>NZ_SAUN01000001.1:5297500-10097500 GCF_004011505.1 Nonomuraea polychroma
TCACCACCACGACGGACCGCCGCAAGCACCGAAATGTCGTGGGGAACCCGCACCTGGCGGTCTCGATCAACGACCCCGAGAAGCCGTACCGTTATCTGGAGATCCGTGGCGTGGTCGAGCGGGTGGAGCCGGATTCGTCGGGTGACTTCTTCGACGTGCTGGCGACGCGCTACGGCCTGCAGTACGAGCGCCCGGTCGGTGATGCCGAGCGGCGCGTGGTGATCGTCATGAAGCCGACGCATACCACCAGTCAGTGACACGGAGCTGAGCCGGCCGATCCCACGCTGCCCGGCCGGCGCGCGTCACCGCGGCGCGGGTGCAGGGGCCTGGACACGGAGGAAGGCCGGGATGCGCGGCGTTCCGGTCATCGCCCGAGCGTGACCGCCCGCGCGAGCGCGCGTACCTGATCCGGCGATTCGAACACCTCCGCCGACATCCCAGCCTCCCGCGCGGCCACGACGTTGACCTCGTTGTCGTCGATGAACAGCACGTCCCCCGGTGCCACCCCCATGCGCTCGGCGCAGATCTCGTACGCCCGCCGCCGCGGCTTGGCCACCCCGATCCGGCACGAGTACGTCAACGTCGCGAACCGCCCCAGCCACTCCCCGTGCCGCGTCTCCCACACCGGCACCAGCTCCTCGATGATGTTCGACAGCAGCCCGAGGCGATGCCCTTGGTCCGCGAGCTCGTGCACCACCTGGACCATCTCGCCGTCCACGTGGCACCAGCTGTCCAGGTCCGCATCGATGAGCGCCGGCACGTCCGCGAAGCGCGTGCCGAGCCGCTCCGCCACCGCACCCCAGTACGCGGTGCCGTCCTGCCCCGCGTCATAGTCCGGCCGGCAGCCCCAGTACGCCTCCCAGAAACGCTCCCCCGGCACCCCCGCCAGGTCCACGATCCGCTGCCGCGCCGCAGGGGACTGTGTTCGGGCGATCACCCCGTAGAGGTCGAAAACGATCACATTCGGCATATCACCGACCCTATGCCGCGTATCCTGCCCCGGTGACAACAGCCGCCACTCTTGCACCCCCGGCCCGCCCCGCACAGCGCCTCCGCACGTGGACCCCGTGGTGGATGGCGTTGCTCGCAGGCGGCGCGGCGTTCTCGGGAACGGGCTCCGCCACCTTGAACGGCGACGAGCTGGCCACCATCAGCTCCGCCACCCGGTCGCTGCCGGGCATGTGGGAGCTGGCACAGCACATCGACGGCCACTTCCTGCCCTACTACGTGTTCATGCACGTCTGGGTGAAGGCCGGCACGGCGGAGCTGTGGCTGCGGCTGCCGTCGGCGATCGCGATCGGTGTGGCGGCGTGGCTCCTGGCCGACCTGGGCCGTCGCCTGCATTCCGCCCGCGCCGGCGTGATCGCCGCCGCCCTCTTCGCGATCCTGCCCTCAGTGTCCTACTTCGGGGCTTTCGCCAGGTCGTATGCGTTCGCGGCCGCGGCAGTCGTGTTCTCGTTCTGGGCCCTGCACCGGGCGCTCGATCGTCCCAGAGGCGGGCGGTGGGTGGTTTACGGGGTGGCGGTCGCGCTGGTGTGCTCGACGCATTTGTTCGCGGTGCTGGTGTTGCCCGCCCACCTGGTGCTTGCCCGCCGGGCCGTGCTTGCTCCGATGGTCGCCGCGCTCGCCGCCGGCTGCGTGCCCGCCGCCGTGCTGGGGCTGATCGGGTACGGCGAGCGGCACGCGATCAGCTGGATTCCGCAGCGAGGGCCGGAGGTGTGGCTGAAGTTCCCGAAGATGGCGGCCGGGACGACGGCGCTCGGTGTGGTGTTGTTCGCGATGGCGCTGGCCGGGGCGGTGGTGCTGTGGTCGGCCCGGCGTGCGGACGGAGGCGGGAGATCGCCAAGGGACCGGGCGTGGGCGCTCGCGCTGGCGGGATGGCTGATCCTGCCGCCGCTGCTGCTCCTCGCGGTGTCACATCTGCTCACGCCGGTCTATGTGGACCGGTATCTCTTCGTGGCCGCTCCGGCGCTGGCACTGCTGGCGGGGCTCGCGGTGGCCGCCGTCCCCCGCTTCCCTGTGGTGGTGGCGACGGTGGTCGTGCTGCTCGGGTGCGTGCTGGCCATCCCTGATCATCTGGAGATCCGGGAGGAGAACGGGCGCTTCGAGAACATTCCGTGGGCGCTGCGGGTGATCAAGGCCGAGCCCGAGGACGCGATCGTGTACGGGCAGAGCCAGTTGCGCACGGGGTTCGACTACTACGCGGATTCCGCGATGCCGGTGGATGTGCTGCGGGCGAGTGATGCGCCCCAGGCTGACGGGTTCGGCTATCCCGAGCGGTCCGATGTTTCCGCGGCGCTGGACGGGCTCGAACGGGTCTGGGTGGTGTGGCGCGGGACCAAGAAGTCGGGGCTCGAGGGTGACGGGATTCGCCGCGTCGAAGAGGTGCGCCAGTCCGGATTCGAGCTGAGCGGGGCCAAGCATTCCGGAGATCTGCCCGGCCTCACCGTGGCGCTGTTCACCCGTCGGTGACGTTGCAGCCGGCTCGTGGGGGCGCGGCACATCGGCGCGAGGGCGCGTACGACGCCGGAGCGGGCCTCTCCCCCATGGGGAAAGGCCCGCTCGGCACAAGAGGACCAGACGGTCAGCCGACCTCGACGCCGCCGATCGACTTCTTGCCGCGCCGCAGCACCATGAACCGCTCGTGCAGCAGGTCGTCGGCGGTCGGCACGTAAGCCTCGTCGGTGATCTTGACGTTGTTGAGGTAGGCCCCGCCCTCCTTGACCGCGCGCCGGGCCGCCGACTTCGACTCCACCAGGCCGCTGTCGGCCAGCAGGTCCACGAACGGCACCCCCAGCGCGGGAATCTCGGCCTTGGGCACCTCGGCCAGCGCCGCCGCCAGCGTCGAAGCGGGCAGGTCTTCCAGCGCGCCACCCTGGCCGAAGAGCGCCTTGGAGGCCGCCACGACCGCGTCGAGCTCCTCCTTGCCGTGCAGCAGCTCGGTCAGGTCCTCGGCCAGCGTCCGCTGCGCCTCGCGCGCGAAGGGCCGCTCGGCCACGGCCTTCTCCAGGGCCTCGATCTCCTCGCGGCTCTTGAACGTGAACACCTTGAGGTAGTGGATCACGTCGCGGTCGTCGGAGTTGAGGAAGTACTGGTAGAAGGCGTAGGGCGAGGTCATCTCCGGGTCGAGCCAGAGCGCGCCGCCCGCGGTCTTGCCGAACTTGGTGCCGTCGGCCTTCGTGATCAGCGGCAGGGTCAGCGCGTGGACGTGCGCGCCCTCGATGCGGCGGACCAGGTCGACGCCCGCCGTGATGTTGCCCCACTGGTCGCTGCCGCCGATCTGCAGTGTGCAGTTGTGCCGGCGGTAGAGCTCGAGGTAGTCGTTGGCCTGCAGGATCTGGTAGCTGAACTCGGTGTAGCTCAGCCCTTCGCCCTGCAGGCGCGCGGAGACCGACTCCCTGGCCAGCATGCGGTTGACCGGGAAGTGCTTGCCGATGTCGCGCAGGAAGCCGATGGCGCTCAGCTGGCCGGTCCAGTCGAGGTTGCTGACCATGAGGGCGGCGTTGGACTGGGCGTCGAAGTCGAGGAAGCGGCCGACCTGCCCGCGCAGGCGCTCCACCCACTCGTCGACGACCTCTGCGGCGTTGAGCGAGCGCTCGGTGTTGCGTCCGCTCGGGTCGCCGATCAGGCCGGTCGCACCGCCGACCAGGCCGATCGGGCGGTGCCCGGCCAGTTGCAGGCGGCGCAGCGTGAGCAGCGGCACGAAGTGTCCGACGTGCAGGGAGGCGGCGGTCGGGTCGAAACCGGCATAGACCGTGATCGGTCCCTTGGCCATGGACGCGCGCAGGGCGTCGAGGTCGGTGGACTGAGCGATAAGGCCTCGCCACGCGAGGTCATCGAGAATGTCGGTCACTGTGCCGGCTTTCCAGTAGTCAGACATTGGGATGGATACAGCGTGCCCGATCGCCCCGGTCGCGCGCCACTTGGATACGCTCGGTGTCCATGTGGAGGGTCCGTCGCGAGCAGGCCGTTTTGAAGATCTTAGGGGCTCTGGTGTGTGCCGGGCTCGCCGTCTACTGGTGGGCCGAGGGCGATCTCCGCGGCGTGATCCTGGCCGTTCCCGCCGCCGTCCTGGTGGGCGCCATGGGGTTGCGTGACGTGCTCGCCCCGGTGCGGCTGGCGGCCGATGAGAGCGGGATCACCGTCGTGCACGGGTTCGCCGGCAAACGGCATGTGCCCTGGGAGGCCATCTGGGACATCAAGGTGGACGTCCGCAGGCGGTGGGGGATCAGGAGCGAGATGCTGGAGATCGACACGGGCGACTACCTGCACATCTTCAGCCCTCACGACCTGGGCGCCTCCCCCACGGAGGTGGCCGCGGTGTTGCGGCGGCGCGGGACGTGAGCACGGTACGGCGACACGGTGGGGTCGCCGTCGATCCAGAACCGCCACGGCACTTCTTTGGCCGTCGAGATGCCGGTGCGGGGTCCTGACCTGATCAAGGAAGGGTCGGCGGGCACGCCTTCGAGCATGGTGGCCGACTGCCGGGGCCGGCCGAGCGGCGAGCCCTCCAGGATGGCGTCGAGCCCGTTGTGCTCGCGCGTCAGACCCAGCGCGACCGCGAGCCTGGCGGGGCCGCGGGCGAGGTCCCGGTCGGCGATCGGCTTTCCGTTGGAGCTGGAGCGCCGCGCCCGCGCCGCGGCCAGGCCCTCGACGACCTCGCCCGCCCGCAGCAGCACGGCCGAGCCGAAGCCGTCGGGCAGGCACACGAGGTTCGCGCAGAAGTGCATGCCGTACGTGAAGTACACGTACAGGTGGCCCGGCGGGCCGAACATGACGGCGTTGCGGGGCGTCCTGCCGCGGTAGGTGTGCGCCGCCGGGTCCTCACCCGGGCCGCCGTACGCCTCTACCTCGGTGAGGCGCACGGCCACGATGCCGTCCACGCCGCCGTGCACGAGCACGCGCCCGAGCAGGTCGGGCGCCACCTCGTGCGACGGCCGGTCGAAGAAGCTCCGCGGCAGCGGGGCGGAGCTCAGCTGCCCGCCGCCCATGCCGCCTGCGCGTCGACCGCTTCGCGGAGCGCGATGAGCTGGTCGCGTACGCGGTCGGGCGCCGTGCCGCCGTGCGCCTTGCGCGCGGCCAGCGCGCCGGGCACGTTGAGCACGTCGCGCACGTCGGGCGTGAGGTGCGGCGACACCTTGGCCAGCTCGTCGTCGGTGAGCTCGCCGAGGTCCTTGTCGTGCACCTGGCACCACACGACCAGGTGGCCGACGGCCTCGTGTGCCTCGCGGAACGCCACGCCGCGGCGCACCAGCAGCTCGGCCAGGTCGGTGGCGAGCGCGAACCCGTCGGGGGCGGAGGCCTCCATGCGGGCGGTGTTGACCCGCATGGTCGCGACGAGCCCGGCCATCGCGGGCAGAACGAGCAGGAGCGTGTCGACCGTGTCGAAGACCGGCTCCTTGTCCTCCTGCAGGTCACGGTTGTAGGTCAAGGGCAGGCCCTTGAGCGTGGTCAGCAGCGACATCAGGTTGCCGATCAGGCGGCCTGACTTGCCGCGGGCCAGCTCGGCCACGTCGGGGTTCTTCTTCTGAGGCATGATCGACGAGCCGGTGGAGTAGGCGTCGTCCATCTCGATCCAGCGGAACTCCTGCGAGGCCCACAGGACGATCTCCTCGCCCAGCCGCGACAGGTGGACCCCGATCAGGGCGGCGTCGAACAGGAACTCGGCCGCGAAGTCCCGGTCGGCGACGGCGTCCATGGAGTTGGGTGCGGCGGCCGAGAAGCCCAGCTCCTCCGCCACGGCCTGCGGATCCAGCGGAAGCGACGAGCCCGCCAGCGCGCCGGACCCGAGCGGGGAGATCGCGGCGCGTTTGTCCCAGTCGATGAGCCGGTCGATGTCGCGCGTGAAGGCATGCACGTGCGCCAGCAGCTGGTGGCCGAAGGACACCGGCTGCGCGTGCTGCAGGTGCGTCATGCCGGGCGCGGCCGTCTCCGCGTGCGCGGCGGCCTGGGTCATCAGCGCCGTCTCCAGCTCGACCAGCCGGGAGACGATCGTGCGGGCGTGGTCGCGGAGGTAGAGGCGCAGGTCGGTGGCGATCTGGTCGTTACGCGAACGGCCGGCGCGGAGTTTGCCGCCGAGCGAGCCGAGCCGCTCCAGCAGGCCGCGCTCCAGCGCGGTGTGCACGTCCTCGTCGGCGACCGTCGGCCGGAACTCGCCTGCCTTGCAGGCCTGCTCCAGGTCGTCGAGCGCGCCGATCATGCGCTCGAGCTCCTCGCCGTTGAGCAGCCCCGCTCTGTGCAGCACGCGTGCGTGCGCCCTGGACGCCGCCAGGTCGTACGGCACCAGCCGCCAGTCGAAGTGCACGCTCACCGACAGCCGGGTCAGCGCGTCGGCCGGGCCGCCTTCGAACCGCCCGCCCCACAGCCGCATCGGCTTGCCATCACTCACCGTTATCTTCTCCTCCTGTGTCCCCCGCGACATTAGTGCAATCAGCCCTTCCTCGCGTCCCGCGCCGCGGCGATCTTCGCGGGGAGGGAGAACAGCTGGACGAAGCCCTTGGCGAGCGACTGGTCGAAGGTGTCGCCGGTGTCGTACGTGGCCAGCGAGAAATCGTACAAGGACTCCTCGGAGCGGCGGCCGGTGACGGTGGCCTTGCCGGCGTGCAGGGTCATGCGGACGTCGCCGGAGACGTGCTTCTGCGCCTGCCGGATGAGCGCGTCGAGGGCGTCCTTGAGCGGCGAGAACCACAGACCGTCGTAGACGAGCTCGCTCCACCGCTGGTCCACGCCGCGCTTGAAGCGGGCCAGGTCACGCTCGACGGTGACGTTCTCCAGCTCCATGTGGGCGTTGATGAGCGCGATGGCGCCCGGCGCCTCGTACACCTCGCGGGACTTGATGCCGACGAGCCGGTCCTCGACCATGTCGATCCGGCCGACGCCCTGGGCGCCGGCGCGCTTGTTGAGCTCGTCGATGATCTCGTACGGCGTCAGCGACCGCCCGTCGATCTTGACCGGGACGCCGGCCTCGAAGGTGAGGACGACCTCGTCGGGCTCACGCGGCTGGGAAGGGTCGGCGGTGTAGGAGTAGACCTCCTCCGTCGGGCCGTTCCAGATGTCCTCCAGGAAGCCCGTCTCGACGGCGCGGCCCCAGAGGTTCTGGTCGATGGAGAACGGGTTCTTCTTCGACGTCTCGATGGGCAGGCCCTTGGCCTCGGCGTACTCGATGGCCTTGTCGCGGGTCCAGGCGAAGTCGCGGGCGGGCGCGACGACCTTCAGATCGGGCGCCAGAGCGGCCAGGCCGGCCTCGAAGCGGACCTGGTCGTTGCCCTTGCCGGTGCAGCCATGGGAGACGATGGTGCCGCCGAACTGCTGGGCCGCCGTCACCAGGTGCTTGGCGATGAGCGGCCGCGACAGCGACGACACCAGCGGATAGCGGTCCATGTAGAGGGCGTTGGCCTGCAGCGCGGGCACGCAGAAGTCGGCGGCGAACTCCTCCTTGGCGTCCACCACGACCGACTCGGCGGCGCCGCAGTCGATGGCGCGCTTCTGGATCGCTTCCATGTCCTCGCCGCCCTGGCCGAGGTCCACGGCGACGCAGACGACTTCGGCGTTCATCTTCTCGGCGAGGTAGGGGATGGCGACGGAGGTGTCGAGCCCGCCGGAGTAGGCGAGGACTACTCGCTCGGTCATTTGTGCTCCCAATTGCGCCGGTCGGCGACTTTGAGCAGGGCCTCGGCGACCGCCGGCCCGCCCGCTGGGTCGCGGGTGATGACGAGGATGGTGTCGTCGCCCGCCACCGTGCCGAGGATGGACTCCCAGTCGGCGTGGTCGATGGCGGAGGACATGAACTGTGCCGCCCCCGGAGGGGTCTTCACGACGACCAGGTTGGCCGAGGCCTCGGCGCTCACCAGCAGTTCCTCGGCGACGCGCTGCAGCCTCGCCGACGGGGACTCGCCGGTGCCCACGCGGGCGACCGGAATCCGGCCGCCGCCCTCGCCGGGCAGCGCGTACACCAGTGAGCCGTCCTCGGCGCGCAGCTTGAGCGCCCCGAGCTCATCCAGGTCGCGCGAGAGCGTGGCCTGGGTGACCTCGACACCACTGTCGGCGAGCAGCTTCGCCAGCTCCGGCTGGGAGCGCACGACCTGCCGGCGCAGCAGGTCGGTGATCTTCTGCTGCCTGGCCGCCTTGGTCATCGGAATCGTCATGAGCCCTCCGGCCTCATGACGATATCGTCACTGTGCTTATTGGTGCCCTCGCTTCGCTCGCTCACGTGGGTCACCAGCCAGTGCAACAGGGCCTTCTGGGCATGCAGCCGGTTCTCGGCCTGGTCCCACACGACGCTGCGCGGACCTTCGAGCACCTCGTCGGTGATCTCGTAGTCGCGGTAGGCAGGCAGGCAGTGCAGCACGATCGCGTCCGGCGCGGCGTGCTGCAGCAGCTCGGCATTGACCTGGTACGGCATGAGGTCGCGGACCCGCTGCTCCTTGCCGTCCTGGCCCATCGACACCCACGTGTCGGTGGCGATCACGTGGGCGCCCTGGGCCGCGGCGACCGGGTCCGACAGCGCGACCACCGATCCGCCCGTCTTGACGGCGATGGCGGCGGCCTGGTCGAGGATGACCGGGTCGGGCTGGTAGCCGGGCGGGGCGGCGATGCGGACGTGCATCCCGGCCGTGGCGCCGCCGAGCAGGTAGGAGTGGGCCATGTTGTTGGCGCCGTCGCCGAGGAAGGTCAGCGTGAGGCCTGCGGTGCTGCCCAGGTGCTCCCGGACGGTCTGCAGGTCGGCGAGGATCTGGCAGGGGTGGAACTCGTCGGTGAGCGCGTTGACGACCGGCACGCGGGAGTGGGCGGCCATCTCGTCGATGAGCTCCTGGCCGGTGGTCCGCCAGACGATGGCGGAGACCTGCCGGTCGAGCACCCTGGCGATGTCGGCGGTGGGCTCGCCGCGGCCCATGAGGATCGAGACGTTGTCCACGACCAGCGGCAGGCCGCCCAGCTCGCCGATGCCGGTGTGGAAGGAGACGCGGGTGCGGGCCGACGGCTTGTCGAACAACACCGCGACCGTCTGCGGCCCCTCGAACGGCCGGTAGCCGAACCGGTCCTTCTTCATCGCGGCGGCGAGGTCCAGGACCTCCGCCTGCTCCGCGGGCGAGAGGTCATCGTCCCTCAGGAAGTGTCTGATTCGCGCCGAGTCCGCGCTGTGTCTGACCATGTCTAGTGAGCCTCCCTCAGGATCGCGGGGAACGCCGCCACGAAGGCGTCCACCTCGTCGGCCGTCACGACCAGCGGCGGGGCGATGCGCACCGCGTCGGGCTGGAGCGCGTTCACCAGGAAGCCGGCGTCCGCGGCGGCCCTCTGGACGTCGGCCGAGCGCGGCTCGTTCAGCACCGCGGCGAGCCACAGGCCGCGGCCGCGGACGCCCTTCAGCAGCGGATGGCTGACAGCCTCCAGCCCGGTGCGCAGGCGTGTGGAAACGGACTTCACGTGGTCGAGGTCCACGGTGTCCAGCACCGCGAGAGCGGCGGCGCAGGAGACGGGGTTGCCGCCGAACGTCGAGCCGTGGTCGCCCTTCTGGAACAGCTTGCCGATCTCGCCGAATCCGATGCAGGCGCCGATCGGCATCCCGCCGCCCAGGCCCTTGGCCAGGGTCAGGATGTCGGGCGTGACGCCGTCGGCCTGGTGGGCGAACCAGTGCCCGGTACGTCCGATCGCCGACTGGATCTCGTCGGCGACCAGCAGCGCGCCGGTCGAGTCGCAGATCTCGCGGGCGGCCTCGAAGTAGCCGGCCGGGGGCGGGACCACGCCGGCCTCGCCCTGGGTGGGCTCGAGGAAGACCGCGATGCAGTCGCCGGTCACGGCTTCCTTGAGCGCGTCGGCGTCGCCGTACGGGACGAAGCGGACGTCGACCGGGAACGGGCCGAACTGGTCGCGGATGGACTGCTTGCCGGTCAGCGACAGCGCGCCGATCGTGCGGCCGTGGAAGCCGTTCTCGGCGGCGACGAAGTAGGAGCGGCCCTCGCGGCGGCCGTACTTGAGCGCCAGCTTGTACGCCGCCTCGTTCGCCTCGGTGCCGGAGTTGGCGAAGAAGATCCGGGCTGGGGCGTTGAGCAGGGTGAGGAGCTTCTCGGCGAGCAGCACCTCGGGCTCGTGCAGGAACAGGTTGCTGGTGTGCGCGATGGTGGCGACCTGCGTGGAAACGGCCTCGACCAGGGCGGGGTGCGCGTGGCCGAGCGAGCTGGTCGCGATGCCGCCGATGAAGTCGAGGTATTCCTTGCCGTCCACGTCCCATACGCGGCTGCCCTCGCCGCGCGCCAGCGCGATCGGCGGGACGCCGTAGTTGGGCATGAACGCCTTCTCGAACCTCTCAAAAAGGTTCATCAGGGCATCACCATCGTTCCGATTCCTTCGTTGGTGAAGATCTCTAGCAGCAGCGAGTGGGGCACGCGCCCGTCGAGCACGTGGGCCTGCGGCACGCCGCCCTGCACCGCCGTCAGGCAGGCCTCCATCTTGGGGACCATGCCGCTGGACAGCGTGGGCATGAGCGTTTCCAGCTCGTCCGCGGTGAGGTTGTCGATCACGTCGGTGTCGTCGGGCCAATTGGCGTACAGGCCTTCGACGTCGGTCAGCACGATCAGCTTCTGCGCCTGGAGCGCCACGGCCAGCGCGGCGGCGGCGGTGTCGGCGTTGACGTTGTAGATCTGGCCGTCGTCTCCCCTGGCGACGCTGGAGACGACGGGGATGCGGCCGTCGTCGATCAAAGCCTTGACGGCGCCGGGGTCGACCTTGATGATCTCGCCGACCTGACCGATGTCCACCGGCTCCCCGTCCACGAGCGCGTGCTTGCGCACGGCGGTGAACAGGTGGGCGTCCTCACCGGACATGCCGACCGCGAACGGGCCGTGCCGGTTGACCAGGCCCACGATTTCGGGGTTGACCTGGCCCGTCAGGACCATCCTGACGACCTGCATGGCCTCGGGGGTGGTGACCCGCAGTCCGGCGGTGAACGTGGACTCGATGCCGAGCCGGTCCAGCGCGTTGCTGATCTGCGGGCCGCCGCCGTGCACGACCACCGGACGCAGGCCCGCGTGGTGCAGGAACACGACGTCCTCGGCGAAGCCCGCCTTGAGCGCCTCGTCGGTCATGGCGTTGCCGCCGTACTTGATGACGACGGTGGCGCCGTGGAAGCGGGTCAGCCAGGGCAGTGCCTCGATCAGCGCCTCGGCCTTGGTCTGGGCGGTGGAGAGCCTCATGAGCTGTACGCCGAGTTCTCGTGGACGTAGTCGGCCGTCAGGTCCGTGGTGTGCACGGTCGCGGTGTGCGGTCCGGCCGACAGGTCGATCGTGATGGTCACGTCTCTGGGGCGCATGTCCACCTTGGAGCGGTCGTCGCCGACCGCGCCGCCGCGGCAGATCCAGATGCCGTTGATCGCCACGTTGAGCCGATCCGGCTCGAAGACGGCGTCGGTGGTGCCGACCGCGGCCAGGACGCGGCCCCAGTTGGGGTCCTCACCGTGGATGGCGCACTTGAGCAGGTTGGAGCGGGCGACCGAGCGGCCGACCTTGACCGCGTCCTGCTCGGAGTGGGCACCGATGACCTCGATGGCGATGGCCTTGCTGGCGCCCTCGGCGTCCACCAGGAGCTGCCTGGCCAGGTCGGCGCAGACCTCGGTGACCTTCTGCTCGAACTCCGCCAGGTCCGGCTTGACCCCGGAGGCGGCGCTGGCCAGCAGGAGCACGGTGTCGTTGGTGGACATGCAGCCGTCGGTGTCGAGCCGGTCGAACGTCTTGGCGGTCGCGCTGCGCAGCACCGTGTCGAGCTCATCGCTGGTCACGTCGGCGTCCGTAGTGATCACGCAGAGCATCGTGGCCAGGGCCGGGGCGAGCATGCCCGCGCCCTTGGCCATCCCGCCGACCATGTAGCCGTTGGCCCGCTTGAACGAGATCTTGGAGACCGTGTCGGTGGTGCGGATGGCGTCGGCCGCGGCCAGGCCACCGTCCCGGGACAGTTGGGTGGCGGCTGTCTCGACGCCGGACAGCAGCGCGTCCATCGGCAGGCGCTCGCCGATCAGGCCGGTCGAGCAGACCGCGACCTCTCCAGCCGAGTCCTCGATCACGTCGGCGACCTTCTCGGCGGTGGCGTGCGTGTCCTGGAAGCCCTCCGGGCCGGTGCAGGCGTTGGCGCCGCCGGAGTTGAGCACCACCGCGCGCAGCCGGCCACCCGCCAGGACCTGCTGCGACCACAGCACGGGAGCGGCCTTCACGCGGTTGGCGGTGAAGACGCCGGCGGCGGCGCGGCTGGGCCCGTCGTTGACGACGAGGGCCAGGTCGCGGGCGCCGCCGGATTTGATCCCGGCGGCGACACCCGCGGCTCTGAAACCAAGTGGCGCTGTAACGCTCACACTTCCTCCTTCGTCAGCCGCGTCGTCGCGCGCCTGCGAGTAAACGTGGCGTCCGAGAAGCTCGGCTCGGCCGTCCAGGCGGGGGTGGATGTCATGAGGGCGGATGTCACGGTGCGACTCCTGTCACCGGGAGGCCGAGCTCTTCCGGCAGGCCGAGGGCGAGGTTGACGCTCTGAATGGCGCCTCCGGCCGTGCCCTTGGTGAGGTTGTCGATCGCGATGACGGCGACCACGCGGCCCGCGCGCTCGTCGAGCGTCACCTGCAGGGCGGCGGTGTTGGCGCCGTAGGTCATGGCGGTGGCCGGCCAGACGCCTTCGGGCAGGAGCCGGACGAACGGCTCGTCCTTCAGCGCCACCTCGTACGCCGCCCTGAGCGACTCCTTGGTGAGGCCGGGCGCGGCGGGGGCGGCGCAGGTGGCCAGGATGCCGCGGCTCATCGGGGCGAGCATCGGGGTGAAGGACACGCGGACCGGCGTGCCGGCGACGGCCGACAGGCCCTGCTCCATCTCGGGGGTGTGCCGGTGCACGCCGCCCACGCCGTACGCGCTGACCGAGCCCATGACCTCGCTGCCCAGCAGATTGGGCTTGAGCGCCTTGCCGGCGCCGCTGGTGCCGGTGGCGGCCACCACGACCACGTCGGGCCCGGCCAGCCCGGCGGCGAACGCCGGGAACAGGGCCAGCAGGACCGAGGTCGGGTAGCAGCCGGGGACCGCGATCCGGGTGGCCCCGCGCAGGACGTCGCGCTGTCCGGGCAGCTCGGGCAGCCCGTAGGGCCAGGTGCCCGCGTGGTCGCCGCCGTAGAACTCCTGCCAGGCGGCCGGGTCGGTGAGCCGGTGGTCGGCGCCGCAGTCCACCACGATCGTCTCCGCGCCCAGCTGGGCGGCGACGGCGGCCGAGTGGCCGTGCGGCAGCGCCAGGAAGACGACGTCATGGCCGGCGAGCACGTCGGCCGTGGTGTCATCGATGACCCGATCCGCCAGCTGCGGCAGGTGGGGCTGGTGGGCGCCGAGGCGGCTGCCCGCACTGGAGGCCGCGGTGAGCGCGCCGATCTCAAGCTCGGGATGGCCGAGCAGGAGACGCAGCAGCTCCCCACCCGCATAGCCGCTGGCTCCGGCGATCGCCGCCCTCATCCCCATCCTCCTGCATATTCATGCATAACTGCTCATGACCTTGCTTGTGAAGATGATGCACTGCCCGGGATGGATATGCAAGCTAGCTGTCCCAGCAGGCTGCAGGTGAAACCCAAGTCGCAGGCAGAATGATGAGCCTATGAGCGATTTCTTGTCCGATGTGCAGTACGTCACACCTGGAGGTGGAGACCCCGGGCGCGTGGGGAAGGTCATCCTCGTGCTGCTCTGGCTCGGGGTGTGTCTGCTGCCGATGGTGTTCGCGGTCCGGGACCTCCAGCTCGCCACCGGCCGGATCGGCACGCCGGGCACGCTGCAGGTGATCTCGTGCGAGGACCTGGGCGAGGGACGCTACGACTGCAAGGGGATGTTCACCTCCGACACGGGCGGGGCGCCCATGCCGGTGGACGCCTCACCCGACTCCTCGGCCGGGGACGTCAAGCGCGCGCAGCTCACGCCCGAAGGGGATCGGGCCGCTCCGGCCGGGACGATGGGCGTGCTCGCCGCTCTGACGTTGCCGGCGGTCGGGTTCGGCGGGCTGGGATTCCTGCCGTACGTGATCATGTACTGGGCGGGCGCGCGCAGGCGACGGCGGGCCGCCGTGATCGGAGGTTGGCTGATCACGGCGGCCGGCGTCGCGGGGATGCTGGTCGGGATGGTGGCCGCCTACTCCTAACGCAGGAAGGCGGCGGCCACGCCGGCGTCCACCGGGATGTGCAGGCCCGTGGTGTGGGTCAGGTCGCCGCCGGTGAGGGCGAAGACGGCCGCGGCCACGTGCTCGGGCAGCACCTCGCGCTTGAGCAACGTGCGCTGCGCGTAGAACTCACCGAGCTTCTCCTCCTCGACCCCGTAGACCTTCGCGCGGTTGGCGCCCCAGCCGGAGGCGAAGATGCCGGAGCCGCGGACCACGCCGTCGGGATTGACGCCGTTGACGCGCACGCCGTGCGCGCCCAGCTCGGCCGCGAGCAGCCGGACCTGGTGGGCCTGGTCGGCCTTGGCGGCGCCGTAGGCGACGTTGTTCGGGCCGGCGAAGACGGCGTTCTTGGAGGAGATGTAGATGATGTCGCCGCCCATGGACTGGTCGATCATCACCCGGGCGGTCTCGCGGGAGACCAGGAACGAGCCGCGCGCCATGACGTCGTGCTGCAGGTCCCAGTCCGCGAGGGTGGTCTCCAGCAGCGCGCGCGACAACGACAGGCCGGCGTTGTTGACGACCAGGTCCACGCCGCCGAAGGCCAGCACGCCCGCGCGTACCGCGGCGACGACCTGATCCTCGGAGGTGACGTCCACGCCGACGGCCACGGCCACGTCGGACACGCGGTACGCGGCGGCGCCGATCTCGGCGGCCACCTTCTCGGCGGCGCCCAGGTCGCGGTCGGCGATCACCACGCAGGCGCCCTCGGCCGCCAGGCGGCGGGCGGTGGCCGCGCCGATGCCCGAGCCGCCGCCGGTGATCAGCGCCACGCGCGTGGCCAGCGGCTTGGGCTTGGGCATGCGGCGGAGCTTGGCCTCCTCCAGCTCCCAGTACTCGATGCGGAACTTCTCCGACTCGGGGATGGGCGCGTAGGTGGAGACGGACTCGGCGCCGCGCATGACGTTGATGGCGTTGACGTAGAACTCGCCGGCCACCCGGGCGGTCTGCTTGTCCTTGCCGAAGGAGAACATGCCGACGCCCGGCACCAGCACGATCGCCGGGTCCGCGCCGCGCATCGGCGGCGAGTCCGGGGTGGCGTGCCGGTCGTAGTAGGCGGTGTACTCCTCGCGGTAGGCGGCGTGCAGCTCGCGCAGCCGCTCGACCGCCTGCTCCAGCGGCGCGTCCGGCGGCAGGTCGAGCACCAGCGGCGCGACCTTCGTGCGCAGGAAGTGGTCCGGGCAGGACGTGCCCAGCGCGGCCAGCCTCGGGTGCTCGGCGCAGGAGACGAAGTCCAGCACCTCAGGCGTGTCGGTGTAGTGGCCGACCGTGCGCACGTCGGTGGAGGCCAGGCCGCGGATGACCGGGAACAGCGCGGCCGCGCGGGCGTGCCGCTCGGCCTCGGCCAGCGTGTCGTAGACGACCGAGCCGAACGGGTCTGGGCGGCCGTGCTCGGCCAGGTACGCCTCCGCGGTGCGGATGATCTCCAGCGAGCGGGACTCGCACTCCTCGGACGTGGCGCCCCAGGCGGTGATGCCGTGGCCGCCGAGGATGCAGCCGATCGCCTGCGGGTTGGCGTCCTTGATCGCGGCGATGTCCAGGCCGAGCTGGAAGCCGGGACGCCGCCACGGCACCCACACCACCCGGTCGCCGAAGATGCGCCTGGTCAGCTCCTCGCCGTCGGCGGCGGTGGCGATGGCGATGCCCGCGTCGGGGTGCAGGTGGTCGACGTGACCCGCCTCGACCAGGCCGTGCATGGCCGTGTCGATCGACGGCGCGGCCCCGCCCTTGCCGTGCAGGCAGTAGTCGAACGCGGCGACCATCTCGTCCTCGCGCTCGACGCCGGGGTAGACGCCCTTGAGCGCGCGCAGCCGGTCCAGGCGCAGCACGGCCAGGCCGGATGCCTTGAGCGTGCCCAGGTCGCCGCCGGAGCCCTTGACCCAGAGCAGCTCGACGTCCTCGCCGGTCACCGGGTCGGGCTCGCTGCCCTTGGCCGAGGTGTTGCCGCCGGCGAAGTTGGTGTTGCGCGGGTCGGCTCCCAGGCGGTGCGAGCGTTCCAGCAGTTCGTTGATGACATCCATGGTGCTTCAGGCCCCCCAGCCGGCCTGCGTGCCGCCGACGCGCTCGGCGGCGATCTTCTCGAAATATCCGGACTTGGCGTACGCGGCCATCGGGTCGGGCGCGAGGCCCATCTCGTCCCGCAGCTCGGCGAGCAGCGGCCGCACGTCGGTGTTGTAGGCGTCCATGAAGACGGCGTTGGCGCCGAGCACGTCGCCCTCGGCCTGCGCGGCGGCCAGCGCGTCCCGGTCGACCAGCAGCGCCTTGGCGGTGGCCTCCTGAACGTTCATGACCGAGCGGATCTGGCCGGGGATCTTGGGCTCGAGGTTGTGGCACTGGTCGAGCATGAACGCCACATTGGCCGCGGGGTCGAACCCGCCGCCGCGCAGCACCTCGAACATGATGCGGAACAGCTGGAACGGGTCCGCCGCCCCCACCATGAGGTCGTCGTCGGCGTAGAAGCGGGAGTTGAAGTCGAAGCCGCCGAGCTTGCCCTCGCGCAGCAGGAACGCCACGATGAACTCGATGTTGGTGCCCGGCGCGTGGTGCCCGGTGTCCACGACCACCTGGGCCTTGGGGCCGAGCTTGACGCAGTGCGCGTAGGCGGTGCCCCAGTCGGGCACGTCGGTGGCGTAGAAGGCGGGCTCGAACAGCTTGTACTCCAGCAGGAAACGCTGGCCCTCGCCCAGGCGCTCGTACACCTCGGCCAGGGACTCGGCCAGCCGGTCCTGGCGGGCGCGGATGTCGTCCTGGCCCGGGTAGTTGATGCCGTCGGAGAACCACAGCTTGAGCGTGTCCGAGCCGGTGGCGTCCATGATGTCCACGCACTCGAGCAGGTGGTCGGTGGCCTTGCGGCGGATCCGCGCGGACGGGTTGGTGACGCTGCCGAGCTTGTAGTCGTCGTCCTGGAAGACGTTGGAGTTGATCGCTCCGATGCCGACGCCCAGGTCCTTGGCGTGCCGGGCCAGGTCGGCGTAGTCGTCCACCTTGTCCCACGGGATGTGCAGCGCGACCGTGGGCGCGATCCCCGTGTAGGCGTGCACCTGGGCGGCGTCGGCGAGCTTCTCGTACGGGTCGCGCGGCACGCCCTGCTGCGCGAAGACCTTGAACCTCGTGCCGCTGTTGCCGTACGCCCAGGACGGCGTCTCGATGTGCTGCGCGCGTAGCGCGGCCTTGATGTCAGTCATGACTCCCCGATCAATCCAGGTGGAACACTTCGGTCAGCGGCGCCATGCCCTCGTCGGGGCGGCCGTCCAGGTCCTCGAAGAAGGGCGCCATCTCGGCCTGCCAGCGGGCGTTGACCTCCGTCTCGGCCATGGCCTTCTTGGCGGCCTCGAAGTCCTCGGTCTCCAGGTAGCCCACGAGCAGCCCGTCGTCCCTGAGGAAGAGCGAGTAGTTGTGCCAGCCGGTGCGCGACAGCGCCTCTCGCATCTCCGGCCAGACGTTCTGGTGGCGTTCCCGGTACTCCGCCAGCCGCTCTGGGCGGACTTTCAGGAGGAAGCAGACGCGTTGCACTGGCACTCCCTTCAAAACGTTTTAATGCGTCGTGTCAGGAAACTATGATTCCTGGTGCCCGCTGTCAATGCGACACCGGCCTCCGGCTTGAACAGGCGGTCCACCGGGGCGGTGACACGTTTTAATGCCCACCTCGGACCGGCCCCGGCATGCGGACGGCCGCCCTGCCCGGCCCGCGACACGCGGCGCAGGACGGGCAGGCGGTGGTACACGGCGAGACAGTGGCGGAGTCAGGTGGGCAGCTTGTTGCCCACAAGGGCCAGGTTCTGGATGGCGGCCAGGCCGTACAGGGCGGTGGTGTTGGTCGAGATCCAGGCCGCCTCGTCGGTGGGATTCAGCGTGGTGGTGACCTTCTCGGACTTCCACGGCAGGGTCGGGGCGTACCCGTCGCCGGTGCGGAACTCCGTCCAGGCGCGGGTGGCGAGGTCGTCGCGCTTCAGCCGGACCGCCGCGTACGCCGTGAGCCTGGAGTGGCCCTGCTTGAGGATGAGGTTGCCGAAGTGGGCCCCGGTCTCGGCGCTCTGCTCGGCCCTGGTCGCGTTGAACAGCCGGCAATACTGCAGCCACGCCTTCTCGAAGTCCGGCATGTCGATCAGATCGATCAGCTCGGCACAGATCTCGACCTGCCCGAACATGGCCGACAGGTGGGACACCGACACCTTCTTCGCGGCAGGCGCGAACTCGCCGGTGTTGATGTTGTAGAGGCCCTCGCCGGTGACGAAGCCGTTGGGCATGGCCGCGATGGTCCGCATCGTGGCCTTGAGCTTCTTCTCGGCGATCGGGTCGCCGCCGCGCTCCCACTCGGTGAGCCAGGCGGCGGCCAGGCCGCTCCAGTCGGTGCCGAGGCCGATGGCCAGGGCCTCCGGGTTCGGCGTGTACGGCGCCGTACGGATCTTCCGCAGCGGGTCGAGCGCCATGAACGTCTTGTCGGAGTCCACCAGGGCCCGCATCAGGTCCCCGGTGCGCTCGTCGGCGGTCAGGAAGTAGAAGATCCGGCGATAGACGGCGGTCGAGATGCGCTGCTGCTTGGCGCTGCACCCCCAGTGCTGCACGTTGTGCCGGGTGCCCAGTCCCGCCCACGGGCCCAAATGGTAGACGTCCACCTCGCCGGTGTGCCGGGTCATCGCCTCGGCGAACCTGAAGACGTCGGCCCGGCCGGAGCGCAGGTACGCGTACCAGAGCCACAGGTCCGGCGAGAGCTCGGAGTTGTCCCAGGCGTAGCCGCCGATGTCGTAACGCCACACGCGCCGGTCCTCGTCGAACGTGTGCATGATGTCGCCGTAGTCCCAGAAGCCGTACCAGTGACGCTGCTCGACCTGCTTCTTGTAGTAGTCGAAGAGGAAGTCGAGCCGGTCCTCGATCGTCTTCTTCTCCGGGGTGGACCGGTCGACCGGGCTGAACAGGCCGCCGAACACCTTCGCCGCGGCCAGGTGCTCGGGCGGGGCGATGATCAGCGGCGGCGTGCGCACGGCGTCGGCCATCGCGCCGAGCCGCGCGGCGTCGGGCGTGGCGGCCAGGGCCCAGAAGGTCAGCTCGGTCGTACGCGCGATGCCGAGCGGCGTGCCGAAGCCGGGCTCGTAGTCCTCGTAGGTGATGTTGAGGCCCTCGATCTGCTCGGGGTAGGTGTCCTGGCCGAGACCGTCGTGGTAGAAGCGGGTGTCCATGGGCCCGGCCTCGGGCGACCACATCCAGACCGTGACCTCGGCCTCCTCGGAGGCGGCGTCGCGGATGTCGAGCTGGGTGGGGTGGCGCTGCCAGAAGTCCCGCATGCCGAACGCGAAGCCGCCGCTCACGCCGCCCACGTAGCCGAATCCCGAGGCCCGCTTGCCCTGGTCGATCGGAACCCAGCCATACCCCTTCTTGGTGCGCTTCTTCAGTGTGAAGCCCTCGGAGGACAGCTGGGAGAGGGTGTAGTCGCCCCAGTCGGGAATGAGGTGGAGACGGCTGCTCACCCGGGTGTCCCAGGTGGCGACGTCCGGCAGCTTCTGACCGGCGACCTGCGCCTTGCGCACCGCCAGGCCGGGGTCGCGGCGCAGGCCCGTGATGCCCTTGACGGCCTCGCCGAGCTGGCCGTGCCCGTCGCCGACGAAGCGGATGTGCCGGTTGTAGGCCTCGTCGCGCATCGGGACGCGGAAGCGCACGCCGAGGCCGGCGACGAAGTCGTGCTGGCCGTCGCGGTCGAACACGAACGTGTGGACCATGCGCACGCTCTCCGCGCCGGCGTAGAAGTACAGCCGGATCGTGAACGGCAGCCAGGACTTGCCCTTCTTGGAGGTGTGGCGGCCCTCGATCCGCACCACGGCGCGCACCGGGCCGGACTGCTCGACCTCGACCTTGGCGATGTCGCTGAGGTAGGAGTCCACTTCGGTGGTGCGGTCGTCACCGTCGTCGATCTTGCCCTGCCGGAGGCTGACCAGCTGGCCCTTGCGGGCGATCTCGGTCTCCCCGCGCCAGATCTGGGAGATCAGTTCGCCGCCGTTCTTGCGGACGCGGACCCGGATGACGCCGGTGTCCACGTCCACGTACTGCTTCTCGTCCTTGACCGTGACCGGCTTGGCGAGCGCGGCCGCGGTGCCGGGGCGCAGCGTGTACGTCTCGGCGACGGGCGTGCCGGGGCCCGCGGCGTGGGCCGTCCACTTGAGCGAGCCGTCCGGCCAGTACGCCAGCGGCCACGTCTGCACGGGCACGGCCGCGCCGTCGGCGGCGGTGAGCGCGAACTGCTGCTCCTTGGGCACCGTGCCCTTGGGCCACGGGACGCCCCAGGTGGTGCCGGGGGCCTCGGCGGGTTTGCCTTCGAGCCAGCGCAGGCTGACGTCGGGGATGTCCAGTGCGGCCAGGGCCGGCGACTCGAGCATCGAGGCCAGCGGCACGGCCGCACCGGCGACGGCCATTCCCTTTAATGCATCACGTCGCGAAATTTCGGACATTGGGGGTGCACCTCCGTTGGTACGTGGGCGCTCGAACGCGCCCTTGGGGGGTGATTCGCCGGACGGGCCCGCTTCCTGGGAAGCGCTTTCCCGCCACGCATGACAAACGGCGGACGAGGCCGCCGCCCACCACACCCGGCTCAGACCGCACAGCCCCTGCGCCACCGCCCACCTCGGCGCACGCAGCATGACGCGGCAGTGCTGGACGGTCGAGCGGGCGAGGCGGCAAGTCAGGCGGCGCGGCGTGGGCCGTGCGGTGGGCGGAGCATCGGGGGTGGGGAACGGGGTCAGCCGGGCAGGACCAAGGCGTCGCCGGCCGGGACGGTGACCTTGTCGCCGGCCGGCGTCGTCACCACGGCGTCCTCGCCCGTGTGGTTGATCGCGAACAGGAACGAGCGGCCGCCGGGGTGCGAGCGCCGCACCACCTCCACCCCCGGACCCGCCTCGGCCACGGGCTCGACGCCGGCCTCGGCGCAGACGGCGGCCACGACCTCGGCCAGCGCCCCGTCGTCCAGCCGGGTGGTCAGGTAGTGCGCGGTCCCGTCGCCCCATGCGTTGCGGGTCCAGGCAGGTTCACCCGTGGCGTACGTGTCCAGGACCTTCGCCCCGCCGGCGTGCGCCAGTTCGCTCCACACGGTCCCGGTCGCCCCGGAGGCCAGCCGGATCGGCCGCTCCAGGGGGAAGAACTCCTCGACCGTGACCCCGAGCAGGTCACGCCACGCCCCCGGGTAGCCGCCCAGCCGCACCCGGTCATGATCGTCCACGATCCCGCTGTACGGCCCCACGAGCGCGACCCCGCCCCGGCGGACGAAGTCCTCCAGGTTGGCCGCTCCCGCGTCGCTCACCAGATAGAGCGCGGGCACCAGCACCAGGCGATAGCCAGACAGATCCGACTCCGGCCGGGCCAGGTCACAGGTGATGCCCGCCCGCCACAACGCGGCGTGCCAGCGCTTGGTCTCCTCGACCGGATCCAGGTCCGCCGTCGGCTGGGCGGGATGGTCCTGGGCCCACACGCTGGAGTGGTCGAGCAGGATCGCCACGTCGGCCTTGACGGTGCTGCCCACGACGTCGGAGAGCCCGGCCAGCTCGGCCCCGAGCGCGGTGACCTCACGGAAGATCTTGGTGTTGGGCCCGGCGTGCGGCAGCATCGCCGAGTGCCACTTCTCGGCGCCGGCGCGGGAGGCCCGCCACTGGAAGAACATGATCCCGTCCGCGCCCCTGGCCAGGTGCTGCAGCGAGTTGCGGCGCAGCTCGCCGGGGACCTTGGCGAGGTTGCGCGGCTGCCAGTTGACGGCGCTGGTGGAGTGCTCCATCAGCAGCCAGGGCCGCCCGCCGTTCAGCGAACGCGCGTAGTCGGCGGCGAAGGCCAGGTCGATGTGCGGCTCGGCGCGGGCACCGATCAGGTAGTGGTCGGTGGAGACCACGTCGAGCTCGGCGGCGAAGGACCAGCAGTCCATGTCCCAGTGCGCGCCCGCCATCAGGTTCGTGGTCGCGGGCACGTCCGGGGTGATCGACTTCAGCAGGTCGCGCTCGGCGACGTACAGCTCGACGAGCGCGTCGGAGCTGAACCTGCGGAAGTCGAGCTGCTGCCCCGGATTGGGGAAGCTGGGGGTGGCGCGGGGCGGCACGATCTGGGCCCAGTCGCTGTAGCGCTGCGACCAGAAGGCCGTTCCCCAGGCGTCGTTGAGCTCGTCCAGGGAGGCGTAGCGGTTGCGCAGCCAGGCGCGGAACGCCGCGGCGGAGGTGTCGCAGTAGCAGCGGGCGTTGTGGCAGCCGTACTCGTTGTGCACGTGCCACAGGACCAGCGCCGGGTGGTCGCGGTAGCGCAGGGCCACCTGCTCGGCGATCCGCAGCGCCTTCTCGCGGTAGATCGGCGAGCTGGGGCAGAAGCCCTGCCTGCTGCCGTGGTAGAGCCGCCGCCCGTCGGCGTCCACCGGCAGCGCCTCGGGGTACGCGTCGGAGAACCACGGCGGCGGAGAGGCCGTCGGGGTGGACAGGTTGGCCTGGATGCCGTTCGCGGCCAGCAGGTCCATCACCCGGTCTAACCAGTCGAAGTCGAACACCCCCTCCACGGGCTCCAGCATCGACCAGGAGAAGATCCCGACGCTGACCCTGTTGACGCCGGCCTCGCGCATCAGCGCGACGTCCTGCTCCCACGTCTCCTCGGGCCACTGCTCGGGATTCCAGTCCCCGCCATAGGCGATGACATCCGGCATGAGCCTGCCTTTCGCATAACTGTTAGCGCCCACAGCGTGTTACGCCTACGTTTACGGGGGATTAAAACGTTCATCAGGCCTGCCGCACAAGACCTTTAGGTCATGGCGAGAGGGTAGTCGCTGGTCAGGCAGCGGAAATCACCCTCGAGGCCCATCCTCGCAGCCGCTACCGGATGCACGTGCGGGCCTGCCTGCCGGTGAACCGATTCAATGCCGGAGAGGCGGCTTCGTCGTCCCCGGCGGGCATGCGGCCCGAGGGCCCGCAGCAGCTTGCCGCCCGATCCCCCTGCGCTGCCTGGTGGACCCGTGGCCATGTGGCGTCGCGCGCGTTTGTACGTTTTAATTGGGCTCCATGGCCATGGTCAGCATCAAGGACGTCGCCGCGCACGCCGGCGTCTCCCCCGGCACGGTCTCCAACGTACTGAACCGGCCGGCCAAAGTCGCGCCCGCGACGCGGGAGCGGGTGGAGGCGGCCATCAGCGAGCTGGGGTTCGTCCGGCACGGCTCGGCCTCGACGCTGCGTGCGGGGCACAGCAGGACGATCGGCCTGAGCGTGATCGACATCGGCAACCCGTTCTTCACGGAGGTGGCGGCCGGGGTCGAGGACGTGGCCAGCGAGCTGGGCTACGCCGTCATCCTGGGCAACTCCGCGGGCTCGCAGGACAAGGAGGACCGCAATCTGCGGGTGCTGGCCGAGCACCGGGTGCGCGGCGTGCTGATCACCCCGTCCGGAGAGGACCCGGCCAGGCTCGACCGGCTGCGCGAGCACGGCATCAGCGTGGTGCTGGTCGACCATCCGGCGCACCGGCCCGACCAGTGCGCGGTCGCCGTGGACGACGTGGCGGGCGGCCGGGCCGCCGTCGCGCACCTGCTGTCCAAGGGCGCGCGGAGCGTCGCTTACGTCACCGGACCGCTGACGATCCGGCAGTGTGTGGAGCGCCGGGAGGGCGCCAAGGCGGCCATGCGGTCCGCCGGGCTCGACCCCGCGGAACTGCGGGTGGTGGAGACGGCGACCATGACGGCCCGCTCGGGCGAGAAGGCGGCCGCCGAGCTGATGTCCGGTGGCCCCCTGCCCGAGGCCGTGTTCTGCGCCAACGACCTGCTCGCGCTCGGCGTGCTGCGCGCGCTGCTGCGGTCCGGAGTGCGGGTGCCGGAGGACGTGGCGCTGATGGGCTACGACGACATCGACTTCGCCGCCGCCTCGACGGTGTCGCTGAGCTCGATGCGCCAGCCCACCTATCAGCTCGGCCGCATCGCCACCGAGTTGCTGCTGGACGAGTGCGACAATCCGGAGACGCACGCCCACCAGCACATCATGTTCCAGCCGGAGCTTGTCGCGAGGGAGTCGACGCAGTGAGCCGCCGTTTCGCCGCCGTGGACCTCGGCGCCTCCAGTGGCCGGGTGATGCTGGCCGATCTGTCCGACGGGTTGAAGCTGACGGAGGCGCATCGATTTCCCAATGGCCCGGTACGTGTGGCCGGCCGCCTCTACTGGGACATCCTGGGCCTCTACCGGGAGATCCTGACGGGCCTGCGCGCCGCGGGCCCGGTGTCGTCGATCGGCGTGGATTCGTGGGCGGTCGACTACGGGCTGCTGGACGAGTCCGGCGCGCTGCTGGGCAATCCGGTGCACTATCGCGACGACCGTACGCACGGCGTGGCCGAGCGAGTGGCCGAAGAGATCGGGGCCGAGACGCTGTACGACGTGTCCGGGCTGCAGGTGCTGCCGTTCAACACGATCTACCAGCTGCTGGCCGATCGGCTGGACCAGGCGGCCACGATGCTGTTGATCCCCGATCTGATCGGCTACTGGCTGACCGGCGAGGCGGGCGCGGAGGTGACCAACGCCTCGACGACGGGCCTGCTCGACGTACGGACCAGGACGTGGGCGCAGCCGCTGATCGAGCGGCTGGGCCTGCCGGCCGGGATCTTCCCGCCGCTGCGGCACCCCGGCGAGGCGGTCGGCGGGCTGCGCCGCGACGTGGCCGCCGAGATCGGCTGGTCCGCGCCCGTCAGGGCGGTGGGCTCGCACGACACGGCCTCGGCCGTCGCCGCCGTGCCCGCCACCGGCCCGGCGTTCGCGTACGTCTCCTGCGGCACGTGGTCGCTGGCCGGGGTGGAGCTCCCGGGGCCGGTGCTGACCCCGGAGAGCCGCGCCGCGAACTTCACCAACGAGGCCGGCATCGACGGCACCGTCCGCTACCTCCGCAACGTCATGGGGTTGTGGCTGCTGCAGGAGTGCCTGCGCGCCTGGCCGGGCTCCGA
The DNA here is from genome assembly GCF_004011505.1 of Nonomuraea polychroma. Taxonomy (NCBI): domain Bacteria; kingdom Bacillati; phylum Actinomycetota; class Actinomycetes; order Streptosporangiales; family Streptosporangiaceae; genus Nonomuraea; species Nonomuraea polychroma. The sequence continues at coordinate 5,322,575 of NZ_SAUN01000001.1, forward strand.
CCTGAGCGATCTGCTGAAGGCGGCGTCGGGCGAGCGGCCGTTCGCGGCCGTGGTCAACCCCGACGAGCCGGTGTTCCTGCCGCCGGGCGACATGCCGGCCAGGATCGCGGCCGAGTGCCGCCGCACCGGGCAGCGCCCGCCGGCCACCCCGGCGGCGTACGTGCGGTGCGTGCTGGAGAGCCTGGCACTCGGGCACCGGCAGGCCATCCGGCAGGCGGTCGAGCTGTCGGGGCGCGACGTCGAGGTCGTGCACCTGGTGGGCGGCGGGTCCCGCAACGAGCTGCTGTGCCGGCTGACCGCGGACGCCTGCGGGCTGCCGGTGGTGGCCGGCCCGGCGGAGGCGACCACGTTCGGCAACGTGCTCGTGCAGGCACGCGCCGCGGGGCTGGTCTCCGACCTGGCGGAGATGCGTTCGCTGGTGGCCGCGGCCGAGCCGCTGCGCCGCTACGAGCCGTCCGGTGACGCCGGCGCGTGGGACGAGGCCGCCTCGCGCGTCTTCTGACCCCCTTTGACCTGGGTTTTCGCTCTGTCCGGTCCGGGCAAGAGTCGGACCAGGGACATCGGGGGGTGTCATGGATTTCGCGTGGCCGCTGCTGCGGCAGCTGACCGGCAGGGACCGCTACGGTCGGGGGCAGGCGGTGAAGTCCGCCCGTACGGAGAAGCTGCGGGCGCGGACGTCCGACGCCGAACGGGTGGTCAAGTCGGTGTGCCCGTACTGCGCGGTGGGCTGCGCCCAGAACGTGTACGTACGGGAGGGGAAGGTCGTCCAGATCGAGGGCGACCCCGACTCGCCGGTCAGCAGAGGACGGCTCTGCCCCAAGGGCGCGGCCAGCCTCCAGCTCACCACTGGCTCGTCACGGCGGCACAAGGCGCTCCACCGGCCGCCGGGCGCGACGGACTGGCAGGAGATCGACCTGGACACGGCCATGGACATGGTGGCCGACCGGATCATCGCCACCCGCCGTGAGACCTGGGAGCAGGAGCGGGACGGCCGGCGCACCGCCCGGACGATGGGCATCGCGAGCCTGGGCGGCGCCACGCTGGACAACGAGGAGAACTACCTCATCAAGAAGCTGCTGACGGCGCTCGGCGTGGTGCAGATCGAGAACCAGGCCCGCGTGTGCCACAGCTCGACCGTGGTGGGACTCGGCACGTCGTTCGGGCGGGGCGGCGCCACCACGTTCATGCAGGACCTGCAGCACTCCGACTGCGTGGTCATCCAGGGCTCCAACTTCGCCGAGGCCCACCCCGTGGGCTTCCAGTGGGTGATGGAGGCCAAGGCGCGCGGTGCGGTGATCATCCATGTGGATCCGCGGTTCACCCGCACCAGCGCACTGGCCGACCTGCACGTGCCCATCCGGGCCGGCTCCGACGTGGCCTTCCTCGGCGGGATCATCAACCACGTCCTGGAGAACGAGCTGTACTTCCGCGAGTACGTGGTCGACTACACCAACGCGGCCACCATCCTGCGCGAGGACTACCGCGACGCCGAGGACCTCGACGGCCTGTTCTCCGGTTTCAATCCCGAGGACCACACCTACGACCACGGCACCTGGCAGTACGAGGGCATGGAAGTGGTCCCCGCGGCCGGCGCCAGGGACCAGGACTTCGAGCGGCGGGCGGGCCGCGCGGAGGCGCAGGGCAGCCTCGGCGCGCCGATGGACGGCACGCCGCAGCGCGACGAGACGCTGCGGCACCCGCGCTGCGTCCTGCAAGTCCTGCGCCGCCACTTCGCCCGCTACACCCCGGAGATGGTGGAGCAGACCTGCGGGGTGCCGCGCCGGCTGTTCGAGGAGGTGTGCCGGCACCTGACGGAGAACTCCGGCCCCGACAAGACGGCCGAGTTCGTGTACGCGGTGGGCTGGACGCAGCACAGCGACGGCTCGCAGTTCATCCGCGCGGCGAGCATCCTGCAGCTGCTGCTGGGCAACATCGGCCGGCCGGGCGGCGGCATCCAGGCGCTGCGCGGGCACGCCAGCATCCAGGGCTCCAGCGACATCCCGACGTTGTTCAACCTGCTGCCGGGCTACATCCCGATGCCGTACGCGCACGAGCACGAGCGGCTGCGCGACTTCCTGCACGCCGACTCCCCGCCCAAGGGATTCTGGGCCAACATGCCCGCCTATCTGGTGAGCCTGCTCAAGGCGTGGTGGGGCGAGGCGGCGCGGCCGGACAACGACTTCGCCTTCGGCTACCTGCCGCGGCTGACGGGGTCGCACAGCACGTACGACACGGTGCTGGCGCAGCTGGACGGCACCTGTAAGGGCTACATCCTGCTCGGCGAGAACCCGGCGGTCGGGTCGGCCAACGCCAGGATGCAGCGCCTCGGGATGGCGAAGCTGGACTGGCTGGTGGTACGCGACCTCACCATGATCGAGAGTGCCACGTGGTGGAAGGACGGGCCGGAGATCGAGACGGGCGAGCTGCGTACCGAGGACATCGGCACCGAGGTGTTCTTCCTGCCCGCCGCCACGCACACCGAGAAGAGCGGCAGCTTCACCAACACCAACCGGCTGCTGCAGTGGCACCACCAGGCCGTCGAGCCCGAGGGGGACGCCCGCAGCGACCTGTGGTTCATGTACCACCTCGGGCGGATCATCCGGGAGAAGCTGGCCGACTCGCTCGACCCGATGGACCGGCCTGTGCTCGACCTCACCTGGGACTACCCGGTCGCGGGCGCGACGGCCGAGCCGGACGCGGAGGCGGTGCAGGCCGAGATCAACGGCTGGGACGCGCAGGGACGGCCGCTGTCCGGCTACGCCGAGCTGCGGGACGACGGCTCCACCGCGTGCGGCTGCTGGATCTACTGCGGCGTGCGCGCCGACGGCGTCAACCAGGCCGCCCGCCGCAGACCGGGCGCCGAGCAGGACTGGATCGCCGCCGAATGGGCGTGGGCGTGGCCGGCCAACCGGCGCATCCTCTACAACCGGGCCTCGGCCAGGCCGGACGGCAGCCCGTGGAGCGAGCGCAAGAAACTCGTGTGGTGGGACGGGAGCCGGTGGACCGGCTATGACGTGCCCGACTTCGAGGTGGACAAGAGCCCGGACTACCGGCCGCCGCCGGGTGCGCAGGGTGTGGCGGCGCTGTCCGGCATCGACCCGTTCATCATGCAGGCCGACGGCAAGGGGTGGCTGTTCACGCCCACCGGGGTGGTGGACGGGCCGCTGCCGGCGCATTACGAGCCGCAGGACTCGCCGGTGGCCAACCCGCTGTACGGGCACCAGCGCAACCCGGCCCGCAGGCTCTACCCGCACGAGGACAACCGGTATCACCCGAGCGGGGACGAGGCGGGGGCGTCGGTCTTCCCGTACGTGGTCACGACGTACCGGCTGACCGAGCACTTCACCGCGGGCGGCATGAGCCGGCACACGCCGTACCTGGCCGAGCTTCAGCCGGAGATGTTCTGCGAGATCTCCCCCGAGCTGGCCGCCGAACGCGGTCTGGTGCACGGCGACTGGGCCACGATCGTCACGGCACGCAACGCCATCGAGGCCAGGGTGCTGGTGACCGACCGGATCCCTCCGCTGCACCTGAACGGGCGCACGCTCCACCAGATCGGGCTGCCGTTCCACTTCGGGCCGAACGGCCTGGCCAGGGGCGACGCGGCCAACGAGCTGTCGTCGATCTCCCTTGATCCCAACTCCCACATTCAGGAGGTCAAGGCGCTGTCGGCGGACATCCGGCCGGGGCGGCGGCCACGCGGCGCGGCGCTGCCCGAGCTCGTCATGGAATACCGGCGGCGAGCCGGCGTGACCGCCGACACCGGAATGGAGGCCTGAGCCATGGCCTTCGACCTGGACGAGGCGATCGGCGCCGGGCGAGTGGGGTTCTTCACCGACACCAGCGTCTGCATCGGGTGCAAGGCGTGCGAGGTGGCGTGCAAGGAGTGGAACGCCGTCCCCGACGACGGCCTGACCTTCACCGGCATGTCCTACGACAACACCGTGAGCTTGGGCGCGGACACCTGGCGGCACGTGGCGTTCATCGAGCAGCGGCGGCCGCTCGGCCACCAGGAGCCCGGGCTGGACGGCCAGGACTTCCGCTGGCTGATGGCCTCCGACGTGTGCAAGCACTGCACGCACGCCGCCTGCCTGGATGTGTGCCCGACGGGGTCGTTGTTCCGCACCGAGTACGGGACGGTGGTGGTGCAGGAGGACGTGTGCAACGGGTGCGGCTACTGCGTGCCCGCCTGCCCGTTCGGGGTGATCGGCAAACGGGAGCGCGAGCATGGCGGCACGGCCGCCAAGTGCACCATGTGCTACGACCGGCTCGGGGCCGGGGAGGAGCCGGCCTGCGCCAAGACCTGCCCCACGGACTCGATCCAGTTCGGCGACCTGGAGGAGTTGCGGGAGCGGGCGGAGCGGCGGCTGGAGCAGGTGCGCGCGGCCGGGGTCACGTCGGCCCAGCTGTACGGGCACGACACCGGTGACGGCGTGGGCGGCATGGGCGCGTTCTTCCTGCTGCTCGACGAGCCCGAGGTCTACGGCCTGCCGCCCGACCCGGTGGTGACCACGAGGGACCTGCCGTCGATGTGGCGCCACACCGCCACCGCCGCCCTCGCCCTGCTGGCCGGGGTGGCCGCGGCGGCCTGGCTCCGGCGCCCGGGCACGACGGTGGCGCTGCGGCGATGGGCGGGTCCGGCGACCCGGCGGCGGAGGAAAGCATGAGCGGGCCCACGGCGGCGAAGGACGCCACGGCCGATCCAGGGCGGAGGAGAGCATGAGTCAGACCGACGTGCGGATGGACGGATCGGCCGAGGTGCGGACGGAGCGCGAGGCCACGCCCGGGTCCGCGGGCCCGAGGCCGCTGCGCCCCGAGACGGCGCGGCCCGAACCGACCTCCTACTACGGCCGACCGGTGCTGAACGAGCCGACGTGGCAGGCGCCCGACATCGCCGGCTACCTGTTCCTCGGCGGCCTGGCCGGCGCCTCCTCCGCACTGGCGGCCGCCGCCGACCTGACCGGCCGCCCGCACCTGGCCAGGGCTGCCAAGACCGGAGCGCTGTGCGCACTCGGCGGGTCCTTGTACTCGCTGATCCACGACCTCGGCCGGCCCGGGCGCTTCCTCAACATGCTGCGGGTGTTCAAGGTGACCTCGCCGATGAGCGTCGGCACCTGGCTGCTGACCGCGTACGGCCCGCCGGCCGGCTGCGCGGCGGCCACCGCCCTGACGGGGCGCCTCCCCAGGCTCGGCCGGACGGCCACGATCGGAGCCGCGCTGACCGGGTCCGCGGTGGCCACCTACACCGCCGCGCTGATCTGCAACACCGCCGTACCCGCCTGGCACGAGAGTTACCAGGAGATGCCGTTCCTGTTCGCCGGATCGGCCGCCGCGGCGGCGGGCGGGCTCGGCATGCTGGCCGCGCCCACGGCCGAAGCGGGCCCGGCCCGGCGGGTGGCGCTGCTGGGCGCGGCGGCGGAGTGCGCCGCCGCCCTCAGGATGGAGCGGCGGCTCGGGCCGCTGGCCGAGCCTCTCAAGCACAGCAGGCTGCTGCGCGCGGGCGAGGCGCTGTCGCTGGGCGGCGCGCTGGCCGGGCTCGCCTTCGGCCGGCGCAGCAGGATCGCGGCCGCCGCGGCGGGCGCGGCTCTGCTGGCGGGGTCGGCGTGCACCCGGTTCGGGATCTTCCACGCAGGAATGGGGTCGGCGAACGACCCGAAGTACACGATCCAGCCGCAACGCAGGCGGCTGGCGAGAGCGAGAGCGGAGCGTGATCTCCAATGAAGCGTAAGATCGTCGAGTACCTGCCCTTCGTGGGCTTCGTGATGGTCATCTGCGCGGCGTCGTGGCTGGCCGGTCGTGCCCTTCCGGAGCCGGTCCCGGTACGCCAGTAGGGCGGGGGGACGTACGATCAGCCAATGACCGAAAAGACCGAAACGACGCCTAGCTGGCTGTCCCCGGAAGAGCTCGAGTCCGTCCGCGGCCAGCTGCCGATTCTCTACGTCGACGCGGTGCCGGTGCGCGTCGACGACACCGGCGTGGTCACCCGCGTCGGCCTGCTGCTGCGCATCGCGTCGGACGGAACGGTCAGCCGGGCGCTCGTCTCGGGACGGGTGCTGTACTACGAGAGGATCCGCGACGCGCTGCTGCGCCACCTGGAGAAGGACCTCGGCCCGGTGGCGCTCCCGCACATCCCGGCGTCCCCGCAGCCCTTCACCGTCGCCGAATACTTCCCGACGCCGGGCGTCACGCCGTACCACGATCCGCGCCAGCACGCCGTGTCCCTGGCCTACATCGTCCCCGTCGCGGGCGACTGCCGGCCCCGGCAGGACGCGCTGGACCTCGTGTGGTTCACGCCCGAGGAGGCGGCGTCCCCGATGGTGCAGCAAGAGATGGCCGGCGGGCAGGGGGTGCTGCTGAAGCAGGCACTCGCGCACGTCGGCTGCCTTCCCTGACCACCCACCGGTCAGGGGGCGACGGGGTCGGCCGGGAACGGGTTTCTGCGGTGCACCTTGCGGAAGTGCTGTGACCGGCCGGCGGCCTCGAAGTCGGCGAGGGCGACGACGCGGCCCCTGCTCCCGGCGGGCAGCTGGAAGCCGACCGCGATCGCCATCCCCGGGTCCAGCCGCGCCACCGTGTGGGCGCGACTCTTGCGTGGCCCGTCGAGCCCCAGCTTGATCTCGTTCCACGGCACGGTGGATCCGTTGTGCAGGGTCACGACGATCTCGCTGCCGGTGGTCTCCGTCTTCAGTCCGTACGGGATGCGCGGGTCGGGCCCGATCGACTCGTCCAGCGCGACCATCAGTTCGTCGGTCAGGTCGGGCCGGGCCGCGGCCAGGTCGAGCCGCTCCCCCGGGTCGGCGGCCAGGTCGTACAGCTCGATCCGGCCCTCGGGCCCGGCGCCGTCGATGTTCGGGGCGAGCCGGACGGCCTTCCACCGGCCGCGGCGGATGGCTTGGGCCTTGCGCGGCCGGTTCCACACCAGATGCTTGTGCTTGGGCGCGCCCGCGCCGGTGAGCAGGCCGCGGAAGGACAGCCCGTCGAGGTTCGCCGGCACCGGCACCTCGGCCAGGTCCGCCAGCGTCGGCAGCACGTCCCAGGACGCCACCGGCTGCTTGACCACGCGCGGCCGCAGCCGCGGCGACCAGGCGATCAGCGGCACGCGGATGCCGCCCTCGTACACCTCGCGTTTGTCGCCGCGGAACGGTCCGTTGGAGTTGAACAGCGCGGGGGTCACGCCCTTCTCCCGGTGCGGGCCGTTGTCGCTGGTGAACAACACGAGCGTGCGCTCGGCCACGCCCGCGTCGCGTAACGCGCGCAGCAGCGCGGCGACGTCGGTGTCGAGCCTGGCCACCTGCGCGGCGTGGCGGCGGTTGGGACCGCTCCACGTCCTGTCCTCGTACGGGCCCGCGTCGCCGGGGAGCACGCTCGGCGAGTGCGGCAGGTTGGTGGCGAAGTAGAGAAGGAACGGGTCGTCGCCGCTCTGCCGGATGAAGTCGACGGCCCGCTCGCGGAACAGGTGCGGCGCGTACGACTTGCCGTCGAGCTGCACCTTGGCCCCGTTGCGCCACAGGTACTTGGGGAAGTACTGGTGGGCGTGGCGGTGGCCGATGTAGCCGAAGAACTCGTCGAAGCCGCGCATGTTCGGGTGCGAGACCTGGCCCGGCAGCTCTGGCCCGAAGCCCCACTTGCCGATGCAGGCCGTCCGGTAACCGGACAGCTGCAGCAGCTCGGCGAAGGTCACGTCGGCGTCGGTGAGCGAGTGCTGTGCCCCGCCCTCGGGGTTCTCGCGTACCGTGCCGTGCCCGGCGTGCAGCCCGGTGAGCAGGGCGCAGCGCGAGGGGGCGCAGAGCGGCGCCCCCGAGTACGCGGCCTCGAACCGCACGCCCTCGGCCGCCATCCGGTCCAGGTTCGGCGTGCTGATCAGGCGCTGGCCCTGCACGCCGATCTCGCCCCACCCCAGGTCGTCGGCCAGGATGACGACGACGTTGGGACGCGACGGCAGGCCGCCGGGTTCGGCGGTGGCCGAAGCGGCGGAAGGCACGGCGAGACTGGCGAAGGTTCCGGCGATTAAAGCGCGGCGCGAGGGCCCGTTGATCACGACGGGCACCATATCGGAGCGCGCGGCGAACGGCGGGCAAATAGCGGACGAAACTCTGTCACAGACCTGCAACCGTTACTGTGCAGACGGGTTCTGGTCAGGGCAGGTACTCCCACTTCCGGCAGATGTCGTGCAGCGCCTCGGGCACCTCATCCGGCGTAGGCAGCGGCCGGCCGGCGACGACGGTGCCGGTGCGGATCTTGTCCCGCCAGTCGCCGATGCCCTTGACGAACCCGCCGTGGTCCTTGTTGCCGTAGGAGAGCATGCCGGGCTCCCACTCGACGCCGAGGAACAGGCAGAGCCGCCGCAGCGCGGCCTCCGGGCCGGCGACCAGGTCCTCGTAGCGCATGGTCAGCCCGTCCAGATGGGTGCGGGCCTCCTCCAGGTACGTCATGTAGCTCAGCGTGCGCGGCACGGCCTCCTCCATGGGCCGCTTCTCCGGGTCGGCCTCGTGCCAGGACTGCACGATGGACGCCGGGTGGCGCAGCAGGAAGACGAACCGCGCGTCCGGCCAGCACGTGGCCAGGCGCTTCCAGACGAACACGTTGCTCGGCGTCTTCTCCACCAGGATCGGCTTGCCGCTGCGGGTCAGCTCCCGGTGGAGCATGCGGTCCCAGACGATGTGCTCGATGTCGCTGTGGGTGTGGCCGAGAGCCTCCATGGCCTGCCGTACCGGGTCGGTGCCGAGGCCCACGGTGATCCGCCTGAAGTGCGTCTCGATCGGGGAGTGCACCTGCGAATGGCTGTTGAGCATGACCCGCAGCAGCGTGGAGCCCGACCGCACGGACGACAACAGGAAGACCGGCTCGCGCAGCAGCCGGTCGTGCGCCGGGTCGACGGGTGGCCGCACCGTGTCGCCGGGGAGCCGCTGCAGCTCCAGCGGGGGCTTCGGTGGCGGCTTCGGCGGCTCCTTGTGCAGCCGTCGCGTCAAGGTGTATCCCGTCAGGCCCTCAAGCGTCGCGTTGGCCCGGTACTTCCAGCTCATGGGGCTAAAAGGTAGAGACAGCCAGTGAACCCCAGGTGAATCCGGCCTGTGAACCTGTTGCAGGGAACACAGATCAAGCGTGCAGAAAGACGCAGAGCAGAACAATGTTCCGGCCGCATGATGGTGCCCGTCCAACACCATCGACTCCATAGGAGGAGCCATGCGCACGCTCAAGCAAGCGATGCACTTTTCTCTACTCAGTGGCCTCATGGTCGGGGCGCTCGCCGCGCTCCCCGGCACGAGCCACGCGGCCGCCGGGACCTCGAGCGCCTCGGTCCGCGTCGTCACCGGCGGCTTCCTGCAGCTCGTCTACACAGGCTCGGCCGACGCCAACAATGTGCTGATCACCCTCGAGTCCGGCACCAACGTGTTACGGGTGAACGACTCGGTGACCATCACCCCAGGACCCGGTTGTGCCTCGGCCCCGAACGACTCCAAGACGGTGCGCTGCTCGGTCGGCATCAGCAGGATCGCCGCCCGGCTGGGCGCCGGCGCCGACGCCTTCACCACCCTCGTGCCGTTGAAGGGCACCGTCGAGGGCGACGGCCAGAACGACACCTTCCGCCCCAGCCGCAGCGTGGGCCCCGGCGCCTCGAACACCGAGATCATGTACGTCGGTGGTGACGGCGAGGACACCGCGACCTACGCCGGGGTCCCGGCCACCGGGCCGACGGGCAACACGGGCGTGCACGTGAGCCTGGACTCCGCCGCCAACGACGGCCGTGACAGCGACGGCGTCCGACCGGCCGACAAGGACAACATCCAGGTCGAGAACCTCATCGGCAGCTCCTTCGGCGACCGGTTGTCCGGCGACGGCGGGCGCAACAAGATCACCGCGGGGAACGGGCGTGACACCGTCTCGGCCGGTGGCGGCGACGACGTCGTCAACGTCCAGGACCAGGCGCAGGAGAACTCCGTGAGCTGCGGCGAGGGCACCGGCGATCTGGCCCTCGCCGACCGGTTTGGCGACACGGTCAACGTCGACTGCGAGACGGTGCAGCACGGCGCCTAGGCCCGTTTGACCACGCGGCCGTGCACGACCGCGTACGTGGCGCGCAGCGCCTCCATCGACTCGTCGTAGGAGGCCTGCGCGACCCCCGTGAACAGGCAGTCCACCACCATGAGCTGCGCGATGCGACTGCCCAGCGCACCGGAGCGGAACTTGGTCTCCCGCGCGGCCGTCGTGAGCGTCACGTCGGCCGCCCCGGCCAGCGGCGAGTCGCGGAAGTTCGTGATCGCGACGGTCGCGGCCCCGGACCCTCGGGCGATCGAGAGGAACTCGACGGTGTCCACCGTGGCGCCGGAGTGCGAGACCGCCACCGCCACGCACGTCCCGTCCAGCGTGGCCGCCGACGTCCAGGCCGCATGCGCGTCGTGCCAGTTGATCGCGGTACGCCCGATCCTGGACAACTTCTGCTGCAGGTCGAGCCCGACGAGCGCGCTCGCGCCCACGCCGAAGGTGTCGATCCTGCGGGCCGCCCCCAGCAGCGCCACCGCCTCGGCCAAGGCCGCCATGTCCAGCGAGCGGGCGGTGTCGGCGATGGACAGCGTCTCGTTCATCGCCACCTTGGAGACGATGCCCTCCAGACTGTCGTGGCGGTCGATGTCGCCGGATGCCTCCGGCAGGCTCGACGTGGCGAGTTCCTCCCTGGCCACCGCCCTCGTCAGGTCGATCCTGAAATCCTTGTACCGGGCGTACCCCATGCGCCGGTAGAAGCGCACCACCGAGGTGGTGGAGGTGCCGCAGCGGGCGGCCAGGTCGGCGATGGACAGGTTCGCCGCCGCGGCCGGCGCCGCGACGAACGCCTCCGCGATGCGCCGTTCGGACGGCCGCAGGGCGGGCATGGCCGCGCGGATACGGATCAACAAGCTGCCGTCGTCCTCGGCCATGGTCATCCACCCAACGAAAGAAAAGAAAATACCCTGGTGGTAAGGTCTGCGTAATTTTATGACCTACTGCCCCGAGGAGGCCACATGCCCCGTGGCGCGTTCTCCGCAGTCGCCCTCACGGCGGCGCTGTCCATCGCCCTCACCAGCTGCTCGTCCTCCTCCGGGCCCGCCACCGGCACCGGCACGGCCGCCGCCAAGGGGCTCGTGGTCGGGGTCACGTCAGACCCGGACACGCTCTTCCCGTGGAAGGCCACCCAGTTCCAGGCCGTCAACGTGCTGCAGAACCTGTACGGAACGCTCACGGAGTTCGACAAGGACCTCAACGTGGTGCCCGGGCTGGCGGAGTCGTGGGAGACCGCCGAGGACGGCAAGACGCTCACGCTCAAGCTCCGCCAGGGCGTCACCTTCGCCGACGGCAGCACGTTCGACTCCAAGGACGTCAAGTCGTCCCTCGACAAGATCATGGATGAGGCCACGGCGGCGGTGGCCAGGGCGTCGCTGTCATCGGTGACGTCGGTCGAGGCGCCCGACCCGGCCACGGTGGTGCTGAACCTGACGGGCCCCGACGCCGCGCTGCCCGCCAACCTGGCCACGGTCAACATGGCGATGCTCTCCTCCGACGACACCGAGGAGAAGCTCAACACCGCCCCCAACGGCACCGGGCCGTTCACGTTGAGCAAGCGCGTGCCCAGCCAGTCGATCACCCTGGCCAGGAACGACAAGTACTGGGGTGGCGAGAAGCCGAAGGTTCCCACGGTCGAGTTCCGGGTCATCCCCGACGAGTCGTCCATCGTCTCGGCCATGCAGTCGGGCAACGTGCAGCTGGCGGTCTTCAACGACCCACTGGTGGCGCAGACCGCCGAGGGCGGCGGCACGATCACGGTCACCAAGACGCCGCAGCTCAACTACCACGTGCTGCAGCTCAACGCGCGCAACGGCGACCTGAAGGACGTCAACGTGCGCCTGGCCATCCAGTGCGCGATCGACCGGCAGCAGGTGCTCAGCACGGCCGCGCTCGGCGAGGGCGAGGTGACGGGTCCGATCACGGCCACCGCGTTCAAGTCGGACCCGAACAAGCGCCCCTGCCCCAACCGCGACCTCACCAAGGCCGCCGAATACCTGAGCAAGGCCGGCAAGTCCGGCGGGGTGACCGTCAAGACCATCGTCTCCCAGGGCGAGTACGCGACCTCCGTCAACGAGGCCCAGAACCTCAAGGCCCAGCTCGCCGAGGCCAAGATCAACCTTGAGCTGGAGGTGCTGGAGTCGGGCGCGTTCGTGGACCGGTGGGTGGCCGCCGACTTCGACGCCGCCGTCGCGCTGAACGGCGGCCGCCCCGACCCCGACGGCTCCTACGGCCGCTACTTCACCAGCAAGGGCAACCTCAACAAGGTCGCCGGCTACAGCTCCCCCGAGCTCGACAAGCTCTTCGCCGAGGGCAAGGCCACCACCGACCAGGCCGCCCGCAAGGCGATCTACGACCGGGTCGCCGCCCACCTGGAGGAGAACGCGGCCTGGATCTGGCTGTTCTCCGGTTACACCTACACCGCCACGACCGCGGGCGTGCAGGGCTTCACGCCGATGGCCAACGGCTCGCTGCAGTACCTGCGCACCACGTCCGCATCCTGATGCGTGCTCTCCTGCGCAACCGCGTCGTCCGGCGGGTGGCGGGCACGCTCGGCACTCTCTTCGGGGTGGCCGTGTTCGTGTTCGTCATGCTCCGGGCGATCCCCGGCGACCAGATCACGGCAGGGCTCGGCACCGAGGCCGCGGCGCTCACCCCCGCCCAGCGGGCGGCGCTCGAGCGTTACTACGGGCTCGACCAGCCGCTGGTCACGCAGTTCTTCTCGTGGCTGGGCAACATGCTCACGGGGAACTTCGGCTACTCGGCACGTAACCAGCAGAGCGTGCTCGACCTGACGTTGCAGTCGCTGCCGGTGACGTTCGAGCTGGCGGTGCTGTCAATCGTGCTGGCGCTGCTGATCGGGGTGCCGCTCGGCATGGTGTCGGCGTCGAAGGCCGGCGCCCCGCGCGACGCCGTCGGGCAGGCGGTGAGCCTGGCGGGCCTGTCGATCCCGGCGTTCCTGCTGGCCACCACGCTGCTGTCGATCTTCGCGGCGTCGTTCCGGTTCAACCCCAACGGACAGGGCTTCGCGACGCTGCTGGAGGATCCGCTGCTCAACCTGCAGCAGATGGTGCTGCCCGCGCTCGTGCTCGGCTTCGGGATCGCGGCGCCGATCCTGCGCACCACGCGGGCGGCGGTGCTGGAGGTGCGCTCGCACGACTTCGTGCGCACCGCCCGCGCCAAGGGCGTGCCGGAGCGGCGGCTGCAGGTCAGGCACGTGCTCGGGAACGCGCTGGTGCCGATCGTGACGATGACCGGGCTGCAGTTCGGCTACCTGCTCGGCGGCGCGGTCGTGGTCGAGCAGATCTTCTCCGTGCCGGGCATCGGGCGGCAGGTGCTGCTGGGCATCCAGCAGAAGGAGTACGCGGTGGTGCAGAGCACGGTGCTGGTGATCGCGCTGGCGTTCGTGCTGGTCAATCTGCTGACCGACGTGCTCTACCGGATCATCGACCCGCGGGTGAGGGCGTCGTGACGGCCTTGCGCAGGAGTCCCGCCGCGCTGGCGGGCTCGGTCGTCCTCGTGATACTGGCCGGGGTGGCGGCGCTGGCGTACTTCGGGCTGCTGCCGTACGACCCGATCGCGCAGAACCCGCCGGCGCGGTTCCAGCCGCCGTCGGGCGGGCATCTGTTCGGCACCGACCAGTTCGGCAGGGACGTGTTCTCGCGGGTGGCGGCCGGGGTGGGCAACTCGGCGCTCATCGCGGTCGTGGCGGTGGCGTTCGCGACCGTGATCGGCACGCTCGGCGGGCTCGTGTCGGGCTTCTACCGCGGCTGGGCCGACGGGGCGATCGGCGGGGTGACGAACGTGTTGTTCGCGTTCCCGCCGCTGCTGCTCGCGCTGTCGCTGGCGGCGGTGCTGGACCGCAACTGGTTCACGATCGCCGTGGCGATCGCCATCGTGTACGTGCCCATCTTCATCCGCGTCACCCGCGGCCCCGTGTTGTCGCTCAGAGAGATCGAGTACGTGAAGGCGGCGGTCGCGACCGGTCAGAGCCGCTGGCAGATCATGCTGCGGCACGTGCTGCCGAACATCACCTCGATCATCGTGGTCCAGGTGGCGTTGTCGCTGTCGTGGGCGGTGCTGACGGAGGCGTCGCTGAGCTTCCTGGGGCTCGGCACGCCGCCGCCCGCCCCGTCGCTCGGGTCGATGATCTTCGAGGCGCGCAGCCTGGTGTTCGTGGCCCCGTGGACGCTGGTCGCGCCGGGCGTGGTCGTGGTGCTGCTCGTGGTAGGGCTGAATCTGCTGGGCGACGGCCTGCGCGACACTCTCGACCCGCGTAACCGAGGAAGGCGCTCATGAGGGTTCTGGGGATGATCTCCGGCACGTCGCACGACGGGATCGACGTGGCCGTCGTCGACTTCTCGCGTACCGGCGAGGTGCTGGAGGGCCGGGTGGGGCACACGGCGAGCACGCCGTACCCGGAGGAGCTGCGGGCGCGGCTGATCGCGGCGCTGCCTCCGGCGCCGACGACGCTGGCGGAGGTGTGCGTGCTGGACACGCTCATCGGGCAGAGGTTCGCCGCGGCCGCCGCCGAGGCGATCGCCCGGGGCGGTCCCGTCGATCTGATCGTGTCGCACGGTCAGACGGTGTTCCACTGGGTGGAGGGGGCGCACGCGCGGGGCACGCTGCAGATCGGGCAGCCCGCGTGGATCGCCGAGCGGACCGGTGTTCCCGTGCTGTCGGACGTGCGCGTCCGCGACATCACGGCGGGCGGGCACGGGGCGCCGCTGGTGTCGGTGCTGGACGGGCTGCTGCTGGGCGGGCACGCGGGCGGCGCCGCGGCGCTCAACCTGGGCGGCATCGCCAACATGACCGTCGTGCGCGAGGGCGCGTTGTCCGCCTACGACATCGGTCCGGCGAACGCGCTGATCGACGCGGTGGTGACGAGCCGGAGGCTGAACGAGCGGGGGTTCGACGAGGACGGCGCGATCGCGGCGTCGGGGCGCGTCGACAGCCGGCTGCTGGAGGTCCTGCTCGACGAGCCCTACTACCGGCTGCCCGCCCCGAAGAGCACCGGCAAGGAGCTGTTCCACCTGGAGTACGTGGAGACGGCCCTGGCCAGGGCCGGTCTGCGCGGCACGGTTGGCGACGCGGATCTGGTGGCGACGCTGACGGAGCTGACCGTGCGCACCGTCGCCGACGACGTGCGTGCCGCCGGCGTCAGCGCCCTGGTCGTCTCGGGCGGCGGATGCCGCAACCCCGTCATCATGCGCGGGCTGCGCGCGGCCCTGCCCGGCGTGGAGGTGGCGCCGTCCGACGCGTACGGCGCGCCCGCCGACGACAAGGAGGCCATCGCGTTCGCCCTGATCGGCTGGCTGACCGCGCACGGCCTGCCCGGCACGGTGCCCGGAGGGACGGGCGCGAGCGCCGCCCGCATCCTCGGCACGCTCACGCCCGGCGCGGGCCCGCTCGTCCTGCCCGCCCCCATGACGGAGCCACCGCGCTCCCTGGTGCTGACCCGATGAGCCCGCACCGCACCGCACCACGCCGCGGGAGGCCCGCGTGAGCCGGCCGCCCGTCGACCCGCCCGCGGGCCTGATCATGGCCGCGCGCACACCCTGGTTCGACCTGACCGAGTGCTCCGGCCACCGGACCGTGCGCTGGGAGGGCGGCGAGCGCTGGGGCGAGGCGCCCATGACCTTGGACACCTACCACGACCTGGCCTCGGTCACGAAGATCGTGGCGACCACGACGGCGCTCATGCGCCTGGTGTCGGAGCGGCTGGTGGACCTGGACGCGCCGCTGAGCGCGTACCTGCCGCGGTCCTACGAGGCGATCACGGTGCGGGACCTGCTCCTGCACCGGGGCGGGTTGTGGGAGTGGTGGCCGCTCTACATCCAGGCGCAGCTGCCACCACCGCGTTACCGGCCCGGCCGCGCGCGGCACTACTCCGACCTCGGCTTCATCCTGCTCGGCCGGATCGTCACGGCCGCGACCGGGCTGCGCCTGGACCGGGCGGTGGCCGAGCTGGTCACGAGGCCGCTGGGGCTCACCCAAACCACGTACGCCCGCCCCACGGGCACCGAGGTCGCCATGAGCGCCCTGGACGACCGGGTCGAGATGACCATGCTCGACACGGGAAGGCCGTACCCGGTCCCCTACCGCAGCTCCGACTTCACACGGTGGCGGCGCGAGCCCGTGCTCGGCCAGGTGGCCGACGGCAACGCCTACCACTCCCTCGACGGGGTCGCCGGGCACGCCGGGCTCTTCTCGACCGTGCCCGACCTGCTCAAATACTGCACCGCGCTGTCCCGGTACGAGGAGCACGACCGGCTGTGGCGGCCCGAGGTCGCCCGGGAGTTCTTCGCCCCGGGCCCGGACCCCGAGCAGGCGCTCGGCTTCCGCCGCCACGCCCTCGACCTGGGGGACGAGACGGTCACCGTGCTCGGCCACCCCGGCTACGTCGGCTGCGCCATCGGCTTCGTGCCCGGCCGGGACGTCGCCCTCGTCGTGGCGAGCAACCGCCTGCTCGTCGCGGGCGTACCGACGCCGACCGAGGACCTCTGGCACGGCCTGCTGCAGGCCACCACGCAACGATCGAGGACCGCATGACCCCGCTCCTGGAGATCCGCGACCTGTCGGTCGCCTTCCGCACCCGCAAGCAGGACGTCACCGTCGTCAAGAACGTCTCCATGGAGGTCATGCCGGGCCAGACCGTCGCGGTGGTCGGCGAGTCCGGGTCCGGCAAGTCCACCACGGCCGCAGCGGTCAACCGGTTGCTGCCGGACAACGGCCGCATCACCGCCGGCCGGGTCGTGTTCGAGGGGCGCGACCTGGCGAGGGCCAGTGAGCGGGAGATGACCGCGATCCGCGGCGCCGGCATCGGCCTGGTCCCGCAGGACCCCATGTCCAACCTCAACCCGCTCATGCGCATCGGCGACCAGATCGCCGAGGCCCTCGAGGTGCACGGCGTCGCCGCCGGGAAGGCGGCGCGGGCCCGCGTGCTGGAACTCCTGGACATGGTCGGCATCCCCGACCCGGCCCGGCGGATCGGGCAGTACCCGCACGAGTTCTCCGGCGGCATGCGGCAGCGGGCGCTCATCGCCATGGGGCTGGCCTGCCGGCCGCGGCTGCTCATCGCCGACGAGCCGACCTCGGCGCTGGACGTGACCGTGCAGCGGCGCATCCTCGACCAGCTCGCGCAGCTCACCGCCGAGATGGGCACGGCCGTGTTCCTCATCACGCATGATCTGGCGCTGGCGGCCGAGCGGGCCGACGTCGTGGCCGTCATGTACCAGGGCGAGATCGTCGAGACGGGGCCGGCGGCGCGGATCCTGGCCGAGCCGGAGCACGACTACACCAGGCGGCTGCTGCGGGCCGTGCCGAGCCTGTCGTCGGTGCGGGTGGCCCGGCCCGAGACGCCCGCGGAGGACCTGGTGGTGGTCGACGGCCTGCGCAAGGTGTTCCCGATCAGGGGCACGGGTGAGGAGCTGACCGCGGTGGACGCCGTCTCCTTCACCATCCCGCGGGGCCGTACCGTGTCGATCGTGGGCGAGTCGGGCTCCGGCAAGTCGACGACCGCGAACCTGCTGCTCGGCCTGGACGACGCCACCGCGGGCAGCATCCGCTTCGACGGCACGGACCTGGCCGGGCTCGGACGGCGCGAGCTGTTCGCGTTCCGCCGGCGGGTGCAGCCGGTGTTCCAGAACCCGTACGCCTCGCTCGACCCCCGCTACACCGTGGAGAAGTCGATCACCGAGCCGCTGCGCGTGCACGGCGTCGGCACGGCGGCCGAACGCCGCAAGAGCGCCGCCGACCTGCTGGAGAAGGTGTCGTTGCCGGCCTCGCTGAGCGATCGGCTGCCGCACGAGCTCTCCGGCGGCCAGCGCCAGCGCGTGGCCATCGCGCGGGCGCTGGCGCTGTCGCCGGAGCTGGTGGTGCTCGACGAGGCCGTCTCGGCCCTCGATGTGATCGTCCAGGCGCAGATCCTGGAGCTGCTCGCCGAGCTGCAGCGGGAGCTCGGGCTGAGCTACCTGTTCATCAGCCACGACCTGGCCGTGGTGCGGATGATCTCCGATGCGGTGCACGTGATGCGCGGCGGGCGGATCGTGGAGAGCGGCACGACCGACCAGATCTTCGACCGTCCGGCCGACGACTACACCCGGGAGCTGCTGGCCGCGATCCCGGGCCGGCCAGAGGCGGACATGTGAAGATCCTCCTGGTACAGCCCCCGCACTGGTCGCCCGACGGCCACGCCGACTTCGACACGATCGAACGGCTCGTCAGCGGCCGATCCGGCGATGTGATGCTGCTGCCCGAGCTGGCGGGCGCCCGTCTGGACGCCTTCCGCGCCGACCGCTCGGAGCGCGGCTTCCGGTAGGGCTCACCCGGGCGGCGGCGCCCGAGCGCGCCTCAGCGTACGGCGTAGGCGCGGATCACCTCCTGCGTCAGCGTGTTGCCCGCGACGTCGGTGGCGGTGAGCCGCAGCGAGACGAACCCTGAGGGTGACCGGTCGAGCGTCGTCTCGTAGCTCCGGTCGCCCTTGTCGCGCAGGCGGGCCGGCTTCCAGGTGGCGCCCTCGTCGTACGACGCCTCCAGCGCGACGCTCTTGATCGCGCTGGGCTCCGCGCCCTCCTGGTGGTGGAGCCGCACGCCGAGCCGGCGGGAGGCGGCCCGGTTCGTCAGGTCCACCGGCGCGTCGAACGTGGCCAGCAGCAGCGGGATCACCGTGGTCTGCGCGGCCCGTTCCGAGGCGAACGTCCAGACGCTCTTGGTCCGGGTGGACATCCTGGCCCACTCGGCCTCGTTGGCCACCTCGAACTCGATCCGGTACGCGGATCGCCCGGCCGGCAGCGCCGCCGTGCCCGAGGGCAGGTGGTTCGTCTGCACCAGCAGCGTGTCGTCCCGGTAGAGCCGGAAGTCGGTCTTCAGGCCCCGTTCGTACGAGCTGGTGTACGCCTCACCGTAGTTGCCGCCCGCGTCCACGAAGCCCTGCATCGAGATCCGCAACCGGTCGCCTTCCCGGCGCAGCGGGTTGCGCGGGTTGACACCGGGCAGCAGCGGCTGCTTGAACACCGTGCGGCTCACCCGCTCCCCCGCCTGGAAAGGGCGGAAGTCGGGTGAGGACACCGCGATGCGCGGCGTGTCCGGGTGCGGCCACATGTTGTTGTAGGGCCGCTCCGGGCTGATCGCCGACGAGCTCCACCGCACCTCGGGGTCCGGGGTGACGTAGTCCACCCGGGTACGCGGCACCTGGGCCATGGGGTGGTTGGTGGAGATCGACAGGGTGTCCCACGGCTCGAAGGCGAACCTGGCCTCGTTCACGGTCACGTCGTCGGCGAGCTGGCTGTGGTAGCCGGTCTCGATCCTGGCCAGCGAGCGGGCGCGGATCACGTACGCGAGCGAGTCGCGCACCCGGCCCTTCTCGCGCAGGACGAGGTCGTACACGTACGGGCTGGCCACGACGCCCTTGGCCAGGACCGGCACCGGCATGCGGCGCAGCCGGTCGACCAGCGCCAGGCCCTCCTCGTGGGTGAGCCGGACGGTCGGGACGGCGAGCTTGACCTTGTTGCCGCCGGTGGTGACGTCGGCGCCGGTCCGGTCGCTGTAGACCGCCACCATCGCGGCCCCGGCGGCCGCGGCCGCGTTGGCCTGGGCGGAGACCGGCACGCCGTCCGTGCGGCGGATGACGGCCAGCTTGCCGCGCAGGTCGCGGGTCTGGATCTGCTCGGCGCCGCCCCGCCCGGCGTCCACCGCCATGAGCAGCCGGGTGCCGTCCAGGCGCGGATATTCGGTGGAGAAGTCGCTGAACTGGACCGGGTCCACGTATTGCGGGTCCAGTTCGAGCCCGGGGGCGGTGAGGGCGATCTCTGGGGCTTTCAGCCGCCAGCGGGTGGCGACGGCGAAGACGCCCTTGGTGACCTTCCTGGTGGGCTGGACGAACAACCGCTCCTCGATGTGCGCGCCGGGCGAGATGGTGGTGCCGCCGCGCAGCACGGCGCCTTGCTCGCCGGCGCGGTACCACATGAGCGCGGCGGCCGCGCCGGTGTTCCGCTTGGTCTTGTGGTCGGGGGTGTCGATCTCGACCTCGACGGCCTTGCGGGCGTCCAGCACGATCTCGGTGTCCTCGGTGATCTCCATTTCCGGGTCGCCGAGGAGGCTCTCGTTGAGCGGCTTGCCGGGTGCGGTGCTGTCCTGGCCGGCCGGCATGGTGAAGACGTGGCCGAGCACGGAGTAGGTGCCGGGCTTGACCAGCAGGCAGGTGCCGGTGCCGTACTTCTGGTCGGTGCACGGTAGCGCCGGGTTGCCGGGCAGCACGCGGCCGACCAGGGTGCCCTCGTCGAGGTTGAGCACGGTGAAGCCGCCGCGTGCGGTGCGGCCGTCCCTGGCGATGCCGCGTACCCGCAGCTCGACGCGCCGGTCCTCGACGACGCCCGTCAGCAGGGTGCGCACAGGCTGCCCGCCCGCGACGGCGGCCGTCAGCTCCTGGCGCAGGGGGCCCGGCTCGCCGGCCGCGAAGGTGACCGTGGCCTCGGCCGTCGCCGACGGCGGCACGGTGAGCTTCGAGGGCTCGACCGTGAACGCCGGGCCGCTGGTCAGGGCCAGCTCGGCAGGCTCCTGGCCGAGGTTGCGGTAAGTCACCGTGATGCTCTTCCGCTCGCCCGTCGTGAGGCGGCCGAAGTGGGCCGAGCCGAGCGAGGCCACGACCGAGCCCTTGAGCGCGGCGGCCACGTCGATGCGGCCCGAGCCCTGCGCGTCCACCGGAATGTCGTTGCCGGGCGTGGCAGAGGCCATGAGCAGGGATTTCAGCTCGCCGCCCGTGATCCCTGGGCGGGCCTGGCGCAGCAGCGCGGCCGCGCCCGCGGCGTGCGGGGCCGCCATCGAGGTGCCCGACATCGCGACGTGGCCGCCACCGGGCCTGGCCGCGGTGATCTCCACGCCGGGCGCGGTGACGTCCGGCTTGACGGCCTGGTCGGCGGCGACCGGGCCGCGGCTGGAGAAGCCGGCCAGCCGGTCATCCCGGTCCACCGCGCCGACCGTCAGCGCCTCGGGGGCGTCGCCCGGGGTGCCCACACACCGGTCGCAACCGTCGTTGCCGGCCGCCACGACGAACAGGGTGCCGTGCTGCTTCGTCAGCTGCGCGAGCGCGTCGGTGAGCGGGCCGCCCGGCTCGCGGGCGCCGAGGCTCATGTTGACGACCTGGGCACGCTGCTCGCCGGCCGCCCACTCCATGCCGTCGATGATCCAGGACGACAGGCCGTGGCCGGTGGCGTCCAGCACGCGGCCGCTGACCAGCCGGGCGCCGGGCGCGACGCCCTTCGCGCCGGCGACCGTGGCGGCGACGTGGGTGCCGTGGCCGTGGGGGTCGCCCGTGACGGCTCCGCCGGCGAAGTCGCGCCGGTCGGCGACCCGGCCCGCGAGGTCGGGGTGTTCGGCGTCCACGCCGGTGTCCAGCACGGCCACGGTGGTGCCCGCGCCGTCGTACCCGGCGGCCCACGCCACGGGGGCGCCGATCTGCGGAACGCTCTGCTCCAGCACCGGCTCGACCTTGCGGTCCAGCCAGATCTTCGACACGCCGCCCAGCGGTCCCGCGGCCCGCGCCCGCGGCGAGGTGAGCTGGGCGCCCAGCTTGGAGGCGTCCGCCGCGGCCACCGTCACGGCGGCTCCGCCGATGCTCTCCAGCGTCCGGACGTGCTTCACGGCCGGGATCGCGGCCTTGGTCGCGTTCCCCGCGTAGTCCAGGATCAGCGGGATGTCGGCGCCGTAGTCCTGCCCGGCCAGCTCTGTCACGTTGAACAACGCGCTGTCGAGCCGCTCCGGCACCAGGGCGGCGACGTCGTCGGGGATGACGCTCACCGCGCCGTCCGCCTCCAGCACCTGGAACGACGGCACCGAGCCGTCGGCGCGCGGCGCCGGGGTGACCGTCACCGTGCTGCGCTCACCGTCCACGGCGCGCACCCGCACCCGATCACCGGTGATCAGCGTGATCTCATCGCCCGTGGCCGTGAAGGTGACAGGCGGAGCCGCCGACGCGTGCGCGCCTGGAGCCGAGAGCGACCCAGCGCACATGACGAGGACCCACGCCACCGCGGCCTTCCGCCGCCATCGCCCCGCTCGCTGCAACCCACGCGGCATGGAGGACCTCCAGAGATTCGGTAAGCACGACTACCGAATTCCTAGTCATCCTGATCAGCCGTTGTCCATGAGGCTGGTGTGGCTAGATCCCGACTTGTCGTAAACTCGCCAGCAAACCCGGACAGGGCCGAAGCAACCAGGGCGCTGACCAGGCAGGGCGTTGCCCGAGCCGACGGGGTTGTTTACCGTGCTAAAGGCTGCTTTGTCACCTTTCTTGGGGGTCCCCTGATGCATGACGACCGCACCCTGGTCGAGGCCCGACTGAAGCGCGTGCTGGACGAACGCATCCGTCCGGCCGTGTACCCCGAGTCCGTGCCGCTGGAGGTGTCGGTCTGGCACGCGCCCGGCGAGCCGGTGCCGGTCGCGGAGGGGCTGGCGGCCACGCCGGAGCCGATCGCGGCCGGCACGGCGTGGGGCGCGCCCTGGGGCACGAGCTGGTTCACGGTCGCCGGCACGGTGCCGCACGAGTGGGCGGGCCGTACCGTGGAGGCCCTGCTCGACCTGGGCTTCGACGAGACCATGCCGGGCTTCCAGTGCGAGGGCCTCGTCTACCGCCCCGACGGCTCCCCGGTGAAGGGCCTCAATCCCCGCAACCACTGGGTACGCGTCGGATCCCCGGTCGAAGGCGGCGAGCAGGTGCGCCTGCACATCGAGGCCGCCTCCAATCCGGTCATCCTCTGCCACCCCCGCTTCCAGCCGACCCACCTGGGCGACAAGGAGACCGCCGGCAGCGACCCCCTGTACACGCTGGCCCGCATGGACCTGGCCGTCTTCGACGAGACGGTGTGGCAGCTCGTGCTGGACCTGGAGGTCGCCGGCGAGCTGATGGCGGAGCTGCCGGTCGAGTCCGCCCGCCGCTGGGAGCTGCTGCGGGCCGTGGAGCGCGCACTCGACGCGGTCGACCTGCAGGACGTCAACGGCACGGCGCAGGCCGCCCGCGACCGGCTGGCCAAGGTGCTGTCGGCGCCGGCCGTGCCGTCGGCGCACCGGATCAGCGCGGTCGGGCACGCGCACATCGACTCGGCCTGGTTGTGGCCGCTGCGCGAGACCGTGCGCAAGGTGGCCCGCACGGCCGCGAACATGACCGCCCTGCTGGAGGACGACCCCGACTTCGTGTTCGCGATGTCGCAGGCGCAGCAGTGGGCGTGGATCAAGGAGCACCGGCCCGAGGTGTGGGCGAAGGTGACCAAGGCGGTGGCCACCGGCAGGTTCGTCCCGTCCGGCGGCATGTGGGTGGAGTCCGACACGAACATGCCCGGCTCGGAGGCGATGGCCAGGCAGTTCGTGCACGGCAAACGTTTCTTCATCGACGAGTTCGGCGTCGACAACGAGGAGGTGTGGCTGCCGGACACGTTCGGCTTCGCCGCCGGGCTGCCGCAGATCATCAAGGCGGCGGGGTCGAAGCGGCTGCTCACACAGAAGATCTCGTGGAGCCAGACGAACACGTTCCCGCACCACACGTTCCTGTGGGAGGGCATCGACGGGACGCGGATCTTCACGCACTTCCCGCCGGTGGACACCTACAACTGCTCGATGCAGGGCCGCGAGCTCGCGCACGCGGCCCGCAACTTCAAGGACAAGGGCGTGGCGCGGCACTCGCTCGCGCCGACCGGCTGGGGTGACGGAGGCGGCGGCACGACCCGCGAGATGGTCGCCAAGGCCGCCCGGGTGCGCGATCTGGAGGGCTCGCCCACGGTCACGTGGGAGACGCCTGCCGATTTCTTCGCCAAGGCGGAGGCCGAGTACGCCCATCCGCCGGTCTGGGTCGGCGAGCTCTACCTGGAGCTGCACCGCGCCACGCTCACCAGTCAGGCCAAGACCAAGCAGGGCAACCGGCGCAGCGAGATGCTGCTGCGGGAGGCCGAACTGTGGGCGACGACGGCGGCCGTGCGGGCGGGGGCGCCGTACCCGTACGCGCAGCTCGACCGGATCTGGAAGACGGTGCTGCTGCACCAGTTCCACGACATCCTGCCCGGCTCGTCGATCGCGTGGGTGCACCGGGAGGCGAGGAGGACGTACGAGGAGGTGGCCCGGGAGCTGAACGCCCTCATCGACTCCGCGCAGCGCATTCTGGCCGGGAGCCCGGGCGACGGCACGCTGCTGTTCAACGCCGCCCCGCACGCCCGCCACGGGGTCCCGGCCGGCGGCGCCGGGCGCCCGAGTCCCACGTACGCCTCCCGTGCCCGGGTCCGCGACGGGGGCGGCTACGTCCTGGAGAACGACCTGCTCAGGGTGGAGATCGACGGCCGGGGCCTGGTCGTGTCGGCCTACGACCGCTCCGCCGGCCGGGAGACGGTCGCGCCCGGCCGGGCGGCCAACCTGCTGCAGCTGCACCCCGACTTCCCCAACAAGTGGGACGCGTGGGACGTGGACGAGTTCTACCGCAACACGGTCACCGACCTGGTGGACTGCGACGAGGTGAGCCTGGACGGCGAGACGGTCCGCGTCCGGCGCTCCTTCGGCAGATCCCGCGTGACGCAGCTGCTCACGCTGGCCGGCGGGCGGCTCGACATCGTCACGGAGGTCGACTGGCACGAGACGGAGAAGTTCCTGAAGCTGGCGTTCCCGCTGGACGTGCACGCCGACCGTTACGCCTCCGAGAGCCAGTACGGCCACACGTTCCGCCCTACCCACACCAACACGAGCTGGGAGGCCGCCAAGTTCGAGGCGTGCAACCACCGCTTCGTGCACGTGGAGGAGCCCGGCTGGGGAGTCGCGCTGGTCAACGACTCCACCTACGGCCACGACGTCACCCGTACGGTCGAAGAGCACGGCACGGCGACGACCGTCCGCGTGTCCCTGCTGCGGGCTCCGCGTTTCCCCGACCCGGAGACCGACCAGGGCGTGCACACGTTCCGGCACGCGCTGGTGCCCGGCGCGGCGATCGGCGACGCGGTCCGCGAGGGATGGTTCGTCAACCTGCCCGAACGCCTGGTGCCGGGCGGCGCGGAGGTGGAGCCGCTGGTCACGGTGGACGACGACGCGGTCGTGGTGACGGCGGTCAAGCTGGCCGACGACGAGAGCGGCGACGTGGTCGTCCGGTTCCACGAGTCCCGGGGCGGCCGCGCCCGCGCCACGCTGACGGCGGCCTTCCCGTTCGCCGACGTGGTGGCCACCGACCTGCTCGAACGCCCGCTGCCGGGAGAGCCGCGCCGTGACGGGAACGCGGTGTCCCTGACGCTGCGCCCGTTCGAGCTGGTCACCCTGCGTTTCAGCCGCTCAGCAGGGTAGTCCCGAGCCGCGGCGCGTACGTCGCGTGGAAGACCAGGGAGGCCGCGCCGATCGCGGCGGCGTCGGCCGCGATCGGCGAGGTCTCCACGCGCACCGCGTGCAGCCGCCGGGCCAATGCCCGGCTCGCCACGGCCCGCGCGATCACCTCGCGGTAGATCTCGCCCACCTCCCTGAGCGCGGGCCCGCCGAGCACGAGCAGGTCGATGTCCAGCATGTTCACCACGCTCACGGCGGCGTCGGCGAGCCGGCGCGCCACGTGCTCGATCACCTGCCGCGCCGCGGGGTTCCCTCGGGCGGCCGCCGCGCAGATGACGTCATGGGAGATATTTCCGCCCATGGCCGCCTCGATGGCGCTCGGGCAGCACACCGCCTCCACGCAGCCCCGATTGCCGCAATAGCACGCGGGCCCGTCCGGCTCGACCGTGATGTGCCCGAACTCGGCGGCGTTCATCGACCGCCCCCGATACACCTGGTTGTCCAGGAAGATCCCGCCGCCGATGCCGGTCCCCAGATACAGGTAGGCGAAGCTGGGCGTGGTCCGCGCGATCCCGGCCCACCGCTCCCCGATCGCCGCCGCGGTCGCGTCGTTGTCCACGGTCACCGGGAACCGCGTGTGCTCGCACAGCAGTTGCTTGATCGGCGCCTGCTCCCATCCCGGCAGCCGCGGCGGCGACACCATCACGCCGTCCGCGTCCAGCGGGCCGGGGCAGGCCAGCCCCACGCCCAGCACCTTCCCGTCCGGCACCCCCGCCTCGCGCAGGATCCGCCGCGCCGCCCTGGCCATCTGCCGGATGACCGCCTCCGGCTTGAGCCCCGGCCGCACGGCCAGGTGCGAGCGGGCCACCGGCCGCCCCGCCAGGTCGGCGAGCACGCACGAGATCTCCTTCGGATCGAAGTGCACGCCGACCGCGTACCCGGCGCCCGGATCGACGCGCAGGATCGTCCTCGGCTTGCCACCGCTGGACGGCGCCGAGCCGTCCTCGACGACCAGGCCCTCCTCCAGCAACCTGCGCACGATCACGGAGACGGTCTGCGCGGTGAGCCGGGTGCGGGCGGCGATCTGCACCCGGCTGATGCCGTCGGACGCCTGGATCGCCTCGAGCACCACGGCGCGGTTGTAGCTGCCGATCTTGGGCAGGTTCGTGCCCAGCTGCATGTCAACATGTCAGCACAAACTCTTGACTAAGTAAATCAAAAAGATTTACCTTCACGTCAACCCAAGGCAACAAGGGGAGGCCGTGATGAAACGTCCGCTGGCCGGTTCCCTCCTGCTGCTCGCAGTCGTCGCCGGCTGCGGCGCCGACCCCGCGCAGGACACCTCCGGCAGCAAGGAACTCGAAGTCCTCTACAGAGTCGAGCCGACGTGGCCGCATCTGGAAAAGATGCTCACCGGCGCGAAGAAGCAGTACGAAGCCACCCACCCCGGCGTCACGGTCAAGCTGACCGCCGTCCAGGGCACCAACGAGGCGTACTACACCAAACTGGCCCTGCTCAACCGCTCCCCCGACTCGGCGCCCGACGTCTACTACCACGACACGTTCCAGGTCAACGCGGACGTCGCGGCGGGCAAGCTGGCCCCGCTCGACGACTACCTGGCCAAATGGCCCGACTGGAGCAGCCAGTTCCCCGACTCGGTCAAGCAGGCGGCCATGGGCGGTGACGGCAAGGTCTACGGCGTTCCGATCAGCACGGACACGCGCGGCCTCTGGTACCAGAAGGACGTCTTCACCAAGGCCGGCCTGCCGGTCCCGTGGGAGCCGAAGACCTGGAACGACGTGCTGACCGCGGCCCGTACGATCAAGCAGAAGGTCCCCGGCGTCGTCCCCTTCGCCATGTACTCCACGAAGATCCACGGCGAGGCGTCGACCATGCAGGGCTTCGAGATGCTCCTGTACGGCACCCCCGGCGGCACCCTCTACGACGAGACGCAGAAGAAGTGGGTGGCCGGCGGCAAGAACTTCACCGACGCCCTGACCTTCGTCAACACCATCTACCGCGAGGAGCTCGGCCCCAAGCAGGCCGACGCGCACAACGCCAAGCTCGGGGACAAGATCACGTTGGAGTGGTTCCCCACCGCAAAGCTCGGCATCTCCCTGGACGGCGCCTGGGCCTCCTCGGCCTGGAAGGCGACCGGCACGAAGCCGTGGCCGGAGTGGACGGAGAAGATGGGCTGGACGCCCATGCCGACGCAGAACGGCGAGCCGCCGGGCGCGGTGAGCATGTCGGGCGGCTGGGTGATCGCGATGAGCGCCTACGCGAAGAACAAGCAGGAGGCGTTCGACTTCATCACCGTGGCCACCAGCAAGGAGAACTCGACGGTGTACTCGGTCGGCACCGGCGACCTGACCGCCCGCAAGGACGTGGCCGCCGACCCGAAGTACAGCGAGGGCAACCCCAGCATCAAGTTCTGGACCGACCTGGCCTCGGTCACCCACTACCGGCCCGCCTTCGAGGAGTACCCGAAGGTGTCCACCGAGATCCAGAAGGCCATGGAGGCGGTCACCACCGGAGCGCAGACCCCTGAGGAGGCGGCCGCCGCGTACGTCAAGGGGCTGCCTGCCGCCGTGGGAGGCCCCGACAAGGTCCTGGCCCGATGACGGTCGCCACCGCGCCGCAGTCCCCGCCCGTGACGAGCCCGCCCCAGCGCGGCCCGGCACGGCGCGGGGTCCTGCGCTGGCTCCTCCCCCTCGGCCCCGCCCTGCTCATCCTCGCCGTGTTCCTGGCCGGGCCCATCCTGTGGAGCGTCTACATCGCCTTCACCAACGAGACGCTCACCGGCTCGGCCTCGGTGAACTCGCAATTCGTGGGCGTGGCCAACTTCGTCAAGCTCTTCGGCGACCCGACGTTCCTCAACTCGTTCTTCCTGACGTTCGTCTTCGTCATCGGCTCGGCCGTCATCGGCCAGAACACCCTGGGCCTGATCATCGCCCTCCTTCAGCGCGGCCGCGGCCGGGTGACCCGCAGCGTGGTCAACGGCGTCGTGATCGCCGCCTGGGTGGTGCCGGAGGTCGTGGCGGCGGCGTGCTGGTTCTCGTTCCTGGCCGAGGAGGGCACGCTCAACACGGTGCTCGGCATCCAGCAGGAATGGCTCTACACGGCGCCGATGGTCGCGGTCATCCTGGCCAACATCTGGCGCGGCACGGCGTTCTCGATGCTGGTGTACTCGGCGGCGCTCTCGGAGGTGCCCGCCGACCTGGTGGAGGCCGCGGCGGTGGACGGCGCCGGGCCCGGCCGCCGCCTCCTGCACATCACCCTGCCCCTGATCCGCCGCTCCATCATGGCGAACCTCATGCTGATCACCCTGCAGACCCTGGCCAGCTTCGGCCTCATCTACGCCCTCACCGGCGGCGGCCCGGGGACGGCCAGCCAGACGACGCCGCTGTACATGTACGAGCAGGCGTTCCGCTACTTCGAGATCGGCTACGGCTCCGCGATCGCCCTCGTCATGCTGGTGATCGGGGCGTTGTTCTCGCTGATCTACCTGCGTTTGATCAAGGTGGAGGACGCATGACGCGGCTGGCCGCGAGGGTCGCGGCGGGGCTGGCCCTGCTGATCATCACCCTGGCCTTCCTGGGCCCGTTCCTGTGGGTGCTGATCGCCTCCGTCCAGCCGGACGCCACCCTCTCCGCGGCCCCCACGCTCACCTTCTCCCTGGACAACTTCGAAGCCGTCCTGACCTGGGAGACGATCATCCTTCCGCTGATCAACTCGATCGTCATCTCGGGCTCGACGTCGATCCTGACCGTCCTGGTGTCGGGTCTGGCGGCGTATCCGCTGTCGCGCTACCAGCTGCGCTACCGCCGCCATTTCATGCTGACCCTGCTGTTCACCACCGGACTGCCGGTGACCGCGATCCTGGTGCCGGTCTACGCGATGTTCTTCCGCTTCAACCTCTACGGCTCGGTCCCGGCGATGGTGTTGTTCCTGACGGCGAGCTCGTTGCCGTTCTCGATCTGGATGATGAAGAACTTCATGGACGGGGTGCCGGTGAACCTGGAGGAGGCGGCCTGGGTGGACGGGGCCGGCTGGGTGCGCTCCCTGACGGCCGTCGTCGGCCCGCTGATGGCGCCCGGCATCGCCGTGGTGGCGATCTTCGTCTTCGTCGGGCAGTGGGGCAACTTCTTCGCCCCGTTCGTCCTGCTGGACACGCCGGAGAAGCAGCCGGCCGCGGTCACCGTCTTCACGTTCTTCTCCGAGTACGGCCAGGTCGCGTACGGCCAGCTGGCCGCCTTCTCCATCCTCTACACGGCCCCGGCGGTGGTCCTGTACGTGGCGGTCAACAAGTATCTGGCCGGTTCGTTCAACTTCGCGGGCTCGGTGAAGGGCTGACCCCGGTCACGGCCCCGGTCTCGTCGGTCACGTACCGGCCTTTCGACAGGACGATCGCGGTGTCGCTGTCGGGCAGCGCCAGCCCTGCCTGCCCGAGCTCATCCTTGCGCCACAGCAGCTGTCGATACTCCCGCGGTCCTAGACCGAAGGGCCGAAGCCGACCGCGGCCACGGCCCCATGCCCGGCGCGGGCCGTCTGCCTACCGTGAGAACCATGAGCGAACGAAGAAGCCTGTACGGCGTGGCGTTGCCGGCCTCGCCCCGGCACTTCGGCCGGCTCGTCGAGTCGGCCCGGCTGGCCGAGGAACTCGGCGCCGACCTGGTCACGGTGTCGGACCACCCGTACCTCCCATCGGAACTGGAAACCTTCACCTTGCTGGCGCTGCTGGTGGGCCGGACGGAGCGCGTGCTGGTGGCGCCGAACGTCGCCCCGCTGACGTTGCGGCCACCGGCCATGCTGGCCAAGAGCGCCTCCACGCTGCAGTTCGTCAGCGGCGGCCGGTTCGTGCTGGGGCTCGGCGTCGGCGGCCCGTACGAGCTGACGCCCGGCTTCGGCGGTGCGTGGCCCGGCATCGGCCAGGCCATCAGCGCGCTCGACGAGGCCATCCCGCTGATCCGGCGGCTGTGGGGACCTGAGTCCATCGATCACGACGGCACGTACTTCCGGCTCAAGCAGGCCAACGCCGGCCCCGCGCCCGAGCCGGACGTGCCGATCTGGGTGGGCTCGTTCAAGCCGAGAATGCTGGCCGTGACCGGCCGCCACGCCGACGGCTGGCTGCCCACGAACGCCTACCTGGACCTGGCCGAGGTGCCTGAGCTGCACCGCCGCATCGACGAGGCGGCGCAGGCGGCCGGCCGCGACCCGGGCCGCATCAGGCGGGTCTTCAACGTGATGGGCACGATCTCCGACCGCGTGCCGGAGCGTAACGACCGGCTGCTCAACGGCTCGGCCCGGCACTGGGTGACCGCGCTGCGGGACTACCGCGACCGGCTCGGATTCGACTCGTTCGTGTTCTGGCCGGTGCAGGGGGACGTGCGCGAGCAGATCCGGCTGTTCTTCGAGCAGGTCCATCCGCACGTGGGCAGGTAGTCCTCACTTAACGGCGATAGTTGAAAGGCGTACGGTTGACGCATGGTCGCGACTCCGGACCCGGTGCACTGGCGCGGCGTGCACCATCTCGCCCTGGTGACCGCGGACATGGACGCCACCGTGCGGTTCTGGCACGGTGTGCTCGGCGCCCGTGCCCGCGAACGGCAGCTGGAGATCGAGCGCCGTTTCGGCCTGGAGACCGTGGTCGGCTACGATCCGCGACGGCTGGCTGCACACGGGCGATCTGGTGACGGCCAATCCCGACGGCACCTACACGTTCGTCGCCCGCAAGAAGGAGGTCATCCGCCGCGGAGGCGAGAACCTCTCGCCGCTGGAGGTCGAGGAGACCCTGCGAGCCCATCCCGACGTGCTCGAATGCGCGGTGATCGGGGAGCCCTGCCGCGCACATCCACCGCTCGCGTGGCCAAGCACCTGCTCCCGGACGGGCATTCGCCGAAGGAGCACGACCTGGGCTGAGCCGCCAGGACGATGGTCAGCCGGTGACCAGCCGCTCCACGAGCCGCCGGTAGTCCACCTTCATGGGCAGCTCCCACTCCACGTGCACCCGCCGCCGCTGGGTGACCACGTCCACGTCGCGGACCGGGTCGTGCCCCTGATGGTCGAACGTCTCCCACCACAAGCCGATGCCGCGGCGCTGCCAGGCAGGCAGCTCGTTGTAGTTGACGCCGTGCTGGAACAGCAGTTCGTTCTTGTCGGCGACCGTGGTGTGCTCGAGCAGCCTGCCGGCCTGCCGCGCCGTCCTGCCGTCCTTGCGCAACGTCCAGTAGCACCAGCCGTTCAGTGCACATCTGGCGGCGTCGGCCTGCCGCCACGACATGTAGTCCACGACGTCCTCCACCGTCGTGCCCAGCCAGATCCGGCTGTCGAAATGCACCGGCTCGCCCGCCGCGTGCGTGAAGGCCGCCGACGCCACACCCGCCGAGATCGACACCAGCTTTTCCGCCTCCCGCCCGAACTGGTCAAAGGAGGGAGGCAGCACCAGGGAGATCTCATCGCTCTGCGTATAGGCGTAACACCCCTGGAACTCCTCCAGCAGGCTCCGCGCCGCAACTGCCATCAACTCACGGAACCGCAGGTCAAAAGGCTTCTCGAAGCGGTGTTCCGTATAGCCGGAGAAGGCGCGCCCATCCACCCGCAGGATCGCCCACGCACCGGGCAGCAGTTTCAGCGAGTGAAACCACTCCCGAGCCCGCATCCCCGCCTCCAGCCGGTCGGCCTTCATCCCTCTTCCTTCCGTACGACAAAGCCGCCGCGCCCGTCGAATTCCACCACGGAGACCTCATCGAACCCGTCGGCCACCCGGGGCCGCCGCATACGCCTGAGCGTCGCGAAAACGCCCACCTCCGGCACTCGTGCCCGGCCGAGCCGTTCCGCGTTGCGCTGGAGGGATTCCGTCAGGTTCGGCGAGAACCAGTAGGCCACCACCCGCGCCCCGTGCTCCCGCCCGGTCACGATCAACGGCCGCCATTCCTCGGGCGAAGGATTGGTGTTGTCGACCGCCACGTTCCGGTCCTCCTCCAGCGCCTCGCGGATCAACCGGAGCTGGCGGCGCTGCCGGTGCCGCGCGTTGGGGAAATCGTCCTTGCTCACATGCTCATGGGTAGAGGCCAGGCATCGCCGGTAGAAGGTGGATTTGCCGGAAGCCTGCAGGCCGATGAGAACGGCCACTTCCCGATCGGTCATCCCCCCACAGTAAGGGTCACGCGCACCACCCTCGGACGGGCTTGCAGCCCCGCGCCGCCGCGCTCAGCTCGTACCGTGTCACCGTGAACGTCTTAGGGATCGATGTCGAGAGCTCGCTGGTTCAACGCTGGGCTCGCTGGCTGGCGCCCGCTTGTCAGCCGTTCTTCCTGACCGCCGGCGAGGTGGTGGAGCTGGGGCTCACGCCTGATCGCCCGCAACGCGCTCTGTCCGCCGAGCTGCGCGACACCTACGAGGTGTGGAATCTCCCCAAAGGATCAGACGTCGTATGGCTGGACGGACCTGCCTTTCACGCGCTGCCGCGCCCTGTGCGTGCCGAGCTCGTCCGAGCGCAGCTGAGACACGGGCGCGGAGCGGTGCCCGCCATCAGCGGTTGGGCGGACGTCATCGATGCCCAGGTGCTGCGCGAGCAGGCTGATGGGCATCACTTCGTCTGGTGGCCGGCTCTGGTGGAACCGCGTGCCGAGGCCGTCCTCGAGCGCATCCTCCTCGACGACGGTCACCTCCCCTGCCGGCGCACCTCGGTGCCGGTTGACGTCTGGCGTGCCGCCGCCTCCACGCTGCCGCACGCCAGAGCGCTCAGCGGAACCTTCGCCAACGGAAGCGGCGCAAACTGCTTCGGCACCGTCATGGCCGCGGCCGGCGTCCAGGAAGCCGCCGAGACCTGGATGCTTCAGGAGCCCTTCGAAGCATGGCTGGCCGCCAACTGCACCGAAGGAGGTCGTGACGACCTCCCGGGAACCGTGCTGGTATGGCGCGCCGGCGATCGGACCGGCCAGCACGCCGCGGTCACCCTGGGTGGCGGCTGGGGTCTGCACAAACCATCGCAATCATGGGCCACCCCTCGTCAAGTGCTCACGGTGCACGACCTCATCCGCACCGCTCCACCGGGAGTCACCCTTCATCGGTACTCCTTGCGTGACCTGCCGGCCCTCACCCTGACAGGTCACAAAGCCGCAGGTCGGCGCTAGATCCGGAAAAAGAACAGGTCCCGGCGACATGCCGCATCTGACTGGTACAACGGTCATTTCCGATCCCCGTGGGCCGTCTGCCGCAGCGCTGGGCCGCCGCAGGGCCGCGTCGATGGTCTTCCTCATCCGCTGCTCGGAGCTCGGCAGGATCGAGGCGTAGTCCTCCACCGCAGAGACGCCGCCGCCATCTTGCCCGGCATTGCCATGGGGCCTGGTGGGTCTGCTGACCCTGTCGTTCATCGCATCACTGGACTGATTAGCTGATCAGGCAGACAGGCACCTTGCGTAGAGATGCGGTTACCACCCTTGGATCTCGATGTGGGCGTGGTAGCCGCCAGGAACCGGGGTGCCGGCGCTTCCTGAGTTCTCGACGCGCTTCGCGCTGAAGCTCCAACTCGCGGAAATCCAGGCGCTCGGAAGGCGTGCCATCGATCGTGCGGCCTCGCGTGTCGGGGAAGGGGAGGCGGGGTCCGAGCAATCGTCACAACCCGGATCCCCTTCACGATCCGGATCTGGGTCGTCGGAGCTGACCAGCACCGGCCTGCTGCCGTTTAGCGACGATCTGGACGATGGCGGCGGTGATCGTGCTGACGCATAGCCCGATCAGCATCGCCAAGATGGAGTAGACCCACAGAGTGTCCTGAATGCTGTCCTGGTTGTCCAAGCCCGAATCGGTCGTGAAGTAGACGGAGCAGAGCAGAAGCGGGCCGGCCGTGCCCGCGAGGGCACCGCTCATCCATCGGCCCTGCTGCGCCGTCCCCCATGCCGCGACGATGCCGCTGACCATGACCGGTCCGATCAACCCGGCGGTGACCCCACCGGCCTCCATGAACGTGGCCTTCACCACCCACTCACCAGTACCGCCGCTTAGCACGCGTTCCGAGAGCATGGGGTCGAAGGCCGG
Organism: Nonomuraea polychroma; assembly: GCF_004011505.1. Taxonomy (NCBI): domain Bacteria; kingdom Bacillati; phylum Actinomycetota; class Actinomycetes; order Streptosporangiales; family Streptosporangiaceae; genus Nonomuraea; species Nonomuraea polychroma. The sequence continues at coordinate 5,356,931 of NZ_SAUN01000001.1, forward strand.
CGGCCTGTCCCACCACCAGGGTCGGGTGAATTCCACGAGAGAGACCCACAGGGTGTAGGCCACCAAGCCGACCCCGACCTCCCGATGCCGCAGCGCCGCCATCGCTGCGGCGACGCCGATCGCGCCGCCGATGACCGTCGCCAGGGCCACCTCAGACGGGCTGGAGTTGATGCCGTCTTCCGGCGCCGCGGATGCGAGACCGTACAGAAGCGGGGCAGCGATCAGACAGGAGCCGAGCCAAGCCGCCGGCGGCAGCCACAGCCAGGACCACGGCGCACGCCGGAAAGCGCGGTACGCGATCGCGGAGGCGACCAGTGTGGAAGCGACCGGATACCACGTGGAACGGGTCACGGCGTGGTCCCAGTCGATGTACTCCCCGTACGAGCCCCCTTCGGTCGTCCACTGATTGATGCCGAAGCGATCTGCGGCGAGGACCTGCGCGGCCGCCAGAACTGCGGCGACCAGCGCGCAAACGGTTGAGGCTGCCAGCCGCCACCTCACGCTTTCACCCCGAGACTCTGCCAGCGGGGCGGAGCATCCATCCCGTCGGCCAGCGCCCGCAAAGCCGTCATGGCAAGCATTGTGCAGCACCAAGATCCGAGACGAAGCGGAATCCGACAACTCACCCCGAACACCGACGGCTTCATCTGCGACCCGACACGGGCCTTCTGCGGGCCGTCAGACAACATGAACCCGTGGAAGCCCATGCAACATCATGAACAAGGTTCTCGCAGCTCAGTGACCTGCCGCCCCTCACACCAGCAGGCCACAAAGCCGCAGGTCAGCGCTAGATCCGGAAGAACAGGTTCAGGAAGCGGTCGGCGATCGCCAGGTCGCCCCTGACCGTGCCGGCGTTGCTGCGCCCGAACGTCGCGAGCACCATGTTCCCCGCGTCGAACTCGATGACGGTCGGCATCCCGGTCAGATCGCCCGTCTGGTACGTCATCCCGCCCGGTCCCACCGAGACGCGGAAGTCGAGCAGCTCCTTCTGCGGGATCCCGCGCAGCGCCACGGCCTGCTCGTTGCCCCGCTCGCCCATGCCGGGCACGCGGTCGGTCGGCGCCTCCCGTGCCTCCTCCGGTTCGGCCAGTGCGAACAGCCGCTCGGCCTCGTCCCTGACGACCCGCAGGATGGTGTCCTTGCCCGCGTACGAGGTGGCATCCCATTCGTTCATGCCGTTCCTATGGCGAACGACAGACGGCAACGGTTCAACGGTCGATATCTGCTGCAGAGAATCCCCTGGGCGGCAGGAGAGACGCCCAGGGGATCCGCGGAACATCAGGCGCAGGTGTATCCGGAGGGCGTCTGAGTGTTCCCGTTCGGGCGGCTGACCTGGAACCCGAAGGTGGTGCTGGCGTTCGGGGCCAGGTTGCCGTTGTAGCCCGCGTTCTTGGCGGTGACGGTCTGCCCGCTCACTGTCACGTCGGCGTTCCACGAGCCGGTGAGCGTGTGGCCGGCGGGCAGCGTGAAGGTGACGGTCCAGCCGGTGATGGCGGACGTGCCGGTGTTGGTGACGGTCACCGGCTGCACGACGTACCCGGTGCTCCACTGGGTCTGCACGGTGCCGGCCGCGGTGCACCCGCCGCCGCCCGGCCCCGACGTCGTGGTGAACGTGGCCGGCGGCGAGTTCGCCGACAGGTTGCCGGCCCCGTCACGGGCGCGCACGTAGACCTGGTACTCGGTGGTGGAGCTCAGCCCGGTCAGCGTGGCCGAGTTCGTGGTGCTCTGGGCCAGCAGCGTGTCGGTGGCGCCCTGCTCGCGGTAGATGTTGTAGCCGGCCAGCCCGCTGCCGCCGCTGTCGGTGGAGGCGGCCCAGGTCAGGGCGGCCGAGTTGGAGGTGACGTTGCTCGACGTGGGCGTGCCCGGCGTGGTCGGCGGCGTGGTGTCGGTCGTGGTGCCGCCGGCCAGCGCGTCGTGCACGGCGTTGTACGCCGGCTTCGGCTGGTAGCTCTCGTTGTAGATCAGCGCGGCGCCCTGGCCCGGGAAGGTGTCCGGCACCCACGAGTGCTTGTCGGTGAAGCCCCAGATGGTGACACCGGCGCAGGCGGTCACGGCCAGGCAGGCGTTGACGACGTTGCGGTAGTAGGTGGCCTGGGTGGCGTCCTTGGTGGCGTCCCTGGGCATCTGCATGCGCACGTCGAGCTCGGTGATGCGGACCTGGACGCCGAGGTCGGCGAAGCGCTGCAGGTTCCGCTGCAGGTCGTTCGGGAAGCCGTACTGGATGGCGAGGTGACTCTGGAAGCCCACGCAGTCGACGGGCACGCCCTGCTGGCGCAGCGACGAGACCAGGTTGTACATCGCGGTGCTCTTGGCGTTGATGCCCTCGACGTTGTAGTCGTTGATGCACAGCCGGGCGTTGGGGTCGGCGGCGCGGGCGGCGCGGAAGGCGTCGGCGACAAAGCTCTGGCCCAGCGTGTTGTACCAGAACGACGTGCGCCAGCCGCCGTTCTCGTCGAAGATCTCGTTCACCACGTCCCACGAGACCACGGTCGCGTTGTTGGCGTAGCGGCCGACGACCTGGCTGATGTGGTTCTGCATGGCCTGGCGCATGGCGCTGGCGCCCAGGTTCTGCACCCAGCTCGGGGTCTGGCTGTGCCACACCAGCGTGTGGCCGTGAACCTGCTGGTTGTTCTGGGTGGCGAAGTTGACGATGGCGTCGGCGCCGGAGAAGTTGAACTGGCCCTGGCTGGGCTCCGTGGCGTCCCACTTCATCGCGTTCTCGGCGGTGACCTGGTTGAACTCGGTGGCCGCGATGTTGCGGTAGGAGGTCTCATTGGACAGCGGGCTGGTGGCGAGCGCCGCGCCGATGAACTTGCCCTTCGCGGCCGCGTGCGTACGCAGGGACGCCGACGCGTCGGCCGAGGAGGCGGGCAGGAGGAAGGCTAAGGACATCCCCGCCAAGGCGAGGACTCTGGTGAACGAGGACGAAAGCACGAACATCTACCTCCGGAGGCAGGCACTCGACCCGAAAGTTTCGATCTCGCTTGGATCGCATCGCAGACGGTATTGACATGCAAGTGAAGGGTCAATGCCGGTCGTCACGAGCCGCTAAAGCGCCAGCTCGAGAGCAGAAACTATCGGAGTGGAAATGAAACTTTCACACTCAAGGAGGTTCTAGCGCGACGTACCTACCGGTCGGTACTGTGATTTACCCAGAATAATCGTCCACCGCGGGGAGCGTTCTGCAGATGTCCCTTACGCACGCCCAGGTCCAGGAGCAGCTCACCGGCCCCGGCCAGCTCTTCGAGATGGAGGAGATCGGCGACACCGGGGTACGCACATGGAAGCACGCGCCCGCGCACTTCCGCGCCCTGCTCGAGATGAGCAGGTTCCACGGTGAGAAGGTCTTCCTCGTCTACGAGGACGAGCAGATCACGTTCGAGGAGCACTTCCGCCGGGCCGCCACGCTGGCCAACCGGCTGGTCGACGACTACGGCATACGCAAGGGCGACCGGGTGGCCGTGGCCATGCGCAACTACCCGGAATGGGTGATCTCGTTCTCGGCGGTGCTGGCGGCCGGGGCGGTCGCCGTACCGCTCAACGCCTGGTGGACGGAGGCCGAGCTGGCCTACGGCGTCCGCGACTCCGGCGCGAAGGTGCTGATCGCCGACGGTGAGCGGGCGGTGCGCCTGGCCTCGACAGGCGTGCCGCTGATCGTCACGCGGGGCGAGCCGCCGGCAGGCGCGCGGGCTTTCGGCGAGGTGCTGGGCGAGGTCGCGGCCGACGTGAAGCTGCCTGACGTGGAGCTGTTCCCGGACGACCCGGCCACGATCTTCTACACCTCCGGCACCACCGGCCATCCCAAGGGCGCGCTGGGCAGCCACCGCAACCTCGGCCAGTCGCCCATGACCGTGGCCTACGGGCTCATGCACTCGCTCGCGATGGCGGGCAAGGACCTCGCGGCGGCCGCCGGGACCCGCCGGGTCATGCTGCTGACCGTGCCGCTGTTCCACGTCACGGGCTGCTTCTCCGGCATGACGACGACGATGTTCACCGGCGGCGGTCTGGTGCTCATGTACAAGTGGGACCCCGAGCAGGCGCTGCGCCTGATCGAGCGGGAGAAGGTCAGCGCCATGATCGGCGTGCCGACCAGCGCCTGGCAGCTCATGTCCCATCCCGACTTCGGCAAGTACGACCTGTCGTCGCTGACCAACCTCGGCTACGGCGGCGCACCGGCCCCGCCCAAGCTGCTGGAGCGGATCACCGAGAACCTCCCGGACCGCGCCCCTTCCAACGGGTACGGCATGACCGAGACGACCGCGCTGGCCATCGGCAACGGCGGCGCCGACTACCGGGCCAAGCCCGACAGCATCGGCCGGCCCGTTCCCGTGGTGGACGTGCGCGTGGTCGACCCGCTGGACAACGAGCTGCCGCCCGGCGAGGTGGGCGAGCTGTGCCTGCGCGGGCCGAACGTCATCCTCGGTTACTGGAACAAGCCGGAGGCGACGGCGCAGACGTTCGTCGACGGATGGGTGCACACGGGCGACCTGGCCAAGATCGATGACGAGGGTTTCGTCTACATCGTGGACCGGGCCAAGGACATGGTGATCAGGGGTGGCGAGAACGTCTACTGCGCCGAGGTGGAGGCGGCGTTGTTCGAGCATCCGGCGGTCGACGACGCGGCCGTGATCGGCGTGCCGCACGACGAGCTGGGCGAGGAGGTCGGCGCCGTCATCCGCCTGGCTCCCGGCCGGTCCGTCACGGCGGAGGAGCTGCAGGCGTTCCTGGCCGCCCGGATCGCCAAGTTCAAGATCCCGGCGCACATCTGGTTCCGCGACGGCGAGCTGCCCCGCAACCCCGGCGGCAAGATCCTCAAGACCCACCTGCGCAGGGAGATCCTCGGAAGCGCTTGATCAACTTTTCGGTGGCTCGCTAGAGTCGGCGCTCCAACCTCTCAGGAGTGCCTCGTGCGTCGCTACCGTTTCGGCAGGATCGCCGCGTTCGCGGCCGTGGCCTATCTTGTCGTGATCCTCGCGCTCGGCGTGGTCGCGTCGGCCACCGGAAGGATCGGCCTCGTCTGGTGGCCGGTCATGCGCGAGGAGCCACTCGAACGGCTCACCCTCTCGTGGTGGATCCTGCTGCTCCTGGGGCTGGTCGCGGCCGTGCAGAGCTGGGCCTACTGGCAGGTGCTGCGCGGCCGGGTCCGCGGCGAGTCACCGGCTGCGGACCGGCGGGTGGCCCTGCTGCGGGGGACGCTGTACGTTTCCGTCGCCTTCGCCCCCGTCGCACCGCTCCTGCCATGGACGTGGTGGCTGAGCGGCGCCTTCTATCTCCTGTACGCCACCACCGTCGTGCTGTACTTCCTGGTGCTGCGCGGTGCCAGGTGGCTGCGCCTTGCTGTGCTCTGCGGGGGAATGCTGTCGGTGTTGAGCTGGATCGCCGACACCGTGTGGTTCAGCCTCGACACTCCCGGCTGGCTCTCCGAGTTCACGAGGTGGCACGACGTGACCTGGGCCGCCTGGATGGTGCCGCTCCTGGTGGCCCAGGCCAGGGATCCCCGCTGGAGCAGGACCACGGTGGGGATGGGGGCGCTCTCGCTGGCGATGGTCCTCCTCCAGCCTTCGGCGATCATGTCGATCTCGTCGCTCGACGAGGTGGCCATCGAGCTGCTGATCTATTCGCTGCTCAGCGCGTTCAACGTCTTCGGCCTGGTGTGGCAGGCCCGATCCGCGCACGACCTCGCGAGCCCGCCCCAACCCGCTTCCCCGCCACCCGCCCGGTTCTCCGCCCGGCGATGGCCGCTCCCCGTGGTCGCGATCGTGCCCCCGTTGCTCCCCGCGGCGGTCAACCTCACACAGGGGATGCCGTTCTGGCTCGGCCCCAGGGGTGCGCTCGGGCGCTTCATCCGCGAGGACGGCAGCGTGCCTATGAGCATCGCATGGGTCGCCGTAGATCTCCTCGTCGGCGTCGGCGCCCCCGCCGTCCTGATCCTGATCGCGGTCCTGCGCAGAACCGACCGCTTCCTCCGGGTCACGAAGCTGACCCTGATCATCACCGCCGCGGTCGGCGTCGTCAGCGTGCTCACCACCGCACCCGGCGAATGGGCGTTACCGGGACCAGGCAACCAAGTACCGATTTATCCGGACGATCTCTTCGTCGAGAACGGCGAGATCGTCCTGGGCGGCGGCATCTCGCCCCTGTGGTACAGCACCGCGCTGCTCGCCTCCGCCCTCGTCCTGATGGCCCTGTACGCCCCCGCCCCCGCCCAGCGCCTGCGCCACCACGTGCTCGTGGGCGGTCTGGCCACGGCCGTGACCCTCGCCTTCCTGCCCACGAGTGACCAGGCACGCGGCCCGGTCACCACCGCCGCGGACTGCGAGCCGCCCGAGCACTGGGAGACCGGCGAGCCGGAAGAGCTCACCCTGAGCCCGGAGCAGAAGTTCGTGTGCGGCATCCGGCAGAACAGAATGTTCTCCTTCGCCGCCACCACCCCCGACCAGGTGCTGCTGGCTCACGGCAGGCGTCTGTGCGGCGTCTACACCCGCAACGACCCGCTGGAGCTCGGGGAGCTCGCCCGCGAGGGACTGAGCCGCGAGGCACTGACGGCCCCGCTCGCCGACATCTGCCCCAGCGCCGCCGCGACGGCCAAGAAGGCGCAGGAAGCCGACGACCAGGAGTTCGAGGCATGGGAGGCGGACGCGCAGCGCATGTGCGACTCCACCCCGCACCACCGCCCGCGCATCACCCCGGCCAAGGCCATCCGCATCAAGGAACCCCAGTGGACCGACCACGGCCTCCTGGAGGTGTACGAGGAGACGGGGGACGACTACGACCCCGCGGACATGACCCTCCTGAGGAAGGCCCAGGACAACGGGCTCGTCGCCGCCCGCCCCGGCCACCTCTTCGTCCGGGCCCACTCGGATTTCCGCCTCTGCGTCACCCTCGAGACCTACACTCGCCGCCCACCGGTCGAGACCACAGGCTGGGACCAGGTCGTCGAGGTCGGCTACGAGAGCCCCACCGGCCAGATCGTGCTCGCAGACATGCTGAGCGGCACCGAGCTGCCCGACCTCTCGCTCAACGGCCGCAAAGGCCACTACCGGATCCGCGTGCACTACGACTCGTTCGCATGGAAGGGCGAGCAGGGGAAGGGCCAACGCCTCCTGATCATGGCGTTCCCGGCCAAGGGGGACAAGGTCATCACGTACCACCAGCCTGTGGAGCGACGGCGGTGACAAGCGTCACAGCATGTCCATCGCCGCAGGTCAAGAGGCAGGTCGACACCTTCACTTACCTCCGGCGTAATCGCGGCCCCTATGCGGTGGCTGACATCTTTCAGGTGTCGCACCACACCGAAGAAGGAGCCGATATGACCGCCGTTACCGTCACCGCCGACAAGGCCAAGTTCCTGCGCCTGGCGCTGGCCGCCGATGCCGTCGTCACCGGCGGCAACGGGCTGGTCTACCTCGCCTTCGCCGGCCCCGTCGCGGGCCTGCTCGGCCCGGACGCGGGCCTGCTGCGCGGGATCGGCGTCTTCCTGCTCGTGTACGGCGCCGCGGTCGGCCTGCTGGCCACCCGCCGCACGATCAGCCCGGCCGCCACCAAGGCCGTGATCGCCCTCAACATCGCCTGGACCCTGGGCAGCGTCGCGGCCGTCATCACCGGGGCGGGTGACTTCACCACGATCGGCGCCATCTGGGCCATCGCCCAGGCCCTCACGGTCGCCGGGTTCGCCGAACTGCAGATCATGGGCCTGCGCAAGGCCCGCAACCAGTGACGCCAAGGGGGATGACCATGGAAAGCACTCTCGTCGAACGCTACATCGCCGCCTGGAACGAAACCGACGCCGACGCCCGCGCCAAGGCCGTCGCCGAGGTGTGGACCGAGGACGCCACGTACACCGACCCGCTGGCCGACGTGGCCGGTCACGCCGGGATCGCCGCGGTGATCGAGGGGGCGCAGGGCATGTTCCCCGGCCTCGTGTTCACCCCGGGCGAGGTCCACGAGGCCCACCACCACATCGCCAGGTTCACCTGGCACCTCGGCCCCGCGGGCGGGGAGCCGGTCGTGGTCGGCTTCGACGTGGTGGAGCTGGCCGAGGACGGCAGGATCCGCAAGGTCCTCGGCTTCCTCGACAAGGTCCCCACCGCCTGACCCCGAAACCAAGGCCCCGGTCACCCCGGGGCCTTCGCGTGTCCGTTGTGCGGGAAAACGATTTGCGGGGACCGCAGCTTCCGCCGGACAATCGGACCTCGTGCCCGATCGAGCAAGACGCCTTCTTCGTCACCTTTCCATCGACCTGAGCCCGCTGCGCGATTCACGTGACTATCGCCTGCTGTTCGGGGCCGGGGTCATCACGATGTTCGGCACGTTCATCACCCTGGTGGCGGTGCCGTACCAGATGAAGGAGCTGACGGACTCCTACCTCGCGGTCGGGCTGGTGAGCCTGGCGGAGTTCGTGCCGATGGTGGTGTGCGGCCTGTGGGGCGGCGCCCTCGCCGACGCCCTGGACCGCCGTAAGATCATCGTCCTGAGCGAGCTGGGCCTTCTGGTCACCTCGGCCGCTCTCATGGTCAACGCGCTGCTACCGGACCCCAAGGTCTGGGTCCTCTACGTGGTGGGCGCGATCTCGACCGGCATCGCCTGCCTGCAGCGGCCCAGCATGGAGGCGGTGTTCCAGCAGGTCGTCAAGCACGAACACCAGGGCGCGGCGGCGGTGCTGGCGAGCCTGCGCTGGAACTTCGGCGCCATCGTGGCCCCGGCCCTGGGCGGCCTGCTGGTGACCACGGCCGGCACGGCGACCGCGTACGGCGTGGACGCGGTCACGTTCCTGCTGTCGCTGGCGCTGCTGTGGCGGATCAGATCCCTGCCGCCCGCCGAGGTCGCCACGCCCGCCTCGCTGAAGTCGCTGGTCGAGGGGGTGCGCTACGCCGTGGGGCGCAGTGACCTGATGGGGACGTACCTGGTGGACATCGCGGCCATGGTGTTCGCGATGGGGACGGCGTTGTTCCCCTTCCTGGCTGACGAACTGCACGCGCCGCAGGCGCTCGGGATGCTCTACTCGGCCGCCGCGGTCGGCGCGCTGATCGCCTCTCTCACCGGCGGCTGGACGGCGCGGGTGCAGCGGCACGGCATCGGCGTGATCGTCGCCGCGACGCTGTGGGGCGTGGCGGTCGCCCTGACCGGCCTGGCCCCGGACGTGTGGCTGGTCTTCGTCTGCATCGCGCTGGCGGGCGCCGCCGACATGGTCAGCGGCATCTTCCGGATGACGATGTGGAACCAGACGATCCCGCGCGAGCTGCGCGGGCGCCTCGCCGGCATCGAGCTCCTCTCGTACGCCAGCGGCCCGATGCTCGGCAACACCCGGGCGAGCCTGATGGCCAACCTCGGCGGCACCCGCTTCTCACTGAGCGCGGGCGGCCTGCTGTGCGTCGCCGCCGTGCTGGGGCTGGCCGCGGCTCTGCCGAAGTTCCGCCGCTACGACGCCAGGACGGACGAGCACGCCCTGGCGGAAAAGGCCCGCCGTGAGGAGCCGGCGGCACAGGATGCCAGCGCCTAACCGCGATTCTCGGCCCGGGCGAACACCCGCAACGCCTCGGCGTCGGAGTAGACACTGGTCACGTACTCCCCCACCCACTCCTGGATCTCCTCGAACCCGCTCTCGGCGGCCAGCCGCTCCCCCACCCTGGCCGCAGCGAGGGGCGTCCACCGCAGACTGACCGCGCCGCTCTCCCCATCCAGCAACGCCCAGTGCGCCACACCGCCCCTCCCGTAGGGCATGCCGACCGATCCCGGGTTGACGACCAGCACCCGATCGGCCAGCCGCACGAACGGCATGTGCGTGTTGCCCAGCACCACGGTTTCGGCCGTCTCGCCCGCCAGCACGTCAGCCCACCGTTCCAGCGAGCTGTCGACCAGGATCACCTCCTCGTCGCTGCGCGGCGTGGCGTGCACGAACAAGGTCGCACCGAGCCGCCCGAGCTCGACCACCTGCCGCGCCGGCAACCCGGCCAGCAACTCGACCTGATCGCCCCGCAACCGCTCCCCCGCCCACTGAGTGACCGCACGAGGATGCGCCTTCCCCCGGGCCACCTCCACGAGCTCCCTGTCGGCGTTCCCGCTCACCCACAGCGCCCGTTCCTCCAGCGCCACGAGCACATCCAGCGTCTCCACCGGCATCGGTCCCGCCGCCATGTCCCCGGTCAGCACGATGAGGTCGGCGGTTGCCACGTCGGGCTCGGCCAGCACGGCTTCGAGCGCGGGCAGCACACCATGGATGTCGGACAGCACGGCGACTCGCATGCCGCCACTCTGCCCCGATCGTGGCCGCGATGGGAGAGCCGTTCGCGCCCAACGAACGACTCTCTAAGTATCCGTCCATTCACCTGGCGTGAGGGGATTAGATTGGTAGCGTTGCAGCATGACGGCCGAAGCGGTGATCCAAGAGATGACGTCTTCCTCGCTGCCTGACTGGGTCTTCCCGCCACCCGGGGGCTTCACAGCCGAAGATCTCGATCACATTCCGGATTTGCCTGCGCACACAGAGTTGATTGATGGAAGCTTGGTCTTCGTGAGCCCCCAAGCCTCCTTCCACACCAAGATTCTCGATGTCCTCGTCCCTGCCCTGCGCCAGTCCGCCCCAGAGAATCTTCGCGTGCGTCGCGAGATGAGCGTCATCCTCGCCGAAGATCAACGCCCAGAGCCTGATCTCATCGTGGTCAACGCCGAGGCGGTGCGCGACGACGATAGTGAGACTTTCTACGAGGCCAAGGACGTGGTGCTCGCCGTCGAGGTCGTCTCTCCGGAGTCCACGACCCGCGATCGTCACCGTAAGCCGGTGCTCTACGCCGAAGCTGGCATCCCGCATTTCTGGCGGGTGGAGAAGGACTCAGGCAAGCCCGTGGCATATGTCTACACGCTCGACCCCGCCACCAGGTCTTACGCCCTCACGGGTGCCCACTACGAATCACTGAAGCTGACCGTCCCCTTCGACATCGCCATCGACCTCACCGAGATCAGCAAGTTCTAAGGCTCAGCCCGCTTCCCGCCACCCGTCGTGCTGCTCCGCCAGCTGGTCCACCTTCGCCAGCGCATCCTCGCCGAGCCCTTCGATGACGACCACCCACTGCGCGTCCTCGGCGTCGTCCTCCCCGGCGAGCGTCTCTCGCACGACCCGCGGCATCCCGAGCTCAGGGAACCACTCGGCCAGCGTCTCAGCGACCTCCTCGGCGTCTTCTCGCTCGCCGAACACCAGTAGCTGCCTCATGAGACCGCATTCTGCCAGTCGACCACGTACGCGATGAACCGAGCGCCGGCGCACGCCTTGTGATCGACCGGACCTGGTCGTCTTCGCGATCTCGCCGAGATCGAGAACATGGAGGGCCGGCACGGCATCCGCCGTACCGGCCCTTTCACCGGTTCAGGCGCTCCGCAGCTGAGCCCCCACGCGATCGGCCGCCATGGCCACCGCCGCGTCCCGCGCCGCCGTCGTCTCCTCCACCGTCAACGTACGGTCAGCCGCCCGGAACCGCATCGTGTAGGCGAGCGACTTGTTCCCCTCGCCCACCTGCTCGCCGGCGTAGACGTCGAACAGCCGGATCGACTCCAGCAGCTCCCCCGCCCCGTCGCGCAGGGCCGACTCCACGTCCGCCACCGGCGTGAAGTCCGGCACGATCAACGCCACGTCCTGCGTGGCCACCGGATACGACGACACGGCAGGCGCGTCGACGGGCCCCGGCATGGCCGGCTCCAGGCGAGACAGCTCCAGCTCCATCGCAGCGGTGCGCGGCGGCAGCCCGTACGCCTCGATCACGCGCGGGTGCAGCTCGCCCGCGTGCCCGACGAGCGTGTCGCCCACGTACAGTGCGGCGCAGCGCCCCGGGTGCCAGGGCTCGTGCTGGTCGGCGGTGACCGACAGCTCGAGCCGTGCCTCGGCCGCCACCAGCCGCGCGGCCTGCACCGCGTCGGCCCACGTGGCCTGACGGCCGCCGCCCCACCAGCCGGACCGCTCGAACTCGCCGGCCAGCACGACCGCGACCCGCACCGGCTGGTCGGGCAGCGCGGCCTCGATCGAGGCCAGCTCCTCGGGGGTCGGCCGGCGTTCGACGCCGAGCACCGGAGCGACGTTGGGGGCGCCTTCCCGCGGCCGGTAGACGGCCCCGGTCTCGAACAGCGCCACGTCGGTGAAGCCGCGCCCGACGTTGCGTACCAGGGTCTTGAGCAGGCCCGGCAGCAGCGTGGTGCGCATCAGCGGCTCGTCCTCCGACAGCGGGTTGGCCAGCCGCATGGCGTGGCGTCGCGCGTCCTCGGCGGGCAGCAACAGGCGGTCGAAGTCGTCGGCGCTGATGAAGGGGTAGCTGAGCACCTCGACGTAGCCGCCTTCGGCCAGCGCCCGGCCGACTCGCCTGCGCAGCCGCTGCCCCTCGGTGAGCCCGGCCCCGGCCGGAGCGCTGGGCAGCACCGACGGCAGAGTGTCGTAGCCCTCCAGCCGGATGATCTCTTCGGCCAGGTCGTTGGGGTCGGTGAGGTCGGGCCGCCAGGACGGCGGCGTCACCGTGATCATGTCGTCGCCGTTGACGGCCAGCTTGGCCGCCAGCGCGCCTCCGGTCACGACCCCGGTCGGGTCGACGCCGCCCGTGCGCACCGCGGGGTCGTTGCCGTCCACGACGACGCAGCCGACCTGCCGCAGCCGGGCGACCACGGTGTCCTTCGAGTACGGGACCCCGGCCACGACACTCGGGTAGCCGGACGGGATCGCGATGCGCGGCGGCGACACCTCGACCTGGGCATGCGTGACCCCGGGCTGGACGGTCGCGCCGCCGAGCTCGGCCAGCAGCTGCACGGCCCGCCAGGAGGCGACGAGCGGCAGCTCCCGGTCAACTCCGCGCTCGAACCGCTTGGACGACTCGGACACCAAACCGTGCCTGCGGGACTCGCGTGAGATGCCGGTGGCGGAGAAGTGCGCGGCCTCGATCACGATGTCGGTGGACTCGTCGGAGATCTCAGTGGCAAGCCCGCCCATGGTGCCCGCCATCGAGATCGGCCCCGACCGGTCGGTGATGAGGATGTCGTCGGGGTCGAGCTCACGGACGACATGGTCGAGCGTCTCCAGGCGCTCGCCCGGCTGGGCCCGGCGTACGACGATCTCGCCGTTGAGCTTGGCCCGGTCGAACGCGTGCAGCGGCTGCCCGAGCTCCAGCATCAGGTAGTTGGTGATGTCGACCGCCAGCGACACCGGCCGCATGCCGGCCCGCGTGAGGCGGGTCCGCATCCAGAGCGGGCTGGGCGCGGCGGGGTCGAAGCCGGTGACCTCGCGCAGCACGAACCGGTCGCAGGCGGTCGGGTCGGCGATCGAGGCCGGCCACACCGTGCCGGTCTCGGCGGGAGGCTCGAGGTCGGCGGGGTCGCGGAAGGCCACACCGAACGCGGTCGCCGCCTCCCGTGCCACGCCCCGGATCGACAGCGCGTAGCCGATGTCGGGCGTGATCTCCAGCTCGATCACGTCGTCGCGCAGGCCGAGCAGCTCGACCACGTCGGCGCCGATCGGCGTGTCCGGCGGCAGCACCATGATGCCGGCGTGCTCGTCGCTCAGACCGAGCTCCCGCTCGGAGCAGATCATGCCCTCGGACATGCGCCCGTACGTCTTGCGCGCCCCGACCTCGAACCCGCCGGGCAGCACGCCGCCGGGCAGGACGACGGGCACGCGATCGCCGGCCTCGAAGTTGGTGGCGCCGCAGACGATCTCGCGGGGCGTCGCCTCACCGGTCTCGACCTTGCAGTGCCTGATCGGCTTCTTGAAGCCGGTCAGCTCCTCGATCTCCAGCACCTCGCCGACCACGACGTTCTTGACGTCGTGGCCGTGCGAGGTGATCGACTCGAGCTTGAGCCCGGCCATGGTGAGCTTGTCGGCCACCTCGTGGGCGGTGACCGCCGGGAGATCGACGTACTCCCGCAGCCAGGAAAGCGGGACCTTCATCAGATCTCCATTCCGAACGGGAGCGTGAAGCGCACGTCTCCTTCGATCATGTCTCGCATGTCCTCGGCGTTGTGGCGGAACATCAGGGTCCGCTCGATGCCCATGCCGAACGCGAACCCGGAGTAGCGCGAAGGGTCCACCCCGCACGCGACGAGCACGCGCGGGTTGACCATGCCGCAGCCGCCCCACTCGATCCAGCCCTCCGACTTGCACGTGCGGCAGGGCGGGTTGCCGGGGATCGCCGAGGCGCCGCGGCAGACGAAGCACTTGAGGTCCATCTCGGCGGACGGCTCGGTGAACGGGAAGTAGTTGGGCCGGAACCGGGTCGTGATGCCCTTGCCGAACATCACCTCGGCGAACCGGTCGAGCGTGCCCTTGAGGTGGGCCATCGTCAGGCCCTCGTCCACGGCCAGCCCCTCGGTCTGGTGGAAGACCGGCGTGTGGGTGGCGTCGAGCTCGTCGGTGCGGAACGTCTTGCCCGGCGAGATCACGTAGACCGGCAGGTCACGCTGGAGCAGCGCGCGGATCTGCACCGGCGAGGTCTGCGTGCGCAGCACCATGCCCGACTCGGTGGAGCCCACGAAGAACGTGTCGTGGTCGGAGCGGGCCGGGTGGTCCTTGGCGATGTTGAGCGCGTCGAAGTTGAACCACTCGCCTTCGAGCTCGGGCCCCTCGGCCACTTCGTAGCCCATGGCGATGAACGCGTCGGCGATGCGCTCCTGCAGCGTGGTCAGCGGGTGGCGGGCGCCGCGCGGCCGCCGGTCCCAGGGCAGGGTGACGTCGACGGTCTCCTCGACGAGCACCCGCGCGTCGCGCTCGGCCTCCAGCTCGGCCTGGCGGGCGGCGAGCGCCTCGTTGATCGCCTTGCGGGTGGTGCCGACGCGCTTGCCGGCCTCGGCGCGGGCGGCCGGCGGCAGGGTGCCGATCTCGCGGTTGGCCAGGGCGATGGGCGAGCGGTCGCCCGCGTGCGCCAACCTGGCCTGCTTGAGTGCGTCGAGGCTGTCGGCCGCCTTGATCGCCGCGATGGCGTCGGCCTCCATGCGCGACACCTCGTCGGCATGCAGCGGTGTCACCTCGACGGGGTCGTAGTCAGACAAGAGTGAGCTCCGTATCCAGGGCTTGAGCGGAAATGAGTCTAGTGGCGTCGGCCCACCGGACCCGAATCCCGTGATTTCCGCGTTTCAGGCAGAAGTGGCGAAGTCGGGCGTGCCGGTGGGCACGGTAAATCGAAACTCCGCCCCGCCCTCGGGCGCGCGCTGCACGGTGATGGTGCCACCGTGCGCCTCGACCAGGCCCTTGACGATGAACAGCCCGAGCCCGGTGCCGCCGCGCCTGCGGCTGTTGCCGCCCCGCCAGAACTGCCGGAAGACGCGCGGGGCCAGCTCGGGCTCGATGCCCTCGCCCTCATCGCGCACCGACACGGCAACTCCCCATCCGACGGACTCGATCTCCATGGTCACAGTGCCGCGCCCATGGCGCAGCGCATTTTCTACTAGGTTACCCAGAATCTGGTCGATCTTGTCCTGGTCAAGCCACATCTCGGGCAGGTCGTCGCCCACGATCAGACGGAAGCGCTCCTCCGGCTCGCCCGCCGCGACCCGGCCCGCGATGAGCCTGCGCGCCCTGGCGGGGAGATCGACGACCTGGCGGCGCACCTCCAGCCGCCCGGACTCGATGCGGGAGACGTCGAGCAGCTCGGTGATGAGCCGGGTGACGCGGTCGGCGTCGTTGTTGACCGTCTCGAGCATGACGCGCTTCTGCTCGTCGGTGAACCGCTCCCACTTGGCCAGCATGGTCGCGGTGAAGCCTTTGACGCTGGTCAGCGGCGAGCGCAGCTCGTGGGCCACCGTGGAGACCAGGTCGGCACGGCTGCGCTCCAGCCGGGCGCGGGCGCCGCCGTCGCGCAGGGTGATCGCGACGCGCTCGACCTCACCGCCGCGCTCCGGCTCGCGTACGAGCCGCGCCGTGACGTGGAGCTCCTGCCCGCCCGGCAGGTGCAGCGGCCGCTCCGGCACCCTGCTGCGCGTGCGCAGCCCGCACTCGGGGTCGAGTGCCTTCCACCAGTCGCGCCCGTCGTGGTCGCGGAAGGGGAACACGTCGTTCATGTGCCCGCCGACCGCGCGCTCCATGGAGACGCCGGTGAGCCGGGCGGCGGCCCGGTTGACGGCCAGCACGCACCCATATCGGTCCGTCACGATGAGGCCGTCGGGAAGGTCGTCGATGGCTATCGTGCACGCGGCGGCCACTACTTTTCCGTCGGTTTCCGCACCGTGCACGACCTCGCCTCCTCCGCCTACAACGCCGACAATAGCGGGTTTCCGGCCGCCTAGGGCACTCGCTGAGCCCTAGCGGAGGAGTAAAGGCATACCGCCGCCGCGGTGGCCAGGTTGAGGCTTTCAGCCTGTCCGTAGATGGGCACTCTGACCACATCATCCGCTTCGGCCAGTATCTCCTCCGGCAGTCCCCAGGCCTCGTTGCCGAAGATCCACGCGGTGGGACCCGACAGATCGACGTCGTCGAGCGTGTGCTTGCCCGCGCCGTCGGCCGCCAGCACCCGCAAGCCTCGCTCCTTCAGTTGACGCACGGCTGGGCTCACGGGTGCACCGATGACGACGGGCAAATGAAATATGCTGCCGACGCTGGCGCGCACGCACTTGCCGTTGTACGGGTCCACGGAGGCGTCGGTGAAGACCACCGCGTCCGCGCCGGCGGCGTCGGCCGCCCGCATGACGGTCCCGGCGTTGCCCGGGTCGCGGACGTGGGCGAGCACCGCCACCAGCCGCGGCGCCTCCTTCAGCGCCTCGTCCAAGGGGATGTGGATGAGTTTGCAGACCGCCAGCAGCCCTTGCGGGGTGACGGTCTGGGACAGCTCGGCCATGACCTCGCCGCTGGCGCGGTGCACGGGCACGCCCTTGAGCGTGGCCTCGGTGATCAGCTCGGGGTAACGCAGCTCAGCCTCGGCCGTGCTGAAGAGCTCCAGGGTGACGCCGTCGAGCCGCAGCGCCTCGCGTACCGCCTGTGGGCCCTCGGCCAGGAACTTGCGGTCCTGCTCCCGGAACGCGCGCTTGGTGAGCCGCCTGGCGGCCTTCACCCGCGGCGACTTCACGTTGGTCAGCTCGGACCCGGCCATGCTCTCCCCCTGTGGATACGGCAAAGGGCCCACCGTAAGCCGGTGGGCCCCCTCAGTGGTGCTTCAGCTCGCGGCCGGAGCGTTCACGTTCGCCGGGAGCGCCTTCTTGGCGGCTTCGACGAGCGTGGCAAAGGTCTGGATGTCGTTCACCGCGAGATCGGCGAGGATCTTGCGGTCGACCTCGATGTTGGCCAGGCGCAGGCCCTGGATCAGGCGGTTGTACGTCATGCCGTTCTGGCGGGCCGCGGCGTTGATCCGCTGGATCCAGAGACGGCGGAACGCGCCCTTGCGGTCCTTACGGTCCCGGTAGGCGTACGTCATCGAGTGGAGCATCTGCTCCTTGGCCTTGCGGTACAGCCGCGACCGCTGGCCACGGTAACCGGTGGCCCGTTCGAGGACGACCTTGCGCTTCTTCTTGGCGTTGAGCGCCCGCTTCACGCGTGCCATGTTTCTTCTCCCCGGGGAAAGTTCGCGCTACTTGGCGAGCAGCTTCTTGATCTTCTTGGAATCGGCGTCGGAAAGGACGACTTCATTCTTGAGACGGCGCGTCAGCGTGGACGACTTCCACTCGTTGTAGTGGGCGCGATTAGCACGGCGACGCTTGATCTTGCCGGTGCCGGTGAGCCGGAACCGCTTCTTCGCACCACTGTGCGTCTTCATCTTCGGCATGTCGCCGTCTCTCCTCATTTCGGTCGTGCCGGTGGCCGGGCCGGTGCTGGCCGACCCGGTCGCGGCGTCTTTCGTCTGCCGGTGGCTCAATTGGGGCGCTTTGTAAGGCTAACCCCAACCGGGGGTCATCCTTCCTGTACGGAAGCGTCCTCGCTGCCACGCTGTGCCTTGGCTGCGGCCTTTTCGGCCTTGGCCTCGGCCTTCTTCTTGTGCGGACCGATCACCATGATCATGTTACGGCCGTCCTGCTTGGCGTGGGACTCCACGAAACCGAGCTCCTGGACGTCGTCCGCGAGGCGCTGCAGCAGCCGGAAACCGAGCTCCGGCCGGGACTGCTCGCGTCCGCGGAACATGATCGTGACTTTGACCTTGTCTCCCGCCTTGAGGAACCGCACCACGTGACCCTTCTTGGTCTCGTAGTCGTGCGGGTCGATCTTCGGCCGGAGCTTGATCTCCTTGATGATCGTGTGCGCCTGATTCTTGCGCGCCTCGCGCGCCTTCATCGCGGACTCGTACTTGAACTTGCCGTAGTCCATGAGCTTGCACACGGGCGGTCGAGCCGTGGCCGCGACCTCGACCAGGTCGAGGTCGGCCTCCTGGGCGAGCTTCAGTGCATCGTGAATCGAGACGATGCCTACCTGCTCGCCGTTCGGGCCCACGAGGCGAACCTCGGGAACTCGGATACGCTCGTTGATGCGGGGCTCAGTGCTGATGGGGCCTCCTAGGTTTGCGATCCCTACGTGCTCGTCGTGCCGAGGGCCTTTCCGCGCTCCCTAACGCGAAAAGCCCCGCACGTCGCGCATGCGGGGCCACTGAGCTCTGTGGCTTTCGTGGCCTCGAGCTCCCCGGAGTAGTCCGGCGTGATCCTGGACCCGGCCACCTTTCGGCGACTCGGGTGGGAGGGAGACCTCCGCTTGCGCGTCCAGCAGTGCATGCCGGACCGATCAGAGAGCTACATTACCACAACCACACAGCATCCTCGAATCTTCCCTGCTGGCCGGACACTTTTCTCTAGGATTCTGTCCAGGAAAATAGTCAGAAGGGGGTCTTATGACAGCAGAACCGCTCGAAGCGACCAAATGGCAGCTGCAGGAGGCCAAGCAGCGCTTCAGTGAGGTCGTCCGCAGAGCGCATGACGAAGGGCCGCAGATCGTCATGCGGCACGGGCGGGACGTGGCGGTGATCCTCGACATGGAGGAATATCGCCGGCTCAAGAGGCAGGAGCCCAAGCCGGACTTCAAGGAGTTCCTGCTCTCGGGGCCTGACCTGAGTGGACTCGACCTCACCCGCGATACGAGCACCGAGATGCGGGAGATCGACTTCGAGGGCATCGAATGAGCTACATTCTCGACACCAACATCGTGTCCGAGATGACCAAGCGCGTCAGGGACGACAACGTGCAGGCATGGCTCGACACCATCACCGGGCACAGTCTTTACCTCAGCGTCATGGTGTTCGGCGAGATCCGCAAGGGCGTCGAGTTGCTACGCCGCCGTGATCCGGCGCAGGCGGTCGGCTTCGACGGCTGGCTCGACCGCCTCCAGCGCGAGTTCAGGACCCGGATCCTGCCGATCACCACCGCCGTGGCGGAGGAATGGGGGCGGCTGCACGCGATGCGACCGCTCCCGATCGTCGACGGCCTCATCGCCGCCACAGCACGGACGCATGGCTGGACACTTGTGACTCGCAACGTGAAGGACTTCGCCGGGCTAGACGTGAAAATGATCAACCCGTTTGAGAAGTCCTTCTGAGGATCTCCGCCTCGCCGGCCGTACGCATCGCCTCCACCGGCACATCCGCCCGGCCGGTCATCAGCTCCACCTGCCGCACCGCCTGATGCAGCAACATCGCGAACCCGCCGACCACGGTGCCGCCCGCCGCCCGCACGGCCGACGCGGCGGTGGTCGGCCAGGGTGAGTAGACCACGTCGAAGAGTGCGGGCACGCCGTGCAGCCGGTCGGCGAAGGCGTCGGCGGCGCCGCTCGGCAGCGTGGACACCACCAGGTCCACCCCGGTGAGCGCGTCGAGCTTGTCGAACGTCTCCACCGCCAGCGCCACGCCGAGCCGCTCCGCCACCTCCGCCGTCTCGCCCGCCCGCGCCGGGTCGCGTACCAGCAGGGTCGCCGAGAACAGCCCGAGGTTGCGCAGGGCCGCCAGCGTGGAAGCCGCGGTGGCTCCTCCGCCCAGCACGGTGGCCGACCGCGGCGCGGGCACCCCGGCCTCGGCCAGCGCCTGCTCGATGCCGTAGACGTCGGTGTTGTCGCCGTGCCGCAGCCCGTCGCGGAACACCACCGTGTTCGCGCCGCCGACCTCGACGGCGAGCTCTGAGACGGAGTCGAGCAGCGGCAGCACCGCCCGCTTGAGCGGCATGGTCAGCGACAGCCCCGCCCAGGCGTCGTCACCGTCCTCGTGGCCCTGCCCGCGCACGGGTGTCAGCTCGCGCAGCAGGCCCGGCAGCCGCGCCTCGTCGCATTCGAACGCCTCGTAGCTCCACCCGTCCAGGCCCATCGCCTGATAGGCGGCTCTGTGCAGGTAGGGCGAGAGCGAATGGGCGATGGGCGACCCCAACACGGCGGCTCGCATCCGCACTCCTTCCGAACGAACACGACGACCCTATCGCCAACTCCCGCACCGCACGGCCAGCCCCGCGGCACCGATGGATGGAAGACCGGGGGGCTGCACGCAGCGGAGCCGCTCGGCCGCCCACCCGTGTCGGCGGGTGGGCGGTGCGAGGCGGCCAGGCCCCCCAGCGCGAGCGGATGGACGCCGGTCAGCCGCCGTTCCTCCGGTACTCGGCGAGAAGCGCCTGCCTCTGAGCCTCTGTTGAGGCGAACTTGGTGACGTTGCTCTTGGGGTCAGTGGCGACGAACCAGAGCCAGTCCCCCTTCGCCGGGTTCAGCGCCGCCTCGAGGGCATGATCGCCGGGGTTCACGATCGGTCCGGGCGGCAGGCCCTCGTTCCGATAGGTGTTGTAGGGGTGCTTGGTCTTCGTCTCCGCGAACGTGGCAGCCGTGCCGTACTTGCCGAGCGCGTACATGACCGTGCTGTCCATCTCCAGCTTCATCTGCGGCTTGCGCTCGAGCCGGTTGTAGATGACGCGGGCGATCTTCGGCATGTCCTCCGTCCGGCCGGCCTCGGCCTGGACGATGCTCGCGATGACGACGATCTCGTGCGGCGTGTGGCCGAGCGCCTTGGCACCGCCTTGGAGATCCACCTTCTCGGCTGTCTGGTTGAACCTCTGCACCATCTGCGCCAGCATCTGCGCCGGGGTGGTCTTGGGCTGGAAGTCGTACGTGGCCGGGAAGGCGTACCCTTCCAGCTTGCCCTTGGCGTAGGACGGCAGGTCCAACTCGCCGACGTCCTTGGCGGCGGCGGTGAATTCCTTGACGGGCTTGCCGGTCGCCTTGGCGAGGGTGGTCAGGGTGTCCGACAGGCGCAGCCCTTCCTTGATCGTCACCTTGTCGAGCAGCCGGTTCCCCGGGACGAGCATCCCCACGGCGCTGGCCGCCGACATCTGCTTACGCAGCTTGTACGACCCTGGCTGTAGCTTGTCGCTCATACCGGCGTTGGCGATCGCGTTGGTGAAGGCCCTGGCGCTGGCGACGACCCCCTGCCGCTCCAGCTCCTCGGCCACCTCCGAGGCGTTCTGCCCGTCCTTGATCTCGATGACCACCTCACCGGCGCCCTGGCCGGTGTAGTCATCGGGTACGAGAGCGTCGCTGAGCCAGAGGTAGCCGTAGTATCCACCGCCGCCGATGATGCCTGCCAACACGACGAAGGCGAGCAGCGGTGCCAGGAATCGGCCCCGGTTGCGGCGCCTGCGCCGCCTGCGGCCGTTGCCGCGTTTGCCGGAGCCCCGGGTACGGCGCCGCGTCTGACCTTCGTCGTCCTCGGCGCCGAGCAGCGTGTTCAGATCGAGATCGTTCATAGGTTCGCTGGCCAATCTCCCGGTACAGCCGGCCAGGAGTCAAGCGGAAGTGCCCAACCGGCAGGGGTTACCGAGTGGAACTGGGGGAGCCACCGGACGTGCTGCCACGACCGGCGGGGATCACTCTGGGTAGCCATGCTAGGGGACGGAAAGAGGACGCATGCCCCTTTTTGGGGCTTTTGCGCTGGAACGGCCGCGGTCCCACCGACCATCAGTTCGCCCCGAGGTTCTTGTTCAACTCTTCCCGGTATCTCACGAACTCGCTCTCTTTGTTAGTGAATTTGGTGATTCTACGCGCCGGATCCGTCGTTACAAACCAGTGCCAATCGCCCTTGGCCGGGTGCAAGGCCGCCATCAGCGCCTTCTCCCCGGGATTGGCGATGGGCCCTGGCGGCAGTCCTTTGTGGCGATAGGTGTTGTAAGGGGAGTCCACCTTGGTGTCCTTCTCGGTGACCCTGAGTGTTCGCCGGTTCTGCGCGTACAGGACAGTGCTGTCGATCTCGAGGGGCGTGCCCTTCGCGAGGCGGTTGTAGATCACTCGCGAGATCTTGGGGTAGTCCTCGTCGGTTCCGCCCTCCGCCTGGATCAGACTGGCAACCGTGACGGCCTCCAGCGGGTTCAGGCGCACGCGCTCCGCCCCCTCGGCCAGCCGTACCTTCCTCGCCGCCACGCCGAAGCGCTCGACCATCGCGGCGAGCACGTCCACGGCCGTGTCCCCCGGCTCGATCTCGTACGTGGCGGGGAACAGGAAACCTTCGAGCCCGGGTGCGTACTTGGGCAGGCCGATCAGGGCCTTGTCCACGTTCTGCAGATCCTTGAGCGGCAACCCGGCCTGGCTGGCGACGCGGCTCAGCACCTCGCTCGTCCGCAGGCCCTCGGGTATGGTGACGCGCCGCACGACCCGGGACGCGGGGCTGAGCAGCAGATCGAGCGCGGCGCTCGCGGCCATGCCTTTGCGCAGGCGGTAGTGCCCGGGCCGCAGCCGGTCGGCCACCCCGCGGTCCTGCGTGGCACGGATGAACGACTGTGCGCTCGCCACCACCCCGGCCTCTTCGAGGGTCGATCCGATGGCCCCCGCGCTGGAGCCTGGCGCGATCCGCACGGTCACCGCGCCGTTGCCGCGCCCTTCGAAGTCCTCAGGACTGAGGTACGGCTTGAGCACTGCGAACGCCCCCACTCCCAGGGCCACCAGGGCCGCGATCAGGCCGGCGGAGACCAGGGCGACCTTGCGCACGGCCTGCTTGCGGGCCGCGGGCAGCCGGATGACGTCCGCCTCGGCGTCACCCCCGCCCTGGGCGTCCTTGGGGTCGTTGGGACCACTGAGGTCGTTGGGTTCGGCCCGCTCGCCGCCCTCGGGACCACTGAAGTCGTTGGGTTCGGCCCGCTCGCCGCCCTGTGGCTCGGCCTCCCCGGGCAGGTCGTCGCCGGCCTGGAACGGGATCACGTCGCCGACGTCGCCGCCCTGCTCGTCCTCGCGAGGCTCCTTCGGCGTGCCGCTCATGCGATCCCCCCGCCAAGCGCCTGCCGACCCCCAAGACTGGCCGCCCCGCACCCACGGCCCGGCTCCAACTCCGCGCCCGCACAGGCCCCGTACCGGCCTACCGCCCGCGCCTCACCTTTGGAGGCCCCAGACTGGCCCGTCACCGAAGCCACGCCTGCGGAAATCCGGAACCGGACCTCCGCCGGCGCCACAGGCACGCACGCCCCGAATCGGCCCCCAGCCAGCGCCCGACCTACGCCGGCGCGGCACCAGCCCTCCGCCGGCGCCATGCTCGCGCACACACTGAACGGGTTTGCGGCCGACACCACGCTCGCACGCCCGGCCGATCGGCCCCCTGCCGTCGCCGCCGTGTCGCCTTGCCCCGTGAATCGCCCGCTCATTGGGCAGGTCCGTCGTCCGCCGGGGGCGGTGCGACGGGCCTGCCTGGTGGTCTTTCCGTGGCGCGCTCGGAGTCGAGCGCATCCTGCAGCAGCACGACGGCCGCCGCCTGGTCGACGACGCCACGTTGTTTCTTGGCTTTCACGCCGCTGGCCCGCAGCCCCTGCTGGGCGGCGACCGTGGTCAGCCGCTCGTCGAACAGCCGAACGGGCGTCGGCGCGAGCCGGGCGGCGAGAGCGGCGGCGAACCGGCGGGCCAGCGTGGCCGCCTGCCCCTCACGCCCCGACATCGAGGTGGGCAGCCCCACCACGACCTCGATCGCCTCGTGCTCAGCGACGATTGCGGCGATGCGGTCGAGGTCGCCCTTGCCCCGTTTGACAGTTTCGACCGGCGTGGCCAGCAGCCCCGAAGGGTCGCTGCGGGCCACGCCGACGCGTACGGAGCCGACGTCCACGCCGATCCGTGAACCGAACCTCATGTCAGCCGAGCTGCCCCGCGATGGCCTCCTCAACCAGGCGCAGCGCGTCGCCGATCGCCTCCGGTCGTGTGCCGCCGCCTTGCGCGACATCGTCCTTGCCGCCACCGCCACCCCCAAGCGCCTTGGCGGCGACGCCGACCAGCTGTCCGGCCTTGAGCCCCCGCTCGCGCCCCGCCTCGTTGACCGTGGCAACCACCACGGGCCGGTCGGAGGGGACACCAGCGATCACGACGACCGCCGGCCGGTCGGCCGGGAACCTGCCACGCACATCAAGCGCGAGCTTACGCAGGTCGTCGGCCCCGGTGCCATCAGGCGCGCGGTGTGTCACGACGGAGACTCCCCGCAGGTCACCCGCCTGGGCGACCAGGTCGCCCGCCACCTGGAGCACCTGGGCGGACCGGAGCTTCTCCAGCTCCTTCTCGGCCGTGCGCAGCCGGGTGACGATGCCGTCGATGCGCTCGGGCAGCTCCTCGCGGCGCGCCTTGAGCTGCTCGGTGAGCTGGTGGACCAGGACGCTCTCGCGCGCCAGGAACCGGAAGGCGTCGATGCCGACGAGCGCCTCCACACGGCGCACGCCCGCGCCGACCGACTGCTCGCCCAGCACCTTGACCAGGCCGAGCTGGCCGGAGCTGTGCACGTGGGTGCCGCCGCACAGCTCGCGCGAGTAGTCGCCGATCTCGACCACGCGGACCTCGTCGCCGTATTTCTCACCGAACATCGCCAGCGCGCCCATCGCCCTGGCCTCCGCCTGCGAGGTGTAGAAGGCGTTGACCTTGAGGTCGTTGATGAGCACCGCGTTGACCTCGTCCTCGACGTCGCGCAGCACGCTCGGTGGCACCGCGCCCGCCGCGGTGAAGTCGAAGCGGAAGCGGCCGGGCGAGTTTTCCGAGCCCGCCTGCGCCGCGGTCTCGCCCAGCGCGTTCTTGAAGCCGCGGTGCACGAGGTGGGTGGCGCTGTGGCTGCGCGAGATCGCGCGGCGGCGCTCGATGTCGATCTCCGCCTGCGCCTCGTCGCCGATCTTCAGCTCGCCACTGCGGACCTTGCCGCGGTGCACGACGAGGCCGGTCAGCGGGGACTGCACGTCGACGATCTCGACCTCGGCGCCGCTGGTGCGGATCACGCCCTGGTCGGCGAGCTGGCCACCGCCCTCGGCGTAGAACGGCGTGCGCCCCAGCACGACCTCCACGGTCGTGCCCGCGCCCGCCGCCGGGACGGAGACGCCGTCCACCAGGATGCCCGCAACGGTGGTGTCGGCCTCGGTCTGGTCGTAGCCGAGGAACTCCACCTTGCCCGCCGCCTCGAGCAGTTGCCCGAAGACGGAGATGTCGGCGTTGCCGGTCTTCTTCGCCGCGGCGTCCGCCTTGGCCCGCTGCCGCTGCTCCTTCATGAGCCGGCGGAAGCCCTCCTCGTCGACCTTGAGCCCCTGCTCGGACGCCATCTCCAGCGTCAGGTCGATCGGGAAGCCGTAGGTGTCGTGCAGCTGGAACGCCTGGGCGCCGGAGAGCGTGGTGCCGGACTTGCGCTTGGTCTCCTCGACCGCCACGTCGAAGATCGCGGTGCCGGTGCGCAGCGTGCCGAGGAAGGACGCCTCCTCCGCGTCGATGACCCCGTGGATCTGCGGCGCGTCGGCCTTGAGCTCGGGGTATTGCTCGCCCATCACGTTGATCGCGACGTCGGTCAGCTCGTGCATGTAGCGCTCGTCGCCGGAGCCGAGCAGGCGCAGGTTGCGCACCGAACGGCGCAGGATGCGGCGCAGCACGTAGCCGCGGCCCTCGTTGCCGGGCATGACGCCGTCGGCGACCAGCATGGTGCCGGTGCGCACGTGGTCGGCGATGACCCGGAGGCTGACGTCGGCGCGCTGGTCGCGGCCGTAGCGGGTCTTGGTGAGCTCGGCCGCCTTGTCGAGGATCTTGTAGGTGGTGTCGATCTCGTAGATGTTGTCGACGCCCTGCAGGATCGCCGCCATGCGCTCCAGGCCCATGCCGGTGTCGATGTTCTTCGCCGGCAGCTCGCCCGCGACGTCGAAGTCGACCTTCGTGCGGACCGCGCTGAGCTGGTATTGCATGAAGACGAGGTTCCACACCTCGAGGTAGCGGTCCTCGTCGGCGACCGGGCCGCCCTCCTTGCCGTATTCGGCGCCGCGGTCGTAGTAGATCTCCGAGCAGGGGCCGCCGGGGCCCGGCACGCCCATGTGCCAGTAGTTGTCCTCCAGGCCGCGGCGCTGGATGCGGTGCTCGGGCAGCCCGACCTTGTTGCGCCAGATGTCGAAGGCCTCGTCGTCCTCGAGGTAGACCGTCGCCCACAGCTTGTCCTCGGGGAAGCCGAAGCCGCCCTCGGACTCGGACCGGGTGAGCAGCTCCCACGCGAACGGGATCACTTCTGACTTGAAGTAGTCGCCGATGGAGAAGTTGCCCAGCATCTGGAAGAACGTCGCGTGCCGGGTGGTCTTGCCGACCTCGTCGATGTCGGGGGTGCGCACGCACTTCTGCGCGGTGGCCAGCCGTGACGCCGGAGGCTTGCGCTGCCCCAGGAAGTACGGCTTGAACGGCACCATACCCGCATTGACCAGGAGAAGCGTCGGGTCCTCAGCGATCAGGCTGGCCGAGGGCACTATCTTGTGCCCACGCTCCTCGAAGAAGCGCAGGAAGCGGCGGGCGATCTCTGCCGACTCCATGGTGGCCATCCTTTGCGTTAGTCAGTTGTCATCTTCAGCGTTGTCGAGCCCGAAGCGTGCCCGCAACTCGGTTTCGCGCTCGGCGGCCTCGCCAAGTGCGTCAGAGGTAAAGTCTCTCACCCGCTGGAGCATGCCCGCCGCACCGTCTGCGGTCCTGTGGATGACATGGTTGGGGTGGAGAGCCTGCAGTCTGCGCATCACCCACAAGGCGAGGAACGCGCCGAGCGACAGGTAGAACAGCCTTCTGATCATCGTGTCCGCCTCGGCACGGCTCTGCGCGGCCGCCTGGCCTCGATGGCGCGCCGCACGCCATAGCTCAGCGACGACACCTTGATCAGGGGCCCGGTGAAGACGGTCTGCGTGACCGCGCTGAGCTTGGCCGCGTGGCCGCTGACCTGCTTGACGTCCTTGGCGATGGCCTCGACGGCGATCAGCTGCCTGTTGGTCTCGTTGACCGTGACGCTCAGGTCGTCGAGCAGCGGCGTCAGGCGGTTGTTGAGGTCGGAGACCGCCTTGGTGGTCTCCGTGAGGAGCTTGGCGAGCTTGACGAGCACCATGGCGAGAACGCAGACCAGGACAATCCAGCCCGTGGCCGCGATCAGCCCGGCGAGCTCTCCAGCGGTAAGCATCCGCGCATCTCCCTCGTACGCTGGGCCGGAACGGCACGACCCTATCGCGTCCGAGCGACAACGTCGGTGAGGACGACGAGCCCGGTCAGGCCGCCACGTCCGCTCCCGGCGCGGGCGTGACCGCCCGCATGAGGGCGCGGGCCGCCCTGATCTCCGGCGCTACCAGCCGTTCGGGCAGGGCGCCCGCCGCCGCGCGCAACGCCCTGAGCGCCGTGCCTGCCGCGTACTCGGCGGCCTTGCCCGTCTGGCAACCGTACATCTCCTTCGCCCACGCGGGCAGCGTGGCGAAGGCGAGGGCGCCTGCGGCGGGCAAGGAGCCGAGCGCCAGCGGCGGTGTGAGCAGCGGAGCGACGAGCCTGGGGCGGAGAGCGGTAGCTTGCGTAGCCAGCGGAGCCCCGTGCGAGCGCGACCATAGACGCAGGAGCCGCCACGACACCTGCGGGCTGACGCTGCGGCGCAGCGCGTCGCGTGCCTCGTCGGTGGCCGACAGGTAAGGGCGCATGCCGTCGAGATAGTCGCCCAGCTCCGCCACGTCGGCCGGCACGTCGTGCAGCCCGACGAGGCTCGCGCTGCGCCGCTGCTCGGCCACATAGGCGTCGGCGTCCGCGCCGGTGAGCGGCACGCCGGCGCGCAGGGCCACCTCCAGGTGCGAGGAGGTCTCCACGCAGTGGACCCACCGCAGGTTCTCCTCGTCGTTCACACGGAACAGGGTGCCGGTGTCGGTGTCGAGGCCGATGAGGCGGGCGTGCACCCGGCGCACCCGCTCGGCCGCCTGCTCGGCCTGCTCGCGGGTGCCGAACGTGCGCACGGTGATGAAGGCGAGCTGGCGCCGCAGCCGGGCGCGGGCCACCTCGGGGTCGTCGAGCAGGCAGTTCTGGGCTATGCCGCGGATGGTGCGGGGATGCAGGGCCTGCAGCTGAAAGGCGCGCAGCACGGCGGGCCAGCCGAGCGGCTCGGTGTGGATGCGCCAGGTGATGGATTGGGGGCCGAACAGGCCGCCGCCGGGGGTAACGGTCGCCTTCACACCGTTGTGATTCCCCGTGAACAGCCGTTTAGTACGGCTTTCACCTATGCGTCGGGCCTTCCGCGCAGGAAGTCGCGGATCTTGCTCCAGCGGTCGGCGACCGGGGCCTCGGCCCCGTGCCGGGTCGGCTCGTAGTAGCGGCGCTCGCGCACCTGCTCGGGCGCGTAGTCCTGCCGTACGAGCCCGTGCTCGAAGTCGTGCGGGTATTTGTAGCCCTCGCCGTGGCCGAGCTTGGCGGCCCCCGGGTAGTGGGCGTCGCGCAGGTGGCCGGGCACCTGGCCGATCAGGCCGCGGCGCACGTCGCCGATCGCGGCCCCGATGGCCTTGACGACGGCGTTGGACTTGGGGGCCAGGGCGCAGTGGATGACGGCGTGCGCCAGGTTGATCTGCCCCTCGGGCAGGCCGATGAGCTGAACGGCCTGGGCGGCGGCGACGGCGGTCTGCAGGCAGGTGGGGTCGGCCATGCCGACGTCCTCGGAGGCGAAGATGACGATGCGGCGGGCGATGAAGCGCGGGTCCTCACCCGCCTCGATCATGCGGGCCAGGTAGTGGAGGGCGGCGTCGGCGTCCGAGCCGCGCATCGACTTGATGAACGCGCTGATCACGTCGTAGTGCTGGTCGCCCTGCCGGTCGTAGCGTACGGCGGCCTTGTCGACGGCCTTCTCCACGACCTCGACCGTGATGTCGTCGGCCAGCAGCGCCGCCGCCTCCAGGTACGTCAACGACCGGCGCGCGTCCCCGCCCGCGAGGCGCACCAGGTGCTCCAGCGCCTGCGGCGCGAGCGTGACGCGGCCGTCCAGGCCGCGCGGGTCGGCGACCGCCCGCTCCAGCACCGCGCGGATGTCGTCCTCGACCAGGGACTCCAGCGTCAGCAGCAGCGAGCGCGACAGCAGCGGCGAGATGACCGAGAAGAACGGGTTTTCCGTGGTCGCGCCGATGAACGTGACCCAGCGGTTCTCCACCGCGGGCAGCAGCGCGTCCTGCTGTGCCTTGTTGAAGCGGTGCACCTCGTCCACGAACAGCACGGTCTGCCGCCCGGTCATGCCCAGCTCGCGCCGGGCGTTGTCCATGGCGGCACGCACGTCCTTGACGCCGGCGGACACGGCCGAGACCTCGACGAAGCGGCGCTTGGTGACGTTGGAGACGACGTAGGCGAGCGTGGTCTTGCCGGTGCCGGGCGGTCCCCACAGGAACAGCGACATGGGAGCCTCGCTCTCGACCAGGCGCCGCAGCGGGGTGCCCGGGCCGAGCAGGTGCCGCTGGCCGATCACCTCGTCGAGCGTGCGCGGGCGCATGCGCACCGCGAGGGGCTGCGGGGTGGCCTCCTCAGCCGCCGAATCGAACAGGCTCTCCACAACGCGAGATTACACTCCCCACACGGCTCTCGCTCCGGAGTCGCCGGCCTGGAAGACGTAGTAGCCGGCCACCGCGGCCAGCGCCAGCGTCAGGCCCGACAGGGTGAGCGTCGCGGCGCGGCCGAACCGGTCGCGGCCGACCGAATCGCGCGACGGCCGGGTGGCGAACACCAGCAGCAGGGCGGCGGCGGCCAGCCCGAGCACTGACAGCAGCAGCGGATTGGCGAAGCTCTGGTGGGCGGAGATGCGCGCGCCCAGCTCGCCGTCGGCGGTGGCGAAGCGGGCCGCCTTGAGGCTTTCGCCGCTCTCCTTGGCCGCGTAGACGGCCGCGGGCGCGGCCAGGGAGAGCAGGACGACGGCCCAGGCGACGTACGGCCGCCAGCGCGGCAGCAGCGCGTAGACGGCCGCCACGACGACGAACAGCGGGGTCAGAACGACGGCGAAGTGGATGATCAAGGGGTGGGCCGGGAGGCCCAGGATCTGGTCGAACATGGGGGGCTCCTTAGTGCTCATTTCACCTACGCATGGGAGCACCATATGGTTCGCGACCTCACAAGTCGCACATCACGGCTTTCGCCACTTACGTCCGGCACATCTCACAGGCCGGTAGCATGCGCGGAGTTGTTTGGTCATGTGACGGCAAAGATGAAGGAGACAACCGGTGAGCGGCGACGACGACCGCAAGAGCGAGCTGGCGCGGGAGCACAAGGAGCGGCAGAAGCAGCGCGCCGGAGCTGAAGCGGCCGAGCAGTCCTCCAAGGCGAGGCGGAACACCTTCATCGGCGCGGGCGTGGCCGTGGTCGTGGTGGCGGGCGGCATCTTCGCCGCGACCACGTTGGTCGGCAATGACGGCGGCAGGACGGCCTCGGCGGCGAGCACGCCCTCGGCCTCCGCCTCCGCGTCCGCCTCTGCCAGCGCGCCGGTGCCGAGCGCGACAGCCACGAAGACCGGTCCGGTGTCGTGCGCGTACAAGCGTGACACCTCGGTTCCGAACAAGTTCGTGGGCCTGCCGGGCAAGAAGCCCAACATGAAGCTGAAGAAGATGACGATCAACTTCAACCGCGGCAAGGTCGTCGTCGATCTCATGACGGACGCGGCGCCGTGCACCGTCAACTCGCTCAGCTTCCTGAACAAGAAGCGCTTCTACAACAACATGAAGTGCCACCGTCTGGTCACCCCGGACGTGTCCGGAGTGCACATGCTGCAGTGCGGCGACCCGCTGGCCAAGGCCGACGGCAAGAACCCCACCGACGGACAGGGCACGGCGGGCTACACCTACGCCGACGAGAACACCGAGATCCCCCCCGTCAAGGGCGTGATGTTCATGACGCAGCCGGCAGAAGCGGCGGGTCAGAACAACAGCCAGTTCGCCTTCTCGCTCTCGGACGAGAACCAGCAGATCGGCGCCGGCTTCTCGGTCGTGGGCGTGGTCAGCGAGGGCTTGGACATGCTGGTCGGCCTGGCGTCGAGCGGCAAGGACCTGATCGTCAACGAGGCCGACATCACCGGCGACGGGGGCACCACCGTTCCGAAGAATCCGGTGATCATCAAGAGCATCACGTTCTCCTGAGAACCTCCTCAAAAAGCCGAGCAGAAAGCCGGTAGGGCGAGCGCCCTACCGGCTTTCTGCTTGACGTCCTGGCGGTTCTGCTCGCTCAGGCGTTCTTCGGCTGGGCGTCGACGCCCGCCTCCTTGCGCTGCTCGGCCGTGATCGGCGTGGGCGCGGCCGTGAGCGGGTCGAAGCCGGAGGCCGTCTTCGGGAAGGCGATCACGTCGCGGATCGAGTCGCCGCCGGACAGCAGCATGCAGATCCGGTCCCAGCCGTAGGCGATGCCGCCGTGCGGCGGCGGGCCGTACTTGAACGCCTCCAGCAGGAAGCCGAACTTGCTCTCCGCCTCCTCCTTGGAGATGCCGAGCACGTCGAAGACGCGCTGCTGCATCTCGGCCCGGTGGATACGGATGGAGCCGCCGCCGATCTCCATGCCGTTGCAGACCATGTCGTAGGCGTAGGCGAGGGCCTCGCCCGGGTGGTCCTGGAAGTTGTCGGCCCACTCCGGCTTGGGCCCGGTGAACGGGTGGTGCACGGCCGTCCAGCCGATCTCGCGGCCCACCTCGTCGTGTACGGGCTCGAACATGGGGGCGTCGACGACCCACAGGAACGACCAGGCCAACTCGTCGATCAGGTCGCAGCGCCGGCCGATCTCCAGGCGGGCGGCGCCGAGCAGGTCGCGGGAGGCGTGCTTGGGGCCGGCCGCGAAGAAGATCGCGTCGCCGGGGTTGGCGCCGACCTTGGCGGCCAGCCCGGCGGCCTCCTCCTCGGAGAGGTTTTTGGCGACCGGGCCGCCGAGCGTGCCGTCCTCCTGCACGAGCACGTAGGCCAGGCCCTTGGCGCCGCGCGAGCGGGCCCACTCCTGCCAGCCGTCGAGCTCCTTGCGGGTCTGCGAGGCGCCGCCCGGCATGACGACCGCGCCGACGTATTCGGCCTGGAAGACCCTGAAGGACGTGCTCGCGAAGTAGTCGGTCATCTCGACGAGCTCCT
The DNA here is from genome assembly GCF_004011505.1 of Nonomuraea polychroma. NCBI lineage: Bacteria > Bacillati > Actinomycetota > Actinomycetes > Streptosporangiales > Streptosporangiaceae > Nonomuraea > Nonomuraea polychroma. The sequence continues at coordinate 5,389,151 of NZ_SAUN01000001.1, forward strand.
GGCCGAAGCGCAGGTCGGGCTTGTCGGAGCCGTAGCGGGCCATGGCGTCGGCGTACGTCATGCGCGGCAGCGGCGTCGGCAGCTCGTAGCCGACGATCTCCCGCCACAGCCGGCCGATCAGCTTCTCGCCGACCTCGATGACGTCCTCCTGGTCCACGAAGGACATCTCGACGTCGATCTGGGTGAACTCCGGCTGCCGGTCGGCCCGCAGGTCCTCGTCGCGGTAGCACTTGGCGAGCTGGTAGTAGCGCTCCAGGCCGGCGACCTGCAGCAGCTGCTTGAACAGCTGGGGCGACTGCGGCAGGGCGTACCAGTTGCCGGGCTGCAGGCGCACCGGCACGAGGAAGTCGCGCGCGCCCTCGGGGGTGGAGCGGGTCAGCGTGGGGGTCTCGACGTAGACGAAGCCGAGTTCGTTCATGACCTCGTTGGCGAGGTAGGTGGCCTTGGAGCGGGTGCGCATCGCGTTGGCCACCTGCTGGCGGCGGATGTCGAGGTAGCGGTATTTCAGCCGCGCCTCCTCCGACACGCCCACGTTGCCCTCGATCGGGAACGGCAGCGGCGCCGACTCGCTCAGCACCTCCACCGTGTCGGCGACGACCTCGATCCTGCCGGTGGGCAGGTCGGGGTTTTCGTTGCCCTCGGGGCGCAGGCGGACCTCGCCGACGACCTTCACGCAGTATTCGGCGCGCAGGTCGTGGGCGTGGTCCTCCTCGCGGAAGACCACCTGCGCCGAGCCGGAGGCGTCACGCAGGTCGATGAAGACCACGCCGCCATGGTCGCGGCGGCGGGCCACCCATCCCGCGAGCGTCACCTGCTGCCCGGCGTGCTCCTCGCGGAGCGACCCGGCCGTATGCGTGCGGATCACTGCACTTTCCCTTTCAAGAATTCGACGACCTCGGCCAAGGGCACCTCGGTCTGGTCAGCGGTGGTCAGGTCTTTCACTTGCACGGCCTCGGCGGCCAGGTCACGCTCGCCCAGGATCAGCGCGAACGCGGCCCCCGAACGGTCGGCGCCCTTCATGGCGCCCTTGAGCCCCTTGCCGCCGAAGGCCATGTCGGCAGCGACACCGGCCGCGCGCAGCTTATTCAGCAGCCTGAACATGGCCCGCGCCGCCTCGTCGCCCAGCGCCACACCGTACACCTCGCAGCGCGGCGGGGTGTCGAGCGCGATGCCTTCCCGCTCCAGGGCGATGACGGTGCGGTCGAGGCCGAGACCGAAGCCGATGCCGGGCAGCGGGGGGCCACCGATGGCCTCGGAGAGCCCGTCGTAGCGGCCGCCACCGCCGATGCCGGACTGCGCGCCCAGCAGCGGGTGATCGAACTCGAACGTGGTGCGGGTGTAGTAGTCGAGCCCGCGCACCAGCCTGGGCGCGTCCTCCCACGGGATGCCGAGGTCGGCCAGGAGCTGCTTGACCCGGTCGTGGTAGGCCTTGCAATCGGCGCACAAGTGGTCGCCGATGAGCGGCGCGCCTTCGAGCTGAGCGCGGACCTCTGGACGCCTGTCGTCCAGCACGCGCAACGGATTGATCTCAATCCGCGCCCTGGTGGCCTCGTCGAGATCGAGCGCGCGCAGGAACTCCTGCAACCGGGCCCGGTAGACCGGGCGGCACTCCGTGCAGCCCAGCGAGTTGAGCAGCAGCCGCACCCGGGTCAGGCCGAGCGCGGAATACCACTGCCAGGCCAGCGCGATGGTCTCGGCGTCGACAGCCGGGTCCTCGCTGCCGATCGCCTCCAGGTCGAGCTGGTAGAACTGCCGGTAGCGGCCCTCTTGGGGCGCCTCGGCGCGGAAGACCGGCCCATCGGTCCAGACCTTCACCGGGAGCTGCCCGCGGTGCAGGCCGTACTCCAGGACCGCGCGCAGCACGCCGGCGGTGAACTCCGGGCGCAGCGTCAGCGACCGGCCGCCACGGTCGGTGAAGGTGTACATCTCCTTGCTCACGACATCGGTCGACTCCCCGACGCCGCGGGCGAACAGCTGGGTGTCCTCGAAGACCGCGGTCTCCAGGTAGGAGTATCCGGCGCGCCTGGCGGTCTCCGCGAACGCTCCCCGGATCGCGTAGAACGTCGAGGCCTGCGGCGGAACGTATTCCTTGACGCCTTTGGGTGCTTGGAAGCTCATTAGATCCCTCGTGTGGGACCGGCGTGCGGAGCTGCTTCTTTCAAGTATGGGTTGGTAGCGCGCTCGCGGCCGATCGTGGTCTGTGGTCCGTGGCCCGGCAGGACGACCGTATCGTCAGGCAGCGGCAGACACTTGGTAGCCAGGCTGCGCAGGATCGTCGGGTAGTCGCCCCCGGGCAGGTCAGAGCGTCCGATGGAGCCGGCGAACAGCAGGTCGCCCGAGAACATGACCTCGTCATCGGGCAGCCGGAAGCTCACCGACCCCCTGGTATGGCCGGGCGTGTGGTCCACCACGAGCTCGAGGCCGGCGAGCTTGAGTACGGCTCCGTCGGTCAGCTCGCGCACGTCGTCCGGCTCGCTCAGCGTGATGCCGCCGAACAGGGAGGCGCTCGTGTCGGACCAGCCCGCGGCCGGGTCGCTCAGCAGGTGCCGGTCCTCGGGGTGGATCCACGCGGGGACGTCACGCGCGCCGCAGACCGGGGCGACCGACCAGACGTGGTCGAGGTGGCCGTGGGTGAGCAGGACCGCGACCGGCTTGAGCCGGTGCTCGCGCAGCAGCTCCTCGACGCCGTCGGTCGCGTCCTGACCTGGATCGACGATGACGCACTCCTCACCGGCGGCAGGCGCGACGACGTAACAATTGGTCTGGAAGGCCCCTGCGGGGAAGCCGGCGATGAGCATCTGCCTCAGGTGATCTCGTCGAAAAGCCAATGGGAATGTAACCGAAGGGTACCGGTGCGGGTCGCCGGGCTGCGAATCATTACCCGTTGGCCGATACGATTCGCCCACCTCAGTTGATTGACTATGGGAGGCAAAGCGGTGGCCACGGGGAAGGACCGGCAGAAGCAGCTGGCGCGCGAGCACTACGAGCGGCAGATGCAGCGCCGGCTCGAGCGCGAGCAGAAGTCCAAGCGCAACGCGATCATCGGCTCCACCGTGGGCGTGGTGATCGTGGTGGGCGGCATCGTGACCGCTGTCGCGCTGCTGGGCGGCAACGACCCGGCGACGGAGGCGGCCGCCTCGCCCACGGCGGCGCCCACCGACACCGCCGCGGCGTCGCCGAGCGCGGCCACGGGGCCGAAGCCGTACGACGCGGCGACCGGCACCTGCGACTACGTCAAGGACACCGCCGGCGGGCAGGTCAAGGACGTCGGCATGCCGCCGGCGAAGGTCAAGACCACTCCGGCCACGAAGACGATGACGTTCAAGACCAACCAGGGCGACATCGTGGTCGAGCTGAACAACGCCAAGGCGCCTTGCACGACCAACTCGCTGGAGTTCCTGGCGAAGAAGAATTACTACAACGGCAGCAAGTGCCACCGGCTCGGCAGCGACAAGTTCCCGATGCTGCAGTGCGGTGACCCGACCGCCAAGGCCGACGGCAAGAGCCAGGACGGCTCGGGCGGCCCCGGCTATGTCATGGCCGAGGAGAACCTCCAGGGCGCCCAGTACAAGCGCGGCGTGATGGCGATGGCCAAAACTCAGGCGCCGGGCAGCACGGGAAGCCAGTTCTTCCTGGTTTACGGAGACATCGGACTCACCCCGGATTACACGCCGGTGGGTACGATCAGCAAGGGGCTCGACATCCTGGACAAGGTAAACAAAGCAGGCGTCATCGCCGACATGGGGGACGGGACGGGAGCACCGAAGCAAACCCTCGAAATCAAAGACGTGACAATCGCCGGCAAGAGCTGACGTAATACAAACTAGGGACGAAGTAGTCCCGAAGGGTCTGATGGATAGTGCGGGAGGACACGGTGAGCACCGACCCGTGGGGCCGGGTAGACGACGACGGCACCGTCTACGTGCGTACGGCTGAGGGAGAGCGGGCCGTCGGCTCCTGGCAGGCCGGTGAACCCGAAGAGGCACTGGCCTACTTCCATCGCAAGTACGACGAGCTGGCGGGCCAGGTTCAGCTGCTCGAACAGCGGGTCAGGGGCACCGATCTGGCTCCGGCGCAGGCCGAGGCCAGCATCGTCAAGCTGCGCGAAGCCGTGGCCGACGCCCACGCCATCGGCGACCTGGCCGCGCTGACCGCCCGGCTGGACGGCCTGACGGAGCTGGTCGCCCAGCGCCGTGAGGAGGTCAAGGCAGCCCGCGAGCAGGCACGGGCCGAGGCCAGAGCGGTCAAGGAGCGCATCGTCGCCGAGGCCGAGCGCATCGCCGACGAGACCACCCACTGGAAGTCGGGCGGTGAGCGGCTGCGCCAGCTGGTCGAGGAGTGGAAGGCCGCGGACCGCATCGACAGGGTCACCGAGGCCGCACTGTGGAAGCGGCTGTCGGCCGCCCGCACGGCCTTCGCCAAGCGGCGCAAGCAGTACTTCGCGGGGCTCGACGAGCAGCGCGAGGGCGTACGCGCGGCCAAGGAGCGCATCGTGGCCGAGGCCGAGGCGCTCGCCGACTCCACCGACTGGGGACAGACCGCAGCCGTCTACCGCGACCTGATGCAGCAGTGGAAGACCGCGGGGCGGGCCTCGCGCGAGGCCGAGGACGAGCTGTGGGCCCGCTTCAAGGCCGCGCAGGACCAGTTCTTCCAGGCCAGGTCGGCGGTCTTCGCCGAGCGTGACGCCTCGCTGGCGGCCAACGCGCAGGTCAAGGAGGAGCTGCTGGCCGAGGCGGAGAAGATCCTCCCGGTCACCGACGTACGCACGGCCAGGGCGGCGCTTCGCCACATCCTGGAGCGCTGGGAGGCCGCGGGCCCGGTGCCGCGCGAGCAGCGCGACCGGCTCGAGGGCGGGCTGCGCAAGGTCGACGAGGCCGTGCGCAAGGCCGAGGACGCCGAGTGGAAGCGTTCCAACCCCGAGGCCAGGGCCCGCGCGCAGAGCACCGTCGACCAGCTGCGCACCTCGATCGAGCAGCTGGAGAAGCGGCTGGCCAAGGCGCAGGCGGCCGGACGTGCCAAGGACATCAAGGAGACCGAGGAAGCCCTGGGGGCCCGGCGCTCCTGGCTCGAGGAGGCCGAGCGCACGCTGGCCGAGTTCAGCTGACGTTTTTCCCGCCCGATCGCGGGGAATCGGGCGGCACGCGCGGGGGCCTGCGATCTAGGCTGGCGGCATGGATCCCGTCAGCGTCGCTCGTGCTCTCGTCGAGGAGATGTTCCCGGGGGCCCTGTACGCCTTCGTCGGCGGCAGCTCGCTCACCGAGCAGCGCACCAGCACCTCGGACCTGGACGTCGTCGTGGTGCTCGACGGCCTGCCCGTCCCCTACCGCGAGTCGCTGCGGTGGCGCGGGTGGCCGGTCGAGCTGTTCGTGCACAGCGAGACCAGCCTGCACGCATACCTCGACAAGGACTTCGACCGGCGGCAGCCGACCCTGGCGCGCATGTGCGCCGAGGGTGCGGTGCTGACCGACCGGACCAGCGGCCGCGCCAGCGACCTCCAGACGGCGCTGAGCGAGCGCCTGGCGGCCGGTCCCGGCGGGTTGACGGACACGGAGGCCGAGCGGGCCAGGTACGCGCTCTCCGACCTCCTGGACGACCTGTCGGGGGCGATGGACGCCGGCGAGCAGACGTTCATCCGGTGGCAGGTGGTGCAGGAGACGGCCAGGTTGGCCCTGGGGTTCGGGCGCAGGTGGCAGGGCAGCGGGAAGTGGCTGCTGCGCGAGCTGCGCGCGCACGACCCGGAGCTGGCCGGCGAGCTGCTGGCCGCGCACGACGACCCGGCACGGCTGACGGCTGTGGCCTCCGACGTGCTGGAGAGGGCGGGAGGGCGCCTCTGGGAGGGCTACAGGGCAGAGGGCGACCCCTTCCACCGGCCGCTGCGTCACGTGCCCTCTGGGGAGCTCTCGGGCGACACGGCGCAGAGCTCCGGCATGCGGCGGCTGGCGGCCATCAGCGGGGCCACCGCCGGATCGGGGCGGTTGTGGATGGGGCAGACGCACGTCGCGCCCGCCACCCGGTCGTCCGACCATCACCACGGGGCGTCGGAGACGGCCATCTATGTGGTCAGCGGCACGCCGTCGTTCGTCTTCCTGGAAGGCGAACGGGAGGTGCGCCTGGAGACCAAGCCGGGCGACTACGTTTTCGTGCCGCCGTACGTGCCTCACCGGGAGGAAAACCCGGACCCGTCGCAGGAGGCGGTGGTAGTGATCGCCCGCAGCACCCAGGAGGCCATCGTCGTCAACCTCCCCGACCTTCGCCCCCGCTGACCACCGGCCCTACGGTCGCCTCACCCCGCCGGGCGCGCCGCCCCGAGCCCGCCCAACGCCCCGGCCGAACCGTCCGCCGCCCGGCAACAGGCGCCCCGCGCCGCCGCTGACCAGTCGGCCCGGCCCCCGCCGCCACCGCCTCTGGAGGACCCAGTCCACCGGTGCAACCGGCTCCGCGGCCCGGTGGCGCGGCCGGCGGCGGGCGCTGGCGCAGTCCTGGGTGCCGGGGCCCCGCGACCCGGGCGCCAGGCGGCCGACAGCGGCCTGGCGACACAGCGGCGGCTGCTGGCCGGGCATCGAAACCCCCGCAACCCAGTTGCGGGCAGGACAGGGATCGTGTGGCGGGCACTGGCCGACGCCCTGACAGCACGGCCCCGAGCCCTTCCAGGCAGACCGGCAGGCCTGGACGGCTCCGGGCAGGCGCTCGGCGGGCCGGGCAGGCGTGCGGCGGCCGGGCTGGCGTGCGGCGGGCCGGGGGTCAGCTGCCGGCGCCGCTCACCCGGTAGACGTCGAAGACGCCCTGGATGCTGCGCACGGCCTTCAGCACGTGCCCCAGGTGCTTCGGGTCCCCCATCTCGAACGTGAACTTGCTGATCGCCACCCGATCCCGCGACGTCGTCACCGACGCGCTCAGGATGTTGACGTGCTGGTCGGACAGCGTCCGGGTGACGTCGGACAGCAGCCGCGGCCGATCCAGCGCCTCCACCTGGATGGCCACCAGGAAGACGCTGTCGTCGCTCGGCGACCAGCTGACCTCGACCAGCCGGTCCGGCTGCGTCTTGAGCTGCTGGACGTTGGTGCAGTCTGCCCGGTGCACGGACACGCCGTGCCCGCGGGTGACGAATCCGACGATCTCGTCACCGGGCACCGGGGTGCAGCACTTCGACAGACGCACCCACACATCGGCGTCCCCGGCCACGACCACGCCCGCGCCGCCGCCCCGGGGGCGGCCGCGCAGCCGGGTCGGCAGGGCGGTCTCGGCGATGTCCTCCTCGGCGCTGTCGACGCCGCCGATCGAGGCCACGAGCTTCTGCACGACGGCCTGGGCCGCGACGTGCCCCTCCCCCACGGCCGCGTACAGCGCCGACACGTCGGGGTAGCGCAGGTCGCGGGCGAGCGCCAGCAGCGCCTCACCGGACATCAGCCGCTGCAGCGGCAGCCCCTGCTTGCGCATGGCGCGGCCGATGGCTTCCTTGCCCGCCTCGATCGCGGTCTCGCGGCGCTCCTTGGAGAACCACTGCCGGATCTTGTTGCGGGCCCGGCCCGACTTGACGAACTTCAGCCAGTCGCGCGACGGCCCGGCGTCCGGCGACTTGGAGGTGAAGATCTCGACGGTGTCGCCGTTGCCGAGCCGCGACTCCAGCGGCACCAGCCGCCCGTTGACGCGGGCCCCGATGCACCGGTGGCCTACTTCGGTGTGCACGGCGTAGGCGAAGTCGACCGGCGTGGCACCCTCCGGCAGGGCGATGACCTGCCCCTTCGGGGTGAACACGTAGACCTCGGACACCGACAGGTCGAAGCGCAGGGAGTCCAGGAACTCGCCCGGGTCGGAGGTCTCCTTCTGCCAGTCGAGGAGCTGGCGCAGCCAGGCCATGTCGCTGCCGGGCTTCACCTTTCCCGGAGGGGCGCCGACCTCCTCCTTGTACTTCCAGTGCGCGGCCACGCCGTACTCGGCCCTGTGGTGCATCGCGTGGGTGCGGATCTGCAGCTCCACCGGCTTGCCCTCGGGACCGATCACCGTCGTGTGCAGCGACTGGTACATGTTGAACTTGGGCATCGCGATGTAGTCCTTGAACCGCCCCGGCACCGGGTTCCACCGGGCGTGGATGGTGCCCAGCGCCGCGTAGCAGTCGCGGACGGTGTCGACGAGGACGCGGATGCCCACCAGGTCGTAGATGTCGTCGAACGCCACGTCACGCGCGATCATCTTCTGGTAGACCGAGTAATAGTGCTTCGGCCGGCCCTTGACCACCGCGCGGATCTTGGCCTCGCGCAGGTCGCCGGAGACCTTCTCGATGACCTCCTGCAGGAACAGGTCCCTGCGCGGCGCCCGCTCCGACACCATGCGCGCGATCTCGTCGTAGCGCTTGGGGTAGAGCATGGCGAAGGCGAGGTCCTCGAGCTCCCACTTGATCGTGTTCATGCCCAGGCGGTGGGCCAGCGGCGCGAAGATCTCCAGGGTCTCACGGGACTTCTGGTGGCGTTTGTGCTCGGGCAGGTAGCGCATGGTGCGCATGTTGTGCAGCCGGTCGGCCAGTTTGATGATCAGCACGCGGATGTCACGTGCCATGGCGACGACCATCTTGCGCACGGTCTCGGCCTGCGCGGCGTCGCCGAACTTGACCTTGTCCAGCTTGGTCACGCCGTCCACCAGGGACGCGATGGTCTCGCCGAAGTCGCCGCGCAGCTCGTCGAGGCTGTAGGCGGTGTCCTCGACCGTGTCGTGCAGCAGCGCCGCGCACAGCGTCTCGTCGTCGGTGCCGAGCTCGGCCAGGATGGTGGCCACGGCGAGCGGGTGCGTGATGTACGGGTCGCCGGACTTCCGCTTCTGGTCGCGGTGGTGATAGGCGGCGACGTCGTAGGCACGCTCGATCACGCGCAAGTCGGCCTTGGGATGGGTGGCGCGGACCGTGCGGAACAGCGGCTCCAGCACCGGGTTCATCGCCCCACCCCCAAACCTCCGCCGGCGCGTCGCTGGTACGCCGCTCGGCTCGGCACTGCCGGAGTCGGTTACGTCGGGCACGACCGCATCACGGGGCACTCAGACTCCTCCCGCAATGACTCATCACGCGATTTGGCTCCTCACGTTCGAGTCCAGATCCCCCAGTGTATCCAGGTGGCGAACCTCGACCGTTCGCGGGCCGGGCTCAGACGATCACCAGGGAATGCAGCTCTACTCCCGGCAAACGCTCGCGGCCCTTGAGAAATGCCAGCTCCATGAGCACCGCGATGCCCACGACGTCGCCGCCGGCCCTCTCCACCAGCTCCACGGCCGCCTTCGCCGTGCCGCCCGTGGCGAGCACGTCGTCGACGATGAGGACCCGGTCGCCGGGCGCGAAAGCGTCGCGGTGCACCTCGATGGTCGCGGAGCCGTACTCCAGATCGTAGGACTCTTCCAGGGTCTCGGCGGGCAGTTTCCCCTTCTTCCGCACCGGCACGAACCCGGCTCCGGCCCGGTACGCCACCGGCGCGGCCAGAATGAAGCCGCGTGCCTCGATCCCCACGATCTTGTCGACCTGGCGCAGCCCGGCCAGTTCGTCCACCACGGCCGCCATCGCCACCGGATCCGCCAGGAGCGGGGTGATGTCCTTGAACATGACTCCTGGCTTTGGGTAGTCCGGGATGTCCCGAATCCGATCCAAGATCATCGTACTCAGCTCACTCATCGGGGTCTCCCTCGCCTCTCTCCACCGGCCGTGTGCCGGGCACCATGATGGTGCATTCCAGCCCTCATGCGGACCAGTCCGCCCCAAAACCACGACGCCCCCACCCGCTGAGGGGGTGAGGGCGTCGTCCACGCGGTCCGGGTCAGCCCTTGGCTACCGCGGCGCTTTTGGAACCCTTCTTGCCACCGCCCGTGGAGGCGAGCCTCCTGGCGATGGCCTGATACTTCGGCTCGCGTTCCTTCAGCGTCACCAGCAGCGGCGTGGCCACGCAGAGGGAGGAGTACGTGCCGACGATCATGCCGACGAACAGGGCCAGCGACAGGTCCTTCAGCGTGCCCGCGCCGAGCAGCGTGGTGCCGATGAACAGGATCGCCGCCACCGGCAGGATCGCGACCAGCGACGTGTTCAGCGACCTGATCAGCGTGTGGTTGAGCGCGTTGTTGGCCGCCATCGAGTACGTCATCTTCGAGGTGTGCCCCAGCTTGGCCGTGACCTCCTTGATCATGTCGAACACCACGACCGCGTCGTAGAGCGAATAACCGAGGATGGTCAGGAAGCCGAGCAGCGTCGCCGGCGTGACCTCGAACCCCGACCAGGCGTAGATGCCGGCCGTGATGACGAGGTCGTGCACGAGCGCGACGATGGCCGCCAACGCCATCTTCGGCTCGAACGCCATCGACAGGTACAAGATGATCGCCAGCATGAACACGCCCAGGCCGATCCAGGCCTGGGTGGAGACCTCACCGCCCCAGGACGGGCCGATGGACTGGACGCTGACCTGCCCGACCGGGGTGTCGAAGTCCTTGGCGATCTCGGACTGCACCTGGGTCAGCTGGCTTTCGGAAAGGCTCTCGGTGGTGACCCGCCAGCCGGTGCCGGCCGACTGCACGATCACCTGGTGCACGCCCTCTTCGCGAACGGACTCGCGGATCTGCTCGACGGTGACCTGAGAGGCGGCCTTGAACGAGAAGACCGTGCCACCCTTGAACTCCACGCCCAGGTTGAGGCCGTTGATCAGCAATCCGGCCAGCGACACGAGCAGTAGGAAGCCGGAAAGGCTGTACCACAGCCTCCATTTGCCGACGAAGTCGACATCGATCTCGCCGCGGTAGAGGCGACGCGCGAGTCCCATCTCATGCCTCCTGCGGAGTGGTCGTGCGGCCGGTCGTGCTGCCGGCCTCGCTCATGCGCTCGGCGTCGAGGCCGGACAGCGGGTGACCCTTGGCGAAGAACTTCACCTTGGCCAGCAGGGCGATGAACGGCTTCGTGAACAGGAACACCACCACGACGTCGATCAGTGTGGTCAGGCCCATCGCGAACGCGAATCCGGCCACGCCGCCGACCGCCAGGAAGTAGAGCACGATCGCGGCGATGAACATGACGGCGTCGGCGATCAGGATCGTGCGCCGGGCACGGACCCAGGCCACCTCGACGGCCGCCCGCAGCGAGCGCCGCCCCTCCTTCATCTCGTCACGTATGCGTTCGAAGTAGACGATGAAGGAGTCGGCGGTGATGCCGATCGAGACCACCAGACCGATGATGTGCGGGAGCGACAGCCGGAAGTTGGCGTTGTGACCGAGCACGACCACCGACGTGTACGTGAGGATCGTCGCCACGACGAGGCTCAGCACCGCCACGATGCCCAGGCCCCGGTAGTAGAGCAGGCAGTAGAGCACCACGAGCACCAGGCCGATGACGCCCGCGATCAGGCCGCCCCGCAGCTGGTCCTGGCCCAGGGTCGAGGAGACCGTGTCGACGGAGCTGCGGTTGAACTTCAGCGGCAGCGCGCCGTACTTCAGCTGGTCGGCCAGGGTGGTGGCGCTGGCCTGGGTGAAGCCGCCGGTGATCTCGGCCCGGCCGCCGGGGATCGGGCTGATGATGTTGGGCGCGGTGATGACGACGCCGTCGAGGACGACCGCGACCTTGTTGCGCGGCTCCTGCGAGTTGTAGGCCTGCGTGGTGAGCTTGCTCCACTCGCCCGCGCCCTTGCTCTTGAAGTCGAGCTGGACGATCCACTCGGTGGTGCCCTGGCGGATGCCCGCGCTGGCGGTGTCGATGTCGGTGCCGACGACCTTGGCGACGTCGAGGACGTACTTGGCGCTGCCGTCGGCATCGCAGGCGGCGAACTGCTTGGTCGGGTCGTCCTGGACGCCCTGGCCGCGCTTCTTGGGGTCGGTGCAGTCGAGTGCCTGGAACTGCTTGAGCACCGCGGGGTCGATGCCCTCGGTGTTGATCCCGGCGTTGGGATCCTGAGCGGGCGGCGTGCTGGCCTGCGCGGTCGGGCTCGCCGTCGGCGTGGCCTTGGCGTTCTGGCCCTTCTTGTCCTGCTTCTGGTCACTCTGGGTGGCGGACGGCTGCGGGGTCGGCGCGGTCAGCGCCGACGACAGGGCCTTGCCCGTCGGAGAGGCGCTGGGCGCCGGCGTGCCCGCCGACTGGGACGGCTTGGCCGATCCCGTCGCGGAGGCCGAAGGCGAGGCGGTCGGCGTGGGCGCGTTGGTGGCCAGCTCCTGCGGGATCTGCGTCGCCTGCATGGCGAGCACCTGGCGGAAGCGCAGCTCCGCGGTGGTGGCGACCAGCTGGATGGCCTCATTCTGTCCGACGCCCGGGATCGAGATGATGATGTTGTCGCCGGACTTGGCGACCTCCGCATCGGAAATGCCCGTGCCGTTGACCCGGTCGCGGATGATGTTGACCGCGCGGTCCAGGATCTCTTCGGGAGGAGAGGCACCGTTCTGCGTCACGGGGGACAGGGTCACCGTCGTGCCGCCGGCGAGGTCGAGTCCCAGCTTGGGCGTGTACGCCTTCTGCAGGAACATCGTCCCGCCCAAGGCGAGGATGAGCGCCAGCAGCACCAGGAGCGTTCGCCCCGGTCGGCTGTGGCGGCTTGTCGGTCGGGCCACTGGTCGTCAGTTCTTTCGGATAGAGGTTTGTCGCAGAGCTTAGTCAGGACTGCTTGGTGCTGGAGTCCTGACCGTCGTTGCGATCCACGGTGGGCTCGGACGCGTTCGTGTCCTCCTCGGACTCCCGCTCCTCCGGCGCCGTGGCGTCGGCGGGCGAGACGACGCGGCCGATCGCGGCCTTCACCCAGCGGGTCTCGATGCCGGGCGCGACTTCGAGGATGACGTCCTCATTGTCCACCGCGACGACGGTCGCGAACAGGCCTGTGGTGGTCATGACGCGAGTGCCGGGCGTCAAGGAGTTCTGCATCTTGAGCGCCTCTTGCTGGCGCTTGCGCTGCGGGCGGATCAACAGGAAATAGAACACCACCACGAGCAGGATCAGCGGCAGGATGCTCATGAGTTGGTCCATTGGGGCGACCTTTCATAGTCGTACAAAAAGTTGACACCGGCCTCGCGCCGGAAATTCCGTGCGTTGCGTCGGGCCGCGCCGCTCAGCCCGTCAGCCTACACAGCCAGCCAAGCCACGGAGTGTAGGCCGTTGTTGCGAAACGCGGCAACGAGGCAGCGTTTCGGCGCGCGGGGAAGTTCCCAATTTGAAACGGTTGCAACCGTTCTGTGATCAGGCGAAAAGCGACGCTCCGAACGCGTCCGGGGGCGGTGTCATTCCGAGGTGCGCCCACGCGGCCGCGGTCGCCACCCGTCCGCGCGGGGTCCTGGCCAGCAGTCCTTGGCGTACGAGGAAGGGCTCGGCCACCACCTCGACCGTCTCCGGCTCCTCCCCCACGGCCACGGCCAGGGTGGAAAGGCCGACCGGGCCGCCGCCGAATTTCTTCAGCAGCACATCGAGCACGGCCCGGTCGAGCCGGTCGAGCCCTTCGGCGTCCACCTCGTAGAGGTCGAGTGCCGCCGAGGCGATCTCGCGGTTGATCACGCCGTCGGCACGCACGTCGGCGAAGTCGCGTACGCGTCTCAGCAGGCGGTTGGCGATGCGGGGCGTGCCGCGCGAGCGCCTGGCGATCTCGTGGGCGCCCTCGGCGGGGAGGCCGACGGAGAGCAGCTTGGCCGAGCGGAAGAGCACCTGCTCCAGCTCGGCCACCTCGTAGTAGTCCATGTGGGCGGTGAAGCCGAACCTGTCGCGCAGCGGCGCGGGCAGCAGCCCGGCCCGCGTGGTGGCGCCGACCAGGGTGAACGGCGCGATGTCGAGCGGGATGGCGGTGGCGCCCGGGCCCTTGCCGACGACGATGTCGACCCGGAAGTCCTCCATGGCCATGTAGAGCATTTCCTCGGCGGGCCTGGCCATCCGGTGGATCTCGTCGATGAACAGCACCTCGCCCTCGGCCAGCGTGGACAGGATGGCGGCGAGGTCGCCCGCCCGCTCCAGCGCCGGGCCGGAGGTGATGCGCAGCGGTGCGTTCAGCTCCGCCGCTATGATCATGGCCAGGGTGGTCTTGCCGAGTCCCGGGGATCCGCTCATCAGCACGTGGTCGGGCGGCCGGCGCCGGCGCAGGGCGCTCTCCAGCACGAGCGACAGCTGCTCTCGCACGCGGCCCTGGCCGATGAACTCGCCGAGCCGCTTGGGCCGCAGGGCCGCCTCGATCTGCAGCTCGTCGCCCGCGGCATCGGGCGACACGAGCTCGCGCTCAAATCCCACGCCCGCCACACCTCCTCGCCGGGAACCGGCCTTCAGGGTCCGAAGCTCTCACCGTAAGGCCCTCAGCACTCACCGCACAGTCAGCACTCACCCCGCAGTCAGCACTCACCCCGCAGTCAGCACTCAGCGCGCAGTCAGCGCTCACCCCGCAGTCGGCACTCAGCGCGCAGTCAGCGCTCATCGCACGCTCAGCGAGCGCAGCGCCGCCTTCAGCAGGGCGGCGACCTGGGGCCGGCGGCCGGCGGCGAGCTCGGCTTCTGCGTCCGGCTCCACGGCGGCGATCGCCTCATCGGCGTCCTTGCTGGAGTAGCCCAGCCCGACCAGCCCCGAGTGGACCTGCTCCCGCCACACCGCCACCCGCCGCTCCCCGTTGAGCGCGGCGTTGACGGCCTCCTCCGGCGTGCCGAGCCGGTCCTTGAGCTCCAGCACGATGCGCTGGGCGCCTTTCTGCCCGATGCCCGGCACCTGCGTGAGCGCCTTGAGGTCGGCGCCGGCCACGGCCACCCGCAGCGCGTTGGGCGTGTGCACGGCGAGCATGGCGAGCGCCAGCTTGGGCCCGACGCCGCTGGCGCTCTGCAGCAGCTCGAACACGGCCCGCTCGTCGTCGGTGGCGAAGCCGTAGAGGGTGAGCGACTCCTCGCGCACCACCAGCGACGTCGCCAGCCGGGCCTCCTCGCCGACGCGCAGCGTGGCGAGCGTGCCCGGCGTGCAATGCGTGAGCATGCCGACCCCGCCGACCTCGATCACCGCGGCGTCCGGCGCGATCGCCGCCACCCTCCCCGCCACCGACGCGATCACAGCTCGCCCTCCGTCACCGGCACGATCACCACTCCACGCCTGTCCTCCGGCGCGGCCACAACACCACGCCCGCCCTCCGGCGCGGCCACAACACCACGCCCGCCCTCCGGCGTGCCCACAACACCACGCCCGCCCTCCGGCGCGGCCACAACACCACTCTCGACCAGCCGCACCACGGCCTCACCTTCGGTCTCCGGAACCCGGCTCCGGGCGGCGGCCGGGAGGAGCGCGACCGCACGCCCCGCCGCAGCCTCGCTTCCCGCCGCTGACACGAGCCGCGTGCGGTTCGCCGGGGCCACCCGGCTCGCCGCGCCCGAGGTGATCGTCGCCGGCCCCGCGAATGACGACGCGTTCATGGCCTGGCGTCCTTTCGCGTGGCTCGGGCGAGGGCCTCGGCCAGGCGGGACTGGGCGCCGCCGCGCCACACGTGGCAGATGGCCAGGGCCAGCGCGTCGGCCGCGTCGGCCGGCTTGGGCATCTCGGGCAGGCGCAGCAGGCGGGTGACCATGGCGCCGATCTGCTTCTTGTCGGCGGTGCCGCTGCCGGTGATGGCGGCTTTGACCTCGGACGGCGTGTGCAGCGCCACGGGCAGCCCGCGCCGCGCGGCGCACAGCACCGCGATGCCGGCGGCCTGGGCGGTGCCCATGACGGTGCGGACGTTGTGCTGGCTGAAGACCCGCTCGACCGCGACCGCGTCGGGACGGACCTCGTCGAGCCACCGCTCGATCCCCGCCTCGATGCCGATGAGCCGCGCGCCGAGCTCCTCGTCCGCGCCGGTGCGGACCACTCCGACGCCCACGAGCGTCAGCGGCGCGCCCGGACGCCCTTCGACGGCGCCCAGGCCGCACCGGGTCAGCCCCGGATCGACGCCTATCACCCGCACAGGCCCGCCCTTCCCCGCGCCGCCGAACACCTGTTCGGCACCAGACTCTACCCCGGCCGACGCGCCCGCGCACCGCGAAACGCCCGCCCCACCGCCTGGAGCCGGTACGCCCACGCGCGGGGCCATCCGTCATCGGCATGGGACGGCCTGTCGCCTGGGCACGGGCCGCCGTCATCAGCCTGTCAGAAGTAGTCGAGCATGTACGGCTTGGCGGCGAAGACGGTGTCGAGCGCCTCGTCGTACCGGTCGTCACCGGACATGAGCCCGGCGATCCGCAACGTGCTCGTCGGAACCCCCGTGTAAAGGGCGGCCAGGCCGTTCGCGCTGAGCACCGCTCCCGGCGCGCCGGGCCCGGACTCCCCGACCGGCGTGGCGGCGCCGGACCCGCCCGCGAACTCCAGCCGCCAGGTGCCTCCGCCCCGCACCGGATCCTCGACGGTGACGACGGCCTCGCAGCTCACGGGCAGCGGATAGCCCCTGCGCTCGACCGCGGCAGCCACGTCCAGCACCCTGAACATCCACCGCACCTGCTTGACCTGCTCCTTGCCCCGCTCACGCAGCAGCCACAACACCGGGTCGTCGGGCGCCACGGGCGCGATGACGTGCTGCGCGATCGAGGAGGCGGTGCCGACCAGGGACCACAGCGTCCTGGCGGTCTCCCCCGATCCGGCGACGAGGTTGTCGACCTGGATGTCGTCGCCCTTCCACCGGTAGACCAGGAAGCCGTCGTCGGCGAGGTAGAGGAAGTCGTCCTCCTCCTCGAGCCACAGCTCCCAGGTGCGCTCGTCCCAGGAGACGGGCCCGCTGACGCGCGCGGCGCCGTAGACGCGGTGCAGCACGGAGATGATCTCGGCGGCGTCGCCCGGCCCCATCCTGCGCAGCTTGGCGTGCCCGGACGGGCGGATCTGGCGGAGCGCTTCGGCGGGGATCCGCACGTTGTGCTGCGCTCCGGCGTGCTCGTAGCCGAGGCCCCGGTAAATGGGCGTGGTGGCGGGGTAGAGCACGGAGACGGCGTCGCCGAGCGCCACGGCCCGGTCGATGACGGCCCGCATGACCTTCGTGCCGACACCGCGGCCGCGGTCCTCGGGGCTGACGGTGACCCCGGCGATCCCGGCCATCGGCTGCGGCCTGCCGTGCCACCACTGCGTGAACTGCCGCAGCCGGGCCGCGGCGGTGAGCCGCGAGCCGTCGAACACGCCCAGGTAGCGGCCCTCGCCCAGCAAGGGGGCCGACGCGCGGCGCCACCGCTCGGTGTCGGCCGCCGACAGCGGGCCGAACGAGCGTTTGCGGAGGTCGAGGACGTCGTCGAGGTCCTCAGGAGTCAGATCGCGAATTTCCACAGCGTTCCAACTTACGCAGCCGGGGCACGCCGCCGCGAACCATTTGTGCTGACGGCGAGCCGGTCGAGGTAGAGCAGCTGAGCGGTCACGACGGCGGCCAGCGCGACGACGACCACGACCAGCGGCGTGGTGGCGCCGACGGCGGGCGAGGTGGTGCCGAAGGAGGTGAGCTCGTTCAGCAGGGCGACGGGGGCGGTGAACAGCTCGGGCTGCTGGGCGACCAGCAGCGGCCAGAGCAGGTCCTGGGCGTTCATCAGCGCGACGGCCCCGGCCAGAACGCCCGCCATGGGCAGCGAAGGCAGGACGACGCCGCTGAAGAAGTCCCTGTCGTTCCGCTCAGCCAGTCCCTTGCACAGCAGAGTGAGCACGAGCAGGGCGGGCACGCTCACCAGCAGGGGCGGGAACAGCGCGACGAAGGTGTCGATGAGGCCCAGGTTGCGCATGTTCTGCCAGTTCGCCACGCCGAGCGGGCCCGTGCCGACGAACAGCCAGGGCGCGAACACCAACAGCAGCCACTCGCTGCCGCGCCCGAGCGGCCGCAGACCGCCGATGCCGAGTGCGGCCAGGTAGGCGACCCCGACCGACACCAGCGCTCCTGCGACGGCGGGAACCCAGGTGTTGACCTGCGCACGCAGTCCGCCCGCCGGGCTGACGGGCGCGCCGAGCACGCCGGAGATCCAGGGCCAGGCCGCCAGGATCCCCACGACCAGGAAGAGCACCAGCGCCGCCACCCCGACGACGGCCCCGGTCGTCTTCACCGGCCCGGCCGCCGGAGGCCCCGCCGTGGGAGACGCCGGGGAACCTGGGGCACCGGCGGGCGTGAGCGTGATGCGCAGCCTGGAAGCCACGGCGACGACGGTGGCGACGATCCCCAGCACGCCGAGAGCCACCCCTGTGAGCGTCGCTGCGGCCGCACCAGGGCCGAACTTGGCCAACCTGAAGGCGAAGTCGTACTGGAGGCCCGCGAGCGTCCCTGTGGAGCGCTCAGGGCCTCCGTGGGTGAGGACCATCCCCAGCGAGAAGGTCTGCAGGCCGACGGCGACGGTGGCGAGCGCCAGGAGCACGCCGACGACGAGCATGGCCGGCGCGACGGTGCCGCCCCGCAGCGCGGGCAGGAACGCGACGACCGCCAGCGAGCACACCACGCCGAACGTCGCCGCGGCGACGATCAGCCGCAGCGTGCCCGGCGCCGTGTCCGGTTCGCTCAGCCCCTGCGCCAGCGCGAGCAGGCCGGACGCGTCCCGGCTCAGCCCGTGCATCCACGCCGCCGCCATGCCCACAGGGGAGAACGTGACGATCGCGAGGGACAACACGATCCGCCCGGCCCGGCGCGGCCAGGTGCCGCCCCGGTCGAGTGCCGCCGCCAGCAGTGGGGCCACCACCAGGGCGACGAGCAGCGGCACGACGGTCAGCGAGAGCGTGAAGCCGAGCGCCCGCCAGAACACGTCGTCGCCCAGCAGGTCGGCGTAGTTGGACAACCCCGCATAGGTGCTCTCACTGAGGACGCCGCCGCTCTGGAAGCTGAGCCAGATCGTCTGCGCGGTCGGCAGCACCAGCGTGATGAGGGTGCCGAAGAGAGCCGGCACGGCCAGCAGCCAGCCGATCGCCCGGTAGGACGTCTGCGGTGGGTTGGGGGAAGTCACGTCGCCCGACCCTACGCCGCTCCCGGCCTCTCGCGCATCTCAGGACTCCTGCGAGCCCTCAGGCCTACTCGGCGCCGAGGCGCTCGAGCACGGCGTCGCTGACGTCGAAGTTGGCGAAGACGTTCTGCACGTCGTCGCTGTCCTCCAGCGCATCGATGAGGCGGAACACCTTCTTGGCGCCCTCCTCGTCCAGCGGCACGCTCATCGTCGGCAGGAAGCTCGACTCGGCCGAGTCGTAGTCGATCCCGGCCTCCTGCAGCGCCTTGCGCACCGGCACCAGGTCCCCGGCCTCGGAGACGACCTCGAACGAGTCACCCAGGTCGTTGACCTCCTCGGCGCCCGCCTCCAGCACGGCCATCAGCACGGTGTCCTCGTCGAGCCCGTTCTTGGGCACGATGACGACGCCTTTGCGGTTGAACATGTAGGACACGGACCCGGGGTCGGCCAGCGAGCCGCCGTTACGGGTCAGCGCGACGCGCACCTCGGAGGCGGCGCGGTTGCGGTTGTCGGTGAGGCACTCGATGAGCACCGCGACGCCGCCGGGCGCGTAGCCCTCGTACATGATCGTCTGCCAGTCGGCGCCGCCGGCCTCCAGGCCGCCGCCGCGCTTGCGGGCGCGCTCGATGTTGTCGTTGGGCACGGAGTTCTTCTTCGCCTTGAAGATGGCGTCGAAGAGGGTGGGGTTGGCGTCCGGGTCAGGGCCACCGGTGCGGGCCGCCACTTCGATGTTCTTGATGAGCTTGGCGAACAGCTTGCCCCGCTTGGCGTCGAGCGCGGCCTTCTTGTGCTTCGTCGTCGCCCATTTGGAGTGGCCGGACATTACTTAGAGCTCCCTAACCATGTCTACGAAGTAACGGTGCACGCGAGCGTCCCCGGTGAGTTCGGGGTGGAACGATGTCGCGAGCAGCGGACCTTGACGGACCGCGACGATCCTATCCCCAGGCTCGCACCGGCCCAGCACTTCGACGTCCGTGCCGATGGATTCGACCCAGGGAGCGCGGATGAACACGGCGTGCACCCGCTCGCCCGCGAAGTCCAGATCGGACTCGAAGGAGTCCACCTGGCGGCCGAACGCGTTGCGCCTGACCACCATGTCGATGCCGCCGATCGTCTGCTGGCCGGCGATGCCGTCCTCGATCCTGTCGGCCAGCATGATCATGCCGGCGCAGGAGCCGTAGGCGGGCATGCCTTCCTTGACCCGCATCCGCAGCGGCTGCAGCATGTCGAAGGTCTCGGCGAGCTTCCACATGGTGGTGGACTCGCCGCCGGGGATGACGAGGGCGTCGACCGCGTCCAGCTCGGCCGGTCTGCGTACGGCATGGGCCGACGCACCTGCCTCCTGAAGCATGCGCACATGCTCGCGCACGTCTCCTTGGAGAGCGAGTACACCGATCGTGGGCACAGTCGATCCTTCCGTCCGGGTGCGGGTTCCGACCATTCAACACCAGGATGGCCCGGCATCTTCCTTCAGTGGGGCGCATTCAGCGTCCCGCTGCGGGCAGGCGGACGCGGTCCGCGCCTGGACGTGTATTCCGCACGTCATCACGGCCGGTCTGCGTGCCACCGCCCCGCCGCACTTCGGCGCGGGTCCTTTCGGAGGAAAGGGCGGTCGGTACAGGCCCTTTCGGAGGAGAGCAGCGGTTGGTGCGGGGACCCCCATAGCCAGCCAAGCTGCGACGAAGCGGCACGTGCGGCACACGGGCCTAGAGGGCCAGCTTCACGTAGACGGGCTTGTGGTCGGACAGGGTGACGCGGCGGTCGACGTCGCAGCGGCGGACCGTGCCCTTGGGCGCGAACAGGTAGTCGATTTTCTTGCCCTCGCGGGTCCAGCGCCCGGTGCGCCTCGCGCCGCGCTGATCGCATTCCTGGTACGCCCGGTAGAACGGCACGACGGCGCGGCGGCCGGCCGCGCTGCCGTACCCGCTGTCCGGCGGCGAGACGTTGAGGTCGCCGCCGACGACCGTCCGGTGTCCGGGATTGGCGGCGATCTCCAGCAGCCGCCGCAGTTGCCTGGTCCGGTAGGGGGCGCCGGGCTGCCGGTCGTCGTACTGGGCGCCGGAGGACAGGTGGGTGCCGCAGGCGTGGACCTTCCTGGCGGGGATGGTCGCGCAGACGGCGGCGCGCTTGACGTACCAGGAGGGGGCGGGCAGCGGATGGATCGCGAAGGAGGCCGCGTCGCCCGCCACCGCGACGGCGATGCTCTGCGCGCCGCGCGGGCGGCCGAGACGGTCGGGGTGGCAGGCGTACGGGGCGCCGTCGCCGGACAGCAGCCCCCACGAGCCGATCGTCCAGCGGCGGCCGGTGCGCTGCTCCAGCCAGAGCTCCAGCGTGCCGGTGGCGCCCGTGCAGAATTCCTGCAGGAAGATCACGTCCGGCTTGATCGGCTGCTTGAGCGCGTACGTGCCGATCGTCTCGGCCAGTTCGATCGCGCTCGCCCGATAGAGGCGGCAGGCGGAGTTGGTGCCGGTGCAGACGTTCCAGGTCATGACCGACAGGTCGGAAGGCGCGGGCGCCACGAGCGATCCGGCCACCAGGAGCAGGACGTGTCCCAGCATGGTGGGACATCCTAGCGCCCGGCCGCGACGGCGGCCGGGCGCTTGTGGTCGCTAGGGGCGCTCGGTCTCCAGGCGGACGGTCTCCTCGATCGTCATCGGCTGCCTGCGCAGGATCGTCGGGTCGAGCGGCCGCAGGTACGCCTGCTGCACCCCCGGCACCCGGTCCTCGACGACGAAAGTGGCGCGGGTGTAGACCTCGGCGCCGGGCTCGGTGACCCGGGGCACGACCTTGAAGTCGGCCGACATCTGCTCCCGCTCGATCTTCGTCAGCACGTAGCCGCGCTGGTTGTTGTAGAACTTCAGGTGCGGGTTGATCGTCAGGAACGGATGCGTGGCCGGGTCGGAGTCGACACCGTTCCCGCCGGTGGAGATCGACGAGGCCACGAGCTCCGACCCCACCGACGGCCCGGTCGGGTCGTCGTAGTCGAGCTTGAGGTCGCTGGCCCAGTGCGCGTGCACGTCTCCGGTCAGCACGACGGGGTTGCGCACCTCGGCGTCGATCCAGCCCTGCGTGATGCGGCGGCGGGAGGCGACGTAGCCGTCCCAGGCGTCCTGGCTGGTGACCTTGGCGGGCCCGGCGTTGTTGTCGCGCTGGGCGAAGAACACCTGCTGCCCGAGGATGTCCCACTGCGCCCGCGAGTGGCGGAAGCCGTCCAGCAGCCACGCCTCCTGCTCGGCTCCCGTGATCGAGCGCGCGGGGTCGATGGAGGCCGGGCAGTCCTTGTAGCCGTCGCCGCAGCCCTGGTCGTCGCGGTACTGGCGGGTGTCGAGCATGTGGAAGGTGGCCATGCGGCCCCAGCGGATGCGGCGGTAGAGCTGCATGTCGATGCCGCGCGGGATGGAGGTGCGGCGCAGCGGCATGTTCTCGTAGTAGGCGCGGAAGGCGGCCTCGCGGCGGGTCAGGAAGTTCGGCTGCGGGACCTCGGGCTTCTCGGGCACCTCGTCGGCCCAGTTGTTGTCCAGCTCGTGGTCGTCCCACACGACCAGCCAGGGCGCGGCGGCGTGCGCGGCCTGCAGATCGGGGTCGGCCTTGTACTGGGCGTGGCGCTGGCGGTAGTTGGCCAGGGTCTCGGTCTCGGGGCCTTCGTGGTGGCGGATGTTGCCGCCGGGGATGGTGTAGGTGTTCTTGGTGTACTCGTACTGGTAGTCGCCGAGGTGCAGGATGAGGTCCGGGTGCTCGTCGGCCAGCCTGCGGTAGGACGTGAAGAAGCCGTGCTCGTACTGGGCGCAGGAGACGAAGGCCATGGCCAGGCCGCCGCCGTACGCCAGCGGGTGCGGGGCGGTGCGGGTGCGGCCGACGGGCGAGACGTACGGGCCGACGCGGAAGCGGTACCAGTACTCGCGGTCGGAGCTGAGGCCCTGCAGCTCGACGTGGATGCTGTGGCCCCACTCCGGCGCCGCCACGGTCACGCCGGAGCGGACGACGCGGCGAAGGCGCTCGTCGGCGTACACCTGCCACTGCACCGGGAACGGCCGCTGCGGCATGCCGCCGAGGCCGTCCTCGGCAAGGGGCTCCTGGGCGAGCCTGGTCCACAACACGAAGCCCTCGTGGTCGGGGTCGCCGGAGGCGACGCCCAGCGTGAACGGGTCGGTACGCAGCCCGCGCGAGGCGAGGCTCTGCGCGGTCTCGGCGGCGGGGTCTGGCTCGTCGGCGTGCGCGGCGGTGGCCGGGATGGCCGCGGCGGCGCCCGCCGCTAAGCCGGTGACGAGGAAATGCCGGCGGTTCAGCTTGGACATCAGTGGCTCCTGGGACGATCGAGGGTGAGGGGAATTCCCGTAGCCTTACTGACGATCATGACTGCACAGTTAACACCGCACAACACGAAAAAGACGACATCCTTCGCGGATGTCGCCTCTTTCGGAAATTTCCGTCGTCACCGTCGCCCGGTGGCACCCCCGCCCGCAGTGATCATCTCACCGGAGGCAGGTGCCTGGCCCGCAACGACGCGCCGGACTACCAGCCGCGCTCGGCCAGGCGGTGCGGCTGCGGGATCTCGTCGACGTTGATGCCGACCATGGCCTCGCCCAGGCCGCGCGAGACCTTGGCGATGACGTCGGGGTCGTCGTGGAACGTGGTGGCCTTGACGATGGCCGCGGCCCGCTTGGCCGGGTCGCCCGACTTGAAGATGCCCGAGCCCACGAACACGCCCTCGGCGCCCAGCTGCATCATCATCGCGGCGTCGGCCGGAGTGGCGATGCCGCCCGCGGTGAACAGCACGACCGGCAGCTTGCCGGCCTTGGCGACCTCGGCGACCAGCTCGTAGGGAGCCTGCAGCTCCTTGGCGGCAACGTAGAGCTCGTCCTCGGGCAGCGAGGCGAGCCGCTTGAGCTCGGCGCGGATGGTGCGCATGTGGGTGACGGCGTTGGAGACGTCGCCGGTGCCCGCCTCACCCTTGGAGCGGATCATGGCCGCGCCCTCGGTGATGCGGCGCAGCGCCTCGCCCAGGTTGGTGGCGCCGCACACGAACGGCACCGTGAACTGCCACTTGTCGATGTGGTTGGTGTAGTCGGCGGGGGTGAGCACCTCCGACTCGTCGATGTAGTCCACGCCGAGCGACTGCAGCACCTGGGCCTCGACGAAGTGGCCGATGCGGGCCTTGGCCATGACGGGGATCGACACGGCGTTGATGATGCCGTCGATCATGTCCGGGTCGCTCATCCTGGACACGCCGCCCTGCGCGCGGATGTCGGCGGGCACGCGCTCCAGGGCCATGACAGCGACCGCGCCGGCGTCCTCAGCGATCTTGGCCTGCTCGGGGGTGACGACGTCCATGATGACGCCGCCCTTGAGCATCTCGGCCATGCCGCGCTTGACGCGGGCGGTTCCGGTGACGGGGGTGTTCTGGGGCGCACTGCTGGACAAGGTCATCCTCACGGGCTCTCAGGGCGGATCGGTAAGTTATCAAGCCCATCGTAGGTCCTGAAGGGCTCCCATCCCGACATGCCAAGATGTCAGGATTTGTCGCCCGGCTTGTACAGGACGATCAGGGGATCACGGGCTTGCGGCTGGCGAGGGCCACCCAAACTTGGCCGGGTGCGAAGTTCATCGGCTCGCCGCTCTCAGTGGTGAACGTCGTGCCGTCCTTCTCCGATTCCCGCTCCCACCGCGCTTTGAAAGCTTTACCGTCGCGCAGCACGATCGCCGTGCCCTTGCCCGTGGTGTGCACCAGCGGCGTGTAGCTGTCGTTCTTGTCGTGGAACTGCGAGCGCTCGGTCTTGGTGTACTGGACGACGATCGTCGGCGCGCCGAGCTGCCCGCCCTCGGCGGCCATGTCCTTCTTGCCGTCCTGCCAGATCATCCACATCTTGCGCTGTTCGGACCAGGCGAAGGTGAAGCGCGCGGCCGGCCACTTGACGGTGTACGCCTTCCGCTCCACGCCGCCCTCGGCCGGCGCGTCGCCGAAGGTGAAGCCGATGTCCTTGGCCTTGCTGGCCTTGGGCGCCTTGGCCAGCAGCTGCTTGGTGTTGGCGAACAGGTTGTAGGGGGCGAAGCGGCCCGGCTGCCGGAAGTACGCCCCCGGGTTGCGGGTGTCGCCGACGTCCCACAACGACGCCTCGGCGATCAGCGGCAACATCTTGGTCTGCGCGCCCGAATAGGAAAATGCCGGCTTGCCGAACATCGGCGCGATGTGCAGGTCGGAGATGCGGGCGCTGCGGACCGGGCCCACCTTGGACGGCAGCTTGGAGGAGAAGATCGCCATGAGACGGGTCAGCCCGGCCTCGACCTGCTCGATGTAGACGATGTCCGCGCTCTTCAGCCCCATCTGCGGCTTGCCCGCCGCCGTATTCTCGATCTTCACGGCGAGCACCGGCTTGAGCTGGTCGTACGGCTTGCCGGTGAAGGGGTGGGCCGGAACCTCCTCAGGCTCCTCGCTCGGCGCCGCGGTGGCGGCCTGCGGCACCTTACCTGAGGCCGGCTCCTCCGACGAGCAGGCCGCGACGGGCAGCAGCACGGCCGCTCCGGCAAGTGTGAGCGTGATCATCCGGGGTAGCCGCACCTGCAACACTCCTCGCTTCAGCCCGAAAACGGGATGAAGCTTACTGGCTTCCCCAAATGAGGTCATTCAGTTGCCATAGTCGCCGGTGGATTGTCATCGATCTCAAAGAAATCGGGATACTCCGTGTGACCTGCCAGGCGCAGAGTCCTCGCCAGCCAGCGGCGCTGCGCCGTACGGGTGACCGCCACCGCGTTGTTGTAGAAGCGGCGCGAATAGACCACCTTGGCCACGGCCGTGTCGAGCTCATCGAGCAGGTCGCGGCCGCCGGGCGACTCCGACAACTTCTCCCTGAACCGCTCCTGGTCCACCGCCGCCCGCAGCGCCCGCGACAGGTCGCTCTCGGCGTGCTCGCGCTCCTCGGGCCCGGCGATCCTGGCCTCGTGGGCGGCCGCGGCCAGCACCAGCGACGTGGCCGGGTCCAGCAGCCGCGCGCCGGCCAGCTCCAGCACCACCGCCCGGCGCCGCATCAGCGCGGCGTCCAGCGACTCGCGGGCCAGCTCCAGGCGGATGTGCAGGCGGTCGAGCCGGCCCGCCCGCCACGAGATGTACACGGCCATGAGCACCACGACGATGCCCACGATCAGAATGACCATGGTGGAGGTCACCGATCATCCCCCCAGCCGCCCGCGGTCACAGATCCTCCTCCACGCGGCCCGCGCCGCTCGTGACCGTCTCGTACACGCGTACGACGTCCCGCGCCACCGTGGACCAGTCGTACTTCCTGACCGCCACCAGCGCCTCCGCGGCCAGCTTGGCCCGCCGCTCCGGCGCGTCGAGCAGCGCCGCCGCCTCGCGCGCCAGCGAGCCGGCGTCACCGTTGGCGAACAACGCGCCCGCCTGCCCTTCGCCCAGCACCCTGCGGAAGGCCGGGATGTCGCTGGCCAGCACCGTGGCCCCGGAGGCCATGGCCTCGGCCAGCACGATGCCGAAGCTCTCCCCCCGCGTGTTCGGCGCGCAGAACACGTCGACCGAGTGGTAGGCGCGGATCTTGTCCGCCTCGCTCACCATGCCCAGCACCGTCACCCGGTCGTGGAAGCGCTTGGGCACCCGCTCGTAGACGTCCTCGGCATCGCCCGGCCCGGCGATGAGCAGCTTCACCTCCGGCCGCTCCGCCGCCAGCGTCGCGAACGCCTCCAGCAGGATCGGCAGGCCCTTGCGCTCCTCGTCCATCCGCCCCAGGAAGCCGATCGTGGCGCCGTCGGCCCCCCACCCGTCCAGCGGGTCGGCTTCGGTGTAGCGGGAGACGGTCACGCCGTTCGGGATGAGCACCGCGTCGCCGCCGAACTGCTCGACCAGGCTCTTGCGGGCGGCGTCGGAGACCGCGATGCGGCCGCTGAGCTTCTCCAGCGCGCTCTGCAGCAGCGGCTCGGCCACCGCGATGGCCCGCGAGCGCTGGAACGACGCGTGGAACGTGGCCACGATCGCGCCCTTCGCCGCCCAGCACGCCAGCACGCCCAGGCTCGGGATCAGCGGCTCGTGGATGTGCAGCACGTCGAACCGGCCCGTGCGCACCCACCGCCGCACCCGCGCCGCCGACAGGAAGCCGAACGACATCCTGGCCACCGACCCGTTGTAGGGCACCGGCACCGCCCGCCCCGCCCCGGTCACATAAGGCGGCAAATCATCGTCGTCGGCCGCCGGCGCGATCACCGACACGTCGTGCCCCTGCGCCATCAGCGCCTGCGCCAGGTCGTCGATGTGCTGCTTGACCCCGCCCGGCATGTCCCACGAATAGGGGCACACGATGCCGACCTTCATCGCGGCAGGTCCTCCAGCCAGAGCCGCTGCAGCATGTGCCAGTCCTCCGGATGCTCGGAGATGCCCTTCTCGAACACCTCGGCCAGCCGCTGCGCCACCACCGCGACCTTCTCCTGCCGCGTGCCCTCCTCCGGGACGGGGATCTCCTCGTGGATGTGGATGCCCCAGTCGCCGTCCACGAAGTAGACGGTCGCCGGCAGCAACGCGGCCCCGGTCTGCACGGCCAGCAGCGGCGGCCCGGCCGGCACCTTCGTGGTGGCGCCGAAGAAGCGCACCTCGATGCCGCTCTTGGTCAGGTCACGCTCGGCAGGCAGGCACACCACGCCGCCCTTGCGCACCCGCATGGCCAGGGTGGCGAAGTTGTGCCCGTCGCCGCCGGTCAGCGGCAGCACCTCCATGCCGAGCCCCTCGCGGAAGGCCACGTAGCGGCGGAAGAGCGACTCCGGCCGGAGCCGCTCGGCCACCGTCGTGAACGGATGTCCGACGCCCACCAGCCAGGCTCCGGCCTGGTCCCAGTTGCCCATGTGCGGCAACGCCAGCACCACGCCCCGCCCGGCCGCCACTGTGTCGTGGATGTGCTCGGCCCCTATGACGTGGGTGCGCCGCACGATCTCCTCGGTGCTCATGGACGGCAGCCGGAAGATCTCGTGGAAGTAGCGGAAGTACGAGCGCATGCCCGCCCTGGTGAGCTCGCGCAGCTCCCGGCTGCCCACGCCCAGGCCGGTCACCCTGGCCAGGTTGGACTCCAGCCGGCGCACCGACTTGCCGCCTTTGGCCCACACCCGGTCGGCCAGGAAGCGGAAGACCGCGGCCGTCGGCCGCTCGGGCAGCAGCGGAACGAGCTTCCAGCCGGCCGCGAAGCCCGCGGCTACGACGCGATCGCCGAACGACGCCTTCTCGCTCATGTCTCCCTCGTCTGCCGGTAGACGGCCACCACCCGCTGCCCCACGGTGATCACGCTGGCCGCCGCCAGCAGCCACATCCCCGCAGGCAGAATGTACGGCACGCCGAGCCCCGAGAAACAGGCCGCGACCAGCGCCACGACCAGCCGCTCCGGCCGCTCGGCCAGCCCGACGTCGGCCGTGAGCCCAAGCCCTTCGGCCCTGGCCTTGGCGTACGACACCACGGCCCCCGCGATCAGGCACACCAGCGTCACCGACGCCATCAGCGTGTCCTGTCTGGAGATGAAATACAAGATCAGGCCGGCGAAGATGGCGGCGTCGGCCACCCGGTCGAGCGTCGAGTCGAGGAACGCCCCCCAGGTGCTGCCCCCCTTCCCACCGAGCCGGGCCACCAGGCCGTCGAGCAGGTCGAACAGCACGAAAACCGTGATCACGAGTGCCCCCAGGGTCAAATGGCCCAGGGGGAAGAAGGTCAGGGCGGACACGACGGTGCCGAGGGTGCCGATCGCCGTGACGGCGTTCGGGCCGATCCCGTGGCCCACCAGAGCCCTGCCCAGCGGGGTGAGTATCCGGGTCATGGCCGGGCGCAGGAGTTTGAGCATCGCCGTCCGATCGTAGGCCATCACGGACCTGACAACTTTCTTTGCCCTGCCCCTCTTGTGATATCCGCCACACGGGTATTTGGTGAACACACCGCGTCCATGCGGTTTCTGTCACGCTTCCGCGCGGGCGCGGCGTTGGAAAACACACCGACGACGCGGGAGGCGACGTGGCGGAAAGAAACACGGGAGGCGCCGTAGGAGCCGCGGGCAGGGCACCCGCGGCCGACAGGGCGGATGCGATACGCAATGTCGTGCTGGTCGGCCACTCAGGAGCAGGTAAGACGACTCTGGTCGAGCAGCTGCTGGCCGCCACGGGCACTATTCAGCGCCCGGGACGGGTAGAGGACGGCAACACGGTCAGCGACTTCGACGAGGTCGAGGTCAGGCAACAGCGGTCGGTCAACCTCGCCTTGGCGCCTCTGCTGCACAGCGGAATCAAGATCAACCTTCTCGACACCCCCGGCTACGCGGACTTCGTGGGCGATCTGCGGGCCGGGCTGCGTGCCGCCGACGCCGCGTTGTTCGTGGTGTCGGCCTCCGAGGGGATCGACGGGCTCACCCAGATGCTCTGGGAGGAGTGCGCCCAGGTCGGCATGCCGCGCGCAGTCGTGATCACCAAGATCGACCACCAGCGGGCCGACTTCGACGAGGTGCTCACCAGTTGCCAGGACGTCTTCGGCGACGGCGTGGCGCCCCTCTACCTGCCGGTGATCACCAACGGGCACGTCAACGGGCTGATCGGGCTGCTCACGCAGAAGTTCTACAACTACGCGACCGGCACCCGCACCGAGAAGGAGCCCGGCGCGGAGTACGAGACGCAGATCGAGGAATACCGCGGCAGCCTGATCGAGGGCATCATCCAGGAGAGCGAAGACGAAACGCTCATGGACCGCTACCTCTCGGGCGAGCCGATGGACACCAAGGTCCTCATCGAGGACCTGGAGAAGGCCGTCGCGCGCGGCAGCTTCTACCCGGTGCTCTGCAGCGGGCTGGGCGTGGGGGCGCACGAGGTGCTCGAAGTCATCACGCAGGGCTTCCCGTCGCCCCTTGAACACCCGATGCCCGAGATCACCGACCTGTCCGGCAAACCCGTCAAGGGCATTGTCTGCGACCCGGACGGGCCTCTGGTGGCCGAGGTCGTCAAGACCACCAGTGACCCGTACGTGGGCCGCATCAGCCTCGTCCGCGTCTTCTCCGGGACGCTGCGACCCGACATGACCGTGCACGTGTCCGGGCACGGCCTGGCCGACCGCGGCCACGAGGACCACGACGTGGACGAGCGCATCGGCACCCTGACCTGCCCGCTGGGCAAGCACCAGCGCGGCGCGGCCAAGGGCATGGCGGGCGACATCGTGGCGGTGGCCAAGCTGTCACGCGCCGAGACCGGCGACACCCTGTCCGAGGTGGACCGGCCGCTGCTCATGACCGCCTGGGCCATGCCCGAACCGCTGCTGCCCGTGGCGATCAGGGCCAAGTCCAAGGCCGACGAGGACAAGCTGTCGCAGGCGCTCGGCCGGCTCGTCGCCGAGGATCCCACGCTGCGCCTGGAGAACAACGCCGAGACCCGCCAGCTCGTCCTGTGGTGCATGGGCGAGGCCCACACCGACGTGCTGCTGGACCGGCTGTCCAAACGGCACGGCGTCGAGGTCGAGCGCGTGGACCTGCGGGTGCCGCTGCGCGAGACGTTCGGCGGCAAATGCCAGGCGATGGGCCGCAACGTCAAGCAGACCGGCGGGCACGGCCAGTTCGCGATCTGCCACCTGGAGGTGGAGCCCCTGCCGTCCGGCGGCGGGTTCGAGTTCGTTGACAAGATCGTGGGCGGCGTGGTGCCCCGGCAGTTCATTCCGTCGGTGGAGAAGGGTGTACGGGCCCAGATGGAGCGGGGCGTCGTCGCCGGCTACCCGATGGTCGACGTGCGCGTCACGCTCTACGACGGCAAGGCGCACTCGGTCGACTCCTCCGACATGGCCTTCCAGATCGCCGGCCAGCTGGCGCTGAAGGAAGCGGCATCGAAGGTGCCGACCCTGCTGCTGGAGCCGGTGGACGAGGTCTCCATCCTGGTGGCCGACGACTACGTGGGGTCGGTGATGTCCGACCTGTCGTCGCGGCGCGGGCGGGTGCTCGGCACCGAGCCCGTCGGCACCGGACGCACCCTGGTCAAGGCCGAGGTGCCCGAGCTGGAGATCACGAGGTACGCGATCGACCTGAGATCCATGTCACACGGGACGGGCACCTTCACCCGCTCGTTCCTGCGCTACGAGCCACTGCCGCCCAACCTCGCGAGCAAGGTGGCGGCGGCGGATTGAGCCCCGGATGAGCATCGGATGAGCTGAGGAGCCGGGAGGGCAATCTGGTCCCTCCCGGCCCAGCCATGCTCTTTTATCACAGAGTGATCACGACTTCATTTCTTTTTTTCGTCCCGACCACCCCTGAGCAGCTGTCACACTGGGTGGCATTATGCGAACTGGACGCCCACTCCTAGCCGCCGCAGCCCTCGCCGTCGTCACCGCCACCGCCGCCTACGCGTTCGGCCCCGGTGCGACCGAGGCCCCCGCGGCGAGCAAGAAGAAGACGACCACCGCCGCCACCCCCGTGGCCGCCTGCAAGGCCGACGCCCGCTACCCGAAGCGCCAGCTCCGGGGCGTCTGGATCGCCACGGTCAAGAACATCGACTGGCCCTCGCGGACCGGGCTGTCCGCCGAGCGGCAGAAGGCCGAATACATCAAGATCCTGGACAGCGCGGCCAAGCGCAACTTCAACGCCGTCTTCGTCCAGGTGCGACCCGCCTCCGACGCGCTCTACAAGTCGTCGATCGAGCCTTGGTCTCAGTTCCTGACGGGCACGGCGGGCAAGGACCCGGGCTGGGACCCGCTGCCGTTCCTCATCGACGAGGCTCACAAGCGGGGCCTGGAGTTCCACGCGTGGTTCAACCCGTACCGGGCCTCCTACGACGCCGACGTCGCGAAGCTGCCCGCCAACCACCCGGCCCGGCAGCACCGGGACTGGACGGTCAAGTACGGCGACCGCCTCTACTACAACCCCGGCCTGCCGCAGGTGCGTGAGCACGTCGTCAAGGTCATCACGGACGTGGTGGACCGCTACGACGTGGACGGGGTGCACTTCGACGACTACTTCTACCCGTACCCGGGCGAGGGCGGCCAGTTCAACGACACCGCCGCCTTTACAAAGTACGGCAAGGGCAAGAGCCTGGCCGACTGGCGGCGTGCCAACGTCAACACGCTCGTCGCCGAGGTGGACAAGGTCATCCACGAGCGGAAGAGCCACGTCAAGTTCGGCATCAGCCCGTTCGGCATCTGGCGGAACAAGTCGAACGACCCGTCGGGCTCCGCCACCAACGGCATGTCCGCCTATGACTCGATTTATGCCGACGCCAAGGCGTGGATCAACTCGGGCACCGTCGACTACGTGATGCCGCAGCTCTACTGGCCGCGCGGCTTCAAGGCCGCCGACTACAAGGTGCTGGCTCCGTGGTGGGCGCAGGCCGTCAAGGGCTCCGACGTGCACCTGTACATCGGGCAGGCCCTCTACCGGGTCGGCGCCCAGGACGACAAGGCCTGGACCAAGCCGGACGAGCTGGCCGCGCACCTGACGCTCAACCGCAAGCACAAGCAGGTGGACGGCGACGTCTACTTCAGCGCCAAGCAGCTGCTCACCAACCCGCTGGGCGCGATGGACCGGGTCGCCAAGGACCACTACGGCCGGCCTGCCCTGCTGCCGCTCATGAAGGAGCGCGGCGGCCAGGCGCCGGCCGCGCCGGCGGGGGCGAAGGCCCTTGCCCAGTCGGCGGGGGCGAAGGCCACGGGCTCGACGATGACCTGGACGCCGTCGGCCGGGGCCCGCGCGTACGCGGTCTACCAGCTGCCGGAGCCCGGCGAGGACTGCCAGGCCACGGACGCCCGCAACCTGGTCGCGGTCGTCTCCGACCCGTCGTACGTGGTCAAGGCGCCGGGAACCTACCTGATCACCTCGCTCGACCGCCTGCACAACGAGAGCAAGCCGGTCAAGGTGAAGGTGGACGCGGTCTGATCACCGCCGCTCACCATGCCCGCCGGCCCCACCGTGGGACCGCCCGAGGGCCGAGCGCAGCACGCGGCCGACGCCGCGGCTCGGCACGGCACAGGGTGCACGGACAGCGCAACGTAGCGACGGCGGGCACGGCCCCCTGACAGGTCACCGCCGTCGCGCCTGATCCCGCCGCAGCCACGCCTGACCCGTTCTGGCCGGTCGCTGCCGTTCCAGGGCGGGCGGGGTCGGTGGTGTCAGGGCAGGGCCGCCGCGTCAGGCCATCTCCCATGCCCGACGTTGCCTCGGCGCACCTCCGGTTCGTGAGAGGGTAGTCGCAACCTGTGGCGCCTGGAGGCGACCTTCCTCTACCGTGCCACGGACATCATCGACGCGGGAGGTCATCGGGGTGAGGCGCGCGGTAGTCGTGCTGGCCGTGCTGCTCGGCCAGCTGCTGACCGGCCAGGGGCTGTTCACGGGGGCGGCGCGAGCCGAAGACGGCGCCGATCGAATGGCACGCGCCGAGGACGGCGCCGTCCGGGTGGCGCAGACGGGGCGGGTGGCCCTCATCGGGGTGTCCGGGCTCCACTGGAACGACCTCACCCAGGCCGACACCCCCAACCTCTGGGACCTGGCCTCATCCAGCGCGATCGGCTCGCTTTCCGTCCGGACCGTCGGCAACGTGACCTGCCCCTACGACGGCTGGCTGACCGTGTCTGCGGGCACGAGGTCGGCCGTCGGCTACGGCTGCGGCGCACCCCCGATGCCCGAGCAGCAGGGAGCGGGCGCGGTCATCCCTGACTACCGCTACCTCATCGACGTGGCCGGACAGCGCAACGCCGGCACTCTCGGAGAGTCGCTGAAGGCGGCCGGGCAGTGCTCGATCGCGATCGGGCCGGGCGCCGCGCTCGGGCTGGCCGACCGGCAGGGCGCGGTTCAGCAGTACCACGCCTCGCCGCTCCAGGTCACGACCGCCGACCTGGAGAAGTGCCGGATGATCGCCATGGACGTGGACGACCTCATCCGCCCCTACCTGACCGGCGACCGGCTGCCGAAGGAGCCCGAGTTCCTCACCCCCGCCCAGCGGCGCCAGGCGCTGCGCCTGGCCGACGCCAAGGCGGGCGCGCTCCTGGCAGTCCTGCCCGCCGACACGACGGTGCTGCTCGCGGGGCTGTCCGACCACGGCTCCGTACCTCACCTGCGAGTGGCCGCGCTCCGCGAGCCCGGCGCGGAAGGCCGCCTGCTCGGCGCCGCCTCCACCCGCCGCGAGGACATCTCGATCCTGCCCGACCTGACCTCCACCGCGCTGACCAAGCTCGGCGTGGCGGTGCCCAGCACGGTCGTGGGTGTGCCCATGCAGGCGGGCGAGCACGGCGCCACCTTCGAACGCCTCCAGCGTGCCGATGCCACCGCCCAGACCATGCGCTCGGCGAAGGGGCAATACTTCACGGCCCTGGCGGTGCTGCA
Organism: Nonomuraea polychroma; assembly: GCF_004011505.1. Lineage (NCBI taxonomy): Bacteria > Bacillati > Actinomycetota > Actinomycetes > Streptosporangiales > Streptosporangiaceae > Nonomuraea > Nonomuraea polychroma. The sequence goes on from NZ_SAUN01000001.1 coordinate 5,423,320, forward strand.
GGTCCTGTTCTACGTGCTGGCGTTCCTGCTGCTGCGCCGCCGCAAGCAGCTGCCCTGGGTACGCGCGGCCGCGACGGCGCTGGCGGCGCTGCCCGTCACCTCGTTCCTGGTCAACCTGCTGCCGTGGTCCACCCACCTGGAGCTGTTCGGCGGCATGCTGGCCTGGTGGGCGGCGATCACCGCCCTGGCGCTGGCCGGGCCCTGGCGGCGCCGGCCGCTCGGCCCGCTGGCCGTTGTCGCCGGCGTCACCGCGCTCACGCTCGCCGGCGACCTGCTGACCGGCACCACGCTCCAGCTCAACAGCTTCATGGGCTTCAGCGCCGAGCAGGGGGCCCGCTACTTCGGGCTGGGCAACATCCCGTTCGCGCTGTTCGCCACCGGCACGCTGCTGACGACGACGGCGATCGCGCACCGCTGGCCGGGCAAGATCGGGCTGGCCGCGATCGTGGGGCTCGGCGCGGCCGCGATGGTGCTCGGCGGGTCCGGGCTGGGCAGCGACTTCGGCGGCGTGATCGCGTTCGTGCCGGGCATCGCGGTGACCGCGCTCATCCTGGCGGGCCGGCGGGTGTCGCTGATGAAGCTGGCGTTGTTCTGCGTGGCCGGCGGGGTGATCGTGATGACGTTCGCCTGGATCAACTACCTCAAGCCGGCCAACGAGCAGACCCACCTGGGCCGGTTCGTGGGCCAGGTGCTGACCGGCGAGGCGCTCGACGTCATCTGGCGCAAGCTGATGGCCATGCTGGGCACGCTGCTCAACCCCAACCTGATGCCGATCGTGATCGTGGCCGTGGCGTTCCTCGTGTACGCGATGCTGCGTCCCGAGCAGGCCTCGGCCGGAGTCGTCCCGGCCGCGTTCGAGCACTCCCCCGCGCTGCGGGCCGGGCTGATCGGTACGCTGGTCAGCGGCGTGGTCGGGATGCTCGTCAACGACTCGGGCGCGGCCGTGCTGTCCATGGCGCTGGCGCTGGCCGTACCCCTGCTGCTGGCCACCGGCATCGGCGTGATCATGCGGCGGGAGCAGTCAGCCCCAGGCGTCGGCGAGAAGCTGGCGCGTGTCGCGAAGTAGCTGCGGCAGGACCTTCGTCTGGGCGACGACCGGCATGAAGTTCGTGTCGCCGCCCCACCGGGGCACGACGTGCTGGTGCAGGTGGGCGGCGATGCCCGCGCCGGCCACGTGACCGAGGTTCATGCCGACGTTGAAACCCTGCGCGCCGCTGGCCTTGCGCAGCGCCCGCAGCGACTTCTGCGTGAACTCCCCCATCTCGACCAGCTCGTCCGGACGCAGCTCGTCGTAGTCGGACACGTGCCGGTAGGGGACGACCATCAGGTGGCCGGAGTTGTACGGGTAGAGGTTGAGCACCGCGTAGACGCTCTCGCCCCTGGCGACGATCAGGCCGTCCTCGTCGCTCATCTTGGGGATCGCGTCGAACGGGCACCCGTCGTCGGGGCCGGTGCCCGTCGGTTTGTTCTCACCCTTGATGTAGGCCATGCGATGCGGGGTCCACAGACGGTCGAAGTTGTCGGGAGCCCCGGCCCCTGCCTGATCGTGCATAACTAGCAGCATAGGACCACGGACAAATGGGGTCCGCTTCCGGCACAATCCTGAGCATTCGCCTACAGGAGGCCGCGATGAGCGAAGCTTTAGCAGAGCATTCCGTACCGCCCGCCGAAGCCGAGAACGCCCAGAACACCGAGTACACCGAGACTGGCGAGACCGCCGAGAACGCCGAGAACCCGGTACCGCCGGACGACGGCCCCCTCGTCGAGCCGCCGGCGCCCTACCCGTCCGGCGCGACGGTGAAGGGGCGGATCAAGATCGCCGACGAGGTCGTGGAGAAGGTCGCCGCTCTGGCGGCCCTCGAAGTGGCTGGGGTCGCCGACATGGGCGGCGACCTGGCGCGCGCCTTCGAGTCCGTACGCGACCGCATCGGCATCGGCTCGCGGCGCGGCACCCAGGGGGTCAGCGCGCAGATCCAGGACCGTCAGGTGGCGGTGAGCGTCACGATCGTGGTGGAGTACGGGCACGTGGTGATGGAGGTCGCCTCGGAGGTCAAGATGAACGTGGCCAGGAGCGTGAGCCGGATGCTCGGATTGCGCGTCATGGAGGTCAACGTGACCGTGGACGACGTCCGCCTGCCGGGCGAGGGCCGCCCTGCCCCCTCCGAAGACCCGTCCGACGACGCCACCATGGCCCCCTGACCGCCCACGGCCGGAGGCGGGCGGCCGGCCACCTCACACGCGCCTCCCAACAGCGCCGACCTCCCGCCCTCCGGCCATCAGCACACGCCCCCGCCCCCGGGCCGGCGCAGCGCACGACCCGCCGGCCGCCGCAAAACGCATGGGACGGGGCATGGCACGGGGCACGGCCAGCGCACCACAGGGCGCGCACAGCACGGCGCACCCCCACGGCCGACGCCCGCGCCTCACGGCGGGCGCAGCGCAACGCGCGGCCGCCAGCCGTCACACCACGCGGCACGGGCAGCACAGCGCAGCACACGGCCGGCGGCCACCGCAACGCAGGCACGGCGAGCACCACCGCAGGGCACAGCCAGTGCACCGCACCCCACGGCCCGCGGCTCGCAGGGCGCCACACCGCACCGCCGGCGCATACGGCACGGCACGGCACCGCCCGCGCAGCACGGCACGGCACCGCCGGCGCGCCGCAGGCTACAGCCAGCGCAGTGCCGCACGAGGTGCGAGGTACGCGGCCAGCCATAGACCGTTTCCCACCCGGCAGGCGCGACGCCGTCAGTGCACGGACGTGGATGCGACGGACCCGAGTGCGACAAACGTGAAGGCGACAGACCTGAGTGCGCCTGACACGGGGCGCCGGACATGGGGCGCCGGACGCGGGGGCGCCGGACGCGGGGGCGCCGGACGCGGGGCGGAGGGCGTCTTCTTGGGGCGTCGGGTTTGTCTCGGCTCGTGCCGCGCCGTGCCGGTGCTGCCTAGGGTGTGAGCCATGACAACCGATCAGCTCGAGCCCATGCCAGACGACTGGCAGCGGGCCCTCGCCATCGTGGCCCACCCCGACGACCTCGAGTACGGCTGCGCGTCCGCGATCGCCACCTGGACCGATGCCGGACGCGAGGTCGCGTACGTGATCGCGACCCGGGGTGAGGCAGGCATCGACACGCTCGAGCCCGCCACATGCGGTCCCGTGCGGGAACGTGAGGAGCGGGCCAGCGCCGCCGTGGTCGGGGTGAGCAGTGTGGAGTTCCTCGACCATCAGGACGGCGTCATCGAGTACGGCGTCGCCTTGCGCAAGGACATCGCCGCCGCCATCCGCAGGCACCGCCCCGAACTGGTCATCACCTTGAACCCGGACGACACCTGGGGCGGCACGTACTGGAACACTCCGGATCACCGGGCGGTGGGCAGAGCGGTGCTGGACGCCGCGGGAGACGCGGGCAATAGGTGGATATTTCCGGACACTGATGCGGAGCCCTGGAACGGCGTCCGCTGGGTCGCCGTTGCCGGCACCGACTCCCCCACACACGCCGTGGACGTCACCGACGGGCTGGAGCGCGGCGTGCGGTCCCTCATGGAGCACCGTGCCTACATCGAGGCCCTCACCGACGAGAGTCCCGAGACCTACGTACGCGACCTGATCGAGGGCTTCGCCCGGCAGACGGCGGAGCGCTTCGGCGGCCGCCCGGCCGTGACATTCCGCCTCTTCACCAAGTAACTCGACACGTCCGGAAACGGCGGCGACGGCCCCCGATCTCGCCCCTGATGCTCGGCGGAGCAGCCACGCCGCTCCGCCGATCATCGTCGTCAGACCTGGATGCGCCGCTCCACGGCGTTGACGATCTCGGCGATCGCCTCGTCCACCGGCACGCCGTTCTTCTGCTCCCCGCTGCGGTAGCGGAACGAGACCGCCCCGTTGGCGATGTCGTCGTCGCCGGCCAGCAGCATGAAGGGGACCTTGGCCTTCTGCGCGTTGCGGATCTTCTTCTGCATGCGGTCGTCGGCCGTGTCGACCTCGATCCGCACCCCCCGCTCGGCCAGCTTCTTCGCCACGTCCTGCAGGTAGGACACGTGCGCCTCGGCGATCGGGATGCCCACCACCTGCACGGGCGCCAGCCAGGGCGGGAAGGCGCCGGCGTAGTGCTCGGTGAGCACGCCCAGGAAGCGCTCGACGGAGCCGAACAGCGCCCGGTGGATCATGACCGGGGTCTGCCGGGATCCGTCCGCCGCCTGGTATTCCAGGCCGAACCGCTTGGGCTGGTTGAGGTCGAGCTGGATGGTGGACAGCTGCCAGGTGCGGCCGATCGCGTCCTTGGCCTGGACGGAGATCTTCGGCCCGTAGAAGGCCGCGCCGCCCGGGTCGTCCTTCAGCGTCAGCCCCGACTCGGTGGCGACCTGGCGCAGCGCGTCGGTGGCCTCCTCCCACTCGGCGGGGTCGCCGATGAACTTCTCCGACTCGTCGCGGGTGGACAGCTCCAGATAGAAGTCGGTCAGGCCGAAGTCACGCAGCACGCTGAGCACGAACCTCAGCAGCGACTTGATCTCATCGGCCATCTGCTCCCTGGTGGTGTAGATGTGCGCGTCGTCCTGCGTCATGCCGCGTACGCGGGTCAGCCCGTGCACCACGCCGGACTTCTCGTAGCGGTAGACCGATCCGAACTCGCACAACCGCAGCGGCAGCTCACGGTAGGAACGCCCGCGCGACCGGTAGATCAGGTTGTGCATCGGGCAGTTCATCGGCTTGACGCGGTATTCGATGCCCTCCAGCTCGAACGCCGGGAACATGTCCTCGGCATACCAGGGAAGGTGCCCGGAGGTCTCGAACAGCGACGACTTGGTGATGTGCGGCGTGTTGACGAACTCGTAGCCCGCCTCGGCCTGCCGCCTGCGCATGTAGTCTTCCATCTCCTTGCGGATGATCCCGCCCTTGGGATGGAAGATCGGCAGGCCGCTGCCCAGCTCCGGCGGGAAGCTGAACAGGTCGAGCTCGACGCCGAGCTTGCGGTGGTCGCGCTTCTCGGCCTCCTCCAGCAGCTTGAGGTATTCGTCCTGCTTGTCGCGGGACTCCCATGCGGTGCCGTAGATGCGCTGCAACTGCGGGTTCTTCTCGCTGCCCCGCCAGTAGGCGCCGCCGGCGCGCATGAGCTTGAACGCCGGGATCGACCGGGTGGACGGCACGTGCGGGCCGCGGCACAGGTCCTTCCACTTGAGCTCGCCGGTCTTGGGGTCGAGGTTGTCGTAGATCGTCAGCTGCCCGGCGCCGACCTCGACCGACTCCTCGTCAGCAGCGCCGCCCTTCAGGCCGATGAGCTCCAGCTTGTAAGGCTCCGCGGCGAGCTCCTCGCGCGCGTCCTCGTCGCTGACAGGCCGGCGGGAGAACAGCTGCCCCTCCTTGACGATCTCCCGCATGCGCTTCTCGATGCGCTTGAGATCGTCGGGGTGGAACGCCTGCTCGACGTCGAAGTCGTAGTAGAACCCGTTTTCCACGGGCGGCCCGATGCCCAGCTTGGCCTCGGGGAACAGCTCCTGCACCGCCTGCGCCATGACATGGGCGGTGGAGTGGCGGACGATGGCCCGGCCTTCCTCGCTGGAGGCCTCGATCGCCTCCACCACGTCGCCCTCGGCCACGACGTGGGCCAGGTCGCGCGGCTCGCCGTTGACCCTGGCCGCGACGACCGTGCGGCCGTCGGCCTCGAGCGCCTCACCGGCCGTCGTGCCGGCCGCGACCACACGCTCGGCTCCGGCGAGGGTGATGCGTAGCTCGGCTGACACGGTGACTCCCTTGGGATCGCGCCGGCGCCCGGCACCGGCGCTGCTTCGGTGGTGAACACCGATGCTATCGCGGGTGAAAGCCCAGCTTTGTCAGCTCCTTGCGGGTCCCGTGGAAGACGTTGCGGTCGAGGGGGCTGTTGACGTACTGGTGGATGGTCCAGTCCCGCCACGGCCTGGGCACCAGAGGCCGGCCGCGGGGCCGATCGGGGCCGGCGATCCAGAGCGGGTATTCGGCCAGGCCCGCGCAGTTTCCGCGGTTCGCGAACGAGTGGTACGTGTACACGAACGGTCGTACCCGCCCGTGCCGTTCGACGTAGTGGCACCAGCGGCGCGCGAACCTGGCGACCCGCTCGGGGCGCAGGCCGTCGTCCTCTTCGAGGTCGAGCGCGAGCAGGTCGCCGCGGCGCAACCCGCCCGCCGCCCGGATCGTGGCCAGGAAGTGGCGAGCCTGCTCGATGGGGTCGCCCTTGGGACGGGCGAAGTGGTACGCGCCGCACACCATCCAGGTCTCGCGCATGCCGTTCCAGTTACGCGCGAACCACTTGTCGGTGTAGTCGCCGCCCTCGGTGGCCTTGGCGAAGGCGAAGGCCACTCCGGCTTCTGCGTGGCCGGTCCAGTCGACGGAGCCCTGCCAGTTGGACACATCTATGCCTTGCAGCACGCCCTTCACCTTGCCGGATTTTATTGAGATGTCTACCGATCAGCCCCGCGCCGCGCCGATTAGCAGGTTCCGTGTGCGTTCCTTGTTGCTGAACACCGAGCCCACGAAGTCGGTGACCCCGGCCCGCTCCAGCTCTTCGAGCTGGGCCAGCACGCTCTTCTCGTCACCCACGATGGCCACGTCGCCGGGGCTCGCGGCACCTTCCTTGTCGAGCATGGCACGGTAGGAGGGCAGCTGCCCGTAGACCGCGAAGATCTCGTTCGCCCGGCTGACGGCGGCGTCGCGGTCGTCGGTGACGCAGACGGGCAGCGCGCAGACGATGCGCGGGGCCTCGCGGCCCGCCTCGGCCGCCGCTGCCGTGATCGTGGGCGCGACGTGCTCGGCGACGGTCTTGGGCCCGGTCATCCACAGGACGGTGCCGTCGGCCACGGTGCCGGCCAGTTTGAGCATGCGCGGGCCGAGCGCGGCCACCAGCACGGGGAAGCCCGCGCCGGGCGTGGTCAGCTTGAGGTTCGCCTTGAGCGTCTCGCCCTGGTATTTGACGTGTTCGCCCCGGCTGAGCGGGATCAGGATGTCGAGGTATTCCTTCATGTGCCGGCCCGGGCGCTCGAAGTCGTACCCGTACATGCCTTCGATCACCATCTTGTGTGACAACCCGATGCCGAGCGCGAGCCGCCCGCCGAGCGCCGCGTTGACGGTCATGGCCTGCTGGGCGAGCACGGCCGGGTGGCGCGGGTACGTCGGGACGACGGCGGTGCCGAGCTCGATGGCCGGCGCCTGCGCGCCGGCGGCGGCCAGTGCGGTCAGCGCGTCGAGGCCGAAGATGTTGGCGAGCCAGGCCGAGGTGAAGCCGTCCTCCGCCGCCTGCGCGATCTGGTCGCGGAGCCCGCCGATGGGGTCGGGTCCTTTGGGCTCGGTGAGGTAATACCCGTAACGCATAGTAACAGAACTCCGTTCTGGTGGCTGACGCGAATGTACCTTCCCACGCCGCCGTGCGGTCATCCGCCGGAAGGGCCCGCATTTGTAAAGTGGCCTACATGACCCACGAACGCGCCGGACAGCCCGCTCAGCCCGCCGACCTGGTCGATGTCGCCCGGCTGGTGACGTCCTATTACGCCCTGCATCCCGATCCTGAGGAGGTGGGGCAGCGGGTCGCGTTCGGCACGTCGGGGCACCGGGGCTCGTCGTTCAACACGGCGTTCAACGAGGACCACATCCTGGCCACCAGCCAGGCCATTTGCGAATACCGGCGCGAGCAGGGCTCGGACGGGCCGCTGTTCCTGGGCATCGACACGCATGCGCTGTCGGAGCCCGCGCGGGTGTCGGCGCTGGAGGTGTTCGCGGCCAACGAGGTCGAGGTGCTGATCGACACGCGGGACGGCTACGCGCCCACGCCCGCCGTCTCGCACGCCATCCTGACGCACAACCGGGGGCGGACGTCGGGGCTGGCGGACGGCGTCGTGATCACGCCGTCGCACAATCCGCCGGCGGACGGCGGGTTCAAGTACAACCCGCCGCACGGCGGGCCCGCCGACACCGACGCGACCTCGTGGATCCAGGACCGGGCCAACCGGCTGCTGAGCGACATGAGCGCCGTGCGGCGGGTCCCGTACACGAAGGCCTTGGACCGGGCGGGCCGGTACGACTTCCTCGGCTCGTACGTGGACGACCTGCCGTCCGTGCTGGACCTGGACGCGATCAGGTCGGCCGGGGTGCGGATCGGGGCCGATCCGCTGGGCGGGGCGAGCGTGGCGTACTGGGGGGAGATCGCCGAGCGGCACCGCCTCGACCTGACCGTGGTCAATCCCCTCGTCGATCCGACGTGGCGCTTCATGACGCTCGACTGGGACGGCAAGATCCGGATGGACTGCTCGTCGCCGTACGCGATGGCATCGCTGATCGCAAACCGGGACAAATACGATATTTCCACTGGAAATGATGCCGACGCCGACCGCCACGGCATCGTCACCCCGGACGGCGGGCTGATGAACCCCAACCACTACCTGGCGGTCGCCATCTCCTACCTCTACACCCACCGCGACGGCTGGCCGTCGGACGCCGGGATCGGCAAGACCATGGTCAGCAGCGGCATCATCGACCGGGTCGCGCAGTCGCTGGGACGGCGGCTTTACGAGGTGCCGGTGGGCTTCAAGTGGTTCGTGCCGGGGCTGCTGGACGGGTCGCTGGGGTTCGGGGGCGAGGAGAGCGCCGGGGCGTCCTTCCTGCGGCGGGACGGGTCGGTGTGGTCGACCGACAAGGACGGGATCATCCTGGCGCTGCTGGCGTCGGAGATCCTCGCCGTCACCGGCAAGTCGCCGAGCGCGCATTACCAGGAGCTGGTGGGGCGGTTCGGCGAGCCCGCGTACGCGCGGGTGGACGCGCCGGCGACGCGGGAGGAGAAGGCCGTGCTCGGGAAGTTGTCGGCCGAGCAGGTGACGGCCTCGTCGCTGGCGGGCGAGCCCATCACGGCGGTGCAGACGTCGGCTCCGGGGAACGGGGCGTCGCTGGGCGGAGTGAAGGTCTCGACGGAGAGCGCCTGGTTCGCGGCGCGGCCTTCCGGGACGGAGGACGTCTACAAGATCTACGCCGAGTCCTTCCGCGGCCCCGACCATCTGGCCAAGGTCCAGGAAGAGGCCCGCTCCCTCGTCTCCGCCGCCCTCGGCTGACGTCCCGCCGCGGCTGGGCGTGCTCGGCGGCGACATCAGCGCGCCGCGACGACCTGATCCCAGATATGTGGGCGGCCGTTCGACCCGACCGCCACGCCTCCCACCACCTGACCAGAGCGCGAGGAAAGGGGCGTCGGCGGGCTCGGCTGGCGCCCCTTTTCACGCACGGCCCCTTCTGGTCCCCAGCTACTTCGCCGCCTCCTGCGGCGGAGCCCCACTATCGATCATCAGGCAGTACATCGAACAGCAACGCCGACCGACCTGACACCCTGGGTACGCGCTACGCGCTCCGGTCTGTCCCGGCTCCACCGAGTCATCCCCTGACGGGGACCGCATTCATCCCCGGCCTGAAGGATCCTGTTGCTGGCAGACCAGCAACAGGATCCTGAAGGCCGAGGCTTTTCCGCGGACCTTCGGTAACCCCTCTACCAGGCGACGGGTAGCTCCTTGACGCCGTAGACGATGGCGAGCTCCCTGAACGGCACCTCGCCGGCGACCCTCAGCGCCGGGAAACGGCGCAGGAGCGCGCGGAAGGCGATGCGCATCTCCATCTGCGCCAGCGGCGCGCCGATGCAGCGGTGGATGCCGTGGCCGAACGCCAGGTGCGAGACGTCCCGGCCCGGCCGGATCTCGTCGGCGTCCTCGCCCAGCGCCGCGGGGTCGCGGTTGGCGCCGATCAGCGAGCACAGCACCAGCTCGCCCTTCTTGATCGGCACCCCGTGCAGCTCCAGGTCCTGGCGGGCGAAGCGCGGGAAGGCCACCTGCACGACCGACATGTAGCGCAGCAGCTCCTCGACGACGTCGTTGACGTAGCCGTCGACCTCGCGCACCTTGGCGGCCTGCTCCGGGTTCTGCAGCAGCCACAGCGTGCCCAGCGCGAGCATGCTGGTGCTGGTGTCGTGCCCGCCGGTCAGCAGGCCGTCGGCCATGCTGGCCAGCGTGCGGTCGTCCAGCTCGTCGCCGTGGTCGCGCAGGAGCTGCCCCAGCAGGCCGTCACCCGGGTTCTGCCGCTCCCTGGCGACAAGTTCGGTCAGGTACGTCATCGCGTCGTTGATCGCCTGCAGCGAGGCCTCGGGCCCGGCCGTGAAGTCGAACCGGTCCTTGCTGATCTTGACGAACCCGGCGCGCTCGTCGTAGGGCACGCCCAGGAGCTCGCACACCACCAGCGACGGGATCGGCAGCGCGAACTCCTCGAAGAGGTCCACCGGCATGCTCTCGGCGCCCTTGGCCTCGATGCGGTCCAGCGCCTCGTCGACCATGGCCTCGATGCGCGGCTCCAGCCTGCGCAGGCGCCGCACGGTGAACTCGGGGGTCAGGAACTTGCGCAGGCGCGTGTGCTCGGGCGGGTCGCGGAAACCGAGGCCGCCCGGGTCCTCCTGGTTGGAGCCGAGACCGATCACGCCCGCGAAGTCGTTGCTGAAGCGCTCGTGGTCGCCGAGCACGGCGCGGACGTCCTCCCAGCGGGTGACGAGGTACACGGTCTGGTCGCCGGGGATCTCCATCGGGAAGACGGGGTGCTCGGCCCGGATGCGTCCGAGCTCACCCACGGGATCGAACCCGTCGCGCATGAACTGGACGAGCGGGAAATCACTGTCTGACATCGAATCCGTCCTGCTGGGATACATCACACGATCTTGGGATAAATCCCTCGATAGATGGTCCCATTTAGAAGCGCGTTCGGTGCCCTCCGAAAGGAGGAATTTTCATCTCAGACCCGCGTCGGCCATCGTCCCGTCGGCCTCGTGCCCTCAGCCGGCGGCCACGGTCCTGGTGACCTCCGCGGGCGGTGGTTCGGTGCGGTCGCGGGCGAAGAGCAACGGCTCGGGCAGCGGCGCCTCGGCCGGCAGCGCCGGGGGTGCGGGCTTGGGCCGGCGTGGCTCCCGTACGCCGCCCTCCCCGCCCGGCGGACGGCTTCGGTCCATGCCTGTCACCCTCTGGGTAGGCCGGTGCGTACGCCGTTGATGGTGGGAATCAGGAGCAAACTGAGGCTGCAGACGGCGTTTGGCGTACAAGATGGCGACATTCTGCGATGATCTCGTCGCAGAGCCGGACCCAGAGCCACCCCCCGAGCCACCACGGATAGTGACAGATGCCGACATTCGAGGAAATAGCCGCCTTCGTCAGTGAGAAGCCGCTCGCCACCGCTGTCATCGCGCTGCTCGGCCTGGCCGGGCTCGCGGTCGCGTTCGTGGTGTTGAGGATCACCTGGAGAGCCGCAGCCTGGTTGATCTCCAGATACGTCGCCCCGCGTCCGATCGAGGACGTGTTGACCATCGTGGCCGCGTCCATCGCCACGGGCGTGTCCGCGCAGGGCATGTGGCGCTTCTCCGAAGACGTGCTGGGCCTCGACGGGCCGCTCAGGTTGCTGCTGTTCGCGTTCATCGAGATCGCGATCATCACCAGCGCCGTCCGCGCCCGCCGCAACATGCGCGAGAACTTCTCCGCCGGCATCGACGGCATCGCCGTGTGGGCGCTGACCTGCCTGACCGCGGTGCTGTCCAGCATGGACGCGCGTAGCCTGCCCGAGGCGGTGTTCCGGCTGGCCGCCCCGCTGGTGGCCGCCTGGTTGTGGGAGCGCGGCATGGCCATCGAGCGCCACCGCATCCGCGGCACGGGCCGCATCAACTGGCGGCTCACGCCGGAGCGGCTGCTGGTCAGGCTCGGGCTGGCCGAGGTCAGCGACCGTACGACGAGCGAGGTCGACGCCCACCGCAGGCTCACCCGGGTCGCGCTGGCCGCCAAGCGGGCCAAGGCGCTGCGCGAGGCCGGGGCCTCCGACCGCAAGATGCGCCACGCGCTGGCCAAGCTCGACAAGGCCATGGACCAGGCCGTCGAGCACACCGGCCTGGCCGTGGACCCGGCCCGCCAGGAAGCGCTGCTGGCCCAGATCGCCGCGCTCTACAACACCTCCGCGCTCATCGACGCCGATCCCCGCGTGCCCTGGGAGCCGGAGGCCGACCACCACCCGGTGCCCGCCCGCCCGGCGCTGCCTCCCGCGCTGGCCGAGCTCGTCAACGACGAGGACGAGGACGTCGAGGTGCTCGACACCACCCCGCAGGTCGTCTCCACCGCCGAGCGCGCGGCGCAGATCCGGGCCGCCCGCGAGTTCTGGGACCGGCAGATCGCCAAGGGCATCGTGCCGCGTACCGTGGACATCGCCCAGGAGATCGGGATCTCGCTGGCCACGGCGCGCGAGTATCGTGCCCTGTGGAAGCTGGAGCCGCAGGCGCACGCCATCATCGAGGCGCTGTACCAGCAGCATGGCATCGTGGACACCGGCGCCTTCCCCGCACTCGGAGCCGACGGGAGGGTGCTGACCAAGCACTGAGCGGCACCGGGGGAGCACACGCTTGCGGGAGCGCACACTCGACCGCGTCAGGAAACTCCTGGCCAAGGCCGAACGCACCGACAATGACCACGAGCGGGCCACGTTCATGGCGGCGGCGTCGGCGCTCATGGCCAAGCACGGCATCGACACGCTTCCGCCCGCCGGCACGCGGCAGACGCCCGGCGACCGGATCGTCACCCTGCCGGGCCCCTGGGCCAGGGAGAAGGCCCGGCTCGTGAGCCTGGTGGCGCAGGCCGTGCGCTGCCGGCCGCTGCTCATCGGGCGGGGGGACGGCGGGCAGCGGGTGCACGTGTTCGGGTTCGCCGCCGACCTGGAACGCGCCGACCTGCTGGCCACGTCGCTGCTGCTGCAGATGGCCTCGGGGCTGGCGCGTGTTCGGGTCCCCGAGGACGTCACGGCCGTGCGGGCCTACCGGCGGTCGTGGATGCTGGGGTTCACCGACGAGGTGTACCGGCTGTTGTGCGAGGCCGAGTCCCGCGCCGAGGCCGAGTCCGCCGGCACGGGGACCGAGCTCGTCCTGGCCGACCGCCGCGCCGAGGTGGCGCGGGCGGTCGCGGCCCACTATCCGCACATCAGGATGAGCGTGCCCCGCACCAGCGGCTCCGGCTACCGCGACGGCGTGGCCGCAGGCCGCCGCGCCGACCTCGGCCGCACCGGGATGCCGGCCGCCACAGCCCGCGAGCTGAGCCGGTAAGCCCTTTCCATAGATCCGTTTGGGCTGGCGTGGAACGGGCATGAGCGCGCACACGGAACGCCTCACGATGGGGACAGGCCTCCCGTGAACGCATCCCCCCGCCTCATCACCGCCGACCGCCTCCGCGACCTCGCCCGCGACCTCCTGATCGCGGCCGGCGCCCCGGCGGCACCGCGGCCACGGTCGCCGCGTACGAGGCCGGCCTCGCCGGGCACGGCTCGCACGGCGTGCGGCGGCTCGGGAGGAGGCCAAGGCGCCGCTGCGGCGCACGGCCCAGCCCGAGCACATCGCCCAGATGGTGCTCGCGCTGCTGGAATCGGACATGGTGACCGGGGAGGTGCTGGTCGGGGACGGCGGCCGCCACCTGGGCTACTGATCCACCCAATTCCGCCACATTCAGCACCGGCATGGCCAGCCGCGACCGTGCGCCTGGCGGACCTCATCGGCCGAACCGACCTCATCCAAACCCCGCAGACCGGACCGGACCCCGCGGCGGGTCACCTTCCACGGGCACAGCGTGGATGAATAGTCCAAAGCAGCACCTTGGGTTTTCATAGCGACTATGAAGGGTTCACATCAGTTCATCGATCTGGCCAGGATCAGCGCCGTCGTGTTCGACACCGACGGGGTGGTCACCGACACCGCGCGGGGGCATGCGGCCGCCTGGAAGCACGTCTTCGACGCCTTCCTGCGCGGCCGCTCGGGGCCGTTCGACATCCGCGACGACTACCTGCGCCACGTGGACGGGCGGCCGCGGCTCGACGGCATCCGCACGTTCCTGGCCTCGCGGGGCATCACGCTGCCCGAGGGGTCGGCGGACGACGAGCCCGGCGCGGCCACCGTGCACGGGCTCGGGCTGGCCAAGGACCAGATCTTCGTGGCGCAGGTGGACAAGTACGGGGTGGCCGCGTTCCCGGCCACGGTCGCCCTGCTGCACGAGCTGCGGCGGCGAGGCGCCCGTACCGCCGCCGTCTCCCCCAGCCTGCACGGGCGCAAGCTCGTGAACGCGGCGGGCGTGGCGCACCTGTTCGACGAGCTGATCGACGGGGACGACGCTGCCCTGATGAACCTGCCGGGCATGCCGGAGCCCGCCCTGTTCCTGGAGGCGGCGCGCCGGCTGGACCTGCCCGCGGACAGGATCGCGGTGGTGGCCGCGGCGCTGCCCGGGATCGAGGCGGGCAGGAAGGGCGGGTTCGGGCTGGTGGTGGGGGTGGTCAGGGAAGGCGGCGGCCCGGAGGAGCCACGTGATCGGGGGGCCGAGGTCGTGGTGTCCGGGGTGGGTGAGCTCGAGGTGCGCGGCAGGGTCCTACCCTTGACGTCGTGACCGTTCTCATCGACCCGCCCAACTGGCCGGGGCCGCGCGGCCTGATGTGGTCGCACCTGGTCAGCGACGCCTCGCTGGAGGAGCTGCACGACTTCGCGGCGCGGCTGGGGGTGCCGGGGCGGGCGTTCGACCGGGATCACTACGACGTGCCGGAGACCGTGCACGCGCGGGCGGTGTCGCTGGGGGCCGAGGCGGTCAGCTCGCGCGAGCTGTTACGGCGGTTGATCGCCGCGGGCCTGCGCCGCCGCAAGCGCCACTCACCCCGCTGAGCCCTGCCCTTCCGTGAGGCCGGCCAGCTCGGCGGTCATGTTGGCGCGGGCGCGTTCCTCCCACAGACCGGCCGCCTGGGCGGTGCGGTAGAGGCGCGGCGTGGCCAGCAGGCGGCGCAGCACCTCGGCGCGTCCGGCCCTGAACAGGTCGTCGGGCACATGGGCGTACTCCTGGCGGATGGCGGCGGCGTAGGCCTCGTATCCGGGGCGGCCCAGGACGGCCAGGTCGGCGTCGCACAGGACCGCGCCGTTGGCGTCGCCGTCGGCCAGGGTGTCGTGGGCGGCGGTGAGGCGTACCAACCTGGCGGCTTCGGCGACCCGGGTGGCGGGCACGCCGCACCTGGACAGCCTGGACTGGGCCAGCTGGGCGCTGCGTTCCTCGTCCCAGCCCGGCCTGCCGTCGTACACGGCGTCGTGGAACCAGGCGGCCAGCCGCACCGCCGCCAGGTCCTGGGCCTCGCCCGCCAGCTCGTCGACGGCGTCGAGCACGGCGGCCAGGTGGGCGAGGTCGTGGTAGCGGCGGTGCGGCTCGGACCACCGGGCGATCAGCTCGGCACCCAGGGCGCGCGAGGCCGCGGAGCCGCCCACGAGCGCCTCCCACCGGCCGGCGAGTGTCTCCCCCGAACGACCGGCCGCCCTCCGGCCCGCGGCGCCCGCCCTCCGCTCGCCCGCCGCACCCCTGCTCATCGTCCCCACCACGACACCGCGGCGCCGTCCGCCACCCCGCCGGTGGCGGGAGCCGCACGGCCGGTCGCCGGACCCGGACGGCCGGGGGGCGGGGTCGGGGAGGCGGGGGGCGGGGCCGGGTGGTCGATCACCATCCCACCGTACGCGCCGTCCCCTTTGGTAGCGTTCTGGGCATCGACGCGGCACCGAAGGAACCACGGCGCCTGCCCCGGTGGCGGGAGCTGCGCACCGTGTTGCCCGGCCGGCCGCGGGTGGGCAGGGCGCGGCGCGTGGCGGACGCGGCGGACGTCGAGGATCTGCGGCGGCTGGCCATGAAGCGGGCGCCGCGGATGGTCTTCGACTACGTCGACGGCGCCGCCGAGGGCGAGCGGTCGATGGCCAGGGCGGTGGAGGCGTTCGGGCGGGTGGAGTTCCGGCCGCGGGTGCTGCGGGACGTCGCCGAGGCCCCGACCGCGGTCGAGATCCTCGGCAGGCGGATCGCGATGCCGGTCGTGCTCGGGCCCACCGGATTCACCAGGATGATGCACCGGGCGGGCGAGCGTGCCGTGGCGCGGGCGGCGCAGCGGGCGGGCGTGCCGTACACGCTGTCCACCATGGGCACCACGACCGCCCAGGACGTTGCGGCCGCGACGCCCGGCGGGTGGAACTGGTTCCAGCTGTACGTCGTGCGCGACCGCGCCCGCAGCCTGGAGACGCTCGCCCTGGCACGCGAGGCGGGCATGGACGTTCTGGTGGTGACCGTGGACGTGCCGGTGGCCGGGGCGCGGCTGCGTGACGTGCGGCACGGCCTGACGGTCCCGCCGTCGCTGCGCTGGCGCAGCGTGCTGCAGGCGCTGGCGCGGCCGGCCTGGTGGTTCGACTTCGTCACCAGCGAGCCGCTCAGGTTCGCCACGGTCGAGGGTGCGCCGGAGGACTTGGCCGGGATCACGAACATGATGTTCGATCCGTCGGTGACGATCAAGGACCTGGAGTGGATCAGGTCGGCCTGGCGGGGGCCGCTGCTGGTCAAGGGTGTCCAGCGGGTGGACGACGCCAAGGATCTGGCCGCCGTCGGGGTGGACGGCCTGGTGGTGTCCAACCATGGCGGGCGGCAGCTCGACCGCTCCCCCACGCCGCTGGAGCTGCTCCCCGAGGTGGTCGACGCCGTGGGTGACCGCACGGAGGTCTTCCTGGACGGCGGCGTCCGCAGCGGGGCCGACGTGGCGGCCGCCGTCGCGCTGGGCGCGCGGGCGTGCTTCATCGGCAGGGCCTACCTGTACGGCCTGATGGCGGGCGGCGAGGCGGGGGTGACGCGGGTGCTCGACCTGCTGCACGCCGAGCTCGTACGGACGACGCAGCTGCTCGGCGTGGCCGGCGTCGGCGGGCTCGATCGCGACGTCGTGCGGTTGCGCCCGCCCTGACTTTTGTCGATCCTTGAATTGAGCGACCCGGAGCGTGGCGCCGCCGAAGAAGGGCTCCATCACCAGGGTCGCCGCTCCTAGGGCCACCGGGCGTCCGGTCCCAGCCTGCCGAGCACGACCGACTCCGGGTGGAACGGCTGCGCCAGCGTGTTGGCGGCGGTGGCCGCGCGGATCTCCTCCAGGAGCCGGCCGCCCAGCATGAGCCCGGCCCAGCCGCCGATGACGATGCGCTCGGGATTGAACAGGCGGGCTGCTCCTCCCCACGGCGGCCGAGAGCGGCGAGAGCCCCGTCCTGTACGGCGCCGCCGACGCCTTCCTGCGCAGCCACCCCGGCCGGGACGTCCACTACCTCACCGTGCTCGTGCAGGCCGGCAACCGCGGCCCGGCCGGCGTCCGCACGCCGTACGGAACCGTCGAGATCGCCGCCGCGGACGGCGGCGCGGCGGTGCTGCGCCTGGCCGGCTCGGCGACCTGATCGTCAAAGGCGTCAACGGCTACCTGCCGTCGGCTGTTGCCGCCCGCGTGACGCTGAACGGCGAGACCATCGTCACCGCGGGGCCGGCGGACCTCATCATGCTCGGCGCCCTCTGACACCAGCCCGGCACATCTCCTCAGGGAGGACGCGTATCTGACCGCCGGTGCCGGCTCTCTGCTCCTTCACACGGGGACACGGTCCTCACCGGAAAGGAGAACAGATGGCAACCGGAGAGTTCCAGGTGATGAAAGTACCGGCCGAGCAGCTGGCCGGTGCTCTCCACGGCCAGGTTGTCGATCCGGGCGCGCAACCCACGACCGTCGTCAAGCGTGGCGAGGGATGGACCGTGGACGTGAGCTGGGAGGTCACCGGCGAGCTCGTCGATTGGCTGGCCGGCTGCTGGCAGGTGCAGATCATCGCCGACCTGCTGGGCGGTGGCGAGTCGAGGCATCCTGCGTCCCCCGTGGAGATGACCTTCACACCCGGGTCAGGCCGATATACGGCCTCCATTCCGATGCGCGGTGAGCTCGACGCAGGAACCTATGATCTCGTGGTCAACCTCACCACCACGACCGCCGCCGGCACCGCGGGGGCGCTCGGCGGGTTCGTGGTGCTCAGCAAGATCGTGGTGAAGGATTGATCCGCGCGTGAGGTCAGTGCAGGCGGCGCTCGAGGAGGAGGGCGCCGCGGCCGGACAGCAGGGAGGCGCACCATTCGCGCAGGTCCGCCGGCTTGGGCCCGCTCACCTGGCCTTCGTCCAGCAGGTCCGCCCAGTCCAGCAGGGACTCGGCGAGCATCAGGGGCACCTCGCGCCGCTCGTGCACCTCGGCGGCGGCCTCGAAGTGCTCGGCGGCCCGCCGCGGGTCGCCCATCGTCACGCACAGGTGGGCCAGGTAGTGGTGCCCGCAGTGGTGCGCCACCGTGCTGTGGCCGAACGTCTCCCCCTCGGCGGCCAGCGAGTCGTAGAGCTGCGCGGCCAGCTCCGGCCGCCCCAGCCGGGAGGCGGCCACGGACAGATTGTCCAGGGCGGGCCGGTGCCCCATGGTGCGCGGCGGCACCGCGCCCTGGTCGGCCAGGATGCGATCGAGCAGCGGGCCGGCCTCCTCGTCACCCACCTCGCACAGATAGCGCAGCACCGCGTGCACGGGGTCCACGCGGGGTGCCTGGGCGGCGCGGCGCAGCCGGTCGCGCAACTCCCACAGCCGTCCCTGGAGCCGCCGGATCTCGGCGATCTGCTCGGAGTAGATCGCCATGGCCTCCAGGCGGCGGCCGATCTCCGAGCCGAGCCGCAAGGCCGCCGTCGCCTCCGCCTCGGCCTGCGCCAGATCGCCCTGCATGAGGGTCAGCCCGCTCTTGGAGTAGCCGACCAGCCAGTGCAGGTACGGCTGGGCCAGCCGGTGGGCCAGCTCGTCGGCCTGGGCGAGCAGCGAAGCCGCGCGGGCGGCGTCGCCGCTGTCCAGGACGGGAGGCGTCCGCTGCATGTAGCCGTGGAACAGCACCAGGTCGTCGCCGGTCCTGCGGGCCGCCTCCAGCATCTCGTCGCCGTCGCGGTGGCGCTGGTGCAGCGGATCGGCGGGGATGATGGTGAGGCTGCGCAGGCACAACACCAGGGCCAGCGTGCGCGGGTCACCGGACTTGCGGGCCAGCGCCACGGCCTCGTCGCTCAGCGCGAAGCGGCGCTCCCCGTCGGGTGCCCAGATCAGCTCCGAGGCGAGATGGGCGGCCAGCAGCGCCCTGGTGCTCACGTCGGTGGAGTCGACCAGCCGTCTGGCCTCGGTCAGCAGGGCGATGCGCTGCTGGTCGGGGGCGGCGGAGATGCTGGTGAAGCCGCGGTCGCCGCCGAGCGCCGCCGTGACGATCAGATCGCCACGGCCGCACTCCCTGGCCAGGTCCGCCGCCGCCGCCAGGGTCGGCCGGGCCTCGGGGTGCCCGGCCAGCCACATCGCCGTGCCGCACTCCAGCAGCAGCTCCGCGCGCCGCTCCAGGCCGGCGCCGGGGAAGTCCTTGAGCAGCTCCAGCACCCGCTGGTACCAGGTGACCGCCTCGCGGTGCGCCAGCCCGGCCAGCGCGTGTTGCGCCGCGCGTACCGCCGCCTCCGCGGCCGCGCTCACGCGGGCCGGGTCTCGGCCGTGCTCGGCGGCGGCCAGCAGGTGCGCGGCCACCACGTACGGCCGCGACTCCATCGCCTTCGGGTCCGCCTGGCACAACGCGTCGGCCACCCGCCCGTGCAGCAGCCCGGCACGCAGCGGGGAGAGCGTGGCGTACAGGGCGTTCCTGGTCAGCTCATGCGAGAACCGGCAGGTGCCGCGTGCCGACATGGTGACCAGGCCCGCGCCGAGGGCCTCTTCCACGGCGGCCACGAACCGCGCTTCATCCAGTCCGAGCCCCAGCCGCAGCTCGGCCGATTCCATCCGCTCCCCGACCGCCAGCAGGCTGACCAGGTCCCTGGCGTCCGGGTGCAGCTGCGCCAGCCGGGCCACCACCATCCGGGTGACCGAGTCGGGCACGCTCAGCGCGTCCAGGTCCTTGCCCGCGGCCAGCTCCGTGGCCACCTCGCTGATCAGGAACGCGTTGCCCCCCGTGATCCGGTGCAGCACCTCGGGGTCGCCGCCGGAGCGGACCTCCGACAGCAGGTCGGAGACCTCGCCGAGGCCGAACGACGGAACCTGCACGACGCGGCCGTCGGCGGTCAGCTTGTGCAGCTCCGGCATGGCGGACTCGACCGGCACCGGCCGTGACGTGGCCAGGATGAGCAGCGGCATGGCGTCGGCGTCGTACTTGAGCGCGTTGAGCATCTGCAGCGACTCCAGCGTCGCCCACTGCAGGTCGTCGATCACCAGCAGCACGGGCCGCACGGTGGCCAGCCGCTCGATCAGCGTGCGTGCCGCCGCCATCAGCTGGTAACGCTCCGAGACCGGCTCGGTGGCCGGCGGCACCTGCAGCGACAGCGGCGGCGCGCCGAGCGACGGCGCCAGGCGCACGAGCTGGCCGCACTGCTGGTCGACCCCGGCGCGCAGCAGCAGCGCGGGCGAAGTGCGGGCCAGCCGCTCCACGGCGCCGGCGATCGGCTCGTAAGCCTGCCGCGCGGGATCGGTGCACCGCCCCGCCAGCACCGTGAACTGCCGCTTGAGCGCCTGCCTGGCCACCATGGACGCCAGGCGCGTCTTGCCCACCCCGGGGTCGCCCTGCAGGATCACCAGCCCGCTGCCGAACTCGGCCGCCGCCAGCTCACCGTCCAGCGCCCGCAGCTCCTCGTCCCGGCCCACGAACGGCAGCTCGTGCCCGTTGTCCAGCCACGTGGGCAGCCCGCCGCTCTGGTGGTGGTCGGCGTTCTGCCAGTGCAGCTCGTAGGTGTGCAGCGGTTCGCGCAGCCCCTTGCCCGGCAGCCGCCCCAGGTCCTTGAACTCGTGCCGGCTGCGCCCTTGGGCCAGCCGCCGCACCAGGTCGGTGCAGAGGACCTGGCCGCCTTCGGCGATGGCGACGAGCCGGGCGGCCTCCACCGTCGGCAGCCCGCTGACGTCGTCGTGTCCCCAGCACACGTCGCCGGCGGCGAGCGCGGCCTTGATGGAGATCTTCTCCATCGCCCGCTCGTTCTCGTCCGCGACCGCCTGCTCCACCGCGATGATCGCGTCGAGCCCGACGGTCGCCGAGTCGAACACGGCCATCAGCCCGTCACCCAGGCTCTTGGTGAACGTCGAGCCGTTGGCCGTCACCACGGAGTGGAGCAGCTGGTAGAGGCGGCGGAAGACGACGTTGGCACGCTCCTCGCCGAGCCTGATCCGCAGGGCGGTGGAGCTCACCACGTCGGTGAACAGGATCGTCGCCGTGGTGAGCGTGCCTGGCTCGTGCGGGGCGGTCACGCGCGCAGTCCCTTCCGCCTGACTGCTTTATGCCGGATATTGTGCCGGACGCCGCGGCGGATCTCGCGGGTTTTCACGGCGGTCTTCGACTGCTTGATCCGCCAGGCACGGGCCAGCTCCGCGGGGATGCGGAACGCCGCCTGCCCGCCGGAGTGGCGGTCGATCAGGGCGATCACCATGTCCCGTCCGGCCCGGCGCACCAGCCAGCGGACCACCGAGTCCGCCCGCCGGCCCAGCCACGGCCGCCGGTGCGCCGCCCGCGCCGCCTTGAACAGGGCGGTGAACCACCATGCGGCCGGCGGCACGCCGAGCAGCTCCGGCACCCGGTCGGCGCCGTATTCGGCGTCGCGGAACACCCAGTGCACCAGGCTGCGCGGCAGTTTGCGCCAGCCGAGGTGCATGAACTCCTCCATCTCCTCCAGGAGCCTGGCCATCAGCATGCGGCCCTCGGGGCTGGACTCGTAGAGCCGGCCGAGGCGCTGGCTGACGGGCACCACGTCGTCGAGCGTGAGCGGCCCGTCCTGGCACGCCTCCACACCCATGAGGTGGCCGAACACGCTCCACGTGTAGAGGTGGGCGGCGCGCTGCTCGTCCGTCAGCACCACGCCCATGCTCTCCAGAGCCTCCCACGTCACCACGGAGAAGTCGAAGATGGTGGCCAGCAGGAGCTCCTGGTTGACCGGCGGCCCGAACCGCTCGGTGTCCCAGCTGTCGCCGAAGCGCTCGTCGACCAGGGCACGTACGAACGAGTGCAAGATGCGCAGCCCGATTGCGGTGGTGTGGCCGGGACGGCCGGGCTGCAGGCTGTCGGTGGCCTTCAGCCCCATCACGTCCACCAGCATCTGCCCGGTCTCGGCCACCCGGCGGGTGAGGCTGTGCGTGGCGAGCCGGGACACGCCGGCCAGCACCTTGGCGCTGGACACCTCGACGTACGCCATGGGCAGGCATTTGCAGAACAGCGCGGCCGACTGGTAGAGCCCGTAGTCGGCGAACACGGCCTGCCCCTTGGCCAGCAGCTCCTTGTCGTCGCCCCAGTCGGGCAGGTCACTGGCGAAGTCGAGCGCGTCGAAGATCCGGGAGGCGGGCGGCTCTCCCGAGGGCGCCCTGGCCTCCCGCTTGGCCCGCCCCAGCTCCTCGATCACGGCCCGCACCAGCTCCAGCGGGCCCTTGCCCTCGGGGTGCTCGCTCAGGTAGGCGGCCACCACCTCGTCGACCGCCGGGTCGGCCTGCTTCCTGAGCTGCCGGAACCGCTCTTCCGGCCAGCGCTCATCCCTGTCCAATGGGTCGCTGTGCATGGGGTCGTTGCGATCGTTCATGGTCCCCGTACTCCAGATTCGGTCAGAGCCCGCCCCGCTTGCGCAGGGCGGCGACGTCCAGCAGCGTGATCGTCCGGCCCTCGATGGCGATGAGCTTCCTCGAGACCAGCGACTGCAGGGCCCGGTTGACCGCCGGCCGCGTCGCGCCGATCAGCGCGGCGAGGTCCGACTGCGTCAGCCCCGGCAGGTCCACCACGCCTTCGGTGGTGCCGTGCTTGCCGGCCAGCTGCAGCAGCAGCTTCGCCAGCCGCCCGCCCAGGTCCAGGAAGGCCAGGTCGGCCGCCTGGCCGGTGAGCCTGCGCACCATGTGCCCGAGCATGCGCAGGAACTCGTCGGCCAGCCCCGGATGCTCCCGCATCAGCTCCAGCAGCCGGGCCCTGGGCAGCGCGAACACCCACGAGGGCCGCGCGGTGACGATCGAGGCCGAGCGCGGCGAGCCGTCCAGCAGCGCCATCTCCCCGAAGGTGTCGCCGCGGCCGAGCATGTTGAGCACGATCTCGTCGCCGTGCTCCGTGGTGAAGACGACCTTCACCAGGCCGTCCAGCAACACGTAGAGGGACTCCCCCGGGTCCCCCTGGTGGAAGATGATCTGCCCGGACCGGTATCTCCTCGCCAGCCCGGCCCGCGCCGTGCTCTGGATGCCGCTCTCTCCGAGTACGCGGAACAGCGGGATCTCCGCCAGCACGGCGGCGACCGGCTGGACGTCGTGTGGAACCCCGCTGCGCCCGTTCATGCAAGAACTTTAGGCCGCAATCGACGCCCGGACAGTATCCGGTCAGTGATCTACAAAATGTGACCAGCAACACATCCGGACTGTCACCCCCGAAACAGCCCCACGGGATCTTCAGGCGGACCGTGGGGTTGCCGGCCGGACATGACCCCCCGAGTATCCGGACCGGCAGGGAGTAGAACATGCAGTTGGACACCATCGAACGCCTCGACACGGGCGCGCTCGTGTCGGCCGCGCAGGACGGCGACGCCGACGCCTGGGAGCGGCTGGTCGAGGAGTTCACGCCGATGCTGAAGGCGCGCATCCGCCGCTTCAGGCTCGGCCACGAGGACGCCCAGGACGTGCTGCAGACCACCTGGCTGCTGGCCTGGCAGAACCTCAAGAGCGTGACGGACGGGCAGCGGATGGCCGGGTGGCTGGCCACGATCGCCTTCCGCGAGTGCCTGAAGATCACCAAGCGGACGAAGGAGATCTGCACCCCGGACCTGGACACCCTGGGCAGCACGGATGACGTGGACAGGGAGCTGGCCAGGACTTGGCTGGCCGGCACGCTGAACGAGCTGGTCGAGGAGCTGCCGGACGCGCAGCGGGTCCTGTTCAGGGCGCTCACGGAAACCTCCGAGCCGCACTATGTGGACGTGGCACGCAGGCTGGGCAGGCCGGTAGGGAGCATCGGGCCCACCCGAGCCCGCTGTTTCGCGAAACTACGCGGACTCCTCCAAGCCCGCGAGATCACCAGGGACTTCCTGGACTGAACTACTTGCTCGCCGGGTCAAGCGGGATCGCCTCCAGGAACGGCTCGAAGTCGAAGTGCGCCATCTCGTACGCGTCCGGGTCCGTCTCGGTCGGGTAGCGGTAGACCTTGCGCCGGATGGTGGGCAGGGCGGGGTCGTTCTTGAACATCTCGCTGACGGCCTGGGGCACGAGCCCGCGGCGCATCTCCTCGGCGAGCCCGTCGGCGACCTTCTTGTCGAACGGCACGTCGTACAGGGCGCGTACGTGCTGGTAGACGCGGAAATAGCTGACGATGAAGCGCATACGGTCGGGGTAGGACACCCAGTTGGCCACCCCGGCCGTGGACGCCTCCTGGTCCTCGGTGATGAACTCCTCGGCCAGCTTGCGCACCTTCTCGTGCTGGATCGGCGCCCACACCTTCGCCATGTCCACGCCCGCGGGCGCGGTCAGCGGCGTGCCGACCTTGATGTCGCTCAGCGGCGTCTGCACGGCGAACAGGTGGCGGGTGTAGAGCCCGGCCCACAGCTCCTCCAGCGTGCGGGTCAGCCACGGCTGGTCCTCGTGCCGGGCGGCGTAGAGGCGGAACCTGGGGAACGGGCGGCGGGTGATCAGGGAGAGCAACGACCGCCACGACACCCGGGTCAGCCACCTGACCGGCCGGTAGAGCACCAGCTCCAGCGCCTTCTGGGCACGTTTCTGCTCGTACGCCGACAACGCGATGTTGGCGCCCAGCATGAGCTCGGCCCGGACCGCCGGGTCGGTCGCCTCCTTGGCCTCCAGCAGCAGCTGCGCCGCGTCCTTCAGGTAGCGGGGGTCGGCCTTCTCCAGCAGCTCGGTCAGGAACTCGGGCGGCGTCGGCGTCAGGTCCGACTCCGGACTCACCTTCAGGAACCGGTCGGGCGTGTCCTTCCACAGGTTGACCGCGAGGCTGGCGGTCTCGAGGAAGATCGCGCGGTTGGCGAGCGCGAGGCCGAGCTGGTAGCTGGGGCCCAGCAAGGTGAGCAACGTGGCGCGGAAGAGCCGGCGGAACCGGCGCGGCACCCTGAGCTTGCGGCCGAAGTCCTCGATGAACGGCGAGGCGGGCGTGAGGTCGAGGCTCTCGCCGACCGCCTTGGAGGTCCAGGTGGCGTAGCAGTACCAGTTGTTGGCGTCCTTGCCGAGGTGCTCGGCCAGGTCGCCGGCGACGCGATGGTAGGCGTAGGCGATGACCATGGCCTCGAGTGCCGGGCTCCGGTCCTTGTAGGCCGCGATGCGCAGCACGTCGTCCGCGGTCATCCGAGGGTCGGACATGTGGTCTCCCGTTTCGCTGGTCCCGTCGCCTCACGGAGTTAAGAGCGCCCCCGCGGGCGTCAGATACAGGCCGGCGGCCGGCTTTGCCTCCCCGTGGCCGCCGCCGGGGCACCGAGCGTAGGAGGGGGCACTTGCGAAGGGCTTGCAAAAGGGTCGATCAGCGGATCGCTCAGGGGGCGAGGGTCTGGCCCGCCTCGATGGCCTCGCGGACGCTCCTGGCCAAGGTGTCCTCCAGCGCGTCACCGTGGGCGGCCAGCGCGCGCATGCCGTCGGCGTCGTCCGTGTGGGCCAGCAGCTCGCGGTATTTGTCGTTGTTGTCCAGCGCCTCGCGGGCCCGCAGGGCGGCGTCGGCCTCTTGGACGCGGCGGGCGTACCGCTCCAGGCCCTCGACCCTGGCGGTGACGGCGGCGACGGACCGGTTCAGCGCCTCCTGCTGGGGCTCCAGCACCGCCAGCAGCTCTGGCGTCACCACGCCCTGCCTGGCCCGGTGCTGCTCGTCCTGCAGGTGCGTCTGCGTCCGCAGCAGCGCCGCGATCTCCCAGACCTGGCGAGGCAGCAGCACCTCGTTGGCCAGGCCGTCCAGCAGGCGACGGCGCATGACCTGGGAGGAGTAGACGGTGGTGACGGCCTGCCTGGCGCGTTCCAGCAGGGCCCGCGAGGGCGGGGACAGCTCGGACACGATCACGAACCGCTCGGGGCCGGATGCGTCCGGCCGGTCCTCGGCGAGCCTGGGGATGAAGCAGTCGAGGACGGCGAGGCGTTCCTCCTCGGTCAGCGCCGGGTCCATGACGAGATCGACCGTGCGCCTGACGTGGTCCCGTTCCCTGGCGAGCAGGCGGCGCTCCTCGGCGGCGAGCGCTCTGCGGCGTAAGACGTCGTGCCCGACGACGATGCCGCAGAGGAGGAGGGGAGCGAGCAGCACCGCGAGCACCACGTCCGGGGGGCCGACCCACACGTAGAGAGTGACGCCGGTGACGACGACCGCGCTGAAGGCGGCGATCGACGCCAGCGCCAAGCCGCAGCCTCTGGCCACACCGTCCCCCTCTGAGCGAGTTCCCGCAGTGCCCTGAGTGCCACAATAGCCGCGGATTTCGCGAAGATCAGTGCTTTCCGAGGTCAGCGCAGGTACGAGGCGCCGTTCAGGTCGAGGACGGCGCCGCTGGCCCATTCGGCGGCCGGCGAGGCCAGGTACAGGACGGCGGCGGCGATCTCCTCCGGGCGGGCCACCCGCCCGAACGGGCTCTGCGCCCGGATCGCATCCCCGCGGGGTGCCTTGAGGTGCTCGTTCGTCATGTCGGTCTCGACGAACCCGGGCGCCACGGTGGCGACCGCGATGCCGCGCGGCGCGAGCGCGATGGCCAGGGACTGGCCGAACGCGTTCAGCCCCGCCTTGCTTGCGCCGTAGGCGGGGCTGTCGGGCTCACCGCGGAAGGCGCCGCGCGAGGAGACGTTGATGATCCTGCCGCCGGCGGGCATGTGCTGGAGCGCGCACCAGGTGACGTCGGCGGCGCCGGCCAGGTTGACGTCGAGGGTGCGCCGCCAGGCGGCCTGCCACTGCTCGTAGGTCTGCTCGGTGATGGGGTGGTGGAGGAAGATCCCGGCGTTGTTGACGAGCACGTCGATCCGGCCGAGCGCTCCGGCGGCGGCCTCCACCATGCGGCGCACGTCCTCGGGGTCGGCGAGGTCGGCCTGGACGACCGCGTGGCCCTGGCCGGGCAGCGCGCCGAGCAGGTCGCCGGCCTCGGCGGCCGAGTCCCGGTGGTGGATCGCGACCCGGTCGCCCTGCTCGGCGAACGCCGCGGCGATCGCGCGTCCGATCCCTCTCGACGCGCCGGTGATGAGAACTCCACGTCCGCTCATCCGCCGCACATTAGCCCATGGTCCGCACATCACCCCGACCGGGCCACACGCCAGTGCGGCTCCTTCGGGGGAGGCGGCGACATCCCACCACTCCAACCCACACCGCACGCCGACGCAGGCCTTCGGGCGAGCGACATCCCGTCTCCGCCACCGCACGCCGCACTGCGGCACGGAACCTTTGGGAGAGGTGGCGGCGCGGTCGCTGCGGAAGGAAGGGGCACACAGGCCACCGCCGATGCGCGCAGGCGCGGCACCGCCGCAGGCCCCTCGGCGAGCGAGCGACGTCCCGCCTCCCCGACCCCCACGCCGGCGCGGGGCCTGCGGGGGAGGTGCGGCCGCCGCGGGAGGACAGGGGCGCTCGACGAGGCGGCGTCAGGCCGGACCGCGTGATCGGCACGTCGGCCGGCGCGCTCAACGGCGCGATGATCTCGGCGGTGCCGGACGAGGCGGTGGCCAGGCTGACGGGCCTATGGCATTCCGACGGGGGCCGCACGGCGTTCGCCGATCGGTGGCCGCCTCGGAAAGGGGGCCGGGGCGACGTGGCGTGGGCGGCAGCGGGTCAGAAGCCGCCTGAGCGGCGCAGGGGTGGTGGGCGGCCGTCCGGGTCGATGGCGAGCCGGTACATCGGCAGGGCCAGCAGCTTCTGGAGCCGCGACAGCGTCGGGGAGGGGTGCGGGCGCAGCCGGCCGGGCGGGCGCGGCCCCGTGCGGCCGCGCCGGTGCCAGTCCTCCAGGCGGGACGCGGCGCGCGCGAACGCCTCGAAGGCGGCGACCGGGTCGCACAGCCGGTCATGCTCGTCCGAGGGCAGGTCCAGATGCTCGGCCATGAGAGTCAGGCGCAGGTCGCGGGCGAACCGCAGCGCGCCACCCGGCGGGCGGGGATCCTCGCGCTCGTCCAGCACCGCGCAGCTGAGCTCGGAGTCGTAGGTCCAGGAGCGCAGGTTGACGTTGTCGGAGCCGACCTCGGCCCAGACGTCGTCCACCACGCACACCTTGGCGTGCACGTAGATCGGGGTTCCCGCGTGGTTCTCCAGGTCGTACACGGCCACCCGGTCGCCCCCGGCCGCGCGCAGCCGCCGCAGCGCGTCCGCGCGGCCGATCAGGCTGGCGGGTGCGGCCAGCCAGCCGTCCTGGTCCGGGTGACGCGGCACGACGACGATCATGCGGAGTTCCGGCTCGCGCTCCAGCGCCCGCGCGAACGGCTCGATCACGTCCGTCGACCACAGGTACTGGTCTTCGAGGTAGATCAGCGAGCGGGCGCGGGCCAGCACCTTGAGGTAGGCGTGGGCGATGCTGCGCTCGCCGTGCGGCGCGAACGGGTAGTGGCGGCGCAGTGCCGGATAGGTGCGCAGCAGCTGCACGGTGTGGTGGCCGGCGCGGGGCGGCGGCGGCCCGGGCGCCGGCAGGGCCGGGGCGTCGTCGAGACGTTCGACGTGGTCGCGCAGGCGGCGCAGCGGGTCGCGGGTCTCCGGGGTGGGGTCCTCCCAGCGTTCGCAGAACACCTGCTCCACCTCCGCCACCGCGGGGCCGCTGATGGCGAGCTGGACGTCGTGCCAGGGCGGGCGGGGACCGTACGCGGCGGGCATCGGGGCGCGTTGCGGGTCGCCGGCGTGGGTGGCGTCGTCGCGGCGGCTGTGGCACAGGTCGATGCCGCCGACGAAGGCCACGTCCCGGCCGGGGTCGCGGTCGTGGCGCAGGATGACGAATTTCTGGTGGTGTGAGCCGCCATGCTTCGTCCGCGTGTCCAGCAGGGCCTGGCCGCCGGACCCTTCGACCTCCTCGCCCAGGTGGCGGTTCTCGGCCGAGCTGAAACGCAGCTTGTCCAGGTGGGAGCGCCAGATGAGGCCGCGGACGAGGGCGCCCCGCTCGGCCGCGGCCGTCATCGCCGCGCCCACGGTGGGCCCGTGGGGGGTGAGGCGCTCATCGGGGTCGCCGCGCCAGTCGGCGAACAGCAGCAGGTCGTCCTTGCCGAGCGCCTCCAGGCGGGACTTCAGCTCGGCGAAGTAGGTCGCGCCGTGCACGAGCGGGCGCACGTCGTTGCCGGTCGACCAGGGTTCGAGCCGGGTCGCCCCGTTGCCTCGTTCCTCCTCGGTGAGGAACCAGTCCTCGATGCGCATCGGCGTCCGGCTACCCCGGTAGCGAGTCCCTACGCGGGCTCCGCACAAGCGCCGGCCCGAGCCCGTACCCGCCGCCCACGAACCGGGTGAACAACCGCTCGCTGTCAGAGGGAGTGTGGGCGGGCGATGCTCAGAGGTTGCTCAGAGCAACCGGGCCAGTAGGGCGCGTTTGTCCGGCTTTCCGCCGGTGGAGACCGGTACGCCGGCCACCGTCGTGATCGTCTTGGGGCCGCTGTCCTCGCCGAGCTCCGCCCTGACCAGCGCGGACAAGGCGGAGGGGTCCGGGATGCGGCCGGGCGGCGGGACGACGAACGCGTGCACGGCCTCGCCGGTGTCCTCGTCGGGGGCGCCGGTCACGTACGCCTCCGCCACGTCGGGGTGGGAGGCCAGGACCCGCTCGATCGGGCCCGCGTACACGACCATCGCGTTGACCATGATCACATCGCGGGTGCGCCCGGCCAGGTGCAGGAAGCCGCTGTCGTCCAGGTGACCGAGATCGCGGGTGTTCAGCCAGCCGTCCCGCAGCGTGTCACGGGTCTCCTCCTCCTCGCCCCAGTAGCCGGCCATCACGTACGGGCTGCGCACGTGGATCTCGCCGGTCAGCCCCGGCGGCAGCTCCCAGCCGTCCTCGTCGCGCACGCTGATCTCTACGCCGGGATGCGGCCGGCCCACCGAGTCCAGCCCGCGTCCGGCGGCGATGTGCTCGGGCGTGAGCATGGCGACGTTGCCCGCCTCGGTCTGCCCGTATCCCTGGTAGACGACGGGGCCGAGCCGCTCGGCCGCGGCGGCCAGCCGCTTGGCGCTGATCGGCGATCCTGACACCATGAGCGCCCGCAGGCTGCCGACGTCCGCGGGCCGCTCCTCCAGCAGGCGCAGCATCTGGAACAACCTCGGCACGGTGATGATGGAGCCGGTGATGCGGTGCCGCTCGATCGCGTACGGGAACGGCGGCCGCCCGTCCTCTTCGGGGATCACCGCGGTGCCGCCGCCCAGCAGGCACGGCGCGACGAACTCCATCACGACCATGCTGGCTAGCGTGCCGAACAGCAGGTAACGCTCGAAGTCCCGGGCGAAGGCGGCCGCGAACGGCCCCCACGTGCGTGGCTGCCACGCCCAGTGCTCGCTCAGCGCCCGGTAGGTGATCGCGCAGCCCTTGGGCCGGCCGGTGCTGCCGCTGGTGAACATCAGCGCGGCCACGTCGTCAGGCCGGCCCTGCACCGTGAGCGGGCGGCCGTCGTCGGGGTGCGCCAGCAGGTCGACCGCCTCCGCGCACGGGCCCAGGGACAGCGCGGGTTTCACCATCAGCTCGGGGGCGGCGGTCGACGGGTCCACCAGCACCGCGTCCACGTCCATGCCGAGCACGTGGGCGAGCTGGGCGGGGGTGTGGCCGGAGGGGATGCCGACGACGCGGCAGCCGAGCGCGTGCGCGGCCATGTGGGCGGCGAACGCCTCGGGCGTGAGGGCGGTGCGCACCGCCAGCGCCCGGCCGGGGCCCAGCCCCGCGTCGGCCAGCGCGCCCGCCAGCCGCCGTATGAGGTCCAGCAGCTCGCCTCGCGAGACGGTCCGTCCTGCGTGCTCGAAGGCGGAGGTGCCGGGTGCGGCGCGCAAGGCGTCGAGCAGGGGGTGCGGGAAGAGCATGGCCGGGCTCCTCTGGGCATCCGGTGTCGTCGTAGAACTGAACTCACGGTAGAGGGCGCGGATCAGAGGCGCATCAGAGATGCGATGTCCGGGAGCCTTCCGTGAGCATGGATGTCCGATAGATCGCACCGCGATGAGTTCACGCGTTCCGGCCTGACGGATTCGGCTCCGGAGGAACATCAAAAGGACCACATCCCGTGTTGGAGATGTGGCCCTTGACGTTGGTGGGCGATACTGGGATCGAACCAGTGACCTCTTCGGTGTGAACGAAGCGCTCTCCCGCTGAGCTAATCGCCCGCCCGCCGGTCCCTCGCGGTGCCGACGGGGAAAACCATACCGCACTCTGGCACGTGCTGGCGAAGCGAAAGTGATCGGCGGGGGGATCCGGGGGATGACTGATGGCAGCAGGGAGGGCGATGGGAGGGATTCAGGTGAAAGGCGGCGGTTGCCCACCGGCACCGGGGGTCGGTGACATACCATCGTCGTGTTCCGGAAGGAGTCGGTCGCGATCTTTTCTCGAGAAAACGTTCATGGTCGGCGCTCCGGGGCAGGCTCCACAGGACGCAAAACCCTTGCAAATACGACCCGATTGATGCCGTTTAGCCAGGTAGATGCCTAAATGTCCAGCTGTGATGTGCGTTACAGAAGGCCCCTGAGGCGGAATCTTTCCTACAGGTTTCTTCGTTCCGCGTCATAGCTCAGGACGAAGTCCGTCAGAGCAGTGAAAGCCCCGAAGAGGGGACCTACGACGAAAAGGTTTGGCTGACGATGAACAGCACCACCGTCTCCGCCGAGCTTGGCCTTCGGCTTGTGGTCCCCGACCGTACTACCGTCCCCCTGCTCGCCGGACTCAGCTACACGGCCGACGATCCGTACGCCATCCGTATGGCCTTCCACGTAGGGAACGACGAACCGGTCGAGTGGATCTTCGCCCGCGAGTTGCTCACCGTGGGCATCGTGAGGCGTGTCGGCGACGGCGACGTGCAGGTGTGGCCGGCGCGCGCCGACGGCGAGCGCACCCTCCACATCAGCCTCACGTCACCGTTCGGGCAGGCGCTCTTCGAAGTGCCCCTCGCCCCGCTGACCGAGTTCCTGCACCGCACCTACGAGAAGGTGCCGGCGGGGCGTGAGACCGACTTCATGGACCTGGACGCCGAGCTGACGAACATGCTGTGGCCTTCTTGATCCACCCCCCACAGGCACTCTGACGGCCTCGCCCGCACGACGG
Organism: Nonomuraea polychroma; assembly: GCF_004011505.1. Lineage (NCBI taxonomy): Bacteria > Bacillati > Actinomycetota > Actinomycetes > Streptosporangiales > Streptosporangiaceae > Nonomuraea > Nonomuraea polychroma. The sequence goes on from NZ_SAUN01000001.1 coordinate 5,455,360, forward strand.
GCGGGGCCGTCTCCTTTCGGCCCCATGCCCTTCTCCAGGGCTAGGAGGGCAGCGACTTCGACAGCTCCCGCATCCGGGCGATCTCGATGCTCTGTCCCGAGTACACGTCCTTGGCCAGCATCCGCATGCGCTGGTCGCGGCCGTTCGCCAGTTCCTCCCCCGCCATCTTCACCGCCCCCTGGTGGTGCCTGGTCATCAGCTGCAGGAACAGGCGGTCGAAGGCGGTCCCCCTGGCCGCGCGCAGTGCGTTGAGCTCCTGCGTCGTCGCCATCCCGTAGCCCGCCGCCTGCTCGTGCGCGTGCTCGGCGGGGGCCTGGCGACCCAGCGCGGTGAGCCAGCCGCTCATGGCCTTGATCTCCGGTGTCTGGGCGGCCGTGATGGCGCCGGCGATGGCGCGGATCGCGGGCGTGGTGGTGCGGTCCTTCACTAAGGAGGTCATTTCCAAGGCCTGGCGGTGGTGCGGGATCATGGCCTCCGCGAAGCGTACGTCCGAAGCCACCGCCGCCTTCGGCGGCTGCCCGATCCGCTCCCCCGGAGTCGCGGTACGGGCAGGCGCCCCCGGGCTGCCCGGCACCAGCACCGGCGCCTCCGTGCCGATCGGCCTGACGGGCTGGGCCGGTGGCTGAGAGCAGGCGGCCAGGACGAAAGTCGTCATAACCGTGACGAAGACCGTGCGCGACCGCGAACCTACTGACATAGCTTCCATACTGACCTACGAGACAAAGGGGATACGCGTTGATCTCTGCAAAGTTGCGCGGAGCGGTGGTGTGTACGGCGTTGATGCTGGCCTCCGCCTGCGCGGCCGGCCCACAGGCCTCAGAGGAGTCGCCGGCACAGCCGACCACACTGCAGGAGACCAGCGCTCCAGCCACCGCATCCGCCGCGGCCGGTGGCGTCATGAAGAGTGACAACGTCGAACACGTCGCCCACGCGCCCAGGACCGCCCCCTTCACCGGGCCTGACAACATCAACACGGACCTGGCCTTTCAGGGCGACTACGCTTTCGTGGGCAATTTCGGCGGTTTCTCCATTTACGACATCTCCGATCCCACGAAGCCGCAGATCGTGAGCCAGGTGTCCTGCCCGGCGCAGCAGAACGACGTCACGATTTACGACAATCTGCTGATCCTGTCCATCGACGAGCCGACCGGCGGCCCGGAGTGCGACGCGGCCCGGAACGAGCGCTCCTGGGAGGGCCTGCGGATCTTCGACGTGAGCGACAAGAAGAGCCCGAAGTACGTGGGCGCCGTCCAGACCGAGTGCGGCTCGCACACCCACACGATGGTGCCCAACCAGGACAGCCTGTACGTGTACGTGTCCTCGCCCGGCCCCGAGCCCGACTCGGAGACCTGCCCGGCACCCCACGAACTCATCCAGATCGTGGAAGTCCCGCTTTCGTCGCCTCAATCCGCAAAAATCGTGGCGAAGCCGAATATCTTCCCTGAGCGGCAACACTCCGAGTTCGCCTCCGGCTGCCACGACATCACCGCCTACCCGGAGAAGAACCTGGCCGCGGCCGCCTGCTTCGGCGACGGCGTGCTGCTCGACATCTCCGACCCGGTCAACCCGAAGGTGCTGCAGCAGCTCACCGACCGGGAGAACTTCCAGATCTGGCACTCGGCGACGTTCAACAACGACGGCACGAAGGTGGTGTTCGGCGACGAGCTCGGCGGCGGCGGCCAGGCCACCTGCGACCGCAACACGCCGAGCACGAAGGGCGCCAACGCCGTCTACGACCTGGTGAACGGCAAGCTGGAGAAGCGGGGCTACTTCAAGATCCCCAGGGAGCAGCAGCCGAACGAGAACTGCGTGGCGCACAACGGCTCGCTGATCCCGGTGCCCGGCAAGGACATCATGGTGCAGGCGTGGTACCAGGGCGGCGTGTCGATCTGGGACTTCACCGACTCGGCGAACCCCAAGGAGATCGGCTACTTCGAACGGGGCCCGGTCCAGGGCGAGATCATCGCCGGCTCCTGGTCGGCCTACTACTACAACGGCTACATCTACTCCAGCGACATCACCGAGGGCCTGGACGTCCTGGAGCTCAACGACCCGCTCACCGACCCGGCCAAGAAGGTCACGATGGACGACTTCAACGTCCAGACCCAGAAGTCCTACTGATTCACTGGGGCCAGGAATGCGCCGACCGCGCCGCCGCCCCCGTGATGGCGGCGCCGTCGAGCCACACGTGCTCGGGCGGGATGCCCGCCCACGGCCATTCCACGGTCAGCAGGAAATCCTGGGGCGGCGGCAGGGGAAACAGCCACAGGGGCATCTGGTAAAGAGTGAACGACGCGTCGCCGCGGACCCCTCCGGGGAACCAGGAGAGGCTCGGCGGCGCGCAGTCGTGGTCCTTGCCGGAGTCCACTTCGACGCCGTCCGGATAGCGGAGCGTGACGTGCAGCGACGTGCTCTCCTCGCCGGAGAACGCCGAGTCGAGCTGCAGCGCCAGGCTGCGGGGCGCGGTGGCGTTGCGGGCCACGACGTCGAGGTTCAGCAGGCAGCCGGTGGCGTACGCCTGGATCATCGGCAGCCGGACGGCCAGGACCGGGGTGCGGGCGAGCACACGTTCCACGGAGACGACGGCGCCCATCTCGGGGATCGGCGGCAGCGGCGCGGCGCCGCCCGGCCCGCTCATGCTCCCCACCGTCCGGCGCGCGGCCTTCCGGCTCGTTCACCCGGCCGCCATAAGGACGCCCGCCGTCGGGCCGGATCCGGGGGCGAGGCGGCCCTCGTGGGGGCCGCCTCCACGGGGGCGGGGCGGAGCCTCCGCGCGTCACCGGCCCCGGATAAGTGGATCACGGGTCCAGGTCGGCGGCGGAGCGCTCGGCGAAGACCCGCATCGCCTTGGTGGTGATCGGGCCGGGGGCGACCGGCAGCTCGGTGTCGTCCACCAGCTTGATCGGCTGGACGTCGCGGGTGGTGGAGGTGAGGAACGCCTCCTCGGCCTCGTAGAGGGCCGACAGCGGCACGTCGGCCTCCTCGCCGCCGCACCATTCGAGCACCAGCGCCCGGGTGACGCCGGCCAGGCAGCCGGAGGCCAGGGTGGGGGTGAGCAGGCGGCCGTCGCGCACGATGAAGATGTTGGATCCGGTGCCCTCGCAGAGGTTGCCCGCGAGATTGCCGAAGATCGCCTCGCCGCCGCCGCGCTTCTTGGCGTGCAGCAGGGCCTTGGCGTTGTCGCCGTAAGACGTGCTCTTGACCCCGGACAGGGCGCCGCGCTCGTTGCGCGGCCAGGGCACGACGGCGACGTTGGCGGTGGCCGGGAACGGCTTCTGCTCGTCCACGATGACGATGGCGGTGGTGCCCTGGTCGCCGCGGTCGGAGCCGAGGGGGCCCGGGCCGCTGGTGTAGGTGACGCGGATGCGGCCCAGCTCCCAGGCGGGCGCGGCCGCCACGCACTTGGCGACGCCGTCGGCGATGGCCTCGAGGTCGGGCTCGGGCAGGTCCATGCGCTGGGCGGAGAGCTTGAGCCGGTCCAGGTGCCGGGTGAGGGCGAACGACTTCCCGTTCACGATCTTGATGGTTTCGAACACGCCGTCGCCGACCATCAGTCCGTGGTCGAACACCGAGACGCTGGCACGTGCGGGGTCGATCAGCTCCCCGTTGACCCAGACAGGGATGTTCATGCATTTCCTCCTGTGGACGCCAGTGCGATGAGCCTGGCTGCTTTGAGCTCGGTCTCGAGCCATTCGCGCGTGGGGTCGCTGCCCCAGGTTATGCCCGCTCCCGTGCCGAACCGGATCTCGCCTGCCGAGATCCAGAATGTTCTGATGCCGACGGCCAGCGCCGCCTTGCCCTGGTCGGCGTCGACCCAGCCCAGGGCCCCACAGTACGGGCCGCGAGGTGCTGGTTCGAGCTCATTGATGATCCGCAGCGCCGACGATTTGGGCGCGCCGGTGACGGACCCGGGCGGGAACGTCGCCGCGAACAGCTCCGGCCATCCCATCCCCGGCGCCAGCCGGGCGCGCACGGTGGAGACGAGGTGGACCAGGCCGGGGTGCGTCTCGACCGCGCACAGCGACGGCACCTCGACGGAGCCGACGGCCGCGACCCTGCCCAGGTCGTTGCGGACGAGGTCGACGATCATGACGTTTTCCGCGTAGTCCTTGTCGAGCAGGTCGCCGGCGGTCGCGCCGGTGCCCTTGATCGGCCGGGACTCCACGACGTCGCCGTCCCGCGACAGGTAGAGCTCGGGCGAGGCCGACACCACGCTGAGCCCGGGCACCTGGATCACGCCGCCGTAGGGCGCCGGGTTGCCGGTGGCGAGCCTGGCGGCCAGGGCGAGCGGGTCGGCGTCGGGCGGGACGGGCGCGGTCAGGATCCGGCACAGGTTGGCCTGGTAGACCTCGCCCTGCTCGATGTAGTCGCGGATGGCCCGCACGCCGCGCTCGTAGGCCGTCCGGTCGAGCGAGCTGCGCCACTGGCCCGGGTGCGGCCCGTGCCAGGGGACGGCCGGCCGGGGCAGGGGCGCCCGGCGCACCTGGTCGAACCGGGCGCACGTCACCTTGCCCTCGTAGTCGACGACGACCGCCCACCAGCCCTCGCCGTCGAGCGCGGCGAGGTCGGAGGTCACGTCCCGCAGACCGGTGGCGAGGGTGTGACCTAAGTAGGCGAAGCCGTCGTACACGTCTCCCATTGTCCCAGCAATTCGACGAGCTCCAGCGCGGCGGGCAGTGGCTGCTCGGGCAGGGCCGCGTACACCTTGCGGACCGGCGCCATCCCGCGCAGCGGCCGCAGCACCAGATCGGGCGGTACGGCCCGCGCGGCGAGCTCTGGCACGAGCGTCACCCCGAGCCCGGCGGCGAGGCATCCGAACTTGCCCGCCCATCCGGCCACCCGCAACCCGCTGCGCGGCGTGAACCCGGCGGCGGCGCACGCGGTGACCAGCAGGGTGGGCTGGCCGCGCGGGGCCGCCTCGATCCAGGTCTCCTCGGCCAGGTCACGCAGGTCCACATCGGCGTCGCCGGCCAGCCGGTGGCCTGCGGGCAGCGCGACGAACAGCCGGTCCTCGCGCAGCAGCACGGTACGGGGCGCGTCGGCGGGCAGCCCCGCCGGGTAGTCGCTGATCACGGCCACGTCGAGCGCGCCCGCGCGCAGCCGCTCCATCAGCCGGCCGGTGAGGTCTTCGACCAGCCGCAGCTCCACGCCGGGCCGCCGCGCGGCGAACTGCTTCAAGGTCCTGGGGACGAGGTCCACGTTCGCGGTGGCGAACGCGCCCACGCGCAGCGTCCCGCCCCGCCCGCCGTGGATGGCGGCCAGCTCCTCGCCGGCCCGTTCGAGGCGGTCCAGGACAGCGACGGCGTGCCGGTGCAGGGCCGCTCCCGCGGGCGTCAGGCGCACCCCGCGGGCGAGGCGTTCAAAGAGCGGCCCGCCGGCGTCGCGTTCCAGCGCGGCGATGCGCCGGGAGACCGCGGACTGGGTGTATCCGAGCAGCTCGGCGGCGGCGGTGAACGAGCCGGACTCGGCCACCTCGCGGAAGAGGCGGAGGGTATTCGCATCAAGCATGGCTGCCATGCAATCTAGTCGGTGGTGGCATACCACGCCTACAGGTGTACTGGCCGCATGATTGCTTTTCTTGGACAAGGACGCATGGGCGTCCCCATGGCCCGGCGGCTGGTGGCGGCCGGGCACGAGGTGACGACCTGGCGGCGCGGGACCGGCGTGCCGGCGGCCGCCGCGGTCGAGGGCGCCGACCTGGTCATCACCATGCTCAGCGACCCGGCCGCGGTACGCGAGGTGCTGACCGCGGCGCTGCCGGGGCTGCGACCCGGCGCGACGGTGGTCGAGATGTCGACGATCGGCCCGGAGGCGGTGCGCGAGCTGCGGGCGTTGCTGCCGCCCTCGGTCAACCTGGTGGACGCGCCGGTGCTGGGCAGCGTCGGCCCCGCCGCCGAGGGCACGCTGACCGTGCTCGCCGGCGGCGACCTGTCGGGCTGCCGCGAGGTGTTGCCGGTGTTCGGGTCCGTACGTGAGCTGGGGCCGCTGGGGGCGGGCGCGGCCATGAAGATCGCCGTGATGAGCGCGATGGTGCCCGCCCAGGTGCTGCTGGCCGAGACGTACGCGTACGCGCAGGCGCACGGCGTGGACCGCGAGGCGCTGATCGACGTGCTGTCGGGCACCCCGCTGGGCGTGCTGGCCGAGCGGCTGCGGGTGCCTTCCGAGGAGACCCGCTACTCCCTGGCGCACGCCGCCAAGGACCTGGAGCTGGGGGCCTGGGAGCGCGGGTCGCTGGCCACGGCGGCACGCAAGCGGCTGCAGGAGGCGCGGGCGGCCGGATTCGGCGACCGCGACGTGACCGCGATCGTGGAGCACGTGGAGGGCGGGCGCGCCTCTCGTGCCGTACCGGTCACCGTGCCGGCGATCCCGGCGACGAACGGCATGTACTCACACGCCGTCCGCGTCGGCGACATGCTCTACGTCTCGGGCGTGGCGGCCTTCGACGAGAGCGGGAAGGTGGCCGGCGAGGGTTCGATGGCGGCCCAGGCCGAACACGTCTTCCAGGTCATCGCCCGCATCCTGGCCGATCAGGGCGCCGCGTTCGGCGACATCGCGTTCATCCGGACGTACCTGACCGACATGGACGCCCGCGCCGAGTACGGCGCGGTGCGCCGCCGCTACATCACCGGCACGCCCCCGGCCAGCACCACTGTGGAGGTGTCGAGGTTGTTCATGCCGGGGTTGCTGCTGGAGGTGGACCTGATCGTGGCGCTCACTCCAGCGGGCCGGTGACCGACTCGACGGCGGCCACCACACCCCCGTCGGCCACCAGGCGCACGGCGCACTCGATCTCCGGCGCCAGGAACCGGTCGGGCCCCGGGGCGGGCACGGTCTCCCGCAGCGCCCGGACCACGGCCGCCGTGGCGGGCGCCGGCTCCAGCGGGGCACGCAGGTCGAGCGCGCGGGCGGCGGTGAGGACCTCGACGGCCAGCACCCGGGTGAGGCCGTCGATCGACCTGCGCAGCTTGCGCGCGGCCGACCAGCCCATGGACACGTGGTCCTCCTGCATGGCCGAGCTGGGGATGGAGTCCACGCTCGCGGGCACGGCCAGCCGCTTCAGCTCGGAGACGATCGCGGCCTGCGTGTACTGGGCGATCATGTGCCCGGAGTCCACGCCGGGGTCGTCGGCCAGGAACGCGGGCAGCCCGTGGTTACGCGCCACGTCCAGGAACCGGTCGGTACGGCGCTCCGACATCGAGGCCAGGTCGGCGGCCACGACCGCCAGGAAGTCCAGGACGTACGCGACCGGCGCGCCGTGGAAGTTGCCGTTGGACTCCACCCGGCCGTCGGCCAGCACGGCCGGGTTGTCAACGGCGCTGGCCAGCTCCCACCCGGCCACGGTGGCGGCGTGCGCGATCGTGTCGCGGGCGGCCCCGGCGACCTGGGGGGCGCAGCGCAGCGAGTAGGCGTCCTGCACGCGGGTGCACGCCTCCGGGTCGCGGTGGCTCGCCATGATGCCGGAGTCAGCGAGGATCTTCGTCATGTTGGCGGCGGCGCGCGCCTGCCCCGGGTGCGGGCGCAGCGCCTGCAGCTCGGGGGCGAACACGCGATCGGTGCCCAGCAGCGCCTCCACGCTCATCGCGGCGCTCACGTCGGCGGTCCTGACCAGCTTGGTGAGGTCCTCGATGGCGAGGATCAGCATGCCGAGCATGCCGTCGGTGCCGTTGATGAGCGCCAGGCCCTCCTTGGCGGCCAGCTCGACGGGCTCGATGTGGGCCTGCTTGAGCGCCTCGGCGGCGGGCAGCATGTTTCCGGATCTGTCGCGGACGACGCCCTCGCCCATCAGCGTGAGCGCCACGTGCGCCAGCGGCGCGAGGTCGCCCGAGCAGCCGAGGCTGCCGTACTCGTGCACGATCGGCGTGATCCCGGAGCTGATCAACCCGGCCAGGGTCTTGGCCGTGTTCGGCCTGATGCCGGTGTGGCCGGAGGCGAGCGTGCGCAGCCGCAGCAGCATGAGCGCGCGCACGACCTCGGTCTCGACCTCGGGGCCGCTGCCGGCCGCGTGGGAGCGGACGAGGGAGCGCTGGAGCTGGGTGCGGAGCACCGGGTCGATGTGGCGCGTGGCGAGGGCCCCGAACCCGGTCGAGATGCCGTACGCGGGCACCGGGCTCTCTGCCAGCTCGTCCACTCGCTGGCGGGCGGCCGACATGGCGGCCACCGCGTCGTCGGTGAGCCGGACGGCGGCCCCGTGCCGGGCCACCTCGATCACGTCATGGAAGGTCAGAGGCTCAGGGCCGACGTTCACGACTCCGTTGTCGCGCATGGTGCGTCACTCTCACTTGCTAGGTAACCGGCGTATGCGATGTTAGCTCCTTACTTGGGAACAATGCCGACAACCCCTCCCTGCCCGCGTCGGTGATGGTCACCGCCCTGGGCACGCTGCCGCGCTGGAACCAGCCGCGGTCGAACAATGCCTCGGTGATCGCCGCCCCCAGCGCCCCGCCCAGGTGCGACCTGCGCTCGGTCCAGTCCAGGCACTCGGGCGCGAACCTGCGGCGCGAGCGCCGCGCGCCGGTCACGTCCACGCCGAGCCCGGCCAGCAGCCGCTCGCCCGCGTCGGTCAGGTCGTGCGGCGCGTAGTAGCCGCCCGCCCTGAGCCCGTCGAGCAGTCCCACCCCGGCGCGGCCGGCGAGGTGGTCGTAGCAGGTGCGGGCCTCCTCCAGCATCCGGGCCTGCCGGGACTGGCGCAGCGAACGCACGGGCGGGCGGGCGCTGATCCTGGCCAGCACCTCCAGCACCTCGGCCACCTCGTGCCCGGCCAGCCGGTAGTAGCGGTGGCGGCCCTGGCGCACGACGTCCACCAGCCGGCCGTCGAGCAGCCTGGCCAGGTGCGCGCTTGCGGTGGCGGCGCTCACGCCGGCCACCCTGGCGAGCTCGCCGGCCGCCAGCGCCCGCCCGTCGAGCAGGGCCGTCAGGATGGCCGCCCGGGTCGGGTCCGCGATGAGCGCGGCGACGGGCGCGATGTCGGCGTCTCGAGCGATGTGCTCCATGCTCCCGACGGTAATACGCCGATATTTCGCCCGGCGTCGAAGGATGCCGTCATGCCTTTCCGAGGCCCCTGCGGATCAGCTCGCGGGCCCGGTCCATCACCGCCAGAGGCGTTCCCAGCAGCAGGTTCTTCGTGGCCGACTCCGTGCCGGGGTGCGGGCGCACCGGCGCGAGGCTCTCGGCCGCCCGCACCGCCGCCGCCATCGCCCGCCGCTCGGCCGTGGAGGTGTGCGCGCGCAGCCTCGCGAACTCGTACCGCTCCTCGCCCCGCGCGTGCGCCATGACCGCGGTGCGCAGCTCGGCGAGGCGCTCCCAGAACTTGGGGTGATCGACGCCGTCGTTGTGCAGGCCGAGCAGGAGTCGCTTGGCGCGGTTCTCCTCGTGCAGCCGGTCGGCGACCACGCCCTGCCCGTTGTCGAGCTTCCTGCGCGCGTACGGGTGGACGATCTCCTCCTCGGCGGTCTCGTGCACGGACAACATCCGCGTCAACCGGCCGAAAGCCGCCTCCACTTTGTCCGGCGGCGCCTGCTCGACCTCGTCGAACAGGTCCCTGATCTGCCCGTGCTGGGCCATCAGCAGCTCGATCACATCTTGTTCAGCCACGTCAGCGCCCTACCCGAAGGCCGCGGGCGACACGCGTTTCCTTACCGAAGACGTGCCCTCCGAGGACTTAACGCGGAGGCCGCGCCGGGTACGGGCGGCGACATGGCCTTCGACCCGTTGCAGGAGCGGGGTATCCCGCTGGACGAGCAGGTGCGCGACTGGCGCGAGCTGAACGTCACGCCGATCGATCCCGATCACGCCGACCCGTACACCCGGTGCCGGATCATCACGATGAACGGCATCGAGACAGAAGCGATCTCCTTCAGCCACCAGCTGGCCCGCCACTGCCCCGACACCGAGCTCAAACGGCAGCTGGCCTGCGTCCGTTACCTCGAGGCGCAGCAGCAGAAGGCGGTCAACTGGCTGCTGCCCGGCCTGGCCTCGGTGCTGGAGACCACCATCGCCTATGAGCAGGTCGCCGTGGACCTGACCTCGTGGGTGGCGCGCATGGAGCCGGACCCGTACCTGCGGCAGGCCTACGAGTTCGGCGTGCTGGAGGACTTCGACCATCTCTACCGGTACGCCAACCTGTACGAGATGATCGAGCACCGCAAGGCCGAGAAGATCGTCGACAACCTCACCGAGGTCATGCCGGGACGGCCCACCTACCTGCACCACCGTGACCCCGTGGACAACGTGCGCGAGCCGTACGACCGGAACACGACCGAGCCGCTGTCACGCCTGCACGCGCTGACGATCATGGCGGCCGAGCAGCAGACCATGAACTTCTACATGAACGTCGGCCCCATGTACATGGAGCCGATCGCCCGCCGGCTGTATCAGGAGATCGGGCTGATCGAGGAGGAGCACGTCACCCACTACGAGTCGCTCGTCGACCCCGGCGAGAGCTGGTGGGAGATGCTGCTCAACCACGAGTACAACGAGTGCTACCTGTACTACTCGTTCATGGAGACCGAGTCCGACCCCAAGGTGAAGAACATCTGGGAGCTGCACCTGGGCATGGAGCTGGAGCACCTGCGGCTGGCGGCCGAGCTGTTCAAGCGGTTCGACGGCCGCGACCCCGACCAGGTGCTGGCCCCGGCCCTGCCGCCGCCGGTGACGTTCGAGCCGAACAAGGCCTACGTGCGGGACCTGCTCTCGACCCAGATCGACTGCACCACCCTGGGGACCGGCTACGTGCGGGAGGCCCACGAGCGGTTCTCGAAGATGCAGGAGGCGATCATGGGAGGCGAGCAGCCGCCGTCGGAGCGGGTCATCGAGAACAACCGCGCCATCTCGGGCCAGGACTACCGCTTGGAGGTGGAGGCGGCGGTCAGCCGCTGATCTAAGGTCTCTTTCATGACCTTAGTCGCCCTTGTCACCGGCGCGTCCCGCGGCCTGGGGGCCGTGATCGCGCGCAGGCTCGCCGCGGACGGCCTGGCCGTCGCCGTCAACTCCCGCAAGGACGCCGAGGGCGTCGAGCGGGTCGTGGACGAGATCCGCGCGGCCGGCGGCGCCGCCGAGGGTTTCCTCGCCGACGTCACCGACGAGGCGGGCGTGGCCGACCTGGTCGACCGGATCACCGGACGGCTCGGCCCGGTGGACGTGCTGGTGGCCAACGCCACCGGCCCGCAGCCCTTGATCGCGCTGCCGGACCTCACCTGGGAGGCGCACCTCGACCAGCTGCGTTTCTTCGTCAAGAGCCCCACGCTGCTGGTGCAGGCGGTCCTGCCCGGTATGCGGGAGCGGGGTGGCGGCCGTGTCATCCAGATCGGCTCCGACGTCGTCGACCGCAATCTGCCCGGCATGTCGGCGTACATCGCGGCCAAGGGCGCCCAGCACGCGCTGACCGAGGCATGGGCACGCGAGCTCGGCCCGTACGGCATCACGGTCAACGTCGTCGCGCCCGGCTGGATCCCCGTGGAGCGGCACGCCGGACTCGACCAGAGCGGCTACCTGGAGGAGGTGCCGCTGCGCCGGATGGGCACGCCGGAGGACGTGGCGGCGGCGGTGTCGTTCCTGGCGTCGGACGGTGGCGCCTTCATCACGGGACAGCGTGTCACGGTCAACGGCGGCCACAGCTGACGTGCGCGGGCGTAATCCAGTTTGGGGACTCGGCCAGGATTCGCTAGAGTTCTCTCGTCGCCCCGACGGGGGCGGACGCGGAAGTGGCTCAGTGGTAGAGCATCACCTTGCCAAGGTGAGGGTCGCGGGTTCGAATCCCGTCTTCCGCTCGGAGCTTCCGGCTCGGTGGCGTGGCCGAGAGGCGAGGCAGCGGCCTGCAAAGCCGTCCACACGGGTTCAAATCCCGTCGCCACCTCACAAGGACGATTAGCTCAGCGGGAGAGCGCTTCCCTGACACGGAAGAGGTCACTGGTTCAATCCCAGTATCGTCCACACGGTTTATCGAGAAGCCAGGTTCGCCGATCCGAGCCTGGCTTCTTGCTTGTGGCCGGAAGGGTCCGGAACGCGTAACGATGACGCCTCCGCACTGGTCAGCTCGGCCCTGGCGGCCGCACCAGCGGGCGGAACCCCTGGCCGCGGGGAATCCCGCCGCCCGCAGCCCGGCGATCAGTCGGCTCTGCCCAGCGGATGGTCCCTCGTGGTGCCGAGGCCGGCGTCGCGGGCGCGGGCCACGGCGGCCGAGCGGTCCGAGACCTGCAGCTTCGCGAAGATGTTGGACACGTGGTTGCGCACCGTCTTCTCGCTCAGCACCAGCCGCCGCGCGATGGCCTGGTTGTTGAGGCCGGTGGCGACCAGGTCCAGCACCTCCAGCTCGCGGTCCGTCAGCTCCGGGAGCGGACGGGGACGGCCCGGCTGGGCGGAGAGCGCGGCCAGCACGCGGTCGCCCGTCGAGCCCCCGAACACCACCTGCCCGGCCGCCACCGCCTCCAGCGACCGCACGATGTCCTCCCCCGTCGCCTCCTTCAGCAGATAGCCGCGGGCCCCGGCGCGGATGGCGGCCAGGACCGTCTCGTCGTCGGACAGCATGGTCAGCGCCAGCACGGCCACCTCGGGGTGGCGTGCGATGATCCGGGACGTGGCCTCGACCCCGCTGATGCCGGGCAGGTGCAGGTCCATCAGCACCACCTGCGGGGCCGCCTGCCCGGCCAGGTCCACGGCGGCCTCGCCGGTTGCGGCGACACCCACGACCTCCACCTCCGGCAGATCGCGGAAGAGCGCGACCAGGCCCTCCGCGAACACCGGGTGGTCCTCCACCACCAGCACCCTAATCATCAGGCCGCCGCCAGCGGCAGTCTGACGATCAGATGGGTGCCCGCCCCCGCGCCGGTGAGCAGCTCGAACGTGCCGTTCAGCTCCTCCGAGCGGCGCCGCATCGAGGCCAGGCCGAACCCGTGGCGAGCGGGCGCGCCCACGCCCACGCCGTCGTCCTGCACCCGCAGCTCCAGGGCGCCGGCGGCACGCAGGGTGACGGTGCAGCGGGAGGCCATGGCGTGTCGTACGGCGTTCGTCAGCGCCTCGGCGGCGATCCGGTAGGCGGCCAGCTCGACCGGCGGCGGCAGCGCGGGCAGGTCGGGCGGGACCTCCACCTCGACGGTGAGGTCGCCGGCGAAGCCGCGGCACAGCTCGGCCAGCGCCCCGGCCAGCCCCAGGTCGTCCAGCGGCGGCGGGCGCAGGTCGTTGACGATCGAGCGGACGTCCTCGACCGTGCCGCGGATACGCCCGGACAGCTCCCCCATCACCTGCTTGGCCTCCTCGGGGTCGGAGTCCACGAGGCGGCGGCCACGGTCAAGCTGGAGCGCAAGAGCGGCCAGGGTGGGTCCGAGCCCGTCGTGGAGCTCGTACAGCAGGCGGTCCCGCTCCTCCTGCCTGGCCGCCAGCATCCGCCCGTGGGAGCGCTCCAGGTCCGCGCCGAGCCGATGAGCATGCACGGCCACCGCCACGTGCGGCGCCAGCTCCGCCACCAGCGGCCGGTCCTTGGGGCGCAGCCGCTCGCCCAGCAGCAGGGTGCCGACCGGCTCGCCCCGGTGCAGCAGCGGCACGCTCTCCGCCACCGTCTCCCCCGCATCCACCCGGCCTGGCCGGCCCCAGGACGCGACGACCGTGCCCGATTCCTCGACCGCCACGTAGTGGACGCGCAGCACGCGCCCGACCTCGGCGGCCATCCGGTCCAGGAGGTCGCCAGGGGCCCCGGCGTCGGACAGGCGCGCACCGAGCCGCCGCAGCGCCCGCGACGGATCCTCCCGATCGCCGTACACGAGCCGGTTGGCGGCGGCCAGGACCCGCCGGTACACGGGGTGCACCACGAGCGCCACGATCACCGCGGAGGCGCCCGCGCCGACGACGCCACCCAGGGTGAACGCGACCAGCGCATACACCGCCAGCAACACCACGCTGACGGCCCCGAACGCCAGCGCCCGCGACAGCAGCAGGTCCAGGTCCCACAGCCGGTGCGCCACGATCGCGACCGACACCGCGACCGGCAGCGGGACGGCGGCGAACGCGATGATGACCGGCCCCCACGGCACGGCCAGCGCCAAGCCCAGCAGACCCACGGTCAGCAGCGCGGCGGCGAGAACCCACTGGAGCCTCCGCCGCACCTCGGCATCCGAGGAGCGGTACCGGACGGCGAGCGAGACGACAGCGGCCGCCACCGCGCCGATCGTCAAGGCGGCGCCGATGGCGTTCAGGGTGCCTGGAAGGCCGCGGAGACCCGCCAGCACGCCCGTGTACCCGGCCGGGTAGAGACCGGCGACGTCGACGTAGGTCACCGGCCGCAGCGCCCAGTCGAGCGTGTGCACCGCGATCCCGGCGACCGCCGCCGCCAGCGCGGGCCACCAGCGGCGCGAGGGCAGCCGGCCATCGGGGAAGATCAGCAGGAAGACCGTCGGCACGACCAGGTACGCGGGCATCCACAACCACGTGGACACCCACATGGCCCAGTCGTCGCCCGGCAGCCGCCCGCCCTGCACGCCGTGGTTGATCCCCAGCAGCCCGTACGCCCCCAGGGCGACCCCCAGCGCCTGCGCCGCCCCGACGAACACCATCGACCAGCCCACCCGCGACCCCGGCCGCTGCGACACGACGAACAGGCCGGGCACCCCGAACGAGAGCGCCGCGACGACACGGAAGGCGTCGAACCGTTCCACGATCCCGGTCACGCCCAGCGCTCGCAGCCGTGGCTCGACCACCACCGCGGCCACGACCAGAAGGAGGAGCACACCTCCGGCCGCGGCGGACCGCCAGGCCGATCTGTCCATCATGAGGTGAATCGTGCCATTCGGTTGTCCCGCCGTCACGGGACGACAAGTCCCCTCCTGCTCGGGACCGCAGGCTCATGACGCCCGACCTCTGCCCCGCACATCCTCGAGGGAGCTTCCGCTGAGAGGAGATCACATGTCCGGTCCCATCACCGCCGAGCCCGACGGCGGCCGGGTGCTCAACACGGCGCTGCTCGCCGGCGTGGGGTCGCTGCTCGCCATGGACGTCGCCGGCGCGTTCCTGTCGGTGTCCGCCGGCCTGAACCCGACGGTCCTGGACGCCCTCGGCCCGCAGGCGCGGTTGTCCGCGCCGATCACGATGATGATCGCGATGACCGTCCTGGTCGCCGGGGCCACCCGTCGCCGCCGTGCGGTCGCCGTCCCCGCCGCGGCCCTGCTGGCGGTCGCCGGGGTGCTGGCCTTCGTGTCGGGGTTCTTCGACGGCGGATACGCGGCCGATCTGACGGCGGGCCAGCGGGTCTACCAGATCGCCCTCGTGTCGGGTCATCTGGGCGTGAGCGTGCTGGCGTCGTTCCGGCTGGCGCGGCTCCTTCGGGCGAAGCGCCCCTGACCTGGGCGGCTGCCCGGTCCGCGCACGGGAGCGCGCTGAGCGGGCAGTTACCGGGGCGTGGTGAAGTCGACTGGCACGTTCCTGCTCGCGGCCGCGGGGATCGCGTTCGCCGTCTCGGGCCTCGCGGCCCTGCCGCCCGTGGGCGGGTTCCTGCTCGGCCGGCCGTTCGCGGGCGCCTTGGTCTTTCCCGGCATGGGTCAGGGGCCGGCGGCGATCGCGGCGGTCACCCTGGCGGGCTTCTCCGTGACGCTCACCTCCGGGGCGTATGCGGTGTTCCGGTGGTCCGGGTTCGGGGCGTCGCGGGTGGGGCTGGTGGTCTGCTGGTGCCTGGCGGGCGGGCCTGCCGGGGTGATCGCGGTGCTGGCCTGGTCGGCAGCGCGGGGCTCGGCGTTCCTCGACCACGCTCCGTACGCCGCCTCATGGGGGATGGCGACAGCGCTGGTGTCCGCGCTGGCGGCGCTGGCCGTGACGCGGACGCTGCCCGCCTCGCCCCCGCCGCCCGCGAAACGCGTGTTCCGGGCGCGCCGGTGGGTGCTGCCGTGCCTGGTGATCGGCTGGTCCCTGGTCTGGAGCGTTCTCATCAGGGACCAGGAGCCGCTGCTGGCCTGGCTGCCGCTCTCGCTCGACTACTTCGACCAGATGGCCGTGGTGCTGGCGGCCATCGTGGCGAGTTACCTGGAGGGGGCGCTGCGGCGGCGATTACCCGTGGAGGGCCGGCCGGGGCGGGCGTTCGTGCTGGCGTGGATCGCGTTGTGCGCGGCCCCGATCGTGTACGCGGCCGTGGTCGCGATCGACCGCGGCATGCGTGAGCCGCTGCTCGCGGACCCGCTGAACGCGGCCTGGGCGGTGGAGTACGCCCGCGACATAGGGGCGGCGCTGGTCGCCGAGCCCGCGCAGATCGCGGTGCCGCCGTTGCTGCTCGCGCTGGCCGGCACCGGCCTGCAGCTGGTGCTCCCGGGTAAGGAACGTGAGCCCGCGCCGCCCGATCCGGTGCGGCCCGATCGGCGGTGGAGCCTGTTCGTGGCCGGGGCGGCCCTCGCGCTGACGTATTTCTGCCTGGCCGCTACCTCCCGCTATCCCGTGCTGACGCGGCGGGCGTATGACGACGGGACGCCGGTGATGGCGCGGGCGCTCGCCTTCCTCACCCCGCCGGACCCCGTGCTGGGCTGGACCGCCGTGGTGTGGTTGTGGACGGTGGCGGCGGTGTTCGGGGCGTCGGCGGCGGCCCTGGTCCATCTCGCGGTACGCGGGCGGCTCGTGCGGCTCTTCCCCGCCTCCGACTACCTGGTGCTGGTGGGCGTGCTGGCGCTGGCGGCGGCGGTCGGCTGGAACGCGGGCAGCGTGATCGCGTACGCGGTGACCGGTGAGCGGCCGCCGGGCATCTCCCCGGCCGCCGAGGCGGCGCTGTTCACGGGGGTCGTCGTGCCGGGACTGGCGGCTTTGTTATTCATCGTGCACTCACAGGTGGGCCTGACCAGGTTCGTCAGGATCGTCGAGCTGGCGGACGAGGAAACCTGGGGGACGCTCGCGGAGCGGTACCGGGCGTGGAAGGAGCAGGTGCGCGAGCACGTGCCGGCCCGGCGGGAGCGGGCCGCGGCCCGTTCCCGCCGGGCGGCGGGCGCGGCTCTGGTGGTGGCGGTGGCGGCGGGGGCAGTACGCGGGTTCGGCGTCGAGGTGCACGCCGAGCTTCCGGGAAGCGGGGTCTTCCTGACGGCGCCTGCCGTGTCCGTCGCGCAACAGCCGCTGGAGAACCTCGCCGGCGCGCTCTACGTCGTCCTCCTGGCCGGGCTGGTCTATCTCGTCCTGGCTCGGTCGAACACCCACGTGCTCGGCTCATCGGCGGCCGTGTGGGGCTTGTCCGTGGTGGCGGGCGGGCTGGCGAACCTGCCGCTGGACCCGGTGGCGGGCCTGCAGGCCGGGTTCGTCGCGGGGCCCTTCGTCCTGGCGGGGATGGCGGTGGCGGCGCCGCCGCGAAAGGTTCTGGCGGCAGGCGCCGCCGTGATGATCGCCGTGGCGGCGGCGCCCCTCGTACGGGGAGCACCCCCCGCATTCGTGATCACCTCGGCCACCTGGCGGGAGCAGCGGCCGCGGCTCACGATCGACGTCACCTACCCGCGCGCCTCCGGCGGTGACGCCCGGCGGGTCAACGCGGCGCTGTTCGCGCCGGTCCGGGAACGCGTCGAGGACACCTTGCGTGAGCTGCGCGCGAACCCGGCCGCCCACGGGGCCGTGACCGGGACCCACGTCGTGGTACGCGACGACGCCCAGGTGATCTCGGTGCGCTACCTGCTGGCGGGCGAGCACCGGCGGGCGGTCAACTACGACGTGGCCGAGGGGCGCCTGCTCACGGTGCGGGAGATCTTCGCCCCGGTCGCGTTCACCCCTGAGGGCAGAAGACGGCTGGCCGCCGCGCTGCGGCCCCTCATGCCGGCGCGCCAGAATCCACGGACCGTCACCGTGGACAACGAACGCCTGCTGGTGAATCTGGGCAGGGGCGCGGTCGAGTTCACGTTCGGCCGCGGCTACTTCTGCGCCGGCTGCGAGCCCTTCACGGTACGGGCCTCGCGCGAGCGGCTCGCCGGGCTGGTCACGGAGCGTCCTTAGCGCGACGATCACACCATGGACGCTCAGGAACTCGCCGACCGCTTGGAGATCGCGGACCTGCTGGCCCGCTACACCCGCGCCATCGACTCCGGCCGCTGGGAACTGCTCGACGAGGTGTTCAGCGAAGACGCGGTGATCGACTACACCTCTGCCGGCGGCATCAAGGGCACGCGGGAGGAGGTCAAGGCGTGGCTGGCCGAGGTGCTCACCCACTGGCCCGGCCGCCTGCACCTGATCGGCGCCCCGGTGATCGACTTCCACGAGGGGGAGGCGCGGGTGAGCGCACCCTTCACCGACACGCTCGCCCCGACCCGCGAGATGGTCGCGGCCGGCACGGAGGGATTCCTTCACGGCGGCGGCTGGTACCACCACCGCCTGCGCCGCACACCCGGCGGATGGCGCAGCACGGAGCTGGTCGAGGAGCAGAGCTGGCGCACCGCGCGCTGAGCCCGCGCTCAGGCTGATCTGCGGAAACGGGGGCGGCTACAGAGATATCGCGTTTGTGGTGAAAACCCTGAGGGCAGCGCGAAGGCGGGCAGTGTCCCCCTGCCCCTCACCGGGTCGAAAGGGCTGTGCGGCACATGGCATTCGCATTGGGTCTTCTCGGTCATGACATAGCAGTCGACTTAGGCACCGCCAACACGCTCGTCTACGTCCGCAGGAAGGGCATCGTGCTCAACGAGCCCTCCGTCATCGCGATCAACCTTCACAAGAACACCGTCGTGGCCGTGGGCAAGGCGGCCAAGCGCATGATGGGCCGTACTCCCCCGCACATCGCCACGATCAGGCCGCTCAAGGACGGCGTGATCGCGGATCTGGACGCGGCGGAGCGCATGTTACGCATGTTCCTTCAGAAGGCGCACCCCAGCAGATTCCTCGCCAAGCCCCGGATCGTGGTGGCGGTGCCGAGCGGCACCACCTCGATCGAGCAGCGGGCGGTCAAGGAGGCCGCCTACGAGGCGGGCGCGCGGCGGGTGCACATCATCGAGGAGCCGATGGCCGCCGCGATCGGCGCCGGGCTCAAGGTCGGCGAGGCCACCGGCAACATGGTGGTCGACATCGGCGGCGGCACCACGGAGGTCGCCATCGTCTCCATGAGCGGCGTCGTGGTCGCCAAGTCGTTACGGGTGGGCGGCGACGAGCTCGACGAGGCGATCATCGCCTACGCCAAGAAGGAGCACGCGCTGCTGCTCGGCGAGCGTACCGCCGAGCGGCTGAAGATCGACCTGGGCACCGTGAAGCCCGCGTCCGGCCGGGAGGCCGAGGTCACTCCCAGGGGCAGGCACCGGGTGGGCGCGCCCGCCGGGTCCCTGCCACCGGTCGTGGTGGAGGACGAGGAGCCCGAGCCGCCGCCGGCCCCGCACCGGTGGAACCCGTTCAGGTCCAGGCCCAAGCAGGACGCCGCGCCGTCGCCGTCCGCACCGCGCCCGATCGCCCCGGACGCCAGCGCCCCGGTACGCGGCCGCGACCTGGTCAGCGGCCTGCCCAAGACGGCCTCGATGACCTCCCAGGAGATCAGCGAGGCCATCGAGGACCAGGTGCAGACCATCATCGACTCCGTGCAGACCACGCTCGACCAGTGCCCGGCCGAGCTGGCCGGCGACCTGCTGGACAACGGCATCGTGCTGACCGGCGGCGGGGCGCTGCTGCGCGGGCTGGCCGAGCGGATGGGCCAGGCCACCGGCATGCCGATCAAGGTCGTGGACAAGCCGCTGTACTCGGTGGCGCTGGGCGCGGGCCGCTGCGTCGAGCGGTTCCAGGCCATGCGTGACGTGCTGCTGCCCGATTGGTCCCGGCGGTGAAACGGGCGCTCGTCCTGCTCGTGCTGCTCTCCGGAATCGTGCTGGTCGTGGTGGACCGCACGCTGATGCCGCTGGAGCCGCTGCGGGCGGCGGGCTCCACCGTGTACGGCACGGTCCAGAGCGCGATCGGCACGGTCACCCGGTCCGTCGGCGGCGAAGGGCGGCTGCGGGCGCTGGAGCAGGAGAACGCGCGCCTGCGGGCCGAGATGCTGGCGGGCGGCGTGAAGAGCCGGCCGGCCGCCACGGTGCCGGCGCCCTACCGCGGCGTCTCCGCGCACGTGGTCGGGTTCGGTCAGGGAAGGAACGTCACCATCGACGCCGGATCGGCGGCGGGCGTCGTCCGCGACGTGACGGTGCTGAACGCCGACGGCCTCGTGGGCAAGATCAGCTGGGCGGGACCGGCCACCGCGTCCGTGTCGCTCATCACCGACCCCGGCTCCTCGGTGGGCGCGCGCATGGCGGACTCCGGCGAGCTGGGCGTGGTGGCCGGGGTGCCGGGCGAGGGCCTGCTGCGGCTGAGCCTGTTCGACCCCAACGCACCGCTCGAGGTCGGCGACCAGGTGATGACCCTCGGGTCGGCAGGCGGGCGGCCGTACGTGGCCGGGGTGCCCATCGGCACGGTCGCGCAGATCGAGCGGGTGCCCGGCGCGGCGACGCGCACGGCGCTGGTGCGGCCCGCCGCCCGGCTGTCCGCGCTCGACCTCGTCGCGGTGGTCGTGCCCGACCCCGGGAGGTGAGCCGTGCTGGTGCTGTTCCTGCTCGTGGCGCCGCTGCTGCAGGTGCTGCTGGTCAACAGGTCGCCGTGGGGCGGTCCCGACCTGGTCGCGCTCGCCGTGGTGTGGCTGGCGCTGTCCAGGGGGCCGGTCTGGGGCTGCGTGGCCGGGCTCGCCGGCGGGCTGGCCGCCGACGTGACGCCGCCGGCCGACGGCACGGTGGGGCGCACGGCGCTGGTGCTGGCGGTGACGGGCCTGCTGGCCGGCCGCTGGCGCGAGGGCAAGCCATCGCCGGAAGGGCGGACGCGGGAGCACAATCCGCTCCTGGTCGGCGCGGCCGGCGCCGCCCTCGCCACGCTGCTGCAGGCCGGCGCGGCCGTCGCGCTCGGCGACGAGCCGTGGCGGGCGGCGCTCGCGGCGCTGCCGTGGACGCTCGGGTGGACGGTGGCGCTCGGGGCGCTGGTGAGCGCCGTGCTGCTGCGCCGCCGGCGGTCCCGGGAGGGCGAGCCCAGGGTGGCGATGCGCCGTGCCTAGGGCCAGGCTGTTGGTGTTGCGGCTGCTCGTCGTGGCGATGGTGGCCACGCTGGTGGGCCGGTTGTGGTTCCTGCAGGTGGTCAGCGGCGCTGAGTACGTGCGGGCCGCGGCGGACGTGCGGATCAGGACCGTGCCGGTGGCGCCGGTGCGCGGCCAGATCGTGGACGTGGCGGGCCGCCCGCTGGTGACGAACCGGACCAGGCCGGTGGTCACGGTGGACGCGGTGGCGCTGGCGCACCAGCCCGACGGCGGGCGGTCGGTGCTGGAGCGCCTGGGCGAGGTGCTGGACCAGCCGTACCGGCAGATCGCGGAGAAGGTCCGGTTGTGCGGTCCCGAGGTGGCGCAACCGTGCTGGCAGGGGTCGCCGTACGAGCCGATCCCCGTCGCCGAGGACGTCACCGCGCCCGTGGCGCTGCAGATCAGCGAGCGGCAGCAGGACTTCCCCGGCGTGCGTACGGAGCTGCGGCCGGTGCGGGTCTACCCGTTCGGCGCGGCCGCGGCGCACACCCTCGGGTACGTGCAGGGCGCCCAGGGCCGCGACGGGCTCGAAGGCGTGTACGACCGGGAGCTGGCCGGCCGCCCTGGCCGGCGTGACGTGGCCGTGGACAACACCGGGCAGGTCACCAGGACGCTCCGCGAGGAGCCGCCCGTGCCCGGCAACACACTCGTGACCAGCCTCGACTCCCGCATCCAGACCATCGCCGAGCAGGCGGTCGCCCGGGCGCTGGCCGCCAGTGGCGCGAAGTCGGGCGCGGCCGTGGTGATGGAGTCGCAGACCGGGCGGCTGGTCGCGCTGGCCGGACTACCCTCCTACGACCCGGCCGTGTGGACCGACGGCGTGACCGCCCGCGAGTACAAGCGGCTGCCGCTGCTGTCGCAGGCCGTGCAGGGCGAGTGGGCGCCGGGGTCGACGTGGAAGGTCTCCTCGGTCGCGGCGGCCGCGAACGCCGGGTACGGGCTCGGCGCGTTCTACGACTGCCCCAGCGGCTACACGGTGGGCAACCGGGTGTTCAGGAACTTCGCCAGCGCCGACCTCGGCCTGATGACCATGCACGGGGCGCTGGTCGAGTCCTGCGACACGATCTTCTACCGGCTCGCCGATCAGCTGTGGCAGCGCGGGTCCGAGGCCATGGAGAAGACCGCGCGCGGGTTCGGCTTCGGCAAGCGAACCGGTGTGGACCTGCCGGGCGAGGCGGCCGGGGCGGTCCCCGACCGGGCCTCGAAGAAGGCTCTGTGGCAGGCGACACGCGAGGAGAGCTGCCGCCGGGCCGTCAAGGGGTACCCGGAGATGGCCGACCGCGGGCGGGCGGCGTACCTGACCGCGATCGCCAAGGAGAACTGCCGCGGCGCCGGCGTGTGGCGGGGCGGCGACGCGGCCAACTTCTCCATCGGGCAGGGCGGCGTGCTCGTCACGCCGCTGCAGCTGGCCCGCGCGTACGCGGCCGTCGCCAACGGCGGGACGCTGCACAGCCCGCGGGTCGGGCTGAAGGTGGTCAAGCCGGACGGGACCACGGTCACCACCATCACGCCGCCGGTGGCCGGGCGGCTGCCGGCCTCGGCGGAGACGCTGCGGTTCATCAGGAACGCGCTGAGCCAGGTGCCGAGGAAGGGCACGGCCGAAGAGGCGTTCAAGGGGTTCCCGTTCGGCAAGGTCGCGGTCGCCGGGAAGACGGGCACGGCGGAGTCGTTCGGGCACCGCGACACCTCCTGGTTCGCCTCGTTCGCCCCGGACCCCGCCTACACGGTGGTCGTCGTGTTGTCGGAGGGCGGACGGGGCGGGGAGGGCGCGGCGCCCGCCGCCCGCGACATCTGGGAGGGCATCATTGGACTGAGGGAGCGGCGGTGATCGCTGTTGCCGGGAAACGGCGGATCGTGTGGGCGCCGACGCTGGGCGCGCCCGACTGGACGCTGACGTTGCTGGCGCTGGGCCTGTCCGTGGTCGGGCTGCTGCTGGTGTGGTCGGCCACGCGGATGGACGGCGACCACGGGCTGCTGATCCGGCAGGCGGTGAGCGTCGGGCTCGGCCTGCTGCTGATGTGGTTCGTGTCCCGGTGCGACCTGCGGGTGCTGCGGGCGTACGTGCCGCTGGCGTACGTGCTGGCGCTGGTCTCGCTGGCGGGCGTGCTCTCGCCGCTCGGGGTGCGGGTCAACGGGGCGCACTCGTGGATCGTGCTGGCGCCAGGGGTGCAGTTCCAGCCGTCGGAGTTCGCCAAGGTGGCGCTCGCGCTGGCGTTCGCGGTGCCGCTCGGGGAGCTGCGTGACGGGCAGGCCAGGCCCGGGTTCGGCGGGGTGCTGCTGGCGCTGGTGCTGGCCGCCGTGCCGATCGGGCTGATCGCGTTGCAGCCGGACCTGGGCACGATGCTGGTGTTCGCGGCCATGGTGAGCGGGGCGCTGCTGGTGTCCGGGGCGCCCAAACGGTGGTTGCTGGTGCTCGTCGCAGGCGCCGCCGCCGCGGGGGCCGCGGCGTGGAAGCTCGGGCTGGTCCGGCCGTACCAGCTGGAGCGGCTGCTCGTGCTGGCCAACCCAGCGGCCGACCCGGGCGGCGTGGGCTACAACGCCGCCCAGGCGCGCATCGCGATCGGCTCCGGCGGCCTGACAGGCAAGGGCCTGTTCAACGGCGAGCAGACTGCCGGGCACTTCGTGCCGGAGCAGCACACCGACTTCATCTTCACCGTCGCCGGCGAGGAGCTCGGCTTCGCCGGGGCCGCGGCCATCGTGCTGGCCATCGGCGTGCTGCTGTGGCGGGGGTTGTCGATCGCGCGGCACAGCGCCTCGCCGTACGGGGCGGTGCTGGCCGGCGGCGTGGTGTCGTGGCTGGCGTTCCAGACGTTCGTGAACGTGGGCATGACGGTGGGGCTCATGCCGATCGTGGGCGTGCCGCTGCCGTTCGTGTCGTACGGCGGCTCGGCCACGGTCGCGGGCCTGCTGGCGATCGGCCTGCTCCAGGCCGTGCACCGGACCAAGGCCATGCAGCCGTAGGCGTGTTAACCGGTTGCCGTCCTTTGGCGATCTTGGGCAGGCTTGCCGGCATGAACGTGCCGTACCGGCAGATCCGCGCCGTCTACACCGACGAGTCGATCACCGTTTACCAGGCCTACGACGCCGCCATCGCCGGGCCCGCCGTGGCGGCGCAGCGGTTCGTGGCGCCGTTCAAGCGGGAGCGGATGACGTGGATCAAGCCGTCGTTCCTGTGGATGATGTACCGCTGCGGCTACGCGACCAAGCCCGGCCAGGGGCGGGTGCTGGCGATCGAGCTCAGCCGCGGCGGCTTCGCATGGGCCCTGGAGCACGCGTGTCTCAGCCACGACGACGGGCGTCCTGACTGGCCTTCGCGGGTGCGGCGCAGCCCGGTGCGGATCCAGTGGGATCCCGAGCGGGGGCCGCACCATGAGCCGCTGCCGTACCGGTCCATCCAGATCGGCCTGTCCGGGGAGGCCGTGCGGCGCTATGTGGACGAGTGGACGCTGGCGATCACCGACGTGACGGAGCTGGCCCGGGAGGTCCATGCGGCGGTCCGGCGCCGCGCCGACGTCAACGGGCTGCTGCCCGCCGAACGACCGTATCCTCTGCCTGACGGCATCGGCGAGACGATCGGGGTCAGCCCGGCGTGAACGTGATCATCTTTGGGGCGACCGGCATGGTCGGTCGCGGCGTGCTCCGGGAGTGCCTGCTCGACGAGCGGGTCTCCGCCGTGCTCGCGGTCGGGCGCTCCCCGACCGGGGTCGCACACGCCAAGCTGCGGGACCTCGTCCATGGCGACCTGCTCGACCTGACGCCCGTCGAGGAGCACCTGACGGGCTTCGACGCGTGCTTCTTCTGCCTGGGCGTCTCGTCAGCCGGGATGAGCGAACAGGACTACCGGCACATCACCTACGGCTACACGCTGTCCGTCGCCGGCACCCTGGCCCGGCTCACCCCCGGCATGACCTTCGTGTACGTGTCCGGGGCCGGGACCGACGCCCGCGGGCGGGCGATGTGGGCCAGGGTGAAGGGGGAGACCGAGAACGCCCTGCTGGCGCTGCCGCTGCAGGCCTACATGTTCCGGCCCGGCTACATCCAGCCCATGCACGGCATCACCTCGCGTACCCGGCTCTACCGGGTGGCCTACGTCGCCAGCCGGCCGCTGTACCCGCTGCTGCGGCTGCTCTTCCCGTCCGCGGTGACCACGACGGAGCGGATCGGGCAGGCCATGATCACGGTGGCCGAGCGCGGCGCGGCCAAGCGCATCCTCGGGCCCGCGGACATCAACGCGCTGTGACCGCCCGCGGGCGGGGGACGAGCGGGATGGCGAGCAGCGCCGCCGCCGCGGCCAGCGCCCACACCGCCTCCCACGAGGCGACCGTCAGGACGACGGGGATGAGGAGCGGGGTGAGGAACGCGGCTCCGAACACGGTCGTGCCTTCCAGGCCCAGCGCCGTCCCCGCCCTGGCGGGGCCCGCCAGGGCGGCGATCTCCGTGTAGGCGACGCCGTGCCAGGAGTTGGCCAGCAGGCCGCCCAGCGCCAGGGCGGCGACCGTGATCGGGGTCGGGGCCTGCGTGAGCACGGCGGCGGCCGCCATGGCGACGCCGGTGAGTGCGCCGATGCCGCGCAGGTACGCGCCGCGGTTCCCGCGCCGGTCGGTGCGCCGGCCCGTCCAGATGCGGGCCGCGCCGCCGCCTATCTGGGCGATCAGGATCGTGACGCCGGCCAGAGCGGCGCCCTGCCCCTTGTCGTCGTGGAGGAAGATCGCGGTGAAGGACAGGACGGCGAACTGCGGCACGGTGAGCAGGGCACTGGCCAGCGCCACCCGCCAGACGTCCCACCGCGCCAAGGGCGAGCGGCCGACGTCGCCCGTCGCGGCCGGGGGCGGCGCGTCGGACGTGGGCAGCCAGCGCCAGGTGGCGGCCGCGGCGATCAGGCAGAGGACGGCAGGGAACGCGTAGACCGCGCGGAAGCCGTACGAGTGGGCCAGCCAGGGCAGGACCGCCACGCCGAGCGAGCCGCCCGCCGGGATGGCCGTCTGGCGGATGCTCATGGCGAGCCCCCGCTCCCCGTCCGCGAACCAGGTCATGACGGCGCGGCCCGAGGCGCCGTTCACGCTGCCGCCCAGCGCGCCGGCGGCCAGCAGGCACGCGGCCAGCGCGGCGACACCGGCGCCGTCACCGGGCGTGACGGCCGCGGCCATCAGCGCCAGCAGCCCGCCGGTCGAGGTCAGCCCGATGAGCAGGACACGCCGGTCCCCGTAGCGGTCGGTCAGCAGGCCCCACACGATGTCGGACACCGCCACGCCCAGCCCCAGGCACGCCAGTGCCAGCCCGAGCTGCCCGATGGACAGGTGGTAATCGGCGCGCATCGCGATCCCGGTGACCGGGATGCCGGCGAACATGGCCGCGAAGCTGCCCTGCGCCCCTACGCCCACGGCCAGCACGATCCACCGGTGCCGTGGCCCGTACCGGCGTCCGGTGCTCCCGCCGGCGGCCGAGATCGAGGTCGCCGTCGCCATAAGCACCCACCTTTCGAGAAATAACCGGAATCTCCGGTTAGCCAAGCTTCCCGGCCACCGAAGTAACTTGTCAATGCGGTTACTATGAGGTCGTGGACTTCACCTTCGTCAGCGGGAACCTCGGACTCGACCTGGCCGGGACCATCGGCCATCGACGCAGCGAGCGCATCGACCTGCTGGCCACCCCCGCGGACCTGGCCCGGTGGACGGTCGCGGCGGGGCTCCTCGACACGCCGCCCGCCGTGAGCGACGACGACCTCCACCTGGCGATCACTCTGCGGGAGGCGATTTACCGGCTGGCGTCCGCGGCCCGCACCGGAGGCCCGTTCGAGGCGGCCGACCGTGAGGTGCTCAACCGGGCCGCCGAGCACCCCCCGGCGACGGTCAGGCTGGGCGAGGCGGAAAACCTGGAGCGCGCCGGCGACCTGCGGGCCGCGCTCTCCAGTGCGGCGCGAGCGGCCGTCGAACTGCTCGGCGGCCCGCAGGCCGCGCTGATCAGGGAGTGCGAGGCCGCGCCCTGCACCCGGCTCTACATCGACGCCTCCCATCGGCGCACCCGCCGCTGGTGCGACATGCGCGGCTGCGGCAACCGGGCCAAGGCGGCGGCGTTCCGCGCCCGCGCCCAGCGGCAGGGCTGACCGCGCACACCCCCCATGCAGGATGATGGAATAACCCGGGAGGGCTTGACGCTACCTTAGCCGTCAAAGATTCAACAGTCATGGATGGTGACTAAAGTGCAGTTCGGAATCTTCAGCGTGGGCGACGTGACCATGGACCCCACGACAGGCAGGACGCCGACCGAGCACGAGCGGATCAAGGCGATGGTGACGATCGCGCTCAAGGCCGAGGAGGTCGGGCTCGACGTGTTCGCGACCGGCGAGCACCACAACCCGCCGTTCGTGCCGTCCTCCCCCACGACCATGCTCGGCTACATCGCGGCCAGGACCGAGCGCCTCGTTCTCTCCACCGCCACCACGTTGATCACCACCAACGACCCGGTGAAGATCGCCGAGGACTTCGCCATGCTGCAGCACCTGGCGAACGGGCGGGTGGACGTCATGATGGGCCGGGGCAACACCGGGCCCGTCTACCCGTGGTTCGGCCAGGACATCAGGCAGGGCATCCCGCTCGCCATCGAGAACTACGCGCTGCTGCACCGCCTGTGGCGCGAGGACGTGGTGGACTGGGAGGGCCGCTTCCGCACGCCGCTGCAGGGCTTCACCTCGACGCCGCGGCCGCTGGACGGGGTGCCGCCGTTCGTGTGGCACGGCTCGATCCGCAGCCCGGAGATCGCCGAGCAGGCCGCCTACTACGGCGACGGCTTCTTCGCCAACAACATCTTCTGGCCGAAGGAGCACTTCATGCGGCTGATCAACCTCTACCGGCAGCGCTACGCCCACTACGGGCACGGCACGCCCGAGCAGGCCATCGTGGGGCTCGGCGGCCAGGTGTTCATGCGCAAGAACTCCCAGGACGCGGTACGCGAGTTCCGCCCGTACTTCGACGTCGCCCCCGTGTACGGCCACGGGCCGTCGCTGGAGGAGTTCATGGCCGAGACGCCGCTCACTGTGGGCAGCCCGCAGCAGGTCATCGACCGGACCCTGCAGTTCAGGGAGTACTTCGGCGACTACCAGCGCCAGCTCTTCCTCATGGACCACGCGGGGCTGCCGCTGAAGACCGTGCTGGAGCAGCTCGACATCCTCGGCGAGGAGGTCGTGCCGGTGCTGCGCGCGGAGTTCGCCAAGGGCCGGCCGGCCGAGGTGCCGGACGCGCCCACGCACGCCTCCCTGCTCGCGGCCAAGACGGCTGCCGCCGAAACCACCGCCGAAACCACCGCCGAAACCGTCGAGGCTTAAGGAAGGGACACATCATGAAGCTGGTCGTCGTCACGGCCGGGCTGACCCAGCCCTCGTCGACCCGTCTGCTCGCCGACCGCCTCGCCGAGGCCGTGACCCGGCGGCTGGCGGACCGGCCGGCGGCGGGTCCGGCCGGGCAGCCGGCAGCCGAGCCGCGCGTGATCGAGCTGCGGGAGCTGGCCGTGGACGTCGCGAACGCGTTCGTGACCGGGTTCCCGAACTCCCGGCTGCGGGCGGCGCTCGAGGCGGTCACGGAGGCCGACGGCATCATCGCGGTCACGCCGATCTTCAGCGGCTCCTTCAGCGGGTTGTTCAAGTCGTTCTTCGACGTGGTGGACAACACCGCGCTGGCGGGCAAGCCCGTGCTGATCGCCGCCACCGGCGGGACCGCCCGCCATTCGCTGGCGCTGGAGCACGCGTTGCGGCCGCTGTTCGCCTACCTGCGTGCCGTCGTCGTCCCGACCGCCGTCTACGCGGCGGCGGAGGACTGGGGCGGCGGGGGCGACTCGTTCACCGACGGCCTGGGCGAGCGCATCGACCGCGCCGCCGGCGAGCTGGCCGACCTCCTCCTGCACCGCGCGCCCAGCGCGGGGACGGAGCAGGAGGAGGTCGTGGTGCCGTTCGAGAAGCAGCTCGCGGCGCTGCGCCCGCCGCATCAGGCCCAGGCCGTCAAGGCTTGATCGCCACCACGTTGTAGGTCGTGTCCGGCGTCGGCGTGGTGGTGAAGCGGGCGTTGGGGAGGTAGAGGCGCGTGCCGTACTTGGCGACCGTCGTCGGGACGTCGAAACGCGGATCGGTCAGGCGCTTGACGATCTTCCCGGACGAGCCGTCGGCGGCCAGGCTGATGGCGGCGACGGTGTTGAGGCGGTTCAGCACGGCGTACAGGGTGCGGCCGGACAGCAGCAGCCCGTCGCCGTTGGTCAGCAGCTCGCCGCCCAGGTCCACCTCGGTGGTGACGCCGGTGGACGGGTCCACCTCGAACAGCTTGCCGGTGTTCGACTGGACGATCAGCAGCGACTTGCGGTCGGGGCTGGGCGCGATGCCGTTGGCGTTGTTACCCGTCGTGTACTGGATGGCCCCGCTGAGCGGGATCTTGACGGCCTCGTCAGGCAGCACACCGCCGCGGCCGAGCGCCAGCTTGTACAGGACGGGGTTGCGGGAGTCGGTGAAATAGGCGGCGTTGCGCGTGAGGATCACGTCGTTGACGAACGCCGGGTCGGTGGTCAGCTTGTACGACTTGACGACCTCCCCGGTACGCAGGTCGACCACGCGGGCGTCGCCGCCCGTCCCCCCGGCCACGAACAGCCGGCCGCGCCCGTCGGTCTTGAGCCCGAGCGACGGCGTGCCGGGGCCCTTGCTGATGACCGAGCCTTCACCGGTACGCAGGTCCGCCCGGTAGATGTCACCGGTCGCGCGGGAGCCGAAGTAGGCGTAGGGCCCGCCTCCGATCGCGATCCCCTCCGGCTGGAACCCGTTGGGCAGCGCGAACTGGTCGGGCTTCGACGTGGCCTGCGCGGGCACGGTGCCCAGCAGGAGCACGATTAAGGCACCGAGTGCGGTCTTCAGGATCGCGGGTCTCATGCGGCCCACGATGCCCGCGTCCCCTCCTTCAGGTGAAGAGGTACTGCGTGCTTCACAGGGAGTTTGCAGAAACGATCTGATTGATCGAAGGCTCTTGTGGGTATCGGCGGGGGCCGTTACCTTTGCCCGAATGCGGAGGCCCCTTTTACTACTTCTGACCCTTTCCCTGGCCTTATCGGGCTGTAGCACATCCCCGCCCGCCACGAGGCAGCAGCAGTCCGCCAGGCCGGCCGCCGAGCCGCAGCAGCCCCAGGTGGACCTGAGCGCCTACGAGAAGGGCAGGTCGCAGCCCGTCAAGGACCCGGTGTACCCCGCCTACGGCAACCCGGCGATCGACGTGCTCCACTACGACCTGACCCTGGACTGGAAGCCGGCGAGCCGCATCCTCTCGGGCACGGCGAAGCTCACGCTCCGCGCGGTCAAGCCCCTCACCGGCGTCACCGTCGACTTCGGGCGGGCGCTGAAGGTGGACCAGGCCACGGTGAACGGGACGAGCGCCAAGCCGCGGCGAACCGGGGACGACTTGACCATCCCGCTGGCCAAGCCGCTGAAGGCCGGCGAAGGCGCCGTCGTGACCGTGCGCTACCACGGCCGGCCCCGCCCGGTGGACGCCAAGCAGCGGCGCAAGGACATCAGCATCCTGGGCTTCCGCACCGGCGAAGGCGGCCGGGCGTGGGCGCTGCAGGAGCCGTTCGGGGCGTTCACCTGGTTCCCGGTCAACGACCATCCGTCGGACGAGGCGCTGTACGACGTGGCGGTCACGGTGCCCAAGGGCTGGTCGGGTGTCGCGCACGGCACGTACAAGGGCAAGACCACGAAGGGTGGGTCGAGCACGTTCCGCTGGGAGTCGACCGATCCCGTGGCCAGTTACTTGACGGTGTTCGCGGCCGACAAGTTCCGCATGTTCAAGGACAAAGGCCCGCGCGGCATCCCGATCACGTACTGGATCCGCCCCCAGGACATGGCCAAGACCCTCCCCGTCGCCCGCCGGATGCCGGCGATCATGAAGTGGCTGGAGAAAAAGCTCGGCCCGTACCCGTTCCCGAGCGCCGGCCTGGTGGCGACGAGCGACTCCGGCATGGAGACGCAGCAGATGATCGCGCTCGGCCCCCGCTACATGGAGCCGTCGGTGGTGGCGCACGAACTGGCGCACCACTGGTTCGGCGACACCGTCACCCCGCGCACCTGGCGTGACATGTGGCTGAACGAGGGTTTCGCCATGTACTTCGAGATGCAGTGGTTCGCCGACGACCAGGGCGAGTCGATCGACACGTACATCGCCAACATCCGCCGGCTGGATGCCCAGCTACGCAGGGAGAACGGTCCGCCGGGCCGGTATCGACGGGATTCGTTCGGGCAGAGCAACGTCTACTACTGTCCGGCGATCATGCTGCACGAGATCAGGGAGCGGCTCGGCGACAAGAGGTTCTTCGCGATGACCACGGCGTGGCCGCAGGAGCACCGCAACACCACTCAGGACCGGGCGTCGTTCACCAAGTGGATCAACAAGCACACCGGCGAGGACTTCACCGAGCTCATCGACACCTGGCTGGACTCGAAGACCACCCCACGGTGAGGTATCGCGCAGGGTAGGTTGAGGCGTAACCACACAAACGGGGTTAGTCATGTCAAATGGTGCCCGTCATGTCCTCGGAGTGGTCGCCGGGCTGCTCCTTA
The DNA here is from genome assembly GCF_004011505.1 of Nonomuraea polychroma. NCBI lineage: Bacteria > Bacillati > Actinomycetota > Actinomycetes > Streptosporangiales > Streptosporangiaceae > Nonomuraea > Nonomuraea polychroma. The sequence continues at coordinate 5,486,934 of NZ_SAUN01000001.1, forward strand.
CTCCCCTGATCGCGGCCGGCCTGTGGTACGGCGCCGGCGAGCTCCGCCTCACGACCGCCCAGGAGGCCCAGATCTCCTGGCCCGCGGTCGGCGTGCTCGTCGCCGCCGGGATCGTCCTGGCGTTCCTGGCCGGTTCGCGCCTGTCGCCCGTCGCCTCGCTCCTCGGCGGCCTGTCGTTCGTCACCCTGGGCCTCCTGCCCCTGCTGGAGATGATGGGCATGCAGTTGCTGTTGCCTCCGCAGTTCCTCCTGCCCAACCCTCTGCAGGTCGGCTATGTCACCATCGGCTACACGGGGCTCCAGCTGGTCCTCGGCGTGGTGCTGCTGATGGTCTCGTTCTTCCCGTCGCGCTGGCGCTCCATCGCCGAGCCGCCGGTGTACTCGCCGGCCTACAGCGAGGGGCCGTCGCCCTACCTGCCGCCGCCGAGCGGCGCCGAGGACGCCACACGGCCGATGTACCGCGAGTGAGCCCCGCGTGGCCTGGCAGAATGCCAGCCATGCGCGACTTGAAGATCGTCGACTTCCTGACCGAGCTGGCCGACCGGCGGCCCGCGCCGGGCGGCGGCGCGACGGCGGCCCTGCACGCCGCCCAGGCCGCCGCGCTGCTCGGCATGGTCGCCCGCTACAGCACCGGCGAGAAGTACGCCGACCACGCCGAGACCGTCGTCGCCGTGATCGCCGAGACCGACACGCTGCGGGCGCGGGCGCTGAAGCTGGCCGAGGAGGACGCGGCGGCGTTCACGGCGGTCACGGACGCCTACCGGCTGCCCAAGGGGGAGCAGCGCAGCGCCGCGATCGCGGCCGCGCTGGCCGGCGCCGCCGAACCGCCGGCCCGCGTGATCGAGGAGGCCGGGCGCGTGATCGAGCTGTGCGAGCTGCTGCTGCCGATCGGCAACCGCAACGTCGTCACCGACGTGGCCGCCGCGGCGGAGGCTGCACGAGCCGCGCTCACCACCGCCAGGGTGAACGTGGAGGTCAACCTCGGCGGCGTCAAGGACGAGCACGTACGCGAGAAGCTGAACATCCGCCTCTCCGGCGTCGACGCGGCCGTCGCCAGGGCAGACTGGGTGACCGCCGAGGTACGCGAGGAGATCAACCGGTGAGGACGCTGACCGGCAAGGAGCTGGCCGCCGCCATCAGAGCCCAGGCGCAGGCCGAGGCCGCGGCGGGTCCGCAGCCGCGGCTGGCCGTGGTGGTGGCCACGGACGACGAGGCCAGCCTGTGGTATGTCCGGTCGATCGCCAAGGCGGCGGCCGGCGTCGACCTGCTCTGTGACGTGGTGGACCTGGGGCCCGGCGCCCGCCCCGAGCAGATCGGCGAGACGCTGACCAGGCTCAGCGGCGACCCCGGCGTGCACGGCGTGATGCTGCAGACCCCGCTGCCCCCTGGAGCCTCTGCGCAGCAGCTGGCCGGGGCCATCGACCCGCGCAAGGACGTCGACGGCGCCAACCCGCTCTCGCTCGGCCGGCTGGCGGCCGGGCTGCCGGCGTTCCCGCCCGCGACGGCGGCGGCCGTCATGGCCCTGCTCGACCATTACCAGGTGGAGCTGGAAGGTCGGCGGGCCGTCGTGGTCGGCCGCTCCACCGTGGTCGGCAAACCGCTCGCCCACCTGCTGCTCGACCGGCACGCCACCGTCACCGTCTGCCACTCGCGCACCCGCGACCTGGCCTCCGTCACCTCCACGGCCGAGGTGCTGGTGGCGGCCGCCGGCCGGGCGGGGCTGATCGGCGCCGGGCACGTCGCGCCGGGCGCGGTGGTGATCGACGTCGGCACCAACCCGACCGACGACGGCGGGCTGACCGGCGACGTCGACTTCGACGCTGTCGCCGGTGTGGCCGGGGCGCTGACCCCGGTGCCCGGCGGCGTCGGACCGGTGACGACCGCGCTGCTGCTGCGCCACACCGCCAGAGCGGCGAACCTCCCGTGACCACCATCGGCCGGCGGAACCCCGTGGCCGAGCAGATCCTTGAGTGAATGACGGAGGCGTGTGATGGGTGACGTGCTGGTCGTGCAGAACAGCAGGAGCGGCGGCCCGGGCCGGCTCGCCGGCTGGCTGGCGGAGGCCGGGCACGAGCTGGACATCGTGCTCGCCCACGACGGTGCTCCGCTGCCCGATCGGCTCGGCCACGACGCCATGATCATGCTGGGTGGCGGCTACCTGCCGAGCGAGGACGACCGAGCCCCGTGGCTGGCGGACGCCCGGCGGCTGGTGGGGCAGGCGCTCGCGGAGGGTGTGCCGCTGCTCGGCATCTGCCTCGGCGGGCAGATGCTCGCCGAGGTCGCGGGCGGTGAGGTCACGGGCGACATGGGCGCGCCGGAGAACGGCAGCATCCCGCTGACGATCAGGCCGGAGGCCGCCGGCGACCCGCTCTTCCGCGATCTGCCGCCGGTGGTGCCCGCCGTGGAGCACCACAAGGACGCGATCACCGCGTTACCCGCGGGCGCCGTCTGGCTGGCGGAGACGCAGGCGTGCCCCCACCAGGCGTTCCGGGTGGGCGAGCGGGCGTGGGGGGTGCAGTTCCATCCCGAGGTGCTGCCCGAGCGCATCAAGGAGTGGCGCGCGGACGGCTTCGACCCCGACGAGGTGTACGCCGGGGCCGTGGCCGACGAGCCGGTGTCCACGCCGATCTGGCGCGAGGTGACGATGCGCTTCGCCGCGCTCGTCACCGAGCATGCCGTCAGCGTGTCCGGGAGTCCCAGCCCAGTGTGAGTCAGCGGGTGGAGGAGTCCGCCGTACCCCCGGGATCGCGTGCTCGCCGTGCACCCGGCCGGAGGGCGGCCGGGCGAACAGCAGCGATGCCATCGCGATCAGGGCACTACGGTAGGGCGGGTGCAGGTCGAGCAGCTTCACCCCTGGCCCTCCACGGTCGCCGAGGCGGAGGCCATTCAGGACCGGCTCCGCGGGCACGTCGAGCTCACCGGGCCGGACACCTTCGCCTTGGTGGCGGGCCTGGACGTGCACTATCACGGCCCGGGCGACGACCTGACGGCCGCGGTGGTCGTCATGGACGCCGCCACCCTCGCCGTGGTGGAGCAGGTGGTCGCCCATGGGAAGGCGGCGTTCCCGTACGTGCCCGGACTGTTCGCCTTCCGCGAGCTGCCCGCGCTGGTCGAGGCGCTCGAGCAGCTCACGGTGACGCCGGACCTGCTGGTCTGCGACGGGTACGGGCTCGCGCACCCGCGCGGGTTCGGCCTGGCCTGCCACGTCGGCGTGCTGACGGGGCTGCCGGCGCTGGGCGTGGGCAAGACGCCGTTCGTCGGCCGGCACGAGCCGCCGGGGGCGGAGCGCGGAGCGTGGACACCGATCACGCACGACGGTGCCACGGTCGGGCGGGCGCTGCGCACGCAGCGCGGCGTCAAGCCGGTGTACGTCTCCCAGGGGCACCGCATCACCCTGGACACGGCCACGGACCAGGTCCTCCGCCTCGCCCCGCGCTACCGCCTCCCCGAGCCGGTCCGGCGCGCCGACCACCTGGCCAGGCACCCGGGCTGACGCCTGGATCGGCCCTCAGCTCACGCCTCTTCGCTGAGCTCGATGGCGGCGGCCGGGCAGACCGCGGCGGCCTCACGGACCAGGGCGTGCTGGTCGGCGGACGGCTCGGGCTCGAGCAGGATGACGATGCCGTCGTCCTCGCGCTGGTCGAACACCTCTGGCGCGAGCAGCACACACTGGCCGGCGCCGCAACACTTGACTTCGTCCACGGTGACTTTCATGCGGAATCTCCTCTCTGTGGGTCGGGTACCGCCGTGCGGGTCACCAGCGAACCGGGACCGTGCGCAGACCGCCGACGGCCAGCCCCTCCACGCGTTCCAGCTCCTCCACGGGCACGGCCAGGTCCAGGGTGGGCAGCTTGCGCAGCAGCACCTCGAGCACGACCTGCAACTCGGTGCGAGCCAGCGCCTGGCCCAGGCAGGAGTGGGCGCCGGAGCCGAAGGCCAGATGCGGGTTCGGGCTGCGGCTCAGGTCCATCTCGGCGGCGCCGTCGAAGACGCTCTCGTCCCGGTTGGCCGCGGCCATGCTGCACACCACGGTGGTGCCGCGGGGCAGGACCGTGCCGCTGACCTCGGTCTCGTCACGCAGGTAACGCGGCAGGCCGAAGCCGGAGTTGGCGTCGAAGCGCAGCGCCTCCTCCACCGCGGTGCGGATCAGCTTCGGGTCGGCCAGCAGCGCTTCCCACCGGGAGCGATCGGCCAGCAGCATGCTCACCATCTTGCCGATCATGTTGGCGGTGGTCTCGTGCCCGGCCACCAGCAGCGCCATGCCGGTGACCAGGATCTGCATGTCGGTCAGCCCGCCGTCCTCCGGGCCGCCGACCGCGATCAGCTCGCTGAGGATGTCCTCGCCCGGCTGCTCCCGCTTGGCGGCGACGTGGCCGGACATGTACTGGAAGAACTCGGCCTGGGCAGCGTCGATCTCGTCCTTGCTGTAGCGGGTGAGGTTGAGGAACGTGTCGGACCAGTACGAGAACCGGTCCCGGTCCGCGGCCGGCACGCCGAGCATGTCGCAGATGACGTACACCGGCAGCGGGAAGCCCAGGCTCGCCTTGAGGTCGCCGGGCGCGCCGCGCTCGACCATGTCGTCGATGAGCTCCTCGGCGATCTGGGCCATCGAGGGACGCAGGGCGGCCATCCGCTTGGCGGTGAACCACTTGCCGACCAGGCGCCGCCAATGCTGGTGTTCCTCGCCGCCGTCAGGGATGATCATCGCCATGTCGCTGTTGAACACCCCGTCCCCTTCCGCCGATATGCGGGCCGCGTCCGGGGCGTTGAGCTGGCGGGTGAAGCGGGGGTCGGCCAGCACCCGCTTGACGTCGTCGTAGCGGGTCAGCAACGTCGCCTGGTCGCCGCTGGGCAGCTGGACGTGGGCCACCGGGCACTTGCCGCGCAACTCGGCCCATTCCGCGGGCGGCTCCAGCGCCGCGTCGGCGGGGATCGGGTAGTTCAAGACCTGCTCGTCGAGACTCATTCGACATCTCCTCATGAACGGATGGGTTGGTCGCCCGTGCACAGCCGGCTGTTCGCCGTCACGCGGGTGCGAAGGGCTGAGCAGGCTGCCGGCGGCCGAGAACCTGTTGCCGCAGGAGGCGGGCCTGCTTGGCCATGTTCCAGCCGAGCACGCCGGTGACCTGGCCGCCCTCGATGTAGCGGGCGGTGAAGCGGTGCTGCGCCGGGTCGCCCTCGGCGATGTCCACCTCGGCCGCCGCCGACGGGAGGCCGTGGGCCTGGATCTTGACGTCGTACTGGTCGGTCCAGAAGTAGGGGATCGGCGTGTAGGGCCGGTCGGCGCCGAGGATGTTGGCCGCGACCACCTGGGCCTGCTCGGTGGCGTTGGTGCGGTTTTCCAGGCGCAGCCGCCTGCCGAGGCCCTCGTGCTCCCAGGAGGCCACGTCGCCGACGGCGTAGACGCCCTCGGCGGCGCGGCAGCGTGAGTCGCAGTCGACCCCGTCGGTCACGGTGAGGCCGCTGTCCGCCAGCCAGCCGGTGGCCGGGCGGGAGCCGATGGCCACCACGACCGCATCGGCGGGGAGGAGCTCGCCGGTGGCCAGCCGCACCCCCGTGACCCGTCCGCCGGCGCCGGTCAGCCCTTCCACCACGGAGCCGAGCCGCAACCGTACGCCGCGCTCGGTGTGCGTCCGGATGAGCATCGTGCCGACCACGTCGCCGAGCTGGTCACCCAGCAGGGTGTGCCCCATTCCGGCGAGGGTGACGTCCAGGCCCATGGTGCGGGCTGTGGCGGCGGTCTCCGCCCCCAGCACCCCTTCCCCCACGACCACGAGCCGTTCGGCGGCGGTCAGGTCCTCGCGCAGGGCGAGCGCGTCGTCCAGGCCGCGGAGCACGTGCACGCCCGCCAGCCCGTCCTGGCCGGGGAGCCGGCAGGGCGTCATGCCGGTCGCGATGACCGCGGCGTCACCACGCAGCACGCGGCCGGAGGCGGTGGTGACGGCACGCGCCGCCGCATCCAGGGCGACGGCGGGCTCGCCCAGCACGAACTCGGCCCGCAAGGCCTCCAGCTGCGCGTCGGCGCGGAGCCGGGCGCGGGACGGCTCCCAGGCGCCGGCCAGGATCTGCTTCGACAACGGTGGCCGGTCGTAGGGCTGGTGACGTTCGGCGTCCAGCAGCGTCAGCCGGCCCTGGTAGCCGTGCCGCCGCAGCGCCTCCGCCGTGCTCAGGCCGGCGGCCGACGCCCCGACGATCAGGACGCTCGCGGGCGTGCTCACGGGGCGTCGCCCCGGTGCAGGGCGGCGGCCCGGACGGCAGGTTTCCGCATGTGTCGTGGTTCCTTTCGGTCGTCCCGTGACACCACATTACCCGACAGATGTAGGAAAACCTGCATATGTCGTTTGTTGGTAAGCTGGTGACGTGGCCACGACCAGAAACACCACCCCCTCAGCGGGCGACCGGCGCGTGCGCCGCACCCATGCGGCCCTGGCACGCGGACTGATCGAGCTCGTCGAGGAGCAGGACCTGTCCCGGATCAGCGTCGCCGACGTCGCCGAGCGGGCCGGAGTCAGCCGCTCAACCTTCTACGACCACTACCGGGACGTCCACGAGCTGGCCGAGGCGGCCTGCACCGCGATGATCGACGGCTTGATCGACTCCTTGCCCGTCCCCGACGTGGACTCGGCGGACCGGGAACAGGACGCGGCGGAGTCACTGGAGGCGTTCTTCGCCAGCCTCGCCGAGCACGCCGGGCTCTACCGGGCCCTGCTGGGGCCGCAGGGGAGCGCACGCGTCTCCGACCACATCCGCCGCCGCATCACCGCGACCGTCTACGACCACACGCATCGGGACGCCGACGGCGCTCTCCCGCGGCGGGCCTCCTCGCCGTTGGACAGCCCGCACGACGTCCGTGCCGCGTTCACCGCCGGGGCGATCACCGGCGTGGCCGCCGACTGGCTGCAGCGCGGCTGCCCCCGCTCCCCTGCGGAAATGGCCGCCCTGACCTGGCCACTTTTCACAGGGCTCTACCACGTCGACGCCGGCACGGCCCTCTGAGCCCGCCGGTCCACCACGCTTCCCCGAGATCTCGGCGCCCACCGCCACGCCCGACGATCCGGCGGCCACCGCCGCCCTGCGCGATCTCGCGGCCACCGCCGCCCTGCGCGATACCACCGCTGGCCCTCCGGGCTCTGGCCGCCACCGCCGGCCCGCGGGATATCACCGCTACCGCGGGCCGGCCGGATAAGGGCGCCACCGGGCTCAGCCGGATCTGGGCGCCACCTGGCCGGCCGGCCCATGGGTTCAGCGGCGCCACGCCCACACGAGCAGCCACACGCTCAGCCCGAAGAGCCCCATGGCGAGCGGCACGTGCGCGGCCATCGCGCCCGAGCCGCCGAGCATGGACTGGACGAAGCCGAGCAGCAGCACCGCCAGGCTGACCAGGGCGGGCCAGGCGGCGCCGCGCCCAGGCCGCCACAGCAGCACGGCCGCGACGAGCTGCGCCAGACCCAGCAGGTGCACGGCCAGCGCCCCCATCCCATGCATGCCGGCGCCTCCTCCGCTCATGAGCTGGCCGGCCGTGACGGCCTGGACGAGCACGGCCAGCGTGCTGAGCGTGGCGGCGATCTTGAACGCGGTCAGGTACCCGCTTGCCTTGGCGACCTGTGTAACCACGTGGACACTCCTTCGACCTCGTAGGAAGGCCTCCAGGATCTTGCCGTGAGGCGCGCCGGGCATCCGCCATCCGTCGTCATCACCGCTACGCCTCAGGGCGTACGCGGGCCGCGCGAGCGTCAGCGGGGCTCGGCTGGGAGGTGGGCGCCGGAGGAGGGCAGCGGGGGCAGGATCGCCTGGGCGTCGGCGCCCCCGAACCACAGGCCGATCACGAACGCCGCCGTCGCCTCCAGCAACCTCGCCCGGTCGAGCCCTCCGCCGTCCACCGGCGTGCAGCCGAGATCGGCGACCAGCGTGCGTACGGCCGCCAGCGCCGCCGGATCGTCGCCGCACAACGGCACGGCGAGCGGCCGCCCGTCGAACACGGGCGGCGTCATCCGCCACACGTCCACATGGCACAGGTTGAACGCCTTCACGACGTGACCGCCGGTGAGATCGCGGATCAGGCCCGCGAGCGGGCGTCCCGGATCATACGCGGCCAGGTCGGCTGCATTGGTGACGTCGACCAGGGGCTTGCCGCGCAGCGCAGCACCACACGCCTCCAGCACGCCGACGAGCCCCGCCTCCCTGACGGCCACCACCACGACCTCCCCGAACCCGGCCGCCTCCGCCCAGCTCCCCGCGCGGACCGGCGTCCCCCGCAGGGAGACACTCATCTTCTCGGCCTGCACGGCACTCCTGCCCAGGTCCCTGCCGCTGATCATCACCTCGTGCCCGGCCCTGGCCCACTGTGTGCCCAGCGCGTCCGCCATGCCGCCCGCGCCCAGAATCCCGATACGCATGCCCGTCCTCCTCCTGTGAAGGGCTTATCTGATAGGAGGACAGTAGAAAGCTCGTCACACACCATTCGGTGCCTAACGGAGGCTCTCGTTGTTCCTCGCCGACTGCCAGGCCAGACTCGCCTTCGACCTGATCGGCAACACCTGGAGCGCCGTCGTCCTCTGGGCCCTGCGGCACGGCCCCCGGCGGCCGGGGCGGCTGCGCGAGGAGATCGGCGGCATCAGCACCAAGGTTCTCACCGAGACGCTGCGCCGCCTGGAGTTCAACGGCCTGGTGGCGCGCCGTACGTACGCCGAGGCCCCGCCGCGAGTCGAGTACGAGCTCACCGACCTGGGCCGCACCCTCCTCGGCCCGATCGAGACGTTCGGTGAATGGGCCTTCACGCACGCCGACGAGGTGCTGGCCGCCCAAGATCGATGGGACACCGCCCCTGGACCACCGGCGACCAGAGGCAGCGACCACGCCGCAGGTCAGCCGTAGAGCCGCTCCAGCACCACGGCCACGCCGTCCTCATCGTTGGACAGCGTGCGCCGCTCGATGGCGGCCAGCACCGCCGGGTGGGCGTTGGCCATCGCGTAGCCGGCGCCCGCGTACGCGAGCACGGCCAGGTCGTTCGGCATGTCCCCGAACGCCACGACCTCGCTCGGATCGACGCCGCGCTCCTTGCAGAGCCGGTCGAGCGTGGCGGCCTTCGTCACCCCCGGGGCGCTGATCTCCAGGAGCCCGTGCTCGCCGGAGTGCGTGACCTCGGCGAGCCCCGCGAGCACTGCCGTCACGGCCGCGGCCATCTCGTCCGCCGTGTGCGCCGGCGACAGGGCGAGCAGCTTGACGATGGGCTGCTCCTCGTCGAAGACCGAGCGCACCTGGCGGTAATACGCCAGGTCGTCGGCGATCCTCCTGGTGTAGGCGGCCTCGGTCAGGACCGCCCGGCCGGTCTCGGCCGCCAGTCCCACCCCCGGCAGGGCCTCGGCGAGCGCCTGGGCGGCCTTCCTGGCGGAGGCCGGGTCGAGCGGCAGGCTGCCGGTGATCTCATCCGTTCCCAGGTCGTAGACGATCGCGCCGTTGCTGCAGATGGCGGTGCCCGTGACGCCGGCCTGCTCGGCGACCGCACGCACGCCGCGCGGCGCTCTCGCGGTGACGAAGACGATCTCGGCGCCGGCCGCGCGGGCCGTCTGGAGCGCTCTCCTGGTACGCGGTGACACGGTGCGATCGGAGGCGAGAAGCGTGCCGTCGAGGTCCGTGGCGACGATGCGGGGGAAGATCATGGAAAGGTAAGGTACGGGAGTGTCCTCCCCCATCCGCCCGGAGGGTCGTGTCGCGTCCGCGTTCCGGTTCGCCACCGAGCTGGTCGCCTGGGTCGCGACCCCCTGGGCCCTCGCCCCTCATTCGGTACCGCTGGCCGTGGTGTCGGTCGTGGTGCTGATCGGGCTTCCGACGGTCTTCTCCACCCCGGGCGACAAGCGGAGCGTGATCGTCGCCGTGCCGGGTCATGTGACGATCGGCCTGGTCGTCCTGCAGCTGGTGGCCGCGGTGGCGGCGGCGTGGTCCGCGTGGCACGCGGTCGCCGCCGCGCTGGTGTCCGTGCTGGCCGTGGTCACGGTGGTGCTGGAGCTGCCGCGCTGGCGGTGGCTGACGTCCCGGTGATCCGGCCGCCCAAGAGCGCGGAGGTCACAAGCGCATCTCGGACGGGAGCCGGGTGGCGGCGTTCATGAGCTCCAGGCCGAGGAGCCGCCCGGAGTCCTCGTAGTCGAGGACGACGTCCTCCGCCACGACCTGACGTACCGCCTCACCTGGGACTATTTCGTGCTTCATCGCGATGTAGGCGATGTCGCGTTCCTTGTCCCACGTGACGTACACCGTCCGTGCCTGCCCGCCCGAGGTGACGTCCTCCCAGCTCAGCAACCCTTCCTTGGCCTCGTGCGAGCCCGCGACCGCGGCCCGCGTCATCGCCAGCGCCAGCTCGACCGCCCCCAGCGAATCGAGCGCTGTGACTTTCCTCTCATGTTCCCATCCGGCGAGCCCGTCGATCCGGTAGGGGCACGACCACTCCCCGGTCGGCTCCTCATACGGCACGCCGACGGTGACGACCACGTCACGCGGCGGTTCGCTACGCAGCGACAGCACCCGACGGGCGATCTCGTACATGTCTGGTGATCTACCCCAGAGGCCACTCCTGGAAGACTGACCAACGGGAACGGTCTCTCTCCTGTTCACTCCGGCGGCCGGTCCCATAGGGTCGCCGCAAGGAACACGTGAAGGGGCCCGGTATGAACGATTCGTTCGGGACGCGCCTGAGAGCTAGGCTCGACGAGTGCGGACCGCTGTGTGTGGGCATCGATCCGAGCCCGGCGCTGCTCGACGCCTGGGGGCTGGACGACTCGCCGTCCGGTCTCGAACGCTTCAGCCGCACGGTCGTCGAGACCGTGGCCGACGTGGCCGCCGTGGTCAAGCCGCAGTCGGCGTTCTTCGAGCGGTGGGGCAGCCGCGGCATCGCCGTCCTGGAACGCACCATCGCCGACCTGCGCGAGGCGGGGACGCTGGTGCTGCTGGACGTCAAGCGCGGCGACATCGACAGCACGATGGCGGCCTACGCCGAGGCGTACCTGGACCGGGGCAGCCCGCTGGCCGTCGACGCGATCACGTTGAGCCCGTACCTGGGGTTCGGGTCGCTGGAAGGGGCCATCACCTCGGCCGTGGCCAACGACGCGGGCGTGTTCGTGCTGGCCCGCACCTCCAACCCGGAGGCGGCCGGGCTGCAGCAGCTCGTGGCCGGCCAGGTGCTGGCCGGGGCCGCCGCGGCCAACGCGGGACGCACGCCGTTCGGGCCCGTCGGGGTGGTCATGGGCGCCACGCTGCCCGAGCTGGAGCACTCGCTGACCGACCTCAACGGGCCCATCCTCGCTCCCGGGCTGGGCGCACAGGGGGCCACGCCCGCCGACGTGGCGCGGCTGTTCGGGCCGGTACGCCACGCCGTCCTGCCCTCCGTGTCCCGGTCGGTGCTCGCCGATCCCAAGCGGCTGCGCACCCGTACGCTCTACTACCGGGACGAGTGCACCGCCTACCTGTCCGGCGACCTCACCGGGCCCCGCCGCTCCTCGCGTTCCTGACCCGCGAGCGGAGGTGTGTCAGCCGGTGGGGCCGGCGTCGGGGCGGGTGACCTCCTCGGCGCCCGTCCGCGCCTCCTCCTCGGCCTTCTTCGCGTCCTCCTCGGCCCCCTCGGGCTCGTCCCTCAGCTCGGGCGGTTCGGCCGGGATGGGACGGCGGGCCTTCGGCGTTTCGGCGCCGGACCGCTCCGCGACGACGTCGCTCTCCCCCTCCACTCCGCCCACGGCTTCCGGCAGTTCTTCGGGGTTCTCGTTCATCACCGCCCCCTGCCCCGCCCGAAATCCCGCGAACCTGCTTGCCGGGCCGGGCGAGGGCCGTCAGGGGAGGGAGTCCTCGATCTCCCAGCGGGTGGGCATCGACGTGCTGGCGCCCTCCCGCTGCACCGACAGCGCCGCCGCCGCGGAGGCGAAGCGGAGGGCGTCCGCGACGGGCAGCCGTTCGGCCCTGGCCACGGCCAGCGCGCCCACGAACGTGTCCCCGGCCGCCGTCGTGTCCACCGCCTTCACCTCGACCGCCGGAACCCGCAGCCGCTCCCCCGACCGGGATCCGTACAAGGCGCCCTCGGAGCCCAGCGTGATCACGGCCTCCTCGACACGTTCGAGCAGCGCGTCCAGGGCGGCAGCGGGGGCGGTGGCGCCGGTGATGGCGGCGGCCTCGTGCTCGTTCGGGACGATCAGCGTGACCGCGTCGAGCAGCTCGTCCGGGAGCGGCTGGGCGGGCGCCGGAGTGAGGATGACGGGCACGCCCGCGACCCGGCCGGCCTCCGCCGCCGCCACGACGGCCGCCATGGGCAGCTCCAGCTGCAGCAGCAGCGCCTCCGACCGCGCGATCACGGCCAGGTCATCGCCCGAGGGGCCGGTGACGGTGCCGTTCGCGCCGGGCACGACGATGATCGAGTTGCCGCCGGCGTCGTCCACCACGATGTGCGCGATGCCGCTCGGGCCGGGCACCTGGCGCAGGCCGCGTACGTCCACCCCGGCCTCCGACAGCGTGGCCCGCAGCTCTGCCCCGAAGCCGTCGTCGCCGACCGCTCCGAGGAACGCCACCTCCGCACCCGCCCGGGCGGCGGCGATGGCCTGGTTGGCCCCCTTGCCACCGGGGATGGTGCGGAAGCGGTGGCCTGTCACCGTTTCACCCCGCTTCGGGGCTTCGGAGACGTAGGCGACCAGGTCCATGTTGGCGCTGCCGAAAACCGAGATCATGGGTGCATCATCTCCTGAGTACGCCGGGCCAGCTCCACGAGGCCCACCCCGTCGAACCCGGTCAGGCTGCTGGCCAGGCTGTCGCGCATCCGCCATTGGTCCGGCACGCCGCCGTTGAGCGCGCCCGCGATGGACCCGGCCGTGGCGGCCGCCGAGTCGGTGTCCCAGCCGCCGGCGACCGCGCCGGCGATCGTGGCGGTGAAGTCGCCCCGGCCATGGATCAGGGCGGCCGCGACAAGGGCGGCATTGTTGATCGTGTGGACCCAGTGGAGCGATCCGTGGCGCTCGTACAGGCGGTCGACGACCACCTCGAAGTCCTTTTCCGCCGCGGCGTCCTCGGTGGCCAGGCGGACCGCCTCGTGCAGGCGCGAGCCCGCGGGCACGACGGACAGGCCCGCCGTCACGACCTCCTCCGGCGACGTGGCGACCAGCGAGGCGGCGCACATCGCGGCCGCGAACATCGCCCCGTAGATCCCGTTCGCGGTGTGGGTGAGACGGGCGTCGCGCCAGGCGTACTCGGCCGCCGTGGCCGGATCGCCCGGGTTGACCCAGCCGTAGACGTCCGCCCTGATCAGAGCGCCGATCCACTCGCGGAACGGGTTGCGGTGGGAGGCCGTGTACGGCGGCTCGACGCCGTCCAGGAGATTGCGGTACGCGACGCGCTCGGCGGTGAACGTACGGCCGGCCGGGAGCTCGTCGAGCCACAGCTTGGCCACGTCGTCGGTGGTGAAGGCGCGGCCGTGGCGCTCCAGGACGGTCAGGGCCAGCAGCGGGTAGTTGAGGTCGTCGTCCTCGGGGATGCCGTCGATGTTCTCGGCCAGGGAGTTGACGGCGCTGCGGCGGTTCCAGGGCCAGCGGCGGGCGATGTCGTCCGGCAGGCCCTTGGCCGTGAACCAGCCGCGCATGGGCCAGTTGCCCGTGGCCTCGGCGATCTGCCTGATGCCTTCGCGCGGGATCTTCTCGACGGGCTTGCCCAGCACGCACCCGGCCGCCCTCCCGAGCCACGCCCCGAGCACCCGCGCCCTACCGGCGGTGCCGGGCAGGCCGGACGGGTGGGCGGGCCAGGCTGGGCAGGCGGCGATGATGGCGGGCAGTTCGGACGGCTCGTTCAGCGGCGACGGGATCTCGGCCAGTTCGTCCAGCAGGTCCTGGGCCAAGCCGCGCAGCCGGGCGGCCTCCGGGTCCGAGGCGCCGGCCCGGGGCGGGGCGTCGTGCCCGCCTGCCGCGCGCCAGCGGGCGGCGATGTCCGCCACGTCCCGGCCGTCCTCGGCGGCCTGGCGGAGCTCGTGCCCGATCAGGTCCTCGGGCTGGACCCAGGTAAGGCGGATCATCGGCGGTCGAGGTCGGCGAAGGCGGCCTCGTGGGCGCGGCGGCGTGCCAGGTCGTCCGCGTGCACCCGGCGCGCCACCTCAGCGATCGCGAGCCCGGGAGCCACCAGGTCGGTACGGCTGGCGGCCCCCACCCGCTCCACCCACTCCGCCGGCACGGCGCTCAGCCCGCCGAGGGCGCCCGCGATGGCCCCGCCCATGGAGGCGATCGAGTCGGCGTCGCGCCCGTAGTTGACGCCGCCGAGCACGGTGTCGCGGTAGTCGCCCTTGGCGATCACCAGGAAGCCGAGTGCCAGCGGCAGCTCCTCGATGCTGTGCAACCGGCTCGGCCGCCGTGCCCCCAGCCCCTGGTCGCGGTAGGTGTCGGCGACCGTGTCGTACGGGCGGACGGCGGCCCGCAGCGCCTCGAACGACCCGTCCCAGTGCCCGAGCCCGGCCGCGGTCTCGCAGACCGACTCGATGGCGGCCCGGGTGCCGTCCTTCGCCAGCCGCAGGCAGGCCGCGACCACGGAGTCGACGGTGGCGCCCGGCCGCATGGCCTCGGCGACGGCGGCCGCCATGACACCGGCGGCCTCGCGGCCGTAGCTGGACTGGTGTGCCCCGGTCAGGTCGATGGCCTCGGCGTAGGCGGCGTCGGGGTCGGCGGCGTTGACGATGCCGACGGGGGCGACGTACATGGCGGCGCCGCAGTTCACGATGTTTCCGACACCGGCCTCGCGTGGGTCCACGTGCCCGTAGTGCAGCCTGGCCACGATCCACTTCTCCGCCAGGAAGATCCGCTGCAGCGGCAGCGCGTCGCTCTCCAGCTCGGGGATCCAGCGGCGCTCGCCCATGAGCTCGGGCACGAGGTGGTCGGCCATCGCGTACGCGTCGAGGTGGCCGCGGGCCTTGTCGTACACGCGGATCAGGGCGTGCGTCATCAGGGTGTCGTCGGTGATGTGGCCGTCGCCCTTGTGGTAGGGCGCGATGGGGCGGGCATTGCGCCAGTCCTCGTTGTACGGCGGGACGATGCCCTCGACGCGGCCGCCGTACCGCTCGACGATCTGTTCGGGGGTCCAGCCCTCGGTGGCGCCGCCCAGCGCGTCACCGACCGCCGCCCCCGCCACGCAGCCGGTCGCTCTGTCCTCAAGCGGCGTCATGCGATTCCCTTCGTCAGTTCGATCAGGTCTTTGCCCGCCAGCTCGGGCAGGCAACAGCCGGCCAGCGTACGGGCCGAGGCGGTCCACCCCTCCGGGATCGCCTCGTACCCACCGCATGCCCCGGTCAGCGCCCCGGCGAACGCGGGCGCCGAGTCGGCCAGCGCGGCCAGGCACGCCGCCGCCGGCACGGCTCTGGTGAGATCGCCGCCTGCCGCCTCGGCCAGCGCCAGCGCCACGGGCACGGTCTGGGCGGCGCCGACCCCGTAGCTGTAGACGTGGTCGAGCAGCGCAGCGTCCAGCGCGGGCACCGCGGCGAACGCGTCGCCCGCCTTCCGCGCGGCGGCCAGCGCGACGCGGGCGTTGTGCCCGATGGCGGTGTCCGGTGGCAATACGGCCAGCGCCGCCTCCACGGCCGGGCCGATCGCGCCGGAGGCGACCGCCTCGCGCACGGCGGCGGCCATGGCCTGGGCGGCGAGGATGCCGTCGGCGGCGTTCGTCACCTCGGCGTCTGGCGTGGGGTCCCTCCCCAGGACCCCGAACGCGACGGCCCTGACGGCGGCGGCGTCGTCGAAATGGTGCGGGTTGTCGTGCCCGGACGCGGGCGGCTCGACGCCCTTGGCCAGGTTGTCCAGTGCGGTGGCCACCGAGATCCGCGCCCGCACCGCCGCGCCGGCGAGCTCCCTGAACGCCTCCGCCCGCGGCCGGTCGATCGTGAGCACCGTCCAGGCGAGCCATTCGGCGTCGTCGGACGGGCCGATGGCCAGCGGCGCCGTGGGCTGATTGAGCGCGAACGGCACCGGCAGCGTGGTCACCTTGTGCTCTTCCGCGAACGCGTCGAGCTCCCTGTGCAGGCGCCGGCTCCAGGGAGCGTGCAGGGCCGCCCGGTGCCTGGCGGCGGGCCAGCCCGCGGCGTCCCCGACGGCGAGCCCGGCGAAGGCTCCCCTGATCCTGTCCCCCGACATCGTGATCTACAGTCCTTTCGCGAGCTCGTCGGCCACATCCAGCACGTGTCTTCCGGCCACGACGGGCAGGCACTTGCCCGTCACAGGCCCGATCCTGGCGGTCCACCGCGCCGGAACGCCACCCTCGCCCTGCCGGGCTCCGGCGATCGCCCCGGCGATGGCCCCGATCGTGTCGGCGTCCCTGCCCAGGCTCACCCCGAACGTCACGGCCGCCTCGACCTCGCCGTCGCCTGCCTGGAACGCGGCGAGCGCCAGCGCCACCGCCTCGGGCGCGATGTCCGTCCAGGGGTAATGCTTGACGACGACGGCCTCGTGCAAAGCCTCGACGAGCTCCAGTTCGCCCATCGGTGCCGCCGCAGGCGTCGCGGACTCCGCCGACCGCCCTCGCGCCACACCGGCGCCCGTGGGCGGCGACCAGCCGAGCACCTCGCACACTCGCACGATGTTCCTGGCCGTCCACGAGTCAGCGGGGATGACCGACAGCGCGGCGAGCACCACATCCCGCACCGCCGCCCCGCCCATCGCCGCGGCCACCGCCCCGGCGACGGCGCGACCGCCCAGGATGCCCTCGCACGACCCGCTGACCAGCCCGTCCTGCTCGACGAGCCGAGCCGCCGCCGCGGGATCGCCCGGGCAGAAGATCCCGTACGGCGCGGCCCGCATGGCCAGCCCGTCGGACCACCCATGCGAATGGACCAGCCCGGTCAACGGCGGCTCCAGGCCGCGTCGAAGCGCTTCGACGGTGCCCAGCTCGGAGAACCCGGCGCCCCGCATCGGCCCAGCCACCCGCGGGATGATCTCCGTCCGGTACGCCTGCGCCACCAGCTCGGCCGTCAGCCCGTGTCCGTGCCGCACCAGCAGCGACGCCGCGAAGATGGCGTACTCGGTGTCGTCCGTGCCCCCGCCCTCGATCTCGGTGAGCCTCCCCCACCGCCGCCGGATCTCCGCCGGCGGCAGGTTCTCGGCCGGGGCCCCGAGGGCGTCGCCGGCCGCCAGGCCGAGCAGACACCCCCGGGCCCTGTCGCGATGCGTCACCGCTGGTACCGCTCCAGCACCTTGTTCCCTTCATCGACGAGCCGCTTCGCCGCCTCGTCGATGGTGATCTTATTGGCGTAGAACTCCTGCAGCACGGGCGTGGCGACCTTGCTCTTCCACTCGTCGAACCCGTTCACCTTGAGGAACGGCGCCACGACGAGGTTCTTGGCGGAGGCGGTGGCCACGTCCCAGCCGTTCTCCTGAGTCGTCATGGCCGGGTCCGCGGCGGCCGACTGGGAGGTCGGCAGCAGCCAGTCGCCCTTGGCGAGCTTGGCCTGGTTGGGGCCGTTCAGGAAGAACGCGATGAACTTCATGGCCTCGTCCGGGTGCTTGCTGTCCTGCGCGATCGACAGCGTCTGCGAGACCGCCCCCTGCTGGGCCGAGGTGCCCTTGGGGCCGGGCAGCGTGACCCACTCGAACCCGTCGGGCGCCTGCTCGGCGACCTGCTGGCGGAGGAACACGCCGGCCGGCAGCAGGGCGAACTTGCCCTTGTAGAAGGCCGGCAGCGGGTCCGCGGTGCCCTGGCCGAGCGCGGCCGGGTCGGCCGACTTGTCCTTGTAGAGCTGGTCGTGGATGCGCTGGAGCACCTCGCGCTCCTCGGGCCCGACCTTGACCGTGGTCTTGCCGTCAGCGCCGGTCTGGAAGAACGTGCCGCCGAAGTTGAGCGCCAGGTTGAGGGTCTTGTTGACCGGCGACTTCATCGGCCAGGCCACGCCGAACGTGTCGCCCTTGGTCATCGTCTTGGCGGCCTCGGAGAACTCCTCCCACGTCCAGGGGTTGTCCGCGGTGGGGATGCGGACCTTGGAGGCCTCGAGCAGCTTCTTGTTGGCGATGATGACCTGCGACTCCTGCAGGAAGGGCACGCCGTAGACGCCCTGCTCGCCCTTGCCGCCGTCGAAGGTGACGGTGTCCCAGGCGGCCTGTGGGATGTCGCTCTTCAGCTCGGCGGGCAGCTTGTCCTTCAGATCCAGGAGGTAGCCGTCGGTGGCGAAGCCGGACAACGCGGGCGAGTCGTTGTGGATGACGTCGGGAGCGGTGCCGCCGGCGAACTGGGTGACCAGCTGGTCGTTGACGTTGTCCCAGCTGCCCTGGACGTAGGTGACCTGGATGTTGGGGTTGGCCTTGTTCCATTCGTCCACGAGCTGTTTGTTCGCGGCGATGGATTCCTTCTGCCACGCCAGGCTGAGGAAATTGATCTTGACTGGCTCGTTGGGGGCGGAGGACGACGATCCGCCGCCGCCTCCGCTGCCGCACGCGGCGGTGAGCGCGACGATCGCCGCGGCCGCCAGAGCGGACGTGATTCGCATGTGAGCCTCCTAGCCCTTGACGGCGCCGGCCATGAGGCCGGACTTCAGGCGCCGCTGGATGATTGCGAAGAAGATCAGGCTCGGGATCGTCGCCATGAGCGACGCCGCCGCCAGCGGGCCGAGCCTGGCCACCCCCTCGGGGCCGGTGAACCTCACCAGCGTGAGCGGGAGCGTCATGACGTCGGGGTTCTGCAGGATGACGAGCGCGAACATGAACTCGTTCCAGGACGAGATGAACGCGAACAGCAACGTGGCCACCACGCCCGGCGCGAGCAGCGGCGCCACGACCTTGACGATCGAGCGCAGCCGGGTCGCCCCGTCCACGGCCGCGGCCTCCTCCAGCTCGACCGGCACCGCGCGCACGTACCCCTGCAGCATCCACAGCGCGAACGGCAGCGTGAACGTCACGTGGACGACCGCCAGGCCGGGCAGCGTGTTCACGAGCTCCAGATCGCGCAGGATCATGAAGAGCGGGATGATGATCAGGATGAACGGGAACACCTGGCTGACCAGCACCCACCCGATCGCGACCTTGTTGACGAGACCGCGGTAGCGGGCCATCGCGTAGGCGGCGGGCAGCGAGATCAGCACCGTGATGACGCTGCTGGCCAGCGCCACGCCGAGGCTGCGCACGGCCGCGCCCACGAGGTCCTGCTCGCCGAACGCGTCGGTGAAGTTGGCGAGCGTCGGCTCGCGCGGGATCCACGTCGGGTCGGCCAGCGCCATCTCCTGCGGCGTCTTCAGCGCCGTGGACAGCAGCCAGACCAGCGGGAAGGCCAGGAAGACGATGTACGCGGCGAGCGCGGCGTACTGCGACGCGCGTCTCATCGGGCCTCCCTCATCTGGCGCCACAGATACAGGCCGAGCACCGCGAGCACGACGATCGCCATGGCGAGGCCCAGCATCGAGGCGTAGCCGGCGAACCGGTAACGGAACGCCTCCTCGTAGGCGAACAACATCGGCAGCCGGGTCTGGCCGCCGGGGCCGCCCTGCGTAAGCACGTAGACCAGGCCGAACTGGTTGATGTTCCAGACGAAGTCGAGCGACGTGATCGCCACGATCACCGGGCGCAGCTGCGGCAGCGTGATGTTCCAGAACCGCCGCCAGCGGCTCGCGCCGTCCACCTCGCCGGCCTCGTACAGCTCCTTCGGGATGCCCTGCAGGCCGGCCAGCAGGACGACGGTGGTCTGCGGCATGCCGGTCCAGATCCCGACCACGATGATCGCGGGCAGCGCGAGCGAGAAGTCGGCCAGCCAGTTGATCTCGGTGCCGAGCAGGCTGTTGAGTATGCCCGCGTCGGGGTGGTAGACGAGCCGCCACATCAGGCCGATGACCACGGGCGGCATCGCCCACGGGACCACCGCCAGCACCCGGGCCACGCCTCTGAACCGCAGGTTCTCGTTGAGGAGCAAGGCCAGGCCCAGCGCGGCCAGGAACTGCAGCGCCGTCACGGAGACGGCCCAGATCATGCCGATGCGGAAGGATGACCAGAAGTCGGCCGCGCTCAGCAGCTCCCAGAGGTTCTCCAGGCCGACGAAGCTCGTCTCGTGGTTGCGGGTGTTGCGGGCGTCGGTGAAGGCCAGGCCGATGCCGTACAGCAGCGGGCCCACGCTGAACAGCAGCACCGGCACCAGGGCGGGCAGCATGAGCAGCCACATCTCGCGCGTCCTGCGCGAGATGCCCCTCCGCCGCGCGTGCGAGCGGCGCGGCGGCGCGGGCCTCGTCGCGGTCGCCGTCACGCCGTTCCCCCTTCCTCTGGGCACGTGGAGGCGCGGACCACGAGGCGGGGCGGTACGGTGACCACCCTGGGCTCGCGGTCGCCGCCCTGCAGCCGGTCGAGCAGCAGCTCGGCGGCGGCCTTGCCGCGCTCGGCCGAGCCGAGCGACACGCTGGTCAGCGACGGCCAGGAGGCCGCGGCCAGGTCGGTGTCGTCCATGCCGACCACCGCCACGTCGTCCGGCACCCGGCGACCCGAGGCCCGCAGCACGTCCAGCGCGCCGAGGGCGATCAGGTCGTTGGCGCACATCAGCGCGTCCACGTCGGGCACCCGCGCGAGCAGCTCCCCCACCGCGCGGGCCCCCTCCGCGCGATAGAAGTCGCCGATCTGCACGAGGTCCTCGTCATAGGGCAGGCCGAGGTCGCCGAGCGCCTCCCGGTACGCGGCCCCGCGGGCGGCGCCGGGCACCGTGTCGAGCGGGCCGTTGATCATGCCGATGCGGCGGCGGCCCAGCGAGTAGAGGTGGTCGATCGCCAGCCGGACACCGGTGCGCGAGTCGGCGCGTACGTTGTCCACCCGCGTGCCCTCGGGCACCGAGCCGATGATCACGACGGGGGCCCTGGCGGCGGCCAGCATCTCCAGGTGGGCCTCGGTGACCCGCAGCGGGCTCATGATCAGCCCGTCCACGTACCGCTCGCCCAGGCTGTGCAGCACGTCGATCTCGTCGGCGACGACGGCGTCGGTGGAGTGCAGCACGAGCCGGTATCCGGCGGCCTTGAGCACGGGCTGGATCTCGCGCAGCATCGCCAGGTAGGCGGGGTTGCCCACGTCGGCCATGGCGAAGGCCACCTGGTGGGTGCGGCGGGACTTGAGCGACCTGGCCACGGCGTTGCGCACGTAGCCGAGCTCATCGGCCGCCGCCATCACCTTGCGCACCGTCTCCTGCCTGGTCGGCAGGCCGTTCAGCACCCGCGAGACGGAGGCGATCGAGACTCCGGCACGCTCGGCGATCGTGTTGATCGTGGGTCCGTCGGCCAAGGTAGTCCTTCCATCGGTGTAAACGTTTACGACGCCTGCCCTGTAAACGTTTACGGTGTGGCCACATGAAACCTGGATGTAACTTGCAGGTCAAGTCACGATCACATAACACCAGGTCAGCGCCCCTCACGGCAAACCACCCGCCATGCGCGCACAAGAACAGACCACGGCACCACAAAACCCCGCCGCCGGCCCGGCCCTCCCCTCCGGCACGGCGGCGCGCGCCGGAGGGCGTCAGGTGGTGCCGGACGGCGGCGGCCGGAGGACGTCAGTCGCGTACCGGCTCGGGCATGGGGGCTGCCGGGGCCGAGACGCGCAGCAGCGAGCGGATGGCGGGCATGCCGGCGAGCGTCACCACGGCGGCCAGCACCGCCGGGATGATGAGTGCCACCGGCAGCGACGACGCCTCGGCGACGTACCCCAGCACGGCGGGCCCCAGCAGCAGCCCCGAGTAGCCGAAGGCCGTCACCATGGCCAGGGCGCGCCCGACCCGGCCGCCGGCCGCCCCCACGGCGCTGAACAGCACCGGAACCACGGTGGCGAGCCCCACCCCGGCCAGCGCCCACCCGGTCCACGCGCACGCCACCCGCAGCGCCTCGCCGGTCAGCGGCGCGACCAGCACGAGCACGTACCCGACGGTGGCGAACAGCCCCGCCAGCTGGATGGTGAGCACGGAGCCGAGCCGGGCCCTGATCGGGTCGCCCAGCAGCCGCACGGTCGTCATGGCCACGGAGAAGATCGTGTACGCCAGCGGCGCCGCGGCCGGATCGGTCTCCAGCACCCACCGGGCGTGCAGCGCCGCCCAGTCGATGGCCGCGCCCTCGCTCAGGTGCCCGGCGAAGGCGGCCAGCCCGAGCAGCGCGATCAGCCCCCACCCCAGCGAAGAGCCCGCCCGCCGGCCCTCCGTCTCGGACGAAGTGTGCTCGGGCGGATCGGGCAGCAGCAGCCGAGCCGCGGGGACGTACAGGAACGGCACCACCACCGAGGCCACGATCAGCAGCACCTGAGCATCCAGTCCGGCCCTCAGGATCAGGGAGGTCAGCGCGCCTCCGGCGGCCCCGCCCAGGCTCCACGTCCCATGGAACGCCGAGATGATCGGCCGCCCGTAGCGGCGCTCTACCTCGACGGAATGGGCGTTCATGCCGACCTCGGTCACCCCCAGCCCGATCCCGAACAGGACCGCGAGCACCGCCAGGGCCCAGTAGGAGGACGCGAGCGCGGGCCCGAGCAGCACCAGGCCGGAGAAGGGCCCGGCGATCCAGCACACGCGCCGGCTCGACCACCGGTCCACCAGCGGCCCGGCCGCCAGCATCGACACCAGCGCCCCGCCCGAGATCAGCAGCAGGACGCTGCCCAGCCGGGCGGGGCCGAGGTCGAGCCGGTCGTTCAGCGACGGCAACCCCGCCGCCCACAGACCCATCACGAAACCGGCAAGGAAGAAGAACCCGAACACTCCGACACGGGCGCGTCTGGCATCAATGAGGCTTTTGTTCACGGCTAGAGCATAAACTGTGTTCCGTGAATGGAGCTACGACCAGTGGCGAACTCCGCGCGCACAACCGGGTCAGGCTGCTGCGTGCCGTGCACGACTGCGGCGCCACCCGCACCCGGTCACAGCTGACCCGCGACCTGCGGCTGGCGCGCGGCACGGCGTCCGTGCTGGTGGCGGGGCTGGTGGAGGACGCGCTGCTGCACGAGGAGCCCGCGCCCGAGCACGGGCGGGGCCGGCCCACGCTGGTGCCCGGGCCGCATCCGCGCGGTCCGCTCGCCCTGGCCGTGGACGTGCGCGAGGACGCCTGGGAGCTGGCGGCGTGCGAGCTGGGCGGGCGCGCGACGGTCCTGGCCGTACGCCCGCACGACGGCACGCCGGAGGACGCGCTCGGCTCGCTGGGCGAAGCCATCGCCGCCGAACGGGAGCGGCTCGGACACCGGGTGATCGGGGCCGGGGTGGCGCTCGCGGGCCCGGTCCGCCACGGCGGCCTGGTGGACATCGCCCACCTGAGCTGGCGCTCGGTCGACGTCCCGCACCTCCTCGGCCTGGCCCCGCCTGCCGCGGGCGCGGCGGGCGGCGGGGGGCCGGTTGTCGTCGGTAACGACACCGCGTTCGCCGCCGTGGCCGAGGCACGGCGGGGCCGGTTGCGGGGGGTGCGGATGGGGCTGCACCTGCATGTGGACTTCGACCTGGGCGGCGTGCTGGTCGTGGACGGCCGGCCCTTGGGCGGCGCGAGCGGCACCGGCGCCGAGTTCGGGCACATGCCGCTCACCGGCGGCGAGCGCACCTGCATGTGCGGCGCGATCGGCTGCTGGGGCATGGACGTCGGCGCGAACGCGCTGCTGCGCCACGTCGGCCTGGCCGCCGGCGGCGGCCGGGGGCGCGAGCAGGCCGAGCACGTGCTGGCGACGAGCGAGGAGGCGGTGGCCGCGAACGCCCGCGCCCTGGGCCGCGGCATCGCCGCCCTCGTCAACGCCCACGACCCCGAGGCGGTCACCCTGTCGGGCCACGGCGTCGAGCTGTACGAGCGGGCCGGGGACATCCTCATGGCGGCCTGCGAGCCGGGCCTGATGGCGATCCGCCGCGAGCACCCGCCCCGCATCGAGGGCTCGGCACTGGGCTGGCGCGGCTCGCTGCTGGGCGCCATGGAGTCGGTCTTCGACGCGTTCCTCACCCCGGAGGGCCTCGACCGGTGGCGCGCAAACCACTCTGACCAGGCCCGCGACACGCCCGACCGGCGAAATGTGATGAATTCCACGTTGCCGGGGGAAAGCCCGCCATAACACAACCGCTCACCCTGTCACTGAGCGATCTTGCCGGGTACGTGGCGGGCCTGTTCCCATGGAGGGGTCCGATGCGCGAAAGAATCACGACCCAAGGGATGGAACGCGTGAATCTCGAGCTCGCGCTCCGCATGACCGAGGCCGCCATGAGACAGGCGATCAGGGAGGGCGCGTCGATCTCCGTCGCCGTCGTGGACGAGGGCGGAAATCTGGTGTCTTTCCAGCGTATGGACGGTGCGGAGATCTCGGGACCGGTCCTCGCGCCGGGCAAGGCGTACACCTCGGTGGCCCTGCGCAGGGACAGCGCCGACGTGGCCAGGCACATGGCCCGCGGAGGGGAGCTGGCAGGCCTGCCGGGCGAACGATTTGTCGGCGTAGGAGGTGGCATCCCGCTGTGGGCGGACTACGGTGAGGGAGAACGCGTGGTCGGCGGCGTAGGGGTCAGCGGAGGCACGGTCGCGCAGGACGTGGCGTGCGCCGAAGCGGCGGCGATGGTGTGGCGGACGCGGTGAGCGAGCGCTTTCCGCAACACACACCGCTGGTATCCGCCATGATTAGCCACTGCACCACGGGTAACAGAATCCCGATCGTAAACTCCCCGAGGAGAGAACAGAGATGGCACTTCCCACTCTCACCCCCGAGCAGCGGCAAGCGGCTCTGGCCAAGGCCGCCGAGGCCCGCGCCGCCCGCACGGCCCTGCTGGCGAAGGTCAAGGCCGGCGAGATGACGTTCTCGCAGCTGCTGGAGCGCGACGACGACATCGCGAAGAAGATCAAGGTGTCGCAGGCGCTGCGTGCCGTCAAGGGCGTCGGTCCGGCCAAGGCCACCGCGCTGATGGAGGAGGCGGGCGTCGACGAGAAGCGCCGCCTCGGCGGCCTGGGCGCCCAGCAGCGCAAGAAGCTGGTCGAAGCGCTCGGCTAAATGCCGGGCGGCCAGGTCCGCGCGCAACGCCGCGCGGACCGGCCGGCGACCCTCGGCAACAGGCAAGGAGGGGCCGGAGAGCAGCGAGCCGCCCCGCTCTCCCCGGCGGGCCGAGCCGAGGGACCCCCACCCCCACGCGCGGCTCCCCCGCCGCACCACGCCACGTGAGGACCCCGGGGTCAGGAACGCAGGTAGGCCAGCACGGCCAGCACCCGGCGATGCTGGTCGCCGTCCTCCGCGTAGAGGCCGAGCTTGTTGAAGATGCTCCTGATGTGCTTCTCCACGGCTCCGTCGCTGATCACGAGCTGCCGCCCGATGGCCGGATTGGACTTCCCCTCGGCCATCAGCCCGAGGACCTCGCGCTCGCGCGGAGTGAGCTGCGCCAGCGGGTCGTCCCTGCGCCTGCGGACCATCAACTGGGACACCACCTGCGGATCGAACACGGTCCCGCCCGCGGCCACCCGCCGCAGGCCCTCCAGGAATTCGTCGACGTCCACGACCCGGTCCTTCAGCAGGTAGCCCACCGCGCCGCGGGCATCGGCGAGCAGGTCGTCGGCGTAGGAGACCTCGACGTACTGCGACAGGATCAGCACGGGCGCCCCCGGCACCCTGCGCCGCGCCTCGACCGCCGCCTTGAGCCCCTCGTCGGTGAACGACGGCGGCATCCGCACGTCGACCACCGACACGTCGGGCCTGTGTTCGGCGATCGCCGCGACGAGGCCCTCGCCGTCCCCGACGGTCGCGACCACCTCGCAGCCGAACTCCTCCAGGAGCCTGACCAGGCCCTCCCTGATGAGAACCGCGTCATCGGCCACGACTACCCGCACGGCACCTCCGCCACGATCAACGTCGGCCCGCCGTCCGGCGACTGCACGGTCAGCTCCCCGTCGACGGCGCGGAGCCGGTCGGCCAGCCCGGCGAGCCCATGTCCCTTGGCGACGTGCGCGCCGCCGACCCCATCATCCCCGATCGTGAGCATGAGCACGTCGCCGATGCGCTGCAGCTGGACCGTGCAGATGGTGGCGCGGCTGTGTTTGGCCACGTTGGTGAGGGTCTCGGCGCAGACGAAGTAGATGGCGTTCTCCACGGCGGCCTGGTAGCGCTCGACGGTCTGCACGTCCAGATCGACGGGTACGGTGCACCGACCGGCCAGGGCGGCGAGCGCGGGCGCGAGCCCGCGGTCGGACAGGATGGGCGGGGCGATGCCGCGCGAGAGCGCCCGCAGCTCGTCGAGCGTCTCGCGGGTGGCGGTGATCGCCGACTTGATCGTGGCCTGCGCGGCCTCGGGGTCCTTGGCGAGCTGCCGCTGCGCCCTGGACAGCTCCATGGCCAGCGACACCAGCCGCTGCTGCGGCCCGTCGTGGATGTCGCGCTCCAGCTTGCGCAGCGCGTTGGCCTCGGCGGACACGGCGGCGGCGCGGCCCTCGGCCAGGTCGTCGATGCGCTCCTGCAGCTCGGCCACGCCGGTCAGCAGGGCCCGGCCGAGCCCCGCCCTGATCAGCGCGGCTCCGCGCACCGTGATCGGCAGCAGCAGCGTGAAGACCAGGCCGATGGACCCGTGGAAGACCGCGTTGACGAGGTAGCCGTCGCCGAGACCGAGCACCTCAGGCAGCTCCGTGTTGCCGGGGATGCGCATGGTGATGAACCCGTAGAGCGGCCAGGTCAGCCCGGCCAGGGCGATCGCCCAGAACACGATCGTGAGCACGAACGACAGGATCGCGAACGGGAAGTTCAGGATGGCGTGCAGCAGGTCGAGCCAGGACTGGCCGCTCGTCAGCGGGTTGATCAGCCGGCGGAAGCGGCCCGCGCCGGGCGGGGCGGGCTTGTAGCGCGGCCGTACGGGAGGCCGCTTGAGCACGTCGGACAACCAGCCGCGCTCCGCGTCCGCGAAGCCGCGGGCCACCATCAGCGTGCCGGCCAGCAGCGGCACGCCGATCCACACGACCGCGGTGCCCACGCCCGCCGAAAAGCCGGCGACCATGAGGACGAAGCCGATGACGGCCGTGGGAAAGCCGACCAGCGTGTAGCGGGTGTCGAGAAGGACACGCCTCATCAGGGAGCGCATGACCTTCACGGTAGGGCTTCGCCTCTGACGTGACGAGAAGGTGCACCGGTGTGCGGGGGTAGGGCTGGCCCTACCCCGCCCAGTGGTGTGATCCGACGGCGATACGGCAGCTCGCGTCACTGTGCCGCGGCCTCTCCGGCGGGAGCCTTGAGCCATCCCTCTCCTGAATCGAGGCTCCCATGACCGTCCTGCTGGACCGCCCCGTCGCCGTAGCCGCGGAGCCGCGCGTCAAAGCGGCCGGCGCGCCGCGGGATCCGTTCATCGACCTGCTGCGGGTGCTGGGCATGGCGCTCATCGTGGTGCAGCACTGGACGATCCCTGTGTTGTCCTATGACGGGATCCGGCTGACCACGGGGAACGCGCTGGCGACTCCGGGCGTGTGGGTGGTGACGTGGCTCAGCCAGGTGATGCCGCTGGTGTTCTTCGCGGGCGGCGCGGCGAACGCGATCAACTTCGGCCGCTCGGCCGCGGACGCCCCACGGTGGGTGGCAGCGCGGTTGCGGCGGCTGACCTGGCCGCTGCTGCCGCTGGCGGCCGTGTGGATCCCGCTCCCCCACGTGCTGCTCTCGTTCGGGGTGCCGGAGCAGCCGCTGGAGGTGGGGGCGCGGCTGACCGGCCAGCTGCTGTGGTTCCTCGCCGTCTACCTGATCGCCGTCGTGGCCACGCCGTACGCGCTGCGCCTGCACGAGCGGCACGGCTGGCGCGTGCCGGCGGCGCTGGCGGCCGGGGCGGTCGTGACGGACGTGGTGCGGTTCTCGGCCGGGTTCGAGCCGGTGGGTTATCTGAACGTCGTGTTCGTGTGGCTGGCCGTGCACCAGCTCGGCTTCTTCTACGCCGACGGGCGGCTGCGCCATGCCTGGGCGCTGGCCGCGGGCGGGTTCGGGGCGGCGGCGCTGCTGGTGGCGTACGGGCCGTACCCGGGCAGCATGATCGGGCTGCGGGGAGCCGAAGTGTCGAACATGGCGCCGCCCACGCTGGCCATGCTGGCCGTGGGCGCCGGGCAGATCGGGCTCGCCACGCTGCTGCGGCCGTGGCTGGTGCGGCTGCCCAAGGGCAGGGTGCTGGCCTGGGCGGGACCGCGCGTCATGACGATGTACCTGTGGCACATGCCGGCCCTGTTCGCGGTGACCGGCGTGGTGGTGGTGTTGCTGGGGATCGACACGCCGGCGCCGGGCAGCACGTTCTGGTGGGCCGGGTTGCCGCTCTGGTTCGGGATGTTGTGCCTGGTCATGTGGCCGCTGATGAAGGTGTTCGCCAGGTTCGAGACGCCGCCCGCGCTGCCGTACGGCACGAGCGGGTGGGGCGGCACGCTCGCGGCGTCGGCGCTGGCCGGCGGCGGGGTTCTGACGCTGACCGTCGGCGGGTTCGCGCCCGGCGGCGGGCCGTTCCTGGCCGTGCTGGCCGTGCTTGGCGGCCTCCTCATGACGGCCCCGAGAGCCCGAGGGTAAGACAGCGTTTCTTTGGCCGAGCTCCGCTCGGCGGGCTGAGATGGATGTCCTCGCTGCGCTGCGGATCCATCTCAACGGTCCGACCACCGAGGAAACTTCGGCAGGATAGAGACCGTGAGCCTACTCGTTGACCGCCTCCCCGAAGAGATCGATGCCGAGCCCGACGCCATCTTCGACGCGTTCGTCGCGTGGAACGCCGAGCGCGGGCTCACGCTCTATCCGGCCCAGGAGGAGGCGCTCATCGAGGTCGTCTCCGGCAGCAACCTGATCCTGGCCACGCCGACGGGCTCCGGCAAGTCGCTGGTCGCCGCGGGCGCCCACTTCACGGCGCTGACGCGGGACATGCGCACTTTCTACACCGCGCCGATCAAGGCGCTCGTGTCGGAGAAGTTCTTCGACCTGTGCGCGATCTTCGGCACGGAGAACGTCGGCATGATGACCGGCGACGCCAGCGTCAACCCGGGCGCCCCGATCATCTGCTGCACGGCCGAGATCCTGGCCAACGTGGCGCTGCGCGACGGCGCCGCCGCCGACATCGGCCAGGTCGTGATGGACGAGTTCCACTTCTACGCCGAGCCCGACCGCGGGTGGGCGTGGCAGGTGCCGCTGCTGGAGCTGCCCAACGTGCAGTTCATCCTGATGTCGGCCACGCTCGGCGACGTGTCGATGTTCGAGCGTGACCTGACCAGGCGCACGGGGCGGCCGACGTCCGTGGTCAAGCACGCCGAGCGGCCCGTGCCGCTGGTCTACTCCTACCGGATGACCCCGCTGCACGAGACGCTGGAGGAGATGCTCAAGACCGGGCAGGCGCCGGTCTACGTCGTGCACTTCACCCAGGCCGCCGCCATGGAGCGGGCCCAGTCCCTGATGTCGATCAACATGGCGACGAAGGCCGAGAAAGAGGCGATCGCCGCGATGATCGGCGGCTTCCGCTTCACGACCAGGTTCGGGCGGGCACTGTCGCGGCTGGTCCGGCACGGCATCGGCGTGCACCACGCCGGCATGTTGCCGAAATACCGCCGCCTGGTGGAGCGGCTGGCGCAGGCGGGCCTGCTGAAGGTCATCTGCGGCACCGACACGCTCGGCGTCGGCGTCAACGTGCCGATCAGGACGGTGTTGTTCACGGCACTGTCCAAGTACGACGGCAACAAGGTGCGCCGGCTGCGGGCCCGCGAGTTCCACCAGATCGCCGGCCGGGCCGGCCGGGCGGGCTTCGACACGATCGGCTACGTGGCCTGCCAAGCTCCCGAGCACGACATCGAGAACGCCAAGGCCCTCGCCAAGATCGGCGACGACCCGAAGCGGCGGCGCGGCTACGCCCGCAAGAAGCCGCCCGAGGGTTTCGTCGGGTGGAGCGAGGACACCTTCCAGAAGTTGCAGGAGGCCGAGCCGGAGCCGCTCAGCTCGCGGTTCAAGGTCACCAACGCGATGTTGCTGGCGGTCATCAACCGGCCGGGCGACTGCTTCCAGGCGATGAAGCACCTGCTGACCGACAACCACGAGGACCGCAAGTGGCAGCGGCGGCACATCAGCCAGGCCATCGCCATCTACCGGTCGCTGCTGGCCGGCGGCATCGTCGAGCAGTTCCCCGAGCCCGACGAGCAGGGCCGCAGGGCCCGGCTGACGATCGATCTGCAGGAGGACTTCGCGCTCAACCAGGCGCTGTCGACGTTCGCGCTGGCGGCCTTCGATCTGCTGGACCGCGAGTCGCCGTCGTACGCACTGGACATGGTCTCGATCGTGGAGTCCATCCTCGACGACCCCCGGCAGATCCTGTCGGCCCAGCTGAAGAAGGCCAGGGGCGAGGCGGTCGCGCAGATGAAGGCCGACGGGATCGAGTACGAGGAGCGGATGGAGCAGCTGGCCGAGGTCATGTACCCGATGCCGCTGGAGGACCTGCTGCTCGGCGCCTACGAGACCTACCGGCGCGGGCATCCGTGGGTGGGCGACTACACCGTCAGCCCGAAGTCCGTGGTCCGCGACATGTACGAGCGGGCGATGACGTTCAGCGAATACATCCAGTTCTATGAGCTGGCCCGCTCCGAGGGCACGGTCCTGCGATACCTGGCCGACGCCTACCGGACGCTGTCGCGCACGGTGCCCGAGCATCTCAAGACCGACGACCTGGTGGACCTGATCGAGTGGCTGGGCGAGCTGGTGCGGCAGGTCGACTCGTCGCTGATCGACGAGTGGGAGAAGCTGACCAACCCGGCCGCGGCGCTGGAGCAGCAGGAGCAGCTCGAGGCCAAGGTACGCCCCGTCACGGCGAACCCGCGTGCCTTCCGCGTGCTGGTGCGCAACGCCATGTTCCGGCTGGTCGAGCTCTGCGCCCTGGAGAAGGAGGAGGAGCTGGAGGAGCTCGCTCCGGACGTGGACTGGGGTGCGGCGCTGGACGCCTACTACGCCGACCACGAGGAGATCCGCACCGACGCCGACGCGCGCGGGCCCGCGCTGCTGCGGATCGAGGAGGAGAGCGGCCTGTGGAAGGTACGCCAGACGATCAAGGATCCGGCCGGCGACGGCGACTGGGGCATCGACGCCCAGGTGGATCTGGCCGCGTCGGATGAGGAGGGCCGGGCCGTCCTGCACGTGCAGGGACTCAACCGGCTCTAGACGTGACAAGCCGTGTGCCGGAACGGACTGGCAAGGGCGTCCCGGCACACGCCTGTTAATTCAGTGTCTTTCCCCCAACGTCGGTATCGTGTCATGACAATGTCCCAAGATCGAGACATTTCCCGGGGGATCAGCAGTCGGCGATGGTGCAGATCTTGGCGAGCATCCGGGTGGCGTCCTTCGTCTGCTGCTTGAAGTCGGCCGCGGCGGGCTTGCCCCACTCGCCGGACACGGTGTAGACGATCAGGGCGTTCGCGCGGCGGGCGACGACGGCCCGCTCGCCGCCCACGGCCGCCTTCTTGCCCTGGTAGACCTGGCCGGTCACCTTCAGCGCCTTGTCGCCGAGGCTCACGGACGTGGCGGTGTAGCGGTAACCCTTGGTGCCGCAGGCGCGTACGGCGGCCTCCAGGTCCCGCAGGGCCTTGCCCGCGGCCGCCGCGGACGCATAGAGGATCACCTGCTCGGACTTGGAGTAGTCGGGGACCGCCGTGTAGGTCAGCGTCCTGGCCGCGGTGCGCCCGCTCTGGCCGAGCGTGCTCTTCTGGCACGGGTTGACGACTAACCTGGCCGATTTCTTGCCGCTGGCGGACCAGCTGGTCTCCGGGTCGTCGTCCTTCTTCGCGGCGGCCTTCTCGTACAGGAGGAAGTTGTTCGGGATGGCGACCGCGGCCGCCAGGATGAGTGCTGAGATCATGGGACAAAATGGTAGGGGTGAGCGACGAAGAAATCAGACGCGTCCTGGGCCTGCTCTACCAGGACGACACGTTACGGGCCTTCGCCTCCCTCGTGCTCGGCGACAGCGAAGGGCTCTCCCCCAAGGCGCTCCACAAGCTGGCCGGCAGCGGGCTGGCGGTCTGTGACGAGGGCGGCCAGTGGCGGGCGAGGCCCGAGCGGTTCAGGGAGCTGCTGCGGGCACGTACCGAGCCGGCCGAGGAGTTGACCGCCGAAGAGCGGGTGCTGCGGACCTTCCTGGTGGACGGGCGGCTGACGACCCTGGCGATGCGGCGCGACAAGCGCCTTGTCGTGCTGCGCTACATCGCCTTGGTGTTCGAGCCCGGGGTGCGCTACCCGGAGAAGGACGTCAACGTGGCGCTGCGGGCCTTCCATGACGACTACGCGGCCCTGCGGCGGTATCTGGTGGACGAGGAGCTGCTGTCCAGGGAGGACAACGTCTACTGGCGCAGCGGCGGCCCCGTCCACCTTTAAGCGGCCCCGTCCACCTTTAGAGCGTGCGGAGGTTGCTGGTCCAGGCGTCGAGCTTGGCCTGCCACCGCTCCGGGTCCTCCGGCCGTCCCGGCACGCCCGGCCGGCGCTGCCAGGGCAGCGGGCCGGCGGCGCGCCGGTACTCCACACCGATGGCCTCCAGCCGGGGCAGGTGCGCGGCCAGCCGCTCGCGGAAACCGGGCAGGTCGCGCCCCGCGGGGCTCCACACGGTCTCGGCGAAGGCGGCGAGCCGGGGGAAGGCCATGTAGTCGACGTGCCGGCTGGAGTCGATCAGCTCCGTCCAGATGCCGCACTGGGCGCCGAGCACCCGCTCGGCGGCGGCGTCGCCGCGCAGCTCCTCAGGGACGGGCTCGAAGGCGTAGACGTCCTCCAGGGTCAGCACCGTCCCGAACGGGATCGGCTCCTCCTCCCCCGGCCCCTGCCGGTAGTCGAGGTAGAGGCTCGTGTTGGAGCAGTTGATCACGTCGTGGCCGCGTCTCGCGGCGGCCACCGCGCCCAGCTCGCCTCGCCAGGAGGCGACCACCGCGCCGGGCGCCAGGCCGCCCTCCAGGATCTCGTCCCAGCCGACCAGCCGGCGGCCGCGCGCGGTCAGATAGTCGTCGAAGCGGTGGATGAGCCAGCTCTGCAGCTCCTCCTCGTCCCGCAGCCCGAGCTCGGCCATCCGGCGCTGCGCGGCCGGGCTCGCCCGCCACTGGTCCTTGCGGCACTCGTCGCCGCCGAGCATCACGTACGGGCTGGGGAAGAGCTCCAGCACCTCGTCGAGCACGTTCTGGAAGAACTCGATCGTGGAGTCCTCGACGTTGAGCACGTTCACGCCGACGCCCCAGGTGGTGCGCACCTCCAGCGGCGTGCCGAGGTTGCCCAGCTCCGGGTAGGCGGCGATGGCGGCCTGCGTGTGCCCCGGAAGGTCGATCTCGGGGACGACCATGACGTGCCGCCGCGCGGCGTAGGCGACGATCTCCCTGAGGTCGTCCTGGGTGTAGTAGCCGCCGTGCGGCCGGCCGTCCATGGCACCGTTCCAGCCGGTCTGGCTCTCCCCGCGCCACGCCCCCACCTCGGTCAGCCGGGGGTAGCGCTTGATCTCGATCCGCCAGCCCTGGTCGTCGGTGAGATGCAGGTGCAGCACGTTGAGCTTGTGCAACGCCAGCAGGTCGATGAAGCGCAGCACGTCGTGCTTGGTCATGAAATGCCGGGCGACATCGAGCAGGCAACCGCGCCACCGGAACCGCGGCGCGTCCTCGACGTACGCGCCCGGCACCGTGAACGGGCCGGTCGCGGCCTTCCTGAAGGCGGCGGGAGGCAGCAGCTGCCGGAACGTCTGCGACCCGTAGAACGCCCCGGCGGGCCCGCCCGCGACGATCTCGACGTCCTGGCCGACGGTCAGCCGGTAGGCCTCCGGCGGCAGGTCGCCGAGCGTGAGAGTGATCGTCCCCGAGCCCGGTCCTGGCAGCAGCTCACCAGCGGTGACGGGTCCGAGCTCGCCACGCAGCCAGGCGGCCACCTCGCGCAGCTCGGGATCCGCGGCGAGCGAGGTCCGGCTGTCGAGGACGAACGAGCCGGGCCGGGACTCGTGGTTGACGGGCTTGGGAACGATCATCAACTCTCCTTGTCTACTTGCAGGTGATGGTGGCGTCGGCGAAGTCGGCGTGGTCGGAGGTGGCGTTGTCGCCGCCGTTCGTCGCGACCAGCCGGATATATCGGGCGCCCTCGATGGAGGCGGTGACCTTGCGGGCGGGCATGGCGCCGGTGAGCAGACCCGAGTACGCGACCCGGCCGCCGTCGGCCCAGACCTCGAACCCGGCGGAGCCGGCCGCGCCGACCTCGTCGTCGATCCCGGCCTGGAACTCCACCGTCGAGCAGCGCCCGCCGGCGTAGTACTCGATCTCGGCGGGCGAGTGCGTCCCGAGGCCCTTGGGATACGTGACGCCCTCGATGGTGATCGGCCGGCCGTCACCGGCCGCCCGCTCGCCGTTGCTGGTGTCCTTCTCGACCGGGCCGAAGTAGTTCTTGACGCTGGTCCAGGCCAGGTCGCTCAGGTACGTCCGCCCCGCCCCCGGCGCCTTGGCGACGGTCACGACCGCGGTCGCGCTCTGGCCACCCAGTGAGAAGGTGAGGGCGTGGTTCTGGAGCGCGGCATCGGCCGGCGGAGTGACCGCCCACGTCACGGTGAACGTCTCGCCGCCGTCGAGCCGGCTCTTCCTGGCCGGTGTGCGCGCGGTGACCTGCCACCCCTGAGGCGCGGCGGCCGTCACCTCGAGATCGCGCAGCCGCCCGGTGGCACCGGTGTTCGTGACCCGGGTGACGATCTCGCCGGTCCGCCCGGGCTCCAGCACCGACGGCCGGTCCTCACCGAGGAACCTCGGCGGGTCGGCCTCGAACGTCACCAGCGGCGGCGCCTGCTCACGGCTCTCGCTCACCCGATAGAGCAAGGCCCCGTGGGCGGGCACCTGGGCCGCCAGCTCGCCGGCTGACGAGGAGACCGCGCCGCTCCACAACTCCTCGACGCGGTAACGGGAGCCGCCGATCCTGGTGGAGATCGTGGCCGCGCGGTCGCTCTCGTTGAACAGCACGATCGCCCGGTCGCCGCCCGCCAGTGGCTTGGACACCACGTGGTACCAGCCGTCGCTCTTCACGAGCCGGCCGTGTGCGCCGAGCGTGTCCTGGTCGACGGCGATCACCTTGGGGTTGGCGACGATCGCCGGTGGCGCCTTGGCCGGGTCCGCCTGCAGGATGAGCGGCGCCGCGCCCACGGCCCAGAGCGTGACCTGGGTGCGGTATTCGGTGTCGGTCATCCCGCCGCGGCCGGCCTGGATGAGGTCGGGGTCGGCCCAGCTGCCCGGGCCCGCGTACTCGGCCCTGAGCTGGTTGAACTCCCAGATGTCGACCATGGTCGCGTAGGCGTCGGCGATCGGCCGGTTGTAGACGTTCGTGCGCCAGGTGGTGGCGCCCGCGTCCTTGCCCCAGAGCCACGGGACGGTGCTGCCGTCCTCGTTGTTCATGGCGAACACGACGTCGCCGCCGAGGGCCTGGCGCATGGGCGGGTAGAGGGTCTGGGCGATCTGCTGCACGTTCCGGCCGGGGAAGTCGGCCGTGGGGATGTTGCACCAGTCGTACTTGACGTAGTCGACGCCCCACTCCTTGACCTGGGCGGCGTCGGCGGCCTCGCTCTTGTACGAGCCGGGGCCGCCGCCGGCGCAGGCCTTGGTCCCGGCCGACAGGCTGAGGCCGAGTTTCAAGCCCTTGCCGTGCACGTAGTCGGCGAGCGCCTTGATGCCGCCGGGGAAGCGGGCCGGGTCGGGGGCGAGGGCGCCGGACGCGCGCTGCGGGGCGAGCCAGCAGTCGTCGACGATGACGTACCGGTAGCCGAGCGGAGCGAGCGGGGCGAGGGCGTCGGCGGCCTGCCGTACCGACGCCTCGGAGACCGAGCAGCCGAGCGAGCGGCTGCTCCAGCCCATCGGCAGTCCGGACACGGCTTCGGCGGCGCTGGATAACGGGACGAAGGGCAGGGCGACAAGGGCCGCCGCGGCGGCGGCCGTGATGGTGCGCATGGTGGTCCTGTCAGGCGGAGTTGAGTCTGGGGTTGCCGGGCTCGATGACGAACGAGCCGGAGGTGTAGGCCGGGGCGTAGGGCTCGGTGATGCGCGACAGCGAGCGGAAGTCCACCGTCATCTCCCGCGGGGTGATCCTGGTCCTGACGTAGCCACGGCGGCCGTTGAAGAACTTCACGTGCGGGTTCTCATCCAGCAGGATCTGCGTGTTGGGGTATTCGTCCAGGCCGTTGCCCGCGCTCGTCACCGAGGTGGTGACCAGCTCGACGGCGACGGACTTGGACTCGGGGTCCTGGTGGTCGCGTTTGATCTCGCCGGCCCAGTGGGAGTGCACGTCGCCGGTGAGCACGACCGCGTTGCGCTTGTAGGCGTCGAAGGCGGCGGTCAGCCGGTTGCGGGAGGCGACGTAGCCGTCCCAGCCCTCGTTCGAGTAGCCCTTGCCGGGGCCGTTGGCCCAGTCCATCTCCATGAAGAAGACCTGCTGGCCGAGCAGGTCCCAGGTGGCGCTCGAGCCTTTCAGCTCGCCGTCCAGCCACGCCTCCTGGTCGCGGCCGAGCAGTGTCCTGTTGGGCGCGAAGCGGTCCAGGCAGTCGGGGCCGACGGTGCCGCTCTTGCCGGTGCAGGCGTACAGGTCGCGGTATTGGCGGGTGTCGAGCAGGTGCAGGTTGGCGACGGCGCCCCAGCGGATGCTGCGGTGGAGCTTGAGCGCCGCGCCGTCCGGCTTCTGCGCACGGCGCAGCGGCATGTTCTCGTAGTACGCCTGGAAGGCGGCGGCGCGCCGGGCGAGGAACGGCGGGTCCGGCTGCTCGGGCACGTCGCCGGCCCAGGCGTTCTCGATGTCGTGGTCGTCCCACACCACCACCCACGGCGCGATGGCGTGGGCGAGTTGCGACTCGGGGTCGGCCTTGTGCTGGGCGTGGCGCAGGCGGTAGCCGGCCAGGTCGAGGCACTCGCCGCCGGCCTGGTCGCGGACCGGGTACTTGTAGTCGCCGTACTCGTAGATGTAGTCGCCGAGGAAGGCGATCAGGTCGGGCTGGTCCTCGGCCATCCTGCGGTACGGGGTGAACCAGCCGGCCTGGTAGTCGGCGCACGAGGTGAACGACAGGTTCAGCGGCCGGCCGCGCGTGCCGGGGGCGGGGGCGGTGAGGGTGCGCCCGACGGGGCTGAGCTCGTTGCCGGCCTTGAAGCGGTAGAAGTACTCGGCGCCCGGGTCGAGGCCGTCGAGCTCGACGTGCACGCTGTGGGCGGCGTCAGGGCGGGCGACTTCGGCGCCGCGGCGTACGACATGTCGGAAATTTTCGTCCTTGGCGAGTTCCCACTGGACCGCGATCGGGCGGCTCGGCATGCCACCGAGGCCGTCGAGGGCGATCGGGTCCATGGCGAGCCGGGTCCACAGGACGACGCCGTCGGGAGTGGGCTCGCCCGAGGCGACGCCGAGTTGGAAGGGGTCGGAGAGAGGGGCACGGCGAGCAGCCGCGCGCACGGGTGGGGTGCCCAGTGCGGCGGAAATGCCCAGGCTCGCGCCCCCGGCGAAGAGTGAACGCCGGGTGATCATGGGGGTCCTTACTCGAGGGTGGCGTTACCTGCGGCGACAGCCTGGTCTGCGGCTTCTTGCGGAGAGAGTTTGCCGAGGTACATCTCGTTGAAGATCTGATTAAGCTTTGTCTCGAAGCCCGTGAAGCCGGTGGTGATCGGCAGCGGGAAGGTCGAGCCCTCCGCCTCCTCGACGAACGGCGAAACGTCGATCTTCTTGGCCTTCCAGTAGTCGACGTAGCCCTGGGAGAGGCCGTTGAGGGCGGGGAAGACGTAGCCGCCGTCGGCCATGATCTTCTGCGGCTCCTCGGTGCCGAGGTATGCGGCCAGCTTCATGGCCTCCTGCGGGTGCTCGCTCTTGGCGTAGACGGCCTCGGCCAGGCCGTTGAGGTTGACCGAGCGGCCGGCCGGGCCCTCCGGCATGAGGGCGACGCCCACCTCGAACGTCGCCTCCGGGGCCACGAACGGCAGCAGCGCGTTGTTGGCGGGGAACATCGCGATCTGCCCCGCCTTGAACATGTCGGTGACCTTGCCGGTGGGCGGGTTCGTCTGGGTGGCGGGCGGGGACACGTGGTGCTTGTTCACCAGGTCCACGCCGAACTGCAGCGCCTGCACCGAGGCCGGGTCGTTGAAGACGTACTTGCCGAAGGGCTGGTCGACGAGCTTGCCGCCGTTGGAGCTGACCCAGTTCATCCACTGCGTCTGGTAGTGGTTCCAGGAGGCGAAGCCGTACGTCTTGACCTTGGCGGGGTCGAAGCCCGCCTCGCCGGGGTGTTTGCCGGCCTCGTCCACGGTGAGCTTGCGTGCCGTGTCGAGCAGGGTGCCGGTGCCGTCGGCCGTCCAGGTGAGCTTGTCCGGCATTTCCACGCCGGCCTGCTTGAACAGGTCCTTGTTGTAGAGCAGGCCGACGATCCCCCAGTCCTTGGGGACGCCGTACAGCTTGCTTTCGTAGGTGAAGGAGCCGACGACGGTCTGGTGGTACTTCGACGTGTCCGCCTGCACCGGCGACAGGACGCCCTTGGTGACGAACTCGGGGAACTGGGTGGGCGTCATCCAGAACACGTCCGGCGCGGTGCCCGCGACCACGTCGGCGGTGAGCTTCGTCCAGTACTG
The DNA here is from genome assembly GCF_004011505.1 of Nonomuraea polychroma. Taxonomy (NCBI): domain Bacteria; kingdom Bacillati; phylum Actinomycetota; class Actinomycetes; order Streptosporangiales; family Streptosporangiaceae; genus Nonomuraea; species Nonomuraea polychroma. The sequence goes on from NZ_SAUN01000001.1 coordinate 5,525,400, forward strand.
GTCGTACGGCAGCAGCTCGATCGTGACGTCGATGCCGGGGTTGGCCTTCTCGAAGGCCGCCATGACCTTCTCGTAGCCGGCCTTCTGCTGGTCGTCCCAGAGCCGGTACGTCAACGTGACCTTGTCCGTCCCGCCTCCTTCTCCTGACGAGCAGCCGGTGAGGGTGGGCCCAGCGGTAAGCAGGGCGGCGCCGAGCAGCGCCCCGGCCCAGCGAATCCGGGGGGATTTCAACATTCGCTGACCTCTTCTTACTTGAGGCCTGTGAGGACCACAGACCGGACGATGTGCTTCTGGAAGAAGATGAAGACGGCCACCATCGGCGCCAGCGCGATCAGGCTGCCGGCCATCATGAGGTGGTAGTCGACGCCGATGCCGTCCTTGAGCGTGGCGATCGCGACGGTGATCACCCTGGTGTCGTCGCCGCTGGTGATGATCAGCGGCCAGAGGAAGCTGTTCCACGACGAGATCACCGTGATGATCACCAGCGTGCCGAGCGCGGGCCGGCACAGCGGCAGCAGGACGCGCAGCAGGATCGTCATCGGCCCGGCCCCGTCGATCCGCGCGGCCTCCTCAAGCCCGGCGGGCAGGCTCTTGAAGAACTGCCGCATGAGGAAGATCCCGTACGGGGTGCCGAGGATGTACGGGGCGAGCAGGCCGTACCACGTGTTGACCAGGTCCAGCTCCCGCATGATGAGGAACAGCGGGATCATGGTGACGGCGCTCGGCACCATCATCGTGGCCACGTACAGCCAGAACAGGACGTCCCTGCCGGTGAACCGCAGCCGGGCGAAGGCGTAGGCCGCGAACGTCGTGAACACCAGCTGCCCCGCCGTGAGCAGCGCCGTCATCACGGCCGTGTTGAGCAGGTAACGCGGGAAGTCCCCGCCGAGCATCTTGGCCAGGTTGTCCGTGGTCGGCGGCCATCCGGGCAGCCACGGCGGGGTGGAGCTCAGCTGCGCCTGCGTCTTGACAGCGGTCAGCACCACCAGCAGGTACGGGAAGACCGACAGGAAGGCGCCGGCCGCGAGCGCGGCGTACACCAGGATGCGTTTGGTCATGGGTCACTCAGCTCAGGTCGTAGGTGGTGCGCTTGCCGAAGAACCTGACCTGCGCCACTGTCACCAGGAAGATGACCGCGAACAGCAGGGTGGACAGCGTGGCCGCGTAGCCGAAGTCGAACTCCTTGAACGCGGTCTCGAAGATCCGGAAGTTCAGCACTTCGGTGCTGCGGCTCGGCCCGCCGTTCGTCATCGCGTAGACCGTGTCGAAGACCTGGAAAGCGCCGATGAGGTTGGTCACCGTGACGAAGAACATCGTGGGGTTGAGCAGTGGCAACGTCACCCGCCAGAACCGCTGGGCGGAGGTGGCGCCGTCGGTGGCGGCCGCGTCGTACAGCTCTTGCGGGATGCCCTGGAGGCCGGCCAGGAAGAACAGCATGTTGTAGCCGGTGTGCTGCCAGACGCTGACCAGCGCCACGGCCGGCAGCGCCCAGGCCGGGTCGGACAGCCAGTCGGGACCCGTGATGCCGACGAGGGCCAGGGCACTGTTGATCGCGCCGTCACGCGGGTCGAAGATCCAGTTCCAGATGAGGGCGAGGACGATCGGCGTGGCCATCCAGGGGATGACGAAGAGCGAGCGGTAGAACCTGACGCCCTTGATCCGCTGGTTGAGCAGCATGGCCAGGGCCAGGGCGAGGACGGTCTGGAGCGGGATGCAGAGCAGGACATAGCCGGCCGTGACCACCAGCGAGTGCCAGGTCTCACCGTCGGCGGCCAGGCGTCGGTAGTTGTCCAGGCCGGCGAACTCGGGGGCGGACAGCAGCTCCCAGTCGAACAGGCTCAGGACGAGGACGATCACCATGGGGAGCAGCAGGAACGCCACCACGCCTAAGAGGCTCGGGGCGATGAACAGGTACGCGTGCCAGCCGCTCCCCGGCCGCCTCCCCCGGCCGCGCACGGCCCGCAACGGGAGGCGGGCAGCGGCGGTGCGGCCGGTCATGACGGGTCCGTGGCGGTCGGGACCATCAGGCGCCGGGTCGTCTCCAGGCCCCACGCGTCCAGCGCCGCGATCGGATCGCCGGCGCCGCGCAGTCCGCCCGTCCCGGCGATGTGCGCCGCCCATTCCTCCCTGGACTCGACCTCGGGCCGCAGGATGATGCAGTCGGGATCGTTCACCCACCACCGGGCGTGCAGGAACTCCCTGGCGGCCCCCGTGAGCCGGGCCCCGAGCTGCGACGGCTGGCTGATGTCCCCTGACCTGGGCAGCAGGGTCGGCGCGATGTCCGGGCTGACCCGCATGATGTCGACCAGCCCGATGCTGGGCAACATCGGCGCGCCGCACCCGTGCAAGGTGGCCTCGGCGCCGCCGCCTTCGCGGATCAGCTCCAGCCCGCGCCGGTACGCGGCGATCGGGTCGAGGTCCTCGTGCCGCCCGCCCGCCAGCGCCCCCGCGTACAGGTAGTCGAGCTTGAAGTGGGTGATCCCCATGGCGCGGAACGTGCGGAAGACGTTCACCAGGTGCTCGGCCGCGCCGGGGTGGGTGACGTCGAGCACGGCCAGGTCCTGGTTCCACATGCGGCCGGCGTAGGCGCCGTCGACCAGCCACTCCGGGTGCTCGCGGAAGACCCGGCTGCGGTGCCCGACCAGGAACGGCGCGGTCCAGATCCCGGCCCGCCGGCCCGTCGCCGTTATCGCGTCCACCGCCCGCTCCAGCGATCCGAACCCGGGCCGCCCCTCCAGCCAGTCGCCGATCTCGGCCTCGTAGCCGTCGTCGATGAGGAACATGTCGGCGGGCAGCCCGTGCCGGGAGGCGAGTGCCAGGTTCTCGATGACGTCGGCGTCGGTGACCTTGTCCCAGTAGCCGTACCAGGTGCACCACATGGGCGGGACCGCGGGGAACGTCCTGGGCTGCGCCATGGTGTCCGCCCAGCCGCGCAGGGCTTGGGCCAGGCCCCCTTCGGCGCGGCGGTGACGTACCGGGCCGTCGGCGGAGATCACCAGACGGCCGGGCTCCGCCTCTCGCGCCCTGATCGAGGGCACGTGGAGCGGGCCCGCCGCCGACCACAGCTCCACGGACCCGTCGCCGGGCTCCACCGCCAGCAAGCCCTCCCCCTGGAACACCCCGTTCGGGACCGGGGTCTCTGGGCGGTAGCAGAGGATCTGGATCGTCTCGTCGGCGGGCCGGGGCGGGGCGTCTCCCAAGCCGTAGGCGCCCGTGGGGCTCCACGACTGCCAGCCGTGCTCGAACACCCACGCCCGGCCGGGAACGCACGTGATCTCGCCGATGTCCGCGAACGACATCAGTCCTCATTCCTCTCAACTTACGTAGGAGCCCTTCATTAGTAGCACCGGGTTCGCGGAGGGGTCAACGGCCGATTCCTGCACGAGAACGGGCCGTATACACCAATCAAGCGCTGGCATAATGTCGTGTTACAGAGGAGAGCTACATTAAGGACGGCGGATGGCGGACCTACGCGGCGGCGACCTGTCACGGCTGCGGCAGCTCAACTCCCTGAGCGCCATCCGGGCACTACGCAGGGCGGGCCCGCTCACCCTGTCGGCGCTGGCCGAGCGCACCGGCCTGTCGCGGCCGTCGATGAAGGAGGTCACCGACGAGCTCATGTCCTTGGGCTGGGTGGAGGAGGTGCCGCCGAGCCCGGGCACGATGGGCCGGCCCGCCCGCCGCTACCGTTTCCGCGCCGACGGCGGCTACCTGGTGGGCGTCGACATAGGAGGTCACAACATCCGCGCCGCCCTGTCCGACCTCGACGGCGAGATCCTCGCCGAGACCCGGCAGCCGGTCCTGCCCGACGCCCCGCTCGACGAGCGGCTGGCGGCGATCGAGCGGGCGGTCAGCGGGTGCCTGGCGCTCAGCCGTACGACGGTCGCCGACCTGTGGAGCATCTCGGTCGGCACGATCGGCGTGATCGACGTCGAGGGGCGCGTCATCTACTCGGCCGCCGTGCCCGCCTGGCGGGACCTGGACCTGGCGGGCAAGCTGCGCGAGATGTTCCCCTGCCAGGTGCTCATCGAGAACGACAGCCGCCTGGCCGCCATGGCCGAAGCCCGCCGCGGCGTCGCCCGCGGAGCCAGGGACGTGGTGTTCCTGCACGTCGGCCGGCGTATGGGCGCCGGCCTGATCATCGGCGGGAAGGTGCACAGGGGCTTCGGCGCGGCGGCCGGCGAGATCTCCATGCTGCCCGAGGCCCGCTGGTTCGACGCGCCCGAGCACCTCAACACCTGCGCGTGCGTGCCCGAAGGCACCGCACCCGAGGACGCGGCCGGCTACACCCTGGCCGCCGCCAGGAACGGCGACCCGGTCGCGGTCGAGGCCGTCGAACGGTACGTCGACGACCTCGCGGTGGGCACGGCCGCGATGGTGCTCATCCTGGACCCGCAGATGGTGGTCCTGGGGGGCGGATTCTCACGGTCGTCGGACGTGCTGCTCGACCGGCTGCGGGAGCGGCTGGAGCGAGTGTGCATGCGCATGCCGGAGGTACGCGCCTCCACGCTGGGGGACGAGTGCGTGGTGGTCGGCGCCATCGACTACGCCGTCGACCACCTGGACGACCAGCTCTTCACCCCCGACAAGGGCCCCCTCCCCCTCACCCGCTGACTCCGTTCCCCACTTTGTGCGCGGGGCATCAAGGAGCTGATATCCCGGTGGTGCGGAGCGCGGATCAAGGCCACTATCTCCCCATGAAAAGAGCAATAGAGGTCCGCCCTGCGACGCCAGAAGACGCGGCCACGTTGGCGCGGCTCAACGACTTCGTCCATGCCCTCCACGTCAATGAGCGACCTGATGTCTTCCATCCGCCCTCGTCGGCTGAAGAGTTGGTGTCCCTCTTCGGCTCCTTCCTGGCACGCGAGAACGCTCTTGCATTCGTCGCAGACTCATCGGAAGGTCCTGTCGGCTATGTCACGGCGACCATTCACCAGCGCCCAGGGGACGTGCTGACGCACCCCCGGAGTTTTGTCTTCTTGGAACACATCGCCATAGACCCTGCCGTAGCACGTACTGGAGTGGGTGCCGCCTTGGTGGAGTCAGTTCGTGTGGCCGGCAAGGACGCGGGCTGTACAAGCCTTCTCACCGACGTGTGGGACTTCAACAGGCCTGCGTTGGCCTTCTTCGGAGCCTCAGGTCTCGCGCCCATGCGGCATTGGCTGGAACAGCCGTTGTAACGGCGATCAACCAGGAACAACAAACAGCCCCAGACTCCCGGCCGGTGCCGTGATCTGGGGCTGACTGCAGTGTGGTGGACGATACTGGGATTGAACCAGTGACCTCTTCCGTGTCAGGGAAGCGCTCTCCCGCTGAGCTAATCGTCCTTGTGAGGTGGCGACGGGATTTGAACCCGTGTGGACGGCTTTGCAGGCCGCTGCCTCGCCTCTCGGCCACGCCACCGGGCCATGTCTCCGAGCGGAAGACGGGATTCGAACCCGCGACCCTCACCTTGGCAAGGTGATGCTCTACCACTGAGCCACTTCCGCGTTGCTCAAGTAACTCTAGCGGGTTTTCCGGCCAGATGGTTACTTGCGCAGTTGGCGGGCCACGCTTCGCTCCGTGGCGGGCAGGCTGAGGAAGATCTCCAGGATCCTGGTGAGGCGGTGGACCTCGAGGCGGTGGAAGGCCGGGCCTTCCGAGCGGGCCAGCAGGAGCGCGATGGCGAGCGGCGGGAGCGGGGCGTGGATGACGTGCAGGCCCTCGTCGAGCGTCATGGCCGTCGGGCGCGTGGGCACGGTGTCCGGGATCGCGAGCTCCTGCGGGGCGCGCCAGCTGGCGTAGAGCACGCGGTTCTCGGCGGTCGTCGCGGCCCAGTCGGCGCTGAACAGCACGGGGAGCGAGTCGACGAGCGTGGTCAGGGCCCGGTCGCCCGCCGTCGTGATGTATTTGAGTATCTCCAGCTCCGGATAGGTGCCGGGCGCTTCCCGCGTGGTCCAGATGCCCTCGACCCGCACACCGTCGACCCCCTCCAGGCTCTTGACCAGGGCCTGCCTGGGCGTGCCGTCCGGGCAGAAGACCGTGATGTCGTCCACGGCCACACCCGCGCCCCGGTCGAGGACGATCACCTGGGTGATGTCGGCCCCCGCCACTCCCAGGACCTTGGTGACCTGCGCCAGCGAACCCGGCCTGTCGGGCAGTGCGATGCGCATGCGAAGAAGCATCCATCCCCCATCCGCCGAAGATGCTGCTTCTCACCCTATCCGCGAATACCGCTCGCGACCGGACCTGCGCTACAACTGAGGAATTGACTGCTCCCCCGCCTGAAGAAGGCGGGGGATTCCTGGCTCACGCTGCCTGACGGTCCAGCGGACAGTCGGGTCTTATGCGATCAGCACCAGCCGGGTTCAGACCAGCCCGGACCAGCATCACGCGTGCGGAGTTCTTGTCTCTCGGGGAGACGGCTCCGCACACGGCGCAGGTGTAGGTACGTTCGGAAAGAGGTAGTGCGTGCTTGGTTCTCGCTCCGCACCGTGCGCAGTCCATGGTGGTATGAGCGGGGCTGACGAGCCGCAGGTCACGGCGGTGCTTGCCGGCCATCTCGACCAGGGCGCGCTTGGTCGCACCGATGGCCGCGTCGGCGGCCTTACGCGCCATGCTGGACTTGGCCAGGAACTTCGGGCGGAAGTCCTCTGCCGCGATCACGTCATGGTCGCGGACGACCTTCTTGGCCCACTTGTGACCGGTGTCCTGGCGCTGGCGGGCGATCTTCTTGTACTGCTTGGCGCGCAGCTTCTTCGCCGTGCGGTAGCCCTTCGAGCCCGGCTGTCCCGGGGCGGGTTTTCGGCGGGCCATCATCCGGTCGTAGCGGGCCAGCTTCTTCGCGGCCTGCTTGCCGTACTCGGCGTGCGGCAGGTCATGGTCGTCGCTGGTGGTGGTGGCGACCTCTGTCACGCCCCAGTCGATGCCTATCGCCTGCCCGGTGGCGGGCAGCGGCTCGGCCTGGGCGGGGACGACGAACGAGCAATACCAGTGGCCGAGGCTGTCCCGGTAAACACGCACGCTGGACGGGTCGGCGGGCAGGTCGCGGGACCACACCACGGTCAGGATGATGTTCCCGGCCAGGTGCAGGCGTCTGTCCTTGAGGCGGAAGCCGCGCCGCGTGTAGTTCAGGCTCGGGTCGGCCAGGTCCTTCTTCTTGAAGCGGGGCATCCCGGCCCGCTGCCGGACGGGCAGCCGGCCGGTGATGTCCTTGACTGCCTTGGCGCGGGACCTGGCGAAGTCGCGGATGATCTGCTGCTGCGGCACCGACGCCCCCGCCGCAAGCCATGCGTGCTCAGCCCGCCACCCGGTCAGCATCTTGTCGAGCTGGGCCGGACCACACGTCTGCCTGTCGTCGGGATGGGCCTTATTGCGCAGGTACACCGTCTTCGACGTGGCAACGCACTGGTTCCACACCCAACGGCAGCGATCCCACTCACCCAGCAAGGCGCGGCTTGCCGTGCGCGACACGCGAAGCCGGTAGGTGTACCGGGTGTGCCCGGCGCCCTCGCCCGACTTCGCTGCCGCACTCATGATCGTACAATTTACCGAGGAGGTACGACAATTTTGAGCGTTCGTCGTGGCCGGACGCCTGATTGCCTTGATGGCGATCAGGCTATCCTTGGCCTGCTGCGCAGGAGTCCGATTCCTCCCGGGCCTGAGGGCCGGAGCATCCCCGGAGAAATCTGGTGAAGATTGGGCCGATTGGGGTTTGGCCGCCGGTGGTGCTGGCGCCGATGGCGGGCATCACGAACGCGCCGTTCCGCGTGTTGTGCAGGGAGCAGGGCGCCGGGCTGTTCGTGTGCGAGATGATCACGACGCGGGCGCTGGTGGAGCGCAATCCCAAGACGCTCAGGATGATCAGGTTCGCCGAGTCCGAGCAGCCCAGGAGCATCCAGCTGTACGGGGTGGACCCCGGCGTCGTGGGGCGGGCGGTCAAAATGATCGCCGAGGAGGACCTGGCCGATCACGTCGATCTCAACTTCGGGTGCCCCGTGCCCAAGGTGACCAGGCGTGGGGGCGGGTCCGCGCTGCCGTACAAACGGAATCTGCTGCGGAGGATCCTGCGGGAGGCGGTCGCCAACGCGGGGTCGTTGCCCGTGACGATGAAGATGCGCAAGGGGATCGACGACGATCACCTGACGTATCTGGACGCGGGGCGGATCGCCGTCGAGGAGGGGATCGCGGCGGTCGCGTTACACGCCCGTACGGCCAGGCAGCACTACGGCGGGGTCGCCGACTGGGAGGCCATCGCCCGGCTGAAGGACGCCGTGCCGGAGATCCCCGTGCTGGGCAATGGCGACATCTGGTGCGCCGACGACGCGCTGCGGATGGTGGCACGGACCGGGTGCGACGGCGTGGTGGTCGGACGCGGCTGCCTGGGGCGGCCGTGGTTGTTCAAGGACCTGGAGAACGCGTTCAACGGCAGCCCCGAGCGGACCCGGCCGACGCTCGGCGAGGTGGCCGAGGTGATGGCCAGGCACGCCGAGGGGCTGGCCGAGTGTTTCGACGTCGAGCGGTACGCGGTGGCCGACTTCCGCAAGCACGTCGGCTGGTATCTGAAGGGGTTCACGGTCGGCAGCGAGTTGCGGCGGGAGCTGGCCACGGCGGAGTCGCTCGACGGGCTGCGCGAGGGGCTGGCGAAGCTGGAGCACGACCAGCCGTGGCCTTCGAACACCGACACGCCTCGCGGCAAGTCGGGTGAGCGGTCCAAAGTGCTTCTTCCCGACGGATGGCTGGACGACCCGTGGGACTGCGTGGTGCCCGAGGACGCCGAATCCGATATTTCCGGCGGCTAAGGGTTAGTGCGGTCCGGTGACCTCGGTGCCGCAGGGGCCGCCGCCCACGGCGCGCTCCAGCTGGATACGCTCGCCGGACATGGTGAGCGTCGGGTAGTACTCGGCGATGCGCTCCGCCGAGCGGCCGGCGTAGTGGCAGATGAAGCTGCGCCGGAAGCGGTCGGTCGTGCTGTTCGGCTCCGAGCCGTGGACCAGGCTGCCGTTGAAGAACAGCACGTCCCCGGGGTCCATGTCGACGGGCACCTTCTTCAGGCCGGGCGGCGGCGGCACGTACTCCCTGGTGAACGAGACGTCCTGGTCGGCCTCCTCCGGGCAGAACAGGTCCATCAGGTGCGTGCCCGGCACGACCTCCAGGCCGCCGTTCGCCCGGTCGACGCGGTCGAGCGCCACCCACGCGGCCACGCAGGTGCCCGGCTCGACGCGGAGGTAGAAGTTGTCCTGGTGCAGCGCCTGGCCCCTGGCACCCGGCGGCTTGTAGTAGAACATGCTCTGGGCTGCTATCGGCTCCTCGCCGAGTATGTCGCGGAGTATCGCGGCGATGCGCGCGTCGAGCAGATAGCGCAGGGCGAGGTCGTTCACCTCGTGGGGATGCATGATGCGCGGGTATTCGCGCAGGATGTCGTACGGCCGGCCGGGCTCCTGCGGCTGAGGGGCGAAGTGACCCGGGATAGGCCCTCCGGCGTGTATCGCCATGAACTCCTCGCGCAGCTCGGCCACCTCTTCTGGGGCGAGAAGGCCGGGCACCAGCATGTACCCCTGTTTGTGGAAATCGTCGATCCGCATGTATCTCACGCTACGGACCAGGATCGGGTATCGGTATGCCTGTGATTGCTGAGGACATGTCCGTTCCTGCTGCCGAGCTGATGATCGTGGGCCACTACGACAAGCTTCCTGGGTACGACACGCGGCGGCCGGCGGGGTCGCCCAGCTGGCTGCTGATGTGGACGCAGGCGGGCGCGGGGCTGGTCGCGCAGGGCGGGGCGCCGTTCGAGGCGCGGGCAGGGGACCTGGTGGTGCTGGGCTCCGGGGTAGGGCAGCACTACAGGGTGGCGCCCGGGGCGTCGCGGTGGCGATTCTGGTGGGTGCACTTCCAGCCGCGCCCGTCGTGGCCGGCGTGGCTGGCCCCGTACGGGCGGGGCGGTGGGTGTCACGTCGTCCCGCGGGTGCCGGGGGAGCTGCACGAACGGATGGACATGGCCTTCGGGCGAGCGCTCCGGGACGCCAGGTGGGTGCCGCCGAGCCCGTCCCGGGGCATGTCCGGCCCCGCCCCGCCTGACAGGAGCGCCGAACAGGCCGTTATAGTGCCGGCACCTGGGCATGGTGCCGAGCAGGCGGTAGGGCGTGGTGGCGAGCCGATGCCTGCGGTCGTCATGGGTGGCCCGGCGCGGGAACTGGTGCTGGGCGCTGTCGAGGAGGCACTGGTGCTGGCCACCGCATCGGCGCGGCCCGAGGGGGCGCGGCAGTCCGACGAAGGAGACGAACGGGTGCGGCGCGTCCTGGCGATCATTGCCGCCGAGCCGGGAGCCCCGCACTCGGTCGCCTCACTCGCGCGTGCAGTCGCGCTCTCGCCGTCCCGGCTCGCCCACCTGTTCACGGCCGAGACCGGCCGCACCCCGATGCAGGCAGTTCGGCAGGCGCGGGTACGTCACGCGGCCGGGCTGCTGGAGGTGACCGACCTGGACGTCGGGCAGGTGGCGGCGGCGTCGGGGTTCGTCAGCCCATTCCACTTCAGCCGCGCCTTCAAACGCGAGTACGGGCTCCCGCCCCGCGACTACCGCGCCCGCCTGCGCCGTCAGCCCTGATCGCCCGGATGCGGTCCCGATCGGCGATCGCGACCATGCGGTACGACCGCGGAACGAGCTTCGGCACGCCGCCTCCAACGAGAGTCTCAGGAATGGGATGACGGCGCGCCGAGGTCGACCAGGTTCCGGTCCGGGTCGGCAGGGTCGTACAGCACGCGAACGCGGGTCTGACCCTGCAGGCGAGGGCCCGGGTCGTAGCGAAGGTGGTCACTGGCTGCGGTGTATGTCCGGCCCGTCCGCTCATCCTGCCACGTCGCATGGACGACGTAGGGGTGCCGGTTGTTCACCCGCACGGTGAAGTCGCGTCCCACATGCTCGATCTCCGCCCACACCTCCTGGCCCTGCTCCCGTAGCCAGGTTCGCTGCCGAGTGCTCCGTCGTCCCTTGACGAACAAGACCGCACCGATCGGCGTGAACACCACGCCGAGTCCACCGACGATCAGCGGAGCGAGGAACGCCGACCAGAACGACGCAATCTGCGCGTTGGACGGATCGTCCGGGTCGTAGGCGACAGGTACGCCTTCGCCTTTCTTGTAGGACGGTGGGTTGCTGCCAGTGGAGCTCTGGAACGAGTAGCGCCTGCCGTCGACGGTGAACTCCACGGTCGGGTACCACGACGTGCTCCTGCGGGTATGGCCGTCGGAATTCCGTGACGTGGTGGTCCGTGCGGTCAACTCGGCCACGGTGCCCTCGGTCTGGTCGGCCGAGGCCAGGAAGCTCGCGGTAGAGGCGGCCAGCGCCATGCCGACGCAGAGCAGCACCAGCCCGATGAGACCGAAGATCCCGCCGACGATGGTGAAGAACCGTCCGTTGTGCATGGGACGAGTTTGCCCAATACGGAGCAGTGTGTCGTACGGGAAACGATGCTCGCGGGCGACGACGCCGTGAGGTGAAAGTTTCAGGGGCCATTGACAGCGAGTGGGCGAGACCGTGCAATGTTAGCGCTACCAAGGGAGCCTGCCCATGATCAGTAGAGTCCTGGCCGCCCTGGCCCTCCTGCTCTTAGCCCTGGTCCCCGGCACGGGACCCGCCTCGGCAGCCACGTCTTACACCAACCCGCTCAAGTCCCAGAAGGGCGCCGACCCCTGGCTGACGTATTACGACGGCAACTACTACCTGATCAACACGACGTTCACGAACACGCTGGTCATCCGCAAGTCCCCCACCCTCCAGGGCCTGCCCACCGCCCCCAGCGTCCAGGTCTGGCAGGACACCACCGCCTCCCGGGGGACCAATTTCTGGGCGCCGGAAATGCACATGTTCAACGGCCGCTGGTACATCTACTACTCGGCGGGAGCGGTCGGCGCCGCCTGCTGTGACAGCCAGCGGACGCATGTGCTGGAGAGCGCGGGCAGCGACCCGCTCGGGCCGTACACGTACCGGAACATGCTCACCGGCTCCAACCTCAGCACCGGCGGCTGGCTCATCGACGCCAGCCCCATGACCTTGAACGGCTCGCTCTACCTGCTCGGCAGCGGGTTCATCGCCGGGAGCACGCAGAGCCTGGTGATCGCGCCGATGAGCAATCCGTACACGCTCAGCAGCAGCACCTTCAGCCGGATCTCCAGCCCCACCCACAGCTGGGAGACCCAGGGCGGCACGGTGAACGAGGCGCCGGTGGCGTTGCAGCGCGGCGGGCGGACTTTCGTGATCTACTCGGCGAGCGCCTGCTGGGGACCTGACTACAAGCTGGGCCAGCTCACCTACAACGGCGGCGACCCGCTCAGCGCCTCCTCGTGGGTGAAGAAGGCGACGCCGGTGTTCCAGCGGTCGGGCACCGTGTACGGCCCCGGCCACAACGGGTTCTTCACCTCCCCCAACGGCAGCGAGAGCTGGATCGTCTACCACGCCAACAGCTCCTCCGGCGGCGGCTGCGACAACAACCGCACGACCCGCGCCCAGCGGTTCACCTGGAACTCCGACGGCACGCCGAACTTCGGCACCCCCGTCGCCACCGGCACGAGCCTCCCGGCACCCGCCGGAGAGACCGCGGCGACGCCGGCGGCGTACACGCTGGTCAACCGGAACAGCGGCAAGTGCCTGGAGGTCGCGGGCGGCGCGACGGCCGACGGCGCGAACATCCAGCAGTGGACCTGCAACGGCGGCGCCAACCAGCGCTGGCGCATCGAGGACCAGGCCGACGACACCAGCCGCCTGGTGAACGTGGCCACCGGCAAGGTCGCCGACGTGGCCAACTGCGCCTCCGCCGACGGCACCGACATCCGCCAGTGGAGCTGGCTCAACAACACCTGCCAGCGCTTCAGGCTCGTCTACACCGCCACCGGCGGCTGGGTCCGCCTGGTGAACGCCGCCACCGGCAAGGTCGCCGACGTGGCCGACTGCGGCACCGCCGACGGGACTGACGTGCGCCTCTGGAGCTGGCTGAACAACAACTGCCAGCAGTGGTCCATCCGCCCCGCATGAGGTCCCGCCGGAAAATATGATCGCGCGCTCGCCCCTTCGGCCTGTTAGCGTTACCGCCGAGGGGGTGAGCCGTGGTCAAATCCAAGAACGGCAGGCCTGCGGTGCTCATGGACGTCGCCGTGCTCGCCGGCGTCTCCACGATGACCGTCTCGCGCGTGCTCAACGCGCCCGAACGGGTCAGGGCCGAGACCCGGGCCCGCGTGCTGGCCGCCGTCAAGGAGCTCGACTACCGCCCCAACCAGGCCGCCCGCCAGCTCGTCACCGGCCGCTCCGGCGTGCTCGGCGTGGTCAGCATCGACACCACGCTCTACGGTCCCGCATCCACGCTCTACTGCATCGAGCAGGCCGCCAGGCACGCCGGCTACAACGTCAGCATCGCCAGCCTGAGCTCGCTCAACCGCAGGTCGATGGAGGAAGGCGTGGAGCGGCTGCGCGCCCAGGCCGTCGACGGCATCATCATCGTGGCCCCGCACGAGTCGGCGGCCGACGGCCTGCGCCATCTGCCGCCCGAGATGCCGGTGGTCGCGGTGGACGCGGGCGACGACATCCCGGTGCCCGTCGCCAAGGTGGACCAGAGGGCCGGCGCCGTCCGCGTGACCAGGCATCTGCTCAGCCTCGGCCACGAGACGGTCTGGCACGTGGCGGGGCCCGCGGACTGGCTCGACGCCAACGGCCGCATCGAAGGCTGGCGCGGCGTGCTCGAGGCCGCCGACCGGCCGGTGCCCGAGATCCTGCGCGGCGACTGGAGCGCGCGCTCCGGCTATCAGCTCGGCCGCGACCTCGCCCGCAACCCCGAAGTCACCGCCGTGTTCGTGGCCAACGACCAGATGGCGCTCGGTGTGCTGCGTGCGCTGCGCGAGGCGGGGCGGCGCGTCCCCGAGGACGTGAGCGTGGCCGGGTTCGACGACATTCCCGAGGCCGCGTACTTCTGGCCGCCGCTGACGACCGTGCGGCAGGACTTCCATGAGGTCGGCCGGCACGCCTTCCACCTGCTGCTGGACCGGATGGCGGGCGCCGAGTCCGACGCCCGCCGGCTGGTGGAGCCGGAGCTCATCGTCCGCGAGAGCACCGCTAGCCGAGCCTGATCACGTTCCAGGAGACCGGCGGCAGCAGGACCCGCATCGGGTCGTGCTCGACGTCCGCGTTCGGCCGGGGCGCGACGCGGTCCGGGTCGTCGGCCGTGTTGCGGGCGTAGACGTCGGCGTCCGTCAGCGTGGTGGCCTCGACGATCCGCCTCCCGCCGAGGGCCCGCGCGTCGATCTCCAGGGACAGCGGCCCGTCGGTGGAGCGGTTGACCGCGAACACGGTCGTGCCCTCGCCGGAGTGCGTGGCCACCGCGTGCAGGAGCGGCACCTCGCCGTACTCGGCCGTCTCGTACAGCGGCGACACCGGCTCGACCCGCAGCACGTCGCCCGCCGCGAGCCTGGAGGCCTGGGCGAACGGATGGAACGTGGTCTGCTTCCACGCCCGCCCGCCTGGCTCGGTCATGATCGGCGCGATCACGTTCACCAGCTGCGCCAGCGAGGCGGCGGTCACCCGGTCGCTGTTGCGCAGCAGCGTGATGAGCAGGCCGCCGAAGGCGACCGCGTCGGCCAGGTGGTAGTGGTCCTCCAGCAGCGGCGGCGCGACCGGCCAGTCGGCGGGCGGCTCGGCGTTCTCGAAGCGCGACAGGTACCAGACGTTCCATTCGTCGAAGGAGATGTCGATGCGCTTGCGTGACTTGAGCCGGGCGCCGACGTGGTCGGCGGTGGCCACGACCGAGCGGATGAAGTACTCCATGTTGGTCGAGCAGGCCAGGAAGCTGCCGAGGTCGCCGTCCTTCTCCTCGTAGTAGGCGTGGCAGGAGATGTAGTCCACCAGGTCATACGTCTCCTCCAGCACCTCCGCCTCCCAGGCGCCGAAGGTCGGCATGCCGGAGCTGGAGCTGCCGCAGGCCACCAGCTCCAGGTCCCGCTCCACCATGCGCATGGCGCGGGCGGTCTCGGCGGCGAGCCTGCCGTACTCGCGGGCCGTCTTGTGCCCGGTCTGCCAGGGGCCGTCCATCTCGTTGCCCAGGCACCACATCCTGATCCCGTGCGGCTCCTTGGCGCCGTTCGCGATCCGCAGGTCGGACAAGGCGGTGCCGGACGGGTGGTTGCAGTATTCGAGCAGGTCGAGCGCCGCCTCGATGCCGCGGGTGCCGAGGTTGATCGCCATCATCGGCTCGACGCCGGCCTTGCGGCACCAGCGCATGAACTCGTCGACGCCGACCTCGTTCGTCTCGGTGCTGTGCCAGGCCAGGTCGAGCCGGCGCGGGCGCTGGTCCTTGGGCCCGATGCCGTCCTCCCAGCGGTAGCCGGAGACGAAGTTGCCGCCCGGATAGCGGACCGTGGAGACGCCCAGCTCTCTGGTCAGGTCCAGCACGTCGCGGCGGAAGCCGTCCTCGTCGGCCGCCGGGTGCCCCGGCTCGTAGATGCCGGTGTAGACGCAGCGCCCGAGGTGCTCGACGAACGTGCCGAACGTACGCCGGCGTACCGGAGCGACCTTGAACGCGGGATCGATCGTGAGTTTGGCCTGATGCACGAAGGTGGCTCCTGTTTCGCGGGCGTTACTTCGCTCAGAATTGTTAGCGTTATCAGCGCGGCTGGTCAAGGTCGTGCGATCACGAAAACCAGTTGCGATCAGGGCCTTGACATCCCTGTTGTTACCGCTAACACTCGGGTAACCCCGACGAAACATCGAGGCAACCGTGCAAGAACCCCCCAAAATCACCCGCCGGAGCCTCCTCGGCGGCAGCCTGGCGCTCGCCGGCGCCACGGCCGCCGGTTGCGCCATTCCGGTAGGGCTCGGCTCCGCCCAGAACCGCGTCCAGTACTGGCACTTCCTCGGTGCGAGCGACGGCATCATCATGAACAAGATGGTCACGGCGTTCGCCAAGGACAATCCGAACATCTTCGTTGAAGAGAACGTGCTCGCCTGGGGCGAGCCCTACTACACCAAGATCGCCATGGCCGGCGCCGGCGGCCGCTCTCCCGACCTGGCCACCTTCCACCTGGCCCGGCTGGCCGGGATCGGCGCCGGCGCCATCCTCGACCCCATCAACGTCAAGCTGCTGGAGGAGGTCGGGCTGCGGGCCGCCGACTTCAGCCCGCCCATCTGGGAGCGGGCCCACCTCGACGGTGTGTTGTACGCGATCCCGTTCGACGCCCACCCGATGGTGCAGTACTACAACACCGACATCTGCGGCAAGGCGGGACTGCTCGGCTCGGACGGCAAGCTCCTGCCCACCCGGAACCAGGACGAGCTGCTGGCCATGCTCCGCAAGGCCAAGGAGGCGCTGGGCGGCAAGCCGCCGCTGGTGTTCGACGCGCTCGGCCTGGGCACGGTCGGCCCTTGGCGGGTGTGGTATTCGCTCTACCCGCAAAGCGGCGGCACCCTGCTGTCGGACGACGGCACCACGATCGCCATCGACGACCAGAAGGCACTGCAGGCGCTGCGGCTCATGGCCCAGCTCGGGCAGGAAGGGCTGTGCGATCCGCGCACCGACTACGGCGCCTCCGTCGCCAGCTTCACCAACGGCCAGTCCGCGTTCCTGTGGAACGGCGACTGGGAGACGACCGGGCTCAAGGAACGCAAGACGCCGTTCAGCATGACCCGTTTCCCCAGCGTCTTCGGCACCGGCGCGGCGCAGGCCGACTGCCACTCGTTCGTCCTGCCGCACCAGCGCAACCGTGATCCCGAGGTCGAGCGGGCCACGTACCAATTCATCGCCTACCTCGTCAAGAACAGCGCGGACTGGGCGGTCGCCGGGCACGTGCCCGCGTACCTGCCCGCCCTCGAGGAGCCCGACTACCTCGCGCTGCAGCCCCAGTCGGAGTACCGCTCCGTCATCACCGAGGTCGCGCTCGATCCCCAGGTGTGGTTCGCCGGGTCGGCGTCCAGGATGTGGATCGAGATCGGGGAGGCGTTCTCCCCGGTGATCAGCGGTGAGCGCACGCCTGAAGAGGGCCTGGCCGCGGCCAAGGCCTCGCTGAACCGGCTCCTGTCGGCCCCGAACCCCTTCCCCGAGCAGGAGCGATGATGACCACCACCGTCGCCGCCCCCGCCGCCGCCACCCCCGCCGCCACCGAGGCCAAGGTCCGGCGCGGCTGGACCCAGCACGGGCTGCTGTTCGTCGCGCCCTTCCTGGTCATCTACGTGGTCTTCCTGGTCTGGCCGACCATACTCGGCCTGCGGATGAGCATGTCGAGCGTCAACATCGCCGGCACCAACGACAACATGGTCGGGTTCGACAACTACGCCGAGGCGTTCGCCGACCCGCGCATGTGGCGCTCGCTCTGGAACACGGTGGTCTTCACCGTGCTGAGCACGGTCCCGCTGGTGCTGCTCGGCCTCGGGTTCGCGTTGCTGGTGCACCATCTGCGGTTCGTGCAGTGGCTGTGGCGGCTGTCGTTCTTCGGGCCGTTCCTGCTGCCGTCGGCCGTGGTGTCGATCCTCTGGCTGCAGATGATCTACCCGCCCGACTACGGCCTGATCAACGGCACGCTCGGCACCGACTTCACCTGGCTGACCGACCCGTCGACGGCCATGTTCTCGGTGGTGCTGACCACGGTCTGGTGGACGGTCGGCTTCAACTTCCTGCTCTACCTGGCCGCTCTTCAGTCCATCCCGCAGCACCTGTACGAGGCCGCCGCCATCGACGGCGCCTCGGCCTGGGACAAGCTGCGCTCCATCACCCTGCCGCTGCTCGGCCGCACGACAGCGCTCATCGTGGTGCTGCAGCTGCTGGCCTCACTCAAGGTCTTCGACCAGATCTATCTCATGACGGGCGGCGGCCCGGAGGACTCGACCCGGCCGATCATCGAGTACGCCTACGACATGGGCTTCACCGGTTACCGCATCGGTTACGCCTCGGCCGTGTCGTACATCCTGTTCGCCATCATCGTCATCGTCTCCTTGGCACAGCTGCGGCTGTTCCGCAAGCGCGCGGAGGGTTCGTCATGACCAAGCGGTTCAGCATCAGCCAGCTCATCCTGCTGGTGGTGGCGCTGGCGTTGGCGATCCTCTGGCTGGCGCCCATCGCCTGGGCCGTGGCCACCTCGCTCAAGCCCGAGTCCGAGACCACGAAGATCCCGCTGGAGTGGATCGGCAGCGAGATCACGCTGGACTCGTACCAGCTGGTCCTGGGCACCGGCGGCATCGTCAAGTGGGCGATCAACTCCACGATCACCGCGGTGATCACCACGTTCCTGACCGTGTTGCTCTCCGCGATGGCGGCGTACGGGTTCGCGCGCACGCAGTTCCGCGGCCAGCGGGCGCTGCTGGCGATCATCCTGGCCGGGATCATGGTGCCGCCGCAGGTGCTGATCGCGCCGCTGTTCGCGGAGATGGTCGCGCTCGGGCTCGTCGACACCTGGTGGGCCATCATCCTGCCGCAGGTGGCCGCGCCGCTGATCGTCTACGTCCTGTACAAGTTCTTCCAGGACGTGCCGCCGGAGCTGGAGCAGGCCGCGTTCGTGGACGGCGCGGGACGGTGGCGGGTGTTCTTCACGATCGTGCTGCCGCTGTCGCGGCCCGTGCTCGCCGCAGTGTCGATCTTCACGTTCATCACCACGTGGAACAACTTCCTCTGGCCGTTCCTGGTCTCCACCGACCCGAACACGATGACCTTGCCGGTGGGGCTGGCGAACGTCGTGCAGGGCACCTTCGGCCTGCGGTACGCGCAGATCATGGCGTCCGTCGTGCTGGCCGGGCTGCCGCTGCTCGTGGTGTTCGTGCTGTTCCAGCGGCAGATCGTCCGCGGCGTCGCCCACACCGGCCTGGCCGGCCAGTGACGTCCATCCCCTGAGCGAGGCGACCGGCTGGCCCTCGGGTTGCCAGACAATTACCAGGAACTGACGGTAGTCTCGCTCGGCATGAACTGGCAGCGTAAGGTGAACAAAGCGCTGGTCAGGTTCACCGGATTCCAGATCGAACGGGCCGGGAAAGAGCCTTCGGCCCCTCCCGGTCCTGAGGTCAGACCGCCCGCGGATCCGCTGACCGACCGGCTGCTCGAAGCCCCCGTGTTCCTCCTGTCCCCCGTGCGGTCCGGCTCGACGCTCCTGCGGTCGATACTGAACGCCCATTCGGCCCTGCATGCTCCCCATGAGCTGCACGTACGACGCCTGAAGGTGAGTTTCGAGACGAACCTGGCGTCGAAGGCGATGGCGGCGCTCGGCCACAACCAGGCCGATCTGGAGCATCTGCTGTGGGACCGGGTCCTGCACCGGGAACTGGTCCGCAGCGGCAAGCGGTACATCGTGGACAAGACACCCGCGAACGCCTTCGCCTACCAGCGCATCGCGACCTGCTGGCCCGACGCCCGCTTCATCTTCCTGCTGCGCCACCCCGCCTCGATCGCCACGTCCTGGCACGAGGCCAGCCCCGACAAGCGCACTGCCGACGAGGCCGCGCTGGACGCGCTGCGGTACATGAAGGCCGTGCAGCGGGCCAGGAAGGCGCTGCCGGGCCTGACCGTCAAGTACGAGGAGCTCAGCGCCGAGCCGGAGCGCGTCACCCGCGAGATCTGCGCGTTCCTGGACCTGGAGTGGGAGCCGGAGATGCTCTCGTACGGCAAGCAGACTGTGATCCAGAAGGGGCTCGGCGACTGGCGCGACAAGATCCGCACCGGCACCGTGCAGCCCGCCCGCGAACTGCCGGCCGAGCACGAGATCCCCGAGGCGTTGAAGCCGATCTCCCGCACCTGGGGGTACCTCTCGTGAAGATCCGCTATCTCATGCTGCACGCGTACGGCATGGGCGGAACCATTCGCACGGTCGTCAACCAGGCGAACGCGATGGCCGCGGCGGGGCACGAGGTGGAGCTGGTCAGCGTGGTACGGCGGCGCGACACGCCGCAGTTCGCGCTGGACCCGCGGATCACGATCACCACGCTGGTGGACCAGCGTGGTGGGCGCCGGCCCGACTCGATCGGGCGGCGGGCCTGGCGCCGGGTACGCGGCAAGGTCGTGCCCCGCGGGGAGTTCGCGGCCGACTACTTCACCGAGCGGGTGGAGTGGGCGGCGATGGACTACTGCGCCAAGCTGCGCGACGGCATCCTGATCACCACCCGGCCGGCGCTGAACCTGATCTCCGCCCGCCGTACCCCCAAGAGCGTCATCAGGGTCGCCCAGGAGCACATGAACCTGTCGGCCTACCCCGACACCATCCGCAGGGAGATCGCCCGCCACTACGGCCGCTTCGACGCGATCACCGTGCTGACGCAGACGAACCGGCTCGAATACCAGCGGCTGCTCCCCGCCACGCCGATCGTGCAGATCCCGAACGCCGTGCACAAGGTCGACCAGGAACGTTCCCAGCAGGTGAATCCCGTCGTGATCGCGGCCGGCCGGCTGGTGCCGCAGAAGGGGTTCGACCTGCTGATCCCGGCCTTCGCGCAGGTGGTGGCGGAGCATCCGGAGTGGCGGCTGCGCATCTTCGGCACCGGGCCGCGCAAGGGCCAGCTGAGCGGGCTCATCAAGCAGTACGGGCTGCGCGAGCACGTGACGTTGCCCGGGCGCACCGATCGCCTGGAGCGCGAGCTGACCGAGGCCTCCGTGTACGCGCTGAGCTCGCGGTTCGAGGGCCTGCCCATGGTGATGGTCGAGGCGATGACGCACGCGCTGCCCGTGGTGGCCTTCGACTGCCCGACCGGGCCGCGGGACGTGCTGACCGACGGCGTGGACGGGATGCTGGTGCCGCCCCGGGACGTGGACGCGCTGGCCGCTGCGCTGAAGCGCGTCGTCGCGGATCGGAAACTGCGGGTGCGGATGGGAAAAGAGGCGGTGAAAACGTCTCGGGCGTACGCGCCGGAACTCGTGATGCCATTGTGGGAGGATTTGTTCTCTGAGCTGCTGCAGGGCGAGCGCGTGACGGACAATTTCTGGAGCGGCAGCAGGTAGACCCCGGTTTCTTTAGACATTCCCCAAAGATCTACCAACCGGAAATCGCGGCGTTATCGGCCTTTCCGGGCGCTTTATCCCTCAATTTCGCTTATTTCGGCAAAAGCACCCTCAAGGGCGGGGCAGCCTGGGTCAATGCGTACCTGGAAAGCCATCACGGCCGCCTTGGCAGGCATTCTTACCCTGGCCACAGGGCTCGCCGCGCCCGCACACGCGAGCGCGTCAGCGCTCCTTCCCGCGGCCGCCGCCGTCGACACCCCCACGGTGTACGGCCGCGCCGCCTACCTGATCGACGCCTCCTCCGGCAAAGTGTTGTTCGACGACAACGGCACCGAGCGGATGCCGATCGCCAGCCTCACCAAGACGATGACGGCATATGTCGTCCTGAAGACCGCCAAGCCGACGGACGTGGTCCAGATCGCTCCCGCCGACGTCTCGTACGCCGAGGACGGCGGCGGCACCACCGCGGACCTGCGTGCCGGCGACCGCCTCACCGTGAACGAGCTCCTGTACGGCCTGATGCTGCCCTCGGGCGCCGATGCGGCGCACGCCCTGGCCCGCACGTACGGCCCGGGCGTCGACGGCTTCGTCGCCAAGATGAACGCGACCGCCCGCCAGCTCGGCATGGCCGACACCCAGTACGTCAACGCCGACGGCCTGCCCATGCCGGGCAGCGACGGCTACTCCACCGCGCGGGACCAGGCTCTGCTGGCCGCCAAGGCGCTGGAGCTCCCGCTGATCAAGGAGACGGCCGGCACCCGGTACCACTCGCTCGACGCCAACGGTGAGCATCGGTCGTACAGCTGGCGCAACACCAACCGGCTCCTGCGGACCACCCCGGACGCGATCGGGCTGAAGACCGGGTTCACCCGGGCGGCCGGGTTCTGCCTGGCGTTCGCCAGTGAGCAGGACGGGCAGCGCCTGGTGGGCGTGCTGCTCGGGGAGTCCGACTCCAGCCGCCGCTTCGCCACGGCCGAGGAGTTGCTGACCTGGGGCGCGAGCCGCCAGGCCGCCTGACCCCTGAGCGAGCCGGCCGCATGACCCCTGGGCGAGCCGGCCGTCCGACGCCGGGGCGGCCGGCCGCGTGACGCGAGGCGTGGTCGATCAGCCAACTGGATCCATCGGCCCCATGGACGGTGTTGATCCTTTGGTCTAGTTTGCCCGACATGAACCTTCGCATCGCGTTGAGCGCGCTGTCAGCGACCCTCGTACTCGCGGCGGCGGCCCCGTTCCCGGCCCACGCCGGCCCGCTCCGGCTCGGCTGGGAGCTCAAGGAGACCGGGGTGACCGCGCGCCTGCGCGGCCTGTCGCCCGTCAGCCGCGACGTGGTCTGGGCCTCCGGCTCGGGCGGCACGGTGCTGAGGACCGTGGACGGTGGCCGGACCTGGCAGAACGTCTCGCCGCCCGGCACCGCCGCCCTTCAGTTCCGCGACATCGAGGCGTTCGACGCGCGCCGGGCCGTGGCGCTGTCCATCGGCGAGGGCACCGACTCGCGGGTCTACCGCACCGAGGACGGCGGGCAGACCTGGGCGGAAACGTTCAGGAACGACGAGCCCCGCGCGTTCTACGACTGCCTGGCGTTCTTCGACCGGTCACACGGGCTGGCCATGAGCGACCCGGTGGACGGCAAGTTCCGGATCCTGGCCACGGAGGACGGCGGGCGCAGCTGGCGGGTGCTCCCCTCGGACGGCATGCCGGAGGCGCTGCCGGGTGAGGCCGGGTTCGCGGCCAGCGGGCAGTGCCTGGTCACGGCCGGCGGCCGGGACGTGTGGCTGGCCGCCGGCGGGGCCGAGCGGTCGCGGGTGTTCCACTCGGCGGATCGCGGGCGTACGTGGACGGTGGCCGACACGCCGATCCCGGCCGGGGACCCGGCGCGCGGCGTGTTCGCGCTGGCCTTCCGCGACCGGCACCGCGGCATCGCGGTCGGCGGCGACTTCCGGCCGGACCAGCAGTCGCCCAGCGCGGGCGCGGTGACCAGGGACGGCGGCGCCACCTGGCAACCGGCGGCCGTCCCGCCGCCGGCGTACCGGTCCGGGGTGACGTGGTTGCCGTACCCGCCGTTCGCCGCTGTCGCGGTGGGGCCGTCCGGGAGTGATGTGACGTACTCGGGCGGGCGGAGCTGGGAGACGTTCGACGGCGGGTCGTTCGACACGGTGTCGTGCGCTCGGGACGGGGCTTGCTGGGCGTCGGGCGAACAGGGCCGCGTCGCCAGGCTCACCATGACGTAACCCTGGCCCCTCCCTCATCGCGGGCGCGCGTCTCCGTCACCAACGGCCGCACCGGCGGCGCCTTGACATCCGGGCACGGCACGGCACGCGCACGTGGCGTCGGCGCGCATGCCCGTGGGTGGGGACGCGCCGCTGCAGGGCCCGGGGCTGCATGCGAGCGCGCGTGCCACACGGCGCATGCCCCGTGGACGCGAACGCCCCCGAGGGGCACGCCATGTGGGGTGCCGGTGCGTGCCGCATGTGGGCGCCAGTGCGGGGAGATGCGCGGGTGGGGTCGTGCGTGGCACACGGCGCGCATGCCCCCGTGGGTGGGGATGCCCGAAGGGTGCGCCAGGTGCGGGCGCCGTGTCACTGCCGGCCCGGACGCTGCTGAGGGCGCGTGTGCGTCGGCGGTGCCGACGACTGCGGGCGGGCGTTGATCCGCGGTCCGGGAGTCAGCGGACGCCGCGGGGGCGGAATTGGATGCTGATGCGCGGGCCCGTCGGGCGGGTCGTCTTCGGGATGGCGTGTTCCCACGTGCGCTGGCAGCTGCCGCCCATCACGATCAGATCCCCGTGACCCAGGTCGCGCCGGATCGAGGCACCGCCGCCGCGCGGACGGAGCAGGAGAGGGCGGGGGCAGCCGACCGAGACGATCGCGACCATCGTGTCCTCGGTGCTTCCCCGGCCGATCGTGTCCCCGTGCCAGGCCACGCTGTCCCGCCCGTCCCGATAGAAGCAGAGTCCGGCCGTGCGGAACGGCTCCCCGAGCTCCTCCTCGTAATGGGCGTTCAACGCGCGCCGGGCGTCCTCGAGCACCGGGTCCGGCAGGGTCTCGTCCTCGTCGTAGAACTTCAGCAACCGGGGCACGTCCACCATCCGGTCGTACATCCGCCGCCGCTCCGCCCGCCACGGCACCACCTCGGCGAGCCGTTCGAACAGCGTGTCGGCCCCCGACAGCCAGCCCGGCCGCAGGTCGATCCAGGCGCCCTGGCCCAGATGCGTCCGGCGCACGGTGTCGCCGAGCGGACCGACGCCGAGCTCCTCGTCGAGGCCCAGCAGAGATGCTTGGAACGCGGCTGTCATAGTGTCGATTCTATGCCATGGTTCAAACACATATTCGAGGTGGCCGTGGCCTGTGGGGCGTGCGACGCTGTCAGTCGCCGGATTCGAGTGGCGTCGCCCTCAGACCGCGCCGTGAGGTGAGGAGGCCACCACACCGATTCGTCACGCGAAGGAGCCACGTCATGCTCACCACCCATTACCTTCCGGGCACCCCCTGCTGGATCGACGTCAACAGCCCTGACGTCGACCGTTCCGCGGCGTTCTACACCGGGCTGTTCGGCTGGGAGTCGCTCACGCTCGGCCCCGAGCACAGGGACTACCGCTTGTGTCAGGTCGACGGCAAGACCGTCGCCGGGATCAGCCACGCCACCGAGGACAACCCGGCCGCGGCCTGGCTGACGTACTTCCAGACGCCTGACGCCGACACCGTCGCCAAGACGATCGAGCAGGCGGGCGGCACGGTCGTCGCCCCACCGCGCGACATCGAGGGACAGGGCCGGATGGCGGTGTTCGCCGATCCGGCGGGGGCGAGGTTCGCCGTGTGGCAGCCGGGCGCGACCAAAGGGCTCGAGCTGGTCACGGAGCCGGGTTCGCTCGGCTGGATCGAGCTCTACGTTCCCGACCTCGCCGTCGCGCGCACTTTCTACGAGGCGGTCTTCGGCTGGTCGATCCAGGACATGCCGATGGGCGACCTGTCCTATCCCGTGGTCTCCCCCGCCGGGGGCGGCGAGGAGTCGTCGATGGCCGGGCTCGCCGAGCTGGAGCCCGGCGACAGCTCGCACTGGCTGCCGTTCTTCGAGGTGCCGGACTGCGACGCCACGGTGGCCATGGCGCAACAGCTCGGCGGCACGGTGCGGGGTCCTGCGATGAGTTATGAGGGGGTGGGGCGCATAGCGGTCCTCATCGATCCGCACGGGGCCCGCTTCGCGGTCGTCACCAGCGCGGAGTGAGCGGCTGGGCCCGGCCTGTGCGGCACGCAGCCCGTACAGGCCGGGCCGGGTCCCCCGCCGCATGATCCCGCGACGTCCAGCTCAAGCGCTTGCATCCGCGCACCTTCCCGTCGCCCGCCTTTCCTAACATCGGCTCCTCCGCGCGCTCTGCCCGCCGTCGGCGGGCCGCCGCTCGGGGTGATGCTGCACCAGGCGCCGCGGCCAGCCAGCTCGTCATACCCCCATGGCTGGTCAGCCTCGGTGCGCGGGCCGCCCCGGCGAGCAGCCGGTTGAGCAGCGCGCCCGGCCGGCGTCCGGGCGCCCAGCACCTCGCACAGCCGCGCCGCCACCGCCCGCATGCCCGTGACGTCCGCCTCGCACAGGTCGAGGTCTCCGGCCTCGCCGTGGTCGCGCAGGACGCAGGGCAAACCGACCGGGCTGTGGGTCAGCCGCCGCAGGCGGCGAACACGAAGGTGTCCTTCAGGACCGCGTACCGGTCCCTGACCTTGACCGCGCCGGTCCCCGTGTCGATCTGGACGACCGTCATCCTGGTGGAGCCGGACAGGTGGCGGACCAGGTGGAGGGTCACCTGGGTATCGCCAGTCCAGTCGATCATGTCGAGGTCGCCGGCCGGCAGTTTGATCTTCTTGCGGTCGGTGACCTGGTCGGACTCCAGGTCGTACAGCACCAGCTCCGGCTTGTCCCCCTGCACGATGTTCGCCACGGTACGCCCGTCGGCGGCCAGCGCCTGCGGCCCGTTCACCGCGACGACCTGCGGCGGTGTAGCACGATGCAGCTGCTCCCCCGCGTCGCTGTAGGCCAGCAGGTCGGTGACGGTCTCGCCGGCGTCGAAGGTGGCGAGCACCTCATCTCCGTCGCCGCTGAAGCCCAGCACGGCCAGGTCGGCCGGCACGGTGCCGAGCCGGTCGCCGGTGGCGGTGTCGAAGAGGCGGGTGGCGTGGGACTTCTCGTCGCTGAAGATCGCGGCCAGCCGGCCGCCGTCGTCGGACAGCATCAGCGTCACCTCGTTCTGGCCGACCCGCGGCAGCGCGTCTTTGGCCAGCAGCTTGACGCCGCCCCCGAGTGTCCGGACGGCGAGTCTGCCGGTCTTGGTGAAGTACGCGACCCGCTGCCCGTTCCCGCTGACCGCGATGGCCGCCGGGAAGTGGCGGGTGGACTTGCCCTTCTCGTCGAGGGCGACCCCTTGCGCGTCGCCCAGCGTCACCTGCTTGCCGCTGTGCATGACGAGCCGCCAGCCGCCGCACGGCCTCGTCTCGTCCCCCCGGTCTTCGCAGCTCTTGATGGAGGCGTACCTGATGCTGTCGTGGTGGTGCGGACTGGCGTGCACGGCCGCCGGGGCCGCGACCAGGGCGACGAGCGCGGCGGTGAGGGTCGTGAAGATCGTGGTTCTCATGTGGGTCACTCCCCGGCCGCGAAGTAGGCGTATCTGGTCTTGCTGATCGTGTACTTGTCGGCCTGCGTGGCCTCTCGGGTCTCGGGGTCGACGGTGAGCACCCGTATCACCGCCGGCATCCCGTCCTCCCCGCTGTGCACGACCACGTCGAGCCGCCCGTCCGCGGTCCAGTACGGCGCGTACGGCACCGCGCCGGGCTTGACCGGCAGGTCCCCGCTCGCGGAGAGGTCCCCGGTCTCCAGGTCGTAGATCCGCACCCTCGGCGGCTGCTTCGTCTCAGGGTCGCCGGCCGTGAACGTCGCCACGGTCTTGCCGTCGGGGGCCAGGGCGTGCGCGAGGGCGTTCGCGACGACCTGGGGCGGCGTGCTCTTGATCGGGGCGCCGCCGTCGAGGGGGTAGGCGTGCATGGCGGTGGTGTTGTCGCCCTGGTAGCGGGTGGCGAGGACCTCATCGCCGTCGCCGCTGAAGCCCAGCATCGTGTCATCGGCGGGCAGCGTGATGATCTTGCCGGTGACGACCGTGACGACCTTGGCGGGCAGGCGAGAGGGGTCGTCCAGGTAGTCGATCAGGATCTTGTCGCCCCTCGGTGACAGGTCGACGCCGATCTCGTCGGTGCCGATGCCCTTGGGCACCACCGACTTCGGCAGCACCGTGGCCGGGCCGCCGGCGACCCGGCGGACGACCAGGCGGTGGTCGCCGGCGCGTTCGTAGGCGAGCACCTTCCCGTCCGCGCTGATCGCGAACGTGCCCGAGTCGCGGACCTCCTTCCCCGCAGCGTCGATCTTGGTGATGGCCGCGTCGCGCACGGTGGCCTGCGTGCCGTCGCTTCGCAGCAGCCGCCAGTGGCCGCAGGGGCGGGAGTCGCCTTCCTTCTTGTCGTAGCAGGACTTGATCCAGGCGGCGCGGGCCACCGCGGGCCCGGTCCGCGCGTGGGCGGCGCCGGGTACGAGCCCCAGCCCGCCGAGGACCGCCGCCGCCAGGAGGGCGGCGGTCGCTGAGTGATGCCTCATGGCTGTGGTCCTTTCGCTCACCTGCTTAGATCCGCACATGCCGTGTCCGGTTGGTCACAGATCAGCCACGGCTGTCCGTCGGACGTGGAGCGTGAGAGTCTCGGACGGTGAACCTGTGGGAGATGGCCGATCTGAGCACCCGTGGGCATTGCGGGTGGCGGCTCGCGAACCACTTGACCGTCGCTGCCATCCATGTCTAGATCAAAAGGTTGATCGTTCCCGATCGGAGGATTCGGCATGGCATCGGCATGGGCTCTCCCCTCGTGACCACTGCGAGCCCGGACCTGACCCCGAAGCCTGGGCAGACCCAGGACGCGGCCCCGGAGCCTCAACGGCCCCAGGACGTGACGCCGGAGTCCCCGCGGTCCCAGGACGTGGCGGCTGAGCGGGGGGCGCGGCGGGCGCGTGCGGTGCGGATCTCCACCGTGCTCGCCGGGCTGCTCCATCTGGCCGTGGCCGCCGTGCTGGCGGGGATTCCCGGGAGCTCCCCCACGCTGGACCACGTACCGGTGCCCGAGGGTTACCCGGCGGCGACGCCGCCGGCCGGGCTCAGCGCCAGGCCTGCCGCGTCGCCGATCGTCGACACGCCGCGGGCGGACTCCGCCGTGCCCGCCACTGACCCGGCGAGCGGCGCGACGCCTGTCGCCGGTCACGGACGCACGCCGCCGCCCGCCGTTGCCGGTGGCATGACGACGGCCGCTGCAACCCCGCCGTCCGGGCGGGAGGCGCCGGCGGCCGTGGCCACGACCGCGCGGGCGGGCAAGTCCACCGCGCACCCCGCCAAGACCGCCACACAGCCCGGGAAGACGACGCCGGCCAAGCCCACACCCGCCAAGGCCACGCCCGGCAAGCCCTCCGCAACGCCTCCGGAGGCCCGGCCCACCACTCCCGACGCGCGGCCCACCACCCCTGAGGCCCGGCCCACGGCTCCCGGACAGATCAGGGAGCCCCCGGGACGGGCCGGCGACCGGGGTGGGGACTCTGCGGGGAAGGACGCCCGGCCTGACCGAGACCCGGACGCCCCGCCGGCCCAGGGGCCCAAGTGACGCTCAGCGGCCCGGACGCACCGCCCGGCCAGGCGGCGACGTGACGGTCAGCGGCTGGCGAGCACCTCGGCGAGGCGGTCCATGGACTCCCGGCCGCCCCGCGGGCCGTCGGCGCGGATGATCGCGTCGCGGGCCTCCACCGACTGGTGCACCGACTGGGCGACGTACTTCGTCCCGCCGTCCACCTCGACGAGCGTGACCGTCTCCAGTGCCACGTCCGCGGGCCAGCCCTCGAACGCCCACGTCCGTGAAAACCGCTCCGGCGCCACGACGTCGTGGTACACGCCGCGGAAGAAGAACTCCCTGCCGTGGGCGTCGCTGTTGACGTAACGCCACTGGCCGCCCGGCCTGACCTCCATGCGCTCCACCCGGGTGGTGAGGAACCGCGGCCCCCACCAGCGCGGGAGCAGCTCGGGGTCGGTGACCACCCGGAACACCAGCTCTCGGGGCGCGTCGAAGACCCGGGTCATGATGATGTCCTGGCGACCGGGCTCGATGACGAACTCGGTGGTGTCACTCATGGTCGTCCTCTCCTCGCTGGATCCGCTTGATCTCCTGGTCGAGACGCTCGAACCGGTCGGTCCAGCGGTCGCGGTACCGGTCGATCCACGCCGAGGCGCTCTCCAGCGGCTCGGTCTCCAGCCGGCACGGCCGCCACTGGGCCTCGCGGCCCCTGCTGATCAGCCCGGCCCGCTCCAGCACCTTGAGATGCTTGGAGACCGCCTGGAGGCTCATGTCGAACGGCTCGGCCAGCTCGTTGACCGTCGCGTCGCCGTCGGCCAGCCGGGCGAGGATGGCCCGCCTGGTCGGATCGGCGAGGGCGGCGAAGGTGAGGCTGAGCTGGTCGTCCGGCATGCGGCTCAGTAGTCCACGATCGCGCCGCAGGAGATGTTGACGGTTGCCGACGTCATGGTGCGGGCGCGGTCGGAGGCCACGAACGCGGCCACGTTGCCCACGTCGGCCAGGGTCGCGGTGCGCTTGAGCAGGGTCGGCTCGCGCAGGCTCGCGGCGAGCTCGTCCCTCCCGGGGTAATCGCCGGGGAGGCTCTCCGGCACGCCGCCCGTCACCATGGTGACGACGCGGATGCCGTACGGGCCTGCCTCGCAGGCCCACTGCCGCCGCATGCCCTCCATGGCGTCGAGGGCGACCTTGAACCCGCCCAGCCCGGGCGCCGTCTGCGGCCCGCTGCCGCCGAACATCAGGATCACTCCGGACCGGCGCGGGATCATGTGCTTGGCGGCGGCCCTGGTGGTGAGGAACTGCGTGCGGGTGGCGGTCGCGATCGGCCGCGCGAACTCCTCGGCGGTGATCTCCATCAGGGGCTTCTGCACGTCCTGGACGCCGATGGCGTTGAACGAGACGTCGATGCCGCCGGTCCGCTCGGCGACCTGGTCGGTGAAGGCGCCGACCGCGTCCTCGTCCAGGGCGTCCACGACGAAAGCCGCCGCGGCGCCGCCGAGCTCTGCCGCGATCTTGTCGAGTGTGGCCGGGGTGCGGCCGGCGAGGAAGACGCGGGCGCCTTCGCGGGCGAAGGCCCGCGCCGCCGCGCCGCCGATCGACCCGCCTGCGCCGTACACGACGGCGACCTTGTTCTCGAGGAGCATTGCATTCAACCTTTCGGTTTATCAACGCTGAGGTTGAATACGATACCTCATGGGAGCGGACGGCGGCCGGCGAAGCCCAAGTCCGTACGGTGGTACCAGGCAAGCTCCCGCTCCCCCTCGATCCAGCAGAGCCGCACCGACACCCCCTCGAGCACCGCGGGGAAGTCGACCAGCACGGGCGCGATGCCCTTCACCTCGATCCCCCTGCCGGTCCACCCGCTGAGGATCTCCTCGATGCGGGCTTCGAGCGCCTTGATCTCGGCAATGCCGCCGAGCTGCGAACCGCCCGCGGCCTGCCGGTCGAAAGTGATCTCGGCGAGGTCGGCGCGGGCGGCGATCACCACGCGGGCCTCCTCGATCACACCGGGCAGCAGAGCGCGGGCCTCGTCGACGGTGAAGATCCGTTCCATGTGGAAACGTTAACGGTTCGGCTCGTACGCGTGGACGAGCAGCTCCTCCGCATGCTCGAGATAGTCGTCCAGGTAGGCGGCGGCCTCCTCCGGCTTGCCCGCCTCGATCAGCTCCAGCAGCGTGCGGTTGCGGTCGACGAACGGCTCGTGGAAGGCCCGCGGGTTCTCCATCACGTGGAAGACCAGGCGCAGCTCGGCGAGCAGCTGGCGCATGAGCTCGTCGATCCTCGGGCTGTCGTTCAGCGACACGAGGGCCTGATGGAAGCGGATGTTGGCGGTGCCGACGCCCTGCCAGTCGTCTTTGGCGGCGGCCCGCTCGGCGTCGCGCATGGCCTCTCTGACCACGGCCAGCGCCTTCCGTGACGGTGGCCGGCGCACCGCCGCGCCTTCCAGCACGCGGCGCACCCGGTAGAGGTCGAGCACGTCCTCGACGGACGGCAGGCGTACGAACACGCCCCTGTTGAGCTTGTGGTCGAGCAGCCGCTCGTGGCCGAGCAGCCGGAACGCCTCGCGCAGCGTGTTGCGCGAGACGCCGAGCCCTTCGGAGATGGCCTCCTCCGACAACCGCTGGCCGGGGCGGAAGAAACCCTCGCTGATGCGGTCGCGCAGAATGTCGGCCACCCGCTCGGCCGTGCTGCTGCGTCCCAGCCGGGGCCGGTCCTGGGAGAGATCAGCGACGACGTCATCCACATTTAACAGGGAATCATGGAGCAAACCTCTTGTCGAATTGTTCAACGATTCTTATGTTGAAACTATCTCCCCCTCGACAGCCTAGGAGCGATCGATGTCAAGCTCCACGCAACAGACCCGGCGGGTGATCCTCGCCAGCCTGATCGGCACGTCGCTGGAGTGGTACGACTTCTTCCTCTACACCACGGCCGCGACGCTGGTCTTTCCGAAGTTGTTCTTCCCCGACCTCGACCCGTTCAACGCGACACTGGCGTCGCTGACCACCAACGCCGTCGCGTTCGTCGCCAGGCCGCTGGGCGGCGTGGTGTTCGGCCACTTCGGCGACCGGGTGGGCCGCAAGACCGTGCTGGTCGTGACGCTGCTCGTGATGGGCGTCTCGACGTTCCTCATCGGCGTGCTGCCCGGCTACGCCGCCGTGGGCGTGATCGCGCCGATCCTGCTGGCGCTGCTGCGCTTCGTTCAGGGTCTCGGGCTCGGTGGCGAGTGGGGCGGCGCGGTGATCATGTCGCTGGAGCACGGCGACGGGCGGCGGCGCGGCTTCAACGCCAGCTGGCCGCAGGTCGGCGTGCCCGCCGGATACGTGCTGGCCACCGGGCTGCTCACGCTCCTGTCGTTCGTCCAGTCGGACGCGGCGTTCCTGTCGTGGGGCTGGCGGGTGCCGTTCCTGTTGTCGGGCGCGCTGGTGTTCGTGGGCCTGTGGGTGCGGCTGAGGATCACCGAGTCGCCGTTGTTCGCCGAGGTCGAGCAGCAGGGCGCCAAGGCGAAGATGCCGCTGCTGGAGGTGCTGCGCACGCATCCGCGCGCGTTGTTGTCCGCCTTCACCGCGCGGATCGGGGTGGACGTGGCGTTCTACACCTTCACCGCGTACATCATCGTGTACATCACGGGGCAACTGGACCTGCCGCGCTCGTACGCGCTGAACTCCGTCCTCATCGGCTCGGCGCTGCAACTGGCGCTGATCCCGCTGTTCGGGGCGCTGTCGGACCGGGTAGGGCGGCGGCCGGTCTACTTCGCGGGCGTGGTGGGCGCCGCGGTGTGGGTGTTCGCGTTCTTCCCGCTGCTGGACACGAAGTCGTTCCCGCTGATCGCGCTGGCCGCCGTGGTCGCGTTGGTCACGCATGCCGCGATGTACGGCTCGCAGGCCGCGTTCATCGCCGAGCTGTTCAGCACCCGGCTGCGTTACAGCGGCGCCTCCATGGGCTATCAGGTGGCCGGCATCGTCGGCGGCGCTCTCGCGCCGATCATCGCGCTGCAGCTGTTCCAGACGTACCAGACCACGGTTGCGGTGTCGATCTACGTGGTCATCGCCCTGGCCGTCACCACCTTGGGCCTGGCCATCGCGCCGGAGACCCGCGACCTCGACCTGGCCGCCGACGTCGAGCCCGCCCCGCGCCCCGGCATCCCCGGCCAGGTCGGGCCGTTCGCCTGAACCATCCTTGATTGCCGCGAAAGCCGCGGGCGGTGGCTGCCACCGCCGCCCGCGGGGAAGGGTACGGGCGTCAATCCGCCGGCTGCGGCGCCGGCGCGCTGAGAGCCGTGCGCCATCTGCCCTTGTAGGCCGCCATCGAGGCCAGGAACACGAGCTGGCCGGCGAGCGCCACACCGAGCCACGTCTGCCAGCCGCCGACCTCCACCACCAGGGGCGACACGATCAGCAGCACCACGATCATGACGCGGACGACCATGCCCCAGATGCCGAGGGCCGAGCCCTGGAGGCGGGGTTCGACGTCCTCGGCGTTCTCGGAGAAGTTGGCCATCCACGGCACGTACGCGACGCCCATGAACAGGTAGAGCAGCGCGAAGACGACGGTCACGTGCGCCGCGGAGACGCCGGGGCCGATCAGCGAGATGAAGTACGCGAGCGTCGCCACGGTCAGCACGGTGCCCACCGCGGTGAACGGCTTGCGCAGCTGGATCCGGTCGGAGACCCGGCCGACGATCACGACGGCCACGGCGTTGAGCACGATGCCCAGCGCCACGACCCGGTTGGCCGCGGCCGCCTCCATGCCGAGCGCGCCCGTCAGCATGGTCTGGCCGAAGATCGCGAACGTCCAGTAGAGCACCTGCCAGCCGGTGTTGCCGAAGACGTGCGCCCACAGGTGCGGGTGCCGGAACAACTGCCGTACCCGGCCGTGGTCAGCCCGCCCCTCGGCCTTCACGGCGACCTCGTCCTGGAGCACCTCGGCCCGCAGCGCCCCCGACGGCTCGGCGATCTTCCAGATGATGACACCGCACATGGCCAGCGACACCACACCCATGATGATCGCCTGCGACTGCCACGCGTTGCCGAACAGCGGCAATGTGAACCCCGCGATGAACGAGGCCAGGAACGACGCCCCGACAGGACCCCACGTCCAGAACGCGAACGCCTGCGCCCGCCCCATCCGCGGCGAGAAGTCCCGCACGAGCGAAGCCGTGATCGTGATCCCCGCGCCCTCGATGAACAACATCAGGCAGCGGATCCAGAAGAGCTCCGCCACGGAGTCCACAGTGGCGAGCAGGAAGTTGCAGGCGGCCGTGATGGTCAGGGTGGGCACCAGGATCGTGACCCGCCCCCACCGGTCGGACAGGATGCCGCCGAACCCGGCCGAGAGACCGCCCACGAGCACCGACAGCGCGGCGATCTGCCCGTAGACGGTGAGCGACATGCCCAGGTCCTCCATGAGGAGGGGCAGGATGGTGGCGATCGTGGTCTCGAAGTTGGCCACCAGACTCGCCAGCACCGCGATCGCCAGCAGGAAGATCCGGCGGCGACCGACCGGGTAAACGCTCAGCTCGCGGACATAGAACGGCTTCATGACCCATCCTCCGGGGGACGGCTGGGGGAACGTCGCTCTAGAACGCGCTTCTAGTTGCTCCAAGCTCTCCGTTTTGTACGGATAAGTCAACATTTCGAGGGATCACGATGTGATCTCGAGCACAGGGTCGGCGTTGTGACGGAATCGCCATCTATTCACGGAACAACACCCATCGAATGGGCATAAACTGCGCGCCTGTGAGCCTGCCTGTACGTGAACGTTCCCCCCGGCCGGGCGGCGGTCGTCACCGCCGTCCCGTGCCCACGTCCCTGCCGCCGGACGCTCCTCTGCTCGTGCTCGCCACCCCCGGCGACACCGCCGGCGTGGCGGAGGAGATCGCGGCCGTGGTACGCGTGGACAACCCGCAGATCGAGGTACTGCTGACGAGCGTCACCGACCTGGCGGACTCCCTTCCCCCGGGACGCGAGGCCGTCATCGTGCCGCTGCTCACCTGGGAAGACCCCGTCGTCATGGCGGAGATCGGCAAGGCCGTGGCGGCCGCCGGCTCCGGGGCCGTGGTGACCGACGCGCTCGGGCCGCATCCGCTGCTGGCCGAGGCGCTGCACATCCGGCTGGCCGAGCGCGGTCTGGCCAGGGCCGACCGCGTACGCCTGCTGAACGTCTCCAGCCCCGTGGACGCGGTCATCCTCGGCACGGTCGGCGGCGAACGCGGGGTGCGTGCCGTGCAGGCCACCGCCGTGCTCCTGGCCTCCCGGCTCACGCTCCCGGTCGTGGCCGCCGCGCTCGACAGCGATCCCGGGGTGAGCGTGGCCGCCCAGCGGCTGCGCGCGGCCGGCGCCGAGCGGCTGGCGATCGCCCCCTGCATGATCGGCCACGAGGCGCCGCCCGCGATCGTCGAGCGGGCCGCCGCGGAGATCGACGCCGGGCACGCGGAGCCGCTCGGCTCGCACAGTGCGGTCGCGGAACTTGTCGCGCGAGCTTACGGGAGTCAACTCGCGACTTGACAAGGGCTTGTAAAGATCACGGGACTCGCGTTACCGTCTGCGCATGCGCCAGGTGGTGTGGAACGGTGAACGGCTCGGCCTCCGTGACGTCACTGAGGCCGACGTGCCCGCGTTGCACGCCATCTACGGCGATCCCACTGTGACGCACCACATGCCCTTCGCACCGCGCACCGTGGGCGAGGTCGCGGGACTCGTGGAGGCGGCCATGGCGGCGGCCTGCGCGGAGCCGCGCTTGTTGTACGTGATGGCCGTGGTCGACGCCGAGCGCCACGACGTGATCGGAGTGGCCCGCCTGCACATCGAGGCCGATCACCCGCACAGCGCGGAGATCGGCTTCGGCCTGCGCCCCGACGTGTGGGGGCGAGGCGCCGGCACGGACCTGGTGCGGTCGCTGCTGTCGTTCGGGTTCAAGGGGCTCCGGCTGCACCGCATCTGGGGCGCCCGGTCGCCGGCCAACCTGCCCGCGCAGCTCGCCATGCTGACGGCGGGGATGGTGGAGGAGGGGCGCATCCGGCACCACGTGCACACGCCGCTGGGGTGGCGCGACTCGATCGTGCACTCGGCCCTCGAGGACGAGTGGATCGAACGCTAGGCTCGCCAGCCTGCGAGGACCTTGGCGGCGACCTCGGCGATGGAGGCGTGGGCGCCGTCCACGTCGAAGTCCGCCACCCGGGCCTTGTCAAGGATCTCCGCCAACTCCCCGGCCCTTTCGCGGTGCCAGTCAAGTCCGGATGCGTCGTCCGTGTGCCGTCCTGCCAGCCTCCGGTGCACTTCGGGGAGCGCGACGTTGATCCGGCAGACCGTCATCGGGACACCGACCGCCTCCTCGTGGCGGCGCCGCTCCTCGCGGTCCTCGATCACTCCGGCGAGCACCAGGCGTTCGGCGCCCGCGTCCAGGAAGTTGGCCGCGACGGCGCGCAGGTTGCGCAGGGTCAGGGCGCCGTGGAACGGGTCGTCCGGTGGCGCGGGCCAGGCGCGGCGTAGCCAGTCGAGGTCGATGACCGCGTTGGGCACGCCCGCGCCGGCCAGCAGGTCGCCCACGGCATCGGCGACGGACGTCTTGCCCACGCCGACGGTGCCGGTGATCAGAAGAGCCGTCGCCACGCACGCGATCTTACCGGCCGACGTGGCGAGTCGCTCGACGCGATCGGCCTGGCCGCCCGAGAGGGGGCCCGGGGTGGCGATCCCCTCGGCCTGGCCGCCCGAGAGCAGCGCGGTCTGGCGATTCCCTCGGCCTGGCCGCCCGAGAGCAGCGCGGTCTGGCGATTCTCCCGGCCTGGCCACTGCGAGGGAGCCAGGTGTGGCGCGGACGGGGATTGTCGGTCGGGCACCCTACGATGAGCCTCCTCACGGAGGGATGATCCTATGGTGGACTCGCTGGTGGTGCCCCTGTTCGTCACGACGGACCTGCCGCCCGAGGCGGACCTGGCCGAGTTCGGGGCGTTGCTCGCCGGGACGGCACGCGTGCTCGGCCACGAGGGCGCCGGCTACGAGGCGTTCCTCGCCGGCAAGGTGTTCTGGCTGGACCGGCCCGTGCTGCCCGAGCAGCGCCCGGCGGCCGAGACCGAGCTGCGTTTCGCGGGCATGCTGGGCTACCTCGCCGCCTCCGGCTCCGGCCACACGACCAGGGACGTGGTCGGCGACGTGCGGCAGGCGATCAGCGCGGCCGTGGCGGGCCGTTACGGCGACGTCGGCGTGGCGCCGGCCGTGTTCGCGATCCGCGATCAGGACGTCCGCGAGCGCACCCCCGAGTCCGCCCTCTACGTCGACACGCCGGACGGCGCGGCCGGACTCGTGAGCGCGGCCAAGTCGTTCCTCTAGTCAGACGGTCTCGCCGCATGCCATGGTGAACGAAGATCCTTCCGGTCGAGACCGCACGCAGCGCGGCCGCCGGCGGCGGTCCGGACGACGAGGAGGTTCCCCATGGCGGTGCTCGGCGCGATCTGCTTCGGACTGGTGATCGGGTGGATCACGTACCGGACGCTGCGCCGCAGGGAGGGCTCCGTGGGACTGACCGATCTCGCCACGGTGCTGGCCGCGGTGGGCGGTGCGGCGGTGACGGCGTTGTTCGATGTGCCTGAGGTGTTCGGGGCGTACGCGGTGGGGCTCGCGGTCGGCTTCTTCGGCTACCTCGTCGCGGCCACCCTGATGCCCGACTCGAAGTGGATGGACCACTAGGACCGGTCCTAGCCCGGGAGGCCGACCAGCACGTACGGGGCCCACAGGTCGGGCTCGGCGGACCCGTACAACTCGCGCAGTCCCAGCACGGCCTCGCGTAACGCCTGCGCCGGCCCCGTGCCGGTGCGGAGCCTGGTGTGGAAGTCGCGCATCAGCGACCGCGTGATCTCGCCGGCGACCGGCCAGAGGGTGAGCAGGGCCGACCTGGCTCCGGCATGGAGGAGGGCGTGTCCGAGCGCCGCCATGCCGTCCCCCTCCGAAGGGCCGCCGGAGTCGCGTTCGCAGCCTGTGACGGCCACGAGCCCCACGCTTGTCCGCGTGCTCATCAACCGCCTGGCGGTGAGAAGGCCGTCGGCGAGCCGGACACCGGAGGCGAACGGGTCGTGCCGGTCGAGGACCGCCTGGGCGGCGATGTGCACGATGTCCCAGGACCCGGGGAGGAGCGACGAGGTGGCGGCGGGGCCGGTTCGCGCGTCCTCGCCCAGCAGCGCGGCGATCTCCTCGGCCGCCCGCGTCTCCGTTTCCGTCCCGTAGCCCAGCACGAGCGACCGGCCGGTGCGGTGCGGGACGCGCCGGGCCAGGCGGGTCAGGACGGCGGCGGACGGGGCATACGTCACGGGGCAACGTTCGAGCAGAGAGGGCCCGCCCGCCGGGGCGAGGGCGTGCAGCGGTACGCGGTGCAGTTCCCGGTGCGGGAGCAGGTGGACCACGTCCAGGTCGTCGGCGGCCAGGGCGTCGAGTGCGTCGGCCAGCAGCAGGTCGGCCAGGCGGCGCCACAGGTCCAGGCGATGGCGGCGGGCCGCGAGATCGAGCAGGCCCGGCCGGTCGCCGTCGATGCTCCTGATGAACTCGGCCAGGAGGGCGCGGCCGGCGGTGGCGGGGAAGGCCCGCGGCTCGGACCAGCCGGTGCGGTGGGCATGCACGGTCACGGTGTCGTCGCCCTCGCCGATGTGGAAGCCCAGCAGCCCGATACCGCCCGCAGGGGCGGCGCCGCCCACGGTGGCCGTGCCGCCCACGGTGGCCGTGCCGCCGGTCCGGCCATCCTCCGCAGGTCGCACGAGGGTGTGCAGTTCGAGTTCGCCCGGCGGAGTGCCGCGGCGGATGGCCACGTGGTCGGGGGCAAGGAGCTCCATACGGCGCCACAGTGCCTCCACTCCGGCCCGCGCGGCGTGGGCGCGGCGGGTGAGAGCCGCGGCCTGCGCGGGGTCGCGGCTCGTGGTAGCCGCCGAGGTGAGCGTGCGCACGTCGTCCAGCGCGCGTTGTTCGGCCTCCAGCATGCCGGCGGGTACGCCGTCCGGCACGGGCCAGCGGTCGTGGCCCAGCAGGGCGATCAGTCTGCGCGCTTTGGCCTGTTCGGCGAGCGTCCAGGCCGCCGACCCGCGGCCGAGGCGTACGGCGAGCCTGATCGCCCGGTCGAGGGCCGGCGTGTGACCGAGGGCGCCGGCGCGTTCGGCGTCGGCGAGGGCTCCCGGCAGGTCGCCGCGCCCCTCCGCCGCGGCGGCCCGGTGGTGGCAGGCGGTCGCCAGCGCCGGCTCGTGGCCCAGGTCCTCCAGCCGTGCGATCGCCTGGGAGAGGCGGTGATGGGCGCGGGCATGCTCGCCTGCGGCGACGTCGAGCGCTCCGAGATCGGCCAGGGCGATCGCCTCTCCCGCGCCGAACCCGATCCCCTCGGCCACGGCCAGCGCCTCCTCCAGCCACGCTCCCGCCTCCCCTCGCGCCCCGTACCGCCCCGCCGTCTCCTGGTCTGCCGCGGCCTGCGGATGCGCCGGTGGCCGGGCGGGGGTCTCGTGGAAAGCCGTCGCCGGGTGGGTCGGCCGCTCTGGGGGCGTCGCCGGTGGGTTGGTGGCCTGGAGGAGAGCCGGTTGGTGAAGGCGGGCGAGCATGATCAGATCGAGGGCGGCGCCGCGGTCGTCGCCGTTCGTCCGATGGAGGTCCAGGGCTCGTGCGAGGAGCGGCCTGGCCTGGTCCCGATCGCCGCGCAGGAGGTGCACCAGGCCGAGGTCGGCGTAGTCGTCGCCGAGACCGGGCCGGCCGCCCAGCTCTTCGGCGATCGAGATGGCGTCCCGGTAGGCCGTGGCCGCCTCGTCCAGCTCGCCCAGCTTGAGGTGGAGCCCGGCACGGCCGGACAGCAGCGGGACACGCAGCGCTCGCCATAGAGGGGCCGTGGTCAGGGCGAGGCCCTCGTCGTAGGCGCGGGCGGCGTCCGTCCAGCGGGCTTGGTCGGACAGGGCCGACGCGAGGGAGCCGAGCGCGTGGACGAGCTGGGCGGGCAGCGCTGCGCCCGGGCTGCGGGCCAGCTCGACCGCCTTGGTGAGGTGGCCGATCGCCTCGTCGGGGCGGCCCAACGCGCGGGCGGCGGCACCGAGGTTACGCAGGTGCTCGGCCATCCGGTCGTCGCGTAGTTCACAGCCGCGGGCGGCGTGGCCGTAGGCGGCGGTGGGGTCGCCCATGGTGAGGCAGAGGGCGGACAGCTTGGCCAGGAGATGGGACAGGTCTTCGGCGGGGACGGGGCGGTGTCCGTCCCGGACGCGCCAAGCGTCACCATCGGTCGAGATGCCGGTGTCGCCGGCGCCGGCCTGGGCGACCAGAGCGTCGGGCTGGGCGGCGAGAGCGCCGGGCTGTTCGGCCCGAGCGCTGGGCTGGGTGGCGAGGGTGAGGGCCTGTTCGGCTGTGGCGCGGGCCAGGCGTAGGTCGCCCGCGGCCTCTGCCTCTTCCAGGCGGAGGCGGAGCTCCAGTCGTTCCAGGGTTTCCGGCTGCTCGCCGCCGGCTCGGAGCGCGGTGACGGCCTCGGACAGGGTGGTGCGGCCGTCGGTGAGGTCGCCGAGGGCGAGCTGGATGGCGGCCACCCGTTCGAGGACGGCCACGTCCACGCCGCCCGGCGCCGCCATGGCCGCGACGACCTCGAACGGCGCCTCCGCCGCCGGCACGGTCTGGAACGGCGCCTCCGCCGCCGGCACGGTCTGGAACGGCGCCTCCCCCGCCGGGACGGTCTCGAACGGCGCCTCCCCCGCTGGGACGGCCGCCTGCGGCGTGGCGAGGCTGGTCAGGCCTGCTTCCAGGGCTGTCCGGGCGCGGCGGTATTCGCCGCGTTCCTCCAGGACGAAGCCGAGCCTGATGGAGGCGAGGGCGGCCAGCCGGTTCTGCGCCGCGGCGCGGAAGGCTGTCACCGCCTGTTCCAGCGCCTCCGCCTGGGCCTTCTGATCACCGGTACGGAAGGCGAGAGCCGCCAGCCGGTCCCGTACGACGCCTTCCTTCAACGGGTCGCCGGCGCCCAGCCCGAGGGCGGCGTGCAGGCGCTCCTCCGCCTCCTGGAGTTCGCCCCGCCGGAGGTCGAGCACGGCGCGGTGCAGGGTGGCGGTGAAGAGGGCGTCGAGGTCGCCTTCGGCGGCGGCCAGCTCCAGCGCCCGCTCCAGCTCCGGCAGCGCGTCGTCCACCCGATCGAGGCCGGCCAGGCAGGATGCGCGCATGGTCAGGACGGCCGCCTCCTTGCCGGGCGCCCGCAACCGGGCGAACGTCTCCCCCGCCGCCCCGAACTCCTCCAGCGCCCGCTCGGCGTCGCCCTCCGTGTACGCGAGCACGCCCAGGTTGTAGCGGACCGAGGCGGAGCCGTCATGGTGGCTGATCGCGTCGTACTCGCGTTCCGCCAGTTCAAAGGCGAACCTGGCGCCCGCGGCGTCGCCGGTGGCGCGATGCCGTTGCGCGATGCGGTACCACTCGTCGGCAGGCTCCCGCCGCTCACCGTTGCGCCGTACGATCTCCACCACACGGGCCTCGCACGCGGCGGCCTGCGGACGGTGGCCGCGTCCGGCCAGCAGGACGGCGTGCGCGTCGAGCGCCCGGCACGCGGACTGCCAGTCACCGGCGGCCTCCAGCTCGATGGCGCAGGCGGCGATGCGCTCCACCGCGGCGGTGAGGTCGCCCTGGTCGACGGCGGCGCGGGCGGCGGAGATGAGGACGCAGGCCGCCGGCTTCGGTTCGCGGAGTGTCAGATACAGCTCGCGGGCCCGGGCCGCGCACGCCACGGCCGCCGCCGGGTCTCCCGCGGCCAGGTAGGCGTCGGCCGCCTGAACCTGGTGATACGCCTCCTCCGCGGCCAGACCGGTGGCCGCGCACAAGGCGGCCGCGCGGAGGTGCTGGTCGACGGCGCGCGCGGGGTCGCCGGCCCGGAGGAGGACGGCGCCCATGTTGCCGAGCTGCCGGGCCTCGGACCAGGGTTCGCCCAGGGAGCGGTAGACGGCCGCGGAACGTTCGTACGCCTCCAGGGCCTGGTCCGGCTCGTCCAGCTCGGCGTGGTTGACTCCGAGCCTGGAGAGCGCGTCGGCGGTGCTCGAGCGCCGGCCGGCCTCGTCGAACGCGGCCGCTGCCCTGGTCAGCACGGCGTTGGCGGCCCGGAGGCGGCCGAGCTCGGTCAGGTGGAGCGCCGCGGTCAGCAGGAACGTCCCGCGATCGCCCGATGCCTCGGCACGCTCCCCGGCCGGGGCGAATCGGTGCTCGGCGAAGCGCAGGAGCTTGAGCGTCAAGTCCTCGTCCGAGGTCAGGAACGCCAGGTCGGCCGCGGCCTGCGCGAGGTGCTCGTCCATCACCGGCGGCGGTGGGCCGTCGAGCACGGCGGCCAGCCGGGTCAGCAGGCCGGTGTCGCCGTCCCTGGCCAGTGCCAGGGCCTCGCCCAGGTCGCGGGCGTCGCCCAGGGCCGAGAAGCGGCCGAGCAGGGCGTGGGACAGCAGCCGCTGGGCGGGAGCCTGGTCGCCGGAGGTCTTCACGGCCAGTTCGACGGCTTGGCGGGCGGCCAGGACGGCGTCGTTCAGGTCCTCGGCTCGCCGGTCCACGCCGTCATTCAGGTCCTCGGCTCGCCGGTCCACGCCGTCGTTCAGGTCCTCGGCTCGCCGGTCCACGCCGTCATTCAGGTCCTCGGCTCGCCGGTCCGCCTCGTCGTGCGCTTCCCCGGCGCGCCATTGGAGCACCTCCGACAGCAGGCCGTAGGCGTCGGCGCGGACCGTCAGGTCTTCGGCGGAGGTGAGGGCTTCGCGCAGTGCGGTGACCGCCTGGCCGGCCGTGGACCGGGTGAGACGCAGGCTCAGGGCCTGGGCGAGCAGGAGGAGGGCTACCGGTCTGGCGGTGTCGTGCTCGTCGTGGGCGGCCAGGGCCGTGCGGGCGGCGCTGATCGGTTCCGCCGGGTCGCTCTGGGTGACCACGGCCCGTTCGAGCAGGGCTTTCGCGAGGGCGGTCAGCAGGCGGGCGCGGTCCGGGTGGCCGGGCGGGGCCGAGGCGGCCGCTTCGCGCATGGCGTCGACGGCCACGTCCAGGTCGGCCGGCTCCCCGGTCAGGCCGTAGCGGCGCCATCGGCGGCCGGCCAGCAGGCCGAGGCGCACGACGGGATCGGTCCCGAGCCGGCGCGCCGTCTCGCCGCTCACCCGCGCGAGCGGCTCGGCGCCTGGGCGGCGGGCCGGTTCGTCGGGGGTGACGCCCAGGGCCTGCAGCATTTCCCGGCCGGCTTCGAGCGAGCGCTCGTCGCCTGTGACCACGTACCACTCGACGAGTCCCGCCGCATACAGCGCCAGCACCCCGGGATGCGCCCACTGCTCGTGCCAGAAGTCCAGCGCGCACTGTCCCACCCTGATGAACGCCAGCAGGTCGTCGTCCAGGACCGAGCCCTCCGCCCGCGCCCGGGTGAGGTCCACGAGCGCCAGCAGCGCCTGGGACCTGTCCTGGGTGCCCGGGGCCGATTCAGCGGCCGTGAGGTACGCCCCGACCAGGTCATCGTCGTCGGGCGCGGCCACCGCGAGCGCCGCGGCCAGCTCGCCCAGGAAGGCGGCCTCGCCAGGCGCCCCCAAGGCCGCTCTGAGCAGCACGTGCACGGCGTCGTCGATGAGCTCCCGCGCGCCGGTCTGCCCGTACAAACGCATCAGCCCGCCGCCGAGCAGTGCCAGCGCCCCCGGCGCCCAGGATGGGTCGGACGAGCGCATGGCCTGCTCTAACAGCAGTTGTTCGAGCCGGTCGGCGGCGTCCACGGTGGGATGGGCCATGGCGCGGCGGACCAGGGCGCGGATGAGCAGGCCGACGTGCGCGTACGCGGCGGGGTCGACGTGCCGGAACACCTCCTCCACCAGCCCGGCCCACGTGCCGGCCGAGTCGCCCGGCGGCGCGCCGGCGCCGCGCAGCTTCTCCGGCAGCCGCCCGGGGTCGACCACGGCAACGGCGGCGAAGAAGGCGCCGGCCACCGCGGCGTCCTGCGCGGTCCGCTGGTCGAGCCGGTAC
Source organism: Nonomuraea polychroma (assembly GCF_004011505.1). Taxonomy (NCBI): domain Bacteria; kingdom Bacillati; phylum Actinomycetota; class Actinomycetes; order Streptosporangiales; family Streptosporangiaceae; genus Nonomuraea; species Nonomuraea polychroma. The sequence continues at coordinate 5,568,894 of NZ_SAUN01000001.1, forward strand.
CGGGCCAGGTGCAGGATGCCGATCAGGCGCCAGACCGCGGCGTCGGAGCGGTCGCCGGCGCACGCCAGCATCGCCTGCTCAGCCTCGCCCAGCGCCGCGGGATCCCAGATCAGCCCGGGATCCGCGGCCTGCTCGAACTGCTCGATGCGGGCGGCGAGCGCCGCCGCCGGATCGGTCATGGGCACAGGCTCTCACCGGCGTGCGCGCCCGTACAGAAGCGCCGCTCAGCCCGACAGCTCGACGAAGGACACCCCGGGCATGGGCAGGTCGAAGCGGAGGGTGACGGCGGTGCCGGTGACCGTGGCGGGCGGGTCCAGCTCGTCGAGGGTGTTGGCGGCGCGGAGTGCGTCCCACTGCTCGTCCGCAGGCCAGTCTCCACCCCCCATAGCGTGCCAGACGGCCTCGATGTTGGAGTGATCGTGGTCGATGCGATGGTGCGTGAGCGTCCGCGGGCGATCTTCGAGGCCGTCGATGGTCAGCGTGATCGTACGGGCCAGCTCGGGGGTGCCGGCCGCCTGGGAGTGGTTGAGCGTGCCGTTCCAGAGCAGCACGCCGATCCGGCCGTCGTCGTGCCTGGCCGCCCACGCCTCCACGCCGGCCACGTCCCCCTCCGACGTGGCCGGCAGCTCGGTGTCGCCGAGGCGGGCGGCGAGCGCGAGCGCGTGGAAGCGGGGCTTGCGCAGGTTGCCGACGGTGAGCAGGCCGAAGCCGCCGTGGAACAGCCGCGGCGGGCGGCCCAGCTCCTCGAAGTGGTCGGAGGCCACCCAGTGCGACAGCGCGCCGATCCTGCCCGCCGCCGATCTCATGCCGTGCAGCAGGAACGCCGCCCCGAACGGCCCGTCGCCGATGCCGTGGAAGTGGGTCGGCGTGGGACCCCATTCGGTCCACCAGATGGGGATGTCCCGCCCGTGCCTGGCCAGGGCCGGGCGCCAGTCGAGCGGGGCGTTGCCGTACGTGTGCGTGGACAGGAAGTCGAGTGCCGCCCCCGACTCGGCGACGTGGGCGAGCAGCTCCTCGACCCAGCCGTTCGCCGCCGAGGCGGGGCCGCCGACGCGCAGGTCCGGGTGCACGTTCTTCACCGCGGCGGCGGTGACGTCGTAGAGCAGGAAGTACTCCTCGGGCGTGCCGGACCAGAACACGGCCAGGTTGGGCTCGTTCCACACCTCGAAGGCCCAGTGGTCGATCAGCTCGTGGATGCCGTACCGGGCGGCCAGGTGCTCGACCAGGGCCCTGACGAGGTCGCTCCACGCCTCGAAGTCCTTGGGCGGCGAGATGATCGCCTCGTAGGCGAACACGGTCTTGGACGGGTCGGCGGCCAGGTCCCGCGGCATGAAGCCGAGCTCCACGACCGGGCGCAGGCCCAGGCCGACGACCTTGTCGTAGACGGCGTCCACGCCACTGAAGTCGTAGACGTTGCCCTCCTTGTACACGCCCAGGTCGTCGCAGAGAATGCCGTGCGCCCGCACCGTCTCGACGCCCAGCTCGTCCTGCATGATCCGCAGCGCCTCGGTCAGCTCGTCGCCGATGGGCCGGCCGCCGGTCTCGCCGGTGTTGAGGAGGTACGACAGGTGCTCGGAACCGACCATGAGCTTCCAGGGGCGCGGCAGGTCACGGGTGGACTCCCGCGCGTCGACGTGGACGGAGACCTCCCCGGCGGACGCTGCCGGTCCCGCGTGGACCGCCGGGGACAGAGGGCCGACGGCGTCCATGGCGGAGACGGCGGCCACCGCGTAGGCCGCCGCCCCGTGGCCCGTGTCCACGTACCGGCAGGACGGGACGGCCGGCACGTCCACGTCCGGCTGCCCGGCCGGCGCCCCGTCCCTGTGCACCAGGTACCCGATGGCTCCCGGCACGGGATCCCAGGTCAGCGTCACCGCACCGGCGCCGGGCACCGCCCGGAGGCCGGTCGGGGCCTCCAGGACGGGCCGTGCGGCCCCGGTGATCTCGCCGGACGCCTGGCCGATGCGCTCCTGCCAGTCGCGGTGGGCGGGCGTGTTCGTCAAGAGGTTCCCCGTTTCATCGTTTCGCTGGGACGACGTCCCATTCCTCGAGCTGCATCACCGGGCGGAGCTTGGCCTCGACGCCGGAACCGGCGAAGTAGCGGTGCAGGTTGCCCTCGGTGAGCACGTTGCCCAGGGCGGCCATCACCATGCCCTGGTCGAGGGCCAGGTACCACTTGGACACGACGCCGGAGCGCACCGCGATCGCGTCGTAGAAGCCGCCGGGTCCGTAGGCGTCGAAGTCGCGGCGCAGCTTGGCCAGGTTGGCCATGGCGGCGGCCTTCGCGTACGGCAGCGCCAGGAAGCTGGCGTGCGGCGTCACCACGCCGTCGCCGTAGGCGGCCGGCTCCGGCTGGGCCGGGCGGCAGCCCTCGTAGCCGGGGTCGGTGCTGGTGCGCTCACGGTCGGAGGTGTAGCCAGGCGTGTCCATGCCGAGCGGGTCCACGCCGTACTCGCGGTAGCCGCCGTGCGGGTCGTTGGACGGGGAGAAGCCCCAGTAGCCGTAGCGGGCCTCGTTCAGTCCGTGCTCGATCTGGGCCCGGACGAAGACCGGGTGGTTGCGGCCCCAGCTGCGCGGCGCCCACGCCGCCTCGGGGACGACGAGGTCGGGCATGAGCGCCTCGAACATGGAGCCGCCCCAGTTCGGGACGAAGCGCATGCCGCGGTAGGCGTACGTGCCCTCCCAGACGTTCACGCCCAGGTACTGCTTCCACGAGCCGACCGGCTTCTGGTCCTGCCAGCCGAAGTCGCAGCCGTTGTCGGGGAACGTCCGGTACGGGCCGAAGTAGCTCTCGCGCGGGATCTGGCCGAGCGCGATGCCCACGTACTGGCCGATGCGGGTCTCGGCGGGCGCGCCGTAGTGGTGGCAGGTGGAGTAGACGGTCGTGCCGGTGCCGGCGTAGTCGCTCGCCACGTGACAGCCGTCGGGCGGCTCCGGCCAGAAACCGCCGCGCAGCAGGCCCGTGCCGGCATCCGGGCGGGCCGCCGGGTCGTAGTACGACTTGAAGTTCATCGAGGTCAGCAGCCGGTCGGCGCGGGCGGCGTGCTGCGGGGTGGCGTTGCGGACCATCATGAGGGCTGTGGCCAGCCAGCCGTTGTCCACGCTGGAGGCGAACAGGCGGACGGGGTCGCCGGTCTCCGGCCACGTGCGCACGAGCTGGAGGGTGGCGGGGTCGTACCAGTTGTAGAACTGGCCGGTCGGGGCGTTGCGCTCCAGCCGCTCCAGTGCCGTGAGGACCCGGCCGATCCTGGTGGCTGCGTCGTGGCCGGTGATCAGGCGGAGGTCGCGGGCGGTGAGCGTGCTCCACACGTACGTGCCGATGTTGGTGGGTGAGGTGACCTTGGCACGGGTTTTGAGATCGCCGGTCACCTTGTCGGCGGGCAGGCCGGTGGCCGGCTCGACCATGGCGTCCATCGACCGCCAGGTGTCCTTGGCGTAACGGTGGAGCGTGCTGTCGGCGTTCGCCGGGGTTGCCGGGATCGCGAGAGCCAGCACGACTAAACCGGACAGGATCGTCTTGCGCATGAGGGGCTCCTCTTATTTGAGTCCGGTGGTGGCGATGCCCTGGATGAAGAAGCGCTGCAGGAAGACGAACAGGAACAGGATCGGCGCGATCACCACGACCGAGCCGGCGACGAGCAGGTTGTAGTGGGTGCCTTCGTGGCCGTTGAGGATGTTGAGCGCGACCGGGAGGGTGTACATGTTCTCGCTCTGCGCGACCACGGCCGGCCACAGGAAGTTGTTCCAGGAGCCGAGGAACGTGATCAGCCCCAGCGTGGCCAGCGCCGGCCCGCACAGCGGCAGAATGATCGTGAAGAAGATGCGGAACTCCCGGGCGCCGTCGACCCTGGCCGCGTCGATGAGCTCGTCGGGCAGGTCGGAGATGAACTGCCGCATCATGAACACGCCGAGCGGCGTCACCACGGTCGGCAGGATGATCCCGATGAACGTGTTGACCATGCCGAGCTTGGCGATCAGCACGAACTGCGGCACCATCAGCACGATCGCCGGGATCGCGAGCTGCACCAGGACCAGCCCGAACGCGAGGTTCTTGCCGCGGAAGTCGAGCTTGGCGAAGGCGTAGCCGACCATGGAGCAGAAGAGCAGGTTCGTCGCCACCAGCACGAGCGCGATGATCATGCTGTTGGCGAAGGCGGTGCCGATGTTCACCCGCTCGAACAGCTCGGCGAAGTTGTCCAGCGTCCACGTCTGGGGCCAGAACGTCGGCGGGTCGCGCCTGATCTCCCGCTCGGGCTTGACCGAGCTGAGCGCGGTCCACAGGAACGGCCCCACGACCAGCGCCAGGCCGAGCGTGAGCCCGAGGTAGACGACGACGTGCTGGCGGCGGGTCCTTCTCATCGTCTCCTCCCCAGCCTCAGCTGCAGCACGGCCAGAGCCACGATCACGGTGAACAGCACCGTCGAGGCGGCGCCCGCGTAGCCGTAGTTACCGACCCCGAACTGGTTGAAGATCGCCAGGGACGCCGACAGCGTGGAGTTCAGCGGCCCGCCGCGGGTCATGACCAGCGGCTCCTCCAGGAACTGCATGAACCCGACGGAGCTGTAGACGGTGCAGAACAGCAGCACGGGGCGGAGCGCGGGCACGGTCACCGCGCGGAAGCGGGCCCATCGGCCGGCGCCGTCCACCTCCGCGGCCTCGTACAGCTCCTTCGGGATGGTCTGGAGCGCGGCCAGCAACACGACCATGTTGAAGCCGAAGCTGCGCCAGGCGGTCATGACGATGATCGAGGGCAGCGCTGTGCTCGTGCTCTGCAGCCAGTTAGGGCCCTGGACGCCGGCCAGCTCCAGCAGCCGGTTGACCAGCCCGGCCTCCGGCTCCAGCAGGAACTTCCAGGCCACGGCGATGCCGATGATGCTCGTGATGTTCGGCAGGTAGTAGCCGAGCCGGAAGAAGGCGGCCGGCAGCCGGGCGATGCCCGAGTTGAGCAGGACGGCGGCGGCCAGGCCGAGCCCGATGGTCAGCGGCAGCGCCGTCACCACGAACACGACCGTGTTGACCGCCGCCTGCCGCATGGCACCGTCGTTGACGAGCCGGAGGTAGTTGTCGACGCCGACGAGGTCGACGGCGAACGGGTTCGTCACGTCGGTGCTGCGCATGTCGGTGAAGCTCATGCCGATGCCGACGAGCAGCGGCCCCAGGTAGAACACGACGAACAACACCACGAACGGCAGGATGAACATCCAGCCGATCCAGCTCCGGCGTAAGGCGATCCGGGCCACGTCCGCCGCCCGGCCCGTCGCGGGAACCGCCAACGTCACAGGCCCTCCTTCGTCGGGCCTGCGACGAGCGTGCTGTGTCGATTGGTTCGCTCGCTACGCTCGCTCACATGCCCGTTCCGATCGTGTCGGCCTGCGACTGGATCGACTTGGCCGTCTGCTCGGGGGTCTGCGTGCCGCGGGCCAGCTTCTCCAGCTCCGTCTCCAGCACCCTGGCCACCTGCTCCCACGTCGGGAACGGCGGCGGCGTCTTGGCGTCCTTGAGCTGCTCGCCGAAGACGGCCAGTTGCTTGTCCGCGGTCAGCTCGGGCTCCTGCCAGGCCACCTGAACGGCAGGCAGGGCCTTGACCGTCGTGTACCACTTGGCCTGGACCTTGGGCTCGCTCAGCCACTGCAGGAACTTCCAGGCCGCATCACGGTTCTTCGCCTTCTTGAAGACGGCCATGGCGGACCCGCCGATGAAGCTGGTGCCCGAGACGGGGCCCTTGGGGTACGGCGCGACGTCGAACTTGTCCTTGAAGTCGGCGCCGCCGTCGTTGTTGAGCACGCCGATCATCCACGGTCCGGAGAAGAAGCCGCCCACCTGGCCCTTGATGAAGCTCTGCGGGAAGGCGTTCTCCGGCATGTCGGTCGGGGCGAGCTTCTGCTTGAACATCGACTCGTACTGCTTGAGCGCCGTCACGGCCTCGGGGGTGTCGAAGGTGTATCTCCCGTCCTTGACGATCTCGCCGCCGGCCTGCCAGATCAGCGGCAGCACCTCCTGCCAGGAGGCGCCCAGGGTGAAGCTCTGCTGGAAGCCCTTCGTGGCGCCGCCCTTGTCCTTCAGCGCCTTGGCGAAGTCGATGAACTCCTGCCACGTCTCGGGCGGCTCGACGCCGGCCTTCTTGACCTGGTCGGTGCGGTAGTAGAGGACGCGGGTCTCGACGTACCACGGCACGCCGTACGCCGTGCCGTTGAGCTCGACCGTCTGCCACGCTCCAGGGAAGAACGCCGCCTTGTCGACGAGGTTGCCCGGCGTCGGGTCGAGCGCGCCGGTCTTGGCCAGCTCGCCCGACCAGGTGGAGCCGATCATGCTCACGTCGGGTGTGGCGCCGCCCGCGATGGCCGCGGTGATCTTGTCGTGCGCCACGTCCCACCCGATCGCCGTGACGTTGACCTTCACGCCGGGGTTGGCGGTCTCGAAGTCCTTGGCGAACGTGCCGAGCGCCTTGCCTTCCTCCCCCATCGCCCAGACCGTGACCTCCCCCGTGACCTTGCCGGTCGTGACGTTCTGCGCCTGCTCGGGTGTCTGGGCCGTGTCGCGGCCGCATCCCGCGGCCAGGATCGCGAGAGCCAGCAGGCCGCCGGTGGCGCGGGCTCCGGCGCGCCGGGTGATGGTGTTCACGTGCTTACCTCCTGGGGGTGGGGACCGCAGCTGGCGCGCACGACCAGCTCGGTGGTCAGGATGAGGTGGCGCGGCGTGTCGCGGACGCCGGTGATCAGCTCGTCGAGCGCACGGGCGGCGCGGGCGCCGAGCTCGCGCATGGGCTGGCGCACCGTGGTGAGCGCGGGCCTGGCGTGGCGGGCGGCCATGATGTCGTCCCAGCCGGTGACGGCCACGTCGCCGGGCACGTCGAGACCGAGCTCCTCGGCCGCCAGCAGCGCTCCCAACGCCACCTCGTCGTCGGAGCAGACGATCGCCTCGGGCCGCTTGTCCTTGAGCAGCGCCTTGGCCGCGTCGAAGCCGCACTCCACGGTGTACTCGCGCGTGGCCACGGCCTCGATCGCGCCGCCGAGCACCGACCGCACGCCACGCCAGCGCTCGTCCACGTCGTCGCCGCTGGTCAGCGGCGCGCCGAGGAACGCGAAGTGCTCGTAGCCGTGGCCGGCCAGGTGCTCGGCCAGCGCCCGCGCCGACGCGGTGTTCTCGCTGCGCAGCGTGTCCGCGCCGGGCAGCGGGTCGCGTGAGATGACCACCAGCCGCACGCCGAGCCGCACCAGCTCGGCGATCAGCGGGTCGGGGACGGCGTGGCCGAAGACCAGCAGGCCGTCCACGCGCCCGGCCAGGTCCTTGATCAGGTCGTTGACTTTGGTGCGGCCCTTGGTCGACAGGATGACCACCGAGCGGCCCAGCTCGGAGGCGACCTCCTCGTAGCCGAGCAGCACCTCGGTGTAGTACGGGCCCGCGAGGTCGGGGAAGACGACGCCGTTGGCGGCGTGCCGGCCCTCGGCCAGGCTGACGCCGAGCCGGCTGGGGGTGAAGTTGAGCTCCTCGACGGCCTTGAGCACCTTCTCCCGCGTTTTGGCCGCGACGGGTCCCGTGCCGCGCAGTGCCCTGGACACGGTCGCGATGGACACGCCGGCCCGCTTGGCCACCTCGTAGATGGTCACGTCCATGGAGCCACTCCTTTTGTGTAAGCGCTTTCATGATGGCGTGGTGTAAGCGCTTACACAAATGCAGTGTGCCAGGCTTGTTAACTTCTCGTACAGACCCCGTGGAGTAACGGTGAGGTCACGCCGGGGATGGGTAGCTGGACGGCATGCTCTACGGCAAGGAACACGTCCGGCGTTATCAGGAAACCGACGGCGCGGAGGGACACGACTGGAACAACACCACAGTCCTCCTCCTCACCACCAAAGGCCGCAAGTCGGGCAGACCATATACGACCCCGCTCATCTACCAGCGGCACGGCGACGACCACGTGGTCGTGGCGTCCAAGGGCGGGGATCCCGACCATCCGGAGTGGTACAAGAACCTGAAGGCGAACCCCGACGTCGAGGTGCAGGTCAAGGGCGACAAGTTCAAGGCCCGCGCCCGCACGTCGAGCCCCGAGGAGAAGCCCGAGCTCTGGGGGCTCATGACCAGGACGTGGCCCGACTACGACGAATACCAGCGCAAGACCGACCGCGACATCCCGGTCGTCGTCCTCGAGCGCGTCACCTGACGGAAAACCCTGCCGCGGCCGCCCGCGCGTCATGCGCGGGCGGCCGCGGCTGTGGGCACTACTTGATCTCGTACGCCCTGATGACGGTCTGGGTGAAGGCGTTGCCACCGGTGTCGGCGGCCTTGACGCGGAGGGAGGCGAACTTTCCGCGCGCCGAGGCCGGGTGCCAGGTCTCGGCGGACCAGCCGCCCTTGGACGGGTGCACCAGTGTGGGCAACCAGGTGCGGCCGTCGTCGTAAGAGATCTCCAGCGTGAGCGTGCGCAGCTTCAGGTCGGGCGAGCCTGCCTGGCGCTGGACGCGGAGCGGGATGCGCGTGTGGCCCACGGCGGCCCGGTTGCGGTCATCGAGCTCCGGGTTGGCCTTGACGGTCAGCAGCGGCAGCGCCGGCCGGGTGCCCGGCTCGGGGGTCTTCGACCGGAACCGCCACTCCGCGCTGACCCGGGTGGAGAACTTGGTCAAGGCCGGCGCTCGGTCGGCGGTGATCGTGTACCGGTAGTCGCTCTCCTTCCGCTCGGCGGGCACGTCGATCAAGGAGGGCAGGTAGTCGTCGGCGAAGATCTCCTTGCCGTCGCGGTAGAGCTTGGCCTGCGGTGAGACGTATTCACTGAAGGAGTGACGATCGGCCGTCCCGTCGTCGAACAGGCTCACCGTGAACTGCAGCATGTTCTCCTCCCGCAGGTTGTAGTCACCGTCGGGGTTGAGCCCGGCCCCGAAGACGCCGGTGTTCCAGCGGTCCTCGGCCTTCTGGCCGGCGCGGTAGACGGTGGTCTGGCCGAAGAAGAACTGGTCGAGGTCGTTGAGGCCCTCCGGCGGCGTCTTGTACTGGACGAAGGACGGGTACCAGCCGGTGTCGCCGGGCGTGTAGTACTCGGTCCGGTGGAACGGGAGCGGGATGCGGGACACGTGGCTGTACGGCATCCAGGCCAGCGTCTTCCCGTACAGCACGGGCAGCGCCATGTGCTCGCCGATCTTGCCGTCCTGCTGGGCGGCGTACGTGGAGGTGACCTCGGCCAGGTCGCCGCGGCGCGGACGGTAGCCGGGGTCGGCGGGGATGCGCGGCTCGGCCTTCATCAGGTGGTAAAAGTACGGGCTGTCGTCATAGCTGCCGTCGCCCTTGGGCTTGGCCCACTGGGTCCAGCGGTAGTAGGCGAAGTTCTTGCCGGCCGTGCGGGTCGTCGGGATGGCCTTGATGCCTTCGACGCGGTCCGCGCCCCACATGGAGTTCAGGTCCACGTCCACGCCGAAGGGCTGCATGCCCTCGATGAGCTGCAGCATGCCGAGCATGCCGATGGCCAGCCGCGCGGTCGGCTCCTCCGTACGCACGTCCACCGGCTTGGCCCGGCGGGCGTCGGCGGTGACGGTGCGGTCGGCGTCGAGGGTGAACTCCGGCTCGGCGGCCATCACCAGCGTGCCGTCGTGGTCGGCCATCAAGGTGACGACCGTGTAGCGGTGACCCTTGAGCAGCCGCAGGTCCAGGGTGCCGCCGGTGATGTCGTAGTTGGTCTGTTCCTTGGCGTCGAGGTCGATCACCCCGGCGAAGGCGTTCTGGGCGGGCTGCCCGTCCGTGCCGGTGAAGGTCAGCTTGAGGCCGCGCTTCTCCGGTTCGACGCGCATGCCGATGCCGGTGCGTACGGTGACGTCGCCGCCCTTGGCCACGACCGTGCCGCTGTAGATGCCGGTGGCGCCGGGCCGGGCGGTCACCGTGACCTGGGCGGTGCCGTGCGCGGGCACCTCGACCGTGGTGGCGCCGAGCGCGAACACCGTCGCCGGCTCGCCGTGCCCGTCCTTGGCCGTCACATCGAGCTCCAGCCGGACGGCGGCGTCGCCGTCGTTGCGGTAGGTGAGCGTGCGCTCCTTCGGCTCGTTGTCAGGCAGCTCGACGTCTCCCATGGAGAGCGAGACCGGCTCGGCCGTGACCTGCTGGGTGACGGCCCGGGCGACGTCCACGCGGCCGGAGCCCTGGACATAGGCGCCCAGTTCCTCACCGGGGGCGGTGGACGCCATGAGCGCCGCCTTGATGCGGTCGGCCTTCCAGTCGGGGTGCAGGCCGGCGACGATCGCCGCGGCGCCCGCCACGTGCGGGGTGGCCATGGACGTGCCGCTCATCGCCGTGTAGGAGTCCTCAACGGGTTGTCCGGCGGCGGCCCTGGCCGCGACGATGCCCACGCCGGGCGCGATCAGGTCCGGCTTGACCGCGGCGTCGCCGGGGCGCGGGCCGGTGCTGCTGAAATCGGCCACCGTGTCGGCGTCGCGGTAGGAGGCGCCGACCGACAGCGCGCTGTCCGCGCTGCTCGGGGAGCCGAGGCGCTGGGGCCCGTCGTTGCCCGCGGCGATCACGAACAGCGTGCCGTACTTCTCCGTGAGGTTGTCGACGGCCTGCTCCAGCGGGTCGGTGCCGGGCGCGTCAGGGCCACCGAGGCTGAGGTTGGCGACGCGGGCGCCGTTCTCCGCGGCCCACGTCATGCCCTCGATGATGCCCGAGTCGGGACAGAACCCGCTCTGGTCGCAGACCTTGCCGATGAGCAGCCGGGCGCCGGGGGCGACGCCCTTGTGCTTGCCGCCCGAGGCGGCGCCGGAGCCGGCGATCGTGGACGAGACGTGGGTGCCGTGGCCGTGCAGGTCGCGCGTGTCCGGCTCGGAGGTGAAGTTCTCGGCCTTGGCGACCAGGCCTTGCAGATCGGGGTGGGCGGGGTCGTAGCCGGTGTCGAGGACCGCGACGGGGACGTCCTTGCCGGTGTGGCCGGCCGCCCAGGCCGCGGGCGCGCCGATGTGCGGGACGCTGACGTCGAGCGACACCTTGGCCTTGCCGTCGAGCCAGATCTTCGCGGGCGTCGCCGACGTCCTGGCCTGCGCGGTCAGTGTCTTCCAGAGCGCACCGGTACGGGGCTCGTTCCTGGCCACGCCGTTGATCGCGGGCAGTGGGCGCCCGCCCGCGGCCCTGAGCGTGGCGGTGTCGGCCTGCTCCGGGTAGGTCAGGATGAGCGGGAGCCCGGGGCCGGCGGCGTCGTCGTAGCCGAGCGCGGCCAGCTTGGTGACGTTGAACAGCCGGGGGTCCAGCGTGCCCGCCGCCAGAAGGGGCATCGCGTCCACGGGCACGATGCTGAGCCCGTCCGTGGACCGGCGGTGCACGAAGTCGATCTTCTCCCGGCCGGGGGCGGGAGCGATGTCGAGCTGGGTCTGCTTGTCGGGGAGCGCGCGGAGGGTGACCTTGTCCCCAGTGATGAGGGTGATCGTCCTGGCGGGCTCTAACTGGGCCGGGGGCGGGGTGGGTGCCGCCTGAGCCGGTACGGCGGCCGTTGTGACGGCCAGTATCACGGCGCCCAGAATGGCGATTCTCTGTTGCACACCCCGCTTTCTAACTGCCAGTGAATTTTGGGGACAAGGTGGTTCCTGTGGCCTATTGCGGCAACTGCCGGAAATGGCCAAGATCGGGGCCATGCAAGAAGACGGCCGGGCGCTGGAGATCGTCGGCATCAGCACGTTCGACGAGCGCATCTACCGGGGCGTGCTGGCCTGCCCCGGCATCACGGTGCAGGAGCTCGTCATGCGGAGCGGCGAGAGCGCGGGGCGCATCCAGTCGTCGCTGACCAGGCTCCGCTGCAAGGGCCTGGTCAGCCGCCTCTGGGGCCGCTCGCCCCGCTGGACGGCGACGAACCCGGGCACCGCGATCCGCTCGCTGGTCCGCGGCATGCAGAGCGAGCTGGACCGGCTCACCGACACGGCCGACGAACTGGAGGCGGCCTTCCGCAACGTCGGCACGGACCCCGAGGGGAGCGGGCAGTTCGAGGTCCTGGCCGGGCCCGAGGAGCAGGCCCGCTGGTACGTCCGGCTGCAGCAGGAGGCCAAGGAGGAGGTGCTGACCTTCGACCGGCCCCCGTACGTGCTGGACTACCACAACCCGCTGCAGACCGACCTGCTCCGCAGCGGCGTGCGCTACCGCACCATCTACGTGCCGGAGGCGTTCGACCACACGGGCGCGCTGGACGAGGTGGGCAGCCTGATCAGGGCGGGCGAGGAGGCGCGGATCCTGCCCTCGCTGCCGTTCAAGATGGCGCTCGTCGACCGGCGGCGGGCGGTCATGCCGCTGCACATGGATCCGCCGCTGACGCGCGGGGTGCTGATCAGGGGGTCCACCATGGTCGTGGCGCTGGTGGAGCTGTTCGAGCGCCTGTGGCGGGAGGCGCTGCCGGTGCGCCCGGAGTTGTGGTCGTCCGGCTCCTCCTCCTGGCCGGACCCCGGCCAGGAGGAGGAGCCGGCGGCGGACCTCGGCCTCGAGGATCGCCGGCTGCTGGCGCTTCTGGCGGCCGGGCTCAAGGACGACGCCATCGCCCGCCAGCTCGGCACCAGCCCGCGCAGCCTCCGCCGCCGCCTGCGCCACCTCCTCGACGAATTGAACGCCGAGACCCGTTTCCAGGCCGGCGCCCAGGCCAGCCGCCGCGGCCTCGTCTGACCGCCCTGCCCCCACCGGCCGCGCCTGCGAAGACGGTCATGCGACGCGCGACGGTCCCCTCCACCTCCTGGAAACGACCGCGCCCCGGTCGGGGGGGTGGGGCCGGCGGCGTGGGACGGCCGGTCGGACGGGCCGCGCGCCTGCATGTGGCGCGCGGCTGCAGGCCCAACGTCCCCCGAGAGGACTCCGGCCGGTGGGGCGGTTCAGGGGCGGAGGGCCGCGTACAGGTCCATGGTGCGGTGGGCGATGCGTTCCCAGGAGAAGTGCTCGACGGCCCTGGCGCGACCTGCCTTGCCCATCGCGGCGGCCCGCCCCGGGTCCCGTAGCAGGGTGTTGACGCGGTCGGCGAGGTCGACGGCGAAGCGGTCCGGGTCGTGCGGCGTGCCGTCGGCTCCCTGGGAGATCGGCACGAGCAGCCCCGTCTCCCCGTCGGCCACCACCTCGGGGATGCCGCCGGTGGCCGTCGCGACCACGGCGGTCTCGCAGGCCATCGCCTCCAGGTTGACGATCCCCATCGGCTCGTAGACCGACGGGCACACGAACACCGTCGCGTGCGTCAGCAACTGGATCACCTCGGGCTTGGGCAACATCTCCTGGATCCAGAAGACGCCGTCGCGGTCGAGGTCGCGGACGAGCTGGGTCACCTCGGCGGCGATCTCCGTCGTGTCGGGCGCGCCCGCGCACAACACCAGCTGGGCGTCGGGGTCGAAGGAACGCGCCGCGTGCAGGAGGTGGATCAGGCCCTTCTGGCGGGTGATGCGGCCGACGAAGACGACGTACGGCCTGTCCGGGTCCACGCCGTGCTTCACCAGCACGTCCCGGCCGGGGTCGGGGGCGTACTCGGCGGTGTCGATGCCGTTGTGGATGACGCTGACCTTGTCCGGCGGGATCTCCGGGTACGCGGCCAGGACGTCGCGGCGCATGCCCTCCGAGACCGCGATCACCGCGTCGGCGGCGGCCAGCGCGGTGCGCTCGGCCCACGACGAGATCGTGTAGCCGCCGCCGAGCTGCTCGGCCTTCCACGGCCGCAGCGGCTCCAGGCTGTGCGTGGTGACCACGTGCGGGATGCCGTGCAACATCTTCGCCACATGACCGGCAAAGTTGGCATACCAGGTATGGGAGTGCACGACGTCGGCGCCCTGGCAGGCGGCGGCCATCTCCAGGTCGACGCCGAGCACCTGCAGGGCCGCGTTGGCGTCCCGCAGCCCGCCCGGCACCCGGTAGGCGGAGACGCCCGGCTCGTCGCGGTCGGCGCCGAAGCAGCGCACTCGTACGTCGGCCAGCCGTCGCAGCTCCCTGGCCAGGTATTCCATGTGCACACCGGCGCCGCCGTACACCTCGGGCGGGTACTCCCGGCTGAGCAGATCAACACGCATGACAAGACCTTACGGTGGGCCGCGTCCAGCAGCCCACCGCAAGGAGCGAATGTCGCACTGACGATCAACGCGAGCATGGGGAACACGATCGGCAACCCCGCGATCGGCAACCCCACCAAGGGGCGTTGAGCGGCAAATCAGGACACGAAGGAAGTTCACCGTGCCGCGATCCGTCGATAGAACGCCCATTTGAGGGTAGCGTCTCGGGCATGAGGTCCCGGAGGGTGCTTGCGGTTGTGCTGGCAGGTGGAGAGGGTAAGAGGCTCATGCCGCTCACGGCGGATCGGGCGAAACCGGCGGTGCCGTTCGGGGGGATATATCGGCTCATAGATTTCGTGCTGTCGAACCTGGCGAACGGCGGCTTCCTGAAGATCGTTGTCCTGACCCAGTACAAGAACCACAGCCTGGACCGGCACGTCTCGCGTACCTGGCGGCTGTCGGCGATGCTGGGCAACTACGTGACGCCCGTGCCGGCGCAGCAGCGGCTCGGTCCGCGGTGGTTCTCCGGATCCGCGGACGCGCTGTTCCAGAACCTCAACCTGATCTACGACGAGATGCCCGAGCACGTGATCGTGTTCGGGGCCGATCACATCTACCGCATGGATCCGCGGCAGATGGTCGAGCAGCACGAGGACTCCGGCGCCGACGTGACGGTGGCCGCGATCCGGCAGCCGCTGTCGCTGGCCGACCAGTTCGGCGTGATCGAGACCGACCCCCAAGGGCGCAGGATCGTCGCGTTCAGGGAGAAGCCCAAGGACGCGGTGGGGCTGGCGGACTCCCCCGACGAGGTCTACGCCTCCATGGGCAACTACGTGTTCAAGACGCAGTCGATGATCGACGCGCTGCGGGAGGACGCGCTCGACCCGACCAGCAAACACGACCTGGGCGGCAACATCATCCCCATGCTGGTCAAGTCCGGCGGGGCCGACGTGTACGACTTCGCCAACAACATCGTGCCCGGATCGAGCGAGCGCGATCGGGGCTACTGGCGTGACGTGGGGACGCTGGACGCGTACTACGACGCCCACATGGATCTCATCTCGGCGCACCCGGTGTTCAACCTGTACAACGACAAATGGCCGATCTTCACCGGGCACGATCCGCTGCCGCCGGCCAAGTTCGTGCACAACGACGGGGACCGCGTGGGGCGGGCGATCGACTCGCTGGTGTCCCCCGGCGTGATCGTCTCCGGCGGCTCGGCGATCAGGTCGATCCTCTCCCCCAAGGTGGTGCTGCACTCGCACGCGCGGGTGGAGGACTCGGTCCTGATGGAGAACGTCAAGGTCGGGCGGGGCGCGATCGTGCGCAAGGCGATCATCGACAAGAACGTGGTGATCCCGGACGGAGCGCGGATCGGGTTCGACCTGGAGTACGACCGCACCCGGTTCGCGCTGACCCGGAGCGGGGTCGTGGTCATCGGCAAGAACGAGATCGTCGAGCGGTAGGCGGCGCGCAGCCGGCCTGGGCACGGGGTCCCCGGCCGGCTCGGGCAGGGGGAGGTCGACGATCATGATCTCTCCCTGCAGCCGCAGTGGGACACGCTAATTACTGTACGTAATCGGCTCCCGTGACGTGCTGCAACGCCACGCGACTCCTTTGCCGATTGGGTCTTGATGCCACCGTCGTTCGGGATCACGCTGAACGACAGGAGGCAGTGACATGTCGCACCCACTCGGAGTCAGCCGCCCAGATCTCGAAGTCACCGACCTGCCCACGCCGGAGGAGGTCTTCAAGGTCTCCAAGATCGGCCCCAAGGAACTCTTCAAATACGCCGTCGGCCCCAGCCTGATCGCGCTCGGCATCTCGATCGGAAGCGGCGAATGGCTGCTCGGACCGCTGAACGTCGGCCAGTACGGCTTCGTCGGGGTCGGCTGGGTCATCCTGGTCTCGGCCCTGCTGCAGACCTTCTACAACGTGGAATGCTCCCGCTACGTCGTCGCCACCGGCGAGACCCCGGTGGTCGGCTGGGGGCGGGTGCCGCCGGGCTGGCCGCTCTGGGTGCCGCTCTCGGTCTTCATCGTGATCTTCGCGTTCATCGCGGGCGGCTGGGCCGCCTCGGCGGGGCAGGGCGTGTACGCGCTGGTCCACGGCGCGCCGCCGCCCGCCGACGCCACGGAGCCGCGCTTGTGGGCCATCGCCCTGCTGGTGCTGGTGTTCCTCATCACCGCCGCCGCGCGCCGGGTCAGCCGCGCGCTGGAGCTGGCGAACTGGGTGATGATCAGCGCCATCCTCCTCGCCCTGCTGGCCGTCGACCTGCTCGTGGTGCCGTTCAGCATGTGGTGGGAGGGCATCCGCGGCTTCGTCACCCCCGCCGCCCCGCCCGCCGGGATCACCGCGACCCAGCTCGGCGCCCTGGCCGGGTTCACGGCGCTCGCGTCAGGACTCAACTGGTACGTCATGGGTCACTACCGCGACAAGGGCTACGGCATGGGCCACCGCGTCGGCTACATCTCGGGCATGCGTGGCGAGCGGCGCCAGATCCTGGCCAGCGGCGTCACCTTCCCCGACGACGAGCGCAACCGGGGCCTGTGGCGGCGGTGGTACCGGCTGCTGCTGACCGACATGTGGGGCGTGTTCTTCGTCGGCGCGATCCTCGGCATGCTGCTGCCCACGATCCTCATGTCCCAGGCGGTCCAGATGGCCGGCGAGA
This sequence comes from Nonomuraea polychroma, assembly GCF_004011505.1. Classification (NCBI taxonomy): domain Bacteria; kingdom Bacillati; phylum Actinomycetota; class Actinomycetes; order Streptosporangiales; family Streptosporangiaceae; genus Nonomuraea; species Nonomuraea polychroma. The sequence goes on from NZ_SAUN01000001.1 coordinate 5,585,532, forward strand.
AGCCCACGCGCGCCAACGTCCCGACGTTCGTGGCCAGCGCGCTGGGCGAGGAGTACGGGCGCACGGCGTTCTACGTCGCGCTGGTGGTGGGCGTGCTCATCCTGTTCTCCACGCAGCTCGGCATCTTCGAGGCGATGGTGCGGGTGACGACCGACGCCGCCAACGCCACCAGCCCACGGCTGCGCCGCCTGATCGAGGGCGACCCGCGCAAGTTCTACTACCCGTTCATGCTCCTGCTGCTGGTGATCATCTCGATCGTCATCTTCCAGTCGGTGCCCGTGGGGCTGGTGGAGTGGTCGGCCAACATGTCCAACCTGGGGGCGCTGTTCTACCCGTTCCTGCTGATGTATCTCAACAGCAAGCTCCCGCGCCCGGCGCGCCCCCGGCCGTGGCACTACATCATCCTCGTCCTCAACTTCCTGTTCTTCGGCTTCTTCTTCGTCAACTTCATCGCCGACTTCTTCGGCGACCCGCTGGTGACCTTCTGAGCTCAGCTGATCAGGAAGACGTCGCCGTTGCCCAGTGCGGCGCCCCCGGCCGGGGCGCCGTACGTCAGGCCGGAGATCGCCACCCGGCCGGTGGAGGTCGTGGCGGCGTACAGGTTCGGCTCGGCGAAGGGGTCGACGGCGTCGTCCCTGGCGGTGCCGAGCTGGGCGGCGGCGCGTTGCGTGCCCCGCCCGTCCAGGCGTGCGGTCAGCACGTCGGCGCCGCCGGCCGGCACCCCGATCCGGCCGCGGGTGTAGCCCACGACCTCCACCTCGCCGCCGGGCAGCGCCGTCACGGCGGCGCCCTCGTCGGCGGCCGGGGTGGCGAGCGTGTGCTCCCAGCGGCGGCGGCCCTGCTCGGTGTGGGCCACCGTGTACGCGTCGCCGCCCGACGCGCCCGTGGCGACGGCCAGGCCCGCCGTGGTGACGGTCACCGCGTTCAGCCGGTCGTCGCCGGACCCGCCTGCCGTCGTGGCCCACGCCCTGCTGCCGTCGGCGGCGGCGAAGGCGGCGAGCCAGCCGTCGAGGCCGCCGAGCGCGCTCGTGCCGGGCAGGGCCGCGGTGGCGCTGCCGGCGACGTAGAGGGTCGTGGCGTCCGCGGCGACGCCGTACGCCTTGTCCTCCCCGGTGCCGCCGTACTGCCTGATCCAGGACAGCTCGCCCGCCGGGGTGAGCCTGGCGACAATGGCGTCCTTGTCGCCGTTGTTCGGCCCGTCCAGGGAGCCCCTGGTGTAGCCCGCCACGTAGGCGCCGCCGTCGGGCGCGGCGGCCAATCCGTAGAGACGGTCGGCGGCGTCCGGCGCGCCGAACTGGGTGATCCACCGGACCGTGCCGTCGGGGCCGAGTCTGGCCACGAACGCGTCGTCGGCCGCGTTGCCCGGGTGCCGTCCGTCGAGGTCGCCCTTGGTGTAGCCGGCCGTGAGCACGCCGCCGTCGGGCAGCGGCGCGACACCGTAGAGGCGCTCGTCCGCCGGGCTGCCGAACTGCCTGGTCCAGCCGCCGATCCTGGTCACCACGGCATCGAGCCGGCCGGTGGAGGGCTGGCCCGCCGCGTACCCGATGGTCAGGGCCCCGTCCGGGTGGGCCGCGACGCCGCCCGCCCGGTCGGTGGCGGCCGTGCCGTGCAGCGGGGCGGGCAGGCCGGTCGGGGGCGTGACGCTCAGCCCGGGACCGAGCTCGGCCATGGCCTGCTCGAAGGCCGGCGTCCAGACCGACCAGTCGTGGCCCCCGTCCATGACGCGCAGCTGCGCGGAGAGCGCGGGTGAGCGCCTGGCGGCGTTGTAGAGCGCGGCGGACTCGAAGTCCAGGTCGTGGCGGGCGTCGGCGGGGTCGGGGTTGGCGTACTCGTCGTCGCCGACGGCCACGAACAATCGCACCGGCAGGTCGGGGTTCAGGCCGGGCAGCAGCGCCGGGTAGGCGAGCTCGCGGTAGACCTCGTCGGAGAACTTCTCCTCCCCTCGCCCGAAGGCGCCGTAGTCGCGGGTGGAGGAGTCGGACGGCGGCAGCGGTGTGTAGACGGCCGGGCTGAGCACGGCGGCGGCGCTGAACACGTCCTGGTGGGCGAGGGCGAACCGCAGCGCGCCCGCCCCGCCCATCGAGTAGCCGCCGACCAGGCGGGCCTCCCGGATGGGCGCCGTACGGTACGTGGCGTCCACGTGGGCCACCAGGTCGCGGGTGAGGGCCGTCTCCACCGGACGTCCCGGCAGGTCGGCGCCGGTGTAGCGGGAGTCGGCGTACCAGTTGCCGCGCTCACTCCACGGCGCGTCCGGCATGACGGCGATGACCGGCGGGATGCGCTTGGTGCGGATCATGTCGTCGAGGACGGTCTTGACGCGGGTCCAGGCCTGCATGGTGTCGCCGCGGCCGTGGAGCAGGTAGAGGACCGGGTGGCGGGCGGCGCCCCGGTCGTAGCCGTACGGGAGGTAGGCGGTGTAGGCGATGCGCTCCCCGTCCAGCGCGGGGGACGGCGCGGAGCCTGTGGTGAGCGTACCGGCCGCGCGGGCGTCCGTCTCGCCGGGGACTGCGAGGAGGCAGAACGCGGTGAGGGCGGCCAGCGTGGCGGCGCCGAGGCGTCGGGGTAAGGGCATCGACCGCTCCTGTAAACGTTTACTGAAGGCACCTTGTGGTGTTTCGGGAGAGTTTCCAGGGAGGGGTGTTGCGATGTCAACCAAGGCGGCTCGATAGGTTGGAGCGTCATGCGTGTGCACATCGACGCCGTAGCCACAGTCCGGCGGCCGGCCGACGACAGGGGCGGAGGCCTGGGCGGCGGCGGGGCGGCGATGTCTGAGGGCGGTCGCGGCGTCGGGGGCGGCGATGTCTGAGGACGGTCGCGGGAGGCGGGTGACCGCCGTGTTGCTGGCTCATGCCGCCGTCACGCAGGTCATCACGTTCGTGCTGCGTCCGACCATGTCGTACCGGGCGATCGAGCTCGACGTGCCCGCGGCGCTGCTCGGCCTGCTGGGCGCGAGCTTCGCGATCGCACCGCTGCTGCTGGCGCTGCCCGCCGGGCACGCCGCCGACCGGTACGGCGAGCGGCGCCTGGCCGTGGCGGGGGCGCTGCTGCTCACAGCCGCCAGCGTCGCCTTCCTGGCGATCGGACACACCGTGCCGGGCCTGCTCGCGGCCGGGGTCCTGCTGGGCACCGGGCATCTGGGCTGCGTGATCGCCCAGCAGGCGCTCGTGGCCAACACCACGCGGCGCGGCGGCCACGACACCGCCTTCGGCCACTACACCTTCGCCGCCTCGCTGGGCCAGGCCGCCGGTCCGGTGCTGATGGCCGCGTTCGGCGGGGAGCGGGCGATCCCGGACACCGATCGCATCTTCGCCTGGTCGTGCGGTCTGGCCGTGCTGCTCGTCGTGTTGTCGGCGCTGCTGGCCCGCAGCCCGCGCGCGGCGGGCGGGGACCGGACGGAGGGAGGCAGCGTACGTTCGCTGCTGCGCCTGCCCGGCCTGGCGCACGCGCTGGTGACGAGCTGCGTGGTCCTGGCCGCGCTCGACATCACCATCGTCTACCTGCCCGCGTTCGGCACCGAGCGGGGCCTCACCTCGGGCACGATCGGCCTGCTGCTGACCCTCCGGGGCGTGGCGTCGATGGCCTCGCGCTTCTTCCTCGGCCGCCTGTCGCGGTCCGTCGGCCGGCGCAGGCTGCTGGTGACCAGCACGGTCGCGGCTGCCGCGGCGCTGCTGGTCATCCCCGTGCCCATGCCGCTGTGGTCCCTGGCGTTCGTGCTGCTGGTGCTGGGGTTCGGGCTCGGGGTCGGGCAGCCGCTGACCATGTCGTGGCTGGCCGAGTCCGCGCCCGCGGGACTGCGCGGCCGGGCGATGTCGCTGCGCCTGGTCGGGAACCGTACCGGGCAGCTGATCCTGCCCGGTCTGGCCGGGCTGGTGGCGGCCGGCCTGGGCGCCGCCGGCGTGCTCCTGGTCACCGCGCTGGGGCTCGGCTGGGCGGGCGTGGCCGCCAGGCGGCTGCCCGTCGACCCGTGACCCGCGTGCTGCCGACTCCTCACGCCCTCAGAACGGTGACCTGTCGCCCCGCCGGAGTGCGGTCCTGATCGAAGCGGACGCGCTCCTCCATCGGAGCCGCCTCGGGACGGCGATCGAAGACCACCAGGTAGCCGGTGTCGAGGTCGAGCCGGTCCAGATAGCGGTCGAGCTGCGCGAGCCCCTCGTCCACCGGATCACGTTGGCCAGGCCGCCACACCTTGAGCTCCATGGCCTCCCGCTGCACCTGCCGCTCGCCGTACGGCCAGCGCAGGTAGACGTCCAGCCGCCCGGTGCCCGCCGCGTATTCCCTGTCGAGGAAGCCACCGCCGTTGACGATCCGGTGCAGGTAAGCCATGAGGATGATCTGGCAGGCGGCCTCGTGATAGGTGGTGCCACGGACCATCATCTCGCCGTGCTGCTTCCAGAAGGCGGTGAACTCACGCAAGAGCTTGAGCAGGTCCAGACGGCCGTCGGGGAGGACGAAAGACCGCGAATCGTCGAGGACGACGTTGACTTCCACTCCGAAGCCGAGCACGCGGAGGATGACCTCGCGGTAGATGGGGTTGGCGATTTCGACGGAGGATCCCATGGCCACCAGGCCGAGATCACGCACGTAGGAGAAGTCGTCCGTGAAGATTGCGTCGAAGTTGACCGACGTGCCTGCGAGCACCGGTTCGATCACGCGCTTGACCCGCGGTTCGTACAGCTTGGCGACAAGAGAATCCAGATGGGTGGCGCGGGCGCGAATGAGTCGCTCCTTGGCCTGCTCCATGTGCTCGACGGTGATCGGTTCCTCTGGAGGGACCCGCATCTCAAAGGTGATCTCCCAACCCAGGGCGTTGACCAGCCAGGGTTGTCCGCGGGTGAAATCCCAGGCCGCGGCGAGAGCTTCCTTGGTGAACTCCTGCCCGGTCTCGGCGGTGTGCTGGCCATACAGCTCCTCCGTGTCTTCCCGAGTGAAGTCGCCCAGGCGAAGCGACTTGACCGAGATGTTGAAGGGGCTGATGGCGCCGAGCCGGGCGAGGTCGCCACCTGAGGCGATCTTGTATTCGCGCACGTCCCGCAGCCCGCACAACACCACGGAGTTGGGAAACGGAACGCCGTTGTGGCGATTGTTGTGGCCGGTGCGTAGTTGCCGCAGGACCGCTTTCAGGCTCTCCCCGCTCAGCGCGTCGATCTCGTCGATGAGCAACACGAGCGGGAGCTCGCACTGAGCTGCCCACGCCTCGAGAGCGGCGCCCAGCCGTCCACCCGGTGGGGCCTCAGGCCAGGGGTCGGGCGCCGAGGCGGTGGACCGCCGGAGCTCGTTCAGCAGGATCAACTCCGCGGCCTCGTAGTCGTCGCCCGCCACGGATGCCGCCTCGCAGGAGATCGTCGCCGCCACGGCGGCGCCTTCTTTGGTGAGCTCATGCTGCAGGGAATGGAGCAAGGTCGTCTTGCCCGACTGACGTGGAGCGTGGATCACGAAGAAACGATCCATGCCGATCAACTGGCGCGCCTGCGGCAGCCGGGGCTGCGACGGCAACACGTAGTGGACCCGGGGGTGGCACGGTCCAGTGGTGTTGAAGTACCTGGGCTTGGTCACCGTTACAGTCTGCCATCGAACGGTGACAGATTCGTTCGGATCAACTCACGAGCCCGGCGGACATGGCCGCTCCTCGCCTCGGCTCTCGGACTCTCCCGCGGCGGCCGGGCAGGGCTTTGGCCCGGGACCCGGCCGCACGGAGGTGAAGGACGGTCAGAAGTAACGCGGGAACAGGTCCGTGGTCGGCCAGGTGGTCACCTTGCCGATCTGCTCGTTGATGCGCGGGCTGAGCGCGTCGAAGTCGGGCGACCCCGACTCCTCACCCCGGTTGAACAGCGCGGCGTAGGTGAAGCCGTTCTGCAGGCGGGCGGTGTAGGTGTAGGTGCCCGGCAGCCCGCCGCTGTGCCAGGTGTTGAGGTGGCCCGTCACCTGGCGCACCCACAGTCCCGCGCCGTACCAGGCGCCGCTCTCGTCGACGCCGATCTCCGGCTTGGCCAGCATCCTGCCGATCGAGGTGGAGTTCAGCACCGCGCCGGGCGCGTCGAGCACCCTCGCGAACCGCACCAGGTCCACCGCCGAGGCCAGCCAACCGCCGCCCGGCCCGCGATTCTCCATGCTGAACCCGCCGTACGGCGCGGGCACGATCGTGCCCGAAGCGTCGGTGACGGTCTTGCTCGTCTGATCCGACTCGTAGATCACCTCGCCGGGGGCACGCTGCGCCTTGAGCGTACGGCCGGGACGCAGCCGGGTGATGCCGACCGGCGCGAGGATCTTCTGCTTGACGTACGCCTCGTAGCTCATGCCGGAGACCTTTTCGACGATCATGCCGAGCAGCAGGTAGCCGTAGTTGCTGTAGGCGTACCTGCTGCCGGGGGCGAAGTCGAGGGAGCGCCCGCCGGCGTACTGCACGATGTGGCCGCGCGTGATGGGCAGGGACACCTTCAGGGCCGAGGCGATGGTGTGGTCCAGGTAGAGGTAGTCGCGCGAGATGTCGCGGTCCCAGCCGCCCGTGTGCTGTAACAACCGCCACACCGTCACGTTCGCCAGCCGGGCGTCGGCCGCGGTGGACAGGCCCAGCAGCTTGGCGACGGACGTGCCCAGGCTCAGCTTGCCGTCCTGCGCCAGCCGCATGATCGCCACGGCGGTGATGTGCTTGCTGAGGCTCGCGATACGGAACAACGACGTCGGCGACACCGTGGGCACGGACGCGTCGTCGCTGTAGCGATAGCCCCTGGCCAGCACGAGCTTGCCGTTCTTGGTGATGGCCAGCTGCGCGCAGGAGATCCCGCGCTCCACGATGTAGGTCTTCAGCACGTTGTCGAATCCGGCCAGCGCGGCCGGCGCCACCCCCGACGTCTGGACGGCGGCGGCGACGGCCGGGCGCGAGGTGCCGACGACGACGGCGGGCACCGCCGCCGCGCCCGCCAGCAGGAACCCTCGTCTCGTCAATCCGGACGCATGCTGATCGTTTATAGGCATGCCCAGATTTCTACTGGATTGCCAGTTCTTGCGGGTGGTCTTTATGCGGCTTCAGACGTAGCCGGTGGAGCCGTCGGGCCGGATGGGGAGCACCCGCTCCCACCGCACGTAGTCGTCCGTCCCCAGCACCGACTCCTCGATCTCCACGCCCCAGCCCGGCGGATCAAGGTCCCAGCGAGGCTGCTTCGTCGACCGCGTCAGGAACTCGATCTGATCATCGTTCGTTGAGGTCGGCGGCACACAACCGATCTTCGAACGAGGAGAGCAAAGCCGTGGTCTTCAAACGCATGCTGGGTGCTCTCGGCGTCGGCGCGCCCTCGGTGGACACCGTCCTGTCCACCCCGCGCACCCGGCCGGGCGGGACCCTGGGAGGCGAGGTACGGCTCAAGGGCGGCGACTTCGACGCCGAGATCGAGCACATCACCCTCGGCCTGGTGGCCCGGGTGGAGATCGAGCACGGCGACATGGAGGGCTCCGGAGTCGGCGAGTTCTCCCGCGCCCAGGTCTCCGGTCCCTTCACGCTGCGCAAGGGCGAGGACCGCGTCGTCACCTTCCAGATCCCGGTGCCGTGGGAGACGCCCATCAGCGAGATCGGCGGGCAGCCGCTGACCGGCATGGCGCTGGGCGTGCGTACCGAGCTGGCCATCGCCAAGGCCGTCGACAAGGGCGACCTCGACATGATCGCCGTCGAGCCGCTGCCGTCCCAGCTGCGGATCCTGGAGGCGTTCCTGGATCTCGGCTTCCGGTTCAAGTCGGCCGACCTGGAGGTCGGGCGTCTGTACGGGGTGGACCAGGAGCTGCCGTTCTACCAGGAGATCGAGTTCCACCCGCCGGCCCAGCACCGAGGGGTCGTGGGGGAGGTCGAGGTCACCTTCGTCACCACCCCCGACGGGCTCGTGGTGGTCCTGGAGGCCGACAAGCGGGCCGGCCGCTACTCGGGCGACGCGATCGGCCACTTCACGATCAGTCACGAGGACGCCCTGCGTACCGACTGGCCCGGCGAGATCAGCCGCTGGTTGTCCGGCCTGTCCCAGTACGGCCCCGCCCACGGCTACGTCGGCCACCACGACCGTGGCCACGGCGGCGGTGCCGGCCTCGGTGCGATGGCCGCGGCAGGCGCCCTGGGCGTGGCGGGCGGCCTCGTGGCGGGCGAGGTCGTCGAGGAAGTCGTCGAGGAGTTCTTCGAGGGCGGCGACGAGTGGTGACCCGCGGCTCGCTTCTCATGCGATCGCCCAGGATGATGACACGGTAGAAGCGTTCATCTACTGGCTGGGCGACGCTTGGACGAGCACAGCCGCACCTGCTGCGTGAGCACGTGCCTGGCGCCGCCCAGGTTCCCATGCAGTTGCAGGCAGCCGGCGATGGCATCTGCGGCGGCCTCAACAGCGCACTCGAGGCCGCCGCAGACGCCCGCGGCGAGACCATGCCGTTCAAGTGCTCGTATGGCATGGTCGATGGCACGACCGTGATCTCCCAGCTGGTGGGACGCCTTCCCGTCGAGACAGTCCGGGAGCGCTGTGAGTCCTGGGTGAATGGCCCGGCCGCCGCAATGATCAAGCAGCCACTCGGTCTCGCCGGCGCCACCGCTTGGGAGGCTCACTACAACGGCACCCCGTCCTTCGCGTACCGCTTCCATGACCAGATTGGCCCGTGCCAGACCGGGCGGCTGGACGTCTACCAGTGCTGGCCGTACGGCGCGGGACTGCGGGTAGGCCCAGGTGGCGGGCCACCTCAGCACGTGGCCGACCACGGACCTGTTCCCGCGTTACTTCTGACCGCCGAGCCTGACGGTCTCGGGGAGGGCGCCGTTCCAGGCGGGGCCGTGGACGTACGCCAGGTCGGCCTCCATGCGGGCGGCGACGTCCTGGAGCGCGGGCAGGACGTCGCGTATCAGGTCGGCGGGGGTGGCACGGCTGGCGTGCGTGGCGACGTTCACCGCCGCGACCACTCGCCCGGCGCGGTCCCTGATGGGCACCGCCAGCGAGCGAACGCCCTCCTCCAGCTCCTGGTCGACCAGGGCGTACCCGTCCGCGGCGGCCTGCCGCACCACCGCCTTGAGCTCGGCGGTGGTGGTGATGGTGTGCCGGGACAGCGGCTTGGGGGTGATGGCGTCCAGCCGCTCCTCCGGCTGCCCGGCCAGGAGCACCCGACCCATCGAGGTGGCGTACGCGGGGAAGCGGGTGCCGACGGTGATGTCGACGCTCATGATGCGCTGGGTCGGCACGCGGGCCAGGTAGACGATGTCGTCGCCGGACAACACGGCGACCGAGGCGGACTCGTGGACGCGGGCCACCAGGTCGGCCAGGTGCGGCTGTACGACGGCGCGGAAGGCACGTCCGGACAGGTGGGCGTACCCGAGCTCCAGCACCTTGGGCTGCAGCACGAAGCGGGAGCCTTCGGCGGCCACGTAGCCGAGCCGTTCCAGCGTCTGGATGGCGCGGCGCACGGTCGCCCGCGGCTGCCCGGTGACCCTGGCCGCGTCGGCCAGGGTCAAGCCGCCCGGCGCGGTGCCGAGCGAGACCAGCACGGCCAGGCCGCGGGCGAGCGACTGCAGGTAGCCGGCGCCCAGCTCCTTCTTGGCCGCCCGGGAGGCGTCCTCGGCGGCGACCTCCCTGCGCGGCTCGAGGGCGGGCCGGGCCAGCGCCGCCTCCATCTCCGCGACCGCCTTGAGCAGGCGGGGCAGGGCGTGCTCGCGCAGCCCGGTGACGGTGTGCCTGCTGGTGTGGCTGACCACGCTGACCGCGCACACCGGCGTGCCGTCGCGGTCCCGTACGGGCACCGCTACCGCCACCAGGCCCGGCTCGACGAGCTGGTCGTCCTCGGCCCACGGCGCCGACGGGTCGAGCAGCGCGAGCCCGGCCGCGCACCGGTCGGCGGGCAGCACGTCCCCCACCCGGAAGGCCACGGACATGGTGCGCCGCCGGGTGAACTGGCCGATGAAGCGCACCGCGCCACCGTCCCGGACGGCCAGCGACACCGACTCGTCGAGGTCCTCGGCCAGCCGCTCGGCGAACGGGGACAGCACGTCCCGCAGGCCGCCGCAGGCGAGGTACGCCTCCCCCAGTTCCATGAGGCGCGGCGCCAGCTGCACCTCGCGCCCGTCCAGCCGGAGGTAGCCGAGATGCGCGAGCGTGGCCAGCACGCGGTCCACTGTGGACCTGGCCAGGCCGGTCGCGCGGACCAGGTCGGTGGGGCCCAGACGGCGGCGCGGGTCGCCGGCCAGCACGCGCAGCACGGCCAGGCCGCGGTCCAGGGTTCCGGCCGGTTCCATCGCCCACCCCTCGAGATCCTTTGACAGGAGCGCCTCTCATTACAGATACTCGACCACACAATAGTGGACAAAAGTTCACTATGCGAACACTCCCGGTGAATGGAGCGTCGTGCGGAGAGACAAAGTGGTCGCGACCGCCGAGGAGGCGCTGGCCGGCGTGCGTGACGGCGCGTCGTTCGCGGTCGGCGGCTTCGGGCTGAGCGGCATCCCCAACGTGCTGATCCAGGCCCTCTACAACACCGGGGTGACAGGCATCGCCGTGGTGTCGAACAACTGCGGCGTCGACGGCGGCGGCCTCGGCGTGCTGCTCGCGGCCGGGCGCATCGCCCGGGTGACGGCGTCGTACATCGGCGAGAACAAGGAGTTCGCCCGGCAGTACCTCGGGGGCGAGCTGGAGGTGGAGCTGACCCCTCAGGGCAGCCTCGCCGAGCGGCTGCGCGCGGGCGGCAGCGGCATTCCCGCCTTCTACACGCCGGCCGGGGTCGGCACGCCGGTGGCCGAGGGCGGCCTGCCGCTGCGCCACAACCCGGACGGCTCGATCGCGGTCGCCTCGCCACCCAAGGAGGTCCGCGAGTTCGGCGGCCGCCCGTACGTGCTGGAGTACGGCATCACGACGGACTTCGCGCTGGTCCGTGCGGCGAAGGGCGACCGGCACGGCAACCTGGTCTTCAACAAGGCCGCCAGGAACTTCAACCCGCTCGCCGCCATGGCGGGGCGGACCACGATCGCCGAGGTCGAGGAGCTGACCGAGCTGGACCCGGACGAGGTGCACCTGCCCGGCGTCTTCGTCCAGCGCGTGCTCCCGCTCACCCCCGAACAGGCCGCGGACAAGGGCATCGAACGGCGCACGATTTCCGCGCCTTCGGCACGAGGGACGGTGCGCTCATGAGCTGGACGCGTGACGAGATGGTGGCCCGCGCCGCGGCCGAGCTGCGTGACGGCGACTACGTCAACCTGGGCATCGGCCTGCCCACCCGCATCCCGTCCTTCCTGCCGGCCGACGTGGACGTGATCCTGCACTCGGAGAACGGCATCCTCGGCGTCGGCCCCTACCCGGCCGAGGACGAGGTCGACCCCGACCTGATCAACGCGGGCAAGGAGACGGTGACCGTGCGGGACGGGGCGGCGTTCTTCGACTCCTCGCTGTCGTTCGGCATGATCCGCGGCGGGCACATCGACGTGGCCGTGCTGGGCGCGATGCAGGTCTCGGCCGGTGGCGACCTGGCCAACTGGGTGGTTCCAGGGAAGCTGGTCAAGGGTATGGGCGGGGCGATGGACCTGGTCCACGGCGCGCGCAAGGTCATCGTGATCATGGACCACACCGCCAAGGACGGCTCACCGAAGATCGTCAAGGAGTGCTCGCTGCCGCTCACCGGCAAGGCGTGCGTCCACCGGATCATCACCGACCTCGGCGTGCTCGACGTCACCGCAGACGGGTTGCGGCTGGTGGAGTGCGCGCCGGGCGTGAGCGTGGAAGAGCTGCGGGACCGTACGGAAGCCGAGGTGCTGGCATGAACACCGTCTACATCGTCGACGCCGTCCGCACGCCCTTCGGCCGGCACGGCGGAGCGCTGGCCGGCGTCCGCCCCGACGATCTGGCCGCCCACGTCGTCGCGGCCATCGCCGAGCGCAACGACGTGGCCGCCCCCGACGAGGTGATCTTCGGCAACGCCAACGGCGCGGGCGAGGAGAACCGCAACGTCGCCCGCATGGCCGCGCTGCTGGCCGGCCTGCCGGTGACCACCCCGGGCGCGACCGTGAACCGGCTGTGCGGCTCCGGCATGGAGGCCGTGATCCAGGCGTACCGGATGATCGCGCTCGGCGACGCGTCCACCGTGATCGCCGGCGGCGTGGAGTCCATGACCCGCGCCCCCTGGGTGCTGCCCAAGCCGGACCGGGCCTTCCCGGCGGGCGGGCAGGAGCTGGTGTCCACCACGCTCGGCTGGCGGCTGGTCAACCCGAAGATGCCGGCCGAGCACACCGTGCCGCTCGGCGAGGGCGCGGAGCTGATCGCCGAAAAGCATGGCATCACGCGGGCGGAGCAGGACGCGTACGCGCTGGCCAGCCACCAGAAGGCGGCCAAGGCGTCCTTCGACCGCGAGATCGTCCCGGTCGGCGACGTGACCAGGGACGAGGGCATCCGTGAGGACACCTCGCTGGAGAAGCTCGCCCGGCTCAAGCCGGTCTTCCGCAAGGACGGCACGGTCACCGCGGGCAACTCCTCCCCGCTCAACGACGGCGCGGCGGCGTTGCTGCTCACCGACGAGGCCGGGCTGCGCGGCCGCGAGCCGCTGGCGCGGATCACCGCGGGCGCCGCCAGCGCGCTCGAACCCCGCTATTTCGGGCTCGGGCCGGTCGAAGCCGCCCAGAAGGCCCTCGCGAAGGCGGGCAGGTCGTTCGGCGACCTGGACACGGCCGAGCTCAACGAGGCCTTCGCCGCCCAGGTGCTCGGCTGCCTGGCCGAGCTCCCCGATCTCGACCCCGCCATCGTCAACCCGAACGGCGGCGCGATCGCGCTCGGCCACCCCCTCGGCGCCTCCGGCGCCCGCGTCACCGGCACCGTGGCGCACCGCCTGGCGGCAGCCGGCTCCGGCACCGGCCTGGCTTGTCTCTGCATCGGCGTCGGCCAGGGTCTGGCCGTCGTACTGGAAAGGTAGGCTCCATGACCCCACCGACCCCACCCCTCACCCAGGCGGACATCGATCGCGAGATCGAGGAGCTGCACAAAGCCGGCGACGGTCAGGAGGCGAACCACCCGCCGCGTGACTTCGCCCCCTACCGCAGCAGCGTGCTGCGCCACCCCAAGCAGCCGCTGATCCCGGTGAAGGACCCGGAGGCGACCGAGCTGTCCGGTCCCGTCTTCGGTGTCACCGACGTCACCGCGCTCGACGCGGACCTGACCAAGCAGCACCTCGGCGAGCCGCTCGGTGAGCGGATCACCGTGCAGGGGCGGGTGCTCGACCGCTCGGGCCGGCCGGTACGCGGCCAGCTGGTGGAGGTCTGGCAGGCCAACGCCTCCGGCCGCTACCTGCACCAGCGTGACGACCATCCCGCGCCGCTGGACCCCAACTTCACCGGGGTGGGCCGGTGCCTGACCGACGACGAGGGCCGTTACGCGTTCACCACGATCAAGCCGGGCGCGTACCCGTGGCGCAACCACGTCAACGCCTGGCGTCCCGCGCACATCCACTTCTCGGTGTTCGGCACGGCCTTCACGCAGCGGCTGGTCACGCAGATGTACTTCCCGAACGATCCGCTGTTCGCCTACGACCCGGTGCTGCAGTCGGTGACGGACGAGCGGGCCAGGCAACGGCTCGTGGGCGCCTACGACCACGACCTGTCGGTGCCCGAATGGTCCCTGGGCTACCGGTGGGACATCGTGCTGGACGGGCCGGCGGCGACCTGGATGGAGGAGGGCCGATGAACCCCACGCCTTCGCAGACCGTGGGCCCGTTCTACGGTTACGCGCTGCCGTTCCCCGGCGGCGGGGACGTGGCCGCCGGCGGGATCACCGTCCAGGGGTACGTGTACGACGGGGCCGGCGATCCGGTGCCGGACGCGCTGCTGGAGTTCTGGCAGGCCGACCCGTCCGGCGACCTGAGCGGGGCGCCCGGGACGTTGCGGCGGGATCCGGTGACCGGGGCGGTCATCGGGCGGCACGGGCTGGACTTCACCGGGTTCGGACGGGTGCCGACCGACGCCGACGGCCGGTACGCGCTGCACACGCTCATGCCCGGCAACGGGTACATCAGCGTGTGCGTGTTCGCCCGCGGCCTGCTCCACCACCTGTACACGCGCATCTACTTCGGCCAGGACCCCTTCCTGGACGCGCTTCCGCCGCACCGGCGGGACACGCTCGTCGCGGTCCGGGAGCGTGAGGACGTCTACCGGTTCGACATCCACCTGCAGGGCGAGAAGGAGACGGTCTTCCTTGACTTCGGGTGACGTGCCCGGCGCTGACCTCGGGCTGCTGTCGCCGATGCGGGGCGCGGCCGAGGAGACCGGTGACGTCGCCTTCCTGCGGGCCATGCTGGACGCCGAGGTGGCGCTGAGCCGGGCGCAGGCGGCGCTCGGCCTGGTGCCGCGGGAAGCGGCCGAGGCCGTGGCGGCCGCGGCGCGGGTGTCGGCGTTCGACCTGCCGGGGCTGGTCGAACGGGCTCGTTCCGGTGGCAATCCGGTGATCCCGCTGGTCGAGGACCTGCGCGAGGCGGCGTCGCCGTTCGGGGCGTACGTGCATCTGGGCGCGACCAGCCAGGACATCGTCGACACGGCGATCATGCTGGTCGCGCACCGTACGCTGGGTCCGGTCCTGGCGGACGTCGACCGGATCGTGGCCGCGCTCACCCGGCTGGCGGCCGAGCACCGCGACACGCCGATGGCGGCGCGGACGCTCACCCAGCAGGCGGTGCCGACCACGTTCGGGCTCAAGGCGGCGGGCTGGCGCAAGCTCGCCATCGACGCCCGCGCCCGCCTGCGTGCCGCCCGCGTGTCGCTCCCGGCCCAGCTCGGCGGCGCCGCCGGCACCCTGGCGGCCTTCCACCCCACCTCGTCCCCCACCACACCGACACCCGGCGGCACACACAGCGGCCCGGCACCCGGCGCCCTAGCGGCCGGTAGCGGCGGCAGCGCGGTGACGAGCAGCGCAGTCGGCGCCAGCACCGACACGACCGCGAACGGCAGCGCGGAAGCGAGCAGCCCCACCAGCGGCGGTGCGGCAGGCGGCGGCGCGGCAGGCGGCGGCGCGGCGGCCAGTGGCCCGACAGCCGGCGGCGCGGCGGGTGACGATGTGGGGTTGCGGCTTGTGGAGCGGTTTGCGGTGGAGGCCGGGCTGGCCGAGCCGCGGTTGCCGTGGCACGTGTTGCGGACCCCCGTCGCCGACCTGGCCGGGGCGCTGGCGTTCACGGCCGGGGCGCTGGGCAAGATGGCGGCCGATGTGCTCGTCCTGTCCCGTACCGAGATCGGCGAGGTGTCCGAGGGCGTCGGCGGCGGGTCGTCGTCGATGCCGCACAAGCACAACCCCGTCAGAGCCACGATGATCGCCACCACCGCCCGCCAGCTCCCCGCGCTGGCGGCCATCCTGTACGGCGGGCTCGCCGCCGAGGACGAGCGCCCGTCGGGCGCCTGGCACGCGGAATGGCAGCCGCTGCGCGAGGCGCTGCGCCTGGTGGCCGGGGCCGCCCGCGACGCCGCCGAACTGGTCGCGGACCTGCGCGTGCACCCGGAGCGCATGCGCGCCAACCTGACCCTGTCCGGCTCGACGGGCTCGGCACGGGCCCTCGTCGACCGGGCGCTGGAGGAGGAATGACGATGTTGCAGCACCGGCTGGACGGCCCGGAGAACGGCGAGCCGCTGATCCTGGGGCCGTCGGTGGGCACGTCCCTGCGCGTGTGGGAGCCGCAGCTGGCCGCACTCGCGCGGCGGTTCCGGGTGCTCAGGTTCGACCTGCCCGGCCACGGCGGCTCGCCGGCGACCCCGCTGAGCTCGATCGACGACCTGGCGGGCATGGTGCTGGAGCTGGCCGGCGCGCAGGGTTTCGACGGTTTCCACTACGCCGGCATCTCCATCAGCGGCGCGATCGGCGCCGCCCTCGCGCTCGGTCACCCCGACCGGGTGCGGTCCCTCGCCATGATCTGTTCCTCCACCAGGTTCGGCGAGCCGCAGGCGTGGCGGGACCGGGCGCGGCTGGTCCGCGCCGAGGGCACGGCGCCGCTGCTGGAGGCCACGGCCACGCGCTGGTTCGCCGGACCCCCCGACCCGGCGCTGCTGGACGACCTGGCGACCGTCGACCCCGAAGGGTATGCCGCCTGCTGCGACGCCCTGTCGGCCTACGACCTGCGCGATGCGCTGACGGCGATCAAGGCGCCCACCCTGGTCGTGGCCGGACGGGACGACCCGGCGACGCCGCCCGCCCACGCCAGGCAGCTGGCCGACGGCATCACCGGCGCCACGCTCGTCGAGATCGCCGGGGCCGCCCACCTGGCCAACGTCGACCAGCCGGAACGTGTCACGGCCGCGCTCCTCGCGCACCTGCCCGCCGTGCCGGGCATGCGGGTGCGGCGCGAGGTGCTCGGGGACGCGCACGTGGATCGGGCGATCGCCCGCACCACCCCCTTCACCAGGGACTTCCAGGACTTCATCACCCGTTACGCATGGGGCGAGATCTGGACCAGGCCGGGCCTGGACCGCCGTACCCGCAGTTGCGTGACGCTCACCGCGCTCGTCGCCCACGGCCACCTGGAGGAGCTGGCCATGCACGTACGCGCCGCGCTGCGCAACGGGCTGACCCCCGACGAGATCGGCGAGGTGCTCCTGCAGACCGCCGTCTACTGCGGTGTGCCGGCCGCCAACGCCGCCTTCGCGGTCGCCCAGCGGGTCCTGGCCGAGACCGCGCCCACGGAGTGACACGGGGATCATCGGCCCACCGCGGGCTCCTAGCGCGTCAGCGGATCGGGACGAAAGGCAGGACGTAGACAGAATGTAACCAAATCCCTGCATTCGTACGTGTATTCTGCCCGTATGGGGGGTTTGGAGCTGCTTTTCTGTTCACGATTCGTGATCGTGAGGATGGGCTGAGGCGGTGCGGGAGGAGGCAGCCTCGCCTTCCGGCTCGTCGCCCCTGGATGAGCTGCTGATCGAGGCCGTGGCCGGCACGGGCGCCCACATCGGCGCCGTCTATCTCCTGGACGGTGACGGCGAGATCCTGCTGATGGACGCGCAGGTGGGCATGCCCGCCGCGGTCGCCCGCGCGTGGGCGAGGGTCAGGACGAACGACCACGTGCCGATCGCCGTGGCGGTGCGCGACGGACACATGATCTGGCTGGCCGACCGGGAGCACATGGCCCGCGCGTTCCCGACGTCGGCGGTCCTGCTGCCGTACCACTACGCCGCGGCGATCTCCCCGATCCGCACCGATGACACCGTCTGGGGCGGGCTCGTGCTGTTGTGGCCGGCCGGCCCGGCGACCAGGCTCAGCCGGCGTCTGCGCACCACCATCAACGCGACCTGCGCCCGGATGGGGGAAGCGCTCATGGAGGCGGCCGAGAAGGGCCGTCCGATCACGCCCGGGCCCAGGCCCCGGGTTCTGAATCCCCGTCGCGTGCACCCGGCGGAGCCGAGCGCGCAGGTGAGGGCGTTGGAGTGCGTCAACCGGCTACCCGAGGGGTATTGCTCGCTGGACGTGGAGGGCCGCGTGACCTTCCTCAGCGCGCCGGCCGCGGAGCTGCTCGGCAGCTGCTCGTCCGAGCTGCTCGGCGCACGCCTGTGGAAGGCGCTGCCGTGGATGGAGAACTCGATCTTCGAGGATCGTCACCGTGCCGCCGTCTTCAGCCGGCAGGTCACCTCGTTCACCGCCCGCAACCCCGTGGGGCAGCTGCTGTCCTTCCGGCTGTTCCCCGGCGTGTCCGGCATCACGGTACGCATCTCGCCCGACTCGGCGGGCCGCGACCTGCTCCGCCGGGTTCCGGAGACCGGGGCCGACCGGCCCACCCGGGTCATCGCCCTGCACGAGATGCTGCACCTGGCGACCACCCTCGCCCGGGCGGTGACCGCGCAGGAGGTGATCGACCTCGTCGCCGACCACGTCATGCCCGTCTACAACGTGCAGGCTCTGGCCATCCTCACGTCGACGGGCGACAGGATGCGCGTGGCCGCCTCGCGCGGCTACAGCCGCCAGGCCGTCGAGGAGTTCGACGGGCGTCCGGTGATCCCGCCGGTTGGTGAGCGCCGCCCGAACAACGCCGGGAAGCCGGCCTTCTTCTCCTCCTGGGACGAGCTCCGCGCGACCTACCCGGACGCCATCCGCTCCGACGACATGTCCGCGTGGGCGTTCCTGCCGCTGGTCACGTCCGGGCGGCCGATCGGCACCTGCATCCTGGCCTACGACCGTCCGCACCACTTCAGCACCGACGAGCGCGCCACGCTGACCGCGCTCGCCGGGCTGATGGCGCAGGCGTTCGAGCGGGCCCGGCTCTACGACGTCAAGCACCAGCTGGCCCAGTGCCTGCAGTCGAGCCTGCTGCCGCACACGCTGCCCGAGATGCCCGGCCTGGAGCTGGCCGCCCGGTACGTGCCCGCCACCCCCGGCATGGACATCGGCGGCGACTTCTACGACCTGATCCGGCTGAGCGACACCGTGGCCGCCGCGGTCATCGGCGACGTGCAGGGCCACGACGTCACCGCCGCCGCCCTCATGGGGCAGGTGCGCACCGCCATCCACGCCCACGCCACCGCCGGCGCCAGC
Source organism: Nonomuraea polychroma (assembly GCF_004011505.1). Lineage (NCBI taxonomy): Bacteria > Bacillati > Actinomycetota > Actinomycetes > Streptosporangiales > Streptosporangiaceae > Nonomuraea > Nonomuraea polychroma. The sequence continues at coordinate 5,604,014 of NZ_SAUN01000001.1, forward strand.
CCCGGCGAGGTGCTCGCGCACACCAACCGCCTGCTCATCGAGCTGGCCCCGGACCGGTTCACCAGCTGCCTGTACGTCAGCCTCGACCTGGAGCGGCACAGCGCCTGCCTGGCCAGCGCGGGCCACCTTCCGCCGCTGCTCGCCCTCCCCGGCAGGGCCGCCCGGATCATCGACACCTCACCGGGCCTGCTGCTCGGCATCGACCCGAAGGCCGAGTACGCCACCACGGAGCTGGCCCTGCCGCCCGGATCCGTGCTGACCCTCTACACCGACGGCCTCATCGAGGAGCCGGGCCTCGACCTGGGCCAGTCGATCGCGGGCCTGGCCGAGCGCTTCACCCTGTCCCCGGACCTGCCCCTGCACGACCTGGCGGAGTCCCTCATCGAGGAGGCCACCGTGGACCAGCGTGGGGATGACATCGCGCTGCTGCTCCTGCGTGACGCCACCCGGCAGGTCAGCGTACGGGGGTGAGGCGCAGCACCGCCTTGCGCGACGACAACGACACGAGCCGGAAATGGATGCCGCTCACCGTGGCGGACCCGCCCTTGGTGAACGACCCTGCCGTCGCCACGCCCGGCCCGGCGCCCTTCACGGACACGCGGTCGGCGGTGAAGCCGACCGACAGCCGGGTGATGCCGAAGCGGGAGCTGACCCGGAACGACACACGCTTGGTGATGGTCAGCTTGCAGCTGCCGTCGAAGCAGGCACGCAGGTTCGGCTTGGCCGTGGACAGGGGCGACGCGGACGCCGGCACGGCCGGGGCGAGGCTGATGACGGACGCGGCGACGACCAGAGCGGTGGTGATCCTGGGGGGCATGATCCTCCTCATGCGGTACGAAGCGGCCACCCCGGTGAGTGTGCCCGGATTTGCCGGGACCCCGTCGCGAATCGCTGATCTTTCTGTGCCACGGCGTCAGCGGCGGCTGCGGAGGCGGCCGGCGAACGCGGCGGCGAGCATGGCGGCCGGGGCGATGACCAGCAGGAGGGCGAGCACGGCGTAGCCGTGGGCGAGGGTGGCGGCCGTGGCGACGGCGGCCACGAGGAGCGGGCCGCCGGCGTCGCCCAGCTCGCGGCCGAGCTCGGCCGTGCCCATGGTCTGGCCGAGGCGCTCGTGCGGCGTGGAGGCGGCCAGGGCGGCGAACCCGAGCGGGGTGATCAGTCCCGTGCCCGCCCCGATGAGCACGGCCGAGGCGAGCACCCCCGCCAGGCCCGGCACCATCGCCAGGGCCAGGCCGGCGGCGCTGATCGCGAGGCCGGCAGCGAGGCCGGCGCGGGTCGTGATCCGGCCGGCGTCCAGGGCGCGCCCGGCGGCCGGTTGCACGACGGCGGCGCAGGCGGCGAGGACCGACACCGCGGCCCCGGTGGCGACGGGGCCGAGGCCCGCGGCCGCGCCGGAGACCGGCAGGAAGCCGACGCCGACCGACAGCGCGGCGGTGGCGGCCGCCAGTGCGGCCGTGGGCTGCCAGAACGCCCGGTCGGCCAGGCGGCGCGCGAGGTCGAGCACGGTCTGGCGGGCTCTGGGCAGGGGCGGCACCCGTGGCACCGCGAGCGCGGCCCACACCGCGACGGCGGCCGCGAGCACCGCCATCACCGCGAACAGCAGCCGCAATCCTCCTGCCCACACCAGCACGCCGCCGAGCAGCGGGCCCAGCGTGTAGCCGATGCTCTTGTAGAAGCCGTAGCCGCCGAACGCGCGGCCGTGCCCGGTGGCCGGGGTGAGCCTGGCGACCAGGGTGGAGGCCGACGGGGAGAACGCCGAGGCGGCGGCGCCCTGCCCGAGCCGGGCGGCCCAGAGGGCGGCGGGGTTGTCGGCGAGCGCGTACAGGCCCGAGGCGCAGGCGAAGGCGACCAGGCCGCCCAGCAGCACCGGGCGGGCGCCGATCCGGTCCGCCAGGGTGCCGAAGAGCGGCTTGAGCAGGACTTCTGCGCCGTCGTACAGCGCCAGCAGGCCACCCAGGACCAGCAGCGACGTCACCGCGTCCGGGGAGCCGCCGAGACTGGCCGCGACGCCGTGCGCGCCGAACGCGGTGGTGAAGCCGGCCGCGTAGAGCGGCCACATCCGCCCGCGGGGTGTGGGCGGCGCCTGAGCGAGCGGCGCCGTCATCCGCGCCGGTCCGCGGACGGCGTCGGACGGCGAACGGCTGGTGACGCCGTCATCCGGACTCCCCCGGTGTCTGGTGGAGTGCGGCGAAGACGCGTTCGGCGTAGTCCTCGCAGGCCACCGTGCACGCCGCCAGCCGCTGGGCGGCCTCCTTGGCCTCCGGGGTGCCGAACACGTCGCGCGCGCTCAGGGCGCGGTGCCAGCGCCGCAGCCGCTCCAGCGACTGCTCCTCCTCTTCCAGCTCCGCCAGCGTGAACTTGGCCTGCCGGATCTCCTTGGCCAGCTCCTCCTCGTACTTGCCGCAGTCGGCGAGGAACTCGGCCCAGTCGTCCCGGCGGGCGGCCGCGAACATGGCCTGCAGGCGCTCGGAGTCGGCGGGTGTGCGCCCGGCCGCCTCCAGCACCACGGCCTCTCCCCCGGCCGTGCCGGCGAGCTCGACCGCACGGGCCAGCCCGTCGGCGAAGACCGGCACGTCGGGCACCGTCCAGGCGCCCAGCCCCAGGGACACGGCCCCGAGCCGGCGCAGCTCCCGCCACAACGCGACCCGGTGCCGTGACGGACCGGCGGGCAGCCGGACGAGCAGCACCACCCACTGCACTGTCACAACAGTGAATGTATCAGCTGTTACATCGCGCTTGTCATACGGTGTCGGCGATGTGGTTGGCGGCGACGTAGCCGAAGGTCATGGCCGGTCCGAGGGTCGAGCCGGCGCCGGCGTAGCTGTGGCCCATGACGGCGGCGCTGGCGTTGCCGGCGGCGTACAGGCCGGGGATGACCGAGCCGTCCGCGCGCAGTACGCGTGCCCGCGCGTCCGTGAGCATCCCGCCCTTCGTCCCGAGATCCCCAGGAACGATCTTGAACGCGTAGAACGGCGGCAGCCACAGGGGCGCCAGGCAGGGGTTCGGTTTGACGGCCGGGTCGGCATAGTAACGGTCGTAGGCGCTGTCGCCGCGGTGGAAGTCGAGGTCCTTCCCGGTCGTCGCGAACCCGTTGAAGCGGGTGACCGTGCCGCGTAACGCCGCCGCCGGCACGCCGATCCGCTGCGCCAATTGCTCGATGGTCCACGCCTTGTGCGCGGCGCCGCTGTCGTACCAGGAGTCCGGCAGCGGCAGGAGCGGGGCGATGTCCTTGAACAGGTAGCGGTTGCGGTACTGCTGGTCGACGATCAGCCAGGCGGGGATGTGCGGGGCGGAGGGCGTGTTGCGGTCGTACATGACGTGCACCACGTCGCTGTAGGGCGCTCCCTCGTTGACGAAGCGCACGCCGTTGCCGTTGACCATGATGCAGCCCGGCAGGGTGCGCTCGGCCAGGCAGAAGTACGCCTCGCCGGGCAGCGGGATCGCGGGCCCCCACCAGGCGTCGTCCATCAGGCCGAGCGCCGCCCCCGCGCGCTCGCCGGCCTCGATGCCGTCACCGGTGTTCTCCTTCGCGCCGACTGTCCAGCTCGTCCCGATGGGCTGGCGCTGGAACTCGGCCCGCATGGCCGCGCTGTGCTCGAACCCGCCCGAACCGATGATGACGCCGCGGGTCGCCTTGATCACGGTCTGCGTGCCGTTCCTCGACACGACGACGCCGGTCGCGCGGCCGCCCTCGATGCGCAGGTCGGTGAGCGGGGTGTTGAGCCACACCGGCACCCCGGCCGCGAGCAGTCCGGCACGCAGCCCGCCGGCCAGGGCCTGGCCCATGGTCAGGGGCTTCTCGCCGCGCAGCGCGGCCTCGGTGCCCCTCAGCAGGCAGGCGGCGGCCACCTCCGTTCCCTTCAGGTTGACGGTGCTGAGCGTGAGCCACTTGTAGTCGGCGCTGAAGACGACCATGCCTGCCGGCGTGGGGATGTAGGAGGGGTTGAGCCGGTCCAGCTCCGCGCCAAGGACGCGGCCGTCGAGCTGGTCGGGCTCGATGGAGCGCCCGTTCGGCAGGCCGCCGGGGAACTCCGGATAGTAGTCGGAGTAGCCCTCCATGAACCGGAACCGCAGCGGGCTGTTGCGCATGACGAACGAGATCATGGGCGGGCCGGCGGCCAGGAACGCCTGCTGCCGGTCGACCGGCACGGTGTCGCCGACGACGCGGGCGAGGTAGGCAGCGGCCTTGGCGGGGGTGTCCGGCACCCCGGCGGCCAGGATGACCTCGTTGTTCGGGATCCAGATGCCGGCGCCGGAGCGGGCGGCCGACCCGCCGAAGGTCGGCGCCTTCTCCACCACGACCGTGCGCAGGCCGCGCTTGGCCGCGGTCAGCGCCGCGGTCATGCCCGCGGCGCCGGCCCCGACCACGACGACGTCGTACTCGATCGCGGCGCGGGCGGGGGCGGCGCCCAGCGCCGCGCCCGTCACCAGCGCGCCGCCGGCGACGGCGGCCCCACGCAGCAGCGTGCGCCGGCTGGGACCCCCGGGGGCAGGGTTGGTGTGCGTCGCATCGGCCATGGCGGGTCGATCCCTTCGCTCGTGGGGCGTTCACATGGCGTACGAAGCGGGCCATGGGGCGCTGGGGCCTCATGGCCGTGATCGCCACTCGAAGGATCACACCGCATCATGATCGAAGCAAGCGCTTGGGTAATACTCAGTGAGCCGGACGGATGGAAAGGGCGTGGCGGAAGACGTTCCGCGGGTCCCAGCGGGCCTTCACCCGCTGCAGGCGGGCGTAGTTGTCCCCGTAGTAGATCGTGGACCAGGGCACGCCGGAGGTGTTCCACGCGGGGTCGGCGTGGTCGATGTCGGGGTAGTTGATGTAGGCGCCGCCGCAGTCGCCCCCGGGCACGGGCACGCCGCCCGTCGCCGCGAACGTCCGCTGGTGCAGCCGGCGCACCCATTCCAGGTGCGCCTTGCCGTCCTGGCTCTCGTCCCACGTGACCAGGTGGAGCGCCTTCAGGATGGACTGGCGTTCCACGGTGGCGGTCGCGGCCGGCGGCACCGTGTTGACCTGCCCGCCGTACGACAGGAGCCACAACAGGCCGTTCGAGGAGACGTCGCCGGCCTGGTGGAGGGCCTCGAAGGCCACGCCGGCCTGCTCGTCGGTGAACGGCTTGCGCAGGTAGGCGGACTTGCCCTTGTACCGGCCCGACTCCGCCTCGGCGCCGAGCGACAGCGTACGCACCGCCTGGAACCACGGCTCGCGCGTGATCGGCGACACGTACACCTCGGGGGTGACGCCGTCGGCCACGGCGGCGAAGTGATCGCGCAGCACCCGCTCCGCGTCCGGCACGGAGGCGTCGATCTGGGCGGGCAGGATCATGCCGCCGGGGTCGTCGCCCGCCTGGCGGCCGGGAATGAGCAGGGAGCCCCAGAGCGAGACCTCCGGGCTGCCCGGGGTGCTGTTGCGCTGGTGCCATTCGGCGTAGTTACGCAGCAGCCTGCGGAACGACTCCTTGGTCATGCCCGCCCATGACCAGGCGGCCAGGCCGGACAACACCTCGGCGGGCGGCTTGGGCAGGAGCTTGGCGGGGTCGCCGCCCCGGGCGGCCGGGTCGCGCATCCAGTAGCGGGTGACGATGCCGAAGTTGCCGCCGCCCCCGCCTGTGTGCGCCCACCACAGGTCGTGGTTCGGGTCGGCCGGGTTCCTGGTCGCCACCACGGCGCGGGCCCGGCCGGTGCGGTCGACCACCACGACCTCCACGGCGTGCAGGTGGTCGACCGTGAGGCCGTGGCGGCGCGACAGCGGGCCGTACCCGCCGCCCGCGATGTGACCCCCGGCGGCCACGCCCCCGCATTGGCCGCCGGGGATGGTGACGCCCCACCCCAGGTAGAGCTTGCGATACGCCTGCATGAGCGTGGCGCCGGCCTCAATGGCGAACGCGCCGCGCTCGTGGTCGAAATACACCTCGGACATCTCGCACATGTCGATCACAACCTGGGCGCCGTCACCGACGAAGTCCTCGTAGCAATGGCCGCCGCTGCGGACGGTGACGCGGCGGCCGGCGCGGACCGCCTCGTTGACGGCCGCGACGACCTGCTCCGTGCAGCCGACCACGTGGAAGTAGTCGGGTTGGGGGCGGAAACGCTGGTTCGTCCTGCGTACCGCCAGGTCGTCGTAGCGGGGGTCGGCGGGGCGCACGACGACGGGGCCGAAAGGCGGCCCACCGGTCGGCTCCGCCGGCGTCCCTGATCCCGTGAGCTCCGCCGTCATCGCCGCGCCGCCGAGCGCGGCCGTGCCGCCGAGAAATCCACGGCGTGTGACCTTGCCCATGATCCACTCCCCCTGCCGTTCGTCCGCCAATCTGCGTCTTCGACGCTAGGAGCGCGGACCTGGCCGGAGAATGCATCCAGATGTACGCGGGGGTGGAGGTAACTCCACCACTACGCCGTGCCGGCCGGTCCTGTCGCGGCCACATCAGGAAACGACGACGGTCATGTCCGAATCCAGCCAGACAGCCCGGGGTCCTGGCCACGATGCTCTGGTCTCGGAAGCGCACCGGCGAGAGGGAGATCATCATGAGTGACCAGGCGGCCCTGTTCCGCGGCCTGCACCGAGGCGGAGCGGTGCTCGTGTTGCCCAACGCCTGGGACGCCGCCTCCGCGGCCGTGATCGAGGCCGCGGGAGCGCGGGCGATCGCGACGACGAGCGCCGGCGTCTCCTGGGCGAACGGCGCGCCCGACGCTCAGGGGCTCACCCGAGAGCGGATGGTGGCGGCGGTCGCCCGCATCGTGGCGGCCGTGCGCGTGCCGGTCACCGCCGACATCGAGGGCGGGTACGGGGACGTGGCCGCCACCGTACGCGCGGTGATCGAGGCCGGGGCGGTCGGCGTCAACCTGGAGGACTCTGGCGGGACGCCCCTGCTTTCGCCGAAGGATCAGGCACGGCGCATCGTCGAGGCACGGGCGGCGGCCGATGCCGCCGGCGTCGACGTGTTCATCAACGCCCGCACCGACGTCTACCTGGTCGGCATCCCAGGGGACCAGCCGGCCGAGGTGGAGGAGCGGGCGCGGGTCTACGCCGATGCCGGGGCGGACGGGCTCTTCGTGCCGGGTCTGCTCGATCTGGACGTCATCGCCCGCCTGGCCGGCGGGCCGCTGCCGCTGAACGTGATGGCCGGGCCCGGCGCGCCGGCCGTGGCCGAGCTGGCGGCGGCCGGGGTCGCGCGGGTCAGCGTCGGCTCCGCGATCGCCCAGTCCGCGTACGCGTGCGCCGCGCGGGCGGCCGCCGAGCTGCTGGGCGCCGGCACGTACGACGCGCTCGCGGACGGTCTCGACTACGGCGCGCTCAACGCCGCGCTGTCTACTTGAGCCCGTAGGTGTGGACCACGATGCCCGAGGTGAACCGCGTCGTGCCGAGAAGGTTCAGGTGGGTGAGGTCCAGGCCGTCCAGCAGCCGCTCGCCGCCGCCCGCGATGGTGGGGAACACCCAGAAGTGGAACTCGTCGACCAGCTTGTTGTCGATCAGTGTGCGGTCGAGCCGGCCGGTCCCGAACTTCAGGATGTTCTCCCCCGGCTGCCGCTTCAGCTCGGCCACCGCCGTGGCGACGTCGCCTTCGATCAGGGTGCCGTTCCAGGCGCTCGCCTCCTTCAGCGTGGTGGAGGCGACGTACTTGGGCATGCTGTTGATCTGATCGGTGTACGGGTCCCCCGACCGCGCGGGCCAGGCCTCGGCGAACGCCTCGTACGTCGCGCGGCCCAGGAGCAGCGCGTCGGCGGCGAACATCAGCTTGTTCGCATACGCACTGTGCTCCTCGTCCCAGTACGGCCGGCCCCAGACGTGCGGGTCGCTGATGACGCCGTCGAGGGTGACGAACGTCGACTCGATGAGTTTCCTCATGGCAGATCTCCTTCACCTTGCGGTCGTGCTTCCTGGGCACAACCCTCGCCGGAGTCGCTTACGGATTCCTGCTCATGCGCTTAAGGTCGCGCCGCCGGCCGGCCGGGAGCATGACTCAGAGCGCGAAGGCGGCCAGCACCGCCTGTCCGATCTGCCGCTGCACGGGATCGGCGTCGGGGCCGAACATGCGCTCGTCCACCTCGGCCACCGCCTGCTTGGCCCGCTCCAGCAGGCGGGCCCCCTCGGGCGTGACCTCGATCGCCGAGGCGGAGCCCGCGCGGGCGGTGTGGTCGTGCACCAGTCCCGCGCCGACCAGCGCCTTCACCGCGGTGTGCACGCTCTGCACCGTGGTGCCCGACATCCGGGCCAGGTCGCTGAACGACACCCCGGGCACCACGGCGATGTGGCCGAGCAGCCCGAGCCTGCTGACGGTGAGCTCCAGCGGCGCGAGAGCGGCGTTGAGCTCGGTCTCGATGCGGCGGGCAAGCGTCAGCAGGATGATCGAGGGGCTCGTCACAGGCGGGGCGGGACGGTCGTTGCTCACCTCCTCAGTCTCCCCCACCGAGCGGCCGATCAGCGCGGATCGCGGCGCAGGGGGTGGTCGGGCGGCACCTGGACCAGGACGATGCGGTGGCCGTCGGGGTCCGCGATCCACGACTCGACGAGCCCCCACGGCTCCAGGCGGGCCTCCCGCAGCACGGTGACGCCCGCCTGGCGCAGGCGTTCCTCCTCGCCTGCCACATCGCGTACCTGCAGCCAGAGCGACACGCCCGCGCTGGCCCCGTCCTCACAGTGCCCCGACAGCTCCAGGAACCCCTGGCCCAGGAAGAACACCGTCCCCGGCGCGTCGGCCGGGCCGAACTCGCGATAGACGGCCAGGCCGAGCGTCTCGGCGTAGAAGCGGCGGCTGCGCGCGAGATCCTTCGGACGCAGCAGCACGCGGCTGCTCAGCACTTCCATGCCGCACCTGTTCCCCGGCAGACCACCGAAGACGCACGGCCCGGCTCGTCATTGCACCACTTCGAGGTAGTCCAGGTTCGGGTTGCCGGCGGCGGTGTTGGCGGTGATCCGCACCGTGTTGGCGCCCGAGCGCAGGGTCACGGGCACGGTGGCGGTCGCCCACGTGGCCCAGGCGCCGGTGCCGTTGAACGGCTGGTCGGCGGCGACCGTGGCGCCGTTGACGGTGATCGTCGCGGGGCGGCCGGCGGTGGTGCCGTTGGCGTACCGGATCCTGAGGGTGGCCGCTCCGGCGGCGCCGTTGACGGTCCACTCGACGTACGAGCCCGCCGCGTTGTCGCCGTTGACGAAGCCCGTTCCGGAGTATCCCGCGTGGTTGGACTCGACCGCGCCCTGCGAGATCGTGGCGTTCTCCGCCTCGTACCGCGTGACGCCCCCGCCGCCGCCCGGGACGGCCTTGTACGACCTGAGTCTCGTCAGCAGCAGGTGGCAGTCCTGCAGCGAGCCCGACGTGTCGCCCAGCGACCGGTAGATCCCCCATTTCGGGCGCACCCGGTCGCCGAGGAACGTGTCCACGCCCGTCGTCGTCGCGTCCACCACCGTGGTGCCGCCGTTCCTGACGACCCACCGGACCGCGCCGGCCGAGCCGTCACCGATCTTGATCTCGTAGTCGATGTCGATCCACTTGTTGTGCAGCGGCTCCAGGTCGGTCCGCCCGACCAGGATGTTCGGCTCGAAGATCTTGTGCTCGATGGTCTGCCTGCCGTCCACCCGGCGCAGCGAGGTGACCGTGATCGGCGACGTTCCCGAACCGGGCATCTTGGTCTGGAAGATGTGGGTGAAGGTCGTGGTGGCCTTGAGCGTGCTCGGGATGTACATCGAGTAGGTGACCCGCCATAACTCGCCCGTCTTCCAGGACAGGTAGCTGCTGCTGGAGGTACGGTTGCCGGTCACCTCGTGCCGCTGCCGGTCCGTGCTGGTGTCACGGTCGACCATGTGCATGGTGAAGCGGTAGTTGTCGCCGTCGGGGCGGATGTGGGGCGCGCCCGCCGGGTGGGAGTCGGCGCGGTCGTCCTCGATGGTCTCCCACGCCCCCATGCCGTTGGCCGAGGCCGACGGCGACCACATCAGCTGCCACGTCATCCCGGACGGGAGCAGGGTGGGCGCCGCGAACGCGGGACGCGCCGGCAGGAGCGGCACGGCGGCGGCCGCGCCGAGGAGAAGTCCGAAGCGGCGCCGGGACAAGGGTTGTGTCATGTGGTCACTTCCTGGGGTGATTACTGGATGGTGGAGCGGCGGATCGTGTCGGCGGAGCCGTCGCCGTTGTTGTCGGAGTTGGTGGAGCCGAACCAGATGGCGGCGGCGCCGGGCACCTTCTCGACCGCGCGGAGCCTGCCGTAGGTGCCGTTGAAGTAGGAGTTGACGGTCGTGACGTTCTCGCCGTTGAGCACGATGCGCCACAGCCGCTGGCCGCGCAGCGCCGCCATGAAGACCGTGTTGCCGACGATGGCGATGCCGCTCGGGGAGGCCTCCGCGACGCCCCACGTGTACTTGGGGTTGGTCATGCCGGACACGCTGCAGGTGCCCTCGCAGGTGGGCCAGCCGTAGTTGCGGCCCGGCAGGATGAGGTTGAGCTCGTCGCGTGAGGAGTTGCCCAGCTCCGACGACCACAGCCGGCCGGCCGAGTCCCAGGCCAGGCCCTGCGGGTTGCGGTGGCCGTAGCTGTAGACGCGCGTGCCGAACGGGTTGCCGGGCGCGGCGGCGCCGGTCCTGGTGATGCGCAGGATCTTGCCGTTGAGGGAGTCCAGGTCCGGGGCGTTGCTCGACTGCTGGGCATCGCCGGTCGCGACGTAGAGGTAGCCGTCGGGGCCGAACCTGATCCGTCCGCCGTTGTGGTAGCGGTTCTTGTCGATGCCCTGCAGGACACTGGCGTAGCCGCTGAGCGTGGTGCCGTTGAAGCTCATCTTGGCGATGCGGTTGCCCTCGGACGCGGTGTGCATGAAGAACACGTCCTGGTCGGTGGTGCCGTTCCAGGTGGGCGAGAAGTCCAGGCCCATCAGGCCGCCCTCGCCGTTGGTCGTCTGCGTGTTGGGGACGGTCCCGACCTGCGTCTTCGCGCCGGAGGTGGTCACCTTGAAGACCCGGAAGGTGTCCCGCTCGGTCACCAGCGCGTACGTCCCGTCCGGCGCCCAGGAGATGTCCCACGGCACGTCCCAGCCGCCGGCGACACTGGTCGGCGGCTGCGGCACCGTGCCGCAGGTGCTGGTGGTGAACGACGCCGACGGCGCGCTCGGCGTGGACAGCTGGTTGGCGCTGTCGCGCGCCACGACGTGCACCTGGTAGGTGCGGGCGCATTCCAGCGGCACCGTGGCCGTGGTCGCGGGCGGGGTCCCGGTGACGGTGGCCAGCACGGCGTTGGTGGCGTGGTCGCGGACCAGGTAGGCGCGCACGCCGTTGTCGTCGGTGGAGGCTGCCCAGCTCACGGTGGCCGAGGTGGCCTGCACGCCGCTGACCGTCGGCTGTCCGGGTGGCGACGGCGGGTCGTCGGCGGGGGCGGGCAGCGTGCGGCAGTTCGCCTCGGGGCTGCTCAGCGACACGTTGCCGGAGGCGTCCCGGGCGAACACCGACAGCTGGTAGCCGAAGTCGGGGGTGAGCCCGGTCAGCCGGTGCGGTGGCGCGGGCGCGGTCGCGATCTGCTGGCCCTGGTGGTAGATGTCGTACGCCACCACGCCGATGTTGTCGGTGGCCGGCGGCCAGTCCAGCGTCAGGGCGTTGTGCGCGATGGCCGAGCAGACCGGCTGCCCTGGCGAGGTGGGCTTCTCGGTGTCGCCGGCGCCGGTGACGCGCAGCCGGTCGAGGTTGGGCCCGCCGCCTTCCGTGGTGGCCGTGGCGCGGACCGTGTTGGCGCCCGCGGTGAGCGGTGCGTCCAGGGCGACCTCCTGCCACGTGGCCCAGGCGCCGGTGCTCGGGAAGGACCGGGCGGTGGCCACCGCGGTGCCGTTGACGGTGATGGTCATGGGCCGGTCGGCGGTGGTGCCGTTGGCGTAGCGGAAGGTCAGGGTCTCGGTGCCGGCCGCGGCGGCGCTGACGGAGAACTCGACGTACGAGCCGGTCACGTTGGCGTAGTTGACGAAGCCCGAGCCGGTGAAGCCGGCGTGGTTCGACTCGACGACGCCTTGGGCGATGGTCGCCGTCTCCGCCTGGTAGTCGGTGAACGCGCCGGCCGGGACGTCGGCGTCGAGGTAGTCGAAGTTGGGGTTGCCTCCCGCGGTCGTGGCGGTGGCCCTGACCTTGTTCGCGCCCGCGACGACCGGCGCGGTCAGCGTGACCGTGGCCCAGGTGGCCCAGCTCGCGGTGGCGGGGAAGGACCGGCTCGCGGCCACGGCGGTGCCGTTGACCGAGATGTCGCTGGGGCGGTCCGCGCCGGTGCCGTTGGCGTAGCGGAAGGCCAGCGTGGCGGTGCCGGCGCTGGGCGCGGTGATCGTCCATTCGGTGAAGGAGCCGGCGACGTTGGTGCCGTTGACGAAGCCGGTGCCGGAATAGCCGGCGTGGTTCGACTCCACGGCTCCTTGGGAGATCGTCGCGTTCTCGGCTTCGTACCGCATGGGCGCCGCGGCGGCGGGGAGGGCGGCCATTCCCAGGACGAGTAAGCAGGCGATGGCGCAGGCCCGGGACTTGCTGAAGTTCATCGGGCGCTCCTGGCTGAGAGTGATGCCTCGGGTAAGAGATTGGAGCTTTAGAACGTGTTCCCACAAACAGCCACAGGCGTCAACACCTGGAACGCGCCATTCTTTAGGAAAGTTTCCTAACTTAGAGCCAGTGCTGCCACGTGGGCAGCCCGCATTGCCCCGTAGGGTGGCGCGGGCGGCGTCACTGGCTCGCTAGAGCCCGGAAACAGACATGGGATGTCTTCGGGAACGTAGTGGACGGATCTCGGCCACTGATGGTGGGCATCCGGTGCTCAAAGTCTCACTGTAACGTTCCAATTCAATTCTTGACGAAGTTAATTAGTGCTACGATTGCCGCCATGCATCCTCGGCTCACCACCACCCGCGCTGAGGCCACCGTCTTCACCATGGTGCTCACCCAAGGTCCGGTGACCCGAGTGGAGATCGCCAGGCGCAGCGGCCTGTCGTCGGCCGCCGTGACCAAGGCCGCCCGCCCGTTCATCGAGGCAGGTTACCTGGAAGAGCTGGAGGCCACCGAGCGTACGGCACCCGGCGCCGGACGGCCGGCCAGCCCGCTGACGATCAGGGCGAACCGGGAGTTCTTCGCCGGCGTGAAGATCACCGATGACGAGCTCATCGGCGTCATCACCGACCTGCGGGCCCAGCCCCTGGTGTCGGCGCACCGTCGCCTGACGACCACGTCACCCGAGGGCGTGGTCGAGGCGCTCGCCGAGCTGGTCGCCGACCTGCGGTCGGACGATCCGGCCTACGACGAGCGCTGCCATTGGCTGGGCCTGGCGGTGTCGGGGGACGTGGACAAGGCCCTAGGGCTGGTTCGGTACTCCCCGTTTCTGGGCTGGCGGAAGGTGCCGCTGGCCCGGCTCGCCGGAGAGGCGACCGGACTCAACGTCACGGTCGAGAACGACGTCCGGTCGCTCACCGTGGCCGAGCAGTGGTTCGGCGACGGCGTGGGGGCGTCGTCGTTCGCGCTGGTCACGGTGGGGGCCGGCATCGGCTGCGGGCTGGTGGCCAACGACCGGGTGGTGGCCGGCTCGCACGGCGTGGCCGGGGAGATCGGCCATATCCCGGTGGGCGGTGAGGAGCCCGAGTGCCACTGCGGCGGGCGCGGTTGCGTGGAGGCCATCGCCGGGACCGCGCCCATCGTGGCCGCCGTACGCGCGGCCACCGGCGACGCGTCTCTGACCATCGACGCGGCCATCGACGTCGCCCACGCGGGGAACACGGCGGCGCGGGAGGTCTTCGCCCGGGCGGGGCACGCCATCGGGCTGGGCATCGCGGCGATGGCCAACCTGTTCGGGCCGGAGCGGATCATCGTGACCGGTGACGTGCAGGGGCTCGCGGCGTACGACTTGTTCGAGGAGCAGATCAACCGGTCGTTCACCAGCCAGGCGTTCGGCGCGGCGGCCGACTGCCGTCTGCTGCTGCGGCCGCGGACCTTCGAGCAGTGGGCGCGCGGCGCGGCCGCGGTCGCCATCCAGACCCTCTTCTCCTCCCAGGAGCGCTGATTTGACCACCGCCCCCGGCATCTGGCAGCCCCACGACGGAACGGCGCGACAGGAGCCGGAGGAGGTGTGCTTCCCGGCCATGGGCCTCGCCTTCACCTGCACGGCCACCCCCACACAACCCCCACCCACGGCCGCCGCCCCGGCCACCGTCACCACCTCCGAGCTCACCACCACATTCCTCACCACCACCACCGACTCGCCCGGCATCGCCGGCAACACGACCACTGCCACAGCCGACGCGAGCGCTGCCACAGGCGCCGCAGGCAGGACTGGGCGGGACGCGACGCTCGCCGGGCCCGAGACCAACTCGACGGGAAGCGCCGCAGGTGACCCCGCCTCCGCCCTCAGCGCCGGGGGCGGCTCCAACGGCGCCGCTCTCGACACGACCGCCACCGAGCCGCAGCCGGCCCAGAGGGACGGGGCCGTCTTGGGAAGTGGGAAAGCGGCGGAGCTGAGCTGGGTGGTGGTCGAAACCGTGCCGGGGGTGCTGGAGGTGCGCGTCACGCCCGGCCGGCCGGCCACCGTGCGCCTCGGATGGCGGATGCCGTGTGTGGACGCGACCGCGTTCTGGGCCGCCGACGGCGGTGAGCATCGCGGGTTGCCGCCGTTCTGGCGGCGTCCCCGCACCGCGGCGCTGGAGAAGAACGCCCCGGTCGGCTGCCTGGTGGGCGCCGGTGACGTGGCGCTGTGCACGTATGCCGCCGCCGAGGTCGTCAGGCCGGTGCGCATCCGCACGGGAGTCGTCGAGGAGACCGGCGACTTCGGGTTCTGGGTGGAGCACGAGGCCGCCCCGGACAATGGGCTCGTGCTGCGGCTGGACCTGACGCGGCGGCACTTCGCGCAGACGCTGGCCGAGGTCGCCGACTGGTGGGGAGCACGGAACGAGCCCGCCCGGGACGTCCCGCGGGCGGCGCGGATGCCCGCGTACTCCACCTGGTACGCCATGCAGCAACATGTCGATGCCGCGAGCGTCGAGCGGCAGGCGGCCCCGGCGGCCGAGCTGGGCTGCGCGGCGATCATCGTGGACGACGGCTGGCACAGCGACGACCGGGGCCGCGGTTACGGCTACGTCGGCGAGTGGGAGCCCTCCCGCACCTCATTTCCCGATATTTCGGCACACGTGGCGAAGGTTCGCGGCGAAGGGCTCGCCTACCTGCTCTGGTACGCCCTGCCGTTCGTCGGCCGCCACACCGCGCTCTGGGACCGCGTGCGACCGTACACGCTGGCCTACAAGGAGCACATGAACGCCGCCATCGTCGACCCGCGCTACCCCGTCATCCGGGACCTGCTCGCCGAGCACCTCACCCGGGCGGTCACGGAGTGGGGCATGGACGGCCTCAAGATCGACTTCATCGACCAGTTCGCCGTCGAGGACCCGCCGGCGCCGGGCCCCGAGGCCGACTGCGCCACCGTGAACGAGGGCGTGCGCAGGCTCCTCGCCCAGTTCCCCAGCGACTGCCTGGTCGAGCTGCGCCAGCCGTACGTGAGCCCGGGCCTGTGGCCGTACGCCACGATGATCCGCGCCTCCGACTGCCCGCTCAGCCCCGCGCACAACCGGCAGCGCACCGTGGACCTGCGCCTGATCGCCGGCCCGCTGGCCGTGCACGCGGACATGCTGATGTGGCACCCGGACGAGAGCCCGCAGCGGGTCGCCACTCAGCTGATCAACGTGTTGTTCGCAGTCCCGCAGATCTCGGTGGACCTGACCGCGCTGACCTCAGCGCAGGAGGAGGCGCTGCGGTTCTGGTTGTCGTTCTTCAGGGAGCACGCGGAGGTGCTCCAGCGGGGGCGGTTCGAGCCTGCCCGGCCGGACCTGGCCTACCCGCAGGTGACGGCACGCTCGGACGACACGGTGATCACTGCCAGGTACGCGCCGATACCCGTCCGCGTCCCCGACACGGGCACGTTGTTGCTGGCCAATGGGGACGCCTCCGCTGACGTGCTGCTCCAGGTCGCCGCGGCCGGCCCGGCCCGCGCCACCGTCGTCGACTGCCGGGGCCGCACCGAGGGGGACGAGGTCGTGGAGCTCGCCCTCGGGCTGGTGGAGGTCACCGTGCCCGAGGGCGGGCTGCTGCGCCTGGAGCGGTAGCTCGGTCAGGCGGAGCGCAGCCGGTCCCGCAGCTGCGCCTCGTAGAGCGAGGGCGGGAAGAGGCCGGGCTGGTTGGCGCCTTCGATGTAGCCGGCCGGCTGCGCGAAGGGCCCGTCGCCGGTGATCGTGCCGCGGCAGCCGATCGCGTAGTTCTGCGCGGTCGGCGGCTTTTGGACGATGAGCCTGCTGGTGGCGACGTCGCAGTTCCAGGCCACCGAGTGGGCCGCGGACCAGCCGTGCGAGGTGCCGTAGCGGCCGCGGTTGTACAGGCCGAGCGTGTAGCTGTAGTGCGGGTCCACGTCCCGGTGGCCGTCGAACAGCAGCGCCTGTGACCAACGACGGTGGCCCTCGCTGGAGTTGAGCGCGTAGTCGGAGGTGCCACGGAGGAACACCACGCCGGAGACCGTGCTGTGCCCGTTGGAGACGAAGGCGTGCCTGGCCTTGTAGGCGTAGCAGTCCCGGAAGAGCACCTGCTGCGAGTAGGTGTAGGCGTTGAAGTTGTAGCGCCTGCTGCCGGTCACGATGCTGACGGGGTCGATGGCCCGGCAGTTCTCGACCGTGGCCCGGGTGGTCTCCTGGGTGGCGACGCCGGCCTGGGTGAAGTGCAGCATGGTGCAGTCCCGCACCCACGAGTCCTCGGTCCGCAGCAGCACGATCGCGTTGTAGGCGTGGTCCTCGTCCTGCTCGGGGTCGCCGTGGTACTCGATGTCCACGCGCAGCCGTTCCACGCCCACCTCGGTGACGAGGCCGGCCTGGTCCCACTTGTAGAGGTAGGAGGTGGCGTGGGCGCGGTTGAGGTGGTTGAAGACCGGCACGTCGATCGTCACGACGTTCCCGGACACGTCGCGGACGTACCGGTTGTAGACGAGCGGATGCTCGCCGACCTTCCACGGCGGACCCACGTCATGGCCGCCGTAGTCGATGGCCTTGAGCCACTCCTCGGTGCAGGGGTGGGTGATGACGATGTTGTCGCCGGGGCGCAGCGCCCCCGGGTTCGCCACCTCGAACTGGCGCGACCCGACCTGCACGAACCCTGTGGTGATGTCGGTACGGGTGCCGGGGACCTCGCCCTTCCAGCCGCCGCCCTCGACACCGCCGGCCACGATCACGTCGCGGTCCTTGGGGTTGTTGCCGGTCGCCTTGATGATCGTGTTGCCCGACGGGTCCTCGCCGTCGCCGACGCCGCGTAACACGGTGCCGCCGGCCCGCACGTACAGCGTGCCCGCCACCGGGTACGTGCCCGGCAGCAGGAGCAACGCTCCGCGGCGGGCTCGGGGCAGGGCCCCGATCTCGTCCAGCGCCGCCTGGATGTGGGCGGTGTTGTCGCCCTCGACCGGCCGGATCGTCTTGACGACCGGCACGTGCGGAATCGGCCGCTCACCGTTGCGGTAGCCGGCGTGGCTGAAGTCGGGGACGCGGTTGGCCTCGGCGTCCTGCTCGTAGGCCAGCCGCCCCCGCCGGTCGTAGTGCACGAGCCGGGACTGCCAGGGTGGTGTGCCGGCCGCATGGGCGGCGGCGGGGCGCGCGCCGGCCGCCGCGGTCAGCGCCAGCGCGCCGCCCGCCGTCAGCACGGCGCGCCTGCTGAGGTCATGTGCCATGTACGGTCCTCACTTGATGACGATCTTGTCGAGCTCGGGCGAGCGGGCGGTGTGGCTGTAGAAACGGATCGTGTTGACCCCGGCCACCAGGTTCACCGGCACGGTCGCGGTGGTCACCGTGTCCTTGGTCCCGCTCATGGGCACCTGGATCGCGTCGCCGCCGTTGACGCTGACCGCATACGTCTGGGAGCCGTCCACCAGCGCGTGCACGGTCATCTGCCTGGTCCCGGTGGTCTCCGACAACACGCCCCTGACCACGGTGTAGTCGTAGACGTTGCCGCCGATGAGGATGACCTTCCGCCCGCCCGAGCAGACCGCGCAGTAGGCGGGCTCGGCCGCCCCCTCCCACACGTTGCCGACCCGCTCGGCCTCGTACGTGCCGGGGCTCCGGTCCGGCGGCGGCAGCGTGACCGGGGGCGTCGCGGGCCCGAGCTGCTCCGCCCTGAGGTTCCTGACCAGCAGGTACGTCTCCTGCAGCCCGGCGCTCCTGATGCTGCGGTAGATGCCCCACTTGGGCCGGTTGTACTGCTCCGGCGTCCACCACAGGTCGATGCCCTCGACCTTCTGGTCGACGATCGTCCGCGACCCGTCCCGCAGCACCCACCTCATGTAGCCGTCGTCGGCCGACTTGAGCTCGATGGTGACGCCGACCCACTTGTTCTGGATCGGCTCCAGGTCGGCGGTGGCGAAGTCGTGGGACTTGTTGTCCTCCAGCGTCCAGTAGCGGGCCGCGATCTTCGGCACGCCGTTGACGACCGGCAGCGACACCTGCGCGACCGGGGTGCCGATGTCGGAGGTCTTCAGCTGCCAGATGTGGGTGAAGCTGGTGGTCGCGTCAAGCGTGTCGGGAATGTACATCTGGTACGAGATCCGCCACGTCTCCTCCTCGCGCATCTCCAGCGCCCGGGCGCCAGAGGCCCGCATGCCGCGTACCTCGTTCCGCATCCGGTCGGAGCCGTCGCGGTCCTCCAGGTGCGCGTCGAACCGCCAGGCGTTGCCCTGGACGTAGACGTGCGGCTGTCCCTCGGGGTGGGAGCCGCGCCGGTCGTCCTCCAGCGCCTCGAACGCGTTGACGCCGTCCCGCCACGGGCTCGGATTCCACCGGGTCTCCCAGCGCGGCTCCCCTGCCCCGGCCTCGGCCGGCGGGGCGGCGGCGAGGAGCAGCGCGAGTGCCGAAAGCGCGCCCGCCAGGCGCAGGCCCCTCATGAGGTCCTCGCCTGCTCGCCGGCGCCGCTCCCGGTGAGTTCCTCGTGGAGGTGCATGACGCCGGGGCGGGAGTTGGCGGCACCGGTGAGTGGCAGGGCGGCTAAGACGCCGCCCCATCGTCTGGTCGTCATGAGAGTGTTCTCCTCAGATGCAGCGTGAAGCCGCCGTTCTGGGCGACGGCGAGGTCGAGCTTGCCACCGGCCGGGACCACGGCGGTCTCGATGGCGATCTGGTCGCCGGGGGCGTCCCGGTAGATCTCGGCCGTCCACTCCCCCGCGTCGAGGAAGTCGAGCGGCACGGTGAGCGTGCGGGGCTCGCCCGACACGCCCGCGGCGACGTACCAGTCGTCGCCGCTCCTCCTGGCCAGCACGATGTGGTCGGCGGGGTCGCCGGACAGCAGCCGCGTGTCGTCCCACGCGGCCGGCACGGTGGACAGCAGCCGCAGCGCCTCGGGCCTGGCCTGGTAGGCCTCGATGGAGTCGGCGAAGTGCTGAATCCCGGACTCGAAGAGCACCGACAGGGCGAGCTCGAACCCGGCCGAGATGGCCCGCACCGCGGTGAACGTGCACGGCGTGAAGTCCATCGGGCCCTGCACGTTGCGGGTGAACGCCAGCGACAGGTAGTGCGTGGCCGGGTAGAGCGGCTCCTTGCCGGGCTTCGGCTTGATCCATTCGGCGCCCTTGACCGCCTCGGCGGTCATGAACTGCGGCCAGGTGCGCTCGGTGCCGCGCGGGATCGTGCCGCCGTGGAAGACCACCATGAGCCGGAGCCGGGCGGTGGCGGCCAGGATGGCGTCGAACCAGCGCATCCGGTCCTGGCCGTCCGACTCGGTGAAGTCGATCTTCACGCCGGCGGCTCCCCACTCCTTCCAGAGCGCGAGCTTCTCGCGGTGCTCCAGCTCGGTGTCGACGTGTTGCCAGTGGGACCAGAGCCAGACGCCGATGCCCCGGTCGCGGGCGTAGGCGATGAGCTCGGGCATCCACTCCTTGTTCCAGCCGGCGTCCGCCAGCAGGTACGGCCAGCCGTTCGCGGCGGCGAAGTCCACCCAGCGTTTCTGGGCGTCCAGGTCGCGGGTGGAGGGCCCGTCGGACCACCACGACCAGGCGGCGGCCCCGGGCCGGATCCAGGATGTGTCCTCCACCTGGGACGGCGCGGCGAGGCTGGTGATCAGGTCGCTCTCGACGATGGTGGCCAGGTCGCCGACGATCATCGTGCGCCACGGGGTGACCAGCGGGCTGGCCGCGGTCACGTACGGGTCCGGCAGGTCGAGGCGGAAGGCGCGGCCGTCGAAGCGCAGGCGGGAGCCGGCGTATCCGGCGTCCAGGTCCGACTCGGTGATCAGCATCCAGGCGCCGCCGACCTGGAAGAGCGACGGGTAGCCGTACAGGATGGGCTCGGCGCCGGCCACCGTGGTGTGCCGGTGGATCTCCTCGTAGTCGCAGCGCCCGTTCTCGTACGGCAGCAGGACCGCGCGGCCGTCGCCCGGCACGACGTACTCCGAGACCTCCTCCACCACGGTCACCGGGCCGCTCCACGGGATCACGTAGCGGTAGGCGACGCCATGGTCGCCGACCCGGATCCGCAGGTCGAGCCGGTGCCCACCGCTGGTGAACGACAACGTCCACTCGCCTGCCGTGTACCGGTGCTCGCGGCGTTTCCCGGTGACCGTCCGGTAGGACTCCTCGACCTGCCGCTCCGACATCCCGGCCGGGACGAGGCCCGTGCTGAGGTCGGCGTGGGCGGTGCGGACGCCGAGCCTCGACGGCTCGAGCACGACCCGCCCGGCGTGACGCACCTCCATCGTGAGCTCGCCTGCCGGGGACAGGTCGAGCACCGCCTTCAGATCCCCGTCGCTGAGCGTCCAATTCGGCACGTGACCCTCCATAGAGAAAGAGATAGGAGGAGTCGATCGCGTCCTGCCGCCCGGCGCCGACCGGCCCCGCTCGGGCCGTGCAAGGCGCCCGACTCTCCTCACAATGCGCAAGAGCCTAGGTTGCGACGGGTGTCAATTCAATTCTTGACGAAGTTAATTAGTCGGTCTACCGTGCAGCCATGCCTCACGGACTGTCGCCACACGACCGCACCACTCCGGCTATACATCGGACCTCTCCTGCCAGACTGGCGGAGTTCCGTGAGCAACGGTTCGGGTTGTTCATCCATTGGGGCCTCTACGCGCTCGCCGCCCGCCACGAGTGGGTCAAGCAGCGCGAGCGGCTGACCGACGAGCAGTACCAGCCCTACTTCGACCACTTCGACCCCGACCTGTTCGACCCGGACGCGTGGGCGGAGGCGGCGGCCGGCGCGGGCATGCGCTACATGGTGCTGACGACCAAACACCACGACGGCTTCTGCCTGTGGGACTCGGCCTACACCGACTACTCGGTCGCGAACACGCCGTACGGCAAGGATCTCGTCGGCCCGATCGTGGAGGCGTTCCGCTCCCGCGGACTCGGGGTGGGGTTCTACCACTCGCTGATCGATTGGCATCACGCGCACTTCCCGATCGACGGCCTGCACCCGGCGTACGCCGAGGGCGCCACCCCAGTTGACCGAAATATCGAGATCTATCAGTCCTATTTACACAACCAGGTCGAAGAGCTGCTTACCCGCTATGGCCGAATCGACACTATGTGGTTTGACTTCTCCTACTCGAAGCGGGTCAGGGACGGCAAGCGCACCCCCGGCGGCAAGGGCGCGGCGGACTGGCGTTCGGAGGAACTGGCGGCCATGGTCCGCAGGCTGCAGCCGGACATCCTGATCAACGACCGCCTGGAGATCCCCGGCGACTTCACCACGCCCGAGCAGTTCCAGCCGCCCGCCCCGCCGGCCGAGGTCTGGGAGGCCTGCCAGACGCTCAACGGCAGCTGGGGCTACGACCGTGACAACCTCGACTACAAGCCGGTGGACCTGCTCGTGCGCATGCTGGTCGACACCGTCGCCAAGAACGGCAACCTGCTGCTCAACGTGGGACCGAACGGGCGCGGCGCGTTCGACCCGCGGGCGCTGGAGTCGTTGCGCGGCATCGGCGAGTGGATGCGGCTGCACGGCCGGTCCATCTACGGCGCCGGGCCGAGCGCGTACGAGGCGCCCGCCGACTGCCGTTACACCCAGCGCGGCGACCGGCTCTACGTGCACCTGTTCGCGTGGCCGTACAAGCATCTGCACCTGCCCGGCCTGGCCGGCAAGGTGCGGTACGCGCAGTTGCTCAACGACGCCTCAGAGATCCGCGTCCTGGTCCCGGACCCGGCCGTGGACAGCGGGCACACGAAGCTGGGCGCGCTGCCGCCCGGCACCCTGACCCTGCAGCTCCCGGTGCAGCGCCCCGACGTGGCCGTGCCGGTGCTCGAGCTCTTCCTGTGAAAGGCCCACCCCCATGGAGATGAACCGTCGGCAGATGCTGGCCCTGGCGGTGGCGGCCGCCGCCCTGTCCGCCTGTGGCGACACCCGCCAGCAGAAACAGGCCGCGGCCCCGGTCAAGTCCGGTGCGCAGGTGATCGACCCGAACCGTCCCAGCAGCGACGCCTGGCCGTTCGAGGAGGCCGAGCAGCTCAACAACTCGCTGACCTGGCCGAAGACGAACGTGGCCGATCCGGCGTCCAAGGTCGTGATCACGGTGGCGCTCACCACGGACGCCGTCACCGAGGTCCGCAACGCGCAGTTCGACTTCTTCTTCAAGAAGCGGCACCCGAACATCGAGATCAAGCGCGAGTCCGCGCCCTTCGACCAGTTCCTCACGAAGTACATGGCGCAGGCGGCCGGCGGCACGCTGCCCGACGTGCTTTACAACCACTACTCCTGGACGCAGAACCTCATCGCCAACAAGGTCCTGCAGTCGCTGGACGACTACATCGCCAAGACGCCCGAGTTCGACATGGACGACATCCCGCAACCCGGGCTGGACTACTTCAAGCGGGACGGCGCCCTGTACGGGCTGCCCACCGACATGGCGCCCAAGCTGCTCTTCTACAACAAGGACCTGTTCGACAAGGCCGGGCTGAAGTACCCGGACGAGAGCTGGACGTTCGACCAGGTCTTCGAGACGGCCAGGAAGATGACCAGCGGGACGGGCGTGGACAAGGTCTACGGGTTCACGCCGATGCCGAAGCCGGCGCCCGACCTGAGCCCCGTGTACCTGATGCCGTTCGGCGGCCGCTTCCTGGACGAAACCGAGTCCAAGGTGCTGATCACCGAGCCGAACGCCAGTCAAGTCATGGGCCGCTGGCTGGACCTGCTGGTCAAGGACAAGGCGGTGCCGAGCCTGGCCGAGATGCAGGCGCTGGAGAAGGTCGATCCGTTCAGGGCCGGGCACGCGGCCATGACGATCAACGGCGCGTGGATCATGCTGGAGCTGTCCAAGCTGAAGGATCTCAAGTGGGGCGTCACGGAGGTGCCCAAGGGGCCGGAGGGCCGCACCACCCCGGCCGTGGGCAGCGCGCTGGTCATGGCGTCCTCGTCCCAGAACAAGGACGCCGCCTGGATCTACATGCACGAGTACCTGTCGGCCTCCGGCTACAAGTTCCGCCGGATCGCCGCCCCGGCCCGTCAGTCGGCGTGGGAGGACAACGCCAAGGCGCTCGGCATCCCGGCGGACTCGGCCGACCTGGTCAAGAAGGTCATGGCCGACTACGCCTCCGGCGACGGCGTGCTGCGGCTGCCGGCCAACAAGAAGGTCGTGGACACCGCCCTGCCGATCTGGGAGCGGGCGCAGCTCGGCAAGATCAACCTGGCTGACGCGCTGAAGGAGATCGCCGACAAGGTCACGCCCGTGCTGAGCGAGAACAAGATCGCATGACTGCCGTCAGTCCGCTGGCGCGTCGGGAGGCCCGGCGTTTCCACCTGTTCGTCTCGCCGTGGCTGATCGGGTTCGTGCTGTTCAGCGCGGGCCCGATCCTCGCCGCCGTGGTCCTGAGCTTCATGCAGTGGAACCTGCTGCAGACGCCGACGTGGGTGGGGTTCGGCAACTACGTCCGCATGTTCCACGATCCCGAGTTCTGGGAGTCCATCGAGAACACCGTGCAGTACGGCCTGGGCTCGGTGGCGCTCGGCGTGACGTTCACGTTCCTGCTGGCGTTGCTGCTCAACCAGCCGCTGCGCTTCCAGGGCCTGTTCCGCACGGTGATGTACCTGCCGTCGGTGGTGTCGGGCCTCGCCACCGCGCTGCTGTGGCTGAACATCCTGCACCCCGACTACGGGCTGATCAACAAGGTGCTGGCCTCGGTCGGCGTCCAGGGGCCCGGCTGGCTCGCCTCCCAGGAATGGGCCATCCCCGGGCTGGTGCTCATGAGCGTGTGGGGCGCGGGCAACACCATCGTCATCTACCTGGCCGGCCTGCAGGGCATCCCGAAGACGTTGTACGAGGCGGCGGAGATCGACGGGGCCGGCTGGTGGCGCAGGTTCTGGAGCGTGACCGTGCCGATGATGTCGCCGGTCATCTTCTTCAACGTGGTGACGGGGTTCATCGCCGCGCTCCAGAGCTACGTGCTCATCCTCGTCATGACCGAAGGCGGTCCCGGCAACGCGACCATGGTGCTGGGGCTCTACATCTATCGGCACGCCTTCGTCTACTTCGACATGGGGTACGCGGCCACGCTGTCGTGGGCCATGTTCGTGCTGGTCATCGTCGTGACCGCGATCCAGTTCAGCCTGGCCAGGCGCTGGGTGCACTACGAGTTCAAGTGAGGTCCCCGATGCTCCTCGAGACCGCGGCCCGGCCCGCGCGTACGAAGCCGGGCCCGTCCCTGACGTCCGATCAGGCCGAGCGCATCAGGCGGATCCGGCGTAGCGGGGCGTACATCCTGCTGATCATCAGCTCGGCGGTGTTCCTGCTGCCGTTCCTGTGGATGCTGACGACCTCGCTCAAATCCGACGCCGAGAACCTGGCCTTCCCGCCCCAATGGTTCCCGGACTCCTTCCACGTCGACAACTACGTCAAGGGCTGGTCGGGGTCGCTGCCGTTCACCAGGTTCCTGCTGAACACGATCCTGATCACCGCGCTGTCCATGCTCGGGAACCTCATCTCGTGCATCCTGCCCGCCTACGCCTTCGCGCGGATGCGGGCGCGGGCGGCCGGCGTCATGTTCACGGCGTTGCTGGCCACGATGATGATCCCGCGTGAGATCACGCTGGTGCCGAAGTTCATCATGTTCTCGAAGCTCGGCTGGGTGGACACGTACCTGCCGCTGATCGTGCCGGAGTTCTTCGGCGTGGCGCTCTACATCTTCCTGCTGCGGCAGTTCTTCACCACGATCCCGCAGGAGCTCATCGACGCCGCCCGCATCGACGGGGCCTCGGAGCTGCGCATCCTGTGGAGCGTCATGCTGCCGCTGGCCAAGCCGGCGATCGCGGCGATCTGCCTGTTCTCCTTCGTCGGCAACTGGAACCAGTATCTGGAGAACACCATCTACCTGCGCTCGGTGGAGAAGCTCACGCTCGCGCAGGGTCTGGGCATGTTCAACGGCCAGTTCGTCACCCAGTACAACCAGATGATGGCCGTCGCGATCATGTCGATGCTGCCCATCCTCGTCATCTTTTTCCTGGCTCAGAAGACGTTCATCCGGGGTGTCACGCTCACGGGTATCGCAGGAAGGTAATCGTTGTCGTACGAACGTCAGCCGTACCGCAGGTGCGGCCACAGCGGACTGCTCCTGCCCGCCGTGTCGCTCGGCCTGTGGCACAACTTCGGCGAGGACAAGCCGGTCGAGACCCAGCGCGCGATCCTGCACAAGGCGCTCGACCTGGGCATCACCCACTTCGACATCGCCGACCGCTACGGCCCGCCGTTCGGCGCCGCCGAGTCCGCGTTCGGGCGGATCTTCCCGAAGTCGCTGCGGGACGAGGTGGTGGTGACCACCAAGGGCTTCAACCCCATGTGGGACGGCCCCTACGGGTACGGCGGCTCGCGCAAGCACCTGCTGGCCACCCTCGACCGGTCGCGGGCCCGGCTCGGCCTCGACTTCGTCGACATCTTCTACCTGCACCGGGATGACGAGGAGACGCCGCTGGAGGAGACGGCGGCCACGCTGGACCACATGGTCCGCACCGGCCGCACCCTGTACGTCGGGGTCTCCAACTTCTCGCCCGAACGCACCGCCGCGATCGCCAGGCTGCTGCGCGGCCTCGGCACGCCGCTGCTGGTGCACCAGCCCTCCTACTCGCTGCTCAACCGCGGCATCGAGGACGCCCTGCTCGATGTCCTGGAGCAGGAGGGCGTCGGCTGCGTGGTCTACTCGCCGCTGGCCCAGGGCCTGCTGACCGACCGCTACCTGGACGGCATCCCGGCCGACTCCCGCGCCGCCGAAGGACGATTCCTCACCCCCGACCGGGTCACCCCGCAGGTGCTGGCATTCGTCCGCGCGCTGTCGGCGATCGCCACCGCCCGCGGCCAGAGCGTCGCCCAGCTCGCTCTGGCCTGGGCCCTGCGCGACCCCCGCATCACCTCCGTCCTGGTCGGCGCCTCCAGCCCCGAGCAACTCGAGGCCAACGTCGCCTGCGTGGACCACCTCGACTTCACCGACGACGAGCTCACCGCCATCGACCAAGCCGCGAAGGAGGCAGATGTCCATGCGTAGGAGCACGCTGGCGGCCATGGGAGCAGGAGTGTCGCTGCCGGGGTTCCGGGTCGAGTCCGGCGGGGTCTCGACGTTGCCACCCGGCCGGATCAGCCACGCCAAGGGCTTGCACACCCACCCGGATCCGGAGATCTTCCTCATCCTCTCCGGTACCGGAAAGATCCATATAAATGGCGAAATTTCAGATTTCGCCGGGGGTGATGTGCTCATCGTGGAGCCTGGCGAGGACCACCATCTGGAGGCCGTCTCGGAGGTGGTCACCACCTGGCTGCACTTGGAGCCCGCGTGACGTGCCCTGTCCCGCTCCCCCGCGTCGGCCTGGGCGGGGGCCCGCTCGGCAACTACCTGCTGTCCATCTCCGACGCCGACGCCCAGGCCGTCATGGACACGGCCTGGGCGTGCGGCATCCGCTACTACGACACCGCTCCGTTCTACGGACTGGGCCTGTCCGAGCGGCGTATGGGACGCGCGTTGCGCGAGCGCCCACGTTCGGAGTTCGTCCTGTCGACGAAGGTCGGACGGCTCGTACGGCCGGGGCCGGGCGACAACGGCGGCTTCGCCGTGCCCGGCGACCGTCACGTCGAGTGGGACTTCACCCGCGACGGGGTGCTGCGCAGCGTCGAGGAGTCCCTGGACCGCCTGGGCCTCGACCACGTGGACATCCTGTTCATCCACGATCCCGACCGCCACTGGCCGCAGGCGCTCGACGAGGCCTATCCCGCGCTGGCGGACCTGCGCTCCCAGGGTGTCGTGCGCGCCATCGGCGTGGGCATGAACCAGTCGCCCATGTTGGTGGACTTCGTCAAGCACACCGACCTGGACCTGCTGCTGGCCGCCAACCAGGTCACCCTTCTGCGCCGGACGGCGTTCGACGAGCTCCTGCCGATCTGCCAGGACCGCGGCATCCCGGTCATCGCGGCCAGCCTCTTCCACCGCGGGCTGCTGGCCGCCGCCGAGCCGCCCGCGGACGCGCCCGCCGAGGTCCACGCCTACGCGGCGGCGTGCGCCCGGCACGACGTTCCGCTGCCGTCGGCGGCGCTGCAGTTCCCCTTGCGGCATCCGGCAGTGAGCACGGTCCTCGTCGGCGCCCACGCTCCGGACCATGTCACCGCCAACCTCCAAGCCCTGGACCGCCCCGTTCCCATCGCCCTCTGGGACGAGCTCGCCTGAATCTCACACGGCACCCAACCTTCAGGCTGCCTGAAGCGTCGGCTAGGCTTCAGGCAATCTGAAGGTTGGAGGAGATCCCATGGATCATGTCTTGCTGTCGATACACGTGCTCGCGAGCATTGTGTTCGTCGGCGGCTCGGCCGTCGCGTCGAGTCTGTTTCCCCGCTACGCGCCGGTCGCGCCGGCCGCGGATCCGCCGGGTGAGCGGAACCCGGCCGTGGCGGCCTTGCTGCACCGCATCACCGGCGGGTACGCCGCCTTCGGCGTCGTGGTCCCGGTCGCCGGGATCGCGCTGGCCATCGTCCAGGGCCGGATGGGCGAGATCTGGATCAACGTCGCCATGGTCCTCACCATCGTGGCGGGCGGCCTGCTGGCCACGCAGATCTGGCCGCGCCAGCGTGCGGCGCTCAGCACGCCGGACGACGGCCGGCGGCTGCGGACGTTGTCGATGCTCGCCGGCGTCTACAACCTGGTGTGGGCGATCGTCGTGGTCCTCATGATCGTCCGCCCGGGGGCGGCGCCGGACGCCTGACCCTCCTGCCCACGCGACCCGCGCCGGCGCCCTTTCCAAAGGGACCTGCGCCGACGTGCGGCCGGTGAGCGAACCGGCCGGGGGCCTGGTGTGGTGGGTGAACCGGCGGGGCCGGGCGTGCGTACCCCTCGTATGCAGTGGAAGACGGCGTATGCCGGTTTTGCGGTCGGTGTCGGTGTCGTGGTGCTGGTCGCGGTGCTGCGGTTCGGCGGTGGGGCAGGTGCGCCGGCGATCTCCGGCCTTCCCACGGCGGGGCCGCTGACGGACTGGGGGCTGCCCCTGACGCGGTTGCTCCACGTCGTGTGCGCGGTCGCCTGCGTGGGCACGCTGCTGGCCGCCGTGCTGGCCCCCGCCGGGTCGGCGGAGCCGGCGCGGTGCCTGCGGGCGGCGGGCTGGTGGGCGCTGGGCTGGGCGTTCACCACCCTGCTGAGCTACGTGCTGACGTTGTCCAGCTTCATCCCGATGCCGGTGGCGGATCTCCTCGCCAAGCCCGATGAGCTGGATCTCGGCACGCTGCTCCCGCAGACCCAGGCGCTGCTGGTGGTCCTGGGCTTGACGTTCGTGGTGGCGGGTGCGACGTTCGTGCCGCGGCTGCCCCGGTGGATCCCGCTGGCGGTCGCCGTGTCCGGGCTGCTGCCGCCTGCCTACGTGGGCCATGCCGCCTCGGCCGCCGACCACGACCTCGCGGTGTCCGCGCTGATGGCGCACCTGGTGGCGGCGTCGTTGTGGGCCGGCGGCCTGGGCGCGGTGCTCGTTCACTTCCGACGCTCGCACGACCTGCCGGTGGTGCTGCCCAGGTTCAGCACGCTCGCGTTGTGCTGCTTCGTCGCGGTGGCCTTCTCCGGGCTGGCCGGCGCGTGGGTACGGCTGGGCGCGCCGTCCGATCTGTGGCGGACCCCGTACGGCCTGCTCCTGCTCGCCAAGGTCGCCGTGCTGGCGGTGCTCGGCTGGTTCGGCCGGAACCACCGCCGCCGCACGGTCATGGGCATCGCCGACCGCGGGGTGCGCCGTACGTTCGTCCGGCTCGCGGCGGGCGAGGTCGGCGTGATGGCGGCGGCGATGGGGCTGGCCGTCGGCCTGTCACGTACTCCCCCGCCGGCAGGCGGCGAGGGATCGGGGCATGGGGCGCTGGGACACGACCTCGCGCCGTTCTCCCCTGGCGCGCTGATCAGCGAGGTGCGCCCGGACGCGCTGATCATCCTGCTGCTGGCGTTGCCCGCGGCCGCGTACCTGGCCGGCCTGCGCAGGGTCGCGGCGTGGCCGTCCGGCCGCACGTTCGCCTGGTACGCCGGGCTGGCGCTGGCCGCGCTCGTCCTGGTCTGCGGGGTCGCCGGTTACGCGCGCGCCATGTTGTCGGTGCAGGCGCTGCAGCACGTCGTGCTCGCCGTCGTCGTTCCGCTGCTGCTGTGCGCGGGCGCGCCTGTCACGCTGGCCGGCAGGACCGTCACGGGCTTCAGCAGGCCCGCCGTTCTGACGGTCGCCTACCCGGCGCCGTTCCTGCTGCTCTACGCGACGGGATGGCTGCCGTGGTCGCTGGACGAGTACGCCGTGCACCTGGCCACCGGTCTGCTGTTCCTCGGGCTCGGGCTGGCGGTGTCGTGGGTGCTGGCCGGCGCGGACCCGTTGCCCGGATCGCTCTCCTGGGCGGCGCGGGTCCGGCTGCTGGCGGTGGTGGCCGGCACGCACCTCGTTCTGGGGACGTACCTGCTGGCCGGACCGCCGGTCGCGGCGGACTGGCTCACCCTCGCGGCCCCGCCGGGCGCGCCGGACCTCCTCGCCGACCAGCGCCTGGCGGGGGCGGTCTACCTGCTCGTGCCGCTGCTCGCCCTCACACCGGTGGCGGTGCGGCTGGGCGCGCGGGCGCGGGCGTCTCAGATGGCGTCGCGTTGAATCGGGCAGGTCATGCAGTGGGTGCCGCCGCGCCCCTTGCCGAGTTCGAAGCCCTCGATCTCGATGACCTCGACGCCGTGCTCGCGGAGTTTGCGGTTGGTGAACTGGTTCTTGTGGTAGCCGACGACCACGCCGGGTGACAGGGCGAAGAAGTTGTTGCCGGAGTCCCACTGCTCCCTGGCCTGCTGGTAGTCGTCGCCGCCGGTGGGGACGATGTCCAGGCCGGTCAGGCGCAGCGCCTCGCGCAGGGCGGTCAGGAGGCTGCGGTCGCGGTGCACCTCCAGGGTGCCGCTCTTGTCGCCGGGACGCAGCGAGTAGGTGGTGGCGGTCTCCAGGAAGGGCGGGAACGCGCTGGCCTTGTCGATGTCCAGGAACGTGAAGACGGTGTCCAGGTGCATGTAGGAGCGGGACTTGGGGATGTCCACCGCGATCACCCGCTCGGCCGCGCCGGCGGCGAACAGCGACAGCGCGATGTGCTCGATGGTGCGCGGGTTGGTGCGTTCGCTGATGCCGATGGCCACCGTCTTGTGGCCGATGGGCATCATGTCGCCGCCTTCCATCGCGGCCGCGCCGTAGGACTCCTCGTGGAATCGCTCGTCCTCGCCGGCGTACGGATACCAGTAGGAGAAGTCTTGCTCGGCGAACATGGGGTGGTGGTGGTAGATGGTGGACTGGTTCATCGTCTCCAGCAGGCGGACGGGGTAGAACATCGGGTTCAGCGAGACGCCGCCGTACAACCAGG
Source organism: Nonomuraea polychroma (assembly GCF_004011505.1). Taxonomy (NCBI): domain Bacteria; kingdom Bacillati; phylum Actinomycetota; class Actinomycetes; order Streptosporangiales; family Streptosporangiaceae; genus Nonomuraea; species Nonomuraea polychroma. The sequence goes on from NZ_SAUN01000001.1 coordinate 5,634,803, forward strand.
CCGCCGGGTCGCGCTGGTAGAGCGAGTTCGGCAGCGGCGGCAGGATGAACTCCCGCGGGTCGGCCGAGGCCGCGACCAGGGAGATGCCGTCCATGTCGGCGATGCCGAACTCCTCCTTCGACAACCCGCCGATCAGGTGGGTGGCCAGCTTGTCGCCGCTCCATCCGGACAGCGTCTCGCGGACGACGTCGACGAGGGCCGGGCCGACGGTCAGGTGGGTGACGGCCTGCTCGATGGCGTGCTGCTTGGCGTCGAAGCTCGCATCCAGCGCCTCGGCGAGCAGGTCGTGGTGGTAGTACACCTCAATGCCGCGCTCGCGCATCACCTGGACGAACGCGTCGTGCTCGACCTGGGCCTGTTCCACCCACAGGATGTCGTCGAACAGCAGCCCGTCCTTGTTGCCCGGAGTCAGCCGGCGCAGGCTGAGGTCCGGCCGGTGGACGATGACCTTGCGCAGCGTCCCCACCTCGGAGTGGACGCCGTAGGGCTGGTCGTTCATGCTGGGGTCTCCTTCACGGCTAGATGGTGAGCCACCCCATGGCCAGGCCGGCAACGGCGATGACGGCACCGATGACGGTGATGGCGAACAGGACGAACTCGGCGGGGGAGAACACGCGCATGCCGTGCTCGCGCCTGGTGAGCGCGAACAGCACCGTGCCCGGGGCGTAGATGATGCAGGACAGCAGCAGGAACTTCAGCCCGGCCGCGACGATGAGGAACGCCGTGTAGAACGTGGCGAGCGCCGCGATCGTCAGGTCCTTGCGCCGGCCGCGGGGGTCGAGGTCGTAGGTCTCGCCCTTGATGGCGAGCTGCAGCGCGTAGCCGGCGGCCAGCAGGTACGGGATCAGGGACAGCGCGCTGGTGAGCTCCAGGGTGAAGGTGAAGGCGTCGTCGGAGAAGATCGTGATGGACAGCACGCAGGTGATGAGCACGCTGGTCATCAGCAGGGCCGCGACCGGCACGTTCTGGTCGTTCTCGCGGGTGAGGAAGGCCGGCATGTCCCGGTCCTTGGCGGCCACGTACAGCACCTCGGCCGCCATGAGCGTCCAGGCCAGGTACGCGCCCAGCACCGACACGATCAGCCCGATCGAGACGAACGTCGCGCCCCACGGGCCCACCACCGCCGCCAGCACCCCGGCCATCGACGGCTGGCGCAGGCCGGCCAGCTCCCGTTGCGGCAGCGCGGTGTACGACAGGATGGTCACGGAGGCGAACAACGCCAGCACGCCCAGGAAGCCGAGCACGGTCGCGCGTCCCACGTCGGCGCGCCGGCGCGCGTACCGGGAGTAGACGCTGGCGCCCTCCACCCCGAGGAACACGAAGACCGTCACCAGCATCGTGGACCTCACCTGCTCGAACAGGCTCTGCGGGCCGCCGTGCAGGTTTCCGGCGAACACCCCGCCCTTGACCGAGATCGCCAGGATCACCACGAACGTCAAGATGGGCAGCACCTTCGCGACCGTGACGATCTGGTTGATCGTCGCGGCCTCCTTGACGCCGCGCAGGATCATGAAGTGGAAGGCCCACACGCCGATCGCGGACACGACCACCGCGATCAGCGTCGCGCCCTCGCCGAAGGCGGGGACGACCGCGCCGAGAGTGGACTTGATCAGCACCCAGTAGGAGACGTTGCCGACGCACGCGCTGGCCCAGTAGCCGAAGGCGGAGAAGAAGCCGGGGAACTGGCCGAACCCGGCCTTGGCGTAGGCGTACACGCCGGCGTCCAGCTGCGGCTTGCGTACGGCGAGCGTCTGGAACACCAAGGCCAGCATGAGCATGCCGATGCCGGCGATCAGCCACGCGACCAGGGTCCCGAGCACGCCGGTTGCCTGGGCGAAGTTACGCGGCAGCGAGAACACCCCGGCGCCGACCATCGACCCGACGACCATCGCGGTCAGCGCCGGCAGCGGCATCTTGCGTACGGTCTCGGTCCGCGTGGTCACCTTCGCGGCGTACCCGGCCGCAAACGACGAGAGTGTCGGTAAACCGTCAAATTCCTCTATGCGCGCACACCTACCAGGTGCACCCATCGAGTCCGCGCTATCGTGAAAAGCCCGCAAACGCCGTATATGAGGTGGAGCGCTCGTGACGGATGACTCGTCCCCTCCGGACCCGGATCTGCTCGCCAGGATCGACACCACCCGGCCGCATCAGGCCAGGGTCTGGAACTACTGGCTGGGCGGGAAGGACAACTACCCGGTCGACCGGGAAATGGCCGCCAAGCTGAAGGAGGCCTACCCCGGCATGGAGGACATCGCCCGGCACGCCCGGGCGTTCCTCGGGCGGGCGGTCCGGTTCCTCGTCGGCGAGGCCGGCATCCGGCAGTTCCTGGACATCGGCACCGGATTGCCGACCGTGGACAACACCCATGAGGTGGCGCAGGGTGTGGCCCCGTCCAGCCGGGTCGTGTACGTCGACAACGACCCCCTCGTGCTGGTGCACGCCCGCGCCCTGCTCACCAGCGACCCCCAGGGCGCCTGTGACTACATCGAGGCCGACGCGCGCGACCCGGACGCCATCCTGGCGGCCGCGGGCAAGACGCTGGACTTCGCCCAGCCGACGGCGCTCATGATCTTGGGCGTGATGGGCACCATCATGGCCGACGATCAGGCGTACGCGCTGGTGAAGCAGCTGATGGACGCGCTGCCGTCCAGCAGCTACCTGGTGTTCGAGGACGGCACCAACGTCATCAAGCCGGAGGCGGCGGCCGAAGCAGAGCGGCTGCGCGAGCGCGGCGAGGGTTACCAGTACCGGCTGCGCTCCCCCGCCGAGATCGCCCGGTTCTTCGACGGGCTGGAGCTCGTGGAGCCGGGCGTCGTGTCCGTTTCCCGCTGGCGGGTGGAATCGGACGTGTTCGGCTTGCCCGCCGAGGTGGACGCGTTCTGCGGGGTCGCCCGCAAACCGTGACCGTCCCCGCGCCATGGCGTGGCCCGCTTCCTCCCCCGTGGGAAGCGGGCCACGAGACGGTCAGGCCGCCTTCGCCACAGGAGACGTCCGGCGGAGGCCGCGGATAACGCAAATCGGGTCATCGGCTTGTCGAGACCTGGCTGCGCTGCGGGACCTGGGCCGGATCCGCGGGTCGTTTCCTGGTGACGTACTGCGGGACGGGAGCGAGGTCGTTACCGGTGTCGCGGGTCAGGCCGTAGCGGAGGATGCCCCTGGCCCGGTCAGGCTTGGCCGAGATGTCGGCCCAGACGTCCGCCCAGGTCTTGGGCACGACGGTGAAGTCGACGTCCACGCCGCTGCCGCCGTCGTTGTTGTGCACGGTGACGCTGCCGTCGATGTAGTAGAACTCGTTCTGCCATCTCGGCTGGTGTCCGCTGGGCAACCGGGCGAAGCCGGTCTCCGTGGAGCCCATCCAGGTGACGCCCGGCGCCTGCTCGTCATCCATGCGGCGCCCGCCGCCCGAGGCCACGTGGAACAGCTTGCCCTTCAGGCCGGTCCAGGTGACCGGCGGGAAGGGGCCGACCCTGTTGTGGTAGAGGATCCCCAAGCGGACCAGGAAGTAGCCTCTTCCAGTGATCGTGAGGTAGTGGCCCCGCTTCGTCAGCCCAGGTCCGCCGAACCGGGCATGCCCGTACTCACCGGCGAAGGCGACCTGGCCGGCGCGGCGCCGGGGCAGCGGGGCCGGCGGGCGGTTCTTGGGCGGGGCCTGGTCCACCGTGTCGACGGTGCGCCCGTACAGGCTTGGCGTCGGCTTGGGGCTGAGCGGGCGCGCGGAGACCGCGGACGCCGTCGGGGCGGGTGAGCGCGGGGCGGTCGCGGGCGACGAGGTGACGATCACTGGAGCCGCGCGTTCGGGGGGCGGGTCCTCGATGGTCTGGACGATCATCGCTCCCCCGGCGATCACCGTCGCGCCGGCCGCCGCGACCGCGACGGGCTTGGCCGCCAGCAGCGAGCCGGCCGCGGCCTTGCCCTTGGCCAGCAGGCCGGCTTTCACCACCGGTACGGCGGCGGTACGGGCGAGCTCCGTCAGGCCGATCGCGATGCCGGTCGGTACGGCCACCAGGCCGATCCCGGCCAGCAGCCGGTCGGCCGGCACCAGGTCGGACGCCTGAGCGGTGCACGCCGGGCACTCGCGCACGTGCCGGAACAACCGCTTGCGCCACAGATCGGACGGCGTGCCGTCCCAAGGCGCCGCCGCCTCGGCCAGCTCCGGGCACGGGGCGGCGAGCGCGCGCACCACGGCGCGGGCGCTCTCCAGGCGGCGCTTGGTGCGTTGCACGCGGACGGCGGCGTGCTGCTCGCTCGTTTCCAGCCCGGAGGCCAGCTCGGCTCTGGTGACCTCCCCCGCGACCTCCAGCCACCAGAGCGTGAGCACCTCGCGGTCGTCGGCGTCGAGCCAGCGGGCCGCCTCAGCGGTCTCCCTGCGCTGCCCGGACAGGCCGAGCCGGGCGATCGTGAGGGCGGCGAAGTCGGAGCCGGGGTCCGCCATGCCCAGGGCCTCGTCGAGGACGGACAGGGTGGTGGCCGTGGAGCGCCGCCACTCCCGCACCTGGTTCATCGTGATGGCGACCAGCCAGGAGCGGAAGCTCTCCGGGTCGCGCAGCCCGGCCAGGCCGGTCACGACCCGGGCCATCGTCTCCTGGACGACGTCGTCCACATCCGGATGCCCGTTCATGGCGCGGCCGGCGATGTTGTACACGAGCGGCAGGTGACTCCTGACCAGCTCGTCGATGGCGCCGCGATCCCCTGCGCGGGCCGCGAGCACCGTTTCGACCTCGTACGTCGGCCGTGCGTACATCCATCACCTCAATCCGGAGCCTCCGCAGCTCCGGACAGGAGACGGGAGAATCACCACTCACATAACACAAAACTGGAATTGTTCCATTTGTCACTTATGATCGGGTACGTCTCCGGCTTGCGGCGCCGCTACGAGAGCGGCCGGGGAAGGTAGGCCTGCCACGGGCCGGGCCGGGCCTGCGGCAACGGCCTGTGCTCCCAATCCTGCAGGAACGGCGCGGCGAGGTGCCGGCCCCTGTCGACGGCGACCACGAGCTTGCCCGCGCTCTGGGCGGCGCGTATCGGGGCGGGCGCGGCAGACTGCTGCGGCCAGCGCAGGATCGTGTACGACTCGCAGCCCACGCGGTAGGCGATCATCGCCGCGTGCTCGCCGTACACCAGGCAGGGCGGGCGCAGGTCCAGGGCGCTCAACGCGCGAGCGACCTCGACGTCGGCTTCGCGCTTGGCCAGCCGGGGCCCGACGACCTTGTCCAGGGTGAGCGCCTGCAGGATGAGCTGGCCGAGGAAACCCGCGGCGACGAGGCCGGCCAGGACGGGGCGGAACGGCCGGTGGCCCAGCAGCCAGAGCACGCCGTAGGCGATCGGGAGCGCCAGCAGCGCGTACGCCGGGAGCAGGAAGCGGGGCGCCGCGTATCCGACGAGGAAGACGTAGGGCATGCCCATCAGCAGGCCGGCGAGGGCCGGCAGGGCGCACTCGGTCAGGTGTCCGCGGCGCCGGGCCGCGTACAGGCCGAGGAGGACGAGGACGGGGATCGTGCTCCCCCACAGCAGCCAGGGCAGCGGGATCGGCCCGCAGTGCGCGGGAGGCCGGCACAGCAGCGGGCCGTTGAGCGCGCGGGCGTGTTCGAGCAGGGAGAAGTGCAGGCCGGTCTCGTTCGCCGCCCCGGCGGCCTGCCAGCGTGCGGCGAGCCCGCCGAACCGTACGTACGCCTCGGCGACCCAGTCCGCCCAGCCTGCGATCAGGCCCGCGACCAGGGCGGCCGCGACCTTGACCCGCCGCCACGCCGGCCAGGCGAGCGCCGCCGCGAGCGCGAGCACGAGCCACAGGCTGTCGGGCGGGCGCAGCAGGCCCACCGCGGCCACGCTCAGCGCCAGCCCGACCGCCGGTGCTTTCCCGCTGCCCGGCCGCACGCACCGCAGGAAGCAGCCGACGGCGGCCACCGCGCCGAAGGCCACCCACAGGTTCGGCATGGCCTGGCCGCCGTAGAACAACGACAACCACAACGACGCGAACAGCAGGGCGGCGAGCGGCACCATCCCCCCGGTGCGCACCCGCAGCCAGATCCCGAACGACGCGTACAGCGCGAGGGCGGACAGCAGGCAGAGGTAGACCCGCAACGCCTCCGTCGAGGAGGTGACCAGCACCACCGGCGCGACCACCCACGTGATGCCCCGGGCTCGGGGCGCGATGAACTCGGCCGCCGGCACCCGCGGATCGACCTGGCTGACATAGATCGACTCGTCCCACCCGAGTCCCATCCCTGGGCTGACGACGATCAGTTGCACGGCCCCGTAGCAGCAGGCCACCAGGATCAGCAGTGCCCGCCACGGGTCGGCGCGCAGCCACGACATGTTCGATGCCACCGGCTCTTCTTAGCGCGGGCCGCCCCGGTCGGGCGGGCGCCCCACGACAACTTGCCGGAAGGTATGCCCGCCCGTGAAGCTCCGCGATGCCGCCGGCCGATTCGGCGGGAGCCGTGACCGCCGCTAGTACGTTCCAAGTCGCCCACCATTGCTCCCCAAGTGGCGCTCCCTACCGTGGCACGCGAGAACAAGCGGTCTTGAGAGGGGAGGGCGTCGTGAAACACGTCTACAAGGTCTTGGCCTACCTGGTCGCGATCGAGGTGGCCGTGCAGGCGGCGGTCATGGTCTGGGGTGACGCCGGGATGGGCAAGTGGGTCAGCGAGGGCGGTGTGCTCGACAAGACGCTCGGCGAGAGCGGCGAGATGCCGTTCCCCGAGTTCATCGGCCTCATCATCCACGCCTTCAACGGGATGATCGCCATCCCGGTCATCGCGCTGCTCCTCCTGATCAGCTCGTTCTGGGCAAAGGTGCCGGGCGCGGTGAAGGCGGCCGGCCTGGTGCTGCTGCTGGTCGTCCTGCAGGTCACGTTCGGCATCCTGGGGCACAGCATTCCGCTGGTGGGCGCCGTGCACGGCCTCAACGCGCTGCTGCTGTTCACCGCGGCGCTCTACGCCGCCCGTCGCGGCGCGGCGGTGCGTGCTCCGGAACCGCAGCTCGCGGCTCGCGGGTGATGGAGCGTCGCTCCGGCGACGGGAATGCCGGTGGCCGCGTGCGCCTCGCCGTCGCGGGCGCCGCGACCATGGCCGTGCTGGGGCCGCTGGTCTGGCTGTGGCAGGCGAGCCTGCTGCCGGAGACGTATTCGGTCATGGACATGGGCCACGTCGACTACGGGGGCGGGCCGCGCGGCGCCATGGCTCATGCGGGCGGAGGCGCCTCGGCCCATGGAGCGCACGCGGGTGCCGGGCGGGACGTCACGCGGCTGGTCGCCGATCCGGACCGCCGAGCCGACGTCGCGGTGACCATGGTCGCCCGCAAGGAGCGGTTCCGGCTGCCCTCCGGCCGCGCTTTCGAGGGATTCACCCTCAACGGCCAGTCGCCGGGACCGGTCATCAAGGCCACCAAGGGGCAACTGGTGCAGGTCCGGCTGATCAACGAGTCGGTGCCGGGCGGCATCACGCTGCACTGGCACGGCATGGACGTGCCCAACGCGGCGGACGGCGTCGCCGGTGTCACGCAGGACGCGGTCGGCATCGGCAAGGAGTTCACCTACCGGTTCGTCGCCGACCAGGCAGGCACCTTCTGGTATCACTCGCACCAGATGTCGCATGAGCAGGTCCGCGGGGGGCTGCTCGGCGCGCTGGTCGTCGCGCCGGCGGCGCAGGACAAGGCCACGGACGAGGCTGCGGACGAGGCCATGGACGTCGTGGCGCTGGTGCACCTGTACAACGGGGTGCGCACCGTCAACGGGCGCGAGGGCGACGTCCCCGTCCAGGCGCCGCCCGGGACGCGGGTGCGGGTGCGGGTGATCAACACCGAGTACGGGCTCATGCCGACGTGGGCCGGCGGCGCACCGTACCGGCTGGCCGCCGTCGACGGCACGGAGGTCAACGGGGCCGCGCCGGTCCGCGACAAGGCCGTGGCGGTGGCCGCCGGAGGACGCGCCGACATCGAGGTGACCATGCCCGAGGACGGTTCGCCGGTCCGGATCCACCTCGGCGGCCCGGCCGGCGTGGTGCTCGGCTCGGCGTCGTACGCCGCGCCTCCGGTCCCCCGGCCGGCGGCGATGCTGGACCTTCTGACGTACGGCGCTCCGGCGCCGCTCGCGTTCGATCCCGGCAGGCCCGATCGGCGGTTCGCGTACGACATGGGACGCCGCCCCGGCTTCCTCGACGGGGTCCCCGGGTTGTGGTGGACGATCAACGGGCACCTCTATCCCGACGTGCCGATGTTCCACGTGGCCGAGGGCGACGTGGTCCGGATGCGGATCTCCAACGACAGCGGCGAGGCCCACCCCATGCACCTGCACGGCCACCACGCGGTGGTGCTCAGCCGCGACGGCGTGCCCGCCACCGGGAGCCCCTGGTGGGTGGACTCCCTCGAGGTCGGGGCCGGGGAGTCGTACGAGATCGCCTTCGTCGCCGACAACCCCGGCGTCTGGATGGACCACTGCCACAACCTGCCCCACGCCTCGGAAGGGCTCACCGCGCATCTGATGTACGAGGGCGTCACCACGCCGTTCACCGTGGGAGGACCCGCGGCCAACGAGCCGGAGTGACGCCGCAACACCCGCCCATCCGGCCCGACACCGGCGGCCAACAGGTCAAGATCCCGCGCATCCCACCGGCCTGCGACGATCCCGGCGGTCAAAGCCTGGGTCAACGCGGCAGCCAGGCCACCCGCTCCATCTCAAGGAGCCTCGGGCGCTGCTCGCCGCGGCGGCCCGGGATTTCGCCGAGGTCAAGAACATGGTCGGCGCCTGCCTGGAGCAGGACCTCCGCTCGCTGGACGGGAAACTCGCCGCAGCCGGCGTCCCGGCGCTCTCGGCACACGGGCTTTACGCTGCATGGTTGCTGGGCTACTTCAGCGGTTTCGACCCCTACCTCACCGCACAACCGCTCGCCGGCACGCCGCTGGGCGCCCACCTCCCCCGACCACATACGCGCCGGGCGCTGAAGGGATCTCCATGAACGTTCAATACTCCAGATCGACCCGGCTGTGCTCGATGGGCGAGCTGGATCCCCGGTTGCAGGCCTTGATCAGGGCCTATGCGGAGCGGCATCTGCTCGGTGACCTGGACGGCCTGGCCACCATCTGCTGCGAGACCCGGAGCACTCCGATCGCGGCCACGGTTCCGCGCGGCTTCATGAGCATTTTCCGGATGGCCGGTCCGGAGGCCGGGGACTTCACGACAGCCGCCGTCCTCACCGGCGGCGTCATCGTGATCGCCACGGTCACCGAGAAGGGCACATCGGCGCAACTGGGCGCCAGGCTCGCGGACGTTTCGCTCGAGCTGCCGAACCCGGCGGTGTTCGAGGGCACGACGGGGGTTTTCGTCCAGGCCCGCTGGTTCGGCGCCACAGAGGCGAGCTCGTACTTGCTTCCCCTGGACGCCGCCGCGAGCGGTCAGACGTTCCTGGCCCGGTTACGGGAGTCCGTCGCAGCCGCCCGCCACGATGACCCGGGCTAGGTGGAGGACGCGAGGAGGTCGGCGAGAGTGGTGCTGCTGAGCAGGCGGTGCTCGTGGTCGTGGAGCTCGGCCCAGATCGCGGCCAGCGGCGCCGCCGCCTTGGGCAAGGGCCGGCCGACCGGCTCGACGCCTTCGGTGACGCGGATGACGTCGGCCAGCACGATCTCCGCGGCGGGGCGGGCCAGCCAGTAGCCGCCGTCCGGGCCGCGCTGGCTGTGGATGAGGCCCGCCCGGCGGAGCTGGAGCAGGATGTTGTCGCAGAAGCGGCGGGGAATCTCCTGCGAGAGGGCGATCGATTCGGCGTGGACCGGGCCCTCGGCGGCGGCCAGGGCGAGCATGGCGGCGAGCGCGTACTGGGTGCGGGCGGAGATTCTCATAGGAGGCGTGGCGGCACCGCGGCCCGGCTCGGGGCCGGGCCAGGTGCGTACGGCCCTCATGCGGAGGCCTGCTCCTCCTCGGCGGTACGGCCGCGTAGCTCGGTCTCGATCGCCTCGACGGACTCGGCGGCCTTGTCGCGGCGGTATTCGCGGACGGAGTAGGCGATGGCGGCGGCCCAGACCACGGCGATCGCGAGGTAGGCGACCGTCTGCACGCCGCCGGAGGCGTCGATCCAGTCGCTGCGCAGCAGGCTCCGGACGTTGGTCAGGATGATCACGCCGCCCACGGCGGAGCCCAGGATGCGCGGCGGGATGTGGCGCACCAGCCAGGCCGCGATCGGCGCGGCGATGACGCCGCCGAGCAGCAGGACGGCGACCCACGCGAAGTCGATGTTCTCCGAGCCGATGCCGACGAAGAAGCCGATGCTGGCGGCGATCGCGACGAGGAACTCGCTGGCGTCGATGGAGCCGATCACCTTGCGCGGCGCCAGCCGGCCGCTGGCCAGGATGGCGGGGGTGCCGACCGGGCCCCAGCCGCCACCGCCGGTGGCGTCGACGAAGCCGGCCAGCACGCCGAGCGGGCCCAGGAAGCGCTTGCGCAGCGGCTTACCCAGGTTGCCGCGCGGCAGGCCGAAGGCGGTGAAGCGGACGAGGATGTACGCGCCGAGCGTCAGCAGGATGAGCGACATGACCGGCGCGGCGACCTCGGTGGACAGGCTGGACAGGAACGTCGCCCCGGCGAAGGCGCCGACGGCGCCGGGGACACCGATCTTGGCGACGACCTTCCAGTCCACGTTGCCGAAGCGCCAGTGGGAGATGCCCGAGGCGAGCGTGGTGCCGATCTCGGCCAGGTGCACGGTGGCCGACGCCGCGGCCGCGTTGGTGCCGATGGCCAGCAGCAGCGTGCTGGAGGTGACGCCGTAGGCCATGCCGAGACTGCCGTCGACGAGCTGGGCCGCGAAACCGACGAGCCCGAGCAGGATGAGCGCTCGCACGATCTCCCCTTTCTCTACTTTTTAAGTAGGAATAATCATCAATCCTGTCCGGCCGTTCCGTCAAGGGGGTGGGCCGCCCTTCTGTTTCTGGTCCGGCTCGCCCAGGAGAGGGTGTCCCGCCGACTTGGGCGGGAGGCGGAGATTGTCCGCATCCAGGTGTGCGTAACCGTATTTATCGAGGAATCTCCCTAAGTTAGCGGCGAGCACCACGACCGTGATCCTCTGATGGCCGGAGGGGAGAAGCGTGAGAGCACGGTTGCGCCGGTCGCTGCGGACGCGGCTGGCACTGCTCGCCAGCATCGCCATGGTGCTGCTGAACATCATCGTCAGCACGTTCCTGCTGTACGGCACCCGGGACGAGACCGCCGACATCCGCACACTCGAGGTGTCCGGCAAGGCCCTGCAGGTGCTTCTCATGGTCAAGCGGAACCAGTTGCCCCCCGTGCTGGACCCGAGCGGCCTCGACGGCATGCAGGTGGTCGACCCGGCCGGGCGGCCCGTTTCCTGGACGCCGAGCATGGCCGGCATGCCCCGCCAGACGACCGTCATCCCCCGGCCGGACCAGGCCAATGACGACGCGGAGCTCTGCGACCTGCCCGCCTTTCCCGGCAAGTGCAAGATCGTGGTCGCGTTGCGGGCGTACCAATCGGACGGCACCTGGGTCATCTACGCCTTCGAGCCGACAGTGCCCTGGTACGTCACCCCGCAGGTGATCGTGTTCCTGCTCTGCATGACGGCCGGGCTGGCCGCGCTGACCTGGTTCGGGGTGTCGCGTGTCGTGGACAAGACACTCGCCCCGGTCAGCCACATCACGACGAGGCTGGCGGAGATCACCGCGGACGGCGGCGGGATGCGTGTCCCCGTGCCGGAGACCGACGACGAGATCAGGGGCCTGGCCGAGACCGCCAACCAGACGCTGGAGCGGCTGGAGACGGCGATGAGGCAGCAGGAGGTCGCGATCGAGCGGCAGCGCAGGTTCGCCGGCGACGCCTCGCACGACCTGCGCAGCCCGATCACCGCCATGCGCGCCCAGGTCGAGGGGGCCATGCTGCACCCCGAGGAGACCGACTGGCAGGAGACGGGCACCGAGGTGCTCGCCAGCCTGGACCGGCTCCAGGCCATCGTCACGGACCTGCTGACGCTGACCAAATTGGACGCGGAGGCCCCGAGCCGCCGCGAGCCCCTCGACCTGAGCGAGCTGGTCGTCACGGAGACCGCCCGGCCGCGTACCAAGCGCGTCGTCACCGCCACGCACGGGAGCGTGGTCATCACGGGCGATCGGCTGCAGCTGGCCCGCCTGCTGACGAACCTGCTGGACAACGCCGAGCGGCACGCCGAGACGCAGATCAACGTGACGGTGCGGCAGGAGCGCGGGCAGGCCGTGCTCGAAGTGCTCGACGACGGCGCGGGCATCGCGCCGGACCAGCGCGAATTCGTCTTCGAGCGGTTCGCCCGGCTCGACGACTCGCGTAACCGCGACGCCGGCGGCACCGGGCTCGGCCTGCCGATCGCCCGCGAGATCGCGACCGCCCACCAGGGCACGCTGGCCATCGAGGACTCCGACACCGGCGCCCGGTTCGTGCTCCGGCTTCCGGCCTCAGATGGCTGACCCGTTGCGTTCGTGCACAGAACAGGCATCGTGCTGCATAGGAGCGGCATGGAGCAGGTCAGCACTTGTCCCGACCACGTTGAGCCATTCCTGGCGCCCCTTTGTCCCGTCGCTATAACGGTGCAGCGTTGCTCTTCGTCGTACGAGCCGGGGGACCAAGCTGATGACCAAAGTAGGACGAATCGCCGCCGGTGTGGGCCTGCTCGCCGCCTTGGGCGTGCCGGGGCAGGCGGTCGCCGACCCTGAGGCGCCACCGGCGGTGACGGCGCCCGCGATGGCGGCGCCCCAGCCGACGCTGGACCTGGTACTGGACGGCGCTTCGTTCACCCTCCGGGACGCCTTCGCGATCCTCGACGGCCGTCCCGTCTCCGCGCGGCTCGCGCCGGACGTACAGGCCAACTTGATCCAGGTGCGGTCGGGAGCGCTGAAGGCCCTGGAGACCCAGCGGGTGTACGGCTGGAACCAGGCGCTCGGGCCGCTGAAGGACCGTCCGCTCACACCCGAGCAGGCCGAGCAGTTCCAGCGCAACGTGCTGCGTTCCCACGCCGCGGGCGTCGGCGAGCCACTGCCCGACGACGTGGTCAGGCTGGCCCTGGTCCTCAAAGCGAACCAGATGGCCAGGGGCAAGATGGGGGTACGCCCCGAGGTGCCCCAGCGGCTGCTGTCCATGGTCAACGCCGGGGTCGTGCCGCGCATGCCGCAAATCGGGTCACTGGGCACCGGCGATCTGCAGCCGCAGGCGGCGGCCGGTCTGGCGGCACTCGGCGAGAACGCGCCGGTGCGCTATCAGGGCATCGAAGGACCCGCCTCCGAGCTGCTGCCGAAGGCCGGGCTGGTCAGGGACTTCACCTTCCAAGCCGGCGAAGCGCTGCCGATCGTCAGCGGCAGCACCGTCCTGGCCGCCACCCTGATGCACGCCCTGCACCGGGCCACCGTGCTCGCCGACCAGGCGGAGGGCGCCTTCGCCCTGTTCATGGAGGCGACCAGGGCCGAGCAGGGGTCGCTCGACGCGCGTACCCACAAGGAACGCCACATCCCCGAGGAGGACGCGGTCGCCGCGCGGCTGCGCACGATGGTGGCGGGCTCGGGCTGGATGACGGAGGAGGGGCGCAAGCGCCTCGACCCGGCGAACTACGAGCCGCGCATCCAGGACGCCGTGTCGGTGCGGGCGGCGCCGCACATCATGGCGGGACTGCGGCACGAGCTCGCCGACGCGCGCCGCACGCTGGTACGGGAGGCCAACTCCTCCACCTCCAACCCACTGATCTTCAAGCGGGAGCCCGGGCCCGGCTACGAGTTCGTGATGGGCGGCAACTGGGACGGCTCGGTCATGGGCCACCTCGCCGACACCCTGAACGCGGAGATCACCGACATCGGGGTGTTGTCGCAGGAGCTGTCGGGGCGGCTGATGTCGCCCCGGTGGAGCTACGGCCTTCCGGCGAACCTCGCCGGCGGCACGGTCGGGCTGAACTCCGGGATGGTGCAGGTGCAGACGGTGGCCGCGGCGCTGATCCCGGAGATGCAGACCAGGGCCACGCCCGCGGGCACGCTGTCCCGGCCGGTCAAGGACGGGCAGGAGGACCACAACACGATGGCCATGGCCTCGGTCCGGCACCTGCACGAGAACCTCGACCGGCTCGAAATCGTCCTGGCCGTCCAATACCTGATGGCGGCCCAGGGGATCGACCTCATCGCGCCGAAGATGACGGGCCTGCCGCTCGGCGCCGGCACGCGGGCCCTGCACGAGGAGATCAGGCGGTACATCGCGCCCTTGGGCGACGACCGCTATCTCACCCCTGACCTGGAGCGGGCCATCTGGCTGGTGCGCAACGGGCAGCTGAGGCCGCCCGTCCCCAGCGCGTGATCGCGGCATGACGGTTTCTCACCGTCCTCTCATCGGCCCCCGGGCACGATGACCTTCGGCGCGGTACCCCTCACGCCGCGCCGGAGGAGGTCCCCGCCATGGCAATGGCCCTCATCGAACAGGCGCGCGGGCTCAACCGCGACCAGCGCAACGCCTTCCTGGCCGCTTTCCTCGGCTGGACGATGGACGCCTTCGACTACTTCATCGTCGTCCTCGTCTACGCCGACATCGGCAAGGAGTTCGGCGTACCGCTCACCCAGATGGCGTTCCTCACCACGGTGACGCTCGCGATGCGCCCGCTCGGCGCGTTCCTGTTCGGCCGCTGGGCCGACGCCTCCGGGCGCAAGCGGCCGCTCATGGTGGACGTCGCCTTCTACTCGGCGGTCGGCTTCGCCTGCGCTTTCGCCCCCACCTACACGGTCCTGCTGGTCCTGCGGCTGCTGTACGGCATCGGCATGGGCGGCGAATGGGGACTCGGCGCCGCCTTGGCCATGGAGAAGATGCCCGTCGGCAAGCGCGGTTTCTTCTCCGGCGTGCTGCAGCAGGGCTACGCCGCCGGCTACCTGCTCGCCGCCGTCGTCTACCTCGTCGTCAACCCGATCTGGGGCTGGCGCGGCATGTTCGCCTTCAGTCTGGTGCCCGCGCTGGTGTCGTTCTTCATCCGCGCCCGGGTGCACGAAAGCGAAGCCTGGGAACGGACTCACGAACGCCTCACCCGTACCCGTACGAGCCTGCGCTCGGTCTTCCTCGATCCCCCGGTGCTGCGGCGTTTCCTCTACCTCGTCCTGCTCATGACGGCGTTCAACTGGATGAGTCACGGCACCCAGGACATCTATCCGACCTTCCTCAAGGACGGCAAGGGCTTCACCGGCACGGAGGCCATCGTCGTCGCGATCGTCTACAACCTCGGTGCGATCCTCGGCGGCACCCTCCTCGGGGGGCTGTCGGAGCGGTTCGGCCGCCGGCGCACCATCATCGCCGCCGTCCTCGTCGGCCTGCCGATCGTCCCCCTGTTCGCCTTCGCGCCCACGCTCGCCACGCTCGCCCTCGGCGCGTTCCTCATGCAATTCCTCATCCAGGGCGCCTGGGGCGTCATCCCCGCACACCTCACCGAGCTGAGCCCGGACGAGATCCGCGGCTTCTTCCCCGGCGTCACCTACCAGCTCGGCAACCTCCTGGCGGCCTTCAATCTGCCCATCCAGCAGGCGCTGGCCCACTCCCACGGCTACCCGTTCGCCCTGGCGGTCACGGTGACCCCGGTGCTCCTCGTGGTCGCGGCCCTCACCGCGCTCGGTCACGAGGCCCGCGGCATTCCCTTCGGCACCGGCCAGGCCACGGCCCCCATCCCGGCCTCCCCGGCCTGATCTGGGGCGCCGGCTCCGACTCCGGCTCCGCGTTGAAGGTCCTCGCGCACCACCACCACACCCACGGCGCACCTTCATCGCGGAGCCGGTCCGTCCACGCGCGGAAGCCGGAACTACTTCCGCCGAGCCGCCAAGCTTCGACGCACGGGCCTTCACGGCGACAGGTCCCGGCGCAGTTCGTCCTGCCTCCTGGCGACATAACCCGCGAAGTCGCTCCGTATAGCCATCAGGTCAGCGGGATCGATCACGATCACCCCGCAGTGATCGAGCGAGCAGCTCCGCGGATACGATCCGTCGATCAGTGATATACCGACGACCGAGCGGTCCTCATGCACCTCCGCACACACGACAGGGTGGAATGCGCAGTCTTCGTAGATGACCCCGGGCTTGATGACGTCGTGCGCGGAATCGTCGAGCGATGCCATGCCTTGAGTTTCCCGCAGCCATGCCCTTGAGCGCGGACGCCTGCGGGCTGCGCCTACAGTGGTGCCGTGTCGTCGGGAAATTCCGTTGTCGCGCGCAATGTGCGGCTCCTCAGAGAGCAGCGGGGCATGTCGCTGGCCGAACTGGCCCGGCAGGCCGGGCTGGCCAAGCAGACGCTGTCCACGATCGAGCAGGGCACGGGCAATCCAACCGTGGAAACGTTGTTCTCCATCGCGGACGCTCTCGGCGTGCCGGTGACGCGGCTGGTGGCCGAACGTGAGCAGGTCATGGTGGTGCAGCGCGGCGAGGAGGTGGCGTGGCACCAGCACGGCGGCTACGCCTCCCGCTCCCTCGACCATGTATACGGCTCCGGCGTGATCGAGAACTACCTGCTGCGCATCTTCCCGGCGCCCGGCGACGATGCCGTCGAGCCGTCCGCCCCCCATCCGGTCGGCACCCTCGAGCATCTGTACGTGATCAGCGGCCGGGTCCGGGTGGGCCCCGTCGACTACACGGTCGAGCTGAGCACCGGCGACTTCGTGCGCTACCCAGGCGACCGGCCGCACATCTACGAGGCGCTCGACGGCGAGGGCTTGGTCCACGTCGTGGTCAGCGTGCCCCGCGTGCAGCCGGGCACCGGCGCGACGGGCGTGGCACGCACCCACGACGGTCAGCCACGCTGACCGTGGTTCAGCCGCTCGCCGCCTGCCGCTGGGCCGAGACGATCGCCCGCGACGCCTCGTAAGCGACCCGGCGCAGCGCCGGGGCGAAGCGTGCGGGATCGAACCGATGGTGAGCACCCGCCACCGACAACGCGGCCACCGGCCTGCCCACTCCGTTCATGATCGGCACGGCCACGCAGACGAGACCGGGGACGGCCTCCTGCCGGTCGTAGGCGACCCCGTCTTGCCGGATCCGCCGCAGTTCGGCCCGGAACCGGGCGGGGTCGGTGAGGGTGTAGCCGGTGCGTGGCGACAGTCCCTCGGCGATGGCCGCCTCGGCGGCGTCGTGATCGAAGGCGAGCAGTGCCTTGCCGACCGCGGTGCAGTAGGCGGGCAGGCGGGCACCGATCTGGGAAGGGCATCGCGCCGGCCGATGGCCGTGGATCTTGTTGATGTACACGATCCCGGTGTCGTGGAGCACGGCCAGGTGCACCGTCTCGTGGGTCAGCTCGTAAAGGTCCGCGAGATACGGCAGCAGGCGCTCCCGCAACACGAGCGAGGTCGGGCCGTACACCCGGGTGCCGATGTCGAACAACCGCATGCCAAGCCGGTAGTCGCTGCCGACGCGCTCGACGAGGTCGTTGCGCTGGAGGATGCCGAGCAGGCGGAAGGCCGTGGACTTGGTCAGCCCGGTGCGCCGGGCCAGCTCGCTGACGCCGATCTCGCGGTCGTGGTCGGCGAGCGACTTCAGCAGGACGAGCGCCTTGTCGACGGCCGTGTGCCGCTGATCCGGCTCGGCGAGTCCCAGGTCTGTGCCTGGATCGCGATGTGACGTAGCCATGGAGGTCTCCAGGGGTTCCTTCAAGGCGACCACCATGATGGACGCGAGTCCACTTTAAAGGACAGTTTCGGCAATGTAAACGCCCGGGATCCGCCATCATGGCAGGTCCCGGGCGCGATGAGGAGCGAAGCCGCGGTCAGGCGGCGAATTCGCGATCGCGGGTCTCCGGCAGCACGAGCACGCAGACGAGGCTGACCAGGCAGAGCGCGCCCGCGTAGCAGCCGAGCACCAGCGGCGAGGCCCAGTGGGTGTTCAGCCAGGTGGCGACGACCGGGGCGAAGCCGCCGCCGAGCGTGTTGGCGAGGATGAAGGCCGCCGACGCGCCGGTGTAGCGCAGCCGCGCGGGGAAGAGCTCAGGCAGGAAGGCGGCGATCGGCGAGAAGCTGAGCGTGAACAGCACCAGCCCGATCACGAACGCTCCCGTGATCAACAGACCGTTGCCGGTCTGCAGCGAGCCGAACATGGGCAACGCCCAGAGCACGCAGCCGACCAGGCCCGCCAGCATCACCGGGCGCCTGCCCACCTTGTCGGCCAGCCGGGCGGCCGGAACCGTGGCCAGCGCTCCGGCCGCGGCCGCGAGGCTCGCGGCGGTCAACACCGTGCCTTGCGAGATGCCGAGCGCCTTCGGCGCGTACTGCAGGCTGTAGACGGTGGTGAGGTAGTAGACCGACGAGCCGCCGATCGCCGCGCCGACGCCCAGCAGGAGCCGGCCGGGGTGCTCCTTCACCAGCGTGCCGAGCGGGAAACGGGAGGCCGTGCGGCGGGGCGCGGAGGTGAAGACCGGGGACTCGGTCACCCGGCTGCGCACCCAGAGACCGATGATGATGAGCGCCGCGCTGAACAGGAACGGAATCCGCCATGCCCCGGCGGCGAAGCCGTCACGGCCGGCGATGGCCAGCGTGGGCAGGATCACCGCGCTGGACAGCAGGAATCCCAGTGGCGGTCCGGCCTGCGGGATGGAGGCGAACATCGCCCGGCGGGCCGGCGGGGCGTGCTCGGCGGCCAGCAGCACGGCGCCGCCCCACTCGCCGCCCATGCTCACGCCCTGGAGCAGGCGCAGGGCCACCAGCAGGACGGGGGCGAGCAGTCCTGCGCTCTCGTACGTCGGGAGCAGGCCGACGCCCACCGTCGCCGCGCCCATCAGCAGCAGTGAGAGCACCAGCGCCCGCTTGCGGCCCAGCCGGTCGCCGATGGTCCCGAACAGCACCACCCCGAAGGGCCTCGCCAGGAACGCCCCGGCGAAGGTGAGGAACGCGGCGAGGGTCTGCACCGTGGGGCTGCCGGACGGGAAGAAGGCGGGGCCCAGGACGAGGGCGGCGGCGGTGCCGTACACGGCGAAGTCGTAGTACTCGATCACGGTGCCGATCAGGCTCGCGGCGACGACCCGCGACACCGTGCGCTTGTCGGTCGCGGGAGCCGGCTTGGGTGGAGACGGAGCGGCGGTATCGGACATGAGGCGACTCCCTCGAATGGACCCGGGTCTGGCGATCCAGGTCATGGGGGGACTGGGGGTTACAAGAGAATGGAAGGGCCGGCGGAAGCGGAGAGCACGCGCCCGTGCCACTCCGTGGCACAGCTCTCCCGGCGCCTCTCCCCCGCCCTCATCTCCTCGCCCCCGCCACCAGCCGAAGGACCGCCGGCACCATGACCGGCCGGCCGCGCGGGGCGGCGGCCGGTCGGCGCGTGCAGCTGCCGGACGGCCGTCGCCGATGGCTAGGTCTTGCGACCGACCCCTACGATCACCCAGGCCTTGTCCGACCTCTCGGCCGCGAACGGGCTCTCGGGCCGCCAGTCGCGGACATAGACCAGCCCGGGCTCGACCAGCTCGAGGCCGTCGAAGAAGGTCGACACCTTCTCCCGGGTACGGGCCACGCCCTCGACATCCCCCAGAAACTTCCTGTAGAGATCGACGATCGGCTCCGCGATCTCCGGGCGTGCGTCGAAGACGACGTGCGTGATGACGATGTGGCTGCCGGCCGGCAGCGCGTCACGCAGCTCGGCAACCCGCCGGAAGGGATCGCTGCTGTCCGCGATGTACTGCAGGACGGCGAACAACAACACCGCCACCGGCTGACCGAGGTCGATCGTCTGCCGGAGAACGGGGTCGGCGAGCAGGTCGGCAGGATGCATGACGTCGCCCTCGACGACGGCGATCCCGGGCTGCCTGGCGAGAAGCGCCCTGCCGTGGGTGAGCACCACCGGATCGTCGCCGACGTAGACCACGCGAGCCTCGGGAACGAGAGAGCGGGCCAGCTGGTGCGTGTTGAGCTCGGTGGGCAGCCCGGCGCCCAGATTGACGAACTGGGTGATGCCCTGGTCCACGAGATAGCGGACCACCCGTACGTGGAACGCCTGATGCTCCTGCGCCATCACCCGGACCTCCGGGGCGATGGCCAGCACGGCTTCGGCGGCCTCCCGGTCGGCGGCGAAGTTGTCCTTCCCGCCGATGAAGTAGTCGTGCATGCGGGCGAGGTTGGGGGTGGTGGTGTCCACTCCAGCGAACCGCTTCGCCTCGTCACCCATGCGTCGTCCTCCACCGATCGACAGCTCCTTGATTATGTCGGAAAACAGAGCGCTATGTCGGAACCGTGGTGGCTTAAGGTGACAATCGGTGTGCTGCCTGCTTTGATGAGGACCCCCCATGCGCCGCCGCCCTCATCAAGCCGGCTACGGAGCGGCGCATGCTCAGCATGGAGTGACGATGCACGACCACCCCCACGGCGACGACATCTTCGACAGAGGACTGCAGTTCGACATGTCGACGTTGCTGGAACGCCGGCGGATGCTGGGCCTGTTCGCCGGCGCGGGCCTGGCGACCCTGCTCGGCTGCAGCAGCGACTCGACAGGCGCCACCCCAGCCTCGACGGCCTCGGCCGCGCAGAGCGGGACGGCGACGGGCGGCAGTTGCGCCGAAATCCCGGAAGAGACCGCCGGGCCGTTCCCGGGCGACGGCTCGAACGGCCCGAACATCCTCACCCAGAGCGGCATCGTCCGCAGCGACATCCGCTCCAGCATCGGCTCGGCCTCGGGCACCGCCGCGGGCGTCCCCCTGACCATCGAGCTGACCATCCAGGACACCTCGGCCGGCTGCTCGGCACTGTCAGGCGCAGCCGTCTACCTGTGGCACTGCGACCGCGACGGCAACTACTCGATGTACTCCGAAGCCGTCACCGGCGAGAACTACCTGCGCGGCGTCCAGGAGGCCGACAGCACCGGCAAGGTCTCCTTCACCAGCATCTTCCCGGGCTGCTACGCGGGCCGATGGCCGCACGTGCACTTCGAGGTCTATCCCAGCCTGGCCAAAGCCACGACGTCCGACAACCAGATCGCGACCTCGCAGCTGGCGCTGCCCAAGGACATCTGTGACTCGGTGTACGCGACCGACGGCTACAGCCAGAGCGTCAGCAACCTGAGCCGGCTCTCCCTGGACAGCGACAACATCTTCAGCGACGGGTACACGAGCCAGCTCGGCACGGTGGCGGGAAGCGTGTCCTCTGGCCTCACCGTCGGCCTCACCGTCCCCGTGTGACCCAAGGCCACGGAGGAAGTTTGGGCCTCAGCTCCCCCGGCTGAGGCATGTCGAGAGTATGCCTTTGCGTCCGATTTGTACAGCTTTTTTTACCGCTCGTCACGCCTGCGTGTCGTCGCCGGCGTACTGCGGGAACATCGGTGACAGTTGGTCAGGTGTGAGAGCCGTCGGCCCGAAGAGCCAGTCCACGTAGCTGTAGTCGTAGACGTCACGATCGCGGAGCACCGCGTTGCGCCACTCCCGCTTCTCCCCGTCGTGGTGCCACAGGTTGCCCCAGGCCCGAGCCGTGGTCAGCACCCGGCGGCAGTGCTGCGGGCGGACGGCGTTGTAGGCGGCCAGGGCAGCGTCCCAGTCGACGGAACCCGTCCGGTCCTGCGCGCCCACGTGCTCGGACAACACCCACGCGTCCTCGATGGCCATGATCGCGCCTTGCGCGAGGTACTGCAGCGGCGGGTGGGCGGCGTCCCCGGTGAGGGCGATACGGCCGCGTACCCAGTCCATGATCGGCTCGCGGTCGTACATCCGCCACCGGCGGTCGCGCCACATCAGCGGCAGGCCGGCCCGCACCTGGTCGCAGGCGGCCGCGAACGCCCCGTCCAGTTCGTCGGGCGTGCCCCAGTCCTCCTCGCCGGCCAGCGCCTTCGGCGACTCGAACACCGCGACCTGGTTGAACATCTCACCGTGGCGCAGCGAGTACTGGACGAAATGGCATCTGGGGCCAATGTAGACGACCACGTCCTTGGGGTGCAGATCGAGGTCGGCGACCTTCTCGAACGGCACGGCGCTCCGGTAGGCGACGTACGCGGAGCTGACCGGCTCGTCGTCGCTCACGATCCGGCGGGCCACGGAGCGCAGGCCGTCGGCGGCAAGGACGATCTCCCCGAACTCACGCCCGCCCGCGTGGACGGCGACGGCACCGCCCTCGGCCTGCTCGTACGCGGTCACCGTGACGTCGTTGACCAGGTCCACCCCGGCCCGACGGCAGGCGCGCAGCAGCGTGCCGTGCAGGTCACTGCGGTGGATCACCATGTACGGGAAGCCGTAACGCCGCTCCACGTCGCTCAGGTCGAGGCTGGTGAGGACGCCGCCGTCGATCGCGTCCTTCATGAGGATGTTCTCGGGCAGCACACCGAGTGACTTGACCTCGTCGAGCAGGCCCCACTGGTCCAGGATGCGGGTGCAGTTGGGAGCGATCTGCAGCCCGGCGCCGACCTCACCGAACTCGTGAGCCTGCTCGAGCACCCGCACCCGCAGGCCCTTCCGGGTGAGCGCCAAGGCGTTGGCCAGACCGCCGATGCCCCCGCCCACCACGACGACATCGACGTCGTGGCCGTCGTGTGCCATGTCTCGTGATTCCTTTCTCGACTCGCGCCGGACTAGAGCCACCGCGGAAGTTCGGGCGCCGGCCCGCCGTGCGCGCCGGTCACGCCGGGCGATCGGCGGCCGGAGAGGTAGGCGGCGAGGCCGGCGAGGGTGCCGGTGACCGGAGCGGGGTCGCCGGCGCCGGAGACGGCCCACGTGCCGCTGTGGTCGGTCGCGGTGAGGGTGAGCGCGGGCCCGTCCGCGCCGGACCGCTTGGCGGTGATGTCGTCGATCAGGGCGGCGAGGAAATCGGCTGGAAGATCGTCGAACTCCACGCCGGCGCCGAGGTCGACGGCGTGCACCATGACCTCGCGGGTGCGCATCCAGGGGATCTCTTCGGCGGTGACGGTGCGGCCCTGGGCGGTGCGGACCTCCCGGTTCCACTGCTGCTCGTCCAGCTCGGCGAGCCGCGCGTCGAGGGTCTTGGCGGACCGTACGGCCCAGGCCCGCAGCTCGGCCGCCGGCCGCGTCGCGCCCGCCTCGATGTCGGCATCGCGCTGCGCCGGGGAGGAGTACATCGGGGTCTCCTCGCCGGTGCGGGCCCAATGCGCCAGGTTGACCAGCGCGTCGGCGTTGGCGGCCAGGTGGGCCAGCAGGTGCTTGCCGCTCCAGCCGTCGAGCGCCGTCGGCCGGTCCAGCCGGTCGTCCGGCACCGAGGCCAGGGCGTCGAAGAAGACGGCGGTGCCCTGCGCCATCCACCGCAGGCTGTCGGCGCGGGTCCTGCCGGCGGGCATCATGCCACCGGCTCGGCGACGGCCTTGACCTCGGACCGGCCCAGCCCGGTGATCTCGGTGGCCAGGACGCTGCCTTCGGTGAGGTACCGGGCGGGCTTGCGCGCGTGGCCCACCCCGCCGGGAGTGCCGGAGGCGATGACGTCGCCCGGGCTGAGCGTGATGATCGTGGAGACGTACCGCACCAGGGCGACGGGGTCGAACACGAGGTCGGAGGTGTCGGCCTGCTGCACCACCTCGCCGTCGACGTATCCGGTCAGGGTGAGCGAGGGCCGGGTGCCGCCGTCCAGCTCGTCGGGGGTGACCAGGTAGGGGCCGAACGGCGTGCTGCCCTCCCAGGTCTTGCCCTGCAGCCACATCGCCGAGCGGTACTGCCAGTCGCGCATCGTGACGTCGTTGAGAACGGCGAACCCCGCGATGGCCTCGGCGGCTTCGGACTCGCCGGCGCGCCGCACGGTCTTGCCGATGACGACCGCGAGCTCGGCCTCCCAGTCCACCTGGTCGGACTCCGGCGGGAGCCGGATCTCGTCGTACGCCCCGACGAGCGCCTCGGCGTACTTCGCGAACAACGTCGGGTACTGCGGCAGCTCCCGGCCCATTTCGAGGATGTGGTTGCGGTAGTTCAGCCCCACGCAGATGATCTTGCCGGGACGGGGCACCACGGGCGCGTAGCCGGCGGGCTCGACCGCGGGCCCCTCCGTCCGCGCGGCGTGCTCGGCCCAGTCCGGCCGCGCCAGCAGCTCACCGACGTCGGCGAGGCCCAGGTCGACCAGGGTCTCCCCCTCGACGCGCACGGCCCGGGTGAGGCCGTCGGCGGTGCGGATGGTGGCGAGCTTCATGCGTTGTGTCCTTCCACGTGGGCGCGGCCGAGGTGCAGCGCCTCGAAGATCGGCCCGTCGCTGAATCTGAAGAGGTCGAGAGCGGCGGAGTCGGAGTCGGACGCCGAGGCCTCGGACTTCGCCGAGAACGGCGCCCAGGACGGCACGACGAACAGGTCACCCCGGGTGACCGACCAGGACACGTCGCCGACCGTGACCCGCCCGCTCCCGTCGAAGACCTGATACACCGAGGAGCCGGCCTCCCGCCGGGGTGCGGTCTCGGCGCCGCTGCGGATGCGGTGCATCTCGACGCGGATGGTCGGCAGCACATCGCCTCCGGTGGTGGGGTTGATGTAGCGCACCGCCGCGTGGCCGGGCTCGACCGTCCCGGCATGGCCCTCGGCCTCGAGCTCGAGCTGGTCCGCCAGCGCGCGGTCGGTGTCGGCCCACCGGTAGGCCAGCAAGGGGGTGCCGGGCTGAGCACCGAGGGAGGAGACCGGGCGCAGGCCGGGGTGGCCCCACAGCCGCTCGGACCGGGATCGTTCGGGGGTGGTGCGCTCGGCCGCGCTGATCTGGTCGCGGCCGAACTCGAAGAACTGCGTCTCGGTGACGTACTGGAACGGGATGTCCAGGCCGTCGATCCACGCCATCGGCCGGTCGGCCGCGTTGTGGTGGGCGTGCCAGTTCCACCCTGCCTGGGGCAGGAAGTCGCCGCGGCGCATCGGCACGGGATCGCGGCCGACCACGGTCCACACTCCCTCCCCCTCGACGACGAAGCGGAACGCATGCTGACTGTGCCGGTGCTCCGGAGCGTCCTCGCCCGGCATCAGGTACTGGATCGCCGCCCACAGCGTCGGCGTCGCGAACGGCCGGCCGCCGAGCGCCGGGTTCGCCAGGGCGATCGCGCGCCGCTCCCCGCCCCGGCCGACCGGCACCAGGTGCCCGGACCGGTCCGCCAGGGCCACCAGGTTCTCCCACCGCCACAGGTGCGGGACCGCCTTGGAGCGCGGGTGCGGCGGCATCAGATCGCCGATCTCGGTCCACAACGGGACCAGCAACTCCTGCTCGAAGCCGCGATACAGCTCCGCCAACGCCACCGACGGCGCCGGTTGATCTGGCGAGTCCACCACACTGAGGCGAACCGGGGAGTTCGCGGTCTCGGTCATGCCTGCTCCTTCACGATGTGACGGTTCCCAGCTTGTATCGTGGAAGGCATTGAAGAATAGGAGATTCTGCTATGAAGAATCCCCCCAACTACTTCGTGCGCAGTGTCGACCATGCGCTGCAGCTCGCGGTCATGCTGCAGGTCGAGGGTCCTTTCGGTGTGGGCGAGGCCGCCCAGCGTCTCGGGGTGGCGCCCTCCACCGCGCACCGGCTGCTGGCCATGCTCGTCTACCGGGACTTCGCGATCCGGCGTGAGGACCACCAATACGCGGCCGGCCCGGTTCTCTCCCTGGGCGGGAGTTCCCAGTCGCGTACCGCGCTGCTGCGTTCGGTCGCGATGCCGCAGCTGGCCGGCCTGGTCGAGCGGGTCCAGGAGAGTGCGAACCTGCAGATCCTGTCCGGTGACCACGTGCGGTTCATCGGGTCGGTCGAATGCAGCCAGGCGCTGCGGGTCGGCAACCGGGAGGGCATGGTCTTCCCGGCGCATCTGGCCTCGGGCGGCAAGGTCATGCTCGCCGACCTGCCGCCCGAGCGGCTCGACGCGTTGTACAGCGAGGCGAAGTGGGCCGATCGCCTGGACGAGCGGCCCAATCTGGCGGCGCTGCGCCGCGAGTTGCGCAACGTCCGCGAACGGGGTTTCGCCATCAACGCCGGCAAGACCGAGTCGGGCGTCACCGCCATCGGCCGGGCCGTGCGCGGTGCGGACGGCCGTGCTCATGCGGCCGTGTCGGTCTCGATGCCCAGCAGCCGCTTCTCGCGGGAGCGTCTCCCGGATCTGGTCAGTGCCCTGACCCTGACCGCCCACGACATCGAGGAGGAGATGCGGGGCGCCGACGCTCCCCGCATCCGGTCATGATCGACGCCCGCCCTGGCCCGTCCGGTCGGCGGGAAGGCCGGCGACGTCGAGTTCGCGGGGCGATGTGCCCTTGGGCGGTTTCGCGGGGCGATCAGCGTGGGCCGGGGCCGGATGGGACCCGGCCCCGGACGCACGGGTGAGGGTCAGAACCGGGCTCCGACGTCGGCGCCGTTGGAGGGGCGCAGGAAGGTGGAGGTCCGGATCGAGCCGTCGGCGTTGCGCGGCCCCGTGATGGTGCTCGCGTCGGTGCCGGCGAACGACCAGCTGCCGCCGAGGTCCCACGAGTTGCCGCTGCCGCTGGAGTTCGAGCCCAGTGACACGTTGGTGCCGTTGGCGACCGCGAGGTTCTTGGTCAGCGTCGCGTCGGCGTCGGCGACGTCGAAGCCGGCGCCGGGGTTGTCCCAGGCGGTGCAGTGGTCGATCACCATCTGGCCGGGGTTGGCGTTGTCGATGAAACCGCCGGTGGCGTTGTCCCACGCCATGCTGTTGCGGACCACGTGTGCCGCCGGCAGGTCCACGTCTCCGCCGCCGAGCTTGAACCCGTTGCCGTCACCGGTGTAGTCGGGCAGGTTCCACCGGTTGAAGCCGTTGCCGTAGGCGATGCTGTTCTCCACCGTCACCGGGGACAGGAACTCCCAGAAGTCCAGGCCGTCGTCGGAGTTGTTCCACAACCTGGCGCCGCGCACCACGTTGCCCGTGCCGGAGCCTTCCTTGATGGCCAGGCCGTCGGCGCTCTCCCCGTTGTTGCGAGGGTCGCGGTTGCCGTACGCGTCCAGGTTGATGATCTGGTTGTTGCTGGACGCGCCCTGCAGGTGCAGGCCGCTCTCGTAGTTGTCCCGCGTGATGAGACGTTCGAAGACATTGTTGTTGGTGTCGAGGCCGAAGACGGCGTACGGACCGTTGATGATCTCCAGGCCGATCAGCCGCCAGTAGTCGCCCTCGATGTGGATCGCCCCGCGTTCCGGGCGGGGGATGCTGCCGTCGACCGGGGCCGGTGTGTGCGGCATGTTCTCGCCGTCGATGACGACCCGCTCCCCGTTGTAGGTGGTCATCGTGATCGGGGCGCTCGCCGTGCCGTTCTTCAACACCTGGATGTTGGTGCTCGGAGCGTACGTCCCGCCGCGGATGACGATCGTGTACCCGGGCTGCGCGAGGTCGACCGCGCGCTGGATCGTCCGCAGCGGTTGCGACAAGCTGCCGGGGTTGCCGTCGTTGCCGTTGGTCGCGACGTAGAGCGTGTTACCCGGCGGTGGGGTGCCGTCCGTGGTGACCTCGATGAAGTCGATGTTCGGCAGGCCGGTCGAGGCCGTCGGGCTGAACCGGATCGTGTTGCTCCCGGAGTTCACCGAAACGGTCAACGTCTTCGTGACCCACGTCGACCAGGCGCCGGTGCCCTCGAACGACACCGGCTGCACGGTCGAACCGTTGACCGTCAGGTTGGCCGGCCGGCTCGTCGTGGTCCCGTTCGCGAAACGGACCGCCACGGTGGCGGCGCCCGCGGCCGGCGCGTTCACCGTGAACTGCGCGGCCGCGCCCACAGCGTTGCCGGCGTTGCAGAAGCCGGTCCCCGAGTAACCGGAGTGATTGGAGTCGATGGTGCCGTCGCAGGTCGCCGGGGCGGTTTCCGCCTCATGGCGGGTGGTCGCCGCCGACGCCATGGCAGCGGGAAGTACCACGAGCGCGCCGGCCAGCAGGGTGACGCAGGCGATGAACGGTCTGAGTCTCATCATCCTTCTCCGCATGGTGGTGGCCGGGCGGCCCGGTACCGCCCGGCCGGGGGGCTCTACCGGTAGGTGATGTCGGACGAGGAGTAGAGGCAGTTCACACCGTCGGCGCCCTCACCGATCTTCACCGGCTCGCTGCCCTTGGGCACGCCTCGGTACTTCTCGCAGATGACGGCGCTGCCGTACACCGTGATCCGGCTGAAGCGCGCGGTGTCGCCCCAGTTCGTGTTGATCCCGGCCAGCACCTTCGTGGTCCGCGCGGTGACACCGTCCATGACCACATGCCGCTGATACGACGTCGAGCAGTTGCCGCACGCCCGATACAACTTGCCGGAACTGTGCACCTGGAAGTTCTTGATCGTCACCGTGCCGGCCCCGTTGTGCTGGAACACCTTGTCCGAACCCGACTTGGCACCGCCCCCGTCCACCAGATACGTCGCCGACGAACTCGAGCTCTTGAACGTGGCGGCGTCCTCACCGACGTCGTTCCACCACACGTTGCGGATCGTGCACGACCCCTCGCAGTGGATGCCGTCACCGGCCGGCGCGTCGATGATCACGTTCTGGATCGTGCCGCCGTTGGGCACCACGAACATCGGATCCTGGCTCTCGCTCTGACCGCCGTCACCGATGCCGTAGTAACGCTTCATCCCGCCGTCGAAGAACGAGCCGGTGTTGCGCGTCGTCGTCTGATGCACGCTGCCGGTGTCCGACGGCCACGGGCCGCTGCCGCCGCCCCCGGTTCCGCCGGTGGGAGTGACGGTGGGGGTCGGGTTCGGGCCGGGGGAGGTGCCGCCGCCGGCGGGGCGCAGCGTCCATTGTTTGGTGGCCGCCGAGTCGCAGGAGTTCTGCTGGAGCAGCGCGTTGACCGCGGTGGAGTTGTCCTTGACGTTGAGGCATTTGCCCCCGTTGGTGTTGACGACCCGGTAGTTCGACCCCGAAGCGGTGAGCTGCCACGTCTGTGACGCGGCTCCGGTACAGCTTTCCTGCTGGACCGGCTTGCCGGCGCTGGTGGAGGCGTCGCGTACGCCGAGACACTTGCCGCTGTGCGCCGCCTTGATCTGGAAGCCGCTGCCCGAGGCGGTGAAGGTGAAGACCTGTCCGGCGGTGCCGGCGCAGGTCGCCTGGACGAGTTGCACGCCGTCACTGGCGCTCTGCCCCGGCACGGCGGCGCACAGGCCGCTCCCGGCGTTGGCCAGCGTGTAGTTGCCGTTGGAGGGGGCGGCCGAGGCAGGCGTGGTGATCAGCACTGCCAGCCCGCCGGTCATCATGAGACCGGCGGTCATCGTGATGGCCAGTCTGAGGGAGGGACTTCTGTGTTTCCGCACGTCAGCTCCGTTGTACGAAGGGTGATGGCTGTACCTGGCCGGTACGTCGGCCATAGTTCGGAATGCGCTTACCGACTGTCGGTAAGCGCTTTCCGTCACGCGCAGGAGGAGTGAAGCACAGGTGGGTCGACACGAGAAGCCCTCGGTGAGGGCACGACCCGCCGGCTCGGAATTCGGCCAGGTCAGGTCGCATGCTCGGGGCCTGCTGCGGTTGCACCGTCCGATGAAAATTTCATCGGCGCCGCCGACGGCAACGCATTTGGGGTCGCGTGGTCACAGATCAGCGCCGCCGGCCCCGGGCGCTTGTCGCGCACAAGCGCCCGGGCAGGTCCTTGATCAGAGCCGGTCGAGGATCTTCCGCATCTGCTCCACTTCGGCCTTCTGGGTGGTCTCGATCGTTTTGGCCAGCTCCTTGGCCTGTGGGTTGGAGCCGTCCTTCTGCTCGGTGCGGGCCATCTTGATCGCGCCCTTGTGATGGGCGATCATCTGCTGGACGAACAGCTTGTCGAACGCTTTGCCCTTGGCCGCTTCGAGCCTGTTCATCTCCTGCTCGGACAGCATGCCGGGCATGCCATGCCCCATGTGTCCTTCAGGGTCGGACTCGGGCTTGCCCCACTCGGTCAGCCAGCCCCTCATGGTCTGGATCTCCGGATCCTGCGCCGCCTTGATCGTGGTTGCGAGCTTCTTGACCTCCGGGTCGCTCGCCCGCGTCGCGGCCAGGTCGGCCATCTCGACCGCCTGCTCGTGATGCGGGATCATCGTCTGCGCGAACATGACGTCCGCGTCGTTGAAAGCAGCCGACGGCGAGGGGCTGGTCGCGGTGGCGGCAGGGGCGCTGCTGCTCATCCGCTGGTGCCCAGCCATGGATTCGCCGGCGCCGCCACAGGCGGTGAGCAGGGCCAGCGCGCCCGCGGCGAGGGTGACGGACATCGTACGGTTGACATGCATGGTTGCTTCGGTCTCTCGGTTGGTGGCGGAGCTGTCGGCCTGATCGCGGACAGCCTCGGAGCCCGTCCGCCGCCGCACCGCTCCCACCGCCCTCCCTTGATGATCGGAACTCTCCGGAGTCATCAGTTTACTAACTGACCTCGTAGGACTCTGCGTATGGAGGTACGCCACGCGGCAAGCATTCGTTCACCATGATGCTGAAATCGCACATCAGGCAATGCCGGAGCGAGGGATCCCCGTGGCGCGCTTACTACTACGGCAAGCCGGACCCCGGTCGCGGCAATCTGCGCCGAGCCGCGAGGCCGTGACGCCTGAGGGCCGGAATGACGATGGCTCCGAGCATCCCTGCCCGGAGCCATCCGACGGTGTTACTTGAAGCGGCGCAGCCGCAGGCTGTTGCTGACCACGAAGACGCTGGAGAACGCCATCGCGGCTCCCGCGATCATCGGGTTGAGCAGGCCGAGGGCGGCCAGCGGCAGGGCGGCCACGTTGTAGGCGAAGGCCCAGAACAGGTTGCCCTTGATCGTGCTGAGCGTCCGGCGCGACAGCCGGATGGCGTCGGCCGCGACCCGCAGGTCGCCGCGGACCAGGGTCAGGTCGGAGGCCTCGATGGCGGCGTCGGTGCCGGTGCCCATCGCCAGCCCCAGGTCGGCCTGGGCCAGCGCGGCGGCGTCGTTGACCCCGTCGCCCACCATGGCCACCACCCGGCCCTCGCCCTGCAGCCGCTTGACCACGTCGACCTTGTCAGCGGGCAGCACCTCGGCGATCACCTCGTCGATGCCCACCTCGGCCGCCACGCTCTTGGCCACGGCCTCGTTGTCGCCGGTCAGCAGCACCGGCGTCAGCCCGAGGGCACGGAGCTGCGCGATGGCCTCCTTGCTGGTCGGCTTGACCACGTCCGCCACCACCAGCACCGCGCGGGCCCGGCCGTCCCAGCCGACCGCCACGGCGGTCCGCCCGGCGGCCTGCGCCTCGTGCAGCTTCCGCTCCAGGTCGGCGGTGAGGTGCTGCGACCATTCCGCCAGCAGTCTCGGACGTCCGACCAGGACCGCGTGCCCGTCCACGATGCCCTGCACACCGAGCCCTTCGACGTTGGCGAAGTCCTCGGGCGAGGGCAACTCGCCGACCCGGGCAGCGGCGCCCTTGGCGACGGCCTGGGCGATCGGGTGCTCGGAGGCGTGCTCCAGGGCGCCCGCCAGGCGCAGCACCTCGGCCTCGTCCTCTCCCTCGGCCACGTGCACGCCGATGAGGGTCATCTTGCCCTCGGTGACCGTGCCGGTCTTGTCCAGCACCACGGTGTCGATCCGGCGAGTGGACTCCAGCACTTCTGGACCCTTGATCAGAATGCCCAGCTGGGCACCCCGGCCCGTGCCGACCAGCAACGCGGTCGGGGTGGCCAGGCCCAGCGCGCACGGGCAGGCGATGATGAGCACCGCGACCGCGGCGGTGAACGCCGCCCCCGCGCCGCCACCGGTGCCCAGCCAGAAGCCGAGCGTCCCGACCGCCAGCGCGATCACGATCGGCACGAAGATCCCGGAGATCCGGTCGGCCAGCCGCTGCACCTGTGCCTTACCGGTCTGGGCCTCCTCCACCAGCCGGGCCATCTGCGCCAGCTGCGTGTCCGCGCCCACCCGGGTCGCCCGGACGATCAGGCGGCCGCCCGCGTTCACCGTCGCCCCGGTGACCGCGTCCCCCGGCTTGACCTCGACCGGCACCGACTCGCCCGTCAACATCGAGGCGTCCACCGCCGAGCTGCCGTCCTCGACCACGCCATCGGTGGCGATCTTCTCCCCTGGCCGGACGATGAAGCGGTCTCCCACCTTGAGCCGGTCGACCGGGACCCGCCGGCCGTCTGCCAGCTCCACGTCCTTGGCGCCCAGCTCCATCAGCGCGCGCAGCGCGGCCCCGGCCCGCCGCTTGGAACGCGACTCGAAGTAGCGTCCGGCCAGGATGAACGCCGTCACCCCCGCCGCCGCCTCCAGGTAGATGTTGCCGGAGCCGTCGGTGCGCTCAATGGTGAACTCGAACGGGTGCGTCATGCCCGGCACACCCGCGCTGCCGAAGAACAATGCCCACAGCGACCAGCCGAGCGCGGCCAGCGTGCCCATCGAGATCAGCGTGTCCATGGTGGCCGTGCCGTGCCGCAGGTTCGTCCAGGCGGCCTTGTGGAACGGCCGGCCCGCGTAGACCACCACCGGCGCCGCCAACGTCAGCGACAACCACTGCCAGTACGTGAACTGCAACGCCGGAACCATCGCCATCGCGATCACAGGCACGGAGAGCACCACTGCGGTGATCCACCGGTTGCGCAGCGGCCTCAGCTCGTCCTCCGGCTCCTGCCGCTCTTCCCGCTGGGCGGGAGGGGCGGGCAGCGCGGCCGTGTAGCCGGCCTTCTCCACCTCCGCGATCAGCTGCTCCGGGGCGACGCCGTCGCCGAAGGTGACCTTCGCCTTCTCCGTGGCGTAGTTGACCGTCGCGGTCACGCCGTCCAGCTTGTTGAGCTTGCGCTCGATGCGGTTGGCGCAGGACGCGCAGGTCATGCCGCCGATCGAGAGCTCGACCGCGTTCTGCCGGTCATCGGTGAGGGAGGACATCACCGTTCTCCTTTCTCTCGCTCAGTGGCTGTGGTCGCCGTGCCCGCTGGCACTGGGCGTGGGGGTGGCGTCCGGGATGGCCGGCCTCTCGCCGGCGCCGACGGTGAAGTCGGCGGTGCGGACCTTGCCGTCGTGCTGGAAGTCCAGGAACAGACGATAGTCGCCGGTGCTGGGCACCTCGGCATAGAAGACGATTTCCGGCCCGGCCTTCTCACTCTCCTCGGGATGCACGTGCAGGTAGGCCAGATCGCGGGCGCGCAGGGCCACCAGGTGCCCGTAGGCGCCCAGGTACGGCTGCAGGTCCGTGACCGGCTCGCCGTCCTTGCTGATCTTCAGGGAGAGCTTGCTCGACTGCCCCGGCGTCAGATCACCGTCGAGGGTGACCGTGTATCCGTCGACCTCCGCGGTACGGCTGATCTTCGGCAGTGCCTTGGGCTCGAACTCCCCGGCCACGGTCAGGTCGGTGCCCAGCGTGAGCGCCTGGCCGCCGGTGGGGACGAAGTCGGCGAAGGCGCGGTACGTCCCGGCCTCCGGCAGCGTGAGGTCGACCGACCAGACGCCGCCTCCCGCCTCGGCCGGGTGCAGGTGCTGGAAGCTGCCCAGATCGCGGGAGACCACGATGAAGTGCAGCTTCTTGTCGTGCTCGACCTCATAGCCGGTCACCGGCTTGCCATCGGGACCGGTCACCGTGAAAGGGAATTCGGTCGCCTCGCCAGGATTGATCGTTTCGGTGAGCGTGGTGAGGGTGTAACCGTTCTCGGACACTTGGAGCCCCCCAGGGGTATCGCTCTCGGCTTGCTGGGTGGTGGCGTGCTCGCCATGCTCCGCACTCTGTGACGGGCTCGCGGAGGGCGCCGCCGTCATGGCGGCGTGGTCCTCGGCGGGAGCCGCCGCTGCGACCGGCCCCACCGCCTTGCCCACGCCGAGAGCGCCGCCGAAGACGACGGCCAGACCCAGAACGTAGGAACCAAGCTTGGCTGCGGCATTCATGACTGATTCGCCACCTCGTAACCGGCCTCCTCCACCGCGGCGACGATCTTCGCCGGGTCGAGGGGACCGTCGCTGTCCACGGTCAGCAGCCCGGTGGCCAGGTCCACCTCGACGCTCGTGACGCCGGCCACTTCGCTGACCTCTTCCTTGACCGAGCTGACGCAGTGTCCGCAGGTCATGCCCTTGACGGTGTAGGTGGCGGTGCTCATATCCATCTCTCCTTCAATGCGATCAGGAACGAACAAGTCTGGCGATGGCGTCGGAGGCCTCCTCTCGGTCCGTCGCCGCGCCCAACACTATACCCCCCTATGGTATTCCTGACGCAAGAGCCGGATCGCAAGACGTCATCCCACTTGACACATACCCCCCGCTGGTATTTATTGAGCGACTGACATACCCCTTAGGGGTACCAGGTTCATATGAGATGGAGAGAGCACATGTCCGCACCATCCCCCCGGCGATGGGCCGCCCTGGCCCTGATCGCCACTGCTCAGTTCATCGTCATCATGGACACGTCGATCATCGGCGTGGCCCTTCCCCGCATCCAGGAAGACCTCGGCTTCTCCCAGGAGAACCTGTCCTGGGTTTTCAACGCCTACGTCGTCGCGTTCGGGGGCCTCCTGCTGCTCGGTGGCCGCCTGTCGGATCTGTTCGGCGCCCGCCGCCTCTTCGGCGCCGGCTGGCTCATCCTGCTCATCGGCTCACTCATCGCGGGCATCGCCCCCGAGGTGTGGGTCGAGCTGACCGGCCGCGCGGTGCAAGGCATCGGCGCCGCCCTGATCGCGCCCTCCGCCCTCACTCTGCTCATGATGCTCTTCGGCCACGACCCCAAGGAGCTCACCAAGGCTCTGGCCCTGTACGGCGCCGCCGCGCCCGCGGGCGGCACCGCCGGAGTGTTCCTCGGCGGTGTCATCACTGAATACCTGAGCTGGCCGTGGGTCTTCTACATCAACATCCCCATCGCACTCGTCGCGCTGCTGGCCACGGGCCCGCTGATGCCTGCCGCCCCATCCCAGCGCGGTTCCATCGACGTGACCGGCGCACTGACGGTCACCCTCGGCCTCGGCGCCGCCGTGTACGCCGTCGTCCGGGCGCCCGAGATCGGCTGGGGCTCCGCGCAGACGTGGCTGGTGCTCGCCGCCGCCGTCGTTCTGCTCGCCGCGTTCGTCGCCATCCAGGCCCGCCGCCGCGAGCCGCTCATGCGCCTGTCCATCTTCCGCACCCCGAACCTCGCCGCCGCCAACCTCACCCAGCTCCTGCTGGGCGGGGCGTGGATCCCGATGTGGTTCTTCCTCAACCTCTACCTGCAGCAGGTCCTCGGCTACAGCGCCTTCCCCAGCGGCGCGGCACTGCTCCCGATGACCGTCCTCATCATGATCGGAATGATCGTCCTGGCGCCGCGGACCATCAACCGCTTCGGCCCCAAGACCACCACCGTCGCCGGCCTGGTCCTGCTCGCCGCCGGCATGGGCTGGCTCTCCCTGATCAGCCCGGACGGCAGCTTCGCCGCCGACGTCCTGCCCGCCAGCCTGGTGGCCGCCCTCGGCATGTCGCTGGCCTTCATCCCCTCCCTCGGCACCGCCATCTCCTCAGCCCGTCCCGAGGAAGGCGGCCTGGCCTCCGGCATCGTCAACACCAGCTACCAGGTCGGCTCCGCACTCGGCCTCGCCGCCATGACCGCCGTCGCCGCCGCCAACGGCGCCGCACAGCTCGGTGACCTCCCCGCTCTGACCAGCGGCTTCTCCGCCGCGTTCATCGGAGCCACCGGCATCGCCATCGCCGGAGCCGTCCTCGCCGCCGCCACACTGCGCTCCCCCGCAGCCGCGCCCGCCGAGGCCGAACCCCGCAGGGACAGCACCACTGTTCCCCCGCGGTGACGACCGTGACGCTCTCCGTCCGAA
This sequence comes from Nonomuraea polychroma, assembly GCF_004011505.1. Taxonomy (NCBI): domain Bacteria; kingdom Bacillati; phylum Actinomycetota; class Actinomycetes; order Streptosporangiales; family Streptosporangiaceae; genus Nonomuraea; species Nonomuraea polychroma. The sequence continues at coordinate 5,670,337 of NZ_SAUN01000001.1, forward strand.
AAACCCCTGGAGAGCATTGCCGGCCCCTGAGGTGACTGCGCCCCGGTTTCCGAGATCCCTTCGGAGCCGGGGCGTCACCATGTCCGGACGTTACGGATGTGCCGGTTGACGGTGTCACAGGAGGGAACTACGGATCGTAGTAGCCATCTCGCGGGAGAAGAATCATGGCGCCATGGGCGGCCGTTCTGAGTCTGCTGAGCCTGCTTCTCGCCGGCGTGCTCAGCGTCTATCTGGTCGCCAGGCTCATCGCCCCTTCCGGCACCGCCGAGGTCGCGCCGTTCCTGTCCGGCGCACGTCCGCATGAGCACGCACTGTCACGCTTCCACGTGCGCTGGTACGCGGTCACGCTGGTGTTCCTCGCCTTCGACATGGAGATGGTGTTCATGTATCCGTGGGCGCTCGTCGTCGCCGAGGTGGGGGCGGTCGCAGTCGTGGAGATGTTCATCTTCCTCGGCCTGCTCATGGTCGGCGTGATCTATGCGTGGCGGGAGGGCGCGTTCCGGTGGGTCTGACCGAGTGGCTGATGCGCGAAGCCGCGCGGGATCCCCGCCCGCTGGTCGTGAGCGTCCCGTACGGCACGCGGACGCGGCTCCATGTCGAGGCGGAACTCGCCGGACGTGGCTGGGTCACGGCCCGATCGCCGGCCGAGGCCGGCATGCTGGTGGTCTGCGGTGATCCTGGAGAAGAGCCGGCTCAGGCCGTGCGGCGGGTTTGGGCGGATCTTCCGACCCCCCGGGCGCTGGTGGAGCTGCCGTCAGTGTCGGATGCCGCCTCCGTGGCGCAGGCATTGGACATGGGGAAGGTCCGGCTGGCCGATGCGCGGGCGCAGCGGCGGGACGCCGCCGAACGCCTCTCTCAGCCGTGGCGGCCGGACGCCGATGAGCAGGCACACGGCCCGGAGGGCGGACACAGCGCGCATGGCGGGCACGATCATCACATGGGGAGTCCGGGCGGTCTCAAGATGGCCGAGCGGGCCGATGACCGTGACGGTCTGAAGCTCGACCGGCTTCACCTGCCGTTGGGCCCGGTTCTGACCGATTGGCCCGGCGGCCTTGTGGTGGAGACCGCGGTGCAGGGCGACGTGATCCAGCACGCCACCGTCAAGGTCGTCGACGGGATCTCCCGTGACGGTGAGGGATCGTTCTGGGACGCGCCGTGGCTGGAGGCGATGCGGGGCCGCCCGATCACCCGGGGACAGGCGGAACGGCGCAGGGCTGCCTCGCACCTCGACAGCCTCGGCCGGCTGCTGGCCGTGGCGGGATGGCCCGCGGAGGCCGCGCGGGCGAGACGGCTACGCGACCGCGCCCTGGCGGGAGCATCCCTGCCGCAGCTCGCCCCCACGTTCAACCGGTTCGCCGGCCGCGTCGGCGGGTCGTGGATCCTTCGCTGGATGCTGCGGGACGTCGGCGACGTGGGGCGGCGCGTGCGCGTATGGCTCACGGAGACCCGGACGGCACTCGACGCCTTGGCGGACGACTCGCCCCTCGCGGACGATCGAGGGCCGCGTGGGCCGGTGAGCGAGCGTCCGTCGGCGCGGCTGCTCACCGAGCTGCCCGATCTGCTGGCCGGCGCGGAGCTCGCCGCGGCCCGGCTGATCGTCGCGGGCCTGGATCCCGACGTCGAGCAGGTGCTGCATGCCTGAGCTCACGCCCGTCTGGACACTGGTCGCCTACCCCGTCGCGCTCGGCGCGTTCACCTTCGCGGCGGCGGCGTTCGACACCGGGCGCCCGCTCAGCCGGGTGGCGCGGCTGCTCGTGCAACAGCGGCGCCGCACGCTGCTGCCGGACACCCTGCTGGTGCGGGTCGGCGTGGCCGGTCTGCTCGCCGCCGCGGTCCTGGCGGGCATCGTGCTGCCGCTGGGCGACGTGCCGCTGCTCGGCCTGGACGTCGGCATCGTCTGGTTCAACGCGATGGAGGTGTGCGTCTGGGGCGCGCTGTGGCTCACCGGCTGGGGCGTCAACTCGGTCCCTCCCCTGGTGGGCGGCTACCGGTTCATCGCCCAGGGCCTGGCGTACGAGTTGCCGCACATGTTCGCGCTCATCACGGCCGGCCTGGGAGCGGGGTCGCTGCGGATGACCGACGTGGTGCAGGCGCAGCAGGGGTTGTGGTTCGCCGTCTGGATGCCCGCGGCCTTCGGCGTCTACCTGGTGTCCGCCCTCGCGATGGCGTTCTGGGGACCGATGAGCCAGCCGCTGGGCGCCGACATCGCCGGAGGGGTGACGTCCGAGCTGGCGGGCGCCGACCGGCTGCTGTTCGGGATCGGCCGGTACGCGCTGCTCAGCGTCGTGGCGGCGGCTGCCGTGCCGCTCTTTCTAGGCGGAGGCGCCGGTCCGTGGCTGCCTGCCTGGGTGTGGACGGTGCTCAAGACCGCCGCGGTGCTCGCCGTGCTGGTGTGGGCGCGGCACCGGTTCCCGGCGGTCAGGATGGACCGCTTCATGCAGGCGTCCTGGCTCGTGCTGATCCCCGTCACGCTCGTCCAACTGCTGATCGTCGGAATCGTGGTGGTGTGATGGCCGTCGCCTTCTGGATCCTCGCCGTCGTCGCCGTGGCCGGCGGGGTCGCGGTGTTCGTCGTCGACTCGATGGCTCGGGCGACGTTCGCCCTGCTCGCGTCGCTGCTGGCCGTCGGAGTGACGTTCCTGCTGATCGACCTGCGCTACCTCGGTGCGCTGATCATCCTGATGATGGTCATGGAAATGCTGGTCATGGCCGTCTTCATGATCATGTACATGATGAACCCGGCGGGGCTCATGCCGATGAAGATGGTGCACAACAAGACGGGCGCCGCCGTCATCGCCGGGACCGTGTTCGTGTTGCTGGCGTCCGGGGCCGTCCTCACCCGGTGGCCGGAGCGCAGGGGCACGCCGCCGGCGGATCCGACGCACGCGCTCGGGCTGGCCATCATGGGCCCGAAGATGCTGGTGATGATGGTCATCGGTGTCGCGATCCTGGCCACGATGATCGCCAGTGTGGTGATGGCCACGCACCGGGGCCGGTACGGCAGCGCCATGCCCGATCGCCGTCGGGACGGGGAGGGGTCATGACGCTGGAGGCGTTCCTGCTGCTCGCCGCGGCGCTCTTCGCCGTGGGCCTCTACGGCGTGCTGTCCCAGCAGTCGATCGTCATGCTCATGATGGGCTTGGAGCTCATGATCAACGGCTTGATCGCGGCGGGCGGCGCCTTCTGGTACTTCCTCGCCCCCGCCTCCGCGGACGGCCAGGTGCTGGTGCTGGTCGCGGTGACCGTGATGGCGCTGGAGATGGCGATGGGCTTCGCCGTGGTCACCGCGCTCTTCCGCGCTCGTGACGTCGACATGACCGACGACGCCGGGGACCTCAAGGGATGAGCGCGCTGCTGTGGTCGCTGCCCGGGCTGCCGATCGCCTCCGGCGGACTCCTCCTGCTGGTGCGGTGGCGGCCCGCGGTGGTGGCGACCGTCGTGGCGGCTCTGACGCTCGCCCTCGCGGTGGCCGCCGCCGCGACGCGTCCCTCGGCTCGCACCATGGTGTTCGCGGGCATCGAGTCGGGGCTGGCGGTCGACGGCCTGTCGGCCGTGATGGTGGTCACGGTCGCGGCGGTGTCGCTGGCCGTGCTGGTGTTCGCCACGGGAGAGATGCGCGAGGCCCGCTTCTTCGGCTTCATGCTGATCTTCGTCGGCGCCATGCTGCTCACCGTCACCGCGACCGACCTCGTCCTGCTGCTCATGGCGTGGGAGGTCATGGGCGCGATGTCGTACGGGCTGATCGGCTTCTGGTGGCGGGACCCGGACCGGGTCCGGTCGGCGGGCATCGCGTTCGTCACCACCCGAGCCGGCGACCTGGGCCTCTACCTGGCCGCCGGCTGCGCCATGCTCGGCGGTCAGACATTCGCCCTGCGCGGCCTGGCCGCGTCCTCATGGCGTGACCTGATCGCCGCCGGGCTGGTCGCCGCCGCGCTCGGGAAGTCGGCTCAGCTTCCCTTCTCGTTCTGGCTCTCCCGGGCCATGGCCGGTCCCAGCCCGGTCTCGGCGTTGCTGCATTCGGCGACCATGGTGGCCGCCGGGGCGTACCTGCTGTTGAGGACGCAGCCGTTGCTGGCCGCGACCGGTTGGGCCGCCACCCTGGTGGCCTGGGCGGGCGCGCTGACCGCGCTGCTGCTGGGCGCGGTGGCGGTGGCGCAGCGGGACCTCAAGCAACTGCTCGCCGCGTCGACCTGCGCTCAGCTCGGATTCATGGTGCTGGGTGCGGGGGCAGGGGCCGTGGCGGGCGGGGCGGCGCACCTGGTCGCGCACGCCGCCGTCAAGAGCCTGCTGTTCCTCGGGGCGGGCGCCTGGCTGACCGTGCTCGGCACCAAGGACCTGGCCGAGCTCCGCGGCGCCGCCCGCCGGTACCGGCTGGTCGGGGTCACCTTCGGGATCGGCGGCCTGGCGCTGGCGGGGCTGCCGCCCCTCTCCCTCTGGGTCACCAAGGACGCCGTGCTCGCCGCGGTGCGCTCTCCCCCGCTGTACGTCGTCTCGCTCGGTGCCGCGTTGCTGGCCGCGGCCTACGCGGCGAAGGCCGTGCTCGCAGTCTGGCGGCCGGGTGACGTCCAGGGGCGCCGCGTGAGGGTCGCGGAGCTGATCCCGTTGCCGGTGCTCGCCGCCGTGGCCGCCGCGTTCGGGGTCGTCGGCGTGCCAGAGGTGTTCGGTGGCTGGTCCGAGCTGGTGGGCGGGCCGGACGCACCGCCGCCCGGCGCGGGTGAGCTGGCGTTGTCGGGCGGGCTGGCGTGCGCCGTGGTGCTGGCCATGGCGGTGCCGGTACGGCGGCGCCAGGCGATAGTCCCAGGCCGCGACGCATGGGCCGGTTGGCTGCACCTGGAACGGGCGGCGGTCGCCTGGGTGTGGCGGCCTCTGACCGGGGTCGCCAAGGCCGTGGCGTGGTTCGACGACCGGGTCCTCGACGGCGCCGTACGTGCCGTGCCCCGCGTGGGGATGGCCGCCGCCCGCACGGCCAGGAAACCCTTCGAGACCGGGGTGGACGGCGTGGTGGCCGGCATCGCCGCGGGCGCCGCCCGGCTCGGCACGCTGGCCCGCAGACCGCAGACCGGCCAGGTCCACACCTACTTCGCCCAAGCGGCGGTGGCGTTCGTCCTGCTCGCCCTCGTGATCGTGCTGGTGAGGTGAGGGTGCTCTCCCTGGTGATCTTTCTCCCCCTGCTGGCGGCGGCCTTGCTGGCCCTGCCGCGCCTCGGCACGCGGGCGGTCCTGTCGATCTGGATCGCCGCGGCCGCCCTGGACCTGGCGCTCGTCGTGGTCATGTGGGCCGGCTACGACGGCGGCATCGCCTACGAGACCCGCCTGCGGTGGATCCCGTCCCTGGGGGCGGGCTTCCACGTCGGCGTGGACGGCCTGTCGCTGCCGCTCATCGCGATGACCGCGCTGCTGTTCCTGGCCTGCGCGATCTACTCGTGGCGCGAGACGGAGCGGGTCCGCTCCTACGCCGCGCTCTTCCTCTTCCTGCAGACGGTCTCGATCGGCCTGTTCGCCGCGCTCGACCTGCTGCTCTTCTTCGTCTTCTTCGACCTGTCGATCGTCGGCATGTACTTCGTGATCGTCGGCTGGGGACACGGCGACCGTGCCCGCTCCGCGCTGAAGTTCTTCCTGTACACCTTCCTCGGTTCGCTGGTCCTGCTGCTCGGCTTCATCGGCCTGTTCCTTGCCGGAGGAACGTTCGACATGGTCGAACTCATCCGGACTCCCCCGGCGGCGAGCGCGCTGGTGCTGCCGGCGATCGGTGTCGGGCTGGCGGTCAAGACCCCCACCGTGCCCGTGCACACCTGGTTGCCGCCCGCCCACACCGACGCGCCCGCCGCCGGCTCGGCGATCCTGGCGGGAGTGCTGCTGAAGATGGGCACGTACGGCTTCGCCAGGATCGCCATGCCGATGTTGCCGGAGGCGTGGCGCGCGTACGCCTGGATGATCATCGTCGTCGGCGTGGTCAGCGTGCTCTACGGCGCCCTGGTCGCGCTCGCGCAGGAGAACCTCAAGCGGCTGATCGCCTACACCTCGGTCAACCACATGGGCTACATCGTGCTCGCCCTCGGTGCCGCGGGCCTCGCGGCGGGCGACCCGCGTGCCAGGGAACTCGCGGTGAGCGGCGCGGTCACCCAGATGGTCAGCCACGGCTTGATCACCGGCGCGCTGTTCCTGCTGACCGGCGTGTTGTGGGACCGGGCACGCGCCTACGACCTCGGCCGCTTCGGCGGGATCGCCGCCGGCGCGCCGGTCTTCACCGCTCTGACCGCGGTCGCCGCCTTCGCCTCGCTCGGGCTGCCGGGCCTGTCCGGCTTCATCGCGGAGTTCCAGATCTTCACCGGAGTGATCGGAGCAGGCGCGGTCCTGGCCGGAGCGCTCAGCATCGCCGGCATCCTCATCACCGCCGCCCTGCTCCTGCGTGTCCTGCACCGGGCCTTCCTGGGCCCGCCCGGCGAACTCACCGGACGGATGATCGAAGCGCGGCCCAGCGAAGTCGCCGCCGTCGCGCCCCTGTTGCTGCTGTCCCTGGTCATCGGGATCATGCCCCGCTGGTTGCTCGACCTCATCGAACCCGCCGCGGCCGCGCTGGTGTCCCTGGTGAGCCGATGACCGGGATGGCGGAGAACCCGCTCGACCTGCTGCCCGAGCTGCTGATCCTGGCGGGGGCGGTGGCGGGGCTGCTCGTGGGGTTGTTCGTGCCGCGCGGGCGGCAGCGGGTCGTGGCGTGGATCTGCGGGACGGCCCTCGCGGCTTCGATGACGGCCGGCGCGGTCGCGATGACCGGGCAGGATGTGATGGCGTTCGAGTCCTTCGCGGTGGATCTGGCGACCAACGCGACCCGGCTGGCGGTGGCGGGCGCGAGCCTGCTCATCGTCGTGCTCGCCGCCGGTTGGGCCCGCGGCGACAGCCGGGAGACCGAGGTCTACGTCCTGGTGCTGCTGTCCGCGCTGGGCACGATCGTCCTGGCCGGCGCGAGCGATCTCCTCGTCTTCGTCGCCGCGTACCTGCTGGCGAGCATTCCCGCGTACGCGCTGGCCGGGTTCGCCAAGGACGCCCATGGCACCGAGGCCGCGCTCAAGTACTACCTGATGGGCGCCTTCCTGGGCGTGCTCATGCTGGCCGGCGTCACGCTGACGTACGGCCTCGCGGGCACGACCGCCTACCGGTCCCTGGCCGGCGCTCCCCCGGCCGCCGCCGGCTGCGCGGTCCTGCTCCTGCTGGCCGGGGTGCTGTTCAAGGTGGGAGCGGTCCCCGCCCACTTCTGGGTGCCGGACGTCACCGAGGGCTCTTCACCCGTCGTGGCCGCGTTCGTCACCACGGTGCCCAAGATCGGGGCGTTCGTCGGCCTGTTCAGGCTGGCCACCGAGGTGTTCGGCGGGACGTGGCGCCCGGTCGTCGCGCTGATCGCGGTCGCCACCATGACACTGGGCAACCTGGCCGCCTTCTACCAGGACAACGTCCGCAGGCTGCTCGCCTACTCGACGATCAGCCAGGCGGGGTATCTGCTGCTGCCCGTCGTCGTCGCGGGACGGAGCGACCTGGCTCAGCCCGCCCTGCTCTTCTACGTCGCCGCCTACGCGATCACCAACGCCGGCGCCTTCGCGGTCGTGGTGGCCGTCGGTCGCGACTCGCCGGCGGGGTACACCGGGCTGAGCCGCCGCTCGCCCCTGCTGGCGCTCGCCCTGGTGGTCTGCCTGCTCGGCCTCGTCGGCACCCCGCCGACGGCGGTCTTCGCAGGCAAGCTGCTCGTCTTCGCGGCGGCTTGGGACGGCGGGTACGCGTGGCTGGCGGTCATCGCGGTGATCAACACGGTGGCCAGCGTCTTCTACTACCTTCGGTGGATCCTTCCGCTCTTCCGGCCGGGCGGGGTGCCCGCCGAGATCCGGCCCGTCGCGTCACGGATCGCCGAGCTGGCCGCCGCCCTCTCCGTCCTGCTCGGCCTGGCCAGCGGAGCGCTCCTGGCCCTTTACTCTCCGTTCTAGTCACCTGAAAGTTTCACTGTCGCACAGCATGTGAACGAGGCATCGGCACGTCACCGGCACTTTTCTGCCGGTGGCGCCGCTGTGGGCAGGACGAGACCGGTCTGCCCGAACCACTTCCGCAGCAGCCGCGTCGCCGTGCCGTCCCGCCACATCTTGGCGACCGCCCGGTTGACCGCCTCACACGTGGCCACGTCGCCCTTCTTCAGCCCGACGCCGTACCTCTCGTCCGTGAACGGATCCTTCAGCAGCTTGTACTGCTTCGGGTTGTGGCTGGCGAGCCCGGCCAGGATCATGTCGTCGGTGGTCACCGCATCAAGGTCACCGCTGACCAGCTTCTGCACGCACTCGGTGTAGGTGTCCGCGCCGACGAGCTCGGCAGGCAGGCCGAGCCGGCCGTCCGGCGGCGGCTCGGTGATCCGCTTGTAGGAGTTGGAGCCCGGCACCTGGCAGATGCGCTTGTGCTCCAGGTCGGTCGCCCTGGCGATGTGGGCGGCGTCGGAACGCACCATGGTGTCCTGGTGAGCGATGATGTACGGCCCGGCGAAGGTCACATAGTTCTGGCGCGCCGCGGTGATGGAGTACGACGCGACGATCATGTCCACGGTGCCGTACTGCAGCAGCGCCTCACGGTTCGCCTGTCGCGACTCCCGCCAGGTGATCTCCACATCCTTGCCGCCGGCCAGCTCTTTCACGATGTACTTGGCGACATCGACGTCGAAGCCCGCGGGATCCCCGTGCCCCTGTTTCAGGCTCAGATTGGGCTGATCCCACTTCGTACCGATGGTGACTTTCCCGGCCTCCCGGATCTTCTCCTCGACACTGGAGTACGCGACCGCGTCATTACATGCGGCCAGGCCAAACGCCATGGCCGTAGCGGCCAGCACCGCTCCTGTTCGACGCATCAGCATGGTGGTGGGCCTCAATCTGATCTATGAGGGAAAGCCTTCTGACACAGGCTGAATCAGTGAAGCGTGCCACATGTCGCGTAAAGACAACCTTGAGCGTTCGTATGGCTATGTCTATTTCGCCCTGACCTTTGGGGATTTAATACCGGTCAATGATTTAATACCGGTCAATATCGTCTCGACGAGGTCGTCGACGAAGCCGGCGGGGACCTGCAGCGGGCCGATCGCGTCCTGCCGGAACAGGCGGGGCAGGATCAGCTCATGGCAGGCTCCGACGAGCATGGTGGCGGCGGCGGCGACGTTGGCCTCGCGGGCGATACGGCCGAGGTCCTGCTCCTCGCGCAGGTGACGAAGCAGTGCCGGCTGGAGGCCCCACTCGGGATCGTCGTCGGCGAGGGCGCCGAAGCGGGCCAGCATGTCGGGCTGGGCGAGGGCCTGCGCGAAAACGGGCAGGAGCGCGGCGTGCAGCGTGATCCCGTACTCGACGTAGGCACGCAGACAGCTCTCGACGCTGCCGCTGCCGGGCGGCGGCAGGTCCGCCAGGGTGCTCTCGACGGCCTCGACGTGGGCGCGCAGGGCCAGGGCCAGCAGCTCTTCCTTGTTGGCGAAGTGGTTGTAGAGGACTCCGTCCGCCACCCTGGCGTGGCGCGCGATGTCGCGGACGGTGAGCCCGGCGATGCCGCGCTCGGCGATAAGATGTGTGGCGGCGGCGATGAGATGGTCGCGCAGGCTCAGATCGCCGGAGTGCTCAAGGGCGGCGGCCCTCCTCGGCGACATCAGCGCTCCCCGGCGGTGTCCGGGGCCATCCGCACCGCGCTGACCAGCCACTGCGCGCCCGGCATGAGCACCCCGCCGGCTCCGGCGTACGGCTCCAGCGCGGCCGTGAGCCGGGCACGCGCCTCCTCCCAGGTCAGATCGTCGTCCTGCTCGACGATGTAGCGGCTGGGACCGCTCGCCAGGAACGCGTCGGCGGCCTCGGCCACGGTGTCCCCGAAGCGGCCGGGCACGCGGAGGGGCTCGACGGCCACGCCGGTGAAGCCGGCCTCGGTGAGCACCTGGGCGATGCGCAGCGGGTCCGACAGGGAGAACATCGCCGGAGGCGTCCCCGGATAGGCGGTGACCACGGCATGCGGCCGCGGGTCGATGCCCAGCAGTGCCGCGACGGGGACCACGTACCACGCGCAGTCCTCGGGCGGCTGCGGGCAGACGAAGGCCAGGCGCCCGCCCGGCCGCAGAGCGCGCCCGATGTTGGCGAAGGCGGCCACCGGGTCGGCGAAGAACATCACGCCGTACTGGCTGATGGCCGCGTCGAAGGCGGCGGCAGGGAACGGGTGTGCCTGCGCGTCGGCCTGTTCGAACGTGACGTTGCCGAGTCCGGCCGCCGTCGCGGCCAGGCGAGCCTGGCTGAGCATCGGCGCCGACAGGTCGGCCCCGACCACCCTGCCCTCCGCCGCGCGGCGCGCCGCCCTGCGGGAGGTGGCTCCGGTGCCGCAGCCGATGTCCAGAACCCGGTCGCGCCTGCCGATCCCGGCCGCCTCCAGCAGCCGCTCGCACAGCTCGGCCTCCGGGCCCTCCTCGGCATCCCGTTCAGGAGCCGCCGAGGCCCACGCCGCTCCCTCGGCGCCGTTCCAGGCGGCGGACTGGTCGGTGTTCTCGATCGTCACGGCGGCACCTCCATAATGAATGGTTGTTCATGAACAGACATTCATCTTCCATCCCGGCACGTCCCCCGTCAACGTCCGGTTCCAGGGCTGTTTTAGGCCGTTATGGTGAATGTCCGAATTGACCCTCTGAGCCTGCGGTTGAGGTGCTCGCGTGCGCGTACTGCTGGTGGAAGACGATGAGCCGGTCGCCGAGTCGCTGCGGCGTGGCCTGACCCGGTACGGATTCGACGTGGACTGGGTCGCCACCGGGACGGCGGCGCTGCAGGCCGCGCCCGCCGATCTGGTGCTGCTCGACCTCGGACTGCCCGACACCGACGGGCTGGACGTGTGCCGGGCGCTGCGGGCGCGGGGCGACGTGCCGATCATCGTGATCAGCGCGCGCAGTGATGAGACGGACCGGGTGGTCGGGCTGGAGATCGGCGCCGACGACTACGTGTCCAAGCCGTTCGGCGTGCGCGAGGTGATCGCGCGGATCAGGGCCGTGATGCGGCGGGTGAAGCCGCAGGACAAGGCGGGACACGCGCCGGACCGGCACGGCCGCCTGGCGATCGACCGCAGAGCCGCCCGCGTGTACGTCGACGGCGCGGAGGTGCCGCTCACGCCCAAGGAGTACGAGCTGCTGGCCTTCCTGACGGAGGAGCCGGGCGCGCTGATGACCCGGGAGCAGATCATGGAAGCGGTGTGGGACGCCAACTGGTTCGGCCCCACCAAGACGCTTGACGTGCACGTCGCGGCGCTGCGCCGCAAGTTCGCCGGAACAGTCGCCATCGAGACGGTGCGCGGCGTCGGCTTCCGGCTCGTCGTCGACTCCGGGGCATCGTGAACCGGCAACTGGTCGTCAGCTACGTGCTGCTGGTCGCCGTCGCGCTCGCCGCCTTCACCATCCCGGTGGCCTTCACGCTGACCGATCAACTGCGCGGGGACACCGAGGAGTCCGTGCGGCGTGAGGCCACCACGATGGCGCTGCTGCTGGCCAACGACGACGCCCCCTCCCGGCAGGCGCTCGCCCGCATGGCGGAGGCGTACCAGCTGGAGACACCGGGCCGGGTGGAGGTGATCTCCGCGCGCCGGGAGGCGGTGCCGCCGTTGCCGTTGCCCCGGGCCGCAGGCGACGCGGACTTCACCCGAGCCCTGGAGGGCGGCAGCAGCGTCCGGTGGGGCCCGTCGTTGCTGGTCACGGTGCCTGCCCGGGCCGCCGACCGGCGGATCGCCGGCGCCGTGCGGATCAGCTATCCGACCGGCGAGCTCAACGGCCGGCTGTGGCAGATCTGGGGCTTCCGCGCGGTGCTGGCCGTCGGGGTGGTGGGCGTGGCGGCGGCGCTGGGGGCGCTCGCCGCCCGGCGGCTCACCCGGCCGCTGCGCGAGCTGCGCGAGATGGCCAGCAGGTTCAGCGACGGCGACCTCACCGCCCGCTCGCCCGTCACGGGCCCGCCCGAGACGCAGACGCTCGCCAGGACACTCAACTCCGGGGCGGAGCGGCTGGAGACGCTGATCGCGGCCCAGCGGATCTTCGTCGCCGACGCCTCCCACCAGCTGCGCACGCCGCTCACCGCGCTCCGGCTGTCTCTGGACAACATCGCCGACGGCGTCGAGGACGAGTACGTCCGGGAGGACGTCGAGCAGGCGACCGCGGAGGTCGTCCGCATGAGCCGCCTGGTCAGCGGCCTGCTGGTGCTGGCGAGAGCGGAGGTCGAGGTGGCCGCCGCCGAGCCGCTGCCGCTGGCCGAGATCGTCGAGGAGCGCCTGGCCGTCTGGCGCGTCGCGGGCGAGGAGAGGGGCATCCGCTTCACGGCCGCCGGGGCTCTCGATTCCCGCCCGCTGGTCATGGCCAGCTCCGGACACCTCGACCAGGTTCTGGACAACGTCCTGTCCAACGCCCTTGAGGTCTCCCCGGACGGCGGCACGATCACGGTGCTGGTCGAGCCACAGGGTGACGTGGTCGTGCTCGACGTCCTCGACGAGGGACCGGGCATGCCGCCCGCGGAGAAGGCACGCGCCTTCGACCGGTTCTGGCGCGGCCGGGGGCTCACCGGACGATCGGGCTCCGGCCTGGGCCTGGCCATCGTCAAGCAGCTGGTGACGGACGACGGCGGGAGCGTCGCCCTGCGCGACGCTCCCGGCGGCGGTCTGTGCGTGCGGATCACCCTTCGGGCGGCAGCACCGAGGAGTGGTGGTTGACGATCAGCCACGTGCCGCCGCGCTTCTCGTACAGGTAGGTGTAGCGCGCGTCGAGCGACGTCTTCTTGCCGTCCTTGTCCGTGAGGGTGAAGCGGTACACGCCGGTGTCGAGCGCCGTGTCCGCGTCCAGAAGGCTGACGATGGTACGGATCTTCTTGCCCGTCGGCTTCTTCTGCAGGAAGTGCTCGAAGTAGTCCGCGATCTGCGCGCGGTTGGTGCGGATCTTGGGCGAGGCGGTGGGGAGCAGGACGGCGTCCGGCGCGTACAGGGCGGCCACCTTCCGGGGGTCGCCGCCGGCGAGGGCGGCGTTCCACTTGTCGAAGAGCGCCGCGATCTGCGCCTTGGACGGCTTGCCCGCGCCGGTGGGCTGGACGTGCTGGATCGCGGCGTGGTGGGCCGGCTGGACGCCGGCCACCGCGGGGCCGGCGCCGGTGGCGGCGGCGAGAATGGCGGCGCTGGCGACGAGGGCGGCGCGGACCGGAACCCTGTGGTGCATCATCAACTCCCGAGATATTCGGCATATGGGGGAAAGTTCGCTTTCACCCTCTCGGGAGGCGGGTTAGCGCAAGTCCAGCGCCGATGAAGCGCGAAGGAAGGGGCGTGACAAAACACCCAGAGTCACCGCTTACTCATAAAGCGCATCCGGGCCTGGCCTCTATCGTGATGCCGCTCCGGTGTATACCGTCCGAATCATGGCCGAACTTGAGCAATATCCGTTCATGCCCGGTCCACGGGGTGTCCCGGCGGAGACGTACGCGAAGCGGCGCGAGCAGGAGCCTCTGGGGAAGGTGCGGCTGCCCAGCGGCGACACGGTGTACCTCACCACGACCTACCAGGACGCGGCCGCCGTGATGAGCGACCCGCGCTTCAGCCGGGACCTCAGCCGCCCCGGCTCACCCAGGATGTTTCCCGGCTTCACCATCGCCGAGGCGCCCGGCCTCAGCAGCATGGACCCGCCCGACCACACCCGGCAGCGCAGGCTGCTGTCCGGAGTGTTCACGCCGCGGCAGGTCAACGGCTGGCGACCGCGGCTGCGTACGCTGGCTGCCGAGCTCATCGACGCGCTGCCCGAGGAGTTCGACCTCCTGCGCGACCTCGCGTTCCCGCTGCCCGTGCAGATCATCTGCGACGTTCTGGGTGTGCCGGGGGTCGACGCCGTACGCGTGCGCGCCTGGTCGGACGCGATATTGTCCACCTCCAGCCTGACGGAGGAGGAGAAGCTCGCCGCGGCGATGGAGTTCTACGGCTACATCGCCGAGCTGATCGCCGCCCATCGCGAGCACCCCGGCGACGGGCTGCTGGCCACGATGATCCACGCCCGCGACGGCGAGGACCGGCTGACCGAGGACGAGCTGGTGCGCAACACGCTCGGCCTGGTCCTGGCCGGGCATGAGACCACCGGATCCGTCCTGGCCAGGTCGATGCTCCGGCTGCTCGACCCCCGGGAGGGCTACGAGCGGCTGGTGACCGAGCCGGGGCTGATCCCGATCGTGGTCGAGGAATTGCTGCGGCTGGAGCAGCCCGGTGACAGCCCGCTCATCCGGGTGGCCACCGAGGACGTGGAGTTGCCGTCGGGCGTCGTACGCAAGGGCGAGGGTGTGATCGCCTCCTTCGCCGGCGCGAACCTCGACCCGTCGGTCTTCCCCGATCCTGACGTCATGGACGTGCGGCGCGAGACGACGCAGCACCATCTGGCGTTCGGCCGCGGCCCGCACTACTGCCTGGGCGCGAACCTGGCCAGGATGGAGCTGCAGGAGATCCTCGGCGTGCTCGTCGAGCGACTCCCCGATCTCGCGCTCACCGAGCCCGCCGAAGACGTGCCGTGGACGCAGGGCTCCATCATCGTCCGCCCCGTGCGGGTGCCCGTCCGCACGTCCGGCCGGCCGCAGGCCACTCCCCCGGCGATCTGCGGCTGACTTCATCCCGCTTCCGCCGTGCCCCGTGATGGGGCACGGCTCTGACTCATGCCTTGACTTGGGTCTTGCGGAGTGAACTCGCGCATGCGACCATCGCGCTAATTCTTAGGAAACTTTCCTAAGAGTTATTCACCCAGGGAGTTACGAGGTGCGCAAGAGCACGATCACCGCCGCGGTCGCGGCCTCCGGAGTGCTGGCCCTGCTGCCCGCCTCCGCGGCCAACGCCCACGGCACGATGTCCAACCCGCCCAGCCGCGTCTACGTCTGCAAGAACGAAGGACCGGAGACGCCCAAGTCGGCCGCCTGCAAGGCCGCCGTGGCAGCCGCTGGCCCGCAGGCCTTCTACGACTGGAACGAGGTCTCCCTGCTGGAAGCAGGCGGACGGCATCGCGAGCTCATCCCCGACGGCAAGCTCTGCAGCGCGGGGCGCGACAAGTATCGCGGGCTGGACCTGCAGCGGGCCGACTGGCCGGCGACCCAGGTGCGGCCCGGCAGCTTCACGCTGACATACCACGCCTCCGCGCCGCACGCCAACAGCAACTTCGAGTTCTACATCACCCGCGAGGGCTGGAACCCGACCATGCCCCTCAGATGGTCCGACCTGGTCCACATCAGGACGTTCAACGGCCAGAACCCGACCACGTTCACCAACTGGACGATCAACCTGCCGCAGCGCAGCGGCCGGCACATCCTCTACTCGATCTGGCAGCGGGTGGTGGGCAGCAACGAGGCCTTCTACACCTGCTCGGACGTGGACTTCGGCGGGGGTGGCACCCCGACGCCCACCCCCACACCGACCCCGACCCCGACCCCGACGCCCACCCCCACCTCGAGCCCCACGCCCACGCAGCCCGGTGGCACGTGGAGCGCGGGCACCGCCTACCGGGTGGGTGACCGAGTGACGTACGGCGGGCTGGCCTACGAGTGCGTGCAAGCGCACACGGCGCTGCCCGGCTGGGAGCCGCCCAACGTGGCCGCCCTCTGGAAGCGCGTCTGACGCTCTCAAACTGGTCGCGGCGGCGCTCGGCCCTCCTGCCGGTCGCCGCCGGGCCGCCGCTCGGCCGACGCCAGCGGCAGGCGCAGGACGAACTTGGCGCCCCGCGGCGAGTCCTCCACGGTCAGCGTGCCTTGATGCGCTTGAGCGATGGCCCGGGAGATGGCGAGACCGAGCCCGCTGCCTTGCGGATCGCGCTGGCGTCCCGCGCTCAAGCGGACGAAGGGGGTGAAGACCCGCTCGCGGTCGGCCGGGTCGATGCCGGCGCCGTCGTCGAGCACGCTGACCGTCGCCTGCCCGTCCGCGCCCGCCACGCTGACGTCCACGCACGTGTGCGCGTGACGCTGGGCGTTGACGAGCAGGTTCACCACCACCTCGGCGAGCTGGACGGGGTTGCCGCACACCTCCACGGTTTCGTCGGCGTGGACGTGGATCGGCACCTTCGGGTCCCGTTGCGCTGCCTCCTCCTCCACCAAAGCAGTGAGATCCACCCGCTGGGGCTCGTGCGGCGAGGTGCGCAGGCGGGTCAGCGCCAGCATCTCGTCAATGATCAGCTGGCAACGGTCCAGCGTGGACAGCGCATCTTCAACGGCCAGGCGCGGATCCACGTCGGAATACAGCAAGGCCTCTTCCAGCTGGGCACGCAGGCCGGTGAGCGGTGTGCGCAGTTCGTGCGTCACCATCGAGGCGAAGTGCCGCTGATGGTCGACCGCTTCCTGCAACCGCGACAGTGTCTCATTGGCCGTGCGGGCCAGCAGCGCGATCGCGTCCCGCCCGGACGGTTCCGGGATGCGCATGCTCAAGTCGGTCACGGTGACCTGGGCGATCTGCCGCCGTATCGCCTCAACGGGGCGCAACGCCAGCCCGACCAGGATCCAGGCCGACCCCGCGAACAGCACGCTGCCCGTCAGGACGCCGGCGCCGAGGAGAAGCTCCAGCATATGGGTGGCCAGGATCGGGGGTTGGGTGCGGCCGGCGTACACGATGTGGGATTCGCCGCCCCACAACAGTTGCTCCTCCTGCGGCGAGGGCCGGACGGCGGTGAACATCACGCACTGCTCAGCGGCACACTCGATGCGATGCTGAATACGATCGTCGGACGACGGCCAGTATTCGCTCAGCGCCGGGCGCCCTGCCGCCGCTCTGCTGGCCGACACCACGTTGCCGGAGGAGTTGACCAACTGGATCAGGTCGACGTCCGAGGCGGTGACCGGGGGGTGAGGCCGTGGCTCGTTCATCGCTCCGATCCAGTCGACGGCCGCGCGCTCGGTGTCTTCGAAGATCCGCTGTTCGACGTCGACGCGAATGGCGAGGGCCGCGACGATTCCGACGGCGCTGAGAGCCATCAGCGACAAGAGTCCCGCCGTCAAGGTCAGGATCGCCTGGACAGAAAGGCGACTGGAAAGCGACACTCGATCCTTTCTGGTGTCCCGCTAGCTCACCGCTATCACTTCCCTTGTTGGTCGCGGAAGACGACACTGCGTACGGTCAAAGTTCCTTTGACCAGTCTTGTCCGCGCATGGCGTCGGAAATGTCGGGTGCTGGTGGGCATCTGCGAAGCGGCCATCATGACCCGCTGCACCACCCTGATCGCCGACTACTGGTCCGGTCCCCGGCGCGTCCGCTACCTGGGCCTGCAGCCCTCGTCGCCACCATCGCCGCCACCACGAGGAACGGCAACCGTGGCCCTGGCGCGACCTGGCGTCCCCTCGCTGGTCACCATCGGCGGAGGCATCGTCTTCTACACCCTGATCGTGCAACTGTCCTATGTCCTCAACGCAGCAGGCGTTTCCGACCCGGCCGCCATCGGCGGCATCACCGCAGTCATGTCGCTCGCGACCGCCATCGGGGCCGGCCTGTTCACCAAGGTCGCGAGCCGCGGCCCGCGCGTGCTGCTCATCGCGGAGTTCGCCACGTCCGGCCTCGGCCTGCTGCTGATCTTCGCGGCCGGATCCGTTCCCCCGATCGTGGCGGGCGCCGTGCTCACCGGCGCGGCCACCGGCCTGCTGCTGCCGACCCTGCTCACCTGGGCGGTCAACAGGCTGCCGTTCGCGCAGCGCGGCCGGGGCACCGGGCTGTGGACCGGCGCCCTGTTCCTCGGAGAGTTCGTCTCTCCCCTGCTGGTCGCCGCTCTGACCGCGGTCACCGGCGGGCTCGCCGCCTCCCTCGCCGTGCTCGGCCTCGCCTCCCTGATCATGGCCGCCCTTGTCGGCACCGTCCTGGCGGTCCCCACCTCATCGCTCAACGCCCCGACAGCGGAACAGCCCTGAAACCAGCCCCGCGGCAGTCACGACCGGGTCACAGGTATACGTTTCCCTAGAAGATCATCAAGGCGCCACGTATCTTCCTTTGCGTGCGCGTGCAGCAGCGTGTGGACCGGTCCGTAGGCGCCGCCGACCTCCTGCGCGAAGAGATCGCCGCCTGGCTCGCCGATCGCTCCGCCGACCGCGCGCTGGGCCGTTTCGCCCATCACTTCGGCGTACTCGACCAGGTCCTGAACGGCATGTTGCGCCGCGTCCGCGACTCCCTCCTCGCCGCCGCGCAGCTGCCGTCCTCACAGGAGGTCTACGCGCGATGCGCGGCGCTCGACCGTTCGCTGGTGACGGTCAAGCGGCTGTTCGAGTGGTACGCGCCCAAATACGACCAGCGAGCCGATCCGGTGCGCGGCCCTGCCTTGGCCGCGGCTGACGAGGTGGTGCGCAGCTGCTGGTGGCAGCCGTTCGAAGCGCTCGGCAGGCGGCCACCGGCGGGGCCGCTTCCCTATCTCGACCCGCTGTTCGACGCCTCGGCCACGCCGCGCCGCTCGGTGCCCGAGGACCTGCGCGCGCCCGTGGATTCCGTGGTGGCCGAGCTGATCACCGAGCTGCCGATCCCGGTCATCTCGCTGCCCGCGTGGGCGGTGCGGGAGGCGTGGTGGCTGGTGGTGGCCGCGCACGAGACCGGCCACCTCGTGATGCGCGACCTCACGCCGTCCCTCGCGCGTCAGGTGAAGATCGCCGTGGGAGAGTGGTCGGACTGGGCGGACGAGATCTTCGCCGACGTGTACTCGGCGCTCATGGTCGGCCCGGCAGCCGCGTGGATGGTGGAGGAGCTCCAGCACGGCGTCATCTTCTCCAGCCCGTACTATCCGCCGCTTGCCACCCGGCTGGCCCTGATCGCGGGCCGGGCCCCTGGGGAAACCGGCGAAAGCGGGGTATCAAAGGTTGTGTCCTCGATACTCTCGCTCGACGTGGACGGACATCCCCTGGCCGAGCTCTGCCGGGGTCTCGACGAGCGGCTGGCGGCCGTGTGGGCCTCGAGCCTGGCCACGCACAAGCCGACGATCACCAAGGTCGGCTCCAGGGCGGCCGCCCGTACGATGATCGCCGCCGGGGTGGCCGGGCACGCCGCCGACCCGCGGCGCACCCACGAGAACCTGATCGCTCACCTGCCCCGCTGCGGCCCACCCGGCACGATGGGAAGCGCGCCCGCCGCACCCGAGATCGCCGCGCTCGCCGACCGCCTCGCCGCGCGGGTGGTGCCGCCATGACGCTGCCCCGCGCCGTGATCACGATCTCCGGTGGCACGGTCAGCACGCCCGTCGGCGACCGCCCGCTCGGCGAGCTGCCCGGCCCCGGCCTGCCCGCCCGGGAGTACGGGCAGGCGCTGTTCGCCGCTCTGCTGGGCCCGCTGTGGACCGAGCTGCTCGACCAGCCGGAGGTCAGGCAGCGGCGTGGGATCGAGCTGGCCCTCGACCTGCCGGTTGAGCTGCACGAGCACATGTGGGAGGCGATGCACGACGGCGAGCGTCCCCTTGGCGCGAATCTCGGCCTGCTCGTGGCCGTCACCAGACTCGTCGCGTCCGAGACCGCGCCGCCCGCCCCGGTGGCGGGGGCGCCCAGGGTGCTGTTCGCCTCCGGCGCCGAGCTGACCGACCAGGTGATCCTGCCCGGCTCCATGTTCCTGGGCCTGCTGCGCGAGTGCGAGTCCGATGGGCTGGCGCTGGCCCGGGTGGCCGACGAACTGACGACGGAGACGCTGGCCCAGCGCTGCGAGGGGTTCCGTCCCGACCTCATCCACCTGGTGGCCCACGGCACGCTGGACGAGGACGGCGGCCTGCTGGTCGAGTTGTCCGGCACCCTGGTCACACCGCACCGGCTCGTGCAGGCCATGCTCCCGGGCGCGCACCGGCCGCTGGCCGTGGTGCTGAGCGTCTGCCACACCGCCCGCCTCAGCCCCGCCTCGCTCGCCGCCTCACTGATCAAGGCCGGGGTCCCGATCGTGGTCGCGATGGACGGCGAGGTGGCGGAGCCCGCCTGCCGCCTGTTCTCCAAGCGCATGATGCGAGCCCTGCTGAACGGCGAGGCCGTGGCCGAGGCCGCGGCGCACGGCCGCAGGGCGGCGCTGGTCGGCGAGCAGGACCCGGCCGACAGGAACGACTGGGCCCGGCCCACCGTGTTCACCGCCGCCGCGCTGCCCGCGAACTTCCGCCCCGTGGATCCGGCCCCCGCCCGCGCGGTCCTGCACATGGCCCGCCAGCTCGACCTGGCCCAGCAGCCCGTCTACATCGGCCGCCGCGCCATCTTCGAGGAGGTGGACGCGCTGTTCACCGGCCGCCGCGCGCTGCTGGCCGCCTGCACCGAAGGCGGCTTCTCCCGGCTGGGCGCCACCCGGCTGCTGCGCGAGATCGGCTTCAGGCTGCTGCACGCGGGGCACCTGCCGCTGCTGCTCGCCCCGCACACCGAGCACACCGCGCCCCGTTCCCTCCGGCAGGCCGTCGGAGCGGTGCTCAAGGCGATGGTGACCGCGTGCGAGCGGCTGGGCATGGACGCCCCTCCCCTGGAAACCGTGGAGGCGACGCCTCCCGCCGGCAAACCCCAGCCGGTCGTACGGCAGGCGCTGCGCAAGGCCATCGGCGCGTTCCTCGAAGAGGACGCTCCTCTGGCCCCCGACGACGTCAGAGAGTTGCTGGCTCTCGACCTGGAAACCTTCGCCGCCCGGGCGGCGTCCGCGCTCGGGCCGCCGTTCGGCCCGCACACGCGCGCCGTCGTCCTGGGCGAGGCCCTGCACCACTGGCGCGGCGCGCTCGGCTGGATCGAGTCCGAACCGCCCGGCCTGCTCGACCTGCTCACGCCCAACGGCCTCGGAACCCCTTCCTCCCCCGCCCCCCTCATCGCCACCGCCGCCCTGGACCAGTGCGTGCCCCTGCGTGCCTTCAAGTCCGAACGCTCCGGCATGAGCGCCTACCGCTTCCAGCCCCTGCAAGCGCTGCCCGACGACGAGGCGGCGCTCGGCTACCAGTGGGTTCTGCTGCACCCGTGGCACCCGGACGACCGCTACAGGAAGACGTGGGTGGCGGCTCCCGGCCACGACAGGGACACACTGCGGCTGACCTTCAGCAAACACTTACGCGGCCAGCCCGCCGGGGTGGCCGACACCCTCTACTTCGTGGTCGAGTTGCTGGCCGATTGGAAGCACTTCACCGCCCACGACGACGAGGGCGCCTGGCGCGCCTACGCCGAGAAGCACCGGATCACGTCGTGAGCGGGCTGGACGAGCAGCTTCTCGACCGGCTGCGGGAGCGCAGGTTCGAGCGGTACCCGCCGGAGTGGCTGGCCCGGCTGGCGCTGCTGCCGCAGTGGACGGCGGCGGTGTCGCGGGCGCTGGAGTTCGAGCCCGTCGCCGACTCGGACCTGATCGAGAGCACCACGGTGCTCAACGCCGACGGCGTGGAGGAACGTACGTTCTGGGTCCGGGAGAGCGTGCGCCCGGAGCTGGGCGCCTATCTCAGAGACCACCACGCACTCGTGCTCACGGAGACGGTCGAGGACCTGCTCCACATGCTCACCGTGTACCACCCCGCACTGTCGCAGGCGGACGCGGAGCTCCTCGCGAACTGGCGGCACGCGGTGACCGCCTTCCACGAGGATCCCTCCGGGCTGACGCTGCTCCGCAGGGTGTCCTCGTTGATGTCGGACGAACGGCTGCCGGAGGCGGCGCGCCTGGTCGCCACCGCCCGCGCCCTCGGCGAGGTGCTGGGCGAGCCTCTGGCCGGCGCGTCCAGGCGGGCGGAATGGCGGCTGGGCAGGGCCAATCGGCAGGCCGAGGACGCCCATTACCTGCGCCACTTCCAGCGGCGTCCAGGGCTGGAACTCGAACTGCTCGGCACGGGCGACGATCAGTGGGCCTCGCACCTGCTCGGGCGCGGCGGCGCGGGCAAGACCATGCTCATCCGCAGCATCGGCGCCTCAGCGGCCGTTGACCAGCCCGGCGCTGCCTCGAGCCCGCGCCCTTTCGAGGGAAGGATCGTCGGGCGGGTCGACTTCGACCACCTCGATCCCCGTTATCCGGAGGACCGGCCGGGCGAGATGTTCCTCGCGCTGACCGTGGACCTGCTCGGCTTCGTCGAGACCCGGCGGGCGGAGTACGCCTACCGGCGCTTCCTCGACACGGTGGACGCCCTGCACGAGGAGATGGCCAGGTCCGAGCGGCTCTCCCGGCTCGTGGCCGAGGCGAAGGGCAGGATGGTGGCCGCCTTCGCCGAGCTGCTCATCGGCCTCGACAAGCCGGTGCTGCTGATCCTCGACACCTGCGAGGAGCTGGCCAAGCTCTACCCTCCCGGCGAGCCCGCTCCCGGCATCGACATGACGTTCGAGCTGCTGGAGGACCTGCACGCGCGCGTGCCCAGCATGCGCGTGCTGTTCGCCGGGCGGCGCTGGCTGGTGCCGCCACCGCCGGGCGGCCCGGCGGGCCCGCTGCTGCGGCCGCGCCCTTACCTGCGTGTCATCCACGTGGGCGGCTTCACCCCGGAGGAGGCGCACTCGTACCTCGCCGCCCGTGGCGTCCCCGATCGTCACGTCGAGGCCGTCATGGAACGTGCGCGCTCCGCCGACGAGTACAACCCCTTCGACCTGGCCGCCTACGCGGACTGGGTGCTGAGCGAACCCACGCTCGACCCGGAGGTGCTGCGTTCCGCGCCGGGTGACCCCTACATCGAGCAGCGCATCATCGGCCGCCTGCGCGACCCCGCCGTCGTACGCTGCCTCGGGGTGGCCGCCGAGCTCGGGCGGCTGGAGGGGATCCTGGGACGCGAGGAGCTCACGCGGCTCGGCGTGGACGCCGACGCGGTGATCACCGTGCTGGGGGGACAGGAGTGGACGCGGGTGAGCGCGTACGCGGCCGACGGCCGGCCCGCCGTGGTGGAGCTGGAGGAGAACCTGCGGGAGCGGCTGCGGGCCGTGACCGTCGCCGACCCCACACGTTTCCCCGTGCACCGGGAGCGCATCGGCCGCGCGGCTCGGGCCGCGCTGGAGGCGGTGAGCTCGATCGAGGACGTGCCCGCGCACACCGTGCTCACCGCCCTGCGCATGTCTTCCGTGGAGGAGGCGATCGCCCTCTGGGAGCGGGTGGAGGATCGCGTGGTGGCCGCGGGCGCGTGGGGCTGGGCCGAGCAGGTGACCGCACGTGCCGCCGCCGAGCTCACCGAGGCCGAGGCCGCGGGCGAGTTGCAGGCCTCGGTGATCGCGACGCAGGCGGCCACGCGGGTGCACACCGGGGGAGGCGGCGTCGCGGGGCTGTGGCATTTGGTCCAGGCCCTCGTCGTCCCGCCCCCGTGGGAGCCGATGCCGGAGGCGTCGGGCGGCGAGCCGCCCGACGTACTCAGGTTGTTTCACCGGGGGGCGCTCGGGCGGGTCGCAGCCGGCGACTCCCAGCACATCGACTTCCCCGTTCATCTCATCGACATCCTGTCCTCCGGCAGTGCTTCGGCGGGAGCGCTGCTGGCAGCTGTGAACAGCTGGCTGCTCCGTGATTCGGTGGACGGGCTGAAGTGCGGCGACGTGGCGATGATCGCGGATCTGACCGACGACCCGGGGACTCAGGCTGTGGCCGGAGCGATGGCCGCCCTGGTCGCGCTACGACAGCAGGAACCGGAGCCGGACCCCTACCTGCCGGCAGGGTCCCCACCTGCGCCCCGTCGGCAGGAACCGGACCCGGTCCGCTTCCTGCCGGCAGGGTCCCCGCCTGCGCCCCGTCCGTGGGCCGATTGGGTGGCGCCCGTCTCCGCGGAGGCGTTCGTGGACCTCGCCCGGCTGCTCGTCGCCTGCACGACGGACGGGCCGCTGCTGCGGGACTACTCGACGCTGTTGCGGTTGCTGGACCAAGAGCTCGGCGAGCACCAAACCTTGTCCGCCGACCAAGAGCGGCTGGCCTCGCTCGCCCTGCTGGCCTTCCGCTCGGCGTATGGGCTGCCGCCCAAATACTTCAACCTCATCAAGTCGAGGGTCTTGAGCCTCGGCACCATTGCCCCGCCCACGAGCTGGGCGCACCGTCAGGTGCCACCGCTGGTGGTGACGCACGCCGACGCGTGCGTCACCTACGGCGACTTCGACCTCGCGGCGTCCCAGCTGCGCACCCGCCTGGAAAGGGCCATCGCGGCCGCGGACGACCCGGACACCGTCGAGCAGTGCCAGCTCGCCCTCCTCCGGCTGTGCCGCAGGGACCGCGACCTGCGCCACTACCCGGTCATCAGGGACCTGGCACGGCACGGGTCGCCCCGGTGCCGGGCCGAGGCCTGGATCACGCTCACACTCGTGACAGGCGAGCGGCCCGGCTCGCCGGAGGAGGCGGGCTCATGGCACGGCTGGTGGCAATGCCAGGACGTCGCGAGCCTGTCCGAGAACGACTCCCGCCGGCGGGCGCGCCCGGCGACCACGAACCCCGAACCCGGCATACCGAGGGAGCTGTACGAGCGCAGCCTGGCCGAGCTCATCGCGTTCTTCGGCAACAAACCACTGCCGAAGACAGAGCCTGCGTGGCTCGTCCGCCACCTGCCCTGGGCGCGGGGCGTCGCCTCGCTGGAGGAGGCCGAGGTCCTCGCACTGCGCTTCCCCGCCCAGGCGCACCTCCGCCTGCTCGAAGCCGCCGAGGACCTCAAAACCGATCCCGTCAGGAGTTGGCAGGCGCGGGTCCTCGCCAGGATCGCCGCGCGGCGGGCGATGGTGCCTGACCCGCCGCCACTGCCCGACGACGAAGACCACAGGCTCAGCGAGGGCTGGGAGCTCAGGAAGGCCGCTCTGCGTGACATGGGCACCGCGTCTTCCGTCCGCACACTGCCCGAACTCACTCTCACCCCGTCCGCGCCGCCGCAGACTCCCGCCGACTCCTCTCCCACGGCATCGCCCGCCGAGTGGGTGTCAGAGCGAGTTTCGGAAACCGGGACCGTGCCGCAAGCCGGTTCGGCCCCGACGGGGGTGAAGCGCTCCGTCATGGTGGCGACCACGGTGGCGGCGCTGGTGGCGGCCGGGATCGCCTTGGTGTTCTTCCTCGGTCCGTCGTTTGGCCCCAGTCAGTCGCAGGTGACCCCGACAGCCACTGTCAATACGTCCGCGCCGTCGTCCTCGGACCCCAGCGTCCCGGTCTCGCCGTCGGTGACCTCGTCGAATCCAGGCTCCGCGACGCCGAGCAGCCCCGCGACCGGTCCTTCGCGCACGGCCGCGCCGTCCCCTTCCTCGGAGTTCCCGTGGTGGCTCTGGCTCATTCCCGGAGCCGCGCTGCTCGTGCCCGCCGCCCAGCTCGTGTGGACGGCAGGCCTCACCGGCAACGTGACGATGTACGTGGAAAACGACAAAGCGTACAAGGGGCGCAGGCGGCTGACACGCACCAGCTGGGGACCGGCCTGGGGGACGAAGGCGGTGAATGCGGCCGGCAGGAAGCCGCGCGAGTGGGGACTTCCGACGTGGCCGATCTCAGCGATCCGCCTGAAGCTCAGCTCCGATGTCCTCGTGCTGGACGACCGTCCCCTGGAGTTCTCCCTGTTCGGCGCGCGCAGATTCCGCCGTCTGCCGGCGACGTTCAGGCACGTTCTCGCGGTCGGGCCCATCACCCTCTCGCCCGAGGCCAGCGACTATGCCGGCCCTCCGCACCTCAAGCGATGGGTCCGCCGGGGCAGGTCGGTCATGCACGTCGTCGGTACCCCGGTGGAAACCACAGACGGCATCCGACTGCGAACGGAGATGGACGTCAAGAGGGGCAGGAGCAGTATGATGTTCGCCCCCGGCGACCCCAACCGGATCTTCGTCCTCCAGGCGGAGCCCACCGATGACCATGCGAGTCCGCTGGCGGACGAGACACGGCGCGGTTTCGCCCGCATGGCCAGGAGCTTGTGCGAAGCCGGCAGCCCGGGCGTCCTCATCGTGCCGCCGCTCCCCGACGCGCACGCTCGGGAAGTGGTGACGCTCTGCTCCGACTGGCCCTACGGCGACGATCTTCGCCTGTGTCCCGAACGTCTGCTCACGCTTCAGCTACGCATCCGCCGAATCGTCGCCAGAGCAGGCGGCGACCGCAAGGCGCAATGCGACGTGATCCTTTTCCTGCCGTCCCATCGAGGAGATGACCAATGAAGCGCGTGGCCGAGTGGTTCCGGGCCGAGGCCGAGCACATGCACCTGGAGTTCATCCCCGAGCCCGGCTCCGCCCCGCTGCTGCCCCGCGAGGGTTACATCCGCGTCTGGCTCGTCGAAGGGTTCCTCGCCCAGCGCAGGACGTGGGGCAACGAGCACTATCCGGCCCTGCACGGCGGCGTCACCCTGAGCTTCCTCGGCGCCGAGCCGGTCAGCTTCACCACCGTCACCGCCCCTAGCTGGTCCACGCCGGGCGTGCACCTCGACCAGCAGGTCTCCCCGCTGGTGCCGTACAACGGGGGTGTGGTGACCGTGACCGCCGCCCTCTACCAGGCGTCGCAGCAGGGGCCGCTGGGGGCCGCCGTGCAGGTGCTCGGCGCTTTCGCGGGGCTGATCGGACCGCCGCTGGCCACGGCCGCCACCATCGCGGGGAAGATGTCGGAAGGGCTGGACGCGGTGCTGGAGGCCACAGGCGACCAGCCGCAGCTGGGCGTGCACTGGAGCATGGTGGCTCCGGGCGGAGGCGGGCGGCCGGTGCAGGCGGGGCATCTCGCCGTACTCGACGCTCCGCTTCCCCCTGGGCCGTTGAGCATCGTGGACGGGCGGTTGCGGGCGGGAGGTGAGCCGCTGAAGATGGATCATCTGCTGCTGCGGATCGAGTGCAGGGAGGAGCGGGACGATCCCTTCACGCCGGAGCTGGACGCGCTTGTCCGGCGGGCCGCCGAAGAAGGACTGCGAGGCAATCTCGACTCGATGCGGGCGTTCAGGAGTGAGGCGATCATCCGGGCCTGGAACTCCACCGATCTGGTGCCCAAGGACGGCAGGCGGGTGGCGAAGCTGATCGCCGCCGAGCTGGACGCCGCCCGGCCGCTGGGCATCGTGCCCACGGAGGAGCTGCTGTCCCGGCTGCCCGACCGGGACGACCCCGAGCTGAAGCGCCTGCGTCTGGACGACCTGCTGCGCTGATCAGAGGGCATGCTAGGGCGGTTCACGGGGTTGTCCGGATTGATCCCCTACGCACCACGGCCACCGGGCAGCGTGCGCGATGCAGGAGGCCATGGCTGACCGAGCCGAGCACCAGCCCGGCGAACCCGCACAGTCCGCGTGTCCCCACCACCACCAGGTCAGCCGCCCGCGAGGCGCGGACCAGGGCTGGGACCGGGGGCCGCGGACGATCGTCCAGGGCGTACTCCAAGCGCGAGTGAGCGTGATCCCGCCGCCCACCACGCGCCGCACCCGCAGGGCTCAGTCCCTGGGGAAGGTGAGACGGATCAGGCTCCAGGACGCGGCCGGGAGCAGGGCCCGCAGCTCTCCCCCGTCGAGCCGTACGTTGGCGAGGGGCACGACGGCCGCATCCGTCGCATGCGGGTCGTCGCCGGCCGCCAGCAGGTGCGTCTCCGCCACGTGGAGGGGACCGATGGAGCGCAGGTCGGCGATCAGGTCGAGCTCCTCGTGGGCGCTCCTGTTGACCGCGATCACCGTCACGCCCTCCTCGTCGACGGTGGCGACGGCGGACAGCTGCGCCGCCTCGCCGTACCTGGACGTGTCCAGCAGGGGCGAGCGCGGCTCCACCCGCAGCACGGTGCCGCGCGCGTGGCGGGCGGTCAGCGCGAACGGGTGGAAGATCGTCTGCCGCCAGGCCGGACCTCCCGGTGAGGTGCGGATCGGCGCGATGATGTTGGCCAGCTGCGCCTGACAGGCCACGCTCACCCGGTCGGCGTGGCGCAGCAGCGTGATGAGGAAGTCACCGACCACGACGGCGTCGGCCGCGGTGAAGGTGTCCTCGATGAGCTCGGGCGACTCCTCGAAGTCGCCCTGCTCGCGGCCCTCGTAGCGGCTCTGGTTCCAGACGTTCCACTCGTCGAACGACAGCTTGATCGACTTGCTCCTGCGCAGCTTGGCCCGGACGTGGTCGGCGGTCGCGATCACCGACGAGATGAAACGGTCCATGTCGACCGCCGCCGCGAGAAAGCTGTCGAGGTCGCCGTTCTCCTCGTAGTAGGCGTGCAGCGAGAGGTAGTCGACCGCGTCGTAGGCGTGCTCCAGCACGGTCGCCTCCCACGCCCCGAACGTGGGCATGTGGCTGTTGGAACTGCCGCACAGCACCAGCTCGACCCCTGGATCCACCATGCGCATGGCCCTGGCGGTCTCGTTGGCCAGCCGGCCGTACTCGTCCGCGGTCTTGTGCCCGATCTGCCAGGGTCCGTCCATCTCGTTGCCCAGACACCAGAGCTTGATCCCGTACGGCTCCGCGACACCGTGCTTGACACGCAGGTCCGACCAGTGCGTGCCGGACGGATGGTTGGCGTACTCCAGCAGGTCGCAGGCCTCCTGAATGCCCCTGGTGCCGAGGTTGACGGCCATCATCGGCTCGACCCCGGCCGTCCTGGTCCAGGCCATGAACTCGTTGAGCCCGAAGCGGTTCGTCTCGATCTGCCGCCAGGCGAGGTCGAGCCGGGTGGGCCGGTCGGGGCCGACGCCGTCCTCCCAGCGGTAGCCGGAGACGAAGTTGCCGCCCGGATAGCGCACGACACTGACGCCCATTTCGCGGGTGAGCTCCAGGACGTCGGTGCGGAAGCCGTGCTCGTCGGCGCGCGGGTGTCCCGGCTCGAAGATCCCGGTGTAGACGCAGCGGCCCATGTGCTCCACGAATGAGCCGAACAGCCGCCGGCTCACGGGAGCGATCTCGAAGGCCGGATCAAGGGTCAGTCGTGCGTTCTTCACAGGGCGGCTCCTCACGCATGTGGGTTCCACCACTTCTACAACGTCGTATGCAACGTTGTAAATGCTCATTGTTCCATCGTTGGAAATCTGGCTGTAGAGTGCTTCGCGAGCTGGCAGGAGGGGGGATCATGCGGCCACGACTGAAGGACGTCGCCGAGCACGCCGGAGTGTCCGTCAAGACCGTCTCCAACGTCGTGAACGGCTACCCGCACGTCAGCCATGACACCCGCACCAAGGTCGAGGCGGCGATCGCCGAGCTGGCCTACCGGCCCAACCTGTCGGCCCGTAACCTGCGCCAGGGGCGATCGGGCGTGATCGCGCTGGCCGTGCCCGACCTGTCCATCCCTTACTTCGCGGAGCTCGCCACCCGGGTGATCGAGGCGGCCGACCGGCACGGGTGGACCGTGCTCATCGACCAGACCCAGGGCGAGCGGGCCAAGGAGCTGCTGGTGGTGTCGGGCATCAGGGCCCAGCTCATCGACGGCCTGCTGTTCAGCCCGCTCGCGCTCACCCGGGCCGATCTGTCGGCCAGGTCGGACCGGACGCCGATGGTCCTGCTCGGCGAGCGGGTCGGCCGCTCGCGGCTCGACCACATCGCGGTGGACAACATCGCGGCGGCGCGGCTGGCCACGACGCACCTGATCGAGCTCGGCCGCCGCCGCGTCGCGGCCATCGGGGCCCAGCGCTCGGCTTCGGCCATGACGTCCAAGCAGCGGTTGCGCGGGTTCCAGAGCGCGCTGGGCGACGCCTCGCTGACGGCGCACGCGGTGGCGTACGTGCGCGACTTCCACCGCTCGGACGGGGCGGCCGCGATGGCGCAGCTGCTCGACTCGGGCTCGCCGCCCGACGCGGTCTTCTGCTTCAACGACACGCTGGCG
Organism: Nonomuraea polychroma; assembly: GCF_004011505.1. NCBI lineage: Bacteria > Bacillati > Actinomycetota > Actinomycetes > Streptosporangiales > Streptosporangiaceae > Nonomuraea > Nonomuraea polychroma. Next base: position 5,699,945 of record NZ_SAUN01000001.1, read on the forward strand.
CTGGGCGCGCTGCGGACGCTGCTGTCCAGAGGGGTGCGGGTGCCCCAGGACGTGGCGCTGATCGGGTTCGACGACATCGAGGACGGGCGCTTCTCCACGCCCAGCCTGTCGACGATCGCGCCGGACAAGACCCACATCGCCGAGTCCGCCGTCGATCTCCTCGCCACCCGCCTGGCCGGCACCCCCGGGCCACCGCCCCAGGAGCTCTGCGCCCCCCACCGCCTCCTCGTCCGCGAGACCACGTCCCTCTAGCCGACCCGCCGGCGTCTCCGCGAGATGAGACGCCGGCACTCCCCCATTCGCGATGCGCTGTTCACGGCGTGTTAGAGGCGGGCTGACCCTGCTGTGCGCGCGAGCCGGAGGCGCCGACCGGCCGCCGGGCGCCGCTTGCCCCGCCGCTCGCTCGCCGGACCACGCGTGCCCGGCCAGCCGGGCCGAGGCGGCCAGGGCATCACCCTGCACACCGTGGACCCACCGGAGCCGGCCGGGCGGCGCCGGCCTTGAGATCTCCGGCCAGGGCGCGCACGCCTGCCCGGCAGGGTCGGCGGCGAAGCCGGCCGCCCAGCAGGCGAAGGGCCGAACGGACCGAGGCCGGGATGCCGCCGGGCGTGATTTACAACGCTGTAACGAACTCCGGCGGCGCTGTTTACAACGTTAGATACAACGATGTAGAACGAGGCATCACCATATGGGTCAGGAGTGTGATGCAGATGTCCCTGGACAACCTCACCCGGCGACGGGCGCTCGGCCTCGGCCTCGGAGCCCTTGTTCTCACCGGTTGCGGCGGGGGCGGCGGGCCGAGGCAGGCCCCTCAGCAGACGGCGACGACGGCGGCCCCCACCACGTACACGGGCCCGGCGGTCTCCCTCGCCTTCTGGAACGGCTTCACCGGCGGCGACGGCCCGTTCATGAAGCGGCTGATCGAGCAGTTCAACGCCGCCCACCCCGCCATCAAAGTGACCATGAACGTCTACCAGTGGGCGGACTACTACGCGAAGGTCCCCGCGGCGGTCGCCGCCGGCCAGGGCCCCGACCTCGGCATCATGCACGTGGACAGCGTCGCCACCAACGCCGCCCGCCAGGTGGTGCTGCCCCTCGACGACGTCGCCACGTCGCTCAACCTGACCGAGGCCGACTTCTCCCCGCCGGTCTGGCAGGCCGGCGTCTACAAGGGCGCCCGCTACTCCATCCCGCTCGACGTGCACCCGCTCGGCATGTTCTACAACAAGACCGTCCTGTCCAAAGCCGGGCTCGACCCGGACAACCCGCCCAAGAACGGCGAGGAGTACCTGGCCGCGCTGGAAGCGCTGAAGAAGGCGGGCATCCAGGGGCACTGGGCGACGCCGTTCCCGTTCACCGGCAACATGCAGTTCGGCAGCCTGCTCTACCAGCACGGCGGGCAGTTGTTCGCCGACGACGCCAGCGTCTCCCGCTTCGCCGAGGAGCCCGGCGTGCAGGCGCTGACCTGGCTGGTCGAGCTGGTCAACAAGGGCTACAGCCCCAAGAACGTGGGGCAGGACGCCGACCTCATCGCCCTCCAGAACGGCAAGGCCGCCTTCAACTGGAACGGCATCTGGTCCATCAACACGTTGCGCGCGGTCAAGGACCTGGAGTGGGGCGTGGCGCCGCTGCCCCAGATCGGCGCGAAGCCCGCCGCTTGGGCGGGCTCCCACCAGTTCGTGCTCTTCAAGCAGCGCAAACCCGACCAGAACAAGCTGACCGCGGCCAAGGTCTTCATCAACTGGATCAGCGGACACTCCATCGAATGGGCCAAGGCGGGGCAGGTGCCCGCGCGCAAGTCCATCCGCGACGGCGCCGAGTTCCAGGCGCTCAAGGAGCAGGCGGCCATCGGCTCCCAGATCGACAACCTGTACTTCCTGCCGTCCGTGCCCGGCATCGGCGACGCCTCCGCCGTCGTGGACCAGGCCATCAACGCGGCGATCCTGCTGAAGAAAAGCCCGAAGGACGCGCTCACCGAGGCGGCCGCCAAAGCGGACAAGATCCTCGAACAGAACCGGAAGAAGTACGGCGCCTGATGACCACGCTCACCGCGAAGGCCTCCACGGCCAGGGCGGCGACGCCGGTCGCCTGGTCGGGGCGGGCCACTCCATACCTGTTCCTGGCCCCGTACCTGGTGTTGTTCTGCGTGTTCGTGCTGGCGCCGGCGATCTACGGGGTGTGGGTGAGCCTGCACGACTGGGACTTCCTGCTCGAGGGCAGGCCGTTCGTGGGGCTGGACAACTACACCGCGCTCTTCGATCCGTCGTCGGCCGTCTACGCCGATTTCTGGATGTCGATGCGGGCCACCGGCTGGTTCACGCTACTCAGCGTGCCGTTCCTGGTCGTGCTGCCGCTCGGGATCGCGCTGCTGCTCAACCGGCCCTTCCGGGGCAGGACGTTCTTCCGCGGGCTGTTCTTCGCGCCGTACGTGCTGGGGGTCGCCGTCGTCTGCCTCATGTGGCGGCTGCTGCTCGATCCGAACCTCGGACTCGTCGACTGGCTGCTCGGCACCGACATCGCGTGGACGACGTCGTTGCCGTGGGGGTGGGTCGCGCTGGTCGGCGTCACCGTGTGGTGGACGCTGGGGTTCAACGGTGTGATCTATCTGGCGGGCATGCAGGACATTCCGCGTGAGCTGTACGACGCCGCCAAAGTGGACGGGGCCGGCCGGTGGGCCGAGTTCCGGCATGTGACGCTGCCCGGGCTGCGGCCGGTCATGTTGTTCGTGGTCACCACGACGGTTCTGGCCTCGGCGAACATGTTCGGCCAGTCGTACCTGCTCACCCAGGGCGCACCGGGCGGCGAGACCAGGACCGCGATCGTGTACATCCTCGACCAGGGCCTCGGCCAGTACAAAATGGGCAGCGCCTCGGCCATGAGCTACGTGCTCACGCTCGCCCTGATCGTCGTCAGTGTGATCAACTTCCGGCTGTTCAGGGGGCGGTCATGAGGCGGTACACCGTCCTGGTCGCGCTGGCCGTGGTGTTCGTGGCGCCGCTGCTGTGGGCGCTCGGCACCTCGCTGAAGAGCCAGACCGAGGCCACCCGCGTCCCGCCCACGGTCTGGCCGGCGGAGCCGACCGCCCGGGCCTACGGCACTCTCTTCGAGGGCACGACGCAGACGCCTGTGCTGCGGTGGTTCGCCAACAGCCTCATCGCCGCGACCGGCCAGATGCTGCTCGTGCTGGTCGTGTCGTCGCTGGCCGCGTACGCGCTGGCCCGGCTGGAGTTCCGGGGCAAGCGGGTGATGTTCGGCGTCATCGTGGGGACGTTGCTGGTGCCGGGGTTCGTCTTCCTCATTCCGGCGTTCCTCATCGTGGACGCGCTGGGGTGGCTCGACAGCCTGACCGCGTTGATCGTGCCGGGGGCGGCGGGGGCGTTCGGGGTGTTCTTCCTGCGGCAGTTCTTCCTGGGATTGCCCCGGGAGCTGGACGAGGCCGCGCTCATGGAAGGGGCCAACCACTGGCACATCTTCCTGCGGATCACGTTGCCGCTGTCGAAGCCGGCCCTGGCCACGCTCGCGGTGCTGAGCTTCCTGAGCAACTGGAACGACTTCATCTGGCCGATTTTCGTGATCTTCAGCCCGGACTACTTCACCTTGCCGCCCGGGCTGTCCATCCTGCAGGGCGCGTACACGATCGACTATCCGGTGATCATGGCGGGGGCCGTGCTGGCCAGCGTGCCGGTGCTGATCCTGTTCGCGCTGACGCAGCGCTACGTCATCGAAGGCATCTCCCGTAGTGGGCTGAAGGGCTGATACATGCGCATCGCAGCGGTTGCCTCGCTGGTCCTGTCCTTACTCTCCGGTCCCTCCTCCTCGTACGCCAACCCCGTGTCGGCCGACTTCGCCGACACCTTCGCCGATCCGGCGGTCATCCGAGGGCTCGACGGCTACTGGTACTCCTACGGAACCTCCGATCCGCTGCGGGAAGGGGAAGGCCGGCACCACCGGCTGCCCATCGCCCGCTCCAGCGACCTCGTGGAGTGGACGTACGTGGGGGACGCGTTCGGGGAGGACAACCTGCCGCCGTATGCCGCGCCCGGCAGCCTGCTGTGGGCGCCGGAGGTCCGGTATCTCGACGGGCGGTACGTCATGTACTTCACCGTCACCAACACGGCGAGCACCCCGCACCCGTGGGACTTCTCGATCGGGGTCGCCACGGCACCGTCGCCGACGGGGCCGTGGACGCATCAGGCCGCTCCCGTGGTGCCGCCGCGGCCGGCCGGGGACTCGTACTGGAACACGATCGACCCGGCGCAGTTCACGGATGCGGACGGGCGGAAGTACCTCTACTTCGGCGGATTTTTCGGGGGATTGTGGGTTACGGAGCTCACCCCCGACGGACTGCGGACCGTGGGACAGCCGACCCAGGTGGCCATCGACAACAAGTCCGAGGGCGCCTATGTCGTACGGCGTGACGGGTTCTACTACCTGCTGGCCTCGTCCGCCAACTGCTGCGCCGGGCCCACGACCGGATACTCGGTCCTGGCCGGGCGAGCGACCAGCCCGCGCGGGCCGTTCGTCGATCGCGAAGGGCAGCCGCTGCTCGCCTCCCGTGCCGGTGGCACCCCCGTCCTGGATCAGAACGGCAACCGCTGGATCGGAACCGGTCATCACTCGCAGCTGACGGACCTGTCCGGGCAGGACTGGATGCTGTACCACGCGATCGACCGGGCGGATCCGTTCCTGGACGAGCCCTACGGGATCAACGAGCGGCCCATGCTGCTGGACCGGCTGGACTGGATCGACGGCTGGCCGGTGGTGCGGGCCGGCGCCGGGCCATCCGAGCGGCCGGAGCAGGCGCCGGTCACGCGTGGGTCCGTGGACGAGCGTTTCACAGGTGATCTGTCGGGGTGGCGTGGCACGGACGGCTGGACCGTACAGGACGGATATGTCCGGCATGGCACCGGAAACGGCACGGCGGCGACGCTGATCTCCAGGCGTGGCATCGGCGGCGACCTTCGCGCCGAGACGGACCTCCGGCTGACCGGCCGGTCGGGAGGGCTGCGCATCGGCGGGGCGACCGTGCTGGTGTCCGGCAATGAGCTGGTCGTGACCGCAGGCGGGGCGCGTCGGACGGCCGCCCTTCCGGGTGGCGCGGCGACCTGGCGCAACCTGGCCGTCACGGTCAAGGGCCGGACGATCAGCGCTCAGGTCGGCTCGGCCGATCGGCTCGGCGACCCGCGCGCCACCGTACGCCTCGACTCCCCCGTCCCGTTGTCCGGCACGTTCGGGCTGGTCGCCGAGGGCCAGGCCGACTTCGACAACGTCAGCGTGGCGCGGCTGTCCACCCCGGTCACCCGCCCGGCGCCGGTCCCTCGCCCCGGCACGCTGCTCGACGCCGACGAGTTCGACGGCACGGGCCGCGGCTGGCAGTGGGTACGCGAGGACACCTCCGCCCGCGTCACCGGCGGCGTGCTCCGCTGGCCGGTCCAGGGAGCGGACCTGGTCGGCACGGCCAACGCCGCGAGCGTGCTGCTCCGCACCCCGCCCGAGGGCGACTACATCGTCGAGACCAAGGTGACCCTCGACCTGGGCGAGGACACGGTGCGCAACTACCAGCAGGCGGGCCTGGTCGCGTACGTCTCCGACGACGACTTCGCCCGCCTGTGCCAGGTGGCCATCTGGAACACCCGCCAGGTGGAGTACGGCAGGGAGCTCCCGTTCGCCGGACGCCTGTCGTACGGCGGCAACATCGCCGGCCCGCCCGCGAAGACCACATGGCTCAGGCTCGCCCACCGCGTCGACCCGGCCAACGGCGAACACGAGTTCCGCGCCGGCTCCAGCCGTGACGGCAAGACGTGGACGTGGGCCGGCGTGTGGACGTTCCCGAAGGACACGGCGCCGCGCATCGGCCTGGTCGCGCATGGAGGCGCACAGCCGGCCGTCGACGCCGAGTTCGACTACGTGCGCGTCTACCGGAGCAAGTGACCGTCCCGGAGCCCGTCACCCGGGCTCCGGGCCCGGTTCATCCCTCGGCGATACATGGGTGGCGGCGTCGGCCCGGCCCACCGCCGAGCGTGAGCCGGTGCGAGTCCACCCGCTGCGCCACACCCTCCACCTGGTGAGCGCGGGACTGCCTCCTGGCGCAAACCGGCCGGCACCGCCTCGGAGAGCGACAGCACGACGGATATGGAATGACAGAAATTGACATCTGTCATTCCATACCTGATACTCACACTATGCGAAGCTTGAACTCACTTCAGGTGTCCGACCTCGGCCTCGGCGCCATGGGCATGTCAGACCTGTACGGCCCAGCCGACGAGGCCGAGAGTCTCGCCACCATCCACGCCGCCCTCGACGCCGGCATCACGCTGATCGACACCGGCGACTTCTACGGCATGGGCCACAACGAGCTGCTGATCGCCAACGCGCTGCGCGAGCGGCCTCGCGAGGACTACCTCCTCAGCGTCAAGTTCGGCGCCATGCGCGACCCCGGCGGCGGCTGGGTCGGCTTCGACGCCCGGCCCGCCGCGGTGCGCAACTTCCTCGCCTACTCGCTGCGCCGCCTGGGCACCGACCACATCGACATCTACCGCCCCGCCAGGCTGGACCCGGCCGTGCCGATCGAGGAGACGGTCGGCGCGATGGCCGAGCTGGTCAAGGCCGGATACATCCGCCACATCGGCCTGTCGGAGGTCGGTGCCGAGACGCTGCGGCGCGCGCACGCGGTGCACCCGATCACCGATCTGCAGATCGAGTACTCCCTGCTCTCACGCGGCATCGAGGACGACATCCTGCCCACCGCGCGCGAGCTCGGCATCGGCATCACGGCGTACGGGGTGCTCTCGCGCGGCCTGCTCAGCGGCCACTGGTCGAAGGAGCGGACCCTCGGCGCGACCGACTTCCGCGCGCGCAGCCCCCGCTTCAACGCCGAGAACCTGGACCACAACCTCGCCCTCGTCGAGGCCCTGCGCGAGATCGGGCAGGCCAAGGGAGCGACGGTCGCGCAGGTCGCGATCGCCTGGGCGCTGTCGCGCGGCACCGACATCGTCCCGCTGATCGGCGCCCGCCGCCGCGACCGGCTGGCCGAGGCCGTGGGCGCGATCGACCTGCAGCTGAGCGCCGACGACCTGGCCGCGATCGAGCAGGTCGTGCCGCGCGGGGCCGCCGCCGGTGATCGGTACGACTCCCACCAGATGGCCATGCTGGACAGTGAGCGCTGATGGCCGACACAGCGCTCACCCCGGCTCGGATCCTCGAAGCGGCGGAAGAGGTCCTGCGCCGCTACGGACCGGGCAAGGCCACCGTGGTCGACGTGGCCCGCGCCCTCGGCGTGAGCCACGGCAGCGTCTACCGCCACTTCGCGAGCAAGGCGGCGCTGCGCGACGCGGTGACCGAGCGCTGGCTCAAAGGTGTCTCCGACCCGCTCGCGGAGATCGCCGCCGAGGACGGCCCCGCGGCCGAGCGCATGCACCGCTGGCTCACCACGCTCAGTACGGCAAAGCAGACCATGGCCCGCCAGGAGCCCGAGCTGTTCGCCACCTACGTGGCTTTGACCATGGAGGCACGCGAAGTGGTCGCCGCCCATGTCGACGCCCTCGCGGGGCAGCTGGCCCGGATCGTCGCCGACGGCGTGGCCCAGGGGACGTTCACGGCACCGGCCGGCCACGTCGCGATCGGCCGGGCCGTGCTGGATGCGACGTCCCGCTTCCACAATCCGGCCCATGCGGCCGAGTGGTCGGAGCCGGGGCTGGCGGAGAGCTTCGAGGCCGTCTGGGCGCTCATCCTGTCGGGCCTCGCCGTACGTCCATAGGAGAGACGGGCGCACCCGCTGCGCGAGATGCCCCGATCTCCGGCCGCATCGAAACCGGAGCCGCCCAGCACCGTTTCGGGTGTACCGGGCGGCCCCACTGCCGGTTCAGCCGTGGCGGCCGACCAGCAGGTCCACGAACAGCGGCAGGTGGTCCGAAGCATCGCTCTGGACGACGGCGGCCGACTCGACCCGGACGTCGGGCGAGGTGAACACGTAGTCGATGCGTGCGTTGGGGCCCGTCGCCGGGTACGTGTAGCCGTCGCCCCGGCCCGCCCGGGGCCAGGCGTCGGTCAGGGTTTCGGACAAGGCGCGGATCTCCGGCGCGTCGGGACGGGCATTGAGGTCCCCGGCCAGCACCACCGGCTCCTCGCGCGCGACGAGCGGTTGAATGGCGCGTACCTGCTCCAGACGCTCGTTGGCGTCGTTGTGCTGAAGGTGGGTGTTGAACACCTGCACGGGCACCCCGCGCACCTGAATCCGGGCCCGCAGCAAGCCGCGCTGCTCGTGGCCTTCGTAGCGCGGCAACAGGGTGTTGTCCCAGTCGAGGACGGGGTACCGGGACAGGATCGCGGTGCCGTACTGGCGGCGCGGGGCGCCGGGGGTCAGCGGGTCGAGGTCGAGGTTGGCGCCGTAGACCACGTGCATGCGCAGCCGCTCGGCCAGCCACGACGCCTGGTCGGCGAACTCGCTCCGCTCCGACCAGTGCCGGTCGACCTCCTGCAGGCCGACGATGTCGGCCTCGCCGGTGCGGATCACGTCGGCGACCCGCTCCAGGTTCAGTTTGTCGTCCACTCCCTGGGCGTGGTGGATGTTGAAGGTCGCGACCCTGATGCGGCGGTCGGGCACGTCGGAGGCGGCGTTCGCCGTGGTGGTGGCGCCCGTGATCACGAGTACGGCGACCGCGGCGACTCCGGCGGCACGACGGGCTAACTGTGCAAGGCGTGACACGATCATGCCGAGATCATGACGGCCTGCCGTGACCCCCGCATGGCGAATCGGTGACGGCGCGGCACCCGGTGCATGACCGACAACGCGACACTCAGTGTCGGAACAGCGAACCGACCCAGCTCCTGCTGCGGCCTGACACGAGGGCTTGACGGCCGCATTGTTCACGTTAACACTTGCTCACAGCTCCTCTTGACCGGGTTTTGGCGCCACAGTCATGGATCGGATGTTAGCGCTAACACAAGGAGGCACCCCCGTGAAGACACTCGCCCTCTATCCCTTAAAGACCGGCCGCCGCCACCGTTTCAGAGCTGCCGTCACGGCAATCGTCGTGGTACTGGTCGTGGTGTGCCATGCGCTCGTGGCCGCCGGCCCGGCAACCGGCGCCACCATCGACACCAACGCTTCCTACGTGCTGATCAACCGGCACAGCGGCAAGGCCATCGACGTCTACAACCGCGCCACCTCCGACGGCGCCCCCATCGTCCAGTGGACCCGCAACGACGGCGCCTGGCAGCAGTGGCAGTTCGTCGACTCCGGTGGCGGCTACTACCGCCTGCGCTCACGCCACAGCGGCAAGGTCCTCGACGTCTCCAACCGCTCCACCGCCGACGGTGCGGACATCGTCCAGTGGAGCGACCTCAACGGGACCAACCAGCAGTTCCGCGTGGTCGACACCGACAACGGCTTCGTCAAGCTGATCAACCGCAACAGCGGCAAGGCCCTGGAGGTGTGGGAGTGGTCCACCGCCGACGGCGGCCGCCTGTCCCAGTACACCGACCTCAACGGGGCCAACCAGCAGTGGCAGCTCCTCGAACTCGGCGACCCCACCACGCCGCCACCCGCGTACCCGAATCCTGGATACGTCACCGGCGACGTCAACGTCCACGACCCCGAGGTGACCAAGACTCCCAGCGGCGGCTACCTGCTGGCCTACACCGGTGACGGCATCTCGCTGAAGACCTCGGCCGACCGGACGGCCTGGCGCAACGCGGGATCGGCGTTCCCCGGAGGCGTCCCGTGGGCGCACCCGTACACCGCCGGCAGCAACACCCTGTGGGCACCGGACATCACCTACGTCAACGGCCGCTATTACATGTACTACTCGGCCTCCACCTTCGGCTCCAACCATTCGGCGATCTTCCTGGCCACCAGCACGACGGGGGCATCCGGGTCGTGGACCAACCAGGGCCTGGTCATCGAGTCGCGCAGCTCGGACAACTTCAACGCGATCGACCCCAACCTCGTCATCGACACACAGGGCCGCTGGTGGCTCGACTTCGGCTCGTTCTGGTCAGGCATCAAGATGGTCCAGCTCGACCCGTCCACCGGCAAGCGCGTGGACACCACCATCCGCAGCGTCGCCGGCCGCGGCGGCGGCGCGATCGAGGCCCCGTTCATCCACCGGCACGGCCAGTACTACTACATGCTGGTCTCCTTCGACCTGTGCTGCCGAGGGGCCGACAGCACCTACCGCATCATGGTCGGCCGCTCCACCTCGGTCACCGGCCCGTACGTGGACCGCAACGGAGTGGCGCTGACCGCCGGCGGCGGCACGCAACTGCTCGCCGGCCACGGCGCCATCCGCGGTCCCGGCCACCAGGCGGTCATCGCCGACACCGACGGCGACATCCTCTTCTACCACTGGTACGCGAGCGACGGCTCGTCCCGGCTCGGCATCAACAAGATCGGCTACGACGCGGCCGGCTGGCCCTTCGTCTACTGACCTGCCGCCCCGGCATGCCGGGAAACGTACCCAGGCTTCCCAGCATCGCTCTCGTCCCAAAAGCCACACGGAGATGGGCGACGGTGAAGCGGACCCTGGCAGCGATCGGCGGAGCGCTCGTGCCGTGCACGGGCTGCTCCGCCGCCCAGCCGCCTCCGGCCACCTTGGCCGCCACGCCGAGCCACTCCCCCACGCTCACCCGATCACCAACCCCCACTCCGACCCCCACCGCTACGGTGAAAGCAGCGGCGGTCTGCCGGGGGCAAGCAGACCACGCGGCAGGACGACTGCATGCTCAGCGCGCGGGACGCCCGGACCGGGCGGGTGCGCTGGACGTCCCCACCGAGCACGTGCTGGGCATACTGGCCGGGGACGGCACGACGCTGGTGATGAGCACCCTGCCGAAAGGGCAGCGCGGGAAGCACTGGTTGACGGCACTGACAAGCGGACCCCCTGCGCACCGGCAAGCCGATCGGGCAGGTGGAGGGCAAGCTGGCCACCGTGGGCGACGACTGGGTGGCGACCGTCGACTAGCGTCACCCTGCACCCCTTCCAGATCCGCACCTTCCGGATACAACCGGCGGCATGAGCCTGCCTGGCGGTGCGCTCTGCGTTAATATCGTCGCTCCTAACTCCGGTCCTTACGGAGGACGAGTCGTGAGCGTTGAGACCTTGCGGGCACAAGTGATGCGACTCCGGGAATTGGCAAGAGCGGACCCCGATACCTACGAACCAGAGCTCGCTCTCGCGCTGTACACCCTCTGCATGGAGCTGAAAGACATCGGTGGCCCGATCACCACCTCCTACCTCGAGCTGCTGGAGGAAGGCATCGCGCTGCACCGGCGGCTTCTCGGACGCAATCCGAGCTCCATTCCGCAACTGGGGCTGATGCTGTGCTGGCTCGGCTTCGCCCAATACAACCTCGGCTGGAACGCCAAGGCCCAGGACTTCTTGGAGGAGGGCCTGGGGCTGATCCGGTCGATGGCGCGTGCGGAGCCCGACGTGTACGAGAGCCAGCTCGCCCATGCCCTGGACCTCACCAGTTTTACGCTGTCGCGAGTCGGTGACCACAGCGCGGCGCTCAGCGCGGCCAGGGAATCCCTGGCGATATGGCGGCAGCTGGCCGAGGAGCAACCCGGAGAGCACGACTACTACCTCGCGGGTGCCTTGCACACGGTCTGCTTCGCCCTGCGGGACGCCGAGCGGCACGAGGAGATCCTGGCTCCCGCGGAGGAATCGGTGACGATCGCGCGACGGCTGCGTGCCCGTGGTTCCGAAGGGGCGCGGGCCCGCCTGCTGGCGAACTCCCTCGATCTCAAGGCGACGGCACTGGCGAACCTCGAGCGACCGGCGGACGCGCTTCCCGTGATGGAGGAGGCCGTGCTCAGCTACAAGGAGGCACACCGTTACGGCCACATGCCCGACAGTCTCAATTACGCGATTGCGCTGAACAACCTGAGCAAGCTCCACATGCTGCTGGGGCGCACGCCGGAAGCAAAGGACCACGCCGAGAGGGCCTTCGCCGAGTTCGTGACGCGCATCCGCCGCACCGACGCCCTTGCCGATCTGCCCGAGCTGGCCTCCGACATCGTCGAGCAACTGATGAGCCTCGGCATGACATGGAGGGCGAAAATGCTGGCCAGGCTCGTGAACCAAAGGCTGAACCCGCAGTCCAACGGACTGGGCAAGCTAATCGCGCGACTTCGCAGGAGATGAGGCGCGTCATGGCCCGCTGTGAACAAACGGCGCCCACAGCTCAGGATTGCCGGGAAATCGCGCACGCAGCCGCAGCGTCACGTCGTGCAGTGCCACCGCAGCGCCGTCCGCGGTCGGCGAGTCCCCGAGAAGCCGGTAGAAGCGACGCGCCGCCATGGCCGCGACCTGGTCGTTGACCGGCCACAGCGTGGCCACGACATGCCGGTATCCCGCGAGCTGGAACGCGGACGCCAGATGGACTGCCTCGTCGGCCTGGAACAGGCTTCCCTGCCCGGTGGAGCATGCCGACAGGTAGGCCAGCTCGCCGTGCTCCCGCCGGGCCCTGCTGATCTCAGGCACGCGGAGCGTGCGGTCGTGCAGGTGCAGCCCGCTCTTCGACGCGCGTTCAGGATGACTGATCGCGTGGCTGGCGAAGTGGACCCAGCCGGCGCGGGGAAGCGCATCCAGAACGGCCGCGGCGGTGGCGTCACCGTCCTCGAGCGAGACCGCGCCGGGGTGCCCGGCCAGCAGGTGCGCGGTCTCAGCCCGGCTCGCGGGCAGGTTCGGCAGCCCGTCCGTGCGCCGCATGGTGACGGTCAGCTGGGTGCGGACATCCGGGCTCCCGCGCCGCCTGGCGAGCGCCAGGGCGCGGATGGTGGGCGTGTACGAGCTGACGACGCGGTCGAGCGCCGAAGGCCCGTCAGGCAATCCCGCCGCGTGCAGCGGCAGCAGGCTCAGCTCGCCGGTCGCCACCCACCAGACACGCGGCATCGGCCGGCCGGTGCCGGGCGGTGATGCGTACCCGAGCTCGGTGAGCACCGGCTCGGTGACCGTCTCCCACAGCCACGCGAGCAGGTCGTGGGACGCTCCCTCGGTTCGGGCGATCCGAGCTGTGGTGACGGAGTCGTCCTGGAGGAACTCCACGCCAGCCAAGGCGTTCGCGTGGGCTTCCACATCCGTCTGGGTGAGGTTGGGAAGAGGCACCCGTACCACGGAGTCCGGCTGGAGCACCACCGCATCGCCGCCGAGGGTTCCGACGTTGACGAGCACCACGGCTCCGTCGGACGCCGCGTTCTGCAGTTCCGCCAGCCGCGGCGGAGCCAGGAAGTCCGAGAAGTCGGGAAGCTGCCGGATCCGGTGCAGCAACCGGTCCCAGCGATCGGCGATGTGTCGCGGCGGTCGCCGCAGGGGGGACGCGCCGGAAATATCGTACAGACGCTCGCCAATGCGCGATCGGGCCTCCATTTCGGCCACGAGCTGCTCGAACTCCTCGGCGAGGCCGGGAGCTGAGCGGGAGAGCGCGGCTATATCGGCACGGGCGTCCAGCTGGTTGGACAGCAGGATGCCGCGACCGAGCTCGGCGAGTTCGACGGCGCCTGCCACGTCACCGATGGCGAGATGGGTCGCCATGGCCTCACCGACCAGCCCTCTCTTGCCGCCGAGCTGGTGCTCCTGGTCTTCCCACGCCATGCCCTGCGGCGCGCACTGAGGCAGGAGCTCGATCGCCTTACGCCACATCGCCGCCGCCTCGCTGTGCAGCCCGGCCTGCAGGGCCAGGTGGCCGATGTTGGTCTGAGCACGCGCCAGCGCCGTCGGCGTCGTGTCCGTGGCGGTGCCGACGGCGTTGATGAGCCTGCGCACCACACTCGGCCGACGCTCCGGGTCAACGGCCTCGTCCTGGTACGCCACCGCGAGGTTGGCCAGCCGGCCCAGGAACGACGGGGAGTCCGGCCTGGCGGTGGACATCGCGCGCTCGATGAGGTCGATCGCCTTGTCCAGATTCGCGCGGCCGGGTTCCCGCAATGTGCGGGCGTCGAGCCTATGGCGATGCAGCAGGGCGCCGGCGAGGTTCTCGACGCACGAGGGCCATTGCGGATGGTTCTCGTCGATCTCGGAGAGCGCATGCTCGGCGCTGTCGACGCTGGCGTCCAGATCCGCGGGGCGGCCGCTCGCCTGGAACCTCGTCAGTAGGTGACCGCTAAGGGCGGACTGGAGGTGTCGCCGCTGCGTGGAGGTGATTCCCGGAAGGGCGAGGGCACGCTCGCACAGCTCGATGGCGGTGTCCAGATCGCCCTCCTCATGGAAGCGCCGGAAGCGTTCGACATAGGAGTCGGCGAGGCCGTCGAGTCGTGAGATGAGCTCGGGGTGGCCGTCAGGCGAGGCCCGGACGGCTCGGTGGCCGAGTTGGAGGGAGTAGTCCAGGTCGCTTTGCGCCCCCAAGCGCTGGAACCTCTTCCGGTACATCGTGGAAAGGTTGGCCAGGCAACCGCCGCGTTGTTCCCTGGTCAGTCCGGGATGCGCCAGGGCCTCCTCGCCGATCTCGATGCTGGTGTCCATATCGCGGTGGTCACCGGCATGTTCGTAGCGTTCTATGTAGGCCACTGCGAGATTGGCCAGGGCCGTGCCTTCATAGTCCGCGGGAGCGCGCTGCCGTGCCTTCTCCGCCAGTTCGACGTACGCGTGCAGATCGCCGATGTCCCCGGCGAGCTTGAATCGCACTTGGTATGTCATGCCCAGCTTGTAGAGCAGTTCGGCGTGGTCTGGGCTGTCCTGTCCGGCGAATTCCACTGCCTTCGCGGCACTCTCAACGGCGCGCCGCACATCCGCCGGGTCGTCGGTGGCGCGGAGCCACATCAGATAGTCGAAGCTGAGGTTGGACAGGTTCCGCGCCCGGTCGTCGGCGTCACGCCAGCCGTTCACCGCAGCCTCCTCGCGGCAGGCTATGGCCGCGTCGAGGTCACGGATGTCGCCGGCCTGGTCGTGGCGTCGCTCGTAACCTCCGGCAACCAGCCCATACAGGAGCGAGCGGCGCGAATCCGCGGCATCGGCCATCGCCAGACCATGCTCTGCGTGCCGGATCTGCGCGTCCACGTCGTCCGGCACCCCACTGAGGTCGGCCCGAAGCCGGTGCGCATAGGCGAGCGAGGCCAGCAGCGCCGGCGTCGCAGCCGTCTCGACCGTCGCCTGCGTGGAGCACCTGATGGCAGCGTCAAGGTCGGATGGCCGGTCACCTGTCGTCTCGAACCGCACGATGTAGTGCTCGGCCAGCTTGCCGAGTGCCAGGCCATGCTGCGGATCTTCAGCGGGCAGCACCGCGACGGCCTGCTCGCCGTACACGACCGCGGCTTCCGCGTCACCCGGGGTGCCCGTCAGGACGAACCGAAACCCGAACGCCTCACTGAGGGCGGCGAGCACGATCCCCCGGTGCGGGTGATCGGCCGCGATATGCCGCAAGCACCACGCGAGTTCGTCCATGGCCGCGCTCAGACCTGCCGTGTCTCCCGCGGCAGCGTAAACGCCGTCGACCGCCGCACTGAGCCGATCGTGGAGATCGGCGCCGCCGGACCCGCCGGCGACCTCCTGGCTTCGCGCGCTCTTCCGCCACCACCGCACGGAACAAGATTTACACTAGGGTTTGCGATATGAGCGACAGACAAGTGGAGTCCCACTTGCGTGCCGAGCTGATGTCCGCTCTCGATCAGCTTTCCTCTCTCCGAGACGAACTGCGCGGCAACTCGAACGGGTTCGAGCCCGAGTTGCTCGCGGAAGCCCATGAGCTGCTGTCCAAGGCGTGCCGAGCGGTCGACCAGCTCGCGCCGCTCTATCCGGCGCTGGACACCGAGGCGGTCAAGGAGTCGGGCACACGTGGGTTCGATCCGTTGACCATCATTTCGACGGTCGGCATCACCACTATCGTGCTTCCGTTCGTGCAGAGCCTCGTCGAAAGCGCCGGCAATGACGTTTACCGCACACTGGTCAATATCGTCCGCCGGCGCCGAGCAAGCAAGGAGTCCGAGGCCGGTTCGGCGAGCCGGCCGGATCCCCAGCACATCCTGCTGGGCGACCGGGCGACCAACGCACGCGTCATCATCGACGCGAGCGTCGACCGAGCCGCGCTCCTCGCCCTGCTGGAAGTCGACCTCTCTGCCGATTGGCTGCGGGAGGCCACGCTCCGCTGGAATCCGGAGAAGAAGGCGTGGGAGCCCGAGCCGGGACGCGGACCGGTCAAACTGTGGTTGCCTGGCGATCCCCTTGATGAGGACTGGCGCAAAGCGCCGTAGACGCATGGCCGATTTCCGGACCGAACCGTTCTGTCCAGCCGTCTGACGGTTGACACCGCGAACCCTCGACGCCGGGATCACGCTGATCGGCACCGGCGACTTCTACGGCATGCGTCGCAATGAGCTGCCTGGCCACCGACCACATCGATCTCTACCGCCCCGCCAGGCTGGACCCGGCCGTGCCGATCGAGGAGACGGTCGGCGCGACTGGCACGACCTCTAACCGCGGAGGATCGCCGCTACCCGCGACCGCATCCGCCAGGTGGCCGCCGGCCCTCGACCGTATGGATCGCGCCTTCCCGGATGAAGCTCACGGTGCGCCATCGGCCGCCCGGCCTCAGCCCTCCGCCCGGCTCGAACCTCGCCGAGACGCCGGGGTGGCCGCGGTGCGCAGAGCCGTCGCTGATTGACCTGGTCGGCGATGCGTATGGCCTCGTTGACGGGGATGGCGAGGCCGCTGCAGCCGGTGCCGGCGACGGCGGTGTTGATGCCGATCACCTTCCCCGCCGTGTCCACCAGGGCGCCGCCGGAGCTGCCCGGGTTGATGGCGGCGTCGATCTGTATCGCGACGGCCGGCTGGGCGCTCTCGTCCCGGCCTTCGGTGAAGAGTTGCGGTGCAGGGCGCTGACGAGGCCTGCGGTGACCGAGCCGCCGAGGCTCGACGGGCTGCCGATGGCCAGCACTCGCGTGCCTACCCCGACCTTGTCGCTGTCCCCGAACTGGGCCGGCCGCAGCCCCGTGGCGCGGTCCGCCTTGAGCACGACGATGCCGGAGGCGGCGTCGGCGCCCACCACGATGACGACGTCGGCCTCGCCCTCCTGGATCAGGGTGTGCGCGTGGCCGATGGCGTCGATGCCCGAGGTGCAGCCGGTGGAGACGACCGCGGCGGGGCCCTGCGCGTGGAAGCGCACGGCCGGTTCGGTGGCCGCGCTCGACGGCACCAGCGCCTGGTAGAGGAAGGGTCTGACGTGAGTCGGGTCGGTGACCCAGTGGCGGCCGCCGTCGCTGGCGACCACGTATTCCTCCTCCAGGCGGATGGTCGAGCCGACCGCCGAGCCGAGTGAGACACCCATGCGCTCGGGGTTCACCCCGTCCAGGCCGCTGTCGGCGTACGCCTCGTCGGCGCAGGCCATGGCCATCAGCACAAACCTGTCCAGCCGCCTGATCTCCTGCGGTGTCAGCCGGTAGGCGGACGGCTCGAAGTCGCATTCGGCCGCGATCTGCGAACGGAACGGCTCCGGGTCGAAGGTGCTGATCCGCCGGATCGCGGGCTTGCCACTGGTGATGCGCTGCCAGAATTCCTCGCGGTTGCCGCCGCCCGGCGCGACCACGCCGATGCCGGTGACCACGCTGCGCCGCGCGCTCACGGGCCCTCCTCGGTGTCCTCGTGGCCGAGCTCTGGGCGGGGCGCGAGCGGGCTGAGCTGGAAGACCGCCAGCGCCTCCGTCTCGCCCACGTTGGTCAGCCGGTGCCGTACGTTCCTGGGGACCAGCAGCGACTGCTCGGCCGAGAGCGAGACGGGCTCGCCATCGAGGTCCACGCGGAGCTCACCGGAGGCCAGGAAGATGAACTCCTCCGAGTAAGGGTGGTCATGCTCGGCGACCTTCTCCCCGGGGGCTATCCGCACCGCCCTGCTCGTCGGGGTGCATGGTGAGCCGGAAGACCACGCGGTCGTCGGCCTCCTCCAGCACCTCCACCTTGGCGTACTCGGTGAACAGGCCGGGCCAGGTGCGTACGTCGTTGGTCTGGGCCCAGACGAAGCCGATGGGCGCGTCGATCTCGACGGCGTTGTCGGTGTGCCCGATCATGACGTGGCTCCGGACAGGTGGGCGTTGACGAGTGCGGCCACCTGGGCGGGGCTGTGCTCGGCGTCGATCTCCAGCTGGAGGCCGGTGCGGTCCTCGATTCTGGTGGAGATCTCGGTTCTGGCGAGCGATTCGAGGCCGAGCTGATCGAAGGTCTGCGAGTAGTCGTCCTGCGCGGGCGCCAGGCCCACGGCAAGGAGCAAGGCCTTCAGGTCTGCGTCAGTGAACGTGTTGGCTGGCATGCCGCTCACAGTAGGTTCCGGCGCTCGGGCCGGTCTTCCGCCACCGTGATGAGAAGTCGGCCGCGCCTCCGGGGGGAGGAGAACCCCCTCCCGGAGGAGGGGGTTCAGGCGGTGAGCGCGACCGTCGGGGAGAGCCTGGCCGCCCGTACGGCGGGATAGAGGCCGGCGGCCGAACCGATGACGACGACCGCGCCCAGGCCGCCGCCGATCGCCCAGAGCGGCACCAGGGTGGGGAAGCCGTTCGACAGCGCGTACCCGACCGTCACCAGCACGCCGAGCGCCAGCCCGACGACACCGCCGAGTCCCGACAGCAGCAGCGACTCGGTGAGGAACTGGATCCGGATGTGCCCTCTGGTCGCGCCGAGCGCGCGCCGCAGTCCGATCTCCTTGCGCCGCTCGAGGACGGACACGACCATGGTGTTGGCCACGCCCACCCCTCCGACGAGGAGGGCGACGGCGCCCAGGCCGAGCAGCAGGTTGGTGAAGGCGCCCGCGGTCGCCGCGCGGGCGGCCAGCGCGTCGGAGGGGCGGCTGACCGTCACCTCCTCCGGGTACTCCGGGTTCACGGCGCGCGGCAGCACGGCCCTGACCGCCTCCACCTCCTCGGGCGTGGAGCGTTCGTAGAGCGTGGTGGGATGGCCGTCGAAGCCGAGCAGCTGCCGCGCCGCCGGCCAGCCGACCAGCGCGGCCCTGTCGATGCCCGGTGCCAGCGGCACCGGGTCCAGGACGCCGAGCACGGTGAACCAGCGCCCGCCCAGCCACACCTGCGCGCCGGGCGAGGTCACGCCCAGTCTGCGGGCGGCGATGCTGCCGAGCACGACCGTGGGGTAGCGTTCGGTCGCCGCGGTGAACCAGCCGCCGCTGCGCACCTTGCCCTGCACGGTCTGCAGCAGGCCGAGCGTGGCGGCCCTGACGGAGATGCCCCCGGTCTGGTCGGCGGGCATCCGGTCGGTGCGGTAGACGCTGGTCTCTACGTCGCCGGTGGCGGCCACGGCGAAGACGGCGGGAATCCTGCTCACCATGACCACCGACTTCTCCGGCAGCTTGGCGTCCTCCCCCTGCAGGGTCTGGCCTGCCTTGACGGTCAGCATGTTGGTGCCGAGCTCGTCGAGCTGTCTGAGCAGGTCCGCCTGGCTGGAGGTGGAGATTCCGACGACCGCGACCATCGTGGCGATGCCGATGGCGATGCCCAGCGAGGCCAACACCACCCGGGCCCGGCGGACGCGCAGGCCCGCCAGCCCGACCCTGAGCAGGTCGCGGGCGCTCAGCCGGGAGGTCACGTCCCCCTCCTGACGTCCGTGACCACACGGCCGTCACGGATCCCGACCTGACGCTCAGCGGCGTCGGCCACCTCGTGCTCGTGCGTGATGATCGCGACGGTGGTGCCGTCTCTGTGGAGGGTTCTCAGCACGTCCAGCACCTCCGAGCCCGAGGCGCTGTCGAGGTTGCCGGTGGGCTCGTCGGCGTACAGGACCGCGGGCTCCTTGACGACCGCCCTGGCCACGGCGACGCGCTGCTGCTCGCCGCCCGACAGCTCGTGCGGCCGGTGGGACAGCCGGTCACCCAGCCCCACCCGCTCCAGTGCCCACGCCGCCCGACGACGCCGCTCGGACAGCGGCACCCCGGAATAGAGCATCCCGTCGGCCACATTGTCCAGCGCGGACACGCCGACGGCCAGATGGAACTGCTGGAACACGAAGCCGATCAACGAGGCCCGGAGCCGGGACAGCTCGCGGTCGGGGAGCTGGGCGACGTCCTGCCCGGCGAGGGAAACCCGCCCGGAGGTGGGCCGGTCGAGCAGGCCCATGATGTGCAGGAGCGTCGACTTGCCGGACCCGGAGGGGCCGACGATGGCGAGCAACTCCCCGGTGAAGATCTTGAGGTCCACGCCGCGTAGCGCGGTCGTGCCGTTGCCGTAGGTCTTCACGACGTTCTCCAGGTGGACGATGGGGCTCACGTGGCCGGCACCCCCACCCGCATGCCCTCGGTCAACCCGCCGCCGGACACCTCGACCCGCCCATTGGCGAAGATCCCGGCGGTCACGGGCACGACGCGGACGTTCGATCCCTCCACGACCTCGACGCCATAGCCGCTCTGCCGCAGCGCCAGCAGCGCCTCGACGGGCACGGACAGGACGTCGCGGCGGATCTCGCTCTGCAGTTCCACGCTGACCGGAACCTGATCCAGCTTGCCCGCCTTGCCGGGGTCGTCCAGCCGGATCCGCACGTCCACGGTCGTGTCGCCGTCCGCCTGCTTCGCCACGGTGCCGACCTCGCTGATCTTCCCCTTCAGCTCTAGCTCGCCGGGGAGCTCCACCTGCACCGGGGCGCCCTTGCGGGCCAGGGACTGGCGGCCCGCGTCGAGCTGCACGGTCACCAGGCGCTCCACTCCCGTGACGGTGAGCAGGGTCTGGCCTGCGTGGACCGAGGTGCCCACCGGGGCGCGCAGCGCCTGGACGCGTACCTCACCGGGCAGGACCACCACCTCGGCCTTGCTCACCGAGCCGGTCACCGGCAGCCCTGCCTTGTCCTGCCACTTCCTGACGGCCGCCAGGGTGCTCAGGCCGAAGTGGTCGTCGACCTCGACCTTGTAGCCGAGCTCGCTGAGGTTCTTCTCCAGATGCCGCACGTCGGCGCCGTCGGGCACGCCGAGTTCGAGCGTGCGGTGCATGGGCTTGGGCCCGTACATGAGGAGCACCGGGTCGCGGTTCACCTCGTACAGCTCCTCGCCGCGGCTGATCACCTCGCCCTCCTCCGGCAGCTCGGTGAGCGTGCCGCCGGCGGCGTTGACCACCGGCTGCTCGGGGCCGTGGCCGAGTGTGCCGCTGACGGTCAGCGTGTCGATCAGGTCGCCCCGCTCCACGGCGGCGGTGGCCGGAGGCAGCGTGGCCGTCTGCTCTCCCGCTGCGGCACCGCCGGACCGCGTGATCAGCGCCGCGGCCGCCGCACCGGCCGCGAGCAGCAGCACCAGCGCGGCGGCCCCGACGATGCCTCGCCTGCTCACCGTGCCCCGCCGGGGCCGCCGCCGGGGAGCTTGCTCTGGCAGGCCTTCTGCGCCTTCACGTACTGAGGCGAGTCGGTGGCGGTCTTGGACTCCATCACGATCTCGCCGTTGGCGTCGGCCTTCGGATCAGGCATGTCGACACCGTTCTCACGCATGCAGGCGGCGTAGGCCAGGTATTTGTCCATCACGCTCGGGTCGTTGGCGTTGGGGCGGTCGCCCGCGGCGGACTGGACGTACTGGCGGCAGGCCTCCTGGGCTTTCTCCAGCACCTCCTGGCTGACTCCGGTGTCGGCGGCGCTGAGCCGCCCGCTCTCTCTCGGGTCCTCCACCGGCACGCCGTTCTGCCGCATGCAGGTCATCCAGCGAGCGAGGCTGTCCTCGGTGCCGCTGGACGCGGACGCCGTGGCCTGGCCCGCCTGGCTGGACTGACCTGCGGGCGGCGCCGCCGTCTGCTCGCCGCCCGCGCACGACGCGAGCGAGAGGGCGGCGGCGCACATAAGGATCAGGGACCATCGTGGTCTCATCGTCGATCACCTCCAGCGCTCACCCTCGCGTCCGAAGCTGACCGAGCCCTGCCCGTCCGGCCGAAAAGATGCTGACTGTTTCAGTGGCCGCCGTGTCCGCCCGGAGGGTGGAGCTTGAGCACTTCGGGAGGCATGACCACGAAGGGCCGCATCATGTGCATCTCGTGTTCGAGGATGTGGCAGTGATAGACGTAACGGCCGATCCGGTCAAACTGTCCCGCGACCGTGGCCAGCTCGACCCCCTGCACCCGCACGACGTCCTTCCAGCCTTGCTCGTGCCCTTCGAGCGGACCCTGGCGGAGGAACTTGATCGGCGTGGTGGTGCCGCGCACCTCCTCGCTCCAGCCGCTGCGGTCATAGACTGCCGGGGTGCGTCAGTCGGCGGCGGGGAGGCGGACGCGGAAGGTGGCTCCGGCGCCCGGAGCGGTGTCGACCTCCGCGCTGCCGCCGTGGGCCTGCGCGAGTGCGGCGACGATGGCCAGGCCGAGCCCGGTGCCGCCTTCCGCGCGGGAACGGGACCTGTCGGCGCGGTAGAAGCGCTCGAAAACCCGCTCGGCCTGCCGGAGCTCCAGGCCGGGTCCCTGGTCGGCGACCTCCAGCACGACCGCGGGGCCGCCGCCGTCCAGCCGGCCCTCCAGCAGCCGCACCTCGACGGCCGTGCCCGGAGGCGTGTGGCGCACGGCGTTGCTCAGCAGGTTGCCGATGACCTGCCGCAACCGCGACTCGTCCCCGATCACCAACGGGGCGTTCTCGCCCTCGACCGCCAACTCGATCTTCCTGTCCCCTTCCAGCAGCGCCGCCTCCTGCACGGCCTCGGCCGCCAGCGCCAGCAGGTCGATCCGATCGTTCCGCAGCGGCCTGCGCTGATCCAGGTTGGCCAGCAGCAGCAGGTCCTCCACCAGCAGGCTCATCCTGGCGGCCGCCGCGCTGATCCGCTCGACCAGCTCGTCCTCTCCGCGCTGGTGCCTGAACAGGTCGGCGAAGCCGCGAATGGCGGTCAGCGGGGTGCGCAACTCGTGTCCCGCGTCGGCGACGAAGCGCCGCATGTGCTGCTCGGAGGCGGCGCGGGCGCGGAATGCGCCCTCGATCTGCGCCAGCATGCCGTTCAGCGCGCCGGCCAGCCGCCCGACCTCGGTACGCGGGTCCTCACCTTCGACGCGCTGCGAGAGGTTTCCCGCGGCGATCACCTCGGCCGTGCGTTCGATCTGCTCCAGCGGGCGCAGGCTCCTCCTGACGACGATCACACCGGCCGTGGCGACGATGGCCACCACGGTGAGGGCCACGATGGCGTCGATCCACGCCATCTGCGCCACCGTCTCCTCGACGTGGGTGAGCGGCATGGCGACGACCAGGCTGCCGTCGAAGAGCACCCGCCAGCGGTCCACAGTGGACAGGCCGACGGGCAAGGGCTGGGGCAGGGCGGCCTCGATGCCCGGGTCGGCGTTCCTGGAACGCGCGACCACCTGACCTCCGGCGATCTTGAGCACGGAGACGTCGCTGGGCACGAACACCAGCAGCTGCCCGCCGGGCGTGGGGCGTTCGTCGCGCATGTCCCTGTACAGGGTCTCCGTCACCTGCTTGATCTGGTTGTCGACGCGGCCGAGGAGCTGCTCTCTGAGCACGAGCACGGCGGCCGTGCTGATCACTCCCACGGCCACCGAGACCAGCAGCACCACGGCTACGGTGAGCTTGACCCTGAGCGGTACGCCGCTCACCACGGGGGCCTGAGCACGTATCCGACGCCGCGCAGGGTGTGGATCAGCCGAGGCTCACGGAAGTCCACCTTCCTGCGCAACGCCGAGACGTACTTCTCCACGATGCCGTCGTCGCCGCGGAAGTCGTAGTGCCACACGTGGTCGAGGATCTGCGCCTTCGACAGCACCCTCCCGACGTTGAGCATGAAGTAGCGCAGCAGCTTGAACTCGGTCGGCGAGAGCTGGATGGGCTCGCCGTCCCGCCAGGTCTGGTGGCTCTCCTCATCGAGCTCGATGTCGGCGAAGGTCAGCCGGGGCGGCGGCGTGGCGGCGGCGTCGCGCGAGCGCCGCAGCACCGCCCTGATCCTGGCGATCACCTCGTCGATGCTGAACGGCTTCGTGACGTAGTCGTCGCCGCCCAAGGTCAGCCCTTTGATCCGATCCTCCACCGACTCCCTGGCGGTCAGGAACAGGACCGGGGTCCGGTCGCCGCCCGAGCGCAGCCGCCTGATGACCTCGAACCCGTCCAGGTCGGGAAGCATCACGTCGAGGATGATCAGTTCGGGCCGGTGCCGTATCGCCGTCTCGACCGCGCTCATCCCCCTCGCCAGGCTGAGCACCTCGAATCCTGAGAAGCGCAGGCTGGCGGAGAGCAGTTCGAGGATGTCCGGCTCATCCTCGATGACGAGCAGTCGCGCCTCCGGCCGCCTGGCGGTGTCGGCCACGCCCCACCTCCCCTTTCACGTCGTCTGCCGTCATCATCGTCGGTGAGGCTGACCGAAAGCTGAAGAGCCACCGACAGACGCATCAGGATTGCCCGTCGAGCAACTCCTCGACGAAACGGGTGGTGTGCTCGCCCGCGGCGAAGACGGGATGCGTGACCAGCCTGCGCAGCAGGGGAATCGTGGTGGCCACGCCCGGTCCCGACACGGTGAACTCCCCCAGCGCCCGATCGGCCCTGGCGATGGCCTCCGCCCTGGTGGGAGCCCAGACGATCAGCTTGGCCAGCAGGGAGTCGTAGTACGGGGGCACCGTGTCGCCGGGCGCGAACCCGGAGTCCACCCGCGTCCACGGCCCGCCCGGCACGTTGAAGACGTCCAGGCGGCCCGGGGTAGGCAGGGATCCCCTGTCGGGGTCCTCCGCGTTGACCCGACACTCGATCGCGGCGCCGGTCAGGCGCACGTCCTCCTGCTTGACGGCCAGCGGCAGCTCGGCCGCGATCCTGATCTGCTCGCGGATCAGGTCGATGCCGGTGAGCGCTTCGGTGACGGGGTGCTCGACCTGGATCCTGGCGTTCAGTTCCATGAAGGTCACCCGCCCCCGGTCGTCCACGAGGAACTCCATGGTGCCGGCCGGGGACAGAACGGGACTGATCGCCGGCAACGTCGAGGCGGCGCCCGCCTTGCGGGCAGCGGCCAGAACGACCGCGGCGACGTTGCGAGGAGTCCCCGACCTGCTGTGGGCGCTGTTGTTCGTGGCGATGCTCGGGCCGGGAGCCGCCACGGGATCGCTGGCCCTCGCCGTGCACGGGGCGGGCCTGCTGGCCAAGCTCTGCGCCGAGCAACTCGAAGCGGTGAGCCCCGCCCCCGTCGAAGCACTTCGCCTCACCGGATCCGGTCGCATGGCGACCACCGCCCTCGCCGTGGTGCCACAAGCCGCACCCGGCCTGGCCTCGCTGCTGCTCTACCAATGGGAGTGCAATCTGCGCACCTCAACCGTGCTCGGCTTCGTCGGCGCCGGAGGAATCGGGCAGGAACTGGCCATCTCGCTCCGGCTCTTCCGCTACGACGAGCTGTCGACCCTGGTCATCGCCGTCCTCGCGGTCATCCTCGTCGTCGACCTGGCCTCCCGTACGCTGAGACGCGGGCTGGGAGCGGCCGCATGAGACGGGTGAAGGAGATCGTGAGCACCACCGAACTGCTGCGCATCTGGGCCGAAGACCTGGCAGCATGGCGCGTTCCCGAGTCGATTCTCTCCAGCACCGTCGAGTCGCCCTGGGTCCTGCCCGAGGAGGTCTTCGCCCGCCGCGCCGACCGCTACCTGGCCGAGCCCGGCGGACCATCCTACGAGTGTGCGCTGGAGGCTCTCGGGCGCGGCGGCTCGGTGCTCGACCTGGGGGCAGGGGGCGGCGCGGCCAGCCTGCCCCTGGCCTCCCGCACCACGGCTCTGACCGCCGTGGACTCTCACCAGCCGCTCCTGGACGACCTGGTGCGCCGCGCCACGCCGCTGGGCCTGAGCCCGATGGTCATATGCGGCACCTGGCCCGAGGCCGCCGCGAAGGCTCCGAAGGCCGACGTGGTGCTCTGCCACCATGTGATCTACAACGTGGCCGACCTGGAGCCGTTCATCGCGGCGACCACCCGGCACGCCCGGCGCCGGGTGGTCGTAGAGATCACCGTTCGCCATCCGCTGGCGGATCTGAACCCGTACTGGAAGCAGTTCCATGGCCTGGACCGGCCGGAGGGCCCGACGGCCGAGCAGTTGATCGAGATTGTCGAAGCGCTCGGTCTGCACGTGAAGGCCGAGCGCTGGACCCGGCCGGCGATGGCCGAGTACGGCAGCTTCGCGACCCTTGTGGACGTCGCCCGCCGCCGCCTGTGCCTGCCGCCGGAGCGCCGGGACGACGTCGCCACAGCACTGTTGAACGCCGGCGTCGCTGAGGACTGCCCGCCCGACCTGGGCTCATCCGGCCGCGAGCTGGTCACGCTCTGGTGGCCCGGTGAGGCATAGATCGCTCCGACGGCGCCTCCGCGTTACGCGAAGCGTCGGCATCGTTCCGCCATCAGTCGATGACCTCGACGGTGACGTCTCCGCCTTCGAGGCGCTTGAGCTGTTCCAGCGGCGCGTGATAGGTGCCGATATGGACAGTCTGGTCGGAGTAACCGATCCCGGCGGTGTTGTAGTAGAAGCCGAGGTTGCCCCAGGGGATGAAATAGATCAGGTCGCCGTCCTTGGGGTCAGACCCTGGGGAACCGCTGTGCTCCAGCTCCCGCGGAAGGTAAGATCTTCTCTTTCCCCGCGAACTCCTCGAAGGTGAGCGTGAGCGGCAGCATGGACACGAAGTCACGGACAGCCGGGCTGTCCTGCCCGATCGTCACGTCGACCGAGGTCGCGCTCGACGAGAAGCGCACGACCGTTCCCACGACCTCGTCCGCCTCTCTCGTACCTGAGCGGGGAGATGCCGGCGGGGCCGTGGATGCCGTGGGCTGGTCGGATGCTGAGAGGGCGGCGTCCGGCTCGGGCGCGCCGCATGCCGTCAGGGCGAGCAACGCCAAGAGGCCGGCAGCGGTCACGGTGTCCTTCATTCGCATGGTTCCGTCCTTCCGATGGGCGGGGTCAGCGCGTCTCCAGTCCGGTGAGCTGCCGCCCGGGTACGGATTCCGGGATCACCGTAGGAGCGCCCCGGCGGGTCACGAGCGTCGTGTACGCCACCACTGCGAGGGCGGCCGAGACGACGGTGACGATGCCGAACGGCAGCATGGTGGCCGCGCCGGCGATGCCGACGAATGGGGCGGACGCTCCGCCGAACGCGAATCGCGCCATGCCGAGCAGCGATGACGCGGTGCCGGCCATCTGCGGGTAGTCGGCGAGGGCGAGTGTCGTCGCCGGTGGGGTCGTGACGGCGACGCCGCTGACCATGACCAGAAGCGACACGATCACCGCGGCCAGGGGCAGAGCCAAGAGCCCGGAGGCGAGGAGGCCGAGGGCGCCGAGCGCGCACATGGCGAGGCCGACGACGAGCGTGCCCGTCACGCTCCATCGTTCGCCGGCTCGGCCGGCGAGGTAGCCGAACACCATGAATCCGGCCGAGTTGAGGCCGAAGGCGAGCGCGTACTGCTGCGGGGACAGGCCGTAGATGCCCTGCAGCACGTACGTCGCCCCGCTGAGGTAGGCGAACAGGGCGGCGTTGACGAATCCCTGCACGAGCACGGCGCCGGTGAACACCTGGTTCGACAGCAGCGTGCGGAAGTCGCCTCCGGTCTGCGTGAACCCGCCCTTCGTGCGGCGGTGCGGTGGCAGGGTCTCACGGTAGGCGAGTGCGACGGCGGCGAGGATGACCGCGCCGATCGCGGCGAGGAACACGAACAGACCGCGCCAGTCGGTGACCGTGGCGAGCTGGCCGCCGAGGAGCGGCCCGATGATGGCGGCGAAGCCGCCGATCACGGTCATGCGGCCGTAGTAGCGGATGAGCGCCCCGCCGGAGTAGACGTCGCGCCCTGCTGCTTGCGCGATCACGATGCCGACGCCGCCGGCGAGCCCTTGCACGAGACGGGCGCCGATGAGCAGCTCGATGCTCGGGCTCAGCGCGCACAGCGCAGAGGTCGCGATGTAGGCGACGACGCCGATGTACAGGGGTCCGCGGCGGCCGAATCGGTCGGACAGCGGCCCGGCGATGAGCTGCCCGAGCGCCAGGCCGATGAGGCACGCGGTGACGGTCAGCTGCGCCATCGAGGTCGCCGCGTCCAGTTCGATCGTCAACGCCGGCAGCACGGGCAGGTAGAGGTCCATCGAGATGGGCCCGAACACGGTCAGTACGAGCAGCAGCGTCGGAAGCAGTCGCGTGACAGGGCTCGGCGAAAGTGAGGACGGATGTGGCACGACATCAGTGAATGCCGCCCAGCAGCGCTGTGGGAGTCTCTGCCGAAGGGTGTACTGCGAGGGAACTCCAGCTCATCGGACATCATGAGGCGGGCTCCAGGTGCTCGCGGAGAAACCGCAACGTGGACTGATGCAGCCGCGTGCGGTGCGGAACGGTGCTCCACCCGTGGTCTGCTCCGGGGACGACGTCCAGTTCAGCGTTGCCGCCGTAGTGGTCGAGATAACGGCGGGCGTAGGACAGCGGGGCGATGTCGTCCTTGTCGCCGTGGATGATGCGCACCGGCCCGGCATACGTACAGGATCGGCCATAGACATCGAGGCCGGCGATGTCGTCGGCGAGGGCGGGGCTCATCCGGTGGCTGTCGGCGTCGAAGTAGCCCTTATCCGTGATCTCGGCGGCGATGTCGCGGCCCTTGAGGTAGCCCGAGCCCACTTCGAAGGGGGCGACGGCGGCCGGCGACCACAGGCACGCAGCCCGGATTCCGGGTTCTTCGGCGGCCACGATGCCCGCCACGACGCCGCCCATGCTCATCCCGATCAGGGCGATCCGCCCGGGGTCGGCGAAGTCGAAGCTCCGGACGGTCCGCACGACCGATCGCGTCTCGGCTATTTCGTTGGTGATGGTGACGTCGAAGAAGTCGCCGTCGCTCTCCCCGTGTCCCGACAGGTCGAACCGGACCGACGCGATGCCGATGCTCTCCAGCAGTCGCGACATGAGGACGAACGAGCGGTTCTCCATACGGTTGTTGGAGAAACCATGCACGAACACCACCGTCGGCCGGCGGGCCGCGGCCGGAACCCCGGGGACGTGCACCGTGGAGCGCAGCGTCAGCCCCTCGTGCTGGAAATCGTGGTGGTGGATCATCAGGTCATCCCTTGATGGCGCCGGCGGTCATGCCTGCGACGATCTTGCGGTTGAAGAAGACGAAGGCCAGCAGCGGTGGAATGGTGATCAGGACGATGTCCGTGAACAGCAGGTTCCATTGGGTGCTGTACTGGCTCTGGAAGTTGTAGAGGGTGACCTGCACGGTGGCGTTGTCGTCGCCCGGGGTGAAGTACAGCGGGTTGACGAAGTCGTTGAAGACGGCCACCGACGTGGTGAGGATGACGGTGATGGTGACCGGCCGCAGCAGCGGGAAGATCACGCGGAAGAACAGGGCCGGCCCGCTGCAACCGTCGATCTGGGCGGCCTCGTCCAGTTCCCGCGGGATGGCCGCGATGAACGCCCGGAAGAGCAGCACCGCGTACGACAGGCCGAAGGCCACTTCGACGAGGATCAGCCCGGGCAGGGTCTTGAACAGGCCGAGCGTCTGCAGCAGCCAGATCGTGGGGACGATCGCGGGCGGGATGATCAGTCCGGACAGCACCAGGAAGTTGGCCACTTTGCCGATCGCCCCCGCGCGGCGCTGCAGCACGAACGCGGCCATCGCGGCGAAGATGACGATCAGTGCCACCGATGCGACGGTGAGGATGGTGGAGTTGACGAAAGCGCGCAGCAGCACGTAATCGCGGGCCTCCACGACCGCGATGACGTTCTCCACGATCCGCCACTCGCCCGGCCAGGCGAAGTCCAGATCCGCGGCCTGCGCTTGATCCTTGACCGCGGTCAGCAGCATGAACGAGAACGGCACCAGGAAGATCACAGTGGCCAGAACGAACGCGATCGTCTCCGCGCTGAGTTTCTTGAGCGCTCTCATACGGCGACCTGCCTCTTGCCCAGGACGTAGTTGAGCGGGAGCACGATAGCCGTGACGATGATGAACAGCAGCACGTTCCCGGCGGTGGACAGGCCGAAGAAGCCGGCCTGGTACTGCTTGTAGATGATCGAGGCGATGGTGTCGCTGGTGAAGCCGGGCCCGCCCCGGGTCATCGTCCAGATCAGGTCGAACGACCGCAGCCCGCCGATGAACGACAAGATGATCACCGAGTACGTCGCCGGCCAGCTCAGCGGCAGCGTGACGTGCCGGAACCGGTGCCAGGCGGTGCCTCCGTCGACCGCGACCGCCTGGTAGTAGTCACGGGGGATGGACATGATCCCGGCGATGTAGATGACGGTGGCCAGCCCCACGCCCTTCCACACGTCCACCGCCGCCACCGACAGCAGCGCCGTGTTCGCGTCGCCCAGCCAGTCGGGGCCGTCGATGCCGGCCAGCGCGAGGGCCTTGTTGACCAGGCCGGTGTCGGGCCGCAGCAGCGCGCTGAAGGTGATGCCGACGGCCACGGTGGACACGAGCACCGGGAAGAACACCACCGAGCGCAGGAAGCCGCGCAACCGTAGCCTGCTGGTGAGCAGCACGCCCAGCAGCAGCCCGAGCACCACCTTCAGCCCGCTGGTGACCACCGCGTAGACAATGGTGTTGGCGAAGCCGATGCGCAGGTTCTGCTCGGCGAGGAAGTCGCGGAAGTTGTCCAGCCCGACGAAGGTGCTGTCGAACAACGTCCAGCGGGTCAGCGCGAAGTAGAAGGCCGTGACCGTCGGCACCAGGAAGATCACCAGGTAGACGACGGCGGCCGGCAGGTACAGCGCATAGGGGTACGCCGATCTGTGCCTGGCCGCCGGGCGGGTGTGCCGTTGCCCTGGCGCCGCACCGGGCCCCATGCGGGGCCCGGTCTGCTGCTTGGTCACCACCCTGCCAGGCCCAACTGCTTGGCCTGCTTCTCCACGTCCTTGTCGTACTGGGCGGCGCCCTCGGCGGGCGGGGTCAGCCCGGAGCCGACGGCGACGGTGATCTGCTCCAGCGACGGCCCCTTGATGGGCGACAGGAACTCCAGAGCCGGCGACGTGGCGCCCTTGTCGATGTAGACCTGCAGGTCCTTGGCCACCTGGATGGCGTCGTCGGGCAGCTTGGATCCCTTGATCCGGTACGGCCCGGACGGCCGCACGGCCGCGGTGACGGCCTCGGTGCCCGCCGGGGAGGCCACGAAGGCCAGGAACTTCTTCGCCGCGTCCAGGTGCTCGGTGGTCTTGGCGATGTAGATGGCGGGAGGCTCCCAGACGGTGGCGCCGTGCTTGGCCGGGTCGCTGCTTGGGACGCCGAGGAAGCCGACATCGGTCGCCGTCTGCGGATAGGTCGCCAGCAGGGGCGGCAGCAGCCCGCTGAGCATCGCGTAGTGCGCGCCCTTGCCCTCGACCAGCATCTTCAGACCCTGGTCGAGGGTGGCCGAGCCGAAGCCTTTGCTGAGGTAGTCCTTGGCGTGCACGTCGGCGAGGTGCTGGAACCCTCCCTGCGCGGCCGGTGTGGTGGCGTACTTGACCTTGCCGGCGGTGTAGTCCTGGGCGAAGCTCGGCACCGCGGCCTGGACGTTGTAGAAGTCGGCGAGCACGAACAGCTGGGACGTCCAGGTGTCCTTGAACGTGCTGATCACCGGGGCGATCCCGGCCGCTTTGATCTTTTCGTTGTTGGCCATGAACGCGTCCCAGGTCTTGGGGACCTCCAGGCCGAGCTTGTCGTAGACCTTGCGGTTGTAGAGGATGCCACCGCCGGTCAGCGTGGTGGCCGGGACGCCGTAGACCTTGCCGCCCTGTGTCACCACGGGCAGGTAGTCCTGCTGGACGTTGGTCAGGACGGGGTCGCCGGTGAGATCGACGAGGGTCTGGGCCGGATTGAGCGCCTGCAGCAGTGAGCCGGAGTTGTACCAGAACACGTCTGTCATCTCGCCGGTGGACAGGCGGGTCTTGACGATGTTGTCGCCTTCGCTGCCTCCCGGCTGGTGCTCCATGTCGATCTTGATGCTGGGGTTGGCCTTCATGAAGGCGTTCGCCAGCGCCTTGGACGTGTCCACGGTCGACTGGTCGCTGCCGGTCATGAAGGACAGGGTGACGGTGCCGTCGGCGGCGGGCTCCGAACTGGAGCCGCAGGAGGTCAGGGCCGTCATCGCGAGAACGGCCACAGCCGTCGCGATCGTGCGGTGGGAGGTCTTCACACACCCCTCCAGGGCTGTTGAATCGTTTTAACCGGCTCCCCGATGCGGTTAACGTAGGCGTTACGTGGAGGAGTGTCAAGACATGTTTTGGGTAACGGTACCCGGCCTTTTCCCAGGTTACATCGCTGCACTCAAGATTTTCTATGTAACGTTTCTCCAGCTTGGCAGGATCCGCCCGGGCGGCGACCGGTGCGCGACGTGGGGCTCAGCAGTGTGCAGCGGTGGTCAGCTTCGGGCCCCGGACTGTGCGAGGGACCTCCTCGCCTGGAGTGCGGTGAGCCCGTACCGTCAGTCGGTCGATGCCGCATGCAGAGCGGCATCCGTCTCCTGCGACGCCGCCCAGGACGCGAGCAGGCGCAGCGCCTCCTCGGAGGGCGAGCCGGGCTCGGCGGCGTAGATGGTGAGGGTCAGGCCGGGCTCCGCGGCCATCTCCAGGCCCTCGTAGGCGAGGGTGAGGTCTCCGACGATGCGGTGGTGGAAGGTCTTCGTGCCGGTGCCGTGGTGTCGGACGTTGTGGGCGCCCCACCGTCTGCGGAAGTCGTCACTGCGTGTCGAGAGCTCGCCGACCAGATCGTGGAGTTCCTTGTCGTACGGGTTGCGGCCGGCTTCGGTGCGGAGGATGGCGACGCAGGTGTCGGCGAAAAGGTCCCAGTCCGGATAGAACCGGTGGGCGTTCTGGTCGAGGAAGGTGAACCGGGCAAGATTTGCGGGCCGTTGCGGATCGGCGTAGACATCGGCGTAGAAAGCTCGCGCGAGCCGGTTGGCGGCCAGCAGATCCATCCGGCCGTTGCGGACGAAGGCAGGCCCTTCGGTGACCGCGTCGAGGGTCCACTGCAGGCTCGGGCGTGGGGACCAGGGCTTTGCCGCACGTCGCCGGGGTCGCACGATCGCGTTCGTCCCCTCCGCGGCTTGCGCCAGATTGAACAAGTGCGCCCGCTCGGCGTCATCGAGCCGAAGCGCGCGGGCGATGGCTTCCAGCACGCTGGCTGACGCTCCGGCGAGGGCGCCTCGTTCGAGTTTCGAGTAATACTCGATGCTCACGCCGGCGAGATCGGCGACCTCGCTCCGGCGCAGTCCCGGGACCCGGCGATTGCGTCCGGAGGGCAGTCCGGCCTGCTCCGGCGTGATCTTGGCTCGCCGCGAGACGAGGAACTCGCGGACCTCCTTGCGATTGTCCACATTTCGACCGTACGCTCCGCGGCCCCTCGTGTGGGATGCCCTGCCAGTACACCTTTTATCAAGAACTCCCTGGTCATGGGCGATCGAGGTTTCCTGGTCCCCTGTGTCGTCGGCTGCCACGTCGCCACCGCCACCCTGTGAGCGGAGGCGCACCGACCACCGTTCCCAGGCGAAGAGGTCAAGGCGGCTCTCGGCAGCACGGTGGAGACGTCCCAAGGCGACGCTCGCTCAGGGGTGCTCTGTCAGTACGTGTCTCAACAGGCCCTCCCACAGGCCGTTGACCAGCGGTTTCATGGAGAGTGGGCGAGGGAGCTGGTCAGCATTGCCGTCTCTCCCGCCGGCTGCTCGACACGGACATGGCCCCCGCGGGGCACGCCGGCGAGTGAGAGCACCGATCCTTCGCGCGGAATCGAGAGGGTGCATATGTCTTCCGAACCCCCGGACTCCCATGTTCCGCCCGAGGCGGACTCTGCGTCGACGTTGTCTCGGCGGACGTTCATCTCGACGGCCACCGCCGCTGGAGGTGCGGCCGCGTCGGGCGGTCTGCTCCCAGGGCTGTCTCCGCTGGGCATAGAGCCGGCGGAGGCGGCGGCCGCGGCGCCGGTCAGCGGACGTGTCTCGCTGGCGGTCAACGGCGAGCGGCACACCGTGACGGTCGACAACCGGACCTCGCTGCTGGATCTGCTGCGCGAGCAGCTCGGCCTGACGGGCACCAAGAAGGGCTGCGACGCCGGCGCCTGCGGGGCCTGCACCGTCCTGGTCGACGACCGCCGCGTCAACGCCTGCCTGACGCTGGCGGTGCGGTTGGAGGGCGCCGAGGTCACCACCATCGAAGGGCTCGCCCCGGGCGCGGACGACGAGCTGCACCCGCTGCAGCAGTCGTTCATCGAACAGGACGCCTTCCAGTGCGGCTACTGCACCCCCGGGCAGATCATGTCCGGCGTCGGCTGCATCCGTGAGGGCCACACCGGCTCCCGGGAGGAGATCCGGGAGTGGATGAGCGGCAACATCTGCCGCTGCGGCTGCTATGTCAAGATCGTCAACGCGGTCGCGCAGGCCGCACGCAAGGGGAGTGCCTGACATGTATCCCTTCGCCTACACCAAGCCCGCCGACACCCGCGCCGCGCTCGCCGCCGGGGCGCGCGGCGGCCGCTACATCGCCGGCGGCACGACGCTGGTCGACCTGATGCGCGAGACGGTGGAGCGTCCCGGCACGCTGGTCGACATCAGCGGCCTGCCGCTGCGGGACGTGCAGGCCGCGGCGCGCGGCGGGCTGCGGATCGGCGCGCTGGCACGCATGTCCGATGTCGCCGCGCACCCACGGGTGCGCACCGCCTACCCGGTCGTCTCGCAGGCGCTGGAGCTGAGCGCGTCGGCACAGTTGCGGAACATGGCCACCATCGGGGGCAACATCATGCAGCGCACCCGCTGCACCTATTTCCGCGACGTCACCGCCGCCTGCAACAAGCGGCAACGCGGTTCGGGGTGTGCCGCTCTGGAGGGCTACAACCGCTCGCACGCGATCCTGGGCACGTCGGAGGCGTGTGTGGCGACCCATCCGTCCGATCTGGCCGTGGCGTTGGCGGCGTTGGACGCGACCGTGCACCTGCTGGGCCCGGACGGGGAGCGCAGCCTCGCCCTGGCGGAGTTCCTGCTGCCGCCGGGCGACACCCCCGACCGCGAGCACGACCTGCGGCCGGGCGAGCTGATCACCGGGGTGGAGATCCCGCCGCATCCGCAATCCTTGCGATCGGGGTACCTGAAGGTCCGCGACCGGCAGTCGTATGAGTTCGCGCTCACCTCCGCGGCGGTCGTCCTGAACATCACCGGCGATGTCATCCGCGACGCCCGGGTCGCCGCCGGCGGTGTGGGCACGGTGCCGTGGCGGCTGACGGCGGTGGAGCGGCGGCTGGCCGGCGCCCGTCCTTCGGACCAGCTGTGGGCGCAGGCCGCGGCGGTCGCGGCGGACGGCGCCCGCGCGCTCCGCCACAACGGATTCAAGGCGGAGCTGCTCAAACGCACCGTCGAACGTCAACTGCGCGCTGTGGGAGGCACACGATGACACGGCCTGCGGCGGGCACGCCGCTGTCCCGGGTGGACGGACGACTCAAGGTGACCGGCCAGGCCACGTACGCGGCCGAGCATGACGTACGCGGCGTCGTTCACGGCGTGATCGTCACCAGCACCGTCGGCCGGGGGCGGATCACCGGGATCGACACCAGGGCCGCCGTCGAGCAGCCCGGTGTGCTCAAGGTGATCAGCCATCTGAACGCGCCGAAACTGCCCTACCGGCCTTTCCGCGGCGTGCCCGACCCTGCCCGGGGGGAGCGGCTGCGGGTCTTCCAGGACGACCGGGTCCGCTTCTTCGGCCAGCCGGTCGCGGTCGTGGTGGCCGAGACGTTGGAGATCGCCCAGCACGCGGCGAGCCTGGTGAAGGTCGGCTACGACGGCGAGCGGCCGGCGACGGACATGGCCTCCCCGGCCGGCTCGCCCAACCAGCCCGAGAACTACCAGCGGGGCAACGTCGATCAGGCGCTGGGGCGGGCGCACGCCCGTCTGGAGCAGACCTACCGGCTCAACCGTGAGCACCACAATCCGATGGAGCCGCACGCCACCATCGCCCGCTGGGACGGCGACCGGCTCACCGTGTGGGACAAGACCCAGATCGTCCTCAACACCCGGGCCGACCTGGCCACCGTGTTCGGCATCCCGGAGGAGTCGGTCCGGGTCGTCTCGCCGTTCGTCGGCGGCGCGTTCGGCAGCGCCCTGCGGGCCTGGCCGCACGTCGCCATCGCCGCACTGGCCGCCCGCGAGGCGCGCCGCCCGGTGAAGGTGGTGCTGACACGCAAGCAGATGTACTCCGGCACGGGCTTTCGCCCCGTGACCGAATACAAGCTCACCCTCGGCGCCGACCAGCGCGGCCGGCTCACCGCGGCCGTGCACGACATACGCGCCGAGACCTCCGTCTACGAGGACTACCGGGAGGCGCTGACCGTTCAGGGGCAGATGGTGTACGCCACGCCCAACGTCCGCCAGACCTACCGGTCGATACCACTGGACGTCAACACACCGACCTGGATGCGCGGCCCCGGGGCCGCCACCGCCGCGTACGCCATCGAATGCGCGATGGACGAGCTCGCCTACGAGCTGGGCATGGATCCGATCGAGCTACGCCTGCGCAACGAACCCGACCGGGATCCTGGCACGGGAGTGCCGTTCTCCACCCGGCGGCTGCGCGAGTGCTTCGGCATCGGCTCCCGCACCGTCGGCTGGGACGAACGCAACCCCCGGCCGCGCTCGGCCCACGACGGGAACTGGCTGATCGGCACCGGCGTCGCCGTGGCCACCTACCACACGCAGCGCGCCCCGGCCCAGGCCCTGGCCAGACTCGACGCCGACGGCACCGCGATCGTCCAGTGCGCGACCTCCGACATGGGGCCGGGCACCTACACCTCCATGACCCAGGTCGCCGCCGACGCCCTCGGCCTCCCGATACCCAGGGTGCGGTTCCAGCTCGGCGACTCGACCATGCCGCCCGCCCCGCCCCACGGCGGTTCCATGACCATGGCCAGCGTCGGCTCCGCCGTCCAGGACACCTGCGACAAGCTCCGCCGGCAGGCCATCCGGCTCGCCGTCGAGGACCCTGGTTCCCCTCTGCACGGGATTCCGGCCGACGACGTCGTCGTCCAGAACGGCCGGCTGCACCTGCGCGACAACCCTGGACGCGGCGAGACCTACCGGCAACTGCTGGCCCGCACCAACCGCCCCCACCTGGAGGTGCGCGGCGGCTACACCCCCGGCGACGAGGTGGAACGGTTCTCCACGCACGCCTACGGCGCGGTGTTCGCCCAGGTCGCCGTCGACGAACGCCTCGGCCTGGTACGCATCCGGCGGGTGCTCGGCGTGTACGACGCGGGCCGCATCATCAACCCCAAGCTCGCCGAGAGCCAGGCGATCGGCGGCATGGTCGGCGGCATCGGCATGGCCCTGCTGGAGCACACCGTCACCGACCCACGCGACGGCCGCATCGTCAACGCGAACATGGCCGACTACCTCGTCCCCGTCAACGCCGACGTCCCCGACGTCAGCGCCATCTATCTCAACGGCGACGACCGCACCGCCGACCCCATCGGCGTCAAGGGCCTGGGCGAGGTGGTGATCGTCGGCGTGGCGCCCGCCATCGCCAACGCCGTCTTCCACGCCACCGGGCGCCGCGTCCGCGAACTCCCCATCACCGCCGAAGCCCTGCTCTGAACACTGGATGGCCGCCGACAAGGGCGGCCCCACGCGATGACGTCACTTTCAGGCGTTACTGGGTCTCCCCCCGTGGAGGAAGACGATCGTCGATCCGCGGGGGCTAGGGAATCGATGCCGCATCCGCCGGACCCCCTGGCGGGGCCGTGGAGCCGCGGACGACCAGGCTCGGGGTCACGGAGAAGCGCACTGCGGACATCCGCCCTTCGATGCGTTCCAGCAGAAGCTTCCCGGCGGCGCGGCCCATCACGGCGCCGTCCTGGTCGACGCTTGTCAGCGTGATGTTGGACAGGGCGGCCAGGTGGATGTTGTCGTAGCCGGCGACCGAGACGTCCGCCGGGACGGAAAGGCCCATCTCGTGGACCGCGGCGAGGGTGCCGAGCGCCGCCTGGTCGGCTCCCGCGAAGATCGCCGTGGGGCGCGGCGAACGGCCCAGCAGCTGGCGAGCCCCGTCGTAGCCGCCTTGCTCGTTGTAGAAGCTGGTCGCGATGGCGATCTCGTCGTCGAGTCCATGCTCGCGCATGACGCGCTCATAGGTCGCGGCCCGGATGTTGTGCAGCAGGTCGGCAGGGCGCGCCTGGCTGTCGTCCTGGTGCGTGATGTGCGCGATCCGGCGGTGACCCAGCTCGATGAGGTGTTTCACGACGAGCTCGGCGCCTGCTTCGTCATCGTCGAACACCGAGTCGTAGAACGCCGACCCCTCGTGCCGGGCGAGCACCACCGTGGGCTTCTCCTTCGCCACCTCCTCCAGCCGCGCCTTCGAGGCGAGCGGGGCGACCATGATGATGCCGTCCACCTGCCGGTCCATGAGGGCGTCCACCGCCCGCCTCTCGACCTTGCGGGTGGCGCCTCCCTGAATCATGAAGGCCTGGTAGTCGGTGTTCTCCAGGTATTCGGTGAGCCCGTCGAGGATGTCGGCGAAGAAGGGGTTTCTGATGTGCGGCAGTATCAGGCCGATCGTGAAGGTGCGCCCGCGCATCCCGCGCGCCACGGCCTGCGGTCGATAGCCCAGTTCTTCGATGGCTGTCTTGACCCGGTCCCTCATGGCCGGGCTGACGCCGGTCGCGTTGCGGATCACCTTCGACACCGCGGTGACGGAGACCTGGGCGTGGCTCGCCACGTCGGCGATCGTCACTCGTCGTCGTCGTCCGGACGTGACCATGGAACTCCATCTCCCGAGGCGTGATCCGATTGTACGAGCTCAGAGCGATGCCCAGCTTGGGCAACGTCACTCATCACCGCCGACGGAGGAGTCGGAGCGCGCCCGGCTCGCGGACGGCACCATTCACGATTGGTGATCGACGCGCCCCAGCCGACCTGCAAGGTTAAAACGTTTTGTGACAAGGCGGAAGCCGCCCCGCCACTGCATGGGTGCCCGCCAAGGATGCCCGTTCCACCGCGAGCTCGCATCGGGCCACGTTCCTGCGGATGGAAGGGAACTATGCCGTGTACAACGTGCCGTCCGGTTCGTTCACCTTCATAGCGGCGACGGCCCCCTGAACCGCGCCGCAACCCTGCGCAGTGGCAGCGGGCGTCAGTTCCGGAACGTACGGAGCTGGGAGTCCCGCTGCCCGCCGGACACACAGCGGCACCCCAGCGGTGTGCACAGGGTGGTCAGCCACAGGCATGCTGCAGATCCGTATACGGCGGGAAGGTGTCGACCAGCTGAGCGAGCCTCAGCAACTTGGCCAGCTGCCTTCGCACACCGACCAGGCGCAGGTAGCCACCCCACAACTCGGCCTGCTGCTGCACGGCGATGAACGCACCCAGGCCGGTGCAGTCGCAAAAGCCGAGCCTGCTCACGTCCACCACGATCTTGGCGTGGCCGCGTGCCAGCAACTGGTCGCAGGCACGCAGGAAGATGTGCTCAGTCGCCAGGTCGAGCTCGCCGTCCAAATGCAGGACGGAAATCCCCTCATGGTCATCGACACGCAAGGCCAGCCGAGTATCGGACATCTCGACCTCGCGCCATGGGCTGAAACAAGACATCACAACTCACATAAACCACGCAGAAGCGGACAATGCCTCCACACCGTATCCACTCAGATGTCAAGGCCTGTCAAGTCCTGTCACACGGGTGGCCAAACTTGCGTTGAGCTTCCCTTTAGCGTTGCGACCGAACCTGGAGAGGTTTCGCGGCGCCGGTCAGACCTTGCGGGTCGATGTGCGCCCAGCGCGGGATGTGCCGGCCTTTGCAGCGCTCCGCACGCGCGCGCCGACGGGAGATGGCTGCACCACGGGTTCCTGCTTCTTGCGCACCGGAGCGCCGACCGGCGACGGGGTCACGACCGGTTCCTGCCTGCGACCAGGGATCTTGGCCCGGCCGGCCCGCGGCTTCGCCCCCGCGGAGACGTCCTCGAACTCGTGGGCAGCCCGGCCGCTGACGCTGCTGACGATCTCACGCCCCCGGACGGCCAGGTCGTCGTACGCCTTGGCGACCCTCTCCGCGACGCTGTCAGCGTAGCTGCGGGCCTTGGCGGGCAGATCCTGGGTGATGATCTCGGCTGTCCTGTCCTGCACGGCACGGGCGGTCCGCGGAACATCGCTGGCCCGCACCTTGCGCAGCCGGTCGACGGCGTAGCCGCCGGCGCCTGCCGCGGCACAGAAGGGCTTGGACTCGACAATCTTCTTGACTTCATAGGCGAGCGTCATGGACTGTTCCTTCGGTTGTCTGATGCAGCATGGGCGCTGTCGGCGGTCTGTCCGTGGGATGTTCCAGGCCGGCCCGCGCGGCCTTGGCCTGATTTTCTTTCAGGAACGACTCATAGATGTCGAGCAGCATCCGGCGCTGCCGTCTGGTGATGCTGGTATCCGCCTTGATCGCAGCCGACGTGTGGCTGCCGGCACCAGGCCACTCGCTTTGCGCCCACATGGTCAAGGCCAGGGCCGAGTAATGGAGTGCCGAGGCGAGGCCGGTCAGCAGCATTGTGCCGGGCCTGCCCGGGACGGCTTTGATCGGCCGCTGGGACGGGGCGACCATGAGACCGGTGAGCCGGCGCAGCAAGACCATCGCCTGCTGCCGCTGCCGACGGGTGGACTCGTACGCCGGCGCACGGCGCTCGTGGCCGTGCGCCGGCTGATAGGACCTCATGTGTTCGGTGGCGCCGCGCTGATGGTCGCCAGCGCGGAGTCGCGGTCCAGATCGATGGCAAGGTCGCCCAGGGAGAGCACGCCCACCGGCCGCTCCCGGTCGAGCACGGGCAGCCGTCGCACCGTGTGCAGGCGCATCAACTCCACGGCGTACCACTCACCATCGTCCGCCGATACGGTGACGAGTTTCCTGCTGCAGATGTCGCCGGCCGTGACGACGTCCGGCGACAGACCGCGCGCGACCGCGCGCACCACGATGTCCCGGTCGGTCAGCACACCGAACAGCCGTCCGTCCTCCAGGACGAAGACGTCGCCGATATCGTGCTCGCGCATCTGCCGAGCCGCGGCCACCAGCGTGGAGTCGACGCTCACCATCACGACATCCCTCGTCATTACGTCTCGAACGCGGCGTTTCATGGCAGTCACACCCCATTCGTCGGCATGTGGAGACCACCACCGGCGCTCCCGGTTTCGACACTGCCCCGGGCACAGGCAGCAAAGTCGCGTCCCTCGCCGATTTTGCAGTCTTGAGGAGATATCCCCACGTTCTCAAGGCCGCGCTGCGGGCGCGGTCAGGGGACGGCAAAGCGAAGGCCTGGTACGCAAACGCGCGGCGACGGCGGTGCGGTGACGCCGGCGAGCCCTCGCACTGCCGCTTCTCACTGATCTGCCATGCCACGAAGAGCAGGAGGACGCCGTGGCATGAAGGGCCAGGCCCATGGAGATGTCCATGATCCGGGACGGTATCGGTCAAATCCCTCGTCGCCCGTCCGGTTCGTGGGTACAAAGGAGAGACAAGGAAGCATGCTTCACGAGCGGGACCGCCACACCACCGCACCAGCCGGTTCGGTCAAGGCAAGAGCGGCGGGAAGGATTTTCACGGCATTCCTCATCGCAGGACATCCAGCGAGTCAGCACAGCCTCAAGGATGGATACCTGCAAAACGGCGCACCGTGACAAGGGGGTCCGGCAAGCCATGTGGAAGCTTCCATCGACGGTGGCGCGCGGGTTCGACACCGTAACCAGACTGAGTGGGGTCCTCCCCGTCGGGATGCGCACCGCCGCCGAACTCCTCATAGGAGCGAGCAGACACGGCGCTCGCGCGGGACCGGCGGGCACCGGCGGGCGCCCCGACCGGGACCCGGCGCCCGCCGAGACGGTGTCCTTCGTGGAGGGCCGGCTGGACGGCTCGGCCGCGACCACTCTGGCTTACCGACGGCAGGGCACGGGCGAGCCGGTGGTCCTGCTGCACGGCATCGGACAAGACCTGCACGCCTGGGACCTGGTGGTCCCCCTGATCGCCGCCGAACGCGAGGTCATCGTGCTGGACCTGCCCGGTTTCGGGAGGTCGCCGGACCTGCCCGACGGCACACCGC
Source organism: Nonomuraea polychroma (assembly GCF_004011505.1). Lineage (NCBI taxonomy): Bacteria > Bacillati > Actinomycetota > Actinomycetes > Streptosporangiales > Streptosporangiaceae > Nonomuraea > Nonomuraea polychroma. Next base: position 5,741,818 of record NZ_SAUN01000001.1, read on the forward strand.
GCGACTTGCCCACCATGGTGGCGGCGCTGGAGGCGGTGTTCACCACGCTCGGCGTTCGCCGGCCACATGTGGTCGGTCACTCGCTGGGCGGCCTGATCGCGCTGCGGCTTGCCCAGGCCGGGCTCGCCCGCAGCGTCACCGCGCTGGCGCCGGCCGGGTTCTGGAACGAGGTCGAGCGACGCTACGCCTTCGCCGTCCTGACGACCGCACGCCAGCTTGCCCGGCTGCCGGACACCGTCGTGGAGCGGATGGCCGGCACGGCCGTGGGACGGGCGGCGCTGACCGGCACCCTGTACGGACGCGCCGACTCCTGCGCGCCCGACACCCTGGTGGCCTGCCTGCACTCCTTGCGCCAATCGGTGGCGTTCCAGGCCACGCTGCGTGCCGGACGCGCACCGGACCTGTTCACGGGCACCATCCCCGATATACCGGTCACCATCGCCTGGGGCACCTGCGACCGCATCCTGCCCGGTCGCCAGGCCGCGCGCGTCACGGCCGTGATCCCCCACGCACGGCTCGTCGAGTTGCCCGGGTGCGGGCACGTCCCCATGAACGACGCACCCGACCAGGTCGCCCGGCTGATCGTGCGGAGCACGGCTGACGGGCACGCGGCTCGCGCCGGGCAGCCCCGAGGCCGGCGCGCGGCCTGCGCGTCCTAGTCCCGCCCGCCGCATGTCATGAGAGCCGCTGCAGGCGGACGGGCGGCAGGTACTCGTCGATCAGGTCCCGATCCCACCATGCGCCTGTCGCACGACGCTGCCGCCAGGTGGTGAAGCGGTAGCTGTACAGGCGGGCGCGGAGGAAGGCCGGCGGGGTGTCGGGGAACGGGTTGCCGGCCAGCAGCCGGAGCGTCGCCCGATCGTTTTCGAGCAATTTGACGGCCAGCGGGATGAACCACGGCTCGGCGTAGATCGGCGACAGACCCGCGAACCACATGAGCCAGTCCAGCCGGAGGTGGTACGGGGCGACTTGGGGCGGATGGCGAGCGGGATCGCCGGGTTTGCCCTTGAAGTGATACTCCTTCCACTGCGTATCGGCCGTGATCTCCGGCTCGTCGGTGCCCTCGATCACGACCTCGACGCGGACCTTGCTGACGGTTCCGAAGGCGCCGTAGGTGCCGACCAGGCGAAGCGGGTCGAAGCTGGCGTTCATCAGCTGGTGGCGGGACAGCAGGTTGTGCACCGGCCAGTAGCTGAGCACCACGACCAGCGTCGTGACCGCCACCACCAGCGCGTCGTGCCATACGGGCGCGGCCAGGGCGGCAGGTGCCGGGGCGGGCGAGGCAAGAATCATCGACCAGTCCACCACGGATGCCGCCAGCACGACGGTCAGCCAGTTCAGCCAGGAGAAGTTCCCCGACACGATCAACCACAGCTGCGTGACGATCATGATGGCCGCGGCCAGCGTGGCATAGGGCTGAGGCGCGAACAACCCGAACGGGGCAACCAGCTGCGCGACGTGGTTGCCGGCGACCTCGATGCGATGCAGCGGACGGGGCAGCCAGTGGAAGTACCAGCTCAGCGGGCCGGGCATCGGCTGGGTCTCGTGGTGGTAGTACAGGCAGGTCAGGTCGCGCCAGCAGCGGTCGCCGCGCAGCTTGATGAGGCCGGCGCCGAATTCCAGCCGGAAGAGCAGCCAGCGCAGCAGCAACAGCACCAGGACCGGAGGGGCGATCTGCCGGTTGCCGAGGAAAATGGCGAGAAAGCCCGCTTCGCACAGCAGCGACTCCCAGCCGAAGGAGTACCACACCTGTCCCACGTTGACGATCGACAGGTACACCACCCACAGGACGGCCCACAGCAGCATCGAGCCCCACAGCGGAACCAGATCGGCCAGTCCGGCCAGGACGGCGGCCGACAGCGCCACTCCGCTCCAGGCCACGGCGGCGAAGAACCGATCGCTGTAGTGCAGGTGGAAGATGCTCGGCGCGCTGCGGAAGGACACGAGCCGCAGGTACGCCGGCACCGGTGTCAGGCCGTTCGCGCCGATGAGGGCACGGAACTGGTGAGCCGCTGACAGGAAGGCGACCAGATAGATCACCGCCAGGCCTCGCTGGAAGACCAGCCGGCCGAGCCAGTAATCGGATGCCGCCAACCACTCCACGGCCAGTCCCCCTTCACCGTCCCTTCCGCCGGTACCGATGGGAACACACAGCGCGCCGCCAGATGCGCCGCCTGGGCCCTACCCACATCATCAGAGGCCCGTGGCAACAGAATCCCCAAATGAGGCAATGTTCTGTCTCTGTGTGGAGATGCGGAGAATCGCCGTGCCGGTCGGCAGCCATGACCGCTGCTCATCGCACAGGCCGGCGCCGACGTATGCCCACTGGTGCCGACCTGTGCGATATACCCCCAGGTATTAGGGAGACTGTGCGAGGGGTGATCGCCATGATCGAGAAGGGCGACGACTGGGAGCGAGTGCTGACCCAGTTGGCAGCGGTGTCCAAGGCGCTGGACCGCGCCGGATTCAAGATCATATCGACTGGCTGCAGCAATGCCAGGCCGCGCGTGAACGTGGCGAAGAGCCATCGATCAGCACCGAGCGGCTCGAGGCGCTGTTTTTGGCCCTGTCCTGAAGAGCGGTTCCCCGCTGGCGGGTACGTTCGCGGAGCCATGGGACGGCAAGGCCATGGTGTGCGTGGCATATACCCCCATGGGTATATGCGGGGAAGAGAGCTCTCTGATGGCGATGCGTCAGCAGACTCCCGGTGAGCTGCAGCGACACGTCCCGATCGGTGTGACGACGGCCGGAAGTGTGCGCGGCCACGCGGAGTTCGCTCAGGACACCTGCCCGCGGTGGCGTGAACAGGCCTGCGCAGAAGCGGGGCGGCACTCGGGACGAGGGCAGTGCCGGACCGCTGCCGGGGCACGGCACCGATCAGAACGACGACCAAGCGAAAGGCATGACGATGACGACGGTCCATGTCGAGGTGGTGGAAACTTCCTCCCTGGGGGACCGCAGCTACCTGGTGCACGATGGGCAGGTCGCGCTGGTGGTCGACCCGCAGCGCGACATCGATCGCGTCCTGGCCCTGGCCGGACGGCTGGGCGTGCGCATCACGCATGTGGCCGAGACTCACCTGCACAACGACTACGTCTCCGGCGGCTTGGCCCTGGCCCGGGTCACCGGCGCGACCTACCTGATGGCCGAGGCCGAGGACGTCTCCTTCGAGCGGACGCCGGTGGCCGACGGGCAGGAGATCGTCATCTCTGGACGCATGCGCGTGTCGCCGGTGGCCACGCCTGGCCATACCTTCCATCACCTGTCGTACGTCGTGTCCGGCCCCGGCGGCCCTGAAGGGGTGTTCACGGGCGGGTCGCTGCTGTTCGGCACCACCGGCCGTACCGACCTGCTCGGCGCCCGGCACGCCCACCGCCTGGCCCACCAGCAGCACGCCTCGGCCAGGCGCCTGGCCGATCTGCTGCCCGACGGCGCGCACATCTGGCCCACCCACGGTTTCGGCAGCTTCTGCTCGGCCACCCAGTCAGACGCCCCTGCTTCGACCATCGGACGGGAGAAGGACGTCAACCCGGTGCTGCGGCTGGAGGCCGATGACTTCGTCGCCCAGACGCTGGCCGGATTGGACGCCTACCCTGCCTACTACGCGCACATGGGCGCCCGCAACAGCGCCGGCGCCGACCTGATCGACCTGACTCCCGCCCAGATCGCCGGCGCCGACCAACTGCGGGAGCGGATCGATGCCGGCGAGTGGGTCGTGGACCTGCGCTCACGCAAAGCCTTCGCCCACCGCCACCTTGCCGGCACGCTCAGCTTCGGCCTGGACGGGCCCATGTCGACCTGGCTGGGCTGGATGGCCCCGTGGGGGTCGCCCATCACCCTGCTGGGTGAGTCGGCCGAGCAGGTCGCCGCCGCCCAGCGGGAGCTGGCGCGCATCGGGATCGACCGCCCGGCCGCCGCCGCGCCCGGCACTCCCGACGCCTGGGCCGCCGGCGAGGAGGCCCGCCTCGGCAAGCTCATGGTGGCCGCCTTCGCCGATCTGGCCGCGTCCCGTGCCGGCCGCACGCCGCACGGCCTGCCGGCGCCGGACGTACTGCTCGATGTGCGCATGACCAACGAGTGGCGCTCCGGGCACATCGACGGCGCCACCCACATCCCGCTGCCGGACCTGCCTGCCCGCCTGGCCGAGGTGCCGGACGGCACGGTGTGGGTGCACTGCGGCTCCGGCTACCGCGCCGCAGCCGCCAGCAGCCTGCTGGCCAGGTCCGGGCACCACGTGGTGCATATCGACGACACCTACGCCCGGGCCGCCGAGGCAGGCCTGACCATCATCACCCCCGGAAACTGACCCGGACCCGGCATCGCCGCTGTTCCACCAGGAGAATGACATGACCGCCGCCACCCCGGCGCCCCTACTGCCTTGGACGCCGCCACCCTGCAGCGGCTGCTGGAGTCCGGTGGCGCTCCCCGGCTGATCGACGTGCGCACCCCCGGCAAGTTCGGATCGCCGCATTCATCGGTGGTGGGCTGGTCTTCGCCACCCTGTCGGGCACCTGTGCCATGGGCATGCTGCTGACCAAGCTGCCCTACAACCGCGGCCCGCGTACCGACATCGATTCCGTGCACAGGGCCTTGGCCGCCGAGCGCCCCTGACCCCCTGCGGACCGGACACGCTTTCGAGGCGCGGCTCTCAACCGGCTGTGATCGACTCGGTCGCCGAGGTCCTCGCCCACGCTCAATGAGCCCGGCGGGGACCTGGGGACGTGTGGGCCGCGTCAACGCCGCCGACCGGAGAGACTCCCGATGGCGACGGAGGGCTTGGACAGGTCGCCAATCCGTCATCGAAAGGCAGGTCCGAAAGCCTTCGGAATACGGTGGGGGGGTATGGTGTTAAGATAGGTAGTACAGAAGGGGGAGGGGTAAGGAAATGGCCGGATACACCGACACCAAGCAAGACCACCTCCAGCGGCTGCGCCGGATCGAAGGACAGACTCGCGGGCTGCAGCGGATGGTCGAAAACGACAAATACTGCATCGACATCCTCACCCAGGTGTCGGCGGCCACCAGCGCCCTGCAGTCCTTCGCTCTCTCCCTGCTCGAAGAGCACCTGGCCCACTGCGTCGCCGAGGCCACCATGAAAGGCGGCCCCGAGGCCGAGGCCAAGGTCAAAGAAGCTTCCGACGCGATCGCGCGGCTCGTCCGTTCCTGATTTCCCTCAGAAGGAGTGATCTGTATGGCTACCGCCACCTACACCGTCAAGGGCATGACCTGCGGCCACTGCGTCAGCTCGGTCAAGGAGGAGGTCAGCGAGGTGCCCGGCGTCACCGGCGTCGAGGTGGACCTCGCCACCGGCCTGCTGACCGTTGAGAGCGAGCCCCCGGTCGACGAGGCGAAGATCGTTGCCGCCGTCGAGGAGGCCGGATACGAAGTGGCGAGCCAGCCCTGAACACGGCTGTGAAGGCCGACGCCCTCGGCAGCGGCAACGCGGTGGGCAGACGAAAGGAGCGGTGGTGTCCTCCCCCATCACTGACGAGAAGCCTCAGAGCACCGTCGAGCTGTCGATCGGTGGCATGACCTGCGCGTCCTGCGCCAACCGCATCGAACGCAAGCTCAACAAAGTGGACGGCGTCACCGCCACCGTCAACTACGCCACCGAGAAGGCCAAGGTCAGCTTCCCCGCAGGGATCGATCCGCAGCAGCTGATCGCGGAGGTGGAGAAGGCCGGCTACACCGCGGCGCTCCCCGCTCCACCGGAGACCACAGCCGACGAGGCCGAGCCCGAGGATGAGCTCGCTCCCCTGCGCAACCGGCTGATCACCTCGCTGGTCCTGAGCATCCCGATGATCGCGATGGCGATGATCCCGCCGCTCCAGGTCACCAACTGGCAGTGGCTGTCGCTGACTCTGGCCGCGCCGGTGGTGGTCTACGCGGGCTGGCCGTTCCACAAGGCCGCCTGGACCAACCTGCGTCATGGCGCCGCCACGATGGACACGCTGGTCTCACTCGGTACGCTGGCCGCTCTCGGCTGGTCGCTGTGGGCGTTGTTCTTCGGCACGGCGGGCATGCCGGGCATGACGCACCCGTTCGAGTTCACGATCGCCCGTACCGACGGCTCGGGCAACATTTACCTCGAGGCCGCGGCGGGCGTGACGGCGTTCATTCTGGCAGGCCGTTACTTCGAGGTCCGTTCGAAGCGGCGAGCCGGAGCCGCGCTACGGGCGCTGCTGGAACTGGGCGCCAAGGACGTCGCCGTGCTCCGCGGCGGCGCGGAGGTCCGGATCCCCACCGACCAGCTTGCCGTGGGCGACCTCTTCGTGGTACGGCCCGGTGAGAAGATCGCCACCGACGGCGTCGTCGAAGAGGGCTCCTCGGCGGTGGACGCCTCCATGCTGACCGGCGAATCGGTCCCCGTGGAGGTCCGGCCAGGCGATGCCGTGACGGGCGCGACGGTCAACGCGGGCGGCAGGCTCGTCGTCAGGGCCACCAGGATCGGCTCCGACACCCAGCTGGCCCAGATGGCCAAGCTGGTGGAGGAGGCGCAGACCGGCAAGGCACGGGTGCAGCGGCTGGCCGATCGCATCTCCGGCATCTTCGTGCCGATCGTGATCGCGCTGGCGCTGGGCACCCTCGGATTCTGGCTGGGCACCGGAGCGGGAGCGGCCGCCGCCTTCACCGCCGCGGTCGCCGTCCTGATCATCGCCTGCCCGTGCGCCCTGGGTCTGGCCACGCCCACCGCTCTGCTGGTGGGCACCGGGCGCGGCGCGCAGCTGGGCATCCTGATCAAGGGCCCCGAGGTGCTGGAGTCCACTCGCCGGATCGACACCGTGGTGCTGGACAAGACCGGCACGGTCACCGAGGGCAAGATGACGCTGGTCGAGACGCATGTCGCCGACGGCGAGGACGTCGCCGAGGTGCTGCGCCTGGCCGGCGCCCTGGAACACGCCTCCGAGCACCCCATCGCCCAGGCCATCGCCCGCGGCGCGGCCGAGCGTGTGGGCGAACTGTCCACGCCCGAGGAGTTCGCCAGTGTCGAAGGGCTCGGCGTTCAGGGCATCGTCGACGGGCACGCGGTCCTCGTGGGCCGGCCCGCGCTGCTCGCCGAGCGGTCGCAGCACCTGCCTGCCGGCCTTGCTGAGTCTCTGGAAGCGGCACAAGCCGCCGGCCGTACGGCCGTGGCGGTCGGCTGGGACGGCAAGGCTCGAGCGGTCCTGGTGATCGCCGACGTCGTCAAGCCCACCTCTGCCGAGGCCGTCCGGCGGTTGCGGGCGCTGGGGCTGACGCCGGTGCTGCTGACGGGCGACAACGAGGCCGTCGCGAAGACCGTGGCCGCCGAGGTGGGCATCGACGAGGTGATCGCCCAGGTCCTGCCGAAGGACAAGGTCGACGCGGTCAAGAAGCTCCAGGCCGAGGGCAGGACGGTGGCCATGGTGGGTGACGGCGTCAACGACGCCGCCGCGCTCGCCCAGGCCGACCTCGGACTGGCGATGGGGACCGGCACGGACGCCGCGATCGAGGCGTCCGACCTGACGCTGGTCCGCGGTGACCTGCGGGTGGCGGCCGACGCGATCCGGCTGTCCCGCAGGACACTGCGCACCATCAAGGGCAACTTGTTCTGGGCGTTCGCCTACAACGTGGCCGCTCTGCCATTGGCGGCGATGGGGCTGCTCAACCCCATGATCGCCGGAGCGGCGATGGCGTTCTCCAGCGTGTTCGTGGTCAGCAACAGCCTCAGATTGCGGCGTTTCACGTAGAAGAGCACCCACGATCGTGTGCCCGTCGGCATACAGGACCATCCGTATCGGCCGCACCGCCGTCGGACGGGCGGGAGTACGCCAACGACGTGGGTTTCGAGCCGATGTCACGCCTTTACGATCGTGGCTAGCATCGGAGGGTATTACGGCGAGAAGGGCGGTCCGCGTAGTGCGCACTCTGGGGGATTTGGAGGCTGCGATCATGGATCGCATGTGGGCCTACCATGCACCCGCGTCAGTCAGGGATGTGCTGGAGGATCTGCGTCGCGACCGGCAGATCGCCTACACCACCGTCATGACCGTGATGGACAAGCTTTTCAAGAAGGGCCTGCTCAAGCGGCATCCACAAGGCAAGGCCTACATTTATGAGCCAGTGGCCACCAAAGAGGCCTACACGGCTCAGTTGATGCGCGAAACGCTGGCCAGGAGCGGCAATCAGGCGGCCACATTGGTGCATTTCCTGGAGCGGCTGAGCCCGGAAGAGTCGGCGGCGCTGGATGCCGCACTCAAGGTGTTCCCGCCGCATGACCGCCGCTCCTGATCGTTGCCAGGGCGCTGGAGCACAGAGAGTGCCCGGGGGAACCGAGCCGTAGCAGAACATGGGGCACACGCTGGACCTCTGCGTGTTCCCAGTTGAGGGTGATGGCGGGAGACTGGAGAGAGACCACCACATACGGCTGGCCGCAGCAGTCTGGACCACCGGGCGTGGCCATGGCCGAAGCCACCGCGCCCGCAGGAGACAGGGCAGCGAGGCCAAGGAGGAGGTCTTCCATGCACAGGATCACCCATCGACGGCGACTGGCCCTCGCCACAGGGGCGGCTGCCGTTGCACTGCTGGCCGTCTCCGGTTGCGGGGGCGGCGCGGGCGCACCCGAGGCTCCTCCTGCCCGTCAGGCGACCACGTCGCCTGCCCAGCAGGGAAGCATGATCAACGTGACGGTGAACGAGTTCTCTTTCGTGATGGCCAAGCGAGACCTCACCGCCGGCACGTACACGTTCATGCTCGACAACGTCGGAAGCGCGCCCCACGCGATGGCCCTCAAGGGACCCGGCATGGGCACCCAACAGTCGGACGTCATCGACGGCGGCAAGAAGACCGAATGGACGGTAACCCTTCAGCCCGGCACCTACGAGGTGTGGTGCCCGGTGGGAAACCACCGCGCCCAAGGCATGGAGACCACCCTGACCGTCAAGTGACCAATGCCGGCACCGCACGGCGAGACGCGGCGCTCTGGCTGGTGCGCCCACCTCACGTGCTGCGCTCGACGCCGGCCGGTCGCTCGGGCTGCCGAGTCTGCCGTGGTGGATGTTGATCGCGGTGGGCCGCGCCTGCGCGACCGCTGTGCACGTGTTGAGCAGGACCGGGCAGCTGCGGATGGCATCGACCTTTTCCTGAAAAAGCGCTGGTGCACGGCGAAGACCATCGCCGTGCACCAGCCATGAAGCTTTCCTTATGCGTTGTACTGCGGGTAGCCGTAGCCGACGACCTGGGACGTGGGCCGGATGCGCTGCTCCACCTTGCCGTTGCCGGTGTTGCCTTCCACCGTGGTGATGGTGCCGTCGCCGTTGTCCTTCTTGACCAGCCCCATGTGGTCAATGCTGTCGGTGCTCTTGTCGTCCCACGAGAAGTAGACGACGGCGCCCGGCTTGGCCTGAGTGCCCCAGTGGCCGTTCTTCTGGAACCACTTGGCCCAGGTGATGGTGTAGGCGTCCCAGCCGATGGTCGGCCGGGCGCCGGCCTTCTCGCCGACCCAGGAGACGAACATGGCGCACCACGGCGCGTTCGCGTAGGCCTGGATGCTCCCACCGTCACGGGCCACGGTCTCCTTCGCCCGCTGCGAGGCCATGTACCAGCTGTGGAACGGCGTCCCACCGCCCGCCGCGTTCTCCGTCACGCCCATCTGGGACTCGGCGATCTTGAGGATCGCATCTGCCGTGGCGGGCTTCTGCTGCGCGGCCTGAGGGGCGTTGGCTTGCCTGTGCCCCTGGTGGTCGGCGAATGCCGGGGCGCCCGCCAGAAGGGCGCCGGCCGCGATGGTGACGCCCGCAGCGAGCAGGGAAAGGTTTGCGGGCATGAGGGTACGGGAGAGGACGTGCTTGGTCATGCTGAGGTTTGCTCCTTGCTTCCATGCCGCCTACCGGGTTAGCTGACGGATTCGGGCCTGGAAGTGCCCTACGGGGCGGCCATCGTGAGGCACGCACCGATTCACCCCAACGAGATTGGGTCCCCGGTTCCGCATCGAAGCGGATTCGGCGGCCGCGTCCTCCACACGAAGGATGTTCATGCTGCTGAACGCGGTCTCGGCAATGTGGGGGCAGCATCGGCCCCCGACGGATCCCTCAACGTAAGCGACGCGTATAGAGCTAGGCAACTCCACCTCTCGCCAGACTGACGAAATCCCCTGCCATATAGGGGATTTCCCGCATAATTCTTTACCTTTCGGCACTTTACGAACCGGGCTTACTTCATCGGCGACGTGCTGGAGTCTGGTGGGCGGCGGTGTCAGGTGCGGAGGCCGAGCGGCGGGTTCGGAGCAGGGCGGCTATCAGGATGGAGCCGAGGGCGAGGAGGGCGGCGGCGACGGTGAGCGCGAACGAGAAGCCTTCCGCCGCCGGACGAGGGGAGCCCATCTCGTGGGCGGAAAGCCACATGCCCACAAGGATTCCAGCGCCGTAGGGCAGGTAGGCGACGCCGGCATGGAGCGGACCGTATCCGAGCACGGTCTGCAGGTGGATCATCAGCAGGAAGGCCATCGCGTAAAAGGCCGCGGAGAACAGCAGGGTCGCGCCGCCTGCGACGGCACGCGTCCGGTCGGCCAGGAACGACATCGGCACCAGAGGCTCAGCCGTCCGTGACTCCGCCACGAGGAACCCGGCGGTCAGGACGGCGGCCAGCAGCAGGGGAGCGATGACGGCCACCTCTCCCCAGCCCGATTCCCCGGCTTGGAGCAGGCCGTAGACCAGGGATACCAGTACGAGGGCCACCACCGCTACGGGAAGGTTGATCAGGAAGATCCAGCGCCACGAGGTGAGGTCGGTCAGCACACCGGAGATCACCAGGCCTGGCCACGAGCTGCCACGGCTGCTGGGCGAGCCCGCAGGCGAGACTCGCCATGCCGAACAGCGCCACCCCGATGAGGAAGACGCGGCGCCGACCCAGCAGGTCGCCCCATCTGATCGGCTACCTCGCCCGTGAGGACCTCGCCGATGACGCGCGGCTGCGGGCCGAGGCGGTGGTGCTCGACCTGTTGCATCCTTTGCCGGCGCTGCCGATCGATGTTCCGCTTCCCGTGGACGAACGCGTGCGCGCCGTGACCGACGCCCTGCTCGCCGACCCCTCCGACTCCCGGAGCCTTGACGATCACGCACGCGCCATCGGGGCGAGCCGGCGCACCCTGACCCGGCTGTTCGCCCGCGACACGGGGTTGAGCTTCGACCGCTGGCGCACCCATATGCGGCTGCGGGCCGCCCTGCCTCTCCTCGCCGAAGGCCGGCCGGTGTCGCAGGCCGCGCACGCCGTGGGGTACGCGACCCCGAGTGCTTTTCTCGCGGCATTCCGCCGAACCGTCGGCACCTCACCCGGCGCTACCTCAACGGAAGCGCACCACCAGCAGCGCCAGGTCCTCAGTGATGTCCACGAAGTGGTGTTCCTCCCCTGCCGGGACGAAGATCCCCACGCCGCCGCCGATCTCCGCCTCACCGCTCGGCCTCAGCAGTTGAGCGGTGCCGATCGCTGAGGTTCCTGCGCCCGGCTCCCCGGAGCCGGTACGCCTGCGTGCGCTGAACGCACTGGAGGTGCCGGGCGTATCTCCACATGGGCCGGCGCGGCTGCCGCTATGCCGGTTAGTACGTCCCCGCCCGCGAAGGCAGTTGGCACGAACAGGCTAACCAGACCCTCCGTTTCTGTACTATTTCGCCCCAGGTTTAGCGATTTACGAGGAGGCATCGTAGTGGCCGTGCCGACAAGGCTTGGGCAGATGGCAGTGGCCGCGGCACTGGCCTTGACCGTGTTGACCGTCGGCTCAGGCAGTGCCGTCGCCGACCCGTCGCCCGCCGAGGCCAGGGCCAAACTGGTGAAGCTGAACGAACAGGCCGACCAACTGGTCGAGCGCTACAACCAGGCCACCGAAGAGCACAAGGCCGCCAAGAAGAAGTACGACGCGCTCAACGCGGAGGTCGGCCGCAAAAACGCCCAAGCCGGCCTCCTGCGCAGGGATCTGGTCACGGCAGTGGTCGGCGAGTACCAGACCGGCTCGCTCCTGGGCTGGCAACGATTCACCTTTCAGGGCAGCCCCGATACTGTTCTGAGCACCATGGCCTCGCTGGAGCACATCGCGCTGACCAGGGCGGCGAAGGTGCAGGCCTTCGAGGCGACCACCAAGGACCTGCGCGATCGACGCGCCGAGGCCAAGCGCGTCCTGACCGAGGCCGAGACGGCGCGCAGCAAGGTACGCGACGAGAAGGCGAAGGTCGACAAGATGGTCGCCGAGCAGACCAAGATCCTGCGGCGGCTGGGAGAATTCCAGGCCGGCGACCCCAACAGCGCGGGGATCACATACACCGGTCCAGCCTCCGGCAACGCCCGCCTGGCGCTGCAGTTCGCTTTCGCTCAGATCGGCAAGCCGTACCGGTACGGCGGCACGGGACCCGGATCCTTCGACTGCTCCGGCCTCACCCAGGCCGCCTGGCGAACCGCGGGTGTCGAGCTGCCCCGCACGACCTGGACCCAATGGAGCTGGGGCGCCGAGCGTCGGGTCCCCCTTGACGCGCTGGAGCCCGGCGACCTGCTCTTCAGCAAGGGGCTCGGACACATGGGCATGTACGCCGGCGACGGCAAGATGGTCCACGCGCCCCAGACCGGTGACGTCATCAAGGTGAGCAGTCTCGACGGCTACTGGCGCGGCCGCCTCCTCGGCGCCGTCCGGCCGTGACAGCACGCATTCCGCATGGGCACTGGATCCCTCGCGCCTGCTTGAAGGCGAGGCTGAGGGCGAACGCGGGGGGCCTGCCCGCGCCCGTGCGCAGGGAGGCCCTTCGCGTCGTGATCAGTGGCGTGGTCCCGTACACCGAATGGCTGGACGGCAGCGGCCTGACCGTGGACGACAGCGTGCTGTCCGAGCCGACCCTGTTCGCCCGGGGTTCGGCGGACATCAGGAGGCCCAGCCGTTCGCGGAGGTGCCGAACTTCGCCACGCACGTGCACGGCGCCCGCATCCAGACGGCCGGGCTGCCGCATCTGACGGAGGATGCTCGCCTCGTCGCGGGCAGCCCAGAGGAGGACCGCTTCGCGATGGCGTTCACGCGGGGCGGCGGGCTGGTGGGTGCCGTCGCGGTCAACTCCCCCAGGGACCTGATCAGGCTCAAGCGGGCGATCGCGGCACGCGAGACCGTGTGACTACGATCGCCCACAGGATTACCGGCACGATACGCGGTCCCGGCGAGCTCTAATCCGCGATCATGGCCCTTTGCTGCTCTCGCCTGCCTACGAACACACTTAGTAGACTTGGCGCCATGCGAGGATTTCGTGGTGCCGCGCTGGCGGCCTTGGTGCTGGCGCTGGGGTCCTGCGCGCAGTCAGGCGAGCCGGTGGAGGGCCAGGATCCGGGCATCGGACACGTTCACGGCGTCGGCGTCGACCCGGCCGACGGCGCCCTCTACCTTGCCGGGCACTACGGCTTGTTCAAGGTCACTTCTGCGAACACCACCGAGCGCGTGGCCGGGCGTGTGCAGGACCACATGGGGTTCACTGTGATCGGTCCCAAGACGTTCCTCGCGAGCGGCCACCCAGGCGAGGCCGACACCACCGCACCGCCCCACCTCGGCCTGATCCGGACCGTCAATGCCGGCAGGACGTGGGAGACGGTCTCCGAGCACGGCACGGCCGACTTCCATGCCCTCCAGCCGGCCGGCTCCACCCTCTATGCGTACGACAGCCAGACCAGCCGTCTCCGGGCCAGTGTCGACGGCGGCGCGACCTGGCGGCAGGGCGCTCAAGAGGAGATCATCGACCTCGCCGCCCACGCAGGGCAGCCCGAACGGGTTTACGCGGCCACGAGCAGCGGTGTGCAGGCGAGCGCGAACGGCGGCATGGAATTCGAGCCGGTGGAGAACGCCCCCGCGCTCAACCAGGTCGAGGCGCCCGCTGCCGATCTGTTGATCGGAGTGGACGTCGCAGGTCAGGTGCAGGTGAGTGTCGACGACGGCAAGACGTGGCGGACGAGCGGCCGCCTGCCGGCTCCGGCCGCGGCGTTCACCGCCGTCGATCGTCAACGCCTTCTCGCGGCAATCGAGGACGGCACGGTGTACGAATCGAGGAACGGCGGCATCGACTTCACCGTCGTGTTCGCCCCGGCGCGCGGCTGATCCGCCATCGCAGGCACTCCCCCACCTTGACCGCCGCCTCCCCGCACCTGAGCCTCAGCAGGAGAGCAGCACCCCCAGCACGGCTGCCCCGACCCCGCACAGCGGTGCCGCGAGCAGAGCGATCTCTGCCCGCCATCCGACGACGCGAGGCGGGCAGGCGCCACTTTCGAGCCGCTCGATGCGCCTGTCGAGTCGGCGTTGCGCCCCCGCACCGATGGCGAGGCCCTCGTCAGCACAAGGTGCGAGGGCGAGTCGCTGGAGAGCCTGCGCCACGTTGGCGGCGCCGCATCGGTGCGCCGCCGCGTCGTCGGCGGCCATCTCCACCAACTCGGGCAGCGCCTTCGCGGCCAGCCTCACCACCGGGGGCCACGGTAGGGCCGCATGCACGGTGTCGACCGCGCCGAGCAGGAAGTGGTGGCGGTGCCGGAGATGGGCCCGCTCGTGCTCCAGGACGGCCTCGAGCTGTGCGGTATCGAGGTGGGACAGGGTGCCCGTGGTCATCACGATCGGCCGGTGCCGCCGCGCCAGGCAGTAAACGAGCGGGAGATCGTAGGCGATCAAGCAGACGTCCGCGGGATCCGCAGGATGCGTCTCGACCAGCCGTACCATCTCGTGATGCCGTTTGCGATCGGCGGCGGTGCGGCGGGCCCTGGCGAGCCCTCGGTGGGACAGCCGGGCGACGGCCGCGCCGACCAGCAGCGCGACGGCGAGCGTGACGTACTCTCCGCTGTGCGTGTGCCCGGGCACGCAGGACCTCAGATGCTCCACCCAGGTGTGCAGCGGTCCGGGCGGCAAGGCGAAGGTCAGTGTGATCAGTGTGGCGAGCACGGCCAGGAAGGCCGCGAGCAGGCTCGCCCAGAGCGCCACGGCGACTGCGGGCCGGCGCCACGGCCAGGCGGCGCGGGACAGCACGGGCCCGGCCTGCCAGCCGAGCAGGTAGGCGGCGACGAGCGCGGTGACGATCCCCATGGTGAGCCCATTAGATCGCAGATCACGCAGGCAACCACACCGACCCTGACCAGTGCCGGCAGGTCGGACCCTTCCGGCACGGAGGTGTCCCCGACGAGCAGGTGACCGGCCCCAAGGCCGATGCACACGGCGAAGACGGCGACGATGCCCGGCCGCCATCTATTACGCCCCATAGTAGCAGCGGCGTCCATGCGGGCCTGATCGCATCCACATGCCGCGTCCACGGGGATCCAGGCCCTGTAATGCCACCCGCTTTCGCGATATACCCCATACCCGTATAATCTCAGCTCCACGACTAAGGAGCATCATCATGGACCATAGCGGTCACCATCACGCCGCCCCCGAACCGGCCGGCGCTGAGCACGCGCATGCTCACCATGCTCACCATGGGACCCAATCACCGGCCGGACACCACTCGTCCACCCCACCAGTCGCCAGCTGGGGCATGGCCGCGCAAGCGACCCTGCACTGCCTGACCGGTTGTGCCATCGGCGAAGTGCTGGGCATGGTCATCGGCACTTCGATCGGATTGTCCAACATCGCCACCGTCGTGCTGGCCGTGGCGTTGGCCTTCGTCTTCGGCTACGCGTTGACCATGCGGGGTGTGCTGCGTGCCGGTGTCGATTTCCGCACCGCGTTGAAGGTCGCGCTCGCCGCGGACACCATCTCCATCGCGGTGATGGAGATTCTGGACAACGCGGTGATGCTGACCGTGCCCGGCGCCATGGACGCGGGGCTGACCAGCTGGCTGTTCTGGGTGGCGCTGGCCGGGGCCTTGCTGGTGGCGTTCGTGCTGACGACGCCGGTGAACAAGTGGCTGATCGGCCGAGGCAAGGGCCATGCGGTGATCCACCAGTACCACCACGGCCACTGAGAATGAGCGCCCACGATCGGTCAGCACCTGCCGTGCTGAACCGGTCGTGGTCCGTGGCGGAGCCCACCGCCACGAAGAGGACGTCTATCCGGCGGCCGCCATCCGGCCCTTGCTCTTCGTGCGCCGGTGCTCCTGCTGCTTGCGCCACCCGTACGGCGTCAGGCCCTGTGGTTTGACCACGGACAGGATGGTGATCAGGAGCAGCACGATGAGGCCGCCGATGGAGTGCGGCAGTGTCCCGGGCATGCCGCGGGGATCGGCGGTGGAGGCGGCGTACTCGGCCATGGCGGCCACCGTCTTCGTCTCTGCCAGCAAGACGACGGTGGCGACCACGGTGAGCAGGAGTTTCGCCAACACCCAGTAGTGCCGGAACAGGCCCCATGGCGTTCCCAGCGACTGTACGAGGCCGGTGACCAGCGCCGCCAGTGCCAGCGGGACGATGACGTACGAGACGATCAGGTTCATGGCGAGATGACCGCCTCGAACGGTTGCGACCTCCTGGCTGGTCACCGCCACGAGGTCGAGCGCCGTGTAGGCGGCGACGGCGCCGAGCCAGCCGACCGAGCACGTGACGTGCGTGATGAGCGCGGCCTTGCGCAGGCCGGATGGCATGGTCACACTCCGCCCCGCTGATCGGTGAGTCCGATGCCCGCCGGCATGTGCCGTCCAGGCCCGTGCTCACCGCCGAGGCCGGTGATCCGCATCACGGCGAACAGCAGGAGCAAGATGCCGACAATGAGCACCGCCGCCTTCACCCAGCGGGGCATGCGTGGGGGCGACCCGCGGTCGGGGGTCACGCCGGAGTCGTGGCTGGAGGGTGAGCCGGCCATGTCGGTCGTCCTTTCGAGCTGATTCGCTGTCGGTCCGAACGCCTGCCTGCCGTGCGGGTGGCATCAGCGGCTGGTCCTTGGACACTCCGGCCAGTGCACACGAGCCGGGCGGGGTGGCGCTTCACCCCCAGAGGAGAACTTCCGTGTCCCCCTGGCGTGGACACGGTTCCTCCGGCAGGGGGATTCCCCACGCCGCGCGCGGAGGTAGCGTGTGGCTCGTGTCCTCGAAGACCAGCGCGTATCGGCTCTTCGCGGCCCGGCCCCTGTGGGGGACGCTGTTCGACATCGCGCTCACGATCGCCGTGCTCAGCGGCTCACTGGTGCTGCTGGCCCACGGGCTCGGGCTGCTCCCCCACCGCGGTCTGGACCCGGCCTTCGCTGGATCGGGCGACATCGATGGGCTCGCGCTGGTGCTCGTGGGCTGCTCGGCGCTGCCGCTCCTGGTCTGGCGGCGCTTTCCGCTCGGGGTGTTCGCGGTGACCGCGGCGGCCGGCGCGTTGTTCGCGGGCCTGGACTATCACTCCACGCTGGTGCTCGGCCCCGCCGCCGCGCTTTACCTGCTCACCGCCGGGCGCGACCGGCTCAATCCCTGGACCTGGCACACCACAGCCGTCGTCGGCGGCCTGGGCGCCGCCCATGTGGGTGCGACCATAGCTGCGGCCGATGGCACGCCAGGCGTCGCCGCGCTGTGCCTCACTCCCCTCACCTGGGTGGTGGCCTGGTTCGCCGGCGAGCGGACGCGGCTGCGTCGCGAGCAGATCGCCGAGCTGCGGGCCCGCGCCGTGCGCGCCGAGCGCGAGGCCGAGCGAGAGCGGCTGCTCGCCGCCACCGAGGAACGCGCCCGCATCGCCCGCGACCTGCACGACTCAGCCGGCCATGCCATCAGCGTGATCGCCGTCCGCGCCGGCGCGGCCCGCCTGCGACACCACCGAGATCCTGACCGCTCGTTCCAGGCGCTGGAGGCCATCGAGGAATTGGCACGGCAGACCGTCGAGGAGATCGACCAGATCGTCGGCACCCTGCGCACGGAAGGCCCGGGCGACAACACGGAAGGCCCGGGCGACAAGACGCCGCCTGGACTCGCGTCGCTGGACGGCCTGATCGCGCGCCACTCGGCGGCGGGGCTGCGGGTCACGCTGGACGCCTCGGGCCCGGCCCCGGCCCTCGGCGGCCCGGCCGACCAGGCCGTCTACCGGATCCTGCAGGAGGCGCTCACGAACGCGGCCCGCCACGGCGCCGGCAGCGCCCACGTCGAGCTGACCTTCGACGCGACGGACGTCGGCCTCACCGTCACCAACCCCGTGCGCGCCAACGGCGCCCGCCGCCACAGCGGCGGGCACGGGCTCATCGGCATGCGTGAACGCGCGACCCTGCTCGGCGGTAGTCTCGACGTCGAGCCCGCCTGCGACGCCTTCCGCGTACACGCCCGGATCCCTTACGGAGGCCACCGCCCATGACGCGGGTCCTGATCAGCGACGATGACGACCTGATGCGCGCCGGGCTCGCCGAGCTGCTCTCCAACGACCCCACCATCGACATCGTCGGGGAGGCCGCGACCGGGCGGGAGGCGGTCGAGCGGGCGTGCCGGCTGGCGCCCGACGTCGTGCTCATGGACGTCCGCATGCCCGACCTCGACGGCATCATGGCGACCCGCGAGTTGTCGCTGGCCGCCCCGGGAGTGCGGGTGCTCATCCTGACCACGTTCGAGCAGGACGACTACATCTTCGGCGCACTGCGCGCAGGCGCGTCCGGATTCCTGCTCAAACGCACCCGGCCGGAGGAGCTCATCGCCGCCGTGCACACTGTCGCCGCCGGCGACTCGCTGCTGTCGCCGTCGGTCACCCGGCGCGTGATCGACCGCATGGCCCGCCAGCCCATCCCCGACCTCGCCGACCAGTCCATGCTGGCCGGACTGACGCCGCGCGAGCGGGAGGTCCTCACGCTCATCGCCCGAGGCCTGTCCAACCGCGAGATCGCCACCGCGCTCGTGGTCGAGGAATCGACGATCCGGACGCACGTCAAGCGGCTGCTCATGAAGCTCGGCCTGCGCGACCGCGTCCAGGCCGTGATCTTCGCGTACGAGAGCGGCCTCAACCAGTCATCCAGCTACTAAGCAGAATAGCAGGAAGAGGCTCACGCCGGGCAGGAGCACAGGGGAAGCCGGCGGCCCGAGTGACACAGAGACGTGAGTCGGCGCAGTTCAGCGCCAGCGTGCCTACGAGGAGTTCCTCGCGGCGTCCACGGGCGGCCTGGACCGGCTCGGCAAAGTGATCAGACTGCGGGCCCGGGCAGCCGGCCTTCGCTCTAGAGCCGCTTGAGTATCGCCTGCATCTGCTCGACCTCGGCCTGCTGCGCCGACTCGATCGTCTTCGCCAGCTCCTTAGCCTCTGGGTTGGAACCCTGCGACTGCTCGGTGCGGGCCATCTCGATCGCGCCCTCGTGGTGCTCGATCATCAGCTCGGCGAATTGCCGGTCGAACGCCTTCCCCTTGGCATCCTCCAGCTTCTTCATGTCCTCCTCGGACATCATCCCCGGCATGCCGTGGCCCATCCCGTGGTCCGTGCCCTCGGACGGCGACGGCTTGCCCCAGGCGGTGAGCCAGCCCTGCATGGTCTGGATCTCCGGATCCTGGGCGGCCTTGATCTTCGCCGCCAGCTCCTTGATCTCTGTGTCCGCCGCCCGCGTCTCGGCCAGCTCGGCCATCTCGACCGCCTGCTCGTGGTGCGGGATCATCATCTGCGCGAACATCACGTCCGCGTCGTTGAATGCGGCCGCCGGTTGAGCGCTCGCCGTGGTGGCGGCCGGTGCGCTGCTGGACATGGTGGACATGTCATGCCCGCCCGTGGAAGCGCTGTCGGTGCCCCCGCACGCGGTCAGCAGGGCCAGTGCAGCACTCGAGGTGACGACAGCGACGGAGAATTTCCTGATATTCGTGAACATGGTTGTCTCTCTGGTGTTTGACGTACATGACCTGACATCGCGGACGACCCGAAGTCGACCGGAGATGGATCGGCCTATGTACGCATCACCGAGAGCCCAGCCAGGGTGGGCGCCCATCGGCGTGGCGGCGACCTGGCCACTCCCCCTGCCGACGGCATCGGAACGGCCGTTCCCCCTGGCCACGCCTGTGCTCTCGCCCAGGCCGCGATCACCAGGGCAAGGATCAAGGGCAGCACGGCCAAGCACACATCGGTCGGATCCAGCCAGAGCGAGGCCCCGGAGCCGAGCAAGGGCCCGCTGAACGCATCAACGGACGAGGCCCGCCCGATGAGCTCGGTGCGGCGCTCAGGCATGGTGTCGCCGTGCGCCGTCTCTTCAGACGGCCCCGTGTGCGCAAGAGCGTACGGACGAGGCGGGGCGGCCTCGCCGTGGTGAGAGGCGAGATGCCCGAGCGTGTGCATGGCCCAGACTCCGAGGGCGAGCACCACCGGCAGAAGGTGGCGAAGGAGCAGCCGTCGAGCCGGTCTGCTCATGCACCCTCCTCCCGGTGTGTTCCTCCACGCTCAAGACCCGAATCTGAGGTCACGCGCCTGCTCACTGCGATGTCTGAGCGACTATGGCAGATAGTACTGCGCTTTGTACGCATCCTGGCGCCGTTCATATGAGCCCCGTCCACCCCACCGCCGCGTCCACACGGCAGTAGGCCGGCCCGGGTCCGCCACCCGACGATGGCGGACCCGGCCATCCGCGGCTCAGGGGCCCTCCACGGCACAGCCTGCGGCCTCGATGGCCGCCCGGACCTCGCCTTCGCCGACGGGACCATCGGTGAGGATGCTCACCCGTGAATCCGCAGGATCGACGTCCACGCCGACGACGCCCGGCACCTGGATGAGCTCCAGCTTGATGGCGGCCAGACAGTGTTCGCACGTCGCCGGCGACAGGCCCGTGACACGATAGGCGATCAGACTGTACGCAACGGTGATCAACCGGATCCCTCCTTCTCGTTCGCAGCGATGGCGTTTCGCCTCACTGGAAGGGATCGTGCTGCACCGCAGGCGGGCTAGAGAAGCCCAAAAGGATTCCGAAGTACGACATGGCGGAAACCGGAACCCTTTGCCGATAAAGCGCTCTATATGCCAGTGTTCAGCGTTGGGTCAGCTTGAAGGGAGTTCCCGTGGGCGAGAGGCCGCCTTCCGTGCACGACAGCGTCACTCGTTCCCTGTACGCCCGCATGCACGAACAAGGCGAAGCACTGCCCGAAGCCGCGGAGCAGCTGAGCTTGGCGGCGGCGGACATCGACCAGGCTCGCGACCAGCTCACCCGGCTCAACCTGCTGAACGCGGAATCGCAGACCGCCGCAGACGTGACCGCCGCACTCAACCGAAGCCTGCAAAACAGCCATCGGCTCCTCGACAGCCTCGTCGAACAGCACGTCAGGACGGCCACGCTGGCCAGGCACTACCTCGATGTGTCCAAACAGGCGGACAGCCACGCGTACGTGGAGTTCTTCTCCTGGCATGACCGTCGGGAGCACCTGTCCGAGCGCATCGACGAGCTTGCCGAACTGGCCGAGCACGAGGTCCTCGGCATGCACCCGGCCACCCCGTGGACGCGCGAGTCCTTGGAGGCGGGTCTCGCCCGCAACGAAACGGTTCTGCACAACGGCGTGCGCGTACGAGGCCTGCACGCGCAGATCGCCATGGCGAATCCCCTGGTACGCGAATACATGATCCGATGGAGAGAGCGCGGCATGGAGATACGGGTCACCCCGCTGATCCCCACGCGGATGCTCATCTACGACCGCCGGACCGCCGTCGTCCAGGCCGACCCCGAGAACTTGGAGGCAGGCGCCGTCCTGATCCGCGGCGGCACCGTGGTGAGATCCCTCGCGGCCGTCTATGACTATTGCTGGACGACCGCCTCAGAGCCCGAGGACGTACCCCGGTCGGCCGACGGTGTGACCCTCACCGAGCAGCAACGGGCCGTTCTCCGTATGCTGGCCGCCGGCGCGAAGGACTCCGCCATCGCCCGCAGCATGGGCGTCTCCACGCGTACCGTCACCCGTCTGGTGGGCGAGCTGACGGAAATGCTGGGAGCGAGCAGCCGCTTCCAAGCGGGCGTGCGGGCAGCACGGCTCGGCTGGCTTGACGCTGACTGAACAGCAGAGGAACGCCAGATCATGCTTCTGCCGGCTCCAAGCCCGCCAGGAGGTTGAAGGCACCGGTCATGAGATTGAGGGTGACCACGCCGACGAGCTCGGCCACGACGCGGTCGCTCCAGCCATGCGCCCGCAGCTCCGCGACGTCCTCGTCGGTGATCGACGACGGCTCGGCCAGCACGCGCACGGCCATGGCGATGAGTGCCGCCTCCCTGGCGTCGGTGGAGGTGCCCTGCCTGGCCAGGGCGATGTCGGTCTCGCTGAGCCCTGCCGCGCGCCCGGCTTCGGCGTGCGCCTGGAGGCAGAGGCCGCATCCGATCCATTCCTGTACGGCGAGCGAGATCTTCTCGCTGAGCGCCCGCGGCAGCTTGACGCGCTTCATGGCACGCGAGAAGTCCAGGTAACCCTGCAACAGCGCGGGCGAGTGAGCCATGGTGGCGACCATCTCGCCCACGCCGCCCCTCCTGCTGATGATGTCGTTCAGCAACTCTGCCGACTTTTCTGGCGCGTCGGCGGGATCGAACGGGGTCAGACGTCGCATGTGTCCTCCTCAAGGTCTTTGGGACTCTACAATACCCCCCTAAGGTATATGAGGAGGGAAGACGATGGCGCGACTGCTCGTGGAGCATCTGTCCCGCCGGCTGGGCAGATGGCCTGCCGCCGGGGGCTTGGACATCATCGGCTCGCCTGCGCGTATCCGCCCGGGATGGGACGGCAAGATACACCCGGCCATGGGAGTCACCAGCCCCGAGGGCGGCGTGTTGTCGGTCCCGCCGGAGCACGCCGCGACGGTGGCGGAGCAGTACGCCAAGGCCGAGGACCTCGCCGCGCTGGGGCCACGAATCCCCGCCCTGGTCGGCTTTCCCGAACGCGGCTGGTTCACCGCCGTCTATCGGTGGACCACCCGGCCCACGCCCTTCCCCGACGCCGGAGTCTGGGTACCCGCCGATGGCGTGGAGGTTCCGGACTGGCTACGGCCTTTCGGCGGTGACGTTCTGGTCGCCAGAGATGCCGAGAGCGGAGAGCACCTCGCGGGGGTGGGCGTCAAACGACACGACGCCTACGGCCATGAACTCGCCGTCGTGACCGCTCCCGGAGCACGCGGCCGCGGCCTGGCGCGCAGGCTCGTCGCCCAGGCGGCCAGGCGGGTGCTGGACGAAGGCGCGATCCCGACCTACATGCACGACCCAGGCAACCATGCCTCCGCGGCGGTCGCCGAGGCGGCGGGTTTCCGCGATCTCGGCTGGCTTGCCTTCGGTGCGACTACCCGTGATCGTACCCCTACGGGACTCAGACACGGGTGAAATCGCTTCGTCAGCCCACCTCCCAGGCTTCGCATTTGACCATAAAGCGGACAATCGACTCGCTTACCTGTAAGTCTCCTACTAATGAGAGCAGTAGCCTTCCCGTCTGCCCGCACGACGCTTTATGTTCCCTTTATTTCGTCCCTCTGCCACCAATGGAGGAACACCCCCTGATGGGACACAAAGCCAGCCGCCTTGCGGCAGCCACGGTCATCGCCGTAGGCACGAGCCTGGCAGCTCTGGTGCCGTCCGCCACCGCGCACGACGGTGCGACCAGTTCTGACGGCGCGATAGACCACGCGAAGATCACCCACAATCACCATCAGCACGGCGGCGACCACGGCCACCTGCCCGCCTCGAAGGCCAACGTCGACCTCGTCAGCAAGCTCGCGCTGAAGAACGTCGAGCCGGAGAAGATCGCCGACGTCGGCGTCCACAAGGGCTACGCCTACCTGGCCGCTTGGGGCGGCGCGACCTGCAAGTACAACGGCGTGCACGTCGTCGACATCAAGAACCCGGCCCAGCCGAAGGAAGTCTCGTTCATCGTCGCGAAGGAGGGCAGTGCGCCGGGCGAGGGCATCCAGGCCCTGAGCGTCGGCACCCCCGCCTTCACCGGCGACATCCTCGTCACGAACAACGAGGTCTGCAAGGCCATGACCGGGGTCGGCGGCCTGAACATCTACGACGTCACCGACCCTGCCCACCCCACTCCCCTCGCGGTGGGCATCGGCGACGAGACCGTCGCCGGCGCCGGCAAGAAGGACGCCAACGAGATCCACAGCGTCTTCGCCTGGGACGCCGGCGCCAAGGCCTACGCCGTCATCGTGGACAACGAAGAAGGCCCCGACGTCGACATCCTCGACATCACGAACCCGAAGAAGCCCAAGGTCATCGCCGAGTACGACATCGACGAGAAATTCCCCGGCATCACCCAGCCGGGCCTCGACGAGATCTTCCTGCACGACATGGTGGTGAAGGAGATCGGCGGCAGGCAGGTCATGCTGCTGTCGTACTGGGACGGAGGTTACGTCCAGATCGACGTCACCGACCCGCTGAACATCTCGCTGCTGGCCGACAGCACCTTCGCCGACCCCGACCCCGAGGCGGCCGAGAGCGGGCTGAGCGTCAAGCCGGAGGGCAACGCCCACCAGGCCGAGTTCACCCTCGACAACAAGTACGTCCTGGCCGCCGACGAGGACTTCTCACCGTACGCGTTGAAGACCTCCAACCTCACCGACGGCACCGCGATCAGCGCCGGTCAGGGCAGCGGCACCACCAAGCTCACCCCGGGACAGGAACTGACGGGCGTCGCCAAGTTCGCCGGACTCGCCTGCCCCGGCAGCGCCGCCGTACCCGCCGGTGACCCCAACGCCGTGGACATCGCCGTGGTCGAGCGCGGCGTGTGCACCTTCACCGAGAAGGTCGCCGCTGTCATCGCCGCCGGCGGCTACGACGCGGTCCTCATCTTCAACCGCACCGGCACCGACGCCTGCGATGCCGCCCTCGGCATGGACGTCCAGGGAGACATCCCGACCTTCGGTGTCGCGCCCCGCGGCCAGGGCTTCGCCATCTTCGGCCAGCCGTACAGCAACGCCGACTGCCTCGCCGGCACCGGCCCGGCACAGCTCCCGGTACCGCTCGGCACGGCCGGCGACACGCTGACCTTCTCATCGTACTTCGACGGCTGGGGGTACGTGCACCTGTACGACCGGAAGTCGATGAAGGAGCTCGACACCTACGCGGTGCCCGAGGCACACGACCCCGCCTATGCCGAAGACCACGGCGACCTGTCGGTCCACGAGGTGGCGACCTCGGCCAAGCAGGCAGACCTCGCCTACTTCTCCTACTACTCCGCCGGCTTCCGCGTGACGCGGATCGTGAACGGCAAGATCCAGGAGGTGGGCCACTTCGTGGACGAGGGAGGCAACAACTTCTGGGGCGTGCAGGTGTTCGAGCACGACGGCCAGGAGTACGTCGCCGCCAGCGACCGCGACCAAGGCCTCTACATCTTCCGCTACACCGGCACCTGACCCCCGGCACGCTCGGCACCCTCAGGGCCGAGTCCCGCGATGCCGCCCCGAACCCATCGGGGCGGCATCGCACTTCCCGCACGCACACCCCGGCATCCTGGCCGTCGACCTCGCCGATCCGCGCCGGCTTGTTCGCGGTGGTCAGCAGCGCGGCGAACCGGCCTGCTAGCCGGCGTAGGTCTCGAACTCGGCGACCTGAGGCGTGCCGGTCGAGCTGGCGATCCTGAAGGTGACCTTGCTCAGCGAGGTCGCGGCAAAGGTGATGGAGCCCGCCCCGCTGCCGGATCTCAGGACGGCGCCAGTGCCTCCGTTGATGACCTGCCAGGACCCGATGGTGCCCGCGGAGCCGGACGTCTCACGGATGATGATCCTGGACACCGTCGTGGCGGAACCCCACTTGATCGAGATGTCACCGGTCGAGCCGACCGGCGACCAGTAGGTGCTCATGTTGCCGTCCCGCACGTTGCCGTAGCTCGTCCCGTCGGCCTTGCTGGAGCCGTCAGAGCCGGCCCCGATGCTGAGGTTGGTCCCGCCGGGTGGAGGGGTGGTTGACGGCGTAGGGCTGGTTGACGGTGTGGGGCTGGCGGACGGCGTAGGGCTGGTCGGTGAGGCTGTCGGCGTCTGTGGCGAGCAGTTGCCGTTCGACACCTGCAGACCCTTGTTGGCGCCTGCCGTCTGGCGGACGATGTCCGGCACGCAGCTTGCCCCGTCGAGGCTGTAGGAGTACGGGATGCTGACGGTGGTGTTGGACTGTGGGTTGGGGCCGGCGGGGTAGTTCTCGCTACCGGGGCTGGACCAGGTCACGTTGTCGAAGACGTTGCCGCTGACCTGCCAGTAGCCGCGCTCGTTGGTGTAGAAGGTGCCCAGGACGTCCTTGGAGTCCTTGAAGTAGTTGTTCTCCACCTTGGCGCGAGCCCCGGCCCGGGAGTTGATGCCGGACTCGTGGAGGTTCACGTAGGAGTTGTTGTAGATGTGAGCTATGCCGCCACGGAGCAGGGGCGTGCGGGAGTCGATGTTCTCGTACAGGTTGTGGTGGAACGTGATGAAGCCGTTCGAGAGGTCGCTCTCACTGGACCCGATGAGCCCGCCGCGGCCGGAGTTGCGCAGGATGCTGTAGGACAGGGTCACGTATTGGGTGTTGTCCTTCATGTCGAAGAGGCCGTCGAACCCCTCCGCCTCCCCACCCGAGGCCTCCAGGGTGACGTGATCGACCCAGACGTTGCGGACGTTGCTCTCCATGGAGATGGCGTCACCACCGTTGGAGATGGGCGAGCCCGACTTCTTGACGTTCCGGACGGTCACGTTCTGGATGATGATGTTGCGGGCCTCGCGGATGTGGATGCCCAGCTGGTCGAAGACGGCCCCGTTGCCGACTCCGATGATCGTGACATTGCTGATCTGCTTGAGTTCGATCAGGCCGTCGGCGGTGTTGCAGCTTGCACCCGACACCTTGCTGGTGTTGCCGTGATTGATGGTCCCCTCAACCTGGATGGTGATCGGGGTGCTGCTGCTGGCCCGGCTGCACAGGGCCGCATGGATCGCGGTCCCCGTGGTGGCCCTCACCG
The DNA here is from genome assembly GCF_004011505.1 of Nonomuraea polychroma. Lineage (NCBI taxonomy): Bacteria > Bacillati > Actinomycetota > Actinomycetes > Streptosporangiales > Streptosporangiaceae > Nonomuraea > Nonomuraea polychroma. The sequence goes on from NZ_SAUN01000001.1 coordinate 5,768,559, forward strand.
TCTGCCCGCCCGCACCGCCGGTGGTCCCACCGTTGCCGGTCGCGTACCCAGTGGCGCTGCCAGTCGCTGCCGACGCCTGGATCACCGGCAAAGCCACACCGATCGCGGCCGCAATGGCCGCCGTGGCCAGCCCCGCTTGGAGTCGCAACGCGACTGCTCGTCTCATCCTCGTCTCACCTTCGTCTTCGAATGCTGGGTGCGTTCTTTTCTGTGCGGTCAGTGCTGCGGGCCTGCTGCAGGGCGCCCCGCAGCGTCGGGCTTGTCATGGGAGCGCGTCAGCGCCTGGGGGCGGACGTCACCGTCGCCGTCGTGGACGGCGGCGTGGTGCGGGCGCGCGAAAGCTAGGTCTGTCCAAATGGGACCTCTCTTGAACGGGGTAGAGGCACACGAATCCGCGCGAGGCGGCGCGGAAATGGCGAAGTGGTGTGGCGTGCTGCCACCACGGCAAAAGGGCGACGTCGAGAGCCGTACGCCGAAAAGCTCTTCTCTGCTGACACCGACGGAAAGCGCTTACCATTCACTCGGACCATAGAGGCGGCTGTCAAAAGGTGTCAATGGTGAGACCGAAAGCTGCAACAAACCTGCAAACGCACGCGAACTCAGTATGGTGTTCGCAGCCGCCGATCAGTCATCCGGCCAGGTCAAGCGGCACTTCCAGGTAATTCACGACTCGCTTTCTGACGGCCATGACAAGATTGGCGGCTTCCGCGAGGTGACTGACGCGCGGACCGAGCGGCATCAGAAATGACCTGGGCCTCAGGAGAAGGAGCCGGGCGTCGAAGGTGAAACGTTCATCCGAGCTCCGGCCCGCTAGGTCCGGGAGCTCGGTGAGCGGCTGGTCAGCGCAGCCAAAGACTTGGAGACGCTCACACCGCCGAGGTGGCCGCGGCCCGTGCCTCACTGGTCGAGGCCCATCAGACGCACGACGCGCTCAACGAAACCATCCGCACCCTGGCGACCGAACTGGAAAGGGAGGCCTTCGGACCGTCCACCGGGACCGCGGCCGCATCCCAGGCGTCGCAGCCGGCCCTGCAGGCTCATGCGCTGGTCAGCACATTCGACAACCTCGCGGACGCGCGTGTTGAGGAGTACGGCGTCTGGCGTGGAGCTTTGCGACGCCGCTGGAAGAACCATCATCGGACGGACAAGCCATCACCCGATCCACCACGCGTTGCGGCGACCGCCAGCAGAACGTGTCGATGCCCGGCGGGCATCACGGAGCAGTGTTGTGAAGCCACCGATCCCATTACCTGACACAGGCCTCGAAGACGAAAGGCAGGGCGTATGTTCGACAACCTCGGTATGCCAGAACTCCTCATTGTTGGCTTCGTCGGCCTGATATTCCTGGTTGTGATCGGAATGATATTCTCGCTTCTGGTCGGGACAGGAAGGTCGAGCGACGCCTCGTATGAGGTCGACCGATCGCGGTGGCAGCATGCCCGGGGGAAGATCCATCCATGCGGGCCGTACCGCATTTTTAAAGGACCGAACGGTCAATCCATGGGCGAAGGCCGCGACTACCTCGTCTCATTCGTGACCAAGGACGGCACAACACGTAGCTTCCCCATCTTCTTGCCAGTCGACCGATCGGGCGGCGCCGTCGATGTGTTGTACAACCCGTACGACCCGCGCCAGGCCAGGCTGGCTCCGCACGGCGCCAAGTCGCGATGAGTGCCATGGCCAAACTCTGGGCGTCACCCTGAGGAGCGGTGTCACGCACGCGTTGGCTCGGGAATGAGGAACACCGCGGCGGTCTCTGCCGTGCTCGCCTCTGCGGCACGCCGCGGGTGGGGCAGGGCGGCGGCTGCATCGAGGTGATGTGGACCACACGCTGCGAGCGGCCGTGGCTGTCGCCTCGGGACCGTCCCTGTTCGTCTGGAAGATGCGGCATTCCTCAGCCGTCTCTTTCGAGCTGACGCCGATGGGTAAGGTGACCCGTCTGTGCGTTCGCGTTCAGGCTCTGGCTGACCGTCTTGCCGTCGACGCCCAGCAGTCGCGCGATGCCACCCAGGCTGCGCAACTGATCAGCCTGGACCGGCATCGGGTATGACGTCGGCCGCGCGAGCGCCCAGCCCCGCCTGGCGTCCAGGGCGGCCTCGTCGTACAGCTGGGGATCGGAGCCGGTGGTGTCCGGGGTCGGGTTCCTCGCAGAGAAGCCGGCGAAAAATGCACCTGCTTCTGTGTGCCGCCCCAGGGACACACAGAACAGGGTGAACAATCCCGATGGCCTGCTCAGGCCGCCAGGCAGTGGACCCGGACCCGGTCGCGGCGGCCCGGAGGATGGTCTCGGTGTCGTGCTGTCCGAGATCGGGAGCCGTCCGCCAGAGAACGTTCGTGACGCACACCCGGCGGACCGTACCGCAGCGACCGGCGACCCGAATATCCCGTCGCAAGAGATCGCAGGCACCAATGAGACTGATCATATGAGCCGAATCGTCAGTGCATGGGTGACGTCGGGCGACGACTGTCTTGGCGTCCTCGGCCCGTTCGCGGTGGACGTGCCGTGGTGGTCGGAGGTCGAGCCGGTCGTCGCGCATGCGCGCCAGTCGCTCGGAGTAGACGTGCTGGTGTTACGCCTGCTGGGCGTGGAAGGCGGCGAGGGCGGGCGCGACGGACATGTGACCCATCACGTCGAGGCGCTGCAGCCGACCGCGCCCGCGCTGGCCCACCGGCCAAGGCCCGGTCTGGCTGAAGGCCACGCCGGCCTTCGCCGCCGACGAGGCCGCCGTCATCGGCGCGTTCGCGGACCTGGACCCGGGCCTGGTTCCCACGGTCATCGCATCAGGACCACGGCGGGTCCTGATGGAGCACCTGTCAGGCGAGGACTGCTGGGATGCCCCCGTCGAGATCGTCACCAGCGCTGTGAACCACCTGGTTACTGCACAGGCCGCGCTGGCCAAGACGCCTGGTGGGCTCCCGCCCGGTTTGCCGGACCGACGCGGGCCCGTCGTCGCCGACATGGTCCGCGCTGCTCGGCGGCGAGGTTGGCCGCGAGCTGACCGCCGGGGAACGGGCGGGCGCGTACGATCTGGTCGACCGGTGGCCCCTCTTGGCCGAGTTCGGCCTGCCCGACACGGTCGTGCACGGCGACTTCCATCCCGCGCGCTGGCACTCGCCCAACCGCTGGCCCAGCTGTCCTACGCCGCGCGCTACCAGGAATTCCTGGACGGCACCGAACCATCGGAACGGATCTACCACCTCGGCGACCCCGCCACCAGCATCCGAGCGGCACTGCGTTCACAGATTCGGTGGTGACGGTACGTCTCCCTGCAGCACATTGAGTCATGAATGGTGCAGACGAGCTCGCGCCGCGCCAGGTGCACGGCTATGACCGATCGCGCCTACTCCATACGGATCGCCACGGTCATGGGGCACGCCAGCACGATCCACGGCCTCGCTTTCAGCGCAGAGGAGGGAACGATCGCAACGACGACTCCCACCGGCGTGCTCGCCATCTGATACTTCGCTGAGCTCGGGCCGCAGTCGATCATGTGACCGGACGGGCCTGCGAGATCGCCGGCGGAGAAGGGCGAACGCCCCCATCCGCCCTCTCAAACCGGCCCACCCACTCGCCCGGCCGCAGCTCCAGGAAACGCTTGCCCGTTCGCCTGATGGGCCAGCTCTTCATACCAGTTCACATAGCGCTGCGATCCTGTCGCGAGCCGGGCGTGCACGTCCCGGCAGAGCTGCCGGAACGGATCGGGGTCCCAGCGCACGGCGAGATCGCGAAGCGGGCGGTCGTTGACGTTGCCGAGGGCGTAGACGCGGGAGAAGCCATAAGTGACCGGTACGGTGGTGCCATCCGTTTCCAGCACGAGCGGGGTCAGCCAGCTTCCCAGGGACGCACCGGGCGGAGGCGGCGCGGCGAGGAAGTGTTCCGGATGTCGCATGAGGTCGGCCCGCCGAGTCAGGTCGACCTGGATGGGAAGACCGTAGGCGGCCGAGAGGCGGGCGGCCTCCAGGAAGGCGAAGGATGCCTCACGCTCATCGGGCACGGATCCCGCCAGATTGACGACGGCGGCGCCGGCAGATTCGAGCGGGTGCACCTGGACCAGGCCGGCGCCGTGAGCCACGGCGTAGTCCACGACGAAGGCGAGCTCGTGCACGTTATGCAAGGTGAGCGTGGTAATGAGGCCGAAGGTGATGCCCGAGTCGCGTACGGCCGGCATGCGCCTGTCGAGGCGCTCGAAGGCGCGGGGATCGCCACGCATGCGGACATGGCTCTCCGGCGCGCCATCCAGTGAGACCGCAAGTATGTCGACGAGACCGGACAACTCAGCGAGACGCCGCTCGGTGAGCAGCCAGCCGTTGCTGGTCACCGTGGTCCGCATCCCGAGCGCCTTCCCGACGCCGAGCAGCTCGATCAAGTGCTGGTAGAGCATGGGCTCGCCGCCAGAGACGCCCAGCACGTCGTAGCCGAGAGCCGCCGCGTCGGCGACGGCCTCGGCCAGCACGTCCAGGCCGAGCACCGCGCCGACGTCGGGCCCGGACTGCGAGTAGCAGTGCAGGCAGCGCAGATTGCATCGGCGAGTGGGGTGAACCTGGAAGATGGCACGCTCCCCGGTGGGGCCCATGTCGGTGGCGCTAGAAACGCTGCTGTTCGGCGATGACGAGATCGATGACGAAGCGGTCAGGGAACGGGATGCCCTTCGGGAAGACCTTGATAGTGCCGGGCAGCTTCGCCGTGCCGTACCGGCGGATGAGACCCATCAGGCCGCCCGTGACGGCGCCGCATCGATCGGGGTCTTCAACCTGGATGGTGGCGCGCAGGTAGTCGGGGGCCGGCTGCCCCTTCACGAGCACATCATGGACGTCGAGATCGGCGAGCAGCTCGACGAGCTGGCTGACCGAGTCGTCGTCGAGCTTGTAGCCACCCTGCTTGTACATCTCCAGCAGGGCGTCTGAACCACGATTCCGTTCCATCGCCATGATCTGCTCCCGGATGTGGCAGTCGATAGGTCTGCCACATCGTTCTCCCGGGTGGCCTTGCCCGCTAGACAGCACAGAGGTGACACCTTCGAAATCTCCAAGAAGTGTCCTCGGCGGAAGTGCTCGCCGAGGCCGGCCCCGGAGTCAATGCGATCAACGCTACGCCGGTGACAGTGGCATGAAGGACGGTACGACGTGACAACGACAGGAGGCTGATCCTCCGGGAGAGCACGGCAGGCGAGGACGCGCCTGCCTAGCCGATCGTCGCCGCCGTCAGGTCGGCCCATGGCGATCCGGCCGCCATAGCGGCCCAGAGCACATCGGCGACGAACTCCGCTCGCCGGCCTCGTCCTCGAAGGCCGGGATCAGGTGCGTGAGGACGAGGTGGGTTGCCCCGGCCCGCCCCGCACCGCTTCAAGAATCGTTGCTGGGCGCTTGACCTGCGGGTCGACCTGGGACGGTGGTGCAGGAAGGATCGGTTCTTGTGTCTCTTCGCCTCCTGTATCTGATCACGCTCCGGCTGCTCGGCTGGCTGGGTTGCTGACATCCCTCCGTCCGGGGCCTCGAGGCCACCGGAGAAGCCGGTTCTCGCTCGAGTGATGGCTCGGGCGAGGACGCTCGTGGTGTCAGGTCGCACCGTGTCCACGCGCCGCGGGCTTGCCGACTCGGTGAATTCCTCTGCTATCCCCGGCCACGGCCGCGAACCCCGCCGTGCCGAGGAACGACCGCCGGCTGAGAGGGTGCACGGGGTGACTCCCTGGTTCAGGTGGGGTGGGCGACCGTGAGGGTGAGGGACTTCGTGGCCGTACCCACGCTGTTGGTGGCCGAGACGGTGACCGTATAGATGCCGGGGACCTGCGGGGTTCCGGAGATCAGGCCGGTGTCGTGTCGACCGTGAGGCTCTTCGGCAGGCCCTCGGCGTTGAACGACGTCGGCAGCGCGGTCGCGGTGATCAGGTGGTTGAAGACCTGCCGCGCGGTGGCCGCGGCCTCACCCGCGCTGGTGACGTGCGGCGCGACAGAGGCCGCGGCCGCGGCGGCGTCCAGGAAGCGCAGGCCCTTGACGTGCTCGTTGACGAACATCGGCACCGTGTCCGATTCCAGGTACCAGCCAGGCTTCCTCATCGTGTTGGCAATGACCTTGCCGTTGATCGTCAGGTTCTGGAAGGTCGATCCGCTCAGGCGCGGGCCGTGTAGCGATGCTTGGGCACGCCGTTCCAGGACAGGCGGAGGCGTCCGGGAATCGCTCCGCCGGCCACGGTATGAGGCACTCTGGTGCCGTTTTCGTCGAAGATGTTCAGAGGCGGGGCGTCGCCGCCGGGTATGTCGATGACCACTTGTCCGGGCAGGCCGACCGTGATCTCCGCGCTCACCAACGTTCCCGCTCGCCAGGCGAGGTCGATCTGGTGTCCGCCGCGGCAGCGGACGCCTCGTACGGATCCCGCGGGCCAGCTCGCGGGCAAGGCTTTGAGCAGGCTGATGGCGCCCTCGTGGCTCTGCACGAGGAGCTCGGTCATTCCGGCGACCGCGCCCAGGTTGCCGTCGATCTGGAAGATGTTGCCGCCGGGCCAGTTGTCGTGCGGGTGCAGGTCGAGCAGGGATTGCGAGCTCAGCTCGCCGAGCAGGACCGCGATCGCCTGCTCGGCGAGCTCGGCGTCACGCAGGCGGGCGGCCAGGCAGAGGATCCACGCCTGGCTCCATCCGGTGTAGCCGCTGCCGTGTTCCAGCCGGTGGCGCAGTGCCCGGCGTGCCGCCTCGAAGTGAGCGGGCGTGCCGGCTTCGGTGATGCGGGTGCCCGGATACAGGCCGTACAGGTGGGACAGGTGGCGATGGCCGGGCTCGCGAGGCGGCCGCTCGTCGTACCATTCGAGCAGCTCGCCGGTCGATCCGATGGCGACGTCGCGCAGGATCGCCAGCGCTGCCCGCGCCCGCACGGCCAGCTCGGCGTCGTCGTCCTCCGAGGCGTACCGCTGGGCCAGGCTGACATACCGCGACAGCGTCTCCCGTGCCAGCTCCTGGTCCATCGCCGAACCCTCGGACACGGCCGCGTAGGCTGACGCACCGACGCGGAAGTGGTGCTCGGGCGAGGTCGAGGGGCTCATCACGAACTCGCCCGTCTCGGCCGCGACCAGCATGTCCAGCACGAATCGCGCCACCGCTCGGAAGACCGGCAGGGCGGTCTCCACGGCGAACGCGTCGCCGGCCCCGTAGTCGAGGTGGTCCCAGAGGTGGGCCGACAGCCACAGGAGCCCCGAGGGCCAGTTGGCCCACTGGGGATCGCCGTGCACCGGTGTCGAGAACCGCCAGATGTCGGTGTTGTGGTGGACCACCGAACCGCGGGCCGCATAGCACCGGGTGGCCGTCGGCGCCCCGCTCTCGACGAGCTCACGCGTCAGCTCGAACAGCGGCTCATGCAGCTCCCGCAGGCCGGTCGGCTCCGCCGCCCAGTAGTTCATCTGAAGATTGATGTTGGTGGTGTAGTTGCAGCTCCACCCGGGACGAACGTCGAGGTTCCAGATGCCTTGGAGGTTGGCCGCCTGCGTGCCCGGCCGGGAGCTCGAGATCAGCAAATACCGGCCGAGGTGGAAGAAGAGCTCGGCCCCGGCCGCCTGGGGCCCCGAGGCCGACAAGTCCAGATCGACCCGATCGAAGTAGCCGCGGTAATCCTCGCGATGCCGCACCCGCAGCTTCGACGTCTCGGTGGACAGGGCTCGCGCGACCCGTTCCTCGGCCTCGGCGGCGATCGATCGGCGATCCGCGCTGGGCTGCCGGTCGAAGCCACGGAACCCGCTCGCCGCGGCCGCGATGAGCCGAACCTCACCGGGAGCGGCCCGGTGCACCGCCACGACGATGGCGAATCCCATACCGGCCGGAACTCTGCCCGTTCCGCCGGGTTCATCGGCCGCGTAGACGACGGCGGGCTCCTGATCCACGTAGTTCGGTAGCACGTGTGCGGGCGCCCGCCCGGTGGCCACGAGCCACCGGACGCCATCCACCTCCCCCTGCGCGACCTCCACGGTCGGATGCTCGGAGCCGAACACGGGCGGCGTGACCTCGTCGCCGCCCGTGACCGACATCACGAGGACCCCGTCGGGTGCCGAGACGAAGCTCTCCACCCGCACCGGCCCGTAGGCCGTGCTCGCGACCGCCTCGGCCAGGTCGAGTTCGCGGATGTAGCCGTCGAGCTGCCGGTCAGGGGCGTAGCCCCACTCCAGCCACCCAAGCGGCTGGTAGGACTGGGTGTAGCCGGATCCCTGCAGGGAACGAGCGAGCTCGTCCGCGCGCAGGTCATCGCGCTCGCGGATCGCCCGCCGCAGCTCGGGCAGCAGCCTGCTCGCCGGATCACCCGTCTCCGGGGCCGACGGGCCGCCTGACCAGACGGTGTCCAGGTTGAGGTCGACGCGCTCGACGCCCGCCCGCCCGTACACCGTCGCACCCAGGCTGCCGTTCCCCAGCAGGAAGGCGTCGTGGAATTCGACGGCCGGAGCGGTCAGCCGGATACGGCGGCGTTCGTCCATGTTCTTTCCTTACAGGGCGTCGTAGGCCTGCTGCTGGATCTGCAGGTACCGGGGGAGGCCGAGGCCGTTGAGGCCCTCCAGGTAGGCGGCCCAGTCCTCGTCACTGTCGATGTTCCTCTTGCCGGTCACGAACTCCAGATTGGCCTGGGTCACGTAGTTGTTGATGTTGGTCTGCAGCGTCGCCGTCTCACCTGCCACGTCGGTGCCGAGCCACAGGCTCCAGAACGGGAACATCTGCGCCTTCGGCTCCTTGCCCTCATACAGCTTGGTGGCCTCGAACAGCCTGCGCTCGTAGCCTTCCGGTTCGTAGATATCGGTCGGCTGGACCTGGGACTCACGAAACGCCCTGGTGCTGTTGTACTGCGTGAGTGCCCCCCAGGCGTCGTTGATGGGCGGCGCATCCGGGTCGGCGGGAATCTGCTCGAACAGGGGCTTCAGGTCCTTGTTGAGCGCCACATCGCCGGACTCCGGCTTCTGCCAGCCCACGCCTTCCTTCCCGAACTCGCCCTCCAGGTGCCCCTCGTCGGTGAAAATGTAGTCGAGCATCTTGATGGCGGCGATCTGGTCCTGCTCGGTGGCCTTGTTCGTCAGGACGAACGAGGCGCCGGGGACGCTGGCCGGGCGGTAGGAGGTGTAGGCGACCCCGTCGGGACCGGTCAGCGGCGGCACCGCGTCGTAGTCCTCGTCCCGCCCGTCCTTCTGGCCGAGGGTGACCAGGATCGCCGGGTGCAGCATGGTCGCCGCTCCGACGATCACCTCGTCGGCGTTGTCGCCCTTGGCCTTCAGCCCGTCCCGGTTCTGGGTGAAGGCGCCGGGGTCGATGAGCCCTTCCTTGTACAGCGAGGCGACGTAGCGCAGGCCCTCACGCCATTTGTCCTGCACGGGCTGGAACTGCACCTTGCCGTTGTTCAACGCGAGTGTCGGGACGGTGGCCTCGCTGCTCTCCGGGTCGTAGATGAAGGAATTCATGAAATACGGCAGGATCATGTCCGCGGTGGAGGAGCTGAGCGGGATCTCGTCGGCCTTGCCGTTGCCGTTGGGGTCCTTGGTCTTGAAGGCCCGCAGGACGGCGCGCATCTCCTCGGTCGTCTTCGGCGCGGACAGCCCCAGCTTCTTCAGCCACGCCGAGTTGATCCAGAACTTGCCCTGGTAGGAGCAGTGGAAACAGTCGTTCCACTGCGGCAGGCCGTAGATCTTGCCGTCGGGAGCGGTGGCCAGGGTCTTGTAGGCCGGGTTCGCCTCCAGCGCCTTTTGGATGTTGGGCGCGTACTTGGCGATCAGGTCATTGAGCGGCAGGATCACGCCCTGCTTGGACAGCTTGAGCAACTCCGCCCGGTTGAACTGATCCACCCACGAAATGAGCAGGTACAGGTCGGGATAGTCGCCGCTGGCCAGCGAGATCTGCCGCTTCTCGGCCGCGGGACCGGCGTCGTAGGTCGTCGTCTCGAACTTGAAGTTGATCTTAAACTTGTCGCCAAGGACCTTGGTGAAGGTGGCGGTCTGCAGATTCTGATTGGCGCCTTGGGGAGCGAAGACGGTCAGCTCGGTGACGCCGCCCGGCGCTGCCGAAGCTGCGGGCTGCTCGTCGGACGTTGAGCAGGCCGCCGTGGTGAGGCAGGCCAGCGCGAGCGCCGCGAGGACGGCTGTTTGTTTCCTGGGCAGGGTGAACACGAGGGATGTTGCCTTTCGTGGGGTGGGGGGTGGGAGAGCCGCTCGCCGTACTAACCCTTGATCGCGCCGATCATCATGCCCTTGGTGAAGTAGCGGGCGACGAACGGATAGATCAGCAGCACGGGAACCGTGGAGATGACGATGAGGGAGTACTTGAGCAGGTCAGCGAGCTGCTGACGTTCCAGCAAGCTGGCGATGTTCTGCGAGCCGCTCTGGGTGTTGAGGATGACCACGTTCCGCAGCACCAGTTGGAGCGGGTAGAGCTCGTCGCTCTTGAGGTAGAGCAACGCCTCGAAGTACGAGTTCCACTGCCCGATCGCGTACATCAGAGCGACGACCGCGATCATCGGCTTGGCGAGCGGCAGCACTATCGACCACAGCACGCGCAGGCTGCCCGCCCCGTCGATCTCGGCGGCCTCGTAGAGCGAGTCGGGAATGCTGTGCCGCAGGTACGCGCGGGCGATGATGACCTGCCAGACGCCGATCGCTCCCGGCACGATCAACGCCCAGCGCGTGTCGAGCAAGCCGAGCTTCTGCACCACCAGGTAGGTGGGGATGAGCCCGCCCGCGAAGATCATTGTGAAGACGATGAACGCGGTGATGACGTTGCGTCCGAAGAAATCCTTGCGGGAGAGCGGATAGGCGATGGCGATGGTGAGCGTCACGCTGACGAGCGTGCCCACGACGGTGTAGAAGAGCGAGTTGAGGAATCCCGTCACGATCTGCGGATTGCTCAGAGCCACCTCGTAGCCGCGGATCGAGAAATCCACCGGCCACAGCCACACCCGGCCGGACGAGACGGCGTTGGGGCTGCTGAAGGAGCTGGCCACGATATAGATCAACGGCAGGAGGACCACCGCGAGGAACGTGATGAGCAGAACATAGACGCACGTGATGAACAGGCGGTCGATCCCGGAGTCCTTGACCTGGGCGGGGTGGCGGGAGTCCTTTGCCGCCGGCTCTTTCCTCTGTGCGATCTCCACCATTGTGTTGGTCACCACAGACCACTCCCGGAAATGCGCTTGGCGGCGAAGTTGACTCCGATGAGGAGCAGCAGATTGATCAGCGAGTTGAACAGGCCCACCGCAGTGGCCTGGCTGAAGTCGGCGTTCAGCAGTCCGACCTTGTAGACGTAGGTGGCGATGATCTCGGAGGTGCCGAGATTCAGCGGGTTCTGCAGGAGGAACGCCTTCTCGAAGCCGACCGCCATGATGTTGCCGACACCGAGGATGAGGATGATGATCGCGGTCGGCATGATGCCGGGGATGTCGACATGGATGATCTTCTGCAGGCGGGTCGCTCCGTCGACTCGGGCCGCCTCGTACAGGCTGGGGTCGATGCCCGACAGCGCGGCCATGTAGATGACTGCGGAGTATCCCGCTGTCTGCCAGATGTCACTCCACACGTAGATGTGCCGGAAGTAGTCGGCATCAGCCAGCAGGTTGGGCGCGTCGACGCCGAAGAATCCGAAGGCCCTGTCCATGAACCCGATCCGCGGGGAGAGAATCAGGATCACCATGGAGACGATGACCACGGTGGAGATGAAGTAGGGCGCGTAGGTGACCATCTGGACCGTGCGCTTGAACCAGCGCAGCCGGACCTCGTTGAGCGCAAGCGCCAGGATGATCGGGATGGGGAACCCGGCCAGGAGGAAGTACACCGACAGCAGGAAGGTGTTCTCGACCAGATTCCAGAAGACGGGATTGGAGAAGAACGCGGAGAAGTGCTTGAAGCCCACCCACTCGCTGCCCCAGATCCCCTCCACGACGTTGTAATCCTTGAACGCGATGACGGCGTTCGTCATGGGGACGTACTTGAAGACCACGAAGTAGACCAACGGCACCACGATCAGCAGATAGAGCTGCCAATAGCGGCGAAAGCTCTGTCTGGCGGCACGCCACCCCATCACGGTTCTCCTTTCGGACTCGTGCGTCACCGCACCGGGGCGAAGCGGACCAGGAGTGAGCAGGTGTGCGGGTACAAGCGGTGGGCCGGCCACGCGTCGGGACCACAAGACGCCGAGCCGAGCCCGTAGTGGGCGAGGTCGAGGTTGAGCCAGAGTCTTCCGTCCGGCACCAGGTCGGTGGTGTGCTGCGCCGCGTCCAGCGCTTCGCTGGTCCAGGGGCGCAACGTCACGTTGACGCCGGAGGGCGCGGTGACGCGCAGTCGCTCGCCCGTCTGCCAGGAGATCTCCGCGAATCGCACTGCGCCGCGGTTGCCGTTCTCCTGTGGACGGACGTAGGGGGTCTGCAGCTCGGCCACCGTGGCCCGGTGGCGGGTGAGACGGGCCGCCAGGCGACTGTCGCTGTAGTTCTCGCCCGGGCCGAGGCCGTACCACTCCAGAGTTGCCTCACCGCCCGGGAGCCCGAGACGTACGCCCAGACGCGGTACGGTGCCTCGCCTCACGCGGCTGGAGTCGTGGATGAGGGTAGCGAGACCGGTGTCGAACCGGCCGACCGGGCTCAGGTGAACGCGCAGCTCGAGCTGGCCGTCCGGGCGCGCGGACCAGATCATCCGCGTCCGCGTCCCGGCTTCCCGCCCGGCAGCCATGCTGACCGTCTCGACGACGAGTTCGTCTTCCTGCGGCAGCACCTGTACGGTCCGGTGTTCCAGGCGATCCAGGCCGAGCTCGCGCCAGGCTTGCGCCTGCCCCGGCCCTGCCAGGTCATTGTCCGTGGGCGCACGCCAGAGATCCAGACGAGGACCGACCACAGGCAGCTCGCCCAACATGACCAGCCGCCCATCGGAGCCGAATTCGGCGTTCCCGAGGCGGTACCCGTCCTGGGACACCGTGACCGGAAGGCCCTCGATCCGGCTGTGCTCCTGCTGCCGGGCACCGGCCAGGATCCGTTGCGAAAAGGCGATCTCGTGGCCGGCGGGCACCCCATCACGCTCCTTGGCCTGCAACGCGTGCACGGTGAGGACGACCTCGCCCGAAGCGTCGGCGGCCAGCTCGGCAATGGTGTCGCCGAACCGGACCCGGGTCGTGCCGCGTGGAGGGACCGGAGGGATCTCGACGGTGCCGCCGCCCAGCTCAGCGCCGTCCTCTTCGAGCAGCCAGGCGAAGGCCAGGCTGGAGGTGTCGATGTGATCGAATCTGCTCCGAACCGTCAGCGTGATCCCGTCGCCGTCGTCGATGGACAGCACCACGGGCGCGATCGCCGCCTTGTACTCCACCAACCCGGGAGACGGGGTCCGATCAGGGAAGACGAGGCCGTCGGCGATGAAGTTGCCGTCGTGGACGACCTCCCCGAAGTCGCCTCCGTAGGCGTAGAACAGCTGCCCGGCGTTGGGACCTTCTGCCGCGCGCTGCAGGATGCCCTGGTCGATCCACTCCCAGACGAATCCGCCGTGCAGCCGTGGGTAGCGGTCGAACAGCTCCTCGTACTCCGCCAGGCCGCCTGGGCCGTTGCCCATGGCGTGGGCGTACTCGCAGAGGATCATGGGCAGAGCACGGCGATGAGCGTCGGCCTGGGCGTCCACTGTGCGCTCGTCGGCACCCATGCCGATCAATTCGAGCTCGTCCAGGTCCACATACATCCGGCTGTAGAGGTCGACGTAGGAGCTGTCATAGTCGCCCTCGTAGTGAATGAGCCGGGTGCTGTCACGCCGGCGCGCCCATTCGGCCATCGCACGGAGGTTGTCGCCGACCCCGCACTCGTTGCCCATCGACCACATGATCACGGAAGGGTGGTTCTTGTCGCGCTCGACCATGCGCTGCACCCGGTCCAGGCAGGCATATCGCCACCGTGGGTCCGCGGACGGGTTGCGATCCCAGCCGACCTGACCGAATCCATGGGTCTCGAGATCGCATTCGTCGATCACCCACAGGCCGTATTCGTCACACAGGTCGAGAAAACGGCTGTCCGGCGGGTAGTGGCTGGTCCGCACCGCGTTGATGTTGTGCTGCTTCATCAGCAGCACATCGGCCCGCATCGTCTCCAGGGCCAGGGTGCGGCCCGTCTCCGGATGCCACTCGTGCCGGTTGACACCGCGGAACCGGATCGGCGACCCGTTGACGGTGATGGTGCCGTCCACGACGCGAACGGTGCGGAACCCGATGCGGAGTTCGATGGATTCGCCTTCGCTCCTCAGCACTCCGGCATACAGCCTCGGGGTCTCCGCGCTCCATGGGGCGACCCCCGCGATGTGGACGGTCTCGCCCGCCGGCAGGCCGGCGAGGCCCAGCTCCGGGATGTCCACGACCGCCGCGACGTCGGACTCGACACAGAGGATGCCGTCTCCCGTCTGGTGATCGAAGTCGGCGTGCACGAAGTGGTCGCCAATGGCTCCGGCCGGTCGTTCGACCAGGGAGACCGAGCGGAAGATCCCTGAGATCCACCACATGTCCTGGTCTTCCAGGTAACTCGCCGCCGACCACTGGTGCACCCGGACGGCCAGGACGTTCTGACCCTCCCGGAGAGTGCGAGTCACGTCGAACTCGGTCGGCAGCCTGCTGCCGGTGCTCCAGCCGAGCTCCACCCCGTTGAGCCACACCGTGAAATGCGAGTCCACACCTTCGAACCGCAACACCCAGCTCGCGACTTCGAGCCTGTCCACCTCGAAGGTCCGGCGGTACTCGCCCGTGGGGTTGGCGTCCGGCGGGTGAGGCGGGTCGATCGGGAACGGGTAGATCTGATTGGTGTACGCGGGCCTTCCGAACCGTGCCTGCCCGTGATCAAGAAGGTTGCCCTCGTGGTCGCGGAGGCCCTCCATCTGCCAAGAACTTGGCACCCGCAGCACCGACCAGGCGGAATCGTCGAAGTCAAGGCTCTCGAAGCCGTCGCTCATTTCCCGAAGGCTGGGAGCCAGGTGAAACATCCAATCACCATCGAGGGAAAGCGAGCGGGCGCTGCTGGCCGAGCTGGCACGAGGTTTCAGCCGGCCTGCGCCCGGCTCGAACGATGAGACGTTACGGGGTGCTTCACTGGAGGACAATGTTCTACCGACCCATGGAAGACGATGGAATAGGATCCGTTACCTGGTAAAACGACCCTTCGGGCAGTGAGAGCGCTGGGGCGCAGTCTCGCCTCGATGCCGTGGCGCAGGTTGCAGGAGCGGGGGCTAGAATCGTGAACGTTCACGATGCGAGCGCCGTGAACGTTCACGACACTGGCGTGAAACACAACCTAAACATCGGTGGTTTGCCTGTCAATAGTCAGGGTTCAGGCAGACTCACGCCACAGAAGCCGCGGCCGGACGACGTGCCGGACGGCTTCGTCTCCCCGAAGTTGATCTCGGCGTGGTAAGGAGTTGCGGATGGAGGCGACCACGAAGCCGAGCGCGACCACGAAGCCGAGCGCGCCCGCCGAGCCGCAGGTCGTCGCGGGTGGCGACGGCTTGCGGCCCGTCCCGTCAGTACCATCGGCTCAGGCAACGAACCTAGGACGGCGATGGCGAAACGAGTGACGATCAACGATGTGGCCCAGGCCGCCGGGGTCTCCCGGCAGACCGTGACCCGGGCCATCAACGACATGGGAGAGATCAACGAACAGACCAAGCAGCGCGTGCTGGAAGCCTGCCAACGACTCGGATACCGGCCGAGCCGCTTCGCCCGCAACCTGGTCGTGCGGAAAAAGACCCGCGCGATGGGCTATTTAGTGGCCTCCTTCCGTAATCCGTACTTCACCGAGATCGCCGGCGACCTGCTCAACGCCGCGGCCGAGCGCGGCTGGCACGTGGTGATGGCCTCCACGGAAACGGAGGATGAAGCGAGCGCGCTCGACATGCTGTCAGGCCAGGTGGACGTGTTCATGGGGCACTTCATGCAGGACGACGACGACCTCATCAAGGCCTGCCGCGGCATCCCGCTCGTGATGCTGGAGCGGGCCGGCAGCCTGCCCGGCATGCACTCCGTCGAAGTCGACATCCGCGAAGGCGTGCGTGAAGCGATCGAGGCTCTTCGCGGCAAGGGCGCGCGGCGCATCGGCATGATCGATTCCGCCTACTCGCTGCGTACCTCCCCCACCTACGTGTCCTCGCCGCGGCGTGGGTACTTCGAGGAGTTCGCCGGGACCGGGTCGGCGGAGATGGTCGTCGTCGGCGAGGAATCGATGGCCGGCGGCGGTCAGGCGTTCGCCAAACTCGTCGGCGCCCATCCGGACACGGACGCGGTACTCGTCTTCAACGACCTCATGGCGATCGGCGCGGTGCAGGCCTCGCACGCACTCGGCATCGACGTGCCCGGAAAGGTGAGGATCTGCGGCATCGACGGTCTCACCCTGGGCGAGGCCGTGCATCCGACGTTGACGACGATATCCATCGATCGCCACGCGCTGGTGAGCAACGCCCTAGACCTCGCCGACGCGCTGGCCACAGCCGACTTCGGCGAGCTGCCACCCATGCGGCGTACGGTGCGCCCGCATATTCTTTGGCGCGAATCCGCTTGACAGCCACGCCTTGACACATGTGCACCCGCTCTTTACGGTGATTTTTCATGGATATGCCGTGAACGTTCACGGCCCTCAAGCGTCCCTTTGTGAGAGCTGTTCATCGTGCCCTTGTACTCCGTCGCAGCCCCTCGCCCGCATCGGGCTTTCCCACAGGTTCGCCTTACCGCCATCAAGCCCGGGACGGACGCGTCATGATCCGTCGTAGGGATCTCATCAACAGGGCTTGGAAGTTCACCTATGGCGACCCCGCCGGCGCGGTCGCCGAGGACTTCGACGACGGAGACTTCTATGACATCGGCCTGCCGCACTCCTTCGGCATCCCGTATTTCATGGAGACAGGCTTCTACGTCGGCCGCGGCATCTACCGGCGGGTGCTCCACGTACGTGCCGAGGATCTCGGCACGCATCTCGCGCTGGTACACGCTGGAGCAGCGCCTGGTCCAGGGCGAGCGCTGCCTGGACCAGGCCGTCACCGCCTTCGGGGTGCGCACCGTCGAGTTCACCGCCGACAGGGGCTTCTTCCTCAACGGTGAGCACCTGCCGATCCACGGCGCCAACGTGCACCAGGATCGCGCCGGGTGGTGCGACGCGGCGACCCACAGCGGCATCGGCCGCGACGTCGCCCTGATCCGCGAGAGCGGCATGAACTTCATCCGCGGCGCGCACTACCCCCACCACGACCAGTTCGCCGCCGAGTGCGACCGCCAGGGCGTACTGTTCTGGTCAGAGCTGTGCTTCTGGGGCATCGGCGGGCAGAACGCCGAAGGGTTCTGGAACGCCAGCGCCTACCCGCCGCACGAGGCCGACCGCGCGGAATTCGAAGACAGTTGCCTTCGCGCGATGACGGAGATGATCCGCGTCAACCGCAACCACCCCAGCATCGTCGCGTGGAGCACCGGCAACGAGGTGTTCTTCAGCGACGACGAGGTGATCCCGCAAGCCAAGGACCTGACCCGGCGCCTGGTCGAGCTCGTCCACGACCTCGACCCCACCCGGCCGGCCGCGGTGGGCGGTGCGCAGCGCCGCGGCTTCGACGAGCTCGGCGATGTGGCCGGCTACAACGGCGACGGGGCGTCGCTCTATCACAAGCCGCCGTGGCCCAACCTGGTCTCCGAGTACGGCAGCGTCATCGAGGACCGCCCCGGCACCCACGGCCCGCGGTACGGCCATGGTGTCGACACCCCGCACGCCTGGCGGTCGGGCATCGCCCTCTGGTGCGGCATCCACCACGGCAGCATCGTGCCCGACATGGGGCGCATGGGCTTCATCGACTACTTCCGCCTCCCACTGCGGTCCTGGTACTGGTACCGCCGCGAGCTTCGAGGCGTCGAGCCGCCCCCGTGGCCGCTCCCGGGCACCGCGACCGCACTGCGGTTGAGCGCGGACCGCATGACGATCGCCACCGACGGCACCGACGACACCCAGGTCATGGTGGAACTCGTCGACGCGTCGGGCAACGTCGTCGCCGACGAGCGCCCGGTCCGCATCGAGGTCGTCGAGGGCGGCGGCATCTTCCCCACCGGAACCTCGATCACGCTGTCCCCCGACAACCGCGGCCTGCTCGACGGGGTCGGCGCGATCGAGTTCCGCTCCTACTTCGCCGGCCCGAACACGCTGCGGGCCAGCGCGGACGGTCTGCCCCCGGCGGAGCTGACCATCGAGGCCGTCGGCGGGGAACGATGGCGTGGCCAGCCTCGCCGCCTGTCCCCAGGCCCGCCCTCGATGTCGTTCCTTCCCTCCTCCGACGCCCCGCGCCTGCTGTCGGCCAAGCGGCCCGTCTTCAGCAGCGGCTCGGTGGCCGACCGTCCGGCGCACCTGGTCACCGACTACTCCACCGGGGAGGGCTGGGTCAGCGCCACGAACGAGCCGGGTGCCTGGATCCGCGTCGACCTCGAGGGCCTGTGGCAAGTAGACACCGTCACGGTTCTCCTGGGCGAGCCGGACGCCGTGCCGTACCGACTGGAGGTCTCCGATGGCCAGGCCGCCGAGGAGGTGGCCACCGGCACCACCGACCGCCGGTTGTCGTTCGACCTGCGAGGCCGCGCCCTGCACGCAGTGAAGCTCGTGTTCCCTGAGGCTCCGGCCGAGATCAAGGAGGTGCGAGTCCATGGTCGCTGACCGCCCCCGGATTCCGGCTGAATCGGCTCCGGCACCGGCAGCGACGAGGAGACCGAGAACTCCTGATCAGCAATGGCAGAAGTGGATTCGGCCATGAGAAAGGAGGATTGCCGCCATCGTTCCGCATCTCACTGGCTCATACAGCCCTTGAAGAACCGAGGGAGTAATTCTGCATGTCCAGAAACTTGGACACGACGAGCGGGGACGGCGGGAAAACGCCTGGGCAATCTTGACCCCGCTCGGCAGATCACCATCGGGTCCACGATGTTCCAGCGCCCACCGCCACGCCGCCCGCTGCAACATCCGACCCCCGCCATTGCGATCAGGAGGAACACCGTCCTCGTCCAGTAGGACGTCAGGTTGCTCGTCTTCCCCACTTCCGGAGCTGACCATGCTGGCGTCAGCTGGGCCCTTCACGGCGTAGTGGCCTGGTGCCCCATCATGCCGTCCACCGCGAGCCGGATCAGCGTCGCCCCCAGCGAGCTCTCACCGTGTCGCAGTGCCAGCTCGTACATGTGCCGATAGGACACGGCAGCTGCGATGCCGGCCACCAGCACCACCGACAAGGTGGTCGTCCATCGAATCAACGCATCGGCAGAGATCGCAAAAGTTCCCCTATAAGTGGGTGCCGCCCCAGGGATTCGAACCCTGAACCTCCGCCTCCTGAAGACGGCGCCTCTTGCCTGTTGGGCCAGAGCGGCTGAGCCCCGGGCTGGGCTGGCGTGGGCCTGGCCCGGGGCGAGGGCGTGGTCCGGCCGGGGGGCGCCATTCCCGTCGGCCAGGCCGTGGCCCGCGGCCCTTTTCTTTCAGGGCCGTCGTCCGAGTGGCAGGATTCGAACCTGCGATGCTCCTGCTCCCAAGGCAGGCGGGCCACCAAGCTACCCCACACTCGGATATGGAGGTCGTGCATGAAAAGAGCCGCCTCGGATATGGCCGAGACGGCTTTCGCGGTAATCCTTGGGGACTATCCGGAAAGCCGGCGGGGCGGCAGCTCGGGGAGGGGCGCGGGCGGCCACGTGGTGCTCAGGTCGCGCATTCTCGCCGCCTTCCTCTGGTTGCTTTCTCGGGTGGACGATTACTACGGTAAACCGGCGATCGGGGCGCGTGCCACCTATTTATTTTCCGTGTGCTCCCAGGCCAGGCCGACTCTGGTCTCCGGGGTTTCGACGCGGAAGCGGGGCAGGGATTCCGGGTAGTTGTCCCTGACGTAGTCGACGAGGAATTCGCGTACGTCACATTTCAGGTCCCAGGAGGACGGCGAGTCGGCGGCGCTCATGAGGGCGCGCAGCTCGACCAGCCCGTTGGGCAGCACGTCGGTGACCTGGAGCGTCCAGTCCTTCTGGTCCCACAGTGGGTTGCCCTGCAGGAACTCGTACAGCGCCTGGCGCAGTTGCTTCACCGGCACCGACCAGTCCACCCGCAGGAACACCACGGCGAGCACCCGGCTGCCGTGCCGGGTCCAGTTCTCGAACGGGGTCTGGGTGAAGTAGCTGACCGGCAGGACGAGCCGGCGCTCGTCCCAGAGGCGCAGGACGACGTAGGTGAGCGTGACCTCCTCGATCCTGCCCCATTCGTCCTCGACCACGACCACGTCGTCGAGGCGCAGCGCGTCGCTGAAGGCCAGTTGGAGCCCGGCGAGCATGTTGCCGAGGGTGGGCTGGGCGGCGATGCCGACGATGGCGCCGGCGATGCCGGCCGAGGCGAGCAGCCCGGCTCCGAGGGCCCGCACCTGCGGGAAGGAGAAGAGCATCGCGCCGATGGCGACCACGATGATGATCGCGCCGGCGACCCGGCGGACCAGCGCGATCTGGGTCATGATCCGCCGCGCCCGGCGGTTGCGCTCGCCCTCGACGTGGACGAGCCGGTCGAGGACGACGTCCGTCAGCGCGTACGTGGCCTGCACGATCAGCCAGGTGACCGCCGCGATCGTGACGAGGCCGAGCACCCGCTCGACCGTGCCGGCGAGACCCCGCTCGGACGGCGAGTCGCCGAACATGCCGGGCCCGAACACCACGTTGAACGCCAGGACGGCGGCCACCGTGAACGCGGGCCAGGTGCAGTGCTCCACCAGATGCCGGGCGAGCGCGAACTTGCGTCCGATCCTGTTCAGCATCCGGCGGACCAACTCGACCAGGATGATCGCCCCGATCACCGAGATTACGAGAATCGGCCAGTCCGACGGAGACTGCACGCTAATGCCCCCTTTGTCTAGAACGTCTCGTCAAAGGTCACATTGCCCTCAACCGCCACTTGGTAAGCGGAGACACGCCGTTCGAAGAAGTTCGCCAGCTCCTGGACGTCCTGCAGCTCCATGAACGCGAAGGGGTTGGCCGAGCCGTAGCGGCGGGGCAGGCCCAGCCTGGCGAGGCGCTGGTCGGCGACGTACTCGAGGTACTGGCGCATCTGGTCCACGCTCATGCCGGGCATACCGGCTCCGCACAGGTCCGCGGCGAAGGCCAGCTCGGCGGCCACGGCCTCCTCCAGCATGGCGGTGACCTGCTTGCCCAGCTCGTCGTCGAACAACGACGGCTCCTCGGCCCGGACCGTGTCCACCACGCTGAAGGCGAACTCCATGTGCATGGACTCGTCCCTGAACACCCAGTTCGTGCCGGTGGCCAGGCCGCCGAGGAGGCCTCGGGAGCGGAACCAGTACACGTAGGCGAAGGCGCCGTAGAAGAACAGGCCCTCGATGCAGGCGGCGAAGCAGATGAGGTTGAGGAGGAACTGGCGGCGCTCGGCAGCGGTTTCCAGGCGGTCCAGGCCGTTGATCGAGTCGATCCACTTGAAGCAGAATTCCGCCTTGTCGCGGATCGAGGGGATGTGCTCGATGGCGGCGAACGCCTTCACCCGCTCGTCGAGGTCGGGGAGGTAGGTGTCGAGCAGCGTCAGGTAGAACTGCACGTGCACGGCTTCCTCGAACAGCTGCCTGCTGAGGTAGAGGCGGGCCTCCGGAGCGTTGACGTGCTGGTAGAGGTTGAGCACCAGGTTGTTGGCCACGATGGAGTCGCCGGTGGCGAAGAACGCGACCAGGCGGTTGATGAGGTGCCGCTCCTGCGGCGTCATCTTCGCGAGGTCGGCGATGTCTGTGTGCAGGTCCACCTCCTCCACCGTCCACGTGTTCCGGATGGCGGCGCGGTAGCGCTCGTAGAAGTCCGGATAACGCATCGGGCGGAGCGTGAGGTCCATTCCGGGGTCGAGCAGCAACGCTTTCTCCTCAAACATCTTCTTCGTCTTTTACGGTCGCCCAGCGTCACCGCACGCGCCGCACCGGGCTTGGGTCTGTCATGGCCGGTCGTGAAGGCGGGCTTAGATTCTTCTTTTACGGCCGGCCGGCTTACCCGCACGCGCCGTCACTGGCTTCCATCTGTCATGGCCGGTCGTGAAGGCTCACGGGGTGCGCGCCGTTACGAGCGCATCGTTGGCCGCGTTCTTCGGTGAAGCGGTCACTAAGTCACTGGCAGGCTTCGCAGACCTCGGGGTTCTCCAGTGAGCAGGCGACGGCCTCCGCCGCGATCTCCGCCGGCGCGGCCACCGTGGTCTGGGAGATGCGGGTCGCGGGGCGCGAGCGCAGGTAATAGGTGGTCTTCAGGCCCTTTTTCCAGGCGTAGGCGTACATCGAGGAGAGCTTGCCGATCGTCGGGCTGGCCATGAAGAGGTTCAGCGACTGCGACTGGTCGATGTACGGCTGCCGCGCGGCGGCCAGGTCGATCAGCGCCTTCTGCGGCAGCTCCCAGGCGGTCCGGTAGAGCGACTTCAGGTCGTCGGGGATGCCGGGGACGTCCTGGATCGAGCCGTCGGCGCGCTTGATCGCGTCCCGCATCTGCTGCGTCCACAGCCCGCGCGCCTGCAGGTCGGCCACCAGGTAGCGGTTGACCTGGAGGAACTCGCCGGACAGGGTCTCACGCTTGAACACGTTGGACACCTGCGGCTCGATGCACTCGTAGCAGCCGGCGATGGAGGCGATCGTGGCGGTCGGCGCGATGGCGATCATGAGCGAGTTGCGGAGACCGTTGATCGCGATCTTCTCTCGCAGGGCGTCCCAGGGAGGGGTGCTTCCCACGTAGTGGTCCGGGTGCAGGACTCCCCCGGCCGCACGGGTGTCGGCGTACGACGGGTGCCTGCCGCGCTCGGCGGCCAGGTCGGCCGAGGTGTCGTACGCGGCCAGCGCGATCTCCTCGGCGATCCGCGTGGACAGGGCGAGGGCCTGCGGGGAGTCGAACGGGAGCCGCAGCGTGAAGAACACGTCGGCCAGGCCCATCACGCCGAGACCGATCGGCCGCCACCGCTTGTTGGCCGCCTCGGCCTCAGGCGTCGGATAGAACCCCAGGTCGATGGTGCGGTCGAGGAAGCGCACCGCGGTGCGGACGGTGCGGCGCAGCCGCTCCCAGTCCATGTCGGCGCCGGCGAGGCGCCCCGTGAGGTGGGCCGCCAGGTTGATCGAGCCGAGGTTGCACACGGCGGTCTCGGCGTCGCTGGTGACCTCGAGGATCTCGGTGCACAGGTTCGACAGGTGGATGACGTTCTCGGGGCGGGCGGTCTGGTTGGAGGTGCGGTTGGCGGCGTCCTTGAACGTCATCCAGCCGTTGCCGGTCTGGGCGAGAGTGCGCATCATGCGGCCGTAGAGGGTGCGGGCGGGGATCTGCCGGACATACCGCCCGGCGGCCTCGTAGGCCCGGTACGCGGCCGTGAACGCCTCCCCGTACAGGTCCGTGAGGTCGGGCACCTCCTTCGGGTCGAACAGCGACCAGACCTCGTCGGCCTCCACCCGGCGCATGAACTCGTCGGGCACCCAGTTGGCCAGGTTGAGGTTGTGGGTGCGGCGCGCGTCCTCGCCCGTGTTGTCGCGCAGCTCCAGGAACTCCTCGATGTCGGCGTGCCAGGTCTCCAGGTAGACGCAGGCCGCGCCCTTGCGCCGGCCGCCCTGGTTGACCGCCGCGACCGAGGAGTCGAGGGTACGCAGCCACGGGACGATGCCGTTGGAGTGGCCGTTCGTGCCCCGGATCAGGGAACCGCGCGAGCGCACCCGGGTCCAGGAGATGCCGATGCCACCGGCGTACTTCGACAGCCGCGCCACCTGGCCGTACCTGTCGTAGATCGACTCCAGCTCGTCGCGCGGCGAGTCGAGCAGGAAGCACGACGACAGCTGCGGCCGGCGGGCGCCGGAGTTGAACAGCGTGGGCGAGCTGGGCAGGTAGGACAGCGTGGACATCAGGGCATAGAGCTCGGCAGCCTCCCCGACCGTCTCCGACAGCCCGCAGGCCACGCGCAGGAAGAAGTGTTGCGGCCGCTCCAGCACGGCCCGCGTCTCGGGGTGGCGCAGCAGGTAGCGGTCGTAGACGGTACGCAGGCCGAAGTACTCGAACCGGCCGTCGGCCTCCTCCCCCACCAGCGCGTCCAGCTCGGCGGCGTGCGCGGCGACGAACGCGGCCAGCCCGTCCTGGATCAGCCCGGCCGCATGAGTGGCGGCGATGGACTCGGAGAACGACCGCACCCCGTGGCCGGCCGCCTCGTCGGCGATCTCCTCGGCCAGCAGCCGGGCGGCGACCCGGGAGTTGGCCGGGTCGGCGATCACCCGTGCCGCGGCCTCCTCGATGGCCAGCCGACGGTCGATCTCAATGACCTGCGTCACGTGCTCTCTCCTCGCGAGCTCATCCCCGTGAGGGCACGCGAGAGCATGGCGGGTCCCCGTCGCTCCCGGCCCTCCCTCGAGGCCATGGACACTGCATGCCGCTGGCAGGTCTTCGGGCTCGCGGGCGCGCTCAACAGCTCCTACTGGCCGTCGCTTCCCAGATCGCTCCAGTGCTCATGACGGCGGTCGTTCCCGCTCACCGCTGCGGGGCAGCCCCGGAATCGCACCGGGTTCCCTTTTGCTCCGCCTCCGGGGAGGCGAACCAGCGACGACCAGGATCCTACATCTAGTGGCCGTTCCCGCAACTACCCCAGCATGTTGTGGCTTTGGTCGTGTCCACCAATCCGAGATCCCGCAGGACGGCGCGGGTGCGCGCCACCTCGGAGGCGAGCCATCGTCTGAAGTCGTCGCCGCTGAGCGGGATCGAGATCCAGCCGCTCGCCCGGCAGGCGGCCTGCCAGCTGGTCGAGCCGGTGACGTCCTCGCACATGCGGATGGCGGCCTCGCGGCTCTCGTCCGGCATGTCGTCGGGCCCGAAGGCGGCCGTCCAGTCGGCGAAGTCCACGCGTACGCCGGACTCCAGCAGCGTCGGCACGTCGAGGTCGGGCACGCGGACGGCGCAGGAGACGGCCAGCGCCCGCACGCGGCCCTTGCCGATGCTCTCACGCCAGTCCGCGAGCAGCCCCGCGCCCGCCGCGACCTCGCCGGACAACAGCGCGGCCGCGACCTCCTGACTGCCCGGGTAGCCGGTGTAGTCGACCTGCCTGGTGTCCGCGCCGAGGCCCTTGGCGATCAGGCCGAACAGCAGGTGGTCGGGCGCCCCCTGCGGCCCGCCGGCCAGCAGCGTCTCTCCCGGCCGGGCGAGCAGATGGGCGCCGAACTCGTCGAAGTCCTTGAAGCGGGAGTCTCCGGGAACGACCACGACCTCCACGTCACCGGCCAGCCTGGACAGCGGGGTGGCGGTGTAGAGCGGCGTCTGGCCGTGGTTCAGCTCGGCGGCGGCCAGTGCGGGCAGGCCGGTCAGGGTGATCTTCGTGCCGGCGCCGGTCTGGTAGCCGGAGGCGCGGGCCGCGCCGGCGAACGCCTGCCCGACCCGGTCCCAGCGGCGGCCGGCCGGGTTGATGGAGAACTCGCTCCGCAGCCCCGGCGCGCCACCGATGAAGCGCTCGGTCCCGCAGCCGGCCGCGCACGCGACCACGCCCAGTCCCCATGCGAAGAACCGCCGACGGCGCATGTGCCTCTCCTTCGCGTACGCCTCCTTACTCCAAGTTATTCACCCATTACAGAGAGATGCACACGTACGCGTTGAGATCACGCCGGGGACAGAACCCGAAATGTAGCGATTTATTCGCTCAAATAGCCGCTTTTCTCGCGACGCCCGCCATAAGTGACGACGGAAGGGACCAGTCCCCCACCAGTTTGGGTCGGTCAGGACGCCAGTCGACGGCTTGTACGAGCCCCGGCGGCTCCAGCACGAAGTCGCCGAAGAACGCGCGGATCTCGGCAGGCGTGCGATCGCCGCCACCGGCCGGCGCGCCCTGACGACCGCCTCCGGCACGATCCTCCTCCAGCCGCCCTCGCGTGGTGGCGTGGCTGATCACCAGATGGCTGCCCGGCGGCATCCGCTCGCGCAGCGCGGCCACCGCCCGCTGCGGCTGCGCGGAGTCGGGCAGGAAGTGCAGGATCGACACCAGCAGCACCCCGACCGGCTCGGCCAGGTCGAGGAACCGCCCGGCCTGGGCCAGCACGTCATCGGGGTCCAGCAGGTCGGCCTCGACCACGACGGCCCTGCCCGAATCCCGAGCTCCGCGGGCTCCGCGGGCTCCGCGGGCTCCGTCGAGCAGGGCGGCGGCGTGGGCGGCCACGACCGGATCGTGGTCGACGTAGACGACCCGAGCCTCGGGCACGACCTCGTGCGCGCTGCCCTGAGTCGGCAGCCCGCTGCCCAGGTCGAGGAACTGGCGTACCCCGGCGGCGGCCACGTACCGAACGGCACGCTGGAGGAAGGCCCGGTTGGCGCGGGCCAGCGGGACCGCCTCCGGGATCAGCTCCGCGAGCTGCTCGATGGCCAGGCGATCGACCGCGTAGTTGGCCTTCCCGCCGAGCATGTAGTCGTACATGCGTGCGGGATTAGGCCGCTGTTGGTCGAACTGCCGCACAGTAGTGAATTTATGTCGTTCGAAGCGGAATAACGAGGTTTGTGGCTGAATTGGAGCCGATTACTCGACCGTTACGCTCTTCGCAAGATTGCGCGGCTTGTCCACGTCGCGGCCGAGCGCGACCGCGGCATGGTAGGCGAGCAGCTGGAGCGGGATCGTGAGCAGGATCGGGTCGAGCTCGATCTCGTTCTTGGGGATCACGATGACGTCGTCGGCCAGCTTGGCGTCGGGCTCGCGGTGCCCGACCATGAGGACCTGACCGCCGCGGGCGCGGATCTCGCCGAGCGTGGTGAGGTTCTTGTCGAGCAGCTCGTCGTCGGGGACGATCGCGACCGTCGGCATGTCGGGGCCGATCAGCGCGAGCGGGCCGTGCTTGAGCTCGCTGGCCGGGTACGCCTCGGCGTGCACGTAAGAGATCTCCTTGAGCTTCTGCGCGCCTTCCCTGGCCACCGGGTAACCGCGCACGCGGCCGACGAACATCATGCTCGCGTGCGTCGCGTACTTCTGGGCCAGCTCGGCGATCTTGTCGCTCTGCGTGAGAATCTCCTCGATCTGCCCCGGCAGCCGGCGCAGCCCCTCCACGATGCGCCGCCCGTCGGCCGGCGACAGGTCGCGCACCCGGCCGAGGTGCAGGGCGAGCAGCGCGAACGCCACCGAGGTCGAGGTGAACGCCTTGGTCGAGGCCACGGAGACCTCCGGCCCGGCGTGCAGGTAGATGCCGCCGTCCACCTCGCGGGCGATGGCGCTGCCGACGGCGTTGACGATGCCGATGACCCGGCCGCCCTTGCGCTTGAGCTCCTGCACGGCGGCGAGCGTGTCATAGGTCTCGCCCGACTGGCTGATCGCCACGTAGAGAGTGTCGGGGTCGACGACCGGGTTGCGGTAGCGGAACTCGCTGGCCGGCTCGGCGTCGGACGGGATGCGCGCGAGCTCCTCGATGAGCTGCGCGCCGATCTGCCCCGAGTAGTACGCCGACCCGCAGCCGATGATCTTCACGCGGCGGAAGCCTCGCGTCTCGCGGGCGTCCATGTTGAGCCCGCCCAGGTGGGCCACGTGGAAGCGCTCGTCGAGCCGGCCGCTCATCGTCCGGGTGATCGTCTCGGGCTGCTCGGAGATCTCCTTGAGCAGGTAGTGCTCGTAGCCGCCGGTGTCGTAGTGTCCGGCGTCCCAGTCGACGGTCAGCGGCTCCTTGGCCGTCTCGCGGGCGTCGCTGGCGAAGGTGTGGAAGCCGTCGGCCTTGAGCACGGCCAGCTCGCCGTCCTCCAGGTGCACGACCTGGCGGGTGTAACGGACGAGGGCGGCCACGTCGGAGGCGGCGAACATCTCCTTCTCGCCGATGCCGAGCACGATCGGGCTGCCGTTGCGCGCCACGACCACCTCGCCGGGCCGCTCGGCGTCGATGACCGCGATGCCGTACGTGCCGACGATGCTCTTGAGGGTCTTCCTGACCGCTTCCTCGAGGGAGTCGTTCTCGTCCACGGCGTGGGCGATCAGGTGGGCGAGCACCTCGGTGTCGGTCTCCGAGGCGAACTCGACGCCGTCGGCGATCAGCTTGGCGCGCAGATCGCCGGCGTTCTCGATGATGCCGTTGTGCACGACCGCGATGCGCTGGTCGGCCGACAGGTGGGGGTGGGCGTTCTCGTCGCTGGGCACACCATGCGTGGCCCATCGGGTGTGCCCGATGCCGAGGCCGCCCTTGAACCGCGTGGGCACGACCTTGGCCAGGTCGGCCACCCGGCCCTTGCACTTGCGTACCTTCAGCCCTTTGTTGGACACCACGATCCCCGCCGAGTCGTAGCCCCGGTACTCAAGCCGTTGCATGCCCTCCAGCAGGATGGGCGCGGCGTCCTTGGGGCCTACGTAGGCCACGATTCCGCACATCGAGGTCTCCTCTTATCCGTAAACAATTCTGCGAAGCTGCCGCAGTGACAGCTCTGGCGCGGCCACGCGGCGGCCGCGTAACTCGGCGGCGATCCTGGGGAAGATCTCGTCGTTGGTGTGGCCGCGGGCCTTCAACTCGCCGTGGCGGCGGCGGACGTACTCCTCGGCGGATTCGGAGAAGTACGACAGCACGTCGGCGATCACCCGCGCGGCCTCTCCAGGGCCCAGCGGGCTCGTCCTGGTGAGGTGCGCGACGAGATCTTCGTAGGGATGTCGTGCCGTGGACACAGAGGAGGACACTACGCATCTGGAACGAGACACGCCAACATCCTGCCCGATATCGGGCAGGATATAGCGGCACCACGCGGCGCGAAGCAGAAACCTCATCTGTATCACCTGCCCCGTCTGACACGTCCCTTTCTGGGAACAGTTACGCTGAGTAGTCATGTCGTGACGATCTACGGGGGAGATGTCATGCAGATCTTGCTCGCCGCCATCCTTGCCGCCGGTGTGCTCGCCGCGCCCGGGAAGGACCTCGCCTCCGGGCGGCAGCACGATTTCATGGCCGCCGCGCGCGAATTCGGGGTCCCGGTGAGCGTGCTGCTCGGGGTCTCATACCTCGGGTCCCGCTGGGACACGCACGGAGGGTCGCCGAGCACCGCCGGCGGCTACGGACCGATGCATCTCGTGGACGCGATCCCCGCGGGCTCCTCCGTGATCGGGGACGCACTGGGAGACGCCCGGGGGGATGACGCCCGGCCGATGCCGCCGCGCCCGGCCACCGTCCCGCCGTCGACGGCGCTGCGGACCGCCCAGGCGGCGCCACGGACTACCCAGGCGGCGCCACGGACCGCCCAGGCGGCGCCACGGACCGCCCAGGCGGCACCGCGGACCGCCCAGGCGGCACCGCGGACCGCCCAGGCGGCGCCGCGGACCACGCTGCCCGAGGCGGGACGGCTGATCGGCGTGGAGCCCGCCCGGCTGCGGACCGACCCTTCCGCCAACATCCGCGCCGGCGCGGCCCTGCTCGCCTCCTACCAGAACCGCCCCAGCACCGACCCGTCCGACTGGTACGGCGCGATCGCCCGGTACTCGGGAGCGCAGGACTCGATGGCGGCACGGGAGTTCGCCGACGAGGTGTTCGCGGTGATCCGGGAGGGGATGCAGCGCCGCACCGACGATGGGCACGTGGTGCGGCTGGACCCCGTGCCGAGCCTGCGCGCCGGCATGGAGAGCAAGTCCTCCGCCGACGACCCCCAGCCGGCGGAGGGCACCGCCCCACCGGCAGGGATCATCACCCAGGCAGCGGAAGCCACCGCCCCACCGGCGGCGGGCACCACCCAACCGGCAGCGGACACCGCCCCACCGGCGGCGGGCACCACCCATCCGGCAGAAGTCGGCACCCAGCAGGTAGGAGGCGTCGCCCCGGCCGGCGGCGTCGCCGGTGCGCAGCCCTCCGCGGAGGGACAGGTCTACGGCGTCGACGGGCAGGCCGTCCCTGGTGAGAACGGCCCGGGTGACGGGCTGCCGTCCACGAACAGCGCCCCCCTGTCCCAGGGCTGGTATGCCGAGGAGGCGGAGCCGCCGGTCGAAAGGGCCGCGACGACGGAGTGCCCGGCCTCCCTCGCCTGCGAATGGATGCCCGCCGCCTACCAGCGCTTCGGCAAGAAGAACAACAAGGACTACGGCAACCACGACCGCATGCTCCGCCCCCGGTCGGTCGACTACATCGTCATCCACGACACGGAAGGCACCTACCAGGGCATCCCCTCCATGATCGGCAACCCGAAGTACGTGAGCTGGCACTACACGATCCGCTCCCGTGACGGACATGTCGCCCAGCACGTGGCGACAAGGGACATCGCCTGGCATGCGGGCAACTGGGATGTCAACACCCGCTCCATCGGCATCGAGCACGAGGGATACCTGGCGAAGGGAGGAACCTGGTACACGGAGGCGATGTACCGGGCGTCCGCCAAGCTCGTCCGTTATCTGGCCGACAAGTACGGCATCCCGCTCGACCGCGCCCACATCCTGGGCCACGACAACGTCCCGGGCACCACCCCGAAGTCCGTCGCCGGCATGCACGCCGACCCCGGCCCGTACTGGGACTGGGCCCACTACTTCGAGCTGATGGGGAGACCGCTCACGGCCGTGAAGGGCGGCGACTCCGTCATGATCCGCCCGTCGTACGACTCGAACCGCCCTCGCTTCACCGGCTGCCTGGCCAGCAAGAGCGTCCCGGGCCTCGCCGCCAAGGCCGGCCAGGACTGCCCGCCGCACGGCGCCAGCACCGTCTGGCTGCATGCCGCGCCGAGCGCGAGCGCTCCGCTGGTCACCGACGTGGGCAAACACGGAGGCAAGCCCAGCTCGTACAGCGTGTACGACCACGCCGCCCGCGCCTCGACGGGCCAGCGCTTCGCCGTCGCCGAGCGGCGCGGCGACTGGACGGCCATCTGGTACCTGGGCCAGAAGGCGTGGTTCCACAACCCGGCAGCCAACCCCACCGCCGTCCCGGCCAAGGGCTCGCTGGTCACTCCGCTGAAGCCCAACACCAAGGTGTACGGTCGCGCATATCCCGAAAAGTCCGCCTATACAGCTGGCATTGCGTCGTATCAGCCCCTGACCCCGCTCCAGTACACGATCTCCCCCGGGCAGACGTACACGGTGGGCGACACGATCACCGGCTCCTATTACGCCGCCGGCGCGTTCCATCCGTCCAAACATGTCACCACCACCGGCAAGACCCGCTACCACCAGATCCAGCTGGGCCATCGGGTGATGTTCGTGATGACGAAAGACGTCCGCCTGATCCCTTGAATTTCGCCGTGCGAACCTTCGAGTGCGCACGGGCACTCCGCGGAGACGATATGGTTTTCCCGTGGCCCGGCGCACGTCGCCCGGGGTTCATGCGGAAGTGGCTCAGTGGTAGAGCATCACCTTGCCAAGGTGAGGGTCGCGGGTTCGAATCCCGTCTTCCGCTCGGAGCGAGACTCCTGGTGGAGTGGCCGAGAGGCGAGGCAGCGGCCTGCAAAGCCGTCTACACGGGTTCAAATCCCGTCTCCACCTCGGCGAACGGCGGACCCTCCAGGATCCGCTAAAGTAAAGAGCAACGCCATGCGGAAGTGGCTCAGTGGTAGAGCATCACCTTGCCAAGGTGAGGGTCGCGGGTTCGAATCCCGTCTTCCGCTCTGAGTTCTAACTCAATACGGACGATTAGCTCAGCGGGAGAGCGCTTCCCTGACACGGAAGAGGTCACTGGTTCAATCCCAGTATCGTCCACCACCAAAGGGCCCCAGCTCACGGCACATGCCGGGAGTCTGGGGCTTCTTGTTGTTCGAGGTTGAGCACGTTCCGCTCGGAGGAGGCGACGATGCCACGCACGAGCCACACCCTTCGGTGGGCGCAGCCGCGCCGGAGCTGAGACGCGCCCTGTGTCAGTGCGCGCGGAGAAGGTCGTGGTAGGACAGGTCCTCCGTTGCCTCTGCGGTGTGCTGCGTCGCCTCAAGCAGTTGCCGGCTCAGCGTTTCGTAGAGCCATGCCTTATATTCGGGCACGCTCCAGCCGGCATCGCGGGTCAAGCCGAGGAAGGTCTCGTGGCTGTAGAGCACCACCATGATGTCGGTGGCGCGTTGCGGGTCCAGCCCGGGACGGAGCTGCCCCTGCGTGGCGAGGCCGGCGATCATTTGATTCATGCCGGCCCGGCGGGACTCTGTGACACCGCGCCAGTAGCCATCGATGTCGGGGTCGGACGCCGCCGCAGTGTTGATGGTGGCGGCGAGCGGGGCGACTCGGGCGTTGATGTCCACGCCGTGTTCGATCGTGAGGGCCAGGGCGCGATGCCCGTCCGGTGACGTCAAGGCTCGCGATGCCGGTGGGCCGCTATCAGGGGCTGGGGTTGGTCTGGTCGGCCGCTGCGATCACGGCCACCACGAAACCCTGGACTTCTCCCAGATCTGTATGCGGCCGGGGAAACTGCCCGAGCTGCCCGCTCGGCTTCCCTGGTATTGATTCAGCGCGGGGGCCGGGAGGCGAGGTAGCGGGGGACATGATCGTCACAGCAGGCCCAGCGGGTGCCGGACTTGTCGGCAACGGTGTATTTGGGGTGGTTGGGGCAAGGCCGCACCGCTCGGCCAGTCGCATCGCCGGAGCCAGCCCGCCGTAGGAGATCACATGCTCGCCATCGAAGATCGCCTGCGTACGGGCGGCGGCGTGGGAGAATCGCACTTACGAGGTGTCCTTTGAAACGGGCGGCTGGAAGCGTGAAGAACTCCCATCCTCCCAGCTCAAAGGGCACCTCACGCTATTTCCCGGGCCTCGCCTCAAGATTCACACAGTGGATCCAGGCTCAGAGCGTCCCGCAAGAAGCCGGGAACATTGACGTGTCCGCGCCGGAGATGCTCGGGGCTGCCCGATCGTCGGGTGGGTCACGACATAGGCGATGGCCGAGGGACGGGTCCGCCCTTCGAATCACGACGCCGAAGATCCCTAGACGACAATGCCACACTATGCGAATATGTGTTCGATTAGGGAAGATCGTCAGCGGAGCCGAGTCCCGCAGTCATGTCGGAGTGCTCGCTTCTCCCCTTCTCCTCCAGAACGGAGTGCCTGTGCGCCCATCAACCTCTGCCCGAGCTCCTCTGTCCTGCCGATTAGTCGCCTGGGCCGGGACCCTGCTCCTGACGGCGGCCCTGCTCGTCACTCAGGCGCCCACCGCCGCAACCGCCGCGGCCGCCGCGACCGTCACCGAACTCGGCGTCGCCGCCGACAGGGGCGGCGACGTGGTGGGGCACAGCGGCAAAATCTTCGTCGCCGCCGACGATCGGATCGTGGTCACCAAAAGCGACGGCGCGCTCATCGACACGATCAGCGGCCTGTCCGGTGCCGTGGCCCTGTCCGTGGCGGACAACGGCAGGAAGGTGTACGCGGCGCTGCGCGATTCGCATGAAGTGATCGAGATCGACATCGCAACACTCGCCATCACCAAGCGGATCGACCTCACCGCCTACCCGTGCCCGTCCACGCTGGCCCAGTCGTACGAGCGGCTGTGGGTCGGATACGGGTGCGGCCAAGCGGGGGAAGGAGGCGTCGTCGCCCTCGAGCTGTGGAGGCCGACACCCACCCTCGTCCCGGTCGGGCCAGGCACGACGCAGCCTCCGCTGGTCGCCGTCGCGGGGAGCACTCTGGTGGCGGGAGAGCCGGGAGCGGACCCCGCCTCGATCAGGGTGTATGACGTCAGCACCACCCCGGCCACCCCGCGCGGTGAGATCCGCGCTGACACGTCCCTGCGGGACCTCGCCCTCGCCGACTACGGGTCAGCGGCGCTGTCGGCGCTGGCCGACACCCACCGGTTCGACGCCTGGGACACGACGACCAACGCCAAGACCCGCGCCTACGACAGCGGCGAGCTGAGCGAGCACGGCCTCCCCACCGCCGTCGCGGCCAGCCCGAACGGCGCCTACGTCGTGGGCGGCTGGAACTCCTCCGCGGGCGACGCGGCGGAGCTCGTGGTGTACGACGCGACCAGCGCGGAGGTCATCTACACAGCCGCCCACCAGGGGAAGGTGGTCGTGGCGGGCAGCATCGAGTTCTACGGCACACTCACCTTCGCGGTTTTGAAAGAGCCCGGCACCGGGCGGATGCACCTCTGGCGGCTGCCTCCCTCGCCCTACCACTCCTCCACGCTGACCTTGACGGCTCCCTCCAAGGTGACCGCGCTCAAGCAGTCGACCCTCAGCGGACGACTCACGCTGAGCAGCGGACTGCCACCCGGCGTACAGACGCTCGAACTGTACCGCTGGCTCCCCGACGGCACCTCCAGGCCGTTCCAGGAGATCACCACGGCGGCGGACGGGACCTATCAATTCACCGACGCCCCGCCGTCGACCGGGGCGTTCAAGTATCAGGTGTACTGGCCGGGCAACTCATGGTTCTGGGGTAGCGGCTCCTCGGTGACCGTCACGGTGGCCAGGTACCAGCCGACGATCACCGCGACCGGACCGGCGACGGGCAACGTCGGCGAGCGACTCGAATTCAGCGGAACCTTCGGTGCCGACGGCATCACCTTCCCGCGGACGATCATCACCGTATCGCGCAAGGTCGTCAGCCCGGACGGCACCGGCACCTCGACGGGCCTGGTGAAGTTGACCCCCGCCGCCGACGGATCGTTCAGCTTCTCCGATACGCCGACCACGGCCGGCGAACACACGTACACCGTCAACTTGCTCGGCAACTCGACCATCGAGCCAGCGAGCACCACCCACGTGGTCACCGTCCTCCAGCCGCCCGCTTAGCATCCCGACGCCCGGGTGACGGCGACCCGACTCGCCGTCACCCATGTCTCCCGCCCCATCGCGAAGGACTGACAGAGGCTCCCAACGACCGGCAGAGCGATCGCTTGCCCGCGTCCGCGGCATGTTGGGCAGGTCGGCGGTGTGGCGTCCCGCTCGAGGTAGCGGATCGCCACGCGGGCGCCATGGATGGCGAGCACCCGGCTGATCGCCGTGCCGATGCCGCCCGCCCCTGCGGCGACCAGGACGTTCTGGCCGGCCAGGCCGGGGTCGATCGCGTCAGGAGACCTTGGACGAGGCTGCCGCCCAGGTGTTGCAGGAGGCCGGGTCGGCGGTGCGGAAACCGGCCTTGACCCACCGCTTGCGGTTGGCGGCCTTGCCGTACTCGGCGGAGTCGCGGTAGAAGGACGACGCGACCCTCTCCCAGTCCCGCGCGGTCTTGCCCGGCAGCGGCCAGACGCTCTTGGTGAAGGCCGCGCCCAGGCATTCGACCTGCTGGTACATGCGCCGCCCCTGCTCGAGGTGCTCGGCCTTGCTGCCGGCTCTGAGGTCCTCGCCGGCGTCGTAGAGACCGGCCTGCTTCTGCACGTGGTAACCATAGGTGACGGCGATCGTGTTGAAGAGGTCGAGGCCGGTAATTGGTCCGAGGAGCCAGTACTTGCCGATCTTGAAGGACAGCGTGCGGTCCCAGTCGCAGTACCACACCGTGGACGGCTGGATCGTCTCGCCGTCCTCGGACGCGCAGTAGTTCTTGGGCAGGCGGGTCACGTACCGCACCTTGACCGGCTCATAGGGCAGGCCGGCCTTCTTCAGGTGCTGTCCCCACGTGTTCTCCAGGCAGCGCAGGGCCTCGTTGATGTAGGTACGGGCCTCGGCGGGCGTCATGGGCTCGTCCGGCAGGTCGTTACAGGTCGTGGTGGGCAGCGGCCCGGCCTGGTACAACGCGTTCTTGACGAGCACGGGGTTCTTCACGGGATACGCCGAGGCGTGCGCGGCCGCCGTGACGGTCAAGGGGGTGAGGAGGGCGCAGGCGAGTGCCGCGATCTTGAGGGGCTTCACGATGGGTGAGAATAGGGCTTGCGGGGTTGGAGCGCCATATCGGTACGAGGTGTAGGAGTCGGTGAACTCCCGATCACCCTGCGGCGGCATCGTCGTGATCGCGAAGCATGCGCAGGACGGTGGCCACCGAGGGGTGACGGCTCTTCTTCTTGCCCTTGGTGATGACAAGGCGGGCGGCGATGTCGCGCAGGCTAAGGTGCTGGTCGCGCAGGTGCAGGGCCATGGAGAGCATGGATTCGTCGGTGACGGCGGCGCCGCCGATGGCCTTGCCGCGGCTGCGGGCGGATTCGTGGCCTTCCAGGGTGCGGTCGCGGATGTATTCGCGTTCCATCCCTGAGAGGGCGGCGAGCACGGTGAACATGACGCCGGAGGGGTCGTGGCTGCCCTGCAGCTCGCCGGTGAGGAACTCCAGGGCAATGCCGGCGGCGCGCAGTTGCTCGGCCAGGGCGGCGAGGTCGAGGCCGCGGCCGGGCCGTTTGTGCTCGTGTACCACGAGCGTGACCGCGACCTCCGCCGAGCGGAGCTCGCGGGCCAGGGCGACGGCCTTGTCGAGTTCGGGGCGGGTGGTGGCGCGGGTGGAGATCTTCTCGGCCAAGACGCGGGTGACGCCGGCGGCCTGGAGCCCGTCGAGCTGGGTGTCCAGGGACTGGCGGACGGTGGAGGCGCGGGCGTAGCCGATCCGCACGTGCCCGGCCGGCTCGGCGCCCGCCGTGGCCGGGCGGGGCAGCTCGATCCAGGCCATGCCCGGCTTGCGGACAGCCGGGTCGGGACGTTGAGTGCCTTGGCGAGCGCGGGCTCGAGCCGGAAGCGGGCGGTGTGGTATTGGACGGCCACCTTGCCTCGGCTGGTACGACATGGGGATCCGGCTGGAGCGGCGCAGGAGGTCATCGGGCAGTCGTGGTCTCCACGCGGAGGAAGTCATCGTCGCGCACCCTGGGAGTGTTTCAGACGACCACCCGTTTGCACCGACTCATGAAACAGCGTTTGCCCTGGACGCGGCCCACCGGAGGTGGTGTTTCATAGGTCCTCACCTGTGAAACACGGCCTGCCCAAACACGGGCCAGCCGAGCTGAGCACAGACCCCGACCTACGGCGCAGTCCTTAAGGAGGACGTGCGCTACCTCGGCGACATCATGACCCGCGTGCGCGACCACATGCGCGCGCAGCCGCCCCGCTCGGCGGCCCCGCGCAAGCGCCGTACCCGGTCAGAGACCTAGCACGGCCTCGAGGTCGTCGATGGCCGCCAGGGACTGGGCGAGCTGCTCGCGTTCTGCCTCGGTCAGGGTGAGGGCGCGCGCCCGGGCCAGGGCGTGCCCGGCGGCGGCGTGGTCCTTGGCGCGGACGGCGAGCTCGGCCCGGTAGACCAGCGCCTCCAGCAGCTCGGCCGCCGACGCGGTGTCCTTGTCCCGCTCCAGGGCGCCGTCCAGGATCTCGGCCGCCCGCTCGTGCTTGCCGTGGGAGTCGCCCATCACGACCGCCCGGTTCAGCGAGGCGGTGAGCCTGCTCGTGGCCTCCTCCTTCTCCGGCAGGGGGCGGGCGGCCATGAAGCGGATCCAGTTGCCGCCGGGGTCGATGACGGCGAAGCCGGAGTGGTTGCCGTCGTTCTTCCGCCTGCGCGGCCGGGTCATCCGGGGGATGCCGGAGACCAGGAGCTTGCCGTGCGCCGCGCGCATGCCCGCGGCGAACGCCTCGAACAGCTCTCCGGTGTCCGGCACGACGATCACGCAGGTCCCGTAGGAGTCTTCGGGCTTGAACGCCTCCGGCATGCCGAAGAAGCCCAGCTGGAGATCCTCGCGCTTGAGCAACACGTACGGGTTCGGCCGGACCTGGTAGTAGATCCGGCGGAAACCGAGCATCGTGTAGAAGTCGACCATCTCGTCGATGGAGCGGCAGGGAAGCAGCGGTATGGCGATCTCGTTGGCCATTGGGGGAACTCCTATTCGCCGGCCATGGTGAACGCGCCCTCTTCCAGGCGGCGGATCATCCGGTCGGTCCACTGGGCGCCGGCGTCGGCGGTGCTCAGCCACAGGGACAGCACCTCGCCGACCGGGCCCCAGGTCGCCAGATCCGTGCCCTCGGGCAGGTACGCGGTGATGCTCGCGCGCCACTCGCGCATGGCGCGGGCCCGCTCGCGCAGCAACTCCAGGGCCCGCTCCCGGGGAAGGTCCTCGATGAGGCCGACAGCGGCGCCCAGCACGTCCAGGCTCGGCTCGCGGTCGGCCAGCGCCTGACCCAGCAGGTCGAGGTACTCCCGCTCGCCCTGCTGGGTCAGCTCGTACTCGATCCGCGGCGGTCCCCCGGCCTCGGAGGCGACCGTCTCGTGCGTCACCAGCAGGCCCTGACCGGCCATGCTCTTGAGCGCGTGATAGACCGAGCCCGAGGTGGCGGTCGACCACTCGTGCGCGCCCCACGACTCCAGATCCGCGCGGACCTGGTAACCGTGGGCGCGCCCGCGTCTGCGCAGCGCGCCCAGGACCAGCAGCCGTACCGGCTTCATCGAACCCTCCCGAACTTCACTAGCCAAATTTGGCTAGCTGCTACCGGGAGCTTACCGCACCAACGTGGAGGAAATCGGCGTAGCGGCCGCCGCGGCGTACCAGCTCCTCGTGATCGCCCTCCTCGACGACCCGGCCACCGTCCAGGAAGGCGATGCGGACGGCGCGCTGGACCGTCCGCATCCGGTGGGCCACCATCACCACCGTCCGGCCGGCCATCAGGCGCTCGATCCGCCCTACGGGTGAGGCCCCGAAGTGACCGCCTGGTGCGGGATCGCGCCAGGTCGGGGTGGCCGTTCCGGTCAAGCGGCGGGTCATGTCGTCGGTCATCGACCAATAGATCATCGACTCGGAGCCGGCCGATCGGGTCTCGTAGTCGCGGGCCGGCGGTGCGGCATCAGGGTGCCGAAGACCTGCTCGGCCGCCGGGTAGCTTCTGGACCGGCAACTGGCCGCTCTGACCGAGGCGGGCTGCCTGCGGATCTTCGCCGACAAGAAGCCCATCAGTCCTGGCCTCTACCTCGCCGCCGCCATCTACCGCCCATTCGCCGTCGGCACTCCGCCCCTCAGCGCGCGTGTGCAGACGACTCCTGATATCCGTGTACGCGACTTCGAAACCGACAACGTCGCTCCGGCCAGGTCCACGCCGGTCAAGAGGGCGCCGCTCAGCTCGGCGCTGGCCAGGTCCGCGTGAGTGAGGATTGCGCCGGGCAGGTTCGCGCGATCCAGGGTCGCGCCGGGCAAGATCGCGTCGCGGAGGTCCGCGCCGATCAGGTTCGCCTGGGCCAATTTGGCACCGGTCAGGTTCGCGTGGGTCAGGATCGCACCGGTCAGGTCCGCGCGGGTCAGTTCTGCACGGTCCAGGTTCGCGTTGGTCAGGTTCGCACCGACCAGGTTCGCGTCGCTCAGGTTGGCGCGGGCCAGGTTCGCGTCACTCAGATTCGCACCGAGCAGGTTCGCGTCACTCAGGTTCGCTCGAGCCAAGTTCGCGTCGAACAGGTTCGCGCGGGTCAGGTCCGCGTCACGCAGGTCCGCGCCGGCCAGATCCGCATCGAACAGGTTCGCGTGGATCAGGTTCACGTCACGCAGGTCCGCGCCAGCCAGATCCGCGCTGGCCAGGTTCATATCACGCAGGCTCAGCCCCGGTCTGAACGTCATGGTCATGCTGTCTGCCGGTGCTGGCACCGGCCGGGCTCTCGCGGCTATGAGCACCCGGGCCCACCAGGGCGAGACGCTCACACGCAGCCAGGGGCGGCGCGGCCGGCCCGCCTGGGCCAGGCGGCCAAGCAGGCTGTCAGGGTGTGCCGAGACCATCGGCCTCGCCTCCTGCCTCCTGTTGGTCAGGCTTGCGGACGCTGACCTCCACACCGGACAGCATGCCCCGTACGCTGGCCTAGGCTGCCACGCCGATGATGAACGCCGGCCAGGGTCCGCTCATCTGCCCGTGCGCGGCTGCCGCCACAAGTGCCCCGAGCACGCATGAGCCGCCCAGCACGAACAGGCGCGCCGATAACTCCTCGCGAGCCTCTCGCTCGGTGACCCCCTTACGGCGCCAGGGCCAGCGGAAACTGGCGGCCCTGATCGCGGCCACCAAGGACACCAGAGCGGTAGCCACGCCACCGGCGAGACCCCAGGCGGCCGCCTCCAGCACCCCGAGGGCTTCGGCCTGCATGCCCCGACCGTAGCCCGTCGCCGCCGCAGCGCCTACCCGCCGCGAATTCCCGGGATCCAACGACGCCGTCTCCTATTCCTTCAGGTCCATTCCCACCACCACAGCCACTTTTCCGACAGCAGTCATTGCCATCACTAACTCATCAATGTCACCATCCCTTACAGGTCAAGATCAAAGGAAAGCTCAGTCCGACGGCACGCTCCGCTACATCGACGTGTGGGAATCCGAAGAACTGTGCGTCAAGGCCTTCGACGAGCGCATCCATCCCACCGTTCACGCCACCCTCGCCGACCTCGGCATCACCGGCGTGGCCGAGCCCACGGTCAACCGGCTCCACCTGGTCGACCTGAACGGCGCCGCCGTTCCCAGCCGTTATGGTGCCTCGCGACAGACTCCTGGCCGCGCCGGCGGGGCGTGAAGGCGTACGGGTGACGGGAGGCCGCCTCCCTCCGGTCGGGCCGCTCACCATCGCGGGACGGCTACGACTGTGGGGGTGTCGCGCCGGCGAGCGCCGCTTGCAGCAGGGCGTGTGCCGACCAGCTCATGGTTTCCACCGCCTCTTCACGGGAGAGGCCGGCGATGTCGGTGA
This sequence comes from Nonomuraea polychroma, assembly GCF_004011505.1. Classification (NCBI taxonomy): domain Bacteria; kingdom Bacillati; phylum Actinomycetota; class Actinomycetes; order Streptosporangiales; family Streptosporangiaceae; genus Nonomuraea; species Nonomuraea polychroma. Next base: position 5,808,959 of record NZ_SAUN01000001.1, read on the forward strand.
GCCATATCAGCGCTTCGATGCCGCTGGCGGATCGGATCGCCACGGCGAGCCGATGCACGTCGATCTCGGGGTTGGTCTCGCGCAGAGGCGCCAGGGCGTCCTCGATCCAGCCGATGGCTCGCCCTCCGCGGAGAACCGGCTGCTCGGTGTCGGGGACGGGTTCCAGCGACAGGCGCAGCGAGGTGCGCAGTTGTGGTTCCCACTCGACCGTGATCCGGGTGAAAGCCTCCATGACCAGGTCGAGCCGGGCCTGCGGATCGCTGGGCGCATGCTCGGGCAGCAGCGACTGCTGCTGGGTCTCGGGATGTGCGGCAAGCAGCAGCGTGCGCTGATTGGGGAAGTACCGGTACGCCGTCGTCCGGGAGATCCCTGCTGTGGCTGCGGCCTGCTCCACGGTGGGGATGACCCCTTGCGTCAGCAGCTCGCGCGTGGCCGAGATGAGCGCTTGGCGCGTGCGAGCCTTCTGCTGATGACGGCCACCCAACTCATATGGTACTGACATGCCCATCATGGTATCTTCGTCCCATGGGACTTGAGTCCCATATCGGCGTCAGTGCTCTGACGAAGCAGATCGGGTGATGCGCTCATGGACCACGATCCCACCACAACCAATCCCGACCTCTATAAACTGATCTTCGAGAACGAGCGCATCCGGGTACTGGAGTACAAGGACAAGCCGGGCGACAAGACCACACCCCATCGGCATCCCGACAGCGTCATTTACACGCTGAGTTCCTTCAAGAGAAGGGTCGCGGCCGGCGCCCGGCAGGTGGATGTCGAGCTCCAAGCCGGGCAGGTGCGATGGGTCGGCGCTCAAGAGCATTCCGGCGAGAACATCGGCGACACCGACACACACACGATCTTCGTTGAGCTGAAGGAACCACTCCCGAGCGGCTCGCCAACGCCTGACAGCCCCCTGGGGCCCAGTACCACCTGACCAGAACCAGGTCACGCGGATCGCGGCCTTTCACGTGGACTCGGCAGCGTCCCCACCAGCTCATCACGTGCCCGCCCATCGTTGACATCGCCGCCCTCACATCGATCGACAGATCAAGCAACGGCAGACGCAAGCCGGCCGACGAGCCGATCCCACGCCCATCCACTCCTCTCCGGCCCTCGTCGGGATGCCGACGGCAACTGAGCCCTTCACCAGGGGGCGGCCCAGCCGTTCCAGGGTGAAGAGCCGGGCCAGGTGACGCGCTCATGCACCAGGCCATGCGCGCCCCTGGGCCGGCCGCTGCACGCGCGGCGGTGCCACGGCTGTTCGAAGGGTTCCGCGAGCCCGGCGGCGGCTACTGATCTCCCGCCCGGGTTCGGCTGGTCACCGCTGTGGCCGCACCATGATCGGCGCACGCTCGGACAGCAGCCTCTGCGGTCGTGTCGATCACGGGGTGCCGCACGCTTGGCGCGCCCCGAAGAAACCTCACCACACCACCAGAATCGAGATGATCACATCATGGCAAGTCTTGGCACCAGCCGTACCTCCGCGGCAGTGACCTTATGCCGCGCGCTGTCGGTCAGCACCCCGCTCGCCCTGGCCGCAACGCTGTGCGCCGGGGTCCCCGCCCATGCCGGCACCACCACGGCGGCCGTGACGAGCGCCTGCGGCATTCAGCCCTACGGCCTGATCGGCGCGCGGTGGATCGAACTCGGCGGCGAGAACAGCGCGCTGGGCTGCCCGCGCACCTCCGAGGTGGACGTCTACCTCAACGGCGTCTGGGCCGGACGAAGGCAGAACTTGCTTCGCGGGCAGATGGTCTGGTCACCCCGGCAAGGGCCCAAGCTGGTGGTGTCGGCCTGGTCGATCGGCGGATACGCCTACGTCGACTGGCGCACGACCGCGCCCCGCTCCTACGACCGCTTCCTCGTCCGCTGGACCAGCGCCGCGGACAGAGCCGGAACGCAGCGAGACATAGGCGGAGGCACCAGCGGCCGGATGCGGGTCCGCGTGATGACCACCAGCGGCTACCGGTTCATCGTCGAAGGCTGCGACAACGGAACCTTCAGCTCCAGCTGCAAGCAGGGCTGGACCCTTTCGGTGACCGCCTGATGGCAATGATCTCCAGGAACGCCCTGGTGGCCATCGCGCTCGTCGTCTCGTCCGGCTGCGGCCAGGCGGGAGCCGGCCCACGCTCACCGAGCCCACCACCCGGGGACGGCCAGAGCGCAACCTCTGCACCCGCCCAGGACTCCTGCGGCGAGACCGCCAGCAAGGTCAAGCAGCGTGCGCAGCAGCCCGAAATCGAATCGGTCACCATGCAGGGCCAGTGCACACTGGTGTCGATCGAGACCACCCTCGGCGACGGCGAGTCGAGCACAGCTCAGAAGATCTGCGACGCAGCAGCCGAGGTGGCCTACTCCGGCGACACCAACTCCATCAGTGTGCAGGGCAGATCCGGCAAGGAGCTCTCCGTGGGCATCGCCGGCGCCGAATGCCTGGCACAACCATGAATCGCTCCAGCGCTCCTGGCGATGACCGCGATACCCGCTGTCTCCGACCTGGCGGGATCCTCCGCCACGTGCGGGTGGGCGGTGTTCGGAGAAAACCGCCCTGTGACACCGCCACCGCTTCGCCACCGTCTCCTCCGGCCTCGTCCGCCTCGAGCAGGCCGCGGCCGCGCATCTGAAGGCCGTGCGGGGTGGCGGCTGAGCGCATGGCTCATGTCACCCGACGGCCCGAGCTCAGTGGCCTGACATGAATCTCAGGGCCAGGTGTTGGCCTGGGCCTCGAACACCTCCCTGTCGCTCTCCACGGGCAGCACGCACAGCAGGTGGCCGCCAGGAGCGCGGAGGACCCGGCACTCCATCCACTGCGACACCTGGGTCGCGCCGAGCCCCAGCAGGCGCGCGGTCTCGGCCTCCACGTCGTCCGTCTCGATGTCGAGGTGGAAGCGGGGAGCGTCGTCGACCGCCTGGACGGCCGTGACGAGGCCGGGAATCGCCTGGTGGAGCGAGGTGAACTGCTCCTCGCCCTGGAGGGGACGGGCGGTGGCGCCGAGCGCGGCCGCCCAGAAGGCCGCGGCCCGGTCGGCTTCGGGCGAGGGGGTGTCGATGAGGAGGGCGTAGACGCGGCTGCGATGCACGGAGATCACCCTAGCGAAGGGTGATTGCGCCGCCTTTGCGGATCACGTGCCAGACCTCGGTGAAATGTCGCCCAGCGCGAACTTTTGGTGTCGCTGAGTGCATAGACCGTTTCGGTGCGGGTAGCGCCGTGAAAGTGACTCCTCGGAGGAGGAAACCGTGGATATCAACATAGGCCAGGGCATCCAAGACGCCTGGCGGCAAATAGCGACGTTCGTTCCGAGGCTGGTCGCGTTCCTGGTGATTCTCTTCATCGGGTGGATCGTGGCCAAGCTTCTGGAGAAGATCGTCGACAAGATCCTGGAACGGGTGGGGTTCGACCGGGCGGTGGAGCGCAGCGGCGTACAACGCTGGCTGGAGCGGAGCAAGTACGACGCCAGCAGCCTGCTGGCGAGAATCGTCTTCTACGCGATCATCCTGGTCACCCTGCAGATAGCGTTCAGCGTGTTCGGCCCGAACCCGATCTCGGCGCTGCTGACCGCCGTGGTGGCCTGGCTGCCTATGGCCCTGGTCGCCATCGTGATCATCGTAGTGGCCGGCGCCATCGCCAGGGGCGTCAGGGACATCCTGAACGGGGCGCTCGGCGGGCTGTCGTACGGCCGCTGGGTGGCCACCGCCGCGGCGGTGTTCATCTGGGCGCTGGGCATCATCGCGGCGCTCAACCAGATCGGCGTGGCTACCACGGTCACGACTCCGGTGCTGATCACCGTACTCGCCACCATAGGGGCCATCGCGGCCATCGGCATCGGCGGCGGGCTCGTCCGGCCGATGCAGCAGCGCTGGGAGCGCTGGCTGGGCCGGATCGAGGAGGAGGCGCCGCAGGCCAGGGCGCACGCGGAGGCGTACCAGCGTGGGCGCCAGGACGCCGCGGCGATGACCGAGGAGACGGCGCCCATCCGCACCACTCCGGGGGCTCCGTCCCGGCCGGACATGCCGCCGACCTCGGGCCCGCCCCGCACGGAGCCGCCGACCTCGGGCCCGCCCCGCTCCGACATGCCTCCCGGCTGACCCGGACACACCGGCCCGCCCGCTCGGCCCCACCTCCAGAGCCGAGCGGGGCGGGTGGCCCGCCGACCGGCAGGTCAGGCGGGCAGTTCGTCGCTCAGGAAGCCGCGCTCGCGGGCGAGCCAGCAGACCGCCGTCAGCCGCAGGGCCGCCGGCTCCGCGTGCTCGCCGGTGAAGGCCCAGCCGCGCTGGCGGAGCTCGTCGAGGAAGCCGAGCAGGTAGTCGCCCAGGGTCTCGCGATCCAGCGGGATCGCGTCACGCAGCACCGCTGCGTGCTGGTCCACGGCCGCGACCAGCCCTGGGTCGCTGCCCATCCGCGCAAGCTGGGCATCACCCAGCGCGTCCATCAACCACCGAAAGGGCGCAGCCGCCCAACCTTCCTCAAAGACCACCAAACAACCTTAAAGCATTTTCCAAGGTCAGCCGCCATATGGCAGCCCGACGTAGTTCTCCGCCAATGTCGTGGCCGCCGCCTCCGATGAAGTGACGTAGTCCAGATACGACAGCTGCAGCCGCCTCCCATAGGCGTCGTCGTCCTCGAACGTGTGCAGCAACGTCGTCATCCACCATGAGAAGTGTTGCGCTCGCCACACCCGCTTGAGACACGCCTCCGAGTATCCGTCCAGCAGCGCGGTGGAGCCGTCCGAGAAGTACGCGTCCAGCGCCTCGGTCAGCACGCGCACGTCGGCCACGGCCAGGTTGAGGCCCTTCGCCCCGGTGGGCGGCACGATGTGGGCGGCGTCCCCGGCCAGGTAGAGCCGCCCGTACTGCATGGGTTCGACCACGAAGGACCGCATCGGCGTGACGCCCTTCTCGGTGATCTCCCCGGTGGTCAGCGTGAAGCCGGGCACGCTCTCCAGCCTGGCCTTCAGCTCGTCCCAGATCCGCTCGTCCGGCCAGTCCTCTATCCGGGTGTCGGCCGGGACCTGCAGGTAGAAGCGGCTGACGGTGGGCGAGCGCATGCTGTGCAGCGCGAAGCCGCGCTCGGTCCTGGTGTAGATGAGCTCCTCCGACGACGGCGTCACGTTGGCCAGGATGCCGAGCCAGGCGAAGGGATATTCCCGCTCGAAAACGGTCAGGACACCCTCGGGGATGGACGGGCGGGACACGCCGTGGAAACCGTCACAGCCGGCGATCACGTCGCAGTCGAGCCGCTCGCCGCCGAAGGTCACATACGGCCCCGTGTCCGGCCCTGGCTCCAGCCCGTGCACGGCCACGTCCTCCACCTCGAACCGTACGTCGCCGCCCGCCGCCAGCCTGGCCGCGATCAGGTCCTTGACCACTTCCTGCTGCCCGTACACGGTGATCGACCTGCCGGGGACGAGCTTCTCGAACGGGATGCGGTGGCCGGAGCCGCCGTACCTGAGCTCGATGCCGTGGTGCGGCAGCCCTTCGCGCAGCATGCGCTCGCCGACGCCCGCCTGGATGAGGGTGTCGACCGTGCCCTGCTCCAGCACGCCGGCCCGCACCCGCCGCTCGACGTAGTCGCGGCTGCGCTTCTCCAGCACCACGGAGGAGATGCCGCGGAGGTGGAGCAAATGAGACAGCAGCAGGCCAGCGGGGCCCGCGCCGATGATCCCGACCTGAGTTCGCATGAGGGAAGCATCCTGCTTCGAGCCGGGCCACGCCGAGAGACTGCTTCCACTGAGTGGAATACTGGCACCATGTCAGGCGGATCCCGCCAGCCAGGCCGCACCGTGACGTCCAAGGTGCTGGCCCTCCTCGGCGCGTTCGACGCCGCTCACCCGCAGCTCACGCTGACCGACCTGGCCAGGCGCAGCGGGGTTCCGCTGAGCACGGCGCACCGGCTGGTGGCCGAGCTGGAGGAGTGGCAGGCGCTCAGCCGCGACGCCGACGGGCGGCTGCGGGTGGGGCTGCGGCTGTGGGAGCTGGGCCAGCTCGCCCCCAGCAGGCTGGTGAGCCTGGCGCATCCGTGGTTGCAGGAGCTGTTCGTCACCACGGGCGAGAACGTGCACCTGGCCGTCCGCGACGGGCTCGAGGTGCTGTACGTCGACAAGGTGTACGGCCGCCGCGCCGTCCCCATCGTCTCCAGGACCGGCGGCCGGCTGCCCATGCACCCGACGGGCGTGGGCAAGGCGCTGCTGGCGTACGAGCCGGACTGGTTCGTCAAGTCCTACCTGGCCCGCAAGCTCGAGCGTCCCACCCCGCACACGATCACCGAGCCTGGCCGGCTGGCCAGGGAGCTGGCCGCGGTCCGGGCCCAGGGGTACGCGTTCACGTACGAGGAGATGACGCTGGGCTCGTGCTCGGCGGCCGCGCCGATCCTGGTGGACGGCCGGGCCGTGGCCGCCGTGGGCATCGTGGTGTCCTCACGGCGCGCCCGCGAGCTGCCCCGCCTCATCGATCCCCTGCGGAACGCCGCCGCGGGCATAGCGAAAGCTAGTCCCCCATCCTCTGGATCCGGTCCTTGAACAGCGTGGTGGCGATGGCGGCCCGGTGCGGCTGCCCCTTGAGGAAGGCCTGGGCGAAGTTCTTGGCCTGCTCGTAGGAGACCTTGGCGGGCAGGGGCGGCTCGTTGGGGTTGACGTCCACGTCCACCAGCGCCGGGCCGTCGTGCGCGAGCGCCTGCCCGATGGTCAGGCCCACGTCGTCCGCTTTGGTGACCTTGGCCCCGAATCCGCCGCACGAGCGGGCCCAGGCCGAGAAGTCGGCCTCCGGCTCCGCGTACCGTACGCCGTGCTCGGGGTAGCCCAGCACCATCTGCTCCCACAGGATCTGGCCGAGCGAGTTGTTGTTGTTGACGATCACCTTGATCGGCAGCCGCTGCTGGACCGCCGTCAGGAACTCGGCCATGAGCATCGAGAAGCCGCCGTCGCCGACGTACGCGATGACCTGCCGGCCCGGGAAGGCGTGCTGCATCGCGATCGCGTACGGCAACCCGTTCGCCATCGAGGCCAGCGTGCCGGACAGGTAGAACTCGCGCCCGCCGCGGACCGTCCAGTGCCGGGCCGCCCAGGTGGCGACAGTGCCGCTGTCGCACGTCATGATGGCGTCGTCGGCGGCGAGCTCGTCGAGGATGGAGACGGGGTACTGCGGGGCGATCGGGTCGCGCTCGGGGTTCTCCAGCGCGTCCATGTCGGCCCGCCACTCGGCCGTCATCCGCTGATATTTCGCCAGATGAGCGGTGTCGTCCCGGCGGGACAGCAGCGGCAGCAGCGCCGCCAGCCCCTCCTTGGCGTCGCACACGACCGGCACGTCGGTCGCGATCCGCGCCCCCGCCCTGGTCGGCTCCGCCTCGAACTGCACCACCCGCACCTTGCCCGGCTCCGGCAGGAACTTCGAGTACGGGAAGTTCGTGCCCACCATGAACAGCACGTCGGCTTCTTCCATGAGCTCTTCACTCGGCCGGGTGCCGAGCAGCCCGATCCCGCCGGTCGTGTACGGCGAGTCGTCCGGGATGACGGCCTTGCCGGGCAACGTCTTGACCACGGGCGCGCCGAGGGCCTCGGCCACGGCCAGCACCTCCTGCCGGGCGTGCAGCGCGCCCTGCCCGACCAGCATGGCGGGGCGCTCGGCCCGGTTGAGCACCTCGGCCGCCCACTCGACGTCCTCCTGCCGGGGGATGCCGGACGACTGCAGGTAGACGGGCGCGGTCTGCGGCAGCCTGACCGGCGCCACGTGCTTGTACGGGTCCGCGTCCGCCTCGGCCACCTGGATGTCGTTGGGCAGGGTCAGATGGGAGACCCCGCGCCGCGCGTACGCCGTCCTGACCGCCTGATCCACCAGCGACGGCAGCTGCGCCGGATTGGTGATCATCATGTTGTACTCGGCCACGTCGGCGAACAGCCTGTCCAGATGGACTTCCTGCTGGTAGCCGGTGCCGAGCACGGAGGTCTCCTGCATGCCGGTGATCGCCAGCACGGGCACGTGGTCGAGCTTGGCGTCGTAGAGCCCGTTGAGCAGGTGGATCCCGCCCGGCCCCGAGGTGGCCAGGCAGACCCCGATGCGCCCGGTGGCCTTGGCGTAGCCGGTCGCCATGAAGGCCGCGGCCTCTTCGTGGTGGACGAGGACGAAGCGCACCCGGTCTCGGTGGCGCCGCAGTCCCTCCATGATGCCGTTGATGCCGTCGCCCGGCAGGCCGAAGACGGTGTCCACGCCCCACTCGACGAGCCGTTCGATCAGGGATTCCGATGCGATTCGAGCCATGCGAGCGGCCCTACCCCACTTCGCGGCCCCCATGTCAAGGGTGCGGATTCGGGGGTAGAGGGGCGGCATGCGCATTTTGGTCACGGGAGCCACGGGCACGCTGGGCAGGGCCTTGGTGCCCGCGCTGGTCAAGGCGGGCCATCAGGTGCGGGCGTTGAGCCGTACCAAGAGGGAGAGCCGCGGGAACGTCGAGTGGATGTGGGGCGACCTGTTCTCCGGCCACGGCGTGCCGGAGGCCGTCGCCGGCGTGGAGGCGATCGCGCACCTGGCCACGAGCGGCCGCAAGGGGCGCGGCGCCGTGGACATCCCGGGCACCCGCCTGCTCGTGATGGCCGCCCGCGAGGCCGGGATCGGGCACCTGCTGCTCACCTCGATGGTCGGCGCGGACCGTGCGCCCATCGGCTACCTCAGGTACAAGCTGGAGGCCGAGCGCCTGGTCGAAGAGAGCGGCCTGGGCTGGACGGTCCTCCGTGCCACGCCGTTCCACCAGTGGCTGCAGCAGCGGCTGCGGGACTTCTCCGCACTCCCGGTGCTGCCGGTCGACCCGACCGTGCCCTGGCAGCCGGTCCACACGGGCGAGGTCGCCGCCCGAGCGGCCGACCTGCTCGCCGGCGGCCCGCAGGGCATCGAGATCGAGTATGGGGGCCCGGAGGTGCTCGACACCGCCGAGCTGACCCGGACCTGGCTGGACGCCCAGCACCTGCGCCGCGCCTGCCTGCGCATGCGTTACCCCGGACGTCTGTACGCGGCCATGCGCGCCGACCTCCTGACCACGGACGCGACGCCCAAGGGCAAGATCACCTGGCAGGACTATCTGGCCCCGCCCCCGCCGGTCCTCTCGGACGACTTCGCCTCCGAGCACACCGCCTCGCCCACCAGCCCGGCCACCCAGCCGGAGCAGGACCCGGACCGGCACGTCTACGGCGGCGACGAGGGTTACGAACGCCCGACCCGCGGCTGACCCCTGGCGGCTCAGGCTCGGGCTCAGGCTCAGGCTCAGGCTCAGGGCGGGCCGGAGGCGCCGCCCCACGGGTCGTAGTCGACCTCCAGCTGCTCCTGCGGCGGCCGCTCCCCCTCCGGCACGTGCTGCAGGTTGACCCGGATGCGATACCACACGCTGCTGCGCCCCCGCATGCCGTCCACCAGCACGTCGGCGGGCTCCAGCTTGGCCGCCACCTCGGGATGCCGGGCCTTCCACCGCTCGAACCCCGCCATCGCCTCGTCCTTGTGCTCGGCCCTGGCGATCTCGATGACGGGCATCGTCTGCTGCCTGCGCCCGCTGCCCTTGGGCGGTTTGGGCGCCGGCCCGAGCTCCTCGGCGAGCGCCAGCAGCCCGTCCAGGGAGCCGGCGTGCAGGTCCATGTCCTCCCACGGGTCGCCGATCTCGGCCAGGCGCCGGGGCACGGTGTCGATGGTGAAGAGCTCCGGCCGGCATCCGGGCACCTCGTCCCAGGTCAGCGGTGTGGACACGCGGGCGTCCTGCACGGCGCGCACCGAATAGGCGGACGCGACGGTCCGGTCGTAGGCGTTTTGGTTGAAGTCCACGAACACGCCGTGCCGTTCTTCCTTCCACCACCGGCTCGTGGCCAGGTCGGGGGCCCGCCGCTCGACCTCCCGCGCCACCGTCTCGGCCGCTTTGCGCACCTTCGCGAACGGCCAGCGCCGCTCGATCCGCGCGTACACGTGGAAACCGCGCGACCCGGAGGTCTTGGGCCAGGCCACCAGCCCGTGATCGGCCAGCACCTCCCGCGCGACCTGAGCGGTCTTCAGCACGTCCGCCCACTCGACGCCGGGCACCGGGTCGAGATCGATCCGCAACTCGTCGGGCTTGGCGAGGTCGTCGGAGCGCACCGGATGCGGATTGAGGTCCACGCACCCCAGGTTGACCACCCACAGCAGCTGCGCCAGGTCGGTGCAGACGACCTCCTCGGCGCTGAGCCCCGACCGGTATTTGAGCTCGGCCACCTCGATCCAGTCGGGCCGCTTGGCCGGGGCGCGCTTCTGGAAGAACGCCTCCTGCTCGATCCCGTGCACGAACCGCTTGAGCACCATCGGCCGCCCGTGCACGCCGCGCAGCGCCGCCTCCCCCACCGTCTCGTAGTAGCGGATCAGGTCGAGCTTGGTGTGCCCGGCCTCAGGGAAGACCACCTTGTCGGGGCTGGTGATGCGGACCTCGCGCCCGGCGACCTCGATGTCAGGCATAGGGTCACGATACGCGGGCACCCCGACAATCAGCCTGTGACGATCAGCGCACCTGAGAGAAGTCGCCGTGGCGGCCGGCCCCGGCGGCGAAGCGGGCCGCTCCCTCGACGGCGTCGGGCAGAGAGACCAGGCCATGGCGCAGCTCGTTCCGCATCGCGTCCTCCTCGCCTCGCCCGTGCTGCTCCAGTACCGACAGCCGGTCGCCACGCAGGCACATCTGCGGGAAGCGGGCGATCTCGCGAGCCAGCTCCTCGGCGTGCTGCCGAGCCGTCCCGGTGGGGACGAGCCGGTTGGCCAGCCCCATCTCGTACGCCTCCCGCCCGCCGACCGGCCGCCCCGTGAGGATCATGTCCATGGCCCTGGACGCGCCGATGAGCCTGGGCAGGCGTACGGTGCCGCCGTCGATCAGCGGCACGCCCCACCGGCGGCAGAACACCCCGAACACCGCGTCCTCCTCCGCCACCCGCAGATCGCACCAGAGCGCGAGCTCCAGCCCGCCCGCGACGGCGTGCCCGGCGACGGCGGCGATGACCGGTTTGGCCAGGCGCATCCTGGTCGGCCCCATGGGCCCGTCGCCCTCCTCTCCGACGTGGTTGTCGAGCGCCTTGAGGTCGGCCCCGGCGCAGAACGTGCCGCCCTCACCCCACAACACGGCCACGTCGGCGTCGGAGTCCTCGAAGTCGCGGAACGCGTCCACCAGCGCGTCGGCGGTCTTGCGATCGACGGCGTTGCGCGCCTCCGACCTGCTGATCACCACGGTGGTGACCCGTCCCTGGCGCTCCACGCGTACGGTCATGCGGCCCTCCTCGGGGGAACGTTCGATTCTCCTCGGGGAACGTGCCGAGCGTACGCTGTGGCCGGAGTTCGAGCCAGCGACCCACCGGTCAAGTCGCCGACGCCCAGCAGCCTTCGCCCTACGTCCCTGGACAGGAACGCGGGAGGATTCGCCTCTGACCGTGGGTGGATGGCGGGTATCCCCGTGGGTGGATGCGCGGGGAACCGGCCGTTCCTACGATGGGCGGGTGGTGGTGACTCCCCGCTGGCTGTTACCGGCCGGTCTCGGGCTGCTGATGCTGCTGGTCGGGTTGTCGTGGGTGCAAACGATCATGCGTGGCTGCGACTGCGCCTGGCCGTTCGCCGGAGGGGGCATCCTTGTCGTTCTCTGTCTCGTCATCGTGCGTGCGGGGCCGGGCCGTCCCGCCGAGGTGGCCGCTCTGCTGGCTCCCGTGGCCATAGCGGCGCTCACGGATCTCGCGGTCAACAGCGTCGGCTGGTTCATTCTGGTGCTCTACATCGCGTTCGTCGCGCTGACGCTGCGGCTCTGGCCGGGCATCGTCATCTGGCTCGCCTCGCTTTCCGTGGTGGTCGCGGCGGCGTTCACCTCGCCCGACCCCGGATGGCCTAACTGGCTGGCCGCCGTAACGCTCGTCTTCTGGAGCGGCTGGGCCGCGCGTTACCGCATTGAGGTGGGCGAGCGGCTGCACCGGGCGGAGAGCGCCGCCACCGCTGCCGCAGCCCTGGCCGAGCGGCAGCGGCTCGCCGCCGATCTGCACGACATCGTCGCGCACACGCTCGCCGTGACGGTGCTGCATCTGGGGGGTGTACGACTGGCGCTCGAGCACGATCCCAAGGAAGCGGCGGCGGGGATCGCCGAGGCCGAGCGCCTCGCCCGGCAGAGCATGGCGGAGCTGCGGAAGGTGGTCAGTGTCCTTGCCGAGGAAGGCTCCGATCCTGCCGTGGTCGCTCCCCAGCCCACCGCGCCCCGGCTTCCCGAACTCTTCGAGGAGTACCGGACGGCGGGTCTGGAATTCGACGCGAGCGTCGACGGTGAGCTGTCGGCGGTGGGCCCGACGAGCGGGATGGTGCTCTACCGGCTGGTTCAGGAGGCACTGGCCAACGCGAGCCGCCACGCTCCCCGATGTCCCGTCGAGGTACGGGTGCGCATCTCGGAGGAAGGTGCTGTGCGGGCCACGGTCTCCAATCCCTTGCCCGACCGCCCACCTCGGCACAATGGCGGCATGGGACTTCGCGCGATGGCCGACAGGGTGCGCATGGTCGGTGGCCACGTCACTGCCGGCCCAGAGGACGACCGGTGGGTCGTGCGGACGGAGCTGCCCGCATGATCTCGGTGGTGCTCGTCGACGACCAGGAACTCGCCAGGGCAGGACTGCGGACGATCCTGCGCCAGCCGTACGGATTCGACGTGGTCGGTGAGGCGGCCGACGGCCAGGCCGCGCTGGCGGAGGTCGCGCGCGTCCGGCCGGACGCCGTGGTCATGGATATTCGCATGCCGCGGATGGACGGCGTCGAGGCCACCCGTGCCATGCTCGCCGCGGATCCGTCGTCCCGCATCCTGGTGCTGACCACGTTCGGTGAGGACAGCGTTCTCGCGGCGGCTCTGCGGGCCGGCGCGTCCGGATTCTGTCTCAAGGACGCTCCGGCCGAGGACATCCAGCGTGCTGTCCGGGCGGTGGCGGCCGGCGACGGATGGCTGGATCCCGCCGTCTGCGGGCGGGTCCTGCGACGTTATCGGACAGATCCGGTGACCGACCCCGACGCGGTCCGGCGGCTCGGCGAGCTCACCTCTCGCGAGCTCGACGTGCTCAAGCTCATCGGCCGAGGGCTCACGAACGCGGAGATCGCCCGTCATCTCGTGGTCGGCGAGGGCACGATCAAGACCCACGTCGGCCGGATCTTCACGAAGCTGGCGGTACGCGACCGGGCCGCCGCGGTCGTCTTCGCCTTCGACCACGGCGTGGTCCGCCCCGGGGAGCCGCCGCCTATGCCTGCGGTCTGACTCCACGTTCTGTTCCCGGCCAGACGACACGCGGCGGCCCCATCGGAAACCGTGGGGGGCATGCTTCTTCAAACCCCCCGTCTTCAGATCACCGCTCCTTCGCTCCCGGCCTTCGCCTGGCGGACCGTCGGTTCCATCGCGGGCGTCGTCGTGGTCACCTTGCTGATGCTGAGCCCGTGGTACGGCTACCACCGCGACGAGCTCTACTTCCGCATGCTCGGTCAGTCTCCCGCCTGGGGCTACTTCGACCAGCCCCCGCTGACCCCGCTCCTGGCGCGGCTGTCCACGGAGCTGTTCGGGGACACCATCGTCGGGCTGCGGGTCGTCCCTGCGCTGTGCGCGGGACTGCTGATCCTGATCGGTGCCGCGATCACACGGGAGCTCGGCGGTCGCACAGGCGCGCAGACCCTCGCCGCCGCCGGCCTCGGCACCGGGATGTTCCCCCTGGTCGCCGGGCACACCCTGCTGACCCAATCGGCCGACTTCGTCTTCTGGACGGCCTGCATCCTGTTCGTGCTCCGTGCCCTGCTGCGCGGTGACGGGCGATGGTGGATGGCGGCCGGCGCCATCGCGGGAGCCGCCACGTTCAACAAGCACCTCATCGTCCTTCTGATCACCGGTCTGGCCACCGGCCTGCTCATCACCGCCGGCCTGGCGGTGAAGGGGCCGCGCGCCGTCTTCAGCGACAGATGGTTCTGGTCCGGGGCGTTCCTGGCCGCCGTCATCGCCTCTCCGAACCTGCTCTACCAGGCCGCCAACGGCTGGCCTCAGCTCACCATGGCCGCCACGCTCAGCGAACCCCTGAATCGGATCATGTTCGTGCCCATGCTGGTGGCGCTGCTCAGCATGGGAGCGTTCGTGATCGCCGTCGTCGGGTGGCTCTGGCTGCGCCGGCGGCAGGAGACGCGGCCACTGGCGATCGCGACCCTGGTGACGATCCTGCTCGGCCTGGTGTCAGGAGGACGGGCGGACTATGTCGCCGGCAGCCTGATCTTCGCCTTCGTGGCCGGCTGCGTGCCCACCACCGCGTGGATGGAGAGCCGGGTCGCCCGGCGCCGGGTGGTGTGGTGGGGGCTTCTCGGCACGTCGGTCATCGGGATCGTCGTGGCGCTGCCGCTGCTCCCGCTGCCGGCGCTCAGTTTCTCGCCCAACGAGGTGTCCAGGGAGTCGGTGGGCTGGCCGCGCTTCGTCGCCCAGGTGGCCGGAGTGCACCGGGCGCTGCCGTCGGGGACGATCGTCCTCACCTCGAACTATGGCGAGGCCGGTGCACTGGACCGGTTCGCACCGGACATTCCCGTCTACAGCGGCCACAACGAGCTGGGGTACCAAGGGCCGCCGCCGGAAACGGCGCAGACGGTGGTCGCCGTGGGGTTGCGGCCCGAGCGTCTGCGGCTGCGCTTCGCGCGCTGTGAATCCGCCGGGGTCATCGATCACGGCACAGGAGTCGCGAACGAGGAGCAGGGCCTGCCCATCACAGTCTGCTCAGGACCGCGGAGTCCATGGACGACCGCCTGGCCCGGCTTCCGGCACGCGAGCTGAGGAACAATCATGAACACCGTCTTGGTCATCACGCCGACCTACAACGAACGGGACAACCTCCCCGGCATCGTGGGCAGGATCCGCGCAGCCGCACCGGCGGCCCATATCCTCGTCGTCGACGACAACAGCCCTGACGGGACGGGCCTGATCGCAGACAGGCTCGCTTCCGAACTCGACAGCGTGCACGTCCTGCATCGGGAACGCAAGGAAGGGCTGGGCGCCGCGTACCTGGCGGGCTTCCGCTGGGGACTCGCCCGAGGGTTCGACCTGCTCGTGGAGATCGACGCGGACGGCTCGCATCCGCCTGAGCGGCTCCCCGCCTTGCTGCGCGCGGCGGAGCACGCCGACCTCGTCATCGGCTCGCGCTGGGTGCCCGGCGGCCGCGTGGCGAACTGGCCGCGGAGACGGGAGCTGCTGTCCCGGCTGGCGAACCGTTATGCACGGCTCGCGCTCGGCCTTCCCGTCGCCGACGCCACGGGCGGGTTCCGCGTCTACCGGGCCGCCGCACTCGAGAAGATCCTTCTCGGCGGTGTGGAGTCGCGGGGTTACTGCTTCCAGGTCGATCTCACGCTGCGAGCCGTACGTCACGGCTTCACGGTGGCGGAGGTGCCGATCACCTTCGTCGACCGTACAGCCGGCGCGAGCAAGATGAGCGTTGGTGTCCTCTTCGAGGCGCTCTGGCGGGTGACCGTATGGGCCATTGGTCATTGAGTGCGGTGGTGTCGTACACGTACAAGCCAGGCTCCGGGCCAGCACCCTAGTAGCGGCGCGGCTGGGCGGCCCACGGCGGGGGCGGTGGGGAGAACCCGCCCGGGGACGACGGCGGTGGCGGCGGGGCGACGCGACGGGCGACGAGCGGAAGCACGGACACGCACAGCACCAGCAGCGCACAGACCCCCACCCCGGTCCACTGGTAGGCGCCCGCAACGAACCTCGTCGTCAGCAGCCCATTCGCGTCCCCGACGACCTCGGCAGGGGAGCCTTCGTCGTGCCGTTCTTCCCGCCCCGTCCGGATCTCGTGAATGCGCGCGTCCGAACAGCGGACCGTGTAAATATAGGTCGCCCCGCCTCTCCGTGCGCGCATGGTCTCGACCTCGGTCACCGTGCAGGTCTGTTCCTCGCCGAGCGCCGCCAGCGCGACCGTTCCGCCAATCACAGGCGCCATGCCCGTGAGAGCGCCCCACATCCCGCAGGCAAGGACCACTATGACAATCGCTGCCATGGGCCGGACCAGAACCTGCCGCGGCCAGCCGACGATCAGGGCAACCCCGACGGTGTAGCAGAGCGCCGCACCCAGCCCGAGGAACACCGTGACCACCGTCAGGTGCGGGGGAAAGATGTGGATCAACGCGCCGATCACGGTCAGAGCCGCGGCGATGATGATGAAGACGGTTCCGGTTCGCTGCCTCATCGCCATGAGCGTAGAGAGGCGCGGTATAGATCAGCTATAGCGGGATGCCCGAGGCCTACTTCGTGGCGGTCAGCATGTACTGCGGGTACGTGGCGACGTGGCGCCTGGTATGGCCGGCGCGGGAGCTCCCGAACCCGACGACCGCAGGACGGACGTTCAAGGCCGCTATTGGCGGGTCGTTCACGATCAGGCCGATGTCCTCCGTCAACACCACGACGTCGTCCGCATCAGAGACACCCGTCGGCGAGCACGTCGCCGACGCCTCGCGCCGGGTCGTCGAGCATGCCGGACAACCCGGCGCCGCCCTGTGCTGTTGTACATAAGTGCCCCCTTGCCGGTGGCCTCGTACCGCCCTCGCTCGGAAACGACATTGACATTAGGCAGCCACGCTTGAAGATCCCCTGCCACTCCGTTGCCGATGAGTTGCCCGACCCGACTGTCGTTACAGCACAAAACCGGCTGCGGCACCAACTCCTGTGAGGTCCTGGCGGAGCCGCACCGCGCAGTCGTTCGGCCGCTGCACAGGGGCGGCGATCGAGGGCCGCGTGGTGGCCAGGGGCGCGCTGGCGCAGTAGCCGGCCCAGGTCCACCACCGCAGGCTCTCTTACGACAGACTCCGTGGCGGATTGGCCGGGGAAGCCTGGATCAAGGCGGACTCGAGACGCTCGAGGAACGGGGCCAGATTGGCTACGTCAGCCGTTACTGTTTAGCTGGTCCAGAATCTCCTGGACCTTGGTCACGTTGGGATGCGCCTGCCCGTATCGGGTCTTCAGGTCGGGCAGCAGCACGGCAAGGGTTTTCCTGGCTCCCGCGCGGTCTCCGGCGCCCAGCTTCAGCAAGCCGATCTGGCGGCGCAGTTCCAGCGTCCTGTCGTCGTCCACGCCGAAACTCTGCTCGTCTTCCAACAAACGGCTCAGCTGCGTCAGGGCGAGCGTGGTCTCCCCGGCGGCGGCGTTGCTGTTGGCCTCCATCAGCCGGAAGCGCAGGACGAGATCGTTGTCAGGCCCGTCTCGCTCGGCGAGATCGGCGACGAGAGCCGCGAACTCCGCTGCCGCGCGGCGATAGTCTCCTCCGAGGAACAGGGCATCGGCCAGCTCGATCCTCAGCGAGATCACATTTGGATCGCCGGGGCCGAGCTTGCGGGCGGCGGGTTCCACAACCTCGGCGAGGACGTCGGCTGCCTGGGCGAAGCGCGATTCGGCCTTCAGCGCGTCCGCGTCCTTCCGGGCCAGAGCCATGTCGCTGGGTCGGAAGGTGTCCGGAACCGACGCGGGCGCGGGCCGTACGGCGAGTGCGGGCTCGACGACAGGCTGCGGCGTCGCTCCGATCCTGCCGACCACCCGCGCGTACATCCGGACCGGATGAGGGGCGTTCGTGTCGACGTAGCCCGTGAACGGCGGCAGCTCACGGCAGAAATCGAGGAGGCGCGCGTAGACGATCTCAGCCGCAGGCGGGCGTTTGTCCGGCGTCTTGGCCAGCAGCCACAGGACGAGCCGCTCCAGACCCTCGGGCACTTCGCGGCGACGCTGACGCAACGGTTTCGGCTCGCGGCCGATGTGGTTGTGCATGGTCGCCAAGGGCGTGGGGCCGCAGAACTGGTTCTCCCCGGCGAGCATCTCGTCGAGGATCACCCCGAGGGAGTAGAGGTCGCTCTGCGGGCCTGTCGACCCTGACATCGCCTGCTCGGGCGCCATGTACTCGGGGGTGCCGACCACGACGCCGGTCCGCGTGAGCCTGGTCGCCGCCGAGGAGGTGGCGGCGGCGATCCCGAAGTCGAGCACCTTCACCGTGCCATCAGGGCAGAGCATGAGGTTGCCTGGTTTCAGGTCACGATGGACCAGCGATTTGGCATGCGCCACCATCAGCACCGAGCAGACCTGGGCGGCTATCGCGGCGGCCCATGCCACGGGGATCTCCGTCTCATCGACAAGTGAGTTCACCGGGCAACCGTCGATCAGTTGCATGACCAGGTAGAGCGACTCACCGTGGGTGCCGCAGTCGTAGACGGTAGGGACGCCCGGATGCTCAAGCCGGGCGGTGATCCGGGATTCTCGAACAAAGCGCTCGTTCAGCTCCTTGTCCGGTTTTCCATCGGGGAGCCGATCGAGCCGGATGAACTTGATCGCTATCGGCCGGTCTAGGCGGGTGTCCCAGCCGAACCACACCTCCCCCATCCCGCCGCCGCGACGCGATGCCGGGTCCAGCGAGTAGCGACCGTCGATCGTGCGTGTGTCCACCCTGGCCGCCTTCCCTCAAACGCAGGCCATGTTACGGAAGCAGTCCCAGTGATCAGAGATATCACGCGATCTCCGCTTCAGTCTTGAGGTTGCATCTTGCCGTCGATCAGCGCCTCGAAGACCTGCGCCGCGAGCGCGCCGCCCAACACGGCCACCGCACGCACGCCGTTCTCGAACGCCTCCAGCTGCCGGAACGCCTCGCCGTAGCGGCGCTGCTCGGAGATCGGCAGCCGGGGGAGCTGCGAGCGGCGCACGTCCACGCGGTAGGTTCCGGACAACGTGCTGGCGGCCCGCGCGGCCGACACGCGGAGGAAACCCGCGACGAAGGCCGGATCCAGAACCTCCTGGTCCAGCCGCAGGAGACACAGGTGTGGCCCGAGCAGCACCTCCTCGGCCACGACTCTGGCGACCACCGAGCGGCTCACCGCGGGGATCACGATGTCGCCGGGCCGTGCGACCACCGACTCCACCCTGATCTCGCCCAGACCGGAGGGTCCTCGGCCCAGTACGACGTCCTTGGCCGTGAGGAGCGGCACCGCGCCCGATTCTGTCTCCATCCGCATCGGTGTCTGCTCCACCTGGACAGCCCCGGCGCGGACGAGTTCTGCCACCGTGGTCATGGCCAGGTCCCGGCTCTGGCGGCTCACCCTCGGCAGGAGGCCGGTCAAGGCACCGGACAGCTCCGCCAGCTCAGCGCGCGCCGATTCGAGATCCTTTTCTGGTACGGCTACCGCCTTGGGCAGCCTGCGTGACGGTGTCAGGTCGACCTCGTCGTCCAGAAGCTCGATGATCGGCACAGGATGCCCCGACTCCAGGCTGCCTTCCGCCATGGTCACGTGCGAAGGAACCGCATCCGATTCCTGGGGCCGGCGCAGCAGCCACAGGTGAGGCGGAAGGGCCGACTGCGGAGCGGATCCGGCGGGAAGGCCGATGATCGCCTGCAGAGTTCCCGTTCTCAGCAACTGCGATCGGATCCTCCGCCCGGAACGGCGGTTGGCGGCCGCGGACGGCATCAGGACAACCACCTGCCCACCTGGCCTGACCCGGGCAAGGCAGTGTTGCACCCAGGCGAGTTCCGACTCGCCCTTGGGGGGCAGGCCGTACTGCCAGCGCGGGTCGTTGGTTAGCTCCTCGTAGCCCCAGCCACGTTCGTTGAAAGGAGGGACACACACAACGCCGTCGGCTTCCACGTCGGGGAAGGCGTCGGCCAGCAGTGCGTCGCCGCCACGGATGTCCGCGGGGATGCCGCGGGCGACCAGCCGCGCCGCGGCCAGCCGTGCCGTGGCCTCGTCTCGTTCCTGGCCCATGACCCGGCGGGCCCTCGTCGTGGCCAGGAGGAGCGGGCCGAAGCCGCAGATCGGGTCCAGCACCGTCTCGCACTCGCCCAGCAGACCGGACATGAGGGCGGCGACCTCGTCAGAGACCACCTGCACGCGGCGCGAGTGGGTCTCCACGTATCGGCGGTAAAGCAGTTCGACGGTGTCCGCCGTCCCCCGCTGGGCCGCGAGCGCGGCGGCGGCTTGGACCAACCGAGCGGGAGCATGCCGGCTGCCCTGGGGCGTGTCGGTGAGAGCGGCTGTGACGTTGCTGACCACGACGGCGAGCTCGAGGTCGTCGGCCGAGTTGCGGATCTGCTGCCAGACCAGTTCGTCCTCTGGCAACTCCTGGAGCTTGCCTTGGTCGCGTAGCCAGACCTCGACTTCGGCGAGCGAGAAGAGGGGGTTGGAGGAGGTTCCGCCGACCGGTTCGGGAAAGTCCTGAAACCTGCGGCGCCAATTGCTGACAGCGGGCCGGCCCACCCCGGCCATCCGGGCGATGTCGGCCGCCGCCACAACGGCATCGTCGCGCATTGTCGTTCTCCTCCTACCTGAGCCGTTCCAGCACCCCGTGGGCGCGAAGTTCGGCGATGTGCTCGGCTGCCCGCTGGGGCGCCGTCCCGCCTGTGATGAGCAGCCCCGCCTCGATGTTCCGCGAGACTCCCGACTGGGTGAGGTTGGCGCTGGAGACCAGCAGAATCCGCCGGTCGGCCACGGCGAGCTTGGCGTGCATCTTGGACCCCGGCGTGGTTCGCCTGGCGGCAGGCCAGTGCCAGAGCTCGATGCCGGGCACAGAGGTGAAGGCAGTGGCGGGCTCCGACCCGCTCAGCGCCGAACCCGCTCCCTGCAGTGTCTCGACGACCGCCGCCACCGTGACTCCGCGGCGCACCGCGGCGGCGAGAGCCTCCAGGAGCGGCGGGTACGGCTTGGCCGAGTACGTCATCAACAGCAGTTCGCGGGTAGCCTCCGCCACCACGTCCACCAGGACCTGCGCCGTGGCACGCACCGGCACGCCGTGGCTGCTCGGCCCACTCCAGACTACGTCGGCACGGGTCGTCCCGGCGTGCTGGGCGTGCCCGTCGGCCACGCCCACGAGGTAGGTCGCGGCTACCAGGTCAGGAACCGACTCGGCGTCACGCGCGTCCAGAATCGCCGTCGCGTGCTCGGCGAACCCCGGAACCGGAACCGCGCCCGGTATGGCCGCGCGCGGCCACCCCGCACCGATCCGCTCGGCCAGGGTTCTGAGCCTGGAGGGCCCAAGCTGGGCGACGGCCTCGGCCGCCGCCCTCGCCAGGCGCGGGTAACCGTTCACGGGAGTTCGGGATAGAGGGCGAGGTCCGGCTCGTCGATGGGGACGACGAACCGGCGGTCGAGGAAGCGGTTGCCGCGTTCACAGGTCGTCTCGGAGACGAAAAGACAGACGTGGCAGGCGGCGCCGTGCAGAAAGTCCGCGGGTTCCTGCGGCAGCCGTTCGGCGCAGAGCGGGTCGGACGAGCAGTGCTTGGCGTCGTGCAGGGCCCGCCTCGTCAGCCGTACCAGGTTGGCGGGTTCAGCCAGGGAGACCAGGCCGCCGAGTGTGCCTTCGGCGTCCGGCACGGCCGTGTAGATGAGAATTCCGCTGCGCGGATCGTCCTGGCTGCCCGCGTAGATGCGTTCCGACAGGCTGGCCGAGCTGTAGCCGCATTCCAGCGCGATCGTCCGGATCAGCAGATGGGAAAGGGTGTGCAGGACGTAGAAGCGTGCTCCCGGCCAGTGCTGCATCTCGTCGAAGGCGCCGCGGATCCGGTCGCTGTAGCGGTGCCTTCGGAAACGCGCGTAGGCGTCCTTGTGCTCGCGAAGGGCGAGGGTGTTCTCAACACGCTTCTCCCATCCGGACAGGAGGTCTTCGGGAAGCCTGAGGAAGATGCCCTCCCCCCGCACCTCGCTCGCTGGCACCCAGGCTGGCTTGTCGCGCGCCAGAGGAGCCCGGGTGACCAGTTCGGGGTCTTCCGGGTCCGGGGCGTCCAGCCGGGTGAAGCCGATCAGAGCACGCACCTCCCGAAGCCGCTCGGCCTGGACGACGTCGGCGTAGACGCCGCGAAGCGGCTCGGGCACGCCGTCAGGGTCTCGTCGCAAGGTGAAGTCCTCATCCGGCTCCGGGAGCTCCCGCGCCGAGAACACCTCCCACTCAGCCGTCCGAAGATCGGGGTAGCCGTCGTTCTGCGTTATCTCCGCGCCTTCTAGTTTGGCCCGATGGCGTTCCATCGCCGCCCACAGGGTCTGGTCGTCCCATTTCTCGAACTCGCGCAGCGCGGGCACCGCCGTACGCATGAAAGGAAGCATGTTCGGCCCGGGAATGCCGTGCAGGCTCGTCTCCCAGTGCTGGGCGACCTTCGCATCCAGCACGTTGCCCCCTGCCTCCGGCACCCACAGGGAGGACAGCCCCTGGGCGAACCACTGGTTAGAGGCGCCGACCACCAGCACGCGCACCGGACGGTCGCAGGACTCGAAGGTCGACAGGTGCGGGTGCCGGCCGCGGCAGGCGGGCAGGTTCTGCTCGCCGCGCCGGCCCATGGCCTCGGTGATGTTGCGCTTCAGGCCGCAGCGCTCGCATTTGATCTCGACGTTGGCGCCCATGTTGCCGCCGCGGTCGTCCATGCTGAGCGGTGGGAACTCCACCTCGCAGGAGCCACCCCGGTGCACGAACGGCACGTAGGGGAAGTCGTCGAGATGGCCCGCGGTGCAGGCGAGCACGAAGCGCGCGGCGACCGCCAGCGGTCTCGGGCCCGACTTCTTGCGTCCGCAGGTTTTATGGAAGAAACGCGCCTCGTGGGGCGCGTGCGCCTTGGGATTCTCGAATCCGAAGACCACCTGCGACTCGATCGGCGCCAGAAGACTGCAGGCGGTGCAGCGCATCCAGGCCGGGAACGGCATCGTCGGCACACCCACCCGGGCCGCCGCGCCGCTGTCGTCGGTGTCCGGCAACCAGGGGGCGGGGCGCAGCTGGGTGACGGTCTTGCCCAGCAGCGTCTGGACGGCGGCCAGGAGGCGCGGCTCGGTCAGCGGCTCCCAGTCGGGCACCTTGTTGTACTCCGGCGCCCAGTCATCCAGCCCCTTCACCAGGACGGAGAAGTTGGGTAGGTCGACAAGCGCGCCGACGCCACCGGTGAACATCAGGTGACTGGGCCGGACAGCCCCGACCCTGCGGCGGTGACCTTCGGGCTTAGCCACGGCTCTCTCCCAGCTCGTCGCCCTCCGGGGCGTCGTCGTCCTCATCCACGCCGACCTTGAAGCTCCAGGCGGGCGCCCCGTAAGCGGGGGCGAACATCTCCTCCAGTCGGGGGACGAGCAGGTTGATCTCGCTTTCCGTCTCCCGCATGGACTGGCCGACCGTCATGGTGTCCCACGCGCTCTCACCGGCCGGTTTGAGCAGGCCCACCAGCGGTTGCCGGGTGGAGGAGCTGGCCTGGTAGCCGAGCCTGATCTGCCCGGCCCGCATGGTCTCCCACTTGTCCGCCACCACGTTTAGCCGTTCCAGGAGGTAATCCCGGCCCCGCTCGCCCGCGACCGCCTCGGCGCGTGACAGGAACCGCCTGCGGATCCGGGTGGCCACCGGGCCGTCGAGCGGCACGTCGTGGGCGTCGGTGTTGCGCGAATAGGTCTCCTCGGCGTTGCGCAGCGCCCCCACGAAGGCGGCGGCCACTCCCCGGTCCAGGGCCCGTCGCGTGTACGGCGTGACCGACAGGGCCTCCACCTGCCGGTAGAACGTGGCGTGGTAGTGCTCGAAGTCCTCGAAGTGGGCCAGGTCCCGGGGCCGGGACCAGTTGTAGAGCGTCACCACCAGGCCGGGCCGGTCGGCGTCACGGCCGACGCGGGAGGATGCCTGGATGTACTCGGCGGTGTTCTTGGGCTGGCCCACCACCACCATCAGCCCGAAGCGAGAGACATCCACGCCGACCTGCAGCATGGAGGTGGCCAGCACCACGTCGACCGGGAGCCGCCTGCGCAGCCACCGAGCGGCGAGCGCGTGCTCGGGGCGCTTGTCTCGGCGGGCGAGAGCCAGTTCCCTGCGCAGGGCGAGCTTGCGCTCCGAGGTCTCGTACTCGGCGACGAAACCGACTTCCAGGTTCCGCAGCACCTCGCTGATATCGGTGGAGGAGATGCGTGAGGTCAGCTCCTGGACGGTGAGCATCTCCAGCCTGGTGGTGAGCCGGTTCGACAGGCCCTTGCGCTTGCCGTGGGTACGGACGCGGGTCGTCACGTCGTCGTCGACGTAACGCCGCATGCCGGCCAGCTCCCGCGTGGCGTTGAAGTACCCGACCATGGTCATGTAGGGGTCGGCCGGCTTGCCGTACCGGTCGAACACGGTCTGCCCGGCGATGAGCAGGATCTCAGCGAGCCGGATCTCCGCCGACTTGAGCCGGACGCCATGCGCGCAGACGCCCAGGTAGCGCCGCCCCGGTGTCTCGGGCGTGATCGGCACCTGCTCAGAGAAGTAGGTGTCGGCCACGTCGAGGACCTGCGGCGGAAAGATTGCGAGCTCGCGCGCGAAGACGCCGAGCACCTGCGCGTCCGCACGCTTGGTCGTGGCGGTGGACGCGACGATCTTCGGGCCGTACCCCTGGCCCCAGGTGCACAACTCGTCGACAGCGGCTTCGAACAGGCCGACCGTGGTGCCGAGCGATCCCGAGATGAGGTGGAGCTCGTCCTGGATGATCAAGTCCGGCGGACGCAGGCGGGTCACCGGTTGCACCTGGCTGGCGGGGAGCGATCCCTTCGCGTTGTGCCGGGGCGTGCATCCGGTCCTGGCGTTCAGGTCCTCGTGCCGGTACCCGTGGCGGGAGCACAGCTCGCGAACGCGCCCGAAGAGGTGTCCTGCGAAGCCGCGCCACGGCAGTTGGGCGAGCTTGTCGACGGTGGCGATCACCAGTGACGGGGTCAGCCGGTAGATCTCTTCGTCGACGGTGAGGATGGGCAGACCCTCCCCGGGGGACATCCGCCGGGAGAACGGGCAGGCGTTCTGCCCCTCGCCGTTGGAGCAGTACAGCAGCACCCTGCGGCGGTCGTCGTCGATGTGGAGGTCCTCGTGACCCTTCAGCATCTGGCCGCACCAGGGGCACGAGAGCGTCTGCAGGACATTCGGCCGCTTCCCCTCGGGGGCGGATCTGGCGTCACCGACCTCCTTGGCCGCTCCTTCGAACCAGTTCGGCGAGACCGATCCGCCGACCCACAGGCCGATGCGGAACGGGGTGCTGCCCCAGGTGCTCTCGTCCTGCCTGCGGATCATCTCGGCGGCGCAGACCAGCGCGGAGGCCCGCTGGAACTGCTGGGCGGTGAGCAGCCGCAGCGTGTAACGCATCAGCACGGCCACCCCGTCGAGACCGCTGCGGGCCCGCTCTGCCGTACCGACGACCTTCTGCAGCCGGCGGATCGCGAAGGTGTAGGCGGTCAGGCCGAGATAGGCCTCGGTTTTACCGCCACCGGTCGGGAAGAACAGCAAGTCGGCGGTGGCCGTGTGGTCGGCGGCCCGTTCCGGGTGCGCCGGGTCGCTCAACGCGGGCAGGTTGAGCAGCACGAACGCCAGCTGGAAGGGACGCCAGGAGGCGGCCTTGGCACCCTGGGCCAGCACCCGTGCCTCCGCCTGCTCGTAGCTCAGCCCTTCCTCCTGCCGCAGCTTGGCGATCGCACTGTGGCGGCGCTGGTCGGCCATGGCCTGGTTGGCGAAGCGGAAGGCGCGCAGCGCGTCGGCGTCGGCTTCCAACAACTCGATGCCGCGGCGCAGGCGTTCGGCGACTCTTTTGGCCTTGAAGATCGCGTTCTCCGCCGCCGGACGCAGCGCCTCGGGCAGACCGGGAAGGTCTGCCGAGCGCTGGTCGAGCCAGGCGGCGTAGCCGTCGGCCAGCGGCGCGAGACCCGCTCGCAGCTCGGGCGCCTCCGCTTCGGCCAGGGCGTCCATCGACAGCAGCACGCCGGGGATCGGCGGCGCGGTGGTGCTCGGAACGTCATAGACGGGCAACCACGTGGTGGTCAGCTCGTGCGCACGGCGCTCATCCGGGCGCAACGCCGCGTGCACCGCCGTGTTGCGTCCTGAGGCGTAACGGCGCTCGTTCCGGTAGAGCAGTCGCAGGTGCGAGTCCTCCTCGTCGAAGCCGGGACCGCCGCCGTCGAGCGGGTCGTCGATCGGCATGAAGATCGCCTCGCTCCCGTCGAGCGCCCGGACCCGGAGCTCGGTCTGGAACAGCCAGGCCTCGTCCTTGTTCTTCTCCGGCTCCACCTGAGTGTTGATCAGCGAAAGTTCCACGACACGATGGCCGCTCACCGCACGCACCGTGACGGCCAGGTGGACGCCCGGCTCGTCCCTGTGCTTGACGGTGAGGGGAACCCAGAAGTTCGACTCACCGTCGAGGGGGATCTCCCGGTCGTGGCTCACCGGCTCCCGCGACCAGGTCCTGACCTTCTTGCCGTCCTCCTGCTCCACCTCGCTCTTGCCGTAGCGTCCCCAGGAGGCGGTGACCGCGATCGTGTTCACGTCGGCCGGCACTGCGAAAGACAGCCCCATGGAGGAGGCCCAGATACTGCCGAGGTTCTGCGCGGTCATCACGTCGGGCAGGTCGGCCTCGGTGGCGTCGCCCTCCACGCCGGTCTCGGTGTCCGGCACCGCGTCGGCCTCGTCCCGCGAGGAGGTCGCCGAGCGTTTCGGCCCGATCATTCCCACGAGATAGCGCTCGCGGGGACCACGCATGCTCGGCCTGAACTCCTCCGTCGGCCCGTCCCAGGGGCCGAGCAGGTCGCGGCAGACCAGCTCCTGGAACTCGTCACGGACCTCGTAGGAGGTGGCCTCGGCGAAGACCTGCGGCTCGTCCAGCGGGTTCTGCTCAGGTACGGCAGGCGTCTGGTCGTCGGCTGTCGTCATCCTGTTCCCATTTCCGCGAGCATTCCGCCGGACATGCACGTAAGGTTATGGACCATGAACACGGAGTCATCCCCCGCTCCCCATAGCCGTTTCGAGGTCATCGAGTCGCCGTCGGCTACAGTCGTAGTCATGGACGTCGAGGAGCCGATCGACATAATCGCATTGCGCCGACGCTTTCCCTGGGTCGCTCTGGTCAGCATCGACGATCCAGCTCTTGCGGCGCGACGGCATCGCGAGGTCATGGCAGAAGCCCGCCGCAACCGCGAGATCGTCGAAGCCATCGATGCAGCACGGAGGAGTGCGTGAAGTCGCTTCTGTGCGACTCTGGGCCATTGATAGCCACGTTCAACGATCTCGATCCCGATTTCGCGAAATGCGTCCGCATGCTCAACGAGTGGCAGGGGCGTGTGCTCGTGCCCGAGCCTGTGGTGGGTGAAGTCTGCAACTACCTGCGCAATAACGTCCGTAACGGGCCGCTGCTTGAGGTCCGTTTCCTGCAGGCTGTGACAGAGCCCGGGGATTTCGAGATCGTCAACCCTGTCCCAGAGGATCGGGAACGAGCGCTTGAGCTGAGCACGCGGCTCGTGTCGGGTCCACTGGGCTACGTCGACGGCATCGTGCTGGCCATGGCGGAGCGACTGAAGGTGAGCGACATCGCCACCGTTGACTACAAGTTCCTCGGTATGGCCACGCCGGTCAGCCGACTGCAGCCGCTGCGTTTCGTGCTCCAGGAGAGCTGATCCCCACCAAAGCGCTTCCGGCGACCGTCCGAGGCCTTCGTCCGGTATGGCAAGCCTGTTCTTTTGCCAAACCGGTTGCGATCGGGACCCCCGGTGGGGTTCGCTGAAGGCAGCCGGTGACAAAAGCTCCAGGGGAGCTCTTCCCAGGAGACTGGGATAGCCGGCTTTTTCTATGCGCTGCCCCACGGCAGGCTGAGCGATCGAAGACTCGGATTGACACAGCTCTCGTACCCTGCACAGGACCGCCCTTCCAGAGTTCGCTGCGCGGCCCAAAGTCCTTAGTCGGCCACCTGGATCCCAGGTTAGGGCGGTTGATTTCGACGTGTCGTGGGGCTGGATGGCGTGCATTAGAAAAGCCCGCCTTGTGGGGATTTCTTGGATTTCTTGGCGTGCAGGCCCTTGGCGACCTCGTCGGCATAGCGGGCGTGGTTGAGCTCCAGGAGGCGGTCGACGAGCTCTCGCTGTACGGCGGGGCCGACGGTGTAGCGCATCTCGCGGCCGCCGATCAGGTGGTGGCCGTGGTCCAGCTTGCCGATGAGGTCGTCCCAGCCGTAGGCGCGCAGGGTGGCCTCGTCGATGGCACGGTGGATGGCCCGGAGGATTTCGATGTCGTCGTCGGTGTTGGCGGGGTCGTTGACGAGGTTGTAGGTGGCGGTGAGACCGGCCTGGCGGGAGAGCATGAGCGCTCGGCGCTCGCGGTCGAGGCGGTCGCCGAGGTCCCGCATCTCCTGGGTGAGTTCGGGGAGAGGAAGGGTTTCGAACACGTCTGACGGCGTGTAGCGGAGATCGGTCTTCATTGACGAAGCCCACGTACGAGTCCACCAATAATGTGGGGCGCTGGACAGCACGGCGAGCATCGCATGATCTTCTGTCGCGAACACGATGAGCGCATCACTGAACACTTGCCCCGTAGGAACCATGACCGGCATTACTGTTTTGGTGTGCCGAGTGATCGCGACAATCCGTTCAAGGCCGCTTACCGCCTTGACCATATTGGAGGCTCGCTCTGAATATTGCCACCACTTCTCACGCCGGACGGCTCGATTGTTCTTGTCGCGATCGGGCTTGACCAGTCGAAGGACTCTTTCGTAGGGGTCAATGAACGATCTCGCCTTGTCCTCGGGCCAGTCGTGGAAATTAACAACCCATCTGCTCGCCGAAGAGTCAGGCCTGGAATTCAGATCCTGTCCATTGAGGAAAGGAAAGAGGACCTCTCGATTGCGTGGCTCCTTCTCGATCGTGACCCTCGCGGCATCGGGCTCCAGCGTGTACCCGATTCCCCCGATGTCCACCCCCTTGAAGGAGATCCCCGCGCTGCCGGCCAACCTGAAAGGTTGTCCCTTGACCCGCGATTCAGGCTCGAGTGAAGTCGTTATGCCGGCCACCACGACGCCGTCGGCAACCTGTTCGGCCTCCTCTCCCGGCTTCGGGCGACTCGTCCAGACAGCGCAGTACTCGAGCGCCGCACTCCTCGATGGCCAAGGCTTGCTCTTGACAGCCAGCCGTATCGTCATGCCAGCCACGAGGAGCTGGTCCAACCCGACTTCACGGGTGTCGCCCTGCGCAAGCGTGTTAGTGGCTATCAGCCCAGCCTGCCCCACCGTGTTGAGCAAATCATGAGCGCGCAACACGAAAAAGGCTACGAGGTCGGCGTTTCCTCGCACACCTCGTCCGATCGTTTCGACCAAGTAGTTTCGGTACGCCGTCCCCATGGATCCGGTAATCTTCGTGCCGCCCAGGAAGGGCGGGTTGCCGATGACCGCGTCGAAGCCAGCAGCCCGGGAAACCTCCCCCGTCACGTCCTCAAAGACCTCCGGGAAGACTAGCGGCCAGTGGATCGGCCGGCGGTCGAAGGCTCCGCGAATCCGGTCGGTGGCCAGCCACTCGTGGCGCTTCTCCCCCGCCTCGACCTCGGCCATCGGCGAGCCCTCGGCGATCCGGCGCACATAGTTGGCGGCCACGATCGAGCCGTCCCGAAGCCCGGCCTCACCCCGCCCGGCGTGCGCGAGCGCCGCGCCCACGATCAGGTCAGCGAACAACCGTGCCTGGGCGGTGGCCACTTCGGCCTCGGCCAGCAGTGCCCGCTTCGTCCGCAGGGCGGCCAGCGGGTCGTCGCCGAGCGGGATCTCGGCGAGCCGCCGCCTGAGCTCTGCGACTTCAACTGCCACGCTGCGCGCCCCCACGGCGAAGTTGGACAGGGCACGCTTCTCGTGGATCTCGCGCCCCTTGCGCGGGTCCAGGTGCAGCACTTCCAGCTGGTCGAGTGAAGTGATGCCGAGCAGCGCGTCCCCGCAGACGAGCCGGTCGTCGACGAAGGTGAACGGCCGTGCGGGGTCCATAGAGACGAGCCAGAGCGACAACTTGGCCATCTCCACGGCCATCGGGTTGATGTCAGCCCCGTACAGGCAGTGCTCGATGACGGCCCGGCGGGCCTCGATGACCAGCGGATCGTCGTCGGCTTCAGCTGTACGCTCGGAAGCCAGATAGGCCGCGGCACGAGCGTCACCCTCGCGCGACCACGCCTCCACCAGGTGGCCGGCCAGATAGCGAGCGGCGGCCACGAGGAACGCGGCCGACCCCATGGCGATGTCGGCGATCTTCAACGCCAGGATCTCGACCGGCGACTTCGGCACCCACGCGGCCCGGTCGGCCGTCTGGAGCGGCCCAACCCGGTAGACGAGCGGCTCCAGCGCGCCTTCGACGACCTGCTCGGCCAGGAAGCGCGGCGTGTAGTGGGTGCCGGTGTTCTTCCGGAGGGACGACTCGGTGACATAGAGCGCGCCCGGCAGGATGACCATGGGCAGCTCGCGCAGGTCCAGCCGGATGATCCCGTAGAACGGCAGCAGCCGCTCGGCAAGGGCACGGTCTCCCCCCGTGACCGCGAGCAGCTTGCGGAGCGCCTCAAGCTGCTCCGCGTCGCTCAGGGGGGCCAGGCGCTTGGCGAGGGCGGCGGCCGTGCCGATGCCCGACGCCTTGTACGTCTCGGCCAGCGCGGCCGGATTGGGGCCGATGCGCTCCAGTCGGGTGAGGTCCACCTCCTCCTCCATGCCAGGCTTGCCGACCAGGCCGACGACGGTGTCGGTGGCGCGGCGGCCCTCGAAGGAGAGCAGACCCTCGTACACGTAGCCGATCTGCTCGACGTCGAGCGCGCGGAAGCTGAGCTTACGGCGCTCCCGGTTCCGGCCGGTGCCGAGCTGGACGTACTGCACGGCCCTGAGCATGTGCAGCACGGTCCTGTCGTCGATCGACAGCGGCAGCCAGGCGTAGGCATCCGGGTCGAACATGGAGCCGTCGTGGGCGTGCATGGTCAGCCGCGGGTGGTCCACCCCGGCGTAGACGGCGTTGAAGAGCGCCAGCAGCCGGTGCCAGGCGGCCTGGGTCTGTTCCAGGTCGTTCTCGGAGCCTTCGAGGGCGAGCTGCTCCAGCTCGGCGCATAGCCCGCCGGCGGAGTAGGCGCGGGCGTACAGCTCGTTGTCGGCGGGCAGCAGGCCGCGTTCCTCGGCGAAGAGCAGGAAGACGATGCGCATCATGACCGTGACCGCGCCGCGGTAGACGTCGTGCGCGGTGGCGTCGCCGACGCCCTCGCCGCCCGCCTCGCGGTCGCGGGTGTCGGCGCGGCCGATCGCGGCGACGAGGAGCTCGACGGCCTGGCGGACCTGGACGCCGAGGGCCTCGGTGATGTCCTCCTGGCTGTCCAGGCTGGCCCGCAGCAGCGCGGGCAGGGTCTCCTCCTCGGGGAAGGAGAAGAACCGGGCCCGGTTGAGCAGCGAGACGAAGGCACGGACCACGTCACGCTCGGCGGCCTCCGGCCACGAGATCGCGTCGAACATCGCGCTGGTGGTGACCCCGCCGCGCGGCGCCCAGATCAGCGCCCACCAGCGACCGTCGGTCACCAGGCCCAGCTCCACACCGTGGTGACGGCACAGCTGGGCCATCCGGTCGACCGGGGTGGCCGACCAGTCCTCGCCCTTGACGCGGGCGGTCGGCTGGCCCTCACAGATCAGGCCGATCAACCTCGTGCTGTCCGGCTTCAGTTCGGAATCCGGCTCGACCAGGGCGAAGCTCGGCACCAGAACGGCATCGTGCTGCGGGACGTCGAGCGCGAGCACCTCCAGACTCTCGGTGTGGAGCGCGTCGCCCCATCCGAGCAGGTCGCGCAGGGCGTACACGATCCAGTCGCGAGCCTTGCCGCCGGCCTGCCACGTGCCGTGGTGCAGGCGCAGGCTCTCACGGGCCTGCTTGTCCAGCGGATCGAGCGACGGCCACGTACGGCGGAGCACCGGCAGGGACAGGAACGGGCCGGAGACCTCGACCAGGCTCAGCCAGTCCTGGTGGACCCGGCCGGAGTCGACCGGCTTGGCGAACTTGCTCATCTGGCGGCCTCCTGCGCGGGCACGACGAAGATCAGGGCGACGGGGAAGAGGTGCTCCTGCGGGTCCCGGTAGCGGGCGTCGATCGCCTCCAGCTCGCGGTCTCGCTCATCTGACAGCCGGGACAGGCGCTGAGTCCAGGAGTCCCGGTCCTTCTTGTACTGGCGGTACTCCTCCGCGTCCCTGATCTCGGCGACGCTGAAGAGGGCGTCACCCTCTTCGTCCTCGGCCAGCTTCGCGCGGAGCGTGGCGGCGAACTGGTCAAGATTGGCGATGATCCGGTTCTGCTCGGACTCGCGGCGCTTGGCCAGCAGGTTCTCCAGCGACTCACGCCGGGTCTTCGCACGAGCGTCGATCGCGTCGATCACGCCCGAACGCATTCTCGGCCACAGGTCGACGAGCTGCCTGTGCAGATGCGGGGCAGCGGGCAGGCCCTGGGTGAGCGCGCGGTCCAGGATGGGGCCGAGCGTGCTCAGGGTGTCGAGGCGGCGGAAGCGCCCACTGCTCTGCGCCCACCCTCCGGCGTACAGGACCTCTTCGTGCAGCCGGACGCCGTCGCCGCCGACCAGGACGTAACGGGCGTAGGCACCGATCAGCGTCGTCTCCAGCGCGGGGTCGTCGCTGACGACGGCGGTCACGCGGTGCAGGCCGATCTCGGGGTTGGACACGGCGGCGCGGAGCAGCCGGGTCGACATGGCGACGAGCGGGTGATTGAGGTGCGCGAGGACCACATCGTCACGCAGGTCCTTGACGGCCCGCGGGTCGAAGGTGATCGGCCGCTGCTTCGGCGTCTCGCCCTCAGGGGTGATCTTCTCCAGCAGCCCGGCACCGGCCCGTTCCCACGAGCCGGTGAGCGGCGGCACCTCGAACAGGCCCTCGGTGAGGTGCTTGTCGTCGAGGTACGGCTTGAGCGGCTGCTGGCGCGCCAGGTCGAGCGCGGTGTCGACGACGCGCTTGACGTTCTGGGGAGTGATCCGCAGCTCGCGGACCGTCTCGTCGAGGTTGGCCCGGAGCCTGCGGACCTGGTCGCCGACGTTGGTCTCGGCCGGCACGTCCTCCTTGGGCGCGGCCTCGTCGATGTCGTCGATGGCGACGTGCTCGCCGAGCATGCGGCGCTGGACCCGCTGGGAGATCACCGCGTTGACCGGGCCGAGGTCTTTCTGCTGGCGGGCGACCTTCTCGGCGATCCGGGAGAGGAACTCCAGGTCGGCCTCGTAGGAGTCGACGGTCTCGCCCTTGAAGACGCCGACGAAGTGGCGGATGTCGGGGGTGTGGCGCTGGCCGTACCGGTCGATGCGCCCGATCCGCTGCTCCAGCTTGTTGGGGTTGAACGGGATGTCGTAGTTGATCAGGCGGTGGCAGTGGTTCTGCAGGTCAATGCCTTCGCCGGCGGCGTCGGTGGCCAGGAGGATGCGGACCGGGTACTCCTCGGGGTCCTTCTGGAACGCCTGCCTGATCCGCTCGCGCTCGTCGGCGTTCAGGCCGCCGTGGAGGAGTTCGAGCCGGTCGAGGCCCTCCTGGCGGAGCAGGTCGGCGAGCCAGGTCTGGGTGTCGCGGTATTCGGTGAAGACCACGACGCGCTCGTTGGTCCAGTGACCATCGGGTCTGGTCACCGCCTTGAGGTAGGTGATGAGCTCCCGTGCCTTGGCATCCGGTCGCACGGCGTGCCGCTGCGCCCAGCGCTGCATCTGGGTCAGCAGCTCGATCTCGTGCTCGGTGGCGCCCTCCTGCAGCGGGTGGGCGCGGTTGACCGCGTCGTCCTCGGCCTCGGCCAGGGACTCGTCGTCAAGGGTCGCGATGTAGTCCTCGTACTCGTCGAGCCACTCGTCGGGGCCGGTCACCTGATTCTTGGCGGCGACGGTGTCGAGGTAGACGCCGACGGTGTGCAGGAAGGCAGCAGGGCTGGAGAACAGGCGCTTCTTCAGCAGCAGCGTCACCAGGTCGGCCGCCTTACGGCCCCTGCTCTTGGTCAGGCGCTTCCTGCGAGCCTCGGCGAACTCCTTGAGGAGGGCGTGGATCTCCCGCTCGTCCTCGGGATAGTGAACCGGGATCGCGCGGGCGCTGCGCTCCAGAAAGCGCCTGGTGCCGTCGTCGTTGACGATGTCGCGCTTGAGCCGGCGGACGACCGTTTCCTTGACGGCGGCGGGATCGGGGTCGACGCCGCGGGCGAAGCGCTGATCGTCGAGCGTTTCCAGGAGCGCG
Organism: Nonomuraea polychroma; assembly: GCF_004011505.1. Classification (NCBI taxonomy): domain Bacteria; kingdom Bacillati; phylum Actinomycetota; class Actinomycetes; order Streptosporangiales; family Streptosporangiaceae; genus Nonomuraea; species Nonomuraea polychroma. Next base: position 5,842,918 of record NZ_SAUN01000001.1, read on the forward strand.
GTAAAGGACGCCTGATAGCCGTTGTGCGGAGTTGCCGACAGGAACAGGCGGTGGGTGAAGTGGGGGGCGAGGGTCCGGATCAGCTTGGTCTGCTGGGAGTCGACCGCGTAGACCTGCTTGGGGGCGGCCGGCGCGATGTGGTGCGCCTCGTCGAGGATGAGCAGGTCGAAGACTCTCTTGTCCGAGCTCAGCACCTCGTTGAGCAGTCGCTGGGCCTTCTGGCCGCGCAGCCAAGGGAGGCTGACGATGGTCAGCGGATAGACCTCGAACGGATTGGCGGCGCTCCCGTGCGTGCGGCGGACCACGGCGCAGCGCTCGGTGTCGATGATCGTGAAGTCGAGGCCGAACTTCTCGGTCATCTCGTCCTTCCACTTGAGCGTCAGTCCGGCCGGACAGACGATCATGATGCGCCGGCCGCGGTGGCGCAGGAGCAGTTCCTGGGCGACCAGTCCCGCCTCGATGGTCTTACCGAGACCGACGTCATCGGCGAGCAGCAGGTTGACCCTGGGGGCGTCGACGGCGCGGGCGACCGGCTCCAGCTGGTAGTCCTCGATCGCCACGCCGGACCGGAAGGGTGCCTGCAACGTCTTCACGTCGGCCGAGGTGACGGCTGACCAGCGGATCGCGTCGAGGAAGGCGCCGAGCCTGGCGGGGGCGTCGAAGTCGGTGACCTCGGGGAGGGATCCGCTGGGCAGGACCCGGCTGCCGGGCTCGACCTCCCAGATGACATCGAGGGTGTGGCCGTAGCGGCCGTCTTCGACGCTCTGCAGGCTCACCATTGTGCTGGTCTGCCCCGCCTCGATGTCACTGACCACCCAGCGTTGCCCGCGAACGGCGACTAATGCGCCGATGGCCGGCTTCTCCGAGGTCACACCCGTCACCGCTCACTCCTTGTCACAGGACTTGGTTACGTCTTGCTACGTCAATATCACGAGGCGCACAACAGTCCGAGGCGTGCATCGGAGATTACGGCACTTCGCCACTTCCCGTCCATAGCGAGATTTTGATTGTGCTCTCAGTTCACAGATGATCCACTGTTCACGCCTCCTCTGCCCCGCGAGCCCCCATGAACAACCAGCCCCCGTACGTGATCGCTGATACTTCTGGCTCGTGTCCCTGTAACGAGAGACATGGGCCCTTCAGAAAGGACTGTTGTGGCGGCACCTCCGCTCTATGAGGCCATCGTGCGCGACCCGGACCGGCCTATCTGGATTCGGCTCCATCGAGCCTTCGCCGCCTGGGCGCAGAGCAAGGGCTTCCCCGCCCCTGATACAGGTAAGGCACGCCAGCAGCAGGAACTGTCGGGCATGCGGCTCATCATGGAGCGCCGGGCAGACTGCGGCCGGTATCTGATGGAGGAGCCCGACCGGCGGACCAAGGTGATCTTCCTGGACGGCCGCCCCGGATGGACCCTGATCAGCGTCGAAGGCTCCGGCCCTGCCCGAGCCCCCGGCTTCATCCCCGGCTACCTGCGCACCGCCCGGATCACCGACGGCGCGATCCATCTGGAGGACCGCGCCACGCTGGTGACGGAAGCCGAGGTCCACCAGCTCCTGCGCGCCCTGGAGGAACCCCGGCGCAGGGCGCCCATCGTCGTGGTCACCCCCGGCGCCGACAATTCCACCCGCGCCGATCAGCTCGCCGCCGCCGTGGCCGGAGCCGCGTTGGTCGTACGGCTCGCCGACCGGCAGACCGAGGAGCTGTTCAACAAGCTGATCGGTCGTGACCTGGGTGCGTACGGCGGGGCGATCCGCCGGCGTTTTGTACTGGATTTCGCCATCGGCGCTGGAACTTGGGAGGTGCGCCTTGCTGGTCCGGATGAATCAACCCGGACTAGCCGTGGGCCCCGTCCTGATGGCGGCCGAGCGGTTTCTGGCCGGGCTTGATCCGAAGTACAAGAGGCGCCATGGGTTGGTGCTTACTCGGTACGCCAGCGCTTTGACGATGGCCAAGGAGATGCCCGAGGCTGCGGCCAAGCTCATGGATGCCGCCGATGTCACCAGGCAGCACAGTTCGGCTCGGCTGACCGATGAGATCGGCCAGGCCCGTGCCCGGCTGGAGCCATGGGCGGACACCACCTACGTTCGCCAACTGGACGAAAGGCTGCGTTCGTGCGGCCTCACTTGGGCTTGTCCAGCAGGACGGGTTTGAGCTGGCGGAAGAATTCCGTCGCATCCGACAGCGAGTCCCGGCCCGGTGCACCGCTGTAGATGTTGATCGTGAGCAGGCGTTTGTAGTCAGGCGTCCATCCGTAGACGAAGGCAATGGACTGATCCTCGGCATTCCTGCGCCACGCTGCGAAGCCGGGGCCTACTTCGGCGGGTAGGTCATTCCCTTGGGTGGACAGCTTCGTGTTTTCTAGGTCTTCCGCGTCATGTGGTGATGGGTCGAAGATTTCGATCACGAGTCCCAGCTTGCCTTCCGGCGTCAAGTCCTCGGCCACCGAGCATGACGCGAAACGTCCTTTGTCCATCTTCGTGCCGACGGCCGTGTAGTCCTTGAAGCCGGTGGCGAGTTTGATCGCGTTCGCCGAGATCAGGTCGCATTCTCGTGGGGTTGCAGTGACGTCACCCAAGGGCCGGGTGTCCGGTGGTTGAGTGGGAGGAGAAGTGCACGCCGTCGCCAGGGCGAGCACGGCAATGACGGCGCCCGTTGACGGCTGGATTCTCATGAGCCGCCCCTGTAGCTGCGTTCGGCCTCCTTGAAGCCGAGTGCGATGGCGTCATCCGGCCGGCCGAAGACGCGACCTGTCTCGTTCAGCTTCAGCCACTCCTCGTAGGCCTCACGCTCGTCGGCATTCATCTCAGCCCAGGACTTGATCTCCCCGTTCACCATGAAGTGCCCCTTCGAGCCCGGAGAGAAATCTTCGTGGCGGTATGGGTGCGTCTTGGCGGGCACGGATCCATCCCCGAACAGGCCGTGGCGCATCATCGTGGCCGCCGTGAGATCGGCGAACATGTGCTTGGCCGCCCCCATCGCGGTGTCCGCGTCCTGGCGAGCCCGGTCCTCGTGGCTGGACTTGATCTTTCCGAAGATCGCACTCTTGGCCTCGTCGACCAGGAATCCCACGAACTTCCCTTGCGGCCCTGGGACCAGTCCCACCACCTTCTCCGTCATTTCCTTGAAGGCGGCGGTGCGGGCATCGTTCTCCTTCGCCTCTCCGATCCTGGAGATATTGGCAGCATCGGTGATCACCCAGGTCGTCATGCTGAGCCCGCGCGTCGCCCGTGAGAATTCCGCGCCTCCGCTGCGGCTCATGCGCTCTTCGAGGATGTCCTGCCGTGCGGCGTCGAGCTGCTGCGGTGTGGCCTCTGGGTGCGACCTCCGCCATGCCGCAAGGTCGGCATCGATCTCCTTCGAGATCTTGGCGGCCAGTTCGTCCAGCATCTTGGCGGCATACACTCCGTGCGCGGCGGCCACGGTCTGAAACGCGCCGTCATCTGCGAACGCCCACGTCATCGCCTTCTTGACCTCTGTCGCAGCGAACTTGGCACCATACGGTTCCGCGCCGTACAGGTTCTTGTCCGGGTCCTGGCCCGTCACCACAGCCGGCATCTTGTTGGAGAAGGACTGTGTGTCGCGGTGCAGGTCACCGGTGTAGTGGGCCAAGACGTTGCCGAGATGGGCGCGGGTATTGGGAAGATTCTTCTGGACCTTGGCATCGCTCCAGAAGTGGGCCGCCCATGAGGCGATCAGCGCGGACTTGTACCCGCGCGAATTACCAGGCGGCAGGTCGTGATCGCGGAATTCCGTGCTCGCCACCTGGATGGCCCAGCCGAGATCCTTGTCGGCATCGCCATCCCAGTGGTGCTGTCGCATCAGGTAGGCCAGTGGCTTGCGCTGCGGGTCGGTGAAGAAGTCCTGGGCGACGGCGGGATGGTGGGCCAGCGCGACCAGGGCCGTACCCATGGGGCTGAGGTCGCCGGGTGAGCCGTCCCTGGGGCCGGGCATCGCCCAAGGGTCTCGCGGCAGGCTCGGGTCGGGCGGATGAGCCACATCCTTGTCGTACAGCTTCCGGACCACCGAGAGCAGGAACGTGTGGTCGAACTCGCCGTCCTGGAGCAGCCTTTTCACCGCGAACGCGTCCTGCGGGTTCTCGACGTCGTCGACCAGCTGATCGGCGTAGTCGTCAGGCAGCTTCATCCGGCCCACTCCACGCGAGGCCGTGCCCAGCATCCTGCTGAGCATGGTGACGAGCCTGTCCTGTGTCCTGGCGTCTCGCTGGGACGGGCGGGCCGACTGCGAGAGGCCGGCCCCGTACAGCCTGTTGATCAGGGCCTTGAGTTCGCGCGGTGGTATTTCCTTGGCGAAGGCGATCGCGAAGTACGGATCGTTCTTGTGCCGCTCGATTTCGGCCACCGTCTTGGCGTCCAGCTTGTGACTCCTGATCTGCTCCCGCAGCTTTGCCGCCAGGGCTTCGGCGGCTGCCGCGCCCTCGGCGGGAGACTTCGACAGCCAGTCGGATTGATCAGTTGCGTCATCAGCGTGGGGTTGATGCCGACCATCGGGCTCATCGGGTGGCCGCCCCCTTGGACGGGTCGGCTGGCTTGAGGGAGTCCAGCACGGACAAGGCCCGCTCCAAGAAGTCCTTGAAGCCCTTGTCCCAGGCGCGCAGATCAGCGATGAGTCGATCTCCGGCTTGGCCTTTGAGCGCACCGCCATCGACCAGGCGAACGAGCGCGATCACGTCGTTGGCGTGCTGGTCGCGCAATCGTTCGATCTGACGCCGGGCGGCGTCGATCTCTTCCTGCGTCGCCATCATCATCGCCCGATTCGTGGAGGTGGGAGACGCCGGGTCGATCGAATGGTAACCACGGGAAAGGTCGGGCTGAAGCGGAACGCCGTGAACCAAACGTTATGGCTATGGACGGGCGGAGGAAGTTGCGGTTCTGAGCGTTGAGCAACGTATCGGGCGGACGCTCACCGAGCGGCGATGTATGGAGCGTGGCCCTGGCCGCATGCTCCACGACCTCGGCGGTCTCGACGCGGAATCTCGCAACAGGCACTGCGGGCGATGGCAGAATGTGACCATGCGGCCACCACGAGCGAAATACTACAACACCACCGGCCCGTGCGACCCGCAGCGCCACTACATGCTGCCCCCCACGCCGCGGCTCCCGCAGGCACGGGTGCTCATCGACATGGATCGTTACTTCGTGCTGCACGCACCCCGGCAGACCGGCAAGACGACCGCGCTACGCACCCTGGCGTCCGAGCTCACCGCCGAGGGTGACATCGCCGCCCTGATGTTCTCCTGCGAGCGTGCCAAGGCGGCCGGTGACGACTACGCGGCCGCCGAGTCGCTTCTGCTGGATTCCCTCCGTCAGGCCGCCGAGTGGTCGGGATGGCCGGACGAGCTGCTGCCACCTGATCCGTGGCCGCAGGTCACACCGGGCAGCCGGCTTGCTGTGGCGCTGACGGAGTGGTGCCGCCGCTGCCCGCGCCGGTTGGTGCTGTTCTTCGACGAGATCGACGCCCTCCAAGGCGACAGCATGATCAGCATCCTCAGCCAGCTCCGCGACGGTCACAACGCGCGGCCGAAGGGCCAGCCGTTCCCTGCCTCCGTGGTGCTGTGCGGGTTGCGCGACGTGCGTGACTACAAGGTCGCCTCGGGCGGCGACCCGGGCCGGTCGAACCCTGCGAGCCCGTTCAACATCATCGCCGAGTCGCTGCGCCTGGGCGACTTCACCGCCGATCAGATCGCCGAGCTGTACGGCCAGCACACGCAGGCGACCGGCCAGGAGTTCGCCAAGGACGCGGTGGATCGGGTCTTCGAGCTGACACAGGGACAACCGTGGCTGGTCAACGCCCTCGCCTATGAGATCAGCTTTCAGATGGGGGTGACCGGTGCCATCATCGCCGGGCAGGTGGATGAGGCCAAGGAGCGGTTGATCCGGGCGCGCGCCACCCATCTGGACTCCCTCGTGGCCCGGCTGCACGAACCCCGCGTCAAGCGGGTGATGGAGCCCGTGGTGGCCGGGGCCTTCCCCCACGTCGACCCCACCTTCTCCGACGACCTGTCCTACGTCCGCGATCTGGGCCTGATCAAGCAGAAACCTCCGCTGGAGGTGGCCAACTCGATCTATCGGGAGGTCATCCTGCGAGTGCTGGGAGACCCGACGGAACAGTACGTGATGGCCGATCCGCGCAGCTTCGTGCTGCCGGACGGCCGGTTCGACCTGCCGCGCCTGCTGCAGGAATTCGTCGTGTTCTGGCGCGAGCACGGCGAGGTGCTCATCCGGCAGGAGGGTTACCACGAGGCCGCTTGCCAGATCATCCTCATGGCCTTCCTGCACCGGTTGGTGAACGGCGGAGGGTATCTGGATCGGGAGTACGCCGCGGGCACCAAGCGCTTGGACGTCCTGGTCCGATGGCCCTACACCGGTCCCGACGGCGAACGGCTGATGCAGCGGGAGGCCATGGAGCTGAAGGTCTGGCGGACGGGCGGGGACGACCCGCTGCCCGACGGCCTGGCGCAGCTCGACCGGTATCTGGACCGGCTCAGCCTCCCCACCGGCGTGCTGGTGATCTTCGATCGGCGCCCCGAGGCCCCACCATGGAAGGAACGAGGCGGCTTCGAGCAGGCGACCACACCGTCCGGCCGCCAGGTCACCGTGCTGCGTGCATGACGGGTGCCTGAGTTTCCGATCAGAGCCAATCCCGTCGTTTGAAGACCATGCAGAGGATGAGCCACACCGCTGCCCTCCCCAGGAACCCGATGGCCCGACTCGACCCCGACATGATGCCCTTGTCCAGATGTCGCGCGACCGCCCCCGGCTTGTCACGATCAGAGAACGACTGGAGGCGCTCCGCTCGCTCGGCGGCGTGGCGAGTCACGACGTCAGACCTTCGCGTGCCAGCGAGGCCGCTCGATCGCCCAGCTCGGCCAGTTCCTTGACGCGGCGTTCGAACTCCTCCAGCGCCCGGAGGGCTTTCCCGTACAGTCATTGGTCTTCGATGGCCATCTGGGGGCACGCGCTGACGGACAGCCACGCTTTCCATCGATTCGAGGAGGCATCCCGGTGGATCTTGACCGATTCTTCGCCGAGCTCGCGGACTGGTCCGATCAGCACGACGAGTCCGTGGAAACGCACCGTTACGGGCCTCTTCCCGATCATGAGGCCGATCTGCGGCTGCCTCCTGGTGCCACGCCGCGCGGTCTTGTGGTGGTGATCCACGGCGGCTTCTGGCGGTCCCGCTTCGGGCGGGAGACAACCCGGGCGCTCTGCGCCGATCTCGCCTTGCGCGGGTGGGCGAGCTGGAACGTGGAGTACCGGCGGGTCGGCACCGGCGGAGGCGTACCGGCGACACTCGACGACATCACGGCCGCCCTCCGGCACCTTGACGAGCTGGAACCGGTCGGCGACGTGCCGGTGGTGCTGCTCGGGCACTCGGCCGGCGGCCAGCTCGCGTTGTGGGCGGCCGGAACGCGACCGGTCGCCGCCGTCGTGCCGCTCGGCGGCGTCTGCGATCTGGCCGAGGCGGCGCGGCTGCGCATCGGAGACGGCGCCGCGCTCGACTTCGTCGGCGGTACGCCTGAGCAGCGGCCTGAGCTCTATGACCTGGCCGACCCGATGCGCCGGCTGCCGAGCGGAACTCCGGCACTCGTCGTCCACGGCACCGATGACGATCGCGTCCCGCCGGAGCTCAGCCGCCGGTACGCGGAGGCCGCGCATAAGGCCGGGGACCCCTGTCAGCTGCTCGAACTGGAGGATGTCGGCCACTTCGAGGTCATCGATCCGCGGACCGCGACGTGGTCCACGATCGTCCAGGGGTTCGAGGCCGTGGTGGAAACGGGCTAGAGCGTCACCGCCCCCACGACCAGATCGTCGAAGTGCTCCAATTCCTCCGCCGGGCGGTCGATCCCGCGGAGCGGGCCGTGGTCGGCGAGGTGGGCCTCGGCGTAGAGGCGGGCGACCAAAGCCTTGCGGTCGCCGTGGCCCGAGCGCTGCTCCCAGCCCGCCTGTTCCAGCAGCAGGGCGGCGGCGTAGACGTCCGCCATGAGCTGGGCCAGCGGGAACAGCCGCGCCTCGGCCACCGAGGGCTCCAGCGACGACCAGGCGGTGATCGCCTTGCGGAGATCCTCGATCCGTTCCCGCACGAGGTCTCCGGAGCCGGGAGGGGCCTGGTCGACGGCCGCTTCCAGCCGTTCGAGGAACGGCTCGTGGGCGTTCTCGCGCACCATCGCGCGCCGGACGTCCAGGCACAGGATGTTGTCGCCGCCCTCCCAGATCGGGTTGACCTGGGCGTCGCGCAGGAGCCTGGCGACCGGCCACTGCTCGATGTAGCCGTTGCCGCCGTGTATCTCGATCGCGTCGCTGGCGGCCGTCACGCCGAGCCGGGCCGCGCGCAGCTTGATCAGGGCGGGGGCCAGGCGCAGCCGGGGGCCGGCATGACCGTCGAAGACGAGCGCCTGCGCGGCTTCGACCTCGACGATCAGCTCGGCCAGCTTGCGGCGCATGAGCGGCTGGTCGATGAGCGGGCGGCCGAACGCCTCGCGGGCGCGGGCGTAGCAGATCGACTCCACCAGCGCGCGCCTGGCCACGCCGAGACCCATCATGGCCACGCCGAGCCTGGAGGAGTTGGTGAGCTTCATCATGGTCCCGAGGCCTGACCCGGAGCCCTGCCCGGCCAGCAGGAACGCCTCCGCGTCGGTGAACTCGACCTCGGCCGAGGCGACGGACCTGGTGCCGAGCTTGTCCTTGAGCCGCCTGATCCGTACCCCGTTGCGGCTGCCGTCCCGCCGATCCCACAACACCAGGAACGGCGCCACCGCCCCCTCGGGCAGCCGGGCGAGCACCACGAACGCGGATCCGTTGGCGTTGGAGGCGAACCACTTGAAGCCGGACAGCCGCCAGGAGTCCCCAGATGGCACGGCGGCGGCCTCCAGCGCCGCCAGGTCCGAGCCGCCCGTCCGCTCGGTGAACATCTGAGCGGCCTCGCCGGAGTAGAAGCCGTTCGCGAAGATCTCCCGTACCCGATCGCGTACGTCCGGCGGCGCGTGCTTCTCGGCTAGCTGCACCACCATGTCGCCGCCCGTGCCGAGCGCGCAGCCCATCCCGATGTCGGCCTGGTCGAGCAAATACGTCCACGCGGCGGCGAGCGCCGCCGGATCCGCCCCGTGAGCCCGGGCCTCCTCCGCGAACGACGGCGCGGTGAAGTTGTCCTCCATGAGCGCCTGCCGGGCGGCCTGGAACGACGGCGGCATGACGACCTGGCTGACGTCCCTGCCCCACTTGTCGTACTTCTCCAACCGCGGCGGATGGCGGTCGGTCTCCTCGGCGCACTCGGCCACGAGCCCGCCCATGAGCGCGCCCAGCCGGTCCAGGCGCGGCTCGGCCCAGGCGAAGCCCTCGCCCAGGTGCCGCCGCATGAGCAGGTGCAGCGTGGGATCGCAGGCCCACCAGTTGCGCCCGGCCGCGCCCTGGTAGCGCTCAGTGGCGTAGCGGTCGCTGCGGTCGAAAGGTTCCACGAGATAGCGCCCCATGTCTGCGAGTGTTACATATAATCGACACGCGATGGAAGAGCGTAATAACACCTTGAGTGCGCGGTCGGCCGTCTTGAGCGCGTTGCTGGGTCACCATCCCCCGCGCCTGCCGGCCCGCCATCTGGTGCGCATCGGGGCGTTGTTCGGCATCGCCGAGGGCACCGTGCGCGTCGCGCTGTCCCGCATGGTGGCGGCGGGGGACCTGATCCAGGAGGACCGCTTCTACACGTTGTCGGAGCGGCTCGTCGAACGGCAGGCCAGGCAGGACGAGAGCCGCGACCCGCACACCAGGCCGTGGGACGGCACCTGGGAGGTGGCCGTCGTCACCGCGGAGCGGCGCGCGCCCGCCGACCGGGCCGCGTTCCGGCACACGATGACCACGTTGCGCCTGGCCGAGCTACGTGAGGGCACCTGGCTGCGGCCCGCCAACCTGGTGCGCGCGTGGCCGGAGAGCGTCGCCGCACAGTGCACGCGCATCGACGGCCGCCCGCACCGCGACCCCACTCCCCTGCTCTGGGACCTCGACGGCTGGGCGGCCGAGGCCCGGCGGCTGGAGCGGGAGCTGGAGCGCGCCGACGGGCTGGCCGAGGGTTTCCTGGTGTCGGCCGCCGTGCTGCGCCACCTGCTGGCCGACCCGCTGCTCCCGGAGGAGCTGCTGCCGGCCGGCTGGCCGGGCGCGGAGCTGCGGGCCCGCTACGACGACTTCGACACCCGCTACCGCGAAGTCCTGCTCCGCCACCTCAAAGACTGACCCTGGCGAGCACCTCAGAGACCGACCCCGAAGATCACCCGCTTGTTCCTGAACTCGGTGACGCTCCACAGCTTGCCGTCCTGCACGGTCAGGTCCTCGGGCCCGATCGGGAACGGCCTGGTCTGCAGCTTCTGGTCGGCGTAGACGAGCAGCTTGCCGTTGGTGGTCGCGTTGGCCGCCTGGCTGAGGTACCACTTCCCGCCGTGCGAGATCGCCCCCTGGATCTTGGGGTGCCCCATCACGAACACCTCGTTGGGCTCGCCGCCGGAGAAGGCGAGGTCCCAGTGCGCCACCCGGCCGCCGGGATCGTCCTCCCAGTACTCGCCCGTGATCAACTGCGGCGTGCCGCCGCTGCGGTCGATCGACACGAAGGAGAAGTGCGGCCCCGGCTGCGCGAGTTTCCAGAAGTCGGTCTGCGGGATCACGTACCGGTAGCCGAAGGCGTGGAACTTGCCGCGGTGCCGGCCGATCCGCGTGGGGTCGCCCAGGTCGTTCTGCGCGGTACGCAGGTCGAGCAGGTTGTTCAGGTCGAAGACGCGCAGCCCCTTGAAGGTGTCGGCGACGTAGAGCAGGTCGCCGTCGAGCGCGATGCCGCCCGCGTGGATGTTGATCGGCGCGTACGAGCCGTCCGGCTTGGCCGCCACCAGCAGCGCGTGCTGGTACTTCAGCGTGCGCGGGCTCAGGAACGACACCCTGATCCCCCGCTCACCGGCCTCGGGCTTGAAGTACCAGCTCGCCACGAACACCGGCACCCCGATGGAGCCGGACTCCTCGCCGCAGGTCAGGCCCTGGGGATACCAGTCGGCGGTGTCCTGGTCCTTGGCGTCGAAGGCGTACCACTCGGCCGGCCTGGGCTTCATGGAGCCGAGTGCGCCGGCGGCTCCCCGCCGGGCCGCGGTCCTGTTGGCCTGCGCCAGCAGCGCTTCGACGCCTGTGCTGCCGATCTCCTGCGCGAGCTTGGCCGCCCCGTCGGCCAGGTCCCCCGTCGCCCGGTTCAGCGTGTACGGCGCCTTCTCGGTGGGAGCCATCCCCGTTTCCGCCATATCTCCCTCACCTTTCCCGTTTCTTTACCTACTGTGACGGAACGGGAACGGCAATGGTTGCGCTCAGCGCCACAAATGCACCGGAAGTCCCGACAACGCCAGCTCGCGATAACGTCGCACGAGTCGCTCCCGGTCGCCGCCGAAACGCGCCAGCGCCTCCCGCTGCCACACCGACCCCGTGCGGCGCAGCCGGGTCCGCTGCTCGATGACGCCCAGCGCGCGGTCGGCGTCGCTCGGCGTCACCCCGGCGCCGAGCAGCCCGGCCCGCGCCTCGGGCAGCAGGGTGAGCACCAGGTCGGCGGCCCCGAACTCGCCGTCCGCGCCCGGCCAGGACAGCTTGGCGTCCAGCCCGTGCATGGCGGCCCGGTAGAAGTTCTGGTACGCCTCCGCGAACCGGTAACCGGTCAGGTCCCGCTCGGCCTGCGACAACGTCAGCCCCAGCAGGAACGCCGTGTTGGCGGCCATGTCCGCGCAGGAGGGCCCGGCCGGCAGCGCCCGCATCTCGATCCGCAGGTGCCCGCCCTCGGCCGGGTCGTAGACGGGCCGGTTCCACTGCCAGATCGTGCCCTGGTGCAGCCGGAGCTCGGGCACCTCGTGCGGCCCGGCGTCGTCGTGGAGGTCGGGCACGATCGGCTCGTAGTCGCGTACGTACCGCCGGAACAACTCATGCGCGCCCTCGCGCACCCAGTCCGAGCCGAACGTGACCCGCCCGTCCCTGCGCCCGCGCCGCTCCACGTCCCGGTCGTCGGCGGCCTCCTCCATCAGCGCGATCCGCGTCTCTTCCCACAGCTGCCTGCCCAGGAAGAACGGCGAGTTGCCGCACGCGGCCAGCACCGGGCCGATGGCGAGCTGGGCGGCGTTGAACAGCCGGGCGAAACGCTCGGGCGGCGTGCGGATGTGCACCTGCCAGGAGGTGTTGGCGGCCTCGAGTATCACGTCCTCCACCGACAGCTCGAGCTCGTCGATCTTGACCAGGAACGGCTCCAGCCGCAGCCGCCTGATGCCCCTGCTCAACGCGCGATAACGGTTCTGGTCGCTCATGGCGTTGACCGTGAAGTCCTCGGTGCCGAGGGTGGGCAGGATGCCGATGGGCACCGCGCCGCCGCCCTCGACCGCGCTGTCCACCTTCGTCATGGTCTCCTGGACCTCGCCGCTCATCTGCTCGAACGGCCTGCCCTCCAGCGGCGTCGGGGTCAGGTTGACCTCGACGTTGTAACGGCCCAGCTCCAGCACCACGCGGGGGTCGCCGAGAGCCTCCAGCACCTGGCTGTTGCGCGGCAGCGGGCGGCCGCGCTCGTCGATGAGGAACAGCTCCAGCTCGGCCCCGATCGTGACCGGGCCCGCGCCGAAGCCGGGGGTATCGAGCAGCTCGCGCAGCACGCCGAGCTGCTCCTGGAGGCGTTCCCCGAAGCGGACGTACTCCGCCTCGGTGAATCGCTCCTTATCCAGATCTCGTCCCATCACCCCCTTCTGTCCTCTTCGTCAGGTTTGACACATCACCAGGGGATCACTCCCGCGTCCTCCATGTACGCACCGGTGGGACCGCTCTCGTCGAGCATGGCCAGCCGTACCGCGATCGCCGCGCCCTGCTCGGCCGTGCGGAAACCGGAGTGGGCGTTGAGATCGGTGGCGCAGTAGCCGGGGTTGGCGGCGTTCACCTTGATCGGGGTGTCCTTGAGCTCCCTGGAGTAGAGGACCGTGATCATGTTGAGCGCGCTCTTGGAAGAGTTGTACGCCAGGAACGTGGCTTCCGCGAAGGGGCTGTCCGGGGCCGCGGCCATGGTCAGCGAGCCGAGCTCGCTCGACATGTTCACGATCCGGCCGGCCGGCGACCTGCGCAGCAGCGGCAGCATGGCGTTCGTCACGGTGACGACGCCGAACACGTTCGTCTCGTAGACGTCCCTGAGCGCCTGCGTCGAGGCGGTGCTGGGCACGACCTGGTCCAGGCCGCCGGAGATCGCGGCGTTGTTGACCAGGATGTCGAGCGTGCCGTACTCCTGCTCGATCCACTTCGCGGCGGCGCCCACGCTGTCCTCGTCGGTCACGTCGACCCGCACGTACGGCAGCCCGAGCCGCTCGGCCGCGGCCCGCCCGCGCTCCTCGTCGCGTGCTCCCACGATCGCGGTGACGCCCTGCTCGGCGAGCAGCCGCGCGATCTCGTAGCCGATTCCCTTGTTGGCACCCGTGATAAGGGCGATCTTCGTCATGCCTCCACGTTCGCCCAGGCCAGACCAGGTGCGGGAGAGACCTGCGGAAGCTGGGATCGGCAGTACCACCCACGAACGCACGGTCATGACCCAGGATGAAGGCATGAACCGCGACCAACTCGCAGAGTTTCTCCGCAGCAGGCGTGCCCGCGTCAGCCCGGCCGACGTGGGACTGCCCAGTGGCGAGCGCCGCCGCACGCCGGGCCTGCGCCGGCAGGAGATCGCGCAGCTGGCCGGCATGTCGATCGACTACTACATCCGGCTGGAGCAGGGCCGCGGCCCGCATCCGTCGCGGCAGGTACTCAACGCGCTGGCCAGGGCGCTGATGCTGACCCAGGACGAGCGCGCCTATCTGTTCGACCTGGCCGGGCAGCCCCTGGAGGCGCCGTCGATCAGGGAGAACGTGCCCGGCAGCGTGCTGCACCTGCTGGCGTTCCTGGAGGAGGTGCCCACCTACGTCCTCAACGCCCGCTACGACATCCTCGCCTGGAACCCCATGGCCAACGTCCTCATGGGCGACCTCGACAGCCGCCCGCCCGAGGACAAGAATGTCATCCGCTGGGTCTTCATGTCCCCCGACATCGCCGAGCACCTCAACGACGAGGAGAAGGGCCGCTTCGCCCGCGCCTCGGTCGCCGACCTGCGCGCCGCCCTGGGCCGCTACCCCGACGACCGCAGGATGAGGGCGCTGGTCGCCGAGATGCTCGCGCTCAGCCCCGAGTTCGCCGAACTGTGGTCCAGGCACGAGGTCGAGATCCGCAGGGAGCAGCGCAAGCGCGTCACCCACCCGCTCGTCGGCGTGATCGACATGATCTGCCAGGTCATGCCGGTGCCTGACCGCGACGACCTCCGTCTCGTGCTCTACACCACCGAACCCGGCTCCCCCTCGCACCAGGCCCTTCGTGAGCTGCGGCAACTGACCATGAGCTGATCGGACGGCCGCCGCTCAACCGTCGAAAACCGTCCAGTCGAGCCCTCGGTCGGCGAGCGGGCGTAACGCTGCGGTGCACGGCGCCGAAGGAGACTTCGCACACCTCGTTCTCATCGTCGCCATTGACGCTCGCGGCAAGACCTGAATGATCCATGCGCGGGCGAACCCGTTCCCACAGGCCCTACGCGACCTGTGGCAACGTGCTCTAAAGCTAGGCTGATGAGATGCGAGCGGTTGCGTTTGACATTTTCGGTGGGGAGCTCGACGTGCGCGAGCTGTCCGACCCAGCCCCGGCCCCGCACGGGGCGGTGATCAGGGTCGAGGCGACGGGTTTGTGCCGCTCGGACTGGCACGGCTGGCAGGGGCACGATCCCGACATCAAGGCGCTGCCGCACGTGCCGGGGCACGAGTTCGCGGGCGTGGTCGAGGCCGTCGGTTCTGACGTACGCGGCTGGCGGCCGGGGGCGCGCGTGACCGTGCCGTTCATCTGCGCCTGCGGCACGTGCGCGTCCTGCGCCGCCGGCGACCAGCAGGTGTGCGAGCGGCAGACGCAGCCGGGATTCACCCATTGGGGCTCCTTCGCCGAGTACGTCGCCATCGACCACGCCGACGTCAACCTGATCGCGATCCCCGAGGACATGGCCTATGCCACGGCCGCCGGGCTGGGCTGCCGCTTCGCCACCGCGTTCCGCGCCGTGGCCCAGGTGGGCGAGGTGCGCCCGGGCGAGTGGGTGGCGGTGCACGGGTGCGGCGGTGTGGGGCTGTCGGCCGTGATGATCGCGACGGCGGCGGGGGCCCGCGTGGTGGCCGTCGACATCAGCACGGATGCGCTGCACCTGGCCGAGCTGGCCGGCGCCACGCATTTCGTCAACGGCTCGGCCGGTGACGCGGCGGCCCAGGTCAGGGAGCTGACCAGGGGCGGCGCGCACGTGTCCATCGACGCGCTGGGCAGTCCGGCGACGTGCGCCGCCTCCATCGAGAGCCTGCGCCGCAGGGGCCGGCACGTCCAGGTGGGGCTGCTGCCCGGCGGGGCGACGCCGGTGCCGATGGACCGGGTGATCGGCCACGAGCTGCGGCTCCTGGGCAGCCATGGCATGGCCGCGCACGCCTATCCGCCGATGCTGGAGCTGATCAGGGCCGGGGTCCTGCATCCCGACCAGCTCGTCACCCGCACGATCGGGCTCGCCGACGCCGGAAAGGCGCTGGCCTCCATCGGCTCGGTGCCGGGCGTCACGATGATCACTCCCCGGACGCCGCACTGAACGTCCTCGGCCGACAACCGCCCCCCGTGCCGCGTTGCCCCTGTGAGGCCCCCCTATGGTGAGCCGTATGGAGTACACACGACTTGGTGACACGGGTTTGAAGGTCTCGCGGGTGTGCCTGGGCATGATGAGCTACGGCGATCCGGCCAGGCAGGAGTGGGCGCTGCCGCAGGACCAGGCCGAGCCGATCGTCCGCAGGGCGGCCGACGCGGGCGTGACGTTCTTCGACACCGCCGACGTCTACAGCCGCGGCGAGAGCGAGGTCGTGACCGGCAACGTGCTGCGCGGGATCTTCTCCCGGCGTGAGGACTACGTGCTGGCGACCAAGGTCTACTTCCCGATGAGCAGGGGCGTCAACGACCGCGGCCTGTCCCGCAAGCACATCCTCGCCTCCATCGACGCCTCGCTCGACAGGCTGGGCACCGACTACGTGGACCTCTACCAGATCCACCGGTGGGACGACGAGACGCCCATCGAGGAGACCATGGAGGCGCTGCACGACGTGGTCAAGGCGGGCAAGGCCCGCTACATCGGCGCGTCCAGCATGTGGGCCTGGCAGTTCGCCAAGGCGCAGCAGGTGGCCGAGCGCAACGGGTGGACGAGGTTCGTCTCCATGCAGAACCACTACAACCTGCTCTACCGGGAGGAGGAGCGCGAGATGTTGCCGCTTTGCCTCGACCAGGGTGTGGGCGTGATCCCGTGGAGCCCGCTGGCGCGGGGAGTGCTGGCCCGGGCCGGTGCGGCGGCCACGACGACCAGGGCGGGGTCGGACGAGCGCATCGACGCCCTGTACGACCCGGAGAACGACAAGCTGATCGTCGACCGGGTGGCGCAGGTGGCGGCCGAGCGCGGGCTGCCCGCCGCGCAGGTCGCGCTGGCCTGGCTGCTGCACCAGCCGGCCGTCACGGCGCCGATCGTCGGGGCCACGAAGGACCGGCACGTGGACGACGCGGTGGCGGCGGTGGACGTGTCGCTGTCGGAGGAGGAGCTGACGTTCCTCGCGGAGCCGTACCGGCCGCGTGAGGTGCGGTTCTGACCATCCCGGATTGTCGGTCCGAGCCCCTAGGGTTGGGGCATGCGGGCAAATGAGGAGGCGGCGTCGGCGCTGCAGGAATACGCGGAGTTGTTCGCGCTCTGCGGCGGCGACGCCTTCCGGGTGCGGAGCTATCAGAAGGCGGCCAAGGCCATCGCCGGGTTCCCCGAGGACATCTCGGTCGTCGACGTGCGCAGCGTCCCCGGTGTGGGTGAGGCGATCGCCAAGAAGATGGAGGAGTTCCTGCAGCGGGGGAGCTTCCGGCAGCTCGACGACCTGCGAGGGCGCGTTCCCGATGGGGTGCGCAGGCTGACGCGGGTGCCGACCCTCGGCCCCAAGACGGCGATCATGCTGTTCGAGGACTACGGCATCGACTCCACCGACGCGCTGCGTGAGGCGATCGGCTCCGGCCGCCTCGACGGCGTCAAGGGCCTCGGCCCCAAGACCCTGGCCAACCTGCTCAAGGGCATCGACCAGCTCGAGCAGTCCGGCCGCCGGGTGCACATCGGCGTGGCCATGTCGCTGGCCGAGCAGGTGATGGCGTCGCTGCCCGCCGAGCGGGTCGCGTACGCGGGATCGCTGCGGCGGATGAAGGACACGATCGGCGACATCGACATCCTCGCGGTCGCGCCCGAGTCGATCATGGAGGAGTTCCGCGCCCAGCCCTATGTCGCCGAGGTCATCGCGGCGGGCGACAAGAAGACCTCGATCCGCACCACGTCCGGCATCCAGGTGGACCTGCGCGTGGTCCCCGCCGCGTCGTGGGGTGCGGCCATGCAATACTTCACCGGCTCCAAGGAGCACAACGTCGCCATCAGGGAGATGGCGGTGAAGAAGGGCTGGAAGCTCTCCGAGTACGGACTGTTCGAGGGCGAGCGGGTGATCGCCGCCGAGTCCGAGGAGGACATCTACGCCGCGCTCGGCATGCAGTTCGTGCCGCCCCCGATGCGGGAGGACGGCGGCGAGGTCAAGGCGGCGCTCCGGGGCGAGCTGCCCGTGCTCGTGGAGCTGTCCGACCTCAAGGGCGACCTGCACACGCACACCAACCTCACCGACGGGATCGCATCGCTGGAGGACATGGTGGCGGCCGGGCACGCCCGCGGCTACGCCTACTACGCGGTCACCGACCACGCGCCGGACCTGGCGATGCAGCGGATGACGCTGGACAAGGCGCTGGAGCAGCGGGGACGGGTGGCCGAGCTCCAGCAGAAATATCCGGACATGCGGCTGCTGCACGGCACCGAGCTCAACATCGCGCCCGACGGGTCGGTGGACTGGCCCGGGGAGATCCTGCGGGAGTTCGACGTGTGCGTGGCTTCGGTGCACTCCCATTTCGGGATGTCGCGGGACGAGATGACGCGCCGCTTCATCGCCGCCTGCGAAAACCCCTACGTCGACATCATCGGGCACCCGACGACGCGGAAGATCGGCAAGCGGGCGGCCGTGGACGCGGACTGGGACGCCGTCTTCCGCGCGGCGGCCCGCACGGGCACCGCGATGGAGATCGACTCGTTCCCCGACCGCTCCGACCTGCCGGCGGATCTGGTGCGGCTGGCCAAGCACCACGGGGTCAAGTTCTCGATCGACAGCGACTCGCACGCGATCCCGCACCTGGCGAATCAGCGGTTCGGGATCGGGATCGCGCAGCGGGCGTGGTTGACGGCGGACGATGTCATCAACACCTGGCCCTTGGACCGTCTCCAGGCCTTCCTGGGCCGCTGACCCCCGCCGCCCGCCTGTCGCCCTGACCGCTCGCCAGGGTGCGGTGAGGCGTCTGACGCCGACCCCAGCCCTCGGTGGACGAGCCGAGGGGCGGCGATGCCTGGCTGGGCGGTTCCGCAGGTGGGGCGGTCGGGTAGAGGGAGCCCAAGGGGAGTTGGAACGTTCCTGAAGCGATACGGGGGGTTCGGGTCGGCGAAGAGGGATGCCGACGCCAAGCGAGAGGAGATTAAATGGTTTACAGGTAGGGAATACCTGATGACGAGGTGAGATCAATGGAGCAAGCCACTGCGACGATCGTCAAACCGCTGCCCGACCACCTGTTCCGGCTGCACGGCGCGAGTGCCGAGATGCGGTGGGAGGCCATGTCAGGGCAGGGATACCACACGCCGATCGACCGGTTCTTCGTGCGCAACCACACCTCCACACCGCTCATCGACGCCACGACCTGGCGGTTGCGCCTGCACGGCGCGGGCATCCGATGGCCGCGCGAGTTCGGCTACGACGACCTCAGGGCCATGCCGTCGCGGACGTATGACCTGGCGATCGAATGCGCGGGCAACGGGCGGCGGTTCTACGGGACGCAACAGCACGAGGCCGCTCCCGGGACACAGTGGGGGCTGGGCGCGATCGGGGTCGCCCGGTGGCGTGGCGTGCCACTGAAACACCTGCTCAAGCAGGTCGGCGTCCGTCCCGAGGCCGTGGACGTGCTGCCCACGGGACTGGACGAGCCGTTCGAGGATTACGGTCACGTACGCCGGCCGCTGCCGATCGGCAAGGCCATGGACGACGTGCTGGTGGCGTACGAGATGAACGGCGAGCCACTGCCTCCCGATCACGGATTTCCGGTGCGATTGGTGGTGCCGGGATGGGTGGGAATAGCGTCCATCAAATGGCTCGGCGACATTGAAGTTTCCACCACCAAGCTGTTCACTCCGTGGAACACGGTTTTTTACGCGGATGTCACCACGCAGCCCGTGAAGAGCGCTTTCGAGCTCGCCTGGAATGCCGCGCTGCCCATCACCGGGCCGCACATCCTGCACGGCCGGTCCTGGTCGGGCCGGGGCAGGATCGTCCGGGTGGAGGTGAGCTTCGACGGCGGCTTCAGCTGGCGCGCGGCCGAGCACCATGGGCATCACCTGGTCAGCGCCTGGCTGCCGTGGCACATCTCGTGGGCTCCCCGGCATGTGGGGCGGTATGTGCTCATGGCCAGGGCGACCGACGAGACCGGCGCCACGCAACCGCTGATGACGCCGCGGCATCCGTTCGGCTATCACTTCGACGCCGTCGTGCAACACCCGATTCACGTTGTCCACGGATAGGTAATTGTCACCGATCCGGGCTGAGCTGGAGATTTCCATTGCCGCCGTGCGGCGCAGCTGAATTCATCTGAAAGACTCTCGCGGAAACCTTCCGGAAATCCCTCTGTGTGACTGTGCACATACGCCGGGAAAAGGAGAGCAGATGCGCCAGCTGACCGCACTCGACGCCCAGTTCCTCAACGTCGAGACGGCGACGACCGCCGCGCACGTGGCGGGGTTGGCGATCCTCGACTCGGCGGACGGGTCGCTCGACCGGGACGCGCTCGCGGAGTTGCTGCTCGACCGGGTTCACCTGTCCCCCGCGCTGAGCCTGCGGCTGGCCGAGGTGCCGCTGGGGCTGGACCATCCGTACTGGGCGCCCGACCCCGACTTCGACATCGGCAACCATCTGTTCGAGCTGACGTTGCCCGAGCCGGGGAACGACTGGCAGCTGGCCGAGGCCGTGGCGGAGATCCACGCCCGCAGGCTCGACCGGGCGCATCCGCTGTGGGAGATGCACCTGATCAATGGGCTGCCGGACGGGAGGGTGGCCATCTACACGAAGGTGCACCATGCCGCGATCGACGGCATCTCGGGCGCGGAGACCCTGGCCACGCTCCTCGACCTCACCCCGGACGGCCACCTCACCTGCCGCAGGCTGCCCACGACGGTTCACCCGGTCAACACCCAGGCGAGCACCACCTCCCACGTCACACCGGCACACGGTGGTCCAGCAGCCGGCGCCGTGTCCGTCAACGGCGACCTGGCCGCGCAAGCCGTCCCCGTGAACGCCGGGGCCACCGACGGCCAGCGCACGGGGCACAAGACCGGAACCATCAATGGCCAGCGCACCGAGCACACGACCGGCGCCACCAACGGCCGGCGCACCGAGCACAACACCGGCGCCACCAACGGCCGGTCCGGCGGGCAATCCGGTGGCGTCCTCGACCGCGACCCGTTGCGGCCGGTCGGTGGCGACAGAGACGAAGCGGCTCCCGGGTTGATCGGCATGCTGGCCGGCGCCGTCGTCCGCACCGCCACTCACCCCGTCCGCGCCGCCCGATCCCTCGTCAATGCGGCCGGGGACCTGGACGCGATCCCGTTGGCGGCCTGCGTGCCGGGCGCGAAGCTGATCGCCAAGGCCGTGCGGACGGTGGTCCGCGACCGGCCCGACCGCCCGGAGCTGCCGAGTCTCTCCGTCCCCCGCACCCCGTTCAACGGCCCCATCAGCGCCCGCCGCCACCTCTCCTTCGGCTCACTGCCGCTCAAGGACGTCAAGAAGGTGGCCAAAGCCAACGGCATGAGCGTCAACGACATCGTCATGGCCTTGTGCACGTCGGCTCTGCGCTCGTGGCTGCGCGAACGCGACGCGCTGCCGGAGGAGCCGCTGATCGTGGCCGTCCCCGTCGCGGTCCGTACGGCAGGAGCCAAGGACGTGGTCGGCAACCAGATCTCCGCCATGGTCACCCCCATGCCCACGAACGTCCCCGACCCCCACGAGCGCCTGCAGGCGGTCGGCGCGGCCATGAGCCGGGCCAAGCGGCGTTTCGCGCTGGCCCCGGCGACCTGGCTGAGCGAGCTGTGCTCGATGCTGCCCGCACCGGTCACGACCCTGGCCACGCCGGCGATCTTCCGGTTGGCGGGCATGGCGTTCCCACCGATCAACCTGATCATCAGCAACGTGCCCGGCCCGCAGTTCCCGTTGTACCTGTGCGGCGGGAGGGTGTTGTCGTACTATCCGCTGTCGGTCCTGACCGACATGAGCGGCGGCCTGAACATCACCTGCTTCTCCTACGACGGCATGCTCGACTTCGGCATCGTCGCCTGCCCCGAGCGCGTGGACGACGTCTGGGGCCTGCTCCGGCACCTGCGTGCGGCGCTGGAGGAACTGCTAGACGAGCGAGTGGGCGATGAGTTCCGCGACGGCGTCGGGGTCGATCTGGTGTCCCGTTAGCTGCCAGAGGTTCTCCTGGTAGAGCAGGACGGCGGCGAACGTGGCCGCCGCCACCTCCAGCCTCGCCGCGTCCCCGCGGGTCCCGGGCATCGCCAGCTCCAGCGCGAACCGGGCCCGCCTGATCAGCTCGCCGTTGAGGCGGCTGAGCCGTTCTTTGACGGAGCCGTGCGTGTCGGCCTCGCGGAACAGGATGCGCCGCATCGCCGGTGAGGCCCGCAGCGGCAGCCCGCGCGCGAGCCTGGCGAGGGTGCCCGCGGGGTCGCCGGGGACCGCGTCGACGTCGCGTCCCTCTTCGATGTGCGTGCGCTCGTTGACGAGCGCGACCAGTACGTCGATCTTGCGCGGGAAGTAGTCGGAGATCAGCCCTTTGGGCACCTTCGCGAGCCTGGCGATGACCGCAGTCGGGGTGGCCTCGTAGCCGGAGCCCGCGAACAGCTCCTCTGCCGCGTCCAGGATGCGCGTGCGCGCGTCACCCGTCACCACAGCACGAACCATAGCGCCACGTGCGGGGCATCGCCATGCCACGAAGGAGAGCGTGTTTGCGTCAGCGATGTATCATGTGAGACAAAATTGTCGCAAACGATACGGCGGTGTCTAATGGCGATGGGCCGGGAGCAGATCATGACGGCGGCGATCCAGCACCTCAACAAGGATCCGTCCGCCTCCATGGCGCAGCTCGCCGATGCGGCCGGGATCAGCAGGGCCACGTTGCACCGGCAGTTCAGCAGCCGCGAGGAGTTGATGCTGGCCCTGGCCCGCCGCGGCCACGACCAGTGGGAGCAGGCGCAGCTGGCCGCCGGCCTGGACGCGGCGACCGCCTCAGGGGATCGGGACGCGCTGGAGAAGGCACTGAACGACCTGCTCACCGGCCTGATCGAGGTCGCCGACGAATACGGCTTCGGCCTCACCGACTACGCCTTGACCGTCAACCCCGAGCTGTCGCGCCGCGCCGAGGAGCTGGAGGCCCGCGAGATCGCGTTCTACACCGCCGCCCAGCGCGCGGGCGTGCTGAGCGCCGAGCTGCCCGTCCGCTGGATCAGCGACGTCGTCTACGGCCTGCTGGTGGCCGTGCGGGACGGCCTGCGCCGCGGGGACATCGCCCGCCGGGACGTCCCCCGGCTGCTCCTGCGCACGTTCACGCACGGCGCCGCGCCCCGGAGGGAATCATGACGGTCACCACGCCACCGCTCTCGGCGCGGCGTCGTTGGGCCGGGCTGGCCGTGTTGTCGGTCAGTGTGCTCCTCGTGGTCATGGACATGACCGTGCTCAACGTCGCGCTGCCGGCCATGTCGGAGGACCTGCGGCCCAGCTCGATCGAGTTGTTGTGGATCGTGGACGCGTACGGGCTGGTGCTGGCGGGCCTGCTGGTCACGGTGAGCGCGCTGGGCGATCGGTGGGGCCGCAAGCGGATGTTGCTGACCGGATTCGCGGTGTTCGGGCTGGCGTCGCTGGCCGTGCTGCTCGCCGACGACCCGGCGGAGGTGATCGCGGTACGGGCGCTGCTCGGCGTCGGCGGCGCCATGATCATGCCGTCCACCCTGTCCATGATCCGCAACCTGTTCCCCGACCCCGGCGAGCGCGCCAGGGCACTGGGCGTGTGGTCGGCGATGGCGGCGGTGGGCGCCGCGTCAGGGCCGATCCTGGCCGGGGTGCTGCTGGAGCGTTTCACGTGGCCTGCGGCGTTCCTGGTGAACGTGCCGGTCATGGCGGCGGCGATCGGCGCGGGCCTGGTGCTGCTGCCCGAGTCCAGGAACCCCGGCCCCGGCCGCTGGGACGCGCCGGCCACGGTGCTGTCGATGGCGGGCATGGTGGCGTTGCTGTACGCGGTCAAGAGCTTCGGCAAGTACGGCCCGGCGGCGGCGAGCACTCTGGTGGCGACCGCGGTCGCGGCGGTGACGCTGGGCTGGTTCGTGGTGCGCTGCCTGCGCAGGCCGGATCCGCTGCTGGAGCTCAGGCTGTTCCGCAGCGGCCCCTTCTCGGCGGGGGTCGCGACGGCGCTGGCCACGGCCATCGCGATGGGGGCGGTGTTGTTGCTGCTCGCGCAGTGGATGCAGCTCGTGCAGGGCTACTCGCCGCTGGAGACGGGCGTGCGGCTGCTGCCCGCCGCGCTGGCCGCGCTGGTGGCCTCGCCGCTGGCTCCGTCGCTGGCAGCCAGGATCGGCGCCCGTACGGTGCTGGCAGGCGGCCTGGGGGTGACGGCGGCGGGGTTCCTGCTGCTCTTCCTGGCGCCGGCGCCGCTGGACTACGGGCCGGTGGCGGGCGCGCTGGTGCTGATCGGCATCGGGAACGGCGCGCTGGCGGTCGCCTCCGCGGTGATCATGTCGGGTACGCCCGCGGCGAAGTCAGGCAGCGCGGCGGCCATCGAGGAGACGAGCTACGACCTCGGCGGGGCGCTGGGCGTGGCCGTGCTCGGCAGCGTGGCGGCGGCCGTCTACCGCGGCGGGCTGGACTATGAGGGGCCGGCGGCCGGGATCGCGCGGGAGTCGCTGGGCGGCGCGATCGACGTGGCCGCGGAGCTGGGCGCGCAGGGCGCGCGACTGGGCGCCGAGGGCCTGCGGCTCAGTGCGGAGGGCGCGCTGCTCGCGGAGCAGGCGACGACGGCGTTCACCGGCTCGCTGGCGGTGACCAGTGGGGCGGGCGCGGCGGTGATGCTGGCCGGCGCGGTGCTGGTGTGGTGGCTGACGCCGCGCGACCTCGACCTGTCCGCCGCCGATCACTGAGCACACGTTTCGGACTCGCCCGACAACGTTTTCGGCCCGGCGCGCTCCTCCTTTCCAGAGAAAGAACATGCCGCCGGAGACCGGCATGCTGACCAGGCAACTCCGTAACCCGGGGTGCCATTCGAAGCCGCCTCATCGGAGGCGCGGATAATGGCGGGATGAGATCAATAGGAACCACGGACCTGTCCGTTTTCCCGATATCGCTCGGCACCAATGTCTTCGGCTGGACCGCGGACAAGGAGACGTCGTTCGCGGTCCTGGACGAGTACGTCGAGAACGGCGGCAATTTCATCGACACCGCCGACGTCTATCCGTACTGGGCGACCGGCGACTCCGCTTCCGAGATGATCATCGGCGAGTGGATGGCCCACCGGCGCAACCGGGACTCGCTCGTTCTGGCGACCAAGGTCGGCATGCTCGAAGGGCTGCAAGGTCTGGCCCCGGCGACCATCCGCACGGCCGTCGAGGACTCGCTGCGGCGGCTCCGTACCGACTACATCGACCTCTACTGGGCGCACGTGGACGACCACGACACGCCGATGGTGGAGTCGCTGGCCGCCTTCGACGCGCTGGTGCGCGAGGGCAAGATCCGGTACGCCGGCGCGTCCAACCACAGCGCCGCCCGGCTGGCGGAGGCCCTCAAGATCTCCGACGAGGAGGGGCTGATCAGGTACGTCGCGCTGCAGCAGCAGTACAACCTGGTGGAGCGCGACTACGAGGGCGAGCTGCGGGACGTGGTGGCCAAGGAGGGACTGGGCAGCACACCGTACTTCGGGCTGGCACGCGGCTTCCTGACCGGCAAATACGCGCCGGGCGTCACCGTCGAGAGCCCGCGGGCGGGCATGGCGGCCGAATACCTGGCGACGGAGCACGGGCGGCGCACCTTGGAGGCGCTGACCAAGGTGGCGGCCGAGCGGGTGGTCCACCCGGCCTCGGTGGCGCTGGCCTGGCTCAAAGCCCAGCCGACGATCACGGCGCCGATCGCCAGCGCGCGCAACGTCGAGCAGTTGCAGGCCCTGATCACGGCTGCCGAGCTGACGCTGAGCGCGGAGGAGCTCACCCTCCTGGACGAGGCCTCCCGCCCCTGACCGCGTCATGCCGAGGTCGGCAGGCCGGTGCGCGAAGGGACGTGCGCACCGGCCGACGGCCGCATGCGCCTAGGCGTGCCCGGGCTGCAGGCGAGCCGCCCCCGCGGCACGGCGGTGGGTCAGTGGGTGCGGTTGACGAGGCCGGCGCACACGGCGCGGAGGTCGGTGGCGTTCGGTAGGCATTCGTCCAGTGCCTCCAAGGCAGCCGACACATACCGGTCGGCCATGGCCTGGGCGGCGGTGCGGCCGCCGGCCTGCTCGACGAGGCGGGCGGCCTGCCGTACCGACTCCTCGTCCGTGACGCCGGCCGAGAGCACCGCCGACAGCTCGCGGGCGGCCGGTGAGTCGGTGGCGAGGGCGGCGAGGACCGGCAACGTCTTCTTGTCGCGCCGCAGATCGTTGTGGACGGGCTTGCCGGTGACGCCGGGATCGCCCCAGATGCCGAGCATGTCGTCGGCGATCTGGAAGGCCACGCCGAGGTCGCGGCCCACGGTCCACATCCGGTCCGCGATCTCGGGCGTGCCGCCGCCCAGGGCGACGCCGGCCGCCGCGGCGGCTCCCAGCAGGCTGCCGGTCTTGCCCGCGGCCATCTCCGTGTACTCGCCGATGGTGACCTCTTTGGGCCCGCGCCAGGGCCGGTTCTCGAAGGCCATGTCGGCGCTCTGCCCGTGCACGAGCTCGACCAGCGCCGCCGACAGGAACTTCATGGCCTCCGGCGCCCCGGCGAGCTGCTGGACGGCCAGGGCGAGGAGCGCGTCGCCGGTGAGCAGCGCGGGCCCCACGCCGTACGCCTTCCAGAGCGCCTCGCGGTGCCTGCGCCGCTCGTCGTGATCGATGATGTCGTCGTGCGCCAGCGAGAAGGCGTGCACCAGCTCCACCGCGACCGCCGCCGGCAGCGCCGACTCGGCCCGGGCCCCGACCGCCTCGGCGCTGAGCATGGCGATGGCGGGCCGCACGCCCTTGCCGCCGTCCCCTTGGTACGGCCGGCCATCCGCGTCCGACCAGCCCAGCGCGAACGCGGCCATCCTGGCGCCCCACGGGTGCAGCACGGAGACGGCCTCACGGAGAGCCGGTTCGAGCAGGCGTCGGCAACGCTCCATGGCGCCGCCGCCGCCCAGCGGGCCGCCGGCCGGATGGCTGAAATTCAACTGGCGCTCCTACCCCGGTACGATCTTGAATCTACATGCAGCCGCATGTGATAATCCACCCACAGATTGACATTTGTCAGGAAATGTCCGTCATGTGAGACATGGCGCCGGAGGCACAGTTGGAGGCACCCGTGGCGATCCACGCCACCCTTAGGGCACCCATCATCCGCCTCCCCTATTCGATCATCATCTGACCCTCATGTGAGAATACGCAAACCCGCCAAAACCTCACATAACACCCTTATTTCTGCATATCGCACTCAGGATCAGGGGATCGACGCCATGCCACACGCCACGGACACTCCCGTGACCAGCCCGAAGATTCTCCCGTTCTACAAGGCCATCCCGCGGCTCGCGAAAGACCCGGTCACCGAACTGGCCAGGATGGGCGTCGAGGCCCGCGGCCAGATCGTCCGGCTCGACTTAGGCCCGTTCCGCCCGTACCTGATCTCGCATCCTGACCACGTCGAGCAGGTACTCAAAACGGACTGGACGAACTTCGTGCGCGCGGGCATGTTCTGGCGGCCGCTGCACCGC
This sequence comes from Nonomuraea polychroma, assembly GCF_004011505.1. Taxonomy (NCBI): domain Bacteria; kingdom Bacillati; phylum Actinomycetota; class Actinomycetes; order Streptosporangiales; family Streptosporangiaceae; genus Nonomuraea; species Nonomuraea polychroma. The sequence continues at coordinate 5,870,099 of NZ_SAUN01000001.1, forward strand.
GTGACCGGCCAGAGCATCCTGGCCGAGGGCGAGGCCTGGGCGTCGGCCAGGAAGATCCTGCAGCCCCTCTTCACCCCCAAATACATCAACTCGCTGGCCGAGGACATGGCCGACGTCGTCGCCGGCTGCATGCCGGAACTCGATGAGCACGCCCGCACCGGGCGGCTGATCGACGGCGGCGGCCACCAGATGACCGCCATCGTGAACGAGGCCGTCATGAAGCTCCTGTTCGGTGGCCGTATCCCGCGCGAGACCGTCGACCTGCTGCAGCCCGAGATCGCCACGTGCGCCACCTCGATCCACTTCCGGCTGCTCTTCCCCTTCACGCCTTACTCCATCAAGGTCCCCGGCGACCGGGCCTTCCTCAGAGCCGTGAAGAAGATCGACGAGATCATCTATTCCCTGATCGAGGAGAATTCCCGCGCGGAGGCCTCCCCCGCGGCGGAGCCCCGTAAGGAGATCATCTCCGCGCTGCTCACGGCCCGGAAAGCACAGGACGGGACGGTGGACGTGCGGCAGGTGCGGGACGACCTGGTGAGCATGTACGGCGCGTCCTCGGAGACCACCGCCATGTCGCTGGCCTGGCTGTGGTCGGTGCTGCACGATCATCCCGACGTGGACGCCAAGCTGCGGGACGAGATCGACCGCGTGGTGGGCGGCGGCCCCGTACGGCCGCACCACGTCGCGCAGATGCCCTACCTCCGCATGGTGCTGCAGGAGCTCATACGCGTCTACCCGTCGGCCTGGATCATCCCCCGCCAGACCGTGGCCGACACGGAGATCGGGGGCGTCCGGATCAAGGCCGGCTCGCAGGTGCTGGTCAGCCCGTACACCACCCACCGGCTGCCGCAGTTCTGGGAGCGCCCGCTGGAGTTCGATCCCGAGCGCTGGGCCGGCGAGAAGCACCAGCTCCGGCACCGCTACTCCTTCATCCCCTTCGGCACGGGCCCGCACGTGTGCCTCGGCCAGCATCTGTTCTACATCGAGGCGTCGCTGGTGATAGCCAACGTGATGAGCCGATACCGGCAGGTGTTGACCAACCCCCAGAAACTCACCCCGGTGCCGGGGGCGTCCGTGCGGCCGAGGGAGAGCCTCTGGCTGCGGCTGGAGCCTCGCGATCGGGACGCACGGGCATGACCACAGCGATGACCTCCGGCATCGCCGCGGCGGCCGGCGAGCTGGTGACGAGCCTCATGCTCAGGCCGTGGGGGCAGGTGTCGCCATCGATCTACGAGACCGGCCGCCTGGTCTCCCTGGCCCCCTGGCTGACCGGCCACCAGGCGCGCATCGCCTACCTGACCGGCACCCAGCGGGAGGACGGCGCGTGGGGGGCACCGGACGGGTACGGCCTGGTGCCCACGCTGAGCGCCACCGAAGGCCTCCTGTCGGCGCTGTCGCGCGCGGACCACGGCGCCGACCGCGGGCACCTCGCGTACGCGGCAGAGCGCGGCGTACGCATGCTGGCCACGTGGCTGGGCCAACGGCTCACGCTGCCGGACATGCCGGCGATCGAGCACATCGTCCCGTCCCTCGTGACCCTCATCAACCAGCGCATCACGCATCTCACGGGGCACCCGCCGCTGCCGTTGCCCGAAGGGATGAGCGAGGACACGCTCCGGCTGGTCAGGTCATGGATCAAGTCGGGAATGGAGATCCCGGAGAAGCTGCTGCACGCCCTGGAGATCGCGGGCGAGGAGGCCTCCGGCGCGCCCGGCATCCGGCCCACCCCCATCGGGACGATCGGGGCCTCGCCCGCGGCGACCGCGGCCTGGCTGAGAGAGCGGAGTGACGGTGAGGCCTCCGAAGCGGCCCGCGGCCATCTGGAGGCGATCGTCCGGCTCCACGGCGGTCCCGTGCCCGTCGGGCTGCCGATCACCATGTTCGAGCGGGGCTGGGTGCTGAGCTGGCTCGGCCGCGCGGGCGTGCCGGTCGACGTGCCGCCCGAGATGGCGGCCGACCTGCGGGCGGCGATCGGCCCCTCGGGCACGCCCGCGGGGTCCGGCCTGCCGGCCGACGCCGACACGACGGCTGTGGCGTTGTACGCGCTGGCGCTGCTGGGAGTGCCGTGCGAGCCCGACAGCTTGTGGCACTTCCGCTCCGGCGGGCACTTCTCCACCTGGCCCGGGGAGCAGGGCGTCTCGGTCAGCGTCAACGCGCACGTGCTGGACGCCTTCGGCGAGTACGTCGCCCGCAAGCCCACCGCCGCGCCGCGCTACGGACAAGCGATCCGCGACCTGGCGGCCTGGATCCGGGAGCGGCAGCGGCCCGACGGCAGCTGGACCGACAGGTGGCATGCCTCTCCCTACTACGCGACCGTCAGCTGCGCCCTGGCGCTTGACGCCTTCGGCGGGGAGCCGTCGGCGGCGTCGGTACGCGCGGCGGTCGCGTGGGTGCTGGACACCCAGCGGCCGGACGGCTCCTGGGGACGCTGGGAGGGCACCGCCGAGGAGACCGCGTACGCGATGCAGACCCTGCTGATGACCAGGAGCCGATGGGAGCCGCGCTGTGTGGAGGCCGCCGGTCGGGGACAGGCGTACCTGGCACGCTCGGCCGGCAAGGACCATCCTCCGCTCTGGCACGACAAGGACCTGTACACGCCGCTCGCCGTGACCCGCGCCGCGGTGATCACCGCGCAGCACCTCGCCGAGCGGGCGTGCCGCCCGTCGCCGGACGGCGCCTTGCCCTAGCCGCCATGTGTGTCGACGTCCCTGGCCAACTCCCGCACGGTGTACGCATGCGTGTCCCTGGCCATGTACCAGGCGCCGTTGAACGCCACGCTCCTGCGCTGTCCCTCCGCGATGTCCGCCAGCTCGGGCGGCAGCTCCGCGAGCGCGGCGGCGAAGGCGGTGTTGAGTTCGGCGATGTGCGCGGAGACCCGTTCGACCGCAGCCTCTATGGTCATCCCCGCACGCTCCAGGATGAGGACGGAGTTCGGCTTGCCCTCGTGCCTCTCACGCTCGAACGTCCTGATGTCGTTGGCGAGCCGCATGCACGCCGCGCCGAGGGCGGTGGCCGGCGCAATCGATTCCCAGTGAGCGACGTCGGCGGGCATCGGGCCGCAGACCGCCAGGGCGGCCGCCCACCAGGTGGGGTAGAGGATCGTGATGCGGCCGTTCGCGACGTATTCGTCGTACGCCGGCCAGGGCTCGCCACCCGAAGCCCACACGCGCTCACGCGCCATGGCGGCACCGGCGAGGTCGAGCCGCCGCACCAGGGCCGGCACGTGCGCCGCGGCGCCGGGGTGCGCGTGAAAACGCGCGCACCAGGCCTGCCAGGCGTGCAGTGCCTGGCCCGCGAGCTCCGTGGCATCGGCCGGCGCCGGCTCGCCTTCGAGGATGGCGGCGAGCCGGCCGAAGAGCTCGACGACGTCGCGGTCGGACGAATGGCCCGCGACGTTGTCGGCGAGGTCGTCGAGGCCGAACAGGATCGCGGTCAGGGCCCCGAGGTCGGCGATCTCGTCCCGCCCCGCGCGCGGGAACGTGGCGGCGGCGGACAGGCAGCTGAAGGCGAGCCGGCTGGCCGCGCTGTCGCCGTCGGCGAACAATGCGGTGTGGGGGCGCAGCATACGCTCCGCCAGGGACACGGCGTCGAGTGCGGCGTTCAGGACGGCGCTCCGGTCCTGTTCCGGCACTCCGGCCAACTGATGCGAGCGCTTTAGGAGGCGATCTACGAGGTCATTGTGAATGGCGAAGTATGCAGCGGCGTCGCTCACATGCGGATGATATCGATTTTGAGCATTCTTGACCAATATTGTCAAAAATCGGATATTTGTGCGCAAAGTGATTACCGTTGCTTGTGAGGTGCTTTGACGTACGCTACAGTTCCTTGATCGACAGGGTCTGTTGCCACTGTGTGCTGTAGGGCGAGCGGCGCACGATAGACATTCACAGGGTGGGTATAGATGGGCTTCCGCAATACACGACTGCGGACCAAAGTCACGGCTCTGCTGCTCTCCCTGGCGGCGTTGTGGGCCTTCGCTGCGTGGGTCACTCTTCGCGAGGGTGTCAACTTGCTGTGGGTCACCCAGCTGAACTCAAGCGTAGTCGACCCCAGCGTGCAGGTGCTCGAGGAGCTGCAGAAGGAGCGCCGCTTCTCGGTCGTCAAGCTGAGCGACCCCTCGCCGCGCGCCCGCAGGGAGCTGGACAGCCAGCGCAAGCAGACAGACCTCATGATCACCGCGTTCCAGGAGTCGGCCGGCGCGACGGTCGTCGACTGGGCGATGGACGACGAGGGCGCCCGCCGGCTGGCCGAGGTGTTCCGCCGCCTCGACTCGATCCAGCAGACCCGGCAGGCCGTCGACGCCGGACGGCTGAACCGGGTCCAGGCCATGGACGCCTTCGCCACCGTCATCGACCCGTTCTACAACCTCTACGGCGCGGTGGCGACTCTCGACGACAAGACCATCGCCAAGGAGATCCGCGCCCTGTCCGCCCTGAGCCGGGCCCGGGAGGTCCTCAGCCGAGAGGACGCGCTGCTCACCGGCGCGCTCACCGAAGGACGGCTGTCCCCCGCCGAGCACGCGGAGTTCACCCAGACCGTGGGCGCCTGGCACATCGTCGCCGACCAGGCCGCATCGGAGCTGCACGAATCCGATCGGATCGCCTACGACAGGCTGGTCAAGGGCTCGTCGTTCGTCCAGCTCGCCGGCCTGGAACGGCAGATCTCCGAGCAGAGTCCGGCCATCGGCGCCCTTCCGTTCGGCGCCGAGGAGTGGAAGACGGTGTCGGGGCGGGCACTCAACGACTTCAACACCATGGTGCTCGCCGGCGGAGACCGCGTGGTCGACAGGGCCGTGCCGGTCGCCGTCAACGTGATCATCCGACTGGTCCTGGCGGGCGGTCTCGGGCTCATCGCGGTCATCGCCTCGATCATCCTGTCGATCACCACGGCCCGCGCGATCTTCGCCCAGCTGCAGAAGCTGCGCGACGCCGCGCACGAGCTGTCCGACGACCGGCTGCCCGGCGTCGTCGAGCGCATCGGTCGCGGCGAGGAGGTCGACCTGGCCAAGGAGGCGCCGGACCTGGACTTCGGCGACGACGAGATCGGCCAGGTGGGCCAGGCGTTCAACACGGTGCAGCGCACCGCGATCAAGGTGGCGGCCGAGCAGGCGGAGCTGCGCCGCAGCATCCGCGACATCCTGCTCAGCCTGGCCCGCAGGACTCAGGGCCTGGTGCACCGGCAGCTCACCGTGCTCGACGTGATGGAGCGCCGCGAGACCGACCCCGAGGAGCTGAAGGAGCTCTTCCGGCTGGACCACCTGGCCATCCGGATGCGGCGCAACGCGGAGAACCTCATCGTGCTCTCCGGTTCCTCCCCGGCCCGCACGTGGCGCCGCTCGGTCCCCATGGTCGACGTCGTGCGCGGCGCGCTGGCCGAGGTCGAGGACTACACGCGGGTCACGCTGCTGCCGATGGGCGAGGTCGTGCTCGTCGGCCGGGCCGTCGGTGACGTCGTGCACCTGCTCGCCGAGCTCATCGAGAACGCCGTGTCGTTCTCGCCTCCGTACACGAACGTGCAGGTCACCGGCCAGCTCGTGGCCAACGGGTACGTGGTCGAGATCGAGGACCGGGGCCTGGGCATGAAGCCCGAGGACCTGGAGGCCGCGAACGAGCGCATCGCGAACCCGCCGGAGTTCCGCATCACGGGCACCGCCCGCCTGGGCCTCTACGTGGTCAGCCAGCTCGCCAGGCGGCACGACATCCAGGTGGTGCTCAAGGCCTCGCCGTACGGCGGGACCACGGTCGTGGTCCTGCTGCCGCAGGAGCTCGTCCAGCTCGACCCCAGGCCGGAGCCTCAGGGCGGCGGCGGGGAGCGGCTGCCGCGCCGTCCGACGGCGGTGGCCACGGTGGCCCGCCCCGTCGCCGGAGAGGTGGCCCGTCCCGTCACGGCGGAGGCGCCCCGCGGCGCGGAGAACGTCCGCGCGCTCAAGCCCACCCGCCCGGCGCCCGTTGCCGAACCTGCCCCCGCGCCCGTTGCCAAGCCTGGCCTCGTCCCTGCCCCCGAACCAGTACCAGAGCCGCCAGCTGAACCGGAGCAGCAGCCCGTGGCCGAATTCACCCCGTCGGGGCTGCCGCTCCGCGTGCCACAGGCGAACCTTGCGCCGGCGCTGCGGGACGACACGCCCAAGCAGCCAGACCTCGAGGAGGACGATGACGAGCGTTCGCCGGAGGAGATCCGCGCGATGATGGGATCTCTGCAGTCAGGCACGCGCCTTGGCCGCACGCAGGCGGCCAAGATGCTGGATGAGCAGCAGGGAGGCGAGGCACCATGACCCCCACCGCGGGCACCGACCTCAACTGGCTCCTCGACGACCTCGTCGCGCGCGTCAAGGAGACCGAGCACGCCATCGTGCTGTCCTCCGACGGCCTGCTGATGGCCTCGTCCGCCGGGTTGCAGCGGACCGACGGCGAGCATCTGTCCGCCGTGGCCTCCGGGCTGCAGAGCCTGGCCAAGGGCGTCTCGGACTACATCTCCGGCGGCGCGGTGCGGCAGACGGTCGTGGAGTGGAGGCACCAGTTCCTCGTCGTGACCGCGGCGGGCGAGCGTGCCTGCCTGGCCGTGTTGTGCGCGCAGAGCGCCGACATCGGGCTGGTCGCGTACGAGATGGCCATGATGGTCGCACGGGTGGGCCAATACCTCACCTCGGGCGCCCGCAACGCCGAGGCCGTGGCCAGGAGCGAGCGGTGACAGGCATCGGTGGCCCGACGGACGAGCACTGGGTCGATCCGGAGATCGTCCGGCCCTATGTCGTCACACGCGGCCGGACCCAGCCGGCACACGGCAGGTTCGACCTGATCTCCATGGCCTTGGCGGTGGGTGCGCCGCCAGGCCCGGACGCCGGACTGGACCCCGAGCACCTGCGGATACTCCAGCTCTGCCGCGAGCCCAAGTCCGTCGCCGAGATCGCCGCGCACCTGAATCTCCCGGCCGGCACGATCCGCGTGCTGCTCGGCGACCTGTTCGACCGCGAACTCGTCTCTGCCCAGGAACCACAATCTGAGGTGGACATGCGTGACATGAAGATGTACAGGGCGGTGCTCGATGGTCTTCGCTCGCTCTGAGCGCCCGCGCCTGCCGACGGCGATCAAGATCCTGATCGCCGGGGGCTTCGGCGCGGGCAAGACGACGATGGTCGGCGCGGTCTCCGAGACCCGGCCGCTGCGGACGGAGGAGGTGCTCACCGACCGGGGCATCGGTGTGGACGACCTCACCTCGGTGGAGGCCAAGCGCACCACCACCGTGGCGATGGACTTCGGCCGGATCACCCTGAACAACGACTACGTGCTCTATTTGTTCGGGACGCCCGGGCAGGAGCGGTTCTGGTTCGTGTGGGACGAACTGGCGGAGGGCTCGCTCGGCGCCGTGATCCTGGCGGACACGCGGCGGCTGGCGGACTGTTTCCCTTCGGTGGACTATTTCGAGCGGCGGCACACGCCGTTCGTGGTGGCGGTCAACTGTTTCGAGGGGGCGCCGACGTTCGAGCTGGAGGAGGTACGTCTGGCGCTCCAGCTCGACCCGTCGATCCCGATCATCATGTGCGACGCCAGGAAACGGGATTCGAGCAGGGAGGTCCTGATCGAGCTGGTGAAGCATTCGGCGAAGCTGCGGGCGGAGCCGGTCGGGAGCTGAGCGGGCCGTGTCAGGCTGGATTGACAAAGAGGTTCGTGTCAATCTAGCCTGACAAGCATGCGCACTATCACACTGGCCAGCCCGGCTCCCGAGGAGCCGATGGCGGAACCCAACGACCGGACGACGAAACGGTTGCTCCTGTGCGGGGCCATCGCGGGACCGCTGTTCGTCGTCACGTTCCTCGTCCAGGGCGCCGTGCGCGCCCATTACGACACGCTGCGCCACCCGGTCAGCTCGCTCGCGCTGGGCGGGCACGGCTGGGTCCAGGCGGCCAACTTCGTGGTCGCGGGTCTGCTGACGATCGCCTTCGCCGTGGGACTGCGGCGGGCGCTCAAGAATGCGTTCTGGGGGCCGGCCCTGGTGGGACTCTGGGGGCTCTCGCTGGTCGGCGCGGGAGTGTTCACCACCGACCCGGTGAGCGGGTACCCGCCGGGGACCCCTGATCTGTTGTCGCAGCACAGCGGCCTGTCCGCGGAGTTGCACGACCTGTTCTCGCTGCCGGGCTTCATCGCGATCGCCGCGGCGTGCGTGGTGTTCGCGGTACGGTTCGCACGGACTCGGGAGGCGGGGTGGGCCGTCTATTCGGCGGTGAGCGGAGCGGCGTTCGTGACGGCCATGGTGCTGGCCACCATCGCGTTCGCGCAGAACCCTGCGCTGGTCGCCTACGGCGGGCTCTTCCAGCGGATCGCGGTGGCCGTCGGATGGGCGTGGCTGGCCCTGCTGGCAGTGCGGCTGGTCAGACGGAGTCCAGCGTGAGCGGGTTCCCGTTCGTGTCAGTGGCGAGGCGAAGATAGGCGTCGAGTGCTGCGGCACCGGCCAGCATCGCGCGCCCGCGGGCGGACAGCCGGCCGCGCCAGTCCCGCAGGGCGTCCTCCAGCGGCGCCAGCCCGCCCGCCGCGCGTACCTGCTCGATCAGCGGCGCGATCTGCTCCAGCAGGTAGCCGCCGCGCCTGAGCTGGTGCGCGAGCTGGGCATCCCGTACGTCGGCCGCGGTGTAGACCCGGTAGCCGGTCTGCGGGTCACGTCGCGGCCGCACCAGCCCGGCCTGCTCCCATTTGCGCAGCGTCGCGGGCCGGATCCCGAGTTTCCTGGCCAGCGGCCCGATGAAGGTGACGCCGGGCCCGGGAGGGGCGGCGGGCGTCAGGTCGCGCAGGGCGTTCTCCACGGCCTGGAGGGTCCGGCGGTCGTCGAGGAGCTGGGCGTGGCTCTCGTCGATGATCTTCAGCGCCTCCTCGACGCCGCCCCCGTTCACCGCCTGCATGATCGAGGTCGCGGTCTGGTGGCCGTGGGCGGGCACGAGGGCGAGGAACGCGCGGAGCGCTTGCGCGTGCCGCGCGGTGTAGGTGCGATAGCCGTGGGGCGTGCGGGCGGCGTCCGGGAGGATGCCTGCCTGCTCGTAGTTTCTGATCGCCTGGGTGGACAGGCCGTGTTCGCGGGCCAGGTCCACCGGCCTCAGCCGCTCAGCGGATGCCATGGATGTGTCACCGTGTTGAAGGTAGGCCGCCGCCGGAGCGGGGGGGTGTCGCGCGAAAGTTTACACAGAAAGTTCAACGATACCGTAGAAGGCATGTCGTCATCGAAGAGAACAGGCCCGCTCGTCCAGGACGTCGCGTCTTCCCTCGACGGCGAGGGTGTCGCCGCCGTCACGAGGCTCCTGCGCACCCTCCCCGCGCGGCCCCGCCTGCTCGGGCTCGGCGAGCCCACGCACGGCGAGGAGGCGCTTCCCGAACTGCGGAACGAGATCTTCCGGCATCTCGTCGAGCACGAGGGCTACCGATCCTTCGCCCTTGAGAGCGACTGCCTCATGGGCGTGGCCGTCGACGACTACGTCACGGCCGGCAAGGGGACGCTCGACGAGGTCATGGAGCGCGGCTTCAGCCACGGGTTCGGCGCGTCGCCGGCCAACCGGGAGCTGGTGCGCTGGATGCGGGCGCACAACGAGGACCGGCCGGCCGCGGAGCGGCTGCGCTTCTTCGGGTTCGACGGCCCCCTGGAGATGACCCGGGCGGCCGATCCCCGGCAGGCGCTGACCGCGCTGCACGGCTATCTGGCGGCCTGGTTGGACGCGGGCCTGCTCCCCTGCGCCGCGGACGACCTGGACCGACTGATCGGGGCGGGCGAGCGATGGAGCAATCCCGCGGCGGCCATGGACGCCTCCCAGTCGATCGGGCAGTCCGCCGAGGCCAGGCAGCTCCGCCTGGTCGCGGACGACCTGGTGGCGTTGCTCGACGCGTACGCGCCGCACCTGATCGCCTCGACCTCGCGGGACGACTGGTGGCGGGCGAGCCTGTACGGGCGCACCGCGACCGGCCTGCTCCGCTACCACTACTGGATGGCCGACGACTCCCCCGCCCGGGTGTGGCGGCTGATGAGCCTGCGTGACGGGATGATGGCCGGCAACCTCCAGACCATCGCCGAGTACGGCCCGACACTGATCTACGCCCACAACCGCCACCTGCAGCGGGAGAAGAGCACCTGGCAGCTGGCCGACATGGCGCTGGACTGGTGGAGCGCCGGCGCGATCGTCAGCGCCCGCCTGGGCGACCAGTACGCCTTCGTGGCCTCGGCGCTCGGCGCCATGCCGCACCAGGCGCTCCCCGTTCCCCATACCGACACCGTGGAGGGGCTGCTGTACACGTTGCCGGACAACCGCTACCTCATCGACGCCCGCCGGCTGGCCGCCGCCCTCGCCGAGACGGGCACGAAGCCGGTCCCGCGGACCGACATCTCGGCGAACTACGGCTACTTCGCGCTTGACCCGGCCCACCTCGGTGACAACGACGGAATCGTCTTCATCAAGGATGTCCCGTCCTGATCAGGACTCGGCCACCAGAGGGACGCGATCGCGGGCCAGCACCTGCTCGCAGGCCAGCAGCAGCACCCCCGCGCTCCAGGCGTGCGACAATGTCAGGTACATGCCCTTCGGCTGGAAGCAGTCCGTCTGGTAGTAGCGCTCGGTGATCATGCCGCGGTAGGCGTTGACGTCGCCGTCGGCCGCCGGGAGCAGCTGGCGGAAACACTCCAGGGTCTCGTGCGCCCGCTCGGCATAGTAGGGATCGCCGAGCGCCTGAGACAGCTCGATCAGCTCGGCCGTGCACACCAGCCCGTACGCGTGCACATGCTGGTTCGACGGTGAGGCCTGGTCGGCGCCGCGAGTGGCGAAGCCGTACACGCCGAGCGGGCTGCGAGGCGGGAAGCGCACGTTGTAGGAGTAGCGGAAGGTGAGCATCGAGTCGGGGGCGCGGCGGGCCAGGTCGAGCCAGCGGCGCTCGCCCGTGCGGCGGTGCAGCGCCATGTACGCGATCACGGCCGCGTAGCCGTCCTCCGAGGTCGGGGCGAAATCCACGTCCTCGGGCGCGCCGTAGACGAACTCGTCGTCGACGAACGCCGCGTAATACTCCTCCGCCCGCTCGGCCGCGCGCAGGTAATGCTCCTCACCGGCCTCGGCCAGGGCGGCCACCCAGGTCAGGCCGGAGGCCCCCGACCAGGACAGCACCTCGCCGGTGGCGGCGTGGTGCAGCGTGCCGAGGTTGCCGTCGGGGCGCTGGCGGGCGACCATCGCGTCCAGGTTGGAGCGGGCGGCGGCCAGCCAGCCGGGCTCCGGCCGCAACCGCAGCGCCCGCAGCAGGAACAACGTCGCCTCGCCCAGCGTGCGGGCGTGCAGGGCGTCCTTGACCGGCGTCCAGCTCGTGTTCCTCGCCGGGCTGCCAGACGTGGGTGGCGGCCTGGGCGGGCAGCGGCAGCACCGAGCCGTAGTAGGTGATCGGATATTCCTGGTACGGGAACACCATCGAGACCGTGGCCCGGCCGGCCGAGTGCTCGATGGCCAGGCCCGTGGTACCGAGCGGCGACTCCTCGTCCGCGATCAACGCGACGCCGAAGACGTCGCCCCACGCCATGACGGCCGGGGTGGCGGCCCGGTCGGCGCGGAATCCCCACCGGGACGACACCATCTCCTCCGGTCGGTCGGCGCCCGCCTCGAAACGGGGGAAGACCCGCTCGCAGGCCGCGGGCCGGTTCTCGCCGTAGAACAGGCCGGGGATCAGCCACCACGGGTCGGCGGCCGGCACCGACCTGCTGACGCGTACCCTGCCGGCGGCCGGCGCGGCCCCGTCGTAGCGGATGGTGAGGCGCAGCTCGCGGCGGCTCGTAAACCGTCTCGCTGGGGGCGCAGTTGTGCACCAACACCCCGTCAACGATGAAAGTGTGCTCCGGGTCGTCGACAGTGACGTCATACACGTCGCCGACGTCGACCGGCTCTACGCTCGCCACGTCCACCCACACGATCCCGGCTTCGGCGTCGTGCTCGGCATGCCGCTTCATGGGGGCGTCGACGGCCCACTGCACGCGGTAGGACTCCGACGCACCGTCGATCTTCCGGCCGTCCACCCACGACTCGCTCGCGGAACTCCGCACGCTGAAGGTAGGGGTGTGCCCGAGTGAGCGCACCAGCATCGCCACGCTGACCGCGAGCGCGCGACTGACGGTGCTGACGGAGATTCGCCGTGACTGACCGCCACGCTGCGACTCGTGCCCGTCAGCGTCGCAGTACCCGGCGAGCAGCGCCGCGCGCAGGTCGGCTGGCCAGTGCATCGCCGACGCCGGAACCTGCTTGTCGCGGGCGCTGCGACCCGCGCCCAGTTCGGCGAACCAATCCCGCGCGGCCGAGCGCAACTCGAACTGGGTGACGGTCGGGTACTCGCGACGGCTGAACCCGATCTCGGCGAGGACGAGTTGCTTCTCCAGGTGATCGGCCTCGCCGTGGGCACTGCACAGGTAGGAAGCGTCCATGTCGGCGCGCCCGTTCCCGGCTTTGCGCTTGCGAGAGGTCCACCCGTCACCGAGGTAGCGACCGAGGATGTACGCGCGGGCCTGCGCCACGTCCGGATCATCGCCGAGGAAGGCGTCGTGGACCTCAGGTCCGACCAGCAGCGGCAGTGCGATCTGGTCACCCCGGCGCAGGTCTGCGGCCGGGATGAACTCGGGAGCCTCGAACCGGTTGAGGCCGGGGCGCCCCGGGCGACCGACGTTCCCATCGGCGCTCTGCGACTCCCGGGCGCGCAGTCCGCCCGCCGTGATCCGGTTGCGGCGCGCCCAGATCGGGTGCTCCGCAGTGACGGTGCTCACCACGCCCTGCGCGCGCAGTTCCAGCCGTTCGGCCTCGCGGGTGAATACCGCGCTGACGGTGCGCACGGCGCCGGAGCCGGTGACCACCTGGTCGCCGATCTCGATCTCTTCGATCGGCACGAGACCGTCTCCCCGGACGGTCCGAACGTAGCCGTCAAACGCGACTGGGAATCAGCCCTGCATTCATTGCGCGGGAAGCTTAGATAAAGGGGTTTTCGTCGCGAGTTTCGCGCTCATATGGATATTGAATTACTCCAATAAGCTCTATAAGTTGTTCTTTAACCTCGGCCCATCGAGCTCTCCGCGCAGCTTCGATGGACTGTTCGGTGCTAAAATTAGACCTTTTGGCAGCGCATTGGCCAACGATTTTTTGAGCCTCCTTTGCCACGTCTAGCACGTTAGGCTTAAAGCGATTCTTGTGAATGATGTGAGCCTGCTCCATTTCTCGCTGAGCGATCGCGTTTACGGCGATCGCCGCGACCCACATGATATCTTCAGAAGTTCGGTCACTTCCGTCTCTTCCAGAGAAATACTCGTGATGCGATTTTGCCAGCTCAGATACATCTACACGCGCCTCGATAAATTCTCTAGCTGTCGCAATATAGGCAAGCGCTAGATCGAGATGTGTAGAACTTAGTTCATCGCTGCAGGCGCGAAGGGCGCGTTCGGCGAACTTGAGTGAGAGGATCTTGGATTCGAATTCTCCGACTTCACACAGGAGTTCGTTGAGGATGCGAGGAATAACAATCACTACCATGACCGCCTTCCAACGTTCAGAGCTTCCAGCATTTGTTCAGGAGTTCCCGCAACCTTCCTGAGCTGATTCAGGCCATATAGATCCTTGAGACGATCTGCGTTCATAAACTGCTCGCCAGGGAAGCCTCCACTAGAGGTCTTCAGTTCGACCACCCATCCGACGGGCGCTCTCGGGTTGGAAGGGTCAATCACGAGGAAGTCTCCCATCGAACTCTTACCATGAGTTCTGAATATCTGGAGGTTCGGCTTCTTAGCGAGAAGGTCCTTGACGAATTTAAGCTCGGCCTTGGTCATTGCGTAGGCGCCACCAGCTGCTTGTTGGCCCGGCTTAATTCTAACTGGTGCAAAGCAGTTGGTGTTGTGAACGAGGACGTTAACGTCCCCGACGCCAACATGGTAGGTATGAATGTCGGCGACAGACAGGTTGTATACCTGTTGCGGTGCTGTCCAACGCTTCACATCGGTGACTTGGATCCACGTGCCGACGGAGGTGCGAAGCCATGATCCCGGCTGGAGATAGGTGGCATCAATCCACTTCCGCAGGGAAGGCACCCAGAAGGGATGCTGGGCCGTTGCAATGACCGACTTATGCTCGGCTTCCCCTTCGCGCTCCGTCCTGATGGTGATCTTGATCAGGTTCTTCGTGCCGGAGCTGTTGATCAGTGCGGTGACCTTTTTGGCTACCGTCTCCCCGGTGGTTGGGTCGGTGGCGAGGACTTCGTCTCCGACGCGTACGTCCTCAATCGGTTTACGGCTGCCGTCCGCCATCAGCACCAGGGTTCCCGGCGCAAAGCTGCTCCACTTGCACGCGTTCGCGGCGGCCTGCACGGCTTTTTGAACCGTTGGGAATTTGGCAAGCAGCTTGCCTGCCTTAATAAAAGCCCCACCCGGAAGAAAGTTGGTTGCAGCGAGCACGCATCCCCCAACGCTTCCCTCGAGGCAAGCGTTAAAGTCCTCTACGAATAATTCGTAGGCACCAGTCCAGAAGCCCTCCCACAATTTCTTACGCGACAGCTCCAGCACCTGCTTACCGGTCAGCCCCAGCGTTTTGACCAGTCTTTTACACTCCGTCAAGTCGCCAAAGGCATTGCCGGCGCACTGGTCGTAGAACTTCTTCGCCATAACGAGTTCTGCCGATGCTTTAAGCATCGCGGAGCATTGCTTGACGGTCATTGCCTTCTGGCATTCGGTGCCCTGGCCGTGGTCCGGGTTGCCCCCACCGATGGCGGGTGTAGGACTTCCCGACTTTATCCATTGCTGCCTCGCGCGATACTGGGCGTATCGAATGAGGATGTTGATCTCAGCATCGGTTGCCCCGAGATAGGCCACCTCGATGATCTGATTAATGTCCTTCGTCGAGAGCCGCCAGAAGCTATCTGTGATCTGTGTTCCGTTCGGCAGATGGCCCCTCAACTTCATTTGATCTTTGGACATGACGAGGACGACGTCGCCATTAAGCTCGCCTGCGAGGAGGCAGGTGGTGCAAAGCTCCGCCGTGCCGCCGCCTCCGTAGCAGCTTCCGATGCAATAGCCTCCTCCGTCGCTGCTGCTCCCGCCGCCGATGACGATGCCGTGCTGGGCGTAGATGTCGATGGCCGATTGGTAGTCGATGCCTGGCGTGTAGGGCGAGTCCCAGGTGGTGCCGGCCGCGCCGATGGTGGCGTGGCCGGTGGGGTCGGTTCCGGTCAGGGGTGAGGCGTTGGCGTAGGTGTAGCGGTTGGCCTGCACCGAGGGGCTGGGGGTGAGGGTGGCGGTGTCGCGGCTGGTGAAGGTGCCGGTGCCGGGCTGGTACCAGCGGGCGTGCATGTTGACCTTGCCGGTGTCCGGGTCGGTGTACTCGCCCTGGTAGCCCAGTTGGGTCTTGGTGCCGGTCTGCGCGAGGACGGTGCCGAACGGGTCATAGGCCGTGGAGGTCTGCAGGCTGGTGGTGAAGGTGGCCACCAGGTCGCCGTGCAGGTCGCTCAGCGCCGCGGCTGCAGTGCCGTTGCCTTCCTTGAGGCCGAGCAGGCCGCCACCGGCATCGCGGGAGTACTGCGCTTGCACGGCACCACCGCTGTCGGTGATCGCGGCCAGGTCGTTGCCCAGACCGGAGTAGGCGAACAGCTGCTTGGCGCCGCCGCTGATGCGGGAGGCGACACGGTCGAGGGCGTCGTAGCTGTAGAGGCTGTCGCGGTCAGCGATCAGCCGGTCGAAAGCGTCGAAGGTGTAGTTGGTGGTGGCGCCGGCCTTTGTCTCGGTGGCCAGCGTGCCTCGCGGGGTATAGGTGTAGTCGGTGCCGTCGCCGCTGGTCAGCCGGTTGCGCTCGTCGTAGGCGAAGGTCTTGTCGCCGGCCTTGGTACGGTTGCCTGCGGCGTCCCACTCATACGCGGTTCTGGTGCCGCCGGGGGCGGTCCAGGAGGTGATCCTGCCAGCGTGGTCATAGGTGTAGGCGTTGGTGCCCGCGCCGGCGGTGCCTGTGGTGGTCTTGGTGGTGAGGTTGTCGTCCTTGTCCCACCCATAAGTGATCTTGGCGAGCTGGGTGCCGGAACCGTTCTTCAGCGTCTGGCCGGTGACGCGGTTCAAGTTGTCGTAGTCGAAGGTTTGAGTGCTGGCCGTGCCGCTAGTGGCGGTGATGGTCTTCAGCCGGCTGGCCGGGTCGTAGCCGTAGGTCAGGGTGCGAGCGGTGACCGGGTCGGTGACGGTCTTCAGCCGGTTGACGTTGTCGTAGGTGAAGGTCGCAGTGCCGGCCGCGTCGATGCGCTGGGTGGGATTGCCAAGCGCATCGTAGGCGTAGGCGGTCTCCTGGGTGGCGCCGCGCGAGACCTTCAGCGGTAGGTTCCGGTCGTTGTAGTCCACCGTCAGATCGCCAGCCGTGGTGGCCCGTCCAGCCAGGTCGTAGCCGAAGGTCCGCTCGGCCGTCGCGGCGCCGCCCCCGGTGCCGCTCTCCTTGGTGAGCCGGCCCAGGTGGTCGTAGGTACGGTCGATGCGCACCCCGCCGGGCTGGACGGTGGCCGTCTGGTTACCGGCCGCGTCGTAGATGTGGGTCCAAGTGCGGTCGGCCGCATCCGGGTGCGCTGTGGTGGCCGGCTCGGTCACTGTTTCCACCTGCCCGAGGCCGTTGTAGCCGGTCCAGGTGGCATTGCCGCGGCCGTCGGTGAGGCGGGTGCGGGCGCCGGTGGCGTCGTAGCCGAAGCTCGTGGTGATCGACTCGCTGGCCGAGACCGGCTCGATGAGCGAGGTGGCGCGGTTCAGCGCGTCGAAGGTCTGCTTGGTGACGTGGCCTTCAGGTGAGGTGGCGCTGGTCGTGTTGCCCGCCAGGTCGTAGCCGTAGCCGTAGGTCCGCAACACCGCGCCGGTGGCGTCGAGGTCCTTGGCGACGGTCTTGCGGCCGGCCAGGTCGTATTCGGCGATGCTGGCGTTGCCGTTCGGGTCGGTCATCTTGACCGGGCGGCCGGCGAGGTCGTGGTCCATGGTGGTCTTGTTGGTCGCCGGGTCGGTGACCGACGTGGTCTCACCGGCCGCATTGACCGTGAAGCTGGTGACCTTGACACCGGTACCTGGGTCCGGGCTGGTCTGCTTGACCAGCCGGCCGCCGTCGTCGTACTCCATCTTTGTGGTGTACGCCGCGCTGGCGGGCTTGCGTTCGATCTGGGTGGAGGTGATCTGCCGGCCGAGGTCGTCGTAGGTGGCCTGGCTGCGCGCACCGGTCGCGTCGACGGTGGCCAGCTTCTCCCCGGCCAGGTCGTACTCGGTCACCCAGGTGCCCGGGGCCTGACCGTCGGGGGCGGGGTCGGTGACGCGGACCTGCCGCCCAAGCTGGTCATAGTCGTAGGAGGTGACGTAGCCGCGCGGGTCGGTAGTGGTCTTGCGCTGCCCGGCCGCATCGTAGGAGTGCCGGACGGTCGACGTGATCGTACTGCCGCCCGGCGGCGTGTATGCCGGCGCAGCGGCGCTGGTCAGCCGGCCTGCCTTGTCGAAGGTGGAGACGAAGGTGCGGCCTTCGGCGTCGCGCTGGTGCGTGGTGTTGCCCACCACGTCGTAGCCGACCAGGGTGGCCGGGCGGGCCGGGGCGGCGGTGCCGTTCTTATCGACCTGCACCTGCGGCGCCTTGATCTCCACCAGCCGGTCCAGGATGTCGTAACGCACCGTGGTCGTGTAGTCGGCGGCGTTGGCGCCGTCGGCGTTGCCGCGCGGATCGGTGCTGGCAACGGGCAGACCACGATCGTTGTAGTCGGTTGTGGACACGATGTCCTGGGCGCCGTTTTCGATGGTCTGCCGGGTCGGCTGATTCAGCTTGTTGTAGGCGTATGTGGCGCTCTCGGTACGGCTGCTGCCGGCCGCTGTCCGGGTGGTTTTGGTGACGTTGCCGTTGGCGTCGTAGCCGAGCTCGGTCACGCGCTCCAGCCCGTTCGGGTTGGAGGCCGAGCGCGGGTCCAGCACCTGTGCCATGAGCCGGCTTGCCTCGTCGTATTCGAAGATGGTGATGGTGGTGCCGTTGCCGGTCATCTGCTCGATCAGGTTGCCGGCCGGGTCGTATTCCTCGGCCTTGACCACCACGTCCCGCGGCGTGGTGGAGCCGTTCAGCTTGGCATCGTCGGCGATCTGCTGCTTGAGCCGGTTGTCCATCCAGTACACGTTGGTGGACTTGCGGCCCATCACGTCCACCATGGACGTCAGCCGCCCACCCGGGTCATAGCCGCGGGTTTCCAGCACCACGTCCGTGGCCGGCTGCGGGTTGACCGGGCTGCCGGTCCAGCCCTTCAGCGTGCTCGTGGTCAGTTCACCGCGCTTGCTGTAGGCCTGCTCGATGACCGTGCCACGCGCGTCGGTGGTGCGGATGACCTGGCCGCGGTGGTTCCACACCTGCCGGGCGATGCCGCCCTCGGCGTTGGTGAGCGAGTCCTGGCGGCCGTGCGCGTCGTAGGTGAAGGTCGTCACCCGATCCGGCTCGCCGCCGGTCAGGTCGGCGATCGTCTCGGTCAGCGGGTTTCCGTCGGGGTCGTAGGTGGTGCGGGTCTGCGCGGTGTGCGTGACCCCGCTGATCTCGTTCTTCACCGCCGGGGCAGTGCCGGCAACCAGCCGGCCCCGCCCGTCATAGGTAAAGGTGGTCTTCGTCCCGTCCGGCACGGCCTGCGAGATGCGCGTGCTGGCGACCATGCGGCCGAGCGCGTCGTGGTCCAGCTTGACCACCAGGCCCTCGGGGCTGGTCTGCTCGGCCAGGTCACCGGCCGCGGTGTAGCGGTATTGCCAGGTGCTGCCGCGCGCGTCGGTCTTGCTCTTCACCAACCCCGCCGGGGTGGTGCCGCCGCCGACCGCTGCCTCGCTGCCATCGGTGTAGGCGATACTGGTTGAGCGGCCCTGCGGGAAGTCCGCCGTGGCAGGGGTGGTCTGCTTGGTCTGCTCCCCGTAGCTGTTGTACTCGATCGTCGTGGCGAAGGTGGGGTCGGTGTCACTGGCCGAGCGGCCGTCCCGGTAGGCCGTCACCTGGTCGTTACGCGGGTCGAACGGGTCGCTGGCATTCAGGTAGTAGGTCCAGAACTCGATCGCGCACTCCCCCGGCGCCCGGCAGTACTGCCGGCCCAGAGTGTTGCCGCGCTTGTCCTGGTAGATCTCGTTGGCGATGTCGTTGCGGTCGATCACCTTCGTGAGAAAGCCCGCCTGGTCGTACTCGTACCAGATGGTGTAGCCGAGTTGATCGGTCTCGCCCCGGATGCGGTAACCGCGCCAGGCGTCGTAGAGGTAGACGAGGGTGTTGTTGTCCGGGTCGGTCACCGTCACCTGCGCCTCACCGGACTGCTGCTCGATGCCGATGTCGCCGATCTTCCAGGTGCCTGCGTCGCTGTCGACGTGGGTGGCGATCCGGTCGGTCTTGGCGTCGTAGGTGTTGACCGTCCACACCCGCCCGGACGGCAGGGTGGTCTTGGTGAGCTTGTGCGGGGCGCCGGTGCGGGCGGCGTAGTGGCCGGCAACTTCGGCCGCGGTCAGCGGCTTGCCGTACAGCGCCACCTCATCCAGCTGGCCCTGGAACGGGAACGCCTGCACCGCAGCCGGGACGGCCGGTGACTTGGCCGGGTCGGTGACACCGTTGCCCAAGGTGGCGTAGGTGCGCCAGCTCGTGACCGTGCCGGTCATGGTGCCGACCTGCTGGCCGTCCAGATACAGCGTCTGGTCTTGGCCGGCCACGGTCAGCGCCACGTGATGCCACTGACCGTCGTTCACCGCTCCGGTGGAGGTGACCGGGGTGGTCACCGCGTCCAGGGAGCCGCGCAGTTTGCCGTCGGTGCCCACGTACAACATCGCGCCCCGGGCCAGGCCGCTGCCGTTCTGGGCGGTGCCCGCGGCCATGATCACACCGGATTGGGTGGTCTTGAACCAGGTCTCCACCGACAGCTGGTCGCCCAGGTGCGGGATGGTATTGGAGGGCAGCTTGACCACCGATCCGGCGGCGAAGGTGGCCGCGGTGTCGGTGGTGGCGGCCAGTGCGCCCGGCTGGCCCAGCGTGATGCCCTGATAGGTGAGATCGCCGGCGCCGGTGCCCAGGTCCTCGCCGCTGGTGGCACCGGCCGCCTCGCCGAGCCGCCAGTAGCCGAACGGGTCGGAGTTGAGCACGCTGCTGCGATACAGCGACCCGTTGCCATACTCGTAGGAGGTGCAGTTCGGGGCCGCCACCGGCGCGCACACCTGCGTCAACCGGCCGCCTTCATAGCCGTAGGTCCATCGCAGCGCCGCCCCGTCGACCGGATCACTGGAGATCGACTCAACCCGGTCGGTTTGCCAGGTGAACGTCAGCGACCGGCCGCCGACACCGGTGACCTTGGCCAGTTTCCCGCCTGTGTCGTAGGTCAGCTGCTGGCTGCGGCCGCGCTGGTCGGTGATCGACGTCAGCCGGCCGGCGGTGTCGAAGCGGTAGCTGGTGGAGGCCTTGTCCATCAGCCGCCAGCCGCCGCTTTCCTCGGCGAGGGTGGCGTACAGGCCGGGCGGCGGCTGGAAGGTGCCGTCTCCGTTGGCCTTGAACCGCACCTGACGCCCGTCGGGGTAGGTCGCCAGCGCCGACGTCGATGTGCCCCGCATCTCCTTGACGATCTTCATGTCCCAGCGGGTCGACCAGCCGGGCCCGAACATGCCGTCGGTGCGCGGGTCCATGCTGTTGTAGGTGCGGACCACCGACAGTGGCGGCCCCACGGTGGCCACTCTCAGGTCGGTGAAGGTGCTGGTGTAGTTACCGTTCTGCTGGTCGAACTCCTGTCTTGATAGCCCGGAGTTGGCCAGGTTCGAGGTGACCGCCGGCTGGCGCACACCCGTGGTGAACGTCAGCACCGGCGAAGTCGTGGTCGAGAAGTCGTAGGAGTCGCGGACGGTGACCGTCCACCAGTACTGCTTGCCCCAGCTCAGCTTTCCGGCCGGGACCGTCCAGGTGTTCTTGTTGCCCGCCACATAGCCCGACGTCGCACAGCCGGTGCCGGACATCGACGCGACATCGCAAATCGTGAACGAGTACGACACGGCGTAGCTGCCGTTGCCGCTCTGCCCCCAGGCCCGCAGCGCCGGCGTCAGCGAATCGACCAGATACCCCTGCTTCGGGTACACATCCACCAAACTCGGCACTGCCAGCACTGACGCATCGGCCGCCTCCGCCCGCAACACCCCGGCAGGTAACCGCTTCGACCCCGATGCCTCAGCCGATGCCGCATCCGGCGTCCGATCCTCCAACGGCACCGCACCCTTGGGCCGTCGCACTTCGGAACGCCATCCATCCGAAGGCTCAGCAGCCGCAGACACCTGCGTGGCTGGAAGCAAGGATGCAAGCCCCGTGGCCGAGCCGGCCATCTGCTGGGGAAGCTCCGGTAAGGCTCCGGCATCCTGCTCCACCGCCGCGGCGGCCGTCGCCAGCACCGGTTGCCCATGCACTACCAGTAGGCCGGGCGCCATACCCACGAGCGCGAGCAGCGTTCCAACTGAACGACGCCATGACGAAATCCGGCGCATGCGCCATCACACTCCGAACCACAACGAAAGACACCAGCAGGGGCACCAACCGTCGCTCTCCGCCGCAGGTGGCAAACGCTCTCCGCCGGGCTCGGAGCAGATCAACATCCGACGATCAACGTAAGAAAATCCGACCTACCCGGCAAGACGCACGACGATCACAAATCGGAACCCGGGTCTATTCGGTACGCAACGCTCCGTCACCAGGACATTGTCCGACAGCCTCATTGACTGAGTCACCACTCAAATGGATGCTCCTGGAGGTGCGTACATCGGCTGGGCTGGATGGAGGACACCAACGGCTACCGCAGGGAGATCTCCATCTCGCTGATGCGGCTGGCAGTGTGCCAGGCAAAAGAGACGCACCCTGCCGGCCTGCCCAGCGCGCTACCCCCGATTCTTCCTAAGATCTACGTTTCATGGCGTGCTGTTGACGGGCTGGCCGGCAGCCGCCGCCGGACTCTCGCTCTTGGCCTTGGAGCGCACCGTGCTCCCCGGGGCCGCTCGCTCCACCGCCACGCGACCGTGCCCGGCTCGGGCGCCTCGACGACCAGCTCGCCGCCGTCGGGGTCGGCGATGGTCACCATGCTTCCACCGTGAACGCGCCCTTGCGGGTGGTCAGCTCGACGAGGTCCGTCTCGACCGCGGAGAGCGGGTCGTCGAGCGGGATCCGGAACGTACGGATCTGGCTCGGGCCGAAGTCCGCCGTGAGCCGGACCCGGGCGAGCGGGATGTCGAGGGTGGCCACGCCGGCTCGCCCGGTGCTCTCGACGGCGCGGACGACGAGGTCGCGCGGGGCGTCCTCGTGCGCCTTCACCGCGGTCACCATGATCTGGCCGCCGCCGTCGTCGAGGTAGCCGCGGGCGGCGGGCAGCGCGCCGTCGTGGAAGCTCTCCAGCATGGCGCGCACCGGGGAGCCGAGCAGCGCGGCGCGCCGCGCGAGCCCGGCGGCCCGCCAGTCGCCCGCGTGCGGCACCAGCAGGTACGTGAACCGCTGCGTCCCCTGGTCCTGGTAGGAGTAGTACCCTTCCGGGTCCAGCAGCCGCGGGTCGTGCCAGGCGTAGACGGGGCTGCGCACGGCGGTGATGCCGATGCTGGGGCTGCGGCCGGGCCCGGCCGGAGAGACGTCGTAGCCGTGCTTGGCGTTGTTCACGACGGCGAGGCCGGCGCCGGCCCCCGACAGATCCACCCACGACTGCGCCGGTTCCTCGGCCCCGTCGAGCGGCCTGCTGAGGTGCCCGAAGGGGATCTCGTAGGTGGCGGCCGGCGACTCCAGCGCGACCGGGAAACGCAGCTTCATCAGGTGCGCCTGCTCCCGCCAGTCCAGCGTGACCCGCACCTCGACCGCGTCGTCGCCGCCCGCGCCGAGGATGAACTCCTCGGCCATCGTCGAGCGGCCCCACTCCCGCTCCACCCGGATGCGGGCGCGCAGCGGGCCCTGCTCGCGCAGGACGATGTTCGTGACCGCCATCGGCTCGCCCGGCCAGTCGTAGGACACCACGCGGTGTCCCCATGTGTCGGTCGGGTCCTCGCAGATGACCGTGTGCTCGCCGGCCGCCCCGGCCACCAGGTCGACGCCGGTGCGCTTGTCGAGCAGGCTGGTCAGCCAGCCGGTGGCGGGGTCGAGCTCCAGGCGCAGCACGTCGTTCTCGATGTGGGTCTCGCTGCACGACAGGCCGCTCGGGGCCGCCGGGGCGCCCTGGCGCAGGCGGTAGAGGCGGTAGCCCAGCGGCGGCAGCTCGGCCTGGAAGACCGTGGCGCCGCGGCCCTTGTCGTCGGTGGTGGCGACCGACTGGGTGCGCTGGCAGGGCACGTCGGCTCCGTCCGCGTCCACGACCTGCACGCCCGTGGGCGCGAGACCGTACTGCATCTCGACCCGGGTCGTGACCGGCCACGGGTGCGGGTTGAAGACGACCACCGGCTGGGTGCCGTCCTCCTGCGGGATGCGGATGTCGCGGGCGATCACGTTGTGCGCCCGGGTGATGATCCGCTTGGCGATCGCGACGGCCTCGCCGAGCTGGTCGCGGGCGTCGTCGTAGGCGGGCTCGATGGCCGAGCCGGGCAGCACGTCGTGGAACTGGTTGAACAGCACCTGCTTCCAGGCCCGCTCCAGGTCCGCGCGCACGTCGTGGCCGGCGACGGCCGCCCACCGCTCGGCCGACAGGACCGCGGCCTGCGCCCGGCGCTGCCATGCTTTGACGCCGGAGTGCGAGGAGTAGCAGCCGGCGGCGTGGTGCTGCAGGTCGTCGCGCCACACCGGCAGCTCGGCCAGGCCGCGCTCGCCCAGGCGCTTGGCCATCTCGTCGAAGTAGCGGCGCGGCGAGGACATGGTCAGCTCGCCGAACGTGCCCATCCGGTCGTAGCGGTGGATGGACTCGATGTTGGCCTTGGTGGGGCCGCCGCCGTGGTTGCCCACCCCGTAGAAGATCATCAGGTCGCCGAGCGAGCGGTCGAGCTGGCCCAGGGCCTTCTCGGTCTGTCCGGCGACCTCGCCGGGCGGGCTGCAGTATTCGAACGGGATCCGGTACGCCAGCACGCGGCTGCCGTCGGGGCTCTCCCACCAGAACATCGTGCCGGGCAGCTCGCTCTCGTGCGGTCCCGGGCGCAGGAAGCAGTAGGAGTCCATGCCCTGGCCGCGCAGGATCGCGGGCAGCATGGCGTTGTGGCCGAACGGGTCGACGTTCATGCCGACCGTCGCGGTGATGCCGAACTTCTCCTTCAGGTAGCGCTGCCCGTACAGGCCCTGGCGGACGAACGACTCGCCGGAGGGCATGTTGCAGTCCGGCTCCACCCACCAGCCGCCGGCCATGACCCAGCGGCCCTCGGCGACCTTCTCCTGGATCCTGGCGAACAACTCCGGGTCCGACTCCTCCACCCAGGACAGCAGCACGACCTGGTCGCAGGTGAAGACGAAGTCGGGGTACTCGTCCATGCGGTGGATGGCCGACCAGAACGTCGCACGGGCCTCCTGGTAGCCCTCCTGCCAGGGCCACAGCCACACCGGGTCGAGGTGCGCGTTGCCGATCATGTGCAGGGTGCGGTCGGGCGTGGCCGCCGGGCGGGGGGCCCGGGGCAGGTCGCGCGGCTGGGCGCCGGAGGGGGCGTTGGCCATGGGGGCGGGGCGCCTGCTCATGAGGCCGCCCAAGCGTCGACCTTCTCGCTGATCATGTGCAGCATCAGTGTGTGGATCTCCTGGATGCGCGGTGTCTCTGAGGCGGGGGCGAGGAGGAGGTGGTCGGCGTGCTCGGCGGCGGCTCCTCCGTCTTTGCCGCCGAACAGTACCGTCACCGCGCCCTTGCTCTGTGCGGTCTTGAGCGCGCCGACGACGTTGGGCGAGTTGCCGCTCGTGGTGAACGCGGCCACCACGTCGCCCGGACCGGCCAGCGCCTCGACCTGGCGGGCGAACACGTCCTCGTAGGCGTAGTCGTTGGCGATGCACGTCATGACCGTGGCGTCGGTCGTGAGCGTCACCGTGGGCAGCGGGCGGCGGTCGCGCTTGTAGTGGCCGATCAACTCGCCGGTGAGGTGCTGGGCGTCGGCCGCGCTGCCGCCGTTGCCCATCGTGTAGAGAGTGCCGCCACGCGCGAACGTATCGATGAGCAGGTCCGCGGCGGCCTCGACGACCGGGATCAGCGCCGCCATGCCCCGCGCGGCGGCAAGATGCCCTTCGACATGCGCCGCCAGCACCTGCGCCGTCACGCCCCGCACCGATCCCGCGGACGGTCCGCCGGACCCGCCCTCCACCTCAAGGGACGCCCGCCCGTTCGCCCGGGCCGGTCCCGCAGACGCCCCACCGGACCCGCCCTCCACCTCAAGGGACGCCCGCCCGTTCGCCCGGGATGGAACTGCACTCGTCGGTCGGGGGATCGAAGGCTGGTCAGGCATGGATGTTCCTCCCTGCGACGAGATCATGGGCGACGGCCCCGGCACCCACCACACACACGCCCGCCCCCAGCCGCGCGAGCTCGATGCGCACGCTACGAGCCGCCGGCGGCATGGCGTCCCTGGCGACCGCGGCGGCCACGGGGTCGACGAGCCGCGCACCGGACCGGGTGACGCCACCGCCGAGGACCACGAGCTCGGGCTCGAACGCGTTCACCAGGTCGGTGATCGCGCTTCCCAGAGCCCATGTGGTCTCGTCCCAGATCTCGCCCGCCAGCGGATCCCCGTCCGCGGCGGCGCGGGACACGTCCTCGGCCGTCGGCTGGTCGATGGTGGCGAGAGAGGAGGCTCTCCCCGCGGCCAGCGCCTCACGCGCACGCTCGGCGATGGCGGTCCCGGACGCGTAGGCCTCCAGGCAGCCCAGCCGCCCGCACGAGCATCTCCGCCCGCCGGGCCGCACCATGACGTGCCCGAGCTCGCCCCCGTTGCCGGCCGCGCCGCGGTGCAGCCGGCCGCCGATGACGGAGCCGCCGCCGACGCCTGTCGAGATGGTCAGGTAGAGCATGGTGCTGGTGCCGCGGCCGGCCCCGTACCGGAACTCGCCGAGTGCGGCGGCTGTGGCATCGTTCTCAAGGGCCGACGGCACGCCGAACGCCTCGGACGCCATCGCGCCCACCGGCACGTCGATCCAGCCGGGCAGGTGCGGCGGGCACTCCAGCACGCCGGCCGCGGCGTCCAGCGGTCCTCCGCAGGAGATGCCGACGGCGGCCACCTCCGGCAGCCCGGCCTCGGCGATCGCCTTCCTGCCCAGGTCGAACAGCCTGGCCAGGACTGGGCGGGGGCCCTCCTCCCTGCGGGTGGGGGCGATCTGCCAGCCGTGGATCCGGCCGTCGCCGGTGACGACGCCTGCGGCGAGTTTCGTGCCGCCGATGTCCAGCGACAGAACAGGGGGAACGTGCTCCATGGGGGCCTCCGACAGGAACGCATGCCGCGTCAAGGGGATTGTGACATCGTTCCCACAGCGGATCCTAGGGCGACCTTTCCCCGGGGTCAACGCACGAGATGGGCGAAATGTCAGATCATGGGCGGTGATGCTGTCGATTCGCGGGCTACGAGGTGCACGTTGAGCACGGTCGTGACGGAGTCCGACTCCGGCATCTCGATGCGCTCGTTCAGCCTGCGCACCGCGGTCGCGCCCAAGCTGAACGTGTCCTGAGAGACCGCGGTGACCATGGGCGAGACCATGCTCATCCACGGCGCGTCGTCGAAGGCCACCAGGCTGATGTCCTCCGGCACCCGCAGCCCCAGCTCCCGGATCGCCCGCCAGACGCCCTCGGCGAGCACGTTGTTGGCGGCGAAGACGGCGGTCGGCCGGCCGGGGTCGCGGAGCATGTCGAGCGCCCGGCGCCGCGAGTCTGCCACGTCCCAGCCTGACGAGACGACCAGGTCGGGATCCACCTTGATGTCACCGGCCCCGAGCGCCTCCAGATAACCCTGGTAACGCTCGTAGCCGGTGGTCCAGTCGGTCTCGTCGATGAACAGCGCGATCCTGCGGTGCCCCAGCTCGACCAGGTGCGCGGTGGCCTTGCGGGCGCCGACGCGGTTGCCCACCACCACCCCGTCCGTCGAGCCGGGCGCGAACTGCCGGTCCACCTCGACCACCGGGATGTCGTGCGAAGCGAGGTAGGTGGACACGGCCGGGGAGTTGGGCGTCACCACCACGCCCGCCACCCTGAGCGCGACGAGCGCCTCGGCCGCCTCGCTCTCCGCCTCGGCCGACAGGCTCGTGTCCGCCAGCACCATGGTGTACCCGCGCTCGCGGGCCTCCCTGCTGGCCCCGGCCGCCAGCTCCGCGTAGAACGGGTTGCGCAGGTCGCTCACCAGCACCCCGACCGACCTGCTCACTTGCTGCTTGAGCGTGCGGGCCATGACATCGGGCACGTATCCGAGCTCGGCGGCGGCCCGCAGGACGCGCTCGCGCACGTCGCTGGCGGCGTACCCGCGGCCGGTCAGCGCGCGGGAGACGGTGGAGCGGGAGACTCCGGCGGCCTCCGCCACGTCCTTGATCGTGGGCCTCCTGGAACGGCTGAGGGGGGTACGCCGCTCTATGGTCATCGAATCCCTTCCCCGACCACGTCGACCAGCGCCTCGGCGTGCTGCCCGAGGCGCAGATCGCCGATGGTCAAGTCGACTGCCAGGCGAACGCGGCGTCGCGGCACGACGTCGGCGCCGAGACGGAGGTGCACCTGCTCCATACCCCCTCCGGGCAGCCTTAGCGTCAGGGCCCCTTGCTCCCGCTCCCAACCTGGGGGAACGACCGGCTCGATGGTGGCCACGACCTTGTCGGGGAACGGGTTGCGCACGGTGGCCGTGAGCACCAGCTCGCCCCCCGCGGGAACGCTCGTGTAGTAAGGCGTCAGGCGGCACAGCACCCCGTCCGCCCCCAGGTCCAGGTGGTCCAGCGGGAGCAGGTCGTAGTGGAGGGCGATGAGTTCCTCGCCGCGTTCGGTCAGCATGTGGAGATAGTCGTCGTCCACCCAGCGGGGGCGCCAGTGGCCGCTGACCATGAGGTCGGGGCGCAGGCGCCGGTAGAGCGCGGCGCTCTTGCGATAGTCCTCGATCCTGAATCTGTTCTTGTACTGGAAGTTCAGGCTCTCCTGGCGTTCCCCGGGGATGCCCATGCCGTCCTGCTGGTCGCCGGTGACGAGCACGCGGTGGCCGTCCACCTGGAACTCGTACGCCGCCGCGAACAACGTGTGCCCCGGCAGGTCGTGCACCGTGATCTCGTACTCCCGCCACCGCACGGTCTCCCCCAGCTCGAGCACCCGGTCGGAGGGAATGGGGTCGAACCACTGGCAGGGCAGATCGTGGTGGAGCGGCGCGGCCAGGATGGGCGCCATGTGGGACGGGGTCCAGATCTCCGTGCCCTCGACGTCGCGCAGCAGCGGCATGCCCGCCACGTGGTCGTCGTGGTAGTGGGTGGGGAGGGCGACCTCGATGCTGGTGACGCCGTAGTGCTCGCGGAGGGCGGGGAGCGAGGCCAGCCAGGGGCGGCGGGCCGCGCGTGAGGTGTTGTGCACCAGACCGGTGGACATGTCGTAGCCGAAGTCGAAGATCATGGCGGCGCCGGACTCCGACAGCAGGACGTAGCTGTGGGAATTGGCGCTCTTGTTCATCAGCAGGTGGGAGGTCACCTCGACGAACGGGTTGTGGAGGAGTCCGCGCACGTCCCAGGGGTGGGGGCGGCGGAAGTTCACGTACCGCTGCATGGACTGGGAGAGCTGCCGGAGTGCGTCGTCCGGGTCGGTCATCGGCTCGCCGTGCGACGGCAGTAACGCCTTGAGCTCCTCCCGCTGGAGGAGTTCGCAGCTCAGGACGATCATGGCCGGGCCCTCGTTCTCGGTGTACGACCACTGGGTCGCGGCCAGCGACCACACCTTGCCGGGGGCGTAGATGAGGTCGCCGGTGAAGGCGACGTCGCCGACGATGTAGGTCACGGAGCCGGGGGTGTGCCCTGGGGTGGGCAGCACGCGCACCTCCACGCCGCCGTACGTGGCCGTCCGGTATTCGGGCACGACGCCGGCCACCGGCACGGGGTCGAGCAACGAGAACCTGTCGTCACGCAGGTCGTAGTCGTTGCTGAGCTGCCGACCCGACCACATCTCGCCGACCTTCTCGAACAGGTCGAGCTCCACCGGCGGGACATGGATGGGGATGCCCGCGCCGACCGCCCTGGCCAGGCCCTGGGCCTGATCACGGTGGTGGTGGGTCATGAGGACGTGGGTGAGGCGGTCGATCCCCATCTCGTCCAGGAGGTCGAGCACGCGGCCGGAACCGAAGTCGATCGCGATCCCGGTGCGCTCCTCCCCCGCCTGCGCGGGGGCCGCCACGACGTAAACGTGGCAGGTGTCCGCAATGCGGAACACCCCGGGCACAACTTCGGTCACATCACTGCTCACGAGGCGCGATTCTATCCGGTATCGTTCCCACAATGGATGCTCTGGCGTGGATTAATCCCTGTCCGAAAAAGGCCATAATCGGCAGTTCACATGTCGATCTGACCGGGTGCCGGATCCAGGGCTCCACCACCGCCGGCACCGCGCTCACCGCACTCCGCACCGCCCTCACCCCCTCTGCCCGGCCCAGCGGCCCGCTCGCCGCCACCCCTCTGACCGAGCCGCCGGCGGCCCCACCGAATACATCCGCCACCGTTCCGAGCGCCCTTTCGGAGGAGACCGTCGTCCCTCCCGGCACACCGCCGGTCGCGTCGCCGACCCACCGCACGACCGCGTCTTCCGCGCCCGCAAGCCCGACGGAACCGTCCGCACCGACGCCCCTCAGCCCGGAAGGCGACGCGACGAGAGCGTCGGGGCCGGAGGCCCAGGCGGCGGGCGTGCCCCGGCCGAAGGACGACGCCACGGCCCTCGCAAGGCCGGCGCGACGCGCTGCGGCACCCCTCGGGCCGGACGGCGAGGCCACGGACGCATCGCAGGCGAACGCCAGGACCGCCGGCGGGTCGCGGGCGGAGGACCTGCCCATGGGTCGTGCGGTCCAGGTGGAGGTGCGGGTCGATGAGGGGGCGGAGGTGCCTGCCGAGGGCTACACGCTCACCGTCGGCGACGCCGGCGTGCTGATCGTCGGGGCCGATCCGGCGGGCGCCTTCTACGGGGCACAGACGCTGATCGCCATGGCCGCCGCCCCGTGCGCCGAGCACGACGTGTGCGTGCCGGAGTGCGACGTGCGCGACTGGCCGGACCTGCCGCTCCGGGGCACCATCGAGGGCTTCTACGGCACCCCGTGGACCCACGCCGACCGTATGGAGCACCTGCGGTTCTCCGGCAGGCACAAGCTCAACACCTACGTGTACGCGCCCAAGGACGACCCCTACCATCGGGAGCGGTGGCGCGAGCCGTACCCGGAGGAGGAGCTGGCGCGGCTGGCCGAGCTGGTCACGGAGGCGGCGGCCCAGCACGTGCGGTTAGTGTTCGCGGTGAGCCCCGGCCTGTCGATGGTCTACAGCGACCCCGCGGAGCGTGCGGCGCTAAGAGCGAAGGCCGAGCAGGTATGGCAGGCAGGAGTACGCGATTTCGCGCTGCTCTTCGACGACATCCCGCCGGAGCTGCGGCACGAGCCGGACCGGGCGGCGTTCGGCACGGCGGAGGGCGCGAGCGCGAGCGCCCACGCGGCGGTCTGCCGCGACTTCGCCGAGGAGTTCCTGGCGCCCCGCGGCGCGCAGCGGCCCCTGACCATGGTGCCGACGGACTACGCGGGGACGGCGCGGACACCTTATCGGGACCGGCTGGCCGAGGAGCTGCCGCCGGACGTGCTCGTCTGGTGGACCGGCTCCGACATCGTGGTCGGCGAGATCACGGCCTACGACATGACGGCGGCAGCGGCCTCCTACGGGCACCGGGTGGCGTTGTGGGACAACTTCCCGGTCAACGACTTCGACTTCGCCCGGGTCTTCCTCGGGCCGCTGGCCGGGCGGGCGACCGAGCTCGACGGCGTGCCGCTGGCGGGGATCACGGCCAACCCGATGGTGGAGGCGGCGGCGTCGCAGATCGCGCTGGCGACGGTGGCCGACTACGCCTGGCATCTGGCGGCCTACGATCCGGCCCGTTCCCACCAGCGCGCGGTACGGCTGCTGGAGGGTGCGGCCGAGCTGCTGCCGCTGGTGGAGGCGTGCTCGTCGTGGCCGCCGGGCGACAACCAGAGCCCGGCCCTGACCGCCCTGTGCGCCTCCGCCCTCGCCGGGGATGGCGTCGACCGGCTGCGGGCCGAGCTGGCCCGGCTGGCTGAGCTGCCGACGGACGTGCCGGGGCCGATCGCCAGGGAGCTGGCCCGCTGGGTGGCCGCCGCCAAGGACATGGGCGCCGCGGGCCTGGCCGCACTCGAACTGCTGGCAGGCGGCGCCGCCGCGGGCTCGGCCGGCGCCGCCGAGCGGGCGCTCGCCCAGGCCGAGGCGCACGAGGCCAACGTGCTGCGCGGCGTGATCCCGCCGTTCGTGCGGGCGGTTCTGGAGCGGGCCGCCAAGGCCTGAGGCGGCCGGCGCCTGGCCCTAAAGAGCCAGCACCTGGCCGGCGGCGGACAGCGCGTCCTGCAACGACGCCACGTCCACGTCCTGCACTGCCTTCTCGCTCCCGGCCGCCTGCAAGGGGGCGGGCCACCCCCGCCGCGTGGCCCAGCATCTGGTACTGCACCTCCATCCGGACCGACGAGAACGCCACGTGCGACGCCGACACGCACACCGGCACCAGCAGGTTGGCGCATTCCTCGCGCCGCGGCACGATCGCGCCGTACGGGATCTGGTACGGAGGAACCCCCACCGACAGATACCCCTCGGTGACCACCATCGGCACCGGGTCCGGGTGCTCGTACACCCACCGCCAGGTCCGCTGCACCTCGCGGATGTCGAGGTGGTACGACCCCATCGCGATCACGTCCTCCTGCGGGCGGCTGCGCACGAGGTCGTGCTCGGTGAGATGTTTCTCGCCCAGCATGCGCCGCGCCTCCCGGACGTACAGCTGATGGGGCAGGTGCCCGGTGTCGGCGAACTCGTCGGCGGGCAGCCCCCACCGTCCCAGCTCGGCCCGCACGCTCTCGGGCACCTCCGGATCATGGGACAGGAAGTACAGCAGATCCTGGGCGTGGTGCAGGTGGCGCAGCCGGATACGCTCGCGCTCGGCGGGACCGGCGTCCGGGTAGGCCCACGCGGACCGGTCGAGCACGCTGAGCGAGAACGGCCCCAGCGAGTTGCCGTCGCACTTGCCGTTGGGCAGGTTCGGCTCCAGCCCGACGAGCCGCCCGGCGCGGGGCTCGACGCCCTGCTCCCGCCAGTGCCGGAACAGCCGCCGCCCGAGCTCCCAGTGTTCCTCGTCGTAACCGGGCCGCCGCTCGAACGGGACGCGATCGGGCGCGGTGGTCATGCAGACGCGGTAGCCGTACGACATGACGCCGCCGTCACCCTCCCCCACCTCGGCCATCGGCCCGTCGGCGATCTGCGGGAGGAGGGAGCCGTCCGCGCGGAACGGGGAGATCCACGGCGGGAAGCCGTGCATGCCGGGCACGACCTCGCGCCGCCCGGCGAAGGTCTCCCCGTGCAGCCTCCGGTCCTCCCGCCCGACGCGATAGCCGACGCCGGCGGCGGCCAGCAGATCGCCCTCGTAGCTCGCGTCCACGAAGACGCCCCCGCCGAAGTCTCCTTGGCGGGTGGCGGCGGAGAAGATGCGGTCGCCGCTGGTGACCACCGTGCGCAGCGGCGCGTCGAACGCGACCTCCACCCCGGCCCGCTCCAGCCACGACAGGAAGATCTCCTCGGCGACGTGCGGCTCGGGCCCTGCGTAGTGGCCGGGCGCGACGCCGTACGCGTCCGCGACGGCCTGGCGGAACTCCGCCGCCATCCCGCCGAGCACCCGCGGGTCGCCGATGTCGGTGTAGCCGAGCCCCCCGGAGGTCATGCCGCCCACGTGCCGCCCCGGTTCGAGCAGCACGGTGTCGAGGCCGAGCCGGGCGGCGGCGACGGCGGCGCACACGCCCGCGGACGTGGCGCCGTACACCACGACCTCGGCCTGCCTCATCGCCGCCACCACCTCGCGACCAGCTCGAGGTCCGCTCCGGTGATCTCCTCCAGGGAGTTGTCGATGCGCTCGGCGTAGTACAGCGCGGGCACGCCGAGCGAGGGCTGCGCCTCGGCGTAGGCCAGCCAGTCCGCCTTGCCGGGCATCGGCCACTGATCGGTGTCGATCAGGTGGCCCGGCATGGCGTGGGCGGCGACCGCGTGGCGGAAGCGGAGCTGGTCGACGGCCGGCACGGGCTCGCCACGGGCGTCGTACTCGAGCACGTCGTTGAGCCGGACCATGTCGGTGACGTCCCCGAATGCGGGATGCGGCGTGTGGGTGACCATCAGGGCATCGGGCTTGACGCGTTTGGCGGCGTCGTACATGGTGGCGAGCAGCTCGTGCAGGAGGGCCAGGCCCCAGGTCGAGCCGTACGACTTCAGATGCGACCCGCTGGGGAACCACTGCGTGAAGTCGATCTTGAATCCGTCCGCCCCGAGGTCGCCCAGCAGCCGTTCCATGATCCGCTGGACGCGGAGGCGGTAGGCGGGGTTCGACGGGTCGGCGGCCACGGCCCGCCCGCCGGCGTCGAGCACGCACTCCTCGGCCGGCAGCCCGTCGGCCGACCAGGCCCGCCACCACAGCAGCACCCGCTGCCCGCGCGCCTGCCTGGCCGCGATCCACTCGCGCAGCGCCGGCCATTTCGCCGGGTCCGGCTCCATGTCCCCGTACGTCAGCTGCCAGCGGTCGTCGATGACGATGGTCCCCGGGACGATGCCGTGGTGTTCGAGCCGGGACAACCACTCGTCGTAGAGGTCCTGCCTGGACAGCTCCACCGGCGACCGGCCGTCGGCCAGTCGAGCTCCGGCGCACTGTGCGCCCCAGCCGCAGAAGATCGGCTCGCTCCACCAGGCGTGCTGCTCGTGAACCGGCCCGGCGGGCGCGAGGCCGTGCGCGACCAGGTCGTCGCGGTGCTGCGCGATCGCCTCCCAAGGGGAGGACGCGGTGCGGAAGACGACCGCGGGCGAGGTCCACGAGCCGCGCACCACCGTGTGGCACTCGTAGTCGAACCGCAGCAACATCCCGCCGTCCAGCGGCTCGTACGCGAGCTCGGTGAAGGTCAGGTCGGTGATCCCGGCGCGTACCGAGGCCCCCAGCCACGGCCCGTCGGGCACGGCGGTGGCGCCGTCCGGCTCCTCCTTGGTGAAGGCCAGGACCAGCGGCGGCGGCGAGAAGACGGCGTGCAGCCGGCCCGGCGAGGCGTCGCCGATCACGGTGAGCGCGAGCGGCACGGACACCGGCCGCACGACCTGCACGGGGTGGGTGGGGGTGGGGTTGAAGACGCCGCGGGCGTGCAGCCCGCTGCGGAACGTGCCGGCCGCGCGGCTGTTGAGCACGGCCCGCCCGCCCATCAGCGTCACGTCGCCGAGCACGCCGTCGCCCTCGACCCGCACCTCCAGCGCGATCGTCTCGGGGGTGCAGGTCAGCCGGACGGTCTTCGTCTCCCACTCGGTGGTGCGCTGCGGAAAGTCGAAGATCGCCACGTTGCCGCGCTGGACGAGCACGGGTGGGAGTGTCTCGTACGTCTCGTCCCGCCCGTTCGCGGTGCCGACGGAGGCGAGGAGGCTGAGCGTCATCCAGCCTTCCAGCTCGGCGCTGGGGTCGGTACGGGAGACGGTCAGCCGGTAGTGCCCGCTGTCCAGGTGATGGGCCTGGTCGGTGGTGGTGATGCGCATGTCTTAGCCGAAAGCCTCGATCCTGGGCAGGTCGGGAGCGGTGCCGCCCCCTGCGATGAGCTGGGCGTAGTATCGCCCGGAATCCTTGATGGTCCGGACGCCGGTCGCGTAGTCGACGTGGACCAGCCCGAACCTGGGCCGGTAGCCCAGCGCCCACTCGAAGTTGTCCATGAGCGACCAATGGAGGTAGCCGCGCACGTCGGCGCCCGCGGCAAGGGCCGCCCGGACGGCTTCGACGTGGTCGCGGAGGTAGGCGATCCTGCGGTTGTCGTGGACCAGGCCGTCGTGGGTGGGGGCGTCGCCGAAGACGCCGCCGTTCTCGGTGATCATCAGCGGGGTGCCGGGGAAGCGGCGGCTCAGCCCGATCAGCAGGTCGCGCAGCGCGTCCGCGTTGATCTCCCAGCCCTCGTCGGTCCTGGCCACGTCGCCGCTGGGCCCGACGACCCGCCACGGGAACGGGTTGGGCGGCGCGGCGGCCATGACCCGGCGCGTGTAGTAGTTGATGCCGAGGAAATCGCTGCGGCCGCCGATGGCGGCCTCGTCGCCGTCCCTGATGAAGTCCAGGCTGTGGCCGAGCGCCCGTTCCCAGTGCTCGCGCATGTCGGCGGGGTAGCCGTCGCCGAGCAGCGGGTCGAGGTACCAGCGGTTGACGTAGCCGTCGGAGCCGGCGGCGGCCGCCCAGTCGGCCTCGCTGTCCGTGGCCGGGTCGCAGGGGAAGAGGCTGAGCGCGCAGCCCGCCTTCGCCCCAGAGTAGGCCCGCAGCACGTCGGCCGCCGCGCCGTGGCCGAGCAGCACGTGGTGCCCGGCCTTGACGGCGGTGCCGAGGTCGGCCACGCCGGGCGCGTGCAGGCCGAGCTGGTAGCCGAGCAACGCGATGATCCACGGCTCGTTCTGGGTGATCCACCAGGCGACGCGGTCGGCCAGCCGCCCGGCGACCGCCTCGGCATACACCCGGAACGCCTCGACGGTCGAGCGCCGTGCCCAGCTCAGCCCCGCGGGCATGTCCCAGTGGTTGAGCGTGAGCACCGGCTCGACCCCGGCCTCCAGCAGCGCGTCCACGAACCGCTCGTAGTGGTCGAGCGCCTTCGGATCGGCGCGCCGGCCGTCCGGCATGACCCGCGACCAGCCGGTCGAGAACCGGTAGGCGCCCAGCCCCAGGTCCTTGATGAGCTCGACGTCCTCGCGCCAGCGCAGGAAGGAGTCGCAGGCCCGGGAGCCGTCGCCGCCGCCCTCGATGGCGCCGGGCCGCCGGCAGAACTCGTCCCACACGGACTCGCCGCGCCCGTGGTGACCCTCGATCTGGTACGCGGACGTGCCCGCGCCCCACAGGAATCCGCCGGGAAAGCTCATCCTTTGCTTCCTGTCGTCGCGATGCCTTTGACGAAGTGCTTCTGGCCGAGGAAGAACAGGATGATCATCGGGATCGTGGTGATCACGCTGGCCGTCATGACGATCTCCCAGTGCCACTCGCCGCCGAAGCCGAACTGGTCGAGCAGCGCCTTCAGCCCGCGCGGCACCGTGAAGGTGGAGGAGTCGCGCAGGTAGATCAGCGGCCGCATCAGGTCCGTCCACGCCGCCTGGAACTCGAACAGCAGCGTCACCACGACCGCCGGCTTGCACAGCGGCAGCGCGATGCGCGTGAAGATCTTCCAGTTGTTCGCGCCGTCGATCTTGGCCGCCTCGAACGGCTCGCGCGGCAGCCCGAGGAAGAACTGCCGCAGCAGGAAGATGTAGAAGGCGCTGCCGAACAGGTTCTGCGCCCACAGCGGCGTGAGCGTGCCGACCATGCCGAGGGAGTTCCAGATGAGGAACACCGGGATCATGGTGACCGCGCCCGGCAACATCATCGTGGCCAGCACCACGCCGAACAGCGCTCCCCTGCCGGGGAAGCGGAAGTAGGCGAAGCCCCACGCCACCATCGCGCTCGTGATCGTCACGGCCACCGCGGCGAGCACCGTCACCAGCAGCGTGTTGAACATCCAGAGCGCCAGCGGCGCCTCCTGCCACACCTTGATGTAGTTGTCGAAGGTGAAGGTCTCGGGCAGGATCCGGTGGTCGAACACCTCGCCGCGCGGTTTGAACGACGCGCTGAGCAGCCAGACGAACGGGTAGATGAACGCGACGGCGAACGCGCTCAGCGCGGTCCACGTCAGGATCAGCCTGATCCGGCGTTTCACGGCCGCTCCCCTTCGTAGTGCACGAACCGCCTGGTCACCAGGATCTGCACGACGGTGATCGCCATGATCACGATGAACAGGAGCCAGGCCAGCGCGGAGGCGTACCCCATGTGCAGGAACTCGAAGGCCTGCTGGAACAGGTAGATCGCGTAGAACAGCGCCGCGTCGTTGCTGTAGGTGGTGTTGCCGGAGCCGAAGAACGCGGTGTACGCCTCGGTGAAGGACTGCAGCGCGTTGATGCTGTCCACGATGAACAGGAAGAACAACGTCGGGCTGATCATCGGCACGGTGATGCGCAACGTACGCCGCCACCAGCCGGCGCCGTCGACCAGCGCGGAGTCGTACAGCTCCTGCGGGACGCCGCGGAGCGCGGCCAGGATGATGACCACCGAGGCCCCGACGGTCCACAGGCTCATCAGCACCAGGCCGGGCTTGACCCAGTCGGGGTCGGTGGTCCAGGCGGGCCCCTCGATGCCGAAGATCCCGAGGAAGCTGTTGATCAGGCCGTTCTGGCCGTTGAACAACATCAGCAGCAGGATGCCGACCGCGACCGGCGGCGTCATCTTCGGCAGGAAGAACGCGGTGCGGAAGAAGCCGCTGGCCCGGGTGGCGGCGTTGAGCAGCAGCGCCAGCCCCAGCGAGACGACGAGCTGGGTCGGGACCGACATCACCATGAAGATGAACGTGTTCCGCAGCGCCAGCCCGACCTTCGGGTCCTCGAAGAGCGTCACGTAGTTGTCGAAGCCGATGAAGTTGGGGTCGTTGATGACGTCGTAGTCGGTCAGCGACAGGTAGGCGCTGTTGATGACCGGCCACGCGGTGAAGATGAAGAACCCGATGAGCCAGGGGCTGATGAACAGCAGCGCCGCCCGGGTCTCGACGAACCGCGTGGACCGCCGGCGCGGGACCTTGGAAGGGGACGGGGACATGTCAGTTCGTTTGCTTCGTCCACCCGGCCCAGGCCTTGTCCAGCGCCGCCTGGGCGTCCTGCTGCGCCTTGTCCAGCGCGGCCTGCGGCTCGTCCTGGCCGTTGAGCACCCGGTTCACCGCGTCCTGCCACGCCTTCTTGAACTCCGCGTCCGCCGGGTTGGCCGGCAGGCTGAAGGTGTGCTGGTTGGCCTCGTAGAAGGCCTTGACCCCGGAGTCCCACGGCTCGCCGCCCGGGGTGAGCATCTTCTGGATCTCCTCGTCGGCCTTGACGTTGCCGGTGAGGATGCCGGTGAACGGCTTCTTCTCCTGGTTGCGCTTGTCCAGGCGGGCCTGGGCGGCGGCCTTCCAGGAGTCGACGAGCGTCATCGTCTTGGCGAAGCGGCAGGCGGCCGCGGCGTTCTTGGCGCCCTTCGGGATCGCCCACGCCGAGCCCGAGGAGTAGGCCAGCGGCTGGCCCTGAGGGGTGCGGAAGGTGTCGAACGTGAGCGGCGCCTTGGGCGAGACGTCGTTGAGCACGTTGACGTACCACTGCTCCATCGGCATGGCGC
The DNA here is from genome assembly GCF_004011505.1 of Nonomuraea polychroma. Classification (NCBI taxonomy): domain Bacteria; kingdom Bacillati; phylum Actinomycetota; class Actinomycetes; order Streptosporangiales; family Streptosporangiaceae; genus Nonomuraea; species Nonomuraea polychroma. The sequence goes on from NZ_SAUN01000001.1 coordinate 5,908,405, forward strand.
CCAGCTCGTTCTTGGCGAACTGGTTGCCCTTGCCGAAGAAGTCGGCCGAGTCCCGCACCGCCTTGACCTTGGCGAAACCGCCCTGCGCGTCGTAGATGCCGACGGCGAACTCCAGCGCCTTGACCACGGCCGGGTTGTTGAGCTGGGCGGTCTTGCCGTCGGCCGACAGCAGGTCGGCGCCGTTGGCCTTGGCCCACAGCGGCAGGAACTCCGGCAGCTTGCTGTCGAAGCCGATCACCTGGAGCTTGCCGCCCGGCGCCTTGACCAGCTTCTTGGCCGCCGCAGTGACCTTGTCCCAGTTCGACCCGTTGACATCGGCGATGGTCAGGCCGGCCTCCTTGAGCAGCTCGGCGTTGGCCATGGTGATCTGCACCTGGTTGAACTCGGGGATGCCCCAGATCTCATTGCCGAACGTCACCTGAGCAAGCGCGTTCTTGTTGAACATCGAGGTGTCGATCTGCTCGCCCTGAATGCAGGCCGTTAACGGCACGATCGCGCCACGCGAGGCGAAGGTGCCGATCTGGTCACGGTTGGCGTAGATGATGTCCGGCGCGTCGCCGGCCGCCACCGAGGACAGGAACTGCTGGATGTCGAGGTCGCCCTCGATCAGCTTCACGTCCGCGCCGCCGAGTGACGCCTTGGCCTTGTCGACGCGGGTCGTGCCGACCTCGTCGGTCGCACCGAAGCCCATGACGGAAATCGTGCCTTGGAACGTGGCGCCGGGGTTGAACTGGCCGGGAGACTGCGTCGGCGCCGCGCCGCCGCCTGTGCCCTTGGCGCAGGCGGTGAGCGCCAGGGCCAGCGACACAGAGAGGACGGACCAACGGGCGAGGGGGGATCTCATTGGGGTTTCGCCTCCACACTGATCAAGCGGAGCATCAGACATGCTGATGACGGCCACGCGGCTGCCAGGCCAGTGTGGCAACGTTCACACATCTGAGAACGTACCCATACCGCTGAAATCCCGTCAACCACTCGTTTCACAGCGTTTCGTGGTCGTTAAGATCGCGAACGGTGCGGGACGCCCGCTCCCCCTTCCCAGGCAACCGTCACTCACACCCGTTCGGTGCAGCCGTCTCCGCCGCCGTTGGCCGCCACGGCCACCACGCCTCCGCCCCGCCCCGCTGACTCACCACGAGCGTGAACCGACGTCTCCAGCCCGGAGGCCGCGCTCCCCGCGTGCCGGCGCCGGTCCCCCGAGCCCAGCCAACGTCTCGGCCTGGACGCGTGGCCACGAAGGCGGCGTCACGTCGACGGGCGGCGCATCAGAGGGCGCGGTGGCGATCCGCCGCACACGTTGCACCGAGCCCCACCGCCGAGCTACTCGCCATACAGACACCCGAAGTGTGGGCTGCCGCACCGGCGGGTGCCGCGCCAGGGGACCAATGGTGGGAGATACGCAGGAGGGCCCGGCCTCGCGAGGAGGCCGGGCCCTCGGCGCGGAAGACGCCCCGGGCGGGGGTGGGACGCCTTCGGCGGGGAGGCGCCTCAGGGCAGGCGGCGCCTCGATGGGGGGCAGGGACTCAGTGTTCTACGGCCTTCTCCGCGCCAACCCCGGTCAGGGAGCGGACCTCGATTTCGGCGTACTTGGCGGCGTTGTACTCCTTGCTCATGATCGTGCCGAGCCAGCCGCACAGGAAGCCGATCGGGATCGACAGGATGCCGGGGTTGCTCAGCGGGAACCAGGCGAAGTCGGCCGTCTTGAACAGCGCCGTCTCCCCACCGGACACCACCGGCGAGAAGATCACCAGCACCAGAGCGGAGATCAGACCACCGTAGATCGCCGACACGGCGCCCGCCGTGTTGAACCGCTTCCAGAACAGGCTGTAGAGGATCGCCGGCAGGTTGCCGGACGCCGCCACGGCGAACGCCAGCGCCACGAGGAACGCCACGTTCTGCCCCTGGGCGAGGATGCCGAGGCCGATCGCGACGGCGCCGATGACCAGGGCGGAGATGCGGGCCACCACGACCTCCTGGCGCTCCGTCGCATTGCCGCGCTTGAAGACGTGCGCGTACAGGTCGTGCGAGAAGCTGGAGGAGGAGGCGAGAGTGAGCCCGGCGACCACGGCCAGGATCGTGGCGAAGGCCACGGCCCCGATGAGCGCCAGCAGGAGCGTGCCACCGACCGGGCCGAAGATGTCCTGGCCGACGGCCTGGGCCAGCAGGGGCGCCGCGGTGTTGCCCGCCTTGTCGCCCGCCACGATGGCGTCCTTGCCGACGAGAGCCGCCGCGCCGAAGCCGAGGACGAGGGTCAGCAGGTAGAACGTGCCGATGATGCCGATGCCCCACAGGACCGACTTGCGGGCGTCCTTGGCGGTGGGGACGGTGTAGAAGCGGATGAGGATGTGGGGCAGGCCCGCCGTGCCCAGCACCAGCGCCAGACCCAAGCTGATGAGGTCGATCTTGCCGGCCAGGCCCTGGGCGTCGGTGCCGTACTTCAGCCCGGGGATGAGGAAGTTGCCGGGGTTGGCCTTCGGGCCGCTGGTGGTGGCGGCCTGGCCGAGCAGCGCCGACAGGTTGAAGCCGAACTTGCCCAGCACCAGCACCGTCACCAGCGCGGCGCCGCCCATCAGCAGCACGGCCTTGACGATCTGGACCCAGGTGGTGCCCTTCATGCCGCCGAACACCACGTAGACGATCATCAGCGCGCCCACGCCGACGATCGTCCACGCCTTGCCCGCCGGGCTGGTGATGCCGAGCAGCAGACCGACCAGCGCGCCCGCGCCGACCATCTGCGCCAGCAGGTAGAAGATGCTGACCACGATCGTGGACACGCCGGCGGCCGTGCGGACCGGGCGCGGGCTCATCCTGAACGCCAGCACGTCGGCCATGGTGAACTTGCCGGAGTTCCGCATGAGCTCGGCCACCAGCAGCAGCGCCACGAGCCAGGCGACGAGGAAGCCGATCGAGTACAGGAACCCGTCGTAGCCGGACAACGCGATGATGCCCGCGATGCCCAGGAAGGAGGCGGCGGACATGTAGTCGCCGCCGATGGCCAGGCCGTTCTGCACGCCGGTGAACGAGCGGCCGCCCGCGTAGTAGTCGGCGGCCGTCTTCGTCTGGCGACTGGCCCAGAAGGTGATCCCCAGGGTCGCCGCGACGAAGGCGAGGAAGAGGATCATTCCCAGGGTGGTCGACTCCACTAGAGCTTCTCCTCCACTTCATGCCGCAGCTTGTCGGCGATGGGGTCCAGCTTCTTCTCGGCGTGCCTCGCGTACGCCCACGCGATCAGGAACGTGGACACGAACTGCAGCAGGCCGAAGATCAGCCCGATGTTGATGTCCCCGAGCACCTTGACGGCCATGAAGCCGCGCGCCCATCCGGACATCACCACGTACAGCAGGTACCACGCGAGGAACGCCACGGTCATCGGGAACGTCCAGGCGCGGAAGCGCTTCTTCAATTCTTGGAACTCAGTGCTCTCCTGGACTTGTTCATAAACGGACGCGTCATGTTCTCTTGTCGTCACGGGACCTCCACTGTGATGCGGATCACGGTCAACGTAAGAGCGCAACCTACCCGTCGTGGAGGCCCGTAACGGGGTTCTTCGCTGAGCCGACGGCGTGCGGCGCTTAGTTGGGGATGGGCTGCGGCGAAAGGTCCATTCAGCGCGATGAGCGGTCGGCCTTCCCTTTCACCCCATTACGGCCCTCTACCGTGGCGCATGCAGGGAGAGGGAGAACCGGTGGAGCTGCGGGCGGGTGAGCGCGGGCAGGGTGAGCGAGCGCAGCTCCTTGGCCGGGTCCAGGGCCGCCTGGGCGGTGGAGCCGTCGGCGTACGTGGCGGCAGCGCCCGCAGGCGAGGACCGCGTAGTGCCCGCCTAGGACGGGACCATTGACCGAAGGTGCTTGACCACCGCTTGGACAGCTACCACCACGGGTCCGGCCGGGCCGAGTCCCGCTTCTGCGACATCACCTACTGGGTCAGCCCTTGACCGCCCCCGCCGTCAGCCCTTCGACGATGTAGCGGCGGATGGCGGCGAACAGCACGAGCGTGGGCACGACGGACACCACGGTGGCGGCCGCCATGGATCCCCAGTCGATGTCGTACTGCGTGATGAAGGAGTTCATGGCCACCGGGATCGTCTTGGCGTCCTCGCTGTCGATGAACGTGATCGCCAGGAACAGCTCGTTCCAACATTGGACGAACGCGAAGATGAACGTCGCCGCGATCCCCGGCAACATGACCGGGATCACCACCCGCACCATGGCCACGAGCCGTGACGCCCCATCAACCTGCGCGGCCTCTTCCAGCGCGACCGGAACCCGCTCGTAGAAGCCGCGCATGATGATCGTGGAGAACGGCACCAGCATGGCGACGTACACGAGCATGAGCCCGGCGAGCCGGTTGAGCAGGTCGAGATCCGACATCAGCAGGTAGAGCGGGCCGAGCGCGATGAACAGCGGGATCATCTGGGTGACCAGGAACGCCAGCATCAGCACGCCGCGGCCGGGGAAGGTGAAGCGGGCCAGGGTGTAACCGCCGAGCACCCCGATGGCCGTCACCGCCCCGGCCGCGACAAGGGAGACCATGAGGCTGTTGAGCAGGTAGGTGCCGAAGTCGGCGAAGGAGAACAGCTCCTCGTAGTGCTCGAACGTCACCTCGCCCGGCCAGTACTTGAGCGGCACCGCGAAGATCTCGGGCTTGGGCTTGAGCGAGGTGACGACGACCCAGTAGAGGGGGAACAGGGTGATCAGCAGCCAGGCGGCCAGCACGACCACCTTGGCGAGCGTCGCGACACGTCTCATCGGGATTTCTCGAATCTCGTGGCGTTGAGGTAGAAGACGCTGAAGGACAGCAGCAGGCCGAGGACCAGCAGGCCGACCGCGCCGGCCCGGCCGTAGTCCCCGCCGATGACCTGCTGGATGAGGAAGGTCGTGATGATGTCGGTGCTGCCGGCGGGGCCGCCGCCGGTCATCGAATAGATGAGATCCGGAAAATTCAGGATCCAGATGATCCGCAGCAACACGATCAGTGCCAGCGTGGTCCGGATGTGCGGCAGGGTCACGTGCCAGAACTGCCGTAGCCGCGACGCCCCGTCCACGTCCGCCGCCTCGTACAGCTCCTTCGGGACCGACTGCAGCGCGGCCATGATCATGATGGCGAAGAACGTCACGCCGTACCAGACGTTGGCCACGATCACCGACGTCATCGCCCACCCCGGCGAGGCCAGGAAGCCGATGCGCTGGTCGATGATCCCCGTCTTGAGCAGCAGGTCGTTGATCACGCCGAACTGCCCGTTGAACATCCACCGCCACAACAACCCGATGAGGAACCCCGACATGGCCCACGGGAAGAACACCCACGCCTGGTAGAGGCCGCGCCCGCGGAAATGCCGCCGCAGCAGCAACGCCAGCCCGAACCCCAGGAAGAACTGGAAGAACAGCGACACGACCACCCACGTGCCGGTGTTGCGCAGCGCCGTCCAGAACCGCTCCTCGCCCAGCACGGCGCGGAAGTTCTCCAGGCCGGTGAAGGGGGTCGAGGTGAGGTCGAACAGGTTGTACCGCTGGAAGGCCATCACCGCGCCGCGGAGCACCGGGTAGTACGTGAACAACGCCACGAACACCACGCCTGGCAGCAGGCACAGCGCGATGAATCTGGCCCTCCGGACGTTGAAGGTCCTCATGAAACCTTCTTGGCCTGGTCCGTCCAGAAGGCGTCCCACGACTTGAGCACGTCGGCGACGGTCTTCTTGCCGGTGATCAGCGCCTGGACGTCGCGGTCGGAGTCGACGAGGAACTGGCTCCAGCCCGGGTAGTCCACCGGCCTGATCGTGATCACCTGCTTGGGGTCCTGCTGCGCCTGCAGGTACGCCTTCCACGCGCCCTGCGAGAACTGCGGGTCGTTCTGCGCCTGCTTGGAGATGGGGATGAGCGAGTTGCCCTTGGCGAAGGCGATGCTCTGCTTGGCCTCCGACAGGAACTGCACGAGCTTGACCGCCTCCTTCGGGTGCTTGGTGAAGGAGGTGGCGCCCCAGCCGGCGTAGCCGACGGGCTGGAAGGCGTACCCGGTGGGGCCCTTGGGGATGGGGGCGGTGGACCAGGCGGTGACCCCGCTGTCCTCGACCGTCTTGATCACTTCCGGGTCCTGGATGAGCATGCCGGTGACGCCCGAGGTGAAGCCCTGGACCATCTCGGGGTAGCCCCAGGACACCGAGTCGGGCGGCGACGCCTCCTTGAAGATCTTGACGTAGAGCTCCATGGCCTGGGCGGCCTCGGGAGTGGAGAAGATCGTGCGCTTGTCCTTCAGGTAGAAGGACTTCTCGGGGTTCAGGGCCTCGCCGTTGTACGCGCTGATCATCATCACCGCGTAGTCCGCGCCGCCCTTGCCGCCCCGGAACGAGTAACCGAAGCGGTCACCCGAGGTCATCTTCTTGCCGGCCTCGTAGAGCTCCTCCCAGGTCGTCGGGGGCTGGGCCATGCCGTAGTCCGTACGGTAGAAGAGCGTGCGCTGGTAGAAGCCGTACGGGATCAGGTATGCCTTGCCCCCGACCTCGACGGCCTTCTTCTGGGCCAGCTCGGTCAGGTCCGACCAGCCGGGCCACTCCGTGGTGGGCAGCTCGGCCAGCCAGCCGTTGTTGGAGAAGGACTTGGCCGTGTGGTCGCGTACCTCCAGCACGTCCAGGTCCTTCTTGGTCTGCAGGATCTGGGTGATCTTCTGGTCGGCGCTGTCGAGCGGCGGTGAGACGAGCTCGACCGTGACGCCCGGGTTGGCCTTCTCGAAGTCGGCGATGAGGGTCTTGATGAGCTTGGTACGTTCGGGGCTGGTCAGACTCTCGATCATGCGCAGCCGTACCTCTCCCGAGGACGACGAGCCGGAGCCGCAGCCCGCGAGCAGAAGCGTGGTGGCGACCGTGGCCGCCAGGAAGGGCTTTCTCATGGGGGGCCTCCCGCGTGGTTCTGACAGCGCTGGTTTGGACAGCGCTGTCAGTCACGCTAGGCGACCCATGCCTTCCAGCGCTAGACCGAGGTCCTTGATCAAAGTGTCCGCGGGTTCCAGACCGACCGAGAGACGGACGAGACCGACCGGGATGCCCATGGTGGCGCGCACGCTCTCCTCGGTGGACAGGGCGGGTGCGTTCACCAGGCTCTCGAAGCCACCCCACGACACGCCGATCCTGAAATATCGCAATTTATCGAGAAACGTCGCGACCTCTTCCCTCGATTCGGTCGCCAGCTCGATGCTGAACAGGCTCGAGAACCCCGACATCTGGCGGGTGGCGATGGCGTGCCCGGGATGCGACGCAAGCCCCGGGTGGTTGACCGCCCGCACACCCGGATGGCCGGCCAGGAACGCCGCCACCGCCAGTCCCCGCTCCTGGTGGGCGGCCATCCGCACGGGCAAGGTCCGCAACCCCTTGATCACCTTGGCCGCGTCGTGCGGTGACATGGCGGCCCCGTACAGCTGGTACTCCGTCAGGGCCAGCGGCCGGATCAGCCGCGAGGAACCCACGACCACGCCGCCCACGAGGTCGCTGTGCCCGCCGATGTACTTCGACAACGAGTGCACGACCAGGTCGACGCCCATCGTCAGCGGCTTCTGGAAGATCGGCGTGGACCAGGTGTTGTCCATCACCGTCACCAGGCCGCGCTCGCGCGCCCACCCCGTCACCTCGGCGATGTCGACGACGGCGTAGGCCATGTAGGAGGGGGACTCGAAGTAGAGTAGGCGGGTGTCCGCCCTGATAGCGCTGTCACCCTCCGCGAGGTCGCCGACGTGCGTATGCGTGACGCCGAACTTCTCCAGGTAACGCAGGAACTGCGTGGTCGGCCCGTAGACCGCGCCCAGCACCAGCACGTGGTCGCCGGCCGAGACGAGCGACGAGATCGTCGCCGAGATGGCGCCCATGCCGGAGCCGAAACACTTGGCCCGCTCTCCCCGCTCCAGCGCGGCCAGCTTACGCTGGGCAAGATCGACCGTAGGGTTGGTCCCCCGCCAGTAGACGTACCGCTCGTCCTCGTTCCTGATCGCCTCGCCCAGCGCCTGCGCGGTCGCGAACGTGAACAGCGAGTTCTCGAACACCGGCGGGTTGACCGCGCCCAGCACCCAAGGCTCGTCCTCACCCAACCGGCCACAGATCCATTCGTCATCCATGGGGGTCCTTTCGTCATGCATGGGGGCAGACTATGACAGCGCGCAAGCCGACCATGGCGGACGTGGCCCGGCATGCGGGTGTGAGCCTGAAGACCGTCTCCCGGGTCGTCAACCAGGAGCCCCACGTCCGGGCCTCGCTGCAGCAGCGGGTGCACGCGGCCATCAGCGCGCTCGGCTACCGCCGCAACGAGGCCGCCGCCCGCCTCGCCAGGGGCGCGACCATGCTGACGCTGGGCCTGGTGATGGAGAACATCTCCAACGAGTTCTACTCCCGCCTGGCCGCCGCCGTGGAGGCGGCCGCGGCCGAGCACGAAGCCCTCGTGGTGTTCGGCTCGTACGAGGAGAGCCCGGACAAGGAACGCATGCTCATCGAGTCCATGTCCGCGCGGGGCGTGGACTCCCTCATCGTGGTCCCCTCGGCGGCCGACCACGCCTGGCTGGCCGAGCACACGACCCTGCGCATGGTCTTCGTGGACCGCGTGCCGCGCGGGCTGGAGGCGGCGGACGTGGTGGTGCTCGACGACGTACGGGGCGGGCGTGTGGCCACCGAGCACCTGCTGGCCCGCGGCCACCGCCGCATCGCGCTGATCTCCGACAGCGACGGGCTGAGCTCGGTGCACGACCGGGCGACCGGTTACCGCGCGGCGCTCAGCGCGGTGGGGGTGGCCACCGATGAGGCGCTGGTGGTGCGCGGGGTGTTCGATCCGTGGCGAGTCTCGCACGAGGTCATCAAGCTGCTGGAGCTGGAGGATCCCCCGACGGCGTTCTTCGCCACCAACAACCGGGCCGCGATCGGAATCCTGCAGGCCCTGCGAGAGCGGCCGGAGCGACCGGCGTACGTGGGGTTCGACGACTTCGCGCTCGCGGATGTGTTCAACCCGGGGGTAACAGTGGTCCGCTACGACGTGGCCCGCCTGGCCCACAGCGCGGTGGACCTCCTGTTGAACCCCTCATCGGTGCCGCGCCGGGTGAAGGTGCCGGTGGAGCTGGTGGCCAGGGGCTCGGGGGAGCTCCCCCCGCCCTGATCTCCGTGGCCGGGTCATGTCCCCATACGCCGCCATAGTCCTCCCCCGCCTCGCTAGGCTCGTCGCGTGCCACGCACCACCGCCGAACTCACCGCCCTCCTCCACCACCGCCCCGAGCTGGCCGCCGCCCCCTCGCAGGAAGTGCTCGAACGCCTCCTGGCCCGGCCTGATCTGGCGGTTCCCGTGCTGCTCGACCTGGACGCCGACTGCCACACCGTCAGCCAGGCCGTGCAGGCGGCCGGCGGCGAGACCACCCGCGCCGAGCTGGCCGCGACGCTGCACGACCCGGACGGGCGGCTCGACGATGCGCTCGGCACGCTGGCCGCCCGCGGCCTGATCGCGCTCGACGGCGACACGGTGCGCTCGCCGCACCGCCCCGGCCTCTGGGCTCACCCGTTCGGGCTGGGCAGGCCACTACGCGCATTCACGAAGAAGATCACCACCGAGGTGCTGAAGACCATGGTCAAGGCACTCGGGGGCCAGCCGCAAGGGCGCAAGGCCGACCTCGTGACGCAGGCCGAGGAGCTGCTGCGCGACAGCGCGTCCGTCCGGGCCGCGGCCGCCCGCCTCCCCCGCCAGGCTGCTGAGCTGCTCACGACCATGACAGCCGGCCCGCCGGTGCTGGAGCAGCTCTACTACGGGTCATCGGAGCATCCCGTGCAACGCCTGGTCAAGGCCGGATTCGTGATACGCGACGGCTGGAACTACGAAATGCCCAAAGAGGTGGCGCTGGCCCTGCGCGGCGACGGCTGGCAACCGCCGCTGACCGGTCAGCCCGGCGTGCCGACCGGGCCGCGTACCGACGCCGACGGTGTGTCCGCCGCGCTGGCGGCCATCGACCGCGTCGAAGCCCTCGTCGAGCTGGCCGCCACGACCCCGATCGCGGAGCTGAAGTCCGGCGGCGTGGGTGTCCGTGAGCTCAAGCGTGTCTCCAAGGCGCTCGGCGTGCCCGAGCAGGAGGCGGTCCTGTGGCTCGACGTCGCGTACGGCGCCGACCTGCTCGCCTCGGAGTCGGACGAGCAGCTGGTCAGCACCACGCTGGTGGACGACTGGCTGGCGCGCTCCCCCGACGCCAGGTGGCGGGCGCTCGCCGACGCCTGGCTCGGGCTGCCGCAGGCCGCGACGTACCGGGTCGTGGGGTGTTGTGCGGACCACATGGAGCCGATGTCGCCACCTTACGAGTTCGATTGCGGGGCGGGCCGGATCCGGCGCGCGGTCCTGGACGTACTCCGCACCCTGTCCCCCGGGCTGGGCACGGACGCCGCAGGGCTGCGGGCGGCGGTGGGCTGGCGCACGCGGGCCTTGGCGGACTCGGCGCACGCGGCCGACGAGTTCGTGGCCGCGGCACTCCGTGAGGGCGAGCTGCTGGGCATCGTCGCCGACGGGGCCCTGACCCGCCTGGGCCGAGCCCTGCTGACCGCACCTGAGCCAGGCGGCGATCTGGGCGGGTTGTTCCCGCCGCCCTCAGCCACCGCGACCCTGCAGAACGACCTGACCGCGATCGTCTCAGGCCTCCCCGCCCCGGACCTGGCCGCCTTCCTGAACGCCTGCGCCGACCTGGAGTCCCGCGACCGGGCCAGCGTGTGGCGCTTCTCGGAGAAGAGCATCCGGAGAGCGCTGGACGCGGGCACGGACGCCGACACCCTGCTCGCCGGCCTCGCCCGCTTCTCCGCCAAGACGGTCCCCCAGCCGCTGCGCTACCTCGTCACCGACACGGCACGCAAGCACGGCACGATCAAGGTCGCCGGCACGCCGTCCGTGATCATCGCCAGCGACCCCGCCGTCATCGCCGAGCTCTGCGGCGCCAGGGCGCTCCGCAAGCTGGGCCTGCGCCAGATCGCCCCCACGGTCGCCCTCGGGAGCCTGGCGCCCGACGAGACCCTGCGGCTGCTGCGTCAGGGAGGCCACGCCCCGGTCAGCGTGGCGCCAGACGGCACGATCAGGGCGGAGAGCATCCAGCGCCGCCGACTCGCGGTGGAGGTCAAAAACCACCTTCGCACCGACACCGCTGCGGCGGCCGCAGCCATCCTCCAGGGCAACGGGACGGACGTGGACGGCGAGGCGGTGGCACTGGCTGCCGTCACCGGCGAGGTGATCGTCATCGTGTGGCAGCGGCGCGAGCACTACATGGAAGACCTGAACATCGCGGGCAACGTGGTGACCGGCTACTGCCACGACTGCGATCGAGACCACACCATCCAACGCACCAAGATCACAAAAGCATATCTGCCGTAGGGACGGGAGCGGTTCGCCCCTGGCCGACTACCACTTCGCCCGAAAACCGAAGTGCCCGCGCGCACTCTCAGGAAGACCGCGGGCGCCAGTCGCCGCGGTCGAGGTCGAGGTCCTCCGGGGTGTGCAGCCTGACCATCGTCCTGGCCACACCGGGCGGCACCCGGTGCGGGGTGAGGAACGACACCGCCACCATCACCGCGAACGCGATCGGCACCGTCCACGCCGCGGGCTGGGCCAGCAGCGCCTTGAGGAACCCGTCGTACGCCGCGCCTGTGATGGTGGCCAGCACCGCGGCGCAGGCCAGCCCGCCGCCCACGAACAGCCCGGCCAGTGCCCCCGTGGTGGTGAGCCGGCGCCACCAGATGCCCAGCACGAGCAGCGGGCAGAACGACGAGGCGGCCACCGCGAACGCCAGCCCCACCACGTCCGCCACGGGCAGCGCCCGCGCCCACAACGCCAGGACCAGCGGCACCGCCACCGCCATGAGCGTGGCGATCCTGAACGAGCGCACGCTGCCCTTGAGCAGATCTTGCGCGATCACTCCCGCCACGGACACCGTCAGGCCCGACGACGTGGACAGGAACGCGGCGAACGCCCCGGCGGTGACCAGGGCGGTCAGCAGGTCGCCCAGCGTTCCACCGATCATTTGCGCGGGCAACGTCAGCACGACCGTGTCCGTGCGCGCCAGGCCGGGCGTGTAGAGGCGGCCGAGCCAGCCGTACATGGCGGGCATCAGGTAGAACGCGCCGAGCAGCGACAACACCACCAGCGTCGTCCGGCGGGCGGCCCGTCCGTCGGGGTTGGTGTAGAAGCGCACGAGCACGTGCGGCAACCCCATGGTGCCCAGGAACGTGGCCAGGATCAGCGAGTACGTCGAATACAGCCCGTACTCCTTGGCCCCGGCCAGCGGCACCTGCCAGGTGGCCGCGTCCGCCGCGCTGACCCCGGGCGCGCCGTCGGCGTGCCAGGCCATCAGCAGGAACACCAGCGGCACGGCCAGCGCCGTCAGCTTGAGCCAGTACTGGAACGCCTGCACGAACGTGATCGACCGCATGCCGCCCGACAACACGTTCACCGCCACGACGACGGCGACCAGCAACCCGCCGACCCACACGGGCGCGCCGGTGATCGTCCGCAGCACCAGGCCGGCGCTCTGGAACTGCGGCATCAGGTAGAGCCAGCCGATCAGCACGACGAGCACGCTGGCCGTGCGGCGCACGGTCATCGACTCGAGCCTGGCCTCGGCGAAGTCGGGCAGCGTGTACGCCCCGGAGCGGCGCAACGGCGCCGACACCAGCACCAGCAGCACCAGGTAGCCACCGGTCCAGCCGACCGGCAGCCACAACATGTCCACGCCGAAGGACAGGATGAGCCCGGCGATGCCCAGGAACGAGGCCGCCGACAGGTATTCGCCGCCGATGGCCGAGGCGTTCCAGAGCGGACTCACCGTGCGGGAGGCGACGTAGAAGTCGGAGGTGGTGCGGGAGACCCGGATGCCGAACGCTCCGATGAGCACGGCCGCCACCACCACTACGAGGACGGCGGTCAGACTCATCGGCGCTCGACCAGTTCGGCGAAGTGGCGTTCGTTGCGCTCGGCCTGGCGGACGTACCACCAGGCGCCGATGACGAAGGCGGGGTAGATGAGGCCGGCGAGCACCGCCCACGGGAGCGGCACGCCGAGCAGGTGCACCTCGCGCAGCTCGGGGATGAGCAGGAACAGCAGGGGCAGGCCGCCGACCACGCAGGCCAGCATGGTGCACACGAACAACGCCAGCCGGAACTGGGTGCGCAGCAGGGAGCGCATGTACACCTCGCCGAGCCGGGTCTGCTCGTCGATCTCGCGGGTGGCGGGGTAACGGGGACGGCGGGCGGCGGCGGTGCGCGGGCTGGTGACGGCGACCCGGCGCGGGCCTTCACGCGGTGCCCGCCGCGCCGGGCGGGCATCCGGGCTCACGCCTTCCTCCCCTTCCCGGGCCGGGCCGGGCGGGCATCCGGGCTCACGCCTGCCTGCCCTTCATGGCTCGAGGGCTCATTCCTGCCTCCCCTTCCGCGCGCGGCGGACCAGCAGGTCGCGTAGCTCGCGCGTGTGCCTGCGGCTGACCGGGATCTCCGTGTCACCCACCCGCACCGTGCATTTGCCTGAGTCGATGTGCAGCTCCTCGATGTGCTTGACGGCCACCAGATGGCTGCGGTGCACCCGGACGAACCCGGCCGAGGCCCAGCGCTCCTCCAGCGTGGCCAGCGGGATGCGGACCAGGTGGCTGCCGGTCGCGGTGTGCAGCCGCGCGTAGTCGCCCTGCGCCTCCACGTAGACCACGTCGGCGCTGGACACGAACCGCGTCACGCCGCCCAGCTCGACCGGGATCGTGTCGCTCTCGCCGCCCTCCGCCGGCACGTCGGCCGACACCGCGACCCGCCGGATGGCCTCGGCCAGCCGCTCCGGGCGTACGGGCTTGAGCAGGTAATCCTCTGCCTTGATCTCGAACGCGTCCACGGCGTGCTCTTCATACGCCGTCACGAACACCACCCGGGGCGGGTTGGCGAACTGCGACAGCAGCCGCCCGAGCACCACGCCGTCGAGCCCGCGCATCCTGATGTCGAGGAACACCGCGTCGATGGGCCTGCCGTCGGCGATGGCGCGGTCGAGCAGACGCAGGGCCGCGGCGCCGTCCCTGGCGGTGGCCACTTCGCCGATGCGGGGGTCGGCGCGCAGCAGGTACGACAGGTCTTCGAGCGCGGGCAGCTCGTCGTCGACCGCGAGGACCCGGAGTTGTGCCATAGATAGTGATAAAACCGACAACAAAGATCGAGGTCAACGGGCAGAGACGCCCGGGTGATATTTCGGCAATCGTATGTTGACTTTCGTGCCCGCGCCAGTGCCGGTCTCGACGACCAGGCCGTACTCGTCGCCGTACACCTGGCGAAGGCGTTCGTCCACGTTGGCCAGCCCGACGCCGCCTGGGGAGGCGATGTCTCCGGCGAGGATGCGGCGCAGCCGCTCGGGGTCCATGCCGAGGCCGTCGTCCTCGACGCTGATGCGGCATTCGGCTCCGGCGTCCTCGGCGACGATCGTGATGCGCCCGACGCCGTTGCGGCTCTCCAGGCCGTGCCTGACGGCGTTCTCGACCAGCGGCTGCAGGCACAGGAAGGGCACCGCGACCGGCAGCACCTCGGGCGCGATGCGGAGCGTGACCTGCAGCTGGTCGCCGAACCTGGCCCGCTCCAGGATCAGGTAGCGGTCGATCGAGCGCAGTTCCTCGGCGAGCGTGGTGAACTCGCCGTGCCTGCGGAAGGAGTAGCGGGTGAAGTCGGCGAACTCCAGCAGCAGCTCCCGAGCCCGCTCGGGGTCGGTGCGCACGAAGGAGGCGATCGTCGTGAGCGAGTTGTAGATGAAGTGCGGCGAGATCTGCGCCCGCAGCGCCCGCACCTCGGCCTCCATGAGGAGGGTGCGCGAGCGGTCCAGCTCGGCCAGCTCCAGTTGCGAGTCCACCCATCCGGCCACCTCCTGGGCGGCCCTGACCAGCCCCGCCGAGGCGTTCTGCCCGTAGGCGGCGAGCGTGCCGACGACTCGGTCGTCGGTGGTGAGCGGCACCACCACGGCGTGCCTGATCGGGCATTCGAGCAGCTCGCAGTCGATGGTCAGCACCTGGGTGCGGCCGTCCTTCAAGGTGGCCGCGGCGTGCTCGAACGCCTGGTCGGCGTGGTGGTCGTCGCCGGCGCCGTCGTAGACGAGCAGCCGCTCGCCGTCGGTGATCGCCAGTGCCGCCGAGCCCAGCAACGCCCGGAGGTGCCGCGAGGCACGCTCGGCGCCGTCGGCGGTGAGCCCGGCCCGCAGCGGCGGCCCGGCCAGCGAGGCGGTGTGCAGGGTCTCGAACGTGGCCCGCTCGGCCGGGCTCGTGCCCAGCTCGCGGCGGCCCCTCATGACGCGCCACAACACGATCGCGGGCACGCCCACGAGAACCGCGACCACGGCGACCCCGACCAGGTACTCCACGCGGCCAGAGCCTAACTCAGAGCGCCGACTTCTTCGGCCCTGTGAGCAGCTCCCGTGCCCATGGGTTCGCTCCGCTCACAGTGCCGACTGCGTCGGCCCTGTGAGCAGCTCCCGTGCCCATGGGTTCGCTCCGCTCACAGTGCTTTCGCGATCACATCCCGGTACGACTCCGCCTCCTCGGCGGAGTCGTACGTCGTCCGCGGCCAGAAGAACCCGCGCAGCCCGTCCTTGTTGTTGCGCGGCACCACGTGGACGTGGAGGTGGGCCACGCTCTGGCTGACCCGGTTGTTCATGGCCACGAACGTGCCGCCCGCCTCGAGCGCCGTCTCCACAGCCCGGGCCATGGCCTGGACCCGCTCGAAGAAGGGGCCGACGTCGGCGAGGTCGGCCAGCGTCTCCACGTGCACCCGGGGCACGACGAGCACGTGTCCCTTGAAGACCGGCCGGGAGTCGAGGAAGGAGACCGCCACCTCGTCGGAGCTCACCACATAGGCGGACCGCTCTCCGGCGATGATCTCGCAGAACAGGTCGTTGCTCACCGTTTGACCTTATCGGCGAAGGCCGTCCAGCTCGTCATGTTGGGCCCGGACCATTCCTCGGGCGCGTGCAGGAACCGCTCACCCACGCGCTCGCGCAGCCGCAGCGGCACCTCGGGCACCTTCGAGCCCCGGCAGTGGTAGACCAGCCCGCCGCCGCGCTGCCCCATCGCCATCCACGGCAACCACGGCGACACCCGGCACCACGAGAACACGCAGGGCACATCGGCCACGCCCGACTCCAGATCCCGCGCGGCGGCGAAGAACTGGAACAACTCCAGCGCCCGGTAGGTGTCGCTTGCCGAGTTGTCCGGGTAGTCGGCGACCTTGAGCGGCGACGGGTACGCCAGCCGCACATCGATGTTGTAGACCACCTGATCGCCCAGCCGGGTCATGGGCACGGGGTAAGCCCCGAGCCGCTGGTTGACCGGATCGTTGAAGACGTGGTGCACCTCGACCGTCCGCCCCGTGAACGGGTTGTCCCACGTGTCGAGGACCTCCCTCGTCCGCGGGTCGAGGTAGAGCGCGGCCTCCCTGGTCAGCAGCTGCCAGCCGTCGTCGGACTCGACCGCCCTGGCCACGTTGATCCCTTCGAACCCGAACAGGTGGTGCGGGCCGTCATCGTCCTGCCAGGCGTAGACGTCGCCGGTCCAGTACGAGATCGTCTCCGCCCCGTCGGCGGAGGCGCGTACCCGAATGAAGTCCATGATCCGCAGATTACTTCACGGTGACCGCGAAGATCGCCTCACCGGACTGCCGCCTGCTCTCCTCGGTCGCCGGCGTCCGGTCCTGGCCGCAGCGCCAGCAGTCGAACAGCCTGATCTCGGTGATGCCCGGCCGTTTGGAGTTGAAGACGAAGTAGGTCGTGCCGCCGGAGCCGGGGCCCTCGTCCTCGCTCTCGTGCTCCTCGCTGATGAACGACGCCACCTTCGTGTCCGGCGCCGCGACCAGCGACCAGTCGTCGCCCACCGACGGGTTGTCGGCCACGGCCAGCGAGAACCGCTGCCCTTGCCGCAGCTCGACCTGCACGGTCGTGCCCTTGGCGCCCTTGACCACCGTGCCGTAGTCGCTCACCGCCGAGCCGCCGCCGCATCCCGTGACGGCCAGCAGCGCCAGCCAAGCGGCGGCCGTCCGAAGCCTCATTCCGGCAGGTTATCCGCCTCCGGCGGATCACGGGGCACCGCATACGGCTCCTGCCCGGCCGGCTGACCCGCGGCGATGCGGCGCTCTCTGATCAACTCGGCATCCAGCTCCGCGCCGAACAACAACGCCATGTTCGACAACCACAACCAGATGAGGAACACCACCACCGCGGCGAGGGCGCCGTACGTGCGGCTGTAGTTTCCGAAGGACGCCACGTACAGGGCGAACCCGCCGGAGACCACCACCCACAACACCACCGCGAGCACGCTTCCCGGCGTGATCCAGCGCATGCCGGGCTGGCGTACGTTGGGCGCCGCCCAGTACATCAGCATGATCAGCCCGGCGGCGACGAGCACCATCAACGGCCACTTGACCACGTTCCAGGTGGCCACCACCGCGTCGCCCAGGCCCAAGGCGTCCCCCACCGCGTGGGCCAGGTCACCGGTGAGCGTCACCGCGATCGCGCCGAGCGCCAGCAGCACGGTGGCCAGCACCGTGAGACCGATCCTGAGCGGCGTCACCTTCCAGAACGGGCGGCCTTCCTCGATGTCGTAGATCGCGTTGCCCGCCCTGATGAAGGCGGCGATGTAGCCGGAGGCCGACCAGAGGGCGAGCAGCAGCCCGGCGACGGCGACGACGCTCGCCACCTGCCCGCCTCCCTGGGCCGCGGCGGCGCCCCGCACGATCAGGTCCCGCACCTCGGCCGGCACCAGCACCACGAGGTTGCCGACCAGCATGGCCGCGTCCTGCCTGCCGAGCAGCCCGAACACCGCCACCAGCACGATCAGCGCCGGAAAGACGGACAACACCGCGTAGTAAGTGAGGCCGGCCGCCAGGTCCTGGACACGGTCGTCCTTGAACTCGGCGACCGTCCGCCTCAGCACGTTCCACCAGGCTCGGCGGGGCAGCTCGGCCGGTCGGTCGGGGACGTCCGAGGGCGACCGTTCGGGGGTGGCTGAGGCGGACAATGCCTTATTTGCCCTTGCGGCGCCTCACGATGCGGCGCACCACGAAGGCCGCCACGGCTCCGGCGGCGGCGATGAGCAGCATAGGCCGCTTCCTCGCCTCACCGGCGGCGTCGGTGGCCGTGCTCTTCACGGTGTCGGCGGCGTCGGCCGCCTTGGTCTTCACGGTCTCGGCCGCCTCGGCCGCCTTGTCTTTGGCGGTCTCGGCCGCGTTGCCCGCCCTGCCTTTCAGGTCGGCCTTGTCGGCCAGCGCGCCGACCGTCTCGCCTAGATCCTGCCGCGTTTCCTTGATGTCTTTGCGCACGTCGCCCTCTTCCTCGTCGTCCGGGTTCCCGTGCGTCCCCTGCAGCGACTCTTCCTCGGTACGCAGGCTTTCCGCTGCCTCGGATCGTTCGTCGCGGATGGGGGTTTCCGGGATGAATGTCTCGTGTTCTTCGCGGGCTTCCTCCGCCCGCCGCGCGTTCTCCTCCGCGCCTGGCCTCGTCGGTGGCACGTTGATCGACTCGCGCTCGGTCGGCGTGCCCACCCTTGCTCTGCGGGCGCCGACGTCACCTGCGTGATGCTCGCCGTCGTATCCGGGGTCGGTCTCGCTCATCGCCGTGCCCTCTCCTTGACCGTGTCGATATCGGCCTTGACGCTCGCGATGGTCTCTTGGGGGACCAGCGGCGTGGCTCGTTTGACCTGGTTCTTACCGATCAGGCCCAGCACGGCGGCGACGACGAACAGAGCTCCCGCCACGATCGCGGCAGCCGCCCAGCCGGGCATGACCAGAGCGAGGAGCAAGACGACGGCCGCCACCAGCGCGCCACCGCCGAGGAACGCGACCGTACCGGCCGCGCCGAACAGGCCCGCGCCGAAGCCCGCGTGCTTGCCTTTCTCGGCGAGTTCCATCCTGGCCAGGCGGAACTCGTCCTTGACGAGCCTGGAGACCTGCTCGGAGAGATCGTTGACCAGCTTGTGCGTGTCGTTCACGACGCTCGCCTCCTCCGCTGAGGAAGGCGACTACCCAGGCTCAAGGCCTTCTATCACGCGCTACTTGCGCTTGGCGCCCTTGAGCAGGAAGCCCAGAACCGAAAGCACCGGGTCCTTCGGCACGTCGCACCAGTCGTCCGGCTGCCGCGGCTTGCTCCACGGGGACGGGAGCTCGCACGGCGGCGCCTGCGGCTTCGGCCGTTCACACCACGATCCGGGAGGGTTCATACCTTCATGTTACAACTTCAGGGTTGACTTATATAAGTGCCAGCTGCTCGATCTTGGGCGCCTGCGCCCTGGCCAAGACCTGATCTTCCGTTCCCGGAGGTAACCTGCCGTGGTGCTGGTACACGGGGTTTGGGCGGCCCACGGGCTCGCGTTCTGGGCGGAGGCCACGAACGATCCCTCGGAGGCGGCCGGCACCGCGTTGCCTGCCGCCGGCCCACCGCCGCGGGGCCGCGCGCGGCGGAGCGATGAGCCGCGGCCCCATCCGTTCGCCGTGCCCGCGTCCGGCGTCGCGGCCGTGCTCGGGCTCGACGACGTGCCGGGGCGGACGCTGGAGTTGTTGCTTCCCGGCTCGGTCAAGGAGCCGCTGCCGTCGCCGGAGACCGGCCGGCTCTCAGAGGTCACCCGGCCGCGGCTGCGTCTGTGGCAGGTTCCCGCGGTCGTGCCACCCGCCGCGACGGCGCTGCACGTGCTGGCCGAGCGCACCGGCACCGCCACCATGCGTCACTGGGCCGCGGTCGCCGACTTCGCCCGCGACCTGGTACGCCGCGGCCGCGTCATCCCCCAGCTCCTACCGCCCGCCGCCAGGGAGGACAACGGCTCCAGGGACATGTGGGCGGTCCCGGAGGCCGACGCGCGGGCGGTGTGGCGGCCCGTGGTGACCGGGGTGGACGCCGGATATTTCCGGGAGCTGGCGCTGGCCATGCCGCCCGCGTGCCGTACCTCCGGCATCGAGCGTCCCTCCGCCGGCGTGCTGCGCGAGGCGCTCGACGTCTTCACCGACGCGCTCGTCCGCCAGGCGCTCACCGAGCCCCTTGTGGCCCGCCCCAGGACGCTCCAGGACCGCTGGCTGGCCGCGCTGACCGGCGCGGACCCGGCCTGCCCTGACGTCCCCGAGCTGCGCCGGGAGCTGGAGAAGTGGCACGAGGCCGCGACGGCGGCCGAGGGCGCGGCGCGGGTGTGCTTCCGGCTGCTGGAGCCGGCCGACACCGACGACTGGCGGGTGGAGCTCGCGTTGCAGGCCGCCGACGACCCCAGCCTCTACGTCACCGCCGCTGAGGTGTGGAGCGGCACGCGGGTGCCCGGCCTGCCACCGATTCCCGAGCGCGAGCTCCTGACCGGGCTGGGCCGGGCGGTGCGGCTCTACCCCGAGCTGGACCGCGCCCTGCGCGTGCCGGAGCCGAGCGAGCTGGCGCTGGACACGGCGGGGGCGTTCGGGTTCCTGCGGCAGGCGGCGCCGTTGTTGCAGGCGGCCGGGTTCGGGGTGCAGCTGCCCCGCTGGGCCGGGCGCACCAGGCTGGGCCTCAAGCTGACCACCAGGACCAAGGCGCAGACCGCGGCCGTGAGCCAGGGGTTCGGGATGCGGCAGCTGGTCGACTTCCGCATCGACCTGGCCGTGGGCGAGGAGACGATCAGCGAGGCGGAGCTGGCCGAGCTGGCCAGGCTCAAGGTGCCGCTGGTACGCGTCCGCGGCCAGTGGGTGGAGCTGGACGACCGGCAGCTGAAGGCGGCGCTCAGGGCCGTGGAGGGCGAGCGCACGGGCGAGGCGACGGCCGCCGACATACTCCAGCATGTGGTCAGCGCCGATCTATGGGGCGACGACGAGCTGCCGCTGCTGGAGATCGACGCCGACGGCGTGCTCGGCGACCTGCTGTCCGGCCAGGCCGAGCGGCGGCTCGAACCGCTGAGGACCCCGGCGGGGCTGGACGCCATGCTCCGGCCGTACCAGGAACGCGGCCTGGCGTGGCTGAGCTTCCTGTCGCAGCTGGGCCTCGGCGGGGTGCTGGCCGACGACATGGGGCTGGGCAAGACGATCACCACCCTGGCGCTGCTCGTCCACGAGCGGTCGGACGTGCCGACGCTGCTGGTGTGCCCGATGTCGCTGGTGGGCAACTGGCAGCGGGAGGCGGCCAGGTTCGCGCCGGGGCTGCGTGTCTACGTGCACCACGGCAGCGGCCGCGACGCCGCCGAGATCGAGCGCGCCGACCTGGTCATCACCACGTACGGCACCGCGCAACGCGACCTGGAGACCCTCAAGCGGCACGAGTGGCGCAGGGTCGTGTGCGACGAGGCCCAGGCGATCAAGAACAGCGGGACGCTGCAGGCGCAGGCGGTGCGGTCCATCCCGGCGCCGACCAGACTGGCCCTGACCGGCACCCCGGTGGAGAACCACCTGGCGGAGCTCTGGTCGATCATGGAGTTCGCCAACCCGGGGCTGCTGGGGTCGCGCTCGCGGTTCAGGACCAGGTTCCAGGAGCCCATCGAGGCCCGCCAGGACGAGCAGGCCGCCCAGGCGCTCAGGAGGGCGACGGGCCCGTTCATCCTCCGCCGCCTCAAGACCGACAAGTCCATCATCTCCGATCTGCCGGAGAAGATGGAGGTCAAGGAGTGGTGCCCGCTCACGCCCGAGCAGGCCTCTCTCTACCAAGCGGTGGTGGACGACATGCTGGCCAAGATCGACGACAGCGAGGGCATCGAGCGGCGCGGCCTGGTGCTGGCGACCATGGCCAAGCTCAAGCAGGTCTGCAACCACCCCGCCCATCTGCTCAAGGACGGCTCCCGGCTGGCGGGGCGGTCCGGCAAGCTCGCCCGGCTGGAGCAGCTTGCCGAGGAGATCCTGGCGGAGGGCGAGAAAGCGCTGCTCTTCACTCAATACGCCGAGTTCGGGACGATGTTGCAGCCTTACCTGGCGCAGCGGCTGGACCGCCCGGTGTTGTGGCTGCACGGCGGCCTGCCGAAGAAGACCCGCGACCGGCTGGTGGAGCGGTTCCAGCACGATACGGAGCCGATGTTGTTCGTGTTGTCGCTCAAGGCGGCCGGGGTCGGGCTCAACCTGACGGCCGCGAACCACGTCGTGCACGTGGACCGCTGGTGGAACCCGGCCGTCGAGGACCAGGCCACCGACCGCGCCTTCCGGATCGGGCAGCGCAAGAACGTGCAGGTGCGCAAGCTGATCTGCGCGGGCACCCTGGAAGAACGCGTGGACGAGATGATCGAGCGCAAGAAGGCCCTGGCCGAGCGGGTGGTCGGCACCGGCGAGGAGTGGCTCACGGACCTGTCGACCGACGAGCTGCGCGAGGTGTTCCGCCTGACCGCGGAGGGGGTGAGCTGATCATGGCGTGGTTCGACGGCAGCAGGCCGATCAAGGTCGAGGGTGGCATCAGGGCCCGCACGCAGCGCGGCTCGATCGGCTCGACGTGGTGGTCGCGGCGGTTCATCGACATCCTGGAGCGCATCTGCGACAAGGGGCGGCTCTCCCGCGGCCGGGCCTACGCCCGCCGGGGCCAGGTCCTGTCGATCGACCTGTCCGCGGGCGAGGTCAGGGCCGCCGTGCAGGGCTCGCGGCGGGATCCGTACGAGGTCGTGATCAGGATCGAGGCATACGCCGAGAGCCGGTGGGCCGCGCTCGAGGAGGCCATCGCGGCGCAGGCCGTCTACCGGGCCAAGCTGCTGGCCGGGGAGATGCCGGTGGAGATCGAGGAGCTGTTCGCCGCGATGGGGGTCGATCTGTTCCCGCGCGATCTGGACATGGACTGCTCGTGCCCGGACTGGGGTTTCCCGTGCAAGCACCTGTCTGCGGTGCTCTACCTGCTGGCCGAGTCGTTCGACGACGACCCGTTCCTGGTGCTGGCCTGGCGCGGGCGCACCCGCGAACAGTTGCTCGGCTTCCTGGCCGGCGACACCTCAGAGGAGCTGCAGGTCGAGGACGTGCCGTTCGCCGACCGGCTGGCCGACTTCTACGCCGCCGGCGCGACGGCGCACCGGCCGGAGCGTCGTCCCACGGCCGCCGCTCCCGACCTGCTGTTGCGGGTCTTCCCGCCGCCCGCGGACCTGGCGCGGGTGCTCGGCCCGGCGTATCGGCGGCTGGGTTAGCGGCAATGCCGTGAAGTTAAGGGCTTTGGGCTGCTGTCAACTGGTGTTCGGTGAGGACGTCGATGGTGGTGCTCGCGCGGTGGTTGGTGCGGTCGACTTGTCCTTTGGCTCGGTGTTTGGAGATCGCGCGTTTGACGATGCGTGGGCTGATGCGTTCGCGGCGCTGTGGCAGGGGATCTTCAAGGAGGGCGCGGCCGATACGTCCCAGCAGGTCGATGGTGGTGTCGGCGAGGATGCCGGCGGCGTGGATCACTTGATCGCGGGCGGTCAGCAGGGCGATGGTGAAGCTGGCCCGGTCATCGCTGATGCCGGGATGGATGGCGGTGGCCTCAGCCATCGCCAGCCGCAGGACCTGGTAGGTGGTGAGCAGGGCGTAGATCTCCTGGTCCACGCCTGCCGGGGTGCGGGCGCGCAGGACCCGCCCGCCCAGAATGGTCGCCTTCAGCTCGAGGTAGATCGTTTCGATTTCCCAGCGCTGGTGGTAGAGGACGACGAGGTCCCGGGCCGGGTAGCGGTGCGGATCGAGCAGGGTGGTGATCAGCCGATAGTGGATGGCCCGCCGGTGGGTGCCAGACAGGGTGACGGTGATGTGGGCGTCGATGACGCGAATGGGCACCCCGCCCAGCACGCTGGTCCACGACCCGTCTGTCAGGGTGGCCAGCCGGGGTAGGGCCCGGTTGTTCTTGCAGCGGATCACCAGGTCCGCTCCTGTGTCGGCGATCGCTGTGACGAGGTCCTTGACCGCGAAGTTCCGGTCGGCCAGCAGCACCATTCCCCGCCGCAGGCAGCCGAACAAGGCGGGCGCATAGCTGGTCTCGCCGGTCTTGAACGGGCCGAAGGTCACCGCGAGCAGGGTCCGAGTGCCGCAGACCACCACGGCCAGCAGCCGGACGAGGGGATAGCCCGACCCGCCATGTGAACCGCTTTGATGCCCGTATCGGGTCAGATTCGCCGGGCTGTCGGGCACCGACATCGTGGTGCCGTCTATCGCACAAACCAGCAGCCCCCGCCACCGCAGCGCACCCGCGGGCGGGCCCGCCAGCAGGTCGAACAGCGCCTTCAACGGCGCTACCCCGACCCGGCGTCGCGCCTGGGCCAAGGCCGAGGACGACGGCAGCGAGCCCGGGTCGGCCAGGCCCGACACCAGCCGAGCCCATACCTGCCGATATCCCAGCCCGGCGAACAGCCCCGCCGCCAGCAGCAGATACACCACCACCCGCGAGGGCAGGTCCCGCAACCTCCGCTCGACCGCACCCGTTTCCGCCAGCGCCTCATCGACCATCTCAAAGGGAATGAGCTGGGTCAGCTCGCCCAGATGACCCGGCGCGAACACCCCCGCCGCGGTCCGGGTGGTCGATGTGACCGTGCTGATGGCGCACGCCAGGACAGACCTGGCAGACTGTCGGCTCAACGGAGATCCAGTCTGTTACGGATGGTTGTGGAAGATCACCCGTTCTACTGGATCTCCGTTCTTCTGTCCCAGTTTTCCGTGAACCCTTGACGTCACACCTCAAGCGTTAACTAACCGGCATTGGGGTTAGCGGTCCTCGAACGAGGCGGGCACCATGACGCGCACGCCGTTGGGCACCACGCGGAGCGTGATCGGGGTGCGCAGCCGCACCTCGCCGTCCACGTCGGCGGCCATCGGCGGGTCGGTCTCCAGGTACATCTCCCGCCCGACCACGAACGGCCCTCCAGCGAGGCTGCGCCAGCGGCCGGTGGTCGCCCTGAGCAGGGTCTCGCCGAGCAGTCGCAACTTCTTGCCCGAGCCGAGCTGGTAGGCCACCAGCAGGCCGTTGTCGATGCTGATGTCCTTGGCCACCTGCCAGCCGCCGTGGAAGCGGCCGTTGGCGATGTTGAGCTGGTGGGTGAGCAGTTCGTGGCGCTGCCCCTCGACCGTGATGTAGGCCCGGAAAGGCTTGTGGTTGGGCAGGATCGTCAGCGCCGTCAGCGGATAGGCGGGCCGGCCGAGAACCCGCTTGAGCCACGGCTTGACCTTGCCCGCGACCTCCACCGATACGCCGAAGCTGGCCAGGTTGGCGAACTCCCGGTCGCCGGCCATGCCCAGGTCGATGTCGGCCACCTTGCCGGTGGCGAACACCCGGATCGCCCCGGCCAGGTCGAGTGGCAGGCCGAGGCTGCGGGCGAAGTTGTTGGTGGTGCCGAGCGGCAGCACGCCGAGCGCCACGTCACGGTGTGCGACGTGACGCACGGCCGAGGAGAGCGTGCCGTCGCCGCCGCCCACGACGAGCAGGTCCGGCTTGGTCGCCAGAGCGGTGTCGAGCAGGTCGCGCAGCCGCTTGGGGTTGTAGACCGACAACTCGGCCAGCGGCTCGATCCCGAGGTTGTGGATCTGCTCGATCACTTCGAAGTAGTGACGCCGCCCCCGGCGGGAGCGAGTGTTCACCACCACAGCCACCCGGCGATCCCTCAGGATCGCCTCGGTGTGCTCCGCCTTGGTGCGCAACTCGCTCATGGTCATCAATCGTAGGGGCAGAAACCGCCAGCTGAGGTCGGCCGCGGAAACGCGGCCGACCTCAGGGCCGCCGGGAGTCCCGGCGGCCACACGGCTACTTCTTGGGCGGTACGACCTGGACGATGGCGCCCAGGTTGCCCGGCAGCGGCGAGATCAGCTTGAACTGCACGCCCAGCGCCTTGCCCTCGTCACCGGGGTTGCCGGTGCCGAGCACCGAGCCGGCGGCCACCTGGCCGTACAGCTCAGGAGCCGGGGTGCCGTCCGCGTGCACCACGCGGGTGGTGTACGTCTGATCGCCCTTGGACGGCACTACCACCGAGGCGTCGAAGTCCCGGTAGGCGAGCGCGCCGTTGAGCAGTTCGATGCCCGGATACCAGGTCTTGGCGTCGGTGAAGTGCGAGACGCCCTTCTGTGCCGGGAAGTCCGTGCAGTACTCGCTGAACGGCTCGTCCGGCGCCTCCAGGCACTCCTTGAACGGGTACGTCTTGCCGAACCCGAACGCGGCGTTGGACGTCTGCACGCGCCCCTGGAGGTTCTTGTTGGCCGTCGGGTCCTTCTCGGCGGCGGTCCCGGTGCGGCGCAGCGGCTCGTAGTGCGAGTCCACGACGAGCAGGCTGCCCTTGGGCCCGAGGCTCGGCGGCAGCCGCAGCGTGCTGCCGAGGTTGTTGTTGATGAACGTCGAGTCGCGGTACCACACCAGCAGGCCCGGCGCGTTGTACTTCACCTTCTGCACCTTCCACGCCCCGTCGCGGGAGTAGTCGGTGTCGTAGGTGTACTGCAGGCCCTTGTCGAAGCCGTCGAAGTTACGCCACTCGGCCAGGTAGAACCGGGAGATCTCGCGCTCGCCGTTGTTGCGGGTCCAGCCCTGGCCGCTGGTGTTGGTGAACGTGCCGCCGACGGCCTTCCACCCGTTGTCGCCGCCCTCGACGTCGTCGCTCCACACGGCCGTGCCGCCGTTGGTGAGCTGGAAGTCGTCGGCGTGCCAGCCACGCTCCTGGAAGGCGGCGTCGGTGTTGAACGCCAGCCGCAGCTTGATCGTCTGCCCGGCGAACGGCGTCAGGTTCACGTAGTCGTGCCGCCAGCCGCCGCTGTCACCGGTGAGGCCGTACTTCTTGTTGCCGAAGGCCCTGAGGTTCTTGTTCGGGTCCGGATAGTCGTCAGGCGTGCTGACCTCGTTGCCGGCCTCGTCGTAGACCTTCTGCTGGGTCCACGTCTCACCGCCGTCCGTCGACACCTCGACGAAGCCGAAGTCCCAGTCCTGCTCGATCACGTAGTTGTTCCACATCCACAACTTGAGATCGGTCCCGGCGGGGACGGGCAGGTCGCGGGTCAGCGTGAGGTTGGCCCAATCCTGATCCAGGCCGCTCCACCAGGCGTTCGAGCCGCTGTGGACGTCGATCATCTTCTGCGGCGAGGAGGCCAGGTTCACCCGGACGCCGTCGGCGGTGAGCTTGGGCGTGCGCGAGGACTGGCCGACCGTGACGAGTTTGGCGGCGTCACCGGGGTCGAACGTGGTCGGGTTCGCCCAGCCGAGCACCCACTTGTCCCACAGGCCCATATGGGTCGGCATGGACTGGAAGATCGGGCCGGAGTGGGAGCCGCTGGACATCAGGTCCCAGAAGTCCACCGCGGAGCTGGCCTGGCCGGAGGTGTCGTACAGGTCGGGCAGGCCCAGGTCGTGGCCGTACTCATGGGCGAAGACGCCGACGCCGGAGTCCTCGGGCTGCACGATGTAGTTGGAGATCTTCTTGTCGGTGCCGGGGACCTTGTAGCCGCCGGCGACCGCGCTGGAGTGGGCCCAGATGGCGTAGGTGCCCTCGGCGCCGCCGCCGGAGGACTTGTCCTTGCCGGAGTGCACCAGCACCAGGTGGTCGATGACGCCGTCGGGCTCCTGGTGGTTTCCGTCGCCGTCGGCGTCGGAGATGTCCTCGACGTCGTAGTCGGCCCACGGGAAGTCCGGCTGGGCCTGGGCGAGGGTGGTCACCGAGTCGATGGCCAGCTGCTGGGCGCCGAGCGGGTTGTCGGGGTGGCCGGACATGTCCTGAGGGGCGCCGCCGCAGGCCGCGGCGCCGTACCAGGCCTCGGAGTGCGGGACCTTGATCCAGCCGACCGCCGATCCGGTGACGGAGTAGGCGCCCTTCGACATCTCCTCGTACATCTTCTTCATCGTGAAGCCGGAGATGTCGATGCCGGGCTTGCCGTCGCGCGGATCCTTCAGGTCGGGGCGGACCCGCTCGGTGATGCCCTTGTCGGTGTAGAGCATCTTGTTGAAGTGCTCGGGGCTGAAGTCCTTGACCCAGAAGGAGTTGTTGTCCTTGTGCGGCAGCGTGGCCGGGTCCGGGATGGTGTTGTGCAGGGGGCCGTTCTTCAGCGTGCCCGGCGGCTCGACCAGGCAGTCGTCGGGTCCGCTGTTGACCGTGCGCAACCGGTTGAATCCAGAGAAGTCGTCATTGGCCTGCTCGTTGAACTCGACCAGCAGGGTCAGGAGTTTGGCGGTGCGGGTCTGCTTGGAATTCTTGAATATCCATTCAGCCGGGTTGCGGCCGGTCCTGATCGCCTCGTTCTCGCGGGCGGCGAGAATGCGGCCGGCGGCCGGGTTCCCGCTGGAGAACTTCCTGTCGAACTTCTGCGCCGGGGTCAGCGAACGCGCCCGCTGATCGGCCACGGCCGGCTCCTCCGGGTCCTTCCCGACCGCGGGCGGCGCGTAATTGATGTAGAAGTCCGAGGCCGCGGGCTCGTAATGCGCGACGGACGCCGCTTGAGCGCTGGGCACGGACAGGGCGGCGCCAAGCAGGGCGACCGCCGGGAAAGCTGCTAATAAGCGCTTCGTTCTGGGCACCAGGAACCCTCTCTGCCCGGGATCGCCGGGCGCATGGCCATAGGGTGTGCAATGCCGGACGCTAGAGCGTCAATCAACCGATCGTAAAGTACGTTGTTGAAACGTGATCAAACTACGACAATCAGAACATCAAACGCGCGGCCACCACACCGCCCGCGACCGCGCCGCCGTAGCAGATCACCGCGATCACCGGGTCGAACCTGGCGATGCCGAGCAGTTCCTCACTGGTGAACCTGATCCGGTGCGCCGCGTGGAACAGGCACAGGACGACGACCACGAGCAGGGCGAGACGTACGAGCACGTGGCCGGCCAGCGCGCGCAGGTGCTCGGCGGTGGGCCAGTCCAGCACGCCGAGCGGCATGAGCACGCCGAACAGCAGCACGAGCACCGGCAGCACGAGAGCGGCCACCACTCCCCCGCCGCTGAACAACAACCACAGGTACGGCTCCAGCGTGCGCTTCATGGCGACCTCAGGACGAAGTAGGCGATCACCGCGGAGATCAGCAACCAGAGCGAATGGTTGCCGCCCTGGATCATCCAGGCGGGCACCCGCCAGCCGTCCAGGCGGACGACGGTGGCCTTGGGCGCGAGGTTGAGGAACGTGATGGCGTGGAAGCAGGTCGCGGCGAGGGCGACCACGTTGATCGCGATCATCCACGGCTGCCCGGCCAGCGCGGCGAACGCAGGCAGGCTCCCGCTGACGACGGCGTCGAGGAACATCAGCAGGAAGACGATCGACCAGGCCACGAAGACGCTGGTCAGCTCGCGCAGCACGAAGATCGTGTAGTTGCGGGTGCGGGCGAACCACAGGTTGTCACGGCGCGGCCGGTAGGCGGTCGTCATCGTTTGCTCCAGGGCAGCACCGAGCGCACGGCGGCGGTCAGCTTGTAACGCTGGATGGCCTCGGCCGGGTCCACGTGCTTGGGGCAGACCCGGGTGCACTCGCCGACGAACGTGCACCCCCACACCGCGTCATCCTGGTTGAGCACGTCGAACCGGTCGTCCATGTCCCGCGAGTCCAGGTTGTAGCGCTGGGCGAGGGCGATGGCGGCCGGGCCGAGGAAGTCGGGGTCGAGCACGTAGACCGGGCAGGCCGAGTAACACAGCAGGCAGTTGATGCACATGCTGTACTGCTTGTACGCCTCCAACTGCGCCGGCGTCTGGGCGTACTCGGTGCTCAGCGGCAGCTCCTCGCCTTCCCTGACCAGCCAGGGGCGCACGGACGAGAGCTTGGCCAGGAAGTCGTCGATGTCCACGACGAGGTCCTTGATGACCGGGAAGCCCTTGAGCGGCTCGATCCGCACCGGCCCGTCGCCGAACTCCGACAGGAAGGTGCCGCAGGTCAGGCGGGGCTCGCCGTTGACGTTCATGCCGCAGGAGCCGCACACGCCCATCCGGCACGACCAGCGGTAGGTCAGGCTGCCGTCGAGGTGGTCCTTGACGTAGTTGAGCCCGTCCAGCACCGCCCAGTCCTCCATGAGCGGCACGTCGTATCCCTGGAAGGACGGCGCATCGTCCTCGCCGGGCCGATAGCGCGTGACCTCCAGCCGGATGGTCTTCGACGCGGTCCGCTCAATGGCTTCTTTCGTCTCAGACGCGCTCATTGGTTCCTTCACCCTCCTCATTCGCTCCGCGGGTGGCTTGCTCCGCGGCGCCCCCCGCTCCGCTTCGCGATGCACCCTGTCCAATTGCTCGCTCCGCTTCGCGACGCACCCTGTCCAATTGCTCGCTCCGCTCGCGGGGGGCGTCGGGTTCAGTCACGGCCATAAACCCTTTCTCCCGGCGGCCAGCGGGTGATCGTTACGGGGAGCAGGGTGACCGACGGGGTGCCGTCGGGGGCGCGGTGCACCAGCGAGTGCGCCAGGAAGTTGGCGTCGTCCCTGGCCTCGAAGTCGGTGCGCTGGTGTGCGCCGCGTGACTCCTCCCTGTTCAGCGCGCAGGCCACGATCGTCTGCGCGACCTCCAGCATGGTGTGCAGCTCCTGCAGGTTGATCAGCTCGGTGTTGAAGGCGGCGCCGGTGTCGTCGAAACACACATCCTCGGCGCGTTCGCGCAGCTCGGCGAGCGTGTCGACGGCCTTGGCCAGGACGTCTCCGTTGCGGTAGATGCCGGCCGCGCCCTCCAGCGTGTGCTGCATCTGCTCACGCAGGTCAGCCACCCGCTCGCCGGTCCTCCTGCCCTCGCGCGCCCGCTCCAAGCGCCGCCGCTCGTCCTCCCCCTGGCTGCGGACGGCCGCCGCCTCGCCGTCCCGGTGGGACCGGGCGAACTCGGCGGCGGCGGTCCCGGCGCGGCGGCCGAAGACCAGGCACTCGGGCAGCGAGTTCGAGCCGAGCCGGTTGGCGCCGTTGATGCTCACGCAGGCGGTCTCGCCGGCCGCGTACAGGCCGGCGATGGGGGTGGCGCCGTCGATGTCGGTGTGGACGCCGCCCATCATGTAGTGCACGACCGGGCGCACCGGGATGAGGTCGGTGGCCGGGTCGAGGTTCTGGTAGCTCTTGCACAGCTCGCGCACGAAGGGGATGCGCGTGTCGATCTTGCCTTCGCCGAGATGGCGCAGGTCCAGGTAGACGACCGGCCCGTACGGCGTGTCGACGGTGCGGCCCTTCTCCTGCTCGTGCACGAACGCCTGGGACAGCCGGTCGCGCGGGCCCAGCTCCATGCTGCGCAGCTTCGGCGTGGGCGTGGGCTTGCCGAGGTCGTAGTCCTGCAGGTAGCGATAGCCGTCCTTGTTGATCAGCCAGCCGCCCTCCGCCCTGGCTGCCTCGGTGATGAGGATGCCGGTGAACGGCAGGCCGGTCGGGTGGTACTGGACGAACTCCATGTCCTTCAGCGGCGCGCCGGCGTGGTAGGCCAGCGCCATGCCGTCGCCGGTCTTGATGGCGGCGTTGGTGGTGAAGGGGAAGACCCGGCCGCAGCCGCCGGTTGCCAGGATGACCGTCCTGGCGGGGATGGTCTCGATGCGGCCGGTCCTGATCTCCACGGCCACGACGCCATGCACGCGGCCGTCGTCGACGACGAGCTTGGTCACGAACCACTCGTCGTACCTGACGATGTCCTGGTATTTCAGAGTCGTCTGGAACAGGGTGTGCAGCAGGTGGAAGCCGGTCTTGTCGGCGGCGTACCAGGTGCGCATCTTCTTCATGCCGCCGAACGGCCGGACGGCGACACGGCCGTCCGGCTCGCGGCTCCACGGGCAGCCCCAGTGCTCGAGCTGCATCAGCTCGCGCGGCGCCTCGTACACGAACGCCTCGACCGCGTCCTGATCGGGCAGCCAGTCGCCGCCGGAGATCGTGTCGTAGCAGTGCTCGTCGAGCGTGTCGTCGAGGCCGATCACCCCGGCCGCGCCGCCCTCGGCGGAGACGGTGTGGCTGCGCATCGGATAGACCTTCGACACGACCGCCACCTTCAATGACGGGTCCAGCTCGGCGACCGCGACGGCCGCGCGCAGGCCCGCCCCGCCTCCCCCGACGATCAGCACGTCGATCATTGATGCTCAGCTCCCGTGGTCGGGTTGGATCGGGTCCTTCACCCGCTTGCCGTCATGGCGGATGGCGGACAGGTGGATGCTTCCGTCGTGGTACTCGTGGCGGATCCGGCGGCAGCCGCAGTCGAAGAACTGGTCACGGATCACCAGGCCGTAGCCGTCGTCGTCGACGAGGCGCTGACCTCCGGACCTTTTGCCGCAGGGGGCCGTCTCGGGGTCGAAGGGGATCTTCGTGCCTGTCATCGCCGATCTCCTTAGATGGGCGAAACGTCATCTCCACACAAGCACCGCGATCTGGTTCGTGAAAGGTCAGTCGGATGTGTCCTGCCGGGGGGTGACGTCGTGCTTGCCGCCCTCCTCCGCCTCCTCGACCGCCGAGGGACGTTCCTCCAGCTCGCGGGGATAGTGCAGATCGAAGGCGGGCCGCTCGGAGCGGATGGGCGGAATGCTGGTGAAGTTGTGCCGGGGCGGCGGGCAGGAGGTCGCCCATTCCAGGGAGTTGCCGTAGCCCCATGGGTCGTCGAGCATGACCTTGGGGGCGTGCCTGGTGGTCTTGAACACGTTGTAGAGGAACGGCAACGTGGAGGCGCCCAGCAGGAACGCGCCGATGGACGAGACCTGATTGAGCCAGGTGAAGCCGTCGGCCGCCCCGTAGTCGGCGTAGCGCCGGGGCATGCCGAGCTGTCCCAGCCAGTGCTGCACCAGGAACGTGGTGTGGAAGCCGATGAACAACGTCCAGAAGTGCACCTTGCCGAGCCGGTCGTCGAGCATCCTGCCGGTCATCTTCGGCCACCAGAAGTAGAACCCGGCGAACATCGCGAACACCACGGTCCCGAACACCACGTAGTGGAAATGGGCGACCACGAAGTACGTGTCGGTGATGTGGAAGTCGAGCGGCGGCGAGGCCAGGATGATCCCGGTGAGCCCGCCGATCAGGAACGTCACCAGGAAACCCACGGCGAACAACATCGGCGACTCGAACGACAGATGCCCCCGCCACATGGTCCCGATCCAGTTGAAGAACTTCACCCCGGTCGGCACCGCGATGAGGAACGTCATGAACGAGAAGAACGGCAGCAGCACCTGGCCGGTCGGGAACATGTGGTGCGCCCACACCGTCATCGACAGCCCGGCGATCGCGATCGTGGCGCCCACCAGCCCCAGGTAGCCGAAGATCGGCTTGCGGCTGAACACCGGGATCACCTCGGTGATGATCCCGAAGAAGGGCAGCGCGATGATGTACACCTCGGGGTGGCCGAAGAACCAGAAGAGGTGCTGCCAGATCAGCGGCCCGCCGTTCTCGCTCAGGAAGACCTGCGTGCCCAGCTTGCGGTCCGATTCGAGCACCAGCAGCGCCGCGGCGAGCACGGGGAACGCCAGCAGCACCATCACGCTGGTGAGCAGAACGTTCCAGGTGAACAGCGGCAGGCGGAACATGGTCATGCCCGGCGCCCGCATGCCGATGATCGTGGTGATGAAGTTGACTCCGCCGAGAATCGTGCCGAGCCCCGACAGCGCCAGTCCCATGATCCACAGATCGCCGCCTACCTGCGGCGAGTAGATCGACGACGACAGCGGCGTGTACGCGAACCACCCGAAGTCGGCCGCCCCGCCCGGCGTGAAGAACCCGGCCAGCACCATAAGCCCGCCGAACAGGAACAACCAGTACGCCACCGCGTTCAGCCGGGGGAAGGCGACGTCCGGCGCGCCGATCTGCAGCGGCATCACCACGTTGGTGAACCCGGCGAACAGCGGCGTGGCGAACAGCAGCAGCATGATCGTGCCGTGCATGGTGAACAGCTGGTTGTACATCTGCTGGCTGACCAGGTTCATGCCCGGCTGCGCGAGCTCGGCCCGGATGATCATCGCCATGATCCCGGCCGCGAGGAAGAACCCGAACGAGGTGATCAGATAGAGGTATCCGATGACCTTGTGGTCGGTCGTCGACAACCAGGAGGCGATGACGGTCCCGGTACGGCGGCGCCGGACCTGCTCGATCGAGGGCTCGCGAACGGTCGTCACGGCTGCTCCCTCCAGTGCGGAGATGGGCCTGCCCCGATCTACCCATTCCACGCCAACCGCAGCCGCTCGTGAAGTCGTTCTTTGACATTCGTGGCCCAGGTTTTTGCCCTCGTCGCACCGAGCATGTCGTCCCACATAGCGGAAGAGGGCCGGACCGTCCGGCGTGTTCTTCTATCCTTGCGGTCTGGGACCGATTCCGAGGAGAGATCTCTGTGACCGCTCAGCGTGACTACGCCGCCCTCGTCCAGCGAGGGCTCTCGCTCGACCTCACCAGGGGCAAGCCGTCGCCGCGCCAGCTCGACCTCTCCAATGACATGCTCAAACTGCCGGCGTCCTACAAGGCGGCCGACGGCACCGACGGCCGCAACTACGGCAACCTGCAGGGCCTCGCCGAGCTGCGCCGGCTGTTCGCGCCGCTGATCCAGGTGCCCGCCGAGCAGCTCGTCGTGGGCGGCAACGCCAGCCTGGCGCTCATGCACGACACGGTGGTGCACGCGCTGCTGTCCAAGGTTCCCGGTGCCGAGCGGCGCTGGATCGAGGAGCCGGAGATCACGTTCCTGTGTCCGGTGCCCGGCTATGACCGGCATTTCACGATCTGCGAGCGGTTCGGGATCAAGATGGTCCCCGTGCCGATGAACGCCGACGGCCCCGACATGGACGTCGTCGAGCGCCTCGTCGCCGGCGACGCGAGCGTCAAGGGCATGTGGTGCGTGCCGAAGTACAGCAACCCGTCCGGCATCGTCTACAGCGACGAGACGGTCCGCAGGCTGGCGGCCATGCCCACCGCCGCCCCCGATTTCCGGATTTTCTGGGACAACGCCTACGCGGTGCACCACCTCACCGACACTCCGGCCGAGCTGGCCGACCTGCTGGCGCTGGCCGCCGAGCAGGGCAACGCCGACCGGGTGTTCGTGTACGCCTCCACCTCCAAGGTGACGCTGGCCGGGGCCGGCGTGTCGTTCTTCGGCTCCTCGCCGGCGAACGCCGAGTGGTTCCTCCACAACACCGCCAAGCAGTCCATCGGCCCCGACAAGATCAACCAGCTGCGTCACGTGGAGTTCCTGCGCGACGGCGCGGGCGTGGCCGCGCACATGCGGCGGCACGCCGACCTGATCGGGCCGAAGTTCGAGCTGGTGGACAAGGTGCTGACCGAGCAGCTCGGCGGCCTGGCGACCTGGACCAGCCCCAAGGGCGGCTACTTCATCAGCCTGGAGGTGCCGCACGCGGCCGAGGTCGTGGCCAGGGCCAAGGCCGCGGGCATCGCGCTGACGCCGGCCGGCGCCACGCACCCGTACGGCAAGGACCCGGACGACCGCACGATCAGGATCGCGCCGACGTACCCGGAGCTGGACGAGCTCGAGCAGGCCATCAACGGCCTGGCCGTCTGCGTGCGCCTGGTGGCCGAGGAGCGCGGCTGACGCCTAGCGGTTGTTCCTGAAGCCGAAGATGTAGTCGCGCGTCTCGCTCGGATGGAACGAGACGCCGACCTCCGGCTCGAAGACGACGTTGTCGCGGGCGCAGTAGTAGAGGCTCTCCCAGACGGCCAGGGCCTTCTCCCTGGCCGGCGCCTCGACGTTGTCGCGTCTGCGCGCGCCGTGCGAGCCGAGCACGTTCAGCAGCCCGAACCCCCAGAACAGGCCCGTCAGGCAGAACGGGGCGAGCAGCACCTCGCCCCACTGCGGGTCCTGCCCCATCGCGATCACCAGTGACACGACCAGGTGGACCAGCGCCGCCGCGCACAACATGATGTAGCCCTGGTTCCTGGCCCACGGGGTGTAGTGGCGGCTGGGGAACGACATCCAGACCGCGAGCTGCGTACGGCTCATCACGTGCTTGGACGCGCCCAGCGTCGCGGCGGTGGGGAGGTCGGCGACCTCCCGCGTGCCCGGCAACCTGACCCGCCCGATCTTGTACGTGGTCCCCGCGGCGACCGCTCCGGGGACCGCGACGACCTGGTCAGTACGCGAGCACACCGGGCACCTGACTTCCACCTGGGCAGTTTGTCCTTAAGGAGCACTCTGCGCAAACCATAAGCTGCATGATGTGAGACCCATCGATGCCTTGGTGAGCGCCCTGCCCGAGGGCCGCGTCCAGACCGACCCCGACGTGGTCGGCTCCTACGCCCGCGACCGGACGTTCCTGGAGCCCGGCAAGCCGCTCGGCGTGGTGCTCGCGGTTTCCCGCGACGACGTGGTCACCACGATGAAGTGGGCGAGCGAGCACCGGGTGCCGGTGGTGCCGCGCGGCGGGGGCACCGGCCTGGCGGGCGCGTCCGTCGCCGGCGACGGCACGATCATCGTGTCGCTGGCCAAGATGACGGCGATCAAGGAGCTTTCCCCCGCCGACGAGATCGCCGTCGTCGAGCCCGGCGTCATCACCGCCGACCTGGACCGGGCCGCCAGGGAGCACGGGCTCATGTACGCGCCGGACCCGTCCTCGTACCAGATCTCCACGATCGGCGGGAACCTGGCGACCAACGCCGGCGGGCTGCGGTGCGTCAAGTACGGCGTCACCAGGGACTCGGCGCTCGGCCTCGAGGTCGTGCTGGCCGACGGCCGGGTGCTGAACACCGGCCGGCGCACCATGAAGGGCGTCACCGGCTACGACCTGACCGGCCTGTTCGTCGGCTCGGAGGGCACGCTGGGCGTGATCACCGCGGCCACGGTACGCCTGCGGCGGGCGCCGGCCGGAGCGCCGGCGACGTTCGCGGCCGAGTTCGGCTCGCTCAGGGACGCGGGGGCGGCGGTGTCGGCGATCATGGCGGCCGGTTGCCAGCCGTCGCTCATGGAGCTGCTCGACCGCGCCACGCTGGAGGCCATCAACGACATGCGTAACTTCGGCCTGGAGGCCGACACGACGGCCATGCTCATCGGCCAGTCCGACGCCGGAGACGGGCAGGCGGTGGCCGAGCGCATGGAGCGGATCTGCATGGAGAACGGCGCCTCGTTCGTGGCCGTGTCCTCCAGCCCGCAGGAGGCCGAGGAGCTGATCGGGCTGCGCAGGCTGGCGTACGACGCCAAGGAGCGGCTCGGGGCGTGCCTGGTGGAGGACGTCTGCGTGCCGCGATCCGTGCTGCCCGACATGATCAGCGCGATCGAGGCGACGGCGGCCCGGCACGGGGTCAAGATCTGCACGGTCGCGCACGCCGGCGACGGCAACCTGCACCCGGTCTTCATCTTCGACCGCGGTTCGGTGGAGCCGCCCGCCGAGGTGTGGGCGGCGGCGGACGAGATCTTCACGCACGCGCTGGAGCTGGGTGGCACGCTCACCGGGGAGCACGGCGTGGGGCTGCTCAAGCAGCGCTGGCTGGCGATGGAGGCCGGGCCGGTGGCCGCCGAGGTCCAGCGCGGCATCAAGGCCGTCTTCGACCCGCTGGGCATCCTCAACCCGGGCAAGGCCATCTGAGCCGCTCTTGACCAAGCCGTGACCTTGGGCGTCGCACCGTACACGACCTGCGTCGCAACACTGACTAGTGGCGTCAAAAGATGAAACTTCTTATTGGTCCGGCAGACGTCCCAACCGCCACGCTGGTAGCGTTTTGCCTCATCTATTGGGTTGTGATGGGGGTCCGACGTGAATCAGTTCCAGCCGTTGGCGGCGGACGACCCGCGACGGCTGGGGGCGTACGACATCGTCGCCCGGCTCGGCGAGGGCGGCCAGGGCGTTGTCTATCTGGGCAAGAGCGACTCCGGGGAACAGGTCGCGGTCAAGCTGCTGCACCACGCCCTGGTGGCCGATGCCGACGCCAGGACCCGGTTCCTGCGCGAGGTGGCGGTGGCCCAGCGGGTGGCCAGGTTCTGCACCGCCCCCGTTCTCCACGCCGACCTGGAGGGAAGCCGGCCGTACATCGTGAGCGAGTACGTCCCCGGGCCCTCCCTGCGTGAGCTGGTCATCAACGAGGGCCCGCGACGGGGTGCGGCGCTCGAACGGCTCGCGATCAGCACGGCCACCGCACTCGCCGCCATTCACCGGGCCGGAATCCTGCATCGCGACTTCAAGCCCGCCAACGTGCTCATGGGGCCCGAGGGGCCCGTCGTGATCGACTTCGGCATCGCCCGCGCCCTGGACTCGCCGGGCGCCACGGCCACGGGGATGGCGATGGGGACGCCGTCGTACCTGGCGCCCGAGCAGCTGAGCGGCGCGGCGGTGTCGGAGGCGGCCGACGTGTTCGCGTGGGGCGTCACCATGGTGTTCGCCGCCACGGGCAAGCCCGCCTTCGGCGCGGACTCCATCCCGGTGGTGATGAACCGGATCCTGAACGAGGAGCCGGAGCTCGGGAGAATGGAGGGCGAGCTGGCCGGGCTGGTGGCCGCCTGCCTGTCCAAGGACCCCAGCCAGCGCCCGAGCGCCGACGAGCTCATCCTCCGTCTCACCGGCCAGCCGGCCCCGAAAGCGGCCATCGAGCCGGTGACCGGCCAGCAGCTCGGCGTGGCGGGCGTCCCGCCGGCGGGCCCGCAGCCCGGCACGGGACCTCAAGCCGGTGCCGCCCACCCCGGCCCTTGGACGCAGCCCACCGGTCCCCAGCCCGCGGCGACGGGCCAGCAGCACGGCACACCTCCGCAAACGGGCCCCTACGGCCTTCCTGCCGCCGCGGCCCAGAACGGGCCCGGCCAGGGCGCCTCCCCCATGGGAACCGCCCCCGGGACCGGCTCCCCTCACAGCGGTCTCCAGCCCGGGATGGCCGGCCCCCAGAACGCCATGCCCGGCAACGGCCCGCACGCGGGAGCGCCCCAGGGCGGCACGCCATATGGCGGTGGCCACCAGGGCGGTCCCACCAGCGGCCCTCAGGCCGCCGCATCCGGCATGCCCGGCAGCGGCCCGTTCCAGGGAGGAGCTCCGGGCGGACCAGGCGGATACAGCAGCCCGGGCGCTCCCGGTGCCCCAGCTCAGCACGGCGGGCACAGCGGGCCAGGCGGGCCTGGTAGGCCGCCTGGCGGAACCGCCGGACCGGGCGGCCCCGGCGGCTCTTCACGGCCCGGTGACCGCACTCCGGCGAGACAGCGCCGTACCCTGACCCTCGCCCTGTCCGGCGCCGCAGCCGCGGCCCTGCTCGTGGTGGCCGGCGCCGTCGTGGTGCAGGCCAACAGCAAGCAGATCCCGGTGGTGGCCGTGAAGGACTCCAGCGCGAGCACCCCTGGCGACGGCTCGGGCGCCGGCCAGCCCGGCGAACCCCCGACCACCGATCAGACCCCCGCCCCGGTCGTCCCGACCGACACCTCGGAACCGGTCCCCACCATGGACATCGAGGTCCCGGAGGAGACCAAGAAGCCGAAGAAGCAAACCAAGCAGCCGGTCGCCCAGGTTCCGACGACCCCGGTCGAGACGTCCCAGCCACGGCCGCAGACCACCACGAAGCGGGCCGAGCCTTCGCCGAAGCCGACCAAGAAAAAGCAGACGAATACGGTGGACCCGGAAACCGAGCCGACTTCAGCGCCGCCTCCGACCTCCGGCCCCACGACCACCGTTGCTCCTACGAGCAAGCCGACCAAGACATACGTTCCGCTCAAGCCCAACCCGTACAGAGCGACGTCCCTGTGCGGCGCCGGCTATAAGGTCGTCGACTCGCACGCCCTGCGCAACGCCACGATCTACCTGCTGTACAACTCCAGTGCGGGCAAGAATTGCGTGGTCACGCTGTCGCGCTTCGTCCACCCGGGCAAGGTGCAGATGAACGCGATCCTTCAGGTGAAGGGCGGATCCAGCGCGAGCAACCCGGGCAGGTTCACGGCATACGCAGGGCCTATCAGGCTTCCCGCCGCCAAGAAATGCGTGATCTGGGGCGGACAGTGGGCTGAGCAAATCTGGAAGTCGGGCTGGAGCCACTGCGGCTGACGTCGCTCCGTCCGTCGGCCACAGCCTTTCCCACCCCAAGCCCTGCCCGGTGCCTCATGGCTCGCCGGACAGGGCTTTCGCATGTGGAAGACGACGGCTACCGTAGTTGACGTGATCGTCAGGTCGTCGCCTGTGCTGACGCCCAGAGGCCAGCGGACGCGCGCCGCCTTGCTCCACGCGGGACGCGAGGCGTTCGAGGAGCACGGCTACGACGCCGTGCGGATCGACGACGTGTGCCGGCGGGCCGGGGTTTCGCACGGCTCCTTCTACACCTACTTCGGCTCCAAGGAAGCGCTGTTCGGCGAGGTGGCCGAGGCCGTGGTCGGGGAGATGTTCGCGGCGAGCGTCGTCGGGGACACGGCCACCGGCGATCCGTACGCGCGCATCGAGGCGGCCAACCGCCTCTACCTGCGGGCATGGGCGGCGAACTCGCGGCTCGTCCGGATGGTGGAGCACGCGGCCGTTTCCGAGGAGAGGTTTGGGCGGCTGCTGCTGGAGCTGCGCGAGGTCTTCGTACGGCGCGGCGCGGACGGGCTGCGGCGGCTGCAGGAGCAGGGGCTGGCCGATCCGGCGCTGGATCCCAGGGTCACCGCCATCATGCTGGGCGGGATGGTGGAGCATTTCGCTCATGTCTGGCTGGATCTGGGCGAACAGGCCGACGAGGAGATGGCCGTCGATCATCTGACGCGGCTGTGGGCGCAGGCCATCGGGTTGACGCGCACGTCAACTACGGAGGGCGCATGATCAGGAGCAGGATCGACCCGCTCGGCGACGAATACCGGCAGCGGCGCGAGGCGATGCTCGCCAAACTGGCCGAGCTCGACGCCGAGCACGCCAAGGCGGTGGCCGGCGGCGGGGAGAAGTACGTCGAGCGGCACCGCGGCCGGGGCAAGCTGCTCGCCAGGGAGCGCATCGAGCTGCTCGTCGACCCGGACTCACCGTTCCTCGAGCTGTCGCCGCTGGCGGCCTGGGGCAGCGAGTTCCAGGTCGGAGCCGGGATGGTCGCCGGGATCGGGGTGATCGAGGGGGTCGAGTGCATGATCACCGCGAACGATCCCACGGTCCGTGGCGGGGCGTCGAATCCGTGGACGTTGAAGAAGTCCCTGCGGGCCGCGGACATCGCGCTGCAGAACCGCCTGCCGTACGTGAACCTGGTCGAGAGCGGCGGCGCGGATCTCCCGACGCAGAAGGAGATCTTCATTCCGGGCGGGCGCATCTTCCGCGACCTGACAAGGCTGTCGGCCGCCGGGATCCCGACCGTCGCGCTGGTCTTCGGCAACTCCACGGCCGGCGGCGCGTACGTGCCCGGAATGAGCGACTACGTGGTGATGGTGCGGGAGCGTGCGAAAGTGTTCCTGGGCGGCCCGCCCCTGGTCAAGATGGCGACCGGGGAGGAATCCGACGACGAGTCTCTAGGCGGGGCCGAGATGCACGCCAGGATCAGCGGGCTGGCCGACTACCTCGCCCAGGACGAGCACGACGCGCTCAGGATCGGGCGGCGCATCGTACGGTCGCTGAACTGGCGCAAGCTGGGCGTCACCCCCGTTTCCGCGGAAGATCCGAAGTATCCGGCGGATGAGCTGCTGGGGATCGTGCCGGAGGATCTCAAGGTGCCGTTCGACCCGCGCGAGGTGATCGCGAGGGTGGTGGACGGGAGTGAGTTCGAGGAGTTCAAGCCGCTCTACGGGGCCTCGCTGGTGACGGGATGGGCGCGGATCCACGGCTATCCGGTGGGCGTGCTGGCCAACGCACGCGGCGTGTTGTTCAGCGAGGAGTCGCAGAAGGCCACCCAGTTCATCCAGCTCGCCAACCAGTCACGCACCCCCCTTCTCTTCCTGCAGAACACGACCGGCTACATGGTCGGCAAGGACTACGAGCAGGGCGGCATCATCAAGCACGGCGCCATGA
Source organism: Nonomuraea polychroma (assembly GCF_004011505.1). Lineage (NCBI taxonomy): Bacteria > Bacillati > Actinomycetota > Actinomycetes > Streptosporangiales > Streptosporangiaceae > Nonomuraea > Nonomuraea polychroma. Next base: position 5,950,033 of record NZ_SAUN01000001.1, read on the forward strand.
TGATCAATGCGGTCTCCAACTCGACCGTCCCGCACCTGACGATCGTCATGGGCGCCTCGTACGGCGCGGGCAACTACGGCATGTGCGGGCGCGCCTACGAGCCCCGCTTCCTGTTCAGCTGGCCGAGCGCCAAGTCGGCGGTGATGGGCCCGGCGCAGCTCGCCGGGGTGCTGTCGCTCGTGGGACGGGCGTCGGCCCAGGCCAAGGGGCAGGTGTACGACGAGGAGGCCGACGCGGCGATGCGTGCCATGGTCGAGGCCCAGATCGAGGCCGAATCACTGCCGTTCTTCCTGTCCGGACGGCTCTACGACGACGGCGTGATCGATCCGCGCGACACGCGTACCGTGCTGGGCATGTGCCTGTCGGCGATCAACAGCGCCCCCGTGCCGGAGCCCCAAGGATTCGGGGTGTTCCGGCCGTGATCACCCGCCTGCTCGTCGCGAACCGGGGCGAGATCACCCGCCGCGTCTTCCGTACCTGCAGATCGCTCGGCATCTCCACAGTGGCCGTCTTCGCCGACCCCGACGCGGACGCGCCGCACGTGGCGGAGGCCGACCTCGCGGTACGACTGCGCGGCGCCCGCCCGTCCGATACCTACCTGGACATGGACCGGATCATTGAGGCCTGCGTGGCGTCCGGGGCGGACGCGGTGCATCCCGGCTACGGCTTCCTGTCGGAGAATGCCGCGTTCGCACAGGCGGTGCTGGCCGCCGGGCTCACCTGGGTGGGCCCGCCGCCCGCGGCCATCGAGGCCATGGGGTCGAAGATCACCGCGAAGCGGCTGATGGAGGAGGCCGGGGTCCCGGTCCTGCCCTCGCTCGACCTGGCCGCGCCCGCGGGGTTTCCCCTGCTGGTGAAGGCGTCCGCCGGTGGCGGCGGACGCGGCATGCGGATCGTACGGGAGGCCGCGGAGCTGGCGCGGGAGGTCGAGTCCGCGCGGCGGGAGGCGGAGTCGGCCTTCGGCGACCCGGCCGTCTTCGCCGAGCCGCTGCTGGAGCGGGCCAGGCACGTCGAGGTGCAGGTGCTGGCCGACACGCATGGGACCGTGTGGGCGCTGGGCGAGCGTGAGTGCAGCGTGCAGCGGCGGCATCAGAAGGTCGTCGAGGAGTGCCCCTCGCCGGGCATCTCGCCCGAGGTGCGGGAGCGGTTGTGCGAGGCGGCGGTCCGGGCCGCGCGCAGGATCGGCTACACCGGGGCCGGGACGGTGGAGTTCCTGGTCCAGGGGGATCGGGTGGCGTTCCTGGAGATGAACACCCGGCTCCAGGTCGAGCATCCGGTCACCGAGCTGGTCTATGGTGTCGACCTCGTGCGGCTGCAGCTGGAGGTGGCCGAGGGGATCGCCTTGTCCCCGGCTCCTCCGAAGGCGTCAGGGCATGCGGTGGAGGTGCGGCTTTATGCGGAGGACGCCGATTATCTGCCGCAGTCGGGGGTGTTGCGGCGGTTCGAGGTCGGCGGGGATGTGCGGGTGGATGCGGGGGTGGAGTCGGGTTCGGTCGTCTCGCCGTACTACGACCCGATGCTGGCCAAGGTGATCGCGCACGGCACGTCCCGGGCCGAGGCGGTGCGGAAACTCGTCGCGGCGCTGCGGGGAGCACGGCTGCATGGCCTCACAACAAACCGGGATTTGTTGGTGAAAATCCTGACAAACCAGGCTTTTGTGGCCGGTGACACCCACACCGGCTTCCTGGCCGCCGACGGTCCCCTCGGCGCCGACACGGCGGAGCCGGCCGACCACTTGCCCGCGCTGGCCGCCGCCCTGGCCCTGGCCGCCGCCAACCGTCGCCGCGCCCCCGTGCTGGCCGGTCTGCCCAGCGGCTGGCGCAACGTACGCTCCCAACCCCGGCGTGCCTGCTTCACCGGCATCGAAGTGGTCTACGACCCGCTGCCGGACGGCGTGGTGACGATCAGCACGGAGCCCCACCGGGTGGTCCTGGAACGCGACGGCGTCCGGCACACGTACGAGATCGCCCAGTACGACGAGGACGGCACCGTCTATGTCGACCACGCAGGCGGCCACGCCGAGCTGACCCCGGTGCCCCGCCTGCCCGAGCCTGTCGAGCAGATCGCGCCGGGCTCTCTGCTGGCTCCGATGCCGGGCAGCGTGCTCAGGGTCGAGGTGGCGGCCGGCGACCGGGTGGTGAAGGGCCAGTCGGTGCTGGTGCTGGAGGCGATGAAGATGGAGCATCGGATCGCCGCCCCGGCCGACGGCGTGGTCTCCGGCGTGCACGTCGAGAAGGGACAGCAGGTCGAGGCGGGCGCCGTACTGGCGATCATCCAGGAAGGGAACCCATGACGAGCCTCGTACGCAAGGACCTGGCGGGCGGCGTCGCCACCGTCACGCTGGACTCACCGCACAACCGCAACGCCTTGTCCGTACGCCTGCTCGCCGACCTCGAAGACCAGCTCACGTGGGCGCTGGCCGAACCCGCGGCCAGGGTGATCGTGCTGACCGCCACCGGGACCGTGTTCTGCTCGGGCGCCGACCTGAAGGAGCAGAAGGCGGCGGGCGCGCCGGTGACGGCGTCGCTTCCGGAGATCTTCACGCTGCTCTGGGAGAGCCCGAAGCCGGTCGTCTGCCGGCTCAACGGCACCGCGCGGGCAGGCGGCCTGGGGCTGGTGGCCTCCTGCGACTTCGCGATCGCGCCGCTGACGGCGTCGTTCGCGTTCACGGAGGTACGCCTGGGCGTCGTGCCCGCCATGATCTCCGTACCGGTGCTGCGCAGGCTCGATCCCCGGGCGGCGGCTGAATACTTCCTGACCGGCGAGGTGTTCGACGCCTCCACGGCCGCCGAGATCGGGCTGTTGTCGCGGGCCGTGCCGGAGGAGGAGCTGGACGCGACGGTGGCGCACTATGCGTCGATGTTGATCAAGGGTGGCCCGGAGGCGCTGGCGATCACGAAGCGGCTGCTCAGAGAGGTGCCCCAGCTGTCGTTCGAGGAGGGGCTGCGGCGGATGACGGAGTTGTCCGCCGAGCGGTTCACCTCGGAGGAGGGCCAGGAAGGGATCGCGGCGTTCTGGGACAAACGCCCGCCGCGGTGGGCGTCGCCGTGACGCTGCGCATCGCGAACTGCAGCGGCTTCTTCGGCGATCGGCTCTCGGCGGCGCGGGAGATGGTCGAGGGCGGCCCGATCGACGTGCTGACCGGCGACTGGCTGGCCGAGCTGACCATGCTCATTCTGGCGGGCAACCGGCTCAAGGGCCGGCCCGGCTATGCGCCCACGTTCCTGCGCCAGCTCGAGGACGTTCTCGGCCCCTGCCTCGACAGAGGCATCAAGATCGTCTCGAACGCGGGCGGCCTGGACCCGGCCGGGTGCGCCGAGGCCGTGCACGAGCTGGCCGGCCGGCTCGGCCTGTCCCCCAACGTCGCGTACGTCACCGGCGACGACCTCACCGGCCGGCCGCTCGATCTGATCAACGCCGACACCGGTGAGCGGCTCGACGCGACCCCGCTGACCGCGAACGCGTACCTGGGCGGGCGGCCCATCGCGACCGCGCTGTCGGCGGGAGCGGACGTGGTGGTGACCGGCAGGGTGACGGACGCGGCGCTGGTCACGGGGCCGGGCATGTGGCGGTACGGCTGGGGTCCCGGCGATCTCGACGCGCTGGCCGGCTCGGTGGTCGCCGGGCACGTCATCGAGTGCGGCTGCCAGGCGACCGGCGGCAACTACGCGTTCTTCCAGGAGGTGCCGGACCTGGCGCGCTGCGGCTTCCCGATCGCCGAGCTGCGGGCCGACGGGTCGGCGGTGATCACCAAGCATCCGGGCACAGGCGGTCTCGTGTCGATCGGCACAGTGACCGCGCAGCTCGTCTACGAGATCGGCGGCCCGCGTTATCCCGGCCCCGATGTGGTGGCCAGGTTCGACACGATCACCTTGTCGCAGGAGGGGCCGGACCGGGTGCTGGTGTCCGGGGTCCGCGGGGAGCCGCCGCCGGACACCCTCAAGGTCGCGGTCAATTACCTGGCCGGCTACCGCAACACGATGACGCTCGTGCTGACGGGGCTGGACGTGGAGGCGAAGGCGAGGGTCGCGGAGGAGGCGATCTGGGCGCGGGTCCCGCGTGAGTCGTTCGACCAGGTGGACGTGACGCTGACCGGCGGCGGCCTGCTGCGGATCACGGTCATGGACGCCGACCGGCACAAGGCCGGCCGGGCCTTCTCCTCGGCTGTGGTGGAGACGGGACTGTCCAGCTATCCGGGTTTCCACGGGCTGACGCCGCCGGGAGACGCCTCGCCGTACGGCGTGTACTGGCCGGTCCTCGTCCCGGCCGCCGAGATCCGCCCCCGGGTGTTCCTGAACGGCGACGAGGTCCCCCACGAGGCCTCCCGCGCCGCGCCGCCCGCCGGCTCGCTCCCGGCGCCCGCGCGGAGTGAAGTGACGTCGATCGGCGGGCCGGTGGTACGGGCGCCACTCGGGCGGATCGCCGGGGCCCGATCAGGCGACAAAGGCGGCAATGCGAACCTCGGGGTCTGGGCCGACACCGCCGGCCGCTACGGCTGGCTGGCCGCCCACCTCACGATCGCCAAGCTCCAGGAGCTGCTCCCGGACCTGGCCCCGTACCGGATCGAGCGTTTCGAACTGCCGAACATCCTGGCGCTCAACTTCGTCGTCCACGGCCTGCTCGGCAGGGGCGTGGCGGCGAGCCCGCGCATGGATCCGCAGGCCAAGGCCTTGGGCGAGGAACTACGCGCCCAGCTCACGGACATCCCCGCCGAGCTCCTTCCCGACGCCTGAGACCGCCGTGGGCCACGCCCCCCCACCCCAGCAGCGCCGCCCCCAGCAGGCCGGCCTGCACACCGAGCCGCGAGGCCCGCACGTCCGGAGCGGGCCGGAAGGCCAGGCGCTCCGCCAGGCGGGCGCGTACCGGCTCCAGCAGGGCGTCGCCTGCCTGCGACAACCCGCCGCCGATGACGATCTCCGCCGGATCCAGCAGCAGCGTGTACGTGGCCAGCGCCAGGGCGAGAGCCTCGACCGCTTCCCGCCAAACTGCAGCGGCCGCCTGGTCCCCCTGCCGCATCCTGCGAAGGACGTGCTCGGCAGACGGCTCCCCGCACCGCGCCGCGATGGCCCCCGCCGACGCGTAGGCCGCCAGGCAACCTCGCTGCCCGCACCCGCACGGCAGCCCGTCAGGCCGGACCGGGATGTGTCCGATCTGCCCGGCCCATCCGCCCGCGCCCCCGTACGGTGAGCCGTTCAGGACGACCGCGCCCGCGATCCCCGTGCCGATGGGCAGGAACAACACATCCCGCCCTCCACCGGCCCCATAGACCAGTTCGGCCTCCCCCGCGGCCCGCACGTCATGCCCCAGCGCCACAGGCAGGTCCACGTCCGTGAACGCGGAAACCGGAACGTCGCGCCACCCGAACGCCGCCGAGAAGACCGCGTGCGTGGGCGTGACGAGCCCCGGAACCGCCAGGCCCACGGCCACCGGCCGCATTCTTCCCCGAGGCCTGGACAGATCGCCGGTGAAGGCCGAGATGGCGGCGATCACCTGCTCCGCGCCCTCCGCGCGGGGCGTGGGGCGACGCTCGGCGTAGAGGATCGTCCCGTCACGCGCGACCAGTCCACCCTTCATGGTGGTCCCGCCGACATCGATCGCCGCAACGCACTCCATCCCGCCCTCCAACAATCACTTTGAGATCAGCATCCCCCATAGAGAAGAATGTCCCCTATGACGCCCCGCCGTCTCACACTCGACGACCTCGACGACTGCACGCGCCTGGCCAAGGACCGCGACTGGCTGCCCGAAAAGCACAAGTGGCGCCTGCTGCTCGAGGTCGGCGAGGCGTACGGCATCGACGCCCCGGACGGCGCCGGCCTGGCCGCCACGAACATCCTGACCCGCTACGGTGACGACCACGCCGTGATCAGCATGGTCCTCACGGCCTCCAGGTTCGGCAGGCGCGGCCTGGGCGGTCGCCTCATGGAGCACGTGCTGGAGCGCGCCGGGGACCGGACGGTCTCGCTGTACGCCACCGAGAACGGCCGTCCGCTCTACGAACGGCTCGGCTTCCGCGTCGTCGGCCAGGCCGCCAAGCACACGGGCCGTTTCAGAGGCGAGCTCTCGGGCCGGACCCGCTCCGCCACCCCGGACGACCTCGGCACGATCCTGGCGTTCGACGCCGAGGTGTTCGGCACGGACAGGTCCGTGTTGCTGCGGCGGATGTTCGCCTTCGGCGAGGAGGTCAGGATCGCCGACGGCGGTTTCGGCCACCGCTGGCGCAACGACGACAACACGGTCATCGGCCCAGTGGTGGCGCGGGATGAAGAGACCGCGCGGGCGCTGATCGGCGACCTGGCGCTGGGGGCGGAGGGCGAGGTGCGGATGGACTTCGACCTCGCCCACGACTCGATGATCCGGTGGGCGGGCGAGCACGGCGTCGCCAACCCGTGGACGGTCTCGCGCATGGTGCGCGGCGGCGGCCTGCCCGGCGATCCTGCCCGCCAGTTCCTGCCGTTCATGCAGGCCCTGGGTTGACCCGGTGCGCGGCGCCCTCGTAGGGTCACCACCAGAATATCGTTCTGGCCTGTCGGCGGTCGGCACGGCGGCCGCCGGCCTGTCGGCGGTCGGCACGGCCGCTCGTCACGGACGGGCCAGGCGTCTTCGAAGGGCGGCACATGACCTCCACCCACATCGATGTCAGCGCCATCGACTTCGACACGCTCGGCGCGTGGATGGACGGCCAAGGGCTGCCGGGCGGCCCGATCACGGACGTGGCGCCGGTTCTGGGCGGCACGCAGAACATGATGGTCAGACTCGAACGCGGCGGCCGCCCGTACATCCTGCGCCGCCCGCCCCTGCACGCCCGCCAGAGGAGCAACGACGTGCTGCGCCGCGAGGCGCGACTGCTGGCGGCGCTGCGTGACACGCCGGTCCCCGCGCCCGTGCTGGTGGCGGCGCAGACGGCGGAGGAGCCGGTCTTCTACCTGATGGAGCCGGTCGACGGGTTCAACCCCTCGGTGGGATTGCCCGAGCCGCACGCCTCCGACCCGGCGATCAGGCACCGGATGGGGTTCGAGGCCGCCGCCGCGCTGGCCGAGCTGGGACGGGTCGATCCGGGGGCGCTGCCGGGTTTCGGCCGGCCCGAGGGGTTCCTGGAGCGGCAGGTGCCGCGCTGGCTCAAGGAGCTCGACTCGTACGGCGCCCTCGACGGCTACCCCGGCCCCGACATCCCCGGCCTGCACGAAACCGCCGAGTGGCTCACCCGCCGCCTCCCCCGGTCGTTCACTCCGGGGATCATGCACGGCGACTACCACTTCGCGAACCTCATGTTCGCCTGCGACGGCCCGCGGGTGGCCGCGATCGTGGACTGGGAGATGTGCACGATCGGCGACCCGCTCCTCGACCTGGGCTGGCTGCTGGCCACCTGGCCCGTCAGCAACGGGCACGTGCCCGGACTGCCGTCACCGCAGGAGCTCGTCGCCTACTACGCGGCGCTGTCCGAGCGCGACCTGTCGGCCATCGGCTGGTACGCGGTCATGGCCTGCTTCAAGCTCGGCATCGTGCTGGAGGGCACGCACGCCCGGGCGTTCGCCGGCAAGGCGCCCAAGGACATCGGCGACCTGCTGCACGCGACGACGCTGGAGTTGTTCGAACGGGCGCGGGAGTTCATGGACGGCGTTCTCGACTGACCATATATACCGATTTTCGGAAAGAACAATCACAACGCACCACCGAGGCATACGATTGCGCGCAATTGCACTGTAATTTCGGGGAAGGATTGTCATGCGCATGCGGTTCCTCGGCTCCACCTCGGAGGCGGGCGCCTGCCCCACCCTGTACGAGACCGACCGCGGCACCATCGTCGTGCAGGGGCTCGAAGTCACCGACGCGGAGGCGCTCGCGGACCTCCGCGACGTCCTCGACGGCGAGACCGCGGTCGAGGTCCCTCGCGAGCTCATCACCGAAATCGCCCGCCGCGTCCTGGCCGACGGACCGGCAACCGCTTTCCCGACCAGCGGAGAGACACCGACGGCAACCGGTTGATCACAATTGCGGTCGAAGCTGGCTTGATCGCCGCAACCGGGGCTAGCCTCTTGCGGCGTGACCTCGTTTCAGCAGGCGCGCATCGACCTCGGCGGTCAGCTACGGCAGCTGCGCGAGGCCGCTCACCTGTCGGGCAAGGACCTGGCCGAGCGGCTGCGCTGGCAGCCGTCCAAGGTCTCACGACTCGAGAACGCCCGGCAGACTCCCACGGAAGATGACGTGGTCGTGTGGGCGCAGGCGGTGAGCGCCGCGCCCGACACGACCGACGAGCTGATCAGGCAGGCTCTCGCCCTGGCGGAGCGGCACGACAGCTGGAAGCAGCGCCACCGCAGCGGCCTGGCCGCCCTTCAGGAGGACATGCGGGACCTGGAGGCCAAGACCAAGCTGTTCCGCGCCTTCGAGCCGGGCATCGTCATGGGCCTGCTGCAGACCCCCGAATACGCCAGGCACGTCTTCCGCAAGGTCAAGCGCCTCTACAGCGCCGCCGACCAGATCGACGCGGCCGTGCGGGTGCGGATGCAACGCCAGGAGATCCTGTACGACCGCAGCAGGACGTTCAGATTCGTGTTGCCCGAGTCGGCGCTGCACATCATGCTGGCCCCGGCCGACGTCATGCGCGGCCAGCTCGACCGATTGCTCGCCGTGAGCACATTGCCGAACGTCGAGTTCGGCGTGATCCCCTTCGGCACCGAGCTGCCGTCGGCGCCGATCAACAGCTTCTGGATCTACAACGATGCCATGGTCGGCGTGGCCACGATGACAAAAGACCTGGTCCTGCGGGATCCCGATGACATCGCCTTCTACGTCAACGCGTTCGACGCCTATGCGAGAGTGGCCGAGTTCGACGAGGGGGGACGGGAGGTACTGATCCGCATTCTTCACGCCTACCGTAAACAAGGCCCACATTAACCGCAGCAATTGCTTGCCACCCACCGCAAGATCGTGCAATTCTGTCGCGAGACGATGCGGAGGTGACGCATGATGCTTGATACCGCGCTCAGCCTCGAGCGGTTCGCCTGGCACGCAGGTCGTCACGCCGACCTGTCCGTCCAGAGCCTGGCCCTGGCCAGCGACCCGGCCTACGTGTCGGTCCGCAACCGTTTCTCGGCCACCCTGATGGAGACCGTGACGTGCTCGGAGGAGGGTGCGTTCGTCACGTCGTGGGGTTACCGGCTGGGCACGACCGACGACGTCGAATCCGCCGCCGCCCGCCTCGCCTTCCTCCTCGCGGCACTCCCTGCCTGAATCGGCCTCCGCTCTTATAAAGCACGCTTATGAGAAGAGCGGGCCCCGTGACTAGTACGGGCCCGCTCTTCGGCGTGGGGGGCTTGCTAGTTGAGGTCGGCCTTGTCGATGTCGGGCTTGTCGATGTCGAGCTTGCGCTGGATGGCGACGAGGATCTGCATCATCTCCATCTGGTTCCCCTCCAGCATGTTGAACTTGCCGGTGAACTTCTCATCGAGCTTGTCGACCTTGACGTCGAGCTTGTCGACCTTGTCCTCGACCCTCGTGACCCGCTCATCGAGCTTGTCGACCTTGGCGTCCAGCCTGTCGACCTTGTCTTCGACCCTCGTGACCCGCTCATCGAGCTTGTCGACCTTCTCCTCGACCCGAGTGACCCGCTCATCGAGCTTGTCGACCTTCTCCTCGACCCGAGTGACCCGCTCATCGAGCAGTGTCACCTTCCCGTCGAGCGTCTTGACGCGGCTGGCCACCCCGTTGATCCGCTCGGTGAGGTCCTGTGCCAGCTCGGCCTGGTCTGCGCGCATCTGGATGAAGTCGTTGTCGAGGCGGGTGAAGAGTGCGCAGCCCATTTCCTTGTAACCCAAGATGATCTCCCATACGTTGGGGGGAGGGACCGGGGATATGAGGCATCTCCGGTCCCGTCGACTGCGTCGAGAATACTCCGCTGATCGCCACCTGCCAATGAAACCGAAAAGAGTTTCCCCAGGCCACAAGGCATATCACGCTGCTAAATCCGGACTAATCCGCCTATTTCATAGCGAAGAAAATTGGGGCGCCGACCCGGCTGCGCCCTTGCGTAATTAGGTCGTGCAGTCGTATAGACCGTCCTGCCCGTCCACCGCCGTGCAGGTCTCCTGCACCCAACTCGTCACCTCGGCGTTCCCCCGTCCACCGGGCCCACCCTGATCACCACCCGCCATGACATAGCGGAGCTGTCCCGACGACACGAGCTCCTTCAGCCGCTCCACGGTCATGGCCGGATCGCTGCCCGTGAAGCCGCCCATGGCGATCACCGGCTTGCCGGTGGACAGGATCAGGGACGACGCCTGCTGCGCGCTGGGCACCGCGACGAGCCAGGTGGCCTCGCCCTGGTTGGCGACGAGGTATTTGGCCATCGAGTCGCTCACCCCGCCCCGCATGAAACCGCCGGAAGGCCGCTGCGTGGTCCCGTTCTGTCCGTCCTGGCGGCCGGGGAACTGCCCGCCGCCGGGCATGCCTCCCGGCCGTCCGAACCCGCCCATCCCGCCGCCCGTCGCGGGCCCGGCGGTCGGGTTGGTGCCGTTCACCTGGGACTGCAGCGGCGTGACCGCGTACGCGGCCGGCCCGGCCAGCCCGGCGATCACGGTGGCCGCCAGCGCGATCGCCGCCACCTTTGCGGTGACCTGTGCCGAGCCGCCCGGCGTCGGAGCCCACGGTCCGAAACGTATCCGGGCCAGGACGAGCACCGCCACGGCCACCAGGGTCGCCCCGAGCACGACCCAGGCCAGCCACGGCGCCCAGTCCGGCGTACGCCGCAACACCACGAACGACCAGCCGCCGGTCACGGCCACCGCGAGCGGCAGCACCCACGCCCAGGCCCGCGACCGCCGGTACGCCCGCCACATGACGACCACGCCCATCCCGCTCAACGCGGCCACGGCGGGCGCCATGGCGGTCGTGTAGTACGGGTGGAAGGTGCCGCTGGAGAAGCTGAACACCACGTAGTGGACGACGAGCCAGCCGCCCCACACGAGCCACGCCGCCCCCGATGGCGCGTCCTCGGACGGCATCCGCAGCACCCGGATCACGACCGCGAACGCGAGCGCCGCCACGCAGAACGGCAGGAGCCAGGAGATCTGCCCGGCCATGATGTCGTTGAACAGCCGCCCGGCCCCGGACTCCCCGCCGAAGCCGGCGCCGCCGCCCCCGCCGCCGCCAGACCCGCCCTGGCCGAAGATGCGGCCGAGGCCGTTGTAGCCGATCACCAGGTCCCAGACGGAGTTGTCCGTCGAACCGCCGATGTAGGGCCGGGAATCGGCGGGCCACCGATCGACGATGACCATCCACCAGGCGCTGGACACCAGCAGCACCGCACCCGCGGCCAGCAGATGCCCCACACGTTTGAGCCACGACACTCGCGCGCAGGCCAGGTACGCCACCGCGAAGGCGGGCACCACCAGATACGCCTGCAACATCTTGGTGTTGAACGCCAGCCCCACGAACAACGCGGCGAACAGCAGCGACCGCAACCGCCCGGTCCGCAACGACTCCAGGCAGAACCAGGCGGCCAGCACCAGCAACAACACCAGCACCGTGTCGGGGTTGTTGTCCCGGTTGATCGCCACCGTGATCGGCGTGAGCGTCATGACGACGGCCGCGACCAGCGCCGCCGCGTGCCCCGCCCGCACCCCGGAGAAGGAGCGCCATACGGCGGAGAAGACCAGCCCGACGGCCGCCACACCGGCCAGGGCCTGCGGGATCAGCATGCTCCAGGTGCTGTAGCCGAAGATCCGCGCCGACAGCCCCATGACCCACAGGGCCAGCGGCGGCTTGTCCACGGTGATGAAGGACCCGGCATCGAGCGCGCCGAAGAAGAACGCCTTCCAGCTCTGGGTGCCCGAGACGATCGCGGCGGCGTAGTAGGCGTTGGCGTTCCCGCTCAGCGCCCACGTGTAGAGGACGAGCGCGGTCACGAGCACCGCCCACAACGCGGGACGTGACCAGCGGGGGTCGTCCTCGGCGCCCAGGAACAGGCGGGCGGGCAGGGACCGGCTCTCGGCGGCCCGGTGCGCGGGCCGCATCATGGTGGCGGTCATCGTACGGTCCTCCGCTTGGGGTTGAAGACCCACACGCGCAGGAGCAGGAAGCGTACGAGCGTGGCGGCGGCGTTCGCGATGATGACCGCGATCAGCTCGACGCCGTGGGAGACCCCGTCCGGCAGCAGCGACAGGCTGCCCGAGGTGAGCGCCAGCCCGACGAGGAACGCGATCAGCCCTTCGAGCTGGTCCCGCATCGCCCCGGCCGAGCCGGTGACGCCGAACGTGAAGCGCCGGTTGGCGGCGGTGTTGGCCACGGCCGTGACCAGCAGCGCGACCGCGTTGGCGGCCAGCGGCGGCACCATTTGCCGCAGCAGCGAGTACAGCGCCAGGTACGCCAGCGTGCTGAACACCCCGACGATCGCGAACCTGGGCAGTTGCCTGGCCATTCCCTTCGGCAGCTCGGCGCGCTGCACCCGCGCGGGCACGGGGATGCGCGCGGCCCCGGACAGCGTCTTGCGCGCCACCCTGGCCAGGCCACGCAGGTCGTCGCGGGCGGTCCGGACGATGTCGACCCGGCTGTCCGGATCGTCCACCCAGTCCACGGGCACCTCGTGGATGCGCAGCCCGTGGCGCTCGGCCAGGAGCAGCAGCTCGGTGTCGAAGAACCATTCCTCGTCCTCGACACCGGGCAGCAGGGCCTGGGCGATCTCCGTACGGACGGCCTTGAAGCCGCACTGCGCGTCCGAGAACCCAGCCCCCATCACCGAGCGGAGCAGCAGGTTGTACGAGCGGGAGATGAACTCGCGCTTGGGGCCGCGCTCGACCCGCGACGCCCGCGACAGCCGGGTGCCGATCGCCAGGTCGCTGTGGCCGGACAGCAGCGGCGCCACGAGCGGCAGGAACGCGTCCAGATCGGTGGACAGGTCCACGTCCATGTAGCCGACGACGTCGGCGTCGCTCTGTGACCAGACTCGCCGCAGGGCCCGCCCGCGGCCCTTCTCGTCGAGGTGCACGACCCGCACGTGCGGGAGTTCCTCGGCCAGCTCGGTGGCGATCTGCCAGGTGTTGTCGGTGCTGGCGTTGTCGGCGATCGTGATCCGGAAGCCGTAGGGGAAGTTCCCGGTCAGATAGGCGTGCAGGCGGGTGACGCTCGCGCGCAGCGCCCGCTGCTCGTTGTGGACCGGGACGACCACCTCGACCAGGCGCGTCCTGACTGCTGTGGTGTTCATGCACCTAGCACATGGTTCGCGCCTTTAACGTGACTTATCCGATTCTGAGTTACGGATGAGAGTTCCGGGGAGATCGATCGTGGCGATCGCTCCGCCGCCCGGCGCGTTCGCCAGGCCGACCTTGCCCTCGGCCTCCTCGACCGCCTGGGCGACGATCGCCAGCCCGAGCCCGGATCCGGGCAGGCCACGGGCGGACGGTGAACGCCAGAACCGCTCGAAGACGTGCGGCAGCTCCTCTTCGGGCAGTCCCGGGCCGTAGTCGCGCACGGTGAGCCTGCCGTCCTTCAGCGACACCTCGACCTGGCTGTCGGGGCTGAACTTGGCGGCGTTGTCGATGAGGTTGAGCACGGCGCGTTCGAGCGAGGTGGCGCTGCCGACGACGTACCAGGGGCTGAGGTCGGTGACGACCTCGGCGCCGCGCAGCCTGGCCCGTTCCACGGCCGCCGTCACCACTTCGTGGAAGGCCAGCTCGACGTGCGGCTCGTGCTCGGTGTCGCCCCTGGCGAGCTGGAGCAGGTCCGCGACCAGCGTGGACAGCTCGGCGAACTGCGCCTTCACGTTGACCAGCAGGCGCCGCTTGGCCTCGGGGTCGAGGCTGCGGCCGGTCTGCTCGCTGCGCAGCAGCAGGTCGATGTTGGTACGCAGGGTCGTCAGTGGCGTGCGCAGCTCGTGCCCGGCGTCGGCGACCAGCTGTTTCTGGCGTTCGCGCGAACCGGCCAGGGCGGTGGTCATGGCGTTGAAGGAAGAGCTGAGCCGGGCGATCTCGTCGTTGCCCTTGACGGGAATGCGCGTGTCGAGATCCTCGGTCTGCGCGATGTGCTCGACGGCCCGGGTGAGCCGCCCCACCGGGCGCAGCGCGGCACGGGCGATGAGCAACCCGGCGGTGGCCGCGACCAGGATCCCGAGTGCGGCCACGCCGCCGAGCAGCAACGCCACCATCTGCAGGGTGTTCCGGATACCTCGCAACGGCACGGCGTCCATCACGGCCACGCCGGGCTTGGCGTACTCGGTGAGGATCCGCATCTCCGTGCCGTCCTCGGTGACACCGTTGTGAAAGTGCCGGGGCCCCTTCCACCTACCGGCGGCCACCTGCCAGTCCTCCGGGATGATCTTCAAGGCCGGCCCGATGTAGCAGGGGGGACGTCCATCGGCGTAGATGATCTGGGTCGAATGGATCGGCCCGTAGTGCGGCTCGTTCTCCGGGACGGGACCGCAGTCACGCTCGAGGGAGTACTGCTGCTTACGCGGGTCCTCGCCCGGGTGGGGGCCAAGCTGCCGGTCCACCTGCTCGTAGACCTGATGCCGGACGATCAGGAAGCACGCGCCCGCGCTGACGGCGACCGCCAACGCCACGGCGATGGTGACGAGCAGCGTGAGCCGAGTGCGCAGGCTGCTCCAGATCACGGCGTGTTCCGTAGCACGTAGCCCACGCCGCGCACGGTGTGGATCACCCGCGGCTCACCCCCGGCCTCGGTCTTGCGCCGCAGGTACATCACGTACACGTCGAGCGAGTTGGACGTCGGCTCGAAGTCGAAGCCCCACACCTCGCTCAGGATCTGGTCCCGGGTCAGCACCTGCCGCGGATGCGCCAGGAACAGCTCCATCAGCAGGTATTCGGTCCTGGTCAGATCGAGCCGGCGCGCGCCCCGGGTGACCTCCCTGGTCGCCGGGTCCATGCGCAGGTCGCCGTACGACAGCGTGCCGTCCTCCTCGGGACCCGTGCTCAGCGCGCCGCGCCGCAGCAGGGCACGGACCCGCGCCAGCAGTTCGTCGAGCTCGAACGGCTTGACCAGGTAGTCGTCGGCGCCGGCGTCCAGCCCGGACACGCGGTCGCCGACCGCGTCGCGTGCCGTGAGCATGAGGACCGGGATGTGGTTGCCCGATCCGCGCAGCCTGCGGCAGGCGGTCAGCCCGTCGAGGCGGGGCATCATGACGTCGAGCAGCACGGCGTCGTAGGACTCGCGGGCGAGCTCGTCCAGCGCCGCCTGCCCGTCGTTGGCGGTGACGACCTTGTAGCCTTCGAACTCCAGGCTCGACTGCAGCGCCTCGCGCAACGCGGGCTCGTCGTCCACTACCAGCAACCGTGCGGGCTCACTCATGGAGCAAACGCTAGAGGCTCATCATGAAAAGCTCATAAACGCGCTTACTCACGTTTTATGAGGATCACGGCCTCAGGAGGGCCATCGCGGCGTTGTGGCCGCCGATCCCGCTGACGCCGCCGCCTCTGCGGGCGCCGGCACCGCACAGCAGGATGCGCTCGTGTTCGGTCTCCACACCCCATCCGCCCCTGCCGTCGTCGGCGTACGGCCAGCTCAGGTCGGTGTGGAAGATGTGGCCGCCGGGCAGCCCGGCCTCCCGTTCCAGGTCCACCGGACTCTTGACCTCCACGCACGGGGCGCCGTCGGGGGTCTGGAGCAGGCAGTCCTCGATGGGTTCGGCGAGGACTGAGTTGATGGAGGCGAAGGTGGCGTGGAGGGCATCATCGCGCGCCTTGTCGGGATTTTCCCGGAAGAGTCTGGCGGGCATGTGCAGCCCGAACAACGTCATCGTCTCCGCCCTCCCCCGCAGTCCGGGCCCGAGGATCGACGAATCGGTCAGCGAGTGGCAATAGACCTCGGCCGGCGGCAGCTCCGGGATCTCGCCCCGCGCGGCCTGCGCGAACGCCGTCGCCAGCTGCTCGCGTCCCTCGTTGATGTGGAACGTCCCACTGAAGGCGGCCATCGCATCCACTGAGGAGTCCTTCAGCTTCGGCAGTCTGCTGAGAACCATGTTGACCTTCAGCTGCGCCCCTTCGGGCACGGTGCTCGGCGCCCGGCCGAGCAGCCGGTCGAGCACCGCGGGCGGCAGGTTGACCAGCACGTGCCCGCCGTTCACCGCATGCTCGCCGTCCGCGTCGACGAACGCGACCTCACCGGACGGCGAGATCCCGATGATCTCCGCCCCGGTCCTGATCTCGGCGCCCGCCCGCCGGGCCACCGCTTCGAGCGCCCCGGACACCGCGCCCATGCCGCCCACGGGCACGTTCCACTCGCCGGTGCCGTCGCCGATCACGTGGTAGAGGAAACACCGGTTGGCCAGCAGGTCGGTGGCCGGGTCGGCGTAGGTGCCGATGAGCGCGTCGGTGAGCACGACGCCGCGCACGGTGTCGTCGCCGAACCGCTCGTCCACGGTCTGGCCGATCGGCCGCTGGAACAGCTCGCGCCACGCCTCCGCGCCGACCAGGCGCTCGATCTCGGCCGGGGTGCGCAGGGGTTCGAGCAGGGTGGGGGCCAGGGTCCGCGCCACCCGCGCGGTCATGCCGTAGAAGTCCTGCCACGCCTTGTGGTCGGCCGCGCCGCCGGTGACGGCCGCGAACGAGGCCGCCGTACGTGCCGCGTCCTCGTTGTCGACGAGCAGCCCGGTGTCGCCCTTGGGTGTGTAGGAGGCGTAGCGGCGACGCCGCAGCTCCAGGTCGAGTCCCAGATCGCGGGCGACGCGCGAGGGCAGGAGGCTGACGAGGTAGGAGTACCGCGACAGCCGCACGTCCACCCCTGGGAAGGGCTGGGCGGAGATCGCCAGTCCGCCCACGTGGTCGAGCCGCTCCAGCACCAGCACCCGCCGACCGGCTCCGGCGAGGTAGGCGGCCGCGACCAGCCCGTTGTGCCCGCCTCCTGCGACAATCACGTCATAGGACCTCATCCCCGCACTTTAAGGCCCAAACGACGCCCCTCGTCAACGCCCCAGAGGAACGCTTCCTTGATCGACTCGGTCGCGCGATGCGATGCTGCCCGAGACGGCGTCCATCGCTCATGTGGGCGGCTACGGAGCTCTCAGCACATGCCGTAAAATTCCACGTTCGCCCTGAACAGGGCAAGGATCACGCGAGGAGCACGAAACCCACTATGCGCAGCACCACCGACACCGTACTGCGGCCGTCCGACGAGGTGGCCGAGGCCCTGGCCGGCGGCGCACCCGTCGTGGCGCTGGAGTCCACGATCATCTCTCACGGGCTGCCGCAGCCGCGCAACCTGGAGGTGGCGCGTGAGCTGGAGGGAGTCGTACGGGCCGCGGGAGCGGTGCCGGCCACGATCGCCGTGCTGGACGGCGTGCCCAGGATCGGCCTGACCGAGGTGGAGCTGGAGCGCATCGCGACCGAGTCCGGGCTGCGCAAGCTGGGCCAGCGGGACCTGCCCGTGGCGGCGGCGCTGAAGGCCAGCGGCGCGACCACTGTGTCCGCCACGTCGTTCCTGGCGGCCCGCGCCGGGATCCGGGTGTTCGCCACCGGCGGGCTCGGCGGCGTGCACCGTGGCTGGACCGAGGATCAGGACGAGTCCGCCGATCTCGACACGCTGGCCCGTACCCGCATCACGGTCGTGTGCGCGGGCGTGAAGTCCATCCTCGACGTGCCGGCGACGCTGCAGCGGCTGGAGACCCGGGGCGTGAGCGTGGTGGGCTACCGCACCGACACCTTCCCCGGCTTCTACCTGCACTCTTCCGGCCAGCCGATCGACTGGCGGATCGAGTCGCCCGAGGAGGCGGCGGAGATCATGCGCGGCCAGGACGCGCTCGGCGGCCAGGAGACGGCGTTGATCGTCGCCAACCCGGTCCCCGAGGACCTGCAGCTCGACCCCGAGCTGCACGACCGCGTGCTGGCCGAGGCGCTGGCCGCCGCCGAGCGCGAGGCCGTCAAGGGGCAGGCGATCACCCCGTTCCTGCTGGGCTACCTGGTGAACGGCACCGGCGGCGCCTCCCTGGACGCGAACCTGGCCGCCGTACGCGGCAACACCGCCCTGGCCGCCCGGATCGCCCTGTCGTGGGCGCGACTGTGAAATGGCGATCTCGTGCCGACTTCTGAGACCGCGCGACCTGGCGATCTCGTGCCGACTTCTGAGACCGCGCGACCTGGCGATCTCATGCCGACTTCTGAGACCGCTGTGACGGACCGCGGCCTGCTGGTCATCGGCGACGTGGTCACCGATGTGGTGGCGTTGCACGGTTCGCCGGTCATGTCGGGCACCGACACGGCCGCCGACATCGTGCTGCGCCCCGGCGGCTCCGGCGCGAACACCGCCGCCTGGGCCGCCCACCTGGGCGCCGATACCCGTCTCCTGACCAGGCTCGGCTACGACAGCAGCGATTGGCACACCGCCGAGCTGGTCAAGACGGGGGTGCGGCCCCATGTGACGGTGGATCCCGAGCATCCGACCGCCGTGGTGATCGCGATGGTGGACAGGAGCGGCGAACGTTCGATGCTCACCAACCGCGGCGCAGGCGCCCTGATCTCCGCGGACGACTGGGACCCCGCCCTGCTCGACGGCGTCGCCCGGCTGCACCTGTCCGGCTACCTGCTCTTCGCCACCCCCGGCCTGAGCCTGGCCACGGCCGCCATGGCGGACGCCGCGGCCGCGGGCGTGGCGATCAGCGTCGACCCGGCCTCGACGGGACCGCTGCGTGACTTCGGCGTTGAACGTTTCATGCGCGAAACCGCCCCCGCCGGTCTCATCATCCCGAACCTCGACGAGGCCCTCCTGCTGACCGGCGCCACCACCGCGGAACGCGCCGCGGTGCTCCTCAGTGAGAGATATGGCACAGCGATCGTGAAGCTCGGCGCCGACGGTGCGCTGGCCGCGGTGGACGGAACAGTTGTGGCAACGGCCGCGGGCGTACCCGCCGAGGTCGTAGACTCCACCGGAGCAGGTGACGCGTTCGCCGCCGGATTTCTCACAGCAAGCTTGCAGGGGGTCGACGAACGGGGCGCATTGGAGGCAGGTTGCCGTGCCGGTGCCGCATGTGTGGCCCAGGTGGGCGGTCGTCCACGGTACGGTTTGGATCTGAACCGTCTTTACCCTATTCACACTGATTGATAGCTTGCCGCGTAGGCTGCACCATTAGCCACATGCGTTATGGGCGCCACCACGCGGCTCACTGGGGAGGATAAGGTCCGCCGATGGAAGTCGAGTCATCGATCTGCCTGAGCGACCTAGTCCCTGCTCTGCGCTGGAGCCGACCACAGCAGGTGGCCGAGGTGCTGGGCGATCCGCGCCTGCCCGCGGGGTGGTGGTCCTCGCTGGCCCTGTCGAAGGCGCTCGGCACGGCGGGCCTCGACTGGATCTGCGAACGTCTCGCCCGGCTGGCCTCTTCCCGCTGGGATCATCTGCCGCTGACCGACCTGATTCCCGCGCTGACCGTCCACCAGGTCGACCCGGCGTTGCCCGGCTGGCCCGAGGCCACCCGCACGGCGGTCGCCGGCCTCGGCGGCTGGCAGCGACTGCGCCGCCTGTCACCGAGCGACCTGAGCACGCCGTCGGCCACGCCGGAAGTCGTGATCGGCTCCATCTTCCGCGAGATACTCGGCCGCATCCCCGCCCAGCGCCAGGCCGCGAAGCCGGATCACCCCGAGGTGACGCGCCCGCTGCAGCGCGGCGCGGCCCCCGCACAGGAGGAGGCCCGGGGCGCCGGGCCGGAGCCCCAGACCGGCTCGTTCGCCGCCCAGAGCGGTTCCCCCGCCGAGCGTCCCGAGGGCTCCACGCAACAACCGCAGACCGCCGGCCCGTTCGCCGCCGCTCAAGGCAACGGCATGCCTCAACGCCAGGGCGGCGCCTTCCCCGGCCAGCCCGGCTCGTTCCCCGCCGCAGAGGGCACGCCTCCGCGCCCGGCGGGACAGCCGTCGGACGGCGCTCCGGCCCGCCAGACCGGCTCGTTCCCGGTCCAGCAGGACAGCGGCCCGCAGCGCCCAACCGGCTCACAAGACAGCGGCGCTCAGCGCGAAACCGGCTCCTTCCCGGCGCAGCAGGACAGCGGCCCGCAACGCCAAACCGGCTCCTTCCCGGGCCAGCCGGACAGCGGCCCGCAACCCCAGGCGGGATCCTTCCCCGCGCAGAGCGGCGCGTCCCCCGCGCAGCCACAGGGCGGCGCACCGCGTCAGGGCTTCGCTGGCGAGGGCGGCCTCCCGCAGCGCCCGGGCCAGCCCGAACGTCTCCCGCAGCGCCCCGGGGGCCCGCAGCCCGGCCGCCAGGACACCGGATCCCTGCCGCGCATCCCGGCCCCGGGCGCATCCGGCCCCGGCGGTCCGAGTACCGGGTCGTTCCCCGCCATCCCCGGCGGCCCGAGCACCGGGTCGTTCCCCGCCATCCCCGGCGGCCCGAGCACCGGGTCATTCCCAGCCATCCCCGCCGGGGACGCCCCCAAGGGCGCCGCCCCCCGCACGCCCGCGTACCCGACACCCGCCACGGGCTCTCCCAGCCCCGTGCCGTCCGACACCGACCACGCCATGGTGCGGGTCGTCGACAGCCTGTTCCGCAGCCTGGACAAACTCGAGCTGGCCGTGGCCGTGCACCGGCTGTTCGCCGAGGACCCGGTCAGCCTGCGCACGCTCGCGCACAAGATGCTGGTCGAGCGGGACGCGCTCTCGCAGGCCCAGCGCACCGCCGAGGAACGCGTGCTGCACTGGCTGCGCTCCTCGGAATCCGCCCCGGTCACGGGACACATGTTCCGCCTGACCGAGTGGCTCGGCGCGGCTGCCACGGAAGACCAGCTCATCGGCGCGGACCCGGCTCACCCTGTGATGGTGCCGTCGTTGCGCACCCCGCTGTGGCGGGTGCTGGTGACCCTCATGCCCGACCGCCGCCTCCAGGACGGCTGGCTGGTGGTGGGCGACCTCCACGGTCTGCAGGCCCGTACGCGGCAGCTCTTGGCCTCCAGCCCGCCCGACACCGACGTCGTCGAGCTGATGGCGGAGCTCGGCATCCGCGCCCACTCGGCCCAGGCATGGCTCGATGCCCTGCCTCCCGAGAGCGCGCCCGGCCAGGTGTCCTCGTCGGCCCCGTCGCCGGCCCAGCCGCTGCCCCGCCGCACCCCGGGCGCGAACGGGCACCACCACCGGGGTGGCCAGCCCATCCCGCCCGCGACCACCGCCTCGATCGACCCGTCCGCCGCCCTGGCCACCCTGTCGGCGCTGTCGGGCGGCCGTTCCGGCGTGTTGCCTGTGGCGGGCGCCCCTTCCACGCCGCCCGCGCCACTGCCGAGCCCGTCCTCGGACCCGCGCCGCTGGCAGCGCATCGAGGTCACCCCCGAACACCTGCGCGGCGGACCGGTGCCGGTGCCCGAAGGGTACGCGGCGCAGCTCGGCATGCGTCCCGGCACCCTGCTGTCGGTCACGGGTCCCGGCGACAACGCCATCGTCCTGGTCTGGCAAGGCCACCAGCCGGTCTTCGACTCGCTCCAGCCGGTGCTCATGCGGCTGAACGCGCGCCCGGGCGACCAGGTCTACGTCACGGTGGACGGCTATCGCCTGGAAGCCCAGCTGACCGCCTGAGCGTCCACCATGTCGACGGGTCCGGTGCGCACGTAACGGCGCCCGGCCCCGTGCGGGGTCAGAGGGCGTTTTCCTGGAGGCCACCAGCCACGTGCGGCGGGTGGCGGCACACTTGGCGAAGCCGTACAGGATGGGTGGAACGGAAAGCCCGCGCCGGACGAGCACCCCACGCGCCCACAACACGCCGCGAGTCGCGCCAGCGGGCGACACGATGCCCAAGCACGAAGCCACCGTCACAACCACACCGCACCACAGCATGCGGCCACGGTGACCGCCGCCCGGCGCGGAGCACGAGCCCACGGTGTCAACGGTCATGAAGATCCCCAGGTAGGTGGACTTGGGTTCTCTCGGCTGGTGGCCACCAGAAATCCATGCTGATGGCCGGGGTGGTCCTGATGGGTGGTCAGGTCAACGGGGTGACGCCCTTGCCCGCCAGAGCCTCGGCGAGTCGGTGGGAATCGCCCTTGGTCAGGACCAGGTGGGCGTGGTGGAGGAGCCGGTCGACCGAGGCGGTGGCCAGGGTCTTGGGCATGATGGTGTCGAACCCGCTCGGGTGGATGTTGCTGGTGATCGCGATCGAGCGGCGTTCGTAGGCGGCATCGATGATCCGGTAGAACGCCTCGGCGGCGTCGGTTCCGGCCGGGAGCAGGCCGATGTCGTCGATGACGATGAGGTCGGCGCGGCAGATGCGGGCGACGGTGCGCGCGATGGAGCCGTCGACTTTGGCCTTGCCGATCGTGGTGGTGAGGGTTTCCAGGGTGAACCAGGCCACGCGTAGGTCCTTCTCGATGGCCGCGTGGGCCAGGCCCTCGGTGAAGTGCGATTTGCCGGTGCCCGACGGGCCGGCGATCACGAGGTTTTCGGCCCGGCCGATCCATTCCAGCGTGGCCAGGGCGTTCTGGGTGGGTTCGGGGATGGAGGACTCCTCCGGTCGCCAGGACGCGAGGGTCTTGCCGGTGGGGAAGTTGGCCGAGGTGCGGCGCAGCCGCCGGGTGGCCGCGTCGCGGCCGGTGACCTCCTCGTGGATGAGAATCCGCAGGACTTCGGCGGGGTCCCAGCGTTGCGCGCGGGCGGTGGCCAGCACGTCGGGGGCGGCTTTGCGCAGGTAGGGCAGGCGCATCCGGCGTAGCAGCCGGTCCAGTTCGTCGGGCAGAGCCGGTGGGGTGGGCGAGGTCATGGGGTGGGGTTCTCCTCATCGTGGGCGCCCGCCCGGCCGCGCAGGCCGGGCGGGTGGTGGGGTGGTCACTGGCCCAGGGCCTGCCAGGAGGCGGTGCCGGGCTGAGCCGAATGCGTCTCATCGGCGCGCACGAGTTCGCCAACGGCCCGGTGGTCGCTCAGATGGTCGACGATGGCGGGCAGGTCGTCGTCGGCGAAGCGGCCGGCGATCGCGGCCAGGCCGAGTGCCTCATCGACACGCTCAGCGCCGAGCACCGCGGCCAGTTCGACGGCGCGTGCCATCTTGGCGCGGATGCGCACGGCTCCGGCTGGTCCGGCCTCGGTCAGCCACCGCTTGGCGCCCGGCCCGATGCCCAGGAACGCGACCTCCGCCTCGCTGCGCGGCCGCGGTTTCGGCTGGTGGACACTGCGCCCATTGGGATGGTGCGGGTAGTGCTGGGTGAGGATCTGCGGGTTACCCGGGACAGACACTCGATGGCGGGCGATCTCGGCCAGCTCCCCGCCGACGGCCCGGGCGGTGATGACGAGTTCCTCGCCGACCACACGCACCCAGACCTTGGTGTCGATGTGTCCGGGTGGGGTGGAGTAGCGCACCGAGGCGAAGCTGATGGTCTGGTCGTCATAGACGATCCGCTGCTCGCCCAGCGCCAGCGCGAACGGCTCGGCCGGCAGCACGTGCAACGCCTGCTGCTCGATCAACAGCTGCTCGGCGGGGACCTGGCCGCTGCCGCGATGCCGGCGGGCGTTGATCTTCTCGCACCAGGTCCGGCATTGTTCGGCCAGCTCGGCGAAACTGCCGTACTCGCTGCGGAGGTTGGCCTCGGTGGGTACCAGATCCGCCTTGGCCAGGCGGACGGTGGCCTCCACCCCGCCCTTGGATTCAGGATCGTAAGGCACGCAGGTCTCCACCGTGCAGCCGTAATACCGGCCCGCGGCGACGATCTGCGGATGCCGCACCGCGATCCCGGCGACGTGGTCGCTGGTCACCGTCTTGGCGTTGTCGGTGAGGACGTAGGTGGGGGCGCCGCCGATCCGCCGCAGCGTCGAATCAAGGCACGACACCAACGTGCCGAGCGTGCAGTCCCAGACCGGGATCACTACCCGAAACTTCGACCAGGCCAGCCAAGCGCACCACAGCCAGGTGCGTCTCCCGCCGACCCGCGGGCCTTCGCCCCAGTCGAACTGCAGCCACATGCCCGGCTCGGGGATCCACGGCCGGTAGGTGCGCCGCCGCCCGGCCCGCCACGCAGCCTTGGCGGCGTTGACCGCCCGCCGGGTGGAGCGGGGGCTGCCCCGATATCCCATCGCGACCAGCTTGTCGTGGGCGACATCAGCGCGGATCTTCGCCTTCGACGCCTCCACCCATTCTTCGATCTTCTCCAGGAACGGGTCGATCAGCTTCGGCCGGGCCGCCCGCTCATACGGGTTGAGGCCCAGCTGGCGCAGTTCGACGTAGCGTTTGACGGTCTTGGGGTCCGCGCCGGACAGTTGCGCGGCGGAGTGGACGGTCTTGGTCAGGTCGTACGCCTCAAAGATCTTCATGATCTCTCTGTCAGACTTTGTCACGGGACCTCTTCGGTCGGCTTGCGAAATGCGGCAAACATCAGCAAACCGGACTGGAGAGGTCTCCAAGGGGACAGGCGAAGATCAGGACACCCGAGGCCATCCACCGGGAATTCTCGTGGCCATCAGCCGGGACTCAACTGGCCGCCCACCAGGAGTCTTCCATGGCCGTCGGCACCCACGGTCACAGCCGCACGACGCAGGAGCCAGGTCACGTCCGCGCGAAGCCATGGGCGCTAGGACCAAACGCCGGTCGCGGCCGCGGAAGCCGCGGGCGGACGACCGAGCACTCGGCCACGGCCGCACCACGCCACAAGCCCAAACACCAAGCACCGCACAGCCGCACCACGCCACAAGCCCAAACACCAAGCACCGCACAGCCGCACCACGCCACAAGCCCAAACACCAAGCACCGCACAGCCGCGCGAAGCCGCAGGCGCGAGCACCAAGCACCGCACGGCCGCGCGAAGCCACAAGCCCGAACACCAAGCACCCACTCACGGCCGGGTGCAGTCGCGCGCCGCGCCCGTTACGGGGCGTCGAACAGGTGGAGTCGGTGGGCTGTGGCGGCGGCCTCGCCGCGGGTGGCGACCCCGAGCTTGGCCAGGATGTTCGACACGTGCACGCTCACCGTCTTGACCGAGATGAACAGCGCCTCCGCGATCTCCCGGTTGCTCCGCCCGTCGGCCACCTCGCGCAACACCTCCAGCTCCCGCGCCGTCAGCCCCAACGGCTGCCCGTCCGCCGCGGTTTCCTCCGATCCCCCGATCCTGGCCCGCCGCCCGAACACGTCGATCTGCTCCAGCAGCGGCGTGGCGCCGAGCTGCCCGGCGAGCTCCCGCGCTCGCGTGAGCCGGCCGGCGGCCTCCTGCCGGTCCCCGGCCGCCAGCGCCGCCTGCGCGGCGCTCACCAGGCTCCTGGCCTCCGCGTACGGCTGCCGCAGCGCCGCCCACGCCTCTACCGCCAGATCCCACGCCTTGACCTGCCACGCGACAAGCTCCGCGGCATCCTCGATCGGCGTCTCCGGCCCGGTCAGTGCGCTGAAGGTGAGCCGATGCGCCTGCTGCAGATCCCCCACGGCCGGAAGCTCCTGCCCCAGCGCTCGAATCCGCGGCATGAGCGACAGAGCGAACTGCGCGAGCGCTCCGGGCCCTTGCGCCGCCCCCACGCCCCCACCGGAGCGCGGTGCGGGCGGCGCGACGGCCAGCAGGAGGCGGGCGAGGGTCACGAGCACCGGCCAGGCATACCGCGGGCTGACCATCAGGTCGCGTTCCTCCAGCGCGCGGGCTGCCGCCCGCACCGCCTCCTCCAGCTGCCCCCGCGCCTGCAGCAGCTGCACCTCCCTGCACAGATGCGGCAGCACCGTCTGATCCCGGTACGTCCCCCGGGAGAACACGCTGCGCGACGACCCCAGCAGTTGCTCGGCGCGATCCAGCTGCCCCCGCGCGAGCGCGATGTCCGTGGCGAACCCCTGCAGGCTGGCCCGGTAGGGTGCCGGCGGCGTGAGGTCGAGCGCGTGCTCGATCACCTGGAGCGCCTCGTCCCACCGCCCGAGCGACACCAGCGGCTCGGCCAGGTTGATTCCCAAAAAGGCGCCGGAGGTGCGGGCCAGGCCGTAGTTGGCGGCCTCCTCGACACCGTCGCGGGCGACCTGGGCGGCCCGCTCGTGCCGGCCCGCGCCCTCGAGCGCGTCGGACTCGGAGATGGCGCAGCGCATCAGCGCGTTGTAGGCCTCCCCGGCGGCGGCGATGCGGCGCGCCTCGGCGAACGCCGCCAGCTGGGCCTCGACTTCGGAATAGCCGAAGCGCGCCCAGGTCAGATTGATGAGGGCGTGCGCCTCGACGTTGGCGTCGCCCACCTGGCGGCCGATCTCCCTGGCCTGCTGGGCCGTGGCGATCTTCTCCGGCCAGTCCTCGGGCCCGTGGAGCATGCGCGACAGGGTCTCCAGCACTTGACCGCGGAGCTTGCTCGGCGCGTCCGCGGGCACCAGCTCGGCGGCGCGGCGCAGATCGTCGAGATAGCCGGGACGCCCCAGGTCGTAACGGGTCAGGCCACGCTGGCGCAGCACGACGGCGGTCCTGATCGGATCGCTCCGCTCGTCAAGCTCGGCCAGCGCGGCGCTGGCCAGGGCGACGGCCCGCTCGTACTCGCCGGCGAGGTGGGCCACCGTCGCGATCTGCTTCAGCACGTCGAGCCGGTCGCAGCCGATGCGCTCGGCCGCGTCGGGCACCTGGTCCCACAGCTCCAGCACCCTGGACAACATACCGAACTGCTCGTCGTAGGCGGTGGACTTGCGGGCCGCGGCAGCCGCGTGCCACCCGCTGACCAGCGCCCAGGTGGAGTCGTGGGCCGAGTGCCAGTGGTGGGCCAGCTCGATCGCGCCGCGCGGGGCGGGCAGGATCGACAGGTCGCGCTCCAGCGCCTCGGCGTAGCGGGTGTGCAGGCGGGTGTGCTCGCCCGGCAGCAGGTCGTCGTGGAGCGCCTCGCGGATGAGCGCGTGCCTGAAGCTGTAGCCTTCGCCGTCGACCACCAGCACGTTGCCGGCGACGGCGGGCCTCAGGGCGCGGGAGAGCGAGCTCTCGTCGAGCCCGGCGACCGCGGAGAGCAGGTCGTGCTCGATGCGCTGGCCGCCCGCGCTGGCCACGCGCAGCAGCTCCTGGGTCTCCTCCGGCAGCCGCTCGACGCTGGCGAGCAGCAGGTCGCGCAGCGACTCGGGCAGCGCGTCGCCGCCGCCGCCCTCGCTGAGCAGCGCCTCGACGAACAGCGGGTTGCCCTCGCTCCGCGTGTAGATCAGATCCATGTCGGCGGGGGACGGCTCCCGCTCCAGGATGCTGGCCGCCTGGGCGACCGCCTCCCTGCGGGTCAGCCTGCGCAGGTCAGTCCTGGCCACCCACTCGACCCGGGCCAGCTCGGCGAGCATCGGCCGTAGCGGGTGGGTGCGGTGCAGCTCGTCGGTGCGGTAGGTGACCACGATCAGCAGGCGGCCGGCGGTGCGCTGGTAGCGGACCAGGAAGGACAGCAGGTCGCGGGTGGACCGGTCGGCCCAGTGCGCGTCCTCGACGACGAGCACGACGGCGCGCTCCTCGGCCAGCCGCTCCAGCAGACCGAGCACCAGCTCGAACAGGCGTGCCCTGGCCTCCGGACCGTCCTTGTCCGGCTCCCCGAACTCGGGCAGCAGCCGCGCCAGCCCGCGCGTCGCGCCGCCGGGCACGAGCGCCGCGACCCCGTCGCGGCCGAGCTTCCGCACGAGCCCGCGCAGCACGGCGGTGAACGGGGCGAAGGGCAGGCCCTCCGTGCCCAGCTCCAAGCACCCGCCGACGAGCACCGTGGCATCGTCGGCCCGATCGATGAACTCGCCGACCAGTCGCGTCTTGCCGACGCCCGCCTCGCCGCCGACCAGCACGGTGGACGGCACCCCGGCACGCGCCCTGGCCAGCGCGTCCCCGAGGACGGCCAGCTCACGGGCGCGCCCGACGAACAAGGGGCTAACGGCGTGGATACTCACGTAGGCAAGGATGCCATCCGCCTCCGACAGAAGCGCCGGCCCGCCAGCCCTTGAGACGGCCGCACTGCCCTTCGTCACCCACCACACTTCGGCGGCGAGTCGCGAATCCCGTCCTATGACACCAACGACCGTGGTCAGTACAGCTAGCGCAGCACCTTGCGGAAGAAGGTGGCCGAGGCCTCGTATCCGAGCGCGTGGTAGAACTCCGGCGCCCGCCGCGTCGCCATGGCGACGTAGCCCGCCTTGCGGGAGCGGGCCCACTGCTCGAACTCCTCCAGCAGGGCCCGCCCGAGTCCTTGCCGACGCAGCCCCGACTGGACCATGGCCTCCTCGACCCAGGCGACGGGCCCGTTCGCGAACAACGTCAAGTGCACGAATCCCAGCAGGTAACCGTGGACCCGCCCGTTCACGACGGCCGTGAGCAGCAGGGCGTCTTCGTTCGCCAGCAGCTCGGGCAGGGCGGCGTCGAAGGCTTCGCGCTCGGGCCTGAACGTCAGCCCGAACTCACGCGCCAACGCGAACACCTCGTCCGCGTCCGCCTTCTCCGCCCTCCTGATGAGAAGATCGTCAGCCGTCATGACCAATGACACTAGACGGTGCTGCATCGCCTGCGCAAACATCCCTACAGGTCACCCAGGCCGAGTTGGCGGGCGATGAGCATGCGCTGGACCTCGCTGGTGCCCTCCCCGATCTCCAGGATCTTGGCGTCGCGGTAGAAGCGGCCGACGGGGAACTCGTTCATGAACCCGTACCCGCCGAACACCTGCGTGGCCTCGCGCGAGTTGTCCATGGCCGCGTTGGAGGCGACCAGCTTGGCGATCGCGGCTTCCTTCTTGAACGGCAGCCCGGCCAGCATGCGCTCGGCCGCGTGGTAGTAGGCGAGGCGGGCGGTGTGGGCTCGCGCCTCCATGTCGGCGATCTTGAACTGGATGGCCTGGTAATGGCCGATCGCATGGCCGAACGCCTTCCTGTCCCTGACGTACTTCAAGCACTCGTCCACGCAGCCCTGGGCCAGGCCCACGCTGAGCGCGGCGATCGCGATGCGGCCCTCGTCCAGGATCTGGAGGAACTGGGCATAGCCGCGGCCGCGCTCACCAAGGAGGTTGCCGACAGGCACACGGCAGTCGGCGAAGGACAGCTCGCGGGTGTCGGAGGCGTTCCAGCCGACTTTGGAGTACTTCTTGGAGACGGTGAAGCCGGGAGTGCCGCTGGGGACGAGGATCGTGGAGATCTCGCGTTCGCCGGTGAGCGCGGCCACGCCGACGACGCTGGTGATGTCGGTGCCGGAGTTCGTGATGAACGCCTTGGTCCCGTTGATCACCCACTCCTGTCCGTCGAGCACGGCCGTGGTCCGCATCCCGCCCGGCACGTCCGTGCCGCCGCCCGGCTCGGTCAGTCCGAACGCGCCCAGCTCGGTCCCGGCGGTGAGCCTGGGCAGCCAGTGCGCACGCTGCTCCTCGGTGCCGAACCGGTAGATCGGCATCGCGCCCAGCGACACCGCCGCCTCCAGGGTGATCGACACGCTGGAGTCGACCCGGGCCAGCTCCTCGAGCGCGAGGCACAGGGCGAAGTAGTCGCCGCCCATCCCGCCGTACTCCTCGGGGAACGGCAGGCCGAACAGGCCCATCGCGCCCATCTGCCGCACGATGTCGTACGGGAACTCCTCGCGCTCGTAATAGTCGCCGATCACGGGCGCCACCACGTCACGGGCGAAGGCCTCGACCGTCTTGCGCAGCTCTTCGTACTCGTCCTTGAGCATGTCAGCCTTTCGACAGCGCCTGCACGACGCGGGATGGGCTGGGCCGGCCGAGCAGCTCCGCCAGCCAGGTGCTGGTGGCGACGAGCTTGCCCAGGTCCAGCCCGGTCTCGATGCCGAGTCCACGCAGCATCCAGACGAGGTCTTCGGTGGCGAGGTTGCCGGTGGCCGACTCGGCGTAAGGGCAGCCGCCGATGCCGCCCGTGGAGGCGTCCACCGTGGTCACGCCCGCCCGCAGCGCCGCCAGCGTGTTGCCGAGCGCCTGGCCGTAGGTGTCGTGGAAGTGCACCGCGAGCTTGTCCGGCCGGCGGAACGCCTTGATCAGCGCGGTCACGTGCCCGGGCGTGCCGACGCCGATGGTGTCGCCGAGCGACAGCTCGTAACAGCCGAGGCCGAGCAGCCGCTCGCCGACCGTGACGACCTGCGGGATCGGCGTCGGCCCCTCCCATGGGTCGCCGAAGCACATCGACACGTACGCCCGCACCCTGACGCCGTTGTCCACCGCCCTGGCCACGACCGGCTCGAACATCTCGAACTGGCTCTCCAGGCTCCGGTTGAGGTTCTTGGCCGCGAACGTCTCGGTGGCGCTGGCGAAGATCGCGATCTCGTCCACGCCCCGGTCGAGCGCCCGGTCGAGGCCGCGCAGGTTCGGCACCAGCACCGGGTAGCGCACGCCGGGCCTGCGGTGCAGCCTCGTGAGCAGCTCGTCGGCGTCGGCCAGCTGCGGCACCCACTTCGGGTGCACGAAGCTGGTCGCCTCGATCACCTTGTGGCCCGCGTCCGCGAGCCGGTCGATGAACTCGGCCTTGACCTCGACGGGCACGACGGCGGACTCGTTCTGCAGGCCGTCGCGCGGGCCGACCTCGTAGATCGTGACCTGCTGCGGAAGACCTTCCATCGGGTACGCCATCACGCCTCCTCG
Organism: Nonomuraea polychroma; assembly: GCF_004011505.1. Lineage (NCBI taxonomy): Bacteria > Bacillati > Actinomycetota > Actinomycetes > Streptosporangiales > Streptosporangiaceae > Nonomuraea > Nonomuraea polychroma. The sequence goes on from NZ_SAUN01000001.1 coordinate 5,980,446, forward strand.
CTGGTGACGACGGCCAGCACGGCGTCCATGTCGACCGGCCTGCCGGGCTCGACGGGCAGCTCGGAGAGCACGCCGTCGCGTGGGGCGGTGACCGTGTGCTCCATCTTCATGGCCTCCACGATGACCAGCGGCTGCCCCTCGCTCACCCGCTCACCGAGCTGCGCCTTGACGACCAGAACCGTGCCCGGCATGGGGCTGCGGACCACGCCGTCCCCGGCGCCGGCGGCCCCTGGCCGGTCGCCGGGGTCGCCGATGAGGTGCCGGGTGAACGCCCACGCCCGGCCGTCCCTGCCGAGCCACAACGTCTGGCCGTCACGCACGTGCACGTAATGCTCGGTGCGCCCGCCGATCGTCACCGTGAGCCCGGGTCCGTCCTTCCGGATGCGGGCGGCCGCCTGGCCGTCATCGGCCCGCACCTCAGCGGACTCCTCGGGCAGACCGCGGACCTGGATGGCGTGCACGCCGTCCCTGGATTCCAGCCGCCACGTCGTCCACGCGCGCTCGCCGAGCCGCCACCCGTCGGTGACCTCCCACGGGTCGTCGCCCTGCGGGAGGTCGTGGAAGACCAGCGCCGCGGCGGCGAGCACCTCGTCCGGCACCTCCACGCCGGGCACCAGGTCGGGGAGCAGGCGTTCGACCAGGCCGGTGTCCAGCTCCCCCGCCACGACGGCCGGGTGTGCGGCCAGGGCGCGCAGGAACGGAACGTTGGTGACCACGCCCAGCACGACCGTGCCGGCCAGGGCCCGGTCGAGCGTCCTGAGCGCCGCCTCCCTGTCCGGCGCCCAGGCGACGACCTTGGACAACATCGGGTCGAACTCGCTGCCCACGACCCCGCCCTCGACCAGCCCCGAGTCCACCCGGACATCGGGCGTACCGCCGCCACCGGGTTCGCGGAGGAGCAGGACCCGGCCGCCCGTCGGGAGGAAGCCGCGGGCCGGGTCCTCGGCATAGACGCGGGCCTCGACGGCGTGCCCGTCGAGCCGCACGTCCTCCTGCCCGAACGGCAGCCGCTCCCCCGCCGCCACCCGCAGTTGCAGCTCCACCAGGTCCAGGCCGGTCACCAGCTCCGTGACGGGGTGCTCGACCTGCAGGCGCGTGTTCATCTCCATGAAGTGATAGGCGCCGGTGGCGCCGTCCACGATGAACTCGACCGTGCCGGCGCCCACGTACCCGACCGCCCGTGCGGCCTCCACCGCGGCCGCCCCCATCCTGGCGCGCATCGGCGGGGTCACGAACGGCGACGGCGCCTCTTCGACGATCTTCTGGTGCCTGCGCTGCAGGCTGCACTCGCGCTCGCCGAGGTGCACGACGTTCCCATGGGAGTCCGCCAGGATCTGGATCTCGATGTGGCGAGGGCTCTCGACATATCGCTCGATCAGCAGGGTGCCGTCCCCGAAGGCCGCCCGTGCCGTGCGCCGCGCGGACGCCAGCGCCTCGGGCAGCTCGGCCGCCGACCGTACCAGCACCATGCCTTTCCCCCCGCCCCCGGCGGACGGCTTGATCAGCGCGGGGAAGTCCCGCCAGCCCTCCAGCGAGTCGGCCGGCTCGGCGCCGCCCGGCACCACCGGCACCCCGGCGGCCGACACGGTGGCCTTGGCGCGGATCTTGTCGCCCATCGCCTCAATGGCCTCGGCCGGCGGCCCGACGAACACCAGCCCGGCCGCGGCGCACCGCCGCGCGAACTCGGCGTTCTCGGCGAGGAACCCATATCCGGGATGGACGGCTTGCGCGCCCGAAGCCACGGCACCTCGGATGATCGCCTCAATATCAAGATATTTCGGCACCTGGAGGGCTATGTCGGCTTCAAGCGCGTGTTTGGCGCCCGCGTCGGAGGCCGTGTGCACGGCCACCGACGTGATGCCGAGCCCCCGCAACGTGCGGGCGATGCGTACGGCGATCTCGCCCCTGTTGGCGATCAGAACGCGGTCGAACAACATGGTCACATCCGTCACATTCGAAAGACGCCGTAGCCCGCGGGCTCGAGCGGGGCGTTGGCCGCCGCGGACAACGCCAGCCCGAGGACGGTGCGGGTGTCGAGCGGGTCGATCACGCCGTCGTCCCACAGCCTGGCCGTGGAGTAGTACGGGTTCCCCTGGCGCTCGTACTGAGCCCTGATCGCGTCGGCGTCGGCGGCGCCGACGGTGGTGAGCACGTTCGCGGCCTGCTCGCCGCCCATGACCGAGATGCGGGCGTTCGGCCACATCCACAGGAACCTGGGCGAATACGCCCGGCCCGCCATCGCGTAGTTCCCCGCCCCGAACGAGCCGCCGATCACGACGGTGAACTTGGGCACCCGCGCGCACGACACGGCGGTGACCATCTTGGCGCCGTGCTTGGCGATGCCGCCCGCCTCGTACGCCTTGCCGACCATGAACCCGCTGATGTTCTGCAGGAAGAGGAGGGGGATGCGCCGCTGGTCGCACAGCTCGATGAAGTGCGCGCCCTTCATGGCGGACTCGCTGAACAGGATGCCGTTGTTCGCCACGATCCCCACCGGATGGCCGTGGACGTGCGCGAACCCGGTCACGAGCGTCGAGCCGTATTCCGCCTTGAACTCCAGGAAGCGCGATCCGTCCACGATCCTGGCGATCACCTCGTGCACGTCGTACGGCTGCCGCGTGTCTCCGGGCACGATCCCGTACAGCTCGCGTGGGTCGTGCCGGGGCGGCTCCGGAGCGATCGTCTCCCACGGCCGGGCGGCGCGCGGGGCCAGCGTGGAGACGATGTCGCGGACGATGGCGAGAGCGTGCGCGTCGTCCTCGGCCAGGTGGTCGGTGACGCCGCTGACCCTCGCGTGCAGGTCGCCGCCGCCGAGTTCCTCAGCCGTGACCTCCTCGCCGGTGGCCGCCTTCACCAGCGGCGGACCGCCCAGGAAGATCGTTCCCTGGCCGCGGACGATGACCGCCTCGTCGCTCATCGCGGGCACGTACGCGCCGCCCGCCGTGCAGGAGCCGAGCACCGCGGCGATCTGCGGGATGCCGCGGGCGGACATCGTGGCCTGGTTGTAGAAGATGCGGCCGAAGTGCTCGCGGTCCGGGAACACCTCGTCCTGCTTCGGCAGGAACGCTCCACCGGAGTCCACGAGATACACGCACGGCAGGTGGTTGTGCAGGGCCACCTCCTGCGCGCGCAGGTGCTTCTTGACCGTGATCGGGTAGTACGTGCCGCCCTTGACGGTGGCGTCGTTGGCGACGATCACACATTCGCGGCCGGAGACCCGGCCGACCCCGGTGATGATGCCGGCGGCCGGCGCCTGATCGTCGTAGAGGCCGTTCGCGGCCAGCGGCGACAACTCCAGGAAGCGCGAGCCCGGGTCGAGCAGGCCGTCGACGCGGTCGCGCGGCAGCAGCTTGCCGCGCTCGACGTGCCGCTGCCGGGACCGCTCGGGGCCGCCGAGCGCGGCGACGGCGAGGCGTTCGAGCAGCTCGGCGGCGAGCCGCTCGTTGAGCTCGGCATTGCGTTTGTACGCCTCGCTCCCCGGGTCGGCGGCCGACTTCAGCACCGGCCAGTCGCTGCTCATGAGTCCCCTCTCATGGCTCGGATGTTAGTCATCATTAACGTAGCCGTCTAGTATGTGAGACGTGACCACCGCTGCCACCACCTCTACCCGCAATCGGCGCAACAGGCGTGCGGAGATTCTGGAGGCGGCCGCCCGGCTGTTCGCCGCGCGCGGCTTCCACGGCGTCTCGATCGAGGACATCGGAAGCGCGGTGGGCGTCTCGGGACCGGCGCTCTACCGGCACTTCAGCGGCAAGGACGCGCTGCTGGCCGAGATGCTGCTGGACGTCAGCTCGCGGCTGCGCGAGTCGGGCGTCGCGGTCGCCACGTCGGCTCCCGACCCGCGCCAGGCCCTGGACGCGCTGCTCAACGTCCAGATCACGTTCGCCATCGAGCAGCCCGCGCTCATCACGGTGCACGACAGGGAGCTGGGCAACGTGGCGGAGCCGCAGCGGCGGCAGATCCGGCGGCTGCAGCGGCTCTACGTCGAGGAATGGGTGACCGTGCTGGCCGAGCTGCACCCCGCGTGCCCGGCCGCCCGCCTGCGCGCCGCCACTCACGCCGTGTTCGGCCTGCTCAACTCGACCCCGCACAGCGCCGGCGAGCTGCCGGAGCGCGACATGCGGCCGCTGCTGCACGCGATGGCGAAGGCGGCGATCGACGCCGTCGTTAACGCCCGCTAACTTCCAGCCTTCAGAAGAAAAGTCCTTGTTGTCCCAACTATCTAGATATATCGTCAAGATATCTCGATAGTTGGAGGACGTCATGCGAGATCCGGATTTCTGGGACGCTCCGCCGCCCCCTGGCCCTCCCGCTCCCCCGTTCCCTCCGGGTCCGCCCGGTCATCCGGGCGCGCCGCCCGGTCCGGAGACGTTCGGGCCGCATCACCCGTTCGCACCGCCCGCGCCGGAGTTCGGCGCGATGATCCACTGGGAGGCGCCGTCGCCGCGCGTGCGCCGCGGCGACGTCCGGGCCGCCCTGCTGGCCCTGCTCCTGGAGGCGCCGCAGAACGGCTACCAAATGATCCAGGACATCGAGGAACGCAGCCGCGGCGTGTGGCGGCCCAGCCCCGGCTCGGTCTATCCGGCGCTCCAGCAGCTGGAGGACGAGGGCCTGGTCACGGCCAGCGAGTCGGGCGGCAGCCGCACCTATCAGCTGACGGAGCGGGGCCGCGAGCAGGCCGCCAGGCACGCCGAGGAGGCGCCGTGGGAGGAGGTCGCCAGGACGGTGCCGGCCGACCGCCACGAGCTGCGCCTGCTGTGGGCCCAGCTCAACGAGGCCTTCGCCCACCTGGTGCGCACGGCCGGGGACCGGCAGGTGGAGGAGGCCAAACTGCTGATCAAGAAGACCCGCAAAGCCGTTTTCCAGATTCTGGCGGAGGACTGATGAGCGACCGTCCGGCTGTCGCCGTACGGGGCCTGCGGAAGACGTACGGCAAGGTCGAGGCCGTCAAAGGCGTCGACTTCGAGGTGCGCCCCGGCGAGGTGTTCGGCTTCCTCGGCCCGAACGGCGCCGGCAAGACCACCACCATCAGCATGCTCTGCACCCTGGTCAATCCGACCGGCGGGAGCGCCACCGTGGCCGGCCATGACGTGGTGCGCGAGCGCGACGAGGTACGCAGGAACATCGGCCTCGTCTTCCAGGACCCCACCCTCGACGGCTACCTGAGCGCCGAGCAGAACCTGCGTTTCCACGCCGAGCTGTACGGCGTCCCGAAGGCCGTCGTGGGCGACCGCATCCGCCAGGTGATGGAGATGGTCGCGCTCTGGGACCGCAAGGACGCGAAGGTCATGACGTTCTCCGGCGGCATGAAGCGCCGGCTGGAGATCGCCCGCGGCCTGCTGCACTCCCCGCGCGTGTTGTTCCTCGACGAGCCGACCGTCGGCCTCGACCCGCAGACCCGCTCGGCCATCTGGGGGTACATCAACCAGCTACGGCTCACGGAGGACATCACCATCTTCATGACCACGCACTACATGGACGAGGCCGAGTACTGCGACAGGATCGCCATCATCGACCACGGCGAGATCGTCGTCATCGACTCGCCCGAAGCGCTGAAGGCCAGCGTCGGCAAGGACCGCGTGCAGATCCAGACCGACGACGACGCCAAGGCCATCGAGGCGCTGCGCGAGCGGTTCGGGCTGGAAGCGGCCGTGCGCGAGGGGGCGGTGACGTTCGCGGTGGCGTCGGGCGAGGAGTTCGTGCCGAGGTTGTTCGCCGAGCTCGGCCTGCCGATCACGGCGGTGAGCGTGTCGCGGCCGTCCCTGGACGACGTGTTCATGTCGTACACCGGCTCCACGATCCGCGACGCCGAGGCGGGCGACGGCAACATGGCGTTCATGCGCGCGATGGCGAGGCGGTGACGATCATGGCTACCGAGACGATAAGCGTCCGGGTGCCCGCGCGCAGCGCCGGGCATGACGTGCGGGCGATCAAGATCGTGCTCCACCGGGAGATCCTGCGTTTCGTCAACGACCGCACTCGCATGTTGTCGATGCTGGTGCAGCCCGTGTTGTGGTTGTTCGTCATGGGCACGGGTCTGGGGTCGTTGGTGCAGGGCTCGATCCCCGGGATCGACTTCCGCACGTTCATGTATCCCGGCATGATCTCCATGACCGTGATCATGACGGGCATGTTCTCCGCCGGGTCCATCGTGTGGGACCGCGAGTTCGGCTTCCTGCGGGAGATGCTGGTCGCGCCGGTCTCACGCGGGGCGATCGTGGTCGGCAAGTGCCTGGGCGGCGCACTCGTGGCCACGGCGCAGGGCGTCATCATCCTCGCCATGGCAGGGCTGGTGGGGGTGCCGTACTCGCCCGTGCTGATGGTGACGCTGCTGGCCGAGATGTTTCTGGCGGCGTTCACGATCACGGCTTTCGGGGTGATGCTGGCCGCGCGGATGAAGAACATGCAGACCTTCTTCGGGCTCATGCAGATGGCGATCATGCCGATGATGTTCCTGTCGGGGGCGATGTTCCCGCTGGCCAACCTGCCTTCGTGGCTGCACGTGCTCACCGTGGTGAATCCGATGACGTACGCGGTGGATCCGATGCGGCAGGCGGTCTTCGCCCATCTGGACGTGCCGCCGCAGGTCAACGCGATGCTCAACCCCGGGGTGCAGTGGTTCGGCTTCCAGGTGCCGGTGCTGCTGGAGCTGGGGGTCGTGGCGGCGCTGGGGGCCGTGTTGCTGGGGGTCGGGATCGCGGAGTTCCGGCGGGCGGAATAGCAGGGGCTTTCGGATTCAGGCTGCGGTTGACCATGCACGGAGGGTAACTTTCCCGATGTGCCGCGCGGCCCCTTCCGATCCTCCTCCGCCAAAGGAGCGCACCCATGCTGGAATGCCAAGGGAAGTGTCATGACCTGGAAGTCAGGGTCACCGCACTCGAGCAAGCTACTGTGAGTGGCGTGCCTGGCATGAGCATCGCTACCCGCATCCACACGCTCGGCGATCGTGTCACCGCCGTCTCGAAGAACATCCTCGAGAAGATCGACCAAGAGGTCGGCGAAGTCAAGATCATGATGAAGGCGGGCTTCGACGCAGTCGACGCCCGCTTCGCAACGGTCGATGAACGCTTCGACGCCATCGATGCACGCTTCACCCAAGTCGACGAACGCTTCGACGCCATCGACACACGCTTCACCCAAGTCGACGAACGCTTCGACGCCATCGACACACGCTTCACCCAAGTCGACGAACGCTTCGACGCCATCGACACACGCTTCACCCAAGTCGACGAACGCTTCGACGCCATCGACACACGCTTCACCCAAGTCGACGAACGCTTCGACGCCATCGACACACGCTTCACCCAGGTGGATGCGCGCTTCGCCCAAGTCGATGAGCGCTTCGGCGAGGTGGACCATCGTCTCTCGCTGATCGACGGTCGCCTCGACATCATGCAAACGAACATCAACGGTTTGATGGACGCCGTAGCGAACATCAACAAGGACAGCACACGCAGGGACCTGCGAATCGACAAGATCGAAAAGCGGCTCGAGGCACATGACGGGCGATTCGACCGCCTCGAATCCATCCTCGTCCGCATCGACGCAAAGCTCCCCGACCCGCAACCCGTCACGAACGAGCAGCCCGTATAGCGCACCACACGGCCAAAGGCCCGGGTGGTGTGCCCCGGGCCTCGGCTCATTTCATGACATTCAGCGCTTCACGCGGACATAGTCCTTGCGGCTGCCGGAGCCGTAGGTGTCCTCGTCACCGCTGAACACGAACCTCCAGTGCCCGGAGTTCCAGGCCTTGACCTTCGTGTAAAGCCGCCCGCTGTCACTGGCCCAGAACGACTTCACGTACTGCCATTTCTTCGACTTGAGCGGCTTGAAGAACAGCGCCACCTTGCCCGAGTAGCCCTCCCAGGACCCCTCGTCGTCGATCTGCAGCTTGCCCGTGAACTTCAGGTACCTGCCGCGCTTGATCGGCTCAGGGTAGGCGTTGAACTTGATCAGCCGCGTGTCCGCCTTCTCCACGGGGGGCGGGGCGGGCTGGTTGACCGTGACCCAGTCGGCGGCGCTGACCGAGCCGTTGACGCCGCGCGTGCCCGCGTACTCGGCGCGCCACCAGCCCGAGGTGACGGCCTCGGCGGAGGCCCAGAAGCGGCCGTGGCGGCCGGTCACGTCGCTGGTGACGTACTCCCACCGGGACGAACCGCCGGCCTTGAAGAAGATCGACACGCGCTCGCCGGCCACTCCGCCGCGGCCCTCGGCCAGCAGGGCGCCGGTGAAGGACAGCTTGTCGCCCTTGTCCACGGGCTCGGGGCGGGCGTCGAAGCCGACGATCTTGCTGTCCAGATTGCGGCGCTTGACGTCGACCCGGTCGGCGTCGCTGACGGAGGGCTTGGCCGCGGACGTGCCCGCGAACTCGGCCCGCCACCAGCCGGTGGCGTTCACCCGCACGTTGGCGCCGAACCACCCGCCGCGTCCGGTGGTCACCTTGGCGACCTCGCGGTAGGTGTCGGAGCCGCGCTCGCGGAAGGTGATCGAGACGGTCTGACCCGGGTACCCCTGGCCGTCGGCCAGGAGCCGTCCGGAGACCTTGATCAGGTCACCCTTGTCGACGAGGTCGGGGCTGGCGTCGAAGTCGACGATCTTGGTGTCGAGCACCTTCTTGACGACGACCTCGAACGTGCCGCTACGCGAAACGTCGCCATCGCCCTGGGCGGAGGCGCGCCAGCTCCACTTGCCGACGTTCGTGGAGTCGAAGGACTTGGTGCCGGTCCACCTCGTCCAGTCGCCGCGCTTGGTGGGCGTCAGCGTGACGGGTGTCTCGACGCTCACCTCGCCGGGCGGCTTGAGCATGAGCTCGGCCTTCTCCGCGTTCTTCGTGGCGAAGCTGAACGTCGCCGTGACCGCGCCTTTGGTGACGTCGATCGGCGGGCTGGGACTGATGCCCACGGGAGTGAGGATGGGTGTCGGGGCCGCCGTCGCGGCAGTCGGTGCGAGGGCTACCAAGGCCCCTGCGCCGACTATGACGGCGAGGGCGGCGACACGGATGCGTTGTAACATGCGGGTTCCTTTCTGGAGACCCCAGTGGTTCAACGCGGCATTGAGGGTGCCACGTGTGTCTTCTCAGTAGACGTGCACACGGACGAGAAGGTTGTGGATTCTGACAAACGGTTATAGATCGGGGTCAATAACACCGGTCCACAAAACATGTCACCGGCGTCCAGCAGACGGCAGCGCCGATGAAAGACATAATCGATGGTGTGGCGCGCGACACTGTTGAGACTCATTTCGCCCAGGCGGTTGCAACGCTGGCGGCAGGTCCGGCCCGAGATCCCGGCCTGCCGGTCCGCGAGGGCACGACGCTGACCGGCGAGCACTGCAGAGTGCTGTTCCGCCGCCAGCTCGAAAGCCGGCTGCTCGACATCGCCGCCCGCTGGCTGCGCGAGCAGGACGAGGGCTTCTACACGATCGGCTCGGCCGGCCACGAGGGCAACGCCGCCGTCGCCGCCGCGCTGCGGCCCGGCGATCCCGCGTTGCTCCACTACCGTTCCGGCGCGTTCTACCTGACGCGCTCGGAAAAGGCGGGACGAGTCCCCGAGCAGGGCATCAGGGACGTGCTGATGGGCCTGACCGCGGCGGCGGACGAGCCCATCGCGGGCGGCAGGCACAAGGTGTTCGGCCACCCTGACCTGGCCGTCATCCCGCAGACCTCCACGATCGCCAGCCATCTGCCCCGTGCGGTGGGCGTGGCCTTCGCCATCGAGCGGGCCAAGGCCCTCGAGGCGGCTTCGCGGTGGAAGCAGGAGGACGCGATCGCGGTGTGCAGCTTCGGCGACGCCTCGATCAACCACGCCAGCGCGTTGTCCGGCTTCAACACCGTCTCCTACGCGACGTACCAGGGGCAGCCGCTGCCGATACTGTTCGTGTGCGAGGACAACGGCATCGGCATCAGCGTCCGCACGCCCAAGGGCTGGGTCGAGGCGGCCGCGCGGCGGCCGGGCATCGAATACTTCGCCGCCGACGGCTGCGACCTGGCCGACGCCTATGACGCCGCCGTACGCGCCGTCGAGCACGTACGCACGCACCGGTCTCCCGCGTTCCTGCACCTGTCCATGGTGCGGCTGATGGGGCACGCCGGCTCCGACGTCGAGGTGGCCTACCGCACCCAGCGCGAGATCAAGGCCGACCTCGAGCGCGACCCGCTGGTACGCACGGCGGCGCTCCTGGTCGAGGCCGGGCTGGAGACCCCGGAGGACCTGCTCAAGACATACGAGTCCACGCGCGAGCACGTGATGCGCATCGCGCTGGAGACCACGCGCAGCCCGCGACTCGGCACCGCCAAGGAGATCATGGAGCCGATCGCGCCACGCAGTCCCGAGCTGATCGCCAAGATCAGCCCGATGGCGGCGTCCGGTCAGGCCAGGGAGAAGGCGTTCGCCGGGTCGCTGCCGGAGGACGACAAGCCGATGACGCTCTCGATGGCGATCAACCGTACGCTGGCCGACGCGCTGACCGTCTACCCCGAGATGACGGTGTTCGGCGAGGACGTCGCCAAGAAGGGCGGCGTGTACGGCGTGACCCGCGGGCTGCAGAAGCGGTTCGGGGCGGCGCGGGTGTTCGACACGCTGCTGGACGAGCAGGCCATCCTGGGGCTGGCGCTCGGCGCCGGCGTGTCCGGGCTGCTGCCGGTGCCGGAGATCCAATACCTGGCCTACCTGCACAACGCGCTCGACCAGATCCGCGGCGAAGCGGCCACGTTGTCGTTCTTCTCACGCCACGCCTACCGCAATCCGATGGTGGTGCGGGTGGCCGGGTACGCGTACCAGAAGGGGTTCGGCGGGCACTTCCACAACGACAACGCGATCGGCGCGCTCCGCGACATCCCTGGGCTGGTCATCGCCTCGCCGGCGCGGCCGGACGACGCGGCCGCGATGCTGCGCACGTGCCTGGCGGCGGCTCAGACGTCCGGATCGGTGTGCGTGTTCCTGGAGCCGATCGCGCTCTACCACACCAAAGACCTGTTCGACGAGGGCGACGGGGGGTGGCTGGCGCCGTACGTGCCGCCCGGGCGCTGGGCGGAGACGCACGTGCCGATCGGCCGGGCACGCTCGTACGGCGACGGGCGCGACCTGACGATCGTGACGTTCGGCAACGGGCTGCGGATGAGCCTGCGGGCCGCCGTGCGGCTGACCCAGGAGGGGTACGGCTGCCGCGTCCTCGACCTGCGCTGGCTGGCGCCGCTGCCGCTGGACGACCTGCTGCGGGCGGCCGAGCTGACGGGCAAGGTGCTGATCGCCGACGAGACCCGGCACACCGGAGGCGTCTCCGAAGGCATCATCGCGGAGCTGACCGACGCCGGGTTCACCGGTTCCGTGGCGCGGGTGACCTCGGCCGACAGCTTCATCCCGCTGGGGACGGCGGCCGATCATGTGCTGCTGTCGGAGGAGGAGATCGAGCAGGCGGCGCGCAAGCTCCTCAGCTGAGGCCTGTCCCCGTTGATCTCGCGGCTAGAGCGGATTCATGAGATACCCGCCGAAAACCGCGGCGGCGACCGACACCATGAAGAAGAAGAACACGTAGAAGCCGCCCGGCAGGAACGTCAGCCTGGCCAGCTGGTCGGCGTCGGAGTCCCTGGCCTGCCGCCTGCGCCGCTTCTGCTGCAGCTCGATGATCGGCCGGATCCCGCCCAGCAGCAGGAACCAGACCGCGACCAGGGCGACGCCCTGCTGGATCTCGGCGGGGGCATACATGATCAGGGCGAACACGGCGCCACCCGTGGCCAGGAGGATCAGCGCGCCGTACAGGTTGCGGATCAGCAGCAGCATGCAGACCAGGAACAGCAGCACGGTCCAGATCAGCAGCGTGATGTGCCCCTGCTCGGTGAGCCACGCGGCGGCGAGCCCGAGCAGCGGCGGCGCGAGATAGCCCGCCATCGCGGTCAGGACCATCCCGGGCCCGGTGGGCCTTCCCCTGGTGAGCGTCACGCCCGAGGTGTCGGAGTGCAGGCGGATGCCTTCGAGCTTGCGCCGGGTGACCAGCGCCATCAGCGCGTGGCCGCCCTCGTGCGCGATCGTGATCAGGCCCCGGGACAGCTGCCAGGACATGCGGAAGCCGACGATCACGAGCGCGACCAGAGCCGAGACGACCACGACCCATGGGTCGGGGTCAGGCTGAACCTTGATCAGGTGGGCCCAGAACTTGTCCATCGAGGAGAAACCCTATCCAGGTAAAGTCTTCGCCGCGCCCACCGAACAACATTCTGATCGGGGCGATGGCGGCCGAGCTCACCACCAGGACCCATGATTTCGCCCGTTGTATACCTGAATGTCCCCAATTTGCGACCTTTTTCCCCGAATCTGGCGTCGTGGCCTATGCGCAGCGTGCGGCGGCGCAGCGCTGCGGTCGTGATCTGATGGGAAGGTGAACGATCGGCACGTGGCGCAAGACCATCGGGGACCGGGCCGCCCGGCGGCTTGACGCGCTCGGCCCCGCATAGCAGTCGTTCTGGAGTGAGCATGGCCAGGGTCAGAGGTTTCCGGCGCAGCGGCGCGGCCCGCGAGGAGGCGCCCGAGCACTCGATGGACCCGCGCGCCACCGAGGAGCCCCCCTACCGGCCGACGGTCATCGACAACGCGATCTACCAGGACGGCGAGCGCGTCGACAACCCCGGCTCCCTGGCCGACGCCTTCGAGCGCCTCAAGGAGATGCCGGGCAGCATGGCCTGGATCGGGCTGTACCGGCCCAAGGAGTGGGAGCTGGTCAAGCTCGGCGAGGAGTTCGAGCTGCACGAGCTGGCGCTGGAGGACGCGATCGTCGGCTCCCAGCGGCCGAAGGCCGACCGGTACGGCGACACGCTGTTCGTGGTGCTGCGTGCCGCCCGTTACCTGGACGACGTGGAGGAGGTCGCGTTCGGCGAGGTGCACGTCTTCGTCGGCCCCAACTTCGTGATCACGGTACGGCACGCCGAGGCGCCCGATCTCCAGGCGGTGCGCAAGCGCATGGAGTCCGACCCCGACCTGCTCCGGCAGGGCCCCCAGGCCGTGCTCTACGCGATACTCGACGCCGTGGTCGACGGCTACGCGCCGGTGGTGGCCGGACTCCAGAAGGACATCGAGGAGATCGAGGTCCAGGTCTTCGGCGGCGACCCGTCGGTGTCACGGCGCGTGTACGAGTTGTCCGGCGAGGTCATCGAGTTCCAGCGAGCCACGTCACCGTTGGTCGGGATGATCCACGGGTTCATCGCCGGGGCTCCGAAGTATGGGCTGAACGACGAGCTGCAGAGTTACCTGCGCGATGTGGCCGACCACGCGATCACCGTCGCGGAGCGGATCTCGGCCTTCCGCCAGATGCTGCAGAACATTCTCGTCGTCAACTCGACGTTGGTGACCCAGGCGCAGAACGCGGAGATGGCGCGGATGACGGAGGCGAGCATCCAGCAGGGCGAGGAGGTCAAGAAGATCTCCGCGTGGGCGGCCATCCTGTTCGCGCCGACTTTGGTGGGCACCATTTACGGGATGAATTTCGACTTCATGCCGGAGACGCACTGGGCGTTCGGTTATCCGTTCGCCATCCTGCTGATGGCCGTCGTCTGCCTGGTCCTCTACGTGGTCTTCAAACGACGGGACTGGCTCTAGCGCTCACTGCGGCCAGACTTCTGACTGGCCGGTGGAGCGCGGCGTGACGGCCGCGCTCCACTTCCACCTCGCGCGGTAGCTCACCACAGGGCCCCGATCAGCAGGCCGACGACGAGTGTGGCCACGAGGACGACGCGGAAGGCGGCCCACGTGCGCCGCCGGGCGACGGGGTCCATGGGGAATCCTCAGGAACTCAGGCCCAGGTGCTCCTCCAGGCGCTCGAGGCGCTGGACGAGCGGCTGGAGCTCGGTCCTGATGGCGGTCGTCAGCATCGCGGCGGCCTGGCCTTGGCCTTGTCCTGGCGCACCCTGCTGGGTCTGGGCGCGCAGGTGCACGTAGCCGGCCAGGGCGGCGGCCACGGCGCGGCGGGTGAGGCGGGGCTCGGCGCCCAGGGCGCGCAGGACCTGGCCGGCGGTGCCGTCGGGCTCGGCGACGAGGCCCAGCAGGAGGTGCTCACAGCCGACGTAGTTGTGGCCGAGTGAGGTGGCCTCGGTGACGGCGAACTCCAGAGCGTTGGTGGCGGGCCCGCTGAAGGTCCGCGTCGCGTCCTCACCCGAGCCGGTCGCGGGGGGCCGATGGTGGGCGGCCAGGTCGCGTTGGACCTGGTCCAGGCTGATTTCCATGGCGCGCAGCACGTGCAGGGCCAGGTTGCCGCCCTCGGTGAGCAGGCCGCTGAGGAGGTGCTCGGTCCCGACGCTCGCGGAGCCCTCGGCGCGGGCCTGGTCGGCGGCGAGTTTGAGGACCGTACGCGCTCTGTCCGTCAGGTGGGTCAGCGCGCCGGTGGGCGTGGACAGGTCGAGGTCGGTGAGCACGGTTTGCCTGATGGCGGTCACCCGGCGCACCGCCTGTTCCAGGGCTCGCTGGCAGACCGCCGACACCGGCACGCCGGCCTGCTTGACCGCCTCGGCGAGTTCGTCGGGCAGGTAGACGTTGATTTTAGGCATGACCCCACCATAACCCCTTAGGGGTTACATCTCAAGGTTGCGGTTGCGTTCGTCACAGCAGAATCTCCGTGCTGCAGGCCAAGCTGATCTTCTAGCGTGGGGGCCCACAACCCGGAGGAGCTCGCATGACGCTCGTACACGAGAATGTTCGCCCAGGAGGGTTCGCGTGAGGCTCGCGACGCTGAGGTTGCCGCGCCGGACGACGGCCGCCCGCATCGACGGCGAGCACGCGGTGGAGATCGGCGCGCCCGACGTCGGGGCGTTGCTGGCCGATCCCCGGTGGCGGGAGATCGCGGCCGCCGCCGACGGGCCCCGGCATCCGCTGTCCACGGCCGATCTCGCGCCCGTGGTGCCCAGGCCGGGCAAGATCATCTGTGTGGGGCTCAACTACCGCAACCACATCCTCGAGATGGGGCGGGAGCTGCCCGAGCATCCGACGGTGTTCGCGAAGTTCGCCGAGGCGCTGACCGGGCCCTACGACGACATCGTGCTGCCCGCCGTCTCCCAGGCCATGGACTGGGAGGCCGAGCTGGCCGTGATCATCGGTACGACGGCGCGGCACGTCCCGGCCGAGCAGGCGCCGGCGTGCATCGCGGGTTATTCGGTGCTCAACGACGTGACGGCCCGGGACTACCAGAACCGCACGTTGCAGTGGCTCCAAGGCAAGACGTTCGAGGCCAGCACGCCCTTCGGGCCCTATCTCGTGACGCCCGACGAGGTGGAGGGGGCTTCGATGACCCTGGTGTGCGAGGTGGACGGGGAGGGGATGCAGCAGGCGGACGCCGGCGACCTGGTGTTCTCGCCCGCCGAGCTGATCGCGTACCTGTCGGAGATCCTCACCCTGCGGCCGGGCGACGTCATCGCCACCGGCACGCCCGGGGGCGTCGGGCACGCGCGCAAGCCGCCCCGGTACCTGGCGGACGGCAGCAAGGTCGTGACGCGGATCTCCGGGGTCGGGGAACTGGTGAACACGGCACGCCGCCATCGCTGAGCGTGCGCCTACGTCGGCTGGTGGTACGGCAGCGGAACGGGACCGTCGCGATGGTCTCCCCCGTCATGTGCAACCTTCCGATGTATCAGTGGCCGTCTGTTATCTCCCGGCACACCGGTTTGCTTTCACGGCCGTCCCCTGAGGAAGCGGCCCACGTCGGCGATCTCGTCGTCGAGCAGGTCCTCCGGCAGCTTCTCGAACGGCCGCACGCTCACCTGCGCGACCTTCCTCCCCCAGACGCCTCTGATCGCGCCGTCCACCAGCACGACGGGCCGCAGGACGCCGCCGCCGGGGAACACCTGCTTGGCGTGCTCGGCGGCCAGGATCAGGTCCCTGCTCCGCCAGCCCATCACGTATTCGTCGAACGCGGGCAACAGCCGTAGCACCGGCCCTACCCGGGCGGGCGGCGGCTCGTCCCCGCTCAGGCCCCAGGCCACGCGGGCCTGCCCGAGCGGCAGGCCCGACCAGGCGGCCAGATCCTCCGGCTCGGCGGGGTGGTGGGCACGGCGGTAGCGGAGGGCCAGCTCTTTGAGCGCGCGTTCGCGGTCCGGCTCGGGGACGATGGGAGCGCCCAGCCAGTCGGCCGCGTGCACGTAGGTGGGCTTGCCGGCGCGGAGCGGGCCCAGCACGGCGAGGCCGTGGTACGCGGCCAGCGCCACCAGGGCCACGATCCCCTGGCCTCGGGCCCGGCCGGCCAGACGGTCATCCAGGTCGGCCTTGGTGAGCGGGCCTTGGCCTTCGAGCGTTCCCGCGATGAGGCCGAGAGGATCGTCGGCGGTGACGCCTTCCTCCCGGAGTCGGCGCAGGGCATGGGTGTCGCTCCTGGTCAGCGCGTGAATCCAGGAGAGGTCGTCGCTGTGGGCGAAGTGCAGGGTGCCGCGCGGGCCCCAGGTCCTGACGATCTCGCGGTCGTGCCACGCGGCCTCGACGTCGGCCGGGGTCAGGGTGGCCGAGCGGGCGCGAAAGGCGAGGAGGGCGGCGGGCACGTCCTGGGCCTGCATCGCCCCCAGACGGCGGACGATCTCGCCCGCGGTCAGGCCGGCCGGGCGGTGCAGGAGTTGTGCCTCGATGCTTCTCATCGCGTGGGTCATCGTAGAGCAGGCGTCCGGGCAGGCGAGCGGTGAGCGGGGTGCGGGCGTGCCCCAATGCCGAGCGGTGAGCGGGGTGCGGGGGTGCGGGCGTGCCCCAATGCCGAGCGGTATGCCGGAGGAGAGCCACCCCTGAGCGCGTTGGTTCCGCGAGTGTCGGTGGGACGCCGTACCTTAGTGCGCGTGCCCGAACAGCCCCTGACCCTCGACACCGTCCTCACCGACGAGGCGGTCCTGTCCACCTACCGCCGGATGTTCGCCGCGCTGGCCCGCGACAGCGGCGCCGTGGTGGACGACCCTGCCCTGGTGGACATCGCCGAGACGTTGTTCGCGGCGTTCGCCGAGGCGGGCGAGGAGTGGCTGACGCACGAGCAGATGCGCTTCGCCTGCCGGGCCTATCCGAGCGATCAGTTCGACAACCGGCTGCGAGTGCTCAAGGGGCTGGGCGCGATCCGAGAGGTGTTCCCCAAGCCCAATCAGCTGCGATATCGGGCCTCGTTCACGAGCGTGGTCGGGCTGATGTTCATCCGGCGGATGATGGACGACGGCGGGCAGTCGGAGATGCACCGGCTGCTGGCCCTCGAAGACCTCAATGTCGCCGATCCGCGCACCACGATGGACGAGGCCAGGCAGAGCGCGGTCAACCTCGCGCGGGCGTTCCGGCTGTGGGCGCTGGAGCTGATCACGCTCTCCACGGGCACGATCGAGGAATTGCGCGAACAGGCGCCCAAGCTCTGGGGCACCGAGGAGATCGCCCGGCGCGCGCAAGGGCTGCACGGCACGATCCTGACCCGCTGGCCTGAGCTCGACCGGGTGTGCACTGATCTGCGGGCGGCGATCTACGCCTACAGCGACGCCTCCCGCCGGGCCGCGGGGCGCCTGGCCGATTCGGCGGGCACCACCCGCAACCTGACGTTGCTGCCGACGGAGACGTGGCGGACGTTCGCGCAGACCGCCTCGAAGGAACGGCTGGCCGCCGTGCTCGACGGGTTGTTGTTCGACGCGCCCGCGCCGTGGCACGACCCGGCCGCCATCGCCCGCGCCGTGGACGAAGCACCGCGGCCGGCGCCTGCGCAGCCCACTCCCCCGCGGTCCAACCTGCCCGACCCCGGGCCTTCCGACGCGCTCGACTCCTCGCCTGGGGCGGCGATGGAGCGGCTGAGATCGGTGGCCGAGACGCTGCTGGGCGACGCCTCGCGGGTGGCGCTTGCCGATGTGCTCGGGCCCGACTGGCCGTCGGCCCGCCGCCTCCTCGCCGACCTGACCACCGTGGATCTCCGTCCTGAGCTGCCCTACCGGCTGACCTGGTCCGATGAGCTGACGATCGATCCCGGGCGGGAGCCGGCGTGGTTGTCGCACGGCTGGCTGGAGCGCACGTCATGAGCACCTCCGACACCCTCGGCCCCGCCCCGGGGTCCGACCAGCCGAGGTCCGACCGCCCGACGTCCGACCCGAGATCCGACCGCCCGACGTCCGACCCGAGGTCCGGCCGCCCGACGTCCGACTCCAGGTCCGGCCGCCCGGCGTCCGACCGCCCAAAGGTGGCTGACGGCGCCCCGGATCCGGCACGCTCCGGATCCGATCGCGTGGAGGAGACCGGCAGCGCCCGGGGTTCTGCTCGGCCGGGAGCAGCCGGGCGGGTCGGGGCCCCGGTGGAGGGGTCGCCTGAGGTGGTCGAGGGGCGGGTCGCGCATGTGCGGGCGCGTTCGGGAGGGCCGTTGCCGCTGGGGGCAGGGGTGGCCGCGCCGGCCGGAATGGTGCGCCTGACGTGGCCGGACTCCACCGGACATGCCGTGCCGGTGTGGCCCGACGGGGTGACGCCGTCGTTGCTGGACGAATACCAGGTGACGGGCGTCCCCGTGGAGCGGGCCGGGGAAACGAGGCGGGTTCTGGCAGCCGTGCTGAAGTGTTGCTGGACGGACCTGTCCGTGGACCCGTGGCCGGGGGATCCGGCGCCCGTGGAGCTGGTGCTGGACACCTACCGGGCGTTGATCGGCCGTACCGACGATCTGATGCGCAATTGGGCGGTCGGGGCGCTGCGCCGGCTGCACGACTCGGCGTGGATCGCCATGGACGACGGCGTGGTCGTGCTGGGCCCGCGGTGTGCCCTGTGGCCGGTGGAGTCGCACGCGCAGCTCCAGGAGCTGGTGCGGCGCCTGCCCGAGCCGGAGCGGCCCGATCTCACCGTGGTGGGCGACGCCGACATCGTGGCCGCCGCCCGCCCCGCCGAAGCCCCTTCTCCGGACATCGGAGTGCGGGTCGAGGGCGGTGCGGCCGAGTTCGACGATCTGCTGGGCGGTTACGACGAGCGGCGGCGGGCGGAGCTGGTGGCGGCGTTCATGGTGGTGGAGCATGCCGCCGAGCCCGTCCAGGAGGTGCGGTTCGCCGCCCTGCGCGATCCGGCGCTGCGCCGCACGCTGGGCGAGATGCTGGGCCGGCGCGGCCGCATCCTCATCCAGCACCGGGACCGCTGGACCTCCGGCTACGACGACGCCCTCACCGCCTTGGAGCCCGGCGCAACCCGGCTGGGGATGAGCGAGCGGGCGGTGCTGACGCTGGTGCTGGTGCACTCGGTGGCCATTCCGCGGGCCGAAGGTCTGCTGCCCGAGGACTCGTGGCTGTCGCCGCACCCCACCCCGGCCGACGAGCTGCGCCGCCACACGCAGCTCCCGATCGGCGAGCTGGAGTCGGCGTTGCGCACGCTGCGGCACGCCGGGCTGTTGAGCCAGGTCAAGGCCGGTGAGGAGGCGGGCGGCTATGTCCCGGGCCCGCAGTTCCACCGGCTCACCCCGGCGGCGCGGCGGCGGCTGCAGGAGGAGCTGATCCTGGCGGCGGGGCCGAACACGCCGCTGGCGGCGGCCGTACGTGCGCGGAGGTCCGCGTGATGAGCACGCGCTACGGACATGTGGATGGAAGGAATACGGGGGTCGCAGGTGTCGCAGGTGGAGAACGTCGTCGGGGACCGGGTGCTGATCGCTGTGCAGGCGGTCAACATTTCGCGGCTCTCCACCCATCCGGTGCCCACCGTCCCCGGCACGCTCATCGTCGTCGCGGGCGCCGGGCCGAAGGACTCCAACGGCGCCGGTAAGTCGTCGTTCATCGCCTCGATCACGGCGCTGCTCGGGGACGAGCAGTGGCGCTTCGCCTCGGGCGCCAAGGCGGTGTCGGAGCTGCTGTTCAACGCCGAGCTGGCCAGCGGCGCGGGCGCCCGCCAGTGGGCGAGCGCCGACCACGGCTACATCGTGGGCGTCTTCGCCCCGCCCGGCATGGAGGGCTTCTCCGGCGGCCCGGAAACCGCGCAACCGGCGGACAGCCTGGTGCCGCCGGCCGCCACCGCGCACAGTGCCGACGCCGCTCTTGCCGGCTTGGCACAGGCAGTATCGAGAACGGCCGCCGCAGATGGTGATGGCACCGGCACGGGCGGCCGGCGCGGGGGCGCGGGCTCCGCAGGCGGCGCGGGCGGCGTGTATGGGGTGGCAGAGGGCGTGAAGGGGGCCGGTGCGGTCGCGGATCCGCGGGCGGAGGGGGCCGGCGAGCTGGTCCTCGGCGGGGCCGACGGCGAGGAGGCGAGCGGGGAGTTGTTCGAGGTGCCGGACACCTCGGGCGGCGCGCTCACCGTGTGGCTGAAGGTCAACCAGGAGGCGCCGCACCTGGAGATCCGCTGGCGGGAGGGCGTGCACCTGGCGGCATCCCCGTCCGAGGCCGAGCGGGTGGCGCGCGCCGACGAGATCTGGGCGTCGCTGCCGAAGTCGGCCGGGCGACGTGATGTGGTGGCCCGCGACCTCACCAAGGTCCTCTACGGCGACAGGGTCAGGTGCGTGTCGTTCCTGTCGACGTCCGTCCGCAGCAAGGTCGCCACCAACCTGCTCTCCCAGCCGCTCAACGAGATCTCCCCCGAGCGGGTCTTCGAGGCCATCGCCGCCCTGACAGGCCTGGACGCCGAGCTGGAGCAGGAGCGGGAGGCCCGCAGGGACGAGCACGCCAAGCGGGTGCGGGCAGCGCAGGCGGCCGACCGGCTGGCGGAGTTCGAGTCGGAGTCGAAGGCGTTGCTGACGACGTTCGACCGGCGCGACCAGGCGAGGATACGCCTCGCGGACGCGTTGCGGTGCTGGCGTGGCAGGCAGGCGCGCCGGCTGGCCGACGCGGCGGCGAAGGACGAGTCCCTGGCCGCCGAGCTCGAACGGCGGCGCGCGGCCGGCGAGACGGCGGCGGAGGCGATCGCCATGGTGAAGGCGGAGATCGCCACGCTGCGGGAGGACACGCTCGACCGGCAGGTGTCGCAGGCCCGCAAGGAGCTGGCGGCGCTGCAGGCCAGAGCCGCCAAACTGGACGCGGACCGGGCCGTGGCCGAGAACTCCGCCGACGAGCTGCGCGGCCAGACCCAGGCCCTCGAGGAGATGCGCAGGTTCGCCGACGGGCGTGACGTGCCCACGGCGGAGCGGGAGCTGGGGGAGGTCCGGCTCCGTCTCAACGAGGCGCTCAAGGCGCTGGGCGTGGCCGACCAGGAGATGCACTCCGCCCAGGCGGCGCTGGACGACGCGGAGGGCGGCCCGGCGGCGGCCCAGCTCAACGCGCTCGCGGCGGCGGGCATCGGCGCGACCGGTCTGCTGGACGCGCTGGACGTGGCCGAGCAGGCGCGTGAGGCCGCGCAGCCGGGCGGCCTGCGCGGGTGGCCGCACGAGCACGCCGTGATCGTGGATGCCGCCCAGCTCTCCTCGGCGGCCGACGCCCTCGCGGCGTTGCCCGGGTCGGTGCTGGTCAGCGCGGCCGGGGTGAGCGTCGTGGGGGCGTTCGACGGGGTGGCGACCGGACGGGAGGCCCGGATCAAGGCGGCCGAGCAGCGGCTGCACCGGGCCAAGGACGTTCAGGAGACGGCGGCGCAGGCCGTACGCGATGGGGAGGAGGCCGTCGCGGAGGCGCAGCGGCGGCTGGAGGGCGCCAGGGCCGGGCTGCGGCTGGCCGAGGTCGAGGCGAAGCTGAGCGAGCGGCGGACCCGGCTCGGCGAGCTGAACGCGGCGATCGAGGAGCTGGCTCCCAAGGTCGCCGAGGCCGAGCGGCTGGCCGGGACGCTCGACTTCCGGGCCCGTACGCGGGACATGGAGATCGAACGGCTGGAGGGCCGGCGGCAGCGGCACGAGGCCGAGCGGGCGCAGGCCCGCGACCAGGAGGCGAAGGTCTCCGCGGAACGGGAGGCGCTGAGGCTCGACGCGCTGGCCGCCGACTGGGGCGGCACGGTGGAGACCGCCCGCGCCTGGCTGGAGGCGCTGCCGGAGGAGGAGCGGCCGCGTACGGCCGACGAATGGTGGCGGATCGCCGAGCGCCACTTCGACCAGGCATTGCGTGACACGTTCCCGGAGGAGGACGCGGAGATCCCCGAGGAGCTGCGCTACCTGCTGGACGAGCGGGGCGGGAGCACGGCGCGGGAGCAGGCGACGTTCGCGGCGGTGTGCGGGGCGCTGGCGTCGTACCTGCGGGGGCAGGAGGAGTACGAGCGCCACCAGCGCCGGCAGATCGAGGCGCAGATCGTCTCCCGGCAGCGCGACCTGGCGGCGGCGGCCAGGGGCGCGGAGGAGGCGGCGCAGTCGACGGCCGTCCACCGGGCGGCGCTCACGGCGGCGATCAAGGCGCGGCTGACGCGGGTGGCGGAGGAATTCGAGAAGCTCGACACGTCCTACGGCGGTTACGGCGCGACGCTGGAGTTCCCGGTGCCGCCCGCGCCTGCCGATCCCGAGCAGCGCTGGCAGTGGCGCGTGACGCCGAAGTGGCGGCGCGGCGAGGGTCAGGGGTTCGTGCCGTACAACCGGCGGGCCAACACCGCGCTCATGGACGAGAAGGCCGTCAAGCTGGTGTGCGCGGCGGCCATCGCCTCGTCCGGGGGCGGGCATCTGTGCCTGGTGCTCGACGAGCTGGGCCGCAACCTGGGCAAGGAGCACCGCAGGGAGGCGGTGGCGCTGTTCAGGAGGATCGGCGAGACGTACGGGATCACCGTGATCGGGGCGTTGCAGGACGACATGGAGCCGTACGCGATCGACGCCTGCGGGCAATACGTCAAGCTGCGGCGCTCGTCGGACGCGATGCCGTACAACGAGCCTCCAGTGATCGTCGGGCACGACCAGCACGCGGAGCGGGTGCGAGCGCTGGCGGCGTACGTCGACCGGAGCTGACGCAGTCCCCCGGTCGCGGCCGGCCGGTGAGGCGGCGCGGCGCGGTCAGCCGGTTCCCGTGCCGCGCCGATAGAGGTCACGCGCCGCGGATCGGCGGGCCTGTGTAGGAGGCGCGCAGGCGGAGGAGGGAGCCTCGCTCGTACTCCTCCATCGCGTGCGCCAGCCAGCCCGCCACCCTGGCCACCGCGAAGATGGCCTCGCCCGCGCCGCTCACCATGCCGCTCACGGCGGCGAGGATGGCGAGGGCGAAGTCGACGTTGCGTTCGGGGAGCCGGCGCCTGCGCATCTCCTCGAGCACGGCCGTGCCCGCGGCGATCCTCTCGTGTCCTGGCGCCGCCTCTTTGACCAGGTCGAGCAGGAGGCCGCCGCGGCCGTCGCCGTTCTTGTAGATGCTGTGGCCGAACCCCGGGATGCGCTCGCCGCGGCGTACCCGCTCCGCGATCGCCCGCGCGGCCTGGCCGGGCTCGGCGATCTCGGCGAGCAGGCGCTCGGCCCCGTACGACGCCCCGCCGTGCAACGGGCCGCCCAGCACGCCGAACCCCGTCAGGACCACGGCGTACGGGTCGGCTTTCGCGGAGGCGGCGACCCTGGCGGCCAGCGTCGAGGCGGCCAGCTCGTGGTCGGCGAGCAGCACCAGCGCGGCGCTCACCGCGTCGAGCAGGGCGGGCGGGGCGGGGTGCGGGCACAGGCGGGACCACAGCCGCTCGGCGATCGAGTCCCCCTGCGGCTCGCTGAGCTCGGGCAGGGCATCGACCAGGCCGGCGATCAAGCGGCGGCCCGTGTCGGCGACCGAGGCGGAGTCGAGCTGGTAGCGGAGGGAGTCGGACGCGCCGAGGACCGTGGTGATCACTTGCAGGCGGTCGAGAGGCAGCAGGTCGTCCGGCAGCCCCCGCTGGGCGGCGACGGCCGCCCGCAACGCCTCCGCCTCACACCGCCACGCCACCACCCTGGCATCCGGACGCACCGCGTCCGAGCCCGGTCCGGGCCGGGATCGGCGCGAGCCCTGCAGCACGCCGGGGTCGCCGGTCCAGAGCCAGTCCGCGACCGTTTCGAAGTCGTCCGTCCTGGCGAGCTCCAGCGCGTCGAGCCCGCGGTAGTAGTGCCGGTCGACGCCGAGCGCGGTGACGGCCGACTCGATGACGAGCTCAGGCGGCTGGCTGCGAGGCCGCCCCCGCCGGGCGAGCCGTTCGATCTCCTCGGCGGAGAAGAGGCTGCGCCGCCCGTCGTCGCTGTGCCGCCGCTGCAGCACGCCCCGGCTCACGTACGCGTACAACGTGGCGGGCTTGACCCCGAGACGTTCGGACGCCGTGGCCGCGTCGATCCACTCCACCCCGGCGACCTCCTCAATGTTGATGAAAATCAATATTGATCCATGTTGAGCACACATGTCAACGTGAGGGCATGCCAAAGGTTCATTTCCTCGATGTGACCAACCGGGACGGCGTGCAGACCGCGCGCACCGGCCTGTCGAAGTTCGGCAAGACCATGGTCAACTTCTATCTGGCCAGGCTCGGGGTGGCGCAGTCCGAGATCGGGTTCCCGTTCCTGTTCCACGAGGTCCCCTACGTGAAGGCGCAGCTGGCGCTGGCCGAGGCGGGAGCGTTCGGCGAGCTGCGGCTGTCGGGCTGGTGCCGGGGCGTGCCGCAGGACGTGGAGCGGGCGGCGCCGCTCGGGCTCAAGCACTACAACCTGTCCATCTCGACGTCCGACTACATGATCCAGAACAAGTTCCGCGGCCGGCTGGACAGGGGCGCGATCATCAGGGAGATGACGGCGGCGGTCCGCGTGGCCAAGGACGCGGGCGCGCTGACCGTGGGCGTGAACGCGGAGGACGGCTCGCGTACCGATGACGGCTTCCTGCTGGAGTTCGCGCTGGCGGCCAAGCAGGCGGGCGCCGACCGCGTGCGATACTGCGACACGATCGGCGGCGACACGCCCGACAGGATCCGCGAGCGCTTCGCGAAGCTGGCCTCGGCCACCGCGATGCCGGTCGAGACGCATTGCCACAACGACCTGGGCATGGCCGTGGCCAACTCGGTCTCCGGCGCGCTCGGCGACCTCGACGCCGGGCAGGACGCGTGGATCAACACGTGCGTGAACGGCATCGGCGAACGTTCCGGCAACGCCGACCTGCTGTCCACCATCCTGGCCTTCGAGCACGGCTTCGGACTGAACGCCGAGATCGGTGACGCGCTCGACCTGTCCTGGGCGCGCCGGTTCGGGTTGTGGGCGAGTCACGCGTTCGGGCAGCCGCTGCCGTACAACCAGGTGGGGGTGGGGCGCAATGCGTTCGCGCACGAGTCGGGCATCCACGCCGACGGCGCGCTGAAGGATCACGGCAACTACGAGTTGTACGACGAGGCGACGCTGGGCCCGTTCCCCGAGGACTGGCACGCGAGGAGCGGGCGGGTCGTGCTGACCGGCGAGTACGGCGGGAAGGCCGGGTTCCGGCACGTCATGGACGGGCTCGGGATCGAGGTGGCAGAGGAGGAGGATCTGGCGTTCCGGCTGGTCCAGCTCTGCAACGCGATGACCGGCCGGCCGCTCACCGACGACGAACTGCGCCTGATCGCGACCTATCCCCGCGAGCTGTCCCTGCTCTTCCCCGGCTACGAAGGCGACTGACGACACCGCCGGCCGCGGCGTGCCCTGCGACGTCACCCCGCCGGGGCGGGCGAGCAGGCCGTTAACCGCGGCTGACGTTGGCGATGAGCACGCGGAGCAGCTGTTTGACGGTGGTGTGCTGTTCGGGGGTCAGGCCCATGGCGTCGCCGATGGCGAGGGGGACCGTACGCGCTCGTTCGCGAAGGCTCGCGCCTGCCTCGGTGAGGGTGATGGCCACCGAGCGCTCATCGTCGGCACGTCGTTCGCGGCGGATCAGGTTGCCGGCTTCCAGGCGTTTGAGGAGGGGGGACAGCGTGCTGGACTCCAGCTGGAGTGCGGCGCCCAGCTCCCGCACCGAGACCGAGCCCTGCTCCCACAGCACGAGCATGACCAGGTATTGGGGATAGGTCAGCCCGAGCTCCTCCAGCAGGGGGCGATATCGCGCGGTGACCGACCGTGAGGCGGCATAGAGGGCGAAGCAGAGCTGGTCGTCCAGCAGGAGCGAGCCCTCTTGGACGGTGACGTTCGGGTCCACCCGTTCCTCCCTGGCGCACACGATCGATGACGATGTCATCCTAGCCGACCTGAGGCGCGCACGACCAGGTTGCACCCAAATAAGTTGTGCACGACTTAATTGCGCGCTACAGTTTCGGCTGTCGCCACTTCGGCGCCCATCACAAGGAGCACGCCATGTCCGAACACGCCATCAGTCCCGTGCTGGAGCCGGCCGCCGCCGCGTTCGCCGAAGCCACCGCCAATCCGCCGTACTTGTTCGACCTCGGCCCGGCCGAGGGCCGCAAGGTCGTGGACGAGGTGCAGTCAGGCGACATCGCCAAACCCGAGGTCGCCGAGGAGTGGGTGACCGTCCAGGGCGGGCCCACGGGGTCCGTCCAGGCCCGCATCGTCCGGCCGGCCGACGCCGACGGGCAGCTACCGGTGATCGTCTACATTCACGGCGCCGGCTGGGTGTTCGGCAACGCCCACACGCACGACCGGCTGGTGCGCGAACTGGCGGTCGGCGCCCGGGCCGCCGTCGTCTTCCCCGAGTACGACCTGTCCCCCGAGACTCGCTACCCGATCGCCATCGAGCAGAACTACACGGTCGCCCGCTGGATCGTCACCGACGGCGCCGCCCATGGCCTGGACGCCACCCGCATCGCCGTGGCCGGCGACTCCGTGGGCGGCAACATGTCCGCCGCGCTCACCCTCATGGCGAAGGAACGCGGGGACGTGCCGCTGGTGCAGCAGGTGCTCTTCTACCCGGTCACCGACGCGAGCTTCGACACCGCCTCCTACCACCAGTTCGCCACCGGCTACTTCCTGCGCCGCGACGCCATGCAGTGGTTCTGGGACCAGTACACCACCGACGAGGCCCAGCGCGCCGAGATCACCGCCTCCCCGCTGCGGGCCTCGCTGGACGACCTGGCCGGCCTGCCGCCGGCCCTGGTCATCACCGCTGAGGCCGACGTCCTCCGCGACGAGGGCGAGGCGTACGCCAACAAGCTGCGCCAGGCCGGCGTCCCGGTCACGGCCGTGCGCTACCAGGGCATCATCCACGACTTCGTCATGCTCAACGCCCTGCGCGAGACCCACGCCGCCGGCGCCGCCGTCAACCAGGCCATCAGCACACTGCGCACCGCCCTCGGCACCGCCTGATCCCTGGCCGCCTGTGCGGAACTCCGGCGCCGACCGGGATCCGCACCGGCGCCCCCCTGGAGCGCACCGCCGCGGTTCTCCGCGGCGGGCTCAGAGCGCTCCGCCGCACCCTTCCGTGAGGCCCTTGGCCGGGTTGGCGCTGGTGCCGGTGCTCTTCTTCGGGGTCTTCTTCGGGGCCGGGCTGGACGACACGCCGGGCGAGGCGGTGGCGGCGAGGGCCGGCTTGGGCGCGGACGAGTCCCGGATGGCCTTGGCCGCGACGGTGCGGATCTTCTCCCAGTCGGGGTAGCCGGTGTTGATCAGCGGCGGCACGAACTGCACGCTCGTCACCTTCGCGTTCTTGACCTTCAGCGCGAGCGGCACCAGGTGCGGGAGCATGCGGCGCGGGATGTCGGTCCTGATCAGCTCTTTGGTGGCCAGCGCGATCCTGTTGAACCTGGTCAGCACCGTCGCCGGGTCCGCCTGGTCGAGCAGCGCGCCCAGCACGCAGCGCTGGCGGCGCATCCGGGTGTAGTCGTCGCTGTTGGTGCGCGAGCGGGCGTACCACATGGCGTCGGCGCCCTTCAGCTTGCGCGTGCCGGCCTTGACCAGGCCCTCGTTGTACTTGCCGAACACGACGTCGGTCTCGACGTTGATCGTGACGCCGCCGATGGCGTCGATGAGGCGGGCGAAGCCCCACATGTTGACCAGGGCGTACCAGTCGACCTTGACGCCCAGGGTGTAGCCGATCGTGTCCATCAGGACTTTGGGGCCCTGGTGCTGCTTGCCACCGAAGATCTCCGGGTGCGCGTCGGCGTACTCCCAGACGCTGTTGAGCAGGTCGCTGCGCCCGCCGGCGGCGTCGGCCGGCAGCCGGAACCCGTTGGGGAAACGCTGGGCCATGGGCGTGCCCGGCCGGAACCGCACGTTCTCCAGGTTGCGCGGCAGGCTGAACAGCACGGTGTTGCCGGTCTTCACGTCCACGCTGGCCAGGTTCATGCTGTCGGTACGCACGCCGACCCGGTGATCGTCGGCGTCCCCGCCGAGGAGCAGGATGTTGACCCGCTGCCGCCCCGCCCACGGGTCCTCGGGCTTGGGCTGCGCCGCGACCGGCGACTCACCGTCGGGCGGGTTCTCCTGGAAGATGTCGTGGAGCGTGCCCTGGAAGGTCCAAGCGAACTGGCCGGCCACCCCGAACGGCACCATCACCATGACGGCCAGCAGCCCCGCCACCGTGCCGGTGAGGATCTGCCCGGTCTGCGGCAGCCGCCCCGGCCGCAGCACCATGAACGAGTGCACGATCAGCACGAACCACGCGATCCCCAGCACCCCCGCGCCGATGATGATCGCGGTCAGCCAGGAGTTCTCGATGAAGGAGCCGACGAGCTGGTCGAAGTCGTTCAGCAGCCACACCGCGAGCAGCGCCAGCAGCCCCGCGGCGTAGCAGGAGATCAGGGTGAGGCCGGTCTTGCGCCAGCCCGCGCGCAGGTGAGCCGCCCCCGGCGCCAGTGCCGCGAGCACCAGCCAGCCGAGGACCTCGCCGGCACTCGCCGGCCCCTTCGCCTGCTGCACGCCATCCCCGTTTCCCCGAGAGCCGACCCTAGGCCTGAATCGAGTCGGCAGCCTACGCATGGAATACGAAATATGTCTTTATCGGAGAGTGAACATCAGTAACCGAATAAAATTCGGGTATGCCCTTCTCTGAGATCGACTACGACGTGGACGACCGTGTCGCCACCATCACATTGAACCGCCCCGATCGCCTCAACGCGTTCACCTTTGCCATGCGCGGAGAGTTGATCGAGGCATTCGACCTCGCCGACGCCGACGACGAGGTACGCGCTGTGGTGGTCACGGGCGCGGGCCGGGCCTTCTGCGCCGGGGCCGATCTCGGCGGGGGCGGCGGCACGTTCGCCCACCGGGAACCCGCCGAACTGGTGGACGGCGTCCCGCGCGACGGCGGCGGCACGGTGGCGCTCAGGATCGCCAGATCGCTCAAGCCGGTCATCGGCGCGATCAACGGCCCGGCGGTGGGCGTCGGGGTCACGATGACGTTGCCCATGGACGTCAGGCTCGCCTCGGAGGAGGCGCGGTTCGGGTTCGTGTTCGCCCGGCGGGGCATCGTGACCGAGGCCGCGTCGAGCTGGTTCCTGCCGAGGATCGTCGGCATCGCCCAGGCCATGGAGTGGGCCGCCACCGGGCGGGTCTTCCCCGCCGCCGAGGCGCTCGACGGGCGGCTGGTCTCCCGGGTGTATCCCGCCGGGGAGCTGCTCCCCGCCGCTTATGCGCTGGCCAGGGAGATCGCGGACAACACCTCGGCCGTCTCCGTGGCCGCCGTCCGCCGGCTCATGTGGTCCGGCCTGTCGGCGGCGTCCCCTTGGGAGGCGCACGCGGCCGACTCCCGGCTCATGGCCGAACTCGGCGGTGCGCCCGACACCGTCGAAGGTGTCACGGCGTTCCTGGAGAAGAGGAAGGCGGACTTCCCCATGAAGGTGAGCAAGGATCTCCCGCCCGGGATGCCCTTCTGGCCGGAAAATCCTTATGGTGGCTAGCATGTACGAGATCACCACGCTGCGGCTCCCGGACGACTTCGAGGGCGAGGTCGTCGCGACGCTGATCTCCAGGACGGTCGGATCCCGCCGGGCGGTGCTCTACCTGCACGGGTTCACCGACTACTTCTTCCAGGACCACCTGGCCGACTACTACGTCCAGCGCGGCATCGACTTCTACGCCCTCGACCTGCGCAAATACGGCCGCTCGTTGCTGCCGCACCAGACCAGGGGCCTCATCAGGAGCGTCACCGACTACTTCCCCGAGATCGACGAGGCCGTACGGATCATCAGGCAGGACCACGACGAGCTGACGATCAACGCGCACTCGACCGGCGGCCTGATCGCTCCCCTGTGGGCCGACCGGGTGCGCGGCCGCGGCCTGGTGCAGGGTCTCGTGCTCAACAGCCCGTTCTTCGACCTGAACGTGCCCGCGCCGCTCCGCGTGACCGCCGACCTGCTCAAAACGCCTCTGTCGTACACGCGCAGGGCGCTCCCGCTGGGGATCAGCACCGCGTACGGGCAGGCCCTGCACCGCGACCACCACGGCGAATGGGACTACGACCTGGAGCTCAAGCCGCTGGGCGGATTCGCGGTGCACGCCATGTGGCTGGCCGCCATCCGGCGGGCACAGCGGCGCCTGCACGCGGGCCTCTCGGTGGACGTGCCGGTGCTCGTGCTCGCCTCGTCGGCGGGCCTGCGGGTACGCGACTTCGTCCCGGAGGCGCGCTCGGCCGACATCGTGCTGGACCCGCGCCAGATCGCCCGCTGGGCCACCTCGGTCGGGCCGCACGTCACGTGCGTCCGCATCCAGGACGGCGTGCACGACCTGGTGCTGTCGGCGGAGCCGGTGCGCAAGCAGGTGTTCGCCGAACTGGACCGCTGGATGACCGCCTTCGTCTACCAGGGGAACGAGAACAACCCGTAGTAGGCCGCCGCCACCATCAGCAGCCCGGTGCCGCCCAGCACGCCCGCGACCGCGACGTGCTGCCAGCGGCTCGGCTCCATGCCCTCGCGCAGCGCCGACACGAACGCCGCCACCGCCGTGACCTCCTGGATCAGCATGAGCACGGCCAGCAGCCGCACGACCAGCCACCCGGCCAGCACGGCCGGCCAGGCTCCCGCCTGGTTGATCGAGAACATCACCAGCAGCGCGATGAACGCCACCACCGACGCCAGCAGGCCCAGGCTGGTCCACGCGATCCTGACCAGCCGGCGCCTGATCGGCCGCCACAGGCGGGCGTTGCTTTCGACGGTCAGGTGGCCCCGGCCGCGCAGCCGTACGAGGACGGCGGCGACCGGGCCGGCCACGTAGCCGACCGCGGCCAGGCAGATCGTCAGGCCCAGCATCGTGCCGCCCGCGTACCAGGGGGCCTCGGGCACGTCGCTGGCCTCGAACCGCTGCACCGGGGTGGCGCCCGCCATGTGGACCGCGGGCTTGGCGGTGGCGGGCAGGCCGGTGATCCAGTTGGCGAGGGTCTCCAGGTAGCCCTTGGTGAACGGCCCGCCGTGGACGCGCATGGCGTGGTCGCCGTCGGCCATGAACCGGATCGTGTAGTCGTCGTTGCCCGCCTTGTCCATGGCCGTGATGAGCGCCTTGGTGGACTCGACGAAGGGGATCGAGGGGTCGGTGGTGCCGTAGAACGCCAGGACCGGCTGCTTGATCTGGCTTAAAGCGGGCATCGCGTCGTAACGCAGGAAGTTGAAGCCGACCCCGCCCATCGCCCTGGTCAGCAGGTCGCGCGCGCCGACCGGGGCACGCAGCCTGAGCAGCTGCTCGTTCAGCGCCCAGGCGACCTGGCGCAGCGGGGAGACGTTCGGCGAGGACACCAGCACCACGAACCCGACCGCCGTGCTCTTGGCTGCGGCGATCGGGATCACCCAGCCGCCCTCGCTCACGCCCCAGATCCCGACCCGCGTGGGATCCACCTCGGGCAGCGTGCGCAGATACTCCACCATGCGCAGCGCGTCGTCGGCGAGCAGCCCGAAGTCGCGCTCGCGGAAGTTGTAGCCGATCGTGCGCTTGTCGAACGCGATCGTCACCACGCCCGCCTTGGCCAGGAACTCCGCCTGCGGTGTGAACTCGGTACGCGAGCCGTTGCCCGACCCCGACACGAACACCATCGCCGGGTGCCGCCCGGGCGTCATGGGCGCCCGCAGCGTGCCCTCCAGCCGCTGCCCCTCGGCGGCGACGGAGATCTCCTGCCTGCGGACGGAGGCGACCGACACCACCGGCCGCACCTCGCTCGCCGGTTGCGGCGCGATCGCCTGGAAAGCTGGATCGACCTTGAGCGGCGGCGGATCGAACGCGGGCGGCAACACATAGCCGACCGTCGCAAGAGCCACCAGCACAAGACCGGCGGCTACGCTCAAGGTGCCACGGCCCGTGCGCATCGGCCTCCCCATGTGCGTTGGTTTGCCCGCTCCGATCTTCCAGCCTACTCCTGGCGGGTGGGGCTACAGGGACCGCTTTTGTCGGTGAGAACTGTTAGCTTGCTGCGACATGCGGATCCTGCACACCTCCGACTGGCATCTGGGGCGCACCTTCCACCGCGAGAGCCTGCTGGCCGGGCAGGCGGCCTTCGTCGATCACCTGGTGGAGACGGTCCGGGCCGAGCACATCGACGTGGTGGCCGTCGCCGGTGACGTCTACGACCGGGCGCTGCCGCCGGTCGACGCCGTCGCCCTGCTGGACGAGGCGCTCGCCCGGCTGGTGTCGGCCGGGGCGCGGGTGGTGCTGATCAGCGGCAACCACGATTCGGCACTGCGGCTGCGGTTCGGGTCGGCGTTGTTCGAGGCGGCCGGGGTGCACGTGCGCACAGCACCGGATCTTTCCTGGGAGCCGGTGCTGGTGGACGAGGTGGCCTTCTACGGCATCCCCTACCTGGAGCCTGAGCTGGTCCGCGCGCCATGGGAGCTGCCGGACCGCAGTCACACCGCCGCGATCACGTATGCGATGGACCGGATCAGGGCCGATGCCGCACACCGGCGCGCGTCGGTCGTGCTGGCCCATTGCTTCGTGACCGGAGGCCAGGCCAGCGACAGCGAGCGGGACATCAGCGTGGGCGGGGTGGCCCACGTGCCGCTGGCGGCCTTCGACGGGGTGGACTACGTGGCGCTGGGTCACCTGCACGGGCGGCAGCGCATGTCGGAGAGCGTGCGCTACTCGGGGTCGCCGCTGGCCTACTCCTTCTCCGAGACGGGGCAGGTCAAGGGGTCGTGGCTGGTGGAGCTGGGCTCGTCGGTGGAGTTCGTGCCGGCGCCCGTGCCCCGGCCCGTGGGGCGGCTGCGCGGGGAGCTGGACGAGCTGCTGACACATCCGAAATATGCCGACGTCGAGGGGCATTGGCTGCAGGTCACCCTCACCGACGCCGTCCGGCCCAAATCCGCCATGGACCGGTTGCGTGCTCGCTTCCCCCACACCCTCGCCCTCTCCTTCGACCCGGTCGGCGCCGCGCCTTCGGCCCAGCCCGTACGCCTGAACGGGCGGCCCGAGGCGGAGGTCGCGCTCGATTTCGTCAGGGAGGTGCGCGGCGAGCCTGCCGCACCTGAGGAGGAAGACCTGCTAAGACAGGCCATCGAGGCGTCGAGGGTGAAGGAGACGATGGCGTAGATGCGGCCGCACCGGCTCACGCTGACGGCGTTCGGGTCCTTCCCCGGCACCGAGACGGTCGATTTCGACGCCCTCGCCGAGGCCGGCCTCTTCCTCGTGCACGGACCCACCGGGGCGGGCAAGACCACGATCCTCGACGCGCTCTGCTTCGCCCTCTACGGGCAGGTCCCCGGGCAACGCAACAGCGCCCGCAGCCTGCGCTGCGACCACGCCCCGCCCTCGGCCGGGCCGTCGGTCACCCTGGAGGTGTCGATCCGCGGCCGCTTATTGCGCATCCAGCGCTCGCCGGCCTGGCTCCGGCCCAAACTGCGGGGCACGGGCTTCACGGAGGAGAAGTCCAAGGTCGTCGTCTCGGAGCGGCACGGCTCCTGCTGGCATGGCCTGACGACCCGCCTGGACGAGGCGGGAGACCTGGTCGGCGGGCTGCTCGGCATGAACGCCGACCAGTTCTGGCAGGTGGCCATGTTGCCGCAGGGGGATTTCGCCAAGTTCCTGCGGGCGGACGGCGAGGAGCGGGCGAAGCTGCTGGAGCGGCTGTTCACGGTCAAGGTCTTCGCGGCGGCGGAGTCCTGGCTGGCCGAGCAGCGCAAGCTCGCGGGGCGCGCGGCCCAGGAGCTGCGGCAGCAGGTGGACTTCGCCATTCAGCGTGTGGAGGAGGCGGCGGGCGACGACCTCCGTGCGGCACTCATGCAGACCGATGCTCCCACCGGGCCGTCTGCTCCCCTCGCACCGTCGGAGGCTGCGGAGGCGGTGGCGGCACAGCCGGATCCCGGCTCCGACCCGTTGCGGTGGGCCGGGGCGTTGCTCGACGCCGCGCGCGCCGTCGTGACGCGGACTGAAGAGGAGCACGAGACGGCGGGGCAGGCGTTGCGGGCGGCACGCCGGCGCTTCGACCAGGCCGCCGCCCTCGCCGACAGGCAGCGCCGCTACGCCGAGGCGCTCACCTCGCGCCGCATGCTCGACGAGCGCGCCGACGAACGCGCCGACCTGCAGGCCATCCTCGACGACGCCGCCCGAGCGGACCGCGTGATCCCCCTCATCACCGCCGCCAGGCAACGCGAGGAGGCAGCCGCCAAGGCCCGCACCATGGCCGCCGACGCCCTGTCCCGCGCCCGGCCCCTCCTGTCCGGCGCCTTGGCCGCCGGCCCCCACTCCCAGGCGCGCCCCCTCCTGTCCGGCACCTTCACGGACCCCGGCGCCGAGCAGGCACCAGGGCACCGCACCGCTGATGCGGCGGAGACATCGGCCCTAGGGGCGCCCGAGGTGGGTGAGCTGGCGGCGTTGGAGCGGCAGCGGCAGGCGGAGATCGCCCGGCTGTCCGAGCTGCTCACCGAGGAGGCCCGGCTCTCCGTCGTCCGCCGAGACCTCCTGCGCGTGGAGGCGGAGCTCGCCGAGCTCGTCACCGCCGACGAGACCGCGGCCACCCGGCTCGCCCTCCTGCCCGGGCTCATCGAGCAGGCCGAGGGCAGGCTGGCCCAGGCCAGGATGGACGCCGCCAGGATCCCGGCCGTCCAGGCCGTACGCGACGCGGCGGCGGACCTGATCGAGGTCGACCGGGAGCTGGCCAGGCTGGCCGTGGAGCTCGACGCGCTGGCACAGCGCGAGGCCGAGGTGTCCGCCGCCGGCGCCGAGCTGCCCGAACGCCTCGCCGACGCCGGCGCGGCTCTGGCGGAGGCACGCGCGCAGGCGGCGGCCATCCCTGCGGCCGCCGCGGACCTCGACGCCGCGCGGGCCGCGCTGGAGGCGACCCACCGCCGCGACGCCCTGGCCGCCGAGCTCGACGTGGCAGCCGCCGCACACCAGGTGCTCGTGGACCACGCACAGACGCTCCGGGAGCGCTGGCTCGACCTGCGCCAGGCCCGCATGGACGGCATGGCGGCGGAGCTGGCCCGCGACCTGGCCGACGGCCGCCCGTGCTCGGTCTGCGGGTCCGAGCACCACCCTCACCCGGCCTCGCCGGCCCCGGCCGCCCCGTCGGCCGACGACGAGCGGGAAGCGGAAGACGCGCACGAGGCGGCCCTGGCCGAGCGGGAGACATCCGAACGTGCCCTCGCCTCACTCGAGTCCCGGCACGCCGCCGCCGCGGAGGCCGCCGGCGACCTTGACCCCGAGTCCGCCGCGGACGCCGTCCGGCAGGCCGAGGAGGAGCTGGCCCGCCTACAGGCGGTGGCCGACCGCGAGCCCGCCCTCGCCGCCGCGCTCGAGCGGGTCGAAGCCGACCGCGAGCGGGTCAGGGACCAGGCCGGTGAGATCGCCGAGGCTCTCGCCGCCCACCACGCCCACCGCACCCGCCTGGAGACCGAACGGGCCCGCCTCCACACCCGCCTCACGACCACCCACGCTGAGGACGCGCGGGCCGGTTTCCGGCACTCCAGGGCCGCGGCGGCCCCAGCCGAGCCGGAAGGCACCGGCGCGCTGGACGGCGTCGGCGCGCTGGACGGCGCGGGCCGGCTCGATGACGCCGGCCTGCTGGGTGGGGCCGGCGAGCTGGACGGCGCGGGTGTGCTCGCCGCCGCCGGCCAGGAGCTGCGCAGGCTGCAGGAGTCGGCCGGGCGGGAGCCGCGGCTGGCGGCTGAGGCGGCCGCGCTCGGCCGGGAGCGCTCGGAGCTGGAGGAGCAGGGCAGGAGGGTGGCCGCGCGGCTGGCGGCGTGCCGCACCAGACATGAGGAGCTGAGCGGTGACGCCGCGCGGCTCCGTGCCAGGCTGGATGCCGCGCGCGGCGACGACACGACGATCACCGCCCGCCTGTCCCGGCTCGGCGACGAGGCCGAGCTGCTGCGCGAGGCGCTGGAGGCCACGCAGGCGGCGGTGGCGGCCGCCGACGAGCTGGACAGAGTCCGCCGGCACGCTCAGGAGGCAGCGGTCGAGGCGGGGTTCGCGGACGTGCCGGACGCGCAGGCCGCGTACCGGAGCCAGGCCGAGCGGGAGGACAAAGCGGAGCGGCTGCGGCGGCTGGACGACGAGCACGCCGCCGTCACCGGGACGCTGGCCGATCCGGAGCTGGCCGCCGCCGCGGCCGAGCCCGTGCCGGACGTGGCGGCGATCGGCGCAGAGCGGGACGCGGCGGAGACGGCGTACACGAGGCTGGCCAGCGCCCGCGACCGCGCGGGGGCCAGGGCGCGCCGCCTGGCGGAGCTGCACGGCGAGCTGACGGCGTGCGTCGAGCGGTGGCGCCCGGCCGCCGACCGGCACCGGCTGGCCGAACGGATGGCCGCCCTGGCCGGCGGCACGTCCAGCGACAACCAGTGGAACATGAGCCTGACCTCCTATGTGCTCGGCGAGCGGCTGCGGCAGGTGGTGGACGCCGCGAACGAGCGCCTGGACCACATGTCGGCCGGCCGCTACCTGCTGCGGCACGACCTGCGGAAGACGGCCGGCTCGCGGGGCAGGTCGGGCGGCGGGCTCGGCCTGCGCGTGGCGGACGGGTGGACCGGCGTCGAGCGCGACCCCGCGACCCTGTCGGGCGGCGAGAGCTTCATCACCTCACTGGCCCTGGCGCTGGGCCTGGCCGACGTGGTCACGGCGGAGGCGGGCGGCGCGGAGATCGGCACGCTCTTCGTGGACGAGGGCTTCGGCACGCTGGACGAGGACACGCTGGACGGCGTGCTCGACATCCTGGACGGGCTGCGCGACGGGGGACGCGCCGTGGGCATCGTCAGCCACGTGGCCGAGCTGCGTTCCCGGATCACCGCCCAGCTCAAGGTCACCAAAACGCGCACCGGCTCCACGCTCGCCATCCTCGGGGTGGGATGAGCCGGGAGGCGGGTGTCACGCCAGGGGCGCGGAGATCTACCCTTGACCCGTCGCTCACCGAAGGAGTCACCCATGCGCGTCGTCGTCACAGGAGCCCACGGCAAGGTCGGGCGTGCGGCCGTCAAGGCGTTGATGGAGGCCGGTCACGAGGTGACCGCCGTCGACCTGACCCGCCCGGTCTGGGAGCGGCCCGAGCCGGGTGAGCCGCACTACCTGCAAGCCGACCTGACCGATGCGGGACAGGCGTTCGCCGTGGTCCGCGGGGCCGATGCGGTGGTGCACGCGGCCGCCCTCCCGGACCCGACGCACAACCCGCCGCAGGTGGTGTTCCAGAACAACCTGATGTCGACGTTCAACCTGATCGAGGCGGCGGTGCGGTTCGGGGTGCCGCGGTTCGTCAACATCTCCAGCGAGACCGTCCCGGGGTTCTTCTTCCCCGAGCGGAAGTTCCTGCCGGACTACGCGCCGATGGACGAGGATCATCCGATCCGGCCGCAGGACCCGTACGCGCTGGCCAAACACTTCGGCGAGCAGCTCATGGACGCCGCCGTCCGCCGCTCCGACATCAGGTGCATCTCGTTGCGGCCGAGCTGGGTCCAGCACGAGGGCAACTACGAGCGCAACCTCGGCCCGATCGTCCGCGATTCCTCGCTCGCCGGTGCGGGCCTGTGGAGCTACATCGACGTGTACGACCTCGCGGACGCCATCGTCCTGGCCGTCGAGTCGCGGTTGCCCGGCCACGAGGTGTTCTACATCGCCTCGCCGGACAACGTGGGCGGGCACGACTTCGCCGCGGTGTTGCGGCAGTACTTCGGCGACCAGATCGAGCTGCGGCCGCTCGCCCGGCCGGACGCGTCGGGCATCTCGTGCGCGAAGGCCCACCGCATGCTGGGCTGGAACCCGAAGCGGTCGTGGCGCGACTACCTGGACGACGACGGGCGCGCCCGTCAGCGGTGATAGCGCAGCCACACCAAGCCGTCGGGCAGGCTCTGGGCGGTGGCGAGGATGAGCGGCGCGGCGGCCGGCGCGGAGCCGTACCAGAAGCGGGTGGCCCGTTCGCCGGCCAGGCACGGGTGGACGAGCAGGCTGATCTCGTCCACCAGCCCGGCGGTCATCAGCGCGCCGGTGAGCCCGCCGCCGCTGTCCACGCGCACCACCCTGACCCCGTCGTCCCGGCCCAGCGCCCGCAGGGCTTCGGCGAGGTCGACGCGGTCGGCGCCGGTGACGAGCTCGCGCACCTGCCGCCCGGGCGGACGCTCAGGAGTGCTCGCGCAGTGCAGGGCGACGACGTCGGACCAGTGGCCGGCGTCACGCAGCGCCTCCCACTGGGTGACGCGGCCGCGGCCGTCCACGACGGCCAGCAGCGGACCGCCCTCGGCGGGGCCGGGCCCCTCGGCCTGCGCCAGAGCTTCCTCCTGGGCGAGGATGGTGTCGGCGCCGGCCAGGGTGAGGTCTTCCGTCCACGTCTGGGCCAGCTGGTAGAACCTCGCCACGTCGGGCTGGAACCCGGTGGTCGCTCCGTCGACGGACATGCCCACGTGCACCACCACATACGGACGTTGCGCCATGACCTCACCGTACGTCGCCGGGTCAGGGTCGGGGCAGGTCAATCCAGGGAGCTGATCAGGTCCGGCAGCGTGGCGGCGTCGTGGAAGAGGGCGGTCGCGCCCAGGCCGGTCAGGCGGGTGACCGGGGTCAGGCCGCCGGCGTACGCCAGGCAGCGCATGCCCGCGCTCACCGCCGCCATCACGCCGAACGGGCTGTCCTCCACCACCACGCACCGCTCGGGCGTCACCCCCATCGTGGCGGCGGCGTGCAGGAAAAGGTCGGGCGCCGGCTTGCCCTCGGCCACGTCCTCGGCGCTGAACACCCGCCCCGCGAACCGCTCCGTCAGCCCTGTGATCTCCAGGCTGCGGCGGATCGTGGTGTGCCGGCCGTTGGAGGCCACGCAGCTGGGCACGGTCAGCCGGTCGAGCGCCGCCTCGATGCCCTCGACGGCGCACAGCTCGGCCTTGATCGCGGCGGCATACTCGGCGTTGACCTGCTCCCGCCACCCCGGCGGCACCTCGCCGACCTGCTCGGCCCAGTATTCGTTGGTGCAGCCCACGAACCGCTCGGCGTACGCCGCCTCGTCGATCGTCCAGCCGAGGCGGCGCAGCGCGGCCGTGCCCACCCGTACGGAGATGGGCTCGCTGTCCACGAGCACCCCGTCGCAGTCGAAGATCACCAGATCGACAGGCAACCGTCATTCCTTTCCACGAGTGATCCGCTGCTGCAATCTATCGGGATGCCTGAAGCAATGTGACATAGCGCAGGTGATAGCGTCGTATCGCTTCACAAGACGCAAGTCCGCATAGTGAGACGAGATGACGACGACCTCCCCCGAGCTCGCGGCGCCGAGCCGATCCAGGATCGCGGCCGCGAGCCTCATCGGCACCGCGATCGAGTTCTACGACTTCTACATCTACGGCACCGCCGCGGCCCTGGTGCTCAACACGGCGTTCTTCCCCGGCATGGATCCGGTGGCGGCCACCCTGGCGTCGTTCTCGACGTTCGCCGTGGCGTTCGTGTCGCGGCCGCTCGGCTCGGCGGTGTTCGGGCACTGGGGCGACCGGATCGGGCGGAAGTCCATGCTGGTCGTGTCGCTGCTGGTGATGGGGCTGTCGACGGTCGCCATCGGGCTGCTGCCCGGGTATGCGGCCATCGGCGTCGTGGCGCCCGTGCTGCTGGTGCTGCTGCGCTTCACGCAGGGCATCGGGCTCGGCGGCGAATGGGGCGGCGCGGCGCTGCTGGCCACCGAGCACGCGCCGCCGGGCAAGCGCGGCCTCTACGCGATGTTCCCCCAGCTCGGGCCGTCGGTCGGGTTCATCGTGGCCAACGGGCTGTTCCTCATTCTCGGTGAGGTGCTCAGCGACGCGGAGTTCGACGGGTGGGGGTGGCGGCTGCCGTTCGTGGCGAGCCTGCTGCTCGTGATCGTCGGCCTGTACGTGCGGCTGAAGATCTCCGAGACGCCGGTCTTCCAAGCGGCCATGGACCAGCGGCGCATCGCCAAGGTGCCGTTCGCCGGGCTCATGCGGCACCAGTGGCGGCGGGTGCTGCTCGGCGCCGGGGCCATGACGATCGCGTACACGTTGTTCTACACCGCCACCACCTACTGCCTGGCGTACGGCACCGAGACCCTGAAGATCCCGCGGACCACGATGCTGGCGCTGACCATGATCGGAGTGCTGTTCATGGCGGCGGGCACCGTGGCCTCCGCGATGGTCTCCGACCGGCTGGGCCGCCGCCGTACCCTGATCACCGGCACGGCGCTGGCCACCGGGTGGGGGCTGGTGATGTTCCCGCTCATGGAGACCGCGTCAGTGGTGCTGGTCGGGCTGGCGCTGGCAGGCGCGCTCGGCCTGATGGGATTGATCTTCGGGCCGATGGGGGCGTACCTGCCCGAGCTCTTCAAGACCGAATACCGCTACAGCGGCGCCTCCGTGGCCTACAGCCTCGGCGGGGTGCTCGGCGGCGCGGTCCCGCCGCTGGTCGCCACCAGCATGCAGGCGAGCGGGCTCGGGGTGATGGCGATCGGCGGGTACGTGTCGGCGATGGCGCTGCTGAGCCTGCTCTGCCTGCTGGCGTTGCCGGAGACCGGCGAGCAGACGCTCTAGCCCCGTACTCATGTCACAAACGTGAGGGCTGACCCGTCCTTGAGGTGAAGAACCTGGAAGGAAACGGGCAATGAGCAAACACATTCTGATCGTCGGTGGCGGATATGTCGGCATGTACACCGCTATGGGACTGCGTAAGCTGATCCGCTCGGGTGAGGCGACCGTGACCGTGGTGGACCCGCGCGGCTATATGACGTACCAGCCGTTCCTGGCCGAAGCCGTCGGCGGGACGGTCGAGCCGCGCCACGTGGTCGCGTCCCTGAGCCGGGTGCTCAAGGGTGTGCGGGTGCTGACCGGGCGGGTCACGCGAGTGGACCACGCGGCGCGCAGCGCCGAGTTCCAGCCGGTGCAGGGGCCCGCCAGGACCATCGGGTACGACATTCTCGTGATGGCGGCCGGGTCGATCACCCGTACGCTGCCGATCCCCGGGCTGGCCGAGCACGCGGCCGGCTTCAAGACCGTCGGCGAGGCCGTGCACCTGCGCAACCACGTCCTGGCCCAGCTCGCCGCGGCGGCCTCGACGGACGACGAGCGAACGCGGCGGAGGGCGCTGGCGTTCGTGGTGGTCGGCGGCGGGTTCTCCGGGGTCGAGGCGTTGGCCGAGATGCAGGGTCTGGCCGACGAGGTCACCCGCTACTACGACGGCATCGAGCCCGCCGACCTGAGCTGGACGCTGGTCGAGGCCACCGGGCGGATCCTGCCCGAGCTGCACGAGGACCTCGGGCGCTGGACCGCCGACGCGTTGCGCAAGCGCGGCGTCGACGTCCGGCTCGGCACCCGGCTGGAGTCGGCCGCAGGCGGGGTGGCGGTGCTCAGCGACGGGGCCTCGCTGGACGCCGGCACGCTGGTGTGGGCCGCGGGCGGCCGGCCCAACCCGCTGGCGGCGGCCAGCGGGCTGCCGGTGGACCGGCTCGGGCGCATCGCGGCCACCGAATACCTGACGGTGGCGGGGATCGAGGACGCCTTCGCGGCCGGCGACGGCGCGGCGGTGCCCGACCTGACGCGGCCGGGCGAGTTCACCGCGCCCAACGCCCAGCACGCAGTCCGGCAGGCCAAGCTGCTCGGGCGGAACCTCGTCGCCTATGTCAGGGGGCGGCGGCTCAAGGCGTACCGTCACGCCTATCTCGGGTCGGTCGCCGGGCTCGGGCACCACCAAGGGGTCGCGCAGGTGTATCGGCTGCGGTTGACCGGGTTCCTTGGGTGGCTGGCGCATCGGGCGTACCACCTGGCGTGGGTGCCGACGTTCCACCACAAGGCCCGGGTGCTGACGGACTGGGGGCTGTCGATGATCTTCCGGCGGGAGGCGGTGCAACTGCAGGCCATCGAGCACGCCGACGAGGAGTTCCGTGCCGCCCTGACCGCCGACCTGCCGCGGGCGGCCTGAGCCGCCCGCCGGCCCGGCGCGTCGTGCACGCGCGAGTCCTGCTCGCTCCCGTCAGACCGTCTCAGCCGGCAGGCTCGAGGTGATGGCGATCCGGCCCACGGGGACGCCGCCGCCCAGCACGTCCACGTGCTCGAACGCCGCGGCGGACGTGACGTCGCAGCCCATCCGCCGCAGCACGCCCAGCGCGATGGCCGTCGTGGCGCGCGGGCTGCCGTCGATGACCTTCACCGCCGCCGTGTGCCCCGACGCCAGTGCCGCCACCAGCACGCCCTCGGCGCCGCCCTTGACGAGAGCGCCCGGCAGGGCCCGCATCAGCTCGGTGTTCTGGTGGCCGGTGCCGCCGACGTACTCGGGGTGGGCGCGCATCGCGTCGGCGACCTGGCGCGGCGCGCTGCCCGGCGCGGCCAGCACCAGGGATTGCACGGCCCGCGCCAGCCCGGTCAGCGACAGCCCGAACAGCGGCGCCCCGCACCCGTCCACGGCCACGTGCACGGCCTTCTCGCCCGCAAGCTCCTCGGTGACCGACCGCACCCGCAGCTGCAGGGGGTGCTCGGGAGACAGGTAGCCGGGCACGTCCCAATCGTTCGCGACGGAGGCGGCGAGCATGGCGGCGTGCTTGCCCGAGCAGTTCATCCGCTCGCGGGAGACGCCGGCGCCCTGCCTGATCAGCTCGTGCATCGTCGGCTGATCCTCCGGCCAGGACGGCGGGCAGCGCAGCGCTTCGGTGTCCAGGCCGTAGTCGGCGAGCACCTCGCGCACCACCCGCACGTGGAAGTCCTCGCCCGTGTGACTGCCGGCCGCGATCGCGAGGCGCGGCCCCGCCGGCGCGCGAGCTCCGGCGCTCGCGGTGAGGCAGGCCAGCGCCTGGAACGGCTTGGCCGACGAGCGGGGCAGCACCGGCGCGTCCACCAGTCCCAGCGCCACCTCGGCCCGCCCCGACGGGTCGAGCCCGACGGCGCTGCCGTAGTGGACGCTCTCGACGAATCCCGAGCGGATCACCTCGGCCAGGACGGCGAGCTCAGGCACGTGCGGTTCTCCTTCTCAACGTGACGGAGCCCGCGGGCTGGCGGGCCTCCAGCGTGCGGGCCAGCTTGGACAGCGACATGTTGACCACCAGGTAGATCAGCGCGACGACCAGGTACGTCTGGATGAGCAGGCCGTTGTAGGCGGCCAGGACCTTGCCGCTGTAGAGCAGCTCGCCGTAGCTGACGACGAAGCCGAGCGAGGTGTCCTTGAGCAGCCCGACGGACTGGCTGACGAGCGACGGCAGCACCCGGCGGGCGGCCTGCGGCAGCACGATCAGCCGCATCGTCTGGAGCCGTGTGAGGCCGACGGCCAGGCCCGCCTCGGTCTGGCCGCGCTCGATCGAGTTGATCCCGGCGCGGAAGATCTCCGCGTACGCGGCCGCGTTGGACACCGTCAGCGGCACGACCAGCTTCCAGAACAACGGCAGGTCGAGCCCGTACCGCGGCAGCGCGAACAGCACTACGTACACCAGCAGCAACGCCGGGATCGTCCGGACCACCTCGACGTAGGTGGCGGCCGGGCCGCGCACCCATGCCCGCGGCGACACCCGCCCCAGCGCGAGCAGCAGCCCGAACGCCATCGACAACGCCGCCGCCACGACGGCCGCCAGGAACGTCGACCACAGCCCGTCCAGCAGGTACCGCCACATGGGCCAGGTCGCGTACGGCTGCCACCGGGCGGCGTCGAGCTGCCCGTTCGCCGCGAACTGCCGCACGGCCAGCGCGGCCAGCGCCAGGGCGGCCAGCGTGCCGAGCACGGTGGCGACCCGGATGCGCCGGCGTGCCTTGGGCCCCGGCTCGTCGAACAGGACGGTGCTCATCGGAGAATCACCAGCCGGCGCTCCAGCCTGCCGGTGACGAAGCCGGCCGCGGCGGCGATCAGCCCGTACGCGATCCCCGCGCCCACGAAGATCGGGATGGGCTGGGCCTCGACCAGGTTCACCCGCTGGGCGCTCGCCGTCAGGTCGACGACGCTAACAGCGCCGGCCAGCGCCGTGTTCATGGTGGTGGCGATGAAGATGTTGCCGATCGGCTGCACCACGGTGCGCAGCGCCTGCGGCAGGACGACGTGCCGCAGCGACTGGCCGAACGTCAGCCCGATGGCCCGCGCCGCCTCTCCCTGCCCCTTCGACACCGAGTTCACCCCCGAGCGCAGCGCCTCGCCGATGTAGGCGGCCTCGTACACGGCGATGACCACGATGGCCGTCACCAGCGGGTCGGCCTTGATCCCGATCTCCGGCAGGCCGAAGAACACCAGCACGAGCAGCACCAGCAGCGGCAGGTTCTGCAGCGTCTCGACGTAGGCCGTGCCCAGCGCGCGCAGCACCCGTACCGGGCTGACGCGCAGCGCGCAGACCAGCACGCCCAGCACCGCCGCGCCCGCGAAGGACGCGGCGGTGAGCTGGAGCGTCACGATCAGCCCCTGCCACAACTCGGGCAGGTGCTCGAGAAGGACTCCCATCAGGACCCCGGCACGGAGCCGATCTGCGGCGGCGCCGGCGCATCGCCGGTCACGACGGTGCCGATGGAGGTCTTCCAGATCTCC
Organism: Nonomuraea polychroma; assembly: GCF_004011505.1. Lineage (NCBI taxonomy): Bacteria > Bacillati > Actinomycetota > Actinomycetes > Streptosporangiales > Streptosporangiaceae > Nonomuraea > Nonomuraea polychroma. Next base: position 6,024,984 of record NZ_SAUN01000001.1, read on the forward strand.
TGCCAGACCCCGGCGTCCTGCATCTTCTTGAGCCAGTCGTTGACGAACTTCTTCATCTGGTCGTCACCGTGCTTGAGGCCGATCCCGTACGGGTCAGTGGTGAACGGCTTCGTCACGATCTCGATCGACGGGTCCTTCTTGGCGTCGGCGATGAGGATCGTCTCGTCCTGCACGTACGCCACACCCCGGTCCTGCTTGAGCGCCTGGATGCACTCGGGGTCGCTGCCGAACGTGATGATCTCGGCCTGCGGCGCCAGCTTCTTGATCGCCGGGATGGCCGGGGTGTTCGCGCCCGCGAGGACCTTCTTGCCGTTCAGGTCCTCCGGCTTGGTGATGCCCGTCGTGCCCTTCTTCACCGCGATCGTCAGACCGGAGGTGTAGTACGGGCCCGCGAACGCGACCTGCTTCGCCCGCTCCTCCGTGATCGTGTACGTCTGGAACACCACGTCGACGGTGCCGTTGGCGAGCAACGCCTCCCTGGTCTCCGACGCCGAGTTGACGATCTTCACCTTGGGCTCGCCCAGGATGTACTTCGCCAGGGCCTTGCCCATCTGCGCGTCGAACCCCTCCACCTCGCCGGTGGCCGGGTTCTGCTGGGAGAGCAGGGGCGCGTCCAGCGAGCCGCCCACGAGGAGCTCGCCGCGCTGCTTGATCTTCTCCATGGTGGAGCCGGGCAGGATCTCGGCCGCCGTCGCGACCGGCGCCTTGGCCAGGATGTCGCTCTGGGGGGACGTGGCCCCGGGGACGGCTGGGCTGCTCGACTCACCGCAGGCCGACAGGGCTAACAGGGAGACTGCGGCGGCAGCGACAAACCACTTCATGAACGGTCACTTCCTTCGATTTCGAAGATAGTCCGGACCGTAGTGGGATATTTCGTAGCAAGTCAATACGTTGTCGTCAGAAGTCCTGCATGGTAGGTATCTCACATGAACCAGCGGCTGCCCGTGCAGGGGGCACAGGGCGACCTGCTGCGACTCGTCGCCACCGGCAAGGCGGAGTCCCGCGCCGACCTGGCACGCTTATCCGGCCTGGCCGCGTCCAGCGTGTCGCTCCGCGTCGAGGAGCTCATCGACGCGGGCCTGCTCGCCGAGGAGGGCTCCGGCGCCTCCCGCGGCGGCCGCCGCCCGCGCCTGCTGCGCCTGTCCGCCAGGGCCGGCGTGCTGGCCGTCGCCGACCTGGGCGCCCACCACGTTCGGCTCGGCCTGCTCGACCTGAGCGGCGCCCCTTTGGTGGTGGAGGAACGGCCGTGCGAGATCGCCGACGGCCCGCGGGCCACGCTCGACCGCATCGCCGACGGCTTCGACGAGATGGTGGCGGCGCACGTACCGGCCGGAGTGCCGCTCCGCGGGGTCGGCACCGGCATCCCCGGCCCGGTGGACCCCGCCACCCGCCGCGTCGTCACCCCCTCCCGCATGCCGGGCTGGAACGACTTCCCCGTCGCCGACCACCTCGCCACCCGCTACGACCTGCCCATCCTCGTCGAGAACGACGCGAACCTGATGGCGGCCGGCGAGGCCCGCTGGTGGCCGGACCACGAGAACCTCATGGTCGTGAAGGCCGGCACCGGCATCGGCTGCGGCGTGATCGTCAACGGCCGCCTGCATCGCGGCCGCGGCGCGGCCGGCGACATCAGCCACGTCCGGGTCCGCTCGGACTCCTCCGTCATCTGCGCCTGCGGCCACCCGGACTGCCTGGAGGCGTACGCGAGCGGCGCCGCCCTGATGACGGCGTTGTCGGAGGCCGGCATCGAGGTGACCCGCCCGGCCGACATCGTAAGCCTGGTGCATGACGCCGTCCCTGAGGCGACGAGCCTGGTCCGCAACGCCGGCCGCCGCATAGGCGAGGTGCTGACGGTCCTGGTGAACTTCTTCAACCCGGACGTGGTGGCGGTGGGCGGCAGCCTGTCGGCAGCTGAACCCTTGATCACCTCGATCCGCGCGGCCGTCTGGGAACGCTGCCTCCCCCTGGCCACCAGAGACCTGGAGATCGCCCCGGCGAGAGCAGGGCGCGACGCCGCGTTGCTGGGCGCCGGCGCCCTCCTCCTCGAGGCCGCCCTCACCCACCCCTGACCGCATGGTCCTCCGCAGGGGCGCGCTCCGCGCGATGGGAACTATGTCGGTTCTCAGCCTTCGTGTCACTCAGCGAGTGCGGCGATCTCGATCCGGGTGCGGTCGGTGGGGGCCACCAGGCAGGGAAGGACGATATTCCCCTGCTCCAGGCGTTCCCCCATGGACGAGGTGAGCCGGGCCGTACGCTCGATCTCGTACGGGCTGCCGGCCCGAGGGGTCACCCGGAGCCGCAACCACCAGATGTAGCGTCCGTTGAGCTTGTTGTCCGTGTTGTCGGCCTGCAGGACCGCCGCGTCGCACGGCAGCGCGGCCGCGCGCTCCGCCGGCGTGAAGGTGTTCAGCGCGGCGGATTCCAGGCCCGCGAACGAGAGGTAGCCCATGGTGAGTACCCCCGCGGCCAGGAGCGAGAACACCCCCGTGGCGTACGCCCCGACCCGGGTGTGTGGCCGCCGCCTCAGCACGAGGAACAGCACCACGCCCACGATCACTGCGAGCACGGCGAGTATCCCGAAGACGGTCGATGCCATCGTTCTTTCCTCACGCTGAAAGGCGTAGATATACGCGAAACATGCCGACATTCTCATCCTGGGCAGAGATCGAGCGATATGGAGCACGCCCGTGAACCGTGCGATGCTCGGCGGCATGCCCTTACCGAATCGGCGCCCCTACGTGGTGGGATTCTTCGGCACGGCAAGCATGCTCCTCGGCGTCCTCGCACTGTCGGCCTCCGGCGGCCAGAGCCACTATCTGGCGTTCGGCGCGTCGACGTGCGCGGGAGGGTTGGTGCTCGCCTGGCTCGGGTTCACCGGCCACCGGGCCGGCTGGGTGGCCTGGGCCGTCACGGCAGCTCTGGGTACGGCCGGTTTGTTCCTGAGCTTGCTGGTGGTACGCGAAACCGTGTGCTGCATGTTCGGCTACCACCGCGGAATGGGCTATCCGTGGGGCTGGCTGGACAGCGGCGCCTCCGCGGAGACCATGGAGCAGATCGAGGCGCTGCGCGCGAATCCCTGGCGGCTGGAGAAAACGGTCGACTGGCCGAAGGTCGTCCTGGACGGCCTGTTCTGGTGGCACATCGCGGTCGCGGCCACCCTGCCGCTCTCCCAGACCCTTTCACTACTTGCTGAATGGCGGTCCAGGCGGGAGGAGCGGATGGCATCCTAGAACGACGGCGATCAAGAGGAGATCATCAATGTCCCACTCTTTCGGCACGCAGCCCGCGCCCCGGCGCACCCCTCTCAGCCCCGAGGAGAAGGTCCGGGCCGAGATGAACTTCTCCCCCTTGGTCGCCGAGCAACTCCTCGCCAACGGACGGTTCAGGGTGTCCGCCGACACTCCGGAGATGGTGGAGATGTTCCAGGGTGTCGCCCGCAGGGTGGGTGACATGCTCGGGCGACCGGTGGTCAGCTACGCCAACGGCAGGTACATCGTGATCACTTTCGGCCAGGAGGAGGCCCCCGTCCTCACCGGCTGAGGTGCCGTTCCTGGCCGCCCGGGCGGGACGTACGCGCCTCAACCCTGGTGGCGCAGGGTCGCCTTGGCGAGGCCGTGGGGTGTGAAGGTCGCCGCCGCCACCCGATAGTACGGATCGAGCGCCTCCCAGAGCTCGTCCAGCAACTCCTCCTGGTCAGCGGCCGTGGTCAGGCCCTCGAGGAAAGGCTCTCCGGTGAGGATGCGGTGGCCGTCGGAGACGTACGTGGTCATCAACACGGCGTCACCGGGGGCCAGATCCCGGACGGAGAGGGTGAGCACGTTGGTCGATGTTCTGTCGCCGAGACTGCGGCGGGCCGCCCCGAACCACGCGTTCGCCGGAGCGCTCACGTCCACGATCACGGTGATGCGCGGCGTGAAGATCGGCGGATCGGGCTCGTAGTTCAGGCCGTCCAGCGCCACCGCTGCCGGTTGCCCTTCCAACAGGCGATCTGCGACCGTGGCCACCTGTTCGCCGTTGCCGAACACGAGCCAGCCGTCACGTTGCGCGGCGGCGACGTAATGCCGCAGCGGATCGTTCTCGGCCGGCTCGGTGGGGCCGACGACGAGCTCGTGATCGCGCAGACGCAGGGCACGCGCCCGCGATGCCTGGCTGCGGCCGGTCAGCAGGTAGCCGCCGCACATCGCGCCGTCGAGCGTTCTCGCCCACACCACACTCCGGCCCGGATAGCGGTTGGCCTGGAAAAGGTTACGGAGCGACGGCACGGACATCCTCACCTCGCATCTTGAGACGGACGGAAGCGACGCGCCTGACCCGCTTCGTACTTCAGGCTATCGAGAGGTGCCGCAGCGGCCGGTGGCTGTGGGTGAGCTCGGCCAGCGTGTCGGCGCGCCCATTTGGGGCGAAGCCCGTCACGCGGGGCGGTGGAAGGTGGCGCGCCAGCGGTGCCGTTCCCCGTCACGCAGGTCCTCGATCGTCCCCGTCTTCAACCCGTCCGTCGCGAACGCCGCGATCTCCGACGGGGTCAGCGGCCATGGCGGCGCGAACACCGGGCCGCCTTCGTCCCTCCCGGAGGCGATCACCAGCAACGTACCTCCAGGGCGGACGAACTCGGCGATTCGGGCGATGGCCGGGGCATGCAACTCCTCGGGCAGCGCCTGCACGGTCATGATCTCGACGACCAGGTCGAAGGCCTGCCGCCATTCGGCGGGCGGGTTCAGCAGGTCCGCGGCCTCATACCGCACCGCGCTGTCCGGAAAACGTTCCTTCGCCAGCCGCACCGCCGTCTCGCTCACGTCGAAGGCCACGGTCTCGTGGCCGAGCTCGGCCACATACTCGGCGTCGTCCCCCAGCCCGGCCCCCACGACCAGCGCCCGCCCGGTCCCAGGCACACCCCATTCGGTCAGCAGGAAGTGCGGTGACCGCGAGTCCCACGGCACGATCGCGTCCCCGGTCGCCGACTCGGCGTAAAGCCGCTCGAACCAGCCCACCGGATCCCCCGAGGCCAGCGACTCGCCGGCCAGCCTGATGGCGTCCTCGTCCGGATCTTTCCCCGTCATCCATCCCCCAGCAGGACCCGGTACGGCTTGAAATGATCAGGTAGGAACCTTACGCGTTGAACGACTCCTTGGCCATCCGCTGTAGCCGCATCTCGTCAACGTCGTGGCCGAGGCCGGACCGGGTCAGAGGGACGGCGATGACGCCGGCGTCGGCGCCCACGATCGGGGTGACGATCTGGTTCTGGCGGGGCGACTGCGTCACGTCGCAGGGCAGGGTGCAGCTTCGCGGTCAGACCTTGAAGATGGAGGTGTCCAGCTCGAAATCGACCGGGGCGGGAAGCTTGATCGATGTTCCCATGTCCACTTTGAAGATCGTCCTATAGGTGTCGTCCTTGATGTCACTGAACACGGTGACGGCTGGAATCTTGCTGATGGGATCGATGAGCTTTCCAGCGCGTCCGCCACAGAAAACCGATAGCCGCAGCCGACGCGTGCGGTCCGCTCACCCGCCAATCGACCGGGTAGGAGCCTTAGGCGTGGAAGGACTCCTTGGCCATCCGCCGTAGCCGCGTATCGTCGACGTCGTGGCCGAGGCCGGACTGGGTCAGAGGGACGGCGATGACGCCGGCGTTGGCGCCCACGATCGGGGTGACGATCTGGTTCTGGCGGGGCGGCTGCGTCACGTCGCAGGGCAGGGTGCAGCCCGGCAGGCTGGCGACGGCCACCGTCGCCGCCCTGGCCAGCCCCGCCCCCTGGCCGCCCGCACACTGGATGTCCCAGCCGGCGGCCGCGGCGCGGTCGTGCGCCCGGCGGGCCTCGGTCAGCGACGGGAACGCCGTCGGCCGCAGCAGCAGGACGCGGCCGGCGCGCAACGTCAGGTAGTCGTCCAGCTCGGCGGTCGAGGCGACCTCGACGGCGACCGACGCGGCCACCCGGTCCTGCAGCGCGGCGTGCGTGTAGGCGTCGCCGGCGGCGAAGGGCCGCTCGATCACCTCCAGGCCGTAGGAGTCGAGCGCGACCAGCTGGCCGAGGTCGGTGTAGGCGTTGCCGCAGTCGACGGCGAGGGTCAGCGCGGGGTACGCCTGCCGCACCGCCCGCACCGGCTCGACGTCCCAGCCGGGCCTGATGTCCAGCGTGACGTGCCCGTACCCGGCGCAGACCTGCTGGTTGACCCGGGAGACGAGGCTCTCGGGCGACGGGTCGGGCGCCAGGCGCACGGTGGCCATGAGCGAGGTGCGGGTGCCGCCGATCGCCTCCGCGAGCGGCACCCCCCGCATCCTGGTCCACAGGTCCCAGCAGGCCATGTCCACCGCGGAGTCGCCGCTCGGCACGGCGTCGGGGTGCTCCCAGTCGACGCCGATCAACAGGGCGGCCAGCGTTTCCTGAAGCCTCGACCAGGTCTTGGGCTGGGGGGATATCGCCTCACCCCAGCCGGTCATACCGCCGTGGTCGGTGAGCTTCACGAGCAGGGTCTCCGACCTCTTGCCGTACGGCAGGACCAGCCGGAAGACCTCAAGCTCCCGCACTCGCGGCATGTACCCCCCTTTTATGACGCGTTCATTCCATAGTGCCTGCTCGCGCGGATCGCACCAAACGCGGGGCCAGAAGGAAGGCCAGGAACGCGAGCGCGACGGTGGAGGCCAGGCCGATCGCGTAGTTCTCGGAGGTGGCGGTGAACAGGGCGCCGCTGCCCGCGACGGCCACCACGGTGAACACCGACTCCCCCACGCCCACGGCCGCGCTGTTGTGGCCTTCCTCGCCCTCTCGCGACATCTCCAGCACCAGGACCGACACCGTCGGGTGCAGCGCGCCGATGCCGAGCCCGGCCAGGGGCATGGCCACGTACGCGAGCGCGAGCGGAACCGCGTCGATCAGCACGAGCGTCACCAGTGCGAGCCCGAGCGTGAGCAGGGCGGCGCCGCCGCGGATGGCGGTCATATGGCTCATGCGGCCGCGGCCCTTGATCCAGGAGCCGGTGGACCAGCCGAGCGCGCCGACGGTGAGCACGACGCCCGCCCCCGTGGCGCTGAGCCCGCGTTCGTTGATCAGCATGAGCGGGATGAGCACCTGGGCCGCGGTGAGCGAGCCGAACGCGAGGCCGCGCAGCACGGGCGCGGTGGGCAGGCCGGGGGCGGCCCTGAGCGAACCCGGCAGGAGCAGCTTGGGCAGGGCCACGGCCAGCAGGACGACGCCGGCGGCGAGGAGGGGCAGGCCGGCGAGCTTCAGCGCGCTGCCGTACTGGATGAGGGCGGCGGCGACGGCGGTCAGCGAGGCCCAGACGAGCTTGCGGCCAAGGCCGGGCGCGGGGGCCGGCTCGGCGGTGCCGCCCTGCAGATCGCGCCCGGCGGTGCCGCCTCGCAGGTCCCGTCCGGTGATGCCGCGCCAGAGCAGCAGCGCCGACGGCACGACGATCAGTGAGACGCCGAGGAAGATCCACCGCCAGTCGGCGTTCTCGACCACGAACCCGGCGATCGCGGGCCCGACCATGGACGGCACCACCCACGCGGCCGAGAACAGGGCGAACACCTTGGGATGCAGGGCGCCCGGATAGACCCGGGCGACCAGCACGTACAACGCGACCTGGGTCGCCCCGGCCCCGAGCCCCTGCACGAACCGGCCGGCGACGAACATCTCCATGTTCGGCGCGAACCCGGCCAGCAGCAGCCCGGCCACGAAGGTCGCCACGCCGGCCGCGATCGGCTCCACCGGGCCCCGCCGGTCGCTCCACCGCCCGCCGAGCACCGTCGCGATCACGCTGGCCGCCAGGGTGGCGCTGAAGGCCAGGTTGTACAGGTGCATGCCGCGCAGCTCGCGGGCCACCACGGGCATGGCCGTGGCCACCGCCATCGCCTCGAACGCCAGCAACGTCACGATCGCGACGAGCCCGAAGCTCAGTGCCCGGTAGGGAGCGGACACCACGCCCGCCGTTTCCGATCTCTCAACAGTCGTCGTCATGGCGGGAACGCTATGGCCGGGCCACCGGTCGGCACATCGGGCGGGGGACCTAGGCGGTCCTGGGCCCTTCGCCCTAAGGCATGCGCGCCTCGATGCCGTCGAGCAGCAGCTCCAGCCCGTAACAGAAACGGTCCTCGCCGTCGTCGGCGATGAGATCGTCGACGAACTTGCTCACGGTGGGGAACCGCTCCGCCGGCAACTCCCGGTAGTAGGCGGCGATCTGCCCGGCGAAGTGCTCGAAGTACTCCCCTGGATCGGTCAGCCCGGCCTCCCGCATCCGCGCGTAGTGCAGGGAGCCCTCGTAGGCGTCGCCCACGACGTACAGGGAGAGCCGGTCCATCGCCATGGACGCCTGACGCGGGGCCATGCCGGCCTCGATCAGCAGCCCGAAGACGAACTCGCCGTTGCGGATCGAGTTCTCCCCCGTGGGGATGTTGGCCAGCGCCGCCCTGGCCACGTCGGCGTGGGCGGCGAGCACGCGGTGCACCTCCATGGCGTAAGCGCGTAGTTGCTCCTTCCATCGCGCCGGATCACGTTCGGGCAGCCGGATCTCGCCGAGCACCCGGTCATAGACCAGCTCCAGCAGCTCGTCCTTGTTGGCCACGTGCGCGTAGAGCGAGGCCGGACCGGTGTCGAGCTCCTGGGCGACGCGTCTCATGCTGAGCGCGTCGAGCCCTTCGGCGTCCAGGATCCGGAGCCCGGCCTCGACGATCAGCTCCTGGCTCAGCTGCCGCTTGGGCGGCGCCGACCTGCGCGACTTACGCCATGGCGGCGCCGGCACGCCTTCTGTCCTCTCACGATCCATACGAACAGCGTACTTGACACGAACGTGGTTCGTCACTAAAACGGTGTTCGTAACGAACAGCGTTCGTCTCTAGAACACCGTTTTCCACCTAAGGAGTCCCTATGACGACCACCGCCTCCGTGGCGGCCACCGAGGTGCAGCCATATCGCTGGCGCTGGGTCGCGCTCTTCGTGATCCTGGCCGCCGAGGTCATGGACTTACTCGACGCGCTCGTGACCACGATCGCCGCCCCCACCATCCAGAAGGAGCTCGGCGGCTCCGACAGCCTCGTGCAGTGGCTGAGCGCCGGCTACACGCTGGCCATGGCCGTCGGCCTGATCACCGGCGGCCGGCTCGGCGACCTGTACGGCAGGAAGCGCATGTTCCTGATCGGCGCCTTCGGCTTCACCGCCGCCTCGCTGCTGTGCGGGGTCGCGGTCAGCCCGGCGATGCTGGTCGGCAGCCGGGTGTTGCAGGGCCTGTTCGGGGCCGTGATGATCCCGCAGGGCCTGGGCCTGATCAAGGAGATGTTCCCGCCGCGCGAGCTGGGCAAGGCGTTCGGCCTGTTCGGCCCGGTCATGGCCATCTCGTCGGTAGGCGGCCCCATCCTGGCCGGCTGGCTGGTCGACGCCGACTTCTTCGGCACCGGCTGGCGCATGATCTTCCTCATCAACCTGCCGATCGGACTGGCCGCCGCGCTGGCCGCGATGCGGTTCCTGCCGGAGTTCCGCCTCTCGAACGCCACCAGGCTCGACCTCGGCGGCGTGGCACTGGTGTCGGTGGCCGCGTTCCTGCTGATCTACCCGCTCATCCAGGGCCGCGAGCTGGGCTGGCCCGCGTGGACGTTCGCCTCGATAGCGGCCTCGATCGTGTTGTTCGCGGTGTTCGGCCGCTACGAGTCGCGTCGCGCCAAAGCGGGCAAGGACCCGCTGGTCACGCCGGGGCTGTTCCGCAAGCGGGCCTTCACCGGCGGCCTGGTGGCCGGTCTGGCGTTCTTCTCCGGCATGATGGGCTTCGGCCTGGTCTTCAGCCTTTACACCCAGGTGGGACTCGGGTTCACGCCGCTGCAGGCCGGTCTCGCTGGACTGCCGCAGGCCGTGGGGGGCGTGCTCGGCTTCGGCCTGGCGATGTCCGGCCTGCAGGAGAAGCTCGGCCGCGGCCTGCTGCAGATCGGCACCGTCGTCATGGCGGCCGGCGCGGCCGTGCTCGCCCTGACCATCCACCTGGCCGGGGTCGACGTCACCGGCTGGCAGCTCGCCCCCGGTCTCGGCCTCGTCGGCATCGGGATGGGCCTGACCATGGCGCCGTTCTTCGACATCGTGCTCGCCGGGGTCGAGCCGCACGAGTCCGGCTCCGCCAACGGCACGCTGACCGCGATCCAGCAACTGGGCGGCGCGCTCGGCACCGCCGTGCTGGGGACGCTGTTCTTCAACCTGCTCGCCAGGGAATGGAGCTTCGGGGCGTCGATGCAGGTCACGGTCTGGGTCGAGGCCGGACTGCTGATGCTGACGCTGGCGCTGTCGTTCCTGCTGCCCCGCCGGGCCCGGCCGGAACAGGCCGCCCACTGAGCGTCATGAGACCGCGGCCCCGATGCGGGGTCGCGGTCTCACGCGCTCATGTGCCGCTCGGCCCACTGGGCGATGTCGCGCCGCTCGATGGCCGCCGCCATCAGGTCGGGGAACGCGTCCGGTGTGCACGCGAACGCCGGCACGCCCATCGCCGCCAGCGCGGCGGCGTTGTCGTGGTCGTAGAACGGCGCGCCCTCGTCGGACAACGCCAGCAGCACGATCACCTGTACGCCGGCCTGCGTCATCGCGGCCACCCTGCGCAGCATCTCCTGCCGGACGCCGCCCTCGTACAGATCGCTGATCAGGATGAAGATCGAGTCGGCCGGCCTGGTGATGAGCCCCTGGCAGTAGGCGATGGCCCGGTTGATGTCGGTGCCGCCGCCGAGCTGCGTGCCGAACAGCAGCTCGACCGGATCGTGCAGCCGCTCGGTGAGATCCACCACAGCCGTGTCGAACACCACCAGCGACGTCTTGAGCGACCGCATCGACGCCAGCACTGCCCCGAACACGCTCGAATACACCACCGAGGCCGCCATCGACCCGCTCTGGTCGATGCACAGCACCACCTCGCGCTGCACCGACCGCTGCCTCCGGGCGTAGCCGATGAGCCGCGACGGGACGATGGTGTTGTGCTCCGGCAGGTAGTTCTTGAGGTTCGCCCTGATCGTCCGGTCCCAGTCAATGTCGGCCACGCGTTTGGGCCGGTGTGTCCTGGCCGCGCGGTCGAGTGCGCCCGTCACGGCCGCCCTGGTCTTCTGCGCGAGCCTGCGTTCGAGCTCGTCCACCACCCTGCGCACCACGGCCCTGGCCGACTCGCGCGCCTGGTCGGGCATGACCTTGTTGAGCGCCAGCAAGGTGCCGACCAGGTGCACGTCGGGCTCCACCGCCTCGAGCATCTCCGGCTCCAGCAGCAGCCTGGTGAGGTTGAGCTTCTCGATCGCGTCCTTCTGCATGACCTGGACGACCGTGGAGGGGAAGTAGGTCCTGATGTCGCCCAGCCAGCGGGCTACCCGCGGCGCCGACGCGCCCAGCCCGCCCTCCCGGCCGTCCTGGCCGTAGACGGCGGCGAGGGCCGCGTCCATCCGCACGTCCACGCCCTGCAGCCCGCACCCGGTGCCGTCGGCGTCCCCGCCGCCCAGCACCAGCCGCCACCGCCGCATCCGCTCATCGTCTGCCGCGCTCATCCGTCCGCCTTCCCGAGGATCGCCAGCACGGTGGCGACGGCCGCCGCCGCGCGCCGCTCGTCCACGCCCTGCTCCCCGTGCGCTTCCGTGCGCCCGGCCGAGCGGACGCGCTCCCCGACGGCCCGGCGCTCCGGTACGGCGAAACTCCCGAACGTGCGGCGCAGCAACGGCAGCACATCGGTGAACTGATCGCCGGACAGCCCGGAGAGCCAGCCGTCCACCAGGCCCAGCAGGCGCGGGTCGTGCACCAGCAGCAGCCCGCCCCCGGCCAGGAAGCCTTCGACCCAGGCCGCCGCCCTGGATGGCGTATGGCCTCTGGACATGGCCCTGGACATGCGGTCACCGGCGTCCTGGAGCTCGCCCGAGTCCAGGAGGATCCTGGTCAGCCGGCCTTCGATGAGCCCGTGCAGGTCCTGCCGGTCGCTGAGATCCCGGAGCGTCACCAGCCACCGGTCTCTCGGTGCCGCGCCCGCATCCGACTCCGTGAGCAGGGCCACGGCGGCGTGGACCGCGTCGACGTGCTTGAGCAGGTCGGCCGCCGTCTCGTCGTCCAGCCCGGTCACCGCCACCGGCAGCCCGACGCAGATCCGCTCCAGCATCGAGCGCACGATCGCCGCCAGCCCTTCGGCCGAGGTGCCGCGCACGTCGCCGTACCGATGGGCGCGCACCATCGCGGGCAGCGCCGCCATCAGGTGGGTGACGTCGGTGTCCAGGGCAGCCTTGGCCGACAGCGCGGCCAGCACCTCGGGCAGCGCCTGCGGCAGGTGGGCGAGCAGGCACTGCTCGACCAGCGACGTCAGGTCCGCCAGCGCCGCCACCGGCGCCCCCGCCACGTCTCTGGCCCGCTGCGCGGCCGCGGCGTCGACGGTGGTGCCCAGCGCGGCGTGCTCGATGAGGGCGAGATCGTGCTCCGGGCGCCACCGCAGCGTCCACGTCTCCCTGAACGTTCCCCTCCCGCGCGCCTGCCCCGGTGTCCCCCAGCCGATGCCGAGCAGCCGCAGCCGGTGCAGCAGGTGGCTGCGATCGAGGTCGAGGGGCTTGCGCAGGTCGAGATCGATCTCGCGGTCGAGGGCCTCCGGTTTCAGCTTCAGCCGCCGCTGCTGGTCGCGCAGATCCCGCTGCAGCGGCACCATCGGCGTGCCGTCGGAGACGTGGCCCAGCCGGTCGCCCACGACCATGCGCCGCTGGATCAGCTCCACGGCCAGGTCGTCGCCTTCGCACAACACGGCCCTGGCCGCCTCGGTGACCTCGCTCAACCCGGCCAGCGGACGGCCGCGCAGCGCGGCCAGGCTGCCGGCGAGGCGTACGGACTCGATGACGTGCGCGGACGACACCGCCAGCCCCTCGTCGCGCAGCACCGCGGCCGCCTGGGCCAGCCACCGCTCCACGGGCCGGTCGGGCGCGGTGAACAGGTGGTGGTACCAGCCCGGCGACGTGATGCCCGCGCCGTAGCCGCTCCACGAGGCCAGCCGCCCGTACGTCCACGGCACCCAGGTCAGCTCGGCCTTCACCTTCGGCAGTCCGCGCAGCAGCGCGTTGTCCGCCGTCGCGGGCGGCAGCGGCCCGGCCAGCGCCGGAACATGCCAGGCCCCGCAGATCACCGCGATCCGGCCGTGGCCCTGTTTGAGCGCCGTGCGGAGGGTCTTGCGCATGTACGCCTCGCGCCTGGCCTCCCGCTCGTCCGGCTCGTAGCCCTCGCGTACGGCCGCCATGGCGTCGGCGATCACCTCGAAAGGCGTGTCGCCGCGGTGCTCGACGACGTCCTCCCACCAGCGTTCGGGGTCGTCGTATCCGGCGGCCGCGGCGAGGGAGCCGATCGGGTCGGCGCGCATATCGGATATTTCCTCATCCCGGTCATCGGCCAGGGAGTGGGCCGCGGGCAGGTCGCAGAAGTGCACGGGGACGCCGGCGGCGGTGCCGTACAGGATGGCCTGCCACTCCGGCGAGAACCCGGCGAACGGCCAGAAGGCTGCCCTGGCCGGCGCGCCCGGCACATGCGCGAGCAGCGCGACGGGCGGCTCCAGCTCCGGGGCGAGCGAGACGAGCGGGTCCGCCTCGGGCGGGCCCTCGATGAGGATCGCGTCGGGGCGCAGCCGCTCCAGCTCCGCCCGGACGGCCCGCGCCGACCCCGGCCCATGGTGCCGTACGCCCAGAACGTGCACACTCATGAGACCTCGCGGCACGCGCGATAGAAGTCACGCCAGTCCGAACGCTCCCGCACGACGGTCTCGAGGTATTCGCGCCACACCACCCGATCCGACACCGGCTCCTGCACCACCGCCCCCACGATCCCGGCCGCCACGTCGGCCGGGCGCAGCACGCCGTCGCCGAAGTGGGCGGCCAGCGCGATGCCGCTGGTGAGGACGGAGATGGCCTCGGCGGTGGACAGGGTGCCGCTCGGCGACTTGAGCTTGGTGCGCCCGTCCTCGGTGACGCCCATGCGCAGCTCACGGAACACCGTCACCACCCGCCGGATCTCGGCGTGCCCCGTCGTCGTCTCCGGCAGCTGCAACGCCTGCCCGAGCTGGGTGACGCGGCGGGCCACGATGTCCACCTCCTCCTCGGCGGTGGCCGGCACCGGCAGCACCACGGTGTTGAACCGGCGGCGCAGCGCACTCGACAGCTCGTTGACGCCCCGGTCGCGGTCGTTGGCGGTGGCGATGACGTTGAAGCCGCGCTCGGCCTGCACCTCGCGGTTGAGCTCGGGGATCGGCAGTGTCTTCTCCGACAGGACGGTGATCAGAGCGTCCTGTACGTCCGACGGCATGCGGGTCAGCTCCTCGACCCTGGCGATGCGGCCCTCCGCCATCGCCCGCATCACCGGCGAGGGGGTCAGCGCCTCGAACGAGGGGCCTTCGGCCAGCAGTCTGGCGTAGTTCCAGCCGTACCTGATGGCCTCTTCCGCGGTGCCGGCGGTGCCCTGCACGAGCAGCGTCGAGTCGCCGCTGATGGCGGCGGCCAGGTGCTCCGACAACCACGTCTTGGCCGTGCCGGGCACGCCGAGCAGCAGCAATGCGCGGTCGGTCGCCAACGTGGCGACGGCCACCTCGACGATGCGGCGCGCGCCCACGTATTTCGGGGTGACACGGTCGCCGTCGCCCAGGATGTACGTGGTGACGGCCCACGGCGACAACTTCCAGCCCGGAGGTCTGGGCCGGTCGTCGTCCTTGGCCAGGAGGGCCAGCTCCTCGGCGTACTGGTCCTCCGCGTGCGGGCGCAGAACGGTCATGAAGTCTCCTTGAGTTCCCTGTACATGTCGGCCCTGAACCGCAGCAGCGCGGCGACCTGCTGGATGGACTCGACCGGCGAGTAGCTCTCGGCCAGCGGGAACAGCGCCGGGTCGATGCGCTCGCCGGCCAGCTTGACCAGCTCGCCGAGGTTCCACGGCTGCGTGGTGGCCACTTTCACGATCTTGCGGAGCACGGCCGTGGCCAGGCCTTCGCGCCAGTGGGACGACACCCCGCCCAGGACCATGATGAGCTGGCTGTCCAGATCATGATTTCGTACGAAATCGGCGGCGAGTTCCTGCTGCTCGTCAGGCGGGAGGGACTCCAGGAGGTCCGCGATCGGGTCCCATCCGAACATCGCCCGCGCCCACTCGGGATCCTTCTGCAGCACGGCGGCGCGTACCCAGGCCGCCTTCACGTCGGCGTCCCAGTCCGGGATCCGCATCCGGAGCAACTGGGCGGGCGGGTGGCCCCACACCGCGAGCGGCGCGCGGGCGATGACCTGCTGGAGCCACCAGGCCCGCTCGCCGATGCCCCTGGGCGGTTTGGGCCGGACGCCGTCGCGTTCCATGGCCTTGTCGCACGCGCGAGGGGCCTCGATGGCGATGAGGTTGCCGCTGATGGCGACGCACGCCCGCACCCGCTCGGCCATCCGCCGGGACAGGCGCGAGCCGGGAAGCCGGGCGAGCAGGTTGGCGGCCGCCTGGCGCACCTCCCTGCGGCGGTCGTCCAGCGCCGACTCCAGGAACGGCTCGTCGTCCATGCTCAGCCCGTCGCCCAGCACGTCCACGAACTCGGCCCGGTCGTCAGGCGTCTCGCGTTCCCATGTGCTCTCCAGCAGCCGCCTGGCCTGGGCGGGGTCGGCCGCCCTGAGTGCACGCAGGTGGGCTCGCCGGTCAGCCGCGCCGCCCAGCTCCCACGTCTCCCCCGTCGGCTCCTCCAGCAGGTATGCCCACGCCGGGTTCTGCCCGGCCAGCCACCTGCCGCGCTGCCCGGCCAGCACGCCCAGATGGACCCGGATGGAGCGGTCGCGGCGGCCGCGTTCGAGCAGCTCCGGCAGCACATAAGGAGGCACTCGGCGGCCGGTCCCGGCCGCCGCGGCCAGCCATTCGGGCAGCAGTCTTTCGTGCTCGCCACCCAGGATCCTGACCAGGCGCTCGGCCCCGCGCCTGGCGACGGCGGGGCGCTCCTCCTCGGGCGCGGGCGCCGGCGGCGCCACCTCGCCCGGGCGCCGGAGCCCGCCCCCGGCCCGCCGCCTGGCCACCTCGACGGCCGCGTCCTCCAGCAGCACGCCGTCGTAAGGCCTGCGGTCGGTGCCCACGAGCGCCGCCGACGCCAGCTCCTCCCACGTGCTCATGACAGGATCACCGCCGTTCCCTCGTCGTCCCACGTGGTCAGGGGGCGCAGGCCCTGCGGCGTCCATTCGGCGGCCACCGTGAGCGGGTGTCCTCCGGAGACGGCGATCAGCCGCCAGGGGTCACGGGACCGCGGGTGCAGCGGGAGACCTCCGAGTGTGGTGCGCTCGGGAACCACTCCTGCCAGGACGAGGGGCCAGGACTCGGTCCACGGGTCCTCGGCCAGCGCCCCCGCCACCTCGTCGAGCGCCTCCTCCGGCGACACCCCGGCCGGTACGGCCGCGGGGACGGCGTCATGGCGGGCGGCGACCAGAGCGCGCAGCGGCGCGGCACCGGGGTAGAAGGTCACGTCGGCGTCGATGGTGGTGCCGGTGACCAGGGAGGCGTCCAAGGGCTGGCCCTGCGGCGCGAAGGACAGGATCAGCGCCGGTCGGCCGGTGGCGCGGCCACGGAGCCAGACGCGGCGGGCTGTCAGCCGGTCCTGCACCTCGTCCCGCCTGCCCAGCACGTCCCATTGGTCGCGTGTCGCGGGACCGGCCAGCACCTCTTCCCTGGTGACCGGGAAGCCGGTGCGGATGAGGACGGTCTGGGCCAGCGGGCCGGGCAGCTCGGAGCGCCGCCGGTAGGCGACGGCGAGCAGGTTGATCAGGGTGTATTCCTCCAGGAGCCGCCCCGGCCAGTCGTCCTCCGCCCGCACCTGCGCCAGGCGCGAGACCGCGCCCGCGACGCCGGGCGCCTGGGCGTCGATGAGGCGTTTGGCCAGGCCGTCCCAGTCATGCTCGGCGGCCCCGGCCAACCCCTGGCGCACCTGGTCGGCCAGCCACCGCTCCACCTCGGCCAGCCCGGAGGCGACCCGCGCGTGGCGCGGGGACTCGGCGCGCCCCTGACGTGCGTGCTCGGCGCTCGAACCGGCCTGGCCCTGACGTGCCGGCTCGGCGTCCGCTGGTGAGCCGGCGGCCTTGGCCCGGGCGGCATCGAGGCGGGCCGCCGCTTTGTCCGCGCGTTCCGCCCGCGCCTCCTGCCACTCCGTCACCCACTGCGGCGCCGCCTCCGCCTCCGGCACCCCGTCGGCGGACCACATGAGCAGCAGCCCGAGCGCATGCTTGCAGGGGAACTTCCGGCTCGGGCAACTGCACCGGTAGGCGGGCTCGGTCAGGTCGACGCACGCCAGGTAAGGCCTGGCCCCGCTGCCCTTGCACTCGCCGTACACGACCGTGCCCGTCGCGCCGCGCGACGACCACTTCCCCGGCGCCGCGACCCCTTGGGCAGCCTTCTGGGAGGAGGCGTCGGGGGCGAGAGCGAGCACCTGATCCCGGCTCCACCGTTCGACCACCTGCCGCAGACTAACCAGCCCGACCGACATTTCGCCGCAAGTCGGGGACATCCCCTCGGTGAAGCTCTGACCGTCGGCCGGCCGCCGCAGACGGGCAGGTGCCACCCTTCCCGATCTCTATCCCTAAAATCGGCTGAGTGGAGCTGAAGACCTATCCCGACGGCCCGGCCATCGAGGTGCCCGACGAGGCCGCGGCCCTCGCCAGCCCGCTGGAGGGGCAACTCGTCCTCGACGGCACCCGCTTCCTGCGCCGGGACGTCACGGGCGCCCCGGTGGCGTTCGTCGAGCGGCCGCCCGTCGCCGCCGCCCTCGACCTGCTCCCCCACCCCGAGGGTGGCTGGTTCCGGGAGACGTGGAGGTCGGCGGTGACGTTCCACCCGGACGGATACGACGGACCGCGGGCCAGCGCCACCGGCATCTACTTCCTGCTGAACCCGGGCGAGGAGTCGGTGCCGCACATGGTCAGGTCGGACGAGGTGTGGCTGTGGCACCGCGGCGGGCCCCTCAGTCTGACCGTCGGCGACACGACGGTCAGGCTGGGCCCGCAGGTGGAGGACGGGCAGGTGCCGCAGGCGATCGTCCCCGGCGGGGTGTGGCAGTCGGCCCGCCCGGCAGGCGACGAGCCCGTCCTGGTGAGCTGCGTCGTGTCCCCGGGCTTCGATTTTGCCGATTTCACCGCATAGGCGGGCGGGCTGCCGCGTGACAAACGACCACGGTTTCGCCGGGCCGCCAAGGGGCAGCCCGTGCGCCATGAAAGAAAAAGAATGGAACGTGCGCATCCTGCTGACCGAGGACGGCGACGACACGGCTGCGCGGGCAGCGCTCACCATTGACGACGGCACCGTGATCAGGGGTGACGGGCGGGCCAGGCGCAATCCGTCCGACCCTTCGGTGCCTGAGATCGGGGACGAGCTGGCCGCCTCCCGCGCCCTGGCCGACCTGGCCGAACGCCTGGCGGTCATCACCCAACGGGACATCGCGAGCTCGGCGGACTCTCCAGCCCAGAGCCGTTCTTGGTAAATGTCATTGGGCCGCGAAGAATGGAATTCAGTACTTTTCCATCCGCTCCGGAGAATTGCCGTGGCGAACCGAACGATTCACCGGCTGAGGGGTTCCCCTGGCCGCGGGCCGCGTGGCACACGATCCACGAAGTGATCAAGGAAACCGCCTGAGGTAAGGTCGGCACTCTCCCCTCACGTCGATCAAGGAGAGTGGCATGGTCCGCAAAGCCGTGATCCCGGTGGCCGGCCTGGGCACCCGGCTGCTGCCCCTGACGAAGGCGCTGCCGAAGGAGATGCTGCCGATCGGCGACAAACCCGTCATCGAGCACACCATCCGCGAGCTCGTGGACTCCGGCATCGACGAGATCATCATCGTCACCTCGGCCCGCAAGGACCTCGTGCAGCGGCACTTCGCCCCGGACGCCGACCTGGAGTTGCAGCTGCGCGCCGCCGGCAAGGACGACCTGGCCGACGCGGTGGCGGAGTTGTCGTCCATGGCCCACATCACGTACCTGTACCAGAACGGCCCCTACGGCAACGGCACGCCCGTGCTCAACGCCGCCCGCGTCATCGGGGACGAGCCCTTCATGGTGCTCTGGGCCGACGACGTGTTCGTGGCCGAGGTGCCGCGCGCCAAGCAGCTCAAGAGCGCGTACGAGGCCGCGAAGGCCCCCGTCCTGGCCTTGATGCCGATGGCGGTCGAGGACGCCTCCCGCTACGGCGTCCCTGTCGTCGAGGAGGACCTGGGCGGCGGCCGGCTGCGGATCTCGGGCCTGGTGGAGAAGCCGTCCCCGGAGCAGGCCCCGTCCCGGTACGCCGCCATCGGTGGCTACGTCGTCACCCCCGGCGTCGTCGAGGAGCTGGAGGCCGCGACGCGCAAGTGGCACGAGAACCCCGAGGGCGAGATCTACCTCACCGACGCCCTGCACCGCCACGCCGCCAGGCACCCGGTGTACGGGCAGGTCATCGACGGCACCTGGTGGGACACGGGCTCGCCGCTCAACTACCTCAAGGCCCAGTTCGCCGCGGCCCTCGCCGACCCGTCCTACGGCCCGGAGCTGCGTAGGCTGGCCCTCGAGAGCGGCTGAGAGTTGGGTTTCTTACGGCGGGATGATTGTCTTGCCGCAGAACCTATGAGGAGGGCCCGGTGAGCCGACAAATCGTTTCCATCGTGGGCGGCAAGGAAGCCGCCGCCACGACCACGTACGAATCGACCAACCCCGCCCGGCCGAGCGAGGTCGTGGCCCGGGTCGGAATGGCCGACGCCGGCACGTTCGCCGACGCCTGCCGCACCGCCAAGGAGGCCCAGCGCGAGTGGGCCAGGGTGCCCGCCCCGGTGCGGGGCCGGGTGATCGCCTCCATCGGGCGGCTGGTCGAGGCCAACACCGAGCGGCTGGCGCGGCTGGTGACCGAGGAGATCGGCAAGCCGTACGCCGAGGCGCTCGGCGAGGTGCGGGAGATCGTGGACACGTGCGACTTCTTCCTCGGCGAGGGCCGCAGGCTCTACGGGCAGACGGTGCCGTCGGAGATGCCGGACAAAAACCTCTTCACCTTCCGTAACCCGGTGGGCGTGGCCGCCGTCGTCACTGCGGGGAACTTCCCCGTGGCCGTGCCGTCGTGGTATCTGGTGCCGGCCCTGCTGTGCGGCAACGCCGTCGTCTGGAAGCCCGCCGAGTACGCCGCCGCCTCGGCGCACGCCATGTTCCGGCTCTTCGTCGCGGCGGGGTTGCCGGACGGCGTGCTCAACGTCGTCTTCGCCGACGGCGCCGAGACCTTCCGCGGCCTGGAGCTGGCCCTGGACGAGGGCAGCGTCAACAAGGTCGGGTTCACCGGCTCCAGCGAGGTGGGCAGGAAGATCGGCGAGCTGACGGGGCGCCACCTGCAGTCCGCCTGCTTGGAGCTGGGCGGCAAGAACCCGATGGTGATCATGCCGGACGCCGACCTGGACCTGGCCATCGAGGGCGCCTTGTTCTCCGGTTTCGGCACCGCCGGCCAGCGTTGCACCAGTCTTGGCACGGTCATCGTGCACGAGAGCGTGCACGACGCGTTCGTGGAGCGGTTCGCGCGGGCGGTGGGCGAGGCCAGGATCGGCGATCCCACGCAGGAGGTGCTGGCCGGCCCGCTGCTGGACCAGAAGTTCGCCGAGCGGTACGAGGAGTACCTGACCTGGATCCAGCCGCACCACACCGTCGTGTCAGGAAATACCGGAAGAATCACCAAAGACAACCCGCGCGGCGACTTCGACGGCGAGGACGGTCTCTACTACCACCCGGTCGTCGTCGACGGCGTCAAGCCCGGCGACCGGCTGTTCATGGAGGAGACGTTCGGCCCGATCGTGGGCGTGACCACGTTCGAGACCCTGGACGAGGCCATCGAGCTGGCGAACCTGCCCGGCTACGGCTTGTCGAGCTCCATCTACACCACGAACCCGAAGAACGCCTTCCGTTTCCGCGAGGGCATCTCGGCCGGCATGGTCAGCGTCAACAACTCCACCTCGGGAGCGGAGGCGCACCTGCCCTTCGGCGGCAACGGCAAGTCCGGCAACGGCAGCCGCCAGTCGGGCATGTGGGTGCTCGACCAGTTCACCCGCTGGCAGGCCATGAACTGGGACCACTCAGGACGGCTGCAGAAGGCCCAGATGGACGTCGCGGAGATCGTTCCCGACCTGGACTTCCGCCTCCCATGAACGGAAAACGGGGCCCCCGAACCGGGGGCCCCGTTTCACGAGGAAGGTCAGACCAGGCCGGCCTTCTCCAGGGCCGCGCAGACGGTGTTCACCAGCAGGCGGGTGACGACGTACGGGTCCATGTTGGCGTTCGGGCGACGGTCCTCGATGTAGCCCTTCTTGTCCACCTCGACCTGCCACGGGATACGCACGGACGCGCCGCGGTTGGAGACGCCGTAGCTGTACTTGTTCCACGGGGCGGTCTCGTGGGCGCCGGTGAGGCGGGCCTCGACGCCGGAGCCGTACTGCGAGATGTGCTCCATGGGCTTGTCACCCTCGCCGAGCGCCTCGCAGGCGGCGATGATGGCCTCGTAGCCCTCGCGCATGGCCTTGGTGGAGAAGTTGGTGTGCGCGCCGGCACCGTTCCAGTCGCCGCGGGCGGGCTTGGGGTCGAGAGTGGCCTCGACGCCGAACTCCTCAGCGGTCCTGTAGAGCAGGTAGCGGGCGACCCACATGTGGTCGGAGACCTCGACGGGGCCCGCCGGGCCGACCTGGAACTCCCACTGGCCCGGCATGACCTCGGCGTTGATGCCGGAGATCGCAAGGCCCGCGGCGAGGCAGCGGTCGAGGTGCAGCTCGACGATCTCGCGGCCGAAGATGGCGTCGGCGCCGACACCGCAGTAGTACGGGCCCTGCGGGGCAGGGAAGCCGCCCTCCGGGAAGCCGAGCGGGCGGCTGCCCTTGAAGAAGGTGTATTCCTGCTCGATGCCGAACCAGGACTCCTGGTCGGCGAACTGCTCGGCGATCGGGCGCAGCAGGGCGCGGGTGTTGCTGACGTGCGGCTCGCCGTTGATCTCCTCGACCTCGGCCAGCACCAGGACGTTGTCACCCCCGCGGATCGGGTCGGGGCAGGTGAACACCGGGCGGAGCACGCGGTCCGACGAGTGCCCTTCGGCCTGGTTGGTGCTGGAGCCGTCGAAGCCCCAGACCGGAGGCTCGGCTCCGTCGGCAAGGATCTTGGTCTTCGAGCGCAGCAGAGCCGTGGGCTCGGTGCCGTCGATCCAGATGTACTCAGCCTTGTAGCTCACGGCGGTCCTTTCAGGGTTCCTTCCAGCCACGCCGAGTCTTATGGACAGCCGTTTCCCGGTTTTTGCCCGCATGTGAACGCCGTGTTAATCAGCGAAAGTTTTACCAAGCCAGATGCATGCCCCGGTCATCACGAGGACGTCACCAGGCCCGCTCCGTCAACGGTGAGCACGGCGTTCGGTCCGCCGGCGCCACACTCGGGTCCATTGGGGTAACGCAGGCGCGGCGTGACGTCGAGCCTACGGTCAAGGATCGGCGCCTCGTCGGCGTCCAGCAGTCGCAGCCGCACCCGCACCGGCCGGTCGGGCAGCCCGGGCACGTCGCCGAACCCGTGCTTGCCACCGTCCGGGACGGCGGTCACCGAGCAGGTGTCGCCGGAGCAGGACTCCTTGCCCGGTCGCGTGGACGGCATCAGCTCGACGTGGGCCGGTTTGCAGGCGCCGTCCCAGCACACCTCCATCGAGGCGGTCGCGGCACGACCCGCCAGCGGTCCCTTGACCTGGACCGACACCCCGACCGGGGTGCCGATGAGCGTGCATAACGGATCGGCCGAGCAGCCGGCGAGCAGGGCGCAGGCGAGGGCGGGCCAGAGGAGCCGACGCATAACCCTTAAGACGTGGGTCAGGCGTATCGGGTTCGCCTCCCGTACGATCATCACCGAGGGGGATTGTTCATGTACGTTCCGTATGACAAGGGTGGCCGGGCAGGGAGGCGCGTCTGATGGACGTGTCACCGCTGGTGTGGTGGCTGACGATCGCGGCGATCATCGGGCTGCTGCTGTTCGACTTCGTCTTCCACGTCCGCCGTGCCCACGTTCCCTCGCTGCGCGAGGCCACGATCTGGTCGGCGGCGTACGTCGGCGCCGCCCTGCTGTTCGGCGTCGGCGTGTGGATCTTCGGCGGCCAGGATCCGGGGACGGAGTATTTCGCCGGCTACATCACGGAGAAGGCACTGTCGGTCGACAACCTCTTCGTGTTCCTCGTCATCATGTCGAGCTTCAAGGTGCCGCGCGCCAACCAGCAGAAGGCGCTGCTTTTCGGCATCGTGTTCTCGCTGCTGGCCAGGACCGGGTTCATCCTGCTCGGCGCGGCGCTGATCAACGCCTTCGCCTGGGCGTTCTACCTGTTCGGCCTCATCCTGCTGATCACGGCGGGAAACCTGCTCAAGCCGGAGAGCGAGGAGAGCCACGACTCCGACAATCTCATGGTCCGCCTGGCCCGCCGGCTCTTCTCGGCCACCGAGGTCTACGACGGGGACCGCCTGTTCACCGTCCAGGACGGCAAGCGGGTCATGACGCCGATGGTGCTCGTCATGATCGCCATCGGCGGGACGGACATCATGTTCGCCCTCGACTCCATCCCGGCCATCTTCGGCCTCACCCAGAACCTCTACATCGTCTTCACCGCCACCGCGTTCTCCCTGCTGGGTCTGCGGCAGCTCTACTTCCTCCTCGACGACCTGCTCGACCGGCTGATCTACCTCGCCATCGGCCTGGCCGCCATCCTGGGCTTCATCGGCGTCAAGCTCATCCTGCACGCGCTGCACGAGAACAACGTGCCGTTCATCAACGACGGCCGGCCCGTGCCGGTCACCGAGATCAGCACCGGCCTGTCCCTGTCGGTGATCGTCGGCGTGCTCGTGATCACCGTGATCGCCTCGCTGACCAGTGCCAAGGGCCGTGCGCAGAACGCCGTCTCGGCCGCGCGGCGGCACGCCCAGGCGTACCTGGAGGTCGAGCACGACCCCGAGCTGCGCGAGGAGCTGTTCAGGAAACTGTGCCACGAGGAGGAGCAGCTCAAGAAGCTGCCGGAGAAATACCGCAGGCGCATTCGCGAAGAGGAGAAGCTGATGGCGCTGCTGCACAAGGTCCACGAGGAGCACGACCGGCGCTGACGCGCGCCGGTCGTGCGCCACCCTCAGGTACGACCGTCGCGCCCGTTGCCGTCATAGCCGAGCAGCCGCATCGCGGTGTCCGGGTCCATCGCCGCGGCCAGGAGCTGGGCCCGGGCGTGGGCCTCGTCACGCTCCCGTTCGGCCTTGGCCTGCGCTGCGCGTACCCCCTTGATCGCCACCAGCGCGAGGCCGCCGCCCACGATCACCGCGACGATCACCACGAACAGCAGGAACAGCAGGCCCGGGGAGGCCACCACGGAGGAGCCCGCCGCGCCCACGCCGTTGCCGCCCGTGCCCGTCACCGCCAGCGCGGCGATGATGGACAGCACCACGAGCCCGAGCAGACTGGCGATGACCAGCCAGACCCGGCCCGGGCTGCGCCGCCTCGGTGGCGGCGGCGCGGAGGCCGGCTCGGCGACGACCGGGACCGGCGGGGGCGCCGGCGTCGGCTGGCCCGCCCATGGCACGAACTCCGGCCGGTCGGCCTGATCGGCGGCCGGGGTGACCGCCGACGGCGGCGGCGCGATCACCGGTGGCGGCGCGGCCACCGGCGGCTGGATGGTCGTGATCGGCGGCGAGGACGGGGGACCCAGCTGCACGGCCGTGACGCCGGGGCCGCTGTAGGCGACCGGCACGGGCTCGGCCTGCTGCTCCACGACCCCGGGCAGGTCGCGGTCGATGCGGCTGTGCTCCTTGTGCGCCCTGGCCGCGTCCCGGTGATAGTCCTCCAGCTCGTCGTAGAGCTCGTCGGAGGCGTAGATCGTGCCGTCGATGAGCGGCCCGGGCTCCCGCCGTATGATCGCCACCACGTCGTCGCCGTTGAGCGTCTTGTGGGTCTCCAGCGCGTGCGCCACGCAGAGCACCTCCCTGCGGTGCTCCTGCAGCAGTTGCTCGGTCTTCTCCAGCAGCCGCACCAGGTTGAACTCGATCCGCTCCCCCAGCACGTCGGGGGTGAGGTCCGGCTCCTTCCTGCTGGGCTCCCTCTCGGTGATGCCGATGGAGCCGCCGCCGGGGAGGGGTTTGCGTACGGCCTTGCCTCCCATGATCTCCAGCTCCTGGAGCGCGGGCAGCGAGGTGACGCCGGAGCCCATGCCCCAGTACGACTCCATCATCGCGGTCAGGTAGGTCGCCGAGAACAGGTCGCCGGACACGCCTGAGGAGTTGTCCTCGCCGAAGAACATCCGCTCCCCGGCCAGCGAGGCGAGCGACACCATGATGTCGGCCTCGTGCTCCGACTTCCATCGGGTGAACTGGTCCTCGGGCTTGATCGAGGCGACCATGCCCAGGTAGTCGGCGCCCTTCTCGATGGTGGCGATGTCGATCTCGAGGTGGAAGCGGGTCACGTACGCCACCACGGCGTGGCAGGCCTCGTGCACGGCCACGGCGTGCCGCTCGCGCTCGATGTACTCGACGTCCTCGGGCGGGCCGAGTTGCTTGAGCCGCTTGGCGCGCAGCACGTCCGACCAGGTGATGATCTCACGCCCGTCCCTGATGGCGGTGATCAGCGACTCGTTGACCAGGTCCTTGATCGTGGCGCCGGTGGCGTACGGGGTGATCGTGGCCAGCTTGTCGATCTGCTCCGCGGTGAGCTCGTGGAGCACCTTGTCGAAGTAGCCCTGGTACGTGCGCACCCGCCCGGCCTTGGACGGGTAGCCGACCTTGTAGATGCGGTCGATGCGGCCCGGCCGCAGCAACGCCTCGTCCAGCGCGTCGGGCCGGTTCGTGGCCATCATGACGAGGATGCGGTATTTGGGCGGCGGCTTGGGACGCATCCCGAGCAGCCGCCTGACGAGCCGGTTGAAGAACCCGCGCGGCTTCTTGAGCCCGGACAGCTCGGTGAGCAGCGCCTGCAGGGTGCCGGGGTCGCCGCTGCTGTTCATGCCGCCGCCCATGAAGAAGCGGTTGCGCGTCTGTTCCGGCTCCTCGCGCCGGGCGCGGAAGGCCAGCACCTGGCGGGTCTCCTCGGACAGGTAGCTGAACCCGTGGCAGCCGTGGACATCGGACATCCCGGAGAAGCCGCCGCCCGGCACGTTCGGGCCCTGCTGGGCCAGTCTCCCCCGCTTGCCCAGCGAGTCGGCCTCGTCGAAGAAGACGATCACGCCGCCGTACCGGAGCGCCAGCTTGCGCAGCTTCCTGAACAGCCCCTTCACCTTCAGGATGCCGATGCCCATGAACATGTTCGTGAACGCGCCCGGATCCACGAACACGTACGGCTTGCCGGTCTCACCGGCCACGGCCTCGGCCATGAGGGTCTTGCCGGTGCCCGGCGGGCCCCACAGCAGCAGGCCGCTGGGGACGTACCCGCCGCGTTTCTCGATCTCGTCGGGCTTCTCCAGGAAGACGATGTTCTCCCGGACGCGCTCGACCACGTGGTCCTGCCCCCACACGTCGCGGAAGCGGGTCTTGATGTCGTCGGGGAAGTACGTCTCGACGCCGCCTCTGGACAGGAACCAGAACAGGCCGACGAACTGGATGATGATGAAGAAGAACAGGAAGACGATCTGCAGGAAGAACGGCAGCGCCTGCCAGATCAGCGCGGGCACCTGGAACAGCGCCTGGAACGGGCTGACGTCCAGCACCGCCCCCAGCACCAGGGCGATCAGCACGACGAAGAAAGTGATCTTGAGTGCCCGCGAGAGCCGGTAGCGCGTCCAGTCGTCGAAGCGCCGGTGCGTCCAGCGTTCGAAGCCGCCGAAGACCTTCTGGCTCCAGAAGCGGTGGTAGGCCGACCAATGCTCACTGATGACGAAGTGCAGCTGGCGGACGACCTCCACGCCGAGCAACCAGAAGATCCACTGGTATTCCTGCGCGATGGCCCGCGCGGCTTCGGGGAAGGTGACGACGCCCTCGAAGTCGGCCATCACCTTCCAGGTGAGGATGAGGTAGGCCGCCACCAGAGCGATGAGGAACTTGCTCCGATCCCAGAACTGCATCTTCTTCCTGGTCACGGATTCGGGGTCGGAGGGCCCGCTGCCGGGGGCACGCAGCCCTTCATGGTGAATGGTCGTGGTCAATGGTGCTCCCTCATCCAGGCAGCCGGAGCAGCTTGAAAGAACTCGCGATCTTGTCGAACTCGCCGGCGCGCTTCCTGAAGCAGAGCGACTGGCAGCCGATGAGCATGACGGAGACCGTGGCACCCTTCTCGTCGAGAATGGCGGTGTGGTCGAACGTCTGGACGTCGTTGCCGATCTGGTAGTTGAAGCGGACACGGACACCTCGGGCGCCGTTGTCCAGGCTCAGGACCTCGTCGTTGAGCAGCTCGAAGTTGCGGAAGGTCGGCGGCTGGCCCGTCGCCACCGACTGTTGCTGGTAGAGCTCACGCATCTGCTCGGTGACGGGCAGGACGAAGTCGCGCAGCCTGTTGAGCGAGATCCCGTCCCGCTGTTCCTCGGTGAGCTGATGAACGGTGGCGTAGACGAAGGGATCCGCCGAACCCAGGAGGTGGTTGACCGACGGTTCCGTGGACTGGTCGAACGCCGTCGACCAGACCCGCTGGGCCCGCAGCTGCGCCGCCTGCGAGTTGGGGTGGTCGCCGGAGAGATACATCTCGATGGCGTTCGCGTTGAGCTGTGTGAACGAGGCCGGCACCTTGAAGTAGGTGGTGCCCGTCCGGTCACGGACGTAGGTGAATTCCGGCTGCCCGCACGCAGACAGCATGAAGATCGCGGCCAGGAGCACGATCGAAGCCCGTGTCTTTTTCACCAGGGCTTACCTCCGCATTTACGGACCAACGGAGTTGTTGTGCCCGCTTTCAGGCGGAATGAGCCCCTTAAAGGCTGAGAAATCTTGACCAAATCTTGGCCAAGCATTGGCTTTACTTGTTACAGATCAAAAATCGCGCGACGTGATCTGGGTGCTTCGCTGAGTGGATCGCTCACCGTACAACGTTCATGCAACCCCCATTGGTTCAAGTCAGGAAGTAGCTAAAGATATGAGGATCCCTAGCGACATCCGGAGCTTGCGATGACAGAACCCGCCATGGAGACCGTCGACTCCTTCGGCATGTCGGCCGAACGCCAGTTCGCCGACGTCTGGTCGAGGACGGTCCTGACGGTCAGGGAGCGCCGCCTGCTCCTGCTCGGGCTGCTCGTCGGCCAGGGTCTCGACCAGTTGACGGACGTCCAGCTCGATGTCGCCCTGCGAGCCGGCGAGCTCAGCGAGACCGAGTTGCGGGAGGTGGTCGTCTTCCTGGCGCACTACGCGGGATGGGCGCGCGGGGCGATATTGAACGACCAGGTGGAGAGCCTGATCGAGCGGGTCAGGCAGGCTCGATCCGATACAACTGGCCCCTCAGGCTGAGCGCGTAGAGCTCGCCGTCGTGCCCTTGGCCGAACGACGACAGCTGCTCCACGTTTCCGACCTCGGCCGCCTTGTCCAGCTCGTCGACGGGGGCGGCCTTGATCCATCCGGCGCAGAAGTCGCCGTACATGAACTGGCCCCGCAGCCACGGGATCTTCTCGCCCCGGTAGACGTACCCGGCGATCACCGAGCAGTTGCCGCCCTCGCCGAGCGGATAGACGATCATCGGGTCGACCAGCTCCCGGCCCTTACCGCCGCGGAAGGGTTTGTCCCCCTCGCGGAGATTCCAGCCGTAGTTCTCGCCGCCTTCCGAGCCTGCCGGCTGGTAATCGACCTCCTCCCACGCGTTCTGCCCGACGTCGCCGATCCACAGGTCGCCGGTGTCGCGATCGAAGGTGAAACGCCACGGGTTGCGCAGCCCGTATGCCCAGATCTCGGTCTTCGCGCCCTCCTTGCCGACGAACGGGTTGTCCTCGGGAACCTTGTAAGGCCGGCCGCCCCGCGGATCGATGCGCAGGACCTTGCCGAGCAGCGTGCCGAGGTCCTGGCCGCTGCCCTGGGGGTCGCCCGCGCCGCCGCCGTCGCCGAGCGCGATGTAGAGGTAGCCGTCGGGACCGAAGGCGAGCTGGCCGCCGTTGTGGTTGGGGAAGGGCTGGTCCTGGGTGAGGACGTCGCGCCGGCCGGTCGCCTTGGAGCCGTCGTAGGCCCATTCGGTGACGTGGGTGCGTCCCTGGGCGTCGGTCCAGTCGAGGTAGACCCACCGGCCGGACGGATGGAACGCCACGCCCAGCAGGCCCTGCTCGTTGCCGCCGCTCACCTCGCCCGACAGGTCGATCACGGTCTTGCCGTCGTCGGTGCGCAGCCGGCCCGTCTGCTCCGCGACGTACATGCGGTCGTCGCCCTCGCGCACGGCCAACGCCACCGGCTGCTCGAAGCGGCCGATCATCCGGAACCTCAGCTCACCCCGCTCGGCCGGAGTCGTGGATGCCGGGGTGGTGGGCGCGGGGGCGGTCGTCGTCAGCTCGGCACGAGGAGTGAGCTGCCCGGCGGGCGGCGGAGCCTCTGACGAGCAGGCGGTGACGATCGCTACCAAAAGGAGCACAGCCACGACGAGGCGCACACTGTTCATCCTGCCATGACCGCTAGGGTTCAGGCATGCCAACCGCATTGATCACCGGCGCCACCGCCGGTCTCGGCGCCGCCTTCGCCCGGCGCCTGGCCGCCGAAGCGTACTCGCTCGTCCTGGTGGCGCGGGACGAAAGCCGGCTCGCCGAGGCCGCAGGCCAGCTCAAGCTCAGGTACGGCGTGAACGTCGAGGTGCTGCCCGCCGACCTCGCGACCGACGACGGGATCGCCGCGGTCGAATCCCGCCTGCGCGACGGCGTCGACCTGCTGGTCAACAACGCCGGGTTCGGTCACCCGGGGCCCTTCCCCGACGTGCCGGTCGAGGACGAGGTCCGCATGCTCAAGGTGCACTGCGAGGCCGTGCTCAGGCTCACGCTGGCCGCGCTGCCCGGGATGCGCAGCCGTGACCGGGGTGCGGTGATCAACGTGGCGTCCGTGGCGGCGTTCTTCACGCGCGGCACCTACAGCGCGTCCAAGGCGTGGGTGGTGAACTTCAGCGAGTCCGCCGCGGCCGAGGCCGGCAGCCCGCGCATCAAGATCATGGCGTTGTGCCCCGGTTTCGTGCGGACGGAGTTCCATCAGCGGGCCTCCATGGACACGTCGGGCATTCCCCGGTTCCTGTGGTTGAAGGCCGACGACGTGGTACGGGAGGCGCTGCGCGACCTGGCGCTCGGCAAACGGGTGTCGGTGCCGGACCTGCGTTACAAGGCCATCGTGGCGGCCGGCAGGCTGGTGCCGCGCAACCTGCAGAGCCTGGTGTCGAGCAGGCTCGGACGTTAAGGATCAGACGCTGACGGGGTTCTGCCTGCGGACATGGACGGGCCCCCGCCGCGGGAGGGGGTCGCGGTGGGGGCCCAGCGATCGTGAGCTGGGCTCACGATCGAGAACTGTGGCTGGCGGTCAGCGGTTGGCCTCGTGGCCGATCGCCAGACCGGAGGCCGGGTCGAAGAAGTGCATGTTGTGCGTGTCGACGACCAGCTCGATGTTCTGGCCGGGGCGCACGTGGCTGCGGGCGTTGACGCGGGCCGTCCACAGGGACTTGTCGCCCACGAGCGGCAGCGCCGCCTCGTCGTCGTCACCGGTGTCGGCGGCGGCGACGGTGTCCTTGTGCTCGACCGGCGGGGCGTCGATCAGGAACAGGACGTTGATCTCGGAGCCCAGCTCCTCGGTGACCTCCGCCTTGACCGGCAGCGTGGCCCAGCCATTGGCGTGGTTGCCCGCGGAGGTGGCGTCCTCGAAGTCGGACGGGCGGATGCCGAGAATGATCTTCTTGCCGATGTACTGGTCCAGGCCCGGCTTGTCGGAGAAGGTCGACTCGGGAATCGACAGCTTGATGTCGGCGAAGGTGACGGCGGCGCCGTTGTCGCGGACCAGCTCGGCGGTGACGAAGTTCATCGACGGCGAGCCCATGAAGCCCGCCACGAACAGGTTGACCGGCTTGTCGAACAGGTTCTGAGGGGTATCGACCTGCTGGAGCAGACCGTCGCGCAGCACGCACACGCGGTCGCCCAGGGTCATGGCCTCGACCTGGTCGTGGGTGACGTAGACGGTGGTGACGCCGAGGCGCTCGTGCAACGTGTTGAGCGAGGCGCGCATGGAGACGCGGAGCTTGGCGTCGAGGTTGGACAGCGGCTCGTCCATGAGGAAGGCCTGCGGCTCACGCACGATGGCGCGGCCCATGGCGACACGCTGGCGCTGACCACCGGACAGGGCGGCCGGCTTGCGCTTGAGGTACTGCTCCAGACCGAGCATCTTGGCGGCGTCGTTGACGCGCTTCTGGATCTCCGCCTTGGGCATCTTGCGGAGCTTGAGGCCGAAGGCGAGGTTCTCCTCGACCGTCATGTGCGGGTAGAGCGCGTAGTTCTGGAAGACCATCGCGATGTCGCGGTCCTTGGGCGGCAGGTGGTTGACGACCTTGTCGCCGATGGAGATCTCACCGCCGCTGATGTCCTCCAGGCCCGCGATCATCCGGAGCGCGGTCGACTTACCGCAACCGGAGGGACCGACCAGCACCATGAACTCGCCATCCTTGATCTCAAGGTTGAGCCCGTTCACGGCCTTTACGCCACCGGCGTAGATCTTGTCGACGTTCGTCAGAACGATGGATGCCATGACATTCCTTCGCGCTCCAGGGCGGTGGCCCGGATGTTGTTACCTTGTGCCCACTGGCGTGGATACGTTTTCAAGCATCTCACCCGAAACGGACATCGGTGTCAAGGGTTCCCGCGTGACCAGCCTTTGTCGCCGTGCCAGCCTTCCCCTTCGGTGAAAACCATGATGGAATCGTTTCCATGGACAGGCGGGCGACGATCAAGGATGTGGCCGAGGCGGCCGGCGTGGGCGTCGCGACCGTGTCCAGAGTGCTCTCGGGCGGCTCGGCCAGCCCGCAGACCAGGGAACGTGTCCTGGCCGTCGCCGCGCAGCTCGACTACCGCCCCAGCGCGCTCGGCCGCAACCTGCGCCAGCGCCGTACGGGCGGCATGGGGCTGCTCGTCCCCGACCTGACCGACACCTTCTACGGCCAGCTGGCGGAGGGCGTGCTGGCGTGTGCGCGCTCGGCGGGCGAGCCGGTCGTCCTCGGCTCGACCGGCGGCGACCCCGAGCAGGAGTCCGAGCTGATCGGCATGCTGCTGGAGCAGAGCGTGGACCGTCTGATCGCGGTGCCCTCGGGCGACTCCGACACCTGGACCCCGGTGATCCGCGCGGGCATGACCGTGGTCTTCGCCGACCGCCTTCCCTCCCATGCCACGGAAGAGCACGCCGGGACGGCGGCCCTGGCGGACCTCATGGCCCTGGACGGCCTTGGCGCCGCCGCGCAGGCCCGCCCGCTGGACGTGCCCGCGGTGCTGGCCGACGACCGGGCCGGCATCCGCACGGCCGTCCGCTACCTGCGGGGCCTGGGCCACAAGCGCATCGCCTTCCTGGGCGGCCCCGGCCACGACCGCCGGGCGGCGGCCTTCAGGGAGGCGGTGGGGGCGCCGGTGGACGAGGAGCTGGTGGTGTTCGGCACCGGCAGCCGCGACTCCGCCTACGCCGCCGCCTCCGGCCTGTTCCAGAGCCGCCCCGACCTGTCGGCGGTGGTCACCGGAGGGAACGTGCTCGGGGAGGCGGCCGTGCTGGCGGCCAGGGAGCTGGACCTGCGGGTGCCGCGGGACGTCTCGCTGGTGATGTACGACGACGTGCCCTGGGCCGAGCTGTGCTCCCCGCCGCTGACGGTGATCGCCCAGCCGGGGCGGGACATGGGCTATCGGGCGGCGGAGCTGGTGCTGCGTGCCGGGGGCAGGAGACCGCGGAGCGTGGTCCTGCCGACCGAGCTGATCATCAGGGGGAGCTGCGGCCCACGCCGCTGACCTCTTGCCGGCCCGGCGTGCCGGTGTAGCGGCGAGGCAGGATCATGACGGGGTTGTCGTCGAGGATCACGTCCGGCGGACCGAACGCGGCGGCGACCTCGCGGATCTCCGGCTCGTCCAGCATCAGCAGCCGGCCGCGCTCGACGAACAGCTCGCCGTCCACCAGCACGGTGGGCCGGTCGACCTGGCAGTCGCAGTGCGCGAACCCCGGCCCCGTGGTGACCGGCACCCCGTCCGTCAGCCCGTCGAGGCCGCAGTAGAAGGCCCCTGCGTGCTTCTCCCGCTCGAACTGCGTCCCGCCGGACACCCGCACCTTCGGGTTGAGCCCGAACAGGGCGTGCCGCATGTAGTAGCCGCCGGGCGCGTACCGCCGCAGTTGCTCGGCGGCGGCCCCACCCTCGATCTTGCGGACCAGGTTGCCTTCCAGGGTGATCCGGACCGGCTCCTCAGGCACGCCGGTGACCGTGGAGTCCTCGACGACGAGGACGCCCTCGGTGTCGGTCGGCCAGAAGTTGGCGCCCCCGTACGGGAAGGGCCGCCAGTCGCCGGGCCGCAACGCGCCACCCGGGTTGGACTCGAACGTCAGCCCGGAGAACGTCACGTCGGTTCCCCGCTCGGAGGTCACCCGGATCGACCGGGCTCCCGACAACTGCCGCAGCGCGCGGCCCAGCAGCGCGTAGAAGACCTCGGTGGGCAGGCGCGCTCCGGTGAGGAGTGCTCCGGCCGTGGCGGTCATGTGCAGGGACAGGAACCGGGCGGAGCGGGACCTGATCTGGTCGAAGAAGAGCGGGGCCGTGTGCACCTCGCCCCACCAGGTGCCGCTGATCACGACGTCGGACTCGCGGAAGGCGGCCGTCTCGATGTCGAGCGGCGCCTCCCGGTCCCACCCCCCGGGACTGAACGGCGCCACGGACAGGATCCGCACGTCGGCGTCCCGGTAGGCGGCCGCCGCGGCGATCGCCTGGACGACGACCGGGTCGACGGTGTGCTCCATGAGCAGCAGCACCCGCTCGCCGGCCCGCAACCCGACGTACTCCACCAGGTTGCGGACCCCGGGCATCAGCTCGACGATCGAGTACGGCGCCGCGGCCGGCTCGGCGACGTAGCTGAAAGGCGATCCTGCGTACGGATTGATCGTCATGCCGGAGCTGATACCCCCGCCAGGAAGTCACCTACCGTAAGCAGTCGATTACTCTTTGATCGTCAGCCCCATCGACCGGGCGGTACCGGCGACGATCTTGACGGCCTGGTCCAGATCAGTGGTGTTGAGGTCGGCGAGCTTGGCCGCCGCGACCTCCTTGAGTTGCGCCACGGTCACGACGCCGCCGCTCTGGTGCCCCGGCCGCGGGCTCCCGCCGTTCAGCCCCGCCACCCTGCGGATGAGCGACGCCGTCGTCGGCTGTTTGACCCGTACCTCGAAAGACCGGTCCTCGAAGACGGTCACCACGGCGGGGACGACGTGCCCGCGGAGGTTCGCGCTGAGCGCGTTGTACTGCTTGCAGAACTCCATGAGGTTGATGCCGAGCGGGCCGAGGTCCTTGCCGACGTTGGCGGGACTCGCCTCCCCGGCGCCGAGGTGCAGCGTGACGGCCCTGGCGATCTTGTTCTTAGCCATGCGCGGTACGCTAAAGTCTCCCGTTAGTGGAGACTCAAGTGCATTATTCGATCGGGCAGCTGGCCGCCCTCACCGGGCTGCCGGTCAAGACGATCCGCTTCTACTCGGACGCGGGCGTGCTGCCCACCCCCCACCGCACCTCCTCTGGCTACCGCCGCTACACCGACGAGCACCGGGCCCACCTGGAGCTGGTGCGCACGCTGCGCGAGATCGGCCTCGACCTGGCGACGATCCGCTCGCTGGGACACCGCCGCCTCAAGGACGTCCTGGCTCTCCATCTGGAGGTGGTCGAGACGCAGATCGCCGCGCTCCAGCGGACCAGGGCCGTGCTCCGTGCCACCGTGGACAAGGACGACCCCGCCGAGGAGGACCTGCGCAGGCTGCACGCGCTCGGGCGGGTGGGCGCCGCCGAGATGGCCGCCTTGCTCGACTCGTTCATCGACGGGGTGGGCGGCGACATCGCGGCCCGGCGCGACTGGCTGGCGTGCATGCGCGACGCCATGCTGCCCAACCTGCCCGAGGACCCCACCGCCGCACAACTCGACGCCTGGCTCGAGCTCGCCGGCCTGCTGTCCGACGAGGATTTCCAGGCCGGCCTGCGGAGCATGAGCGCGGACTTCTGGGCGGAGCCGCGGGACCACGAGGCGTGGCGGCGCGCCACCGCCACGATGATCGAGGAAGTGCGGGCCGCCCTGGCGGCGGGCATCGCTCCCGAGTCCCCGGAGGCCGATCCCGTGCTCGAACGCGTCCTCGAGCTGAGCGGGCAGACCGGCGAGGAGATGCTGCGCGGATTCGACGAGCACGACCCGCGCGCAGGACGTCTCTGGGAGCTCGTGGCGATCGTCCGCGGCATGGAGCCGTCCTGGCCCCATACGGCCGCCTACAGGTGGATCGAACAGGCCCTGCGCGCCCGGTCCTGACCGCGTGACTCCTCAGTCAGAGGAGCTTCTCGATGGCCGCGGTGATCGCCGGGTCCTCCGGCGTGGTGCGGGGACGGAACCGGGCCACCACGTTGCCCTCTCCGTCCACCAGGAACTTCTCGAAGTTCCACTGGATGTCCCCGGCCTCGCCGTCCGCGTCCGGCGCCTGCGTCAGCCCGGCGTACAGCGCGTGCCGGTCCGGGCCGTTGACGTCGGTCTTCTCCAGGAGCGGGAAGTCCACGCCGTACGTCGTCGAGCAGAACTCCTGGATCTCCTCCGGCGAGCCGGGCTCCTGACCGGCGAACTGGTTGCACGGGACGCCGATCACCGTGAAGCCGCGCGGGCCGTACCGTTCCTGCAGCTTGACCAGGCCGTCGTACTGCGGGGTGAGGCCGCAGCGGGAGGCGACGTTCACGATGAGGGCGGCCTTGCCGGCCGACAGCTCGCGCAGGGTGGTCGGGGTGTCCGTGAGGGTGCGGAGAGGGATCTCGCTGAGCGTCATAGAGAGACCTTACAGAACGAGTCACGTCGAAAATGAGACGCAGGACACATTTATCCGACAAAACCCCTGAAACTGCTATATATCGGGATCTTTACTGACGATCTCCATTTGCGCGGTCAATTCCCTGTAAAGCGATCCCATCAGGCACGGTGGCGCGGTCCATGTCCCCCTTCGAAAGGGAACCCGCATGCCCATGCTCCGCCGTACCGGCGTCCTGGTCCTGACCGCCACGCTCGTGGCGGCAGGCGGCGCCTCGGCCGCACAGGCGCAGAGCTCCCAGACGAGCGCGAGCAGCAGGAACAAGTCGATCGCCAAGCCCCTGGTGGCGGCGCGCGGCTGGAACAAGGCCCAGTTCAGGTGCTTGGAGAAGCTCTGGGCGCGTGAGAGCGGCTGGAACCACCGGGCGGGCAACCGCTCATCGGGTGCCTACGGCATCCCTCAGGCGCTCCCCGCCCACAAGATGGCCTCATCGGGCCGCGACTGGCGCACCAACCCCCGCACCCAGATCAAGTGGGGCCTCGGATACATCAAGAAGCGGTACGGCACGCCGTGTCGCGCGTGGGCGCACTTCCAATCCCACCGTTGGTACTGAGCCAAACCTCAGACTTGCCCGAATCTTGTGGCAAGAGCAGGCCATGGGCTCGACGGGCCGGGCAATCCCGTCCCAGCGAGCCGGCTGTTTATCCGCAACGATCACACAAACACCTGTCCTTCGCGTGTCGCGATGTATGACCCACGGTGACGGCGCGTAATAGGAATCGTGCTAAAGGACACGTCGCGGAGCCCTCCGGGCCGCCCAGCAGGATCGGGCGGATCAGGATCCCGGAGGGCCGGGCGGACCCGCCACGTCCGAGCCACGGACGCGGACGAGCAGGGCGCACAGAACGTCGGTGCGCCTGTCCGCACGCGACCCGACAGCAAGGATCGTCTTGGACAGCACACGCGCCTTCAGCGTCACTCTGATTTCCGTCACCGCATTCACCACCTTCGGCGCCACGACGACCGCTTGGGCGGAGTCGAGGCCATCGGTCCGGATCGGGACCTGGACGACGTCGACGGAACCCGATATCCCGGCCATCCGGCCCGAGAACAGGAACAAGAGGATCGCTCTGGACCACGTCGTCCAGCGGTCCTGGAACCTTCAGGAATTCCGCTGCCTGGACAACCTCTGGACCAGGGAGAGCAACTGGAACCACCGCGCACTCAACCGCTCATCGGGCGCGTACGGAATCCCCCAGGCGCTGCCCGCGGGGAAGATGAGCGGCGCCGGCCACGATTGGAGGCACAACCCCGAGACACAGATCCGGTGGGGCCTGGCCTACATCAAGGGCAGGTACGGCAAGCCGTGCGGCGCCTGGGGCCACTTCAGATCGCACAACTGGTACTGAGCACTCACCGGCTGCGCGCTGAGTGCGCCACCATCGCCTGGATCAGCAGCTCGAGCCCGAACTCGAACTCTGCCTCGTGGTCGCACTCGTCCAGCAGCGGCGCCAGTGAGCCGACCTCAGGAAACAGGGTGGCGTCGACGCTGTCGGCCTTGATCGTCCTGGTGTGGACGGGAGCGAACGTCGGCGTCACCCCGACCTCGCGCAGCAGCGAGCCCACGATGTACGCGATGAACATACGCAGGATGCTGACCGCGTCCGCCCCGCCGAACCCGGCGCTGCGCAGTGTGGCGAGCGCCCGCTCGACGGGCAGCAAGCCGGCCGCGGAGTGAAGCTGGCGGCTGACCACCACCATGGTCGAACGCGGGTAGTGATGGGCGATCTGCCGGAACGCCCGCGCCTGCATGCGCACCCGGTCGGTCCAGTGCGCGTCAGGGTCGTCGGTGAACTCGATCTTGCTCAGCACCGCCTCGGCCACGCCGTTGAGCAGGACGTCCTTGCTGGGCACGTGGTTGTAGAGCGACATCACGCCGACGCCCAGGTCGGCCGCGATGCGCCGCATGGAGACCGCGTCGGCGCCCTCGCGCTCGATGAGGCCGATGGCCGCGGCGACGATCCGGCCGCGCGAGAGAGGCTCCGTGGGCATAGCTCATTCTATTGACGGACGTACGCCGTACGTGCAAGCTCGAACCATGGACGTACGGTGTACGTAACCCCCCCGGAGGTCCGATGTCGACGCATGATCTCTACACCATCCCCGCCGAACTCTCCACCTGGGACGTCCAGATGGCCGGCAGCAGCCGGTTCACCTGGGAGTACGACGACGGCCGAGATCGCATGCTGGCCCTGTACCAGAAGGGCAAGGACAAGCAGTGGGACTCGGCCAAGCGCATCGACTGGGACCTGGAGGTGGACCCGTACAACGTGCTCGGGATCCCCGACCAGACGATTGCCATTTACGGCACCCCCTTGTGGGAGCGGATGAGCGAGCAGACCCGCCAGGAGGTGCGCCGGCACGGCGCGGCCTGGCAGTTCTCCCAGTTCCTGCACGGCGAGCAGGGGGCGATGATCTGCTCAGCCAAGATCGTGGAGTCGGTGCCCGACCTGGACTCCAAGTTCTACGCGGCCACGCAGACCATGGACGAGGCCCGCCACGCCGAGACGTACGCCCGGTTCCTCCAGGAGAAGGTGGGCCTGGCGTACCCGATCAACGAGCATCTCAAGGCTCTGCTGGACAGCACGCTGACCGACTCGCGCTGGGACATGCCGTACCTGGGCATGCAGGTCCTCATCGAAGGCCTGGCATTAGCGGCGTTCGGGGTGATGCGCGACATCACGACCAAACCGCTGCCCAAGCAGATCCTCGCCTACGTGATGCAGGACGAGGCCCGGCACGTCGCGTTCGGCCGGATGGCGCTGCGCGACTACTACAAGAACCTGTCGGAGACGGAGCTGCGCGAGCGCGAGGACTTCGTCATCGAGGGCTGTTACCTGATGCGCGACCGGCTGCGCGGCAAGGAGACCTGGGAGAACCTGGGCCTGTCGAAGGCCGAGGTCGACGAGGCCATGGAGGCCACCGAGCACTCGGAGTACCTGCGGCTGTTCCGGTCGTTGCTGTTCAGCAGGATCGTGCCGTGCGTCAAGGACATCGGGTTGTGGAGCCCGCGGCTGCAGCAGGCGTACGCGGAGATGGGCGTGCTGGAGATGGCCGGCCAGTCGCTCGAGGCGCTGATGAAGCAGGACGAGGAGATCGCCGACAAGCTCGACGCGGAGCGCTTCGCGCAGGAGGAGGCCGAGCGGCACGCCGAGGTCGCCGAGACGATCATCCTCGGCCAGGAATCCTGATCAGCCTGTCGGCCACCCTCCGATTCCGGCAGACCGCTTCGTGTGCGGCCTTCACTCAGCTTTCGCGACGATAGCGAGGCGTATTGCCGCCATGAGGGCTCAGCTGCCGCGATGGAAACGGCGGTGCAGCTCGCGTACCTCGTCGGCCAGTTCCGGCACCGGCCCCTCCACCACAACCCCGGGCGCGACGTCGTTGACCGGCAGCGTCCGGACCGGAGGCGGGGGCACGCCGAGCTCCGACAGCCAGGCGGCGAGCTGCTCCGACGACGCCACGTACACGATCCGCCCCAACCCCACCCAGGCGTGGGCGGCCGCGCACATCGGGCAGTGCTCGCCGGAGGTGTAGACGGTGGCCGCGGCGCGCTCCTCCGGCGTCAGGTGCGCCGCCGACCAGCGCGCCAGCGCGAACTCCGGATGCTGGGTGCGGTCACCGGACGCCACGTGGTTGTGGTCCTCGGCCAGGACGGCGCCGTCGCCGGAGACGAGCACGGAGCCGAACGGCTCGTCGCCCACTTCCAGCGCTCGCGTGGCCAGCTCAACGCACCGCCGCAGATGCGGCATGTCGGATTTGTCGATCACGAGTCCCCCATCCTATGCCTCATCACCATGAGCGTAATGGTCGTCCTCAAAGGGCATGATTCTTCGCGTTTCCCCACGTCAGGCAGGGAAGACGCACCATGGGGACACCAAAAATAGGTTGATCGAGCGTACTAACCTGGAAGGGATGCCTCCCGATACGCACATACCTCGCCGTCCCCTGCTGTCTTCCAACTCCCTGTGGCGGATGAAGTCCTACCTCCGCCCCTACGTCACCAGATTGGTCTTCATCTGGCTGGCCGCGATCGTCGGCATCGGAGCCGGCATCGCGCTCCCGCTCATCATCGAGCGGGTCATCGACGGTCCCATCGCCCAGGGCGACTCCGACGGGCTGCTCCCGCTCGGGTTGCTCGCGATCGGCGTCGGCGTCGTCGAGGCTCTGCTGATCCTGCTCAGACGGTGGGCCCAGGTCAAACCGGTGCTCGGCCTGGAGACCGCCATCCGCGACGACCTCTACAAGCACCTCCAGCGCCTGCCCATGGGCTTCCACGGAGAGTGGCAGTCCGGGCAGCTGTTATCCCGGGCCACGACCGACCTGTCCACGATCCGCCGCTTCCTCGGCTTCGGGATGTTGTTCCTCGTCATGAACATCCTGCAGCTGATCACGGTGACCGCGCTGCTGCTCAACAAGTACTGGCCGCTCGGACTGCTGGTGCTGGCCTCGTCCGTGCCGATCATCTGGACGTCGCTGCGGTTCGAGAAGCGCTACATCAGGATCTCCCGCCAGGTGCAGGACGAGCAGGGCGACCTCGCCACGCTCGTCGAGGAGTCCGCGCTCGGCATCCGCACCATAAAGGCGTTCGGCCGCCGCCACTACGTCTATGACCGCTACGACGACGCCGCGCTCAAGGTCTACGGCTCGTCGATGGACAAGGCGCGCCTGTCGGCGAAGTTCTTCGCCTTCCTCGAGGTGATCCCCAACATCACGCTGGCCTTGGTGCTGCTGCTGGGCGCCCTGGCCGTCGGGTCCGGCGCGCTGACGCTGGGCGCGCTCATCGCGTTCACCACGCTGATGCTGCAGCTGGTGTGGCCGATCGCGAGCCTCGGCTACATCCTGGCCATGGGCCAGGAGGCCATGACGTCCGCCGACCGGCTCATGGAGGTCATGGACACGGTCCCCGCCATCGAGGGCGGGACGGACACGATCGACAAGCCCCGCGGCCACCTGCGCTTCGAGGGCGTCGGGTTCCGCTTCCCCGGCGCGGACCGGCCGGTGCTGCACGACGTCTGGCTGGACGTGCGCCCTGGCGAGACGGTGGCGATCGTGGGTGCGACCGGCGCCGGCAAGACCACGCTGACCGCGCTGGTGCCCCGGCTGATCGACCCCACCGAGGGCCGCGTCACGATCGACGGGCATGACGTACGCGACCTGGAGCTCACCACGCTGCGGTCGGTGGTGGCCACCGCGTTCGAGGAGCCGACGCTGTTCTCCATGAGCGTGCGCGAGAACCTCACCCTCGGCCGGCTCGACGCCACCGAGGAGGAGCTGGCCGACGCCATTCAGACGGCGCAGGCCATGTTCGTGTACGACCTGCCGTGGGGCCTCGACACCCGCATCGGCGAGCAGGGCCTGTCCCTGTCCGGCGGCCAGCGGCAGCGCCTCGCCCTGGCCCGGGCGGTGCTGAGCAATCCGCGGATCCTCGTGCTCGACGACACGCTGTCCGCGCTCGACGTGGAGACCGAGGCGCTGGTGGAGGAGGCGCTGCGGCACGTGCTGCGCGACGCCACCGGCATCGTGGTCGCCCACCGCGCCTCCACCGTGCTGCTGGCCGACAAGGTGGCGCTGCTGCGCGACGGCACGATCACGCACGTGGGGCAGCACCACGAGCTGCTGGCCGAGGTGCCCGAATACCGGGAGCTGCTGGCCCAGGACGCCGACCTGGACGACGCGTCGGAAGGAGCGCTGCGATGACCACGACGACGACCACGTCATCGACCTCGGCCTCCTGGCGCGGCGTCGCCTCCGAGGACCAGGACGAGCTGCCGGAGAAGGTCTCCCTCCTGCTGCGGGAGCGTTCCCGCCGGCTGCTCGGCGACCTGCTCAGGCCGTACCGGAAGAAGATCGCGCTGCTCGTGTCGATCATCGTGGTGTCGAACGCCGCCGGGCTCGCGATCCCCTACCTGGTCTCGGTCGGCATCGACGCGGGCATCCCGCCGATCACCCGCGGGTCCGGCCCGGCGATCCTGCTGACCGTGGTCGGGGTGATCCTGGCCGCCGCCGTGACCCAGGCGCTGACCCGGCAGGCGTTCCTGCGGCTGTCGGGCACGATCGGCCAGAGCATCCTGCTGGAGCTGCGCAGGAGGGTGTTCGGCCAGTTCCAGCGGCTGTCGCTGAGCTTCCACGAGCACTACACCTCCGGCCGCGTCATCTCGCGGCTGACCTCGGACATCGAGGCCATCGCCGAGCTGCTGCAGTCCGGGTTCGACGCGCTGGTCAAGGCCGTGCTGACCATGGTGGGCACGGCCGTGCTGCTGCTGATCCTGGACGTGCACCTGGGTCTGGTGGCGCTCATCCCGCTGCCGCTGCTGCTGCTCTTCACGCGGTGGTTCCGGCGGCAGTCGGTAATCGTCTACCGGCGTACGCGGGAGACGGTCGCGCTCGTGATCGTGCACTTCGTGGAGTCGATGACCGGCATCCGCGCGGTGCAGGCCTTCCGCCGCGAGCCGCGCAATCAGGAGATCTTCCACCAGCTGAACGACGACTACCGGGGCGCGAACGCCAGTGGCATGCGGCTCGGCGCGACGTTCATGACCGGCATCAAGCTCATCGGCAACCTGACGATCGGCGGGGTGCTGCTCTACGGCGGCTGGCTGGTGCTCCAGGGTGAGGTCACCGAGGGCGTGCTGGCCGCGTTCCTGCTCTACCTGCGCCAGTTCTACGAGCCGATGCAGGAGGTCAGCCAGTTCTACAACACGCTGCAGTCGGCGGGCGCGGCGCTGGAGAAGTTGTCCGGCGTGCTGGAGGAGGAGCCGTCGGTGCCCGAGCCGCGCAAGCCGCAGCCGCTGCCGCGCGGCAGGGCACGCGGCAAGGTGCGCTTCGAGGGCGTCAGGTTCGCCTACGTCGAGGAGAGGCCGATCCTGCCGGGGCTCGACCTGACGGTCCCGGCCGGGCAGAGCGTGGCGCTGGTCGGCGCCACGGGTGCGGGCAAGACGACGCTGGCCAAGCTGATCTCGCGTTTCTACGACCCGACCGAGGGCCGCGTGCTGCTGGACGGCGTGGACCTGCGCACGCTTGACGAGCCGACGCTGCGCCAGGCCGTGGTCATGGTGACGCAGGAGAACTTCCTGTTCAGCGGCACGGTCGCGGACAACATCAGGTTCGGCAAGCCGGACGCGACCGACCGCCAGGTGCGCGAGGCGGCCAAGGCGATCGGTGCGCACGCCTTCATCTCGGGCCTGCCCGACGGTTACGACACCGAGGTCGGCAAACGCGGCGGCCGCATGTCCGCCGGCCAGCGCCAGCTCGTCGCGTTCGCCCGGGCGTTCCTGGCCGATCCGGCCGTGCTGATCCTCGACGAGGCGACCTCCAGCCTGGACGTGCCGAGCGAGCGGCTGGTGCAGCGTGCGCTGCGGACGATCCTGGCCGACCGCACGGCGCTGATCATCGCGCACCGGTTGTCCACCGTGGAGATCGCCGACCGCGTGCTCGTCATGGAGCGGGGCGAGATCGTCGAGGACGGGCCGCCGGACCGGCTCATCGCCGCCTCGGGGCGCTTCGCCGGACTGCACCAGGCCTGGCTGGACAGCCTCAGCAGTTGACCGCCACCGGCAGCCGGCCGGGCAGCGGCGTCCGCTCAGCGGGCGCGCTGTCCGGCTCGGCCGCGGGCGGCGTCCTTACCGTGTGTCA
Source organism: Nonomuraea polychroma (assembly GCF_004011505.1). Classification (NCBI taxonomy): domain Bacteria; kingdom Bacillati; phylum Actinomycetota; class Actinomycetes; order Streptosporangiales; family Streptosporangiaceae; genus Nonomuraea; species Nonomuraea polychroma. The sequence goes on from NZ_SAUN01000001.1 coordinate 6,068,517, forward strand.
GGTTGCCAATAGAGCGGGCGTGGCACCGGGCTGAGCAGCGGGGTCGGATCGGGCGCCGCCGGCTTCTCTGGCGGGATCAGCTCCGGATGGCGCGACAGGTAGCCCTCAGGGAAGGTGGTGGAGTCCTGCCGGCGACACCGCGGGCAGATGGCGCCCGGCGACGGCGGCGGCACCGGCAGCCCGTTGTGCAGCCAAACGTCCGCTTCGTTGCCATGGTGGTCGTCGACGTGCCTGACCAGGTATTCCTCTTCCCACACGTGCCAGCAGCTGCGGCACTCGAAAGGCACGATCCTGCGTTCTTCATCCAACGAGGTCACCCCCTTGCTTCGAGTTTCCGCCTGCTTGTCGGAATCTCGCAAGCGGACTCACCGAACGGTGAAGACAAAGGTCAGGGCACCTGCGACCACGCCGAGCACACCCAGCCAGGCCAGGACCACGTCGAGCCCGGGGTCAAGCGGCCTGCCGCCGTGCAGCGCCGCCTGCACCCGCCGGAACCTGACCCTGGTCCTGATGAGCAGCACGCCGCCGCAGAGCGCGGCCAGCGCGAACGCCGCCACCGCGAGGGCCGGCAGGCCGTGCCTGGCCGACAGCCCGGTCGCGCCGAGCCCGCCAGTGGCCAGAGCCACGGCCGTCCGCACCCACGCGAGCCTGGTGCGCTCACTCTGTAGCCCACGATCCCAGACCTCCTCTTCGGAAGCCATCCTCACTCCGTCATGCTGAGAGGATGATGAGAACGAGGGCGATCACGGCGACGGCGGCCACCCCGTAGCCGAAGACGGCGGCGAGCGCGGGCGGCGGCAGCGGCGCCTGATCGCGCAGTGCCCGCTGGATGTTTCGCCAGCGCGGGTAGGCCATGCCCGCGGCCAGCGCGGAGAGTGTGACAAGCACGACGGCCAGGGCGGTGCGGATCCATGGCACGAACACGTCGGCCGGCACCGCCGCCATGGCCACCCCACCCGCGCTGAGCGCCAGCGCCGTGCTCAGCCAGGTGAGGAAGGTGCGTTCATTGGCCAAGGTGAAACGCGGGTCGGGTTCCATGGGTAAAACGATATTTCGCCCCCATTACCCCTAGAGAAGCCGGGATTCAGCCGGTGCAGGCCTTGGTCACCTTCTCCACGTACGCGGCGCCCTCGGTGGTGACCTTCTGGGCCGCGTCGACGGCGTCGTTGGCGTCCTTGACGGTGATGCCGCTCAGGGTCTTGGCGAAGTCGTCGGAGGCTTCCTTGATCGTGGTGTTGGCTGCCTTGTCGGCCACATCGTTGAGCTTGGCCGCGGCGTCGTCCAGGGCCTTGTCCATGGCCTGGGGGTCGTTGGTGAGCTGGGCGATCTGCCCGCCGAGCTCGCTGACGATCTTCGGTGCCTCCAGGCACGCCTGGGCCTTGTCGATGGTCTGATTGACCTCACCGCAACCGGCGGCGGCGATGCAAAGGGCGAAGGCGGCGAGAGGCACGTACCGGCTCTTGTGGAGTCGCATGCTTCGACCCTACCCAAGATTCCCTGTTCAGCCGGGTAAGCGGCGTCACTGATCACCAGCGCGCGATCGGTGTGAGACTCGGGCCACCTGCACCGATATCCGAATGGATATCGTCCGATTGCCGATATCGCTATTAGACATGCGGAGATCTCATCTGCTTTGCTCCTGCCCTCTGACAGGCGAGAGCAAGGACATATGACATGCGGAACCTGCGCGTCCGGCGGCTGGCTGCGGCGACCACCCTGACGATCTCCCTTCTGGCGGGCGGCGCCCTCGGCCCGGCGCCGGCCTCGGCCGCGAGCGTGGCGGCGGCGCCGGCGGTCTCCAGCCAGGCCCCGGTCAACGTCAAGAAGGAACTGCGCGCGCTGGAGAAGGCCTTCAACGGCCGCATCGGCGCGTACGCCGTCGACACCGCCACCGGCAAGACCGTGACCTACCGGGCGGGTGAACGCTTCCCGCTGTTGTCCACGTTCAAGGCCTTCGCCTGCGCGGCCGTGCTGCACAAGGCCCGCACCTCGGACCCCGGGCTGATGAACAAGGTGATGCACTGGACGGCCGACGAGCTGCTGGAGCACTCACCCGTCACCGAGAAGCACGTCAAGGACGGGCTGACCGTGGCGCAGCTGTGCGAGGCCACCATCACGGTGAGCGACAACACCGCGGGCAACCTGATCCTGAAGGAGATCGGCGGCCCCGCCGGTCTGACCAAATACTTCCGTTCGCTCAAGGACGCGATCTCCCGCCTGGACCGCTACGAGCCCGGGTTGAACGACTGGACGCCGAAGGACAAGCGCGACACCACGACCCCCGCGGCCATCGCCCGTGACCTGCGCGTGCTGACGATCGGCAACGCGCTGCACGCCAAGGACCGGGAGCAGTTCAACGCCTGGCTGATCGCGACCAAGACCGGCGACGCGCGTATCCGGGCCGGCCTGCCCAAGACCTGGACGATCGGCGACAAGACCGGCACCAACTCCACGGGATTCGGCGGTGGGAACGACATCGCCGTCATCTGGCCCGAGAAGGGCGCCGCTCCCCTCATCATGGCGATCTACACCAACCGCTCCCCCGGCCTCGCCACCGACGACAAGACGATCGCGAAGACCGCGACGATCCTGGCCCGCGGGCTCGGCAAGCTCTGATGTCCGGTCGGGGGACGAAGATCGCACGCCTCGCCGCCGCCGGCGCGGCGGCGGGCGTGCTCGTTGCCGGAATCGCGGTCCCGGCCGTGGGGGGCGCCGGATTCGGGCTCGTGACGGCGGCCGGGGAGATCGATCTGGAGCCGGTCGACCTCGTGGAGCCGCCGCCGGCCGAGGTCACGACCGTGCGGGACGCCAGAGGCAACGTGATCGCCCGGTTCTATGAGCAGTACCGCGAGGTCGTCCGTTTCGACGAGATCGCCGAGGTCATGAAGACGGCGATCGTCGCGATCGAGGACTACCGCTTCTACGAGCACGGCGCCATCGACGTCGAGGGCACGCTCCGCGCGCTGGCGAAGAACCTGCAGGCGGGGCGGGTGAGCCAGGGCGGTTCGAGCATCACGCAGCAGTACGTCAAGCAGGTGTTGCTCAACTCCGCCGGCACCGAGCGGGAGCGTAACGCGGCGCTGGAGGCCAGCTACGCGCGCAAGCTGAAGGAGCTTCGGTACGCCATGGGGGTCGAGAAGAAGTACACCAAGAACCAGATTCTCGAGAAATATCTGAACATCGCGTACTTCGGCGCGGGCGCCTACGGCGTCGAAGCGGCCGCCAGGCGGTTCTTCGGCGTGAAGGCGGCGAACCTGACGTTACCCCAGGCGGCAACGCTGGCCGGGGCCGTGCAGGACCCGAACGCCACCGACCCCAACCTCGGCAGGAAGCAGCGCGAACGACTCAAGAACCGCCGTGACGTCGTGCTCGACCGCATGGCCGAGCTAGGGAAGATCACGCCTGCCGAGGCGGCGAAGGCCAAGGCCACCAAGCTCGGCTACAAGGGCACAGAGCTGCCCGGCGGGTGTGAATCCAGCAAATATCCCTATTTTTGCCTGTACGTCCGCCAAGAGATCCTCAACAATCCCGACTTCGGCAAGACCGCGAAGGCCCGCCTGGCGGCGCTCAACCGCGGCGGCCTGACGATCACCACCACGATCGACCCGGCCATGCAGGCCGCCGCGGAGCGGACGATCAGGCGCCACGTCCACGCCTCGGACGCCCCGGTCGCCGCCCAGGCCCTGGTCCAGCCGGGGACGGGTGCGATCAAGGCCATGGCCGCCAGCAAGCCTTACGGGCGGCGCGCGGCCAGGAACGAGATCTCGTACAACGTCGTCGCGGACGCCGCGCACGGCGGCGGGGTCGGGTTCCAGGCAGGCTCGACGTTCAAGACGTTCACCCTGATCAGCGCGCTGAAGCAGGGAATGAAGGTGGACGACGGGCTCACCGCGGGCGCCGGCTACCGCGCGCCCGGCTACGCGACCTTCACGAACTGCGCGGGCCAGAACGTCGGCGATCCCACCCACACGGTCACCAACGACGAGGGCTCCCCGGGGTGGAAGACGTTGCGCACCGGCACGTGGGGCTCGGTGAACACGTTCTTCATGGAGCTGGAGCAGCGGGTCGGGCTCTGCGAGACCGTCGCCACGGCCAAGTCCCTGGGCATCCGCCGCGCGGACGGGCAGAGGTTGCAGGAGTACGAGACGTTCACGCTCGGCATCAACGAGATGGACCCGGTCACGGTGGCCAATGCCTACGCCGCGATCGGGGCACGCGGCACGTACTGCGCGCCGATGGCGATCACCCGGATCACCGACCGGGGCGGCAGGACCACGACGTACCGGCCCACCTGCCGGCAGGTCCTCGACCCGGCGATCGCGGACGCGACGGCAGAGGTGTTGTCCGGCGTGTTCACCAAGGGCACGATGCGGGACGTCGGCGGCATCGGACGCGACGCGGCCGGCAAGACCGGCACCACGGACGACTACGCGACCGCCTGGTTCGCCGGTTTCACCCCGGATCTGGCGGGGGCCGTGAGCATCGGGGATCCGCGCGGCTCCCAGCGGCACAAGCTGGTCGGCGTGACGATCGGCGGCCGGTACTACGGGACGGTGGCCGGGGCGAGCCTGCCCGGGCCGATCTGGAGGGACACCATGGTGGCTGCGCTGAGGGACGTGCCACCGTCGTCGTTCACGCCCATGGACACCGCACGGTTCGGCGGCTGCGATCGGTTCTGCCGTCGGTAAGGGGTCAGAACTCGTCGTGTCCGGAGACCTGGCCGATGGGGAAGACATGCCGGTTCGCGGCGCAGATCGTCTCAAGGACGTGAACCGGCGTGTCGTCACGGGAGTAGCCGGCCCGGAGCACCTGGACGATCCACTCGCCAGGGTCGAGCTCCAGGGTCTCGCGCTCGAAGGCCGTGGGCGGCCGGGCGGTCAGGTTCTCTTCCGCGTGCCCGAAGGCGTATCCGAGTGCGATCAGTGCCGACTGCAGCGACGGCTGCACGAACTCCGGCTCGGCGAGCCGGGTGCCGCCGAACAGGTCGGCGCGGAAGTAGCTGGTCGCGATACGTACAGGCACGTCATTGGCGGTCATCATCTTCCGCCTGGCCACGACCTCCGTCCCGGGTGCGACGCGCAGGCAGGCCGCGACATGATCGCTGGCAGGCTCCAGCCCGACGTAGAGCATCCGGCGGCCGGCCTTGAGCCCCTGACGCTCCGCTTCCGCCAGAAACAGCGACTTGGAACCGCGAACGGCGGGCTCGGTCGGCAACGCCCGCTGCACCAGCACCCGAGGCGCCGGTGCGTCAGGGCCTTCCGGGGCGCGGGCGGCCGGCCCCTTCCTCATCTGCGAGATCCGGCCGGGCGAGACGCCCAACCGCCCGGCGATCTCCTCCAGGCTCATGCCGGATTGCCGCGCTTCCGCGATGGCCTGCCGCCGCATCTTGGCGGCCTCGGTGACCAGGACCTGCTCCTCGGTCATCAACCGGCTGAGGATGCGGGCTCGCTCCACGGGGTCGCTCACCTGCGCGACGTCCCTCAGCGTCTTCACGTCCATCGGGGCGTTCCTCCTCGGCGACCGGCATACGGCGGTATTTTAGGCCCCCTATTGCGAGGGCCCATCCGAGGGTTCAGGCTTTCCGGGGGGCGCTGCGCGGCGTTCCCGTCGCGCAGCGCCCCCGCAGAGAACTACAGCTTGGCGAAGCAGGGGCCGTCGAAGGTGTACGACTTCGCGGTCTCGCCCGTGAAGAAGTCCTTGACGATCGAGACGCCGGTCGGCGCCTGGTCGTCTACCTTGCTGATCAACGTCTGGCGGAACGTCGCCGTGTTGGCGTCGTCCGCGTAATTTCCGGCCTCCGGGGGCAGCATGCCCTCGTAGTCCACCGTCTTCAGGGTCTTCACGGCCGCCAGCAGGCCCTTCCTGCTGACGTCCCCGCTCGCCACCATCTTGTCGAGTGCCGCCTTCAGCGGATACGCCCAGGCCCAGCCGGAGGTGTATCCGTCATTGGCGGACACGTTCGGGAGCGCCTCCCGCATGGCCTGGTGGCCGGGCGTTTCGGCGCCCCACGGCTTCCCCGGGGCTGACTGCTCGTACAGGGCCTTCAGTGCTGGGGCGGCGGGGGACTTCAGCAGCGCGGGGTTCCAGGTGGGGCCGGTGCCGATGAACCGGCCCTTGTAGCCGGCCGCGGCCGCCTGGCCGATGATCGTCGCGGCGTCGGCCGGGCCCGTGGTGAGGATCACCAGGTCGGGCTTGTTCTTGGTGATCTCGGTGATGGCGCGGCCCTGCTCGTTCGCGCCGGTCGGGGTCTCCACGCTGGTGAACTCCAGGCCGTTGCGCTCGGCGGCGATCTTGGCGCCCGCGGCGGCGTCCGCGCCGTAGTCGCCGGCCAGGTGCACGGCCATGACCGACTTCGGCTTGTACGTCTCCACCGCGTAGTCCACGGAGTTCATGGCCTCGACGCAGTAGTTCGACCCGGACTCGAGGATCACGTCCTCGAACTCCCACGCGGAGGTCCACGAGGCCGGGGCGGCGACGATGTTGTTGGCCTTGAGGTCGCCGATGATGGCGGCGGTCGTGGGCGAGCCGAGCGTCTGGGCCAGGCCGAGCACCTGGTCCTTGATCTCGTTGTAGACCTGCCGGTGCACCTCCGGGTTGTACTTGTTGTCCCGGACGTAGCGGGTCACGTCCACTTCATACTTGCCGCCGATGCCGCCGGCCTTGTTGACGCGGGCCCAGAAGGCCTTCTGCGCGTCGGTGATCGGCACGGCCAGCGCGGCGAACGGGCCCGCGGTGAGGTCGGAGATCGTGCCGAGGTAGATGCAGCCCTTGTTGCGATCGACCGCGTTCGGGCAGGGCTCCGTGGTGACCCCTGGAGCCTGCGCGCCGCCCTTGCTGCCCTCGTCGTCCCCCCGGATGACGCCGCATGCGGACAGAAGTGCCACCACCGCGGTGAACGCCACCACATAGCGACTCTTCATGAAAAATCCCTTCTCAGTATGAAAAAGGCCAGGATTTCCAGTAGTTGCGGATCCGGATCCACAGACCGAACAGGCCGCGCGGCTCGAAGATGAGGAACAGCACGATCAGCAGCCCGTACAGCACGGTCTCGACCTGGAACACGTTGGGGGTCTGCGTGGTGTCGCCGCTGACGAACGGCACCAGCGAGGGCAGCGACCTGGTGAGGGGCTGCAACAGCGAGATGAACAACGCGCCCGCGATCGCCCCGGACACGGTAGCCACGCCGCCGATCAGGACCATCGCGATGAACTGCACCGACATGAGCAGGCTGAACGAGCCCGGCTCGACGTACCCGGAGATCGTGTAGAGCAGGCCGCCCGCGCATCCGGCGTAGAAGGAGGAGATCCCGAACGCCAGCACCTTGTACCGCGTCAACGGCACCCCGATGACCTCGGCCGCGATGTCGCGGTCGCGGATGGCGGCGAAGGCGCGGCCGATGCGGGAGCGGGCCAGGTTGCGGGCGGCGACGGCGAAGACGATGAGCAGCACCAGCATGAGGACGTACAGAGTCTGCTCCTTGGTGCCGAGCGGGCCGTCCTGGTCCAGGCGCGTGCCGAAGAGTTGCGGGATCGCCGCCTCCCGGCCGACGCCGGGGCCGCCGGTGAGCTCCTGCCACTCCTTGAAGACGTGCTCGCCGAGGAAGACCAGGCCGAGCGTGACGACGGCCAGGTACAGGCCGCGCAGGCGGGTGGCCAGCGGGGCGACGAGCACCCCGGCCGCGGCGGCGACCAGTCCGGCGGCAGGCAGCCAGATCCAGATCTCCGCGATCCCGTAGCCGAGCCGATCGCCGTCGACCGGCCCCGACAGGGCGGCGGCGGTGTAGGCGCCGATGGCGACGAAGAAGGCGTGGCCGAGGGAGACCTGGCCGGCGTACCCGGTGACGATGTTGAGCCCGATCGCCCCGATGGCCAGCACGTACGCCCCCGCCAGCACCTCCAGCGACCGGTCCTGCAGCAGCACCGCCAGCGCGAACGCGAGCAGCACCAGCACCCCCGTCCACACCCGTTTGGCCCGGGTGTCGAGCAGGGCCATGTCCTGGGCGTAGGAGGTGTAGAGCAGCGGCCGGCCGCGTACCTTGCGAGACCGGCCGGTCGGTATGTCAGCGGCGGCCGGGGCCGCCGCGGAGCGCGTGTCGGTCATACCCGCTCGACCTCCCGGGTCCCGAACAGGCCGTACGGCCTGACCAGCAACACGATCAGCATCACCACGTACGGCGAGACGACCGCGAAGTTCTGTCCCAGCCAGGGCGCGACATCCCCTTGGTACGACTGGAACAGCGACTCCACGACGCCGACCACCAGCCCGCCCACCACGGCGCCGCCGAGCGAGTCGAGCCCGCCCACGATGATCGCCGGCAGCGCCTTCAACGCGATCACCCAGGTCAGCTGCTCCACGCCCTGCCCGGTGCCGACGAACATTCCGGCGATCGCCGCCAGGAAACCGGCCAGCCCCCACGACAGCGCGAACACCATGCCGACGGACACGCCCTGCGCCAGGGCGATCTCCTGGTCGAAGGCCGCCGCCCGCATGGCCAGGCCGTACTTGGTGAAGCGGAAGAACGCGAACAGCAGCCCGACCAGCACCGCGGTGACCAGCAGCATGGCCAGCCAGCGCTGCTGCACGACCAGCGGCCCGAGCGAGACCTGGGTGAACCCCCATGGATCGCCCATCTGCCGCACGTCCCTGCCGATGAAGGCATTGACCACCACCCGCACGACGACGTCGATGCCGAGCGTGATGATCGCCACGACGAACACCGGCCGCCCCACCATGGGCCTGATCGCCACCCGCTCGATGCCGAGCGCCACGAGAGCGATGAGCAGCGCCGACAGCAGCACGGCCGCGTAGAACCCGGTCACCTCCGCCAGGTAGCTCACCGCGACGGCCCCGGCCAGCATCAGCGCGGGCTGCGCGAAGCTGATCACCCGCGTCGCCTTGTAGATGATCACGAACCCGAGCGCGAGCAACGCGTACACCGACCCGTTGCCCAGGCCCCTGATGACCGTCTCCAGCAGCCCCTTCACCGGGTGTACATCCCTTCCACCAGGTCCTCGAACAGCTTGGCGATGGCACTGCGCTTGACCTTCTGGGTTGCGGTCAGCTCGCCGTCCTCGTGGTCGAGCTCCTTCGGCAGGAACGCGAACCGTTTGACCTGCTCGACCGAGGCGAACCGGGCGTTCACCTCGTTGATGATCTCCCGGACGAGCTCCCGCGTCTCCGGCTTCTCCGACAGGTCCCGATACGTGGTGTACGGCAGGCCGCGCCGCCGCGCCCACTCCCCCACCGTGTCCGGCTCGATCCCGATCAACGCCACCAGGTACGGCCGCTGGTCGCCGATGACGACGGCCTCCTTCAGGTACGGCGACGCCTTCAGCGCGTTCTCGATCTCGCTGGGCGCGACGTTCTTGCCGCCGGCCGTGATGATGATGTCCTTCATCCGGTCGGTGATGCGCACGTGCGTGCCCTCCACCCACTCGCCCACGTCGCCGGTGTGCAGCCAGCCGTCGGGATCGAGCACGTCGGCGGTGGCGCGCGGGTTGCGCCAGTAGCCGGCGAAGTTGCCGGGATGCCGGGTCATGATCTCGCCGGTGGCCTCGTCGATCTTCAGCTCGATGCCGGGGTGCGGCTCCCCGACCGTGCCGAGGCGCACCCGGCCGGGGCGGTTGGCGGTGGCGATGGCTGTGTTCTCGCTCATCCCGTACACCTCGTGCATGGGGATGCCGATCCCCATGTAGAACTTGAGCACGTCGGGCGCGATCGGCGCGGCGCCTGAGGCGGCGTAGCGCACCCGCCGCATGCCGAGCCGCTCGCGTAGCGCGCGATAGCAGAACACCCACCCGATCCCGTACGCCACCCGCGTCCAGAGCGTGTGCCGGCCGCCGGTGCGTACCAGCGTGTCGCCGATCCGGTCGGCCACCCGCAGCCAGAGCCGGGCGATCGCCCGCTTGACCGGCGAGGCCGACTCCAGCTTGATGTTGACCTGGGCGAGCACCTTCTCCCAGATGCGCGGCACCCCGAACAGGATCGTCGGCTGCACCTCCCGCAGGTTGGCCTGGACGGTGTCGATGGACTCGGCGAAGTTCACCTGCACGCCGGCCGCCGAGTTGAACCACACGGTGAACGCCCGCTCGGCGACGTGGCACAGCGGCAGGTACGACAGCGCCAGGTCGCGTTCCGACGGCGGCGGCGAGGTGAAGCCGCCGCCCGTGACGAGGGTGTCCACGGCGAACTCGACGTTGCCGATGGTGAGCATGACGCCCTTCGGCGGCCCGGTGGTGCCGGAGGTGTAGATGAGCGTCGCCACGTCGCCGGGCGCCGCTTCCGCCATGCGGCGTTCCACCGCGTCCGGATGCGCGGCCCGGTGCTCGGCGCCCAGGGCGAGCAGCTCCGGCCAGGACATGAGGACCTCGTCGTCGTAGCGGCCGCGGATGCCGCGCGGCTCGATGTAGACGATGCGCCGCAGGTCAGGGCATTCGCCGAGGACGGCAAGGGCCTTGTCGACCTGCTCCTGGTCCTCGGCGATGAGGATCGTGGCGCCGGAGTCGGCCAGCAGGTAGGCGACCTCTGCGGTGGGGTTCGTCGGGTAGAGGCCGACCGTGATGCCGCGCACGGCGACCGTGCCGAGGTCGCCGTAGAGCCATTCCGGGCGGTTCTCCGCGTGGATGGCCACCCGGTCGCCAGGTTCGACGCCGAGCGCGAGGAGGGCGTGCGCGACCAGCTCGACGTGCGTCCAGTACGCCGCCCAGGTGACCTCCTGCCAGATGCCGAAGTCCTTGTGCCGCATGGCGACCGCGTCAGGCGTCGTCATGGCCCGCTCCCGCACCCTGTCCACGATCGTCATGCGGCGCCTCCCAGGTACGCCTCGATCACGTTCGGGTCCTGCTGCACCTCGGCCGGGCTGCCGAGCGCGACGGGGCGGCCGAAGTCGAGCACGAGCACCCGGTCGGCCAGGTCCATCACGAGCCCCATGTCGTGCTCCACGAGCACGATCGGAATGCCCAGTTCATCGCGGATGTCGAGGACGAACCTGGCCATGTCCTCGGTCTCCTCCAGATTCATGCCGGCCACCGGCTCGTCGAGCAGCAGCAGCCGCGGCTCCATGGCGAGGGCCCGGCCGAGCTCGACCCGCTTCTGGATCCCGTACGGGAGCAGCCGCACGGGGTGGCGGCGCCAGGCCTCCAGTTCGAGGAAGTCGATGATGTCCTCGACCTTGGCGCGGGCGGCCAGCTCGGCGCGCCGGGCGCGCCCGTACCAGAGGAGGGCGGAGAACGCGCCGTAGCGGAAGTGGTGGTGGCGGCCCAGCATGAGGTTGTCCAGGACGGTGAGGTTGTGGAACAGCTCGACGTTCTGGAACGTCCTGGCCAGGCCCAGCGCGGCGATCTCGTGCGGCCGCTTGAGCAGCAGGTTCTCGCCGAGGAAGGTGACCCGGCCGCGCTGGGGCCGGTAGACGCCGGAGAGCACGTTGAAGATCGAGGTCTTGCCGGCGCCGTTCGGCCCGATGACGGCCAGCAGCTCCGCCTGTCCGACCTCGAAGGAGACGCCGTCGACGGCCTTGACGCCGGCGAAGCTCAGGTGCACGTCCTCGAACGTCAGGAGAGCCATCGTTTCCTCCGCTTGTAGTGCTTGACCTCGCGGAAGGACCGGACGGCCCCGAGGTAGAACTCCTTGATGTCATCGTCGGCGAGCAGTTCCTTCGCCGGCTTGTCCATGACGATCTTCCCGGTCTCCATGACGTAGCCGTGGGAGGCGATGGACAGGGCCATGGTGGCGTTCTGCTCGACCAGCAGGACCGTGGTGCCCTGCCGGTTGATCTCGACGATGAGGTCGCGTATCTGGCCGACCAGGGACGGCGCGAGGCCCAGGCTGGGCTCGTCGAGCAGCAGGTACGTCGGGCCCGCCATGAGGGCGCGGCCGACGGCCAGCATCTGCTGCTCGCCGCCCGACAGGTAGCCGGCCACGCTCTTGCGCCGCTCGCGCAGCAGCGGGAACAGCCCGTAGACGCGGTCCAGGTGGGAGGCGGTCGCGGTGTGGCCGCCGACTTTGAGGTTCTCCTCGACGGTCAGCTCGGACAGGATGCGGCGGCCCTCCATCACCTGGCTCACCCCGCGCCGGACGATCTGGGCGGGCTTCAGGTGGTGGATGGGCTCGCCCTCCAGGGTGACGCCACCCTTGGTGATCTCGCCGTCGTGCACGTCGAGCAGTCCGGACAGGGCGCGCAGCAGTGTGGTCTTGCCCGCGCCGTTCGCGCCGAGCAGGGCCACGATCGAGCCCGGGGGGACGTTGAGGCTCACGCCGCGCAGCACGAGCATCACGTCGTCGTAGACGACCTCGAGGTTGCGTACCTCCAGCAAACGCGGCTCCTCGGGACAGTGTGGCCTATGTCACTCCCCCCGCTGAGCACAATGTCCACGTTTGCCCGGCAACCGACAAGAGGCCTGGCCGAAATTAGACCGAGCACTGGCCCTAAGATTTCTGTTATGGCAATGTGCGAGCATCTTTCCCATTCAGGCGACCCCGCGGCGAACACGCCGGAGGGTTGCGAGGAGTGCCTCGCCGAGGGCGGCCGCTGGGTGCACCTGCGGCGCTGCTTGGAATGCGGTCACATCGGGTGCTGCGACTCCTCGCCTGCCAAGCACGCCACCGCCCACTTCCACGCGACGAACCATCCGGTGATCCAGTCGTTCGAGCGTGGCGAGGACTGGCGGTGGTGCTTCGTGGACAGCCAGATGGGTTAGCTGGGTCAGCGACCGCGGTCCGGGACGGCTCGGGCTAACGCTCCAGGATGGCCTCTTCGAAGTCGAGCTGCGCCATCACCTCACGCAGCACCTCGTCGTCCAGGCGCCGCTCGTCACGCATGCGGACGAAGACCTGGCGCTCGGCCTGCAGCATGTCGCGGCGCAGCCGCCGGTAGAGCGCGCTCGGGGTCTCCGCGCCGCCCTGTCCGGTGCCGCCGCCCAGACGCTCCCACGCGGTCAGCGAACGCCGCCATGACTTCTCCCTGAGCTGGTCGATGACCTGCTTCTGGATCTCGTCGGGCTCGCCCTCCTCGGCGACCAGCCGATCCAGCTCGGCCAGTCCGGCCTCCAGCGCCGCCTGCTGGGCCGCCGCCTCGGCCAGGCGGTCCTCGTAGCGCTCCCGCTCGGTCGTCACGCCCAGCCGCCTGATCAGCGCGGGGAACGTGGTGCCCTGGATGAGCAGCGTGCCGATCACCGTCGTGAACGTCAGGAACAACAACATGGCACGGTCGCGGGGAGGGACCTCCGGCGGGATGGCGAACGCCGCCGCCAGCGACACCACGCCCCGCATCCCCGCCCAGCTCAGGATCACCGCCTGCTTCGTCGTGGGCGCCGGCTGCGTGGTGTTCTTGGCGACGAGCTTGATCACCGACGTCGCGGTGAACACCCAGACGAACCTGCTGAGGATCGTCACCGCGAGCACCGCCGCCGCGTAGCCCGCGACCGCCCACGCGCTGTAACCGGAGATGCCCTGGATCACGGTCACGAGCTGCAGGCCGATCAGCACGAACACGATCGTCTCGAGGAAGAAGTCGGTGACCTTCCACACCGCGTCCGACACCAGCCGGGTGCCGAACCCCCGCAGATGCATCCGGTAGCCCAGGTAGAGGCCGATGATCACCACCGCGATCACGCCGGAGGCGTGCACGGTCTCGGCCGCGGCGAAGGCGGCGAACGGGATCAGCAACATCAGCGTGTTTTCGACCAGCGAGTCACGCGTGTGCTGGAACACCCAGGCGAACACGAACGCCAGCGCCAGCCCGATCGCCACCCCGCCCACCGCCGCGAGGAGGAACGCTCCGACGCTCTGGAACAGGTCCACGGTGCCGCCCACGGCCGCCCCGATGGCCACCCGGTAGGCCGTCAGCGCGGTGGCGTCGTTGAACAGGCTCTCCCCGATCAGGATCGTCAGCGTCCTGCGCGGCAGGCCGAGCCGCCGGCCGACCGCGACGGCGGCCACCGCGTCGGGCGGCGCGACGATGGCGCCGAGCGCGAACGCCAGTGCCAGCGGCAGGTCCGGCAGCAGCAGGTGCACGAGCAACCCGACCACGGCCGTCGTGAACAGGACCAGCCCGATCGACAGCAGCAGCACGGCCCGCTTGACGTCACGCAGGCGCAGGTAGGAGCTGTCGAGCGCGGCCGAGTAGAGCAGCGGCGGCAGGAACACGAACAGCACCAGCTCGGGATCCAGCGGCACCGCGGGCACCAGCGGCGAGGCCAGCAACCCCGCGGCCACCAGCAGCAGCGGGGCCGGCCAGCCCTTGCGCCGCGCCACAGCGGCCACCGCGATGGCACCGCCGGCCACCAGCAGCAGCTGCAGGACCAGGATGGGACTCACCGGCGCTCCTTCTCCCTCGGCCCGTTCACCTCGCCTCGCCGAGAGCGTACCTGGGCGCGCCGGCGGGAATCACCACTCCCTGCGGTCGCTCCGCTGGTGGTAGTCCGGGTGCTGCTGCTCGGGACGCAGGCGCTCGCCGGTGGAGAACATGGGATCCCCGACATACGGACGCTGCATGCCGGCATCCGGCTGCGCCGGCTCCTGCCTGCCGAGGGCCAGCAGCGGATCGACGGGGTTGGCCTGCGGGGCCTGCTGGTAGGCGGCGTAGTCGTCAGCGGCGGGCTGAGGGGCGCGACGCCGCCCGGCGCCCGGAATGCCGTGCATGGGCGTGCCGAGCCCTGCCGCGCTCTGGCTCTGCGGCTGGGGTTGGGGTTGGGGCTGCTGGTAGGCCTCCTGCCGCCGCCCGAACGAATCGGACGCGTACGGGTCAGACGGGTACGGGTCGGAGTGGTACTGGTCGGACCGGTGCGGGGAGGCCGCCGCGTAGGGATCGGCCGCCTGGGAGGGGAAGCCGAGGGGGTCGGTGCTCAGCGGCGACGAGCGACGCTGAGCGTCGGGCATCTGGTAGACGGGCTGGTTGTCCACGTACTGGGGGCCGCTGAAAGGATCGGGTTGCTGCTGGTACGGCTGGGGGTCGGCGGTGTACTGAGGCCCGCTGAAGGGATCGCCGTTGTACTGGGGACCGCTGAAGGGGTCACCGGTGTACTGCGGTTGCGGCGCGGTCGAGTCGACGTACTGCGGCCCGGTGAACGGCGCCGCCGCCCGGTCGCCGTAGGCCGGAGTCGCGTCCCTGGGGGCCGCCGGCTCGCCGAACGAGGCGACGAGCTTGTCCTGGGGCGCCGGACCCCTGGCCACGAGGACGTCATTGGGCGACAAAGCGGCAGTGGGACGCTCGTCGGGCTGGTGGGCCGGCTGCTGCTGGTGGTGTTGCGGAGCGGGCTGCGGCGGCCGCTGGTATTGGCCTGTGCCTGGGATGACCTCGGTGCCCGGATCGTGCGCGGGCACGGCGGGCTGCTCGCCCGTGGCCTCGGCATAGCCCTCGTCAAGGGTGTCGAGCAGCCGGCCGACGTCCTCCATCGGCATGCGGAAGCTCGCTGTGCACATCTCCCCCCGCCACAGGCTGAGCACCAAGGTGCCCTCGTGCCACGTGACCCGGAGACACCGCTCCTGACCTCGTGCATCGAAGAAGACTTCGCCGAACGACGGCAACGGGACAACTTCCGACATGGCAGACATACTGCTTTAACCAGCCTTTATTCGTCCACTCAACCCCGGAAAACCCTACGGAACCGGCCTTCCCATATACACCGTGAATCCCCCCGATCACACACAGGAAGATCGTGTTTGACCAGTTGGAGTCCCGATCGCCCAGTGTGCCATGCGCGTCGGCCGAAGTATTCGGGAACGCCGGGATGCGCATGGCCGATCACACCGCGTTCGGCACGGCGACCCGGTAAATGCGGGTAGCGTTTACTGCCGTGCCGGACTCCCATCTCCCGCCAGTGGACCAACTCCTCAACATCGCGGTCAGCGCTCTCGGAGGGAGCGAACGGCAGGGCCAGATCACGATGGTCCGCGCCGTGCAGCAGGCCATCGACGACGAGGAGCACCTGGCGGTCCAGGCCGGCACGGGGACCGGGAAGTCGCTGGCTTATCTCGTGCCGTCGATCCGCCACGCCATGGACAGCGACAAGCCGGTCGTGGTGTCCACGGCCACGATCGCGCTGCAACGCCAGCTCGTGGACCGCGACCTGCCCAGGCTGGCCGAGACGCTGGGCAAGGAGCTGCCGCACGAGCCGACGTTCGCGATCTTGAAGGGCCGCCGCAACTACCTGTGCCGTTACAAGGCCACGGCGGGCTGGCCCGAGGAGGACGAGCAGGACCAGCTGTTCGACCCGCGTGAAGTGAGCGCGACCGGCCGCATGGTGCAGCGCATCCAGGAGTGGGCCGAGGAGACCGAGACCGGCGACCGCGACGAGCTCGTGCCGGGGGTGAGCGAGCAGGCGTGGCGGCAGTTCTCGGTGAGCGCGCAGGAGTGCCTGGGCGCCAACCGCTGCCCGAGCGGCGCCGAGTGCTTCGCCGAGCTGGCCAGGGCCCGCGCGGGCGAGGTCGACGTGGTGGTGACCAACCACGCGCTGCTGGCCATCGACGCCATGGGCGACCTGCCGGTGCTGCCCGAGCACGAGGTCGTGGTGGTGGACGAGGCGCACGAGCTGGTGGACCGCGTGACGTCGGTGGTGACAGGCGAGCTGTCGGAGCTGACGGTGTCGCTGGCGGTCCGCCGGGTGGGCAGGCTGATCGAGCAGACGGTCACCGACCAGCTCCAGGAGGCGGGCGAGGACCTCAAGGCGCTCCTGGCCGCCGCCCCGCCCGGCCGCATCGACGAAATGCCGCAGGTGCTCGGCCTGACGCTGCAGCTGATCCGCGACACCGCCTGGCGCTGCATCACCGCGATGGGGCCGCGCGGCGCCGACAAGGACGACCCGGACAAGGCAGGGCAGCGCAAGGCCGCTTTCACGGCGCTGGACGAGGTGCACGACACGGCCGTACGCATGCTGGAGGCCTACGGGCACGCCTCCGAGGCCGACCGGGCGGAGGTCGTGTGGCTCGACGCGGGCACCGACCGGCGGCCGCCCATGCTGCGCGTGGCGCCGCTGAGCGTCAGCGGCATGCTGCGGGACAAGCTGTTCGGCGAGCGCACGGTGATCCTCACCTCCGCCACGCTGGCGCTGGGCGGCACGTTCGACGGGCTGGCCGCGCAGTGGGGGCTCGGCGACGCCAAGGGCTGGCAGGGCATCGACGTCGGCTCCCCGTTCGACCACCCCCGCGCCGGGATCCTCTACGTCGCCAAGCACCTCCCCCAGCCGGGGCGCGACGGGCTGCCGCAACAGTATCTGGACGAGATCGCCGAGCTGATCGAGGCGGCCGGAGGGCGCACGCTGGGGTTGTTCTCGTCGATGCGCGCCGCCAAGGCGGCCACGGAAGCGCTGCGGGAGCGGCTGGAGGTGCCGCTGCTGTGCCAGGGCGACGACTCCACGATGCTGCTGGTCAAGCAGTTCGCCGAGGACGAGCCGACCTGCCTGTTCGGCACGCTGTCGCTGTGGCAGGGCGTGGACGTGCCGGGCCCGTCGCTGCGGCTGGTCATCATCGACCGGGTGCCCTTCCCGCGTCCGGACGACCCACTGACGTCGGCCCGGCAGCGCCATGTGGCGGCACGGGGCGGCAACGGCTTCATGGCGGTGGCCGCCAACCACGCCGCCCTGCTCCTGGCCCAGGGCGCCGGCCGCCTCCTGCGCTCCCAGAACGACAAGGGCGTGATCGCCGTCCTCGACCCCCGCCTCGCCACGGCCCGCTACAGCAGCTTCCTCCTGGGCTCCCTCCCCCCGTTCTGGCGCACCACAGACCCCACCATCCCCCGCGCCGCCCTCAAACGCCTAGCATCCGAACCACCCGCATAACATCCCCGCTTTCTTGTCGCCCGCCGCCCCGTGACCGACCGTCCCGGACCCCGGGCCTCCCGAAGGGGCGCCTCCCCCTCGGGGGCGTCCCGGATCGGGGGCGTCCCAGTCAGGGCCCCCGGTCGCGGGCGTCCCAGTCGGGGGCGTCCCGGCCAGGGAACGTGTCGGTCCTGGCCAGGAACGTCTCGGTCCCGGTCACGGGCGTCCCTCTCACGGGCGTCCCGGTCTGAGGGCGTCCCGGTCGGGGACGTCCCGGTCAGGGAACGTGTCGGTCAGGGAACGTGTCGGTCAGGGAACGTGTCGGTCCTGGTCAGGAACGTCTCGGTCCCGGTCACGGGCGTCCCCGTCACGGGCGTCCCGGGCCGGAGGCGTCCCTGTCAGGGAGCATCCCGCGGCGGGAAGAGCCCCAACCGCGGGGCGTCCCCCGGTTGGAAGCGTCCCAACCGGGGGACGTCACGCGGCGAGGGCGCCAGGGGCTGGGAGCCATCCCGGGTTGGGGCGCCGGGCCGGGTCCTGCGGCCACCGCGCGCGTCGCACGTCGTTGGCGGTGGCGGTGAGGGTGGCGGTGGCGGTGGCGCACCTTCGGTTGGGGATTGCTCGACTCGGATCCTGTAGCCGTCGTCCCTCCTGTGAGGAACGGCCTGCGGCGGGCAGCCGTGCGTCATGTGACGCACTCCAGCCATCGGACATGGCACGTGGGCACATGCCACGTGGGCACATCGGCACTGTCCGCAGCCATGGGTGCCGCCCGAGCGCCGGTGCGGCGAGAGGCCGTGCGGCGGAGTTCGGCGCAACGCGAACGGCGGCCAGCACAAGCCACGGACCCGGACCCGGACCCGGACCAGCCGTCAAACCACCGACCCGGACCAGCCTTCGAACCACCGACCCGGACCGGCCTTCGAACCACCGACCCGGACCAGCCTTCGAACCACGGAGCCGGTCGAGGAACCGCTCGCGTAACGGCGGCCCGCCGGTGAAGGGATCAGAGGCCGTTTCCTGGAGGGCCCTCAGCCAAAGTACGGCGAGTGGCAGACCACGGCAACGCGTAACAAATGGTTATGAAAACGGGGTCAGATCAGGCCGCTTGGGAGGAAGCCCATCGCCGGAGGAAACCCCCCGGAGACGGCGCGCCACCCACGGAACGAGATGCTCCCGCATCCACTGGGCGTCCTCGCGCCGCCGAGCACGCGGATCCACCACTCTCGCGGGCCAGTCCTTGCGCCAGTCCTCGAACGGCACCCCCAGCACATCCAGCACCCGCGCCGCCACCAGCCGATGCCCGTCCTCGTTCATGTGCAGCCGGTCGGCGCTCCACGCCCGCCAGTCCCGCAACCCCTGCATAGACCACTGGTCGACGAGCCGGCACCCATAGAGGTCGGCGATGGACCGCACGTGCAGGTAGAAGATCGCGAACCGCCCGCGCAGCCGCCGCATCAGCGGCGTGTCCCGCGGATCCACCCCCGTGAACAGCAGCACGTCCGCCCCACCCGCCCGCAGGTCCCGCACGGCCCGCGCGACCTTCTTGGCCATCACGTCCGGGTCGCTGCCCGGCCTGAGCAGGTCGTTCCCGCCGGCACAGAAGCTGACCAGATCCGGGGCCATCTCGACGGCCACCGGCACCTGCTCGGCGACGATCTGGTCGATCAGCTTGCCGCGCACGGCCAGGTTGGCGTAGCGGAAGGACGGGTCCTCGGCGGCGAGCCGCTCGGCAACCCGGTCGGCCCAGCCGCGATAGTGCCCGTTGGCGCTGGGGTCGTTCAGTCCTTCGGTGAAGCTGTCGCCGAGCGCGACGAAGGACTTGTAGTGCCTCATGAGGTGGTGTTCATCTCCGCAATAGCCTGCAGCGCAAGGACGTACGACTGTAGCCCGAACCCCGCGATGGTGCCCGACGCCACCCCGGCCACGACGGAGGTATGGCGAAACTCTTCCCTGGCGGCGGGATTGCTGATGTGCACCTCGACGAGCGGGGCGGTGCGCTGGGCGATGGCGTCGCGCAGGGCGTAGGAGTAGTGGGTGAACGCGGCGGGATTGAGCACGACGGGGATGCGGCCGTCGCACGCCTCATGGATCCAGCCGATCATTTCGGCCTCGTCGTCGGTCTGGCGCACCTCGACGTGCTCGCCGAGCTTGCGCCCGGTGTCGCGGCAGAGCTGGGCCAGATCCTCGAACGTTTCGGCGCCGTAGACGTCGGGCTCGCGGGTGCCGAGCCTGCGCAGGTTGGGCCCGTTGAGCACGAGGATCATGCCGAGATCTCCTTGTAGGCGGCGTCGAGCAGCTCTTCCGAGGGGTCTTCGAGGAGGCCGGGCTTGGCGAGGTCGTCGAGCACCACGAACCGCTGCTTGGCGCCGCGGTTTTTCTTGTCCAGCCGCATGTGGTCGCGCAGTTGCGGCCACGCGTCGGCGCGGTAGGAGATGGGCAGGCCGACGCTGGTGAGGATCGCGCGGGTGCGGTCGACCAGGTCGGCGCGTCCGGAGAGCCGGGACAGCTCGGCGGCGTAGACCATGCCGATGGCGACGGCCTCGCCGTGGCGGATGCCGTAGTGCTCGTTGCGCTCGATGGCGTGGGCGAGCGTGTGGCCGTAGTTGAGGATCTCGCGCAGCCCGGCTTCGCGCAGGTCGGCGCCCACGACGTCGGCCTTGACCTGGATCTTGCGCTCGATCAGCTCGCGGGTGTGGGGGCCGTCGGGGCGGGTGGCGGCCTCGGGGTCGGCCTCGATGAGCCGGAGGATCTCCGGGTCGGCGATGAAGCCGCCCTTGATGATCTCGGCCAGGCCCGCCACGTAGTCACGCTTCGGCATGCCGTCCAGCGTGGACAACTCGCACAACACGCCCGCGGGCGGCAGGAACGTGCCGACGAGGTTTTTGCCCTCGGGCGTGTCGATGCCGTTCTTGCCGCCGACCGCCGCATCCACCATGGCGAGCAGGGTCGTGGGCACGAGCACCACCTGCACGCCGCGCAGCCACGTCCCGGCGACGAACCCGGCCAGGTCGGTCGTCGCGCCCCCGCCCACGCCGACGACGGCGTCGGAACGGGTCACGCCGTGGCGGCCGAGCGCCGACCACAGCCCGGCGGCCACCTCGACGGTCTTGGCCTGCTCACCGTCCGGCACGGGCAGCTCGACCACGTCGTAGCCGGCGTCGGACAGCGCCGCGCAGACCGGCCGGGAGATCTGCGGCAGGGTCTCCGGGCAGATCACGGCGACCGTGCGCACGCCCGGCTTGAGCAGCGTGGTCAGCTCTGCCAGCACGCCGGTGCCGACCACCACGTCGTAAGGGCTGTCACCGCGTACGGTGATCCTGGTCGCGGCGGTCATGCGGGCAGCCCCTTCACGATCTCGTCGGCGAGCTCTGCAGGCTCGCGCTTGTCTGTCACCACGGTCGCCACGGCGAGCCGCTCGTAGATCGGCCGCCGCTCTTCCATGAGCTTCTTCAGCTGGCTGCGCGGGTTGAGCACGAGCAGCGGCCGGGCGGAGGCGAGCCCGACCCGCTGGACCGCGTCCGAGAGCCCGACCTGCAGGTAGACCACGTGGTGGCCGGCGAGCAGCGCCTGGGTCTCCTCGTTGAGTACGGCGCCGCCGCCCAGCGACAGGATGCCGTCGTGCTCGGCCAGCGCCCGGCGTACGGCCTCGTGCTCCAGCTCGCGGAAGCGGCTCTCCCCGTCCTCGACGAAGATGTCGGCGACGGGCTTGCCCGCCACGGCCTCCACGTCGGCGTCGGTGTCGCGGAAGCCGACGCCGAGCCGCTCGGCGAGCAGCCGCCCGATGGTCGTCTTGCCGGACCCGGGAGGCCCGATCAGGACCACTGTGCTCATTGGTCGCTCACCAGCTCCTCATTCGCTCCGCGGAGTCCCATGTCGTGCCGAAGGCGCGCCGTTTGCACGTGTCGAGCCTCCATTCCGCTTCGCGGAGCCGCACTCTGTCCAAATGCTCGCTCTGCTCGCGGGCCGTCGGTTCGCTCCGTGTCATTTCACCCCTCCTCGTACGCTCCACCGTGTCATTTGATCACCATGGAGGAGAGGTAGCCGGACAGGTTGCGTGCGACCTCCTCGACCGAGTCGCCGCCGAACTTCTCCAGCGCCGCGTCGGCCAGCACCAGCGCGACCATGGCCTCGGCCACGACGCCGGCCGCCGGCACGGCGCACACGTCGGAGCGCTCGTGGTGCGCCTTGGCCGCCTCGCCGGTCTTGACGTCGATCGTGGCCAGCGCCCTCGGCACGGTGGAGATCGGCTTCATGGCGGCGCTGACCCGCAGGATCTCGCCGTTGGTCATGCCGCCTTCGACGCCGCCCGCACGATTGGTGATGCGCTTGACGCCGTCCTCGGCGGTGTATTCGATCTCGTCGTGGGCGCGGGACCCGGGCCTGCGCGCGGTCTCGAAGCCGTCGCCGACCGCGACGCCCTTGATCGCCTGGATGCCCATGAGCGCGGCGGCGAGCCGGGAGTCGAGCCTGCGGTCCCAGTGCGTGTAGCTGCCCAGGCCCGGCGGCAGGCCGTAGGCGAGCACCTCGACGACGCCGCCGAGCGTGTCGCCGTCCTTGTGCGCCTTGTCGATCACGGCGACCATGGCGGCGCTGCCCTCGGGGTCGGAGCACCGCACCGGGTCCTCGTCGATCCTGGCCAGATCGCCGGGCCCCGGCAGGTCCTCCGTCGGGGTCCGGGCGCCGCCGATCTCGGTGACGTGGCTGACGATGTCGACGCCGAGCGCCTGCTTGAGGAAACGCCTGGCGACCTCGCCGAGCGCGACGCGGGCCGCGGTCTCGCGGGCGCTGGCCCGGTCGAGCACCTGCCTGGCGTCGTCGAACCCGTATTTCTGCATGCCGGCCAGGTCGGCATGGCCGGGGCGGGGGCGCGACCTGGGCGCGTTGCGCGCCAGGCCCTCCAGCTCGGCCGGGTCGACCGGGTCGGCCGCCATGACCTTCTCCCACTTGGGCCACTCGGTGTTGCCGATGCGGATGGCGACCGGGCTGCCCATGGTCCGCCCGTGGCGCACGCCGCCGACGATCGTGACCTGGTCCTGCTCGAACTTCATCCGGGCGCCGCGGCCATAGCCGAGACGGCGGCGGCGCAGGGCCTCGTCGATCGCGGCCGTGGTCACCTCCACCCCGGCGGGGAGGCCTTCCATGATGGCGACGAGTTCGGGCCCGTGGGACTCTCCGGCGGTCAACCAGCGCAACATGCGTACAAGTCTTCCATGTGCGGCCTAGTGAGACGTCCCACGTTCACGTGTCGAGACACAGCACCGTGAACGCCCCCAACAGCATGAACGGCCCGAACGGGAACTGCGTGTGCCTGGTGCCGTGCCCGGTCACGAGCAGCGCCAGGGCGTAGAGCGCGCCCAGCAGCTGCCCGCAGAACGCGGCGACCACCCAGGCCTGCCAGCCCAGCGCCGCGGCCGCCATGCCGATGAGCCCGGCCAGCTTGACGTCTCCGAGCCCCAGCGCGTCCGGTCTGATGACCCACAGCAGCCCGTAGATCGCCGCCAGCGCCGCCCCTCCGGCCAGCGCTCTCGGCAGCTCGCCGGTGGGCAGGAGAGCGAGGGCGATGATCGGGTACGCGGGAAGCGTGATCGCGTCGGGCAGAAGCGTCGTGCGCCAGTCGATGACGGCCAGAGCGACGCCGATCACGGCGAACGGCACGTAAGGGAGGCCGAGGCGCCAGGCGACCAGCGCGGTGACGGCGGCGGTCACCAGCTCGGCCTTCGGCGGCCAGGCGGGCTCCGGGAGGCCGTCGTAGGTGTCGGCCAGCGCCCTGATGCGGTGTCCGCAGAGGAGTCCGGCCAGCGCCATGAGTGCGACCACGAGCCGACCCTAATGCGGGCCCTGGCCCTCCCGCGGCCGATCAACGGAGCCGGCATGGACCCGCCCGCCGACCGGCGCGGTGTTCACCTTGCGGACCCCGATGGAAGCGGAACGGCGCCGTACAGTTCGAAAGCGGTGCTATTGCGGTGACGGCCGACGATCACGGACACTTCCCGCGTGGACAGGGATCGGTTCGCCAGGATCGCGGTCGTCATCGCGACGTTCGTGCTTGCCCCAGTGTTACTGGAGATGCTGGCCTGGTACATCGAGGGTGAGGATTACAACCTGTCCCGCGCGCTCACCGTCCTCGCCGTGGTGGGCGGGCTGGCGGTGATCGCGCTCGTGGCCGGCCGGATCCGCGGCAGGCTGCCGGTCATGCTGGTCGGCGCGATGACGGTGGCCTCGGTGGGCGGGCTGGTGCTGGGGTTCGTCGCCGGATTCGGCCCCGTCCTGTGGAACCGGAGCATCTCCGGCGAGCTGCTGGGCCTGTCGCTGATCGGGATCGCCGCGTTCACCGCGCTGACCGGCTCATACCTGCTGTTACAGTTTCGGCGCGGTCTTTACGTGCCGCACCTCGAGGCCACGGCCGTGCCGTCTCCGACGACCACGAAGCGTAAGGTCATCGGCGAGTCCGAAATCCTCATCCGCACCCAGCCGGAGATCAGCAACGCCCTGGAAAAGGCACTCGCCAGCTGCGTGTCTGTGATCGACCAGGAGGACCTGCACTTCGTGGCCTACTTCGGGCCGGAGGGCTGCGCGTTCTACACCGACGTGCTCGACGATGCCGACCTGCGGCACTTCTTCCACGCGACCACGCCCGAGGAGCGGCGGATCACGTACCTCCGGCTGGGCCGCCAGCTCGACTGGCTCGGTCACCGGCTCGACACGCACCTGCGGTTCCTGGAGAGCGGCACGGTGATCAGGACGGTGCTGGACGTCGAGCGCGGCGCTCTCTTCCACTACTGGGTCGACCACGGCCGCTACCTCATCGGCGTCACCCTGGACCAGCGCAAGGTCGATGTCGCCGACGACAAGATGGCCAAGCTGGTGGACCTGATCCGCGGCCATTTCACGCTTCCGCCGATCAACCAGCGAGCCCGCCCCGAGCCCGGAGCCGGGAACATCCGGGCGATCAAGAAAGACGAGCCGTGGCCCGAGTCTGGCTCCTGATCCTCGTCCTGCTCGCAGGATGGGGCACCGCACGGCTCACCGGCATCGCCGATCTGGAGACGTCCGAGACGTACCTGCTCGCCAGTCAGCTGCTGCTGGCCATCGGCCTGTACGGGAGCACGCACGACATCGACAGGGCCGTCGCACGCGCCCATGCCCGGCTGATCGTGGCGGCGGTCACGGTCGGGGTGGTGCTGAAGGCGGCGCTCATCGCGAGCGTCCTCTACCTGTTCACCGGCGATCCACTCGCGGTGGTGCTCGCGGTGGCGGTGGCGCAGATCGACCCGCTGTCCGTGGCGTCCGTCATGGGCGACTCGCGGCTCTCGCCCAAGGCCCGCACGATCCTGGCGGCGTGGGCATCGTTCGACGATCCGGTGACGGTGGTCCTGTCGGTGTACGCGGCCACGCTGGCGTTCTCGTCCGACGGGATCTCCGTGTCCCATCTGGCCGATCTGGGATGGAACGCGTTGTTCGCCGCGGTGGCGTACGCGGTGTGGCGGCTGGTGCGGCGCGGCCCGGCCTGGCTGATCAACACGGCGGCCGTCGCCGCGGTGCTCGTGGGCGCGTGGACGTTCCTGATGCTGGCGGTGGCGATCATCGGGCTGTTCCTGCGGCTGCCCGACGGGCGGCGGCTGGCGCAGGCGGTGGCGGTGGCGTTCCCGCTTGCGGCCTTCCTCATGGGGATGCTGCTGGTGAACGGGATGGCGCCGGCCGAGGGCATGCTGCTGGGGGCGGTGGCGTTCTGCGCCCAGGTGCTCGCTGCCGCGGCGCTGACCTGGGGACTGCCGGTGATCGACCGGGTGCGCCTGGCACTTGCGCAGCAGAACGGGGTCACGGCCGTGATCCTGGCGCTGGTGTTCGAGCGGTCGCTGGACGGATTCGTGGCGGTGGTGGCGCCGGCGGTCGTGACCGTCAATCTCCTGCACGCTCTGGCGAACCGCGCGGCGGACACCTGGGAACGGCGCCGCTCGTCCGTGCCCTGACCCGGTCCATCGCCGGGGGAACCGACGCGTCCCCGGCTCAGCGCCGGGAGAACCAGCGGCGCCTGCGTACCGGCTCCACTGTGGCCACGGTCGCGCGCTCGAGCCGGTCGGCGGTGCCGGACTCGATCGCCGCCAGCGCCTCCAGCACCGCACCCTCGATCACGAACTGCACCGGCCCTGCCACGTCCACCACGACCGCCGCCGCCTGCTCCTGCACGGCGGCCCGGCACACCTGCAGCGTGGTGGCCTGGATCGGCCGCGCGTCCGGCCGCCAGCCGGCCAGCGCCTCCGCCCCGGTGAACGCCAGCACCGCCTGCCTGCCGTCCTGCCCGACGAGCTTGGGCAGGGCCATCTCGCTCTCCTTCTCCTGCCGCAGCCCGTGCGCGCCGACCTCGGACTCGGTCAGCAGGGCGACGACGGGCACCAGGAGCCTGGCGCCGGTGAGGGCGTTGAGCACGTCAGTGGGCTCGGCCGTGCCCGCCTGGTAGGCGGCGAGAGCGGCGGCCACCGCGGGCGCGGCGCGGCCGTCGTCGCCGGGGTCGAGTGGCTGCGGAATGCTGGGCACAGCATTTGAGTCTACCTGCGCCGAGCCTCGGCCCGGCGGCGGGCCGCATTGCCGCTACCCGAGGTCGGAGATGGCCGCCACCGGGCCGCCTCCCGACGGGCCCTGGTGCACGGCGGCCACCGAGACGAACACCGCGGGGTCGCCCGTGACCGAGGCCGCGACCCCGCCGACGGCCGCCTTGATCTGGCGGTGCCAGTGCACGTCGGAGTCGTCCAGCATGATGTTGCGCCGCCCTCGCACCCGCCCCGACGGATCGGCCTCGCACTTCATGAAGACGTTCACCAGCCGGCCGCCCAGGTCCGACGGATGGGGCCGCTCGGGCAGCGGCAGTCCGGAGTCCCTGATGGCCTCCCAGATGCCGTCGGCGTCCAGGGCGTCCTTCATGACGCTGTGGCCGATGCGGTAGCGTCCGCCGATCCCCCGCACGTTGCCCACCAGCACGATCTGCGCCCGGTCCAGCTCCACCCCGGACGAGCAGGAGGCCACCGAGGAGTACAGCGACAGGTCCTTGTGGATCTGGTCGGCGCGCGGCATGTCGATCTCGCCGAGCGCCACGGCGATGCCGAGGGCGGTGGTCGAGTTCGACAGGTCCATGGAGGGGCCGGTCTCCTCGATGGCGGTGTCCTGGCCGCGGCTCTTGGCGTCGGTGATGGTGGCCAGGGTGAGCAGCGGCGTCTTCGTCTGTACGTAGTGGACGTCACGCGGGTCGTCGATGCCGGCGATCTTCATGGCCTCGCGTACCCCGGCGGCGACCTTCTCCACCATGGCCGGACGGCCGATGTCCTCGGGCAGGATGACCTCGCTCATCGCCACCCCGACCGACAGGCGCGGCTCCTCGGAGGCGGGGGCGTTCGCGGTGGTGGCGAAGATGGTGGCGTGCGGGCTGAGCACGCCGTCGGTGCCGCCCGACCACACCAGGGGCACGCTCTCCGGCGCCGGGTGCCCATGCTCGGCCAGCACCTCGCGGAAGGCGCGGTCGGCCAGGATGCGGGTGTAGTCGTTGACGCCGCCGTTGCCCTCGGTCTTGCCGATGACGGCCAGCACCCGCTCCGCCTCGATGACGCCGTCGGCGATGAGCCGCGACAGCCCGGAGGCGTCGGTGACGCTCTCGATCGGCACCTTGCGTACTTCGATCGGTTCCGGCATGCGACGTCCCTTTCCTCTGCGCCCGTTCGTGACGCTAACCGAGCCGGTCAGCGGGGTTCATGGGCAATGTCTGCCCATGAACCCCGCCTGCCATGTCAAGGTGCGCTGAGCGCCACGGTCGGGGACTGCCGGGCGGCCTCAACGTAATCTAAACGCGTGATTCGCGAAGCACACGTCAACGGGATCAAGCTCGTCTACCGGGAGGAAGGTGATCCCGCCGCTCCCCCGCTGCTGCTGATCCACGGCCGCAGCGCGAACCACAACGATTGGAACGGCATCACCCAGCACTTCGCGGCCCGCCACCACGTGCTCGTCCCGGACCTGCGGGGACATGGGGCCAGCGACTACCCGGGCGCGTACGCGCTGCCGGACATGGCCCAGGACATCGCGGGCCTGCTCGATCACCTGACGGCGGAACCGGCAACGGTGATCGGGCACTCGCTGGGCGGCATGGTGGCCTACCAGCTGGCCATGACCCATCCCGGCCGCGTCGAGCGGCTCGTGCTGGAGGACGTGCCGCCGCCGCTGCCGTTCAAGGACCGGCCCCCCATCGTGGACGACGGCTCCACCGGGTTCGACTGGCGCATGATGCACGACACCGAGCGTCAGTTCCTCGATCCGGATCCGGGCTGGCTGGCGGGGCTGGCCGGGATCACCGCGCCGACGCTGGTGATCTCGGGAGGGGCGGCGAGCCCGTTCGACGCCGCCGGGACGGCTGCGCGGATTCCGGGGGCCAGACTGGTGACGATCGAGGCCGGGCACCTCGTCCACGTGACGGCGCGCCGGGCGTTCCTGCTGGCGGTCGACGACTTCGTGAACGACCGCCTCACCGCGCCGTAACGCGCGTGTTACCCGCAGGGGCAAGGGTAGAGGCGTGGTCGAGATGCACGTACACGAGCGCCTGAGCAGACTGCGGCTGATGGCGCCGCCGATCGGCCAGTGCGCCGTGGCCGCCGCTCTCGCCTGGCTCGTCGCCAAGGACCTGCTCGGGCACAGCCGCCCGTTCTTCGCTCCCATCGCGGTCGTCGTGTGCATCGGCGTGGGACTCGGTGTGCGGCTGCGGCGGGTCGTCGAGCTGGTCGTCGGGGTCAGCCTCGGCGTCGGCGTGGGTGACCTGCTGGTGTCCTGGATCGGCTCGGGCCCGTGGCAGATCGCGCTGGTGGTGGCGCTGGCGATGGCGGTCGCGGTGCTGCTCGACAGCGGCTCTCTGATCGTGCTGCAGGCCGGCTCCTCGGCGGTGCTGGTGGCGACCTTGCTGCCGCCGAGCGGCACGGGAGGGATCGACCGGATGGTCGACGCTCTGGTGGGCGGTCTCATGGGGCTGGCCGCGGTGGCGCTGCTGCCCGCCAGCCCGTCGGCGCTGGCGCATCGGCACGCGGCGGGGATGTTCGACGCGCTCGCCGACGCCCTGCGGGGCATCGCGGAGGCCATCGAGAAGTCCCAGTCGAGCCTGGCCGCCGAGGCGCTTGATGCCGCGCGGGGCAGCCAGACGAACGTGGAGGAGTTCAAGCAGGCGCTGGAGACCAGCCGGGAGATCGCCACCATCTCGCCGCTGCACCGGCACCGCCGTACCAGGCTGGAGGGGTACGAGAAGGCCGCCGTGCCGCTCGACCACGCGCTGCGGAACACCAGGGTGCTGGCCAGGCGGGCCATTGTGGCGCTCGACGGCTCCAGCGCGCTGCCGCCCTGGCTGCCTGAGACGCTGCGCGCGCTGGCCGACGCCACGCTGCTGCTCAGAGACGAGCTGGCGGAGGGCCGCACGCCGGAAAAGGCCCATGAGGCGATCATGGCGGTGGCGTCGCGGCAGGGCGCCGAGCGGTGGGGGTTCTCGGCGGACGTGATGATCGCGCAGGTCCGGTCGATCATCGTGGATATGTTGCAGGCCACCGGCGCCGATCGTGAAGAGGCCGTGGTCGCGCTGCCGCCGCTGGACGCCTTCACCGAAAAGGACTTTTCCGAGGGAACGTGACCTTAATGTCACAAAGATCCGCCAAGGTAGAAGCGTGCGAACCTGGCTCAGCGATCATGTGAAGGACCGGCTGAGCACGTTCGGCCTCATCGTGCCGTCCATCGCGCAGTGCGCTGTGGGCGCCGCGCTGGCCTGGGTCATCGCCAGGGAGCTGCTCGGCCACCCGCAGCCGTTCTTCGCGCCGATCTCCGTGCTGATCTGCGTGGGCATCGGTCTCGGACAGCGGCTGCGGCGAGTCGTCGAGCTCGTCGTGGGCGTCAGCCTCGGCGTCGGCGTGGGCGACCTGCTGGTGTCCTGGATCGGCTCGGGCCCATGGCAGATCGCACTGGTGGTGGCGCTGGCGATGACCATCGCGGGACTGCTGGACAGCGGCGCGTTGTTCGTGGCCCAGGCCGGGTCGTCGGCGGTGCTGGTCGCCACGCTGGTGCCAGGAGCGGGCGCAGGCGGGCTGGACCGCATGCTCGACGCGCTGACCGGCGGCCTCATCGGCATCGCGGCTGTCGCGCTGCTGCCCGCGAGCCCCTTCGCGATCGCGGCCAAGCACCTGTCGGGGGTGCTCGACGCGCTGTCCACGGTGCTGGAACGGGCCGCGGAGGCCATCGAGAAGCGGGACGTGGACCTCGCCGCGGAGGCGCTGGAGGAGGCGCGCGGCACGCAGGCGGCGGTGGAGGAGTTCGAGCAGGCGCTGGAGACCAGCAAGGAGATCACCATGATCTCGCCCCTGCACTGGCACCGGCGGGCCCGCCTGGCCCGGTACGAGACCGCCGCCCAGCCCGTCGACCTGGCCCTGCGTAACGCCCGGGTGCTGAGCCGGCGCACGCTGGCCTCGCTCGGAGAGGCGAGCCCGCCCCCGGCGGCGCTGGCCGAGGCGATGCGTGAGGTGTCGGAGGCGGCCTTGCTGCTGCAGCTGGAGCTGGGGGCGGGGCGGGAGCCGACGCTGGCGCAGCAGGCGCTGCTGGCGGTGGCGGCACGCGAGCGGCCGGAGCAGCTGGGCTTCTCAGCCCATGTGATCATCGCCCAGCTGCGGTCCGTGGTCGTGGATCTGCTGCAGGCGACCGGGATGGAGCACGCGGAGGCCACGGCCGCGCTCACTCCGCTCGACGACAAGGCCGGGCGGGAGTGAGGCTCAGGCTCCCGAGAGACGCTTGAGCCTGGTCACCGCCTCGTCGATGACCTCCTCCTTCTTGCAGAAGGCGAACCTGACGAAGTGCCGCCCGCGCTCGGCGTGCTCGTAGAAGACCTGGGTGGGGATCGCCACCACCCCGGCCAGCTCCGGCAGCCGCCTGGTCAGCTCCAGCCCGTCGGTGAACCCGAGCGGCCTGATGTCGGTCTGCACGAAGTAGGTGCCCGCCGGCTTGAGCACCTCGAACCCGGCCGCCGCCAGCCCTTCCATGAGCCGGTCGCGCTTGTCCTGGAGCCCGGCGCGCAGCGCGGCCACCCACTCCAGCTCATGCCGCAGCCCGTACGCGACCGCCAGCTGCCACGGGGCGCTCGCGGTGAACGTGAGGAACTGCTTGACCGTCTGCACCGCCGTGACCAGCGGCGCCGGCGCGCACACCCACCCGGTCTTCCAACCGGTCACCGAGAACGTCTTGCCCGCCGAGGAGATCAGCACGGTGCGCTCCCGCATGCCGGGCAGCGTGGCCAGCGGAATGTGCTCGACCCCGTCGAACGTCAGGTGCTCGTACACCTCGTCGGTGATCGCGACGAGGTCGTGCTCCCTGCACAGCTCGGCGATGACGGTCAGCTCGGAGCGGGTGAACACGGTCCCCGTCGGGTTGTGCGGAGAGTTGACCAGGATGGCGCGGGTACGCGGCGTGACGGCGGCACGCAGCTCGTCCGGGTCGAACGTGAAACGGCCCGCGACCGGCCGCAGCGTGACGGCCACCAGCCGGGCCTGGGCCAGCGCGATCGAGGCGGCGTAGGAGTCGTAGTAGGGCTCGAACGCGATCACCTCGTCGCCCGGCTCGCACAGCGCCAACACGCTGGCCGCGATGGCCTCGGTGGCGCCCACCGTGACGAGGATCTCGCCGGCGGGGTCGTAGGACAGTCCGTAGTGCTCGGCCCGGTGCTCGGAGACCGCGCGGCGCAGCTCCGGCATCCCTGGCCCAGGGGGGTATTGGTTGGCGCCCGACATGATCGCCTGCATCGCGCGATCCAACATCGCCGCAGGTCCGTCGGTGTCGGGGAAACCTTGACCGAGGTTGATCGATCCGGTCTGAACGGCGAGCGCGCTCATCTCGGCGAAAATCGTCGTCCCGAAGGCGCGCATCCTGGCCACAAGAGGTTCCGTCACACCGTCAGACTATTAGTCTTCCTCCCGTGATCACTCGGGTCGTGCTCGCCCTCGCCCTGTCCGCGCCTCCCGTCATGACCTTCACCCCACAGTCCGCCGTGCCCGGGTCACGCGACTGCCCGGTCGCCATGCCGCCCCGCACGACCTGCGGTTTCCTCACCGTGCCTGAGCGCAGGGACGCACCCGGAAGGAAGATCAAGGTCGGCTACGCCGTGCGCCATTCGACCGTGAGAGGGCACAAGCCGGATCCGGTCGTGTACATGAGCGGCGGCCCGGGGTCGGCGTCGATCCAGCTCACCGGCTTCCTGAGCCAGATGTTCCCGGACCGTGACGTGGTGACGATCGAGCAGCGCGGCGGCCCGTACTCCGAGCCGGCCCTGGGCTGCCCCGAGACGGCCGCGGCGCTGCTCGGGCAGCTTCGCACGCCGCCCGCCGACGTGGGGGCGGCCGCCGTCACGTGCCGCGACCGGCTCCGCGAGCAGGGCGTCGACCTGCGGGGGTACAACACGAAGGAGATCGCGGCCGACGTCGTCGCGTTACGCGGGGAGCTCGGCTACGAGTCGTGGAACCTGTTCGGCGTCAGCTACTCGACGCGGGTCATGCTGGACGTGGCCGCGGCCGACCAGAAGGGCACCCGTTCGGTGGTGCTGGATTCATTCCTGCCGGAGCGCGTCACCTGGTACGACGACGCCGACCGCAACCTCGCGGACACGATGACCCTGCTCGGCGTAGGGGACGAAGCCGCGGCCACGACCGCCAGGCTGAACGCCTCACCGGCGCGGGTGCCGGTCGCCGACCCGGTGCTCGGCAGGGGGTTCACGGCGCGGATGACCGGCGACGACGTGGCCACGATCATGGCGGAGGCGCTGCACGAGGCGGACGTGGCCGCGGTGGCGCCGACGCTGGTCCCCGCGCTGGCCGGCGGGCACGACGAGCTGCTGCGACCGCTGGCGGACGCCGTGGGCGAGGGGCTGACGTCGCACGCGTTCGGGCTGTATCACGCGGTGCAGTGCCAGGACGAGGTCCCGTTCAACACCTTCACCGCCAAGTCCCGGCTATTCACCGTGAACGCCGACAAAGCGGTGTGCGACGCGTGGCGGCTCCCCAAGTCCACGCCGGTCGGCAGCGTCCCCAAGGCCCCGGTGTACGTGCTCGGCGGCCAGTACGACCCCACCACCCCGCCCAGGACCAGCAGGCCCGCCGCCGAGGCGCTCCCCACCGGCCGTTTCGCCGAGATCCCCGGCGCCGCGCACGCCGTCTTCCTCACCAGTGAATGCGCCCGGAGGAAGATCGCCGGGTTCGTGGCCGACCCGGCCGCCAACACCGCCGCGCCCTGCCTGGACGACGCCGACCGGCCTGGCGACCTGCACGTGACCGGCGCTCCGTACCAGATCTCCCGTTCGCCCTGGCTGGCCGCGCCGTTCGCGCTGTTCGCGCTCGCGGCACTGGTCCAGCTGGTGACGGGTGCGTTGAAGGGCCGGTCGCTGGCGGCGTTCGGCGGGCTGGCCGGCGTGGCGTTCGCCGGGCTGGTGACGCAGTCCGTGTACGGCCAGGCGGCCAGGAACGCGACGGCCCTGGCCGTCGGCGTCCCCGGCGTGGTGGACATGTACACCTGGATCGCGGTCGCGTCGGCCGTACTGACCACGGCGGTGCTGCTCCGCGACCGCCGATGGCCACAGATCACCGCAACCGTCATCAGCGGCGGATTCCTCGTATGGTGGTTCACCTGGGTCCTATGACACGTATCCGAGAGCTCGACGCCCTCCGCGGCTTCGCGGTGGGCGGCATCATGCTGGTCAACACCTGGCAGCACACCCCCCACGAGCCGCCGAACACCCTCGACTGGACCATCGAGGCGTTCTTCCAGAGCCGGTTCTATCCGATCTTCTCGTTGCTGTTCGGCATCAGCTTCATGCTCTTCCTGCGCGGCAACAGCCGGTGGGCGCTGCTGAGCCGGCTGTTCTGGCTGTTCTGCATCGGGCTGGTCCAGCACACCTTCTACAAGGGCGAGGTACTGACCGACTACGCCTTCTACGGGGCGGTGGTGCTGCTGCCCGCCTCGTTCCTGGCGCCGGGGATGCCGGTGCTGCTGCTGGGGCTGGCGGCGCTCGCGTGGGCGTTGATGGTGGGCGGAGGTCCGCTGCTGATCCCCGGCCTCTTCCTGGTCGGCATGGCCCTGTGGGAGCTGCGGCCGCCCAGGTGGCTGCTGCTGCCGGGGTTCGCGGCGGCGGCGATGGCCACCGCGCTGCTGACGGCCGCGTGGGACCTCACCAACGAGTGGCTCGCCTACAGCATGGCCGCGCTGGCCGGGGCGGCGGCGTACTCGCTGGGGCTGCTGCTGGCGCTGCGGCCGTCGTTGTCGGCGGTGCTGGAGCCCCTGGGGAAGATGGCGCTGACGAACTACGTCTCGGGCACCGCGGTGATCGTCCTGACCGGTTCGCTGCGGGAGCCCGACCCGACCCGCTGGTCGGTGGTGGCCGTGGCGCTGGTGACCGTGGCCGCGCAGGTGGTGTTCAGCCGGTGGTGGCTGGCGCGGTTCAGGTACGGCCCGCTCGAGTGGGTTTGGCGGTGCCTGACCTGGTTTCGACTGGTGCCTAACAGGTTAGAGTCGGGCCGTGACCACAATCGCCCTCTGCCAGATCCCGGTGTCTCCTGATCCGTCGACGAATCTCAAGAGGGCCAGGGAGGCGCTCTCCCGGGCCGAAGGGGCCGATCTGGCCATTTTCCCCGAGGCCACGCTGACCCGGTACGGGCGGCGCATCACGAGCCTGGCCGAGCCGCTGGACGGGCCGTTCGTGTCGGGCCTGGCGGAGGCGGCACGCGAGCACGGCACGGCGGTGATCGCCGGTGTTTTCGAGCCGGGCGAGGGGCGTGTGCACAACACGGCGGTGGCCATCGACGGCCGGGGCTCGATCACGGCGGCGTACCGGAAGATCCACCTGTTCGACTCGTTCGGCGCGAAGGAGTCGGACCTGGTCGCGCCCGGGGCCGAGCCGGTCGTCGTGGACCTGGCCGGGCTCAGGGTGGGCCTGATCACCTGCTACGACATCCGTTTCCCCGAGATGGCCAGGGCGCTGGTCGACAAGGGCGCGGAGCTGTTCGCGGTGATCGCGGCCTGGGGGTCGGGGCCGCTGAAGGAGGACCACTGGGTGACCCTCGTCAGGGCGCGGGCCCTGGAGAACACGATGTGGACCGCGGCCGTCGGCCAGGCGCCCAACCCGGCCGAGTCGTCCGACGGCTACGGCGTGGGGCGCAGCATGCTGGTGGATCCGCTGGGCGTGGTCCGCGCCGATCTCGGCACCGCGCCCGGCGTACAGGTCGTGCGGGTGGACCAGGAATGGACCGCCACGGCCCGGGCCACGCTCCCGTGCTTGGAACACCGGGTTTTGTAGGGGTCAACCGATCGTAAAGTAGTACCGTGAGCGGAACGCAGATGCAGAAGGTGATCCCGCCGCGTCTGCTTGTGCCATACCTGTCGGGCAAGCGCACGGTGATCTCCGGCTACGTCTATCGGGTGCAGGACTGCGTCAGGCTGACCACGCCCGAGGGGCTCTACTGGGGGCTCGACCTGTCGTTCGACGGATCGGAGTTGTTCGCCGAGGTGCCCGAGCTTTACGTGATGCGGTGGTTCGCCCGCGACGTGGACACCTATGCGGTGCCGTACGGGCCCCACATGGGAGGCGACTGGAGCGACGCGCCGCCGTTCGCCGGCAACGGGTTCACCACCTCGCCCGACCACGTGGTGCCGCAGTTCCACACCGTTCCGATGCCGATCCCGGCCGGGGCGGAGATCGTGCACGTCACCCGGGACGGTGAGCGGCCCTTCGCCGAATACGACGGGCTGACCTGGCGGCCGGCCGCATGAGCGCGGAAATCACGCCGGTGGCGTCGGGGTTCGTGGCCCGCTACGGCGAGCGGACCCTGCCCGCCGCACTCGGACCCGACAACGACCAGGTGGTGTTGTTCAGCGAGGCCGAGCTGGAGGGCTTCGAGCCGGCGGCCGGCTACTGGCGGCGCACGGTGGCCAGGTCCGAGGTGGAGTGGCTGGTCCTGATCCGCACGGTGGGGGCGTTCGGCGGGGAGCCGTGCATCGTGCTGGACGAGGACGAGGACGGGCTGCACATCGCCTACACCGGGCACAGCGGGATGAAGGCGGAGGCCCTGGGCTACTGGATGGTGGATCACGGCGCCTACGAGGTTGTGGTGCCCCGCGAGGAGGTCTTCTCCATCCGGGTCGAACGTATCCCGGTTCCTTAGTCAACCGGCACGCGCCTCGTGTGTCTCTGAAGTGTGATCGACACAGCGACCATGGCGCAGCCGTCGTTCGCCGAGTTATTCGCCGCCCAATACCAAGGCCTGGTACGCCTGGCGGGCCTGCTCGGCGCCGACGACCCCGAGGACATCGCCCAGGAGGCGTTCGCCCGGCTGCACACCAGGCGGCTGCGCGACGACGGGGCCGCGCTGGCCTACCTGCGCGCGACCGTCTGCAATCTGACGCGCAACCGGCTGCGGCACCTCAGGCTCGTCCGGCTGCGCCGCCCCGAGCCCCCTGAACCGGCGCGCAGCAGCGAGCACGACGTGCTCGTCGCCGAGGAGCACCGCGAGCTGCTCGCCGCCGTCGACCGCCTGCCGCGCCGCCAGCGCGAGGCCCTGGTCCTGCGCTACTGGCTGGACCTGTCCGAACGCGAGATCGCCGACGCCATGGGCGTGTCGCCCGGCTCGGTGAAGACGCACGCCAGCAGGGCCCTTGCCGCCCTCGGCAAGGCGCTGAAGGAGGAGGACGCGTGATGGACCAGCTGGAAGAGCGCCTTCGCGCCGCGTTCGACGCGCGCGCCCGGACCTACGAGGCGAGCCCGGACGCCTGGGCGCGGGTGCTCGCCCGCCGGCCGCGCCGCCGCCCCGGCCGGCTCCTCGTGGCCGCGCTGCCCGCGGCGCTGCTGGCCGTGTTCGTTCCCGTCCTGCTCAACGGGGGCCTGGGCAGGAACACCGCGGCCGACCCTGACGCGATCTACCGGGAGCTCATGCGTGATCGTACGCCCGCCGGCGAGCAGGTGACCGTGGAGAATCCGACCGAGGGCAAGCCGCTGCGGCTCTGGTTCGCCAAGGCGCGGGCGGGCTATCCCGAGGTCTGCTACATCGCGGAGCGGGCCGCAGGGAACCCGTACGGCGGCTGCTCGGACGTGCCGGAGCAGTGGGACGTCTGGTTCTCGGGCAGCACCCTGCGCGACGGGGCGGCGACAGCACTGGACTGGGGCGTGGCGACGCGGAACATCGGCGCCGTCACCGGGATCACGACGTCCGGGCGGAAGATCACGGGCACGCTGGTGACCCCGGAGGGGGCGCCGTACCGGATCTGGACGGTGACCTATCCGGCCCAGGACGCGATGACCAGCGTCGAGTACGCCGACGAGCAGGGCAGGAGCATCGCGCGATCGTCCCGCGACATGCTCTCGCCGCCGTCCGGGCCGGCGATGGGCCCGGCCATGGAGCTGTCCGACGGCATCACCGTGCGGCCGCACCGGACGAAGGACGGCGCCGAGCTGAACTGGTCGCGGAACGGCGCGCACCTCGGCGGGGGCCTGGCGACCACACGGGACGCGCCGGTGATCGTGAACGTGCGCGACGACGTCATCACCGGCTACGCCCGGGACGGCGTGGCCAGGGTCGAGGTGTCCGTCAGCGGCGGGGGCACCACCAGCCTGGAGACCCGGCCCGATCCGTGGGGCCTGGGCATCGTGTTGTTCGCCGACGCCGGCGTGGACGGCGACGGGTACCAGGGCTACCGCGCGGTCGCCTACGACACCACGGGCAAGGAGATCTGGCGGCATGAGGAACCGTCCAGGGAGAACCCCGGCCCGGACACCCGGACGATCGGCCCCGTGATGGCCGTCCCCGGCACCGAGGGCTCCGGCCGGCCGATGCGCGTCTGGTTCTCCCAGCACGACGGCGACCCGCAGATGTTCTGCGCGTCCGGAGGCGCCTCACCGGCCGACCGGGGTATGATGTGGTGCGCCGCCACCGGCCAGGAGCATTCCTTCCCGGTCCAGTCGACGACCGCCTACCTGCCGGAGCCGGGAGCCGTCATCCACTTCGGCCCGGCCCGCGACGACTGGGAGTGGGTCGAGGCGGTGCTCGCCGACGGGCGGCGGGTGCGGGCCGAGTTCCTGCGCGGCGAGGGCGCCCCGCTGCGGGTCTGGCACGCCTCGGTGCCGCTCGACGCCCAGGTCGGGGGCTACATCCTGAAGGTCCAGGGCCAGGCGGCCCGGCCGGTCGCCACCTTCGACAAGGCTTGTGGCAGGCAGGTCGCCTCGTCCGCGTCCGACCGACTCGCCTTGCCCGAGAACATCACGGCACTCCTGAGCGGAAGCTGCATGGCCTTCTGGGAGGACGGCGAGATGGTGCCGGCCCTTCCCGGGCCGGTCCCCGGCGCGAAGCTGAGCGAGCAGTTCGACGCCCGGCGGCCGGCGTACTGGAGCCACGGCGACAACGCCTGGTACGGCTACGCGCCCGCCGGCACGGCCAAGGTCGTGATGACCCTGAAGGTCGGCGGGACCGCCACAGCCGCGGCCGTGCCCGATCCCTGGGGGCAGGGCGTGACGTTGTTCGCGGGCGTGACGCCCAAGGGAACCGACTTCGGCGAGGGAGCGACCCTCACGGGCTATGACGCCGACGGCAAGGAGGTGTGGACCTACCGCTGACCCATGGTGCGGTAGCGGGCCTGGCGGGCCGCGAGACGGTCCGCCGGGTTCATCGCCAGCAATCCCGCGATCTCGTGCTCCAGCGCCCGCCCGACCCGCTCGCAGAACTGCCTCGGCTCGTACGCGGCGTCCGGCAGCTCCGGGATGACCCGGTCCACGATGCCGTCGTGCCGCAGGTCGGTGGCGCGGATGCGCTGCGCCTGGGCGATCTCGGGAGCGAAGTCGACCGAACGGTAGAGGATCGCCGAGGCGCCCTCGGGCGGCAGCGGCGACAACCAGGCGTGTTGCGCGCAGAGCACCCGGTCGGCGGGCAGCAGGGCCAGCGCCGCGCCGCCCGCGCCCTCACCGAGCAGCAGGCAGACGGTCGGCGCGTCGAGCATGACGAGCTCGGCCAGGCAACGGGCGATCTCGGCGGCCAGCCCGCCCTCCTCGGCCGCCTTCGACAGGTCGGCTCCGGCCGTGTCGACCACGGTGATCAGCGGCAGGCCCAGCTCGGCGGCCAGCCGCATGCCGCGCCTGGCCGCCCGGAGCCCCGCCGGGCCGAGCGGCGAGCTGGCCCGCTGGACCCGCCGGTCCTGGCCGAGCACCACGGCCGGCGCGCTGCCGAACCTGGCCAGCGCCAGCAGCAGCCCCGGCTCGTTCTCCCCCTCCCCCGTGCCGCTGAGCGGGGTCACGTCAGTGGCGGCGAGCTTGAGCAGCGCACGCACGCCCGGCCGGTCGTCGCGGCGCGAGCGGGTGATCGCCTCCCACGCCTCCACCGGCCGCAGGTCCTCCTCAGGGGCCGGTCCCGCCTCGACGGCGGACCGGTCGGCGGCCAGCACGGCCAGCGCCTTGATCGCGATCTCCCGCAGGTCGCCGGCCGAGACCACGGCGTCGAGCAGCCCCTTGCTGTGCAGGTTTTCAGCGACCTGCACGCCGTCGGGAAAGGGATAGCCGTGCAGCGCCTCGAACACCCGCGGACCCAGGAACCCGATCAAGGCCCCTGGCTCGGCGGCGGCGACGTGCCCGAGCGATCCCCACGACGCGAACACCCCGCCCGTCGTCGGATGCCGCAAATACACCAGGTAGGGCAGCCCGGCGAGCCGGTGTGCCTGGAGCGCGGC
The DNA here is from genome assembly GCF_004011505.1 of Nonomuraea polychroma. Lineage (NCBI taxonomy): Bacteria > Bacillati > Actinomycetota > Actinomycetes > Streptosporangiales > Streptosporangiaceae > Nonomuraea > Nonomuraea polychroma. The sequence continues at coordinate 6,108,014 of NZ_SAUN01000001.1, forward strand.
CGTGATCTTCACCATCTGGACGAACGCGAGCGCGCCCTCCTGCATGCGCGTGCCCCCGGAAGCGGGCGCGGCCAGCAGCGGCAGCCGCTCGCGGGTGGCCCGCTCGACCGCCGACACGAACCGCTCGGCCGCCGCCACCCCGATCGAGCCGGCCATGAACGAGAACTCGCACGCCACGACGGCCACCCTGCGACCGCCGAGCAGCCCCTCGCCGCTGATCACCGCCTCGTCATAGCCGGACTTGACGCGGGCGGCGGCCAGCTCGTCGGCATAGGAGGAGCCGGGCTCGGCCGGGTCGGCGGGCGGCGCGTCCCACGACTTCCACGATCCCCGGTCGAGGACCGTTTCGATCAGTGTGCGCGCGTCCGGACGGCTCACTATCGCTCCCTAATTATCTGCCGATGTTGCAATGTTGACGCGCGAGCGCATCAGACGGTGCCACCGATCGTGAATCATCCTTCACGTTCCTCCAGCCAGTCCAGCACCGCGTCGCCGTCCTGGCCGAGCAGGGGCGGCGCGGTGTGCTCCACCTCGGTCAGCCCGTCGAAGCGCAGCGGCGGCCCGGGCAGCTCGATGCGGCCGAGCACCGGGTGCTCCACCTCGACGACCAGGCCCTGCGAACGGGTCTGGTCCCAGGTATAGACCTCGTCGAGCGATCTGATCGCACCGGCCGGCACTCCGGCCTCACCCAGCTCGGCCAGCCAGTGGGCGCGGTCGTGGGCGGCCAGGGCCTTCTCCATGTCGGCGATCAGCTCGTCGCGGTGGGCGCGCCGGTCTTTGTTCGTGGCGTATCGGGGAGTCTCGGGGTCGATGCCGAGCAGGGTGGCGACCTTGCGCCACTGGCCCTCGTTGGCGGCGGCGATCTGCAGCATGCCGTCGGCGCAGCGGAAGGAGCCGTACGGGGCGATGGAGACGTGGTGGTTGCCGCTGGCGGCGGGCACCTGGCCGCCCACCGTCCATGCGGTGCCGTGGTAGGCGTGCACGCCGGTGACGGCGGCCAGCAGCGAGGTGCGGACGACCCGCCCCTTGCCGGTGCGCGCGCGCTCGTAGAGCGCGGCCGCCACGCCGTAGGCGCCATGGATGCCGGCCAGCAGGTCGGAGATGGAGGCGCCGACGCGGTACGGCTCGTCGGGCGAGGGGCCCGTCAGCGACATCAGCCCGGCCTCCCCCTGCGCGATCTGGTCGTAGCCGGGCCGGCCGCCCTCCGGGCCGTCGTGGCCGAATCCGGTGATCGACAGGATGACCAGGCGCGGGTTGAGCTCGTGCAGCCGCTCGACGGAGAAGCCGAGGCGGTCGAGCACGCCGGTGCGGAAGTTCTCGACGAGCACGTCGCTCTGGCGGACGAGGCGCTCGATGAGCTGCTTGCCCTCGGGGGACTTCATGTCGACGGCGATGGACTGCTTGTTACGGTTGGCCGCCAGAAAATACGTCGAAATATCCTGATCGGGGCCCACGAACGGCGGGCCCCATCCGCGTGACTCGTCGCCTCCGTCCGGATGCTCCACCTTGATCACCCGTGCGCCCAGATCGCCGAGCATCTGCGCCGCGTGCGGCCCGGCCAGGGCCCTGGACAGGTCGAGCACGACGATGTCACCGAGGGGTCCGAGCACGGTTGTCCTCCTGCTTGCGTCCGGGCTGCTTGTGCGTCCGGGCTGCTTGTGCGTTCGAGCGAAAGAACATTCTCTCAGTTGCCCGTCCCCCGTCATCTAACCTGGGTCGATGAATTCGCTGGCCGACCGCATCAGGAGCCTGCCGCCCTCCTGCGGGCCGGTCCGCCTGGTGGCCGTCGACGGGCCCGCCGGGGCGGGCAAGACCACGTTCGCGAAGCGGCTGGGGGCGGCGCTCGCGTGCCAGGTGATCCACAGCGACGACTTCCCCGTGCCATGGGAGGAGGGCCCCGGACACTGGTTCCACGCTTTGGAGGAGCAGGTGCTGCACCCGCTCCAGCACGGTCAGCCTGGAGGATTCCGCAGGTACGACTGGGTGCGCGGCGAGTACGCCGAGCAGGTGACGGTCCCGGTCGCGCCGGCCCTCGTCATCGAGGGCGTCGGCACGGCCCGCGCCTCGGCGGCCCACCTGCTGGCGTTCGCGGTATGGCTGGAGGCGGCGGAGCCGGTGCGTTTCGCCCGCGTGCTGGAGCGGGACGGGCCCGGGCTGGAGCCGCGGTGGCGGGAGTGGTTCGCGGCCGAGAAGGCGTGGTTCGCGGCGGACCGCACCCGCGAGCGGGCCGATCTCGTCATCCGGACGTGAGGTGCGCGACGTCGTTGAAGCGGACGAGGTCGAACCGGCCGCCGCCGGTGCGCCAGACGGAGACGGACGCGTTGAGCACCGGCGCGAACGCGAGCACGGCCGCCAGCTCCGCGTCCGGGCCGCCCGCGATGACGTGGCGCAACCCCAGCACCACCGAGTCGTGGGCGACGATCAGCACCCGCCGCCCGTCCGCCCGCCCGTCCAGATCTTTCAGGAAGTCTCTGAGCCGGACGACGACGTCCGCCAGGGACTCGCCGCCGGGCGGCCGGAAGGCGTAGGCGCCCTCCTCCTCCCGCCGCGCCAGCTCCTCGGGGAACCGCTCCCTGATCGCTGGCAGGTTGTAGTGCGCGAACGCCCCCGCCTCCTGGTCCCTGAGGCGCTCGTCCACGCTGACGGGAAGCGGGTCCACGCCCCACGCGTGCTGCGCGATCTTCCACGTGTCGAGCGCCCGCAGGTAGGGCGAGCACCACACCAGCTCGGGGACCTCGGCGGCGGGCATGCCCGCCAGTAACCGGCCCAGCGCGGCGGCCTGCATCCTGCCCAGCTCGGTCAGCGTGACCTCGTGGTCGCCTGGCTCGTAGAAGAGCGGCCGGTCGCCGGCCTGCTCATGAGCGAAGTTGGCCTGGCTCTGTCCGTGTCGCACCGCGATGATCTGCACCGGCCCCATCCGCCCATCTTGCCACGGAGCCGCCGACCAATTACGGTCAAGGCCGTTATCAGCCATCGGAGGTCGCACATGCGCATCTTGGCAGCAGCACTCCTCATCGTCTTATCTCTCTTCGCTCCGGCCCAGGCCGAATCCGCATCAGCCCCGCCCACGAGATGCGGCTTCCACACCCTCGGCAGGCTCCCCCTGACGGGTGCCACCACCGCGGGCACCGCACTGGACGCCACCCACCCGCAGGGCCCGCGCGTCTACTCCGTCACCTCCAGCGCCTCCGGCCCGGCACTGCTCGGGATCAGGGACGCCCGCGACGGCCGTCTGATCGCCGAGCGGCCACTCCCGCTCGCCCTCGGCTCCTGGGCCGTCACCGTCGCCCCGGACCACTCGGTGTACGTGGGCAGCTACAACGCCACGGCCGGGGCGATGGGCCGCCTCTTCCGCTACACCCCGTCCACCGACCACGTGAGCGAGCTCGGCATCCCCATCGCGACCGAGACGTTCATCTGGACCGTCGCCGCCGCCCCCGACGGCTCGGCCGTCTACGGGGGCACCTCGCCCACGGGCAAGCTCTTCCGCTACGACACCGCGACCGGCCGGTACACCGACCTGGGCAGCCCGGTCCCGGGCGACCAGTTCGTCAGGGACCTCGCCGTGGGCGAGGACGGCACCGTGTACGCCGGCGTCGGCGCCGTCAGCATGAAGGTCGCGGTGCTCTCCCCCGACGGCACGCTCCAGCGGGTGATCGACCCGCCGATCGAGGGCAGCGGTTACGCCTACGACGTGGACGTGGCCGGACGCCACCTGCTCGTCCGCTTCGGCACCTCCACGGGAACCAACCCCATGGGCGTGTACGACCTGGACGAACGCAAGTGGAAGGACGTCGTGCCGGACGTCGACAGCCTCACCGTCGGCGGCGGCAGGCACGGCCAGGACCTCTACCTGTTCCAGAACAGCGAACTCGCCAAGTACGACCTCGAGACCGGGAAGATCACCAAGCTGGGCTTCACCGAGTACGGCGAAGGCGCCGCTCGCACGCTCGGCTGGCTCGGGCACACGCTCGTCGGCACCAGCTCCACCGGCCGCATCTGGCACTTCGACCGCAAGACCGGGCAGAGCCGGCTGCTCGACGGCACGCTGACCGGCCAGCCCGTCAGCATCCGCTCACTCGGCGCGGGCCCCGACGGCCGGATCTACGCGGGCGGCTTCTTCACCGGGGGCCTGGCCGCCTACGATCCCGCCACCGGTGAGTCCGCGTACTGGCCGAACGTCGGCCAGAGCGAGGGCATCGTCACCCACAAGGGCAAGCTCTACCTCGGCGTCTACCCCGGCGCGCGGATCTACGAGTTCGACGGGACCGCGCCCAGGCTGCTCCTCGACCTCGGCGGCCAGGAGCAGGACCGGCCCTTCGCGATGATCTCCGCGGGCGACTGGCTGGCGTTCGGCACGGTGCCCAAGTCCGGCACCCATGGCGGCGCGCTCGGCCTGCTCGATCCCGCCACCGGGCGCACGGTGATCAGACGGGACATCATCCCGGGCCACAGCATCATCGGGCTGGCCTACCGCGACGGGATCGTCTACGGCGCCACCTCGGCCTTCGGCGGCACCAGCACGCCGCGGGGCGAGGCCGTGGCGTTCGCGTACGACATCGCCACGGACTCGCTCCTCTGGCAGACCACTCCCGTGCCCGGCGACCTGGCGCTCGGCTCGATCGCCTTCGACGGCGCCGGGCGGCTGTGGGGGCTGACCCCGGACACCCTGTTCGAGCTGGACCCGGCCAGCGGACGGACCGTCAGGAGCGTCAAGCACCAGACCTATCCCTGGTCCAGCGCCACGCAGGTCTGGCTGGACACCCACCTCGTCTTCCACAAGGGCTTCCTGTGGGGCAAGGTGCAGGGGAAGGCGTACCGGATGGATCCGGGGACGATGGCGCTCGCGCTCATCGCCCGCCCGATCTCCAACCTGACCCTCGGTCCCGACGGCCACCTCTACCTGTCACGCTTCGAGAACTTCTACACCTACCGCGTCTGCTGACCGGTCAGCCGGAACAGGCGCGGTCCCTCGGCGAAGTAGACGTCCCCGGACCCGTGCACCGCGAGCTGGTGCACGGGTCCCTGCCGCAGCACGGTGTGCCGCCCGGTCCGCGGGTCGAGGGAGAAGACGTACTGGCCGGCGTGCGCGCCGTACAGGACGTGATCGCGCCGGTTGAAGGCGAGCTGCCCGCTCGCGCTCTTGCTGCCCGACAGCGTCACGCGTTCGACCACCTTGCGGGCGGCCGTGCTGACCGCGAACACCTCGCCACCGGCGATCCCCCACAACCGCCCCCGGTCGTCGAACGCCAGCGCCGGGACGGCGGGCTTGCCCGGGGCGGGGACGATCTCCCACAGCAGCCGGTTCTCCTTCACCGACCAGGCGAACAGCTTGGCCTCCGGCTGCGTCGGCGGCGTGGCCGACTGGCCGCTGTAGATGGACGTGCCGCCGTAGAGCACGCCGTCGTGGTAGGCGAGGGAGACGATGCTCTGGTCCTTCACCACATGGCGCTGCGCGTGCTTGAGCGTCCCGGTCCGCGGATCCCACACCGCCAGCACGCCGCCCAGGTGACCGAGGTCGGGCATGGTGCCCGCGGCAAGATAGCGGCCCGCCGACACCAGAGCCCGCGGCCTGATCTGCTGGTCCGCGGCCAGGTCGAACAGCCGGGCCGGGTTCGCCGCCGGGCCTGGCTCGGGGCTCGGCGAGTACTCGGTGCTGTTCCACGGCAGCGCCGGGTCGTAGGCGTACACCCTGGCCTCGGGATAAGCGCCGATGTAGAGCTTGCCGTCGTGGGCGGTCATGTCCTCGCTCTGGGAGAACGTGTGGAACTCCTCCCTCTTGCCCGTCTCCGGGTCCAGCGCGGCGAAGCCGCCGTTGAGGAAGCCGCCGGCGTACATGCGGCCGTCGGGGCCCTCCGCGAGCGCGGTCACGTCGATGGGCTCGCCCTTGACCGCCGTCTGCACGAACGACTTGGCGCCGGTCTGCGGGTTGTAGCGGAACATCAGGCCGCGCCACAGCAGTCCGACGACGCTCTTGCCCGGATAGTCCGGCAGGCCCAGCTCGGCCCAGCCGATGCCGCGCGTGTTGGCCACCCGGCCCGTGATGGGCACGCCTGTCCCCGTCGTGCCCTTGGTGCGGGGGTCGTAGCGGACCAGCTCACCGCTCTTGACCAGGTAGACCGCGCCGTCGTCGTCCGGGGGCGAGACGTCCAGGCCGTGCGCGACGTCGAGCGTGTCGCTCCACCGGCCGGCGGCGATGTCCCAGACGTGCAGCGGGCCGGGGCTCGAACCGCCGAAGCGGACGTAGAGGTAGCCGGCCGCGACGTTCACGTCGTAGGCCCACTTGCCTGCCGGGTCGAGTCCGTCGGGCGTGGGCAGTTGCCTGGTCGCGCCGGAGGCGGCGTCGATCTCGAAAACGGCTGCGGGGGCCTCGGTGCCCGCGTAGATCTTCCCGTCGGCGTAGGAGACGCTGCGGACGTAGGCGTGGCTGGGTGAGAGCCTGCCGTAGTCGCGCACGCCGGTCGCCGGGTCGTAGGCGAACAGCCGGCCGCCCGGCGAGGTGCCGCCGTAGACGGTGGCGCCCTCGCCCGCGGCCACGGTCCAGATGAAGTTCTCCGAGGGCAGGGGCCTGCCGAGGTCCTGGACGCCGCCCTGGTCCGTCCAGCGGTAGAGGCGGCCGTCGCCGTACGTGCCGACGTAGACGCCGCCGTCCGGAGCGGCGTCCACGGCCCAGGAGCCGGCGGCGCCCGGCAGGTCGTACCTGCCCACCTCGGCGCCGGTCGCGGGATCGACCGCGTTGAGGTGGGCGGGGGCACCCGAGGAGGCGCCCCACAGCACGGTCCGGCCGCCGGGTCCCGGAGCCACCACGCCGCCGATCAGCAGCACGTCCTCCAGGGGAACGCCGAGATCCTCCACGCGTGGCGCCGACGCGACCGCTGGGGCGGCGCCGAGCACGGCGAGGGCGGTCACCATGCCGCACGCCAGTAAGCGTTTCATTAGGGTCATGACCGAAACCTAGGAAGGCGCGTCGTTTCCCGTCAATAGCGGATAACGGTAAAGGAACTAATCTCGTGTCGATACTCGTCCTCTGATGAGGTCCTCGACCGTCGCGCGGAGGTCGAGGAAGTCCGGCGTCCGCTTGAGCCCGATCTCCCGGCGGTCGGGCAGCGGCACGGGCAACTCGGCCGCCACGCGTCCCGGGTCGGACGTGAGCACGATCACGCGCCTGCCGAGCAGCACGGCCTCCTCGACGTCGTGCGTCACCATGAGCACCGTCGCGCCGGTGTCGCGCCAGACCTGGTGCAGGAAGAGCTGCATGTCCTCCTTCGTCTGCACGTCGAGGGCGCCGAACGGCTCGTCGAGCAGCAGGATGGACGGCTCGCAGGCCAGTGCCCGGGCGATCGCCACCCGCTGCCGCTGCCCTCCCGACAGGTGCCTGGGCAACGCGTGCGCGAGGGTCGACAGTCCGACCTCCGACAGGTACCACTGGACACGCCGCTCGCGCTCGGCGGCGGGCAGGGGCAGCAGCCGCAGGCCGAACCCGACGTTCTCGGCGACCGTGAGGAACGGGAACAGCGCCCCCGACTGGAACACCAGCCCGCGCTCGGGGCCCGGCCCGCTCACGGGAACGCCGTCGAGCTCCATCGTGCCGCCGGTGACCGGCTCCAGGCCGGCGATCATGCTGAGCAGCGTGGACTTGCCCGAACCGCTGGCGCCCACGATGCAGACGAAGTCGCCGCGTCCCACCTCCAGGCCGATGCCGTTGAGGACGCGGTGGCCGGCGTACTCCTTGACGACGTCGCGCAGCACGAGCGTCACCCCACCCACCTCCCGATCCTGGCCCTGGCCAGCCTCAGGCCGACGTCGATGGCGAGACCGACGACGCCGATCACGACGAGCACCGCGAAGATGCGGTCGGTCTGCAGGAAACGCTGGGCGCGGACGATCCGGTAGCCGAGCCCGGACTCGGCGGCGATCAGCTCCGCGACGACCACGAAGTTCCATGCCGCGGCGGCGTTCACGCGCATCGCGTCGAGGACGCCGGGAAGCGCGTACGGCCACACGACCTTGCGCAGCACCTCGCCTCGCGTCGCCCCCAGAGTGGCGGCGGCCTTGCGCAGTTCCCCGGGGACGGCGCGCACCGCGTCGGCCGTCATGAGCGTGTTGAAGAACACCACCCCGATGACCAGGATCGCGATCTTGGACGGCTCGCCGAGGCCGAGCCAGATGATCAGCAGCGGGATGAACGCCGACGCCGGCAGGTACCGCAGCAGCCCGATCACCGGCTCCAGCAGCGCCAGGGCGACCTGGGACGTGCCCATGGCCATGCCCAGCGGCACCGAGATCACCACCGCCAGCCCGAATCCCGCGCTCACCCTGCCCAGGCTGGCGCCGGCGTCCGTCAGGAGTTGCCCACTGGCTGCCATCTCGGCGAACGCCTGCGCGACCGCGACCGGCGAGGGCAGGAAGGTGGGGTCGACGACGCCTATGGAGCTGACGGCCCACCAGAGGGCAAGCGGCACGAGCACCGCCACGGCCCGCAGCCCCCACCGCGTCCGGCCCCGCAACGCCCGGCCGTGCCACCCACGGGCACTCCCCGGCCGCCGGGGCAGCAAGCGGGCGAGCGGTGAGGCGGTCGTGCGCGCCCCGCCCCGGATGGGGCGCTTGGGGAGCGGCGGCCAGTCGGCGCGGTCTCCTGACCGCCGCTCGCTCGTCGGTGCGGCGGCCACCTCTTGTGAGGGGCCCCCGCCCGGTGGCACGGACCTCGACCGCGCTGACTCGGCGCTCTGGGCGGATGCCGTACGGGCAGGTGGACCACTCATGATGACACCCCCTGGACGAAGCGCGCATCCAGCAGGCCGTCCAGCGGCGGGGACGTGTCAGCGAGGCCCGACTGGATCAGGAAAGCACCGATCTCCTTGGCCTGCTTCTCCAGGCTCCCCGAGCTGAACGCCTCCAGGTTGTCGGCGAGCGAGAAGATCGTGGTCCCGGCGTCGTAGTCGGCGTAGGCCTGCTCGCTCACCCCTGCCCGCCCGGCCATGATCGTACGAGCCTCCGCCTTGTTCGCCCCGATCCAGGTCAGCGTGTCGAACCAGGTCTTCACCAGCCCTTGCACGACCTCCGGCCGGTCGGCCGCGAGAGAGCGCGACACCACCAGATGGTCCGGGATGGCCCCGGGAAAGTCCTTGGACGTGGCGATCGCGGTGGCGCCGGGCAGCTCCAGCGCGGTCGTCGTGAAGGGCGCGAACACGCCGACCGCGTCCACCTGCCCTGCCTTGAACGCGGCCGCCGCCGCATCCGTCGGCAGCGGTTTGAACGTGATGTCACTCGGCTTCAGCCCAGCCTTGCGCAGGGCGAGCAGCAGCAGGTAATGATCCACGGTCCCCTGCTCGGCGGCGACCGTCTTGCCCTTGAGCTGCGCCACCGACGTGATGCCCGGCTTGGCGATGATCTGGTCGTTGCCGGTGGAGTTGTCGTTCACCAGCACGACCGTCTGCCGGGCACCGCCGGAGACGGACGCGAGCGTGTCGTTGAGCGTCTGGCTGTTGGCGTCGATGTTGCCGGTGGCGAGGGCGGTGAGGCTGTCGGTGTAGCTGTCGAAGTACTTCAGCTCGACGGTGACCCCGTTCTTGGCGAAGAACCCCTTCTCCTGGGCGACCTGCCACGGGAACCAGCCGGGCCAGGCGGAGAAACCCAGGGTGACGGCCTTCCCGCCGGAGCCCGTGGGCGCGGCGGACTGGCCGCCGCCGCAGGCGGCGCAGAGGACGAGCAGGGCGGCGGCCAGGAGCCGGCGGATCATGACGCGGCCTCCTTCTTCTTGGACGGCAGGTGACCGGAGCGGACCAGGCAGCCGAGCGTGTCGCAGATGACGCGGGTGGCGATCAGCGAGGTGATGTCGGCGTTGTCGTACGGTGGGCTGCACTCGACGACCTCGATCCCGGCCAGCGGCGCCGCGTCGGCGATGATCTGGATGAACTTGAGCACCTCCCGCGGCAGGAACCCGCCCGGCTCCGGCCACCCGGTGCCCGGCACGAACGCCGCGTCCAGACAGTCCACGTCGAACGACAACCACACCGCCTCGGCGCCGCGCCAGGCCACCTCCAGCGCCCTTTCCGCGGCCGCCTCGATGCCCATCTCGACGCAGTCGGTGACCGTCATGATGGTGGTGCCGCGCTCGCGACCCACCTTCACGCCGGGCCTGGGGGCCTGCCAGCCGCCGATGCCGATCTGGACGAGGTTCTGCGGGGGCACGTTCGGGATGTCGGTGGCGTGGAACCACGGCGTCGTGTGCATCCGCTCGTCGAGGTCGGTCTCCTGGGTGTCGACGTGCCGGTCGAAGTGGATGATCCCGAGATTTCCGGACAGGTGCTCGGCGACGCCGCGTACCGTCGGGTAGCCGATCGAGTGGTCGCCGCCCAGGACGACGGGGAAGGCGCCGCTGGCGTACACGTGGGAGACGGCCTTGGAGATCTGGTCGAAGGTCTTCTCGATGTTGCCGGGGATCGTGAAGATGTCGCCGAGGTCGGCCATCGTGATCGACTCGCGCAGGTCCACGCCCAGCTCGAAGCTGTACGGGCCGTACAGCGCGGAGATGCGGCGGATGCCCTGCGGGCCGAACCGGGTGCCGGGGCGGTACGTGGTCCCGCCGTCGAACGGTGCGCCCAGCACGGCCACGTCGTAGTCGCCGCAGGTGCGCACGTCCTCGACGTACGGGGCCTTGAGGAAGGTGTTGATGCCCGCGAAGTGCGGCAACTCTCCGCGCGAGAAGGTGGGGATGCGCCGGTCCACGATGGAGTCGGCGCCCTGCAGGCCCAGCTCCAGAGCGCGGGCCACCTCGCGGTCCCAGGCGGTGGTGGGCAGTTCGGCCTCGCGTTCGACGGCGAAGCGCGCCTCGGGTCCGTAGTCGTCGTGGAGTTTGCGGGGGTGCCAGTGCATTCGAGCTCCGAATGATCGTCGCCCGGCCGGAAGGCAGCCAGGCGTTGGCTGACCTCCCGGGCTTTTGTCCCGCCGTGGAGCGGCCGGCACAGGCCGCCTGCACCTCTCGGACCAGACCCGCGAACCGGCGGAACCCTAGGTGCGCCTCACGCTCTCGGTGAGTCCCCCTCAGTGCACTCCCGCGGTGTTTCCACGCCGTTAAAACCTTGTTCCAGTCGGCTTACCGGCTCCCCGGCCGCAGGCCGCTCCCCCGGCAGTCATACGGTGATTCCATGACTTCTGTCGCGGTACTCGGAACGGGGATCATGGGCGCTCCCATGGCCCGCAACCTGCTCAAGTCCGGCCTGCGTGTCACGGTGTGGAACCGTACCAGGGCGAAGGCCGAGCCCTTGGCGGCCGACGGCGCGGTCGTGGCGGGCTCGCCGGCGGAGGCGGTCGAGGGCGCGGACGTGATCGTCACGATGCTGAGCGACGGCGACACGGTACGCGCCGCAATGACCGCCGCCGCTCCCGGGCTGCGGTCCGGGCAGGTGTGGGCGCAGATGAGCACGGTGGGCGTGGACGCGGTCGCGGGGCTGGCCGCACTGGCGGCCGAGCAAGGGCTGACGTTCGCGGACGCGCCGGTCCAGGGCACCAAGGCGCCGGCCGAGCAGGGCAAGCTGATCATTCTGGCGGCGGGGCCGTCGGCGGCCAGGAAGGTGCTGGAGCCCGTCTTTGACGCGGTCGGCCAGCGGACCCTGTGGCTGGGCGAGGACGGGGCGGAGGGCACGGGGTCCAAGCTGAAGATGGCATCCGTGAGCTACGCCATCTCCCTCACCGCCGTCGTGGCCGAGTCGCTGGCGCTGGCGAAGGGCCTGGGCATGGACCCCGATCTGGTGCGCCAGGTGATCAGCGGCGGGCCGCTGGACAACGCCTACTTCCAGGCCAAGTCCAAGGCCATCATGGAGGGTGACTTCACGCCCAGCTTCACGGTGTCCAATGCCGAGAAGGACACGCGGCTGATCGTCGAGGCCGGGGAATCGGCCGGGGTGAGATTGGACGTGGTGGCGGCGGCCGGGGAGAGGTTCCGGCGAGCGGAGGCTCAGGGGCACGGCGATGAGGACATGGCGGCTACGTATTTCGCGAGCTTCGACAAGGGGTAAACGGTAAGGTCGCAGCACGCCGCCTTCCTACGGGGAGGATGGGAAGTGGGCCCGGGTGTACTGCCGGAATTGACAGGAGCCCGGGCCTGCGCATTCCACGTGACTATCCGTGCGCGTTCGGGTACAGTAGGGGCATCGCCGCCCTCCTGCGGGGGGGATGGAAGTGGGCCCGGGTGGACCGCCGGACGACGGAAGCCCGGGCTTCGCGCTTCTCAGCGGGCATCGATGTTGAGCACCAGCAGGTCGGCGTTTACTTGGCTCCAGAACCTTTCATCACCGCGCTCGGCTAGCGACTTTGCGCCCGCCACGATGTCCGGCAGCCACAGCAGAGGCTCCGCCTCTGGGTGATGCCACGACAGACGCAGCCTTGGCGGGATCGCGTGGCGACCTTTTAGAATCACGACCATTTCGTGATCCCGTTGATCGAGCTCGCTGTGCCGACGTTCGAAGACCACATCGTCCACATGATGATTGCCGAGTTCCCAGAGAAGGCATTCCATGCACTTCCGACGCGCTCGCTCCTGACGCCTCGAATCCAGGCCGGTACCGGCGACAATGACGCCAAGCGGCCGCAACGCCGTCACAGCCTCGATGAGCTGTGCCCGACGCTTGTCGTTCTCGTCGCGCCAGTGCAGCCGCAGCTGACCTCGCAGGAGCAGCGCGCGGAGCTCGGCGCGATAGCGGTCGGCCTGGTGCGGGGCCACCAGCACCGCCGCCATCAAATACAGGCCGCGTGCGAGCAGCATGGATTCATCGACGTAAGCAGAGAACGGGGGGTTCACGAAGGATCATGCTAATCCCCATCCTTACGAAGCGTGATTAACTCCTCACAATTCGTCCACGCCAGCTTGAGCCCGTCCTCCCGAGAGCTTGGCGTACCCAGGCCCCCTGTCGAAGAACCGATCCGCCGGCGGCCGCAGTGTGGCGCGGAGTTCGGCCGTCGCCTGTTCGTCGATGCGGTCCCCGTCCAGCACCACCCCGTAGTCCCCGAGCGCCCCCGCGATCGACACCTTCCCGTCCCGCACGTCGGCCGCCACCGCCCGCGGATCCCGGTCATACGGCGACCCCCAGCCGCCACCCCCGGTGGTCCGGATGCGGATGACCTCCCCGGCCTGGACCGGATAGTCGTCGACCAGGCCCTCCATCTCCTTGCCGGCGATCTCCACCCGGAACGGCCGCCCGGCGAGGCCGCCGTTGACGCCCCAGCAGGACAGGATCGAGCGGTCGGCGATGGACATGTACGAGGCGTCCCGGAGCATCCTGATGTGCTTGTCGTAGCCGAGCCCGCCTCTGAACATGCCGGGCCCGCCGGAGTCGCAGGCCAGCGCCAGCCGCTCCACCCGGAACGGCCACCGCGCCTCGGCGAACTCGACCGGGATGTTGCGCGAATCGGGCACCACGTGAATGGTGTCCTCGCCGTCGGCGTACCAGCGCCCGCCGGAGCCGCCGCCGAGGACCTCGCGCATCAGGTACGGCTGCCCGTCCGCGTCCGTCCCGTACACGCCCGTGTACCGGATCGTCTCCTGGTCGGCCGGCATGCGCCCGCCCGTGGCCTTCGCCAGGACACCGGCGAGCACGCCGAGCAGGCGCAGGATGACGAACGTGCGGGCGTTCGTGGGCGCCGGGAAGATCGGGGTGAGCAGCGTGCCCTTCTCCGGGAAGATCATCTTGATGAGCGGCACGACGCCCTCGTTGACGTCCAGCTCCGCCATCCGCTCCGGCGTGTCGGCCAGGTTGCGCAGCACCGGGGCCAGCCACTTCTTCAGGAACACGCCGTCGGCGTAGTCCCCCGCGTGGTTGATCGGGCCCTTGGCCTGCGGGGACGTGCCGGTGAAGTCGATCGTCAAAGGAGACTCGGCCGCGTGGTCGACGGTCAGCGTGATGCGCTGGGCGTGCAGGCGGGGCTCGTCCACGCCGTCGTGCTCGGCGTAGTCCTCCCACACGTACGTCCCCTCGGGGACCTTCGACAGCAGCTCCCTGCGGAACGTCTCCGTGGTCTTGGAGATGATGGCGTCGAAGCACTCCTCGACGGCCTGCCTGCCGTACCGCTCGAACAGCTCGGCCAGGCGGCGGGCGCCCATCAGGCAGGCGGAGCACTCGGCGTCCAGGTCACCGGCGAGCGAGTCGGGCATCCGCGAGTTGCGGGTCATGATGCGCAGCGCGGCCTCGTTCGGCACGCCCTCGTCCCAGAGCTTGATCGGCGGGACCATCAGCCCCTCCTCGAAGACCGAGCGGGCGTGCGAGGGCATCGAGCCGGGCACGGCGCCGCCGATGTCGTCGTGGTGGCCGAACGCCTGCACGAACGCCACCACCTCGCCCTCGTGGAACACCGGCACGGTCACGCACAGGTCGGGCAGGTGCCCGATGCCGCCCTCGGAGAGGTAGACGTCGTTGTGGAAGTAGACGTCGCCCGGCTTCATCGTCTCGATGGGGAAGTCGCGCACGATCGGCTGGACGAGCGCGCTGTAGGAGCGGCCGGTCAGCTTGCGCAGGCGCACGTCGTGGATGCCGGCGCGGAAGTCGTGCGCGTCGCGGATCATCGGCGAGCGCGCCGTCCGCGCGATGGCGGTCTCGACCTCCTTCTCGACGGAGGCCAGCGTGCCCTCGACGATCTCGATGAGGATGGGATCAGCCGTGCTCAATGGTCACTCACCAGCTCCGCCTTAATCTCCACATTTCCGTACGTGTCCACCGTGGCGGTGAAACCGGGGTGGATGGGGATCGTCGAGCCGTACTCCTCGATCACCGCTGGTCCGCTCACCCGGGCATTGGGGCCGAGGGCGGCCCGCTGGTGGATCGGGGTGTCGCGGGTCTCCTCGAAGTGCACGGGCCGGACGGACGTGGCGCCCACACCGGGCTTCTCCAGCGGGCTCAGGGTCGGGCGGGTGATGGGGCCGATGCCGGAGACGCGCAGGTTCACCCATTCGACCCCGTGGCGGGGGTCGTCGCGGTAGGCGTACCCGTAGAGCTTCTCGTGGGCGTCGTGGAAGCGGTCGATCACCTGGGCGCACCAGTCGGCGTCGACCTCGCCGGCCGGGGCGGGGACGCGGACCTCGTAGCCCTGGCCGTAGTAGCGCAGGTCGGCGCTGCGCACGTAGACCGGGTCGTCGAAGCCCTCGCGGTCCAGCGCCTCGCCCGCCTGATGTTCCAGGTCGTGGAAGATCTCGGCGGCCTTGCCGAGGGAGAGGTCGCGGGTGACGTACGTGCGGACGTAGTCGTTCTTGACGTCCACCGTGAGGAGCCCGAACGCTGAAACGTTCCCGGGGTCGCGCGGGATGACGACCGAGGGCAGGCCCAGGATGTCGATCAGCCGGCACGCCAGCAGCGGCCCCGACCCGCCGAACGTCACCAGCGGGAAGTCCCGCACGTCCAGCCCGCGCTTGACGGTGAGCTGCCGGATCGCGTTGCTCTGGTTGAACGCGCTGATCTCCAGGATCCCGGTCGCGGTGCGCTCCGGGCTGAGCCCGAGCTTGTCGGCCAGCGCCTCGATGCCGGTGCGAGCGGCGTCGGCGTTCAGCGGGATCTCGCCGCCGAGCAGGTGCGGCGGGATGCGGCCGAGGAACACGTGCGCGTCGGTGACCGTCACCTCCGTCCCGCCCCTGCCGTAGCAGAGCGGTCCAGGGTCGGCGCCGGCGGACCTGGGGCCGACCTTGAGCGTGCCTTCGGGCGAGATCCAGGCGATCGAGCCGCCGCCCGCGCCGACCGTGACGATGTCGATCATCGGGATCTTGCACGGGTAGCGGCCGATGGTGCCCTCGGTGGTGATGGAGGGCTCGCCGTCGATCACCACGGCCACGTCGGTCGAGGTGCCGCCGCCGTCCAGCGTGATCACCGACTTGTGCCCGGCCGTGGAGGCGATGAGCGCCGCGCCGAGCGCGCCCGCCGCCGGCCCGGACAGGACGGTGGTGATCGGCTGGTTGACGACCTCGCGTGCCGACAGGATCCCGCCGTTGGACTTCATGACGGAGAACGGCCGGCCCAGACGGTGGGACAGGCTGGCGATGTAGCCGCGCATGGCGGGCTTGACGGCGGCGTCGACGAGGGTGGTGACCGAGCGCTCGTACTCGCGGTATTCGCGCAGCACGTCGCTCGACAGCGAGATCACCGCCTCCGGATGCTCGCGCCAGAGCACCTCGCGCATGCGCCGCTCGTGCTCGGGGTTGGCGTAGGAGTGCAGGAAGCACACGCCGATCGCGGTGATGCCCTTGCTCTTGAACCAGCGAGCCACCTCGATGGCCTGCTCCTCCGAGAACGGCCACACCTCGTTGCCCAGGTGGTCCAGCCGCCCGCCGACGGTCTTCACCAGGTGCACGGGAACGATCCTGGGCGGCTTGACCCAGAAGTAGGAGTTGCCGTAGCCGTCCGGCACGCTCTGCCTGGCGATCTCCAGGATGAACTCGAAGCCCTCGGTCGTGACGAACCCGAGGTTCGCGATCCGGTCCTCGAGCAGCTGGTTCGTGGCCACCGTGGTGCCGTGCACGATCGACCCGACGTCGAGCTCGCCCAGCTTGGCGATGCCCGCGAGGAATCCGTCCGCGGGGTTGGCGGGGGTCGAGGGGGTCTTCGTGGTGAGGATCTCACCGGTCTGCTCGTCCACCGCCACCACGTCGGTGAATGTGCCTCCGGTGTCCACTCCGATACGGACGCTACGCATGGCTCCTCAGCTTGGGCGTCGGCCGAGCACTTCGTCGATGACTCTGGGCGCGTTTTCCGTGCCGACGTACGCCGCCAGCCTGATCACCATTTCCTGCGATCTGGCGAGCTCAGCCTCGACCCTCGCCTTCCCCGACTGCCCCGCCTGCACCCCGAAATATGCACCGATTATGGTACCGATCACTCCCGCTACACCAGCGAACAGCGGAGCGAACTCCCGCGTGGCGAACACGGCGGCGCCGAAGGCGACGAGGACCGCGACGATGCCCACCACGACGACGAGAAAGCCGTATCGCCATCGGGTGGCGTCGGCCTGGGCAGCCGTGAGGTCGTCCTGCTTCATCATCGCGTCGAGCGCCGGCGGTTTATCAGTGACCACAGTTCCTCCTGAAACCTCAGGGGGAAAATGTCCCACGAGGTCATGGAACAAGCCAAGCCGCTAAGCTGGCGGCCCGTGACCGAATCGTCTGCCTTGTCTGCCGTACCGTCTTCCGCCAGGGACGCTGTACTGAAGTTCTACTTCGGCCCCATGGACTGCGGGAAGTCGACGCTCGCGCTCCAGATGAACTACAACCACGGGCGGCAAGGGCGGCGTGGTCTGGTGCTGACCAAGCACGACCGGTCGGGCGGGCCGAAGGTCACCAGCCGGATCGGGCTCGGCCTCGAGGCCATCGAGGTGCACGACTCGCTCGACCTCGTGCGGCTGGTGACGGGAGTGCGTGACCGGGTCGACTATCTGATCTGCGACGAGGCGTGCTTCTACACCGTCGAGCAGATCGAGCAGCTGGCGGACCTGGTGGACGAGTACGGCGTGGACGTGTACGCGTTCGGGCTGGCCTCCGACTTCCGTTCCGTGATGTTCCCGGCGGCGCAGCGGCTGTTCGAGCTGGCCGACGAGGTGTGCCGGTTGCAGGTCGAGGTGCTGTGCTGGTGCGGGCGGCCCGGGCAGCTGAACGCCAGGGTCGTGGGCGGGGCGATGGTCCGGACCGGCGAGCAGGTGGTGATCGGTGACACCGATGCCTCCCCCGTCCGCTACCAGGTGCTCTGCCGCCGCCACCACCGCTCGGGCCTGCTCGGCGAGGGCTCACCCAACTAGCTCTGGCGATGGTGCCGATCAGCCGGCGGCCAGCTCCTCCAGCCGGTACGGAAGGTACGCCGAGTCGTCCACGAGCGCCGACGCGCCGCGCCACCAGCCGAACCACTCGCCGCTGCGCCACATCCAGTCCACCCGCTCAATGGCGGCCACCACATCGCCGACCGTCTCCCAGCGCTCACCGAGTTGCTCGCGGGAGGCGCCGTGGCGCAGGGCCCAGGCCCGCAGGACGCCCACGGCGGCGGCGGGCACCTCGCGGGCGTACGGGTCGGGGTGCTCCCCCGGCAGGCGGTGCGGGCCGAGCCCGGCCGCCACCCCCCAGCTCCACTGCGCCTCCGCGGGCCGCGAATACCGCAGGGAATGGAAGTCCAGGTTGGACCCGAGATCCTCGTCGGCCCGCCGCGTGACGACCGCGTCAAGCCGCCCGCCGGCGTCGAAGTGCACCACCAGCCGCTGCCCGGGCTTGACGCCCGGCGGCAGGTCGAACCGGTCCTCGGCCTGCCAGGAGTTGAGATCGACCGCGGCGACGGCCCGGCCCCACAGCTGGTCGGCGGCGTCGTCGGAGATCCAGGCGGCCAGCATCTCGAGCGCGGTCAGGTCGGTCCACGGCTCGATCGCGACGGCCGTGCGGACCACCTCGTCCGGCGGCGGCAGCTTGCCGCCCCTGGACCGCCCCCACCAGTCGGCGCCCAGCTCGCGGGTGCCGACCAGCAGCGCGGCGATGGCGGCCAGCTCGGCAGACCGCCTGGTGAGGGAGGCGCCGAGGGCCAGTTCGAGCGTGCGGTCGGTGCGCTCGTCCCCGAGCACGGGGCGCACGTCATTGATCAGGGTCTCGGCGGTGGGGCGCTCCTCGCCGAGCAGGTTGCTTACGATTCGCCTGGCTTCTGTCCGTGCGTCCTCCGCGTGTGCCTGCCGCATACCCGCCACGCTACGCCTGGAGATCCTTTTCCGCGAGAGCCCCAGCCGCCCCACCGGTGCTGTGGCCACCCGGCGTGCGGTCAGGAGCGGCGGCGGGAGGCGCGGCCGAGGACCCAGCCGATCGCGACACTCGTGAGCGCGATGCCCGCCCCCATGCCGAACGACGCCAGCATCACCCACGGCCGCGTCTCGGTGTGCCGCTTGGGCGGCCGCTCGTAAACAGCCCCCACGGCACCGGCCTCGCCGGTGCGCTCGCCCGCCAGCGCACCGGGCACAGCGCTCACCGGGACAGCGGCCGTGTCCGGAGAAGGGGCCAGCCCGTGAGCTGCGGCCACCGGCGCGCGCAAATGGTCCTCCACTGCAGCGAAGAACTCCCCCGCCGTCCGCTTGGCCACCGACCCGAGCATGCGCTGCCCGACCCCGCCGATCATCCCGCCGATCACGGCGTCCGCGTCGTAGTCGACCCGGGTCCCACCGTCGATCTCGCTCAACCGTACCTGGACGGTCGCGTCCACCGTTCCCGGCGCGCCCTGCCCACGCGCCTTGAGCGTGAAGCTCTCCGGCGCCAGCGGATCCGCCAGCGCGACCTCCCCCTGGTAGACGCCCTTGATGGACGCCACCCCCGCGTTGACCGTCATCCGGTAGGTGTCCGGCCCGCTCTCCTCGAGGCGCTCGCACCCCGGAATGGTGCGCACCAGCACCGCCGGATCCTGGAGCGCTGCCCACACCTGATCCCTCTGAACGCCGATCACGGCGCTGCCCGCCACCTTCATCCCGCCACTCTAAGAGCCATCCACGTAGATCGGGATAGTCGCTGGCGAACGTGTCTGCCCGGTGGGGTCCTGGTGTCAAGGTCCACCCGAGTCGGCGCCTTATCCATCCCACGGTCACGGCCAGCCCCATCACGCAGAGCAATGAGAGGAGACGACCCGTCACTCAGCTCGTGTCACGCAGCGTGAACACGCTCGGATCTCACCTCGATTGCGCATCACAACCACGATCAAGACCGTCGAGCGTCGCGCATCCAAGATGACAGCCACACTAAAAAGACCCAGGTCAGAGGGCGGGGGACGGGGGGTTGCAACGTGGATCTTGAAACCGCCCTCCACCGGCCGCCTGGAACCAATTTTCTCCCCACTCCCGGGAGGCCCGACAAGATCAACTATTACCGTCCCAGCCATACCGGCCGGCCAGAGGGACGCCGGACCGGCCGCCGCGGCGGCCATGGTTTGCAAGATTCACGGCGCCCACTGGCGGCGGCATGCACTCGTGCGACTGGTAAGGAAGAGAGGGACGCGGCGGCTGACGCCTGGAACGGGACCAGCGCCGCCGCGCCCTGCTTAGTGTGGGGTGTGATGATCGTACGCGCCAAGCCCCGGGCCATCCCGGGCCGTGGTCGTTTCGGGCACTGCATGGAGAACAGCACGCCGGGCTGAGGCTGGACCGCGTCCCAATGGTCGACAGGGACCATGCCCTCATACCTGGTCTTGACGATCTGGACGGCGCAGAACGCGCACACTCCGCGCGCCCGGGCCTCGGCGGTCACTGCCCAATCACCTGCCCAGCAAGCCCGATCAGGCTCAAGCCCGCCTTGACCGCCTCGCCGACCGTGAGCCGCGCAACCGGCCGCTCATCGATCTCTATATGGATCATCGGCTGGTCATCGTCCGGGCCCTGTCGGAGGTCGAAGTAGAGCTGTGGAATGTGCGCCCCGGTGCCGTCCGCCGTCACACAGACGTCGCGGATCTCTGCGAGGTGCCGCCGCTCGCCGTCGTTGTGGCCCTCAATGCACCACCGCGGGCAGGTCATGAGCGACGCCGCCATCCGGGGGCGATGCGCACGGCTGGCGCGACGACGTACACGAGATTCCTCAACGTCGGCGCGGTGACCTCCTGGCCGCTGTGGTGGACCGCCGACCAGGAACCGTCCGGCATCTGTTCAACGTCGCGGAACTCGGGGACGTAGACGGCCTGCCGGTGCCGCGTCACGTCACCACCGGCAGGCCTGCTCGTGACGCCCGTGCGGGCGGGGGAGATGGGCGATGCGGACCCATGACTGTCCATGTCCAGGACGCTACGAATCGGGCGTCGCAGAGCTCAATGAAGTTGCTTCAGATTTCTTCTTGATCGGCAAGTGCCCGCTCGATCAGGTCGCGTGCCGCCTCGCCGTGTACCGCCAGGGCCAGGAGGCGATCGAAGGCCCTTTCGTAGATGGCGACCTCATGGCGTTGCTGCAACGTCAGCTCGGCGGTGTACGTGGCCACCGTGACCATCCGACTGTCGTAGATCGTGAACGCGTTGTTCCGCGGCACGGTGTACGGGGCCGCGAGCGGCACGATCCCGAGGCTGATCCGCGGGGCGCGGCCAGCTTGCAGGAGCCGGCGGAGTTGTTCGGCCATCGTCGCCCGATCACCCACGGCTGTGTGTAGCGCGCCCTCGCCGAGAAGGAACAGGATGCGCCTTTGCGGGCGATCGAACACGCGCTGGGCCTCCATGCGGGCCTGTACGCCCTCCTCAACGTCGTCTGGGATGCCGTGGAAGTTCACGACCGTCGTAAGGATCCCGCGCGCGTAGGCAGCCGTCTGGAGTAGCCCAGGGATGACTGTGGGCTCCCAGGCCCGGATGAGCGTGGTCTTCTCGTAGGCGTCGATGTTGGCGCGCTGGCGGCGCCGTGTGCCGGTCCTGAGGGAGCGGCGCCAGTCCATGTACTGGGCGTCGATCGACCGGACAGCCATGATCAAGTCAGCGATCTCGCTCGGGAAGCGGCAGGCCAAGCACCATTCGCGTATGTCGTCCTCGGTGGGCACCTGCTTGCCGAGCTCGAGCTTGGAGACCTTCGACGGCACCCAACCGCAGGCGGCGGCGAGTTGGCGGCCGGTCAGCCCGGCATCGCGCCGTAGGTCTCGCAGGCGGATGCCGAGCGCTTGAACGGCTTGCTGGCCAAGAAGGGGCTGATTCACGGGAGGTGCGCGGCGAAGTCTTCGAGCGGTTGGGCATGCTTGAGGGCCATGTCCCGCCACGCCAGATGACGGGATATGACCTCGGGATCGGTGACGAGCTCGGCGCCGGCGAACGTGTCGTCGGCGTCGTGGAAGTGCAGCCAGATCAGGCGGGCGTCGTCCAGCAACCACGCGTCGTACGGCTGCAGCCCGAGCTGTTCGGCTACGTCGCGGCGCAGGTAACGGATGTCCTCGCCGGCCTGCACGCTGAGCCTGGCGACCTCGATGCCGTACCTGGTGTAGTCCGATGGCGGCACGGACACGATGCGGACGCGCTGCCAGGTCTTCCCGGCCGCGACATCACGACTGACCTTCTCCATCCAAGACTGATGCCACGCGTAGTCATCCGGCTCGCCGGCCTGCCACTTGCGGAACGGCTCGGCGCCCACGGTGCTGTTGTAGCGCTCGCGCAGCTCGAACCGGAACGCGCTGGTGGTGAAGGTCGCGAGCAGGTTGCCCAGCTCAGCCTCAGACAGAAGCACGGTCACCCCTTGGGGAAGTAGGGCAGGAGGTCCTTGGGGATCTCGACGATCACCTCGTCGGAGGCCAGGTTAACGGCATCGCCCAGCGCGGCGGGATCGGTGACGATCCTGCCCTGTACGGCGATCGTGTCGCGATCGGTCTCGTAGACCGCGGGGCATGTGCCTTGCTCGCTGTTGCTTCCCAGGAACCGCAGACGCATGGCAACTCCTTGATCGGATTGCTTGGGATTTCTCGACTCGTGCCGATCGTCCGTCGCGGTCAGGACCGCGTCAAGGGTTCGCGAATGGCGACGCCCCGCCGACCGGATGATCAGCGGGGCGTCTCTTCCACAAACTTTGCGGGACCGTCAGCGCCTACGGCGACGGCGCTCGGCGTCTAAGTCGATCACGTCGGCCGGACGCTCGCGGGCCTCGCCGACGATTGCCATGATGCCGACGCCAGCCCGCCAGAGCTGTTCGGCGTCCTCGGCGGAGAGATGCCGCCAGCCGTGATCCATGCCGTTCCGCATGGCGGCCAGGGCCGCCCCGACGTGGCGCTGGAGCCGCTCGGACTCCCTGCGCTGGAGCGCGACGGTACGGGCCACCGGTTTGGCGCTCATCAGATCATCCGGTTCTGCTCGGCGACCAACTCCCCGACGAGCGCCTGGCGGGCCTCGCCCGGGCTCCTCAGCGCAGTGTCGATGTCGCGGACGCCTGGTACCCGGCTCGCAACGCGGTGGCCGTGCCCGGCTCGGCGTCGCGCTGGCCGAGGGCCTGTAGTGCTCTGCGGTCGCGTCTTCGCATTCGCATGTGTAGCTTCGGGCCCTGACGCGGGCGGATCGGGGGGACACATCGAACCATTCGATCAAGAGTTCTGCGGCTGCAAGGGCGCTACTTGTATGCCGTGGAGTTCCCGCGGAATCACACCAGCCTCCAGAACGATCGCGTGGTCTTGAACCGGACCAGGGCCCACCAGCACCGCACGTCCGACGCGGCGGTCGTACGCCGCGTTCAACCCGCGGATTCCGAAGTGGCGTCAGGTCGCCGACGAGATCAAGCGGAGGATCGATGCCGGCGAGATCGGCTACAACGATGTCATCTCCGAGGTCGAGCTTGAGCGAGAGCTAGAGGTCTCCCACCTGACGATTCGTCAGGCCATCGCCTACCTGCGAGACGAGCTCAAGCTGATTGAAACCATCCCCGGACGGGGCTCGTTCATCCGCGAGGACAAGTCAGTCCCTGGGGAGCCGGCCACAGCAGGCCTGAGCCGCATCCAAACCGCAATTGATGGACGCCTTATCGACAGGGCAGAGCTCGATCGGATTTTTGGCGTGCCAACTCCCTGTGGAAACCCCGCAGACAGCAGCGTTCACGCTGCGGTTCCGCCATATATGTGATGTAGGTCACGCCGTGGAATCCCACTAATAGCGAATGTCTTGACGCCCTGCCTGACCAGGCAACATTGCGAGAGTCGCTTAACGCTTCCTGACTCATCGTGTTGGGTAAGCGACGTTCCAGTCGTTGACCGATCTTCGTTTGTCGATCACATTCCTAGTGATCGTCCTTATGTCTGCTTTAGGCGCCTGACGGCCCTGTTGCCCGGGGTCTGCGTCAGCGTGCCGCGAAGGAGTTCGGGATGCGTGGTCGTCGTCTGCGGATGCGGTTCGTGGTCTTCATCGTCGGCCTTGCGGCGATGGTGTTGCTCTCCAGTGTCGGGGTTCCTGATCAGCTGATCCAGTCCGCGGCGGCGGCCGCGCCTAATCCCGAGCAGTCGGTGGATGCTCGGCCGGTGCCGGCGAAAGAGGTGGCCAAGGGCGCGGAGGAGTCCGTACCAAAAGTGACGCGGAGGAAGCCGGTCTGGCCTAAGCCGGGCAAGGCCGAGGTGAGCGTGCCCGAGCCAGGCAAGCTGGCCGACGCCGGGACACTGCCGGTGCAGGTGGGCCAGGTCCAAGGCGCAAAGCTAGAGAAGGTCACGGTGGAGACGCTCGCCCCGGAGACCGCCCAGAAGCTGGGTGGCGTGGGCGTGGCAGCCCGACTGGCCCGGGCCGATGACGGGACGGGCCCGGGCAAGGTGCGGGCGGCGTTTTCCTACGCCGGTTTCCGCGATGCCTTCGGTGGTCAGTTCGTGAGCCGACTGCAGGTGGTGCGGCTGCCCGCGTGCGTACTGCAACAGCCTCGCCCCCGCTCCTGTGTGGTGCGGCCGACCGTAGTGCCCTCCGTCAACGACCTCAAGACCGGGACGCTGACCGCGCAAGTGGAGGCGGCTCCCGCCAACGCGGGACAGGCTACGGTCAAGACGCCGGCGTTGGGCAAGGACCGCAAGGCGGACGCGGTCAAGGCATCCGACACCATGCTGGCCGCGCAGTTGGCCGAGGGCTCGGTGTATCTGCTGGCGGGCAACCTGACCGGGCCGGACGGGAACTGGGGCGCCACCGACTTGAAGCCGTCTGGTACGTGGCAGGCGGGTACGTCTGGTGGCGGGTTCGATTACGACGTGCCGCTGCCGGAGCCGCCGTCGCCGGCCGGTAATGGCCCGGACCTGTCGCTGCAGTACAGCGCTTCGTCGGTGGACGGGCAGGGGTCGTGGACCAACAACCAGTCTGGTGTGGTCGGGGTTGGCTGGGATCTGAGCGCGGGGTTCATCGAGCGGCGCTATCGCCGCTGCACGGTGTGGACCTACTACGACGACAACACCGCCGAGCTCGTCTGGATCGCCGAGGAGAACAAAGCCGGCCGGGCGTATTGCTGGGAGTCGCCGGATCAGACCGACGAGGATTCCAGCACCAACGATCTGACGCAGTCGGAGCTGGTGCTGAGCGCGGGTGGCCGGTCGGCGCAGATCATCAAGGACCGCACCTCGGGGGCGTGGAAAACGGTCCCGGACTTCGGCTGGAAAATCGAGCAGGTGGCCGGGGGCGCGGACGGCAATGCGTACTGGAAGATCACCGACCGTGAGGGGCAGGTGTGGCGGTTCGGCTATACCAAGGCCGCCCAGTGGCAGGTCCCCTACGTCGGTGACGAGAACGGCGAGCCGTGCTTCGACCGCTACTGGAACAACTCCATCCCGCCGACCTGCACCGGGGTGTGGCGGTGGAACCTGGACCAGGAGGTCGACCGCAACGAGAACGTGATCGACTACTCCTACACCCGGGAGACCAACCACTTCTGCCTGCCCTCCTGCGTCGATGAGGTCTACGAAACGCTCCCGTATGACCGGGGCGGATTCCTGGCCTCGGTGTCGTGGGGGCACAACTCGCAGGTTGCCAGCAGTACGCCGACCGCGCGCACCACGTTCACCACCGTCGCCCGCGACGGCGACGACGTGCCTACCGACCTGCGATGCGACCAGGTTGCCGGGTGCGCCAACGACGCGATCGCGTTCTTCTCCACCCGTAAGCTCACCACCATCGGCACCGAGTCCCGCAACCCCACCTCTGGGGTGTGGGATCCGGTGGACCGGCTGGACTTCACCCACACCTGGGTTTACCAGCGCACCGACCAGGGGCTGCCGTTCGACTCGGCGATGTGGCTGGACACTGTTCAGCAGACCGGGCAGGCCGCCAGCCCGAATGTCGTCCTACCGCCGCTGGACTTCGATGCGGTGATGCTCGCCGGGAAGATGGACTACATCAACAACTCCGACTGGCCGGACCAGCTATCGTGGCGGATGGTGCCGCGCATCTCCGCGATCAAGAACGGGATGGGCGGCCGGATAGAAGTCACCTACGGCCAGGCGGACCCGTGTGGCGGTGGCAAGGGCCGCGACGGCTCCAGCTACCACAACGACAAGGTCGGGGACTGCTACCAGGTCGACATGGGCACCGACCCCGACTCCGGCTACGAGGCGTGGACCCGCTACTACAAACAGCTCGCGACCAAGGTGGTCGAGCGGGACATGGTGGCCGGTTCGCCGGATGTGGTGCACAGCTACGAGTTCCTGGGTGGCCCTCTGTGGGTCAACCCGGTCGAGTTCGCCGAGCCTGGCCTTTCTCCGGACGGTTCGGACTGGCGCGGTTACGGCCAGGTGCGCACCCTGAAGGGCTCGGGCAGCGACCCGGCTGGCTACACCGTTACTACGCAGACGTTCCTGCGCGGCAGCGAGCAGCAGGTCACGAACTTCGACGGCACCGCCATCACCGACGTGCCACTGCTGCAGGGGCAGGTGCTGCAGGAGCAGACCTGGCAGATGACCTCGCTCAGCCCGCGCGCCTACACCGAGATCGACTCCACCCGCTGGGAGTACACCCTCCAGAGCACCGGCAACGGCCCCGGCACCAAGGACCCGGCGCTCGTCCTGCAGACCCGCGAGCGGTCCCGGCAGAAGGTGACCGGCGGCAGCTGGCGCTACACCGACGAGCGGACCGCCTACAACAGCGACGGGCTGCCGACCAGGGTCAACGACTACGGCCAGGACGGGGTAGCCGGCGACAATTCCTGCACGACCACCACCTACGCTCGTAACGCCGACTCCGATCAGTGGCTGGTCGACTTTCCGTCGGTGGTGGAGAAACGCTCCGGCGACGACTGTACCGCAGGCACGCTGGTCGGCAAGACGATCACCCTGTACGACGCGGGCACCGACCCGGCCACCAACAAGCCCAGCGACGGCAACCCCACCGAGATCCGCGCCTACGCCAACGCGAGCACCATCTCCACCACCAAGGCCACCTTCGACGACTACGGCCGGACGCTAACCTCCACCGACCCGCTCAACAAGACCACCAGGACCACCTACACCCCGACCGTGGGCTGGCCCAAGGACGGCATCACCGTCACCAACCCGCTCGGCCACACCACCACTGCCCGCCTGTCGCACACCCTGGGCGAGCCGACCTCCGTCACCGACGCCAACGGCAAAATCACCGAGACCGACTACGACGCGCTCGGCCGTGCCACCGCGGTGTGGAAGCCGGGCCAGCCGCGCAGCGGCGGCACCCCCAGCGCCACCGCCTCCTACGACATCCCATTCAGCGGCGGGCTAGGCCAGCCCACCGCGCCGATCAAAACCACCGTCAAGCAGCTGCTAACCGGCAGCGGAGCCCAGGCCCAGTGGATCACCACGCACAGCTACGACGACGGTCTCGGCCGCACCCGGGAGACGCAGACCGCCTCACCGGGTGGCGGCCGGATCGTCATCGCCACCACCTACGACCCGCGTAGCCTGGCCGAGGCGGTCTCCGAGCCGGTACACAACAGCCAGGCGCCCGGTAGCGGGCTCCTCAACCCGGCGCTGACCAGCCTGCCACAGTGGACCAAGACGCTCTACGACGGGCTGGAACGGCCCATGGCATCGATCGCCTACCACCAGGGCACCGAACTGCGCCGCACCACCACCACCTACCCGGGAACCGAGCGCACCGAGGTAACCCCGCCGGTCGGCGGCAAGACCGCCACCGTCACCGACGTCTTCGACCGCGTCGTCAAGGTCGAAGAGTGGGCCGACGCGACCGCTCATGCCGACACCAGCTACGGCTACGACCTGAGCGACAACCTCACCCAGATGACGGACGCCAACGGCAACGTCCGCACCTACACCTACGACTGGCTGGACCGGCGCACCGCCGCCAAAGACCCGGACGCGGGCACCTCCAGCTACGGCTACAACGCAGCGGGCCGGCAGATCTGGAGCATCGACGGCAAGGGCCAGAAGATCTCCACCAGCTACGACGACCTCGGCCGCCGCACCGCCCAGTGGGCCGGCGAGCCGAACACCGGCATCAAGCTCGCCGAATGGACCTACGACACCCTCGCCAAGGGCAAGCCGGACGCAGCCACCCGCTACTCCGGCGGCCAGACCTACACCCAGACGGTCACCGGCTACGACAGCGACTACCGGCCCACCACCACCAAGGTCACCATTCCCGCTGGCGAGGGCGCGCTCGGCGGCGACTATGTCTTCACCACCGCCTATGACGTGGCCGGCAACCTTCGCGAGCAGGGCCTGCCCGCGGCCGGGGGCCTGCCTGCCGAAAAGCTCACCCACAGCTACACCGATCTCGGCTTCGCCAAGGGCCTGACCTCCGACCTGGGCGGCTTCACCTACGTCAAGGACACCACCTTCACCCTCACTGGCAAGCTGGCCAGCCGCATGCTGGGCGGCAACGGCCAGATCAAACGCGTCCTCGAGCGCGACCCCACCACCGACTGGCTCTCCCGCGTCACGACCCAGACCAAGGCCGACACCGCCACCCCGGACACCATCCAAGACGACCGCTACAGCTACACCATCGGCGGCAACATCACCCGGGTCCTGGATGCCGCCTCGGCCGTCTCTGGCACCACCGACGGCCAGTCCGAATGCTTCACCTACGACGGCCTGCTCCGCCTGAAGACGGCCTACACCACCACCGCGGGCTCGTGCACCGGCACCGGCGACGCCCAGGGCGTCGACCCCTACAGCCAGGCCTACAGCTACGACAAGGTCGGCAATCTCACCAGCCTGACCGACAACGGCCAGACCGCCACCTACACCTACCCCACCGCCGGCGCCAGCGCCGTCCGCCCGAACGCTGTCACTGCCATCACCCGCCCCACCGGCACCGACACCTACAGCTACGACAACAACGGCCAGCTTGTTGCCCGCACCGTGGCCGGCAAGCAGGCCACCTTCGACTGGAACGAAGTCGGCCAGCTGGCCAAAGCCACAATCGACGGCCAGCAGACCAGCATGGTCTACGACACCGACGGCGAACGCCTCCTTCGCCGCGACCCCGACGGCAGCACCACCCTCTACCTCGGCGGCGCCATGGAACTACGCCTGGCAAGCGGCCAGGTCACCGGCAAGCGCTACTACACCGCCAGCGACGGATCCATGATCGCCATGCGCGACAGCGGCGGCGTCACCTGGCTACTCGCCGGCAACCACGGAAGCACTCAACTGGCCGTCAACGACACCACCGGCACCGTCAGCCGCGAACGCTACCTCCCCTTCGGCCAACGCCGCGGCGCCGATGATCTGCCGTTCACCGACCGCGGCTTCCTCGGCAAGACCGAAGACGCCTCCACCGGCCTGACCTACCTCGGCGCCCGCTACTACGACCCCACCATCGCCAAGTTCATCTCCACCGACCCCGAACTCGACCTGCGCACCCCCGAATGGGCCAACCCCTACTCCTACGCCGCCAACAACCCCATCGACCAATCCGACCCCGACGGCCGCCGCGTCGATGCCGGCGGCGGCAGCAGCGACAAGAGCTACGGCTACTCCCGTAGCAAGAAACGCCCCAACGCCAACCAGAATTTCGCCAAAACCCACCACGCCAGCGGCAAAAAGAAGACCGCCCGCGAACAGAAGATCCACAAGAAGCGACACCAGAAGTACGAGCAACAGCGGAGGACTAGGACTCGCGACCAGGGCCGAGACGCGCAGATACGCGACAAGAAAGAAGCCGAAGTTAGACTTCGGCAGCGAGAACGACAGGCAGAGCTCTGCAGGCGTGATCCAGTCCACTGTGGCAGGGGGACTGTCCACGAGAACGATGACGCATTGAATATCCTGCTTACAGTGCTCACTCTCGGACGTGGCAGCAAGGGGGGGACCAGTACCGGACTTCCTTCTACACCTAAGTCCGGAAGGTCCTCGGTTACCTCACCCCGAAACGGACATTTGGCAGGAAAGCAGCATCCAGTCACCGGTGTCCCGTTTGATAAACACGGCTACCCAGACTTTTCTAAATGGCGTCATCCTGACGTGAATGACGTCAACATCACCCCCACCGGTAACCGCTCAAAGGATTTCGCTGCGGCCAATAAGGAAGCAGGCCTGGAACGTACCCCTGAAGGATATACATGGCACCATCATCAGGATTACGGGCGTATGCAGCTGATCGAAAAAGAAGTGCATTCAAAGACTGGTCACACCGGCGGCTTCACAATGTGGTAAAACAACAACAAGATGGCCGACAGCCAGCCATGATGACACACATGGCCTGCGACCCCACGAGAACAAGATCGGGACATTCCGAGATCATCTAGTATCTCCTTTCGGCCACGGGCTCCCGGAAGGAGATACGCAGGCCAACATGGGGGTTGCCATCTTTGGACGGACAAGTGTAACTTTCCACTACGCGAACATAGCCACGCAGGCAGCAAGGTGTCATCTGTGAACATTTGAAGTATATAGTTACAAATCACTCAAGTCCGATCACAATCAGAGGGTGTAGACAAAACGGGAAGGAGTCCGGGCCCGGCTAAATTATTCCGAGTCCATTACGTGAGAATGAATCAAATCTTTGAAGATAGTGAATATTATACTGGGCCGGCACTGGATGCTAAACTAATCGGCCAAGCCGAACAATCCCTGGGCTTTCAGCTGCCTCGGTCATACGTCAAGGTGCTATCTCAACGAAACGGCGGAGTACCTCGAAATCGTTGTTTTCCCACCGATTTCCCGACCTCCTGGGCGCCCGACCATATCGAAATTGAAGCGATCCGAGGCATAGGAGGAGAGTGGGGAATAGATTCATCATCAGGTCTAGGAAGTCCGGACATGATCGCTGAATGGGGGTATCCCGAGATAGGCATTGTTATCTGTGTCATGCCCTCAGGGGGCCACGACGCTATAATGCTAGATTACTCCGAGGTGGGGCCTGGGGGTGAACCTTCAGTCGCATACATCGATGAAGATCGCGTACCTAGGCGAATCGCAAGCTCCTTTCAGGAATTCCTGGAGCGAATGAAACCCTGCGAATATTTCACTTAAATTCACAGGTTTCTGGCCCGGAAATCGCGCGATCAGATCCGACTGTGTCAACCCTTGCTATTTGGTTTGGCGCGCATTACTCAGCCGCGCGTCGGCGCGTTCCCGGGGTTGTCCAGCCAACCACTCCAGCCACGGGTCACTTCCGGGCAGCACCCGTTGCCTCTATGCAGCGGCGGACTTGCCCTGCTTCCCGTACTGGCGTTGCCGTCGATCGCGACGATGCTCAGTCCTGGCCAGCACGCCGATAGCCCGTACTTCCTGCGCGTGCTGGAGCGGGTACGGATGGTGCGTCTCGGTCTGGGCCGTCCGCGTAAGCGTCCTGGGCGGGTGCTGGCCGATAAGGCGTACTCCTCGCGAGGTAACCGCGCCTACCTGCGCCGACGCGGTATCAAGGCGTCATTCCGATCAAGAAGGATCAGCAAGCCAGCCGTCTCAAGCAAGGTCGCAGGAGCGGACGACCGCCCGGCTTCGATGCCGAGCGGTACAAGGAGCGCAACACCGCCGATGGTGCGCCCCTCCCTCTCGGTGCCGCCCGTCTGAGATGATCGACGCCATGCGCGCGCCCGATGCCGGACTGACCGCCTTCCCGCAGATCCCCGACGACGTCCGGCTGATCGACCTGGCCTGGAACGCGATCGCCGAGGTCCCCGAGCGGGTGGCGGGGCTGGCCGCGCTGGAGGAGCTGCGGCTCGACGGCAACGGCCTGCGCCGGCTGCCGGACCTCTCCCGGCTCACCGCCCTGCGCACGCTGCACCTCGACGGCAACGAGCTGACGACCTTCCCGGCCTGCCCGCCGCAGTTGGAGACACTCTTCCTGTACGGCAACCGCATCGGCGCCCTGCCCGATCGGCTGCCCCCGGCACTCCGCCACCTGGCGATCGGCGGGAACGACCTGACCGAGGTGCCCGGCTCCCTCTGGAAACTGGCCGGACTCGAATCGCTCAACCTGGCCGAGAACGCGCTCACCGAGATCCCCTCGGCCATCGGCGGCCTGACCCGCCTCCGCATGCTCGACCTGGGCCACAACCGGCTCACCGAGATCCCGCCCGAGCTCGGCGACCTGCCCCTCAGCGACTACCTCTACCTCAGCGACAACCTGTTCACGCAGGTGCCCGAATCGATCGGACGGCTGGACCGGCTCGCCTACCTCAACCTGACCGACAACCGGCTCACCCGCCTCCCCGACGCGATCGGCGGCATGACCTCGCTGATGGAGCTGCGGCTCTACAACAACCGGCTGGAGGAGCTCCCCGCCCCGATGGCCGGCCTGGCCCGGCTTCGGGAGCTGCACCTGCAGGGCAACCGCCTGACCCGGCTGCCCGCCTCCATCCACCGGCTCGGCGAGCTGCGCGTGCTGGACCTGCGCAACAACCGCCTGCGCGAGCTTCCGGACACGATGCCACCCCGGCTCACCCACCTCGACCTGCGGAACAACAGGCTGCGCGAGCTGCCCGAGTCCCTGTCCGACCTGCCCGCGCTGGAGAAGCTCGACCTGCGGTGGAACAAGCTCGACGGCGATCCCGAGGTGCTGCGGCGACTGGCCGCCCGGGGTTGCGTGATCTTGCGCTGAACCGGGGTGGCAGGCCCTGCGTACCTCCGCACATGACGACATTTCCACGTCTGGCCGCTTTCGCGCTGCTGGCCGGGCTGGTCACTGGCTGTTCCCAGTACGTCGGGAAGAACAGTGACTACGGAGCAGCGGGAAATGCGCAGGCCAACGCCGCCCCCCTCACCGTCGAGCAACTCTCCGCCAAGGTGGGCTGCAAGCCGAAGGTGCAGGTCGACGCCGATGAAATCCGTACGGCGTACTGCAAGACCCAGGAAGGCGAGTTCTTCGTCAACACCTTCAAGACCGAGAAGCTCAAGGACGAGTGGATGGACCGGGCGCCCGAGTACAACCCGCACCTGGTGGGCCCCCGCTGGACCGTCCTCGGCCCGCTCGAGGTGCTGGAGGTCCTCAAGCCGCAACTCAACGGCGACCTGCACCTGACCGATCACCGGGTTTCGCAGACGCCCAAGTGACCGGTTGGGCACGCATGACGAATTCGCGCGTCCGGCCGGGCGTGGCCGCCGCCTGCTCCCCCGGGCAGCGAGAGCGGCGGCGGCCCCGTCCAGCGGTCGTGCGTTACCGCATCAGCTCGTACTGCGCTCTGACCTCGCCTGGTGACGCCACCCGGTCCAGGAACATCAACCCGTCCATGCGGCAGTCGCACGGGTTCTGCTCCCTGGTGTTCTGCGGGTAGCTGCCACCGATCTTGATGCCGCGGGGGTCGGTCGCCGAGGTGACGTCGGGCTCGGGGTCGCCTTCGACGCCCCACGGGTCGCCGGCGACGGTGGAGAAGCCGTCGAGCGGCCGGCCGTTCCGGTAGAGCTTCATCGTCGCGGTGTCGAAGTCGAACGTCGCGGCGAGGAACACCCACTGGTCCCGTGGCAGGATCTCCTGCCACGGCTGGCCGGCCGCGAACGTCTGTGAGCTGCTGCCGTCCACGCGGCGGGCCAGCGCCACCACGCGCAGCTCGCCGTTCACGGTGATCAGCTCCAGGAGCGCCCTGACGTCATGGCCCTGCGAGTTGCCGCTCAGCACTCCGGCCAGGCCGATCGCGTTGAAGAAGTCGGCCGGGTCGGCGGTGTTGGAGTTGGGCGCGGGCCCGGTGCCCTGCATCTTGAACCAGCCCATGATGGTCACGCCCTGCACGGCGTTGAACGCCCGCAGGGCCGGCACGCCGTTCGCGCCGTAGATCCCGGCCTTCCAGTCGTCGTTGCCTGCCGTGGCGGGCCCGACCTGGCGGGTCTGCAGCGCGTACGTGCTGCCCCGGTAAGCGCGGTCGGCCACGCGCATGGCCGCGCCGCCGTTGACCAGCGTGATGTCGGTGCCGGACAGACCCTGGTCGCGCTCCTTGGCCGGGTCACCGGCCACCGGGTGCTCGAAGTCGTACGCCGCCACCAGGTCGTCACGCAGGCTCGGCAGCACGTCTGGCGGTGTCCACCCGGCCTTCGTGACCTTCCAGATCTTGCCGTTGGCCTTCGACAACACATACAGCTCACCGGCGGCGTCGCGCCCGAAACGCAGGTCCACCCGGGTGTGGCCGGCCAGGTCCTGCATGGTGACCTGCTTGCCGGCGGCGTCCACCAGTCGCGGCTTGTGGATGGTGGCCCGGCGGCCGGTCTGCTCCCTCATCTGCGAGGCGATCGTGAAGAACACCTGGCCGTCCACGATGTCGCCGAACAGGTATTTCCCGTGCAGCAGCGGCAGCTTCGTACCGCGGTAGACGAACCCGCCGACGACCGCGTGACCGCTGTCGGACGTGCAGGAGTGACCGGGCGGCGGGTCGTGGTCGTAGGCCGCCACCGGATACGTGTAGCCGAACTCGGCGTCGTTGTCCGGCAGCGTGTAGAGATGGCAACGGTCGGCCTTGTTGAACAGGAACGGCCCTTCGCGCTCGCTCCAGCCCAGGTTGTCCCCCGCGCCGACGTCGTAGATGGCCTCGATCGCGTGCTCACCGATGTGGCCCAGGAACAGGCGGTTGCCGGCGTGCGGGTCCCAGCTGAAGCGGTGCGGGTCGCGCATGCCATAGGCGTAGATCTCGCCGAGCGCGCCCGGCCGGCTCACGAACGGGTTGCCGGCGGGGATGCCGTACCGGCCGTTGGCGCCGTTCGTCCCGGACGGGTCGATGCGCAGGATCTTGCCGTGCGGCACGGCCAGGTTCTGCGGATCGTCGCTGCTGACGCCGCGGCCACCGTCGCCGGCGGCGATGTAGAGCAGGCCGTAGTCCTCGTCGCCGGGGCGGGCGGCCGGGTTGAAGTCGATCTGCTGGATGCCGTGGATCTGGCCGGAGAAGGCGAGCCTCAGCACCTCTCTGCGGGTCCCCGAGAACGTGCTCGCCTTCGGGTCCGTCGCCGTCCACTCGGTGATCACGCCGTGGAACCTGACGCCGGGCTGGGGCGGCAGGTCGGGGGTCTTGGTGGTGAGCGCGTTCCCCCACTCGGTGTGGACGGTGTAGAGCTTGCCGTTCTGACCGAACTCCGGGTGGAAGGCGGCGAAGCCGAAGCCGCTGCCGAGGCCGCGTCCCGAGATGAAGTCGGGCGCGAACGTGGCGCCGACGTCGAGGTACTCACGCGGCTGGCCGCCGCTCTTGTCCAGGAAGTAGAGCTTGCCGTTGAGGTCGTTGACGTACAGGCGGCGTGAGCCGTCGGGAAGCTCGCCCAGGTAGTTGATCCTGGCCCAGCGGACCAGGCGCTGGTCGGTCGGCGGCGGGATCGTGTCGGTCTTCGGGAACGAGGCGAATTCCTCGAGCGTCAGCGTGAGGCCGGACGGGGCGGGCTTCTCGGGGATGGGGTCGTCGATCGGAGTCGGCTCCGCCTGCGCGGCCGCCGGCGACGCGCATAATGCGGTCACCAGCAGCACGGCGAGCAGGCCTCGGAGGGTTCTGGGCATGCCTCACCACCAAGGGGTGTCGATTCGCGGGTTCACTGCTCAACGGGCGCGGTGTCGTCGCAGGCCGGGGTGCCCTTGACGGTCATGTCGCGCATCCTGCCGATGTTGTCGAACGAGCCGAAGCCGACCCGGCCGGAGGTGAACGTGCGGTCGGTGGCCGTCATCAGCGGGGTTTCGGCGCCGTCCACGTAGACCGAGATGCGTCCGGTGTCCGTGCAGTGCGTGACGCGGACGCGGTGCCATTCGGTGTCCGTCACCGCGGGTGGCGCGCCGACCTGGCCGTTCCACTGGTCGTCGATGCGCAGGCGGTCGGCGTTGTTGACGACGAAGATCCCGTTGTGCGGGTAGATGGTGTTGTCCTGCGAAAGGTGCACGTAGTAGAACTCGGTGTCCGACCGGTAGCCGAACACGATGATCACGTCGCGGTTGCTGACGCTGGTCGGAGTGTCCAGCCGGACCTTCGCGTCGATGCGTGCCGAGGCGAACTCGGGGCCGGTCTTCAGCACCGCGTATTCGAAAGGCCGGCGTGGTCCGGGACGGGCGACCCCGGCCTCGGCGAGTATCACCTGGTCGCCGGGGAACTGCCACTTGGCAGGGGTCACGGGCGCCCAGTTGTGGCCGGCGTCCACCTGCTTCACGCGGGCGTGTCCGAGTGCGCAGTCCTGGGTGGTGGCGGCTTGGGCGGGCAGTGGGAGTGCGGGAGCGGCCAGGGCGAGTGCGGCCGCGATGGTGAGAGTGCGAAGGGCTGACATCCGGGATCCTCTCGCCGGTCGTAAGCGCTTCCGAAAGCGCTTACGTGGCTGCCTTCGAGCGGATCGTATCCCGGGGGAAGGGTCTGTCAAGAGGGCGGCGGCCGCTGTGAGGACGACACGCGGTCAGGGCGGGGGCGGGGCGGTGGAGGCTCGGACGACCAGCTCGTGGGGGGTGCGGCGGCGGCGCGGGCGGGAGGCGGGCGGCTTGAGCACCAGCTCCAGCGCCTGCTTGCCCATGCCGACCATGGGCAGCCTGATCGTCGTGAGCGCGGGGTAGACGTCGCGCGCCACCGGCACGTCGTCGAACCCGGCCACCGAGATCTCCTCCGGCACCCTGCGCCCGTGGTTGAGCAGCCACGACAGTGCGCCCACCGCCATCGGATCGTTCAGCGCCACCACCGCCGTCAGATCGGGACGCGCCCGCATCAGCCGCTCGGTCGCCGCCGCGCCGCCTTCCCGGGTGAAGTCCCCGTGCACGACGGGCACCGAGCGCCAGTCCAGCCCGGCCACGTCGAACGCCGTGCGCAGGCCCGCCAGCCGGTCCTCCACCGTGGTCAGATTGGCGGGGCCGCCCAGCACGCCGAGCCGGCGGTGGCCCAGGTCGAGCAGGTGCCGCATAAGCGTGACGCCGCCGCCCGCGTTGTCCGGCAGCACCGCGTCCACCGGCAGGTGATGCCGGCCGATCACGGCCACCCGGCCGCCCGCCGCCGTGTACGAGCGCACCTCGGCGGCGATGTCGACCTCCGTCGCCGCCTCGATGTAGCCGGAGCCCGCCATGACGATCTTCGTCACCCGGTGGGCCCGCAGCGCCCGGATCCTGCCCAGCTCAGCACCGGGGTCGCGCTGGGTCTGGCTGATCAGCGCCAGGTAACCGAGGCTCTCGGTCTCGCGCAGCACGCCCCTGGCGATCTCGCCGAAGTAGGGGTCCCCGACGTCGTGCACGATCAGCCCGACCATGGAGGCCTGCCCGCCGGCCAGCGCCCGCGCGTGGCTGTTGGGCACGTATCCCACTTGGGAGGCGACCGCCTGCACGTGGGCCGCGACCTGTGGGCTGACCCCCGTGCTGCCCGTCATGGCACGCGAGGCGGTGGCCAGTGAGACTCCCGCGGCTTCGGCGACGTCTACGAGGCGGGGCGGGCGGCGGGCACCCGAGGAGGGCCGATGTGCCATACGAACCCCCTTGTCCGGGGCTGAATCCCGTGTAATCGTAACCGAAAGCGCTTCCGAAAGCGCTTACGCGGCACCTCTCCAGACGGGGGTTCCCTCGATGGCAAGAGTTCTCAAAGGCCTGGCGATCATCTCGATATGCGCGTTAGGGATGACCGCCTGCGCCAAGACCGACGAACCCGGCGGCGCCCAGACGCCGGGCCGGCAGACGGGGCCGGTGAAGATCGGCATCTCGCTCCCGTTGACCGGCGACTTCTCCGAGCCCGGCAAGGGCATCCAGGAGGGTTACCAGGTCTGGGCCGACCAGGTGAACGCCAAGGGCGGCCTGCTGGGCAGGAAGGTCGAGCTGATCTTCCGCGACGACGCCTCCGACCCCAACCGGGTCAGCTCGGACTACGAGTCGCTGATCACGCAGGACAAGGTCAACCTGGTGTTCGGCCCCTTCTCCTCGCGGCTGGTCATCCCTGCGGCGAAGGTGGCGGAGTCGTACAACATGCTCTTCGTGGAGCCGGCCGGGGCCGCCAAGGAGGTCTTCGAGCAGGGCTTCAAGCGGCTGTTCTACGCGGCTCCGGCGATCGCCGGCGATCATTACAACTATCTGGCCGAATACATACTCAAGCTGCCGGCTGACCAGAAGCCGAAGACGGCGGCGTACGCGAGCCTGGACGACCCGTTCGCGCAGGGCACCGCGTACGGGCTGCGCGACAAGCTGGCCGCGGCCGGGATCAAGACGGTGGTGGACGAGGTCTACCCGCCGGAGACGACCGACTTCGCGCCCATCGCCGCCAAGATCGCGGCCGCCAAGCCGGACATCGTCGTGGGCGGCACGCAGTTCGAGGACTCGGTGGGCCTGGTGCGGGCGCTGCAGGAGCTGAAGGTGCAGCCCAAGCTGGCGGCTTTCTCGACAGGGCCGACGCTCGCGGAGTTCCCCGCCGCGGTGAAGGGGGCGGCCGAGCACATCCTCTCGCCCGTCGGCTGGTCGGCGACCGCCACGTTCACCGGCAACCAGGACATGGTCAAGCGGTACAAGGAGATGTTCGGCGGCCAGGCCAACGAGGACGCCGCGAACGGCTACACCGTGGGCCAGATCGTCGAGGCGGCCGTGAACGCGGTCAAGTGCGTGGACCCGACCCCCGAATGCCAGGACAAGCTGGCGAACCACATCCGGCAGGGCACCTTCGACACGGTCGTGGGCCCGCTGTCCTTCGACGACCAGGGAAGGCCCGAGCAGGCGCACATGATCCAGCAGTACGTCAACGGCAAGGTCGAGATCGTCCTGCCGGAGAACGCCAAGACCGCCGGCATCGTCTACCCGAAGAAGGAATGGTGAGCCTGCTCCTGCAGGGACTGGCCCTGGGCGTGCTGACGGGCGGCCTCTACGCCCTGCTCGCCTCGGGCCTGTCGCTGTACTTCGGCGTGATGCGGGTGGTCATGGTGGCACACCCGGCGTTCCTGTTCCTGGCCGCCTATCTGACCTACACCGTGCACACCGCGTTCGGCCTCGACCCGTTCCTGGCGCTGCCGGTGACGGTGCCGTTGTTCTTCGCACTGGGCGTGGCGGTGCAACGGCTGCTGATCGCGCGGCTGGCGCCGGAGAACCTGGCGATGATGTCGGTGCTGCTGACGTTCGGCATCGCGCTGACGATCGAGGGGCTGCTCGGCACGTTCTACACCGGCTCGTACAAGTCGGTCAGCATGGAGTACGCGACCCGCTCCCTGACCATCGGCGGCGTGCACCTCCCCTACGACAAGATCATCGCATTCTGGGTCGCCGCGATCACTCTCGTCGTGCTGTTCGCGGTGCTGGTCAAGAGCCGGTTCGGGCAGTCGCTCCGGGCCACCATCCAGCACCGGGAGGCGGCGAGACTGGTCGGCATCCAGACCGAGCGGGTGGCCGGTTACGGCTTCGGTGTGGGCCTGGCCACCGCCGCCGTGGGCGGCACGGTCCTGGCGTTGATCACGCCGTTCTTCCCCGCCTCGCACTGGGTGTGGATCGGCAAGCTCATGGCCATCATCGTCGTCGGCGGCCTGGGCAGCGTGATCGGCGCGGCGCTGGCCGCCGTCCTGCTCGGCGTGGTCGAGGGCCTCGTGCTGGTGACCGTGGACGCGACCTGGGCCACGATGATGTTCTACGTCTTCCTCTTCCTGGCCCTGCTCGTGCGCCCCCAGGGGTTCTTCGGAGGCCGGCTTGCGCATCGCTTCTAGAGGGCTCCCCCTGCTGGTTGCCGCGCTGGCGATCGCCTATCCGTTTCTGGTGCCCAACTACTACCTCGTGTACGCGGGCGCGCTGACCGTCATGTACGCCGCCATGGCCACCTCCTGGAACCTCCTGGGCGGATTCACGGGGTATGTCTCGCTCGGCCACTCGGCGTTCTTCGGCCTCGGCGCGTACGGCACCGGCCTCCTCGTCGTCCGCGCCGGGGTCCCGTGGGTCGTGGCGCTGCTGGCGTCGGCGCTGCTGGTCACGGTGTTCGCCGTGGTCGTCGGCATCGCGGCGGTCCGGGTGCGCGGCGCGTCCTTCGTGATCGTCTCGATCGCGCTGGTGTCGATGATGAACCTCGTCGTCCAGGGCTGGCGCTCCCTCACCGGCGGCTCCACCGGCCTGCAGGTCCCCTCGCCCTTCCCCGGGCTGCACCGCGGCCAGACGCACATGGTGTTCTTCTACCTGTTCCTGGCGCTGCTGGCGATCGCGCTGGCCTCCTGGTG
The DNA here is from genome assembly GCF_004011505.1 of Nonomuraea polychroma. Lineage (NCBI taxonomy): Bacteria > Bacillati > Actinomycetota > Actinomycetes > Streptosporangiales > Streptosporangiaceae > Nonomuraea > Nonomuraea polychroma. The sequence goes on from NZ_SAUN01000001.1 coordinate 6,147,915, forward strand.
GTACGTCTCCCGCTCCCGCTTCGGCGCGGGCCTGCGGGCCATCAGGGAGGACGAGGACAAGGCCGAGTCACTGGGCGTGCCGACCGCGGCGTACAAGGTGACGGCGTTCGCCCTGTCCGCCCTGTTCGTGGCGCTGGCGGGCGGGCTCTACGCGGTCTGGTTCGGCAGCCTGGACCCGATCTTCGTCTTCTCCATCCTCATCGGCTCCTACATGGTGCTGATGAGCCTGCTCGGCGGCGTGCGCCACCTGTTCGGCCCGCTGCTGGGGGCGCTCATCGTGGCCCCGGCCGGGGAATACTTCCTGATCGCGCTGGGCGAGACGCAGATCCACCTGACCGCGACGGGCCTGGTGCTCGTGCTGGTCGTGTTGTTCATGCCGGACGGCATCCTCGCCCGCTTCACCAGAAGACGCGCCGGGCCGTCCATTCCGGACGAGACGGCCGAGCAGCGGCTCCAGGGGGTGACGCCATGACGTCGCTGCGGACCGAGGGGCTGAGCAAGTCGTTCGGCGGCGTGCTGGCCGTGGACGGCGCGACCGTGGAGCTGCTCGAAGGGAAGATCAACGGCCTGATCGGGCCGAACGGCTCGGGCAAGACCACGTTCTTCAACCTCATCACCGGCATGATCAAGCCGGACGCGGGCCGGGTGCTCTACCGCGACCGCGACATCACCCGCCACTCGCCGCACCGCATCGCGCACGCCGGCATCGGCCGCACCTTCCAGCTCTGCCGGGTCTTCCCCCGCCTGACGGTGCTGGAGAACATGCTGGTCGCCGTCCGCCGCACCCGCCTGCGCGAGCTGCTGGCCGGCCTGCGCGACAAGGGCGAGGTCGAGCGGGCCCGGCACTGGCTGCGCAGGATGGGCATCGAGCACCTGGAGGACGCCGAGGCCCGCGACCTGTCCTACGGTCAGCAGAAGCTCCTGGAGCTGGCCGCCGCCCTCATGGCCGAGCCGGAGCTGGTGCTGCTCGACGAGCCGGCGGGCGGCGTCAACCCGGCGCTGATCGACCGCATCGTCTCGCTCGTGCGCGACCTCAACGCCGAGGGCCGCACGTTCCTGGTCGTCGAGCACAACATGGACATGGTGATGGGCATGTGCGACCACGTCATCGTCTTCGACCGGGGCGCGCCCATCGCCGCGGGCCCGCCGTCCGTGATCAGGGACGACCCGCGTGTGCTGGAGGCGTATCTCGGTGTCTGAGAGGAGTGAACCCGACGCAGCGAGTGAGGAGGGTGAGCGACCCATGAACACCGTGTTGTCCCTGGAGGACGTCGAGGCCGGGTACGGCAGGGCAGCGCTCGTGTTGCGCGGCCTGAGCGTCACCGTCCGCGCCGGCGAGGTCGTCTGCCTCGTCGGCCCGAACGGCGCCGGCAAGTCCACCGCGCTCAAGGTCGCCAGCGGCCTGCTCACGCCCCGGTCCGGCCGCGTGGTTCTGGCCGGGCAGGACGTGACGGGCCTGTCCCCGCAGCGCCTGCTCGGCCTCGGCCTCGCCCACGTGCTGCAGGGACACAGCGTCTTCCGTGAGATGACCGTGGCCGAGAACGTGCGGCTCGGCGGGTTCACCGTCCGCGACCAGGCCCGGCTGAACGCCCGCATCGAGACCGTCAAGGAGCTGTTCCCGGTCGTGGCCGAGCGGTGGGGCAGCATGGCCGGGCTGCTGTCCGGCGGGCAGCAGAAGCAGGTCGAGTTCGCCCGCGCGCTCATGCTGGAGCCGAAGGTGGTGCTGCTGGACGAGCCGTCGATGGGCCTCGACCCGCGCAACACCCAGGTGGTCTTCGACCAGATCGACCTCATGCGCCGGACCGGCGTCGCGGTGCTGCTGGTGGAGCAGAACGCGCGCCGGGCCCTGGAGATGGCCGACGTCGGCTGCGTGCTCGACCTCGGCCGCGTGCACATCTCCGGCCCGGCGCGCGAACTGGCCGCCGATCCGCGGCTCGGCAAGCTCTACCTCGGCGGCGCGCCCGCTAATTAGCTGGGGCCGGCTGAACGCGCTTCCTGAACACCCAGTACGTCCACCCCTGGTAGACCAGCACGAACGGCAAGGTGATCAGCCCGATCCAGCTCAGCATCGTCAGCGTGTACGCCCCGGAGGCCGCCTCGGCCAGCGTCAGCCCGGGCAGCGGCGACACGCGCAGCTCCATGAAGACCGCCAGCGTGGCCAGCACGATCGCCGCGGCGGTGGCCGCGAACGCCCAGCCCTCCCTGCGCCGCCAGATCAGGGCGGAGGCCGCGGCCAGCGCCGCCATGGCGGCCAGCGCGGGGAACGTGCCGAGATTGGACAGCGCGAACACGGCCACCGGGATGACCACGGCGCTCGCCGCCAGAGCCGCGACGCGGGCGCGGCGGCGTACCGGGCCGGTGGTCTTGAGCGTCAGGAACACGGCGCCGTGCAGCGCGCACACCGCCAGCGTGAACGCGCCGCCGAGCACGGCCGCGGGCGCGCTGTCGAACAGCAGGTCGGCGAAGACCGCGCCCCACAGGAACGCCGGCAGCCCGCTGCCGACCATGATGCCCAGGTCGCACCAGCGCGGGTCGTTCACCTTGCCGCGCCACTCCAGGCCCACGCCGCGCACGATCAGACCCACCAGGATGAGCGTGACCTGCAGGTAGAACGCGCTGAACACGCCCGCGTACCAGGCGGGGAACGCGGCGAACATCGCACCCACCGCGGTGATCAGCCACACCTCGTTGCCGTCCCACACCGGGCCGATGGTCTGCAGGCTCTGCCGCTGCTCGGCGGCGTTCCTGCTGAGGAGCGGCGCCAGCAGGCCGACGCCGAAGTCGAAGCCCTCCAGCACGAAGTAGCCCGTCCAGAGGAAGGCGATGATGACGAACCAGAGATCGATCATGGTGGTGTCCCTCCTCAGTACATCAGCGACGGCTCAAGCCGCTCGGTCTTCTCGGTGACGGGTTCGGGCTCTTCGACGCCCTTGCGTACGTGCCGGGTCAGCAGCACGGCCTCGGCCACGGCGAGCACCCCGTACAGCAACGTGAAGATCGTCAACGAGATGGCCACCTCGGCGAGCGTCACCCCCGGCGACACGCTGGAGGCGGTCAGCAGCTCGCCCGCGACCGTCCACGGCTGGCGGCCGATCTCGCTCAGCAGCCATCCGGCGATCACCGCGGCCAGCGGCAGCGGCAGCGCGAGCAGGAACGCCCGCGACAACCACCGCGGGAACGCGCGCTTGCGGCGGGTCAGCCACAGCCCCAGCACCGACAGGCCCACCGTGGCCAGCCCGAAGACGATCATCACCCGGAAGGACCAGAACACGATCGTCTGGTCGGGCCGGTAGTCGCCGGGGCCGAACCGCTGCTCGAAGCGGCGCTGCAGGTCCTCGGTGCCCTGGACGGTGGCGTTGAAGTCGTTGGTGGCGAGGAAGCTGAGCACGTTCGGGATCTCGATGCCCGGGGCGACGGTGAACGCCGCGCCCGCGGTGTCGCGCTCCAGGCCCTCGGCGGAGGCCAGCTTCATGGGCTGCTGTTCGTACATCAGCTTGGCCGACATGTCGCCGGTGCCCGCGACCACCGCCCCCGCGATGGCGGTCATCACCAGCGCCGCCCGCGCCGCGCTGCGCCACATCTCGGCCCGCGTCTTGAGCAGCCAGTAGCCGCTCACGGCCAGCACGAAGCCGCCCGCCACGATGAACGCCGCCCCGATCACGTGCGGCACCTGGGCCAGCGCCGTCGAGTTCGTCAGCACCGCCCACAGGTCCGTCATCCTGGCCTTGCCGTCCACGACCTCGTAGCCCACCGGGTGCTTCATCCAGGCGTTGGCGGCGAGGATGAAGTAGGCCGACAGGTTGGACCCGATGGCCGCCGCCCAGATGCACGCCAGGTGCACCTTCTTGGGCAGCTTGTCCCACCCGAAGATCCACAGCCCCAGGAACGTGGACTCCATGAAGAAGGCCAGCAGTGCCTCCATCGCCAGCGGCGCCCCGAAGACGTCGCCGACGAACGTGGAGTATTCACTCCAGTTCATGCCGAACTGGAACTCCTGCACGATGCCGGTCACCACGCCCATGGCGAAGTTGATCAGGAACAACTTCCCGAAGAACTTCGTGAGCTTCAGGTAGTGCTCTTTCCCCGTACGGTGCCAGGCCGTCTGCAGGCCGGCCACGAAGATCCCCAGACCGATGGTCAGGGGCACGAACAGAAAGTGGTAAACGGTGGTCACCCCGAACTGCCACCGTGCCAGGTCAAGTGCGTCCATCTTCCCCGTCGACTCCTGAGCTCTACAGGCTGTAGTTCATCTACTAGAAGTAGTACTACAAGCTGTAGAGCAATGCGATGCGACCTTGGTCACATCGCTTCGCATGCTGGTTGCCGGGTATCGAGAATGCCTGGTGGAGGCGGGTCAGGGCGTCCCCCGCCGGGTTGATTCCCGTGTACCCCGTCCGGCGGACCCACGCGCCGATCAGGGCGTCCGGATCACCGCGCGTGGGCGCTACGCAGGCCGAAGAGCTCGGACGGGGAGATGGGCATGCGGTCGATCTCGATGCCCTCGGCGTCCTCGATGGCCGAGGCGATGACGGCGGACACCGGGATGACCCCGGCCTCGCCCGCGCCCTTGATGCCGAGCGGGTTGAGCGGCGACGGCGTCTCCAGATGGGCGGTCTCGACGCGGGGGACCTCGGTCGCGTACGGCATGAGGAAGTCCATGAAGGAGGCGTTGACGAGCTGCCCGTGCGCGTCGTACACCATGCGCTCGTAGAGGGCGCCGCCGACGCCCTGCGCCACTCCCCCGTGGATCTGCCCCTCCACGATCATCGGGTTGATGAGCCGGCCGCAGTCGTGCACGACCGCGTACCGGACGATCCTGATCTCGGCCGTGTCCGGGTCGGTCTCGACGACGGCCGCGTGCATGCCCGCCGCGAACGTTGACCTGATCGGCGAGTAGTAATCGCGCCCCTCCAGCCCCGGCTCCTCGCCCTCGGCCACCGGCGGCCGGTCCGGGGAGGCGGTGCCGGAGAACTGGGTGGCCTTGGCGGCCTCGTCGTCGAAGGCGTACCGCAGGGGGTTGGCCAGCACCGCGACCGTGGACAGCGGGATGGAGGCGGTCGGCGCGCCCGCCACGTGCACCACGCCGTCGGTGATCTGCAGGTCCGACGGATCGGCCTCGAGGGCGTCGGCCGCGATGCGCAGTGCCTTGTCGCGTACCTTTCTGCAGGCCAGGGCGATGGCGTTGCCGCTGACGACGGCCGCTCGTGAGGCGAACGTGCCGACGGCGTAGCCGAACCTGCGGGTGTCGCCGGTGACCACGCTGATCCGCTCGATGGGCACGCCCAGCTCGGTGGCGGCGATCTGGGCGAACACCGTCTCGTGTCCCTGACCCTGGGAGGTGAGTCCCGTGGACACGTGCACGCGGCCGTCGGAGGTCACCTGCACGTGCCCGCCCTCGTAGGGCCCGACCCCGGTCCCCTCGACGTAGCAGCCGATCCCGATGCCCCGGCCGGGCGCCGGCTCGAAGTCGTCCCAGCCGATCAGCTCCTTGACCATGCGGAGCATCTCGGGATAGTTCCCGCTGTCGTAGATCAGCGGCCGCCCGTCCTGGAAGGTCATCCGCTGGTCGTACGGGAACTCGCCCGGCTGGATGAAGTTGGCCGAGCGCACCTCGGTCCGGTCCTTGCCCAGGTACCGGGCGATCTTGTCCATGGTGCGCTCCATGCAGAACACACCCTGCGGGCGGCCCGCGCCCCGATAAGGCGTGACCTGCACGGTGTTGGTGTAGACGGCGCTGAACTCGACCCGGTACGCCCCGATCTTGTAGGGGCCGAGCAGCTGGGTCGAGGTGACGATCGGCACGATGATCCCGTAAGGGGTGTAGGCGCCGTGGTCGTGCAGAATCGTCACGTCCAGCCCGAGGACCCGCCCGTCGTCGTCGAACCCGACGCGCACGTACTGCACCTGCCCGCGCTCGTGCGCGGACGCGATGAAGTGCTCCCTGCGGTCCTCGGTCCACTTGATCTCGCGGCCGAGCGTCATGGCCGCCCACGGGATGACGATCTCCTCCGGCCACGGGTGCACGATCTTCACGCCGAACCCGCCGCCGACGTCGGGCGCGATCACCTCGACCTTCGGCAGCGGCAGGCCGAGCGCGGCGGCGACGGCCATGCGGACGCTGGTGGAGGTCTGGGTGCTGGAGTAGACCCGCAGATCCGAGCCGTCCCATCGGGCGTACACGCCGCGGCCTTCCAGCGGCATGCTGGCGCTGCGCTCGATGTCGAGCCGGAAGGCCAGGGTGTGCGGCGCGGTCTCGATGGCCTCCCGCGCGCCGCGCCCGTCGGCGGCGGCGACCTCCTGGACGAGGTGGGCGCCGATGTTGCCGGGCACGTCCTCGTGCACGAGCTGGGCGCCCTGGACGGCCTCCTCCAGGCCGACGACCGGCTTGAGGAGCTCGTAGTCGACCTCGATGAGCGCGCAGGCGTCCTCGGCCGCGTACCTGTCGGCGGCCACGACCATCACCACCGGCTCGCCGACGTGCCGGACGACGTCTCTGGCCAGCGGGTACGCGGTGCGCCCGTGCGTGAGCGCCGGGTGCGGGATGAGCAGCGGGAGCGCCCGGCCCACGCGCTCGGGCAGGTCCTCCCAGGTGTAGATGGCGACGAGCCCCGGCACGTCCAGCGCGGGCCCGACGTCGATGTCGCGGATGCGGGCGTGCGCGTGCGGCGAGCGCACGAACGCGGCGGCGAGCGCGTCACCCCCGAGGTCATCCAGATAGCGACCCTGTCCGGTGAGCAGCCTGGGGTCCTCCCGGCGTGCTACGGACTCCCCGAACAACCTCGTCGTCATGCTTCCTCCGCCAGCAGCTCGGCGGCCCGGTGGACGGCCTTGACGATGTTCTGGTAGCCGGTGCACCGGCACAGGTTGCCGGAGACGCCCTCCAGCACCTCCTCCTCCGTCGGCGCCGGGTTCTCCGCCAGCAGGGCGGTCACCGTGCACAGGAACCCCGGCGTGCAGAAGCCGCACTGCAGCCCGTGGCACTCGGCGAAGGCCCGCTGCACGGGCGAGAGCCCGTCCGGTCCTGCGAGGCCCTCGACGGTGGTGATCTCGCGGCCGTCCACGGTGACGGCGAACGTCAGGCACGAGCGTACGGGCTGCCCGTCGAGCAGCACGGTGCAGCAGCCGCAGACGCCGTGCTCGCACCCCACGTGGGTGCCGGTCAGGCCGAGGTCGTGGCGCAGGCAGTCGGACAGCAGCCGGCGGGCGGGGACGCTCACCCGCCTGGCGGCGCCGTTCACGACGAGCGTGATCTCATGCTCCACCGGTCTCCGCCTCCCTGGCCGCGTTGCGCAGCGCCCGCTCGGCGAGCACGCCCACGAGGTGCCTGCGGTAGGCGGCCGATGCGTGGATGTCGTCCTCCGGCTCGACCGCGCTCTGGGCGAGCCGCGCCACCTCGGCCCAGTCGAGCTCGTGAACGGGACAGTGCCCGCTCGCCTCGCCCACGTCCACGACCACCGGCACGGGGCCGACCCCGACGCAGGCGACCTTGGCGGCGGTGACGAAGGCCTCCTCGTCCAGCGTGACGACGGCGCAGACGCCGGCCAGCGCGTAGTCGCCGTGCCTGCGGGCGACCTCCTCGAAGGCGCCTCCGGTCCGCCGGCCCAATGCCGGGAAATATGCCGACACGGCCAGCTCGCCAGGCTGGACCGCCGACTCCATGGGCCCGGTGAAGAAGTCCTCCGCCGGCACGTCCCGCTCCACCTGCGCGTCCCCCTCCGACCGGGCGACCCGCACGGATCCGCCCAGGACGGCCAGTACGGCCGGCAGCTCCGCGGCCGGATCGGCGTGCACGAGACTGCCCACCACGGTCCCGCGATTGCGGATCGCCGGATGGGCGACCAGCTTCAGTGCCCGCGTGAGCAGGGGATGCGCGCCGGCCCGCGCCACCTCGGAGTGCCGGGCCAGCGCGCCGACCCGCACCCCCGCCTCCAAGCTCTCGATGCCGCCCAGCGACGCCACATGATTGATGTCGACGAGATGCTCCGGCGCGGTCAGCCGCATGTTGAGCATCGGGATCAGGCTCTGCCCTCCGGCCAGCACCTTGCCCCGGACCTCGGCGAGGGTCCGCAACGCCGCGCCGAGGTCGCGGGGGGCGTGGTACTCGAACGGCGGCGGCTTCACCCGGCCTCGCTCCTGGCCGGCTTGAGCGACCGCCCGGCGATGGCCCGCAGCAGGTGGTAGCCGCCCAGCACCACGATGGTGCCGAGCGCGATGCCCTCCAGGACGAACTCCCCGGCGATGAAGTGGCTCACGGGCCCGATGGCCAGGATGATGCCCGCGCCGATGGGGACCATGTTGACCGGGTCGGCGAAGTCCACCCGGTTCTCGATCCAGATCTTGGCGCCGAGCAGCCCGATCATGCCGTACAGGATGACGGTGACGCCGCCGAGCACGCCGCCCGGCGTGGCCGCGACCAGCGCGCCGAACTTGGGAACGAGTCCGAAGAAGATCGCGATCACGCCGGCGATGTAGTAGGCGGCGGTCGAGTAGACCCTGGTGGCCGCCATGACGCCGATGTTCTCGGCGTACGTCGTCGTCGGCGAGCCGCCCACCGCGCTGGTGACCACGGTGCTGACGCCGTCGGCCATCACCGCCCGCCCGACGTAGGGGTCCACGTCCGTCCCCGTCATCTCGCCCACGGCCTTGACGTGCCCGATGTTCTCCGCGATGAGCGCGATGACGGCGGGCAGCACCAGCAGTACGGCCGAGAAGCGGAAGTCGGGGCCATGGAAGTCCGGCAGCCCGAACCACTCCGCCTGGGCCACCTGGCCGAAGTTCACCCGGTCGTGCGGGAACGCCGCGGCCACGCAGTACGTGCCCTCGACCGGGCAGGGGTTGCCCGCCGCGTCCCGCAGGTTCTGGCCGGGCAGCACGGACGTGACCGGCCCGGCCGCCCGGTCCAGCAGCCACGACAGCACGAACCCGGTGACCAGCCCGATCAGCACGCCGATCCGCCCGATGAAGCCCTTGAACAACACGATCACCAGGAACGTGATCACCATCGTGATGAGCGCCACCCAGTGGTCCTGCGGCCAGTAGACGTCCGCCACCACGAACGCCAGCCCGAACCCGATGAGCATCACCACCGCGCCGGTGACCACGGGTGGGAAGACCTTGTGGATGATCTCCACACCCAGGAAGTGGATGGCGAGACCGGCCAGCGCCAGCACCAGGCCGGCGACCAGGATCGCGCCGGTCACGATCGCGTCCGCGCCGGCGGTGTCACCGCCCGCGGCCGCCCTGATGGCGAACACGCCGCCGACGAAGGACGCGCTGGTGCCCAGGTAGCTGGGCACCTTCCCCTTCACGATCAGCAGGAACAGGATCGTCGCGACGCCGGACATCATCACGGCGACGTTGGGGTCCAGCCCCATGACGATCGGGAAGACGAACGTCGCGCCGAACATCGCGATCACGTGCTGCGCGCCGAAGCCCACCATTCTGGGCCAGCTCAAGCGCTCGTCGGGCCTGACCACCTCTCCGGGAGTCAGGTGCTTGCCGTCACCGTGTTTGGTCCATCCCCACACTATGAGGGCCCCTTTGTGCTGGTTTTTCGCTGAGCCGGCGCCACGTTCCGTTGCGGGCACATTAGGCCCGCCCGGACGCTCCTACACGGGCATGATCTGCCAAATCTGCGCCGACTACCAGTGAAACCCTCGCGCACACGCAAGAACTACGTGACGTGAATCGAGAATCCTTCCCCACTCACGACCTGACCTGCCCTGATTTTGGCGGTTTTGCGCAGTTCGACCTCTCCGTCCACGAGCACCATGCCCTCGGCGATCAGGTGCTTGGCCATGCCGCCGGTCTCCGTGATCCCGCAGTACTTCAGCAGGTCGCACAGCGGGATGTAGTCGGATTGCAGTTCGAAGTCCAGGTCCACGAGGCTCCAGCCTAGATGCCCCGCATGCGCAACACGTGCAGGGCCAGGGTCAGGTTGAGCCGCAGGTGCGGGTCGTCGGTGAAGTTGCCGAGCATCCGCTCCAGCTTGCCGATCCGGTAGCGCAGCGTGTTGTAGTGGAAGTGCAGCCGCCTGGCGGTCTCCGCCACGTTGAGGTTCGTCTCCAGCAGCACCTGCAACGTGCGCCGGAGGTCGGCGTTCTCGGCGTCGTCGTCGGAGGCCAGCGGCCCGAGCGTCTCGCGGACGAACGCGTGCAGCTCGTCGGTGTCGTTGACCAGCGACAGCAGCCGGTAGACGCCCAATTGGTCGAAGTGCGCGACCGCGCCGGGGCCGTGCAGCTGGCGGCCCACCCTGGCCGCCTTCAACGCCTGCGAGTACGCCTCCGGCAACGTCTCCGCGCCCGGGCTGGGCCGGGACGTGCCGGTCGAGAACGTCGCGGGCGGCACGTCGGCGAACGCCGAGGCCGCGTCCTTGGCCACCCGGCTGGCGTCGATCGAGGCGTCGACCACGGCCACCACCTCGTGCGAGAACCCGGCCACCGCCCCCCGCGGGTCGTGCCGCCTGATCGCCGCCGTCCAGCACGACACCAGCCGGTCCTGTGCGCTGCGCTCGTCCCCGTCAGGGTCGAGCTCGGCCACGAGCACGGTCACCGGCCGCGCCAGGTCCCATCCGAACGCCCTGGCCCGGGCCGTGACCCGCTCGATGCTGCCGGCCCGGCCGGTGAGCACGTCGCGCAGGAAGTCGGCGCGGTATTTGCTCTCGACGGCGTTGACCGCCTCCTGCCGGGTGACGACGAGCGCGGCGACGGTGGCCGCGCGCTCCAGGATGCCGACGTCGCCGTCCCTGATCGCCGCCGACGGGCTGTAGGCGACGATCCTGCCGTGATGGTGCCCACCGGCCAGCACCGGCACCGAGGCGAACGCCCGCCCGCGCCCCGACGTCCGCGCCGGGGAGGTCGGCGGGCCCTCGCGGGAGATCGACTCGCGCAGCACCGCGACGTGGTCGGCGGGCCCGGCGGTGGCCAGCACGTGGCCCGCGCCGTCCACGGCCGCGACCGACACGTCGAGCAGCTGCGCCACCTCGGCGGTGACCTCGCCCAGCCCGCCGCCCGCCAGCACCACCTGCACCATGGCCCGGTGCGCCTCCTCGGCCCGGGCCAGCATGGCGGCCTGGCGGTTGAGTATGTCGGTCAGCACCTGGTTGAGGATGTCGTCGAAGCCGACGTCGTTCGGCAGCAGGATGAGCGGGAATCCGAGCCGGTCGGCCTGCTCGACCATCTCGTCGGGCAGCTCGTCGACGTACCGGCCGAGCTTGATCGCCAGTGCGGCCAGGCCGCGCTCGTCGAGATCGGCCACGAGCCGGCCGAGCGACTGCGGCGTGTTGCGCAGCGGATATCCGGTGGTGAGCAGCAGTTCGTGCGGCTTGACCCAGGCCAGGATGTCGGGGACTTCCATGACGTTGAGCCGCTGGACGATGCGCCCGAGCCCGCTCTCCCCGGCGATGAGCCTGGCCTCCGCGAGGGTGGACACTCCCAGAACCTCTTCGACGGACACGCCGTGGATGATCGTTCCGGTGCTGGCGAGACGGACGGGGGGCTCCATGGGGAGATTGTGACCCCGGAAGCGGTCTGTCAGGAAGAGCCAACCTTCCCGCTGACTGTTGGCAAATTTCTCCGTACGGAGGGTTCCCGGCCCGTTCTACGGTCAGCTCCAAGAGTGGTTGGGAGGTCCGGTGACGGTCAGTACTCACGCGCGGCGTGCCCGCGTCCAACTCACGGGCGCGGCCAGCGCGGCGGTACGGCCGCTCCTGGAGTCGCCGCGCCGCCCCGCCCGCGTGCTCGCCGCCTTCCCCGCCGGCGTGTATTTGGAGGTCAGGACCGATCTGGAGCCTTCGGTGATCGCCGTCATCACGGGCGAGGCCACCAGGCTCCCGAACTCGGTGCTGCTGGCGGGCCCGCTGCCGCACGTCACGGTGGGTGACGAGGCGGCGGTGGGTGACCGGGTGATCGACCTGGGGCCTTTGAGCATGCGGGTGCGCCGCTGGTGGGATCCGGCGCCGCCCCTCGGACCGGCCGATCCGGCGTCGCTGGCCGGCGCCGCGTCGATCCTGGCGCGACCCGCCGATCAGCGGCCCGGCCTGGACGGCAACGGAGCGATCGCCTCGCTCGCCGCCGCCTGCGCGCAAGGGTGGCTGCTGGGGGTCGTGACGGCGGCCGAGCAGCTCATCGGACTCGGGCCCGGGCTCACACCGAGCGGTGACGACGTGCTGGCGGGGTTGCTGGTGACGTTGCGGCACCTGGGCAGGGCGACGGGCGCGGACCGGGCGGTGTGGCTGGCGGACTGGCTCGGGGCGACCGTCACGTTCGACGCGCGCACGCGTACCACTCCCCTGTCGGCCACGCTGCTGCACTGCGCGGCCAGAGGCGAGGCCAGCCCCGAGGTGCTCGCGGTGCTGCGCGGCGTCGCCGGCGGACAGGCGCTCGACCCGGCGCTGCGCCGCCTGCGCCGCCTCGGCCACACCTCTGGCGCCGACCTCGCCCAGGGCGTCGCCATCGGCGTGCACGCCGTCCTCGCTCTGGGCGGGCAGCGGTGAGCGGGGAGGTGGTGCTGGTCCGCAAGGGAGCGTACTACGACTCGGTCCAGCTCATGCGGGTCAGCCGGGCGTTGGCCGACCTGCCGGGCGTCGAGGCGGCCATGGTCGCCATGGCGACCGGCCTCAACGTCACGGTCGTCAGGGATCTCGGCTTCACCGTTCCCGAGGCCGGTCCTGGCGACCTGCTGATCGCCGTCCGGGCGCACGACCCGCAGGCCGCGGTCGCCGAGGCCGACCGGCAGCTCACCACGCTGCAGCGGCCGGGGACCGCGACGGAGCAGCCGCCGCTGACCACCCGCTCGGCGGCCACCAGGGGCCCGGCCGATCTGGTCCTGGTCTCGGTTCCGGGCGAGCACGCCTTCTGCGAGGCGTACGACGCCGTCATGGCCGGCCTGCCCGTCATGATCTTCAGCGACGGCGTGCCCGTCGCGCAGGAGCGGCGGCTGAAGGAGCTGGCGGAGGAGCGGGACGTCCTGGTGATGGGCCCCGACTGCGGCACCGCCTCGATCGGCGGCGTCGGCCTCGGCTTCGCGAACGTTCTCGCCCCCGGCCCCGTCGGCGTGGTGGCCGCGTCGGGCACCGGCGCGCAGCAGGTCGCCTCGCTGCTCGACTGGGCGGGCGCGGGCGTCGGCCACATCCTGGGCGTGGGCGGCAGGGACCTGTCGGCCGAGGTGGGCGGCCTGTCGACGCTGCGCGCGCTGCGCATGCTCGACGAGGACCCGGGCACCGAGCTGATCGTGCTGATCTCCAAGCCACCGGCGCCCGAGGTGGCGCGGCGCGTGGAGGAGGCCGCGGCCGGGCTGCGCACGCCGGTGGTGTCGGCGTTGCTCCCGGCAGACCTCACGGAGGCCGCCGAGCGGGCGCTGCACACCCTCGGCAGGCCCGTCCCTGAGTGGCCCTCCTGGCCGGGCGCCATGCGAGAGACCTCCGGGAAGACGCTCAAGGGCATCTACGCCGGGGGCACGCTCAGCCTTGAGGCGGCGGCGATCGCCGGACAGGGCGACTTCGTCGACTACGGCGACGACGCCTACACCAGGGGACGCGCGCACCCGATGATCGACCCTGCGTTGCGGGTGGAGGCCCTGTCCCGGGCGCGCGAGACCGACGTGGTGCTCATGGACGTCGTGCTGGGCCACGGCGCCGACCCCGACCCGGCCTCCTCCCTCGTGCCCGCCATCGCCCAGACCCCCGCCGCCGTCGTGGTGGCCCTCGTCGGCACCCTCGGCGACCCGCAGGACCTGCACCGCCAGGCCGCCGCGCTGCGCGCGGCCGGCGCCGCGGTGTTCGTGTCCAACGCCCAGGCCGCCCGGCACGCCAGGAGTCTCGTATGAGCCCGATGTCCGCCCCGTCCCGCGTGATCACCGTCGGCGCGGTCCTGCTCGATGAGGCACTGGCCGCGCAGGCCGTGCCGACGACCCCGGTGGACTGGCGCCCGCCGCTCCCCGGCACCGCGGAGGCGCTGGTCAAGGTGCTGGCCGACCCGCGCAGGCAGGCCGCCAACGAGCTGGCCGCGCGCCGGCTCACCTCCGCACGGCCGTACCTGGTCGGGGTGCGGCGGGCGTCGGAGGTGCTGGACGGAGGCACGTTCCTGCACGCGGGCCCGCCGATCACCTGGGAACGCGCCTCGGGGCCGATGCGTGGTGCGCTGATCGGCGCGATGTTGCTGGAGGGCCTGGCGGGCGACGAGCACGACGCGACGGCCAAGCTGGCGGCCGGCGAGATCACGTTGCGGCCCTGCCACGAGCACGCAACCGTGGGACCCATGGCGGGCGTGGTGAGCCCGTCGATGTGGTTGTTCGAGGTGCACGACGAGGAGCACGGCGGCACCGCTTACTGCTCGCTGAACGAGGGCCTGGGCAAAGTCCTCAGGTACGGCGCGTACGGGCCGGAGGTCCTCGACCGGCTGCGCTGGATGGACGCGGTGCTCGGGCCCGCACTGGCCGCGACGCTGGAGCGGACCGGCCCGATCGACCTGCGCTCGCTGATCGCGCAGGCCCTGCAGATGGGCGACGAGCTGCACAACCGCAACCGGGCCGCCACCTCGCTGCTGCTGCGCGAGCTGGCCCCGGCCGTGGTCGAGGCCGCCCCCGCGCGCGCCGCGGAGGTGCTGCGCTTCATCAACGGCAACGACCACTTCTTCCTCAATGCCGGCATGGCCGCGGCCAAGGTCAGCACGGACGCGGCCCGCGACATCCCCGGCTCGACCATGGTCGTGGCCATGGCCAGGAACGGCACCGACTTCGGCGTCCAGGTGTCGGGGCTCGGCGGGCGCTGGTTCACCGGTCCCGCCGGGGTGCCCGACGGGCTCTACCTGGGCTCGTACGGCCCCGAAGACGCCAACCCCGACATCGGCGACTCCACGATCACCGAGACGTCCGGCCTGGGCGGGTTCGCGATGGCGGCGTCCCCGGCCATCGTGCGGTTCGTGGGCGGCGAGGTGGCCGACGCGGTGCGGGCCACCCGCTCCATGTACGAGATCACGCTCGCCGAGCACCCCGCGTACCAGATACCGGGCCTCGGCTTCCGCGGCACGCCGGTCGGAATCGACGTCACGCTCGTGGCCAGGACGGGCCTGCTGCCCGTGGTCAACACCGGCATCGCGGGGCGGATCCCTGGAACGGGACAAGTCGGAGCGGGCCTGGTCAAGCCACCCGCCGAGGCTTTCACCAGCGCATTGCAGGCCTTGGCCGGCGCAGTAAGTGATCTATTTGATTAGCGATATATCAGCACGTCAGCAGCGCTGTAAAGGGGCATCAGCTTCCATTACGGATTCCCCGCCGATATCGTGTCGAACCTCAATAATCTGCAAGTAGCGTGAAGACGCACGTGACGGATGAGGCGAGATGGGGGCGGGAAGATGGCAGCCGACCGCTTGCTGAGCGGTCCCGGCGGAGAGGGAAGTGCCCCGAGTGGCGCCCCGCAGAGCCAGGGCCGCCTGATCGGCAGGCGCTACCGTCTCATGTCGCCGGTCGGCAGGGGCGGCATGGGCATGGTCTGGCACGCCCACGACGTCCTGCTCGACCGGGACGTCGCGGTCAAGGAGCTGATCCTCTCCTACGGCCTCGACCACGCGGGCAAGCAAGTGGCGCACCGGCGCATGCTGCGTGAAGCCAGGTCGGCCGCGCGCCTGACGCATCCCGGCATCGTGACCGTGCATGACGTGGTCGAGGAGGACGGCCGCCCCTGGATCGTGATGGAGCTGGTCCGGGCGTGGTCGCTGGAGCAGGCGGTACGCCAGAGCGGGCCGCTCCCGGTGATCCAGGCCGCCGAGATCGGCATCCGCGTGCTGGACGCGCTCACGCACGCGCACGCCGCCGGGATCCTGCACCGCGACATCAAGCCGGGCAACGTGCTGCTGACCCAGGACCGGGTGGTGCTGACCGACTTCGGCATCGCCGCCATCGAAGGCGACGTCAACATCACGCAGACCGGGCTGCTCATGGGGTCGCCGGCGTACATCCCGCCGGAGCGGCTGTCGGGGCAGCCGATCACGCAGGCGGCCGACCTGTGGTCGTTCGGGGCGACGTTGTACGCGGCCGTCGAGGGGCGGCCGCCGTACGAGGGGCCCGACCCGGTAGCGGTGCTCGGCCAGGTGCTCACGCAGCCCCCGATCACACCGCAGCGGGCCGGCTCGCTGATGCCGGTGATCGAGGGGCTGCTCCGCAAGAACCCCACCGAGCGGCTGACCGCCACGCAGGTCATGGAGATGCTGGAGGCGGTGCTGCGGGCCCACGGCTCCGCCCGCCCGCGCAAGCCCGAGACGCTGCCCAGCCCGGCCGACCCGACGCCCGCGGCGCTGCTGCCGCCGCTCGACACGCCGTCGGGGCCGATGCCGTCGCGGATCGTGGAGACGCCCTCGGGGCCGGTACGCGTGCCGTACGACCCGCTGAGCAGCCCGTCGGGCGGCCACTCGATGCCGTACGACGGGCTGTCCACCCCGTCGGGCAGCCACCGGACCGACCAGCTGCCGGGCTCCTTCGGCACGGGACCGCAGACGCCGCCGGGGTTCTCGACAGGCCCGCGCCGGGCCTTCGACGACGACTTGGACGGCCCGTCGGGGCCGCATCCGCCGCCGATCCTGCCGCTGACCACCGACAGCCGCTCGTCCACGACCTCCGGCGCGACCCCGTGGCCGCTGGCCTCCGCCGACGACCTGCGCGAGCATTCGCGCAACCTGTCGCACGAAACCGGCAACAGCCGCCTGGCCAGCCTGCCGACCGCCGGGCCGCGCCCGGGCAAGAGCAGGCGCAGGCCGGAGGTGGACGACGGGCCCTGGATGCGCGACGGGCGGCCGACGCCGCTCACGATCGTCAGCGCGCTGGTGGCGCTGGCCGTCGTCATCGGCGCCGTGATGGTCGTCCTGTCGTCCGGCAGCACACCCGAGGCCGCCCTGAGCACGCCGGCCGCCACGGCCGCCACCGACAAGGCGCTGCAGGCCGACCCATCGGTCGTGCCCGAGGGGTACAAGGAGCACACTCCGGCCGGCTTCTCCGTCGCCGTGCCCGAGGACTGGAAGCTGGCCTCGTCGGGCGGCCAGGCCACGTTCACCGGGCCGAAGGACTCCGGCATCCGGGTCCTCGTGGAGGAGGCGACCCCGCAGGCCGACGGCGGGCTGTCCGAGCTCGGCAGGCTGGAGGCCGACGGCGGCCTGGAGAGCTACATCCAGGTGCAGTTGCAGGCGGTGGACTACCGCGGCTGGAAGGCGGCCGACTGGGAGTACACCTACACCACCGCCAACGGCGTCCCGATGCACGCGCTGACCAGGTACGTCACCATCGACAACAGCACCGCGTTCAAGATCATGTTCGACCTGCCCGAGCTCAAGTGGGACGACGAGGCCGACACGCGGCAGGTCTTCCTGGACACCTTCAGGAAGACGACCTAGCCCCAAGGTATTGCACCGATCGTTCCAAAACGTGCTAACGTGCGGAACATGGCGCGACCGAGGAAGTTCGAGGAGGAGCGGGCGGTCGAGGCTGCCATGCGCGCGTTCTGGAAGGCGGGCTACGAAGCCACCTCGACGCAGGACCTGTGCGCGGCCACCGGACTGGGGCGCAGCAGCATCTACAACACGTTCGCCGGCAAGCACGACCTGTTCGAGAAGGCGTTGCGCCACTACATGGACGAGCGCAACGCCGCCCTTGCCGAGCTGATGGACGGCGACCTGCCCATCAAGGAGAAGGTCAGGACCGTGCTCTGGTGGGCCGTCGAGCCCGACCCCGGCGATCCGGCGGGCTGCCTGGTGGTCAACTCCATGATCGAGCTGGCCCCGCGCGACCCGGAGGTGGCCGAGCTGCTGCGGCGCGACAACGACAAGCGGTTCGAGATGATGCGCGCGGCGTTCGAGAGCGCCCGCGCGCGGGGCGAGATCGACGCGGCCAAGGACCCGCTCACACTGGCGCGCTTCGTGTTCGCCACGGTCAGCGGGCTGCGCGTCATGGCCCGCGGCGGCGCCGGCCGGGCCGCGCTCGAGTCCGTCGCGCGAACCGCGCTCGACGCCGTCTGACTTTTTCACGCCCGCGTTTTGAACTGATCAATCCAAAATCAGGAAGGGAGTCCGCCATGCCGTTGGCGGTCTACATACTTGGCCTGTCGATCTTCGCTCAGGGCACCTCGGAGCTCATGCTGGCCGGGCTGCTCCCCGAGATGGCCGCAGACCTGGGTGTGTCGGTGCCCCAGGCGGGGCTGCTGATCTCGGCGTTCGCGATGGGGATGCTGGTCGGCGCGCCGGTGCTGGCCGCCGTCACGCTGCGCTGGCCGCGCCGCACGGCGCTGCTGGCGTTCCTCGTGGTCTTCGCGCTGTCGCACGTCGTGGGCGCGCTGACGTCGAGCTACGGCATGTTGTTCGCCACCAGGGTCGTCGGCGCCTTCGTGTACGCGGGCTTCTGGGCCGTGGCCGCGAGCACCGTGATCGGCCTGGTGCCGGCGAACAGCCGCGGCAAGGCGATGAGCGTGCTCGCCGGCGGGCTGACCGTCGCGACCATCATCGGCCTGTCCGCCGGCACCGTCATCGGCCAGCACCTCGGCTGGCGGGCGGCGTTCTGGGCGGTCGCGGCCTTGTCGGCCCTCGCCGGCGCCGGCATCCTCGCCACCATCCCGAGCGGCCGGCAAGCGACCGCGACCGGAACCGAGGGCGCCGGCACGGGCGGGGCCGTACCGCGCCTCGCTGACGAACTGCGCTCGATGACCAGCCCTCGCCTATGGCTGTCCTACAGCACCACCGCACTCACGACGGGCGCCCTCCTGGCCTCCTTCAGCTACCTGAGCGCGATGCTCGTCGACACCACGGGCCTGGACTCCGCGTGGGTGCCCGCCGTCCTGGCCCTCTACGGCGTCGGCTGCCTGATCGGCATCACGATCGGCGGCAGGACCGCCGACGCCCGCCCGTTCCTGTCCCTCTCCATCGGCGTCGCGGGCCTCGTCCTCAGCTCGGCCGCACTGGCCTTGACCGCGTCCGTCCCGCTCCTCGCCATACCGCTGATCTTCCTGCTCGGCGCGTTCGGCTTCGCCACCAACCCCGCGCTCAACACCCGCGTCTTCACCTTGGCCAAGAACGCCCCCACGCTCGCCGCCGCCGTGAACGTCTCCGCCTTCAACGTCGGCATCACCGTAGGCCCCTGGCTGGGCGGCCTGTCGATCGGCGCGGGCCTCGGCTACCCGTCGGTGGCCTGGATCGGCGCCGCGATCGGCGTCGTCTCCCTCGTCACAGTGGCCCTCGCCGGACGCCTGCACCGCGCGGACGCGACCGCGCCGGAGCCGGCTGCGGCCGGTGAGGTACGGTCGGCCGTATGAGGCTGGCGAGCATCCACTTTTATCCCGTCAAGTCCACCGCTGGACATGAGATCCACGAGGCCGAAGTGCAGCCCTGGGGGCTGGCTGACGACCGGCGCTACCTGATCACCGACGAGCGCGGCGAGGTCCTGACCGCTCGCGAGCAACCGCTCCTGCTGGCCTGCGTGGCCAGGGTCGATGGCGGCACGCTCACGCTGACCGGCCCGCACGCCGCTCCGCTGCGGGTCACCCCGGACGACACGATGTCCACGGTCCTCGTGGGGCGCACGCCGGTGGAGCTCACCGACTGTGGTGATGACGCGGCACGCTGGTTGTCGGAGCTGGCGGGGCGGCCGGTCCGGCTGAAGTGGCTCGACGACCCGACCCGCCGCCCGGTCAATCCCGACCACGGACGCCCGGAGGACCGCGTCAGCCTGGCCGATGGCTACCCGCTGCTGCTGACGTCCACCGCCTCGCTCG
Source organism: Nonomuraea polychroma (assembly GCF_004011505.1). Classification (NCBI taxonomy): domain Bacteria; kingdom Bacillati; phylum Actinomycetota; class Actinomycetes; order Streptosporangiales; family Streptosporangiaceae; genus Nonomuraea; species Nonomuraea polychroma. The sequence goes on from NZ_SAUN01000001.1 coordinate 6,167,659, forward strand.
CCCAGCTCAACGACTGGATCGTCGAGGGCGCGCAGGAGCGCGGCGAGGAAGCGCCCAAGCCGCTGCCGATGCACCGGTTCCGGCCGAACGTGGTGATCGACGGCGTGGGCACGCCCTTCGCCGAGGACGAGTGGAAGCGGGTGCGCATCGGGGCGGTCGACTTCCGGGTGTCCAAGGGGTGCGACCGGTGCGTGCTGACCACGGTCGACACGGCCACGTACACCAAGGGCAAGGAGCCCATCCGGACGCTGTCCAAGCATCGCAAGTGGGACGGCAAGGTCTGGTTCGGCATCAACCTGATCCCGGACGGACCCGGCCGGATCGCGACGGGAGACTCCATCACCCTTCTCTGAAACAGCGCAGAAATGGGGCTTCCCTGAGGGAAAAGGATTACTGTCCTCTTTAGGGTGATGTTGGGGGCTATGCGAGACTTCACAGGTGACCAGCACCCCCACCAAGCCCGCTGTCTCCCCTTCTGACCGGATTCGCATCGTCCAGCGCCGCACCTTGAGCGTGTTGTCCGTCGCACAGATCATGGGCGGCGTGGGGGTCGCCGTCGGGCTGGCGCTCAGCTCCGTCGTGGTGGACGAGCTGTCGGGGTCCACGGTCATCAGCGGCTTCGCGGGGACGGCCACCGTGCTCGGCGCCGCGCTGCTGGCCCTGCCGACGGCCAAGGCCTCCGGCAAGGGCGGGCGCCGCGCGGGGCTGACGCTGGCGTACGTGGCGGCGCTGACGGGCTGCGCGATCTCCGTGGTCGCGATCAGCCTGCGGTCGTGGCCGCTGCTGCTGGCCGGGCTGGTGCTCGTGGGCGGCGGCACCGCGGGGGGCCTGGCGGCGCGGTACTCGGCGACGGACCTGGCGCCGCGGGGCCGCTCGGCCCGGCACCTGTCGCTGGTCGTCTGGGCCTCCACGATCGGCTCGGTCGCGGGCCCCAACCTGGCCAGGCCCGCCGACCAGATCGGCATGCGGCTGGGGCTGGTGGAGAAGGCGGGGCCGTTCGCGTTCGCGGCGCTGGCGTTCGCGCTGGCACTGGTCGTGATCATCGCCTTCCTGCGGCCCGACCCGCTCACGCTGGCCCGGCGGCTCAACGGCGCCGGGCCTCCCGGCTCGGGACGCCACCGCACGGTCAGGACCGCCTGGCAGACCCTCCGCACCACCCCGATGGCCCGCCGGGCACTGGTCATGATCGCGGTCAGCCACACGGCGATGGTGTCCGTCATGTCGATGACCCCGGTCAAGCTCCACCACGACGGCTCGAACCTGGACGTCATCGGGCTCGTGATCAGCCTGCACATCGCGGGCATGTACGTGCTGTCCCCGGTCGTGGGCTGGCTGGCCGACAAGGCCGGCAAGGTGCCGGTGCTGGTGCTCGGCATGGCCCTGCTGCTCAGCGCCGCCGTGCTGGCCGGCACGGCGGGGCACCGCGTGTGGCAGGTGACGGCGGGGCTGGTGCTGCTCGGTCTGGGCTGGTCATGCGGGCTGGTGGCCGGCTCCGCCCTGGTCACGGAGTCCGTCCCGATCGACCGCCGCCCGGCCGTCCAAGGGCTTTCCGACCTGCTGATGAACGTCTGCGGCGCCACGGGCACGATCGTGGCGGGCGTCATCGTCGGCGTCCTGTCCTACGGCGCTCTCGGACTGGGCGTCGGCGCCATGGTCACGGTCGCGGGCCTCTGGCTCGCCACCACCCACCACCGCACCCCCCGCCTGACCTCACCGGGTGACGGCGCGCGGTGATATGGCAGCGGGTGAGGTGGTGAGTCGGCGTCGGTCCAGCGGCGCCGGGCAGCCGGTCATTTCGCGTCGGCGTAGCAGGTGACGGCGACCGCCTCCATCGGAAACCGCACCGGCGTCCGTCCGAACAGCAGCCTGCTGGCCTCCTCCGCCGCCGCCGTCACGGCCGCCATCACCTCCTCGGCCTGCCCGATCGGGCAGTGCACCATCACCTCGTCATGCTGGAAGAACACCAGCCGCGCAGGTGGAGGCAGCAACCCCCGCAACACCGCGAGCAGCGCCAGCGCCCACTCCGCGGCCGTCCCCTGCACCACGAAGTTTCGGGTGAACCGCCCACGGTCCCTGGCCGCACGCCCGCCTTCGGGCCCCGACACCAGCTCCTTCCACCGGGACGAGGGCGGCGGGCTGGTGCGGCCGAGCCAGGACCGCACGAGCCGCCCCTCCTCCCCCGCCTTGGCCGCGTCCTCCACGAACTGGTATGCCTGGGGAAAGCGCTGCCGCATCATCGCCAGCAGCTTGGGCGCGTCCCCGCTGGTGCCGCCGTACATGGCGGACAGCATCGCGATCTTGGCGTTGTCCCGCTGCCCGCCGAAGGACTGCGCCAGCGCCGAGTACAGATCGATCTCGCCGGCGGCCCTGGCCAGCCCCATGTCCCCGGCCATCGCGGCGAGCACACGAGGCTCCAGCTGCGCCGCGTCGGCGACGATCAGCGTCCAGCCGTCGTCGGCGACCACCACCCGCCGCATCACTTTGGGTATCTGCAGCGCCCCGCCCCCGCTGGTGGCCCACCGCCCGGACACCACGCCGCCCACCACGTATTCAGGCCGGAACCGCCCGTCGCGCACCCACTGGTCCGCCCACACCCACCCGTGGAAACTGAAGAGCCGGGCCAGCTCCTTGTATGCCAGCAGCGGCGCCACCGCCGGATGGTCGATCTGCTTGAGCTCCCACGACCGGGTGCTCTTCAGCGCGACCCCCGCCCCCTTGAACGCCTTGACCAACTGCTGCACCGAGTCGGGATTGACCGGATGTCCGAACGCCGCCGCCACCTCGTCGGCCAGCGCCTGCAGCTTGGCGGGCCGCATGCCGTGCACCGGCCGCGGCCCCAGCAGCTCGGTCAGCAGCGCGTCGTGCACGTCCCTGCGCCACGGCATGCCGTCGTGCGCCATCTCGGCCGCGGTCAGCGCCCCCGCGGACTCGGCCGCCACCAGCAGCCTGAACCTGCCGGACTCCGGCAGCGCCTCGATGCGCCGCAGCTGATCGGCCAGCACCTCGGCCACCGCCTCCGCGGCGAGCGGCTCCGGGGCGAAGAGCGTGCCGGGCGCGTCCGGCGGCTGCTCGTCGGGCACCGGCAACCCGTGCAGCCGGGCGTGGGCGGCCCTGGCCGAGCGATTCTCGCCGTAGCGGCCCTCGTACGCCAGCAGCAGCCCTTCGGTGAGCGCGACGTCGTGGCAGCGCGAGACCCGCACGCCCGCCCGCAGCAGCGCCGGATAGGTCTCCCGCGCGTCGGCCCACACCCACCGCGGCCGCTCGGCCGCCTCGACCTCGCGCACGGCCTCCGCCAGGTCGGAGGTGCGCCGAGCCGTGCCCCCGGCCGGAAGCATCGTCTCTCCGGCGACCACGACATACACGCAGTCAAGGGTGACAGACGCCTACGACAAACTGATGCGCACCTCGTCCTCCACCGGCGGCTCCACCTCCTGCGCCAGGCACCCGGTGGCGGCGAAGCACCGCAACGTCAGCTCCTCGGGCGTGACCGACACGTGCAGGAACTGCTTGAAGAACGGCGGAGTGTCCCAGTCGGACAACTCGGACAGGTAGCGGTGGAACACCTTGTCCACGGGCAGCCGGAACGGCCACGGCCAGGCGCCGAGCAGCCGCGCCGCCCACCGCATCCGGCGGGTGATCTTCACGGGCCCCGCGGGTGTCCTGACGGGCTGGTTCTTGATGTGCTCGGACATGATGCACAGAGCCTCGTCGGGCCTGAGGGAGAGCCACTTCATCCGCAGCCTGCGCGCGTACAGCTGGCTGTAGAACGACAGCGAGTCGCCGCGCAGCGGATAGCACTTGAAGGCGTCCTCGTGCACCCCTCCCACGTCGACGCGGCCGATCGTGTGCGTGGCGTGCATGAACGCGCCGCTACCGCCCGCCACGACGTACTGGATCACCCGGTCGCCCACCTTGACCGGATACCTCTGATAGTTGTGCACGTCTCCGCCGATGGCCGCGACGTACCGGTGCGCCGGGTCGCGCACGATGTCGTCAATCGTGCCGCCCTCCTCCAGCGGTGAGGGCTTGTAGACGTTCCCGGTGTAGATGGGCTTGCCGGTCACGAGGATCTTCGGGCGCGGGTCGAGCGAGACGCGGCGCAACCACGCCGTCTGCCCCTTGTCGATCACGTTCCTGATGCCGGTGTCCACGCCGACGATGAGCAGGCTGTCGCTCTCGATCGCCCAGTACGGCCCCGGCTGCTCGGCCTGCTGCGACGGCTTGCCCCTGAGCGAGCGCGCCTCGGCCAGCCGCGCCTCGTCGATCGTCTCCGGCTTGCGCCACAACAGCCCGCGCAGACCGGGGTCCGGCTTGGGCTTGAGCGGCGGCGCGTCGCAGAAGACCCGCATGAAGCCGCCGAGGCCGTCGTACCAGTCGTGGTTGCCGGGGATCGCGTAGATGGGGGCGTCGTAGTCCTTGTACGGACGGAAGAACTTGTCCCCGTATTCGTTGCCCGATCCCGTCGGATAGACGACGTCGCTGGCGACGATGGTGAAGGACGTTCCCTGACCGGCTTTCAGCATTCCGGGAACGACGGCGTACTGAGAGGCGTCGCCCTCGCCGGTATCACCGAGCAACAGGAAACTGAAATTTCCCCCAATGGGTGGCTTGATACGAAATTCCGGATTAATCCCCCGCGCTTCCTGAGCCGCCACCCACCGCGCCCGGACCTCCCCCGAGGGATCGCCGAACAACCCGGCGAGGATCTCGTTGCGTGAACGCCAGAGAGTCGCCATATTCAGCCAGCTGAACCCGTGGCCATTGGGCCTGAGCTGGTCAAACGTGCCGCTCTGCGTGCACGCCCACCCCGCGCCCGCTTCCGACATCCGTGATGAAAGCTGTTTTCTGCGCTCCGCTGCCACTTCTTCCTCATCCACCATGACCACATCTTTACCGCGATCTACCATTCGCGCATCCCGAACTCTCCGTACCGCAGAGAACACAGATGGTGCGCCATGGTGTAGCCTCACCCCCCAAGCAAGCGGTTGGGATGGCCTAGGGGAGGCTCCCATGACGCGTAACGGCCCGGATGACGCGACCCGAAAAGGCACCTCCGAAGCGAAGGCCATCGAGGGTTTGCTGGCATATGCCCTGAAGCGGCCTCGGTGGGGTAACTCCGCGATCGATTACCTGACGGAGGCCATCGCCCGGAGCCGGGCCCTGGCCAGGGAGAGTCCCGGCGAGCACACGGAGCTGCTGGCGCGCTGCCTGCGCACGGCGGCGAAGGTGCTGCTCAAGCGCCGCCGTGCGATGGAGGCCCTGCCGCTGGCCCAGGAGGCGGTGGCGCTCACCCGTGCCAGGGGCGGCGCCCCGCTGGTGGTCTCGCTGCACGGCCTGGCCGCCGTGCTGGAAGCACTCCACCGTTACAGCGAGGCCGCCGCGGCGCTGGCCGAGGCGGACGGGATCCCCCCGCCACCGGACGACTGACCCGCCGATGCCGCAGCACGCCCGGCCGCACGAAGGCCCGGCCAGGTCAGCCGGAGCGGGGGATCAGCACGCCGGGGTTGAGTATGCCGGCCGGGTCGAGCCGCGACTTGACCGCCTGCAGGATGGCGACGCCGGCCGGGCCGAGCTCGGCGGCGTAGGCGTCCCGATGATCGCGGCCGACGCCGTGGTGGTGCGTGATCGTCCCGCCCGCCTCGACGATGGCCGTGCTCGCCGCCGCCTTGGCCCGCTCCCACTGCGCCACGGGATCGTCCTCCTGCGCGGTCACGACGGTGAAGTACAGCGACGCGCCGGTCTCGTACACGTGCGAGATGTGGCACATGACCAGCGGAGAACCGAGCTCGCCGAGCAGCGCCAGCCGCACCGCGTCGTAGAGCCGCGGCAGATCGGACCAGAACCCGGCGGTCTCCAGCGTCTCCACGGTGGCGCCGGCCGCGAGCAGCGCGTCACGCAGATAGGGCGCCGAGAAGCGGCCGCGCTCCCACTCCTTGCCGGACACTTCCCCGACGGGCTCGCCGCCCATTCGCGCCAGCACGGCCGCGACGGCGTCCCGCCGGGTCGAGAGCGGGATCCCCCCGCCCGCCGAGCCGTCCGCGACGTCGCGCCCGGTCGCCGGCCGACCCTCGTAGCCGACGATCGCCAGGCATCCCGCCTCGCCGCCCGGCTCGATCGTCTCCGGCTTGGCCAGGCCGATCATCGTCTCGTTCTCGTCGGACAACCGCAGCACGGCCGGCAGCGGCCCTTCCTGGGCGATCGCCCGCACAGCCTCGCGTCCAGCGGCGAACGACGCGAAGCGCCACCTTTCGTACAACCGCTCGGCGGGGGCGCGCCGCACGCGCAGCCGCAGCGCGGTGATGACCCCGAAGACGCCCTCAGAGCCGAGCATGAGCTGCCGCAGATCGGGACCCGCCGCCGACTTGGGAGCCCGGCCGAGCTCCATGTCGCCCGACGGCGTGGCCACGGTGAGGCCGACGACCATGTCGTCGAAGCGGCCGTACCCGGCGGAGGCCTGGCCGCTGGAGCGGGCCGCGGCGAAGCCGCCGAGCGTGGCGTACTCGAAGGACTGGGGGAAGTGACCGAGGGTCAGGCCGTACGGGGCGAGCAGCCGCTCGGCGTCGGGAGCCCGCACGCCCGGCTCGAACTCGGCCACCATCGACTTGGCGTCCACCCGGAGCAGCCGGTCGAGCCTGGCCAGGTCGAGCGCGATCACGCCGGCGAAGCCGGCTCGGGCGGCCGCGAGCCCGCCCACCACCGAGGTGCCGCCGCCGAAGGGCACGACGGCGATCCGCTCCCGCGCGCACAGCTCCAGCAGCCTGGCGACCTCCTCGTGGGAGCCCGGCAGCACCACCGCGTCGGGCGCGTCGGAGCCGTCGCCGGCACGCATGCGCAGCAGGTCGGGCGTGGACTTGCCGCGGGTGTGGCGAACACGGGCCTCGTGCGAGGTCAGCACGTGGTCCGGCCCGGCGACACCGGCGAGCGCCGACACCTGCGGCTCGGCGAGGGCGATCGGCGGGAGCCGCACCGACTCCAGTGTCACGGCGGGAGCCTCGGGCGCGCGCACTCCGAGGAAGTCGTGGAGCAGCTTGCGCACCTGCTCGGGCAGCTCGCGGCTCTTGGCCGGGTCGCCCCAGCCCGACCATGACATCGGTTCTCCAGGCATGCTTACACTGTGACACATGACGTCGATTCGTCACAATGACGGGGTCCTTGACGCGGCTCGCGACTGCGTGCTGGCCTACGGGGTCCGCAGGACGACCCTCACGGACGTGGCGCGCCGGGCGGGCGTGTCCCGGATGACGATCTACCGCCGCTGGCCCGACGTGCGCACGCTCGTCGCCGACGTGATGACCAGGGAATGGGTGCGCGTCGTCGCGGAGCTGGACATGTCGGATCCGGTGCGCGCGGTGGTCGCCGGGGTGCGGGGGCTGCGCGCGCACCCGCTGTGGCGCAAGATCGTGGAAGCGGATCCCGACCTGCTCATCCCCTACCTGCTCGACCGCCGGGGCGCGACCCACGAGGCCGTGCTGCGGGTGCTGGAGCCGGCACTCGGCGACCCTCGCAAGGCCAGGGCGGTGCTGCTGGTGGCACAGTCGTTCCTGTTGTCGGCGCCCACCATGCTCGACCCCGTGACGCTTGACGAGCTCGACACCGAGCTCGCCGCCCTGCTGGAGGCCTACCTGTGAAGAGTTCGCTGAACGCCCGCCGCCGCGCCCGCGAGCTGCGCGAGGTCGCCGAGGAACGGGTGGACGTGCTCGTGGTGGGGCTCGGCGCGACGGGTGCGGGCGCCGCGCTCGACGCCGCCTCGCGCGGGCTGAGCGTGGCCGCGATCGACGCCCACGACCTGGCGTTCGGCACGTCCAGGTGGAGCTCGAAGCTGATCCACGGCGGCCTGCGGTACCTGGCCAAGGGGCAGCTTGACGTCGCCTACGAGAGCGCGGTCGAGCGCGGGATCCTGCTGCGCAGGACGGCTCCGCACCTGGTCAAGGCGCATCCTTACGTGTTGCCGCTGACCCCCGGGGTCTCCCGGCGGCAGACGGCGCTGATCATGGCGGGCTACCGGGCCGGCGATGCCCTGCGCGCCGCCGCGCGCACGCCGCGCCGCCTGCTCCCCGGCCCGACGCGCCTCAACGCGGCCAGGGCGCACACGCTGGCGCCCGTGGTGAACGTGGACGGCCTGCGCGGCGCGCTGCTGTCGTGGGACGGCCGGCTGCTCGACGACGCCCGGCTGGTGGTGGCGATCGCCAGGACCGCCGCCGCGCACGGCGCCCGCGTGCTGACCCGCTGCCGTGCGCTGCGGTTGTCGGACCGCGGCGCCGACGTGCGCGACGAGCTGACGGGCGAGCACTTCACCATCCGCGCCCGGGCGGTGATCAACGCCGCCGGGGTGTGGGCGGGCACCCTCGATCCGCAGGTGAAGCTGCGGCCGTCCCGCGGCACGCACCTCGTGCTGAGCCCGGGGACCCTGCCGGGCCTGATCGCCGGCATGCACGTGCCCATACCGGGAGAGAGCAACAGGTTCGCGCTCGTTCTGCCGCAGCGCGACGGCCGCGCGTACGTCGGCCTCACGGACGAGCCCGTGGAGGGGCCCGTGCCCGACGTCCCCGAAGTGCCCGAGGAGGACGTGAGAGCGCTCCTGGAGGTGCTGAACGGCATTCTGGGGACTCCGGTGACCAGAGAGGCGGTTGCGGGCGTCTACGCGGGCCTCAGGCCCCTCCTGGCAGCGGACGGGCGCACGGCGGACCTCTCCCGGAAGCACGCGGTGGTGTCGGACGGCGGCGTGGTCACCGTGGTCGGGGGCAAGCTGACGACATACCGGCGCATGGCCGAGGACGCGGTGGATCGAGCGGTCTCGTCCAGGAAACTCCCTGCCGGCCGGTGCCGCACACGGAAGATCCCGCTTGTGGGTGCCGGGCCCCAGCCGTCCGGTTTGCCCACCCGACTGACCGAGCGGTACGGCAGCGAGGCCGGCGCCGTGCACGAGCTCGTGAAGGCGTACCCGGAGGAGGTCGGGCTCGGCATCACCGAGGGTGAGCTGATGTGGTCGGTCCTGCACGAGGGCGCGCTGGACGAGGGCGACCTGCTGGACAGGCGGACCCGGATCGGCCTGGTCAGAACGGACAGGGACCGCGCCCTGCCCGCGACACGGGACGTACTGGAGCGAACCAGCCACGCCTGAGCCCGCCGATCCGTTAGGTTAGTCTTACCTAATTCAACGGAGAAAGAGGGAGCGAAGCGTTGGCGAGGGGCTGCGAGCATCCTGTCGGGTGTCACACCGGGAAGGTGCCCACACTGGCCAGCGCCACCGTGGGAGCCCGGCTCTGGCTGCTCATCGAGCACAACGGCGCCTGGCCCTCCCATCTGGAAAGCTTCGAACTTCCTGAGAGAATCTCTGAACTCGTCCGCCGGGCACTCGAACGCGGTATCAGGCCCCAGCTGATCCGCCGCCCCGGCAAGCGGACCCGCCCACGGGAGCAGGGCATCCGTGTGCTATTGGCCTACGGCGCGGGCGACCGCCCCTGGCTGGCCGGCGGCGTCATCGCAGGTCCTGACGATCTTGACCTGGACGCGCTGGTGGCCGGAGTGGTCCCGGAGTCCTGCATACTTGAAGACGAGCCGGTATTTCTGGTCTGCACGCACGCCAAGCGCAATGTGTGCTGCGCCCGCATTGGACTACCCCTCGCTCGGTTCCTGGCCGATTCTCTGCCGGACAGAGTGTGGGAAACGTCACACGTTGGCGGCGATCGCTACGCCGCCAACCTCGTGTGCTTGCCACACGGAATTTTCTACGGCAGCATGTCTCAGGCTGCTGCACTGGCAGCGGCTAACGCGTACCGGTCGGGCGAGGTCATTCTCGACCGCTACCGGGGACGCGCAGGCATCCCTGAGCCATTGCAAGCCGTCGAGCACTTCGCCCGAGCCCATACGGGAGAGCGCTCCGTCGGCGCGGTGGCCGTGGAATCCTCCAGGTCGGACGGTGACGTCACCGTAGCCATCGTGCGTTGCGGCGACGTCCGGCTCCAGGTTGTGGTTGAGCCATCGGCGTTCACAGCGCCGTGTGGCACGGCTTGCGCCGAGACGATCACCACCTACCGGCTGGTTTCGCTGGACAGGCTCGCGCCTGTGCGGTACGCCACGCCTGCTCTTGCCTGAACAGGGAACATCACGGCCTTACGTTGCGTTGGAACAGTGACGCCAAAAGCGTCCAATGCGGCTCAAATCCGAAATACCTCTCACGAAGGTGGTTTTCTCATGTCTCAGGTACGTCGGCAGCTCGCCCGCCCGCGCCCCAGCTGGGGTTGGCAGGATGATGCCGCGTGCCGGGGTGAGGACCTCGTGCTCTTCTTCGGCCCCGACGGGGAGCGGCAGCCCGAGCGTGACGTACGTGAGCGGAAGGCCAAGGCGATCTGCGCCCAGTGCCCCGTCCGCACCGAGTGCCTTGACTACGCGCTGTCCCGGCCCGAGAAGTACGGCACGTGGGGCGGTCTCAACGAAGACGAGCGCGCCTCCGAGCGGCGCCGTCGCATGCGCCGCGCGGCCAGCGCCGGCATCTCCGCCGCCTGACATACCCGGCAGCGTCACCATCGCGTGATCAAGCAGTTGTGCCGATGAACCGGAGCCTGGCCTTCCATGCCCAGGCTCCGGCGAACCCGGTCGGGACAACTGCCTGATCAGGCACCACGATCGCCGCGCTCCCCCGGCGCGGCGTCATCTCCACTGAGCGTTCATGACACGCTCCATCTGTGCGGCGGCCTCCCCGGGCTCGAACCCGGGCAGGCCCTCGCGCATCAACTCCTCCGTACGGCGCGCCACGTCGAGCCCGGCCCGCGCGACCGCCTCCAGCACTTCTTCCGACAGCGTCACGCTGTCCATGCGCATGGCCCGCGGCTTGATGGTCACGTCGAGCACCCGGCCGTTCCCCGCCACCGTGGCCTCGACCTGACCTGACGGGCTCTCGCCCACACCCCTGAGCTCGTCGAGCGCGGCTTGCGCCCGCTCCACCCATGCCAGGATTCTGTCCGCCTCGTCCTCGGCTCGCCTGATGTCCTCATCTCGGATGCCGGCCGGGTCCATGCGGAAATCGTGCACGCTCGCCTCTCAGCTGATCAGATTACGGGCGACCTGTTCGACCCTGTCACGAATGAACGTCTCGTCGAGCGGCTGGGGCATGTGCTCGGTGTCGGCCATGGCGTCGTCCGTGATCCGCCGGACCCGCGTCTCGGCCTCCCGCTGGGCGTCCTGGAGCACCGCCGTCACCTGCTTGCCGAGCGCCGCGTGGTCGAGCCGCATCACGCGCGGATCCAGGCGCAGCTCCACGATGCCGCCCCGCCCGTCGGCCACGGCCCGCACCATGCCGTCGGAGCTCTCGGCCCTCCCGCTCACGTCGCGCAGCTCGGCCTGCGCCTGCCGCAGGCGGGCCATCATGCGCGCGCCCTGGCTCAGGACCCGCTCCATGTGCTCGGCATCCGCCTCCGGTGAAGGTGTCGTCATGGTCGACTCCCGCTGTTGGCAGTGATTGCTCAGCAGTTTGTCACATGATCGACAATCTTGTTCAAAGCGAGATGGATCACGAAATTTATGATCACGGCGCGTTCAGCGATCGTTCGCACTAAGGTCTTCCGCATGAGTTCGGGGCTTGAAATCGACCGGGATTCTGTGGAGCGCTACGCCACCGCGATGCGGGTGCACGGAGAGGACTACGCCGCGGCGCTGGAGCGGCTCAGGGAGCGTGGCGTGGGCGGCGCCTCCTGGGGAGGCGCCGGCGGCCTGCTGTCCATGCTGCTCGGCCCGTACGCCGAAGCCACGGCGCTCGGGCTCGAGGCCATGACCGGGATCTCCGGGGCCATGGGCGACACGGGCAACGGGCTGAGCCTGGCCTCCGCGAACACGCGTGAGGGCGAGCGGGCCGGCGTGGACCAGGCGCGTGCTCTCGCGGACAGGTGGACCTGACATGGCCATGACCTTCCCCCCCGAAGTGCACGGGATGCTGCACGACATGGGCCTGGAAATGGAGCCCGGGGACGAGGACGAGGTACTCAAGGACTCCTACGCCTGGCGGACCGTGCTGGCCGTGGCCGAGCCCACCGCGGCCGGAGCCGACGCCGCGGTCAGCGGAACGCGGCAGGCCTACCACGGCGAGGGAAGCACCGCGCTGGCCGGCTATTGGGGCGAGACCGGCGGTGACGGCGGGCATCAGAGCCAGGCGATCGCGGCGGCCAGGTCCGCCCCTGTCGTGCTGGAGAACACCGCCTGGCTGACGACCGGAGTCAAGATCGCTATCGGCACCGCCGCGGTCATCACGACCGTGCGGGTGGCCAGGGCGTTGCTGATGGGCGGGCCGTACGGCGGCGCCCTCGCCACCGCGGAGATGCTCCGCTCGCGCGCCCTGATCCTCCGGGTCAAGCGAGAGGGCATGGAGGGGGCGGGCAGGGTCATCGCGCCGGCGCTCAACCGGCTCCTCACCCAGCGGTTCCGCCGCATCGTGGAGATGCTGCGGCGCCCCGGAGGCGGCGGCCCGACCCCGGCGCTTGCCGGTCCCGGGCGCGCGCTCGCGGGGCCGAGGAACGTGGGCCCGCGAGCGACGACCGGCCCGAGTCACGTGCGCGACCGCATGGCCGCGATGGGCCGCAGCAACAAGAACGCGCGACAAGGCGGCAACGGGCGCCGCGGCGGAGGCGGCCGCGGCGGGAGCAAGAAGGACAGCACGGACGGCACCACGTCACACGCCAATCAGCGCCAGGGCCAGCGTGGCGTCAGCGATGACATGGTCAATCAGACGATCAAGAACGGGCAGTCGAAGCCCGGCAACCAGCCGGGTACCACCGTCCATGAGACCCAGAACATGCGTGTCGTGACGAACAGACGAGGCGGCATCATCTCGGTCATCCGGAAGAACAAGAAATAGTCACCGCTGAAAGGTCTGACTTGCGGATCGAGCACGACGACGAGAACGACGTCGCCTACATCTACCTCGTGGACGAGATCGGCGAAGGTGAGGCGGAGTCGCAGGTCCTGGTGGAGCGCGAGGGCATGCCGGGAGAACTGGTGCTGGACTTCGACGCCGGGGGCCGCCTCCTCGGGGTCGAGGTCCTCGGGGCGTCGGCCATCCTGCGGCCGGAGGTCCTCGCGCTGGCGCACGAGGACGACGAGGAGCCCCCGCCCACCGCGTACGGGCTGCCTTCGCGTTAGCGTCACCGCACGCCCTCGGGCACCGTGGCGCCGCACCATACGGGGGCGATGACAGCCGGGCCGACATCTGGCGGTCATCGCCCGTTGCCGTCCGTTCGGAATGCCGTCATATGGCCGCCCTAGGGTGCCCGCCATGAAACGCATCGCCATCCTGCTGGCCGCGGGCGCGGCGGCCCTGTCCATAGCCGCTCCCGCCGCCGCCGACCCCGGCCGTCACGGCACCCAGCCCGGTTTCGGGCAGGCCACGCTGACGGGGTTCGCCTCGCTGCCCGCGCTGACCTTCGTCCCCGGCAGCGAGCCGTCGGGATCGTCCCTCGGAACCGCGCCTGTCAACGGGGTCACGCCGCCGTTCCCCGGCCAGCCCGTGCAGGGCTTCAGCGGCATCGTCCGCCGCCACGACGGCACGTTCGAGGTGCTGTCCGACAACGGCTTCGGCAACAAGGCCAACAGCGCCGACTTCCTGCTGCGGGTGCACCGCGTCAAGCCGGATTTCGCGGCGAAGTCCGTCCAGGTGCTCGGCGGGTTCAACCTGACCGACCCGCGCGGGCTGGTGCCGTTCCCGCTCACCAGGAAGGACCGCACGCTCACCGGCGCCGACTTCGACGTCGAGTCGATCGTGCGCACGGTGGACGGCACGTACTGGATCGGCGACGAGTTCGGCCCGTTCCTGCTGCACTTCGACCGCAAGGGCCGGCTGATGGAGGCCCCGATCGAGCTGCCGGGCGTCCGCGCGCCCGAGAACCCGAACCTGAACGGCGCCCAGCCCAACCTCGGCGGCAGCAAGGGCTTCGAGGGGATGGCCAGGTCCGTGGACGGCCGCCACCTCTACCCGCTGCTCGAGGGCACGGTCGCCGGCGACCCTGCGGGGACGCTGCGGATGAACGAGTTCGACCTGCGCGAGCGGGCCTACACCGGGCGGCGGTGGACGTACCGGCTGGACTCGTCCTCCCACGCCATCGGCGACGCGATCGCGGTCGACGCCGACCGGTTCCTGATCATCGAGCGGGACAACCTGCAGGGCGACGCCGCGCAGGTCAAGCGCATCTACCTGGCGGACATGCGGGACAAGGACGGCGACGGCGCGCTCGACAAGACCCTGGTCGCCGACCTGCTGAACATCGCCGACCCGCGTGGGCTCGGTGGCGCGCCGGGGACGTTCAGGTTCCCGTTCCAGACGATCGAGGACGTCGTCATCCTCGACGACCGCACGCTCGGCGTGCTGGACGACAACAACTTCCCCTTCTCCAACGGCCGCACGCCGGGCAAGCCGGATGACAACGAGTTCATCACCCTCCGCCTGACCGGCGGCCTCAAGGCGGACCCGCGCGTCTACCGGTAGGCGCCACCCGGTTCGGCCGGTGGCCCGCCCACCGGCCGAACGTGATCCTTCGCTACGTCGCGTTCGCCGGCGGGGGCCACCGGCCGCGGCCGGCTCCCGGGCGCCCGCGACTGACCGAGTGGCGCCGGCGCGGCGCGCCCCGCGACTGACCCAGGGTGACCGAAATCCGGCCCTGGACTCGCCCGTAATCCGGCCTCTCAGACGATGAGGTCGTCGAATTCGCCGTCCTTCGCCCCGAGGACGAACGCGGTGATCTCCGCCTGGGTGTAGACCAGCGCCGGCCCTTCGGGAAAGCGTGAGTTACGCATGGCGATCTCCCCCGTGGGCAGGTTCGCGACCTCGACGCAGTTGCCGTTGGGGTTGCTCCTCTTGCTCTTGCGCCAGACGACGGGCAGACGGCCGGCGGGTGTTCCGTTCCGGAACTCGTGCATGGGGGCAGCTCCTCGCGATCTTACGGATGCACGTGCATCCGCGTTTGCGAGGTGACAATACGGCAACACGTTGACGTCTATATACCGGACGACCAAAAATCCCGGTATGTAGTGGATCACAGGGATTTCAGCAGGTCAGTCGGAAAGCAATCGTTCCAGAAAGCGTCTGGTCTCGTTCGGCGTCTCCGCCTGGATGCTCAGCCGGTCCATGACCTCCATGTAGTGGTCAGAGTCGGCAGGTTTGTCCAGGTAGAGGGCACTGGTGAGCTGCTCCATGTACACCACGTCGGGCAGCTCACGCTCCGGGAACCGGAGGATGCTGAACGGCCCCCCGGCCGCAGCGTGGCCGCCGCGGTCGAACGGCATGATCTGCACGGTGATGTTGCGCGAGGCGGTGACCTCCAGCAGATGGGCGATCTGCGCCCGCATCGTGTCCGGCCCGCCGAGCCTGCGGCGTACGACCGCCTCGTCGATCACCGCCCAGAGCGTCAGCCCGCTCGAGAGCCGCTCCTGCCGGATGGTGCGCAGGGCCACCCGCCGGTCCATCTCCTCCCGCGTCGCCTTCTCATGGGCCAGCTCGATGACCGCCCTGGCGTAGTCGGCAGTCTGCAGCAGGCCGGGCACGAACTGGTTCTCGTAGGTGCGGATGCTGGAGGCGGCGCCCTCCAGGCCGATGTACACCTCGAACCAGGAGGGCAGCACGTCGGTGTACTTGTGCCACCAGCCTGGGGCGTTGGCCTGCTTGGCCAGGTCGAGCAGCGGCTGCCGTTCGGCCGGGTCGGTGACGCCGTACAGGGTGAGCAGATCCGCCACGTCGCGCTGCTTGAAACTGACCTGGCCGAGCTCCAGCCTGCTGATCTTGGCGTGAGATGCGCGAATCGAGTACCCAGCGTCGTCCCGCGAGATACCCTTCTCGGTACGGAGCCTCCGGAGTTGGGTTCCGAGCAGGATACGCAGCACCGTCGGGCTTCCCGGCGAATAGCTGAGAAGCTTCCCTTCCGCGCTCTCTGCGCTCACTGCGCCGCCCCTTGATCGTCTGCACGTGCAGATGCGATTGGCATCTGTAAACTACGAAAAGTCTTGCATTGGTAAGCACTCCCCGTAAAGATGGGCAATGGATCACCAGACCGCGCTTCGGGGGCCAGAATGACGACTTTCGACGCTCGGCCGCAAGCCGCCATCGGTTCCCGGCCACCAGGGTGGCTCTCGACCATTCTGGTGGATGGCCGCGCCGGTGAGTGCGACGCTGTGTTCCCCTTCCATCAGCGTTCGGCGCTCGAGCCTGCCTGCGTGGCCACCGCCAGGCGGTTCGTCGATCAGACGCTCACCTCGTGGGGCGTGATCGAGGTCGCTTTCGACGCGCAGCTGGTGGTCTCCGAGCTGGTGACCAACGCGATGCGGCACGGCGGCGGGGTCGTGCAGCTCCGGCTCCTGGCCCACCGAGCCGAGCTGGCCTGTGTGGTGACCGACCACAGCCAGACCGTCCCGGTGGCCGCCGCACCCGACGTCTTCTCCGAGTACGGGCGAGGGCTGCGGCTGGTGGACGCCCTCTGCACGGCCTGGGGGTGGCTCTCCCCCGGCGGCACGCGCAAGCTGGTCTGGGCCGTGCTCGCGGGCTGAGCCGGTCACTCCCGGCCGAGCAGCTCCAGCACGTCGGCGTCGCTGAGCTGGTCGAATCGCTCGTACCACTGCCCGACTGCCCTGAAGTCGATCGGCGTGAGAAGCACCACCACCTCGTCAGCCTCGTCCCGCATGGACCGCACGGTCTCGCGGGCTCCGACCGGCACGGCAAGCGTCACCTTGGCGGGCTTGTGCGTGGCGACCGCCCTGAGCGCGGCCCGGGCGGTGCCGCCGGTGGCCAGGCCGTCGTCGACCACGATCACCTCCCGGCCCTCCAGCGGAGGCAGAGGGCGGTCCCCCCTGTAGGCGTGCACCCGGCGGGCCAGCTCTCTCCGCTCCCTCTCCACCACGTCCGCGACGGACTCGGGCGTCATGCCGAGCCGGTCCAGCAGCCGCAGATCGAAGACGGGCTCGCCGCCCTCGGCTATCGCGCCGACGCCCAGCTCCGGCGTCGGCGGATATCCGATCTTCCTGGTCACCAGCACCTCGAGGTCTGCGCCGAGCCTGCGCGCGATGGGCACGGCCACTGCCACGCCGCCGCGGGGCAGCGCGAGCACGACAGGGTCGTGCGCGTCCAGCAACCGCTCGGCGAGCCTTGCCCCGGCCTCGGCCCGGTCTGGGAAGAGCTCCATGACCTGTGCTCTACCCCGCAGGCGCGCACTCCTCGCCTCCCGGCCCCCTCACCCGTTCAGATCTCGGTCACCCTGGTTCACCCATCACCGCGTCACCGCAGGCCACACCGGTCTCCACGCCCCGCAGTCACGGCATGAACGGTAGGCCAGGCCCGCCCGGACACAGGGCCCGGGCAGGACCACGGCCCACGCAGCGGGTCAGGGGCGGTTGCGGCCCGAGCGGCGCATTTCCTTGGTGATGACCTTCCACTTGTTCTGCTGTTCCTTGCGCAGGCGCGCGTCAGTGCGGCCGGCCATCCAGGCGGCCTCGCGCTGCAGCTTGCGCCAGCTCTCCAGGCGCCGTTCCGGCAGCTCACCGCTGTCGACCGCGGCCAGCACCGCGCAGCCCGGCTCGCCGTTGTGCCCGCAGTCGCCGAACCTGCACCGCCCGGCCAGCGTCTCGATGTCGGAGAAGACGAGGTCCACGCCCTCACCGATGTCGTAGAGCCCGATCCTGCGGATGCCCGGCGTGTCGATGACGAGCCCGCCGCCGCGCAACGGGATCAGCTCCCGGTGCACGGTGGTGTGCCGCCCGCGCCCGTCCGCGGCGCGTACCTGCTGGGTGTCCATGACGCTCTCCCCCGCCAGCGCGTTGACCAGGGTGGACTTGCCGGCGCCCGACGGGCCGAGGATGACGGCCGTACGCGAGCCCCCGAGGTAGCCGGCGACCAGCTCCACCCCCTCGCCGTGCAGCGAGGAGACGGCGTGCACGTCCACCCCTGGCGCGGCCACCCGCACGTCGGCGAGCAGGTCGTCGAGCCCCTGCTCGAACAGGTCGGACTTGGTGATGAGCACGACGGGCGTGCCGCCGGACTCCCAGGCCAGCGCGACGAGCCGCTCGATGCGGCCGAGGTCGGCGAAGTCGGTGGAGTGCATGGACGGCTCGGCCACGAACACGACGTCGACGTTGGCCGCGAGCACCTGGCCCTGACCGTCGCCCGACAGGCCGCCGATCGAGTCGCGGCTCACGCCGCCCCTGATGAACGCGGTCGTCCTCGGCAGCACCACGTCGAGCTCGTAGCGCCCCTCGGGGAGCAGCCGCAGCGCGACCCAGTCGCCGACGCATGGCAGCGCGACGGGGTCCGCGGCCGACGCCCGGCGGACGTGGGCGGCGTACTTGACGTGATGGTGCCCGTCGGCCGCGAGCACCTCGGCGGCGCCGCGGTCGACGCGGGCCACACGGGCGGGAACGGTGCCGGTAGGCAGCTCGGCGGCGCGGAGATCGGTCCAGCCGAGCAGAGAAAGATCGTAAGAAGACAACGGAATGAAGCCCTTGATTCGAGAAGGAACCGGGCAGCGTCAGATGAGCGCCCGGAGGTGGACTGACGGCAGGCAGAGCAGGACGACCCGCATAGTCCTCACCTCCTCGATCGGTTGCCGTGGTGACTCTACGCACCCTGTCCCCGGCGATGCAATCCAATTTGGCATGGCGATGTGTTGAACCATGCCATGCCGGCTCGTCGTACCTCCTGCCGACGGACGCGAGAAAGGGGAATGATGCGAGCGAGCACGTATCCCCCGCCCTCGGCCGACGGAGCCGCCCCGATGGGCAAGCCGCGCTCACGCCACCGGATCCGGCACATGCGACCGGATCACGAGGCGCCCGACGACGAGGTGGCAGTGTCCGCGCTCTACCGGGAGTATCACAGGCCGCTGCTGGCCTTCGTGATCCGGCTGACGGCGGGCGATCGGCAGTGGGCGGAAGACGTGGTACAGGAGACCATGATCCGCGCTTGGCGCAGCGCGGAGCAGCTCGATCCTGAGGCAGTCTCACTTATGCCCTGGCTAGCCACAGTCGCCAGACGTATCGTGATCGATGACCGGCGGCGCAGGGACGCCCGCCCCCAGGAGTCGGGCGACGGGCCGCTGGCGAGCATGCCCGTGCCGGACGAGATGGAGGGTCTCCTGCACCAGGTGGTCGTGTCAGAGGCGCTGAAGGCTTTGTCGCCGGCCCACCGCGAGATCCTCAACGAGACGATCCTGCGGGACCGGTCGGTCAACGACGCCGCCGCGGCGCTCGGCATCCCGGTGGGCACCGTGAAGTCCCGGGTTTACTACGCCGTTCGCGCGCTGCGCATCGCGTTGGAGGAGAGGGGGGTGACGGCGTGACATCGAGAGTCGAGCACACGGACGTGGGCGCGTATGCGCTCGGCCTGCTCGAGGACGACGACAAGGAAGCGTTCGAGGCCCACCTCCTCTTCTGCGCCGCCTGCCGCTCCGAGCTTTCCGACCTGGCCGGCGTGGCGAGCGTGTTGAACGGGCTCGGTGGTCCCGTGGTGGACGACCGCCCGCCTTCGCCGGCCCCGGCGATCGACATGCTGCGCCGCAAGAGGGCGGCGGACAGGAGGACGCGCAAGGGGACGTTCATGATCGGGATGGCGGCGGCGGTCACGCTGGTCGCCGGCGGGCTGACCATCGGCACGCAGCTCACCGGGGGTGAGGCGCCGCAGGTCGCGCAGGGTTCCGATCAGATGTCCCACATGGGCCCGGCCGAGCAGTTCTACGCCGGCGGCCGGCCCATCGAGGGCAAGGGGGTCGACGGGATCACCGGCGGGCTGGTGGTGGAGTCCAAAGGCTGGGGCACGCACGCGGCCCTCAAGCTGGCCGGGGTCAAGGGGCCCTTGGAGTGCGAGCTGATCTCGGTCTCCAAATCGGGTGAGCGCCGGGTGATGACCGGGTGGTCCGTGCCTCCAGCCGGGTACGGAGTGCCGGGGTCGCCCGATCCGCTCTACATGCACGGCGGCAGCGCGACCCAACTGAAGGACGTCGATCATTTCGAAGTGGTGACCTCGACAGGTAAGAGGCTGCTCACCATCGAGGCTTGATCCCACCTATTCCGAGCCCTCGCGCCACTGGTGGGAGGGCTCTCCCATGCCCTGGCGCGGATGCGTGGGTATTGACGTCACCAGAACGCCCAACGGCACGGCCAACATCCCGGAACTGGTGCTCGACGACACGCAGTCAGCCTCCGGCACCGGCCTCCTCGCCCACACCACGCAGATCCTGCGCCTGAGCACCACCGGCGGCCTGGCCCCCAACGACACCTGCCAGCCCGGCACCCAGGCCAAGGTCCCGTACGGGGCCGACTACATCGTCCTCGGCCAAGGCCTGACCAAAGGGACGCCGGTCCCGTCCCCCTGGCAGGCCCTCCCCGGCCGGCGCGGCGCCCAGTCCTCCAGGCCCCGCCGCCGGCCACCGCGACGGGGCACTCCGGCCCGCCCCGCTCGCGACAAGCGCCCCGCCGCACAAGGAGCCCGTGCGGCGGGGCGCCCCTGTGTACGGGAGCGTGTGGCGGGATGCGCCGCAGACCGGCGCGGCGACCAGGCCAGGAACCACGGAACCCGGCCAACGAGGCCGGTGCGACGACGCGCCGACGGACGGTGCCACTTCGCACGAGGTAAGGGGCCGTAGGCGGGCAGAAGCCGTCCGGGCGCCGGTGCGGCGGGA
This sequence comes from Nonomuraea polychroma, assembly GCF_004011505.1. Taxonomy (NCBI): domain Bacteria; kingdom Bacillati; phylum Actinomycetota; class Actinomycetes; order Streptosporangiales; family Streptosporangiaceae; genus Nonomuraea; species Nonomuraea polychroma. The sequence goes on from NZ_SAUN01000001.1 coordinate 6,188,298, forward strand.
TGGGGTGCGGCCGAGCCCGGCGCAAGATGTATGGCGGCCAGGCTAGGAACCACGGAACCCGGCCAGCGGGGCGCCGTAACGGCGGCGCGCCACTGACCGGGTCAGAAAGCGTCTCCCTGGACAGAGCCCAGCTAACGACGGCGACTGGATGAACCTGGCCCCGCCGTAAAAGATCAAAAGCCTCTCTCCCGACAGAGCCCAGCCAACGACGGCGACTGGATGAACCTGGCCCCGCCGTAAAAGATCAAAAGCCTCTCTCCCGACAGAGCCCAGCCAACGACGGCGGTTGGAAGAACCCGGCCCGGCCGTAAAAAATGGGCCTAAAGACCCGGGGCGGGGAACTGCGCGGTCAGCTCGCTGACCTCGTGATGCACCCGGCTGATGACGTCCTCGGCGTCGCCCTTGGCGAGGGCGGTGACGACCTCGTCCATCCAGGCCCCGATCTGCCGCATCTCCGCCTCGCCCATCCCCCGCGACGTGACGGACGGCGTGCCGATGCGAATGCCCGACGGGTCGAACGGCTTACGCGTGTCGAACGGCACCGTGTTGTAGTTGGTCTCCAGACCGGCCCGGTCGAGCGCCTGCGCCGCCGGCTTGCCGCCGATGCCCTTGGGCGTGAGGTCCAGCAGGATCAGGTGGTTGTCGGTGCCACCGGACACCAGGTCGAACCCGCGGGAGGCCAGCTCGTCGGCCAGGGCCTTGGCGTTGGCGACGATCTGGTGCGCGTAGGCCTTGAACTCGTCGGTGGAGGCCTCGTGCAGCGCGACGGCGATGGCGGCCGTGGTGTGGTTGTGCGGGCCGCCCTGCAGGCCGGGGAAGACGGCCTTGTTGAGTGCCGTGGCGTGCTCGTCGCTCGTGGCCATGAGCATGGCGCCGCGCGGGCCGCGCAGCGTCTTGTGAGTGGTCGTGGAGATCACGTCGGCGTGGCCGACCGGGGACGGGTGCGCGCCGCCCGCGACCAGGCCCGCGATGTGCGCGATGTCGGCGGCCAGCACGGCCCCGACCTCGCGGGCGATCGAGGCGAAGCCCTCGAAGTCGATGGTGCGCGGGATGGCGGTGCCGCCGCAGAAGATCAGCTTCGGCCGGTGCTCGAGCGCGAGCTGCCGCACCTCGTCGAGGTCGATGCGGCCGGTGTCCTTGCGTACGCCGTAACGCACCGGGTTGAACCACTTGCCGGTGGCCGAGACCGACCAGCCGTGCGTGAGGTGGCCGCCGAACGGCAGGCCCATGCCCATCACGGTGTCGCCGGGCTGCAGGAACGCCATGTAGATCGCCAGGTTGGCGGGCGAGCCCGAGTAGGGCTGGACGTTGGCGTGGTTGACGCCGAACAGGGCCTTGGCCCGCTCGACCGCCACGGTCTCGATCTGGTCGATGACCTGCTGGCCTTCGTAATAGCGCTTGCCCGCGTAGCCCTCGGAGTATTTGTTGGTCAGGACGGTGCCGGTGGCCTCCAGCACGGCCTTGGACACGTAGTTCTCCGACGCGATGAGCTTGACCGTGTCGGACTGGCGGCGCTCTTCCGCCTTGATGAGCTCGGCGATCTGCGGGTCGACGCTAGCGAGAGAACTCATGACTCTCCTGTCATCGTTGACAACGTGCGAAGACCCAGGCGCACGGCCTCCGCTCCTTTCGCTCCCCGGTGGTCTATCCCACCCAATGCGCCAGTCGCGTCTCGCTGTAGACGATAGCGGATCCGCCGACGGCTCATCGCTTCCTGATCTGCGGGTTCAGGCGGGTGTGACGGCGACGTCCTTGATCACGCCGAGCGGTCCGAGCTTGACGTCGATCTCGGCGCCGGGTAGATCGGGAACCTTCGGTGGCTCTACTTGGTACGGCTCACGCCCGGCCAGAGCCGATCGACCTCGGCGTTGAGAATGGCCCCGATCAGCACGGCCAGCGCCGTGATGTAGAGCCACAGGAGGACCGCGACGGGCGCCGCCAGGGAGCCGTACACGGAGACGGGTGAGAACCACGCGGCCAGCACGGCCCGCAGCACCGCGGCGCAGAGGATCCACAGGAACAGCGCCAGGATCGCGCCGGGCAGCTCCCGGTACCACTTCGTCCTGACCGGCACGCTCACGTGGTAGAGCACGGTCAGGAAGAGCACCGAGCCGACGATCACCACCGGCCAGTACAGGATGTCGATCATGACGCCGTACTCGCCGGGCAGCGCGTCCTTGAGCAGCGTCGGGCCCACGATGAGGATCGGCATGACGATGATGCCGATGACCAGGCCCACGACATAGAGGCCGAAGGACATGAGCCTGGTGCGGATGATGCCGCGTTCCTCGCCCAGTCCGTAGGCGACGGAGATGAGGTCCACGTACACGTAGAGGGCTCGGGAGCCGGACCAGAGCGACAGCAGGAAGCCCAGCGAGATGATCGACACCTTGCTCGCGTCGTTGCTGAGGACGTCGGCGATGAGCGGTTTGACCACCTTGTTCAGGGCATCGACCGAGAACAGCAGCGCGGCCTGCTCGATCACCCACGCATTGACCTGCTTGACCACCTCGCCGCCCGCCCAGGCGCCGATCTTGGCCAGTACGCCGATCAGGCCCAGCACGAAAGGAGGCAGCGACAGCAGCGCGAAGAACGCCGCCTCGCCCGCCAGGCCGGTCACCCGGTAGGTGACGCCGGCGTTGGTGGCCGCGCGGACGATCGCCCACGACTTCGTGTCGAGCACCCAGCTCAGCCTGGCCCTGGCGTTGGAGACAAGCCCTCTCTTCGGCCGGGGCGGCGCATCAGTGGACGTCATGGCACCCAACAGTTTTCGCAGTGACTCTTCGGCACAGCTTACGTCCCCTGTAGCTGCCCTAGTCGAGGTCGACGATGCGGGCGCCCAGCGGAAGGAGGGAGACCGGGATCATCTTGATGTTCGCGACGCCCATGGGAAATCCCGATGATGGAGATGAAGAGGGGGATAGAGGTGACGACGTGGCCGATGGCGAGCCAGATGCCGGCGACCACGCACCAGCATGTCACCCTGATCTGGGTGCCCGGCCTTTACCAGGAGGACCGGCGAACGCCTGGGCGATCTTCATCCAGGCCCGCGCCGGCTCGCCTTCGAGCTCCAGCGCCGTGTCGGACAGATGGACACGCTGGGTGACGACGAGGCAGAAGTCGAGCATCGGCCCGCGTACCACGGCGGCCGCCTCCGGCGGGCCGGCCGACCACATGCTGCCGTCAGGCATGGTCAGCTCCGCGCGCACCGGCTCGGTGGGCTCCGGCAGTCCGCGCACGGCGAAGCTGTAGGGCCGGGCCCTGAACCCGATCATGGCCACGTGCCGCAGCCGGCTCGTCGGCTCCTTGACGACTCCGAGCGCGTCGGCCACGTCCTGGCCGTGGGCCCAGGTCTCCATCAGCCGCGCGGTGACGAAGGAGGCGGCCGACATCGCCGGCCCGAACCACGGCACCCGGTCGCGGGGGCCCAGCGCGGCGAACGCGTCGATGCTCCGGCCCCGTGCGGCGCGGAACCAGTCGCGCAGCTCGGCCGGCGACATCCCGCGCGCCTGCACGACGAGGTCGTCCACGGACGACAACCCTGCCGGCGAGGCGTGGAAACCCTCGGGGTCGGTGACCGCCCGGGCTGCGGCGTCGTCGAACCAGGCCAGATGGCTCACCTGGTCCCGGACCGCCCAGCCCTCGGCAGGCGTGGCCAGCTCCCAGTCCTCGTCACGCAGGGGCTGGAGCAACGCCTCGAAGGAGGCGGTCTCGGCCCGGAGATCGCCGAGCAACTCGTCCATGAGATTCACGTGCTGTCAGCCTCCCGAACAAGGTTCTAGGAGAATAATTGCAGACGTGATCTGCCAGAGTTGCAAGGAGAAACGCCACGAGGACTGCCGCGGCGGCTCCTGGTGCGACTGCCAGCACCAGAGCGCCGAGGACAGGCCCAAGGACTGCGAGCTGGGCTGGCGCCGCCAGGGTTGAAAGATCGGACCCTGCTCCTTGCCGAGCCCGCTCGGGAGGACTTAGATAGGTGTCCTCGCTTCGCTGCGGGTCCATCTGAGTCCATACTCTGGACCCCGTCTTGGACATCTTGGACGGCCAAGGTATCTTCGAAGCATGCCAGCGGACCCCATGCTCGTCGGTCGACGCCACGTCGACCTTCAGCGTGTCCGCAGTGCCATCTGTTGCGACGCCCGCTAACTCGATTGTTTCTGCCGCTGAGCGCGTCGCAATCCTCCCTCGCATCCTGCCCTCGACGATGAGGCTTGAGGAATCCTGCGCGCGCCCATGATCCTAAGGACGCGCAATGAGCACCCCTGCCAGCCGCACCCCTGCCAGCCGGCACCACAAGCGCCCGCGCGGCGAAGGCCAGTGGGCTCTCGGTTACCGTGAGCCGCTCAACAAGAACGAAGAGAACAAGAAGAACGACGACGGCCTCAACGTCCGCCAGCGCATCATCGACATCTACTCCAAGCGTGGCTTCGACTCGATCGACCCCGCCGACCTGCGTGGCCGCATGCGCTGGTACGGCCTCTACACGCAGCGCAAGCCCGGCATCGACGGCGGCAAGACCGCCATCCTCGAGCCGGAGGAGCTGGACGACCGCTACTTCATGCTGCGTGTACGCATCGACGGCGGCCAGCTCTCCCTGGCCCAGCTGCGCACGATCGCGGACATCTCCAACGACTACGGCCGCGGCACCGCCGACCTGACCGACCGCCAGAACGTCCAGCTGCACTGGATCGAGATCGAGTCGGTGCCGGACATCTGGGAGCGCCTGGAGGCCGTGGGCCTGTCGACGACCGAGGCATGCGGCGACACGCCGCGCGTGATCCTGGGGTGTCCGCTGGCCGGCATCGACGCCGACGAGGTGCTCGACGCGACCGAGCAGATCGGCGAGATCTACGACCGGGTCGTCGGCAACCCCGCGTACTCGAACCTGCCCCGCAAGTTCAAGTCGGCGCTGAGCGGCTGCCCGGCGCACTGCACGGTGCACGAGATCAACGACGTGGCGTTCGTCGGCGTGGTCAACGAGCAGGGCGAGGCCGGCTACGACCTGTGGGTGGGCGGCGGCCTGTCCACGAACCCGATGCTGGGCAAGCGGATCGGCGTCTTCGTCCGGCCCGACCAGGCGGCCGAGGTCTACGAGGGCGTGGTCGGGATCTTCCGCGACTACGGCTACCGGCGGCTGCGGCACCGGGCGCGGATCAAGTTCCTGGTCAACGACTGGGGCGTGGAGAAGTTCCGCGAGATCCTCGAGACCGAATACCTCAAGGCTCCGCTGCCCGACGGGCCCGCCCCCGAGCAGCCGCGCGGCAGCCGACGCGACCACGTGGGCGTCTTCCCGCAGAAGGACGGCAACTTCTACGTCGGCTTCGCGCCCAAGGTGGGCAGGCTCGACGGCGACAAGCTCCACACGATCGCCGACATCGCCGAGCGGCACGGCTCCGAGCGGGTGCGTACGACGGTCGAGCAGAAGATGGTCATCCTCGACGTCGCGCCCGACCAGGTGGACTCCATCGTGGCCGAGCTGGAGGCCAACGACCTGCAGGTCAGGCCGTCCACCTTCCGGCGCCAGACGATGGCGTGCACCGGCATCGAATACTGCAAGCTGGCCATCGTCGAGACCAAGGCCACGGCCGGCCACCTGATCGACGAGCTGGAGCGCCGGCTCCCCGACTTCGACCAGCCGCTGACCATCAACGTCAACGGCTGCCCCAACTCCTGCGCCCGGATCCAGGTCGCCGACATCGGCCTCAAGGGCCAGCTGGTGGTGGACGAGAACGGCGACCAGGTGGAGGGCTTCCAGATCCACCTGGGCGGCTCGCTCGGCGTCAACGCCGGCTTCGGCCGGAAGGTGCGCGGGCTGAAGACCACCGCCAAGGCGCTTCCCGACTACGTGGAGCGTGTGGTGAAGAACTACGACGCGCAGCGCAAGGAAGGCGAGTCGTTCGCCGACTGGGTGCAGCGCGCGGACGAGGCGGACCTGAAATGAGCACCCGAGCGGTTCCGTTCCACTGCCCCTACTGCGGCGACGAGGACCTCGAACCCTACGAGGGTGACGGCGGCTGGTACTGCCGTGCCTGCGCCCGCGCCTTCAAGCTGAAGTTTCTCGGGATCGGAGTGAAGATATGACGCTGGTGGACATCGAAGTGGGTTTGAGAGAGCAACGCGGCACACTCGACCTGCAGGACATCGTCGAGTCCGCCGCGACGTTCCTGGAGGGCGCCCCCGCGCGCGAGATCATCCGCTGGGCGGCGGCGACGTTCGGTGACCGGCTCTGCCTGACGTCCTCGATGAGCGATGCCCTCCTCATCGACCTGGTGAGCAGGGTCAAGCCCGGCGTGGACGTGTTGTTCATCGACACCGGCTACCACTTCGCCGAGACGATCGGCACGCGGGACGCGGTGCGGCAGGTCTATGACGTCAACGTGATCGATGTGAAGCCGTCGCGGACGGTCGCGGAGCAGGATCGCGATCTCGGCCCGCGGCTGTTCGGCCGTAACCCGGACCTGTGCTGCTACCTGCGAAAGGTGGAGCCGCTGAACCGGGCGCTTGAGCCGTACCTGGCGTGGGTCTCCGGCATCCGCCGCGACGAGTCGCCCAGCCGGACCGGCACCAGGGTCGTCGAGTGGGACGCCAAGCGGCAGATGGTCAAGGTCAACCCGATCGCCGCCTGGACGCAGGAAGACGTCGACAACTACATCGCCGACAACGGGGTGCTGATCAACCCGTTGCACTACGACAACTACCCCTCGATCGGCTGCGCGCCGTGCACGCGGCAGGTCGCTGAGGGAGAGGATCCGCGCAGCGGGCGCTGGGCGGGCCTGGGGAAGGTCGAATGCGGCATTCACCTTTGATCCCCAGGAGGGGACTCGTCCCGTTGGCAGGCGGGACGGCCCCCGGTGGCGTGCCACTGGTGGCGGTGGCGCACGGATCGCGAGATCCGCGTGCCGCCGCCACCGTGGCCGCGCTGCTCGAGCAGGTGCCGCTGGACGTCCGCGTCGCGTACCTGGATCACTGTGCTCCCACGCTCTCTCAGGCGCTGAGCGGCCTGGAGGAGGCCGTGGTGCTGCCGCTGCTGCTCACCGAGGCATACCACAGCCGGGTGGACCTGCCGGCGGCGCTGAACGAGGCACGCGCGCGCCGGCCCCGCCTGCGCGTGCAGTACGGCACGACGCTCGGCCCGCACCCGCTGATGCGGGCCGCGCTGGAGCGGCGCCTTGCCGAGGCGGGCGTGCGGCCCGGGGACCCGGACACGGCGGTGGTCCTGGTGTCGGCGGGCTCCAGCGACGCCAGGGCGAACGCGGTGATCTCGGAGATGGCGCGGGAGTGGCGGCGCACCGGCTGGTGGACGGTCAAGGCCGCCTACGCCTCGGCCGCAGAGCCCTCCCCCGCGCAGGCGGTGGCCGAGCTGGTACGCGCGGGCGCGCCCAGGGTGGCCGTGGCGCCGTATTTGCTGGCTCCCGGCTACTTCGCCGACAAGGTGCGGCGCAGCGCGCTGGAGGCGGGCGCGGCCGTCGTGGCCGACGTGCTCGGTCCCGCGCCGGAGCTGGCCGACGTGCTGCTGGAACGTTACGAGCAGGCGCAGCGGCAGCCGGTGTCCCTCGCGATCTGAGCGGTTCGCGGCGCCGATCCGCCTCGTCGGGCGGGGCGCGTCAGTAGCCGCGCCCGTAGCCCCATGCCGTCGGTAGCCGCGCCCGTAGCCCCACGCCGTCGGTAGCCGCGCCAGGAGTCCCGTGGCGTTCAGTAGCCGCGCCCGTAGCCCTTGTGCTGGTCGCGCAGCTGCCTGCGCAGCTCGCGGCCCTCGGTCCGCAGCTGCCTGCCGAGCTCCCGCCAGTCCTCGCCGTGCAGCTGCCGCCAGTGCTCGCGCCAGGCCGCGAAGCTTCGCTTCAGCGGCTGTGCCCGCGAGTCGCCGAGCACCTTGACGTCGCCCATGACGGCGTACGCGTGCACCCGGACCACGGGCACGTTCATGCCGGGCGCGGCCTCCAGCACGTCCACCTTCTTGTCGCCCATGATGGCCATACCGTCGAGATCCACGTTGACCCCGTCGGGCACGATGATCTTCACGTCCCCCATCACGGAGACGGCCGTGATGTCGACCACGTCCGTGCGCACCTCGGCCTCGCGCAGGTCGAGCACCACGTCCCCCATCACGGCGACCGCGCCGAGCTCCTGGTCGATCCGCCACTTCCCGCGCCGCTTGGAGTCGCCCATGACGCCGACGAACCAGCGCCGCTTCCTGCCCTCACGGGCGGGCCGAGCTCCGGCGGGCACGGCGCCGGCGGGCACGGCGCCGGCGGCAGGCAGGTCCTGGGTGAGCATCGCCAGCTCGGCGTGGGTGGTGGCGGTGTAGGCCGCCTCCGTGCGGTCGGTCAGCTCGGCCAGCGTGAGCCTGCCTTCCACCGAGGCGACACGGAGCTGCTCGACGACGGCCTCGCGCTCGGCATCCGACGCGCGGACCTCACCGGGATCAGTCATACTCGCAACATATCGCGTCTTGGCCGAAATGCAGCTCCTCCTTCTGGAGGAGAAGTGTCAGACCAACCGATGAGAAACCTGCAAAACGGACTGCCGCTACGACCTCGACCCGGCACGACGGTGGGGCGGCAGTCTGATGAGCAGGTTTCTCATCGGCATGCCAATTCGTCATGAGTGTTGAACCCAGTCGGCTCTGGGGCGCGTACCAATCGATGACATGGCCCTAGCTTGGTCCGGGGCGCGGCCGGACCAGGTTAGGGTCCGTGTCATGCATGAGGAACAGCTCTACCGCGCGGCGTTGAACGGCGATACCGAGACCGTGGGCAAGCTGCTGGCCGGCGGCGCCGATCCCAACAAGCCCAGCGAGGGCGAGGAGGAGGGGCTGCCGCTGTGCGCGGCCGCCGCCTGGGACCGGCACGAGGTGGCGAGCACGCTGCTGACGGCCGGCGCCGACGTCAACGGCCGGGAGACCGGCGGCTGGACGGCCCTGCACTGGGCCGCCTCGAACGGCCACGCCGCCACCGCCAGGGTGCTGATCGACGCAGGGGCCGACGTGGACGCGGCCAACGACGACGGCGACACCCCGCTCACGCTGGCCGCCAGGCGCGGCGCGCTGGGTGTGGTGCAGGAGCTCCTGGAGGCGGGCGCCGACCCTGAGAAGTTCGACGGCGACGGCGACACGCCGCTCGACATCGCCGTCGACTGGGTGGGCGTGCATCTGGAGAGCGCGCTGCTGGACCAGATCGAGCAGGAGGGCTGGGAGTACGTCGTGGCCCGCCAGTACGCCAAGGACGGCACCGAGCTGGTGACGGTGGCCGGTCGCGCGCCCGACGGCGAACAGACCGAGCAGGTCCAGGCGCAGCGGGGCCACGCCGCCATCGCCACGCTGCTGGAGGACGCCACCGGGGTCTACCCGCCCGTGGAGCGGCTCGTGGCGCGGGCGCTGGCCCATCGCGACATCGACGAGGACGCCGAGACCTGGTGGATCGTGGCCGACACGCTGGCCAAGCGGGCCGACGAGGAGACGTACGAGGCGCTGGCCAAGCTGTGCGTGAGCGAGGACGCCAGGGAGCGGGAGTTCGGCGTGGACGCGATCGCCCAGTTCGGCTTCGCCGAGGGCGAGAAGCCGTTCCTGGAGCGCACGCTGCCGCTGCTGCAGAAGATGGTCACCACGGAGGGCAACCCGCAGGTGCTGCGCTCGGTGCTGGCCGCGCTCGGCCACCAGGGCGACCCCCGGGCGCTGCCCGCGGTCCTCGACATCATCGGCCGCCCGGGGCACAAGCGCACGATGACGGACGCGATCGCGCTGGCCGACGTGCTGCCACCGGACCACGAGGAGGGCCTGGCCCTGCTGATCGAGATGTCCGAGAGCGACGAGGCCGAGGTGCGCGACTGGGCCACCGCCGGGCTCGCCGGGCTGGAGGCCGACACGCCGCGCATCCGCGAGGCCCTGGCCGCCCGGCTCGCCGACCCTGACCTGCGCACGGTGGCCGAGGCCACGCGCGGTCTCGCCGTCCGCGGGGACGACCGGGCCGCTCAGGGTGCCCAGCGGGTGCTGGCCGAAAGCGACGACGAGTACGCGAGGAACCTCGTCACGCAGCAGTAGCGCGGGCCGGAGGGGCCAGGCCGACCTCAGTCGCCGTTGAGCACGCGGGTCACCCATTCCAGGGTGCCCGTGCGCAGGGCCTCCTCCGCCAAGCGCTTGCCGCTCGGGGTCGTGAGGGCGGCCAGCGAGCTGTCGATCCACCCCTGGACGTTCTGGTGCCCCTGCTCGCGGTATTCGACGGCCTGGATGAGGCACTCCAGCTTGTCGGCGTCCCGCGCGCAGACGGCCTCGACGCTCGACCTGTCCTCGTACTCGGCCACCGCGTCGCGCACCATGTCCGCCACCGGCGCGGTCACGTCCCGCACCTGGTCGGCGGTGACCTCCTCGTTGGGCGCGGCCTTGAGGTAACGCTTGCCGATGTAGGGGATGTCGGTGATGCGCGTTTCCTGCGTGTCGTGGAACAGCGCCATGAAGGCGGCCCGTTCCGGGTCGCCGCCCTCCAGCTTGGCCAGCGCGGCGGCGATGATCGCGGCGCGGAAGGAGTGCTCCGCGACGCTCTCCGGGTCGCGTACGCCGGCGACCAGCCAACCGGTCCGCTTGTAACGTTTGAGCAGCCCGAACTCGTACAGCAGCCCGGCCAGCCCCGTCTCATCGCCTGTCACGAGGACCCCCTCTCGTCATGCGCAGGACCCAAGAGCCTAAACGACGCTTCCGGCTGCCGTTGAAGGGACGGTCCCGGCCCCCGTCGGCGGTGCGCCGGCGAGGACACGAGGCACCGGCAAATATCGCAAATTTCGACAAATGCCGCGACCATTCCTGGGTAGCGGCATTTGCCATCGACGGATCCGAGGAGACGATTTTCCGCACGGCCCGTCCGCCGTGTTGCCGGTGCGGTTCTTCCCGCTGGACCCATGAATCGTCGGGCTCGTGGCCGGACATTTCCCCGTCCGGGTACTCAAGCGGATTTGTGTGGATGCTTCACGTGCTCGCGCGAGCCATTGTGGTGGTGCCCGCCCGGCCCCGTCGGGCCGGGTGGTTCCGAGTCGTCCTAGTCGTGGGCTCCGCGGTAGTGCCAGGACCCGTTGTAGTGCCTGTGGAGGCGGTCGTAGTAGTACCGGTTACCGGGGTGCCAGCCGTAGTGGTGGCCGCGCCAGCCGGGGTGGTAGCGCCACCAGCCGTAACTGCAGCGGTAGTTCCACGCGCAGTAGTGCGGCGGCGTCTCGTGCGAGCTGACCGAGACCCCGGCCGTGGCGGTCGAGCTCGCGCTGGCCACCGCCTGACCGGCGGGCAGGAGCATGACCCCGGCGGCCGCGGCGGCCAGAGCCAGTGTCGCGACGCGCGTGCGCGTGCGCAGTTGCCGACTTTCGGTATTCAGGTGCATTCGACTTCCATTCATGGATAGATCGGCCGCGACTCCGGCGCCCGAATGTCGTGGGACGCCGGACGGAAGCAGAATTACCCATCCACGAAATCGCAGTTAACTTCTCCGGACCTCAACAACGCGTCAAATCACCGGCGCCACCCAGAGGCGTTGCCAAACAACGGTTTCCTGCTTGTTTGCGCAGCGCGCGGCGTGTCGCCGGTCTTTTTCGCCGGGTCAGTCGTCGATCGCCGCGTACGCCAGCGTCCAGAAGTCCTGGAACACGCGCGGGGGCAGGGGTGAGCCCAGGGCCCGCTGGGTGAGCAGGATGCCGATCAGGTCCTCGCCGGGGTCGACGTACGCCTCGGTGCCCAGGCCGCCGGTCCAGCCGAACCGGCCGGGGCCGACGGCCAGGTCGTTGCGGCGCGCGTCGACCGCGAGGCCGAACCCCCAGCCGCCCGACCCGAGGAACATCTCGTTGCCGGCCTTCTGAGCGGCTGTGAGGTGGTCGGTGGTCATCAGCTCGACCGCGGGCCTGGACAGGATGCGGCCGCCGTCGTACCGGCCGTTGCGCAGCAGCATGCGGCAGAAGGCCAGGTAGTCGTCGGCGGTCGAGAGCAGGCTCGGTCCACCGCTGCCGGAAGGGAAGACCGGCGGCCGGTCCCACGCGCCCTCGCGCGGGCCCGGGCGCGGGGTCAGCGCGCCGGTGCCCGGGGCGGGGGCGTACGACGCCGCGAGCCGGCCGAGCTTCTCCTTCGGCAGGTGGAAGCCGGTGTCGCGCATGCCCAGAGGCTCGAAGACCCGCTCGTGCAGGAACTCGGCGAAGGGCCGGCCCGCGGCGCGGGCGATCAGCACGCCGAGCACGTCGGCCCCGATGTTGTACATCCACGTCGTCCCCGGCTGGTGCACCAGAGGCAGCGCGCCGAGCCGCTTGATCCACTCGTCCGGCCCGAACGGGGGCCCGTCGGGGCCGATCCCCAGCCCGGCCTCCGCCATCGCCCGTCCGATCGGGCTGTCGCCCAGCACCAGGCCGGCGCCCAGGCGGAAGGTCAGCAGGTCGCGTACGGTGATCGCGCGCTCGGCGGGGACGGTGTCGTCGAGCGGTCCGCCGGGGTGGCGCAGCACGCGCGGTGCGGCCAGCTCCGGGAGCAGGTCGTCCACCGGGTCGTCCAGCCGCAGCCGGCATTCCTCGACCAGGATCATGGTGGCGACCGCGGTGATCGGCTTGACCATCGACGCCATGCGGAAGATCGTGTCGCGGCGCATCGGGGCGTCGCCGCCCAGCTCCTGGGTGCCCAGCGCGGCCACGTGTGTCTCGCCGCGCCGGTGCACCAGCGCGACCACCCCCGGCATGTCGCCGTCCGCCACCGCCTGGGCCAGCGCCTCCCGCATGCGGCCGAGCCGCGCCGCCGACAACCCTCCGGCCTGCTCACCCATGGGACCCCTCCCGTCGGTCTGCCCTTCCAGAGAACAGACCGCCGCGAGGCGCGCAACTCATCGGTCCGAACGGCCCCACCCGATCCGGCATCCTCGCCGCAGCCCGGCCCGGCCTCGCCCTCTCGCCCTGTCCTCTCGTCCCGCTCGCTCGCACGCCCTACGTACAGTCGCCAGTGGCGTGTGGGGTCAGGGGCCGGAGAGGGCGGGGGCCGTGGTCAGGACGTCCCGGGCCAGGGCCAGGTCGCCGGCCAGCTCGGCCGGGAAGTCCGCCGGGTCTCCCCGGCCACCCAGCAGGAAGCAGAACTTCACCACGTCGGCGCTGATGTGGGCGTCAGGTTCGCCGGGCTCGCTGTCCTCCACCCCCAGGGGCAGCAGCCACTCACCACCGCCCGGCCCGGTCAGCGTCAGGTGCAGGGTGCGGCCCGCGCCGTTGAGCCCGGAGAAGAGCATCGTCCAGGGCAGCAGGCGGGCGCACAGGTCAGCGGTGGGCCGGATGTGCTCGGGGATCGGGTCGGGGAGCCGGAGCCGGGCCGTCTTGGCGGCGTCGTCCGTGTGGATCCACGTCTCCAGGCCCCTGGCGAGGATGTGGTCGCTCACCGGGACCTCCAGGCCGTCCAGGGTGGCCGGCGTGGTCGGCGGCAGATCCGCCAGGTGGCGGCAGAGCGCGTCAGCCTGGGCCCGCCAGTCCCGCCGGGTCTGCTCGGGGCTGCGGGCTCGCTCGTACGCCTGCACGTCGCTCGTACGCCCCAGCGAGTCGGCCGCCCCGATGGGCGGGCCGAGCACGGGAGCGCCGACGCAAGCGGCGATGAGGCCGTCCTTGGCGGCCAGATGGGCGACGAGCTCCTGCAGCGTCCAGCCCTCGACGATCACGCGTGACCAGTCGTCCTCGGCGGCCGAGGCCAGCAGCGCGTCCATGGCGGCCACGCGGCCTGCGTACGGCTCCGCCCAGGCCGCGGTGGGAGCCGCGGGCCGGCGCCGCGCCCGGGCCCCGGCCAGGAGCTGGGGCCGCAGCGAGCCGGTCGGCACCGCCGGTTCCTCCATCAACGCGTCCAGGTAGAGACGCTCGACGGGGTCCATCACACCTCTTCCTCCGCCAGCGCGTCCGCCAGCCGCTTCAGGGCCAGCCGGATGCGCGATTTGGCCGTGCCCTCGGGCACGCCCAGTTCCTCGCCGACCTGCCGATATGTTCTGCCCCCGAAGTAGGCTAACTCGATCGCCTGTCTGAGGCCGTCTGGCAGTGACGTCACGGCCTGCCGCACCCGCGCGGCCTCGTCGGCGGCGAGCACGGTGTCCTCCAGCCTGACCGGCTCCCGCTCGAACAGCCGGGGCCCGAGCGCCGACACGCGCCGCCGCTCCTCGGCGCGGACGTGGTCCACCGCCCGGCGGTGCGCGATCGTCGCGAGCCAGGCGCGCAACGTGCCGCGATCCGGGTCGTAGGCCAGCGGCCGTTCCCAGAAGATCAGGAACACCTCTTGCGTGATGTCTTCTGCGATCACCCGGTCCCTGGTGACACGCAGCGAGAGACCGAAGATCAGCGAGGAGAACCGATCGTAGACCTCTCCCAGCGCCGACTCATCGCCGCCGACCACCCGCTGATGCAGCAGCCGGTCGTCGTACGGTGCCTCCACTGGCACCACACTCCCGTTTCATCCGGCGGACCAAGGCGGCAGATGCGCCGCGACCCGAGCATGCCATTATTCGCCGGAAATGTAGAGCCGGATGACTGGCGCGCGACACTTTGTCAGTCGTCGATCAGGCCACGATAGTGTCGGAAGTCCACGACGGAGGGAGCACATAGCCATGGCCACCACACGCACCGCAACCACCCAGTGGAAGGGCGCCCTGCTCGACGGTTCGGGCACCGTCTCGCTGGACACCTCGGGCGTCGGCACGTTCGAGGTCTCCTGGCCCTCCAGGGCCGAGGCGGCGAACGGCAAGACCTCGCCGGAGGAGCTCATCGCGGCCGCGCACTCGTCCTGTTTCTCGATGGCGCTCTCGCACGGCCTGGCCGGCGCCGGCACGCCGCCGGAGTCGCTGCAGACCAGCGCGGACGTGACGTTCCAGCCGGGTGAGGGCATCACGGGCATCGTGCTCACCGTGAAGGGCCACGTGCCGGGCATCTCGGCCGAGCAGTTCCAGGAGGCCGCCGAGGCCGCCAAGGCCAACTGCCCGGTCAGCAAGGCACTGGCGGGCACGACGATCAGCCTCAAGGCCGAGCTGCTCTGACGTTCCTCCGCCCGCCCTCGACGCCGTTCCCGGTCTCCCCTCCGAGGCCGCCGGGCGGCGTCGCGGGCGACGTGAGCCGTTCCGGCGCCGTGTCCCGCGACGCCGGGTGGCGCGACCGACCGGGACTGTAGGTGTCCTGGTCGAGAGGCCATCGGCTCATTGAGGACCAAGAGCGGTTATCCCGTGCGACAATTGGGCCACATGCGCGAGGTCTGGCCGGGCGAGCCCTATCCACTCGGCGCTACCTGGGATGGTGTTGGCACCAGCTTTTCGGTGTTCTCCGAGGTCGCCGAGCGGATCGAGCTGTCCCTTTTTCACGATGACGGCACCGAAGAGCGGGTGGATCTGCCCGAGGTCGACGGTTTCGTCTGGCATGGCTACCTGCCGGGGATCCAACCCGGGCAGCGATACGGCTACCGTGTGCACGGCCCCTACGTCCCGTCGCAGGGACACCGGTGCAACCCCGCCAAGCTGCTGCTCGACCCCTACGCCAAGGCCATCGACGGTGAGCTGAGCTGGAACCAGGCGCTGTTCCCCTACTACTTCACCGATCCCTCACGGCGCAACACCGAGGACAGCGCGCCCTACATGCCGAAGAACGTGGTCATCAACCCGTTCTTCGAGTGGGGCAACGACCGGCCGCCGCGCATCCCGTACCACCAGACGGTGATCTACGAGGCCCACGTGCGGGGGCTCACCATGCGTCACCCCGACGTGCCGCCGGACCTGCGGGGCACGTACGCGGCCATGGGGCATCCGGCGATCATCGATCACCTGCTGTCGCTGGGGGTCACGGCGGTCGAGCTGATGCCGGTGCACCACTACGTGCCCGAGCACTTCCTGGTGGCGCGCGGGCTGACCAACTACTGGGGCTACAACACCATGGCCTACCTGGCGCCCCACGGCCGCTACTCGAGCGCGGGCACGCGGGGGCAGCAGGTGCTGGAGTTCAAGGCCATGGTGCGGGCGCTGCACGAGGCGGGCATCGAGGTCATTCTCGACGTGGTCTACAACCACACGGCCGAGGGCGACCACATGGGGCCCACGCTGGGGTTCAGGGGGATCGACAACACGGCCTACTACCGGCTGCACGACGGCGACCGGCGCTACTACCTCGACTACACCGGGTGCGGCAACTCCCTCAACGTGCGCTCGCCGCACGCGCTGCAGCTGATCATGGACTCGCTGCGGTACTGGGTGCTGGAGATGCATGTCGACGGGTTCCGCTTCGACCTGGCGTCGGCGCTCGCGCGTGAGTTGCACGACGTCGACCGGCTGAGCGCGTTCTTCGACCTGATCCAGCAGGATCCGGTGATCTCCCAGGTCAAGCTGATCGCCGAGCCGTGGGACGTCGGGCCCGGCGGCTACCAGGTCGGGAATTTCCCGCCCTTGTGGACGGAGTGGAACGGCAAATATCGGGACATCGTCCGCGATTTCTGGAGGGGTACGCATTCCGCCCTCCCCGAGTTCGCCTCCCGCCTGACCGGCTCCGCCGATCTCTACGAGTCGTCCGGCCGCCGCCCGGTCGCCTCGATCAACTTCGTGACCTGCCACGACGGGTTCACGCTCACCGACCTGGTGTCTTACGACCACAAGCACAACGAGGCCAACGGCGAGGACAACCGCGACGGCACCAACGACAACCGCTCGTGGAACTGCGGCGCCGAGGGCCCCGTCGAGGACCCCGGCATCGTCACGCTCCGCCGCCGCCAGCGCCGCAACTTCCTGGCCACGCTGTTCCTGTCGCAGGGCGTGCCGATGTTGTCCCACGGCGACGAGATCGGCCGCACCCAGCGCGGCAACAACAACGCCTACTGCCAGGACAACGAGCTGGCGTGGGTGGACTGGTCGCTGCTGCGCACCGAGTCCGACCTGCTGGAGTTCGTCCGCGCGCTGTCGAAGCTGCGCCGAGAGCACCCGGTCTTCCAGCGCCGCCGCTTCTTCCACGGCCGCCACCCCGACAACGGCGACCGCGACCTGGTCTGGCTCAGGCCGGGCGGCGCCGAGATGACGGCGGGCGACTGGCACATCAGCTACGCCAAGTCGCTCATGGTCTACCTCAACGGCGAGGCCATCACCGAGCCCGGGCCGCGGGGCGAGCGGATCGTGGACGACTCGTTCCTGCTGCTGATCAACGCGCACCACGAGAACATGACGTTCACGCTGCCCGGCGAGGAGTTCGGCTCCGGATGGCTGCCCGTGCTCGACACCAGCCACGACACGGTGGAAGAGGTGTTCGCCGAGGACGGGTGGCAAGCCGGCGACGTGGTGGCCGTCACGGCACGCTCGCTCCAGGTGCTCAGGCGGCCGCGCTCAGGCCGTTAGGGCCGGTCAGAAGATGCGCGCGGTGCTGGCCGCGAGGAACACCAGCACGAACGTCGTCACGCCGGCCACCCCGTGCAACGTCACCGCCAGCAGCGGGAAGCCCGGCCCGTCCTTCTCGTGCCGCCCCGCCCCGAGCCATCGCGTGAACATGGCGAACCCCAGCAGAGCGGCCACCGCCAGCCCGCCGAACGCCACCCACGCCAGCACCCGGCTGCCGGTAAGCAGGCCGGCGATCCAGCACACCAGTGCCGACACCGCGAGCGTCGGGTGGGAGAAGACCAGCGTCGCCGGGAAACGGGTGACCTTGGCCCGGCGCATGCCGCCTCCTGAGAGCCAGAGGTAGAGCAGGTACAGCCCGGCGAGTGCGGTGATCGTCCACGTCCCGACGGTGACCAGGCCCACGGGCCCCTCCCCTGTCCGTCCGATCCCTGTTGTCACGTTAAGCCGAGAGTCGCCGGTATGTCTCTCCTTAGCGGAAAGCGGCATCTGCCCCACCGCCGCCTCCCCCGCTGCGCGGCCGGGAGGTGGCGGGTGGGACGGCGAGCTGGGCGGGGTCGTATCGGGCGGTGAGCGGGGTGGGGCGGTTGTCGGCCGGGTGTGCCAAGGTAGAGGGGTGCGGCGCATCTATCCCGACATACAGGACAATCCAGACATCGCGCAGGCGTACGCCTATCCGGAGGGCCGGCCGTGGCTGCGCCTCAACATGGTCGCGAGCGCCGACGGCGCCGCCTGGTTGAAAGGCCGCTCCGGCGGCCTGTCCAGCACCGGCGACAAGCGCATCTTCCAGGTCCTGCGCGGGCTGGCCGACGTCGTCGTCGCGGGCGCCTCGACCGTTCGCAAGGAGGGGTACGGCCCGGTCAAGCCCCGTGACTCGTGGGCGGAGATCCGCGCGGGCCGCCCCGACGTGCCGCACATCGCGGTCATCAGCCGCAGCCTCGGCTTCGACCTCGACGACGAGCTGTTCACCGCCGCCACCAGCCAGACCATCGTGATCACCTGCGAGTCCGCGCCGCACGAGCGGCGCAAGGAGCTCGCCAGGCACAACGACGTCATCGTGGCCGGCGAGGACAGCGTCGACCTGCGGCTGGCCGTGGCGCAGTTGCACGAGCGGGGGCTGACGAGGATCCTGTGCGAGGGCGGACCCCGGGTCAACGCCCAGCTGTCGGCCTGCGACCTGGTCGACGAGCTGTGTCTGTCGATCAGCCCGATGCTGGTCGGGGGCGGCGCGGCGCGCATTCAGAACGGCGAGCCCGCGCAGGTCACACTGGATCTGAAGCAGGTGCTGGAAGAGGAGGGGGTCCTCTTCTGCAGGTACGTGAGGGAGCACAGCTGATGAGCGAGCCGACGGAGCCGACCGGGACGGTCGAAGAGCCGGAGCCGGTGCCGAATCTGCCGGTGCGGCCGCCGGTGCCGCCCATGCTGGCCAAGCCGGTCAAGGCCATGCCGAAGCAGGACGGCACGCTGTTCTACGAGCCGAAGTGGGACGGATTCCGCTGCATCGTGTTCCGCGACGGGGACGAGGTCTATCTGGGCAGCCGCAACGAGCGCCCGTTCACCCGCTACTTCCCCGAGCTGGTCGAGGCGGTGCGGGCGGAGCTGCCGGACAGGTGCGTGGTGGACGGCGAGATCGTGTTGCCCACGGGGTCGCAGCTGGACTTCGACGCCCTGCAGCAGCGCATCCACCCGGCCGCGTCGCGGGTGAAGATGTTGTCGGAGCGCACGCCGGCCCAGTTCATCGCGTTCGACCTGCTGGCACTGGGGGACGAGTCGCTGATGGAGGCGCCGTTCGCGCAGCGGCGCGCACGGCTGGAGGGCATCTTCCCGGAGAAGGTCGGGTCCGTGCGGCTGACCCCCGTCACGACCAGCGACGAGCAGGCGCGCGAGTGGTTCGAGACGTTCGAGGGCGCGGGGCTGGACGGCATCATCGTCAAGCCGGGCGACCAGCCCTACGTGCCGGACAAGCGCACGATGTTCAAGGTCAAGCACGAGCGCACGGCCGACGTCGTGGTGTGCGGCTACCGGGAGCACAAGTCGGGTCCGGTCGTCGGGTCGCTGCTGCTCGGGCTCTACGGGGACGACGGCAGGCTGCACCACGTGGGTGTGGCGGCCTCGTTCCCGATGGCGCGCAGGGCCGAGCTGGTGGAGGAGCTGAAGCCGCTCGTCGCCGAGCTGAGCGAGCATCCGTGGGGGCACTGGGCCGAGCAGGCGGCGGCCACCATCGGCCAGCCGGCCGCAGGGCCTTCCAGGGGCGGGCAGCGGGTGCCCGGGGCGGTGTCGCGGTGGAACGCCAAGAAGGACCTGTCGTTCATCCCGCTGCGGCCGGAGCGGGTGATGGAGGTGGCCTACGACCAGATGGAAGGCGACCGGTTCCGGCACACCGCGCACTTCCGCCGCTGGCGGCCGGATCGCACGCCTGAGTCGTGCACGTACGAGCAGCTCGAGCGTCCCGTCAGTTACAACCTTGACGACATCCTTGCCCGCTAGCCCGATATCCCGATATATCTCGATGCATGAGTACTGGGGATGAGTTAAAGGCCGCTGTGTCCGCCCGCCGCGAGCTCGGGCCCGAGTTCGAGGACGCCATCGTGGAGTCATTCCTGGACAAGATGGGCAAGGAGGTCGACCGGCGGGTGGACGAGCGCCTGGCCCAGGCGGCCCCGAAGTCGGTCGCCCACCAGGGGCCGAGCGACACGCAGCGGCTCGCCCTGGCGATCGTGTCGCTCGGTCTCGGCACCCTCACCACCATCTTGTTCGTCCTGGTGGGCGACGGCCGTGCGGGCTACATCATCCCGATCTGGGTCGCGATCATCATCGTCAACGTGTTGTTCAACAACAATCGGGGCAAGAGCGGCTAGACCAGCCAGATGAGCCCCGCGAAGCGGCCGCCGGGCTGCTCGCGGCGGTGGGAGTAGAGCTCTTCCGACTCGATCGTGCAGCGGGCGTCGTGGCGGATGTCCGCCAGCCCTGCCGCCCTGAGCTGGGCCTCGATGCCGGCCCGCAGGTCGAGAGCGGGCGTGCCCCACGACGTCGTGGACCAGGTCTCGGGGACCTTCGACGCCACCTGCTCGCGCAGCGCGGCGGGCACCTCGTAGCAGCGACCGCAGGCGCCGGGCCCGACCAGCGCCACCATCCTGCCCGGCGCGGCGCCCTTGGCGGCCATGGCCGCCACCAGGGCGGCGGCGATGCCGGCCTCGGTGCCGGGCCGGCCGGAGTGCGCGGCGCCGACCATCCGGGCCTCCGGGTCGGCCACCAGCACCGCAGGGCAGTCGGCTCCGAGCGAGGCCAGCGCCAGCCCCGGCTCGGTGGTGAACACACCATCGAGTGGCGGCGGGTCGTCGCCGAAGGGCTCACTCACGTACGCGACGTCGGCGCTGTGGACCTGGCGCATGTAGACGACGGCCCGCACGTCCAGCTCGGCCGCCAGGCCCGCACGGTTGGCCCGCACGGCCGCGGGGTCGTCGCCGACCATGCCGCCGAGGTTGCGGGAGCCGTATGGCGGGGCGCTGACGCCGCCGTGCCGATCGGTGATGGCGACGTGAACTCCAGGGGCCAGTTCCATGCCTAGATCCTAAAGTCGCACGAGGAGGAGGTTGCCCATGACCAGTCTTGCTGATCTGCACGCCTTGATGCCCCGCCTCGGGCACCCGGTGGCGCAGGCCGCGTCCCCTGCCGGCACGAGCTTCGCCGACGGTGCGCCGTACCGCTTCGAGATTCCCAGCGTGGAGGGGCCCGCCGTGCTGGAGGCCGTGGGGGCGGAGGGCGACCGCCTCGGCGTGCCGGTCGCCAGAACCTCTCAGGGCAGCGGCGTGATGATGCTGGCCGAGATCCGGGCCGCAGCGGCCACCTCGGCGTGGTGCCGCGCGAGCTGGGCCGCGAGCGGGTGCGGCGGGCCGCGCTGGCGCAGCGGCTGATCGAGCAGCTCGATCCCGAGCCGGCCAAGCAGCCGCCCGCGCACTCCCGCCCTTCCGACCTGGGCGTGCCCGAGGTCCAGCCGCTGCTAGGCGTGCAGGCGGTGGACCCTGAGCGGGCCGCCGCCCCAGCGGCCGATCGCCTCCTCGTCGGCGAAGGCCAGCACGCGCATCATGTTGCCGCCGTCGCTGAGCTTCACGTTGCGCCGCAGCCGCGCCACCATGTCGAAGGGCAGCTTGGTGGTGCCGGCCTCGATGGTGTCGCCGTAGTGGGGGGCGAAGGCGACGCCCGCGAAGCCCGTACGGCCGAGCAACGTGCGCACCGTCTCCGAGGAGTAGAACATCAGGTGGTTCTTGGTGAAACCGCTCCACGCCGACCCGTACGCCTTGAGCAGCAGCGACCGGGCGTTGACGGTCAGGATGAGCAGCACCCCGCCGGGCGCCAGCAGACTCCGGAACGTCCTGAAGTCCTCCAGCGGCCTGGGCAGGTGCGCGAGCACCGACCAGAGCGTGATCACGTCGAACCCGCCCGCCGCGATCTCCGGCACGTCCTCGGGCGCGCCGAAGTAGGTCCGCGCCGTGTCCAGCCGCTCGTTGGCCTGCTCGACGGACTCCGGCGACAGGTCCACGCCGTAGGCGTCGAACCCGCGTTTCTCGGCCAGCTCCAGGAACAGGCCCACGCCGGAGCCGAAGTCCAGCAGCCGGCGCTCCTTGCCCTCGTCGAACACCGGCGAGAACGCCTTCATGGTCAGCTCGTAGCGGCGTTGCCGGTTGGCGGCGTACTTGCCGGACAGGAACTTGCTGTAGCCGGTGGCGTAGAGGTCGCCGAGGCGTTCGGGGCGGACGTTCGGATTGCGGTAGAGGAAGCCGCAGGACGGGCAGCGGACGACGTAGTAGCGCCATGATCCCGGGCCGCCGGTCGGCTGGAACAGGGGCTGCTGGCGGGATTCCCCGCACATCATGCAGCTGAGGAACTCCTCGATCTCGCCCAGTGGCCGGCGCCGTTGGTATTCCTCCAGCGACATGACCGGCGCCCGCCCGGTCAGCCATTTCCATTGCGCCTCGCGGATCAGCCGCTCGCCGGGCCGCACGTAGACCCGCTGGCCCCAGGGAACACGGTCGTAACGGGAGCCGTACGCGAGGCGTCCCAAAAGTCGTCGATATGACATAGCCACCACCCTGCGAAGCGTTTTGCCCCACACCCCAGCGACTATGCGTCCGTGTTCGGGCGCTTTACAGGCTCTTGGCGACGAGACACGGGCTCTCATCGACATATCGGGATTTATGGCCTGATGTTATCAAGCAAGCATATGCTTGGTACGTGTCTGACTACCGTAATCTGATCGGCGGCGAGCTCGTCGCCGCAGCCCGGACAATGGACTCGGTCGACCCGGCCACCGGCGAGGTGTGGACGCGGATCCCGGCGAGCGGCCCCACCGAGGCCGAGGCCGCCGTGGCGGCGGCCCGCACGGCATTCCCCGCCTGGTCGGCGCTGCCCGCCCTGGCCAGGGCGCACCACCTGCGCAAGGTGTCGGAGGTCTTCGGCCGGCACGCCGAAGAACTGGCCAGGCTGGAGACCCGCGACAACGGCAGGATCCTGCGGGACACGTTGAAGAAGGACCTGCCGGGGATGGCGTACCTGTGGCAGCTGGCCGCCGGGCAGTGCCTGGACGCGGTCAAGGGCGACACGGTCATCCTCGGTCCTGACGCGCTCGGGCTGACGCGGCGGGAGCCGCACGGTGTGGTGGTCTGCATCATCCCGTGGAACTCCCCCATCTCGACCTTCTCCGCGAAGGCCGCGTACGCGCTGGCGGCCGGCAACACCGTGATCGTCAAGCCGGCCGAGCAGGCGAGCGCGTCGGTGCTGCGGCTGGGCGAGCTGCTGGCCGAGGTGTTCCCGCCCGGGGTGCTGAACATCGTCAGCGGCCTGGGTGAGGAGGTCGGGGACGCCCTCGTGCGGCACCGCGACGTCGGCAAGATCAGCCTCACCGGCTCGACGGCGACCGGCCAGGCGATCACCCGGGCGTCGGCGGACGCATTGAAGCCGATGACGTTCGAGCTGGGTGGCAAGTCGCCCAATATCGTGTTTCCGGATGCCGACCTGGACGCGGCCACCCAGGGCGTCACCGTGAACTCGATCTACACCGGGAACGCCGGGCAGGTCTGCGTGGCCGGCTCGCGCATCCTCATCCACCGCTCGATCTGGGACGACATGCTGGGCCGGATCCGCGACGTCTGCGCGGGGCTGGTGCTGAACGACCCGCAGGACCTGGCGACGACGATGGGCCCGATCGTGTCGGCGGGGCAGTTCGAGCGCGTGACCTCGTACCTGGAGCTGGCCGAGAAGGAGGGCGCCAGGCTGGTCTTCGGCGGCCGGAGCGGCGCCGACGTGGTGCCCGGGCTGCCGGGCGGCTATTGGGTGGAGCCGACGTTGTTCACGACGGAGGACAACTCGCTGCGGGTGTGCCAGGAGGAGATCTTCGGGCCGGTGGCGGTGGCGTTGCCGTTCGAGACGGAGGAGGAGGCGCTGCGGATCGCCAACGACTCCCCGTACGGGCTGGCGGCCGGCGTCTGGACCCGCGACCTCGGCCGCGCGCACCGCTTCGTCCGGGATCTGCAGAGCGGCACGGTGTGGGTGAACACCTTCCGCCAGATGCCGCCGGGCCTGCCGTTCGGGGGCGTCAAGGACAGCGGGTACGGCCACGATTCGGTCCTCGAGTTCACCCGCGAAAAGGCCGCCATTATCCAGATCTAGTCGGATAGATTTGCCCCTCGTGAGCGAGGGGATCAAGGACCACTCCGGCCTTTCGGAGGCAGCCGCCCAGTCACGGGCGTCGGTGCTGCGTAGCCGCGCCGAATCGTACATCGCCCTGTCGCGGCATGACGCCGCGATCGCGGATCTGACGGAGTCGATCGCCCTGGCGCCCGACAACGCCCGCGCCTGGCGCCTGCGCGGGGAGAGCCACCGCATGATCGAGCGGTACGAGGCCGCGCTGGAGGACTTCGACGAGGCACTGAAGCTGGAACCGGACAGCGCGTACGCGCTCGGCTCGCGCGGCCAGACCCACGCCGCGATGGGCCGCCTGGAGGAGGCCATGGCCGATTTCGATCATGCCCTCACCCTCTCCCCCGACTCGCTGTGGATCCTGGAGGCGAAGGCGGACGCCCTGGTGGACCTGGACCGCCTCGACGAGGCCCTGGACGAACACGCCAAGATCCTCGCCCTGAACGGCGACCTGCCCTACTCCTGGGTGGCCCGCGGCGACCTGTACCAGCGCATGCACCTGTACGTGGAGGCGATCGACGACTACACGAAGGCGCTGGACATCGACCCCGAGCACGTGCGCGCCCTCAGCAGACGAGGCGAGGCCCTGCGCATGGTGGACCGGTACGAGGAGGCGCTGTCGGACCTGAACCGAGCCCTGGACCTGGACCCGGACAATGACCGGGCGCTGGGCAGCAGGGGCGCGGTGCTGAGCGAACTGGGCGACAACGAGGCGGCGCTGACCGATCTGGACCGGGCGATCGAGCTGGACCCCGAGTACGTGTGGGCGTATCGGGTGCGCGGCGAGATCTTCCAGGAGCTGGAACGCCACGAGGAAGCAGTCTCCGACTTCACCCAAGCCCTCCACCTGGAATTCGGCGGCTAGGGGGCGGAGGGGAAGGCTCGGTCCTCGCCCGCTCTGGCGTCTTGCCGGTGGGCTCTCACCCCACAGGCGAGGGCTGCCTTTCGCGCACCCCGACGCATTACCTGCCGTAACTCAGACCCGCCATGAACACGGCCATCGCAGGCATGAGCCCCTCGGTGCGGAATGTCTCCCGCACCCGCGCGATGAACGCGCGATGTTCGGCGGCGTCCGGCAGGGCCTCCACCACCGGCGACTCGTGCGCCACGACGCGTCCGGACGCGTCCGGGATGTGCCGTGAGCTGCGCGATTGTGCCTGTTTGAGTGCGGACTGCCGGGTAGGTGGTGCGGGCGCAGGAGGGAGACGACATGTGTCTAAGCTGTGGCTGCGGAGAGCCGGAGAACGATCACGGTAATCCGGCCAACATCACCGCACAGGATCTGCGGAGCGCCGCTCAAGCGGCGGAAATCAGCCCGCAGGAGGCTGCCGAGAACATCCAGGCCGGAATCGGAGCCGGGTAGGATACCGGCCGCTCCTCGTGGCCCGGCGCGTCGGCAAGATGGAGCGCCGCCACGGGGAGCGTCACCTACCTACTTCCCGGTGGCCAGGGGCGCGCGAGAGCCGTACGCCGGACCGAACACCACCAGCAGCGCCAGGTCCTCGGTAACCTCGTCGAAGCGGTGCTCCTCACCCGCCGGCACGAAGATCACCGAACCAGGGCCCACCTCGGCCGCGCCGTCCAGTGTCACGATCTTGGCCCGGCCCGCGGTGACCACGTAGATCTCATCCTCGGTGTGCGGACTCTGATCGTCACGCCCGCCGGCCGGGATGCAGTACGTTCCGACCGACAGGTCCGGCACCCTCAGGTGCTCCACCCAATCGTTGGCCGCTCCGGCGGCGAGCGGTGTCCACACCCCCGCGCCCTCGATGATCTCCATAGCGGAAGCATAGCCATGCACGACGCCGGCGTCTGCGCGCCGGTGGCCGGTCCGACGGGCGGTTACGCTCGCGTCGCGATGAAACGGAGTGCCTGTGTCCCGCGTCGGCTCATTGCCTCGCCGGAGTAGGTGACGCCTCTGCGGGACACAGGCACTCTGGTGCCGCTCGCGACGACCGGGATGATGTCGCCTGATCGCCACTCGACCGTTCAACGCGCTCATGCCGGGCGCTAGTTACGAGGGGAGTGTCCCCTCAGGGTTCCCTCAGAGGTCCGGCGTCGGCGGGTACAGCTGCAGCAGCTTGTTCTTGGCCTTCTGGTCCTGGTCCTGGTCCTGGTCCTGGTCCTGGCGCGCGGCCTGGTTCTGGCTCTGGTGGTTGTTGTTGTGGATCCAGACGTGGGCCTTCTGCTTGTGGCGGAAGTGGAAGCTCTGGCGGTGGTGATGATGCTGCTTGGGCTTGGCGTAGCTCACCACGGGCGCCTTCTTGACCGGCTGTGGCGGCGCGCCTCCGGTGACGTAGGTAGTGATGGACGCGGCGTAGGCGGTCGAGGAAGCAGCCAGCGTGACGGCGGCAGCGGTCATAGCGACGCTGACTGCGAGAGCCGCGGTCGCAGTCTTGAACTTGGGCATTGAATTTCCCCCCAAAGGTTCGGTTGCCCTGTTCTCCATATTTTCCGGACAGGTTTGGAAAATATTGCAGGATGGCGGCTAAATGCGCTATCCGTGCGTTTTCTTTCCGGGATAAGTGTCCAGCAAACGGGGGCTTTCGTGATGTTTGCCTGATTCTAACAAATCCATGGGCCGCTAAGCCTTCATGAAATAAAACGAAATGGGGCGATTTGTCGGTTTTATCCGCGCGGCCTACAGGGGAAGCGAAGAACTGGAAACACATGAATACGCTCTCGGCGGCGAAAGCTGAGCCTGGATCCGCTTACGCCGTGAGGCGTGGTTAATCGGAGGAGGTGCAAGACCATCCTCGCCGGGCTGTCGCAGCAGCGTGGCGGGACCTGAGCGCAATCCGACCCGGAGCCCGCCGGGGAAGGTGGCGCAGCACTGACAGAGCGGGGATGGTAGGGCGATATGTGCGAAGCCACATCAAAGACTGAAAATCCCAACCGCAGAGCGCGGACAGCATTGCCACTCGACAGAAGCGCTTATCCCAGTCCGCGTGTGAATTTCGAGGCCTCATGCCGAGAGAAGCCGATGACATCTCATATTCGACACTCCTCGTCAAGAAGTGGCGTTCACGCCGAGCCACTCCAACGCGTCCGTGGCCGAATGCAGCACCGAGATGTGCCCGTCCTCCGGATATCGCCGCAGCTCGGCACGAGGGCAGTGGCGGGCCAGCCACTCGCCGTGTGAACTGGGCACGACCCGGTCCTGGCCACCGTGCATGAGCAGCACCGGCGCGGTCACCTGGGCAGGATCGCACCCCCACGGGGCCACATATGCGAGGTCGTCGTCGATCAACCCGCCGGGACCGTTCTCCAGGGCCGGCCCGACGACGCTGTCGAACCAGGACCACTCGCCGGTGAACGCCGCGTGATCCACTGGGGCGAACATCTCCGGGTCGTACTCGGCCGTCGCCTCGTGTCGTTCCTTCGCCGCGCGGCCCGCGACGGCGGCACGCAGGGAGGCCTCTCCGGAGGTGGACATGCCGGCGAACCAGTCGAGGTCCTCCGCGCCGTACGGGGCTATGCCCGACACGCTGACCGCGGCCAGGACCCGGTCGGGCAGCAGGGCGGCGCAGGCCAGGGCGTGTGAGCCGCCGCCCGAGTGGCCCATGACGGCGAACCTGTCGATGCCCAGAGCGTCCGCGACGCGCCTGACGTACTCTGCCGCCGAGGACACGTTCCGGCCGGGGACGGGGGTCGAGCCGCCGTAGCCGGGGCGGTCGTACGACACCCAGCGGATGCCGAGCCGGTCCGAGGCCGGGAAGAGGGGTGCCGGGGGCGTGCCGATGTTGGGCGTGCCGTGATGCCAGAAGACCGTCAGCCGGTCGGCGTCGGCGACCCTGTCATAGACGTGCAGCCTGCAGTCGTCGCCGAGATCCATATCCAGCTCTTTCACCACCCGGCGAGCCTAGCGACCAGGCAATCCGCGCGCCAGGTGTCTCACCGGGGCCGTACGCGTACGGCCCCGGCGAGCGTTGTCAGAGGGCGAGCAGGGCGGTGACCGGCAGGCGGGGGTCGGACAGCGGGCGCATGGCGATGCGCAGCAGCGCCAGCGCGTTGTCGTCGCCCGCGATGCGGTTGGCGCTGAGCTCGCCGCACGACTGGCAGTGATGGATGATCAGCCACTCCCCGTCCGGCCGGACGGTGACGCTCAGCGCCGCCATCCGGCCCCGGCAGCCCGCTCGCCGGTCCCCCGGGATCCGGCGGTCGACGTGCAGGCTGGTCAGGCAGTTCGGGCAGTGGTTGCGGTGCGCGGTGCCCGGCGCGATCATCGGCACGTCGAGGCGGCAGCCGACGCAGCGGAAAGCGTCGGCTGCCGGCTCTCGGTCATGATGGAGGTTCTTGCGTCGTTGCGGCCTCTCCCGGGCCGGGTTCCTCCTGGGCATGTCACAGGTCGCCGAACGCCTCGAGGGGGAACGGCGGCTGCGCGAGCGGGCGTACCGCCATGCGCATGAGGATGAGCTGGTTGTCGTCCCCGCAGATGGGGTTGGACGTCAGCTCACCGCAACGGGTGCAACGATGAATGATCATCCAGTCGCCGGTGCGGAGGACCGCGATCGAGATCGGGATCATCCGGGACCGGCAGTCCGACGGGCCGCCTTCCACGCGGTCAACCGTGTGCTGTGAGTGCAGGCAGCTCGGGCAGTGGTTGCGGCGGGTGCCGTCAGGTGCGGTCGCGGTCACGGTCAGGCCGCAGCGTACGCATGGGAAGGTCTCGGTGTTGACGATGGAACGTGGTTTGCCGTTGGCAGACAACGCGGGTACTCC
The DNA here is from genome assembly GCF_004011505.1 of Nonomuraea polychroma. Lineage (NCBI taxonomy): Bacteria > Bacillati > Actinomycetota > Actinomycetes > Streptosporangiales > Streptosporangiaceae > Nonomuraea > Nonomuraea polychroma. Next base: position 6,217,037 of record NZ_SAUN01000001.1, read on the forward strand.
TTGCCGAAATGGGTTGGTAAGGCAGCAAGGAAGTGCGCCTGGGCGAGCCACGCGATGGACGCGGGCACGCCGATGCCGCGGGCGGTCCGGCCCCGGTCAGAACGATCTCAGGTGTCGTGAGTCAGAGACAGGAGTCGCCGGCAGCACATCGAGGCGCACGTGGCGCGGTGCCAGACATAAACCCACTCCCTCCACGGCGGCGTGAACCGCCGATTCGACTCGGCCTCGTGCGAGGGTAATGGGGCTCTGCGGCGCACCGCCAATGGTTTTCCTGCCGACGAACCCGCTTCGACGCTAGCTAATGTCCTGGACGGCGTCCCCAGGAATGCGGCCGAGAGCTCGCAGGAGCACGCCAAGCGAGTCCTCTGGAGCCTGCCCGGCGGTGTCTATGACGATGCGCTCCCGGTCCCACGGTTCGTAGTCGCGGTCGATGATCTGCTGCCAGTCGGGCAGGTGGTGGCCGGGAATGTCGGTCGACCGCGAGGTCGCACGGTGCCGGTGCTCGATCGGGTCCGAGCAGATCACTTCCACCTCTGCGGTCGGTACACCCGCCTCGGCCCCCACTTCTCGCCAGGCGTCACGGGTGATCTCCACAGGATTCACGGACTCCGCGATCACGGTGAGTCCGCCGCGAAGATGGTCCCCGGCCAAGGCGTAACCCACGATGTAGCCGGCGGGGCCGAGGAGCCGGCGAGCCAGGCCGGACCGGATGATCGCCTGCTCAATGGTGTCGATGCGCAGATGGACTCCGCCTATGTGCTGGGCGAGGAGACGGGCGAGCGTGGTCTTTCCCGTCGCGGGCAAGCCCCCGATGACGATGAGCATGCGGTCAATACTGTCCCGACGAGCCGTGGAGGCGGCACTGGAGATCCACCGAATAAGGTTCTAGATTCGGACTCATGGGTATCGGGCTGACCGAGGAACACCTGGCGTTGGCCGCCTCCGTGCGGGGGCTGGCGAAGCGGACCGACGAGCACGCGGCCCTGGCCGGGCAAGGGCTGCTGGGACTGCATCTGTCCGAGAAGTGCGGCGGGCAGGGGTATGGGCTGCTGGAGTTGTGCGTCGCGCTGGAGGTGCTGGGTGAGCTGCGCGTCCCAGGTCCCTACCTGCCGACGGTCGTGGTGTCGGCGGTCCTCGCGCGCTCGGCCGGCCGGCACGATGACCTGATCAGGGCACTCGCCGGCGGCTCGACGACCGCGGCCGTCGCCCTCCCGGCGGACGGCCTGGGCAGCGGGGGCGGGGCGACGGCGCTGGGGGCGCGGGACGCGGACCTCTTTCTCCTACCGGTGGGTGATGGCGACTGGGCGGTGGTGGGCCGCGAAGACGTCCTCGCCGAGCCCGCCGACGGCATCGATCTCGACCGGGTCCTCTGCTCCGTGACGCCGCGCCGGCCCGTGCCCGCCGACCGGGTGCTCACCGGCGCGCCGGTACGGGAGATCGCCGCGGTGCTGCTGGGAGCGGATGCGTGCGGGGTCGCGGCGTGGGCCGTGGCGACGGCGGCCGACTACGCGAAGGTACGCGAGCAGTTCGGCCGGCCGATCGGGCAGTTCCAGGGCGTCAAGCACCGGGCGGCGGCCGCGCGCGTGGCGTTGGAGCAGGCTCGTGCCGCGGTATGGGACGCCGCCAGGGCCTTGGACGCCGTCGCCATGCCATCCGTCGCCATGCCATCCGCCGCCATCGGCCGGCCGTCCGCCGGCATCGGTGAGCCGACCGTTGGGGATGGCATCGGCCTCTGTGACGAGACGCGGCTGGCGGTCGGGGTGGCGGCGGTGCTCGGGCCCGATGCGGCCGTGCGGTGTGCGGCGGACATGATCCAAGTTCTCGGCAGCATCGGGTACACCTTCGAGCACGACGCCCACCGCTATTACCGCCGCGCCCTGTCCGACCGCATGCTGGCCGGCGACCCCGGTCCCTGGGCCGAGGAGGTGGCCGGGCTGGCCGTGGCTGGCACGCGGCGCGCGATGGAGCCGGATCTCCCGGAGGAGGCCGCCGCCGTCAGGGACACGATCAGGGCGGAGGCGGAGTCGCTGCGGGCGGAGGAGCCGGCGGTCAGGCGGGCCCGGTTCGCACGGGAGGGCTGGATCATGCCGTACCTGCCGAGGCCCTGGGGCAGGGACGCCTCTCCGCTCGAGCAGGTGATCATCCACCAGGAGTTCCGCGACCTCAAGCGCCCGAACCTGGGCATCGCGGCCTGGGCGGTCCCGTCCATCGTCCGGTACGGCACGCGTGAGCAGCAGGAACGTTTCCTGCCGGGCACGCTCGCCGGCGAGATCGTGTGGTGCCAGCTGTTCAGCGAGCCGGGAGCCGGCTCCGACCTGGCCGGGTTGTCGGCGAAGGCCACGAAGGTGGAGGGCGGCTGGTCGCTGACCGGGCAGAAGATCTGGACGTCGCTCGCGCAGTACGCCCACTGGGGCATCTGCCTCGCCCGCACCGCTCCGGAGCGGCCGAAGCACGACGGGATCTCGTACTTCCTGGTGGACATGTCCTCCCCCGGGGTCGCCGTCAGGCCGCTCAAGGAGATCAACGGCGAGGAGATCTTCAACGAGGTGTTCCTCGACGACGTCTTCGTGCCGGACGACCTGGTCGTCGGCGCGGTGAACGAGGGCTGGCGGGTGGCCAGGGACACGCTGTCTCACGAGCGCGTCGCGCTCGGCGATTCCTGGGGGCCCGGCTCGCAGCACACCGACATGGTCAAGCTGATCGCCCGGCTGCCCACGCTCCGGCAGGCGCAGCGTGAGCAGGCGGGACGCCTGTGGGCGGAAGGCCAGGCCATCTCGGCGCTGGGCCTGCGCGTGACGCTGTCGAAGTTGTCCGGCGCCGACCCCGGGGCGGCCTCCAGCGTCCGCAAGCTGCTCGGCATGCGGCACGCGCAGGCGATCTCGGAGTTCTGCTGGTCGCTGGCCCCGGCGGACCCGTACTGGAACCGCATGATCCTCACCACCCGCGCGTTCACGATCGGCGGTGGGACGACGGAGGTGCAGCTCAACATCATCGCCGAACGGGTGCTGGGACTGCCGCGGGATCCCTGATCAGGGTTTGGGGTAGTACGGGGCCGCCAGGTGCGCGTACACGATCGTGTTGTCCTGGTAGCTGTGTGCCTGGCGGTCGAACGCCCCGCCGCAGGTCACCAGTCGCAGGCCCGGATAGCGGAGCTCGGCGTAGACCTTCTTGGCGGGGAAGCGTGTTTTCGGCGTGTGTTCGACCTTGTCGACGACGAAGACGGCAACCGAGCGGTCGGCCCGCAGCACCTGGATCTGGTCGCCGCGCTTGACGTCCTTGAGGCGGGCGAAGACGGCGGGGCCGCTCCTGGTGTCGAGGTGTCCGGTGATCACGGCGGCGCCGCGCTGGCCGGGCACGGGGCCGTAGCGGTACCAGCCGGCGAGGTTCGGGGCGTCGAGCGGCGGGTTCTGGATGGCGCCGCTCGCGTCCAGGCCCAGCTCCGTCAGCGGCGCGGCGACGCCGATGGACGGGATGTAGACGCCTGTGGGGCGGGCGGGCTCCATGGGCTCGGCCATCTTGGAGAGTGGCACGCCCGTGACCGGCGCCGGGCGTACGGTCGCGACCGGCGCCGCCTCGGGTTCGCCGCCCACGATGCCGCTCAGCCCGAACCAGATCAGCAGCGCCCCGGCCAGGGTGATGACGCCCGCGAGGAGCAGGATCAGTCGATGCCCGCGAGCAGCCGGTTTGTCGGCCACGCTAGGCGACGACATCCTTGCGGCGCCGTACCGCGAACCCGGCCAGGCCGGCCCCGGTCAGCAGCGCGGCGCCGCCCAGCGCGAACGGCCACACCGCACCGTCCTCCGCGATCCCGCCACCGCCGGTCTCCGGATGCCCCTTCGGCACCTTGTGCTCCCGTTCACCGGCAGGCCGCCACTCGTCCTCATTCGCGTCAGGCCCCGGCTGAGGGGGCCAGGGCTCCTCCTCCGGAGGCGGCGCGCTCGAGCCGGGGTCTTCGGGCGGTGCGGTGTCCTCCGGTGCGGATTCGTCGCAGAGGATCGGCAGCGGAAGGAGACAGGTGGGGATCACGTCCGGCAGCTCAGGGCCGGACTGTGCGGAGGCGGTGCCGATGCCCGCCGCCAGGCTCACTCCTGCGACCATGAATGCCGTTACCGCTCCCGCTGCTGCGAGACGTCGCGCTCTTGCCATGAAGGCTCCCGAATTCGTCGGCTGTCGCCCCCGATGCACCAGAGAGCCTTGCGAACTATTGGACCCAGAGTCAAGTAATGTGACCGAAGCGCAACAGGCAGATACGGAGTGTTTGGGTAGCCGCTGGCGTGGCAGAAGTATTCCTCTAGGGGGACAAAAGCCATGAGTCAACCACAACAGCCCGAACTTCGTAGATCAGGCAAAGCGGCTACCGACTCCACATCCGCCCACGCCATACCTGAGACGAAGAGCGGCGCCAAGCGGCGGGCCACCCGCCCGCACGGGACCGACAAGGGCGGCAAAGGCGGCGGCAAGGGCGGCGGAGTGCCTCCCGGCCAGCGGTCGCCGTATCCGGAGTGAGGCCAAAGGTGAAGGGAAGCCTGCAGTTCATCGGCAACGCCACCACGCTGATCCGCTACAACGGCTTCACGCTGCTGACGGATCCGAACTTCCTGCATCGGGGGCAGCGGGCGTACCTCGGGTACGGCCTGAGCTCGCGCCGTCTCACCGACCCCGCCGTGGAGATCGAGGACCTGCCGACGCTCGACGCGGTGGTGTTGTCCCACATGCACGGCGACCACTGGGACCGGGTCGCCCGACGTGGCATCGACAAGGACACGCCGATCATCACCACCACCACGGCGGCCCGTAAGCTGCGCTGGCGCGGCTTCCGCAGCAGCGTGGGCCTGGAGGAGTGGCAGGAGCACAAGCTCCGCGGCTCCGGAGGCATCGTCAAGATCACGGCCCTGCCCGCCAGGCACGCGCCCGGCGCGGCCGAGGCGCTGCTGCCTCCGGTGATCGGCACGATGGTGGAGTTCTGCAACCGGGACGAGCGCGTCGAGCTGCGCCTGCACATCAGCGGCGACACCCTGCTCGACCGCCGCCTGGACGCGATCCCGCGCCGCTTCCCCGAGATCGACCTGGCCATCGTGCACCTGGGCGGCACGAAGCTGGGCACGCTGATGGTCACCATGGACGGCGAGCAGGGCGCCTCGTGGGTGGACGTCATCAATCCGAGCACGGTCGTGCCGGTGCACTACGACGACTATGCCGCCTTCAGCTCACCGCTGGACGACTTCCGGCGGCACATCGAGCAGGCCGGGCTGGCCGACCGGGTCGTCTACCTGGAACGAGGTGAAACCCGGGAGCTCGCCCCGCACCGGCTCATCCGCCACTGATCATGCTGCCGGAGGACTAGTCGGCGTTCCTGGCGCGGCTCGGCTGGACGCGCATCGGCTCCCCCGGCATCTTCGGGTAGTTGGGCGGATAAGGCATGTCGCCGCGCTCGTCCTTGGCGTACAGCTCCAGCAAGGGCTCGATCGAGTATGCCTGGTCGTCGATGGCCGCGTGCACGTCGCCCACCTCGGCGAAGCGGGCCGGCACCGTGCGGATGTCGAAGTCCCGCGGGTCGGCGTCCGTCAGCTCGTCCCAGGTCAGCGGTGTCGACACGGGCGCGTGCGGCTGGGCCCTGATGGAGTAGGCGCTGACCACCGTGCGGTCGCGGGCGTTCTGGTTGAAGTCGATGAAGACCCGCTGCCCGCGCTCCTCCTTCCACCACGCCGTGGTCACCAGGCTCGGGTCCCGCTCTTCCACGGCCCTGGCCAGGGCGATGCCGGCGTGGCGGACCTCGATGAAGTCCCAGCGCGGCTCGATGCGCACCGCGATGTGGGCGCCCCGGTTGCCCGACGTCTTCACGAAGCCGGTCATCCCCAGCTCGCCCAGCACCTCCTTGGTCAGGAACGCGGCCTTGCGCGCGGCGTCGAAGTCCAGGCCGGGCTGCGGGTCCAGGTCGATGCGGAGCTCGTCGGGGTGCTCGACGTCAGAGGCCCGCACCTGCCAGGGGTGGAAATCGATGGTGCCGAGGTTGGCGCAGTAGGCGATGGCGGCCACCTCGGTGACCCGCAGGGACTGTGCCGTGCGGCCGCTCGGGAACGTGACGGTGACCGACTGGAGCCAGTCGGGATGTTTGGGCGGCATGCGCTTCTGGTAGATGGCCTCGGTCTGCACGCCGTCGGGGTGGCGCTTGAGGTTGGTCGGCCGGTCCCTGAGCGCCCGCAGCGCGCCCTCGCCGACGCTCACGTAGTACTCCACCAGGTCGCGCTTCGTTGCGCCGATCTCTGGAAAGTACACCTTGTCGGGGTTGGTGACCTTGACGGTTCGCTCGCCAACCTCGAGCTCTATGAACGGCGATGCCATGCCCTCGAACCTACTACCGTCCTGTGACATTGCGGCGGGTCCGCACCGCAGGTCCACGAACAGGCGGCGATGGGGCGCCAATGAGCAGGCCGGGCCGTCGCCCGCAGGAGCGGGGAAGGCGGGGAACCGGCCTCACGGGGTGAGGCCGATGGACAGGGCGGGCCCGCCCCGGAGCCTCCTCGGTGGCGGGACCGAGGGCTCGACGGGGCGGGCCAACAGATCGTCCGTCGCCGTTCCGGGCGCTGGCGCGCCACCCGGCCGGCCGTGACGATCCCCGCGGCTCCAGCACGGGCGTGGGCTGTGCCGCTCGGCGGGATCGGCGGACGATCTCACCCCTTGGCAGGAGGCGATGACACCCCCTTGCCTACAAAGACGCGAATTCCGCCCGGAATGGATGCTTCACCCTGCGGAGATCTCTTTTTGCCAGATCTCGTACTCTTAACGTATGGAAAAGGTCGTCAAGAGCGAGGCCGAGTGGCGGAGCCAGCTTTCCCCTGAGGAGTTCCACGTCCTCAGGGAGGCCGGCACCGAGCGCCCGTTCACGGGGGAATATGTCGACACCAAGACCGAAGGCGTCTACTCGTGCCGGGCCTGCGGCGCGGAGCTGTTCCGGTCTGACACGAAGTTCGAGTCCCACTGCGGGTGGCCGAGCTTCTTCGAGCCTGCCGAGTCCGAGGCGGTGAGGCTGATCGAGGATCGCAGTCACGGCATGACCCGGACGGAGGTGCGGTGCGCCCGGTGCGACTCGCATCTCGGGCATGTGTTCCACGGCGAGGGATATCCGACTCCGACCGACGATCGCTACTGCATCAACTCGGTCTCGCTCCGGCTCGAACCCAAGGCGTGATCGACTCGCGACTCCGCGTACCAATCCGCTGCGGCGGGTAAAACCGACGCGTGCGGTTCGTTCATCTCCGGCACCGCTGGGTGACGATAGAGACCATCGGTCGCATCGTGACCCAGCGGTGCCACGTGTGCGCGAAGACGCGGGTACGCGTGCGCTGAGCCGCTCAGTCGGGCGCCGGATGGGTGACGCTGCAGCTCTTGTCCGACGGACCGAGGATATTGGCGAGCACCGGGTTGCCGTTCTCCCCGAACTTCGCCTGCACGAACACCACCGGCCTGGCCACCCCTGCGGCCTTCAGGTACGCGAGGCCACGCTTGCACAACGTTATGGCATGGGTGGAATTGTGCGCACTCCCCGGTAAATCGGTATAAATCCGCAAATAACCGCCGATGGTGCGGATGTCTTTGAGGTGTTTCAGCGCCTTGTCGTCCGGGCCCCACCGCGTACGGAAATACTCCGCCGCCTGCCGGTCCGTGTGCGCCGAGGGCCCGTCGGCGCGGTAGCCGTCGGTGTCGTCCATCCCGGGCACCAGCAGCACGGCCTCCCCCGGCTCCTCCCCCGGCGGCGCCGAGCCCTCGACCGTGCTGGGGCCGGCGCTCTCCTCCGGCACGGGCCTCGTGGCCTCCTTGGGCACCGGCACGGGCACGGATTGCTCGATCTCGCGCGCCGAGGCCTGCGCGCTCGGCCTCGGGCTCGCCGCCCCTCCCCGGCCGGGCACCGCCGTGGCACGATCCTCCTCCGCGGCCACCTGTGGCCCGGACGTCCCCGGCTGCGCGGGGGCCCTGGAAGAGGCCACGGGCGCCCCTCCGAAGGTCCCGTTCGCGCCCAGCAACCCGGCCACCCCACCGGCCAGCGCCAGCGCCCCCAGCACCAGCCCTCGCCGCCCGGCACGGCGACGCCGCCGCCCGCGCCGGGAGCGGCCCGCCGCGTGACGACCGGCCGCGCGCCGGCTGCGACCCGGCCTTCCAGATGTCTCCACCCCGCCCTCCTTGCCCCCGTGGAACGTGCCACTGCAGGTCACGCCCCACGAACAAGGGATTCCCTTGATTGTGACAAAGGGGGTAGATCACTTCAGTTGGATCGCCAACCTGGATCTGACTCCCCCGATCAGGGACGCCGGGCTCGGGTCAGCGGATTACGGCAGGGCGGCAACCAGGTCGCGAACCGGCTTGCGGGCGCCGGTGTAGAACGGGATCTCGATGCGGGTGTGGCGGCGGGCCTGCGCGCCCCGCAGCGTACGCATCAGGTCCACGATCCGGTGCAGCTCGTCGGCCTCGAAGGCCAGCATCCACTCGTAGTCGTTGAGCGAGAAGCAGGCGACGGTGTTGGCCCGCACGTCGGGATAGTCGCGCGCCATCCTGCCGTGCTCGGCCAGCATGGCCCGCCGCTCGGAGTCCTCCAGCAGATACCACTCGTACGAGCGCACGAACGGATAAACGCTCACGTACGCCCGCGGCTCCTCCTCCGCGAGGAACGCCGGAATGTGCGACTTGTTGAACTCGGCCGGCCGGTGCAACGCCATCGCCGACCACACGGGCTTGCTGTGCCGCCCGAGCGCGGTGCGGCGGAACCTGGCGTAGACGTCCTGCAGGTCCTCGGGTGTGGGCGCGTGCCACCAGAACATGTAGTCGGCGTCGGCCCGCAACCCGGCCACGTCGTAGACCCCCCTGGTCACGACGTCCTTGCCGGCGGCCTGCTCCAGCAGCTCCTCGACCTCGCCTGCCAGGCCGTCGCGGTCGACGGGACACGGCTCGGTCACCTGGAAGACCGACCACATCGTGTAACGGATCACCTGGTTGAGATCGCGGGCCTTGAGCCGCGGAGCTGCCTCTGTCATGTTTCCTATTCTGCTCGCAGAGACAGGTGGTCCAGAACCCGGGCGGCTGCCGTGCGAGCGGTGCCGACGCAGGCCGGGATGCCGATGCCGTCGTAGGCGGCGCCGCAGACGGCGAGGCCCGGCTGCATCGCGACCGCCGCGCGCACGCGCGCCACCCGGTCCAGGTGGCCCACGTTGTACTGCGGCAGCCCGCCTCCCCAGCGCGACACCCGGCTGTCGACCGGCAGCCCGCGCACGCCCATCACGTCGGCCATCTCCGCCGTGGCCAGCGACACCAGCTCGGCGTCTTCGCGCTGGAGCAGGTGCTCCTCGCCGATCCTGCCGATCGAGCACCGCAGGATCACCAGGTCCTGCGCCAGGTGTGGCCATTTCACCGAGCTGAACGTGACCGCCTTGACCGGCCGTCCCTCGACGGGCGGCACCAGGTAGCCGCTGGTGGCGGGCGGCTCAGGGAAGGCGCCCAGCGGGTACGCGAGCGTGACGATGGCCATGCTGGCGTACTCGATCCTGGACAGCTCCCCCGCCGCCTTGGGCGCCTCGGCCTTGAGCAGCCGGGCGGCGGCGGGGCCCGGCGCGGCGACGATCACCGCGTCGGCTTCGAGGGCCTCGGGCCTGGGCACCGGCCCGGTCACCAGCCGCCAGCCCTCCTCGGTCCTGTGCAGCTCCCGTACGGTGACCCCGGTCCTGACATCAGCCCCCGACGCCTTGGCGACCGCCTCGGGAAGCGCGCCGACTCCGTTCTTCAACGACGTGAAGACGGGCCCGGCGTCCTGGGGCGTCTCCTCGACGAGGTGCCTGGCCGCGGTCAGCAGCGAACGCTCCGACCGGGCCACGGCCGCCACCCGCGGCATCGTGGCCTCCAGCGACAACATGTCGGAACGGCCCGCGTAGACGCCGCCGAGCAGCGGCTCCACCAGCCGTTCCACGACCTCGCCGCCCATCCTGGCGCGGATGTAGGCGGCCACGGACACGTCGGTGCGCACCAGCGTGGGCGGCAGGATCTGGTCCAGCGGCACGCGCAGCAGCCCGCCCGGCGAGATGATGCCCGACCTGGCGAGCTCGGTCAGGTCGGCGGGCACGCCCATGACCTGCCGCTTCGGCATCGGGTGCAGCGCGCCCCTGGTGTAGATGGCCGACTGAGTGGTGCCGGGGAACACCAGGTCGTCGCCCAGCCCGACCGCCCTGGCCAGCTCCGCGCCCTCGGGCCGCCTGGCCAGCATGGCCTCCGCACCCGCGTCGACGCTCACCCCGGCCACCTCCGAGGCATACAGCTTGCCCCCGATGCGTGGGCCGGCCTCGAGCACGGTCACCTTGACCCGCTCGCCCGCGCCCTGGCGGATGTACCACGCGGCGGCGAGACCGGAGATCCCTCCGCCGACGACGACTACGTGCGCCCGATTCCCTTCCACGTCTCCTGACGCTACCGCCTCATCGGCTCGCCCAGCCGCTCGGGGCCGCGAGCGGCTGCGAGGGAGTGCCGAGGCCATGAACACAGTGACCGTACCGTGATTCCTCCTTTCAAACCGGGATGATCCGCACGACGTCTTAAGGGCATGAGGAGAATCCGGCACGGTATCGCGTTATCGGCCGCCTGCACGGCCCTGGCCCTGACGGGCTGCGGTGGTGGGGGTGCGATCATGCAATCGAGCGGCGAAGCCCCGATGAGCCAGGCCGAGTCCGCGCCCGCGGCCGCGCCCCAGGACCAGTACTCCGAGAAGGCGGCCCAGCCCCAGCAGACCAGCCGGGACGGCATCGTCTCGAACGTCAAGGTGACCGCGCAGGAGCGGCAGGTCATCTACACCGGCAGCATGACCGTGCGGGTCAAGAAGGTCGCCGCCGCCGTCGAGCAGGCCAAGCAGATCGTCACCGCGGCCGGCGGGTACCTGTCCAAGGAGGAGAGCAGCTCGGCCAGCGACTCCAGGGACTCGGCGACGCTGGAGTTCAAGATCCCGCCGACCGGGTACGCGTCGGTGCTGGCGCGGCTCGGCAAGGAGCTGGGCATGCAGCTCTCCATGAAGCAGGCCACTCAGGACGTCACCCTGAAGGTGGCCGACGTCAACAGCCGGCTGAAGTCGGCCGAGCAGTCCCTTGAATCGCTGCGTTCGCTGCTGAAGCGGGCCGACACGATCGGGCAGGTGCTGGAGGTCGAGCGGGAGATCTCCGCTCGCGAGGCGGACCTCGAGTCGCTGCAGGCGCAGCAGAAGGAGCTGGCCGCTCAGGTGTCCATGGCCACGCTGACGCTCCGGTTGGCCGGGCCGGTCGCGGTCGTGGAGGAGCCGGAGGAGGAGCCCGCCGGGTTCCTCGGAGGGCTCAAGGCGGGATGGAACGCGCTGGTGTCCTTCACGAAGGCGGTGCTCACCGTGCTGGGGGCGCTGCTGCCGTGGACCATCGTCGCGCTGCCGCTGGTGGCGCTGCTGTCCTACCTGATCCGGCGCAACCGCGCCCGGCGCCCCACGGCCCCGACACCTCCGCCCGGCCCGCGTCCTGGCAGCCCGGACCCGGAGGCCGCCTGACCCGCCGCCACCGTCCACCGCCCCCCGCAGGCACCCACGTCCAGGCATAGGCGCCAGGGCGCGAAGACGTCCGCCCCTCAGGCGTCCGCCTCTCAGGCGTCGTCCGCCTCTCAGGCGTCGGCGTCAGGACTCGGGCGTGAAGGCGTGGACCAGGTCGGTGAGGCGCTTGAGCTGGTCCGGGTCGGTCGAGGGCAGCACGCCGTGCCCGAGGTTGAACACGTGTCCTTCGGCCGCGCGCCCTCGCCGCAGCACCTCGCGGGCCTTGCGCTCGACCACCTCCCACGGCGCCAGCAGGATCGCCGGGTCCAGGTTGCCCTGCAGCGCCTTGCCCGGCCCGACCCGGCGGGCCGCCTCGTCCAGCGGCACCCGCCAGTCGACCCCCACCACGTCGGCGCCCGCCTCCCCGAGCACGCCGAGCAGCTCGCCGGTGCCGACGCCGAAGTGGATGCGTGGCACACCGGCGATGCCCTCGAAGATGCGCCGGGTGTGCGGCAGGATGAACTCCCGGTAGTCGTCCACCGCCACGGCCCCCACCCAGGAGTCGAAGAGCTGCACGGCCGAGGCGCCCGCCGCGATCTGGATGCGCAGGTGCTCCAGCACGATGCCGGACAGCCGCTCCATCAGCGCGTGCCACAACTCCGGAGCGCCGTACATCATGGCCTTGGTCCGGTCGTGGTTCTTGGAGGGGCCGCCCTCGATCAGGTAGGAGCCGAGCGTGAACGGCGCGCCCGCGAATCCGATCAGCGGCGTGCCGCCCAGCTCGCCGGTCAACGCCTGGATGGACTCGGTGACGAACGGCACGTCACCGGGCTCCAGCGGGCGCAGCGCCTCGAGACCCTTGGCGTCGCGGATGGGGTCGGCCACGACAGGTCCGACGCCCGGCTTGATGTCGAGGTCCACGCCGATGGCCTTGAGCGGCACCACGATGTCGCTGAAGTAGATGGCCGCGTCCACCCCGTATCGGCGGACGGGCTGCATGGTGATCTCGACGATCATGTCCGGCGTCGCGCAGGCGGTGAGCATCGGCACGCCCTCGCGCACCTTGAGGTATTCCGGCAGCGACCGGCCGGCCTGGCGCATGTACCAGACCGGGGTGTGCGGAACGGGCCGGCGGCGGCAGGCACGCAGGAACGGCGAGTCGGCGAGGTTCACCCCACAAGGGTGCCATGACCGGGGGCCGGTCCCCTCATTGGCAAGCGAGGTGTCGGAAAAACATGCATTGGACACACCAAATCATGATCAGATAGCAGGATGAAGGTTTACCGGTCCGCGGGGCCTCGGCATGGGACCTGCGTCGAACATGGCCCATGGCGTACCAGAGAGCCGGTCTCGAATGGGTCAAATGTTCGCCAACCCACCGCGCGGCACCGATTCAGCGACCACTTTCGGGACACGCCGAGCGCGTTGCGGGGAATTGTCAGCGGCTCGTGCCAACGTCGGAGCCACGACCCGAAGGAAAGGCCCCGTGCGATGACCGCGTTGTGGAGTTCCCCAGAGCGCCGCAGTGAGCGCTGCGTCTCCTGCGCCGGTGAGCGGCTGTTCGAGCAGCCGCCATGCTTCGACGGACACGAGCCGGGACAGTGCCCGGAGTGGGCCTGCGTCGAGTGCGGCCACGCGATCATGCTCGGCTCCGCCGAGTCGGTCAGAACGGTTCGCCGGCTCGTTTCGGCTGCGGCTTGATCAGCGAGGATGAGCACCCCCGTGGTCCCCTTCCGTCCGACTTCGACCTACGCTTCCGCTATGACACTCGGTGACCAGCCACCACCTCCAGCGGCGTTCAGGCGCGCGGCGGAGAGCCTGCGGCTGGCCGAGGTCAGGCCCGAGATCGAGCTGGAGGACCTGCCCGCGCCCCAGCGGCTGGCCCCCTACTCGGCCGCGATCGGCGCGTCGGTCTACCGCGACGACGACGAGCTCGCGGTGGGCAGGCTGATCCTGCTCTTCGACCCCGACGGGCAGCGCGGCTGGGACGGCCCGTTTCGGCTGGTGGCCTACGTGCGGGCCGACATGGAGCCGGAGATCACCTCCGACCCGCTGCTCGGGCCCGTCGCGTGGAGCTGGCTGACCGAGGCGCTCGACGCCCACCAAGCCGACTACTCCGCCGCTGGCGGTACCGTGACAAGAGCCGTGTCAGAGGGGTTCGGCAACAAGGCCGAAGACCCGGTCACGACCGAGCTAGAGCTACGGGCGTCCTGGTCGCCCGCCCAGGAGGATCTCTCCGGCCATGTCGCCGCCTGGTGCGACCTCATGTGCCTGGCGGCGGGGATCCCGCCGCTCCCGCCGGACGTGGCCGCGCTGCCCCGCCCACGAGATGATCCGGAGAGTGACCGAACGAAGTGAGGGCACCAGTCAAGACAGCACCCGCGTCATGAGGTCGGTGAACTCATGACAGAAGAACGCACCGTCGAGCCGCTGCTCGAGCCGCGCGAGGGCATTCCGCCGGTGATCGAGGACGCGGAACGTTTCGCCATGGCCGTGGAGCGGTTCGCCGCGGGCAGCGGCCCGGTGGCGGTCGACGCCGAGCGGGCCTCGGGTTACCGCTACGGCAACCGGGCCTACCTGGTGCAGCTGCGCCGGGCGGGGGCGGGGACCGCGTTGATCGACCCGATCGCCTGCCCCGATCTGTCGACGCTGGACGCGGCCGTGGCCGACGCGGAGATCGTGCTGCACGCCGCCTCTCAGGACCTGCCCTGTCTGCTGGAGGTGGGGTTCCGGCCGCGTGAGATGTTCGACACCGAGCTGGCGGGGCGGCTGCTCGGCTACGAGCGGGTGGGGCTCGGCACGATGGTCGAGACCGTGCTCGGGCTGCGGCTGGAGAAGGGCCACTCGGCCGCCGACTGGTCGACCAGGCCGCTGCCGGAGGACTGGCTGCGGTACGCGGCGCTCGACGTGGAGGTGCTCGTCGAGCTGCGGGACGAGCTCCACAGGGAGCTGACCGAGAGCGGGAAGCTGGAGTGGGCGCGTGAGGAGTTCGCCGCCGTGCTCGACACCCCGCCGCCGATGCCCCGCTCCGACCCGTGGAGGCGTACGTCGGGCATTCACAAGGTACGCAACGTGCGGGCGCTCGCCATCGTGCGGGAGCTGTGGACCATGCGCGACCGGATCGCCCGCGAGGCCGACCTCGCGCCTGGGCGGGTGCTGCCCGATGCGGCGATCATCACGGCCGCGCTCGAAGGGCCGCGCACCAAGAAGGCTTTGACGGAGATTTCGGCTTTCACCGGGCGCAGCGCGCGGCGCCACATGAGCGACTGGCTCGCCGCCGTCAACCGGGCCCGCACCCTGCCCGAGAGCCAGCTCCCCCAGCCCAGCACGCCGGGCGACGGGCCGCCGCCGCCCAACCGGTGGGCCGACCGGGATCCGGCCGCCGCCAAACGCCTGGCCGCGGCGCGTGCCGTGGTGATCGCGCTGGCCGACGAGCATCACATGCCGACGGAGAACCTGCTGCAGCCGGACGCGGTGCGGCGGCTGACCTGGGAGCCGCCGGACGAGATCACGGAGGAGACGGTCACGGCCCGCCTGCGCGAGCTGGGCGCCCGCGAGTGGCAGCTCTCCCTCACCGCCCACCCCATCGCCAAGGCGCTCTCCCGCCTGATGGTGTCATGATCATCTGTTACGCGTTGCCGTGGTCTGCCACCCCGGTATAGGACCATCTGTTACACGGTGCCGTGGTCTGCCACCCCGGTATAGGACCATCTGTTACACGGTGCCGTGGTCTGCCACCCCGGTATAGGACCATCTGTTACGCGGTGCCGTGGTCTGCCACCCGCTGCACTTCGGCTGATGGCCCTCCAGGAAACGGCCTCTGAACCCTTCACAAGTGGCCCGCCGTTACGCGAGCCCGCGTTGACCGGCTCCGTGGTTCCAGTGCGACCCGCGGAGCCGGATCATTCTCAGGACGGGGACCAGCGCGTCCCGACGGGCACCTTGCGCGGGCCGGTGGTGGGTGGGCCGTGAGGCGGAGGAGAGGCGCTGGTTCGTACGCTGTGAGACAGGCTTGCGGGAGGCGCTACTTGACGCCTCCGGCGGGACGGCCGTACGGTTCGGGAAAGCGCTTTCCCCACTGTTGACCTGAAGGGATCCTCAATGAGCGTGCGCACCATCGGCGTCGTGATGAACGGCGTCACCGGACGGATGGGCTACCGTCAGCACTTGGTCCGGTCCGTCCTGGCGATCAACGAGCAGGGCGGTGTGACGCTCTCGGACGGCAGCCGGGTGAAGCTCAAGCCGGTGCTCGTCGGCCGGAATGCCGATAAATTGGCAGATATCGCGGCGAAGCATGGCATTCCGGATTTCACCACGGACCTCGACGCCGCCCTCGCCGACGACGACAACGTGATCTACTTCGACGCCCAGGTCACCAGCGCCAGGGTGAAGGCCGTGCTGAAGGCCATCGAGGCCGGCAAGCACATCTACGCCGAGAAGCCGACCGCCGAATCCACGCAGGAGGCGGTGGCCCTGGCCGAGGCCGCCACCGCCAAGGGCGTCAAGAACGGCGTGGTCCAGGACAAGCTGTACCTTCCCGGCCTGCTCAAGCTGAAGAGGCTGATCGACGGCGGCTTCTTCGGCCGCATCCTGTCGGTGCGCGGCGAGTTCGGCTATTGGGTGTTCGAGGGCGACTGGCAGGAGGCCCAGCGGCCGTCGTGGAACTACCGGGCCGAGGACGGCGGCGGCATCGTGCTCGACATGTTCCCGCACTGGCACTACGTGATGGAGAACCTGTTCGGCCGGGTCGAGTCCGTCTACGCCCGCGCGGTGACGCACATCCCGGCCCGTGTGGACGAGCAGGGCAAGACGTACCAGGCGACCGCGGACGACGCCGCGTACGGCATCTTCGAGCTCGAAGGCGGCATCGTCGCTCAGATCAACTCGTCATGGACCGTGCGCGTGAACCGGGACGAGCTGGTCGAGTTCCAGGTGGACGGCACGCACGGCAGCGCCGTGGCGGGCCTGCGCAACTGCCGGGTGCAGCACCGCTCGGCCACCCCCAAGCCGGTCTGGAACCCCGACCTGCCGGTCACGGCGCGTTTCCGCGACGGCTGGCAGGAAGTGCCGGACAACGCCGAGTTCGACAACGGGTTCAAGATCCAGTGGGAGGCGTTCGTCAGGCACGTCGTGGAGGACGCCCCCTTCCCGAACGACTTCGCCTCGGGCGCCCGGGGTGTCCAGCTCGCCGAGCTGGGCCTGCGCTCGAACGCCGAGGGCCGCAGGATCGAGGTGCCGGGGCTGTGATGATCGATCTGCCCGGCGTCGGCGCGTACACGCTGGCCGAGCCGACGGTCTGGCCGGTGTCGGCGACGCCGGCGGCGAGCCGCATCGTGTACGCGGCCGCCCACGTGGTGGCCGACCCGCTCGGTGACAACACGCCCGGCTCCCCCGCCGCCGTGGACTGGGACGCCACCCTGCGTTTCCGGCGTCACCTGTGGTCGCACGGCCTGCGGGTGGCCGACGCCATGGACACCGCGCAGCGCAACATGGGCCTGGACTGGGCGGCGACCAAGGAGCTCATCCGGCGCAGCGCCGCCGAGGCCCGCGCGTTCGGCGACCCGGCGACGCTGGTGGCCTGCGGCGCGGGCACCGACCACGCGCCCGACGCCGGTGACCTGCACACGATCACGGCCGCGTACGCCGAGCAACTGGAGACCGTCCAGTCGGCCGGCGCCGGCGTGATCATCATGGCCTCCCGCCAGCTCGCCAAGGTGGCCACGGGACCGCAGGACTACCACCAGGTGTACGGCAAGCTCTTCGGGCTGGCCGACCGCCCGGTGATCCTGCACTGGCTGGGCGAGATGTTCGATCCGCAGCTGGCCGGCTACTGGGGCTCGCATGACGTGGACACGGCGACCGAGTCGTTCCTGGAGCTGATCCACGCCCACGCCTCGATGGTGGACGGCGTGAAGGTGTCGCTGCTGGACGAGGAGCACGAGGTACGCCTGCGTGCCGCGCTCCCCGAGGGCGTCAAGCTCTACACGGGCGACGACTTCAACTACCCGTCGCTGATCAAGACCGGCTCGCACGCGCTGCTCGGCATCTTCGACGCGATCGCCCCGGCGGCCGCGGCCGCCCTCCAGGTGCTGGATGCCGCCGAGGCGGCCTGCGATGAGGCGGGCCGTGAGCGGCTGCTGGCCTCGTACGACGAGATCCTGGACCCGACGGTCCCGCTGTCGCGGAAGATCTTCGAGACGCCCACGTACCACTACAAGACCGGCATCGTCTTCCTGGCCTGGCTGAACGGCCACCAGGACGCGTTCGCCATGGTGAACGGCGCCCAGTCGGCCCGCTCCCTGCTGCACCTGTCGGAGGTGTTCCGCCTGGCCGACCAGGCCGGGCTGCTGGCCGACCAGGAGCTGGCCGTGCACCGCATGAAGGCGCTGCTGGCGGTGAACGGGCTGTGACGCTTTCACTCAACCAGTGGACGACGAGGCGCTGGTCCGTGGCGGAGGCCGTGGACGGGTGCGTGCGGCACGGCCTGGAGGCGATCGGGCTGTGGCGGCAGAACGTGGCCGAGCAGGGCCTGGCGGAGAGTGTCAAGCTGGTGCGGGACGCGGGGCTGCGAGTGTCCTCCCTGTGCCGGGGAGGCTTCCTCACCGCCGGCGGGCTGCCCGGTGACGAGGGACGCCGCGCATTCGCCGAGGCGCTCGACGACAACCGCCGTGCCATTGACGAGGCTGCCGAACTGGAGGCGGCCTGCCTGGTGATGGTCGTGGGCGGCCTGCCCGGTGTGCAGCCGGGCGAGCCGCTGACCGCGGGCGCGTCGCGCGATCTGGCAGGCGCCCGGGAGCGGGTGGCCGAGGCGCTGGCGGAGCTGGCGCCGTACGCCGGCGAGCGGGGCGTCAAGCTGGCCCTGGAGCCGCTGCACCCGATCTACTGTCCGGACCGGGCCGTGCTGTCCACACTGGGCCAGGCGCTCGACCTGGCCCTGGCGCACCCGGAGGAGCAGGTCGGCGTGGTGGTCGACACCTTCCACGTGTGGTGGGACCCGAGGGTGTTCGACGACATCGCGCGGGCCGGCCGCAGGATCGCGTCCTACCAGGTGTGCGACTACCTGCACCCGCTGCCGGAGGACGTGCTGCTCGGCCGGGGCATGATGGGCGACGGCGTGATCGACTTCAAGCCGATCACGCGTGCGGTCCTGGACGCCGGTTACACCGGTGACGTCGAGGTGGAGATCTTCAACGCCGACATCTGGGCCGCCGACCCCGATGAGGTGGTGGCCACGATGAAGGCCCGCTACGAGGACGTGGTGGTGGCCCGTCCGTAAGAAGGGCTCGGGGCGGCGGCTCGACGGGGCCGCCGCCCGGCATCAGCCCTCGGGTTTGTCCCAGGTCAGCAGGTAACGACGGAGCAGCAGGCGGCGGAAACGGCAGCCGGGCAACATGCGCCGTGCCTCGCGGGCGATCTCTGCCCAGGAGGTCGCGGGGGACATGCCCGGCACGCCGGGCCCGCGCTTGCCGCCGTGGAACACCTTCAGCACGTGCGAGGCCGCCTGCCCGGCCAGCCGGACGATCCAGTCCAGGGGCGTGCGGTCCTTCCCTAGTCCGACGACCACCAGCCGGCCGCCCGGCGCCAGCAGCCGGACCAGCCCGTTCACCGCCTCCCGGAAGTCCGCGTGGTGGATGACCGCGACGGCGGTGACCAAGTCGTACTTGCCCTCGGGGAGCAGTCCCTTCTCGTCGTCGAGGTAGTCGGCCTCGACGAAGGTGACGTTGTCCAGGTCGCCGTACTGCCGCCGGGCCATCGCGATCGCGTCGGCGGCGCGGTCCGCGCCGGTCACGGCGGGGACGCGGGCGGCCAGCTTGCTCACCAGCAGTCCGTCGCCGCACCCGACGTCGAGCGCGCGCTCGCAACCGCCGGGCACGAGCTGTAAGACCAGCCGCTGGTAGTGGACGTTGTGATTCCAGTACGTTTCCGGCATTTGATCACAATAGCGTCACGGTGCCCGCCGCGCCGTTCACTTCGATCTCCTGGCCCGTGGTGATGCGGTGGGTGGCGTCGGGGACGCCGACGACGGCGGGGATGCCGTACTCGCGGGCCACCACCGCGCCGTGCGACATCGCGCCGCCCATCTCCATGACGAGGCCGCCGGCCGTCAGGAACAGCGGCGTCCAGCCGGGGTCGGTGGACGGGCAGACGAGGATCTCGCCCGGCTCCAGGTGCGCGCCGACCGGGTCGAGCACCACCCTGGCCATGCCGGCGACGGTGCCCGCCGAGGCCGCCGTGCCGGTCAGCGCGCCGTCCGCGGCGGCCACCGCCAGCGCCTCGGGCTCGGTGCCGTCGGACAGCAGCACGCGGGGCACGTGCCTGCGCCGCTGCTCCTGCACGTACGCCGCCCGCCGCTCGGCCACCACCTCCCGCAGGTCGCCTCCGTCCAGCGCGGCCCTGACCTCGCGCAGGTCCAGGAAGAACACGTCCTCGGCCGCGGCGAGCACGCCGAGCCCCACGAGGTGCTCGCCGACCGCGAGCAGGCTGTGCCGTACCGCGGCGAGCGTCTTGACCAGGTAGAACTTGGGCAGCTCACGCAGGCCGGCGAACTTCCTGGTGCGCCGGAGCCCGAACCTCGCCACGGCGCCCCGCCAGCGGGCCCTGCGCCGGGCCTGCCGCACCACGTGGGCGCTGGCGGCCTGCGCCTGCTCGGCGCCCTTGGCGAACAACGCGGCGGGGGCGAGGTCGGCGCCGCCGTCCATGCGCAGGTAGTTGGCCAGCACGCCGAGGATGTGCGCGGGCTCTTCCGACCAGCGGGGCACGCCGAGGTCGATCTCCGCGACGCCGCGGTGGCCGTACGTGTCCAGGAACGCGGCGATCTCGCGCTGCGCGACGGGCGGCAGGCCGCCCTGCTGGTAGCGGCGGACCAGCTCGGCGACCGGGAGCTCCTTGAACGGCTCCGGCTCGATACGGGTGGCCAGGTCCCACAGCTCCAGGTCCATCTCCGTGGTCGGGTTGTGCGGGACGCTGCGCAGCACGTCCTGCATCTCGGCCAGCGGCACGCCCGACAGCTTGGATGCCAGCGCGAACAGGCCGTACCCGGTGATCACGATGGGCATGATCGAGATGATGGCGGGGAAGGTGCCGGCCAGCATGCGCTCGGCGTGATCCAGCCGCTGTGCGGGGGTCGCGGAATCGGGCACCTGAAGCCGCTTGTCGAGCTCTTCGCCGAGCCGGGCGGCGTAGGCCAGGGCTTTGTCCGGCCTGGTCAGGGCCATCAGGACACGCGAGGGGGCGTGGACGCGCCGGGCGAAGCGCGCGACGGCGCGCAGGAACGGGCGGGGGGAGGTGTGGACGAGCGACAGGCGCGGGTCCTCGACCAGCCGCTCCATGACGGTGGCGGTGCGGGCCTCGCCGAGCGTCAGCGCGCGCGGGAGGATGGCGCGGCCGGGGCGGCTGCGTACGGCGGTGGTGATGTCGAGCCACAGGCGCTGCCCCGAGACGAACGCGAAGGGCGCGCCGTCGAGCGGGTCGGCGGGGCCGTAGCCGGGCAGGCCGGCGGCACCGCCGCTGATCAGCTTGAACGCCGACAGGCCGAGCGGCGTGATCGGCCCCATCACGCCTTGGACGACGTTGACCGAGAAGTAGACCCGCAGCCCCGGCCTCGTGGTCTCGGGGAGCGGGTAGAGGGTGGTGATCGGCCTGGCCTGGGTGAGCCAGAGCGTGCCGTCCCCGTCGACGGCCCATTCGGTGTCCTGCGGCGCGCCGTAGTGATCCTCGACCCGGCGGCCCAGCTCGGCCAGCGCGAGGACTTGGGCGTCGGTCAGGCAGAGGCCGTCGTGGGCGGTCTCGACACGCTCGGTCCCGCCGCCAGGGAGGGAGCGAATCGCCAGTTTCTTGTCGCCGGCGTGGCGTTCGAGGATCGCGCCGCCGTAGACGACGAAGCGGTCGGGGTTGACGGCGCCGGAGACGACGGCCTCGCCCAGCCCGGGACTGGCGTCGATGACGGTCTCGCGCCGCCGGCCGGTGACCGGGTTCGCGGTGAACATCACGCCGGCGACCTGGGCGTCCACCATGACCTGGACGACCACCGCGAGGCGCACGGCGGCGTGGTCGATGCCGTTGGACTCGCGGTAGGCCACGGCGCGGTCGGTCCAGAGGGAGGCCCAGCAGCGGCGTACGGCGTCGACCACGGCGTCGGCGCCCACGACGTTGAGGTAGGTCTCCTGCTGCCCGGCGAAGCTGGCGAACGGCAGGTCCTCGGCCGTGGCCGACGAGCGCACCGCCACCGGGACGTCGGGGCCGAGCGCGGCGTAGTGCTTCACGATCGCCTCGTGCACGGCGGCCGGCACCGGCGCCTCGAGCAGGTGCCGCCGCGCGCGCTCGGCCAGCCCGTCGCCGCTGGTCTCCAGCCCGGTGGCGACCTGACGGTACGCCTCCGTCGTGAGCACCCAGCCGGGCGGCACGGGCAGCCCGGCCCTGGTCAGCTCGCCGAGGTTGGCGGCCTTTCCGCCCACCTCGGCCAGCATCCCGGCGTCGATCTCGGAGAAGTCCAGTGCCGTGTTCATCGAATGCACTCCCGCCGTCAGCGTCCTGTCACCCAGTCTGACGCTTTCCCGGCAGAAATTCAACACGTGATGAACTCCGGATCAGAGCCCCAGGGGCACGCCGTCGAGGTCCCATTCCGGCGCGATCGGCACTCCCAGTGCCGCCAGCGCCATCGGCGCCACGTCGACCAGGCGTGGCGTGCCGAGCGAGCGCCCGCCGAGGTCCTCGCCCAGCCGGCCGGCGATCACGAAGACCGTGCGCTCCTCGTCCGACGTGCCGCCGTGGCCGCCCTCGTCCACGTGACCGTGGTCGGTGGTGACGACCACGGTCCAGCGCTCGTCCGGGTACGACCGCCGCGTGCGGATCGTGTCGAGCAGCCGGCCGAGGTACGCGTCCTGGGCCTGGAGCGCGGCGGCATACTCGGGGCAGTGGGGGCCGAGGTCGTGGGCCACCTCGTCGGTGTCGCCCAGGTACACGAACACGGCGCCGGGGTCGTCCTGCGCCAGGTGCCGCTCGGCCGCCTCCGTCACCTGCTTGTCGGCCTCCGCCCAGCCCACCGTGTAGCCGTCCAGCACGAACCGGTGGTCGATGGCCGGGCCGAAGGCGCCGTGCTCGGCGAGCGCCGCCCACGAGAAGAACGCGGAGGTGACGAGGTCAGGCCGAGCATTCTTCGCACGAGTCAGGAAGTCCGGAAATTTCTGGAACTGTGGGTCGGCGAAACCGTTGTCTACGATGCCGTGTTTGTCGGGCCAGACCCCCGTCGCGATGGACGACCAACCGGGCCCCGAGTCGGTGCGGGACTTGATGACCCGGCCGCCGTCTCCCGGCTCGGGGCTCTTGGGCACGACCTCGCCGGGCGACTCCGTACGCGGCGCGCCGGCCTCGCCGTACGGGAGCAGGCTGGTGCCGTACGCGCCGGTGGACATCAACGCGGTCAGCACGGGGGCGCCCGACGCGGCGAGCAGGTCGAACCGCAGGCCGTCCATCCCGACGACCAAGACTTTGTTCTGAGGTAGGGGCATCCCCCTATCTAAGCGGCGAACCTCCGCACCCAGTCAGCGGCTCCCGGCAGGATCTCCTCGACCGGCGCGACCTGCGGATACCACGTCCGCTCCCACTCCAGCGAGACCCACCCGTCGTAGCCGGCCCCGCGCAGCAACGCGCCCGCCTCCTCCAGCGGCACGGACCCGGTCCCCATCGGCACCGGCGTCGTGTCCTGCGCCGAGACCGCGTCCTTGACCTGGACATAGGACAGGTACGGGCCGATCGCGGCCAGCGAATCGGCCGGGGACTCACCGTGCCGCCACGGGTGCAGCAGGTCCCAGATCGCTCCCGTCGTGTCCGGGCAGCCCGCCTCGGCCAGCAGCCCGGCCACGGCCGTGCAGGTGGCCATGCTGTCGTGCGTCTCGACGAGCACGCGGCGGCCGAGCGCGGCGGTCGTGCCGGAGACCGCCTTCAGCCTCCGGGCGCCGACGGACGGGTCGTCGCCGCGCGGGAACACCCGCACCGCGGCCGCGCCCAGGTCGGCGGCGAGGCGCAGGTCGGCGAGGAGCGCCTCCAGGACCGGCTCGTCCGGCCCCGGCTCGCAGATGCCGACATATCCCGCGAGAGCGGAGATCTCCAGGCCCGCGCGCTCCACCCGCTCCCGCACCGAACGCCGCTCCGCCGAGTCCAGCCCGGCGTGCACCCCGGTGTCCGGGTGCAGACGCAGCTCCAGCCCCTGGCAGCCGTGCCGGCTCGCGATCTCGATCGCCCGGTCGAGGTCCTCGCCGGGCATCCCCAGCGTGCTGACCGCCAGCCTCACTTCAACCTCCGTACGCTCTCACGCAACACGACCTCGCCGGCGACCTTCTCGACGACGACCGCGTCCTCCTCGCCCAGCGCCAGCTCCAGCGCCCGCGCTCCCATGTCCTTCAACGGCAGCCGCACGGTGGTCAGTGCCGGCACGTGATCCCGCAGGGTGACGATGTCGTCGAACCCGGCCACCGACACGTCCTCGGGCACCCGGATCCCGCGCTCGCGGTAGGCCGCCAGCGCCCCGACCGCCATCACGTCGTTGACCGCGAACACGCACGTCGTGTCCGTGCCCACCTGCTGGGCGGCCGCGTATCCGCCGTCGCGGTCGAACGGCCCGTGGATCACGTCCGGCGCCGGCAGCCCCAGCTCCTCCAGCGCCCCGGCGAATCCGGCGCAGCGGTCGGCGGCGGTCACCAGGTGCGGGGGCCCGGCGAGCACCGCGAAACGGGTGTGCCCGAGTCCGGCCAGCGCGCGTGCCAGCTCCGCCGCACCCTCGCGGTTGGCGGGCGCGACGGTGTCCACGCCGAGCAGATCCTGTCCGACGCAGGCGGCCCGGCCACCGCCCGACCGGTAGCGGGCCAGCTCGTCGCGGAGGCGCCCGGTGACGGCCGGGTCGGCCACCCGGGAGCCGACCAGGAGCACGGCCCGCACGCGCTGGGCGTTGAGCGTGGCCACGTAGGCGATCTCCTGCTCGGGGTCGCGATGCGTGGTGCCCACCATGACCAGCAGGCCCTCGGTGGCCGCCGCCCGCATCGCACCGTCGGCCAGGGCCGCGAAGTAGGGGTCCGTCAGGTCGTGCACGACGATGCCGATGACGTTGCCGGCTCCGCGGGCCAGCGTCTGGGCGGCGATGTTGGCCCGGTAACCCAGCTCGTCGGCGGCCTGCTCGACGCGGGCCCGCAGGGCTGCGCCCACCTGGCGGGTGCTGCCGTTGAGCACCCGCGAGGCGGTCGCGAGCGAGACGCCCGCCTGCCTGGCGACGTCCTCAAGCGTGACCACGAGACCTCCCGGAAAGCGGTTTCCAAGTGTGCCAGAACAACACCTGGCTCCGCATCCTTCCACGTCCGGGGGCCCAGGACGACAGAAGGCCCCCGCGCAGGACATCCACCGGTCCTGCGTCAGGTCACCAGGGGAAGAGGATGTCGAGCAGTCCCTTCCGCTCCTCTTGCGTCGGCGTCGGCGCGGGCGCCTGGGTCGTGGGCTGCTGAGCGGGGGGCTGGCTGCTGGACTGCGGCGGCGTCGGCTGCGACTGCTGCCTGCTGTCCGACTGCTCGTTCTGGGGCCCGGTGTCCGTGTCGGTGTCCTGCATCTGGTTCACCGGCGGCCTGGTGGCCCGGCTGCTGGGCTTCGTGGTCGGCTCGCCGCCGCGGGTGGTGGACGTGGGACGCGAGGACGGCTCGCGCGTCGGCCGCGTCCGCTGGTTCGTCCCCGGAGGGTTTTCGGACTCGGTATCGGACGGCTCAGCGGTGTCCGTATTGTCGGGCTCGGGGGTGGCCTCCTCCGTCGGCGTGTCCTCGGGAGCCGCGGAATCCGTGGGCGTGGTCACCTCGCCGGCACTGGCGCACTGACCGCCCTGGCACGGGTCGTCCGACGAGGTGCCGGTGAGCATGAACCCGGCCCCCACGCCGACCAGCACCACCGCGGCCGCCGCCACCAGCAGCTTCCTGGTGCGCCGCCGCACCTCGCGGTCGCCGCCCGAGCGCCCGTCGTGGGAGTCGTCGGTCCATCCCGAGCCGAGGAAACCGCGCTTGGTCTGCTCCTCCTCGCGATCGTCGGGCCCCGGCTCGTAGCCCCGGTCGAGCGGCAGGTACGGAGCCGAGTCGTCCACACGGTGCGGCCCGCTGTGCTCCGACAGCGAGTCATACGGATCACCGGGGGCCCCGAGCACGTCATGGGGACCGCTGTGGCCGCCGAGCACGTCGTGGGAGCCACCGGGATCGCCCAGCACGTCATAGGAGCGGCCGTGGTCGCCGAGAACGTCATGGGGACCGCTGAGGCCGCCGAGGTCCTGAGGATCACTGGGGCCGCTCAGCAGGTCGTGCGAGGTCGGCGGGACGTCGTCGAGCACGTCACGCGGGGCGTCGCCCAGCAGCAGCGGGTCGCCGGTCAGCGAGCCCTTGTCGGGCGGCAGGATGTAGGTCTCGTTGCCGACGACCTGAATGGCGGGTTGCTCATCGGTGTCATCGGTGCTCCACCGCGGCGACAGCACGTCACCCGTCAACTCGGGGTTTGACGACCTACCCTGCCCATCCTCGAATGGCCTGTCGTTCTCGTCGCGCGCCACGATGGAACCTCTCTAGTACGAATACGGACCGCGCCCCTTCCTAGCAGACCCGACCATCAGTTGTCCGGAAATTTCACCTGTTTCGCTAAAAACACGTTAAGTAACATTCGTCACTTAGTGTTCTTGTGCCACTTCAGGCGGTATTCCAGCCGGCGGTCAGGGGATCAGGCCGTCGAGCAGGTCACCGAGCGCCGACTTCACCTGCTCGATCCCCACCCCGCACTCCCGCATCCGGTACGCCAGCAACGGCGCGGCCAAAGGCGCCAGCAACGCGTCCGCCAGGCACGCGGCATCGGCATCCGGCCGCAGCTGCGCGATCAGCATCGCGAGGTGCCGGTGATAGGCGTCATAGGCGCCGCCGAAGCGGGCGAACGGCCCGGCCGTCTCCGCCATGAGCAGCAGGTCGAGCTGCTCGACCGTCCGCTCAGCGAGCGCGTCGAGGAACGCGCGCGCCCGCGCGGCGGGCTCGGCGCCGGGGCCGAGCGGCGGCGGCCCTTCGATGAAGGCGGACTGGAACTCGCGTTCCCGCCGGTCGATCAGCGCGTACGCCAGCCCGGAACGATCTCCGAAGCGCCGGTAGAGCGTGCCGACGCCGACCCCGGCCGCCGCGGCCACGTCCGCCATCGACAGGCCGCTCACCCCCCGGGCGGCGACGATGGCCTCGGCCGCGGCGAGGATCTTCGCGCGGTTGCGAGCCGCGTCGGTGCGCTCGCGTCTCATGGTCTCCGCCCTCCCGCCGTCCCCGGAGCTCTCTGACGATCGATCGATCTCCCATCTTGGCACCGCTTGCATGCGGAACGCATTCCGCTTACAGTCGAATCCGGAACACATTCCGCTTCATCGGGAGGACGCATGGTACGCAAGGTCGCTCTGGTCACGGGCGGAAGCAGGGGAATCGGCGCGGCCGTCGCGCGGCGGCTGGCGGGCGACGGGTTCGACGTGGCGATCACGTACCGAAGCGCCGTCGACCGGGCTGCCGCCGTGGTCAAGGAGATCGAGGCGGCCGGCGGGCGCGCACTCGGCGTGCGCGCGGAGGCCGCCGACGCCGGCGCGCTGGTCGAGGCGGTGGAGCGGACGGTGCGGGAGCTGGGCAGGCTCGACGTGGTGGTGAGCAACGCCGGGATCGCGCCGTACGGGGCGTTGGAGGAGGTCACGCTCGACGAGGTGGACCGGCTGCTGGCGGTGCACGCGCGGGCGGCGTTCGTGCTCGCGCAGGCGGCCGCCCGGCACATGGGGCGGGGAGGAAGGGTCGTGCTCATCGGCAGCAGCCTGGCCGAGCGGGTGCCGTACGCGGGCTGGACGGCGTACGCGATGAGCAAGTCGGCGCTGATCGGCCTGGCCAAGGGCCTGGCCAGGGACCTCGGACCGCGCGGCATCACCGCCAACCTGGTCAACCCCGGCTCCACCGACACCGACATGAACCCGGCCGGCGCACCGGAGGCGGATGAGGAGCGGCGTTACACCGCGCTCGGCACGTACTGCTCCCCCGACGACATCGCCGCCACCGTCGGCCACCTGGCCGGGGAGGGCGGGCGCCACATCACGGGCGCGTCGATCCCGGTCGACGCGGGCGTCACGGCCTGAGGGTCACAGGCAGGGGTTCGTGGTCGAGTCGACCACCTTGTCCTTGAGCGAGTCCGGGATGGCGGACTGCACGCGCACGCCGGGCCAGTCCGCTCCGATCACGAGCTGCACGATCGGGCCGTCGGGCAGCTGGGCGACCTTGGACTCGTACGGCTGGGTGTTGACCGGCTTGACCTTGCCCGCCACCGGGGTGCGCTTGTCCTTGGACAGCCGGGCGGCCACCGCCTCGGCATAGGCCGGGCCGTCCTGGGCGTCCTTCTTCGCGTAGCGGATCGCGGTGGTCGCGGTCGTGGGGGCGTTGCCCACCTCGATGACGGCGAAGCCCTGGGCGGCCAGCTCGTCGGCCACCTGGACGGCCTTGCCCTGCTCGCCGGTGCCGTTGAGCACCTGGACGCGCACCTGCTCGTGCTCGATCTTCGGCGTGGCGGACGTGCCGGGGGTGGGGGTGGCGGTGACCTCGTCGTCGTTGCGCACCGCCTCGAAGAAGTTCTTCGCGGCCGGCTGGCTGAACTGCACCCGGTTCTTGTCCGCCGGATACGCCTCGACGGGCACCGTGATGCCCTTGAGCTCCTTGGCCGTCAGACCCCTGACGCTGGTGGCGATCTCCAGCATCCGGTCCAACGTCAGCCCGGTGTCCACCGTGACCGCGGCGGCCGCCGAGCGGAGGAAGTCGTTCAGCCTGACGGGGTTGGTGAGCAGGCCGCCATCGGTGACCTTCTTCACCACCTGGTTGAGGAACACCTGCTGACGCTGGATCCTGCTCAGGTCACTGCCGTCGCCCAGCGCGTAGCGGGTGCGGACGTACCCGAGGGCCTGCTCGCCGTTGACCACGTGCTTGCCGGCGGGGAGCACCAGCTTCGCCTTGGGGTCGTTGACCGGCGTGGGCAGGCAGATCTCGATGCCGCCGAGGGCGTCGATGATGCCCTTGAAGCCGGTGAAGTCGACCTTGACGAAGTGGTTGATCTTGATATTGGTGAGCGACTCGAGCGTCTTGACCGTGCAGTTGATGCCGCCGTCGTTGAAGGCGGAGTTGATCTGCTTGACTCCGCCGGGGAGCACGGCGCCGTTCCTGCCCTGACACTCGGGGACCATGACCATGGAGTCGCGGGGAAAGCTGATCACGGTTGCCTTGTCCCGATTCGGAGAGATGTGCAGCAACATGATCGTGTCGGTGCGCTCCCCCAGCCCCTGCGACTTGGGACCGTACTGCTTGTTGTCGCCCTCACGGGAGTCAGAGCCCACGAGCAGCACGTTGAGCGCACCGGTCTCCGGCGGCCGGCTGTGCCCGGGATCGAAGGGCAGGCGGGGTATGGCCCCCTCGATGCTGCGGTAGTACGCGTACGCACCGAGCGTGGTGGCCACCAGCACGAGCGTCAGCGCCACGCTCACCCAGCCCAGAGGCGTCAGAGGGTTCCTGCGCGGCCGGGGGTCGAGCTTCCCGGCACGACGCGGCCCGGGAGCGACACGCGGCTCGCGCACCACGTCGCCAGGCCGCCCTCTCACGCGGTCCACCCCCTGCGTCATGATCGCGAAGCATAGTCACCAAGAGGGGTCCCCGACGGCATATCACGCTTCTGTACCGATGCCCCACGCTCAGTTCGCCCCTCTGCGGCCGCGCAGACTATGACCTTTCCGCCACTCCTCCATCACCGGAGGCCGTGGGACGCAGACTAGTTACTCGCGAGTAGCATAAGCATGGAACCCCTTCCAGCAACGAGGAGCGAATCCGTGCCTTCCTCTCGTGACGTCGTGTTCGTCGACGGCGTGCGCACGCCTTTCGGCAGGTCAGGGCCGAAGGGACTGTACGCCGAGACCCGCGCCGACGACCTGGTCGTCCGTGTCATCCGCGAGCTCATCAGGCGTAATCCCAACCTGCCACCCGAGCGTGTGGACGAGGTCGCCATCGCCGCGACCACGCAGATCGGCGACCAGGGCCTGACCATCGGCCGGGCCGCGGCCGTGCTGGCCGGGCTGCCCAAGAGCGTGCCCGGCTACGCGATCGACCGCATGTGCGCCGGCGCGATGACCGCGGTCACCACGGTCGCGGGCGGCATCGCGTTCGGCGCGTACGACGTGGCCATCGCGGGCGGCGTCGAGCACATGGGCCGCCACCCGATGGGCGAGGGCGTCGACCCGAACCCGCGCTTCCTGTCGGAGAAGCTGGTCGACCCGAGCGCACTGGTCATGGGCATGACCGCGGAGAACCTGCACGACCGCTATCCGGGGATCGGCAAGGAGCGGGCGGACGCGTACGCGGTGCTGTCGCAGGAGAAGGCGGCCAAGGCCTACGCCGACGGCAAGATCCAGCCCGATCTGGTGCCGACCGCGATCAGGACGGCCGAGAAGGGCTGGGGCCTGGCCGTCGAGGACGAGGCGCCGCGGCCGGGCACCACGATGGAGGGGCTGAGCGCGCTCAAGACGCCGTTCCGGCCGCACGGCAACGTCACGGCGGGCAACTCCTCCGGCATCAACGACGGCGCCACCGGCTGCATCGTGGCCGCCAAGGACGCCGCCGAGGAGCTGGGGCTGGCGCCGAAGATGCGGCTGGTGTCGTACGCGTTCGCGGGCGTCGATCCCGAGGTCATGGGCGTGGGCCCGATCCCGTCCACGGAGCGGGCGCTCCGCCTGGCGAATCTCGATATTTCGGATATCGGGCTGTTCGAGATCAACGAGGCGTTCGCCGTACAGGTCCTGGCGTTCCTCGACCACTTCGGCATCGCCGACGACGACCCCCGCGTGAACCCCTACGGCGGCGCGATCGCCTACGGCCACCCGCTCGCCTCCTCGGGCGTGCGGCTGATGACGCAGCTCGCCCGGCAGTTCGGCGAGCGTCCCGACGTGCGTTACGGCATCACCACGATGTGCGTCGGCATGGGCATGGGCGGCACTGTGATCTGGGAGAACCTGGCGTGAGCAACGTAGACAACTGGCGGGCGCTGCTGAGCGACCGCAACACCGACGAAGTCGTCACCAAGGCACTGGTGCGGGACGTGCAGCTCCCGTACGGCGCGGGCACGATGGCGCTGATCACGCTGGACAACGGCTTCGACCACACCAAGCCCAACACCTTCGGCCCGCACGGCCTGCTGGCGCTCAACGGGGCGCTGTCGGAGATCGCCGAGCGCACGGACCTGGCCGCGGTCGGCGTGACGGGCAAGCCCTTCATCTTCGCCGTCGGCGCCGACCTCAAGGGCGCGGCCCAGGTGGCCTTCCGCGAGGAGGCGCTGGCCATCGGCGCGCTCGGCCACCACGTCTTCCGACGGCTGGGCGAGCTGCCGATCCCGTCGTTCGCGTTCGTCAACGGCGCGGCCATGGGCGGCGGGCTGGAGGTGGCCCTGCACTGCACGTACCGGACGATCTCCTCCGGCGTGCCGGCGGTGGCGCTGCCGGAGTGTTTCCTCGGCCTGGTGCCGGGCTGGGGCGGCACGCAGTTGCTGCCGCGCTTGATCGGCCCGGCGAACGCG
Organism: Nonomuraea polychroma; assembly: GCF_004011505.1. NCBI lineage: Bacteria > Bacillati > Actinomycetota > Actinomycetes > Streptosporangiales > Streptosporangiaceae > Nonomuraea > Nonomuraea polychroma. The sequence continues at coordinate 6,248,169 of NZ_SAUN01000001.1, forward strand.
ATCAAGCTGATCATCGAGAACCCGCTCGCGCAGAACCGCATGATCAAGGGCAAGGACGCCTTCGAGCTCGGCGTCGCGGATGCGATGTTCGAGCCGGCCGACTTCCTGGAGGAGTCGCTGCGCTGGGCCGCGCGCGTGCTCCAGGGCGAGGTGAGCGTCGAGCGCCGCTCCCACGACGGCTGGGAGAAGGCCGTCGCCGACGCCCGCTTCCTGGTGGACATGAAGCTGCGCGGCGCCTCCCCCGCCCCCTACCGGGCGCTCGACCTGATCGCCCTGGCCGAGGCCGCCACCCGCGACGAGGGCTTCGCCGCCGAGGACGAGGCGCTGGCCGACCTGCTGATGGGCGACGAGCTGCGGGCCGGGCTCTACTCCTTCGACCTGGTGCAGCGCCGGGCCAAGCGGCCCGCGGGCGCGCCGGACAGGTCGCTGGCCCGCAAGGTCACCAAGGTCGGCATCGTCGGCGCGGGGTTGATGGCCTCGCAGATGGCGCTGCTGTTCGCGCGCCGCCTCGAGGTGCCCGTCGTCATGACCGACCTCGACCAGGCCAGGCTCGACAAGGGTGTGGAGTACGTACGCGCCGAGGTCGGCAAGCTCCTCGCCAAGGGCCGCGTCAGCGCGGACCAGGCCAACCGGCTCACGGCCCTGGTGACCGGGTCGCTGACCAAGGACGCCTTCGCCGACGCCGACTTCGTGATCGAGGCCGTGTTCGAGGACATGGCGGTCAAGAAGCAGGTGTTCCGCGAGGTCGAAGCGGTCGTGCAGCCGACGTGCGTGCTCGCCACGAACACCTCCTCGTTGTCGCTGACCGAGATGGGCGCCGAGCTGGAGCACCCCGAGCGGCTGGTCGGGTTCCACTTCTTCAACCCGGTCGCCGTCATGCCGCTGCTGGAGATCATCAAGGGCGCCGCGACCGACGACGCCACGCTGGCCACGGCGTTCGCCGTCGGAAAGTCGCTGAAGAAGTCGTCGGTGCTGGTCAAGGATGCTCCGGCGTTCGTGGTCAACCGGCTGCTGACCTGCTTCATGGGCGAGGTCGTCGCGGCCGTGGACGAGGGCACGCCGCTGGAGGTGGCCGAGCACGCGCTCGACGGGCTCGGCCTGCCGATGACGCCGTTCGCGCTGCTGCAGCTCGTCGGCCCGGCGGTCGGCCTGCACGTGGCCGAGACCCTGCACGAGGCGTTCCCCGACCGCTTCGGCGTCTCGGAGAACATGGCCAAGCTGGTCGCCGCGGGCAAGCCGGGCGTCTACCGCCCCGACTTCACGCTCGACCCGGAGGCGGTGGCGCTCTTCGCGGGCGGCACCGCGCCCTCCACCGCCGAGCAGGTACGCGAGCGCGTGCTCACGGCCCTGGCCAAGGAGATCCGCATCATGCTCGACGAGGGCGTGGTCGCGGCGCCGCAGGACATCGACCTGTGCATGATCCTCGGCGCCGGCTGGCCGTTCCACCTGGGCGGCATCACGCCTTATCTGGACAGGACCGGCATCGCCCAGCCGCGATTCCTTCCTCCGGGTGTGGCCTCGCTCCCCGCCTGATTCTTTGCGGGGGCCCGACCAGGGCCCCCGCTTTTCATGACCTTCACCTCCGTAGCGTTTGGTGCCGCACGACGAACGGAGGGTAATCATGATGCGAACGATCGGCACGATCGCGCTCTGCGCGGCGTTCCTGGCGTCCTCGTCCCCCGCCGCACAGGCGGCCCGCCCACCCAAGGGCAAACTGAAGATCGCGATTGCCGTGAAGGACGGCCCCACGCGGGGCGGCACGCTCCACTGCGGTCCCGACGGCGGCACCCACCCGCACCCGCGCGCGGCCTGCGACGTGGTCCGCAAGGTCGGGGGCGACTTCAACAAGATCCACGTCCCGGCCGACGAGACCTGCGGCGAGGAGGTCAAGCCGTACGCGGTGGTGATCACGGGCACCTGGCGCGGCAAGAAGGTGCAGTGGAGCAAGGGGTACCGCAACTTCTGCGTGATGCAGGCGGCGGGCGGGAAGCTGCTCTCCTGACCGACGAGGGGTGGGCTAGCGCCCGCCCTTCACGGGCGCGGCGGTCCTGCTGTGCCAGTAGCTGTAGCCGAAGTAGATGACCACGCCGATGACCATCCAGATCACGAACCGCAGCCAGGTCTCGACCGGCAGGTTCAGCATCAGGTAGAGGCAGGCCAGCACGGACAGGACCGGCAGCACCGGCACGAACGGCGCGCGGAACGCCCGGGGCAGGTCCGGCCGGGTGCGCCTGAGGATCATCACGCCGATCGAGACCACCACGAACGCGAACAGCGTGCCGATGTTCACCAGCTCGGCCAGCTCGCCGAACGACACGAACCCGGCCAGCGCCATCGTCACCACGCCGATCACGACGGTGAGCCTGGCCGGCGTGCCGAACCGGGGGTGGACCGTCGCCAGCGAGCGCGGCATCAGCCCGTCGCGCGACATCGCGAACAACACCCGGGTCTGGCCCAGCAGCAGCACCAGCACCACGGTCGTCAGGCCGGCGATCGCCCCCACGCTGATGATCGTGGCCAGCCACGCATGGCCGACCGAGATGAACGCGTCCGACAGCGGCGCCGTGACGCTGAGCTCGCTGTAGCGCTGCATGCCGACGACGACCAAGGACACGGCAACGTACAGGAACGTGCAGATGGCCAGCGAGCCGAGGATGCCGCGGGGCACGTCCCGCTGCGGCACGATGGTCTCCTCGGCGGCCGTGGCCACGATGTCGAAGCCGATGAAGGCGAAGAACACGATCGCCGCCGCGGAGAAGATCCCGATCACGCCGAACGCGACGGGCGTGATCCCGAACAGCACCTGGATCAGCGGCGCGTTCAGCCCTCCGACCTCCTCCGTCGGCACCGGCGCGGGGATGAACGGCGTGTAGTTCTCGGCCCGGATGAAGAACAACCCGGCCACGATGACCAGCAGCACCACCGTGACCTTGGTGATCACCAGGATGAGGTTGACCCGGGACGACAGCTTGATGCCGGCGACGAGGATGGCCGTGAGGATGGCGACGATGACGATGGCCGGCACGTTCACCACGGGGTCCTCACCGGCGATCGAGGTCGGCAGGGGAATGCCGAAGGAGGCCAGCATCGAGGCGAAGTAGCCCGACCAGCCGACCGCCACCACCGCCGCGGCCAGCGCCAGCTCCAGGATCAGGTCCCAGCCGATCACCCAGGCGGGGAACTCGCCGAGGGTGGCGAAGGCGAAGGTGTACGCCGACCCGGCCACGGGGATCGTGGAGGCGAACTCGGCGTAGCACAGGGCCGCCAGCCCGCAGACGATCCCCGCGATCACGAACGAGACGGCCACTGCCGGGCCGGCCGTCTGCTTGGCGACCTGCCCCGTGAGCACGAAGATGCCGGTGCCCACGATCACGCCGATGCCGAAGACCGTGAGGTCCGTGGCGGTCAGGCGTTTACGCAGCTGATGCTCGGGGTCCTCGGTGTCGCGGATGGACTGCTCGACGTTCTTCGTGCGAAAGATCTCCACGGCCAGTGATCCTTCCCTAACGCTAGGCGATCATGCGTTCATTCCTCGACAGGCACGGGTTTGCCGACGTTCCTGATGGTCTTGGCGGATCGGGGTAGCAGGGTGGGACTATGTCTCATGGTCTGCTCGACGCTCTGGCCAGGCAAGACCTCAGCATGGTGCTCCTGCTCCTGCTGATCTTCCTGACGCTGGACGCCTCGGTCGGGGTCGGCCTGGTCACGCCGGGCGACACCCTGCTGCTCGTCGCGGGCGCAACGGCGGGCAGCCCACCAGAAGTGCTGGCGCTGATCTGCACGGGCATGCTGGCCTGCTTCGCAGGTGCCTCGGGCGGTTATTTCCTCGGCCGCCGCTACGGCGACCAGGTGCGGCACAGCAGGCTGGGGAGGCGGGTCGGCGAAGCGCGATGGAAGCGCGCGGAGCGGTTGTTCGAGCGCCAGGGGTGGGCGCTGGCGCTGGCGTACTTCCTGCCGGTGCTGCACGCGCTGACCCCGGCTGTGGCGGGCACGGTCGGCATGCCGTACCGCACCTTCATGCCGTGGGCGATGGCCGGCAGCACGGCCTGGGTGGGCGCGTATGTCACGCTCGGCGCGGTGGCGGGCGGGGCGGCGCGGCAGCACGCGGAATGGTTGCTGCCGATCGCGGCCGCGGCGGTGATCATCGTGCTGGGGATCTCCGCCGCGGTCCGCAGGGTGGTCAATGGCGGGCCGGCTCCACGTGGGAGGTCCGCTTCGCGACCGCCTCGGTGATCTGGCGGGCGAGGTCCTGACCGGTCAGGCCGATCTTGCCGAGGATCGCGGCCCGCTTGGCGTGGTCGAGGAACTCCTGGGGGATGCCGTACGTGCGGACAGGCACGTCCACGTCGGCGTCGCGCAGCAGACGCGCCACGGCGTCGCCCACGCCGCCCACGCGGCCGTTGTCCTCCACGACGGCCACCAGCTTGTGCGCGCTCGCGGCCAGCACCAGCGCCTCGTCCAGCGGCTTGACCCAGCGCGGGTCGACGACGGTGGCCGCGATGCCCTGAGCGTCGAGCAGGACGGCCGCGTCCAGGCAGATCTGGGCCATCGGTCCCACCCCGACCAGCAGCACGTCGGGCTCGCCCTCAGGGGCGCGCAGCAGGTCCATCTCGCCCAGCTTGCCGACCGGCTCCACGGCCTCGGCCACCGGCCCCTTGGGGAAGCGCAGCACGGTCGGGCCGTCGGTGACCTCCACGGCCTCGCGCAGCAGCTCGGTGAGCCGGTCTCCGTCGCGCGGCACCGCGATCCTGAGCCCGGGCACCACCTGCAGGATGGACAGGTCCCACATGCCGTTGTGGCTCGCGCCGTCGTCCCCCGTGACGCCCGCACGGTCGAGCACGACCGTCACCGGCAGCCGGTGCAGGGCGACGTCCATGAGGAGCTGGTCGAAGGCCCGGTTGAGGAACGTGGCGTAGACGGCCACGACCGGGTGCATGCCGCCGAGCGCCAGGCCGGCGGCGCTGGTCAGCGCGTGCTGCTCGGCGATGCCCACGTCGTAGATGCGGTCGGGGTAGGCGTCGGCGAACGCGTTGAGCCCCGTAGGGTGCAGCATGGCCGCGGTGATCGCGACCAGGTCCTCGCGCTCCTTACCGAGCCTGACGAGCTCCTCGCTGAACACGTTGGTCCAGATGCGCCCCTTGGGCTTCTCCGCGCCCGTGGCCCGGTCGAAGGCGCCCGGCGAGTGGAACTGGTCCTCGTCGTGGTTTTCCGCCGGCGTGTAGCCGCGGCCCTTCTGCGTGACCGCGTGCACGATGACGGGGCCGCGGAAGTCGCGGGCCTTGTGCAGGGCCGCCTCCATGGCCTGCTCATCGTGGCCGTCGATGGGGCCGACGTATTTCAGCCCGAGGTCCTCGAACATGACCTGCGGCGCCAGCACGTCCTTCACGCCCTTCTTGACGCCGTGCAACGCGTCGTAGAGCAGCGGAACGTTCCCGATCTTGTCCTTGACGTAGTCGAGGAAGTCCTCATAGCGGCGGTTGACCCGCAGGGAGGACAGGTGGGAGGCGAGCCCGCCGATCGTGGGCGAGTAGGAGCGGCCGTTGTCGTTGACGACGATCACGACCGGCAGGTCCTCGCCTGCGGCGATGTTGTTGAGCGCCTCCCAGGCCATGCCGCCGGTCAGCGCGCCGTCACCGATCACCGCGACCACCGTGCGGTCGTGGTCACCGCGCAGCTTGAACGCCTTGGCCAGGCCGTCGGCGTAGGACAGCGCGGTCGAGGCGTGGGAGTTTTCCACGAAGTCGTGCTCGGACTCGGCCTGGCTCGGGTAGCCGGACAGGCCGCCCTCCTGCTTGAGCGCCGTGAAGCCGGAGGCCCGGCCGGTGAGGAGCTTATGGACGTAGGCCTGGTGACCGGTGTCCCAGACGATCGGGTCGCGCGGGGAGTCGAAGACGCGGTGCACAGCGATGGTGAGCTCGACCACGCCGAGGTTGGGGCCCAGATGGCCGCCGAATCTCGCGCATGAATCGACGAGCAGATCACGGATCTCCCCAGCGAGCTGTGACAGCTCCTCCGCGGCCAACCGTTTGACGTCGTCCGGTCCCTTGATCGAGCCCAGCAACCCGCTCACGGATCCGACTCCCCTCTGCTCTTGTTCGCCGACCACCCGAGTCTAGTTCGCGGACGCCTCACTGACTCCATCGAGTCAAATGCACCCACATATGTCCGATCTTGACCTAGTCTTTCGATACCTATGAACTCCGTCCCCATTAGCAAAGTTGTGGCACTCGTCGCCGCGCTTCTGGCGCTCGCCCTGGCGGCGGCCGGTCTGGTGCTCGTGCTCGCCGACGTGGCCACGACCTCGACGGAGTCCGCCAACGAGGGCCAGCAGATCGTCTCCCCGCCGGTCAAGGCCGCCGACAAGAAGCGGGCGGCGGCGCCGGGCAAGGCGCTGGCCACGGCTAACCCGCTCTACAAGACCGGGCGGCTGGCCGACGTGAAATGCTCGCCCGGCGAGCTGCCGCCCGGCAGCATGACGGCGTACCGGCGCTTCCTCACCCGCATCACGGCCTGCCTGAACAAGGCGTGGGGCATCCAGTTCCGCAGGGCCGGGCTGCCCTTCACCAAGCCCCGGCTGCGCATCATCACCAGCAAGGTCAAGACGCCCTGCGGCTCGTGGAACGCCGGCGCCGACGGCGTCTACTGCTCCACCGACCGGACCATGTACCTGATGATCAGCCGGGACCAGCTGCGCAACCCGTTCCCGCTGGGCATCACGCGGCTGATCGCGCACGAGTACGGGCACCACATCCAGCAGATCTCCGGCATCTGGAACTACTACTGGACGGCCAGGACAGGCACGACCAAGGCGCAGCGGCTCATGCTCTCTCGCCAGTCCGAGCTGCAGGCCGAGTGCTTCTCCTCGATCTTCATGCGTACGCTGCGTGACACACCGCTGGTCACCGACGCGGACTGGTCGTACACGGTGGACTGGTTCAGGAAGAACGGCGCCAAGGGGTGGCCGCAGAACGACCACGGCAAGGGGCCGACGCAGGCGGCCTGGATGACACGGGGCTTCAACCGCGGCACTCCGGGCTCGTGCAACACCTGGGCCGCAGCGTCCCGGAATGTCACCTGACGCCACGCTTTAATGTTCCTTTACCTGGAACCCCCTCTTTACTAGGGTGCGTTCTCATGCGTATCCCCCGATTGGCGCTCATGGCGGGCGCCATGGCGAGCGTGCTGTTCGCCGGCACTGCCCATGCGGCGACCGCCTCCGCCCCGGCGTACAAGCCGGTCCTGGTCAAGAACCCGATCTACAAGACGGGCGAGCTGGGCCTCGAGACCTGCGAGGAGCCGAAGGTCCTGACCGGGAGCGCGGACGAGGTCAGGAGCTATATGGACGTGATGCTCGACTGCCTCAACGCCGCCTGGGAACCGAAGATCAAGAAGGCCGGCTTCGCCTTCAGCAAGCCCTCGTTCCAGGTGGTCACCAAGGTCGGCGCGCCGACAGGATGCGGCAAGTACCCCGCGGTCGCGCTGGCTCTGTACTGCCCGGCCAACAAGAAGATCAGCCTCCTGGTCCAGCCGGCCCTCGTCGAGGAGCAGGCGGACATGCTCCTGCTGGTGACCGTCGCCCACGAGTACGGCCACCACATCCAGCAGCTCACGGGCATCCTCAAGGCCCAGACGAGCTACAACGGCAAGAACGAGGCCAAGGTGCTGGACGAGATGCGCCGTCTCGAGCTGCAGGCCGAGTGCCTGTCCGGGGCGTTCATCGGTGACGTGTGGCACTCACTGGGCCGCCGGCAGACCGAGTTCGACCTCCTCGTCAAGGGCGGCGGCAGCGGCGCCGGCCTGGGGCTCATCGGGGTGAAGGTGGAGGACTGGGGCGAGAAGACCCACGGCAAGCCCACCACTGTGGGGCGCTGGCTGAAGCGCGGCTTCGACACCGAGTCGGCGGGCGGCTGCAACACCTTCAAGGCGCCGAAGTCGCAGGTTATCTAGGACAAATCCCGGCATATTAATCTATGATCCGCGGTCGTGCGCACTCTTCTCGTAGCGGCAGCTACGTGCACGGCCGCGGGTCTTCTCTTATCGGGCCCCGCCTGGGCGACTGCGCCGGGCGCCCCCCAGACCGGCTTGTCGGACGTGATGGGCGGTGAGCAGCCCCGCCTGACGTGCGCGGTCCCCGGGATCCGGGCAGGGGTGGTCGCCTCGCTGAAGTCCTTCCACCGGGCGATGGCCCGGTGCGCCGACCGGTTCTGGGCCGGCCGGTTCGCCGCCGCCGGGCTGGCGTACAGCACGCCCCAGGTGACGATCACGACAGGGTCCGACTCCGTCTGCGGGAAGATCACCAGCAGCGGCGCGCACTACTGCCCGCAGCATCGCACGATCGTCATCCGCATCACGAAACAGGACCTGCGGGACCCGTTCAGGATGAACATGGCGCACTCCGTCGCCCACGAGTGGGGCCACCACGTGCAGCAGCTCACCGGCGTGCTGGACGCGCAGAGCGCGCTCTACTGGCCGGCGTCGGGCCGCGCGCGCGCCCTGCTCAGCCACCGTCTCGAGATGCAGGCCGAGTGCTTCGCCGGGGTCTTCTACAGCGCGACGCTTGAGTCGATCAAGCCCGGCATCGCGTGGGCGGAGTGGATCGAGGCCGTGCGGCAGGCGGAGGAGAGCGAGATCCACGGCAAGCCGAAGAACCTGGCGTTCTGGCAGGACCGCGGCTACCGCGGCGGGGCCACCGGCTTCTGCAACACGTGGACGGCCACCAAGACCAAGGTCACCTGACGGAGCCGGATCAGGCGTTGGCGCGGGCCAGGACTTCCAGGGGGTCGGCGAGGACGTGCGCGAAGGCCAGTTCGGCCGCGCCCACCAGCGTGGCCGCGTCGCCCAGCGCCGACGTGCGCAACCGCAGCCGTTCCCGCTGCGGCGCCATGGCGTGCAGGGTCAGCTGGGTACGCACCTGCGCCGCCGACCCGAGATAGACCTCACGCAACATCCCTCCGAAGATCACCATCTCCGGGTTGAAGATGTTCACCAGATTCGCCACGCCCAGCCCCAGCCAGTCGCCGACCCTGCTGAGCGCCTCCTGCGCGACGATGTCGCCGCGGTCGGCGGCCTCGACCACGGCCCGCACCGCGTCGCGTCCCTGCTGCCCGGCCCCGAACCGGCCGGCCGACTCGAGCAGGGCCCGCTCCCCCACTTCGGCTTCCAGGCAGCCGCGCGAGCCGCACCCGCACACCCGGCCCCCGGGGTTGACAACCATGTGGCCGATCTCGCCCCCGTAGCCGTCGTGGCCGCCGAGCAGATGCCCGCCCGCGATGATCCCGCCGCCGATCCCCACGTCGCCGTGCAGGTAGATGAGGTCGCGCACGGCGACGCCGACGCCGCGGCTGTGCTCGGCCAGCGCGGCCAGGTTGGCGTCGTTGCCCACGCTGACCGGCAGCCCCAGACCCAGCTTGCGGCCCAGCTCCTCGCCGAACGGCACCTCGTCGGCCTTGAGGTTGGGCCCGAACGTGACCACGCCGTCGGCCTTGCGCACCCCGCCCGACACGGCCGCCGCCGCGCCCACGCAGACCGTGTCGTCCCGGGTCTTGCGCCGCATCTGGCGGGCGAAACCGGCCAGCGCGCCAGTCAGCTCGTCCAGCTCGAACGCGCTCCGCCGGCGGGCGGTCTCCCGCTGGTCGAGGATGACCCCGCCGAGACCGACCCGGGCGACGGCGAGCCGGTCGGGACCCACGTCGAAGGCGAACACGTACACCCGCGCCGACTCCGGACGTACCACGAGCGAGGGCCGGCCCGCGCGGCCCGTCTCGCGGGGCAGCTCCTCGCGCACCAGCCCGGCGGCGGTGAGGTCGGAGGTCAGCGCCATGATCGTGCTGCGGTTGAGCCCCATCTTCGAGGTCAGCTCGGCACGCGAGGTCGGCCCGCCCAGGTGGACATGACGCAGCAGCGCGCCGAGGTTGTGGCGCCTGATGTCCTCTTGAGACGGGCCGGCACGCATGGTCTGGGATTCCTTCAGGGGCTGCGGGTCGCCGATCACCTTAACCCAGCAGCAGCCGCCCGCTTGCGCGCCAGCGCGTCCACGCCTGCGGCAAGGAGCAGGACGGACCCCGTGACGAGATACTTCACGCTCGCGCCGTATCCCATCAGGCCCATGCCGTTCTCGATCACCGCCACCACGGCGCCGCCGAGCACGGCGTCGAGCACCCGGCCCTTCCCGCCGAACAGGCTCGTCCCGCCGATGACCGCGGCGCCGACCGCGTACAGCAGGACGGAGCTGCCGCCCGTGTTCGGGTCGACCGAGCTGGCGCGGGAAGCGGCCACGATGCCGCCGATGGCGGCCATCGAGGAGCAGATCACGAACGCGCTGATCCTGAGCCGGTCGACCGGGATGCCCGCCCTGCGGGCGGCCTCGGTGTTCCCGCCGACCGCGTAGAGATGGCGGCCGAACGCGGTGCGCCGCAGGATCACGGTCCACACGACCAGCAGCACCAGGATGACGGGGACCACGATCGGCACGCCGGTCAGCGAGACCAGCAGGGGGTTGCGGCTGCGCTCCAGGTTGAGCACGAACACCGCGGCCCCGGCCAGCACCGCCAGCGCCCCGACACGGAAGGCGATGAGCGACATCGGGTCGGCCACCAGCCCGCGCTTGGCCCGCTTCCGCGCCCGCAGCAACTGCACGGCCGCGAAGCCCGCCACGCACACGGCGTACAGAGCCCAGCCGAGCCACGGCGGCAGGTTCTTGTTCGCGATCGCGACGATCACGGTGTCCCGGATGGAGATGTTCGTGCCCTCGTCGACCAGCACCAGGACCAGGCCCTGGAAGGCGAGGAACGCGGCCAGCGTCACGACGAACGACGGTATGCCGACCTTGGCCACCAGCGTGCCGAGCACGGTCCCGATGATCACACCGGTGAGGATGGCGGCCAGCGCGCACACGTACCAGGGCAGGCCCATGCTGGTGAGCGTGACGGCGAGCACCGCCGCGCACACGCCGCTGGCGAAGCCGGCCGACAGGTCGATCTCGCCGAGCAGCAGCACGAACACCAGGCCCATCGCGATGAGCGTGACGGCGGCGCCCTGGGTGAAGAGGTTGGCGAAGTTGCCCGCGGTGACGAAGGACGGGCGGGCGACGGCGAACACGGCGCAGAGCACGACCAGGCCGAGCACGGCGGGCAGCGCGCCCATGTCGCCGCCGCGCACACGCTGGATGTACGCGCGGAAGCTGTTCTTGATCGACGGGGCCTGCGTCGCGGTGACGATGGCCTCGCCGGGGAGTTCCTTGACCTTGATCATGGCGTGACCCCGTTCTTGAGGCCGAGATCGCCGCTGCGGCCCGCGGTGATCAGTTCGACGACCTGCGCGTGCGTCACGTCGGCGGTCTTGACCTGGGCGGCCATCCTGCCGAGGTAGAGCGCCGCGATCCGGTCGGAGACGGCGAACACGTCGTTCATGTTGTGGGAGATGAGGACGACGGCCAGGCCGGTGTCGGCCAGCCTGCGGACGAGTTCGAGCACCTGCGCGGTCTGGGCGACGCCCAGCGCCGCGGTCGGCTCGTCGAGGATGACGACCTTGCTGTTCCACAGCACGGCCTTGGCGATGGCGACGGTCTGCCGCTGCCCGCCGGACAGGCTGGAGACCTGCTGCCGGATGGACTTCACCGTACGCACGGACAGGCTGCTGAGCGTCTTCTCGGCCAGTTCCTCCATGCTGTCCTCGTCCAGCAGGAGCCCGCTCTTGCGCTCCCTGCCGAGGAACATGTTCTGGACGATGTCGAGGTTGTCGCACAGCGCCAGGTCCTGATAGACGATCTCGATCCCGAGCTCGCCCGCGTCGCGGGGAGTGTGGATCACGACCGGGCGGCCGTCGAAGAGGATTTCGCCCGAGTCGATCGGATAGATGCCGCCGATGCACTTGACCAGCGTCGACTTGCCCGCGCCGTTGTCGCCGACGAGCGCTGTGACCTCGCCGGGGTACGCCGAGAACTCGACGTCGTGCAGGACTTTCACCGGACCGAAGCTCTTGTCGATCCCGCGCACTTCAAGCAGGGGGGTCATGGGGCTCCCTCAAGGGGGCGCGACCGGCGGCCGCGCCCCCATGGACTCACTGGATTCCGGCCTCGGTGCACTTCGCGGCGAAGTCACCGGTGCACAGTTCCTCCTTGGTCACGTAACCGTCGGCCACCACGTCCTTGACGTTGTCGAAGTAGATGGCCTGCGGCTCCATGAGCTCGGAAGGAACGTCCTGACCGGTCTCCGGGTCCTTGACGCTCGAGGCGGCCGTGGGCTTCTCGCCCTTGGCCAGCGCCACCGCGAGCTTGGCCGCGGCGTCGGCCTCCTTCTTGACCGCCTTGTAGACGGTCATGCACTGGTCACCCGCGAGGATGTTCTGCAGGCCCTGGACGGTGGCGTCCTGGCCGGTGACCGGCACCTTGCCGTTGAGGTTGTTCTTCTTCAGCACGGTGATGGCGGCGTTGCCCAGGCCGTCGTTGGCGGCCAGCACACCGGCGATCTTCGGCTGCTCGGTCAGCATCTGCTCGAAGAGCGTCCCGGCCTGCGTGTTGTCCCAGTCGGGCACCGACTGCTCGGGGCCCTTGACGTAGTCGCCGGAGTCGAACTTCGGCTTGAGCACCCCGTCGTAGCCGCTCTTGAACAGGGTGGCGTTGTTGTCCGTCGGCGAACCGTTCAGGTACGCCACGATCGGCTTCTCGGCCTTCTTGTCGGTCAGGCACTTGACCAGGCCTTCGCCCTGGAGCGTGCCGACCTTGGTGTTGTCGAAGCTGACGTAGTAGGCGGCGCCGCCGCCCAGCGTCAGGCGGTCGTAGTCGATCGTCGGCACGCCCTGGGACTTGGCCTTCTCGATGACCGTCTTGCCGGTGCCGCTGTCCAGGTTCACGATCATCAGAACGGTGGCGCCGTTCGTGATCATCTGGTCGGCGATGGTCTGGAACGCCGTCTTGTCGTTCTGGGCGTTCTGGATGTCGTACTGGACGCCGGCGGCCTTGAACGCCTCTTCCAGATACTTGCGGTCAGCCGTCTCCCACCGGGCGGACGACTTGCTGTCCGGCAGGATGACGCCGATCTTGCCCGCCTTGGCCGCTGGTGCCGATGCGGTCGACGTCGACGTGGTCTGACCGCTATCGCCCCCGCAGGCGGTGAGACCGAGGGCGAGCGCGGCTGCCGCGGCGGTCAGGCTGAGGATCCCCTTGCGCATGGGTGCAGGGTCCTTTCTTCCGGAGGGGCCCGGATGAATGTTGTTTGCGGCAACGTATTCCGGGACGGCCTGCTTTGGAAGGGGGTTGAGCCCGGGAGTTTGTTGCATCCGGTAACAATCCAGAAACGCCACCTCAACCTCCCCGACGCCTGCCCGTTGTCGCGGAGAGCGGTAGATGGCCCTGGAGTGGTAGTTGGCCCGTCTGGGAGCCGTAGTTGGCTCGGGTGCCACACGGGGCGACCCACGCCGACCGCCTCGCCCGCCGGCGTGTGGGAGGACGGCGACCGGCCGGGGGCGCTGGTGCCCGCAGACGGCGCCGTCTCTGTGACGATGTGTGAGCTGGCCCTGGCGACGCCGCAGTGGCACGTTGGAGTGTCGCCGCAAGCTCCGGTACCGGTCAGGAAACTCACTGCCCAGGTCGACGCGATGGTCGCGGAGCTCAACGCGTTGCCCACGCGCGAAGTGCTGGAGGCCGAGCTGCGCCAGCGCGAGGCGGCCAAGGGACGTGTCCTGGGAGATGACCTCCACATCGGCGAAGTATGCACCGCCGTCGGCTACGGCACGAGCCTGTCCTTCGTCGTGCACTACGGGGACGAGCGCAAACCCGCCGTCGTGCTGGTGGACCGCAACTAGATGGCGGCTGGGGAGTGAGCTCGCGATTCTCCGGAGTCCCCAACCACAGGGCCACGCTCGCTTCGAGCAGCCGCCGATCTCCAGCGTCCGGAATCCCGGACCCAGAATGTCGCTGAAGTGCACCCAGGCGTCGTGCCCTGCGGGCAATTCGGGTGAGGCGATCGAGTCGGGTAGCCCCTCAGTCCTCGGGGTCGCGCAGGCCGACGCAGTCAAAGGCCCAGAAGGCCTCCGAGTAGACGAAGGTGCCCGTCATCCACGGCTCGTGAGCGGACAACCGGGCGACCTGGAACGCGGCTTCAGGGATACGCAGCGACGGCGAACGGAAGCCCACCGCACTGGCACCCTCGAAGCCGCGCGTGCCGTAGTAACGTGGCGAACCCTCCAGGAATACCAACGGCACACCCTGGCTGTCGGCCGCCTCGAGGGCGTACGCGATGAGCTGAGTACCGATCCCCTGACGCTGGAACTCCGGGACCACGCCCAGCGGTGACAGGGACAGGACGTCCACGATCCGGCGCGGAGCGTCCAACCGCGTCGCGCTCAGCAGGACATGCCCCACAACCCGGTCATCAACGGCAGCGACGAAGGACATCGGCGCCAACGCAGCCTCCGCAACGCGAAGTGCCTCCACGAGCCCGGGAACCCGCTCGCTGTCACCGAAGGCGCGCGTATGAACCTCGCGCACATCTCGATGATCGTCAGCGGTCTCTTGCCGGATCACCAGCCCGGCACCATCGGGAGCGATCCGGGAGCCTTCAGGCGCATCGTGTGACGTCATGCCGCGACGGTAGATCGCGGGGCGGCTCGTGCGCGAGGCAATTACGCACCAGGTCGTAAGCTCCTCCTGGGACAATCCAGGCATGGCAGATCCCGTGGAGATCGTCGACTACGACCCGGACTGGCCGATGCGGTTCGCCGCACTGGGCGAAGCGTTGCGTACGGCGCTCGTCGACGTCGCGGTGCGGATCGATCACATCGGCTCGACGTCGGTCCCCGGCCTGGCCGCCAAGCCCGTGATCGACGTCCAGATCGCGGTGCGCTCCTTCGAGCCGCTGGAGGATTTCCGGAACCCGCTGGAACGGCTCGGCATGGTGTACCGGGCGGGCAACCCCGAGCTGACCAAACGCTACTTCCGCGAGCCCCCCGGGCAGCGTCGGACCCATGTCCACGTACGCGAGCTCGGCAGTTTCTCCCAACAGCTTCCCCTGCTCTTCCGCGACTATCTGCGCGCTCACCCCGCCGCCGCGGCCGAGTTCGCCCACGCGAAACGGCGGTGCGCCGTACGCTTCCACGACGAGCGGGAGAAGTACGTCGCGGCCAAAGAGCCGTTCGTCTGGGACATCGTGCGACGGGCCGACGCGTGGGCCCAGGGCATCGGCTGGAGACCCGGCCCGAGCGACGCGTAAGGCGCCCTCAGGCCGACATGACCTGGGAGACCACGTTCTGCACAATCAGCGCCACCGCCGAGGCCGCGGCCACGACCAGCACGGCGGCGCGCACCTTGCCGCCGTCGAGGTAGCGCCGCAGCGGCCCCGACACCAGGAACCCCAGCACCATTGGCGCGATGAGGATCGCCCCCGTCGCCAGCGCCCGGGACGGCAACTCGTCCACCAGGGCCAGGATCACCAGCGACTGCGCGGCGCTCAGGAAGAAGAACATCGCCAGCGTCGCGCGGATCTGCGACCCCTTGGCGCTCTGGTAGACCAGGGCGAGCGGCGGGCCGCCGATGCCCGTGGCCGTGCCCGTGATGCCCGACACGAACCCCGCCGACGTGATAGTCACGCCGTTGCGCGGCACGCTCAGCGCCCGGGCCGTCAGCGCCACCGCAACGAGCACCATGACCGCTACGAAGATGCCGCGTGTGTAGACAGAAACGTAGACAACAATAAGCGCGCCCAGAACGCTCCCAGGGATCCTGCCCAGCACCGCAAACCCCAGCCCACGCCAGTCCACCCTGCGCCATTCGGCGGCCAGCGTGAACAGCGGCAACGTCATGTTCACGACCTGGATGGCGCCCGGCATCAGCTCGGGGTTGAGCAGGGTGAGCACTGGTGCCGCGACCAGGCCCAGGCCGAAGCCCACCGCTCCCTGGACGATCGCACCGACGAAAACCGCTAAACCGGCGAGGATCAGCACCGATGCCGCATCAATCATGCAGAAGAGTCAACCATCTTTACTCTACGTTGTGGCTTCTGCCCTCAGAGTGACTGCACCGGAGTAATGTTCTCCACGACCCGACGTAGCCTTGGGAGTATGAGCATGAAGTCTAAAGCTGCGACGACGATACGCGTCAGCGTCCACACCAGAGACCGTCTAGCGCGAATCGCCCGGCAGGAGAGCCGAACCATGACCGAGGTGCTCAACGAAGCCATCGGCGACTACGAGCAGAAGCTGTTCTGGCAGACCCTCAACGAGCAGATCGAGCGGACCCAGCGCGAAGACCCGGAGGGCTGGGCGGAATACATCGCCGAGCGCGAGGCCTTCCTGGGGCCACGGCCACGCTCCCGCCAGATCGCGCCGGAGTGGGAAGGACTGATCACATTCCCCGAGGAGAAGGATGAAACTAACTCAAGGTGAGATCTGGTTCACACGGTTCGATCGCGAGCCCATCGGTCGCGAGCAAGGCTTCGATCGCCCGGCCTTGATCCTCAGCAACGACCAGTTCAATCAATCGAGGCTGGAGCTCGTCTGGGCGGTGCCGCTGACCAGCCGTGAGCGCGGACATGTCTCTCATATTCGCATTGCCGGCAAGGGCACCGGGCTGGCCAAGACCAGCTGGGCGATGATCGAGCAGGTGCGCGCCATCTCACCGGACAGGCTCGACTTCTTCATCGGCAACGCGCCTGACGACGCCCTCGCAGAAGCGATCATCGCGCTCAACCGAATGCTATGAGGCTTGCCGCCCGGCGAAGCAGTAGTTCGCCGAGTGGCCCCCCATCGTGCCATACGCTGCTGATCGTTAAGCTGCCGATCGTGCACACCCCCTCGATCAATCGCGCCCTGGCCCTTGGCGTGATCCTGACGATCGCCTGCGTTCCTGCCCAGAGCGCCCAGGCGGCCCCGGCCGCTTTCCCCAAGAAGGCCGGCAAGCTGGCGATCGCGTCGTGTCCGGAGACGGCGATCAGTTCGGGAGGGGTTCCGCGGACGCGGGAGTATCTCCAGGCTGTCCTGAAATGTCTGGATAAGTCGTGGGGTGCGTACTTCGCTCGGACGCGGTGGACGTTCCGCAAGCCGGTCGTGCTCTACTTCGAGGAGCCTCAAAGCACCGTGTGCGGGATCCCGTGGCCCGAGCACGCGGCGGCCTTCTACTGCACCGAGCGCCGCACGTTGGTGTTTCCGCTCACCGGGCGGTGGATCGAGGACAGGACCGATCTCTATCCGTTCAAGGTGGCCGCTCACGAGTACGGGCATCATCTGCAGAGCCTCACCGGGATCCGGCGTGCGTACGAAGCGCGAGTGCGGGGCGAGCGGGCTCGCCAGGACGAGCTGAAGCGGCGCTACGAGTTGCAGGCCGACTGCCTGGCCGGTGTGTTCCTGGGCAGCGTGTGGGGATCGCTGGATCGCACAGGGCGCGACTGGGAGGCGCTCCTCGATGCCACCCGGGCCAGCGGGGACGACGGCGACGACTACCGCAGCCACGGCAGGGGGGCCACCCGCGTCCACTGGCTCAAGCGCGGGTATCAGGCCCTCTCCCCCGCTGCCTGCGACACCTGGTCGGCGGCCCCGTCGAAGGTCTCCTGATCCAACAGTGTCGGTGCTGGACACATGCGCGGCGCCGCTTTGGGAGCGCTTCCATATGCACGTCTCGAAAGCGTCACGGCTATTGACGGCACGGACACGCGGAATTTACGTTCGCGGTACTTATCCGGTTCAGCAGGTCGCACTGACCTGTATCGACTGAAGACTGATCGCTCACCGGTCTCATAGGCGGGAACGTGCTTGCGTTACGTGTGGGAGCGCTCCCAGCACACCGGCACCAGCAGGCGCGGGCCCCGTCCGAGCCCGGCCCATCGGGGGTGTCTAAGCACACGTGCGACCTTCGCGCCGAACGCGCGGAGGGAAGGAGAGAAGCGATGCGCAACCGGGCTCGGATCATGATTCCGCTCGTGGCAGCGGGCCTGCTCGCCACGGCCTGCACCGGCGGGTCCACGCCGGCCCCGCCGGCCGGTCAGACACAGGGAAGCCAGGGCGCGGTGGCCCCCGCCAACCCCGATCAGCTGCCGCGCAGCGAGACCCTCTACACCACGGGCACACAATGGGGTCCACCGGCCAACTTCAACCCGATCAGGGAATGGGACTCGGCCGTGGGCACCAAGGGCCTGGTGTACGAGACGTTGTTCCACTACGACACCACCGCGGCCAAGCTCACGCCGTGGCTGGCCGAGAGCGGCTCGTGGACCGACGACTCCACCTACCAGCTCAAGCTGCGCCCGGGCGTCAAGTGGACCGACGGTAACCCGCTGACCGCCAAAGACGTGGTGTTCTCCTTCGAGCTCGGCAAGATGGAAACGATCCCGTACCACAACCTGTGGACCTGGTTGAAGACCGTCGAGGCCGTTGACGACCAGACGGTGAAGTTCACCTTCTCCAAGGCCAACTACCAGCAGTGGGACTTCAACCTCTACAGCCGCTCCATCCTGCCCGAGCACATCTGGAAGGGCCGCTCGGAGAAGGAGGTCCTGGACGGCGTCAACGAGAACCCGGTCGGCACCGGCGCATACAAGTTCATGAGCAAGGACCAGGACCGCGTGGTGCTGCAGCGCCGCGACGACTGGTGGGGCAAGACCGCGCTGAACATGGAGCCCAAGCCCCGCTACATCGTGGACATCGCCACCCCGAGCAACGAGGTCGCGCTGGGTCTGCTGATGCAGAAGGGCCTGGACCTGTCCAACAACTTCCTGCCCGGCGTGGCGAACCTGGTCAAGGGCAACTTCGGCCTGACGACCTACTACAGCGAGCCGCCGTACCACCTGTCCGCCAATACGGCCTGGCTGGTGCCCAACAACACCAAGAAGCCGATGAACGACCCGGCCTTCCGCAAGGCGCTGGCCTCCTCCATCGACGTCAAGCAGATCGTCGAGGGCGTCTACGGCAACCTGGTCAAGGCCGCCAGCCCGACCGGCCTGCTGCCGCAGTGGGAGCAGTTCGTGGACCAGAACGTGGTCTCCTCGTCCGGGTTCGCGTTCGACGCCGCCAAGGCCAAGAAGCTGCTGTCGGACGCCGGATACAAGGACAGCGACGGCGACGGGTTCGTGGAGAACAAGGACGGCTCCAAGATGAACCTGACGCTCATCGTGCCGTCCGGCTGGACCGACTGGATGGAGTCGGCCCGGTCCATCGCGACCAGCGCCAAGAGCGCCGGCATCCAGATCACGCCGGACTTCCCCGACTTCAACGCGCTGGTCGAGAAGCGGCAGAAGGGCGACTTCGACCTGCTCATCAACAACGAGCGGCAGCTGTCGAACTCGCCGTACACGTACTACGAGTACATGTTCCAGCTGCCGATCCAGAAGCAGCAGAACACGGTCAACTTCGCCCGCTACGACAACGAGAAGGCCTGGGACCTGGTGCAGCAGCTCGACCAGGTCAGGACCGACGACATCGAGGGCATGAAGAAGATCATCTCGCAGCTCCAGCAGATCCACCTGGACGACATGCCGGTGATCCCGCTCTGGTACAACGGCCTGTGGGCGCAGTCCAGCACCTCCGTGTGGAAGAACTGGCCGTCCGGGGCGGGCAGCGCTCCCAAGACCGGTGCCGTCATGTGGCGCAACTGGCTCGAACTCGGCGGTTTCGAGAGCCTCACTCAGCTCCAGCCCTCCGGCTCCTGATCGACCCTCGACCTCGCCAACCCCTCTAGCCCCCCGCTCGCCGAGCGGGGGGCCTCCCCGGAGAGCCGCACGTGCGTCGTTATTTCGGCAGAAAACTCCTGATCTACGGATTGACCTTCTTCGTCGCGGTCACGGTCAACTGGATGATCCCGCGCTTCATGCCGGGCGACCCCGTCGCCAGCATGGTGGCCCGGGCCAACGTGACCAGGCCCGAGGCCGTGGAGGCCATGCGGGCCTACTACAACAACCTCTTCGGCTTCGACCAGCCGCTGTGGCAGCAGTACCTGAACTTCTGGGGCGCCCTGTTCAGGGGTGATTTCGGGCTGAGCATCTGGCTGTTCCCGACGCCGGTCAGCGATGTGATCATCGGCGCGGTGCCGTACACGCTGGCCCTGATCGTCCCGTCGGTGCTGCTCAGCTGGGTGGTGGGCAATCGGTTCGGCGCGTACGCCGCCCGCCGCAAGCTCCTCGACAACACCGTGCTCCCCGTCGGGTACGTGCTGACGGCCATGCCGTACATGTGGCTGGCGGTGCTCCTGGCGTGGGCGCTCGGCGTGATCGGCGGCTTGTTCCCGGTCGCCGGCGGCTACAGCTTCTCGATGCGCCCCAACTGGTCGTGGACGTTCGTGCTCGACCTGTTGCACCACTGGACGCTGCCCTTCCTGTCGTTGTTCCTGGTGGCGCTGGGCGGCTGGGCCATCGGCATGCGCAACATGATCATCTATGAGCTGGAGTCCGACTACGCCAACTACCTGTCGGCACTCGGCGCCCCGTCCAGGCTGATCCGCAGGTACGCCTTCCGCAACGCCGTCCTGCCCCAGATCACCGGCCTGGCACTGCAACTGGGCGTGCTGGTGGCCGGGGCGCTGGTCACCGAGATCGTCTTCGCCTATCCGGGCCTGGGCAGCCTGATTCTCAACGCCATCAAGAACAAGGACTTCTTCCTCCTGCAGGGCACGTTCCTGTTCATCGTCCTCGGCGTGCTGATCGCCAACTTCATCATCGACATCGTCTACGTCGTGGTCGATCCGCGGACCAGGGCGGGAATGGCGGGTGCGCAGGCATGACGACGCTCCAGGAAGTCGCCCCGCGCGAGCGGGCCGGGGTGCGGCGCGAGGCGCTGTACTTCGCGGTGCGCAACGGCAAGCTGATGACCGGCCTCGGCATCGTGCTTGCTCTGCTCGTGCTGGGCATGATCGGCCCGCTGTTCGTGGACGCCGCACCCAACCAGTACGGCCCGAAGCCCATGAACCCGCCCTCCGGCGAGTACTGGCTCGGCACCACCACGTTCGGCCAGGACATCTTCGCTCAGTTCGTCCACGGTCTGCGCAGCACCTTCGCGGTCGGCGTGATCGGCGGCGGCATCGCCGCGGTCATCGGCATGATCGTCGGCTTCGTGGCCGGCTACCTCGGCGGCTTCGTCGACGAGGTACTCAACATGCTGACCAACATCATCCTGGTCATCCCGACGCTGGCCGTCCTGCTGATCATCAACGCCTACCTGGGCATCCGCAGTGTGGCCGTGCAGGGGTTGTTCATCGGGCTGACGCAGTGGCCGTGGGCGGCGCGGGCGATCAGGGCGCAGACGTTCTCGTTGCGTACGCGGGAGTTCGTGGACCTGGCCAGGATGAGCGGCTCGGGCACCGGGCGGATCATCGCCAGGGAGGTCGCGCCGAACATGAGCTCCTACCTGTTCATGACGTTCATCCTGCTGTTCGGCGGCTCGGTGCTCATCGCCTCCTCGCTGGACTTCATCGGCCTCGGCCCCAGCGAGGGGGTCTCGCTGGGGTTGATGCTGCAGAACGCCACCCAGTGGAGCGCCCTGCAGTTAGGGATGTGGTGGTGGTTCGTGCCGCCGGGCGCGGCCATCACGGCCATCGTGGGCGCCCTGTACGTGGCCAACGTCGGCCTCGACGAGGTCTTCAACCCGAAGCTGAGGGAGACATGAGTCTGCGGGTCAGCGAGCTGCGCGTCCACTACAGGACGCTGAAGGGCGAGGTACGCGCCCTCGACGGCATGTCCTTCGACCTCGGCGACGGCGAGATCCTCGGCCTGGTCGGGGAGTCCGGGTGCGGCAAGAGCACGCTGGGCAAGAGCCTCATCCGCATGGACGGCCGCATGCACCACGTGGACGGCCGGGTGGAGCTCGACGGCAAGGAGCTGCCGATCGGCGACGACCGCAGGATGAACGACTTCCGCTTCAAGGAGGTCTCCCTCATCCCGCAGTACGCCATGAGCGCGCTCAACCCCACCCGCAAGATCCGCAAGATGGTGACGGAGCTGCTCAAGTCGCGGGGCGCGACGCTGGACGCCGCCGAGCTGGAACGCCGGATGGATCAGGTCGGGCTGCCCCGCGAGGTGCTGGACCGCTACCCGATCGAGTTGTCGGGCGGCATGAAGCAGCGCATGGTGATGGTCATCTCCACCCTGCTCGACCCGTCCCTGCTGATCGCCGACGAGGTCACCTCCGCGCTGGACGTCTCCACCCAGAAGGCTGTCGCCCGCGCCCTGCTCGGCTTCCGCGACAGCGGCTACGTCAAGAGCATGATCTTCGTGACCCACGACATCGCGCTCACCCACCACATCGCCGACACGATCATGGTCATGTACGCGGGCAAGCTGGCCGAGAAGGCGCCCGCGGACGTGGTCGTCAAGGCGCCGCGGCACCCGTACACGAGGTTGCTCCTCGACTCCCTGCCCGAGGTCGGCGTCCGATACTCCGAGCGGCGGCTGGAGGGCATCGCCGGCAGCCCGCCGTCGCTGCTGCACCCGCCGGCCGGCTGCCGCTTCCGCGACCGCTGCCCGCTCGCCGGGGACGAGTGCGCCGAGGAGCCGCCGGTGGCCGAGGTCGCGCCCGCCCACCACGTCGCCTGCTGGAAGGCATGATGCTGAGACTCGACGACGTCACCAAGGAATTCAGGGTCGGCGCCTTCGGCGGCAAGACCGTCGCGGCCGTGCGGAGCGTCAGCTTCGACGTGGTGCCCGGCGAGGTCGTGTCCCTGATCGGGGAGAGCGGCAGCGGCAAGAGCACGATCGGCCGCATGATCCTCGGGCTGAACTCGGTGACCAGCGGCTCGATCACGTTCGACGGCCGGCCGGTGCGCGGCGCCAAGGAGTACTACCGCCACGTCCAGGGGATCTTCCAGGACCCGTTCAGCTCGTTCAACCCCGTGTTCAAGGCCGACCGGGTGTTCGCCATGATCAAGGAGTCCTACTACCCGGCGGTGCCCGAGCCGGAGTGGGCCGAGCGGGTGCGCGCGGCGCTGCGCGACGTGCGGCTCAACTCCGACCAGGTGCTCGGCAAGTACCCGCACCAGCTCAGCGGCGGCCAGCTGCAGCGCCTGCTCATCGCCCGCGCGTTGCTGCTGGACATCAAGCTGCTGGTGGCCGACGAGATCACCAGCATGCTGGACGCCTCCACCCGCATCGACGTGCTCAACCTGCTGGCCGAGCTGAAGACCAGGGGTCTCGGCGTGCTGTACATCACGCACGACCTGTCGCTCGGCAACTACCTCGCCGAGCGCACGGTGGTGCTGCGCAAGGGCGCCGTGGTGGAGATGGGGCTGACGGACAAGGTCTTCGGCGACCCGCTGCACCCGTACACGCGCGAGCTGCTGTCGGCGGTGCCGCGCCTGCACGAGGAGTGGGCCGACGCCGCGGCCGTGGACACCTGCCTCTACCACGCGCGTGGTGGGACAGGGGGGCTGCTGGAGGCCGAACCGGGGCATTTCGTGGCCTGCGCCCAGCTCGAAACCTGCTGAGGAGAACTCCTTGACCTACCGTCCGCTGCACGACAGGCTTCCCCGTGCTGCGCTGTGTGAACGAGGCCGTCAGACCCTGAACTCCTCCGTGCGGTGCCCGTACGCGGGCACCGCGGCCCGCATCTCGTCCGTGATCATCGGCGGCGGCAGCGGCGCGATCTCCCGCTCGCAGAAGGAGAGCACGTCCTCGCCCGCGGTGTAGAGCTCCCGGACGGCACGCAGGCAGGGGCCCACGACACCGGGGTCGCCGATCCGCCTCCCGCCGCGGCAGCCGCCATAGCGGTCGTAGAGCACCTCGTACATCAGGGACGGCGAGAAGATCACCAGCTCGGGCAGCGGGTCGAGGGCCGCGACCCGCGCGGCGGGCACCACGCGGCAGGGCGAGCCCGCCCGGGCGCGCACGGCCAGGACGTGCATCTCCCACTGCAGGTACGCGGTGATCGGGAACTCCGCCACCCGTACCCGGCGGACCGGGACGCGGCTGCGGAAATAGTCCTCCAGCGTCCCCGCCATACGCTCGGCCATGGCCAGCGACCCCGCCCAGTCGCCGTCCATCATGGCCCGCCAGCTCGCGACGTCAGGCTCGTAGAAGGTCTGGGCACGCTCGAGCTTCCACATGGGTTCGGTGTGCGCGGCGTGGTCGCGGTCGAACCACGATCGGTATTCCGCCGCGTCCAGGACGTGGCCGTCGGCGTGCGCGACGGCGGCGAACGGGTTGACCGGAGTGCCCTGCTCGGTCATGCGGCGTCCCTTCGCGTGCTGAAGACCCGCCCAGATCATCAGGTGAACCCTGAATAGGGTCAAGGCCCAAAAAGACGATCCGGACAGGCCCTCAGCCGCGGTGGTGGAAACGCCGGTGGACCAGGCTGAAGAGCATCGCGCCGAGCCACACCACGAACAGCACTTTGAAGACGCCGAACCCGAAGATCAGGCTCAGCAGCATGAACGCGAACAGCACGCCGACGAACGGGTGCGGGCCGCGGTGGTGGCGCCTCCACGGATGCCCGTGGTGGTGCCACTGCCGCCGCATGTCCCTGTGGGCCTGCCGCATGGCCTCGACCTGGTGCCGGTTCGCCATCATCGACTCGCGCCAGTCGTCCACCGCGCGCGCCGGGGTCGGCTGGTGACCGGGCAGGTCGGCCGTGACCTGGGTGAGGTCGCGGCCCGTCTTGGCGGCCAGCGTCCGGTCGAGCCGCTCGTCGAGCTCCTCATGGGTCAGGCGGCCCTGCGCGAAGTGCTCACGCAGGGCGGCCATCGTCTGCTCGCGCTCGGCGTCGCCGATGCGGAGGTCGTCACGATCCATAACCGCGCCCCCAAATCCGGTCACTCGTCGCCCGGTTCGCCGTCGGCCAGGATCTGGTAGAGCTTGCGCCGGGTCTCTACCAAAGTCTTACGCGCTTCGCGGATTTGTGCGTCGTTCCCGGTCTGGAGAATTTGCATCATCGCGAAGGCCGACTGGCGGGCGATGTGCCAGAGATCGGCAGTGTTGTCGTCGATGTCCGGGCGCATCTCGTCCCACGGGGCGCGGGTCTCGTCGGCGTGCGCCTCGATGTAGGCGCGGCCCTCCTCGGTGAGGCGGAAGGTCTTGCGCCCTTCGCTCTCCTCCGAGATCACCAGGCGCTCGTCGGTGAGCTGCTGCAGCGCCGGGTAGACGGCCCCCGGGCTGGGCTTCCAGCCGCCCTCGCTGCGTTCGGCGATCTCCTGGATGATCTGGTAGCCGTTGCGCGGCTCCTCGGAGAGCAGGGCCAGGATCGCGGCGCGCACGTCGCCCCGCTTGGCCTTGCGGCCTCTGCCTCCCCAGCCGCGGTGACCGCCCCACGGCCCGCCGGGACCGCCGCCCCAGGGGCCGCGACCGAAGTCGAACGGGAACGGCCCAGGGGGGCCGCCCCGCCGGCCGCGCTCCCGGTGCTCGTGGTGGTGGTGCCGGCCGCCCATCTGCTCGAAGGCGTCGGACAGGGCCTTGAACGCCTCGCGGGCGGCCCGCTTGTACTCATGGATGCCTGAGCTCGCGGACCAGGGCCCGCCTGCTGTGTGTGCGGAACTCATAGTTTTCTCCCTATATCGTGATCCGTTCTCGATGCGTCAAAGATATATCGATAGTGTGTCTTTAGCAACCGCCGCCCGGGAGTGATTCAGATCACGAAAAAGTTGCGGAATCCGGGAACAGGATTGGGGAGGGCGTCGTTGTTCAGAGCAGACGAGGTCGTTCCGCGTCGGCAGGGCTGGGGGGTGCTGTCGCCGCGGAGACGACCTCGTCTGCGTTTCCGGACGTTTCCGTCCGCGCACTCACCGCCCCACGGCATGCCTTCACCACGTAAAGGGCCTCTTTGCCGTACAGTCCCGATCATGATGGGGCACACGCACGCGATGACGGGGGCCATCGCCTGGCTGGGACTGGCGCCGGCATTCGCCGCACTGCCGCTGCTGACCGAATCCTCCCGGTTCATCGAGACAGGGATCATGGCGGGCGCGTTAAGCCCCGCCGAGCTGATCGCGGGGGCCATCGTCTGCGCGGGGGCAGCGATGCTGCCCGACCTCGACCACCCGAGCGCGACCATCGCCCAGACGTTCGGGCCGGTCACATGGGCGCTCAGCAAGGCCGTGTCATGGATCAGCGGCGGGCACCGCGGTGCCACGCACTCGCTGGTCTTCGCCGTGGCGATGGGGTTCGCGGCGCACTGGCTGGCCAACACCTATCCCATCGGCCGCGACATCATGGTCGTGCTGCTCATCGGCCTCGCGCTGCGTGCGGTGGGCGTGGGGATCCCGGGCAACAAGGTGGGCTCCGCCATGATCAATGTGGGGCTGACCGCCGGGCTCTACGCTGTATTCCTCTCGCTGTCCGTCGGGTACGCGTGGCTGGGACTGGCCGTGGGGATCGGCTGCCTCATCCACGTCGTGGGCGACTGCATGACCGAGCGGGGATGCCCGGTGTTGTGGCCGCTGGGGGCGAAGTTCATGTTGCCGTGGAAGATCGGCATCAAGACGGGCAAGAAGTTCGAACAGAAGATCCTGGCGCCGATCCTGTCGGTCGCGATCGTCGGACTGCTGTTCTGGCGCCTGGCGCCCATTTAACTTGATGTCGAGATACTCTAGAGATATCTTGACGTCGAGACACCTGCCGCAGTGCCCCGCCGCCTGCTAGTTAGGCTCACCTAACGTGCTTGCCATTCCGGGAGTGCGGCAGGATTTGCTCTGGAACCCTGTCTGATGGAGGAGGCGAATCACCGTGTCCGCGAACAGCTTCGGCAGCCGTGACACGCTACGCGTCGGCGACGCGTCATACGAGATTTTCCGGCTGGATGCCGTCGAGGGCGCCGCACGCCTCCCGTACAGCCTGAAGATCCTGCTGGAGAACCTCCTCCGCACCGAGGACGGCGCCAACATCACCGCCGATCACATCCGTGCACTCGGCTCGTGGAACCCCAAGGCGACGCCGAGCGTGGAGATCCAGTTCACCCCCGCGCGCGTCATCATGCAGGACTTCACCGGCGTGCCGTGCGTGGTCGACCTGGCCACCATGCGGGAGGCGGTCCGCGACCTCGGCGGCGACCCGGCCCGCATCAACCCGCTGGCGCCCGCCGAGATGGTCATCGACCACTCGGTCATCGTCGACTTCTTCGGCCACCCCGACGCCTTCCAGCGCAACGTGGAGCGCGAATACGAGCGCAACCGCGAGCGTTACCAGTTCCTGCGCTGGGGCCAGACGGCCTTCGACGAGTTCAAGGTCGTGCCGCCCGGCACCGGCATCGTCCACCAGGTCAACATCGAGCACCTGGCCCGCGTGGTCATGACCCGCGACGGCAAGGCCTACCCCGACACCTGCGTCGGCACCGACTCCCACACCACCATGGAAAACGGCATCGGCGTCCTGGGCTGGGGCGTCGGCGGCATCGAGGCCGAGGCTGCGATGCTCGGCCAGCCGATCTCCATGCTGATCCCGCGGGTGGTCGGCTTCAAGCTCAACGGCCAGCTGCCGGCCGGCGCCACCGCCACCGACCTGGTCCTGACGATCACCGAGATCCTGCGCAAGCACGGCGTGGTCGGCAAGTTCGTGGAGTTCTACGGCGAGGGCGTGGCGTCCGTGCCGCTGGCCGACCGGGCCACGATCGGCAACATGAGCCCCGAGTTCGGCTCCACCTGCGCCATCTTCCCGATCGACGGCCAGACCGTCGACTACCTGCGGCTGACCGGCCGCAGCGAGGAGCAGATCGCGCTCGTCGAGGCGTACGCCAAGGCCCAGGGCCTCTGGCTCGACCCCTCCGCGCCCGAGCCGGAGTTCTCCGAATACATCGAGCTCGACCTGGCCACTGTCGTCCCGTCCATCGCCGGGCCCAAGCGCCCGCAGGACCGCATCGCGCTGTCGGCCGCCAAGAGCACCTGGCGCCACGACGTGCAGAACTACGTGTCGGACGACGAGGAGGGCGAGGAGTCGTTCCCCGCCTCCGACGCGCCCGCCTCCAACGCCGCGGCCAACGGCGGCCGGCCGCACAAGCCGGTCCCGGTCACGCTGGCCGACGGCACGTCGTTCGAGATCGACCACGGCATCGTCTCGATCGCCGCGATCACCTCGTGCACCAACACCTCCAACCCCTTCGTCATGCTCGGCGCGGCGCTGCTGGCCCGCAACGCCGTGGAGAAGGGCCTGACCCGCAAGCCGTGGGTCAAGACCTCGCTGGCCCCGGGCTCGCAGGTGGTCACCGGCTACTTCGAGCGTTCCGGCCTGCAGCCGTACCTCGACAAGATCGGCTTCAACCTGGTCGGCTACGGGTGCACCACCTGCATCGGCAACTCGGGGCCGCTGCCGCCGGAGATCTCCGAGGCCATCCAGGCCAACGACCTCGCGGTCACGGCCGTGTTGTCGGGCAACCGCAACTTCGAGGGCCGCATCAACCCCGACGTCAAGATGAACTACCTGGCCTCGCCGCCGCTCGTGGTGGCGTACGCGCTGGCCGGGACGATGGACATCGACCTCGACACCGAGCCGCTCGGCGTCGGCACCGACGGCGAGCCGGTCTACCTCAAGGACATCTGGCCGTCGCCGGAGGAGATCTCCGCCGTGGTCAACTCCTCCATCGGCCGCGACATGTTCGAGCGTGACTACGCCGACGTGTTCAAGGGCGACGACCACTGGCGCTCGCTGCCGATCCCGACCGGCAACACCTTCGAGTGGGACCCGGACTCCACCTACGTCCGCAAGGCCCCCTACTTCGACGGCATGCCGGAGAAGCCCGAGGCGGTCACGGACATCAGCGGCGCCCGCGTGCTGGTCAAGGTGGGCGACTCGGTCACCACCGACCACATCTCGCCGGCCGGCTCCATCAAGGTCGGCACCCCGGCCGCGCAATACCTGCAGGCCAACGGGGTCGAGGTCAAGGACTTCAACTCCTACGGCTCGCGGCGCGGCAACCACGAGGTGATGATCAGGGGCACGTTCGCCAACATCCGCCTGCGCAACCAGATCGCCCCGGGCACCGAGGGCGGTTACACCCGCGACTTCACCCAGCCCGACGGGCCGGTGTCGTTCATCTACGACGCCTCGGTCAACTACGCGGCCGCGGGCACGCCGCTCGTGGTGCTGGCGGGCAAGGAATACGGCTCGGGCTCCTCGCGCGACTGGGCCGCCAAGGGCACGGCGCTGCTGGGCGTGCGGGCGGTCATCGCGGAGTCGTACGAGCGGATCCACCGCTCCAACCTCATCGGCATGGGCGTGCTGCCGCTGCAGTTCCCGGAAGGCGCCTCGGCCGAGACGCTGGGGCTGACGGGCGAGGAGACGTTCGACATCTCGGGTGTCGAGGAGCTCAACAAGGGCGGCATCCCGCAGACGGTGCACGTCAAGGCCGGCGATGTCGAGTTCGACGCGGTGGTCCGCATCGACACGCCCGGTGAGGCCGACTACTACCGGCACGGCGGCATCATGCAGTACGTGCTGCGTTCGCTGCTCGCCAAATAGATCTTCCCGCGCGCCCGTCCGGTCATGAGCCGGGCGGGGGCGGGGAACCCTTGGCTGTCTTCGTTGAGCCGGGGGTGTGGCGCGATCTTCACGCGCCCGCATCGGGGGAACCACCCGACACTTGAGAGCCGCCCGGCGGGACACCCCCGCCGGGCGGCTTTTCGCATGTCCGGGCATGCCGATCGGAGGCGGGTGGCGAACGTCACAGCACCACAGCGGGTTTCGGTCCGGTCACCAGGACCAGCCGATAGGCCTGCGCAGACGCTTCAACGATCACTTTGGTTTACCTCCACATCACCCGAATATTGCGGATTCGATGACAAATTGGTTGCGGTCCCGACAGAATGCGGAGCCATCCAGCGTCTACCGCAACTGGAGGAAACCCCCTATGCGTAGACCCCTTGGGGTACTCGCCGGCCTCGCGAGTCTGGCGGCGCTCTGCACGCCGCTCACGGCGGCCGAGGCCGCGACGGCGTCGGAGGCCGCCAGGTGCCGCGTGAGCGTGGCCAAGCCCCGGCTCAACACCGCATTGAAGATCGAATCCTTCGCCGCCCGCCGCGGCTGTTTCTCACCCGCCCTGCTGCGCATCCGCATCATGCGCGCCGTCCCCGGCCGCGACCCCGTGGTCAAGAGCGGGGCCACCAGGAACGGCCGCGTCAAGGTCGCGGTGGACTGCGCGCCCGGCGTCTACTACGCGACCGCCACCGACCTTCGCGGCCGCACCATCGCCAAGTCCAGGGCGGCCAGGCTGTCCTGCTCCCCGGACAGCGGCACACCCACCCCCACGCCGTCGGGCTCCCCCACCCCGGCCCCGTCGACCGGGACGGTGGGCACGGCCGAGGAGAACGAGGTCGTCCGGCTGACCAACGCCGAGCGGGCCAAGGGCGGCTGCGGGCCGCTCAAGCACGACCCGCAGCTGCGGGCGGCCGCCTTCGGCCACTCCCAGGACATGGCGAAGACCGGCCACTTCGACCACACCTCCAAGGACGGCCGCAGCTTCACCGACCGCATCAAGGCGGCCGGTTTCACCGGAGGATCGGCCTGGGCGGAGAACATCGCCTTCGGCCAGCCCTCGCCCGCCGCCGTGGTCCAGGCCTGGATGAACAGCTCCGGGCACCGCGCCAACATCATGAACTGCCGGTTCAACCTGATCGGCGTCGGCGCGGCCAAGAGCTCCCAGGGCCCGATCTACTGGACTCAGGACTTCGCGGCCCGATGAAGCGCTAAGCGAGTGAGGCGCGCAGGCGTCCCATCTCGCCGGCGATGGTGGCCAGGGTCCAGTGGGCGTTGAGCCCGCTCGGATTGGGCAGCACCCAGATCCTGGCCCCGCCCACCGTCTCTCCCTGCGGCCCGATCCGCGCCTTGGGCCGCAGGAAGGCGGTGCGGTACGCGGAGACGCCGAGCACGGCCAGCACCTTCGGGCCGGCCTCGGTGACCTTCGACGCCAGCGCGGCACCGCCTTCGACCAGCTCTTCCCTGGTCAGCTCCGACGCCTTGGCGCTCGCGCGAGGCACGATGTTCGTGATGCCCAGCCCGTACGAGGGCAGCAGGTGCTGCTCTGCGGGTGCGAGCAGGCGCGGCGTGAACCCGGAAAGATGCAGCGCCGGCCAGAACCGGTTGCCGGGCCGGGCGAAGTGGTGCCCGGTGGCCTCGGACATGAGGCCGGGGTTGATGCCGCAGAAGAGCACGTCGAGCGACGGGCCGAGGACGTCGTCGATCACGCCCTGAAGGTTAACCCATCTCCTCGAGTTTGCGGCCTTTGGTCTCCCTGACCCATTTCGCCACGAAGAGGAACGACAGCAGCGCGAAGAACGCGTACCCGGCGTACGTGAGCGGCAGGTTCCACGCCGACAGGGCCGGGAACGACACCGTGATCGCCCAGTTGGCGATCCACTGGGCCGCGGCGGCGAGGCCCAGGGCGGCGGCGCGGATGCGGTTCGGGAACATCTCGCCCAGCAGCACCCACACCACCACGCCCCACGACAACGCGAAGAACAACACGAACACGTTGGCGGCGATCAGCGCGATCGGCCCCTGCGGGTCTGGCAACGAGACCGCGCCAGCGGCGACCCTGGCCGCGCTGAACGCCCATGCCGCGGTGGCCAGCGAGACCGCCATCCCGGCCGAGCCGATCATGAGCAGCGGCCTGCGGCCGATCTTGTCCACGAGCGAGATCGCGATGAAGGTGCCGATGATGTTGATGATCGAGCTGGAGAAGCTGATCAGCAGGGAGTCGGCCTGGTTGATGCCGACCGACTGCCACAACACGGTCGAGTAATAGAAGATCACGTTGATGCCGACGAACTGCTGGAAGATCGACAGAGCGATGCCGATCCAGACGATCGGCAGCAGCCCGAGCGCCGGCCCGCGCAGGTCCTTCATGCCCGGCACGCGCTGGGTCCGGAGCACGTGCTGGATCTCCGAGATGCGCGCGTCGATGTCCACGCCGTCGCCCTCGACCTCGGCCAGCACCTCCCGCGCCCGCCTGGTCCGCCCCCTCATGACCAGGTAGCGGGGCGACTCGGGGATGATCATGGCGAACAGCAGGTATATCACGGCGGGCACCGCGCAGGCGCCCAGCATCCACTGCCACGCCTCCAGCGGACCCAGATGGTTGTTGACGTCGCCGCCGGCCAGCCAGGCGATCAAGTAGTTGACCAGCTGTGAGACCGCGATGCCGAGGACGATGGCCAGCTGCTGGAGCGAGCCCAGCCGGCCCCGGTAGGCCGCCGGCGCCACCTCGGCGATGTACGCGGGCGCCAGGACCGAGGCCATGCCGATCGCGAAGCCCGCCATCACCCGCCACACCGCGAGATCCCAGACCGCGAACGGCAACATCTGCCCGAACGAGCTGGCCGCGAACAGCAGCGCCGCCACCTGCATGGACCTGGTGCGCCCGAGCCGGTCGGCGAGCCGGCCACCCGTCCACGCGCCCGCGGCGGACCCGAGCAGCGCGATGGCCACCACGAACCCGATCTCGACCGGCCCGACGCCGAAGTGCTTGCGGATCCCGACGACCGCGCCGTTGATGACGGCGCTGTCGTACCCGAACAGGAACCCGCCGATGGCCGCGGCAGCCGTGATGAAGAGCACGTGGCCCAGGTGCTCGTGGTGCGTGCGCTGCGTCGCCAATGCCGGTCCCTTCCCCTGGAAGTCGGGACATACCCGCACGTCACCGACGTACCGCCCGGCTTACCCAAGCTTTACAGGCGCGGGTCCACCGGCTCCGACTCCAGGGCCAGCACGGCGAAGACCGGCTCGTGCACCCGCCACGCCGGCTCACCGTCCGCCAGCCGCGACAGCGCCTCCAGGCCCAGCGCGTACTCGCGCAGCGCCAGCGAGCGTTTCTTGCCGAGGAACCGCCTGCGCAGCACGTCGAGCGACTCGGTGTAGTCAGGGCCGTAGATGATCCGCAGGTATTCGCGGCCGCGGACCTTGACCCCGGGCTGCACCCGGCCGGGCGCGTACGCGGCCGGCTTGACCACCATGCCCTCGCCCCCGGCCGCCGTCATCGACTCCCACCAGGCGGTCGCCTCGGCCCTGGACTGCGGCGAGCCCAGGTCGACGACCACGTGGCGGGTCGCGGCGATCAGCGGCGAGTCGAGCAGCGCCAGCGTGTTCAGGTGCCAGGCGTGCGGCTCCAGCGCCGTGGCCCGGCCCTCGCAGGCGAGAATCTGGAACGGCGCCAGCTTGATGCCCTCCAGCCCGTCGACCGGCCAGCAGTAACGCGCATAGGCGTCGCGGAACAGGGCAGCGTTGCGGGAACGGCGGCGGGTGCGGTGCAGCAGATCGCCCACATCCAGCCCGCGCTCGGCCGCCGCCTCCAAGGCCTGTACCGCCTCGGGCAGCGCGGCTCGGGCGGCCGCGCCGACGGAGGCGTACTGGCTCCTGATGAGGTCGCCGGCCTTGGCGGACCAGGGCAGCAGCTCGCAGTCGAGCGCCACCCAGTCGGAGCCGAGCTCGGCCCACAGCGGCTCGCAGGCCGCACGCAGCCCTTCGACGAGCGGACCCGTGTCGGCGAAGAACGGCCGCCCGGTCCGCGTGTAGACGGCGCCGGTGCCGCCGTCGGTCACCCCGAACCGGGCCGCGGCCGCCTCCGGGGTCCTGGCCAGCACGGCGACGGCCCGCGAGCCCATGTGCTTCTCCTCGCACACGACCTCGCGCACCCCGGCGGCGGCGAACTCCTCGAACGCCTCGTGCGGGTGCTCCAGGTAGCCGTCGAGCCGGGAGGTCTCCGGCGGCGCCATGGTGGGCGGCAGGTAGACCAGCCAGCGCGGGTCCACCGCGAAGCGGCTCATGACCTCCAGGGCCGCGGCCGCGTTCTCCTCCAGGACCTTGACCCGGGTGCCGAACCTGGTCTCCACGTGCCGGGTGCCGATCACGTCGTTGACGTCCAGCATGCCGGGGTCGCGGACGCCGGCGCCGAGCGGCTTCGTCGGCGCGTACCAGACCTTCTCCGCTCGGACCTGGACGATCTGGCGCTCGGGGTAACGCAGCGCGGTCAGGTGGCCGCCGAAGACGCAGCCGGTGTCGAGGCAGATCGTGTTGTTGATCCACTCCGGACGGAGCGTGGGCGTGTGGCCGTAGACGACCATGGCGCGGCCGCGGTATTCCTCGGCCCACGGCAGGCGGACCGGCAGGCCGTATTCGTCGGTCTCGCCGGTGGTGTCGCCGTACAGGGCGAACGAGCGCACCCGCTTGGAGGCGCGCCCGTGGTAGGCCTCCTTGAGCCCGGCGTGCGCGACCACCAGCCGGCCGCCGTCGAGACGGTAGTGGCTGAGCAGGCCGTCCATGAACCGCTTGGCCCGCTCGACGAACTCGGGCGGCTGGGCGGCGAGCTGGTCGAGCGACTCCTGCAGGCCGTGGGTGGTCTTGACGTTGCGGCCGTTCAGCGCGCGCACCAGCTTCTGCTCGTGGTTGCCCGCCACGCAGATCGCGGTGCCCGCCTCGACCATGTCCATCACCAGCCGCAGCACGCCCGGTGTGTCGGGGCCGCGGTCCACCAGGTCGCCGACGAACACCGCGGTCCGGCCTTCCGGGTGCCTGGCGCCCTCCCAGCCGAGGTCGCGCAGCAGGGTCTCCAGCTCCGCGCGGCAGCCGTGCACGTCGCCGATGATGTCGAACGGGCCGGTCAGCTCGGTCAGGTCCGACCACGCCTTCTCGTACGTGATCACCGCGTTGTCGACCTCGTCGAGGCCGCGCAGCACGTGGACCTTCCTGAAGCCGTCGCCGGAGATCTTGCCGAGCGAGCGGCGCAGGTCCTTGCGCTGGCGGATCACCACACCGGGGCCGAAGTCGCGGTCGGGGCGGACGGCGTTGCGCTCGATCGCCACCTCCTCCGGCACGTCGAGCACGATCGCGTCGGCCAGCACGTCGTGCTTCCTGGCCAGGTCGATGAGGCTCCTGCGGGCGGCGTACTGGACGTTGGTGGCGTCGACCACGGTGAGCAGGCCCCTGGACAGGCGCACGCCGACGATGTGGTGCAGCAGCTCGAACGCGGCCGGGGTGGCCGCCTGGTCGTTCTCGTCGTCGGCGACCAGGCCGCGGCAGAAGTCGGAGGAGATGACCTGCGTGGGCTTGAAGTGTTTGCGCGCGAACGTGGACTTGCCGCTGCCGGAGACGCCGACCAGCACCACGAGGGACAGCTCAGGAACGCTGATCACGGATGAACACTCCCATCTGGGTGGGCGGGCCGACCTCGGGATCGTCGTCGCCGACCGGCTCGAAGGCGACGTGGTAGCCGTGCTCGGCGGCCACCCGGGTCGCCCAGGCGGCGAACTCGGCGCGGGTCCACTCGAAGCGGTGGTCGGGGTGGCGCAGGCCGGTCAGGAACTCGTAGCGGACGTTGTGCTCGATGTTGGGGGTGGTGACGAGCACGTGCGCGGGCTTGGCGTGGCCGAACACGACGCGTTCGAGCGCGGTCAGGCGGGGCGGGTCGACGTGCTCGATCACCTCCATGAGCACGGCGGCGTCATAGCCCTGGAGCCGCTTGTCGGTGTACGTGAGCGCGCCCTGGAACAGGGTGAGGCGGGCGCGCTTGGCGTCGGGCATGCGGTCGAGGCGCAGCTTGCGCGCGGCGATGGTGAGCGCCATCGACGAGACGTCCATGCCGGCGACCCTGGCGAACCTGGGCCTGGCCAGCAGCGCGCCGACCAGCTCGCCCTGGCCGCAGCCCAGGTCGATCACGCTGACCGCGCCGAGCTCTTCGAGCTTGGCCAGCACGGCTTCGCGTCGCCGGACGCTGAGCGACTTGCCCTTGGGCTCGCTCCCCTCGGTCCCCGCCACCTCGGCCGCGGTATCAGGCGCCCGCACGCCCTCCGCGCGCGCATCCCCACTGACCTCCGTCCCCTGTGACGTGCTGCCATGCACGCCGTCGGCGTGGGCTTCGGACAAGGCGGTGGCCAGCTCGTCGGCGGCGGTCTCCTCGGCAGGCGCCTCCTCCGCGACCGCGGGCTCCAGCTCCTCCTCCGTCTCGTCACCGAGCTCGGCCAGCCTGGCCAGCGCCGTGCGGGCGAGGGACCAGCGCCGGCCCAGGTAGCGCCGGGCGATCAGCCCGCGTTCCGGGTGCCCGCCCAGCCAGCCCTCGCCGGCCCTGATCAGCTTGTCGACCTCGTCGGGCGCGATCCAGTAGTGCTTGCCGTCGTCGAGCACGGGCAGCAGCACGTAGAGGTGGTTGAGCGCGTCGGCCAGCCGGGTCGCGCCGCGCAGCGTGAGCCCCACATAGCGCGACTCGCCCCACTCCGGGAAACCCTCGTCGAGCGGCAGCGCCTGCGCCTCGACCTCCCACCCGAGCGGCTCGAACAACCGCCGCGCCA
The DNA here is from genome assembly GCF_004011505.1 of Nonomuraea polychroma. Classification (NCBI taxonomy): domain Bacteria; kingdom Bacillati; phylum Actinomycetota; class Actinomycetes; order Streptosporangiales; family Streptosporangiaceae; genus Nonomuraea; species Nonomuraea polychroma. The sequence continues at coordinate 6,284,329 of NZ_SAUN01000001.1, forward strand.
GGTCGGGCCCACCCCGGCAGGGCAGCGCGGGCAGCCGCAGCTCCAGGGGCAGCACCTGGCCGGGCAGCTCCGGCCGGGCCTTGCACCGCCCGGCCCGTGCGGTGCGGAACACGTCCCCCAGCGCCACGGCCAGCAGAGAGGACGCCGCGTAGGGGCGATCGTTGACGTACTGCGACAGGCTGAAGTCGGGCGAGCCCTTGCCACGCGACCTGACCAGCGCGATCGGGTCGACCTCCAGCATGAGCGCCGCCGTGCAGCGCTCATCGCCCGCCTCGGGGTAGAACACCGTGGCCGTGCCGAACGACTGGCTGAACCCCTGCACGCGTCCGGGATGCTTGTGCAGAAGAAAGCCGAGGTCGGTGGCGGGACTCGCGGTGGTCGTGATCGTCAGCAGCACGCCCCAAGTCTGCCGTAACGCCGCGAAGCCCCGCCAATGATTACTTACAGGTGCTTACACGTGCGGCAGCACCTCGGCCGCGATGAGCTCCAGGTGGTCGAGGTCGCCCAGGTCCAGGATCTGCAGGTAGACCCGCTCGGCGCCCAGCTCGGCGAACTTGCCGATCTTCTCCACGACCTCCGCCGGGGTGCCGGCCAGGCCGCCCACGCTCAAGGTGTCGGGATTCTCGCCGATGGCGGCCGCGCGCCGCTCGACCTCCGCCCGGTCGGCGCCCACGACGGTGGTCTGGGCCACCGACAGCTTGATGGTGCGGCCGGCCGTCTCGCACGCCGCGCGTACCCGGTCGAACGCCTCGGCGGTGTCGTCAAGGGTACGGAACGGCACGTTGTACTCGTCGGCGTACGTGGCCGCCAGCCGCGGCGTGCGCTTGGCGCCGAACCCGCCGATGATCACCGGCGGCCGGGGCCGCTGCACCGGCTTCGGCAGCGCGGGCGAGTCCACGAGCCGGTAGTAGCTGCCCTCGAACGAGTAACTCTTCTCCGCGGTCCACAATCCGGTGATGATCTCCAATTGCTCCTCGAACCGCCCGAACCGCTCTCCGGTCGGCGGGAACGGGATGCCGTACGCGGAGTGCTCCCCGTCGTACCAGCCGGTGCCGAAGCCCAGCTCGGCCCGGCCGCCGCTCATCTGGTCCACCTGCGCGACGCTGATCGCCAGCGGCCCCGGCAACCGGAACGTGGCCGGCGTCACGAGCGTGCCCAACCGGATCCGCGAGGTCTCCCTGGCCAGGCCGGCGAGCGTGATCCAGGCGTCGGTCGAGCCCGGACCCGGGTCGCCGGGGCCGATGCGCTGGTAGTGGTCGGACCGGAAGAACGCGTCGAACCCAAGGCGCTCGGCGGCCTGGGCGACGGCGAGCAGGTCGTCATATGTGGCGCCCTGCTGGGGCTCGGTGAAGATCCGCAACTTCATGACCACATTATCCGCACACATCGGACGCGAACCGGAAAAGACCCGCGCCGTGGTGGGAACGCTTGCTAACGTGCACGCCAAGCACGCTAAGTAGTCATTCGATCACATGGGGTATCCTATGCCGCGGCATAAGAGGGAACCTGGCACACTCCCCCGCCCTCTTGCGGTCCTCGGCGGGCTCGCGCTCGTCGCCGCCACGGGCGTCGCGATTCGATTCCTCCCCGCGGGTGCCGCCTCCCCGCCACCTCCCGTGAGGCAGCCGCCGGTCGCGCAGCCCTCCCCCAGCGTCTCGTCCGCGGCGGTCCCGGAGCGGAAGGTCCCGTTCGTGGGCTTCGTCGACACGGCTCGCGAGCCGGACTTCGACCTGTCCGCCGAGTCCCGCCGCACCGGCGTGCGCCACTACCTGCTGGGCCACCTCGTCGCGGGCGGCGACGACGGCTGCGCCCCGAAATGGGCAGGCCCGCGGGCAACGCTCCACCCGGACGCCGACGGCGGCGATCCGCCCGCCCCCGACGCCGACCGCGGTGATCCGCCCGCCCCCGACGCCGACCGCGGTGATCCGCCCGCCCCCGACGCCGACCGCGGTGATCCGCTCGATCCCGGCGACAACCCGGTGGCGAACAGGATCGGCCGGCTGAGGGCGCTGGGCGGTGACGCCGCTCCCACGTTCGGCGGGCCTGGCGTCGAGGAACTGGCGGTGACCTGCACCAGGCCGGGCGGGCTCGCCGCCGCCTACCGCAGGGTGGTCGGCGCGTTCGACGCCAAGGCCGTCGACTTCGAGGTCCGCGACAGCGAGGACGGCGCCGCGGTGCTGCGCAGGGCCCGGGCCATCCGCGCCATGCAGCGCGAGCGACCGCTGCGGGTCAGCTTCACGCTCCCGCTGAGACCGTACGGGCTGAACGCCGCCGACGTGGCGATGCTGCGTACCACCCACAAGGCCGGCGCGGAGATCGGCACCGTGAACGTGCTGGCCGACATGGAGTCCCACACGGCTCCCAGCGGCCGCCTGCGCCGGCTGGCGGCGGCCGTCCAGCTGGCCAAGGACCAGATCGCCCAGGCCCAGGACCTGCCGGACCGCGGGCAGGCGTGGCGGCGCATCGCCCTGACCCCGGTGCTGGCGGGCAAGGGCGATCTGAGCGAGCTCGACGCCCGCACGCTCGCGGGCTACGCCGCCCGTCACGGGCTGGCCTGGCTGTCGCTACGCGGCGTGCCGCCGTCACCTGATGTGGCGCGGATTCTGCGAGGCCCCTGACTATAGGATTCTGGGCACCAGGAGGCTTCTGTCAGTGGGGGGAGGGGCGATGGCGGCCCGGCCGGACACGGCACGGAAGATCCTGATCTACTGGATGGACGGGATGGTGGTGTTCGTCGCCATCCTCTCCATCGTGTTCACCCTCGCGGCGGTGGCGGAGGGCACGGTCCCCCCATGGGCCGCGGCCGTTGCCATCGGGTGCACGTTCGGCTTCTACGGACTCTTCCCGTTCCTCCTCAGAGACGCCTTCGACTCCCGGCCGCGTCCCACGGTGAAGCTGCTGCTCGCGGCGGTGTTCGCGGCGGCGAACCTGGCGATCCTGCCGCTGGCCGGGGACGCCGCGAGCGCGTGGATGCAGGCGGAAGGGCTGTGGCTGGCGGCGGCCGCGCTCTACCTGCGGCCGTGGACGACGGCCGGGCTCACGGTGGCCGTGGTGACCACCGTCGCCGGATACACCGTCCTGACGACCGGGCAGGCGTGGCAGGGCGTCCTGCTCGGCAGTGCGGTCAGCTCCGTCACGATGGTCGTGACCATGCTGTTGTGGCGCTGGCTCTGGTGGGTGATCAGGGACGCGTACAACAGCCGGGAGGCCAAGGCGCGGCTGGCGGTGGCCGAGGAGCGGCTGCGGTTCGCACGGGACCTGCACGACCTGCTCGGGCACAGTCTTTCGGTGATCACGCTGAAGAGCGAGCTGGCCGCCAAGCTGGCGACCAAGGACACCGGCCGGGCCGCGGCCGAGATGGCCGAGGTCCGCGCGCTGGCCGTGGAGTCGCTGGCCGAGGTGCAGCAGGCGGTGCACGGCTATCAGGCACTCGACCTGGAGGAGGAGCTCGCCGGCGTGCGGGCGGCGCTGGAGGCGGCAGGCGCCCGCTGCGACATCGTGGCCAGGGCGGAGGACCTGTCGCCGGCCGCCAAGGCGCTGCTGGCGTGGGCGGTCCGCGAAGGCGGCACGAACGTGCTCAAGCACAGCAAGGCCACGCGCTGCGCGATCACCATCCACGGAGGCGTGCTCGAGATGCTCAACGACGGCGTGCACGGGGAGCCGGCGCCGCCCGGCAACGGGCTGCGCGGCCTGTCGGAGCGGCTGGCCACGGCCGGCGGCTCCTTCTCCGCCGCACCCACCCCGGCGGGCGAATTCCTGCTGCGTGCGGCGGTGCCGGCGTGATGCGGGAGTTGCTCGGCAGGGTCCGGAGAGCCTCCAAGCTGGACAAGGTCCGCTGGCTGATCCTCGGCTCGACCAACATCATCCTGCTGTTGCCGTTCTTCGGCTTCGTGGAGCTGTTCATCGGGTGGCAGGGGGGGAGACTGCCGTGGCCGCTCGGGGTGGGCGCCGCCGTCCTGCTGCTGGTCTTCATCGTGCTCAGCACGCGCCCGATCGCGATCGCGGTCAGGGGCGGAAAGCGGCCGACCGCGATCCTCACGGTCACCGGGGTGATCGTCGCACTTCTGTCCGTCTTCCCGCTCATCTGGATCATCCCGATCTGGCTGGCGTTGCTGGCGGCGTTCGCGCGCAAGCGCACCGTCATCGCCCTGTCCGTCGCCTCGATCGTGGTCGTCCACGTCTACGTCACCCTGGTCGAAGGCTTCATCGTCCCCCTGCTGCTGATGCAGACGCTGTTCACCGTGATCAGCGTCGGCGCGGTGTGGGCCAACCTGCGGCTCTGGCAACTGGCCAAGGAAGCGCACGAGGGGCAGGAGGCGCTGTCCAGGCTGGCGGTCTCCGAAGAGCGGCTGCGCTTCGCCCGCGACCTCAACGACCTGCTCGGGCAGAGCCTCACCGACGTCGCGTCCCGGGCCGCGCACGCCGAGCAGGCGCTGCGCGCCGATCCCGCGGCGGCCGCGGCCGAGATGTTCGAGGTACGCGACCTGTCCAGGCAGTCGTTACGCGAGGTGCGCACCGCCGTACAGAACTACCGGGCCCTCGATCTGGACGAGGTGCTCGCGAGCGTGCGGGCGGTGCTGGAGGCGGCGGACGTGCGGTGCACCGTACGCGCCGACACGGCCGCGCTGACGCCCGAGTCCCGCACGCTCCTGGCCACGGTCGTCCGCGAGGGCGCGACCAACGTGCTCAAGCACAGCCGGGCCGAACGCTGCACGATCACGATCGAGGACGGCGTGCTGGAAATGTCCAACGACGGGGTGAGCGGCCCGGTGGGCGAGCACGCCCCCAACGGACTGGGGGGGCTGGCCGAGCGCGTGCGCGCGGCAGGCGGCACCCTGCGGGCCGAGCCCACGCGCGAGGGCCGCTACCTGCTGCGGGCGGCGGTGCCCGCATGACTCTCCGGGAGCTCTCATGACCATCCGCGTGCTGCTCGCCGACGACGAGCATCTCATCCGCGGCGCCATCGCGGCCCTGCTGGACCTCGAGGACGGCATCGAGGTCGTGGCCCAGGTGGGCCGGGGCGACGAGGTGCTCGCGGCCGTGGCCGAGCACCGGCCCGATGTGGCCGTGCTCGACATCGAGATGCCGGGCATGGACGGCCTGAGCGCGGCCGAGCGCATCAGCGCCAAGTGCAAGATCGTCATCCTGACCAGCCTGGGCCGGCCCGGCTACCTGCGCAGGGCCATGGCGGCGGGCGTGAGCGGGTTCCTCGGCAAGGATGCCTCGGCCGAGGAGCTGGCCATGGCGATCCGCAAGGTGCACAGCGGCGGCCGCTACCTGGACGCGGAGCTGGCCGCGGCGGCGATGGCGGCCGGGGACAGCCCGCTGACCGAGCGGGAGCGCGATGCGCTGCGACTGGCCGGAGACGGGGCGACGATCTCGCGGATCGCCGGCGAGCTGCACCTGACCGAGGGCACCGTACGCAATTACCTGTCGAGCGCCATGACCAAGCTCAACGCTCAGAACCGCCTGGAGGCGATCCGCACCGCCCAGCGCATGGGCTGGCTCTGAGCTCAGGGCTATTTCCTGACGAGCAACCCCACACACTCCACGTGATGAGTCATCGGGAAGGCGTCGAAGGCGCGCAGGTCGGCGAGCGCATATCCGCGTTCCGCCAGCCACTTCAGATCCCGGGCGAACGTGGCCGGATCGCAGGACACGTACACGATCCGCGACGCGTCCAGCCCCGCGATGCGCTCGACCACCTCGCGCCCGAGCCCGGACCGCGGCGGGTCCACCACCACGAGGTCGGCGCGCTCGATCTGGAACCGGTCGAGCGCCTCCTCCACCCGGCCCCGCTCCACCTGCGCCTGCGGCAGGTCGCGCAGGTTGGAGCGGGCGTCGCGGACGGCCGACGCCTCGGATTCCAGGCCGAACACCGCCCCCTCGGGCCCCACCGCCTCGGCGAGCCCGGCCGCGAACAGGCCGACGCCGCAGTAGAGGTCGAGCGCCCACTCGCCCGGCTCGGGCGCCGCGTACGCCAGCACCGCGTCCAGCAGCGTCTCCGCGGCCCCCGGGTGGACCTGCCAGAAGCCGCTGCCCGCCACCCGGAACTCGCGATCGCCCGCCTGCTCGTGCAGCACCCCCGACCCGCGCCGCGGCACCGTGCGGCCTTTGCCCTGGTCGAGCAGGATCGAGGCGGGCGCCTCGAGCTCGGGGACGGTGACGCTGCGGCGTGGGCGGGGCGAGACCACCACGGCCCGGTCGCCGCCGGAGGAGGCGATGACCTCGACCCCGGCCGCACCCGGCCACTCATGCGCCTCCGCCCCGACCGCCTCCACCTCGGGGTGGGCGATCAGGCAGGCGTCCACGACCTCGATGTCGTGCGAGCGGTGCCGCCGGAACCCCAGCTCTCCGGTCGGCAGGGCGGCGAACTGCACACGCGTGCGCCAGCCGAGCCCGTCCTTGGCCCCTGGCACCTCTTCGACCACGACCTCGCGTTCGATGCCCGCCAGCCGGTGCAGCTGCTCGGCCACGACCTGGGCCTTGAGCCGCCGTTGCGCCTCCAGCGTGGCGTGCTGCCAGTCGCAGCCGCCGCAGCGGCCAGGGCCCGCGTAAGGGCAGGGCGGGACCACGCGGTCGGGCGAAGGTTCGAGGATCTCCACGGCGTCGGCACGCAGGAACCGGGTGGTCTCCTCGGTGACGTCGGCGATGACCCGTTCGCCGGGCAGTGCGTGCCGCACGAACACCACGCGCCCTTCATGGCGTGCCACACACCAGCCGCCGTGCGCGACCGGACCGACCGTCAGCTCGAGAGATACCTGTTCCACACCGCCAGCCTATGCCCACCACCTGCCCAAATTGATCCACTACTGTAGGTGGTCGTGAGAACGGCGAGGGTGGTGCGACGGCGGCCCGGTTTCGGGGGGACGCTGCTGGCCACGCTGTTCGCCTGCGCGTCGCTGACGCCGTCGCTGCTGCCCCGCACGTGGTTGTACCAGGGGGTGATGTGCGCGGTCACCGGCATTCTCGGCTACGCCGTGGGCGCCGTGCTCGGCGCGTTCGGCCGCGCGGTGGTCTCGTACCGGCTGCCGGAGCGGGGCCGCAGGATCGCCTGGCAGGTCCTGATCGGCGGCGGCGGGGCACTGGCGGCGGTGGCGCTCTGGTACAGCGTGGACTGGCAGCGTGACCTGCGGGCGCTCATGGGCATGGACACGCGGATCACGTGGTTCCCTCCGGTGATCTTCGCGATAGCCGTCGCACTCTTCACGCTATTTCTCCTAATTTCGCGACTTGTCCGCTTGGGCGGCCGTGCGTTGATCGACTGGCTCGGCCGTTTCGTCCCCGCCTATGTCGGCCATATCGTCGGCGTGCTCGTCATCAGCCTGGTGGTCGTCGTCTTCGCCGACGACGTGGTGTTCTCCGCCTTCGCTGCCCGGGTGAGCGAGGTCTCCTCGGTCACCAACGCCGGCACCCACCCGGGCGTGCGCAAACCCACGTCCGGGCTGGTGTCCGGCGCCCCGGGCTCGCTGGTGACCTGGGAGTCGCTCGGCAAGGAAGGCCGCCGCTTCACCGCCACGGCCACCACCCGCGCCAGGCTCACCGCCTTCTCCGGCCGTCCCGCCGCCGACCCGATCAGGGTGTACGTCGGCCTCGACACCACCCGCTCGCCCCAGGCTCAGGCGGCCCTGGCAGTACGTGAGCTCGAACGCACCGGCGCGTTCACCCGCCCCGTGCTCGCCGTGCTCGGCACCACCGGCACCGGCTGGGTGGACCAGCACGTGGCGGACGCGCTGGAGTATATGTACAACGGCCGCACCGCCATGGTGGCCCTGCAGTACTCGTACCTGCCGAGCTGGGCGTCGTTCCTGCTTGACAGGGACAAGGCGGCGGCCGCGGGGCGGGCGTTGTTCGAGGCGGTGCGCGCCAGGTGGGCGCGGATGCCGCCCGGCGACCGGCCGCGCCTGGTGCTGTCGGGCGAGAGCCTGGGGTCTTACCAGATGGAGGGCGCCTTCCTCGACCTGGAGGACCTGGCGGCCAGGGCGGACGGTGCGATGTTCATCGGCCCGCCGAACGCCAACCACATCTGGCGCAGCGTCACGAACGGCCGCGAGCCCGGCAGCCCGGTGTGGCGGCCGGTCTACCAGGCGGGCAAGACGGTCAGGTTCGCCCAGCGCCCCGACGACCTGGACCGGCCGGCGGAGCCGTGGCCGCACCCGCGCGTGGTCTATCTGCAGAACGCCTCCGACCCGGTCGTGTGGTGGTCGCCCGAGCTGATCTACCGCCGGCCTGCCTGGCTGGTGGGCGCGCGGGGTCCGGGGGTCAATCCGGAGATGAACTGGTTCCCGCTCGTGACGTTCTGGCAGGTGCTGGTGGACCTGACGGCCGGGTTGTCCGTGCCGCCTGGCCACGGGCACCGCTACGGCCCCAACGTCGTCGACGGCTGGGCGGCGGTCGCCCCACCGCCGGGCTGGAGCGCGGCCGACACCGACCGGTTGCGCGCCCTGATCAGCTCGTCCTGATCTGCCCTTCCTCTTCCTTGACCGTCTGGTGCCACGGACGCCGCACCGACCCGGGGGCGAACGGCTCCGGCCGGCCCTTGAGCCGGTCCGAGGAGTGCAGCTGCCAGGGCACGCTCGTGACCATGACGCCCGGCTTGAACAGCAGCCGCGCTTTCAGTCTCAGGGCGCTCTGGTTGTGCAGCAGGTGCTCCCACCAGTGGCCGACCACGTACTCGGGGATGAACACGGTCACCACGTCGCGCGGCGAGCGCCGCCGCAGGTGCTTGACGTAGTCGAGAATGGGCTGCGTGATCTCCCGGTACGGCGAGTCCAGCATCTTCAGCGGCACCGGGATGCCCCGCCGCTCCCACTCCTCCTGCAGCTTGCGCGCCTCCTCACCCTCGACGCCCACGGTGATGGCCTCCAGTGTGGACGGCCGGGTGGCACGTGCGTACGCCAGGGCCCGCAGGGTCGGCTTGTGGATCTTGGAGACGAGGACGATGGCGTGGTTGCGGGCGGGCAACATCGTCGGCTCGTAGTCCTCGGTGATGGCCAGCTCGGCCGCCACGTTGTCGTAGTGGTGGCGGATGCCCTTCATCATGAGGAACAGGATCGGCATCGCGATCACCACGATCCACGCCCCTACCAGGAACTTCGTCAGCAGCACCACGATCAGCACAAGCCCCGTCATGACGGCGCCGAAGGAGTTGATCACCCGGGATCGGTGCATCTGGTGGCGGACCCTGGGGTCGGTCTCCGTCTTCAGGTGGCGGGTCCAGTGAATGACCATGCCGGTCTGGCTGAGCGTGAACGACACGAAGACGCCGACGATGTAGAGGTTCAGCAGGCGGCTGACGTCGGCCTGGAACCCCCACAGCAGCAGGCACGCGCCGAGCGCCAGGATGACGATGCCGTTGGAGAAGGCCAGCCGGTCGCCGCGGGTGTGCAGCTGGCGCGGCAGGTAGCGGTCCTGCGCCAGGATCGAGCCGAGCACCGGGAACCCGTTGAACGCCGTGTTCGCCGCCAGGAACAGGATCAACGCCGTCACCCCCGAGATCACGATGAACATCAGCGACCCGCCGCCGAACACCGCGTCGGCCACCTGGGAGATGATCGGCTGCTGGTAATAGCCCGGGCCGACGGGCGTGCCGTCCGGCCGGAGCAGGTCGCGGGCGACGACGGACGGCTCGGCCACCTTCACCCCGGACGCCAGGCCGAGCGCGATGATGCCGCCGAACATGGTGATCGCGACCAGGCCCATCATGAGCAGCGTCGTGGCGGCGTTCTTGCTCTTGGGCTTGCGGAAGGCGGGCACGCCGTTGCTGATGGCCTCGACCCCGGTCAGGGCCGCGCAGCCGGTGGAGAACGCGCGCAGGATCAGGAAGGCCGCGGCGAAGGCCGTCAGGTTGGTCTGCTCGGGCTCGATGGTGAAGTGGGCGCTCGGCGCCTCGAGCTGCTCGCCCAGCCCCAGGATCCGGAACCCGCCCCAGGCGATCAACCCCAGCACGGCCACCATGAACGCGTACGTGGGAATGGCGAAGGCGGCGCCGGACTCGCGGATGCCGCGCAGGTTGATCACGGTCAGCAGGATCACGATGGCGATGGCGATGGAAGGCTTGTGCTGGCCGATGAACGGAATCGTGGCGCCCACGTAATCGACGCCGTTGGCCACGGACACCGCGACCGTCAGCACGTAGTCGACCATGAGCGCGCTGGCCACGGTGAGGCCGGCGTTCTTGCCGAGGTTGGTGGTGGCGACCTCGTAGTCGCCGCCACCACTCGGGTAGGCGTGCACGTTCTGCCGGTACGACGCCACGACCGTGAGCATCACGACCACGACGGCGATGGCGACCCAAGGGCTGTAGGCATAGAAGGAGACACCGGCCAGCGACAGGATGACCAGGATCTCCTGCGGGGCGTAGGCGACGGAGGAGAGCGCGTCACTCGCGAAGACAGGTAGCGCGATCCGTTTTGGGAGGAGCTGCTCATGAAGCTGCCCGCTGCGTAGGGCACGCCCCACGAGCAAACGTTTGACAAGATCCGTTACCTTCGCCACGTAACGAGATGCTAGCCCCATACGCAGGCCCTAAACGAGGCGCGTCCCTGGTAGGGCCATACTGGTGTCGAGCAACCGGCCGACCGCGAGATGCGGGGGAGTATGCATATAGTGATCATGGGATGTGGCCGAGTGGGTTCGACCCTCGCGCACATCCTCGAAGACAGCGGCCATTCCGTCGCCATCATCGATCGCGACCCGCAGGCGTTCCGCCGGCTGCGTGCCGGATTCCGGGGACGGCGGGTGACGGGCATCGGCTTCGATCGCGGCGTGCTCACCGAGGCCGGCGTCGAGTCCGCGGCGGCGTTCGTCGCGGTCTCCAGCGGCGACAACTCCAACATCATCTCGGCGCGCGTGGCCCGCGAGACGTTCGGCGTCGACAACGTGGTGGCCCGCATCTACGACCCGCGGCGGGCCGAGGTCTACCAGCGGCTGGGCATCCCCACGGTGGCGACCGTGCGCTGGACCGCCGACCAGATCCTGCGCCGCGTCCTCCCCGAGGGCGCCGAGCCGCTCTGGCGCGACCCCACCGGCACCGTGGTGCTGGCCGAGGTCACGGCCAATCCCGCCTGGATCGGCACCCGTGTCATCGACCTGGAGAGCCGCGTCCGCGCGCGCGCCGCCTTCATCAACCGCATGGGCGAGGCCGTGACCATCACGGAGGACACCGTGATGCAGGAGGGCGACGTTCTCCACGTCATCGCCGCCGAGAACGACATGGACCGGATCAACAAGGTGCTCGCCGCGGCACCGGAAGAGGACCAGTGATGCGCATCGCCATCGCCGGAGCGGGCGCCGTCGGCCGTTCCATCGCGGCTGAGCTCCTGGAGAACGGCCACGAGGTCCTGCTCATCGACGTCGATCCCCGCGCCATCAAGATCGACAGCGTGCCGCGCGCCGAATGGCTGCTCGCCGACGCCTGCGAGATCGCGTCGCTGGACGAGGCCGGTCTCAACAACTGCCACGTCGTCGTCGCCTCCTCCGGCGACGACAAGGTCAACCTCGTCGTGTCGCTGCTGGCCAAGACCGAATACGGCGTGCCGCGCGTGGTGGCCAGGATCAACCACCCCAACAACGAGTGGCTGTTCAACGAGTCCTGGGGCGTGGACGTGGCCGTCTCGACCCCGCGCCTGCTCAGCGCGCTGGTGGAGGAGGCGGTGAGCGTCGGCGACCTGGTCCGCCTGATGACGTTCCGCCAGGGCCAGGCGAACCTGGTGGAGCTCACCCTCGCCGAGGACGCGCCGGTGGTGGGCCAGCGGGCAGGCTCGGTGCCGTGGCCGGTGGACGCGGCGCTGGTGGCCATCCTGCGCGAGGGCCGGGTCCTCGTGCCGACCGCGGACGATCCTCTGGAGGCGGGAGACGAGCTGCTGTTCGTCGCCAACCAGGAAGTGGAGCAGGAGCTGGCCCAGCTTCTGTCCCAGCATTAGGCGGCACGCCGGCCGGGGTTCCAGAGCGCCCGCCGACGTGGATGTGGGGGATCAGCGCGGCGACGGCACTACGGACAGTTCGGCCGCGTAGGCGTCGGGAGGAGCGCTCAGGGCCCATACGATCATCGCGGCGAGCGTCTGCGGCCGGATGCACAGCTCAGGATCGTACGGGCGCCCGAAGGCGCTCCTGACCTCACGAAGCAGGTCGGTTGCCGTCGCGGCGGGATACACCGTGGTGACGCGTATCCCGTGGGGCGCCTCTTCCTCCCGCAGCGAATCGGCCAGCTCCCGCAGCGCCGCCTTGCTGCCGACGAACGCCGACCAGCGGGGGACCCCGGTCATCCCGGGCGAGGCGTTCACGAAGATGACGTGACCCCGCGACCGCCGCAACGCCGGCAGCGTCAACCGGACCAGCTCGGCGGCGGAGGCCACGTTCACCGCCAACGTCCGCCGCCACGTCTCGGGGCCGGCGTCGGCGACCGCAAGGACGGGGGAGGTCCCCGCGCAATGCACCAGTGCGTGCACCTCTCCCAGCTCCCCTGCCGCCGCCAGCTCTTCCACGGCGGCGGCGAGCGTTCCGGGCTCGGCGAGATCCGCCTCGATCCCCCGCACGTCCGACCGCCCGATGTCACGCCCCACGGCGGTCACCCGATGTCCGGCCTGCACCAGCGCGTCGACCACCGCCGCCCCGATCCCGCCGGTGGCGCCGGTCACCAGCACATGTCCCACGACGGTTCCCCCGGACTCTCGCGTGCAGCATTTGATCATCGCACGCGCCGCCGACGGCGGGCATACGCAACGGCGGCACCAAGGCCGCCGCGTTCGGCATCAACTTCGCGACCGCCGTCATCGTGCTCCTCTGCGCCGCCCTGCTCTTCGCCACCTGCCGGCCGCGCCTGCGAGTGCGCGAACTCGCCTTGCGGGAGTGACCCCGCAGAAATCTTGAAAAAATCCGAGGGCGCGTGTCGAAACCGCCTCGCCTCGTTCGCAGCGTATCCAGAAGGCCGGACGAGCCGGCCCCGCCGATGCGAGGTTGACGACATGACCCAGCAGCTTGCCCACTCCCCCGCCCGCCCCCTCTCCGCCCGGCGCCTGCTGCTCGGCTGCGGCATCGTGGCCGGTCCGATGTACGTGACCGTCGCCCTGGCGCAAGCGTTCACCCGGGAGGGCTTCGACCTGGCCCGTCACCCCTGGAGCTTCCTGGCCAACGGCGAGCTCGGCTGGATCCAGACCGCGAACTTCGTTCTCACGGCCCTGGCCACCATCGCCGCCGCCGCCGGCCTGCGCCGCAGCCTGTCGCCCGGACGCGGCGCGCGCTGGGCGCCGATCCTGGTCGGCGCGTTCAGCGCGAGCATGATCGGCGCCGCGACCTTCCCCGCCGACCCTGCGATGGGATTCCCGCCGGGAACCCCCGAAGGCCCGGGTACAGTCACCCTGTCAGGGACCCTGCACCTGGCCGTCGGCGGCGTCGGATTCCTGTGCATGATCGCGGCCTGCTTCGTCATCGCCTCCCGGCAGGCCCGCGCGGGTCGCACGGGCTGGGCCTGGTACTCCCGGATCACCGGCACGCTGTTCCTCGGCTCGTTCGTCGGCATCGCAACGGGCGGCGGCGTGGCCTGGGCCAACCTGGCATTCATCGCTGGCATCGTGGCCATCTGGAGCTGGCTGTCGCTACTGTCGCTGAACCTGACCCGCCACACCGCCTGACATCCGCGCCCCAACAGAGAAAGGCAATGCACAATGCGCTACTTGACCACGCTCAAGGTCGAAGCCCAGCCCGAGGGGCCGCCGCCGGCCGACCTCATGGAAGCCATCTTCAAGCTCGGCCAGGAGGCCACCGAGGCCGGCGCCCTGCTCCACCAGAGCGGCCTGGCCCCCAGCTCGGAGGGGGCGCGGATCGAGGTGAGCGGCGGCCGGCTGACCGTCAGCGACGGGCCGTTCGCCGAGGCCAAAGAAATGATCAGCTACGCACTGTACGAGGTCAAGACCAAGGAGGAGGCCGTGGAGTGGGCCTCCCGCTTCGTCAAGCTGCACCGTGACCTGTGGCCGGGATGGGAGGGCCAAGTGGACGTGCTGCGGCTGTACTCGCCCGAGGACTTCGCCCCACCGGCCTGACCCTCACCCCATCGGCCGCGGACCACAGACGCGCGGGTCCGCGGCCGGATGCTGTATCCAGGACGCATGACGGTAGCCGATTCCCATCGGGCGGTGGAGGCGGTCTGGCGGATCGAGTCCGCCCGCGTCATCGCCGCCCTGGCCCGCATGACGGGCGACCTCGCCCTGGCCGAAGAACTGGCCCAAGATGCGCTGGTGGCGGCGCTCGAGGAGTGGCCCCGCAAGGGGGTGCCCGACAACCCGGGCGCCTGGCTGACGCTCACCGCCAAGCACCGCGCCATCGACCAGTTCCGCCGCCGCGACACCTACCAGCGCAAGCTGCAAGAAATAGGCCGCGACATGGAGCTCCGTCAGGAAACGGCCGAAGCCGAGCTCGACGACGCCCTCGACGACCACATCGGCGACGACCTGCTGCGCCTCGTCTTCACCGCCTGCCACCCCGCGCTGCCTGCCGAGGGCCGGCTCGCGCTCACGCTCCGCCTGCTCGGCGGCCTGTCCACCGCCGAGATCGCCCGCGCGTTCCTCGTGCCCGAGTCCACCGTCGGCCAGCGCATCTCCCGCGCCAAACGCACCCTCACCGACAAGAAGATCCCGATCGAGCTGCCGCCGCCCGCCGAGCTGCCGAACCGGCTGGCCTCCATCCTGGAGGTCATCTACCTGATCTTCAACGAGGGGTACGCGGCGACCGCCGGGGATGACTGGATCCGTCCGTCGTTGTGTGAGGAGGCCATGCGCCTCGGCCGCATCCTGGCCGGGCTCATGCCCGCCGAGCCCGAGGTGCACGGCCTGCTGGCGCTCATGGAGCTCCAGGCCTCACGCATCCCGGCCAGAACCGCCAGGGACGGCTCCCCCGTTCTCCTGCTCGACCAGGACCGCAGCCGCTGGGACCGGCTGCTCCTCCGCCGCGGCCTGGACGCGCTGCGCCGCGCCGAGGACCTCGGCACACTCGGACCGTACGGGCTCCAGGCCGCCATCGCCGCCTGCCACGCCCGCGCGCTGAAGCCGGAAGACACCGACTGGGAACGGATCGCCGCACTGTACCGGCTGCTGGCCCACCTGACGCCCTCGCCGATCGTCGAGCTGAACCGCGCGGTCGCGGTCGGCATGGCCTACGGGCCCGCACGCGGGCTGGAGCTCGCCGACGCCCTCCGGGAGGAGCGTGCCCTGCGGGATTACCCACACCTGCCTGCCGTCCGGGGGGACCTGCTGGCCAAGCTGGGGCGGGCCGAGGAGGCAGCCGCCGCGTTCCGCCACGCAGCCGAGCTGACCAGGAACGCACGCGAGCGCCAGGTGTTCCAGGAACGCGCCGCCGCGCTGTCCACCTGACGCCTGTAGCCGGCCCTGACGAACACAGGACGACCTTCACCGCATCAGCGCGGTGCATGGCGCACCGCTGGGGGTCGTCAGGCGGGGGCGACCGGGGGCTTGATCGGGGTGCGGCCGCGGCCCAGCACCCAGAGCATCGCGGCGAGCGCAGCCACCTGGAGCGGCCAGCCCATCGCGATCTTGGCAACGCCGAGTGCCGCCACCGCCTGGTCCCCGCCGCCGAACAGGTAGACAGGCCCCTGCACCGCCACCCTGACCGCGCACGGCAGCATGAGCAGCCACGTCAGGCGGATGCAGAGCTTCACGATGCCCGGATCCTTGCGCCAGGCGGTCGGGTCGCCCGTGACCGAGCCGATCAGGAAGCCGACGACCGGCCACCGGGTGACGATCGACAGCAGCATGCCCACCATGTAGCCGGCGTTCCACAGGATGCCGGGCAGGAAGAAGTCCTTCGCGTCGCCTGTGCGGCTGGCGAAGAAGGCGCCGATCGCGATGCCGATCAAGCTGTTGATCACGAACTGCGGGGTGGACCGCTGCACGATCCTCACCAGCAGCAGCACGACCGCCAGCGAGATGCTGACGATGAGCGAGAGTTTCAGGTCCTCGGTGGAGATCCAGGACACGGTGAACGAAATCGTCGGGATCGCCGCCTCGAGGATGCCGCGCACCCCGCCCAGCGCCTTGGCGAGCTGCGCTCGCACCGCCGCCTCAACGGTGTCATGGGCGATCTCTTCCGCCTCAGCACTCACCTGGTCAACTCCCTGGGCGCAACTCGTAACGAGGATTGAACATCACCTTGCGCCCGTCCTGCATGCTGACGAGGCCCTCGGCCTTGACCGTGCGGCCGGGCTCGATGCCCGCGATCTTGCGGCGGCCGAGCCAGACCAGGTCGATCACGTCCGACCCGTCGTAGAGCTCGGCTTCGAGAGCGGGGGCGCCACCCCTCGGACGCAACGTCACCGTACGTAGCGTACCCGCTACGCAGAAGCGCCGGCGGCCGCCACACGACGCGATCGGCGTCGCGCCGACTTCGTCGGCGTCTTCCCGCAGTTCCTGGGCTTCGATCTCGGACTGGGGGGATGCCAGCCGGCTGAAGAACCCGCGCAATCCCCCGCGTTTGGGGGGCTCTGCCGTACTCATGATGAATCAGCCTATGCGAATGTCAGCCCTTAGCGAATCTCGCTGATTTCAGGTCCCCGTTTGAAGGGGTTGAGACGGGGGCGGTCCTCGCCACTCTCGCCCGGCTGCTCGTTGGGGCGGCGCAGCGGGATCGGCTCCTCGCGGGCCATCGGCTCGTCGCCGCGGACGACCACGACGTCCTTGATGAAGTCGACGAACGCCGCCGAGACCGCCTCGTCGTGCGTGCCCTTGCCGGAGATCAACCCCAGCAGGAGCCACCGTGGGCCGTCGATGCCGAGGTAACGGACCGGCCTGACGTTGCCGTCGGCGGCCTTGATCTCGCCGCTCAGCTCGGTGCCGAACGGGCCCTCCTGCTCCTTCAGGTCCTTCGCCTGCGCTCGGATCTTGATCCTGATCTCGTCCCAGAGGCCCGAGCTGCGCGGGGCGGCCAGCGCCTGCAACGACAGCATGCTCTCCTCGTAGCGGACGACGACACTGACGTGCTGGTCGCCGACCGTGGCAGGCCGTATGTCGAAATCGGGATTGTCCGGCAGCCGCAGGCCGCCGTAGTCGATCCTGTCGGTGTCCGGGTGTGGCTCGTCGGCGTCCCAGGGGCCGGACTCCCGCGTGGGGGCGGCAGGCTCCTGCGCCTGCTCGACCGCTTGCTCCGGCTGCTCACGCCGACGACGACGTCGGAACACTGTCCTCACTCTCCCTGCTCGAGCGGGCCGCCGAACGGCCCGTTCATCAACGTCCGGTGGATCCGAAGCCGTTCGCACCGCGTATCGAGCCCGGCAGGCGCTCGACCTCGTAGAAGGCCGCGCGCTCGACTCGTTGGATCACGAGCTGCGCCACGCGGTCGCCGCGCCGGAGCCGGAACGGCTCCTTGGCGTCCGTGTTGATCAACGTCACCTTGATCTCGCCCCGGTAGCCGGCGTCGACCGTGCCCGGCGCGTTGACCATCGTGACCCCGTGCCTGGCCGCCAGCCCCGAGCGCGGATGGACGAACGCCGCGTACCCGTCGGGCAGCGCGATCGCCACACCGGTGCCGACCACAGCCCGCTCTCCGGGCAACAACTCGACGTCCTCGGCCGCGTGAAGGTCGGCGCCCGCGTCTCCCGGATGGGCGTAGGACGGCATCGGCAGCTCGGCGTCGAGCCGGTGGATGAGGACCTCCACGTTGCTCAAGGGTTCACCTCGTAGTCCTGGTGCTCTGCGGCGATGGCGGCCAGGTCGCCGTGCTTGGCGAAGTGCTCCATGTTCACCTCGATGAACAGCGCTGCCGCGCGGACGGCGACCGGTCCGCCGGGGGCGCCGATGCGCCCCTCAGCCTCAAGGTACGCCTTCCTGCCCACGATGCCGTTGCACCAGGCGCGCAGGTGGAGTGTCGTGCCCACGGGAACGGGGAGAAGGTAGTCGGTCTCCAGCCGTCCCGTCACATACGGCTTGTGGAACAGGTAAACGGACATTCCGATGACCTCGTCCATGGCGGCGGCCAGCACCCCGCCGTGCGCCAGCATGGGCGCGCCCTGGTGCGCCTCCCCCACCGTGAACTCGGCCTCGACGGTGGCGCCGTCGGGGGTCCGGGCCGTGAGGTGCAGGCCGGTCGGGTGGTCATCGCCGCACCCGAAGCAGCGGCTGTAATGGGAGCCCAGGTCGGCACCCGGCGGCGGCGCGTCGGGGTGCGCCCCGGGCACACCGGCGCCCGGCGGCGGGGTGGTGAGGGAGGAACGGGTCACGGGTGACGAGGTTACTCCGTGTCCCGGTCCCACCCGTCCCGGGTCCGCGCTCCGCCTCCACGCCCACCGTGCTCGGGCCGCGCCCGACGTGCGCGCCCCGCACGTCCACGGCACGCGCCACGCCCGCGCCACGCACGTCCACGGCACGCGCCACACCCGCGGCCCGCACGTCCACGGCACGCGCCACGTCCATGTCCTACGCGTCTTCGGTGCGCGCTGTGCCCGTGCCGCGTTCGGACGGCGCTCCACCCGCGGGAGGAGTCCCGCCGGCCGGAGGCGGCCCTGCCGCGGGCGGCGTGTCCCCGGCGGGAGCAGGCCGGGGTCCAGGCCGCGGGGGCTCGCCGCCAGGCGGTGGCTCGACATGGTCATCGGACGGCGGCGGCAGGGCGGGCGGCTCGTGCCTGAGCTCGGGCAACGCCCGGTAGAGCACCGCCGCCACCGGCACGGCCACGGCGGCCCCGGCGATGCCCGCCAGGATGCCCCCGATGGACAACACCAGAATGATCGCCAGCGGATGGAAGTTGAGCGCTCGCCCCACGATGAGCGGCTGCAGGACGTGGTTCTCCAGTTGCTGCTCCACGATGAGGATCCCGAGGAACACCAGCGCGAGCACGAGCCCCTTCGCGCCCAGCGTGACGAGCGTGGCGACCGTGCCGGCGAAGAAGATGCCGACGATGGGGATGAAGCTGGCGAAGAAGATCAGCACGGCCAGCGGCGCCCACAGGGGCACCCCCATGCCGGCCAGCACGATGCCCATGATGAGTCCGTGCACCGCGGCCACCGCCACGGTCCCCTGCACGTAGTGGGAGAGCGTGGTCCACGCGGCCCGCCCGGCCCGGTCCACGCGCGGCGCCATCCCGCCGAATCCCCTCAGGAACCACGCCCAGATCCGCTCGCCGTCCTTGAGCAGGAAGAACGTCACGAACAGCAGGAGCACGATGGAGGCGAGCACCTCGAGAGCGGCCGCGCCGGCGCTCAGCACAGTGCCGGTGATGGCCTGGCGCTGCGTGTTGACGATGTTGGCGAGCTCGTCGACGTAGGCGGTGATCTGCGCCTGCTCCAGGTGCAGCGGACCGGTGATCAGCCACTCCTGCACGTCCCGGGCGGTTGCCTGCACCTGCTTGACCAGGTTGGGGAACTCCTCGCTGGCCCGCGCCCCGACCAGCCAGCCGGTGCCGATGAGCACGGCCAGGGCCACCAGCATGGTGATCCAGGTGGCGTAGATCGGCCGCATGCCCGCCTTACGCAGGCTGTTGGTCAACGGGAACAGCAGCGCGGTCAGCAGCAGCGCGATCGCCACCGGCAGCGCCACGAACGTGAGCCGCGCGATGACCAGGGCGAAGAAGTAGACGACCACGCCGACGAGGATCAGGCACACGCACCACGCGGCCATCCTGGCCAGCACGGGCGGCACGAGTTTGGTTGGGCGGTCCGGCAGCACGGTTCAAGACTGGCATGTCCGGGCCGCGGATGCGCGCCGATATCGCCGGTGCCGCTTTACAATCCGGACGTCGGCGGTCCGCAACCACCCGCTCGCCCGTTCACGAGGAGAGCTCTTCACTGACGGGCAGCTCGCGCAACGAGCGCAGGGGCGAGGTGACCAGCCAGAGGAACGCCAGGCATGCGCCGAACGCGGCGGCCAGCAACGCGCTCCTGATCCCGATCATCTCGCCCAGCACGCCGCCGAGCAGCCCGCCCAGCGGCAGCGTTCCCCAGACGAGGAAGCGGATGGTGGCGTTCATCCGGCCGAGCAGCGGCTCGGGCGTGATGGCCTGGCGGAAGCTCACCTGGGTGACGTTGTAGACGGCGATGCCGGCCCCGACGCAGAACTCGTAGAGCACGAACAGCACCAGCCGCCAGTCGGCCTGCAGCCACGGCAGCACGAACGTCAGCGGTGCGGGCAGCGCGATGGCCAGCCACATCGTCGGCCCCTGCCCGAACCGGCGGACCAGCCGGGCGTTGACCAGCACGCCGATGACGCCGCCGACCCCGCCCGCGGCGAGGAGCAGCCCGATCGCGCCCGCGCCCAGGCCCAGATCCCTGGCCAGCAGGAGGAGGAGCACCGGCTGCGCGATCGAGTGGAACAGGTTCGCGGTGGCCGTGCAGCCCGCGATGCGGCGCAGCAGCCGATGCCCGAGCACGTACCTGACGCCCTCGGCGATCTCCCTGGCCAGGTGGGCGTCGCGGCGCTCCCGGCGCTCCTCGCGCTTGCGTATCGTGGTCAGGCAGACGGCCGACCAGGCGAACCCCGCCACAGTGACCACGAGCGCGAACGGCGCGGTGAGAAACTGGATCAGATAGCCGCCGGCGCTGGGGCCGCCGAGCTGCGCCACCGTGCGCACGCCCTCCAGCGCGGAGTTGCCCTCGACGAGCCGCTCACGCCCGACCAGGTGCGGCAGGTAGCTCTGATAGGCCGCGTCGAAGAACACGGTGAAGACGCCGAGCACGAGCGCCACCACATAGAGCTGATAGATCGTCAGCACGTCCAGCCACCATGCCACCGGCACGGAGGCGAGCGCGGCGGCCCGCGCCCAGTCGCTCACCACCATCACGGTGCGCTTGCTCAGCCGGTCCACGATCGCGCCCGCCGGCAGCCCGATCACCACGAACGCCGCCGTCTGGCAGGCGGCCAGCGCGCCCACCTCGAACTCCGAAGCCTCCAGCGCCGACACCGCGGCCAGCGGCAGGGCCAGCAGGAGGAGCTGGGCGCCCACCTGGCTGGCGCTGTCGGCCAGGAACAACCCGCGAAAGTCATGATCGCGTAACAGGCTCATGAGAAAGAGGATCTATGACCGATTGGGATAAGTCAATCAGTTGTAGGGTGGCCTGCCATGGGCAACAATCGCCGCCCCGCCACCGAGGCGGAGGCCCGCGCCCTGGCCTCCGCCATTCGCCTGCGCATCCTGCGGCTCTGCCTCGACCATGCGTTGACCAACAAGGAGATCGCCCAGCGGCTCGGCGCCAACCCCGCCACCACGCTCCACCACGTGCGCAAGCTGGTCGAGACCGGTTTCCTGGCCGCGGAGCCGAGCCGGCCCGGGCCGCGCGGCTCGACCGAGATCCCCTACCGGGCCACCGGCAAGTCCTGGGAGATGGACGTCCGCGAGAGCGGCGTCTCGGGCGCCAAGGCGGCGATGCTCGACGCCTTCCTCGAAGAGCTCAAACTCGTCGACGTCGAGGAGGGCCATTTCACCAGGCTGGGACTCAGGCTCACCGCCGACGGGCTCGACGAGCTGCTGGGGCGGCTCCAAGAGGTGTTCGACGACTTCCGCGAGCGGCCGCCGCCGCCGGACGGAGAGGCGTACTCGCTGTTCGTCGCCCTCCACCGCGACGTCGGCCGCGACACATGACGAGAGCGGGGGACGTCGTCCCCCGCTCTCCCCTGCAGGTCAGCCCAGGTGGACCTCGACTGTCAGCTCGTCACCGTGGTCGAGCACGAACTCCTCGACGTTGCCCGCGGCGCACAGATCGTCCTGCGCCTGCCGCACCAGCTCCACCTCGGGGCCCGTGACCGTCAGGCGGGACACTTCAGCCCGCATCGACAGCTTGGCCTCCGACTTGGCCTTGCGCACCCGCCCGAGCACGTCCGAGGCCACGGCCAGCACCGCCGGATTCCCCGGGCCGGGCGCGACGGCGGGCCACGGCGCACGGTGCACCGAGCCCTCCCGCCACCACGACCACACCTCTTCGGTCACGAACGGCAGGAACGGCGCGAACAACCGCAGCAGCACGTCGAGCGCCTGCCGCAGCGCCGCGTGGGCGGAGGCGGATCCGTCATAGGCCCGTGCCTTGACCAGCTCCAGGTAGTCGTCGCAGAACGCCCAGAAGAAGCGCTCCACGGCCTCCAGAGCCCGGGTGTGGTCGTAGGCCTCGAACGCCTCGCCGGCCTCGCGCACGGCCTGCGACAGGGCCGCCAGCATCGACAGGTCGAGCGGCTCGGTGACCTCGCCTTCGCTCTCGGCCAGCCCGAGCACGAACTTGGACGCGTTGAGGATCTTGATGGCGAGCCGCCGCCCGATCTTGAGCTGCCCGACGTCGAACGCCGTGTCCACGCCGTAGCGCCCGTTCGCCGCCCAGTAGCGCACGGCGTCGGAGCCGTGCTGCTCCAGCAGGTCCATGGGCGTGACCACGTTGCCCTTGGACTTGGACATCTTCTTCCGGTCGGGGTCGAGGATCCACCCGGAGATCGCGACGTCGCTCCACGGCAGCCCGCCGAACTCGTAGTGCGACCTGACCACGGTCGAGAACAGCCAGGTCCGGATGATCTCGTGGGCCTGTGGTCGCAGGTCGGCGGGGAAGACCCGCTTGAACAGGTCGTCGTCGGTCTCCCAGCGGCCGGCGATCTGCGGCGTCAGCGACGAGGTGGCCCAGGTGTCCATGACGTCCGGGTCGGCCATGAAGCCGCCGGGCACGCCGCGCTGGTCCTCGGTGTAGCCGGGCGGCACGTCGGAGGACGGGTCGATCGGCAGCATGTTCTCCGGCGGCACGATCGGCGCGTCGTGGACCGGCTGCCCGGACTCGTCCATCGGATACCACACCGGGAACGGCACGCCGAAGAACCGCTGGCGGGAGATCAGCCAGTCGCCGGTGAGCCCTTCGACCCAGTTGTCGTAGCGCACCCGCATGTGCGGTGGGTGCCAGTCCAGCTCGCGCCCGCGCGCCAGCAGTTGCTGCCGCAGCTCCTCGTCCCTGCCGCCGTTGCGGATGTACCACTGGCGGGTGGTGACGATCTCCAGCGGCTTGTCGCCGCGCTCGTAGAACTTCACCGTCCGCGCGACCGGCCGCGGCTCGCCCTGCAGGTCGCCGGACTCGCGCAGCAGGTCCACGATCCGCTCGCGCGCGCTGTGCACCGTCTTGCCGGCCAGCTCCTTGTACGGCTCCGCGTCCACGCCCTCGGGCGGCTCGGGCAGCAGCCGGCCGTCCCAGCCGATGACCGGCCGGATCGGCAGCCGCAGCTCCCGCCACCAGGTGACGTCGGTGATGTCGCCGAACGTACAGATCATCGCGATGCCGGAGCCCTTGTCCGGCTCGGCCAGGTGGTGCGCCAGCACCGGCACCTCGACCCCGAACAGCGGCGTCAGCACCGACGTGCCGAACAGCTCCTTGTAACGCTCGTCGTCGGGGTGCGCGACCAGCGCCACGCACGCCGGGATCAGCTCAGGCCTGGTCGTCTCGATCCAGACGGGACCCTTCTCGCCGTAGAACGAGATCCGGTGGAAGGCGCCGGGCCACTCGCGGTCCTCCAGCTCGGCCTGCGCGACGGCGGTGCGGAAGCTGACGTCCCACAACGTCGGCGCCTCGGCCAGGTAGGCCTCGCCGCGCGCGAGGTTACGCAGGAACGCCCGCTGCGACACCGCCCGGGCCTCGTCGCCGATCGTGGTGTAGAGCAGCGACCAGTCCACCGACAGGCCGACCCGCCGCCACATCTCCTCGAACGCCTGCTCGTCGATCGCGGTCAGCTTGTGGCACAGCTCCACGAAGTTGCGCCGCGAGATCGAGATCTCGCGTTTGCCGGGCTTCTCCGGTGGAACGAAGTCGGGGTCGTACGGGAGCGACGGGTCGCACCGAACGCCGTAGACGCTCTGCACCCGCCGCTCCGTGGGCAGGCCGTTGTCGTCCCAGCCGATGGGGTAGAAGACCGATTTGCCGATCATCCGCTGGTAGCGGGCCATGATGTCGGTTTGGGTGTAGGAGAAGACGTGACCGACGTGCAGCGACCCGGACACGGTGGGCGGCGGCGTGTCGATCGAGTAGACCTGATCACGCGGCTTGGACCGGTCGAAGCGGTAGGTGTCGTCGGCCTCCCAGCGAGCTACCCATACCTGCTCCAAGCCATCGAGAGTGGGCTTGTCGGGCATGGATGCATGGCGTAGTCGCTGCTGAGTCATGCCTCCTTATGGTACGGCTTCACGGGCTCGGCAAGCGGTACAGACTAGGGTTCGTTACATATGGGGAAGGAGATCGGCATGGCGGACGACAAGCCGGACGTGGCCTGGAGGGTCATCGGCGGCCTCGTGGGTCTGGTGACGGGGTGGGCGATGAAAAAGCTCCTCGGGTTCGTCTGGGTGAAGGCGACCGGCAAGGAGCCGCCGGTCGACACAGAGTCACCCGAGGTCAGCATGGGCGAGGCCATCGGCTACGCCGTGCTCATGGGCGTCGGCATGTCCGTGGCGCAGATCGTGGTCAACCGGACCGCCAAGAAGCGCTACGACGCGTGGAAGTCTCTGAAGCAGGTGACTCCAGGGCAGTGAGAAACTCACTCGCCCAGCGGTCAACGTCGTAGGTGGCGACCCGGCGGCGCATCGTCCGCATCCGCCGGGCCAGCTCGTGCGGCGTGGCCCGCATCGCGGCCAGCATCTGCCGCTTGACGTCCTCGACGTCGTACGGATTGACCAGATAGGCCTGGCGCAGCTCGTCGGCGGCCCCGGCGAACTCGCTGAGCACCAGCCCGCCGTGCAGGTCGTGATGGCAGGAGATGTACTCCTTGGCCACCAAGTTCATGCCGTCGCGCAGCGGGGTCACGACCATGACGTCGGCGGCGAGATAGAGCGCGGCCAGTTCCTCGTGGTCGTAGGACTGGTGGAAGTAGACGACCGGCTGGTAGCCGAGCTGCGCGTGCTCACCGTTGATCCGCCCCACCTGCAGCTCGATGTCGTCGCGCAGCCGGCGGTATTCCTCCACCCGCTCCCTGCTCGGCGTGGCGATCTGCACGAACACCGCCTCACCCGTCTTCAGCCGCCCATCCTTCAGCAGCTCACCGAACGCCTCCAGCCGCTGCCCGATCCCCTTGGTGTAGTCGAGCCGGTCCACACCGAGCAGCACGTGCTGGGGATCACCGAGCTCCACCCTGATCTCCTTGGCCCGCGCCACGACGTGCGGCTCGCGTACCACCGAGTCGAGATGGCCGAAGTCCACGGAGATCGGGAACGCCTGCGTCCGCACGACGCGGTCGTCGAGAAAGATCTCGTTCCCCTTGTACGGCAGCCCGAGCAGCCGCCGGCACAGCCTGCGGAAGTTGGAGGCCCCTCCGGGCAGCTGGAAGCCCACCAGATCGGCCCCGAGCAGGCCCTCGACCAGCTCCTTGCGCCACGGCAGCCGCCAGAACAGCTCGACCGGCGGGAAGGGGATGTGCAGGAAGAACCCGATCCGCAGGTCGGGCCTGAGCCTGCGCAGCATGGCAGGCACCAGCTGGAGCTGGTAGTCCTGCACCCAGACGACCGCGCCTTCCTCGGCCGCGTCGGCGGCGGCGTTGGCGAAGCGCTCGTTGACCTCCCGGTAGGTCTCCCACATCGCCCGGTCGAACACCGGCGGCGCCACGACGTCGTGGTAGAGCGGCCACAACGTGGCGTTGGAGAAGCCCTCGTAATAGAGCTCCACCTCGCTGGCCGACAGCGGGATCGGGATCAAGTTCATGCCGCCCTGCTCGAACGGCTCCAGTTTCTCGTCGGGCGCCCCGTGCCAACCGGCCCAGGCTCCATGGCGGCGCTGCATCACCGGCGCGATCGCAGTGACGAGCCCACCCGGGCTCCTGCGCCACGAGGCCGTTCCGTCAGGCCCGATCGTCCTGTCCACCGGCAAGCGGTTCGCGACGATCAGAAACGAGCTCCGGCCAGTCACGCAGTTCCCTCCTCTTATGGGGTTATGTCAGGCGAGCCGCCCAGCGCGCGGCTCAAGGCGGCCGCCACCGACTCCGGACTCGCGTGGGGGATGATCGCGGCGATGTGGGAGTCAGGCCTGACGACCCATGCCTCATCCGGCTCCGCGCCAAGCCTTTCAGTCAGCGAGCCGGTCCCATCCATCTCCGCGAGCCCGCGTACGGCGAGCGGCGCCGTAGTGACCTTGCCCAGGACCTGCACAAACAAACTCGAATCGCACATATCACCCAGAAGTACGAGAAATCCATCCCGGCAGAACTCACGCAGCCGCCCGCCCGAAATGCCGATGTCAGGCAGGATCACGCCGGGCGCGGGCGGGCACAACGCACCCTTGGGCGGCCTGCCCGTGAAGGGCCGCGTCGGCTCCGGCGTGGTCAGCGGCGAGTCGACATACCAGTACGGCTCGGCGAAGCGCCCGGAGTCGACCTCCGCGACGAGCCCGCCCTCCAGCACCGCCCGCCGGTGCATCCGCTCCTCCACGCTCCGTGGCGCGATGAAACGCATGGTGGCGGCGGTGACGTCGAGGTTCTCCCGCGCCGCCGCGTGCCGCTCGGCGTGGTACGACTCCAGCAGGCCGCCCCCGGCCCAGCCGTTGAGCACGAAGGCCAGCTTCCATGCCGCGTTCTCGGCGTCGGGCACGCCGGAGTTGAGCCCGCGCGCCCCGAACGGGGCCACCAGGTGGGCGCAGTCTCCGGCCAGCAGCACCCGGCCGACGCGCATGCGGGAGGCGATGCGGGAGTGGAAGCGGTAGGTGCTGTGCCAGAGCAGCTCGTAGGGCAGGTCACCAATGATTTGCCTGATTTTTCGCGAAATATCAGGCTTGGTGGGGATGAAGTCGGGCGCGATCTGCCAGTCGATCCTGAACGTGCCTCCGGGGCAGGGGTGGATCAGCACCTGCCGTCCCGGATTCCAGACGGGATCGAAGTAGAAGCGGCGCTCGTTCTCCCACCCCGGCAGGTCGGCCTTGATGTCGCAGATGAGGAACTGGTCGTCGAACGTCTCACCGTCGAACGTGACGCCGAGCGACTGGCGTACCTGCTGGGCCCTGGCCCCGGCGCAGACCAGCACGTACGGCGCCCGCAGCAGCCGCTGCCCGCAGTGCACCGTGACGCCGGAGGCGTCCTGCGTGAGCCCGGTCACCTCGTGGCTCCAGCGCACCTCGATGAGCGGCTGCCCGGCGATGACCTCGTCGAGGATCTGCTCGGTGCGCGCCTGCGAGATGTTCACGAACGGCGGCATCGGGCCTTCCCGCTCGAACGACCAGGAGAACAGCTCGCGATCGCGGTAAAAGGTGCGGGCGGTCGTCCAGGTCAGCCCCTCCTCGGCCACCTTGCCCGCGCCTACGGCGGCCCAGACGTCGAGCACGTCCCGCTGCTGGCAGATCGAGCGGGACCCGGCCGCGTCCCGCTCCGGCCGCCGGTCCAGCACCAGCACCGGGATGCCCCAGCGGGCCAGCAACAACGCGGCACTCTGCCCGACCGGGCCCGCGCCGACCACGATGACCTGCGGTTCGGTGTTCATGACTGCAGCTCGTCCCAGACCTCGCGGTCACGCTCGGCGGTCCAGACGCGCGGCCGTTCGACGCCGTGCAACTCGTCCCAGAGCCGGGAGACGTTGAACGGCAGGCAGTGCTCGAAGATCGGCCAGGAGCCGTAGCGGGGCTCCAGAGCGCGGTGCGTGTTGTGGAAGGCCTCCTTCAGCGTCCCGGCGGCGCCCACCTCACGCAGCATGACCCGGAGGAAGTCACGGGTCTGCGCGATGGCCGCCTCCACCCCGGCCTTGCCCCTGGCCACCGCTCCCCTGCCGCCGACCAGCGTCTCCGCCCCGAACGACGCCACCCGGTCGAGCGTGCCCGCAGACCACTCGCGGTGGAAGGCGTCGCCCGTGTAGAGGGCGGCCTGCGACTCGACGAGGTCGCCGGCGAACATGATCCGATGCCGCGGCAGCCACGCCACCAGGTCGCCCTCGGTGTGGCCGCGCCCGCAGTAGGCCAGCACCAGATCGCCCCGGTCGCCGCCCAGGTCGATGGTGAACGTGTCACTGAACGTCGCCGTCGGCCACGTCAGGCCGGGGATCGACTCGGGCTCCTTGAACAGGCGGGGCATCCTGGCGTATTCACTGGCCCAGTCCTGCTCGCCGCGCTCGGTGATCAGCTCGCGGGTCTTGTCGTGCGTCACGATCACGTCCGCGCCGAACGCCGACGCGCCCAGCACCCTGACGGCGTGGTAGTGCGACAACACCAGATACCTGATCGGCTTGCCGGTGTGCGCACGCAGCCTCGTCAGCCACTCGCGGGCGGCCACCGGCGTGGCCAGGGCCTCGAAGCAGACGAGGAAGTCCTCGCCCTCGATGGCGCCCACGTTCGGGTCGCCTTCGGCGGTGAGCGCGTACACGCCGTCCGCCAGCACCTCCATGGTCTGCTCTTTCTCACCGAGATCCGCCGACGAGGCGAACGGCTTGGCCATGGCTCTCCCTCCCGTCACCACTCGTAGAGTCTCTTCCCGCTCCGGCGGCCCCCTCCCGGGGCGGGGTCACGCCGGGCGGCGGGACTGCACCATGTGGAAGCGGCCGGCCACGTAGCCGGGGTCGGTGAGGGAGGCCGTGGCGGCCGGGTTGGCACCGGTGCCGTGGTAGTCGCTGAAGGCGGCCGACTGGTTGACGAAGACGCCGGCGGTCAGGTTGCACGACAGGTTGACGCCCGCGTCCAGTGCGGCGCTCTCGGCCTGGTCGAGCACCTCCGGGGAGGTGGAGTAGGCGGACGCGGTGAGCGCCCCGCGCGCCTTGGTCGTGCGGCGCAGCACCTCCAGGCTCTCCTCGGTGGAGGCCGTGGGAACGAGGAACGCGATCGGCCCGAAGTGCTCGCGCCCGTAGACGTCCGAGGCGGACGGGTCCACGCGGACGATCACCGGCGTCCTGATCACCGCGTCGGGGAAAGACGGGTGCCGGACGGCCCGCGACGGCAGCACCACGTCCCCCAGCGAGGGCGCGCTCTCCACCCGCGCCAGCACGTCGGGGTTGACGATGGCGCCGGTCAGCTCGACCGCCCGGGCATCGTCCCCGAGCAGCTTGCCGACCGCGGCGGCCAGCCCTGAGGCGACCTCCTCGAAGCCCTTGTGCCCCTCGTCCGTGTCGATCCCGCCGGCGGGGACGAGGATGTTCTGCGGGGCGGTGCACATCTGACCGCTGTAGAGCGACAACGAGAACGCCAGATTGCCCAGCATGCCCCGCCAGGAGTCGGTGGAGTCGACGACGACGGTGTTGACCCCGGCCTTCTCGGTGTGCACGAGGGCCTGGCGGGCGTTCTGCTCCAGCCAGTCGCCGAACTCGGTGGAGCCGGTGAAGTCGACGATGCGGACGTCCGGGTGCGTGGCCAGGGTCTTGGCCAGTCCTCGGCCCTCCTCGGCGGCCAGCGACACGAGCGCCGGGTCGAAGCCGGCCTCGGCCAGCACCTCGCGGGCGATCCGCACGGTGATCGCGAGCGGCAGGACGGCCCGGGGATGCGGCTTGACGATCACGGGGTTGCCGGTGACGAGCGAGGCGAACAGCCCCGGGTACGCGTTCCACGTCGGGAACGTGTTGCACCCGATCACCAGCGCGACGCCCCTGGGCACGACGGTGAAGCGCTTGTCCATGACGAGCGGCT
The DNA here is from genome assembly GCF_004011505.1 of Nonomuraea polychroma. Lineage (NCBI taxonomy): Bacteria > Bacillati > Actinomycetota > Actinomycetes > Streptosporangiales > Streptosporangiaceae > Nonomuraea > Nonomuraea polychroma. The sequence continues at coordinate 6,313,850 of NZ_SAUN01000001.1, forward strand.
CGCCTTTGCCCGGCTTCTCCCAGTGGGCGATCGGGGCGGAGGCCGTCATGGCGGCGTAGCCGTACGTGACGGCCTCCAGGGCGCGATCCTGCGCGTGCGGGCCGCCCGCCTGGAACGCCATCACGAACGCCTGCCCGGTCGTGTGCTGCACCGCGTTGGCGAGCTCGAAGCTGTGCTGGTTGATGCGGTTGACGATCTCGACGCAGGCCAGGGCGCGGGTGTCGGGGCCGGCGTCGCGCCAGGCCGGCATCGCCGCCTTGGCCGCGCCGATGAGGTCCTCGACGACGGGCTCGGGGTAAGTGACGCCGAGGTCGATGCCGTACGGCGAGCGCTCGGCGCCGATCCAGGCCCCGGTGCCTGGCTGGTCGAGGGGGAACGGCTTGCCGAGGTAGGACTCGAACGCCTCCTTGCCCCGCTCGGCCGCCCCTTCGCCGTAGACGCGCGGGCTCGGCGACTCGGGATAGGCGCTCCAATATCCCCGTCCGGCGATCGCCGAAAGGGCTTTCTCCAGGGTGTCGCGGTTGTGTTCGAACATGTTTGCTCACCCTCTTGACAGAGATCGGCCAGACGGTGAAGTGTTTACCGAACATTCGGTCAGTTGACAAGGGAGACCTGCGTTGGAGAGCGCGCGGCGGATGATGGACGCCGACACCGCCTCCGCGGCCCTGGGCATCGAGGAGATCGCGGCCGGAGCCGGGAGCTGAGATGAGACACGCGGATCCCCCACGGCCGGACGAGCTCGACCCGATCGAGCGGGCCTCCCGCGACGAGCTCATGGCGCTGCAGTTGGAGCGCCTGCGGTGGACGCTCAGCCACGCCTACGAAAATGTCCCCTTTTATCGGCAAAAATTTGACAGCGTCGGCGTGCACCCGAGCGACTGCAAGGACCTCGCCGACCTGACGACGTTCCCCTTCACCACGAAGCAGGACCTGCGCGAGCACTACCCGTTCGGCATGTTCGCCGTCCCGCGCGAGCAGGTGGTCAGGGTCCACGCCTCCAGCGGCACCACCGGACAGCCGACCGTGGTGGGCTACACCAGGAGGGACATCGACCTCTGGGCGGACGTCATGGCCCGCTCGATCCGGGCCTCGGGCGGGCGGCCCGGCGACATCGTGCACGTCGCCTACGGCTACGGGCTGTTCACCGGAGGCCTGGGCGCGCACTACGGGGCCGAGCGGCTCGGCTGCACGGTGGTGCCGGTCTCCGGCGGCATGACGCCCCGGCAGGTGCGGCTGATCGCGGACCTGCGGCCCGACATCGTCATGGTGACGCCGTCGTACATGCTGGCCCTGCTCGACGAGTTCGCGGCGCAGGGGCTGGACCCGCGCGCGTCGTCGCTGCGGATCGGGATCTTCGGCGCCGAGCCGTGGACCGAGCGCATGCGGGAGGAGATCGAGGACCGCTTCGACCTGCACGCCGTCGACATCTACGGCTTGTCCGAGGTGATCGGTCCCGGCGTGGCCAATGAGTGCGTGGAGAGCAAGGACGGCCTGCACGTCTGGGAGGACCACTTCTATCCGGAGACGGTGGACCCGTTCACCGGGGAGCCTGCGGACGCGGGCGAGCTGGTGCTCACGAGCCTCACCAAGGAGGCCATGCCGGTCATCCGCTACCGCACGCGCGATCTGACCAGGTTGCTGCCGGGCACCGCGAGGCCGGCGTTCCGGCGTATGGAGAAGGTGACGGGCCGCACGGACGACATGATCATCCTGCGCGGCGTGAACGTGTTCCCGACCCAGATCGAGGAGCTCGTGCTGCGGGTGCCGGGCCTGTCACCGCACTTCCAGCTGCACCTGACCCGCCCGGAGCGGCTCGACCTGATGACCGTCAAGGTCGAGGCGCGACCAGACGTCCACAACCCGAGTGAGGCTGCCGAGGCCCTGCGCAAGGCGGTCAAGGACACCGTCGGCGTGCGCGTGGAGGTCGAGGTGGTGGATCCGGCGACGCTGGAGCGGTCGGTGGGGAAGCTGAGACGGGTCATCGACTCTCGTCAGGATAATTAGGCATATGGTTACCCCCACCTCCACCCGTTCGCGCAGGCGCGGGCACGATCCCGAGTCGGTGTTGTCGATCGCCGTGGGCGTCTTCAACGAGCGCGGTTACGACGGGACGAGCATGGAGGACCTGGCCAGGGCGCTCGGCGTGACCAAGTCGGCGATCTACTACCACGTGCCGGGCAAGGAGCAACTGCTGGCGCGGGCGCTCGACCGGGCGCTGGACGGGCTGTTCGAGCTGGCCACCGACGAGCGGGCGGCGACGGGCCCGGCCATCGACCGGCTGGAGTGGGTCGTGCGGCAGAGCGTGCGGCTGCTCATCGACCGGCTGCCGTACGTGACGCTGCTGCTGCGGGTACGCGGCAACAGCCCGACGGAGCAGGCGGCACTGGAGCGGCGTCAGGAGTTCGACGTCTTCGTCGGCGGGCTGGTCAGGGAGGCGGCGGACGAGGGAGGCATCCGGCCGGACGTGGATCCGGCGCTGCTGACGCGGCTGTTGTTCGGCACGGTCAACTCGATCGCGGAGTGGTATCGGACGGCACCGGGCGCCTCGGCGGAGGACCTGGCCGATGCGCTGGTCAAGATGGCTTTCGGCGGCCTACGGCGTTAACTGGTCGCGGCGCGGCGGCGGGGGAAGTTTGCCACGCAGGTCGTTGCGTACGGCCTCGGCCAGCCTTTTGGTGGCGGCCCTGTTGAGCGCGCCGCCGGCGACCGCCCCGGTGAGGAACGGGCCGAGCGTGGTCAGGTGGCGGCCGAGGGTGCGCAGGAGGCGGTTGCGCAGGGCCGTCTTGGCGGCCGCGCCGAACGCGAGCGAAACGGACGCGGGAGCGAGGGGGTCGATGCCGCGTTGTTTCGCCCAGGCGGAGGTGAACACGACGGCGCGCTGGGTGCCGGTGCCTTCGACGCGTACGCCGTAGACCTCGTGCAGCTCGGCGAGGAGCTTCACCTCGATGGCGGCGACGACGATGGTCTCGGCGACGAGCTGAGCGGGGGCGGAGAGCAGAAGGGGCGGTGCGGCGAACTCGGCCGCCGCGAGCGCTCCGCCGATGGCGCCCACCGTCATCGTGGCCTTCTGCGCGGTGCGCACCAGGTCGTCGGCGAGTTGCTCGCCGGTCAGGCCGTGATGATGCTCGGACAGGGTGTGCAGATCGCGGATCGGAATGCGCGGCGCGATGTTGAGGAAGACGTCAGCCAGCCAGCGCCCCCGGCCCGCGCCGGACGCGCGTGCCCTTTTCGCACCGGCCGACAGGGCTTGAGCTAGTCGGCCGAGCAGCCTGCGCCGCTCGGCCGGCTCGAGCTCACCGGACTCGGTGAGCCTGCCTACGAGCTCGCCGACCTCCTTGTCGGGGTCGGCGATCTCGTTGCCTGATTGTTGACGGTCCTTCTCCGGTACGCCCACGCGATGCCTCCGTCCTCATGGTCGACCGCTCAGGGTTCGCCGGCTCGTTGTCTCGCTGTCGTACCCTGAGCCACGGCGATCAGGCGGCGCACTCCCGGCAGACCTGCTGGCCGTTCTTCTCGGAGGCCAGCTGGCTGCGGTGATGCACCAGGAAGCAGCGCGAGCAGGTGAACTCGTCGGCCTGACGGGGAATCACCCGCAGGGAGAGCTCTTCGTTCGACAGGTCGGCACCGGGCAGCTCCAGCGACTCGGCCAGGTCGGTCTCATCGATGTCGATGCTGCCAGACGACTTGTCGGTGCGCCGCGCCTGAAGCTCCTGGAGGCTGTCCTCCCCCAGGTCGTCATCTGTCTTGCGCGGGCTGTCGTAGTCGGTAGCCATTGTGCTTGCTCCATCCCCCTCATCTATATGTCTTCGCGCTCGTCGCGCGTCTTCTAACGTCCGGGAGACCCGTCTTGTGCCCGTTCCGACGACGAGATTTCCCATCGGTACCCCGCGGGAACGGACAACGAACCTCCCAACACGTCAGGGCCTGCTGCCGACGGCAATGGTTAGCCAAATATGGCGAAACCCACAGCCTTGGCGCCATGCACCACCGTGTTCGACGGCACATCCAACCACATGTACGGCAAGAACGAGACGCCCCCCGTCCATCAACACGCGGATGAACGTTCCAGGAGCAACCGCGGTCAGCGCCTCGGCAGCCGAATCGTCACCACAAGTCCTCCGCCATCTCGCGGCACGGCGGCCACATTTCCGCCGTGAGCCTGTACGACCGCACGGACGATGGACAGCCCGAGACCCGCTCCCTTGGCCGAATCCACGCGGTCGGCGTTGAGCCGCCTGAAGGGCTCGAACAGGCTGTTCACCTCGTACGCCGGGACATGTTGCCCCGTGTTGGCCACCTGAACAACCAAGGCACCGTCCACCATTCCCGTCCGGATCCAGACTTTTCCATTTTCGGGAATGTTGTACTTGACCGCGTTCTCGATGAGGTTGCTGACGGAGCGCTCCAAGAGCACGGGATCGCCAACGGTAGGCACGCTGACCAGATCAGTCGTCACGGTGACGCCGTGTTCCTCGGCGAAGGGCGCGAGCTGTTCCACGGCCGTCTCGGCGACTTCCCGGACGTCGAGCGGTTTGCGCACGGCGAGTTCGCGTTCGCTCCTGGCGAGCAACAACAGCCCCTCGATGAGCTTCTCGTTACGCGCGTTGACTTCGAGGAGGGTACGGCCGAGCGCTTTGAGATCCTCCGACGCCTCGGGATCCGACAGGGCGATCTCCAGAACGGTCCGGTTAATCGTGAGGGGTGTTCGCAATTCGTGGGAGGCGTTGGCCACGAATCTGCGCTGGGTGTCGAAGGCGATGTTGAGCCTGGTGAGCATGGCGTCGAAGGTGTCGCCCAGCTCTTTCAGCTCGTCATTGGGCCCTTCCAGGGCGATGCGCTGGTGGGCCAGGGTGCTCTCGGACAGCTTGCGGGCCGTTGCCGTCATCTTCGCCACCGGCCGCATGGCGCGGTCGGCCACGAAGTATCCGATGATCAGCGACAGGATGCCCACGCCCATCAGCGCCATCAACGAGCTGCGCAACATGATGTCCTGCGCGTTCGTCACGGCTCTGTCCTGAGCCTCCTGCCAGACGACCTGAGCCTGCAGGTTGTTGATGTTCAGAGACGGCCAGGACCTGGCGATGGCCTGCCCGACGATCGAATAGACGGAGAAGAGGACCACCGCGGACGCCGCGAAGACTAGGGCGCTGTAGGTGAGCGTCAGGCGCCAGCGGATGCTCACCTTGCTGGGCAGCGCCTTCATACGCTCCATTGTCGTGCGCTGGGCAGGCGTGTGCTCCGGCGGCGGCGGGCCGTCCCAGGCGGGGGGGCCGCTGGGCGGGGGCGCCTCCTGCACGTGTGTCGCTTTCCGCGCCGAGTGCGGGCTGATCATCGGATGCGTCGGCCCCGCCTGCCGCTCAGGCCCTTCAGTCACAGCTTGTACCCAACCCCGGGCACAGTCTCGATCACCTGAGGCTCGCCCAGCTTCTTCCGCAGCGTCATCATGGTCACCCGGACCACGTTCGTGAACGGGTCAATATTCTCGTCCCATGCCTTGTCCAGCAGGTCCTCCTGGCTGACCACGGCGCCCTCGGCCCGCATCAGCTCTTCCAGGACCGCGAACTCCTTCTTGGTCAGCACGACCTCCCTGCCGTCGCGCTCCACCAGCCGCTTGCCCGGGTCGAGCCGGATCCCGGCCCGTTCCAGCACGGGCGGCAGGGCGGGCGCCGAGCGGCGGCCGAGCGCCCGCACCCTGGCCACCAGCTCGATGAACACGAACGGCTTGGCCAGGTAGTCGTCGGCGCCCAGGCCGAGACCCTCGACCTTGTCGTCCACGTCGCCCGACGCGGTCAGCATGAGGATGCGCGAGGCGGTCCGCTGCTCGACGAGCCGCCGGCACACCTCGTCGCCGTGCACCACCGGCAGGTCCCGGTCCAGCACGATCACGTCGTAGTCGATGTAGGAAGTCCGCTCGAGCGCGCCCCCGCCGTCGTAGGCCACGTCCACCGCCATGGCCTCGCGCCGCAGCCCGGTCGCGATAGCGTCGGCGAGCACCCGCTCATCCTCTACCACCAGCACTCGCACGCCTGGTACACCTCTCTCCGATTCTGGGCACTCATTCTGCCCACAGCCTCGATAAGCGCACGGTAAGGCATGTTCAGGCGTGGGTGACCACCAGGTGAGTCAGGACATACAGAAATTCATGTTTCGGGGGGCGATGGGGTGGGGTATGCCTGCGGGACACCCATCGCCTGGACATCGACCGGCAATGGGCGCGCATCGCCCGCACACGAGCGAACCCCTAGAGAGAAGGTGAGATGGGCGAGTTCACGACCACGATCGAACACCGCCTCGACCAGGCTTACAAGGGCCTCCGGGAGGCCCGCAGCGTAGGCGATGAATACCTCGCCGACACGCTCACCGCCGAGATCGAGGACCTGCGCCGACTGGCGGACGATCACGGCATCGCGTTGCCCCGCTAGCCCCAATGCCGGTTAGTTAACGCTTGAGGTGTGACGTCAAGGGTTCACGGAAAACTGGGACAGAAGAACGGAGATCCAGTAGAACGGGTGATCTTCCACAACCATCCGTAACAGACTGGATCTCCGTTGAGCCGACAGTCTGCCAGGTCTGTCCTGGCGTGCGCCATCAGCACGGTCACATCGACCACCCGGACCGCGGCGGGGGTGTTCGCGCCGGGTCATCTGGGCGAGCTGACCCAGCTCATTCCCTTTGAGATGGTCGATGAGGCGCTGGCGGAAACGGGTGCGGTCGAGCGGAGGTTGCGGGACCTGCCCTCGCGGGTGGTGGTGTATCTGCTGCTGGCGGCGGGGCTGTTCGCCGGGCTGGGATATCGGCAGGTATGGGCTCGGCTGGTGTCGGGCCTGGCCGACCCGGGCTCGCTGCCGTCGTCCTCGGCCTTGGCCCAGGCGCGACGCCGGGTCGGGGTAGCGCCGTTGAAGGCGCTGTTCGACCTGCTGGCGGGCCCGCCCGCGGGTGCGCTGCGGTGGCGGGGGCTGCTGGTTTGTGCGATAGACGGCACCACGATGTCGGTGCCCGACAGCCCGGCGAATCTGACCCGATACGGGCATCAAAGCGGTTCACATGGCGGGTCGGGCTATCCCCTCGTCCGGCTGCTGGCCGTGGTGGTCTGCGGCACTCGGACCCTGCTCGCGGTGACCTTCGGCCCGTTCAAGACCGGCGAGACCAGCTATGCGCCCGCCTTGTTCGGCTGCCTGCGGCGGGGAATGGTGCTGCTGGCCGACCGGAACTTCGCGGTCAAGGACCTCGTCACAGCGATCGCCGACACAGGAGCGGACCTGGTGATCCGCTGCAAGAACAACCGGGCCCTACCCCGGCTGGCCACCCTGACAGACGGGTCGTGGACCAGCGTGCTGGGCGGGGTGCCCATTCGCGTCATCGACGCCCACATCACCGTCACCCTGTCTGGCACCCACCGGCGGGCCATCCACTATCGGCTGATCACCACCCTGCTCGATCCGCACCGCTACCCGGCCCGGGACCTCGTCGTCCTCTACCACCAGCGCTGGGAAATCGAAACGATCTACCTCGAGCTGAAGGCGACCATTCTGGGCGGGCGGGTCCTGCGCGCCCGCACCCCGGCAGGCGTGGACCAGGAGATCTACGCCCTGCTCACCACCTACCAGGTCCTGCGGCTGGCGATGGCTGAGGCCACCGCCATCCATCCCGGCATCAGCGATGACCGGGCCAGCTTCACCATCGCCCTGCTGACCGCCCGCGATCAAGTGATCCACGCCGCCGGCATCCTCGCCGACACCACCATCGACCTGCTGGGACGTATCGGCCGCGCCCTCCTTGAAGATCCCCTGCCACAGCGCCGCGAACGCATCAGCCCACGCATCGTCAAACGCGCGATCTCCAAACACCGAGCCAAAGGACAAGTCGACCGCACCAACCACCGCGCGAGCACCACCATCGACGTCCTCACCGAACACCAGTTGACAGCAGCCCAAAGCCCTTAACTTCACGGCATTGCCGCTAGCCCACGCGAAACGGCCGGAGCCGCCCAGGGCTCCGGCCGTTTCCCCTGTTCAGCTCACGCGTCCCGCTCGGGATCCAGCGTCACCAGCAGGTCGTGCAGCTCCTCGAAGAGCCCGGGAGCGGCGCAGACCGCGAACTCGGGACTCACCGGCTTGCCGCGCAGCCCGGCCAGCCTCGCCCCGGACTCGGTGGCTATCAGGCCCGCCGCGGCGTAGTCCCATGGGTTGATGCCGCGTTCGTAGTACGCGTCCACCCGCCCCGCCGCCAGCGAGCACATGTCGATGGCGCACGAGCCGCCACGCCTGATGTCGCGCACCCGCGGGAGCACCGCCGCGACCACCTGGCCCTGCACGGCCCGCCTGGCCACCCCGTAGCCGAACCCGGTCGCGACCAGCGCCTGCGCCAGCGGCACCCCGGTGTTGCAGTGCAGCCGCCGCCCGCCGAGCCAGGCGCCCTCGCCGAGCGCCGCCGTGTAGACCTCGCCGCGCGTCGGGATGTTGACCACGCCGGCCACGACCCTGCCGCCGACCTCGACGGCGATCGAGACCGCCCATTCCGGCAGGCCGTACAGGAAGTTGACGGTGCCGTCGATGGGATCGACGATCCACCGGACGTCGGACTCGCCCGGTCCCTCGCCGCCCTCCTCGCCGAGGATGCGGTCGCCGGGCCTGGCGGCCTGGATGCGCTCGCGGATGAGTTCCTCGGACGCCGTGTCCAGGGCGGTGACCACGTCGGTGGGGCTGGACTTGGTCTCGATCTCCTCGGACATCGTGGGCCGTTTGGCGAGCAGCATGTCCCCCGCCTCGCGGGCGATGTCCTCGGCCAGCCGCAGGAAATCGCTCATCACGCCACCGAGTCCGGGCGCTTCCACTCCTGGCCGAGCACGTGCTGGCCCAGGAAGGCGAGCACGGTCTCGTACCAGGCGACGATGTTGCCGGGCTTCAGGATCCAGTGGTTCTCGTCGGGGAAGTACAGGAACTTCGACTCGACCTCGCTGCGCCGCAGGTCCCACCACAGGCGCAGCGCCTCACCGATCGGCACTCGGTAATCCTTGTCGCCGTGGATCACGAGCATCGGCGTGGTGATCTTGTCCAGGGCGGCGTGCGGGGACAGCAGGTCGTACCGCTCGGAGCCAGGGGCGCCGAACTCGCGCTGCCAGTACATCGGGGCGTCCGTGGTGCCGGCGAACTGGTCGAGGTTCCAGAGCGAGGCGTGGGTGACGATGGCCTTGTAGCGGTCGCTGTGGCCGGCGATCCAGTTGGCCATGTAGCCGCCGAAGGAGCCGCCCATGGCGGCGACGCGCTCGCTGTCGATGTCGTCCCTGGCCAGGGCCACGTCCACGATCGCGTCGAGGTCGGCCTGGGTGCGCGGGCCCCAGTTGCCCCAGCCGCGATCGATCATGTCCTGACCGTAACCGGTGGACAGGCACGGGTCCGGCATCAACACGGCGTAACCGTGCTCGGCCATGATCCAGGACTGCCAGCGCCACTGCCAGTCGTTCCAGGAGCCGAGGGGGCCGCCGTGGATGAACAGCACGAACGGCGCCGGGTCGGCGGCGGAGGCGCCTTCGGGCAGGGCGAGCCAGCCGCGGATCGTGGCGCCGTCGTCGGCGGTGGCGGAGATCTCGGTGAGCGTGCCGCGCACCTCGGGGCGCGGGGCGGGCGAGGGCAGGTCGGTGATCTCGCCGGTGGCCACGTCGATCCTGGCCGGGGCGGGGGCGAGGTTGACCGCGCTGCGCAGCGCGTACAGGAAGCGGCCGTCGGCGGAGGCGTTGAGCCCGATGTACGCGGCGTCGTCCCCGGTCAGCCTGGACACTTCTCCGTGCTCATGGTCGCGCCCACTTCGCTCCTCGTTGGCTCGTCCCTCGCTCTCTCGTCGCGAGTTCCTGCGGTCGGCCAGCGGGACGCGGAAGATCGGGCGGCGGCCCTGGTGGTCGGCGGCCACGTAGACGGCCGAGGAGTCCGGCGCCCACTCGAGGTCGCCGGCGAACAGGCCGGGAGCGTACGCGTGGCCCTCGCCGGTGGCCAGGTCGGCGATCCACAACTCGCTCGTGGCCGAGATGTCCCAACCGGTGTGCCGCTCACGCGAGCAGGCCACGCGGGCGCCGTCCGGGGAGACCGCGATGGGGTGGGTGAAGTCGTGGGCGTCATCGCTGAGCAGCGTGCGCCGCTCGCCGGTGGCCACGTCGATGACCACCAGGTCGGTGCGCATCTCGCCCTTCGGCAGGTACACCCGCCACGTCGTGATCACGCCGGTGCCGTCGGGCGTCAGCTCGAACGAGGCGTCGCGCAGCGCGTCGCCGGCGTCGGGCGTCAGGTCGCGCACGTCCTCGAGCCGGTCGTCGCCGAGCCGCGCGGCGAACAGCCGGGTGCGGCCGGGCCCGAGGTCGTGGTCCCAGTAGCGGACCGGTGAGCCCTCGTGCAGGATCGCGCTGATCCCGGCCTCCTTGCGGGCCCTGCGCTTCTCCTCCTCGGCCGCCTCCTCGCCGTCCAGCACGTCGGAGGCGAACACGACCACGTCTCCCGCGGTGCGTACCGCGGCGATCCCGCCGGGCCTGGCGGCCACCTGCCGGGCCTCGCCACCGGCGCGGGGCAGCAGCCAGAGTGCGGGGACCTCGTCGGTGGAGTCCTTGACAGTGGGGTCGGGGCGGGCGGAGGTGAACAGCACGTCGCCGGCGGCGGTGAAGACGGCGGCCGTCTCGCCCTTGGCGGAGCGGGTCAGGCGGTAGGGCTCGCCGTCGAGCGGGATCGCCCAGAGCGCGGTGCCGTACGACTTGCCGTCGGGGTTGAGTGACTGGACTGTCGAGATGAGCCTGGAACCGTCAGGGGAGAGCCGGAGCGAGAGAACCCGGGGAATGGCCACATATTCACGTATGTCGGTAAATGCGCTCACTCACCCGAACCTACCGCGCACCCAGGACCCCCGGCGCGTGCTTATGGCCTCACTCCGTGAGGCGGGCTCGGTCGCCAGACGCCGCCGTCTTCCCCCGCTCTGGTCACTACGCTCCCGCCGCTCCTCCAGACGACGGCACTCCCTCGCGCTAATAGGGTTGGTCACGTGGGAGATTACGACGCTCTGCTGGTCCTGTCGTTCGGAGGTCCCGAGGGTCCCGACGATGTGATGCCGTTCCTGGAAAACGTCGTGCGCGGCCGCGGCGTGCCGCGCGAGCGGCTGCTCGAGGTGGCCGAGCACTACCAGAGCTTCGGCGGGGTCAGCCCGATCAACCAGCAGAACCGCGACCTGATCGAGGCGCTGCGCCCGGTCCTGGACGTGCCGGTCTACTGGGGCAATCGCAACTGGCACCCGTTCGGCGAGGACACCGTGCGCCAGATGAAGGCCGACGGGATCCGCAAGGCGGCCGTCTTCCCCACGTCGGCGTTCGCGGGCTACTCCAGCTGCCGTCAGTACTACGAGGACATCGCCAGGATCTCCGTCGAGGACGGTCCCGAGCTGGTCAAGATGCGGCATTTCGGGGACCACCCCGGGTTCGTGGCCGCCATGGCCGACCACACGCGGGCGGCGCTGGAGCGGCTCGGCCGCGACGACGCCAGGCTCGTGTTCACCGCGCACAGCATCCCGGTGTCGATGGCCGAGACCGCCGGCCCGTCCGGCGGCCTCTACGAGGCGCAGCTGCGCCGGAGCGCCGAGCTGGTCAACCAGGCGCTCGGCCGCACCCAGCCGTGGGACCTGGTGTGGCAGTCGCGCAGCGGGCCGCCGCAGGTGCCGTGGCTGGAGCCGGACGTCTGCGACTTCCTGCGCAAGACGGAGGCCCGCGCGGTCGTGCTGGTGCCGATCGGGTTCGTCTCCGACCACATGGAGGTCGTCTACGACCTCGACACCGAGGCGAGGGACGTGGCCGCGGAGATCGGCCTGCCGTTGGAGCGGGCGGCGACGGTCGGCACGCACCCGCGTTTCGTGCGCATGGTTCGCGAGCTGATGGACGAGCCGGAGCCCGTCCCGTGTGCCGTCACCTGCTGCCCGCCGCCCAGAAGGCGTCCTCAGGCGTAGGTGCGGGCGTACGCCTCGGCGATGCCCATGACCTTGTTCACGTAGTCCCAGGAGTGGTTGTAGAACCAGATCGCCTTGCGTAGCTTCTCGCCGCCCTTGCCGGCGCCGTTGGCGCACAGGTAGTTGGCCGCGCCCGGCACCGCGTCGTACGGGCTCCAGATGTCGGCCTTGCCGTCGCCGTCGCCGTCCACGCCGTAGGCCTTCCAGGTGGCGGGCATGAACTGCATGGGCCCGAGCGCCCCGGCGCTGGACGGGCCGTTGTTGCGGCCGTGGCTGCTCTCGACCTGGCCGATCGCGGCCAGCACCGTCCACGACAGCCCTGGGCAGCGGGTGGCGGAGGCCTTGTAGAGCTCGAGGTAGCTGCCCGGGCGGCCGACGTTGACCGTCTGCGGGCTCGGCTGGTCCCGCTTCTTGGCCCGGGCGGCGGAGTCCAGCACGACGACCTGGGCGCCTTTGCCGAGCAGCTTGCGCACGCCCGACTCGCCGATCTTGCCCGGCTTGCCGTGCAGCAGCACCGCGACCTCCGGCGCGAACCCGAGCGACCTGCCCAGGTCGGCGCTCACCAGCCCGTCCACGCCGTGCAGGCCGAGCGGGGCCGAGGCCGCGACGCGGAGCGTGGGACCGCCGTCCACCTGGTACATGGCGCCCAGGATCATCCCGAACTTGCCGATCGCGCTCGCGTCGGCCACCAGCTCTCCCCTGGCCAGCGCGCTCCACACGGCCGGCTGGTCGGCGACCGGCTGCGGCGTCCACGAGCGGAACTGGGCCGGGTCGACGGCCAGCAGGTTCAGCGCGGTGCCCGAGACCTTGACCGCGCCGGCGTCGACCACGGTCACCTTCTGCACGTGCTTCAGCCCGCCGAGCCTGAGCCTGGTCTCCTTGGGCACGGCGGACGGCGCGATCGCCAGCACGCGCGGCGGGGTCGAGGTGACACCGGGGCCGCCGGAGCCGAAGTCTTTGATCGGTTCCGCCTTGGGCACGATCTGGTCGAGACGGGGGGCGGCCGTGGGCTGGCGTGTCGGTCTGCGTACCGGCTCTTGAGCGGTTTTGAGCAGGTCATCGTCCAGGAACACGACGACTCCACCGGCCGCGGCGGTGACCGCGAGCACGGCGATGACCATGAGCATGACCGCGCGGAACGTGGGAAGTCCGGACACTCGGGACAGGTTAGTCCAGGCAGCCGAAAATCGACTTGCTAACCGGGCATCGGTGCGCAATGGTTAGCTGGCGGAAGTAAGGGGGAAACGGGGTGGTCGGGCCTTACCGGGGGCTGTTCAACGGGCCTGGCATCAAGGCGTTCGTGCTGGCGGGCTTCGTCGGGCGGATGCCGATGTCGATGATCGGGATCGGGATCGTCTTACTGATCTCCGCGCTCACGGACAACTACGCCACCGCCGGCGCCGTAGCCGCCACCACCAACGTGGCCTTCGCCGTCGGCGCTCCACTGTCCGGGCGCCTCATGGACCGGTTCGGCCAGAGCCGGGTGATCCCGCCGTTCGCCGTGGTCAACGCCCTGGGGCTGGCCGCTCTGCTGTTCTCTGCCGGTCTGGGGCTGCCCGAGTGGACGTTGTACGCCTCGGGCCTGGTGGTCGGGGCCACGTCGCTGTCGGTCGGCTCGCTGGTACGCGCCAGATGGTCAGTCATCCACGGCGGCTCCAGCAAGCTGCACACCGCCTTCGCCTTCGAGTCCGTGGTCGACGAGGTCATCTTCGTCACCGGGCCAGCCCTGGTCACGGTGCTGGCCACCGGCGTGAGCCCGTACATGGGGCTGGCCGTGGCGCTGGTCTTCATGTTCGTCGGCTGCCTGGCGCTGGCGGCGCAGCGGCGGACGCAGCCGCCCGTCCAGCCGGGCAAGTCCGGCGGGGGCGGCACGCCCATCCTGATCCCCGGGATCGCCCTGCTGTCATGCGTCTTCCTGGCGATGGGGGCGGTGTTCGGGTCCGTGGACCTGATCACGGTGGCGTTCGCCGAGGAGCAGGGGGCGAAGGGGGCCGCGGGGTTCCTGCTCGCCTCGTTCGCGGGCGGTTCGATGGTGTCGGGGCTCTGGTTCGGGTCCAGGCACTGGCGGATCTCGCTGCGGGGCCGGTTCGTGCGGGCGCTGTTCGTGTTCGCGCTGGGGTTGCTGCCGATCATGTTCATCGGCGACGCGCTGATCATGGCGGGGGCGCTCTTCCTGGCCGGGTTCGCGATCTCGCCGACGCTCATCACCGGCTTCTCGCTCACCGAGCGGCTGGTGCCTCCGTCCCTGCTCACCGAGGGCATGGCGTGGATCTCCACCGCCCTCGGCTTCGGCGTGGCGATCGGCGCGTGGGCGGGCGGGCGGCTCACCGAGACGTACGGCGCGTCCAACGCCTACGTCTTCAGTCTGGGTGCGGCGATCCTGGCCGTGATCGTGGGACTCGGAGGTTCGGGTTTCCTGAGAGTGCCCGAGGCGTCTTCACCCGCGCAGAGTTGATCCGCTAACGTCGGGACATCCCTCGCATCATCCATCACTATGGAAGCTTTACTTATGTCCCGACAAATCAGTTCACTTCTAGCAATTGCGGCTGTATGCGTCACCCTCACCCCGGCGCCCGCGTTAGCCCAGGCACCGAAGAAGGCCCCGGTCGACTGCGAGCAGGTCAAGTGCATCGCGCTGACCTTCGACGACGGGCCGGGCAAGTACGCGGGCATCCTGCTCGACACGTTGAAGAAGCACAACGCCAAGGCGACGTTCTTCCTCGAGGGCCAGTACGCGAAGAGCCGCCCCACGTACGTCAAGCGCATGGTCGCCGAGGGCCACGAGCTCGGCAACCACAGCTACACCCACCCTGACTTCAGGAAGCTCGAGCCTTGGGAGATCAGGGCCGAGATCAAGAAGACCCAGGACGCCGTCAAGAAGGCGGCGGGCGTCGAGCCCAAGCTGCTGCGGCCCCCGTACGGGATGGACGACCTGCAGGTCTCCGACATAGCCGCCGAGTTCGACATGCCGATCATCCTCTGGACCGGCGGCTCGGAGGACTGGAAGAGCAAGAACGTCGAGGCCATCAAGAAGAAGACCCTCGAGGTGGCCAAGCAGGACGGCATCATCCTCATGCACGACTGGGTGAAGCAGACCGTCGAGGCCATGCCGTCGATCATCAAAACCCTGCAGGGCAAGGGCTACCACCTGGTGACCGTGTCCGACATCGTGAAGCGGCAGAACCTCAAGCCCGGCGACGTTTTCCCGCTTCCCGAGGGCTGGGAGAACTGAGTATCGTTCACGTTCACCAGAACGAGAACTCTTTTGAGGGGCGCTCAATGGTCTTCACGAACTGGGCGAAGAACCAGTCGAGCAGCCCTGTCGAGGTGCGTGCGCCGGAGTCCGTCGCGGACGTCGTACGCGCCGTGCGGGACGCCGCCGCCTCCGGGCGGCGGGTCCGCATGGTCGGAACGGGTCACTCCTTCACGGGAGTGGCCCTCACCGACGGCATCATGTTGCGCCCTGACGCGCTGACCGGAATCACCTCGTACGCCGACGACCGCGTCACCGTGCGGGCCGGCACCCCGCTCAAGGTCCTGAACGAGCTGCTCGACGAGCGCGAGCTCGCGCTGGCCAACATGGGCGACATCACCGAGCAGACCGTCGCGGGCGCCATCCAGACCGGCACCCACGGCACCGGGCGCGACAGCGGCGGGCTCGCCGACCAGGTCGCCGAACTGGAGCTGGTGCTGGCCGACGGGTCGGTGGCCACCGCCTCCCCCGGCGACGACCTGTTCGACGCGGCCCGGGTCGGGCTGGGCGCGCTCGGGGTGGTGACGGCCGTGACGTTCCGGGTCGAGCCCGCGTTCCTGCTGCACAACAGGCGGCGCAAGATGGCGCTCGGCGAGATCCTGGACTCGCTCGACGAGCTGACCTCCGCCAACGAGCATCTGGACTTCTTCTGGCTGCCGCACACCGACGCCTGCCTGGTCAAGACCAACAACCGGCATCCCGGTCCCGCGTCGCCGCCGAGCGTGGTCAAGCGCTGGCTGGAGAACGTGTTCCTGGAGAACACCGTGTTCGGCGCGGCCTGCGCGACCGGGGCCCGCTTCCCCGGGCTGATCCCGCGGATCAACGAGGTCAGCGCGGCGGCGCTGGGGGACTCCGCGTCGGTCGACACCTCGTACAAGATCTTCACGGCCCGGCGGGACGTGCGGTTCCTCGAGATGGAGTACGCCGTGCCGCGTGAGCGCCTGGCGCAGGCGTTACGCGAGACGCGTGACCTCATCGACCGCATGGGGTGGCTGATCACCTTCCCGGTGGAGGTGCGGGTGACGCCGCCCAGCGACGCCTGGTTGTCCACGGCGTACGGGCGGGCATCGGCGTACATCGCGTGCCACATCTACCGCCCGACGCCGAACCCGGCGTACTTCGAGGGCGTGGAGGAGATCATGGTGCGGCTGGACGGACGGCCGCACTGGGGCAAGCTGCACACCAGGGACGCCGCTTACCTGGGCAAGGTCTATCCGCGCTTCGCGGACTTCGCCGCGCTGCGCGACCGGCTCGACCCGCGCCGCCTGTTCACCAACGACTACCTGGACCTGGTACTCGGCTAGAGCCGTCGTTCTTTCGGTAAAGAACTGGCTCGCGAACGACCGTGAGGGCGTGTCCCGCCGCCCGGATGACACGCGCGGCGTGCACCCTCGACACCCGTGTCCCGACGACTCGGCCTGCCCTCCGTATACCTCGCCGCGGCCGTGGCGACGGCCGCCACGACCGCCGTCCCACTGGCCATGACACCCGCCTCGGGACTCGCCCTGCGCCCCGCGGCCACCGAACCCGCCCACCCCTACATCGTCATCGCGCGCGGCCCGGCGGCCGCCCGCGATCTCGTCGGCGAGGTGCGGTGGCGGGTGCGGCGTTACTACACCGCGGCGCTGCCCGGGTTCGCCGCCTTCCTCAGCGCCGCCGAGCTCGCCTCACTACGTGCCGACCCGCGGGTCCGCACGATCGAGCCCGACCGGCGGCTCCACGCCGTGCCCATCAGGAGACTTGCCCGCCCACCGGCCGGCCCGGGCACCGGGACGGGCGCCACCGTGTACGTCGTGGACAGCGGCGTGGACGCCGGCCGGGCCGAGTTCGGAGACCGCGCCTGGCGCGCCTTCGACGCCACCGGCGGCGCCGGGCGGGACTGCGGCGGCCACGGCACACAGGTCGCCGGCCGCGTCCACGCCGCCGCGCCGGGCGCCGGGATCGCCTCGGTACGCGTGCTCGATTGCGGCAACTCCGGCACACTGGCCGACGTGCTGGCGGGGCTCGACTGGATCCGCCGGCACGCGCGCGGCCCATCCGTCGCCACTCTCGCGGTCGACGGATCCGGCTCGCCCTCCCTCGACGCCGCCGTACGTTCGCTGGTGCGGTCGGGGGTGTTCGTGGCGGGGGCGGCCGATGCCGCCCGGTGCCGGGTGGAGCCGGGCGGGGCGGCGTACTCGGCGCTCGCCCCGTACTCAGCGGGAGCCGCCGCCCGCTACCTGGAGCGCCATCCAGGCACGAACCCGGCCATCCTGGCGTCTCGCCTCAACTGCACCTCAACCCACGATGCGATTCGCCAGAACCCAGGCAGGGCCTCTAACCTCCTGAGGCACAGGGGCGGGCTCTAGAGGCATGGATTCGACAAGTGTGACCGGCGTCACATCGCCCCGGGGCTATCCCAGGAAGGCGATGTTCGGACATGCCGGGTACGGTGCTGGCAGGCAACCGGCACACGCGAGAGACTCAAGGGTCCGGGGGAAGAATGGCGACGACGCTGACGAAGGGACTCGCATGCAGGAGCTCCGACTCGTCGCGGTGAGTGAGGACGGCACCTATCTCGTGCTGGCAACGGCCGGGCGAGGCACCCGTTTCACTCTTCCCGTGGACGACCGGCTCCGTGCTGCCGTCCGCGGCAACTTCTCCCGTCTCGGCCAGTACGAGATCGAAGTGGAGAGTCCGTTGCGCCCCAAGGAGATCCAGGCCCGCATTCGCGCCGGAGAGACGGCGGAGGAGATCGCCGCGACCGCCGGCATCCCGGTCGAGCGCGTGCGCTGGTTCGAGGGGCCGGTGCTGCAGGAGCGGGAGTACGTCGCCCAACAGGCCCAGCGGGTGGCCGTGCGCATGCCGGGCGAAACCGCGCCCGGTCCTACCCTCGGCGATCTCGTCGCCGAGCGGCTCACCAGACGCGGTGTGCCCACAGAAGAGATCGACTGGGACTCCGCCAAGCGTGACGACGGGTTGTGGCGCGTCAAGCTCGGCTACGTGTGGAACGGCCACACTCGGCACGCCGAGTGGCTCTTCGACCCGCGCAAGCGGCACGTGACGCCACACGGCGACGAGGCCATGCGGCTGTCGTCGGCCGACTTCGACCCGGAGCCGCCCGTCGTCGAGGACACGACCGTGACGCCGTTCGCGCCGCGGGTCGCCAAGCTGCAGCCGGTGCCGCCGCTCGCCTCCGACGCGATGCCGTTCCCGTCGGTGGTGCGGCGTGAGCCCGAGGAGCCGGCGGTCGGCTACAACCCGCCGCCCAGGGCCGCCGAGACCGGCTACCCGCGCGCCTCGGACGTGCCCTCTCGCGAGGCACCCTTCGACCGCGCCGCGCCTTCCCGCGAACCGTCCTCCCCCTCACGCGAAACGGCCTCCTCGCCTCCCGAGACCACCCTCCGCCACGAGCCGCCGTCCCGCGAGACCGCGCTCCGCGAGGAACCACCATCGCGCGACAGCTCCTTCCGGCCCGACGCACCGTCCCCCGACGGCTCTTTCCGGCCTGAGACACCGTCCCGTGACGGCTCCTCTCGGTCTGAGGCGCCTGCCCGCGAGACCGGCCATGCCCGCCCCGGCGAGACCCCCTCGCGCCGCGGCGGGCCTTCGCCGTGGCTGCCCGACTTCGGCTCCGGCCGCCCGGCCGAGCGCGACACCGATCCCACCATCTACGCGCCCGCCGCGCCTTCGGACACCCGTGCCGCTCCTGAGCCGTCGTCCCCGGCCGACGCGTACCCGCCTCCTCAGGCACCCGCACCTGCCGAGCGGCACCCCGCTCCTCAGGCACCCCCACCTGCCGACGGGCACTCCCCTTCTCAGGCGCCCGCACCTGCCGAGGCGCAGCCTGCTGCCCAGCGGTCCGCCGTTGCGGACGGGCACTCTGCTCCCCAGGCTTCCGCTTCTCAGGCTTCCGCTCCTGCGGATGTCGGCGCGGCTCCCCAGGCCTCCGCCGAGGAGCCGCTTACCGTCGCCCAGGGCGAGACGTCCGCCGGCGAGCACATCCCGCCGCAGGCGCACGACCCCGCGGACGCCCATGGCCTGCCGCGGGAGCAGCCTTCCGCACCGGAACCGATCGCCATCCAGGAGCCGCCGATCACGGCGTCTCAGCCTGCCGCACAGTCCGCCGTCGCCGAGACGGCGCCCGCACCGGCATCGGCGGCACAGCCTGGCGCGGCTCTGGAGGCGACGCCTGTCACTGACGCGACCTCCGAGCCTGAGCCCGAGCCCGAGCCGACCAGCCAGCCAGCCGCCGACGCCGAGCCGGCGGGCGGCAGCCAATCGGCCACCGACGGTCGGCCGGCTCCTGTTGCGGAGGCGGACTCCTTGGCCGTTGCTCAGGCTGGTTCCGAGGCCGTTTCCGACGCCCAGACGGCTAAGGAGGCGCCCTCCGACGTGGCGGCCGATCCCGAGACGTCCGCTGAGAGCGGCACCACCGCCTCACCCACGACCGCCTCGCCCTCCGTGGACGCGGCCGAACCGACGGATGCCCCTGCCCCGGCGGCGGGGGACGTCACGGTTGAAAGCGCGGACCAGCCGACTGAGTCCACGGCAGCGGCTGCCCAGGCCACGTCCGAGGTGACAGACGGCCAGGGCGCGGAGACACAGGCAACCGCGGAGGGCAGCGCCGCCGCAGCGGCGGAGGCCGATGCCGCTGAGGCGGACGCGACGCCCGAGGCCGAGCCGGCGCAAGACGTAGCGGAGCCGAAGCGCGAGAGCGCGGGCGCCGAGCCTGAGGCCAAGCCGAGCAAGCCGGCACAGGCGGCGAAGAAGGCGACGCCGCCCGCGCCTGTGCCCAAGCCGAAGCCCGCCCCCGCCGAGCCCAAGGTGCCGGCGGCCCGGGCGGGCAAGGACGAGGCCAAGGAGGAGCCGGCCGTGCCGGTGCCGTCCCCGCCGCCCGCTCCGGCCGCCCGCCAGCCGCGCAAGGGTTCGCGTGGCCGCCGGGCCTCTGTCCCGACCTGGGACGAGATCATGTTCGGCGCCCGCCGCCAGGACTGACTTCTCCACCGTCCCACCGCCGAGACCTGCCATCGGTCTCGCAGCATGAGCCGATGAGCATCCGAGACGATGCCCACGGCGACCGGGCACGGCAGCATCCGCAGGCCGCCCCTGCACGCCGGGTGGCGCCCTAGGTGCACGGAACGCACCGCCCGCAACGTTCTGGACATGGGCGGTTTCGGAGTGCCGCGGTTCACTCCGCGGACGGCGCCCCAGCAGAGCCGGCAGGTGGCGGTTCAGAAGACCCGGCAGGCGGCATCTCAGGCGACCCGGCATGCGGCGTCACGTGCGGCCCGGCAGGCGGGGTTTGAGGCTTGGGGATGAAGGGCGGCTCTGGGGGTGCGGGCTCGCGGAACGGGGCGAGCCATTCCGGGGTCACCTCGGCGGGGAAGTCTGCCCCTTGGGCTTCCGAGACGTCGATCGCCTCGTACCCGCCCTTGCCGGCCCCGACCCCGGCGATCAGCGTGAGCACCCCGGCCCGCCGCTGGAACCACGTCTGACGCAGCCGCCACCCCACCACGGCGCGGCGTTCCACCACGGCCTGGGACCGCCGCAGCGAGCCCGACCGCACCGCCACCCGGACCCCGTCGTAGCCGTGCCCCAGAGACGCGTACCGATCAAGCCCCAGCGGGATCCCCACGCCGGCCAGCAGGAGCGACAGGACCAGCAGGATCCACCACACCGTCGTGCCCGTCGCCCCCGCCGCCACGCCGCTGACCAGTGCGATCAGCGCCCAGGGGAAGATGGCGCGGAAGAGGCGGCGGTTGCGCGCCACGGGCGGGTGCGGGCGCAGGGCAGCCGTATAGGGACCGATCGCATCCTCGGTCACCTGGTGCGCGACCGCACGCGGCACGTCGGGCAGCAGTTGCCCCCGGGTCTGCGAGTCGCCGAGCCCCGTCACGATGGCCCACACGCGCACCACCCCGGCCCACCGCTCGGCGAGGCCGTCCACGATCTCGTAGCCGCGCACCCGCGCCGACTCCAGCGACACGCTGCGCCGGTTGATCAGACCGCGCTCCGCCACCAGGTAGCCGTCGCGCCGCTTGAGCTCGAAGTCCCAGGTGAAGACGGCGTACATGAGCGCGCCGAGCACGGGCATCGCCAGGACGAGGAGCACGGCTGCGGCCAGCAGCAGGTAGGGGCGTTCCCAGAGCCACTGGCCGAGGTTCCAGGCGGCGTCCTGGCCGAACCCCAGCTCGTTGCCCAACTGGAACGCCAGCCCCACGGCACCGCCGACCAGCGCGAACGGAGTGAGCAGGTACGCGCCGGACAGCGGCCCGTACAGCAGCCACCTGCGTGGCACCTTGATGATCGGCCGCTCCGCCGGCCCGGCCGCGGCGGCCTCGGGCACGGGCCCCTCCTGCCGGGGCGCGCGCCGCAGCAGCAACGCCTTGAGCCGATCGGCCTCCTCCACCGTGACCCCGTCGAGCTCGGCCTCCTCGTCGCCGCCGCTCGCGCCTGTGTCGATCTTCAGTACGGCCAGGCGGAGCAGCCGGTGCATGGGCGGCGTGGACACGTCGACGCCGCGGATGCGTTCCAGCGGGATGGTGCGCACGGAACGGCTGATCAGCGACCGTTTCGTCTCCAGGCGGTCACCGGCGATCTCGTACGTGAAGGTGGCCCACCTGATGATGGCGAAGACCACGGTGCCGACGATGCCGAGCAGCGCCCAGCCGTACGACCTCGCGGAGAAGCCGCCCACGAACAGCACGCCGAGGAGGGGCAGCAGCAGCGAGGGCAACATGCGTACCGGGTCGATGAGCAGAACCTTCGGGCTCAGCCGCAACGGGGCCCGAAGGGGGAATGGAGGAGGCCCCGCCTGCCCGGGCGCGGCCTGTCCATCGGCCGCCCCCGCCGGCCGCGACGCCTGCTCGGGCCTGAACGCCGGTGGCGGCGCGCCCTCCTCGGGCGGGGAGTCGCCGCGCGGCCCTGGGTCGGTCATGTGGCGTCGTCCCTGAGCGCTTCAGCCCGGTGGGCCAGCTGCTCGGCGAGCCCGGCGGCCACCTCGTAGTCCAGCCCCTTGATCGTCGAGGAGCCGGCGTGGGACGCGGTGCGGATCTCCAGGGTGGCGAGCCCGAGCATCCGCTCGAACCATCCTTGCCCCTTGTCGACCGTCTGGATGCGGCTCACGGGCACGAAGACCCACTCCCTGGTCAGGAACCCCGACCTGGCGTAGACGACGTCGCCTGAGAGCTCCCAGCGATGCACGGAGTACCGTACGAACGGCTCGGCCACCAGCAACGGCAGCGTCACCACGACGACGGCCGCGGGCAGCAGCCAGGAGTTCGCGGCGAACCAGCCGGGCACCCACGACCACCCGCTGCCGCCGACCCACCGCGACACCAGGAGCGAGCCGCCCAGGAAGAACGCGAAGCCGATCAGCGCTTCGAGCAGCCACAGGCGCACGGCCTTGGGCGAGACGCGGTTCGCCGGATCGCGTAGCGGGCCTGTTGAGGTCACAAGGCCAGCTTAGGACGCGGACCCGTACGGTGATCTGTCCGCGGGCCGTCAAAGATCCGGCGATCGCGGCGGCGTGTCTGCCTTCCGGGGCTGGAGCGGGGGTGCCATGCTCGGTGGCGGCCGGCCGCAGGCTGTCGTGCATGGCCACGTCGGCGGCGCCACGTTCGTGCCAGCCAGGCCCGGGGGCGCGTGCGGGACCGCACACCACGCAAGCGCCTCACGTAACGTGGCAGCCGCCGTCCGCACAGCGACGGGCCCGCCTCCCCATCACGCCAGGTGCCTGCGCGCCGGCAGGCGGCTCGACCCGTTCCGCCGGATCCGGGGCTTTTACCGCGTGCCGCAAGCTGGGCACCTGGTTTCTGCCGACGCCGGCGTCCGAAACGAGTGTCCGTTTTGTCGGCTCGCCCGACGGCATCCCGCCCCGCATCCCGTCACGGCGACGCGGCAGGCCAGTATGGGTCTTCCGGCCCGCCCCGACGCGGCCGGACGGGTGGGGCGGAGGACACGGATGTGGTCAACGTCACCCTCCGAATGCCTCGATTCCAGCGCATTTCGGATCCTTTACCGAGCACGGACCATCGAGAAACGGTCTGCGCACCGCCGAGAGCCGCGTAGCATCGTCCGGCATGGGGCTGTGTAACACGGCATCACTCGTGCGACGCACCACCGTCACTGTGACGACGGTGGTCGCGGCGTTCGCGCTGTCGGGTTGCGCCGGCCTCATCGGCAGATCACAAGCCCAGGACATCGCGGAGATCAACGTTTCGAGCCCGGAGTTGCGCGACGGCAAGCCGCTGCCGCGCGAGTACTCCTGCCGGGGAGACGGGGTCAGCCCTCCGCTGCGCTGGTCGAGCCAGCCGCTGCCGGAGGCCAAGTCGATCGCGATCGTGGTCGACTCGCGTGAGTCGTCGGAAGCGACCGTGAACTGGGTGCTCTACAACATTCCCGCGACCACGACCGAGCTGGGGCCCAACGCCGCCGACGATCCCCCGGAAGGGACCGGGCAGGCCAAGGTGACCAGCGGCAAGACGGGATACGACCCCCCGTGCAAGTCTCCGGGAAGCTACCGCTTCACGGTTTACACGCTGAACGGCAAGGTCGACGTCTCGGAGGGCACGCCGCTCCCCACGATCTTGAAGAAGATCGCGGACAAGACCATAGCCCGCGGCCGCCTCACAGCCGTTGACCTTGAGTGATAGGCCGAACACCGCAGGTAATACGGTGTACCAATTCTTCACGTAGGGTGTGACAACGCTCATAGTGGTCCGACACAATCAGATCCAATTGTTAGGCATTGGTGATCAAAGGGGGCAGGTCGCGTCGATGGCCGCGCGATCTCACCGATGCCAGAGGGAGGCCATGGCTTTGAGGGTGGTGCAATGACTGCGGTTATCGTGAGTTTGGTCGCCGTCGTGCTCCTCGTGCTCGTCGTCGTGGCACTGGGCATGCGTTCGATGAGCCGGCGGGAGAGCTCCTTGCCTCCGGAACGGCTGAAGGAGATGGCCGAGAAGGAGGAGAAGACCCACGCGCGCTCGACCGACGAGTTCGCCGCGCACGAGCCGCGGATGAACAACTTCAGCCCTGACTTCAGCCCCATTGACGCGCCCAAGACGCCGAAACCGGTGCGGACCGGCCAGCGTGGCAGGCGTGGTGTCGACGAGTGGGGCAACCCGACGTCGGACGATGAGGACGAGGAGTTCTGGGCCAACATCCGCAGCGACGCGGAGCAGGGCGGCTTCGGCGCCGGCGGCACCGTGGCGGCCAGGAAGGCAGCGGCCCGCCCGGACGACCGGGAGCGAGAGGCGCAGCGTGCCGCCGAGCTCCCGAGCCGGTCCGAGCGGCGCAGCGAGCGCAAGGCCAACCCCCAGCCCGTGGCCGCGGACCCCGACGCGACCACCCTCCAAGGTCCCCTGCCGCAGCGCCAGCCGGCGGCGGCCGCGGCGGCCAACCTGGCAGACCTCGTCGAACCCGCCAAGCGCGCCACAGGGGGCGGGCGGGGACCCTCGCAGGCCGATCTTTCCGAACAGCGCACCGTGACCTTCGCGGCCCCGACGGCCGACGTGATGAGCATCCTCGGCGCCGGCGCCCAGCCGGTCGTCCCGTCCTCCCGCCCCGAGCCGATGCCCGCCTCCCGCCCGCAGCCGGCGACCGCGAACGGCGGCGGCTCGCACGCCAACGGCACCGGCTCCTACTCAGGCGGCAGCAGCTCGTTCACGGCCTCCAACGGCAGCGGGTCCTTCCCGGCCTCTCCAGTGAGCGGCAGCGGGTCCTTCCCCGCCTCTCAGGTGAGCGGCAGCGGGTCCTTCCCGGCTTCTCCCTCGGCCGGCAGCGGCTCGTTCCCCGCCTCGGGCCCGGCGTCCAGCGGCTCGTTCCCGATCGCCCAGCCCGCGCCCCTCCACAGCGCCCCGACGAGCGATCCGTTCCCCGCCTACAACGGCGTGGCCGACCCGCTCGAAACGACCTGGACCACTCCGCCGGCGGCCAGCCCGTCGGGTTCGTGGCCGGCCACTCCCTCGCCGGACATCCTGGACGACCCCACCCCGGCCTCCTCAGCCCCCTCGTTCGACTCGGGAAGCTCCTGGCCGGCGTTCGAACAGCCCGACCGCTCGTCCTACCCGGCCTCCTACGAGGTCCGCCCTGGCTGGGCCGTGGCCGACGACTCCGACCCGCTCACCGGCGCCCCGACCACGCCCCGCCGGGCGGTCTCGGCGAACGCCAACCACGACGACATGTTGGCGGCGCCGACGCCTCCGTCCTCGTACCCCGCGTACGAGACGGGTGACATCACCACCGCCCCCGCATCCGTGTGGCCTGAGTCGTTGTCGTCGAACGGTTCTCCGTCGGCCTGGCCGGGGTACGGCGGCGATGTGTACGGCAACCAGCCGCCGGCTTCCCCCGGCAACGGCAACGGTCATCGGCGCCCCTCGGAACAGGACTATCCGCACGACTACTACCGCTGATCACGGCCGCCAGGAATAGGTAAAACCCGTGTGACGCACAGCTAAAGCGCGGAGGGTGGAGCATTAGGGTTTGCTCCATGTTGCGCGACACAAAGAGTAGCTGGCTGAGCACCCTCCGGCATGACGTGCCAGCCTCGCTCGTGGTTTTCCTCGTCGCGGTGCCCCTGTCTCTGGGCATCGCGATGGCCTCGGGCGCGCCGCTCGCCGCGGGGCTGATCGCCGCCGTGGTGGGCGGCATCGTGGCGGGCGCGCTGGGCGGCTCAGCCGTGCAGGTCAGCGGTCCCGCCGCCGGGTTGTCCCTGGTGGTCGTGGATCTGGTGCACACATACGGATGGCGCGCCACCTGCATGATCACCTTGCTGGCCGGGGCGGTACAGCTCCTGCTGGGGGTCTTCAGAGCGGCCAGGGCGGCGCTCGCGGTGTCGCCGGCCGTGATCCACGGCATGCTGGCGGGCGTCGGCGTGATCATCGCGCTGTCCCAGCTCCACGTGGTGCTGGGCGGCAGCTCGCAGCATTCGGCCGTGGCGAACCTGGTCGAGCTGCCCGGCCAGATCGCCGACCTGCACGGGCACAAGGTGGCGGTCGGGCTGCTCACGATCACGGTGCTGGCGGTGTGGACGCGGCTGCCCGCAGCGATCAAGGTGATCCCCGCCCCGCTGGCCGCGCTGCTGGTGGCGGCGGTCACGGCGTGGGCGTTCGGCTGGGACGTCACTCGAGTGGACCTCTCCGACAGCCTCACCGAGTGGGCGTTCCCCGTGCTGCCGCAGGGCGACTGGCATTTGGTGGTGGCATCGGTGCTGCTGGTGGCGCTGCTGGCCGGGTGCGAGTCGCTGCTGTGCTGTGTCGCCGTCGACGGCATGCACGGCGGCCGCCGCGCCGACCTCGACCAGGAGCTGACCGGTCAGGGTGTGGCCAACATGGTCACGGGCGCGCTCGGCGGGCTGCCGGTCGCCGGGGTGATCGTGCGGAGCACGGCGAACGCGCGGGCCGGCGCCCGTACCCGGGCCTCGACGATCCTGCACGGGGTGTGGGTGCTGGTGTTCGCGATCGGGTTCGGCTGGACGATCACGCTGATCCCGATGGAGGCGCTGGCAGCGCTGCTGGTGTTCATCGGCGTGCAGATGGTGAACCTGGGCCACATCAAGAAGGTGCACGGACACGGCGAGGTGCCGGTGTACGTGGTGACGCTGGCCGCGGTGATCCTGCTGGGGCTGGCCGAAGGCGTGCTGGCCGGGCTGGCCCTGGCCGCGCTGCTCGCCCTGCGCCGCCTGACGTGGGTCACCGTGCTGAAACGTCCGGACAAGGACGGCCGGCTGCACGTGACGATCTCCGGGTCGCTGACGTTCCTGGGCGTGCCCCGGCTGACGCACGAGCTTCGCGCGATCCCCGCGGGCACGCCCGTGGATCTGGACCTGAACATCGACTTCATGGACAACGCCGCCTTCGAGGCCATCCACTCCTGGCGGCTGGACCACGAGCGGATGGGCGGCACGATCGACATCGACGAGCTGCACGACGAGTGGTACACGCTGGCGGCCAGCGGAGCACGCATGTTCCCGGTGAAGTCGCCGCCGGTGGCGCCGGACCGCTGGTGGTTGCCGTGGGCGCAGCGGCACCGGCGGCCCGGGCACCGTATGGTGCCGTCGATCGGCGGAGCCATGCGGGTGGAGTGCCAGCTGACGGCGGGCGCCCGCGAATACCACCGGCGTACGGCGCCGCTGGTGAAGCCCATCTTCAGCGAGCTGGCCCGCAAGCAGCAGCCGACGCACCTGTTCATCACGTGCGCGGACTCCAGGATCGTGCCGAGCCTGATCACGGCGAGCGGGCCCGGCGACCTGTTCACGGTGCGCAACATCGGCAACCTGGTGCCGCGCAGAGGATCGGAGCCGCACGACGACTCGGTGGTGGCGGCGATCGAATACGCGACGCAGGTGCTGGGGGTGCACACGATCACGGTGTGCGGCCACTCCGGGTGCGGCGCGATGGCTGGGGTGCTGAGCGCGGGCGTGCAGGCAGGCAGCCTGCCGGGGCTGCGCCGGTGGTTGCGGCACGGCAACCACAGCCTGGCCACGTTCATCGAGACCGAGGGCGGTCGGCTGCACAGCGGGGCGCTGGACGTGTTGTGCCGGGTCAACGTGCAGCAGCAGCTGGAGAACCTGCGGACGTACCGGAAGGTGGACGAGCAGGTCAGGGCGGGGAAGCTGGAGCTGGTGGGGTTGTACTTCGACATCGCCACGGCCAGGGTGCATCTCGTGCCGCCGCTGCGCTCTACGCCCTCGGTGAAGATGCATGATCGGAGGGTCCCCGCAGGCGAAGAATGACCCTTATGAGGGTTCTTGTCATCGGTGGTTCCGGCTTCCTGGGGCGCGCCGTCGTGGAGGAGGCGCTGGCCCGGGGGCACGAGGTCACGACATTCAACAGAGGGCGCAGTGGCGTTGACGTGCCCGGGGTCGAGGCGGTGCGCGGCGACCGGGAGGCGCCGGGTGACCTCGAGCGGCTCGTGGACGGGCGCACGTGGGACTTCGTGGTGGACACGTCCGGCTACGTACCGCGGGTGGTGGGTGCGTCGGCCCGGGCGTTGTCCGGGCACGTGGGAACGTACGCGTTCATCTCCACCATCTCGGCACTGGCCGGCTTCCCCGGCAAGCCGGCCGGGGAAGACGCGGAGATCTGGCCGTGCGAGCCGGACGCCGGGCCCGACGACGGCAACTACGGGGTGCTGAAGGCGGGGTGCGAGCGGGCGGTCGAGCAGGGGTTCGACGGCAACGTGCTGATCGTCCAGCCCGGCATCATCCTCGGTCCGCACGAGGACGTGGCCAGGCTGCCGTGGTGGCTGACCAGGATCGCGCGGGGCGGGCAGGTGCTGGCGCCGGGCGAGCCGGACGCGCCGCTGCAGTTCGTGGACGCGCGCGACCTGGGCATCTTCACGCTCGACCAGGCCGAAGGCGGCGCGAGCGGCCGGTTCCTGGTGACGGGTCCGGTCGGCCAGACCACGTACGGGGAGTGGCTGGAGTCGTGCAAGGAGGCGACCGGGTCCGACGCGGAGTTCGTGTGGGTGGACAGCGCCTTCCTGGCCGAGCAGGGGGCGGGGACGTTCGTGGAGCTGCCGTTGTGGGGCGGACCGCCGTCGGCGGAGACCGAGACGTTCTGGAGCGTGCCGACGGCCAAGGCACAGGCGGCCGGGCTGCGCATCCGTCCCGTCGCGGAGACGGTGCGCGACACGTGGGAGTGGTTGCGGGAGATCCCGGAGAAGCGCCGCAATTTCGGCAACAACACCACGCACGGGATCGCGCCGGAGAAGGAGGCCGCGATTCTCGCCGCGTGGGCGTCCCATGCGGATTCATCCGGTTCTGAGTAGTTCTGCGCAGACCAGGCCGTGCGGGCGGGGTTAGTGTCGCGGCGCCGGTCCTGACTCCCAGGGGCCGTACCAAAAGAGGGGCGGAGGTGCCGATACCTCCGCCCCTCTCCCCTTTTTGCGCTTTCTGCAAGCGAATTTCCAGGGAGCGCACGTAGAGCTAACACGGTGGAAACACCCATATCGGAATGCTGCCTGCCATGAGTTCCCCAGCTCCGCGGGCTCCCCGTTCTCTGCCGCCTCACCTGTCCGCCTCCGGGTAGTCCGGCCGTGCCGCCCAAGCTCGGGGCGCCGGTGGCGAGGTGGCGTACGACGCTGGGATCGGTCGTGGCCGCGGTCGCGCCGCTGGTCGTCCTCACCTCGAGCGTCCCCCTGCCTGACCCCGTCCCCCTCGACCCCGTTCCCGTCGCCATGACCACGACTCCGGCCCCGGCCCCCGCTGCGGTGAAGGCCAAGCCGCCGAAGCGGTCGTCCTCCTCGTACAAGAAGGCCCTGACCCGCTCCCTGGAGGACCTCCCAGGCCGTTTCGCGGTGTCGGCCCACGATCTGACCACCGGTAGGTCCTACACCTACAACCGCGGGCTGAGGACGGCCACGGCCAGCATCGTCAAGGTGGACATCGTGATGGCGCTGCTGCTGCGGGCCCAGCGCCAGCGCCGCGGCCTCAGCTCCTGGGAGCGGCGCGCGGCGGCGAGGGCCATCAAGGTCAGCGACAACGCCGCCGCCTCGGCGCTGTGGTCGGCCATCGGCGGCGCGTCCGGGCTGGCCGCCGCCAACAAGAAGTTCGGGCTGCGCGACACGCGTCCGGGACCGGGCGGGGCATGGGGCGCGACCACCACCAGCGCCGCCGACCAGGTCCGCCTGCTGACCGCGCTCACCTCGCGCAAGAGCCCGCTCTCCGCGAAGAACCGCAGGTACGTGCTGGGCCTGATGTCCGACGTGGCGCCCGAGCAGTCGTGGGGCGTCAGCGCGTCGGGGCGCAAGGGGGCGGAGGTGGCGCTCAAGAACGGCTGGTTGCCGCGCGAGTGGCACGGAGGGCTGTGGACGGTCAACAGCATCGGTCAGGTACGGGATCGCGGGCACACGTACCTGATCGCGGTGATCTCCGAGCGGCACGGCTCGATGGGGGCGGGCGTCAAGACGGTGGAGCGTGTCAGCCGGCTCGTCACCAAGGCCATGTCCCGGGCGGCTTCGTAGCCGTCCTCCCGTAGCACGCGAACGTGTCCGTTACCCGGCTGATCGGCGCTCATGCGGGATAGGTGTGGGTCTCGGTGGCCTTGACCGAGGCCCACACCTGCTGGCCGGGGGTCAGGTCGAGGTCCGCCACGGCAGCGGGCGTGATGTCGGCGAAGGCGGTGATCGGGCCGTCGAGGTGCACGCGGACGTTGTCGCCGTGGCGTTCGATGCCGTCGATGCGGGCCTGCCAGACATTGCGGGGGCTGCCGTCCGGCCGGGTGCGATACAGGGCCACGGCCGCCGGCGGGAACGCGACGAACGCCGGCCCCTCCACGCGGTCCGACGTGGTGATCACCAGGTCGCCCACCTTGACCCGAGGCCCGTCGGCCGTCCCTCGGTACAGGTTGAGCCCGACCAGGCGGGCGACATAGTCGGTGCGTGGCCGGCGGGAGACCTCGGCCGGGGGGCCCTGCTGGACGACCGCCCCGTGCTCGATGACGATCAGCCGGTCGGCCAGCACCATGGCATCGAGGGGGTCGTGGGTGACCAGGACAGTGGCGCCGTCGAAGTCGGCCAGGTGGCGGCGTAGCTGGGAGCGGACCTCCAGCCGGGTGTGGGCGTCCAGCGCGGCCAGCGGCTCATCCAGCAGCAGCAGGCGTGGTCGTACGGCCAGCGCACGGGCCAGGGCGACGCGCTGGGCCTGGCCGCCGGACAGGCGCCGCGGTTTGGCGGCGGCATGATCGGCCAGGCCGACGCGCTCCAGCAGGGTGGCGGCGGTGCGGCGGGCCTCGCTCTTGGAGGCGCCCTGGCAGCGCGGCCCGAACGCGACGTTGTCCAGGGCGGACAGGTGCGGGAAGAGCAGGTAATCCTGGAAGACCATGCCGATCGGGCGCAGCTCGGCGGCCAGCTCGTGCACGGGGCCGCCGTCCAGGACCACGTGCCCGCCCGTCATGGCGGTCAGGCCGGCCAGGGCGCGCAGCGCGGTGGTCTTGCCCGCGCCGTTGGGGCCGAGCAGCGCCACCACCTCTCCGGCGGCGACCTCCAGGGCGATGTCGAGGGCGAAGGCGGGCCGGGTGACCACCAGGTGAGCGTCGAGGGTCATGGGCTGTTCACCCACCGGTCCCGCAGGCTGGCCAGGATGATGACCGAGACGGCCAGCAGGACGAGGCTCAGCACGATGGCCGCCTCCGGGTCGGTCTCCAGGGCGAGGTAGACGGCCAGCGGCATGGTGCGGGTGGTGCCGGGGAAGTTGCCCGCGAACGTGATCGTGGCGCCGAACTCGCCCAGCGCCCGAGCCCAGCACAGCACCGCCCCGGCCACCACGCCCGGCATGATGAGCGGCAGGGTGACGCGGCGGAAGACGACCCAGCGCGAGGCCCCGAGCGTCGCGGCGGCCTCCTCGAAACGCTGGTCGGCGCCGCGCAACGCGCCCTCGACGCTGATGACCAGGAACGGCATCGCCACGAACGCCTCGGCCACGACGACCCCGGCCGTGGTGAAGGGCAGCGTGATCCCGAACGTGGATTCCAGCCACTGCCCGAGCAGGCCGCGCCGCCCCAGCACCAGCAGCAGCGCCACACCGCCGACCACTGGGGGCAGCACCAGCGGGACGGTCACCAGGGCCCGCACCACCCGCCGGCCGGGGAAGTCGACCCGGGCCAGCAGCCAGGCCAGCGGCACGCCGAGCAGCAGGCACAGCGCCGTGGCGATGGTGGCGCACACCAGTGACAGCCGCAGCGCCTCCAGCACGTGCGGCTGGGCCAGCCGCTGCGGCAGCGTGGACCAGGGAGCGCGGATCAGCAGCCCGGCCAGCGGCAGCACCAGGAACGCCAGCCCGAGCAGCGCGGGCACCACCAGCATCCAGGGCAGGCGGCCGGACCTCTGGCGGGCGGACGCCGAACGTCGCGCGGCCCCGTCAGGCGGATCGGTGCGCTGAGGAGTGACCATGCGGATCAGGGTGCCTCGAAGCCGCTCTTGGCCAGCACGTCCTTGCCCTGCTGCGACAGCACGAGGTCCACGAACTGCCGTGCCAGGTCACCGGCGGGCGCTCTGGTCAGCGGGGCGATCGGGTAGTCGTTGATCGCCTGGTCGGCTTCGGGGAAGTCGATGCCCTTCGCCTTGCCCGCCGAGGCGATCACGTCGGTCTTGTAGACCAGCGCCGCGTCCACCTCACCCAGCTCGACCTTCGTGAGCGTGGCCTTGACGTCCTGTTCCAGGGTGACGGGAGTGACCTTGAGCCCCGCCGCGCCCAACGCCTTGATCGCGGCTGCCCCGCAGGGCACCTGCTCGGCGCACAGCGCCACCTTCACCTTCGGGTCGGCCAGATCCTTCAGCTCCTCCACCTTGCCCGGGTTGTCCGCGGGCACGGCGATCTGCAGCTTGTTACGCACGAACGTGGTCGGCGAACCGGCCAGCCCGGCGTCGGTCACCGTCTTCATGATGGCGGGGCTGGCGGCGGCGAACACGTCAGCCGGCGCCCCCTGGATGATCTGCTGGGCCAGGGTCGCGCTGGAGCCGAAGTTGAACCTCACCGTCGTGCCCGGATGAGCGGCCTCGAACGTCTTGCCGAGCTCGGTGAAGGTGCCGGTCAGCGACGCCGCCGCGAACACCGTCACCTCCTTGGCGCCCCCACCCGCGGCAGAGGACGCATCGGACGCCGACGTGCCGGCCGGCTGGCTGGATCCGCAGCCCGCCAGCCCGGCGATCATGAGCGCGACGGGAACGGCGAGGGCCCATCGGGAAAGACGCTTGGACACCAAGAGGGCTCCTTCACGGGCTGCCGGCCACGCGTTCCTGGCCGGGGATCTCGACGACGACGTTGGTGGACTTGATCACGGCGACCGCCACCACCCCCGCCTCCAGGCCGAGCTCGTCGGCAGCCTGGCGGCTCATCAGCGACACCACCCGGAACGGCCCCGCGGCGATCTCCACCTGCGCCATCACCGCATCGCGGATCACCTCGGTGACGATCCCGCGAAACCGGTTACGCGCCGAGGAACGACCGCCGTCGCCGATGACCCCGACCTGGGCGCGGGCGAACGCGGCCAGATCTGCGCCGTTCACCTGCCGGTGGCCGTGCTCGTCCCGCTCGGCCGTCAGCCGTCCCGCATCCACCCAGCGGCGTACGGTGTCGGAGCTGACCCCCAGCAGCGCGGCGGCCTCGCTGATCCGAAACGTCGTCACAAAGCCCCACCTTACCCCTCGCACATGCCAGCCTGAATACCGCTCTTCCGCTGCAACAGCGGCGCAGGCCGGGGCCCTGCTATGGCATCCACGAGGTGCGGGAAGAGCGCCCGCAAGGGTCGGCTTCGGTCACGGGAAGGCACGGCGCCACGGCGAGACCGGCCCGCCGATGACGGCTGAAGAAAGTGACGAGTCGGCCGGTAGGCCGCGTCATGTCGGCCAGAGCCGGCCGCAGGCCCTCGTCCATGGTGTTGTCGTCAGCACTGCCTCATGGCCAACGAAACGAGGCGTGCAGGATCCAGCCGTCTAGCGTTGCTTGAGGCGGAGTGCTTCTTTGCGGGCCTCGGCCTGGACGGCCCGCTCGCGCTCCAGCCACTCCGGGTTCTCCGCTTTCAGCGCATCAATCTCAGCGGTGGTGAGCGGTCCAGTGATCCCGCCTCTGATCAGGCCGGAAATGGAGACCCCGAGCTTCGCGGCGACGACCTGTTTGGGGTGCGGGCCGTTCCGGCGCAGGTCAACGAGCCAGGCGGGTGGCGCCGACTGCAACTCGTTCAGCTCGTCCCTGGAGACGACACCCGCCTGGAACTCGGCGGGAGTGGCCGAGAGGAGGACACCCAGCTTCTTGGCCGCGGTCTCGGGCTTCATCGTCTGGGTGGTCTTCGGTTTGGACGAGGTCATGGCGCCAAGCGTAGTCAGTCGGAACGGGTTCCCCTGACATCGGTACCCTGAGGAAGTGACTGATGGAGAAACCGGCAGAGTGTTTCGGCTGGCTTACGTGCCCGGGGTGACACCCGCGAAATGGGTCAACATCTGGGCCGAGAGGATGCCCGGCGTGCCGGTTACCCTGGTCCCCGTTCCCGCCGCCGAGGTGGTGAGACTCCTGCGGGACGGCGGCGCCGACGCCGGATTCGTCAGGCTGCCGATCGATCGGGACGGGCTCAGCGTGATTCCTCTCTACGTGGAGACCACGGTGGTCGTGGTGCCCAAGGACCACGCGGTGGCCGCCGCCGACGAGGTGGACATCGCCGACTTGACCGACGACACGGTGTTCCGTCCTCTGGACGACACCATCGAGTGGACGGTCCGGCCCGGGCTTCCCGCGTTCACCCGCCCGGCCACAACGGCGGAGGCCGTCGAGCTGGTAGCGGCCGGCACCGGGCTTCTCCTGGTTCCGCAGTCGCTGGCGCGCCTCCACCACCGCAGGGATCTCACTTACCGGCCGGTGCGGGACGCGCCGCAGTCTCAGGTCGCGCTGACCTGGCCCACGGACGCAACCACTGACCTGGTGGAAGATTTCATCGGCATCGTCCGCGGCCGGACAGTGAACAGCTCGCGGGGCCGTACCCCCGCCTCCCCCGCGGAGAAACCGGCACAGCGACAGGCACAAAAGCCCGCACAGAATCGCTCCGGCCGCCGGGCCGTGCCGGCCGGCCGCAAAAGGAAGGGCCACCGGCCTCGGTGACCTGCAGCCCGAACTCAGCCGGCACCTGAACCGGATAACTCCTGGCCAGAGAGTTGAAGGGTGACGAGTCGGCCTGTAGGCCTCGTCCTGTTCAAGGCGATTCGCTGACCTTGGGCTGATCCTTGATCTCGGCTCTGAGCTGCAGAAGTGCTTCTCAGCAGTTGCCAGTAGCTTTCGGCATCTTCCGCGCTGTGGCGGAACAGAGACGGAACAAGTCCTCCAACGAGAGGGTGATCACCTAGAGTCCAGGGATCTTAGGGCGGTCAGGCCGGTCAGGCGAGTCCTGATCCGTTCACACTTGTGCACCCTGCGTGGCTCACGGACTGGCTCCCGTTCGGGATGCCAGCCAATCGCGGGTGGTGAGGCGCAACGCATGGTGACCACCCATCCTGGTCGCCTCTCAGTGCTGGGTGGAGGTCTGATTCGCGTCACGCCGGTAGGTGTAGAGGATGAGCCCCTTGTGGAACTTGCCCACCTTGTCGTACAGCGCGCGAGCCGGGGCGTCTTCCAACGTGTTCCAGTAGAGGCCTGGGAAGCCGTGCTCCTTGGCGTCCCGCGCCACCCACTCGATCACTGCCGTCGCGATACCCCGCCGCCGGACTTCCGGGTCCACGAACAAGTCCGCTAGATAGCATCTCCCGGAGTACCAAACACTGGCGTGGAACAGGTAGTGCGCGATGCCGACCATTTTGCCGTCCAGCCGGGCGGCGATCCCGCGTATCTGTTCGTCGTCGAGTAGGCGTCGCCAGGTCCGTTCGTAGTCGTCGTCGCTGCGTTCGACCTCGAAGTATGCGTCTTTACCACGGGCCAGCAATTCCCAGCAGGCGCGGTCGGATTCAGACAGGAAGTTGATCTCCAACATGGCGCCCATCCTGCCGTACGGTCAGGTCTGCGTTGGGCGCGCATCAGGAAGCCGGTCGCGCATATCAATAAATGTCACCAGAGCTTGCCTGCCGCAACGTCTGCCGTCGTCCCACCCGCAGGGATAGCGGGCCAGCCCCCGGGCCGCCCCGACCGCGCACCCGATGCCAGAGTCGTGATGGAGCATGGGCCGTCCTGCGGCTGGTCTGCTAGGGCTCGTCCTGGGGCGACGACAGGCGGGCAGGCTTCCACCGCAACCACTCCACCACCGCATCGCTCAGCGAAATCTGAGGCACTTCTACGCCTCCGGGCTGATCAAGGCCAACCTCAACCCAAAGGTGATCCAAACTCGTCTCGGTCACGCCACCATCGCGGAGACAATGGACACCTACGGTCACCTTTTTCCGGACCAAGGCGATCTCGGACGCGGAGCGATTGACGCGCATCTACTTCCCAAGATCACGGAACAGGGACGGAACAGGAGATCTTAAAGGGCGCTCCGCCCCTGGTCAAAGGGGCGGAGAGTGACGAGTCGGCCTGTAGGCCGGGTTCTGTCCTTCGTGTGAAGGGGCGACCATCCATCTAGGACCGCCGTTGCCGGCGGCCTCAAGCGGTCTACCCGCGCGGCTCGGGCGGGCCGCCCTCGAACGTCGCGCGCGGAACGCTCCGGAGAGCGTCCCTTCTTGACCTTGCTCCGGGTGGGGTTTACCTAGCCGCCCACGTCACCGTGGGCGCTGGTGGTCTCTTACACCACCCTTTCACCCTTACCTCCCGTGAACCGGGAGGCGGTCTGCTTTCTGTGGCACTGTCCCGCGGGTCACCCCGGGTCGGCGTTACCGACCACCCTGCCCTGTGGAGCCCGGACCTTCCTCGGCGAGCCCTCGCGGGCTCGACGCGGTCGCCCGGCCGACTCGTCTGCAAAACCCTATCAAGTCTCAAGCTATTCCCAACCCAGCCGCAAGATCGACCCGCTGGAATGGGCACGTCATCGCCTGAGGGGGGCGATGCGCCGGCGGCCGTGCCGGGTGTCCTGGCGGAACCCGGCACGGCCCCGACTTCTCAGCGCAGGTGCGAGGTGTCGTTGAAGGACTTCACCACGGCCGGGCCGTCCGCGTAGTACTCGATCAGCGACAGGCACGCCAGGTCGAGGTGCATCCGGTAGAGCGACTCCAGCGGGGCCATGAGGGCGAGCCTCAGGAGCATCTTGATGGGGGTCACGTGCGAGACCGCCAGCACGGTCTTGCCCGCGTACTGCTCCACCAGCCGCTCCCCCGCCGCCTCGACGCGACGCGCGGTCGTGGCGAAGCTCTCGCCGCCGGGCGGGGCGGCGGCGGGGTCGGCGAGCCAGGCTGCGAGCTCGGCCGGCCAGCGGCGTTGTACCTCGGTGAACGTGTGGCCCTCCCAGGCGCCGAAGTCGGCCTCCCTGAGGTCGTCGGCCACCTCGACGTCGAGGCCGGTCCGCTCGGCGACGACGGCCGCGGTCTGGCGGGCGCGCTTGAGCGGGGAGGTGATGATCACATCCGGCCGGTACGGCTCCCGCGACAGCCGATCGGCGGCGGCCGACGCCTGGGCAAGGCCGTTGGGGGTGAGCTCGGGGTCGCCCAGGCCGGAGAACCGGCGTTCCAGGGACAGCTCCGTCTCACCGTGCCTGAGCAGGAGCAGCGAGGTGGCCACGCGGGTGGGTGGGGCCCAGCCGGTGCCGGTGGCCGCGCCGGTGCGTTTGACGCGCTGCTGGGCTGCGGCGATGGATGCGGCTGGTGCGGATATTCCGGAAATGTCGCCGGCGTCGAGGAGGTCCGTCTGGCGGGTCACCTGGGTGCGTGCCCGTTCCGGTGCGCGCGCCCCGCTCCCGAGGTCCGCGGCTCCGGCCGGGCCGCCCATCAGGTCGGCGGTGCCGCCGGCTGCCTCCGTGGTGCCGCCCGCCTTCCAGGTCAGGCCTTTGGCGGCGGCGTCCATCGCCTCATTGGCCAGGCGGTCGGCGTGCTTGTTGCGTTCGCGCGGGATCCAGGTCCACTCCGTCACCCGCAGCCGCCGGGCCAGCGCCGCCGCCTCCAGCGCGAGCGGGCGCAGCCCTTCGTTCTTGATTTTCCAGCGGCCCGCCATCTGCTCGATGACCAGCTTCGAGTCCATGCGCACGGCCACCGGGACGCCCTCGCCGCCGAGCCGGAGCACAGCCTGGAGGCCGGCGATCAGCCCGCGGTATTCGGCGACGTTGTTGGTGGTGACGCCGATCGCCTCCGCCGCCTCCGCCAGCACCTGACCGTCCGCGGCGTCCGTGACCACCGCGCCGTAGCCGGCCGGCCCGGGGTTGCCGCGCGAGCCGCCGTCCGCCTCGATGACGTACTGAGTCACAGCCCGGACTCTGCCGTGCGTACGAGGATGCGGCGGCACTCGTCGCAGCGGAGCACCTCGTCGTGAGGGGCGGCCTTGATGCGATTCATCTCGGCGATGGACAGGGCCACCTTGCAGCCCTGGCACCGGCCGCCGCGCAGCATGGCGGCGCCCACGCCGTATTGGGCCCTGAGCTTCTCGTAAAGCGCCAGCAGGTCGGCAGGGATCTCGCCGACGACGGCGGAGCGTCGGCCCTGGACCTCGGCCGCCTCCTTGTCGATCTCGTTGAGCGCGGCGTCACGCCGGCCCTCCGCGGCGGACACGACAGCGGCCACCTCGTCACGCTGCGCCACCAGGTCGGTCACCTTGGTGTCCGCGGCCTCCCGGCGTTCCATGATCTCCAGGACGATCTCTTCCAGATCGCCCTGGCGCTTCTGCAGCGAGGCGATCTCGGACTGCAGGCTCGCCAGGTCGCGCGGCGAGGTCACGGCGCCGGAGTCGAGGCGCTTTTGGTCACGGTCGGCGCGTGTGCGCACCGCGTCCACGTCGCTCTCCGCCTTGGCCTGCTCGCGGGCCAGGTCGCTGGCCTCGGTCTGGGCCTCGATGACCTGCGTGGCCAGCCTGGCGTACTGCTTCGACCGCTCGTCGATCTCGGCCAGCTCGGGAAGGGTGCGGCGGCGGTGGGCCAGCCGATCAATCACGGAGTCCAGCTCTGCCAGGTCGAGCAGTCTCTTCTGGGCTTCAGGGGCTGCTTTCATGATCAATATCCTCTTGTCCAAGCATCGGTGACCGTGGCGGAGACACGCGTTTCAACGGTAACGCCACTGGCGTGCAGGATGGACGCCGCGCTGTCCAGCCATGGCCACTCGGTGGCCCAGTGCGCGGCGTCGATCAGTGCCGGGCCGTCTGCCTCGATGAACTCGCTCGACGGGTGATGGCGCAGGTCGGCCGTGAGGAAGACGTCCACTCCGGCGGCCGCCGCCGTGCCGAGGAGCGAGTCGCCCGCCCCGCCGCTGACCGCCACGCGGCGTACCGGCCGGGACAGGTCGCCTGCCACGCGGATCCCCCACGAGGTCCGCGGCAGCCCTTGGGCGGCCTGGGCCGCGAACTCGCCCAGCGTCGACGGCTCCGGCAACTCCCCGATGCGGCCCAGGCCACGCCACGGGTCGTCGGCGAAGGGCTGGAGCGGCACCAGGTCGCCGGTCAGGCCGACGGCTCTGGCCAGCGCGTCCGACACGCCGGGATTGGCGACGTCGGCGTTGGTGTGGGCGGTGTAGAGGGCGACGTCGTTCTTGATCAGGCTGTGGACGAGCCGCCCCTTGGGGGTGGTCGCGGCCACGCTGGTGGTGCCGCGCAGGTAGAGAGGGTGGTGGGTGACGACCAGGTCGGCGCCCCACTCCAGGGCCTCATCGGCCACGGCCGCGACCGGGTCGACGGCGAACAACACCCGCCGCACCTTCTGGGCGGGGTCTCCACAGACCAGGCCGACCGCGTCCCACGACTCGGCCTGGGCGGGCGGGTAGGCCGCCTCGAGCACCTCGATCACGTCCGTCAACGTCACAGCAGCCACCTGCGAAGACTATCGGCACGCGGGAGGGGTTCGCGGGGCTCTGGAAGGGGTGTCGCCGGTACGGGGGTTCGGCGTACTGTAAGTGGATCCTGACACGCGGAGGGCGGCATGGCACCAAACGTCGCGATCGTTGGAGCGGGGTTCGGCGGTCTGTGCATGGCGATTCAGCTCGAAAGGGCGGGGATCCGCTCGTACACCGTGTTCGAGAAGGCGCAGGACCTCGGCGGCACGTGGCGGGACAACAGCTATCCCGGGGCGGGCTGCGACATTCCCTCGCACTTGTACTCCTACTCCTTCGAGAAGTACGCGAGCTGGACCCGCCGTTACCCAGAACAGCCAGAAATCCTCGGATATCTAGAGCATTGCGCCGATAAATACGACATCAGGCGGAAAATCCGCTTCGGTACGGAGGTGCGCCGAGCCGTCTTCCACGACTCCCAATGGCGGCTCACCACCGCCCCAGACGCCGGCGAC
Organism: Nonomuraea polychroma; assembly: GCF_004011505.1. NCBI lineage: Bacteria > Bacillati > Actinomycetota > Actinomycetes > Streptosporangiales > Streptosporangiaceae > Nonomuraea > Nonomuraea polychroma. The sequence continues at coordinate 6,353,882 of NZ_SAUN01000001.1, forward strand.
GAGCGTACGGAGACGTTCGACGTGATGGTCCTGGGAGTCGGGCAGCTCAACCGGCCCCGCCTCCCGGACATCCCGGGATTGTCGGATTTCACGGGTGTCTCCTTCCACTCCGCCCGCTGGAACCACGACCACGACCTCACCGGCAGGCGCGTCGCGGTGATCGGGAACGGATCGTCGGCAGCCCAGTTCGTCCCGCGCATCGCCGAGCAGGTCGAGCGGCTGCACGTCTTCCAGCGCACCCCCAACTGGGTGATCCCCAAGCCGGACGCCACGTTCGGACCGCTCCCGAGGCTCGCGTTCCGCTTCGTCCCCGGCCTCCAGCGGGCCTACCGCGAGTGGATCTACCGGTACGCCGAGGCCACCCTCTACCCCGCGCTCGCCCAGGGCTGGAGCGCCGGGCTGCTGAAGAAGCGGGCCCTGCGGCACCTGCGCGACCAGGTTCCCGACCCGGACCTGCGGGCCAAGCTCACGCCCGACTACCCGCCGGGCTGCAAGCGGGTCGTCATCGACAGCACCTTCTATCCGGCACTGGTCAGGGACAACGTCGAGGTGGTCACCGACAAGATCGTCCGGATCAGGCCGGACGGCGTCGAGACCACCGAGGGCCTGCGCGAGGCCGACACGATCGTGTACGCGACCGGCTTCCTGAGCACCGACTTCCTGGCCCCGATGGAGATCGTCGGCCGCGGCGGCCGGTCGCTGCGGGAGCAGTGGGCCGGCAGGGCGGAGGCATACCTGGGCATCTCCGTGCCGAACTTCCCGAACATGTTCCTGCTGTACGGCCCGAACACGAATCTCGGCCACAACTCCATCGTCTTCATGATCGAATGCCAGGTGAACCACGTCATGTCGTGCCTGCCGCACCTCACGGCACACGGCCCCATCGAGGTGCGGCCCGCGGCCATGGCGGCGTGGAGCAGGCAACTCGACGCGGCGATGGATCGGATGGTGTGGGGCGGAGGCTGCCAGAGCTGGTACAAGACGCCGGAGGGCCGCATCACGAACAACTGGCCCGGCCCGACGACGCTCTACCGCAGGCTGACGGCCAAGCCGCCGCTGCCCGCCTACCAGCCGGTCGCCGATCAAGCGGTGCGCGACGCCGGGCTATGAGCAGGGCGAGCGCCCGCGATAACGTCCAATCATGACGCTTGCCCTGCACCAGCGTGCCGTCGTGGCCGACACGCACAACGATCTGCTGATGGCCGTCTCCGCCCGGCCGCCGCAGCAGTGGGCCTCGTTCTTCCGCGAGCGATGGTTGCCCCAGCTCCTCAAGGGCGGGGTCGATCTGCAGGTGCTGCCGGTCTTCATCGACGACCAATATCGGCCGGAGGGCGCGCTGCGGCAGACGCTGCGGATGATCGAGTGCGCGCACGTGCTCGCCGAGGCCAACGCCGACCACGTCCGCATCTGCCTCGACGCCGACGGCATCGACAGGACGCTCGCCGACGGCAAGATCGCCCTGCTGCTGGCGCTGGAGAGCATGCCGGGCCTGGACGCGAACGTCGAGCTGATCTCGACCATGCACCGCCTCGGCGTGCGGGTGGCCTCCATCGCGCACTTCGGCCGCACGCCGCTGGCCGACGGCAGCGGCGAGGACGCCACGGGAAGCGGCCTGACCTCGCACGGCGTCGCCGCGCTGGCGGAGATGGAGCGGCTCGGCATGGTCTTCGACGTCTCCCACCTGGGCGCCTCCGGTGTGGCACACGTGCTGGAGCTGGCCACCAAGCCCGTGATGGCCACCCACTCCTCCGCACGCGCCCTGCGCGACCACCACCGCAACCTCACGGACGAGCAGTTGCGCGGGGTGGCCGCCACCGGAGGCGTGGTCTGCGTCAACTTCTTCGCCCCCTTCCTGGCCGAGCGCGAGGAGGACATGACCCTCGACCGCCTGCTCGACCACATCGAGCACATCGCCGAGGTCGCCGGCATCGACCACGTGGGCCTCGGCCCGGACTTCATCCGCGAGGTCATGGAGGACCTGACGCCGCCGTGCTGCGAGGACGTGTTCTCACGGGGCGTGAACCCGAAGTCCGCGGTGCCAGGCCTGGAGGGCCCGGCCGGCCTGCCCATGGTCACCGAGGGCCTGCTCGCCCGCGGCCTGCCGGAGAAGGACGTCATGAAGATCATCGGGGAGAACGTGCACCGGTTCTTCGGCGAGCTGCTGGCCTGATCGGCGGCGCAAACCTCCGACCAGGCCAGGACGCGAACGCGGCTAGACGAGCGGGCTCAGGGCCCTGTCCATCGCGCAGGTGTTGGAGAACTCCTGGTGGTACGCGACCGGCCGGCCGTGCCAGACCCCGCGCACCTTGACCTGGACCGGTTGATAGACCATCGGGCAGGCGCCGGGATTGACGTCCAGGCGCTCGATGTGCCCGTCGACTGCGCGCAGCGCGTCGCACACCGCGGCCGGACGCGGGTGGCCACCCTTGTCCGGGTCGCACATGAGCCGCATCGCGTACGCGCCGCCACCGCCGTCGGGAGTGACGGAGATGTGCAGTCTCGCGGCCGCGACGGCGGCGCCGGCGGGATGTGTGCCGGACGGTGCGGACAGGAACGCGGCGACGCAGATCCCGAGCGCGGCCGTCCTGCGGGCGGCGGTGAGCCCGAAGTTCATGGAAACCCCCCTGCTTTACGGGTGTCCCGACGTGGGACGACACACCCATGGATACTACAGACAGTGATGGGATCATGACTGAAGGTGGGTGGCCGTTTCATCGCGGCGGCACGGCCACAATGGGGGGCATGACCAGGCAGAGCAGCGAGGAAGCGGCGGCGAAGGCCGGCGTGGTGATCAGGGAGTTGCACGAGATCGACGAGTTCCGTGCGGTCTACCGGCTCTTCGATCACATATGGCACCCCGATCCGCACAATGCGCCCGTCTCCGTGGAGTTGATGATCGGGTTCGCGCACACCGGCAACTACGTGGCCGGCGCCTTCGACGGGAGCACGCTCGTCGGCGCGTCCGTCGGGTTCCTGGCCGCCGGCCGGACGTTGCACTCGCACGTGACCGGCGCCGCCCAGACCGCCCGGGGCATCGGGTACGCGCTGAAGCTGCACCAACGGGACTGGTGCCGGGAGCGCGGGCTGAAGCGGATCACGTGGACGTTCGATCCGCTCGTACGGAGGAACGCCCGGTTCAACCTCGTCAAGCTGGGCGCGATGCCGGAGGCGTACCTGGAGGACTTCTACGGGGCGATGGCGGATGCGATCAACGAGGGGGACGTGTCCGACCGGCTGCTCGCGGTGTGGCAGGTGACGCCGGAGGATCATGGTCCGGATGAGGCGCCCGTGGAGGCGTTGCCCGTCCTGCTGGCCTCCGAGGGCGAGCGGCCCGTCATCAGAGGGGTGCACGGCGACAGGTTGCTGGTGGGGACACCGCGAGACATCGAGGCGTTGCGGCGGACGGATCCGGCGGCCGCGAAGGAGTGGCGGACGGCGGTGCGGACCACGCTCGGCGGCCTCATGAGCGGCGGTGCACGGGTGGTGGGATTCACCGGCCGCGGAGAATACGTGATAGCGGTTAACTAGCTATTCCACGAGCGTTTCGGGTCTCTGTAATGTGACGGATAGGTAAGTCGAACAAGGAGATCCGCATGGCGGAGTTCACCCCCACCGTTCCTGCGCGCGTCCTGCCCCCCGTCACCATCCGTGACCTGCCCGACCCACCCTCCTCCAAGTGGCGCATCATCGGCCCCGGCCTGGTGGGCGCCGGGGTCGGGCTGGCGTCGGGAGAGTTCATCCTCTGGCCGTACATCGCCTCACAAGTCGGGCTCATCTTCATCTGGGGAGCCGCGATCGGAATCCTCACGCAGTGGTTCCTCAACATGGAGATCGAGCGCTACACGCTGGCCACCGGCGAGACCGCGCTCACCGGTTTCAGCCGGATGTGGCGGCACTGGGGACTCGTCTTCGTGCTGATGACGCTCGGTTCCAACCTGTGGCCGGGCTGGGTGACCAGCTCGGCGACCATGGTGAGTTATCTGACCGGCACGGGTGCGGACAGCGTGCGGTGGATCGCCATCGGCATGCTGATCGTGATCGCGCTCGGTCTGACGCTGGCACCAGTGATTTACACCGCGCTGGAACGTGTGATCTTCGTGAAGATCGCGCTGGTGGCGACGCTGATCCTGGTCGCCATCGCGGTCGCGATCACGGCCGAGAGCTGGGTCGAGCTCGGCAAGGGGCTCACCGTCGGTGCCGGGTTCCCGGTGCCGCCGCTGGACTTCGCGCTCCTGATGGGCGCCATCGCCTACGCCGGCGCGGGCGGCGGCCAGAACCTGTGCCAGAGCAACTGGATCCGCGACAAGGGCTTCGGCATGGGTGCGTACGTCCCGCGCCTGGTCAGCCCGGTGACCGGGCACGAGGAGGCGGCCGCGTCGACCGGCTTCCAGTTCGCGCCCACCAAGGAGAACCTGGCGCGCTGGCGGCAGTGGTGGCGCTTCGCGAACGTCGAGCAGGCATGGACGTTCGCGATGGTGTCGTTCGTGACGATCGCGCTCATGTCGATGCTGGCGTACTCCACCGTCTTCGGCAAGGAAGGGCTCGCCAACAGCATCACCTTCCTGAAGGCCGAGGGAGAGGCGCTGCAGAGCCTCGTCGGCCCCTGGTTCGGGGTGCTGTTCTGGCTGATCGGGGCGCTGGCACTGTTCGCCTCGGCCATGGGCATCGTCGACTACACCTCGCGGCTGGCCTCCGACACGATCAAGACGGTCTACCTGCGCGACAAGCCCATGTCGGTGAACAAGATCTACTTCTACACCGTCTGGGCGATGGTGCTGGTCGGGATCGGGATCCTGCTGCTGGGCTTCGACCAGCCGCTGCTCCTGCTGGTGTTCTCGGCGAGCTTCGCGGCCGTGATGATGTTCGTGTACTCGATCCTGCTGATCCGCCTGAACCGGAAGGCGCTGCCCGAGGCCATCAGGGTGCGCTCGTTCCGGCTGGGGGCGCTGATCTGGTCGGTGGCCTTCTTCGGCACGCTGACCGTGATCGTCGTCATTCAGCAGGCACAGAAGCTGCTCGGCGGGTCATGACGATCCTCTGAGGCCGCGGCGTAGGGTCGGACAGGTGATCAACGGAGTGCACCTGATCCTTTACAGCCGCGACGCGGACGCCGACCGGGCGTTCCTCCGTGACGTCCTCGGCTGTCCGAACGTCGACGCGGGCGGTGGCTGGCTGATCTTCAAGTTGCCGCCCGCTGAGGTCGCCGTGCATCCCACGGAGGCGACCGAGACGCACCAGCTCTACCTGATGTGCGACGACCTGGAGCGCGCACGATGGCCGAGCTTCGGGCCAAGGGCGTGGAGTTCGCCGACCCGGTCAGCGACCAGGGATGGGGACTCCTCACGGCGATCATGTTGCCCGGCGGCGGACGCCTCGGGCTGTACGAGCCGCGCCACGCGACGGCGTACGATCTCGGCTGACTTGACCTCAACTTTGGTTGAGGAAGCACACTCGGCCTCATGAGAGTTGTCGAGGTGACGCAGTTCGGCGGGCCGGAGACCCTCCAGGTCCGCGAGGCGCCGGAGCCGGTCGCCGGGCCCGGGCAGGTCCTGATCGGTGTGTCGGCGGTGGACGTCATGTCCATCGACGCGCAGGTACGCAGCGGCTGGGGGCGTGAGTGGTTCGCCCATGAGCCGCCGTTCGTGCCGGGCACCGGCGTGGCCGGCCGCGTGCTGTCGGTGGGCGACGGGGTCGACGCCGGATGGGCAGGACGGCGGGTGGCCGCGCTGGTGCCCGGCGGCGGCTACGCCGAGCAGGTCGCCGCCGACACGGCGACCGTCGTCGCGGTGCCCGACGGGCTCCCCTCGTGGCGGGCGGCGGCGCTCGTGCAGGTGGGGCCCGCCGCGCTGAGCCTGATCGGGGCGGCCCAGCTGAAGCCCGGAGCGCGGGTGCTGGTCACCGGGGCCGGCGGGGCGCTGGGCCTGGTGCTCGTGCGGCTGGCGGCCGCCGCAGGGGCCCGGGTCACCGCCGCCGCGCACGGCGCGGCCAAGCGGGCCGCCGCACGCGACGCGGGCGCGGACGAGGTGATCGACTATGCGGATCTGCCTGATCGCGGGTTCGACGTGGTCTTCGACGGTGTCGGCGGGGACGTCGGCGCAGCCGCGTTCCGGCTCGTCGGACCGGGTGGCAGGTTCTTCGCCTACGGGGTGCCGAGCGGTTCGACCGCGGCGGTGGATCCGGCCGAGGCGGACCGGCGGGGCGTGCGCCTGGTCGGCATGGAGCAGGTCCAGCTCGCGCCGGACACGTTCCGGCGCCTGGCCGAGCGGACCATGGCGGAGGCGGCCGCCGGCCGGATCGGCACCGTCGTCGGGCTGGCCGTGCCGCTGGAGCGCGCCCGCGAGGCGCACGCCGCCCTGGCGGCTCGCGAGCTGGTGGGCAAGGCGATCCTGCTGGTCACCGCGCAGGCCGTGCGGTACCGGGCGCACGGCGGCCCCGAGGTGCTGGCGTTGGAGGAGATCCCGATGCCGCAGCCCGGCCCGGGCCAGGTGCGGGTGGCGGTCAAGGCGGCCGGCGTGAACGCCCTCGACTGGAAGATCCGCAAGGGTCTCCTGGGCACCCCGATCGACGGCCCGCAGAGCACCGGGATCGAGCTGGCGGGCACGATCGACGCGCTCGGTCCTGGCGTCGAGGGCCGGCGGCTGGGCCTGCCGGTGTACGGCCAGGTCCCGTCGGGGGCGGCGGCCACGCACGCGATCGCCGATGCGGACGCGCTGAGCGCCAAGCCGGACGACCTGTCGTACGAGGAGGCCGCCGCGCTCCCGGTCGCGGTCGAGACCGCCCACCGCACGCTGGACGCGCTCGGCGTGCGGAGCGGCCACACGCTGCTGATCCACGCGGTCGCGGGCGGCGTCGGCCTGGCCGCCGCGCAGCTGGCCCGCGCGCGAGGGGCCAAGGTCGTCGGCACGGCGAGCGAACGCCACCATGACTTCCTGCGCGGCCTCGGGGTCCACCCGGTCGTCTATGGCGAAGGGCTGAAGGAACGCCTCCCCGGGCCGATCGACCGGGTGCTGGACGCCTCCGGCAGGGGCGAGCTGGAGCTGTCCGTCGAGCTCACCGGCGACCCCGGCAAGGTGATCACGATCGCGGACCCGGTCGGCGCGGGCACGCTGGGCGTGCGGTTCTCCACAGGAGGAACCACCCGTCCCGCCGCGGACGGCGTGCGGGTGCCGGTCGCGGAGGTGGTCCCGCTGGAGCGGGCCGCCGACGCGCATCGCCGCAGCGAGGACGGCCACTTCCTGGGCAAGATCGTCCTCACCGCGGAAGCATTCTTGCCGCATTGACCGGCACACTGGGTGCCATGCTGGAAACCTCCGCCCGCCTGCTCAAACTGCTCTCCCTCCTCCAGGCGCACCGCGAATGGTCAGGCCCCGAGTTGTCGGCCCGGCTCGGGGTCTCCACCAGGACGATCCGCAACGACATCGAGCGCCTGCGCTCGCTCGGGTACCCCGTGCACGCCACGCCGGGGGTCGCGGGCGGCTACCGGCTGGGCGCGGGGGCCGCGCTTCCGCCGCTGCTGCTCGACGACGAGGAGGCCGTGGCGGTCGCGGTCGGGCTCGGCAGGGCGGCGGGCGGCGGCGTCGAGGGCATCGAGGAGACGTCGGTACGCGCCCTGGTCAAGCTGGAGCAGGTGCTGCCGTCCCGGCTGCGCCGCAGGGTGAACGCGCTGAACGCCTACACCGTGCAGATCCCCGGCAACGGCCCGTTGGTGTCCCCGGAGGTGCTGACCACGATCGCGAACGCGGCCCGCGACCACGAGCGCCTGCGTTTCGACTACACGGGCCACGACGGCGAGACCTCCGTGCGGAACGTCGACCCGTACCGCCTGGTGCACCGGCGGGGCCGCTGGTACCTCGTGGGATACGACGTCGAGCGGCAGGACTGGCGGACGTTCCGGGTGGACAGGGTGAGCCTGCGCACGCCGGGCGGGCCCCGGTTCGTCCCACGGGAGCTGCCCGAGAACGGCGACGTGGCGGCGTACGTGGAGAAGGGCGTCAACACGGCCATGTGGCGTCACCGCGGCACGGTGCTGCTGCACGCCCCGGCCGAGCAGGTCGCCGCGCTGCCGCTCGGGCTGGAGGTGGAGCCGCTCGACGACTCGACCTGCCTGCTCAAGCTCGGCGGTGACGACCTGAACGGCATGGCCGTGTGGATCGGGTTCATCGGCGTGGACTTCGAGGTGCTCGACCCGCCAGAGCTGGCCGAGACCGTGCTGCAACTGGCCGAGCGTTACCGGCGGGCGGTCAGCGACCGGTAAGGCCCCGGTCAGCGCGCACCCGCACGCTCGAGGGCATGAAGAACATGACGCAGGTCGCCGGCAGCGCGGGCGACTTCCAGCTCGTCCACCACGTCACGCTCACCGGGAGCCAGTTCGAGATCGGCCAGGCGCTCACCGAGGAGGCCCGCAGGCTCGGCTGGTCCCCCATGCCGGTCGATCCGGTCGTGGGCCGGGCCCGCAGGACCTGGTTCGAACGGCACTGGCCGCAGCAGCACGCCCGCATGGACGGCGCGGCGGCGGTCCTCGGCCTCGACCCCGACCAGGACGAGCTGGCCCTGGACGGCCTGAGCTTCGTCCCGGAGGGCTCGGGCTGCTCGGCCCTGTGGATCCCGCCGTCGGCGGCCACGGACGGCCACGGCCGGGTGGGCCGCAACTACGACTTCTTCCCCTGGACCACCAGCGAGATCATGGGCGGCACCCCGCGGCCCGACGAGCTGCCGATGGCCTCCCGCCCCTACGTGATCACGACGGTGCCCGACGAAGGGCTGTCCTCGACCGTGATCACCATGAACGAGTTCGACGGCTGCATGGACGGCATCAACGCGGCGGGCCTCGCGGTCATGCTGCTGATCGCCGACTTCGAGACCGCGGCGCCGCCGGAGAACGTCTCGCCGCAGGTCGGGCTGGCCAGCGTGCAGCTGCCCCGGTTCCTGGTCGAGACGTGCGAGAACGTCGACCAGGCCAAGCAGGCGCTGCTGGGCGCCAAGCACTACGACTACGGCACGCCCCTGCATTACCTGGTGGCCGACGCGGGCGGGCAGGCGTTCGTGTGGGAGCGCGGCAAGGACGGCAGCGAGCACATCATCGACGTCGGCGACGGCCCGCTGTGCGTCACGAACCATCTGCTGCACCGCAACCCGGACCCGATGAACCTCCCCGCGGACAGCGAGGCGTCGTTCGGCACGTTCGGCCGGCTGCGCACCTTGTACGAGCGCAGCAAGGGAGCCACCCTGTCACCTCAGGACCTGCGGGACAGCCTGCGGGCGGTCGCGCAGGCCGAGGACCCCGCCGTGCCGTTCCGCACGTTGTGGAGCACCGTCTTCGACACCGCCGACCGTACCCTGTCGACCCGCTTCTACCTGGGCGACGGCGGGCGCTACAGCGAGGAGCTGGTGTTCTCCGCCAGGTAGGCGGCGCGCACCTTGGAGCGCGACAACTTGCCGGTGGGCGTGCGCGGCAGCTGCGAGCGGTATTCGATCACCTTCGGCTGCTTGAACCTGGCGATGCGGGGCCCGCAGTGCTCCAGCAGCTCGGCGGTGAGCTCGGGCCCCGGCTCGATCCCCTCGGCGGGCTGCACGAGCGCGACCACGTTGTGACCCCACTCCTCGTCGGGCACTCCGATGACGGCCACGTCGGCCACCGCGGGGTGCTCGAGCAGGGCCGCCTCGATCTCGGCGGGGTAGATGTTCACCCCGCCGGAGACGATCAGGTCCGTCCGCCGGTCGCACAGGAACAGGTAGCCGTCCTCGTCCAGGTAGCCGATGTCGCCCGGGGCGTACCACTCCCCGCGCATGCTGGCGGCCGTCTTGGCCGGGTCCTTGCGGTACTCGAACGTGCCGAGGCTGGACTTGACGTAGATCATGCCGGGCTCGCCGGGCGGCAGTGCCTCGCCCGACTCGTCGAGGATCCTGACCTCGAACGTGGGCGCCGGCCGCCCCACGGTGCCCGGCTTGGCCAGCCACTCCTGGGGCTTGACGGCGAACGCGATCGTCGACTCGGTCGAGCCGTAGTACTCGTAGAGCACCGGCCCCCACCAGTCCATGATCCGCTGCTTGACCGCGACCGGGCAGGCCGCGGCCGTGTGGATCACCTGGCGCAGGCTGGAGACGTCGTATTTGGCACGGACGTCCTCCGGCAGCTGCAGCATGCGGTGGAACATGGTCGGGACCATCATCGCGTTGGACACCCGGTGCCGCTCGACGAGCTCCAGGATGTTGACCGGGTCGAACCGCGGCGCGATCACGACGGTGTGCCCGAGGTGCAGCGCGAACTGGGTGTGCGCGCAGGGCGAGGAGTGGTACATCGGCGAGGTCACCAGGTGCACCTCGTCGCCCGGCTTGAGATCCACGACCTCGCCGAGGAACCACGTGTACAGCGGCACGATCGCCTCCGGCGGGGAGCCGGGCAGCGGCCGCTGCACGCCCTTGGGGAAGCCGGTGGTGCCCGAGGTGTACCACATCACCGCACCCATCGTGCGGTCCGGAGGTGTGTCCGAGGGCTGCCCTTCGGCCAGCTCCGCCGTGCCGGTCTCGTCGGTGACGACGACCTTGGCGTCGCAGTCCTGGAGGATGTACGCGATCTCGGACGCGGTCAGATGCCAGTTGATCGGCACGTAGTAGAGGCCGATCTGGCCGGTCGCCATCAGCATGATCACCGCGTCGATGCCGTTGGGCAGCACACCCGCCACCACGTCCCCGGAGCCGAGCCCGCGGGCCCTGAGCCCGTGGGACACCTGGTTGACCCAGGCGAGCAGCTGCCCGTACGTGGTGTGGGTGCCGTCGGCGTCGATCACGGCGAGGCGGTCGGGGTCGGCGGCGGCGATGGCGTAGAAACCGGGAATCTCGCTCAGGTCCATCACAGCTCCAGCAGCTCGGCCAGGCGTGCGCGGTGGATGCGGGGCGGGCCCATCAGCACCTCGTCGGCCTTGGCCCGCTTGTAGAACAGGTGCGCGTCGTGCTCCCAGGTGAAGCCGATGCCGCCGTGCAGCAGCAGGTGGTCGCGGGCCACCTCGAAGCAGGCGCGTCCCACGTACGCCTGGGCGAGCGCGGCCGCGCCCGGCAGCTCGGCGGGTGACTCGTCGGCGGCCCAGGCCGCGTACCTGACGATGGACTCGGCCTGTTCGAGCTTGCAGTGCATGTCGGCGAGCTTGTGTTTGACGCCCTGATAGGAGCCGATGTAGCGGCCGAAGGCGACGCGGATCTTGGCGTACGCGACGATGGCGTCCAGCGCCGCTCGCATCACGCCGAGCTGCTCGGCCGCGAGCGCCACGCACAGCCGGTCGCCGATGCCCGTCTCCGGCTGCGGCCCGAGCACCCGGCACGGCGCGCCGTCCATGACCACCTGGGCCTGGCCGCGCGTGAGGTCGAGCGTCTCCAGGGCGGTCCTGGTCACGCCGGGGCCGGCCAGCTCGACGGCCACCATCACGACGCCGCCGGCCGTCCGCGCCGGGGCCACCAGCACGTCGGCCTCCATGCCGCTGAGGACCTGGGCGAGCGTCCCGCGCACGGTGGCGCCGTCGCCGGCGATCTCCTCGCCGGACAGCGTGGCCGTGATCCGGCCCTCGGCGATGCCCGTCAACAGCTCCTTGTCGGGCACCTTGGTCAGGGCGATCGCGGCGAACGTGGTGGCGAGGAACGGCCCCGGCAGCAGGGCCGCACCTGTCTCCTCCAGCGCGACGGCCAGGTCGGCCAGGCCCGCGCCGGCGCCGCCGTACTCCTCGGGAACGATCAGCCCCGACAGGCCGAGCTCGCCGTTGAGCCGGGCGTAGACCCGCCGGTCGTAGCCCTGGCGGACCTTGGGGAGCGGCGAGGCGGTGCGCAGGAAGGAGCGCACGGACTCGCGCAGCTGCTGCTGTTCCTGGCTGAGTGTGAGTTTCACGCCTGCGTCCCCACCTTCAGGTCCTTGAACGGCACGGTCTTGTCCACCCGGGGCTCGGGCGGCAGGCCGAGCACCCGGTCGCCCACGATGTTGCGCATGATCTCGTTGGTGCCGCCGCCCAGCGCCATACCCGGAGCCAGGGAGATCGCCTGGGCGAGCGGGTGGCCGGCCAGCACGGACTCCGGCCCGACCAGTTGCGTGGCCACATCCGCCTGGAACAACGTGAGCTCGGCCAGCAGCAGCTTGGCCGCGCTGCCGCGGGCGCCGGGGAAGAGGCCGGCCTCGGTCTCCTGGGCCAGGCGCTGGTTGAACAGCGCGAGCGCGCGGCTGCGGATGTGCAGCTCGACGAGCTGGTCGCGAACCAGCGGATCGCTGGTGTCCACGGCCTTGCGCAGCGCCTCGAACGAGGCCGGATTGTCCTTCTGCCCGCCCATGCCGACGCCGGCCGAGATCGACAGGCGCTCGTGCAGCAACGTCGTGACGGCCACGCTCCAGCCGTCGTTGACCTCGCCCACGCGGTGCTCGTCGGGGATCGTCACGTTGTCGAAGAAGATCTCGTTGAAGTTGGCCCTGCCCGACATGTCCTTGAGCGGCCTGACCGTCACGCCCGGGTGGTGCATGTCCACCACGAACATGGTGAGCCCCTTGTGCTTGGGCACGTCCACGTCGGTGCGGGCCAGCAGGAGGCCCCAGTCGGCGTGGTGGGCGACGGAGGTCCACACCTTCTGGCCGTTGACCACCCATTGGTCCCCGTCACGGACCGCCCTGGTCTGCAGGCTGGCCACGTCGCTGCCCGCGCCCGGCTCCGAGAAGAGCTGGCACCAGATCTCCTCGCCGCGCAGCAGCGGTCTCAGGAACCGCTCGCGTTGCGCGTCTGTGCCCCGGTCCATCACCGTCGGGCCGGTCATGCCGAGGCCGATCGAGAAGACGTACGTGGGGAGCGTGAAGTCGCGCGCCTCGGCGGCGAACGCGCGCTCCTCCGCCTGCGTCAGCCCCTGACCGCCCCATTGCTTGGGCCAGGTGATGCCCGAATAACCGGCGTCGTAGAGCTTGGCCATGAAGTGCTTGGCCCGGGTGATGGCGTCCCCCTCGGGCGGCTCGTCCGCCGGGACGTTTTCCTGGAGCCAGGCCCTGGCGGCACGCCGATACTCAGCAAGGTCCACGTCGTCCTCCTTGGTATCAGTGTCCACTTACTTTAGTCAGGCGACCGCACCACGCATAGAGCATTGCTCTGTTGCTCTTTTAGCCGGATCTATCCCGAAATCTCCGCTAATTCGATGCAAAGCCACCTAGTGTGATCATCTGATTACGGGAGGATAGGAGTGATCGCACGGCTGACACGTTCCATCCGCACGCGGCTGGCGTTGTTCGCCGGCGTCGCCACAGCGCTGGTCTGCCTGGTGTCGAGCTCGCTGCTGCTGTGGGCGGTGCACAGCACGGCCGTCGACATCCGCAGGAACGAGGTGATCGGCGCCGCCCTGCGCGTGGTCCACTTGATCAAGACGGACGAGCTCCCCACCATCCTCTCCTTGGACCTGGAGGGACTCCAGGTCGTCGACGCGAACGGCCAGGTCGCGGCCTCGACGCCGAACCTCGCCGGCTCACCCCGCATGACCACAGTCATCCCCGCCCCGGACAACACCAACCGGATGAGCACGGTATGCGACCTGCCCCAGTTCTCCGGCGATTGCCACATCCTGATCACTTTGCGCGTGTACGAGCCGGAGGGCGACTGGATGGTCTACGCCTTCGGCTCCATGGTCCCCTGGTACGTCCATCCGGCGGTGCTCGGTGTCCTGGCCTGCACCTCCGTCGCGCTGGTCGCGCTGGCCTGGTTCGGGGCCTCCCGGGTGGTGGCCGGGACGCTCGCGCCGGTGAACGAGATCACCGAGCGGCTCTCCGAGATCACCGGCGGCGACCAGAGCATGCGCGTGCCCGTGCCCGAGAACGCCGAGGAGATCAAGGCACTGGCGGAGACGGCGAATCGCACGCTCGCCCGGCTCGGGGACTCGATGGAGCAGCAGCGCAGGTTCACCTCCGACGCCTCGCACGACCTGCGCAGCCCGATCACCGCGATGCGCGCGGAGCTGGAGGAGGCCCTGCCGGCCACCGCCGAGGCCGCCAGGCCGCGCTCGAAACGGGTCCTCACCACGCTGCAGCCCGGCGTGATCGTCATGGGAGACCGGCTCAGGCTGGCCCGCCTGCTGACGAACCTGCTCGACAACGCCGAGCGGCACGCCGAGAGCACGATCGCCGTGACCGTCCGGCGGGACGGCGAGGCCGTGCTGGAGGTCCTCGACGACGGGGCGGGCATCGCCCCCGAACACCGCGAGGTCGTCTTCAGGCGCTTCGCCCGGCTGGACGCGGCACGCAATCGCGACGTCGGCGGCACCGGGCTGGGGCTGCCCATCGCCCGCCAGATCGCGGAGGCCCACGGGGGCACGCTCACGATCGAGGACTCCGAGAGGAGTGCCCGATTCGTGCTGCGAATACCGACCAGAAAGGACTGACGGGGCCCAAGAACGGGTAATGAAAGGTTTTCGACCGTGCCATTACCCTGATCAGGACGACGACCCGAAGGAGGAGCGGACCGACCAAAAAGCGGCAATCATGCCCGGTTTGTCCCATAAACACCAATGACTAGAAGTAAGAGTTACTCGCTGTGACGTCAGGTTTCAGCCGATTAAGGCGTGAGGATCTTCTCAAGACGGCCTGCGAGGTGATCGCGGAGCAGGGGTTCGGCCACACCAGGACCATCGACATCGCCAGAGCCGCCGGCGTCAGCCAGGCCCTCCTCTTCTACCATTTCGAGACCAAGGAACGGCTGTTCGCGCAGGCCTTCACGTATGCGGCCCGCCTCCACATGAACGCGCTCGACGACATCGAACGCTCCACGGGCACACCGCACCAACGGCTGGTCACCCTGCTCAGGCTCTGCTCCCCCGCCATCCCCACGGAAGGCTGGCGGTTGTGGATCGACGCCTGGGGCGAGGCGATGCGCAGCCCGGAGCTGGAAGAGATCTCGCGGCGCATCGACACGCAGGGCCGACTGCTGCTGCGCGCGATCATCGAGGCCGGCGTGGAGTGCGGCGAGTTCGACTGCGGCGACCCCGACGGGGCGGCGTGGCGGCTCTTCGCCCTCATCGACGGGTTCGCGATCCAGACGCATGTGCATCCCAAAGCACTGTCGCGGCGGCGCGTCAACGTGCTCATCCGCGAGGCGGCGGCGCACGAGCTCGGGGTGCCGCCGGAAAAGCTGTGACGCCTCCCTTTCCGAGTTATTGGACGCTGCATACAATACTCGGCAAGGAGAGGAGTGCACGCGATGACACCTGCACCGAGCACACCTGCACCGAGCTCTACTGCCGCCAGGGAACGCGACGAGCGGGTCGCGAACCGCAGCGCCTACGAAGCGGTCATCGAACGCCTCTCGAAGGCGTCGGTCGACAAACACTGGGAGCCGTACCGGGACATCCCGTGGGACGATCCGGAGTTCCTGGTGGACCCTGCCGACCCGCGGTGGGAGCTGCCCGAGGTGGACAAGCTCGGCGGCCATCCCTGGTACCGCAGCCGTCCTCCGGAGGTGCGCGCCACGATCGGGTTGTGGCGGGTGGCCACCGCCATGAAGATCGGGCTGCAGTTCGAGAACCTGCTCAAGCGCGGCCTGCTCAACTACGCCTACCGGTTGCCGAACGGGTCGCCCGAGTTCCGGTACGTCTACCACGAGACCATCGAAGAGGGACATCACGGGATGATGTTCCAGGAGTTCGTGAACCGTACCGGTCTGCCGATCCGCGGCATGCCGGGGCCGCTGTCGGCGGTCGCCCAGGTGGCGCCGTGGATCCCGCTGATCTCGACCGAGCTGTTCTTCGTGTTCGTGCTGGGCGGCGAGGACCCGATCGACCACGTGCAGCGCAAGGTGCTGAAGGACGGCCGGGCGCACCACCCGCTCGAAGAGACGATCATGCGCATCCACATCGCGGAGGAGGCCAGGCACATCTCGTTCGCCCGGCACTACCTGCGTGACCGGGTGCCCCGGATGCCCGCGTACCGGCGCTTCATGCTCGGCATCGCCGCGCCGATCGTCCTCGGCGTGATGGCCCGCATCATGCTGGCGCCTCCGCTCGCGATGATCAAGCACTTCAGGATCCCCTCGAACGTGGTCTCCGAGGTCTACCTGCGCAACACGGCCGCCAAGAACGAGATCCGCGAGTCCGTCGGCAAGACACGGGAGCTGTGCGCCGAGCTGGGGCTGGTCAACGCGCTCACCCGGCGGATCTGGCGAGCCATGGGGATCTGGGCGGATCCGCACTGACCGGCTTGGCGCGTTCCGGGCCCGGCTGGGACGCCTCAGGCGGGGGCGCGCCTGGCGATCAGGACCTCCGTCGCCTCCACGTGCTCCCACCTGCCTGACGGGTTGCTCGCGAGCAGCGCTTTCCGCACCGCGTCGGTGAACGCCTCCAGCCGGTCGCCGAGGTGGGCGGGGGCGGAGAAGGAGTAGGACAGCTGCAGGCCGATCACGGCGTCCAGGTCATAGGCGAGGCGGCGCTCGTACACGGTCGAGCTCAGGTCCCGGAAGGGCGAGGTCGCCAGCACGTCGTGATGGTGCTCGCCGGTCGCCTGGTAGGAGTTCGTGGCCCTCATCGGGCCCAGGCCGAACTCCGCGCGTACCCGCCGCATCGTGGGCTCCCATGGGTCCTCGCCGGGATCGCGGCCAGGGCCGACGAGCGCCACGACGCCGTCCGGCGGGAGCAGCTCATCGAGTTCGGCCAGCACCGTCCTGCGGTCCATCCAGTGGAACGACCTGCCCATGACCACGTGGTCGAACGGCGGCAACGTGCGCAGCATCGTGGAGTCGCCGCGCAACCAGCGGATGTCGGGCACCTCCGCGGCCAGGCGCCTGCCCTCGGCGAGCATCTCCTCGTCCGGGTCGACGGCCGTGACCTCCCGGACGTGGCGGGCCAGCGGGATCGCCACCGTTCCTGGACCGCAGCCGAGGTCGAGCACACTGCTGTCCGGGCCGAACGTGGTGGCCAGGTGCTCGATGGCCTGCTCGCCGTGGCCGGCCCGGTATCTGGCGTAATACGGCGCCGCGCCGCCGAACAGGTCGGTCATGGGTGGCACCATATACGGGTTCGGGACACGTCAGATGTCCCAGCGGTTTGGTTCGGAAGTTCGTTCGACGGAAGGCTTCAGCTTTTGAGGCGGCTACTGATGGTCCTGCTGCTCGCCTGCGTCGCGGTGGGGCTCCTCCCGCCCGCCGCCCACGCGCACAACGTGCTGATCGGCAGCGATCCCAAGGACGGGGCCACGCTGACGGCCTCGCCCGAGCGGGTGACGCTGCTGTTCGACCAGGCGGTGCGGCAGGGGTACGCGCAGGTGGGCGTGACGGGGGCGGACGGGTCCGCGTGGGCCGACGGGGAGGCGGTGGTCGCCGCCGAGCGCGTGTCCGTGAAGGTCAAGCCGTTGCCGGCCGGGGGGTCGTACGTGGTGGGGTACCGGATCCTGTCGGCCGACGGCCATCCGGTGACCGGGAAGATCACCTTCAGGCTGACCGCGGACGCCTCTGGTCAACCGTCCCCCAGCTCCGCCGCCACTGCACCCGGAACCACCGCCGGCGAGATCCCCCAGAGCTCCGGCGCCGACGCGTCCGGGGCCGGCACCGGGGAGGTCGCCGGAGACTCCAGCGCGGAGGCCACTGAGGCGGCGGCGAACGGCGGGGCCGGGATGGCCGTGGTGTGGATCGTGGGCGCGCTGCTGGTACTGGCCGCAGGCACGGCCGTGGCCCTACGCCGCGCTCCTTCGCCCCGCACCGCCCCGACCAGCCTCACCGCCCCGACCGGCCTCACCGCCACCGCTCCGGGCGGCGAAGCCTACGCACCGGGTGGCAAGCCCGATGAGGCGGCGGGCGACGTGCAGGTGCCTAGGAGGCGGTCGTGACGGTCAGTGCTCCGCCTCTCCCCCGCGAGCGCGTCGGCGGCCGGCTGGTGGCCGGCGGGTTCGGGGTGTGCGCCGTCGTCGCGGCCGTGGCGGCGAGTTCGTTCACCGGTCAGGAGCCGGTGCCCGGCATTCCCCTGCCGGGTCCCCTCGTGTCGGCGGGCCTGCCGATCGTCCGGGTCCTGCTCGACGTGGCCGCCGTGGCGGTGGTCGGGCTCAGTCTGCTGCCGAAGCTGCTCGGGTTCGACGACCCCGAGCGTACGGAGCCGGTACTGCTCAGGGTGCGGCCGCTGGCCGTCATGGCCGCCTGGGCGTGGGCGATCTGCGCCTTGCTGACGATCGTGTTCCAGACGGCGGAGCTGAACCCGGGTGCTGTGCCGACGTTCGGGATGATCGCCGCATATGTCGGCGATGTCGGCACAGGCCAGGGCCTGCTGTTCAGTGCCGCATGCGCGCTGGCGGCGGCCGGCATCGGGCTGATGGCGGTGCGGTTCGGCGAGAAGGTGCCGGCCGAACTGCGGGTGATCGTGGCGCTGTTCGGGTTGCTGCCGATCCCCGTCACCGGGCACGCCGTGAACTCGGTCTGGCACGACCCCATCATGGTCTCGATGGAGATCCACGTGATGGGCGCGGCGGCGTGGACCGGCGGGCTGGTGGCGACGGCCGTGTTCCTGGCGCCGCACAGGGAGCTCCTGGCCGTGGTGCTGCCGAAGTTCTCCAGGATGGCGACGGTGTGCCTGCTCCTGGTAGGCCTGTCAGGTCTGATCACCGGGCTGGGCACGATGGCGCTGACGCCGGGTGTGACGTTGCCCGGCGCGATCGTGACCAGCCCGTACGGAGTGCTGGTGGTGGTCAAGACGGTGCTGGTGGCGGCGTTGGTGCCGCTGGCCGCGCACATCCGGTTCCGTCTGCTCCCCGCCGTACGCCAGGGCCGGCCCACCGCCCTGGTGGGGTGGGCGGCGGCCGAGGCGTCCGTGATGGGACTGGCTTACGGGGTGGCGGTGGCGATCACGCGGGCCTCCATCGTCTGACGGTCGCGTCTCTGCGCGATCCACTCGACGGCCAGCCAAGCGGCCAGCAGGCCGAGCCCGGCCCAGAGGGCGGACGACGTGGCCAGGGGAGGCGCGCCCAGCAGCCCGTCCTGGCCCGTGGCGGCGCCGTACACCGGACCCATGACCGCGCTCTGCGCCATCAGCGTGCCGTACGCGGCGGCGGTGGCGCCGACGGCTCCCAGGACGGCGCGCGCCACCGGCATCCGTACCAGGAATGCGACGTCGACCAGGAGCCCGGCCACGATCAAGAAGAACGGCACCGCCGACGGCGGGAACCCGGTGAACGTCAGCAGCGGCCAGATCAGCGTCCTGAACCCCACGTAGCCGGCGGCCACGAGGGTGGCCGCGCCGAACCTGCCGACGAGTAACCGCGCCACGACCAGCACCGACACCCCGGCCACCACCGCGTAGACCGGGTAGAGGAAGTCCGGCACGGGCAGGGCGAAGGCGGTCATCATCATCCGGTCCACCGGCCGTCCCATCTGGTCGGCGGCGAACTGGAGCAGGATCGGCTCGGCGTAGGTGGCCCCGTTGTCCCAGGCGCCGATCGACAGGATGCCGTATTCCTGGTGCTGCTCGGGGAAGTGCACGTTTTCCAGGAAGAACGCGAAGAACGCCCCCAACACGACCGTACGTTCCCTGCCCGGGGGTGCTCCCATGAACCAGCCGCGGATCACCCCGGCGATCATGAAGAACGTTCCAACGTACAACATGATGTGCGACGGGCTCCACGAGGTGATGTCGAGCCCGTTGACGCGGTGGTTGATCAGGTCGAGCGGGACCGCGACGAGGAAGATCCCGGTGCCCCACTGGATCGTCCTGAGCGCGACCTTGTCGACGCCGTAGCCGGTGTAGCCGTGGATGATCGTCAGTGCGAGTGCGAGGGCCGTGCCGGCGGAGTTGAGCAGGTGCGGCGGGGCGAGGTCGTCACGCAGCCACTTGAAGTGCCACGAGACGTCCCAGGCCGAGCCGAGCACCTTGAGCGTGAACGCCCCCAGCCAGCCGAAGTAGAGCACTCTGAACAGGTCCTGCGGCGTCTCGCGCCCCGCCTGGCCTCTGGTCCAGTACGGCAAGGCCCACTCTGCGGCCTTCTTGAACGATGCTGGAGACTTCACGGGAACGAATCTTACGGTCATCGCGGGGCCGGTCTGCGATGACCGTTCAGGTAGCCGGGGCGGCGGCTCGCAACGAGTACATGAGAGGGATCTTGGGCGCGCCATCCGGCAGGCGGTAGCCGGTGCCGTCGTCGGCCAACGTGGCGAAGCGGCGGAAGAGCGTGCGATCGTGCTCGTGCACGAACTCCACCCGCAGCCCGGCCGCCGCCACCGCGCTGACGACCTCGCCGAGACCGTGCTGGAACTGCACGGAGGTCCGGTGCTCGGCCAGCTCGCCGCCGGTGTAGGTGTACGGCTCCTCCCAGACCTGTGGGCCACGGGCGAAGTAGTCGTGGGTGACCTTGGTGCCGGTCTCGTCGTCCAGGATGTCGGCGAACGGGTGGAACTCCGCGAGGTAGAGGAACCCGCCAGGCTTGAGGAGCGCGGCGACCGTCTCGGCCCACCGGGTGAGGTCGGGGAGCCACACCAGGGCGCCGATGCCGGTGTAGACGACGTCGTAGGTCTCGCCGAGCGCCTCGGCCGCGTCGTAGACGTCAGCGGTGACGAACCTCGCCCGGATGCCGCACCCGGCCGCGATCCGCCTGGCCTGGTCGATGGCGGCGGGCGAGAAGTCGAGACCGGTAACCTCGGCGCCGAGCCTGGCCCAGGAGAGCGTGTCCAGGCCGAAGTGGCACTGCAGGTGCGCCAGGCGGCGGCCGGACACGTCGCCCACCTCCGCGACCTCGAACGGCCTCAGAACGCTCCGGCCGCTCGCCGTGAAGTCCTCGACGTCGTAGAAGGCGCTGCTGACGTGGATGGGGACGCGCGCGTTCCAGTTGGCCCTGTTCGTCTCGAGGTAATCCATGGCGCCCGAGCGTAAAGGAGGGGCGGATCAGGGCGCCTCCGGTTATTCATCGGGGGCGCAGGCGTACGGGGAGGTGTTTGAGTCCGTAGTTGGACGTAGGCGGCTCGGGGCGCCCGCGAGTTCGACGTCCCAGGAGAGCAGCTCACTGAAGATCGCGTGGAACTGGGCGCGGGCCAGGTGGGGCGCCGAGGCAGAAGTGCGGGCCGAAGCCGAAGCTGACGTGGTCGTTCGGGTGCGGGACTCTTCCCACTTGTCCACAGGACGGTTGCTCCGCGGCTCGCGGGGGCGGCCGGGCGTGCATGATGAGCGCGTGACTCCCGAAGACGCAGAGGCGATGCTCCAGGACTACTTCGCCCCCTGGATCCAGCAGCTCGGATTGCTCGTGGAGGAGGTGGGCGAGCGCCATACGGTCGTGCGGCTGCCGTGGTCCGACGACCTGGCACGCGAGGGCGGCGGGCTGTCCGGCCAGGCGATGATGGCGGCCGCCGACACGGCCACGGCGCTCGCCATCGCCTCGGCTCGGGGCGAGTTCGTGCCGATGACCACGGTGCAGCAGTCCACGACGTTCCAGCGGCCCGTGGTGGGCAAGGACGTGCTGATCGACGTCCGCATCACGAAACTGGGGCGCACCCTGGCCTTCTCGGAGATCACGCTCACGGCCGAGGGCAGCGCGGAGACGGCCGCCCGCGCCACGGCGGTCTACGCCATCCTGGGCTGACGTTGTGATCTTCGCGATTTCGCAGCTCAACAGCATCGGACGGCACACGGGCGACGCGGCGGCGAGCTCGTCTCAGGGATCTCTCAGGTGCGGAAAGTAGGCTCCTCGTCATGAAGCGTGTGGCCGCGCTGGTAGCGGCACTCGCCCTCATCGGGGTGACGACGTGGCTGGTGTGGCCGTCGGATCCTGAGGTGCGGGCCCAGGACCAGAAGATAACCGTCGTCGACGGACCAGCCGACGACCAACGGATAGAGCTCGACACGACGTTCTTCCCGCCGCCAGGGGGCGGGAAGGCGCCTGCCGTGCTGATCGGCCACGGTTTCGGCGGAAGCAAGCAGAGCGTCAGGGAGCAGGCGATCCGCGTCGCGCAGGACGGCTACGCGGTGCTGACGTGGTCGGCGCGCGGATTCGGCCGCTCGACCGGCGAGATCGCGCTCAACTCGCCCGACTATGAGGTCAAGGACGTCAAGCAGCTGATCGACTGGCTGGCCAAGCGTCCCGAGGTCCTGCTCGACGCCACGAACGACCCGCGCGTGGGCATCGTGGGAGGCTCGTACGGCGGCGCCATCGCCCTCATGACGGCGGCCCACGACCAGCGGGTCGACGCGATCGTGCCGCAGATCACCTGGTCCGACCTGGCCGACGCCCTCTTCCCCAACGCGGCCGTCCAGACTCCCTCGGCCACGACCACCACGAGCCAGGCCGCCTCGGCCACGACCACCGCCGCCGGCTTGGGACAGCCTGAGAGCGGCGTGTTCAAGCGCATGTGGGCAGGCATCTTCTTCGGTCAGGGCGTCTCACTGGAGAGCTTCGCGCTGCAGGGCCAGGGGCAGCGGCAGGCGGCCGCGCCGCTGACGCCCCAGCAGGCGCGCTGCGGCAGGTTCCTGCCGGCGATCTGCGACATCTACCAGCAGGTCGCCAAGGACGGAAAGGCCACACCGGAGGCCGTCGCCCTGCTGCGCAAGTCGAGCCCCATCACCGTGGCCGGCCAGATCAAGGCGCCCACGCTGCTCCTGCAGGGCCAGCGGGACTCGTTGTTCCCGATCAGCCACGCCGACGCCAACGCCAAGGCGATCGCCGCCGCCGGCACCCCGGTCAGCCTGGCGTGGTTCGACGGCGGGCACGACGGCGGCAACGGGGAGGCCGACTGGCTCTTCGAGCAGTCCTCGGCCTGGTTCGCCCGCTATCTGAAGGGCGACGGCTCGGCTCAGACGGCCTCGCCGGTCAGCGCCTTCACGGTGACGCGCGACGGCGGCCGCGACCCCGGCACGCGCCAGCGCATCCGCCTGCACCCGGAGGCCGCCTCCTACCCCGGCCTCGCGGGCACCGACACCACGACCGTGGAGCTGAGCGGCCCCGAGCAGAGCATCGTCAACCCGCCCGGCGGCGCCCCCGCCTCCATCTCGACCGTGCCGGGCATCGGCGGCCTGCTGGGCGGCCAGAACACCGGCGGCATCTCGATCGACATGCCCGGCCAGAGCGCCGCGTTCGAATCGGCGCCCCTCACCGCCCCGCTCCAGCTGACGGGCAGCACCACAGCCAAGATCACGGTGTCGGGCAAGGGCGAGGCGACGCTGTTCGCGAAGGTATACGACGTGGCCGACACCACGCAGCCGCCGACCTTGCCCGCCGGGCTGGTGGCGCCCATCCGGGTGACGATCCCGGAGGGCGCAGGCAGCGTGGAAGCCACGATCACCCTGCCCGCCGTGGACCACCGCTTCGCCGTCGGCCACCGGGTCCGCCTGGTGGTGACCACGACGGACATGGGGTTCGCCACTCCTGCCGAGCCCGCCACCTATCAGGTGTCGCTGGCCTCCCCCGCCCTCGCCGTCCCGACGGTGCGCACGCTCGCCGCCCCGCCGGCCGGGGTCGCGTGGTGGGTGTGGGCGATGCCGCTGGCCGCCGTGGTGATCGCCGCCGCCCTGCTGGCGACCGGCCGCGCCTCGACCCTCGCGCCGGCAGGCGCCCGGGTGCGCCGCAGGGCCGTGCCCACAGCGGACGGCAGCCCGAACGGCCAGAAGCTCGATGCGCTCGATCTCAGCCCCAACGGCCAGACCCACGACACGACCGGCCACACAAACGGACACGCGAAGGACGACACGATCGTCCGAGCGACCGGCAGCGCGAAGGACGACTCGGCCGGCCACGCGACCGGCAGCGCGAAGGACGACTCGGCAGGCCACGCGACCGACACGACCGCACATGCGCCGCACGGCAGCGATGACCACGACGGGACGGGCAACGGGACTGGCGCGTCGCGGGATGTGCCCGCCGTCGTCACCGCCCGAAGCGCCCACGACGACCCGCCCGCACAGGGTGGCGAGCCGGTGCCGCTGGAGATCAGGGGCCTGACGAAGGCTTACAGGAACGGGGAGCCGGCCGTCGACGGGCTGTCGTTCCGGGTCGAGAAGGGCCAGGTGCTGGGCCTGCTCGGGCCGAACGGCGCGGGCAAGACGACCACGATGCGGATGATGATGGGACTCATCCGGCCGGACGACGGCGAGATCCGGATCTTCGGCGACCGGGTGACGCCCGGGGCGCCGGTGCTGTCCAGGCTCGGGTCGTTCGTCGAGGGACCCGGTTTCCTGCCGCACCTGTCCGGCCGGGACAACATCGAGCTCTACTGGGCCGCCACCGGACGCCCGGCCGCCGACGCGCACTTCGACGAGGCGCTGGAGATCGCGGGCCTGGGCAAGGCGCTGGAACGTGCCGTACGCACCTACTCCCAGGGCATGCGGCAGCGGCTGGCCATCGCGCAAGCCATGCTTGGACTGCCGGACCTGCTCGTGCTCGACGAGCCCACCAACGGTCTCGACCCACCCCAGATCAGGGAGATGCGCGAGGTGCTCAAACGCTACGCGCGCGACGGCCGTACCGTGATCGTCTCCAGTCACATGCTCGCCGAAGTGGAGCAGACCTGCAGCCACGTCGTGGTCATGCACCGCGGCCGGCTGGTCTCCAGCGGGCCGGTGTCGCGGCTGCTCACGTCGGCCTCCGCTGGGGCCTCCACCGGCAATGGGCACGGGCCGCGGCTGGAAGACGTGTTCCTCGACCTCATTGGAGACAAGTCATGACCGCCGCGCCGGGCTACGCGCCCCGCCGCACGCTGCCGCTGCGGGTGGAGATCATCAGGCAGTTCAAGCGGCGGCGGACGATGGTCATGTTCGGGCTGCTGCTGGCGCTGCCGTGGATCCTGGTGATCGCCTTCCAGTTCGGGCCGCAGTCCAGCGGTCAGCAGCAGTCGTCGCTGCGCATCTCGGACCTGGCGACGGCGAGCGGGCTCAACTTCGCGGCGTTCGCCCTGTCGGTGTCGGCCAGTTTCCTGCTGGTGGTGGCGGTCGCCCTGTTCTGCGGCGACACCGTCGCCAGCGAGGCCAACTGGTCGTCGCTGCGTTATCTGCTGGCCGCGCCGATTCCGCGGGACCGGCTGCTGCGGCAGAAGCTGATCGTGGCGCTGGGCTACTCGGCGGCGGCCGTGATCTGTCTGCCGCTGATGGCGCTGCTGGCGGGCACGCTGGCGTTCGGGTGGAACGACATCCAGGTGCCCGGCACGGGTGAGATGATCCCGGCGCTCGACGTGCTGCCGCGCTTCGGCATCGTGATCGGCTACGCCCTGGTGAGCCAGCTCGTGGTGGCGGCGCTGGCGTTCTTCATCTCGACCGTCACCGACTCGCCGCTGGGCGCGGTCGGCGGGGCGGTCGGGCTCTGGATCGTCTGCAACATCCTGCAGGCGGTCGAGGCGCTGGGCGTGCTGCGCGAGTTCCTGCCCACGTTCTGGAACAACGCCTGGCTCGACGCCCTGGCGCCGGAGCTGGACTGGAGCGGCATGGCCAAGGGCGCTTCGGTGTCGATCACGTACGCGGCCATCCTGATCGCGGTGGCCTTCCGCCGCTTCCGCCGCAAGGACGTGGTCAGCTAGCGGATCGCGGCGAGCGGGAGCGCGAGATCCGAGGGGCGCCCCGGCGGTCGCGCGGAGAGGGCGCCACCGCAACGGAAGCGCCCGGCCGACGGGCGCGCAGCGGCGGCAGTCGGCCGGCGCGCGGGCGGCCGGCACGCGCGCGGGCGGCCGGCACGCGGGCGGCGGCTGGCCGGCTGGGCGGGGTCGGTCGCAGAGGGCGGGCCGCACGGGGCGGGCGGCCCGTCCGTTCTCAGGCAGGGCGGGGTGTGGGCCGGTTGGTGGCTGCGGCCTCGAGCCCCGGCTCGGGCAGGGCGGGGGCCGGTTAGTCAGTGTGGCCCAGGCCGGCGTCTCGGGCGCGGATGATGGCCTCGGCGCGGGAGGCGACCTGGAGCTTGGCGAAGATGCTGGAGATGTGGTTGCCGACCGTCTTGGGGGCCAGCGAGAGCCGGGTGCCGATGAAGGCGTTGCCGTGGCCGGCGGCGATCAGGCCGAGCACTTCCCGCTCCCGCGGCGTGAGCTCAGGGAACGGCTCGCCCGCGGGCCGGGGGGCCGTCAGGTGGCCGAGCACGCGGCGGGCCACGCCGGGCCCGAAGATCGCTTCGCCGGCGGCGACGGCGCGGATCGCGCGTACGATCTCGTCCTGTTCGGCGCCTTTGAGCACGTATCCGCGGGCCCCCGCGCGCATGGCCGCGAACACGGACTCATCGTCCTCGTACATCGTCAGCATCAGCACCGCCACCCCCGGCGCGGCCGTGGCCACGTCGCGGGCGGCGTCGATGCCCGACATTTCAGGCATCTGGATGTCGAGGACGAGGACATCAGGCGCCAGGGTGACCGCCGCCCGCACGGCTTCGCGCCCGCTGGACGCGGTCCCGGCCACTTCCATGCCCGGGACGGTGGACAGCAGGGCCGCGAGCCCGTCGCGGACCACTGGGTGATCGTCGGCGATGACGACGCGCAGCGTCATGGCGCCACCGCCACCGTCACCGCCAGCGGCAGCAACGCCACCACCCGTCCCCCGCCGCCGTCTCCCGGGCCCGCCTGGCAGGTGCCGCCGAGTTCCTCGGCCCGCTCCCGCATGGACCGCAGGCCCACCCCCGGCCGCCACGCGCCGCCGCCCGCGCCGTCGTCACTCACCTCGACACGGAGGCGGTCCCCGAGCGTGAGGTCGACGCGGGCGGTGGTGGCACGGGCGTGCCGGGCGACGTTGTTCAGCGCTTCGGTGACGATGCGGTACGCGGCCACCTCCACGGCGGCGGGCAGCACGGCCAGGTGGCCGGAAGCGCGGATGCTGACGTCGAGCGACAGCCGTTCGGCCTGCTGCCGCAGCGCGCCCACCAGGCCGAGGTCGTCGAGCGCGGGCGGGCGCAGGCCGTACACCAGCCGCCTGATGTCCTCGATGGCCGACGTCACCTCGGCCCGCAGCCTGAGGAGCAGGTCCTTGGCTCGGGCGGGGTCGTCGGCGAGCACGTTCCCGGCCGCGTCGGCCTGGTACACCACGCCGGTGAGGGTGGGGCCGAGCCCGTCGTGCAGGTCGCGGCGGAGCCTGCGGCGCTCGTCCTCGCGGGCCACCACGATCTGCTCGCGGATCCGCTGCAGCTCTTCGGACAGGCCGGTGGCGTGCACGGCCACCGCCAGCGGCACGGCCAGCAGTTCCAGGACCTGGGTGTCGGCCACGGAGATCGTCTTCTCCCCCGGCCGCAAGCCGACGATCAGCTCGCCCACGCGGTCGCCGCCGTAGACGAGGGGGATGGTGTGGAGGCGTTCGGGGGCGGTGCCGTACGAGGTGCGTTCGACCACCGCTCCCCCGCTGTCACCGGCGTCGGCCGAGCGCAGCGCGGCGAAGGGCAGGCGCAGGACCGTGCACAGTGCGGCCACGGCTCCCGCCAGCCCTGGGGCCGGGTCGGCCAAGCGGCGGCCGATGCGTGACAGGGCGCGGGCCGGGTCGTCGCGGTAGCCGTACAGGAGCCGGTCGACGATCCGCTGCAGGCGTACCCTGACCGGGTTGAAGCCGACGGCGATGAGCACGGTGGCGAGCACCGAGTCTCCTGGCCCGGCACGGTCCAGGACGGCCACCAGCAGGGCGTAGACGGCGATCACGCCCGAGGTGAGCAGCGCGTACAGCACCGTCCGCGAGACGATCAGGCGGATGTCGAGCAGGCCGTGACGCAGGATGGCGACGGTGATCGCGATCGGGACGAGCGGGATGGCCAGCAACATCAGCACCGGCCCGGTCTGGAACACCCCCCACACCACCATGACCGCTGCGAGCAGCAGCACGGCGAGCAGGAGCCACAGGAGCTGACGGCGCTCCCGCTCGCCGCCCCGGCGGTAGCGAAGTCCCAGTCCGGCGAGGGCGGCCAGGACGAGTACGGCGCCGCGCACCTCGGTCGCGGTCCAGAGCGCGGCCAGGTCGTCGTGGAAGGGGATGGTGAGATAGCCGACGACGTCCGAGCCGGGCGACAGGCTGCTCGGGGAGGCGCCCATCTCCAGGACGAAGAGCGGGGCGGTCACCACCGTCACGGGGACCAGCCAGATCCAGCGAGGGCCCGGCGGGCGGCCGTCGGGGAAGAGCAGGAGGACGAGCGGCAGGCACAACGCGATCGACCACGGCCAGGAGTAGGCGGCGAACGTGGCGAGCGTCCGGGACGCGGCGGTGGCCCAGCCGTGGACCTCGCCGAACGCCAGCAGACCCGCCCCGGCGGCAGTGCCGCCCTGTACTACGGCGGCGGCCAGCAGGAGCCAGCCGATGGGGTTGCGGGGACGATGCCAGGCGAGCAGGACGCCGGCGCAGGCGAGGGAGAGGCCGATGGCGGAGTTCGTGACGATGAAGCTCTCGATGGCCGCCTCGAAGGTCGTTCCCGCTGCTATGGCGGCCGTCACGCCGGTGACCGCCTCGGTCACCGCCACCGCGAACAGGCCCCAGGCCAGCACCTTCATAAGGGTCATGATGAGCGTTCGCGGAGCCCGGCGCATAGGGGCGGACCCCCAGATCGGCCGGGAAGATCGCCCGGCCCGGCCAGGGGCGTGCGCCGTGCCGCGAGGACCGGTCTGCGGCCGACCATGAGCCTGCCCGGCCGGCCGAAGTCCTAGCCCTCGGACGGCCCAAGCCCTACTTCATGGGAGACATCATGACCATCGGCTCCGCCGCCGTGCGGGTGCGTGACACACGAGCCTTCCGCCGCCGCGCTCTCGCCGTGCTCCTGCCGCTCGGCCCGCTGTGCGTGGCCGTCATCCGCACCGTCCTCCCCTACGGCACGACCGACGACGCCGCCGCCCAGCTGGCCGGGGTGGCGACCGGGCAGGGGGCACAGGGTGCGGTGCTCTGGCTGGTTCCGATCGCCGTTCTCACGCTGGTCCCGGCCCTGTTCGTGCTGACGCGGCTGGCGCTGCGCGGGGCACCGGTCCTGGCGATCATCGCGATCACCCTGGCTCTGCCCGGTTATCTGGGGATGGCCGCGCTCGGCGTCTCGGACGCCGCCGCGCTGGCCGCGGTGACGGCCGGGCTGAGCCCTTCGGACGGCACGGCGCTGCTGGAGGCGCTGGCGGCCCAGCCCGCCCTCTCGGTCTCCGTCGGCCTCTTCGTGCTCGGCCACGTCGTGGGCACCGTGCTGCTGGGCACCGCCCTGTGGCGGGCGCGGGTGGTCCCTGCCTGGGCGGGAGTGGCGCTGGTCGCCTCGCAGCCGCTGCACCTGGCCTTCGTGCTGACCGGCGCACCCAAGATCCTTGATGGGGGCGCGTGGGGGCTGACGGCGCTCGGGTTCGCCGCCGCGGCGCTCACGCTGGCCAGGATGAGCGATGAGGAGTACGAACCGCAGGCATGGCGGTGAGCGGTCCCCGGTTCCAGGACGACTCCTGGGGCCGGGGCATCCGTCAGATGGCGCGGGAGAAGGTGACCAGGCGCGTGCCGGGGCCGTTGTAGTCCGGGACCGGGTCGCTCACCGTGAAGCCCATGCGGCGGTGGAAGGCGATGGACGCCTCGTTGACCGTCGAGGTTATGGCCTTGACGACGTGCCGGTCGTGGGCGCGGGCCAGGGCGAAGAAACGCTCGTACATCGCCCGTGCCAACCCTCCGCCTCGGGCGGCGGGAGAGACGCCGACGAAATGGATGTACGCCTCGTCCTCGGCCGACGGCGACAGGAAGCCGACGAGGAATCCCGCCATGCCCTCGGGGCCCTCGGCGACCAGGCTCGTGCGGTGGAAGTGGTCGAGGAACAGCCTGGGCAGGGAGCTCAGGATGGGACGGCCCCACCACTCGTCGACCACGGCCGCCATGGCGTCGTAGTCGGCAGGGGTGGCGGGGCGCAACGCGTGGCCGGTCGGCACCGCGTCATTCCCAGTGCGGCGGTCTGTTTTCCACGAAGAAGTCGTCCGGGTCCTCGTCCGGGAGGTCGTCGCCCCAGCCCAGGTCCCTGTCGTCCGCCGTCTGCTCGGGGTAGAAATCTTCCACGGCTGACATGGTACCCAGACGGACAAACCAACACCCGGTGTGTCCGCAGGTCCAGGGACATGTCGCGGCTGCGGCGGTACGATGCGGGGGCAGGTGTCGCCTACCCCTCGTGAGGCTGCCCATGGCCACCCCTACAGGCTGGCGGCGAGAAGGCAATCTGCCGGCGGAGCTCACCAGCTTCATCGGTCGTACGCGTCTCCTCGCCAACCTCAAACGGCACCTCGGTGATTCACGCCTGGTGACCGTCACGGGCATCGGGGGTGTGGGCAAGTCGCGCACAGTGCTGCGGCTGGCCCACCAGGTGCGCGCTCAATACCTCGACGGCGTCTGGTTCGCCGATCTCGCCCGCCTGCAGGACACGGGCATGGTCAAGCACACCATCGCCTCGGCGCTGCGCATCGCCGACCAGTCCACGCGCGCGGAGTCCGAGACGCTGTCGGAGTGGGTGGGCGAGCGGGACATGCTGCTCATCATCGACACCTGCGACCGCGTGGTGTCGGGAGCCGCGGAGCTGGTGCAGGAGCTGCTCGAGGCCGCGCCCAACCTCAAGGTGCTGGCCACCAGCCGGCAGTCGCTGAACCTGCCCTACGAGCAGGTGGTCCCCGTGCCGCCGCTGCAGGTGCCGGGCGAGGATCCGACGGAGACCTATTTCCTCAACGAGTCCGTGCAGCTGTTCGCGGCCCGGGCCGGGGCGAGCGTGCCCGAGTTCCAGCTCGACGAGGACAACATCAACGCGGTGGCCGAGCTGTGCCGGCGGCTCGACGGCATCCCGCTGGCGATCGAGCTGGCGGCGGTGCGGCTGCGGGCGCTGTCGGTGGAGCAGATCCTGGGCCTGCTGGCCGACCGGTTCAGCCTGCTGGCCGGGGCCAGCCGTACGGCGCTGCCGCGGCACCAGACGCTGCGTGCGGCCATCGGCTGGAGCCATGAGCTGTGCGAGCCGGCCGAGCGGCTGCTGTGGGCGCGGTTGTCGGTGTTCGCGGGCGACTTCGAGCTCGACGCGGCGCGCTTCGTGTGCTCGGACGCGCGGCTGCCGCCCGGGCAGATCACCGACCTGGTCACCGGCCTGGTGGAGAAGTCGATCCTGCTGATCAGGAGCAGCCACGCCGGGGTCAGATACAAGTTGATCGACACCCTGGCGGACTACGGCGACGAGTGGCTGGACAAGCTCGGCGAGAAGGACCGGATGCGCCAGCGCCATCTTGAGTACTACCTGAGCCTGGCCGAGCGCGGCGAGGACGCCTGGTCGGGGCAACGGCAGATCTACTGGTTCGTCCGCATGCGCCAGGAGCACGACAACGTGCGGGTGGCGCTGGAGCATGCACTCAAGACGCCGGGCAAGGAGGTCCTGGCGCTGAACCTGCTGTCGTCGTTGTGGTTCATGTGGGTGTGCTGCGGCTTCGCCCGCGAGGGCCGCCTCTACCTCGAGCGGGCGCTGGCGGCCAACCCGGATCTCAGCAAGGAGCGTTGCAAGGCGCTGTGGGTGCTCTCGTACGTGCGCAGCGCCCAGGGAGACAGCGTGGGTGCGCGGGAGGCGGCCGAGACGTGCAGCACCGAGGCCGTCCGGGTCGGGGACTCCCGCGCCGTGATCCTGGCCTCCAAGATGCAGGGCACGGCCGCGATGCTGCAGGGCGACCTCCAGAAGGCCAGCGCCCTGCTGGGCGTGGCGATCGAGTTCAACCCCGACAACAAGGAGCTCAACCCGGGGCTCCTCCCGGCCATCGTGGAGCTGTCCATCGTCCTCACCACCCAGGGGGAGGTGAATGAGGCCGAGTCACTGCTGCAGGACTGCCTCCAGGTCTGCAGGGAGCGCGGCGAGCTGTGGCTGAGCTCGTACGCGCACTGGGCGCTGTCGCTGCCGATGCTGGCGATGGGCAGGACGGACGAGGCGCTGCGCACCGCCTTGGAAGGGTTGCGGATCAAGCGTCACTTCCACGACACCGTCGGCACACTGATGGTGCTCGAGACCGTCGCCAAGATCTACTCGACTCAGGGCGAGATCGAGCGCGCCTCGCGGCTGCTCGGGGCGCTGCATCAGAACTGGCGCTCCTCCGGCCTGCCCATGCTGGGCGCGCCTTTCCCCACGACAGAGCACGAGAAGTGCGTCCAAGAGTGCAAGAGGGCTCTCGGCGAGGACGGCTACAAACTGGAATTTGAGGCGGGCGCAAAACTAGACCTGGACGAAGCGGTCACTCTTGCACAGGAAGACTTCGATACCCCACAGGGCTCAGACCGCAATAATTTCGGCTCCTAACCCGTAAATACCGGCGCGATTGGACAAATTCTGGTCCGGGTACGCCCCACGAGAACGACATCTGTCCCGACGAGGGGGCATTTGCCACGGTTTCTCGTGGGGAGGCTGCGCACTCATGCCCGATATACCACCCGTATCCCTTCCCGACCCTTCCATCCCGTATCCGGCCAAGCTCAATCCCTTCGAGTCTGTGGCGGCCGAGCACACCATCACCTGGGCGCGGAGGTTGAGGCTCATCGAAGGCGAGACCGCAACCTCGCGCTTCGCAGGTGAGTCCTACTCCCGCCTCGTCGCGAGGCTCTACCCGGAGGCCTCGGTGCCGGTGCTCGCGCTGGCCGCGGATCTCAACAGCTGGTTCCACGTCTATGACGACCAGTTCGAGCTCGCCGAGGTGGGCTCCGACCCGGACCTGGCGCGGCGCATGGCGGACAAGTTCCGCGCGGTGCTGGACGGCGCACCGCTCGACGACACCGCAGGACCGATCCTCCACGGCCTGGCCGACGTCCGTGACCGCATGCGCCTGCACGCCACCGCGCAGTGGTGGCACCGCTTCTCCACCCACCTCCAGGACTGCTTCGAGACCGCCCAGTGGGAGGTGGACAACCGCACGAGGGGCCGGATCCCCGATCCCGACAGCTATGTCGAGCACAAGCTCAACATCGCCTACGTCCCGCCCTCGTTCGACCTCATCGAGCTCGCCGAGCAGTTCGAGGTGCCGGACGAGATCCGCGCATCGGCCCCGTACAGCACCCTCGTCCACGAGGCCGGGCACGTGGTCGTCTGCACCAACGATCTCATCGGCCTGCGTCGGGAGCTGCTGCAGGGCGAGTTCCACAATCTGGTCATCGTCTACTGGAAGGCCTTGAGCTGCCCGCTCCAGGAGGCCGTCGAGATGGTCAACCAGACGATCTCCGAGCGCATCGACGTCTTCGAGGCGGCCAAGGTGGACCTCCTGCGCCTCTTCGACGAGCTCGGCACCGACCAGAACCGGCGGCACGGCACCCTGCGCTGCGTCATGGGGCTCGAGAACTGGATGCGCGGCTACCTTGACTGGGCCAAAGAGACGCGCCGCTTCGCCGACCCGGTGTTACGGGGGCAGGTCGCCGGCTTCCAGGGCGAGTTGGTCGACTGAACCTCTGTCGACGGGGACAAGCCCTCTCTGTTCGCTAGAACACATTCTCCATACCGACCATGCGGGCGGTGTCCACGGCCGAGGGCACGCCCGCATGGGGGTCGGCGCCCGCGTCGACCAGCGCTTTGACGACCTCCAGCTCCTTCTTGAATACCGCTCCGGCCAAGGGCGTCTGGCCGCGGTCGTTGGGCCGGTCGACATCGGCGCCCAGCTCGATGAGCATCCGCACCGTCGGCGTGTGGCCGTAATAAGCTGCCAGCATCAGCAAAGTGTCACCTTTGCCGTTGGTCAGGTTCACCGGCACCCCAGCCTCGACGTACGCGCGCAGCGTCTCGGTGTCGCCCGCCCTGGCCAGGTCGAACATCCTGCCGGCGAACTCTTCCACCTCCGGGTCCCCGTCCATGCACCTCATTGTGCCCCGATAGGGTGCCCCCCACGGGCTCGCTCCGCCCCACCATGGAGGCGGAATCGTTCCGGCTCGCCATAGGTTCTGAGAGAAAGTACCTACGGAAAGGCTGTCCAACCGTGTTCGACCCGAAGGATCTCTACACGCTCGCAGAAGACGCGCCCGAGCTGCATGATCCGGTGTTGCTGTACCACTTCGACGGCTTCGTCGACGCGGGCGGCGCCGGACGTCTCGCGCTGGGCCACCTGCTGGCCGAGCTGGAGCACCGGGTCGTGGCGACGTTCGACGTGGACCGGTTGCTCGACTACCGATCACGCCGGCCCATCATGACCTTCGACACCGACCGCTGGGTCGAGTGTGAGAGCCCCGAGTTGGCCGTCCATGTCATGAGGGACTCGACGGGGACGCAGTTCCTGGTGATGAGCGGGCCCGAGCCCGACCGGGAGTGGGAGCTGTTCACCAAGGCCGTGGGGACGCTGGCGACGCGGCTGGGGGTGAGCAAGCTGGTGACGATGCACGGCATCCCCATGGCGGTGCCGCACACCCGGCCGCTGGGCCTGACGATGCACGCGAGCAGGCCTGAGCTAATAAATTCGCAAACGAGCGCGTTCGGGCGTGTCCAGGTGCCGGGGAGCGTGGCGGCGCTGATCGAGTTCCGGCTCGGGGCCGAGGGGCACGACGCGCTGGGCTATGCGGTGCACGTGCCGCACTATCTGTCGCAGGCCGAATACCCGACGGCCGCTGTGGCCGCGCTGGAGGCCGTGACGCGGGGGACGGGGCTGGTGTTCCCGATGGACGCGCTACGTGACGCGGCCCAGCGTACGAACGTGGAGATCGAGGAGCAGATCCAGGCCTCGGCCGAGCTGTCGACGGCCATCAAGGGGCTCGAGCAGCAGTACGACGCCTTCGCCGGCGGCGCCGACCGCGAAAACCTCATCGCCGAGTCAACCCCCATGCCGACGGGGGATGAACTCGCTGCCCAGTTCGAGCGCTTCCTCGCCGAGCGTGACGACCCCCAAAACCCGTAGAACCAATAGACGCCTTCTTGTTTTACGGCGGTGCCGAGCGGGCCGCCACCCGACGTACTTCGGCTGACGGCCCTCCAGGAACACGGCCTCTGAGCCCTTCACCCGCCGTTACAGAGCGCACAGCGGGCCCACCGCAAACCCAAAACCCCTATGGGTTTACGGCGGTGCCGAGCGGGCCGCCACCCGACGTACTTCGCCTGAGGGCCCTCCAGGAACACGGCCTCTGAGCCCTTCACCGGCGGGCCGCCGCTACGGAGCGCACAGTGGGCCGGCTAAGTGGTTTCGGTAGCCTGGGCCGATGAGCGACATCCGGGTGGGGCTGATTGGTTACGGCGTTGCGGGGGCGGTCTTTCATGCGCCGCTGATCCAGGCCACTCCTGGGTTGACGCTGGCTGCTGTCGTGACCGGGAATGCCGAGCGGCAGGCTGAAGTCCGTGCTCGTTATGGGGCTGTCGGGCTGGGCGAGGTCGGGGAGCTTTGGGAGCGGTGTGATCTTGTGGTGGTCGCTTCGCCCAACCGGACGCATGTTTCCCTTGCCGCGGCGGCCATCGAGCGAGGGCTGCCTGTTGTCGTGGACAAGCCACTGGCCAGGACCGCTGAGGAAGGGTGGGGGCTGGTGCGGCTGGCCAAGGAGCGGGGGGTCATGCTCACCGTGTTCCAGAACCGGCGGTGGGATGGCGACTTCCTCACGGTGCGGCGGCTGATCGGTGAGAGGGCGCTGGGCGGCGTGCGGCGGTTCGAGTCGCGGTTCGAGCGGTGGCGGCCGGTGCCCAAAGGCGGATGGCGGGAGTCCGGCGGCCCTGAGGAGGTCGGCGGACTGCTCTACGACCTCGGGAGCCATCTTGTCGATCAGGCCCTTCAGTTGTTCGGGCCGGTGCGAGAGGTCTACTGCGAGAGTGACGTGCGGCGTGACGGGGTGGCCGCGGATGACGACACGTTCGTGGTGTTGACGCATGCCGGTGGGGTGCGCTCGCATCTGTGGGTCAGTTCCGTGGCGGCACAGCATGGGCCACGCTTTCGGGTGCTGGGCTCGGCGGCCGCGTACGTGAAGTACGGGATGGACGTGCAGGAGGAGGGGTTGCGGGCCGGGGTCGCGCCCGATTCATCCGGGTTCGGGGAGGACGACGAGGCGCGCTGGGGGGTGCTCGGCACGGACGACGAGCATCGCGTCGTGCGTACCGAACCGGGCGCGTACGGGGACTTCTACCGCGGCGTCGTGGCCGCGTTGCGGGACGGCACAGCGCCGCCCGTGGATCCGGAGAGCGCGGTCGAGGCGCTCTCCGTCATCGAGGCGGCGCGGATGTCGGCCGATCGGGGCATCGTCGTCCGGTTGTCCTGAACGTCCGGCCGGCACCTCAGTCACGCAGGCGAGAGCGCAGGGCTTCGGTGTCGGTGGTCGTCCAGCCGTGCTGGGTCAGCCAGCCCATCGGGCCGCCGAAGCGGTCGTCCAGGACGCCCAGGAACTGCTCGATGTACTTCTCCCGCGGCTTGTGATCGTCCGCCGGCCTGGAATCCAGGTCGCCGCGGTAGGTGTCGCTGCCGCGCAGCCGCGTGAGGATCAGCTCCAGCCGCTCCCCCGTGGCGACATAGTCCTCCACGATGGCCTCTCTGGTGGCGCCGGCCACCTCGAGCGCCAACGCCGACAACACGCCCGTGCGGTCCTTGCCCGCCGCGCAGTGCACCAGCGCCGCCCCGTCGTCCAGCGCCATCGCGCGCAGGGCCGCCACCACCGCGGACGGGCGGTCACGCAGGTAGCCGAAGTAGAAGCCGGTCACCCGCAGCTCCTCGTCCATCACCCGCTCCGCCCACGGCAGCACCCGGTCGCCGTCGATGGTGTCGGCCTCGACGTCGGTGTGCCTGCCTCCCTCGGCGAACAGCGTCAAATAGTGATGCCGCACCTCCGGCACCAAGGTCAGCGGGCCCGGGCCCTCAAGAGAAACCTCCGCGTTGGAGCGGAGGTCCACGACGTGCCGCAGTTTCAGCTCACCGACCAGGAGGTCCACGTCCCGCGGCGTGAGTCCCTGCAGATTGTCGGCGCGGAAGATCCGCCCGCGCCGAGTGACGCCGCCGTCACGCGTTGGAAGCCCGCCCAGGTCACGCGCGTTCACCGCGCCTTCCAGATCGATCCACCTCGTCATCTCGCTCATCATCTCGACCCTATATGTCCGCCAAATATGAGCGGATTCGAGGTTCATAACGCAGCATGAACGTATGGATCCACGAGCTCTGCCTCCAAGGCTGGTGATCGATCCCTCGCTGCCCCCCGAGATCTCGGTAGAGCTGCGGTCGAGCCCGCACATCCTCCGCATGGCTCGAACCGGCAAGCGAATGGACACTACGTACAACCCCGCCCTGCTGTTCGTGCTCCCCGGCTTTCTCTTGCTGACCTTCCTGGTGACCGACTGGAAGGGCGTTTTCGTGGCGAGTCTCGGCATCGGCATGATCGTGCTGCTCCGGTGGATGGCGTTGGACAGCTCCCATCGCACGACCAAACGAAGACTCCGGCTGGCGCAGACGCACGCCGAGCACTACATCATGGCCGAGGACCTCGACTATCCCTGCCAGATGTTGTTGCGTCGCGCGCAGAACGCGGTCGAGGCGATACTCAACTCCAAGGTGCACCGGGCCGGCCTGATCGACAGCATCGACAACCAGGTGACGCTGCCGGAGGAGGTCTGGCAGATCGCGCAGCGGCTGCGCAAGTTGTCGTCCATGCACGCCGAGCACGGCAAACTCATCCCCCGCGAGCTGCCGCCCGGCATGGAGGACGCGTTCAAGCCGTACACGACCGCGCTGGACGCGGCCTGGACGTCCTTGTCGCAGCGGGTGCGCCACCTGGAGAAGTACGCCAAACAGGTGATCAAGGCCGACAAGGTCTACCACACGCACAAGCGGCTGGAGGCGTTGGCCGCCAAGACCCCGGAGTACCAGCAGCTGATCGCCGAGACGGTGCACGACCAGCACGCTCGCCAGCACATCAAGGAGCTGGCCGACCAGGCGGCGCACGCGCGCAAGATGTTCGAGGAGAGCATCAGCCAGGCCAGGCTGGCGGCCGGAGAGCTGCTCAGGACCCCGCTCACCTAGGCCGCTCGGCGCGTGCCCGCCGCACTCCGCCACAGGTCCTTTCGGGAAGAGGGTCAAGTGGCAGCGGCGCCTGCCCGCCGCACACCGCCACAGGCCCCTGAGGGGCGTGCAGGTCGCTCGCGGGGTGCGCGGTGTGGGGGACAAGCTACGTGGAGGGTGTCGCGCGTCTGAGGAGTTCCAGGGTCCGGCGCATGCCGGCCTCGTTGCCCAGGCTGCGGTAGATGTCCCTGGCCTGCTCCAGCGGCCCCACGGCCGCCTGGCGCCCGCCCGCGTCCAGGTGCGCCTCGCCCAGGTAGCGCAGGCTCCTCGCCATCCACCACCGATCCTGCAGCTCCTCGAACCCCTGGACGGCGCGGCGCAGCTCCGCCTCCGACTCCGCCATCCGCCCCAGCCGGGCCAGCCCCCGGCCCGCCGACACGGCGTTGCGGGCCACCCCCCACGAGTCGCCCAGAGCCACGAGGATCTCCTCGGCCCGCCGGACGTACTCCAGCTCGCGCAGCCCGTTGGCCGGGTCGCCGACCTCGCCGGCCGCCCGCAGGCAGCGGGCCTCCTCCCACAACTCGCCGCGTTGCCGGAACATCTCGGCCGCCCGGTCGAGGCTGAAGCCAGCCCGGGTGAAGAGGTGCGTCGCGACCCGGTGGTCGCCCGCCGCGAGCTCGCCCCGCGCCTGCGCGGCCAGCACCTCACCGTAGACACGCAGCGTCTGGGCTTCGGAGTAACGGTTGCCCTCGCGTTTGAAGATCTCCAGCGCGTCCTCGAGCAGCTCCCTGGCCTCCTCGGGCCGCCGCTCGGCCATCCGCATCTCGGCCAGGTTGCGCTGGGTGCGGGCCATCCACCACAGGTCCTCCTCACCCCTGAACGCGGTGATCGCCCCGATCAGGTAGTCCTGCGCGCGGTCCAGGTGTCCGTCGCTGAACAGCGTCATCCCGATCGTGCGCATGGACCTGGCCGCCCACCACGACTCGCCCAGCTCGGTGAAGGTCTTCAGGGCCAGCTGGGCCTCCTCCAGGGCCCGATCGCGCAGGCCGAGGCCGCCGTGCACGGAAGCGCTGTCGAGCAGGGCGATGGCCAGGGAGCGCCGGTCGCCGGACCGCTCGGCGGCCACGCAGCCGATCTCCGCGACGGCCTTCCAGTCGGCCCAGTAGGCGCGCAGGGAGTGGCACAGCGAGCAGAACGCCCGGGCCAGGCCCCACGTCAGCTCCCACATCTCCAGCTGCATGGCGAGGTTGATCATGGCCAGCAGCGAGAGGCGTTCGGCGTTGAGCCAGTCGCCGGCCCGCAGCTGCCCGTCCGCGCTGGCGCGGCGCCCGCCCCGGCTCCAGTCCTGCGGCCAGCGGTTCTGCGCGGCCTCCTCGGCACGGCGGCGGTAGCCGTAGAGCACGCGCTCGATCGCGGCCCTGCGCCGCTCGCTCTCGTCCTGCTCGGTCAGCTCGGCGGCGAACACCCGGACCAGGTCGTGCAGCCGGTAGCGCATGGCGCCGGTCTGGTCGGTGCCCGAGCACTCGGCGAGCTGGGCGTCGATGAGCGCCTCCAGCTGGTCGGCGCCGTCGAGGCCGGAGATGTCGAGCAGCTCCCCCGCCACCCAGCCCTGCACGTCAGGGGCGGGCAGCGCGCTGAGCAGGCGCAGCAGGCGGCGCTGCATGCCGGTGCAGTCGTCGTAGCTGAGCTGCACCGACGCGCGCACGCTCTTGTCGACGGTCGGGGCCAGCTCCAGCTGGTCGAGGATGCGGCGCGTGTCGGCCAGCCGGCCGGCCATCTCGCGTAACGTCCACTGCTCGCGGGTGGCGAGGCGGCCGCCGCAGATGTTGATCGCCAGTGGCAGGTAGTCGCACAGCCGCACGATCTCCTTGGCGGAGTCGAGGTCGTCGACGATCCTGGCGCCGCCACTCAGCCTGGCCAGCAGCTCCACGCCGTGCGCCTCGCTGAACGGGCCGAGCCGCGTGTCATGCGTGCCGTTCAGGAACAGCGGCGCGCGGGAGGTCACC
Source organism: Nonomuraea polychroma (assembly GCF_004011505.1). Classification (NCBI taxonomy): domain Bacteria; kingdom Bacillati; phylum Actinomycetota; class Actinomycetes; order Streptosporangiales; family Streptosporangiaceae; genus Nonomuraea; species Nonomuraea polychroma. The sequence continues at coordinate 6,393,654 of NZ_SAUN01000001.1, forward strand.
AGCACCGCGCACCCCGGCTCGGCCGGGATGAGGGGCTTGACCTGGGCGGCGTCGTGGGCGTTGTCCAGGCCGATGAGGATCTTGCGGCCCTTGGTCCAGGTCAGCCAGAGCTTGCGTAACTCGTCCAGGCCGCCGGGGTCGGTGGTCAGGCGCACGTCCAGCGCGCGGAGGAAGCCGATGAGGACCTCGTCGGGGCGGACCGGGGCGTCGACGCCGCCGCGCAGGTCGGCGTAGAGCCGGCCGTCCGGGAACCAGTCCGCGACCTCCTGCCCGAACCTGGTCATGAGCGCCGACTTGCCCACGCCGCCGCGGCCGTACACGGAGACGACCAGGGGCGGGGAGAGGTCCGTGGCCTTGCGGCGGGCGGCGAAGACGTCACGCAGCTCGGCGAGGGCTTCGGCGCGGCCGGTGAAATGTTCTGGCACGGGCGGCCACTGGTCGGGCGCGACACCGCCGGCGCCGCCGCCGCCGATCTCCGGACGTTTGGGCCGCGACTCGGTGGTGGCCCACGTGGCGAGCCCGACGAGGACGGCCGCCGCCAAGGTCACGCCGACCTTGGCTACCGGTGGGATCTCCCACTCGACGGACGCCGCCAGCACGCTCGCCGCGGCCGCCGCCAGGCCCGCGGAGACGGATGCGGCCCACGGCACCTTTCTTCGGCGCTTCTTCGGCTTCTCTGGAAGATTGTCTGTCCTGTCAGACAGGTCCCCGGTCAACGAACACCCCCTTATGAGGGTGATTCAAGCCGATGGGGTACGGCCCGCGCCAGCCGTACCCCAGGCTTTCCGCTACAGACCGATCACGTGGCAGGTGGCGGTCATGGTCTTGGTCGGGTCGCTCTCCGAGGTGGCGGTGAGCTTGACCCTGGCCAGCCGGTCGCCGCCGGACTCGCGGACCGCGTTCACGGTCACGAGCGCCTGCTTGCCGAATGCGACCGAGGCGAGCGCGTTCGGCACCTGCGTGGTCCAGCCCTTGCCCTGGACCTCGGCCTTGAGCCGGTAGACGTCGGAGTCGAGGTAGGCGCTGACGTCCTCCGGATGCTGACCCTGCGCCGGGGCCGCCTTACCGGTGTTGAACAGCGGGAACGTGCAGGAGGAGATGTTCGTGCCGGCGGGGACGCCGGCCGCGGGGAGCAGCTTGACGCCGCGTCGCTGCGGGCCCGAGCCGTCGAGCGAGCGCACGGCGACCGTGTAGGACAGCTCACCCTCGCGGTTCCGCTTGACGTCGGTGATGTAGAAGTGCAGGCGGTTGGCCGCGTCGACGAACTCGTACTCGCTGCCCGAGTCGGTGCCCGCGTGGAAGAGGGCGTCGGACAGCTGCCGGTAGTCGCCGATCGTGATGGGCACCTTGGTGCCGTCCGGCAGCACGTAGTCGGTCATGCCGATGTCCTGCGGGTTGGCGTCGATCACCCACTCGAACGGGGCCCGGTCCTGGTTCTTGGTCTTGGCCAGGAGCACGCCGGAGTCGGGGGTGAAGGAGTCGGTGCCCATGCGGTCCACGACCTCGACCGTGTAGTTCTCGTAGCCGCCGCCGTCGCAGAGCGGATCGGCCGCGACGCACGAGCTCTTGTCGCCGGTGTCGAAGGAGATGTTGATCCCGGCCAGCTCGTCCTGGCCCGGCTGCACGGCCCGCGCCAGGACCTTGGCGGTGACCAGGCCGGACTCGTCCAGCGCCTCGCGCGACAGGCGCAGGACGTTCTGCTCGTCGACCATCTCCAGCTTGATCTTGTTGCGGAGCATGTGCTGGGCGCCCATGGACGCGCCGCCGGTGGGCGGGATCAGCCAGCGTGAGTGCGGGCCGCCGGGGCCGTTGAAGCTGCCGCGGCTGAGCATCTCCCAGATGCCGGTGTACGCCCGCTTGGGCGGCACGGCGTACGGGTTGTTGTAGTTGTCGGCGATGCCCATGATGTGGCTCAACTCATGGGCGTAGACCGCCATGCCGGAGCTCTCGGCCTGGACCGAGTCGACGCCGAAGCGGGCGTTGGGCCAGAAGTTGGAGCCGGCCTGCCAGGAGGTCCACTCGACGTAGCGGGTCCTGGACCAGTTGGTCAGGTTGGGGTCGGGCGGGCCCCACTCGTCCGGCACGTCCTCCTTGGTGGGGAACTTCATCATGCCGAACTCCTGCCACGTGGACGATTCGTCCTGACCGGCGCTCAGGTAGAAGACGAAGTCGAACTGCGCGGCCACGTCCGGGCCGACGGCGGCGAGCCAGGCGGCGTTGCCGTCGGTACGCAGGTTCCTGGTGCAGGTGTCGCCGGCCGGGCAGGCGTCCCGCTGGTACTCCATGGCGTACTCGTGGTCCTTGCCCGGCATCGTGTACGGGCCGAACCCGGTGAGCTCCACACCGAAGCGACCGCCCGAGTCCTCCATCCAGTACTCGTGGATGGTGTGGCCCTTGTTGAGCTCGTTCGGGGTGTTGAGGAAGTCCTGGTAGAACTTGGCGACCTGGTCGCGCGGGATGTCGTGGGCCTCGGCGCTCGGGTTGGCGTATATCGTCGAGCCCTTGGGCTGGGTGACGACGAACGGCTGGTTGGGATAGTCCAGCAGGATGAGCGCGCCCTTGAACGTGCGCTTCGACCCCTTCACCGCGGGGTCGTTCCAGTTGGTGCCGGGCGGCTTCTTGTAGTCCGCCCACGTCATGTTGTCGGGATTTTCCCAGTTCTGCGGGTCGATGGGCTGGATGCCGCCCGCGGGGCGGCCGCGCAGCGTCTGGGCGTCGAGCGGGGTGTCGCTCTGCCAGGGCTGCGTTTGCGGCCAGTGGTCTCGCCGCCATGGGTGCTCAGGATCGGCAGGGGGTGCTGCGGAAGCAGGGGTCGCCAGCAGGCTCACCGGGATCATCACGATGGCCGCGGCTAACCCCATCAGCAACTTCTTCGGGGCATTCACGGATCGACGGTATAGACGTTGTCGAGGGAGATCAATGAACGGGCCCCGCCGGTCTCTCCGGAGGCTACTTACCTCGGGATTTGCCTGGTTCGACCTAATTGATTCCCTGGCGTCGCTCACGTTTAATGCCCTGAAGGGTCAATCCGACGGGGAGTGCTGATGCCCTCTGCAAAGACGCGTGCTGGACCGACGGCAAGACGGCCTGCCCGGCCGATCCCAGGACAGCGCGGGTCTGCGCCGATCGTGCTCCACTCCGCGCCGCTCGTGCTCCCCGTGTGCGACGAGCCCATCCGCGACGGCGCCGTGGTGATCAGGGGCGATCGGGTGCTCCAGGTCGGCGTGCGGGGCGAGCTGCTCTCGTGCTTTCCCGTCACCGAGGAGCGCCGGTGGCCGGGGATGATCGTGGCGGGACCGGTCGACGCCTGTTCTGTCGTGCCCTCTGCGGCGTTGGGCGTGACCGCGCGGGCGAGTGTGATGGCGGACGTGGCCGATCCCGCGGTGACACGCGGCATCGCGTACGTCGAAGTGCGCGCCGCCAGCGAGGAGGAGTGGGAGGAACGCGAGCGCGACGCCGTCATCACGGCCATCCGGGAGGTCGAGCGGCCGTACGCGGTGGGGATCGCGGCTCGCACCAGGAACCCGCACGTGCTGGAGGACGTGGCCGTGCTGGCCAGGACGTTCGGGCTGCGGCTGCTGGCCGATCTGGACCGGCACTCCCCCGCCGAGCTGGACGAGGCCGGCGTGCTGGGGCCGTTGTGCCACGTCATCTGCTCGCGGCCGCTCGATCCCGGCGAGCGCAAGCTGCTCCGGCTGCGCGAGACCGTGGTCGCCCTGTGCCCGCCGGGGACGTCGTCCGCGACCGACGTGCTGGCCCTGCTGGAGGAGGGGAACCCGCTCGCCCTCGGCACCGGGACAACGGATTCTGAGGCGGCGGGCACCGGGCCGCTCGGGCTGGCGACCGCCATCAGGCGGCACGTGCGCGAGCTCGGGCTGCGGCCCCGAGGGCTGGATCGCCGGCTGGTCGAGGCGGCCACGATGGGCGGCGCCAGGGCGCTGGGCATGGATCGCGGGCCGGGCCGGATCGGGTCACTGGGCCCCGGCGCCCGGGCCGACTTCGCCGTCTTCGACGCACGCGGCCGCTACCCGTACGCCGCGCTCCTGGGCGGGCCGCCCTGCATCGGCACGGTCGTCGGCGGCGTGGAACGCTGAAGGCCTCCACAGTCACCTGAACTGGCGGTCCACCACGCTCAGCAGCTCCCTCAGCTGATCACGCTGCTCCTCCGACAACACCGCGAACAACTCCTCGCCCGCCAGCCTGCGGGCGTCGCGCGCCCGCCCGGCGGCGGCGCGCCCCTCAGGCGTGATGACGACCAGCGTGGAACGGCGGTTTCCTGGATCGACCTGCCGGCGCACCAGCCCCGCCTCCTCCAGCGCGTCCACGACGGGCGTGAGGGACCGCGGCACGATCCGCAGCTCCTCGGCCAGTCGCACCATCCGCAGCGGGTGCTCGGGCCCGGCATCGGCGAGCACGCGCAACGCCCGCGCCTGGCTCGGGCTGAGCCCGAGCGGGACCAGCCGCCGCACGTAGCCGTGCCGCAGCCGCCTGCTCACCAGGTGCAAGAGCTCCGCGAGCTCCCTTTCCTCCATGCCATAAGTTTAGCCGGAACAAATATGAGTTAACCTCTGTTTGAGTCGACATCTGAAAGGAGAACCACTTGGCGGAGGAACCACGGGCGCCGCTGCGGCGCATCATCACGCTGTTCCGCGCCTACCGTGGCCGCCTGGCCGTGGTGGGCTCTCTCATCCTGCTCGCCTCGCTCGTGTCCCTCGCCCAGCCGTTCCTGCTGCGCGAAGTCCTGGACGTGGCGATCCCGTCCAGGGATGCCGGGCTGCTGGCGCTGCTCGCCCTCGGCATGATCGCGGTCGCGGTCACCACCAGTGTCTTCGACGTGCTGCAGACGCTGATCTCCACCACGATCGGCCAGCGGGTCATGCACGATCTGCGCATCGCGGTGTACTCGCACCTGCAGCGCATGTCGCTGGCCTTCTTCACCCGCACCAAGACCGGCGAGGTGCAGTCGCGCATCGCCAACGACATCGGCGGCATGCAGCAGGTCGTCACCTCGACCGCCTCCTCCCTGGTCTCGAACCTCACCACCGTGATCGCCACGATCGCCGCCATGGCCGCGCTCGACTGGCGGCTGACCGTGATCTCGCTCCTGCTGCTGCCGGTGTTCGTGTGGATCAGCCGCAAGGTGGGCACGGAGCGCAAGCGCATCACCGCCGAGCGGCAGCGCAAGCTGGCGAAGATCGCCTCGATGGTGCAGGAGTCGCTGTCGATCAGCGGCATCCTGCTCGGCCGCACGATGGGGCAGGCCGCCGGGCAGACCGAGCGCTTCGGTCGGGCCTCGGACGAGCTGGCCGACCTCGGGGTGCGCATGAGCATGGCAGGGCGCTGGCGGCAGTCGTCCATCCAGATCATCATGGCCGCGATGCCCGCGATGATCTACTGGGCCGTCGGCTACACCGGCGCGATCTCCGTCGGCACGCTGGTGGCGTTCACGACGTTGCAGACGAGCCTGTTCCGGCCTGCGGTGTCGCTGCTGCGGCTGGGCGTCGAGGTGCAGACCTCGCTGGCGTTGTTCGGCCGCATCTTCGAGTATCTGGACCTGCCGGTGGACATTCACCCCGGCGCCCGTACGCTCGATCGGGTGCGCGGCGAGGTGCGCTTCGAGAACGTCGACTTCTCCTACGGCGAGAGCCCCACGCTCACCGGCGTGGACCTCGTCGTCCCGGCCGGCACAAGCCTCGCCGTCGTGGGCGAGACGGGCGCGGGCAAGACCACGCTCAGCTACCTGCCACCCCGGCTCTACGACGTCACGGGCGGGCGGGTGACGATCGACGGGGTGGACGTGCGGGAGCTGACGTTCGAGACGCTGAGCGCGACGGTCGGCGTGGTCGCGCAGGAGACTTACCTGTTCCACGCCTCGATCGCGGACAACCTGCGCTTCGCCCGCCCGGAGGCCACGGACGAGGAGCTGGAGGCGGCGGCGCGGGCCGCGCGCATCCACGATCACATCGCGGCGCTGCCCGACGGCTACGACACGCTGGTGGGCGAGCGCGGCTACCGGTTCTCCGGCGGTGAGAAACAGCGCCTCGCCATCGCGCGCACGCTGCTGCGCGACCCGCCGGTGCTGATACTCGACGAGGCCACCAGCGCGCTGGACACGCAGACCGAGCGGGCCGTGCAGGAGGCGCTCGACGCGCTGGCTCGGGGCCGCACCACGATCACGATCGCGCACCGCCTGTCCACCGTGCGCGACGCCGACCAGATCGTCGTGCTCGACCACGGAAGGATCGTCGAGCGCGGTACCCACGACGAGCTGATGGCGCGCGGCGGCCACTACGCGGCGCTCGTGAGCAGGGACTATCCCGCAGAACTAGTTTGATTCAATTTTAAACGTGTGTTGCCTCACATTCCGGCAGGACCGGAATCCGTTCGCCGGAACGGTGCGTTGGACCCCCCGGCGAATCTTCAAGGCAAGGACATGTTTTGTCTCTGACTTCCTCCACGTTCAGAGCCCTGCGTCATCATAACTACCGGCTCTGGGCAGGAGCGGACATCATCTCCGTGACCGGCACCTGGATGCAGGTGCTCGGCCTCAACTGGCTCATCCTCGAGATGACGGGCTCGGCGACCAGCGTCGGGCTCAGCCTCGTCATGCAGGCGCTGCCGACGTTGTTGCTGGGCATGTGGGGCGGGGCCCTGGCGGACCGGCTGCCCAGCCGGCCGGTCGTGATCGCCGCGCAGCTCGCGCAGGCCGCACTGGCGGCCGTGCTCGCGACCATCGTCGTGACGGGCGTCGACTCCGTGGTGCCGATCTACGCGGTGGCGCTGGCGGGCGGCGTGGTGACCGCACTGGGCGGTCCGGCGCTCGGCCGGTTCGGAGCCCAGGTCGTGCCCCCTGCCGACCTGTCGAACGCGATGGCGCTCGGCTCCCTCCTGAGCTCGGCCGGCCGCATCCTGGGCATGAGCCTGGCCGGCGTGCTGCTGCCGGTCACCGGGAACACCGGCCTGTTCGTCATCAACGCGACCAGTTTCTTCGTGGTGATCGCGGCGGTGGCGGCCATGCGGCGCAAGGAGTTCCACCCGCTCGCCGCCGCCGAGCGGCAGCCGGGCGCCGTACTCGAAGGGCTGCGGTACGTCCTGCGCACCCCCTGGCTGCTCGTGGTGCTGGCGCTGTGGTTCGTCTCGGGCAGCGTCGGCCGCAACTACCAGGTCACCATGGCCGCGATGAGCGCCGGCCCTCTGGAGGCGGGCGCCGGCGGGTACGGCCTGCTGTCCACGGTGTTCGCCGTCGGCACGGTGCTCGGCGGCTTCCTCGTCGCCGCGAGGCCGCACTTGACGATCCGGCTGCTGCTGATCACCGCGTTCGCGATCGGGGTGGCGCAGGCACTGAGCGGGCTGATGCCGGAGTTGTGGTCGTTCGCGGCGTTGATGTTGCCGATCGCGGCCGGCGCGGTGACCCTCGACACCACCGTCTCGGCACGTGCGCAGCTCGACAGCCCCGAGCCGATGCGCGGCCGGGTCATCGCCGCGCTGTCCATCGTCAGCGCCGGATCGGGCGCGCTCGGCGGGCCGCTGCTGGGCCGGCTCAGCGACACGCTCGGGCCGCGGCTCGCACTGGAGATCGGCGGCGTGGCGTGCGTGGCGGCGTCGCTGCTCGCAGCCGTGGCGCTGGCCAGGCTCTCCGGCCGGACGATCAGGCAGGCCGCCCGGCTGCGCCCCCGTCTCGAGCAGGCCTGACCCCAGGGCGAGTAACCCCTGACCTGATTTGCTTTACATGCGGTCCTATAGTTAACCTGTAAGTGTAGTTGGAGGTTAGCTATAAGGCCACCAGCAGCAGGAGGTTCGGAAATGCTCTTGACTTCGATCGACCCGTTCTTCCAGGAATTCGAGCGCCAGTTCAACCGCCTGGCTCAGCAGACCTTCGACGTCGGCGGAGCGGTCATGCCCATGGACGGGCTGCGCCGCGAGGACGACGTGCTCCTGCGCTTCGACCTGCCCGGCATCGACCCTGAATCCATCGAGGTCACGGTCGACCGCGGCGTCCTCAGCGTCAGCGCACATCGCGAGGAGGAGGTCGCCGAGAACGAGCGCCTCTTCGTACGCGAGCGGCCCATGGGCACGTTCACCCGGCGCGTCTACCTCTCCGAGCACCTCGACAGCGACCAGATCGACGCCGGTTACGCCAACGGCGTGCTGACCGTTCGCATCCCGGTGCTGGAGCGGGCCAAGCCGCGCAAGGTGGAGATCCACAAGGGCGAGACGAAGGCCATCAAAGCCTGACCGGGACGGTGACCGGGGGCGGGCGCGGCTGGGTCCGCCCCCGAACCATGAGGAGATCATGATGCCCGATCTGCCGTTCGACGACGAGCACGCCCCTCTCTACTCCCTCGGACAGGTGGCGGAAATGCTCCAGGTGCAGCAGGCCTACCTGCGGCGGCTGGACCGGCACGACGTGATCAGCCCGAGCCGGTCGAGCGGCGGTCAGCGGCGCTACTCCCGCCGCGACATCATGACCGTCCAGCACGTCACGCGGATGGCCGAGGAAGGCATGACGCTCATCGCCATCCGGCGCATCCTCGAGCTCGAGCGGGAGCTCGCCGCGCTCCGCCAGGAGCTGAGGGAGGCCCGGGCACGCCTCGGCGAGTCCGAATGACCGCCGCCCCTCCGGGTAGCAGTGGTCACCATGGCAACCGACGTCATCACTCTGATCACCAAAGACCACAGGACCGTTGAGTCCCTCTTCGAACGGCTGAAGAAGCAGCAGGGCGACCAGAAGGCCACCGTGGCCGAGCTGCATGCGCTCCTCATCGCCCACGCCCGCGCCGAGGAGGACCGGGTCTATCCAGGCATCGACGCGCACCACAGCGTCGAGGAGCACAAGCAGGCCGAAATCCTCCTCGACGCGCTCGTCAGGTCGCAGCCGGGGACTCCGGAGTTCCGCAAGACGCTGGAGGAGCTCATCACCTCCGTCACGCACCACGTCGAGGAGGAAGAGAGCAAGATCCTCCCCGCCCTGAAGAAGTCGGCCGGCGAGAAGCGGCTGAAGGAACTCGGCAAGGCGTTCCAGGAGCGCAGGGCGGAGGAGCTGAAGGCGCTCAGCGTCCCCAAGCAGGCCAAGCCGACCGGAGTCCCCAAGCAGGCCAAGCCGTCCGGCGCGACCAGGGCCGAGCTGTACGAGCAGGCCCAGAAGGCCGACATTCCGGGCCGATCCCAGATGGGCAAGGAAGAGTTGGCCGAGGCTCTGAGGCACGCCAAGTCCTAGGATTTCGGGCCGCTCCCTGGGTAGGGGGCACATATGACCGAAAAACCTCCGAACCGGTACGGCATGAGTGATGAGCAGGCGATCGAGGTCAGCGAGTGGACCGACGATCTCGGGCTCCATCATGAAGTCGTCGAGGACGACCCGCGGCGCAGGGACACGCTCGACGAGCGGCTGCGCCGCGAGGCCCCGGACCGGCTCCGCCAGCCCCGTCCCAAGCACCGGCTGACCCAGCCTGACGCGGGCCTGGAGCCGGACGTCGAGGACGAGGAACTCGGCGAGGACTGGGGCGACGACGACTCGGACCTGTCGGCCGAGGAGCGGGCGGTCCGCATCGATCCCGGCGAAGGCCTCAGGTGAGCCGCCGCGCCGCGGGCAGGACGGCATGCAGGTCGTCGACGACCACGTCGGCGGTCGCGGCTTCCGGGCGCGCGGCGTGCAGGTAGCCCCACGGGCCGCGGCGCAGCAACGCGGTGCGCATGCCCGCCCGCGCCGCCGGTAGTACGTCGTTGTCGAGCCGGTCCCCCACGTACAGGATCTCTGCGGGCTCCCGTCCCGCGACCGCGGCCACTTTGGCGAAGAACTCCGGCTGCGGCTTCTCCACGCCCCAGTCCTCGGAGGTGTGCACCGAGTCGGCCGGCAGGTCCATCGCGACCAGCGCCTCGTAGGCCCGGCGCGGCTGGTTGCCCGCGATGATCACCTGGTATCCGGCCGCGCGGAGCTCTGCCAGCGCCTCGCGCACGTCCGGGTAGAGGTCGCCGGCGTCGAAGCGGTTACGGAGGCCGTCCGGGTCGTCACGCTCCCAGGCAGCCTCCTCCGCGCTCAGGTCGAAGCCCGGCCGGACGAGCTCGAACGCGTCCACGTGCGGACGGTCGAGCGCGGCCATACCGCCGAGCGCGCCCATCAGCACGAAGCTGCTCACGCCCAGCCGCTCGGCCCAGCGCGACCAGATCCGCGTCTCGTCGATGAGCGTCTCCCCGACGTCGAACACCACAGCCTTGATCATCGATCCCCCCGCTTGAACCTGTTTCAGCTCAGTTCTTCGGGCACCAGGTGAAAGCCCGACAACTACCGTAAGGGGGATTTTTTCATGCAACCGGAGCGTGACGCGAAGGACCGCCGGTTCGACCACGAGCGCATCCCCGCAGTTCTTCGTCCAGGAGGCGTTCAGCGTGCCGGCGTGAGCTCGTTCTTCAGGGGGTGAGCTTCTCCATCGTCTTCGCGATCCGCTTCTCGGAAACCGGCGTAGGCGTCCCCAGCGTCTGCGCGAAGAAGCTCACCCTCAGCTCCTCGATCATCCACCGGATCTCCACCACGTCCGGATCCCCACGCCGCGCCGGATGGAGCTTCTCCAGCAGATCGTGGTAGTCGTCCTCCACCTTGTGCACCCGATCCATCCACTCCTGGTCACGCCAAGGCTCCTCGGGGAGCTTGGTCAGGCGGCGGTCGATGGCTCGGATGTAGCGGAGGATGTCGGACAGCCGCCGGTAGCCGGTGGCCGTGACGAAACCCGGATAGACGAGCTTGCTCAGCTGGTCGCGGATGTCATCGGTGGAGGCGCTCGGGCGCAACGCGTCGAGCCGCGCACCGGCCTCGTGCCAGACCGCCAGGATCTGCTCCACCTTGCCGAGCACGTCCGCCGCCGTGTCGTGAAGATGAGCGCGTACGTGCTGGTAGAGGCGGTCGAAACCGACCGGGTCCCAGGCGGGTCCCCCGACGTCGAGCATGAGCTTGTCCACGGCCGCGTTGACCACGTCGTCGAACAACGCCACCGCCCCGCCGTGCGGGCTGCGGGACAGGGCCAGCTTGGCCTGGTTGGACAGGCCGCCGAGCAGGGACTTGGCCGGGTTGGTCACGTTGAGGAGCAGCAGGCGGCGCACGCCGGGCCAGTGGGAGCGCCGCTGCTCCGCCTCCGTCTCGTAGATCTTGATCGAGACCGAGTCGCCCGCGTCCACCAGCGCCGGGTAGCCCTTCATCCGGCCCTGCTCGAACACCTTCGGCAGGCGGCCGAAGCTCCACGTGTGCAGGCCCGTCTGCTCCAGGTCGTCGCCGGCCTGCGACAACGTCTGGCGCAGCTTCGGAGCCAGACGGCGTTTGAGCGCGTCGAGGTCTTTGTCCTCGGCCACGGTGCGCCGGCGCTCGTCGATCACCCGGTACGTGATGCGCAGATGGTCCGGCACCTGGTCCAGCTGCCAGGCCTCACGCGGCACCCGGACCCCGGTGAGCCGCAGCAGCTCGCGCTCCACGGCCGCCAGCAGCGGCTCACCACCCTGCCTGACCCCGGCCAGCACCTGCTTGGCGTAGTTGGGGGCGGGCACGAAGTTGCGGCGCAGGTGCTTCGGCAGCGACCGGATCAACGCGGTGATCAGCTCTTCGCGCAGCCCAGGGATCTGCCAGTCGAAGCCGTCGGAGCTGACCTGGTTGAGGACCTGGAGCGGCACGTGCACGGTCACGCCGTCGGCGTCCGCGCCCGGCTCGAACTGGTAGGTCAGCTTCATCCGCTGCCCCAGCTGCTTCCAGGTGTCCGGGTAGTCGCGGGCGCTGATGTCGGCGCCCTCGTTGACCAGCATCTCCGGCGAGAACGTCAGCAGCTCCGGCGTCTCGCGCCCGGCCTTCTTCCACCAGGAGTCGAAGTGCCGGGCGGAGACCACGTCGGCGGGGACGCGCTGGTCGTAGAAGTCGAACAGCGCCTCGTCGTCCACCAGGATGTCGCGGCGGCGGGCCCGGTTTTCCAGCTCCTCGACCTCCTCGAGGAGCTTGCGGTTCTCCTTCAGGAAGCGGTGGTGGGTGTCCCAGTCGCCCTCGACCAGCGCGTGCCTGATGAACAGCTCGCGTGACAGGTCGGGGTCGATGCGGCCGTAGTTGACCTTGCGGCCGACGACGAGGGGCACGCCGTAGAGTGTGACCTTCTCCAGGGCGATCACCGCGCCCTGGTTCTTCTCCCAGTGCGGCTCGGAGTAGGTGCGCTTGACCAGGTGCTGGGCGAGCGGCTCGACCCAGTCGGGCTCGATCTTGGCGTTGACCCGGGCCCAGAGGCGGGAGGTCTCGACCAGTTCGGCCGACATGACCCACTGCGGCTGCTTCTTGGCCAGCGTGGAGCCGGGGAAGATGGCGAAGCGGGCGTTGCGGGCGCCGATGTATTCCTGGATCGGGCGGCGCCCGTCGGCGCCGCGCTTCTCCATGACGTCCTTGACGCCGATGTGCGACAGCAGCCCGACCAGCAGGGACGCGTGCACGTGCTGAGGGTCCGCGGGCGCGCTGTTGGGCTGGGCGCCGAGCGACTGGCGCAGCTGGCTGTAGATGTCCTGCCACTCGCGGACGCGCAGGTAGTTGAGGAACTCCGCCTTGCAGAGCCGCCTGAAGGCGCTGGAGGACAGCTCCTTCTGCTTGTCACGCAGGTAGTTCCACAGGTTGAGGTAGGCCAGGAAGTCCGAGTCGGGGTCGGCGAAGCGGCGGTGCTTCTCGTCGGCCTGCTGCTGCTTGTCGGCAGGGCGCTCGCGGGGGTCCTGGATGGACAGGGCGGCGGCGATCACCATGACTTCGCGCAGGCAGCCGTTCTTCTCGGCCTCCAGCACCATGCGGCCCAGCCGCGGGTCCACCGGCAGGTTCGCCAGCTTGCGACCGATGGGCGTGAGCTTGCCGTGCACGTCGAAGGCGCCCAGCTCGTGCAGCAGATTGACGCCGTCCTTGACCTGGCGGCGGTCCGGCGGCTCGACGAAGGGGAACGCCTCGATGTCGCCGAGCCCGATGGAGGTCATCTGCAGGATGACGGAGGCCAGGTTGGTCCGCAGGATCTCCGGGTCGGTGAACTCCGGCCGGCTGAGGAAGTCCTCCTCCTCGTAGAGCCGGATGCAGATGCCGTCGGAGGTGCGCCCCGAGCGGCCCTTGCGCTGGTTGGCGCTGGCCTGCGAGATGGGCTCGATCGGCAGGCGCTGAACCTTGGTGCGGTGGCTGTAGCGGGAGATGCGGGCGTAGCCGGGATCGACGACGTATTTGATGCCGGGGACCGTGAGCGAGGTCTCGGCCACGTTGGTGGCCAGCACGATGCGGCGGCCGGTGTGGCGCTGGAACACGCGGTGCTGCTCGGCGGCGCTGAGGCGGGCGTAGAGCGGGAGGATCTCGGTGTTGCGGAAGTCCGCCTTGGTCAGGGCGTCGGCGGCGTCGCGGATCTCCCGCTCGCCGGACAGGAAGACGAGGATGTCGCCGGGGCCCTCGGTGACGAGCTCCTGGCAGGCGTTCACGATGCCCTGGGTCTGGTCGTCGTCCTCGTCGAGCGGCCGGTAACGCACTTCGACGGGGTAGGTGCGGCCGGAGACCTCGATGATCGGCGCGTCGCCGAAGTGGCGGGAGAACCGCTCGGGGTCGATGGTGGCGCTGGTGATGACGACCTTGAGATCGGGGCGTTTGGGCAGGAGTTGTTTCAGGTAGCCGAGGATGAAGTCGATGTTGAGGCTGCGTTCGTGGGCCTCGTCGATGATCAGCGTGTCGTACTGGTCGAGCAGGCGGTCGTTCTGTAGCTCGGCCAGCAGGATGCCGTCGGTCATCAGCTTGACCAGGGTGCGGTCGCTCGCCTGGTCGGTGAAGCGCACCTTGTAGCCGACCACCTCGCCCAGCTCGGTGCCGAGCTCCTCGGCGATGCGCTCGGCGACCGTGCGGGCGGCGATGCGGCGGGGCTGGGTGTGGCCGATCAGCCCGCGTACGCCACGGCCCAGCTCCAGGCAGATCTTGGGAATCTGGGTGGTCTTGCCCGACCCGGTCTCGCCGGCGATGATCACGATCTGGTGGTCGCGGATCGCCTCGAGGATGTCGTCCTTACGCTGCGAGACCGGCAGGTTTTCCGGATAACGCACCTGGGGCACGGCTTCGCGGCGGCGGGCCAGTCGTTGCTCGGCCCGCTCCACGTCCGCGAGGATCTCCGCGACGATCTTGTCTCGGGTGTCACGTGAGCGCACCCGGCGCATGCCGTCGAGCCTGCGCCGCAGTCGCCGCTGGTCGCGCGGCATGAGCTCGGGCAGGCGGGACTGGAGCTCGGCGAGTGGAGAGGACAAGGAAGACGTTCCCATACTGCTTCAAGGATATTTGAGCTCCGCTTCCCCGGAGCCAACGGCCCATCGTGCACCACCGGCCGAGCTCGGCGCATCCCAATTTCAGGGGCGTGCCGCCAGGGCCGCGCCGATGATGCCCGCCTCGTTCTGCAGGGCGGCGGGCACGACCGGCGTGCGGAGCGTGATGTGCGGCAGGAACTTCTCCGCCTTCTTGCTCGCTCCCCCGCCGATCACGATCAGCGACGGCGAGAACAACATCTCGACGTGCTCCAGGTATTCCTGCACCCGCTCGGCCCACTTCTCCCAGCTCAGGTCGTGCTCTTGGCGGGCCCGGTCCGAGGCCCGGTGCTCGGCGTCCTTGCCGTGCAGCTGCAGGTGCCCCAGCTCGGTGTTGCGCACCAGCGTCCCGTCCGTGAACAACGCGCTGCCGATCCCCGTGCCGAACGTCAGCACGAGCACGGTCCCCCGCTGCTCGCGCCCGCGGCCGAAGGTCATCTCGGCCACGCCGGCCGCGTCGGCGTCGTTGACCACGCTCGCGCCGCCGAACAACCCGGCCGCGTCCATGCCGATCCACGAGCGGTCGACGTTGGCGGCCGACAGCACGACACCGTCCATGACGACGCCGGGGAACGTCACACCGACCGGACCGATCCAGTTGAAATGCTTGACGATCGACGCCACCACGTCAGCCACGTCATCCGGGCTCGACGGCTGGGGTGTCGGAACGCGCAGGCGCTCCTCGGCCAGCCGGCCCGCCTCGGTGTCCACGGGGGCGCCCTTGATCCCCGAGCCGCCGATGTCGATGCCCAACACGTTCATGCTTTCCCTCTCCCCCGCGTGACGCGGGGAAACTCTTGTACCGATATTTCCGACACCCGGCTGAACCGGTCTCCCGCCCTCCGCGTATCTCGCGTCACAAGCGCTAACTAGGAGGCAACGGATGCGGCCACGCATCATCACACTCTGCGCTGTTGCGGTCGTCTTGGGAGCGACTCTCACCACTCCCGCACACGCCACCACCAGGACTCGTTTCGACGTCATCCCCCTTGTGTCGGATGTTCAGGGCAAAGCCCCGGTCACCGACCCCAAGGTCGTCAACCCGTGGGGCCTGGCCATGGGCAAGACACTATGGGTCTCCAACACGGGCACCGGCACCGCCACCGTCTACTCCGGCACGGGCAAGAAGGAGCAGACCGAGGTGTGGATCCCCGGCGGAGCCCCCACCGGCCAGGTGTTCAACCCCGGCGAAGGCTTCACCGTGAAGGGCAAGCCCGCCACGTTCATCTTCTCCAGCCCGAGCGGCGCCATCACCGGCTGGAACGCCGAGGTGGACCCGAAGAACGCGATCATCGCGGCGTTCACCCGCGGCGCCGACTACAAGGGCCTGGAGCTCGTCGAGACCGAAGACGAGGCATTCCTGCTGGCCGCCGACTTCGCCGGCGGCCGCATCCACGCCTTCGACGAGGACTTCCGGCGCATCCGCCTGGCCCGCTGGCAGTTCCATGACAGCTCTCTGCCCGACGGCTACCACCCCTACAACGTCGCGGTGGCCAACGGCAACATCTGGGTGTCGTACGCGCTGCGCGACCCGGCCACCGGCAAGCCGGTCTTCGGCAGGGGCAAGGGCTTCGTCAGCCGCTTCAACGCCTCCGGCCGCCTGACCGGCCGCATCTCCCGGACCGGGCTCAACGCCCCCTGGGGCCTCACGGCCGCGCCGCAGGGCTGGGGCCCGTACGCCGGCTCGCTGCTGGTCGGCAACTTCGGCGACGGCACCGTGCACGCGTACAAGCAGGGCCGGCACCTCGGCTCGCTGCGTGACTCCAGCGGCAAGCCGATCGTGCTGCCGGGCCTGTGGGACCTGGAGCCGGGCACCGCGGCCACCGGCGGCGAGAAGGCCCTGTGGTTCTCCGCCGGCATCGACGGCACCAAGCACGGCCTGATCGGCGTCATCGCCCCACAGGGCACGAAGCCCACCTCCACCGGGACGGGAGCCCCGTCGGCTACGCCGACGCACCCCTCCGGCCACAAGTCGAGCGCCCCAGCTACCCAGCCGCCCTCCCAGAACAACCCTTACGGCGGGTACTGACCGGCGCTCTCGCGCCGTCGCCCCCGGCCAGGCGAGGAGCGCAGCTCGCCGGCAGAAGGCCGGGGGCGGCGGTCCACCTGACGTTTCCGGCGCGGTTGGCGCGAGCCGCGCCGGAAACAACCACGTGCGCATCGCGTCAGCCCAGCACCGCCGCCAGGTCCTGAATCGTCCGGTAGTGGACGCCGGTCATGCCGAGCGCCCTGGCCGCCTCCACGTTCGGGAGCCGGTCGTCGACGAACAGGCAGCTCTCGGGCGCGACCCCGGCGCGCTCGGCGGCGATCTCGTAAATCCGCCGGTCCGGCTTGGCCACGCCGACCCTGGCGCTGCTGACCAGGTCGTCGGCGAAGTAGGTGAGCCCCAGACGGTCGAGGTGCTCCTCCACCGTGTCCATGGCGTTCGTCACGATGATCACGGGAACGTGCTGCTGTGCCCTGGCCAGCAGCTCCCTGACCTGCTCGTCCACCCAGAACGGCACCTCCATGAACTCGGCGACGGCCTGGCGTGCGCGGTCGTCCCCGCCGAGGGCGGCGACGATCGCCTCCGCCCACTGCGCCTCGGTGACCTGGCCGAGTGTGGGAGGCAGGATCAGCTCGGGGTCGAAAGCGGTCTTCATGAGGGGCAGTCCGTAGCGAGCCTCGATGTCGGCCTGGACGGCGTGGTCGAAGTGGCGCAGCACGCCATCGAGGTCAGTCAGAACCGCGGCAAAGGGGATCACAGCCCTACATTCTCGCAGCACTGAGCTTTTCGCGTACCGCTGACGGTGCTGGAGCGATCGGCCGCACTACCATCTCCGAGACAGGATTCGGTATCGGAACGGTAGGGCATGAACGATCACCGGCTGCCACGTGAGCTGTGCCAGCTGTTCCCCGACGGCGGCGCGGGCCGCGTGTTGCCCGCCGCCCTGCCCCCGGGTGACGTGGTCTGGCCCGATCCCGGGTACACGCGGCAGGGCGAGGCGGCCAGGCCGGCGTTCTGGATGAGCGAGGAACCGGCGAGCGGTGAGGACTGGGCTCGCCTGCGCGCCTGGCATCCGCAGAGCGGGTTATGGCCGGTGCTGCTGGACGAATCGGCGCAGCCCTGGGCGGTCGGGCAGGTCGTGCCGGATGATCCCCGCCAGATCGACCACTTCACCGCCGAGGGATTCATGACCGAGGTGTGGCAGGAGTGGGTGAGGCAGATGCCGCAGGACGCGCTCGACGAGCTGGAGCCGTACGGCGCGATCTGCCCGGGCCCGGCGCCGCCCGGCGTGCTGAAGGCCGACCCGGAGAAGGTCGCCGACTGGTACGCCGGCGAGCTCGCGGCCAGGGGCATGCCGCTCGGTCTGGTCGCCGCGAGCCGGGGCGCCGACGCGCTGGCGGTCATGGGCTGGCAGGGCGCGCTGCACCACAACGAGTGGATGGTGCCGATGGCGGCCGTGGTGCGCAGCTGGGAGGACAGGTTCGGGGCGCGGGTGGTGAGCGTCGGGTTCAACACGCTGGACCTGAGCGTGGCCGCGCCGCCGGTCGATCGCGAGCACGCGTTGCACGTGGCGGCCGAGCACTGGACGTTCTGCCCCGACAACGTCGTCCAGGGCCCCGGCGATCTCCAGGGGTACGCCGACCAGATCATCGGGGGACACGCCTGGTCGTTCTGGTGGGACTGATTTTTCGCGTTTTACGCTACCTTTAGCTCTCGTGTCCTGGGGAGATCTCACGCCGGAGTTACTCCACTCCTCCGTCTGGGCCGACGAGCTGGTGGAGGCGGCGGGCATCCCCGTCTACGACATGCCGCTGGTGTCGGTGGGCGGCGGGCTGGGTTCGTTCACGCTCGTGGACGTGCTGCGCATTCGCGGCGTGGCGGCATCGGCCATGCGGGTGTTGTCGACCAGCGACTCGCCCTGGCAGACCTGGGAATACCTCACCCGCGTCTCGCAGCTGCCCGCCCACGAGCGCATCCGATCCGACGCGAGCGCGCGGCCCGACAACATCTGGGGCTTCCCGTCGTACGCGGTGCAGGAGGCGTGGACGGAGCGCTCGGTCAAGCCGCTGCTCCAGGTCCTCACCGAGCCGATCCTGGCCGACTTCTACGCGCCGAAGGCCGGGATGGTCATGCAGACCGTGCGGCGGGAGGCCGATCGCATCGGCTACTGGGAGATGCTGGCCAAGGGCCAGGTGCGCATGGTCAGGAAGCGGCTGGGCGGCGGCTACTTCACCGTGCTGACGCCGCCGGCGGGCGTCGCGCAGACGAAGCGGGTGGTGCTGCGCTCCCATTACGTGCATCTGGCCGTCGGCTATCCGGGGCTGAAGTTCCTGGACGACCTGCAGGAGTTCCGGCAGCGGCAGGGCGAGCGGTATCGCGTCGTCAACGCGTACGAGCCGCATGAGCACGTCTACGACCAGCTGCGGAAGCGGCCCGGCGTGGTGGTCGTGCGCGGCGCCGGGATCGTGGCCTCGCGCGTGCTGCAGCGGCTCATGGACGACAGGGAGCGGTACAACCTGCGGACGCAGATCGTCCACCTCTTCCGCACCTACGTCGCCGGGCCGCACGGGCCGCATCCGTTCATGCGGCGCAAGGGCGGCGACGGCTGGGCCTACCAGGCGTTCACCATGCCGAAGTCGGCGTTCGGGGGGCAGCTGAAGGCCCAGTTCCGCAAGGCGCCCCCCGAGCGGCGGGCCCAGCTGGCCGCGCTGGTCGCCGGCACCACCACCCCCAAGCTCGCCCGCTGGCAGGACCAGATGCACCGCGCCAGGCAGGGCCGTTGGTACCACCCCGTCCAGGCCGTGGTCGACCGTATCGACCAGCAGCCCGACGGCCTGCTGGTCACCCACACCCGCAGCGCGAACTCGGCAGCCATGCAGTACGTGTCCGACTTCATCATCGACTGCACCGGGCTCGAGGCCGACATGCCCGAGCACCGGGTGCTGGACGACCTGCTCAAGCACGGCGGCGCGCGGCCCAACAAGGCGGGCCGGCTGGCGGTCGGCCCGAACTTCGAGGTGCTCGGCGCGGAGAGCGGGCACGGCGTGCTCTACGCCTCCGGCGCGGCCACCGCGGGCAACCACTTCCTGGCCGTGGACAGCTTTCTCGGCATGCAGACCGCGGCCCTCGACATCGCCGACGACCTGGCCGGCCGCGGGTTCTGCAAGGGGCTCGGCCCCGCCAGGTCGGTGTCCCAGTGGTTCAAGTGGGCGGCGAACAGGAGGCTCGCTTGATCCCCACGCTGGCCGGGCGCGTGCAGACCCGGCTGTTCGTGCTGGCCACGGTGGGCGCGGTGCTGACCGCCCTGCTCACCCTGCTGCTGCCGATGTCCTTCGCCGACGCCTACCTCGTGCTGCTGGCCGTCGCCCTCGTCGGCGTCGGCTGGGAGCTGCTGTACCACCTGCTCATGCAGTTCCGCTGGGACAAGGACTGGCCGACGATGTTCGGGCTGGTCACCGCCGTGCCGGAGGGGCTGGTCATGTGGGTGCTGCTGGACGCCGGCCTGGTGCCGGGCGTCCAGGGGCCGCTGTCCTGGTGGGCGTTCGCGACCATGTTCGCCGTCGTCTGGCTGGGCCAGTGGCTGTTCGTGAACGGCCCCATGCGGGTGCTGTTCGTCAAGTGGCGGCTTCGGGGTGGCCGCCTGTTGTGATCGATCGAAGGGGGAATTCGTGGGCGGGGTCGCGTTAGCTCGTCCGCTGTACTTCTGGCTGGGCACACTGGCCATCGTCGCGGGGGTGGTGCTGCATCTGCCGATGTACCTGCACGGCGCGGACACGCATTACCGGCTGGCCGGGATGCCGATGGACCTGCCGATGACGATCGGCATGGTGCTGATCGTCGTGGGGCTGGTCGTCACCGCGTACGGTCTGGTGCCGCCTGGCGCGTTCACCGCCAAGCCGGCCGGGGAGGTGCGGGTGCGCGCGCTCGACGACGCGCGGATGCGGCCGGCCCACATCGGGCTCATCGTCGTCATGTCCGTCGCCGTGGTGATCGACGCCATGAAGCCGATCACGCTCGGCTTCGTCGCGCCCGGCATGGCCAAGGAGTACGGGCTGAAGTCCGCGCTCAACCCGGGCGGCGAGCTGCCCGTCGCGCTGCTGCCGCTGGCCGGCCTCACCGGGACCGTGCTCGGCTCGCTGCTGTGGGGGTGGATGGGCGACAAGATCGGCCGCAAGCCGTCGATCCTGTTCGCCGGCGTGCTGTTCATCGGCACCGCCATCTGCGGCGTCATGCCGGACTTCGAGTGGAACCTGGCCATGTGCCTGGCCATGGGACTGGGCGCGGGCGGCATGTTGCCGATCACGTTCTCGCTGCTCGCCGAGACGATCCCGCCCCGGCACAAGGGCTGGGTGATGGTGCTGATCGGCGGCAACCTGGCCGTCGCCTACCTGGCGGCGAGCTGGCTGTCGGCCGCGCTGGTGCCGGAGTTCTCCTGGCGGGTGCTGTGGCTGGTCGGCCTGCCGACCGGCGTCTTCCTGATCCTGCTCAACCGTTTCATCCCCGAGTCGCCGCGCTTCCTGTTCGCGCACGGCCGCGACGACGAGGCCCGGGCGATCATGTCCAGGTACGGGGCCGCCGCGGTCTCCGCCGAGGACGTGGAGCGGGTCGCGGACGAGCACGACGGCGGCTACTCACGGCTGTTCCGCCGCCCGTTCACCGGGCTCACGGTGGCCGTGGTCATCCTCGGCCTGAGCATCGGCCTGGTCACGTACGGCTTCCAGTTGTGGATTCCGTCGAACCTGCAGCGGCTCGGCCTCGACCAGCAGACCGCCGACCGCGCGCTACGCGACTCGACGCTGCTGGGCCTGCCGCTGATCTTCGTCTCGGCCGCGATGTACGGCCTGTGGAGCGCCAAGAAGACGATCATCACACTCTCGGCGCTGGTCGGCGCGGCCCTGCTGGTCCTGTCGTTCTCGGGCGAGACCCTGGCGCAGGACCGCACATGGCTCTACGTGGTGCTGGCCGGTCCGATCGTAGGGACGGCGGCGATCGCGGCGGTCCTGGCGGCCTACAGCTCGGAGATCTACCCGACCCGGGTCCGCTCGCGCGGCTCGGGGTTGTCGGCCGGCGTCGGCAAGTTCGGCGGCGTGGCCGTCACCGGCGTGCTGGTCGCGGGCCCGTTCATAGGCATGGGGGCACCCTCCATCGGCACGACCGCGCTGCTGGGGGCGGTGCCCCTCGTGCTGGCGGTGCTGGCGGTGCTCGCGTTCGGCGTCGAGCCGGCCAAGAGCCCGGCCGGCGAGCCGGCCGAACTCCCGGCCATGCCCTGACCTGATTCACGGAATGCAGGCCACGGCACCGTAATTGCCGGACGAACTCGGATCTTCGAGGCAGGCGGTGTCGTGGCCGTTCGGCCGCCATTCCGGGACCCACACCAATCCCGGATCCACCAGCGCCAGACCCTCGAGCAACGCCTCAACCTCCTCCCGGGCGCGAATCGCGTGCCCGGGCAGCGTCATCGCCAGCAGCTCATGAATGGCCGGCAACAACTCCGCGGGAATCGCGTCGAACGTGGTCTGCAGCAATGACAGATAACTGCCTTCCGGCACCTCCTGCCTGATCCGCTTGATCACGAAATGGAAGTACTCGTCGTCGTTCAGGCTATGAGTCGACAGCAGCAGCACCGCCATGGGCCGGTCCCACTCCAGGAACGTCTGGACGACCCTGTCATCGAGAATGTCGTCGATCTCGCGCACGTCGCCCTCTACAACGCGTACGAGGTCGGTGACGGGCTCGATGGTCGCCCGCGCCCCGGCCAGCACCATGGGGTCGCTCTCCACGTAGACCACCCGGGGCACGGAGGCGCCCAGGGCGTCACGGGCCACGTCATGCAGCTGCCTGCCCAAGGGCAGACCGCTGGGGACGCCACTGCCGACGATCAGGAACTGGTCCACGCCCTCGGTCCCCAGATGACGCACCACGCGGCACACATAGTCGAGCACGGCCCGCGCGGCCGTCGTCGTGACGGGGGCGGCCAGATCGTAGCGGCGCATCGCATCTCGGTCCGCTACGAAGTTGTTCTTTCCACCCGCCGCGGCGTCAAGAATCCGAGTGACACTTGCTTGGGTCATCTCCAGCTTCGCCAGGTTTCGGATGGCACGCTGACGCATTGAGTGTTGCCCCTTTCCCCTCGCCCACTATCTCGGGAAAAGCTGATCCTTGCGGACCCCACTCGATGACCCAGACCATATGATCCTCGCTACTCGCGAGAACACAACACGAAAAGCCATTAGTTTTGGGTATATGTGCATCACC
The DNA here is from genome assembly GCF_004011505.1 of Nonomuraea polychroma. Taxonomy (NCBI): domain Bacteria; kingdom Bacillati; phylum Actinomycetota; class Actinomycetes; order Streptosporangiales; family Streptosporangiaceae; genus Nonomuraea; species Nonomuraea polychroma. The sequence continues at coordinate 6,416,212 of NZ_SAUN01000001.1, forward strand.
GAAGTTCGCGCATAACGATCATTTACCCGGGAAAGAGATCACTTTCCCAGTGCACGCGAGAGCCTTTCGCGGTGGCAATTCAACACCTCGACGGTCTCCTCGCGGGTGGTCGTCGTCACCGACAACTTCGTGAATGCCTGGTGGTACGCCTCCACCGCGCCCGTGTCGGTGACCAGCTCGTCACCCTCGATGCCGTGGGCGCACGCGATGTCGGGCTCGAACGCCTCGGCGAAGCGCCAGAGCGTGAACGGGCCGGTGCGCGGCACGTACGCCGGATCCTCCATGGGCACCACGTGCAGCGAGACATTGGGCCGCTTGGCGTGCTCCAGCAACGTCTCGAGCTGGCGTAGCTGCACGTGCCCGCCGACGATCGTGCGCATCAGCACGCTCTCGTCGATCACCGCCCACACCACGATCCCGGCGTCCCGCGCCAGGGCCTCCTGCCTGGCCATCACGAGGGCCAGCGCCTCGTCCACCGTCAGCTGCCCCAGGGTGGCGGGTCCGGCCGCGGCGATCGCGGCCCTGGCGTAGTCCTCGGTCTGCAGCAGCGGCGGGACGAACTGGGTGTGGAAGGTGCGGATGAGGGTGGCGCGCTGCTCCAGCGCGTAGGTGGTGGCCAGCCAGACCGGGATGGACGGCGCGTCGTACCAGGCGGCCTCACGCTCGCCCCTGGCCAGTGACAACACGTATTCGCGGATCGGCGGCGAGGCGATGCCATAGACGGTGAGCAGACGCTCCACGGTGATCGGCGCAGGGGCGATGCGGCCTTCCTCGATGGCGGGGATGGCCGCCGCGCCCTTGCCGATCGCGGTCTCGACCTGCTCCTCCGACAGCTGCGCGGCCAGCCGCAGCCCGTGCAGCCGGCGGCCGAGCGCCCGGCGCTGCGGCCCTCTCAGAGGCCCGGCGGCGTCGGGGATCTCAGAGGTGGTCTCGGGCTCGTCGGGCAGGCCCTCGGCCTTGCGGGCGAGCTCGACCACGCCGCGCAGGACGGCCAGGGAGCTCTCCGACAACCCGGAGGCCGACAGCCCGATGGTCGCTGCGCGCAGCTGCAGATCCTCGACGGCGCCCGACTCCAGGTGGTCGTCGCCGACCAGCCAGCCGACGCTCACCTGCAGGCAGGAGGCCAGCGCCCGCAGCACCTGGAGCGTCGGGTTGGTCTGCTTGCCGGTGCGCAACTGGCTGACGTAGGCACGGGTGATGGGGATGCCCGCCTCCGTCAGGGCGGAGGCGACCTGCGCGCCGGTGAAGCCGCGCTTGGTCAGCGCGAGATCGAGCCGCTCGGCGAAGTTCGCCACGGCACACCTCCTACTGCCCGTGAACTTTTCCAGCGTAAGGGACGCGAGCCCCACTGTCCCCTGCCATGCGGGCAAGCTCTGCCACGCGGGAAGGTATCAACTTATGCGGAAACTGTCAGTTGACATAGTCCCCGGGCTAAGCACAGTATCGGAGCGTGTGGTAACTGAGGCTTAACAGCAAGGCGGTTCTGGAGAGTCCCGTCGAGGAGGTGGCCGGACATGACCACGGATTCCTGGTTCCTCAGCGATCCGGTCTCCCCTGGGCAGGAGCAGGTGGTCAAGCACATCTGCGCCCGCGTGGCCGGTCCGCTCATCGGGCCGGAGGTACGCGTCGCGAGCCTGCCGCTCGGCGGGGTCCAGGTCTGGCTGGAGAGTCCCCGTAACCGTTGGCGCTACTACCACCGGATGGCTCGCGAGCTGCGGCTGGCCGGCTGGCACACGGAGACGGGCCCGGATCGGCTGTTGTTGCTCGGGTGGAGCTCGGTCTGCCTGAGCCACCGCGCCAGGATGCTGAGCGCGGCCCTCACGGGACGGCTTGCCCATTTCGACAAGACGGCGTTCATGGCCGTCATGATCGCCACCCGGCTGCGTCACGCGGGGTTCCCGGTGGAGGAGCTCCCGGCCGAGGTGGAAGCCCGCTGCGGCGACGCGTTGTGCTGGCCTGCCCGGCTGGCCGACCTCGACGGCCTCGAACGCCGGTCGTCACTGGAGCCGCTGAGGCTCAGGCTGGCCCAGGTGGCCGGGCTGGAGGCCAAGGTGGCCCGCCGCTGCGGCGAGCACCTCGCGCTCGCTTCGAGGGTCGCGCGGATGGTGGCCGGCGGTGCGGTGCCGGCCAGGTCACGCGCGGCCGGGCCACGAGCGGGGCTGACGGAGCGCATGGTCTGCGTCAGCGTGCCCAACATGGCCTTGAGCGCGGGAACGGCGCTATGACGCCGGCCCTCCTTCGCGAGCACCCTGCCCCGGCGACGCGAGCGCCGAGGCAGATGCCGGGTGCCGCGATGATGTACACGCCGCCGCCGGCCGAGCATGGCCGACGCGGTCTGCTCGTCCCCTGCGCGGGACTGGTGGCGGCGCCCTTGGCGCTGGCCCCGGCGCTTCCCCGCCCCCCCGGCACCGTGCGGCACGTGCCCGACCTGGTCGGCGCGGTGCTGATGGCCAGCGCGGTAGCGGCTGGCGTGCTGGCCAACTCGAGGGGTAGCGCCTGGGGCTGGCTTTATGCCCTGGGCGGAGGCGTGCCGGCTCGGCACGTCTCCGCGATCGGAGCCATCAGCACTGGGGTGGTGCTCGGTGGGGCGATCGGCGTGACAGGCGCCACGGTGCTGATCGGCCGGCCCCTGCGGGAGCCGGCGCCTGTGCACGCCTCTTTGCTGGTGGCCTTCCCGGCCGCCGTTTTGCTCGCCGCCGCGGCGCTGGTGCGGGTCGCCGGGGCGTCGGGCCGTGAGACCGACCTTCGATCTCAATGCGCGGCGGAAGAGGAGCCGGCCGTTCCCGGCCGGCTCCTCGCCGGACCGCGCGAACGATCCGACAACGTACGGAGCGCGGCCGGGAGGCAACCGGCCCGCGACCCCGCAAGCGACTTCCGAGTCGTCAACCCGCGATAGACAGGAGCGATCATGCTCGCCGACGAGATGCGCAGGTCACAACCCCACGAAGTCCCCACGCGGGGCGCGAGGGCCGGCACACCGCAAGATCGGGACGAGTCGACATCAGCGCGGACCGTGCATCGGCTGCGCCGCATCCGCCAGGTGTCCGTGCAGGCCATCACCGAGATCGACCAGGCGCTGCGGCACCGCGCCTCCTGATCCCCTCCGGAGGACACCCCATGCGCAACGGTTCGGTGAGCCGCGGCCGGGTGGGCGTGATCGTCGCGCCCGCGAACCCGTCCGCGGAGCCAGAGCTGACCCGCCTGCTCGGGTCACGGGCCGACATGCATGTCGCCCGCCTTCCCGTACGCCCCAGGCTGCCCCTGGCCGAACGGCTGGAGGGTTACAACGACGACCTGCCCCTCATGGTCTCCGCGTTCGACGGCCTGCCGCTCAACGCCATGGTCATGGCCTGCAGCGAACCTCGCTATCTGCTCGGCCCCGACGAGGACCGCGACCAGTGCGCCGCGCTGAGTGCCGCGGCCGGGGTCCCGTTCGCCTCGGCCACGCAGGCCACGCGCGCGGCGATGGAGCACGTCGATGTGGGCGACATCGTGCTGGTGTCGCCGTACCAGCCGTGGCTGACCGAGCTGGCCGAGCGGTTCTGGAAGACCGCGGGCCTCAACGTCACCCAGGTGATCCAGGTACGCGCCAAGGAGGGCTACTCCTCGTACGCGGTCACCCCGGCCGAGCTGATCACCCAGGTCGAGCTGGCCGAGGTGCCCGGGGACGCGGTGCTGTTGTTCACCGGCACCGGCATGGCCACGCTGCCCGTGCTCGGCCCGCTCAGCGCCGGCAACGACCGGCTGCTGCTCACCTCCAACCTCTGCACCGCCTGGTGGGCCCTGTCCCACGCGGTCGGACAGCACGTGACGCTCGGCCGCGTGCCCTATCGCCGCCCCATGGCGGCTCCAGGGGTGGCGCATGCGGGAGGCAGGGCATGAACGGCGTCATCGTGGTGGGAGCGGGGCCGGCGGGGTTGACCGCGGCGCTCTCCCTGGCCAGGGCGGGGATCCCGGTCACCGTCCTGGAACGCGAGAGCGAGCCGATCCGGCAGCCGCGGGCCTGCACGTTCCATCCGGCCACCCTGGACCTGCTCGACGAGCTCGGCGTGGCCTCGCAGCTCGTGGCCAAGGGCCGTGTGGTCGACCGGGTGCAGTGGCGGGATCGGTCGGGGATCGTGCTGGCCGAGATGGGCATGAACCGCTTGGACGGGCTGACCAGGCATCCGTTCAGGATCCACGCCGACCAGACCGCGCTCACGCCGCTGCTGCTCGCGGCCCTCAATGTCTACCCCGGCGTCGACGTGCGGTTCGGCACTCGTGTGGACGGCGTGGCGGAAGGCGGCACAGGCATCCGGGTCCGCGTCGGCCACACCTGGACGCGGGCCCGGTACATGATCGCCGCCGACGGCGCGCACAGCACGGTGCGCGGCTCGCTGGGGCTGCCGTTCCCGAGGTCGGGATATCCGACGCAGGCGCTGCGGGTGTTCACCGACTCGCCGCTGGACCGGCTGCTGCCGAGCCTGGCGCCGCTGACGTACGTGCGGGACGTGCAGCAGTCGTGCACCCTGCTCGGACTGCCGGACCACTGGCGGATCATCTTCAAGATCCCCGTCGACTCGCACGAGCCGCTGTCGCCGGCGAACCTGTCGCTGCTGATCCGCCGGGCGCTGCCGGGAGCCCGTGAGCCGATCCACGTGACGGGCGCGGACCGGTTCGGCCTGTCGAGGGGCGTGCTGACCTCCTACCGGTGCGGGCGGGTCATGTTCGTCGGCGATGCCGCGCACCTGACCTCCACCGTCGGCGGCCTGAACATGAACGCCGGCATCCACGACGCGGCCGAGGTCGGCCAGGTGATCGCCGCGGTGCTCGGCGGCTTCGCCCCGCCTGCCGCGCTGGAGGCGTGGGCCTGGCGGCGGCGCTCGGTGCTGATGCAGCGGGTGGTGCCGCGCGGAGAGACGCGGCTGGCGGGCGTGCGCGAGCACGACAACGCCAGGCTGGCCGCGGCCATGGCGGGGCTGCGGGCGATCGCCGGCGACCCGGACGCGACCCGCGCCTACCTGGCGCAGGCGTCCCTGCTGGACACGACGGTGCCGGGGAAGACCTGAGAGGAGGTGCGCCGGATGTGGCGAACTCTGTCTGACGAGTCTCGCCAGGCCATTCGCGACCTGTGCGACAAGCATGGAGCCAGGCTCTACGACTACTGCCGCACGGAGCTCGCCGCGGGCGACGCCGAGCAAGCCGTCGCCGGCGCGCTGCTGACGGCGCACCTGTACGCCGACCGCGTCACGGACCTGGGCCTGCGCCGGCCCTGGTTGTACGGGCTGGCCAGGGCGCACCGCGCGATCGTGGCCAAGCCCGCCAGCATCGGCTCCTGGTCGCGTCCCGGCCGCATGTCGGAGCTGCTGCCCGAGGCCCTGCTGTCCCTGGATCGCCCTCAGCGCGAGCTGCTGGACCTGTCGGTGCGGCACGGGCTGTCCGACGCCGAGCTGGCCGTGATCTTCGAGCTGGACGCGGCCCGGGTGGGGGCGGTCGTGGCGCAGGCCGCGGCCGGCCTCGAAGGGTGGTTCGCCGCGATCATGGCCGCCCGGGGCCGCGACGGCTGCCCCGATCTGACGGCGCGGATGGCGGAGTGGGTCGCGGCCCCCGGCCGGCGGGCCAGGGCCAGGATCGGCCGCCACATCCAGTCCTGTTCGACCTGCCGGGCCGCGCCCAGGACCATGACGGCGGGCGCCCTGCTGCGCCGCCTGCCGATCACGACGGTGCCCGGCACGCTTCCCAGCCGGCTGGCGTCGGCGCAGCCGCTGCCCGGCGAGGGGCCGGTGTGGCGGGTGGACGGCTTTCCCGCGCAGGCTCGCCTGCTGGTCGAGCCCGGCCCCGCGGACACCGGCCCGATGGCGGCCGGCCCAGCGGATACCGGCCCCTTGGACGCCGGCCCCGCGAGGACCGGCCCAGCGGCGGTGCCTCCGGCCGCGGAGGCCACGCCGCACGTCCCGATCGCCGACCCCACGACGGCGAATCCGGGAGAGCCCTGGTCGGCGGCGGGCGCGGCTGCCGCCGACCAGGAGCACCTCGCCGCACGCCCGGTGCGCGGGCGGCATCCCTTCACGCCGCCGAGCCGCACCCGGGCCTTCCGCGGCGGCGCTCACGGCGACAAGCTCGTCTACAGCGCGGCGCTGAAGGGCGAGAGCAACGGGTTCCACAAGCCGTCCGGCGAGATCATCCGGTACGGCGGGATCACCCTGAGCGGCGAGCTGGACGAGCTGCAGGGCCGGCAGTGGCAGGAGTACTGGCGCGACCGCGCCAACGACGACGATCCCGAGGCCGGGGCGCCCGTCAGGGCGGTGGTCAGGCTCGCTCTGATCTTCGGTGTGGGCCTGCTGGCGGCCGGGCTGGTGTGGGCGATGCTGAACGCCCGCGAGCACCCGGCCACGATCACCAAGGCCGCCTCGCAGACGAGCGTGCTGCTGGAGGAGCCCCGAGCTCCGTCTCGTTGGGTGGCGGAGGTCACCACGGCCGCCAAGGCCGGCCTGACGAGCGTGCCGAGGAAAGCGGATCTGCCCAGACCCGCGCCACCAGCGGCGCGGCTGTCGCCGGCGTCGGTGTGGCTGGGATCGCAGCGCACCGGGTCGTTCGCGCTGTCCTGCACGGGACGCTGCGCCATCACCTCGGCGGTCGGCACGGACGGCATCGCGGTGTCGGGCACGCGGTTCCGGGTGCGGGAGCCGGTCACCCGGCCGGGCTGCGGCGAGCGGGCGACCGTGCGGCGCGGGAACGTCGTCCAGTGGGCCGGCGAGACCACCGGCGACGGCACCCGTACCGGTGGCACGACCACCGCGAAGGGCACCTTGGCCCTCTCCGTGACCTGGACCGTGGCCCAGGACAAGGGCGTGCGGCTGCTCGACGCGGACGGCGTGCGCTGGAGCAACTGCCGGTGAGGGGCCCCGGGCTCCGGAGAGCCCGAGGCCGCGGACGGTTTAGAAGAACTGGAACTCGGGTTCGGGCTTGGGCAGCTCGATCCGGTCGGGTCCGTGGAACCTGGCCTTGTCCTGCGGTACGTCGGCCAGCGGCGTGGTCAGCGCGAACGGCACGACGACACTGCTCTTGGCCAGATCGACGGTGACGTTGGCGCCGGTTCCGGCCTCGTCGCTGTAGGTGGCGTCGGTGCCCGCGATCACCAGGCCGATCCTGTGGCCCTTCTTGAAGATGTAGTCCTGCGGCAACGTCAGCCACTTGACCGTGCCGTACGTGCCGACGGGCAGCGGCGCGGCCTGGCTGAGCGAGTAACGGTTCTGCACGTCTATCCAGCCGCGGGCGACGATCTCCAGCGGGCGGGTGGCCACGTTGGTGACGACCTTCTTGTAGCAGGCGTCGTCGGCCGCGGTGCTCTCGCCGTAGCAGTCCTCCTCGGCGAGCGTGGTGATGCCCTGGCCGCGGCGCCAGTCGACGCGGGTGTCCTCGCCGAAGTCGACGAGCAGGGCGGTCAGGTTGGAGGTGGGCTTGTCGAGCTTGACCCGCAGGTCAGCGGTGGGCGTGCCGGACAGGCGCAGGTCGAGCGGGAGCGCGCCCGTGGTGAACGCCACCCGTCCCGCCTTGGGGGTGCCCACGTCGGCCACCATGTCGGTCTCGCTCATGGCCACGTCGGTGAACGACGCGGTGCTGTCCTTGGCGGCGGGCTTGAGCCCGAGCGAGCCGTCGGGCGCCGGACGCAGCGTCGCCTTCATCGCGAACGGCGCCGGCCAGTCGCGCTGGCTGATCCACTTCGCCGGCCCGACCTCGACGTCGGCGCGGGGCTCCTGCATGATCCCGTTGCTGACGCCGTGCAGCCAGTGGTCGAACCAGCGGTGCAGGGTGTCCACCCAGACCCCTCTGCGGCCTTCGAAGTCGAACGGGTCCACGTGCTGGGTCTGGCCGACCCAGATCTTGCGCGGCACGTCCCGGTCGGCCAGGGCCTTCCACCAGACGGAGAAGTTGTCGGGCTTGACGTTGAGGTCGTTGACCGTGTGGATGACGAAGACGCTGGCCTTGACCTGGGAGGCGTCGCCGAGCAGGCCCTTGATGTAGTCGCGCTCGGCCCAGAACGGGTTGTAGTTGCCGGTGTCGTCACCGTCCTCGGCGTCCATCTTGTCGCGTACCGGCTGGCACTTGGCCTCGGGGTCGGTGTCGACGTAGTTGGCGAGCCAGGAGGCGTAGTCGTAGTTGTAGATCACGCCGTTCGAGCGCTGGTACTTGTACCAGGAGCTGATCGCCGAGATCGGCACGATGGTCTTCAGGCCCTCGACGCCGGTGGCGGCGACGGCGTTGGCCAGCGTGCCGTCGTACGACTTGCCGATCATGGCGGCGTTGCCGGTCGTCCAGTCGGCCACGGCCGGGGTGCCGTCGGCCTTGTACGCCTTGGCGCGGCCGTTCAGCCAGTCGATGACGGCCTTGCCGCCCAGCACGTCGGCCTTGCCACCGATGTCGGGGCAGCCCTCGGACTTGGTGGTGCCGAGCATGTCGACGTTGAGGACGGCGTAGCCGCGCGGGACGAAGTAGTTGTCATAGAAGAGGGGGAATTTCGCGACATTTCCGGCGGCGTCGTAGACCTTCCGCTCGCCTTCGTTGCCGCGGCCCGAGTTGTCGTAGTACGGGCTCTCGTCGATGATCACCGGCACCTTGAGCCCGGGACCGGACTCCTTGGGCCTGATGATGTCCACGCGGACCTTGTCGAGCTTGCCGTCCAGGTCGCTGTCGACGGTGGACTCGACGTACACGTGTTCGCGGATCGCGTCCGCGTAGGAGAAGACCGGCTGCGTACGGTCGTTCTCGACGGTGATGGCAGGTCCGGCAGTGGCCTGCGCTGGGGTCGCGATCGCCAGGGTGAGGGCGACGGCGATGAGGGCCGGGCGTAATTGTGGCACGCGTGACCTCCGTGCGAGTGAGCGAAAATACATGGCAATCTCTCAGACGGTTCCGGACCTGACAAGATCCGGGGTATGGATGGTCAGGATCGAGTCCGGGGTTGCCTCCTCGGCGGCGCGATCGGTGACGCGCTCGGTGCGCCGATCGAGTTTCAATCGTTGCGGGAGATCCGCAAGCATCACGGCACGGACGGCATTTCCGGATATGTCGCCGATTGGCGCGGCAAGACCGGCCTTATCACCGACGACACCCAGATGACCCTCTTCACCGTCGAGGGTCTCGTCCGCGCCGATCACGCTAACGGATCACCGGCCGCAGGGGCTGGCGACGCGCCGGTTGTCGAGGCCGTGCGGGAGGCGTACCTGCGCTGGCTGGACACGCAGAGCCACCACGCTTCCCCGCCCGCCGATCTCCCCCACCGCACGGGGCGGCTGCGGGAGGAGGGCTGGCTCTACTCCCGCCGGGCGCCGGGCAACGCCTGCCTGTCGGGGCTGCACCGGCACTTCCCCGGTCCGGCGCCGCTGGGCGAGCCCGGGCCGGTCAACCCGGATTCGAAGGGCTGCGGGACCGTGATGCGCTCGGCCCCGTTCGGCCTGGTCCGGGCGGCGTCCGACCCCCGGGCCGCCTTCGAGACGGCGGCGGCGTGTGCGCAGATCACCCACGGCCATCCCACCGGCTATCTGGCGGCGGGGGCGTTCGCGGCGATCATCGCGTACCTGATGTCGGGCGAGGCCCTCGAACCCGCCGTGCACCGCGCGCTGGAGCTGCTGGCCGGCTACCCGGCGCACGAGGAGACCACGGCGGCGCTGCGCGCGGCGCTCGAGCTCGGTGGCCCGCCCTCACCCGAGCGGGTGGAGTCCCTGGGCGGCGCGTGGGTCGCCGAGGAGGCGCTGGCCATAGGCGTCTACTGCGCGCTGGCCGAGACCTCCGTCGAACGTGCGCTGCTGCTGTCGGTCAACCACTCCGGGGACAGCGACTCGACCGGCTCGGTGTGCGGCAACCTGCTGGGCACACTGCACGGCGCCGCCGCCCTGCCGCCCGCCTGGCTGCGTCCGCTCGAGGGCCGCGACACGATCGAGCGCCTGGCCGCCGAGCTGGCCTGATCAGCGCTTAGGGTGGACTCCCCAGCCGAAATGGGAAGAGGATTGCATGCGAAACGTCGCTCGGACCTCGCTCGTTGACGCCGCCATCGACGAGCTCCGCCGGGAGATCGCCCGCGGGGCGTGGCCCGTCGGCACGAAGATCCCGTCCGAGAGCCAGCTCGCCCAGAGCCTGGGCATGAGCCGGCTGTCCGTGCGCGAGGCGGTCCGGGTGCTGGCCCATGCCGGGCTGCTGCACACCCGGCAGGGCGACGGCACGTACGTGACCGCCACCGACGAGTCCAAGGTCGCGCTGCGCCGGCGGCTGGACACGGCGGCCGCCATGGACATCATCGACGTGCGCCGCGGGCTCGACCTCGTCGCGGCCCGCCTGGCGGCCGGCCGGCGCACCGAGGAGGACCTGGTCGCGCTGCGCGAGACGCTGGCCCGGCGGGACGCGGCGGGGCGGGCCGGCGATCTGGACGGCTACGCGGACGCGGACGTCGCCTTCCATGTGCTGGTGGCCGACGCGGCGCACAACGCGCTGCTTGCCGACCTCTACCGGAGCATGAGCGACGCGCTGCGCGACAGTGTGCGGGATCAGGAGGAGGCGATGCTGGAGCCGGACACCTCGCACGGGGAGTTGCTGCGGGCAATCGAGGACGGGGACCCGGCGCGGGCGGTCGCGGTGTCGGTCGCCATCTTGGACGCCCAGGAACGCGAGCTCTGACGCCGCGCCCGCCGGCTTCTGTCACGAGCGCATAGCGGCTTTTCTGATTACCAGACAAAGCGTGATCTCGTGCGGCAAGGTCGTGAACGACCCGATCTTCGGGAGGTTCACCGCATGGATGGGACGACGCCTACCTGTCCCGGCTGCGGCACCATGCTGCCCGGCCTCGACCCGGCTCTACCCGGCGCCCGCACCACCTCGCCCCGGCCCCGTACCGCCCCGCCAGGGCCCGACGCCGCCGTGCCGAGGAGCGGTGCTGCCCTGCCCGGCCGCCCGCTGCCTGCCGCCTGTCCCGAGTGCCGGCTGCTCCTGCGCGGCCCCGCCGCCGACGCCTATCTCGCCGCGGTGGCCGCGCTCACCGAGTGGGAGGAGCGCCGGGCGGCGCTGGTGACCCGCCGCGACGAGGCCCTCGCCGCCCTGCGCGCCGCCAGCCGAGCGCCCGCACCCGCCCACTTTGATCGGACGCGCGCCACAGACACCGGGACGCCGGCCACCGCCTCTGCGACCGGCACCACCACAACGAACGCCGCCACAACGCACGCCGCCACAACGCACGCCGGCGCGCGGACCGACAAGGGCGCGCGGACCGGCACGGACGCTCGGCACGGCGCGGAAGCTCGGCACGGCGCGGAAGCGAGGGTCGAGACCGGTGGGAAGGCGCCACGGCGGGATCTGTCGCATCGGGCGGTGCAGAACCTGTTGCTGCTGCTCGGCGGCGTGCTCCTGTCGATCGCCGCCGTGGTGTTCACGCTGGTGAGCTGGCAGGTCCCCGCGCTGCGTGCGCTCATCCTGAGCGTGTTCACGCTCGCCGTGCTGGCCGCCCCCTGGCTGCTGGCCCGCCGCCGGCTGGTCGCGACCGCCGAGACCGTGGCCCTGGTCGGCCTCGTGCTGGTCCCTCTGGACGGCGTCGCGGTCATGCAGGTCTTCGACGGCGGCGGCTCATCCGGCGGGCCGGGCCTGGACCCGCTCTGGGGGTTGTCGCTCGGCGGTGCCGCGCTCGCCTTGGGCTGGGCACTGTACGGCTGGTGGGCCCCGCTGCGCCTGCCCACCCCGGTCGCGATCGTCCTGGCCCAGGTGCCGCTCCCGCTGGCCGGACTCGCCATGGAGGCGGAGGGCCACACCGGATCGGCCTGGTACCACGCGGCGCTGATCGCGACCGCCGCCGTCGACCTGATCCTGTGGCAGTGGGCCCGCCGGACGCGAGCGGCCATCGAGTACGTGACCGCGGCCGTCGCGGGCTCCTTCGCCTGGCTCCTCGGCACAGGCCTGATCCTGCTCCAGGAGATCGGCGGCGGCGACCCCTGGTCCACGACGCCGCCGCCGGTCGCCGCCCTCATCCTGGCCGCCGCCTCCGTGGTGGCACTGCTCTGGGCTGCCTCGACACGCGGGCAGGCGGCACGCCAGCTGATCGCCACCTGCGGCTCTCTCGCCGCGATGGGCGCGATCTGCGTGGTGCCCGCGTCGCTGGTGCCCGCCTCCTGGCAGGCCGCCGTCACCGCGTACGGCGCGTGCCTCGTCCTCGCCGCCACGCTCACCTTCCCGGTACGGCTGCGCGACGGCATGCGTACCGGCGCCGTGCTGGCTCTGGTCGCCTCGGTCCTGTCGAAGGTGCCTGCCGTGGCCACGGCCGCGCTGGCGCCGTTGACCTGGCTGTCGTCGGTCTGGTCGGACGTGGGCGGCCTTGCCGCGAACGTGCTCGGGCCCGACGACTCCCTGTGGAACGACACGGCCGCCACCCCGCTGGTGATGGGTGCGGTGGCGCTGGCGGTGACCCTGGTGCCGTCCAGGGCTCAGACGTGGACCGCCGGGGTCCGCCGCACGGTCCGGCTGGAGTTCGTCTCGCTCGCCGTGCTGACGACCCCGGTGGCGACGGGCATGCCGTACGAGGCGGCGCTGGCGGTGCTCGTCGCCCTGGCCGGCGCGCTGCTCCTGACGGCCGCCCGGCAGACCGGCACGCCGGGGACGCTGACGCCGCACGGCCGGACTGCGCTGTGGCTGGGCGGGTATGTGGCCGTGCTGGCGATGTGCTGGGCGGTGGCCGATCGGGAGGCCACCATCGGGGTGGCGGCCGGGCTCATGCTGATTCTGGCGGCCGGTGCCGTCGCCGCCCGCCCGCAGGCGGTGCAGGCCGTGGGCGGCGCCGGGGCGACGCTGGCGGCGGGCCTGCTCGTCTGGGGGTTGTTCGAAAACCGGCCTGCGGCGGCGTTCGTGCTGCTCGGCGTCCGCGCGGCGACGCTGGTCGTGACGCGGCCGTCCCGCAAGCTGGCGGCCGCCGTCGTACGGGCGCGCCGCACCACCGTCACGCTCGCGCTCGGCTGCCTGGACCGGCTCACCAGGACGGTCAAGCCGGGCGGGCGTACGGCGGTCGAGGCCGCGGCCGTGGCCGTGGGGTTGTTCACGCTCGCGCAGCAGGGCATGCGCGGTGAGCTGGTGTCGCTCGTGCTGGCGATCGGCGCGGTCCTGGCGGCGGCCTCGGCGTGGCGGCGGCCCAGGGGCCCGTGGCGCACGGCGGCGGCGATCGAGGCGTGCGTGCTGGCCGCACTCGCGCCCCTGGCGGTGAGCACGGCCGTCGTGCCGGCGCTCGTGGGCCCGTACCAATGGGTGACGCACGCGTGGGCGGGCGCCGCGGAAGGGGCCAGGCAGGCGCTCAGCCCTTCGGGTCCGTGGCAGGAGCAGCCCCTGTTGCTCCCCGTGCTGGTGCTGGCGGGCGCCGCCGGGACGCTCGCCGCCTGGGCACGCTGGGGGAGGCCGGCGGCGATGGGGGTGGCGAGGATCGTGTTCCCGCTGGCGGCCACGACGCTGCCGGTGGCGGCGGACCTGCCGTACTGGACGGCGCTGGCCTTCCTCGTCGCGCTCACGGCCGGGCTGGCGCTCTGGTCGGCGGTGAGCCGGTCGGCCGTGGGCAGCGCCGGGCTGTGGACGGCGACGCTGGCCGTCTCCTGGTCGCTGGCCGACCGTACGGCGACGCTCGCCGTGCTGGCGGCGATCGTGGTGACCGGCGTGTTCTGCGCGATCCGGGGCAAGGGCTCGCCGGTCACGAGCGTCGCCTCGGCCGTGACCGGGCTGGCCGTGGGGGCGGAGAGCGTGGCCGCCGCGCTCGGCGGTGGGCTCGGCCCCGAGAACGCCGCGCTGGTCCTGCTGCTGGTGGCGGTGCTGTTGTCGCGGGCCGCCGCGCTGCCGGTCCTGCCCGGCGCCGTCGCGGCCCCGGCGGGTGCGACGGCGCTGGTGCTGTGGCTGGTCACCATGGTGCTGACCGGGGATGATCCGGCACGGCTGTCGCTGGTGCTGGCGGTGGGCGCGCTCGCACTGGCCGGTGCGGCGGGGCGGCTGCGGAACAGCACGAGGACGGGCGCGTACGTGCTGGCGGGGGTGGTGTCGGGGGCGGCCGTCCTGCCGCATCTGGCGAGTTGGGGGACGGTTTTGCTGCGGCCCTACGCAGGGGCCGGCCATCCGTGGGGCGAGCGGTTCGATGGGTGGTCCACCAGCGCGCTGGCCCATGTGTGGGTCGGGCCGCGGGGGGAGCCGCTCGAGTTCGAGCCGGAGGGGTTCGCTTTGTCGGGGGTGGAGACCGCTTTGGGGGTGGGGGTCTTCGTGGCGGTCACCGGCGTGATCGTTGCTCGAGGGCTGGCCGGGGCGCTCGCCGGGCGGGCGGCGGCCACGGTGGGGGCGGCCTTGTGCCTCGTGCTCGTGCCCGCCGTGGCGGACCTGCCGTACCCGGGGACACTGGCGTTCTACGGGGTCATGCTGGTGGCGCTGGCCGCGCAGGCCGCGCTCGGCCCGCGGGCGGGAGCCGCCGGGGTGCTGGCGGTCGGCCTCGGTGTGCATCTGGTCGTCTGGTCGCTGGACGCGGAGACGTCCACGCTGGTGGTGCCGGCCGGGGTCGCGGTGCTGGGAGTCGTGACCGCGGTCCTGGCCCGCAACGACAAGGCGCGTACCGGCGCCGCCGCCTCGGCCACCGTCGCGACGGGCGCGCTGGCGATCGCCTCAGCGTTGTCGGCGGGGTTCCGGGCGGAGGGGGCGGGCTTCGGGGCACTCGCCGTCGCGGCGTTGTCCGCCGTCGTGTCCGCCGCCCTGGCCCGCCGCCCCGCCGCCGACGACGGCGATGCGGCGGCACCGGGGACAGGAACCGGGGGTGGTGTGGCGGTCGCGGTGGAGGTGCCCGGGTGGTCCCTGGCCGCGATCGGGCTGATCCTGACCCAGGCCGACCCCGACTGGCTGAGCCTCGCACTGACCTGCACCGGCGTGCTCGCGCTCGCCGTCGCCCTGCGGCCCGATCGACGGCCGGTCGCCTGGGGCGGGCTCATCCTGTTGCAGTTCGCCCTCTGGCTCCGGCTGGCGATCTCGGACGTCACGGCTCCCGAGGCGTACACCGTTTCCCTGTCCGTGGCCGGGCTGGTGGCGGCGTGGCTGGCCAGGCGGCGCGATCCCGGAATGTCCTCCTGGCTCGGCTACGGCACGGCGCTGGCGCTGACGTTCCTGCCGAGCGCGTACGCGGCCTGGAACGACCCCGGCCTGACCAGGCCGCTGCTGCTGGGCGTGGCCGCCTTCGCCGCGACCATGGCCGGGGCATGGGCGCGGCTGCAGGCGCCACTGATCCTCGGCGGGGCGGTGCTGGTGGTGACGGCGGCGCACGAGTTCGCGCCGGCCCTCGCCGAGCTGATGGGCGAGGGCCCACGCTGGGTGCCGATCGCGCTGGCAGGCGCGTTCCTGCTGTTCACCGGTGCGACGTACGAGCACCGGCTACGCGACCTCCGCAAGATCCGCCGGTTCATCGTGAGGATGCGCTAGCCGATGACGATCGTCTCCGACGACGAGTCCACGGGCGGATCCTGCCGGTCGTCCTTTCTGTCCTTCCGCCGGGGAAGGCGCAGCGCCGCCACCGCGAGCAGCGCGCCTCCGAGGGCCGCGAGCGCCAGGGTGTAGGCGGGCACCCCACCGGAGCCCCGCGCCTGCTCCTTCGCCGCCGCTTGCTCAGGCGCCGTCGCTTGCTGAGGCGCCGCCGTCTCCACCGGAGGCGCCGCCGTGGGCAGTCCCTGGCCGGTCCGGACCGTCACCTTGTCGCCGGGCAGGTCAGGGAACCCTGGCGGGCGCACGGCATCCCAGTAGTCCGTCCGCTGCTGCACGAAGGCCTCGATCGGCCCCTGCTGCACGGGCTTGACCTTCAGCCCGCCCGGCACGCTGAGGTCTCCCACCTCGTGCGGCTGGAAGATCCCCTGGATGCCCTCGACCTTCCACACGCCCTCCGGCACGACCACCGACGTGGCGTAGTGCCCCGCTTCGGGAAGGGCTGTGCCCTCGAACATCAAGCTCTTCCCGTCCTCCCCGGTGAGCCGCAGCCCGACGGTCCCGAGCTCCCCCTCGAAGGGGTGGTTGCCGTGCTGCAGCACCCAGAACCCCAGCGTGTACGGCTTGCCGCCGGCGAGGCCGCCCGGCAGCGGATCCATGTACGTGACCGCCCAATTCCCCGCCGCACCGGCCGGAACAGTCCCTGTGACCAGAGCCGCCACCATGGCGGCCAACATGGCGGGTAACACCGCCAGCATCCTCTTCATGGGACCACCTCCGACGGTGATACACCGCCTGGGAGGACGAGGTTCCAGAAAACGCGCCATTTTCCGATACGACGCGCACAATGGAGGCAAGGCGAGAATTCGGCGAGGAGCGAGGAGGCTTACGCCGTGTCCGCCGCCGGACGTCGATACCTGGGTGCGATGCTCGACGTGCTCGTCTACGAAAACGTCCTCGTCGCATGGCGCCGGATGCCTCTGGGCGGATATGTGATCGTCTCGCATGAGGGCGAGGAGATCAGGCTGACCACGCGACAAGCCGACATGTGGGCGCGGGGCGCCTTCGCCGTCTATCTCGCACTGGTCGACCAGCAGCGAATCACGCCCCGCATCCCCGGCGACACGGCGCAGCATTAGCGCCGCTCCCCCGGCGTTCAGCCGGCCTGGTTGTTCATGTAGTGCGAGATCTTCCACTGCTCGCCGTCCTTGGAGAGCAGGAACAGCTCGCGGAGGTTGGCCTGCCCCTGCTTGCTCGTCGCGGTGACGACGGCGTCCTCGGTGCCGAGCGTGCGGTCCTCTTCGATGGTGTGGGTGGCCTGCTTCATCTCGTTGAGCTTGCCCTGGAAGAGCGTGCGGATCGCGTCGGTGCCCTCCGCCGTGGCCTGCCCGTCCACGGCGACCACCGCGTCGTCGGCGAACGCGCCTGCGACCTGGTCCAGGTTCCCCGATTTGAGCGCGTTGAAGAACCCTTCGACGGCCTGCCGCGGCTCGGCGGCGCCCGGCGAGGCGGTGTCGGTGGCGTCCGTCTCGGTTGGCGTTTCCTCTGGTGGCGACATCATGTCCTCGGTCGGCGTCGCCGGACTCGCCGCCCCCTTCATGGCTTGAGTGCCGCTACCCCCCGCGGCACAGCCCGCCAGCAGCATGGCGGGAATGATCGCGGCCATCAGAAGCGCCCTGCGCTGAGAAATCGTGCTCATGGCCGCTAGATGCCCGCGACACTCGTGGCCGAATGCGCGATTTAGGCACTTTGCACGCCTCCTTTACCTCGACCGGTATTACTAGACCAAATGACCGGTTTTAGCGAGACCGTTCAGAGCTGCGATCGTTGCCACTACGAGACCAGAGCACCGAGTGTCGCCGATAGCGTCCGTCCAGTGTCGCGTACACAGGTGAACCCCGAGCCTCTCCCCCAGCGCGAGGACGCCGAGCGCTGTGACAGCGTGGAGGCGGGACGGCGCTGTGTGCTGCCTGCGGCCCACCGCAGCCCGCACGTCTACCCACCGGCGGAGACGGGCAGGGACTGACGAGCCAGCGAAAAAGGCCCAAGCCGTCGTGCGAGCGAACGGCTTGGGCCTGGTCCTCGTGCGTCCTAGACGCTCACCTCTACGTGCCCGCCGGCCACCCGTACCGAATAGACGGGCACCGCCACGTCCTTCTCGTCCAGGCACACGCCGGACACCAGCGAGAACACCTGCTTGTGCAGCGGCGAGGCCACCGTGGGCTCCCCCTTCCTGGTGCCGACGATGCCGCGCGAGAGCACGTACGCCCCGCTGAACGGGTCGAGGTTGTCCAGCGCGTGCAGCGTGCCGTCGTAGGTCCGGAAGACGGCCACCTGCCGGCCGTCCACCAGTGCGCAGACGCCGCGCTCCGGCAGCAGCTTGTCGTAGTCGCAGATCGGCGTCCAGCTCATCGGGCCATCACCGGCTTGATCTGGCCGCGCTCCTGCTCGAAGACGATCGACGGGTCGGGGACGCCGGGTGCGTTGACGAAGCTGACGAACCTGCTCAGCTTCTCCGGGTCGTCCAGGGTGGCGGCCCACTCATCGGCGTAGGTCGCGGTGTGGTGCTCCATCTGCGCGTCGAGGTCGGCGCAGATCCCGAGCGAGTCCTCCATGATCACCTCCCGTAGGTAGTCGAGCCCGCCTTCCAGGGACTCCAGCCAGGTCGAGGTGCGCTGGAGCCGGTCGGCCGTGCGGATGTAGAACATCAGGAACCGGTCGATGGTCCTGATGAGCTCTTCGGTGGACAGGTCGCCGGCCAGCAGGTCGGCGTGGCGGGGCTTGAAGCCGCCGTTGCCGGCGACGTACAGGTTCCAGCCCTTCTCGGTGGCGATGATGCCGAAGTCCTTCGACCGGGCCTCGGCGCATTCGCGGGCGCAGCCGGAGACGGCGGACTTGAGCTTGTGCGGCGAGCGCAGGCCGCGATACCTCAGCTCCAGTGCGATGGCCAGGCCGACGGAGTCCTGCACGCCGTAGCGGCACCAGGTCGAGCCCACGCAGGACTTCACCGTCCGCAGGGCCTTGCCGTAGGCGTGCCCGGATTCGAACCCGGCCTCCACCAGCCGCCGCCAGATCTCCGGCAGCTGGTCGACGCGGGCGCCGAACAGGTCGATCCGCTGCCCACCGGTGATCTTCGTGTAGAGGCCGAAGTCGCGGGCGACCTCGCCGATCACGATGAGCTTCTCCGGGGTGATCTCGCCGCCGGGGATGCGCGGCACGACCGAGTAGGTGCCGTTCTTCTGCATGTTGGCCAGGAAGGCGTCGTTGGTGTCCTGCAGCGCGGCCCGCTCGCCCTCCAGCACGTGCCCGTTGTGCAGCGAGGCCAGGATCGAGGCCACGGCCGGCTTGCAGATGTCGCAGCCCCTGCCCTGCCCGTGCTCGGTGATGAGCTGGGAGAACGTCGTGATGTTGCGGACGCGGACGATGTCGAACAGCTCGGCCCGCGAGTACGTGAAGTGCTCGCACAGCGCCTTGCTGACCTCGACGCCCGACTTCTCCAGCAGCTGCTTGAGCATCGGCACGCAGCTGCCGCAGGTGGTGCCGGCGCGGGTGCAGGCCTTGAGCCCGGGGACGTCGGTGCAGCCCTTGTCGGCGATGGCGGTGCGGATGTCGCCCGCGCACACGTTGTTGCAGGAGCAGACCTGCGCCTCGTCCGGCAGGTCCAGGTTGGCTCCGGCACCGCTGAAGAGCAGGTCGGACGGCGAGGCCGGCAGCGCCTTGCCGACGAAGGGCCGCAGCTGCGTGTACGGCGAGGCGTCGCCCACGCAGATGCCGCCGAGCAGCGTCTGCGCGTCGTCGCTGATGAACAGCTTCTTGTAGACGCCGCCCACCGGGTCCATGTAGGTGACGTCCAGCGCCCCGGTCATGGACCCGAACTGCGCGACCTCCACGCCGAGCAGCTTGAGCTTCGTGGACATGTCGGCGCCCTCGAATGTCGAGGACCCGCCCATGATCCGGTCGGCCGCCACCTCGGCCATCGTGTTGCACGGCCCGACCAGTCCGTAGATCATCCCACCGGCCAGCGCGCACTCGCCCACGGCGTAAATGGCGGGGTCGGACGTGAGCATCGCGGAGTCGACCACGATGCCACCCCGCTCGCCCACCTCCAGCCCGCTCGACCTGGCCAGCTCGTCCCGCGGCCGGATGCCGGCCGAGAACACCACGACCTGCGCCTCCACGAGCGTCCCGTCCGGCTTGCGCAGCCCGGTGACCTGGCCGTCGTGGTCGGTGACGATCTCCTGGACGCCGGCCCCGGCGTGCACGCTCAGCCCGAGCCCCTCGATGTGCTGCTTGAGCACCGAGCCGCCGCCCTCGTCGACCTGCCGCGGCATCAGCCACGGGCTCATCTCGACGATGTGCGCCTTCAACCCGAGCGCCCGCAACGCGTCGGCGGCCTCCAGGCCGAGCAGCCCGCCGCCGACCACGACGCCTTCGGCCGCGTCCTTGGCGGCCACCCTGATCGCGTCCAGGTCCTCGAGCGTGCGGTAGACGAAGGCGTGCTCGGCCCCGGGCACCGGCGGGACGAACGGCGCGGAGCCGGTGGCCAGCACGAGCACGTCGTACGGCTCGGTGTCACCGTCGGCGGTGACCACGTGCTTGGCGTCCCTGTCGATGACGGTGACCCGGGTGTTCAGCCTGGTCACCGTGCCCGCGGGCACGTCGTAGGTGAGGTCTTCCGCGGTGGTGCCCGACAGGTAGGAGGTCAGGGCCACCCGGTCGTACGCGGGCCGGGGCTCCTCCCCGATCACGGTGATCCGCCCGTCGAAGCCCTTGCTCGTGAGGGTTTCGACGAGCCGGTGGGCCGTCGGCCCGTACCCAACGACGACGATCCTGCTCATACTGAAATCCCTTCCTGCTCGCACAGCCAGCTCACGATGCCTTCCACGGCGTCGCGGCAGGTTCCGCACCCGGTGGTGGCCCTGGTCGCGGCCGCGACGCCGGCCACGTCGCGCGCCCCCGCCTCCCAGCACGCCCTGATCTGACCCTTGGTCACGTTGTTGCACTGGCAGACCTTGGCCGCGTCGGGCATGAGCGTCGGGCTGTCGGCCACGGGCGTCGCCGACGACAACCCGGGGAACAGCAGCCCCGCCCGATCCCCCGGCACCGGCCCGCCACGGTCGAAGAGCTGGGTGAGCGTGCCGACGGCGTCGCTCTCGCCCAGCACGATCGCGCCGACCAGGCGGCCGTCGCGGATGACGAGCTTGCGGTAGGTGCCGCGGGCCCGGTGACTGAAGCGCACGACCTCGGCGTGCTCCTCGGTGAGGTGGGTCTCGCCCATGGCGGCCAGCTCGACGCTCCTGGCCTTGAGCCGGGTGACGAGCCGCGAGCCGCGGTAGAGGCTCTTGCCGCCGGTGATGACGTCGGCGGCCACGGAGGCCTGCTCCCAGGCGGGGGCGACGAGGCCGTACACGGTGCCGTCGTGCTCGGCGCACTCGCCGATGGCGAAGATCGACGGGTCGTCGGTGCGCAGCTCGTCGTCCACGACGACGCCGCGGCGCACCTCCAGCCCGGCCTCGGCGGCCAGGCCCGTGATGGGGCGCACGCCGCAGGCCAGCACGACCAGATCGGCCTCGATCAGCTCGCCGTCGTCGAGCCGGACGCCGTCGTCGTCCACGGACGAGGTGGAGACGCCGGTGCGGATGTCGACGCCGAGCCCGGCCAGCGTCTCGCCGAGCACTTCGCCGGCCTCGACGTCGAGCTGGCGCTCCATGAGGTGCCCGGCCAGGTGCAGCAGCGTGACGGGCAGGCCGCGCCCGGCCAGGCCGCGGGCGGCCTCGATGCCGAGCAGCCCGCCACCGATGACCACCGCCCGGCGGGCCTGCTCGGCCTTGTGCATGATGCGCTCGCAGTCGTCGAGGGTGCGGAACGGGATCGCCCGCTCCACGCCGGGGATCGGCGGCACGATGGCGTCGCTGCCGGTGGCCAGCACCAGCAGGTCGTACGGCTCGCGCCGCCCGTCCTCGGTGACGACGTGCCTGGTGTCCCTGTCGATGTGGGCGACCGCGCTGCCGAAAGCGGCTTCGACGTTGTGGGCGGCGTACCAGGAGGAGTCGAGCAGCCGCACCTGCTCCGGGCGCGAGCTGCCGGCGAGCACGTTGGACAGCAGCACCCGGTTGTACGGCTGGCACGTCTCCGCGCCGAAAATGGTGATCTTCATGTGGGGGTCGCGGGTGCGCACCTCGCTGACAAGCCGCGATCCGGCCATCCCGTTCCCCACGACGACGAGCCTCATGAGTCCCTCTCCACCCTGACCGCGCAGACCTTGAACTCCGGCATCCTCGACGTCGGGTCGAGGGCCGGGTTGGTGAGCCGGTTGGCGCCCTCCCAGTGGAAGGGCATGAACACGGTGTCGCGCCTGATGGCGTCGCTGATCCTGGCGACGGCCTTGGCCTCGCCTCTCCTGCTGCTGACCCGCACCACGTCACCGGCCGTGATGTCGAGCTGCTCGGCGAGGTCCGGGTGGATCTCGACGAACGGCTCGGGCGCGGCCTTGACGAGCGAGGCGATCCTGCGGGTCTGCGCGCCGCTCTGGTAGTGCGCCAGCACCCGTCCCGTGCTCAGGTACACGGGGTAGTCCTCGTCGGTCTCCTCGGCCGCCGGCCGGTGCTGGACGGGCACGAACCTGGCGCGCCCGTCCGGAGTGGCGAAGGAGTCGAGGAACGGCCGGGGCGTGCCCGGGTGCTCGGTCGAGGGGCAGGGCCAGAACACGCCCTTCTCCTCGGTGATGCGCTCGTAGGTGATGCCGGAGTAGTCCGCGGCCCCGCCCTTGCTGGCGCGGCGCAGCTCGTCGAACACCTTGGGCGGGTCGGTCTCCAGGCGGTGCCCGAGCCGCTCGGCGAGACCGGCGAGGACGTCCAGGTCGCTCCTGACGCCCTCGGGCGGCGTGACGGCCCGGTTGCGCAGCAGGACGCGGCCCTCGAGGTTGGTCATGGTGCCGGTCTCCTCGGCCCACTGCGTCACCGGGAAGACCACATCGGCCATCGCCGCGGTCTCCGACATGACGAAGTCGCAGGTCACGAGCAGATCCAGCGACGCGATGCGCTCGGCGATGTGCTCCGCGGCCGGCGCGGAGATCACCGGGTTGGACCCGAACAGCAGCATCGCCTTCGGCCCTTCCGGGGTGCCGAGGGCGTCGAGCAGCTCGTACGCCGACCGCCCCGGCCCCGGCAGCGACTCGGCGGGCACGCCCCACACGCCGGCGACGTACTCGCGTGCCGCCGGGTCGTCGATCTTGCGATAGCCGGGCAGCTGGTCGGCCTTCTGGCCGTGTTCCCTGCCGCCCTGCCCGTTGCCCTGCCCGGTCACGCAGCCGTAGCCGGAGCCGTGCCTGCCCGGCAGGCCGAGCGCGAGGGCGAGGTTGATGAACGCGGTGACGGTGTCGGTGCCCTTGGCGTGCTGCTCGGCGCCGCGCCCGGTCAGGATGTACGCCTTGCCGGCCGCGGCCATGGCCCGGACGGCCTGCCGCATCCGGTAGACGGGCACCCCGGTGATCCGCTCGACCCGCTCCGGCCACCAGGAGGCGAGCGAGGTGCGTACCTCGTCGAACCCGGTGGTGCGGGCGGCGACGTACTCCTCGTCCACGAGCTCTTCGGCGATCAGCATGTGCAGGAGCCCCAGCGCGAGCGCCAGGTCGGTGCCGGGCGTGGGCTGCAGGTGCAGCCAGGCCAGCTTGGCGGTCTGGCTGCGCCGCGGGTCGATGACGATCATGCGCGGGCCCGACAGGTGGCGGACGAACGGCGGCATGGTCTCGGCGACGTTCCCGCCGGCCAGCAGCACGATGTCGGCCTCGGCCAGGTCGGTGATCGGGAACGGCATCCCGCGGTCCATGCCGAACGCCTTGATCGATGCCGCGGCGGCCGACGACATGCAGAAGCGGCCGTTGTAGTCGATCTGGCTGGTGCCCAGCGCGACCCTGGCGAACTTGCCGAGCGTGTAGGCCTTCTCGTTCGTCAGGCCGCCCCCGCCGAACACGGCCACGGCGTCGGGGCCGTGCTCGGCGCGGATGGCGGACAACCGGGACGCGACGTAGTCGAGCGCCACATCCCACTCCGCGGGCTCGCCGTGCAGGAGGGGGGTGGTCAGGCGCTCGCCGTTGGTGAGCAGCTCGCCTGCCGTCCATCCCTTCTGGCACAGCGCGCCCGAGGCGTTGGCCGGGATGTCGGTCCTGGGCTTGATGGCCAGCTCAGGACTGATCTCCATGCCGCACTGCAGAGCGCAGTACGGGCAGTGCGTCTTCACCGCGTCAGTCACGATCAGACCCGGGCGTGGGCGAGGCTGGCCACGACCTTCACGCCGACCTTGCGCGTGTAGCACCACCAGGTGAGCGCGAAGCACGAGGCGTAGAAGATCCCGAAGGCGAGGAAGGCGGGGGCGGGGGTGCCGGCCGCCGCGAACGCCATTCCGAACGCCCGGTTGATGAGGAACCCGCCGAGCGCTCCGACGGCCGAGATGATGCCGATGGCGGCCGAGGCCTGCCGCTTGCCGTACAGGAGGGCTTCCTCGCTCTCACCGCGCTCGGCCACGGCCTTGGCCTGGAAGATCGCCGGGATCATGCGGTACGTGGAGCCGTTGCCGATGCCGGCGGTGAGGAACAGCAGCTGGAAGGACAGGAAGAACAACCAGAAGTTGCCGGAGGAGCTGGCCGCCCAGACCAGCAGCACGCCGCCGCCCATGACGGCGAAGTTCCACAGGGTGACGGGGGCGCCGCCGAGCTTGTCGGCCAGCCAGCCGCCGACCGGCCGGATCAGCGAGCCGACCAGCGGCCCGACGAACGCCACGACCGCGAACGGAGCCTCGGGGAACAGGCTCTTGCTGAGCAGCGGGAACGCGGTGGAGTAGCCGATGAACGAGCCGAACGTGCCGATGTACAGGAACGACATGATCCACGTCTGGGCCTTGCCGGCCACCGCGAGCTGCTGACGCGGGCTGGCCTTGGCGCTGGTCAGGTTGTCCATGAAGAACCAGGCGCAGACGGCGGCCACGACGATGAGCGGAAGCCAGAACCAGCCGGCGGCGGCCAGCCCGAGCGAGCCGATGACCAGCGGCATGACGAGCTGCACGGAGCTGACGCCGATGTTGCCGCCCGCGGCGTTCAGCCCCAGCGCCACCCCCTGCTTGCTACGGGGGTAGAAGTAGGTGATGTTGGCCATGCTGGAGGCGAAGTTGCCGCCACCGAATCCGGCGAGGGCCGCGATCACGAGGAACAGCCAATACGGCGTGTTCGGGTCGCTGACCGCGATCCCGAGGCCGATGGCCGGGATGAGCAGCAGCAGCGCGCTCACCACGGTGAAGTTGCGGCCGCCGAACTTGGCCGGGCCGAAGGTGTACGGGATCCGCAGCACGGACCCGATCAGGTTCGGCAGGGCCACCAGCCAGAACAACTGGTCCGTGGTGAACTCGTAGGCCCCCATCTTGGTGGCCACGATGCTCCACAACGTCCACACAGTGAAGCCGAGGTGCTCGGCAGCGATCGAGAAGATCAGGTTGCGGCGCGCCACGCGCTTGCCTGAACTCTCCCAGAAGGCTGGGTCATCGGGGTGCCACTCGGCGATCCAGCGCGCCATCGATCTCTCCTACACTCGGCGTCCGGGGATCTCCAAGGTAGGAATGGCTCGTTACGCACTTTGACAGTCCGTGGCTGTGCGCTCGTTACATGTGATTCACCGCTGTAACAAGCTCCGCACAAGCGTCACAGCGGAAACAAACTCGTAATCTTCGGTTACGGCCTCCCCCCTCGGGTACCAGCTCTCACAGCAAGGGGGGAACCATGATCAAAACAATGCACAAGATGGGCATCAAGTCCAATCACATGTATTTCGCCGGGCTGTGCTCGATCGGCCTGGCCTGCGCATCCTGGATGGTCTCGCGGACCACCGAGCGAGCAGGCCTTGATCGCGCCGACCGGTGGGGGATCTTCGTCGGCGAGTGGGCGCCCACGTTCTTCGCGATCGGGGTCGCGCTGCGCATGGAGGAGACGCACCGCGACTTCGAGGAGCCGCGCATGGAGAGGTTCGAGGAGCCCCAGGCCGTCAGGCCCAGGACGCACGCCGGGGTTTAGCGCATGTGTCACGCAGGTCACGTCACCGTGCGTGACCTGTGTGATCTGGCGCTTCAGTCGCGCCCGGCCAGGCGCCGGAGCGGCTCGTCGGTCAGCCGGTACTTCAGCCACTCGTCCTGCCGGAGCGCGCCGAGCTTGTCGTAGAAGCCGATGCTCGGCTCGTTCCAGTCGAGCACCGACCATTCGAGCCGCTGGTATCCGCGCTCGGCACAGATCCCGGCCAGTTCCCCCATGAGCGCCAGGCCGTGGCCGCCGCCGCGGTGCTGGGGGCGTACGTAGAGGTCCTCCATGTAGATGCCGTGCACGCCTCTCCAGGTGGAGAAGGTGAGGAACCACAGGGTGAAGCCGACGGCCTCGCCGTCCTGTTCGGCGATGTGCACGAAGGCAGCGGGGCGGTCACCGAACAGCGCGGCGTGCAGGTCCTCCTCGGTGGCGCGGACCTCGTGGGCGGCCTTCTCGTATGCGGCGAGCTCGTGGATCATGTCGAGGATCGCGGGCACGTCGGCAGGGGTCGCGGGACGAATCATGCCCTTCAGCGTAGGGGCTCACGACCCGTACGGCGGCGCCGTGCTGTTGCGCTCCACCAGCACGCTCGGCACCAGGCGTTGTGCCGGCGGGGTGTCCGGATCGGCCAGGTGGTCGATGAGGGCCTCCACGGCGGCGGTGGCGATCTCCGTGGCGGGCGGGGTGGCCGTCGTCAGCTCAGGGTCGGTCGACTCGGGCTCGCCGTTGGAGCACAACACGAGCGACAGCCGCTCGGGGATGGGCCGGCCGAGCGCGCGTGCCTCGTGCATCGCACCCAGCGTGGCCTCCCAGTTGTAGGAGATGATCGCCGTGGTCTCCGGCGCGGCGTCCAGCAGCTCGCGCAGTGCGGCCCGGCCCGCCCTGACGGTGTGCGCGCTGGCCACGATCGTGCAGCCGAGCCCGAGGTCCGCGCACGTGCGGCGGACGTCGTCGGCGAAACGTACGGCCGCGCCGATGCCGTGCGTGCCCCGCTCGTACGGGGCGTTGAGCATCCCGATCGTCCGGTGCCCGAGCCCGGCGAGGTGCTCGGCCACCATGCGCGCGATCTGCGTGAAGTCGGCGTCCGCGTAGGGCACGTGGCCGGGCGTCTGGGTGCGCCCGATCAGCGCGACCGGGATGCCGGCCGACTCGAGGAACTTCACCCGCTCGTCCGTGAGCGTGACCTGCATGAGCAGGAACCCCTGGACGAGCCCGGCCTTGGCCAGCTGGCGGAGCTCGTGCAGGTCGTCCGGTCCGGAGGTCCACAGGACCACATGGAAGCCCCGCGCACGGGCGGCGTCGGTGGCCGCCAGGACGTATTCCAGGTCCGACCCCACGATCGTGCGCGGCTGGGACGGGAAGACGATCGCGATGATCCGGCTGCGGCCCCCGGCGAGGGCGCTGGCCATGGCGTTGGGGGTGTATCCGAGCTGTTCCATGGCGTCGAGCACCTTGCGGCGGGTCTCGGGGCGGATCGACCGCGCCCCGGTGAGCACATGCGAGACGGTGCCGGTCGAGACACCGGCGAGGCGAGCGACGTCAGCTCTGGTGACCATGCGAGAAGTGTCCTGGAGGTCGGGGGTGGGGACCAACAACTACGACATGTTACGTAAATGTTACCGGCTGGAAGGTTCAGCTTTTCCGTCCAGCATACCTATTTTTGACTCGCGTCAATTCGATATCGGGGCCGGGCTCGCCGCTGTCAGCGCCCCTACCGACGGGCGCGCCGGCGGGCCGCTGGAGGGGGGCCCGCGTCACTGCAAGGGAGTCATGGATGCGACGGAAGAAGCTCTTCACCACACTCGCGCCGATCACCGCGGTCGCGCTGCTGACCAGCGGATGCCTGAACGACGGAGGCTCGGCCCAGACCGGATCCGGCAGCGGGAACACCAGTACGACCGTCGAGATCATGACAGGAATGGGAGGCGGCCTCCTCCAAGCGGTGAAGGCGTCGCTGGACCCGTACGCGAAGGAGCAGGGCATCACGATCAAGTGGTCGCCCTCGGACAACTTCAATCAGCTCATCGTCACCCGGGTGCAGGGCAACAACCTGCCCGACATCGCGCTGTTCCCGCAGCCCGGCATCATGAAGGACCTCGCGGCCAAGGGCAAGCTCGCCCCGCTCGACGACATCCTCGACATGCCCACGCTGAAGAACAGCATGACGCCCGGCGCCCTCGAGGTCGGCACCCAGGACGGCAAGCTCTACGGGCTCATGATGAGCATGAACGTCAAGAGCCTGGTCTTCTACCCCAAGCAGGCCTTCGAGTCCGCCGGGTACGAGGCGCCGAAGTCCATCCCCGAGCTCCTCGCGCTCACCGACAAGATCCGCTCCGAGGGCAAGACCCCCTGGTGCCTGGGCATCGAGTCCGGGCCTGCGACCGGCTGGCCGGCGACCGACTGGATGGAGGAGCTGGTGCTGAAGTACGGCGGCCGCGCCAAGTACGACGACTGGGTCACCCACAAGATCAAGTTCGACTCGCCGCTGGTCCGCCAGGCCGCCGGAACGTTCGAGAAGATCGCCTTCACCGAGGGGAACGTCCTGGGCGGCCGCAAGTCCATCTCCAGCAACAACTTCGGCACGGCCGGCAACCCGATGTTCCGCACCCCGCCCGGCTGCTACCTGTTCAAGCAGGGCAACTTCGTCGCCGAGAAGGGCATCTTCCCCGACGACGTGGTGGCCGACATCGACAACCGCGTCGGCGTCTTCGGCTTCCCGCCCGCCACCCCAGACGGCGAGAACTCCATCGAGGGCGGCGGCGACCTCGCCGGCCTGTTCAGCAAGGACAACGCGGCGGCCAAGAAGCTCCTGCAGTACATGAGCACCAAGGACTTCGGCACGGCCGGCGCCAAGATGGGCTCGTGGATGTCGCCCCACAAGGACTTCGACGTCGCCAACTACCCCACGAACACGATCAGGGACATCGCGAAGATCGCGTACGGCTCGACCTCGCTGGCCTTCGACGGCTCGGACGCCATGCCCGGAGCCGTCGGCTCCGGCAGCTTCTGGAAGGGCATGACGGGGTGGATCAGCGGCCAGCAGTCCCTTGACCAGGCGCTCAAGACGATCGACGGCAGCTGGCCGGCGAGCTGAGGAGGCGCCGCCATGCTGATCAAGACGATCAACGCCGTCCTGGCCGTCATCGCCGGAGTGGGCGGCGCCCTGGCGCTGTTCTGGCTGCTCAACCGGCTGGTGGGGCTGCTGCCCGGCAAGTGGGAGGACCGCCTCAAGCCGTACGTCTACATCGGCCCGGCATTCCTGGCGATCAGCCTCTACCTGATCTACCCGGCCATCCAGACGATCAACTTCAGCTTCGCCAACGCCGACAGCACGGCCTACGTGGGGCTCGACAACTACACCTCGCTACTGGGCTCGGCCGGCTTCCGCTCCACCCTGGTCAACACGCTGCTGTGGATCGTCATCGTGCCCGCGGTGACGATCGCGCTGGGGCTCGGCATCGCCGTGCTGGCCGACCGGCTCAGACCACGCGCGGAGAAGCTGGCCAAGACGGCGATCTTCATGCCCATGGCCATCTCCGCGGTCGGAGCAGGCACCATCTGGCGTTTCGTCTACGCGACGAACCCGCCCGGCGAGCCGCAGATCGGCGTGCAGAACGCGATCGTGACCGGCCTGGGCTTCGACCCGGTCAACTGGCTGCAGATCTCCGACTTCAAGTTCAACAGCCTCGAGCTCATGGTGATGCTGCTGTGGGCGCAGGTCGGCTTCTCCATGGTCCTGCTCTCGGCCGCGATCAAGGGCGTGCCCGCAGACACGCTGGAGGCGGCCAGGATCGACGGGGCGAGCGAGCGGCAGATCTTCTTCAGGGTGATCGTCCCGCAGATCCGCGGCACGATCATCACGGTTTTCGTCACGGTGACGATCGGGGTCATGAAGTTGTTCGACATCGTCTACGTCATGACGAACGGCGACTTCGACACGAACGTCATCGGCGTGCAGTTCTTCAACGAGCTGTTCACGAACTTCGAGAACGGCAAGGCCGCCGCGATCGTCGTCATGCTCATGATCGCCATCATCCCCATCATGATCTACCAGGTGCGCCACTTCCGCACCGAGGAGGCCGGCCGATGAGCATCACGGAACGTGTGGCCGCCCGTCCTGCCGCGGGCGGGCGGGCCGCCGCGCGCCGCGGCGCCCTCCGCCGGGGGGAAGCCACCCCGGTCGCCAAGCTCACAGTGGTGTTCGTCTGCACGCTGTGGATCATCCCGACGCTCGGCTTGCTGATCACGTCGTTCCGCACCAAGGACGACGCCAACTCCCTCGGCTGGTGGACCGTCTTCACCGACCCGGCCTCGCTGGGGCGCCTCACGACCGCCGCCTACCGCGAGGTCACCGCGCAGGCGAACCTCGACCAGGCCTTCGTCAACAGCTTCGCCATCGCCCTGCCCGCGACGTTCATCCCACTGCTCATCGCGGCGTTCGCGGCGTACGCGTTCGCGTTCATGAGGTTCCCCGGGCGCAACGCGCTCTTCATCGTGATCGTCAGCCTGCTCGTCGTGCCGAACTACGTGGCGCTCGTCCCGATCCTGCAGGTGTACGGGGACTTCGGCATCAACGGGACGTTCCCCGCTGCCTGGCTCGCGCACATCGGCTTCGGCATGTCACTGGCGATCTACATCCTCCGCAACTACATGGCGACGCTGCCGCAGGCGGTGCTCGAATCGGCCAGGATCGACGGTGCCACGCACTTCACGATGTTCTGGCGCCTCATCATGCCGATGTCGGTGCCGGCGCTCGCGTCCTTCGCGATCTTCCAGTTCCTGTGGGTCTGGAACGACCTGCTGGTCGCGCTCGTCTTCATCGGGCCCGGCGAGAACCAGCCGATCACGGTGGCGGTCCAGGGGCTCATGGGCCAGCAGGGCCAGGGGTGGCAGCTTGTGACGGCCGGAGGGTTCATCTCCATGGTCATGCCGATCCTGTTCTTCCTGGCCCTGCAGCGGTTCTTCGTCCGCGGTCTGACGGCCGGCTCCGTCAAGGGCTGACCGGCCGATCGTGCTGTCGTCGGCCTACCAGCGGTGGTGGACCTGGGGGCGGATCAGCTCGTCGTAGACGGCCCGCACCGCGTCGAGCGTCTTGGCCGAAAGCGGCGCGACAGAGGCCGCCGCCGCGTTCGCCGTCGCCTGGGCGGGGTTGCGGGCGCCCGGGATGACCACCGAGACGCCCTCCTGGTCCAGGATCCAGCGCAGCGCGAACTGCGCCATGGTGACGCCCTCCGGCACCAGGGGCGCCAGGCGGCGGACCGCCTCCAGGCCGGTGGAGAAGTCCACGCCCGAGAAGGTCTCGCCGACGTCGAAGGCCTCACCTTGCCGGTTGTAGGCCCTGTGGTCGTCGGGGGCGAAGGTGGTGTGCTCGTCGTACCGGCCCGACAGCAGGCCGCTGGCCAGCGGGACCCGGGCGATGATGCCCACCCCGGCGGCCCGCGCGGCCGGCAGCACCTGTTCCAGGGGCTTGAGGCGGAACGCGTTCAGGATGATCTGCACGCTCGCCACGCCCGGCCGGGCGATCGCGGTCAGTGCCTCGTCGCACGTCTCGACGCTGACCCCGTACGCGGCGATCTTCTCCTCGGCCACCAGCGTGTCCAGGGCGTCGAACACGGCGTCCGTCGAATAGACCGGGGTCGGCGGGCAGTGCAGCTGGACCAGGTCGAGCGTGTCCATGCCGAGGTTCTGGCGGGAGCGCTCGTTCCAGGCGCGGAAGTTGGACATCACGTAGTTCGAGGGGATCTGTTCCAGCCGCCGGCCCATCTTGGTGGCCACGGTGAGCTCCGGGTGGCCCTTGGCGAAGCGGCCGACGATCTGCTCGCTGCGCCCGTCGCCGTACACGTCCGCGGTGTCGATGAAGGTGACGCCCGCGTCCACGGCGGCCCCCAGCGTGGCGAAGGCTTCGTCCTCGGACACCTCGCCCCAGTCGGCGCCGAGTTGCCAGGCTCCTAGGCCGACGACGCCGATCTGACGTCCGGTACGTCCCAACGTGCGGTTCTCCATGGGTGGCTCACTTTCCTGTTCAACACTGCCCGCCCTGTATTCCACCATGGAGCTCGCCGCTTGCCTGAGCAGGGGTTACTCGGCCGGGCGCTACCGGGGGAGGTAGCAGCAGCGCAGCCCGGTCCGCACGGCGGCCCGCAGGTCCTCCCCCATCACCGGGTCCATGGCCGCGATGCGGGACAGCGCCCGCCTGATGGCCTTGCCGACGGCGATCCTGGCGCGTTCCTCGCTCCCCGCGAACGGCCGCGACCGCCCGCCGAGGCCGGTCGCCGCGGACAACTCGGCCACCAGCCACTCGTGCTCCAGCCGCAACGCCGTCACCCGTTCCACGTCGTTCATGGCCTCGATCTCGTCGATCTCGGCCTGCAACTGCGCCAGCCGCTCCCGGTAGGCGTCCCTGGCCGGCTCGTCGAGCACCTGCTGCTCCGAGCTGAACTCGACCTCGCGCGACCACGTCCCCGCGGCGAGATCGGTGGCCAGGATCTCGCGACCGGGATTGGCGACCAGCACGGCCAGGTGCGCCATGCCCACGCTGTGGTCCACCTGCGCGACGCGCCCGCCCAGCTCGACCTGCCAGTACCGTCCCTGCCTGCGGAACCGGCAGGCCTGCCCCGCGCCGTCCGCCCACCCCACCGCGGCGGGCAGCACCATGCCCAGCTCCGCCGCCTCTCGCGCGGCCGCGGCCCGCTCGGCGAGCGCCGCCTCGTCCTGCGGCCCGTCGCGCAGCGCCAGCGCCTGCCCGAGCCGGGACCTGGACAGCGCCGCCGCCGGCCAGTGCCCCAGTGCCAGGTTCGCCCTTACGGCGGCCCGCAGGTGCCCGACCGCCCGCTCCAGGTCGCCGATGGTGAGCGCGGCCATGCCCAGGGAGTGGTGCACCGAGCCGAAACAGACCACGCCGAGGCTGCCGATCACCGGCAGGTCCGCGAACGGGCTCAGCAACGCGTACGCCTGCCCCGCCGTAGCGGCGTCCTGGAGCAGGTGCGCGGTCTCCACGGCGCAGTACATCGCGACCAGCCAGCTGCTCGACCTGGGAAGCTCCGCCAGGTCGCGGCCGCACAGCCGCGCCAGGTGCCCGGCCGCCGACCGCCGGTCCCCCGCCGTCGCCGCGGCCAGCGCCAGTCCCGCCACGTACGAGTTGTCGATCGGGCTGAGCGTGGGCGAGCTGACCAGGTCCTGGAGGGCGGGCAACAGCTCGGCGGCCCGGCCCTGGTACCAGCGGATGGCGCCGAGCTGGCCGCCGTACCAGCCGGTGGCGTCCATGTCGCCGGCCGCGACGCCGCGTTCGAAGCACTCCCCCGCCAGCTGCTCCGCCTCCCGGAATCGTCCGGCCCGGATGGTCAGCATGACCTCGATGGCGTTGACGACATAGCCCACCGCGAGATGGGCGTGCTCGTGCAGCAGGCCGCGCAGCTCCTCCAGGCACCTCCCTGCATGCGGGTCAGCGGCCAGATAGAGGTCGACCGTTCGCCACAGCAACCCCATCATCAGGTCGCCTCGGCGCTCCGTGACCGCGGCCTGGCCGATCAGCTCCCTGGCCAGCTCCAGCCGGGTCGTCCCGTGCTCGGGTCCGAGCAGGCAGTGGTGCGCCAGGCTCAACGCCTCCGCCAGCGCCACCGGGTCCCCGGAGTCCCTCGTCTCCCGCAGCAACCCCGTGATGGCCGCGTGCTCGCCGGAGCGGTAGTCCTCCTCACCTCGCATCCGAACGCGGAGCCGCAGTGCCAGCGGTGACGCGGGATCGAGCAGCGACAGGGCGTGCCGCTGCCGCGCTCGCACCATCTCGGAGTCGGCGGACGTACGGTGCTCGTGCGCCCACACCCCGCCCAGCCCCAGCGCGGCCGCGGCCAGCGCGATCGGATCGCCGCACAGCTCCGCCTGCCGATAGGCCACGTCGAACCAGCGCCGCGCGGTCTGCAGATCCCCGTTCACCCGCAGCGCGCGCTCGCCCAGCACGAGCGCGACCCTGAGGTCTGAGCCCGTGACCGGCAGCACCTCCGGCCGTTGTGCGACGCCCATGTTTCCCGCTCCCCAGTCGGTCATCTGGGCAGAGGGCGCGACTGGCCCGCCGGATACCGTTGCGCGGTAAGACGTGCGAGCCCGCCGGCAGGTTCGACCCCCGGAAATTGTCGGTATCGCCGGGCAGAATCGTCGGCATCATGATTCCTTTCAATGCCGTGCGATCGCCCGCGGGCGACATCGTGGTCTTCTACGTGGGCGCCGAGCCCCGCCTGACCTCCGAGCAGGCCCTGGCCTTCGCCGAGCAACTCCGCGCCCTCGCCACGGAGACGCACCCGGCCCGCTGAGTGCATGCTTTACAGACGGGCGGCAGGCGCTCATGATGAGGCCACGCGTCCCGGCGCATTCGGATGCGCTTCATAACGGGGTTTCAGCACCATCCTCACGGGGAGTTCGCCGCGCACCGGCGACCTGATTCATGTCAACCGTTCCTGCCATTCCGGTTGACCATTTCGAGGAGCAGCATGTTACGTCTGCCACGTCGTGGTCGCGCCGTGTGCGCCGCAGTCACGATTGGCACCGTTTCCGCGCAGCGCGTCGGCTCGTTCGACAACAGCCCGCCTCCCGGCGGAAGCAAGATGGCTCCGTCCGGTCGTCAGGCCGCCGGCCGGCCGGTGGGCGGGTCGAGAGTGGCGGGCAGGTGGAACAGCGGGAAAAGGTCGGGGCCGAACTGCGCGAGTTCGGTGAGGAAGCCGTTGTCGATGGCGACCACGGACAGCGAGAAAGGCCGGTATACGGGATCGCCGGGGATGTGGATGTAAGTAGCCGCGGCGGGCTGGCGGTTGGCTGCGGTGGCCACCATCCTCATGCGGAGGTTGTGCGGGCCGTGCAGCGCCGGCGCCCATCGGGCGAGGATGGTCTCGCGTCCGGTGTACCACATCGGTTCGGTTCCGTAGTGGCCCCCGGCGCCCGCTTGGTGGCTGACACGGACGGTCGGGGCGAGCAGGCTCGCGATGGCATGGTCGTCCGCCGTCTCGATCGCTTTCATGTAGCGGTTCAGCACTGCGGCCTCGCGATCAGTAAGGGTCGTACTGCCTGTCCATTGGGACCTGTCTGGGCCGAGGCGTTCGCGTAGCTTCGTCCGTGCGCGCTGCACGGCGCTGGTCACCGCTGCTACCGACACCCCGAGCAACTGCGCGCATTCCGTGGCCGGCCAGCCGAGGATGTCGCGCAGGATCAACGCGGCACGTTGGGCGTCCGGCAGGAATTGCAGTGCGGCGATGAAGACCAATTCGACGGTCTCTCGGGTCACCGCGGCGGTGGCTGGTTCGGTGACCTGGTCGAGCAGGCTGTCCGGGTACGGCTGCAGCCACGGCACCGCCGCGGCGGCGGGTACCTGCGACGCGCCGCTCTCTGCCAGCAGCCGGCGGCGGCGCTGTTGACGTGCGAGCAGGTCCAGGCATGCGTTGGTGGCAATGCGGTGCAGCCAGGTGCGGACGCCGGCACGCCCTTCGTAGCGGCCCAGCGCCTGCCAGGCGCGTACCAGCGTCTCCTGGGTCATGTCCTCGGCTTCCTCCAAGGAGCCGAGCATCCGGTAGCAGTGCAGCCGCAGATCCGGCCGATAGCGTGCCACGATCTGGGCGAAGGCGTCGTCGTCGCCACGGCGCGCTGCCTCGACCAGCTCCGCCTCGCCCATGTGCGCGCCGGTGTGGTCGCTGCTCCAGGTCACGAGCGATCGGTCCCCTCGACGGGGCGGTACACCAGATACGTCACTCCACGCGGGAGTCGGCGCGAGTCGATCAACTGGAGCTCGGTGAGGGCTGATCCTTCAGGGAAGAGCCGGTGACCGCGGCCGACGACGAGCGGATCGAGCATGATCCGTAGTTCGCTGAGCAGCCCCGCGCGCAGCAGCCCGTGAACGAGCTGAGCGCTACCCGGCACGATGACGCTGGACTCCCGTCCTGCCAGCGTGCGCACGGCGGCGACCATTCCTTTCGTCAGCACCGTGGTGTTGTCCCATACCGGCTTCGACAGCATTCGGGAGATCACATACTTCCGGATGGCGTTGGTGGCCTCCGCGAGCGGGACGTCGTTCGTCTGGTGCGGCCAGTAACTGGCGAACTCCTCGTAGGTGCGGCGACCGAGCAGCATCGCGGTGGCGTTGGCCATCTGCTCATCGAGCAGCGCCAGGCTCTCCTGGCTGGCGTATGGGGGATGCCACACGTGAGGCTCCTCCATGACTCCGTCGAGGGTCAGGAATATGGACGCACTGATATGAACCACTTTGCAGCTCCTTGCCAGGGGGTAGGTCGGCGAGGTGCCGACGTCCACCACTGACGGCATGAGCACAGAAAACTCATCGCACCTACACGCGTTGTAGCCGCCGGCAGCCCCCACGACCCAGTGGCTGTGTCCGCAGCGGGTGGAGTCTGAGGCGTCCTTCGGCAGCTCCGCTCCCACAGAAAGGCGGGTCCCCGCGCCCCCGAGCCCGAACCCGGTGGACAGGAGCGGTCGGCGCATGGGAGATCCTCCAGGGCCGACCGGCACCGCCGTACGACGGGGGTTTGGCTCGCGCGAGTCGACGGTGGCGTGCGGGGAGCGTTCGGCCACGGGTTACCCAAGACCTGTTTCTTAGATCTGCTGACAATGCGTGCGCATCTTGTCACTCTTGGCGTATGGGTCGTGGTGACTTGACGAACGCCGAGTGGGCACGGCTGGCGCCACTGCTGCCCGCGGGCAGCAAGCGCGGCGGTCGATGGAACGACCACCGCACGGTGATCAACGGAGTGCTGTATCGGGCCCGAACCGGCGTGCCCTGGCGCGATCTGCCCAGGCGTTACGGCTGCTGGGTGACCGTCTACAAGCGGCACCGCCGCTGGGCGGCGGACGGCACCTGGCAACGACTCGTGGCCGCGATGCAGGCCGCCGAGGAGGCGGCCGGCCGCACCGACGGCGATGTCGCGGTGGACTCCACCACCGTGCGGGCGCACCAGCACGCCGCCACTGCGCCACGCCAGACCCCGCCGCCTCCAGCGGGCGATAGAGGAGAGCCGATGGGGACATATGGGGGCGATCGACGCTGACCAGCCTGTGCAACCGGCTGGCGGCAATGATCAAATCGGCGAATGCTTAGGCGGTTCACGCGGTGGCTTGATCACCACCAAGCTGCACCTGTCGGCAGCGGACCGCTGCCGCGCGCTGTCGCTGGTGCTGACCCTGGGCCAGTACGGCGACAGCCGACAGTTCCGGCCTGCCTTGGATAGGATCAGGGTGCCGCGTGTAGGCCCGGGCCGGCCCCGGACTCCCGTGGCCGCCGCTGTCGATGCGGTGGCCGCCCGCCCGGGTTGCACCGCGAGCACTACACCAAGCGCAACGTTGTGGAGCATGCGATCAACCGGCTGAGTCCCCGCCGGGGGCACAGTTTAGGAGTAGAACTCATAGCCTTCGGGCCTGGGCGCAAAATCCTCAGGACGTGTCTGCCGCAGTTCCTCGATGCGGGCGGCCAAGAAGTCGATCGCTTCGGGGATTGAGCAAGCGAACCTGTCACGAATGAGTCGGATGCCACGGAGGTGTGCCCAGTTGAGGATGCAGTCGTCAAGTGAGGCCCAGTCACTGCCCATGGGTCGAGTCTGACAGGTTCTGGCATGGGCATCAGCGCAATTTGGCCGCGCGGCTCCCGCGCGAGAACGGCCCCCAGGCCACGAGGCAGCCCACACGGGAGGAGACCGGCGGCATCGATCCGAGGTACCGCACCTGCGCGGAAGCGAACGCCCAGGGACTCGGCCCGTACGTGAAGGGCCAAGATCCTGAGTACGAGTGGTATCAGGACCGAGATGGCGATGGACGCGTCTGGGCCGCGTTAGGTCTCCTTTTCGTCGTCTTCTGAAGTGTCGCCCTGATCTTCTTCCTCTTCAGTCTCGGGTTCGCCGGGCTCGGATCCGGAGTCTTCCCCGCCGAGCATCCGGCCTGGGTCCTCGCCTCGGCGGAATGCGCCCACGGCTGCCTGAACGAGGGAGCCCAACCCAATGACACACATGGCGGCGATGGCTGCCTCTAGCGACACCGCCAACAGCCCCAGGCAGACCGCGCCAGCAGCAAGGAGAACCGTGATGACGACGACATCCTTGTTGATACTGATCTTTCGCTTGGCTTGTCTGACAGGCGATGAGGGGAGCGGCTCCCACAGCAGGCCGCAGTGGGGGCATCTCCACGGCTTGGTGGTGCCCTCCGGGGCGGAAGGACAGGCGCACTGGTGCGGGGTCACGGTGTCGCTCCTCTGCAGGGCCTACTCGATGATCATTATTAACCAACCGCGTACAGGATGCCGTTGGCTGGTCGCCCGTGTAACGCCTGCAGAAGATGTGCTCGCGGCGGCCTTGGTCACTTGCCGGTAGATCGACACCTCCATGTACCGGGTCTGGCTCGGCGTGTGTCGACTATGCGGCATTCCATCCAGCCAACATCCATGGCTCTCCGCCGAAGCGGACACCAGCCCACACGTGCAGTGTGCGGCCGAGCGTATGGTGGCGCCGCCGACGCAGAGCGCCCGCGCTGCCGGGCGCCGTGCACGTCGTGGCCGCCGCTCGGAAGGTCGGCCTGATCGACGCCTTGACGCGGATCGTGGGTGACGCTCCGCCACTGAGGGCCGATCAGATGCAGACGCTCCGCCGCATCTTCGCCAGCGTAGAAATGACGAAAGAGGGGCCGGGCGGCCCATAGGCGAACCGACCCCGGCCTGTCGCTCCCGACCGGATTCGAACCGGTGTTTCAGCCAGCAGGGAGCCAAGCCCTACCGCGGCCACGTCCCGGGCCACTAGACGAGAGCGGCCCTATCAGGGCATTGTCAGTATGGCTGTCGCTGATCCGACTGCAAACCGTTCAGCGCCACATACATGATCCCGAGCGCGTCGAGCACGGCCAGGGCGACGGTGACCCACTCGCCGGTCACAATGACGTCGTCACCCATCGCGGTGATGAGCGAGGCCGTACCAGCGCGAACGCCGACACGATGGCCTTGGCGAAGCTACCTACCTTGATCACGAGTCCTCCTCAGTACGCGCAGGTCGGGGTGGGGGTCGGGGCGGGACGGTTTCGCACTCGTACGTGAGCGTGGTGTCCGTCGTCTTCGTGCATGTCTCGACCGCGCCGCCGCGCTTGAAGACCACGGTCGCGGGCACGAGCAGGGCGACGGGGATGGCGTGCTTCGTCGGCAGGAAGACCCGCCGCTCGCTGCTCTTGCACTTGCTGAACTGGGACCGGCGCAGGTTCAGCGGCTCCAGCAGTCGCATGCCGCCGGTCTTGGCGTTGACGCACACGCCGTACTGGTTCGGCTTGGCCGGCGCGGCGGCCGACACGGTGGCGGCACCGCCGATGCCGAACGTGAGGACGAGAGCGGACAGGATGGCAGCGCTCTTGTAGCGCATGCTCCTCTATCAGGGGACACACGAAAGGCGCCCGCATCCAGCTAGGACGCCTCGGTGAGGGCTGCAGGCCTCATGTGATGGGAACTGGTAGGCCGGATTTCCGACTGCTATCGGATCTTGATATCAGCGTGGGAAGCTCTCCGCCGTGACCGAATCAGAAGAACACCCCAAGGCTCGCGGCCGCGACATGGAGACGTCCGAGGTCATCGGGTTCGCGGGACTCATCGCCATCGTCGGGGGCGTCATCCTAGCCGTCGTCCAGGCAAACTCCGGCCCTGATGACTCGCCCTGGGTGACCATCTTCATCGGCGTGGCCCTGGTAGGTGTAGGCCTTCGAATCGAAGCCGCCATCCGTGACCGGTCGCGTGGCTAGCCATGGTCAGTAACGCAGCCACAGGCCGTCGCTCATGCGACCTTCAGCAGCACAGCCCACGCCTTGGAGCCGACGATGCCGTCCTCCTCGATGCTCGCAGCGTTCTGCAGGCCCTTGACGCCCGGCTCGTGGTACTCGGTGAACACGGTGTCGTCCACCGCGTCCCTGTCGATCGCGAAGCCGCGGGCGGCGAGCAGGTAGGTGAGGGCCTTCACGCGCCAGCCCTTGTCGCCGCGGCGAAGTTCGGGCTGAGGCTCTTGCGCGCCGCACCGAGCATCCCTGCAGCCGTCACGTGTCCCTCTCGCCGCGGTAGATGCCGTCAGCGTCGGGAGGGTCGTACAGGCTTGCCAGGATCGCCTCTTCGTCGTCCTCGGACGGGCCCCACTCGCGGGTTTCCACGGCGCGGCGACACGGTTGGCCTCGGGTCAGCCAGGGTGGGGGCGCGAGTCGACGGCCCCCGGCCGTCCCCCCGCTCCTTGCATGAATGTCACGACGGCCAAAACGAGCGACCCCACAGCGATCAGCGCAGCTAGCGACGGCAGCAGCCAGCGGCTGCGCTCCAACACCCGCAGCCGCGCCTCGTGGTCGGTCAGATCACTGCGCATGTCGTCGTGAGCGGACGCCACCTGGTCGGCCTTGCTGCCGAGCTGGTCGACTTTGCCGCACGCGGTGCGGAGTTCGTCGTAAATCTCTCGGGCTCCGATCTGTACGCCGGCCAACGGGTTTATCTGCGTCACTCACGGCTCTTAGCTGGGTCATACGGCAAAGCAGCCGTGAATTGGGTCGGGGGCCCGTCCCGATTATCCGGTCCTTGCTGATCTGGCGGACGCGCCGTGGCCGGGCCGGGTACGGCGCCCCTGGCCCGCCGCCGTCCCAGGTGAGGAGTTCGCCCCGCCGCGGCAACGCGGCTTTTGGTCCTACCATCCCAAGCTGCATCACGTGGTGGCCTGGCTGCCGGTCCTGAACGGGTTGAAGGTGCACGGGATTCGGCACGGCCACAAGGTGTGGCACGACGAGGACGGACATCCCCATGGTGGCGACGGAGGAGCGTCTCGGGCACGAGCTCCCGGGGATCATCGACACCTACTCGCACACGTCGCTGGAGTGATCCGCCGCATCGTGGATTCCTACAGGGTCGGTGGGAGAAGTCGCTTCGGGAGCGGGCGGCGATGCATGATGGACGGTCTCCGGTGCCGCTCCCGAATGATCTCTTGGAGCCTTTCCGGAAGATCGCTCAGGAGATCATCTCCGAATCTCTCCCAAGCGACCGTTTCGGATCTTCGACCCGACCAAAAAGGGTGGTCTGACCTGGGTGGGCGGTACTGGGTTCGAGCCAGTGACCCCTCGCTTATAAGGAGCCATGATCCGCTTTGCGTGCTGCTGGCCTGGGCTTCCCCAACGTCGTCGCCACCTACTTGGAAGTGACCACCCTGGAGCTAATGGCACGCTAATGGCACGGCGATCACGGCTCTGAGTTCTGCTTCTCAACGGACTCGGCGATCGCGCGAAGTCTCTGGATCTCGTTGAATATCTCCTCGTCGGAGAGCACTGAGATGACCGTCAACCCTTGGGGACCAGGTTCCCTGTGGAACTTGCCCAGGGTGTGGCAGAGCGCCGCACGTAGTTCGCCAAGCTCTCGTTGGATCGCGTCTCGCTGAACTCTGCGTGTCGCCAGCTCGATGCGCATGGGTGTGTGGCTTCCGGGTCCGCTTTCCTTGGTGGTGGTGACGCCTTCAACTTGGACGTATTCATCGCCAGGGCGGACGTCGATCACTACGGGGGTGTCGTCGGGTAGACCTTCGAGGTAGTCGAGGAGCTGCCGTACGGTGAGCATGACCGCAGCGTTTCTGGGATGGGCGCACCTGCGCAAGCTCCCGCCTGCCTTGACGCTCCTATGTCAAGTCCGATCAGCTTGTAGATCGTTAGGGTCGTCGTGTGCGTGTCCGTCAGTACGTCTACTTCGTTATGAGAAGCGACATCCTCACGGCTGAGGAGATGTCGGCTCGGATCGGCTTGGACCCGGACGAAGTCATGGTCCAAGGGAGCCGAAGCATGCAGCCGCTCCGTCCGGCCGTGCATGCCTGGAAGGTTGCGTGCCGCGATCCGGGGTTGACCGTCAATGAAATGATCTCTCGTGTGGTTGACCGGCTTGAGCCGTTCAGTGAGGCCATCGGCGGGCTTGTGGAGGAGTTGAACCGCGGTCACAGCGGTTCATGTGCCGTTTTGCAGGTCGTTCGCTACTTCGACGATGAGGAGGGTGAGGTGGAGGACCTGCGTTCGCCGGACCCGGCCTTGGAGAAGATACCGGGGCAGCATCAACTGCTGGGCTGGCACTTGGACGGCCGAGTGGTGCGGTTCTTGGTCTCGACCGGCGCCGAGCTTGATGTGGATGAATACGGCTAAGAGGCCCGCCAGGCAGAGATGATGCCACCGTGTGGACTGTCGCCTTAAGAAGCCAATCGATCGGGTGCGGCCTGGTCGTGGTCGTGGACAAGGGCGCGATAGATCACGTCGGAGAGGTGCCGTTTCAGGACACGGAAGCTGCCCTTGGTGGTGTCTCGGGTGGTTTCCTGGCGCCGTTTGAGCAGCGCTCGGGCGCCTTCGTGGCAGCGGGCCTGGGTGATGGCGATGCGGTGCAAGGTGGTGTTGAGCTGCCGGTTGCCGCCACGATTGAGCCGGTGACGGTCGTCGTTGCCGTTCCAGACGGGGATCGGGGCGGTTCCGTTGTGCCGGGCGAAGGCCGCCGAGCTGCGGAAGCGGGTGATGTCGCCGACCTCTCCCAGGAGTTTGGCGGCGGTCACCACGTTCACGCCGACGATCGCCATCAGGCGCGGAACGCGGGCCTGAACCAGTGGCTTGAGCTCCTTTTCGATCGCGTCGATCTCGATGCTGAGCGAGTCGATGAGGGCGATCTGCGCTAGCGCGACGCGGCTGACCGTGCTGGCTGGCAGGGCTTGGAGCTGCGCGGTGAGCTTGCGCCGGGTGGTGACCTGCTTGAGTTTGGTCACCGCGGCCGCCAGGTCCGGGTTGAGGTCGTGGACCAGCCACATCACGCGGTTGATCAGTCTGGTGCGCTCGGCGACGAGGGCCTCACGGTGATCGACGAGCAGGCGGATCGGCCGGGTCTGCTCATCCAGTCGCGCGGTCGGCAGGTCGGGCTCGCGCAGGGCCAGACGTGCGATGGCAAGGGCGTCGATCGGGTCGGACTTGCCGCGTTCGCGACCGCCGCGACGCTCGCCTGCGGTGCGGTTGGGCGGCACGGGGATCACGGTCTAGCCGGCGGCCAGCAGGTCGCGGACCAGGCCGCCGGCGACGTGCCGGACATCTTCCACCGCCCACACGCGCTCTTCGGGAGCGAGTTTGCGGGCCCAGACCAGGAGTTGGACGTGTCCGTGGTCGCGGGCCTGGACGGTGCGGTCGCCCTTCTTGCGGCCGACTTCATCGACGGCGACTGCGGTGTGGGTGCGCTTGTGCGAATCGATACCGATCACCATCATGGACATTGTCTCCTTCATACAAGGGGGACGACATCCGGGCTGGTCGGCGGACATATCTCAGTTGAGGGAACTGCCAGGCTCCTATCAAGTCATGCCGTCCGGCCCGGCCAATGTCGAGGACCAGGCCGCCCTGGACAGGTCAGGCACAAGCCATACACCTTCCGGCAGATCATCCCT
Organism: Nonomuraea polychroma; assembly: GCF_004011505.1. NCBI lineage: Bacteria > Bacillati > Actinomycetota > Actinomycetes > Streptosporangiales > Streptosporangiaceae > Nonomuraea > Nonomuraea polychroma. The sequence goes on from NZ_SAUN01000001.1 coordinate 6,459,133, forward strand.
GAGTCACCAGGCGTCCTGGACCCGCACGAGCGGGCACTACAAGCGTGACACTGAGATCATCCCGTCTGCTGTCGACCCGCCCGAGGGGGAAGCAGACCAGGGCCACGGGGTCAAGGTGGAGCGCCCCACTGGACGAACGACCTTGACCCCGTGGCCCTGGTCTGCTCGGCTTGTCCCGGGTCGATGGCGGACGGGATGATCAGGCTTCCACCTCAACCACCTACGACCCCGGCGTGGCGCATGGCCATCATCCCGGAGCTGGAGCGCCCCCGCCGGAGGCATGGGTTTCCTCGGCGCTGGGGGCTTAGATGACACGCCCTCGTATGCGATCATCGTGGTTATGCCATCGATCAGAAAGGGCCATGCCGCGTAGGCGCCCTTCCGAGGTCCGTACACGGGGATCGGCGTGTGGGACCCACAGAGCTGTGATCCATCATGTTCCCGGGCTTGGCCGTCGTCCCATGGCCGCGGTGATCGCCCTCGAACACACCCGCATGTGGCCCGGCGCGGTGGCGGCAGCCCTGGCGGCTTGGCAAGAGGCGGCCCTGATGGGGACCGCTGACCGCGTCTTCTTCAGGTGCGAGTGCCATGAGTGCACCGGTGATGCGCCCCGCCGGCGACTTCAACAGGCTCTCATCGGCTTACCGCCGTGGGCCAGGGCGCATCTGTATGCCTTGGTCCTGCCCGTTGACCTGTATTACCTCCGCCGAACCTCACCGATGCCGCCTACGTCGCCCGATTCGGATTGGGCGCGGTGGCAACGACGTCGTTGGGTGAGGATCGGAGCGTGTAGAGGCGGAACGTGCTGGCGCGCTCAGGCGGCGCGGCAACCCCGGTCGAAGTGTTCGGTCGGTACGGCGGGCGCGGCGTGCGGTGCCCGGCCCGGTGTCCCGCCGCCGTCCGGGACCGGCCCCCAGGCCGCACGCCCGGACGGCGGGCGGGCGGAGGGCCGGGGGGTACGGCGGCGCGCCGCGCCGCCGCTTGATCCCTACAAGCGCTATTCGGCAGGGATGAAGCATAACAACGAAGTGTGGTAAGTCTGCTGCAGCCCCGAGGTCATCGGTGCAGAATCAAGTCATGCCCTTCCGAAACATGCCGACATGGCCGCAGTGCAGCTTGGACAGCTGCGAGGCTGACCAAGCAGGCCATGGTTGCGACAAATGCGTCACACACGCGTCCAAGGAAGAATTCGAAGCCTGGCTTGCACGGATCGGCCCGGGATCGAAGATATATTTGGGAAAGACTCAATTAACCGAGAAGGTCTTAGAAAGAATCAAGGAGTCCGTGAGCGACCAGAAAGACCATCCTAATTTCGGCCACCTCTCCTTGAGGCAGGCCGAAATTGATGGACCTATAGACTTGAGGTATTCCCGATTCGCGACGAAGCCCGACTTCTTTCGCTTGAAGACATCTTCTTATATTGATCTCGAAGGAGCAATCCTAGAGAAAGGAATTAAAGCAAGCTCCATGGAAGCGCCGCAAGGCGTCGACTTCTATCGCGCCACACTGGGTGGAGGATTAGACCTAGAAGGTTCGAAAATTGGCGACCGACTTAGAATTGCCCGCTGCGGCACTATCAATGGATCTCTTGTATTGAGAGGCTGCGAAATAGGCGGCGAGCTTGAATGCTATGACATGACCGTGTCTGGTCCCGCATTTCTGTCGGGCATGCTAGTCGAAGGCGATATCTCAATCCGCAATCTGTCATTTTCTGGAGATGTTCAATGCTTCTACACAGTCTCTAACCGTAGCATGGATATATCGGATTGCCGTTTTCTCGACAGGGTGGATTGCGAAGGATTGCGTGTTGCACATGACCTGATTTGGGATGGGGCGATTTTCCAGCAGAATGCAATTTTTGATAAGGCGGACATGTTCGGCTTCATAGAGGGCACAGCCATTTTTCACGGAGAGGCCAGCTTTACTCGCACAATTTTTCGATCCCCCACCACAATACGTGCCTGCGTACGCGGAGTGGACTTGCGAGAAACAAGATTTGAGGCAGGGACTACTTTACTTCTCCGTTACGCAACCGTTGACATGTCGGGCGCAGTCCTTGCTGGCCCAACCAATCTAGTTGCCCTTAGTCGCCCTTTTCAGGGACTCTTTAACGAGCCCCTGGAGGAGTCTGCACAGTTAGCTGGCGATCCGCGCGTGAAGCTAGTCGATGTGAATAGCGTTGACACAAGCAGCCTGACACTAACTGATATAGACCTGACGCACTGTCGATTCGCCGGGGCTTTCAATTTGGATAAGCTTCGACTCGAAGGTGCGTGGACTTTCAACAACCCACCGAGCAAACGCATCGGGTTGACGCCATTCATCTGGACAAAACGAAAGATCATCGAAGAGGAGCGCCAGTGGCGCGCGCTTCATAGACACTCACGACCGCTAAGATCTGGATGGGGCGATCCTCCATCCCACGAGCAGGACGTTCCTGGACTCGCCGCGTTGACGACCATCTATAGACAACTTCGCAAGGGTCGGGAAGATGCCAAAGACGAGCCAGGCGCCAACGATTTCTATTATGGCGAGATGGAGATGCGTCGCCACAGCCAAGAATGGCGAAAGGCGGAACGATGGCTACTGCAGGCCTACTGGCTCCTGTCTGGCTATGGCCTCCGCGCCTCTCGGGCTTTTGCCTGGCTCGGCATCACCATGGCCCTTACTATTATCCTGATGATGGGATTCGGCCTTCCTCAAGACCCTATAAAACAGGAAGCAATCGGAACCATTTCCGATGCCGGAAGGAGAGTCACACTCGAGATTGAGAAGCAAGCCCCAAAAAATCCGAGCGGAGCGAGATTTACCAGCAAACGCCTTGAGAAGGCAATAAACGTAACACTTAACTCTGCAGTATTCCGTTCCAGTGGGCAAGATCTTACAAGGGCTGGGACGTACATAGAGATGGCATCACGGATTGTCCAGCCAGCTCTTCTAGCGCTGGGAATACTGGCGATTCGTGGTCGGATCAAACGCGGAAACTAGCAGCGAGACGGTCGCCCGTTTGCGGGCAACTCACTTATAGATCGCCTCCGACAGCTTATTCATACGAATACATGCCGCTAGTCCAGCAGTTCTACATTGCGTGTCAACAGTGCACGTCTGGCCACAACCAACCGATCATGAAATTCACTTGCAAGGGCCTCTCGACGATATCGCTGCCGCAATACGCGGTCGAGATCCCCAGCTCGGTTGACGAGATCGCTGAGGGAGCGTCGGTCGATGTCAAAAGCGGCCATGCCCTCCTGCACCGCGGCGTCGAGGTCGCCCCGTCGGGCATGGACGATGCCGAGGTCTATGTGTGCGTCGGCGACTCGCATGGGAGCGTTGGAGGTGCCGTCTGGGCGGGTGTGCATTTGGATGGTTTCGCGGGCGTGTTCTTCGGCGCGGTCATCATCAGCGAGCCAGGTGTAGCAGGTGGCGGCGTAGAAGACCCATTTGGCGTGGTCGAAGACGAAGTGGTGGTCTTGGTGGTCGGGTATGGGCAGGCTGCCGAGTACTTCAGCTCCGCGGGTCAGGGCTCGGTCGGCTTCGCGGCGGTCTCCGATGCGGGCAAGGCCGCGGGCTTCTTGGAGAGTGAGTTGGACCATGGCGCTGCTGGTACCGGCCACGGCTTGGCCCATGCGGGCGGCGGTGACGACGTCTTCGTAGCGGCCTTCGACGAGGGCGAACCAGGCTGACATCTCGTGTGCCCAGCCCATGAGTTCGCCGTGTCCGACCTGGCGGCCCATCTCGAATGCGGCGCGTCGGGCTGTTTCGGCTTCTTCCCTTTCGCCCAGGTCGTAGTGGACGCAGCCCAGCAGGGCAGTGAGCCAACCGGTGATCACGAGCAGTTCGCGGTGCTGGTCCAAGGTGAGGCGTCCGGCAAGCAGGTGGTTGATCTGGGCGAGACGTTTTTGCGTGCGGTCTCGTAGCGTGCCTGCGAGGACGACGGGGTAGGCGCGGCACAGGAGATCGACGGCCTCGGCGAGGGCCTCCAGGGTTCCCGCGCCAACATCCGATGCCTGGAGTTGCTGGGCGAGTTCCATGGTCCCGTACAGGTCGGCCTCGGCTCGGAGGGCGTCGGCGGGGATCACGCGGGCCTCGATGAGGCCGCTGCCAGTGTGCTTGTTCTGGGAGAACCCGAGCATTTCCGGCTCCATGCCGGTCAGTTGGGTGAGCGCCAGCCGGTACGGCGTGCGTGGCCATCGGACCTCGCCGGCCTCCCAGCGACGGACCCGTTCCTCGTCACACGTCAGGCATTCGGCGATGCCTACCGGGGTGGCGTTGATGCGATCGGCCATTTCCGCACGCGTCAGCCTGTTTTCGTTGCGCCAGGCGCGGAGGCGAACGTTTGGGATGTAGTCGGGCATCTTCGGGTCTTCCTCCCGGCTGGGGGCTCGAAAGGGGAAATGAGTGGGCCGTTCAGGGGTCCTGCTCAGACTCGGTTGCCGGTGGACTTGTCATCAATCAACCACGGTACGTCACGCGGCCTCCCGCCACAGGGAACACCGGATGAACGAGGAGATGGCGACGGTGAGCCGGCCAGACGAGACAAGCAAGACGTCGCCGTGCCCCGGCTGCCGGGGACGCGGGATCAAGCTGCGCGACTCGCGCCGTGCGCTCCTCATCGGCGACAGCGACACAGATCAGACCCCTAGTGAGGAGCGGGAATGTCTCGACTGCCTCGGAGGCGGCCAGGCCGAAGGGAACGGGAAACGAACTCGATCATGCAAGCGGCGCTGAACTTCCCGCAGAAGCAGGAAGAGGGCGACATGCTCGTCCGGCTGCGCGACCAGCTCACGAACCTCGGTGTCAACGCCGAGCTGCGGGACAACAACACCGCGCTCATGGTGCACAAGCGGGAGCCGGGGATACCGGTGTGGGTGTTCGTCGGGTTCGGCGGGGCCTACTACTCCTGGCAGAGCGCCGAGCAGCGGCACCCGACCAGTGATCCGGAGGGTGCGGCGAAGCTCCTGGCTGAGTACATCGCCAGGTGATGACCGGCGCGGCGAGACGAGCGCGTTCCCTGTCGGAGGGGGTAGGGACGCCGCCGCCTCGTCTCGTCGCGCCGCTCCCGGCAGGCAGTTGCAGTGGTGTGCCCCCGCGGCGACCTTTCCCCGCCCGGCTGCTGTGCTGCCTGCCGGTTCTCTCTGTACGGCCTCCCGCCTTGTGGCAACTTCGTGGACAGGCTGTGGCTGGCCGGTTACTCTCAAACTTAGTAAAACAACCTGTCGGCTGTTGGACGGTCATGATGTCGCTGGAGTCCGTGCCGCCTAAGTATGCGCAGCTTGTCCAGACTCTCCAGAGGCGCATCGAGGCAGGAGACTACCCACCGGGCACGCTTCTCCCCAGTGAGAACCAGCTCATCCAAGAGTTCAGCGTCTCCCGTCCCACCGTGGTCGCCGCCCTGCGGGTGCTGCGTGAGCAGGGCTGGATCGAGTCCCAGCAGGGCAAGGGGCGCTTCGTGCGCGGCCGTCCGGCCATGGCCTCCATTGAGCAGAAGCGGCCTGGACAGGCGTACCTGACCAAGCCGGAGGCCGACACTACGGGCGAGGTTGTCGAAGTGGGCGCTGTGGCGGCCCCGAACCGCGTTGGTGTGCTGCTGGACGTACAGCCCAAGAGCAAGGTGTTCGTCCGGCGGCGGCTCATCGTGCGTGACGGCGAGCCGACCGAGCTGGTGTCGCTCTGGCTGCCGTTGGATCTCTCCGGAGGTACGGATCTCACCAGTGGTGAGCCGTTGCGGCAGGGGTTCCGGGAGCATCTTCAGGCTCGTAAGGGCGTCCGGTTCGACCACATCGTGGAGCAGATCACCGCGCGCATGCCTGCGTCCGACGAGGCCAAGCAACTGGCCATGCCCAAGAACATCCCGCTCCTAGCGGTCTTCGGCGCTGTCCGTGATGCCTCCGGCCGGCCCCTTGCTGTCGTCGAGGTCCTGCTCCCTGCTGACCGGCACGAGTTGGAAGACGCCTACCCGATCACGTGATCGGGCTGCCGTCTATGTGCAGCGGTGGTCCCAATCGCTAGAGCTGATGTCGCTGAACTCCACAACGACGGCTCTACCGTCTCCGGTGTCCTCGCCCCAGGTCAGACGGACGTTGGCCTCGTTCTCCACTCCGGCAATCGCGGCCTTGCGGTAGTAGGCACCGATCTCCCCCGCCGACAGGCCGGTGCTGAGAGGCAGTCGGATCTCATAGTGGCAGTAGTCGCCACTTCCACCGGAGTTCTTGCCGAATTCGGCTTCGGTGTCGCCATTGCTGCGTGTCTCAGGCGGCAGCGGGATGGCCAGCACTCGCTCATGAAAGTCGTCGAGCCGGGCATCGTCGCGCCACACCGGCTTCATGATCAGCAGGAACAGCCCGACCAGCGGGGCGATCACGGCCACGGCTAAGCAGCCCCACAGGATTCGCATCAGATCCTCCCCAGATGTCCGACCATCGGCTTGGGCGCCTGTCTATCGCACAGGTGACACGCCCGTCACCTCACACCTAGTCACTTGACCTAGCAAGCTACACAGAGTTACGGTCTAACTACTTGATAGGTCGAGTGCCTGTCATTCAAGAGACCGTTATGGCTCTGCAAGGCCCCATCCCGGTCACCTTCGCCATGGTCTTCCCGCACGGCTGCTACATCGTCGGCGAGGTCGAGCCCGTCAAGGACTTCGACGCCTCGTCCAACGGCCGGTTCGTGCAGGCCCGCGACAAGCAGACCGCAGAGCTGGTCTGGCAGGTCGCGGTCATGGACGGTGACCCGACCCTCAAGCCCGCCCAGAAGACGGTGGCGGTCAAGATCCTGGCCCCGGTTCAGCCGGTGCCTCCGCAGCCGATGCCGGGGCTGCCGTTCACGCCGGTCGAGTTCGACGGCATCTCGGTCACGCCGTACGTCAACGCGGCCGGCCGTCTGGCCTACTCCATCAAGGTCCACGACATGCACGCTCCCCGACAGACCGCCCAACCCGCCAAGGCCGGAAAGGAAGCCGCCTGATGACCCGACGCCGCACCCCGCGTAACAGCGTGATCCGGCTGACCACCGGACACGCCGCCCGCACCATGAACCACCCGTTCGCCCGCCGTGAGCCCGTCCTGGCGCTCGACTTCGGCGCCACCTCCGTCCTGGTCACCACGAGCGGGCCGGTGACGGCGGAAGACCTGGAGTTCGCGCGCCAGCTCGCCCGCGAGGCCCACCGCTTCGCCCACTCCCTGGAACGCAGCTTCTACGGCCTTACCGACGATCAGGGAGTGGCGGCATGAGCGAACACCGGCCCTACACCTACGTCGCCTTGTCCATACGACCCGACTCCGACCCGCACGTCGGCGTCTCCTTCCACACGCCGCGCCTCCAGATCCGCGCCCGACTGCTGGTCAGCAATCCCCGGCCGTACCTGGAATTCGCCTCCCACGAGGCCAACGTGCACATCTCCACCACCGGGGCCGGGCCGGTCACCGACGCCGACCTGAACATCGCTCGCGAGATCTTCAACGCCGCCGCTCGTTACCTGGCCGACTGCGAGCTGCTGCACGCCGAAGAGTCGGCCAAGGACGCCACCGACACGGCGGCCTGACGCGAAGCGGGGCCGCTGGAAGCGGCAACTTCCGGCGGCCCCTCGGTTCTCCCCTGACTCCACATCACGAGAGGTTCCCAGCTTATGTTCAAGCGGCTGCCTGGCGATGAGGCGCGCAACCTCGTCTCCACCACGCCGGATACGGCCGTCGTCTTCCGACCGGCCGTGCTCCAGACTCCCGCCATCATCACCTTCCTCGTCTACGGTTGGCGCTTCCTGGCTGCCCTCGTCCGCACGACATGGCGGCATCCTGTCGCCGTCGCCGTCCCCGTCGTCCTCGGCGGCATCGGGTACTGGTACGGCTGGCCTGCTGCGGCATCCACCCTTGGCTTCGTCGTCCTGTCCATGCTCGCCTGGGCCTGCACCGACGGCGATCTCTTCTCCCGCATCGTCGGCTTCCGGTTGCTTGCCCTGTGGCGGCTGGTGTCGGTCTACCGGCGTCACTGGCATGGCGTCATGGACGTCTCCGGACTGGCCAAGCGCATCAACGGTCGCGTCTACATGCCGCGTCTGCTCCGCGTCACCTGCGACAGCTGGGCCGACCGCATCACGGTCCGGATGCTCGGCGGCCAGGCGGTCAAAGACTGGTCCGACCGCATCGACAACCTCGCCCAAGGCTTCGGCGCAACCTCCTGCCGGGTCGCGCTCGTCAAGGGTGGCCGATTGCTGCTGACCTTCCCGCGCAGCGATCCGCTCGCCGCGCCCATGCCCGCCCTTCCCATCCCGGACGAACCATCGGTCGGACCGGTCGAGATCGGCAAGCAAGAGGACGGCCGACCGCTCCGGCTCAAGGTCCACGGCACGCACGTCCTGATCGCGGGCGCGACCGGGGCGGGCAAGGGTTCGTTCCTGTGGGACACCATCCGCGGGCTGCTTCCCGCCATGCGGGCGGGCCTGGCCGAGGTCTGGGCGCTGGATCCCAAGCTGATGGAGCTGTCCTTCGGACGCGAGCTGTTCCAGGGCCGGTACGCCGCCGATCCGTCCGACTGCGCCGACCTGCTCGACGAGGCCGTCTCCGTCATGCAGAAGCGAGCGGCCCGCTTCGCCGGTCTCCAACGCTCCCACGTCCCGACGATCGAGGACCCGTTCGTCCTGGTGCTCGTGGACGAGGTGGCGTTCCTGACCGGCTACCAACCCGACCGGCAACTCCGGCAGCGCATCTCCGCCGCCCTGGCCACCCTCGCCACCCAAGGCCGCTCGGTCGGCGTCGGCGTCATGGCCGCCCTCCAAGACCCACGCAAGGAGGTCATGAACATCCGCAACCTGTTCCCCGACAAGATCGCCCTCCAACTCGACGAGTCGGAGCAGGTGGACATGGTCCTCGGCGACGGCGCACGCGATCGAGGCGCACTCGCCGACCACATCTCGCCCATCCCCGAGCAAGGGGCCGGCGTCGCCTACATGCGGCTAGAGACATCACCCGAACCGATCAGAGTGAGAGCCGCCTACGTCTCCGACACCGACATCCGCGCCATGGTCGCCTACTACGGGCAGGCCGCATGACACTCGCCCACTTCCTCGACGGCCTTCGCTGCGCCACCTGCCTCACCCTGAACGTTCTCTGGCTCGATCCCGTCCGCGCCCTGGTCAAGTGCTCCGAATGCGGCCAGACCGCGCTCATCGTCACTGAACCCGATGAAGGGAGGACCGCATGACCCATGCGCAAGACCCCGCCCTCCCTCGAGCTGTCCGACAGGCCATGCCGATGGCCCGAGACGTGCTCGTAGAGGTCGCCAAGCTCCAGGGCGTCTGCATCCGGCCGATCCCGCTCAAGCGGCTCGACACCCACACCGGCAAGTGGGAGATCATCGACGTACCGTGCGGAGCCACCCTCGACAGCAAGTGCCCGCCCTGTGCCAAGCGCAACAAGCAGCTCTGCAAGGCCCAGTGCCGCGAGGGCTGACACCTCGACGAAGAACCCACCATCACACCCGACGAGGCCAACGAGGAACAGCGCTGGCTCATCGAGTTCCGCGCCGACGTCCAAGCCCAGCGTGACGCCGCTGACAAGGCCGGCCAGGACACCGCCGAGCTGGATGCGCTGATCGCTGGCCTCGACGAGGAGATCAACGCCGCCGGGATGCGCGGCAACGTCCTCGGCCGTACCGCCGCCAAGCGCTCCCGCTCAACCAGGCGGCGGCAGGACGCTCCCGACCTGCCCAAGCGCAAGATGACCAACACCACCCTTGGACGCACCTTCCGAGGCACTGACGGCAAGATCTACCGGCCGTCCCTGTTCGTCACGCTCACCTTGCCCTCGTACGGCAAGGTTCGCGACGGCGTACCCATCGATCCGGACGCCTACGACTACCGGCGCGCCGCCCGAGACGCGCTGCACTTCTCCAAGCTGGTGGATCGCTTCGTGCAGAATCTGCGCCGAGTCGCGGGCTATGACGTGCAGTACTTCGCCTCGGTGGAGCCTCAGAAGCGGCTCGCGCCGCACCTGCACATGGCCATCCGTGGAACGCTCCCCACGAGCAGAGATCAAGCAGATCGCCGCCGCCACCTACCACCAGGTGTGGTGGCCACAGGCTGACGAAGTCGTCTTCGACGGCGAGCACATGCCCGTCTGGCAGGACGGCACCGGCTACCTGAACCCGGCAACCGGCGAGGTCCTTCCCACCTGGGACGAAGCCCTCGACGCGATCGACGAGGACGCCGAACCGCTGCACGTCATCCGCTTCGGCGAACAGGTCGATGTGCAAGGCGTGCTCGCCGGTACCCCGGACGCCGACCAGTGCATCCGGTACCTGTCCAAGTACCTCACCAAGTCCATCGGTGACGCCCTCGACGGCGGCCAGGCGCAGCAAAAGCACGCCGCCCGCATGCTCGACGCTCTTCGTTACGAGCCCTGCTCACCCACCTGCCCGAACTGGCTGCGCTACAGCATCCAGCCAAGGACGCCAAGCCCGGCATGCAGCCCGGCCGTTGCCGGGGCAAGGCCCACAAGCCGGAACACCTCGGCTACGCCGGACGCCGCATCCTCGTCTCCCGCAAGTGGAGCAACAAGACCCTCGCCGAGCACAAGCAGGACCGCCGCACCTGGGTCCTGGAGGCCCTCGGCCAGGCCGACGAACCTACCGACCCGCACCGCTACGTCTGGCGCCCCGTACCGGCCGGAGACGCCAACGTGCCACCCCTTGCCGTCCGGCTCCTCCGGTCCGTCCATGAACGCCAACGCTGGCGAGCCCACCTCCGCGAACTGGAGGCCAGAGCAGCAGGAGATCTCTCGGCAACTGACCTCGGGAGGGCGGCCTGATGGCCAACAAGCCAGGCAAGCGGCGCTTCGGGAGCATCCGCCAACTCCCGTCCGGCAGATTCCAGATCCGTTATCCCGGCCCTGACGGCAAGATCCGCCTGGGTGAGACCACCTACGCGCGTGAACGCGACGCCGAGAAGGCACTCTCGCTGATCGAGGCCAAGCTGATCACGGGCGACTGGACTGACCCACAGCGCGCCAAGGTCAAGCTCGGCGACTACGCGGACAAGTGGATCAGGGAACGGACGAATCTCCGGCCTCGAACCGTCGAGATCTACAAGGGCCTGCTCAAGCGCTACATCCGTCCTCACCTTGGAGGCGTGCCCATCGGCAAGGTGGACACGGCTGCGATCCGTGAGTGGCGGGTCCTGCTGCTCGGCAATGGTGTCGGCCCGTCAGGTGGCCAAGGCGTACCGCTTCCTGCGGGCCGTTCTCATGACGGCGGCAGACGATCAGATCATCCCGCGCAACCCGTGCCGCATTCGAGGCGCGGGCGAGGAGAAGCCAGAAGAGCGGCCGGTCCTCACCGTGGGGAAGGTGTTCGAGCTGGCCGGCCTGATGCCTGAACGCCTGCGTGCTTTGGTCCTCCTCGCCACCTTCGCCAGCCTGCGTTGGGGCGAAGTGGCGGCTCTGCGGCGGATGGACCTGGACCTCGCAGCCCGGACCGTCAGCGTTCGGCAACAGCACGGCGAACTCGACACGGACGAACTCCTCGTCGGCACGCCCAAGTCCCGCGCGGGAGTCCGCACGGTGGCCATCCCGGAAGCGATCATCCCGGCACTCCGCGAACACCTCGACCAGTTCACGGAACCAGAACCCGACGCGCTGATCTTCACGGGTGCACGAGGCGGCATCCTTCGCCGCAGCAATTTCCGGCGCGCGGCCAAGTGGGACGCGAGCACAAGGAAGATCGGCTTCCCCGGCCTGCACTTCCACGATCTCCGACACACCGGCAACACGATCGCCGCCAACGCCGGCGCAAGTCTCAAAGATCTCATGCAAGGGATGGGACACGACTCCGTCCGCGCCGCCCTGATCTACCAGCACAGCACGGCACAAGCCAACCGGAAGATCGCCGATTCCATGAACGACAAGATCAACGAGAGCAACTCGGACGACGATGGATCTTCAGGAGCGCTCGTCCGCGTGAGCTAATGGCACGTTAATGCCACGAAGCCCCGTTTCCATGATCGGAGACGGGGCTCTTTCTGCTGGTGGGCGGTACTGGGTTCGAACCAGTGACCCCTCGCTTGTAAGAGTAGCCATTCGATCACTGGATCGGCGTTTTCGCTGCTCAGGTCTACATTCGGTGTGCACTCATGTGCATGGTCGCGTTGTGCTGGGCGTCGCTGATGTCACTCAGTTTGGCACTCAATTCTGCAAAACCTCGAGCGTTAGAACCACGCTTCTTGGCTGCTCGCCTGCCGTCGACTCTATTCGAAGGGCGGGAGCGGGGCCGGCGGCAGTGCTGAGAGCGAATCAGCGATTTCTATGTAAGGTGCTTGCCCGATCAGCTCATCAGTCCAGGGATGCGAAGAACGACAGTGTCAGTAGACTCACCAGACCCATGGCGATGCCGGACAGGATGGCAGCGGCGTCTCTGCGGTAGATGAGGGCGAGTACGAAGGCCAGCGGTGGAGCAAACAGCCACACCAACCCCGTCGCGACAATCAACGGGTCAGGCATGGCGATCGTGCCATAGAGCTGTCTGGATAGCTGGAACGTGGCGGCAAGCCACAGAATTGCGAGTCCGAGCAGGCTGTATGAGATCCACCGTCCGCTTCTTGTCATGAGGCGTCATTATGTATGTCCGCTGCCCTGCGGTACAGATCATGGTCGACTCGGTGGCGTGGTCCCGCAGCTGGCAGGTGATGGAAGGTGGAAGCCTGGCCTGGCGATAGGACTCGAACCAGCTTCCCACCGTTTGGGTCAGTTCACGTCGGTCCCAATGCAAGGTCGGCCCAGTCACCCGAGTCCAGATCCGTTCGGACCCGGTTACGTGGCGTGGCTCCCGTCTTGGCTCCCCTTGGGGCGCTCAGCCAATCACGGCCCGCACGTTCGATCCGCGCACGGTTTCGATCACTCCACGTACTCAGTAGGACCATCGGCGCCACCGGCGTTCCCGCCAGTGGCGGATGAGATACGGGATGCCGAGGATTACCCATGCTAGGACGCCGAGCAGGATCCGGCCGAGACCCGGCGGGCCCGGAACTCCAGGGAACTCGTTCACCGGGGGCACGGAAACCGTGGCTGCGATCTCGTCGACTCGGTTCTGGATCTGCTGTTGCTCGGTCTCCGACAGCCCGTCGCTACCGAGCTGACTAGACAGGGTGAGCACTTCCTTGCGCTGGCCGTCGGTGAACCCCTTGAAGCCCTTGAACGTGGTCGTGTCGACTGATTGCCGCCACGGCGGAGGGGCTGCACCCCGCCGTCCACAGTACGTCCGTGCCCCGTCTTTGATATCGATGTGAAGCGGTGCCCTCCAATTGCAGTCGTCGCCGGGGTTGCCGAACTGCACTGCGTACCTATCAGCCTCGGCCGACATCTCGGAGCCGCCCATGATTATCAAGGCCCCGCCACCCATGAGTAATCCCATGGTGCCGAAGAAGACGATCACTCCAAGGAAGAATTCCCGCATGTGACCCCAACCCATCGTGCGTCAACAAGCGACATTGTAAGGGCCGGCACCCTTGACCTGCCCGTATGCCGTCGTCCCACCCGCAGGGGTAGCGGGCCAGCCGCGGGGCTGCCCTGGCCGCGAGCCCGGTGCCAGGGCCCGTGATGGAGCGTAGGCGGCCCCGCGGCTGGTCTGCTAGGGCTTGCCCTGGGATGACGGCAGGCGGGCAGGCTTCCACGGCAACCCCCTCAGACGGGCCGGGACGATCTTGGCTGCCCGGAGCCGGAGCGCCCCCGCCGGAGGCGTGCAGTAAGGCCGGCTTCGTGATAGCGCACGCGTGCGCTGACTGGTCCGGCTCCGTGACCCGAGAAGTGCGCCCCCTGTGATCAGTCTGTACCGTCGCACGGCGGCCCCCTTCCACTCGTCCGCGCCAGCCGTCCGGCGCGCTCTTAGCCGTCCGCCGGGAGCGCCAGCGGGAGGCGGCGGCGTTGCCGAGACGGCGGCGCGTGCGGCCCCCTCGGGGCCGCCTTGAAGACGTACAGAAACTTCTCACAGATGCGCGGTGAGACACGTGGTGAGATCGCGGTGAGATCAGGTGAGCTCAGGCAGCGCGGTGATTTTGCTGCGGGTGGACCAAGATCCTCTCCGCCACCCTAGGCCAGCCACCCGCGTCTGCTGCTGCCCCGAGCTCCGCCCGGCACTGCTGACGTCCCATGACCGGTTCCATGATCGGCTGTACGCTGCCAGCACGGCCGGACCGGAAGGGAAGCGGCACCATGACTGCGGATCTTGAATTAACGGCGCGCGAGGCCGCGAAGAGCCTGCGGAACTGGCGGAAGAGCAATACGGAGGCCGACACGCGCGGCGTCGCGCATGTCGGAGAGGGAGTTCTGCGATGTGCACTATGCGGCACGACGCTGGTTGTAGCCCAGGAAGACAAGGGCTGGTATGCCGCGAGCTTCTCCTATTCCTGCGCCGACCCCGGCTGTGGTCAAGGCGCCCTACCAGTAGCCGAAGTGGATCGTGAGCTGGAGGAGTTCACCCGGCGACGCCTGAAGGAGCCCGCGGTCGTCGCCGCATGGCGGGCCACCCGCCTGGCAGAGCTGGATGAGCAAATCGCCGACGCCCGCCCCATTCTCCCGTGGTGCTGGGATCAACGGCGACGCAGACAACTGAGCCGTAGGCTGGCACCCAGCGAATGGCTGTTCACCCCATACACGTGCACGAGCGGATCCAGGCATTACCTGTACTTCTTCGGAACCGAGCTGACGGATCTCATCGTGGAGCGGGCCAGAACGGTTGCGGAGCCGCAGCGGGGCCGCTCCGTCGGAGAGTTGGTGCAAGCGGAGAGGGAGTGGACCTATCTGTGGCTCGACATCCACCGGCTGAAACGACGGCAGGTGCGTCGCATGCTCGGACGCCGGGCTCTGCAGGAGATCGACGACGATTGGGAGCAGCGGCAGACTCGGCTGTGGGACCTGCTGAAGGAGACTGACTGGCAGTACTCAGGTCCGGCACGGCAGCCTTTGGAGGACAGGGCCATGGACCAGGAATGGTCACAGTCTCCTGGTGTCATGGCGCGACAGCGACGGTCTCTGCTGGCCTACGCACTCGGCGACAACCAGCTTGTGCTGTCCGCGACCGTGGATGCCGGATCCCGTGTCCGGGTCGTTCCTGCTGTCAGCTGACCGCGCTGCGGTGCCGGTCGACCTCGTCAGAAGACTGTGATCCCGTTGTGTTGACGTACGGCGGGCTTGCCGTCGTGAAGGGCGTCAAGCACGCGGACAGCGAAAGCTTCGTCGGCCATGGATATCACTTCTTCAGGGGTGGCCCACAGGAACCCGCTCACCTCATCGTTGTTCGTCAGCTCGCCTCCGGTCTTGACGCAACGGAAGACGAGGGCCACGATGCCACGGGCCATGTTCTTGTAGACACCAGTCAGGGCGATTGGTTCGACGTCAAGGCCAGTCTCTTCCTTGACCTCACGACGGAGACCGTCCTGGATGGACTCACCGAGCTCCAGAACTCCGCCTGGCGGTTCCCAGTGGGAGTTGTCCCGTCGTCGGATAAGGAGCGCACGGCCGGCAGGATCGACGACGACGCCAGCGACGCTGACTGAGTGTTTCTGCTGGCCATCGTTCATGTTGACCTCCAAGCGTATCCTAGACACTAGTAGACGTCTGTACGAGTTGAGGAGTTGCGGTGGGCACGGAGATGGTGGGCCTTGGATCTGTGGATCCGACCAGTGACCGTGCCGTATTCCGACAGATCGCTGATCAACTTCGTGATGCGATTGAGCGCGGACGGCTGAGCGAGGGTGACAAGCTTCCCTCGGAAGCCAGGCTGATGGAGCACTACGGTGTGGCACGCATGACGGTGAGGAACGCGCTCCAAGCTTTGCAGACCGAAGGCCTGATCGTTTCGGAGCATGGGCGTGGCGTTTACGTCCGAACCCGCCCAATGGTGAGACGACTTGCCTCGGACCGGTTTGCTCGACGTCATCGCAAAGAGGGTAAAGCTGCGTTCCTTGCCGAATCGAGTCAGGTCGGCGCGAAAGCGGATGTTGACATGATCTCCGTGCAGGAAGTGACGCCTCCCCCGGAGATCGCGGAGCGGTTGCGGCTGCGTAGCGGTGAGGTGACCACAGCTAGGAGTCGCCGGTACTCGCTCAACGGGAAGCCTGTAGAGACAGCGATCTCTTATCTTCCGGTGGATATTGCGCGAGGCACACCGATAGAAGAGCCGAATCCCGGGCCGGGTGGAATTTACGGACGTCTTGAGGATCTCGGACACACCCTGGAGCGGTTCACGGAAGATGTGCATTCCCGGATGCCTACCCAGGAGGAGACACGGCTTCTGAGACTTGCGCCCGGAGTGCCGGTGTTTCGCCTGATTCGCACTGCTTATGACCTGAATGGGCGGGCTGTGGAGGTTTGCGACACGATCATGGCGGCAGACGCCTACGTTTTGTCGTACGAACTTCCCGCGCATTAGTTGACACCTCCCTTCGACTCCTCTATACAGGTAGCCATACTCCTCTAGACGAGTAGACGCCTAGAGAGCGGGATCGCATCGAGAGGCGGTGCGCCCAAGATCGAAGGGAAGGGCTCCATGAAGCTCTACGTGGACACGAGCAACAAGCAGGTGACGGTGTCGAAGGGAGCGGTCGAGAAGACCGATCAGACCGGTCGCCAGAAGGCCGAGCGCGACACGGGCCGGCCGATGTGGTCGACGCAGGTGTTCATCCTGGACGACGACGGTGGCGAGGTCATCACCATCACTACGGCCGGTGTCCGGCCCGAGGTGAAGGTGGGTCAGGTCGTCACTCTCTCCAAGCTGGAGGCCCTGCCGTGGTCGACCAACGGGCGCAGCGGCGTTGCGTTTCGCGCGCAGGAGATCAAGGCAGCGACGGTTTCGTCGGTCAAGTCCGCCTGACCTAGCTCCAGACGCTCACAGTTCACCCGAGGTGTCCGCTCCGTGATGCCACGCCGAAACGGATTCGGATGCATCACACCCAGGCCCAATGGCCTATCCATCTTCTCCTCATCACAGAGAGAACGATCGAGATGAGCAAAAACGAGAGAATCGTGCTCAAAGGTCTGGCCCAGAAGTGGCTGATTCAGGCGTCGCACTACGAAATCCACCCCACAGCGGAAAAGACGCTGCGCGAGCGCGCACGTGACCTCAAGGGCGACGTCACCACGTCGGAACTCGACAGGCTGCTCAAGCCTTGGACCTGACCGACCGTCCAACCTGGAAGCGCGCGGGGTCGCCAATCTGCCCTGATCCGGCCCCGCCGCAATCACTCCAAACCGACACGGTCCTGGCAGAGGAGGGACCAGCAATGGCGTACCGATCTCACATTTACCACCCGGGTAAGCCAGGCATTTGGCCGAACGGTGAACCGCAATCGGTGCGAGACGCCTACGACGTCATGCTCACACAACAGGCACAGGAGACCGATTCCGACTCCCAGCCAACCGCTGGCGAAAGCCGCTGATCACAGAAAAATGCGCGGGGCCGCCAATCTGCCCAGATCCGGCCCCGCCGCAATCACTCCAAAACCGACATCCCTCGTGGAAGGAAGTCGACCCATGGCCAAGAATAGCCGCCGCACGCCGTCCCGGCGAGACTCCGGCCGCCGTGGCTCGGTCACGGTGATCGAGGACCACGTGTCCCGGTCCTACACCCGCAACGCCAAAATCGCCTTCTGGGTGGTCTCCGTCGTGGCCGGCCTGCTGGCCGCCACCATCCTGGCCGACCACTGGCACCCCATCATCGCTCTCATCCTCGGCGGCGCCATCGGCGCACTGGTAGCTCTGCCCATCGCCGCCGTGATCGCCATCTGGCCCGTGCTGCGGGTCATCGTCTGGTGGCTGCCGGAAATCCACGCCGCCGCCGGCCTCGTCTACGGCTTCATGATCCTGGCCCAGCACACCACCCTGGCCATCCGCTTGACGGTCATCGGCACGCTCGCGCTGCCGTTCGCGCTCCCTGTGGTCCGCCGCCAGGTCATGAAAGTGGCCTGGTGCGTCATCTCCCGGCACCGTCTACGAACCTGCTTCGCCGCCTTCATCATCGGCAACAACCGCGCCTCGCTGCCGTTCGTCCTATGGGCACGTCCCACCCTGGTGGGCGAATCCGTCTGGCTGTGGCTTCGCCCCGGCCTGGCCATGTCGGACCTGGAGGGCCGACTCGAACAGATCGCTGCCGCCTGCTGGGCCGACAAAGTCACCGTCGAGCGCGCCTCGCAATCCAACTCCGCCCTCGTGCGGGTCGACATCAGCCGACGCGACGCCCTCACCGGACGCGTCGTCTCCCCGCTCACCGACGAGATCAACGCGGCGGACGACACGATCAACCAGCCGTCAACACTCGTCCTCGACACCGGAACCGGCGGGCTGGACCTGGACGACGTCACCGAAGCGTCCGTCACCGACACACCCAAGAACACCACCAAGAACGGCCGGACCGACAACGGCAACAAGCCTGCTCCTGCTCGGGCGGCCGTCACGGTCCCGGCCGCACGCGGCGCGGAAGACATCAGCGACTACATCGACTGACGCAGCCGCTTCCCGCTGCACCAACCCATCACACCCATGCGTGGGCGGCCGAGCACTTCCCCGGCCCGGCCGTCCTCCGGTACGCCAGGCTCGCAGAAAGAGACACGCTCATGACCATCACCGACGCGCCCACCAGTGCGAGGGTGCCGATAGGGCCGATGCTGTCGATGTATGACCCGATCTTCATCGGGATCGACGAGATGCGCCGGCCGGTCTACCTGCCGCTCATCTACCGCAACATCCTCGCCGCCGGTGAACCGGGCGGCGGAAAGTCCGGCCTGGTCCAATGCATCGGCTGCCACGCCGCCCTGTGCGACCGCACCCGGCTCGTCCTCCTGGACGGCAAACAAGTCGAGCTCGGCATGCTCGCCCCCGCCGCTGACAAGTTCGTCGGCCCCGACATCGACGAAGCCATCATCACCCTGCGCCGTCTCCAGCAGGTGATGAACAACCGCTACACGTGGCTGACTGCCCGCCGCCGCCGCAAGATCGACCAGTACGACGACGTCAACGTCATCGTCGTCATCATCGATGAGATCGCCTACTTCTCGGCCACCGTGGGCGATGAGCGCCAGCAACGCGAATTCATCGCTCTCCTGCGCGACCTGGTCGCACGCGGCCGAGCCGCCGGCATCATCGTCGTCGCCGCCACCCAACGCCCCAGCGTCGACATCATCCCCAAATCGATGCGCGACCTGTTCGGCTACCGCGCCGCGTTCCGCTGCACCTCTTCCGGCTCCAGCGACATCATCCTCGGCGACGGCTGGTCCGGCTCCGGCTACAGCGCCACCGACATCCTGCCGACCAGCCAGGGCGTGTGCTACCTCATCGCCGAAGGCGGCACCCCCCGAAAGATCAAGGTCGCTTACCTCACTGACAGCGACATCGCGCACATTGCTGACTACGCCGTCGCCATCCGCCGTAACGGCCGCAACGGCTCACCCTTGTCCACACACCAACTCGCTGCCTGACCTCGTGGCGAGCTGGTCACGAACTGGAAGGAACACCCCTGGTGATCCACAAACGATTTCGCCGTAACGGCACCCCGGACCTCCTGCGGTGGATCTTCGAATGTGACCGCTGTCACTGTCGCCACACCATCGGCACCATCAATGGCTGGCTCATTCCCGACCATCCCAAGTCGAGAGTCCACACGTACTGCCCGCCGTGCGTCGAGCATATCGCGCAGCTACTCATCACCAGCCTGACGCGCAGCGCCTGAACCCATACAGGGGCCGGACTTGCCTCCTACAGCGTTCCCGGCCCCTGCATCCCCACGACTCCACCTCAAAGCGAAGGACGTGGATCTATGCAGCCTACCTGCAGCCAGTCCGGCATGCCCAAAGCCGACTGCACCGACAAGCCATCCTTGACACCCGACAGCCCACGACGCGTCGTCGAAAACGACCAGTACGCCGCGTTCCTCCGGCGCGCCATTCGCGCCTACGGCCGTCGTATCGCCTCCGGCGACGTCGAAGCACTCGCCGACGTCATCGCCCTCATCGACGACCTTGACGACACCATCGCCCGCGCCGTCACCGGCCTACGCGCACAGGGCTACTCCTGGGCCGACATCGCCCGGCCGTTAGCCATCACCCGCCAAGCCGCGCAACAGCGCTGGGGCGGTGAGACCGCATGAGCGCCAGCGGAACCGTCTATCTCCTGCACTTCGACCGGCCTTACAAACACGCACGCCACTACATCGGCTGGACCCCCGGCGACCTGAACCGCCGACTTCACCAGCACCGCAACGGCAGCGGTGCCCGCCTGATGGAAGTCGTCACCGCCGCTGGAATCGGCTTCGTCGTCGCCCGCATCTGGGACGGCGGACGCAACCTCGAACGCTCCCTCAAACGACGCGGCGGAGCATCACGCAGCTGCCCTCTGTGCGGCGTCACACCCCGCGTCACCGGCTGGGACCACCCCGGCCAGGACACGAGCCCCGCAGACATCACCATGCCGCACGAGATCACCCTCGTGTCCGCCACCTGCGGCTGCAACCGAGTCACCAGCATCGCCGCATCTCTACTGGCCACTGCCTCTTTCACCTGCAGTCAGTGCCATCAATCACTCGTTCCCATCCACCTCGACAGCGAGGAAACCCATCATGTCCTCACCGTCTAACCGAGCTGAACGCATCGAATCCGCCGTGCAAATCCTCATCCTGCTCGTTATCGGCGGCATGGCCGGCCTCGCCTCCTTTACTCACGTCCACGACTGGACCATGCAACACGTCCCCGCCGGCACCGGCGACTGGTTCGGCTGGGCCAACGCCATCATCTCCGAACTCACCCCCACCGCCGCCGGCCTGGAGATCCGCCGACGCAAACGCAACGGCGGCTCCGTCATCTACCCGATGGTCGTCCTCATCGCCGCCGCCGCGCTGTCCATCGCCGCACAACTCGCGGTCGCCAAACCCAGCCCCAGCGGATGGCTCCTCAGCGCCGTCCCCGCGCTCGCCTTCCTCGCCCTCACCAAACTTGCCCTCTCCAGCACCCCGGCCAGCGAACGCATCGGTGACCACAACACCACTACCGAAGAGCGAGCCAACCCGGCAATCACCACCGTGACAGCGGAAGTCCCTCGCATCGAGGCTCCTGCGATCGAACCTGTCGCCTCCATCCCTGACGAACTCCTCCAGGGCGCTCGCATGGCCGTCTTCGCCCACCGGCAACGCAGCGAAGAACCCATCACCCCGGCCATCCTCGCCGAACACCTCGGCGTAGACACCGGCACGGCCACCGCCCTGCTTCACCACCTCGACGGCACCCACGGGAGCCGCCCATGACCCCCAGCTCGTCGGCACCTTCGACGCTGGCTCTCGTCCCCGGGAAGACTGGGCACCAGCTCACCCTCCCGGGCACGGGGGCGAACACCGAAACCGACACCACCCGGCGCTACGGCGATGCCCCACTCTTCGCCCACGACAGCGCAATCACCCGCGCCGGTGACGGCTACTTCACCTGGCTCGACCATGTTTGGTCCGCCGCCGGATGCACTGCCCCCATCCGCCTGCACGGCCAGATGCACACCGTCGACACCCACACCGGCGCCATCCTGGCCACGCTGCCCACCTCGGCCCTGCCCGACGGCATCATCTACAAAGCCTGCGGAAACCGCCGCGCCACCGTCTGCCCCTCCTGCGCCGAAACCTACCGCCGCGACGCCTACCACCTTGTTCGGTCCGGGCTGACCGGCGGCAAAGGCACGCCCGAGTCGGTCTCAACTCACCCGGCCGTCTTCGCCACCTTCACCGCCCCCACCTTCGGCCCCGTCCACACCCGGCACGTCCGCACCCACACCTGCAAGGACAAGACCCGGTGCACGTGCCGGCCAGAACCCTGCCATGCCCGCCGAACCATCGACACCTGCCCCCACGGCATCCGGCAAGCCTGCTTCGCCCGCCACGAGCTCGCCGACCAACGCATCGGGCAACCGCTCTGCCTGGACTGCTACGACCACGATCATCACGTCGTCTGGAACAACCACGCCGGAGAACTCTGGCGCCGCACCAAGCAGACCATGGAACGCCATCTCAATCGCATCGCCCGCAGCCGCGGACTGCCTCGCATCCGCATCGCCCACGGCAAAGCCGCTGAATACCAGCGACGTGGAGCCGTCCACTTCCACGTCCTGTTGCGCCTGGATGGCCTGGATTCCGACGACCCTACCGCCGTCGTTCCCCCACCAGACGGGCTCACTGTCGATGACCTTCAAAACGCAGTCCAGCACGCCGCCACCGTCACCCGGTTCACCACTGACGAGCACGAGGAGAAGCCCGGCGGCTGGCCTATCACCTGGGGTGACCAGCTCGACATACGCCCGCTCACTCTTCGAGGAGACAACCCCGTCACCGATGTCATGGTCGCTGCCTACCTGGCCAAGTACGCCACCAAAGGCACCGAGATCACCGGACACGCCTCCCGCCGACTCGACCACACCTCGATCGAGCAACACGCCAACCGCACCGGCACCCACACCGAACGACTCATCGCCGCCTGCTGGGACCTCGGACACCCCAACCACGCAGGATTCGACGGCCTACGCCGATGGGCACACATGCTCGGCTTCGGCGGACACTTCTTCACCAAAGCCCGCCGCTACTCCACCACCTTCGCCGCTCTACGCGCCGCACGCGTCCACTACCGCCGCGCCCAAGACACCGGCAACGACTACGCCCCCGACGCATTCCACCGTCAACCCGACCTTGACGACGAAACGACGCTCATCATCGGCGACCTCACCTACGCCGGGAGCGGCTGGAAAACCACCGGAGACGCCCTCCTCGCCAACACGGCAGCGGCACAAGCCCGCGAATACACCCGAGCCGGACGCGAAGAACTCGCCTTTGAGCAGGCATGCAGTTCGTCCACACCGCTCGCCGCCTGATCAACCTTCAGACTGTGAACGGAGTACCACCATGCCAACCCATGGCAAGACCGTCGTGTACCCGGGGCGAGCCATGTACGACGTCGATGAGGCTGGCGTCGTCCTCCGCCTGTCCCGACGGTACCTGTACCAAGAGATCCGGTCTGGACGTTTGCGCAGCGTCAAGGCTGGGAGGGCTCGACGCGTCCCAGCTGATGCCATCGCTGACTACGTCAAGCTCCTAGAACAGGAAGCACAGGTTGCGTGATGCCCAAACAACGTGCACACGGCGACGGTGGCCTGTACTGGAGCGAAACCCGCCAGCGATGGATCGCCGAAATCACCATCGGCTACACCCCGGCAGGCCGACGCATCACCCGCAAAGCCGCCGGACGAACCAAGACCGAAGCCAAAGCCAAGCTCAAGGAGGTTCTACGCGATCATGAGGACGGATTGGCCATCGCGCCAACCAACTACACGGTTGCCGACGCGGTGGCTTACTGGTTGGACAACGGTCTACCGGGACGTGAGGCCGCGACAGTCGAGATGTATCGAACGTACGCCCGGACACATCTTCTCCCTGAGCTGGGCAAACGGAAGCTTCGGGATCTCTCCGTCGAAGACGTGGATCAGTGGTTGCAGGGCAAGACGAGTGATCTCAGCACTCGTTCCCTCAAGATCCTCCACAACGTTCTGAACCGCTCCGTCAAGAACGCCATGCGGCGTGACAAGGTCAAACGTAATGTGGTCGACCTCTGCGAGGTCCCGGAAGGCCGAGCGGGCCGTAATTCCAAGGCGCTTACACTGGCCCAGGCCGAAGCTGTCTTGAAGGCGGCCGAGAACGCACAGCCCCGCATCCGGGCCTATATCGTGATCTCACTGCTATCCGGAGCACGAACAGAGGAAGTGCGGGCACTTCGCTGGAGTCATGTGGTCGCCTGCGACGAGACGACCAAGGCATGGCGATCAGTGGCTGAGATCGGCTGGGACCACAAGGAATTCGCCCTGTACGTCTGGCGCTCGGTGCGCAAGAAGGGCGAGACCAAAACCCCGAAGTCCCGGCGCAGCCTGGCTCTGCCGAAACGCTGCGTGGACGCTCTCAAGGCCCTCAAAGAAGCTCAGAATGACGATCGCGAGCTGGTGTTCTCCACTCGGAACGGCTCGAAGATGACCGCCCACAACATCCGCCGTGACTTCAGGAAGGTGCTCGATAGCGCCAAGCTCGCCGGCAAGGACTGGGCGCCAAGGGAGCTCCGACACAGCTTCGTGTCCCTGCTCTCTGATCACGACATCCCGATCGAGGACATCTCGCGCCTGGTCGGACACTCCAACACGGTCGTCACGGAGACGGTCTACCGTCAGCAGATACGGCCGGTGATCCAAGAAGGCGCGATCGCGATGGACCGCATCTTCCCCAGGGCTGATGAGGCATAGCCGTGTGGCATGTCACTCAGTTTGTCACTCACGCCCCGTTTCCAAGATCGGAGACGGGGCGTTTTTTCTGGTGGGCGGTACTGGGTTCGAACCAGTGACCCCTCGCTTGTAAGGCGAGTGCTCTACCGCTGAGCTAACCGCCCCTGATCGGCACTACACCTTACGACACCAGAGGGGCCGATCGCACATCCACCGTCCAGTCAGGGCCCAGTTCGGGACGGCCTGCGGCGCGCCAGCCCAGGAGGGCGGCGCCGAGCATGCCGGCGTCCACGCCCAGCGCGGCCGGGATCAGCGGTGGCGCCTCGCGGAAGGCCAGGCGCTTGACGAGGCGGGTGCGTACAGGGTCGAAGAGGGCGGGGCCGGCTTCGGCGAGGCCGCCGCCCAGGACGATGACCGAAGGGTCGAGCAGCAATGTGTACGTGGCCAGGGCCAAGGACAAGGCCTCCACGGCCTCGTCCCATACTTCGATGGCGATGGGATCGTCAGAGGTGACCACCTGCTCGGCCTTGACGCCTTCCACGCCCGCCCGCTGGCTGTAGCGGCGGCCCACCGAGGCGGCCGAAGCGTACGTCTCCAGGCACCCGAACTGGCCGCAGGCGCACTGTTCGCCGTCGGGGAAGACCGGGGTGTGGCCGATCTCGCCGGCCCAGCCGGAAGAGCCGCCGTACGGTTCGCCGCGGATGATGGAGGCGCCCGCGATACCGGTGCCGATGGGGAGGAAGAGGAAGTCGGAGAGGCCGCGACCGGCGCCCAGGATGCTTTCGGCGAGTCCGCCGGTACGGACGTCGTGTCCCAGCATTACCGGGATGTCCAGGGTGGTGAAGTCCGTGGCGGGGACGTCGCGCCAGCCCAGGTTGGCCGCGTAGAGGGCGGCGTCTTCGGACACCAGGCCCGGCACGGCCAAGCCCACGCCCGCCGGGGCGCCGTCGCCGGCGGCGGCCAGGTGGCTGATGAAGTCGGAGATGGCGGTGACGACCGCCTCCGGGCCGTCCGCTCGAGGGGTGGGGCGCCGCTCGCTCAGCAGCACCGCACCGGAGTCGCTGACCAGGCCGCCCTTCATGGACGTGCCGCCGACGTCGAGCGCGACAACGAACCCACTGCTCGTAGTACCACTGCTGCTGGTGCTCATTGCGGACACGGAAAGAGACGATAGCGCAGCTCAGTAGATGTCTGGAATGTCTGGAGTGTCCGCCTACCCCCTGCCGGCACCGCTGTTTCCCGTGCTGTCAACGCAGGGCAAATGTCCACGTTCCCCTTTCGTCCCGCGTTTCGGGCGACTTTCGTCCCGCGTTTCGCGGCGACGAAGATCCCTGTCCGGATCGCGGGGCTCCGGGACGTGGGACCGGCGCACAGAGCCGCTCAGGCGCGTCCCAGCACCCGGTTGAGCGCCGCCTCCACCTCCGCCGACAACCCCGGCGGCGGTGGGGCCGTGGAGCCGGAGAGCGGAGTGTCCGAACGTGCCATCCACACGGCCCCGCAGGACCGGCACTCCACCTCACCCAGCCGGCAGATCAGCGCCGTGGACCCGCAGGTCTCGCAGGCGTCGAGCTCGAGGTCGTGCAGCCGTTGACAGTCCGGGCAGATCAGGACCTGGGACTCGTTGCGCACCCCGCGCTGCCACGGGCTGGCGCCGCGGACGGGGTCCGTCTGCCGGGCCCCGCACCGGTAGCAGGGCATCGTTCCCTCCGAAGTCAGCGAATGTCGGCGAGTGCCTTGACGTAGTCGGCGACGTCACGTGCCGAGGAGATCGGATTGACCACCGACCACCGGATCACGCCCTCGCCGTCGATGATGAAGGTCCCCCGTAGAGCGAGCCCCTTCGCCTCATCGAACACACCGTACGCCTGCGCGACCTGTCCGTGTGGCCAGAAATCAGAGAGCAGCGGAAACGTGTAACCCTCGCGTTCCGCCCACGCACGGTGCGTGAACACCGAGTCCACGGAAACCGTCAGCACTTGGGCGTCGTCGAACGGATGATCGCGCAGCGCGGAAAGCTCGCTGTTGCACACGCCGGTGAAGGCGAGCGGATAGAAGACCAGCACGACCTTCCTGCCCCGGAACTGGGACAGGCGCACCGGAGTGCCGTGCTGGTCCTGAAGCTCGAAATCCGGAGCCAGGGCGCCGACCTCGACAGGATGTGCGTTCACGGGCATCATCCTGCCGCATGGCAGGCGCTCGGGCTCCCTAACGTCGGCCTGTCACGGGCTACCGTCGGCCCTTGGGCGTCACGAGCCTGGTCCCGGACCAGTCGGGTGCGGCGGAGATGCTGCTGGTCTGCGAAAGACCCGCGGTGGCGGCATCCTCCCCGATGTCGCTCGGCTCCACGTGGCCATCGCGCCCGGCCTTGGGAGTCAGCAGCCAGATCTGGCCACCGTCGGCGAGTGCTCGCATGGCGTCGCTGAGAGCGTCGAAGAGATCGCCGTCCCCGTCGCGCCACCACAGCAGCACCACGTCCACGACGTCGTCGCTCTCCTCGTCCAGCAGTTCGTTGCCGGTCAGTTCCTCGATGGAGTCGCGGAGCTCGTCGTCGACGTCCTCGTCCCAACCGATCTCCTGCACCACCTGACCCGGCTTGAGGCCGAGTCGTTCGGCCAGGCCGCGCTCGCCCTGCGCCTGACCCGCGGTCGCGCTCACGTTTATCCCTCCTGCTTGAGTGGCCCCGCTTATGCGGTTTATCGCTTCGGCACAGTCCACACGCTGTGACCCTCAGTCGTCAACGGTCGCCACGGGTACGGCCCTAGTCGGCCAGAATCAATCAGACAAAAACGACAGCCGAACCTGGCGTTGCGGGTTGTCGACGTTCAGGTCCACGAGCGCCACCGACTGCCAGGTGCCCAACGCCATCCGCCCGCCCAGCACCGGGATGGTGGCGTAGGGCGGAATCAGCGCGGGCATGACGTGCGACCTGCCGTGGCCGCGCGAGCCGTGGGCATGACGCCAGCGGTCGTCGGCGGGCAGGACGTCGCGCAGAGCCGCGAGGAGGTCGTCGTCGCTGCCCGAGCCTAGCTCCAGCAGAGCGACGCCGGCGGTGGCATGCGGCACGAAAATGTGCAACAGCCCGTCCTCGCGTTCGCCCTGAGCGCGCACGAAATCGGCGCATTGGGCGGTGATGTCGTGCACCGTCTCTCTCGAACCCGTGGCCACAGAGATGATTTCAGATCTCACACGGAAATCTTACTTATGCACCACCACGGCATCAGGGCCGGGAAACACCAGCCCGGTGTGCCCGTCGTCGAACCGCACCATGTAGGGAGGCTCACCGTCCGGGCCCTTGACCTCCACGATTTCGCCTCCATGGTCCCTTTCACCCACGGTGCTCCCGTGCACCAGGAGGCGGTCGCCCACCGTCGCGTTCATATCTCCCACACTGGTACGCGGATGGCCCTACGAAAAGACCGAATCCCAAGATCGGAGGAATTTTGTCTCCCTCTTTCGAGGGAGGTCAGAACCATGACCAAAACGTTACGTTGCACAGAAGTGACGTTTCGGGCCACCTGGCCGGGAACACCGTCGGACACGCCGGCCTCGCGAAGATCTGGGGCAGGGCTGCGGGCGGGCCGACGGTCTACTTCACGGTTGACGTCGCGGACGACGACTGCGGTTCGACCCGTCGGGTGGGCGGCGAACGGCGACGAGGCGGTGTGGATCATGCGCAGGCTGCGGCCGGACATCGCGCTGCTCGACCTGGCGCTCTGACGGCGATGCCTTGTTCGCGTATATATGGACCGGTCTGGTTGCGGACTGGTCCGGGGACGTCCGGTGCCACTATATGGACCGGTCTGGTTGCGGACCGGTCCGGGGACGTCCGGTGCCACCGTTCTACCGCATGCACTGAACGAGTTCCCGCATCACCGTCATGGCCTGGTCCGCCGCTCCCCACCTTGAACGGACCCCAGAGCGGCCGTACTCAGAGGCCGGCGGTTAGACTCGCGCGGCACATCGTGCCCGGGCGGGTGAGGATCTCCCCGCTTCGGGGGATGTCGTCGTACGAGGGCCAGCGCACGGGCGGACACGGCGGGGACACGCGGGCGAAATTTTCGTTCGTTTTCCCGTCTTGTTAAATTGCTTAGGCGATGTAACCTTTGATGCGATTCGTCCTACCATCGGTGGTCTAGGCCATCGGAGATGGCCCTGCCAGCAGGGACACTCTGGTTACCGGTCAGTAGAGATGCGTTTTCTACGGCTAGCGACCAGGATGGAAGGCGACCCAGACCAGACATCAGTCATTCTCGGAAGGCGAGACCCAGTGGCTTCCGGACGCCAGCGATTCTCGATCATCAGCGACGGCCTACCCAGCCAGCTGCCTGATGTCGACCCCAGCGAGACCAACGAGTGGCTCGAGTCTCTCGACAACGTCGTCAAGACCGAAGGCCGCACCAGAGCCCGCTACCTCATGCTCCGCATGCTGGAGCGGGCCCGCGAGCATCAGGTCGGCGTGCCGGGCCTGCGCAGCACCGACTACATCAACACGATCCCGCCGGAGCGCGAGCCCTGGTTCCCCGGTGACGAGCACGTCGAGCGCCGCATCCGCGCCTACATCCGTTGGAACGCGGCGATCATGGTGTCCAGGGCCAACGCCCGAACCAACGTGGGTGGCCACATCGCCACCTACGCCTCGGCGGCCTCGCTCTACGAGGTGGGCTTCAACCACTTCTTCCGCGGCAAGGATCACGGCGAGTCGGGCGACCAGGTCTTCTTCCAGGGGCACGCCGCCCCCGGCATCTACGCCCGCGCCTTCCTCGAGGGCCGCCTCAATGAGGCCCAGCTCGACGCGTTCCGTCAGGAGCTGTCCCACGGCTTCCGCGGCCTGCCCTCCTACCCGCACCCGCGGCTCATGCCCGACTTCTGGGAGTTCCCCACGGTCTCCATGGGCCTGGGCCCGATCGGCGCGATCTACCAGGCGCGGTTCAACCGCTACCTGCTCAACCGCCAGGTCAAGGACACCAGCCGCAGCCACGTGTGGGCGTTCCTGGGCGACGGCGAGATGGACGAGCCCGAGTCGCTCGGCGCGATCGGCCTGGCCGCCCGCGAGGAGCTCGACAACCTGACGTTCGTGATCAACTGCAACCTGCAGCGGCTCGACGGCCCGGTACGCGGCAACGGCAAGATCATCCAGGAGCTGGAGTCGTACTTCCGCGGCGCCGGCTGGAACGTGATCAAGGTCGTCTGGGGCCGTGACTGGGACCCGCTGCTGGCGGCCGACGTGGACGGCGTGCTCGTCAACCAGATGAACACCACGCCGGACGGCCAGTTCCAGACCTACTCGGTCGAGTCGGGCGCCTACATCCGCGAGCACTTCTTCGGCTCCGACCCGCGCCTGCGCAAGATGGTCGAGCACCTGACCGACGACGACATCCGCAAGCTGTCGCGCGGCGGCCACGACTACCGCAAGGTCTACGCGGCGTTCAAGGCGGCCCGCGAGCACGTCGGCCAGCCGACCGTGATCCTCGCCCAGACCATCAAGGGCTGGACGCTCGGCAAGGACTTCGAGGCGCGCAACGCCACCCACCAGATGAAGAAGCTCACCAAGGCCGAGCTCAAGGAGTTCCGCGACCGGCTCTACCTGCCGATCCCGGACTCGGCCCTGGAAGGCGACCTGCCGCCGTACTTCCACCCGGGCGAGAACGACCCCGAGATCCAGTACATGAAGGAGCGCCGCGCGGCGCTCGGCGGCGTGCTGCCCAAGCGGATCATGCGGGCCAAGCCGATCAAGCTGCCCGGCGACGACGTCTACGGCGGCTTCGCCAAGGGCTCCGGCAAGCAGCAGGTGGCCACCACGATGGCGTTCGTGCGGCTGCTCAAGGACCTCATGCGCGACAAGGAGATCGGCCACCGGTTCGTGCCGATCATCCCGGACGAGGCCCGGACGTTCGGTCTGGACGCCATGTTCCCGACGGCGAAGATCTACTCGCCGCACGGCCAGACGTACGAGGCCGTCGACAGGGAGCTGCTGCTGTCGTACAAGGAGGCCGTGCAGGGGCAGATCCTGCACGAGGGCATCAGCGAGTCGGGCTCGATGGCCTCGGCCATCGCGGCCGGCACCGCCTACGCCACGCACGGCGAGCACATGATCCCGATCTACATCTTCTACTCGATGTTCGGCTGGCAGCGCACCGGCGACCAGATGTGGCAGATGGGCGACCAGATGGGCCGTGGCTTCCTGCTCGGCGCCACCGCCGGCCGCACCACGCTCAACGGTGAGGGCCTGCAGCACGAGGACGGCCACACGCCGCTGATCGCCTCGACCAACCCGGCGGCGGTCTCGTACGACCCGTCCTGGGCGTTCGAGGTGGCGCACATCGTCAAGGACGGCCTCAGGAGGATGTACGGCGACCAGCCCGAGGACGTCTTCTACTACCTGACCGTCTACAACGAGCCTTACCTGCAGCCGGCCCAGCCCGCGAACCTCGACGTGCAAGGCCTGCTCAAGGGCCTGTACAAGTTCGCCGACGGGCCGCAGACGCAGGGGCCGAAGGCCAACATCCTGGCCTCCGGCGTGGCGGGCCCGTGGGCGATGGAGGCGCAGCGGCTGCTGGCCGAGGACTGGGGCGTGTCGGCCGACGTGTGGTCGGCGACGTCGTGGTCCGAGCTGCGCCGCGAGGCGCTGGCGTGCGACGAGCACAACCTGCTCAACCCGGACGCCGAGCAGCGCGTCCCGTACGTCACGCAGGTTCTCTCCCAGGCCCAGGGGCCGATCGTGGGCGTCAGCGACTACATGAAGGCCGTGCAGGACCAGATCGCGCAGTGGGTGCCGGGAGACTGGTCCTCGCTGGGCACCGACGGGTTCGGCCTGTCCGACACCCGCTCGGCGCTGCGCCGCCACTTCCACGTGGACGCGGCCTCGATCACGCTGGCCGTGCTCACCCAGCTCGTCAAGCGCGGCGAACTGGACGGCGAGGTGCTGCGCGAGGCCATCGCCCGCTACCACCTCAAGAACGGCGTCACCGAGGCCGGCGGCGCCGAGAGCAACGACACCCAGTCCATGGGGGTCTGAACCCCCTGGTGAGGCGGCATGCCAGGTCGCGTCCGGCGACCTGGCGCAGGTGTGGAGAGGTCTGCGCCTGCGTTACGTGCCGCCTCACCCTGTTTGGGTGCGCCGTCGCGTATTGTGGGCAGTACTTCCCCCCGAGAGACGAGGGAAGTTTGTGCCATGCGACGCGTTCTAGCCGCCACCCTGCTCCTGGCGGCCGCCGGCTGTTCCAGTGTGCCCGCCGCCCAGCCCGCCACGAAGTACGGTGGCGGGAACCTCGACCCCATCGAATGGGGACCATGCACCGACATCAAGCGCCCTGACGGCGAGCCGCCGGCCCGCCAGGACACCTCGGTGCGCTGCGGGAAACTCACGGTGCCTCTGGACTATGCCAAGCCGGAGGGCGAGAAGATCGACCTTGCGCTGATCAAGCTGCCGGCCACGGGCAGCCGGCTCGGGTCGGTGGTCTTCAACTTCGGCGGCCCAGGCGCCTCTGGGGTGGACACGCTCGACCAGGCCGCGAAGGCGCTCACCACGCTGCGGACCCGCTACGACTTGATCAGCTTCGACCCGCGCGGTGTCGACCGCAGCTCCGGGGTGCGCTGCGGCACCGGTGCTGATTTGGACCGGTTCACCTCCTTGGACACGTTGCCGCCCAACGAGGAGACACACCGGCGGACCGAGGCGGCCAACAAGGAGTTCGCTCAACTCTGCGAGAAACACTCCGGCAAGGTCCTTCCGTACGTCGGCACCGTGAACGCCGCCCGCGACATGGACCGCATCCGCGGCGCCCTGGGCGACACCAAGCTCAACTACGTCGGCATGTCGTACGGGACCCAGCTCGGCGGCGTCTACGCCACGCTGTTCCCGAAGAATGTGGGCCGCATGGTGCTCGACGCGCCGCTCGACCCGACGGTCTCGTTCGAACAGCGGACGCTGGCCCAGACGCGCGGCTTCCAGGACACGTACGAGAATTTCCTCGAGGCCTGCGTCAAGAACTCGTGCGCGCTCGGCAAGGACAAGGCCACGGCCAACGCCAACGTCGAGAACCTCATGAACGAGCTGACGGCCGATCCGCTGAAGGTCGGCAACCGTCAGCTCACCCAGGGGCTGGGCGCCACGGGCGTGGCCGCCGCTCTGTACTCGGAGCTGACCTGGCCGTTCCTGGAGCAGGCGCTGAGCGACGCGCTCAAGGGCAAGGGCAATGCTCTGATGTACCTGGCCGACTCCTACACCGGGCGTAACCCGGACGGCACGTACTCCACGCAGATGACCAGCTTCCCGGCGATCACCTGCGTGGACACCGCCGAGCGGCCCACCGTGGAGCAGCTGCGGCGCACCGAGCAGGCCGCGATGAAGATCTCGCCGCTGTTCGGCAGCGAGGGCTCGGGCGGCTTGTGCCGGGTGTGGCCGGCCAGCGGCAGCGACCAGGCGCGGCACGTGAACGCCACCGGGTCGGCGCCGATCGTGGTGGTGGGTGGCAAGAACGACCCGGCCACGCCGTACGAGTGGGCGCCCAAGCTCACCGCCCAGCTCAGGACCGCCACGCTGGTCACGTACATGGGCGAGGGGCACGGCGCCTACCTGTCGGGCAGCAAGTGCGTGCAGGGGCTCGTGGACGCGTACCTGATCAACGGCAAGGTGCCGCAGAAGGGGGCCACCTGCCCGGCGGCTTAATGTGGGGCACGTGAAGGACTACGAGCCGAAGATCGAGGCGGAGGTCGCCCGCCTCGCGGAGTTGGCGGGCGACCTGTCGGTCCCGGTGCCCACGTGCCCGGGCTGGACGCTGGCTGAACTGGTCACACATGTGGGCCGCACACATCGGTGGGCGGTCCACGTGCTGCGCAACCGGGCGCAGGAGCGGATCTGGTCGCGTGAGGTGCCCAGCGGGCTGGCCGAGGGCCAGAGCGGCGACGCCGCCTGGCTTCTTTCCGGGGCCGGCGAGCTGCTGAGGACGTTGCGCGAGACCGATCCCGAGATGGTGGTGTGGACCTGGGGGCCCGACAAGCGGGCGTCCTGGTGGCCGCCGCGGATGCTGTTCGAGCTGGTGATCCACCGGGTCGATGCCGAGCTCGCCCTCGGCATCGACCCGGTGGTCCCGGCGGCGACCGCTGTGGACGGCATCGAGGAGTTCCTGCACAACCTGCCGTACGCGGCCTGGGTCACCCGGCCCCTGGCCGAGCTCGGCGTGGAGGGGGCCACGATCCACCTCCACGCGAACGACGCCGACGGCGAGTGGACGATCACACAGGGGCCCGCAGGGACGATCGAATGGGCCCGAGGCCACGCCAAAGGTGATGTCGCCGTCCAGGGGCCGGTGAGCGAGTTGCTGCTCATGATCTACGGTCGGCGCTCCCCCGACGCGCTCACCGTGTACGGTGACCGCGCCTTGCTGGACCGCTGGCTGACCGCAGCCGCCTTCTGACCGCTGGCGCCCGTCCCCCGATCTCAGAGCGCTTCCGAGCGGCCGGCCCCGTTTTCCCCACGTCGCCGCTACTGACCTGAGCGCCCTCCCTCACCCGCCGTACTTCGGTGGTGGTCCCTTTTGGGGCGGGACGGACAGGAAGCGGCATGTGCGGGAAACCGGGCACCGCATGGGGGCGGGCTGGGCAGTTGCCTGCCCGTCACGTGCGGCCGAGGCGAGCCCTCGGTGCGGCGCTGCTGGGACGCGAGCCCGGCAGCGATCCGCCCGTGGGACGGACCCGCGCGCGGATCCGGCCGCCGGGCGGTCGTGGGATGGCCCTGGGCGCGCTGCCGCTCGGCGGGCGGCGGCGTGCCCAGGGCGAGGGGGTGAACCGCTCCATGGCACCGCTCCCGGCATCCGGAAGCGGCCCGGCGCGGCCCGTGGCAAGGCCGGGGTCGGCGGGGAAGGCGCGTTCCCCGGCCCGGCCACGGGTCATCACCTGCGGTGGAAGATCCCGAAGACGCTGCCGGACGTGTCACGCAGATAGGCGAAGTCGGTGCCCGCGCCGTCGTCGATCACCTTCATGATCACTTTTCCGCCGAGCGCCTCGCTCTTGGCGCAGGCATCCTCCACGTCGGCCACCTGAACGTGGAAGATCGCGTGGTTGGGGAACTCGCCCTTGGTGTTGTAGAGCCCGCCCGCCGGCTGCTCGCCGCCCGGGTAGCCGATCAGCCGGTAGTCGATCGGCCCCTCGTCACGCGCGAACGTCCAGCCGAACAGCCCACCGTAAAACTCCTGGGCGCCCTCCGGGTCGTCGGTAGCGACCTCGAACCACGTCACCGTGTTGTCCATCACTGTCTCCTTGCTTTCTCGAACAAGACAACGATGTAACGTGCGGGCGACAACCCTATGTCGGTGTTTTCGATTGACTAATCGAGCACAGTGCCGTGCACGACCATCTCGGGCACGTCGGCGGTGAAGCCCTCCAACGGCCGGTCGGGACACCGCTCGGCGGTGACGATGGCGGTCGCGATGCGATCGAGACGGAAGACGCGTACGTCGTCGCGCAGCCGGCACCACGCCACGAGATACCAGAACCCGCCACGCCCGCCCAGGAACACCCCGGGCTCGACGTCGCGGGAGGTGAGCGCCCCCTTGGCGTCGGCGTATTCGAGCCTGAGCACGCGGCGGCGCAGCAGCGCCTCCTCGATGGCCCGGGAGATGCCCTCGCCGCCCAGCGGCTGGATCTCGTTGCCGGGCTCGTCCGGCAGGCGCATGAGCTGCACCCGGCGGGCGAGCTCTCTGGCCAGATCGCCCTCCGGACCCGGCATGGCGGCGACCACCTTGCGTAAGGCGCTGCGTGCCTGCCGGCCGAACGGCTGGTCGCCGGCCTGGCTGAGGGCCACCGCGATGGCCACCGCCTCGGCGGGGGTGAAGTTGAGCGGGGGGAGGGACATCTTCTTGTCGATGGCGTAGCCGCCCTTGCGGCCCGGCTCGGCGTAGATCGGCACGCCCGACTCCTGCAGCGCGGTGATGTCGCGCTCGATCGTGCGTACGCTGACCTCGAACCGCTTGGCCAGCTCCCGCGCGGAACGGCGGCGGGGCGCGATGGCACGCAGGTCCTCGACGAGTGCGTAGAGCCGGTCGGTACGATTCACAGCCGTGACGCTACGCCGGGCCACCGACAATCGCCGGGCGCCCGATGGCCCCGGCACACCGCCCTCACCCTCTGGTCATAAGGCTCTCCCGGTTTCGGTCAGTGTCCGCCATCCGTGTGGCGCATCTCACACCGCAGCGGAACCGCGCGCGGTGGCGTCTTCGCTTTCACGCCTGGGCAAACGATCCGCCTTTTCTCCGCCGACGCGCTCGCCCTCCGGCTCCATCGACGACCTACGTCACGACCTCCGTCACGACCTCCGTCGAGAATTCCGGCCGGACGATTTCCGCTGACAATGTCAAGAGCGTCGCGGCGGCTCCGACCCTCTCGCGAAAGCATCCGAAGGAGGCACGCCATGAAGTACATGATCATCATTTACGGCAACCAGGAGCTGTGGGAGTCGTTCTCGCCCGAGGAGGCGCAGCGGAACATCGTCGAGCAGGACGCGTTCAACCGCAAGTACGCCGAGACCGGCGAGCTGCTGGGCGCCTACGGCACCGCCGACGCCGGCCAGGCCAAGACGGTGCGCGTGCGCAACGGCCTGCCCGCCGTGACCGACGGCCCCTACCTGGAGTCCAAGGAATACCTGGCCAGCTGGTATCTGCTTGAGGTCGACGACGAGCAGCGCGCCCTGGACCTCGCCGCGGAGATACCGTTCGCCTCGGTCGGCGCGGTCGAGGTCTGGCCGATCCCGCACGAGGCCCCGGGCAACAAGCTCTAGGCGCGGGCCCAGTCCAAGACCCGGTCCAGCGGCCAGGTGTTGACGATGCGCTGGGCGTCGATGCCGCACCTGGCCGCTCGCTCGCAGCCGTACCGCTGCCAGTCGAGTTGCCCGGGTGCGTGCGCGTCGGAGTCGATCGCGAACACGCAGCCCATCTCGTACGCCAGCCGCATCAGCCGCTTCGGCGGGTCGAGCCGATCGGGACGAGAGTTGATCTCGACCGCCACCCCGAACCGCCGGCAGGCCTCGAAGACCAGCTCGGCATCGAACTCAGACTCCGGCCGTTTGACCCCCCGCTTCCCCCCGGCCTGGACGACGCGCCCCGTGCAGTGCCCGAGCACGTCCACGAGGGGGTTGGCGATCGCCGTGACCATCCGCCGCGTCATGTCGTCCCCTCCCATGCGCAGCTTGGAGTGCACGCTGGCGACCACGACGTCCAGCCGCTTCAGCAGCTCGGGCTCCTGGTCGAGCGATCCGTCCACGTTGATGTCCACCTCGATGCCGGTGAGGATCCTGAACGGCGCCAGCCGCTCGTTGAGCTTGCCGACCACCTCCAGCTGCCGCTCCAGCCGCTCCGCCGACAGCCCTTTGGCGACGGTCAGCCGCGGCGAGTGGTCGGTCAGCGCCCAGTATTCGTGGCCGAGCCCGATGGCCGCCTCGGCCATCTCCTCGATCGGCGAGCCGCCGTCCGACCAGTCCGAGTGGCTGTGCAGGTCACCTTTGAGCGCGGTCCGCAGGGCGGCGGTCTCGGCGTCCAGCTCAACCCCGGCGGTGGCCCGCATCCTTCTCAAGTACGTAGGAACCTGGCCGCCCAGGCTTTCGTTCACAACAAGGGCGGTGACCTTCCCGATGCCGGGCAGGTCGCCGAGTCCGCCGGTGCGGGCAAGCCGCACGAGCTCGTCCCTGGGGAGGTCGGCGACGACCGCGGCGGCGCGACGGAAGGCACGCACGCGGTATGTGGGCTCGCCGGCGCGCTCCAGCAGGAAGGCGATCTCGCGCAGCGCCTCAGTCGGTTCCATGCGTTAAGTCATACCCAAGCCAACGGCAACCGCCGGCCACTACACATTGATCAGGGGCAAGGCCCACCGCTAGGCTGATCGGCCCAGGAAAGCAGGAGTTGATGGCAAAACCGCCGCAGGCGCCAACAGAGCAGCCGCGCAAGTCGTCCAAGGTCGTCCCACTGGTCGTCCTCGGCGTCCTGTCCGTGATGGTGGTCGGATACTGCTCCGCCGTGCAGGACGACGACGAGGTGACGGCGGACTGCGTCATCCAGCTTGCGGACGGCACCTATCAGGCGGTGGACGACGACTACTGCGAGGACGACGACGGCCACACGCATTACTACGGTGGCTCGCGCGGGGCGTACATCTGGTATTACGGCGGCCGCAGGGTCGGCAACCGGATCGAGGGCGGCACCACCTACCGGCCTTCCGACGTCAACATCACCTCGCGCAACGGCAAGTCGATCCAGCGTGGCGGGTTCGGCAACAGCTGGAGCGGCGGGAGCTGAGACATGCGCCGTGAGCATGGCACTCCCAGGGACGACTGGGAGAAGACGATCGAGAGCCACGGCCTGGCCTACCACCGGGCCGCACACCCCGAGGGCCTGAGCCGGCCCTACTGGGACGAGTCCGTGCACTACGTCTTCTCGATGGACGAGGTCGAGGCGCTGGAGGAGCAGGTCGAGGAGCTCCACGGCATGTGCCTGCGAGCCGTCGAGCACGTGATCTCCGCCGGGCGATTCGCCGACTTCGCCATCCCCGAGTGGGCGTGGGAGGAGGTGGCGCGCTCGTGGGAGCGCCGCGACCCGCATCTGTACGGCCGCTTCGACCTGCGCTACGACGGCACCGGCCCGGCCAAGCTGCTGGAGTACAACGCCGACACGCCCACCTCGCTGGTGGAGTCGTCCGTCGTGCAGTGGTTCTGGCTGCAGGACGTGTTCCCCGACGACGACCAGTGGAACTCGGTGCACGAGAGGCTCATCGACCGCTGGCGCGAGCTGCGGCTGCCGCCCGGTCCGGTGCACTTCTCCTTCACCAACGCGGACGAGACCGGCGAGGAGGCCATGACGGTGGCGTACCTGCAGGAGACCGCCGACCAGGCGGGGCTGCAGACGGTCGCCATCGCCATGGAGGACATCGGCTGGGACTCGCTCAACCGGTGCTTCGTCGACCTCGACGAGCAGATGATCCGCTCGGTGTTCAAGCTCTACCCGTGGGAGTGGATGCTGGCCGACGAGTTCGGCCGGCACGCGGTGCGGCACTCCTCCTGGATCGAGCCGCTGTGGAAGGCGCTGCTGTCGAACAAGGCGCTGCTGGCTGTGCTGTGGGAGCTCTATCCTGGGCACCCCTCGCTGCTGCCCGCCTACCTGGACGGCCCGCGCGAGCTGACCTCCTACATCGCCAAGCCGCTGCTCGGCAGGGAGGGCGCCTCCATGCGGATCGTCACCCCGGAGGGCACCCAGGAGACGCCCGGCAGATACGGCCAGGAGGGCTACGTCTTCCAGGGCTTCGAGGCGCTGCCCGTGTTCGAGGGGCAGCGGCCGGTGCTCGGCGCCTGGGTGGTCGCCGACGAGTCCGCGGGCCTCGGCATCAGGGAGACGACCGGCCTGATCACCGATGACACCTCCTCCTTTGTCCCGCATCGCATCGCGGGCTGACACCCTCCACGTGATAGGAACTGACGTGACGCTTCTCGAAACCCTCGCCCGCGGCGCGGGTGCCATCGCCTCATACGCCGCCGTCGGCGTGATCCTGATGATCGTCGGCTTCTACGTGATCGACTGGGCCACCCCCGGCAAGCTGAGCGAGATCATCCGCTCCGAGCGCAACCCGAACGCCACCCTGCTCGCCACGTCCGCCCTGGCCGCCGTCGGCCTCATCGTGGCCGCCTCCATCTGGTCCTCCGGCGGCCGCCTCGCCGAGGGCCTGGCGGGCACCGCGGTGTTCGGCCTGGTCGGCATCGTGGTGCAGACGGTGGCGATGCTCATCTTCGACAGGATCGTCGGCATCTCGGTGCGCGATCTGATCAAGGAGAAGGAGTTGCAGCCAGGCGCGCGACTGCTTGCCGTGACGCATGTGGCGATCGGACTGATCACCGCCGTCGCGGTCATTTGACCGGCGTCGCATTCACCTGGGCCGAACTGGCACTCTAGGAGACGTGACAGACCGGACCCGGGAGGACACCACGCGCAGGCTCGAGCGGGCCATGGGCTCGCTCGGCACCGCGGCGATGGCACGCATGGACGACCAGTTGCCGTGGTTTCGCGCGCTCAGCGCCGAGGACCGGTCGTGGGTGGGGCTCGTTGCCCAGGCCGGCATCGCGGCGTTCGTGGAGTGGTTCTCGACCGCCGGGGAGGACCCGCCCACGCCCAGCATCGAATTCTTCGGCACCGCCCCGCGCGAGCTGAAGCGCTCGATCTCGCTCCAGCAGACCGTCGACATCGTCAGGGTCGTGGTCGAGATCGTCGAGGCCCGCACCCACGAACTGGCCGCCCCCGGCGGCGAGGACCAGCTGCAGCAGGCCATGCTCCGCTACACCCGGGACGTCGCCTTCGCCGCCGCCCACGTCTACGCTCGCGAGGCCGAGGCCAGGGGCTCATGGGACGCCCGGCTGGAGGCGTTGATCGTGGACGCCCTCGTGCGCGGCGAGGTGGACGACGGGCTCCACTCGTGGGCCGCCGCCCTCGGCTGGACCTCCTCCCCCGTGGTCGTCATCGCCGGCCACGCCCCTGAGGGCGACCCCCGCGCGGTCATCGACGGCCTGCGGGAGAAGGGCCGCCGCATCGGCATGGACCTGCTCGCCGGCGTGCAGGCCGACCGCCTCATCGTGATCGTCGGCGGCGCCGACAGCGTCGATGCCGCGGCCAAGCAGGTCGTGTCCCGCTTCGGCATGGGGCCCATCGTGATCGGCCCTGAGGTCCCCGACCTGCACGCGGCCGCCAGGTCGGCCAGGGCCGCGCTCGCCGGGCTGAAGGCGTC
Organism: Nonomuraea polychroma; assembly: GCF_004011505.1. NCBI lineage: Bacteria > Bacillati > Actinomycetota > Actinomycetes > Streptosporangiales > Streptosporangiaceae > Nonomuraea > Nonomuraea polychroma. Next base: position 6,499,149 of record NZ_SAUN01000001.1, read on the forward strand.
CGCCGGCTGGCCGGACGCGCCCCGTCCGGTGCACGCCGAGGACCTGCTGGCCGAGCGGGCGCTCGACGGCGACGACGACGCCAGGGCGCAGCTGATCGAGAACGTCTACCTGCCGCTCGCCGGCACCCCGCTGCTCGACACGCTGGCCACGTACCTGGAGCAGGGCACCTCGCTGGAGGCGACGGCGCGGCTGTTGTTCGTCCACCCCAACACCGTCCGCTACCGGCTCAAGAAGATCACCGAGCTGACCGGATACCAGCCGACCGAGGGCCGGTCCGCCTTCACGCTCCAGGTCGGCCTGATCCTCGGCAGGCTCGCGGAGAGCGCCGTAACCTGGCGGGCCCTAACGTAATGCCCCCGAAATCCCCACTGTGGGGTTCCTACAAATCGCCCTGGACAAAGTTCGTACGGATCTCTATCCGCGTGTCGGAGTTCTACAGGGCATGGTGGATTTCGTGCTTGTAGTCGTCGCTCCGGGCCAAGGTGCCCAAAGTCCAGGCTTCCTGACTCCCTGGCTCGAGTTGCCCGGTCTCGCGGACCGGCTCGGTGCCTGGTCGGAAGTCGTCGGGATCGACCTGATCGCCTACGGGACGACCGCCGGCGCCGACGAGATCCGCGACACGGCCGTCGCCCAGCCGCTGCTCGTCGCCGCCGCCTTGGCCTCCGCCGAGGCGCTCGGCGCGGCCCCCGACGTGCTCGCCGGCCACAGCGTGGGCGAGTTCGCCGCAGCGGCGCTGGCCGGGGTGCTCACCGCCGAGCAGGCTCTCACCCTTGTCCGCGAGCGCGCCCAGGCCATGGCCAAGGCCGCCGCCGTCACCGAGACCGGCATGACCGCCGTGCTCGGCGGCGCGGAGGACGAGGTGCTCGCCGCGATCGAGCGGCACGGGCTGACGCCCGCCAACATCAACGGCTCCGGCCAGATCGTGGCCGGAGGCACGACGGAGCAGCTGGCCGCGTTCAAGGAGGACGCGCCGGCCCGCGCCCGGCTCATCCCGCTGTCCGTGGCGGGCGCGTTCCACACGCACCACATGGCGCCGGCCGTGGAGAGCCTGCGCGAAGCCGCCAAGAACATCGTGCCCGCCGACCCGCGGGTCACGCTCCTGTCCAACTCCGACGGCAAGCCCGTCGCCTCCGGCGCCGAGTTCGTCGAGCGGCTGGTCAAGCAGGTCAGCAGCCCCGTCAGGTGGGACGCCTGCTCGGAGACCATGGCGGAGCTCGGCGTCACCACCATGATCGAGCTGCTGCCCGGCGGCACGCTGACCGGCCTCGCCAGGCGCGGCCTGCGGGGCGTGCAGACGGTGGCGCTGAAGACACCGGACGACCTCGACGCGGCCAGGGAGCTGATCAAATGAAGATCTCCGGCATCGCCCCTGGCAGCAGGGTGCTGGCGCTCGGCCACTACCAGCCGGCCAACGTCGTCACCAACGACGACCTGGCCAAGACCATGGACACCAACGACGAGTGGATCCAGTCGCGCGTCGGCATCAAGGAGCGCAGGGTCGCGCCCTCGAGCGAGTCGCTCGAGGACATGGCCACCATCGCCGGCGGCAAGGCGCTGGCCGCGAGCGGTCTGTCGCCCGAGGACATCGACCTGGTCATCGTCGCCACCTGCACGCTCGAGTCGCAGATCCCCAACGCCTCCGCCGTCGTGGCGCACCGCCTCGGCATCAAGGCGCCGGGCGCGTTCGACGTCAACGCCGCCTGCGCCGGGTTCTGCTACGCGCTCGCCACCGCCGACGCCGCCGTACGCGCGGGGTCGGCCAGAAACGTGCTGGTCATCGGCGCGGAGAAGTTGTCGCAGTGGGTCGACTGGACCGACAGGTCCACCGCCGTGATCTTCGCCGACGGTGCGGGAGCGGCGGTTGTGGGCCCTTCCGACACGCCCGGCATCGGCCCCGTCGTCTGGGGCAGCTCCGGTGACAAGGCCGAGGCCATCCACATCCAGGACCGCACCACGTTCCTCCACCAGGAGGGGCAGACCGTCTTCCGCTGGGCCACCACCACGTTGCACCCGGTGGCCCTGGAGGCCTGCTCACGCGCGGGGGTGGACCCGGCAGAGCTGTCGGCGTTCGTCCCGCACCAGGCCAACCTGCGCATCATCGAGGCCATCGCCCGCAAGCTGGGCGCTGACAAGGCCGTGGTGGCGCGTGACATCGTCCACGCCGGAAACACCTCGGCCGCGTCCATCCCGCTCGCGCTGTCGCGCATGCTGGAGCGTGGCGAGGTCCGCTCGGGCGGGCTCGCGCTCGTCCTCGGTTTCGGCGCGGGGCTCACCTACGCGGGCCAAGTGATCGAGATTCCGTAGGATCACGCCCGTACCACTCAAAGCTTGTGCGGCGCAGCTGCACAGAAACCAGGAAATCAAAGGAGAACCAACAACATGGCAGCCAGCGAGCAGGAGATCCTCGAAGGCCTCGGCAAGATCATCAACGAGATCACCGGCATTCCGGCCTCCGACGTGACGCCCGAGAAGAGCTTCGTGGACGACCTCGACATCGACTCCCTGTCCATGGTCGAGATCGCCGTGGCCGCCCAGGACGAGTTCGGCGTCGAGATCCCGGATGACCAGCTCAAGAACCTGAAGACGGTCAAGGACGTCCTCACCTTCATCCAGGCCTGAAGACAAGACCACACCTTCTGACTAGCAAGGAGCGCGAACTGTGAGTGCGAACCGGGTACGTGTCGTCGTCACCGGGCTTGGCGCGACGACGCCCGTCGGTGGAGACGTCACCTCGACCTGGACGGCGCTCCTCGCCGGTCAGTCGGGTGTCGAGACTCTCGCCACGGACTGGATCGACACCGTCCCCGTGAAGTTCGCGGGGACGGCCGCGGTGGACCCCGCCGAGGTGCTGCCGCGGCCCGAGGCCCGCAGGCTCGACCGCAGCGAGCAGTTCGCCATGGTCGCCGCCCGGGAGGCGTGGCAGGACGCCGGCGCCCCCGAGGTGGCGCCCGAGCGGCTCGGCGTCGTGGTCTCCAGCGGCATCGGCGGCATCAACACCACCCTGGCGGCATACGACACCTACCGGGAGCGCGGCTGGAACCGCCTGTCGCCCTTCACGGTGCCGATGCTCATGCCCAACGGCCCGGCCGCGTGGATCGGCCTCGACCTGCGCGCCCAGGCAGGCGTGCACGCCACGGTGTCGGCCTGCGCGTCCGGCGCCGAGGCCATCGGCTACGCCCTGGACATGATCAGGGCCGGCCGCGCCGACGTGGTGGTGGCCGGTGGCACCGAGGCGGCGATCCATGGGCTCAACATGGCGGCCTTCGCCGCCGCGCGGGCCATGTCCACCCGCAACGACGACCCTGCGGGCGCCTCCCGGCCGTGGGACCGCGACCGTGACGGGTTCGTGCTCGGTGAGGGCGCCGGCATCGTGGTGCTGGAGTCCGAGGAGCACGCCAAGGCGCGCGGCGCGCGGATCTACGCCTACTGCGCCGGCGTCGGCTACTCCGCCGACGCGCACCACATCACCCAGCCCGAGCCCGAGGGCCGGGGCATCATCATGGCGATGACCCACGCGCTCAACGACGCGGGCATCACCGGCCTCGACGTCAAGCACGTCAACGCGCACGCCACCTCGACCCCCGCGGGTGACGTGGGCGAGGTCCAGGCGGTGGCCAAGGCCATCGGCACCCACCCGCTGGTGACCTCCACCAAGTCGATGACCGGGCACCTGCTCGGCGGCGCGGGCGGCATCGAGTCCGTGTTCACGATCAAGGCGCTGCAGGAGCGGATCGTCCCCGCCACCATCAACCTCGACAACCCCGACGACGGCATCGAAGTGGACCTCGTCCACGGCGAGAACCGCACGCTGCCGGACGGCGACATCGCCGCGGTCAACAACTCGTTCGGATTCGGCGGGCACAACGTGTCCGTCGTGTTTAAGGGGGCTTAAATGACCGTGCTCGACAACCGGGTGGTGACGCAGGACTCCGATCAGGAGCCTGCCGATCCCCGCGATCCCATCGTCCGCCTGGCCGCGCTGCTCGACGAGGGCTCGCTGCGGCTGATCACCCCTGAGGACAAGAGCGGCGCCCTGGCCGCCACGGGCCGCGTGGAGGGCGTGCCCGTCGTCGCCTTCTGCAGCGACGCTCGCATCCAGGGCGGCGCGATGGGCAGCGAAGGTTGCGAGCACATCGTCCACGCCTATGACGTGGCCGTCCGCGAACGGGTGCCGGTCATCGGGATCTGGCACTCCGGCGGTGCGCGACTCGCCGAAGGCGTCGAGTCGCTGCACGCCGTCGGCCGGGTCTTCGCCGCCATGACCAAGGCGTCCGGCATCGTGCCGCAGATCTCCGTGGTCGTCGGCGCGGCCGCCGGCGGGGCCGCGTACGGCCCCGCGCTCACCGACCTCGTCATCCTGGCCGACTCCGGCCGCATCTTCGTCACGGGCCCCGACGTGGTCCGCAGCGTCACCGGCGAGAACGTCGACGCCGCGGCCCTGGGCGGCCCCGAGCCCCACAGCAAGCGCAGCGGCGTCGTGCACATCGTCACCAAGACCGAGACCGACGCGTACGTCAAGGCGCGCCAGCTCGCCACGCTGCTCGGCCACCAGGGCCGGGTGCGCACCTCCGAGGTCGAGGACGTGGACTTCTCCACGCTGCTGCCCAACTCCGCACGGCGCGCATACGACGTCAAGCCGCTGGTCAACGGCCTGCTCGACGAGCCCGGCATCGAGCTGCACCCCAAGTGGGCGCCGAACATCGTCACGTCGCTCGGCCGCCTCGGGGGCCGGACGGTCGGTGTGATCGCCAACAACCCGATACGGCTCGGCGGCTGCCTCGACGCCACGTCCGCCGAGAAAGCCGCTCGCTTCGTACGTATGTGTGACGCGTTCGGCGTGCCATTGGTTGTCCTCGTGGACGTGCCGGGTTATCTGCCGGGCGTCGGGCAGGAGCATGACGGCGTGGTACGGCGCGGCGCCAAGCTGCTGCACGCCTTCGCCGAGGCGTCGGTGCCGCGGGTCACGCTGGTGACGCGGAAGGCGTACGGCGGGGCGTACATCGCGATGAACTCGCGTGCCCTGGGCGCCACCAAGGTGTTCGCCTGGCCGACGACCCAGATCGCGGTCATGGGCCCGGTGGCGGCCGTGCGCATTCTCAAGCGGCGCGAGCTCGCGGCCGCTCCGGAGGAGGAGCGGGCCGAGCTGGAGCAGCGGCTGGCCACCGAGCACGAGAAGCTGGCCGGCGGGCTCGCCCGGGCGCAGGAGCTGGGGGTCATCGACGAGGTGATCAAGCCCGAGGAGACGCGCGGCGCGATCGCCAAGCTTCTCGCCCAGGCCACCCCGGCCCGCGGCGCCCACGGCAACATCCCGCTGTAATCCGTCTTGACGAAGGCCCCGCACCGACACCGGTGCGGGGCCTTCGTGCTGTCCCGGAGGGAGGGATGGTGAGTGAGCGACAGGCCAAGGGATGGTGAGCGGCGGTACGGGGCCATTGGTGCCGCTGTCCCGTGCTAGACGACGGAGCCGTACGCGGGCTTGCCCGCCCACTCGTAGGTGATGTACACGACGCCGGCGTCCGTGGTGGACGAGCCGGTGAGCTTCAGCCCGGCCGGGACGGTCCCCTCGGCGAAGAGGCGCTTGCCCTGGCCGAGGACGACGGGGAAGACCAGCAGGTGGTATTCGTCGACCAGCTCGGCCTGCTGCAGCGTGCGCAGGAGATCGCTGCTGCCCTGGACGAGGATCATGCCGTCGGTGCGCCGCTTGAGCTCGGCGACCGTCTCTGCGGCCTCGCCCACCAGGACCTCGGTGTTGCGCCACTCGGCGGTCATCGGGGTCCTCGTGGTGACATACTTCGGCATGCTGTTGATCTTGGCGCCGCCCTCCTCGTCCGGCACGTTGGGCCAGTGGGCGGCGAGGATGTCATACGACCTGCGGCCCAGGAGCATCCCGTCCGCGCGGTCCAGCAGGGGACCCATGATGCGGCCGAACCCCTCGTCCACGTGCGGGGGCAACCATCCTTCGTGCGGGAAGCCGTTGGAAGGGTCCTCACCGGGTGCACCCGGCGCCTGCATGATCCCGTCCAGCGTCACAAACGTCCCGACTACGAGCTTGCTCGCCATCTGCCGTTCCTTCTTTCGAGGTGAGGTTGCTTTCCTTTCCTGCGCCTTCAGCCTCGCAACAGCCTGTTACGGAATCCTTAATGCTTTCCTACGGAGCAACGAGCAGGGTCCGAGAGCGGCAGCACCGCGTAACCAGCGAGGACCCGTCGCGAGTGCGACCATAGACACGCGCAACGAGCAGGGTCCGAGAGCGGCAACACCGCGTAACCAGCGAGGACCCGTCGCGAGTGCGACCATAGACACGCGCAACGAGCAGGGTCCGAGAGCGGCAACACCGCGTAACCAGCGAGGACCCGTCGCGAGTGCGACCATGGACACGTGCCCGGGTCAGACCGCGGCGTGCAGCCAGCGGACCGGGGCGCCGTCGCCGGCGTACCTGAACGGCTCCAGCTCCTCGTCCCAAGGACGCCCGAGCATCTTGTCGATCTCCTCCTCCAGCACGCACCGCCCCTGAGCGGCCATCATCATGGCGGCGCGGAGGCGGTCCTCGGGGATCATGATGTCGCCGGAGGCGCCGATGACCGCGGTGAAGGCGCCGAGCGTCGGCGTGTACGCATGCCGGGAGCCGTCCACCCCGGGCGAGGCGTCCTCAGTGATCTCGAACCTGAGACGCTGCCAGCCCATGAGCGAGGAGGCGATGGACGCCGCGATGCCCGCGCGGCCCTCCCACTCCGCCTGCGCGCGCACGACGTTTGGCGCGGCGGGTTGCGGAGTCCACGTCAGATCTACGGGCACGCCAAGGACACCCGCGACTGCCCATTCGATGTGAGGGCACAGCGCGGGCTGAGCCGAGTGGACGTAAAGGACGCCACGAGCAGACACCGGACCTCCCGTTTCGGTACGAGGTGCGCCTTCCCCAACGGCCTCGCCCCGGGATGATCACAAGTGACTAGGGAGAGACTACCGTCGGTCGCTACTCGACACCAGAGGGGGGCCATACCAAGTTGGTGCCGGAGTGCCGCGTGACACCTGTTGCAGACGGGAAACATACCGGGCCATGGAAATGCAACAAGTCGGCGAGGCGTTCATCCGGCCAGGTCAGCTGCTGACCGATCGCAGCTCGCTGTCCGCCGCAGCGCGCTGGACCCAGGCCGTCTCCGAGGCGGACGGGGTCTGCGTCGTCCACCTGGCGGCAGGCGTCGACCCCTGTGAGCTCACGGCCGAGTTGCGCGATCAAGGTCTGAGAGCCTCGCCGAACCACGTCTTCCGCGGCCAGCCGCTGTTCTTCGGCGGTCCCGCGTCCAGACCGTTCCCCACCCCGCCCATTTCCTACAAACCTGGCAGGTCTCGCTCCGACGTGACGGTGGGCCTGCTCGACACCGGCGTCGCCGAGCACCCGTGGTGGGCGGCCAGCGACTGGTATGACGACATCGGCCCCGAGGCGGCCGACGCGAGCGAGGGCCTGCAGGCCGGCCACGGGACGTTCATCGCCGGCCTGCTGGTCCGCGGCGCGCCCGGTGCCGCCCTGCGCGTGGACCGGGTGCTGGACGGCGACGGCCTCGGCGACGAGGCGTCCGTCGTCCGCGCGCTCCATCGCCTGCGGGAGCGGCCCCCTCAGGTGCTCAACCTGTCCTTCGGCGGCCACACCTTCGACGACCGCCCGCCGCAGCTGGTGGCCGACGCCATCGCCGAGCTGACCAGCACGGTGACGGTGGCCTGCGCCGGCAACACCGCCTCCGACCGGCCGTTCTGGCCCGCCGCGCTGCCCAGCGTGATCGGCGTGGCAGCCCTCGACGCCGCGCAGGAGAGCCGGGCCCCGTACTCCGGGTACGGCACCTGGGTGGACGCCTGCGCCCGCGGCGACTGGCTGGCCAGCAGCTATCTCGACACGGAGCAGTTCGGGGGCTTCGCGGCGTGGTGTGGCACATCGTTCGCCACCGCCCTGGTGTCCGGAACCATCGCGGACGCGGCCAAGAAGGAACCGGCGAAGGACGTGGTGCGCCGGCTTCTCGACGGCGAGGGCGCCCGGCAAATTCCGGATCTGGGAGTGCCCTTCCCCTCGAGTCTGTAGAGTTGACGCTCAGTTCCCATTCAATCACGGTGAGGCATGATCCTCTCCGTGCCGGGCGAGAGGAGGCCGCGTGCACCGCGATCCCGCGGAGCTCGTCCACGCCGCGGCCGACGGCGACCGGTCGGCGTGGGAAGAGCTCGAGTCCCGGTTCGGGCCGCACATGTGGGCCGTGGCCCGCGCGTGCGGCCTGAGCCCGGCCGATGCGGCGGACGTGGTCCAGGGTGCCTGGCTGCGCCTGCTGCAGCATCTGGAGAGCCTCAAGGACCCGGCGAGGGTGGGCGGGTGGCTCGCGACGACCGTACGCCGCGAGGCCATGCTGCTCCTGCGCAAGGACCGTCCGCGGGTCTTCTCCGCCGAGGTCGTCGAGGAGCCTGACCCGGCCGCCGCCGTTCTGGAGACCGACGGCAGGCAGCTGCTCTGGAAGTCGGTCTCCGCCCTGCACGAGCCCTGCCGCACGCTGCTCCAGCTGGTCGCGATCGATCTCGGGAGCCGGCAGACGGCGATGCGACTCGGTCTGCCCATGGGCAGCGTCGGCCCGACCAGGGCCCGCTGCCTGGAGAGACTGCGCACTTTGATCTCGGCACAGGAGACGGCGCGATGATCAATGACGAATACTTCCTCGCGGCACTCCGGCTCGCCGCTGGAAACGACCCCATCCCCAGTCACGTGTCGGCCGCCGCGCGTGACGTCTACGGGCTCCGGGTCCCCCAGGCGCGGACCGCCGACCACGTCGAGTGCGCCGCGATGGGCATGAGCTCGGCGAGCTCCTGCACGCGCGACGACGACGGCTCGCACGTGATGCGCTTCGTCACGACCGGCCTCACCTTCGATGTGGAGGTGTCCGTGGACGACGGTCTCATCGACGTCGCGGGGCAGGTCGCCCCGTATCCGGGTGAAGGCGCCCTCGTCGATGTGAAAACCCCGCATCTGACACTGACCACGCGCATCACTCACAACGGCCAGTTCGCCGCCACGGGCCTGCCTCCCGGCTGGGTGAGCGTGGTGTGCCACCGGCCCGGGCACAAGCCCGTGCAGACCGGATGGGTGCGCGTCCGGCCCTGACCTCCCGCCGGGCCTCCCGGCCGCATCCATCAAGGTCCGCCATGAGGGACACCTCGGAGGAACTCGACCCCCTCGTCACGGCCGCCGAGGCCGCCATGCTCCGTTCGCTGGTCGATCCCGGGCATGCCATGCACGCGGGGCAGGTCGTGCTCGACGCGGCCCGCCGTACCGGCTCTCCCGAGGCCGCGGCCATCGCGCTCCGGGCGATGGCGCTGGCCGCCCGTGAGCTGGGCGATCTGGAAGGCGCCGAACGGCATCTGCGCCAGGCCATCGCCACCCCGGGAGTCCCGCGGGAGCGGGTGGCGCAGGCCCGGCTGTCGCTCGTCACCGTACGCACCGAGCGTGGTCACCCCGTGCAGGCGCTGCGCCTGGCCGCTCTGGCCTGGGCCGATCTGTCCCCGCTCGATCGCGCCAAGCTCGACACCCAGCGCGCCGTGGCGCTGGCTCACCTCGGCCGCCATCAGGAGGCCGTCGCCGCCTGCGACCGCGCGCTGCGGATCCTGGCGTCCGCGCCCGGCACCCTCGACAACCGCAGATTCCTGGCGGGCGGCCTGCTCAACCGCGGCCTCGTCCACTCCTACCGGGACGACTGGGACGCCGCCATGCGCGACCTCACCGCCTGCCTGCAGATCTCCCAGCACGCCGGGCTGCATCACCTGGCCCGGTTGTCCGCCGCGAACCTGCCCTTCCTCGCGGTACGGCGGGGCGACATCGCCGGGGCGTTCCACCACTACCGGGACGCCGAGGACACGCTGTTCGGCTACCCCGAGCGGCTGGCCACGATGCGGGCCGACTTCGCCGGCGCCTTGCTGGCTGCCCACCTGCCCGGCGAGGCCAGGGCCATGCTGAACCTCGCCGTGCCCGACCTCGAGGCGTGCGGTGCCCGGGCGGCGCTGGCGGAGGCGCGGCTGAAGCTCGCCCAGGTGGAGCTGCTGACCGGCGACCCGCACCGGGCCCGGCAGGTGGCCGAGCAGGCGGCGGACGAGCTTGCCGCGCAGGACCGCACGTCGTGGCTGCCGCTGGCCAGGGAGGTGGTGCTGCGCTCCCGCCTGGCCCTCGAACCCGTCACGCCGGCCCTGGTCGCCGAGTTGATCGCGGGTGCGGACGAGCTGGAGGGCGGAGGAGCCCACCTGGCAGCGGCGGCAGCGCTGCGGCTGGTCGCGGCCGAAGCGGCGCTCGCCGTGGACGATCATCCGACGGCCTCGGCGCAGCTGGCCCGCCTCACCCGGCACGCCGATCGGGAGGAACACGACGACCCGGGCGATCAGTGCCCACCCCCGGGCGCGCGGCTCACCTCGCTGACCTCGCCCGCCGCCGAGCCGCGGGCCAGGCGGCCGGCACGGGCGTCGCAGATCCCGGTCCCGGTACGCCAGCACGCGCTCGCGCTGGAGGCGGCGCTGCAGGAGGACATCCCCGGGGCCTTTCTGGCGGTGTGTGACGGGCTGGCGGAGGTGACCGAGCAGGTGGGGACGTTCGCCGACCCGTCGTTGCGGGCCCACGTCGCCAGGGCCGGGGAGCGGCTGGCGGCGTTCGGGCTGGGGCTGGCCGTGCGCTCTGGAGGGCCCGGTGACGTGTTCGAGTGGGCGGAGCGGTGGCGGGCCGTCACGGCGCCCGCCCATGCCTGCGCGCTGGCGGATCCCGAGCGGGTGCGGGCGGAGCTGGGGCGGCGGGCTCTGGTGGAGTATGTGGTCGACGGGGAGTCGCTGCTGGCGGTGGTGATCGCCGCGGATCGGGTGCTGCTGCGGTGGCTGGGGGCGGTGCGGGCGGTCGAGGAGGCCATCGTGCGGCTGCGGTACGCGGTCCGGCGGCGGGCGGAGGCGCGAGACCGGCTACACGAGCAGGAGACCCCGGGGCAGGGCTCGACCGGCGTTCCAGGGCTGAGCTCGACCGGCATCCCAGGCCCGGGCTCGACCGGCGTTCTGGGGCTGCGGCCGGATGGGGACAAGGATCTCGAGGTCGCGGCCGGGGAGCTCGAGCGGCTGGTGTTCGGGCCACTGGCGGCGGACGTGGGTGACGCGCCGCTGGTGGTGGTGCCCGTGGGTGCGCTGCACACGCTGCCGTGGGGAGCGCTGCCGTTCCTGCGCGAACGCCCGGTGAACGTGGCGGCCAGCGCGGCCGCCTGGATCCGGGCACGGCAAGCCCCTCGCCGGGACGGGTCTCCCGTGGTGGTCGCGGCGGCCGGACCGGCGCTGGCTCACGCGCATGCCGAGGTGGCGCATGTGCTGGCCTGCCATCCGGGCGGGCGGGAGGTGCCGGGGCGCACCGAGGCGGTACTGGAGGCGCTGGCGGTCGCGGACGTGCTGCATCTGGCGGCGCACGGAGTGTTCCACGCGCGTAGCCCGCTGGTGTCCGGGATCACGCTGGAGGACGGCTCGCTCATGGCGTACGACGTGCTGAACGTGGCTCGATCGCCGGAGCTCGCGGTGCTTTCCGCCTGCAATTCGGGCATGTCCCGCACACCGGTGGAGGGCGCACCTCTGGGACTGCCCGGAACCTTCCTGGCCAAGGGATCATCCTGCGTGATCGCCGGCCTGGTGCCCGTGCGGGACGAGGCGGCGCGGGCGGTGATGAGCATGTTCCACGAGCTCGTCGCGGCCGGACAGCCGCCGGACGCGGCCCTGGCCCACGCCTCGGCGAAGACCGGAGTCTACGAGTTCACGTGCTTCGGCGCCGGCGACCGGCCGCTGTATCAGCCGGTGGCCACGGGTCTCGAAGGGTCGGCCACCCAGTTGGACCAGGAGCCCACGTAGAGTGCGGCGGGCAGGCCCGCCACCTCGAGCGCGAGCACCTCGTGCGCGGCCGTCACCCCCGAGCCGCAGTACGCCCCCGCCTGGACCCCCTCGCCCACGCCCAGCTCCGCGAACCTGGCCCGGAGCGCGGCAGGATCGAGGAACCTGCCGTCGGGCCCGACGTTGTCCATGGTCGGCGCGCTGACGGCCCCGGGAACGTGCCCGGCCACCGGATCGACCGGCTCCACCTCGCCCCGGTAGCGTTCGGCCGCCCTCGCGTCGAGCAGCACGCCCTCGGCCGCCAGCGCGGCCGCCTGCTCAGCGGTCAGCACCGGCATCCCGCCGGGCCGCGCCGTGAAGTCCCCTTCCTTCACCGACGGTGTCTCCTTCGTGGTCGGCAGCCGGGCCGCGGTCCACGCGGACAGGCCGCCGTCAAGCACGCGGACGTCCTGGTGCCCGAAATACCGCAGTGCCCACCACGCCCTGGCGGCGACGGTGGAGCCGACGTCGTCATAGACCACCACCGGCCGGTCGTCGCGCACCCCGAGGCGGCGCATCGCGCTCTGGAACGCCTCCGCCTCAGGCAGGGGGTGCCGGCCGCCCGCGCCGGGAGGGGCCGCGAGATCGGTGTCGAGGTCGCAGTAGACGGCGCCCGGAATGTGACCTTCACGGTAGAGCTCGATCCCGGGCGGGCCGCCGAGCCGCCAGCGTACGTCCAGCAGCGTCACGTCGCCGAGCGCGGCGAGTCCCTCCGGAGTGATCAGCGGACCCGCCGACGGGTTCGTCGGGAAGCTCGTCACAGGCGTACCTCCAGGATCATTGACCGCCCCGGACCGGTCACGTGCGGACCTCCAGGAGCGGGATGTTCTGCTCGGCCGGCGTCATCGAACCGTGGTACCCGATGAAGATGGCCTCGATCGGGTGCGCGCTCGGCGCGAGGATGGCCAGGTCGGTGTAGGGGACGGCGACGACGTCGCCGATGCGCTGCAGCCACGCCTCGCGTACCCGCGGCCCGAACCAGCCGGACTCCACCGCCTCCTGCCTGGACACTACCCATGCCTTGCCCTGGAAGGTCTCACGCCACGCCTCCAGCACGTGCCGCGCGGCGCCAGGCGCGGCGTAAACGTGCCTGGCCCTGGCCTCGCCGCCGATCAGCGCCACGCCTTCGGTCAGCTCGGGCACGGTCTCCGCGTCGACCTTCTCGGTGGCGTTGACCATGCCGTGGTCGGCGGTGACGTACATCGCCGAGCCGGGCGGCAGCCCTTCGGCCAGCCGCTGGGCCATGTCGTCCACGATGGCCAGTTGCCGCAGCCACTCCTCGCTGCCCCAGCCCGTCAGGTGCCCGGCGGAGTCCAGGTCGCCGTAATAGACGGTGACGTGGGCGGGCCGTGCGCGCATCGCCTCGTGCGTGCGGGCGACGCGCTCGTCCACGGTGTCGGCCGCGAAGTAGCGCACGCCCCGGTAGACGGCCCTGGTCAGGCCCGTGCCCTCGAACTCGGCGGGGGCGACGTAAGCGGGCTCGATGCCGGCGCCGGCGGCCCGCTGGTAGACGGTCTGGGCGGGCTGCCACTGCTCGGGGTCCATCGTGAGGCCGTCGGGCAGCGTCCATCGCAGGCAGTTGAACAGCTGCCCGGTGCCTGGCACGGCCAGCGTCAGGCCCAGCATCCCGTGCTCGCCCGGCGGCAGGCCCGTGCCCAGGGAGCAGAGGCTGGTGACGGTGGTGGCGGGGAATCCGGCCGTGAGCGTCCGGCTCTTGAGCCCGGAGAGGAACGGTGCCGCCTCAGCGTGCGCCCGCAGCAGCTCAGCCCCGAGGCCGTCTACCAGGAACAGGCAGACGCGCTCGGCAGGCGTCAGCACCAGCGGAGTCTCCGGATCAGCGCCGCGAACACCCAGCGGAGTCTCCGGATCGGCGCCGCGGACACCCAGCGCGGCCAGCAGCGCGCCCGGCAGGTCTGCCAGCGACCCGCCACCATACCCTGGCACCAGCATGCCCCTCATCCTAGGCCGGATCTCTCCATCTTCATGAGGCTCGCGTTACCCCTCTTTCGCCAGGCATCGCGATCCTCTCCGTTTTCGCGGGGATCTCGCCCATCTTCCTTTACGGCCGGCCGGGTTGCCCGCACTCGCCGTCGCTGGTTTCCGTCTGTCATGGCCGGTCGTGAAGGCTCACGGGGTGCTCGCCGTGACGAGCGCATCCTTGACCTGCGTCTTCGCTGACATCTCGGCCATCGTCTTCGTGTCGGCCCGCGGCGGGCGTATCGGCGCAGGCGGCCGCGGCCCGGCCGGAACGTGCCCGGCCGGAAGATGAGCCGGAAGATGAGGATGCCGAGGAAGGCGCCGGGGGGAGGGCCGAGGCCGGGTCAGGCGGCGGCGCGGGCGGTGGCCTCGGAGAGGCTCTTGGCGAAGGCCAGGACGTGGGTGACCGCCTCGGGGCCGTCGGCCGCCTCGCTGACCCGGAGGGACAGGTCATCGGCGGTGATGGCGCCCGTGTAGCCGTGGTCGGCCTCGCAGTTTTCGTCGCCGCACGTGGCCGGCTCCAGGTCCACGTGGGAGATCGCACCCCAGCCGATGGTGAGCGTCACCTCCGTGGGAGGCACGCCCGGGACGTAGGAGGCGGGGTCGGGCACGACACGGGTCACGGCGACCGATTGGATGCGGCTCAGGCGCACGGCCTCCGTGGTCGTGGAAGCGTGGGACGTCGAGACGCCCTCCACCGCGGGATGCTCGTCGGTGTGGCAGACGAGCAGCCGCGTCGCGGTCAGCACCAGCACGGTGACGTGTCTGCGCACCTCCATCGCGGGATCGAACGTGGCCTCGTGGTGGACCACGAACGCGGTCACGGCTTCCTTGCCCAGCGCGGATTCGACCGCATCGGTGACGAGGTCGGGATAATAGCCGCTGCGCTCGATCGCTTCACGCAGGCCCGCGGCTGAGACTCGGGTTTCCCTCATGGGTCCATCCTGCCAGGGCCGGGCGATGCACTCACCCGCCGGACATAACGCTCTATAACGTCTTTAGATAGGTAACAAGGACCACTGCTGAACACTGGCCTCACTCGGCTTCCTCGTCTGACGGGTGCCGTCAGGACAACCTGCGTGGGCCGCCGTCCAGGCGCGGGCCCGCCGGGGTGCGGAGGGTGGCGCGGGCGCCGAGTATCAGGACGTCCGACTCCCCCACGAGCACCTGATCCAGGTCCAGGCGGGCCACCTCGGGCAGGTCGTTGGCCAGGCGGCCGACGCGTACGAGCAGGTCCTCCAGGGCGTCGACCGCCACGGGCGGGTAGCCGTACTGGCCGAACAGCAACGGGGCGGCGCGTACGGAACGCACCAGGGCGGCGGCGTCCTCCCTCGTCAGCGGGGCGAGGCGGAAACCCTGGTCGAGGAGGAGACGCGCGGTCACCTCGCCCAGCCCGAACGACACCACCGGGCCGAACGCCGGATCCTCGATGACGCCCACCACGGTCGGCACGGCCGGCTGCGGCGCCATGCGCTGGACCGCCAGCCGCACCTCCTCGCCCAACTGGTCGGCGAACTCGGCGAACGCGTGGCGCACCATCTCAGGGCCCGTCAGCCCCAGGCGCACGGTGCCGGCGCGGCGCGAGGCGCCCGGGTCGGCCACCTTCAGCACCACGGGCCAGCCAAGGCGTTCCGCGGCCGCCACGGCCTCGTCGGGCGAACGCACCACCTCGGCGGGCCACACGGTGAGGCCGTAGCAGGACAACAGGTCGGAGGCGTCGATCTCGACCGGCGGCCCCGGCTCCGCGAAAAACCCCGGCCGCGGGCGCGCCCCCGGCGACGCTGACGCCTGCCCGGCAGGGACCGTCACCGGATCGGCCGGCCCGCTCATGAGGCCTTCCGGGTGGGTGGCGGCCGGAGTCGCCGACGTGTCCTCATCCGCTGGGGCGGTGCCTGCCAGGAGGCTGCGGGCCAGGGTGCGGGCGCGGTCGGTGTCGATGGTGTCGAGCTCCGGAGGCGGCATCGCCGGTTGCGCGCGCCACGTGGCGTACCGCACCACGTGCGCCAGCGCCCGGACCGCCTCCTCGGGGGCCGCGTACGAGGGGATGGACCCGCGCGCGGGCGGGGCCTGCGAGCCGGACGGGCCTTCCAGCCGCAGCGCCGGATGCATGCCGAGATGGCCGCCGAACGTCGTCAGCACCGGCTTGGGCACGTCCTTCGACACCCGCACCAGCTCGGCGGCCACCGCCTCCGTGTCACCGGGAAGGGGCGGCATGTAGATCACGACGGCGGCGTCCACGCCGGACGAGGCGAGCTCCCCGGAGAGCGCCGTGCCGAATTCGGAGGCCCCCGCGGCGGGCCCCAGGTTGACCGGCGGCCGGGGCTCGAGCCCGGCGGCCCGGCAGGCGTCGGCGGCGAGCAGGCCGAGCGCGTCGGAGTTGGTCACGAGCGCGACCCTGGGCCCGGCGGGCAGCGGCTGGTACGCCAGCAGCTGCCCCACGTCGAACAGCTGGATGAGGTCGTCGACCCTGATCAGCCCGGCCTGCGCGAAGAGGGAGCTGATCGCGGAGTCCGGCAGCCCCAGCTCCTCCGCCGAGTGCCCTGACGGGGTGCCGCCGCTCTTGACCACGACGATCGGCTTGGCACGTGCGATGCGCCTGGCCAGCCGGGTGAACTTACGCGGATTGCCGAGCGATTCCAGGTAGAGCAGGATCACCTCGGTGGCGTCGTCCTCCTCCCAGTACTGCAGGAGGTCGTTGCCGGAGACGTCGGCCCGGTTGCCCGCGGAGACGAACGACGAGATGCCCATGCCGCGCTGCGCCACCCGCTGCAGCAGTGCGGTGCCGAGCGCGCCCGACTGGCTGAAGAAGCCGACCGTGCCCGGCCCGGGCACGGTGTCGGCGAGGGTGGCGTTGAGCCGGACGGCGGCGTCGGTGTTGGCGATGCCGAGGCAGTTGGGCCCGACCACGCGCAGGCCGTAGGCGCGGGCGATGCGGGCCAGCTCGTCCTGCCTGGCCCGGCCGGGCGCGCCGGTCTCGCCGAACCCGGAGGAGACCACGACCAGCCCGTGCACCCCCTTCTCCGCGCACTCCTTGACCACGTCGATCACGCTTTCCGCGGGCACGGCGACCACGGCCAGGTCCACGTCGCCGTCGATGGCGGTGACACTCGGGTAGGCCCGCACGCCCGCCACCGCCCGCACCTCCCGGTGCACCGGGTAGACGGGGCCGGTGAAGTCGGCGGCCAGCAGGTGGCGAAGGACGGTCTGGCCCACCCCGCCGGGCTCGCGGGAGGCGCCGATGACCGCGACCGAGCCCGGGGTGAGCAGCCTGGCGATGGACCTGGACTCGGCCCGGTGCTCGCGTGCCGCCGTCACCTCGGTGGAGGTCTCGGTGGGGGTGAGGTCGAGCGTCATGCGTACGACGCCGTCGGCGAACTGGCTCTGGGCGGTGTAGCCCGCCTGGCGCAGCACGCCCATCATGCGCATGTTGGCGGGCAGGACGTCGGCGATGAACCGCTCGATGCCGTTTTCGCGCGCGGTGGCGGCCAGGTGCTCCAGGAGCACGGAGGCCACTCCCCTGCCCTGGTGGGCGTCCTCGACGAGAAACGCCACCTCGGCCTCGCCCGGTCCGGTGCGGTCGTAGCGGATCACGGCGACCATCTCGGCGCCGATGGTGGCGATCAGCGCGACCCTGTTGACGTAGTCGACGTTCGTGAACCGCTCGACTTCCCTGTCCGACAACCGCGGCCGCGGCCCGAAGAACCGGAAATAGATCGACTCGTCGGACAGTCGCGAGTAGAAGGAGCGGAGGCGGCCCGCGTCGGCGGGCCGGATCGGGCGTACGTGAGCGGTGCCGCCGTCGGCCAGGACGACGTCGGCCTCCCAGTGAGCCGGATATTGTGCCTCCACAGCAACGAGCGTAAACCCGCATCCCACATCCCAAGACCGGAGCCCCCGTTTGGGCAACGCTTGTGCATCGACTCCAGCCTGGTGTCATGGGTCCGCCCCACGAGCAGCCCGGAAGCTGTTAGTTTTGCCGTGGCGTTTTGCCGTGGCCAGGCTCGTTCCGAAGGCAGCAAGGTGGTGGACATCATGACGCGGGTCGTCGTGGTGGGCGATCTCATGACCGACGCGGTCGCGCGCGCCCGTTATGCCCTCGCCAGGGCCAGCGACACCCCGGCGATCGTGACGATGCACGGTGGCGGCT
Organism: Nonomuraea polychroma; assembly: GCF_004011505.1. Taxonomy (NCBI): domain Bacteria; kingdom Bacillati; phylum Actinomycetota; class Actinomycetes; order Streptosporangiales; family Streptosporangiaceae; genus Nonomuraea; species Nonomuraea polychroma. The sequence continues at coordinate 6,517,175 of NZ_SAUN01000001.1, forward strand.
CCGGGGCCAACATCGCCTCGTGGCTCGCCGTCGAAGGCGCCGAGGTGGCCTTCATCGGCCGCAGGGGCGCCGACATCACCGGGCGAAACCGCGACATGGAGCTGATGGGCTACGGCGTGGACGCGCGGCTCGTCATGGATCCCGAGCGGCCCACCGGCACCTGCGTGGTGCTCGTGACGCACAAGGGCGAGCGCACGATGCTCTCCGATCCCGGTGCCAACGCCGCGCTGTCGCCCGAGGACCTGCCGCGTGACCTGTTCACGTCAGGCTCGCACCTCCACCTTTCCGGCTACACGCTGATCAACGAGGGTTCGCGGGACGCCGGTCTCGCGGCGCTCGACATGGCCAGGCGCAGCGGGATGTCGATCTCGGTCGACTGCGCCTCCTCCGCGCCGCTCGAGCGCACCGGGGCCGAGCCGTTCCTGGAGTGGACCGACGGCGCCAAGCTGCTGTTCGCCAACACCGACCAGGCGAAGGTGCTGACCGGGCGCGACGACGCGGAGGCCGCGGCCAAGGTGCTGACGGCGTGGTTCCCGCAGGTCGTGATCAAGATGAACGCCGAGGGCGCGCTGTGGTTCGGCAACGGCCGCCCCGAGCCGGTCCACGTGGCCGCCGAGCCGGTCGACAAGATCGTGGACGGCACGGGGGCGGGCGACGCGTTCTCCGCCGGATTCCTGCCGCCGTGGCTGGAGGGCAAGCCCCCGGCCGAGTCGCTGACCTCGGGATGCCGGCTGGCCGCCAAGGCGATCATGCACCTGGGTGCCCGCCCGCCCTTCTAGGCGTGGCGGCCGGCGTCGCCGGCCTCCGAGCAGCGGTCAGGACGTGGTGGCCAGGGCCAGCGGGAGCACCGCCGGGGCGCCCGCGTGCCGTACGAGTGCCGCCGCCAGCGTCATCGTCCATCCGGTGTCGACGCGGTCGTCGATGAGCAGGACGGGCCCGCCGCACTGGGCGATCTGGGCACTGAGGTCCTTGGGCATGGCAAGGGTGGCCCTGACCGCCTGCACCCGCTTGGCGCTGTTGAACTGCTGCCCAGGCGCTCCCGCCCGATAGCCCAGCTCCCCGAGATAGGCCAGCCGCCCCACCTGTGCCAGCCGCTCGGCGAACGAGCGCACGAGCTTCGGCCGCGTCGCGGACGGAAGATTGACCACGGCCACGGGACGCTCCCGCCACTCCCACGCGGACAGCACCTTCACCACGGCCGCGAACATGTCGTCGGCCATCGGCGCGTCCTCACCGTTGAACAGCTCACGCAGCCGGTTGCCCCACCCGATGTCGGTCAGCCGTCCGAGCGCCCGGCCGGGCTCCGCCCCCAGCTCGGGCTTGATCCGCCCGGACAGGTCGGCAAGGCCGGTCGGCCACTGCCTGCGGGCCTCGATCTCGACGCCGGGCCTGCTCAGGCGCTCGCGGGCCTGCTCGACGGCCTGCGCGGCGATCTCCGGGGAGCGGTGCCTGCCGGTGCAGTTGTCGCAGCGCCCGCACGGCCGGGCGGCCTCGTCGTCGAGGTGCCTGCGCAGGTAATGCTCCCGGCACTCGGTCGTGGTCAGGTAGCCGAGCATGGCCTCCTGCTCGGCCCTGCGCTCGGCGGCGATGCGGCTGTAACGCTCGGTGTCGTACGCCCACGGCTCCCCGGTGGCCTCCCAGCCGCCCTTGACCCGCCGGACGGCGCCGTCCACGTCGAGGACCTTGAGCATCATCTCCAGGCGGCTGCGGCTCAGGTCGACGGCGGTCTCGAGTGCCGGGGTCGACATGACGCCGCGTTCTTCGAGGGTCTGGAGGGTGGCGCGGACCACCGGCTCGGGCGGAAAGGCCAGCGAGGCGAAATAGGCCCAGATGTCGCGGTCCTCGACGCCGGGCAGCAGGATCACCTCCGCCCGCTCCACCCCGCGGCCGGCCCGGCCCACCTGCTGGTAGTAGGCGACCGGCGACTGCGGCGCGCCCACGTGCACCACGAATCCCAGGTCCGGCTTGTCGAAGCCCATCCCGAGCGCGCTCGTCGCCACCAACGCCTTGATCTTGTTGCTGAGCAGCGCCTCCTCGGCCGCCAGCCGCTCGGCCGGATCGGTCTGCCCGGAATAGGCGGCCACCTCGTGCCCCTGCTCACGCAGATAGCCGGCGATCTCGTGGGCGGCGGCCACGGTCAGCGTGTAGACGATGCCGGAGCCGGGCAGCTCGCGCAACGTCTGGGCCAGCCACGCCAGTCGCTGCTCGGCCGTGGGAAGGCGTACGACGGACAGATGCAGGCTCTCCCGCTCCAGCGGCCCGCGCAGCACGAGCGTGTCGTCCCCGTCGGGGCGCAGCTCCGCGGGAAGGCGCATCTGCTCGGCCACGTCGCGGGTGACACGGGCGTTGGCGGTGGCGGTGGTCGCCAGGACGGGGATGCCGGGCGGCAGGTCCTCGAACAGCCGCGCCAGCCTGCGGTAGTCGGGCCTGAAGTCGTGGCCCCAGTCGGAGATGCAGTGCGCCTCGTCGACCACCACGAGCCCGGCGCTCTCCGCCAGCTCGGGAAGCACGTTGTCGCGGAAATCGGGGTTGTTGAGCCGCTCTGGGCTGACCAGCAGCACATCGACCATGCCCTCGGCGACCTGGCCGTAGATCTCCTCCCACGCCTCGGGGTTGGCGGAGTTGATCGTCACGGCCCTGATGCCGGCCCGCTCGGCGGCGGCGATCTGGTTGCGCATCAGCGCCAGCAGCGGCGAGACGATGACCGTGGGGCCCTCACCCAGCTCCCGCAGGAGCGCGGTGGCCACGAAGTAGACGGCCGACTTGCCCCAGCCGGTGCGCTGGACGACGAGGACCCTGCGCCGATCCAGGACGAGCGCCTCGATGGCGGCCCACTGGTCGTCGCGCAGTCGCGCGTGCTGTCCGGCGAGCGCCTGAAGGCGTTCCTCGGCCTCTTCTCTGAGCATGGCCGCGTCGGGCGCGTCAATCATGCTCTCCTTGTTACCAGCTTTCCGCCCCTGGTGCGGCTAGCTACCGTTGCCGTCTTCCCACCCGATGGGTGCGGCCGGTTTCCCTTGCCGGCCTACCGGCCCTGGTAGGTGCCTCGCTTCTCGTTGCAGGCTTCCCCCAAATGGGGCCGGCCGGCTCACGATTCACCACGCGGCCGGCCCACTGTGCGCGCCGTAACGGCGGCCCGCCACTGAAGGGCTCAGAGGCCGTGTTCCTGGAGGGCCCTCAGCCGGAGTGCGGCGAGTGGCGGCCCAGCCGGCGAAGCCGTACAGGATGGGGGTGGAAAGGAGGCGCGCTGATCGCGGCGGGAAAGCCGGCAACGAGAAACGAGCCGCGCGTGTCCCGGGTCTCAGGACGGGTCGGCGTGCTCAGGGAAGGCGTTGATGGTGACCCTGTGCATGCGGCGGCGTTCGGTGTAGTCCGCGACCGCGTAGTGCTGGGTGGGACGGTTGTCCCAGAAGGCCAGTGTGCCGGGCGCCCATTTGAGCCGGCACTGGTACTCAGGGGAGCGGATGTGGTCGATCAGCAGCGGCAGCAGCGCCTCGTTCTCCCGGTCCGACAGCCCGACCAGGCGGGTCGTCGAGGACCGGTTCACGAAGAGGGCCTTCCTGCCCGTCTCCGCGTGCACGCGCACCACCGGCCGCTCGATGGGCGGCCATTTGGCCTGGATCTCGGCCAGGTCGAACGGGTGCCCCTTCGCGATCGCCTTCTTCATCGACATCGTGATGTCGTGCACGGCCGTCAGCTCGTCGCACAGCCGTTGCAGCGGCGGGGACAGGGTCTCGTACGCCAGGTAGGTGTTGGCCCAGCACGTGTCGCCGCCCACGCTGGGCAGCTGGACGCAACGCAGCAGGGAGCCCATGGGCGGTGTGGGCTCGAAGGTGTTGTCGCTGTGCCACTCGTCGGCGCCCTCGCTCTTGGGGGAGGTCTGGTCGAGCACGTGGATGGGGCTGGCGGCGTCCTTCTTGAAGGCCGGGTGGTTGAGCGTGCCGAAGTTCAGGGCGAACTGCAGGTGCTGCTCGTCGTCGATGTGCTGGTCGCGGAAGAACAGCACGAGGTGCTTGAGCCAGCCCTCCCGCAACGTCGCAACCTCTTCCTGCGACAGCGGCTTGCGCAGATCGACCCCGGTGACCTCGGCGCCGATGTGCTTGGTCACAGGATGAAACTCGATCATGACGCCTCCGGAGACAGGTCGGAACCCACGCTCCGAACGTACGACCCAAGCAATTGCTTGGTCAAGCATTCTGTAGGTTGAAGGCGCGCCGATCGAACACATCTACGAAACCGGAGAAGGTCGCGTAGGATTTGCCCCAGGGGTATCCGGCTCGTGCCATCATCTCCAGGGGCGAACATGCCGGAACCCACCCGGTCGCCTGGCCGTCATCGCCTCGCACGCCTATCTGACGCTTCTTCGGCGAGCCGACGGATACGGTTACAGCACAAGGACAGAAGGAGGATGCGCTTCCCCTCGGCGCGACGGCCGAGGCAGCCGCGCAGCACAAGATGGCCCGACGTACGACTGCACCCCCGCCTGAGGACTTCGAGGAGCGGATCGTCGACATCGACGTCTCCTCCGAAATGCGCACGAGCTTTCTCGAGTACGCGTACTCGGTGATCTACCAGCGGGCCCTGCCCGACGCGCGTGACGGCCTCAAGCCCGTGCAGCGTCGCATCCTCTACTCGATGAGCGAGATGGGCCTGCGCCCCGATCGGGGACACGTCAAGTCCTCGCGGGTCGTCGGCGACGTGATGGGCAAGCTCCACCCGCACGGCGACTCCGCCATTTACGACGCGCTGGTGCGGCTGGCACAGCCGTTCTCCATGCGGCTGCCGCTGGTGGACGGCCACGGCAACTTCGGCTCGCCCGACGACCTGCCCGCCGCCATGCGATACACCGAGGCCAGGCTGGCGCCGGCGGCCATGCTCATGGTGGAGTCGCTCGACGAGGAGACCGTCGGCTTCAAGCCCAACTACGACGGGCAGGAGACCGAGCCCGTCGTCATGCCGTCGGCGTTCCCCAACCTGCTGGTCAACGGCACGAGCGGCATCGCGGTCGGCATGGCGACCAACATGGCGCCGCACAATCTCACCGAGGTCGTGGCGGCCGCCCGTCATCTGATCAAGAAGCCGGACGCGACGCTGGACGAGCTGATGAGGTTCGTGCCGGGTCCCGACCTGCCGACCGGCGGCTCGATCATCGGGCTGCAGGGGGTGCGGGACGCGTACGAGACCGGGCGTGGCACGTTCCGGATGCGGGCCAAGTGCGTCGTCGAGCAGATCACCCCGCGCCGCAAGGGCATCATCGTCACCGAGCTGCCCTACAACGTCGGCCCCGAGCGCGTGGTCACCAAGATCAAGGAGCTGGTGACCTCCAAGAAGCTCCAGGGCATCGCCGACCTGAAGGACCTCACCGACCGGCACAAGGGCCTGCGGCTGGTCATCGAGATCAAGAACGGCTTCATCCCCGAGGCGGTCCTCGAGGAGCTCTACCGGCTGACGCCGATGGAGGAGACGTTCGGCATCAACAACGTCGCCCTGGTGGACGGCGAGCCGCGTACGCTCGGCCTGCGCGAGCTGCTCCAGGTCTACGTCGACCACCGGATCGAGGTCGTGCGCCGCAGGTCCGAATACCGGCGCCGCAAGCGCGAGGAACGCCTGCACCTGGTCGACGGCCTGATCACCGCGCTGCTCAACATCGACGAGGTCATCCAGGTCATCCGCTCCTCCGACGACTCGGCGCAGGCGCGGACGCGGCTCATGGACGTGTTCGACCTGACCGAGATCCAGGCCGCCTACATCCTCGACACGCCGCTGCGCCGCCTGACCCGCTACGACAAGCTGGAGCTGGACCGGGAGAAGGAGACGCTGAGCGACGAGATCGCCAAGCTGACCGAGATCCTGTCCTCGGAGACCAAGCTGCGCCAGGTCGTCTCCGGCGAGCTGGCCGAGGTGGCCAAGAAGTACGGCACGCCGCGCCGCACGGTCCTGCTGGAGTCGCCCGGCGTGGCCCGCACTCCCGTCGCCTCGCTCCAGGTGGCCGACGACCCGTGCCTGGCGCTGCTGTCGTCGACCGGCCTGCTGGCCCGCACCTCCGACGCCGCGCCGCTGCCTGGCGAGGGCGAACGTTCGGCGCATGACGTGCTGATCTCGGTGGTGCGCACGTCGGTGCGGGGCGAGGTCGGCGTGGTGACGTCGCTGGGCCGGCTGATCCGGGTCCAGGTCGTGGACCTGCCGACGCTCCCGTCCGTGGCCAATCCGCCGTCGTTGTCGGGCGGTCACCCGGTCTCCGAATACGTCTCGCTGGAGCCGGACGAGAAGGTCATCGGTCTGGGGTCGCTGGATCCCGACGGGCCGGGGCTGGCGCTGGGCACGGCACAGGGCGTGGTCAAGCGGGTGGTGCCCGACTACCCGGCCAACCGCGACGACTTCGAAGTGATCACCTTGAAGGACGGCGACACCGTGGTGGGCGCGGTCGAGCTGGTGTCGGAGTCCCACGATCTGGTGTTCATCGCCTCCAACGCCCAGCTGCTGCGCTACCCGGCCTCGCTGGTACGCCCGCAGGGGCGCCCGGCGGGCGGCATGGCGGGGATCCGGCTGGAGGACGGGGCGAGGGTGATCTGGTTCGGCGTCGTCGATCCCGACCGGCCCGCGCAGGTCGTCACGGTCGCCGGGTCGTCCACCGCGCTGCCGGGGACACAGGTGGGCGGCGGCAAGGTGTCCGACTACGCCGAGTTCCCGGCCAAGGGCCGGGCCACCGGTGGGGTGCGGGCGCAGCGGTTCCTGAAGGGCGAGGACGAGTTGCTGCTGGCGTGGGCGGGACCCGCGCCGGCCAAGGCGGTGTCCGCGGTGGGCAAGCCGGTGCCGCTGCCGGAGGAGCTCGGGCGGCGGGACGGCTCGGGCGTCCGCCTGACGCACACCATCGGCGCGATCGGCGGCGCCCTCGGCTCCGGACCCGAGGTGGATCCGCCTTCCAGCGGCGGCGCTCCAGGCGAGTTGCCGCCTGGCGACGAGCAGACGACGCTCTAGGTCTCGCCGACTTCAGGTCAGGGCTTCCTCGAGCACACGACTCACGCCCGCGCCCCGATCCGGCTTCCGGACAGGGGCGCGGGCACGCGTGTCCTGAGGGCGCCAGGCGTTGACCCTCCTGGCCCAGGCGACCTGGCTGACGCCTCGAACGGGCCCCGAGCGGCCGCTTACACCTCCATGGGGGATGCGGTCGCTGACGCGTCGCACCGGTCCAAGCGGCCGCTGGCGCTTCACAGACCGCTGGGCCCCGCCGCCGGGCGGGGTCAGCGCGGTGGGGTGAGCGCGGTGGGGTGAGCGCGGCACGGGCCAGCACGGCAGGGTGTGGGCCGGTCGGCCGGGTCAGTCGCGGCAGAGGCAGAACGTGTGCCCGGCCGGATCGAGGAACACCCGGAAGCTGTCGTCCTCGCTGGGCTGGTGCTCATGTTTGACGGCGCCGATCTCGAGCGCCCGCTTCTCCGCCTCCTCGATGTCGTCCACGTGGAGGTCGAGGTGGAGCTGCTGCGGCCGCTCGGGGTCGGGCCAGGTCGGCCGCCGGAAGTCCGGTGCGAGCTGGAACGCCAGCCGCCGGGGCGGCCCGCCGTCGGTCACCACCACCCAGTCCTCCTCGACCGACGCGATCGGCCAGCCCAGCAGCCGGGAGTAGAACTCCGCGAGCCCTTGGGGGTCGGGTGTGTCGAGTACGATGCTCCGGAATTCCGCGATGCCCCTCATCATTCACCTCTCGGACCGTGGGGTTGCGAGAATGGATGCCATGGCTGTCAACTCGTTCATGGTTCCGCTCGGCGCTCCCGCGCCCGATTTCGATCTCACCGCCATCGACGGCGGCAGCGTCTCACTGGAAGACCTCAAGGACTCCCCCGCCACGCTAGTGGTCTTCCTGTCCAATCACTGCCCCTACGTGCGGCACATCGAGAAGGGCCTGGGCGCGCTGGCCGCAGACTACGGCGCCAGGCTGTCGATCGTCGCCATCTGCAGCAACGACAGCGTGAACTACCCGGACGACGATCCCACACACCTGGCCGAACAGGCCGCCAGGGCCGGCTTCACGTTCCCGTACCTGCTGGACGACACCCAGGAGGTGGCCAAGGCGTACAAGGCGGCCTGCACGCCCGATTTCTTCCTGTACGACTCCCAGCTCAGGCTCGTCTACCGGGGAGAGTTCGACGGTTCCCGCCCGGGCAACTCGGTGCCGGTGACCGGCTCGTCGCTGCGGGCGGCCATCGACGCCCTGTTGGAGGGCGGCGATGTGCCCTCCGAGCAGAACCCGTCGATCGGCTGCGGCATCAAGTGGAAGCCGGGCAACGAGCCCAAGTGAACGGCTTCGAGCGCTGCGCTCGCGCCTCGTGCCGCCGCGTGGCATGCCCGGGACCACCGGGCATGCCCGCCAGGCTAGTTCCGATGCCGGATCTACGGTGAGTCCAGCGGGCCGAAGGCACGCAGTGCGGCGGCCGGCCCGAGGGGGTTCCCAAAAGAGCTTTTGATTTTCCGCCGGCCGTGGCCGGTTTACCCGGCGGAGGCGGTGATCGCGTTCGGGAGCGCGAGCAGGAGCTCGTGCGGCTCGCCACCTTGCCAGTGCCGGATCAGCCGGGTGCCGGCCTCCCCGGGATCGAACTCCTCACATCCCAGCGGCCCGAAGCAGCCCGCCTTGTCCAGCATCAAAATGAGCGGATCGTCGTCGGGCAGGCTGGCGGCGTAGGCAGCGGTGTCGAGCAGGGCCAGCGCACACCTGGCGTTGCGGCCGTCGTCGTTGGACTCCACGCGGTCGAGGCGGCGCCAGGCTTGGGCGCGGAGATACGCGGCGAGCGATTCGGACCTGGTCACGACTAAACCTTCTTCGATCACGTACAAGCGGCTACGACATCATCACGCAAGGTGACGTCGTTTCGTGGGAGGTTTGCCATCTCCAGCATGTCGCCACCCCGGCAGCGGCCATCTTTGAGGGTGCTGCCATCATCTGGGGCATGAGTGCGTTCGACGACCTGTATGCGGCCAACGCTAAGTTTGCGAAGAACTTCGGAAGCTCTGATCTCACCGGCCGGGCAGCGCGCGGGCTGGCCGTCGTGACCTGCATGGACTCGCGCATCGACCCGCTCGGCCTGCTGGGGCTGCAGGCGGGTGACGCCAAGATTCTCCGCAACGCCGGGGCGCGCGTGACCGATGACGTGCTGCGGACGCTGGTGCTGGCCGTTTACCTGCTGGGCGTCGAGCGGGTGCTGGTCATGCCGCACACGGACTGCGGCATGGCGAAGGTGACGGACACGGACGTGCACGCTCTCACCAGTGGGCGCGGGGTGGACACCCGCAGCCTGGAGTTCCATACGGTGCCCGACCAGTTTGAGGCGCTGCGCCACGATCTGACCCGTATCCGCACCAGCCCGTTTCTGCCTGCCGACATGCCGGTGGCCGGCGCGATCTACGACGTCCGGACGGGCCGCCTGACTCCGTCGGAGTTCTGAGACACCCCTTCGGCGTTCTGAGACACCTCTGAGGGGGCCCAGGACGGCCTCAGAAACGTCCAGACGGCCCCCATGGCCTCTGCCTGCCCTGGTGGGCCGTGGGGGCTCGGGGGGCCGTCAGGCGTCGATGTGGTCGCGGTCGACTTCGGCGGCGCTGTTGACGATGAACTCCCGCCGCGGCGCCACGTCGCTCCCCATGAGGAGGCTGAAGATGCCCTCGGCGCCCTCGGCGTCCTCGATGCGCACCCGGCGCAGGATCCGGTGCCGCGGGTCCATGGTGGTCTCCGCCAGTTGGTCGGCGTCCATCTCACCCAGACCCTTGTAGCGCTGCACGGGGTCCTTCCAGCGCTTGCCGCGCCGCTCCAGGTCCCGCAGCACCCTCTGCAGCTCGCCGTCGGAGTAGCAGTAGATGTATTTCTCCTTGCCCTTGCCGGGGTTGGTGAGCTCGATGCGGTGCAGCGGCGGTACGGCCGCGAACACCCGCCCGGCCTCCAGCATCGGCCGCATGTAGCGGTGGAAGAGCGTCAGCAGCAGGGTGCGGATGTGGGCGCCGTCCACGTCGGCGTCGGCCATGAGGATGACCTTGCCGTAGCGGGCGGCCTCGATGTCGAACGAGCGCCCGGAGCCGGCGCCGACGACCTGGATGATGGCGGCGCACTCGGCGTTCTTGAGCATGTCGCTCACGGACGCCTTCTGGACGTTGAGGATCTTGCCGCGGATCGGCAGCAGCGCCTGGAACTCCGAGTCGCGGGCCAGCTTGGCGGTGCCCAGCGCCGAGTCACCCTCGACGATGAACAACTCGCTGCGGTCCACGCCCTCGCTGCGGCAGTCGACCAGCTTGGCGGGCAGCGCGGAGCTCTCCAGGGCGCTCTTGCGCCGCTGGTTGTCACGGTGCTCGCGGGCGGCGATGCGGGCCTTGGCGGCGGCCACGATCTTCTCCAGCACGGCGCGCAGCGGCTGCTTGTAGCCGCGCGGCGGGTTGGTGAAGATCTCCTTGAGCTCGCGCGAGACGACGTGGGAGACGATGCGGGTGGCCGCGGAGGTGCCCAGCACCTCCTTGGTCTGGCCCTCGAACTGCGGCTCGGGCACCCGGACCGTGACCACGCCGGTCAGGCCCTCCTGGATGTCGTCCTTGGTGACGGGGTCGTCGCCGTTCTTCAGCAGGCGCGTCTCGCGCAGCAGCTCGTTGATCGTACGCACCAGGCCGCGCTCGAACCCGGTGAGGTGGGTGCCGCCCTTGGGGGTGGCGATCACGTTGACGAACGACCGCACGGTGGACTCGTAGCCCTTGCCCCAGCGGACCGCCACGTCCACGGTCAGCTCGCGCTGCACCTCGGTGGGCGTCATGTGGCCCTGGTCGTCGAGGACCGGCACGGTCTCGTGGAAGTGCCCCACGCCCTGCAGCCGCAGCACGTCGCAGACGGGCTCGTCACGGGCCAGGAACTCGGTGAACTCGGAGATGCCGCCGTCGAAGCGGAACTCCTCCTCCACCCGCTCCTCGTGCCTGCTGTCATAGAGGGCCAGGGTCAGCCCGGGCACCAGGAACGCCGTCTGCCGCAGACGCACGTGGATCTCGTCCAGCGAGACCTCGGCCTCGGGCAGGAAGATCTGCTTGTCGGCCCAGAAGCGCACCCGGGTGCCGGTGACCTTACGCGGAAGCGTGGCGCCGACCCGCAGCCCGGACTTCTTCTTGAACTTCGCGGTCGGCCCGTCACCGTCGAAGATCCCGGTGACGCCGCGGCGGAAGCTGATCTCGTGAACGCGCCCGTCCCTGTCCACCTCGACGTCGAGCCTCGCCGACAGGGCGTTGACCACGGACGCGCCCACACCGTGCAGGCCGCCGGAGGCGCCATAGGAGCCGCCGCCGAACTTCCCGCCCGCGTGCAGCTTGGTGTAGACGAGCTCCACACCGGCCAGGCCGGTCTTGGGCTCGATGTCGACCGGGATGCCGCGGCCGTTGTCGCGCACCTCGATGGAGCCGTCGGGGTAGAGCTCGACCTCGATCCGGTCGCAGTGCCCCGCCAGCGCCTCGTCGACGCCGTTGTCCACGATCTCCCAGAGGCAGTGCATGAGCCCGCGGCTGTCGGTGGACCCGATGTACATGCCCGGGCGCTTGCGGACGGCCTCGAGCCCCTCAAGCACCGACAGGTGACGAGCCGTGTAACCCGCCTCCACTAGCGTCACTCCAGCTCCCCTGATCCTTAAGCATCGAACACGTGTGCGCAGCTTACCGTTCTTCCCTGGCGCACGCGTACAAGCTTGCCACGGCGACATGTTTCCCGTTACCAACCGGCTGATCGTCATTACTTTGGGACACATTCCGCTCTGGGCGTAGAGACGGGGAGGTTGGGAAGCTCCACGTCCGGTTAGATGTTGTTCCAAGTGACTGACGCCAGATCCTCGCTTCGGCGGGGGTGACCCGAAAGGCGATACGTGACTGGAGCTCTCGCCCCCGTTAAGCCGCTGACGGCCCTCGACCGCTGCGACCGCTGCGGCGCCCAGGCCTACATTCGCGCGACCCTGCCTGTAGGCGGGGAGCTGCTGTTCTGCGCCCACCACGGGCGTCAGCACATTGCGGCGCTGCGCGAAAAGGGCGCCGACATCCTGGACGAGTCGGCTCGCCTCAGCAAGACCCCTTCGATAACCCACAACGACGAGCGCTGACCCCGCGCTTGTCGTGCTGAGATAACCACATATTGCCTAACAGGACGGCGACCCCGGGCATGCCCGGGGTCGCCGTCCTGCGTAAAGACGCGGACGGTCAGCGCACCCGGTAGTGATACCGGCCCGCGATCTCGAAACCCTCGCCGCGATACAGCGCCTGCGCGGCCTGGTTGGGCGCGGTGGTGACCAGATACGCGGAGTCCGTGCCCGCGTGTCGCGCCAGCGCCCGCAGCACGGCACGGGCCAGCCCACGCCGGCGCGCCTCCGGCCGGGTGGCCATGCAGTAGATCCCGAGCGTGTCACCCTGCGGGACGGCCCGCCCGACGGCGAGCGCCACGCCGTCCTCCTCGTACGCCCCATACCAGGCCGGTACGCCCGTGCAAATGCGCTCGGCATCTTCCAGCCCGCTCCCGAACCGCCCGTCCACGGCCCACCACGTCTCGAGCCACCCGGGCCACGGCCGCTGCTCGATCCTGACCTCGGGCGCCACCCCGTCCAGCGCCTCGGGACGGAGTGAGCCGGCCATGACGAGCGTCGGGTCGACCAGCTCGTAGCCCCTCGCCTCCAGCTCCTTGTCAAGGCCAGGCGCGGCCCCCAGCCCCACCGAGAAGACGCAACGCTGCCCGCGCTCCTGGTAGAACCGCTCGGCCGTCTCGATGGCGCCGCCCAGATCAACCGGCCGTCCCAGCGCGAGCACCGAGTTGGCCCGCTTGGTCACGCCCCCCGCGTAACGCAACACCCACCCGTCATAAACGCGCTGCTCATAGGCGGGCCACGCCTGGTGCACAAGCATGTCGAAATCCACCCGCGCAGCCTAACCAGCCCACCCCACCGACAGGGCTCCGCCTCGAGCCGACAACACCATCTCCAAGAGCAGGGGGAGGACTCCGACAGCCCGGCCAAGGGTTCAACGAGACCGGCAGCCTGACCAATGCCAAAGGATCCCGGCAACCGGCGACAGTTGCGGACTCCACCGATCCGGCCGTGGCCGAGGTTTCGGCGAAGCGGACGGCCCACATCTCGCCGTAACGGCGGCCCGCCGGTGAACGAGTCAGAAGCGTCTCCCTGGACAGACCCCAGCCCCGGTCGGCGGTTGGAGCCTACGTGGCCCCGCCGTAAAGGATGGATCACAGAGCCACGGTCGGGCGGATGGAGCCCACGCGGCCCCGGCGTAAAGGATGGACCACAGAGCCACGGTCGGGCGGATGGAGCCTACGTGGCCCCGCCGTAAAGGATGGACCACAGAGCCACGGTCGGGCGGATGGAGCCCACGCGGCCCCGCCGTAAAGGATGGAGAATAGCGCCCGGCGGCGAATGAGCATCGAGACGGCCCCCATAGGGTTAGCGGCGTGCTGATTGTGTTGCCGCCGTCGGAGGGGAAGGCCGCTGAGGGGAGCGGTCCGCCCGTCGGAGCGTTGTCCTTCCCGTCGCTCGACAAGCCCCGCAAACGAGTGCAGACCGCCCTCATCCGGGCCTGCAAACGCCGCGACGCCCTCGACGTGCTCGGCCTCACGCCCGGCCTGGCAGGCGAGACGGCCAAGAACACGGCGCTGACGACGGCCCCCACGCTCCCCGCCGCCGAGCTCTACACCGGCGTGCTCTACGACAACCTCAGCCTGAACACCTTGGATTCCGACGCCAGGAAACGGGCGGAGGAGTCCGTACTGATCTTCTCCGGCCTGTGGGGCGTGGTGCGGATCACCGACCGGATCCCGCCGTACCGCCTCTCGATGGGCGTCAACCTGCCGCCCGTGGGCGGGCTGGCCGCGTTCTGGCGTCCCCAGATCGCCAAGGCGCTGGACCCTGTCCCGGGGCTGGTCGTGGACCTCCGCTCGGCCACGTACGCGGCCGCCTGGCAGCCGGGCGAGCGTTCGGTGACGGTACGGGTGTTCAGGGACGGCAAGGTCGTCAGCCACATGGCCAAGGCCACCCGAGGCGAGATCGCCCGTGCCCTCCTCCAGCAGGACACCGCCCCGGACACCCCCGAGGAGCTGGCCAAGCTTCTCACCGACCTGGGATACGCGGTCGACCTCACGCCGCCACCCCGTCCCACCCGCCAGTGGACCATGGACGTGCGTCTGTCCTGACCCCGGCGTGGACCTCCCCCGGTCACGGACGGCGCGTCGCCCACGTGGATGGCGATCTCGCCACCGCAGCAGGCGACGATCTCACCCCCGGCAGCAGAAAAGCCCCGCCCCGAGTCTCCTCGGGACAGGGCTCTTCCGCCGCGTGAAACCTCAGTCCAGGTAGTCGCGGAGCACCTGGGACCGGGACGGGTGGCGCAGCTTGGACATGGTCTTGGACTCGATCTGGCGGATGCGCTCACGGGTCACCCCGTAAACCTTGCCGATCTCGTCCAGCGTCTTCGGCTGCCCGTCGGTGAGACCGAACCGCATCGACACGACGCCCGCCTCCCGCTCCGACAAGGTGTCGAGAACGGAGTGCAGCTGCTCCTGGAGCAGCGTGAAGCTGACGGCGTCGGCCGGGACGATGGCCTCGGAGTCCTCGATGAGGTCGCCGAACTCGCTGTCGCCCTCCTCGCCCAGCGGCGTGTGGAGCGAGATGGGCTCGCGGCCGTACTTCTGGACCTCGACGACCTTCTCGGGCGTCATGTCCAGCTCGCGGGCCAGCTCTTCCGGCGTGGGCTCGCGGCCCAGGTCCTGCAGCATCTGCCGCTGGACGCGGGCCAGCTTGTTGATCACTTCGACCATGTGGACCGGGATGCGGATGGTCCGCGCCTGGTCGGCCATGGCACGCGTGATCGCCTGCCTGATCCACCACGTGGCGTAGGTGGAGAACTTGTAACCCTTGGTGTAGTCGAACTTCTCCACGGCCCTGATCAGGCCCAGGTTGCCTTCCTGGATCAGGTCGAGGAACAACATGCCGCGGCCGGTGTAACGCTTGGCCAGCGAGACCACGAGCCGGAGGTTGGCCTCCAGCAGATGGTTCTTGGCCCGGCGGCCGTCCTCGGCGATCCACTCCAGCTCGGCCCGGACGTCGACCGGCAGGCCGTCGGCCTCGGTGCCGCCCAGCTGCTCCTCGGCGAACAGCCCCGCCTCGATGCGCTTGGCCAGCTCGACCTCCTGCTCGGCGTTGAGCAGGGGGACCTTGCCGATCTGCTTGAGGTAGTCCTTGACCGGGTCGGCGGTGGCGCCGGCGGCGGCGACCTGCGCGACCGGGGCGTCATCGTCGTCGTCGGACAGGATGAGGACCTCGTCCTCGGTCTTCTCCGTCGCCGCGATCTCGGAGGGCTTGGGCTCCTCCTCGGTCTCGTCGTCGGTGTCGGAGTCACCCTCGGCGTCGGACTCCTCGGCGACGATCTCCTCGTCGTCGACCACGATGTCCTCGAGGTCCTCCAGCTCCACGTCGCCGTCGAGCTCGATGTCCTCGTCGTCGTTGTCCGCGTCGGCGGCCTCGGGCGCCTTCGGCTTGGTCTCGGCAGGCCCAGCGTTCTTCGGCTCGGCCTTCTTGGCGGCGGCGGGTGCCGCGGCCTTCTTGGCCGCCGGAGCGGCCTTCTTCGCAGGGGCCGCCTTCTTGGCGGCCGACTCGGCTTCAGCGGCGCCCACGACCGCGGTCACGGTCTCGGGCTGCTGCTCTTTGGCGGCCGCCGCCGTCTTGGTCTTGACGGGGGCGGCGGTGCGGCGCTTTGCTGGACCACGAGACTTCTTCGGCGCAGCCGAATCCGCGGCGGTCACCACCACGGTCACGCCCTCTTTGCTGAGGTTCCGCAAGAATGCGGCGGCGTGCGACATGGGGATGTCCGCCTCCTCGAAGGCCTGACGGACATCCTCAGACTCGAGGAAACCCTGCGAGCGCCCACGCTCGAGCAGTCGCTGAATGACGGGCTCGTTCAGCTCTTGTGGCTTCGAGCGAGTCGAACTTGCAGGCGACACGAACACCTCTCGAACGAACGCGTGGCGACAATGGACCCAGATGCCCGCTGGGGGGCTGCTCCCTCTCTCGGAGATCGGTGAGGCCGTGCGGACCGCGACGGACCTGCACAGCATTGTGGCACGACCCCGCACTCCATACGGCCACCTCCCGGCGGTTGACCTCCACCCTAGGCCGACCGAGACAGTAGTGCGTACGTAAGCGGGGCACTGATACCCGAAAGCAACCGTTATGACTGTTTCATTCAGTCACTCTTCGTGGCTGGCGGGACGTGAATTGCTAGGGCAGTAACGTCATCATCCTGTTCATATCCAGACAACATCCGGTCAACCAGGAAGTCCAGCAACATGTGCGGACTACTTACGACCTCAGGCGGTGCTTCGGTCACAACACTGCAAAGCTCTGCCAAACCGGCGTCCAGACCGCGCTTCCTGTTCTCCACGAGGCCGTCGGAGTAGAGCACGGCGGTGTGACCGGGCGGCACCACGAACCGGAACTGCCTTCGGCTGGTCGGCCAGCCTAGCGGAGTGCCCGGCTCGGCGTCGCACA
The DNA here is from genome assembly GCF_004011505.1 of Nonomuraea polychroma. Classification (NCBI taxonomy): domain Bacteria; kingdom Bacillati; phylum Actinomycetota; class Actinomycetes; order Streptosporangiales; family Streptosporangiaceae; genus Nonomuraea; species Nonomuraea polychroma. The sequence continues at coordinate 6,533,710 of NZ_SAUN01000001.1, forward strand.
GGATCGCCGTGCCCTGCGGAGAGACCAGCACGGGTGGCGGGTGGCCGGCCAGGGCCAGCGTGCCCTCGCCGGTCACAGGCTCCACGACCATGTAGGCCAGGGTCGTGACCTGCTCCTCCTCCTCGGTGGCCTCGAAGACGCGGTCGAGCCCGGTGAGCACGGCCGCGGGCGGCGGGTTGGTCAGCGCCAGCGCCCGCATGGCGTTGCGGATGCGGCCCATGCCCGCCGCGGCCTTGACACCCTTGCCCATGACGTCGCCCACGACGGCCGCGACACGCCCGTCCTGCAGCACGAACGCGTCGTACCAGTCGCCGCCGACCTGCACGTGGCGGCTGCCCGAGCGGAAACGCTGGGCCAGCACCAGGCCCTTGACCACCGGCAGGCGGTCGGGCAGCAGGCTGCGCTGGAGCGTCTCGGCGGTGCGGTGCTCACGCTCGAACAGCGTGGCCCGCTCGACCGCCAGAGCGCACTGGCCGGCCAGCGCCTCCAGGAAGACGCCGTCCTCCTGGGAGATCTTCACCGGCCGGGTGAAGGAGAATCGGAGCGCTCCCAGCGCCCGCCCTGCGGCCAGCAGGGGCAGCCCGACCCAAGCCCGCTCATCGCTGTTGGCCAAATAGTTGGCCAGGACCTCCTCGTCACCGCCGGCCTCGAGCAGCTGCGCCTTGAGGCTGTCGGTCGACTCGGCGAACACAGGCCTGCGGCTGTTGACCGCCATGGTCATCACGCTGGAGCTCGACAGCGGGATCTCCTCACCGAAGGCGCCGGACGCCTCGGGGATGCCCTCACCGTTGATCAGCTTGAGCGCCGCGCGGTCGGTGTCGAGCAGCGCCACAGCGGAGCGGTCGGCGGCCAGGGCGGTGCGGCCCACGTCGATGATGACCTGCACCACCTGCTCGACGGTCAGCGCCTCGGCGAGCATGGCGGTGGCGCCCTGCAGTCTGGCGGTCCGCAGGGCCGCGGCGCCGAGCTGGTCGGTCAGCCTGCCGCGCATCTCCTCGGCCTCGCGCTGCGGGGTGACGTCGGTGTTGGCACCGACCCACTCGACGACCCTGCCGTGCCTGATGATCGGCACGGCCCGCACCTCGAAGTGGCGGTAGCCGCTGGCCCGGGTGCGCACCCGGTAGTTCCACTCGAACATGGTGCGGCCGCGCAGCGCCTCGCGCCACGCCTCCTCGGTCTGCTGGCGCTCCTCGGGGTGCACGACCTCCAGCCAGCCGTTGGCGAGGTATTCCTCCAGGCCCTGGCCGGTGATGGCGCGCCACTGCGGTGCGTCCTCGACGACGGCGCCGGTGGGCGAGGTGATCCAGACGAGCTGAGACTGCGCCTCCACCAGCGAGCGGTAGCGCTCCTCGCTGCGGCGCAGCGCCTCCTCGGTCTGGCGGCTCTCGGTCACGTCCAGCCCGACCAGCGCGATCGCCCGCAGGTCGCCCGCCTCGTCGTGGACCGGCGAGAACGACAGCGACCAGTGCCTGGTGTCGCCCTCCGCCGAGCGCACGCGCACGCGGCCCTCGGTGACCGGCGCGTCGGTCTCGATGACCGCCTGCACGGCATGGGTGACGATCTGGCTGAGATCGGGGGCGAGCACCTCGACGGGCTGCCGGCCGAGCATGCGCTCGGCAGGCACGGCGACGACGTCGCAGAACACGTCGTTGACCCGCTGGACGCGGCTGTCGCCGTCGAAGAACGCGAAGGCGAACTCGGCCTCCGACAGCAGGCCCTGGAAGAGGGCGGAGTCTGAGATGTCCACATCCGACTCCCGGGGACGGGGAACGGAGGTCTCGGCGCTCATGGTCGGCACCTCCGTCGCGTGCCAGGGTCTCCCACGCGGCACATCTCCATAGTCGTGTATCGGCGTAGCGCAGCTCCGGGCGACCGGATTCTGCAGTACATCATCGGCGATGGGCATGTGCGGACGGAAGCCCCCGCCGCGGCCCGGTCGCCTCTAAGGTCAACGCATCCTGTCAAAATCGCTCCACGTCGCGCAGCAAGATCAGGTTACAGCGCAGCTACTCGGCCTTCGCCGCGCGCTTGGCCTCTTGCTTGGCGACACGCACGCGGACCAGGCTCTCGGCGTCGACGACGTCGGCGACCGATCGGTGTGACCCCTCCTCGCCGTAGGCTCCGGCTGCCTCACGCCAGCCTGAAGGTTGGACCCCCAACTGCTTCCCCAGCAATGCCAAAAAAATCTGGGCCTTCTGCTTGCCGTATCCCGGAAGGGCCATGAGTCGTTTCAGCAACTCTTTGCCATCCGCCGCATCCGCCCAGATCTTCTCCGGCTGCCCGTCGTGGTGTTCGACGAGGTAGGCCGCGAGCTGCTGGACCCTGGCCGCCATAGACTTCGGGTAGCGGTGCACGGCCGGCTTCTCGGCGAGCAGCGCGGCGAACGCCTCAGGATCATACGAGGCAATCTCCGCGGCCGTGAGGTCGTGCCCCAGCCGCTGGGAGATGGTGTAAGGCCCCGTGAACGCCCACTCCATGGGAATCTGCTGGTCGAGGAGCATGCCGACGAGCAGCGCGAGCGGGCTGCGGCCGAGGAGCTCGTCTGCCTCGCTTTGCTGGGCGAGCTGGATGCGCATGGAGACAGCTTCGCATGAATGGGCCCTCGGTGATGTGAACACAGCCTCCGCGGAGGCTTGACACTCGGCCGAGAAAAGGTGAAATGAGAGCGCAAGTCGCCCTGCAGACATTCCTGGGGGTTTGCCCCTGGGTCTCCAGAGGAATCTCACACCTATGCTCGCTCTGGCCACACGGTTCCTGCGGGAGCCGGTCAGTCTCAGGCTGGCCGAAGAGTTCCTGACCGTGCCCGTGGACACGATCGACCGCTGTGTTGCGGACGTGTGCGCGTGCACGCAGCATCTGGGCATCTCCGCGACGCCCGAGATCGTGGAACGCATCGCGCGAGAGCACCTGCTCGCGATCGTCAACTCGGCGCCTCCGCCGCGCGGCCTGCGATAGCGACGACGGCCGCGTGGCAGCGCCGCAGCGCCCCTGGCGCCGCCTTTGGTACAGCACGCCTTCGGCACGGCAGCAACCCCCGATAACATCGGGGTTACCGGGCCGGGTTCTCCGCACCGTTTGGGCCTGGAATACGAGAGAGTGAGGGTGTGCGCCGACACCGACGAGATCCCCGGGAGAGCACCCCACCAGACGACGTGTTCAAGGAGATGGTGCAGGCGGCCCGTGAGCTGCTCGCCGTACGCACTCCCCTCGACGCGGAGCTGATGGTCTCCGACATGATCGGAGCCTGGTGGGGCAGGCGGGTCAGAGGCGGCGACGTGGAGCAGGTGCTCGGCGAGGGGCTCGTCGACTACGCCGCCAAGGCCGGCACACCGGCCTCGCTGACGTTGCTCATGTGCCTGGCCTATCTGGGCACCGCCCGCCAGGGCGCCAAGGCCGAGGGCGCGGCCCTGGCGATGATGGAGTCCGGAGTGGCCCGGCCCGGCTGGGCCGACAAGGTCGGCGCCGTCAAGCCCGCCGGCTGCTACGTCTCCCGCGACGCCTACGGCGACCAGGACACGGTGATCTGCACCTTCGCCTACCGCTGGAACGAAACATCGCAGCTGAAGGACCGGCACGCGCTGGTCATGGTCGTCGACTACAACATGAGCGGCATGGCCCGCGACGCCTGGGTGTCCTCCCAGGTCGACAAGCTGCTGGAGCAGGCCAACGCCGAGGCGGCGGGCAACCCCATGCTGCTGTTCGAGGAGATCCAGCCCGAGCAGGCCCGGGCGCTGCTCGAGTCTGCGATGAAGGCCACGAGGGAGCCCAAGACCCCGCCCCCGGTGAGCGACAGCTACAGCGCCTACCACGCCTTCGCCCGCGCCCGGCTCAAGGCGCTGCCGCCGGGCCGCAAGCGCCCGGCCCCGCTGCACATCGAGGCCCCCTACAGCCGCGAGCGGCGGGCCATGCTGGCGGCGGAGTTCCTGGCCTCGGACGCGGCCGAGCACCTGTCCGACCCGTCGGCCGCCTCGCGGTGCGCCGACCACATCATCGATTACGGCTGCGAGCAGGACTTCAACCGGCCGCTGCGGGTCAGCCCGACCAAGTGCGAGACGTTCCTGCTCGACTGGCTGCCGCGCAAAGTGCTGCTCAGTGTGGCCGAGCAGGAGGCGATGCCGCACGTGCTCTCGGCGTGGGTGCGCTTCGCCGCGCACCGCACGGGGCTGCCCGAGCAGGGGCTCAAGGCCACGCTGGACGCGGTGTGGGAGGCCACGGGCAAGTTCCCCGAGGCCTATCGGGATCCGACGTCGTTCGGGCTGGACCTGCCGCTGCTGGAGCGGCTGCTCCCGGACGGCGACCTGTCGGCGCTGGCCAGGCGGGTCTTCGCGTTCCCCTATCTGCAGGGGACGCACAACGGGATCGAGCTCGACACGCTCAACCCGGCCGACGAGGCGGACCGGCGCACGTTACTGGAGATCGACCACGGCGGCACGATCGACCAGGAGCATCTGGCGTGGCACGAGGAGATCGCCACCCGGTTGTGGGAGGGCGACCCGCCGCAGCTGTGGGAGGCCGCGCAGCGCCTGCTCGATCTCGGCCACGACCGTCACGACGTGCTCCATGTGCTGATCGAGATCGCCGAGCGGATCGGCGGCGACCCGGACGAGCTGGCCGCGGCCCTCGACGACATCGCCGACATCCCCGACGAAATCTAGAATATTCTTCTATGTCGATGTACACCCGCCTGGCCGAGGGCCGCTACCTGGCGTCGGAGCACACGCAGGGGCCCTGGGACCCGGCCACTCAGCACATGGGCCCGGTCACCGCGCTCATCGTCCACGAGCTGGCCCGGACCGCGCCGCGTCCGGGATTGGAGCCGTCCCGGCTCGTGGTGGACGTGTTCGCGCCGGTGCCCGTCGCCGAGCTGGAGATCGCGACCGACGTGGCGCGTGACGGCAAGCGCGTGCAATGCCTCACCGCGAGCGTGTCGTCCGGCGGCCGTGAATACGCCAGGGCGAGTGCCTGGCGCATCCGCGAGGCGGACACGCCCGCGACGCCGGTCCCCGGCCCGCCCGCCCCCGTGCCGCCGCGCTCGGATGAGCACGCGCGCTCGTGGCTGGGCTCCGGTTTCGGGTACGGCAAGGCGCTCGACTGGCGTTTCGTCACCGGCGGCCCCATGGAGCTCGGCCCTGCAACGGTGTGGGGCAGGCTCACGATCCCGCTGGTCGAAGGCGAGGAGATGACCCCGCTGGAGCGGCTGGCGGTGTTCGCCGACAGCGGCAACGGGGTCAGCTTCGCCGTCGACTTCGCCACCCACGTGTTCGTGAACGTGGACCTGACGATCTCCCTGTTCCGCTCCCCCGAGGGCGAGTGGATCTGCCTGGACGCCGAGACCGTCATCGGCCCGTCCGGCAGAGGGCTGACCCGCTCCACCCTGTACGACGAGAGCGGCCAGGTCGGGACGGCGACTCAGACCCTGTTCGTCGCGCCAAGATGACGGGGAGTTGCCATGATGGATGCCATGGTGATCGACCTCAACGCGGACCTGGGCGAAGGCTTCGGCATCTGGCGCCTCGGCGACGACCTGGCGCTGCTCGACATCGTCACGAGCGCCAACGTGGCCTGCGGCTTCCATGCCGGTGACCCCGTCACGATCAGGCGCACCTGCGCGGCGGCCGTGGACCGGGGCGTGACGATCGGGGCGCAGGTGTCCTACCGCGACCTGGCGCACTTCGGCCGCAGGGAGATGGACGTCGAGCCCGAGGAGCTGTGTGCGGAGGTCCTCTACCAGCTCGCCGCGGTCGACGGCATCGCCAGGGCGATGGGCGGCCGGGTGTCGTACGTCAAGCCGCACGGCGCGCTCTACAACCGGATCTGCCGCGACGAGGTCCAGGCCGCGGCGGTGATCGACGCGGTGGCCGACTACGACCCGTCCCTGCCGGTGCTGACGCTGCCGGGTTCGGTCGTGCACAAGGTGGCGGCGGCCGAGGGTGTGCCGACGGTGAACGAGGCGTTCGCGGACCGCGCGTACACGCCGGCCGGGACGCTCGTCCCGCGCAGGGAGCCGGACGCCGTGCTCCACGACCCCGCGGCGGTGGCCCACCGTGCCCTCCAGATGGCCGTGGAAGGCTCTGTGACGGCCGTGGACGGCAGTTCCGTACCGATTTCCGCCCGTTCCATCTGCGTCCACGGAGACACGCCTGACGCCGTCCGGCTGGCTCAGGGGGTGCGGGACACGTTGCTGGCGGCCGGAGTGGTCCTGCAGGCGTTCGCGTGATCCGGATGGCCGGGGAGCACGGGCTGCTCGTGGAGACGGGCTCGCTGGAGTTGTCGCACCGGCTGGATGCGGCGCTGCGGGCGGACCGGCCGGAGGGGGTCGTGGAGATCGTGCCGGGGCCGGACACCGTCCTGGTGGTGGCTCCTGGTGCGGATCAGGCGCGGTTGCGGGCGCGGCTGGAGGCGGTCGTCGCCGGGGAGCGCGGCAGGGAGCGGGCCGGCGTGGCCGCGGGGCCGGTCGTGACGATTCCCGTGGTCTATGACGGCGCGGATCTCGATTCCGTGGCGGCACTGGCCGGGATCTCCGTGGCAGAGGTGATCCAGCGGCATCTGGGGCGGGAGCTGGTCGTGGGGTGGCTGGGGTTCGCGCCGGGGTTCGCCTATCTCACCGGACTGGATCCGGTGCTGGAGACGCCGAGGCTGGACACGCCGCGCACGTCGGTGCCCGCCGGGTCGGTGGCGATCGCGGGACCGTACTCGGCGGTCTATCCGAGTGCATCCCCCGGTGGGTGGCGGCTGCTGGGGCGCACGTCCGTGCGGGTGTGGGACGTGGCGGCGGACCCGCCGTCGTTGTTCCAGCCGGGTACGCGTGTGCGGTTCGAGCAGGCATGATCGAGGTTCTCGCGCCCGGTCCGTACGCGACCGTCCAGGACCTCGGGCGGCCCGGATACGCCCACCTGGGGGTGCCGCGCTCGGGGGCGGCGGACGCGGCGAGCCTGCGGCTGGCGAACCGGCTCGTGGGCAACGCCGAGGCGCTGGCGGGGATCGAGCTGACCTTCGGCATGGCGCGGCTGCGGTTCCTCCAGGGGGCGTGGGTGGCGTTGGCCGGGGCGCCGGTGCCTGCCGGTCCCGTCCGCGGGGCGGGCATGGGGGCGCCGTTCTGGGTTCCGGAGGGCGCGGAGCTGCGGCTGGGCGCGCCGGAGTGGGGGTTGCGCACGTATCTGGCGGTGCGCGGCGGGATCGCGGTCGAGCCGGTGCTCGGCAGCCGGTCCACAGACTCGCTCTCGGGACTGGGGCCGGAGCCGCTGCGGGCCGGCACGCTGCTGCCGGTGGGGCGGCCGGAGGGCGTGATCGCGGTGGATGTGGCGCCGCCGCCGGAGCGGCGGCCGGCCGTGCTGCGGGTGCTGCCGGGGCCGCGCGACGACTGGTTCGCGCCCGAGGCGCTGGAGGAGATGTGCGCGCGGCCGTACACCGTGAGCCAGGACAGCAACCGCGTCGGCGTGCGGCTGCACGGGCCGGAGCTGGCCCGCGCGAAGGAGGGCGAGCTGCCGAGCGAGGGCATGGTGACCGGGGCGATCCAGGTGCCGCCGAGCGGGCAGCCCATCGTGTTCCTGGCCGACCATCCGCCGACGGGCGGCTATCCGGTCATCGGCGTCGTACGCGCCGCGGACCTGGCGGTCGCCGCCCAGCTCAGGCCGGGCGACGAGGTGTGGTTCACAACTCGACCCGGCCGGTGACGCACGTGACGACCGAGCCGCCCACCCAGACGTCGTCCGGGGAGCCGGCGGAGATGTGGATCCGCCCCCCGCGCCCGATCGCGGTGCCCTGGGCGGCCACGTAGGGGGCCTTGGCGCGGCCGGTGCGCAGGAGCCACTGGGCCAGCGAGGCGTTCAGGCTGCCCGTCACGGGGTCTTCCACGGTGGAGCCCTGGTGCGGGATGAAGGCGCGCACCTCGAACGCGCACGGCGCGCCATCCAGGTACGGTCCGGCCACGCCCACGGTGCACGGCACCGGTCCCGGCCGCAGCGCGAGCACCGACGCGGCGTCCGCGAGCAGCACGCCGACCCAGCCGGGACCGTTGTCGGCCCATTCGGCGGCCACGATGTCATCGCGCTCGATCCCGAGTGACTCGGCGATGCGCTCGACGAGCTCTTCCTCCACGGGCCCGGAGCGCACCAGCGGCGGCGCCTGGAAGGCAAGGCGCCCGTCGATCCTGCGCAGCCGTACCAGCCCGGCGCCGCACTCCTGGACGATCTCCCCGTCCACGCGGGACACGCCGCCCGCCTCCAGCCAGGCGTGGCAGGACCCCAGTGTGGGGTGCCCGGCGAAGGGCAGCTCGGTCTCCGTGGTGAAGATCCGCACCCGGTAGTCGGCCTCGGGAGTGGTCGGGGGAAGCAGGAAGGTGGTCTCGGCCAGGTTCGTCCACTTGGCGAACCGCTGCATCTCTTCCGTGCCCAGCCCCTCGCCGTCCAGCACGACCGCCAGGGCGTTGCCGTGGAACGGCGTGGCGGGGAACACATCAACCTGGGTGAAAGCACGCGACATACGTCGAAGTCTCCCAGAGAGGGCTTTCCCCGTTAACATGCCGCCCCCAGACTGTACGGTGTGGCGGACTTTGATGTTGTGGTCCTGGGTTCCGGACCTGGTGGGCAGAAGGCCGCGATCGCGGCGGCGAAACTCGGCAAGCGTGTCGCGATAGTCGAGAAAAGGCACATGATCGGCGGCGTGTGCATCAACACGGGCACCATCCCGTCGAAGACCCTGCGCGAGGCGGTCCTCTACCTCACGGGGCTCAACCAGCGCGAGCTCTACGGCGCAAGCTACCGCGTGAAGGAGGAGATCACGGTAGCGGACCTGGGGATGCGCACGCAGCACGTCATCGGCCGGGAGATCCAGGTCATCCGCAGCCAGCTCGCCCGCAACCACGTGACCGTCCTGCACGGCACCGGCCGGTTCCTGGACCCGCACACGATCGGGATCACCCACGACGACGAGAGCGCGGAGAAGAAGGTCACCGCGGAGAAGATCGTGATCGCCACCGGCACGTCCCCTGCCCGCCCGGACAGCGTCGAGTTCGACGGCAGGACGGTCATCGACTCCGACGCGATCCTGCACCTGGAGCAGGTGCCCGAGACGCTCGTCGTGGTGGGTGCCGGGGTCATCGGCATCGAGTACGCCTCCATGTTCGCCGCGCTCGGCACCAAGGTGACGGTCGTGGAGCGGCGCGAGCGCATGCTGGAGTTCTGCGACCTGGAGATCGTCGAGGCGCTCAAGTACCACTTGCGGGACCTGGCGGTGACCTTCAGGTTCGGCGAGAACGTGGCGGCCGTCGAGCGCCGCCCCGGCGGCGCGCTGACCCTGCTGGAGAGCGGCAAGAAGATCCCCGCCGACTGCGTCATGTACTCGGCCGGCCGCCAGGGCAAGACCACCGAGCTGTGCCTGGAGGCGGCCGGCCTGGCCGCCGACGCGCGGGGCCGGATCAAGGTGGACGAGAACTACGCCACGCCCGTCCCGCACATTTACGCGGTCGGCGACGTGATCGGCTTCCCCGCGCTGGCGGCCACGTCGATGGAGCAGGGCCGGCTGGCCGCCCAGCACGCGTGCGGCGAGCCGGTCGAGGAGCTGGCCGACCTGCCACCCATCGGCATCTACACGATCCCGGAGATCAGCTTCGTCGGGAAGTCGGAGGACGAGCTGACCCGGGACAAGATCCCCTTCGAGGTGGGCATCTCGCGCTACCGCGAGCTGGCCAGGGGACAGATCATCGGTGACTCGTACGGGATGCTCAAGCTGCTGGTGTCCTCCGAGGACCGGCGGCTGCTGGGCGTGCACGTGTTCGGCACGGGCGCGACGGAGCTGGTGCACATCGGGCAGACCGTGATGGGGTGCGGCGGGACGGTGGACTACCTGGTCAACGCGGTGTTCAACTATCCGACGCTGGCGGAGTCGTACAAGGTGGCGGCGCTGGACGCGATGAACAAGATGCGGGTGGTGGCCCGGCTCACGGCAGGCATGTGAGCCGGGCTCCTTCCTAAGAGAGGGTCCACTTCTGGTTGGCGGCGCCCGTGCAGGTCCAGATCTGCAGGCGGGTGCCGTCGGCGCTGGTGTTGCCGGTGACGTCGGCGCATTTGGCGGCGGCCGGGTTCACCAGGTCGCGGCCGGCGGTGTGGGTCCACTGCTGGTTGGCGCCGCCGGTGCACGACCACAACTGCAGCTTGCTGCCGTCGGCGGTGCCGTGGTCGACCACGTCGAGACACTTGCCGAGGGCGCGGAGCGTGCCATCGCCGGGGCGGGTCCACTGCTGGGCGGGCGTGCCGTTGCAGGTGTAGAGCTGGACGGGGGTGCCGTCGGCGCTGCTGGCGCCGGCCACGTCGATGCACTTGCCGGCCAGGCCGGTGATCGGCCCGCCGCTCGTGCCCTGGCTGCCCGACCAGGTGAAGGTCGCGGTGGTACGGGCAGGCAGCGTGTAGACGAAGGACTGGCCGCCCCAGTCGACCCTGATCGACTGGGGCGACGTGCCGCCGTTGTGGGCGATCAGGGCCTTGGAGCCGTCGGGGTTGCGCCAGGCGACGTTCTGGACCGTGTTGTTGGCGGTCGAGGCGATCCGGTACGCGCCCGGCTTGACGAACTTGGTCAGGTGGCCGGTCGTGTAGTACTCGATCGTGTAGTCGACCTGGCCCGCTCGCTCGCCGCCCTCCTGGACCGTGATCAGGCCGGTGCAGGTGCCGCAGCCGCCGTTGTGCGGGCCCATGTGCTGGTTGAGCGCCAGACTCCACTTGACCAGGCTGCGGCTCCAGTTACGGGCATAGGTCACGATGTCGGCCATGTCCTCGTTGTGCTGGTTGGCGATCCAGGTGCCGCCCGAATGCTCGGTGCTGAACTGCGACACCGCCGGGTACTGGTCGTGCACCTGCGTGCCGACGGCCGGGTCACCCCAGTAGCCGTGCCAGGCGATGCCGCCGAACAGCGGGTCGTTGCGGATCCCCGCGTCAGCGAGGATGGGCTGGCCGATCTGGCCGTAGTCGCCGTAGTTCCAGTCGTGGACGAGCACCTTGGTGGTGATCCCCGCGGCCCGGAAGGCCGGGTAGACGAAGTTCTTGGTGAACTCGATGAGGCCGGAGGCGTTCCAGGACATGCCCGGGTAGTTCATGGCGGTCGGGTTGGACGCCTGGCAGCAGTTGGGCTCGTTCTGGACCGAGATGTAGTCCACCGGGATGCCGGCGGCCCGGTAGCTCTGGATGTACTTGACCAGGTACTGGGCGTACATGCCGTAGTACTCCCACTTCAGCCAGCCCATCTGGTCCATCCGGCCGTTGTCCTTCATCCAGCCGGGGGCGCTCCACGGCACGCCCTTGACCCGCAGCGCCGGGTTGAGCTGCTTGGCCTGGGCGGTGAGCAGGCGGACATTGGTGTCGTAGCCGTTGGCGCCGAAGTCGTTCAGGTCGCAGCAGGTGTCGTCGAGCGAGACCATGCCGGGGCGGGACAGGTCGGAGGCGCCGATCGGGTTGCGGACGAACGACAGGCCGATGCCGTCGGCCGGGGAGAACAGCTTGCGCATCGCCGCGTCGCGGGTGGCCGCACTGACCGGGCCGCCGCGCAGCAGGTAGGCGGTGGTGTCCGTGATCGACGCGCCGCCGCCTTCGAACTGCTGGTACGTGGTGCTCTCGTTGACCGTGATCGTGTGATTGGCGCTGCCGCCCGCGGGGCCGAAGGCGATGGGGCTCTGCTGCTGCAGGCCGCGGGTGACGTTCCGGCCTCCGGAGTCGGAGGTGGTGGTGAGCCAGATGTTCACCTGCTCGCCGGCGGCGAGCGCCGGGGCGGGCACGGCCAGCCATAAGGCGGCGGCGCAGGCCAGCGCGAGAAGGATTCTGGACACGGCTGAGTCCTTTCGGGCGGGGGGTGATGCCCTTGAAACAAATGAAACAGGCAACAAACTTTACTTAGAAGAACATGAGTAAAGTGCGCCGTCAAGCCGTGTAACTAATGAAACAATCAGCGCCGGGCGGGCCCGGTGGAGCCGCGGACGATCAGCTCCGTGGCCAAGGACACGTGCAGTGCCTCCACGGCGTGCCTGCTGAGCAGGCGCATGAGCAGCGTGACCGCCATCCGGCCCATCTCCTGCAAGGGCTGGCGGACGGTGGTGAGCGGCGGCGACGTCGCCCGGCTGACGTCGATGTCGTCGAAACCCGCCACCGACAGGTCGCCGGGCACGCTCAGCCCGCGCTCGGCGGCCGCCCGCAACGCACCGACCGCCATCTTGTCGTTGAACGCCACCAGCGCCGTCGGCCGCTCCGGCAGGTCGAGCAGCTCGCCGGCCGCCCGGTGACCGTGCTCGATGGTCGGCTCCGGCACGCTGCGCAGCAGGCCGGGCTCGGGCAGCACGCCCGCGTCGGCCAGCGAGGCGGTGTAGCCGGCCAGCCTGGCCTCGCTGGACAACCACGCCACCGGGCCGCCGATGATCCCGACCCGGCGGTGGCCCAGCCCGACGACGTGCGCCATCAGCCCCCGCGCGCCCGCGAAATGGGCGGCCGACACCGCGGGGACGTCCTTCGGCGCCGGGGTGCTCGGGTCGATCACCACGAACGGGAAACCGCGGTCGCGCAGGCGTACGAGCTCCTCGCCCGGCTCAGGAGGCAGGATCAGGATCGCGCCGGCGACACCTGGCCGGTCGGGCAGTCCGGGCAGCACGGCGGCGCCTTGGGCGGCCTCGCCCGCGCCGAGGACCATCTGACGACCATGCAGCTCGATCGTCTCCCCCACGGAAGAGACGATGAGCCCGAAGTAGTCGGTCAGCAGGTACGGGCAGCGGACGTACACGGCTCCCGGCACGGCGTCGGCCCCCGGGCCGGTGCGCGGTCGGGGCGCCTGGTCGCCGAGCCTGCCGACGGCGCGCAGCACCAGCTCGCGAGTGTGGGGCGCGACGTTGGCACCGCCGTTGAGCACCCGGGAGACCGTGGCGATGGACAGCCCCGTCTCGGCGGCGACGTCGCGCACCGTCGCCCGTGCCCTCCGAGCCCCGGCCATCCGCACCCCCTCTCCGCCGCTCAGGATAGCCATACGTGCCTGCGCGATCTGAGGGCGCGAAATAGGGATATATCCCTACGCGCTCCGGCGCTCCAATCACTACGCTCTCGATGGTTCATCGACGGGAGGCGTGTGTGCAGAGCAAGACCGTGACCGGGTGGCTGCCGGGATTTCTGCTGCTGGCGGCCATCTGGGGCAACAGTTTCTTCTTCATCAAGGTCGCGGTGGGGTCGCTGCATCCGCTGCAGGTGTCGTTCGGCCGGATGGCCATCGGGGCCGCCGTCCTGCTCGTCGCGCTCGCGATCTCCCGGCGGCCGCTCCCCCGCGATCCCCGACTCTGGGGACACTTCCTCATCGCCTCCGTGGTGCTCACCACGCTGCCCTTCACGCTGTTCGCGTACGGCGAGCAGTACGTCTCGTCGGTGGTGGCCGCGATCTGGAACGCCACGACGCCGCTGTGCACGCTGGCCTTCACGCTCATGCTGCGTGCCGAGCGATCGACGCCCGGCCGGGTGACGGGGCTCGGGCTGGGATTCGCCGGGGTCATGGTGGTGCTCGGGGTGTGGCAGCCGATGGACGGCGGGCAACTGGGCGGCAGCCTGGCCTGCTTCGGAGCGGCGTTGTGCTACGGGGTCGGGGGCGCGTACATGGGACGATTCATCATCGGGCGCCGTTCCGAGCCCGCTGTGGCGCTGGCGGCCGGGCAGCTCGTCACGGGAACCTTCCAGCTCGCCGCCATCACGGTGATGGCGGGGGTGCCGCTGGTGGACTTCGGGGCGCCTGCCCCGGTGTGGTGGAGCCTGGCGGCCCTCGGCGGGCTCGGGACGGGGCTGGCGTATCTGTTGCTGTACTGGGTGCAGGCGCGGGCGGGGGTGACGACGACGTCGACGGTGACGTACCTGCTGCCGGTGTTCGCTGCGGCGTCCGGCGTGGTGGTGCTGGGTGAGACGATCAGCTGGAACCAGCCCGTGGGGGCGGTCATCATCCTCGCCGCCATCGCTCTCACGCAGGGCGCCCTGAGGAGGTCCCGCGAACGCACCACGGCCCCGGCCGCCTGAGCCGGGCTCCGGGCACGCCAGCCCGGCGGGCAGCTGGAGCACGGCGCGGGCGGGCGGGGGACGGCGATCTCGCGAGAGTGGGTCAGTCGGTGGTGGGGCGGCGGCCGCGGGGGGCGGGTTTCTTGCGGCCCGCCACCAGCGTGTCACCCGGCGCCGGAGCGGGAGCCGGGTCGTCGCCCCGCTTGGATTCGGACGCCTGGCCGCGGGGGCGGGGGTGCGGGGCCGTGTCGTCCGTCGGTGACGCCTCCGAAGGCGGTTCGTCGTCCTGAGCCTTGGCCGGGGTGGACGTGGCCGGGTCGCGGAGCGAGGCGATGACGCGGTCCGCCTCGTTGTCGGCGGCGAACTCCTCAGCCGCCTCCGATTCCCTCCGCCGGATCACCACCATATGGTCCACCGACACCCGCCCGGCTCCGACGACGGCGAGCAGGAGGGACGCGGCTCCCAGGAGGATCAGCTCGTTCGTGGTGATCGGGTTGAGCGGTGTCGCGACCAGGAACACCGCCAGGGCCTCGGCGAACAGGATGAGCCCGGTGATGGACACCGCCAGGCCGGCGATCAGCAGCGCGCCGCCGATGAGTTCGGAGAGCATGGTGACCGTGGCCCAGGCTTGGGGCGCGGGCGCGCCCTGCTCGAGAAATTTCGCCCCGGTGTTGATGAGACCGTTTTCCAGCTTGGTCCAGCCGTTGGCGAAGAAAATGCCGCCCACTCCGACGCGGGCGACTAAAGCGGCAAGATCACGAAGGACCTGTTTCACGGTAATTGTCTGCCCTAACGGGGACATGGCACACCTCAATCACGGCTGAGCAGCATGGCCACCGCCACGGCGGTCAGGCTCAGCAGAACGACGCTCACGACCACGGTCGTGTGCAGGGCGTTGACGAAGGCCCATCGGGCGGCGTCGAGCAGCGCGCCGCCCGTGCTGCCGCCGACCTCGTGCGCGACGTGCGCGGCCGCCGCGAGCGACTGCCTGGCCTTGTCCATGCCGCCCTCGGTCACTCCGGGCACGGCGGGCAGTCCAGGGGCGTAGACGATCGTGGTGATCGTGCCGAGCACGGCCACGCCCATGCCCGCGCCCAGCTCGTACGCGGTCTCCTCGATGGCCGCGGCACCGCCCGCCTGGGACTCCGTGGCCGAGGACATGATCGTGTCGGAGGCGGCGAGCAGCGCGACCTGCACTCCGAACCCGATGCCGACGAAGCAGATCGCCAGCATCAGGGGATGGCTCTCGACGCCCCAGCCCAGCGTGGGGGTCAGGGACAGCGCCACGAGCCCGAGGCCGCCGCTCATCGTCGCCCGCATGCCGATCCTGGGCAGGATGTGGGCCGCGGCGAGCCCGCCGCCGATGGCCGACAACACCAGCGGCAACATCCTGACCGCGGCGCGCAGCGGGCTGTCGCCGAGCACCAGTTGCAGGTATTGGGCGAGCATGAGCTGCAGCCCCACCAGCGCGAACACGCCGAGCAGCACCCCGGCCACACCGGTGGTGAACTCGCGCCGCCGGAACAGCCCGACCTCCAGCAGCGGCACCCGCAGCCGGGTCTGCCGCCGGACGAACACGATCAGCAGGGCCAGCCCGGCCAGGAACACCAGCACGGACGCCCACAGCGGCATCAGGCTGCCCGAACCGGCCTCCTTGAGCCCGAACGCCAGCGCCAGGATCCCGAGCACCGACAACACCGCGCTGACGGCGTCCCAGGGCCGGCCCTTGCGCACCGGCGACTCGGGCAGCAGGCGGACGGCGGCGGGCAGGAGCACCAGCAGGATCGGCACGTTGATGAGGAACACCGAGCCCCACCAGATGCCGACCAGCACGCCGCCGACGAGCGGCCCGACCGCCGCCCCGGCCGCGGCGACCGCGCTCCAGACGCCCAGGGCGATGGCCCGCTCGCGCCGGTCGGTGAACACCTGGCGGATGAGCGAGAGCGTGGCCGGCATGATCATGGCGCCGCCGATGCCGAGCAGTGCCCTGGCGAGGATCAGCGTCAGCGGCGTCGGGGCGAAGGCGGCCGCGGCCGAGGCCACGCCGAACAGGACGTAGCCGCACAACACCAGCCGTTTGCGCCCGTACTTGTCGCCTAGCGTGCCGAACATGATCAGCAGCGGCGCGACCACCAGCGAGTAAATGTCGATGATCCACAGCAGCTGCACCGCCGAGGGCTCCAGCGCGGCCGTGAGCGCGGGCACCGCGATGTGCAGGACCGTGGCGTCGACCGTGATCAGCAGCAGGCTCAGACAGAGCAGTACGAGAATGGACCAGCGGTTGTCTCCGCGCCCGCGATCGGCAGTCCGTACGGGGGGTGCGGCCTGTGTGACGGTCATGGGCCTCCTTGCAGGCCAATCCGTTGACAGGGCCCGCACGTGCTATTCGGTCGGCCGCTTGCGAACCGCGCCTGACGACGCTCGCTCCTTTCGAGCACTGGCGCCCCGGCTCGCGCGCTCCGGCTTGCGTGGCAGCTTAGGCTATGCGACGCGCTTGTCATAGCGGTATCGCCTGATCCACGGTGGCCCGTACCTCTCTAGAGAGATACAGCCATATGTCGGTATCTATCCAACATTCATCCGTCAGCCGATCATGGGTCACGTGGGGACCCATGGAAGTGGCAGCAATGACGATATTCCCGATAGGTCCTCACGCGACTGGTGTGTCGAGGCCCTGACCAGGCTCAACGCAGGTCGCCCGGAGTCCGCGCTGGACGCCGCGCGCCGGGCGGTGGACCTGGATCCGGGCGCCGAGTGGGCGTACCGGCTCATCAGCCTCGCCCACGAGCGGCTGGGCCGTGACGCGGACGCGGTGCCGGCGGCGGAGCGGGCGGTGGAGCTGGCCCGCGGCTCCTGGCCGGCCCGCCTGCGGCTGGCCGCGATCCTGCGCAGGACGCCGGGCCGCTGGCAGGAGGCGGCCGGGCACGCGGAGCTGGCCAGGAAGTTCGCGCCGGAGGAGGCCGACCCCGAGGTCATGCTGGGCGACCTGGCGCTGCTGCGGGGCGACCACGCCGGCGCCGAGTCCTCCTACCTGGAGGCGCTCGCCGCCGACCCCCGGCATCGGCAGGCCCGCGTCAATCTGGGCCTGTCGCTGCTGCGCTGGGACCGTCCGCGCCCGCACCACGATCCGGCCTGGCCGGTGGACCCGCGCGACACCGGCCGGGCCCGGCGGGCGCTGGAGGTGTGGTCACGGCAGTCGCGGCTGCTCGTCGCTCTCGCCACAGTGGCGATCGCGGTGTCGGCGTTGTTCTTCGACTGGGGCGCGCAGGCGCAGCTCGGCGGGTTCGCGGTGCTCGTCCTGCTGGTGCCGCTGACGATCAGGCAGGCGCGGCGGGTCGGCCTCTGGTCGTACGTGCCCGCCATGTTCGGCAGGGACCCGTGGCTGGGCGCGGGCGTCGTGTCGGCCGCGGTGTCGGTGCTCGCGTTCGCCGCGTGGTTGGTGCTGGGGGCGATGCCCTCGGTGCCGACCTCGTTCGATCCGGTGTGGGCGGGGCTGGCGGGCATCGTGGTGCTGGGCTGGCCGGCTCTGGCGGCCGTCCGGGCGCTGGCGGAGGCGTGGCGGGGCCGGCCGCTGGCGGCGCTGGAGCAGTCGCTGCTGGCCGGCGCCGACCGCACCGCCAGGAGGAACGTGGGTGTCACGCTCTGGATCCTGCTCTGCAGGACCTGGTCGGTGCTGGTGCCGGTGGTCGGCGGGGCGCTCGTGGTGGAGCCGCGGGCCGCCCTGGCGGCGCTGGCCGTGCCGTACCCGATGGTGCGCGGCTACCTGCGCGCCCGGCACCGCGACGACGCGTGGCTGGTCACCGCGACGGGGTTGGTCGTGCTCGCCGCCGTGGCCTGCGCGGCGGGCGGGGTTCTGGGCTCGGCGTGGGCCTGGCGCATCGGTCTCGGCGCCCTCGGGGCGGCCGTGGCCGTGTTCGCGGCGCGGGCGTTGCGGGCGTGGTGGCGGGGCGGGCCGGGGCCGTGGCGGTCCTCACTGATCATGTGCGACCTGCCCATGGGCGCCGCGCCGTCCGTCCCGCTGACCCCTGAGGTGCGCCAGACCTTCTCGTACGCCCGCAGCATCGTCCTGTCCTACGGCGACCAGCTGGGTCCCCGGGTCGTGGGGGCGGCCGCGTCCGTCACGTCCACCGGCGAGCTGCGGCTGATCGCGGAGACCGAGGCGTGGGAGGCGATCGAGGCCGACCCCCGGGTGGCGGTGTTCGCGGCCGACCCGCTGCAGCGGCGGTTCTGGGTGGAGGTGCGGGGCATCGCCCTGCCTGACTCGGACATCCTGCGCGTCACCCCGAAAGAGGTGCTCGTCGGCGAATTCCCTGGGCGACACCAGCGCCGCTGACTAGAATATAGTTCTATGCGAACCTTGCGCACGCCCGAGGAACGTTTCGCGGATCTGCCCGATTTCCCCTACGAGCCTCGGTACGCAGAGGTGGCCGACGGCCTGCGCATGGCCTACGTGGAGGCGGGACCCGGTGACGGCCAGCCCGTCGTGCTGCTGCACGGTGAGCCGACCTGGTCCTTCCTCTACCGGCACGTCATGCCCGAGCTGGCCGCGGCCGGGCTGCGCGCGATCGCGGTCGACCTGGTCGGGTTCGGCCGCTCCGACAAGCCTGCCGACATCTCCGACCACACCTACGCCAGGCACGTCGAATGGACCCGCGCCCTGCTGCTGGACGCGCTCACACTGAGCGGCGTCACCGTGGTCGGCCAGGACTGGGGCGGGCTGATCGGATTGCGGATCGCGGCCGAGCACCCCGGGAGCGTCGCCAGGATCGTGGCGGCCAACACGGGCTTGCCCACGGGTGACATTCCCATGCCCGAGGTGTGGCACCGGTTCAAGGACGCGGTGCTGAAGGCCCCGGTGCTCGACATCGCCAGATTGGTCCAGGCGGGCTGCAAGAGCGAGCTGCCCGCGGAGGTGCGGGCGGCCTACGACGCGCCGTTCCCCGACGAGTCGTACAAGGCGGGTCCGCGGGCCATGCCGGGGCTCGTGCCGATCAGCCCCGACGATCCCGCCGCACCGGCCAACCGCGCTGCCTGGGAGGTCCTCACGACGCTCGATCGGCCGTTCCTGGTGGCGTTCTCCGACGGAGATCCGATCACCGGCGGCATGGCGCCCATTCTCCTCAAATCGATCTCGGGCACGTCCGGCCTGGCCCACCCTGTGATCCACGGTGCGGGACACTTCCTCCAGGAGGACGCGGGGGCGGAACTCGGGCGGCGGATCGCCGCTTTCGTGACCTCCACCTAGCGTGTCAGGAGCCCCCACTCTTCGGTCCCGTGCGGTATAACCGGGGGCGGACCGGGGAGGCGTGATGCGTGAGTCCGGCAGGGCCCAGGCCGCGGGGCGGGCCGCAGCGCGGGATCTGTTCGAGCAGGTGCGGGAGCGTTATGACCGGATTCCCCCGGCCATACGGCGCGTGCTCTACGTGGTCGCGCTGGTGGCCACCATGGGGGTGGGCGCGGCGCTCGGCTGGAACCTGGGCGCGACGTTCGTCATCACGCTGGTGCTCCTCGCCTTCATCGCGCTGACCATGCGTTTCCCCCGGGCCGCCGCCACCACGCTCGTGGTCGCGGGCTGGGTCGTGGTGGCGCTGTGGCTGTTCAGCGCGCTCTATCCGCCCGGCTCCATGGCCGTGCACCTCATGGTCGGGCTGGCGCTCCTCGTGGCCGCCGCCGCACATCTCATCCGCTGGGTGCCGCCGTGGGTGACCACGCTGGCGGCGCTCATTCCCGCGGGCATGCTCGCCGCCGCGCTGGCGCCCGTGTCGCCCAACGTCTCGGTGTGGGTGGGCTACGGCGCGGCACTGACCGTGCTCGTCTACCGTTTCGTGCTCGCCCGCCAGGCCAAGGCGGCGAGCGCCGCGGTCGAGGAACAGGTCCGGGTGAGGGTGCGGGAGGGCAGGCCGGACGCGCCGCACGACAGGGGCGGCGCGCCGCCGCAGATCTCCGTGGAGGAGGCGCTCGGCGAGCTGGAGAGCATGATCGGGCTGGCTCCGGTCAAGGAGCAGGTGCGCTCGATCGCCGCCTCCATCGAGGCGTCCAGGCTGCGGGCCGAGGCCGGCTACACCAGCGAGCGGCCCACCAGGCACTTCGTGTTCGTCGGCCCGCCGGGCACCGGCAAGACCAGCGTGGCCCGCGCGCTCGCCAAGATCTTCTACGCGTTCGGCCTGCTGGAGACCCCTTACGTGGTCGAGGCGCAGCGGGCCGACCTGGTGGGCGAGTTCCTGGGCGCGACCGCGATCAAGACCAACGAGCTGGTCGACCGGGCGCTCGGCGGCGTGTTGTTCATCGACGAGGCGTACGGGCTGGTCAACTCCTCCGACGGCCAGCCCGACCGGTTCGGCGCCGAGGCCGTGCAGACCCTGCTCAAGCGGGCCGAGGACGACCGCGACCGACTGATCATCATCCTGGCCGGCTACGAGCAGGAGATGAGCGGGTTCCTGTCCAGCAACCCGGGCCTGGCCAGCAGGTTCGCCACGAGGGTGCGTTTCCCCGGCTACTCCCCCGCCGAGCTGGTCGAGGTCACCGAGCTGCTCCAGCGGCGCAGGGGCGACGCGATGGGCCAGGACACCCGGCGCGCGCTGCTCGGCATGTACGAGGACGTGCACCGGCGCGGCCTGGTCGACGAGCTGGGCAACGCCAGGTTCGCGCGCAGCCTGGTCGAGGCCGCCGCGCAGGCCCGCGACGTGCGCGTGGTGGGCGCCGGCGGCACGCCGAGCACGCAGGACCTGGTGACCACCACGACGGCGGACGTCACGAAGGCGTTCGAGGAGCTGACCGCGCGGTTCCGCGGCTACGTCGCCACCCCGACGCTGGAGGAGGCGCTGGCCGACCTCGACAGGATGGCCGGCCTCGCGCCGGTCAAGCGGCAGGTCCACGCGATCGCCGCCCAGCTCCAGGTGGCGCGCATGCGGCAGGAGCGGGGCCTGCCCACGCCACAGCAGATGCGGCACTTCGTGTTCGCCGGCCCGCCCGGCACCGGCAAGACCACGGTCGCCAGAGTGCTGGGCCGGATCTTCGCCGCGCTGGGCCTGCTGGCCCGGCCCGACGTGGTCGAGGCGCACCGGGCCGACCTGGTGGGCCAGCATCTCGGCGCCACCGCGATCAAGACCAACGAGCTGGTCGACCGGGCGCTCGGCGGGGTGTTGTTCATCGACGAGGCCTACAGCCTGGTCAACCCCGGCTACCAAGGCGGCGACGCGTTCGGCGCCGAAGCCGTGCAGACGCTGCTCAAACGGGCCGAGGACGACCGCGACCGGCTCGTCATCGTGCTGGCCGGCTACGAGCGCGAGATGGACGCGTTCCTGGCCACCAACCCCGGCCTGGCCAGCCGGTTCAACCAGCGTGTCGCCTTCCCCAGCTACTCGCCGCAGGAGCTGACCGAGATCGCGGTGCTGCTCGCCGAGAAGTCGGGCGACTCGTTCGACGAGGACGCGCTGCGCAACCTCGACGAGGTGTTCGCCTGGGTGTGCGAGGAGCGGCTCATCGACGGGCTCGGCAACGGGCGTTTCGCCAGGTCCCTGTTCGAGCGCGCGGCCATGCGCCGCGACGTCCGGCTGGCCGCGCACGCCGCGCGCGGCGGGTCCGCCAGCTCGGCCGACCTCACCACGATCACGAGCGAGGACGTCGCCACGGCGGTGGACGAACTTTCCGGACGCTGACGTCCTCCGGCTCCGGCTCTCCCGGCACTGACGTTCTCCGGCGGTTGCGTGCGCGGAGCCGCTCGCATGGTGTAGCTATATGACTACGGTGTGCCATTTTCAGCGGCTCGCCCGCATGCCGTGCGCGTCGGAGGGGGACGATGGCCGGATTCCTGGTTCGCAGACTCCTCTCGTACGCCGTGCTCGTCGCGGTGGCCGCCAGTCTCGCCTACCTCCTGGCGGCGACGGCCCTCGACCCGCGCTCCAACTACGCCGACCGCACGCCGAAGCCGCCGCCCGCCGTGGTCGACGCCCAGCTCAGCGCGCTCAACCTCAACGACAAGACGCCCCTGCTGCAGCGTTACGCCACATGGGCGGCCGGCGTGCTGCGCGGCGACTTCGGCAAGTCGGTCGTGGGCTCACCGGTCAACGAGGATCTCAAGCGCCGCATGGGCGTCACGTTCCGGCTGGTCGTGCTCGGGCTGGTGTTCGGGAGCGTGCTCGGGGTGCTCCTCGGGGCGCTGGCGGCGGTCCGGCAGTACGGATGGTTCGACCGGCTCTCGACCGGCCTGTCGTTCCTGGTGCTCGCGGTGCCCGTGGTCGTGCTGGCCAACATGCTGATCCTGGTGGCGACATGGGCCAACGAACAGGTCTTCGGCCGCCAGGTGTTCCTGGTCAGCGGCGAATACAGCTCCGGTCTCGACGCCGGGTTCTGGGGACAGGTGGTGGACCGGCTGCAACACCTGATCCTGCCGACGATCTCACTGTCGATCGGGCTCATCGCGGTCTTCAGCCGCTACCAGCGCAACATGATGCTCGACGTGCTGGGCGCCGACTTCCTGCGCACGGCCATGGCCAAGGGCCTGAGCAGGCGCAAGGCGCTCGTCAGGCACGCGCTGCGGACCGCGTTGATCCCCGTGGTGACCTATTTCGCGTTCATGTTCGGGGCGCTGCTGACCGGGGCGACGTTCACGGAGAAGATCTTCGGCTGGCACGGGCTCGGCGAGCAGCTGATCAACTCGATCTTCAGCAACGACGTCAACACCGTCGCGGCCATCTCCCTCCTCGCCGCGATCTCCGTGTTGTGCGCCTCGCTCGCCTCCGATCTGCTGCACGCGGCGCTCGATCCCAGGGTGCGGGCCTGATGACGCTGCACGAGGAGGAGGTGGCCGAGGAACTGTCCGACGGCGTCCTGATCAGGAACCCGTCGCGGACACGGGTGGTCGCCGGGCGGTTCTTCCGCTCCCGTCAGGGGCTGGCCGGGTTCGTGGTGCTGGCGCTGATGTTCCTGCTGGCGTTCGCCGGGCCGCTGTTCAGCCGGTGGAGCTACACGGACAAGGATTTCACGGCGTTCCTGCAGCCTCCGTCGTCCTCCCATTGGTTCGGAACGCTCCAGACGGGTGCCGATGTCTACGCGGTGACCCTGCGCGGCATGCAGAAGTCGCTGGTCGTGGGCCTCCTGGCGGCTCTGGTGTCCACGGCGCTCGCGGCCGTGGTCGGGGCGTTCGCCGGCTACTTCCTGGGGTGGACCGACCGGGTGCTGAGCTGGGTGACCGACCTGCTGCTCGTGTTGCCCGCGTTCCTGATCCTGGCGATCATGTCGCCGCTGTTCGAGTCGGGGCAGTGGCCACTCTTCGTGATCATGCTGGCGTTGTTCCTGTGGATGGTCACCTCCAAGATCGTCAGAGGGATGGCGATCTCGCTGAAGGAGCGGGAGTTCATCCAGGCGGCCCGCTACATGGGGGTGCCGGCGACGCGGATCGTGTTCCGTCACGTGATCCCCAACCTGTCGTCGCTGCTGATCGTGGACGCCACGCTCAACGTCAGCGCCGCGATTCTCACTGAGACCTCGCTGTCGTACTTCGGGTTCGGCATCCAGCCGCCGGACGTGTCGTTCGGCACGCTCATCGCCGACGGCTCCAAGACGGCCACGTACGCGCCGTGGACGTTCTGGTTCGTGGCCGGGCTGCTGGTGGTCACGGTGCTCGCGGTCAACCTCATCGGCGACGCGCTCCGTGACGCGTTCGACCCGGCGGCGAAACGATGAGCCCGGTCCTCGAGGTGAGCGACCTCAACGTGTGGTTCGGCGACGTGCCCGCCGTACGCGGGGTCAGCTACGCCCTGCAGCCCGGCGAGGTCCTCGGCATCGTCGGCGAGTCCGGCTCGGGCAAGTCGGTCACCTCGGCCGCCGTCATGGGGCTGCTGCCGCCCGGAGCGCGCGTCTCCGGGTCCGTACGGCTGCACGGCAAGGAGCTGATCGGGGCCCCGGAGCGAGAGCTGACCGCCTTCCGCGGCAAGACCATGTCGATGGTGTTCCAGGATCCGCTGTCGGCGCTCACACCGGTCTACCGGGTCGGCGACCAGATCGCCGAGGCCGTGCGCGTGCACCAGCGGGTCAGCAAGGAGACCGCCCTGGTCAAGGCCATCGAGTTGCTGGAGCTCGTCGGCATCCCGCGTCCGGCCGAGCGGGCGCTGGCCTTCCCGCACGAGTTCTCCGGCGGCATGCGGCAGCGCGTGGTGATCGCGATGGCCATCGCCAACGACCCCGACGTGATCATCTGCGATGAGCCGACCACGGCGCTCGACGTCACCATCCAGGCGCAGGTGCTGGAGGTGCTGAAGACAGCGCAGCGGAAGACCGGCGCCGCGATCATCATGATCACGCACGATCTCGGGGTGGTGGCCGGTTTCGCCGACCGGGTGCTGGTCATGTACGCCGGCCGCCCGGTCGAGGTGGGCGACGTGGACGACATCTATTACGGGCCGCGCATGCCGTACACCGTGGGCCTGCTGAGCTCCGTGCCGCGCGTGGACCGGGGCGGACGGCGGCCGCTCGTGCCGATCGAGGGCAACCCGCCCTCCCCGGCGGCGCTGCCGCCGGGGTGCCCGTTCGCGCCGCGCTGCCCTTTGAAGGTGGACGCGTGCGACGAGGGAGAGCCGCCGCTGTTCGAGGTCGGGGCCGGGCATCGGGCCGCGTGCATCCGCTGGGACGAGGTCCATCCGCCGGGGCCGCCGGAGCCCGCAGGGCCGCGGGAGCCCCGGGTGGCCCGCGGCGAGCGCACCGTGCTGGAGGTCCGCGGCCTCGTCAAGGACTATCCGCTGGTACGCGGGGCGGTGTTCAAGCGCCGGGTGGGCACCGTGCACGCCGTGGCCGGGGTCGGGTTCGACGTCCGGCAGGGTGAGACGCTCGGGCTGGTCGGCGAGTCGGGCAGCGGCAAGACGACCACGCTGACGCAGATCCTGGAGCTGGCCAAGCCGCAGGAGGGCCGCATCGTCGTGCTCGGGCACGACACGGCCCGGCTCGGCCGGGCGGAGCGCACCGCGATCAGGCGGGACATGCAGGTCGTCTTCCAGGATCCGATGGCCTCGCTCGACCCGCGCATGACCGTGCACGACATCCTGGCCGAGCCGCTGCGCACGCACGGGCTGCGCTCCCCCGGGCGGCGGGTCACCGAGTTGCTGTCCCTGGTCGGGCTCGAGGTCTCGCACGCCGCCCGCTACCCGCAGGACTTCTCGGGCGGGCAGCGGCAGCGCATCGGCATCGCCCGGGCGCTCGCGCTGGAGCCCAAGCTGGTCGTGCTGGACGAGCCCGTCTCGGCGCTCGACGTGTCGATCCAGGCCGGGATCATCAACCTGCTCGACGCGCTGAAGGCCAGGCTCGGGCTGTCCTATCTGTTCGTGGCGCACGACCTGGCCGTGGTGCGGTACATCGCCGACCGGGTCGCCGTGATGCATCTCGGCAAGATTGCCGAGATCGGACAGGTGGATGCGCTCTATGAGGCTCCGGCGCATCCGTACACACAGGCTTTGTTGTCGGCGATCCCGCTGCCCGATCCGGTACGCGAGCGGTCACGGCAGCGGATCCTGCTCCACGGCGATCTGCCCAGCCCGGCTCATCCCCCGACGGGCTGCCGTTTCCGCACCAGGTGTCCCAAGTTCCGTGCCGAGCTGACCGACGAAGAACGCAAGCTCTGCGTGGACGTCGAGCCCGAGGTGCGGCCGGTGGGCGGGGACCAGGGCGCGGCCTGCCACTACGCCGAGCGGCGTGAAATCGTATAAAGGGGGAGGAATCGCTCAATGAAGGCAGCATGTCTTATTGTGGCCGCCACCATGGTCGTGGCCCTGGGAGGGTGCGGCGGCGGGGCGGGAATCGGTCCGGGGGGCAGAGACAGCGCCGGCGACGACCGTACGGTCAAGGCCTCCGACATCAATCCGCAGCCACGTGACAAGCTCAAGGACGGCGGGACGCTGCGGTGGGGCATCAACGAGTTCCCCGCGCAGTGGAACAGGAACCACGTGGACGGCAACCTGGCCGTGGCCGCCTCGGTCAGCAACGCACTGCTGCCGTCGCCGTTCCTGTCGGACGAGAAGGCGGAGATCTCCGTCAACCGGGACTATGTGCTGGACGCGAAGGTCAGCGATCAGCGGCCCAAGCAGGTGGTGACGTACACGCTGAACCCGAAGGCGCACTGGTCCGACGGGCGACCGATCACGTGGGCCGACTACCAGGCGCAGTGGCAGGCGCTGAACGGCCGGGACTCGGATTACCGCATCGTCTCACCCACCGGCTACCAGGACATCGAGAAGGTGGCGCGGGGGAAGGACGACTTCGAGGTGATCGTCACGTTCGTCCGGCCGTTCGCGGACTGGAAGTCGCTCTTCGGGCCGCTGCTGCCCGCCGCGACCAACCGCACGCCGGAGGCCTTCAACACCTCCTGGCTGAACAAGATCCCCGTGACGGCCGGGCCGTTCAAGTTCGGGGGTTTCGATCAGACGGCCAAGACGATCACGCTGGTCCGGGACGATGCCTGGTGGGGCGAGCGGGCCAAGCTCGACAAGATCATTTTTCGCGCATCTGAGCAGGACTCGCTGATCGGGGCGTTCAGCAACGGCGAGCTCGACATCATCGACGTGGGCCCGTCCGCCCCCGACTACGCGCGGGCGAAGGCCACGGCGGGGGCACAGGTACGCCAGGCGGCGGGGCCCGACTTCCGGCATTTCACCTTCAACGGGTCGAGCGAGCTGCTGCGGGACCGGAACGTGCGGCAGGCCATCCAGCTGGGCATCAATCGGCAGGCCATCGCGCAGTCCGACCTGCAGGGGCTGAGCTGGCCGATCGCGCTGCTGAACAACCACTTCTTCATGAACACCCAGGAGGGTTACCAGGACAATGCGGGGGCTCTGGGGGTGTACAACCCGCAGCGGGCGCGGCAGTTGCTGGACGCGGCCGGGTGGAAGCTGAACGGGACGGTCAGACAGAAGAACGGCAAGACTCTGGATCTGCGGTTCGTGGTGCCGTCCGGGGTGCAGCTCAGCAAGTCGGAGGGCGAGCTGGCGCAGAGCATGCTCGCGCAGATCGGGGTGAAGCTGACGATCAAGGCGGTGCCGAGTGACGACTTCTTCACCAATTACGTGATCCCGGGGAACTTCGACATCACGCCGTTCGCGTACATCGGCACGCCGTTCCCGGTGTCCAGCAGTTACGGCATCTACGTGAACTCGGCGGACGGGAAGACGTGGAACGCGAACTTCGGGCGTACCGGGTCGGCGGCCATCGACAAGGCCATGAGCCGGGCCGCGCAGAGCCTGGACCCGGTGCAGGCGCGTGCGGCCACCAACGCGGCCGACAAGCTGATCTGGGAGGAGGTGAACGTGTTGCCGCTCTACCAGCGGCCGCAGATGGTCGCGACCAAGGCGACACTGGCGAACGTGGGGGCACGCGGCTTCTACGACCTCCGCTACGAGAACATCGGCTTCATGCGCTGACCCGCCCGGCACCACAACATCGGCCTCAAGCGCAAACCCACCCGGCACCACAACATCGGCCTCAAGCGCAAACCCACCGGGCACCGCTCACACGTCGGCAGGAGGCGTGGTAGCCGGTGAGTTGCTCCTGTACGACGGTCGTGTCCAGCGGGCCCGTGATCGTGGCGGCCCGGCGCCCCCTGCCGCCCTTTTAAGAGCCTTTGGGAACCCCCTCGGGCTGGGCGCCGCACTGCGTGCCTTCGGCCCGCTGGACTCGCCGCAGACGGCCCACAGCCCGACACGATCGAGGCCGCAAGGCCGCAAGGCCGCAAGGCCGCAAGGCCGCAAGGCCGCAAGGCCGCAAGGGAATCGTCGGTGGGGTGGTGTAGAAGTGGGCGGGTGACGACCAAACTCACCTGGCCTCAGATCCTGGCATGGCGCCTGCACCGGCAGTTCGTGAGCGGAGCCGACGCCCCCGATGTCGTGACCGTGGCCCGCAGGTTGTGCGGCGTGCAGACGCAGGTGGCCTCGTCGGCGCAGCTGGCGGTGGCGGTCAGGAGCGCGAAGCCGGACCCGGACGAGGTCGACCGTGCCCTGTGGACCGACCGGACCCTGGCCAAGACGTGGATCATGCGCGGCACCCTGCACCTGGTCCCCGCCGACGAGCTGGCAGCATACTGCGCCGCCCTGGGCACGCTGCGGTTCTGGGAGAAGGGGTCGTGGCAGCGCGGCCACGGCGTCACCGCCGCCGAGATCGCGGCGATCATCGAGGCGGTCCCGCAGGCGCTGAGTGACGGAGCTCAGCGGCCGCTGACCCGCGAGGAGCTGGTCGACGCCGTGGTGGCGGTGACTGGCAACGCCCACTTGCGGGAGGCGCTGACGTCCGGCTGGGGCGCCCTGCTCAAGCCGCTGAGCCGCCTGGGCGAGCTGTGCTACGGCCCGCCCCGCGAGGGCAGGGTGACGTTCACCGCCCCGCGCGCCTGGATTCCGGGCTGGCCGTCCGAGCCGCCGCCGTTCGAGGAGGCCGGCGTTCGGGTGGTGCGGGCGTTCCTCGGCGCGCACGGCCCGGCGACGCCGGAGATGTTCGACACCTGGCTGTTCGGCGGCGTGGCCAGGAAGGCGGTGCTCAAGGGCTGGTTCCGCGATCTGGCGCCCGAGCTGACCGAGGTGGAGACCGACGACGGGATGACTTTGCTCGCGCTGACCGAGCATCTGGACGACCTGGCGAGCATCCGGCCGTCCACAAAGGTCCACCTGCTGCCCGGCTTCGACCAATACATTCTGGCCGCCCCGCGCGCGCTCGCCCCGCTCATCCCGCCGCCACTCAAACCCAAGGTCAGCCGCCAGGCAGGCTGGATCTCCCCCGTGGTCGTCCACGAGGGCCGGGTGGCGGGCGTCTGGGAGGCCAGGAACGGCGACATCACCCTGGACCTGGCCGCCCCGGTGCCTCAGGGTCCGCTGGAGGAGGCCGTCGACCGCATGCGCAGCCTCCTGCGGTTTCAGGCGCGCGGCCTCCCAGGGTCCTAGGAGGCGTACGCGCTCTCCTGAGCCCTAGGACGCGCTGCCCGCCATGACGCGGTCGACGATGCCCTTGGTGCCTTCCTCGCGGGCGCAGTGCGCGCAGCAGTACCAATGCTCACCCGCCTGCACTCCGTGCCCGATGACCTTGGTGCCGCAGTGCTCGCACACCGGCGCCATGGCCTCGATCGCGCACTGGAAGCAGTCGAAGGTGTGCACCGCTCCCTGCGCGTGCACCTCGAACGCCATGTCGTAGTCGTTGCCGCAGGTCTCGCAGACAGCCATGGTGATCCCCTTTGCAGTCGAGTCCGCCCGGGGGGATACCCCGTTCCGTGGTCCCCTTTCCTCAAAGAACCGCCATATTCCGGCCGTCCCGTCTGTCACGACCGTTCCACCGCGAAACGCGCCACCAGCGGCAATGCCAGCAGCCCGAGCGCGGCGAGCGCCACGGGCAGGCCGAGCCACCCGCTCAGACCAGCCACGAGCAACGGGCTGACCACGAATCCCGTGTACGAGGTACATCACCTTGAGCGGAATCCGTGACACCGCCTGCACGATGGGCCGCCCGGCCGTGAGGGCACCCATGTAGACGGCGGGCGCGGCGCTCGACAGCGGCGGCGTGGCGCCGCGATGGTCCTCCAGCAGCAGCACCGACCACTGCTCGACCGAGTTCTCGATGATGAGCAGACAGGCGGCCAGCGCCCCCAGCACGACGGCGAGTCCCCAGAGTCCCCGCCCAGCTCCAGCTTGATGGCCGGCAGCAGGCCCGACCAGGAGCCCCAGAACACGGCCCAAGCGGCGCGGACCGCGATGAGCGGCATCCAACCCCTTGCAATTACGGTAAGGCCACAGTAAAGATCAACGATGTCCTTATATCCCCTGTCGAAGGGAAAACCGTGCTCACGCGAACGGTCATAGCGGCCGCCCTAGTCGCCGCCGGGATCGCCGCCATCCCCTCCTCCGCGTACGCGGCCACGGCGCGCTATACCCCCGAGCGCATCTGCGGCCCCGGCTTCCACCGCGTCAAGGACGGGCACCGGGCGATGAAGACGCAGGGCGGCGCCGTGTTCGGGCATGTCTACCTCATGTACAGCAAACGCTCCGGCAAGAACTGCGTGGCCGCGATCAAGACCGCGTACCGGGGCATCCGCTCCGTCACCGGCGCCTATCTCGAGGTACGGGGCGGCGGCACGTCGCAGGACGTGCAGAAGTACCGCTACTACGCTGAGACCGGTCATCTCGACGGCAGCTGGAAGTGCGTGCGGTACTCCGGGTGGACCCGCGACCCCGACGGCCGGGTCGAGGCGTGGGGCGGCCGCCAGTCCTGGGGCAACTGCCAGGGCTGAGACCTCATCCGAAGTTTTTCCGCGAAGCTGTCACAACCGGGCCACCTCCCCCGTCCTGTCTCTGCGAACAGAAGAACTGAGGAGGTTCACATGTCCCAGCGGATCAATGTCGCCAAGAACATCCCCGAGGTGTACCACCACCTCCTGGGGGTGGAGAAGATCTTGCACGACAGCGAGCTGCCGACCAGCACCATTCTGCTGATCAAGCTGCGCGCCAGCCAGATCAACGGCTGCGCCTACTGCGTCGACATGCACAGCCACCACATGAAGAAGGACGGTGAGAGCGACGAACGCCTGTGGATGGTGGCGACCTGGCGCGAGGCCACGGTCTTCACCCCGGCCGAGCGGGCTGCGCTCGCGTTGACGGAGGAGGCGACCAGGCTGCCGGACCGGCAGACTGTGTCGGACGAGGTGTGGCAGGAGGCGAGCGAGCACTACAGCGAGAAGCAGCTCGCTCTGCTGCTCGCCGCCATCGCGATGATCAACGCCTGGAACCGGATCGCCGTCCCCGCCCGCCTCACTCCCGGCAGCTGATCTCGTAGAAATGCATTGAGCCGGCCCGGCGCTCCGGCTAGGTTGGCGCGCATGGCAGGCGGAAAGCGCCCGCCAGGCCGCCATCAAGTCGAGCGGCGCACAGTCGTTGAAAGGAGAACGACGCGCTTCGGAAAGGGGATACACCATGAAACGCGTCAAAGTCACCAAGGCGACGGCCATGCGGCGTCCGCGGCCGGCCATGGAGTTGGACCTGCGTTCACCCGCGGGTCGCAAGCTTCCCTACTGACTTGCTCCTTACAGCAAACTTACGGGGGTATCTGTAGATAACATAGGTAACAGAAACATCACGGGGGGCTGACTGTGAAAAGGCTTGTGGTGGTGCCGCCACACGTTGTCAGGCACAAGGTCCGCGACATTCGGTCGGCAGACCGCCGCAAGCCGCCCGCCGATCCCAAGGTGATCGATTTGCGGGCCTACACCGGCAGAAACGTGATCCGCTTCCCCGGCGGCCCCACGCCTGCCGCCTAGCCCCACCGGACGACCCAGGCCGACCTGCGCTGCGGCCTGGGTCTTTGCATGTCAGGAGGCATAGAGCTTCTTGGCGTACGTCTCGCCGTAGTAGCTCTCGAGCTCCTCGACGGTCTCCTCGACCTTCTGCACGTCCTTGACCAGCCTCGCGTGCGAGGGCAGGCCGCCGTCGCCCCAGGTGTCCGGCTTCCACAACCCCGAGCGCAGGAACGCCTTGGCGCAGTGGAAGAAGATCTGCTCGATCTCCACGACGAGGGCGAGATGCGGGCGGTGGCCCTTGACGATCAACTCGTCGAAGAACGGGGCTTCGCGGACGAGCCGGGCGCGGCCGTTGATACGGAGGGTCTCGTTGCGGCCGGGAATGAGAAAGATCAACCCCACATGCGGATTTTTCAGGATATTGAGGAATCCATCCGCTCTGCGGTTTCCTGGGCGGTCAGGGATGGCGATCGTGGCGTCGTCGATGACATGGACGAACCCGGCGGGGTCGCCCTTGGGCGAGACGTCACAGTTGCCCTGATCGTCGGAGGTGGCGATCAGGCAGAACGGCGAAGCCGCCAGCCACTGCCGGTCACGCTCGTGCAGGCGTACCCGCTCCTTGGTGGCCGCCCGCGGCATGACCTCCCCCAGCAGGTCGCGCAGCTCAGCCTCGGACTCGATCTCCGCCCAGCTCATGTGATCTCCCTTCGAGGGTTTCCCTGATGATTTTGTCAGGAATGGGAGCCAACATCCGGTGTGGCGTCCGAAGGGCGAGACTGACCAGGTCCTCGCGCGTGTCGTGGCGCAGGCCCGGCCCCGGGCGGACCTCGACCTCCTCCAGCGGGACGCTCCGGCGGCAGGCCGGGCAGCCGGACTGCGGGTCGAGCCGGGCCCGGCAGGTCACGTGGTGGTACAGGCGACGGGGGCCGTGCGCGGCGAGATGGCGCTCGCCCCACTGCGTCAGGGCCAGCACGGGCGGCCAGAGCTCGCGGCCCATGGGGGTCAGGACGTACTCGTCGCGCGGCGGCGCGTCCTGGTAGCGGCGCCGGTCGAGGACGCCGGCCGCGACGAGCGTGGCGAGCCGCTGGGAGAGAACGGCTCGCGGGATGTCGAGGTGGGCCTGGAAGTCGCCGAAGCGCCGCACGCCGTACATGGCGTCGCGGACCACGAGCAGCGTCCACCGCTCGCCGATCACCTCCAGGGCCTTGGCGAGGGAGCAGTCCTGACCGTCGTAGTTCTTGCCGAGCGCCATGGGGCGCATGTTAGTTCATTCACCGAACCGTGCTAGCGTGCGGCACCATGAGTTCAATGACCGAACCGACTATCGAATCGCGCATGGCCGACCTCGACGGCCTGCGCATGCACTACGTGATCGCCGGCGAAGGACCTCTGCTGGTCCTGCTGCACGGCTGGCCGCAGAGCTCCTACTGCTGGCGGCGGCTCATCCCCGCCTTGGCCGGCCGCTTCACCGTCGTCGCCCCCGACCTGCGCGGGTACGGCCGCACGGACAAGCCGGTCGCCGGCTACGACAAGCGCACGATGGCGGCCGACATCCGAGCCCTGGCACGCTCGCTCGGACACTCCACGCTCGTGCTCGCCGGCCACGACCGGGGCGCCAGGGTCGCCCACCGCTACGCGCTCGACCACCCAGGCGAGGTGGAGCGGCTGGTGGTCATGGACATCATCCCGACAAGGGAGATGTGGCGCAGGTTCGACATGACGACCGGCCTGGCGTCAGGCACCTGGCACTGGACGTTCCACCTGCAGCCCGATCTGCCGGAGCGGCTGGCGGGCCAGGACGTGCGCGGCTACTTGGGCTATTTCTTCGAGAAATGGACGGTGCAGCGGTCGCGGCTGGAGGTCGAGGAGTACGTGCGCGCGTTCGAGCAACCGGGCGCGCTGCGGGCCGGGTTCGAGGACTACCGGGCCTCGTTCCCGTACGACGCCGAGCACGACGACGCCGACTACAACGCGGGCCGGCGGCTGGAGATGCCGGTCCTCGCGCTCTGGGGCGCCGCCGGGCTGCCGAGCAGGGTGCCGGTGCTGGACATCTGGCGGGATTACGCCCTCGACGTGCGAGGAGCCGAAATCCCCGAGTGCGGGCACTTCCTGGCCGAGGAGCAGCCGGACGCGGTGCTCGCACACCTGTGGAACTTCCTCCTGCCCCGCTGATCACCAGCGGCGGGCCTGCGCCATCGCCCCGAGGTAGGCGTCGCGCTCCACCGCGAACCTGGCCGGGTCCATGCCCTGCCGTTCGGCCCGCAGGTGCAGCATGGTCAGCTCGGTCGCCGCCTGCTGGTAGTCGCTCATGGCCCGGCCGAGCCCGACTCCCCTGGCCCATTTGCGGGCCGCCTTGCGCGCCGACAACGTGCTGAGCATCCGGACGTCCTGGTCGGTGACGAGCCCGGTCTGCTGGTAGCCGGGCAGGTAGACGCTCATCTTGCCGACGAACTGCCGGCGTTCGACGACGGTCACGACGATGAGCAGGACGAGCGCCGCCATGATCACCAGGTACGCCATGCCCAGCCAGGCCAGCGAGCCCGTGGTGGCCGAGCCGTTCCAGAGCGCGTGCAGGAAGACCGCGCCGAGATAGCCGAGCGGGATCGCGGCGAGCCTGGCGGGCGAGCGGCGCGTCAGCGCGTAGGCGACGCCGAGTCCGATCATCGAGGTGTAGACGGGGTGACCGAGGGGGTCGATCAGGCCGCGCAACACGAACAGCTGGATCGCGCCGCTGACGCCGTCCTCACCGAACGCGAGCAGGTAGTAGCCGACGTTTTCGACGGCGGCGAAGCCGAGGCCGGCCATGGAGGCGTACACGATGCCGTCGGTCAGGCCGTCGATCTCGTGCCTCCTGCGCAGGAGCAGCAGCAGTGCCGAGCCTTTGAGCGCCTCCTCGACCACGGGGGCGAGCAGGACGGTGCCCACGTTCTCGACGACCGCGGCGCCGTACCCCGCCCTGACGAACAACTCCTGGCCGAGGAGCGTGAACCCCACGGCCACCACGACGGCCACCCCTGCGCCCCACGCGAACGCGAACGCCAGATGCAGCTTCGGCTCCGGCTCCAGGCGATCAAGGGAGAGCACCGCGGCCAGCAGCACCGGCAGCGGCGCCACAGCGAGCAACGCCGACAGCCCGAACCCGAGAGGCCCGCCCGAGAGCAGCATGATGCCCAGGACGAGCAACGCGAGGATTCCCGAGACGACCAGGCCGATCAGAAGCGCCTTGCTGGGACGCTGAGCAAGCAGGGGGGCTGTCATGGTTGGCGCCTCTCTTTCCGTCAGGTCCGCCCACTATGCGCGCCACGCATCTACAGACGCTTAACGATTGCTTGAATCCCGGTAGTACGGATCCGCCACGATGGGCTCACCCTCCGTGTACGAATACACCTCCCGGCCGGAAATGAACACCCTCAACGCGCGGCTCATGACGTCCAGCGGATCACCGGACCAGATGACCACGTCGCCGTCGAGCCCCGGCCGCAGCGCGCCCACCCGGTCGTCGATGCCCATGATGCGGGCCGGGTTCACGGTGATCGAGCGCAGCGCCGTGTCACGGTCGAGTCCTTCCTTGACCGCCAGTGTGGCCTGGTGGACGAGGAAGTGGATCGGCACGACGGGATGGTCGGTGGTGATGGCCAGCTCGACCCCGGCCCGCGCCAGGATGCCGGGGTTACGCAGGCTGCGCTGCCGCAGCTCCACCTTGGACCGGCTGGTGAAAAGCGGCCCGATGATCACCGGGACGTTCCTGGCGGCCAGCGTGTCGGCCAGCAGATGACCTTCGGTGCCGTGGTTGATCACCAGCCGGTAGCCGAACTCGGCCGCCAGCCGCAGCGCGGTCGCGATGTCGTCGGCCCGGTGGGTGTGCTGGCACCACGGCAGCTCACCGTCCAGCACGCGGACGAGGATCTCGAGGGTGGCGTCGCGGTCGAACGGCTTGCCCTCGTCCGCCGCGGCGGCCTTCCTGGCCTTGTAGTCCTCGGCCTTCATGAGCGCCTCGCGGATCACCGCGGCGATGCCCTGGCGGGTGGAGGGCAGTTTCTTCTGGTCGCCGTACACCCGCTTGGGGTTCTCGCCGAGTGCGCTCTTGACGCTCACCGGCTCCTTGATCAGCATCTCGTCGACGGTCCTGCCCCAGCACTTGACCGCGACCGTCTGGCCGCCGATGGGGTTGCCGGAGCCCGGCTTGATCACCGCGGTCGTCACGCCGCCGGAGAGCGCGTCGGCGAAGGCGAGGTCGGCGGGGTTGATCGCGTCGAGCGCACGCAGGCGGGCGCCGTTGGGGTCGGTCATCTCGTTGGTGTCGCTGCCGGCCCACCCCTCGGCCTCCTCGTGCACGCCCAGGTGCCCGTGGGCCTCCACGAAGCCGGGCAGCACCCAGCCACCCGCGGCGTCCACGATCTCGAAGCCGTCGGGGATCCGCACGTCCGCGCCCACCTCGGCGATCTTCCCGTCCGCGATGAGAACGACTCCGCCGTCGATGGGGGCACTGTCGACAGGCACGACATATCCGCCAGAAATAGCAAAATTCACGGCTCGTAACTTATCGGGCAGCGGGTAGGAGGCCGGAATGATCCCCGACTTGTACGAGCGATGGCTGCTCGAGATGTGGAACGGTGACTTCAAGCTCGCCCACGACCTCGTCACCCCCGGCTTCGTCGGCCACTGGCCCGGCATGGACGTGCACGGGCCCGGCGGACTGGTTGAAGCGCTGGAGCAGGGGCACGCCCCGTTCGGCGACGTCACGGTCACGCTGGACGTGGGCCCGATCGTGGACGGGGACCGGGTGGCGGCCCGGTGGACCTTCAGCGGGGCGTACCGGGGCGGTCTGCCCGGCGCCGGAGCGCCGGTGGGGACGAGGGTGGCCTTCAGCGGTCACGACATCCTGCGAGCCGAAGGTGACAGGTTCGCCGAATACTGGGTGATCTCGGACGCGCAGACGTTCAACCAGCAGCTTCGGATAGGGTGATACGTCTCCAACCCCGATGGAGGACTTGTCAGGTGCCGCAGGAACACGGCTCGGGCACGGGACCGAGATCGTTGACGGACGAGGAGATGTCGCAGCTGCTGGCGCAGCAGCGTTTCGGCGCGCTGGCCACCAACCAGAGCAGCGGCCACCCCCACCTGTCCACCGTCCTCTACACGTGGGACCCGCGCCAGCGCGTCGTGCGGATCTCGACCATCGCCGACCGGCTCAAAGTGCGGGATCTGCACAAGGACCCGCTCTGCGCCCTGTACGTGACCAGCAACGACTTCTGGTCCTACGCCGTGGCCGAGGGCGAGGCGGAGTTGTCGCCGGTGACCACGGAGCCCGGAGACGAGGTGGGCATGGAGCTGCTCGCCATGCAGACGGCGCTGACCGACGAGGTGGCGTTCCTGCAGCAGATGGTGACCGACCGCCGGCTGGTGATCAGGCTCAGGGCGTCACGGCTGTACGGGACCGCTCTCGGCGACTAGCCCGGCGCCGGTTGTAGGCCACGGTCGCGATCACGATCAGCACGAGCCCCAGGTCGATGGCGGCCGACCAGCGCATTGCGGCGACGTGGCCGCCGTCCCGCGCGGCCGCGAAGAACACCGCGCCGATCACGGCCACTCCGCCCGCCCCCGCGAACTGCTGCGCCGTGCTCAGCATGCCGGAGCCGATGCCGGCCTGGTGCGGCTCGACCTCCACCAGCGCCGCCCCGATGAGCTGCGGCAGGACCAGCCCGTTGCCCGCGCCGACGAGCATGAGCGCGCCCATGACGTACGGCAGCCCGAGCCCGGCCGTGGCCACCAGCAGGCCGAGCCCGAGCGCCGTCACCGTGCCGCCGATCATGACGACGATCAGCCCGTACCTCCTGACCAGCCGCGTCCCGAGCACCGAGGTGAGCGAGAACAGCACCCCCATCGGCGCGAACGCCAGCCCCGCCTGGAACGCCGTCAGCCCCATCCCGCCCTGCAGCAGCAGCGTCAGCGTGAACATGAACGCGGCGAAGTACGCCATGAAGGCCACGATCGACCCGACACCCGCCAGGTAGGAGTGGACCTTGAGCAGCGCCAGGTCGAGCACCGGCTGCCCGCCGCGCGCCCCGAGCCGCCGCTGCCACCGCCAGGTCAGCGCGAACACCGGCACGCTCGCCGCCATGCTGACCCAGGTCCAGGCGGGCCAGCCCAGGCTGTTGCCGAGGCCGAGCGGCACCAGCACCAACGCCAGGCCCGCGGCCAGGCCGGCCGCGCCCGGCAGGTCCAGCTTCGGCCTGCGGGCCGTGTCGACGTGCGGCAGCAGCCACGCCGCCAGCGGCACGACGAACAGGCCGACGGGCAGGTTGATGAGGAAGACGACCCGCCAGCCGAGGCCCAGCACGTCGGCCGTCAGCAGTAAGCCGCCGAGCACCTGCCCCGCGATGGAGCCCACACCGCCGACCGCGCCGTACCAGCCGACTGCCCTGCTCCGCTCCGCCGGCGGGTACACGGCCGAGATCGTCGCCAGCACCTGCGGCACCATCGCCGCACCCGCCAGGCCTTGCAGCAGGCGGGCGACGACCAGTTGGGCCGGGTTCACGGCGATCCCGCACAGCACCGAGGCGACGGTGAACGCGGCCACGCCCCAGATGAACACGCGCCGATAGCCGTAGCGGTCGCCCAGCCGGCCGCCAGTGATCATGCCGGCCGCGTACGTGAAGGCGTAGCCGCCGACGATCAACTCCAGGGCGGCGGGCCCGGTGTGCAGGTCGTGCTCGATGGAAGGGGCGGCCACGTTGACGACGAAGAAGTCGAACTGGGCCATGAACCATGCGGAGAGGAGGATGGCCAGCGTACCGGCAGATCTCACGACATTCAGGCTAGATCGTCGCCGCTACATGATCCCCATTGACCCGTGCGGGCGTGTCGTTTGCTCATCACCCCGGCATCGCGGGTCTACTCTTCTCTCAACTGTTGGTCATGCAATCTTGTCACCGTCGGTTCGTAGGCCCCTCTCCACAGGAGGAGACCCATGTTCCGATGTGTTGTGCTCGTCCTCGCCACCGTACTGTCCGCTCTCGCGGCCCCCGCCACCGCGGCCACCGCCGCCCCGGCGGTGCTCAACGTCGCGCATCGGGGCGCGTCCGCGTACGCTCCCGAGAACACGATCGCCGCCTTCGAGCTGGCCGGCAAGCACCGGGCCGACATGTTCGAGCTCGACGTCCAAGAGACCAAGGACCACGAACTGGTCCTCATGCACGACACCACCCTGTCCCGCACCACGAACGTGGAACGGGTCTTCCCCGGCCTGTCGCCCTGGAACGTCGGCGACCTCACGCTCGCGCAGATCGGCAAGCTGGACGCCGGCTCCTGGCTCAGCGACGAGTACGCAGGCGAACGAGTGCCCACGCTGGGTGAGGCGCTGCGCGCGATGAGCGGCTCCGGCATGGGACTCCTTCTGGAGGTCAAGAAACCGGAGCTCTACCCGGGGATCGAGCGGCGCATCGCCGACGAGCTGCGCCGCCACTCGAGCTGGCTCTCGCCGGGGCGGCTGGTGGTGCAGTCGTTCGACTTCGAGTCGATGCGGAGGTTCCACCGGCTGCTGCCCGACGTGCCGATCGGGCTCCTCGGCACACCCTCCACCTCCGCGCTGCCCGAGCTGGCGACGTTCGCCGACCAGATCAACCCGCAGTACACCACGCTCACGCCGTCATACGTGCGCCGCGTGCAGGGTCTCGGGATGCAGGTCCTCACCTGGACGGTGGACAATCCGGATGTCATGCGCCGGATGCTGACCTACCGAGTGGACGGGATCATCACCAACAAGCCGGACGTGCTGGACGAGTTGCTCGACACCTGACGACCGGACGGCAAGACGGTCCGGCGGGCGGCCAGGAACAGGACGCACATCGACATCCGGGTGCGTCGCGTAGCCCGCCGGCGCCGTCTCGAGAGCTCTCGGGGAGACGGCCTCAGCCGTCTCCCCGAGAGCTTCTGGCTCAGCTGCAGCCGCTGGTGGAGCCGCAGCCTTCGCAGACGTAGCAGCTGCCGGCGGGACGCATCTTGGTGCCGCAGGTCATGCAGAGCGGTGCGTCGGCCGTGAAGCGCTGGTGGCTCTCCAGCGTCAGCTCCTCCTTGGCCGCCGCCGGGCTCAGGCCGGTCTCCCTCGGCTTCTCCTCGATCGGCGCCGACTGGGCCAGCGCCTCCCGGTCCACCGTCTCCTGCAACGCCGCGGGGTCCTCCCCGCGCTGCTGCGCGGCCCGCTCCGCCGCCGAGAAGATGCCCAGGGCAGCCCGCTCCTCATAGGGCAGGTGGTCCAGGGCCAGGCGGCGGAAGATGTAGTCCATCACCGACGTCGCCATCCGGATGTCCGGGTCGTCCGTCATGCCCGCCGGCTCGAACCGCATGTTCACGAACTTGCTCATGTACGTCTCCAGCGGCACCCCGTACTGGAGACCGATGGAGATCGCGACGGAGAACGCGTCCATGACGCCCGCCAGGGTCGAACCCTGCTTGGACATCTTGAGGAAGACCTCGCCGAGCCCGTCGTCGGGGTAGGACGAAGCGGTCATGTAGCCCTTGGCGCCGCCCACCGTGAAGCGGGTGGTCATGCTCGGCCGCTGGTTGGGCATGCGCCGCCGGGTCGGCCGGTTGACCTCGATGACCTTGACCTCGGGCTCCTTGGCCGCCTCCTCCTTCTTGGCGCCGTTGCCGGCCGACAGCGGCTGGCCGACCTTGCAGTTGTCGCGGTAGACGGCCAGGGCCTTGAGCCCGAGCGTCCAGCCCTCCATGTAAACCTGCTCGATGTCGTCGATCGTGGCCGACTCGGGCAGGTTGACCGTCTTGGAGATGGCGCCGGACAGGAACGGCTGGGTGGCCGCCATCATGCGGACGTGCCCCATCGGCGCGATCGCCCGCTCGCCCATCGCGCAGTCGAACACCTCGTAGTGCTCCTTGCGCAGGCCCGGCGCGTCGACGACGTGGCCGTGCTCGGCGATGTACTCGACGATGGCCTCGATCTGCTCCTGCTGGTAGCCGAGCTGCTTGAGCGCCCGCGGGATCGTCTGGTTGACGATCTGCATCGAGCCGCCGCCGACGAGCTTCTTGAACTTGACCAGCGCCAGGTCCGGCTCGATGCCGGTCGTGTCGCAGTCCATCATGAGCCCGATCGTGCCGGTCGGGGCCAGGAGGCTGGCCTGGGCGTTGCGGTAGCCGTTCTTCTCGCCGAGCTTGAGGCACTCCGCCCACTGGCGCGACGCCTCGGCGTGGATCTTGGCGTCCATCGAGCCGATCGTGCGCAGGGAGTCGTTCGCCGCCGAGTGCTTGCGCATGACCCGCTTGTGCGGCTCGGCGTTTCTCGCATAACCGTCGTACGCCCCCACGACCCCGGCCAGCTCGGCGCTGCGGCGGTAGGACACGCCGGTCATCAGCGACGTGATCGCCCCCGCCACGGCCCGGCCGCCGTCGGAGTCGTAGGCGTGGCCGGTCGCCATCAGCAGCGCGCCGAGGTTGGCGTAGCCGATGCCGAGCTGCCGGTACGCCCGCGTGGTCTCGCCGATCTTCTCCGTCGGGAAGTCGGCGAACGTGATCGAGATGTCCATCGCGGTGATGATCAGCTCGGTCAGCTTGACGAAGTCGGCGACGTTGAAGGTGTTGTCGTCCTTCAGGAACTTCAGCAGGTTGATGCTGGCCAGGTTGCAGGAGGAGTTGTCCAGGTGGACGTATTCGCTGCACGGGTTGCTGGCGGTGATCCGCCCCGTCTCGGGGGTGGTGTGCCAGTCGTTGATCGTGTCGTCGTACTGCAGACCGGGGTCGGCGCACTCCCAGGCGGCCTTGGCCATCTTGCGGAACAAGTCCTTGGCGTCGACCGTCTCGATCACCTCGCCGGTGAGCCGGGCGCGCAGGCCGAACTTCTCGCCCTTCTCGACGGCCCGCATGAACTCGTCGGAGACGCGCACCGAGTTGTTGGCGTTCTGGTATTGGACGGAGACGATGTCCTTGCCGCCCAGGTCCATGTCGAAGCCGGCGTCCCGCAGCGCGCGGATCTTGTCCTCCTCGCGCGCCTTGGTCTCGATGAACTCCTCGATGTCGGGGTGATCGACGTCGAGGACGACCATCTTGGCGGCCCGGCGGGTGGCGCCACCGGACTTGATCGTCCCCGCGGACGCGTCCGCGCCGCGCATGAACGACACCGGCCCGCTGGCCGTGCCGCCGCTGCTGAGCAACTCCTTCGAGGAACGGATCCTGGACAGGTTGACGCCCGACCCGGAACCGCCCTTGAAGATCACACCCTCTTCCTTGTACCACTCCAGGATCGACTCCATCTGGTCGTCCACGGAGAGAATGAAACAAGCGCTTACCTGCTGAGGCGACTGGGTGCCCACGTTGAACCACACCGGCGAGTTGAACGCGAACACCTGGTGCGCCAGTGCGTGCTTCAGCTCGTGGTCGAAGATCTCGGCGTCCTCGTCGCTGGCGAAGTAGCCGTGCTCGAGGCCGGTACGGGTGTAGACGCCGACGACCCGGTCGATCAGCTGCTTCAGGCTCCACTCGCGCTGCGGGGTGCCCACGGCGCCGCGGAAGTATTTCGTCGTCACGATGTTGGCCGCGTTGACCGACCAGAACGCGGGGAACTCGACGCCCCGCTGCTCGAAGTTGACCGAGCCGTCGCGCCAGTTCGTCATGACGACGTCGCGGCGCTCCCACTGGATCTCGTCATACGGGTGCACGCCGGGCTTGGTGAAGATCCGCTTCATCTTCAGTCCCTTACGCGGACGCTTACCCCCGCGCGCCACTGAACCGCTGGCCGTCTCCGTCATGACTCCCCCTTCTCCGCCTTCAACTGTGAGATCTCGGCCTCGAAGTCCGCCAGGCTCTCGAAACCGCGATATACCGATGCGAATCGCAGATAGGCCACCTCGTCGAGCTCCCGCAGCGGGCCCAAGATCGCCAGGCCCACCTCGTTGGAGGGGATCTCGGCCGCGCCCTTGGCCCTGATGGCCTCCTCCACCCGCTGCCCGAGCTGCGCCAGCGAGTCCTCGCTGACCGGTCTTCCCTGGCAGGCCCGCCGTACGCCCGCGACGACCTTGTCCCGCGAGAACGGCTCCGTCACCCCGCTGCGCTTGCTGACCATGAGCAGCACGGTCTCCTGCGTGGTGAACCGGCGCCCGCACTCCGGGCAGGTGCGGCGGCGCCTGATGGCCGCGCCGTCGTCCGTCGAGCGGCTGTCGATGACCCTCGTGTCGGGGTGGCGACAGAACGGACAGTGCACGCTTTCGCCTCCTCGACCCGCGGCCACCACACGCGCCCATACGTCATCACCCGGACGAAACCGCCGTCACGGGACGCTTGCGCACACTCCACGGCTGGCCATGGAGCGGTCACGAAAACACAAGGTGTGGTGAACTACATCGGTGTAACTACTAGATGTTGTGGTCCAACCGTAGAAGCGTGCGACCATGAACGCAAGTTGAGCGGGCCCATCCGGCTGAAGTCGCTGATCAGCCCGTAGTCGCCTCGAGCCTCGGGCGTGTCGGCCTTCCCGAGCGGCGGGACGAAGGCCCGGCCTTGTCACATGCATTGCTGGCGGTCACGGCCGTGAACAAACCTCACAACAGTACCGGAGGGCCCTCCGTGCTCGACGCACCCTCCGGCACCGCATCGCAGCACAACGCCCTAAGGCGTTCCCCGGCATCGCCCGACCGCGCGCGGCCAACCGCCCCGACTCTGGCGCGGCGCAACAGGGAGCACCCGATCAGACCAGCACGACCGATCAGACATCGCACTCACGACGTCGCCTCACGACGCTGGCGACCCTCACGACGTCGCCTCACGACGCTGGCGACCCTCACGACGCCGCCTCACGACGTGGCAATGCTCGACGCCGTCACCTCACGACGTGGCGACCCTCGGCGTCGCAGGCCCCTCGGCATGGCGACCTCGACGTCGTCAGCGTCGCGCGATTCAGGGCCCCACCCTGGCGATGTCCCTCGGGACATAGAGACGAGTGCCGGGATGGATGATCGAGTCGGGGAGCCCGTTCAGGCGCTTGAT
This sequence comes from Nonomuraea polychroma, assembly GCF_004011505.1. Taxonomy (NCBI): domain Bacteria; kingdom Bacillati; phylum Actinomycetota; class Actinomycetes; order Streptosporangiales; family Streptosporangiaceae; genus Nonomuraea; species Nonomuraea polychroma. The sequence goes on from NZ_SAUN01000001.1 coordinate 6,576,946, forward strand.
CTCCTCGACCACCACTCCGGGATCCTCTCCCCCGGAGAGCACGTCGGCGATCGCCCACAACGTGTCCCCCTGACGGACCTCCACCCACGGCAGGCCGGCGTGACCGGGAACGACGACCTGCACCGCCGCATGACCGGCGGCGCGCGTCCCGAGCCAGAATCCGCCGAGCGACAGTAACGCCACCGCCACCACGAGCACGACCCGCCCTCGGCGAGTCAGCCGCACGGGCGGCGCGGACCGGCGGTCACGCCGTGACAGCCTTCGACGATCACGCCGCCCGATGGCCCTGCGCTTCCATCGCCGGCCAACCCCCTTCGCCGTGTCGGCCCTTCCCCGCCACCGGCGCGCCCCGGGCATCCCCGGCCCGTTGCCTGCCGCAAGCTTGGCCCGCGCCCTGCCGGCGCCAGGCAAGCCATGTGGCGTCCCCACCCCGGACACGCCGCGACCGGCTCCACCGCCGGGCCCACCGCCGGCTCCACCGCTCGTCCCAAACCGACCACGGACCGCCCCGCCACTGGGCCTCCCGACACTGGGCCCCCCACCACGACCAGCCCCGCCATCGACCCCGCCGCTCCGCCCCATCCGACCGCGACCTGCGCCGGCGCCGAGGTGTGTGCCGGTTCCGGGCCCTCCCCGACCCGTACCGGCTCCCTGCTCTCGGCGACCTTGGCCCATGCCGGAAGACCGCCGTCGCACGGCGGCCGGAGGGCTCTTCGCGGCGTCGACGCCTGCGGCTGCCGACGGGCCCGGCCGGCTCGGCTCGTCCGCATCCGTGTCGGACCGAGGCGGCGGGACCAGCCGCAGGCGGGGCCTCCCCTGACCCCGGCCCGCAATCCCCTCCGACGATGCTCCTCCGCGCCTTGCGGGACCACTCGAACGGAGCCCCAACCTCTTACCGGAATTTCCACGGGAGCCGCCCTCGGCCCGCGTATTGTCTCCCCGTCGGTCCTTACTCTGCGTAGCATCGGCAATGAGTGTGAGCTGTTTGGTGTCTTCGCTGGTCGTGTCCGTGTTTGTGGTCGCTCGCATGGATGACCTCCTGCCGTGTGGCCTGAGGAAAAGGCCGAATAAAGATCAGCAAATCGAACACGGTGTCGATCGAACTCCCGTACGATGTTGTACACCACACTGGCGACAATTTCGAGGAAGACTCGAACAATTGTTTGAAGATGATCTTCAACAGCGATAACGTCGCTGTGTGCGACATCGAGACCACAGAACGGCAGGTCCGCCGGTAGGGCGGGCGGCTGGGCTAGGAGGCAGAGCATGACCGAGCGGGATGACGCAAACGGGGTCAGCGACCTCGCGGTGCGCAGACGCGACTCCCTGGGTCTGACGCCCAGGCAGCGCAAGATCCTCGAAGTGATTCGCGACTCGGTGCAACAGCGCGGATATCCGCCCTCCATGCGGGAAATCGGCGAAGCGGTGCAGCTGACCAGCACCTCCAGCGTGTCGCATCAGCTCACGGCGCTCCAGCGCAAGGGCTACCTCAGGCGCGACCCCCACCGGCCGCGCGCCCTCGAGGTGCGCCTGCCGGGCGAGCCGGTGTTGTGGGTCGACCCAGACGCGGCAAACGACGAGCCTCCGGTGAGCCGTCCCACGGCCGCCTACGTTCCGCTTGTCGGCCGCATCGCCGCCGGTGGCCCGATCCTGGCCGAGGAGAGCGTCGAGGACGTCTTCGCGCTGCCCAAGCAGCTCGTCGGCGAAGGCACGCTGTTCCTCCTGCAGGTCGCCGGTGATTCGATGATCGAGGCCGCCATCGCCGACGGCGACTGGGTGGTCGTCCGCCAGCAGCCAGTGGCGGAGAGCGGCGACATCGTAGCCGCCATGATCGACGGCGAGGCCACCGTCAAGACCTTCAAGCGCAAGGACGGCCATGTCTGGCTCGTCCCGCACAACCCCAACTACGAGCCCATCCCCGGTGACGAGGCCACCGTCCTGGGCAAGGTCGTAGCGGTCCTGCGCCGGCTCTAATCGGGTCGGCGGCTTGGGCGCGCGCCACATCGCCGCGCCGCGTTCCGGCGCGCGCCAAAATACACACGCCGACGAGGCACGGCACCGCACCGCCGACCCCGCCATTCGTCATGCTCGTCCCTCAACCTCCTACGCGAATACGTGACTCGACGCTCCCACTCTCGAACGTCGCACAGCCCATCGACAGATGGGTCTCGGGCGTCGAGTCACCAATCAAGCTGCACACAGACAGTCACCCCTAGGGGATGTCGTGCGCCCGCTCGGGTGAGCGGCGTGCTCGCGCGGCGTCGTCTGGACGCTGCGGAAGCGGGTCTGTGGATGGCGTTCGTTTCAGGCCGGCGTTCACTCCAGGAGGAAACTGGCGCTGCCGCGGAAGGCGCTCGTGCCGTCGTTCTGCTCGAGCCACACCTGGCCGGCGCGATGGCGCAGGAAATACCCGGGGAAGTTCACCGACTCGAACGACACCGTGCCCGAGCCCGACAGACCGGCCCGCCGATGGAAGCCGGCGTCGGCGTTGAACAGGCTCGTGCCGTCTCGCCGCTCCACCCACGCCTCGTACGAGCGATGCCGCAGGTAATACCCAGGGAAGTTGGTCGACTCCAGTGAGACCGTGCCGGATCCGGACAGCCCGGTGGTCATCCTGAACTGGGAGTCCGCCAGCGGGGTGACGTTCGCCTCCAGTCGCGCCCTGAAGTCGTAGTGTCTGATCGCGGATACGGGCATGTCGTACGACATCAGCCGCACCGGCGTCGCTCCGTCGGGGACCGGGATGCCGAAGTCCGGGGTGCCGTCGGCCCGCCAGTAGATCTTCTGAACTCGGGTGCGCCGGTTCGGATCATTCAGGGGATCGCCTGAAATATCGCGGTAGTTGCGATCATGGTAGACGAGGATGTCGCTCTGCCCATCCTCCGACACCGTGAAGGAGTTGTGGCCGGGACCGTACTGGCTGGTCGCGGCGCTGGAGGCGAAGACCGGGTTCGGGCTCTTCGTCCAGGCGGAGGCCTGCAGCGGATCCGCCGATGCCGAGGCGGTCAGCAGTCCGAGGCAGTAGTTGGCGTCCGTGGCGCTGGCGGAGTAGGTGAGGAAGAGCCGTCCATTGCGCTGCAGCACCGAGGGACCTTCGGCCACTTTGTAACCGCGGGTCTCCCAGGCCAGCGTGGGCACGGTCAGCCGGGTCGTGGGGCCGGTGATCGTCCAGGGGTTGGCGCCCATGCGGGCGATGTACAGGTTGGAGTTGGTCGCGATGCCCGGTTCCTGCTGCGCCCAGAGCAGGTAGCGCACGCCGTTCGCGACGAAGGTGGTGGCGTCCAGGGAGAAGGTGTCCCACGGAGTAGTGATCCGGCCGCGCTCGGTCCAGGTGCCGGTCAGTGGGTTGGCGCTGGAGTTCTCCAGGACGTACATGCGGATCCGCCACACGTCGTCGGCTCGGCCCGCCGCGAAGTACACGTACCACCTGCCGTTGATGAAGTGGATCTCCGGCGCCCAGATGTGCGCGCCCATCTCGCCGGTCGCATGTTTGCGCCAGATGACCGTCTCCGGAGCGCTGGCGAGGCCCTGGATGGTGGTGGCCCGGCGCAGCACGATGCGGTCGTACTCGGGGACGGTCGCGGTGAAGTAGTAGTAGCCGTCGGTGTGGCGGAAGATGTGCGGGTCGGCGCGCTGGGCGGCCAACGGGTTGGTGTACTGCACGGCCGGCGAGGCGTGGGCGGCTCCGGCGGGAAGCGTCATCACGGCGAGCAGCGTAGCCAGGACGAGGGCGGCGACCCTACGCAGGTGTCTGTTCATGACAGCGGCGAGGTCACGGTGTAGGAGGCGTCGCCGGCGAACACCGAGCCGGAGGCTCGCAGGTCCAGGCGCATCTCGTAGTTGTAGTGGCGCAGGAAGCGGCCGGGCAGGTTGTACGACTCGAAGGAGATCGTGCCCGCGCCCGCCAGTCCGGTGCGCCCGCAGTACGTGGCGTCGCCCTTGAAGATCGCCGATCCGTCGTCGCGTTGCAGGGTCAGCCGCATGTTGTAGTGCCGCAAGTAGTAGCCGGGCTGGTTGACGGACTGGAAGGAGTAGCAGCCGGCGTGCGCCAGCCCGGCGACGACGGTGAACGTGGCGTCCCGGCGGTCGGCGAGCGGGCTCGCGGAGCTGAGCGGGTCCACGTAGGCGAGGTAGTCGCGGTGGCGCACGTACCGATCGGGGAAGTTGGCCGAGCGGAGTGAGCGGTTGCCTGTGGGCACCGCGGTCGTGTCGCCGACGTCCTCGCGCAGCACGGTGAAGTGCCTGGCGGTGCCGGACAGGCCGGGCAGTTCGACCTTGGCGCCGAACGAGGTGAGGTTCGAACTGTCGGCGTAGTAGTAGCGGCCGCCGGTGTAGTTGTCGAAGTAGATGCGCCACCGGCCGTCCGGCAGCCGCGTCAGCGCCGGACCCTCCAGACCCGAGCCCCAGCCGGCCCAGTTGCCTGTGCCGGTGAACTGCCAGGGGCCGTTGAGCGAGGTGGCGGTGGCGTGTTCGATGTATTTGGTCGTCTCGTTCTTGAGGAAGTTGTGGTAGGTGGAGCCGACCTTGACGACGAAGCTGTCGATGTAGTTCGCCGGGATGCCGAGGGGCGTCGGCGCGCTCCAGGTGGACAGGGCGCTGTTCGTGGCGGTGATCCGGTACGGTCGGAACTGCCCCGCCGTGCCGGTCGTGGACGCCGAGTAGATCACATGGACGCTGCCGTCGGAGTCTCTGAACCACTCCGGAGCCCAGGTGCTGCCGGTGGCGCCGTTCAGGCCGACGGTGACGTTGCGGAGGAAGGTCCAGGTCACGGTGTCGGCGCTGCGGGCGAAGCCGATGGTGTCGCCGGTCCAGTTGGTGGTGTAGACGAGGTAGTAGTAGCCGTCGGTGTGCCGCAGCACGCTCGGGTCGCGGATCAGGCCGGACGGCGGGGTGTAGGCGTTGGCGCGGACGAGCGAGAAGGTGGTGGCGTTCACCGAGTCGTAGACGTACATGTTCGACTCGCTGCTGTTGGTGAACGCGGTCATCAGGTAGTGCGGCGCCGGGCCGGCGGCGTGAGCCGGGCCGGTCGGCGCGAACACGGCGGCCGCGATGGCGGCGAATAACGCGACGACGCCGGTGAACGCCTTCCGAATGCCTCCACGTGTACGCATCAAGCGCCCCTCTGTGGTGTTAGCGTTAACATCTCACCTCGCCATCGTGGGCGGGTGAGCGCATTCGTACCCCTGGGGCGGGCCGCCGTCAATCCCTAACGGGCGTACAGCTCGTGACCTGCACTGATCACCTGGTCGGCGAAGGCCAGCACGTCTCGCCGCCGCTCGAACGGGGAGCCGTACAGCGAGCGCCGGGGTGTGCCGAAGTGCTCGCCCAGCCCCGCGACCAGGCTTCCGAGCGAGGGGGTCGCGGTGTCGTCCGCACGTAGCCGCAGCGCCTCGTCGATCACGCGGTGCCAGCGCTCGGGGAACGCCTCCCGCGCATGCCGGGCCGCACCCGACTTGGAGGTGAGGTCGCCGGTCGCCAGCGTGTAGTGCAGCCGGGAGACGCCCGTGACGATCCACACGGTGGCGTACCCGCCCAGCGAGGCCAGCCCCCACGGGGAGAGCAGGCGTGAGGCCCGGGTCACCAGCCGCCGCCAGTAGCGGTCGAGATTGGCGTCGGTCCAGGCGGCGAGGACGGCCGGATCGCTCCAGATGTCGATCTCCGCCGGCTTGGGACCGCGGCAGGCGACGCCGTAGCGGGCCAGCGTGTGCCACGTGACCGGATTGACGCCGCCCTGGGGATTGAACTTGCCCGCGAGTGCCCACGGGCGCGTCCCCAGGTCCAAGGGGTTGCGACGGAGGTCGTCCCAGGTCAGGTAGACGCCTTCGAACGGGTGGGCGCCGAGGCTGGTGTGGATGCGTTCCAGCGTCTCGATCGGCGGCCCGGCGGCCGTCACCGCGACGAAGTCGACGTCGCTCGTGACAGGCCGGTAGTCGTCCAGCGCCGCCGACCCCTCCAGGTAGAGTCCTTCGACCAGCCCGGGCGCCGCCGCGTCAGCCACTGACAGGTACGTCTCAACGATCGCGTCGATCTTCGGGTGGGGCGTCATCACAGCTCAGCCTGCCACACATCGATGCCGCGACCTCATCACAATCCAAAATCCTAGAATGTCTGGGTGAATACCGCATACCGCCCAGAAGACCTCAAGGCACGAAATGATGGATTTAAGTGGGCAAAGGCGGGTCCTGGGGTCATTCCTGCATGGATCGCCGACATGGACCTCCCCACCGCGCCCGAGGTCATCGAGGCGCTCCGGCGCCGGGCCGGCGCCGACCTCGGCTACCCGGCCTGGCTGGACAAGCCCAACGCAGGGCCGCTGGCGGAGGCGTTCGCCGAACGTATGGCGGGCCGGTATGGCTGGTCGGCCGACCCGTCGCTGGTGCGATCGTTCAGCGACCTCAACCAGGCACTCCAGGTGCTGCTCCACGTCTGGACCAAGCCAGGCGACGGCGTGGCCGTGCACACCCCCGCCTACCACCCGTTCCTGACGACGCTGCAGCTCATGGAGCGTCCCCTGACGCCCATCCAGGCCGAGCCCGACGGCGAATCGTGGCGTTTCGAGGTGCCCGACCTGTCGGGCTGCCGGGTGCTGCTCCTGGTGAACCCGCACAACCCGACCGGCCGGGTGTTCACCCGCGAGGAGCTCACCGACCTGGCCGAGCAGGCCGAACGCCACGATCTGCTCGTCATCTCGGACGAGATCCATGCCGACCTCACTTTCGAGCCGCACCGGCACATCCCGTTCGCCACGATCCTCCCCGAACGCACCGTCACCCTCACGTCCGCGACGAAGGCGTTCAACCTGGGCGGCATCCGGGTCTCGGTCGCCCACCTCGGGCACCACGGGGTCCGAAAGGCCCTGGAGGCGCAGCCGCCCTTCGTGTACGGGTCCGCCAACCTGTTCGGGGTCGAGGCGACCGTGGCGGCGTGGCGGCACGGGGACGCCTGGCTGGAGGACGTTCGTGCCCTGCTGGATCGTCACCGGCACACGATCGCCGCCCGCCTGCCCGACACCTTCCGCTATCGGATCCCTCAGGCGACATATCTGGCGTGGCTGCATGTGGGGCGGACGGGGATGGCAGAGGTCATCGAACGGGAGGCCAAGGTGCTGCTGACGGACGGGGAGGGCTTCGGGCCCGGTGGGGCGGAGTACGTCCGCCTGAACTTCGCCACCAGCGAGTCCATCCTCGGCGAGATCCTCAACCGCCTGTCCGGCATCGGCTGACATCGTCCGCTGGCCACCCGCCCGCCGGCACCGGGTCGGCCGCTGCTGCCGGGCATACCGGACGGGCTGTGGGAGCGATGCGATCTCGTGGGCGCACCGGTCAGGCGCACCGGCCAAAGGCGGAAACGGCGGCTTTCGGCAGCTGCGAGCGGAATCGGGCGGTGGCGCCGAGTCCGGTGCTCCCCCGGCGTAAGAGCAGCCGCATAGGGAACCGGCCTCCCACATGCGGCGGTCGGCATGCACGGCCGCGGCCGGGTTGTGTCCGCGAGCGTTGCAGCCGAGCCTGCGGCAGAGGCATCCGTCGCGGCATTCGCGTCCAGCACTGACCGCAGACGCCTGGACAGCGGCAGTGCCCGACCGCATGCAGCCACGGCGCGCCGCCGCAGGCCATAGCGGCGCGGGCGACGCGTCGCAGGCCGTCGCGCCGCGGGCGGGCGGCGTAGCACGGGCGGCGCGATGCGGCGCGGACGTCGCCACGTGGGCGGCGCAGGCGTCACGGGCGTTGCCACGTGGGCGGCGCAGGCATCACGGCGCGCCGCCGCGGGCCATCGCGATGCGCCGCCGCGTCGCGGCGCAGGCGGCGCGGGCATCGCATCGCAGGCGGCGTGGGCGGCTCGGGCGGCGCGGGCGGCGCTCCGGGCCGTCGCGGCGCGCCGCCCCAGGGCGTCAGGGCAGGGGTGGCAGGTCGGGTGGGGTGGCGGGCGGGTTTTCGGCCAGGGCGGCGAGCGCGAGCTCGATCGCCTTCTCCAGCTGCGGATCCCGCCCCGCCACCCGATCCTGCGGCGTGATCACCACCTCGATGTCCGGATCCACCCCGTAATTCTCCACTCCCCACCCCGGCCCGTCGAGCCAGAACGAGTACCGGGGCTGGGTGACCCGGGTCCCGTCGACGAGGTTGTACCGGGAGTCGATCCCGATCACCCCGCCCCACGTCCGCGTTCCCACCAGCGGCCCGAGGCCGCGGTTCTTGATCCCCGCGCTCACGATGTCCCCGTCCGAGCCCGCGAACTCGTCGGCGATCGTCACGATCGGCCCCCGGGGTGAGTCCTTCGGATACCGCATGGGCTCGTACCCGCGGGCCCGCGCCCACCCGGTGACCTTTCGGGACAACTTCTCCAGGACCAGCTCCGACAGGTGCCCGCCGCTGTTCTCCCGCATGTCCACGATCAGCCCGTCGAAGGCCATCTCGGTACGCAGGTCGCGGTGGAACTGCGCCCACCCGGTCCCCACCATGTCCGGCACGTGCAGGTACCCGAGCCGCCCGTCCGACGCCTCCCGCACCATCGATCGCCGGCTCTCCACCCAGTCGTGGTACCGCAGCTGCGTCTCGTCCGCGATCGGGCTGACCACGACGCGGCGCGGGTCGCCGCCGGCGGCAGGCCGCACGGTGAGCTCGATGGGCTGGTTGGCGGTGCCCGCCAGGAGCGCGAGCGGTCCGCGTACGGGATCGACCGGACGTCCGCCCACCGCGATGATCGCGTCGCCCGGACGGACGGCGACGCCGGGGGCGAGCAGGGGCGAGCGGGCGGCGTGGTCGGAGGACTCCCCGGGCAGGATGCGTTCGACCCGCCACACACCGTCGGCGTCCCTGGTCAGGTCGGCGCCGAGCAGTCCCTGGCGGCGTCGGGGGTCGGCGCCGCCGTTGGGGGCGGCGGCGTAGGCGTGGGAGGTGCCCAGCTCGCCCTGTGCCTCCCAGAGCAGGTCGATCAGCTCGGAGTGGGCGCCGATGCGCTCGACGAACGCCGCGTACCGGTCGAGGACTCCCTGCCAGTCGACCCCGCCCATGTCCTCGCGCCAGAAGTGGTCGCGCATGAGCCGCCCGGCCTCCTGGAAGCCCTGGCGCCACTCGGCGACCGGGTCGATCTGGACGGTGATCCGGTCCAGGTCGATGGTGACGGTCTCGTCGCTTTCGCCGGCGGCGCGGGTCTGCAGGCCGTTCTTGCCGTTGGTGACCAGCCTGGAGCCGTCGCCGGTGACCTGGAACGAGCGCACCTCCTTCGCCAGCTCGCTCTTGGCCCGCTTCTTCAGGTCGTAGCGTTCCAGCACCGTCTCGTTCGCCGGCTCGCTGCCGTCCCCGACCTGACCGCTGATCGGGTAACGCAGCCAGAGCAGGGCGTCCTTGGCGGTGCGCAGGTTGCCGTACCGCCCGGCGGGCACCGGCACGGGCACCACGCGCGCGGAGAGCCCGTCCGGATCCACGTCGGTCCGCGGTGGCGCGTCGTCCTGTTTATCGTCCTTGTGCGGCTTGTCGTCCTCGCCGTTGAACCCGCGGCCCAACAGCGACGGGTCGAACGGCGAGGGCGTGTCGGCCCGCAACGGCACGATGTACGGCCGGCAGGCGTAGAGGAAGGACATGTCGAAGACGTGCGTGTCGTACACGGGGTCGAACGTCCGCGCCGACAGGAACGCCAGATACTTGCCGTCCTTGGTGAACACCGGGTCGTAGTCGGCGAACCGCACCGGCGTCACGTCGATCACCGACGTGCCGTCCACCCGTCCCATCCTGATCTGCGACAGCGGCCGGTCATGCGGGTGCTCCCAGGCCAGCCAGCTCGAGTCGGGCGAGAACGTCAGCCCGCTGACGTCCCCCTGCGTGGTGCGGTCGAGCTCCCGGATGGCGCCGGACTCGAGGTCGACGACCAGCAGCCGCCCGTCGTGCGTGGCGACGGCCGCGTGCTTGCCGTCGGGCGCGGCCTCCAGCTCCAGCACCCGCCCGAGCTGCCCGGCGGCCAGCGTGCGGATCTCGCCGCCGGGCGTGCCGATCTCCAGCCCGTCCTCGCCGCCGGCGTCCGACACCCAGATGGCGCGGCCGTCGCCGTCGAGGACGCGCGGCAGCCGTACGCGAACGCCGGGCTGGACACGCAGCGCGCCCGCGGGACCGTCGCGATGGGGCACCCAGTGCGCGGTGCCACGGATCTCGACCACGCTGGCCCGCCCGGTGGCGTCGGGCGCGTACGAGCCGACCCGCAGGGGCGCCGGCCGCGTGGCCCGCCCCGGCCGCGGCCCTCCAAGCCGGACGTCCAGCCGGTACGGCTCCGCGTCCAGGCTCTCCAGCAGCCACAGGTCCCCAGCGTGGCTGTAGATCACCCGCTGCCCGTCGCTGGTGGCGTGACGCGCGTAGAACTCCTCATGGGAGCTGTGCTTGCGCAGGTCGGAGCCGTCAGGCAGGGCGGAGTAGACGTTTCCGACCCCGTCGATGTCGGCCAGGAAGACGATCCGGTCCCCCACCCAGCTGACGGACCAGTATTGCGCCGTGCTGTCGGCGAACAACCTGGCGAACTCCCCGCTTCCGTCGGCGTCCACCCAGAGCTTGCCCGCGGTGCCGCCCCGGTAGCGCTTCCACATCGACGGCTCGCGCCACATCGGCGACACGGTGGCGACCCGCCCGTCGCTGACGGCGACGTCGCTGACCCATCCGTACGGGAGCCGCACCGCGGGTCCCCCGTCGAGCGGCACCGCGTTGGCCCAGGTCCTGACGCGAGAGCTCTGCCCGGTCGAGCTGATCGCCAGCACGTTTCCGTCATCGGTCCAGCCGCGCACCGCGGTGGTCGCGCTGCCCCAGTAGGTGAGCCGCTCTCCCTCAGGCCCGTCGATCTCGGCCGCGAACACCTCGGGAGCGCCCTCTCTGCCGCCGGTCCACGCGATGCGGCTGCCGTCGGGCGAGAACCGCGGCCCCGACACGGGCACCCGGTCCGCGGTGAAACGCCAGGCTCTTCCTCCCGCCAGCGGAGCCAGCCAGACATCGTCGTCGGCAACGAAGGTGACCAGGTCACCGTACAGATGCGGATATCTCAGGTATGCGCCGTTCGTCACAGCTGAACCCTAATGCCCGACACCAAGGCCAGCCCATGAATTCTCCTCCTGGCGGACCTGGCGAGTCATGCGAACGGTCAAGAACGGGCTGTGCCGGAAATGTGGGGGAAGGAGGACAAGACCAGCGCCGCCGACGACGCCGCCGCCGGCCTGCACGGCATGGCCACGGGCACGTACCCGTTCCTCGGCCGCATGGACCCGGCGGACTTCACCAGGCTGCTGTCGCGGGCAGAGATCGCGCTCGGCACCGCCCTGCTGCTGCCGTTCGTGCCGTCGTTGCCGGCCGGAGCCGCGCTGACCGGGTTCGCGGGCGGGCTGCTCGGCCTGTATCTCAAGACACCAGGCATGCGCCGCGAGGGGAGCCTGCGCCCGTCCGAGCTCGCCATCTCCAAGGACATCTGGCTGCCGGGCATCGGCCTGGGGTTGGTGCTGGAGGAGCTCGGCCATCGATGATCTCCGGCCCGCCGTCACTAATCCAGACAGCCCCGGGTAGGCGCGGACGCATGGTACAAATCGGCTACACGTTGATGTCCGAACAGACGCCGGCCCGCGAGCTCGTCGACTACGCGGCGACCGCCGAGCGGATCGGCTTCGACTACGCGGTCATCTCCGACCACTACTTCCCGTGGCTCGAGGAGATGGGGCACTCGCCCTACTGCTGGTCGGTGCTCGGCGCGGCAGCCCAGGTCACCGAGCGGATCCCGCTCATGACGTACGTGACCTGCCCCATCATGCGGTATCACCCGGCCGTGGTGGCGCAGAAGGCCGCCACGATGGGCGTGCTGAGCCAGGGCAGGTTCACGCTCGGCCTCGGCTCGGGCGAGAACCTGAACGAGCACGTCATCGGCGAGGGGTGGCCGCCCGTCGACACCAGGCACCGGATGTTCGCCGAGGCCATCGAGATCATCAAGGAGCTCTTCGGCGGCGGATACGTGACGTACCAAGGCGAGTTCTTCGACGTGGACTCGGCCAAGCTCTACGACCTTCCGGAGGAGCCCGTGCCGATCGGCATCGCCGCCTCGGGCGGGCAGTCGGCGGAGATCGCCGCCGCGTACGGCGACGTGCTGGTCGTCAACGAGCCGATGCCGGACGTCGTCCAGCAGTTCAACGCGGCGGGCGGCCAGGGCAAGCCGGTCTACGGCCAGCTTTCGCTCGCCTACGACACCGACCCGGAGGCCGCCAGGCAGCGCGCTCACCAATTGTGGCGCTGGGCGGCGGCCGGCGGCTGGAAGGTCATGGCCGAGCTGCCCGGGCCGGTCAACTTCGCCGCCGCGGCCAGCGCGGTACGGCCCGAGGACGTGGCCGAGACCGTGCCGTGCGGCAACGACGTGGACGCGGTCGTGCAGGGCGTGCGGAAGTTCGCCGACGCGGGCTACACGCACGTGGCGCTGGTCCAGATCGGGCACGACCAGCAGCAGCCCTTCTTCGACTGGGCGGAGAAGGAGCTGCTCCCGGCCTTGCGCGCCCTCTGAAACCGAGCGGAGCCGGCGCAGTGCCGGCTCCGCGGGTGTTACGGGACGATGTTGACCAGCTTGGGCGCCCGGACGATCACCTTGCGGGGCATGCCCGTCAGGTAAGCGGACACCTTCTCCGAGGCCAGGGCCAGCTCCCGCAGCTCGTCCTCGGAGATGTCCGGCGACACCTCCAGGCGGTCGCGTACCTTGCCCGCCACCTGCACCACGCAGGTGACCGACTCCCGCACCAGCAGCGCGGGGTCGGCGCTCGGCCAGCCGCCGAAGGCGACCGGGCCGGTGCGGCCCAGCCGCTCCCAGCCCTCCTCGGCGGTGTAGGGAGCCACCAGCGACAGCATGATCGCCAGCGTCTCGGCGGCCTCGCGGACGGCGGGGTCGCCGGGGCCGGGGCCCGCGTCGATGGCCCGGCGCGTGGCCGTGGTCAGCTCCATCATCCGCGCGACGGCCACGTTGAACTTGTAGGCCTCGACCTGCTTGGTGACCTCGTCGATCGTGCGGTGCGTGACCTTGCGCAGCTCGACGTCGCCGCCCTCGACCGGCACGCCGGGCTCGCTGGTCACCTCCGACATCACCCGCAGCGCCCTGGCCAGGAACTTCTGCGAGCCCAGCGGCGAGACGTCCGCCCAGTCGATGTCGTCCTCGGGCGGCCCGGCGAACACCATGGTGAACCGCACGGCGTCGACGCCGAACGCGTCGATCTGCTGGCCCAGGTCCACGCCGTTGCCCAGGGACTTCGACATGGCCTTGCCGCCGTTGATCACCTGCCCCTGGTTCAGCATGCGCTCGAACGGCTCGCTGAAGTCCACCATGCCCATGTCGAACAGGACCTTGGTGAAGAAGCGCGAGTACAGCAGGTGCAGCACCGCGTGCTCGATGCCGCCCACGTATTGGTTGATCGGACCCCACTTGCGCACCTGCTCGGGGTCGAACGGGCCGTCGGTGTAGCCCGGGGAGCAGTAGCGCAGAAAATACCAGGACGAGTCGACGAACGTGTCCATCGTGTCGGTGTCGCGCTGGGCGCGCCCGCCGCACTTGGGGCACTCGACGTTGACCCAGTCGGTAGCACTGGCCAGCGGGGACACGCCCTTGGGCGACAGCGCCTCGCCGCGCAGGTCGGGCAGCGTGACGGGCAGCTGCTCGTCCGGTACGGGGACCTCACCGCAGTCGGGGCAGTGGATGATCGGGATCGGCGTGCCCCAGTAGCGCTGCCGGGACAGCAGCCAGTCGCGCAGCCGGAAGTTGATCGCGCCGGTGCCCTTGCCGTCGCGCTCCAAGACCTCGATGATCTTGCGGATGGCCTCGGTCTTGCTCAGCCCGTCCAGCGGCCCCGAGTTGACCAGCGTGCCCTCGCCGGGCGTGGCCTCGCCCGTCTCACCGGGATCGGCCAGGCCGGTGTGCACGACGACCTTCACCGGCAGATCGAACTTCAGGGCGAAGTCCAGGTCGCGCTGGTCGTGGGCGGGCACGGCCATGATGGCGCCGTGGCCGTAGTCGGACAGCACGTAGTCGGCCGCCCAGACCGGGATGCGCTCGCCGTTGACCGGGTTGATCGCGTAGCGGCCCAGGAAGACGCCGGTCTTCTCCTTGTCGGTGGCCAGCCGCTCGATGTCGCTCAGCCGGGCGACCTCGGCGCGGTAGGCCTCGAACGCCTCCCGCTGCTCGTCGGTGACGATCTCTTCGGCCAGCGCGGCGTCCGCGGCGACGACGAAGAACGTGGCCCCGAACAACGTGTCGGGGCGCGTCGTGTAGACGTGGACCGGCTCCTCGCGCCCCTCGATCTCGAACAGCACGTCGGCGCCCTCGGAGCGGCCGATCCAGTTGCGCTGCATGGTCAGCAGCCGCTCCGGCCAGCCGTCCAGCAGGTCCATGTCGTCCAGCAGCCGCTGCGCGTAGTCAGTGATCTTGAAGTACCACTGCGTCAGCTCGCGGCGGATGACGTCGGCGCCGCAACGCTCGCACTTGCCGGCCACGACCTGCTCGTTGGCCAGCACCGTCTGGTCGTTGGGGCACCAGTTGACCAGTCCGCCCTTGCGGTAGGCCAGGCCGCGCTCGAAGAAGCGGTTGAACAGCCACTGGTTCCAGCGGTAGTAGTCGGGGTCGCTCGTGTGCAGGCGGCGCGACCAGTCGAAGGCGATCCCGTAGCGCCTGAACGAATGGGCCTGCGTCTCGATGTTGGCGTAGGTCCACTCGGCCGGGTGGGCGTTGCGCTTGATCGCTGCGTTTTCCGCGGGCAGGCCGAAGGAGTCCCAGCCGATCGGGTGCAGGACGTTGTAGCCCTTCTGCATCCAGTAGCGCGCGACGACGTCGCCGATGGCGAACACCTCACCGTGGCCCATGTGCAGGTCGCCCGACGGGTAGGGGAACATGTCGAGCATGTAGCGCCGCTCGCGGGGGTCGGCGGGGTCTTCGCTTGCCCGGTAGGGCTCCTGCTCCTCCCAGCGCTGCAGCCACTTGGCCTGCAGAGCCTGCGGGTCGTACTCACTCACGGCTAATGTCCTTCTGGCTTGACTCGGACCCATAAGAAAACCCCCCGTACAGACAACGAGGGGTAGCCGCGACGGCGAGATCTCAGGGCCGTCGCGGCCCGCTAAGAAGCAGGGTCGCGGAACGCATGTGTCAAGCCTAGCGCACCTCTTCGGATGAATGCAGGCACTCGATCGAGGTGCGAGGGCACAATGGGTCCTTCAGGTCCGGCGAGACCTGATGGTGATGTATCCGTTGTGACCTCATTCGTCCCTCAAGAATACCCTTGTCACCGTGGTGTACCGAGCTGAGCCTGATCGACCGGAGGAGGCCCTGCCCATGCAGGATCCGCCCACCGATCCTTATGGCTTCGCTCGTTTCCCTGCGGAACCACCTGCATCTCCTGGAAAATCCCATGAGATCATGCCTGGTACGTCAAATCCGGATATAAGGGTTGATCCGGACACAACTTCGGGAGGGCCGGCAGCAATGGCAACGGATAATTCCGGACCTCACCTGCCCTGGCCGGAGTCGCCAGCTTCCCCATGGCCCGGCTCGTCCGCGGCCGAGGGCCCTTCCTCCCGGTCCGGCTCCCCGGCCTCCGAGGTGCCCATGTCGTGGCCGGAGGCCCCGAGACCGGCCGCGCACCAGAGCCCCGCCTGGCCGGAACCGCCGCGCCAGGACGGCGCCTGGCCCGAGCCGCCGCGCGCCGAGCCCCGTCGTGACGCCCCTCGCCAGGACACCGGCCCGTCCTGGCCCGAGCCACCCCGTCAGGACGCCGGCTGGCCCGAGGCGCCGCGGAAGGACGCCGACTGGCCGGAGCCGCCGCGCCAGGACGTGCCGATGTCCTGGCCGGAGCCGCAGGACGTGCCGATGTCCTGGCCGGAGCCGCAGGACGTGCCGACGTCGTGGCCCGAGGCCGCGCCGCAGGGTGCCGCCGGGCCGTCCGCCCCGCGTGCCGATGCCCAGACCGGCCCCCGTGCCGATGCCTTGATCGACTCTGGCGGCGCGCAGCCTCCCGTGCCGGATCCGGTGCCCGCGTGGGCCCAGCCGCCGACCCCGGCCCCCGGCGCCTGGTCCAACCTGTCCGCCCCGGCCCCCTGGCCGCAGGGCGAGCGCGGCCAGGGAACCGAGGCGCCGGACCAGCGCGCGGCAGCGTACGACCAGGCCGCCTCGGCCGGACTCCCGCCGCACGACGCGCCGTCCGCACCCCACGGCCCACCGCCCCAGCCCCACCCCGCCGACGAACGTACGGCCATGTACGCCCAGCATCCCGAGAACCTGCTCAACGAACGCGCGGTCCCCTCCACCCCTATGGACTCCACCCAGATAGGCACGCCCCCCACCGAGGACGGCAACCAGCCTCAGGGCCCCCGCCCGGGCTCGAACCTGAGCCGTGACCCCTCCGACCCGGAGCACCGGTTCGTGACGGCGGGCCAGATCAGCGGCTCCCGCACCCCTCCGCCCGAGCGCCAGCAGGAGCTCTGGAACACCGTCTTCGGCGAGAACTACCAGGCCATGGGCGATCAGGAGTCCCTGGACGACGAGGACGAGGGCAGGCCGGTCTGGATCTACGCGCTCGGCGGTTCGGTGGCGGTGGCCCTGGTCATCGCGCTGTTGTGGGCGTTCCTCGCGGGCCCGCTGGCCGGCGAGGAGCCCAGCTCCGCCGTCACCTCCGGCCAGCCCACGGCCGCGGCGAAGCCGAGCGCCACCAAGTCCTCGACGACGATCGGCAAGCTGCCCGCATATCCCGGCAAGGCCTCTCCCGTCCTCGGCAGGGTGCCGGACGCCGCCGCGGGGATCTCCGTCCCCCGTCTCGGCGGCAAGTGGCAGCTCGACCAGCGTGCCACGGTCAAGGCCACCTACGGCTTCGACACCCGCCAGTACGTCCAGGTCGCGCCCGAACGGTACGCCCAGATCATGTCGGGCCCGCTCATGCCGAAGCTGGCCTCGTATTACGAGCAGGACAACCTGGAGCCGGTCATCAAGCAGGTGGTGCTGACCGCCCGCAAACGTTTCTTCCCGGCGGACAACAAGGTCCGCAAGATCGCCCAGCAGTCGATCAAGGTGGGCGACCAGACGGGCCGGCTCATCGCGTACTCGCTGACGTCGGAGACCGAGAAGGCCACGATCGTCACGATGGCGATCAACACGGGCGGCAGCGTCCCGGCGATCGTCTACATGTCGATCCCGTCGGACAGCAAGCAGCTCCTGCCCGACATCCGCACGGTGATGAACCAGCTCAGGCTCTCCACGCAGGGCTAGCCGCTAGAACGTGCACTCCATGTGCTTGATGCCGTTGATGAACATGGAGTGCAGCCGGTCCGGCTTGCCCGCCTCGATGTGCGGGATCCGGCGCAGCAGCTCGCGGAACATCATCGTGATCTCTCGCCGGGCCAGGTGCGAGCCGAGGCAGAAGTGCGGGCCCGGTCCGCCGAACCCGACGTGCGGGTTGGGGGTGCGGGTGATGTCGAAGCGGTACGGGTTGTCGAACACGGACTCGTCCCGGTTCGCGGCCCAGTAGAACAGCACCGCCTTCTCGCCCTTGCGGTAGAGGTTGCCGTTCATCTCGAAGTCCCTGGTGACCTTGCGGCGCATGAAGTTCACCGGGGACGCGAGGCGGACAATCTCCTCCACGGCCCCGGGGGCATGCCCGTCGAGGTCCCGCAGCCAGAGCGCGCGCTGGTCGGGGTTCTTGGTGAGCAGGCGCAGGCCGTACGAGATGGCGTTCCTCGTGGTCTCGTTGCCGGCCACGACCAGCAGGATGAAGAACGACCCGAGCTCCTGCATCGACAGCCGCTCGCCGTCGATGTTGGCGTTGACCAGGGACGACGTCAGGTCGTCGGTGGGGTGGTCGGCACGGTGCGCGGCCAGGTCCTGCACCAGCTGCTGCAGCTCCATGCCGGCGTTGAGCAGGCGGGTGGCGATCTCGCTGACGTCGGCGCCGCCGTATTCGGCGTCGAAGCCGCCGAGGATCGTGTTCGAGCGGTCGAAGACGAACTTGTAGTCGCGCTCCGGGATGCCCATCATGTCGCAGATGATCTTCAGGGGCAGGCGGGCGGCCACCTCCGTCACGAAGTCGCAACCGGGCCCCTTGGCGAGGAGGTCGTCCACGATGCCGACGGCCGCCGCCTCGACGTCCGACTCGAACTGCTTGATCATCTTGGGGGTGAACGCGCGGGAGACGATCCTGCGGAGCCTGGCGTGCCGCGGGTCGTCCATGTTGATCATCGAGCCGAAGTACTCGGCGAACTCCGCCGGCATGTCCGGGATGCCCGTGGCGCCGCCGTCGCCCGAGCAGAAGATCTCCGGATTGCGGCTGGCCTCCAGGATGTCGGCGTGCTTGACCAGCGCGTAGTAACCCGGCCCCTTGGGGGCGAAGCCGATGTCCATCTCCTCGAAGAACGCGGGGGTCGCGCGGGATCGCAGTCGGTCGAAGGCCTCCCCGCGCTGCTCCATGGGCCTGGCCCAGAAGTCACGGTCCGACAGGTCGAAGTCGAGGACGCTCATAGGGCCATCATTCGGAAAAGTGGCTACTTACGTCAATGGTTATGACGTACGCCGTACGTAGGGTGGAAAACCCGTGGCAGCCCGTGGCGGCCCGGCCCTAAGGTGATCTCCATGACCTTCTTCTACCTGCGTTAGCGATCCCGTCGGCGGTTCGCGGACATCCCACCGCCGGCGATGCGGGACGGCTGAGCGACCGCCGTCCCGAGGTCGCGACGTGGGAGAAGGACACGTGCATACTTTTGCCGTGGCCAGGGCGGTGCACGGCATCGAGCCCCTGGTGGCCACGGAGATTCGGCGTTCCCGGCTGGGCGTGGTGCGCGGGGTGCGGCATCGAGAGGTGTGGTTCGAGGCCACGGACGAAGCCGGGCTCCTGGGATTGCGTACGGCATCCATGGGACTGCGTACGGCGGACGATGTCCTGCTGGCCGGCGCGGTGGTGGACGGGATCGGCCCGCGCCGCTCGGCGCTCGCCCGGCTGGCGGAGGCGGCGCGGGGCGTGGACGCGGTCCGGCTGGCGCGTCTGGGCGGCGGGCGGCCGGGCGCGGGCGGTGGCGGGCTGGAGGTGTCGGCGTCGTTCGTCGGGCGGCGCAATTACACGAGGTTCGAGATCGAGGACGCGGTCGGGGGCGAGCTGGCGCGGTCGCTGCGGGTGCGGTACCACTCCAGGGCGGCGGGAGGGCGGCCGCCGTCGGACGCGATGTCGTGGCGGGTCACGATCGAGGGCGAGCAGGCGGTCATCGCGCTGCGGCCGGCCCACCGGCCGCTGCACCGCAGGCCGTACAAGACGGCGTCCATCCGGGGCACGCTCCATCCGCCGGTAGCGGCCGCCATGGCGGAGCTGGCGCGGCTGGAGGGCGCCGGCACGGTGCTCGACCCGTGCTGTGGCGCGGGCACCACGCTCATCGAGGCCCACGCTCTCGCGCCGCAGGTGCGGCTGCTGGGCTTCGATCACGACCCGGCCGCGCTCGCGGCCGCCGCCGCCAACGCACGCGCCGCCCTGGACGCCTCTGATCCTTCGGCCCGGGACGGGCGGCGTGCGGCGAGCGCGTCACCATCCCAGGGCGACGGGGCGGCGTTCGGGTGGGTCCTGGCGGATGGGGGGCGGATCCCGGCGCCCGACGGCAGCGCCGATCGGGTGCTGGTGAACCCGCCCTGGGGACGCCAGGTGCCGCCGAGGGGGCTGCTCGCCCGGGACCTCGGCCTGCTGTGGCGTGAGGTGCGGCGGGTCCTGGCCGCCGACGGGCTGGCCGTGGCGCTGGTCCACGACGGGATCCCGCACGGGTTCGCCGTGGAGGAGGCGATCCGGGTGAGCCTGTCGGGCCGGCACCCGGTGATCGCGGTCCTGCGCAAGGGCCGCGGATGATGCTCAGGAGGCGGGGCCGAGCCAGTCCAGGATCAGGCGGTTGACCTCGGCGGGCCGTTCGAGGTGGAGGAAGTGACCGACGTCCCCCACCAGCTCGGCCCGCGAGCCTGCCGGAAGGTGGCTGAGCACGTCCTTGACCAGGTCGGCGCCCAGGCAGCCGTCCTTGGCGCCGTGCAGGTAGAGGACGGGCCCCGTCACCCCGGGCTCGACGGCGGGGTAGCGGCCGGACCGCGGCGTGGTGCCCAGCATGGCCCGGTAGTAGCCGAGGGCCGCGCTCAGGTTGGCGGGCGCGCCGATGCTGCGCCGTACGAACTCCAGGTCCTCGCTCGCGTCGTATCCCGGGGACCAGTCGCGCCACAGGTTCTCGAGGAAGCCCGGGCCCGCGGCGGCCGTCTCCGCCAGGGCGGTCTGGAAGAGGAAGATGTAGAACGAGCGCTTGAGCTGTTCGTAGTCGAGGAACGTGCCGGCCAGCGATCCGGGCGGCGGCACCGCGAGCGTGACCGCGCGGCGGAAGCGGCCGGCCAGGGGGTAGACGGGGAAGGCGCCCCAGTCGTGCCCGATGATGACCGCGTCGGCGTCACCGCCGAGCTCCTCGTGCAGGGCACGGACGTCGGCGACCAGCGCGGCGTCCTCGTACGCGCCGTCGGCCGGGACCTCGGTGGGCGCGTAACCGCGCATGAACGGCGCGACCGCGCGGTAACCGCGCTCGGCCAGCGCCGGCATCAGGTGGCGCCACGTGTGCGCGGTGTCGGGAAAGCCGTGCAGGCACAGCGCGAGCGGCCCTTCACCGACGGTTAGATACGCGAACTCCACCCCATTGGCGTGGATAGTCCTGATCTCCATGACTGCGAAACCTAGCATTCGGTCAGTCCCGGGAGTACCACTATTCAAGGGGTCCCCTCATCACGAGGAGACGCGCATCCGACGGGGATGGGTGCTCGCTCTCGCCTCCATGACGATCGTGCTCGTGGTGGTGGACATGACCGCCGTGATGTCCGGGGTCAGCGGCGAGAATCGATCACAGAGGCGGTCAGAAGGTGTAACGCAGGTGTTTGACGCCGTTGATGAAGTTGGACAGCAGGAAGTCGGGTTCGCCGATGGACCTGAGGCGGGGCAACCGAGTGAACAGCTCGCGGAACATCACGGTCATCTCCCTGCGCGCCAGGTGCGCGCCCAGGCAGTAGTGCGGCCCGGGCCCGCCGAACCCGACGTGCGGGTTGGGGTCGCGGGTGATGTCGAACGTGTCCGGGTCCGAGAAGACCGCCTCGTCGCGGTTGGCGGAGTTGTAGAAGAGCAGCACCTTGTCGCCCTTCCGGTACGAGGTGCCGTTCATCTCGTAGTCCTGCGTCAGCGTGCGGCGGAACTGAATCACCGGCGTGGCATATCGGATGACCTCGTCGCACGCGGTGCCGATGAGCCCTTCGAAATTCCCGAGCAGGAACGCGCGCTGGTCGGGATGGTCGGTGAAGAGCTTGAGCCCGTACGCGATCGCGTTGCGGGTGGTCTCGCTGCCCGCCACCACGAGGAGGATGAAGAACGACCCCAGTTGTTGCGGGGTGAGCCTCTCCTCGCCGTTGACCAGCAGGCTGACCAGGTCGCCCGTGGGCCGCTTGCGCCGCTCGTCGCCCAGGCGGGCGGCCAGCCGGTTGAGCGTGTATCCGGCGCGCAGCAGCTTGGCCAGGCCCTTGGCGACGTTGCGGCGGGTGAGGTCGGGGGCGACGCCGGTGTACTCGGGGTCGGAGTTGCCCAGGATGACGTTGGTCTGCTGCAGCACCATGTCATGAGCTTCCGCCGGGATCCCCATCATGTCGCAGATGACCCGCACGGGGAGCTTCGCGGCCACTTGGGCGACGAAGTCGCGCGGCCCTTCCTCGATCGCCCGATCCACGATCTCCGCGGCGGCCCGGGCGAGGTCCTCCTCCATCTTCGCCAGGATGCGCGGCGTGAACGCCCTCGACACGATCCGACGTAACCGAGCGTGCCGCGGGTCGTCCATGTTGATCATCGAGCCGAAGTACACGCTCAGCCAGCGTGGCATGTCGGGGATGCTGTTGGAGCACGGCTCGCTGCTGAACACGGCCGCATTCCTGCTGGCCTCGATCACGTCGGCGTGGCGGACGAGGGCGTAGAAACCCGGCCCGCCGCCGATGAACGGCACGATCTGCTCCCGCATGAAGACCGGGCGGTCCATCTGCCTCAGCCTGCGGAAGGCCTCCATACGCTCGGACTGCGGCAACCCCCAGAACGGGATCTGCGACAGGTCCAGGTCTGCGGACAGCGTCATACCAGACAAGCCTTCTGCAAGTGGTCACTTACGTCAAGAGGAATGGATCAGATCGGCCCCCTTTTCGCCGATCATGATAGCGGGGGCATGGGTGTGGCCGCGGTTCAGCGTCGGCATGATCGACACGTCCACCACGCGCAGCCCCTCGACCCCGCGCACCCGCAGGGAGGGGTCAACGACCGAGGCGTCGTCGGCGCCCATGCGGCACGTGCCGACCGGGTGGTAGAGGGTCTCGCCGCGCTCGCGTACCCACTGGGCGAGCTCCTCATCGCTCTCCGGACCCCAGTACGGTGCCATCGGCCCGCCCGCGTACGGCTTCATCGCGGTGGTGGCGAACACCTGCTTGGCCGTCTTCAGGCCCGCGACCAGCCGCTTGACGTCGGCCTCCTCGCTCAGGTAGGCGGGGTCGATCACCACGTCCCTGCCGTTCAGCCCGATCCTGCCGCGGCTCTCCGGCTGCAGCAGCACGACGCCGACGGTGATCCCGTGACCGGTCGGCGGGGTGAGGCCGTGGTCCTTGAAGGGCACCGGGGCGAAGATCAACTCGACGTCGGGCGCGGGCTCCTCGGCCGAGGTCCTGATGAACGCGACCGCCTCCCCCACGTTGGAGGTGAGCATGCCGGAGCGCAGCACGATGTACCGCAGCAGGTTGCCGATGGACTCGGCCTTGGTCAGCGTGACCGGTTGCCTGCACTCGATGTAGACGCCGCTCGCGAGGTGGTCCTGCAGGTTCTTGCCGACCTCGGGCAGGTCGTGCACGACCTCGACCCCGGCGTCCCGCAACTCGCTCGCCGCGCCCACGCCGGAGCGCATGAGCAGGTACGGCGAGCCGATCGCGCCCGCGGACAGGATGACCTCGCGCCTGGCCTTGACCTGGGCGCCGCCGCCGTGCTGGATGCCGATCGCACGCCGGCCGTCGAACAACACCCGGTCGACGGTCGTCCCCGTGATCACCGTGAGGTTCGGCCGCCCGGCCGCCGGACGCAGGTACGCGTCGGCGGCGCTCCACCTGCGGCCGCGGTTCTGGGTGACGGGGGTGGGGCTGTAGCCCTCGTTGGAGCGCCCGTTGAGTTCGCCCAGCCGCTCGAAGCCGAGCTCCTCACAGGCTTTGAGGAAGGCCGCGGTGGTGACGTTGGGGCTGCGCAGCTCCGAGATGTACAGCGGGCCGGAGGTGCCGTAGACGTTGCCCTGGTTGCTGCCGACGCGGTGCTCGGCCTTGGTGAAGTACGGCAGGACGTCGTCGTACGACCAGCCGGGGATGCCCCACTGGTCGTAGTCCAGCTGGCAGCCGCGCACCCACATCTGGGCGTTGAGCGAAGAGGAGCCGCCGATGACCCGGCCGCGCGGCCAGTAGAGCTCCCGGCCGGACATCTCGCCCTGCTTGGCCGTCGTGTAGTTCCAGTCGTATTCGGTCTTGAACAGCTTGGCGAAGCCCGCGGGCATGCGGATCTCCAGCTTGTCGTCCTGGCCGCCCGCCTCGACCAGCGCGACCGAGACGTTTGGGTCCACAGAGAGCCTGTTGGCCAGCACGCAACCCGCGGAACCGGCGCCGACGATCACGTAGTCGTACTCCATGACCCCTTGCTTACTCCAGGCGACCGGGCGCGTCCATATGCAGTTGTAACCTCTGTTACCTACCAGTCGGTATGAGGTCGCTGGTTAGATGGCGCCGAAGGCGGCTGAAGAGGGAGGAAGGCGTCATGCTCAACCTGTCGATCGTCCTGGAGGACAGCGCCAGGAACAATCCGGACGGCACGGCCATCGTCTTCGGCGACATGCGACTGCCGTACTCGATGATCGACACGATCGCCAACCAGGTCGCGAACCTGCTGGTGGCGCGCGGGATTCAGAAGGGCGACAAGGTCGCGCTGGCCTGCCCGAACCTGCCGTACTTCCCGTTCGTCTATTTCGGCATCCTGAAGGCCGGCGCGACGGTGGTGCCGCTGAACGTGCTGCTCCAGTCGCGCGAGATCGCCTACCATCTCGACGACAGTGACGCCAAGGCGCTGTTCTGCTTCGAGGGCACGCCCGAGCTGCCGCTGGGCGAGCGTGGCAAGAGCGGGTTCGAGGCCGCGGCGGGATGCGAGCACTTCTTCGTGCTGCCCGCGACGCCGCTCGCGACCGAGTCCGAATACGGCGAGTCGATCTGGGCGGCGCTGGGCGGGACGGCGAACACGTTCGAGACCGTGCAGACGGCGCCCGACGACACCGCGGTGATCCTCTACACCTCAGGCACCACCGGCCAGCCCAAGGGCGCCGAGCTCAGCCATCAGAACATGCTGATGAACGCCATGGTCAGCGACAAGATGTTCCCGTCCGGCGGGGAGGACGGCGACACGTACCTGGCCGTGCTGCCGCTGTTCCACTCCTTCGGCCAGACCGTCGTCATGAACACCGGCTTCCTGCGCGGCGCCACCGTCGTGCTGATGCCGCGCTTCGACCCGGGCGAGGCGCTGGCGATCATGGTCAAGGAGAACGTGACCTTCTTCGCCGGGGTGCCCACCATGTACTGGAGCATGCTCACCAAGATCCACGCCGAGGGAGCGGAGGTGCCCCGGTCGCTGCGCGTGGCGGTCGCGGGCGGCGCGTCGTCGCCGGTGGAGGTGCTCAAGGACTTCGAGACGACGTTCGGCATCGGCATCCTTGAGGGGTACGGGCTGTCGGAGACCTCGCCGGTGGCCAGCTTCAACCAGCCCGGCCGGCCGACCAAGCCGGGTACGGTCGGCACCCCGATCTGGGGCGTGGAGATGAAGCTGATCGACGGCGACTGGAAGACCGTGGAGGGCGAGGGCCCCGGCGAGATCGCCATCCGCGGGCACAACATCATGAAGGGCTACTACGGCCGTCAGGAGGCGACGGCGGAGGTCATGAAGGACGGCTGGTTCCGCACCGGCGACATCGCGACGCGGGACGCGGACGGCTACTACTCCATCATCGACCGGGCCAAGGACATGATCATCCGCGGCGGGTTCAACGTCTACCCGCGCGAGCTCGAAGAGGTCCTGACGACCCACGAGGCCGTGTCGCTGGCCGCCGTGGTGGGGGTCGCGCACGAGTCACTCGGCGAGGAGGTCAAGGCGTACGTGATCCGCACGCCGGGCGTCACGATCACCGAGGACGAGCTGATCGCCTGGGCCAAGGAGAACATGGCCGCCTACAAGTACCCGCGGATCATCGAGTTCCGCGACAGCCTGCCGATGACGGCCACGGGCAAGATCCTCAAGCGCGAGCTCCGGTAACCGGTCCTTCGGAAGGCGCGGGCGGGTCTGTCCGCGCCTTCCGCGTGTCTGGACTGGCGATCATGGCGATCTCCGGGGGCAGAGGGCGTCGTCGCCGGCATGGGGCTGGTAATGGGGATGAAGGCGGACAGCCCGGGCCTATAGCGTGATCGGCATGCGAGATCGGCCAGAAGGGTTGGACGAAGGGCTGTTGCGGCCCGCGCTGCGCGAGTGGGGCATCGACGCCGTCGCGCTCGACTACGCGCCGGTGGGGTTCGGGGACTATCACTGGGTCGCCGACGGGCGGTGGTTCGTCACCGTCGTGGACGTGCGGCGCAGATCGTACGACGGGCTCGTGCACGCCATGGAGACGGCGGCAGCCCTGCGCGAGCAGGCACGGCTCGACTTCGTCGTCGCACCGCTGCGTGCCGGCGACGGCACCACGCTGCGGCAGCTCGACCACCACCGCTACGCCATGAGCGTGTTCCCGTTCGAGGACGGCACCCCCGGCGACTTCGGCGACGAGCAGTCGCCCGAGGAACGCGGCCTGCTCATCGACCTGCTGGCCGAGCTGCACCGGACGCCGCCGCCGCTCTCGACCCCCGCCCGGCCGGTCGAGCTGGCGGGGCGGAGCCGGCTGGAGGACGCCCTCAGGGAGACGAATCGCTCGTGGCTGGGCGGCCCGTACGCCGAGCCGGCGCGGGGCCTGATCGCCGAGCACGCCCCGACGCTGCGCCGCCGCCTGGAGGAGCTCGACCGGATGGCCGAGAAGGGCGGCGAGCCCGTCGTCACGCACGGCGAGCCCCACCCCGGCAACCTGTTGCGGAGGAGAGACGGGCGGTTGCTGCTCGTGGACTGGGACACGGTCGGCATGGCCGTCCCCGAGCGCGACCTGTGGCTCGTCGCCAAGGACCCCTCCGACCTCGCCAGGTACGCCGACGCCGCGGGCCGCACCCCGGATCCGGCCTCCCTGGAGCTTTACCGGCTGCGATGGGCTCTCGACGACGTGGCCGAGTTCGTGGCCTGGTTCCGGTCGCCGCACGGCCGCACGCCGGACGCCGAGCAGTCCTGGGACGCCCTCACGGGCACGCTCGAAGCTCTGGTGCGCGAGGCGTGAGCACGTCCGTGCGACCGATTCGCCATCGGCACGCACTGACGGTAATCTTGTGGCAACGTTAAGCAACCAAGCCAGGCAAGAGGAGGTCGCGTGGGCCGGCACGAAAAGCCCCACACCCCCAAGGACACGCCGGACGAGCCCAAAGAAGGCTCCAGCGCCAACGAGCACCAGGCGAGCCGCGGCAAACATGCCGCCCCGGCCAAGGACAAGAAGTAATCCCCACCAGCAACACATAGGCGCGCCGACGCGCCTCTCCGGGCCGTCCGGTTTCGGGGCGGTGCCCGCGCCAGGCGCGCACCGGTCAGCCGCGCTCGATCAGCGAGCCCGCCGCCTGGGCGGAAGTTCTCCCGTCCCCGCCGAGGTGGCGCTGAGCAGGGTCATGACCATTTCCTGGACTGAACGGGTGAAGCGGCGCGGGTCGCGGCCCTGACCTGGCCACCCTGCTCGGGTTCGTCGCGGCCGGCAAACTGTCGCCGGAAGTGGACTGGCGCGCCTCGTGGGAGCGCGTCACCGAGGCCGCGCAGGCGCTGCTCGACCGGCGGATCGCCGGCAAGGCGGTGCTGGACGTCGCCTAGCGGGCCGGTGTGAGAGGGCCGGCGAGCCCTCTCACACCGAGCGGCACTAGGGCCAGTTGACGGACGGGCGGAGGGGGACGCCGGAGCGGCCCTGCTCGTCCAGTTTCACGCCCAGCACCTGGTGGAGCTGGACCTTGTTGCGCTCGAAGCCGACGATGCAGCCGGCCATGTACAGGGCCCACACGCGGGCCGTGCCCATGCCGACCTCCTGGACCGCGTCCTCCCAGTTGGCGTCCAGGTTGTCGCACCAGTGCCGCAGGGTCTTCGCGTAGTGCTCCCGGAGGTTCTCCTCGTGGCGGATCTCGAAGCCCAGATCCTCCATCTCCCTGATGAGGTGGCCCACCGACTCCAGCTCGCCGTCAGGGAAGACGTATTTGTTGATGAAGCCGCCCTTGTTGAACGTCTTCTCCTTGCCGGTCGGCCTCGTGATGCAGTGGTTCAGGAGGCGGCCGCCGGCCTTCAGCTTGCCGTACAGGAAGGCGAAGTACGACGGGAGGTTCGCCTTGCCGATGTGCTCGGTGAGGCCGATGGAGCTGACCGCGTCGAAACCGGTCTCCCGGACGTCGCGGTAGTCCATGTGGCGGACTTCGGCCAGGTCCTGCAGGCCCGCGTCGGCGATGGCCTGCTGGCCCCACTCCGCCTGCTGCTTGCTCAGCGTCACGCCGAGCACCTTGACGCCGTAGTGCTTGGCGGCGTGCATGGCCATGCCGCCCCAGCCGCAGCCCACGTCCAGCAGCCGCATGCCGGGCTTGAGGTCAAGCTTGTGGGCCACCAGGTCGAATTTCGTGTACTGGGCCTCCTCCAGCGTCGAATCCTCCTCGGGGAAGACGGCGCAGGTGTAGGCCATCGACGGGCCCAGGACCCACTCATAGAAACGGTTGGAGACGTCGTAGTGGTGGTGAATGGCCTCGGCGTCGCGTTGTTTGGCGTGCCGGGAGCCGAGCTTGGCCAAAGTGCTCTGCCGCATCTCCTGCGGGGGCGGCGGCACCCGCATGAGGAGCGGCTTGACGCCCAGCGAGCGGACCGCGGCAAGCTTTTCAGATGCTGTCAGGTCATTGGTCGTGATGTTCCACATACGGTCGAGCAACGTGTACATGTCGCCGTGCACGTCCATGTGACCGGCGATGTACGCCCTGGCCAAGCCCAGTTCCCCCGGGGCCTGGGCCAGGTAGGCCACCGCGATCGGGGACTTCACCTCAATGGTGACGTCAGCCCCGTCCGGCCCTGCCTTGCTTCCGTCGTAAGCCAGGAACGCGATGTTCGCGTCCGCACCGACGATCTTCTCAAAGATGGTTGCGAGAGCCATCCACTCACCTTCCCCGCACACACTTGTCGTACAGGTCCAGCAGGCGCCCGTTCGGGTCGTATTCCCGCTTGACCGGCCAGTAGCCGTCGCCGTTGTACAACTGCCAGAACTGCTCACGGGCATAGAAGGACGTCGAGTAGAGCGACTTGTGGCCGTCGAGGTCGTGCACCGCACGCTCGATGAGCCGGTTGTAGTAGCCGTCGAACTGCCCCCGTGGCAGCGGCACCATTCCCCAGAAGCCGAAGTTGACGTAGAGCTTGCCGGGCTCGAGAGGATAGAGCGGCCAGCGGGAGGCTGCCCGCAGCGGGCACATCCACACCGGCGTCATGCCGACCTTGTCGTGGAAGAACTCCAGGAACTCCGCCCCGCGCTCGACCGGCACCTCCACGTCCTGGATGACCGATTCCTGGACCGGCTGGTTGCGCCACCGGTCGATGCGGGCGGTCACGCCGTATTTGCGGTCGAGGGCGACCAGGCGACGGTAGACGTCGGAGCGCATCCAGCGGCGCGGCATGAGCGAGCGCACCACCGGCTGCTGCACGCCGAACGCGCGCGAGCACCAGAACCAGTCGGTGTCCCAGCGCCACAGGTAGTCGCGCACGGACAACCAGTCGCGGGTGCGGTGCCTGATCGACTGGTAGTAGATGCGCATGCCGGTGTAGTCGGACACGTAGGGCGCACGGTCGGCGAAACGCCCGACCGTGAGGTACATCTCGCCCGGGCTGAAGAAGACCCCGTCCACGAAGTCGACGCGCTCGCCGTCGTGGACCATGCTGTCGCAGATCTCCTGCATGGCGAGCATGCACTTGGCGGCGTCGGTGAACTTGACGTGCGTGAGGTGCACGTACGGCTGGACCTTGCGCAGCTTGATCCTGATGCGCAGCGCGTAGCCGAGCGTGCCGTAGGAGTTGGGGAAGGTGCGGAAGAGGTCGCGGTGCTCGTTGTCGTCGCGGGCCACGACGATCCGCCCGTCGCCGGTGAGGATCTCGAGCTCCTCGACCGACTCGTGCGGCAGCCCGTCTCTGAAGCTGGTGGACTCGATGCCGAGCCCGGTCACGGCGCCGCCGAGCGTGATGGTCTTGAGCTGCGGCACCACGTACGGCATGAGGCCGTGCGGCAGGGTGGCGTCGACCAGGTGCTCGTACGTGGTCATGCCCTGGACCTCGGCCGTCATGGTCTCGGGGTCGACGCTGATGACCTCGTCGAGATCCCTGGCCGAGAGCTTGGCCGTCTTCGCTGGGTCGCGGAACCTGAACAGGTTGGACGTCGACTTGGCCAGCCGGGGCGCGGCGCCGCCCGGGATCTCCGCGTACGAGTGCCGGATCTGCTCTACTGCCCGCCGGTGTGTCGACATCGTCGTCGTCACGGCCACTCCTTCGTCGGTGCCGTGACGACGAGGTCGTACTGCGTTCGATTTGTTCGCTCGCTACGCTCGTTCACGAAGCACCCCCTAGAGCCGGTAGAGATCGTCCGTAAGAAGGTATCTCTCGTACGCGACCTCGAACAGACCGGGGTCGTTAAAGACACGAAAACTGTTCATCGTGCCAGGTGAAATGCCTATGTGGTAGACGATTCCGTAAACTTCCTACGCACTAGGGGCGATACGCCATTCAGCACCGCTTCCACCTCCCGGCCTTCGAGGGCGGCGGTGAGGTTGGCGAGGGTGGCGGTGAGCAGCCGGCCGGTGGCCTCGGGGGTGACGCCGGCGACGTGCGGGGAGAGCAGGACGTTCGGCAGGTCGCGCAGCGGGTCGCCGGCGGGCAGCGGCTCGACGTCGAACACGTCCAGCGCCGCGCCGCCGAGATGCCCGTCACGCAACGAGGCGACCAATGCCTGCTGGTCGACGACGCCGCCTCTGGCCGCGTTCACGAGCAGGGCGCCCTGCTTCATGCGGGCCGGGTCGATCAGGCCGCGGGTCTCGTCGGACAGCGCGATGACGACCACCACGACGTCGCTGCCGGAGACGAGCGTCTCCAGGTCTTCGAAGGCGGGGTCCGCGCGGGGCGTGCGGGTCCAGAACGTGACGTGGCAGCCGAGCGCCCGGAACATCTCGGCGCAGGAGACGCCGATCGGGCCGTAGCCGACGATGCCGACGCGGCGCCCACGCAGCTCATACGGTTGGAGGCCCTGCTGCGGCCACTCCCCCGCGCGTACGGCGGCGTCGGCCGCGCCGAGCTTGCGCGACAGCGAGAGCGTGGCGGCCAGGCACCATTCCGAGACCGCGACGGCGCTGACACCGGGCGTGTTGGCCAGCGGCACCCCGGACGCGGCCAGGGCGTCGAGGTCGTGGCCGTCCACGCCCACGGACGGCTGCTGGACGAAGGCCAGCCGGGGCGCCGCCGCGACCGCCGCGGCGTCCATGACCAGGGTGCTCGTCCAGTCGCCGAGCACGATCTCCGCCTCAGGCAGCGCCGCCAGGAGCGCGTCCCTGTCGCGAGCCGCGGGCACGCGGACGTCCACCCGGTCGCCCAGCGGGGCGAGCAGGTGCCGCATCAGCTCCTCCGGGAGCGGAGGAAGCGCGAGCAGGTTCCAGGGCGTCGTCATGTCCCCACCGTAAAACTGCTCATCACCTGTCGCATGAGTGCCCTGTTGCGCAGCCACTGGTTCTCGGCGACCGTCCAGGACACGACGTACGCGGTGTCGCCGATCGACACCGCCCGGCGTACCTCCCGGTAACGGATGCCGGCGGTGGCCCACGGCGTGTCGCCCGCCGCGCCCGCCGTCCAGGAGAACTCCCACTCCACGGCCTTGACGCCCTGGTGCGTGACGGTACGCCGGCCACGGGTCACCACGCCTTCGGCGTTCTGCCGGACCGTGTCCTCCTGGGTGCGCAGGAGCTCGTTGACGTCGAGGTTGGAGTAGACGGCCTCGACCCCGAGATGGGCGTTCCCGTCCCGGCGCGTCCATTCCGTGTAGGCCTCTTGGAGCGCGCCCCTCCAGCGGACCGGCCGCAGGATCGACCATCCGGCCCGCGACTTCCACGCCCGCACGACCGGCTGCGTCACGCTGGGCGTCGGAGTGCGGGTGGCGCTCGGCTCCGGCGTCTGGCTGGCGCTCGGCGTGAGCGGGCTGGTCGCCGCGGCGGGCACGGCGGTCGCGCGCGGCGCGCCCTCGGCGGGGGTGGCGAACTTGAAGTAGGCGACCGAGCCGCCGGCGATCACGACGGCCGCCGCCGCGCCGGCCGCGAGCAGCGCCCGCCCGCGCCCGCCGCTCCGCTTGGGCACGTCACGGTCGGCGGCGGCGGGCTTGGCCGCGGCGATGGCCGCGAGCAGCCGGTCGGCTTCCTCGGCGTCCACCCGCTCCTCGGGCTCCTTCTGCAGCAGGCCGCGCAGGATCGGATGCATGATCGGCGGGATGCGCCGGTAGTCGGGCTCCTCGCTGAGCAGCGCGTTGAGCGTCGCCATGGGGTCGCCCCGCTCGAACGGCGAGCGCCCCACCATGCACGCGTACAGCGTGGCGCCCAGCGACCACAGGTCCGAGGCCGGTCCGGCCTCCGCGGCGCGGACACGTTCCGGGGCGAGGAAGCTCGGGGAGCCGGTGACCATGCCGGTCCTGGTGAGCGACGCGTCGCCCTCGACGGTGGCGATGCCGAAGTCGGTGAGCACCGCGCGGCCGTCGTCCGTGATGAGGATGTTGCTGGGCTTGACGTCGCGGTGCAGGATCCCGGCCGCGTGGGCGGCCTTGAGCGCCGACAACACCTGCCGGCCGACGTCGGCCGCCTCGCGCACGGGCAGGGCGCCGGTGCTGAGCACGACCTGCTCGACCGTGGGGTGGCTCAGCAGCTCCATGACGATCCAGGGGCGGCCGCCCTCCTCGACGACGTCGTAGATGGCCACGACGGACGGGTGGTTGAGCTTGGCGGCGGTGCGGGCCTCGCGGACGGTGCGCATGAGCTGGCGTTCCTGGTCGCCGGGCGACAGTCCGTCGGGCAGCACGACTTCCTTGATGGCGACCTGCCGGTTGAGCAGCGTGTCCCGGCCTTCCCAGACCACGCCCATTCCCCCGCGGCCCAGTTCGCGCACTAACTCGTAGCGCCTGGCGATGAGCCGGTTGTCTTCCGAAACCATGTCCGTCCCCTGTAGACCACCACGAACAGTGGGCAAGTTTCCCATACCTGATAAGGCTTCGCCGGGGAGCCGCTTGCCAGAGATCACCGAATGTTGTTCTACTGTGCGTATGTCTGAAGTTCGCCGAGGGCCGCTGGCCGGTGTCCGCGTGCTGGAGCTCGCGGGCCTGGCTCCCGGGCCGTTCGCCGGGATGATGCTGGCCGACCACGGCGCCGAGGTGTTGCGGGTGGACCGCGTCAGGGCGGTGTCGGACCAGCCGCGCAGGGACGTCATGGATCGGGGCAAGCGCACGATCGGGCTTGACCTGAAGGCGCCCGAGGGCGTGGCGGCGTTCAAGGAGCTGGCCAGGCACGCCGACGTGGTGATCGAGGTGTTCCGTCCGGGAGTGGCCGAGCGGCTCGGCATCGGTCCCGCCGACCTGCACGCGGTGAACGAGCGGCTGATCTATGGCCGGATGACCGGCTGGGGCCAGGACGGGCCGCTGGCGCCGTCGGCCGGGCACGACATCGACTACATCGCGATCTCCGGCATCCTGTCGATGCTGGGCCGCGCAGGCGACAAACCGACGCCGCCGATCAACATCCTGGGTGACTTCGCCGGCGGCGGCCTCATGCTCGCGTACGGGGTGCTGCTCGCCCTGTTCGAGCGGGAGCGCACCGGCAAGGGCCGGGTGATCGACGCGGCCATGGTGGACGGGGCGGCGATCCTGTTCGCGATGTTCTACCAGGGTGTGCAGAGCGGCTTCTGGGGTCCGCGCGGCACGAACCTGCTGGACACGGGCGCCCCGCAGTACGACACGTACGAGACCGCCGACGGCCGGTACGTGGCCGTGGGATCGCTGGAGCCGCAGTTCTGGGACACGATGGTGTCCTTGATGGGCCTGACGGACCTGCCCGACAGGAACGACAAGGCCCAGTGGCCCGCGCTGAAGGCCCGCCTGGCCGCGGAGTTCAGGACCCGGACCCGGGCCGAGTGGGAGGCGCTCTTCGAGGGCTCCGACGCATGTGTCGCGCCCGTGTTGTCCATGTCCGAGGCCGCCTCTCATCCGCACAACGTCGCCCGCGGCAGCTTCGTCGAGATCGGCGGCGTCACCATGCCGCTGCCCGCGCCCCGCCTGCAGGGCGAGCCCGCCCAGGACCTCTCTCCCGCCACCCGCCTGACCGACCTGTCCGGTTGGGGCCTGCCTCAGGAGGAGGCGGACAAGCTACGAAGCCAAGGGGTGCTCGCATGATCGACTTACTCGACGGCGACCTGTACGCCGGCGACCCCTCCCCGGTCTATGCCTGGCTCCGCGAGCACGCCCCCGTCTACCACGACACGGCCAACGGCCTGTGGGGCGTTTCCCGCCACGCCGACATCTCGGCGATCGAACGCGACCCCCGCCTGTGGACCAGCACCGTCGGCTACCGCCCGCAGCTGCGGTCCGATCCTTCGATGATCGGCATGGACGACCCCGAGCACGCCGCTCGCCGCCGCCTCGTCTACCGCCGCTTCACGCCCCGCCACGTGCGCGAACGCTACGCCCCCCGAATCCGCGAGGTCGTCGTCGAGCAACTCGACCGGGCGCTGTCGCGCGGCACGGTGGACGCGGTGGCCGAGCTGGCCGCGCCGCTGCCGGCTCGCGTGATCGGCTGGCTGCTCGGCTTCCCCGACGAGGAGTGGCCACGGCTCAAGCACTGGTCGGAGAGCACGATCGTGGCCGGGGGCGGGCTGCGGTACGTGACGCACGAGGCCGCGGTCGCGGCCGCCGAGTACGGGCAGGCCGTGCTGACTCTGGCCGCCGAGCGCCGCGCCCACCCCCGCGACGACCTGCTGTCGTTGTGGTCCGCCAGCCCGGACTACGACGACGAGCATCTGGCGAACGAGGCGCTGCTGCTGCTCGACGGCGGCGCCGAGACCACCAGGACCGTCATCGCCACCGCGATCGACGCGCTCATCCGCCATCCCGATCAGTGGCGGCTGCTCCGCGAGGACCGCGACCTGATGGAGGGCGCGATCGAGGAGTTCATCCGGTGGACGACACCGATTCTCAACATGTGCCGCGCGGCCACCCGCGACACCTCGCTGCACGGGCAGCTGATCCCGGAGGGGCAGCAGGTCCTGCTCATGTACGGGTCGGCGAACCGGGATCCGGAGGTGTTCGCCGAGCCCGGCGTGTTCGATGTGACCAGGAAACCGGGCGGGCACATCGCCTTCGGCCTCGGCACGCACTTCTGCCTGGGCGCGGCACTGGCCAGGCTGGAGCTGCGGATCTTCTTCGAGGAGTGGCTCGACCGGGTGGCGGAGGCCTCCTGGGCGGACGACGCCGGGCCGCGGATCCAGCCCAACGCCTTCGTCCGCGGCGTGACGTCGTTCCCTATCGAGCTCCGGCCACGGTGAAGGCCGAGTAGTCCTTCAGCGCGATCGAGTCGTGCAGGCGCACGCCCTTGCTGCTGATCTTGGCGGCGGCCCTGGTCAGCCCGACCGGCAGGTGGTCGATCAGCCACACCGTCGCGGCCAGCGCCGACAGGTCGAAGCTGCTGCCCGGCACGATGCGCTTGGCCGCGTTGATCGCGAACGTGCGGCTGCGGCGCACGTAGTCGCCGATCTCCGCCTCGTAGGCGGGGAAGGCCCGCAGGTGGTCGCCGCCGTAGGTGGCCAGCTCCCCCGCCAGGATGTACGCCCCCACGACCGCCAGGCTCGTGCTGCCGCCGACGGCGGGTCCCGGGCAGTAGCCGGCGTCGCCCACCAGCGTCACCCGGCCGCGTGACCAGGTGTCCAGGCGGAGCTGGGTGATCGAGTCGAAGTAGAACGCGGACGTCCGGTCCACCTCGTCCATGAGCCGCGGCACCTCCCAGCCGACGCCCGCGAAGCGCTCGCGCAGCAGCCGCTTCTGCCCGGCGACGTCCCGGTGGTGGTAGTCGAGCTGCCGCGGTGTCCTGAACAGGAACAGCGCCCGGGCGTCGTCCATGTGGGCGGCGCCGTACATGCCGGCCATCCGGCCGACGCCCGTGATGCCTTCCATGCGACCGTCGAGGCCCAGATGGTTGGGGACCGAGGCGACGGCCAGGTAGGCGCCGATCCACGTGGAGAATTGCGACTCGGGACCGAAGACGAGGCGGCGCACGTTGGAGTGCAGGCCGTCCGCGCCGATCACCAGGTCGTACGCGGCCTCGCGGCCGCTGTCGAATCTCACCTCACCGTCGTCGGAGATCGCGGCGATCGAGTCGCCGAAGACGTACTCGACGTCGTCGCGGGTGGCGTCGTAGAGGATCTCGCTCAGGTCGTCGCGCATGATCTCGACGTGCCGGTCCGAGACGGCGCTCAACACGCGGCGGATCTCCAGCTCGATGGGCCTGTCGTGGCCCTCCCGGTACATGGCCAGGTGTTCCGTTCCGGTCTTCTTGGCCAGGACCCGCTCCAGGATCCCCATCTGCTCGACGATGTCCATCGCCGGTCTGAACAGGTCGATCGCGTGGCCGCCCGTCTTGCGGAGCGTCGGGGCCCGCTCCACGACGGTGACGGCGAAGCCGTACCGGTTGAGCCAGTAAGCGAGGGCCGGTCCCGCGACGCTCGCGCCCGAGATGAGGATCCTCATGCCGATCTCCCTTACTTAACGATAGGTAAGTGGCTTTCAGCATACGTCCTTACTTAACGATAGGTAAGGGATATTCTTTGATCCATGCCCAGTGACACCAAGGCCCGCATCCAGGCGGTGGCCCGTGAGCTGTTCGTCCAGCAGGGCGTGCAGAACACGAGCCTGCGCCAGATCTCGGAACGGCTGGGCATCACCAAGCCCGCGCTCTACTACCACTTCTCCTCGCGCGAGGACCTCGTGCGCAGCATCGTGCAGCCGATGGTGGAGGACATCGAGCGGTTCGTCACCACACGGGAGCCCGGAGACGCGCGCGAGCTGCTGAAGGACTACTTCGACCTGATCTGGCGGCACCGCGAGGTGCTCGTCATGCTCATGCGGGAGCTGGAGACGCTGGGCTACACGGACATGGCCGAGCGCATGTTCAGCTGGCGGCGACGGCTGATCCTGCTGCTGTTCGGCCCCGGCGTCACGCCGGAGCAGCAGATCAGGGCGACGATGGCGCTGGGCGGGATGTCCGACTGCTCGGTCGAGTACGCCCACCTGCCGGTGG
Organism: Nonomuraea polychroma; assembly: GCF_004011505.1. Taxonomy (NCBI): domain Bacteria; kingdom Bacillati; phylum Actinomycetota; class Actinomycetes; order Streptosporangiales; family Streptosporangiaceae; genus Nonomuraea; species Nonomuraea polychroma. The sequence goes on from NZ_SAUN01000001.1 coordinate 6,613,483, forward strand.
AGGAGGTCAAGCCGACGGCCGTCGAGTCGGCGGCCGCCGCGCTCGGACTCTCCTAGACCGCGACGTAGAGATCCACGCCCTCCGGGTGGTGCACCTCGAGATCCGTCGTGAACGCGCGCGGCGGCGTGCCGCCCGACTCGGTGTGCTTCCACACCCGCTGCCACGCCTCGACGAGGGCCTGCGGCATCTGACCGCGCGCCTCCACCCTCAGCGCCTGCACGGCCGGCACGCGTACGGCCACCATGCCCTCGGGCAGCCGCGGCACCGTACGCACGCCGATACCGACAATCTGCGTGTAGGCCCCGTTGTGGTCGCTCTCGTAATCGGTCAGCACGGCATAGAGATTCTCGTCGACCCGGCCGGGCACGTGCGCGAAGGCCCCGGGCGCGCCCGCCCGCTGCCACAAAGCGGGCAGTTTCGCCCGTGCTGGATCCATCTCGTCGGCATTGTTGGTGCGTACGACGTAGCCGACCACTGTCAGCTCGGTCCGTTCGGTGACGTCCACAGACCCTCCCTCCCCCAAAAAGTGTCCCGGCCGATCATAAGCCCCCGCGAAAGGGGGAAACTCCTTGGTGACGTACCACCACATAAGATGGACGAACGTGAAATTTCTTAATGGCCTCGAGCCGCACCACGACCTGACCTACAGCGATGTGTTCATGGTCCCGTCGCGTTCCTCGGTCGGGTCACGGCTCGCAGTCGACCTGTCCACCCACGACGGCACGGGCACGACCATCCCCATCGTCGTGGCCAACATGACCGCGGTCGCCGGCCGGCGCATGGCCGAGACCGTGGCCCGGCGGGGCGGCATCGCCGTCATCCCGCAGGACATACCGATGGACGTGGTGGCGAACGTCGTCGACTGGGTCAAGAAGCGCGACCTCGTCCACGACACGCCACTGACGCTGACGCCGCACGACACCGTGGGCGAGGCACTGCAGCTCCTGCCCAAGCGGGCGCACAACGCGATCATCGTGGTCGACTGGGACAACCGGCCCGTCGGCGTCGTCACCGAGGCCGACTGCCAGGGCGTGGACATGTACACGCAACTGTCGCAGGTCATGTCCAGCGAACTGCTGACGCTGCCGGCCGGCCTCGACCCGCGGACCGCGTTCGACCGGCTGCACGAGGGCCGGCACCGGCTGGCGCCCATCGTGGACGACGGGGGGCGGCTGGTCGGCATCCTCACCCGCACCGGCGCCCTGCGCGCCACCCTCTACCAACCCGCGGTCGACGCCCAGGGCCGGCTGCGCATCGCCGCGGCGGTCGGCGTGAACGGCGACGTGCCCGCCAGGGCCAAGGAGCTGCTGGAGGCCGGGATCGACTGCCTGGTCGTGGACACCGCGCACGGCCACCAGGAGAAGATGCTCTTGGCGTTGCGCTCCGTCAAGGCCCTCGACCCCGGCGTGCCCGTCGCGGCGGGCAACGTGGTGACGGCCGCGGGCGTACGCGATCTGGTGGAGGCCGGGGCGGACATCATCAAGGTCGGGGTGGGCCCGGGCGCCATGTGCACGACGCGAATGATGACCGGGGTGGGCCGGCCGCAGTTCTCCGCCGTGCTCGAGTGCTCCGCCGAGGCCCGCCGGCTGGGGCGGCACGTGTGGGCTGACGGCGGCGTGCGGCACCCGCGCGACGTGGCACTCGCGCTGGCGGCCGGGGCCTCCAACGTGATGATCGGGTCGTGGTTCGCCGGCACGTACGAGTCACCCGGCGACACCCACACCGACGCGAACGGGCGCAAGTACAAGGAGAACTACGGCATGGCCTCGGCGCGGGCCGTGCGGCTCAGGACGGCCGACGACTCGGCGTTCGAGCGGGCCAGGAAGGCGTTGTTCGAGGAGGGCATCTCGACGTCCAGGATGTACCTGGATCCGAAGCGGCCGAGTGTGGAGGACCAGATCGACGCGATCGTGGCGGGGCTGCGGTCGGCGTGCACGTACGCGGGGGCCTCGAACCTGGAGGAGTTCCACGCGCAGGCGGTCGTGGGGGTCCAGAGCTCGTCGGGCTACGCCGAGGGGATGCCGCTGCACCAGAGCTGGTGACACCCCGGCGGCGCGGCCATCCTTCCCACCGGCTCGGCCCGAATGCCAAGCCCCTCGGCTCACCAGCCGGCCACCGGACCAAGGCCCACTGCCACCGCCACCGCACCGCGGCCCAGCGCCCCATCCGCCCTTGGTCCGGCCGGCCGAGGTCGGATGGGCTGGGCTGTGGCCGGATGGGCCGTCCCGAGGCCGGATGGGCCGGACTGTGGCCGAATGGACCGCCCCGAGGCCGGATGGGGCGGGCCGAGGCCGGATGGGCCGTCCCGACACCGGATAAGCCGTGCCGGAGCCGGATCGACCGACCCGACGCCGGATAGGCCGTGCCACGGCCGGATGGACCGCCCCGACGCCAGATGGGCCGTGCCGGAGCCGGATCGACCGACCCGACGCCAGATAGGCCGTGCCACGGCCGGATGGACCGCCCCGACGCCAGATGGGCCGTGCCGGAGCCGGATCGACCGACCCGACGCCAGATGGGCCGTGCCACGGCCGGATGGACCGCCCCGACGCCAGATGGGCCGTCCCGACGCCCGATGGGCCGTGTCACGGCCGGATGGGCGGATCAGCAGCCCACGGCCGGCAGGTCAGGGGACAGTGCGCCGCCAGCCGCCCGCCGCGTTGATCCCGCCGTCCACATGCACCGTCGTCCCCGTGACGAACCTCGCCAGGTCACTCGCCAAGAACACGGCCGCACCCGCCGCCTCCGAGGGGTCACCGAGGTGGCCGAGCGGCGGGATGCGTACCGGATCAAAGGGCAGCGGGCGGGCCAGCATACGCTCGCGCACACCCGCCTCGCCCTCGGTCGGCAGCGCGTCGGGCGCGATCGCGTTCACCCTGATGCCTCTGGGCGCCAACTCCAGGGCCAGTGACTTCGTCAGGCTCTCGAGGGCGGCCTTCATCGCCGCGTACACCGCGAACCCCGGCGCCGCCTGGTGCGCCTCGCTCGACGTCACGTTGATGATCGAGGAGCCGGCGGGCATCATCGGCAACACGTGCCGGATCATGCCGGTGACCTGCGTGAAGTTCTCCTCGATGAGGGTCTGCTCGCCGCGTGGCGAGGTGTCGGAGAAGGCGGCGTGGAAGGTGCCGCCGGCGTTGTTGACCAGCACGTCGACGCGGCCCCAGCGCTCGCGTACGGCCTGGGCGAACACCTCCACCGCCGCCTGATCGCGCACGTCGAGCGTCATCGCGAGCTCGGCGTGCGGTTTGTCACGGTCGCAGCCGGCCACATGAGCCCCGAAGGCGGCGAACGCCTCCGCGATCGCCAGCCCGATGCCCCTGGCCGCCCCGGTGACCACGGCGACGCGCCCGGTGAGCAGGATCGCGTCGGGCGTGAGGGCGGCCATGAACGATGACCTTATCCCGAACGCATAGAGTCGTCGGGTCCATATCTCATCGTCCATCATCATTATCAGGAGCACGTCGTGGCACTCGAAAAGCCCGAGATCGACTTCCCTGAGGGCAACCCGCCCGCTGACCTGGAGATCGTTGACCTGGTGGAGGGCGACGGCCCCGAGGCCAAGCCCGGGCACCGCGTCCGCGTCCACTACGTGGGCGTCGCCTTCTCGACCGGGGAGGAGTTCGACGCCTCCTGGAACCGCGGGGAGGCGTTCGAGTTCCCGCTCGGCGGGGGGCGCGTCATCGCGGGCTGGGACCAGGGGGTCGCCGGCATGAAGGTCGGCGGCCGGCGCAAGCTCGTCATCCCGCCGCACCTGGGGTACGGCAGCCGGGGCGCGGGCGCGCGCATCAAGCCGAACGAGACGCTCATCTTCGTCGTCGACCTGCTCGGCGTCAGCTGACACGCGTCTCGTCCGTCAGCTGACGACCAGCATCACCGTCAGCTGACGGACTCCTCCCCCGCCTGACGTCCTCCGACGGGCCCTCGTCCCCACGCCGCACGACGACATCAGCCGGGCCACCTACGGCCCCTCCCGGGCCGCTGAACTCCGGCAGCGGAGGTCATCCGTCCGCTCAGCGCGATGGATCATCCGTCGCTCGCTACCTCACCATCGGACTTCCTGTGGGTAGGCAGGTCGCATATATGTCGCGCAAGGGAAGCTCCGCCCGGATGAGGCCAGGCGGACCGGAGAGATGACAAGCGGACGGGACGCACTGGAGAGGCACGCGACCCGAGGCACCTGCCCAGGGCACGCGACCCCAGGCACGAGGGACGGACGCCCGACGGACGGGACCGGGCGGACGTGGCCTGGCGGACGTGGCCTGGCGGACGGACCGCGGGCAGGACCGGCGGCGCAGGGTGGGTGAAGGGACCGCCAGCGGAGAGCGGGGTGGACGCGACCGACAGCGCGGAGCCGGCCCGACGCGGCCGGGCGGGCGGGACCGGGCCGATGCGGCCAGGCCGACGCGGCCGGGCGGGCGGGACTGGGCGGGCGGGACCGAGCGGGACCGAGCGGGACCTGGCGGGACCGGGCGCGACCGGGCGCGACCGGGCGGGACCGGGCGGGACCGGGCGGGACCGGCGGCGCGGGGTGGGGCGGCAGCAGGGAATTCGGCGCTTGCGTGGTGGGTGGTGTGTGACCCGCCGGCACGATCCGCCAACGCGCATCCGCCGGGACGTGGCCGACCACCACATAATGCTCGACACACTGCACCGATACTGGGTAGGGAATGTCGGCGCCGTGAGGCACGATAGGCGTGTGCTTCTGATCGACGTGGTCCGGGTTTCCGAGGCGGTGACGCGCACGTCCGCAAGGCTAGGCAAGATCGCACACCTGGCGGAGTTGCTGGGCCGGGTCGGCCCCGACGAGGCGGAGATCGCGATCTCCTACCTTTCCGGCGAGCTGCCCCAACGGCAGGTGGGCGTCGGCTGGCGCACGCTGGAGGACCTGCCCCAGCCCAAGCTGGCCGCCACGGCCACACTCACCGCGGTCGACGAGCTGCTGACAAGGATCAAGTCCGTCTCGGGCCCGGGCTCGCAAGCCGCACGCAAGGCCCTGGTGGCCGAGCTGTTCGCCGCCCTGACGAGTCAGGAGCAGCAGTTCATGCGTCGGCTGCTGCATGGCGAGTTGCGGCAGGGCGCGCTCGACGGCGTCATGATCGAGGCGGTGGCCAAGGCGTCCGGCGCGCCCTCGGCGGACGTGCGCCGCGCCCTGACCTTGCGCGGCTGGCTCCCCGCCGTGGGGGCGGCGGCGCTGCGCGGCGGGGTGCCGGCGCTGCACGCGTTCCGCCTGGAGGTGGGGCGGGCGGTCGCCCCCATGCTGGCCGGCAGCGCGCCCAACGTCGCCGCAGCCCTGGACAAGGCGGGCACGCCGGCGGCGCTGGAGTGGAAGCTCGATGGCGTACGCGTCCAGGCCCACCGCTCCGGCTCCGAGGTGAAGGTCTTCACCCGCACGCTCGACGACATCACGCCGCAAGTGCCCGAGCTGGTCGAGGCCGTGCTGGAGATGCCGTCGGAGGATCTGGTGCTGGACGGCGAGGTGATCGCCTTGCGCCCTGACGGCCGCCCGCACCCGTTCCAGGTCACAGCGAGCCGGGCCTCCAGCAAGACCAACGTCGCTCAGCTGCGCGAGCAGACGCCGCTGAGCGTGTTCTTCTTCGACGCGCTGCGGGTGGACGGCGCCGACCTGCTCGATCTGCCCTATGCGCAACGCCAGGAGGCGCTGGCTCGCACGGTCCCGCAGGGACTGCTGACGCCGCGGCTGGTCACGGGGGACGTGTCGGAGGCGGAGAAGTTCTTCACCGATGTGGTGAAGGCCGGCCATGAGGGCCTGGTCGTCAAGTCCCTTTCGTCGCCGTACGCGGCGGGCCGCCGGGGCGCAGGCTGGATCAAGGTCAAACCCCGTCACACCCTCGACCTGGTGGTGCTGGCCGCCGAGTGGGGCCATGGCCGGCGTGAGGGCAAGCTGTCCAACCTCCATCTGGGCGCTCGCGACCCGGAGGGCGGCTTCGTGATGCTCGGCAAGACCTTCAAGGGCCTGACGGACGAGCTGCTGGCCTGGCAGACTCAGCGCTTCCTGGAACTGGCCGAGGGGCCGACCGACACCTGGACGGTCAACCTCCGGCCCGAGCTGGTGGTGGAGATCGCCTTCGACGGTGTCCAGCGCTCGCCCCGCTACCCGGGGGGCATGGCCCTGCGCTTCGCCCGGGTGCTGCGCTACCGCCTGGACAAGCGGGTGGAGGACGCCGACACGGTGGACACGGTCCGCTCACTCATGTTCTGACCCGTCCTGAGGCACGCTCTGACCGTGGGGCAGCCAGCCGAAGGCATGGTCCTGATGCTGAGGCATGCTCTGGCCCGCGCGGCATGGGTCCGCCCCTCGTAACCTGCCCGTCTGACCCGCGCGGCATGGGCAATTGGGCCCTCCTGGCACGGCCCTCTGTCCCGCGCGGCACGGCGCTGCCCTTCCCGGCACGGCCCTCTGTCCCGCGCGGCACGGCCCTGACCTCCCGGCACGGCGCTGGCGCACGCGGCATCGCCCAGCCCCGGCACGGCGCGGCGCGGCGCGGCATCGCCCAGCCCCAGCACGGCACGGCGCGGCATCGCCAAGCCCCGGCACGCCCCTCTGGCCCTCCCGGCACGGCGCTGGCGCGCGGCACGGCGCCGACCCTCCGGGCACGTCCTCTCGCCCGCGCGACACGGCATTCGCCCTGCTGGCACACCCCTCTGGCCCCATGGCGCGGCCCTGACCCCGCGGGGCACGGCCCTCAGGCCCTCGCGGCACCGCCCCGCCCCACTGGCCCACGGGGCACGGCCCTCAGGCCCTCGCGGCACCGCCCCGCCACCGGCACGCCCCACTGGCCCGTGGGGCGCGGCCCTCAGGCGCCACAGGGCATGACACCTGGCCCCCGAGCATGGCACTGGCCGCCGGACATGACGTTGGCCATGGGGCATGACTCCTCCCCGGGGCTGGCTGACCTCTTCCGGACGCTCTGCGCGCAGTGCCGGCCTTGGCGACGCGGACGTTCTTCCAGGGGTTCCACGATCTATGGCTCCCCGATGGGCGTTATGGGCGATCTTGCGTGCTGGGTGAGATATATCACTGAATGTCGCATTAAGTTGTTTTTACCCGCTGTTTGTCGCATATGTTCGTCCTCACCGCGCGGATCCCCTGCCGCGCCGGCGGATCGGCCGCATCCCCGTGTCCCACCCCTCTTGATCGGCCTTTCCCTGCCCTATCCCCTATCTAGGACCGTGGTTTACTTTGGGTCAGCACTCCCACAAGCCGTCCCCCACCGGCAGGCGCCGCTGGACCGCCATCGCAGTGGGTACCGCCATGATCGCCACCGCCTCGTCCGCCGCCTGGGCGGCCATCGCCAACGACGACTCGCCCAAGCGCACTCCCGCTTCCACCGCCGCCCAGGCATCGACTCGCGCCACCGAACCGGCGACGGCCAACGAAGCCGCCCGCCAATCCACTCCGAAGAGCCCCTCCCCCGCCCCCAAGCCACCGTCGGCCGCCCACCCGAGCCCGACCAAGCCCGCAGAGCACTCGGCCAAACCCACCGGGCAGCCGACCAAGGGCACCGACGAGCCGGCCAAGCCCTCGCAGCAACCGGTCAGGGCCAGGACGGACGCCGTGAAGCCCAAGGTCCGCGTCCTGTCGTCCGGCTCGTGCGGCGCCTCGTTCTACGACGAACCCCAGATGACGGCCAGCGGCGAGCGCTTCAACCCGTCGGCCATGACCGCCGCCCACAAGACTCTCCCCCTGGGCAGCAAGGTCCGCGTGACGAACCCCAACACCGGCGAGTCGGTCAAGGTCCGCATCAACGACCGGGGTCCGTACGTCGGCGGCCGTTGCCTCGACCTCTCCGCCGCCGCCTTCGAGGCCATCGGCAACACCAGCGCGGGCGTCATGAGAGTGAAGTACGAGGTCCTGGCCCGCTGATCTCACCCGCATGTCGCATGATCGGCTCGGCAGTGCCTCCCCTCGCTGCCTGCCCTTCCCGAGAAAGGACAGGCACGGGCGCGGCCACCACGATCATGCGAAATACGGAGTGAGAGGCGCTACTTCACCAGGCGAATCGTCATCGGATAGCGGAAGTTGCCCTCCTGCAACGCGGAGACACCACCGACGATGGCGAGGACGACGGACGCGACCCAGATGAACGGCAGCAGCACGATGCCGATGACGGTGAACGGCAGCAAGACCGTCGCGCCGGTCACCGTGATCTGGAAGTTGAGCGCCTCCAGGGCGTGCCTACGGATGTAGGGCGACGTCTTGCCTCCGGTGAGCAGCAGAATGAGCGGGCCGACGATCGGGATCCCGAGGAGCACCAGGAGATGGGCGGCGGCCGCCCCGAGGCGCTCGTTGCTGTCCGGTGCGGACTCCGAACGAACCGGAGCCGGCCGCGGAGTGAGCTGAGGCACGACCTGGGTGCCGTAGAGCTCGGTCATGATGGGCATCAGGTCCCCGTGGGTGCGCGCCGTCATCGCGCGCTCCAGCCGGTCGTCGAACTCGAGCTTGTCGAAGCGGCCTTCCGCGTACGCCGCCTTGACGTGCTCGACCACGCGCTCTCGGTCCTGGTTGGTGACGCGCAAATGAGCTGGCGGCACCTGTCCCGGCCCGGGGGTTGTCGGTACCCCAGCCATAGTCGCCATGCCTCTCCTTAGGTAATGAGCAGTCCCCCTCATACTGCGTCGCCAATGTCGCGGGTGCCATCGGGAGAATCCCGGATGTGTCCCCTAGATCATCCCCGACGCACGCGGGCCCCAGACGGTATAAAAAGGATTCATGAGATGGCGAGACCGCTACGGCCTTCGTCGGCAACGCGGCCCTAAGATCGCGAAGTTCGACCGCGAGGCGACAGACGCCGACATCGAGGCGCTTATCGCCTTTGCCCGTTCGCGGCGTGGCGTCGAGTTTTATGTCGAGCCTGAGACGTTCGCCACCGATACGACGGCGGTGGCGGTGGCCGACGACGGCGAGTGGACCAGGCGACGGGTCGGATCCCCCGCGGTGATTCACAAGGTCGCTCGAGATCTTGCCTTGCCGGTGTACGACGTCCAGCTCACGGGATATCCGCCCCGAATGCGTGCCTATAACGAGCGTCGCCGCCGCGAGGAGGACACCCTCTAACACAGAAGCTCATCCATCCGTCCACCCATCCAATACGCAAATTCACGGCTTTTGCCCAGTCCCCGTCCGAATGTCCCCAGCCCTCAGTCCCCGTCCCACCTCGCCCGGCCTTCCCCGTCGCGTGATTCGACCTTTGCCGGCTGCGTGTGTTGATGATGAACACGCGGCCGCTCGGGCGGTGGCGGGCGAAGGGGGTGCGAGCGAGGCGCGATCAGTGGTCATCCGGCGGCGGGAAGGACGGGTCATCCTCGTCGAGGAGGTTGACCAGCGGGAGCAGCCAGCCCGCGTGGGCGGAGCCCATGGCCGCGTCGAGTTCGGCGGAGGTGGGCATGCGGTCGCGCATGATGGCCGGGGACAGCAGGTTTTGCACCGCGTGCATGAGAAGGTTCGCCATCGAGTAGGCGGGGTCGATCGTCAGGGCGCGTTCGACGGCGATGGTGGCTTGCACGCTGTTTCCCGCCCGCCAGGCCGCCATGGCCAGCAGGGACGCGGCAGGCGGCACGAAACGGGGCTCGAGCCGGCGGGTCAGGTCTCTCCACAGGGCGGCGTGGGACTCGTGCATGAGCGTCCATGCCTCGTCGCGCACCCGAACGATCGCGAGGTCGAGGCCCAGTCTCGCCGCCTCCGCGTCGCGCAACCGGCCGCCTTCGGTGTGGATGGTCAGCGCTGATCGCACGCGTGCCACGCCGTCCGCCACACACTGCTGGGCGAAGGCGTCCAGGTCCGCTGTGGCTGCGAGCCCCGTCCTCAGCTCCGCGATCGCGTCGGCGGTGGCGCGGCGCATCGACATCCGTACGGGCCCCGTGACGGGGGCCACCGTGCGCTCCAGGGACTCGCGGTCGGGAAGGGCGACCAGGCCTCGCACGGTCGCCTCCGCAGCGATCTGGCTCGTCGAAGGGTCGTAGGGCGTGCCCTCCGCCGGGCAGCACATCGGGAGATCGCAGACGTAGGACCAGTAGCGGCCCTCGTGGGCGCGCAGTGCCTCACCGACGTGGACGTCGGCCTTGGCCGCCAGGACCCTGGTCTCGTCCACCGCGGGCGTGACCACGTCTCCTGAGCCATAGCCGACGATGACGACCTGGGTGACGCCCTCCCGCTCGAACAGCGGCGTCAGAGGGGCGAGGGCGCCCGGTGGGAGCGGCAGACCCCACCTGACCACCATCTTGGCCTGGCCGCGGTCCAGCCCGATGATGACCAGGCTGGTGTGCGGGTGGAAGCCGACGAGGTAGGGGACGGCGGCCAGGATGTCAGCGGGGCTGGTGAGCGTGAGGCAGGACTCGGAGAAGGGCGGAGGAAGCGGGGAAGCAGAGGAGGCCGACGGGGAGGTGTTGGTCGTCATGGACCGTAAGGGTGCCGGGCGGGCGGGTCACGGCGTGGGGCCGAACGGCATTCTGGGGATGAAGATGCTCGGCTTGTTCTGTCTGTGGACGACGACGCCGTTCTCCAAGCACCCAACACCCTCCGGCGTCACGCGGGCGTGGCGGGTCCGGGCGGGACGGGGGCCAGCCGGTTGCGTACGAGGAGCGCGGCGCCCGCCACCGCGGCCGGCATGGCGATCACCGCGACGAACGGCACCAGGAACAGCACGAACACCGCGACCCCGAACCCCAGCGCGCTCGCCTTGTTGGCGCGCAGCAGCGCGAACCGCTGCTTGCGGGCCATGCCCCGCCGCTCCAGGGCCAGCGTGGTGAGCTCAACTGTCAGGAAAAATCCGGACACAGCCGCGCCCAGCACCGGCACCACGGTCTGCCCGACGACGGGCACGAAGCCCATGATGAACAGCGGCACCGTGAACAGCAGCACATAGAACAGCGTCACCAGGCTGTCCCTGATCGAGCGTGGCAGCGTCCGCCAGAACGGCTGGTCGACCTCGTGCGCGAGCACGTCCACAGCCGATGACAACTTCTCGTAGAACGGCTCCCCGATCGCCAGTGTGACCGCCGCGAACGTCACCACCGCCAGCGCCAGCCCTCCAAGGAACAACGCGATCCCCACCAGCGTGCGGAACAGCTCGCGCCAGCTCCACGAGTCCGCGAACGGCGTCAGGAACGCGGCCACATCATTGGCGTTGGTGCCGAGGAAGATCAGCGCCACCACGTACACGGAGAACGCGATCAGCGCCGGGATCAGCCCGAACGCCCACCACCGCCCATGCCTGGCCACCCAGCCGAACCCCTGGAAGAAGAACCCGACGCCGGAGGTGAAGTCACGCAGTGATCGCATGCCCGGCAGGCTAGCGCCAGAATGCCGTCACCGCGTAGCCCAGCTCCGCGAACAGGTCGCGAAGCAGCGGCAACGAGATGCCGAGCACGTTGCCGTGGTCGCCCTCGATGCCCTCGACGAACCACCCGCCGCGCCCGTCGATGCTGAACGCCCCGGCCAGGTTGAGCGGCTCGCCGGTGGCGGCGTAGGCGGCGATCTCCTCGTCGGACGGCTGGCCGAAGTGCACCACGGTCCTGGCCACCTCCGCCGCCTGCCCGCCCGTCGCGACGTCGATCACGCAGTGGCCGGTCACGAGGCGGCCGGTGCGGCCGCGCATGAGCCGCCACCGCTCCACGACCTCCTCCTCGGAGGCGGGCTTGCCGTAGGGCCGGCCGTCGAGCTCCAGGATCGAGTCGCACCCGATGACCAGTCCCTCGTCGAGCCCGCTCGCCACCGCCTCCGCCTTCGCCTTGGCCAGCACGAGGCTGAGCGCGGCGGGGCTGTGTGCCGTGAAGGCGTCCTCGTCGACCCCGCTGACGATCACCTTGGGGTCGAGACCGGCACTGCGCAGCAGTGCCAGGCGGGCGGCGGAAGCAGAGGCCAGAACGATCACCGCACCAGCCTACCGGTCCTCACCAGCCGTTCCCTGGCGAGGGTCCTCATCACCAGTCGGGGTTCGACCTGCCCGGCGCGGGCTCACCGGGGTCCGCTTCGCCCGACGGTCCGGGCTCCAGCTCGCCGTGCGCCCCGTACGACCGGTCCGCCGCGAGTTCCCTGCCCACGTACGGCCAGCCCGGCACGGCGCTGCCGAAGATGTTCGCCAGCAGCCCGTCGAGCGCCTCCCCCAGCCCGCCGGACACCGCCGTCCGTTCCCTGTCCAGGAGGCCGGCCACGTCCCTGGCGTCCATGTCCAGGCGCGCGGCCCGGTCGGCCAGCAGGAACATCACCATGGGGGCGATCAGCGGCAGCAGCTTCATGACGGCGCCGGTGTCGATACCGACGAGCCGTGCCAGCCCCGCCGCAGCCTGCTCGGTCCCCTGACCGCCGAGCACGTGCGCGAGGATGCTGTGCCCGTCGCGGGTCAGCGAGGCCACGTCGCCGTTGAACGGGTCGGCGTCCACGTGGTCCTCCAGCGCCGCACGCAACGCTTCGGCACCGTCCGGGTGCTGGGCATTGCGCGCCAGGCCGCCGACGATGATGCCGGTCACGGCTCGGACGACGTCACGGGCCTGGGTGGGGTCCGTGCCGAGCATCCCGGCGACCTCGTCAAGGCCCGGCTCTCCGAGCTGCTCGATCAGCTCGTCGTGCAGCGTCACGGCTCTCCCCCGATCCTTGTCGGGGGAGAGCTTCCCGAGACAGCATCGAGCCAATGCCCGTCTTGCGCTAATTCTCGGGAAAAACTACCGCTCTATGGCGGCCGTGGATCCGCTGGTCAGGCCGGCGGCGGCGTACGCGCTCACCTCATCGAGCGTCTCGTGCTCCAGCAGGGCGGCCACGATGCCGTCGAGCTTGTCGCGGTTGTCGGAGAGCACCTGGATGGCGCGTTCGTAGCACTCGTCCACGATGCGCCGCGCCTCCTCGTCGACCATGGCGAGGGTGACGGGCGAGGCCTGCGGCTGCTGGCCGTCGTTGGGCAGGATGGTCAGCGGGCCGATCTTCTCCGACATGCCCCAGCGGCCCACCATGCCACGGGCGATCATGGTGACCTGCTCGAGGTCGTTCTCGGCGCCGGTGGTGATGACGCCGTACACGACCTGCTCGGCCGCCATGCCGCCGAGCGCGCCGGTGATGCGGCCGCGGAGGTACTGCTCGTCGTAGGCGTACCGGTCGGTGTCCGGGGTGGACAGCGTGACGCCGAGCGCCCGGCCACGCGGGATGATCGAGATCTTCCTGACCGGGTCGGCGCCCGGCTGGAGCATGCCGAGCAGCGCGTGGCCGGCCTCGTGGTAGGCGGTCCTGACGCGCTCGTCCTCGGGCATCACGATGCTGCGGGCCGCGCCGAGCTGCAGCTTCTCCAGCGCGTCGGCGAAGTCGGCCATCGTGACCTTCTCCTTGCCGCGCTTGGCGGCGAGCAGGGCGGCCTCGTTGACCAGGTTCGCCAGGTCGGCGCCGGTCATGCCGGGCGTGGTCTTGGCGAGCTGCTCGAGGCTGACCTCGCCGTCCAGCGGCACGCCGCGCGAGTGCACGCCGAGGATCGCGGTACGTCCCGCCGCGTCGGGCAGGCCCACCTGCACCGTACGGTCGAAGCGCCCGGGACGCAGCAGCGCCGGGTCGAGGACCTCGGGACGGTTGGTGGCCCCGATGACGATCACGCCCTCGGCTCCGGAGAAGCCGTCCATCTCGGTGAGGATCTGGTTGAGCGTCTGCTCGCGCTCGTCGTGCCCGCCGATGCCGCCGGCGCCGCCCCGGGCGCGCCCGATGGCGTCGATCTCGTCGATGAACACGATCGACGGCGCCACCTTCCGCGCTTCCTCGAACAGGTCGCGCACCCGCGAGGCGCCCACGCCGACGATCATCTCGATGAACTCGGAGGCGGAGGCCGAGAAGTAAGGCACCTTGGCCTCGCCGGCGACCGCCCTGGCCAGCAGCGTCTTGCCGGTGCCGGGAGGGCCGGCGAGCAGCACGCCCTTGGGCAGCTTGGCGCCGAGCCTGCGGTACTTGTCGGGGTCCTTGAGGTAGTCGACGACCTCGACGAGCTCGTTCTCGACCTCGTCGATGCCCGCGACGTCCTCGAACGTCACCCGCACCTTCGCGGCCTCGACCGGCTTGGCCGCCTTGGACTTGCCGAGGCCGCCCAGGCCGCCGCCCATCATGCTGGCGCCACGCCGCATGATCCAGATCCACAGGCCGGCCAGCAGCAGCACGGGCAGCAGCGACAGCAGCAGGTTCGAGAAGAAGCCGCGGGTGATCGGCTGCGAGGTGATCTCGACCTGGCCGGTGGCGAGCTGCTGGTCGAGCTGGTCGGTGTTGGCGAAGGCCGGGATCTCGGTGGCGAACTTGGTGTACGACTCACCGGTCTCGGGGTTCTTCGCCGCCGACCTCAGGTCGCCCTCGACCGAGAGGCCCTGGGCGTAGATGTCCTTGACGTTCTTGCCGTTCACCTGCTTGGTGAACTCGGTGTACGAGATCGTCTCGACGGATCCGCTGTCGACGAAGGACGACACGACGAAAAAGGCCGCGTACACAACAAGCAAGGTGACGACGAATCGCCACCAGTTGATCTTGGGCTTGCCTCCCGGCAGCCCTTCAGAGCGCCAGGGCGGCTTGCCCTTGCCCTTCTCCGCTGACTGCGGCGGTCCAGAGCGTTCCACGGCGTCACTCCCCATATCGCCGCAACCATGATCTTTCTAGCCTAGAACACGCACCCCGGAGACCACGCGGCTGATGTCCCGCCACTGCTTTCGCTGCGCGTCAGGCACTGTGACGAACGCCAGACCGGGCTTACTCATTCCCCCATCCACGATCACGACGGCCGCGCGCGAGGTGTGCTTGCCGTACGTGACGCGGTAGACGAGCATCCAGCCGCGCTTGACCGGCTGGGAGGCAAGCCAGCTGATCTTGGCGCCTTGGGGGTGGTGGTTGAGCGTCCAGCGGGCGGCCAGCAGCGCCGTGTCGCGCGCGGACTCCTGCTCCATGATCGGCAGCGGGCAGGTGACGAACATGCCGCGCAGGCTCGTCCCGCGCACTTTGGGGAGCACCTGCTTGGTGGTGAACGGCGCCGCCCCGTGCGTCTTCCACGGCTTGGGGAGATCGGGGACGGCGAGCCCGGTGCGCTTGTCCTTGACGACCCGCCGGGACGGCGCCGACAGGGACATGCGCTTGACCTTGCCGGTCAGCTTCGGGACGCGCGGGTCGGCGTACAGAGCCTCCATGGCCGTGTAGCCGGGCGCGAGGGTCGCGCCGGGCTTCGGCGTGGCCGGTTCCGCAGGGGTGTCGCCGGCCGCGGGGCTGGGCGGAGCGGTGGAGCCGGACGAGGAGGGCGCGGCCGGCGGCGCGGTTACCGGCCCCGCGACGACCTCGTCCGGCTCCGACGGGAGCACCACGACCAGCGTCACGGCGGCGGCCGCGACGACGGCGACCACGGCGAGCCCCCGGTACAGATCCCGCATGCGGAGGTCTCCGATGCGAGAGCGTTTGGGCGGAGAAGCAAGGGTTCCTGGCTTGGTGGCGGTTCTCACTCCGGAACCCTTGATCTCATCTTCCCCATCGAGCACGACGGGAGCGTACGACATATCCCGCCATTACGCCCGAGAAGCTACCGAAGTGCAATCATGGCCTCGTGGAACAGGTGGAGCTGCGATTCGACCATGCGTCTCAGGCGGCACAAACGCACACGAACCTCTCAGCGATCCGGCAGAGCTCGAGCGGTCTCTGGGTGGCCGGCGACGAGACCGCGACCTTCGAGCATCTGAGCTGGTCAGGCGACCACTTCGGCGAGCAGCGCACCTACCGGCTGGCCGATTATGTCGACCTCCCCGCAGGCCCGGAGGACGAGGCCGACATCGAGGGCATGGCCCGGGCGAACGGCTGGCTCTGGCTGGTCGGCTCGCACAGCCTCAAGCGCAAGCGGGTCAAGTCGAAGGACCCGGACAAGGCCGCTGACCGGCTCGCCACGGTGGTCAGGGAGGAGAACCGGTTCATCCTGGCCCGCCTGCCGCTGCGCGAGGAGGTCCCCGGTCCCGGAGCGATCCTGGCCGGCGGTCACAACCTCACCGCGTACCTGCGTGATGACCGGCACCTTGGACCGTTCCTGGCGCTGCCGGGCAAGGACAACGGGTTCGACGTCGAGGGGATCGCCGTCGTCGGGGAGCAGATCTACATCGGCTTGCGCGGGCCGGTGTTGCGGGGCTGGGCGGTGGTGCTGGAGCTCGAGCTCCGCCGGCTCGACGACTCCGGCCGGCGGCTGCGGGTACGGGAGCCGTACCGCAAGCACTTCCTGGACCTGGACGGGCTGGGCGTCCGGGACCTGTGCCCGGACGGCGACTCGCTGCTGCTGCTCACCGGCCCGACCATGGACCTCGACGGCCCGGTGCGCATCGTGCGCTGGCGGCCGGCCGAGCGGCAGGGCGTCGTGCCCAAGGGCGAGCTGGAGATCGTGCTCGAGCTGCCTTACGGCGTGGGCTGCGACCATCCCGAGGGTCTGACGCGGCTGGACGACGGCAGGCTCATGGTCGTGTACGACAGCCCGTCGCCCGCGCGGATCACCCCGGCGGGCGGCGTGCTGGCCGACGTGTTCACGATCTAGCGACCCGCCCATAAAGCCAGGGCGCGTCCGCCACGAACGTGCACGAGCCCGGCTCGATCTCGGTGAACCCGGCGTCGCGCACCACGGGCAGCCCGGCGGTCACCTTGGCCTGGAAGTCCTCCTGGGCGGCCGTGCGGACCGAGACGGCGAGCCCGCCCGCGCGCCAGGCCGCCCGCTCGTCCGCGTCGCTGGCCCACCAGGCGAGCTGCGCGGCGTGCCCGGCCTGCGCCATGGCTTTGCCCGCGGACATGTCCAGGTCCGGGTTGGCCCACAGGATCGGCGGCTCGGCAGGCGGCGGCTCGGCGGTGTCGGCCAGCTCGGTGCCTCCCACCTGGAGCCGCGCGAGGTCCCTCGGCCAGTCGTCGAGCGGCACGGGCGGGTGCACGCGCACCTCCGCCGTCCGGTGCTCGACGGTGCGCCCGGGCAGCGCGATCGCGCGGCGCCACTCCGCGCCCCTGGCGCGGCGCACGACCTTGCGGATCTTGCCGGTGGACTGCCAGGCGTGGAGTTCGGCGGCCCACTCCCCCGGGTCGTCGAGCAGGCTCAGCACGGCCATGGCGGCGGCTTCCAGCGCGTCGGTGCGCTCAGGGGGCGTGGCCCGCTCGATCCTGACCACGAGCGGCAGCACATACAGTTCGTTCATCATCGGCTCTTCCGAACAAGAAACCTGCACAATCAGCCTGCCGCCCTACTGTCGTTCCTGGTTCAGACCATAGCGGCAGTCTGCTTGGCAGATTTCTCGTTCGGTTGCCTGATCGCCAGGGACATGCCGGCCGCCAGGAGGCAGAGTGCGCCGGCGCCGTACCAGGCGAGGTCGTAAGCGCCCAGGTGGTCGCGGGTGAGGCCGGCGCCGACGGCCGCGATCGCGGCGCCGATCTGGTGCGAGCCGAACACCCATCCGAACACCACGGCCCCGTCGGCGCCATAGATGCGCCGGCACAGTGCCACCGTGGGCGGCACGGTCGCCACCCAGTCCAGCCCGTAGAAGATGATGAAGATCAGCATGCTGGGCTCGGTCGTGGCCGCGAACAGGCTGGGCAACACCATCAGCGACAATCCGCGCAGCCCGTAGTAGACGCCGAGCAGCACCTTGGGATCGACCCGGTCGCTGAGCCAGCCGGAGGCGACGGTGCCCACGATGTCGAAGATCCCGATGACCGCCAGCAGGGAGGCCGCGACCGGCTCGGCCATGCCGTGGTCGTGCGCGGCGGGGATGAAGTGGGTGCCGACCAGCCCGTTCGTGCTCATCCCGCAGATCGCGAAACCGCCCGCGAGCAGCCAGAACGGCCGCGTTCTGGCCGCCTGAGCGAGCACGGTGACCGCCCTGAGGGCGGCGTTGGTCTTGCTGGGTTCGGTACGCACCGCGCCGGGTTCGGCCCCCAAGGCCGTCGTGCCCACGTCCTCCGGATGGTCGCGCAGCAGCCACCAGACGAACGGCACCACCGCCAGCGCCGACCCGGCGACGGCGAGCGAGGCGACCCGCCACCCCGGCCCCTGGGCGAGGTGAGCCAGGACCGGCAGGAAGATCAGCTGCCCGGTGGCACCCGCCGCGGTGAGGATGCCGGTCACCAGCCCGCGATGCCTGACGAACCACCGGTCGACCACGGTCGCGGCGAACACCAGCGCCATCGACCCCGTCCCGAGCCCGACGAACACACCCCAGAGCAGCAGCAACTGCCAGCTCGCCGTCATCAAGACGGTCAACCCGCTGCCCACGGCGATCAGCAGCAGGGCGATCGCGACCACGCGCCGCATGCCGAAGCGGTCCATCAGCGCGGCGGCGAACGGCGCGGTCAGCCCGTAGAGGACCAGGTTGATCGACACGGCCAGCGAGATGGTGCCGGTGGACCAGCCGAACTCCTCGCGCAGCGGCGTGATCAGCACGCCCGGGGTGGCGCGGAAGCCGGCGGCGCCCAGGATCGCCACGAAGGCGACGGCCGCCACGAACCAGGCACGGTGCAGCCTGCGACGGGTGGGGGCGGCTGGGGTGGTGCTCAACGTCATGCGCCAATCCTGATTTATCTCCTTACCTGGTTGCGAGTGGCCGGAAAGCCAATATGTGAAAGAATCAGGCCATGCCGCATCGCATCGCCGTCGTGGTGCTCAACCACTTCGCCCCGCTCGACCTCGGCGTGCCCGGCCAGGTGTTCTGGTCGGCCGAGACGCCGGAGGGCGAGAAGTTGTACGAGGTGGTGACCTGCTCCGAGGGCCGCCGGCCGGTCCGCTGCTCGGCCGGTTACAGCGTGCTGCCCGATGACGATCTCGACGTGCTGGACACGGCCGACACGGTCCTGGTGCCCGGCATTCACGCGGGCCGGGCGCTGAAGGACGGCACGATCTCGGACACCCTCCGCGCGGCGCTGCAGGGCCGCCCGCGCACGATGTCGATCTGCACGGGATCGTTCGTGCTGGCGGCGGCCGGCCTGCTGGACGGGCGCCCGGCGACTACGCACTGGCGAGACGCGGCCCGTTTCGCCGCGTTGTTCCCGGAGGTGAAGCTGGACCCCGACGTGTTGTTCGTGGACGACGGCGACGTGCTGACCTCGGCCGGGGTGGCGGCGGGGATGGACCTGTGCCTGCACGTGATCAGGCGCGATCACGGCAGCGAGGTGGCCAACCGGGCCGCCCGCCGCTGCGTCATGCCGCCGTGGCGGGACGGCGGCCAGGCACAGTACGTCGAACGCCCCCTTCCGCCCGAGGCCGACGGCGGCACCGCCGCCACCCGCGCCTGGATGCTGGCCCACCTCGACGCCCCGCTCGACCTGAACGCGCTGGCCGAGCACGCCAGGATGAGCGTGCGCACGTTCACCAGGCGGTTTCGCGAGGAGACCGGCGTGAGCCCGGCCAAGTGGCTGATCGGGCAGCGGGTGCAGCACGCCAGGCGCCTCCTGGAGACGACGGATCTCGGGGTGGAGGAGGTGGCCAGGCGGTCGGGCTTCGGCACGGCGGTCTCGCTGCGCCAGCACCTGCATGCGGCGGTGGGGGTGGCGCCGCTGGCCTACCGGCACACGTTCCGCCGCGTCTGATCCCCTTGCGTCACGACTCTTGCCCGAATCCTCCCCTATGCCCCTACAATCGGCGCCAGTAAGATCGACAAGAAGGGGTCGTCACATGACCGAGGCGGACCGCGTACCTGCCGGGATCAACCCGAACGTGCCGAGCGTCGCCCGCATGTACGACTACTACCTCGGGGGCCGCGACAACTTCGCCGCCGACCGCGAGGCGGCCGAGAAGATGATCGAGATCGGCCGGCAGATGGGCAACGACGCCCGTGAGATCGCCCTGGCCAACCGCGGCTTCCTCGGCCGGGCCGTGCGCATGCTCGCCGAGGCGGGCGTGCGCCAGTTCATCGACATCGGCGCGGGGCTGCCCACCCAGGACAACGTGCACCAGGTGGCGCGGCAGCACGGCCCCGGCTCACGTGTCGTCTACGTGGACAACGATCCGATCGTCCTGGTCCACGCCCGTGCGCTGCTGGCCAGGGATCCGGACGTCCTCGCCCTGGAGGGCGACCTGCGCGACCCGGACGCGATCCTGGACCACCCGCTCGTGGCCGGGCACGTCGACCTGTCCCAGCCGTACGCGGTCCTGCTGGTCGCCGTGCTCCACTTCATCACGGACGATGCCGAGGCCCGCCGGATCGTGGCGCGCATCCGCGAGCGCCTGGGGCCGGGCGGCTATCTGGTGCTGTCGCACCTGTACGCGGGCAACGCCACGGACGACGTCGCCGCGGCCGGCCAGCAGGTCTATTCGAGCACCGCACCGGGCGGCCTGGCGCGGCGCGGCTACGACGAGATCGCCGCCTACTTCGACGGCCTCGACCTGCTCGGACCCGGCGTCGTGCCGGTCGCCGACTGGGCTCAGGACGCCTCCCCTGACGGCTCGTACGACCTCGTCAGGTCCGGCATCCTGGCCGGCGTAGGCCGCGTACGCGGATAAATCATCTTTTGTCGGACGCGAGCGGGACACCTGCCGCTCTCGACCTGAGCAGGACGACCAGCGCCTCGCCCACCAGTCCGACCCCGATCGACAGCGGCATGGACGTGGCCTCCGGGTGCATGCCGGTCGCGACCGCCGGCACGAGGCCGTGCGCGCCGAGACAACATGCCCCTCGCTCGACCGGGTGGACGCCCGGCTGACGGAGCGGGTCGGCCCGCTGCCGGCCGCCCAGGGCGAGGACGAGCGGGCCGAGGGTGTCGAGCCGATGTTGTCGGAGCTCCTGCCGCTGGCCGAACCACTCTCTAGAAGTGCGGCGAGCGTGCTGCTTCCGTGGACCCTCACGGGTCAGGGTGCCCGCACGCGTTAGATTGAGGGCATGTCCCTGACTCTCGATTTCGTCAGCACGATCAGGGCCGATCGTTCCGGATTGATCGACCTCCTGGCCGACGTGGACGCCATGACGGCGTGGGTACGCGAGCATGCGGCCGAACTGGACGTCGATCCCGGCTTCACCGCGACGGAGGAGGCGCGCGAGGAGACCGTGCGGCTACGCCAGGCCGTACGCTCGCTGTTCGCCAGAGCCGTGGCCCCCGAACCGCCGAGCCGGGCGGACGCGGCCGGCCTGCCCGCGTTCGCGGAGTCGCTGGCCCTGGTCAACGCCACCGCCCTGGCCGCGCCCCGGGCCCCGCAACTGTCCTGGAACGGGCAGCCGGCCCTCGTCACCGTTCCCGCTGTGGAGGCCGAGCCGTCCGTACAGCTGCGTGGTGCGCTCGCCACGGCCGCCGTGGAGTTCCTGGCGGGGCCGGATCGCACGCAGGTGCGCACCTGTCAGGCGCCGCGCTGCGTGCTCTATTTCATCAAGGAACATCCACGTCAGGAGTGGTGCTCGACGGCCTGCGGCAACCGCGCGAGAGCGGCCAGGCACTACCGGGAACACAAGAAATGACTCCATCTAACGTTTGCCGACCCGATTTGCCGTTATATTATTCCTAACGGCTAACCGGCCATACGTCCGTTAGATCTGAAGGAGTGCGGAATGTCGTTCCAGACAGGGCACATCGGGCTCAACGTCACCGACCTCGACAAGTCCAAGGAGTTCTACCGGCGAATCTTCGGCTTCACGGTGGCGGGCGAGTCGCGGCAGGACGATCGCCGCTACGCGTTCCTGGCACAGGACGGCACGCTGGTGCTGACCCTCTGGCAGCAGAGCGAGGGACGCTTCGCCGCCGCCCTGCCGGGGCTGCACCACCTGTCGTTCCAGGTCGCCGACCTCGCCGCGGTACGCGAGGCCGAGGCGGTCATCAGGGAGATCGGGGCGACCCTGCACCACGACGGCGTCGTGCCGCACGGCGAGGGCGCCTCGTCGGGCGGCGTGTTCTTCGAGGACCCTGACGGCATCCGCCTGGAGATCTACGCTCCGGATGCCGCCGGCGACCGGCCCGCTCCCACGTCCGGCGCGCCGACCTGCGGGTTCTTCTAAATGCGACACCCAGGCGAGATCGCCGTGCAGCGGCGGGCCGGGGTGCGCGGAGAAGACCGCGGCAGCTCGCGCACCCGTCCCGAGATTCCGGACGTGGCGGCCGCCTTCCTGCGCGAGCAGCACCTGCTCGTCGCGGGCGCCGCCGACGACCGGGGCCGCTTCTGGGCCGGTGTGCTGACCGGCCCGCCCGGCTTCGCCTCGCCCGAGGACGACCGCACGATCGTGGTGCACGCCCTGCCCGGTCCGCCGCTGGATGGGCTGTTCGCCGGGGAACGCGCCATCGGGCTGCTGGCCATCGAACCGCACACGCGGCGCAGGATGCGCGTGAACGGCACTGCCGTACAGGCGAAAGATGCGCTGGTGGTGTGGACGGAGCAGGTCTACTCGAACTGCCCCAAGTACATCCAGACCCGCGAGCCCACCTCCAAGCCCGCCGGCACCCCGGCGAGACTCGGTGGCGGCACCGCACTCCCGGCCCATCACCAGGAGTGGATCGGCACGGCGGACACGTTCTTCATCGCCACCGGCGTCGAAGAGCTCGGCGCGGACGTGTCGCACCGCGGCGGCAATCCGGGGTTCGTCCAGGTCACGGGGCCGGCATCACTGGTGTTCCCGGACTACGTCGGCAACTCGATGTACATGACGCTCGGCAACCTGGAGCTGAATCCGGCCGCCGGGTTGCTGTTCGTGGACTGGGAACGCGGGGAGACGCTGCACCTGACCGGGCGGGCCCGGGTGGACTGGGATCCGGGCGACGTGCCGGGCGCGCAGCGGCTGGTGCGGTTCGAGCTGGACGAGTATGTCCACGTCGCCGGGACCGTTGCGCCGGGCTGGACGGCCCCGGGCTACCACCGTTTCAACCCGCCGGTTCCTGGAGACGCTTCTCGAACCAGTGGTGAGCGTACGGCTCGTCGTTGAAGGGCTCCACCTCGCGATAGCCCGACGCCCGGTACAGGGCGATGGCCTCGGTGAGCGCCCGGTTGGTCTCCAGCCGCACCGTACGCAGGCCGTTCGCGGCCGCCCGGCCCTCGGCCTCGGCGAGCAGCCGGCGGCCCAGCCCGAGGCCGCGCGTGGAGGGGTCCACCCACATGCGCTTGAGCTGGACGTACCCGCTGCCGGGGTGCAGCTTGAGTGCCACGCATCCGACCGGCTCGGCGCGGAGCGTGGCCACCAGCAGCATCCCGGCCGGCGGGCGGAGTTCGTGGTCGTCGGCGGAGATGCTGCGGGCCGGGTCGAAGCCGCCGTCGAACCGGCGGGCCAGCTCGTCGACGTACGCCTGGAAGCAGTGGCGGGCGTGCGGGTGGCGCGGGTCGAGCACGTCGACGGCGACCGTCGAGGCGAGGAGCAGGCGTTCGACCTCCGACATCGCGGCCATGAGGCGCTCGCGCTGCCGGTCGGAGAGCGGCGCCAGGATCGACGTGGCCGCCTCGTCGGACCTGCGGTCCAGCTCCTCCCGCTCGGCGAGGCCCGCAGGGGTGAGCCGGGCCGTGCGCACCCGCCCGTCGGAGCCGCCACCGTCGTCGACGACGACCAGCCCGTCGGCCTCCAGCGAACGCAGCAGCCGGCTCAGGTATCCCGAGTCGAGCTCCAGCCGCGCACGCAGGGCGCGCACCTCGCTGCCTGCGGCGCCGATCTCCCAGAGCACCCGAGCCTGTCCGAGCGGGCGATCCCTGGCGAGGAACCTGTCGTCGAGCGCTCCGATCCGTTGCGTCACGGTCCGCTGGAACCGGCGCACCAGCGCGATCGCTGTGATGTTCATTGTCTGACTTTAGTCAGAGAATCTTTGGTCGGGAAGGGGGTCGTTGAGGTAAATGGCTCGCCTCCGAGCACGGTCCGTGAAACGGTCGAGTCCTGATGATTCGATGGACGGAGTCAGGGCGGGAACGGTCGGCGGTCTGGCGTTCGGCGCTCGGGGTGCCACCGCCCCAGCGTGTCGTGATCGCCGACGACCGCACGAAGGCCGCCACCGCATACCGTCTGGCCTGCGAGGGCACCGCGCTGCTATGGCGGGGCGACTTCCACAACGCCCGTCAGCTGCTCAGCGCCATGGGCCGGCGCTGCGAGGCCGCCGCCCCGGGAGCGGGGTTCCACCGTCACCGCCAGGCCCAGTCCCAGCGTGCCCGCACGCTCGGCATGCTGCTCATTCCCTATGACGCCGACCACGTGGTGCCGCTGCGCAGGGCGCCGGACGTCAAGGAGGCCTGTGCCGAGGTCTACGGACCGACGGCGGCGCCTGGTGTGGGGCCGCTCCGCGAGTTGCTCGGCCTGATCGGCGCCCACGAGTGGCGCAAGAAGGGGGTGTACGTCCCCGCGCTCGGCGCACGCGTCCACCCGCACCACGGCGTCTTCTCCCCCGTCAGGGGCGAATACGTCGACCTGGTCGCAGAGGAGCCGCTGCCGGGCGACCGGCTGGCGTTCGACGTCGGCACGGGCACGGGCGTGCTGGCGGCGGTCCTTGCCAGGCGCGGCATCCGGCATGTCGTGGCCACCGACCTCGACCGGCGGGCGGTGGAGTGCGCCGAGGACAACGTCACGCGGCTGGGCCTGGAAGGCCGCGTGGAGGTCGTGCGGGCCGATCTGTTCCCGCCGGGGCGGGCACCGCTCGTCGTGTGCAATCCGCCGTGGCTGCCCGCCATCCCCATCTCGCCCCTCGACCAGGCCGTTTACGACCCGGACGGGCGGATGCTCGAGGGGTTCCTGAGCGGGCTGGCCGAGCATCTCGAGCCTGGGGGCGAGGGCTGGCTGATCCTGTCCGATCTGGCCGAGCACCTGGGACTGCGCACCCGGGAGCAGTTGCTGGGCGCGTTCACGCGGGCGGGGCTGCGGGTGGCCGGGCGCCGGGATGTCGCCCCGCGGCACAACCGGGCGAAGGACGCGGCGGATCCGCTGCACGCGGCGCGCGCCGCCGAGGTCACGTCCCTGTGGCGGCTGATCCGCTGAACGCCTTCCGGTACGCCGACGGCGATGTGCGCATGGCCTTGGTGAAATGGTGCCGGAACGTCACCGGACTCTCGAAGCCCACCGCCGCCCCGATCTCCTCCACCGGCGCCGCCGTGGACTCCAGCATCGTCAGGCTGGCGGCCACCCGCTGCGAGATCACCCATCGCAAGGGGCTGGTGCCGGTCTGCCGCCTGAAATGCCGGATGAACGAGCGTTGCGACATGTTCGCCACCCTGGCCAGATCCGCCACGGCAAGGGGCCGGGCCAGGTTGTCCAGCGCCCACGACATCGCCCTGGCCACCGCGTCGTCGTCCTCGACCGCCGTGACCGCGGCCTCGATGAACTGCGCCTGCCCGCCTTCCCGGTGCGGCGGCACGACCAGGCGGCGGGCCACGGTGTTGGCCACGCCGGGGCCGTGGTCGGTACGGACGAGGTGGATCAGCAGGTCGAGCCCCGCGGCGCTGCCGGCGCTGGTCAGCACGTCGCCCTCGTCCACGTACAGGACCGACGGGTTGACCCGCACGGCGGGAAAACGTTCCTGGAGCAGGCCGGCGTATCTCCAGTGCGTGGTCACCGTGCGCCCGTCCAGCAGCCCGGCGGCGGCCAGCGCGAACGCTCCCGAGCAGATGGACACCATGCGGGCGCCACGCGAGTGCGCCAGCCGCAATGCCGCGACCAGCTCTCCGGACACAGGCGCGTGCACGTCAGCCCCGGGCACGATCACGGTGTCGGCGCTCGCCAGCACGTCCAGCCCGTGCTCGGCCCGCATGGTGAACCCGCCCACGACCCTGAGCGGCTCCAGCGTCTCGGCGCACACCGTGAGGTCGTACCAGGGCACGTCCAGCTCGGGCCGGGGCAGTCCGAACAGCTCCACGACGCAGCCGAGCTCGAACGGCGCCATCCCGTCGAAGGCCAGCACGGCCACCCGGTGAGGCAGGTAAGGAGCGGGCAGCGGCATGCCCGCATGTTAGCCGGGCCCTCTCCGCGGCATGAGTTATATATGCATATTTCGGGAGTGCAGACGGTTTTGCCCGATCACCGCTACGACCAGGCGGAGATCACCGAGGCCTTCTCCCGGCTGACCGACTGCGACGAGGATCTCCTGCGGCGGTTCCATACCGCGACGGGCGTGACTGGCCGCAATCTGGCTCTCCCACTCGCGGACTACACCAAACTCGACTCCTTCGCCCGCGCCAACGACATGTACGTCGAGATCGCCCTCGACCTGTCCGAGCAGGCGCTGCGCGGCGCTCTCGACAAGGCCGGCGTGCGTCCCGAGAAGGTGGACCACCTGCTGTTCTGCTCCACCACCGGCCTGGCCACGCCCTCGCTCGACGCCCGCCTGGCCCAGCGTGTGGGGCTGCGGCCCGACGTCAAGCGCATGCCCGTGTTCGGCCTCGGCTGCGCGGCAGGCGCGTCCGGGCTGGCGCGCCTGCACGACTACCTGCGCGGCTGGCCGGGACACGCGGCGGCGCTGGTCTGCGTGGAGTTGTGCTCGCTGACGATCCAGCGGGACGACACCTCGATCGCGAACCTCGTGGCCAGCGGCCTGTTCGGGGACGGCGCGGCGGCCGTCGTGGCGACGGGGCGCGGGCCGGGGCCCGAGGTCGTGGCCACCCGCAGCCGCCTCTATCCCGGCACCGAACATCTCATGGGATGGGAGGTGGGCGAGCACGGCTTCCGCATCGTGCTGGACCCGGAGCTGACCGCCTTCGTGGAGCAGGAGCTGGCCGCCGACATCCGGGCCTTTCTCACCGACTACGGCCTGACCCCGGACCAGGTGGCCACCTGGATCTGCCATCCCGGCGGGCCCAAGGTCATCGAGAAGATCGTGGACACGCTGGGCCTGCCGCCCAGGGCCCTCGACATCACCTGGCGCTCGCTGCGTGAGCACGGCAACCTGTCGTCGGTCTCGGTGCTCCACGTGCTGCAGGAGACCCGCGGGCGGCCGGACGCGCCCGCCGTGCTCCTCGCCCTGGGACCGGGCTTCTCCGCCGAGTTGCTGCTGCTGCACTGGTGAGCGCGTACCTGATCCTGATCGGGCTGGTCGTGCTCGAACGCCTGGCGGAGCTGGCCGTGGCCCGCCGCAACCTGGCCTGGGCCAGGTTGAAGGGCGGCGTCGAGTACGGCAGGCGGCACTACCCCTGGATCGTCACCGCCCACGTCGCGCTCCTGGGGGCGGCGCCCGCCGAGGTGTGGCTGCTCGGCCGCCCCTTCCTCCCGGCGCTCGGCTGGCCCATGCTCGCGATCGTGCTCCTGGCCCAGGCGCTGCGCTGGTGGTGCATCACCACGCTGGGCCGGCAGTGGAACACGCGCGTCGTCGTGGTGCCGGGCCTGCCGCTGGTCACCGGAGGGCCGTACCGGTGGATGCGGCACCCCAACTACGTGGCCGTCGTCGCGGAGGGCCTGGCGCTGCCGCTCGTGCACACGGCCTGGCTCACCGCGCTGGTCTTCACCGCGGTCAACGCCGTGTTGCTCGCGATTCGCATCACAGTGGAGGATGCCGCGCTGGCATCCTGTAACCCATGAGAGAAGAGTTGCTGCCGATGCTGCGCGGCGCCGCAGACCGGACGATCGAGCTGGTGCAGAGCGTCCCGGAGGAGCAGTTCGGACTGCCCACGCCCTGCGCCGACTACGACGTCAAAGAGCTGATCAACCACCTGGAGTGGGTCGCGTCGCTGTTCGAGTCGCTCGCGGGCGGCGGCGGGTTCCTGCCGCCGAAGGACTACACCGGCGACTTCGCCGAGCGGGTCGAGCACATGCTGGCCGCCTGGGAGAAGCCGGAGTCGTGGGAGGGCGTGAGCGAGGGCATGGGCCTGCCGAAGACCGTGCTCGCCCACATGGCGCTGACCGACCTGGTCGGCCATGGCTGGGACCTCGCCAGAGCCACCGGCCGGGACTACGAGGTGGCGGAGGAGACGGCGGCCAGGCTGCTGGCCTTCGCCAAGGACATGGCGCCGATGGGCCGGCAGAAGGGCGCGTTCGGGGACGAGGTCGCGGTGCCGGACGACGCGTCCACGCTGGAGAGGTTTCTGGGAGTCATCGGGCGGGATCCGGCTTGGAAACCCTGAGGTGATCCAGGGCCCGCGGGTGTCGCCTCAGCTTCACCATCCGTCACAACTGATCACGTATCGATCGCGGTTTGTGCTCGCTTGAGTCACCGGCCCGCCTGCTGGAGATCCAGTTCCGTCGTACGGGGCGGAGGTGGTTCAGATGAGAATTCGCCCTTTAGCGGTCGGGGTCGGGCTCGCCGCGCTCCTCGCCGTCGCCGCCTGCGGCGGCTCGGGAAACGTGACGAGCAGCCAGAACGCTCCCGCCGGCGACAGGAAGCCGGCCGCGTCACCGTACCGGCCGGCTCCCTCGAGCTCGCCCATCCAGGAGAACGAGGAGCAGGACACCACCACTGCCCAGATCTCCACGTTCGCGCTCGACGTGGACACCGCCTCGTACGGCTACGCCCGCCGTACCCTGCAGGCGGGCCGCTGGCCCGCGCCCGGCGAGATCCGCCCTGAGGAGTGGGTCAACGCGTTCAGGCAGGACTACGCGCAGCCGGCGGACGACGGCTTCGCCGTGCACGTGGACGGCGCGAAGCTGCCCGGCAGCGACGAGGCCGTCCTGCGCGTGGGCCTGCAGACACGCGCGTCCGACGCGGCGGCACGGCGGCCCGCCAACCTCACGTTCGTGGTCGACGTGTCCGGCTCGATGGCCGAGCCCGGACGCCTCGACCTGGTCAAGTCGGCGCTGCGCACGCTGCTCGACCAGCTCGCGCCCGGCGACCAGGTGTCGATCGTGGCGTTCGACGACGAGGCCGAGGTGCTGGCGTCGATGACGCCGCTGACCGCCAGGGACGAGCTGAAGAGCGCGGTGGACCGCCTGGTCACCGACGGCGGCACGAACCTGGAGGCCGGCCTGGTCACCGGCTACGAGGAGGCGTCCAAGGCGTTCCGCCCCGCCGCCACGAACCGGGTCATCCTGCTCTCCGACGGCCTGGCCAACCAGGGCAGCACCGAGTGGCAGGAGATCCTCGACCGGGTCAAGGAGCACGCGGGCAAGCAGGTCGCGCTGCTCACGGTCGGCGTCGGCCGAGAGTACGGCGACGAGCTGATGGAGCAGCTGGCCGACAACGGCGACGGCATGGCCGTCTACGTCAGCAGCCAGGAAGAGGCCGACAAGATCTTCACCACCCAGCTGCCCGCCACCATCGAACTGCGGGCCCGCGACGCCAAGGCGCAGGTGGTGTTCAATCCGTCGGTCGTCGAGAGCTACCGGCTCATCGGGTACGAGAACCGCGCCCTGGCCACCGAGGAGTTTCGTGACGACAGCAAGGACGGCGGCGAGATCGGCCCCGGCCACTCGGTCACGGCCCTCTACTCGGTCCGCCTCAAGCCCGGCGCTTCCGGGCAACTCGCCCAGGCCACCGTGCGCTGGCAGGACCCCGACACCCGCGCCGCCTCCGAGGCCGGCAAGTCGCTCCAGGACGGGGACCTGGCCGAGGACGTGTGGGCCAAGGCGACGCCGGTCCGCCTCCAGGTGGACGTGGTCGTGGCGGCGTTCGCCGTCTATCTGCGGGACAAGAAGGCGTTCGGCATGGACCTGGCCCAGCTCGGCGAGCACGCTGCGCGGCTGGCCGCGACCTCCGAGGACCCGATGGTGTCGGAGCTGGCCACCCTCATCGAGAAGGCCGGCTCGGTCGGTTAGACGGCCGCCCCGGCCCGGCCGCTCGTCCGGCTGGGCCGCGGGCCCTTCTCCCCAGGAGATGGTCCAGAGCGTGCTTTAGGAGTCGTGGAGTCCGATAAACTCGTACGTGGCAAGGGGCTATAGCGCAGTTGGTAGCGCGCCTCCATGGCATGGAGGAGGTCTGGGGTTCGAATCCCCATAGCTCCACCTGAGGTCCGTATTCGAACATGCGGAAGAGATCGCCGAAGGGCGGTCGGTAGGCGACATCGCTGATCCGACCGCCCTTGATCTTTATCTGGGTGAAGATCGCTTTGTTGAGTTGGGTTCGGGTGCGTGTGGCGCCGATCCGGTAGGCGTCGCCGATGCGGGTGGCGAGTTGGCGGCCAGGGTGAGGATCTGCTGCCATTCGGTGGCGCTGGCGTCCAGGGTGTCGAGCCGCCTTGCTGGGCCACCAGACGCTGACAGAGCTCGGCGGGAGTCGAATAGGCACAACGAAGGTATACCAGGAAAAAGCGCCTCTGACCTGCGGTGAAGCAGATGATCGAAGGCACTTTCTCGTCTAAAACGGCGGTGAGGCAGCACCACGATCTTCGGGCCCACCGAGCCTTGTCGGGTAGGCGTCGGACCGCGCCTGTCCCTGAATCACGTGTACTAGACTTGGTACATGTCAAAGATGCAGCGCACCAACGTCTACGCCGACCCCGAGGACCTGGCCCAAATCAAGGAGAACGCCCAGAAGCTTGGCGTTTCCGAGGCTGAGCTGATCCGGCGCGGCATCAAGCTGGCCGCCATGTCCACCAGAGTCTGGGACGAGCCGCTCGACTTCCCCGAGTTCGACAGCGACGGTAGCCCCCTCACCTCCGAGGCCGTTCACCAGGCCGTCGTCGGCGGGGCCACGAGGTGAACGGGAGGTGATCGTCGTTGCCGACACGTCCGGGTTGATCGCTTCAGTGGATCGCAAGCTGGATTCCTCCGAGCGGGAGGCCTGCCGTCACGTCCTGTCCGAGGCCAGTACGGTCGTCGTGTCCCCTCTGGTGCTGGCCGAGGTGGACCATGTTGCCTCCCAGCGGTTCGGCCTGAAGGAGCGCGACGTCCTGGTCGGGTTCATCGTCGCCCAGGTGCGTCGTATGCGCTTCCAAATGCCCGAGCTGGACGCCGACAAGCTGGAGGCCGCCCTGGCCATCCGGTCCCGGTACGGCCAGCTTCAGCTCGACCTGGCCGACTGCGTGAATGCGGTGCTCGCAGCCGACTACCGCACCGATGCCATCCTCACCCTCGACCAGCGGGACTTCCGCGCCATCAAGCCCTTGACCGGCTCCCCGGCCTTCCGGATTCTCCCCTTCGATCGGTAGCTGGGATGTCCGGCGAACTCAAGCTGCTACGGCCGAGATGGAGATCATGCGTCCGCGAGGGCGTTCCTCAGGGCAGCAAGCTGCTCATGGAGTTCGGTGGGGTTCGAAAGGCCACAACGAAAGTCCATCCATGGCCGTTCTCGAGACGGTGGGCTGAAGTTGTCGTTTCAGGGGCGTGAGCCCCGCGGTGGGCGTTCAGGCCTGCGGGGGTGGCTGTGGTGGAGGGCCGCTGCTTCCGGAGAACTTACTACTGTGTCCACGTCTCAGGCGCATGCTGGTCTCTGGGGATCAGAGTGATGGCTGCAGCTGCGCCAGCAACGGATCACTGCCTGACTGCCAGGCGAAGAGCCCTTCCGTGTCCGGCCAGACGAGTTGGAGGATCGGGAATCGCGGCGTGCGCTGGTAGAAGCTGAACAGCGATCCGTACTCTCCGAACAAGGGCTCGTACCAGCTGGGGTGCATGCTCTTGAGCAGGACTCGTACGCCTTCAAGGATTTCGGACCGTTCCTGCTCCGTAGCGATCGGATATCCGGCCTGGATGTCGTCGGCCAAGAAGTTGAGACAAGACTGCCGCAGGTCGGTGTCCAATCCGAAGATGGCGACCTCCGGCAGGCCGAAGGTGTGCCAGAGCCCGACGGTGTAGGCCCAGCCCGGCCCGATGTCGTCATCGGCGATGTCGCTGACGCCCCAACCGTGTTCGCCGATGTATCCCATCATGGCTTCCTGGAACCGGTTCAGGGGATCGTTGACGGGCTCGCAGATGATGCACCTGCAGTGCTGCTGTGTCACCTGCATGATTGTGCCGGATAGCAAGACGACAGTAATGAACGGCATGGCGGTGGAGCGGCAAGGTGATCATTTAAACCCACCTGGTGGTGGCTGGGCGGCTTGTTCACGTTTGCGTGGGCTTCGCGACGACGGCGAGACGCTCCCGCTCGTCCTTGACGATCCGCTCGGCCAGGGCCTCGTCCGAGACGTCGATCGCGTCGGGCGTGGACTCGGCGAGGTGGCTGCGCCTGGCGTAGGCGTCGAACAGCTCCGCCTTCGCATGGAGGATCCGCAGCAGCCGTTCGTCCACGCTGCCGGGCGTGAGCAGCCGATGCACCTGGACCCGGCGCACCTGGCCGATGCGGTGGGCACGGGCCACCGCCTGGTCTCCACCGTCGGCTTGACCTGCGGCTCACAGATGATCACGATCGAGGCCGCCTGCAGGTTGAGCCCCACCCCGCCGGTCTGGATCTGCGCGAGCAGCACCGCGTGACCCCGCGCCGCCGTGAAAGCGTCGACCACCGCCTGGCGGCGTTCGGGCCGAGGTCGCCACGGAGCGGCCCATGGATCGGCGAGTCGATGGCCGCGCCGACGGTGGCGAGCAGTCGCGGAAATAGGAGAACAACGAGCATCCCCACCTGCGGCACGAGGTCCAGCCGGTGCAGCCCGTCGAGGAAGTCAATGGATCAGAGCCGGTAGTCGAAGGTGTAGGAGTGGCCGCCGTCCGGGCCGATGACGATGCCCATGTCGCCCCGCAGGCCGCGCAACTCCCCCGTCGCCGAGTCCGGCACCACGGAGATGCGCAGCGACTGCTCGCCCTTGTCGCTCACCGCGTTGTGCTGGACGACGAAGCTGCCGGATAGGCCGTGCAGCGTGCCCTCGATACGTTCGAGGGCCACGTACGAACGTGAATCCTCCACGGGGGTGCTCGCCACCAGCAAGGTGACGACGCTGGTGCCGGTCAGGTCCCCGTGGAAGGTCTTGGACATGGTCACGAGTCCGAGCGTGACGCCGTCGCGATCCTCGTAAGGCGGCTTGGCGTTCCAGTCGGCGGTGTCAAAGGTTCCTTTGGCGGTCATGGCGTTCATCGTGCCGGGCGTACCTGCCAGATCCCGTCAGGTACCGGCGAGACGTTCCACCACCGGCGCGAAGGCGTCCAGGCATTGGGCGTTCACCGAGACGTACGAGACGCCGAGCCGGTCCCTGCGCCACCGCAGGATGTCCGCCATCTCGTCGGGTGTGCCCCGGAGCACGCCAGTGGCGGTGGCATCGAGAGAGCCGAGCCAGGCGGGCGGCTCGGCGCCGGCAGCGGCCAGGTTCATACCGAGCTCGAGATCGTGGAAGCGGTCGCCGGCCAGCTCGTACAGCTCGTCCAGCTTCGCCGCCACCTGCGCCTCCGTGGCATGCGGCGGCACGCCCAGCGCGACCGTGTCGGCCTTGGCGGCGGCCAGCCTGAGCAGCCGGGTGCCGGACGCCGCGACCAGGATCGGCACGTCCTTGACGGCGTCGATGGTCTGCGCGAGCCGCTCGAGCCGCTCGCTCGGCGTGCCGAACCTGACGCCGAGCTCTGTGGCGTCCCGTTCGGCGTCCGGCCGGCCGGCGCCCAGGCCCAGCTCGAACCGGCCGCCGGTGAGCGTCTGCAGGGTGGTGGTCTCCCACGCCACGGCACGCGGGGTGCGGTTGGCGACGCTCAGCACGTACGTGCCGACGCGCAGCGTCGTCGTGACCGCGGCGGCCGCGGCGCAGGCGGCGAAGGGCGAGAGGGTGCCGAGCGTGTCAGGCACCAGCAGCGTGGTGTAGCCGAGGTCCTCTGCCCGGCGGGCCAGGCGGGTCCACGCGCCGGCGTCGGGGGCGTGTCCGGCGACCGCGCCGAACCTGAACAGGTGATCGGTCATGCCCCCACGATCGCCGACCGCCGCCCCGATGACATCGTCCCGGGGGCCGGTGACCGGCTACATCCGGCGGCGCAGCCCCGGAGCGCCGGCTACTCCCCCAGAAGTATCCGCGTGAAGTCGTTGGCGAACTTGCCCGCCGGGTCCAGCCGCCGCGCCAGCGAGCGGAACCGGTCAGGGCAGGAGGGCCACCGGGTGAACAGCTTGCCCCAGTGCGGCCGGGGATCGAACGGCGCCAGCGTCTCCTCCACCAGCTCCAGCACCGGCCGCACACCTGCCGGGTCCTTGACCCAGGTGAAGTGGATGCCCACGCTGTCGCGCCCGCGGAAGGGGCTGAGCCACAGGTCGTCTGCGGCGATCGTGCGGACCTCGGAGATCTGCAGCACCGGCCGGATCCGGTCGCCGATCGTGTAGAGCTCACGCAGCGCCTTGACCGCGTGCTCCCTCGGCACGATCAGCTCCGACTGCAGCTCGTCGCCCGCGCCGCTCGGCTCGAAGTCGGGGCGGAAGTGCGGCAGCCGCTCGTGCCACGGTCCCGGCACGCCGAGCTGAAGGGTGCAGCTGTCGGCAGGCATGGTCGGCAGGGGGTGGCGTGGGGCGTCCGCGGGGCGGGTGCCGTACCAGCCGGGGCTGGTCAGCTCCTCGGTGCGCTTCAGCCAGACGCGCGTGTCACGCCAGTCGGTGAAGAGGCTGACGCTGTAGCCGCTCGACATGATCTCGTCGAAGTCGGCGAGCGCGTCCACGGTCAGGCCCTCGCGGACGTATTGGCGCACCTCGAAGGCGGGGATGAGGTCGAGCGTCAGCGACGTCACGACGCCGAGCGCGCCCAGCGCCACCACCGCGCCGGGAAAGTCGGCGTCGCCGCGCGACAGGGTCAGCAGCGAGCCGTCGGCGGTGACGAGGTCGAGTGACGCCACGGCGGCGGCCAGACCTTGGACCGTGTCGCCGGAGCCGTGCGTGCCGGTCGCGACCGAGCCGGCCACGGAGATGTGCGGCAGCGAGGCCATGTTCGCCAGGGCGAAGCCGGCCTCGTGCACGATCGGCGCGAGCCGCGCGTACGTCGTGCGCGCCGGCACCCGTACCTGGGCCGCCGCACTGTCGATCTCCACCGCGTCCGGCATCCGGTCGAGGATCACCAGGTCGCCGGTGGTGTCGGCGACGTCGTTGAAGGAGTGGCCGCTCCCCAGCGCCCGCACCTGGGGACTGGCCGCGACGAGCCGCTGGAGCTCGTCGAGTGAGGTCGGGTGGTGAACGTCTCGTGCCCGAAATGCGGTGTTTCCCGCCCAGTTGGTCAGCGTCACGGCCTTACCTTCCCACAGCGAGCACCTTGTCAGCCCGGCCGGGTGCCGCTAGTTTCATGAGCCGCTGACGGAGGTGTGCCGTGCTCTATCTGTCCCAGGCCCTCGGCCTGGTCACGCTCGTGCTCTGGCTGTACTGCCTCTTCGACGTGATCACCACGCCGGACGCGCTCTGCCGCAATCTGCCCAAGATCGCGTGGGTCGTGATCGTGTTGTTGTTCCCGCTGGTCGGCTCGATCATCTGGCTCGTGGCGGGCAGGCCGCAGCGGGCCGAGACGCCGACGCGGCCCAGCGCGTTCCCCGAGTACGACCGCCCGGGCCGGTTCGCCGCGACCAACCCGGACGACGACGAGGAGTTCCTGCGCCGCTGCCGCGAACGTGCCGAGGAGCAGCGCAAGAACGCCCCGAAGAAACCCGCCGAAGAGGACTAGAGGCCCTGGGCCAGGCGGTAGTACGCCTGGTTCCAGCGCAGCTCCTTGGTGAACCGCTCGGTCGTGGTGTCGGCGTCGATGACCAGCAGCTCAACGCCGAGCATGTCGGCGAGGTCGGTCAGCTCCTCGCGGCCGACGGCCGTGGAGAGCACCGTGTGGTGCGGGGCGCCGGCGGTGAGCCACGACTCCGTCGACGTCCGCAGGTTGGGGCGGGGGCTCCACACCGCGCGGGCCACCGGCAGCTTGGGCAGCGGCTGAGGCGGCGCCACGATGTCGATCTCGTTGGCCACCAGGCGGAACCTGTCACCCATGTCGGCCAGGCCCACGACGATGCCGGGGCCGGGCTCGGCGTCGAACACCAGGCGGACCGGGTCTTCCCTGCCGCCGATCCCCAGCGGGTGGATCTCGCACGACGGCGTGCCGGCCGCGATGGACGGGCAGACCTCCAGCATGTGCGCGCCGAGGATGAGCTCCTGGCCGGGCGTGAGGTCGTAGGTGTAGTCCTCCATGAAGGACGTGCCACCGGGGGTCATGGCCTTGAGGGTGCGCAGCAGGACCGAGGTCTTCCAGTCGCCCTCGCCGCCGAAGCCATATCCGTCGGCCATGAGCCGCTGCACGGCCAGGCCGGGGAGCTGGCGCAGGCCGCCGAGGTCCTCGAAGTTCGTGGTGAACGCCTTGTAGCCGCCGGCCTCGAGGAAGCCGCGCAGGCCCAGCTCGATCCGGGCCGCGTACCGCAGCGACTCGTTGCGCTCGCCGAGCAGCTCGGGAGCGACGGTGTACTGCTCGGCGTACTCCTTGACCAGAGACGTCACGTCGGCGTCGGAGACCGCGTCCACCGCCTCGACCAGGTCGTTGACGCCGTAGGTGTTGACCGAGACGCCGAAGCGCAGCTGGGCCTCCACCTTGTCGCCCTCGGTGACGGCCACGTCGCGCATGTTGTCGCCGAAGCGTACGAGCTTGAGTGTGCGGACCTCGGCCAGGCCCTTCGCGGCGCGTACCCAGGTCATGATGCGCTCGCCCACCGCCGGGTCGCTGACGTGCCCGGCCACGGTCTTGCGCGGCACCCCTACGCGGGTCTGGATGTGGCCGAACTCGCGGTCGCCGTGGGCGGCCTGGTTCAGGTTCATGAAGTCCATGTCGATGGTGCTCCACGGGAGCTCGACATTGGCCTGGGTGTGCAGGTGCAGCAGCGGCTTACGCAGCGCGTCGAGGCCGGCGATCCACATCTTGGCCGGGGAGAACGTGTGCATCCACGCGATCACGCCGGCGCACGAGTCGTCCGCGTTGGCTTCGAGCATGATCCGCCGGATCGCGGCGGCGTCGGTGAGCACGGGCTTCCACTCGACGGGGACGGGCAGTTGCTCGGCGATATGCTGCGACTGCTCGGCCACCTGGCGCAGCGTGTCCTCGCCGTACAGTCCCTGGCTGCCGGTCAGAAACCAGATCTTCAACGCGGGCTCCTCTGTCCGTAGACGTTCTGATAGCGGTCGTAGAGGCGGTCGATGTCGTCCTGCGCGATGGGCAGCGGGGTGCCGAGCTGGCGGGCCACGTGCACGGTACGCGCCACGTCCTCGCACATCACGGCCGCCTTCACCGCGGCCTTCGGGTCCTTGCCGATGCTGAACACACCGTGGTTCTGCATGAGCACGGCCTTCGAGCGGTGGCCCTTGAGCGTCTCGACGATGCCCTGGCCGATGGAGTCGTCGCCGATCAGCGCGAACGGGCCGATCGGGATCTCACCGCCGAACTCGTCGGCCATCGCGGTCAGCACGCAGGGGATGGGCTCGCCGAGGGCGGCCCAGGCGGAGGCGTACGTCGAGTGGGTGTGCACGACGCCGCCGACGTCCGGCATGTTCCGGTAGACGTAGGCGTGCGCGGCCGTGTCGCTGGACGGCGCGTGCTCGCCCTCCACCAGGTTGCCGTCGAGGTCGCACACCACCATGTTCTCCGGGGTCAGCTCGTCATAGGAGACCCCGGACGGCTTGATGACGAACAGGTCCTCGCCCGGGATCCTGCCGGAAACGTTTCCAGCAGTCCAGACGACCAAGTTGTACCGGACCAGCTCGGCATGCAGGTCCGCGACGATCTTTCTCATGTTCACGCGTGGGCCTCGTTCCTGATCGCGCGCAGCGTGTGCAGCATCTGTCCGTCTGCGAAGAAGTCGTGGAGCCTGCGGTACTCGGCGTACAGCCGGTCGTAGGCGTCCGCACGGGCCTCGTCGGGCACGTACGCGGCCTCGGTGCGCTTGCCCATGGCCGCGGCGGCCTCCTCGATGCCCGGGTAGGCGCCGGCGGCGACGGCAGCGTGGATGGCGGAGCCGAGCGCGGGCCCCTGGTCGGAGCCGATGACCGACAGCGGGCGGCGCAGCACGTCGGCATAGACCTGCATGAGGAAGGGGTTCTTGAGCAGGCCGCCGGCGACGATGAACTCCTCGACCGGCACGCCCGACTTCTCGAAGGTCTCCACGATCATGCGGGCGCCGTACGCGGTGGACTCGATGAGCGCGCGGTAGACGTCCTCCGGCTTGGTGGCCAAGGTCTGACCGATGATCACACCGGAGAGGTTGTGGTCCACGAGCACCGAGCGGTTGCCGCCGAACCAGTCCAGCGCCACCAGCCCGTGCTGGCCCACCGCCTGCTTCTCGGCCAGCGCCGTGAGCTGTTCGTGCCCGTCGTGCCCGAAGTTGTCCACGAACCAGGCGAAGATGTCGCCGACCGCCGACTGACCGGCCTCGTACCCCCACAGGCCCGGCACGATGCCGTCGCGGACGACGCCGCACATGCCGGGCACCTCGGCGTGCTGGTCGCTGGGCATGACGTGGCAGGTCGAGGTGCCCATGATGGCCACCATCTGGCCGGGGCGCACGGCGTCGGCGGCGGCGTTGGTGACGTGGGCGTCCACGTTGCCGACGGCCACGGCGATGCCCTCGGGCAGGCCCGTCCACGTGGCCGCCTGGCCGGTCAGACGGCCGGCGAGGCCGCCGAGCGGGGCCACCGTGACGCCGTTGACGTCGTCACCGACACTGCCGGTGGCGAGCTTGCCGACGAAGCCGGCGAAGCCGGGGTTGAGCTCGGCGAGGAACTCCTCCGACGGGTACGCGCCGTCCTGGAAGATGCCCTTGTAGCCGACCGTGCAGATGTTGCGGCTCTCGACGCCGGTGAGCTGCCAGATGATCCAGTCGGCCGCCTCGATCCAGCGCTCGGTCCTGGCGTAGACGTCCGGAGCCTCCTCCAGCAGCTGCAGGCCCTT
Organism: Nonomuraea polychroma; assembly: GCF_004011505.1. Taxonomy (NCBI): domain Bacteria; kingdom Bacillati; phylum Actinomycetota; class Actinomycetes; order Streptosporangiales; family Streptosporangiaceae; genus Nonomuraea; species Nonomuraea polychroma. The sequence goes on from NZ_SAUN01000001.1 coordinate 6,652,035, forward strand.
GGCGAACTCCCACTCGGAGGAGATCTTGCCGCCGTAGCGCGGCAGCCAGCTCTCGCCGCGGCGCGCGGCCAGCTCGTTGATCCGGTCGGCGTGCGGCTGCGCGGCGTGGTGCTTCCACAACTTCGGCCAGGCGTGCGGCAGCTCAGGCGTCTCGAAGCACAAGGGCGTGCCGTCGGCCGTGGTCGGGAGCACGGTGCAGGCGGTGAAGTCGGTGCCGATGCCGATGACCTGCTCGGGCTCGACGCCGGCGGCGGCGATGGCCGCGGGCACGGCGATCTTGAGCACGTCGATCCAGTCCTGCGGCGACTGCAGCGCCCAGTCAGGGCCCAGCTTCACGTCGGAGCCTGGGAGGGTCTGCTCGATGACGCGGTGGGTGTACTCGTGGACGGCGCTGCCCAGCTCGGCGCCGTCACTCACGCGGACGACGACGGCACGCCCGGACAGCGTGCCGAAGTCGACTCCGACCACGTAATTGTTAGCGTTCACATTGAACTCCAGAGGGGGTTTCCGGGGGCATGACCATCATCTACCTAGCAGGGGCTGTACTCGACCTCACCACGAAGCTGGGCCTCACGACCAGGCGCTCGAGCGCGGTGGGCCCCACGTCGATCTGCCGCAGCAGCACCTCGATGCAGTGCCTGCCCACCACGTCGAAGTCCTGCCTGACCGTCGTGAGCGGCGGTGAGAAGAACTCGGACTCGGGGATGTCGTCGAAGCCGACCACGCTGATCTGGTCGGGGACCCGCACGCCCAACTCGCTGAGCGCGCGCAGCACGCCGAGCGCCATCTGGTCGTTGGCCGCGAAGACGGCGGTGACGCCGTCCATCGCGGCCAGACTCTTGCCCGCCTCGTAACCGGCGCGCGGGCTCCAGTCGCCGGCCAGCGGCTCGGGCACCGGCCGGCCGGCCTCCTCCAGGGCGGCACGCCAGCCCTGGAGTCTGCCCTCGGTCTCCAGCCACTCCGGCGGGCCGCTGACGTGCCAGACCGTCTCGTGACCCTGCTCCAGCAGGTGCCGCGTGGCCAGCTTGGCGCCCTCGATCTGGTCGATGCAGACCGCCGACACGTCGTCCCGATAGGTGGTGCCCTCGACCGCCACCGCCGGCATGCCGACCGGCAGGCCCTCCAGAGCGGCCGTGGCCGACAGTTGCGGCGCGACCACCACGACCCCGTCCACACCCTGCTCGGTGAGGTAGTCGAGGGCGTCGCGCATGCTGTCGGGGTCGATCGTCTTCAGGCTCACGATGCTGACGAAGTATCCCGCGGTCCTGGCCGCCTGCTCGATGCCGTAGATCGTGCTGGCCGGGCCGTACAGCGTGGTGTCGAAGCTGACCACGCCGAGCGTCCGCGACCGCTTGGTGACCAGGGCGCGGGCGACCAGGTTGCGCCGGTAGCCCAGCCGGGAGATCGCCTCCTCCACCCTGGCCCTGGTGTCGGGGCGGACGTTCGGATGGTCGTTGAGCACCCGGGAGACCGTCTGGTGCGACACGCCTGCCTCCCTGGCCACGTCGGCCATGACCGGGAGGCGGCGTTTGGGGGTGGTCACGGTCTCTCCTTTCGCGGGGCTCTGTGGATCTGGCGAACGGGAAACCTGCTCTCTAGATCGCCGCCCTCCTGTCCGTGCCGGGAAACGTCCGTAGGGCAGTGCCTGCTACCTGTGGCCAGGGGGGCAGATTTCCCATTCGTACTCAGCGCGACGCGCCTGCCCTGCGCTTGGTCCAGACATCGAAGGCGACGGCCGCCAGGAGCACGGCACCCTTGACGAGCATGACCCGCTCGCTCGGGGAGCCGATGAGGGACATGCCGTTGTTGATGACCGCCATGATCAGGCCGCCGGTGATCGCGCCGACCACCTTGCCGACGCCGCCCTGGACGGCCGCGCCGCCGATGAAGGCCGCGGCGATGGCGTCCAGCTCGAAGCTGTTACCCGCGGTCGGACCCGCCTGGTTGAGACGGCCGGCGAAGATGATGCCGGCGACCGCCGACAGCACGCCCATGTTCACGAAGATCCAGAAGACCACCGACTTGACCTTCACGCCGGACATGACGGCCGCCTGGAGGTTGCCGCCGATGGCGTAGATCTGCCGGCCGAAGACCGTACGGTTGGCCATCAGCGAGTACGCCAGCACCAGCACCGCCAGAAGCACCAGCACCCACGGCAGGTTCTTGAAGCGGGCCAGCTGCACGACGAGGAAGAGGATCAGCGCGGCCCCGGCGGCCATCTTCAGCACGAACAGCGCCATCGGCTCGACCGTCTGGCCGTAGCCCTTGCGGGCACCCCGCGTGCGCCACTGCGAGATCACCATGCCGGCGATCGCGACCAGGCCGATGAGGAGGCTGAACAGGTCGGCGCCACCGAGCGGGCCCAGACCGATGTTGCCGAGGTAGCCGTTGGTGAAGCCGTTGGCCAGCGTGCGGACCTGGTCGGGGAACGGGCCGATGCCCTGGTTGCCGAGCACGGTGAGGGTCAGCGCCCGGAACAGCAGCATGCCGGCCAGCGTCACGATGAACGCGGGGATGCCGAAGTACGCGATCCAGTAGCCCTGCCAGGCCCCGATCAGCGCGCCGGCCACCAGCGTGATGAGGATCGCCAGCGGCCACCACATGCCCATGTTGACCATGAGCACGGCGGCCAGCGCCCCGGTGACCGCGACCACCGAGCCGACCGACAGGTCGATGTGCCCGGCGATGATGATCAGAATCATCCCGATCGCGAGGATCAGGACGTAGGAGTTCTGGACAATGATGTTGGAGATGTTCTGCGGCTGGAGCAACGCGCCGTCGGTCAGCACCGAGAACAGCACGACGATCAGCGCGAAGGCGATGTAGATACCGCTCGAACGCAGGTTCAGCGACAGTCCGCCGAGCGACACCCGTCCCGGCTGCCGTGGCGCTCCCCCGTCGCCCTTGGCGCCGACCTGCACGTCGGCGGGCGTGATGCTACTCATCTTTCCTGTCCCTTGGTCATCAAGTACATGAGGTGTTCCTGCGTGGCCTCCTGGCGCGGCACCTCGCCGGTGATGCGCCCCTCGGAGAGGGTGTAGATGCGGTCGCACAGGCCCAGCAGCTCGGGCAGCTCAGAGGAGATCACCAGCACGGCCTTGCCCTCGTCGGCCAGGCGGTTGATGATCGTGTAGATCTCGTACTTGGCGCCGACGTCGATGCCCCGGGTCGGCTCATCGAGAATGAGCACGTCGGGCTCGGTCAGGATCCACTTGGAGAGCACGACCTTCTGCTGGTTGCCGCCGCTGAGCTTGCCGACGACGCTGTTGACGCTGGGCGCCTTGATGTTCATGCTCCGGTGGAACTCTTCGGCGACCCGATACTCCTCGTTCTCGTTGACCCAGCCCCGCTTGGACAGGCCCTTGAGCCCGGCCGCGCTGATGTTGCGCTTGATGTCCTCGATGAGGTTGAGCCCGTACCTCTTGCGGTCCTCGGTGGCGTAGGCGATGCCGTGCTTGATCGCATCCTGCACGTTGCGGATCTCCACCGGACGGCCGTCCTTGAAGATCTTGCCGGAGATGTGCACGCCGTACGCGCGGCCGAACACGCTCATCGCCAGCTCGGTGCGCCCGGCGCCCATCAGCCCCGCAAGGCCCACGATCTCACCGCGACGCAACGTCAGATTGGCTCCGTCGACTACCTTCCTGCCTGGTTGGCTGGGGCTGTGGACGGTCCAGTCCTCGATGCGCAGCGCCTCCTCCCCGATCGTGGATCCATGCCCGGAATCGGCCGACATGCCATGGCGCGGCGGGAAACGGTTGTCGAGGGCGCGGCCGACCATGCCGGAGATGATCCGGTCCTCGGTCACCTGGTCCGTCGCCATGTCCAGCGTCTCGATCGTCCGCCCGTCGCGGATGATCGTGACGGAGTCGGCGATCGCGATGACCTCGTTGAGCTTGTGGGAGATGATCACGCACGTGATGCCCTCGTCCCGCAGGCCGCGCAGCAGGCCCAGCAGGTGAGCCGAGTCGTCGTCGTTGAGCGCGGCGGTCGGCTCGTCGAGAATGAGGAGCTTGACCTCCTTCGACAACGCCTTGGCGATCTCAACGAGCTGCTGCTTGCCCACGCCGATGTCGGAGATCGGCGTCGTCGGGTTCTCGCGCAGGCCGACCCGCTTCATCAGCTCGCCGGCCTCGTAGTTGGTGCGGTTCCAGTCGATGACGCCGCGCTTGGCGCGCTCATTGCCGAGGAAGATGTTCTCCGCGATCGACAGCTGCGGGCTGAGCGCCAGCTCCTGGTGGATGATGACGACGCCGGCGTGCTCGCTGTCGCGGATGCCGCTGAACTCGCAGCGCTTGCCCTCGAAGGTGATCTCACCTTCGTACTCGCCGTGCGGGTAGACCCCGGACAGCACCTTCATCAGCGTCGACTTGCCGGCGCCGTTCTCGCCGCAAATGGCATGGATCTCGCCCCGCCGGACGGACAGGGTGACGTCCTGCAGCGCCTTCACGCCGGGGAACGTCTTGGTGATCCCGCTCATCCGCAAGATGTGCTCGGTCATAGTGCCCCTCACTCAGAGCAGCCCCGGGGACGCACAGGCGTCCCCGGGGCTTAGGCCCTTACTTGAGCTGGTCCTCGGTGTAGTAGTTGCCGCCGATGATGACTTCCTTGTAGTTGTCCTTATCGACGATCACCGGGTCGAGCAGGTACGACGGGACGACCTTGTTGCCGTTGTCGTAGTCCTTCTCGTTGTTGACCTCGGGCTTCTGGCCCTTGAGCACCGCGTCGGCCATCTTCACGGTCTGCTCGGCGAGCTTGCGGGTGTCCTTGAAGATCGTGGAGTACTGCTCGTCGGCGATGATCGACTTGACCGACTGGAGCTCGGCGTCCTGGCCGGTCACGATCGGGTACGGCTTGCCGTAGCCGGAGCTCTTCAGCGCCGACAGGATGCCGATGGAAAGGCCGTCGTACGGGGAGAGCACGCCGTCGACCTTGGTGCTGCCGGTGTAGGTCTTGGTGAGGATGTCCTCCATGCGCTTCTGCGCCGTGGCGGGGTCCCACCGCAGGATGGCGGCCTGCTTGAAGTCGGTCTGGCCGCTCTTGATCACGAGCGTGCCGTCGTCGATCTTCGGCTTCAGCACCGACATGGCGCCGTTCCAGAAGAACGTGGCGTTGTTGTCGTCGGGCGAGCCGCCGAACAGCTCGACGTTGAACGGGCCCTTCTTGCCGTCCTCGACGCCCAGGCCCTTCAGGAGGGACGTGGCCTGCTGCACGCCGACCTTGAAGTTGTCGAACGTGGCGTAGTAGTCGACGTTGGGGCTGTTGCGGATGAGCCGGTCGTAGGCGATGACCGGGATCTTGTTGTCGGCGGCCTGCTGCAGCTGCGAGGTGATCGCCGTGCCGTCGATCGAGGCGATGATCAGGAGCTTGGCGCCCTTGGTGATCTGGTTCTCGATCTGGTTGGCCTGGGTGGGGATGTCGTTCTCGGCGTACTGGAGGTCGACCTTGTAGCCGAGCGCCTCCAGCTGCTTCTTGACGTTGTCACCGTCGTGGATCCAGCGCTCCGACGACTTGGTGGGCATGGTGACGCCGATCAGGGCGCCCGCACTGCCGGCGGAGGCCGAGGAGGAGGCCTCGGCGTCAACGGTCTTCTGGCTGGAGCCACAGGCCGTCATGGTCGCGGCGAGCGCGATGGCGGACACCACGCCCCCGATTCGTCCCAACCTCATGAATGCATCTCCTTGCGATGGGGGTCGCGGCAGCGCTGGAACACGGCGACTGCCGAATGAAACAGCGAGTGTGATCACAGAGCGTGACGAATCAGCACAAAGTTCGCGTTTCGTTTCCGCCGATTGTTATCGTTAACAACGTCTATGTCAACGGTCGACCATAACCTCATGGAAACGTTCCGGTAACGCCTCCACCAGGTCAGCGGCGCGATCGGGCCGAGAACAAGCGCTGCAGCAAGATGAAGACGAAGAGCAACAATCCGATGAAGATCTTTGTCCACCACGAGTTGAGCGTGCCCTCGAAGCTGATGATCGTCTGGATCAGGCCCAGCACGAGCACTCCGAGCACAGTGCCGAGGACGAAACCGCTGCCCCCGGTGAGCAGCGTACCTCCGATGACGACCGCTGCGATCGCGTCCAGCTCCATGCCCACGGCGTGCAGGCCGTAGCCGGAGAGCATGTAGAACGACAGCAGCACCCCGCCGAGCGCCGAGCAGAAGCCGCTGATCGTGTAGACCGCGATCTTCGTCCGTGCCACGGGCAGCCCCATCAGCAGCGCCGACTGCTCGCTGCCGCCGGTGGCGTACACGGACCTGCCCAGGCGCGTGTAATGCAGGACATACGCCGCCACACCCACGACCACCAAAGCAATGATCACGCTCGGTGAGATCCACAGGTCCGCGAACAGGTCGATCCGCGTCTGCGCGAACGCCGTGAACGTGGGGTCCTCGATCGGGATCGAGTCCGTTCCGATCGTGTAACACAGCCCGCGCGCCAGGAACATGCCCGCCAGCGTCACGATGAACGGCTGGATGTCGAAGGCGTGGATGATGTAGCCCATCACCAGCCCGAGCCCGGACCCGATGGCCAGCACCAGCGGCACCACCAGGTACGGCGGCCACCCGGGCCCCGCCATCAGGCTCGCCGAGACCATCGTGGACAGTGCCACGACCGAGCCCACGGACAGGTCGATGCCCCCGGTGAGGATCACGAACGTCAACCCCACCGCGACCACCAGCAGGAAGCCGTTGTCGATGAAGACGTTGAGAATGACCTGCCCGCTGGCGAAACCCTCGTAGCGGATGCCGCCCACCACGAACATGGCGGCGAACAGGCAGCCGGTCACCAGGACCGGCAGGTACTTGGCCGGGATGGACGTCCGGCCCATCGCTATCGTCGTCATGCGGTCACCCGCACCTTCTCCTCAGGGGCCGGGCTGGGCGGTGCGGTGCGCCCGCGCCGGCGGAACGCCTTCGCGCGGAAGGACGGGGACTGGATGAGGCAGACGGCCGTCACGACCAGCGCCTTGAACAGCAGCGTGGTCTCCGGCGGCACACCGATCGAGTAGATGGTCGTGGTCAGCGTCTGGATGATCAGCGCGCCGAGCACGGTGCCGCTGAGCGAGAACCGGCCGCCGGCCAGAGACGTGCCGCCGATCACGACGGCGAGGATGGCGTCCAGCTCGATCCACAGGCCGGCGTTGTTGCCGTCGGCGCTGGAGACGTTCGAGCTGATCATCAGGCCGGCGACGCCCGCGCACAGGGCGGCGAACGCGTACACCACGATGATGATCCCGCGCGCCCGGATGCCGGCGAGCCTGCTGGCCTCGGCGTTGCCGCCGACGGACTCCAGCAGCATGCCCAGCGCCAGCCGCCGGGTCAGGAACGCGGTGATCGCCAGCACGGCGACCACGATGATCACGCCGAACGGCAGGGTCAGCCAGTAGCCGCCGCCGATCACCTTGAACGCCGGGCTGTTGATCGTGATGATCTGCCCGTCGGTGATGAGCTGGGCCAGGCCGCGGCCGGCCACCATGAGGATGAGTGTGGCGATGATCGGCTGGATGCCGACGGCGGCGACCAGGAACCCGTTCCAGGCCCCCAGCACCAGGCACAGCCCGAGCGCCGCCGCCACAGCGGTGAACAGGCTCGCGTCCTGGCTGATCAGCAGGCACGCCAGCGCGCCCGAGATCGCCACCACCGAGCCGACCGACAGGTCGATGCCGCCGGTGGCGATGACCAGCGTCATGCCGAGCGACACCAGGATCAGCGGCGCGCCGAAGCGCAGGATGTCGATCAGGCTGCCATAGAGGTGGCCGTCCTTGACCTCGATCGAGAAGAAGCTGGGCGTGAAGAACACGTTCAGCGCCAGCAGCAGCACGAGGACCACCACCGGCCACAGCAGGCGTCTCATGAGGCTCGCCCTCCGCTCGCGATGGTCTCCATCAGCACGTCCGTCGTCAGCGACTCGTCGTTGGGCAGCTCGGCCACCAGCCGCCGGTCACGCAGGACCTCGACCTTGTGGCTGAGCCGCAGCACCTCCTCCAGCTCGGCGGAGATGAACAGCACCGCCATGCCACCGTCGGAGAGCTCCGCCACGAGCCGCTGGATCTCGGTCTTCGCGCCGACGTCGATGCCCCGGGTGGGCTCGTCGAGGATGAGCAGCTTGGGCTCGAGGATGAGCCATCTGGCCAGCAGGACCTTCTGCTGGTTGCCGCCGCTGAGGTTGCGGACGAGGTGCTCGGGGTTGGGCGGGCTGATCTTCAGCGCCTTGATGTACTTGCCGACCAGCTCGTCCTGCTGCTCGCGGGGCACCGGCCTGGTCCAGCCTCTGGTGGCCTGGAGTGCCAGGATGATGTTCTCGCGGACGGTGAGGTCCGGGATGAGGCCGTCCGCCTTGCGGTTCTCCGAGCAGAACGCGATCTTGTGGGTCATCGCGGCGCGCGGCGTGCGCAACGACGCCGGCGACCCGCCGATCGTGATCTCGCCCGTCCCGGCGTGGTCGGCGCCGAAGAGCAGTCTGGCGATCTCCGTACGGCCGGAGCCGAGGAGCCCGGCCAGGCCGACGACCTCGCCCTCGTGGATGGTCATGGTGAACGGCTCGATCGCCCCGGTACGGCCCAGCTCGCGTGCCTCGACCAGGGGGCGGTCGAAGACCTTGGCCTCCCCGTGCAGGCGCTCCAGTGCGGCCAGCTCCTGGCCGATCATCTTGGCCACCAGCTGGACCTGGCTCAGCTCGCGGGTGAGGTACTCGCCGACGAGCTTCCCGTTGCGAAGAATCGTCATGCGGTCCGAAATTTCATAGATCTGGTCGAGAAAGTGGGAGACGAAGAGGATGGCGATGCCTTCCTCCTTCAGCCGCCTCATCACCCTGAACAGCTGATCGACCTCGCCCGCGTCCAGGCTGGACGTGGGCTCGTCCAGGATCAGCACCCGGGCCTCGACGTCGATCGCCCGCGCGATGGCCACCATCTGCTGGATGGCCAGCGAGTACGTCGACAGCGGCGCGGACACGTCCAGGCTCAGCTCCAGCCGCGACAGCAGCTCGTTCGCCCGGGCCCGCATGCGCTTCCAGTCGATGCGCCCGAAGCGGCGCGGCTCGCGGCCGATGAAGATGTTCTCGGCCACAGACAGGTTCGTGCAGAGGTTGACCTCCTGGTAGACCGTGCTGATGCCGGCCTGCTGCGCCTCCAGGGGGCTGCCGAACGCGACGGGCGCGCCGCCCAGCTCGATGGTGCCCGCGTCGGCGGGGTACACGCCGGTGAGCACCTTGATCAGGGTGGACTTGCCCGCGCCGTTCTCCCCCATGAGCGCGTGCACCTCGCCGGGCAGCAGCCGCAGGTCCACGCCGTCCAGGGCCTTCACCCCCGGGAACTGTTTGCCGATCCCGCTCATCGTCAGGACCGGCGCGGGAACTGCCATGTCGCCCCTTTCTGTGTTGATGGCCTCACTCCGTGAGGCCGGCTCGGTCGCCAGACGCCGCCGTCTTCCTCCGCTCTGGTCGCTGCGCTCCCGCCGCTCCTCCAGACGACGGCACTCCCTCGCGTGTTTGGGGTCTGCACCCTGCCTCGTCACTACGCTTTCTCCGCCCCGCCGTCCAGACGGCGACGCTCCTGTGCTGTTCGCACGGCCCGCACTCCGGCGGGCGTTCCTTCCGAAGGAACCCGGACCACTCCCGGGCCGCCCGTACCCCGGCCGGCGTCCCCTTCCGAAGGACTCCGGCCGAAGTGCGGTGGGCGGCCCGGGCCGGTGATCAGTACTGGCGGGTGGACAGGACCTGCTTGGCCTGGTCCTGGGTGAACGTGGTCTCCTCGGTCACCACGCGGGGCGGCACCTGCTCGCCCTTGACGACCTTCTTGGCCAGGTCCATCAGCTGCGGGCCGAGCAGCGGGGAGCACTCGACGATGTAGTTGATCTTCCCGTCGGCGAGCGCCTGCATGCCGTCCTTGACGGCGTCGACAGTGATGATCTTGATGTCCTTGCCGGGCACCTTGCCCGCGCCCTCGATGGCCTCGATGGCGCCCAGACCCATGTCGTCGTTGTGCGCGTACAGCACGTCGATGTCCGGCTGGGCCTTCAGGAAGGCCTCCATGACCTCCTTGCCCTTGGCCCGGGTGAAGTCGCCGGTCTGCGAAGCGACGATCTTGAACTTCGACTCCGCACCGATGATCTCCTGGAAGCCCGCCTTGCGGTCGTTGGCCGGGGCCGAGCCCGTCGTGCCCTGCAGCTCGACGATGTTCACCGGGTCAGTGCTGTCCTTGTACTCCTCCACCAGCCACTTACCGGCCTTGCGGCCCTCCTCCACGAAGTCCGAGCCGAGGAAGGTCTTGTAGAGGGAGGTGTCCTTGGAGTCCACGGCGCGGTCGGTCAGGATGACCGGGATCTTCGCGTTCTGCGCCTCCTTGAGCACCGTGTCCCACCCAGACTCCACCACCGGCGAGAAGGCGATGACGTCCACCTTCTGCTGGATGTAGGAGCGAATGGCCTTGATCTGGTTCTCCTGCTTCTGCTGGGCGTCGGAGAACTTGAGCTCGATGCCCGCGTTCTTGGCCGCGTCCTGCACGGACTTGGTGTTCGCCGTCCGCCAGCCGCTCTCCGCGCCGACCTGCGAGAAGCCCATGGTGATCGTGCTGTCGCCGCCACCGCTCGTGCCGGCAGTAGTGCTGCCGCCACCGCCACAGGCCGCCACCGACATCGCGGCGAGTCCGGCGACCACCAACGCCGAGATCCTCTTGAACACTTGGGGGGTTCCCTTCTGATGTGAACGCTAACAGTCCGGGGACCGGACGCCGGCGCCTGCTACCTTCCAGTACGGCTCAGACCCGGACCGTGCTGGCCCGGAGTACGAACGTCGGCGGCACCACGAGCCGCTGCCGCTCCTCGGGACCGCCTTCGAGCTGCCGTACGAGCACCTCGATGCTGTGTCTTCCCACCGCGTCGAAGTCCTGCCTGATGGTCGTGAGCGGCGGCGAGAAGTACGCCGACTCGGGGATGTCGTCGAAGCCGACGACGCTCACCTGGTCGGGCACCCTCACCCCCTGCTCGGTGAACGCCCGCAGCACCCCGAGCGCCATCTGATCGTTGGCGACGAAGACCGCGGTGACGTTCTTCATGCGCGCCAGGCTGCGGCCCGCCTCGTATCCCGAGCGCGGGCTCCAGTCCCCGGCGAGCGGTTGCGGGGCCTCGCGGCCCGCCTGCTCCAGCGCGGCCCGCCACCCGGCCACACGGCCCTCGGCCTCCAGCCAGTCGGAGGGGCCGCTGACATGCCAGACCGTCTCGTGGCCCAGCGACAGCAGGTGCTCAGTGGCGAGCCTGCCGCCCGCGACCTGGTCCACGCAGACCACCGACACATCCCCCGCGTGGCCGCCTTCGACGGCGACGGTGGGAATGCCGAGTGGCAGGTCGGCCAGGGCCTGGGCGGCCGAGCGCTGCGGCGCGACCACCACGACCCCGTCCACCGCCTGGTCGGCCAGGTAGTCGAGGGCGTCGCGGACGCCGCTCTTGTCGATGGACTTGAGGCTGACGATGCTGACGAAGTAGCCGGCCGACCTGGCCGCCTGCTCGATTCCGTACACCGTGCTGGCCGGGCCGTACAGCGTGGTGTCGAAGCTGACCACGCCGAGCGTCCTCGACCTTTTGGTGACCAGGGCGCGGGCGACGAGATTACGGCGGTAGCCGAGCTTGTCGATCGCTTCGAGCACCCGGGTGCGGGTCTCGCTGCGCACGTTCGGGTGATCGTTGAGCACGCGCGAGACCGTCTGATGCGACACACCGGCCTCCTTGGCCACGTCGGCCATCACCGGTAGGCGGCGCCCCAGGGTGGGTCCCACTGCCATGCTCCTTTCCTGGCTTGGCCACGACTGTGAACGTTAACAACGGGTCGCGTCAAGGGTCGCAGCATTACGGTCGGGTTACGTGAGCCGGGCTCTTGACGGGGCGGCCGCGCGGTCCTTAACTTGTCGCGAATCGCAGTTGTTAACGCTAACTAAATTGTTAGCGCTAACAAGACCCGAGGAGCCCCCCAACTCATGATGCGAATCGCCTTATCCGTCCTGCTCGTGGCGGGCCTGCTGGTGGCACCACCGGCGGCCGCGCTGGCGGATCCCATCCCCGAAGGCGCGGTCGTCGACCAGTTCGACGGCACCACGCTCGGTGAGGACTGGACGGTCCTGTCGCCCGACAACTCACGCTGGTCGATGTCCGCGAGCGCGCTCCATGTGGACACCCTGACCGGCGACACCCACCAAGGCACGAACAACGCCAGGAACCTCTTCCTCGTCGACGTCCCCGCGGGCGACTTCGAGGTGGTCACCAAACTCAGCGCGCCGGTCACGCTCGACTACCAGAGCGCGGGCCTGCTCGCCTGGCAGGACTGGGACAACTATGTACGGGCCGGGCTGGCCCACGTCGGGTTCGCCGGCGGGCCGGTGATCGAGACGGCCACCGAGGTGGGGGCCGCCTTCACCTCGTCCTTCGCGGCCCGCGCCGGCTCGACCGGCGAGATCATCAAGCTGGCGCGGACCGGGGACGAGTTCACCTCCTCCTACTGGGACGGCTCGGCGTGGGTGCAGGCGTCCAAGACGACCGCGCGGATCGACGTCAAGCAGCTCGGGCTGTTCGCACTCTCGGCGCAGAACGGCACGTCCATGCGCGCCGACTTCGACTACATCGCCGTCAAGGCGGCCGAGGGCCGGGCCGTGGTACCGTCGGGCGCGTTCACGCTGCGGGCGGCGGCGCTGCCGTACCTGTCGGCCGACAAGTCCGGCGCCGTACGTGCCACGGCGCGGCCGCCGATGGCCGGCCTGGCCGTCACGGCCACGGCGAGCGGCGACGGCGTGACGCTCAAGGACGAGGCCACGGGCCAATACCTGCAGGCCACGGAGGACGTGAGGCTGAGCGGGGCGGCATCGGTCTTCCAGCTCAAGGACGCCGGCGGCGGCAAGGTCACGCTCTCCTCCGGCGGCCGCAACGTCTCCATCAGCGACGGCAAGCTCGTCATGGGGACGGAGGCGACGAAGTTCCGCGTCGAGGGATATCTGTCGGGCAAGCTCACCGTGGACGCCAAGGCCAAGGGCACCAAGGTCAGCCCGAACCTCTACGGGGTGTTCTACGAGGACATCAACCACGCCGCCGACGGCGGGCTCTACGCCGAGCTCGTGCAGAACCGCTCGTTCGAGTTCAACTCCGTCGACGAGCGCTCCTACACGGGCCTGACCGCGTGGAGCAAGGCCGAGCGCGGCGCCACCGCCACCCTCGCGGTCACCGGCGAAGACCCCCTGAACCCCAACAACCGCAACTACCTGCGGCTCGACGTGACCGGCGACGGCACGGCGGGCGTGAGCAACGCGGGCTTCAACCGCGGCCTGCCGCTCAAGGCGGGCAAGCGGTACGACCTGTCGTTGTGGGCCAGGCGGGCGCAGGACGCGCCGCTGACGGTCACGGTCGAGGAAGGGACCACCGTGCTCGGCACCGCGACGCTGCAGGTCAAGGCGGGCGGCTGGGCGAAGTACCAGGCCTCGTTCACGGCGTCGGCCACCACGGACGCCGGTCGCCTGATCGTCCAGGCCCCCGCCGGGCGGACCGACCTGGACATGGTCTCGCTGTTCCCGCATGACACCTTCAAGGGTCACGGCATGCGGACGGACCTGGCCAGGATGATCGCCGACCTGAAGCCGCGGTTCCTGCGCTTCCCCGGCGGCTGCGTGACCAACGTCGGCACGTACGACCCGTACTCGCTGAACCAGGACCGGCGGCGCATCTACCAGTGGAAGGAGACGATCGGCCCGGTCGAGGAGCGGCCGACGAACTTCAACTTCTGGGGTTACAACCAGACGTATGGGATCGGCTACTACGAGTACTTCCAGTTCGCCGAGGACATCGGGGCCGAGGCGCTGCCGGTGTTGTCGGTGGGCGTCAACGGCTGCGGCGAGAACCGGCCGCTGACCGACGAGGCCAAGCTGGCCAGGTGGGTGCAGGACACGCTCGACCTGATCGAGTTCGCCAACGGGCCGGTCACCTCCGAGTGGGGCAAGAAGCGGGCCGAGCTCGGGCATCCCAAGCCGTTCGGGCTGGACTACATCGGGCTGGGGAACGAGGAGATCTATCCCGAGTTCTTCACGAACTACCCGAAGTTCGCGAACGCTGTCCGGGCCAAGTACCCGGACATCAAGATCATCAGTAACTCCGGGCAGACGTCGGGAGGCGCCTGGTTCGACCGGATGTGGCAGTTCGCCCGCGACCAGAAGGCCGACCTGGTCGACGAGCACTACTACAACAACCCCGACTGGTTCCTGACCAACAACCACCGCTACGACTCCTATGACCGCAACGGGCCGAAGGTGTTCGTGGGCGAGTACGCCTCGCGCGGCAACACCTTCCACAACGCGCTGGCGGAGGCCTCGTACATGACGGGCCTCGAGCGCAACTCCGACGTGGTCGAGCTGGCCTCGTACGCACCGCTGCTGGCCAACGTCGACTACGTGGACTGGACGCCCGACCTCATCTGGTTCGACAACGACCAGGCGTACGGCTCTCCCAGCTACCACGTGCAGCGGCTCTTCTCCACGAACGTCGGTGACCGAGTGGTGCCGAGCTCGTTCGAGGCCGAGGCGAAGCCGGAGGAGCACATCAAGGGCGCGGTGGGCCTCGGGGCCTGGCGTACCCAGGTGCGCTACGACGACGTGAAGGTGACCGCGGCGGACGGGACCGTCCTGCTGTCGGACGACTTCTCGGCGGGCGCGTCCCAGTGGACCCCCGCCCTGGGGACGTGGACCGTGCAGGACGGCGCGTACGCGCAATCCGCCCTGGTCGAGGACGCCCGGTCCACGGCGGGCTCGGCTGACTGGTCGAACTACACGATGGAGGTGACCGCCCGCAAGACCGGCGGGGCCGAGGGTTTCCTGGTGATGTTCGGCGTGCGGGACACCGGCACCTTCTACTGGTGGAACGTCGGCGGCTGGAACAACACCCAGTCCGCCATCGAGAAGGCCGTGAACGGCGGCAAGTCCTCGATCGCCACGTCCGCCACCACGGTCGAGACCGGCCGGGACCACCGGCTGAAGATCGAGGTGAGCGGACGCAAGATCACGACCTGGCTGGACGGTCAGAAGGTCAACGAGTTCGTGGACAGTGGCCGGGTGGAGCCGCTGTACCAGGTGGCGTCCAGGGACGGTGACGCGGTGACGCTCAAGATCGTCAACGCCCAGGACACGGCCGTCCGCAGCACCGTCGATCTCGGCGAGCTGCGGGTCCGCCCGACGGCCAAGGTCACGTCGCTGACCGGGGCGCCGTCGGACATGAACTCGATCGCGGAGCCGGAGCGGGTGGCGCCGGTGGAGTGGCGGGCGAACGGGTTCTCCTCGTCCTTCACCTACGACTTCCCCGCCCACTCGGTGACGTTCGTGGAGCTCACGGAACGGTGAGACAAGGGGCGGCGCCGCTCCAACCGGACGGCGCCGCTCCCGCCGATTACTGGATCACCCGGTAGTGGGTGGTCAGGCGGCCGTCGTCGTCGAAGACGTGGAAGGCGATCGACGGGGGCACGTCATAGTCGGCGCAGTTTTCCGGTGACGTGCCTCCTTCCTCCCACGGCAGCTTCAGCGTCGAGATGACCCCCGGGCCGACCAGCAGCGGACGCCCGGCGAAGGTGGTCGCGGCCGCCGTGTGGGCGTGGCCGACCAGGACGGCGGCCACGTTCGGGTGCCGGGCGATCAATGACTCCAAGGGCTCCGGCCGCCGCAGCATGATGGCGTCCGCGATCGGGCTGTGCAGCGTCACCGGCGGATGGTGGAACGCGACGAACACCGGCAGCTCCCGCTCCCCCTCCAGCACACCCTCGAGCCAGGCGATCGTCTCATCGTCCAGAAGCCCCGGATTCTGACGGGGCGGAATGGAGGAGTCGCACATCGCGTAGACCGCCTTGGAGCTGCGAAACACCTGGTTGATCGGCCGGCCGCCGGGGTCGGGCAGGCCGAGCAGCACCCGGCGGAACTCCTCACGCACATCGTGATTGCCGGGACCGACCAGGACGGGATGGCGGGAGGTCAGCAGCTTGCGAGCCTCCTCATACTCCTCCGCCACCCCATGGTCGGCGATGTCGCCGGTGACGAGCACCATGTCGAGGTCCCCGGGCAGGGCGTCGAGATAGCGCATCACGGCGTTGGCGCGATCGACGCTGCCGGGTGTGGCGCCGATGTGGATATCGCTCAGATGGGCGATCACGATCATGACTGGAGTCCTTCCCTTATGACAAGCCCTCTCACCGTATGCCGGGCTCCGGACAGACCGTAGATCCAGTTCCGGGCGAAAAGCTCACGACCAGTTCCGGAGCGGAGAACGCCCTGGCGGGACACGGGCTGGAACTCGGCAGGCCGGCCGGTCGTTCTTCTCCATGAACACCGAGGAGGGACATGGGCTGGCACTACAACAAGTCAATCAAGGTGGGACCGTTCCGGATCAACCTGTCACGGCATGGAGTCGGCCACAGCTTCGGCAACCGGCGTTTCTACGTCACGGCCACCCCTGACGGCCGTCGGCACGTGTCCCTGCGCCTGCCCGGCGGCTTCCACGTGGGTAAGACGTTCGGAAAGCGCAAGTACTACAGGCATTACTAAACCCGATATATCGCGCTTTGTCGGGGTAGCAGAGGCTCACTCGCGAATCTCATAGGAGGAATGCGATGGGCTGGAGCTACCGAAAGTCGATCAAGCTCGGGCCGTTCCGGCTGAACCTGTCCCGCGGCGGAGTGGGACACAGCTGGGGCAACCGGCTGTTCCGGGTGACGCGGACGGCGGACGGCCGCCGTACGTTGTCGGTCAACCTGCCCGGCGGCTTGCACTGGCGCAAGACCCTCGGCGGTCGCCACTGACCGCTCCCTATAGAAACGGGCCGGAGGTGAAGACCTCCGGCCCGTCCCCTTTCCCACACCCTCCGGTGCCGTCAGAGTGAGGAATGAGCAGGGCCGGCTGAAAGTGCTCATTTGGTGAGCACTTTGGCAGGGAGAATCGCAGTATCAGGAACCGGAGAAGGGACACCGACATGCTGCGGGGATTCGCGACGCTCAACTTCTACGCGGCCGACTTCGAGGCGGCCAAGAGCTGGTACGCCGAGCTGCTCGGCGCCGAGCCGTACTACGACATCCCGGGCGCGTACGCCGAGTTCCGCCTCGGCGACTACCAGCACGAGCTCGGTCTGATCAACAGCCGCTTCGCCCCCGAGGGCGCGACGCACGGGCCCGCGGGCTCGATCATGTACTGGCACGTGGACGACCTGCAGGCCGCGTTCGACCGGCTGCTCAGCATGGGGGCCAAGGAATACCAGCCGATCACCGAACAGGGCGAGGGCAAGGGCTTCGTGACCGCGTCGGTGGTGGACCCGTTCGGCAACATCCTCGGCATCATGCGGAACCCGCACTACCTCGAGGTGCTGACCGGCAAGCGGCCGGTCTGACATCCTGGACCCGTGTCGCGCCCGCACATCCTGCTCACCGCCCCTCCCCGCACCGGCAAGACCACCGTGATCCGCCGCCTGGCGGAGCTGCTGCAGGGAGCGGGCGTGCCGGTGCGCGGATTCGTCAGCGACGAGGTACGCGAGCACGGCCGGCGGATCGGCTTCACGATCGAGGAGTTCGGCGGGGAGAAGGCGGTCATGGCCCACGTCTCGTGGATGTCCGGCCCCCGGGTGGGGAAGTACGGCGTCAACGTGCCGGAGTTCGAACGCATCGCGCTGCCCGCCATCGAGCGTGCGCTGGCCACGAAGGGCGCGGTCGCGCTCGTCGACGAGATCGGGCCGATGGAGCTGCTGTCGCCCGCGTTCCTGCCGCGCTGCGTCGCGCTCTTCGACGCCGACATCCCCGTCGTGGCCACCGTCCACCAGCGCAGCCGGCCGTCGTTGAAGTCACGCATCGAGGCGGAGCTGATCACCGTCACCCCGCAGAACCGCGACGAGCTGCCCCACACGCTCAGCCGCCTGCTGTCGGCCTAGCGGCTCTGCGCATTCCGCACGAGCAGGCCGTACGATGTCGCGTGTCCATACGTCCCAGCCGACCGAGTCGCAGCGCGTGTATCTCTGCCTCGTCGAACGACGTCTCCTGAGCGATGATCACCACTTATGGGGCTCCCTGATATGTCGGGTGAAGTGACGCGATCGAGCATAGGTGTGGGGCGGTTGATCCTGCTGTGCGGGCTGCCGGGCGCCGGGAAGACCACGCTGGCCAGGCGGCTGGCCAGCGAGATCCCGGCCGTCCGGCTGTGCCCGGACGAATGGCTGGCGCACCTTGGCCTCGACCTCTACGACGAGCCGGCCCGCGACCGGCTGGAGAGGCAGCTCTGGCGGCACGCCCAGGACCTGCTGAGGCTCGGCCAGACCGTCATCCTGGAGTACGGCTTCTGGGCACGTGCGGAACGCGAGGCGATGCGGCTCGGCGCGCGTGCGCTGGGCGCGACCGTCGAGCTGCGCTATCTCGCGGTGCCGCTGGAAGAGCTGCATCGCCGCCTGGAGCGCCGCAACGCGGCCGGCGACGCGGGTACGGCGCCGATCAGCCGTGACCTGCTCGACCAATGGGCGACGATCTTCGAGCCTCCGACACCTGACGAGCTGGCCCGGTACGACGCTTGAGCCGGGCGTCACCGCGCTCGAACCGCTCCGCCCGGCGCTCATTGACGGGGTCACTCGCGGGCGCCGAGTGCCTCGGCCGGGTGCGTCCGGAGGGCGAGCCTGGCCGGGATCGCGGTGGCGAGCAGGGCCAGGGCCGCCGCAGCGGCGATCACTCCGAGGTAGGTGAGCGGCGGCAGGTACGGCGTGGCCGACCCGGTCATCCCGACGCTGGACGCCGTCACCGTCACCAGCGAGATCCCCGTCCCGATCGCCACCGCCGCCGCGGTCGCGATCAGCGTCTCCGTGCGCAGCATCCGCAGGATCTGCCGTCGCGTGGCGCCCACCAGACGCAGCAGGGCGAGCTCCCGGGACCTGGCCGAGGTGGACATGGCCAGCGTGTTGACCACGGCGATGGCGCAGAAGGCGATGATCAGCCCCATCGCGACATAGTTGACCGCGGGGTCGGACGTGCCGGTCTCTGCCGCCTCGGCCTGCGTGCGTACGGTCACGGCAGGCAGTGCGCGCTCCAGCGCCGTGCGGTCTCCGCCGGAGACCAGGACGGTGCCGCGGGGGTCGTCCACGTGTGCCGCGACCAGCTTGTGGGGGAGGGTCAGGTCACCGAAGCCGAGACCGCGGGAGTAGACGGCCGCGACCTTCACCACGGCGGGCGTGCCGTCGCCGAGTGTCAGCTCGATCCGGTCGCCCACGCCGGCGTTCAGTCGCTCGGCGGCGGTGCGGCTGAGCGCGGCCGACGTGGTGCCGAATCCGGCCAGCGAGCCCGCGGTCACGTCCAGGTCCATCGTCTGGTCCAGGCCCTCGGGCGTGACCGCCTGCACGCTGAACTTGTCCAGGCCGATCCTCGCCGAGGTACGCAGCACCTCCGTGGCCGCGCGAACGCCCGGCACCTCGCGGGCGGTGGCCGCGGCCGCGCCAGGGCCCAGCACGTAGTCGGCCTTGACTCCGGCGTCCACCTCGTTCTGGGCAGCGTGCCCCATCGTGGCCTGGACGAACAGGATCGTGCACGTCATCGCGGTCATCAGGGTGAGCGGCGTGATCACCGAGGCCAGGCGTTTGGTGCCGGCACGCAGGTTCTTCGACGCCAGGTGACCACCGGCTCCCGGGGCCGGCGGCAGCGCTGCGGCCACCCGGGCGATCATCGGGCCGAGCAGGGCCACCGCGATCGTCCAGACCAGCGCGGTGAGCATGGTGACGGGGCTGGAGGCCGCCTCTGTGGACAGAGAGGACAGCACGGCCGTCAGCACCACGCCGAGCGCGACGGCGAGCACACCCGCGATCAGCCTCGCCCACGGCAGCCTGCCGCCGGGCAGTGCCGCCTCGCCCAGCGCCTCGACCGGCCGGATCCTGGCGATGCGGCGGGCGGAGACACGGCCCGCGGTCCACGCGGCCGCCAGGGTGGCGAGCACCGCGGCGAGCGCCGGGAACGGGCTGACGACCAGGGGCAGGTTCGCCGGCATGGCGCCCAGCGCGACGAACCTGGCCTGCAACCAGAAGCCCAGCAGCATTCCCGCGGCCGAGCCGAGCAGCCCGGCGGCCACGCTGACCAGCAGCGCCTCGCCGCCGATGAGCTTTCTGATCTGCTTGGGAGTGGCGGCGACGGCCCGCAGCATCGCGATCTCGCGCTGGCGCTGCTGAATGGACAGGGCGAACGTGCCCACCACCACCAGGATCGCCACCAGCAGCGAGGTGCCGCCGAGCGCGCCGCCCAGGCTGATCAGCTTGACCCTGGCGCTCTCCGCGTCGAGGAACTCCAGCGCGCCGCGCTCGTCGCCGGTGTAGGCGAGCGCGCCCTTGACGGTGACGTCAACCTCGGGGAAGACCCCGATGGCCGTGACCAGGCCGGCGCGCCCGGCCAGGCGACGCGCCTCCGAGGTGGCGAAGAAGATCGTGTCCTGGCTGGGCAGCGCCTGCGCGGTGACGCCGACCACCCGATAGCCGGGAATCTTCGTCGCCGCGTTCCTGGCGTCCACGACCACCTCGTCGGCGGCCTCCGGCGCCCGGCCGCCGGCCAGCGTGAACGGAGTGAGCTGGGCGGATTCCCAGCCGTGCGCGGTGAACCCGGCGAAGGGGAAGGTGACCTCGGTCACGACCTTGGTGACGCCGGGGATCCGCCTGACCTCCTCGGCGATCGAGGCCGGGATCCACCTGCGCTCGGAGAGCGGCTTGGCCTTGGACTTCCCGCTCGCCTTCGTCTCCCTGACGAACTGGTCGCCCGCGACGATCACCGGCGTGCCCGCGTACCGCTCGGGCGCCACCGATCCGCGCAGGCCTGTCTCCAGCAGCATCCCGCACGCCGTCACCAACGCGGCCGCGAACAGCAGGGCCACGAACGCCCCGGTGAAGCCCGCCCGGCGGTGCCTGAGCGTCTTCAACGCGATGGAGATCATCACTTCCACGCCCCCAGCCTGGTCATCCGCTCGGCCACCTTCTCGGCGGCGGGCATGCTCATCGAGTCCACGATCCGGCCGTCCGCCAGGAACAGCGCGGTGTCGGCATATGAGGCGGCCACCGGGTCGTGGGTGACCATCACCACGGTCTGACCCAGCGTGGAGACGACCTCGCGCAGCAGGACCAGCACCTCACGCGCGGTCATGGTGTCGAGCGCGCCCGTCGGCTCGTCGCCGAACACCACCTCCGGCCTGGTCACCAGCGCCCTGGCGAGCGCCACGCGCTGCTGCTGGCCGCCGGACAGCTGGGCGGGGCGGTGTCCGGCACGCCCGTCGAGCCCCACCCTGCGCACGATCTCCGCCAGCCAGGCCCCGTCCGCTTTCACACCGGCCAGGCGGAGCGGCAGCGTGATGTTCTCGATCACGGTCAGCGAGGAGACCAGGTTGAACGCCTGGAAGACGAATCCGACGCGCTGCCTGCGCAGCTCGGTCAGCGCGGTCTCGGTCATGCCCGTCAGTTCGGTGCCGCCGAGCTGCACCGATCCCGCGGTGGGCAGGTCGAGCCCGGCCGCGCACTGCAGGAACGTGCTCTTGCCCGAGCCCGACGGACCCATGATCGCGGTGAAGGTCCCCTTCGGGATGCCGACGGACACCTCACGCAGGGCCGCCACCGCGCTCTGGCCCTTGCCGTACACCTTGCTCACCGCGTTCAACCGCACCACTTCTGTCATGCGGACAAGCCTGCTGATCTGGGCTTTCCCGCACCAGAGAGCCGATCATGACCCGGCCATGACGTCATCATGATCCGGACAAACTGGTAGACATGACCTTGTGATTCGCATACTCCTGGCCGAGGACCAGCACGTCATCAGGGAAGCCCTCGCGACGCTGCTGGGCCTGGAACCCGACATCGAGGTGGTCGCGGCGGTCGATTCCGGGGACGCGGCGGTCGCCGCCGCCCTGGCTCATCGGCCTGACGTGGCCGTCCTGGACATCGACATGCCAAGGGGGATGGACGGCCTCGACGCGGCCGGCGAGCTGCGTACCCGGCTGCCGGAGTGCCGCACGCTCATGCTCACCGGGCACGGCAAGCCGGGCCATCTCCGCCGCGCGCTCGCGTCCCAGGTGGACGGGTTCGTGCTGAAGACCGCTCCGCCGGATGAGCTGACCGCCGCGATCAGGAAGGTCGCCCAGGGCGAGCGGGTGCTGGACCCCTCGCTCGCCGTCACCGCGTGGAACCTGGCCGACAATCCGCTCACGCCACGGGAAGCCGACGTGCTGCGGCTTGCCGCTGGAGGCGCCGAGGCACCGGAGATCGCCGCCCAGCTGTTCTTGAGCGCGGGGACCGTACGGAACTATCTCACCGCGATCGTCACCAAGCTCAACGCACGCAACCGCACGGACGCGGCGCGCATCGCCGCGGAAGCCGGGTGGATCTAGGCGGGCGCGGGGGTCCAGGCGAGGGTCGGGGCCGTGGCGGTCAGCTCGAACCAGCCGTCCTCCTGGGAGACGGAGAGCCGCCCGTCCAGAGCCGCCAGGCGGGTGGTGAGGTTGCCGATCCCGGCCGAACCATGGCGCCCTTTCGAGGCGCGCGCTCCGTCGTTGCGCACGCTCAGCCGTACCACGCCGTCTCCCTCTGCTGTCGTGATCGAGCAGTGGCGCGCGGAGCTGTGCCGCAGGACATTGGTGACGGCCTCCCTCAGCACGGCGCCGAGCGTGGTCTCCACCTCCTGGCCGAGGGCGGAGTGACCGAGTTCGAGGGAGACCTCGATGCCCGCGGCCGCCAGCACGGAGCGTGCGGATTCCGCCTCCGCGCCCAGCGACAGCTTCCCGTGCTCGCCTGACACCGTCCGCAGGTCCTCCATCGCCCGCTCGGTCATGGTGAGCACGTCATCGAGCTCCTTCCGGGCGCGCGCGGGTTCCACGCGGCGGGCGAGCTCGCTCTTGAGCAGGATCGCGGCCAGAGTGTGTCCTAACAGGTCGTGCAGGTCCCGGGCGGCACGCAGCCGTTCCTCGACGACGGCCGCGCGGGCCAGGCCGTCCCTGGACTCGCGGAGTTCCCTGGCCAGCTGCGCCAGTCTGACGAGCCCGTACACGACCAGGCCGGTCACGATCGTGCTGATCGCGTAGTTGACGGTCAGCGGGACCGGCAGGCCGAGCGACGTGCCCACGACGGTGACGATCGCCACTACCACCGCCGTCACTGGCAGCGCCACCGCCCATGGGAAGGCCAGCAGGATCGGCCCCGTCAGGAAGCCCGCCACACCCAGCCATGCCTGCCCGAACAGCGGGAGCGGCGCGAACGTCAGCACCGCCATGATCGACAGTGCCGCCATGTGGCGTCCCTCGACCGAGCGCAGCTGCATGAACACGATGACGAGCAGGAACGGCAGCGGCCACAACGAGTCGGCGAGCAGCAGCGCCTTCACCGAGAATCCGGCCAGCACGGCCGCCAGCAATGCCATCGACAGCGGTGCGTCGGAGGAGGGCTGGACGGGCGGTCGCGTGCCGGGCAGCGTGGCCTCCACGACCATCCTGGCGTCGGCCGTGATCCCGACGGTCAGCGTGCCTCCCGCCGCCTCGACCTGAGGCCGCAGGTCGAGCAGGCCCTCGTCGTCCGCGGTCCGCGCGCCGTCGTTGGAGACGCGCAGCCGTACGGTGGCGCCTTCCGCGACGGTCTCGATCAGGCAGGCGGTGGCCGAGCGCCGCCGTACGATCTCGGTCACCGCCTCCCGGAGCACAGCGGCCAGCAGCGCGCCGGCGGGACCGAGCGGTTCGGCGTGACTCATGCGCACGTCCGCGGTGATGCCCGCGGCGACCAGCATTGCCTTGGCCGTGGTGAGCTCCGGGGCCAGCGACATGGCTCGGTAGCCCGCCGCCGCGGCCCGTGCGTCGGCCAGCGAGCGGCGCGCCGTCTCCACATCGGGGGCGCCGGAGCGGGCGCCGGCCGCGATCGTGGTGAGCGCTTCACCCAGGCCCTGGTTGAGCTCGGCGGCGATACGCAGTCGTTCCTCGGCCGCCGCGGTCATGGCCAGCGACAGGCGGGCGGCGTTCACCTGCTCGATGCGGTCGACCATGGTGGTGAGGCCGTAGACGAGCAGCGAGATCAGCACCATGCTGATCACCGGATCGACCGGGCCGAGCAGGGCGGCGCTGCCCGCCACCGCCACGGCCAGCGGCCACAGCCTGGTCAGGAGCAACGACCCGCCGACGAAGCCGAGGATCCCGACGGAGGTGTCGAAGACCAGCACCGAACCGTACGCCGCCACGGCCTGCACGGCGAGCAACCACCACGACCGGCGTCGGACGAAGGCGACCTGCACGCCGAACGTGACCAGTGCCAGGGGTGAGCCGGCCACCACGTAGACGCTGGAGAAAGCCGCGAACACGACGGCTGTGATCACCATTGACCGCTTGTGCACTCCGGAAGCCTACGAGACGCCCCCGGCCGGTGATCGCCGGCCGGGGGCGTCTCACTCAGCCCCCGCTCAGGCACCGGGGCGGACACGCCGCGCGGAGACGGCCAGGATCAGGCCGGCGCCCACCGAAACGAGGGCGACCAGGCCGACGGCGGCAAGCAGGGTCAGGCCGTCGGGGTGGATGAGGGCCTGACCGCGCTGGGCCTGCCACACCAGCAAGCCGGTGAGTCCCGCGTAGCCGAAGGAGGCGACGATCACCAGGGCGCTGCGGGTGGCGGCGCTGTCCAGGACGGTGAACCGGCGAGAGAGCAGGCGCAGCCCGATGGCGATCAGCGGGAGCACCTGCAGGGCGTGCAAGCCGAAGAAATGCGCGACCCGCAGGTCGCCCGCGCCGGTCGCCCAGCCGGTGACCGGCATACCGGCGCCGCCGTCGGACGCGCCGACGCTGTGCGCGCCGATCGTCGCCAGCTCGAGTCCGCCGGCCAGCCCCTGCGCCTGTTCGGGGGTCGGAGCGGTCATCAGGTAGCCGACGGACATGCCGGCCAGCGAGATGATCAGCCCCAGCGGCACCGCCCACCCCATGGCGCGGTCCACCCGGCGCTGCAGCACCAGGAAGACGCCCAGTGCGAACGTCATCAGCCAGCCGAGGTAAGCCGCGCCTCCCATGACCATGAACACCGTCTCGTCCAGCCCGGTGGCGAAGTTGAAGTGGCTGCGGACCCCCCGTGCCGCCTGGAACACGATGGCGGAGATCTCCGGGACGATGAAGCCCGCCACGGTCACGGTGCCCAGCCACCACAGCGTCCGCCGCCACCGCCGCACCTGGTTGATCATCCAGGCCAGTGTGATCGCGTACAGCCCGAACGAGGCCGCGAACTTGAACGGCTTGAGCCACACCCCCTCGCCCATCACCGTCCGCCCGTCGACCACGAGGCCGATCCCGCTGACCACGGCGAGCACCGCCATGGCGGCCGCGCAATAGCTGAGCGGACCATGCCAGGTGGAGGTGGTCTGCTGGTGTTCCTGACGCTGAAGCAGGGTGACCATGATGGCTCCTTCACATCGACTGGCCACAACTCTGCTGGTCAGCGCACTGATGAACCAGAGACGCGATCACCGCTCCGGCATGACCTCGTCATGAACCAGACATTCGCCATGGGGCCAACAAAAAAGAGCCCGGCCTCGCGGCCGCGGCTCTTCAATCGTCAGGGAGTGGAGCTATGGGGATTCGAACCCCAGACCTCCTCCATGCCATGGAGGCGCGCTACCAACTGCGCTATAGCCCCTTGCGATCACCAAGTGTATAGGAATCCCGAAGCGCCCGTGTCACGCCGAAGACGATGTGATACGTCATAGGTTTATGTCCGCCTTTGAAGATCATCGCAGCCTGTTGACCGGGGTCGCGTACCGAATCCTGGGCAGTGTCGCCGACGCCGAGGACGTCGTCCAGGAGGCGTGGTTGCGGTGGTCGGGTGTGGATCAGGCGACGGTGGACGACCCGAAGGCCTTTCTGATCAGGGTGACCTCGCGCCTGGCGATCGACCGGCTGCGGTGGGCGAAGTCGCGGCGGGAGTCGTACGTCGGCCCGTGGCTGCCTGAGCCGATCAGCACCGCGCCCGACGCCGCCGAGCGCGCCGAGCTGGCCGAGTCGGTGGAGTTGGCGCTGCTGGTGGTCCTGGAGACGCTGTCACCGCTGGAGCGGGCCGTGTTCGTGTTACGGGAGGCGTTCGACCTGCCGTTCGCGGAGATCGGCGAGATCATCGGGCGGAGTGAGGCGGCCACCAGGCAGCTGGCGCGGCGGGCGCGGGATCACGTGCAAGAAAAGCGCCCGCGGTTCGACGTGGACGGGACGGAGCGGAGACGGATCACCGAGCGGTTCATCAACGCCTCCGCGAACGGCGACCTCGACGCGCTGATCGAGCTGCTGTCCAGCGAGGTCACGATGGTCAGCGACGGCGGCGGCAAGGCCAGGGCGGCACTGCGGGTCATCACCGGCGCGGAGAAGGTCGGCCGCTACCTGTTGTCGATCAACACACCGGCGAGCATCGCCCGCTTCATGGCCTCGATCGGCATGGCGGAGATCGCCGGCCTGTCCTTCGGGGTGGCCGAGGTGAACAACGGGCCGGCGATCGTGATCTCGGTGGAAGGCAAGGTGATCACGGTCATCTCACTGCTGGTCGCGGACGGCAAGATCGAGACCATCTACCTTCTCGCCAACCCGGAGAAGATCGCTCACCTCAGTCCGGCGGGCTGAACGTCAGGCGGCCCGGCGGACCGGCATGCCGATCTCGCGTACCAACTCCGGGAGGTCGACTCCGGAGTCGCGAAGGATCCTGGCGGCGCCGTTGGACCAGTCGGCCAGCAGTCCCCAGATCAGGTGCTCCCCGGTGATCGGCCCGGGCCGCCACTGGGCCACCTCGATCACCTTTCTGGCGTGCATGGCCAGGGGGATCTGGCCGAGCGGCCCGTACAACGTGACCCGGAGCGGCCGCAGCCGGGAGCGCCGCAACCGCCACGCGCCGGGTGCGTCGGCGCCGATCCTGGTGCGGCGGTGCACCAGGTCGAGGTCGATCCCCAGCGTGGCGAGCAACGACCGTGCGTCGCCGACGTCCACCCGCTCCCGCACGTCGCTCGCGGACGCGGTGAACGACGTGAGCGTGAACGGCCGCACCTCGGCCAGCCCCAG
Organism: Nonomuraea polychroma; assembly: GCF_004011505.1. Taxonomy (NCBI): domain Bacteria; kingdom Bacillati; phylum Actinomycetota; class Actinomycetes; order Streptosporangiales; family Streptosporangiaceae; genus Nonomuraea; species Nonomuraea polychroma. The sequence goes on from NZ_SAUN01000001.1 coordinate 6,679,086, forward strand.
CACCATCAGATCGGCCTCAAGAGCCGGTCGGCCGGCGTCGAGCGCGAGGATCCCGGCCCTGACCACGGCCTTACGGGCGTCTTCTGTGAACCTGGCGAACACCGTGCTACCCCCTTGTCCGGTGAGCGTGCTTACGATGGGCGGTCTGCCGCCGAACCCCCAGCGCGTCGGCGATCTGCTCCCACGACCACCCTTGAGCGCGGGCGTTCGACACGTGCATCGCCTCCAGCTCTTCCAGCAGGGTCCTGAGCGCGGCCACCGCCGCCAGGCCCACACCAGGATCGCGATCGGCAGCCGCCTCGGCCAGTTCGGTGACTTCCATGCTGTCAGCATATGCTGACACCCGGCCGCTTGTCAGCATATGCTGACGCGGATTTTCGGGCGGGTGCAACGCGTTCTTCGCCTCGGATCCGCGTTTCGGGTTCGCCGGAGTGATCAGGCTCTCTAGAAGGCGCGAGTGGTGGTGTGCATGGTCAGGGTCGTCTCCTCCAGGGAGAGGGTGACCTCGACCCGGCCCAGCTCCGCCGTCCGGGTGACGTGCGTGCCGCCGCACGGGATCGACGCCTCGCCTTCGGGCAGCGAGCAGTGCCAGGTACGGCGGGCCGTCAGACCGGGCCCCGGCACGTCCAGGCGGACCGGCGCGTCGGCGGCCACCCAGGTCTTGAGCCGGTCGTTCACCTGCTGCGCGGCCAGCTCAAGGTCCAGGCCCTCCGCGGAGAAGCCCTTCTTGCGCAACGACTTGCCCAGGCGGTAGACGTCCACGCTGCCGTACTCGATGATCCGCGACGAGGAGATCGCCGCCTGGTCGAAGTCGGGATGGCCGAGCCCGTCCAGCGGCGCCTCCTTGCGCCACCGTCCGGCGAGTGCCGCGTTGAGCGCGAGGGCGGCCAGATGGCAGGCGGTGTGCCCGGCCGACAGCGCCGCACGAAACCCGGCGTCCACCTCCAGGTCCACCTCGGCGCCCACGGGCAGCGGCGTGTCGGTCACGTGGACGACCAGCCATTCCCAGCCCTCGGCGCCGCGCCGCACCGGGATGGCGTCGCCCAGGAAGATCTCGCCGGAATCCGGCGAGCTGCTCGACTGGGCCCCTGTCACGCAGTCGAGCACCGGCACGCCGCCGATCGTGCCGCGGTCGGCGGGCTGGTCGGGCCAGGTGTGGTCGAGGGGGTGGAACGGGGTCTCGGCGACGACGAGGCCGTGCCGGTCCCCCGCCGGCACGGTCCCGACGATCTGAGAGCGGCCCGAGACCTGGCCGCTGGGGAAGGTGACGGCTGTGGATATCACCTCGTCATTGTCCCAGCGCCCGCTCGTCCTCCAGGTAGCGGTCGCGGCCGGCGTACAGGCCGGTGAGGAGCTGCACGACGAGGACGGCGAAGATCATCGTGTACGTCAGCGCCCAGCCCCCCGTCAGCTCGTACAGCACGCCGACCAGCAGCGGGCCGGCACCCGCCATCAGGTAACCGGCGCTCTGGCCGAACGCCGACAACGCGGCCGTGGCCTCCGCCGTACGGGTGCGCAGGCCCAGCATCATCAGCGCCAGCGGGAACGACCCCATACCGACGGTGATCAGTACCGCCCACACCAGCGCCCACGACATCGGCCCCACCCAGAGCCCGAGGAACCCCGCCGCGTAGAACGCCACGAGCCCGACCACCACGGGACGCTGGTCCCGGAACCGGGCGGCGACCATGGGCACGACGGCCGAGACGGGAATGTTCAGGGCGGTGAACACCCCGAGGATCAGTCCCGCCTGTGAGGTGCTGTAGCCGCCGTCGACGAGAATCGTGGCGAACCAGCCGAGCATGATGTACGCGATCATCGACTGGGTGCCGAAGTACGTCGCGATCACCCAGGCCATCCGGCTGCCGAGCATCCGGCGGACGCCCGAGTCCCTGTTGCCCGCGTCCCGCTCCGGCTCACTGCGCAGCAGCGCAAGCCACGGAATGGCGGCGACGGCGGCCAGGGCCGCCCACACGCCGAGCGCGATGTGCCAGTCCCCCGAGGCACGCTCGATCGGCACGGTCGCGGCGGCGGCCAGCATGGTGCCCGTCGCGAGTGCCGTGGTGTAGACGGTGGTCATGATCCCGGTACGCGCCGGGAAGTGACGCTTGATAAGCGTCGGGATGAGCACGTTGCCGACGGCCCCGCCGGACAGCGCGACCGCGCTGCTGATCAGGAACACCGGCGCTGACTCGACCAGCGCCCTGACCAGCATGCCCATGCCCAGCGTGAGCAGGGCCAGCAGGAGCAGCCGGTGCTCCCCGACCCGGCCGGCCAGCGCCGGGGTCACGACGCCCACGCCGGCGAAGGCCAGGACGGGGAGGGCGGTGAGCAGGCCGGTGCCCACGCTCGACATGCCGAGCGCGCCGGCCAGCTGGTCGAGGAGCGGGCCGACGCTGGTGACGGCGGTGCGGAGATTGAGTGCGGCGAGGACGATCCCCAGAACGAGAAGCCAGGCAAGGGGTGCGGTTCTGCCCTGTGGCTCCTGGGCGAGCCTGCCTCTTGGCTCCTGGGCGAGCACGCTCATGTGAGCACGGTCCTCCACTCATCTAATCATGGGATGAATGGTTATCTTAACAGGACCGAAACACACGTTTGTTCCTGGCTCGCCCGCGCTAGGGGCTAGCCGGCTCCCGCGGGATGACTCACATCACCGGACGGGGACCCTCCGGAGGTTCGGTGCCGGGAGGCGTCGAGCCAGGAGGGGGAAGGGTGCCGGAGGGCGGGAGGTTGTCGCCGCCGACCGTGCCGGGCGGCACCCGCTCGTCGCTGTCGCCGTACATCGAGCCGCGCTGATGCGGTCCCGGTACGTCGCCGCGCCAGCCGCCCGTTTCGCCGCCTCGCGACTCGATGAAGGCCTTGAAGCGCTTCATGTCGCCCACCACGCGCAGGCGGACCAGCTGCAGCCAGTCGCCGGCGGTCTCGACGAACCCCTCGGGGTCGTACTCCATCTGCAGCGTGACCCTGGTCGTGTTGTCGTCGAGCCGGTGGAAGGTGACCACCCCGGCCTGGTGCGGCTTGTCGGTGCTGCGCCAGGCGATCCGCTCGTCCGGGTGCTGCTCGGTGATGTCGGCCTCGAACTCGCGCCGCACTCCGGCGATCTCCGCGATCCAGGCCGTCCGCGTGTCACTGATCTGCTTGACCGACTCCACGCCTTCCATGAACTCGGGGAAGCTCTCGAACTGCGTCCACTGGTTGTAGGCCACCCTGATGGGGACCTCGACGTCTATTGAGTGCTCGATCGTGCTCATGGGATGTGCCACTGCCCGGGCACGCCGGACGCTAACGCCTTCGCCGCAGCAGCCAGTAGAGGCCGACGACAGGCAGCACGAGCGGGATGAACAGATAACCCTTGCCGTACGCCGACCAGACCGTCTCGTCGGGGAAGGCGGCCGGGTCCAGGAGGCTGGCGGTGCCGATGACGAGCACGCCCGCCAGCTCGATGCCGAGCGCGACCAGCGCCAGGCCCCGGGCCCCGCGCCAGAGCGCGACGGTGAGCACGATGTAGACCAGCGCGGCGAACGCCGACAGCGAGTACGCCAGCGGCGCCTCCTGGAACCTGCCGGCGATCTGCACGGTCGCCCGCGCCCCGGCGGCGAGCGAGAACAGCCCGTAGACGGCGATCAGGGCACGTCCGGGACCGGTGCCGATGGAGGACGACGCGGTCATGCCACACCCTGCCAGATCTGCAGCAGCCGGCCGGTCATCACCGCGATCGCGAATCCGGCCACGGCCAGGATCGCCGACCCCCACCTGCTCCGCTCCGCCAGCGCCAGGAACACCCCGGCCGGCGGGATCACGGCCTGGCCGATGAGGTAACCCCACAGCGTGACCTTGTCCTCGGGGCCCTCGCCCCTGGCCACCGCCGCGATCACGAACCCCAGCTGCACCAGCACCGCCACCTCGAGCACGATGAAGCCGATCAGCAGGACCATGCCCATCGGCCGGTCGCGGATCGCGACGATCAGGCTCGCCAGCATGAGGAGCAGCGAGCCGGCGATGACGATCGTGGAGACGGTGGTGTTCATCGTGGGTAAGGGTATCGCCCGGGTGGGTCGCTCCCCGATCGCGCTCATAGGATCGAAGACGTGGAGAAAATCCTCGTCAGCGCGTGCCTGATGGGTCGCCGGGTGCGCTACGACGGCGGCGCCAAGACCAGCTCGGACGCCTGGCTCGCCGGGTGGCGCGAGGAGGGGCGGCTGGTGCCGTTCTGCCCGGAGGTGGAGGGCGGGCTGCCGATCCCGCGCCCGGCCGCCGAGATCGAGGGCGGCGCGGGTGGGGCGGCCGTGCTCTCCGGCGCCGCCCGCGTGCTGGCGACGGACGGGTCGGACGTGACGGCCGAGTTCCTGGCGGGCGCGCAGGCCGCGCTCGCGGTCGCCCGGTCCTTCGGGATCCGGCTGGCGGTCCTGAAAGAGGGCAGCCCGTCGTGCGGCGCGTTGTCGATCTACGACGGCACGTTCCGCGGTCGCCGCACACCCGGCCAGGGCGTCACGACGGCACTGCTGGAGTCGAACGGCATCCGCGTGTTCACCGAGGAGCACGTCGACGAAGCCGCCGAATACCTGCGGACCCTGGAGTCGTGACAGGGCGCACCCGGGAGACGTAGAAGGCGGCGCCGAGGCCGCCGGCCAGCACGGCCGCCATCGTGCCGTGATACCAGAGGAGCAGCGTGGTGGCCACGGCCGACGGATTCATCGCGACCGCCAGCATGCCCATCAGCACACCGCCCAGGGCGGCCGCGTGCGTGTAGATCAGCCCGTCCCAAGCCCACGCCCGCCCGGCCAGCGCGCCGTACGCCCCGGCGAGCATGGCCAGGCCGCACAGCGTCTCCACGATCACGGCAGGAACGATCACCGGCTGGCTCAGCGGGCCGAGCGTGATCCCGGAGTGCAGCAACACGGCTGTGAAGAAGACCAGAGCGTAGCTCGCGGAGAGCCCGCCCAAGGCTTTGCGCAGTGCGTCCATGCTGACCACGGTTCCACCGGAACGACCCCGGGCCATCGTCCCCAGGGAGGCCGTCACGGTACGACTTCCGCAGTAGAACAAATCTCATATTCCGGAAACCTTCTTAGACGTGTGGGAGTCTTACTGGGTGGGGCGCGTTGGATCTCCGGGACGCGCTTGGGGGCCCGATTTCATTCGGAAACGGGGAAAGGGATTCGGCAATGCCTGTCGACCTGAACAATGAACGACCCCTGGCCTGGGACTCGGCCACGCTCAACGCGGACACCAAGGCGATGCTCGACAATCTCCAGCCGAACATCCTGCGCGCGCACGTACGCGAGCACATGTCCATCCTGTTCGTCCGGTTCAACAACCCTGCCGAGGGCCGGGCGTTCCTGCGGCACATCGCGACCACCAAGATGAAGTCGGCGCGTAAGCACCTGGAGGAGGTACGCGAGTTCGCCGCCCGCGGCCGCCCCGGCACGCCGTACGTCGGCATCGGCATCAGCAAGGCCGGGTACATCGACCTCGGCCATTCACTGGACGAGGTGCGCAAGTTCGGCGACAAGGTGTTCCGCGACGGCATGAAACGGCGGATCACCGAGGTCGACGACCCGCCGGTGGACCAGTGGGAGTGGGTCTTCCAGCGGGAGATCCACGCCGTCATCCTCATCGGCGACGCCGAGCCCGAGTCGGTGGCGGCGCTGCGCGAGGAGATCCTCGCTGAGCTGCCGGACAGCGCCCGCCTGCTCGGCGAGGAGACCGGGCAGGGCATGCGCAACCCGGCCGGCGACGGCATCGAGCACTTCGGGTACGTGGACGGCCGCAGCCAGCCGCTGTTCCTGAAGGACGAGGTGGAACGGGAGCCGCGCAAGCAATGGGACCCGGCGTTCCCGCTGGCCAACGTGCTGGTGCCGGACCCGCTCGCGCCCAACCCGGTCCGTCACCACGGCAGCTACTTCGTGTTCAGGAAGCTGGAGCAGAACGTCAGAGCGTTCAAGGAGATCGAGCGGGACCTGGCAGACGGCCTCGGCCTGGCCGACGCCGACCGCGACCGGGCCGGCGCCATGCTGGTCGGCCGTTTCAAGGACGGCACGCCGCTGACCAGCAAGGCCAAGGCGGGCGGCGGGCCGGTGGCCAACGACTTCATCTATGACGGGGACGACGGCAGCAAGTGCCCGTTCAGCGGGCACGTCAGGAAGACGAACCCGCGCTCGTTCGGTCGTGAGGTGATCATGGCCAGGCGCGGCCAGACGTACGGGCAGCGCGCCGACGACCCGTCGGACGACTCGCCGCCGGAGAACCGTCCGAGCGGTGAGGTCGGCCTGCTGTTCATGGCGTTCAACGGCAGTCTGATCAACCAGTTCGAGTTCACGCAGCAGACCTGGGCGAACAACCCGGACTTCGAGAACCCGGCGACCGGTCACGACCCGGTCATCGGCCAGGGCGAACGCGACATCAAGGTGACCTTCCCCAAGGTCTGGGGCAAGCCGGAGATGTCGCTTCCGCAGACCCAGGTGGCGCAGACGGTCACGATGAAGGGCGGGGAGTACTTCTTCGCGCCGTCGCTGGCGTACTTGCGTAACCTCTGATCGTCAGGCGGCCCGCACCCCGGCGAGGCCGAGGGTGCGGGCCGACCCGGCGCGGCGGTTCGAGGAAATGCTCGGGTCGGTGCATCGAAGGATGTACGCCGGTTTCGGCCTGGTGGAGGAGGCGCCCGCTCCCCCGCGACCAGAGGATCGTCACATGACGATCGGACTGATGCTCGCCCTCGCCGCCCTGGCGGTGATCGACAGCACCAGCTTCGGCACCCTGGTCATCCCCATCTACCTCCTGCTGGCCTCGGAACGCTCCCGCGTGGCACGGCTGCTGATCTACCTCGGCACCATCGCGGCCTTCTACTTCCTGGTCGGGGTCGCGCTGATGCTGGGGTTGTCGGCAACCATGGAGAACTTCGGCGACGCCCTGCGCAGCCGCCCTGCCTACTGGGTGCAGCTCGTGCTGGGCGTGGGGCTGTTCGCACTCAGCTACAAGTTCGACCCCAAGAGGCGGGCGAAGCTGGGCAAGCCGGAGCGCCGGTTCGAGCCGCGCGTGGGCGGCCCCCGTGTGATGGTGCTGCTCGCGCTGACGGCCGGAGTGGTCGAGGTGGCGACCATGGTGCCGTACCTGGCGGCCGTCGGCATCATGACCACCTCCGGCCTGCCCACCGGGCAGTGGCTGCCGTTGCTCGCCGGCTACGTGCTCATCATGATCGTGCCGCCGCTGGCGCTCATGGGCCTGCGCGCGGTGGCCGCATCCTGGCTGGAGCCGAAGCTGGAGCGGTTGCGGGCGTGGCTCACCAAGAACTCGGCCTCGATGGTCAGCTGGTCCCTGGCCATCGTCGGTTTCCTGCTTGCCAGGGATGCGGTGTCCAACTTGTTCTTCCAGCAACCCTAGGATCAGGTCTCCGGGGGGGAGATCTGGGATGTTGCGAGCCTTCTTCAGGACCGAGGCCGGCAGCACGAGCATGTTGCTCGTCGCCACCGCCCTGGCCCTGCTCTGGGCGAATTCCCCGTGGGGGGACACCTACGAGGCCTTCTGGCACACGCCGATGGGCTTGTCCTTCGGCGACGCCGTCTTCTCGCTGGACCTGCGGCACTGGGTCAACGACGGCCTCATGACGCTGTTCTTCTTCGTCATCGGTCTCGAGGTCTCCTACGAGATGCGGCTGGGGCAGCTGCGGGATCGGCGGCTGATCGCGGTGCCCGCGGTGGCGGCCCTCGGCGGGATGCTGGTGCCGGCCGGGATCTACCTGCTGCTCAACGCCGGCGGGCCAGGTGCCGGCGGCTGGGGCGTGCCGATCGCCACCGACACCGCCTTCGTGCTGGGCGTGCTGGCCGTCGTCGGCGCCCGGTGCCCCGACCCCCTGCGGGCGTTCCTCATGACGCTGGCCATCGTGGACGACGTGCTGGCGATCATCATCATCGCCCTGTTCTACACCGAGACCCTGTCGCTGCCCGCGCTCGTGACCGCCGCCGTGTTGCTGGCCGCGATCATGACGTTGCGGTGGTTGCGGATCTGGCGGGCGCCGGCGTACATCGTGCTGGGGTTCGGGCTCTGGGTGGCCACGCTGGAGAGCGGGATCCACCCCACGCTCATCGGGATCGCGCTGGGCGTCCTGGTCTTCGTGTACGCGCCGACCGACCAGAAACTGCTGATGGCCGGCGAGGCGGTGCACGAGTTCACGAGCGAGCCGAGCGCCCGGGCGGCCAGGGAGGCCGCCCGGCGGGTCCAGAGGGCCGTGTCCGTGAACGAACGACTGCAACTGCGGCTGCACCCGTGGACCAGCTACGTGATCGTGCCGGTGTTCGCGCTGGCGAACGCCGGGGTGCGGCTCGACGGGGAGACCTTGCGGGCGGCGCTGACGTCCCCGGTCGCCATCGGCGTGGCGCTGGGGCTGGTGCTCGGGAAGTTCATCGGCATCTCGCTCGGCACGTGGCTGCCGCTCAGGTTCGGATGGGGCATCCTGCCGGGGAACCTGGTGTGGGGACAGTTGCTGGGCGGGGCCGCCGTGTCCGGGATCGGGTTCACGGTGGCGCTGTTCATCGTGGACCTGGCCTTCGACGACCCGGCCATCCACGCCCAGGCGAAGATCGGGATCCTGGCCGGGTCCCTGCTCGCCGCCGCGCTGGGATGGGTGATCTTCCGGATGGCGTGGGACCGGGGCGGCGTCTGCGCGCCGCCGGAGGCCGAGCCCGGCGAGGAACTGCCCGAGATCCTGTCCGTGCCCGTCGGGCCTGATGACCACGTGCGGGGGCCGGAGGCCGCCAGGATCACGATCGTGGAGTACGGGGACTTCGAGTGCCCCTACTGCGGCCGCCTCCATCCCATCCTGGAGGAGCTCCGGCAGAAGAACCCCGACGTGCGGCTGGTGTTCCGGCACTTCCCGCTCAGGACCCTGCACCCCCGGGCCGCGCCTGCCGCGATCGTCGCCGAGGCGGCGGCCGATCAGGACAGCTTCTGGGAGATGCATGACATCCTCTACGACAACCAGCGTTTCCTCACCGACGAGGACCTGGCGCACTATGCCGCCCAGCTGGACGTCGAGCCGTGGTCGGACGTGCCGAGACACGTCTCCAGGATCGCGCTCGACGAGGCGTCGGGGCGCGACAGCGGGGTGCGCGGCACGCCGACGCTCTTCCTGAACGGCGTGCGTTACCAGGGTCCACTGGACCTGGATTCGATCAGCCGGGCCGTGGAAGACCTACGCAAACCCTCGTAACGTCGTCCTCCGCATCGCATCAACCCTCGGAGTCACTTTGCTGAACGACATCGTCGCTTACCTCGGCTTTTTCCTCCTCGGCCTTCTCCCGGTCGTCGGCATCATCCTGATGGCGGCTCGCCGGCGAGATCACGGCAGAGCGGCGATCATCGGGATCATGGGCTGCGTCGCGCTCATCGTGGGGGTGGTGTTCAACGCCGCGCGGCGTCCCGTGATCCAGCTGCTGGGCGACCTTTTCGGCCTCGAACTCGCAATCCTGGTCTCGACGGTGATCTCGCTGATCTTCAGCATGGTCGGCACGGGCTTGCTGATCTGGGCCGTGGTGGCGCGGCGGCCCCAGCAGCAGCCAGCGCCTTCCCCGGGGCCCGGCGGGCGCCCGCAGCAGCAGCCCGCGTGGGGGCAGCCGCCGCAGCCGCCCTTCCAGCAGCAGGCGCCCGGCTGGCAGCACCCGCAGCGCCCGCCCTTCAGCGACGGTTCCTGAGGTAGTCGTCCCAGGTGATCTCGCCTGCGGGCTGGGCCTTCGTGGTCAGGTGGCCGGCACGGAAGGCCCGGCCCAGCGTGCCGGGGAACCGTACCCGCAGGACCTTCCTGCGCAGCCCGCGAGCCCGCAGCCAGGGCTCGACGACCTCGGCCATGGTGAGCACCTCGGGGCCGCCGTACTCCTCGATCTGCTCGCTCGGCCCGCGCTCGATCAGGGACACGAGGTGCCGGGCCACGTCCCGGACGTCCACCGGCTGCGCCGGAATGCCCGGATCGGCGACCAGCACGCCGAGCCGGGCCATGCCGCGCAACGCCTGCTCGACGAACTCGTGGAACTGCGTCGCCCGCAGGATCGTCCACGGCACGCCGCCGTCCTGGACGAGTCGCTCGGCCCGCACCTTGGTGCGGAAATACCCCCAGGGCACCTGGTCGGCGCCCACGATCGAGACGTAGAGCAGGTGTCCCACCGCTGCCTGGCGGGCCGCGGCGAGCAGCGCCGAGGTGCCGTCGAGCTCCACCCGGCGCGTGTAGCGGCCCTTGTACGGCGCCGAGGCCAGATGCACGACCACGTCCACCCCGGCCACCGCGTCGGCCACTCCCCGGCCGGCGACCAGGTCCGCCACGACCCACCGCACCGGGCCGCCCTGAGCCCGCGCGGCCCGGCTGGCCGCCCGTACCTCGAACCCGGTCTCGACCAGCCTCTCGAGCAACGCGTGACCGAGCCGGCCGCTGGCTCCCGTTACGAGTACAGATGTCATGCCACCTGGACGGGAGAGCAGGCGAGAGTGTGACAATGTGGGCGGAAAACCCGACACTCCGCAGTGTGCTCGAGGGGATCATGAACCCAGATCAGCCTGACCGGCAGGAACCGGATCCCGATCAGACGATCAGGCACCGTTACCCCCATCCCACGGAGTCGCCCGCACAGGACCCGCCATCCACGCAGCGCCTGCCGTACACGCCGGACATGTTGCCCGACGTCTCCCACTACGAGACGAAGCCCCCGAGGTCGGCCTGGTGGTGGGTGGTCGTGGTCGGCGGGCTCGTGGTGCTGATCGCGGCCCTGGCGGTGGCAGCGGTTCTGTGGGTACGCAGCTCCGCGGACGCGGCCCCGGCCGGCACGCTCCACGGTGTCACGCGCGCGTGAAGTCCATGATCCAGTTCGTCTCCCAGTTCTCCTGACCCTCGTCAGAGAAGGCCTGTTCCCACCGGGCGGTGTCCTGGTCGATGACCGTCCAGATGAACCGGCATCGCACCGGCTTGCCCTCGTGGGTCTCCTCGCCGTAGAAGTCGCCCCTGTTCCCCTCGAACGCGCCCACCATGGGCCGGGTGTCGAGCACGCCGCGCGCGCTGCTGGCCCAGTAGATGGACCATTGCCGCGTCTCCGGGTTGTACACGCGCACGGTCAGCCCGCTGAAGCCCTTGGTCGGGAAGGTGATCTCGTCGAAGCTCGCCGCCCCGCCGAAGTGCCGGGTGGCCACGGAATGCCCGGGGAACTCGTCCCACGCGCCGTTCACCAGGCGGCGGTTCGCCACGTTCCAGCGCCCGGCGAAAAAGTCGAAGTCGTTCATGCGCCCGACCGTAGGCCGGAGTCACTGACAGGTAGTGTCAGCGTATATGCGTGCTTCTCGCCTGGTTTCGATCCTGCTGCTTCTGCAGACGCGCGGCCGGATGACCGCGCGAGAGCTGGCCGGCCGGCTCGAGGTCTCTGTACGCACCATCTACCGCGACGTCGAGTCGCTGCACGCGGCCGGCATCCCGCTCTACGGCGACGCCGGGCCGCAGGGCGGTTACCAGTTGCTCGACGGCTATCGCACCCGGCTCACCGGGCTGACCGCTGACGAGGCCGAGTCGTTGTTCCTGGCCGGGCTGCCGGGCCCCGCGGCGGAGCTGGGCCTCGGCGCGGTGGTGACGGCCGCGCAGCTCAAGTTGATGGCCGCGCTGCCGGTCGAACTGCGTGATCGGGCCGGGCGCATCCAGGAACGCTTCCTGCTGGACGCGCCCACGTGGTACCGGGAGCGGGAGCCGCTCACGTACCTGCCGGCCGTGGCCGACGCCGTCTGGAACGAGCGGCGCGTCCAGGTCAGGTACCGGCGGTGGAAGGCGCCGCAGGAGGTGGAGCGGCGGCTGGATCCGTACGGGCTGGTCATCAAGGCAGGGCGGTGGTATCTGGTGGCGCGGGCCGGCGAGGACGTGCGTACGTACCGCGTCTCGCAGATCCTCGACCTGCAGCCGCTCGCGGAGGGTTTCACCCGGCCGGAGGGCTTCGACCTGGCGGCGTACTGGCAGGGGTACCTGGCCGAGTTCGAGGCCAAGCTGCGATGGGGCGAGGCGGTGGTCCGGCTGTCGCCGCGCGGCCTCGAACGCCTGGCCGACCTGATGACGCCCGGCGTGGTGGCGGCGGCGCGGCAGACCGCGCGGCCGCCGGACGATGAGGGCTGGACGCAGGTCACGGTGCCGATCGAGTCGATCGAGCATGCGATGGGGGAGTTCCTCAGGCTCGGCGTGGACGCCGAGGTGCTGGCTCCTGGCGAGCTGCGTGATCGGCTGGCGGGCGCGGCGAAGGTGCTCGCGGAACGATACGGGAGCGCCTGAACCCCTCATTTATGGGGATATTTCGCTCTAAAGACTCCCCCGCCCCGGATAGGGCGCCATGGACCTGCGCGACCGCCTGCTGGTCCAGGTCAGCGTCAGGGACGTCTATGACGCGGTGACGCTGGCCGGGCATCCCGGCTCCGGCTTGGTCTTCACCGGACAGGCCGGGCACGACGCCGTCCGCATGGCGCGCAGGAGCGGTTATGACGGGCCGCTGCTCGCCGATCGGCGGCGCTACGCGGGGTCGGCGCGAGTACGGGGCACGGCCCGGCTGTCCGCGGACTGGATCGCGGACCAGGTGGAGGCGGGCGCGACGGCCCCGCTCACCGATTCCGGATATATCGGCAAAGGGGATCATGAATCCCTGCACGCCACCCTCGAACAGGCCGTCCAGTGGGACAGTGTGATCGCCGTGCTTCCCGTGCACCCGCGGTGGGTCGCCGAGGACCGGCCGGTTCTCCTGCGTACCATCGCCGACTACGGGACGCCGGTGGCGCTGGTCGTCGAGGACGGGCCGCCGTACCGGCCGCTGCCGCTCCCCCTGCTCTCGGCGGGCGTGCCGGCACTGGCCGCGCTGGCGCACGGCGCCGAGTGGGCCGCGATCGGCGTGCGCGAGGTGCTGCGTCACCTCTACCCGGAACCTCACGAAATTCGTGGCGGCTGGCGGCGCGGTGGTGCGCGCAGCGCGTTCGTGCCGGAGCGGCTGGAGTTCGTGCCGGTCGAGCGGCTCAGTGACGGCACGTGCGACTGCTCCACCTGCCGTGGCCGCCCCCTGCGCCGCCTGGCCTCGGCGGAGGAGATCGAGGTCAACACCCACAACGCCAAGGTCCTGCACCGCCTGCACAACCGGCTGCTGCGCAGCACGCACCGGGAGCGGTGGTGGCGGGAGTTGACGGCCTGAGGACGACCGCTCGCCGAAAGTTTCTAACCGCTCACCGCTCGATCCCTGCCCTCGTCCGGCCTACAAGAGACACTCACAGGGATCCCATCAGGCATGTTGCCACCATGAAACTTTCATTGTCTAGTCGCAATATTTCACGACAGGAAGGAGTCCCATGAAGGTGACAGCCCGAATCGCGGGCGCCGTGATCGCCGCGCTGACGCTCGTCGCCGCGAGCCTGATCACAGCGCCGCCGGCCGCCTCGGCGCAGCTGACGGAGGTGACCGGCTTCGGCACGAACCCCACGAACTTACGGATGCACCTCTACGTCCCCGACGGCATTCCCGCCCGCCCGGCGCTGCTCGTCGCCGTCCACTACTGCACGGGCTCCGGCCCGGCCTTCTTCTCGGGCACGGAGTTCGCCTCACTGGCCGACCAGCACAAGTTCATCGTGATCTACCCGTCGGCGACCAGGAGCGGCTCCTGCTACGACGTCTCCTCGCCGCAGGCGCTGCGGCACGACGGCGGCAGCGACCCGGTGGGCATCGTCTCGATGGTCAGGTACGTCCAGCAGCGCTACAACACCGACCCCGAACGCACCTACGCCACGGGCGCGTCCTCCGGCGCCATGATGACGAACGTCCTGCTGGGCGCCTACCCCGACGTGTTCAAGGCCGGCGCGGCCTTCGCAGGCGTGCCCTTCGGCTGCTTCGCCACCACGGACGGGTCGAGCTGGAACAGCCAGTGCGCCAACGGCCAGCGCATCATGACCCCGCAGCAGTGGGGCGACCTGGTACGCGCCGCGTACCCCGGCTACAGCGGCCCCCGCCCGCGTATGCAGGTGTGGCACGGCACCGAGGACTCCACGCTGCGTTACCCGAACTTCCAGGAGCAGATCAAGCAGTGGACCAACGTCCACGGCCTGAGCCACACCCCGAGCCTCACCGACCAGCCCCAGCCGAACTGGACGCGGACCAGGTACGGCGGCACCGGCACGACCGTCGCGGTCGAGGGCATCAGCCTGCAGGGCGTGGGGCACAACGTGCCCCAGAGCGGGATGGCCGCGGCCGCGATCGCGTTCCTCGGGCTGAACACCGGGGGCGGCGGCCCGTCGCAGCCCCCGACCACGCCGCCTCCGGGGGCGTGCAAGGTCACGTACACGATGAACACGTGGAACACCGGCTTCACTGCCGCCGTCACGATCACCAACACGAGTAGCACGCAACTCTCGTCCTGGTCGCTGGGCTTCACGCTGCCCGCGGGCCAGACGGTCACCTCCGCGTGGAATGCGACGATCTCCCCCGACTCCGGTCAGGTCACGGCCAGGAACGCCGGCTACAACGGCACCCTCGCACCGGGCGCCTCCACCCAGTTCGGCTTCCAGGCCACCCACAACGGGAACACGTCCAAGCCGCCGGCCTTCATCCTCAACGGCGCCGCCTGCACCTGACGATCGCCTCTTGTCCGCCCGGCGCCTGATCACACGGGCGCCGGGCGGTTGTGTCGCGTCCTCCACAGAATGCGATTCGGCGCGACGGCGAGCCTGCCCAACCCGGCATCCTCGGACCCACCCACCCTCCGTCGAAAGGAATGACGAGATGCCCGGAGGCCCGCCCATGCTCGGGTTCAGCCTGATCATCTACGCCACAGTAGGCCTGGCGACCCTGATCGCGCTCAAGCTGCGCAGGAGGCGCAGGTGAAGACCCTGACCGTCATCGTCCCGGCCCACAACGAGGAGCACGGCCTCCCCGCAACCCTCCGGTCCATGGCCGCCCAGACCGTCCCGCCCGAGAAGGTCATCGTCGTCGACGACGGCTCAACCGACCGCACGAGCGAGGTGGCCGCCGCCCACGGCGTGACGGTCCTGCGCCCACCCCACAACCTGGGCAGCAAGGCCAAGGCGCAGAATTATGCGCTCCCGCACTGCGACACCGACCTGGTCCTGGCCGTGGACGCCGACACCGTGCTCGCCCCCGACTACATCGAGCGCATCAAGCCCGCCTTCGACGACCCGGAGGTGGGCGTGGCCGCGGGCAACGTACAGGCCCGCTTCACCCGCACCCCCTGGGAGCGCGGCAGATCCACCGAATACCTCTTCGGCTTCCACTGGCACCGTCCCATCCAACAGCTCGCCAACAGTCCCCTGGTCTGCTCGGGCTGCTGCTCGGTGTTCAGACGCGCCAGCCTCACCGCATTCGGCGGCTTCCCCGAGCGCACCATCGTCGAAGACATGGACTTCACCTGGAGCCGGCAACTGGAGGGCCGCAGGGCGGTCTACGTCTCCGACGCCATGGCCTGGGCCGCCGATCCGGAAACCCTCACCTACTTCCGCAAGCAGGTGTGGCGCTGGATGGCGGGCTTCATGCAGAACGTCCGCCTGCATCTCCCCCGTCTCCTCACCGGCAAGCCCATGCTGGCGACCTGGATCGTGGTCGCACTCCTGGAGATCCTCCTGGCCCCGCTGTGGTGGGCCACCCCGCTGATCCTGACATTGGGCCTGCACGAGCCGGTGGCACGCACGATGGCCTGGTGGGCGGGCAGCGAGCTGCTCCTCACCACCCCCGCCCTCCTCTACGCGGCCAGACGCCGTCGTCTCCCCCTGCGCCAGGTCCTGTTCAACCTCCCCTTCGTCTACCTGAACAAGGCCGTCAACCTCTACTACGCCTGGAAGGCCATGACGGTAGAGCTGATCATGGTCCCCCTGGGCCTGTCCCCCGGTCTCCTCGTCTACGAGAAAGGCCGCTGACCATGCCCGTCTCCGGCACCCGGTTTGTCGAGTTACGTAAATTCGCTGTTATCTGCGTTTCGAGCGGGTTTCGTCCCCTAGACGACGCATTTGCCCGTCCGTAGGGTGCTGTCCACGACGGGAAAGTCACATTCCGTACTCCCGTCGTAACCCCCGATCAGCAATGGCGCTCGAGCGGCCACTTCCGAGCGTGCGCGCGGCGGGGCCGCGGGCGTGTGGCATAGGGAGCACCGTGCGAAGGTTCGTCACGTCTCTGTTCGGCCAGGTCCTCGTCGCAGCCGTCATCGGCGCGGTGATCGGCCTGCTCTTCCCGGCCTTCGCTGCCGAGCTCAAACCGCTCAGCGACGGCTTCATCACCCTCATCAAGATGGTCATCGCACCGCTGGTGTTCTGCGTGGTCGTCGCGGGCATCGCGGGAGCGGGCGAGCTCAAGCGGGTCGGCCGGGTCGGCCTCAAGACGATCGTCTACTTCGAGGTCATCACCACCATCGCGCTGGTGCTCGGCCTGGTGCTCGCCCTGGTCTTCCAGCCGGGCGCGGGCATGAACGTCGACCCGGCCAGCCTCGACGCTTCCAAGCTCGCGGCCCAGCAGGAAAACGCCGCCGAGCTCGCCGAGGGCGGCCCTGTCGGCTTCGTCCTCGGGCTCATCCCCTCGTCGGTGGTCGGCGCCTTCGCCGAGGGCAACGTGCTCCAGGTGCTGCTGTTCGCCGTGTTGTTCGGCTGCGGGCTGCTGCTGGTCGGGGAGAAGGCCCGCCCGGTGGGGCAGTTCATCGAGGCGACCACTGAGGTGCTGTTCAAGGTGGTCTCGCTGATCGTGCGGCTCGCCCCGCTGGGCGTGCTCGGCGCGGTGGCGGTCACCGCGGGCAACTCGGGTGGCGACGCTCTGGTCCGGCTGGGCTGGCTCGTCGTGCTGTTCTACGCCGCGGTCGTGGTCTTCGTCGTGGTGATCCTCGGTTTCGTGGCCAAGCTGGCCGGGTTCAACATCTTCAAGCTGATCGGATACCTCCGCGAGGAGGTCCTGGTCGTCCTGGGCACGGCCTCGTCCGACAGCGTGCTCCCGCAGGTCATGCGGAAGCTGGAGCACATGGGGATCAAGAAGTCCACGGTCGGCCTCGTCATCCCGACCGGCTACTCCTTCAACCTGGACGCCTTCTCGATCTACCTCACCCTCGCCGCCGTCTTCATCGGTCAGGCCACCGGCGTGCCGCTGTCCATCGGCGACCTGCTGGTGGTGCTGCTCGTGGCTCTGGTCACTTCCAAGGGCGCACACGGCATCCCCGGTTCGGCCATCGTGGTGCTCGCCGCCACACTCGCCTCGATTCCGACGATCCCGGTCGCGGGTCTGGTCCTGGTGTTGTCCGTGGACTGGTTCATGGGCATGGCCCGGGCGGCCGGCAACCTGCTCGGCAACTCGGTGGCCACCGTGGTCATCGCCGCCTGGGAAGGCGACATCGACAAGGACCGCGCCGCGAAGGTCCTGGACGGCCAGGAGGTCCCCGCGGCCGGTCCAGAAGACGAGCCGGCGACCGTACCGGCGTAGGACCGCCGCCCGGTCCACAGGAGAACCCATGACCAGAGTGGACATAAGCCCCCGCCCGAAGCACATCTCCCGCCAGCTCGGCTGTGCTTGCGCACCAGAAAATCCGGCAAGACACGCTCGGCGATGATCACCGGACACCGCATGATCTGCCTGGTCCATGCTGATGATCCGAGTATTGGGGCAACTGCTGTCGGCTGGAACAGGGCCGAGCGGCCGGGCTCGAGGCCATCTTCGTCGACATAAAGATCAAGGGCGGCCGGATCGGCGACAGCGCCTTCCGACCTCCCTTCGACGATCTGCTCGACACGATCGAATATCGAGCGTGGGTGGAGCTATGGGGATTCGAACCCCAGACCTCCTCCATGCCATGGAGGCGCGCTACCAACTGCGCTATAGCCCCTGGTCACCGCTCCGAGTCCACCCGTTGCGGCGCTCCGAGAGCATATAGCCATCCGCTCCGATTCGCCTAATCGCGCCGCCCGTCCCGCGCTCTGGCCACCAGTACGGCCAGCCCGTCGAGCTGGCGGCGCAGGCCGAACTCGAAGAGGGAGTCCAGGTCCATGTCAAGTCCCGGCTGTGCCAGCACTTTGGCCAGTGTCGGGTAGGCGCCGGAGGCGAGCATCTCACCCAGTTCGGCCTCCCGGGCCCGCATCCACTCGTCGTCCGTGATCCCCGTCTCCGTCCGCGCCTGCTCCTCGGCCTCCAGACTCACTGCGGTGCCGCGGACGAAGTTCATGAGGGAGACGGCGGCGTGCAGCATGGTGTTGGCGTCAAGGCCGAGCCCGTCCAGCCCGCGCAGCAGCCGGTCGGTGTGGGCCATGCCGTTCGGTACGAACTGCGGCCTGGTCAGGGAGACGGCCTGCGTCAGCCAGGGGTGGCGGCGGTGGATGCGCCACTGTTGCCTCAGCACCAGTTCCACCTGCGCCCGCCAGCCACGCGGCCCGCTGGACACCGCACGTCCCGCCTCCGGCTGCACCCGTCCACCGGGCATCGCAGCGCGGGTCTCCGGCTGCACCCGTCCACCGGGCATCGCAGCGCGGGTCTCCGGCTGCACCCGTCCACCGGGCATCACAGCGCGGGTCTCCGACTGCACCCGTCCACCCGGCATCACAGCGCGGGTCTCCGACTGCGTCCGACCGCTGCGTGGCTGGGCAGGCGCCGTCTGCGGGCTGACGGGGTGGCCGTGTGGCGAAGCGCTCATCGCCGGCGCGGGGGGCGGGTCGTCGCCGTAGACGGCGTCGGCCATGAGGTGGATGAGCTCGTCCTTGCCGTCCACGTGCCGGTAGAGGGACATGGCGGAGGCACCCAGTTCGGCGGCGATGCGCCGCATGGAGACGGCGGCCAGACCCTCCGCGTCGGCGATCTTGATGGCGGCCCGCACGACGCGCTGCCTGGTGAGGTCCTCCGGAGGCGGCCGCCGCTCGGCCCCGGCCACCACGGTCCCGACTCCCGGCACGGCCCGGGCCAGCCCCTCCTCCTGGAGCCGGCCAAGCACCTTGCTGGCGGTCGCCATCGCGACGCCCCACTCGCGGACGATCTGCCGGGTCGAGGGCACTTTGTCGCCCGCCGCCAGCTCCCCGCTCGTAATCCGGCGCCGGATCTCCTCGACGATCCGGAGGTACGGAATGTCCGGCCGTTTCACGCTGGCCTCCTCCGCCCTAGTGCACCAGCCCACATCCAACCACATGGGAGACATCAGGTGCACTAGTGCGATACATCGCGTATTGCCGCATCATGCGCCAGCATCTTATGGTCCGCGTACATCGTAAATTCGCTGCCTAGGAGCCCGTCATGCGCGACCTCGACATCCTCATTTCGGGCGGCGGCATCGCCGGACCGGCCCTCGCCCACTGGCTCGCCCGCCACGGCAACCGCCCCACGATCATCGAACGAGCCCCCACCCTCCGCCCCGGCGGCCAGGCGGTCGACTTCCGCGGCGCCACGCAGGTGGAGATCCTGACGCGCATGGGCATCCGCCAGGCCGTCGAGGACGTCCAGACCCGCATGGGCGACATCATGATCGTGGACGCTCACGGCAAGCGCCTGTCGAGCCTCCCGTCCGTCGTGTTCAGCGGCGACGTCGAGATCCTTCGCGGCACGCTGAGCCGCATCCTTCACGGCACGTCGAACGCCGAGTGGATCTTCGACGACTCCATCGCCACAGTGACCGAGACTGACGGCGGCGTGCACGTGACCTTCGAGAAGTCGCCGCCCCGCACGTTCGACCTGGTCGTGGGCGCGGATGGCAGCCACTCCACCGTTCGCGACCTGGCCTTCCACGAACCCGCCGAGCTGCGCCACCTAGGAATGCACGGTGCGATCTTCTCGGTCCCGGGCACGTACGGCCTGGACCACGAGGGCCTGATGTACAGCACCCCCGGCCGCTGCGCCACCATCATGCGCACCGGCGGTGAGACAAGGGCCGCGCTTGACTTCGCCTCACCCCCTCAGGCGTACGACCACCGCGACCGGCGACGCCAGCGCGAGCTGATCGCGACCGCCTTCGACGGCCTGGGCTGGGAGATCCCGTCCCTGCTCAGAGCGATGTGGACGGCGCAGGACTTCTACTTCGCCCCCGCCGCCCAGGTTGTGCTGCCGCGCTGGTCGTCCGGCCGGGTGGTCCTGCTGGGCGACGCGGCGCACGCCCCCGGCCCGGGCGGGATGGGCACCGGCCTGGCCATGATCGGCGCGTACGTGCTGGCCGGGGAGCTCGCGGCGGCGCCCGACCACCGCACCGCCTTCGACCGCTACGAACGGGAGCTACGCCCCTACGTCGAAACGTGCCAGAAGCAGGCGCGGGGAGCCGCCGATTACCTGGTCCCCCGGAAGAGGTCCCAGATCTGGCGGCGCAACCAGGCCATGCGCGTCCTGTCGCACCTGCCGGTGAAGGGCCTCATCAGGAGGTTGACGGCACCGAACGCCATCGTGCTCAAGGACTACGCCGCGCCCCCGGCCCCCGCCCCTCCACGACCCGGCACCGCTGCGCGCCCAGGCGCTCCACGCTGATCATCACCGTGTCACCGGGCCGAGCGGCGGGTGCACGTCGAACCCGGCCGCCACGCCCCGTCGCTGTCGCCGATTCCTTCGCCCGAGATCCGCCGCCGTACGGCCCCCGAGCCGTACGGGATGGTTATGCTTCGGCGTCCGGCCGGTCGTCGCTGTGGATCGGCTCCGGCAGGGTCCCGGCGTTGTGCTCGAGCAACCGCCAGCCCTTGCGCCCTTCCTGCAGCACGGACCAGGAGCAGTTGCCCAGCCCGCCGATCGCCGGCCACAACTCCTCGGGCAGCCCGAGCAGCTCGCAGATGCCCAGCCGCAGCGCCGCGCCGTGCGAGGCCACGACCAGCAGCCCGTCGTCGTCGAGCCGGCCCGCCCACCGCCGCATGGCCGCCGCCACACGTGCGGCGACGTCCGTGACCGGCTCGCCGTCCGGGGCCTCCCAGGCGGCGTACTCCACGGGCCAGCGTGCGGCGATCTCCTCCCGCGTCAGCCCTTCCCACTGGCCGCCGCCGCGCTCGCGGAAGTCCTTGTCGACGGCGACGTCGAGCCCGACGACACGCCCGAGCGCCAGCGCGGTGTCGTTGGCCCGTTGCAGGTCGGAGGAGACGATGAGGGTAGGCCGCAGCGAGGCCAGCAGCGACGCGGCCCTCGCAGCCTGTGCGACACCGGTCTCGTCCAGCGGGATGTCGGAGTGTCCTTGGAACCGCTGCTCAACGTTCCACAAAGTCTGCCCATGCCGCAGACATACGATCCTTTTGCTCAAGTGCGCGCCCGCTGGAGGTTGGCCTGCATGACGCTCTCCGGCAGCGAGATGGCCGGGCAGTCCTTCCACAGGCGCTCGAGCGCGTAGAACGTGCGGTCCTCTTCGTGCTGGACGTGCACGACGATGTCGATGTAGTCGAGCAGCACCCAGCGGCCCTCGCGCTCGCCCTCACGGCGCACGGGCTTGGCGTCGGCCTCGGTGCGCAGCCGCTCCTCTATCTCATCGACGATGGCGCGGACCTGGCGGTCGTTGGTGGCGGAGCAGAGCAGGAAGGCGTCGGTGATGACGAGCTGTTCGCTCACGTCGTAGGCGAGGATGTCATCGGCCAGCTTGTCGGCCGCCGCCTCCGCGGCGATGCGCACGAGCTGGACGGATCTGTCAGATGCGGTCACGATGCGGGTCTGTCCTCCTGTGTCGGCAGCATGCCCTTATGTTGAGGGTACCCTTCCGCCCCGAAACCCCTCACCTACGGCACGGAGACGTTCATCCGTGGCTGTGATACAGCCCGCGTTTGTTGATGTACTGGACGATTCCGTCGGGCACCAGATACCAAATCGGTTCGCCCTTGGCCACCCGCTGCCGGCACTCCGACGAGGAGATGGCGAGGGCGGGAATTTCCAGCAACGTGACCCTGCCCTCGGGCAGCCCCGGATCGTGGAGCGTGTGGCCTGGGCGCGTGCAGCCGACGAAGTGAGCAAGCTCGAACAACTCATCGGCGTTCTGCCAGCCGAGAATGGCGCCGAGCGCGTCGGCGCCGGTGATGAAGTAGAGCTCCACGTCGGGACCGTAGATTTCGGCAACATCGCGCAATGTGTCGATGGTGAAGGTCGGCCCCGGCCGATCCACGTCCACCCTGCTCACGGAGAACCGCGGATTCGACGCGGTCGCGATCACCGTCATCAGATAGCGGTCCTCGGCGGCCGACACCTCGCGCTCCGACTTCTGGTACGGACGTCCGGTCGGCACGAAGACGACTTCGTCGAGCTCGAAATGGTGGGCGACCTCGCTGGCGGCGACCAGGTGCCCGTGATGGATGGGATCGAACGTCCCGCCCATCACTCCTACTCGCCTAATCCCTTGCACACCAGGCGCATTCATCATGAAACGGACCTTACGCGGACACCTTACGACAACATGATGGCACCCCCCTTGACGATGCCCGCGCATCGCTTCCGTTGCGGACGTAGCATGCCGGGCATGACGACCACCCCGGACCGCAACCGCGTCCAACTGCCCGGCATCTCGTCCCGAGCCTACGAACACCCCGCAGACCGGTCCGCGCTGGTCGCTCTGCGTAAGTTGAGTGGGTTCGACACGGTTCTCAAGCAGATGTCCGGCCTCGTAAGCGAACGCCGCCTTCGCCTGATGTACCTGGCGTCGGCCGTGCGCGTGAGCGAAACACAGTTCCGTTCCGTCTACGACATGGGCCGCGACGCCGCCTACATCCTGGACCTGCACCGGATCCCGGAGATCTACATCCAGCAGGACCCGCGAGTCCAGGCCAAGGCCATCGGCTTCGACGACCCGTTCATCGTCGTGACCACCGGTCTCCTCAACCTCATGAACGAGGAGGAGCAGCGCTTCGTCATCGGCCACGAGACCGCGCACATCCTGTCGGGGCACGCGGTCTACCGCACGATGCTCGACATCCTCACCATGCTCGCCGCCCGCGTCGCGTGGATCCCGCTCGGCTACATCGGCCTGCGGGCGATCGTCGCGGGTCTGGAGGAGTGGTACCGCAAGTCGGAGCTGTCCTCCGACCGCGGCGGCCTGCTCGTCAGCCAGGACCCCGAAGCGGGCAAGAGGGCGCTGATGAAGCTCGCCGGCGGCGACTACACCCACGAGATGAACATCGAGGCGTTCCTGGAGCAGTACCAGGAATACGACACCGCGGGCGACCTTCGCGACGGCTTCCTCAAGGTGCTCAACCTGCTCGGCACCACGCACCCGTTCGCCGTGGTGCGCGTGGCCGAGCTGGACAAGTGGCAGCGCAGCGGCGAGTACGACCGGATCATCGGCGGCGACTACCCTCGCAGGGAGGACGACCCCAACGCACGAGTGACCGACGAGATCAAGGCGGCGGCCGAGTCCTACCGCGCGTCCTGGTCGCAGTCGCAGGACCCGTTCATCGGCGTCCTGCGCGACGTGGCCGAGGGCGCCGTCAACGCGGGCGAGCGGATCTTCAACCGCTTCTCGCGCCGCGACGGCGGGCAGGGCTAGACCGACCGCCGCACGCGGCCGATCCCGCTTGATCGACCGCGTCCGGCCCGCCGCCCGCCCTTACCGGGCGGCGGGCCCGGAACGAGCTGACCCAGGTCAGAGCAGCAGGGCGATCGCGCGTACGGCGGCCGCGCACAGGGCGACGAACCCGCCGAGCACGGCCAGCGCCCGCAAACCCTCCCTGCGCAGATCCGGCAGCCGGCCGCCGATCCGCTCGATCTCGCGCCCGGTGATGCCGCCGCACAGCATCCCGAACACCACGCCCGCCACCGTCACGGGCGCGGGCTGCTGCCACCAGTCGCCGGAGATCTCACCGCCGCCGGTCACCCAGAGCGCCCCGCCCGACGCCACCGCGACGGGCACGCCCGGCCACACCACGGCGGTCCCCGCCGCCCCGGTCAGCGCCAGCGGGAAGAGCAGCACACGCAGCGCCACCCGCGTACGCGGCGAGCTGCGGTTCCTGATCAGCCAGTGGCTCATCCACAACGTCCTGGTCAGCACCACGAATACGGTCGTGATCGCGATGGAGGCGATCGGCCAGATCACCGAGGTCACCACGCACGGCACGGCCAGCACCGCGAGGAGCAGCAGGGCGCCGTTGCCCGCGGGCAGCGTGGTGTGCGACTCCGTCGTGCGCTTGCTCTGCGGCCTGGCCCTGCTCCGGACGGCCGCCGCAGCACGCTGGCGCGGCCCCGTGTTCTTCCCCTCCGCGCTTCCCCGGGCGCGGGGCGCGGGGACTTTGCCTTCCGCGCTCGTCCTGGCCCGCGCCACGGCTCCGTCCATCCGGCTGCGCGCCACGACCCCGTCCGCGCCACCCGTCCTGGCGCGTGCCCCGGTCCCGTCGGCCCCCGTGCGACCGCGTGCCGCGGCTCCGTCAGACCCTGTACGGCCGCGTGCCGCGGCTCCGTCAGTGCCCGTGCGCCCGCCGCGCGCCGCGGCTCCGTCAGTCCCCGTCCGGTTGCGTGCCGTGGCCGCCTTGCCGTCCGTACCGGCACGACCGGCGTCGGCGGCCGGACGCCGCCGTGGCGCGGGCACCTTCCCGTCCGCGCCTGTGTTGTTGGGCCGGCCACGGGCGGACTTGGCGCCGGTGTCCTCAGCGGTACGGCTGCGCACGGGTGTCGCCCGGCCTGCTTCCTCGGCCGTGTCGGAGGGCGCGGCCGGCTCGGTCTCCGTGGCGCTGGTGGCCTTGGCCAGCCGCGACAACCGGTCGGCCAGCAACGCCGCCGTCGGCCTCTTGCCCGGCTCCCGGTTGAGCGCGGCCCGCACCAGCGGCAACAACTGCACGGGCACGCCCTTCAGGTCGGCCTGCCCGTTCAGCACCGCGTACATCTGGGCCTCGGCCGTGCCCCGCCCGAACGTCGGCCGCCCGGTGGCCGCGAACGCCACCGTGGCGGCCCACGCGTGCACGTCGGCCGGCGAGTCGACGTGCTCATCGGCGAAGATCTCCGGAGCGGTGTAGCCGGGAGTGCCGAGGAACGTGCCCGTCATGGTCAGCCGGGTCGCGTCGAGCACCTGCGCGATCCCGAAGTCGATGAGCACGGGCCCGCCGGAGCCCATGATGATGTTGCCCGGCTTGAGGTCGCGGTGCACGACTCCGGCCGCATGGATGATCGCCAGCGCCGTCGCGATGCCCTGTGCCAGGTCGACCAGGTCAGAGACGTCGAGAGGGCCGCTCTGGCGTACCCGCTCCAGCAGCGTGGCACCCTCGATGTGATCCATGACCAGGTACGGCCGCGCACCGTCCAGGTCGGCGTCCAGCACCTTGGCCACGTACGGGCTCTCGACCCTGCGCAGCGCTCGGACCTCGCGCTCGAGCCTGATACGCGAGGTCTCGTCCTCTACCAGGTCGTGCAGAACCTTGAGCGCGACGCGCTCGCCCCGGCGGGTGGTCGCGAGGTAGACCTCGCCCATCCCGCCCCGGCCGAGCCGCTCGACCAGGGTGTACGGCCCGACCTTGCCGAGCTTGCTCACCGTCCCTCCCCGCCGGGCGCGCCCATAAGGGACACAACCCTAGCGCCGGGAAACGAGTTGCCGCTTGCGGCACGCCGATGGTTTATCGGCCTGTGTGGTCGGAGAGCATGCTGTCGAGCCGGCCCACGGGCTCGTCCGACAGCCGTCTGCGGCCTTTCCTGCGCCAGTTGACGTGGCCGCGGCTTTCCAGCCAGAGCAGCAACCGGTCGGCGCCGAACAACACAGCGGCCGAGAAGACGAGGGCGACGACAATCTCCATGCCTCCCAGTCAAGCCGCCGCGAACGGCGCCGGTCAGGCCGACACGCCGGTCAGCACGGCATCACCGTGCCTTCTGACGTGCGCATATGCCCCTCACCGGTGTAGACCCACTTGGTGGAG
Source organism: Nonomuraea polychroma (assembly GCF_004011505.1). Taxonomy (NCBI): domain Bacteria; kingdom Bacillati; phylum Actinomycetota; class Actinomycetes; order Streptosporangiales; family Streptosporangiaceae; genus Nonomuraea; species Nonomuraea polychroma. Next base: position 6,704,862 of record NZ_SAUN01000001.1, read on the forward strand.
GTCAGCTCGGGCAGCCCCATCGGCCCGCGCGCGTGCAGCTTCTGCGTGGAGATGCCGATCTCGGCCCCGAAGCCGAACTCGCCTCCGTCCGTGAACCTGGTCGAGGCGTTGACCGCCACGGCCGCCGAGTCCACGAGCGCCACGAACCTGCGGGCGGCCTTCTGCGACCGGGTGACGATGGCGTCGGTGTGCGCGGAGCCGTAGCGCCTGATGTGCGCCACCGCCTCCTCCAGCGAGCCGACGACGGCGGCGGCGATGTCGAGCGAGAGGTATTCCGCGTAGAAGTCGTCCTCGGTGACGGGCACGACGCCCGCGCCGTAGCGGGCGATCCGCTCGTCGCCGTGCACGGTCACGCCTGCCTCGGCGAGCGCCTCAAGCGCCTTGGGCACGAACGTGTCCGCGATGCCCTCGTGCACGAGGAACGTCTCGGCCGCGTTGCACACCGACGGCCGCTGCGCCTTGGCGTTGACCAGGATCTGCACGGCCAGATCCACGTCGGCCTCGGCGTCGACATAGACGTGGCAGTTGCCGACGCCGGTCTCGATCACCGGCACCGTCGACTCCTCGACCACCGAGTTGATCAGCGACGCGCCCCCGCGCGGGATCAGCACGTCGACCAGGCCGCGAGCCCGCATCAGCTCCTTGACGGAGTCTCGGGTCTGCCCGGGCACCAGCTGAACGGCCCCGGCGGGCACCTCGGTGTCCTGCAGCGCGTCCTGCATGATCCTGACCAGTGCCGTGTTGGAGGAGTAGGCGCTGGAGGAGCCCCTGAGCAGCACGGCGTTGCCGCTTTTGAGGCAGAGCGCGGCAGCGTCGACCGTGACGTTGGGACGGCCCTCGTAGATGATGCCGATCACGCCCAGCGGCACCCTGAGCTGGCGCAGCTCCAGCCCGTTGGGCAGGGTGGAGCCGCGGATGACCTCGCCGACCGGGTCGGGCAGGTCGGCCACTTGCCGCACGGCCTCGGCGATCGCGTCGATCCTGGCCTCGTCGAGCCGCAACCGGTCGATCATCGCCTCGGACGTGCCCTGGGCCCTCGCCTGCTCGACGTCCTTGGCGTTGGCCTCGACGATCTCGGCCGCGTGCGCGACCAGGGCGTCGGCGACGGCGCGCAGCGCCCGGTCCTTCGGCGCCCGCGGCAACGGGGCCAGCTCGGCGGCGGCCTCTCGTGCCGCCTGGGCGACCTTCAGGAACTCTGTGCTCATGGCTACGCTCCGCTGTTCAAAGCCTTGACGGGTCAGCTGTGGGCTTCCAGTATGACGATGTCGTCACGGTGGATCAGCTCGCGTTCATATTCCGGACCGAGGGCGCTCGCCAGCTCTCTCGTGGAGCGTCCGAGCAGGTCAGGGATCTCGACGGCGTCGAAGTTGACCAGCCCGCGGGCCACCACGAGCCCCTGGGGTCCGCACAGGTCCACGGGATCGCCTGCCGCGAACTCACCCTCCACGGACGTCACCCCGGCCGGCAGCAGCGACTTGCGGCGCGTCACGATGGCCTCGACCGCGCCCTGGTCGAGGTGGAGCCGGCCGCGCCCCGTGGTGGCGTGCGCGAGCCACAGCAGGCGCGTGCCGGGGTGACGGCCGCCCGGGTGGAAGTAGGTGCCGACGTCTGCACCGCTCAGCGCCTGGGCCGCGTGAGCGGCCGCGGTGAGCACCACGGGGACACCGGCCCCGGTGGCGATCCTGGCGGCCTGCACCTTGGTGACCATGCCGCCGGTGCCGACGCTCGCGCCGTTCCTCCCCAGCTCGACCCCTGCCAGGTCCTCGGCACCGCGGATCTCGGCCAGCCGGCGCGCCCCTCCCCGGCTGGGCGGGCCATCGTAGAGCGCGTCCACGTCCGACAGCAGCACCAGCGCGTCCGCCCTGATCAGGTGCGACACCAGCGCTGCCAGCCGGTCGTTGTCGCCGAAGCGGATCTCGTCCGTGGCGACGGTGTCGTTTTCGTTGACGATCGGCACGATGCCCAGCTCCAGCAGCCGGGTCAGCGTGCGCTGGGCGTTGACGTGGTGGGCGCGCCGCATCATGTCGTCGGCGGTCAGCAGGACCTGGCCGACGCGCAGGCCGTACCGGGCGAAGGAGGAGGTGTAGCGGGCCACCAGCACACCCTGGCCGACCGACGCGGCCGCCTGCTGGGTGGCGAGGTCGCGCGGTCGCGCGCTCAGCCCGAGCGGGCCGAGGCCCGCCGCGATCGCCCCGGAGGAGACCAGGATGAGCTGCGTCCCGGTACGGCGCCGCGCCGCCAGCACGTCCACCAGGGCGTCCACACGATCGACGTCGATCATTCCCTGGGAGGTGGTGAGCGAGGAGGAGCCGACCTTGACAACGACCTTCGACGCTGAGCTGATCTGTTCCCGCACGTCTCGAAGCCTATCCGAGCCAGGGTTCCGCACATTACTACATTGACTGCATCACTTCATTCGATGTAGTCATTCATTCATGAGTGAACGAACCTATGTAGTCACCGGCGCCGCCTCGGGCATAGGCGCCGCCACGGCGGACCATCTGGCGGCTGCGGGAGCGAGAGTGATCCGCTGCGACGTGCGCGCCGCCGAGGTGATCGCCGACCTGGCCGTCCCGGAGGGCCGCGAACGGCTCGCCTCTCAGGTCAGGGCCGTGTCGGGCGGAAGGATCGACGGCGTGGTCGCCGTCGCCGGTGTCGGCCTGCCGTCCCCGCTCACCGTGCGGCTCAACTTCTTCGGCACCCTCGCCACCCTGGAAGGCCTGCGCCCGCTCCTGATCGAGTCAGACCGGCCCCGCGCGGTCGCGGTGTCCTCGCTGAGCGCGATCGTGGCCGCGGACGAGCGCATCGTCAAAGCCTGCCTCGCCCTGGACGAGGAGGCCGCCGCTGCCGCCGCCGCGGCGGCCGTGGAAGCGGGCCGGGGCCGCATCGTCTACCCGTCCAGCAAACTGGCGCTCAACCAGTGGCTCAGAAGCGCCGCCGTCGCCTCTGACTGGGCAGGGGCCGGCATCCCGCTGAACGCGGTGGCGCCGGGCGTGGTGGACACGGAGACCGCCCGCAGGACGTTCCTGGCCGACCCGGCCACGAGCGACCTCGTGGCCGCCACGATGCCGCAGCCCCTCGGTTTCCCTGGTCCGGTCTCGGCCATCGCGTCTTTGCTGGCGTGGACGGTGAGCGCCGGCAACTCCTTCATGACCGGCCAGATCCTGTACGCGGACGGCGGCGCCGAAGCCACCCTCAACTCCTAACCCGCCCGCGCCCGCCGGCCACGCTTACAAGGCCCGCCAACCGCACAGACCACCACCGCGCCCTGTGCCCGCTCCGCCCACATCGCCATCACCGGTTTCGTGGCCCGGCCGACCCACACGGCCAAGCCGACCCACAGTGCGGCCGACATTCCCGGAGCCCCGGCGAACCTCTCATGGGGCCGGCCGGCACCGCCGGGCCCAGCCCGCCACACGCTGCCGGGGTCAGCCTGCCCGCGCTTTCGGGGCCCAGCGCGCCGGCGCCGCGGGGCCGGCCCGCCAGAGCCGGCCCAATCGTCCCCAGCCCCACGACGCCGTTTGCCCCACCCTGTGGGGCAGTCCTTTAGGCGCCCTGCACGCCCGACTGTCCCCGCACTTCCTTCCGGGTCGCCCCCAACCGCTCGGCAGCTCAGCAGGCCGTAGCCATCGGCAACGCCCGGCACCATCGGCGGACCCGGCCGAGAGCGGAACCCGGGTGCCCGGCACCATCGGCGGACCCGGCCGAGAGCGGAACCCGGGTGCCCGGCACCATCGGCGGACCCGGCCGAGAGCGGAACCCGGGTGCCCGGCACCATCGGCGGACCCGGCCGAGAGGGGACCCCGGGTGCCCGGCCGGCGTGCGGCCCGGGGCCACAAGCCAGCAGGGCCGTATCTCTCGCCCTAGCCGAGCCGGTTGTCGGAGCCGCGCGGCCCGCGATGGATCGACTCGGCGTTCAGCGTGGGCTGCCAGTCGAAGACGTACCCGCCCTCCATCGACCCGATGACCACCTCGGCCCCCGCGGTGGCACCTGCCTTGGCGAGCTCCTCCTCGACCCCGAGCCGCTCCAGCCGATCCGCGAGGTACCCGACCGCCTCGTCGTTGGTGAAGTCCGTCTGCCTGATCCACCGTTCCGGCTTCTCACCAGTGACCTGGAACAGGTTTTCGTTGACCCGGCGTACCCGGAACCCGGTGTCGCCGAGCTGCTTGGGCCGGATCACGAGCCGCGTCGGCTCCTCGATCGGCTTGTTGGCCCGCGCGGCCGCCACCCACTCGCCCATGGCGAACGTGAGCTCCCGCAGCCCGTCATGCGTGGCCGCCGAGATCGTGAAGACCTGCAGCCCCCGCTCCTCGAACTCGGGCGTGACCATTTCGGCCAGCTCCCGCGCGTCCGGCACATCGGCCTTGTTGAGCACGACGATCCGCGGCCGGTCGTCGAGTTTCCCGTACGCCCGCAGCTCCGCCTCGATCACCTCGTAATCCGTGATCGGATCGCGCCCGGGCTCCATGGTGGCGCAGTCGATGACGTGGACGAGCATGTCGCACCGCTCCACGTGCCGCAGGAACTCGTGCCCGAGCCCCTTGCCTTCCGACGCCCCGGGAATCAGCCCCGGCACGTCCGCCACGGTGAACACGTTGTCCCCCGCCGTCACCACCCCCAGGTTGGGGATCAAGGTCGTGAACGGATAGTCGGCGATCTTCGGCTTGGCCGCGCTGAGAGCGGCGATCAGCGACGACTTGCCCGCGCTCGGGAACCCCACCAGCGCCACGTCCGCGACGCTCTTCATCTCGAGCATGACGTCGAGCTCGTCACCCGGCTCCCCGAGCAGCGCGAACCCGGGCGCCTTCCGCTTTGTGCTGGCCAGGGCCGCGTTCCCCAGGCCGCCGTGCCCGCCCTGCGCGATCACGTACCGGGTGCCGGCCCCCACGAGGTCGATCAGCACCTCACCCGTGGCGGCGTCCTTGACGACAGTGCCGTTGGGCACGGGCAGGACGACGTCCTCCCCGTTGGCGCCGTCCCGGTTCGAGCCCTGCCCCTGCTTGCCGTTGTCGGCCTTGCGGTGGGGTCGCCGGTGGTAGTCCAGCAGGGTCGCGGTGTTGGGATCGACCTCCAGGATCACGTCGCCGCCGCGCCCCCCGTTCCCCCCATCGGGGCCGCCGAGCGGCTTGAATTTCTCCCGGTGGATGGAGGCACACCCGTTCCCCCCGTCACCGGCCTTGATGTGTAGGACCACCTGGTCCACGAAGTCCGGCATGCCTCACTCCTCTATGGCCTTTCATAATTCCCATACAACGCAAAAAGGGGTGGATCGAATCCGCTCGATCCACCCCAGACAGTCCCCGGTCGGGAGCAGGAAAAGCTACTCCGCGACGGGAACGATGCTCACGGCCCTGCGGCCGCGCTTGACGCCGAACTGCACGTGACCGGCGGCCAGCGCGAACAGCGTGTCATCGCCACCACGGCCCACGTTGTCGCCGGGGTGGAAGTGGGTGCCACGCTGGCGGACGATGATCTCGCCCGCGTTGACCAGCTGGCCACCGAAACGCTTGACGCCCAGGCGCTGAGCGTTGGAGTCACGGCCGTTCCGGGTGGACGACGCGCCCTTCTTGTGTGCCATCTCTCAAACTCCCCGATCAGGCCTGGTCGATACCGGTGATCTTCACCTGGGTGTACCGCTGGCGGTGACCCTGGCGCTTCTTGTAACCGGTCTTGTTCTTGTACTTGAGAATGCGGATCTTGGGGCCCTTGGTCTCGCCGATGATCTCGGCGCTGACCGTGAACTTGCCCGCCTCGGTCGTCACGTCGCCATCGTTGACGACGAGCACCGTCGGCAGCGAAACCGAAGAGCCGACCTCGCCGGCGACCTTGTCCACCTCGAGGACGTCACCGACGGAGACCTTCTGCTGCCTGCCGCCGCAACGAACGATCGCGTACACCGCGGAACCCTTCTACTGACTCGCTGTTGCCACGACCACCCCCCAACGGGGATGGCCGCCGAATGCTGCGCCTTGTCATTCGGTCCTGTCTGGAACCGACGATCCGAGTAGCGCGCGCCAACAGGGCACGTCACCTGACGCACCGATTCACCAGGGTACCGGATTAACGGTCCCCTAGGCGAACCGGACGGATCGTCGGACGTCCGCCGAGGGCTACTCGGCGGACTTGGCTCGGCGGGAGCGTCGCCGCCCCCTGCCGGAAGTCTGACCGGCTTGGTCGTCCTCAGCCGGGACGTCTTCAAGCGCACCGGTCACCGTATCACGACCGGCGGAGTCCTTGGCCGCGGAAACCTTGTCGGAGACCGCCTTCTCGACGGCCATCTTCCCCTGCGTGCCGCGCGGCTCCGGCTTGGTCTCGACCGGCTCCGCGGAGATCAGCAGGCCACGCCCGTTGCAGCACTCGCACGGCGTCGAGAAGGCCTCCAGGAGGCCCTGACCGACCCGCTTACGCGTCATCTGCACCAGTCCCAGCGAGGTGACCTCGGCCACCTGATGCTTCGTCCTGTCGCGCGCCAGGCACTCCAGGAGCCGTCGCAGCACCAGGTCCCGGTTCGACTCCAGCACCATGTCGATGAAGTCGATCACGATGATGCCGCCGATGTCGCGCAGCCGGAGCTGGCGCACGATCTCCTCGGCCGCCTCCAGGTTGTTCCTGGTGACGGTCTCCTCGAGGTTGCCGCCGTGGCCGGTGAACTTGCCGGTGTTGACGTCGACGACGGTCATCGCCTCGGTGCGGTCGATCACCAGCGAGCCGCCGCTCGGCAACCACACCTTGCGGTCCATTGCCTTGGCGAGCTGCTCGTCGATCCGGTAGGACTCGAAGACGTCGCCGCCGCCCTGCTCGCCGTCCCACTTGGACAGCCGCTCGGCCAGGTGCGGCGCGACGTACTTGACGTAGTCGTCGACCGTGTCCCAGGCCTCCTCGCCCTGCACGACCAGCGAGGTGAAGTCCTCGTTGAAGACGTCGCGCACGACCCTGATGGTCAGGTCGGGCTCGGCGGACAACAGCTCGGGCGGGCTCGCCGACTTGGCCTTCTTCTGGATGCTCTCCCACTGGGCGGACAGCCGGGCCACGTCGCGGGCCAGCTCGTCCTCGGAGGCGCCCTCGGCCGCGGTGCGGACGATCACGCCGGCGTTCTCCGGCATGACCTTCTTCAGGATGCTCTTGAGCCGCGTGCGCTCCTTGTCGGGCAGCTTGCGGCTGATGCCGGTCATCGAGCCGTCGGGCACGTAGACCAGGTAGCGTCCGGGCAGGCTGATCTGCGACGTGAGCCGCGCGCCCTTGTGCCCGATCGGGTCCTTGGTGACCTGCACGAGCACGGACTGGCCCGACTTCAGCGCCGACTCGATCCGCTTGGGCTGGCCTTCCATTCCGGCGGTGTCGAAGTTGACCTCGCCGGCGTACAGGACAGCGTTCCTGCCCTTGCCGATGTCCACGAACGCCGCCTCCATCGACGGCAGCACGTTCTGCACCTTGCCGAGGTAGACGTTGCCCACATAGGACTGGCTGGCCTCGCGGTTGACGTAGTGCTCGACGAGCACGCCGTCCTCCAGCACCGCGATCTGCGTGCGGTCGCCGTTGCGGCGCACCACCATCATCCGGTCCACGGACTCGCGGCGGGCCAGGAACTCCGACTCCGTGATGATCGGCGGGCGCCTGCGGCCCAGCTCACGGCCCTCGCGGCGGCGCTGCTTCTTGGCTTCCAACCTGGTGGAGCCGCGCACGCTCTGCACGCCGTCGGTGGCGGTGTCGAGCGAGGTCGCACGGCCGGAGCGCGGCGCGCGGATGCGCACCACCGTGTTCGGCGGGTCGTCGCTGGCCGGCTCGGGGATCTCGTCGGAGCCGCGACGGCGACGGCGACGGCGGCGACGCGACGTGGAGGACTCCTCGTCCTGGGCCTCCTCGCCCTGCTCCTCGTCGGTCTCCTCCTCGGACTCCTCGCTGTCCTCGGCCTCGTCGCGCTCGCGGGCCTTGCCACGGCCGCGGCCGCCACGGCGGCGGCGACGGCGCCTGCCGCCGCCTTCCTCCTCCAGCTCATCGGAGGTGTCGACGTCGGCCTCGTCCTCGCTCACGACCTCTTCGACCGGCTCCTCCGCCTCCTCGGGCTCTGCGCTGACGGCGGGCTGCGGCTCGGGCCGCCTGACCGCCGCGGGCTTGGCCTGGCTCGGGTCGGGCGCTTGGAACAGCGGCGCGAAGATGGCAGCCGGCCGCTGGAACGCGGTGCCCGGCTCGTCCTGCCTGCGTGCCGTCAGTCCGAACGGGTCGGCGAGCAGGCTCGAACGCACGGGCTCCTCGTCGAGGTCCTCGCCCGCGGGCTCGTCGTCGAGCGGCTCGTCCTCGGGAAGGATCTCGATGATGTCCTCTTCGTCCTCGACGCCGGCGCCGGAATCCGCAGCCCGGACCTCACCGGCGCCCTTGGTCGTCTCGGCACCGGCGACCGCCGCCTCGGGCTCCTCGGCACCGGTCACCGCCCGCGCCGCAGCGCCGCGACCGGCCCGCGTCCTCGTGCGACGGGCCCTTGGCGCCCCCGCCTCCGCGTCAGCAGCGGCCTCGGCCGCCGCTTCACCGGCCTGCGCCACCTCGGGCGCAGCGAGGGACGCGGCCGCGGCTACAGCGGCCTCGACGTCACGGGCCCCGGCCGACTCCTCCGCAACCGCCTCTTCGACGGCCGCGGGAGCCTCGGGTGCCACGATCTCTTCCGGCTCTGCCTTCTTGCGCGTGGTCCTGCGCCGCTTCACGGGCGCCTCGGAACCGGCCTCGGCGGGCGCTGCCGCCTCTTCGGTCTGGGCCTCGGCTGCCTTCGTAGTGCGCCGCCGCGATGTGGTCGCGGTGGACCGCGTCCTCGTGGCCCTCTTGGGCTTCTCCTCGGCCTCGGCGACGGCCTCGGCCAGGACACCCTCGACCGGGCTCTCGACCTCGGCCTCACCAGCACCGGCGACCTCGCCACCGGTCGTGCCGGCAACGGGGACGGACGTAGCGCCGACGGCGCCGTTGGCACCCTCAGCGGCAGCGAGAATGTCAGGATCAGGCTCGCCGGCAGCACGCTGCGCGACGGTGCGCTGCACCGGCGGCCCCTCGACGACCGAAGGCGCGGTCTGCGCGGCGATAACGGTGACCGGAACGGACGCCGGCTCCTCGGGCGGTTCGGGCGGCGGACCGGCCGGACGGCTGGCGGAGCGGCGGCGCGTGGTCACCTTGGTCTGTTCAGTTGTCTCCCCGTCAGGGCCAGTGGCCCCGGCGTTGGGCTCGTTATCGAGCATGCGGGCGCTCTCCCGTCAGCTCCCGGGCGCGTCGCCGCGCCGCGCAGGAGCCCTCGTGTCTCAGTTGTCCGCCAGCACCTCCATGTCGAAGGCGCCGGCGCCAAGTCCTGTCAGCGGTCGTGCCCGGCTCACGGCTGGGCGCGTCCTTAACCGGCGACGTGCTCACCCGCCGGGCCCGCCTCGCCGCCGCGCGTTTTGTCGCGGTCCAGGTCGAGCGGGTCGGCAAGCGCACCGGTGCTGACGTCGAGCGGCCCCTGCGCCAGCCTGGTCACCTCGGGGGGAACCGGCGGCGCGAAGTCGGCCACAAGGCGCAGCCCTGTGAGCACATCGTCGGGTCGAACGGCAGGCGTCATGTGCCGAACAACCATGCGCAGTATGACACACGGTCGTCCAGGCACTTGAGCTGCAGTTCTGTCTGTTCCCTCGGACACCGTCAGCCCCAGGACGGCCTCTCGCGCGTCGAAGCGACGGGGGCCCTTCTTGGTGAGGCGCTCGACCTCCACGGTGCCCGCCGCGAGAAACTTCTCCACCGCCACCTCGGCGAGCTCGCGATCGGCACCAGGCAGCCGCACCTCCCAGTCGGAGACCTCCAAGCGGTCGGCCAGCCCACCCTGACCCGCCTCCACGACGTCGAGCACATCGAGCCCCGGCGGCAGTGACGCGTCCAGACCGGACCTGACCTGCTCGGGGTCGCACGGCGTGGTGACACCGATCTCGAGGTATTCGGCTTCGCTCGCGACACCGGTCGGCGCCGCGCCCGCGTAGGAGATCTTCGGGTGGGGCGAGAAGCCCGCGCTGTAGGCCACCGGTATACCGGCACGGCGGACCGCCCTCTCGACGGCCCGCGAGATGTCGCGGTGGCTGGTGAAGCGCAGGCGGCCGCGCTTGGCGTAACGCACGCGAAGGCGCTGCACCGTGGGCGCGGGCGGAGGCCCTTCGGGAACAGGTTTCAGAGCTTGTCGTCCTTCCCTTGTAAGAGTTCCTTCGTCTCAGGATAAGCCGCCCCAGCGTATGTACGTGTACGCCGAGGCATGGCTCGCCCACTGAGCGCGCTAAACCACCGTAAGAGGAAGGAGTTTTCGCCCCGTGGGGCCGATTTGGATTTCGGTGCCCATGGTCGGGCAGACACCGCAGTCGTAGCACGGAGTCCAGCGGCAGTCCTCGACCTCACCGCCGGAGACCGCCTCCTGCCAGTCCTGCCACAACCATTCGCGGTCGAGCCCGGCGTCGAGGTGGTCCCACGGAAGGACCTCGTTTTCCTCCCGCTCGCGCGTGGTGTACCAGTCCACGTCGATGCCGGCCTTCTCGGCGGCCGCCATCCAGCGCTCGTAGGAGAAGTGCTCGCTCCAGCCGTCGAACCTGCCGCCGTCCTCCCAGACGGCGCGGATCACGGCGCCGACCCGGCGGTCGCCACGCGACAGCAGGCCCTCCACGATCGAGGGTTTGCCGTCGTGGTAGCGGTAGCCGATGGCCCGGCCGTATTCCTTGTCGCTCCTGAGCGCGTCACGCAGCGCCCTGAGCCGCCGGTCGACGGTCTCGTGGTCGGCCTGACCCGCCCATTGGAACGGCGTGTGCGGCTTGGGCACGAAGCCGCCGATGGAGACGGTGCAGCGGATGTCGCGGCTGCCGGTGGCCTCCCTGCCCGCCTTGATGACCTTCTTGGCCAGGTCGGCGATGCCGAGCACGTCCTCGTCGGTCTCAGTGGGCAACCCGCACATGAAGTAGAGCTTGACCTGCCGCCACCCCTGCGAATACGCGGTGGTGACGGTGCGGATCAAGTCCTCCTCGGTGACCATCTTGTTGATCACCTTACGCATCCGCTCCGAGCCGCCCTCGGGTGCGAACGTCAGGCCCGAGCGCCTGCCGTTCCTGGAGAACTCGTTGGCCAGGTCGATGTTGAAGGCGTCGACCCGGGTCGAGGGCAACGACAGCGAGGTGTTGGTGCCCTCGTAGCGGTTGGCCAGGCCCTTGGCGATGTCGCCGATCTCGGAGTGGTCCGCCGACGACAGCGACAGCAGACCGACCTCGTTGAAACCGGACTCCTTGACGCCGTTTTCGACCATCGCGCCGATCGTGGTGATGGAGCGCTCGCGCACCGGGCGCGTGATCATGCCGGCCTGGCAGAACCGGCACCCGCGGGTGCAGCCGCGGAAGATCTCCACGCTGAACCGCTCGTGCACCGTCTCCGCCAGCGGGACCAGCGGCTTCTTCGGATAAGGCCACTCGTCCAGGTCCATCACGGTGTGCTTGTGCACCCGCCACGGCACCTCGGGCCGGTTGGGCGCGACACGCTTGATGCGCCCGTCCGGGTGATAGTCGACGTCGTAGAACTTGGGCACGTAGACGCCGCCGGACTCGGCCAGCCGCATCAGCAGCTCGTCCCGGCCGCCGGGCCGGCCCTCGGCCTTCCACTCACGGACGACCTCGGTGATGGCGATGGAGATCTGCTCGCCGTCGCCAAGCACGGCCGCGTCGAGGAAGTCGGCGATCGGCTCGGGGTTGAAGGCCGCGTGGCCGCCCGCGATCACGATCGGATCGTCCTCGCCCCGGTCCACCGCGCGCAGCGGGATGCCGGCCAGGTCGAGGGCGGTCAGCATGTTGGTGTAGCCGAGCTCGGTGGAGAAGGACACTCCGAGCACGTCGAAGGCCCGCACCGGCCGGTGCGCGTCGACGGTGAACTGCGGGACGCCCTCGGCCCGCATGAGTGCCTCGAGGTCCGGCCAGACGGCGTAGGTGCGCTCGGCCAGGGTCCTGGGCAGCTCGTTGAGGATCTCGTAGAGGATCGCCACGCCCTGGTTGGGCAGCCCGACCTCGTAGGCGTCCGGGTACATCAACGCCCATCGCACGTCGGCGGAGTCCCAGTCCTTGACGGTCGAGTTGAGCTCACCCCCGACATACTGGATCGGCTTCTGCACCTTGGGCAGCAGCGCTTCCAGACGGTGGAAAATCGACTCGACAGGCATACCGTCCAGGGTAGCGGCGGTCAGACGGTGGCAGGTCCGGGGCCGATGAGAAACATGCCAGGTGGACTGTCGCTATGGTGGGCCGCGTTCAGCGGTCCGCCATAGGCGGCGGGGCGTGCGCCTACGGCCTCGATCGGTCGCGACCATAGGGCGGCAGGCCGACGAGCAGACTTCTTGTCGGCGTCCCTTCCTCATTTCCGCTGAGCACCAGGATGTGGTGCCCCTCGTAGCAGGTCAGCTCCACGGCGATCAGGCCGCTTTCCAGATTGTGCACGGCGACGACGTGATTCGCCGGCAGCAGAAAGCGGTCCTCGCACTCATCGCAATAGGCCAGGAACATACTTCAATTAAACGACTGTCCGCGCACCTTGATGGCTTGAAGCAGCCCAACCGCAATGAGATTCGCGAATGTCGCGGTTCCGCCATACGACACGAACGGCAGCGGCAACCCGGTGATCGGCATGATCCCGATCGTCATTCCGACATTGATGAACGACTGGAACGCGAACCAGCACACGATCGTCCCCGCGACCAGCGTCCCGAACCGGTCCTCGCACCTTCTGGCGATCTTCAGCCCGCGCACCAGCACCACGCCCAGCAGCAACACGACCGTGACCGACCCGAGGAACCCGAACTCCTCCCCCGCCACCGTGAAGATGAAGTCGGTGTGCTGCTCGGGCACGAACCTGCCGGTCGTCTGTCCGCCGCCGAGCAACCCCTTGCCGAGCAACTGCCCGGAGCCGATCGCGATCAGCGACTGCGTGCTGTTGTAGCCCACGCCGCGCGGATCGACGCTCGGATCGACGAACGCGGTGAACCGCGCCACCTGGTACGGCTCCAGCATCTGGAAATAGAACACCACGAAAACCCCGGCGGCGGCCACCAAGGTCATCGCTGCGATCACCCGCTTGCGCACGCCCCCGATGATCAGCCCCGATACCATGATCACGGCCAGCACCATGGCCGTGCCGAGGTCGGGCTGGAGCATGACCATCCCCATCGTGATCGCCGAGGCCACGAGCGCCAGCACCACGTCAAGCCAGCGCGGCCGATCAGTGCCTTCGGCCGGTTGCGCCAGCAGCATCGCGATGATCAGCACCAGGCCCACTTTGGCGAACTCCGACGGCTGCACCGCGAATCCCCCGCCCAGCAGGATCCACGAATGCGACCCGTTGATCGTCGCCCCCAGCGGCGTGAGCACCAGCCCCAGCCCCACCAACGACAGCAGGAACACCAGCGGCGCGTAGGCCCGCATCGCCCGGTAGTCGACCGTGGCCACCACGGCGCACAGCACCACCCCGATGATCTCATTGAGCAGGTGCTTCTTCACCAGGCCCGTGGCTCCAGGCGCCCAAGTCCTGGTGGACGACCACACGAGCAGGGTGCCGATCACGCACAGCCCGGCCACCGCGACCAGCATCAACCCGTCGAGTCTGCGTACCTTCGAGTTTTCCTGCGCCATCCGCCGAAGGAGCGAGGGGCGCCGGACGACGGCGGTACGGGTGCTCATCCCGGGATCACCGTCCCGTCCGGACGGAACGTCGGCAGCTTGGTCGTCAGCTTCCCGCCGGGCACGGCCGCCGGACGCTTGATGCCGTAAATGCCCTCATAGATCTCCCGTACGGCCGGCGCCGCGGTCTGCGAGCCCATCCCACCCTGGGAGACCATGACGACCACCACGTACTGCGGGTTCTTCGTCGGTGCGAACGACGCGAACCACGAGGTGTCCTTCTTGCCCCACACCTCCGCGGTGCCGGTCTTGCCGCCGATGCGGACCTTGTCCATCGGGAATCCGGCGAACGCACCCGCCGCGGTGCCATCCTGGGCGACCTGGCTCAGTGCGTTCTTGATGTAGAGGCGTTCCTTCTCGCTGAGCGGCAGCTTGCCGACCACCGGCACGGGGAAGGTCCTGACCACTTTGCCGTCGGGCCGCACCTGCGCCCATCCGATGCGCGGGCTGCGGAGCTTCCCGTCGCTCACCAGCGCCATGTACGCCCTGGCCAGCTGCATCGGCGTGACCAGCACGTCGCCCTGCCCGATGGAGAAGTTGGCCGAGTCACCGGGCCGCAGCAGGAAACCCTCGGTGCAGTTCTCCAGCGCCAGCCGCTTGAGGAACTCGGCCCGCGCCCGGTCCTTCACCTCGGGATATCCCTTGCGCGACCGCTCGCAGTTGGTGGCGCTGGTCTGGTTCCACAGGTCCTTCTTCCAGGCCCGGTCGGGGATGCGGCCGGCGGACTCGCCGGGCAGGTCCACGCCGGTCGGACTGCCGAACCCGAACGCCCTCGCCATGTTGGCGAACACCTCTTTCGGCTTCTTCTTCGGGTGTCGCCCGCCATCCTTGAGGTATTGCTCGTAGGCCGCCCGGTAGAAGATCGTGTCGCACGACTTGACCAGCGCCGTGTGCAGGTCGAGGGTGCCCAGCGCGATGCCGCGGAAGTTGTTGAAGGCCCGGCCGCCCACCGTGTACGAGCCGGGGCAGCCGTACTTGCCGTTGAGCGGATAGCCCGCCCGCAACATCGCCGCGACGGAGGAGATCTTGAACGTGGACCCCGGCGCGAACTGGCCGTTGATCGCCCTCGACACCAGCGGCTTGCCCGACTTCTCCGACAGCAGCCACTGGTAGCCACGCGCCGAGATCCCTCCGCCCCAGATCGCCGGGTCGTACCCGGGCGCGCTGGCCAGCGCCACCACCCGCCCCGTGCGCGCGTCCAGCACCACCCCGGCGCCGCCGTCGGCCGCGGGCGCGCTCTTCATCGCCTTGTTCAGCGCCCTCTCGGTGATGGCCTGAATCCGTGAGTCGATGCTGGTCACCAGGTGATCCCCGGGGATGGGCGTCACCTGCTCCTCCACACCGAGCGCCTTGCCCATCCGGTCGACCTGAACCCGGCGCAGCCCCGACTTGCCGCGCAGCGCGTCGTCGTAGACGTATTCGAGCCCGTCACGCCCGGCCAGGTCCACGCCCGAGAAGCTGGCTTTGAGCCCTTCCCGTTTCTCCAGCTCCTGCTCGGTCACCGGCTGCAGGTAGCCGAGCATCTGAGCGCCCGCCCGGCCGCCGGGGTATTGCCGGACCGAGTGGATCTCCGCCGTCACGCCAGGAAACTCCTCCTGCCGCTCCAGGATCTGCAGCGCCTTCCGCGGGTCGATCTTCTCGTCCAGCGGAACGGGCTGGTACGGCGACCCCGTCCAGCACGGTTTGCCCACTCCCGGCCCGCACGGCGTGATCCGCTGCTGCAGGTCCGCCACCGGTGTGCCGAGCACCGCGGACAACTTGCGCAGCACCGTCACGCCCTCGTCGCGCATCCGCGACAGCCTGGCACGGTCCACGGACACGACGAGCGCAGTCTTGTTGCGCACCAGCGGCCGTCCCGACGAGTCGAGGATCTGCCCGCGCACGGCCGGCACGATCACGGCCCGTGTCCTGGTCTCCGTCGCCCGCGTCACGAACTCCTGCCCGCGTACGACCTGCACCTGCCACAGGCGCACGGCCAGCACGACGAGCATTGCCACCACCAGCACGTGCAGCACCAGCAACCGGGCTCGCATCCTCATCATGTCGAATACCTCGGCTGTCTGCCGCGTGTGGTCAGCCAGATCACGATCGGGGAGACGACCAGTGTGTACACGACGGTGACGGGCACCTGCTCGATCAGCGTGGACAGGGTCACCCGGGGATCGGAGATCAGCATCCCCACGGTGGCGGCAAGTAGCGGCGCCAGCAGCACGCACAACACCACGGTCGTCACCGGTCCGCCCGCGCCGCGCCCGGCGATGTAGCCGACGAGCGCCAGCACGAACGCGTACTGTCCCAACAGATGGGCGGTCGGCGGCATGATGTCGACCAGCAGCCCCGCGAAGAACCCGAGCATGGCCCCGGACGCGGCCCCGCGCCCCAGCGAGGCGCCGACGACGGCCAGCAACACCAGGTCAGGTGCGCCACCGGCCGGCAGCGGCACCCTATTGACCAGCATCACCTGCGCCAGCAACGCCAGCAGCACGGAGACCCCGCCGATCACTGCGCCCCCTTCCGACCGGCCCTTCCACTCACCGCGTCCCCTCCCGGCCCGCAGTGCCCGGCCACTTCACCTGCACTCCCCCGAACAGCCACGTCACCGCGACCGCAGCCCGCTCCCACCCCGGCGTCACCGTGACCGCACGCCGCCCACACCGCTCCGTCCGGGCAACCGCACGTAGCCCAGACCGCCGGGTCACCACGACCGCACGCCGCCCGCTCCACTCCGTCCCGGCAACAGCACGTAGCCCAGACCGCCGGGTCACCACGACCGCACGCCGCCCGCTCCACTCCGTCCCTGCGGCCACATTCGCCGCATGTTGCACACAGCTCCGCAACACCTCAAGCTCACCGTGTGCACGCCGCCGGGTCATCGGGATCTCTCCTTGGGAGGCAGCACCGTGTCACGGGGATCCCGCTCGGGCCCGTCCACCACCACACCCACCACGTCGAGCGCGGTCAGATCGGCGTACGGCCGGGCATAGGCGATGCGGGTCAGTTCCCCGGGCGTCGACTCCACCCGCTCGATCACCCCGATCGGCACCCCGGGCACGTAAGGCCGCCCGTTCTGGGAGCCGAAGCTGACGATGCGCCCGCCCCTGGTCAGCGGCGCCGTGGAGTCGAGGAGCCGAAACTGGACGAGCCTCCCGTGCTCTCCCACCCCGTGCACGACCCCGATCTCCTTGCCGCGTTCCAGCCGTGCCCCAGCGGCGGAGGCCGGGTCGCTGAGGAGCACCACCGTCGAGGTGCGGGCGGCGGCGTGGATCACCCGCCCGACCAGCCCGTCGCCATTGAGCACGGTCATCTCGGTCCGCACCCCGTCAGCGGTGCCCGCGTCGATCTGGACGGCGTCCTCGAACCCCGGCTGCCCGCGCCTCGCGACCACGTTGGCCGGGACGATCTTGTATCCGCCCGCCCCTGCAAGGCCGAGCAGCTTCTTGAGCTCATTGGAGCGAGCCGTGTCGAGCTTTCCCGCGAGCAGCCCCGTGCGCAGCTTCGCGTTCTCCTCCCTGAGGGCCCTGATGCGTTCCTGTGCGCTGGGCGCGGACAGGATGGCCTGCACGAACGCGCCGACGGGCCGCAGGAGCCCACCGCCGAACTGCTCGGCCGTGCCGAAGACCCACGCCCCCGCCGCACGCAGTGGGCGCAGCGGCGAGTTGTCGCCGGTCCGGTGGTCGATGGTCAGGATGACCAGAGCCGCCGTCAGCAGCACTCCGAGGATCAGCCGGGCCCGGCGCGAGTCTCTCATCACTGTCGCGACTCCGGCACCAGGACCTCTTTCAGCGCCTCGAACTCCTCGGCACACTTGCCCGATCCGATGGCGACCGAGTCGAGAGGGTTGTCGACGAGATGCACCGGCATGCCCGTCTCGGCCTTGACCCGCTCCTCTAGCCCTTTGAGCAGAGCGCCCCCTCCGGTGAGCGCGATGCCACGATCCATGATGTCGCCGGTCAGCTCGGGCGGGCACTTGTCGAGCGTGACCCTGATCGCGTCCACGATCATGTTCACCGGCTCCTCGATGGCCTTCCTGATCTCCTCGCTCGAGATGATGACGTTCTTAGGCAGCCCGCTGACCAGGTCGCGCCCGCAGATCTCCACATGCGAGCCCTCGTCGGCAGGAAAGGCCGAGCCGATGGCCATCTTGATCTCCTCGGCGGTACGCTCGCCCAGCATCAGCGAGAACTCCTTCTTGGCGAAGGCGATCACCGCCTGGTCGATCTCGTCACCGCCCACCCTGATCGACTGGCTGGTGACCACGCCCCCCATCGAGATGATCGCCACGTCAGTGGTGCCGCCGCCGATGTCGACGACCATGTTGCCGGTCGGCTCGTGCACCGGAAGCCCCACCCCGATGGCGGCAGCCATGGGCTCCTCGATGATGTAGACCTTTCTGGCGCCCGACTGGTAGCCGGCTTCCTTCACCGCCCGCTGCTCGACGCTGGTGATGCCACTGGGCACGGCGATGATGATGCGCGGCTTGGCGAAATGCCGCCGCTTGTGCGCCCTTTGGATGAAATAGCGCAACATTCGCCCGGTGATGTCGAAGTCGGCGATCACGCCGTCCTTCAACGGACGCATGGCGATGATGTTGCCAGGCGTACGACCGATCATTCGCTTGGCCTCGATGCCAACCGCAACGATCTTGCCCGTAGTGGTGTTGATCGCCACGACTGACGGCTCGTTGAGCACGATGCCCCGGCCGCGCACGTAGACCAACGTGTTGGCGGTGCCCAAGTCGACCGCCATGTCACGGCCGAGGAACGCGAGCTTGCTGCCCATGGGGAACGGAGCCCTCCGTAAACGTCGTCGCAAATGACTACGGATCGAATTCGAATCGTAACGTGACGTACCCACCGATGGGTGCGATCAGGCTCCGCGCCCGTCAAAAATCTCCAGCCCCAACCTCAACCGCAATTTTGCCCGGATTGCACCACAACATCCGACCAGCGTCTGGAACGTTCCAGGACGCTCAACTAGTCACCCTAAGTAGCCGCCTCACACCGTACGGCAGCCCACCGACAGAATCCGCTACCCACCCGCCGCCGAAAAGCCGCGTGCCCGCGCAGCTGATCAGCTGCGCGGGCGCGGGCGGAGCGCGAAACGACTAGAACCGGTCCGGGAAGAAGATCTTGATCTCCCTGGCGGCGGACTCGGGGGAGTCGGAGCCGTGCACGACGTTCTCGCCGATCTCGAGTGCGTGGTCGCCGCGGATCGTGCCGGGCGCCGACTTCACCGGGTCGGTGGCGCCGGCGAGCGCGCGGAAGGCCTCGACTGCGCGCGGGCCCTCGAGCACCATGGCGACGAGCGGCCCCGACGTGATGAACTCGACGAGCTCGCCGAAGAACGGCCGCTCGGCGTGCTCGGCGTAGTGGAGCTTGGCGGTGTCGGAGTCGAGGGTGCGCAGGTCCATCGCCACGACCTTGAGGCCCTTGCGCTCCACACGGGCGATCACGTCACCGATGAGGCCGCGCTTAACCCCGTCGGGCTTGATCAGGACAAGAGTGCGCTCGGACACTTGGAGTTCTCCTTCGAACAGATTGGGGTCGCGGCTTGTCGGCGTCCGGCCTCACCGCGAGAACGCTTCACGGGGCCGTGGGCCCGCGCGTCGCCGTAACTGGGCCCTCAGCTTACCGCCCCGCGCCCGTATCCTCGTTTCCCGTGGGGATCTGGGCCGTCTATGGGGATGCGGCGTCTTCGGGCGAATTCCCTTGCGGCGGCACAGCCGGGGCCGTTCCCTCAGGGTCGGCCGGCTCGTCGCCGCCGCTCGGCGGTCTCACCTTGTCGAAGGCCCCCTGAGACGACACCGGCAGCACGATCCGCGGAACGATCCCGGTCGGCCCATCCTCGTCGCCACCGCCCGCCGCCTCACCACCGCCAAGTCTTCGAGCTCCGGCATCAGCGCCACCACCAGGCGCACTTCCGGCCTCCGCTCCCGCTTCAGCCGCGCTTCCCGCCTCCACGCCACCCTGTGCACCCCGCTCTCCACCATCAGCAGCCGCTCCAGCGGTCAGATCAGCACTGCCGTCAGTGGCCCCGGCGCTCGTGCGGTCGCCGCGCCCGGCAGCCTTCCGGTCGGCACGGCCCTCGCTTCCCTTGGAGGCCCGCTTGCCGCCACGCCCGGCAATCCGGGCATCCACCCGATCCCCTCTGCCGACCGCACCCACACCGTCTCCGCGATCACCGCCACCGACCGCAGCCCCGCCATCTCCGCGATCACCGCCACCGACCGCAGCCCCACCGACTGCGCAATCAAGCCCGCCGACAGCCTCCGAGCCCACGCGATCGACTACGTCTCCCGTGCTCCCGCGAGGAGCCGCGTCGCTACCTACGCCATCAGCGCTCGGGACGTCCCCCCACTTACGCCCGCCCCCCACGCCGGAGGACTCCACGCCCCCACCGGCCGGCCCGCCCTGGGCGTCATCCTGCGAGAAGCCCGCACCATCTCCCGCGGGGCCCGGCACGGGCAACGCGTCTCCGCCATCACGCGGGTCGCCACCGTCGTCGCCGGTAGGAGCATCCCTGCAGTCCTCCGCCCCTGGTCCTGCGGTTGATGGACCGTCATCCGGCCCGGCCGTCGCCTCGTCGCCAGGCCGCCGCGCCATCAAAGCCGCGAGCACGATGACCGCCACCACCAGGAAGCCGCCGATCAATGCCCACCAGTGCAACGCCCCGACGAAGTTGTCGACCAGCTCCTGAGCCGACTTCACCCCGTCCAGCATGGCCATCTGCACGCCCGTGCCCAGCAGAAAACCCGCCAGCACCCCGGCGAAGCACAGCGACAACCCGAACGCCGCCGTCCCGATGCTCACTTCCTGCAGCGTGGCCGTCAACGCCACTGCCGCCCCCACAGCGAGCAGCGTGAACGGCACCGCCAAAACGAGCCCGTCGGCCGACGGCACCACAACCCGCACCGAACACAACCCCACCACCATGGACAACAGCCCGAGCGGCGCCAGCCACCGCCCGGAGGCGCGCGCGGACAGCCGCACCACGACGGACGCGCCGACCGCCAGCAGCCCGGCGACCCCGTACGGGATCCAGAGCCCGCGCAGCCCGGGCCCGCCGAGCCCGCCCATCTCCACCAGCGTGACCTGCGCCGCACTGGGGACCAGCACAACGCCGACCGCCACCATCGAGTACGCCAGCGTGCGGCTCTCTCTCGTGCCGATCGAGGCCAACGCCAGCAACCCGGCGACCGCCGTGCCCGCCAGCATGATCACGGGGAGGGCCCGCCACCCTTCGGTCGCGGTGCTGATCGCCACGACGGCGATGCCGGCGGCCGGCACGGCCGCCAGCACCAGCCGGCTGCGCTCCCGTACGTGAAGGTGGGGCTCGGCAGGACGGCCCAGCAGCATCCAGGCGATCAGGTAGACGGCCGCCAAGGCCAGCGCCACCCCCGTCACCAGCGGGTACGGCTGGAGCGTCACCTTCCAGCTGCTCACCTCGTCGAGCGGCCAGAGCGCGAACGCCTCGGCCGCGAGCATGCTCAGGCTGAACACTCCCACCCACAGGGCGCGCAGCACCGGCGCTCGGTGCCAGACGGCTGCGAGCGTGGCGGGGACGACGAGTCCTGCGCCGATGCCGCGCAGCACGCGTACGGCCCCGACGACGAGCTCGGAGGCGGCGTATCCACCTGCGGCGTCGGACAGCGCCATCAGCGCCAGCCCGGCGAGCATGAGATGGGCCGGCTTGAACCGCCGCAGCGCGACGGCCCCGAGCGGGACGGCCAGCATGAGCGCGGGCAGGGCGAGCCCGTGCATGCGCATCAAGCCGACCTGGTCAATGTCGCCGGGCAACAGCTTGGCGACGACGGAGAGCGTGTTGGGGATCGTGATGATCGCCAGCGGCAGCGCGGCCACGACGAGCAGCCCGAGCACCGTGTCGAGCAACCAGGGATGCCTGACGTCTGCCGGACGAGGCGACCGCTGGATCGGGGGGACGGCCATGTAGGCCGACTTTAGCGCGTTGTAGCGCCCTCGACACGGCGAGCGACGATAATGGCAGTGATCCAGAGCGCCGCGAAGATCGTTCCGAGGAAGAACATGGCCGTCACGAGGAAGCCGGTGCAGATGGCCAGCACCTGTACGAGGCTGCCGAGCACGTAGCCGAATGGCCTCTTGAGCAGGCCGGCGGCGACCACGCACAACACGGCCAGCCCGATGCCGACGGTCACGGCGAGCGCGGGCGCCACGCCGCCCACGGTGATCGCCACGGGCGTGATCAGTCCCGCCACGATGGCCTCCATGCCGAGCACCGACGCACCGAGCCTGCGCATCCCTGGCGTGACCTGGAAGTTCTTCATCGAGAACCACCCACCCTCGTCACTGTCGTGACATGGCCGGCCATCAGGAACCATCCGCCTTCAGCAACTGCCGCGCGTCACCGGCCGTGACGACGGACCCGGTGATCAGCACTCCAGTGCCGCTGAACTCGCCTTCCGCGTCGGCGATGCCGATCCCCTTGTCGATGGCATCGTCGAGCCGCTCTTCGACATGCACCCGGTCCTCGCCGAAGAGAGGCTCGGCGAGAGACGCCAGCTCCTCGGCCGGCATGGACCGCGGTGAGGAGTTCCGCGTGACGATGATCTCGTCAAGCATGGGCTCCAGCAGCTCGAGCAGGGCGTCGACGTCCTTGTCGCGCATGACCGCGACCACACCGATGACCTTGGCGAAGTCGAACGCCTCGTGCAGCCCCTCGAGGGTGGCCTGCATGCCTCCGGGGTTGTGCGCGGCGTCGATCACCACGGTCGGCGTCCGGCGCACGACCTCCATACGCCCGGGCGAGGACGCCTGGGCGAAGGCTTGCCGTACGAGATCGACGTCGAGCGGTTCGTCACCGCCGGTCAAAGCCTCGACCGCCGCCAGCGCGCAGGCCGCGTTGCTGGCCTGGTGAGCGCCGTAGAGAGGCAGGTAGACCTCATCGTATACACCCTTGAGGCCACGCAGCGTGAGCAGCTGTCCGCCGATGGCCACCTCTCGGCTCATGACCCCGAACTCCAGCCCTTCGCGCGCCACCACGGCACCCACCTCGGCCGCCCGGCGCATCAGCACCTCGGCCGCGGCCAGCTCCTGCTGAGCCAGGACGGTCGTGGCGCCGGGCTTGATGATGCCGGCTTTCTCGGAGGCGATGCTGGGGATGTCCGGCCCCAGCCGGTCAGTGTGATCGAGCGAGATAGGCGTGATGACCGACACGAGCCCGTCCGCGACATTGGTGGCGTCCCACGATCCGCCCATCCCGGCCTCGACGACCGCGACGTCGACGGGAGTGTCGGCGAACGCCGCGAACGCCATGGCGGTCAGCAGCTCGAAGAACTGAATACGCCGCCCCTGGGTGTCGGTCAGCTCCACATACGGGATGATTTCCTCGTATACCTCGGCGAACCGTTCCTCGCTCAGCGGCTCCCCGTCCACGGTGATCCGCTCGCGCACGGACACCAGGTGAGGGCTGGTGAAACGCCCCACGCGGAGGTTGCGCTCCTTGAGCAGCGCCTCGGTGAGCCGCGCCGTGCTCGTCTTTCCGTTGGTGCCGGCTATGTGTATGACCGGGTACGCCCGCTGCGGCGAGCCAAGCACATCCAGGAGGGCCGCGATCCTGTCGAGCGTCGGCTCGAAATCCCACTCGACGCCGCGCTCCATGATCGCGCGTTCAACCGCACGAAAGTCCACACCTCAACACTACTGACCGCCGGGGGTAGTCAGTACTCAGCCCCTGGTTCCGGCCCCACAACGCAAGAAAGGGCCCCGACACATGTGTCGGGGCCCTTCCCTTCAAAGATTGTCCGGCGGTGACCTACTCTCCCACACCCTCCCGAGTGCAGTACCATCGGCGCTGGGAAGCTTAACTTCCGGGTTCGGAATGTAACCGGGTGTTTCCTTCCCGCCATAACCGCCGTAACCCTGAGAAACAGCACAGTCGTTTGCTGTCTCAGAATCGCATAATGGACGCGAGCAACGACTTCCAGAAAAGTCTGCTTTGTGGTCAAGTCCTCGGCCTATTAGTACCGGTCAGCTCCACACGTTACCGCGCTTCCACCTCCGGCCTATCAACCCGGTCGTCTACCGGGAGCCTTACCCCTTCACAGGGAGGGAGACCTCATCTCAAGGCGAGCTTCCCGCTTAGATGCTTTCAGCGGTTATCCCTTCCGAACGTAGCCAACCAGCCGTGCATCTGGCGATACAACTGGCACACCAGAGGTTCGTCCGTCCCGGTCCTCTCGTACTAGGGACAGCCCCTTTCAAGTCTCCTGCGCGCGCAGCGGATAGGGACCGAACTGTCTCGCGACGTTCTAAACCCAGCTCGCGTACCGCTTTAATGGGCGAACAGCCCAACCCTTGGGACCTACTCCAGCCCCAGGATGCGACGAGCCGACATCGAGGTGCCAAACCATCCCGTCGATATGGACTCTTGGGGAAGATCAGCCTGTTATCCCCGGGGTACCTTTTAGCCGTTGAGCGACACCGCTTCCACATGCCGATGCCGGATCACTAGTCCCAGCTTTCGCTCCTGCTCGACCCGTCAGTCTCACAGTCAAGCTCCCTTGTGCACTTACACTCGACACCTGATTGCCAACCAGGCTGAGGGAACCTTTGGGCGCCTCCGTTACCCTTTAGGAGGCAACCGCCCCAGTTAAACTACCCACCAGACACTGTCCCCGATCCGGATCACGGACCAGGGTTAGACGTTCAAAACGACCAGAGTGGTATTTCACCAATGACTCCACCCGAACTAGCGTCCGAGCTTCCCAGTCTCCCACCTATCCTACACAAGACGCTCCAAACGCCAATGTCAAGCTGTAGTGAAGGTCCCGGGGTCTTTCCGTCCTGCTGCGCGTAACGAGCATCTTTACTCGTAGTGCAATTTCGCCGGGTCTGTGGTTGAGACAGCGGGGAAGTCGTTACGCCATTCGTGCAGGTCGGAACTTACCCGACAAGGAATTTCGCTACCTTAGGATGGTTATAGTTACCACCGCCGTTTACCGGCGCTTAAGTTCTCACCTTCGCCAACCGAAGCTGGCTAAGCGGTCCCCTTAACGTTCCGGCACCGGGCAGGCGTCAGTCCGTATACATCGTCTTACGACTTCGCACGGACCTGTGTTTTTAGTAAACAGTCGCTTCCCCCTGGCCACTGCGACCCCCACCAGCTCACAGAGCTAGCCTGATCACCAGCAGAGGTCCCCCTTCTCCCGAAGTTACGGGGGCAATTTGCCGAGTTCCTTAACCACAGTTCACCCGATCGCCTTAGTATTCTCTACCTGACCACCTGAGTCGGTTTAGGGTACGGGCCGCCACAACACTCGCTAGAGGCTTTTCTCGGCAGCATAGGATCATCCACTTCACCACAATCGGCTCGGCATCACATCTCAGGATACACACGAGGCGGATTTACCTACCTCGCTCCCTACATGCTTACCCCAGGACAACCATCGCCTGGGCTGGACTACCTTCCTGCGTCACCCCATCGCTTACCTACTACCCAATCAGGCCGAGCGTTCAGCCTCACACCAGTCCCGAAGGACCAGCGGACTTAAGGACTCTTAGTATCAAGGGGTTCGATATGGGCGCGTTGAAGCGGGTACGGGAATATCAACCCGTTGTCCATCGACTACGCCTGTCGGCCTCGCCTTAGGTCCCGACTTACCCTGGGCGGATTAGCCTGCCCCAGGAACCCTTGGTCATCCGGCGCGAGGGTTTCTCACCCTCGATTCGCTACTCATGCCTGCATTCTCACTCGCACAGCCTCCACAACTAGATCACTCTGCTGCTTCGCCGGCTGCACGACGCTCCCCTACCCACCCAGACCGCATAGGTCTGAGTGCCACGACTTCGGCGGTGTGCTTGAGCCCCGCTACATTGTCGGCGCGGAATCACTTGACCAGTGAGCTATTACGCACTCTTTCAAGGGTGGCTGCTTCTAAGCCAACCTCCTGGTTGTCTCTGCGACTCCACATCCTTTCCCACTTAGCACACGCTTAGGGGCCTTAGTCGGTGATCTGGGCTGTTTCCCTCTCGACTACGAACCTTATCGCCCGCAGTCTCACTGCCACGCTCTCACTTACCGGCATTCGGAGTTTGGCTGACGTCAGTAACCTTGTCGGGCCCATCGGCCATCCAGTGCTCTACCTCCGGCAAGAAACACGCAACGCTGCACCTAAATGCATTTCGGGGAGAACCAGCTATCACGGAGTTTGATTGGCCTTTCACCCCTACACACAGATCATCCCCCAGGTTTTCAACCCTGGTGGGTTCGGTCCTCCACCCAGTCTTACCTGAGCTTCAACCTGCCCATGCGTAGATCACTCCGCTTCGGGTCTACAGCATGCGACTCAAACGCCCTCTTCAGACTCGCTTTCGCTACGGCTACCCCACACGGGTTAACCTCGCCACACACCATAACTCGCAGGCTCATTCTTCAAAAGGCACGCAGTCACATCACAGCCGTCCCGAAGAACGGCTAAGCTCCTACGGCTTGTAGGCACACGGTTTCAGGTACTATTTCACGACCCCTCACCGGGGCACTTTTCACCTTTCCCTCACGGTACTCGTGCACTATCGGTCATCAGGGAGTATTTAGGCTTACCAGGTGGTCCTGGCAGATTCACACAGGATTTCTCGGGCCCCGTGCTACTTGGGATCCCCTCCAGCAGTCGACAAGGTTTCGCCTACCCGGCTCTCACGGTCTACGGCAGCCCTTCCCAGAGCTTTCAACTACCCCATCGATTTATCACTGCCCGGAGCAGCGGCAGCCACTCCAAGAAGGTCCCACAACCCCGAACGTGCAACGCCTGCCGGCTATCACACACGCCCGGTTTAGCCTCATCCGCTTTCGCTCACCACTACTCACGGAATCACTCTTGTTTTCTCTTCCTACGGGTACTGAGATGTTTCACTTCCCCGCGTTACCACCAACCGCCCTATACATTCAGGCGGAGGCAACACCACATGACTGGTGCTAGGTTTCCCCATTCGGACATCCCCGGATCAACGTCTGGTTGGCGACTCCCCGAGGCTTAACGCAGCCTCCCACGTCCTTCATCGGCTCCTGATGCCAAGGCATCCACCGTGTGCCCTAAAAAACTTGGCCACAAAGATGCTCGCGTCCACTATGCAAATCTCAAACAACAAACAGCAACCGGATCCCAGCCCGCAACGCGAGCTGTTCACCGGTCCTGTGTCCGAAGAAGACGAGCCATGCCCGTTCCTTCAGGACCCAACAGTGTGTCCAACCGGCACGCACTCCCGCAATCCCCGTTCCCACTCCGCTGTCACCAGCGGCGGTACTAACGGACAGGCAATGCATCCCTGCTGAGTAGCCAGTGCTCCACTAGTGAGCTGTCACGCGTCCCGGGCGTTCGCCGAGACCGCGTGAAAATGCTCCTTAGAAAGGAGGTGATCCAGCCGCACCTTCCGGTACGGCTACCTTGTTACGACTTCGTCCCAATCGCCAGCCCCACCTTCGACCGCTCCCCCCCTTACGGGTTGGGCCACGGGCTTCGGGTGTTGCCGACTTTCGTGACGTGACGGGCGGTGTGTACAAGGCCCGGGAACGTATTCACCGCAGCGTTGCTGATCTGCGATTACTAGCGACTCCGACTTCATGGGGTCGAGTTGCAGACCCCAATCCGAACTGAGACCGGCTTTTAGGGATTCGCTCCACCTCACGGTATCGCAACCCTCTGTACCGGCCATTGTAGCATGTTTGCAGCCCAAGACATAAGGGGCATGATGACTTGACGTCATCCCCACCTTCCTCCGAGTTGACCCCGGCAGTCCCCCATGAGTCCCCACCACCCCCGAAGAGGCGTGCTGGCAACATGGAGCAAGGGTTGCGCTCGTTGCGGGACTTAACCCAACATCTCACGACACGAGCTGACGACAGCCATGCACCACCTGTCACCCAGTCCGAAGAAGGATCTATCTCTAGACCTGTCCGGGTGATGTCAAACCTTGGTAAGGTTCTTCGCGTTGCGTCGAATTAAGCAACATGCTCCGCCGCTTGTGCGGGCCCCCGTCAATTCCTTTGAGTTTTAGCCTTGCGGCCGTACTCCCCAGGCGGGGCGCTTAATGCGTTAGCTCCGGCACGGAGATCGTGGAAGACCCCCACACCTAGCGCCCAACGTTTACAGCGTGGACTACCAGGGTATCTAATCCTGTTCGCTCCCCACGCTTTCGCTCCTCAGCGTCAGGTAAGGCCCAGCAAGCCGCCTTCGCCACCGGTGTTCCTCCTGATATCTGCGCATTTCACCGCTACACCAGGAATTCCACTTGCCCCTGCCTACCTCTAGCCGGCCCGTATCCACCGCAGACCCGCAGTTAAGCTGCGGGCTTTCACGGCAGACGCGACCAGCCACCTACGAGCTCTTTACGCCCAATAATTCCGGACAACGCTTGCGCCCTACGTATTACCGCGGCTGCTGGCACGTAGTTAGCCGGCGCTTCTTCTGCAGGTACACGTCAACTTCGTCCCTGCTGAAAGAGGTTTACAACCCGAAGGCCGTCATCCCCCACGCGGCGTCGCTGCGTCAGGCTTCCGCCCATTGCGCAATATTCCCCACTGCTGCCTCCCGTAGGAGTCTGGGCCGTGTCTCAGTCCCAGTGTGGCCGGTCGCCCTCTCAGGCCGGCTACCCGTCGTCGCCTTGGTAGGCCACTACCCCACCAACAAGCTGATAGGCCGCGAGCCCATCCCCAACCGAAAAACTTTCCACCACCATCCGATGCCGAAGGCGGTCATATCCGGTATTAGACCCAGTTTCCCGGGCTTATCCCAGAGTCAGGGGCAGGTTGCTCACGTGTTACTCACCCGTTCGCCGCTCGAGTACCCCGAAGGGCCTTTCCGCTCGACTTGCATGTGTTAAGCACGCCGCCAGCGTTCGTCCTGAGCCAGGATCAAACTCTCCAAACAATATCTGTCCGGATGAATCATCCAAGCAAAACCGTCAAATATGACGGGGTCATACATGTGATGCACATGCACTGGCTTTTAACACACTGTTGAGTTCTCAAGAAACGGACGCGTCATCCCATCAGAATCTCTTGAGACCCTGATGTGGAGGCTCCTCATACGTCTTTTTCTTCAGACTACCAGATCCGGACGAATCTTGTCAAACCGCCCGTTCCGGGATCTTCCGGACTTGCCCCTCTTCGAGGCAACCCTGCTAACTTACCCTAACTTTCGGCCCTTGTCCAACCACCTGGCGGACGCAACCCGAAGCCGGGGTTCGATCACAGGGATGTCAGGGCTCAGCAGCCCCGCGTTGAAGACTGTAGCAGTCTCAACGGCGTGGAAGGTCCATCTTCGGTAACGAATGGACCTTCCCATCGTCCGTAGGGTTCAAACACCGAGCCCGGCGAGCTGTGCCTCCAGCCGCGCGATGTCGGCGGACGCCTGCTCGGCTCGGCTCCTGACCTTGGCCACCACGTCATCCGGAGCCTTGGCCATGAACTGCTCGTTGCCCAGCTTGGCCGCCACCTGCGCCGCCTCTTTACGCGCGGCGGCAAGGTCCTTCTCCAGCCGCTTGCGCTCGGCCACGACGTCGATGGCGCCGGCCGTGTCGATCTCCACGGTCACGTCGCCCACCGAGAGCCGCGCTGTGGCGTTGAACGACTCCGTCGGCTCCGTCAGGCGCAGCAGGGCACGAACGGCAATCTCCTGGCCGGCCAGGGGCGTGTTGGCGAGCCCGAGTCGCGCGGCCACCTTCTGGCCCGGCTTGAGACCCTGGTCCGAGCGGAACCGGCGGACCTCGGTCACCAACTCCTGCAGCGCGCCGATCTCGGCCTCGGCGGTGGCGTCCGTGTAGCGGGGGTCGGCGACCGGCCACGGTGCCACGACGATCGACTCGCCGCCCGTGACAGCCCGCCACAACTCCTCGGTCACGAACGGCACCAACGGATGCAGCAGCCGCAGCAACGCGTCAAATACGTGGCCGAGCACCAGTCTGGTGTGGTCGAGTCCTTCGCCGAGCTGGATCTTGGCCAGCTCCAGGTACCAGTCGCACACCTCGTCCCACGCGAAGTGGTAGAGCAGGTCTGCCGCCTTGGCGAACTCGAACTCCTCGAAGGCGGCGTCCGCGGCCCTCACCACGGACTGAAGACGCGACAGGATCCACCGGTCGGCCGCGGTCAGCTCGGCGCCTTCGAGCGATCCGACGGCCGCGCCGTTCATGAGCGCGAATCTGGTGGCGTTCCAGATCTTGTTGCAGAAGTTCCGTGAGCCGGCCGCCCACTCTTCGCTCACCGCGACGTCGGCGCCGGGGTTGGCACCGCGCAGCAGGGTGAAGCGCGTGGCGTCGGCGCCGAACCGCTCGATCCAGTCGAGCGGGTCGACCACGTTGCCGAACGACTTGGACATCTTCTTGCCGTACTGGTCGCGGACCATGCCGTGCAGCGCCACCACGCGGAACGGCGGCTCGCCGTCCATGGCGTACAGCCCGAACATCATCATCCGGGCGACCCAGAAGAACAGGATGTCGTAGCCGGTGACCAGCACGGAGGTCGGGTAGAACCGGGCCAGCTCCGGCGTGGCGTCCGGCCAGCCCATCGTCGAGAACGGCCACAACGCGGACGAGAACCAGGTGTCCAGGACGTCGGGGTCCTGCGTGTAGCCGGCGGGTGGCTCCTCGTCGGGGCCCACGCACACGACCTCGCCATCGGGCCCGTACCAGACCGGGATGCGGTGACCCCACCACAGCTGACGGGAGATGCACCAATCGTGCATGTCGTCGACCCAGTCGAAGTAACGCTTGGCCAGCTCCGGCGGGTGAATGCGGGTGCGCCCGTCGCGAACGGCGTCACCAGCGGCCTTGGCCAGTGGCCCGACATTGACGAACCACTGCAGCGACAGCCGCGGCTCGACAACGGTCTTGCAGCGCGAGCAGTGGCCCACCGAGTGCAGGTACGGGCGTTTCTCGGCGACGATCCTGCCATCCGCGCGCAGCGCGGCGACAACGGCCGGCCGGGCCTCAAAGCGGTCGAGTCCCTGGAACGGCCCATGCGCGGTGATCACGCCGCGCTCGTCCATGACGGTCAGCGACGGCAGCGAATGACGTCGTCCGATCTCGAAGTCGTTGGGGTCGTGGGCCGGGGTGACCTTGACCGCGCCGGTGCCGAAGGCCGGATCCACATGCTCGTCACCGACCACAGGGATCATCCGGCCGGTGAGCGGCAGCTCGACCATCGTGCCGATCAGGTGGGCGTAACGCTCGTCGGAGGGGTGGACGGCCACGGCGGTGTCACCGAGCATGGTCTCGGCTCGCGTGGTGGCCACCACGATCTCGTCGGAATAGCGGATCGAGACCAACTCGCCCTCGTCGTCGCTGTGCTCGACCTCGATGTCGGACAGCGCGGTGAGGCAGCGCGGGCACCAGTTGATGATGCGCTCGGCCCGGTAGATCAGCCCGTCGTCGAACAGGCGCTTGAAGATCGTCTGCACGGCGCGCGATAGGCCCGTATCCATGGTGAAGCGCTCACGCGACCAGTCGACGCCGTCGCCCAGCTTGCGCATCTGGCCGAGGATGCGGCCGCCGGACTCCTCCTTCCACTGCCAGACCCGCTCGACGAACGCCTCACGTCCCAGGTCGTGCCGCGACAGCCCCTGCTTGGCCAGCTCACGCTCGACGACGTTTTGCGTCGCGATGCCGGCGTGGTCCATGCCGGGCAGCCAGAGCGTCTCGCGCCCCTGCATGCGGGCGCGGCGGGTGAGCGCGTCCTGGATGGAGTGGTCGAGCGCATGCCCGATGTGCAGGACGCCCGTCACGTTGGGCGGCGGCAGGACAATGCTGTATGGCTCGCGCGAGCTGCCCGGGTCGGCGCCGAAGTAGCCTTCGGATACCCAGCGATCGTAGCTGCGGGTCTCGACGTCGGCCGGTGTGTATTGCGTAGGCAGCTCTGGCGTTGTCACAGTGACCAATTCTAGGGAGGCGTGCGAGCGGAAAAGGCCCCAAGCCCCGAAGCCGGTCCACGGCCGACCCTCCACGACCAGGCCAGGCCACGCCCCGCCCACACCAGGACCTCGGGCCCGAGGCGGCGCGCCAAAGGGGGCTCCACGCAGCTAGGGACGTGGCGCGGCACCGCGCAGCGCAGGGCGGCA
This sequence comes from Nonomuraea polychroma, assembly GCF_004011505.1. NCBI lineage: Bacteria > Bacillati > Actinomycetota > Actinomycetes > Streptosporangiales > Streptosporangiaceae > Nonomuraea > Nonomuraea polychroma. The sequence continues at coordinate 6,736,636 of NZ_SAUN01000001.1, forward strand.
CAGGCCGGCGTTGGCAGGGAAACAGGCGGGAGGAAGCCCTCGGTGAGGAGCGTGGCGATGCGGTCGGGGTCGTTGCCGGGGAGCGCCTGGAAGGCGTTCTGGACGATGTCGTGGCTCATGCACCCCTGTCACCGTTGCCACGCGCGGGTGTCTTGGACGGATGTTCAGACCTTGAGGGGACCGCTCAACCGCGGTGTTTCGCGTTGAGGCGGGCGGCCTGCCGGGTGAGGTGGTCGCGTTCGGGGAGGTTCGGCGCTGACCGGGCGGCTTCGGCGTAGAGCCGTGCCGCGGTCACCAGGTCACCATCGCGCTCGTGCAGGTACGCCGCGGCGGCGGTGTAGCGGGGCAGGGAGGGGTCGAGCTCCGCGAGGGCGGCCAGGCCGGCCCGCGGGCCGTCGGCCTCGCCGACCGCGACGGCCCGGTTGAGGCGGGCCACCGGGTTGCCGGTGAGGCGTACCAGCTCGTCGTACCACTCGACGATCTGCACCCAGTCGGTCTCCTCCGCCGTCTGGGCGTCGGCGTGCAGCGCGGCGATGGCGGCCTGAGCCTGGAACTCGCCCAGCCGGTCGCGGGCGAGGGCGGCCTGCAGCACGTCCACGCCCTCGGCGATCAGGTGGGTGTCCCACAGGCTGCGGTCTTGCTCGGCGAGAGGGACGAGCCTGCCGTCGGGACCGGTCCGTGCCGGGCGCCGCGCGTGGTGGAGCAGCATGAGCGCGAGCAGCCCCGCCACCTCCTCGTGCCTGGTCCTGGCCGCGAGCTGGCGGGTGAGCCGGATCGCCTCGGCGGCGAGGTCGACGTCGCCGGAGTAGCCCTCGTTGAAGACGAGGTAGAGCACGCGCAGCACCGTGGCCACGTCACCCGGCTGGTCGAACCGGACGGACGAGACGGTCCGCTTGGCCCGGCTGATCCGCTGGGCCATGGTCGCCTCCGGCACGAGGTAGGCCTGCGCGATCTGACGCGTGGTCAGGCCGCCGACCGCGCGCAGCGTCAGCGCGACGGCCGAGGCCGGTGTCAGGGACGGGTGCGCGCACAGGAAGTACAGCTGGAGCGTGTCGTCCGCCATCTCGCCCTGGCCGGGCACGGGCTCGGCCTCGACGAGCACCTCGCGGTGCCGCCGGGAGGTGTCGGCGCGGGCGGCATCGAGGAACTTGCGCCAGGCCACGGTGACCAGCCAGCCCTTGGGGTCACGCGGCGGGTCGTCCCGCCACACGCGTACGGCCTCGATCAGGGCGTCCTGCACGGCGTCCTCGGCCGCCGCGAAGTCGGCTCCGCGACGGACGAGGATGCTGATCACCGTGGGGGTGAGGGTCCGCAGCAGGGACTCGTCCACCGTTCGTCACTCCGTGATGGTCGGGGGCGCGGACAGGAACGGGCGCACCTCGAGCCACTCGTGGATCGGCTTGCCACCCGCGCCCGGGGCCGCGGACAGCTCGGCGGCCAGCTCGAGCGCCCGCTCGTAGCTCTCGACGTCGATCACCATCCAGCCGGCGATCAGATCCTTGGTCTCCGCGAACGGGCCGTCGGTGACCGGCGGACGCCCCTCGCCGTCGTAGCGGACGAACGTGCCCTCCGGGGAGAGCGCCTGGCTGTCGACGAACTCGCCGGTGCTCTCGAGCCGAGCGGCGAAGTCCCGCATGTACTGCATGTGGGCCGAGACCTCCTCCGGCGTCCACTGGTCCATCGGCACGTCGTTGACCGCTGCCGGCGCGCCCCGGTAGTGCTTGAGGAGCAGGTACTTTGCCATCGTGTTCTCCTTTGTGCGGTACGGGCCCATTGTGGCCGGTGTTCACTGCGGGGACGGAGTCGCGCGCGGGTTCTCGACATCCCGCCCCGACATTTTTCCGGCGGCTGTGTGCGCGGATCCCGCTCAGGCGCTCCGGCGTTCTTCGCGCTGCCGGACGAGCTCCTCGACCGCGCTCGGCAGGGTCGTCTCGAAGTCGATCAGCTTCGCCCACGTCGGGGTCACCACGATCCGCACCATGCCGTCGTAGAGCGAGCGCACCTCCGCCTCCCACTCGACCCGCTGCTCGGGCGTCATCTGGTAGCTGCCGTTCATCTGGAGGTACTCGTCCGGGATGCCCTCGACGACGTCCAGCTCGGCCCGGCCGCGGATGAGCAGGATCTTGGGCGGGTGCACCTCGGTGTCGATCGTCAGGGCGACCGCCGGGTTCGCGCGCAGGGCCGGGAGCTTCGGGGCGTTCTTCGTCGTGCACATGACGACCTCCGAGCCGTTCCAGGTGAACGCGATCGGGACATTTCGGGGGGTGCCGTCCTTGGCGACGTAGGCCAAGCGGGTCAGGTCGCGGGCGAGCAGCTCCTGGCTGATCGGCCGGTTCAGGATGTCGGTGATCTCGTGCGGGGTCATGGTGGCTCTCCTCCGTCCGCAGCGGCCCCTGATGGCCGCTGATGTCCCTGGGACGGAGCCGGGAGAGCATTCTCGACATCCTCAAGCGTGCCGAATTTCTCTCATGTGCTTCCGGAGTGGAAGCGCCGTGCTCAGCGGAGCGTGAGCCCGGCCGCGGTCGGGAGGTGGTCGCTGCCGATGGGGGCCGGGTCCAGGTGCTGGTGGGCTGGCGCGGGCGTGGAGCGTGTGAGTACGACCCAGGATCGCGATCTGGAGCAACCTGGCGCCTTGGTGCCGCCACGGCGGAGCAACCTGGTGGCTTGGAGCTGTTATGGCCAATCGCGATCTGCGGCCTGAGGGCGCCGTTGGCCTTGGGGATTGGGACAGTCGATAGCGATCCCGCGACAAGGAACCCTGCTGGGCCGGCGTCGTCACCCCCCAAGGTGACGGTCGTCCCTGGGCAGAAGAAGGCTCAATACGCCGAAAGCGCCCGCGTGGCGGACTGCCACGGGGCGCTCGGTGTGCGGGAAAGGCGGCTCAGGCCGACTTCTCGCGAGGCGTGCGCTGCTGCTTCGCAGCCAGCTGGTCACGTGGTACGAGGGTCGGGATCGCGTGCTCGAGCACCGACTCGCGGGTGATGACCACCCGGGCGACGTCCTGCCTGGAGGGCACCTCGTACATCACCGACTGGAGCACCTCCTCCAGGATCGCGCGCAGGCCGCGCGCGCCGGTGCCGCGCAGGATGGCCTGGTCGGCGATGGCCTCGAGCGCGCCGTCGGTGAACTCCAGCTCCACACCGTCGAGCTCGAGCAGCTTGCGGTATTGCTTCACCAGCGCGTTACGCGGCTCGGTGAGGATCTGGATGAGGGCCTCGCGGTCGAGGTTGTGCACGGAGGTGATGACCGGCAGGCGGCCGACGAATTCGGGGATCATTCCGAACTTCAGCAGGTCCTCCGGCATCACGTCGGCGAAGACGTCGGCCGTGTCGACCTCTTCCTTCGACCGGATGATGGCGTTGAAGCCGATGCCCTTCTTGCCGATGCGCGACTCGATGATCTTTTCCAGGCCCGCGAACGCGCCGCCGCAGATGAACAACACGTTGGTCGTGTCGATCTGGATGAACTCCTGGTGCGGGTGTTTGCGACCGCCCTGCGGAGGCACCGAGGCCGTGGTGCCCTCCAGTATCTTCAGCAGCGCCTGCTGGACGCCCTCACCGGAGACGTCACGCGTGATCGACGGGTTTTCGCTCTTGCGGGCGATCTTGTCGACCTCGTCGATGTAGATGATGCCGGTCTCGGCCTTCTTGACGTCGTAGTCGGCGGCCTGGATGAGCTTGAGGAGGATGTTCTCCACGTCCTCGCCGACGTAGCCCGCCTCCGTGAGCGCGGTGGCGTCGGCGATGGCGAAGGGCACGTTGAGCATCTTCGCCAGGGTCTGCGCCAGCAGTGTCTTGCCTGAGCCGGTCGGCCCGAGCAGCAAGATGTTGCTCTTGGCCAGCTCCAGACCGTCGTCTCTGCCCCGGTCGCCGGACTGCACCCGCTTGTAGTGGTTGTAGACCGCCACCGAGAGCGCCTTCTTCGCCTTGTCCTGACCGATGACATAGGCATCGAGGAACTCGTAGATCTCCCTCGGCTTGGGCAGGTTGTCCCACTTGAGCTCGGAGGACTCCGACAGCTCCTCCTCGATGATCTCGTTGCAGAGATCGATGCACTCATCGCAGATGTAGACGCCTGGACCGGCAATGAGCTTCTTGACTTGCTTCTGGCTCTTTCCGCAGAAAGAGCACTTCAGCAGGTCTCCCCCGTCGCCGATGCGTGCCACCCCAGATACTCCTTTGCGTGGGACCGCCCTGCTCTTGCGAGCAGTGTCTCCGGACATCCTCCGGACTTGGCCGAACCGCTCAGGTTTCGACGTTACCGTCTTCTGGGCCCTCAGTGAGCCCCCTAGCGGCGAGTCGCACCGGAACGTGCCCTATTGGGCAGCGCCCCGGTGCGTCACGTCTCGTCTAGGAAGCCACGGCCTGAGCTCGTTTCTTCCTGGACGGGATGATGTCATCGATCAGACCATACGCCTTTGCCTCGTCCGCGTTGAGAATTTTGTCGCGTTCGATGTCCTTGCGGACTTCGGCGGAGGACTTGCCCGTGTGCCGGGCCACGATGTCCTCGAGGAGAGTCCGCATGCGCAGAATCTCCCTGGCCTGGATCTCGATGTCGCTACCCTGGCCGCCGCCCTCGGTGGAGGGCTGGTGGATCAGCACTCGGGCGTTGGGCAGCGCGAACCGCTTGCCCGGCGTGCCGCCGGACAGCAGCACGGCCGCCGCGGACGCGGCCTGGCCGAGGCAGACGGTCTGAATCTCCGGCCGGACGAACTGCATCGTGTCGTAGATCGCCGTCATGGCCGTGAAGGAGCCGCCGGGCGAGTTGATGTAGATGCTGATGTCACGGTCGGGGTCGAGCGACTCCAGCGTCAGCAACTGGGCCATCACGTCGTTGGCCGACGCGTCGTCGATCTGCACTCCGAGGAAGATGATGCGGTCCTCGAAGAGCTTGTTGTACGGGTTCATCTCCTTCACGCCGTATGACGTGCGCTCGACGAAGGAGGGGAGAACGTAACGGCTCTGGATATTCATGTCAGCTCCCCCTAGGAGACCGGGCCGTGTGAGGGCACCTGACGCGCGCTCCGGACGACGTGGTCGATGAAGCCGTAGTCCTTGGCTTCCTCGGCCGTGAACCAGCGGTCGCGGTCGGAATCGGCCTCGATCTGCTCCAGCGGCTGCCCCGTGTGGAAGGCGATCCGCTCAGCTAGCGTCTTCTTCACGTAGAGCATCTGCTCGGCCTGAATGGCGATGTCGGCCGCAGTGCCCCCGATGCCGCCCGACGGCTGGTGCATCATGACGCGGGCGTGCGGCAGCGCGTAGCGCTTGCCCCTGGCCCCGGCGGTGAGGAGGAACTGCCCCATCGAGGCGGCCATGCCCATCACAACCGTCGACACGTCGTTCGGCACGTATTCCATCATGTCGTAAATCGCCATGCCGGCACTCACCGAGCCCCCCGGTGAGTTGATGTAGAGCGAAATGTCGCGCTCAGGGTCGTCGGCCGCGAGGAGCAGCAGCTCGGCGCAGATCCGGTTGGCGATCTCGTCGTTGACCTCCTGCCCGAGCACGATGATGCGCTCCCTGAGCAGGCGCTGGTAAAGCTGGTCTTCAAGCCGGAAGGCGGAGCCGTTCTCACGGCCTCGAGACTCAGGCTGATAGAAGGTCGGCGGGCTGGTCACAGCGTCACCTTCCGATGCGTCGTAATCGATTGGCTTTGCTTGTGACCTTAACGCGCGCTGCGCACAGGTCATGCCCGGTCCCCCGTACTGTTCGCTGACGGCGCATGTTCGGCCCTTGCCGCCGTCCGGCGGCGCCGTCCCGGGGACGACGACGCCCCTGGCGCGCCCTGAGACGGCCGTGCTGGCGGAGCGGGCCGGGTGCGGCAGTCCGGGGCGGCCTCGTCCTCTCAGCGCTCCTCATGAGCCGTCTGAGCGCCTCAAACGATGCCCGGGCTCCCAGCGGTTTTCCTAGCCGTGTCGCGCGGCACTGCACATTCGCAGTGGGCTTGCTCCCGGCAAACCAGCGGGCACCGCCGAGCAGCACCCCGGGAGCCGGTTTCCCTTGGAAAGCCGGTGGCGAGGTGTCGCCGTGTACGGCAGGCGGGTCCCGAAGCCGCGCCGGCGAGGTCGGCCAGTCAGAAGGCCCGTGGGCCGGGAAACGGGGAAGCCCCCGGAGTCGGATTGATCCGGGGGCTTCGTGTCGCCTGACGAGGCGGACGCGCTTACGCCTCGGGCTTGTCCTCGGCCTCGGCCGCGGCCTCCTCCTGGACGGGCTCTTCACCGTTGATCTCGGTGTAGATGGCCTTGAGGTCGACCTCGTTGCCGTCGGTGTCCACGACCTTGGCGGAGTCGCCGATCACGGACTTGGCCTTGTCGCGGACGATCTCGACCATGGCCAGCGTGAGCTGGTCGTTGTCGGCCAGGTGCTTGGCCAGCTCGTTGGGCTGGACGCCCATTTCCATGGCGCGGCGCACCACGAAGTTGGTCAGCTCCTGCTCGGAGACGCCCAGCTCCTCGGCCTTGACGATCTTGTCGAGCACGAAGCCGACCTTGATGGCGCGGGCGGAGTTCTTCTCGAACTCGGCGAGGCGCTCCTCTTCCGTCGTCTGGTAGAGGCGGAAGAAGGCGTCGCGGCTCAGGCCGCTCTCGGCCACCTGGTGGTCGAGGTTGTGCTTGCGGGCGTCGATCTCGGCCTTGAGCGCGCTGTCCGGCAGCGGGATGTCGATCTGCTCGAGCAGCGCGTCGAGCGCCTTCTCGCGGGCCTGCACGACCTGGTCGATGAGCTTGTTGCGGCGGGCCTGCTCGCGGATGCTGGTCTTGAGCTCGTCGAGCGTGTCGAACTCGCTGGCCAGCTGGGCGAACTCGTCGTCCAGCTCCGGCAGGACCTTCTCCTTGACCGACTTGACGGTGATGATCACGTCGGCTTCCTCGCCGGCGTTCTCCCCGCCGACGAGCTCGGTCTTGAAGCTCTTCTCCTCGCCCGCGGACATGCCCTCGAGCGCGGTGTCGAGGCCCTGCAGCACGGAGCCGGCGCCGACCTCGTAGGAGACCTCGCTGGCCTGCTGCTCCTCGATGTTCTTGCCGTCGATCTCGGCGCGCAGGTCCATGACGACGAAGTCGCCGTTGGCGGCCGGCCGCTCGACGCCGGTCAGCGTCGCGAAGCGCTGGCGCAGCGCGTTGAGCTGCGCGTCCACGTCTTCGTCGGAGACCTCGGCGGAGTCGACCGTCACTTCGATGCCGGCGAAGTCGGGCACCTCGAAGTTGGGCCGGATGTCGACCTCGGCGGTGAACTCGATCTGCTCACCGTCGTCGATCTTCGTGACCTCGATGTCGGGCTGGCTGACGGGGAAGACATCGACCTCGTCGACGGCCTGGCCGTACAGCTTGGGCACCGCGTCGTTGAGGGTCTCCTCCAGCACTACCGCCCGGCCGAAGCGCTGCTCGATGATGCGGGCCGGAACCTTGCCAGGCCGGAACCCGGGGACGCGCACCTGCTGCGCGACCTTCTTGTACGCCGCATCCATGCTCGGGCGCAGCTCGTCGAACGGCACCTCGACAGTGAGCTTGACCCGCGTGGGGCTGAGCTCCTCGACAGCGGTCTTCACGGAATGGTCTCCTTGATCAAGCTACGAGTGATCGCGGGCGCGTCCATCGGTACGGCTCACGCGCCGCGCCCACATGAGCGGTGTTGGGCATGCTCCGCCACGGCGGGATCCAACGCCGATGGTCCAGTCTAGGGCAGAAGCACACCCAACAACGACGCCCCGCCGCCGTCAGAATTCCTCCGAGATCGTCCGCAGTAGCTCGATCGTCTCGTCCGGGGTGGTGCTCACGGCGCACAGCCGTTCCATCACCTCGGTGTATCGGTCCACGTCCTCACGTTTGTCCAGATAGAGCGCGCTGGCGAGCTGCTCGACGTAGACCACGTCGGGCAGGTCGGGATCGGGGAAGCGCAGGATGCTGAAGGCCCCGCCCTCGGCACTGTGCCCGCCGAAGCTGAACGGCATGATCTGGATCGTGATGTTCGGCTGGCGCATGAGGTCGATGAGGTGCTCCAGCTGGGCCCTCATCACCTCCGTACCGCCTATCGGCCGCCGGAGCGCGGCCTCGTCGATCACCGCCCAGAAGACCGGCCCTTCCGGCTTCTCCAAGATCCTCTGGCGCTCCAGCCGGAGATCGACCCGCCTGGCGATCTCCTCGGCCCCGATGCCCGCCGCGCCGGCGGTCACCACAGCCCGTGCGTACTCCTTGGTCTGCAACAGTCCTGGCACGAACTGGACTTCGTAGGTCCTGATCCTGGCGGCGGCCTCTTCGAGGCCGACGTACGCCTGGAACCACGTGGGCAGGACATCGTTGAACCGGTGCCACCAACCCGGCTCGTTGGCGGTGGCGACCAGGTCGAGCACGGCGGAGCGGGCCTGCTGATCCACGACCCCGTACAGGGTGAGCAGGTCGGCCACGTCGCGTTCTTTGAACCCCACTCGTCCCAGCTCCATGCGGCTGATCTTGGATTCTGAGCCACGGATGAGGTGGCCCGCCTCCTCACGAGTGACGTTCTTCGCTTCCCTGAGCTTGCGCAGCTGGGAGCCCAGGAGGATGCGCAGCGCCGTCGGCCCGGAACCCGGCTGGTTCTGCGTCACTTTGCCTCCTATCAAGGTCCGCACACACAGTGACACCTCTTCGGCTCGAATGACAAGGTCTCAACCTCGTGTCTGCGAGCCGCTCTCCGGGCGGGACCACACCGAACCGATTCCGAGATCTATCCCCCAAAACGGTGCTTGCTATTGCACATTGCAGCTGCACGTGCATTTGGGTCTTGCAGACGCAGCGGTCGTGACCCATGATGGCTTAGTGCATATTGGGCCATACATGCACTAATCAAGGCTGAACGGGGAGGTATCGGCGGCATGGTGGAGGATCCTCTGACCACTGCCGATTGCCTGCAGATCACCCGCGAAGTGGGCTTCGACCACCTTCTCATGGGCGGCGGCAAGCCGTACACGACCGCGTGCCCCTTGCCTTTCCAGGCCGACTCGGTCAAGACCGCCAGGGACGTGACCCGCTCCACGCTACGGAGCTGGGGGTTGCACGACCTGAGCGACGACGCCGCGCTCGTGGTGTCGGAGCTGGTGACGAACGCGGTCAGGTACGCGATGCGCGCGGCCGGGCACCGGGACATCGAGCTGCTGCTGATGCGGGTCGCCCCGCACGTGCTGCTGGCCGTGGCCGACCCGAGCGACGAGGCGCCGCGGCGCAAGGAGCCAGATTTCATCTCCGAGAACGGGCGCGGTCTTTACATCGTCGAGACGTACAGCCAGTGCTGGGGCTGGGACCCGCTGGACCGCGGCGGCAAGGCCGTCTGGGCGCTCTTCCGCACGGAAGCCTGACCCTTCCTTTTCCCTTTAAGACCCCTTTCTTTTACGGCTTCGCCGAGTGAGCCACCACCCGCCGCACTGCCCCTTCACGCGCGCCGCCGTTACGGCGCATCTCGTGGGCCTTTCCGTGGGTTCGTTCGTGACCAAAATGCTAGAGTGGTCATCGGTCAACAGTCACGAGGAGGCCACTGGTGCATGCCGATCACCGCGGGCGGGCCGACCGGATTCTCGACGCCGCCAAGGAGCTGCTGCTGCGCTGGGGATACCGGCGGGTGACGATCGACGAGATCGCCAAGCGCGCCGGGGTCGGCAAGGGCACGATCTACCTGCACTGGCGCACCCGCGAGCAGTTGTTCTTCGCGGTCGGCGCCAGGGAGGCGGTGGCGATGCTGGACGCGGTCGTGGCCGGCATGCGGGCGGATCCGGGTGAGATCGCGCTGCACCGGTACATGCGCCGGTTCTTCCTGGAGGCGATGGGTCGGCCGGTGCTCCGCGCGATCTTCACCAGGGATGCGGAGACGCTCGACAAGTTCCTCACCAGCCCGGCCAGGAAGCCGCTCGAGGGGGCCAAGCTGCTCGCCTCACGCGAATACCTCGGCCTGCTGGCCCGGCACGGGTTGTTGCGGGCGGGCCTGCGGCCCGAGGACCTGGACTATCCGCTGCCGACGATCGTGTTCGGGTTCTTCGCCATCGAGCCGCTGCTGCCGGAGGAGGTCACGCTCGGCCTGGAGGAGAAGGCGGACTTCCTTGCCGACACGCTGCGCAGGACGTTCGAGCCGGAGCGGCTGCCCGATTGCGCGCCGGCGGCCGAGCGGGCGATCGAGATCTTCGAAGGGCTCGCCCGTGACTTCCGCGACGCGGCGTACGGAGGTAGCGATGGGACATGACATCCGTGGACTGCACCATGTGGGGCACATCGTCCACGACATGGGGCAGGCGCTCGAACGGTACCGGCGGATGGGGTTCGCGCTGCCGGGGCCCGCGTACCCGGTGGTGGGCGAGCCGCCCGAGCCTGTCGGGGTGGGCAACACGCATGCGTACTTCGAGGGCAACTTCGTCGAGCTGGTCGCCGTCGCCGGGGCGGGGCGGGTGCCCGACGACGCGCGGCTGATCCCGCTGCGGGTGCCCGCGGACCGGCTGCCCGCGCTCAAGGAAGCCGTCCAGGGTACGGCGGCGAACCTGGAGTCATGCCTGCGGCGCTTCGAGGGCGTGCACATCCTGATGCTCGACTCGCCCGACATCGACGGCGGCGCCGCGCGGCTGGCGGCGAGCGGCGTCGGGCACGGCGGGGTGCAGGTGGCCCAGCGGCCGGTCGAGACGGTGGACGGAGTGCGGATGGAGCCCGTGCGGTGGCTGGAGATCGACGGCGTCCGGCGCGGGCTCGTCGCGGAGGGGCGGGTCGGGCTGGCGGAGAACGCCTCCGCGCATGACGCCGCCGACCATCCCAACGGCGCGGTCGAACTGGTCGAATGCGTGTTGTGCGTGGCCGACGACGAGCTCGACGAGACCGAACGGCGTTATGCCCGTTATGTGGGGAGTGCGGCGGCGTCGCGGGACGGGGCCTCACGAACGTTCGCCCTGGGCGACGGGCGGGCTCGCGTCACGCTGGGTCGGCGCGTCGGGGCTGGTCGGGCTGCTGCCGGGCGAGGGCATGGCGGCGCTGCCCGGGTTCGCGGCGTACGCGGTGGCGGTGCGGGACGTCGCGGCGACCGAGCGGTTCCTCCGCGAGGCCGGGGTGCCGGTCCGCGAGAGCTCCGCGGGCGAGGTCTTCGTGCCCGCGCCCGAGGCACTCGGCGTCGCGATCATCTTCCGCCAGGCAGGCTGACGGCGGAGAAGGGTGGCTCGGGGCCGCTATTCGCCGGTCACGCCGTCGATACGCTCGCGCAGAAGGTCGGCGTGACCGTTGTGACGGGCGTACTCCTCGATCATGTGGACGAGGATCCAGCGGTGCGTGCAGTCCTGGCCGTTGCGGTCGCCGACGGCGTCCAGCGGCTTGGCGGCCGAGATGGCGCGGGCATGCGCGATCTCGTCCTGCCACGTGGCGAACGCCTCCTTGACCGAGGCGGTGTCGACCTCATTGAAGTCGGCGTCGTTGTCGCGGTCCTTGTCCCACAGCTTGGGGATGTCCTCCCCGTTCAGCACACGGCGGAACCAGGCACGTTCGACGTGCGCCATGTGCCTGACCAGGCCGAGCAGGGACAGGGTCGAGGGCGGCGCGGAGCGCAGGCGCAGCTGCTCGTCCGACAGGCCGGCGCACTTGACGGCGAGGGTGGCGCGGTGCCATTCGAGCCAGTTGTTGAGCACCGTCAGCTCGTCGCCGGTGAGGGGTGGAGGGGTTCGGGAGTCAGTCACGAACTCTGACCTTACTTCGGCCCGGTGTGTGCTTTGGAGCGGCCGGTAGACGGATTCGCACACGGATTCGTCTACTTCTCCCGCGCGGCCTCCCACTCGCCGGGGAGCCTGCCATGGTCGCGGTCTGTCAGGCCGCCTTGGACGTTGGGGCCTTCCAGGTGTTGCAGGCGCTCGGGCCGCCTGCCTTGTAGCCCTGGTTGAACCAGTAGAGCTCGTTGCCCTTCAGCTTCCAGCCCTTGGCCGGGCGGCCGAGCGCCTTGGCGGCGGCGCCTGTCAGGCAGGCCTGCTGATAGGCGTACCGTCTTTCCTGCTCCACGAGCACCAGTCGTCGGCGAGGCAGCCGACGAGGGCCCTGATGTACGTCTCCGTGGCCGCCTTCGTGGTGCCCTGCATACTAGCGGGCCTCCGCGCCGCACCTTTTCATTGCATTGAGATGTGCACGTGGTCGAAGTGGTTCTCGGTGATGCTGCCCCGGTTCCCCATCGTGCTCCAGCCCGAGCCGTGGTTGATGCGCTGCTTCCAGATCACGTACTTGATGCCGAGCTTGTCAATGTTCTTGATCGCCCACTCCGCGATCCGGTCGCCGAGTGCGAGATTGGCGGCCGTCGGCATCGCGCCGCCGGTGCTCATCATGAAGTCGCAGGCGCGCCCGAGCGGGTGCTCGCCGCCGGAGCCCGAGCGGAAGCAGCCCACCGCGTACGGCAGCGAGAAGTTCTTCTGCACCTGCTCGCGCATGAGCCGGGTGCGGGGAGTGATGTTGTCGGAGCCGGAGGGCAGTTCGGGGGCCCAGCTGCCGTCGGAGTTGCGGCCGGTGCCGTACGGCACGAGGTCCGCGAGCTTCTTCTTGATGTCGTCGATGACGTCCTCGGCCTCATCGCGCTGCTTGTCGACCTCGGCCGTGTCCCGGCGGATGCCGGCCGCCAGCTCGGCGGCCTCCTCGGCGGCCTTCTGCTTGTCGTCGCGGGCCTTGGCCACGCCCTGAACGAACGCCTGCTGCTCGGTGGTCAGCTGGTTGAGCACGGCCGCGCTGCCGCCGTTCTCCGGCGGCATGAAGCTCGGCACTGGCGGATTGCCGTTCTGGTAGCGCAGCCGGGCGATCTCGGCCACCCGTTGCTGGGCCGCGGCCAGCGTCTGCTCCGCGGTGGCCAGTCGCTCGTCGGCCTTCTTGGCGGCCTCCTGGGCCTTGGCGAGCTCGACGCGCTTGAGGTTGTACTGCTCGATGAGCTTGTCGACCTTGCTGGTGAGCTTCTTGAGCTGGGTGCGGAGCTCGGACTCCGAGGGTTTGGGCGCTGACGCCGCCGCGGTCGCCTGTGTCGCCGGGAAAAGAGCGACGGCGGCGGTGATGAGGCCGATGGCAAGACTCGCGGGGGACGAAGCCGCCACGTAGATGTTCCTCTCCCTCTGCCGACCGGGTTAGCTGACGGGTTCGGGAATGGGAGGTCCCTACCACCGAAGTGGATTCACCCCAATTGCGATGGGTCCCCGGCTCCCGGGCAACACGCCCGGGATTAGGCGGGCACCGGCCGTTACGGTCGGTGCTTATCGGGATATTAGTGGTAGATCACGAGTCATGCGACCTTAAGGAGAAATCTATTAGTGATCTATTTGTGATCGAAGCATGTGCGCGGCCTCCTCCGGCAGCACGTCGTTGACGAAGGCCCCCATCGCCGACTCCGACCCCGCCAGGTACTTCAGCTTCTCCGGCGCCCGCCTGATGCTGAACAGCTCCAGGTGCAGGTACGCCAGGTCGCGGCCCTCCCGCACCGGCGCCTGGTGCCAGGCCGCGATGTACGGCATCACGACCCCGAACAACCCGTCGAACGCCTTCAGCACCGACGTGTAGAGCGGCGCGAACGCGGCCCGCTCCGACTCCGTCAGCGCCGCCAGGTCGGGCACCTGCCGATGCGGATAGATGTGCACCTCGAACGGCCAGCGCGCGGCGGCCGGCACGAACGCCGTCCACGACTCGTTGGCGGCCACCACCCGCGTGCCGGCGGCGCGCTCGGCGGCCAGCACGTCGGCGAACAGGTTCCCCTTGTAGCGGGAGGCGGCGCCCAGCTGCAGCTTGGTGCGCGGGGTGACGTACGGGTAGGCGTAGATCTGGCCGTGCGGGTGAGCGAGCGTGATGCCGATCTCCGAGCCTCGGTTTTCGAAGCAGAACACCTGCTCCACGCCCTCGATGGCGGACAGCTCGGCCGTGCGGTCGGCCCACGCCTCCATGACCAGCTCGACCTGGGCGTCGGACAGCTGGGAGAAGGACGAGGAATGCTCAGAGGTGAAGCAGACCACCTCGCACCGCCCCACCGCCGGACGGACCTCGCTCAGTCCACCTACATCCTCATAGGTCCCGAAATTTCCGGAAAAAGAGGGGAAGCGGTTCTCGAACACCACCACGTCGTAGTCGTACGCCGGGATCTCCGTCGACCGCGTCTCGGACGACGGGCACAGCGGGCACTCGGCCGCCGTCCCCTTCGGCTGGAACGTCCGCGTCTGTCGGTGGCCCGCGATCGCGATCCACTCCTCGGTCAGCGGGTCGTAGCGCAGCTCGGAGGCCAACGGCCGGGGGTCGAGCGTACGGCGGTCGATCGCACTCCGTTCGGCGTCGTCCCGCCGGTCGAAGTAGATCAGCTCCCGGCCGTCGGCCAAGTGGGTGATGGTGCGCTTCAAAGCGAGGCCTCCGCGATGATCAGTTCTCCGGCCCTGTCGGCCAGCTCCGTACGTGCTTGCTCGGTCAACCCCGCGTCGCTGATGACCACGTCGGCCTCCGTCAGCTCGGCGATGGTGCTGATGCCCACCGTGTTCCACTTGGTGTGGTCGGCGGGGACGACCAGGCGGGTCGCGGCCGCCACCAGTTCCCTGTCGGTCTCCGACTCGAGCAGGTTGGGCGTGGTGAACCCGGCCCGCACGCTCATCCCGTGCACGCCGAGGAACAGCGTGTCCACGTGCAGGCGGCGGATGGCGGCCACGGCCACCGGGCCCACCAAGGCGTCCGATGGCGTTCGTACGCCGCCGGTCAGCACCACCGTGCGGTCGGAGCGCGGGTTGCGGTGGAAGACGTCGGCAACGGGGATGGAGTTGGTGATCACGGTGAGCTCAGGCACGCCGATGAGGTGGTGCGCCAGCGCCCACGTCGTGGTGCCGGCAGAAAGCGCCACGGCGGTGCCGGGGCGCACCAATTGCGCCGCGCGGCGCGCGATGGCCTGCTTCTCCTGCTGCTGGCGGGCGGACTTGGCGGTGAAACCCGGCTCTTCGGTCGATCCCGGGCCGACGGCGGTCGCGCCGCCGTGCACCTTTTCCAGCAGGCCGCGCTCGGCCAGCACCTCGAGGTCGCGGCGGATGGTCATGTCGGAGACGCCGAGCTCGCGGACGAGGTCCGCCACCCGGACGCCGCCGTCGATGCGGACACGCTCGAGGATGGCCTGCTGACGTTGCTGTGCTAGCACGCCCGCTCCTTCCAACAGATTCCACCAAATTATGACACGAATATGTTTGGGGTTTGTTAGGTCGGCTGGTGTCGCTTGCCTCGTCGGCGCAGGCGAGAGACGGTGAAGGATCAATGCCGGAGCACGCGATCATCGGAGGCGAGCGTATGGCCAGGCGCGCACGCAAGGGCAGGGCACGTAAGAAGAAGAAGGCGAACCACGGCAAGCGGCCCACCGCACGCTGACGCGGGTGGCCGCCTGAGTCCGGCGGCCACCCGGTTTTCCCGCCGCCTGTCTTGGTTTCAGGCGGGCAGCTCGGTGAGGGCCTGGTCGATGCGGTCCTGCGGGAGTGTGTAGTCCTCCAGCCGCCCGGCCAGGTGGCGATCGTAGGCGGCCAGGTCGAAGTGCCCGTGGCCGCAGAGGGCGGTGAGGATGACCTTCTCCTCGCCGCTCTCCTTGCAGCGCAGCGCCTCGGCGATGGTCTCGGCGAGCGCGTGCGTGGGCTCGGGGGCCGGCACGATGCCCTCCGTCCTGGCGAAGCGCACACCGGCCTCGAAGCATTCGCTCTGGGCGCGGGTGACCGCCTCGAACAGGCCGAGGTCGTACATGTGCGACAGCAGCGGCGACATGCCGTGGTACCGCAGGCCGCCCGCGTGGATCGGGTCGGGCACGAACGAGTGCCCCAGCGTGTGCATCTTGAGCAGCGGCGTGAGCCCGGCCGTGTCGCCGAAGTCGTAGGCGTAGACGCCACGGGTGAACGACGGGCAGGCGGCGGGCTCGACCGCGCGGAACACGGTCGAGATCCGTCCCGCCAGCTTCTCGCGGAGGAACGGGAACGTCAGCCCGGCGAAGTTGGAGCCGCCTCCCGTGCAGCCGATGACCAGGTCGGGCATCTCGGGGAGCTGCTGCAGCGCCTCCTCGCCGATCACCGTCTGGTGCATGAGCACGTGGTTGAGCACCGAGCCGAGCGCGTAGCGGGCGTCGGGGGTCGCGGCGGCCACCTCGACGGCCTCGCTGATCGCGATGCCCAGGCTGCCCGGCGAGTCAGGGTGGTCGGCCAGCACCTTGCTGCCCGCGCCCGTCAGGGTCGACGGGCTGGCGTGCACGGTGGCGCCGTACACCTGCATGAGGGAGCGGCGGTACGGCTTCTGGTCGTAGGAGGCGCGTACCATCCAGATCTGGCATTCGACGTCGAACTGGGCGCAGGCGAACGCCAGCGCCGATCCCCACTGCCCGGCGCCCGTCTCGGTGGTGAGCAGCCGCACGCCCTCTTGTGCGTTGTAGTACGCCTGTGGCACGGCCGTGTTCGGTTTGTGCGAGCCCGCGGGCGAGACGCCCTCGTACTTGTAGTAGATCCTGGCCGGCGTGCCGAGCGCCTTCTCCAGGCGGCGTGCCCGGATCAGCGGCGTGGGCCGCCAGAGCCGGTACACGTCGAGCACCTCGGGCGGAATCGGGACGAACCGCTCCCCGCTGACTTCCTGCGCGATCAGCTCCATGGGGAAGAGCGGAGCGAGGTCGTCCGGTCCTACGGGCTGCCGCGTCCCGGGATGAAGGGGCGGAGGCGGCGGTGCGGGCAGGTCGGGAACGATGTTGTACCAGTTGCTGGGGATCATCGCCCCAGTCTGCGCCTGGAACGCGCCCCATTCCAGCATTCCACGCCAGTTGGTTGAAGGACTTCACAGGCGTTCTTCTCGATCGTCGGCGACCAGCATGGCGAGCCGATCGGGATGATCGGCCCGGACGACGACGTCCGCCGCCTCCTGAGGGCGGGCCTCCCGCTCGTACCGCTCGTAGGCGGGCAGCCGCCACCGCTCGCCGTCGGGCGTTCCGCGCTCGAGGGCCTTGGCCGACAGCCACAGGTGCACGCTGAGGTCGAACGTCAATCCGCGGCCCAGCAACAACGTCCCGTCGACGAGCACCACCCCGCCCTCGGGCAGCTCCTGGTACGGGACCCGGTACGCCCGATCCACCCGGCTGTCCCACAGCGCCGGCAACACCCGTCCCGGCCCGCCCGCGTCCAGCGGCTCGAGCACCTCCCTCCGGAGGCCCTTCACGTCGAGCCAGTCCTCGTAGAAGGCGTCGGGATCGGTCCTGCCGTGCTCCAGGCGCAGGGAGGCGGGCCGGAGGAAGTCACCCGCCGACACCCGCACCACAGGCCGCCCGCGCAGCCGGAGCGGCGCGACGAGCTCGTCTGCCAGCGTCTCGGGGCGCGTGGCAGGCGCCCCGTCCACGGCCACCCGAACCCATTCGTCCCGCGGCCGCCCGAAGACGAGCTCGGCCAGTTCCTCGACGAGGACGTCACGGGAGATCGGTCGCGCACGCATCCCCCACAGCTTACGAGCGCCGCCACCCACGCAGGAGCCCACGGCCCGTCCGCGAGCCGTCAGCGCTGCCGCACGTCGATGACATGTGGCGCTCATGGCGTCGACCATCAGGGTGACGCTTCGCGACTCCGTCCGGGTCGTACCGATGCCCTGACAAGCCATCGCACGGCCCGGAGCAGGAGGCGAACCAGGCCGAAGAGGAACGCGATGGAGAACAGCGCCTCGCACATGAAGAGCAGCTCGCTGAGCAGGGCGCCATCGCCGACCGCGGCTGCCCACTGTCCAGCGATCGGCGTGATCAGCATCCCCACCACGTAGCCGAGCATCGCCAATGGCTCGCTGTACCCGCCGCGCATGAGTTGATCATAGAGCCGCTCTCGGCCCCACACCACGCCGGCAAGGCGGATGGCACGTGAGTGGCACGACAAATAATCAAGATCGGGCAACAGTAAGGCCCAGGCTCGGGATCATCTCCCTGACCTGGGCCTTTGCCCTTGGAGCGGACGACGGGAATCGAACCCGCGTAGCTAGTTTGGAAGACTAGGGCTCTACCATTGAGCTACGTCCGCGCGAACCGGTCGAAGTCTGGTCTAGACTTCATCCGGTCGTCAGGGCGTAAGCGTACCGGAGTCCCGGAGCGTATGCGCACTCGGCGAGACGGGGCGTGGCGCAGCTTGGCAGCGCGCTTGCTTTGGGAGCAAGAAGTCGCAGGTTCAAATCCTGTCGCCCCGACCAGCTCAACAGGCCCCTCCGATATGGAAGGGGCCTGTTGCTTGTCTATTTGCTTGTCTATCGTTCCCCGGATGTTCCGACGATGCGATCCATCGCTACCGCCCCGGGCTGTCAACGGCCGATGAGTTTCGACAGCGGGAGTGGTCTCTCTTGCGAAACGGCTGGAAGGAGCGGTTCCGTGGACTTGTACAGCGTCGTGTGCGTGCGTGACCGGGCGACATCGCAGAAATGGTTCGAAGTGTTCTTCGGGCGGCCGGCGGACGAGATCATCGGCGAGGAGTACCTGTGGCAGGTCGGTGAGAACGCGTGGGTTGTCATCGACGACCGGCGCGTGCGGGCCGCACGGGTGGGCGGCACCATGATCACGCTCGGCGTGACCGACCTCGACGACATCTTGGCCCGGCTGGCCGCGCACGGCATCGAGCACGAGCCCGTGGAGACCTACGGCAACGGCGTCCGCCACGTGGAAGTCCTCGACCCGGACGGCAACAGCCTGTCGCTCGCGGAGGCACCCGCCCAGTAGCCGGTCAAGCTGTGCTGCGTTCGCCCGTGCCATGCCAACGCCCACCGCCCAGGTCCCCCGAGTCATGTCCGAGCCCTGCGCGGTGCGGGCCGGTCCGGGTGACGGTTCTCCACCCTCAGGGCATGCGGGCGATGAGGGACTTCGGGGCGATCTGGCGGTAGGCGTCGGCGACGATCTCGGCCACCTCCGACCAGTCCACCTCCGGCACGTCCAGATAGACGCCGAGCCAGCCGCGATGCCCCACGTACGGTGGCCGGAAGAAGCGCTCGGGGTCCTCGGACACCAGTTCCTCCTGGGCTCCCGACGGGGCCGCGCACCAGAAGGCCAGGCGGTCGTCGTGATGGTGGTCGGCGAACATCACGAACGTCTTCTTCCCCCGGACGAACCACGTCGGCTCTCCGTGGCTGAGCCGTTCGGTGACCTCCGGCAGGGCCAGGCAGAGCGCGCGCAGCCGGTCCAGGGAGGCGTCCACGGCCGGTCAGCCCGTCAGCGTGAGGGGGTTGACGAGGTCGGCGTAGACCAGCAAGCTCGCCATGATGATCATGACGATGGCGATCGCGTACGTCAGCGGCAGCACCTTCGCGATGTCCACGTACTTCGGCTCGGGACGGCGCATGATCTTGGCGTACGCCCGCTTGATGCCCTCCCAGAGCCCGCCGGCCACGTGGCCGCCATCGAGCGGCAGCAGCGGGATGAGGTTGAACATGCCGATCGCCAGGTTGAAGCCGGCCAGTATGTTGACGACGAAGGCGAGCTTCTTCTCGTTGGACAGGTCGGAGGCGAGGATCTCGCCGTTCAAGCGGCCTGCGCCCACGACGCCGATCGGGCCCTCAGGGTCGCGTTCGTCGCCCGAGAAGGCCGCGTGCCAGACTCCGACCATCTTCTCCGGCAGGTTGAGCAGGGACTGCGCCACGCGGGCCGTCAGCTCGCCCATGTAGCCGACGACCTCGCCCATGCTCTGGCGCTCCATGACCTCCGTCGGCAGGACGCCGAGGAAGCCGACGTTCTTGTCGATCTTCTGGGGATCCTGGAGGTTGGGGCGATCCTGGGCAATGAGGGTGACGTCGAGCGTCATCGGCTTGCCGTCGCGGACGATGCCGAGCTTGACCGGGCCGGGGCCGTGGCCGCGGATGAGGCGGGTGGCGTCCTCCCAGGTGTTGATCTTCTGGCCGTCGAAGGAGACCATGCGGTCGCCGGGCTGCAACTTGGCCTGGGCCGCGGGGGTCAGCGGGTCGGTGGGCTTGCACGTGGTGCGCTGCTCCGCGATCGGGATCACGCACGTGTTGGTCTCCGGGGACACGACCGGAGCCCAGCTGGGCAGGCCGATGCCGACCAGCAGGATGCTGAAGAACACGAACGCGAGCACGAAGTTCATCAGCGGCCCGCCGGACATGATGATGACCTTCTGCCACCACTTCTTGCGGTAGAAGACGCGATCCTCGTCCCCGGGCCGGACCTCCTCCTGGGCGGCGTCCCTGGCCGACTCGATGAGGGCCTGGAACGGGCCCGTCGAGGTGCTCCTGACCTTCCCCGGCTCATCGCCGGGGCGCGGCGGCAGCATGCCGATCATGCGAATGTAGCCGCCGAACGGGATCCACTTGATGCCGTATTCGGTCTCGCCCTTACGCCGTGACCACGCGGTGGAGCCGAAGCCGACCATGTATTGGGTCACCTTGACGCCGAAGAGCTTGGCGGGCACGAGATGGCCCAGCTCGTGCAAGGCGATGGAGAGCATCAACCCGACCAGGAAGATGAGGATCCCCACCAGAAAGAGCCAGTTCATCTATGCGCGCTCCAGGGCAAGGCGGACGGTCCCGACAGCCCCAGGGTAGTCGAACTCCCACGACGCGACGTGGTGCCAGTGAAGCCAGGCATGGCTCGGTGCCCCCGAAAAGCGCCCCGAAAAGCGCCCCACCAGGCGTCCTACCAGGCGCCCCAGGAAGCGCCGCACGACCGGCCGCTACGGCCGCCAGATCAGGACCAGGGCGCAGTCGTCGTTGTGGCCGGAGGCCATGGCGTTGACCAGGGCTCTCGCGCCGTCGCGGAACCCGGACGGCAGCAGCCGCTCCGCCTCCCCGAGCAGCCGGTCCAGCCCGGCGTCGATGTCGCGGCCCGGCTGCTCGATCAGCCCGTCGGTGAAGAGCAGCAGCGCGTCGCCCTTGCGCAGCGTGCCGCTGTCGGGCTCGCAGTGCAGATCGGGCACCACGCCGAGGACCACGCCCTTGGCCGAGGCGACCTGCCAGTTGCCGGTGCCGGCGTCGAACTTCACCACCGGCGGATGCCCGGCCGAGGTGATCGTGTAGTCGCCCGTGGCCAGGTCGAGGCGCACGTGCACGGCGGTCACGAAACCCTCGTCGCCCCGCTGGCGGTGCAGGTACGCATTGCAGGCGGGCAGGAAGTCGTCGACCGAGCCGAGGAGGCCGCCGAACGTGCCGGACAGCAGCAGCGCCCTGGTGCCCGCGTCCACGCCCTTGCCGGACACGTCCACGAGGGCGATCTCCACGGTGTTTCCGTCACGCATGGAGACCAGGAAGTCACCGCCGAACGAGGACCCGCCGGCCTGCTTGAGCACCACCTTGCCGCCCCAGTCCTTGGGCAGCGGGGGCAGCTCGCCCTGGCTCTTGAGCCGGTCACGCAGCTCCAGCAGCATCGCGTCGCCGCGGAGCCCCTGCACGCCGAGCTTGCCCCTGGTCCGGGCCATGAGCAGCGCGAGCACGGTGGTGAATCCGATCGTCACGGTCAGCCCCAGCCCGATCCGCGACAGGCCGAGCGTGATCGCGATGAAGCCGAGCGCTGCGCCCACCGCCACGAGCAGCTTGATCAGGCTGCGCAGCCGCAGCTGGAGCCCGCCGACCAAGGTGACGAGGATGAGCAGCGAAGGCGAGAACCACTCGGTCGAGACCCTCGCGGCCAGCACGCCGATGATGACCGAGAGTGTGGAGAGCGCGATGAGCAGATTGCGGTCGCGGGCCAGCGGACCCCGGCGGACGAAGCGGACAATGGACACGAGAAAGGGCACCCGCACCAGGACCGCACGGACCCGTGGCGGGATCAGCGGCGCCGGACGGGAACTCATGATGCGCTTGACTGTATCGGTCTGGCCCGTGTTTGGGCAGCCCACTTGACCAAGGCCTTGATCATTAAGCACGGATATTCAGTGGCCCTCCCCCTTCGCCCGCTCCTACGGTGGACTGATGACGTATCCGATCCGTCCCATCGGTGAGGCCGAGTGGCCCGCGTTCCTCGGGGTTCTCGAGGAGGCATTCAACTGGACTCCGCATGCCCAGCAGGCCGAGCGCTGGAAAGCCGAGACGGAGTTCGACCGCACCCTCGCCGTCTTCGACGGCGATCTCATGGTGGGGGTCACCTCGGTCCTCAGCTTCAGGATGACGGTTCCCGGCGGGCAGCTTCCCGTCGGCGGCGTGACCTCCGTCAGCGTGCTGCCCTCGCACCGCCGCCGCGGAGTGCTGTCGTCGATGATGCGCAAGCAGCTCGCCGACATCCGCGAGCGCGGCGAGCCGGTCGCCGCGTTGTACGCCTCCGAGTCGGTGATCTACGGCAGGTTCGGGTACGGCAGGGCCGCGAGCCTGCTGTCGTTCCGCATCCCCAAGCGCAGCTCGGCGTTCGTCAAGAACGCGCCGGTCGACCCCTCGCTCAGGATCAGGGTGGCCAAGCCCGCCGACGTGCGCGCCGATCTCGAGAAGGTGTTCGCGTCCGTGGTGACCGCGCGCCCGGGACGCTACGAGCGCAACGCGGCCTTCTGGGACAGCACGCTGGCAGATGAGGAGTTCGACCAGCGAGGGGCGGGTGCGCTGCGCTCGGTGCTGGCGGAGGACGATCGGGGCGTGCGCGGATACGCGTTGTTCAGGGTCAAGGGCTCCTGGGACGACAACGACCTGCCCACCGGGGAGCTGCAGTTGCACGAGCTGGAGGCGACGGACCCGGCGGCCTACGCCCTGCTGTGGCGCAGCGTCCTCGATCGCGACCTCATCACGACGGTGCGGGCGGCCAGGCCGGTGGACGACCCGCTGATCTCCTTGCTGGCCGACCAGCGGCAGTTGCGGGCCGGCTGGAGCGACGAGTTGTGGGTGCGCCTGGTCGACGTCGAGCGAGCGCTGGCCGGCCGCGCCTATGCCGCGCCGGTCGACGTGGTGATCGAGGTGGAGGACGACGTGTGCCCGTGGAACGCGGGCCGCTGGCGCCTTACGGCGGACACCACGGGCGCCGAGTGCAAGCCGGTCGACGACGAGCCCGACGTGACCGTGCCGGTGGCCGCGCTCGGGTCGGCGTACATGGGCGACGGGCAGCTGGTCCAGCAGCTGGAGGCGGGGCTGGTGCGCGAGCGCCGGCAGGGCGCGGTGCTCGCGCTGGCCACCGCGATGTCCTGGAGTCCGAAGCCATGGGCCGGTCGAGTGTTCTAACCTGAACGGCATGGCGCTGCAAAGCTTGCAGATCACCGCGACCATCGCCATGCGGGCCCGCGACGTGTCGCGACCGTCGAAGGAGCAGCAGGAGGCCGCCGACCGGCGGCCCCTGCGCGACGAGATGCCCCGGCGCGAGTCCAAGGGCAAGGGGCGATAGTTACGGCAGCGAGGGCAGCTGGCCGATCGTCTCGTAGGTGGCCAGCTGGGCGATCCGCCTGCTGTGCCGCTCGCTGCCGGAGAACGTCGTGGTCAGGAAGACCTCGACGAACCTGGTGGCGTCCTCGATGGAGTGCATGCGCGCGCCGACGCTGATCACGTTGGCGTTGTTGTGCTCGCGCGCCAGGCTGGCCGTCTCCTCACTCCAGGCCAGGGCCGCGCGGATGCCGCGCACCTTGTTGGCGGCGATCTGTTCGCCGTTGCCCGAGCCGCCGATCACCACCCCGAGGCTGGCGGGGTCGCCGGCGACGCCCTCGGCGGCACGCAGCACGAACGCGGGATAGTCATCCTCGGCGTCGTAGACGAAGGGACCGCAGTCGGTCACCTCGTGCCCGTGGTCCTTCATCCAGGACACCAGGTGGTTCTTGAGCTCATAGCCGGCATGGTCGGCACCGATGTAGACACGCACCCGACCAGTCTTCCACAGCCCCGACGCTGGGGCTCGCGGGCTAGAGTAAGGACCTGACCCGACGCCCAGTCCTTACGGAAGCAGGAGCCCATGCGAGAGATCCGCGTGATCGGAGATCCGGTGCTGCGCACGCCCGCCGAGCCGGTCACGG
Source organism: Nonomuraea polychroma (assembly GCF_004011505.1). Taxonomy (NCBI): domain Bacteria; kingdom Bacillati; phylum Actinomycetota; class Actinomycetes; order Streptosporangiales; family Streptosporangiaceae; genus Nonomuraea; species Nonomuraea polychroma. The sequence continues at coordinate 6,760,501 of NZ_SAUN01000001.1, forward strand.
ACTTCGACCGCGAGCTGCGCCGCCTGATCGATGAGATGTTCCAGGCGATGTACGCGGTCAACGGCGTCGGCTTGGCCGGCCCGCAGATCGGCGTGTCGCGGCGGTTGTTCGTGTACGACATCAACAAGCGCAAGGGCCACGTGATCAACCCGACGCTGACGGTCGACGACCCCGAGGAGATCGTCGACGAGGAAGGGTGCCTGTCGGTGCCGGACCGCCAGACGCGCCTGCCGATCTATGCCCCGGTCGCCCGGGCCGCGGGCGTGACCGTCGAAGGGCTCGACCGGCTGCAGCGGCCGGTGCGGATCAAGGCCCGCGGCTCGCTGGCGCGGTGTTTCCAGCACGAGACCGAGCACCTCGACGGCAAGCTGTACGTCGACCGCCTCCCCAAGAACGAAGCACGCAAGATCGTCCTGAAAGCATAGGTTGGGGCCATGAGCGTACTTTCTGGAAAGGGCGCATTGGTCACAGGGGGCTCCAGGGGCATCGGCAGGGCCATCGTGGAGCGGCTGAGGGAGGACGGCGCCGAGGTCGTCTTCTGTTACGAGCACTCGGAGGAAGCGGCGCAGCAGGTCGCCAAGGAGACCGGCGCGCACGCCGTGCGGGCGGATCTCGGCAGCAAGGAAGACCTGGAGCGGCTGTTCGCCGAGGCGGAGGCGCGGCTGCCGGGGCTGGACGTCCTGGTCAACAACGCCGCCACCACCAGCGGGCAGAAGCCCATGGCGGAGATCACGGACGAGGACTACGAGCGGGCGTTCGCGGTCAACACCCGCGCGGTGTTCCTGGCCATGCAGTGGGCGGCGCGGGTGATGCGGGACGGCGGGCGCATCGTCAACATCTCCACGCTCAACACCCAGGTGCCCGCGCCGGCGCTGTCGCTCTACTGCGGCAGCAAGGGCGCCATCGAGCAGTTCGCCAAGGTGGCGGCGCGGGAGCTCGGCGGGCGCGGGATCACCGTCAACGTCGTCTCGTCCGGCGCCACCGACACCGACATGCTGCGGAACGCCAATCCGCCGGAGGCTCTGGAGCAGACCCGGGCGTTCACGGCCCTGCAGCGGCTCGGAAGGCCCGACGACATCGCGGCCGTGGTCGCGTTCCTGGCCGGTCCCGACGGGCGGTGGGTGACCGGCCACAATCTCCTCGCCAGCGGCGGGTTGATCGTCTAGAGCTGGAGTGACTTGATCTCCAGGTATTCCTCCAGACCGTACCCGCCGAGCTCCCTCCCCACGCCGGACTGCTTGTAGCCGCCGAAGGGGGCCAGCGGGTTGAACTTGCCGCCGTTGACGGCGACCTGGCCGGTGCGCAGCCGGCGGGCGACCGCGACCGCGTGGTCCTCGGTGCCCGACCAGACGGCGCCGGCCAGGCCGTACTTGGTGTCGTTGGCGATATGGACGGCCTCGTCCTCGTTCCTGTAGGGGATCAGCGCCAGGACCGGGCCGAAGATCTCCTCCTGCTCGATCGTCATCCCCGGCTCCACGGCCGCGAACACGGTGGGCTCAACGTAGTAGCCGCGCTCGTGCGGCCGCTCGGTCCCCCCGGCCACCAGCCGGGCGCCTTCCTCCTGGCCCCGGTTGATGTAGCGGATCACGCGGTCGCGCTGGACCTGGGACACCAGCGGCCCGATCCTGGTGGACTCGTCGAACGGGTCGCCGACGGCGTACTTGCCCGCGGCCTCGACCGACAGGCGGACGGCGGCGTCGTACTGGTCGCGGTGGACGAGCATGCGGGTCCACGCCGAGCAGGTCTGGCCCGCGTTGACGAAGCAGTTGGCCACGCCGACCTTGACGGCGGTCTCCAGGTCGGCATCGGGCAGGATGATGTTGGCGGACTTGCCGCCGAGCTCGAGCGCGACCCGCTTGACCGACTCGGCCGCCAGCGAGGCGACCCGGCGGCCGGCCGCCGTCGAGCCGGTGAAGGAGACCATGTCCACCTCGGGGTGGGCGGCCATGGCCTCGCCGACGACCGGGCCACGCCCGCTCACCAGGTTGAACACGCCTGGGGGCAGGCCCACCTCGTCGAAGATCTCCGCCAGCGCGTACGCCGCCAGCGGCGCGACCTCGCTCGGCTTGAGCACGACGGTGCAGCCGGCGGCCAGCGCGGGACCGACCTTGCAGATGATCTGGTGCAGCGGGTAGTTCCACGGCGTGATCGCCGCGACGACCCCGATCGGCTCCTTGACGACCAGCGAGTTGCCGACACGGGACTCGCGCGGGTGGCTCTCGGCGAGCTGGGCGTAGGAGGCCAGCACACCGGCCGGCATCAGCGTCTGGACCTTGAGCGCGAAGCCCAGCGGCGACCCCATGTCCGTCGCGATGGTCTTGGCGATCTCGTGGGAGCGCTGTTTGAGCAGCTCCGCCGCGTCGCCGAGCAGCTTGCCCCGCTCCGCGGCCGCCGTCTGCGACCAGGCGGGAAAGGCTCGCCTCGCGGCGTCGGCGGCCGACTCCACATCGTCGGGGGAGCCCGCGGGCACGCGGTCGATGATCTCTTCCGTGGCCGGGTTCACGACCTCGATGGGCTCGTCGGACGCCGACGCGGTCCAGGAGCCGCCGATATACAGCTGACGCATGGCCACCATCCTGACAGTGCTTCAGACCGGCCGCGAGGGCCTGTCCGAGCGCGGGATAAGTCTTCTACACCGCCACCTGCTTCTTTTCCCCCGTCAGGGTATGGCTATTGCGCTGACGAATATCGATTTGTCAGTCGAAAGCCGGACGTCGGGTCCGGGTGCGCTTCAACTCGAAGAAGTCATCGAACTCCGTGACCGCCAGCACCCCGTCCCACAGCCGGCCTGCCTCCTCACCGCGGATGATCTTGGTGATCACCGGCCCGAAGAAGGCGTTGGCCCCGACGCGGATGATCGGCGTGCCGACCTCCTGGCCGACGAGCGTGATGCCCTCGTCGTGCGAGGCGCGGATGGTCTCGTCCCACTCCTCGGACTCCATCGCGTCCGCGAGGTTCTTGTCGAGGCCGACGGCCTCGAGCGCGGCCTCGTTGACCTCGCGCAGGCGCTCCGGCTCCTTGCTCATTCCCTGGTTGTGCAGGCGGGTGCCGAGCTCGGTGTAGAGGCGGCCGACGTACTCCTCGCCGTGCTTGGCCGCGGCCGCGGCCACCACCCTGACCGATCCCATGGCCTTGGCGGCCCGGGCCTTGTAGTCCTCCGGAACGTCTTTGTCCTCGTTGAGGAAGTGCAGTGACATGAACCGGAAGCGGGGCTCGATGGGGCGGACCTGCTCGACTTCGAGCAGCCACCGCGACGTGACCCAGGCGAACGGACACGCGGGGTCGAACCAGAGGTCCACGGGAATCTTCTCAGCCATGTCTGGCCATAACCTGAAGGGGTTCGGGTCCTATTCCCACCGTGACAGGATGACGGACGACCCCGACGAAGTGGTGAAAAGGAGCGCAACTTGGCAGGCAATCTGACCCGGGACGAGGCACGCGAGCGCGCCCGGCTGCTGAAGGTCGAGTCGTACGAGGTCGCACTCGACCTGACGGAAGGGGAGGAGCGCTTCGAGAGCGTCACGACCGTCCGCTTCAGCAGCGCCACCCCGGGGGCGTCCACCTTCATCGACCTGCACGGCGCGCACGTGCGCAAGGTGACGCTGAACGGCCAGGACCTCGACGTGGCCGAATACGACGCGGAGCAGGGCCGTTTCCCGCTCCCCTCGCTCGCTGAGTCCAATGAGCTGCGGATCGACGCGGACTGCGCCTACATGCGCACCGGCGAGGGCCTGCACCGGTTCGTCGACCCCGTCGACCAGCGCGTCTACCTGCACAGCCAGTTCGAGACGGCCGACGCCCACCGCATGTACGCGTGCTTCGACCAGCCCGACCTCAAGGCCACGTTCCGGCTGACCGTGCTGGCCCCCGCCGACTGGGAGGTGATCTCCAACGCCGCCGCCGTCCACGTGGAGCACCTGCCGGAGCAGGCCGGCAAGCACGGCACGGTGCAGGCGGCCAAGCGGTGGGAGTTCGCGGTCACGCCGGTCATGTCGACCTACATCACGGCACTGGTCGCCGGGCCGTACCACAAGGTCACCTCGGAGCACGACGGCATCCCGCTCGGCCTCTACTGCCGGGCCTCGCTCGCCGAGCACCTCGACGCCGACAACCTCTTCGAGCTCACCCGGCAGGGCTTCGACTTCTTCCACCAGGTGTTCGGCGTGCGTTACCCGTTCGGGAAGTACGACCAGGCCTTCGTGCCGGAGTTCAACGCCGGCGCCATGGAGAACGCCGGCTGTGTGACGTTCCTGGAGGACTACGTCTTCCGCTCCCGCGTCACCGACGCGGTGGTCGAGCGGCGCGCCGAGACGATCCTGCACGAGATGGCGCACATGTGGTTCGGCGACCTCGTCACCATGCGCTGGTGGGACGACCTGTGGCTGAACGAGTCGTTCGCCACCTACATGTCCGTGCTCGCCCAGGCCGAGGCCACCCGGTGGGGCAAGGGCGCGTGGACGACGTTCGCCAACGTGGAGAAGGCCTGGGCCTACCGCCAGGACCAGCTGCCGTCCACCCACCCGATCGCCGCGGACATCCCGGACATGCAGGCGGTCGAGGTCAACTTCGACGGCATCACGTACGCCAAGGGCGCCTCGGTGCTCAAGCAGCTGGTCGCGTACGTGGGGCTGGACAACTTCCTGGCCGGCGTGCGCGACTACTTCAACGAGCACGCCTGGGGCAACACCGAGCTGAAGGACCTGCTCGACGCCCTGGAGCGCACCTCCGGACGCGACCTGTCCGCCTGGTCGAAGGAGTGGCTGGAGACCTCCTGGGTCAACACGCTGCGCCCGTCGTTCGAGGTGTCCGACGGCCGGTTCACCAGGTTCGAGGTCCTGCAGGAGGCGCCGGCCGACTACCCGACCCTGCGCTCGCACCGCATCGCGATCGGCCTGTACTCCCTGGTGGACGGCAAGCTGACGCGCACCAAGCGGGTCGAGCTGGACGTGGTCGGAGCGCGGACCGGCGTGGCCGAGCTGGTCGGCGAGGAGCAGCCCGACCTGGTGCTGCTCAACGACGACGACCTGACCTACGCCAAGGTCCGGCTCGACGAGGACTCGCTGCGGACGCTGGTGGACGGCGGCATCGTCAAGTTCACCGAGTCGCTGCCGCGCGCGCTGTGCTGGTCGGCGGCCTGGGACATGACCCGCGACGGCGAGATGTCCACGCGCGACTACGTCAGGCTGGTCGTCTCGGGCGCGGGCACGGTCACGGACATCACGGTGCTGCAGACGATCCTGCGGCAGGCGCGCATGGCGGCCCAGCAGTACGCGGACCCGGCCTGGCGGCCGGAGGGCATGGCGCTGCTGGCCGGGGAGCTGCGTTCGCTGCTGCGGGCGGCCGAGCCGGGGTCGGACCGCCAGCTGGCGTACGTGCAGGCGTTCGCGCCTGTGGCCACGTCGGCGGAGGACCTGGACGTGATCCAGGGGATCCTGGACGGCACGGACGTGCCCCTCGGGCTGAGCGTGGACGCCGACCTGCGCTGGACGCTGGTGCACGCGCTGGTCACCGGCGAGCGGATGGGCGAGGCCGACATCGCGGCCGAGCTGGAGCGCGACCCCACGGCGACGGGTGAGCGGTCGGCGGCGCACTGCCGGGCCGCGATCCCGGCGGCCGAGGCCAAGAACGCGGCGTGGGAGCGGATCCTGAGCGGCAAGCTGGCCAACCACATCGCCAGGGCCACGATCGGCGGCTTCCAGGACCCGCACCACCCCGAGCTGCTGGAGCCGTTCCGCGCGAAGTACTTCGCCGAGGTCGGGCGCGTCTACAAGGAGTGGACGTACGACCAGGCGTCGTCGTTCGCGGTGGGCTGCTTCCCCTCCCTGCTCATCGAGCAGGCGACCGTGCAGGCCGCGGATGACTACCTGGCGGCCGAGCAGCCGCCGCAGGCGCTGCGCAGGATGATCCTGGAGGGCGCCGACGGCGTCCGCCGCGCGCTGCGCAACCGGGAGAAGGACGCCGCCTCCGCCTGATCCTCGCCCTGAAGGCCCCCGCCACGCCGGCGGGGGCCTTTGCGTTTCCGTGACATTTCCGGCTCTTGACAGCGGAGCCCGGTAGTCCCATATTTCGGTACTAACTTTACTTCTAAAGAAAGTCTGGACCTTGATGGCAGCCACTGATCGCGGCGACCTCACCAGGACGGCGATCCTGGCCCTGCTGGGCACCGGCGGGCCGCTGAGCCGCACTGAGATCGCACGCGAACTGGATCTCAGCCCCGCCACCGTCACGCAGCTCACCCGCGAGCTCATGGGACAGGGCATGGTGGAGGAGCTCGACCTCAAGCCGTCGCGTGGCGGGCGGCCCGCCGTGCGGCTCGGGCTGGTCGGCGGGGCCGGGCGGGCGCTGGGCGTCAAGGTGACGGCCGATCACCTGGTGCTGGTGGACGTGCGGCTGGACGGCGAGGTGCTGGGGTCGTGGGAGCGGCCGTTCGACCCGTCCTCGGCGGACGCGCTCGACGAGCTGGCGGCGGCCGTGGAGTCGGTGGTGCCGGGCGACGGGCCGCCGCTGCTCGGGGTCGGGGTCGGGGTGCCGGGCAGCGTGGACGACCAGGCGGTCGGCACGGTGAACGCGCCGACGCTCGGCTGGCAGGCGATGCCGGTCGGCGAGCAGCTGCGGCGCCGGCTGCGGCTCCCGGTGCTGGTGGAGAACGACGTGAACGCGCTGGCGGCGGCCGAGCGGCTCTACGGGCGGGGGCGTACGCACCGGGACTTCCTCGTGGTGACCATCGGCCGCGGCGTCGGCGCCGCGATCGTCGCGGACGGCCGGGTGTACCGGGGGGCGCGCGGCGGCGCCGGCGAGTTCGGCCACCTTCCGGTGGCCCCGGACGGCCCGGTGTGCGGCTGCGGCGCCCGTGGCTGTCTGGAGGCGTTCGTGGGCTCGGCCGGCCTGCTCGCGGCGGCCCACGCCAAGACCGCCGACCGTGGGGACGTCCGCGCCGTGCCCGACGGGAGGGACGGGCACGGCGACGGGCGTGATCCGCTCGGGGCGGTGGCGGCGCTCGGGCGCGCCGCCACGGCCGGAGACGCTGTGGCGCGGGGGGTGTTCGAGGAGGCCGGGGCCATTCTGGGGCGGGCCACGGCAGGGCTGATCAACGTCGTGGACCCGGAGGTGGTGGTGGTGCTCGGCGAGGGCACCGCGGACTGGCCGCTCTGGCAGGACGGCTTCGAGCGGGCGCTCAGGGCTCAGCTCTATCCGGGGCGGCGCGACATCTCGATCGAGGTGGAGAGCTGGGATGACACCAGCTGGGCGCAGGGCGCGGCGGCGCTGGTGCTGGCCACCCCGTTCGACGCGGCAGGCGCCGCGGGAGAGCAGGGCCGCCTGGTGCGCGCCCGCCTGATAGGGGCGACGTCATGACCGCCCCTGACACGCTGGCCCCGGCCCGGCCGAAGGCGGCTCCGCCGGCCCCGCGGAAGCAACGCAAGGGCTGGCGGTACGCCGGCACCGTCGCGGTGTTCCTGCTGCCGAGCCTCGTCCCCCTGACGCTCTACACGATCATCCCGATGCTCGGCTCGCTCTGGACGAGCCTGCACGAATGGGACCTCATCACCGAGATGCGCTGGGTCGGCCTCGGCAACTACATCGAGCTGATCGGCGATCCGGAGACCCGGGCGGCCTTCCTTCACACGCTCTCCTTCATCGCCGGTTACCTGCCGCTCGTCTACGCGGGCGGGCTCGGGCTGGCGATGCTGCTCAACCGGGCGATGGCCGGGCGCAGCCTGCTGCGGGGCATCTACTTCCTGCCGGTGATCACCAGCTGGGTGGTCGTGGCGCTGATGTGGAAGTGGCTGCTCAACCCGGCCAGCGGCATCGTCAACTGGGCTCTCGGCCTGTTCGGGGTCAGCGGCCCCGGCTGGTGGACCGACCCGGACTGGGCGATGCCCTCGGTCATCCTGGCCTCGGCCTGGAAGGACCTGGGCTTCGTGATGATCATCCTGCTGGCCGGGCTGCAGGCGATCCCCCGCGAGTACCAGGAGGCCGCCATGGTCGACGGCGCCACGCCGTGGCGCAGGTTCCGGCACATCACGCTCCCGCTGCTGTCCCCCTCGACGTTCTTCGTGGTGGTGATCTCGCTGATCAACGGCTTCCAGGTCTTCGACCAGGTCAAGATCATGACTGGTGGCGGGCCGGGCGGGGCGACGCAGGTCGTGGTGTCGCAGATCTACGACCTCACGTTCAGGTACGGCCGGGCCGGCGCGGCCTCGGCGCTGTCGTGGCTGCTGTTCGCGGTCGTGCTGATCGTGACGATCATCCAGATCCGTGGCCAGAAGCGGTGGGTGACCTATGGGTAGAGCGCGAGGATGGATCCGCAGCGAAGCGAGGACATCCATCGGAGCCCGCCGAGCGGAGCTCGGCCAAATAGCACGCTACCTGCTGGTCGGGCTGGGCGCGCTGGTGATGTTGTTCCCGTTCGGGTGGGCGGTGATCACCTCCGTCACGCCGGGCGACGCCGTCCTGGCCGTGCCACCTGACTTCACGCCCGAGGGCGCGAGCCTGGACGCGTACGGCAAGCTCCTGGAGACCCTGCCGTTCTGGCGGATCGTGCTCAACAGCGCCTGGATCGGCGCGGCCTCCACCGTGCTGCAGCTCATCACCAGCGCCATGGCCGCCTACGCGTTCGCCCGGCTGCCGTTCCCCGGCAGGGGCGCGTTGTTCGCGGTGTACCTGGCGACGCTGATGATGCCGCTGCCGGTGCTGGTCGTGCCGCTGTTCATCGAGATGCGCACGTTCGGGCTCGTCGACACGTACTTCGCGTTGCTCGCGCCGACGATCGCCTCGGCGTTCGGGGTGTTCCTGCTGCGGCAGGCCATCAACCAGGTGCCGCGGGAGTTCGACGAGGCGGCCGTCCTGGACGGCGCCGGGCATTTCCGGATCTTCATGTACGTGGTGCTGCCGCTGATCCGGCCGGCGCTGGCCACGTTCGCCATCTTCGGCTTCATGGCCAGCTGGAACAGCTACCTCTGGCCGCTGATCATCATCAAGTCGCCCGAGTTCATGACGCTCCCGCTGGGCCTGGCCACGCTGCACGGCCAGTTCACCACGCAGTGGGACGTGGTCATGGCGGGGTCGGTGATCAGCGTCGTACCGATCCTCATCCTCTACGTCTTCGCGCAGAAGCACGTCATCGCCAGCGTCGCGCAGAGCGGGCTCAAGTAAAGGAATCCCCCCTATGTCAAGAAAAACCGTCATTACTGCCACTGTGGCGGCCATAGCGCTGCTCGCCTCCGCCTGCTCGCAGGGGTCGGCCACCAGGGCCACCACCGGCGCCGACGGCAAGACCACCGTGCGGTACTTCACGTTCTCCGCGGCCCCCGACCACCTCAAGGACCTGGACACGATCGAGAAGGCCTTCGAGAAGGAGAACCCGAAGGTGGACGTGGTGGTGGAGACCGCGCCCTTCGAGGAGTACTTCACCAAGCTCCAGACCAGCATCGCCGGCGGCACCGCGCCGGACGCGTTCGAGCTCAACTACGAGAACTTCGTCACCTACGCCAGCGCCGGCTCCCTGCTCGACCTCGGCACGGTGGCCGGTGACGGCGACACCACGGTCTACGCGCAGGAGTCGCTCAACGCGTTCAAGCGCGACGGCAAGCAGTACGCCGTGCCGGCCTCCTTCTCCACGGTCGTGCTCTTCTACAACAAGGACCTGTTCGAGAAGGCCGGGGTGGAGCCGCCCACGGCGGACTGGACGTGGGCCGACGAGCAGGCCGCCGCGGCCAAGCTGACGGACCGGAAGAAGGGCGTCTACGGCGACTTCCAGCCGGTGCAGTTCTTCGAGTTCTACAAGACGCTCAAGCAGGCGGGCGGCGAGTTCCTGTCGGCCGACGGCAAGAAGTCCACGTTCAACAGCCCCGAGGGGATCAAGGCCGCTAAGTGGCTGATCGGCAAGGTGGGCAAGACGATGCCGACCGAGGCCGAGATCGGCGGCACCGCGGACTACGACACGAACCTGTTCAAGTCCGGCAAGCTCGCCATGTGGCACAACGGCATCTGGCAGTTCGCGGGGCTGAAGGACGTGCCGTTCGAGTGGGACGTGGTCGTCGAGCCCGGTGATGCCGGCAAGGCCAGCGCGGTCTTCCACAACGCCGTCGCGGTCTCGTCGAGCACCAAGGCGGGCAAGGAGGCCTACGCGTGGGCCCGTTTCCTGTCGTCGTCGAACGTCGCCGCCACCACGCGCATCCAGTCGTCCTGGGAGCTTCCGCCGGTCGCCGACCAGCAGGTGCTCTCCGGCTACCTGAAGGACCCGAAGCCGGCCAACCGGCAGGCCGTGTTCGACTCGCTCAAGTCGATCGCGCTGCCGCCGGTCATCAAGCGCCAGCAGGAGATGCAGGACGCGGTGACCAAGCACCTCACCGAGGCCGCCGCCGGCCGCACGTCCGTGGAGGACGCGCTCAAGGCCGCGGCGGCCGACGTCGACGCCCTGCTCGGATAGAAATCTAGGAGAGATTCGTTGTCCCTCGTCGCGCACAGCCTCGACGTGATCAGAAGATTGCAGTCGCCCACCGGGGCCTATCCCGCCTCGCCCACCTTCTCCGCCTACCGCGGCTACTCGTGGCTGCGGGACGGGGCGTTCATCGCCGAGGGGGTGAGCAGGCACGGCGACGTGGCCGGGGCGGACGCCTTCCACGCCTGGTGCGCCCGCGTGGTCGGGGACCGGGCGGGCCAGGTGGACTCGCTCGTCTCCCGGGCCGCGCGCGGCGAGAGCGTGCCCGTCGCCGAGATGTTGCCGACCCGCTTCACGCTCGACGGGGTGGAGGGCGCGGACGAGTGGTGGGACTTCCAGCTCGACGGGTACGGCACGTGGCTCTGGGCGCTGCGCGAGCACGCCACCCGCCACGGCAGGGTGGTGCCCGGCGTCGAGAAGGGGGCCAGGGCGGCGGCCCGCTACCTGACGGCGTTCTGGCACCTGCCCTGCTACGACTGGTGGGAGGAGCACGTCGAGCAGCGGCACGTGGCCACGCTCGGCTCCATCCACGCGGGCCTGCGGGCCGCCGTCGCGCTCGGCGTGCTGAGCGCGGCCGAGGAGGCGGCCGCGCTGGAGGCGGTCGAGGCCGTCGCCGAGCTGGTCGAGCGGGAGGGTGTCACCGGCGGGCGGCTGCGGAAGTGGCTCGGCAGCGACGCCGTGGACGGCAGCCTGCTGGCGTGCGTGGAGCCGTTCGGGCTGTATCCGGCCGGGCATCCGGTCGGGGCGGCGACGGTCGCCGAGGTCGAGCGGCAGCTGGCCAGGGACGGCGGCGTCTACCGCTACCTCGACGACACCTTCTACGGCGGAGGCCGGTGGGTGTTGCTGGCCGGGTTTCTCGGCTGGAACCACGCGGCCGCGGGACGGCCCGCCGAGGCCCGCCGCTATCTGGACTGGATGGCCGGTCAGGCGACGCCGGAGGGGGATCTGCCGGAGCAGGTGTCGGACCTGCTGCTGGCGCCCGGGCGGCTGCAGGAGTGGCTCGACCGGTGGGGCCCGGTGGCGACGCCGCTGCTGTGGTCGCACGGCATGTATCTGATCCTCGCGGACGAGCTGGGGGTGCGGGCATGAGCATGAGGCATCGGCCGTTCGGGTCGGGGCATCCGTATGCGGCGACCGAGGACCAGCGGGTGCCCGCCAGGCCCCTGGACGGCGAGAGCGTGGAGCTGCGCGTCCGGGCCTCGGCGAGCGTCGAGTCGGTGGTGTGCGAGTGGGCCGTGGACGGGGACGCGCCGGTGGAGCTGCCGCTGGGTCGTCGCAACCCCGAGGCTGGGGCCGAACCGCAGGCGAGCGCGCCGGCGGAGTCCGGAGCCGGCACCGCGTCAGGCGCAGAGGCCGAGCCGGCAGCGGACGGCGGGTCGGGCGCGGCGGTCGACGGCGGCCATCTTGCCGCCGCTCAGGCCAGGGCCGCTCGCGCCGCGGCCGGATCGTGGGCCGTGCGGACGCCGGTCCTGGAGGCCGGGCGCCGCTATTCCTACCGCTTCCGGGCCGGCCTGGCCGGTGGCGGGAGCCGTACCAGCCGATGGTTCGAGGTGTCGGCGGCGAGCTGGTCGGGCGACGGCGGGAAGCTGGACGTCCAGGGGGCCGACCGGCTCGTGCCCGGGAGCGTGCGGTGGCTCGCGGACGCCGACGGCGTGCTGCGGGTGCGGTTCGACGTGGCGCTCCGGCCCGAGGAGCACGTGGTCGGGTTCGGCGAGCGGTTCGACGCCGTGGACCAGCGTGGGCGCGACGGAGCTCGGCTCGACGCGGTCGTCTTCGAGCAGTACAAGGCGCAGGGGCGGCACGGGCGCACGTACCTGCCGATGCCGTTCGCGCTGGTCGTGGGGGGCGAGGCGAGCTGGGGCCTGCATGTGGCGACCTCGCGGCGGACCTGGTACGACGTCGGCGATCGGCTGCGCGTGGAGGCGGAGGTGGGGCGGGACGGCGTGCTCGGCGTGCGCTTCCACGACGGGCCCGAGCCGGCGGACGTGCTCAGCGCGTTCCTGGACGAGGTCGGCCGGCCTGCCGAGTTGCCGTCGTGGGTGTTCCGGTTGTGGGCCAGCGGCAACGAGTGGAACACGCAGGAGCGGGTGATGGCCGAGATGGACCGGCACCGCGAGCACGGGATCCCCGTCGGCGCGCTGGTCATCGAGGCGTGGAGCGACGAGACGACGTTCACGGCCTTCCGCGGGGCCGCGTACGAGGCGTCGGAGGAGCCGCATCGCCTGGCCGACTACACCTTCCCTGCCGACGGGCCGTGGCCCGACGCCAAGGGCATGGTGGACGAGCTGCACGAGCGCGACATCAAGGTGCTGCTCTGGCAGATTCCGCTGCAGAAGATGCGCCCGCATCCCCGGCATCAGGCCGCCGTGGACGCCCGGCAGCTCGTCGAGCGCGGCTACGGAGTGCGTGAGGCGGACGGCCGCCCGTACCGGAATCGCGGGTGGTGGTTCCCGCTCGCGCTCATGCCCGACCTGTCGTCGCAGCAGGTCCGCGACTGGTGGACGGCCAAACGCCGCTACCTGGTCGAGGAGGTCGGGATCGACGGGTTCAAGACCGACGGCGGCGAGCACGCCTGGGGCCACGACCTGCGGTATGCGGACGGGCGGGACGGTGCGGAGGGCAACAACCTGTTCCCCGTCCACTACGCCCGCGCTTTCGGCGATCTGCTCCGGGCGTGCGGGAAGGCGCCGGTGACCTTCAGCAGGGCCGGGTTCGCCGGGTCGCAGCCGCACGGGGCTTTCTGGGCCGGTGACGAGGACTCGACGTGGGAGGCGTTCCGCTCCTCCGTCAAGGCCGGGATCACGGCCTCGGCCTGCGGGATCGTCTACTGGGGATGGGACCTGGCCGGGTTCTCCGGCGAGGTGCCGGGCGCGGAGTTGTACCTGCGGGCGGCCGGGGCGGCGGCGTTCATGCCGATCATGCAGTACCACTCGGAGTTCAACCACCATCGCACGCCCATCAGGGACCGCACGCCGTGGAACGTCGCCGACCGGACCGGGGACGAGCGGGTGATCCCGGTGTTCAGGCGGCTGGTGGAGGTGCGTGAGCGGCTGGTGCCGTACCTGGCGGAGCAGGCACGCAAGGCGGTGGGCGGCGGGGCGCCGCTGATGCGCGGGTTGTTCTTCGACCACCCGCACGACCCGGACGTGTGGCGGTATCCGCTGCAGTACAAGCTCGGGGACGCGTTGCTGGTCGCGCCCGTGACCGAGCCCGACATTTCAGAAATTTCCGTCTATCTACCGGAAGGTAAGTGGATCGACGTCTGGACGGGACGCCCGCTGGCCGGCGGCCAGGAGGTACGCCTCCCCGCGCCGCTCGACCGCCCGCCCGTCCTCTGCGCGGCCGAGCACTGGGCCCGCCTCTCCCCCGTGTTCGCTCTCTGAGAAGGAGTATCCGTGAGCCGGTTACGGTCGGCCGTCATCGTGGTGGTGATCGCCTTGTCAGCGTCTTTCGTCTCCGTTCCCGCCGCTCTGGCGCTGGCGGGCGTGTACCACAATCCGACCGGAATCGACGATCTCTACTCGGCCGAGCCGACGGAACGGGTGCCGCGTGACCCGATGGCCGGCGAGGCGGTCCAGATCAAGGCGACGACGTGGCCGATCGAGCCGGGCCAGACCGTCTGGGTCACCTGGACCAAGAACGGGGCGGACCAGACCCCGATCGGCGCGGCCTGGGACTACAACAGCGGCAACAACAGCTACTGGAAGATCGGATTAGGCACGTTCGCCCGAGGCGACAAGATCTCCTACACCGTCCACGCGGACGTGAACGGGGGCGGGCAGAAGAGCGCGGGCCCGTTCTCGTTCACGGTCACCTCCTGGAGCACGGTGACGAACGTGACCGGATTCACCGACAACGGCACGTCGGTGGACGTCACGACCGGGGACAGCGCCGGGAGCTTCACACCGAAGATCCGCTTCGCGTTCCCGGCGCTCGACCGGTTCAGGACCCAGATCGCGCCCAGCGGGCAGGGTCTGAACATTTCCGGCGTGTCTGGATATACGGTGACAAACTCGGCGAGCACGCTCACGATCTCCACGAGCTCGCTCGTGCTGAAGATCCAGAAGTCGCCGTACCGGCTGTCGGTCTACAAGGGCGACGGCACCACGCTGATCACCCGCCAGTACGACCCCGCGACGTTCAGGAACATCGGCTGGGCCAGCGACGGCGCCACGACGATCACCAAGATCGAGGACCACTTCATGGCCCCGGCCGGCGAGCGCTTCGAGGGCTTCGGCGAGCGTTACGACCGGCTCGACCAGCGCGGCACCGATGTGCACAACTACGTCTACAACCAGTACCGGGACCAGGGCGCGACCCGCCGCACCTACCTGAGCGTGCCGTTCTTCCTGAACTCGGCCGGTTACGGGATCTACATCCCGACCAGCCGGTACGCGATCTTCAACCTCGGCACGCACCTGAGCGACCTGGCCGGGTTCACCGTGGACACCGGCGGCGGCCTCGACTCGACGCTGGACTACCACTTCTACGCGGGCACCCCGGCCGAGATCCTGGACGACTACACGGCGGCCTCAGGCCGTCCGCTGCTCCCGCCCAAGTGGGCCTTCGGCGTGTGGATGTCGGCCAACGAGTGGAACACCCAGGCCGAGGTGAACGCCGCGCTGGCCGACGTGGCGGCGTACAAGATCCCGCACACGGCGATGGTGCTGGAGCAGTGGAGCGACGAGGCGACGTTCTACGTCTGGCACGGCGCGACGTACACACCCACGCCGGGGAGCGGCAAGCTGTCCTACCGCGATCTGACCTTCCCCGCCGGCACGGCGTGGCAGGACCCGAAGGCCATGGTGGACAACGCCCACAGCAAGGGGATCAAGGTGATCCTCTGGCAGATCCCGGTGTTCAAGGAGAACTTCGACACCAACCCGCCGACCGCGCCGCAGCAGCACCTCAACGACAAGGCGTACGCGGAGGCACAGGGCTACGTCGCCAAGAACCCGGCCAACGGCCCCTACCGCATCCCGACCGGCCAGTGGTTCGGCGACAGCATGGTCCCCGACTTCACCAGCACGGCCGCGACCACCTGGTGGATGAGCAAGCGCGACTACCTGATCGACGAGATCGGCATCGACGGCTTCAAGACCGACGGCAGCGAGGCGATCTTCGGCCGGGGTGTGCAGTTCGCCGACGGCCGCAAGGGCGACGAGATGCACAACGCCTACCCCAACAGCTACACGGGCGCATACAACTCCTACGTCAAGGGCAAGAGGCCGGACGGCACGGTCTTCAGCCGGGCCGGCACGGCAGGCGCCCAGACCAGGTCGATCTTCTGGGCCGGCGACCAGAACTCCAGCTTCTCCGCCTTCCAGGAGGCGGTCAGGGCGCAGCTCAGCGCCGGCCAGTCGGGGGTGCCGTACACGGCCTGGGACCTGGCGGGCTTCACCGGGAGTTTCCCGAGCGCGGAGCTCTACCTGCGTTCGGCGGCGCAGGCGACGTTCTCGCCGATCATGCAGTATCACTCGGAGAAGGCGAATCCGGGCACGTCGGAGGCCCGCACCCCCTGGAACGTGCAGGCACGCACCGGTGACACGAGCGTCGTGCCGGCCTTCCGGCGGTTCGCCAACGTGCGCATGAATCTGATCCCCTACCTCTACACCGAGGCCAAGGCGAGCGCGACCACGGGCGTGCCGATGATGCGCGCGATGAGCTTCGCCTTCCCCGGCGACACGACGGCCGCGGCCCTGGACCAGCAGTACATGTTCGGCTCGCAGCTGCTCGTCGCGCCGATCACCACGCAGGGCGCGACGTCGAAGAGCGTGTACGTGCCCGCCGGCGAGTGGTACGACCTGTGGAACGGCGGCCGCTTCACCGGCCCCGGCACCAAGACCTACAACGCCGGCCTGGACACGATCCCCGTCTACGCCAAGCCGGGCGCGATCATCCCGCTCAACCTCAACGCCGACTACCTGCTCGGCGGCGAGATCGGCAACAGCGTGGCCACCTACACCAACCTGACCTTCCGCATCTATCCGTCAGGCACCACGTCCTACGCCTATTTCGAGGACGCCGCGAACGCCACCCGCACCATCACCTCGGCGGAGAACTGGGCCGGGCACGCGGTGACGGTCACCGTGCCGCCGCTGACCACGACCAGCACCCTGCAGGTGGCGAGCACCAAGCCCGCCTCCGTGACGGGCGCGACCGCGCGTGCCACCCTGGCCGACCTCAAGGCCGCCGCCGAGGGCTGGTGGTGGGACCCGGTCCAGCAGCTCACCCACGTCAAACTGGCGAGCAGCGCCGCCACCAGGACTGTCACGCTCAACGGCGTGCACAAGAGCGCCTACGAGGCCGAGTTCGCGACCGGCACCGGCACCTCGACCAACACCGATCACTCCGGCTACACGGGAACCGGCTTCGCGGACGGCTTCGCGACTCCGGGCGACGCGGTCACGTTCCAGGTCAAGGCCGACGCGGCGGGCAGCCACCAGCTCACGTTCCGCTACTCGACCACCGTGAACGCCACCAGGACCGTCTACGTGGACGGCGTGCCGGCCGGCACGCTCTCGCTGCCCGCGCTGGCGAACTGGGACACGTGGGGCACGGCCACGCTCACGACGTCCCTGACGGCAGGCGCCCATACCGTCAAGATCGCCTATGAGGCGGCGAACACCGGCGGGATCAACCTCGACAACCTGGTGGTGGCCCGGCCATGACACGCGCGCTCGTCTTCTTAGCGGCATTGCTCATGCCCTCGCTGGTGGCCTCCTCCGCCCAGGCGGCGGTCCAGCGCGTGGAGTTCACCAGCGGGTCGGCGTACCTGATCGTGGAGTTCCTCGACGACGACCTCGTGCACTTCGAGCTCGCCGCCGGGACGAGTCCCGGCGTGAACACCTCGATCTTCACCACCCCCCAAGTGGCCAAGAAGGACTACCTGGGCCCGAGCGACTTCACCCAGTCGGGCAACGTGCTCACCACGCCCGCCATGAAGGTCGAGGTGACGGCCGGGACGTTGTGCGTCAAGGTCTCCGACCCGGCGCGGCTGCTGTACGAGGCGTGCCCGCGCAACCTCGCCCAGCCGTGGAAGGGCCTGACCATCACGAAGGGCTCGACGCAGAACGCCTACGGCCTGGGCGAGCAGTTCTTCATGGGCGGCAGCGCCGACGGCGACTGGGTGGGCCGCACCCGCTCCCCCGGCGGCACGTACGGCAACGCCATGGTCTTCGACACCGACAACGGCCCGGTCGGCAACACGCAGATCCCGGTCCTGTTCGCGGTAGGTGCGTCGAACCTCAACTACGGCCTGCTGCTCGACCAGGTCTACAAGCAGCAATGGAACCTGACGGGCGATCCCTGGACGGTGGACACCTGGGGCGACCAGCTCAGGTGGTACACGATGACCGGGCCCGACCTGCCGGACCTGCGCAAGGACTACATGGAACTGACCGGCAGGCCGCCGGTGCCGCCGAAGAAGGCGTTCGGCATGTGGGTGTCGGAGTTCGGCTACGACAACTGGGCCGAGATCGACAACCGGCTCAGCGGGCTCCGTGCCGACGCGTTCCCGGTGGACGGGTTCGTGCTGGACCTGCCCTGGTTCGGCGGGGTGACGGCCGGCTCGGACAACACCCGCATGGGCACGCTCTCCTGGGACACGACCGCCTTCCCCAACACCTCCGCCACGATCAACGACTACGCGACCAACAAGGGCATCGGCCTGATGACCATCGAGGAGTCGTACGTCGGCAAGAACCTGCCCGAGCACGCCGACCTGGCCGCGCGCGGCTATCTCGTCAGGTCGGGCTGCTCCGGCTGCGCCCCCGTCTACCTGACGACCAACGACTGGTGGGGCCGGGGCGGCATGATCGACTGGACGCAGGACGCGGCCGCCGACTACTGGCACACGCTCAAGCGGCAGCCCCTCGCCGACCAGGGCGTCCAGGGCCACTGGCTGGACCTGGGCGAGCCGGAGATGTACGACGCCGGGGACTGGGCCTCCGGCGTGCTGCCCGGCAAGCACGCCCACGCCGACTACCACAACGTCTACAACCTCAAGTGGGCCGAGAGCGTGGCCCGCGGCTACGCCTCCGGCACCAAGCGCCCGTTCATGCTCGCCCGCTCCGGCGCGGCCGGCATCCAGCGGCACGGCGTGGCCATGTGGTCGGCCGACATCGGCTCCAAGCTGACCGCGCTGGCCCAGCAGCAGAACGTGCAGATGCACATGTCGATGTCCGGCATCGACTACTTCGGCTCCGACATCGGCGGCTTCCGCAGGGAGATGCTCAATTCGGATCTGAACGAGCTCTACACGCAGTGGTTCGCCAATGGCTCCTGGTTCGAGGTGCCGGTGCGGCCGCACACGGAGAACCTGTGCAACTGCGCCCAGACCTCGCCGGACAAGATTGGCCACAAGGCCAGCAACCTGGCCAACCTGCGCCAGCGGTACGAGCTCGCGCCCTACTACTACTCGCTGGCCCACCGCGCCCACCGCTACGGCGAGCCCGTGGTCCCGCCGCTGGTGCACTACTACCAGAACGACCCGAACGTGCGCGAGACGGGCCACGAGAAGCTCATCGGCCGTGACCTGCTCGTCGGCGTCGTGGCAGGCGCGGGCGAACGCGACCGCGACATCTACCTGCCCGTCGGCACCTGGTACGACTACGCCACAGGCGAGAAGCTCACCAGCTCCGGCCAGTGGTTCACCGACCGCCCGCTGTGGGTGAACGGGGTGTTCCGCCTGCCTGCCTTCGCCAGGGCGGGGGCGATCATCCCGAAGGCGCACGTGGACGACAAGACCATGAACGTGATGGGCAAGCGGACCGACGGCACGACCAGGAACGAGCTGATCGCGCGCGTGTACCCGCACACCACGTCCACCGATTTCACCCTCTACGAGGACGACGGGGCCACGACGGCCTACCAGAGCGGCTCCGTCCGCACGACCCAGATCAGCCAGCAGCTCAGCGGCACCACGGCCACCGTCACCGTCGCCGCCTCCAGCGGCACCCACACCGGCGCACCCGCCGGCAGGGCGACCGTGGTGGAGCTGGTCGCCGACACCCAGGCGTCCGCCGTCACGCTGAACGGCTCCCCGCTCACCCAGCACGCAACCAAGAGCGCCTTCGACGCGGCGGCCAGCGGCTGGTACAACGCGGGCGGCAACCTGATCGTCGCCAAGGCGGCGAGCGCGAGCGTCACCACGGCAAAGACGTTCGCGTTCACGCTCGGGCAGGCGCCGGCGTCGATGACGTTCAGGTGCGACAACGGCGCCACCACGCCCGGCCAGTCGGTCTACGCCGTCGGCAGCGTCCCGCAGCTCGGCTCCTGGTCGGTGGCGAGTGCGGTCAAGTTGTCGCCCACGGCCTATCCGGCCTGGACCGGCACGATCGGCAAACTCCCGCCGAACACCGCCGTCGAGTGGAAGTGCGTCAAGCGCCAGGAAACTGGCTTCCCGGACACCGCTGACCAGTGGCAACCGGGCGCCAACACCTCCTTCACCACCCCCGCCACCGGCAGCGGCGGCACGACCACGGGCGCATTCTGATACCGACGGCGACATCGCCGTTACGTGCCCCCGTGTTTGGCCATGTCATCGAAGCCCCGGTGTTAGCCTCGATGGCGTGCTAGGCGCGGGGACCACCCTCAATGACCGCTACGTGCTGGCCCACCGCCTGGGCAGCGGGGGCATGGGCGAGGTGTGGCGTGCCGACGACACGGTCCTGGGGCGCACCGTCGCCGTCAAGGTGCTCATCCCGGCGCTGACCGAAAACCCCACGTTCGCCCAGCGCTT
Source organism: Nonomuraea polychroma (assembly GCF_004011505.1). NCBI lineage: Bacteria > Bacillati > Actinomycetota > Actinomycetes > Streptosporangiales > Streptosporangiaceae > Nonomuraea > Nonomuraea polychroma. The sequence continues at coordinate 6,780,684 of NZ_SAUN01000001.1, forward strand.
CCAGAACGAGGCCAGGGCCATGGCCACGCTGACCCACCCCGGCGTGGTCGACGTCTACGACTACGGCGTCGCCGACGTCGACGGCCGCCGGGTGAGCTTCTTGGTCATGGAGCACGTGCCGGGCGAGTCGCTCGACCGCGTGCTGCGCCGCGGGCCGCTCGGCCCGGACGCCACCATGCGCCTGGTCGCGGAGGTCGGCGACGCGCTGGCCGCCGCACACGCGCAGGGCATCGTGCACCGCGACGTCAAGCCCGCCAACCTCATGATCAGGCCGGACGGCGGTGTGGCCCTCACCGACTTCGGCATCGCCCACTCGGTCTCGGCCGGCCACCTGACGGCCACGGGAACGATGTTGTGCTCGGCCGGCTACTGCGCTCCAGAGATGGCCACCGCCAGCGAGGTGACGCCGGCGGTCGACGTCTACGCGCTCGGCGTGGTGGCGTATGAGTGCCTGACCGGATACCTGCCGTTCCAGGGCGACACGCCCGTACAGATCATCTTCAAGCACCTCAACTCTCCCGTCCCGCCCCTGCCCGGCAACGTGCCGCCGGGGCCGCGGCAGGTGGTGGAGCGTGCGCTGGAGAAGACGCCCGACCAGCGCTGGCCGTCGGCAGCGGCGATGGCCGAGGCCGCACGCCGGGCGCTGGCGGCCCCGGGCACGGCGCCGGTGCCCGCGCCGCGCCGCAGCCGCGCCGTGCGAGCAGTGCTCACCGCGGCCGCCGCCGTGGTCGTGTCCGCGGCCGTGGCAGGCGCCGTCTGGCTGCGCCCGGCCACGACGGCGATCACCGACGACGAGGTGCTGCCGACCGTCCAGGACACCTCGGTCACACCGTCGCCCACGACACCCACCGCCACGCGGCCGCAGTCCGGGCCCACGACCAAGCGTCCCCCGAGCTTCAAGCCGACCCGCGTGGCGAGCCCGTCGCCGGCCCCCTCGGCGACGGTCACGAGCACCACGCCGACCAGCACACCCACCACCGGGCCCACCACGTCCGAGCCCACGCAGGAGCCGTCTCAGGAGCCGACCACGCCGGGGGCGGAGGAGCCGTCGTCCGAGCCCACGGCGGGCAAGCCGACCACCGACATCCAGTGCATACGTGAGCCGTGTCCATGACCCCTTTCCGCTCGTGAGAAAGTCGTCGCGTGGATACGACTCGTGATCTTCTCATCGCCCTCGCCCGCCGCCATGCCTTCGCCGATCTTGGAGCGCTCGCGCCGGTGACGGAGGTCGCCGAGGTGTGCGAGTTCGGGCACCGGCTGCTCACGCTCGACGCGGAGGACTTCGCGGCCGAGGCCAAGGCGGTGCCCGCCGAGCTGAGGCGGCGGGCACGGGCCTGCCACATGCCGCAGACGCCGCGCGAGCAGCCGCGCGGCGCCTTGGAGTCCCTGCGACCGGCCTACGGGCTGCTGCTCGAAGTGATCGCCGTCCGGTGGCACCGTCGCGAGCTGAGCCCGATGATCGCCGCCGTGCACATCGCCAGCGAATACCTGCCCCTGCTGGCCTTCGAGCCGCACCTCGGCCACGCCGGCGATCCGACCCGCTGGCCCGAGGGCCTGAGCGCGGCCGGCAGCAGGTTCGGCGTGATCGGCGACCGGGAATGCGACCACACCAAGTCCGAGCAGTCCGCCACAAACCGGACGCTCCGGGTCGCCACGGAGCCGAACGAAGGCTGGCGAGCCTACTTCGACCGCCAGCACAGCCAGGTGGCCGGCGCACTCGCCGTCTGCGTCGCCGCCTGCCGCAATCCCTGCACGGCCATGGACTGGATCGCCCCGGAACCCCGCACCGACCTCCAGCTACGCGCCCGCACCGCTCTCACCTTCGCCGAAACCCCACTGGTGCGCCTGCGCCACGCCGCCCCGGTCGGCCACGGCTTCGGCGTCCCCTCCCCTGAGGAGGTCCTCGACGCCTGGCAACGCAGCCGCACAGCCCTGGACAAGAACCCGATAGGCGCCGCCGCCCTCAAGGACGACGGCTTCCCCCTCCCAGGCCTGCCCTCCCTCTTCTCCGCAATCGCCGGCGCCCCCATCGAGCCCGCGACCCTGCTGAACGGCGTGAGCACCCACGTCGTCTCGCTGCTGGAACGCCTCTGACCACGGAGCCGGTCAAGCATGCGTTCGTCACGGCGAGCAACCCGTGAGCCTTCACGACCGGCCATGACAGACGGCAAGGGTCTACGGCGCGTGCGGTGACGCTGGGCGACCGTAAGGAAAGATGTTTTTGGGTCTGCGGCGCGCGGTGACGCTCGGCGACCGTAAAGAAGGATGGATTCAAGGGGATACGGCGCGCACGGTGACGGAGGGCGACCGTAAGGACTGGGTCAGGGACGGCGAGATGTCGCCGCCTCGGTCAGGGAGGCGATGCCGTAGAGGAGGCCGCCGATGAAGTCGCCGACGCTGAAGGCGGTGGCCATGGACATGGCGGTGAGGCGGCAGGCGTTGTCGCTCAGCCGCCGCCTGGCCTGCTCCCCCGTCACGATTTCCAGCCCGCGGCCCTTCAGGTCCACCAGAATCACCACGGCGTTGCCGGCCTCCTCGCCCAGCGCGGCGTGCAGGCGTTCGGCGAATTGGCGGCGCCCGCCGACCGGTTCCCCGAGGAACAACCCGAACCGCAGCCCGCTGCGCTGCTCGGCCGTGCGCAGAGCCTTTCTGATGTCGTCCGCCTGAGCGGTGGTCAGTCCTCGCATCGTGTCAGCCTCACCATCCGGCCGACGCGCCGCCGACGTGCCGGCTCGGCTCCGCCGTCTCGGCCGCGGCCACCCAGTCGGTCTCGGGCACGGTGGTCCAGTGCGGCACCCGGTCGGCCAGCACCAGACCGGAGGTGCTCACACCGCGTTCGCTGCCCGACGGACCGCCGAACCACACCGGGCCGGACTCGATCGGCCGCCGCGAGCCGCGTCCCGGCACCATGACGAGCAGGCTGATCAGCACGAACAGCCCTATGGACACCCCGAAGAGAAAGAGCAGGATCTCTGCCGCGCTGTTCACACCATGAACGTAAACCTCGTGAGCGGGTCCGGCCAGACCCCATGCGCGCGACGCGTTAGGATCTTGTACGACCCGTAAGCTTCTCTAGAGAAGAACGTTAGTAATACCCCGAAACCGGGCGTAGAACACGATGAGCTGGGCCATAAAACTATGGACAGGGCAACACTAGGATTCAGTCAGATTCCCGGGCTACGGTGAGTTACGTGGACTCCGACAAGCAGCCAGAAGACGGTCACCAAGCGTCACCGATCTGGGTGAGTGACCGGCCGGAGAGCGAGCAGACCGCCGCCCCCAAGCCATCGGCGCCCACCTCCACATACGCGCCGGTAGAGCGCGCGTCGATGCGTAGCCTCCTGCGACAACCACGCTTCCGCCGCCTGCGCAACCGCGTGCTGCTGGCGATCGGCGTGGCCTTGGTCGTGGGCTTCCTCGTGAACGAATGGCGGGTCGGCGTGACCGCGGGCGTGGTCGCGGCGATCCTGGAGGCGGTTTATCGCGCGCGTTCCCACTCGTCCGTTCCTGCCTGGCGGCGCGCGTCCGTGGCGGAGCGGCGCACCGAGGCGCAGCTCCGCAAGCTGGAGCGCATGGGCTACCGCACGCTGCACGCCAGGGCGATCCCCAACAGCGAGGCCCAGATCGACCACCTCGTGGTGGGCCCGACGGGCGTGTACGCGGTCGACTCCGAGAAGTGGGACAAACGCCTTCCGGTACGCGTGCAGATGGGCAAGAAGCTCTTCCACGGCCCGTTCGACCAGAAGACCCGGCTCAACGAGGCCAAATGGGAGGCCTCGCGGGCCAGCGAGCTGATCAGCAAGTCGTTCGGCCGCGAGGTGTCGGTCGTGCCCTCGCTCGCCATCTACGGCCCGGCCGTGCCATGGAAGATCATGACGATCCGCGGCGTGGACGTCTACCAGGGCGACCGTGCCCGCAAGTGGATCACCAAGCGGGATCGGGCGCTGACCGCCGCCGAGATCGACCGGATCTACGACATCGCCGCCAGGGAGCTCCCCGCCCGGTACGGCGAGGACTGACCAGCCGCTACGAACCCGTGCCGGTACGGCGAGGACTGACCAGCCGCATACGAACCCGTGCCGGTACGGCGGACTGACCCGCCGCTACGAACCCGTGCCGGTCAGGCGTGCGCCGAAGTCGTCGAGCGCGGTGACCAGGTCGGTGGTCGGCGGGAGGGTGCGTGGCAGGCGGGAGTACACCGCGGTGCCGAAGCCTGCCATCCGCACGATGTGATCGATGAGCGCCTCCCTGTCGCGCGGCCACGGGAACGACGGCTGGGCGATCAGCAGCGAGACGCATCCGTGCACGGCCGACCAGAGGCCGAGCGCGAGCTCTTCCGGGTCGCCCTCGAGCACGCGGGTCTCCACGCAGGCCGCGACCGCGTCCACCATGTGGCGGAAACACGCGGCGGCGGCCGGCGGGACGCCGGGCGCGGCCGAGGGCCGCATCATGAGCACTCGATACTGCACGGGATGGTCAAGGGCGAAGCGGGCGTAGGCACGCCCGCACCGGCCCAGCGCGAGGAACGGGTCGCCGCCCAGGTTCTCGCTGAAGAGCCGGCCGAGCTCGTCCCATACGCGCATGCAGACCGCCTCGACCAGCGCATCCTTGTCGGCGAAGTGCAGATAGACCGACGGTGTGGACACCCCGACCCGCTCGGCGACCGCGCGCAGCGTGAGGGCGTCCTCGGTGCCCGACTCAGTCAGCAGGTCCTCGGCCGCGCGCAGGATCTCCTCGCGGAGCAGTTCGCCTTCGCCGCGCCTGGCGCGTACACGTCTGGTGGTCATGGATCTCAGGTTGACGCCGTTAGGTTAACGCCGTCAATATGCGTCAATGGGGACTTTTCGGGAAGCGACGGCGTTGACCGCCCGGGGTGACGGTGAGTTCGGCGCCGTCCTGGACGCCGAGTGGAGCGTAGGGACGCGCCTGCACGGCGGCTACCTGCTGGCCGTGCTGGGGCGGGCCGCCTGCGAGAGCGCGGGCGGCGCGGGCCATCCGCACGTGACCGCCGTGAGCGGCACCTTCGTCGAGCCGCCCGAGCCGGGCAACGCCCTCGCGCGGGTGGAGACGCTCCGCGTGGGCAGGAGCGTGGCGCAGGTCAGGGCCGCGCTGGTGCAGGAGGGCCGGACCCGGGTGGAGGCGCACGTCACCCTGGGCCTGCTGGACGACGCCGATCCCTGGTGGTCGTCTCACGAGCCGGTCGAGATGCCGCCCGAGGACGACTGCTTCCTGGTCCCGACGGAGGCGCCGGGCGCGGGGTTCTCCGTTCCGCTGATGGCCGTGGTCGAGGAGCGCATCGATCCCGCGCACATGGGCTTCGCGTTCGGCACTCCCACCGGGCGCGGTGTCATCGCCACGTGGCAGCGGCTGGCCGACGGCTCGGACTGGGATCCGCTGAGCCTGCTGGTCGCGCTCGACCCGGTGCCGCCGGTCTCGTACGAGCTGGGGCTGCCGGGCTGGGTTCCCACCATCCAGCTGTCGGCGTACATCCGCAGGTTGCCGGCGCCCGGTCCCGTCAGGGTCCGGTTGTCGGCCACGGACGTAGGCGGCGAGCGGATGGACGAGGTGGCCCAGGTCTGGGACGACAAGGGGCGTCTGGTCGGTCAGGCGACCCAGCTCGCGGCCGTGCGGCTGCCCGCATAGCTCGGCTTCGGTCGCACCACGATCCGATAACCAACCGTCCGATGCGTGGACGGTTGTCTCAGTTGCCGGGCGGTGGCCGTAACATGTGAAGACTTGCTAGCGATGGGAGATGCCCAATGCCCGCCCTCAGGTCACGTACAGTCACCCACGGCAGGAATATGGCCGGTGCCCGGGCCCTGCTCCGGGCGACCGGCGTAGCCGGGAGCGACTTCGGCAAGCCCATCATCGCGGTCGCCAACAGCTTCACCCAGTTCGTGCCGGGCCATGTGCATCTCCGGGAAGTGGGTGACGTCGTCTCGGCCGCGATCAGGGAGGCCGGGGCGATCCCCCGCGAGTTCAACACGATCGCGGTGGACGACGGCATCGCGATGGGCCATGGCGGCATGCTCTATTCGCTGCCGTCGCGCGAGCTGATCGCCGACGCCGTGGAATACATGGTCGAAGCCCACTGTGCGGACGCGTTGATCTGCGTCTCCAACTGCGACAAGATCACGCCGGGCATGCTGCTGGCGGCGTTCAGGCTCAACATTCCGACGATCTTCGTGTCCGGCGGGCCCATGGAGGCCGGCAAGACGCCCGGCAAGAAGCTCGACCTGATCGACCCGATGATCGCCTCCGCCGACGACTCCGTCTCGGACGCCGAGTTGCTGGAGATGGAGGAGAACGCCTGCCCGACGTGCGGGTCCTGCTCCGGCATGTTCACCGCCAACTCCATGAACTGCCTGGCCGAGGCCATCGGGCTGGCGCTGCCCGGCAACGGCACGATCCTGGCCACGCACAAGGCGCGCAAGAAGCTGTTCGAGGACGCCGGGCGGCAGCTCGTCGAGATCACCCGCCGTTACTACGAGGACGGCGACGAGTCGGTGCTGCCGCGCTCGATCGCCACCCGCGAGGCGTTCGAGAACGCCATGACGCTCGACGTCGCCATGGGCGGCTCGACCAACACGATCCTGCACATCCTGGCCGCGGCCCGCGAGGCGCAGGTGGACTTCGGGCTCAAGGAGATCAACGAGATCTCGCTGCGGGTGCCGTGCCTGTGCAAGGTCGCCCCGGCGACGAACAAATACCACATCGAGGACGTCCACCGAGCCGGTGGCATCCCGGCCATCCTGGGCGAGCTCGACCGGGCCGGGCTGCTGCACCGCGACGTGCCCACCGTGAACGGCGGCTCCCTCGCCGACATGCTGGCCGCTTGGGACGTGAAGTCACCGACGGCGAAGCCCGAGGCCCTGGAGCTGTGGCACGCGGCGCCCGGCAACGTGCGCACGGTCAAGGCATACTCGCAGGACAACCGCTGGGACGAGCTGGACCTCGACCGGGCGGCCGGGTGCATCCGCGACCTCGAGCACGCCTATACCGTGGACGGCGGCCTGGCCGTGCTCTACGGCAACATCTCGCGAGACGGCGCGGTCGTGAAGACCGCCGGGGTCGACGAGTCGATCTGGACGTTCAGCGGGCCCGCGGTGGTGTTCGAGTCGCAGGAGCAGGCGGTCGAGGGCATCCTCGGCGGCAAGGTCAAGGCGGGCGACGTGGTGGTCATCCGCTACGAGGGCCCTAAGGGCGGCCCCGGCATGCAGGAGATGCTCTACCCGACCTCGTTCCTCAAGGGCAAGGGCCTGGGCAAGGTGTGCGCGCTGGTCACCGACGGCCGCTTCTCCGGCGGCACCTCGGGCCTGTCGATCGGCCACGCCTCGCCCGAGGCGGCCGAGGGCGGCACGATCGCGCTGGTCGAGGACGGCGACATCATCGACATCGACATCCCCAACCGGTCGATGGAGCTGCGCGTGCCCGAGGCCGAGCTGGCGGCCCGGCGCGAGCGGTTGCTGACCGAGCTGGGCAGATACCGGCCGCGGGACCGCAACCGGCCGGTGAGCGTGGCGCTGCAGGCGTACGCGGCGATGACGACGTCCGCCTCGACGGGCGCCTCCCGCGATCTGTCGCAGCTGTCGAGGTAAGGACGCCTGTGATGGATCCGCAGCGAAGCGAGGACATCCATCACAGGACGCCGAACTTGTCTCGGCCAATCTGACGCTGTACGGCAGGCGACAGGGTTCTCGCCTGCCGTACAGGTTTTCGAAAAATGTCGGTGGTCGCCCCTATTCTTGGGGTATGACGACAGTCGTGAAGCACGATACTCGCCCGCTGACGACCGCCGAGATCGCCGCCCTCGCACTCTCCCTCGCCCACCTCGGAGCAGGCCCCCAGTCCGTCACCGCCCGGCGTGGCCTCCAGCACGCGCTCGAGCACCTGGAGCTCGACGACGACGTCATCGCCACTACGCTCACGACGCTGACCGAGCCGCTGCCCATGGAGGTCGCCTCCCGGGCCAGGCTCATGGCCGACGCCATCACCAGCCGGCTCATGGTCCGGCTGCACTACCGTGACGCCTCGGGCGTCGTCACCAGCCGCGACGTCGAGCCGGTGACGTGCCTGGTCCACCGCGAATACTGGTATCTGGTGGGGGTGTGCAGGATGCGCCGGGCGATCCGGGCGTTCCGGTTCGACCGGATCATCGCGGTCGAGCCCACGCTCACCCCGTCCCGTCCGCACCTCGCCGACCGGTTCCTGCCGTTCCAGCGCCGCAGGCGCAGCAGGGCCGCCTGAGGAAACTGGCCCGCGCTTGACCATTCGCACCCCCGGCCTTTGGTGTCGGGGGTGGCAGGCTCCCGCACATGCGTGTATGGGGGATCTGGCCCTTTGCCCTGCTGATCGTGGCGCCCGGGTGCGCCGCTCCGTCGTCCGGGACGCCGCGCCCGGTCACCGTGGTGCCCCATGAGCAGGCCCCTGTCCTGGCCGAGAGGGTGCTGCCGTCGGACGAACGGCGGGCCCTCGACCGGACGCTGGAGCGTTACCTGCGCCAGCGTCCCGGCCGGGCTTCGGTGGCCGTCTACAACAAGACGACCGGCGTCAGGTACGCCTTCCGCGAGCGCACGCCGTACATGCTGGCCAGCGTGGCCAAGGTGGACATCCTGCTGGCGTTCCTGCTGGACAAGCAGCGTCAGGGGCGGCAGGTGACCGCCTACGAGCATCGGCTGGCCGACCGCATGATCCGCAACAGCGACAACGACTGCGCGCACGAGCTCTACATGACGATCGGCGGGCAGGACGGGCTGGACCAGGTGCTGCGCCGGCTGGGCATCCAGCACACGCGGCCCGGTCCGGACCTGTCCTGGGGTTCGACCCGTAGCCGCCCGTCCGACCAGGTGAAGGTGCTGGAACAGCTCACCGACCCGGGCGGCCCGCTGTCGGCCCGGCACCGGCGTTACGCGTTGAAGCTCATGTCGTCGGTCGCGCCCGAGCAGGCGTGGGGGGTCAGCGCCGCCAGCGGCGAGGTGGCGTTGAAGAACGGGTGGCTGCCCGCCCAGGTGCACGGCGGGCTGTGGACGATCAACAGCGTGGGGCGGCTCCGCGTGCGCGGGCACGACCTGCTGATCGCCGTCCTGTCAGAGCGCAGCCCGGACATGGAGACCGGGGTCGCCACCGTGGGGCATCTGGCGGAGGTGGTGGCCGGCGCCCTGACCAGGGCGGAGACCACGGTCCAGGCCGCGTCCTAGGAGGAGCAGCAGCCCCCGCCGCAACAACCGCCGCCGGTCGCCCGTGGCGCGGCCGCGCCGCCCGTCATGGCCACCGTGGACAGCAGCTTCACCGTGTCGTCGTGGCCTTCCGGGCAGATCGCGGGGTCGTCCGAAGCCGACATGGGACGGGACACCTCGAACGTGGAGCCGCAGGCGCGGCAGCGGAAGTCGTAACGCGGCATGAGCTAAGCGTATGTTATGTGCGCGTAGTCGGACACGGGCTCGTAGCCGATCGCCTGGTAGATGGAGTTGCTGGTGGGGTTGTCCAGGTCGGTGAAGAGCACCACCTGGTCGCAGCGCTCCTCCAGCCCGGCCTGACTGGCGTAGGCCGTCACGGCGGCGCCGTACCCGCGCCTGCGGCACGACGGGGGCGTGTAGACGGGCCCGATGCGGCAGACCCCGCCGGCCGCGGGCGAGAGCCCGGCGAGCGAGACCGGCACGCCGTCCGCCTCCCACAGGAACAACTCCCGGGCCGCGAGCCGCCGGGCGACGCGCTCGGTGACGTCGCCCTCGGGCAGCGCCACCTCGTCGCCGAACGCCTGATGCCAGCTGACCAGCAGCGGGAAATCGGCTGGCACGGCGAGCCGGCCCCGCCCGGGCACGCCGGGGACCCGCAGCGTGCCGAGCCGGTAGAGCCGCTCGGAGATCACCCGGCTGGGCGGCCCCAGCAGGCGCACGACCGCGTCGGTCAGTTCCACCCGGCCGACGAGTGTGGGGATGTCGCGATCGAGCGCCTCCACCAGCGGCGCGACGGCCTCGACCGGCATGACGGCGAGCCCGATCGGGTAGGGCGGGGTGCGGAAGGCCGCCCCGCGCACCTCGCCGTCCACCGTCCACCAGCCGAAACGGGGATCCTTGGCGGGCATGCCGGCCCTCAGGTTGGCCAGGACGGTCAGCGCGACGGTGTTGCCCACCGGGTCGCCGAGCAGGAAGGGCTCGGCGACCGCGGCGTACTCCTCGACGTCCGAGGTGAAGGTCCACATGCCTGGCATGGTGCCAGGCCGGGACCGCCTCGGACAAAGCGGTTCTCAGGCCCCTTTATGCGGCGGCCTCGAGGTAGGGCGCCCACTGGGGGTCGCCGACGAGCGACGCGCCGATCAGCCTCCAATGGGCGCCCCGTGGCACCGCAGGGCTGACGCGGAGCGTCCACCCGAGCTCCTCCAGGTATTTGTCGGCCTTCCTGTGGTTGCACGTCGTGCAGGACGCGACGCAGTTTTCCCACGTGTGGGCGCCACCCCGGGACCGCGGGATGACATGGTCGATGGTCTCGGCCCGCTGGCCGCAGTAGGCGCAGCGGTAGTTGTCGCGGCGCATGAGCGCGGCCCTGGTCAGGGGGATGCGCGACCGGTAGGGGATGCGGACGTATCTGCGGAGCCTGATCACCGAAGGCACGTCGAGCGTGCAGCTCGCGGAGCGCAACACCGCGCCCCGGCCGTCGCGATGGACGACGTCGGCCTTCTCCCGCAGCACGAGCACGATGGCACGGTGCAGCGAGAGGGTGGTCAGTGGCTCGTAAGTGGCATTGAGCAGCAGGACTTGGCGCGTCATCGTGCCTCTCCCTGCTGCGCGCGTATCAAAGGGGACATGCCGCGGCATGTCCCGCCTGTCGGCCCCTCCTGGGGCACTCGTGCTTCCGTCACGTGGACCTCCGCCGGACGGCCCAGCGGATGGTCACCACGGCACCGTCCTGTCACCAAGTCTGGCGTTTGCACCGCGGTCCCCGCCACCCCAAATGCTTCGGCCGGAATGACTAGAGGGACGCACGATACGTTTTATGCCCGTTTCACCAGCGCTTTACCCCTCCCCGTTGGCAGTAGGGTTCCGTGCATGACGCGAGAGCCGTATCCGACCGCACACCGCGAAGACATCGTCGACATCCTGCACGGAACGCCCGTCCCGGACCCCTATCGGTGGCTCGAGGACCCCGACAGTCCGGAGACGAAGGGATGGCTGCTCGCGCAGGCCGAGCTGTTCGCCCAGAAGCGGGGGCCGCAGCGTTTCAAGAGCCGCATCGCCGAGCTGCTGAGGTCCGGCTCGGTCGGCACGCCGGCGTGGCGCGGAGGACGTTATTTCTTCTCCCGCCGCACCCCCGACCAGGAGCACGCCGTCTACTACGTCGTCGAGCCGGACGGGACCGAGCGGGCGCTGGTCGACCCCATGGCGATCGACCCGTCCGGGCTGACCACGCTCGACGCCGTGCAGCCCGACAAGGAGGGGCGCCTGCTGGCGTACCAGATCTCGGTCGGCGGCGACGAGGAGTCCGCGCTCTACGTCATGGACGTGGCCACGGGCGCGCGCATCGAGGGCCCGATCGACCGCTGCCGCTACTCCCCCATCGCCTGGCTGCCCGGCGGCGAGGCGTTCTACTACGTGCGCCGGCTGCCCAGCACCGAGGTGCCGGAGAACGAGACGCAGTTCCACCGCCGCGTCTACCTGCACCGCGTCGGCACCTCCACCGAGGACGACGTGATGATCTTCGGCGAGGGGCTGAAGATGACCAACTACTACGGCGTGTCGGTCTCGCGGGACGGCCGCTGGCTGCAGGTGTCCGCGCACGAGGGCACGGCGCCGCGCAACGATCTCTGGGTGGCCGACCTGACCGCCTCCCCGATCGACCGGCCGGAGCTGACGGTGGTCCAGGAGGGTGTGGACGCGCAGACGGGGCTGGTGTTCGGCCGCGACGGCCGGCTCTACGTGCACACCGACCGCGAGGCGTCCAGGGCCAGGGTGTGCGTCACCGACCCGGCCACGCCCGGCTACGACACGTGGCGCGAGCTGATCCCCGAGGACCCCGAGGCGGTGCTGAGCGACTTCGCGATCCTCGACGACCTGGAGCGCCCGATCATGCTGGTGGGCTGGACCCGCCACGCGATCAGCGAGATCACCGTCCACGACCTGGAGACCGGCGAGCGCGTCGGCGAGGTGCCCACGCCCGGGCTCGGCACGATCGGCGGCATCGCCGAGCGCCCCGAGGGCGGGCACGAGGCCTGGTTCGGGTACACCGACAACACCACGCCGCCCACCATCCAGCGCTACGACGCCAGGACCGGCGAGACCACGCTGTGGGCCGCCTCGCCCGGGGCCGTCGAGGTGCCGGAGGTGCGGACCCGGCAGGTCGTCTACCAGTCAAAGGACGGCACGGACGTCCGCATGCTGATCATCTCTCCTCTTGAGGAGAGTTCGGGCCCGCGGCCCACGATCCTCTACGGCTACGGCGGCTTCGGCCTGTCGATGACCCCCGGCTACTCGGCGTCGGTCCTGGCCTGGGTGGAGGCCGGCGGCGTCTACGCCATCGCCAACCTGCGCGGCGGCGGCGAGGAGGGCGAGGACTGGCACCGTGCGGGCATGCTGGCCCATAAGCAGAACGTGTTCGACGACTTCCACGCGGCCGCCGAATATCTCATCGAGACCGGAGTGACCACCTCCGCCCAGCTCGGCATCTCCGGCGGCTCCAACGGCGGCCTGCTCGTGGGCGCCGCGCTGACGCAGCGCCCCGAGCTGTACGCGGCCGTGGTGTGCTCCGCGCCGCTCCTCGACATGATCAGGTACGAGCAGTTCGGCCTCGGCGCCACCTGGAACGTCGAGTACGGCAGCGCCGAAGACCCCGAGCAGTTCGGCTGGTTGCGGAGCTACTCGCCCTACCACCACGTCCAGGAGGCGGTGCCGTACCCCGCGACGCTGTTCACCGTCTTCCAGTCCGACACGCGCGTGCACCCGCTGCACGCGTGGAAGATGTGCGCGGCGCTGCAGCACGCCTCGACGGCCGACCGGCCCGTGCTGCTGCGCAACGAGGCCGAGGTGGGGCACGGGGCACGCGCGGTGAGCCGCACGGTGGACCTGTCGGCCGACACGCTGACCTTCCTCGCCACGTACACCGGCCTTTAGTCTGGAGGCATGAGCACGCTGGGGCTGGCCATGGTCGAGGCCACCCCCAGCGCCGCGCTGCGCCCCTATGTGACGCGGCTGTGCGCCTACCGCGAGCACTACGGCTCCCCGGTCACGAGGTCGGAGGCCGCCATGCCCGGGGCCGTGCTCATCCTCGCGTTCGGCACGCCGATGGAGGTGGGCGGGGAGCGGCACACGGCGTTCGCCGGCGGGCTGGGCGACCGATTCACCGTCACCCGCGTGACCGGGCCGTGCGAGGGCGTGGAGGTGGTGCTCACGCCGTTCGGGGCCAGACGCCTGTACGCCCTGCCGCTGCGGCACCTGACGAACCTGACGGTGCCGGTCGCGGACCTGCTCGGGCCGTGGGCGGACATGGCGGTCGCCCGGCTGGCCGAGACGCCGTCGTGGCCGGAGCGGCTGGCGCTGGCCGACCGGCTGCTCACGGCCCGCATCCATGAGGGTCCCGCGCTGAGACCCGAAGTGCCGTGGGCGTGGGCACGGCTGCTGGCGTCGGGCGGGCGGCTGAGCCCTTCGTCGCTGGCGGAGTCGCTCGGCTGGAGCCACCGGCACCTCGTGGCACGTTTCCAGGACCAGATCGGGTTGCCGCCGAAGACGGCCGCCCGGGTCATCAGGTTCGGGCGGGCCGTGCGGCTCCTGCGCTCCGGCACGCCCATCGCTCAGGTGGCGGCGGAGTGCGGCTTTTACGATCAGGCGCACATGAACCGGGAGTTCCGGGTGCTCGGGGACACGACGCCCGGTCAGATTCATCCAAGACCGGGGGACGAAGGCCGGGCATCCTGAGCGTCATGGAGCGAACCGTTTACGCACAAGCCCGCTACGAGGACTGCCAGGCCGCGATCGACTTCCTGACCAGCGCGTTCGGGTTCCAGGTGCACGAGGCGTCCAAGAACGACGAAGGCAAGGTCCACCACGCCGAGCTGCTGGTCGGCAATGACATGATCATGATCGGCGAGGGGCGGCCCGGCGGGCCCGGCATCTACGTCGCGGTCGGCGACGTCGACGCCCATCATGACCGTGCCAAGGCGGCGGGGGCCGCGATCACCATGGAGCTGGTCGACCAGCCGTACGGGTCGCGCGAGTACGGCTGCACGGACCCGCAGGGCAACACCTGGTGGTTCGGGACGTACCGGCCATGAGCCTGCTCAAAGCAGAGCCGCTGCTCGGGCGTGCGGCCGGGCGGATGGAGGGGCCCGATACCTGCTGGTGATGTCGCCGGGAACGGTGCGGCTGATCGAAGAGGTCCACTCGGCACCGGACCGCTCGGGGAGCGGCTTCGGGAGCTGTTCGAGCGGCGCGGCTGTGAGTACCTGCCGGACCTGTGGGCGGAGTGAGCCGGGGCGACCGGAGGACGCCGCGGCGCCTGCGCGCCTCGTGAAACGAGCACGTCACGGGCAGGCTGATCGTGACGACCCGTTTTGCGGGGCAGGGGTGGCGGCATGCGTATCGCCACGCTGAACCTCTGGGCTCGCCACGGAGACTGGCCCGCGCGCCGTCAGGTCCTCGCGGAGGGTCTCCGCTCGCTCGCCCCGGACCTCGTGGCCTTCCAGGAATCGGTGGTGAGCGATTCCTACGATCAGGTCGCCGATCTGCTCGGACCGGCGTACCACATCGTGCACCAAGGCTCGGCCGAGCCGGACGGGACCCGCTCGTCCATCGCCTCCCGCCGGCCGTTCGGGGCGCTTCGGGCGGCGCGGATGCCGGTCACCGACCGTGTGGATCTCGCGGAATTCGCGGCCTGGGTGGGGGTGGCCGAGGTACGGGCGCCCTCGCCGCTGCTGTTCGTCAACCACAAGCCGTCGTTCAGGCTCGGGCACGAGCGGGAACGCGAGCTGCAGGCCGTTGCGGCAGCCCGGCTGATCGAGGAGGTCCTGGACGGCCGCGACGTGCCGGTTGTGGTGGCGGGCGACTTCGACGCGGTGCCGGAGTCGGCGAGCATGCGGTTCTGGCGCGGCCTGCAGTCTCTGGAGGGGATGAGCGTCTGTTACCGGGACCTGTGGGAGTGGGCCCTCCCGGGTGTGGACGGGCACACGTTCACACCGGCCAACCCCCTGGTGACGAGTGGGAACTGGCCGTTGGAGAGCGGGCGGCGCATCGACTACCTACTGCTCCGCTGCACGGGGAACGGGCCGTCCCTGCGGCTGCAGCGCTGCTGGCAGATCTTCGACGCGCCGGTGGGCGGCGTGTGGGCGAGCGACCACTTCGGCGTGGCGGCCGACCTGAGCTGAGCCGCCGGTTCTGTCGGTGTCGGCTGGCACCATCTCGGACCATGACGACCGACCTCCTGACCCCATACCGCTGGCTGCTGCAGTCTGACGGTCCGCTGGGTGACATCTACTGCGTGTCCTTTTTCCGCGGGCTCCGTCCCGTCGAGGTGCTGCACCGGTTCGGCGGGCCGGGTGAGCCGTCCACACGCGAGATGACCTTCGAGGAGCTGGAGGAGGAGGTGCTGGAGTTCGTCCACGGGAGCGACGGCGGGCTGGGGGGTGGCTACGTCGGGGTGGTCGAGGCCGGCGCGTGGAGCGTGGCCGTCGAGTTATGGGGCTGGTACGCGTCCCTCGTGGAGACCGCACCCCGGCTGTCCCAGGGGTGCGAGATGGTAGCCGTGAGCCGACACGACTACGCCGAGGACGGCTTCACCTATGCCGTTGGAGGCGCGGTCGTCTCCGCCTTCACCCCAAACCGGTCCTACGATCGATTCGGCAACGATCCGCGTAGGCTCGACGACCTAATGCGCCGGGCAGGGCTGGCGTTGGCGGAGCCCGACGACGATGCGGACTGGGATGACGCGGTCGAGCACGGGCTGGCGCGCACGTTCGTGCTGGCGGCCGAGATCACCGGCGTGCCTATGTCCCCTGCCCTGCTCAACCGCCCTCTCCTCGTCGGCCCCGTCGCCGACGCCCACACCTGATAGCGCCGCTCCATGTTCGTCGGGCCCCTCCCCCAAGAAGCCCTCGCCCTCCACCCGAGCCCGGCCGCTGACTCTCCGCCGTTGTCCGCCGAGAGCCGCACCCAGAGACCTCCGCCCAAGTAGAGCACGTGATTCTTCGCCCATCGCCCATCGCCAAAGACCGCAGCCCAGCACCCGTGTCTCCCCAGAGCGCCTCTGCCCTGCACCGCTTCTCCCCCAAAGACCTCCGCCGAAATACGGCGGGTGGCGGAGGAACGTAGGGCACTCCCCCCGGGGTGGGCTAGCGCGGGAAGACGATGGTCTTGTGGCCGTCCAGCAGCACCCGCTGCTCGGCGTGCCACTTGACCGCCCTGGCCAGCGTCACGCACTCCACGTCCCGCCCGATCGCCACCAGGTCCTCGGGCGAGTGGCTGTGGTTGACCCTGGCCACCTCCTGCTCGATGATCGGCCCTTCGTCCAGGTCGGAGGTCACGTAGTGGGCGGTGGCGCCGATCAGCTTGACCCCTCGGTCATAGGCCTGGTGGTAGGGCTTGGCGCCCTTGAACGACGGCAGGAACGAGTGGTGGATGTTGATCGCCCGCCCGGCCAGCTTCTCGCACAGGTCCTGCGAGAGCACCTGCATGTAGCGGGCCAGCACCACCAGGTCCACCTGGTAGTGCTCGACCAGCGCCAGCACCTCGGCCTCCTGCCTGGGCTTGGTCTCCGGGGTGACCGGCAGGTGGTGGTAGTCGATGCCGTACGACTGCGTGAGCGGCCGCAGGTCGGGATGGTTGGACACGACGGCCACGATGTCGATGCCGAGAGTCTTGGCCTTGACCCGGTAGAGCAGGTCGTTGAGGCAGTGGTCGAACTTGCTGACCATGATCAGCACCCGCGGCTTCCTCGCCACGTCGCGCACCGTGAACTCCATGGCGAAGTCGGGCGCGAGCGCCGCGAAGGCCGCGTTGAGCTCGTCCTCGCCCAGCGGTCCGGCGAACTGCACGCGCATGAAGAAGCGCTGCGCGACCCTGTCGCCGAACTGCTGGCTCTCGATGATGTTGCATCCGTTCCGCGCCAGCAGGCCGGAGACGGCGGCCACCACACCGGGCCGGTCGGGGCAGGACAGCGTCAGGATGTATTCGGCTGGGCTGGTCACTTCGTTCACTCTCGCGGACATGGGAATCGTCGGGTGCCTTGCGGCTGGTCTGGGCAGATTACCGGTCGCCGCGCGCGTCCGGCGCTACGTCCCGTCACGTACGCGGCACGATCGAGCGTACCCGGCGCGACGCCGTGTCTCCGGCGTCGGCTGATCGCCCACATCTTGGGTAGTTGTCGGGCATTCCAGCCCACGGCGGTCGCCACTGGTGCGAGGCAGCCGGGACATGTGCCAGGAACCTAGGACGTCCCGCCACAACCTGGCGGGCGGGGATGGAGTACGCGCTTTTGGACGCCGCCGTTCTGATCGTGGTCGCGGGCCTGTTCGCGGTCGTGTCCGGGGTCAACGACGGGGGCGCCCTGCTCGCCACCGGGCTCAAGCTGCCCACGGTGCGCCCGGCCACCGGCATCCTCGCCCTGGTGGTGATGGTGGCGGTCGTGCCGCTGGTCACGCACCAGGTGGCGCGGACGTTCGTGACCAGGCTGGCGAGCTTCCAGGAGCCCGGCGGCAAGATCGCGACGACGGTCGCGGTGATCTCGGCCCTGGCCGTGGTGGCGGTGCTCAGCGCGAAGGGCCGCCCGACCAGCCTCACCCTCGCCATCGTGGGCGGGCTGACCGGGGCCGGGCTCGGGTGGGGGCTGCAGGTCTCGGCGGGGTCGGTCGCGCTGGTGCTGGCTTTCGGCCTGGCTGCGCCGGCCATCGGGGGGCTGCTGGCGTGGGCGCTCATCCGGGTGCTGCCGGCGATGACCACGGCGCGGAGGCTGGCGTTCTTGCATCGGGCGGGCTTCCTGCTCCAGACCGTCGCGTACGCGGCCAACGACGGCCAGAAGATGCTGTCCGTGTTCATGATCGCACTGGGCTTCTCAGGCGCGCCACTGCTGTACACGTCGATGGTGGCCGCGCTGTTCGCTCTCGGCACCCTGTACGGGCTGCCCAAGGCCGGGCGCACGCTCAGCCGCGAGATCATCGTCTTCCGGCCTACGCACGGGGTCGCCGCGGAGCTCGCGGCGGGCGTGGCGGTGATCGGCTGCGCGGCCGTCGGCATGCCGGTGAGCATGACCCAGGCCGTCGCCGGAGGACTCGTCGGCGCGGGCATGGCCCAGGGCGGCCGACGGGTCCGCTGGTACGCCGCGGTCAAGATAGGCACGGCGTGGATTCTCACCCTGCCGGCGAGCGCGCTGCTGGGCGGGGTGGGGGCCTTCGCGGTGAAGGGGATGACGCAGTGGTGATCGGATCGCCGGCGACGTACGGGAAGGCAGGCAGACGATGAAGCGGCTGCGGCGGATCAGGGATCTGCTGGCCGGTCGCATGGACAGCGCGATCACCGAGGCCCTGCTCGGGCAGCTCCAGGCGACCAAGGAGGGGGCGTGGCTGGCAATGGCCATGATCGGTGGCGAGGTGGGCCGCACGGGGGCGCACGAACAGATGCGCTCGATCGAGCATCTCGGCGACGAGGAGCGCGCCCGCCTCGTCGACGAGCTCAAGACCGCCATCGTCACGCCCATCGATCCGGAGGACCTGTTCCGGCTGTCGCGCTCGATCGACGACGTGCTCGACTCGCTGCGGGACTTCGTCCGCGAGTCCCACCTCTACCGGGTCCCCGACCAGATCCGCTTCAGTCCCCTGCTCGACCAGGTGATCGTCGGCATCGACGCACTCGAGAACGCGGTCCGCGGCCTCGCCTCCCGTCCTTCCGGGGTGGTGGCCGACGCGCTGGAGGCCAAGAAGGCGGGCGGGGCCATCCGGCGCATGTACCAGTACGAGATCTCGCGGATCTTCTCCGCGGAGCTGACGGCGAACGCCATGAAGGAGCGGGAGCTGGTCCGCCGCCTGGAGATCGTCGGCATGGCCATCGGCGACGCGGCCGACGCGATCGCGGACGGCGCGATGAAACGCTGACCTCGGCACCTTCCTCCAGCGCCGGCGATCCTCACCCGCAAGCGGCGCGCGCTCGGGGAGAAGGGTCAGCGCAGCGGGGCGAACGCGTTGACGCCGGTCAGGTCGGCCGAAAGCTGCCACAAACGTGCCGCCTCGTCCGGGTCGACCGCGTATGGACGCACTCCCGGCCCAGGCTTCTCGTCCGTGATCAACTCCGTGATGTCACAGTCCTCGCAGTAGACGCCGCCCATGCCGGCCAGCTGCGGCGAGGTGGCCGCCCATACCTGGGTGGCCGCGCCCTGCTCGGGCGTCTTGAAGCTGGGGTCCAGCGCGTTGCCCGCCTCGTCGATCCACCCGGCCGCGACCATCTCCTCCCTGGGCAGATGCCGCTGCAGCGGCGTCAGGATGGCGCCGGGGTGCAGCGAGAACGCGCGTACCCCGGCGTCCCGCCCGAGCGCGTCGAGTCGCACGGCGAACAGGATGTTGGCCGTCTTCGCCTGCCCGTACGCCAGCCACTTGTCATATCCCCGCTCGAACTGCACGTCGTCCCACCGGATGCCCGAATGGCGGTGACCGCCGGACGAGACGGACACGACCCTGCCCTGGCCGCTGGCGATGGCCGGCCACAGGCGGTTGACGAGCGCGTAGTGCCCGAGGTGGTTGGTGGCGAACTGCGCCTCCCAGCCGGGGCCGACCCGCGTCTCCGGGCAGGCCATGATGCCCGCGTTGGCGATGACGATCTCGGCGCTGCGGCCGGTGGCGAGGAAACGCTCCGAGAACCGCTGTACGCTCTCCAGATCGGCGAGGTCGAGCTCGTCCACCTCGACCCCGTCGATGCCCCCGACCGCCTCCTGAGCGGTCTCGGGACGCCGGGCGGGGACGACGACGCGGGCCCCGGCGCGAGCGAGCGCACGCGTGGTCTCCAGCCCGAGACCGGAGTAGCCCCCCGTGACGATCGCCAGCTTCCCGGACAGATCGATCCCTCGGAGTACGTCGTCCGCCGTGCTCCTGGCGCCGAAGCCCGACCCGATCTTGTGCTGTGGCGTTGTCATGGCTTCCACGCTACGAAGTGGAGCGCGCTCCAGGTCAAATCCCGCACGGCGACAGGCAGCGGGGCTACCGGGGAAGGGGGGCCAGCTGCGCGAGGTGGTCGCTGCGCCCGTCGGCGAAGTCGGCGTCCGTGAAGCCCAGCGTGCGCCGGTTGTTGACGTAGTTGGGCAGGGTCAGGTCGTAGGCCATGTGGGCGCGGGCGATCTGAAAGGGGAAACGTAGGAGCCGGAGCCGCCAGGGCATGCCGGTAATGTCTGCCCAATGGAGGCCACGAACGATCGCCCCGCCGCCCGCGTGGTCTGCCTGGACCGCGACGGCAGGGTGCTGCTGATGCACTGGTACGACCGCGTCAGCCGCACCGACGTATGGGAGCCCCCGGGTGGCGGCATCGACCCCGGCGAGACCCCGCTGGAGGCGGCCAGGCGGGAACTGGCCGAGGAGACCAGGCTGCCCGGCGAGGCCGTCCTGGACCACTACGTCGAGGTCGAGCGGGATTTCACCTGGCTGGGCGTCCATTACGTCAAGACAGAGCCCTTCTACCTGGCCAGGTTCGACACCCCCCGCCCGCACGTCGATCCAGGCGAGCTCACGGAGGAGGAACGTCAGGCGTACCTGGGCTACGCGTGGGCCGAGGAACTGCCCGAGGCGGTCGATCCGCCGGAGCTGGCGAAGGTCGTCGAGCGGCTCACCCGAGATCGAGCGTGAGACCGCCGGAGGCGACGGACAGCGGGCCGCCGTAGGAGCGGGCCGCCGCCGCGAGCGCGGGCTCCGCCGGGGTGTCCGGCCACAGGTGGGTGAGCAGCAGCCGCGCCGCCCCGGCCGACGACGCGGTACGGCCCGCGTCCAGCGCGCTGGACAGGTAAGGCGCGTCCTCTTCGGGGACTCGTTCCGGATATGTCGCCTCCGCCACGAACAAGTCCGCGTCCTTGGCCAGGGCGATCAGCTCGGGCGACGGCCCGGTGTCACCCGTGTACGCGATCACTCGCCCGCCGCCGCTCAGCCGCAGTCCCGCATTCGGCACGTGATGCGGCACATCGAAGGCGTCCAGCCGGAAGGGCCCGACCTCGACCGGCGTGCCGGGACTGAGCTCGTGCAGGGCGAAGCTCCCCGCCAGCATGCGGCGGTTGTCCAGCGCGAGCACGGCGTCCAGCGCGCCCGGCGGAGCGTGGACCGGCAGCGCAGGCGCCGGCTCATCGGCCAGGGCACGGGCACGCAGCAGCGGGTTGAGGTCGGCGCAGTGATCAGGATGCCCGTGGGTGACCAGCACCGCGTCCACCTCGTCGGCCCGCATCAGCTCCAGCAGCCGCGGCAACGTGGCGTAGCCGGGATCGACGAGGACACGGTAGCCCTCGTGCTCGACGACGTATCCGCTGCACGCCTGCCCTGCCGCGGGCCAGGCCCCGCACCCGCCCAGCACGGTGAACCGCATCAGCCCCCCAGCTCTGTCAGCGTCGCCGTCATCAGCTCGCGCAGCAACGCGCCCGCCAGCTTCTCGTGCGTGTGCTCCACGGACAGCCCCTTGGCGACGCGTTCCCGGTAGATCTCCCGCTCGCGTGCGTCAGTGTAGGGCAGCGCGGTCATGCCGACGATCACGGTGACCCGGGTGCCGCCGCGCGGCAGGACGGCGACGACATGTGTACGCAGGCAGGTCTCGTCGGGCGCGCCGAACCACCCGGACTTGATCCCCGCGTCGGGCGCCCCGATCGCCTCCCGGACGCCGAACGCCTGCTCCGGCCCGACCTGCCGCATCCACTCCAGCACGGTCGCCGCGGCCGGGTCCCCCGCGACGGCGGACTGCGCGAACGCCGCGTAGGCGGTGGCGACCTCGTCGGCGGCCACCTCGACGGACCCGAAACGCGACGGGTCCCCATTGGGCGGCGACCAGGCCACGCCGGTGCGCCGGCGGATGTCGTCGAGGATCACGCCCGGCCCTACGGCGAGCCAGAGGTTGAGCGTGTCGGCGTTGGAGGAGATGACGACGGAGGGCTCGGCGTGGCGGCGCCACCGTTCGGCGTCGGGGATTCGGGCCGCGCTCACCCACGCGTACAGGGGCTTGAGCAGCGAGGCGCAGCGCAGCCGCGCCAGGCCGGAGCTGACGCAGACCGTGCGGGCGGGTGGCCCGCCGTAGCCGCGCCTGATGCCGGCCGCCTGTACGCCGGCACCGTGATCAAGGTCGTCGAGCAGCTCGTTGAACGCCACGAATCCCACCGTAGACCTATGAACGCTCTCCCCAACGGCCTTCGTACCACTCCAGGGTGGGTGGGTCGCCGGGCAGCTCGGTCCGCCCCGGAGCGCGCAGGCCGTCCAGCGCGATGGCCAGCAACCGCTGCTTGACGTGCTGGTGCTGCTCGCTGGGCGGTCCGGGGGCCGGGCGGCTGAACTGCTCGATGAGCAGCGAGACGTCGAGCATGGTGACGTCGTCCCTGAGCACACCGGCCTCGCGGGCCCGGGAGATCAGCCGGTCGGCCAGCTCCGTGGCCTTCCGCGACGTGCGCCACATGTCCTCGGTGACCTCGATGGTGCCCGCGACGGGCGCGAGCGCGCCGGATCTGAGCGCCACGCAGGTGCGCACGTACAGCTCCAGACCTGCCCACGGGTCCTCCTCGGCGAGCGCGGCCTCGGCGGCCTCGACGACCCGCTCCATCGCGATCAGGCACAGCCGCTGGAGCAGCTCCTCCTTGGTGCGGTAGCGGCGGTAGAGGCTGCCCATGCCCACGCCGGCCTGTTTGGCGATGGCCGACACCGGCGCGTCGAACCCCTGCGTGGTGAACACCTCGTGGGCCGCCTGCAGCAGTCGCAGATCGTTGCGTGCCGCCTCGGCCTGCCTGCCGCGTGTCGCCATGGGGTCCAGGATAGCCATGTTGCGGAGCGTTCCGCTCCGATATAGATTTCGGAGCGAAACGCTCCGAAATTATGGGAGGCATGTCATGCGTGCGGTGGTCTTGAGGCAGTACGGCGGGCCTGAGGCGCTCCGGGTCGAGAAGGTGCCGGACCCCGTCGCCGGGCCAGGGCAGGTGCTGGTGGAGGTCGCGGTGGCGGGCGTCACGTTCGTGGAGACGCAGGTGCGGGCGGACCGGGGCCCGCGGCGGGCCGAGCTGCCCGCGATCCTCGGCAACGGGGTCGCCGGGACCGTGCTGGCGGTGGGCGAAGGTGTGGACGAGACGCTGGCCGGCACGCGGGTGGTCAGCACGCTGAACGGCTACGGGGGTTACGCGGAGCTGGCGGTGGCGAGCGCCGGCGACCTTATCCCGGTGCCCGAGGGCCTGTCGCTGGAGATCGCGGTGGCGCTGCTGGCCGACGGGCGCACCGCCGTCGGCCTGGCCAGGGCCGCCGCGCCGCGGCCCGGCGAGTGGGTGCTGGTGGAGGCGGCGGGCGGCGGCGTGGGCAGCCTGCTGGTGCAACTGGCCCGTGCCGCCGGGGCGCGGGTCATCGGCGCGGCGAGCAGCGCGGGCAAACGCGAGCTCGCCGCGAGCCTGGGCGCCGAGCTGACCGTCGACTACACCGATCCGGGCTGGACCGACGTGGTGCGCGCGGCGACCGGCGGCCTGGACGTGGTCTTCGACGGGGTGGGCGGCGAGATCGGCGCGGCGGCCCAGGAGCTGCTCAAGGACGGGGGCAGACTCAGCGCGTACGGCATGGCCGGCGGTCCCATGACCACCCCCGGCCCGCGCGTGACGGCCGTCCCCTGGCCGCAGACCGACCTGCGCGAGTTGTCGAGAGCGGCGCTGGCGGAGGCCGTGGCAGGCCGCCTGCGTCCCACGATCGGCGCCGTGCTCCCCTTGGAGTCCGCCGCCGAGGCGCATGCGGCCATCGAGTCGCGCGCGGTCAGAGGCAAGACCCTGCTGGTGCCGTGAGGGCGTCGGCCGACGGGGACTGAACGCCTCGCTCAGAGACCGGACCGCGCCAGCGACAGGGCGAGCGCCACCGGTGCCAAAGCCACCAGCACCACGGCGGCCGTCACCTTCCAGCGCCTGGCCACCCCGGTCTCCGTCACGAACGCCGCCACGATCCCCGCCCCCGCGAACGCCGCCCCGGCCGCGACCGCGTCGGCCACCTGGGAGCTCCACGACGGCAAAGCCTCCCCGGCCAGCCTGAACGCCACCAGCGCCCCGGCCGCCGCCAGCGCCACCCGCCGCCCGGGCCGCACGTCCACCCGCTCCAGGGCCAGCGCGGCCCCGGCGAACAGGGCCAGCGAGATCACCACGACCATTCCCACGGCCGGGATCAGGCATCCCCAGTCCTCGCAACCCACGCCTGCCCAGGCCAGGCGCACGGTCGCCCACCACAGCACCCCCAGGGCCGCGCACACCGCGGCCGCTCGCCCCATTCGCCCCGTCATAGCACCAATGCTCCCACCAGCCGAAACCCAGAACCCATCGCCCGCGCGTTGAACGCCACCTCCCCCCGTCTCGGGGGCCGTGGTCGGCACTCCGGCGTTCATGTCCCCCGAACAGGTCCGAGGCGGCGAGGGTGGGCCCCAGCGACGTGTTCGCCCTGGGGGCGGTGCTGGTGTTCGCCGCCACCCGAGGGGTCGTCAGGAGAAGAGACTCGCCCGGCGGTCGTCCGCGTCGGCATCGGCGGCACGGCCCAGTGCGCGCAGGGCGATGGCCCGGTTGGTGTAGAGATCCGGCTGCGGCTGCAACTCGATGGCTCGGCTCAGGTCCTCGACCGCGCCCTCCACATCTCCGGCCGTGTACCGCAACACTCCCCGGTTCCCCCAAGCGGCCGCCAGTCCGGGCGCGCCCTCCACGGCCTGGTCCAGCGCCGCCCTGGCCTCGGCGAGCCGTCCGGCCGCCGTCTCCAGCTGGCCGAGGACCGTGAGCAGATGCGGGTTGCCGGGCACGAGAGCGAGCCCGGCCATGACGTCGACCCTGGCCTCCTCGTCCCTGCCCGTGGCGGCCAGCAGCCCGGCGCGGTTGATGTAGGCGTCCAGGTAGCCCGGGTCCAGCTCGATCACATGGCCCAGGTCGGCGAGCGCGCCCCCGGTGTCGCCGCGTACGGTCCGCAGCTCGGCCCGGTTGTAGTACGCCTCGGGCAGCGGCGGCCCGGCCCGCATCGCCCGCTCGTAGTCCGCCAGCGCCTCCTCGTGCTGCCCGAGCTTGAACAGCAGGTTCCCGCGTTCCAGGTAGTAGTCGGGGAAGAAGGGGTCGACGGCGATCGCGGCCGCGTAGTCCTCCAGCGCCTCCTTGGTGTGCCCCAGCGCGGCGAGCAGCTGGGCCCGGTTGGCCAGCAGCACCATCCGATGCAGCGGATGCCGCTCCCCCAGCTCGCGTGCCAGCTCGATGGCCGATTCGACGAGCGACAATGCGGCGCCGAGATGCCCGTGCCGCAACTCGATCAAGGCGAGCCCGTTGCGGTCGAAGCCGAGCTTGAAGGCGCGCTCGGCGGGGTCGGGCAGGATGGTGGAGATGGCGATCGCCTCGTTGATCCAGCGCCTGGCCCTGAGAAGGTCGCGCCGCGCGGGGTCGGGGTGGCGGGCGTCGAGCATGGCGGTGCCGTACGCGCTGGCGGCGTGCATCGCCGGGTCCTGGCTGGCGGCACGCACCTGATCCCAGACCGCGTGGGCCTCCGCGGTCCGGCCCAGTCCGGCGAGCGCGGTCGCGGTGCGCTGGGCGAAGGTCCACCACCGCGCCCCGCCCGGCTCGGTGCGGGCCATGCCGCGCTCCCCCAGCTCGACGACGGCGTGCAGGAAACCCTCCCGCATGGAGCGATCCACCAGCGCCCACAACTCGTCGGTGTCGCGGACGTCGGGAGCGGGCTCGGGGCCGTCCGAGTACAACATGATCGCCAGCGTGGCGGGCTGGATCCGCCGCATCATGACGTCGAGCAGCTCCAGGTCCGTCGAGTCGGCCTCGGCCACGTTGCACACGGCCAGCGTCCGTCCCGGGGGCACGGCGTCGCGGACGAACTCCGCGATCCCGTTGGCCAGCCGCAGCGTGCGGCGCGGCGCGGGCACGAGGATGCGCTCGTCGTCGGTCAGCCCGGCGTCGATCGTGGCGCGCCGCGCCGGGACCAGATCGACCAGGTCGGGCGCCGCCGCGCGGATCTCGATGTCATGGGCTCCCACCAGGTCGGCGGACCGTTCCAGGGCTTGCGGCACCAGATGACGCAACAAGGCCGCGGCGACCGTGTAAGGGCCGCCCGGCCGCCGATGCCCGTCGATCATTGGCATCAGCAGCCGCGCGACCTCCCATCGGGAAGGTGGTTCGCCCTGGACTCTTAAGTGGGACCTCGCCTCAGTCACCCCTTGTGAATGACGCTGGAGGTCCCTGCCAGCCTTGCGGTCCCAGGCTTGCGGACGACGATGCGCTTCATGACGCGTGCCTCTCCACTCGGGGGGGTGACTCCTCCCTATTCTTAGGGCACCCCTACGAATACCAAGGTTCGTGGTGAATAAGCCCGTGGCCAATGGCTAAAAAGCAGTTGCCTTTTGACTGGATAATCTAACCTATTTGGACCGAAACCAGCGGAGCAATGCTGTGGTGCGCGCCTGGTCGGATTCTTCCATCAAGTCGCACAAGCAGCGACCCAGCAGCGTGACCGACCGGCAGCAGCCGGGCCCCGGCAGGTTCCTCGCGCGGACGATAATCGTGGCCCGTTCGATCAGCCGCTCCAGGCTGGGCTCCCCGCCGCCCTTGAGCGAGCGGGTGTTCCAAGGACAGGACGCGGTGTCCGAGCAGGCCGTCTTGGAGATGTACGGAGCCGCCGCCCCACTGTCGAGCCGCAGCGGATCGGCACGTTTGATCTTCAGGTCGGCCAGCGCCTTGGCGGCCACGCGAGACACGACGAGAAGGTCGTGGTTCTTGCGCTTGCGTACCTTCCCGGGCACGGCCGTCGTGGCCGGCAGGGCGAGCAACATCGCCCCTGCCATCAGCCCGCCGCCCACCAGCATGCTCCAGCCCAGTTGCTCCTGGAACCAGATGACCGCGATCGCCGTGACCCACAGGGGCTGCGACGACATCAGGATCGCGCTCGGCACCGGAGGGACGTGGGCCTGGCCGTACGAGCGGGCCAGGAACCCCAGCGCACACGAGACCACGGACAGATGCGCCATCAGCACCCAGTCCGGCGCGTCGGCCGGCAGGGCGATCCCGTCGCGCGCCCCGACGGCCCCGGTGAGCAGGCCGATGGTGAGGAGCTGGATCACGGTCAGCGCGTACGGATGGAACGTGCCGCCCTTGGACAACTGGCCGAGCATGAGCGTGTGCCCGGCGTAGAGTCCAGCCGCGAAGAGCGTGGCCGCGAGCGCGAGCAGCGAGAACTCGTGCTCCTCCACCCCGCGCATCAGCGTGAACGCCGTCATGCCGGCCAGGGCCAGCACGACGCCTGCCCAGATCCGGCGCGGCACCCTCGACTTGAAGACGAAGAGCGCCAGGACCGGCGTGATCACGACACTGCACCCGACGGCGAACCCCGACACGGCCGACGGCAGGCTGTCCAGCGCGACGGCCTGGGCCGTCTGCCCGACCCCGAACGTGACCCCCAGAACGACCCCGTTGATCCACGTGCCCCGTGAAAGCCCCCGAAGGCAGTGCGGCCGGATGAGAAGGAGCGTCAGCGCGGCGATCAGATACCGCTCGGCGAGCAGGTCCTCCACTGGTAACCGGTCCATCAGATCTTTCATCAGCGGGAAGGCCGACCCCCAAGCGGCACTGACGAACAACAGAAGCACGGCTCCCAGGAGGGGGCGGGGAGCGGGCACGACTGCCATGCCCAAAAGCATCTCACTACTATTTGCAGCCGCAGATGTACAGGGCGCATCCGGTGAGGTTCCTCTACCACTCGGAGGTAAGACCCTCACCCACGGGCTTGCACATCCATACCGGGGGAAGGACGGGGTCGCTGTATTTCCCTCATGCCCCGAATGGGGAAATCGGCGTTTCCTGCGGGATAAAGCACCGACAGGAAGTCATGCCGCGCGATGATGGGGATTGGCGGAGATCGGCGGGGACATCACGCCGGGGGGTCCGGGAGTGGTCACCGGGAAAGACGGAAGGGTGGCCCCAGGAGGGGGTGGGTGGGGCCGTGCCGGACATGCGGGGGTCAGAGCTCGAGGACGGCCGGCAGGACCAGGCGTTTCTCGCCGTAGACGACGGTCAGGTCGCCCACGCGCCGCCTGGACAGCTCACGCCAGCCCTGGCGCTCGTACAACGCGAGCGCGGCCTCCTGGTTGAGCGTCGTGTCCCCGGTGACGCTGTGGAACCCGAGCTCCACCGCGCGCTGCTCGAGCGCGCCGAGCATGGCCGCGCCGAAGCCACGCCGCTGGAAGTCGGGATGGACTCTCAGGCGGCAGATCTCCGCCGTCGTGGTGTCCACCGGTCTCAGCCCGCCCATGGCGACGACGTGCGAAGACACCTCACCGACGAGGAAGTCCCCGCCGCACGCCAGGTAGATCTCCTGGATGCGCGGGAAGTCGTCGTCGTAGTAGACGCCGTCGCCGGGAAACAGACCCACCTCCGCGAGGCAGATCTGATGGAGCGCGAGGATTGTGTCGAGATCGGACCAGCGATAGCGCCGGATCGTCAACTTCATGCACCGCCCCCTTTCACTTGGGTCTTGGACCGCCGCAACGCGGCCCGGTAGTCCTCCAGTCCTGGAGCGTCGGCGTTCACGGACATGATGGCCTGCTCCAGCGCCAGGGCCGGTCGCACGATGAAGTCGGTCAGGTATTCGTCCCCGACCAGCCTCAGCGCCTTCGTCCCGATGGCGATCGCCTCCTTGACGTCGCCGTCGATCAGGCGGCACTGCGCCTGGTCGAGCCTGATCAGCGTCTGGTCGACGATGTGGTCCTCATATTTGGTCAGGGCCTGGTCGAGAACCACCTCCGCCTCGATCGTCTGGCCCAGCTTGGTGAGCACGTCGCCCTGGTAGAAGTAGAGCTGCTTCTCGGTGTAGCCGAACGCCACGTCCTCCTGGTCCTCCTCGCGCATGTGCGAGAAGGCGTTCCTGGCCCGGGCAAGGGCCCGCTTGGCCTGGTCGACGACCTCTTTCTTGCTGTCCGCCCCCGACATCATGGCCAGCGCCCTGGCCTCGACGACCGGCGCCATGGCCTGAGCGGGGCACGGCGTCGAGCCGGCCAGGTCGCGGCTCTTCTTTGCCAGGTGCAGCGCCTCGCGGGCGTCGCCGAAGTAGAGGGGCACGAGCGACTCGCGGGCGCACACCCACGCCCGCAGCGCGCGGTCGCCCGTCTCGTCGGCCGCCGTACGCCCGGTGCGGAAGAACGAGCGGGCCAGCCGGTGATCGCCGAGGTTGATCAGAATCATGCCGCTCAGCCCGGACAACTGGGCGGCCATCCTGCACAGGCGCTCGGCCAGGTCCGTCGGCTGGCGCCGGGCCATGGCCGTGCGCACGGCGCTGAGCTCCAGCAGCACATCGCACAGCAGCCGCAGCGGGGCCGTCGTGGTGTATTGGCGGCCGAAGCTGTACGTGGCCTCCTCCCACTGGTCCAGCATCGCCGCCGACACGGTGGCCGACACGAGGGTCTCGTCCATCCGGCGCCTGATGCCCTCGCAGGCCCCGAGCACCGGGCCGTCGAGCTCCGCGAGGGAGGTGTCCACGTTGAGCAGATTTAATAGGGTGCGGCGGAGGATGTTCTCATCTTCCTGGGCGTCCGGGTCGGGGCCCATCGGATGGATCACCAGCTCACGCTCCATCGGCAACACCGGGGCGCGCTCCCCCGACTCCCCGCCGCCTGTCAGGGCGGGCATCCGATGGCCGTGGCCGCAGATGCACGGCCCGTCGTAGCCGAGGGCGGCCGGCTCGACGCGGTAGACGGTGCACAGGTAGTGAAGGTATTCGGGCCCTGGGCGCTTGAGCCCGCTCTCGTACGCGGACAGAAGCGTCTCGCCGATGCCCGGCACCGGCTTCTTGTCACGCTCGAACAGAGCTCTGACTTGCTCGATGACGTCGGCCAGGGCGATCCCGTAGGAGAGACGGTGCGCCTTGATGCGCGTCGTGCCGAACTGGGTCGTGCAAGACTCGTGGATCTCATCGGCTATCTGGGCTGACGTGCGGCCGGCGGCCAGGCCCTTGGCCCGGATCCGCCGCGCGATCTCCGTCTCCCTGTGTTGCCTGCCGGACATCCCGGCCCCTCTCAACGCATGTCTCGACCGGTCCACAACTGGTGACTGATGGTAGTCGCCAAGTCGCTGTGCGCCTACCCATGACTATGAAGCAAGGACGTCGCCTTGGAAACGCCCTTCTCAAGATTAGGGTTAAGGATCGTCCACCGAAGGGCTGTTTCTTACATCCCACGAGGGATAAGCAACTCCCTGTAGCCGAGAACCACGCGTTGCGTCCGCCGCCGTCATGAGACATCTTTGGCCCACCAGCAGCAATTCGTAGGGAGGACGAGAACGGTGGGGGACGAGGACTTCGATCCGTTGGAGCGTCTCGTGGCCGAGCTCGGCGCGCTCGGGTTGCTCGCACGAGTGGTCCAGGCGCAGAGCGGCCGCCGGTTCGTACGGGTCATCAATCCGAATGCGACCAGCCTGTCTGAGAACGTCACCTGTCGGCCGACGGCCGTGTCCGATATCCCGGACTGGTGGTACTGCTGGTCCTGGGGCGAGCGGATGCACACGGCCGACGACCCGGCCGGTGCGGCGACGAAGGTCGCACGCGTACTCGCCGCGGTGGGGGAGTGACGACGCGGTGATCCGGGTGGAGCGCAGCCACCGCGGCTCACCGCACCCACCGCGGCCACACGGAGCCGGCGGGGTGGCCGGTGCGGAGGGTCCTGGTATTCCGGGGCCCTGGCCACTCCGCCGGTTCCGCAGATCGCGTCACGCTGTCCATGGCGTACGGCTCGCACCCGTACGCACGAAGCCACCCGCCCGGTCCGCCGGTCGGGTGTTCGGGGGATCCCTCCCGGAACCGGCGCGGGACATGCTTCCGGGTGTGTGTCCTGTTCCGAGCCGTCCGTCATCGGAGCGTCTGCTCTCTCCCTCCGCGGCCCAGAGAGCAGGCGACCCCGTCTTCCCCGGCGTGATGTGACGGCGGGCGGTTCGGCCGACGGTATTTTGGATCGCGATCGAAACGGTCCAAGCAGTCGGGCCGAACCGCTTCCGGAGAGGGATCCACTCAGTGTTACTGCTGGAACCACCGTCGTCACAGCCCGAGTCGACGCAATCAGGGCTTCCCAACGCGGAGAAAATGGCCCAGCAGATGGCCACGAGCTGCACAGACGACCCGCTTTGCTCTAGCCTTGCCGGGATGTTCGGGAATGCCCCCTGGGCGGGGTTGGTGTCGAGTGCGATCGTGATCGTGCTGATCGTCGTGCTCGCGTTCGTGGTCCGCAAGGTCGCGCATCGGCTGATCGCACGGGTCGTCAATCGTGCGGCGACCGGAGGCCCGCTCACGAGCAGGTTCCGCAGGGGCGCCGCGACCGACGGCATCGACGCACTGCTCCACGAGCGGCGAAAGCAACGGGCCGAGACCATGGGGTCGGTGCTCAAGCACGTCGCCTCGATCGTCATCATGGGCACCGCCGTGCTGACCGTGCTCGACCGGCTCACGATCCCGATCGCGCCACTGCTGACCAGCGTCGGCATCCTCGGCGTGGCCATCGGCTTCGGCGCCCAGGAGCTCGTCAAAGACTTCATCGCGGGCATGTTCATGTTGCTGGAGGACCAATACGGCGTCGGCGACGTGATCGACGCGGGCCCCGCCGTGGGCACGGTCGAGGCCGTGACCCTGCGCGTCACCAGGTTGCGCGACGTGGACGGCCGGGTCTGGTACGTCCGCAACGGCACGATCACCAGGGTCGGCAACGAGTCGCAGGGCTGGTCCCGGGCCTACATGGACGTCCCGGTGGCCTACGACTCCGACATCGTGGGCGTGAAGGTGCTGCTGGAGCACGTCGCGGAGGAGATCTGGGCCGACCCCGAGCTGCGCGAGGCCAAGATCGTGGAGCCGCCGAAGGTGTTCGGCGTGGAGCAGCTGTCGGACAGCTCGCTGGTGTTCCGCATCACCGCCAAGACGCTGCCCTCCGCCCAGGCGGAGGTGGCCAGGGAGCTCAGGCTCAGGGTCAAGGCCGCGCTCGACGCCGCGGGCATCACGATGGTCCCCACCGCATAAGCTAATGAGCGTGACTGAGACCTCCTTCTACGACGCCGTCGGGGGCGAGGAGACCTTCCGGCGCCTCGTGCACCGCTTCTACGAGGGGGTCGCCGAAGACCCGGTGCTGCGGCCGCTCTACCCCGAGCCCGACCTGACGGGCGCGGAGGAGCGGCTGCGGGGCTTCCTCATCCAATACTGGGGCGGCCCCAAGACCTACAGCGAGCAGCGCGGCCACCCCCGGCTGCGCATGCGGCACATGCCGTTCGTGATCGGCGAGCCGGAGCGTGAGGCCTGGCTGCGGCACATGCGTGACGCGGTCGACTCGCTCGACCTGCCGGAGGAGCTGGAGACCAAGCTCTGGGACTATCTGGTCTACGCGGCCCACAGTCTGGTGAACTCACCCGCATAACGGGGCATGAGACGCCACATGGATATCCCCTGGTGGCGTGATGCCGTCGTCTACGAGATCTATGTACGCAGCTTCGCCGACGCCTCAGGAGACGGCGTCGGCGACCTGGCCGGGGTGCGGCAACACCTTCCGTATCTGCGACGGCTGGGGGTCGACGCCATCTGGCTGACACCGTTCTACCCCTCCCCCATGGCCGACGGGGGCTATGACGTGGCGGACTACCGCGGCGTCGATCCGCTGTTCGGCTCGCTCGCCGACTTCGACGCGCTGGTGGCCGACGCGCATGAGCTCGGGCTGCGGGTGCTCGTCGACATCGTGCCCAACCACAGCTCCTCCGAGCATCCCTGGTTCCAGGCGGCGCTGCGGGGCGAGGGCCGCGACCGGTACATCTTCCGCGACACGATCAACAACTGGCAGTCCACCTTCAGCGGTCCCGCCTGGACGCAGGTGGCGGACGGCCAGTACTACCTGCATCTGTTCGCTCCCGGACAGCCCGACTTCAACTGGCGCAATCCTGAAGTGCACCAGGAGTTCCTCGACATCCTGCGGTTCTGGCTGGACCGGGGTGTGGACGGGTTCCGCATCGACGTGGCCATGGGCCTGTACAAGGCGGAAGGCCTGCCTGACGTGGGCGACCAGTCGTTCAAGGCGGTCTCCCCGGTGTGGGGGCAGCCCGAGGTGCACAACGTCTACCGTGACTGGCGGCGGCTGCTCGACAGCTATCCGGGCGAGCGCATGGCCGTGGGCGAGGTGTGGACCGACAGCCCCGACGACCTCGCGCTCTACGTACGTCCCGACGAACTGCAGCAGAGCTTCAACTTCGCCTGGCTGCAGGCGCCGTGGTCGCCGACGGCGTTCAAGAAGGTCATCGACGACACGCTGGGCACGGTGCCGTTCGCGACGTGGGTGCTGTCCAACCACGACGTCGTACGCCACCGCACCCGCTACGAGACGGCCGACCCCGGCACCGGCCTGGCGCGGGCCAGGGCGGCGCTGCTCACCATGCTGGCCCTGCCGGGCTCCGCCTACCTCTACCAGGGCGAGGAACTGGGCCTGCCCGAGGTCACCGACCTGCCGGCGGAGGCCAGGCAGGATCCGGTGTTCTTCCAGTCGGAGGGCAAGCTCCCGGGGCGGGACGGGTGCCGGGTGCCGATCCCGTGGACGGTGGACACGCCCTCGTACGGATTCGCACCGGGCGGGGTGGAGCCGTGGTTGCCGCAGCCGGCGACGTTCGCGGAGCTGAGCGTCGAGAAGCAGGAGGGCGACGCCGACTCGACGCTGGAGTTCTACCGGCGGGCACTGGCCTGCCGCCGGGAGGTGGTGAGGGAAATTCCTTATACCTTGGAGTGGCAGGACTCCCCCGAGGGTGCGCTTTTCTTTACCCGCGGCCGGTTGATCTGCGCGATCAATTGCGGCACCCTGCCGGTACGCCTTCCCGAGCACGACACCGTGCTGCTGGCGAGCGGGCCGCTCAAGCGGGACCTGCTGCCGCCCGACACGGCCGTGTGGTTGTCGTCATAAACCCTTGGGGCGCTCGCCGCGGACGGGCACGACGGGCACGGACAGCAGCGTGCACGCCAGCCCCGCCGCGAAGCCCGCCCAGAACCCCACACTTTCCATCAACACCCCGGCCAGCGGAGTGGCGACCAGGGAGACGGAGTTCTGAATGGTGTTGTGGGTGCCGAGCACCCTGCCCGCCCATGCGGGGCCGGCGAGCTCGCCTGCCGCCAGGTAGGCGAGCCCGTTGCCGGCCACGGTCATCAACGCGGCCAGCGCGAGCATCGCGGGCCCGAGCCAGGTGCGCGTGAGCGTGCCGCCGGCCAGCAGCGCCAGCACGCCGACGTTGGCGAGAGTGATCAACAGCAGAGGCCGCATGCGCAGCCCGGTCCGGTCGGACCAGCGCCCCACCGCGACGCGGAGGGCGGCCCCGCCGATCGCGGCCACGCCGAACAGCTGCCCGGCCGCCACACCGTCCCAGCCGTAGAGCTCGACCAGGCAGCTCACGCCGTACGTGCTGACCACGATCTGCGGCACCACGTGCAGCGCGCTGGTGGCGTGCACCCGCCACAACGCCGGTTGCCGGTACGGCGAGCCCGCCGGCGCCGTGCCGCGGCCGGCGAGCTCGTGCGGCGGCTCGGCCAGGAAGATCGCGGCCAGCACGGCGGCGAGCAGGCTCGTGCCCGCGCAGACCAGGAGCACGCCGGGCAGGCCGTACGCCCGGGCGACGGGCGGTAGCGTGAACGCGCCGACGGCCATGCCGAGAGTGAAGGAGACCTGGCGCAGGCCCATGGCGACGCCGCGCTCGGGAGGCTGGAACCAGCGCAGCACGATCCGGCCGCCGCCGACCATCGCGGCCGACCCCGCCGCGCCCGCCAGGGCGAGGAGCACGACGACCGCCCACGCCCGGTCGACGAACGCGACGGCGGCGAACAACACGGCGGCCAGCCCCACGCCGATACCCAGGATCAGCCGCTCACCGTGCCGGTCGGCGAGCGCTCCCCAGGCGACGAGGGCGAACAGAATGCCAAAGGCCGGGGCGTTCGCCATGATTCCCGCCACCGGCAGCGACACACCGAAATGTCGCACGATTTCCGGCATGACCAGGGGCAGCGCGAACAACCCCAGGTGACACTGGCATGGGCGTTGACGCCCAGCGCCAGCATCCACCAGCGCCTCATACGGAGAAACGTTTGAGGTAGGCCAGCTCACTCTCGCTGAGCCTGCGCGGGGCAGCCCGCTCGACGTCGTAGGCGGCGATGACCGACATGGCGGTGACGTAGACCTGGTCGTCGTCGCGGATCTCGTAGCGCAGGGTGAACCGGACCGGCCTGATCTCCTCCACCCAGGTCTCCACCCGCACGGGGTCGGGGCGGAAACCGAGCGGGCGACGGTAGTCGATCTCGTGTCGGGTCACGACCAGGCCCTTGAACGGCTCCTCGCCCGCGTTGTGGAGGTCGATGGCGAACATGCCGAAGCGGGCATCCTCCAGGTAATCGAGGAAGCGGACGTTGTTCACATGGCCTTGGGAGTCGATGTCGGCGAATCTCACCGTGCGGGGATAGATGTGCCGCTGGACCGAGGTACGTTCAACCACGTCCGCCACCGTACCGGGACCACCCCCATGACCCCGCCCCGCCCCGCCCCATCCCGTCCGGCCTGCACTCCTCAGCACCCCGGCCCTGGGCTGCTCGAGCTTCCGCGACCGCGGTGCTCACGCCGCCGGGTCGCGCCGACGCTCAGCCGTCGTCCAGGACCTTGAGCGGGTCGAGGCGGCGGATCAGGGTCATCGCGGCCTCGATGACCTCCCGCGCCTCCTCTTCGGTGTCCGAGGTGGCGACCTCGCGGGCGGCCTCCCCGATGATGCTGGTCAGCACGGCCACGGTGAACCTGTCGAGCGGATCCCCACCGGCGCCCAGCAACACGGCGTTCTGGCGTACCCACTCCCGGCCCCTGGTCCGCCGGATCAGCTCGAACCCGGGCGGCCCGTCGCCGTCGATGAACAACCTGACCAGGTCCCGTCGCTCCCATGCCCCGTCGAGGTAGGCCCGGGCCCCCGCGATCAGCAGCTCGACCGGATCCTCCACCCCGGCCTTCTTGGCGGCGGCCACGCTGGCCGACGACTCCTGCTCGTGCGCCGCCTGGTGGTCCTCGAAGAGCGCGAGGAACAGCTCCGTCTTGCCACCGAAGTGGTGGTAGAGGCTGCCGACGCTGGACCCGGCGCGAGCGACCACCTCGGAGACGCTGGAGTCGGCGAATCCGTGCTCGCTGAAGACCTCGCGTGCCGCCTGCAGCATGCTCTTGCGGGTCTGCGCCGTACGGCTCCACTCCCACGAGGACTTACGTGTCATGCGCGAATCGTACCGCCGCCGGATTCTAGAATCCCGATCTACGCATAACGCCACGCGATGCTGCGAATCGCGTGACGTTTCCCAGCGCAATGGATGCCGACAAGAGGAGCATGGACCGACAGGGGCGGCAAACCCTTAGAGATCATCATGGACGGGCACCAGGCCTGTCAGCACGAGCGGAAGGACGACATTGAGCACCCTCTTCGACAAAGTCGCCTGGATCCACCTGGAGGACGGGAAGATCCTCAGCACCCGGTCGCGCGGCAAGGAGGTGTACTACCTGCCCGGCGGCAAACGGGAACCGGGCGAGACCGACCTCGACACGCTGGTCAGGGAGATCGACGAGGAACTCGCCGTCGCCATCGCCCCGGCCAGCGCGGCGCATTTCGGTACGTTCGAGGCACAAGCGGACGGCCACGCTGACGGGGTCATCGTGCGGATGATCTGCTACACCGCCCGGCACCAGGGCACTCCGACGCCGAGCAGCGAGATCGACGAGGTGGTCTGGCTCACGTACGCCGACCGGGACCGCGTGGCCCCGGTCGATCAGATCGTTTTCGACCAGCTCCACCGGAGCGGCCGGCTCCTCTAGCTGCTATTCGATCTCGACGGGAACCTCGTAGATCTCCGTCGTCGGGTGCCCGGCCTGCTCGTGCACCCGCAGGACCGCCTCCTTGGACGGCCCGGTCGACAGACAGAACACCTTGCCCGACTCCGGATCGAGCCACGCGTGCTCGAAGTGCACGCCTTCGGATTCCTCGATCGCCAGGTCACGCTGGTGCTCCTCGCGCAGCTGCTCCATCGTCGCGCCGGCGAATCCGCTGTGCACATCCATGAACTTCGCCATCGTGCATCCCTCCCTCTTGCGTGACCTTTCCCGGAAAGGGGGTCCAAATCGTCTCCATCGCCAGAGAAGCTCTCGTTCATCCGCCGACGCGCTTGTCGGCGCTTTCCCTGACGTGTTGACTGCGCCGACCCGCACGGCCCAGACGCTTGGAGAACCGTTCGGGTGGATGTCAGCGGGGCGCTTGCACGAACGGCGGATGGCCGCCGGGCCCTCAAGGGCTGGGGATGCCGTTGCCGTTCCCGCCGCGGCCGGCCAGCACGTCCTCCAAAGTCGGACGCCGATCGGCGACGTCCCACGCACCGGGCTGGGCGAGCTGGATCAAGACGCCGTACGCCTCCTTCGGGTGCAGGAACACCTCCTGCCAGCGCGGATCGGATCGGTCGAGCCCGTGCAGGCGGTAGCCGCGGGCGGTCAGCCGGGCGACGGCCGCGGTGAGGTCGCTGACGTGGAAGTTCAGGTGATGGACACCGCCCCGGCCCCGGGTGAGCTCGAAGAAGCTGTCGAAGAACGTGGAGCCGGCCAGAGGCTCCATGAGTTCGACCTTGCTCCCGTTGGCGTACGAGAGTTGCAGCGTGCGATAGCCGGCCACCCGGTTGTCGCCGCCGCCTCCGAGGTGACGGCCGCCGAGCAGGTCGCGGTAGATCGGCAGCAGATCCCTGATCCGGGGCGCGGCCACGGCCGTGTGGTCGAAGGTCACCTCGAGGCCGTCCAGTTCCAGGTCCAACGCACGACTCCTCACTCCAGGCCAATCCTAGAATATGATTCTAGCCGGGAGTTCGTGCAGCGGACATGACAACAGGCGTGCGAGCGGACCGCTCACACGCCTGCCGGACGGATGCGACTCAGTCGCGGTGCAGCTTCCGGTATGTCACCCGGTGCGGGCGCGCCGCGTCGGCGCCGAGCCGCTCGATCTTGTTCTTCTCGTAGTCGGCGAAGTTGCCCTCGAACCAGAACCAGTTGGAGCCTTCCTCCCACGCCAGGATGTGCGTGGCGATGCGGTCCAGGAACCACCGGTCGTGCGAGGTGATGACGGCGCAGCCGGGGAAGTCCAGCAGGGCGTTCTCCAGCGAGGACAACGTCTCCGTGTCGAGGTCGTTGGTGGGCTCGTCGAGCAGCAGGACGTTGCCGCCCTGCTTGAGGGTGAGCGCCAGGTTGAGCCGGTTACGCTCGCCGCCCGACAACACCCCCGCCTTCTTCTGCTGGTCGGGGCCCTTGAACCCGAACGCCGCGATGTACGCCCGCGACGGCATCTCCACATGGCCGACCTTGATGTGGTCGAGCCCGTCGGAGACGACCTCCCAGACGTTCTTGTTCGGGTCGATGCCGCCCCGGCTCTGGTCCGCGTACGAGATCTTGACCGTGTCGCCGACCGTGATAGAGCCCGTGTCCGGCGTCTCGCTACCGGTGATCATGCGGAACAGCGTGGTCTTGCCGACGCCGTTGGGGCCGATGATGCCGACGATGCCGTTGCGGGGAAGGTCGAACGTGAGGCCCTCCATCAGCAGCCGGTCGCCGAAGCCCTTGGTCAGCTTGTCCGACTTGATCACCGTGGTGCCCAGGCGCGGGCCCGGCGGGATCTGGATCTCCTCGAAGTCCAGCTTGCGGTACTTGTCCGCTTCAGCGGCCATCTCCTCGTACCGCTGGAGACGGGCCTTGCTCTTGGTCTGGCGGGCCTTCGGGTTGGACCGGACCCACTCGAGCTCGTCTTCCAAGCGCTTCTTGCGCTTGACGTCCTTCTGCCCCTCGACCTTGAGCCGCTGGGCCTTGAGCTCCAGGTAGGTGGAGTAGTTGCCTTCGTAGGCGTAGGCGCGGCCGCGGTCCAGCTCCAGGATCCAGCCGGCGACGTTGTCAAGGAAGTAGCGGTCGTGGGTGACGGCCAGGACGGTGCCGGCGTACTTCTCCAGGTGCTGCTCCAGCCACTGCACGCTCTCGGCGTCGAGGTGGTTGGTGGGCTCGTCGAGCAGCAGTAGGTCGGGCGCCTCGAGCAGCAGCTTGCACAGCGCGACCCGGCGGCGCTCACCACCGGACAGCTTGGTCACCTCGGCCTCGGGCGGCGGGCAGCGCAGCGCGTCCATCGCCTGCTCGAGCTGGCTGTCGAGATCCCAGGCGTTGCGGTGCTCCAGCTGGTCCTGCAGCTTGCCCATCTCGTCCATCAGCTCGTCGCTGTAGTCGGTGGCCATCTGCTCGGCGATCTCGTTGAAGCGGTGGAGCATCGCCATCGTCTCGGCGACGCCCTCCTGCACATTGCCGAGGACGGTCTTCTCCTCGTTGAGCGGCGGCTCCTGCTGGAGCATGCCGACCGTGAAGCCGGGCATGAGCCGGGCCTCGCCGTTGGACGGCTGCTCCAGGCCGGCCATCATCCGGAGCAGCGTCGACTTCCCGGTGCCGTTCGGCCCCAGGACACCGATCTTGGCTCCGGGCAGGAACGACAGCGTGACGTCGTCAAGGACAACCTTGTCGCCATGCGCCTTGCGCACGCGCTGCAGCGTGTAGATGTACTCCGGCATGCCCTCTAGCTTAGGGGCTCCCGACCCGGGCTTCCGCCGCTCCTCCTCAGGAGCCCGCCGGCCCCGACGAGACCAGCGCGGACACGGCATCAAGACGGGAAACGCCCTTCGCCAACGGCGGTTCGAGCGCCGGACCACGCACCACCCTCCCTGCACCATGCACCACCCTTCCCCACACCGTGCACCACATGTCGCAGCGGCACCTCAGGCACGGCAGTGCACTGCGGTCCCGCACCGCACCGCAGCGCACACCGGTCGAGCACCACACCGCAGCGCACACCACCACCGTGGACGTGATCCGCGTTTCCCCACCGGGCAGCACGCCTGATGCCAAAGCACCTTCCTGCCGAGCAGAGGCCCTCGGTGGCGGCGACGCAATCCTGTGCTTCAAAGACCAGCCGCCGCCAGGGCGAACACCGCCTTCTGTCCCCGTGCCAGGGCGTGTGCGACCCGCGGCGCCCGTCACGCTGGGTCGGACCGGCAGGTGATGGAATGCTTTCGCGGTCAGGAGGCGGTGTCCTCGGGGAGGGCTCGGGGCTGGGGTTGGACGGCCGGGATGCAGACGCGGTCACGGCCCAGCTCCTTCGCCCGGTACAGCGCCAGGTCGGCGGCGGCCAGCAGATCGATCAGCTCATCGCCGTGGACGCTCATCAGCGCGACCCCCGCCGAAATGGTGACTTTGACGAGGGCGTCGTCGGCGGGGATGGCCATGTGGCCGATACGGGTGCGCAGGCGTTCGGCGACCTGCCGGGCCTCGTGAACGTCGGCGCCGGGCAGCAGCACGACGAACTCCTCACCGCCGAACCGCCCCACCACGTCGTAGTCACGCAGCTGGCTGCGCAACGTCGCCGCCACCCCGGCCAGCACTTGATCACCGACCAGATGGCCGTGGGCGTCGTTGACCCGTTTGAAGTGATCGATGTCGATGATCAAGAGAGCCAGGGCGTCGCCCGTGCGGCGGGCGCGGACGATCTCCGTGTCGGCCTCCCGTTGCCAGGCGGCGGCGTTCAGCAACCCCGTCTTGGCGTCCGTACGGGCCGCCGCCTGGAGCTGGGCGTGCAGAAGACTGCGTTGCAGGAGCACGACCGGCGGCAGGGCGAACAGCAGCAAGGCCAGGTTGAGGCCGCAGGCGATCGAGACCGTGACCCCCAGGCACAGCTCGACGATGTCCAGCAACACGCTTTCCCTGTCCCACAACACCTCCCGCCAGGTGATGTCGGGGTTGGCCATGTGCGCGGCGATGGCGATGAGCGCGATGTTGAGCAAGGAGAAGAGCAGGGCGGCCGCCACCGCATAGATGATCGCCAGGCCGCTGCCGCGTGACAGCAGCAACGGGTCCTGGACGAACCAGTGGAACAGCATGGACGCCGCACACCCGGCCAGGCCGATGGCCGCCGAGCTGAACACCCGGCGGTGGAGCACCGTGGCCCGGACCCGCACCTGCAGCAGGACCTGCAGCACGATCGGCGCGAACAGCGCATAGACCGGGGGCAAGAGCAATGCCACCGGCAGCCACCATGCCGACAACAGGTCCCGTGACACCCCGGCGGGCATCCCCAGCCGCCTCGTGGCCTCGATGCAGACCGCGCCGCACGCCATGAGAGCGGCGAACGTGCCCACATCACGCCACCGGAACTCGGTGGCCGACGCGAACACCATGATCGCGACGAGATCCAGAGCGACGATCGCGCACAAGTAGATGACAAGTGGACGGCGTTGCCCAAGCAACGGCCAGCGGTCGACCAGTGTTGACACACCGTCGCGAGACTTTATCGAGGCGTGACTGGTCGTCGCCATGTCGTCTCCTCCCTGACTAACGATGTGTAACACAATAATTGCGGAGTGTGCGTTGCGCGATGGGAACCGATACGTTGGCAGGGCCACACCTGCTCAATCCGGGAGCGGGCCGTGCTGGAAAGGAGCAGCCATGGTGCGGGGCGTGACTTGGACCTGACAGGTGCTCGCGCCATCTGACGCGGGTCACACACGGGTAATGCCATCGGCCACCCTCGGGGAGATCAATGGGATTCGGCCGGTGCCCCCTCCCCTTCCCTCCCGACCCACTTCCGTGCGCGCACCATCACCGATCGTCGCGGCCACCACCAACGCCTCGACGCCCGTCAACCTCTCAACGCCGCCTGACCAACGCCCCCAACGTCTCAGCGCCGCCTGACCAACGCCTCAACACGCCGCCGACGCCTCAGCGCCAGGTGCTCTCGCCGCAGGGAGCGCCGGATGCGGCCGCCGGCGCTCCCTGCGGACACGGGCGTCTACGCTGCCACCCGCTCCTCAGCCGTCAACGGCTCGGCGTCCTCGGCGTCTTCATCTCCGGTGCCGTCGTGCGTGCCCTCCGGTCCCAAAACGCGGACGGGCTGCCCTTCGCCGGGTGCGGAGCCGGGGCGGGCGAGCGATCGGAGGGGCCGGGAGCCCATGGCCCAGTCCTGGGTTTCCTCGTCCAGGCGGTCACGCATCTCCTTGCTCATCGAGGCCACACCGCCGCCCCGCTCCGGCTTGGTGAACACACCGGTGCCCCAGCGCAGATCGTGGCCCACCGCGCTGGCCTCTATCTCGGGCATGAAACGGCGGTCGCCTTCCGGGCCGAACTCGCGGATCCG
The DNA here is from genome assembly GCF_004011505.1 of Nonomuraea polychroma. NCBI lineage: Bacteria > Bacillati > Actinomycetota > Actinomycetes > Streptosporangiales > Streptosporangiaceae > Nonomuraea > Nonomuraea polychroma. Next base: position 6,823,062 of record NZ_SAUN01000001.1, read on the forward strand.
CAACCTCCCCGACACCACCACCGGCTGTCCCGCCCGTACGGACGTGGCGACGTTTTCTCCCAGGGCGCGCCAGCAGCGGACCGTGAAGCAGACCCGCTCACCGTCCGTCCACTGGCCTGTCTTCTTGTCGAAGTAACGGTGCGATGTGAGCACCTTCAGCGAGGTGACCCTGAGGCCGTCGTCGAAGGTGTATTGCCTGGGCTCTGCTGCGACGTTGCCGGTGAGCGTGACGTAGATGTCGTTCATCCCGTGCCTCCCCATGCGGCGGGCGGGCTGCCCGCGACCTGGCACTACGGTGCCGTGGGAAGGCGGGGGCGGAGGCGGGCGAACGGCGTTCTGTGGATGAGGGCGTCGGGCGGGCCGGGCCTGTGGACAGGCCCGGCGCCCCGTCGGCCCAGGCCTACACAGGCCCGGCGCCCCGTCGGCCCATGCCTCAGCCGGACAGGTCGCGCAGCGCCGTATAGAACGCCTGGTGGCGAGCCAGCTCGCGTTCGACGGGTTCCACGACCATCGTCGCCGACACGGCCGCGACCCGGCGCCTCATCTCGCGCTCGAGCCGTTCCCGCTCCCGCGACGCGCCCAGCTCCACGAAGTTGCGGGACGCGATGCCTGACAGCGCGCCGAGCCCGAGCACCGAGGCCATCATGAGCCCCACCCACGGCAAGGTCGCGCTGTCGCCCAGCACCTCCCACCCCTCCGGCAGCTGGTCGGGAATGATCAGGCCGACCGCCAGCCAGGCCGCCCCCGCCAGGAAAGCGGCCACCAGGAAGTACTGCCACACCTTGAGCAGCCGCCACCACCCCGGCACCCGGTCGAGCTGCGGCGCCACCTCCGTGAGGTCCTCGGTCAGCGCCTGCGGCAGCTGGCCCGCGTGGGACCTGGCCGCCTGGAGCACCGCCGTACGCCACACCGGGTGCATGCCCATGGACAACCCGTCGGCCAACGCGTGCACGGCGTTGGCGACCTCGGCCGACTGGGCGGTCACCGAGCCCGTCGTGATGCCGCGGATCTCGTCACCCACGTCCTCCAGGCGCAGGGTCTTCAGCGGGTCGGAGCGGAACTTCTCGATCCACCGCGGGTACGGCCACCCGACCCACTGGCTGGACCGCTCCGCGTAGACGTTCTCCATGGCCTCGCCCACGGCCGGCACGCCCACCGCGTCGCACAACGCGTCCGTCAGCCCCAACCTTCGAGCCTCGTCGACCGACGACGGCGCGGTCATGGCCTCGCCCAGCGGCATGGCCTCGGCCAGACGCTGCTCCAGCCGGTGCAGGTCGGCCTCCAGCTTCTGGATGGCGGCTCGCCGGCGGGCGACCGCGGTCGCGATGACGCTCTTGAGGCTCTCGATGCCGCGCCCGGTGACCGACGAGGTGGGCACGACGCTCGGATGCTCGACCCCCTCGCGACGCAGCAGGTCGTTGAGGTCGATGACCAGCTCGGCCAGCTCTTCCGTCGTGAGCCTGTCGGCCTGGTTGAGCGCGAAAACGGTCACCGCGTCATGTCCCGCCAGCTCCGTCACGTAACGCCGGTGCGTCGAGGCGTCGGCGTACTTCTGCGGGTCGAGCACCCACACCACCAGGTCGGCCAGCCCGATGAGCCGGTCGGCCTCGGTGTCGGTGAGCGCCCTGATCGAGTCGTGGTCCGGCAGGTCCAGCAGGATGAGCCCGTGGAGCTGGCTGTCGCCCTTGTCGAGCGCGCTGGCCCGGGAGAAGCGGTGCCGCCACTGGATCTGCAGCCAGTCGAGCAGCGGCGCCGCGCCCTCCAGCCCCCACACGCAGGCGTGCGTACGGGCCGTGGTCGGCCGGCGTACGCCGGTGGGCGACAGCTCCAGTCCGGAGATCGCGTTGAACAACGACGACTTCCCGCTGCCCGTGCCGCCCGCGAGGGCGACGACGGTGTGCTCGGACGACAGCTTGAGGCGTTCTCCGGCGCGTTGCAGCAGGGCGTTGGCCTCGTTGAGCAGCTTCCTGTCGAGCCGCCCAGGGCCCAGCTCCACCACCTTGGTGAGCGCGGTCAGCCGCGCGGCGAGTCCCGGCCTGGTGGTCATGGTGGTCATCGAGCGACCTCGAGGTTGTACGTTGCCTGGTAAAGCCGGGTCGCGACGGACTCGTCGGGAATGCCCGCGGAATCGAGCGCCTGCACATAACGCAGTGCTTCCTGGTCGAACAGCATGCCGATCCTGGCGCGCAGGTCACTGAGCGCCTTGGCACCGATGCCGCGCAGCGACTCCGCGCCGAGCAGGGCGTTGACCAGCCGATGCGGCACCCCGTCGCCGTTGCTCCCGTTGAACATGGCGACCATGAAGATCAGTGACAGTGCGTCGGGGTCGAACGACACCAGCTTCGACACCGACCGCTTCGCGACACCTTCCGTGCGCACCAACTCGCTCAGGTGCTCCTGCCAGGACGCGATGGCCCGGCTGGTGTGCCGTACGAGATCGTCCGACGGCCTGTCGAGCCCCTCGCTGAGCCTGGCGCCCAGCTCGGAACGGTGCCGCCAGCGAGCGGCCACCTCCTCGGCGGCGCGGTTGGCGGCGGCCACGATCACCGACTCCAGTCCGGTACGGATCGCGGCCTTGAACGCCAGCACCCGCTCGGGCGCCTGCCTGGCGACCCTGCCGCGCTTGCGCAGCCGCAGCGAGCGCATCAGGTCGCCGGAGCCGGCGAAGTCCTGCCAGCGGGCCAGCACCTCGCCGTGCAGTAACGATCCGTTCTTCGACGCCTTGTCGATCGCGCCGAGCGCGCCGAAGAACGCCGCCTCCACGTCGCTGCGCAGCTCGGTCCTGAACGCGACCTGCGCCTCCAGGTGCTTGGCCAACGCCGGTACGCGGGTGCGGAAGCTGTCGAGCACGCCGTTGAGCGTCGCGCGCACGGCCTGGGCGCGTCGCTCCTCGTCCACCGACAACTCCGCCAGCCACATCCTCAGGTCGGTGACCTCGCTGTCGGGCAGTCTGCCGTCCTCGACCTTCGACTCGTGGACGACGAATCTGTCGATCTCGCCCAGGCTGTATTCGGTGAGCATACGGACGAAGTGCTTCAGCACCACGTCGGCGGACCTCTGCTGCACCCGCGACAACACGATGGCGAGGCGGGCGCCGCGCTCCTTGGCCAGCTTCAGCAGGTTCCAGGCGGGGGCGTCGGCGTAGCGGGCCGCCGTGGTCACGAAGATCCACAGGTCGGCGGCGTCGAGCATGCGGTGCGCGATCTCGTGGTGCTCTTCGACCACCGAGTCGATGTCGGGGGTGTCGAGCAGCGCGACGCCCTGCGGGAGCTTCTCCGTCGCGACGATGACGATGCTGCGCATGCCGGAGTTGGGAGCGGGTTGGTCGAGCCGCTGCAGCTTGCCGAGCAGCTCTCCCTTCGTGAACCAGTCGCGGTCCTCGGGGTGGCAGACAAGCACGGGGGTGCCGGTGGTCGGGCGGCGTACGCCGGTGCGCGAGACGTTGCGCTCGGCGAGGGAGTTGACCAGGGTGGACTTGCCCGCGCCCGTCGAGCCCGCGACCACGATGAGGGCGGGGGCGGTGCTGGTCTTGACCCTGGGCAGCACGTAGTCCTCGAGCTGAGCCAGCAGCTCGGCCTGCGCCTGCCTGGCCTCCTCGGCGCCGGGCAGGTCCATGCCGAAGCGGAGGTCGGCGACGCTTTCCCTGAGCGCGCCGAGCGCCGCCGCCAGCGCCTCGGCCGCCTCCGCAGGCAACTCCTCGGTACGGGTCGTCGCTCCAGCGGGGTTCTCATCTGCGGCCTGGGGTGCCTCGGCCTCCTGGGACGGTTCGCCTGTGGGCGTTACGTCCGAGGATTCGTCGCGGGCGTCCTCGTCGTCCTCCTGCTGGTCCTCCACTGCCTGGGGCGATTCCGGCTCCTCACTGTCGAGGTCACCGTCGGCTACGGGCTCTTCGGCTTCGAGCTCACCGTCGGCTACAGCCCCTTCCGCTTCGAGCTCATCGGCTACGAGCCCTTCGGCTTCCGCCTCGGCGACGAGCGGCTCGTCTGCGGGCGGCCCCTGCTCATCGGCCGACTCGGCGTCGCCGTCCGGCCCGTCCTCGACATGCGGTCGGTCAACATCGACGGGATCGCCGGGATCGTCGGCGCCGACATCGCCGGAATCCTCCGCATCGCCTGGATTGTCAGCGTCTCTCGGTTCCTCGGCGTCTCGTGGCTCCTCCGACTCACGGGGCTCCTCCGACTCAAAGGGCTCCTCCGACTCACGGAGCTCCTCCGGCTCATGGGGTTCCGCCGCGTCTTCTGGGTCCTCCGCGTCGTGCGACACACTCTCGACGGCCTGCTCGCTCACGTCGTCAGGCGACTCGTCCCCGGTGCGCGCCGTGTCCGTGTCCGGCGTCTCGCCGCTGGACTGCTCGCCGTCCGCCTGCCCGGCGGCCGGTGCGGTCGCCGGCTCTTCCTCGGCGGTCGTCTCCTGCTCGGGAGAGGTCTCGCCGACGGCCGGCCCGCCGCGTGCGGCAGGCCTCACGAAAAGGGAGGGCCCACCGGACGGGGCCGAGTCTGCGGGCTGGGCGGGCCGACCCGCGGATCTGGGCGATGCCCCCTGCGTGGACCGGCCGGTGCCGGTAGCCGGCGTCCGGGGTGCGAAGAAGTTCACGGGCTCGGCAGGCTCCTCGGCATCGGAACGGCCGGCGGCAGTCTCCCCTTCGGAAGGCTCGCCGGGCGCGCTCACCTCCTCGGCCGCCGGCTCATCGCGCGTCCGGCCGTCGGCCTTGCGTGGGGTCTCGCCCCGCGCGGCCTTGGCGGCACCGGGGGCGAAGGCGTCGAACGTCTCGTCGTCGTCCCGCACCGGCCGGAAGCTCAACGTCTGCTCCCCCAGCGACTCCTGCCATCCGTCATCCATGGCCGTGTTCACGGCAAGCGCTCCGCTCGAACCATCTCGACCTCCTGGCCGACCCTGACGACGTCGCCGACGATGACGATCGCCGGCGGCCGTATCCCAGCCGCGGACACGCGGTCGGCCACGGTGGAAAGCGAGGCGATGACCGCCCGCTGGGTCGGAAGGGTACCGTCCTGTACCACCATTACGGGAGTCTCCGGAGAACGTCCGTCGCGAAGGAGCGCCTCGGCCACCTTCGCCAGCCGCTCGACCGCCATCATCAGCACCAGCGTGCCCTCGGAACGGGCCAGGGCAGGCCAGTCGACGGTCGACTTGGGATCGTCCGGCGCCACGTGCACGGAGATCACGTGGAACTCCTGGCTGACCCCGCGGTGCGTCACCGGCACCCCGGCCGCCGCGGGCACCGCGACGGCGCTGGTGATGCCGGGCACGACCAGCACGGGGATGCCGGCCTGGGCACAGGCGATCATCTCCTCGCCGCCCCGCCCGAACACGAACGGGTCGCCGCCCTTGAGCCGGACCACGAACTTGCCCTGCCTGGCCCGGTCAACGAGCAGCTCGTTGATCGTCTCCTGGGACAACGACCGGCCGTAGGGCACCTTGGCGGCATCGACCAGCTCGACGTCGGGCGCGAGCTCGTCGAGGAGGGCCCGGGGGGCCAGCCGGTCCGCGACCACCACGTCGGCCTGCGCCAGGAGCTGCCGCCCCCGCACGGTGATCAGGCCGGGGTCGCCGGGCCCGCCGCCGACCAGGGCCACGCCGACGGGTTTCGTACGGTTGCGCCGGGCGTCGACCGTGCCGTCACGCAGTGCCTCGACGACGGCGTCCCTGATGCCGGCGGCCCTGCGCGGATCGCCGCCCGCGGTGACGGCCACACTGATCTCGTCGACCCGCCCCGAGGCGGGCGTCCAGGCGGCGGAGGCGTCCTTGTCGTCGGCCCGCACGCACCACACGCGCTTGGCCTCCGCCTCGGCGGCGACCGCGGTGTTGACGGTCCTGTCGTCGGTGCAGGCCTGGACGAGCCAGGCCCCGTCGCAGTCGCCGACCTCATAGGGCCGCGCGTGCCAGGTGACCCGCCCGGCGGCGATCAGGTCGTCCAGCGCCGGGGTGACGCTCGGCGACACGACGGTGACCTCCGCACCGGCCTCTAGCAGCGCGGGAACGCGCCGCTGCGCAACGCGGCCGCCGCCCACGACCAGCACCCGGCGGCCGGAAAGCCGCAGGCCGAGGAGGTAGGGACCCATGAGGGTAATCTCCCGTTCGCGAAGGTTGTGTTAGGAGGTAAACCTACCGGTTATCCATCCCGCATTTGCTGCGCCTGGGTTAACGACCATCGAGAAGGGGCTGGCGGGGATCCCAGCGAGGCCCGCCCTCATCGTCCTTCCGGCGTCTGGCCATCGCTGACAGCGCCTCAAGAATAACCCGGTTCCCGAGGTACGCGGTGATGTCCGCGTGATCGTACGGCGGCGCCACCTCCACCAGCTCCATCCCCGCCACGGGAAGCTCGTAACAGATCCTGCGCACGGCGTCGAGGAGTTGCCTGGCCGTGAGCCCGCCCGGCTCCGGCGTGCCGGTGCCCGGCGCGTGGCCGGGGTCGCAGACGTCGATGTCGACGGACAGGAAGACCTGGTCACAGTCGTCGAGCGCGATGGCGAACGCCTCGGTCAGGACCTCGTCGAGCCCGCGGGTCACGACCTCGGTCATTTCGTAGGAGCGCATGTTCCGCCGCGCCATCCACGCCAGCGTCGCCGGCTCGGGCCAGTAGCCGCGCAGCCCGATCTGCAGGAACCGGTCGCCGCGGATGGCGCCGGACTCGATGAGCCGCCGCATCGGCTGGCCGTGGCCGTACAGGTGGTGGCCGAAGGTGTGGTCGCCGGTGTCGGCGTGCGCGTCGAAGTGGATCATCGAGGTGCGTCCCGGCGCGTGCGCCCTGGCCGTGCCCCGCGCGTCGGGCAGCGCGATCGTGTGGTCCCCGCCCAGCACCATCGGGATCGCGCCCGAGGCGGCGACGCGGTGCACGGCCTCCTCGATCGCGGCCAGCGAGCCCTCGACGTCGCCCGAATAGCACTCCACGTCACCGGCGTCGAGCACGCGCAGGTCCTTCAGCGCGTCCACGCGCAGCGCCAGGCTGGGGCGGGACCCGTCGAACGGCAGGTAGCAGGCCTGGCGGAGCGCCTGCGGGCCGAATCTGGCGCCGGGCCGGTTGGAGGTGCCGCCGTCGAACGGGGCGCCGATGATCACCACGTCGGCCCCCTCGTAGCTCGCCGGTTCGCCGACGTCGCAGCGGTCCACACCGAGGAACGTGAAATCCGGGCCGTACATCACGCCATAACGGGACAAGACCCGCCCTCCCTTACTCCGGCTTCTCGGTCACTCCCGCCGAGTCGAACGTGGCCACGTCGTGCATCACCCGCACGGCCGCGCACACCATCGGGTGGGCGAGCAGCCCGCCGGTGCCCTCGCCGAGGCGCATCTCCAGGTCCACCAGGGGGCGCAGCCCGAGGTGGGCGAGCGCGGCGGCGTGGCCGGGCTCGGCCGAGCGATGCCCGGCGACGCAGTGGTCGGGCGCGGCCGGGTCGAGGGCGGCGGCCACGAGGGCGGCGGCGCCGGCGATGACGCCGTCGAGGATCACCGGGACGCGGGCCGCCGCGCCGCCCAGGATGAAGCCCGCGATGGCCGCGTGCTCGTAGCCGCCGACGGCGGCCAGCACGCGCAGCGCCTCGCTCGCGGACGACACGTCGGCAGGCAGCCCATTCGCCCGGAGGGACTCACGGACGACGTCCACCTTGCGGGCGTGCGTCTCGTCGTCGATCCCGGTGCCCCTGCCGGTCACCTCGGCCGGGTCCTTGCCGGTGAAGACGGAGATCAGGGCGGCGGAGGCGGTGGTGTTGGCGATGCCCATGTCGCCGGTGATCAGGCAGCGGATCCCCGACGCCACCAAGTCGCGGGCCACGGCGATCCCGGCCTCCAGCCCTCTGACGGCCTGATCGACCGTCATGGCGGGCCCCTGGGACAGGTCGGCGGTGCCGTACCCGATCTTGTGCTTGATGAGGCCGGCCGCGTCGGGCAGGTCGGCGGCGACGCCGACGTCGACCACGGTCACGGACACGCCGGCCTGGGCGGCGAAGGCGTTGGCGACCGCGCCGCCGGCCAGGAAGTTGGCCACCATCTGCACGGTGACCTCCTGCGGCCACGGGGTGACGCCGCGGGCGTGCACGCCGTGGTCGGCCGCGAAGATGGCCAGCGCCGCGGGGGCGGGCATGGGCGGCGGGCAGGCGCCCGCCGCGCCCGCGAGGCGGATCGCGATCTCCTCCAGCGCACCGAGCGAGCCCCGGGGCTTGGTGAGGCGGTCCTGGTGAGCGCGGGCCTCCGCGACCGCCGCCGGATCGGCGGGGCGGATCGCGGCAAGCGTCTCAGCGAGCACGGCGTACCTCCACTGACGGGCCTTCGCGTGGGAAGGCGGAGGGGGACGATCGGAAGCCTTACGGGACGAGCTGCAGCGCTTCCTCGTATCGGTCGATGACGACGTCGGCCAGGATCTCGCAGTCGCCGATCACCTCGGCACAGCGGATGTCGAGATCGGGATGTCCCGCGCCGTACGCCAGCGCCTGCGCCCACACGCGCTCCAGCATGCCGCCCGCGAACAGCAGGTACGGAACCACGATCACGCGCTTGGCCCCGAGGCGGCGGCAGCGCTCGAGCCCGCCGGGCACCCCCGGAGGCGTGACCGACACGAACGCGGTCTCGACGGTCATGAAGTCGTAGGCGTGCATCTCCCAGAACAGCCGCGACACCCGGTGGATCTCGGCGTTGGCGGCCGCGTCCGTCGAGCCCTCACCCACCAGGACAACCGCGGTCTCGCCCGGCTCCACGTGCAGCGAGTCCTCGACCGGGGCGTCGACGGCACGCAGCCGGGGCCGGGCGCCCACGAGCTCGAGGGGGCGCGATGGCTTGGTGATCTCGGCGGCGGCCTCGTTGAGCCGCTCGGCCAGCAGCGCGAGCACCCGGGGGTCGGGACCGAGCGGGCGGCCGTAGTCGTACATCAGCGTGGGGTGCCGCTTCTGCTCCAGCTCCATGGCGGCGCCGAACTCGTCGCTCAGCCGGCTGAGGCTGAGCGGCAGCGCCACAAGGCGGTGGTGTCCCCTGGCGACCAGGGAGGCGACGGAATCGCTCAGCCGCGGGGTGGCCCACTCCAGGTAGCCGCCCGAGACGTCGGCGGCCCTCTGGTCAAGGCGGCAGCGGAGCCGATGGACGAACCTGCCGAACTCCGCGGCGTAGGCGTCATCGTGCGAGCCCTGCCCGATCAGCAGGAGCGGCGGCTTCATTGTGAGGGAATCTCCATTGCGGTGGACAAAGTCACGCGAGGATAACCGATGGGCACCGGTATGGAACAGGTCACGCTGTGTGCATTGGCGTCGCGTGCACCACGAAGACCGGGTCCGCGGCGGTCAGGCGGTGCGATCCGTCGGGGTTGAGCGTCAGCTTCGAGGCCAGGATCTGGGTGCCCTCGCCCCGGTAGCCCTGCTCGCGCAGCCGCTCCAGCACGGCCGCGACCTGCTCGACCGTGCGGAGCGCGCACACCAGCGAGCGCGGGCCGCGTGCCGCGCAGGCCATGACCACGTCCGGGCCGCCGCCGCCCACGAACACGGCGTCCGGGTCGGGCAGCGGCTCCAGCGCGGGCGGCGCCTGTCCCCTGGTCAGCGCCACCTTCACGCCGTGGTGGAGCACGTTTGCACGCAGCTTGGCGCAGGATTCCTCCTCGCGTTCGACGGCCACGACGGCCGCGCCCATCCTGGCGCACTCCACGGCGATCTCGCCGACGCCCGCGCCCACGTCCCACACCAGGTCGCCGAGCCGGGGGCCCAGCTTGGCCAGGATGTACGCCCGCACCTCCGAAGGCAGCCTGCTCTCGAACGGCAACGCCCACTCGGCGGGACCCGGCTGCGCCCCTGCCACCCAGCTGGGCTCCTTGGCCTGGTGCAGCGGGTCGATGACGAGCACCACGTCGGGGTCCTTCCACGGCCGCGTCGTGGCCTCGCCCATGCGGCTGTGCGTGACCCGTTCGTCGGGGCCGCCGAGGTCCTCGCAGACGATCAGGGCGCGGGGCGTGGTGGGAGCCAGCTCCCTGGCGATCTCACCGGGGCCCACACCCGGGGCGACGAGCAGCGCGACCTTGGGATGGGCGCGGCAGGCGTTCACCGCGCGGTTGAGCTGGCGCGGGCCCGACGGGGCGACGACGAGCGCGTCCTCCCAGTTGAGTCCGGCGCACGCGAAAGCCCGCGTGACCAGAGACGTCGCGGGCAACACTTCTGGTTTGATGCCGTGCGCCCGCAACGTCCGCACGACGCCGAAGAATCCGGGATCGCCCTCCGCGATCACGACGGCGGGGCCCTCGCCGTGTTCGAGGTGGTCGTCGAGGATCTGGAGCAGCGCCTCGTCGGACGCGGTCTGCGCCGTGAGCGTGAGCTGCCCGATGATGGCGTCGGGCCCCACCACGAGCCTCGCCTCGTGCAGCCGTTCCACCGCCTTGGCCGACAGCTCGGATCCGTCCCAGCCGACAACCGTGATCATTGCGCCTCACTCTCCTCAATCTCAAGGGTGACGGTTGCGGAGAGGTTTCACAAAGGGTGCGAGGGTCAGTCCGGTGTGCCCTCAGGCCAGGTCGGAGCGGCGAGCCTGGGGCGGAGAGCGGCAGCTTGCGTGACCAGCGGAGCCCCGTGCGAGCGCGACCATAGACACAAAGCGGCTGGACTGCTCTCTCTAGGCGAGATCGGACGCGATGAGGCTGAAGACGACGAGGTCCTCTCCGGCGAGACTGGCGCGGGCGACGCCCTCCCGGGTGAAGCCCGCCTTCTCGGCCACCCGCTGGGACTCCGGGTTGCCGACGGCCGCGCGCAGCTGGAGCCGCTGGAAACCCTGGGACTCGAACAGCCAGCGCGCCACCGCCAGCACGGCCTCGCCGGCGTAGCCACGGCCGCGAGCCCACGGGGCCGTCATGTAGCCGACCTCGGCCGTCCGGTTCGTCCAGTCGAGGTCCCTGAGGTCCACGTTCACGGCGAACCGGCCGCTCTCCAGCTGCACGGCGGCCCAGGCGATGCCCGCTCCCCGTAGCCGCATCCGCTCGACGCTCTCGATGAACGCCCGCGCGTGCTCCTCGGTGTACCCGCGCGGCACCCCCGTCCTGGCCTGGGTGAGCGGGTCCGCCGCGGCGGCGGCCAGGTCGGGCACGTCGGCGAGCGCGAGCGGGCGCAGCAGCAGCCGCTCGGTCCGCAGCTCCGTCCTGGGCAGCGTGGGCGCGGGGCCGCGGCCGTCACCGCGTAAGAGGCCGAACACGACAAGATCATGCGGGCCGTCGTCTTCCATGACCGCGGAACGCAGCACGCCTTCCCAGGTGAAGCCCGCTTTCTGGGCGACGCGCAGCGAAGCGGCGTTGTCCAGGTTGGCTGTCAGGTCGATCCTGCGCAGTTCGGTGGTCGCGAACACCCACTCGGTCAGCCCGCGCACCGCCTCCGTGGCCAGGCCGCGGCCCCGGTAGAGGGGGTGCACGCCGTAGCCGACCTCGGTCGTGCCCGCGCTCCACAAGGTCTTGAACAGGCTGATGGCCCCCACCACGACCCCGTCGACGTCCGTCATGGCCAGATGGATGCCCTGTCCTGACGCGCGGAGCTCGTGCACGCCGCGCGCCAGCCACTCGGCGACGCCGGAGGCGTGGACGGGGGCGCCGGGCGGGAGGAAGCGCACGCCGGACCCCACGATCGACCGGATCCGAGCGGCGTCCTGAGGGCCGAACGGCCGCAGCGTGAGCCGGGCCGTGACGATGCTGACGTCGGGATCGAACACGGTCGGCAGGCTACACAGTCGTGATGTTTGCCCACGAAAGCGGGGGTAGGGGGCGCAATTGAGAGGAGTGAGGGAACCATGGAACAACGTGGGAGCGACAAGCACGGCCCCCGCCTCGACGACCAGCAGAAGCACGAGACCGAGGGCATGGTCCGCGGCGGTGGCACGACGCACGCCGAGGAATGGAAGGAGCCCGAGGCGATGCCGGCGCCCGGTGAGGAGTCGCAGCGGTCGTACCCGCCCGGTCACGAGCCAGGCACCCCGGCCGGCATCTCCCAGGAGGGGGTCGACGTCCGCAGCGACCTGGCCAAATGGCTCAGCGACTGCCAGTGGCCGGCATCCAAGGACGACCTGGAGCGCCACGCGGAGCGTGTGGGCGCGCCGGACCAGGTGACGGACATGGTCGGATCCCTCCCCGATCGCCAGTACGTCAACGTGGCCGAGGTGGCCAAGGCGCTCGGGCTCGGCGTGGAAAAGCGGAGGTGGTGACCGGTGCGGCTCGACTTCATCCGGCCGCTGTACGAGCGGCGCGGCCCGTACGCATCTGTGTACATGGGCGCGCTCACCGAGGCCGAGCGGGAAAAGCGCTGGCGCACCATGCGCGACCAGCTCGACGGGGCCGACCCGGCGACGCTGGACGCGCTGGAGGCCGCCGCCGAGCAGCCGATGCTCGCGCGGGCGCTGTTCGCCACGCACGGTGAGGTGGTGCTGGCCGAGTCGCTGCCGCGGGCGCCGTACGAGATGGCCACGTGGTCCCCACTGCCGCACGTCACCCCCATGCTCATGCAGCGCGGCGAGAACGTGCCGCACGTCCGCGTGATCGTGGATCACGCGGGGGCGGAGGTGACGGTGTTCGGCGGCGGGTCGCCGCGGCGGACGGTCGTGGAGGCCGAGGAGTGGCCGCTGCAGAAGACCGCGCAGGGAGGTTGGTCGCAGAAACGGTACGAGCGGGCGGTCGACGAGACCTGGGAGAAGAACGCGGTGGCCGTCGCGCACGAGATCGACGAGCAGGTACGCCGCATCGGCGCGGAGCTGATCCTGGTGGCCGGCGAGCCGAAGTCGCGCTCGTACCTGCTGCACCATCTCGGCACCAAGTCCGCCGACCGGGTCATGATGGTCGAGCACGGCAGCCGGGCCGACCACGGCCAGTTCGAGAAGGACGTGGAGAAGGCCCTCGACGGCTGGCTCGACCGCAAACGCGCCGAGCTGCTCGAACGCCACCAGGAAGGGTCCGGCCCGGTCGGGATGGCCCGCGTCGCGCACGCCCTGCGTGAGGGCAGGGTGCACGCGGTGCTGTCACCGGGCGAGCTGCCGAAGCCGGTCTGGACCGGAGAGGGCGGCACCCAGCTCGCCACCGACCCGGAGGAGCTGCGCCGCTGGGGCGTGGAGGAGCCGGTCAAGGAGCGCGCGGACTCCGCGCTGGCCAGGGCCGCGGCGATGACGGACGCCGAGCTGTGGTTCACCGACGACGTCAAGGACGTCGCGGCCGTGCTCAGGTACTGATGACCACTTCCAGCGTCCTCGGGCCGTGCACGCCCTCGACCCGGTTGAGCTCGATGTCGCTGGTGGCCGACGGGCCGCTGATCCAGGTCAGCGGGCGGGCCGGGTCGAGCCTGGCGATGGCCTCGGGCACGCAGGAGACGATCTGATCGGCCCTGACCACGCACAGGTGGTAGTCGGGGACCAGCGTCTGCGCCCTGGTCCCCTGGCCGGGGCCGTGGTCGAGGACGATCGTGCCGGTCTCGGCGATCGCCACGGCGCAGGTGGTCACCACGCCGTCGGCGGTGTTGAGATCCTCCCAGCCGTCGCCGCCGGGCCTGATCATGCGCCGCCCGGTCAGGAGTTCGTCGATCTTGGCGGGCACCTCGGCCGCGGGCAGGACGTGCACGATCGCCCGATAGTCGTCCACCCGCTCGGCGAACAGGCCGACGAGGTCCTCCACCTGCTGCGTCGTCCGGTATTCACGGGGGATCTCGACGTCCTGCGCCCCTGCGACGGCCTTGCCGATCCTGGCGAGGATCTCGTCACGCGCGCTCATTCCGCTCCCTGCCCATGGGTCGCTCACCACTCCTCACTCGCTCCGCGGAGTCCCTCCTCCGTCGGGCCTCCACTCCGCTCGCTCCGTCGGGTTCGCTCCCTGCCCATGGGTCGCTCACCACTCCTCACTCGCTCCGCTCGCTCCGTCGGGTTCGCTCCCACCAGTCTCTGAAGGATTCGTCCGGAATCTCGGGGATGTCCCTGGTGTCGGTCCAGGCCGACAGCGGGCCGGGCAGCCGCTTCGGCACGAGCTTGCGCAGCTTGGTGGCCGCGCGCTGAGCCTTCGCGAGCCGCTTGTGGTCGTTGAAGATCCAGCCGGCGACCTTCATGCCGGCCCGCTCGGCCGCCGCGTGCGGGGCCTTGGCCCGCAGGTCCACCAGGACTTCCGGGATGTCGATGGCGACCGGGCAGACCTCGTAGCAGGCGCCGCACAGGCTGGAGGCGTACGGCAGCGAGGCGTCCAGGTCGGAGCCCATGCCGCGTAGCTGAGGCGTGAGGATCGCGCCGATCGGGCCCGGATAGACGGACCCGTACGCGTGGCCGCCCGCCCGCTCGTAGACCGGGCACACGTTCAGGCAGGCCGAGCAGCGGATGCAGCGCAGCGCCTGTCGGCCCACCTCGTCGGCGAGCACGTCGGTGCGGCCGTTGTCGAGCAGCACCAGGTGGAAGTCCTGGCCTTCGACGGCGCCCGTCCACATGCTCGTATAGGGATTCATCCGCTCACCCGTGGAGCTACGCGGAAGGAGCTGGAGGAACACCTCCAGGTCCCGCCAGGAGGGCAGGAGCTTCTCGATCCCGACCACGCTGATGAGCGTCCGCGGGAGGGTCAGGCACATGCGGCCGTTGCCCTCCGACTCCAGCACCACCAGCGTGCCGGTCTCGGCGACCATGAAGTTGGCGCCCGAGATCGCGACCTTGCTCTTGAGGAACCGTTCGCGCAGGTGGAGCCGGGCGGCTTCGGCCAGGGCCGGCGGATCGTCGGTCAGGTTCTCCGGGACCTTGGGCATCTTGTCCAGGAAGATCTCGCGGATCTCCGACCGGTTGCGGTGAATGGCGGGGACCAGGATGTGGCTGGGGAAGTCGTCACCGAGCTGCACGATCAGCTCAGCCAGGTCCGTCTCGTACGCGGTGATGCCCTCCGCGGCGAGCGCGTCGTTCAGGTTGATCTCCTGGGTGGCCATGGACTTGACCTTGACCACCTCGGTCTCGCCCGTGGCCTTGACCAGGCCGGCGACGATGCGGTTGGCCTCGGCCGCGTCCCTCGCCCAGTGGACCGTGCCGCCCGCCCTGGTGACGGCCTCCTCCATCTGGATCAGGTAGCGGTCGAGATTGCGGAGCGTGTGGTCCTTGATCGCCTTGCCGGCCGCGCGCAGCTCCTGCCAGTCGGGCAGTTCGCCGACGACGCTCGCCCGCTTGCCGCGGATGGTGTGGGTGGCCTTGCGGAGATTGAAACGAAGCTGCGAGTTTTGTACAGCTTTCTCGGCGTTTTTTGGGAAACTTCCAGGCATACCGATGAACGTCGCGCTCACTGGACCTCCTCCGTCGACGCGAGGATCTCGGCCAGGTGCATCGTCCTGACACCGGTCTTCTGGCGGCTCAGCGTGCCGCCGATGTGCATCAGGCACGAGTTGTCCGCCGCGCACAACACCTCGGCGCCGGTGTCCAGGATGCTGCGGGTCTTGTCGGCGCCCATCGCGGCGGAGACGGCCGGGTTCTTGACCGCGAACGTGCCACCGAAGCCGCAGCACTCCTCGGCCCCGGGCAGCGGCACCAGCTCCAGGCCGCGGACGTGCTGGAGCAGCCGGGTCGGCCGGTCGCCGAGGTGGAGGCCGCGGAGCGAGTGGCACGTCGGGTGATATGTCACCCGGTGCGGGAAATATGCTCCGACGTCCTCAACCTTCAGTACATCGATCAGGAACTCCGACAGCTCGTACACCTTGGGCGCCACTTCGGCGATCGCCGCCGCCCCCTTGCTGCCCGGGCGCGCCAGCTTCGGGTACTGCTCGCGCACCATGGCCGCGCACGAGCCCGACGGCGCGACGACGGCGTCGTAGCCGGCGAAGACCTCGGTGAAGTGCCGCGCCAGCCGCACGCCCTCCGCGCGGTAGCCCGTATTGACGTGCATCTGGCCGCAGCACGTCTGGGCGGCGGGGAAGTCCACGTCGCAGCCGAGCCTGCGCAGCAGCGACACGACCGCCTTGCCGGTGCCGGGGAAGAGCGTGTCGTTCACGCACGTGATGAACAGGGCGACTCGCACGGCTCTCCTTCCAAGGCCAATGAGAAATCTGCCAAGTGGACTGCCGCTACGGCGCTTTCCAGACGCGACAGTAGAGCGGCAGTCCAACGAGCAGGTCTCTCGTTGGTATGGTCCTACCACAGTGTGGTCTGACCATATCAGGGAGGTTGACGGGGTGGACGGCGGCGGCTGGCGTCCGGTCAAGCGCACGCGGACGTTCGAAGACGTGCTCGCGCAGATCGAGCGGCGCATCGCCGAGGACGGCCTGACCGCGGGCGACCGCCTGCCCGCCGAGCGCCAGCTCGCCGAGCAGCTCGGCGTCAGCCGCTCGTCGGTACGGGAGGCCATGCGCGTGCTGGAGAGCCTCGGCGTGGTGTCCTCGCAGGTCGGCCGGGGCCCGGACGCCGGCGCCGTGCTGATCTCGCGCCCTGACTCGGCGCTGACCGACCTGCTCAGGCTGCATCTGGGCCTGGCCAGCCTGGAGCTGCGCGAGGTGATCGACACCCGGCACATGATCGAGCAGTGGGCGGCCTCCCGCGCCGCCGCCGCGCGGGCCGACACCTCGGCGCTCGCCGACGCACTCTCCGGGATGGACGCGGCGCGGACGGCGGAGGAGTTCGTGGAGCACGACACGGCTTTCCACTGCGCGATCGCGGACGCGTCGGGCAATCGGCTCATCTCCGCCATCATGCGCTCGCTGCGCGACTCGATGCGGAGGTACGCGGTCGAAGCGGTCGAGCGGCTGGGTGACACGTCGATCCTGCGCGCCGATCACGTACGCATCCTGGAGGCGATCGAGCGGGGCGAGGCGGACGAAGCCGCTCGGGCCGTCTCCGAGCACCTGGCCCACGCGTACCCGTCGCTGTTCTCCGACGGCCATTGATGTCATTCCCGCATGTCGGCTTCTCTGCGACTCGCCCCCTGTACGGGCGTTGCGGCGGGTCAGCTGGTGCGGCCGAGGGGTGTGGAGCCCGGGGCCGGGTTGGACTGGCGGGAGAACGTTCGGATGGCGGCGAGCGGGCTGCGGGCGGCACGCTGCAGGCGGGTCAGCTCCCGCACGGTGCACGCGCACAACACGGCCGCCACCGCCGCGCACCCCAGCTCCAGCACTCCCATCCCCGTCAGGCCCACGGCGGACGCGTCGAGCGGCAGCCGGATGGTGATCAACGCGAGCGTCGCCAGCCAGCTCACCCACCAGGCCGCGAGCAACCACAACCACCGCCCCCGCTGCCCTGCGGGCGGCCTGGTGCCCCGCCACACCTCGTCGACCAGCACCGCGGGAGCGACCAGGTTCACGCCGGGGATCAGCCATGCGGCCGCGACCGGGCCCGTCGGGGCCGAGCGGTCGTTGGCCTGCCTGGCCCGCACCAGCCAGGTCACGTAGGCGGCGCCCGCCGCGATCGAGGTGCCGGCCACCAGCATGATCAGCAGTGCGAACACCGTCACGGCCCCCACGACCGCCTCCGCGTCGGCCCCGTGCGGTCGCCCGCCGAACTCGGCGAGCTGGGCCGCGAGCCGGTGACCGCGGGTGTGTTCGAAGATCACAAGAGCGGCGAGGGAGAGGACCTGTGCGGTGAGCGTCACGTAAACGGCAGAGGCGGCTCTGGTAGGCGGTGCCTGGGTGTAGCGCACGATGTTCTCCCCCCGGGCCATGCGCTGAGGTTCTGATTCACTTGTATCCCGGCAGCCCCGTCATTAATCAGCTCACCACGCCGGATTCCCACGCCCAAGCTGCGATTCCCACCCGATTTCTGACACCGAGCTTGGCCTGGATGCTGCCCAGATGCGTCTTGACCGTCGACAGGGACACGAACAGCTCCGCGGCGACCTCCTGGTTGGTCCGCCCCCTGGCCACCAGCCGCACGACGTCCAGCTCGCGGTCGGTCAGCGGGTTGTTCGCCGGGAGCGCGGCCTGTGGGGGCCCGGTCAGATGCTGCAGCAGCCGTACCGTCACCGACGGCGACACCAGCGCGTCGCCCACCGCGGCCGCCCTGACCGCCTCGATCAGCAGCGTGGGCCCGCTGTCCTTGAGCAGGAACCCGGTCGCGCCCGAGCGCAGCGCCCCGTACACGTACTCGTCCAGGTCGAACGTCGTGACGATGACCACCCGCAGCGGGTTCTCCACGCCGGGACCGGCCAGGATCCTGGTCACCTCGATCCCGTCGAGCTTGGGCATCCTGATGTCGAGCAGGCACACGTCCGGCCGCAGCCGCCTGGCCTCGGCGACGGCCTCGGCCCCGTCGGCCACCGCCGCGACGACCTCCATGTCCGGTTGAGCGTCCAAAATCATCTGGAAGCCGGTGCGCACCAGTTGCTGGTCGTCGGCGATGAGAACCCGAATAGTCACGCCCCAACTCTAGAGATCAGCCGTTCGGCCGATGGCGGTATGGACGCACGGCCGATCCGCCGCCCCCGGCCGGCCGGAAGCCTGTACGTCATGAACGATGTGCTTGTTGGACGAGCCCTGGCCAAACGGTTCGGGCAGACGGTCGCCCTGGGCGGCGTGGACATCACGGTACGGGCCGGCGAAGCCGTGGCGATCATGGGGCCGAGCGGTTCCGGCAAGTCGACCCTGCTCCACTGCCTGGCCGGCATCATGAAGCCGGACGCGGGCGAGGTGCACCTGCTCGGGCAGCGCATCGACGCGATGGGCGAGCGGCAGCGCAGCGCGCTGCGCCGTACCCGCTTCGGTTTCGTCTTCCAGTTCGGCCAGCTCCTGTCCGAGCTGCCCGCCGAGGAGAACGTGGCGCTCCCGCTCATGCTCGGCGGCGTGCCGAGGGCCCAGGCGGTACGTCAGGCGCGCGAATGGTTCCCACCACTCGGCCTGCACACGATGGAGTCCAGGCGGCCGGGCGAGCTGTCGGGCGGGCAGGCGCAGCGGGTGGCGATCGCCAGGGCGCTGGTGACCAGGCCGGCCGTGGTGTTCGCCGACGAGCCCACGGGGGCGCTCGACCAGCAGACCGGGCAGGACACGATGCGCCTGCTGGTCGAGGCCACGAAGCACAACGACGCCTCGCTGATCGTGGTCACCCACGACCCGAACGTGGCCGCCTGGTGCGACCGCACGGTCGAGGTCCGCGACGGCCGGCTCCTGGTGACCGGGGTGCAGGCGTGAACCTCGAGCTGACCTGGCGGCTGCTCAGAGGCGGCGGTCGCAGGGGCCTGCTGGGCACCTGGCTCACGCTGGGCGCGGTCGCCGTGTCCACGGCCCTGCTGCTGTTCGCCGTGGCCGCGAACTTCGCCTTCGACGCCAGGGCCGACCGCGGCGCCTGGCGCAACCCGGTCCCCGCCGTGTCGGGCGCGGTCGCCATCGAGGTGTCGCGCTACGACTACGTACGCGACCAGACGATCAACGTCGTCGACCTGGCCGCCTTGAAACCAGATGTGCCTGCTCCGCCTGGAATGCCGCGTTTTCCGCGGCCGGGCGAGGCGTGGTTGTCGCCCGCACTCGCCGAGCTGGTCAGGCAACTCCCCGGCGACCAGCTCGCCAAGCGTTACCCGGACGTGCGAGGGATCCTCGGCGACGAGGCGCTGGTCCACCCGGACGAGCTGGTCGCGGTGGTCGGCCACGCGCCGGACGCGCTGGAGACGACCGCACCCCGCAGCGACGACGAGATCCTCCCCAAGCCGCCGACCAAGGTGTCGAGCCTGGCCGGCACGCCCAGCGAGGACGCGGAGGCCTACCGGGCGCTCGCACTCGTCGCGAGCGTGCTCATGGTGGTGCCGCTGCTGGTGTTCGGCGGCGCCGCGGCCAGGCTGACGGTGGCCAGGCGCGACCAGCGCCTCGCCGCGCTCCGGCTGGTGGGCGCGACGCCGGGGCAGGTGGTGAGGATGACGGTGGCCGAGGCGATGATCGTGGCGCTGGCCGGCGCGCTCACGGGGGCCGCCGCCTTCGCCCTGGCCGTGCCGCTGCTGGCCAGGATCGAGATGCAGGGCGGCACGTGGTTCGCCGGCGATCTGTTCCCCAGCCCGCTCTCCCTCGCCGGCGTGCTGGTCGCGGTGCCGCTGCTGGTGGGGCTGTCGGCGGTGGCCGGGCTGCGCCGGGTCGTGGTGAGCCCGCTCGGCGTGGCCAAGCGGGAGACGCCGCCCGCCCTGCGGTTCGTACGGGTGCTCGCCCTGCTCGTGGTGCTGGCCGTCTTCCCCCTGCTCGCCAGGGACACCAGCGTCGCGATCGTCGCCGTGGCGCTCGCCCTGGCGTTCCTGTGCGTCAACCTGGTCGGCCCGTGGGTGGTGGGCCTGATCGGCAGGATCACGGCGGGCACCGCACGCGGCCCGGCCGGGCTCCTGGCCGGCCGGAGGCTGGTGGACGATCCGCGCTCGGCCTGGCGCACGGTGAGCGGCGTGGCGCTGACCGGCTTCGTGGCGGGCTTCCTCGGCCTGCTCAGCCCGGACGGGTTCACCGGGGATGCCGCCGCGCCTCCCCAGCTCAGCGTCACGGCGGCCGCCGGGCGGGTGGAGCAGGTGACCGAGCAGGCGCGCGAGCGGCTCGCGGCGGCGAAGGTGCCGGCCACCGTGAAGTCGTCGAAGCAGACCGTGGTCGCCGCCCTGGGCAGCTCCGCGGACGCGGCCACGGTGGACCGGGCGCGCACCGCGCTCGCCGGGCTCGTCCCCGGCCGCACTCCCACGACCGAGGCCGACGACCAGCGATTCGGCATCGACATCCTGGCCGACATCCGCGTGGGCACGATCGTCGTGCTGTCGGTGTCGTTCCTGGTGGCCATCGCCAGCGCGGGCATCACGGCCGCGTCCTCGATCCTGGACCGGCGGCAGACGTACGGGCTGCTGCGGCTGGCCGGCACGCCGCTGGAGGTGCTCGACCGGGCGCGGCGCGCGGAGACGCTCATCCCGCTGACCGTGATGGGCGGCGGGGCGATCCTGGTCGGGGCGTTCTGCGCCACACCGTTCATGGCCGGCCAGATCAGCACGGTCGGGATGATCACGCTGGTGGGCTGTGTCGTCGCCGGGTTCGCCGGGGTGATCGGGGCGGGGGCCATGAGCAGGCCGCTGCTCAGATCGGTCACCACCGACCCGGCCCCGCGCCCCGACTGACTCCCGGCCCCGTGCCCTGACACCCCGGCTCCGCGCCCCTCCGGTGCGGTGCTATCCCAGGACGAGGTCGCGGATCAGCTTCAGCGAGGGCTCGTCCCGCGGGCCCATCACGAGCAGGCTGGTGACCGGGCTCTTGCGCCACAACTCGAGGCGTTCCTTGATCCGGCCGGGCGGGCCGACGAGCGAGATGCCGTCGGCCAGCTCGTCCGGGATCGCCCGGAACGCCTCGTCCTTCCGCCCGGCCAGGTAGAGCGCCTGGATGTGCTCGGCGGCCTCGGCGTACCCCATCCTGCCGATGATGTCGGCGTGGAAGTTGCGGTGCTTGGCGCCCATGCCGCCGATGTACAGCGTGAGCATCAGCTTCACGCCGTCCAGCGCCGCACGCACGTCGTCGGAGATCATCACCATCACCATGGCGGCGATCTCGAAGCCCTCGGAAGCGCCCGCGAGCGCCTCGCCGTACATCTCCTCGATCTTGCTGGGGAACGCGAACAGCGGCAGCCAGCCCTGGGCCACCTCGGCGGCGAGGGCGACGTTCTTCGGGCCCTCCGCCCCGAGATAGATGGGGATGTCCGAGCGGAGCGGATGCGTGATGAGCTTGAGCGGTTTGCCCAAGCCCCCCGCCAGCGGCAGCGGGTAATGCGGGCCTTCGCTCGTCACGGGCTCCTCGCGGCGCCAGACCTTGCGCATGATCTCGACGTACTCGCGCGTTCTGGCCAAGGGTTTGGCGAACGGCTGGCCGTACCAGCCCTCCACGACCTGGGGCCCCGAGGCGCCCACGCCGAGCAGGAGCCGGCCGCCGGTCAGGTGGTCGAGGGTCATGGCGGTCATCGCCGTCGTGACGGGCGGCCTCGCCGAGAGCTGCGCGACCGACGTGCCGAGCTTGATACGGCTGGTACGCGCTCCGTACCAGGCCAGCGGCGTGAACGCGTCGCTCCCGTACGCCTCCGCCGTCCACACCGAGTCGTAGCCGAGCCGCTCGGCGGCCAGCACCGATTCGGTCGCGTCGTCGGCGTTGCGCTGCCAATAGCCCAACTGGAGACCGAGCTTCATAGGACACCTCCGGAATTAAGTTCTATTACGGCCGCGGCAGGCTCGGGTGTCAATGGAGGATCTTCCGGGGAAGTCACACTGCGTGCTCAAAGGTCTCTGTCGAGTTACATGCTTGTTGTTCCTGCTCCTCCCGGCGGCCGAGCCCATGGCGGCCGCGAGCGCGTCGAGGCCGAACGTCGTCCTCATCGTGGTCGACGATCTGGAGACAGGCACGCTGGCGTACTTTCCGAACATCACCCAGCATCTGGTGCGTGAGGGCGCCTCGTTCGACCGGTTCTTCGTGACGAACTCCTGGTGCTGCCCGTCCAGGGTGTCGATCCTGCGCTCCCAGTACGTCCACAGTCACGGCGTCTTCACGAACACGCCCCCAGAAGGGGGATTCGACCGCTTCCATGCTCAAGGTCTGGAACGATCCACTTTGGGGACCTGGATGCAGAAAGCCGGGTACCGCACGGCGCTGATGGGCAAATTCCTCAACCACTACCCCGGCAGCGCCGCCGCGGAGACGTACGTGCCGCCCGGCTGGGACGAGTGGGCCGTGCCGGTCCGCAACCTCTACGAGGAGTACGGCTACCGGCTCAACGAGAACGGCACGCTGGTCGACTACGGCTGGACGGAGGATGAATACCTGTCCTACGTGCTGGCCCGCAAGAGCCGCGACTTCATCGCCGGGTCCAAGGAGCCGTTCCTCCTGTACCTGGCGCCGATCGCCCCGCACAATCCGGCCAACCCCGCCTGGCGGCACGCGGGCGAGTTCCCGCTGGCCATGGCGCCGCGGACGCCGTCGTTCAACCAGCAGGACGTGAGCGCGGAGCCGCTCTGGATGCGTAGCCTGCCCGTGCTCGACGAGTCGAGGATCGACGCGATCGACGAACGTTTCCGCGCCCGGCTGCGGGCCATGCTCGGCGTGGACGACCTCGTCGGTTCCGTCGTCGAAACGCTGCGGCAGACCGGGCGGCTGGACAACACCTACATCATCTTCACCTCGGACAATGGCTTCCATCTCGGGACGCATCGGCTCGCGCAGGGCAAGACCACCCCGTTCGAGGAGGCGATCAAGATCCCGCTCGTGGTGCGCGGTCCGGGCGTCGCGCCGGGTTCCACGATCACGCACATGGGGGTCACGGTGGACCTGGCGCCCACGGTCGCCGAGCTCGGCGGGGCCAGGCCGCCGGCGTTCGCGGAGGGGCGGTCGCTGGTGCCGCTGCTGCGGGGTGACCGGCCGGCGCGGTGGCGGAAGAACGTGCTGGTCGAGTTCACCAGACCGGCGAATCGGGCGTCGGCCAAGCAGACGCCTGTGCCGGCGTATCAGGCCTTGCGTACGGATCGGTACACGTATGTGCGGTATGACACGGGAGAGCGGCAGTTGTACGACCTGCAGATGGATCCGTACCAGCTGCGGAACCTGGCGGCCGGCGCCGATCCCGCGTTGCTGGCCGGTCTGGATGCGCGGCTGGCCGGGATGGTGGCCTGCTCCGGGGCGAGTTGCAGGGAAGCCGATCTGCGGGAATGACCTTTGATGACCCCGGTGGGGAGGCGTCGACGAGCCACGCCTCCCATCCCTGTTTGTGGTCAGGCGGCTGAGGGGCCGGAGCTGCCCGGGCTGGCGTGCCACAGCCGCCGGGGCGGGGTGACGATGGCCGGGCCGAGGTCGGAGTAGGGCGAGAGGCGGAAGCCGTTGGGGTATTCGATTCTGCGTCCGCGGACCCCGGCCACCCGCTCAGGCGTCTCCGCGAGCAGGGCGCGGACCGCTTCGATGCCCTGGGAGCGCCAGAGCACGTCCAGGTCCACCAGGTCCCAGCAGTCCACCGCCCGCATCGACACCGCCCGCGTGCCCGTCCGCCGGACCACCCCCCGAGCCAGCAGGAGCCACGACCCGAAGACGGTCGCCGCGCACCGCCCCTGCACCGACTCGAAGAACGTCAGGTCGATCGGCCCGGTCGAGTCGTCGAGCGTGGTGAAGATGACGCGCTGGCCCGAGCGCACGGCAGGCGTCTGCGTCGCCACCTTGACCCCCGCCACCAGCACCTCGGCCCCGTTGCGCTGTGCGAGAAGATCCTTGGAACGTACCACTCCGAGCAGGTCGAGCAGCTCGTCGTGGAAGCTGATGATGTGCCGGCTGATGTCGATGCCGAGAATCTCCAGCTCGGCCTCGACCATTTCCGCCTCCGTCATCTCGGGCAGCTCCCCCGGCGGCAGGTGCTCGGTGAAGCCCAGCGGGAGCTGCACGGAGGGTTCTTCCGCTCGGGACGGGCGCACGGGGGTGTAGCGCTTGGAGGTGCGCGAACCGGCCCGCACCCCGCTCGACGAGGCCCGCTCCAGCGCGCCGACCTGGGCGATCAGGTCACGCCTGGTCAGCTCGCCGGGCCGCCAGCGTGGCCCGCCCGGATGCAGGTCGTGCAGCGCGTCCAGGCCGCCGACCTGGACGATCCGCTCGATCGTCGGCCGCGAGGGCCGGGCGCGGTCCCAGAAGTCGGCCAGCGACGTGTACGGCTGCCCCGCCACCATCCGCTCGACCTCCGCCTCGCTCACGCCCTTGATCGCCGAGAACGGCACCCGCAGCGCGTACCCCTTGCCGATCTCCCCGATCCTGAACTCCACCCGCCGGCCTTCCGGCGCCCGCGCACGGACCTGGGTGCGCGGACCCAGCCGCTCCACCCGCCAGTCCTTGCCGGACTTGTTGACGTCGAGCGGCAGGATCTTGATCCCGCACTGCCTGGCCTCGTCGATGATGACCCGCGGCGGGTACATGCCGGGCTCGTGCGTGAGCACCCCGGCGAAGAACGCCGCCGCGTGGTGCCGCTTCAGCCAGGCCGACTGGTAGGTAGGCAGCGCGAACGCCGCCGCGTGCGCCTTGCAGAACCCGAACGCCCCGAACGCGTCCAGCACGTGCCAGGCCCGCTCCACCGACGCGTCGTCGAAGCCGTTGGACTTGGCCAGGGGCACGAACACCCCGCGCACCCGATCCCGCCCCTCCGGCGTGTCGAGGGTGCGCCGCAACATCTCGGCGTACGACAGGTCCCGCCCGGTCATCACCGAGATGATCCTGAGCACCT
The DNA here is from genome assembly GCF_004011505.1 of Nonomuraea polychroma. Lineage (NCBI taxonomy): Bacteria > Bacillati > Actinomycetota > Actinomycetes > Streptosporangiales > Streptosporangiaceae > Nonomuraea > Nonomuraea polychroma. Next base: position 6,848,169 of record NZ_SAUN01000001.1, read on the forward strand.
GCTCGTGGAAGACCACGACGCCGTGCGTCTCCTTCAGCGCCTCCCGCAGCCGCTCGTGCGGATAGTACGGCTGCCGCCACCCGTGCCTGGCCTCCAGGTAGGGGGTGACCATGTCGGAGTTGACCGGCCCCGGCCGGAACAGCGAGATGTCCACGATCAGGTCGTGCAGCGTACGCGGCTCCAGCTTGGCCACCAGCTCCCGCTGACCCGGCGACTCGATCTGGAAGCAGCCGAGAGTCCGGGCGGCGCAGATCATGTCGTAGGTGTCCTGGTCATCGTGGGGAACGTACTGGACGCCGGGGTCCTCTCCCTGCTGCGTGTCCAGCTCGACCACGACGTCGTCCACGCGCTTGATCTCGGTCAGCGCGTACGCCATCGCCGACTGCATCCGCACGCCCAGCACGTCGAGCTTGAGCAGCCCGGCCTCCTCCACGTCGTCCTTGTCGAACTGCGACATCGGGAACTCCAGCAGGCTGCGCTCCACCGGCGTCCTGTCCCGCAGCCCCGCGTTGCCGATCAGCACGCCGCACGGGTGCAGCGCGATGTGCCTGGGCAGGCCGTCGAGCTTCTCCGCCAGCCGGAACACCCGGTCCAGGCCCGCCTCGTTGAGCCGGCTGTCGCGCAGCTCGGGCAGGTCGTGCAGCGACGCGGTGATCTGCTTGGCCCTGATGTGCGGGAACGCCTTGGCGATCGCGTCGATCTCGTGCGGCGGCAGGCCCATCGCGCCGGCGACGTCGCGGATGGCGCTGCGCGCCCGGTAGGTCTCCATCATGGACACGCAGGCCACGCGGGCCTCGCCGTACTGGTCGAAGATGGCCTTGTAGCAGTCGAGACGGCGGGCCGACTCCACATCGACGTCGATGTCGGGCAGCCCGATGCGGCCTTCGGACAGGAAACGCTCCATGAGCAGCTCGTGGTCGAGCGGGTTGACCTCGCCGATGCCGATGAGGTAGTTGACCAGGCTGCCGGCGCCCGAGCCGCGGATGGCGCAGCGGATGCCCCTGCCGCGGATCATGTCGGTGATGCCGGCCACGGCGATGAAATATCCGGACAGGCGCTTCTTCTCGATGATGGCCATCTCGTCCCGCAGGCGCCCCCTGGCCTCGGCCGAGCGGTCGAGGCCGCGCCTGATCAGTCCGTCCTCGACGCGGTGGCGCAGCAGCGGCACCGGGTCCCGGCCGATCTCGGGCAGGTGCAGGTTCGGCGGGTCGTTGCGGAGCGCGAGCAGGTCGAGCGGCTCCATCGAGCATGCCTCGGCCAGCCGCCTGGTGGTGTACAGCAGCCGCGCCACCCTCGTCTCGTCCGCGCCGCAGACCTTGGCCGCCACCTGCCACATCTCCTTGGTGCTCTTGAGGTAGGCGTGCGAGGTGGTGCGGTCCAGGTGGCGCGGGTGCAGCGGGACGAGCTGGCGGGCCGCGTCGAGCACGTCGCCGACCTGGTGGTCGACCGGGTCCAGATAGCGCACCGCGTTGGTCAGCACGGCGGGCACGCCCATGGACTCGGCCAGGCCGAGCATGCGCACGGCCGTGGTGGCATCGCGGTAGCCGTACTGGTCGACCAGCTCGATCACGACGCCGGGCACCGTGTCCCGCCACAGGCCGAGCAGTGTCCTGGCCTGCTCGTCGCGCCGCTCGGCCACCGCGCGGCCCACGTCGGACCTGGGGCCGAGCAGCACCACCAGGCCGTCCTCGGCGCCGAACCCATGATCGCCGCCCGGCTCTCCGGCCCACTCACCGACCAGATCGCGGGTCACCTCCGGCTTGCCCCGCTCTCCCGCATGGTGGGCGGCCGTGACCAGGCGGGAGAGGCGCGACCAGCCGCGGCCGCGGGCCAGCACGGTGACCCGGTCCTCGGCGCTCGGCCCGGTCTTGGGGCGGGGGGCGGGAATGCCGGGAAGCAACGACGGGGGCGGGGTGGCGAGCGCCAGGTTCACGCCGAGGACCGGGGCGATCCCGGCCTCGGCGCACGCCTGGGCGTGCTTGATCGCGCCGTAGAGGCCGTCGCGGTCGGTCAGCGCCAGGATGTCCATGCCGAACTCGGCCGCCCTCCGCACCAGCGCCTGCGGGAAGGCGGTGCCGTAGCGCATGGAGTACGAGGAGCACACGTCGAGGTGCGGGAACGGGGGCGCCATCAGTCCCACGCCCTCAGCAGCAGCCAGCCGTTGCTGGCGGTGTCGTAACGCAGCTCGTAAGAGCCGGCCTCGCGCCCCGGGCTGGCCTCCACCCGCCAGAACTGCCGCTCACCGGGGTCGCCCTCGCTGGTCTTCCACCACTCGCGCGCGACCACCCAGTGGTCCAGGACACGACGAACCATATAGAGGCGGTCGCGCCAGACGAACTGGGTCGGCTCCCCGTCCCTGGTCCACACCTCTATCGGATCGCCATAGAGTCTGCTCAAGACGCTTCTCCCCGCGGCTCTGGTCCTCTGTTTGAGCCACCCGGGGGAAGGCGGGCGCTTATAAGTCGAACATATGTTCTCAGCTCCGAGATCGCAAGTCGATTGCCTGCCGAACGAGCGGGTTCGCGCCGATCGAATTGCGGATGCTGAAGGCCACGCTGCCTGCGCGGTAACGGTCGTCGGAGGTCTCCACGGGGCGGCCCTCGTGGGTGGTGGTGGTCCTGCGCTGGCGCAGCAGCGGGCTGCCGCGGCGTACCCCCAGCAGGTGGGCGTCCTGGACCCCGGCGGAGACCGCGTCGATGAGGTGCTCGCCGTAGGCGAACACGAGCCCGATCGCGTCGTACAGCGCCTCGGTGACCGACTCGCAGTCGGCGGGCAGCAGTTCGACGGCGGGGGTCACCCACTCCGCGTACACCGTGCGCTCGACGAGAACGGGGTCGCCCTCCAGCGTGCGCAGGCGCAGCACCTCCAGCACCTCACCACCGCCTAATCTGGCGGACTCGGCTGCGCTCGCCCGGCGACGGCGCTGCTCGATCACCTGGCCGCCGAAACGGTAACCGCCCGCGCGCGCCCACTGCGCGAAGCTGTGCAGCTCGGCGAAGCTCTGGCTGCGCGCGGCCCCGAGCACGATGCGCCTGGCGCCCTGCCTGGAGCCGACCAGGCCCTCGGCGACCAGCACGGCCACCGCCTGGCGCACGGTGCCGCGGGCCGCGCGGAACCGCCCGGCCAGTTCGGCCTCGCTGGGGAGCTGGGAACCGACCGGGTACGCGCCGGAGAGGATCTCTTCCCGCAGCTCATCGGCGATCAGTTCATAGCGCGCAACCAAGGCCGTCCCCTCCCATTCACGAAAGAGCAACATTCATGCGACTTACTAGTGCTCGCTTGTTTGTACAAGTTCCTCTAGTTTCTTTGCACACCCCCTGCACAATGGAGGCGTCGTGTTCACATATCGCGCCCGCGCGGCCGGCCTTGCCGCAGCCCTCACCGTAGTCACCGCGGCTTGCGGAGCCGCCCCCGGCACCCAGGCGACCACCCAAGCCTCCCAAGGCGGGGTGAACGCGGCCACCGCCACCTCCGCCGCCGACTTCGGCGGCTTCGACAAGCTCGTCGAGGCGGCCAAGAAGGAGGGCAACCTGCACGTCATCGCCCTGCCGCCGGACTGGGCCAACTACGGCGAGATCATCGAGAAGTTCCAGGCCAAGTACGGCATCAAGATCGAGAGCGAGACCCCCGACGCGGCCAGCGCCGACGAGATCAACGCGGTGAAGACCCGCAAGGGCCAGGACCGCGCCCCCGACGTGCTGGACCTCGGCCAGTCGTTCGCCATCAGCGGCGCCGCCGAAGGGCTGTTCGCGCCGTACAAGGTGCAGACGTTCGACAAGATCCCCGAGGGGCAGAAGGAGTCGACCGGGCTCTGGGTCAACGACTACGGCGGTTACGTGTCCATCGGCTGCGACGCCAAGAAGATCGCCACCTGCCCGACCAGCTTCGCCGACCTGCTCAAGCCCGAGTACAAGGGCAAGGTCGCGCTGAACGGCAACCCGACCAAATCCGGCTCGGCCTTCGCCGGCGTGTACGCCGCCGCCCTCGCCAACGGCGGCTCCTTCGACGACATCCAGCCCGGCATCGACTTCTTCAAGAAGCTCAAGGACGCCGGCAACTACAACCCGGTCGAGACCACGCCGGCCACCATCGAGAAGGGCGAGACCCAGATCAGCATCGACTGGGACTACAACAACGCCGCCTACGCGCCCCAGATGGCTGCCAAGGGCATCGACTGGAAGGTCAACATCCCCTCCGACGGCAAGTACTTCCAGATGTACGCCCAGGCCATCAACAAGGACGCCCCGCATCCGGCGGCGGCCAGGCTGTGGCAGGAGTTCCTCTACAGCGCCGAGGGCCAGAACCTGTTCCTCAAGGGCTTCGCCCGGCCCGTCCTGATGCCGGCGATGACCGCGGACGGCACCGTGGACAAGGCGCTGGCCGAGAAGCTGCCCTCGGTGGAGGGCACGCCCACGTTCCCGACGAGCGCACAGGTGGACGCGGCCAAGGCCAAGCTGGCCAGCGGCTGGGACGCCGCGATCTCGGGATGAGCAGGACTCGTTCGAAGGGCTGGCTGGGGGCGCTGCCCCTGCTGGCGTTCTTCGCGCTTGTCTTCGGCGTCCCCGCCATCGCGCTGGTGGTGGGGGCGTTCACCGTGCAGGGGCGGCCGAGCCTGGCGAACCTGGCGCAGAGCTTGCAGGGCGGCTACCTCAACGCCATGATCGGCAGCGTGCGGCTGTCGGCCGTGGTCGCGCTGCTGGGGGCGGTGCTGGGCACGTTCCTCGCCCACGCCGTCGTGACCTCGCGTTTCACGCTGCTGCGTGAGGCGGTGCTGACGGCATCCGGGGTGCTGGCCAACTTCGGCGGGGTGCCGCTGGCGTTCTTCTGGATCGCCACGCTGGGCAACTCGGGCGTGGTGAGCGGCCTGATCGGGCTGCCGTCGGGCTCGCTCTACACGTTCTGGGGCCTGGTCGTCGTCTACCTCTACTTCTCGATCCCGCTGATGGTGCTGGTCATGGCGCCGGCGCTGGACGGGCTGCGGCCGCAGTGGCGCGAGGCGGCCGCGAACAACGGCGCCACCGCCTGGCACTACTGGCGCTTCGTCGCGCTGCCGGTGCTCACGCCGGCCATGCTGGGCGGGGTGGTGCTGCTGTTCGGGTCGTCCTTCTCCGCGTACGCCACCGCGAACGCCATGGTCGGCACCGTCGTGCCGCTCGTCACCCTGAAGATCGCCAGCGCGCTCACCGGCGACGTGCTGATCGGCTACGAGAACATCGCGCTGGCGCTCAGCCTCGACATGGTCGTGGTGGCCGGGCTGGTGATGGCGGTCTATCTGCCGCTGCAGAGGAGGAGCTCCCGATGGCTGCACTGACCGGCCTGGAGCCCGTCGCCGCGGTCGCCAAGCCGCCCGCCCGGCCGCGGGTGTGGCGCGGGGTGGTGTTCCTGCTGGCCGCCGCGTACTTCCTGATCCCGCTCGGCGCCTCCTTCTGGTACACGGTCCACACGCCCGTCGAAGGCGTGTCGCTGTCCGCCTACGGCGAGCTGCTGACGGCCGAGGGGTTCGTACGGTCGCTGCTGCTGTCGCTGGGCCTCGCGGTCGCCACGATCGTGCTGGTGCTGCTGCTGTCGCTGCCCGCGATGCTGGCCGTGCGGCTGTTCGCGCCGCGGCTGCGGCCGGTGATGGAGATGTTGTGCACGCTGCCGCTGGTGGTGCCGCCGATCACGTTCGTCGCCGGGATCGGGACCTCGCTGCGGGTGGGGACCGACGTGCTGGCGCCGACGCCGTTCTGGCGCACGATCATCGCGGTGCAGGACCCGGGGTTCCCCGTGGTGCTGGTGCTGGCGTACGTGGTGCTGGTGCTGCCGTTCGTCTACCGGTCGCTGGACTCCGGGCTGCGCACGATGGACGTGCGGACGCTGGTCGAGGCGGCCCGCAATCTGGGCGCCTCGTGGCCGTACGTGGTGTTCCGGGTCGTCGTGCCCAACCTGCGCTCGGCGCTGGCCAGCGCGTCGTTCCTGACGCTGGCGCTGGTGCTGGGCGAGTACACCGTCGCCAGCCTGCTGGGGTACGAGCCGTTCGCCGTGTGGATCGTGACCGTCTCCGGCTCCGCGGGGCAGCTCTCGGTCGCCGTGTCCATCCTCAGCCTGCTGCTCATCTGGCTGCTGCTGCTCGCCGTGTCCACCGTCTTCGGTAGGGAGAAACAGAAATGACCGCATCGGTGGAGCTGCGCGCGCTCCAGCGGGTGTTCGGCAAGACGGTCGCGCTGGACGGCCTCGACCTGGTCATCGCCCCCGGCGAGTTCGTCGCCCTGCTCGGGCCCTCCGGGTGCGGCAAGACGACGGCGCTGCGGTGCGTGGCCGGGTTCGAGCGGCCGGACTCCGGGGCGGTGCTGGTGGACGGCAAGGACATCACGAATGTCCCGGCCAACAAGCGGGACGCGGGCATGGTCTTCCAGTCCTACTCCCTCTTCCCGAACCTCAACGCCCGCGACAACGTCGCCTTCGGCCTGCGCGTCCGCAACGTGTCCGCGACGGTCCGGCACGCCAAGGCGAACGAGCTGCTGGAGCTCGTCGGCCTGCCCGAGCACGCCGACCGCTACCCGCACCAGCTGTCGGGAGGCCAGCAGCAGCGTGTCGCCCTGGCCCGCGCGCTCGCCCTGGAGCCGCGGGTGCTGCTGCTGGACGAGCCGCTGTCGGCGCTGGACGCCAAGGTGCGCGTGGCGCTGCGTGAGGAGATCCGCCGCCTCCAGCTCGACCTCGGCATCACGACGATCTTCGTCACCCACGACCAGGAGGAGGCGCTGTCGGTCGCCGACCGGGTGGCGGTGCTGCGTGACGGGCGGCTCGAACAGGTGGGCTCGCCTGCCGAGATCTACGACCGGCCGGCCACGCCGTTCGTGGCGGAGTTCGTCGGCACCATGAACCACCTCGCCGGTCACCTCACCGGGGATCAGGTGTCGGTGCTCGGGCAGCTCCTTCCCGTGGACGGGGAGGTTCCTGAGGATCCGTCCGTGGACGTGCTGATCCGTCCGGAGGCGGTGCGGGTCGTCCCGGACGAGGACGGGGCCGCCGAGGTGATCACGGCGTCGTTCCGCGGCGCCTCCGTACGGCTGCGGCTGGCGGTCGAGGGCGGGGAGGTCCTCGCCGACGTGCCCGGGCACGAGGCGGCCAGTCTCGGGCCCGGCACGCGGGTGGCCGTCCGGCTGGTGGAGCGGCCGGTGCTGGTGGCGGCCCGTACGGTCACGGTCCCCGCACCCGTCGTGGCCGCCGATGCCGTCTGACCGCGTGGCTCCCGGGCCCGATGCTGTGCTGCTGGACATGGACGGCACGCTGGTGGACACCGAGGGGCTGTGGTGGCAGGCGGCCGAGGCCGTCGCCGAGTCCCTCGGTCGCCGCCTGAGCCCGGCCGACGTGCCGCACGTGCATGGCCGGACGGTCGAGGACGTGGCCGCTTACCTGGTGCAGGACGAGCCGGCCGGGCACCCGGTCCCGGACGATGTGACCGAACGCGCGATCCCTGACGACACGGCCGGGCGGGCGTTCAGCGCGGTGGCCGATCGCCTGACCGACGCCTTCGCCGCCCGGGTCGCGGCCGACGTGACCGTCGTGCCCGGCGCCCGCGAGCTCCTCGACGGCCTGGCCGCCGCCGCCATCCCGACGGCGCTGGTCAGCGCCTCCCCCCGGCGCGTGGTCGATCTGGTGCTCCCCCGCCTGGATCACCCGTTCGACCTGGTGATCGCGAACGAGGACACGGCACGCGGCAAGCCGTACCCGGACCCGTACCTGGAGGCGGCCCGGCGGCTCGGCACGACCCCCGCACGCTGCGTCGCCATCGAGGACAGCCCGGCAGGCGTCGCGGCCGCTCGAAAAGCGGGGTGCCACGTGCTCGTGGTGGAGCCCCAGCACGGCCTGCCGTCGCTCGACCGCGTGCAAGGGGTCTGCGCCGAGCCGGGCCCTGTGGGTAAGCTAGCGCGCCGTGAGCGGTGAAACCTCCCACATTGGGCGCTACAGGTTACTCAGCGTGCTGGGCCGCGGTGGGATGGGCACGGTGCACCTCGCCGAGGATCCCGCCGGGCAGCGGGTCGCCGTCAAGGTGATCAATCCGGAGCTGACCCAGCACGAGCAGTTCCGCATGCGCTTTCGCAGGGAGGCCGACGCCGCGCGCCGCGTACGCAGGTTCTGCACGGCCGCGGTGCTCGAGGCCGCGCTCGACGGAGACCAGCTCTACGTGGTCACCGAATACGTGCCGGGACCCAACCTTGAGGAGGCCGTACGCCAGTCGGGTCCGCTCCGCGGCTCCAGCCTGGACGCGCTGGCCGTCAGCGTGGCCACCGCGCTCACCGCCATTCACGGGGCCGGGGTGGTGCACAGGGATCTCAAGCCGTCGAACGTGCTGCTGTCCCCGGTCGGCCCGCGCGTGATCGACTTCGGCATCGCGCGGGCGCTGGACACGCTGGGCGGCGTCACCGGCACCGGCGAGCTGGTCGGCACGCCCCGTTACATGGCGCCCGAGGTGCTGCGGGGTGACCCGATCTCGCCGGCCTGCGACGTGTTCTCGTGGGGCTGCCTGATCGCGTTCGCCGCCAGCGGGCGGACCCCCTTCGGCGGGGAGACGCTGCCGGCGATCGTCTACCAGGTGCTCAACACCGAGCCGAACCTCGCTGACGTCGACCCCGGCCTGCGTGAGCTGCTCGCGGCGGCGCTGCGCAAGGACCCCGCCATGCGGCCCACCGCCCAGCAACTGCTCGACCACCTCGTCGGCCGCTCGGCCGGGCCCGAGCAGGCGGCGCAGACCGTGCAGGTGGCCTGGCAGCACGCCACCGCCGCGTACACCGAGGTCCAGCCGACGAAGAAGGCGGGCCGCGGGAAACTCTACGGCGCTCTCGCGGGCGCCGCCGTTCTCCTCGTGGGCGCGAGCGTGGGCGCCTGGAGTGTGCTCGGCCCGAGCGGGCCGCCCGATCTGGGGGTGCTCTACGCGGAGGACTTCACGCAGACCTCCGGCGGCTGGAGCGGCACCTACGATCCCGAGGCGTCCAGCAGCTACGGCTACCGCACCGACGGCACGTACGGGCTGGACGTGGAGAAAGGGTACGAGGAGCGGTGGGCGAAGGCGCCCATCCCCTTCCTCGTCGCCACGCCCACGACGACGCCCGACCCCTCGGCCACGCCCACCCCGATGTTGCCCGCGAGCGTCGTCGTCGGCGTCACCGCCGAGATCAAGCGGTCGTCGGGCACCGGCGAATACGGCGTCTACTGCCACAATTCCAACGATGACGACACCTACTACGAGTTCGGGCTGGACACGAAGGGCATGGCCAGGATCCGGCGCATCGTCGACGGGGCGGGCGGCACGCTGGCCCAGCCGGTCCTGGTCGACGACGTGCGCGGCAAGCCGGCCCGCATCGTGGCCTCGTGCGAGCAGCGCGGGTCGGCCGTGCGGCTGACGATGTGGGTGAACGACGAGCAGGTTCATCAGGTGGACGATCCGAACGGCATCGGCAACGGGTTCGTCGGCCTGTTCGCGCGCACGCCGAAGGGCAGCGACTCGGTGCTGAAGACCACGTTCGACGACTTCGAGCTGCGGGGGACGAAGGAGGAGTCCTAGCCGGTCCTCATGAGCCCCATCGACCTCCCCTTTCGACGCTGAGTCCTCTCAAAGCACGCCGGCGCGGGCCGCCGCAAGGGCGGCGTCGGCGGCTCGGTCGGCGTCCTGCTCGGTCACCGGCTCGTGGGCGACGAACAACCGGTAGTAGACCGGCGCCACCGCGACCCTGATCACCTCCCTGACGTCCACCACGTCAGGGAGGTCGCCTCGGGCGATCGCACGGCGCACGACCTCGGCCGACTGGTCGTGCCTGGCGACGAAGAACTCGTGCAGCGCCCGCGCCGCCTCCGGGCTCTGCACGGCCGCGGCCACGAAGGCCGACGACACCGGGCCCAGCTCGGGATCGGCGAAGCCGGAACGGACGAGCTGGACGATGCCCCGCAGATCACCCTGGATCGTGCCGGTGTCGGGAATCGGCCACGGCTCGTCCCTGGCCAGCTCCAGCGCGTCGGAGATCAGCCCCTCCACGCTGCCCCAGCGCCGGTAGACGGTCGTCTTGTGCACGCCTGACCGCTCGGCCACCCGCTCGACCGTCAACCCCGCATACCCGTGCTCGGCCAGCTCCCCCAGCGTGGCCTGCCGCACGGCGTCGCGCACCCGCGCGCTCCGCCCTCCGGGACGCTTGCCGCTCGCTCCCAAAAACTACTCCAGTTGCGTTTGAGGTCTCTTCTGTGACAGACTAAAGCTACATCAGTTGCGATTGGAGTTCCATCCTGATCCACCTCCAAAGCGTTTCCAAGTCCTACGGCGAGCGTGCCGTGCTCGCCGAGCTGACCCTGTCCGTGAAGCCCGGCGAGCGCGCGGGCATCGTCGGCGAAAACGGCTCTGGCAAGTCCACGCTGCTCCGGCTGCTGGCCGGGGTCGAGCGCCCCGACGACGGCGAGGTCGTCGTGTCCGGCGACGTCGGCTACCTCGGGCAGACGCTCGGCCTGCCGCCCGGTCACACGGTCCAGCAGGCCGTCGACGCCGCGCTGGCCGGCCTGCGCGCCATGGAGCGCAGGATGCGCGAGCTGGAGTCGGCGCTCACCGACGAGGTGATGGACGAATACGGCGAGTTGCTGACGATCTACGAGGCCCGGGGCGGCTACGAGGCGGACGCCCGGGTGGACAAGGCGTTCCACGGCCTCGGCCTGGCCCACGTGGGCCGCGACCGGGTGTTGTCGAGCCTGTCGGGCGGCGAGCAGGCACGGCTGGGCCTGGCCTGCGTCCTGGCCGCCGCGCCTCGGGTGCTGCTTCTCGACGAGCCGACCAACCACCTCGACGAGTCGGCGCTGACCTGGCTGGAGGACCGGCTGCGCGAGCACCGGGGCACGGTGGTCGTGGTGTCGCACGACCGGGTCTTCCTCGACCGGGTCGCCACGGCGGTGCTCGAGGTCGAGGACGGCGCCGTCACCCGCTTCGGCGGCGGCTACACCGGGTTCCTGTCGGCCAAGAACGCGGCGCGGGCACGCTGGGAGCAGTCCTACGCGGCGTGGTGCGAGGAGGTGCGGCAGGTGCGCGAGCATGCCGCCACCACCGCCCACCGGGTCGCCGCCGGGCGGACGATGCGCGACAACAACAAGATGGCTTACGACCGCAACGCCGGGCGGGTGCAGAGCTCGGTGGCCAGCCGGGTCCGCAATGCCCACGAGCGGCTGCGCCGGTTGCTGGACGACCCGGTGCCGCGCCCGCCGGACCCGTTGCGCTTCCGCGGCACGTTCGGCGCGGCCGCCGCCGATCCCGCATACGAGCAGGCGATTCGGGTGGCGGACAGAGCGATGGATGGCGGAGGCGCCGATCGGCGTGCGGTGGCCGACCTGCGCGACATCCGGGTCGGTGACCGGTTGCGGGTCCAGTCGCTGACGATCGAGGCAGGCGACCGGCTGCTGGTGCGCGGCCCCAACGGCGCGGGCAAGTCCACGCTGCTGCGGACCATCGCCGAGCACGCCCGCGACCACGTCAGGGTCGGCTACCTGCCCCAGGAGGTCACGTTCGACCCCGACCTGGCGGTCTTGGCCGCCTACGGGCACGGCTACGCGGACGAGCGCGCGCCGGCGCTGCTGAGCACCGGCCTGTTCAGGCCGCACACGCTCGGCCAGAAGGTCGGCGAGCTGTCGGTCGGGCAGCGGCGCCGGCTCGCACTGGCCAGGCTGCTGGCCGCCGAGCATGACCTGCTGCTGCTCGACGAGCCCACCAACCACCTGTCACCGCTCCTGGCCGAGGAGCTGGAGCAGGCGCTCGACGGCTACCGCGGCACGCTGGTCGTGGTGTCGCACGACCGCGCGCTCACGCGGCGTTTCCAGGGCAAAGAACTCCACCTCGCGGGAGGACGCATATGTTGACCAGGATCGGCGCCGGCGCGCCGTACGGCATCGCCACGGGGACGGACGGGGCGCTCTGGTTCACGCTCGTCCACGAGGGACGGATCGGCAGGCTGATGCCCGGCCAGGAGCCGATGATCCACCAGCTCGACCCGGCCGACGGCCAGCCGACCGTGATCGCGCCCGGACCCGACGGAATGATGTGGTTCACGGAAGGCAAAGGCGGGCGGGTCTGCCGCATCACCGCCGACGGGCAGGTGACCACGCACGCGGCGGACTCGCCGTACGGGATCGCCGCGGGTCCGGACAGCGCCATGTGGTTCACGCAGATGCGGAGCGGAAGGATCGGGCGCATCGCGGCGGATGGGTCGTCGGCGGAGTTCGAGGTGCCGGTGGAGGGCGGCGGCATGCCGGCCTTCATCACGGCGGGCCCGGACGGTGCGATGTGGTTCACGCTCAACCAGGGCAACGCGGTGGGGCGGGTCTCGTTGGAGGGTGAGGTGGTCGTTCACCCGCTTCCGACAGCGGGGGCCGGGCCGGTGGGGATCACGTGCGGGCCGGATGAGGCGTTGTGGTTCGTCGAGATCGGCGCCGGTCAGGTCGGGCGGATCGACACGTCAGGGAAGGTTGATGAATATCCGCTTCCCGATCGGGAGTGCCGGCCGCATGCGATCGTGACCGGCCCCGATGGCGCCCTGTGGTTCACCGAGTGGGCCGCTGATCGTGTCGGGCGCATCACCACCGACGGCATCATCGAAGAGCACCCGCTCCCCCGCCTGCCTGGCGAGCCCAGCAAGGTGGAGCCCCATGGGCTGACCGTCGGGCCCGACGGCGCGATCTGGGTGGCGTTGGAAGCGGGGGCGCTGGCCCGCCTCACCTGACCCGCACGCCGAAGCCGTGCCGCTCCGCTTCAGGCGGGGGGCGGGTGGCACGGAAGATGGCGGGCGGAGTTGACTAGGGGCATGCGTGCCATCATCGTCTCCGCCCAAGGCGGTCCAGAGGTTCTCGAATACGCCGAACGTCCCGATCCGGTCCCCGGTGACGGCGAGGTCGTGGTGGACGTCGCCGCCAGCGGCGTCAACTTCATCGACATCTACCACCGCTCCGGCGCCTACCCGCTCCCCCTCCCCACGACAATCGGCTCCGAGGGCGCGGGGACCGTGTCGGCCGTCGGGGCGGGGGTGCGGGACGTGGCCGTGGGCGACACCGTGGCCTGGGCCGGCGTGCTGGGCAGCTACGCCGAGAAGGCCGTGGTCCCGGCCGATCGGGTGGTGCCGGTGCCGGACGGGGTGCCGGCCGAGGTGGCGGCCGCGGCGATGTTGCAGGGCATGACCGCCCATTACCTGACCCACTCCACGTACGCGGTCAAGGAGGGCGACCAGGTCCTCGTGCACGCGGGAGCGGGCGGCATGGGGCAACTGCTGATCCAGATCGCCAAGTTCACGGGCGCCAAGGTCTACACGACGGTCTCCACCAGCGAGAAGGAGAAGCTGGCCCGCGAGGCCGGCGCGGACGAGGTGCTGCGGTACGACACCTTCGCGGAGGCGCTGCGCGGCAGGATCGACGTCGTGTACGACGGCGTCGGCGCGACCACGTTCGACGGCGGGCTGGAGGCGCTGCGTCCGCGCGGCCTCATGGCCCTGTACGGCGCGGCCAGCGGCCCGGTGCCGCCGGTGGATCCGCAGACGCTCAACAAGCAGGGCTCGCTCTTCCTGACCAGGCCCACGCTCGTGCACTACATCGCCGAGCGGGCGGAGCTGCTCCAGCGCGCGTCCGACCTGTTCGGCTGGATCGCGTCCGGGCAGGTCACGATCAACATCTCGCACCGCTACCCGCTGGCCGACGCGCGGCACGCCCATGAGGATCTGGCGGCCCGCCGTACCACCGGGAAGTTGCTTCTCATACCCTGACGTCCATGGACATCGCGGGATCTGTCTGGTCGTTCGCCGCCGTGGTGGCTCTGCTGACCATCACCCCGGGCCTGGACACGGCCTTGGTCCTGCGGACGTCGTTGGTGGCCGGGAGGCGGCCGGCCTGGGGTGTGACGCTGGGCATCCAGCTCGGCACGCTCATCTGGGGTGTGCTGACCGCGGCGGGGCTGTCGGCGCTGCTGGCGGCCTCGCAGCCGGCGTACACCGCGCTGCGCTGGGCGGGGGCGGCGTACCTGGTGTGGATGGGGCTGCGCATGGTCCTGGCCAGGCACGACCCTCAGGAGTTGCCCGAACAGCCGCAGGAGGTCGGGTTCGGGAAGGGGTTCGGGCGCGGGCTCATGACGAACCTGCTCAACCCCAAGGTGGGGGCGTTCTACGTGGCCATGTTGCCGCAGTTCATCCCGGACGAGGCGCCGCATGCCGTCATGGGGTTGCTGCTGGCAGGCGTGCACGTGGCCGAGGGGCTGGTGTGGAGCGCGGCGCTGATCGGGTTCGCGTCGCTGATGAGCGGCTTCCTGAGGTCCCCGAGGGTGAGGCGGTTCCTGGACCGGCTGACGGGTGTCGTGATCGTCGGGTTCGGCGTGCGGTTGGCCGTCAGCGAGTGACGCCCACGGACCGGGTCAGTGGCTGAAGCCGGCGGGCCAGCCCAGCAGGCGGGCGCCGAGCACCGCGGTCTCCAAGGTGAAGCGCTGCGTCGGGTCGTCGGGTGAGAAGCCGGTCAGGCGGCGGATTCGTTCCAGCCGGTACGTCACCGCCCGCGTGCTGAGCCCCAGCCGCCGGGCGGCGGCCGCCTGATTGCCCTGCGAGGCGAAGATCGCCTCCAGCGTCTCGAGCAGCGGCTCGTGCCCGCCCCGCGCCCCGAGCAGCGGGCTCAGCACGGTGGTCACCAGATCTTCGATGGCACTCCTGTCCCGCAACAGCACGGGGAACACCAGCAGGTCGGCCGCCTTGACCACGTCGGCGCGCAGGCCCAGCCCGTCCGCCAGCCCCAGGGCGTCGGCCGCCTCCCTGAAGGAGGTCACCACGCCGCCGGGTCCCCGGTGCGCCCGGCCGACGCCGACCCGCCACCCGGCCGGGAAGCGGGAGCGTACGTGGTGGGTGAACTCCCCCACGGCGGCCGGCAACGTCGCGGGCGTCACGCACACCAGCAACCCGTCGCGTACGGCGACCAGCACGTTGTGCGAGCCGAAGCGGGCGATCAGGTCACGCTCGATACGTTCCTCGTCACCGTCGCGCATGCCCCGGGCCACGGCCACCACGTACGACTCGGCCAGCCGCAGCCCGAAGTGCTCGGCCCGCTCGGCCAGCCGTTCGGCCCGGCCCTGGAGCAGGTCGTCCACGAACTCCCTGCGTGCCGCCTCCTCGCCGCGGATGGCCGCGAGCTGCGCCTGCTCGTACCCCTCCATCAGCGCCGAGATCAACCTGCGCAGCGCCGGCAGCACCGGGGGCAGGTCCTCGGCGGCGGCGAGCGCGGCGACCACCAGCGCCCGCACGGAGATCCCTAACTCGGCGGCGCGTGTGCCGGCGGCACGGCAGGCCTCGAGCGCCGCGCGGTCCGGCGACCGGCCGGTCGCGGCGCATTCGGCCAGCACTTGGCGATGCCCGCCGAGCAGGTCGGCGGGCATCTCGGAGATCGCCATCACACCCCTACGTCGCGCCTGTCGAAGGCGAGGACCGCGGTCAGCACGAGCACGGCCGTCGCGCCCGCCAGCACAAGGTAGTCGCCGACCGGCAGCCCTTCATAGAGGGGCCGGCCCTCGGCGTAGTAGTGGAACGGCGAGAGCCACCTCAGCCAGGAGATCGCCTCCACCGAGCGGCCCACGGTGACGACCATGTAGCCGGCCACGATCCACACGCCGACCACGGCCGAGGCGATCACCCTGCGCCCGGTGGCCGCGCCGGCGGTCAGCGCCACCGTGCCGGCGAACAGCCCGAGCAGGAACACCCCGGTCTGCGCGGCCAGGAGCCGGTCGAACGGCACCCCGATCTGGACGGACTCGCCCACCGCCCACACCACGGCCAGCGTCACCACGGCCACCGCCAGCAGGGCCACGACCAGCGCCGCGAACCGCTGGAGCACCAGCCGCTTGCGGTCCACGGGCAACGTGACGACCAGCTCCAGCGTGCCGGTCTCCTCCGGCTGCGCGATCGCCCGGTTGGCCAGCAACGTCGCGCACACGATGAACAACATCGGCACGAACAGCTGGTAGACGACCGACTGCAGGTATCCGGCGCCGATGCTCAGGTCGCCTAGACCGCCCATGAGGTCGCGCAGCGGGCCCGGGAACTTGGCCATGGCCTGGGCGTTGAACGTCGCGGGGTCCTGCCGGACGTTCTCGTAAATGCTCAGGTAGACGGTCAGGAAGGCGCTGATGCCGATCATCCACCAGATGAGCGCCCGCCGGTAGTCACGCAGACTCTTGGCGATCACGGTGCCCCTCCTCGTCGCTGTAGTAGGTGAGGAAGATCTCCTCCAGGTCCGGCTCCGCGCTGACCATGTGCACCACGGTGAACCGGGCGGCCGTCTTGATCAGGGCGTCCGGGCGGCCGTCGATCGTGCAGCTCACGCTCGCGCCCTCCACCCGCAGGTCCCGGACTCCCGGCAGGTTCTCGAAGGCGGCGTGCGGCACGGGCGACTCGAAGTGCAGCTCGACCCGGCGCACCGCCTTCTCCCGCAGCGCGGCGACGTTCTCCACGGCCACGAGGCGGCCGTCGCGGACGATGCCGACCCGGTCGGAGACGTTCTCCACCTCGGCCAGCACGTGCGAGGACATGAGCACGGTACGGCCCGAGGTCCGCACCTCCCGCACCAGGGCCAGGAACTCCTGCTGCACCAGCGGGTCCAGCCCGCCGGTCGGCTCGTCGAGTATGAGGAACTCGGGCTCGTGCATGAACGCCTGGATCAGCCCGACCTTCTGCTTGTTGCCCTTGGAGAGCTTGCGCATCTGCACCGACAGGTCGGCGTCGAATCGCTCGGCCAGCGCGTCGATGCGGGAGTCGGGCACGCCGCCGCGTACCCGGCCGAGGAAGCGCAGATAGTCCCTGGCCCGGTCACGGCCCTCCAGGGCCAGTTCGCCCGGCAGGTAGCCGATCCTGGACCGGATCGCGGGTTCGCGCGGGTCGGCGCCGAGCACCCGTACCAGGCCGCGAGTCGGCCTGATCACGTCGAGCAGGAGCCTGATCGTGGTGGTCTTGCCGGCGCCGTTCGGCCCGAGATAGCCGAAGATCTCGCCCGGCTGGATCTCGAGCGTGAGATCCTCCAGCCCCCGGCGTTTCCCGTAATACTTGGTCAGCCCTTCGGCCTGCACCACTGCTGTCATGGCCGCATCTTCCCCGCCCGCCGCGCCGCCCGTCATCGGCAGCACCCGGCAGCCTGCGGGAGGTCTTTGCTTCCGGAGGGCGGCAACGAGAGGGTGGAAACGTGGAGACCGCGTTCGTGCTCGGTGGCGGCGGCGTGCTCGGCGCGCACGAGGTGGGGATGCTGCAGGCGCTGGACGAGGCGGGCGTCAGGCCCGACCTCGTGGTCGGCACGTCGGTCGGCGCGCTCAACGGCGTGGTGATCGCGGCCGCCCCGGGCGAGGCGGTGGCCAGGCTGACGGGGCTGTGGCGTTCCGACGTCGTCCGTACGGCGTTCGCCGGGTCGTGGATGGCCCGGCTGTCGACGCTGGCCAGGACCGGCACCCACCTGCACCCGATGGGGCCGCTCAGGGACGTCCTCAGTGAGACGGTACGGGTCTCCCGGATCGAGGATCTGGAGGTGCCGTTCCAGTGCGTGGCGGCGTCGGTCGAGCGGGCGGCGGCGCACTGGTTCACCAGCGGGCCGCTGGTCGAGGCGGTGCTGGCGTCGTGCGCCGTGCCCGGGCTGCTGCCGCCCGTCGTGATCGGCGGCGAGCACTTCTACGACGGCGGGCTGGTGCACAGCATCCCCGTCGGGCGGGCCGTGCAACTCGGGGCCAAGCGCGTGTACGTGCTGCACGTCGGGCGGATCGAGCGGCCGCTGTCACCGCCCAGGCGGTTCTGGGAGGTGGGGATGGTGGCGTTCGAGATCGCGCGGCGGCACCGCTTCGCCGAGGACATGGCGAGTCTGCCGCCCGGGGTTGAGGTGCACGTGCTGCCCGCCGGGGTGACCGAGCCGCTCTCGCCGCTGCGTTATCGCAACCTGTCGCAGATCGCGGCCTGCATCGAGCGGGCCTACGAGGCGTCTTCCCGCTACCTGGGCGACGGAGGAGGATGAGAGGGAGACCGTCTAGGGAGGCCGCGTTGCTCCCACCACGCATCCTGCGCCGGATCGTCCTGGCTCCGCTGGTCATCGTGGTGACCGTGTTCATGCTGGTCACTCTGCCGTTCTGGCTCCTGGTCACGGCCGCCGCCTCGCTCCGCCTGCCGCCGCCACAGCGGAGGGGGCTCAGGTTCGTGTGGTTCGCGGTGGCGTGGCTGACGCTGGAGTCGGCGGTGCTGATCGCGTGCCTGTGGTTGTGGGTGGCGGGCGGGGCCCGGCGCCAGGAGCGGCACTACGACCTGATCAGGTGGTTCCTGGCCAAGGTGTACGCCGCCGCGGTGCGGATCTTCCGGCTCACCCTGGACGTGCAGGAGCCGGAGCCGACCGAGGAGGAGCGGGCCGCCCGGCTGACCCGGCCGGTCATCGTGTTGTCCCGGCACGCCGGCCCCGGCGACTCCTTCCTGCTGATCTATCACCTCCTGGCCCTCTACCGGCGGCGGCCCCGCATCGTCATGAAGGCGGCGCTCCAGTACGACCCCTCGCTCGACGTGGTGATCAACCGGCTGCCGAACGCGTTCGTGCCCCGCACGTCCGGGCAGCAGGGCGTCATCGAGGAGATCCGGCGGCTGGCCGCGACGATGGGCGACCAGGACGCCCTGGTGATCTTCCCGGAGGGCGGCAACTTCACCCCGCGCCGCCGTCGGCTGGCCATCAGGCGGCTGGAGGAGAAGGGGCTGGCCAAGGAGGCGGAGCGGGCCCGCGGCATGGACCACCTGCTGCCGCCCCGTCCGAGCGGCGCCATCGCCGCCATCGACGCCTGCCCGTCGGCGGACGTCGTCTTCGTCGCGCACACCGGGCTCGACGACCTGGTCACGCTCGGGGACGTCTGGCGCAAGCTGCCCTTCAGCGCGCACATCACCGCCAAGTGGTGGCGGGTGCCCGCCGCCCAGGTGCCGCGCACCCGCGAGGAGCGCGTGCGCTGGTTGTACGACCACTGGGAGCAGATCGACGCCTGGATCAGCGCCCAACGGCTCCTGGTGGGAGAAAAGGGACCTCAGGCGGGCCGTGCTGGATGAGGCGGAGCAGCGCGTCCGTGTCGAGGTGCCGCTCCACGAGATCGCCGAGCGCGTCCAGCCGCTCTTCCCTGAGCGCGGCGAAGTCCGTGCCGGGATCCGGGACGAAGTCGCGCCCGGCCCGGTCGGCCACGTCGGCGAGGAACGCGCGGCGGAACGCGTCGTTCTCGAGAGCCCCGTGCCACGTGGTCCCCCACACGTCACCGACCCGGCAACCGTCGAGGAACGGCTCGCCGCCCTCCACCGTGGCCCGGCCGTGGTGGATCTCGTACGCGCGCACCGGGTGCCCGTAGGCGCTGCCCTCCGGCCGGGCGAGCCGTTTCTCCCCCTCGAACGCGACCCGTACCGGAAGCATCCCCAGTCCTTCGACCGTGCCCGCTCCCGACTCGACGTGGTCGACGATCTCGCGCCCGAGCATCTGGAACCCGCCGCAGATCCCGAGCACGGGGCCCTTCCTGGCGGCGATCGCCGCGGCCAGCCCCCGCGCGCGCAGCCAGGCCAGGTCGTGCACCGTGGCCCGCGATCCGGGCAGCACCACCAGGTCGGCGTCGTCCAGCTCGACCGGCTCCGTCACGAAACGCACCAGGACGCCGGGCTCGGCGGCCAGCGCGTCCAGATCGGTGAAGTTGGAGATCCGCGGCAGCCGCACCACCGCCACCCGCAGCGTCTGCCTGCCGTGCGGGGCGCGGGCGGCGACCTGGCGGCCGTCCAGGGCCAGGGAGTCCTCGACGTCCAGCCAGAGGCCGTCGAGCCAGGGCAGCACGCCGTACACCGTGCGCCCGGTCAGCCGCGTCAGCATGTCGAGCCCGGGCTCCAGCAGCTCCTTCGCGCCGCGGAACTTGTTCACCACGAATCCGGAAATGTGGGATTGGTCCTCGGCGTCCAGGAGGCCCACCGTGCCGTAGAAGGCGGCGAACACCCCTCCCCTGTCGATGTCGCCCACCACGATGACCGGCAGGCCGGCGGCCCTGGCCAGGCCCATGTTGGCGATGTCGCCGCGACGCAGGTTGATCTCGGCCGGACTGCCCGCGCCCTCGCACACCACCACGTCGTACCGCTCGCGCAGCCGGCCGAGCGCGTCCAGCGCCGCGGTCCGCAGCATGTCCCTGAGCGCGCCGTACTCCATCGCGTCCACGTCCGCCACAGGGCGGCCCCTGAGAACGACCTGACTGCGGCGGTCGCTGCCGGGTTTGAGGAGGATGGGGTTCATGTCCGCCACGGGCTCCAGGCCCGCGGCTTGCGCCTGCATCGCCTGGGCCCGGCCGATCTCGGCGCCCTCGGCGGTGACGTACGAGTTGAGCGACATGTTCTGGGCCTTGAAGGGCGCGACGCGCACGCCCTGGCGGGCCAGCCAGCGGCAGATGCCGGCGGTGACCACGCTCTTGCCCGCGTCCGACGTGGTGCCCGCGACCAGCAATCCCCCGGTGACCATGGGATCACCGTACCGGGATCGGACTTACCGCGAAATTTCCCAAAACCACCCATTTACGGATGCTGTGACTTGTGCCACTCTGTCTAGAACATTCCCCTAGAACTCAATTCTAGATTTCGCTATGGAAAGGGTGGGCATGGTCGGGACCTTGGGTTCGCCGCGTATCGGCGGCATCGACGTGAGCTCCCGGGCGCCGTTCGGATGGGCGCCACTGGTGGTCCTCTTCATCGTCGGCTTCGTGGACCGGATCGAGCACAATCTGCTCTCGGGCGTGCTCCCGGCCGTGCAGCAGGAGTGGGGCTTCAGCGACACCGCCGCCGGGTCGATCCCGACGGCCGCCGCTCTGGCCGCGGCGGTCGTGGCGCTGCCCGCCGGCTATCTCGCCGATCGGCTCAGCCGCACCCGGATCATCACCGTGGTGGTCTTCGTCTGGGCGATCGCCACGCTCGGGTCGGGGCTGGCCACGGGTTTCGTCATGTTCTACCTGATGCGCGTGCTGCTGGCGGCGGCCGAGAACATCGACAATCCCGCCTCCGGCAGCCTCCTCGCCGATTACTACCCGCCGGTCAGCCGGGCGAAGGCGTACGGGCTCACGCGGGTCACCACCTACCTCGGCGGCGTCGGCACCCTGCTCGGCGGGGTGCTGGCGGAGGCGTTCTCGTGGCGTACGGCGTTCCTCGTCATGGTGGTGCCCGGCGTGCTCACGGCCCTGCTCGTCTGGATGTTGCGCGAACCGCGCCGCGGCGAGCTCGACCGGCTGGTGGCGACGGGCGACGTCACGGCGACCGCCACGGCGACCGCCACGGCGACCGTCACCGAGCCCGTCACGGGGCCTGTCACGGGGCCTGTCACGGGGCCTGTCACGGGGCCTGTCACGGAGCCGGGCGCGCAGCCTGTCATCAGGCCTGCCGGGACACCCCCGTTCTGGCGGCAGGTCCGTCAGGTGGCCGCCATCCCCACCCTGGTCTCCGTCTGCGTGGGCCTGTCCCTGCTCACCCTCGGCCTGGCCGGGATCTTCTACTGGCTGCCCACGTTCATGGTGCGGACCCTCGGCCTCGGCACAGCCGCGGCCGGCTCGCTGAGCGGCCTCATCACGGTCGCCGGCACGCTGACCGGCACCTTGGTCGGCTCGTGGCTGGGCAGGAAGTGGCACGGCACCCGCAAGGGCGGCCGGCTGCTGGCCGGTGGCAGCGGCATCACGGCCGGGTCGCTGGTGCTGGCGGGGGCGCTGGGCATGGAGTCGATCGCCGCGATGACCGCCCTGGTCCTGCTCGCCTGCTCGCTGATGTCCATCGCCATCCCGAACATGACGGCCTGCCTGGCGGACGTGGTCCCGGCTGCCGCGCGTGGCCTCGGCTTCGCCGTCCTGCAGCTGCTCATCACGGTCGGCGGCGCCTTCGGCTCCCTGGTCGTCGGCATCGCCTCGGACCGGCTCGGGTCCCTGTCGGCCGGCATGTACATCCTGGTGGTCCCGATGGTCGTGGGCGGCCTGCTCACGCTCGGGGCGCGGGCGTCGTTCGAGCGCGACGCCCGCAAGGTCATGGAGGAGGCCGCCCGCGGCTGAGCCTGCGGGCGGCCTCCCCCTACGCGGTGTCAGCCCTGCGGGCCGGGGCGATGCCGGTCGTGCTCCCGCGGCCGGCCGTCCTGTCCGCTGCTTCGCCCCCACCCGAGCGGCCGGGACAATCACGGAACGTCCGGACGCCACATCCGGCTGCGTAGATCGCGGCCGCGGATCACCTGGATCCGATACGGCTCGAGACGCAGGACGCGCAGCTCCGGGTCGGCCGGCGAGCGCCAGAAGGCGCCCAGGTCGTACCCGGCTCCGCGGGGGCTGGTCTTGCGGTAGAGGTCCCAGACATGGCGCTTCACCTCCAGGTCCTCTACCCATGCCGCCACGGTGTCGATGGCGACCGAGTTGTTGTCCGGTCGCCAGTAGGAAAAGCTCGCGTGCGGGTTCGCGGCGAGATGGGCGGCCTTGACCGGGGTTCTGTAGGTCGCCAGCCAGCCGAGCGGATGGCCGTCCGCCTGCTCCCACACGGGGATGAGCACCCTGGTGCGGGGGCGGTTGCGGGCGTCGACCGTGACCATGGTGGCGTACACGGTCGTGCCGACGTAGGCGTCGAACTCGCCCTCGATCTCGGCGAAGGACTTCACGGTGGCGGTCATCGGGCGATCCCTTGGGTCGGTTCCTCTTTGTAACTGACCGCATCATCGGTCACCGTGACCGCGTCACGGAAGACGGCACTTCAAAGGCACTCGGTTACCGCGCGATAACCGCATCACCCACTCGACCCGCCGGGGGCCGCGCTTGACCTGCTGGGACGGGTTTGGGCGGGCCGCCGCGAGGCAGGGGGTCCTTGTGACTGTCACGCTCGCGCTGGCGGGTGACACGATGCTCGGCCGCGGTGTGGCCGACGAGCTGGCCGTGTCCACGGATCCGGACACGTACCTGTCGGACGGCGTCCGCGCGCACCTGGCCGAGGCCGACGCGGTCGTGCTGAACCTCGAATGTTGCATCTCCGACCGTGGCACCCCGTGGCTCTCGCCGGGGAAACCGTTCTTCTTCCGCGCCCCGCCGCAGGCCGCGGACCTGCTCGCCGAGGTCGGCGTCAGCTGCGTCACGCTGGCCAACAACCACGCGCTCGACTACGGCTACGACGCCTTGCTGGACACCCGGGCACATCTGGACCGTGTGGAGGTCCACGCGGTGGGCGCGGGCGCCGACGAGCAACAGGCGCGGCAGCCGGTCGTCCTCGCCGTGCGGGGGCTGCGCATCGGCGTCATCGCCGCGACCGACCATCCGCTGGACTACGCGGCCACCCCCGACCGGCCCGGCGTGGCCTACGTGGACCTGCACTCCGGCGTGCCGTCCTGGTTGACGGACGGGGTGGCCGCGCTGCGTGCGGAAGCGGACGCCGTGCTGGTCACCCCCCATTGGGGCCCCAACATGACGCCCGGTCCGCTCGCCTACATCCGCGCGGCCGCCGACACCCTGGTCGAGGCCGGGGCGAGCCTGGTCGCCGGCCACTCCGCGCACGTGGTGCACGGCGTCGCGCCGCCGGTCCTGTACGACATGGGCGACTTCCTCGACGACTACATCGTGGATCCCGAGCTGCGTAACGACCTGTCGTTCCTGTTCCTCGTGACGGTCGACGAGCTCGGCCCGGTGCGGCTGCGTGCCGTGCCGCTCAAGCTCGAGTACGCCCGTACCGTGCTGGCCGACGGCGAGGAACGCGCCTGGCTGGGCCGGCGTTTCGCCAGCGCGTGCGCGGACTTCGGGGCCACCGCCACGTGGGAGGACGGCCTCCTGATCGCGGACATGCGGTGATTGGAGTGCCTTTGTCCAGCCCGGGTAGGTTTTAGCTGGGGAAACGGGAAAAGTCCCGTTATCGCGATGGGAGGTGATGTCACCGATGACCCGCGAAATGGAGAGTCATCCCGACATCATCCGTATGCGGGAAAGGTACGACGACGCCGCAGCCAATCCGGCAGTTCAACTGGCGGACGGGCTGACCCTGCTGGCCGGACTGTTCCTGGCGCTGTCGCCATGGATCGTGGGATTCGTCAATCTCGGATCGCTCACGATGAACAATCTGGTCACCGGGCTCGCCGTGGCGCTGCTGTCGCTGGGCTTCAGCTCGGCCTTCGGCCGCACGTACGGCATCGCCTGGACCGCCCCGCTCATCGGCCTCTGGACCATAGTGGCCCCGTGGCTGATCCGGGGGGAGGCCGCCACTGCCGGGGCGATCACCACCAACGTGATCGTCGGCGCGGTCATCGCCGTCCTCGGCCTGATCACCGTGGGCATGGGCATGACGAGGAAGAGGCGGTGAGAAAAAAGTCCGGGCCGGACGATCTCCGGCCCGGCCCTGTGGACACTCAACGGCGGGCGAACCTGGCCGTCCAGGGACCGGCAAGATCGATCTCCTCCCAGGTCAGCATGTAGGGCGGGAGCCGCAGGTCCTTGTGCACGACCACCACCTGCGCCGGGCCTTCCAACGCCTGGCGGATGCGGGTCGGCAGTCGCTCCGCGAACCGCTGGATGACGCCTTGGGAGTCGCAGCCGAGCAGGTAACCGATCTGCACGCCGTTCTCCCCGTAGATCAGGCACGGCGGCCGTACGCCCAGACTGCGTAGTTCCGCCGCGGCCCGGCCGATGTCGTCCCTGCCGTGACGGTTGCCGGCCCCCATCCCGTAGGCATACGCACCCTGGAGGACCAGGTGCGCCAGCAGACCGGCGATCACCGCCACCGCGATGGGGCGGCGCAGGCGCAGCCCCGCGACCGCCGCCTCCGCCACCGGCAGCGACAACAACGCGTAGGCCGGCGTCAAAAAACGCGGCGCAGCGTAGTCCACATAGAACAGGTACGGCAGCGCCATCGCCACGCCGGTGCCCGCGGCCAGCAACATCGGAGCCAGCCGGTGTTCCCGCCAAGCCGCCCACAGGCCGAGCGCGGCCATCATGGGGATGGCCAGCCACCAGATGAGCGCCACCGGGGAGACCGGACCGCAGTCCGTGCCGAACCGGCACAACGTGGGGCCGTCCAGCGCCCTGGCGTGCTCGACGAACGACACGCTCCATCCCATGGCGTTGTGCTCACTCGCGTCCCGCAGCCGGGTCGCGAACCCGCCGAAGCGCGCCTGCGCCTCGATCGCCCACTGACCCCACCCCACGCCGAGACCGGCCACGAGGGCGGCCAGCGTGACCACCCGGCGGCGACGCACCATGGCCAGCGCCCCGGCGGCCAGGACGACCGCGGCGACCAGCGCGTCGGACGGACGCATCAACGACATGACGGCCAGCGAGCCCGCCAGCCCCACCGGCGCCAGCCGGGAACGCTCGGCCAGGACGACGAAACCGGTGGCCGCGACGGCGGCCAGCGCCACGTACAGGTTCGGCATGGCCTGGTTGCCGTAGAACAACGTGAGCCAGCAGCCGGCGAACAGCAGGGCGGCCAGCGGCACCACGTGATCGGCCCGCACCCGCAGCCACACGGAGAACGCGCCGAACAGGGCCGCCGCCGAGACCACCGTCAGATACAGGCGCAGCATGACCACCGAATCGGTCACCGCCACCACCGGCGCGACCAGGAGCGGCACGCCCTGCGCCCGTGGGGCGCTGAACACGGCAGGCGGCGCGTGCGGGGCGACCTGGCTGGCGTACACGGCCTCGTCCCAGCCGATGCCCAGGCTCGGCGAGACCAGCAGCACTTGTGCCACGCCGTACAGGGCGCTCACACACGCCAGCAGCACGACCGGGCGCACGGAGGGCCTACGGGCGGCAAGGGCCGTGCCCGGACGCGGGACAGTCACCGCGGCCGAACGACGCCATACGTTCACGACAACCCCCAAAAGGGGGCCTGTACGGACGTATCCGCTGGTCACAACGCATTCCCCGGACGGCCCCACCACTGATCTGCATTCTGCTGGGTAGGACTGCCCTGAAAATCCCATCCTTCTTCTCAGGGAGGCGAAAAGAATGGGCACAACGCAACGCAAGACCGTTCAGGACGTGATGCACCAGGGGGCGGAGTGCATCGGCGCGAACGACAGCCTGCGCAGGGCGTCGGAGATGATGCGCGACCTCGGGGTCGGCGCATTGCCGATCTGCGGTGACGACGACCGGCTCAAGGGCATCATCACCGACCGCGACATCGTGATCAAGTGCTGTGCCGAGGGCAAGGACCTCGACCGGACAACGGCGGGCGAGCTCGCCCATGGGCTGGTCTGGGTCGACGCCCACAGCAGCGTCGAAGAGGCGCTGCAGAAGATGGAGAAGCACCAGATCAAGCGCCTGCCGGTGATCGACAACCACCGGATCGTCGGCATGGTCAGCGAGTCGGACCTGGCGAAGGAACTGCCGGACAACAAGCTCGCCGAGTTCGTCCACCGGGTCTACGCGCCGTCGTGACACCGAGGTGCACCAGCACGTTCATCAACGGGTTGGTGCGCCCCGCAACCCCCCACTCCCCGAGCGCGGCCGCGCGCCTGGAGTGGTGAAGAGGCCCACGCGCTCGGTCTCCAGGGGAGAGGGGCGTCCCAGGATGGAGCGGCGCTCTGTCCCGTGACGAGGAAGCGCGGTCGTCCAGCGGGACGGCGCCCTCCAGCCATCGGCGCGGAGGACGCGGGCCCTAGTGAGCCCTAGTGAGGAGTCCTCCCGAGCAGCTCGTGAGCCCTGGGCGCGTGATCCGAGTCGACGAGGACCTCGTATTTGTCGGCGACCAGCCCCGCCTCCGAGACGAAGTCGCGATGGCCGCCCTGGACCGCGTGCGCGATCAGGCCGAAGATCGCTCCAGCCACGGCGCCCCAGAGCAGACCCCACAGCACCACGGCCATCAGCGACATGGCCGTGGCCGTGAAGATCCCCAAGAACAGGCCGACGAGCAGTCCGAACCAGGCTCCGCTCAGCGCGCCCCAGCCCGCCGCGCGCAGGTAGGTCATGCGGGCGACGACCTGCTCGACGGAGCGCAGTCCTACACCCACGATGAGCGTTCCCTTGACGGGGAACCCGTGGTCGGACAGATAGTCGACGGTCTTCTGGGCTTCCTGGTAGCTGCGATAGGTCGCGATCGGCTCCTTGTTGGTGGTGATGAGATTCGACGACGCCATGTGGGACACGGCTCCTCCTCTCCTCCCCATGCGAGGGCATGCGGAGACGTCCCGTGCCTGCAGTTCCGACCCTGCTCCTGGCCTTTCCTGGCCACATCCCCCAGACGTGTAGTCAGTCCCGTCTTCCGTCCTGTGCCCGGCCGGGGTCGACCCGCCCCTGCGCCACCGCGAGGCGGGCGAGTTCGACGCGGGAGTTGATGCTCAGCTTCCGGTAGACCTGTCGCAGATGGAACGTGACCGTGTGCACGCTGATGAACATCTGCTCGGCGATCTGCCGGTTCGTCCACCCGTCCACGACCAGCAGCGAAACGGTGTACTCGGTCTCGGTGAGGCTGTCCCAGCCGGAGGCCGGCCGTTTGGCGGAGTTCCAGTGCCGGTGGCGCACCCCCATGCCGCGCAACCGCTGCCGGATGCGGGCCGCGTCCCTGGCGGATCCCGTCTCGACGTACGCCGCGAGGGCACGGTCCAGGCTTCTCACCGCCTCCTCACGCTGCCCGGCCGCGTCGAGCGCCACACCGAGATCCTCCTCGGCCGAGGCCCGCGCCCATGCGTCCGCGGCCTGCTCGGCGGCACGTGCGAGAGCGTCACGATCGCCGTCGAGCAGGCCCCGGACGTGCGCGGCGGACGCGGCCAGCGCGGGAAACCGCGGGCTGGCCCGGCTGAGGGCGTCCGCCGCGGCGGCGACGGACTCCGCCGCGGACCGGTCGTCCGCGGCGAGCGCGACCCTGACCAGCCACGGTGCCGCCGTGGGCTCCATGGCGAGTGACAGCGACCAGGAGAGGCCGGTGAGCAGAGGCATCGCACTGTGCGGGCCGTCTTTGGCCTCCGTGATCCGCGCGGCCAGCAACGCGTGGCGGGTACGTGTCTCCAGCGACCCTTCGGGCGGGTCCGCGACATGTCGCCTCGCCTCGCGCAGGTCGCCACGCCGCAGCGCGACGGCGGCGAGCACGGCGGCGGCCTCCGCGGCCGACAGGGGCGTGTCCAGCGCGCCGGCGAGATCCAGCGCGCGCTCGGCCTCGCCGGACGCGCCGTCAAGCCGTCCCTCGGCCAGTTCGGCGCGGGCCTCCACCGCCGACGCGTCCGCGGCCCAGGCCAGATGGCCGTTGGCGAACATCTCTTTGCGTGCCTGCCGGAGCATGGCCCTGGCCTCGTCGAGCCGGCGCACGTCCGTGAGCAGGGCGGCGGTGAGGAGGCACACCTCGTAGCGGCGCCGCTCGGGCCCGCCCACGCCGGCCGGCCGGCGGGCGTCCTCCGTCAGCCGGCGGGCGTCCTCGGCCAGCGCCAGCGCGTCCCCGAACCGGCCTTCCTCCCGTGCGGCCGTGGCGAGGGCGATCAGCGCGGCGGCCGTGGCCGCGGGACCGTGCCGGGACCGCTCCTCGACCACCTCGTTCGCGTACGCCGCCGCGGCGCCGCCGCTTCGCCGCCGCGTGACGGCGTACAGCCGCACGAGGATGGCCCGGTCGCGGACGTGCTGGGGCAGACCGGGGACGGCCAGCACCGTCTCGGCCTCCCTGACGGCCTCCTCACCCCGCCCGGTCAGGTACATGATCTCCGCGAGCAGGGATCGCAGCTCGGCCATCCCGGTCACCGAGCCGTGATCCGCGAGGCGTCTCCTGACCACCCGTTCGGCCTCCCGTAGCCGCCCTTCGGCGATCGTGGACTCCATGTCGGCGACGGTGGGGCCCGCCCCGGTGGCCGCCTCCTCGATCACGCCGACCTGCTCCAGCAGCGCCCGCCGCACAGGTGGCGGGACCCACGTGGCGACGACGTCGCCGACGAGTTCGTGGCGGAAGGCGAGGCCGTGCGCGGTCACGACGAGGACGCCCGCCGCCGTGGACTCCTCCATCGCCGGGAGCAACGCGGCCGGCGTGGTGCCCAGCAGCGACGCGGCGTGCTCGAACGACAGTGAGCCACCGAACACCGCGGCCGTCTCCACCAGGCTCCTGGACTCCGCGCCCAGAGGGTCGATCCAGCTCCGCACCACGGCTCGCGGCCGGGCGGGCAGGGGCGTGCCCGGCCCCGCTGTCCCGAGCAGGCCTTCGTCGCGCAGTCCGGCGAGCAGCTCGATGATCAGCAGCGGATTGCCGCCGGCGGCGGCCACGAGCGTCTGCGTGGCCGTGTCCGGACGTTCGCCGAGGATGTCGGCGGCCAGCGCCGTGGCGGCGTCCGGGGAGAGCGGGGCGAGGGTGGTCCGCACGGCTCCATGCCGCTCCAGCAGGTCGAACAGCGCGGCCGCCGGGCCGTCCCGCACCGCGGTCGAGCGGCTCAGCAACCAGCCGACGGGCCGGCCGGCGAGCAGGTCGTGCAGGGTGTGGAGGGTCTTGAGCGTCGCCGGGTCCGCGCGGTGCAGGTCGTCGAGCACGGCCAGGACCGGCGCCCTGGCGTCGAAGGCCGCCACCAGCCGGTCCAGCAGCCTCGTTACCGAGCCCACCGGGACGTCGTCCGCGGGCTCGGCGCCCAGGTCGAGAGCCTGGAGCAGCACGCCGCACGGGACGAGCTCGCCCAGCTCCGCCACGCCGGCCTGGACCACGGAGATTCCCCGTGCGGACGCGGTGGCGGCGGCCTCGGCGAGCAGCCGGCTCCTTCCCGCGCCCGGCTCGCCGTCGACCAGGAGGGCCCCGCCGCGGCGTCGCAGCGTGCGCAGCAGGCCGTCG
Source organism: Nonomuraea polychroma (assembly GCF_004011505.1). NCBI lineage: Bacteria > Bacillati > Actinomycetota > Actinomycetes > Streptosporangiales > Streptosporangiaceae > Nonomuraea > Nonomuraea polychroma. The sequence continues at coordinate 6,877,931 of NZ_SAUN01000001.1, forward strand.
ACGTGGCGCCACTCCCGTTCGCGTCCCCGCATCTCGCTGCCTCCGATGAAGCGCTTTCCTGGACCGGGACGGGGAAATCTCATGCCTCTCAAGATCTTTCGCACCGGGCTGGCCTACGTGGCTTCACTGCGGCGGAACGAATCAGGGCTCGCGGTCGGAGCGGGCGGCGACCCGGTCCCGCTGGAAGGTGGCGTACAACCACCAGAGCGACGGCAGCAGCAACACCGCGCCCACGGCCAGGGAGCCCAGGCTGGCCGCCAGGACCGCATCGGTGGCTGCGGCGTCGGCGAGGGAGACCCCGGGCAGCAGGGACGGGTACTGGCCGACGCCCCATCCCCACAGCAGGCCCGTCACGGCGAGCGCGGCGGTGACCCGTACGGCGAGGTAGGCGCGCCGCCACAGCAGCACCAGCGAGGCCAGCCCTGCCACGACGGACAACACCAGCAGCGGAAGGGCGCGGCCGGAGGTGATCTCGGCGAACAGGGCGGGCGCGTCGGCACGCAGCACGAGCAGCCCGGCGGCGGACAACACCCCCACGACCGCGCCGCAGCCCAAGGCCCGCCGCCGGAAGGCGTGCACCAGGTCGGCGTCCCCGGCGCGCTGGGCGTCCCGGGTCAGGTAGACGGCGGCCAGGTACGCGGCGGTGCCGACGGCCAGCGCGCCCGCCGCCAGCGACGTGGGGTTGACCCAGCTGCCCACCAGGTCGCCCTTGGCGATGCCCGGCGGCACCCGGCCCGACGCGATGGCCCCGGCCGCCGTGCCGAGGAAGAACGGCGTGGCGACGGAGGAGAAGGCGAACGTGGCGCCGAACAGCCGCTGCTGCCACAGCTCGGTGGAGACCTTGCGGAAGGCGAACGCGGCGCCGCGCGCGATGATGCCCAGGGCCGCCAGCGTCAGCGGGATGTAGAGGGTGGAGGCTATCGCGGCGAACACGGACGGGATGCCGGTCCACATCAGCACGATGACGAAGATCAGCCAGACGTGGTTGGCCTCCCAGACGGGGCCGATGGAGTGCTCGACCAGCGCCCGCTGCCGCCGGCCCTTCGCCGCACCGCCGGCCAGCAGGTCCCAGATCCCGCCGCCGAAGTCGGCGCCGCCGAACAACACGTACGCGGTCAGCCCGACCCACAGGACGGCCAGCATGATCTCCGGCAGCGGCATGGTCACACGACCTTGTAATCGGTGACGTCACGCTCCTGCGGCGCGATCGGCACGGGGACGTCGCGGGCCAGGCGGCGCAGCACGTAGACCGTGGCCACGGTGAGCGCCACGTAGACCGCGGTCACCAGGACGAAGCCGTACACCAGGCCGGGCGCCGGGTTGACCGCCTCGGACGTGCGCATCACGCGGTACACGATCCACGGTTGCCTGCCCACCTCGGTGACGATCCAGCCGGCCTCCAGCGCCACCACCGCGGCCACACCCGACCACGCCGTCGCACGCAGGAACCAGGGCGAACTCGGCAGGTCACGCCGTCGTTTCCAGGACAGCGCCAGCCAGACCGCCAGGACCAGGAGGGCGAGACCCAGCCCCACCATGATCTGGAACGCCCAGTGCACGACGTTGACCGGTGGCCGGTCGGCCGGCGGCACCTCGTTGAGCCCGCGGATCTCGGCGTTCGGATCCCAGTGGGCCAGCAGCGACAGCCCGTAGGGGATCTCCAGCGCGTACCGCAACTCGCCGTCGATCTCGATGCCGCCCAGATGGAGCGGGACCCCGCGCGCCGTCTCGAACACGCCCTCCATGGCGGCGAGCTTGATCGGCTGGTTGTCCGCGACGGTGTGCGCGGCCCAGTCGCCGACGCCGATCTGCACGGGGGTGACGATCGCCGCGACGGTCATCGGGAGCAGCAGGCCGAGCCGGTGGTACCGATCACGCCGGCCGCGCAGCATGGCGACGGCGTACACGCTCGCCATGAGGAACCCGGCGACCATGAACGCGGCCAGGATCATGTGGACGGTCATCGCCGGCGCCGACGGGTTGAACATGGCCGCCCACGGGTCCACCGCGACAATGCGGCCCTTCTCGGCCCGGAAACCCACCGGCTGCTGCATCCAGGCGTTGGCGCAGACGACGAAGAACGCGCTGGCGACCCCCGCCAGCACGATCGGGATGCCGGACAGCAGGTGCGCCGTCGGCGGCATGCGGTCCCAGGCGTACAGGTAAATGCCGAGGAAGATGGCCTCGATGAAGAACGCGATGCCTTCCAGCGAGAACGGCAGCCCGATGACCTCGCCGTAGACGCCCATCAGCCCCGGCCACAGCAGCCCCATCTCGAACGACAGGATCGTCCCCGACACCGCGCCGACCGCGAACAACACGCCCATCGCCCGCGCCCAGCGGCGGGCCAGCAGCCGGTAATGGACGTCGCCCGTGCGGTGGCCGCGCCACTCCGCGAGCAACGTGATGGCCGGCATGCCGACGCCCAGGCAGGCGACGACGATGTGCCAGCCGAGCGACAGAGCCATCTGCATTCTGGCCGCGCCGAGGTCGGCGACGGCGGCGTCCACCACGTGAATGATCATCCCGGTTCCTGCTCACCGTGGCGACGCGTAAGGCCGCACGCGACTTTGTCGCCATTTTCACATCAATCAAATGATGAGGCGAATACATCGGCCTCGAGATGGCTGCTGGAAAGCCTATTCTTCTCCAATCTTCCTGCCATGAAAAACCTGGAGAACAAAGTCGCCGTCATCACCGGCGCGGCGAGCGGCATCGGGCGTGGATCCTCGGCCATCGCCCGTCTTGTGTCCTGGCGTGGTCAACACGAACATCTTCAATTCCCGCGCAACCGGCCCGCCCGCTTTCCCGATGCCGGCCCGTTTCCGAGCGGCTGATCCGTGGACGCCGCCCGGCAGGGCTTCGCACTCGGCCTCAGCCCGCCGGTCGCGCAGTTGATCGGCGGTCTGGACAACCCTTCGCCCGGCATGATCACAATGGGAGGTTGTTCGCTTCCTTCTCCGCACGGAGGGTCGCTCATGAACGTCCGCAACCCGGTCACCGGCCGGATCGAGCGGCCGCTCGCGCCCGTCCCGCCCGACCGGCTGGCCGGCGTCGCGGCCGAGCTGCGCATGATGGCCCCGGCCTGGCGGGACGCCGACCGTGGCACGCTGCTGTCGCGGTTCGGGGCCGCGCTCGCCGCCGACGACGAGCTGCTGGCCGCGCTGGTGGCCGACACCGGCAGGGTGGCGGAGTCGTTGCTGGAGCGGCAGATCGTGGCCGGGCTCATCGACCGGTGGGTACGCCAGGCGCCCGCGCTGCTGGCGCCGCCCGCCGAGTTCCCCGCCTCGCTGCCCGGCGTGCACGTCGGCGGGGATCTGGTGCCGTACGAGCTGGTCGGGGCGATCACCCCGTGGAACTTCCCGCTGCTGCTCGGCCTCATCGACGCCGTGCCGGCGCTGGCCGCCGGGTGCGCGGTGGTGGTGAAGCCGAGTGAGGTGACGCCCAGGTTCATCGAGCCGCTCATGCGGCTGGTGCCCGACGGGTTGCCGCTGCGGGTCGTGGAGGGCGACGGGGCGACGGGTTCGGCGCTGGTGGACCTGGTGGACGCCGTGGTGTTCACCGGCAGCGTGCCGACCGGGCGGCTGGTGGCGCAGGCCGCCGCCCGCGCGTTCGTGCCCGCGTACCTGGAGCTCGGTGGCAAGGACCCGGCGATCGTGCTGGCCGGCGCGGACCTCGACCGGGCGACGTCGGCGATCCTGTGGGGCGGCACCGCCAACGCCGGGCAGTCCTGCCAGTCCATCGAACGCGTCTACGTGGCGCGGGAGGTCCACGACGAGTTCCTGACGCTGCTCGCGGACAAGGCCGCCCAGGTGGGCCTGACCTGCGAGGGTGGGCCGATCGGCCCGATCATCGCGCCGGAGCAGCCCGATGTGCTCGCCGCGCACCTCGCCGACGCCGTGGCCAAGGGAGCGGTCGTGCACACGGGCGGGGAGATCGAGCGGCACGGCGGCGGCCACTGGTGCCGCCCGACCGTGTTGTCCGGGGTCGATCACACGATGCTGGTGATGACGGAGGAGACGTTCGGCCCGCTGCTGCCCGTCATGGCCGTGGACGGGCCGGACGAGGCGGTCGCGCTGGCCAACGACTCGGTGTACGGGCTGTCGGCCGCCGTATTCGCCGCCACGGAGGAGGAGGCCAGAGCCGTGGCGGCCCGGCTGCACGCCGGGGCGGTCAGCGTCAACGACGCCTCGCTGACCGCGCTCGTGCACGAAGGCGAGAAACACTCCTTCCGGCTGTCCGGGCTCGGCGGCTCCCGCATGGGTCCCGCCTCCATCAGCCGGTTCCTGCGCCGCCGGGCCTTCCTGGTCAACCGATCCGACGCCGCCGACCCGTGGTGGCATGCGACGAAGGAGTAACCGGATGGGACTGCGGGCGGACATGCCGCTGCTGGCCCGGCACGAGGGCGAGTGGGCGGGCGAATACCGGCACCTCGGCCGCGACGGGACCCTGCTCGACCGGCACCGCGTCCAGATGACCTGCCGCATCGTCGGCGACGCCGCCTATCACCAGGTCAACCGCTACACCTGGGACGACGGGCGCACCGAGGTGCACGAGTTCCCCGGCACCTATCTCGGCGGCGGGCGGTGCGGGTTCGACACCGAGCGGCTCACGGGCGTGTTCTGGGAGGTGGACGACAGCACGATCTACCTCACCTGGCAGTACAAGGGGCAGCCGCTCCGGTTGTACGAGATGATCGTGCTGAGCGAGGACGGCAGGTCGCGCAGCCGGGTCTGGCAGTGGCTGGAGGACGGCGTGTGCGTGCGGCGCACCCTGATCGACGAGAGGCGCGTGGGATGACGGCGTTCACCGCGCTGGCGCTGCAGGTGCGGACCCAGTCCATCAACGGGGCCGCCGATCCGCGGGCCGAGATCCGTGCCGCGATCGAGCGCATCGGCGCGCAGGTCGGCGGCTCGAAGGCGTGGCTCGGGCCCGGCCTGCGGCTGGTGGTGCTGTCCGAGTACGTGCTGACCGGGTTCCCGATGCGGGAGAGCTTCGCCGAGTGGCGCGAGCAGGCCGCGCTCGATCCCGGCGGCCCGGAGTACCGGGCGCTCGCCGGGATCGCCGTCACGCACGACGTGTACCTGTGCGTGAACGCCTACGAGCGTGACGAGCACTTCCCCGAGCTGTACTTCCAGGCGTCGGTGATCCTCTCTCCAGCCGGGAAGACGGTGTTGCGGTACCGCAGGCTGCACTCGATGTTCACGCCGACCCCGTACGACGTGTGGGGCGACTACGTGGAGATCTACGGCATGGACGGCGTGCTGCCGGTGGCCCGCACCGAGATCGGCAACCTGGCGGTGCTGGCCTCGGAGGAGATCCTGATGCCGGAGCTGGCCCGCGCGCTGGCGTTGCGCGGCGCGGAGGTGTTCTGCCACCCCACCTCCGAGGCGTCGTCCCCGGCGCTGACGCCCAAGGCGATCGCCCGCCGGGCCCGAGCGGTGGAGAACCTCGCCTACGTGGTGTCGGCCAACACCGGCGGCCTGTCCGGCATCGCCATCCCCGGCGACTCGACCAACGGCGGCTCCGAGCTGATCGACCACGAGGGGCGGGTGCTCGCGCAGGCAGGCGCGGGCGAGTCGCTGGTCGCCGCGGCCGAGCTCGACCTCACCGTCCTGCGCCGGGCTCGGCGGCGGCCCGGCATGGCCAACCTGCCGAGCCGGGTGAAAACCGGGTTGTGGGCCGAGGAGTACGCCAGGCACGACGGCGAGCGCCCTGGCGGGCTGGCCTCCGGCACCAGGGACCGCGCGTGGTTCCGCACCCGGCAGGCCGAGACGATCAAGCGGCTGTACGGCTAACCGCGGGCGCCGCGGTGCCAGGACAACAGCAGCCGCTCGACCCCCAGGAACGCGGTGTTGAGCGCGATGCCGAGCAGCCCGAGCAGCACGATCACGGCCCACATGGCGGGGATGTCGAACTGGCTCTGCGCCTCCAGCATGCGGTGGCCGATGCCTTCGCTGCTGCCGACCAGCTCCGAGATGATCATCATGATCAGCGCCAGGGACACGCTCAGCCGCAGCCCGGCGAAGATCTTCGGGGCGGCGGCGGGCAGGATGATCCTTGTGAGCCGCTGCCAGGCGCTCAGCCGGTAGACGGCGCCGGTCTCGATGTACTGGAGGTCGACGTGGCGGGCGCCGTCCATGGAGTTGATCAGCACCGGCCAGATGACGCCGTACACGATCGAGGCGAGCTCCATCGGGGTGCCGATCTTGAACAGCAGCAGGAAGACCGGCAGCAGCGTCGCGGGCGGCACCGACCTGCCGAAGTGCACCAGCGGTTCCACCAGCGCCGACAGCAGGTACGAGCGGCCGAGCGCGACCCCCGCCAGCACGCCGGCCGCGCACGCGATGCCCCAGCCGGCGAACAACCGGCCCAGGCTCGGCAGCAGGTCGGCGACGGCCTCGTCGGTCAGGAACATCCGCCAGAGCGGCCCGGAGAACCACATCTCGTGCAACCGGGCCGCGATGCGCGACGGCGGCGGGAAATAGGCGGCCTGCGCAGAGCGGGTGGCCAGCTCCCAGGCGATGACGGCCACGGGCAGCGGCCAATACCGCGCCGGCCGCTGCCAGGGCGAACGCCGGGTCATGCGGCCTCCCCCGTACGGGCCCGGTGCCAGCGGAACACGCGCCGCTCGGCGGCCGTGAACAGCAGGTTGGCGGCCAGCCCGATGAGGCCGGCCCACACGACGGCCGCGAACACCCGATCGGCCCGGTTCGCGCTGCCCGCCAGCGACTGGAACGCGCCGATCCCGCCCCCGCCCGGCGCCAGCAGTTCCACGCTCACCGCCACGATGAGGGTGACGGACACGGCAATGCGCACGCCGGTGGCGATGAACGGCGCCGCGCTCGGCAGGCTCACCCGCAGCACCACCGCCAGCGGGCCGAAGCCGAAGCTCCGCAGCGTGTCCTTGGCCAGCGGGTCGACGTCGCTCAGGCCGTACAGCGTGTTGATCAGCACCGGCCACGAGCAGGTGTAGAAGATCAGCGCCGTCTTGGCGTCGTGGCTGTCCGGGAAGACGAACACGGCCACCGGGATCAGCGACACCGACGGGATCGGCCGCAGGAACTCCACCAGGGGCCGCGTCGAGCGCTCCAGGAACGGCACCGTGCCGAGCAGCAGCCCCGCGGGCACGGCCACCGCGATGGCGATCGCCAGCCCGTTCAGGCAGGCCGCCAGCGTGGCCAGCACGTCGGCGCGGAACTGCTCCTCCGCCGGCAGCCGCGCCGCCGTCGCCAGCACATCCGACATGTACGGCATCACGTCGGGAACGAGCCCGGCCCGTCCCGCCAGCTCGGAGACGGCGAGGAACCCTATGATGCCGACGGCACCCAGGATCCCCCGCTCCAGGCGCCCGCCGGTCATCCGCTCATCGGCGCGAACAGCTGCGCCGCGTCCACCTTCGCCTTGAGGTAGCCGTAGCCGTGCAGCAGATCGGCCAGCTTCTGCACGCCGGCCTTGTCGGCCTGCAACGAGAACGTGCCGAGTGTCATGGCCGCCGCCGCGTCCGCCGGGATCTGCGTGTACGTCGGCACGACCTCGTCGATCGCCTTGCGGTCGGAGCCGGCGATCTGCTGGGCCTTGGCCAGCGCACGGTGCAGGGCGGCGGCCGTCTTCGGGTTCTTGGCCAGCCAGTCCTCGCTCACGCCCCACCCGTCGATCGGCACGCCGGCCGTGACGCCGCTGGTCGTGTCGATGATCTGGGTGGCGCCGCCCTTCTTGGCGGCGGTCAGGAACGGCTCCACCAGCCAGGCCGCGTCTACCTTGCCGGAGGACAGCGCGCTGAGCTGGTCGGCGAACGGCACGGGGACGTATTTGGCGTCCTCCGGCTTGAGCCCCGCCTCCTGCAGGTGGGCGTTGGTCAGCGTCTGCCCGAGCGCCTTCAGCACGTTGACCGCGATCGTCTTGCCCTTGAGGTCGGCGGCCGTCTTGATCGGCGAGTCCTTGGCCACCACGACGCCGGCCACATTCGGGGCGGCCTCCTGGCTGTGCTGGAAGAGCTTCAGTTTGGCCGCGCCCGAGTCATTGATGGCCATCAGTGACACATAGCTGGTCAAGAAGGCGTCCATGCTGCCGTTGAGGATCTTCGGCATGACCGCCTGCGGCGCCTGGATGATCTCGGTCTTGACGGTCAGCCCTTCCTCCTTGAAGAAGCCCCGCTTCTCCGCGATGAACAACGGCGCCGACGACGGCACCGGCACCACGCCGATCAAGAGCTGTGTCTTCTCCAAGCCGCCGCTGGACGCGGTGCCGCCCGTGCCGGCCTCGCCCCCTCCTCCGCACGCGCTCAATGTCAGCGCGACCGCCACACCCGCGACGACGATCCTGACCAGCTTCATGCCACTGCCTTTCCTTCGTGGAGCGCGCCTCGCGGCTACCGGCCGGGACCGGCGGCCACCATCGACGCAACGTCGACCTTGTTCTTGAGGTAGCCGAACTCGAACATCAAATCGGAGACGCGCTGGATGCGGGTGGGGTTGAGCGAGGTGGGGAAGGTCCCCATCGCCATGGTCATCGCCGCTTCCTTGGGTGTCTGGGTGTAGCCGGCGACGGTCTCGGCCAGCAGGACGCGGTCGGTCGCGGCCAGCGCCTGCCCCTTGGCCAGGGCGCGCTGGAAGGCGGCCGCGGTCTTGGGATGCCGGCGCACCCAGTCCTCCGTCGCGGCCCACCCGTCGATCGGCAGCTTGTCGGTCGGCCCGGTGTTGGTGTCCAGCAGCAGCCGCACACCGGCGTTCTGGGCACTGGACAGGAACGGCTCGACCATCCACGCCGCGTCCACCTGCTTGTTCTTGAGCGCGACCAGTTGGTTCTGGAAGTCCACGACGACGAACTTCACCTGCTCCGGCGTCAGCCCGTAGGGCTTCAGGTGGGCACTCACGGACATCGTGCCCAGGTTGTTGAGCGAGTTGACGGCGATCGTCTTGTCCTTGAGGTCCTGAGCCTTCTGCAACTCCGAATCCTGCGGCACCACGACGCCGGCGATGCCCGGCGAGGCCTGCAGCGCATCGTAGAGGATCTTCAGCCGCGCCGTGCCGCTGCCTTGAACGTTGATGAGCGAGACGTAGCTGCCCTTGAAGACGTCGATGTCGCCGTTGAGGATCCTGGGCATCACCGCCTGCGGAGCCTGGATGGTCTCCATCGTGACGGTCAGGCCTTCCTCCTTGAAGAAACCCTTGCGGTCGGCGATGAACACCCCGGCGGAGGACGGAGTGGGGCTGATGCCGATGAGCAGCGAGGTCTTCTCCAGGCCGCCTGGCCCCGCCCCGCTGCTCGGAGCCGGTCCGGCGGCCACGCCGGTGCACGCCGCGGTCACGAGAATCGTGCCGAGCACCGCCAGCCAAGCCCGGAAAGGCCCCGATTCCATGAATTCTCCCTTGGCGGGTCAAGCGCGGAAAGGCCGGGCGGTGATCTTACCCGCTCCAGGGATTGCCATGAAAGGATCCTGATTTACGACTCAGTCAATCGTCACCAGTTGTCACCACATGTCCGAAATATGAGTCAGTCAGGCATTTTCTGGATAGTCAGTTTTTTTGTAAGTCTTGCGAGACTGGCCCATCTGATCCCGGTATGCTCAAATGGCTCTCCCTGCACAGGGTGTGCTGAAGCACTTCCCGTACCAAGACGCCGTTTCGGTGAGAGGGAGCCAGTCGGGTGAATCCTGCGACTGTGGACACTCGTCCTTATAGCCCTCCCTTTGCCCCCAAACCAGCGCATAACCGGACGAAGGGCGCACGTCGTCGCCGATTCCGGCTCCGCGATTTGAAAGTGCGCTCGCGGTTGATCGCGCTGATCCTCATTCCGACCGCGCTGGGCGTTCTGGTCGGGGCGCAGCAGGTCATCGCCTCGTGGAACGCGGCCGGCCAGTACCACCGCATCCTGGAGAAGGCCGAGCTCAGCGCGTCGATCACCGAGGTCGCCCATCAGCTCGCGCTCGAGCGTGACCTGGCGATGCACTACATCGCCGCCGGTCGCACGCCGGAGCGGGAGGAGCCGCTGCGCGCGCAGTTCGCCGTCGTCGACAAGGCCGCCGCCGGCATGCGCGCGAAGGCCGCCGCGGTCACCACCGACCACGGCGAGAGCGCGTGGACGCTCAGCCGCCAGATCCTCACCCGCCTGCCCGAGATCGGCGCGGCCCGCACCACGGTGCTGAGGACCGAGGTGCTCGCCCTGCCCACGCTGACGAGGTACGCCTCGATCATCGGCGCCTTCCAGCAGTTCCACGACGAGATCGGCCAGGGCGGCGAGGACGAGGCGCTGGCCGCGGGCGTGCGGGCGCTGTCCGCGCTGGCCAAAGCACACGAGGCCGCATCGCAGCAGCGCGGTCTGCTCGCGGCGGTGGCCTCGGCGGGCCGCTTCCAGAGCGGCGAGCTCGACCGGTTCATGGCCGCCCGGGCCCAGCAGGACAGCGAGCTGGAAGTCTTCCGATCGGTGGCCACGCTGCGGGATCGGCAGGCGTACGACGACACCGTCACCGGCACGCTGGTCGACCGGGCCGAAGTGATCCGGCTGCGTGCCCTCGCGCAGGCCGGGCAGAGCGGCCCCATTGACATCGCGCCGGAAAGCAACGAGGACGCCGGCTTCTGGTTCGCGGCGGTGAGCGGCACCGTCGACGGCATGTGGACGGTGCAGAAGAGGCTCGGCGCGTCGATCATCGTGCAGAGCAGGACACTGGAGGACGCCGCGCGCCACGACGCCGTCGTGGCCGCCACCTACATCCTCCTGCTCCTGCTGTTCGTGCTGCTGGTCACCACCTTCGTGGCTCAGTCCCTGGTCGGACCGCTCCGCAGGTTGCGCAGGGAGGCCCTGGACATCGCAGGCATACGGCTGCCCAGCACGGTGCGCCGGCTGCGGGAGACCGGTGACGAATCGACGTTCACCGTCGCGCCCATCGACGTCGACTCCTGTGACGAGGTCGGGGAGGTCGCCAGGGCCTTCGACGAGGTGCATCGCGAGGCCATCCGGCTGGCCGGGGAGGAGTCCCGGCTGCGCGCGAACATCAACGCCATGTTCGTCAACCTGTCCAGGCGCAGCCAGACGCTGGTCCAGCGGCAGATCAAGCTCATCGACGGACTCGAGCAGGGCGAGGAGGACGAGCGGCGGCTGGCCGACCTCTTCGCACTCGATCACCTGGCGACACGTATGCGGCGTAACAACGAGAGCCTGCTCATCCTGGCCGGCCAGGAACCGCCCAGGCGGTGGAACCACCCGGTGGGCCTGACCGACGTCGTCCGCGCCGCCCTGTCCGAAGTGGAGGGCTACCAGCGCGTCGCCGTCGAGATCACCGCGAACGGCGCGCTCGCCGGGCCGGTGGTCAACGACACCGTCCATCTGCTGGCCGAGCTCATCGAGAACGCGTTGTCCTTCTCGCCGCGCGAGTCCCGCGTGCTCGTCTCCACCGGCACGATCGAGGGCGACATCATGGTGTCGGTCACCGACACCGGCATCGGCATGACCGATGACGAACTGCTGCGGGCCAACGAGCGCCTGGCCCGCGTGCCCGAGGTGGACGTGTCGGTCTCGCGCCGCATGGGGCTGTACGTGGTGGCCCGGCTGGCCTACCGCCACGGCATTCGCGTGCACCTGCGTCCGCACGAGACGGGCGGCCTGATCGCCATGGTGCTCCTGCCCGACGCGCTGCTGCACGCCCCCGTCCCCGCGTATGCCACGGTCCCGCCCGGCCAGGCCTTCCCGGCCCCGCCGCCATCGGGCAGATGGGACGCCGCCTGCCGTCCCAGCCGGTTCGCACCGGCCGCCACCGACTGGCCCTCCTTCGCCACCGACCCCGCCCTCCCCACTCCCCGCCCTGGGAGAACGCCCACCGGCCCGACCCCCGTCACGCGCCCCGATGCGGCGGCGGGCAGCCGGCTGCCCCGGACCGATGCCGATGCGGCGGCCATGACCGGCCCGATCCCGGCCGTCCGGCCTGACCGGGGCGCTGACGACGACTATCTGCCGATCTTCGCGCAGGTCCAGTCGGCCTGGTTCGAGCGTGGCGATGCCGGTGGCGCGACGTGGGGCTCGGCCAAGGCCGACGCCGGCTGGAGCGCCGCCGAGGCCGCGGCCAGCCCGTCCGACGCCGGCGCCACCACGTCCGGCCTGCCCAAACGCGTCCCCAAGGCCAATCTGGTGCCGGGCACGGCAGAAACCACGTCCGCGCCCCGAGGCGTCGCCCCCATCCCCCGGCTCTCGCCGGAGCGGGTCCGCAGCCGCCTGAGCAGCTTCCAGCAGGGGTGCCGGCGGGCCCGCACCCGCATCAGCACCGGCGACCTCCCGCCCTTCACCTGCTGATCGAGGGACATCCGCGCATTTCGGTCGCAAAGAAGCCCCCACCCTGGTGCATCGACGTCGAGAAACCGCGGGACGTCACCCCGCTGGCCGGCCGGACGCACGGGCCGGGAAGTTTTCACGGCGCGCCTGTCCGGAAGGGCGGCACCCGTTCGTCATAGGGGTGAGATCCTGACATGAAGGAGCGCGAGATGAAGTACATGATGTTCGTCTGCACCGACACCGAGCCGGACACCGACAAGGCCGACCTGCCCGACATCGACACGTGGGTGGCGGAGAACGACGCCCGCGGCCGGCGCCTGGACGGCCACGAGCTGGCCGCGACGACCACGGCGACGACGGTGCGTGTGCGCAACGGCGAGCTGCTGGTCTCCGACGGCCCGTTCACGGAGACCAAAGAGGTGATCGTGGGCTACGACCTCCTCGAATGCGCGGACCTGGACGAGGCGATCGAAGTCGCCCGCACCCACCCCATGGCCAGAGCAGGACGGATCGAGCTGCGCCCGTTCGCCGACCTCCCGTTCCGGCAGCGTGACTGACGCGAATCCCGTCTGCGGCGGCGCGGCACAGGCCGCCGCCGACGGGGAGGGCGTGGACGTCGCGCAGGTGGTCGGCGTCGTCGGCAAAGACGCTTTCGCGCGGATCGTCGCCACGCTGATCCGCGTCACCGGCGACTGGACGCTGGCCGAAGACTGCGCGCAGGAGGCGCTGACGCTGGCCCTCGAACGCTGGCCCGCGGAGGGCGTCCCCGCCAACCCCGGCGGCTGGCTCATGACGGTGGCCCGCAACCGCGCCATCGACGTCCTGCGACGGGTCTCCACCGAGCGCCGCAAGCTGCAGGAGCTGGCGTCCCTCACCCTCACCGACACCGGTCCCGCCCCCGTGCGGAAGGAGGACGTCGTGGACGACCGGCTGCGACTGATCTTCACCTGCTGCCACCCCGCGCTCCGGCTCGAAGCACGCGTGGCATTGACGCTCCGTACGATCTGCGGTATACCGACCGCCGACATCGCGCGGGCCTTCCTCGTCAGCGAGTCGACCATGACCCGCCGCCTGACCCGGGCCAAGACGAAGATCGCGGACGCCGGCATCCCGTACCGGGTGCCGACCGGCCCGGCGCTCGCCGAGCGGCTGCCCGGCGTGCTCGCCGTGCTCTACCTGCTGTTCACCCGGGGCTACGACGCCGGCGGCGAGCCCGCGTTCGCGGACGAGGCGATCCGCCTCGTCCGGCTGCTGGAGCAGCTCATGCCGGACCAGCCGGAGATCTCCGCGCTGCTGGCCCTGTTCCTGTTCCAGCACTCGCGGCGTGACGCCCGCCGCGACGCCGACGGCAATTTGCTCACCCTCGACAAGCAGGACCGGTCTCGCTGGGACCACGCGGCGATCGCCGAAGGCCTGGAAATCCTGGCCAGGGCGGGGAAGAACGGCCCGCATGCGCGGCAGGACGGCCCGTACGCGCTGCAGGCCCGGATCGCCGCCTGCCACGCCACCGCGACGTCCGCCGACGCCACCGACTGGCCGGCGATCGCGACCTGGTACGACGAGCTCGCCCGGATCCAGCCCTCACCGGTGATCGAGCTGAATCGTGCCGTCGCGCACGGCTACGCGTACGGGCCCAAGGCCGGGCTGGCACTGGTCGCCGCGGCCCGCGCCGGTGGCGCGCTCGACGACTACGCGCCGGCCCTCGCGGCGGAGGGCGACCTCACCGCCCGCGCCGGCGACCGGGACCGCGCCGCCGCCCTGTTCCGCCAGGCCGCCGCCCTCTCCCACCTCGAACCCGAACGCCACGCCCTCCTCGACCGCGCCGACCAGCTCTCCAGCTAGCCGGATCAGGCGCTCCGGATGGGGAGGATCACCGCCGAGGGATGTGCGGCGTCGTGGTAGACCTCCTGATCCGCGGCCCGGAGGGTGGTGGCGGTGGCGCGGGATTCGCCGGTGCCGGGGTTGCGGGCGTAGCGAGGGAAGGCACCGCTGGAGACCTGGACCCTGATGCGGTGGCCGCGCTTGAACCGGTACGCGGTCGGCCAGAGCCTGACCGCGGCGCGGGTGACCTCGTCGGCGCCGGACAAGCTGACCAGGCCGTCGCAGACGTTGGACGAGCGGCCGCTCGGGTCGACGTCACAGAGCCGGACGAACACGTCGGCGTAGGGCAGGCTGGAGCGGAACCAGATCTCGGCGCCGACCTCGCCGATGACCTCGACGTCCTGGTCGAGCACGGCCGTGGTGTAGGTCAGCACGTCCGTGCGGGCTTCCAGGGACCCGTTGTCGACGCGGCCGCCGCCGTTCATGACCACGCCGCCGACCGCGGGGGTCGGGTCCGCCGGGTCGTAGCGGTACCGGTCGGGTTCCGAGTCGCCGGGCAGGTCGGCGGACAGCGCACGGGCGGGCTGGAGGTGGAAGCGTTGCGGTGAGTAGCCGGGCGGCGGCCAGGACGCGAAGTCGCGCCAGGCTTCCTCGCCCATGACGTACAGCCGCACCGGCGAGCGGTGCGGGGGTTGCTCGCCGCGTGCATGGGCGAGCCCGAACTCGATGGCCTCCAGCACCCCGTTGTTGGTGAACGCCGTGTGCGTCCACGGCCCGATCGTCAGCCGCGCAGGCCGGCCCGCCTCCTGCAGAGTCCGGAAGTCGCGGAGCTGGCCGGGCAGGAAGATGTCGAACCAGCCGCCGATCGAGCTGACCGGCACGCTCACCTGGGCCACCCTGTGGCTGTGGTCGAGGCCGGACCAGCGCGGGTCGTCGGCGTCGCAGGTGAGGATGTCCTGGATGTAGTCGGAGCGGCAACCGATGGCGGCGACATCGGCCTGGTTGAGCGGAAGCGTGTTCAGGGCGCGGCGTACCTTCCTGAAGTGCAAGGGCTGGCGGAGCATCGCCCAAGGACGTTCCTGTACGGCGACCTGGGCGCCCCAGCCGAAGGGGGTCTCCAGCGACATGCCGTCCTTGCGGAGGAACTCCAGGGTCAGGGCTGATTCGGTCACCTGCGGGATCATCGCCTTGACCTCGGGCGGCAGGGCGTCGGCGACGGCCCACTGCACATAACCCATATAGCTGACGCCCACCAGGACGATGGAGCCGCAGAACCAGGGTTGCTTGGTCAGCCAGTCCAGCGTGGCCAGGCCGTCCTCGCGCTCCTGCCGCAGCGGGTCGAAGGCGCCGCCGGAGCCGAAGCCGCCGCGGGTGCTCTGGATCAGCACCTGGAATCCGCGTTCGGCCAGCGGCCTGGCCATGGCCAGGGCCAGCACGCCCCGCCGGCCGTACGGGCAGCGGATCAGCGCGGTCGGCAGCGCCTCGCCCCCGGCCCGCGGCGCCCACCGGTCGGCCAGCAGCTCGACGCCGTCGGGCATCGGCACGCGCAGATTCCGCTGGACGACGAGCTTCCTGGTCGACGGCGGGGGCAGCTTGAGCCGGCGCTGGAGGAGATGACTGATCATGTTCACCGGTCCTGTTCCTTGTGCTCGAGGAGGACGTGCATCATCCGGATGAGCCGTTCGGTGAACTCCTCGGGGTCGAGCGGATCGTCCCCCTCCACCAGCCAGGCGTTGACGAAGGCGGCCCCGCCGCCGGTCAGGAACATGGCGAGGTCGTCGGCCGTGCGCGGATCGAGCCGATCACCGTAGAACCGGCGGACGAGCTGCCGATTGACCGGCATCAGCAGTTCGGACAGCGCCTTGTTCAGGGCGAACCCGATCGAGCTGGTCAACATCGCCCGGTAGAACGGCCGGTGTTCGGCGAAGTGCCGCATCGCGGCCAGCGCCCGGCCGCCCTTGTCCCATGAGGGCGAGATGTCCTCGATGCGCAGCAGCAACTCGCGCCGGGCGAGGTCGAGAGCGGCTTCCAGCAGCAGCGTGTCGCGGTCGCCGAACTGCTGGTACACCACCTGCCTGCTCACGTCCGCGGCCGTCGCGAGGTCGGAGATCGGGACGGCCGACGTGCCTCGTTCGGCGACCAGGGCGATGGCGGCCCGCATGAGTGCGCCGCGCGTACGGCGCACCCGGCGGTCCTGAGCGGGAGCGATGGAGCCCGCCTTCAGTGACATACCTCAAGATAATGGACAAGTGTCAATAAAAAAGCAACTGTCAACTAGTTCGGGAGGTGAGCCCGTGATGGTCTAGACTCGCGCAAATGTTCGCGGCCCCCGCCCGGCTGGCCTGGCTGGACGCCCTGCGGGGACCGGCCGCGCTGGCCGTCACGATGCACCACGCCGGCTGGACCTTCATCCCAGCGATCTGGGCGGAGGTGGATCGGCGGATCGATCTGGGCACGTGGGGCGTGTTCGTGTTCTTCCTGGTCAGTGGCTACATCATCCCGGCCTCCCTGGAGCGGCGCGGCAATGTGCGCGCCTTCTGGACCGGCCGGGCCTTCCGCCTCCTGCCTCTCCTGCTCGCCGCCTGCGGCCTGGCCCTGCTGCTTGCGCAGATCGGCGTGCTCGCCCTCCACCCCGGACTGGGCGAGCGGCCCTTGCCTCTGGTCGTGCTCGGCAACCTGACGATGCTGCAGGAACTGCTCAATCTGCCCGCCGTCATCAGCGTGACCTGGACGCTCTCGTACGAGATGGCGTTCTACCTGATGAGCGTCGCGTTGTTCACGGTGCGGCAGGCACACCGGTCGGTGGGCATCGCCATTGCCCTGGCCGTGGCCGCCGTGCCCGTGGGCCTGCTGCTCCCACGGGCGACGATCGGCGGCCGGGCCGACGTGACCGCCGCGCTGCTCGGCCTGGCGGTCGTCGCGGCGATCGCGGTGAGCGCGCTGGGGCACGGCAGGACCCGTACGGCGGCCGCGGTCGCGGGCGGGCTCCTGGGCCTGGCGCTGGTGGTGCTGGGCAGCCGGGCCGGCACCTGGCAGGGCGTGATCATCCTGGCGACGATGTTCGCGGGAACCGCCGTGTACCGCGCCGAACAGGGCACCATCACCTGGCGCACGGCCGCCGCCGCGGTGGCTGTGGTGCTGGGTTGCGCGATCCCCGCCAAGGACGACCCCGCGTGGGCGCCGGCGGTCGTGCTGGCGTTCGGGGTCTTCGCCCTGGCGCTGGCGCTGCGCCGGCGGGCGTTCCCGCGGTGGTCGGCGCAGCTCGGTGTGATCAGCTTCTCCCTCTACCTGCTGCACCCGCTGCTGCTGTACGTACTGCCGGACCTGGTCCTG
The DNA here is from genome assembly GCF_004011505.1 of Nonomuraea polychroma. Classification (NCBI taxonomy): domain Bacteria; kingdom Bacillati; phylum Actinomycetota; class Actinomycetes; order Streptosporangiales; family Streptosporangiaceae; genus Nonomuraea; species Nonomuraea polychroma. The sequence goes on from NZ_SAUN01000001.1 coordinate 6,895,349, forward strand.
TACTTCGCGGTTCTGATCCCGCTCAGCGTCATGACGTACCACCTGGTGGAGGCCCCGGGCCAGCGTCTCGGCAAGCGTCTGATCGTCAGCGGACGTGACCAGACCGTCTGATCGGCGAGAGACTGTCGGCATGCCGATGAGTGCACGGGAGCTCAACCGGGCCACGCTCGCCCGGCAACTGCTCCTCCACCGGGAGGCGCTCGGCGTCGCGGACGCGGTCCGCCGCGTCGTCGCCCTGCAGGCACAGCAGCCGGCCTCGCCCTACATCGCGCTGTGGAACCGGCTCGCCGGCTTCGACCCGGCCGGGCTCGACGTCGCCTTCCGCGACCAGGCGCTGGTGAAGGCGACATTGATGCGGATCACCCTGCACGTGGTGCACGCGGACGACCATCCGGTCATGCACGCGGCCATGCAGCCGACCCTCCGCGCCGCCAGGCTTGGCGATCGCCGCTTCACGGGGAGCGGGCTGTCCGCCGCCGACGCCGACGCACTCGTGCCGCACCTGCTGGAGTTCACCGGCCGGCCTCGTACGGCGGCCGAGATCGAGGCGTGGCTGTCCGAGCGGGTGGCACTCCTGCCGAAAGGCGTGTGGTGGGCGATGCGGTCGTTCTCTCCGCTGCTGCACGCTCCTACCGGCGGGCCGTGGTCGTTCGGCCCCCGGCCCTCGTACGTCGCCGCCCCGGCGCCCGGCGCAGCCGCGTTACCCGACGTCTGCCTGCGGACGCTGGTCCTGCGCTATCTGGAGGGGTTCGGGCCCGCGTCCGTGGCGGACGTGGCGCAGTTCGCCCTGGTCCAGCGGGCCCGGGCGCGGGAGGCCCTTCAGGCGCTCTCCGGCGTGCTGGAGCGGCTGGAAGGACCGGACGGCACGGAGTTGTTCGACGTCCCCGGCGCACCGTGCCCTCCCGAGGACACGCCGGCCCCGCCGCGGCTGATGGCCATGTGGGACAGCGTCCTGCTCGCCTACGCCGACCGCAGCCGGGTCGTCCCGCCTGATTTCCGGCGGCTGGTCACCCGGTCGAACGGAGACGTGCTGCCGACGCTGCTCGTCGACGGCCACGTCGCCGGGGTGTGGCGGCCCACCGAGACGGGGATCGAAGCCACCGCGTTCCACCGGCTCCCCGACGAGGCATGGGACGGGCTCGGCGCCGAGGCCAAGGCCCTCACGGCGTTCCTGGCCGATCGCGAACCTCGGGTCTACCGCCGTTACGACCGCTGGTGGACCGGCCTGCCCGGCGCCGAGGTTCGCGTCCTGCCCGGCGGCTAGACCGTTTTCGGCGTCTGGGAGGCGAAAGGGACGGGCGGATTGTCACCGTTTCCCCGTGACCTCCCTGGACCATGTCGAGCAGTTGCGTAAGACCGGCGTGCTGTGGCGGAGCTACCTGAGCGCCGGACGGCACGCTGCTGGTCCGCACCGGCGCGGTGGCGGCGGTCGCGGTGGTCGCGCGTGACCAGGCCGGTCGCCCCCTACCCGGACAGGCCAGGATGCGGGGCGGCTCGGGTGAAGGCCTGGTCAGTCCACGAGGCCGAGCTGGCGGCCGGCCCGCAGGGCCAGCCAGACCTCGGCGAACGCCGCGGTGGACGTCAGATCGCGGCCCGTCAGCTCGGCGAACCTGCGCAGCCGGTACGCCAGCGTGTTGGGATGGATGTGCAGCGCGGTCGCGGCTTCCTCGGTGCGCCGGTCGCGCTCCATCCACGTCCGCACGGACGTCAGCAGGTGGGAGCCGTGCGCGGAGTCGTAGGCGAGCACCTTCCCGAGGACGTTCTCCACCAGGGCGGTGAGCGCCCACGGGTCGTCGGGCAGCCACCTGCCGGTGGTGTCGTCACCGTAGTGGACCAGAGCGCGGCCCGACTCGGCGGCCGAGGACGCCGCCCACCCCGCCTCCCGTTTGGGAACCTGCAGGGACTCCCCTGCCGGGAACGGCCTGCTCATGCCCGCCGCCACGTCCGGCAGCGCGGCGATCGCGGCGCCGAGTGCGGGTGAGCCGAGCACGTAGCGGTCGTCGCCCCTGCGCAGCATGAGGTGCGGCTGATCGTCGAGCGCGGCGTGGATGGCCTCGTCGGGCACGTTCCTGATCACGAGGAGGGCCAGCTCGGCATCCACGGGCAACCCCATTCTGACCAGCCGCCGCCGCGCCGCGGCCGGGTCGAGCACGTCCTGGAGCAGCTCGGACAGGGTCTCCGCACCTTGGCGGCGCAATGTCTCGCGCTCGTGGCGCGCCATGGCCACCTGCAGAGCGGCCACCGTGGCGATGTGCTGCACCACGGCCAGCCCGGCGGGCCTGGCGCCCTGGCGCTCGAAGGCGACGAGAAAGCCCGCGGGCCCGCCCGGCGCCGGCACGGGCAGGACGAAGCCACCGGGAATGGTGGGCGGCGCTTCCGGCTGGGAAGGGAGCACGGCGACATCGGGCACCGGCACTCCCGGCAACAACGACCGCCCCTGCGGGGTGCAGAGGTAGACCTCGTAGCCGGACAGCCGTTCGAGGCGTTTGAACAACGTCGCAGTGTCGAGGTCCTCGGCCGCCAGCCAGCGCAGCGCTCCGAACACCTGGAGTTGCGCGCCGAGGCGGTGCCTGGCGTCCTCCTGCACGGCCGCGGCCACCTCCTGGGCGATCGCGATGAACGGCACCGCCAGCGGCACCTCGAGCACGGGGAACCCCCGCTCCTCAGCGGCCTCGATGAAGGTGTGGTGCAGCGGCGGCACGTGCAGCTGGGCCGACAGGGCGAGCGCGGACACGCCCGCGTCGTCGAGCCGTTCCAGATAGGCCCGTTGCCGGGCGGCCTGGCGCGGGATCGCGATGCCCGTCGTCATGATGACCTCCGCGCCGAGCAGCCAGGGCGTGGGGTCGTCGAGCTCGCTGACGTGCGCCCACGACACCGACCGTCCCAGTCCCGCCTCGCCGGCCAGCAGCCGCAGCTGGAGGGCCGGAGAGCGCAGCAGGTCCTCCACTGACACTTTTGTGGTCACGCACAAAGGATATGGCGAGTCTTCAGGGCTGCCCTGATTGAGGTCCGTCTTCGGATGATAAGAGCATTCGAATGATAAGAGTATCGTGGGCGCGTGAGCGAAGTGGAGGGGTGGCGATGGTCCGGCTGACCCGGGCGCAACAACAGGAACGCACCCGAGCGGCCGTGCTGGCCGCGGCAAGGGAGGAGTTCGCCGAGCGGGGATACGCCGACGCCAAGATCGACCGGATCGCGGAGCGCGCCGAGCTGACCCGTGGCGCGGTCTACTCCAACTTCCCGAGCAAACGCGCGCTCTACCTGGCGGTCCTCGTCGACTCGATCGAGCACGCGGACGTGGCGACGGCGCCGTCGCCACCGGCCCTGGACGAGGCAGTGGGCGCGTTCGCAAGCGTCTGGCTCGAACGGCTGCCGTTGACCGGCGACACCCCTGCCGGCGGCAGCCTGCGGTTGCGCTCGCTGGCCGGCGTGGTCGACGACGAGCCGGGCCGCGTCGTGCTGGCGCAGGTGACCAAGCTGGAGGCGCTGCTGCTGGCGCTCGTGCTGGAGTCCCGCGCACCACGCCATCCGAGGCGGGTACGCCTGGCCGAGCTGATCCTCACGCTGCTGAACGGAGCCGGGCACCTGGCCGGCACGGCGCCGGGATTCGGCGACCCCTTCGACGTGGCACGCGCCTGCCGGCACCTGACCGGTCTCGACCTGGCCGACACGTGGGACCCGCCGCACCTGGCCTACGTCGCGCCGGCGCAAGCCGCCGAGGACCCGTGGGACCCGCCCGCGGAGTTGCCGGACCAGATCACCGGCCGCCCGGCCGGATTCGACGCCGACGGTGTGATCGCGGTCCTCGGCGCCACCCGGCTGGAGGCGGCCGAGGAAGCCGTCCGCGCCGCCCGCCCGGGCGACCGGATCACCGTGGCCGTCGTGACGGACGACCCCGCCGAGATCGGGCGGCTCGTACGGCTGAGGATCAGCGACCTGGCCGGCTGCCTGCGACCTGTGTTCGCACCGGACGCCTGGCCGGACCTCCGCCTCGTCCTCGACGAGCACGCCGCCCTCGCCTCCGCCGTCGGAATCCCGGATCCCGGCGATGCCACCGAAGCCGCGGTACGCATCCAGGCGGGCAGGATCATCGCCCGGGCACAGGGACGAGGCGCCGCCCACTCCGCGGCGGCGGCTCAGTGGCCTGGGATGCCAAGGTGACGAGCAGGTCCTCTCTCATGGCGGCCCGTGCGGCCCTTGGCCTTCCACCGCGTACGTGAGCAGCGTGGTGAGCACGCGCTTGACCGACTCGCGCTCGCGCACGTCGCACAGCACGATCGGGATGTGCTCGCTCAGCGACAGCGCCCGCCGCACCTTCGCGGGATCGTGGCGGCGGGCGCCCTCGAAGCAGTTGACCCCGACGACGAACGGCACGCCGCGCTGCTCGAAGTAGTCCACCGCCGGGAAGCAGTCCTCCAGGCGGCGGGTGTCGGCGAGCACGACCGCGCCGAGCGCGCCGAGGGCCAGCTCGTCCCACATGAACCAGAACCGGTCCTGCCCGGGCGTGCCGAACAGGTACAACCACAGCCCTTGGCGGATCGTGATGCGGCCGAAATCCAGGGCCACCGTGGTCGTGGTCTTGGCCTCCACGCCCGAGGTGTCGTCCACGCCGACACCCCGCTCGCTCAGCAGCTCCTCCGTGTGCAGTGGCCGGATCTCGCTGATCGTGCCCACCATGGTCGTCTTGCCGACGCCGAAGCCGCCCGCGATGAGGATCTTGATGGCCAAGGCCGAGGCGACCGCGGTCGTCCCCGGCTCAGAGGCTGCGTAGCCCATGCAGCACTTCCCTGTAGATACGTTCGTCGATCGTCTGCGCCGCGGGGCGCGGGCGGTCGATGGAGACAAAACCCTCGCGCCGCAGATCGCCCAGGATCACCCGGGTGACGTTGAGGGGCAGCCTGAGGTGCGCCGCGACATCCGCCACCGGCGTGGGCCTGCGGCACAACGACAACACGGCGCGATGCTCCGGGATCAGCTCGGCGGACTCGTAAGCAGTGAAGCCCGCGCCGAGCGTTGTGACGATGGCCACCAGGTCGAACGTCTCACCCTGCGGGCGCGCCCTGCCCCCGGTCAGCCCGTACAGCCGGATCAGCGGCCCAGGATCCTCCCCTGTCACGGTCTTGCGCCGTTCCAGGCCGGTGCCGGTGCCGCTCCCCTCGGCTGCGCGGAGAGGTGCTCGCCGACTCGCTTGACCATGAGCGCCATCTCGTACGTGACCATGCCCAGCTCGGCGTCGCCGGAGGCGAGCACGGCCAGCCGGGCGCCCTGACCCGCCGCGGTGACGAACAGGAAGCCGCCTTCCAACTCGATGATCGTCTGCCGCACGCCGCCCAGGCCGAAATGGCGTCCCGCGCCCATGGCGAGGCTGTGGCTGCCGGCGGAGATCGCGGACAGGTGCTCGGCGTCCTCCCGGGTGAGCTCCCGGGAGCCGCCCATGGTCAGCCCGTCGGCGGACAGCACGATGGCGTGCCGGATGCCGGGGACGCGCTGGGTGAGGTCGTCGAGCAGCCAGCTCAGTTCACTTCTGGGGTCGGGCATCGGGATGGTCGTCCTTTCGGTTCCACATGTCTGGTCCCTGATCCGCCTGCCGGCGACCTTGCTGCCAGCCGCGTTGCATGGAGGACATGAGTTGTGCGTGCTCCTCCGGCGAGCGCGCCGAGACCGCGCGCGGCTCCACGCGCCTGGTGGCACGCAGCTGGGGAGCCATGCTGGCCTGCGGTATCCGCATCGGCAGCCCGTCGAGGTCCTCGGCCGTCTCCTGAGCCGGCACCGTGACGCTCCACTCGACGGCCGGGGTGGAGGGCTTGGCGGCGCCGGGTGTCTTCCTCGGCGCCGGCCTGGTGCCCGGCTCGGCGGCGGACCCGGCTCCCAGGCCGTTGCCCGGCGTCGGTCCGTTCACCGGCCCGATGCCGTTCGCCGGACGCGGTTTCGGCGCGGGGTTCGCCTCGAACCAGGTCACGTGCTCGGGCTCCGGGTCACGGGCATCCGGCGTACTGTCCGGAACGTCCAGGCCGACCGGGATGTTCAGGTCCGGCGCCGTGCCGAGCGCCCGCAGGGGCCGGCTCGCCGGAGCTCGGCGTGCGCCGTGGTCCGCCGGCCGCTGCGGCGCCGCGACGGGCGGGGCTTCGGCGCCGGCGAGCAACACGGAGGGCAGCAGCACGATCGCGGTGGTCCCGTCGTACGGGGAACGCCGCAGCGAGATCTTGATTCCGTGCCGCGCCGCCAGCCTGGACACCACGAACAACCCGAGCCGGTCGCTGTCGGCCAGGTCGAACTCCGGAGGCTGCGCCAGCCGGGCGTTGAGCTCGTCGAGGGTGGCCTGACTCAGTCCCAGGCCCCGGTCCTCCACCTCGAGCGCGAAGCCGTTGGCCGCTGTCATGCTGCGGATCTGCACGCTCGTGTCGGGCGGGGAGAAGACGGTGGCGTTCTCCACCAGCTCGGCGACCAGGTGGATCACGTCGGTGACGGCCGCGCCGATCAGCAGCGGCGCGTTGGGCATGGGCGCGACGGTGACGCGGGTGTAGTCCTCGACCTCCAGCACCGCCGAGCGGACGACGTCGTACAGCGGCACCGGGTCACGCCAGCGCCGGGCGGGGGCGGAGTCGGACAGGATGATCAGGTTCTCCGCGTGCCGCCGCATGCGGGTGGTCAGGTGGTCGAGCTTGAACAGGTCCTCCAGGACGTCGGGCTCCTCGACCCGCCGCTCCATGGTGTCGAGCAACGAGAGCTGGCGGTGGAGCAGCGCCTGGTTACGCCGGGCCAGGTTGAGGAAGACCTGGCTGACGCCCTTGCGCAGGCTCGCCTGCCCCACCGCGGCCTCGACCGCCGTGCGCCGCACCTCGGAGAAGGCGTGCACCAGGCGATCGACCTCGGCGGTGTCGGCCGGGTCGAGGACGGGGGCCTCGGTGGCGGGGTCCACGTCGTCGCCGCGGCGCAGCCGCTCGACCAGCCGGGGCAGCCGCTGCTCAGCCATCTCGGCCGCCGACGCCTGCAGTTTCTTGAGCTCGTCGATCAGCGAGCGGCCGAACCGGTACGACAGCGCCACCGACGCGAGCACCGCCGCCAGGCCGAGGACCAGGACCAGCCCGATCCGCCAGTACGCCCCGGTCTTCACCGACTCGGCCTCCGCCGCGGTGCGGTCGAGCTCTCGCCGCGTGTCGAGGTAGATCGCGCCGAGCATGGAGTCGGTGTCGCTCTTCCACTCGGCGGGGTCGACCGGCGGCGCGCCACCGCTGGTGTCCCACGTGAACAACTCGTCCTCGGTGTCCACCAGCCGCTTGTACGCGGCGCTCTCGACGAGCTTGTCGAATTTCACCCGCAGCTCGGGGCCGACGTCGCGCTCGGCGTTGGCGAAGACGATCCGGCGGCTGGTGAACGCGGCGACGAACGCGGCGCGGTCGGTGGGCGTCATCCTGCGCTGCACCATCGTGTTGGTGAGCACCGCGTGCTCCCGGCCCAGGTACTCCGCCGCCGCGCTGTAGGCGGCCATCCCGCGTACCGAGCGGAAGGACGAGACGTCGCTCAGCGCGTCACGGTCGTTGAACTGCTTGTTGGCGACCTCGATCAGTCTGTTGTACGCGTCGGTGACCGCCAGCGGCGGGGCCAGCACGCCCCCGTCGGCGGACTCGCGCAGCGACCGTAACCCGTCGAGCGCCTGCACCAGCGCGCGCACCTGGGCCGGGGTCTCGCCGTCCGACTCGACGTCAACGGATCCGATGACCTGGCGCAGTTGCTCGGCCTTGGCGTCGGTGACCCGCCGCTGATGGGCCAGAGGCACGGACGCCCCGGTTTCGCCCGCCGCCTCGGCGGACAGCTGCCGCTCCCGCTGCAGTTCGACGATCAACTGCAGCACCGGCGAACCGATGTCCTCCCAGCGATTCTGCGCCTGGGAGACCGTGACGATCTCCTCCACGCTGGAGTAGGCGATGAACCCCCACAAGGCGACCATGGAGACCAGCGGAAGCAGGAGGATCCTGAGCAGCTTGGTACGGATCGTCGGGGGCGAGCTCATCCATCTTGTCCAATTCCGCACGTGGTGATGCGCCTCTGGGCAGTCGTGAGCCGGCCCTGCCCCCGAGAATGCCTGCCACGACTGGGACGCCTGTGGTTGGTCCACTATGCCCATGGGGCAGGTGTACTTCAAGGTACGGATGTGAAGAATCATCCCGAATGTGATGCTGACTCTTTGTCAGCACACCGTTCGTGATCGTAACGGTGGAGATCTCACGCTGAGTGACGATTATTGGACGCCGCGAAGCACAACGACGCCAGAGGGCGGCACGGTGACCACGCCGGTCTTCTCCCCCGACGGGTCGAGCGCGTCGGCCCACTCGCCCTGAAGGGTGATGTCATGTTTGTCACCGGTGTGGTTCAGCAAGATCAGGAAGCGGCGGCCGTCTCCGGCGCGCACGCTCGCCTGCACCCCCGACGGCAGGCCCGCGACGACGGGGGTCACCCGGGCTTCGGCCAGGGCCAGGCCGAGGACCGCCCGCATGGTGGCCGGGTCGAGCCGGGTCGAAAGGTAGCGTGCCGTCCCCTTGCCGAACTCGTGCCGGGTCACCGCCGGGCGGCCGGCCCAGTCCTGTGCGTCGAAGGCGATCTCCGGCTCGGCGCCGGCCAGGCTCAGGTCCTCGCGCCACAAGTCGGCGACCCCCTCCACCTGTGCGAGCGCCCCGTAGCCGCGGACGGGGAACGTCTCGTGCTCGGCGGCCGGGCAGAACTCCTCCACCCGGACTCCGAGGACCTCGCGCAGCGGGGCGGGATACCCGCCCAGGTGGACCCGGTCGTGCTCGTCCACGATCCCGCTGAAGAAGGAGACGACCAGCGCGCCTCCGCCGGAGACGTACGCCGAGACGCTTCGCGCGTCGTCGTCGGACAGCAGGTACAGGTTCGGCACGACGACGAGCGCGTAGCCGGCGAGCTCCGCGGAGGGCGGCACCACGTCCACGCCCACGCCGAGGTCGAAGAGGGGACCGTAATGGTCGAGCAGCCGGTCCTGCTGGCGTACGCCGTCCGAGGGGTGGGAGTCCAGCTCGAGCGCCCACCAGCTGTTCCAGTCGAGCAGGATCGCCACCTGGTTGCGGACCCGCGTGCCGGCCAGGTCGGGCACCGAGGCCAGCTCCTTGCCGAGCGCCGCGATCTCGCGGTAGACCCTGCTGTCGGGCCCCGCGTGCGGCACCATGCCCGAGTGGAACTTCTCGGCGCCGCCGCGTGACTGCCGCCACTGGAAGTACAGGATCGCGTCGGCGCCGTGCGCGACGGCCTGCCAGCTCCACAACCGCATCTGGCCCGGCTGCTTGATCGCGTTCCTGGCCCGCCAGTTGACCGCGCTGGGCGCCTGCTCCATCAGGATCCAGGGCTCGCCGCCCCCGGCGCCGCGCATCGTGTCGTACACCAGGCCCGGGAAAAGATGCGGCCGCTCGTCGTGGGGGTCGGGGTAGGAATCGACCGCCACGACGTCCAGCCGCGGCGCCCAGTCGAAGACGTCCACTGCCTTCAGCCCCATGAGGAAGTTCGTGGTGATCGGCACCTCAGGGGTGACCCGCCGCAGGATGCCGGCCTCCAGGTCGAAGCAGGCACGCAGCGCCTCGTTGCTGAAGCGCATGTAGTCGAGTTGCTGGGCCGGGTTGGGGTACGTCGGAGCCACCCGGGGCGGGCGGATGTGGTCGAAGGAGGCGTAACGCTGCGACCAGAAGTCCGTCGACCAGGCGTCGTTCAGCGCCTCGACGTCGTCGGCGTACCGCTCCCGCAGCCAGCGGCGGAAGTCGTCCGCCGACACCTCGCAGAAGCAGGCGGGGATGTGGCAGCCGTACTCGTTGCCGACGTGCCACAGGCCGAGAGCCGGGTGGCCGCGGTAATGCTCGGCCAGCCGCTCCACCAGCAGCGCGGCCCGTTCGCGGTAGACCGGGCTGGACGGGCAGAAGTGTTGCCGCCCGCCGGGACCGAGCACGGTGCCGTCCGCGGTGACCGGCAGGATCTCGGGATGCTCGTGGACGAGCCAGGGCGGCGGCGAGGCGGTCATGGTGGCCAGGTCGGCGGTGATCCCGTGCGCGTGCAGGTCATCCAGGACCTGGTCGAAGAAGGAGAAGTCGTACGCGCCGCGCGCCGGCTCCACGCGGGCCCAGCCGAACACGCCGACGGTGACGAGGTTCACCCGGGCCTCGGTCATGAGGCGCATGTCCTCCGCCCTCGTCTCGGCCGGCCACTGCTCGGGGTTGTAGTCGCCGCCGAAGGCCACGCCGCCCAGCCGGCGCCAGAGCCGGTCGCCCGGGGACGGGGCGCCGGCGGTGCCGGTGACCGGGGTGACATCGCGAGGTACGGCGTTCATCGTCGGCGCGGCGGCCTCGATGGACGAGGTCCGCCGCTCCTCCCTTCTCTTCGTCGCGGCCCGGCGGGGCCGACAGGTTGTCCTCTTCGTCCGACCCGGCGGGCCGACAGGTCGTTCGCTTCGTCCCGGCCCGAGGGCCGAGATGGTCCGCTTCGTCCCGGCCCAAGGGCCGACACGTGGTCCACTTCGTCGTCCTCTTCGTCGCGGCCCGGTCAGGCCGACGGAATCGTCTTTCTTCGTCGCGGCCGTGTGGAGGCGGCAGGGCCGTTGGATCGTGGCGTGGCGGGCGGGGTGGGGGCGGTTGGGTCAGGCCCGTGGAGGTGGCAGGGCCGTTGGCTGGTGGCGGGGTGGGGCGGCGGGGTCAGGCCGGTGGCGGGGGCGCGGCGGTGCTCTCCCTGACGATCAGCTCGGGAGCGACGAAAGCCGTGGCGGAAGGGGCCGTGCCGCCCTCGATCTGGTCGATCATGAGCGACACGATGCGCTCGGCCACCACGTCGAAGTCCTGGCGGACGGTGGTGAGCGGCGGCGACAGATAGGCCGACTCGTCGAGGTCGTCGAAGCCGGCGATGCTGACGTCCTCAGGCACGCGACGGCCCGCCTGGATCATCGCCCGCATCACACCGAGCGCCATCTGGTCATTGGCGGCGAAGACGGCCGTCACGCCGGGCCGCCGGGCCAGCACGCGCCCGGCCGCGTAACCGCTGCCCGCGCTCCAGTCGCCGAACAACAGCTGCGGGACCGCGGCGCCCGCCTCCTTGAGCGTGGCGTGCCACGATTCGGCCCGCCGCCGCGCGGCGTAGGAGTCCTCGGGCCCGGAGACGTGCCAGACCGTCTCGTGGCCGAGGTCGAGCAGGTGACGGGTGACGAGCCGGGCGCCGAGGGCCTGGTCGGTGTCGACCATGGGATGGCGGTGGCTGACGTCGCCGTCGGCCATCACGACCGGCACGCCCGGCGGCAGGCGGAGCGCCGGCGTGTCGAGGATCTGCGCCTCGATGAGCACGATGCCGTCGACCGCCTGCATGGTGAGCTGGTCGAACGCCTCGTGCACGGCCCGCTCGGTCTGCGACTCGACGGCGATCATGTTCACCGTGTAGCCGGCCCGCTGGGCCGCCCGCGTGACGGCGTCGACCGTGCGGGCGTTGCCGAAGCTGGCGAGCCCGAAGCTGATCAGTCCCAGGGTGCGGAACTGGCCGGTGACCAGGGCGCGCGCGGCCGTGTTGGGCCGATAGCCGAGGACGCGCATGGCTGACAGGACCCGCCGGCGGGTCTCTTCCTCGACGTTGCTGCGGTTGTTGGCCACCCGGGAGACCGTCTGGCTGGAGACCCCGGCCATCGCGGCGACATCGGCCATGGACGGCCGCCTGCGCGTGCGCCGTCCTGCCGCCGTTTCCTGGGCCGCCCCGTCCACTCACACCTCCGTACGAAGTCTCGCACGATGTTTACGCAAACATGACCTGTCCGTCAATGATGGCTTCAGCGCGCAACAAACCGTGACGAAACACGGTGCCAATGTTAACTGATGGTTACCTATTGACATGATTCCAGCGACAAGACCAAACTACGGACCATCTTCATCATGTTTACGTAAACACACGATCATCGCGACTTCCGCTACAGGGAGGAGACGGTGGCGCAGGTAGCGGAGCGGTTGCCGGGCCACCGACGCCCCGACAAGGAGAGTTCAGTGCCAGTTCCTATGGCAACGCGAACATCACACTGGAGCACGGAATGACCGCGCCGGCCACCGAGCTCCGGCCTGCCGGAGCTCGCGGTCTCGCCCGGCCGTTCCTGCGCCTGCGCGTCGCCGGCTACGCCTTCTTCCTGCCGTTCTTCGTGGTCTTCCTGATCACGGTGGTCGCGCCGCTGCTGTACGCGATCTACCTCAGCTTCTTCCAGGACCGCCTGATCGGCGGCACGGTCTTCGCCGGCCTGGCCAACTACACCCGCGCCGTCGGCGACGCGTTGTTCGGCGCCGGTCTGCTCCGCGTGGCGCTCTTCCTGGTCGTGCAGGTGCCGATCATGCTGCTCATCGCCCTGGGATGCGCGCTCGCGATCGACAGCGGCCGGCTGCGCTGGCCGTCCCTGTTCCGGATCACGATCTTCATGCCGTACGCGGTGCCGGCCGTCGTGGCGGCCCTCATGTGGGGCTACATGTACGGCGACGAGTTCGGCCTGGTGGGACAGATCGGCGACGTCTTCGGCGTCACGCTCCCCGACCTGATGTCGCGCTCCTGGATGCTGGGCTCCATCGGCAACATGGTGACCTGGGAGTACGTCGGCTACAACATGATCATCCTGTACGCCGCGCTGCGGGCCATACCGGAAGAGCTCTACGAGGCCGCCGAAATGGACGGGGCCGGGGCCATCCGCATCGCCTGGAGCATCAAGCTGCCCGCCCTGCGCCCCGCGTTGCTCGTGGCCACCGTCTTCTCGATCATCGGCAGCTTCCAGCTCTTCAACGAGCCGAACATCCTCCAGAAGCTCGCGCCCTCGGTGATCACGACGAGCTACACCCCCAACATGTACGCCTACAACCTGGCGTTCAACGGCCAGCAGATCAACTACTCGGCCGCCGTCGCCGTCGTGCTGGGCCTGGTCACCGTCGTGGTGGCGTACGTGGTACAGCTCATCACGGCGAGAAGGGAGCAGACGCTGTGACGGCAGTCGCCGGCGCGCCCGCCGCCACCACCGCCCAGCGGGGCACGCACCGATCCACCAAGCCGAGGCGCCGGGGCAAGAGCCCCGTCCTCACCCTGATCATGCTGGTCATGTTCGGGTACGCGGTCCTGCCGCTGTTCTGGTTGCTGGCCAACTCCAGCAAGACGAGCGCGGACCTGTTCTCGACCTTCGGGCTGTGGTTCGGCGGGGACTTCCACCTGTTCGCCAACATCGCCGACACCCTGAGCTACAACAACGGCATCTTCCTGCGCTGGTTCGGCAACACCGTGCTCTACTCCGTGGTGGGCGCGGGCGGGGCGGCCCTGCTGGCCACCATCGGCGGGTATGCCCTGGCGAAGTACGACTTCCCCGGCCGCAAGCTGCTGTTCGCGGTGGTCCTCGGCGCGATCTCCATCCCGGGCACGGCCCTCGCGGTGCCGACGTACCTGCTGTTCAGCCAGATCGGGCTCGTCGACACCCCGTGGGCGGTGCTCATCCCGTCGTTGTGCAGCCCGTTCGGCCTCTACCTGATGCGCGTCTACGCGGCCGACGCGGTGCCCGACTCGATCCTGGAGTCGGCCCGCATCGACGGCGCGGGCGAGTTCAGGATCTTCCGCACCATCGCGCTGCGGCTGCTCGCCCCGGGATTCGTCACCGTCCTGCTCTTCTCGCTGGTCGCGACGTGGAACAACTATTTCCTGCCGCTGATCGTGCTGAACACGCCGGACTGGTTCCCGCTCACCGTCGGGCTCAATCAATGGAACGCCCAGGCCAACAGCGGCACCTCCGGCGCCGTCGACGCCACCTACAGCCTCATCCTGACCGGCAGCCTGCTGTCCATCGTGCCGTTGATCATCGCCTTCCTGGTGCTCCAGCGGTTCTGGCAGTCGGGTCTGGCCACCGGCAGCGTCAAGCAATAAACCCCCGTGAATAAGGAAACGCCCATGAGAACTCTTCCATCGCGGCGCGGTGTGATGACCGCCGGGGTCGCCACCGCCCTGTCACTGGCACTGGCCGCGTGCGGCGGCGGCAGCGGCGGGGGCGCCACCACCGCCCCGGCCGCCGCCCCGAGCGCGTCGGCCGCCGTCCAGGACGCGCTGAGCAAGCCGGCCGAGCTGACGTTCTGGACCTGGGTCACGGGGATCGAGAAGACCGTCGCCCGCTTCCAGGCGAAATATCCGAACATCAAGGTCAATGTGGTGAACGCCGGGCAGTCCGCCGACCAGTACACCAAGTTGCAGACCGCGATCAAGGCCGGCTCCGGCGCGCCCGACGTGGCGCAGATCGAGTACTTCGCGCTGCCCCAGTTCGCGCTCTCCAAGCAGGTCGTCAACCTCGCCGAGCACGGCTCCGACGCGCTCAAGGACAAGTTCGCCCCCGCGGCGTGGGGCCAGGTGGCGATCAACGGCGGCGTGTACGGCATCCCGCAGGACACCGGCCCCATGGCGATGTTCTACCGCAAGGACATCTTCGAGAAGCTGAAGATCGAGCCGCCGAAGACGTGGGCGGAGTTCATCGAGGCGGCCAAGAAGATCAAGGCCGACAACGCGGACAACTTCATCACCTCCATCGACCCCGGCGACGCCGGCGGCGTGGACAGCCTGATCTGGCAGGCAGGCGGCGCGCCGTTCAGGACCTCGGGCGAGAACCAGGTCAGCGTCACCCTCGCCACCGACCCCGGCGTGAAGCAGTTCGTCAGCACCTGGGGCACCCTGCTCGGCGAGAAGCTGGTCGACCCGCAGCCCGGCTGGACCGACGAGTGGTGGAAGGGCATGGGCTCCGGCAAGTACGCGGTCTGGATGACCGGTGCGTGGGCCCCGAACGGCATCATCAACTCCATCCCGCAGACGAAGGGCAAGTGGGCGGTCGCCCCGATGCCGCAGTACGACGCGGCCAAGCCGATGAACGCCGAGAACGGCGGCTCGTCGGTGGCGGTCATCCCGCAGAGCAAGAACATCCCGGCCGCCGTGGCCTTCGCGCAGTGGCTCAACTCCGACCCGGAGGCGGTCAAGTCGCTGAACGAGGAGGCCGGGCTGTTCCCCGCCACCAAGACGCTCCTCGACGACCAGGCGTTCCGTGACGCGCCGCAGGAGTTCTTCGGCGGGCAGAAGATCAACCAGGTGCTCGGCGACGCCTCGGCCGCGGTGAAGGCCGACTGGCAGTACCTGCCGTTCCAGGTGT
This sequence comes from Nonomuraea polychroma, assembly GCF_004011505.1. Lineage (NCBI taxonomy): Bacteria > Bacillati > Actinomycetota > Actinomycetes > Streptosporangiales > Streptosporangiaceae > Nonomuraea > Nonomuraea polychroma. The sequence goes on from NZ_SAUN01000001.1 coordinate 6,910,515, forward strand.
ACGCCAACAGCATCTTCAAGGACACCGTGGGCCAGGCCATCGACGGCGGCGGCGACCTGGCCGGGGCGCTGAAGACGTGGCAGGACCGGATCAGCGCGTTCGGCACCGAGCAGGGCTTCACGCTCTCGAGCGGCTGACCGGCCCGGACGAGCGGCGGCCCGGCGGGGGGAGGTGCTCCCCCGCCGGGCCGCTGTTTCAGCTCACTCCGGGCAGGACGAGGGCCGCGTGGTGCAGGTCGGAGTAGTCGGCCCAGCGCTTCGCGCGCCCGGTGGTGACGTCGACCGCGTAGGAGTACATGTGCCCCTTGTCGTTGACGGTGACCAGGACCTCGGAGCGGCTCGGCCAGATGCTCGTGCCGTCGACGGAGCCCTTCTTCGGCAGGCCGCGCAGGGTCACCTTGCGCAGGGTCCGCCCCGTCTTGGCGTCGAGCAGCGTGAGCCTGCCGAAGCCCCGCTTGTTGGCGTCTGAGAACTCGACGGCGGCCACCGTGCGGCCGTCCGGGGACAGCTCGCTGAAGTTGATGAACACGCCGTCGAAGCGCACCGGCTTGCCTCCGCCCTTGACCGGCATCAGCCACAGGTCCGTCTTGCGGTACCGGATCAGCTCGACCATGCGATTCTTGATGCTGATCACCTCGTACTTGCCGGGTATCGACACCGTCTCGGTATTGGCCAGGTCGATCAGCAGGCCGGGTTCCTTGCTTCCCTCACGCGGGTCGAAGGCCACGTACCGGCCGTCGTCGGAGACCGCGAGCATGGCGCCGACGCCGATCCGGTCTTCTTTCACCGTGACGGGAGAGACCGTCCTGTTGCCGCTCTCCAGCTTGTGAACGACGAACGTCTGGGCGCGGCGCTCGTAGTAGGCGAGCATGCGCCCGTCCCGGCTGATCGCGAGAGGCGCCTGCTGGTCCGTGCGGGTGGCGACGAGCGCGTCCGGCACCCGGTACGTCTTGCCGCTCCGGGTGACCACCCGCCACTCCACGGCACTGCAGTCGGCGGTACGCGCCGCCTCGTCGATCTCGCACGGCGTCTGGAACGCGTGGCTGATCGGCCCCACCTTGCCGGCGGGCAAGTCGGGCACCGTGTCCGTCCGCCTCTGCGTGGCCGTCTGGTCGGTACGCGGCCAGGCAATGACGGCCCCCGCCGTCGTCACCACCACCAGCGCCACGACCGTCGCGACGGTGCCCAGCATCAGCGTGGCGCGCCGCCTGCGCCGGTGCCCCTCGATGGCCGCATCGGCCAGGCTCACCAGCGGGGCCTCCGCCGCGAGACCCTCCAGCGCGTTGCGCAGCCTCGTCATCGGGCCACCTCCTCGACGTGCAGATCCATCAGCTCGGGCGCGATCTCGCGCAGGCGGGCCAGGGCACGATGGGTCTGGCTCTTGACGGTGCCGATCGAGCAGCCGAGCACGTCGGCCGTCTGCGCCTCGGTGAGGTCCTCCCAGAAGCGCAGCACGATCACGGCTCGCTGTTTGCGGCCCAGCTTGGCCAGCGCCTGCCGCAGCACGATCCGATCCAGCGTGGCCTCGTCATAGGAGGTGCTCCGCTCGGGCGGGTGCGCGCTGGGTAACTCGGGACGGTGCCGCCGCCTCCAGGAGATGTACTGGTTGACCAGCGCCTTGCGCGTGTACGCCTCGGGGTTGCCGCTCCTGGACAGCTTGGACCACTGTCCGACGACCTTGGACAGCACGCTCTGCAGCAGGTCCTCGGCAAGATGGGCGTCTCCCATGAGCAGGTACGCGGTCCGCATCAGCGATTGCTGGCGAGCCAGCACGAACTCACGGAAGCCGTCATGATGATCCAATGTGCTCTCCTCTCGCCCTATGCCAACGCGACCCACCCGGTGAAAGGTTGCACGTGCGTCTCCGGTTTCACACCCCGGGTTGTCCGGCCCGTCGATTCGGCTTCATCGGCCGGTGTCCCGTGGCTGTTAGAGATGCGCGCATGCGCAAATCTCTGCTCCTGTCCGCCCTGATCACCGCGTCGATGCTCGTGCCGTCCGTCCCGGCGCACGCCGCCTCCGGGCCCTCCGTCACGTTCGCCCTGATCGGCGACACCCCCTACGGCGACGCCCAGCAGGCCGCGTTCCCCAAGCTGGTCGACTCCATCGACGCCGACCCGGACGTACGTTTCGTCCTGCATGCCGGTGACGTCAAGAACGGCTCCTCCACCTGCGACGACGCCCGCTTCGAGACCCTGGCCGGGCTGTTCGGCACGTTCGACGACCCGTTCGTGCTGACGCCCGGCGACAACGAGTGGACCGACTGCCATCGCACCGCCGCCGGCGGCTACCTCCCCACCGAACGGCTGGAGGCGGTCCGCCGCATCTTCTATCCCGTCGCGGGACGCACCATCGGCGGCCACCCGATGGGCGTGCGCACCCAGGCCCGCGATGCCCGGCACCGCGACTACCGGGAGAACGTGCTCTTCACCCGATCCGGCGTGGTCTTCGCCACCGTGCACGTGGTCGGCAGCGAGAACGACCTGGCCCCCTGGAGTCAGCTGCCCGGCGGCGACCGGCCCGCGGAGCGGCTGGCCGAGTTCGAGGCGCGCAAGGCCGCCGCGCTGGACTGGATCGACAACGCCTTCGCCGTCGCACGCCGTACGCAGGCGCCCGGCGTGCTGCTGATGATGCAGGCCGAGCCCCTGGACACCCCCGGATTCGCCGAGATCAGGGCGCGCATCGTGGAGCAGACCCGGGCGTACGGCAAGCCGGTCGTCCTCGCGCACGGCGACGAGCACGTCTACGAGGTGGAGCCCGGCTACGCCGGGGTGCCCAACCTGACCCGCCTGGAGACGTACGGCGACACCGCCGCCAACTGGCTGCGCGTCACCGCGGACCCGAAATCGTCCGCCGTCTTCTCGTGGGAGCCGCAGACCGTACCGGCCGGAGATCAGGAGGGGTGAAGTAGACCGGACATAAGGCACCATTTAAAGGTGCCGAATCGTGTCCTCATCGCCGACGACGATCGTGCCATCCGCGAGTCCCTTACGCGGGCGCTGGAGCTGGAAGGGTACGACGTCGTCGCCGCGGCCGACGGGGTGGAGGCGCTGACCCGGGCCCGCCGGGACAGTTTCCACGCCCTGGTGGTCGACGTGATGATGCCGCATGTCGACGGCCTGGCCGTGTGCCGCGTGCTGCGCGCCGAAGGCGACCGCACCCCCGTGTTGATGCTCACCGCCCGCGTCGAGACCCCTGATCGGGTCGCCGGTCTGGACGCCGGCGCCGACGACTATCTGCCCAAACCCTTCGAGCTCGACGAGCTGCTCGCCCGCCTGCGGGCGCTGCTGCGTCGCGCCACGCTGGCTCAGGCGTCCGACGTGCCGGGCCACGCCGACGACGTACTCGAGATCGCATCGCTCCGCGTCGACCCCACCGCACGGCGCGCCTGGTGGGCCGACGCGGTGCTGCAGCTGACGAAGACCGAGTTCGACCTGCTGGAGCTCATGGTGCACAACGCGGGGATCGTGCTGGACCACTCGACGATCTACCAGCGGATCTGGGGCTACGACTTCGGCCCGGACTCCAAGAACCTGGCCGTCTACATCGGCTACCTGCGGCGCAAACTGGCCGAAGCCGGCGGGCATGACGTGATCCACACCGTGCGTGGCGTGGGCTACGTGGTCCGGCGGCCATGAGCCTGCGCTCGCGCTTCGCGCTCGCGTTCGCCGTCGTCGCCGCCGTGGTGTCGGCGACGGTCGGCGTGCTGAGCTACAGCTTCGCCTCCGAGCGCATCACCGCGGAGATCGACCGCTCGTTGCGGGACACCACGGTGGCCCTGGCCAACGGTCAGGATCAGGTGCCCGGGTCCGTCCTCGCCCTCGCCCCGCGACCCGGCCCTCACCGGGACGACGGCGAGAGGTATGAGATGACCGCGCAGGCCGTGGCCCGTGACGGCACGGTCCGGCACCTGGGCGGAGTGGCCGTCCCGCTGCCGGTCTCCGACGTCGCCCGCGCCCTTGCCGCCTCCGCCGCCCCCGGGCGAACGCACACCGCCGAGGTGGTCGTCGGCGGGCACTGCTACCGCCAGCTGACCACCGCACTCGGCCAGGGCCGCGGAGCCCTGCAGGTGGCGATCCACATCGACCCGGCGAACCGCCTGCTGGGCGGTTTGCGCAACGAGGTCGCGGTGCTCTGTCTCGCCGTCATGCTCGCCGCCGCGGCCATGGGCTGGCTGGTCGCCGGGCGCATCACCCGGCGCCTGGTCCGGCTGGCCAGGGTGGCCGAAGACGTCAGCGTCCACGACCTCGCCGACCGTGAGGTGCGGGTGGACGGCTCCGACGAGGTCGGCCGGCTGTCGGCCGCGTTCAACACGATGCTCGGCCGCCTCGCCGCCGCCCGCGAGGACCAGGAGAGGCTGGTGGAGGACGCCGCCCACGAGTTGCGGACCCCGCTGACCAGCCTGCGTACCAACACCAGTGTGCTGCGCCGCTACACCGACCTCTCCCCCGACGCCCGTGACCGGCTCCTCGACGACGTCGAGGGGGAGGCTCGCGAGCTCAGCCACCTGGCCGACGAGCTCGTCGAGCTCGCCCTCGCCCGGTACAACGACGAGGACGAAGCACCCGTGGAGCTGGCCGCCGTCGCCCACCGCGCCGCGGAGCGCCTGCGCCGGCGCACCGGCCGGCCGGTGCGGATCGACGCCGACGACTCCGTGGTCCGCGGTCGCCGCCAGCGACTCGAACGCGCGATCAGCAACCTGCTGGAGAACGCCGCCAAGTTCGACGACGACGGCACCGAGCCCATCGAGGTGCGCATCCGCCAAGGCACGATCACCGTGTCCGACCGCGGTCCCGGAATGAAGCCTGATGACGAGGCACGGGTGTTCGACCGGTTCTACCGGGCCGACACCGCCCGCGGCCTGCCCGGGTCCGGGCTCGGCCTGGCGATCGTGCGTGACGTCGCCGAGGCGCACGGCGGCGCCGTCTTCGCCAGAGCCCGGCCGGGCGGCGGGGCCACGGTCGGGTTCACCGTGGGCGGGTCCCGCCTGTCGCCGCCGGAGTGATCGTGAGAGCGGCGAGCCCAGCCCATCAGTGATCCACGGTGACGACGATCTTGCCCACCTGGTCGCCGGCCTCCAGGTAACGGTGTGCTGCGACGATCTCGTCCAAGCCGAAGACCCGGTCCACGGCGGGCTCGAAGGCTCCGCTCCGCAAGCCCGAGGAGACGAACGCCGCGGCCCGGCGCAGCCGCTCCGGATCCCTGGTCGTCTCGTGGACGGTATAGGTGCGCATGTTCAGGGCGGGCATGCCGAGCTCGAACCCCGGATAGGGGGTCACCTCACCGCTCAGCGCACCGTATTCGAGCAGTGTGCCGCCGGGGGCGACCACTTTGGCCAGGTCCACCACGCCGGGGCCGGCGATGGCGTCGAAGACGAACTCGGCGCCTCGTCCCGCCGTCAGGTCGAGCACGCGCGCGACGACGTCCTCCTCGCCGGTGACGATCACCTCGGCCGCCCCCGCCTTGCGCAGCCGCTCGGCCTTGGCCCGGGTGCGGGTGGTGGCGATGGGCACCGCACCCACGCGGTTGGCGACCTGGAGCGCGGCCAGGCCCACGCTGCTGGAGGCGGCGGTCAGCACGACCGTGTCCCCGGCACGCATCCCGCCGACCTCTACCAGCGCCCCATACGCCGTCACGTAGGGCATCCACACAGCCGCACCCTCGACCGCGCCGAGCCCGTCGGGGCGGCGTAGCACCGCGGCCGCGGGGACGATCGCACGCTCGGCATAGACGCCGTAGTCGTTCATCGAGAACGCGGGCACCACGCTGACCGCCTGCCCGGCCTCGAATCCCGCCACGTCCGCGCCGACGGCCTCCACCACTCCCGCCGCCTCGGTGCCGAGCCGGGCCGGGAACTCCCTGACCGGCTCGATGTAGTGGCCGCTGCGGAACAACACCTCGGCCCGGTTGAGCCCGATCGCGTCCACCCGGATCAGCAGCTCATGAGGGCCGGGCTCGCCGACCTCCACGTCCTCCAACCGCAGCACGTCCGGTCCGCCGAGCTCGCGGAACCGCACCGTCTTGACCATCACGTCACCCCTTTCGATCGGCTCCTCACTCAAACGGAAAGTACGATACCTGTCAAACTTCGATATCCGTCGTACTTTGATGAGTGTCGTACGATGGAGCGGTGACAACGCGGCAGGCCGTGCGGGACCGCATCCCGCCTCACCCGGACATCCGGACGATCACTCTCCAGCAGGTGCTCGAGGCCCTGGTCGACCCGGTGCGCCGCCGGATCGTCCGCGAGCTCTACACCGCCGGCCAGGACATGCGCTGCGGCACGTTCGACCTGCCGGTCAGCAAGTCCACCGCCACCCACCACTTCAACGTGCTGCGGGAGGCCGGACTCATCCGCCAGTACTACGTGGGCACCTCCCGCATGAACGCGCTGCGCCGCGACGAGATCGACGAAGCCTTCCCCGGGCTGCTCCGCGCTCTGTCAGGACGGGAGTGACGGCGCGCCACCGGCGCGCCCGGCCCCGCCGGGACGGCGGGCTCGACGTGACCGTCGCCTTCCCCTGACGCTGTCAGGCGATGTAGGAGAGCTGCTCCGGCTCCACCTGCCCGAGCAGCGGCTTGCCGCTGAGGAACCGGCCCACCTCCGCGACGGCGAACTCGCCGAGGCGCCGCAGCTCGCGGCCCTGCGCTCCGGCCAGGTGCGGCGTGACCAGGACGTTCGGCAGGGAGAAGAGCGGGTGTCCGGGCGGCAGCGGTTCGGGGTCGGTCACGTCGAGGATGGCAGAGATCCGGCCGCCGGCGCACGAGCGGGTCAGCGCCTCGGTGTCGATGAGCGATCCGCGGGCGGTGTTGATGACGACAGCGCCGTCGGGCAGCAGGTCCAGCCGTCGCCCGTCGAGCATGTGGCGGGTCTCGGGCAGGGCGGGGGCGTGGACGGTGACGAGGTCGCTGCGGCGGCAGAGGTCGTCCATGCTCACCTGCTCGGCGCCGAGGCGGGCCGCTTCGGCGGCGGTCACGTACGGGTCGTACAGCAGGACCTCGACCTCGAAGGACTGGAGCCGCCGCAGGACGAGGCGGCCGATCCGGGAGGCGCCGATCACCCCGACCGTGCAGTCATGCAGCCCGGTGCCCTCCCCTCGCAGCCATTCCCTGGGCGCGCCCTCGACGGCGGCCGCATAGCCCCTGGCGCGGCTGAACACCTGCTTCGCGCCGAGGACGAGCATGGCCATGGTGTAGTCGGCCACCGGGACGGCGTTCGCCTCGGCGGCGGAGGACACGACGACACCCCGCTCGAACACGAGGGGATCGACGCCTGCCTTGACGGTGCCGGCGGCGTGCACGATCGCGCGCAGCCGGGGCGCGGCCGCCAGCACGCCGGCGTCGATGCGGGGGGCTCCCCACCCGGTGACCAGGATGTCCGCCTCCGCCAAGGCCGCGGCGGCAGCCGCTCCTTCGAACGAGGTGAACGTCGTCGCCGGATCGATGTCGACCAGTTCCTGCAGACGGGTGACAAGGTCGGCGGGGAAGACGCCGCCGAACGCCCAGGGGGCGATGGCGAAGACAGCGACGGGTCGCCGTGGCACGAAGTCAGCTCCTCGAACTATGTAAACGGTTACAGACGCACGACCACTCTACGGGCAGGGGTCCGGGAGCGTTGGCGGCCCGGTCAGCGTTCGCAGGTGGGGACGTCGCCCAGGCGTACCGTCACCGTCCGCCCGCCCGGCAGGGTGAGGACGACCAGGTCGTCCCGCACGCGTACGTCCGGCGCGGGCGGCTCCTGCGTCGTGACCGCGAGCAGCACGAGGCTGACGTAGATCGCGGTGCCGCCGGGATGGGCCTCGGCGATGACGTACGGGGTGGCCGAGTGTGCGCCGAAGGCGTTGGCGCCCTCCGCCGTCACCAGGCCCGCGCCGGTGTAACCGTGCAGGCCGCGCACGGCGCTGCTCAGCCCGTCCGGACGCCGGGCCAGCGCCACACCGTCGCCTTCGCACAGGTCGAGCGGGACCGCCGCGGCCAGTGCGTGGCCGCCGTCCCGCACCTGATGCCCGGCGGGCGCGGTGACCTGGTGAATCCTGATCTCCGCCGCGCCGTCCACGACCGAGGCCGTGACCACCCGGACCGCGCCGTCCTGGTAGGCGGAGGCGGCGAACCGGTCCGACACGGCCAGGGGTTCGATGTGCCGCCTGAGCGAGGCGGTCCCGTCGGGCGCGACGACGGCCAGGTGGTTGTCCACGCCCGCCGCCTTCTCCCCCACCTCAGGGCCCGCGTGACTGGTGTAGGCGAACTTGAGGTAGTGCGGGTCGGGCGGCCCGTTCGGGTCCTGGACACGATCCCGGTCGCTGCCGTGGTTGACCAGCCGCACGATGCCGTCCGCGCGGGTGGCGTGCAGCAGCCAGCCTGGCGCGGGCATCGCCACCGCCTGGTCGGCGAGGTCGATCGGGGCGGCCTCCTCGGGGTCCGTCCAGGCCGGGTGCCCGGGCGGCAGCAGCAGGCCGAGGAACGCCTTGCTCGCCCAGTACGGCGACGCCGGACCCGAGTAGTCCTGCGTGACCGGCAGGAACGGGTCGTACCAGCCGAGGCTGAGCAGCCCGTGCTCGTCGGGCGCGCCGTGCTCGGCGAAGTGGCGCAGCACGCCGCTGGCGATGCGCCGGGTCCGGCCGGGCGGAAGCGGCGAGGCGCCGGTCAGCGCGCCCAGCCACAAAGGCGCCACCGTCGCGAACCGGTAGGTCAGCGAACGCCCCTGGTGCACCGGGCCGCCGTCGGCGGCGAAGAAGTGCTGGTAGTGGCCGAGGAAGCGGTGCAGCCGCGCCGCGTAGAGCTCCTGCCTGGCGGTGTCGCCGGCCATCCGCGCCCACAACGACGGATACAGGTGCATCGCCCAGCCGCAGTAGTAGTCGAAGTTCTTGCCCTTGCCGTCGGAGTACCAGCCGTCGCCGGCGTACCACTCCTCGATCCGCTCCAGCCCGCCGGTGATCTCGCCGGGCTCGTGGGGCCCGCCCACCTCGGCCAGGAACTGCTCGACGACCACCCGGAACAGCACCCAGTTGTTGTCCGGAGTGCGCCGCCCCACGAACCCGGCCAGCCAGGCCACCACCCGCTCCTGTTGAGCGGGCGAGAGCCGGTCGAAGATCCATGGCCGGGTCTCGTGCAACGCCAACGCCACCGAGGCCGCCTCGACGAGCTGCTGGGACATGTCGGTCAGCGCCGGCCACGCGTACGGGTGCGCCGGGTCGGTCCCGGCGGCGAGGCCGCTCGCGTACCGCTCCAGCAGCGCGGGCGGCACGTCCCCGCCCGCGCCGGCGATCCTGAAGGCGGCGAGCAGGAACGTGCGGGCGAAGCCCTCGAGTCCGTCGCTCACCTGCCCCGACCTGCTCGTCCTGCCGGGCAGGCGGAACTGGGCGAAGTCGTCCGTGGCGTACGGCGCCACGGACGCGAGCAGGTGATCGGCCATGGCCTCCCAATGCGCGCGGGTCCAGCCGGTGTAGCGGGACAGTCGGTCATCGGGCGTTGGGAGGCGCATTGACATAGACAAAGGAGCTTAGCTTCCTGCGTAGGTGATGTTCGGCCGAGGCGGCTTCGCCATGCCGGCCCCGAGGAAGTAGTCGACGTGGTGGGACTGCATGTACCCCTTGAGGGTCATGGCGTTGCGGTAGGCGGGGTTGTGGGCCAGGGTGTACAGCCTGGTGCTCGACGGCACGTTCGTGGTGAAGATGATCAGCTCGTTGTAGGCCGCGTTGGTGTACACGACCTCCTCGCGCCAGTCGCCGAGAATGTCGCCGACGAAGGCGGGGTTCGGGCCGCTCGCGTTGACCGCGCCGTAGTTCCAGGTGCTGACCAGCCGGGGCACGCTGCCGGTCGTGGTCGGGTTGTTCGGGTTCCACTTCTCGATCTTGCCGTCGTTGAGCAGCTCCATGGTGACGTCGCCGTCCCACCACAGGCCCAGGTGCGGCCACGGCCGCAGGGACGTGTCGGATTCGGTGAGCCGGTTGCTCGGGGCGTTGTAGAGGCCGGAGAAGGACCAGACCTCCATGCCGGGGAAGCCTGGGTCGATGTCGCCGGCCATGCCGCGTCCCACGTCGGCGGTGCCGGATTCGACGTGCTTCCAGATCATTGAACCGTTGGCGGCGTCGTAGTAGTACTCGCGCAGGCCGCTGGGGTTGACCTGCTGCACGCCGTAGCCCTGCAGGCCGGGACGGTTCGGGTCCATCTTCGCGATGTGGAAGCGGTCGCCGTGGATGATGCCCTGGGGCGCCAGCGAGTAGCGCAGGGTGCCGTTGCCGTTGAGCACGAACCCGATCTCGGCGACCTCGTCCGTCCCGTCGCCGTTGACGTCGATGATGCGGGTGTTGTGCCCGTCGGGCATGTCCTGGTTGCCGCGCAGCCACTTCCACTGCTGGGTCAGCGCGGTCCCGGTGAACCTCCAGGCGGTCATCATGAGGTTGAAGTCGCCGCTGCCGATGCGGTTCTTCATGTACGCGACGAGGCTCGGCGTGGTGCCGTCGAGATAGCCGACGCCGAAGCGCGCGTACATCGGGCCGTCGGCCAGATAGTCGGTCGGCACCGGGGCCGTGGCCCGGGGCGCGCCCGTCGCGCCGTCGAGGATGGCGATGAACTGCCGGTTGTTGTCGCTGTTGGTGAACCGGGTCCCGTTGCCGAAGGTGACGCCGTTGGCGATGCGGACCGCGACCTCGGCGCGGCCGTCGCTGTTGAGGTCGTGGACGGTGACGCCGTCATTGTGGCCCACGTCGATGGTGGACGAGCCGCCCTCGATGTTGTCCTGGTTGGTGCTGTTCGGTCCCATGTCGACCTGCCAGAGGAACTGCCCGTTGCTCCGGTAGGCCTCGATCTTCTGCGGGGACGTCTGCCGGTCCAGCACGTAGTCGTACTCGCCGTCGCCGTCGAGGTCGCCGACCCAGACGAACTTCACCGGCCCGCCGGCCCGCAGCGGCAGGCGCACCACCGGCTCGGTGGCGTGATTGGCGGTCAGCGTGAACGCCCTGCTCGGCGCCTGCTCCACGCCGCCGACCACGGGCCGCACGTAGTAGCTGTTGGCGCGGGTCAGGTCGGCCGTGGAGTCCACGTAGTTGGTCCCGCCGGTCAGCACACTGGGGTTGAGCTTGACGTACGAGCCGCCGGCGGTGGACCGGTAGACGTTGAAGCCGATGCCGTCCGGGTCGAGCCCCAGCAGCCGCCAGGTCACCAGGACACTGGTGCTGCCGGAGCGCACGGCCACGACCCCGCGGCCGAGATTCTCCATCACCCGCGGGCCGGCGAGAGCCGACGCGGTGGACGTGGAGCCGGCCACCAGTGCCGTGCTGACGGCCAGGACCGCCGAGGCGATGACAGCCGCTTTGCGTAAGGCGTGCATGTTCTCCTCCTTGGATGTGCCGGATTACGCGGGAAGGTGATCGCCCACGAGGGCGAGGCACTGGATGGCGGCCAGGCCGTACTGCGAGGAGGCGTTGGTCGAGGCGAAGGCGGTCTCGTCGACCGGCTTGAGCACCTTCGAGCCCTCCACGCGCACCGCCTTGAACTCCAGAGTCTTGGGGTATCCGGCGTGGCCGGTGTCGAACTCCTTCCACGCCCGCGCGGCCAGGGTCGCGTCGCCGAGCTTGGCGGCGGCGTAGGCGGTGAGCCGGGAGTGGGCCTGGCGCAGGTTCAGGTTGCCCCACGACTGCCCGGTCTCGGCCTGCTGCTGGGCGGCGGTGCCGTTGTAGAGGCGGCAGTACTGCAGCCACGCCTTGGTGAACGCCTCGTCCCCGGTCAGGTGGATGACCTCGCTGCAGACCTCGACCAGCCCGAACACCGCGCCGAGTGAGCCGACGCTGACGGCCGGCTCGGTGGGCTTGAAGGTGCCGTCGTCGAGGTCGTACAGGCCGCCGCCGCGCGCGAAGCCGTTGGGCATCGCGGCGATGGAGCGCATGCTGTTCATGAGCTTCTCCTTGGCGATCGGGTCGCCGCCGCGCTCCCACTCGGTCAGCCAGGCCAGGGCGAGGCCGCTCCAGTCGGTGCCGGTGCCGACGGAGAGGGCGTGCGGGTCCGGCTCGTACGGGCCCGTGCGGATCTTGCGGATGGGGTCCAGGACCAGGAACGTCTTGTCGGAGTCCACGAGGTCGTGCATCAGGTCGCCGATACGCTCGTCGGCGGTGAGGAAGTACAGGAATCGCCGGTATCCGGCGGTGCTGATGCGCAGCTGCTTGGCGCTGTCGGCCCAGTGCTGCACGCCGTGCCGGGTCCCCAGGTCCCGCCATTTGCCGAGGTGGTAGACGTCGACCTCGCCGGTGTGCCGGGTCATCGCCTCGGCGAAGCGGAACGCCTCGGCCTTGCCGGTGCGCAGGTAGTGGTACCAGAGCCACAGGTCGGGCGACAGCTCGGAATTGGCCCAGGCGTAGCCGCCGACGTCGTAACGCCAGACGTGCCGGTCGGGGTCGTAGCTGTGCATGATGTCGCCGTAGTCCCAGAAGCCGTACCAGGAGCGCTGCTCGACCTGCTTGCTGTGGAAGTCGAACAGGAAGTCCAGGCGGTCCTCGATGCGGGCCTTGGCAGGGGTCGAGCGGTCGACCGGCGACCAGTCGCCGAACACCTTGGCCGCGTGCATGTGCGCGGGCGGCGCGACGACGAGCGGCGGCGTCTGGACGGCCTGGGCCAGCTCCGCCACCTTCTCGGCGGCCGGGGTGGCCTCCAGCGCCCAGAACATCAGCTCCGTCGTCCGCGCGATGCCGTACGGGGTGCCGAAGCCCGGCTCGTAGTCCTCGTAAGTGATCTCCAAGCCTTGGAGCTGCTCGGCGTAGGTGTCCTGGCCCATCCCGTCGTGGTAGAAGCGCAGGTCCATGGGCCCGGCGTCGGGCGACCACAACCACACGGTGACCTCGGCGTGCTCGCCCGCCGCGTCGCGGATGTCGAGCTGGGTGGGGTGCAGCTGCCAGAAGTTGCGCATGCCGAAGGCGAAGCCGCCGGTGGGACCGCCGACGTACCCGAGGCCGCCGGCCCGGCCGCCGGCGTCGACCGAAATCCAGCCGTGGCCTTTCTTGGTGCGCTTGCGGATCTGGAAGCCGTCGGCGGTGAGCTGGCGCAGCGAGTAGTCGCCGAAGGCCGGGATGAGGTGCAGCCGCGAGCTGACCCGGGTGTCCCAGGTCGTCACCGGCGGAGTCGCCTTCCCCGCGACCTGCGCCTGGCGGACCGCGGCGCCCGGGTCGCGGCGCAGGCCGGTGATGCCGCGCACCGCCTCCGCCAGGACGCCGTCGCCCGTTCCGGCGAAGCGCACGTGCCTGTTGTACAGCTCGTCGCGCATCGGCACCCGGAACCGGATGCCGAGGCCGCTGATGAAGTCCTCCTGCTCGTTGCCGTCGTAGACGAAGCTGTGCATCGCGCGGATGCCGTCGCTGCCGGCGTAGAAGTACAGGCGCACGGTGAACGGCAGCCAGGACCGGTTGCCGCGCCGGTGCGCGCCCTCGATCCTGACCACCGCGCGGACCGGGCCGGACTGCTCGACCGTCACCTTCTCCGTCCGGCCGGTGAACCTCTCCTGCTTCACCGACCCGCCCTCGTCGTCCCCGGGGTCGGTCTGTCGCAGGCAGACGAGCTCGCCGTCGCGGGCGATCTCGCGGTCGCCCCGCAGGATGGCGCTCACCAGCCGGTCGCCCTTCTTCGGGATCAGGCACCGGATGACGCCGGTGCTCACCTCGACCTGGTCGTCGCCGTCCTTGACCGTCACGGCCGCCGCGGGCGCGGCCGGTTGTCCGGCGGTGAGCACGTACTGCTCGGCCGGGGCGACCTCGGCGCCGATGGCGTGCGCGGTCCACTTGAGCGAGCCGTCCGGCCAGTACGCGGTGGCCCACGTCTGCACGGGCACCTGCTGCCCCGCGGCGGTACGCAACGCGAAGGCCTGGTCCTTGGGCACGGTGCCCTTCGGCCACGGGACGCCCCACGTGGACCCGGCGGCGAGCTGCCGGGGCGCGCCGCCTTCCAGCCACCGGAGCTGGACGCCGTCATCAAGCGCCCCGCTCGCCGTGACCGCTTGCGGGGCCTCGGCACGCGCCGGTACCGCGGTCCAGCCGACCTGCCCGGCGGCGCCGACCGCCGCCGCGCTCAGGAGAAGGTTTCGTCGGGACATCATCGCCATGGGGGGCTCCACTGGGTTAGGCGTAACAGCGATGAAACGGCCAGTTGTTAAACCGTTTACTAAGCGCAGATCGCAGCATGGGCCGTAATGGCTGTCAAGAGCCCCTTCGCAACCCGGGGATGCGTTTGCAGTGACGACCTGCGCCAGACCCGATGCACCGGCCGCCCACCAGCCGCTGCGCTGCGCGTACGCGAGCGGCGATTTGACACTCCGGCGGCGACGCGGAAGCATCGCATGAAAGCGGTTTACCAGCGTGTTGCAGCGCCAGGTGGAGGTGGGATGGTCCGGCGTGCTGCGTCCGGCGACGAGGGGCGGCGGCCGACGACGATCCGCGACGTGGCCGCGCACGCGGGCGTGTCCGTAGCCACGGTCTCCCGGATCCTGTCCGGCACCTACCCCAGCGCACCCGCCACCCGCAGCAAGGTCATGCGCGCCGTCCGCGAGCTCGACTACGTCGCCAACGCCAACGCCCGCGGACTGGCCGGCGCGAGCAGCCGCAGCGTCGCCATCATCGTCAACTCCGTCGTCTCCCCGCACTACGCCCACGTCGCGCAGGGCGTGCAGGCCCAGGCCGCGCTCGAAGGCAAGCTGTGCATCGTCGGCACCACCGGCGGCGACCCCGAGCGCGAGCTCGCCACCGTGCAACTCATGCGCCAGGAGCACGCCGAATGCGTGATCCTCGTCGGCAACGTGGTCAACGACGAGGCCTACCGCGAGCGCATGGGCGAATACGCCCGCGCGCTCGCGCTCGCCGGCTCGCGGCTCGTGCTGTGCGGGCGCCCGGCGCTGGGACCCGACGTGCCCGCTCTCGTCGTCGAGTACGACAACACCGGCGGCGCGTACTCCATCACCAGCCACCTGCTGTCGGCAGGCCACCGGCGCATCCTGTTCCTCGGCCGGCGCGACGGCTACACCACCCCGGACAGCCGCATCTCCGGCTACCGCAAGGCCCTGGCCGACCACCGCGTGCCCCACGATCCCGGCCTGGAGGTCGAGGGCACGATGGAGCGGCGCGAGGGCTACCGCATGGTCCGCGAACGGCTCGCGAGCGGGCCCCGCGACTTCACGGCCATCTTCGCCGGCAACGACCTCATCGCGGCAGGCGCCCGCCAGGCGCTGCGCGAGGAGGGGCTACGCGTGCCCGACGACGTGTCCATGGTCGGCTTCGACGACCTGCCGCCGGCCGCCGACATCGACCTCACCACCGTGCACGTGCCGCACGAGGAGCTGGGCCGCACCGCCGTGCGCCTGGCGCTCGCGCGCGAGCAGGACGCGGGCATGGCCGAGCACGTCCTGCTCGGCACCCACATCATCGTCCGCGACTCGGTCCGCCCCCTCAGGAACCAGGCACGATAAGCGCATGGCCGAGCTTCTCGTGGAGATCCACGTCCCGCTGCGTGAAGACCCCAGGGTCTCCGAAACCGATTACCCGTTTCCGTGGATCGATGCGATCGAAGAGTTCCTCGTCGAGATGGAGGAGCAGAAGGCGGTGGGGTTCTTCGACGACGGTGAGGAGTTCGGGGACGTGTATGTCTTCTTCACCGGCGGGGCCGAGGAAGACGTGCTCCTGAGAGCCGCTTCCCGGGTGGCCGCCCTCGACGGAGTGCCCGGCGGCGTGTTCGCCATGGTCACCGACGACGAGGCCGGGGAGTTCGGGCTGGGGCGGCGGGTGGACCTTCCCTTGGCTTGACGCCACCACCCAGTCGGCTCCAAGCCACCCACAAGAGCCGTCCACCACCATTTGCGGCTGTGGACGGAAACTTCAGGAAAAGGTTTACCAAGATCGCCGCCACCGCGGCGGTTGTCATGGCGGTGGCATTGCCCGCCTCCCCCGTCGCGGCCGACGTCACGCCCGATGAGCGGCCCGACGTGCCCGTCGGCACCTGGCTCGCGGCGCGCACGCAGCCGGCGGTCCAGCTGACCAGCTTCACCTACACCGCGACGGTCTCCGTGCCGTCCAACACGATCAACCAGGCTCAGATCAACCAGCTCAGTCAGCAGGCCGTCGCGGCCGTGACGGCCGGCAAGATCTCCTCGGACGAGCGCAGCATCGCCAAGTGGATATTCCAGCAGATCGCGGCCAACGTGGACGCCTACGTCTCCTCGACCACCCCAGAGCGTACGGTCGAAGCCGAGGTCGGCGGCATGTGCACCGGCTGGTGGGTCACCCCCGACGGCTACATGGTCACCGGAGCGCACTGCGTCCAGGTCGGCGAGACCGAGCTCAGCCAGCTGTTCGCGCAGCAGGCGCTGAAGAAGTTCAACGAGCAGGACGCCAAGGAGATCATCAGCGGCCTGGGCGACCTCGCGGCCGACGAAGAGATCCTCAAGCTCGCGCAGCAGATCTACATCACGTTCAACACGAACAACATGAAGCTCAGCAACTTGCAGCAGAGCCTGAATGTGATGCAGAGCCTGCCCGGCGGCGGCGTGGACAAGACCGCCAAGCCGGTCCCGGCCGAGCTGGTGTCGGTGGGCGAAAGCTACCCCGGCAAGGACTTCGCGCTGCTCAAGGTCAACGGGCAGCAGAACCTGCCGACCGTGCCGCTCGGTGACGACGCCGACGTGCGTACCGGCGACACGCTGTACATCAGCGGTTTCCCCGGCCTGGTCACCAACACGCCGTTCTTCAGCCTTGAGTCCAAGCTGGAGCCGGCGCTGACCGAGGGCCCGTACAACGCCAAGCGCACCACGCAGACCGGTGTGCCGTACATCCAGACCCAGGCGCCTTCCTACAAGGGCAACTCCGGTGGCCCGGTGTTCAGCAAGGACGGCAAGGTCATCGGCATGCTGATCGCGGGCACGGTCAGCGAGGGCGGCGAGGCCTCCGAGAACGAGAGCTTCGTCCTGCCGGTGGGCATCATCAAGGAGAAGCTCGGCGAGAAGAACATCAAGCCGGCCCAGGCCATCACGACGACCCGGTACAACGAGGCGCTCAACGACTTCTTCCAGCGCCACTACTCGGCCGCGCTGCCGAAGTTCCGCGAGGTTCAGGCGTTGTTCCCGAACCACCCGTACGTGGCCAAGTACATCAGCGACACGCAGCAGGCGATCTCCGCGGGCAAGGACGAGACGCCCAAGTCGATCCTGATGTGGGTGCTGATCGGCGTCGGCGTGCTGGTCGCCATCGTGATCGCCCTGGTGCTGGTCAGTGTCCTCCGCCGACGCCGGCGCCGGCGCCCCGAGCCGTCCTTCGGCCCGCCCTCGTACGGCGCGGTGCCGCCGCCCCCGTGGCAGCAACTTCCGGCGGGCCAGGCCCAGGTGTCGCCTCCGGTGCAGCAGGGTCACTACGGGCGGCCGGGCGGCGGCTACGAAGCCGCCCAGCACGGACCGGGCCCGCACAACGGCAATGTCCAGTACGGCCCTGGCCAGTACGGATACCCGGCACCTCCGCACGGCCCGATGGGGGACCAGACCCGTGACGTCCGCTACGGCCAGTTCACGCCCCCGCCGGACGACAGGAACATATGAGTTTCCCGGCCTGGGAGCCCTGCCGCCGACAGGGCTCCAAGCCGGATTCACGTCAGAGGGGCAGCGGGATGCGGTCGAAGAACCAGTACAGGCTGACCGCCACGATGGGGACCGACATCGCGACCGCCGCCCAGCGGGCCACAGGCGTCCGGCGCACCAGCGCCAGCAGCGGGAAGAGCACCGCGATGATCACGAGCTGCGTCACCTCGATACCGACGTTGAAGCTCAGCAGCGACAAGAGCAGCTCCCACGAGCCGCTCTCGTCGATGTCCAGCGCGCCCGCGAAGCCCAGCCCGTGCATCAGCCCGAAGGCGAAAACGACGGGCAGCCGCCATGTGCTCGACCTGCCCGCCTCCCTGCCCAGCAGGTTGGCGACCGCCACGACGATGATCGACACCGCGATGACCGGCTCGACGATCTCCCCAGGCACCTCCACGACTCCTATGGCCGCCAGCAGGAACGTGATGCTGTGGGCGGCCGTGAAGGCGGAGACCGTGATGACGACGTCGCGCAGGCCGCGCGCGCCGATGAGCAGGGCGAGCAGGAACAGGACGTGGTCGAGGCCGAACACCAGATGCTCGGCGCCCAGCAGGAAGAACTCCCCGGCCTGCTGCCACAGGCCATGCTCGCCGACCACCAGCGTCGGGCTCCCGGCGACCAGAACCCCGGAGCCCTTCTCACCGTCGAGGTCGTACCGGACGAGCGTCTCGGTGCTGTGGACGAAGGTCTCGGCGTCGGGGAACAACGCGCTCGAGACCGCGTGGGTCCCCCCGGCCTCGCCTTCGCAGGCGAAGGCGAAGGTCAACACCGCGAAAGCGGCCTTGCCGCGCATGCGCACGTCCGCGTCGCCCGTCATGGCCGGCGTGCACGCCTTGTCGTTGTACGCCACGGCGAAGCGCTCCATGACATACACGGTCACGGCGTCGCGGTTGATCGAGAGCTGGCGAAGCTGCTCGGTGCGCTCCTTCGCCTCGTAGGCGTCCGCGTAGAGCCAGGCCGACTTCATGAGCAGGTCGTACTCGAGGTCGAGCACGGCCTTGACGTTCGGGCCCGTGCCGGTCACCTCGGCGTGGACCTTCGTGGTCGCGTCGTGCGCCGCCGCCGGAGCGGGATGCACCAGGACGCCGGCGATGACGGCGAGGACCACGGCGGACAACCAGCGCCAGCGGGGCATGTCGCGTTTCTCCAGATTCGGGGATGAGGGCCGCCGCCCCGCACTCGGCATCCGGGACGGCGGCGATGGGTCAGCGCTCGAACCAGCGGTACATCGGCGAGTCAGGCCCCCACGTGCCGGGGCGGCCGTGCTCGTCCTTCGTGACGAAGACGCTCGGTTCGGAGGCGGTCACGCCGCCGCCGGCGGAGCGTGCCGTGACGAACCAGGCGTAGGCCGTGTTGTCCTTGAGGCGGTCCCAGGTCACCGAGGCGACCTGACCCGACGCGGCCGTGCTCTTGCCGATGGTCCGGATGGGCTCGTAGAGCGCCAGGGAGTCGGTCTGGAAAGTCGTCGTGCGGGAGGTGAGGTCGACCGGCAGCACCATGTTGTCCTCGAGCCCGTTGTAGCGGCGCAGCGGGTCGAACTCGCCGGCGCCGAAGTCGTTGAGCAACGGGGAGTAGGTGTCCACGCTCAGTTCCGCCCGCTTGACGTTGAACTGCAGCAGCCGCAGGAAGCTCGCGCCGAACTGGAGCTGGTCGTCCGGCTTGTACCCGCCGATCTCGGTGAGCCCGAGGCGGTCGGCCGACACCGTGTAGAACTGGTAGTCCGCCAGCAGCTCGACCACGCCGTTGCCGACCTGGCCCACCTTCGGCTTGACGTTGGTGCCCACGCCGTGCTCGTGACCGGCGAGGATGAGGAAGACGTTCGGGTTCTTCTCGACCACCGTCTTGTACAACATGGAGCCGTCGGGAGCCGCGAACCCGGCGCCGCGCCCGTCAGGGCTGGTGCTCGGCACGATGTAGTCGTGCGAGAGCAGGATGCCGTTGCGGCCGGCGAACTTCTTGAAGACGGAGTCGGCCCATTCGGCCTCTTCCCTCGTCACCCCGTACGACAGGCCGACCACGACGAAGTCCAGGCCACCGGCGGAGAACAGGTCGTAGTGGTTCTGGTTGTCGCCTTCCTTCCACGGGCCGCCGTACTCGGCGTGCTGCCAGCCCTGCGCGGCCTCCTGGTAGCGGCTGGGGCCGTAGTACTTGTTGTAGAGCGCCTCCGGTCCGGTCTCGGTGCCCGCCTGGTTGTCATGGTTGCCGGCGATCACACCGTTCGGGATGTCGGCGTCGTCCAGGACCCGATGCTGCTTCGATGACACCTCGAACTCGCCGACCACCTGCCGCTGCATGGCCTCGTCGGCGGGCTTGCGGATGTTGTTCTCGATGATGTCGCCGGTGTGCGCGACGTACGAGATCTTGCGCTGGTCCTTGTTGTCCTTGATCCAGTTGACGATGCCGGCGTAGGCGGACTCCCACACCGCGCGCTCCTCGGCGCTCTCCTGCTCGACCGCGCCCTCGGAGAGGTACTGCGTGTCGGTGAAGTGCGCGATCGAGAAGTCGTACGTGGCGGGGTCGGCGAAGCCGTTCGGGTCACCGGGCTCGATGTCGTCGGCGAACGGGTCCTCGCCGGTCACCATGACGTGGACCTGCTGCCTGTCGATGTAGTCCGCGTCGACCACGGCCGTGAGCACGGTCTTGCCCTCGGCCGCGCCGCGGGCGCTGGTCAGCAGGTCCCATGCCTTGGTCTTCGTGTTCCACACCCGCAACGACGCCAGGCGTTCGGGGTCGATGGCCCCTTCCCAGCGCAGGACCGGGGAGTCCACGTGGCCCTTCACCTGGATGTCGTAGCGCTGGTAGGTGAGGTCCTGGCCGGCGGGCGCGTCGAGCGTCCTGCCGTCGGCCGGCTCGAGCGCGTCGCCCTTGACCTGCTTCTCGCCGGGGACCCGCAGGGTCGTGGGGACGGACTGGGCCGTGCCCTGGAACACCTGGTTCGGGGTCAGGATGTTGGCCTCGGAGAACGTCGCCGTCACCTGGCCGCCGTCGGGTTCGGCCACCTTCGCCGACAGCGTGACGGGATCCGACACGTCGACGGCGCCCAACGCCGGGGACAACTCGGCGGGAACGTCCGGGATGCCCGCCGATTCGAACACGATCTCGCGGGTCGCGGTGTTGCCGAGCCCGTCGGCGCCGGTCACGGCGAGCGTGTGCTTGCCGGCCCGCAGGCCCGGGCCCACCTTGGCGCCGAGGACGATCGGCTGACCGTCGAGCTTGACGTCCGGCCCGGACACGACGCCGTTGGCGTCCTCGAGCTTGACGTCCAGCACGACCGCGGCGGTGATCTTCTCGTCCGCCGCCGGCACGCTCTGGGCGACCTTCGGCGCCGTGTTGTCGGTGATCAGGAGCCTGGTGGCGGTCTCGCCCGTGGTCGACGCCGCGGCGATGGTGTGCTTGCCGTCCTCCAGTTTCGTGGTGTCGAGGTCCGCGCGCAGGCCGCGGGCCGGCGCGGTCACGAGGAACTCGAGGTCGATCTCGGTCAGCGGGTTGACGTTGTCGCCGCAGTTGCCGTCGCCCATGCCGTACGAGGCCTTGAGCATCTGGCCGGCCGCCGTGCCCTGCACCGGCGTGAGGACGATGTTCGAGATCGCGAAGTCGTCGCGGTTGTTGCCGCAGGACGTCGGATAGGTGCCGGCCACGAAGTCGATCGTGTTCCAGCCGGGCACGAGGTACTCGTTCGGGATCGGGAGGTCGACGCGCCGGCTCACGAAGTCGCCGTCGAGCACGACCTTCTGGCCGTTGACGAGCACGAAGTTCTGGTAGCGCGCCTCGATCGAGTTGCTGCCCACGTTGAAGCTGAGGGTCGCGTTGCCCGAGCCGAGCGTCTCGACGAGGTGCACCGCCGGGGCGTCGATCGTGTAGCGCAACTCCACCTCTCGCAGCGCGGTCTGGCTGCTGCCGCAGGCGCCGTCGCCCATCTCGTACGATGGCTTGATGTCCTGGCCGGTCACGGTGGCGCCGTCGAGGGCGAGCGCGAGGTTCGAGAGCGTGAAGTCGTCGCGGTTGTTGCCGCAGGACTCCCGGTAGTCCCCGGTCACGACCTTGATCGTGTTGTCGCCCGGCGCAAGGAACCTGGCCGGCACCGCGACGGTCACCCGCCGGCTCGCCCAGGAGCCGCCCAGGTCGATGCGCTTGCCGTTGACGAGCAGGAAGTTGTCGAACCTGTCGTCGATCGAGTCCGCGCCCACGTCGAAGGAGAACATCGCGGCGCCGTTGCCCAGCGTGGCCTTCGTGACGGGTTCCTTGCCGTCGACGGTGAGGGACTTGACGCCGCCCGCGCCGGCGGCCGGGACCGTCGCGAAGACGGGCTTGGTGCCGGCCACGAGGGTGCCGTCCGTGGGCTGCAGCCGCGGCGCACCGGCGGGAGCGTTGTTCACGGTCACGGTGTTCTTGACGGTCACCCCGGCCGCGGTCGTGGCGGTGATGGCGTGCTCGCCGTTGGCCAGCGTCGTGGTGTCCACGTCCGCGGCCAGACCCGTGGTGCCCTGCGGGTCGCCCTGGGTGAAGAACGTGAGCGTGGCGCGCTTCAGCAGCGAGGTGTTCGTGCCGCAACTGCCGTCGCCGAAGGACAGGGTGTAGGGGTTGTCCTCGCCGTCCGCGACCTCGCCGAGCAGTTCGAGGCCCACGTCGGACAGCACGAAGTCGTCGTGGTTGAGGCCGCACGAGGACTGGATGGCGCCGACGACGATCTCGACGGTGTTCTCGCCCTTGACGAGGTGCTCGTTCGGGATCTCGATGGTCGCCCGCTCGTTGACGTGGTTGCCGATGTCGCTCCGGTACGCGCCGTTGACGAGCACGTAGCTGCGGTACTGCGCCTCGGTCGAGTTCGAGCCGACGTCGAAGCGGAGCTTGGAGACGCCTACCGTGCGGGTGGCGTTGAGCGCGGTGCCGTCGATGTCGAGCTTCGCGACGCTGTCACCGGCCGCGGTCGGCACCGCCGCGACCTTCACCGTGCCCTCCAGGTAGGAACCGCCGGCGGGGGTGAGCGTCGGAGGGCTCTGGGAGGCGGTCGGCGTCGGCGTGGGCCGTCCTCGATCCTGATCCCCCGGGTCTGCGTACGCCGCCGTCACGGGGCCGCTCGCCAGCAGCGCCGCGACCACGGCGGCCGTGCCGAGACGTCCTCGCCTCCATAAGGCACCCAGTAACTCTCGATGCATCGGGTGCGGTCCCTTCTATTTACATGCCAAGGGGGCTGCTTGCCCTCCGGGCGGACACCCTGGATCGCGCGAGTGAACGATGTGCGTGCAGAGGCTGAAGGGAAGAGGAACGATCAATTCATTCTGGTCATCCGTCACAGGACGGGAACAATCGGGCACGCCATCGCCCGCGCCCACGACGCTCCGCCCGCTCGTCCACGGACAGCCCGCCACCGACATCCGCCAGTTCGCGTACTCCGCGACCGCCGCCGAGATCGGCAGCCCGAGCGCAGGTCGCCGAGCTTGCCGGCCACCGGGGTGGCGACCGCGCCCACCAGCAGCGTGACCGTGATCACCCAGGACGTGTCGGCCGCGGTGGCGTCGAGCAGCCGTGGCAGCTGGCCGACCAGCGGCACCACCAAGGTCCGCATGAGCGAGCCGACGATGCCGGCCACCGCGAGCACACTGACGATCCCGCTGCCGGCGCGCAGCGAGCGCCGTGCCGCTGTCATCGCCACGCTGATGACCGGAGATCGCCCAGGAGGAGCGGTGAGATCCGTGATCCGGCCCATGAGAAAATCTCTTCGCAATGTGCCTGATTTCTTCAGGGGTGGGGGACGATGTACGCGATCTCGCTGGGCGACGACGCCTCCGAGTTGCGCCCGCTCGAGCCGTGGCGTGCCGAGGAGTTCCTGACCCACATCGACCGGGGACGGGAGTTCATCGGGCAATACGTCGGGCTGCCGGACGTGGTCACGGACCTGGCGTCGAGCCGCTCGTTCCTCCAGTCGTACGCGGACAAGGCCGCGGCCGACGTGGGGCGCATCTACGGCATCTGGATGGACGGCAAGCTGGTCGGCGGAGTCCTCTTCCGGACGATGGACGTCCAGCACGGCACCGCCGAAGCAGGCTGCTGGCTGGAGCCGTCGGCGGCCGGCAAGGGCCTGGTGACCAGGGCCGCGCGCGTGATCATCGATTGGGCCGTCGAGGAGCGGGGCATCCATCGCGTGGAGTGGCAGGTCGCGGCGGCGAACGCGGCCAGCATCGCCGTGGCCAGGCGGCTCGGGATGACGAAGGACGGCGTGCTGCGAGAGAGCTACCTGCATCGGGGGAATCGGTACGACATCGAGGTCTGGTCGGTGCTCGCACCGGAGTGGCGAGCAGCCCGGGACGGCCGCTGAAACCCCGCCACGCCTCTGGATGCCATCCGTCGTCAATCATCGGAGGAAACACCACGTCACCGTGGTTGTTGTAGGGCGACAGCCACAGCTCGGCGCGGCAATCATCCGATGTCTAGTCTTGACCGGATGAGCATGAGACCTTAACGTTCGGCCGTATGGATCTCTCCTCGCGACGACAGGCCGCGGACGGCCGGGTCGAGGTGGCGTTCACCGTCAACGGCACGACCGCTGTACTCCAGCTTGGTCAGCGTGGCGACGTACCGGTAGGTCGTGCTCTTGTTGAGCCCGACGGCCCGCGCCAGGTCGGCGATGCCCAGCACGGAGCGGTCGCCGCTGAAGGCGGACAGGATGCGCAGCCCGCGTTCCAGGGACACGGAGAAGGCGGCGGAGGAGTCTGCCGTCGTGCCGCCCGGAGCTCCGGGAGCTCGGCGCGGGCGTGGGGAGGCTTCGTCGGTCACGGGCGTCAGAATACGGCCATATCGTTCTGAATATTCGAACGATGTTGACGGCCAGTCCCCACCACGTGAACGCTTCTGGCCGGACAACGCACAGCAAGCAGATCGGGGGCTCCATGGCGGGAGCGGAGCGCGCCGGAAGCGGCCTGCCCAGGCAGCGCATCGGGCACTTCATCGGGGGTGACTGGGTCGAGCCCGGCTCCGGCCGCACGTACCCGAACCGTTCGCCCTGGTCAGGGGAGGTGCTCGGGGAGGTCGCCGCCGGGGACGGCGAGGACGCGGAACGCGCGGTCGCCGCCGCCCACGAGGCGTTCGGCGGCTGGTCCCGGACGCTGCCCGTGGAGCGGCAGCGGATCTTGCTGCGGGCGGCCGACCTGCTGGAGAGCCGCCGCGGCGAGGTGCTCGCCGCCCTGGCGGTGGAGACCGGCTGCGGCCGCCACTTCGGCGGCGAGCAGCTCGAGTTCGTGCTCAAGCTGCTCCGCCAGGCCGCCCACCTGGCCTACCGCCCGGCCGGGGAGCTGCTGCCCTCCGACATCCCGGGCACCCAGGCGATGGCCGTGCGCCGTCCCGTGGGCGTGGTCGCTGCGATCGCGCCGTGGAACGCCTCGCTCGCGCTCGCCGGTCGGGCGACCATCGGGCCGCTCGCGCTCGGCAACACCGTGGTGCTGAAACCGTCCGAGGAGTCCCCGTACACGGGAGGGGCGCTCTGGGCGGAGATCCTCCAGGAGGCCGGACTGCCCGCCGGGGCGTTCAACGTCGTCACCCACGCCCCTGGCGAGGCCGGTGCCGTTGCCGACGCGCTGCTCGCCAGCCCTCTCGTCAAGCGCATCAACTTCACCGGTTCGACGCCGACCGGGCGGCGGCTCGCCGAGCAGGCCGGCCGGCACCTCAAGCGCGTGGTGCTCCAGCTCAGCGGCCAGAACCCGCTCATCGTGGCGGGCGACGCCGACCTCGAGTACGCCGTCAACGCCGCGACCTACGGCGCCTTCGTGCACCAGGGGCAGGTGTGCATGTGCGCCAGGCACATCTACGTCGAACGCCCGCTGGCGGCGGAGTTCGCCGAGCGGTTCGCCGCCAGGGTGGCGGCGCTGCCGACGGGTGACCCGTCCGACCCGGCGACCGTCGTGGGCCCGGTGATCAACGAGTGGGCCCTGGCCCTCCTCGACCGCCGCGTCAAGGAGGCGGTCGGGCTCGGCGCCCGTGTCCTGGCCGGCGGCGTCCCCGCACCGCCGTGCTATCCGGCCACCGTGCTCACCGACGTTCCGGACGAGGCCGAGATCGCGCAGGGCGAGACGTTCGGCCCGGTGGTGGTGCTGGAGGCGGTCGACTCCGCGGAGGAGGCCGTCGCCCGTGCCAACGGCTCCGACTTCGGCCTCGCCGCCTCGGTCATCACCGGCGACGGCCGCCGCGGCCTGCGCCTCGCCTCCGCCCTCGACGTCGGCATCGTCCACGTCAACGACCAGCCGGTCAACGACGAGCCGCACATGCCGTTCGGCGGCGTCAAGGACAGCGGGTGGGGACGGTTCGGGCTGGGCTTCGCGGCCGAGGAGTTCTGCGAGCTGCAGTGGATCACCGTCCGCGACCAGGACCGCACCTTCCCCTTCTGACCGCCGCGTGCCGCTACCCGGCGGGGTGCGGGGCGAGCAGGTCCGCGAGGCCGATGCGGGTGAGGAACTGCGCGCGGATGCAGTCGGCGACCGCGCTCACCTCCTCCGAGCCGTCGTCGGCCGGGTCGACGTGCACCCGGAAGGGACGCTTGCCGTGCGGGGTGCCGACGACCTGGACGACGGCGTCGGCGACCAGGGACACGTCGGCGCCGGGCGGCTGCAGGTCGGCCAGCCGCTCGCGCACCTGCTCCATCAGCCGACCGTATCGCTCGTCGTAGTCGGGGATCACGCTCTGGTCCGACGGGTGGCCGGCGTTGGCGAAGTGGTTGGTGCCCGAGGTGAAGGCACCGGGGACGACGATCGTGGTCTCGATGCCGAAGCGGGCCAGCTCGGCAGCGTACGACACCGCCAGGGCGTCGGCCGCGCTCTTGGCGGCGAAGTACGGCGCGAGGTACGGCGGGGTGCCGCCCCTGGTGGAGCTGGAGCCGATCCACACCAGCAGGCCGTGCTCCCGCCGGCGCATGTGCGGCAGGACCGCCCGGTTGAGCCGCTGGCTGCCGAGCACATTCGTGTCATAGACGGCGGCGAGCTGCTCGGCCGTGAACGCCTCGGTGGGACCGAGCACCATGTGGCCGGCGTTGTGCACGACCACGTCGATGGCGCCCGCCTCGGCCAGCACGGTCGCGACCGCCGCGTCGACGGACTCCTGAGACAGCACGTCGAGGTCGACGGTCCGCAGGTCCACGTCGTGCTCCTTGGCGTAGGCCGCGGCCTCGGCGACGCGCGGGGCGTTGCGGCCGGCGGTGGCGCGCATCGCGGCGTACACGGTGTGTCCGGCGGAGGCCAGCGCACGTGCGGACAGCGAGCCGAATCCCGAGCTCGCGCCTGTGATGAGGATGGTCTTGCTCATGACGTACTCCTGGAAGTCGGCAGGGCGGAACACGGCTCAGCCGAAGGTGATGACCCGGCGGCCGCCGCCGGACCCGCTGCCCATGGCATCCAGCGTCGCCTGGGCCTCGTCGAGGGCGATCGGCGTGACCTTGGGCAGGATGCGGTGCTGTGCCGAGAAGGCCAGCGTGTCGCGTAGGTCGTGGGGCGATCCGGACGGCGAGGCCATGACCCGCAGCCGGTTGAGCACCATCGGCTGGGCGGCGAGGGTGAGCGGCGCGTTGTCGTAGCCGCAGAGCACCAGGGTGCCGTCCGGGGCGAGCCCGGCGAGGACGGCTGCGGCGGCCTCGTTGGACGGGGCGGCGTTCAGGATGACGTTGGCGCCGCCGCCCCATGCTTTGAGCGCGGCGGCCGGGTCGGTGTCGCGGCTTGCCACGTACAGCTCCGCGCCGAGTTCCTTGGCGCTCGCCTCGCCGTCGGCCGAGCGGCCGATCACCGCGACCCGCGCGCCCATGGCGACGGCGTACTGGATGGCGAGCGCGCCGATGCCGCCGCTGCCGATGACCGCCACCCGGGAGCTGGAGGTGGCACCGCCCTGCCGCAGGCCGTTGAACGCGGTCAGCCCCGCGCACATCAGCGGCGCCGCGGCCACCGGGTCGAGCTCGGCCGGGAGCGGGGTGACGTACCCGCCCTTGAAGAGGCCGTACTCGGCGTACCCGCCGTCGGCGACGATGCCGGTGATGCGCTTGGACGGGCAGAGGATCTGGTCGCCGGACACGCAGTAGTCGCAGTGGCCGCACGAGTCGTACAGGAACTGGGCCGCGACCGGATCGCCCACGGACAATCCGGACACGCCGCTGCCGAGCGCGGCCACCGTGCCGGTGATCTCGTGGCCGGGGACGACCGGGAAGCGGGCGAACGGGTAGTGCCCGCGCACCAGGTTCAGATCCGAGAAGCACACGCCGCAGGCGGTGATCTTCACCAGGACCTCGCCCGGGCCCGGCTCCGGGATGTCGCGTTCTACAAGGGACAGCGGGGCGTCCACCCCGGTGGCGAGCGCTGCACGCATAACGTTTCCTCCTGAGCGGAACTCGATCGAAGGCGCGCCTGTCACCCATGACGCCCCCGTACCGCTTCTCCCAGAGTGCCCCGGATCAGGCGTCATAGCCTGGGGTGCTCAACCCCAGCTTCCGACCAGCCCGAACGCGGGGCCCGGCGTGGCCCGCCACACCTCCGCGGGGTCGAGGGCGTGCAGCGCCGGCACGACGCCGGGATCGTCCGGCACGAACCAGAGCAGCCGTTGCGCGGCGTCGGCCGTGACGATGTTGTTGCAGGTGACCTTGACGGTGCCGAGAGCCGGGTTGACGACCCGCTTGAACTCCTCGTGACGTACCTTGACCTCCCGCGCCCGCCACAGCTCGGCGAACTCGGCGCTGCACGCCAGCAGGTGGCGGACCAGTTCGCCGCTGATCCGGTCGGCGGGACCGCGCCGGGCGACCGCCGCCCGCAGGTCGGAGACCAGCAGGCGGGAGTGGTAGTCGTGGTCCTCCGGCGGGTAAAGCTCGCGGGTCGCCGGGTCGGTGAACCAGTGGCAGAGGAAGCTCGCCCGGATCCCGGTCAGCCCCGACTGCGGCCCGACCAGGACCTGCGCGGCATGGTTCTGCACCACCACCTCGTGCATGTCGGTGATGACCATGGCGGGCGTGTCCTGCAGACGCTCCATGAGCTGGCGCAGCGCCGCCTGCATCTGGACCGGCTCGGCGCCGAACGGCGCCGGATGCCCCGCCAGGTGAAACAGGTGGTCGGTCTCGTCCACGTCCAGGCGCAGGGCGCGGGCCAGGGCGTGCAGCACCGGCTCCGACGGGCGCTGCCCGCGGCCCTGCTCCAGCTCGGTGTAGTAATCGGCGGACATGCTGGCCAGCTCCGCCAGCTCGTCCCTGCGCAGCCCGGGCACCCGTCGCCTCGTGCCGGGCGGCAGACCGACGTCCTCCGGGCTCAGCCGGTCCCTGCGCGACTTCAGGAACGACCCAAGTTCACCGAGGTCCACAGCCCCTCCCAATGTTCCTCGTTCCTTCCATCATCGACGACCGTGAACGCCCGGCCGGACCGGCGGGCCTTCGTAGTGAGAATTGCAGCCTTGATCAGGACCGTGAATGATGACTTACCCCTAATAGACGAAGGCGGCGAAGTGGACTTCACGGTCAGGTATCAGCCCTCCCAGGAGGAAGTGGCCCGAGCTCTCCAGCAGGGAGTCAAGCTCCAGCTCAGAGTCCTCCTCGCCGCCCTGATCGCGGTCCTGGTCGTATGCGGACTCCTCCTCGTCCTGATGGGCAGCGTGACCATCGGCATCGCCATGTTCATCGGAGCGGTCCTCTTCCCCGTCGTGATGTCGTGGTCGCTGCACCGTACGGGGAGGCGAAGACTCGCCTTCCTCTGCGTGCCCACCACGCTTCACCTGACCGGCGACGGCTACAAGGCCGAGACCGACCAGCACACCACCGCGACGCAATGGTCCCTGTTCAGCCGGGTCGTCTCCACCTCGGAGTTCTGGCTGTTCTTTGTGAACAGGCAGTTCACCGGTTTCCTGCCCCGCCGCGCCTTCACCCACGAGCAACAGGCGGAACTCGATGCCTTCTTCGCCGCGCGGCAGAGCACCGCGGTCTCCTGAAGCCACCCGGTCTGCGCAGCAGCGCTGGTCAGTGTGGTCGTCATGGTCGACTCGACGTTCTTTGTCCCCCTGCCGACTTCAGGACCAGCGCACAAGGCAGACCGAAAGGAAATCCAACCCCTCTCCGCCGTACTGTGCCCAGTCCGGGCCGCCCGCGAATCTCTCCCAATCCGCCCGGCTGATGGTGTCGCGGTCCTCATCGCAGGAGGTCTCCAGGGGATCCGCGACGATGTCGGCCAGCTCGGTGAGGTCCCAGAGGAAGACGCCTCGATAGTGGCTGGCCATCAGGGCGACCTGACCGTCCGCGCTCAGCGCCACGGCATTGACCTCCTCCGTGTTCCCCTTCAAGGAGGCCGGCCGGACGGGATGGGACAGCCGGGCACGCGGTAGGGGCGGGCCGCCTCCGGACGGCGCAGCCGGAGCGAGCAGGACGAGGACGATGGCGAGGCAGGACAGCAGCAGGGTGGCGACGGCCACGGTCAGCACGACACCGAAGACTGATGGGGCGTCGGCGGTGTCCGGATTCTGTCGGTGGAGTGCGAGACTCTCCTGCGGTGACAGCGAGGATCAAGGCCGACGGTCCTCATGGCAGACCGAGGGAAACACCGCATGCAGCTCTCCCCCACCGCCCAGCGGGTCCACCGCCACCTGACCGAGCCCGACGCCGGCTATCCCGATCCGTGGCCGAACGCTGCCGGTCTGACCGCGGCCGACCTGGGCCACCTGCTCCCCCTCGCCTACCGCGTGACCGGCAGCGGCCCGGCCTTCTCCATGAGGGTCACCGTCACGGACCAGGTCAGGGAGCGGCAGCCGGTCTTCGACTCCGAGTCGTGCCTGTCGCTGTACGAGGCGCTTGTCGACGGCCTGGCCCGCCGTAAGTGGGCCGATCTGTGCCTGGCGGCGGCCGCGCTGCTGCGCTGCCCCGGCGGTGCGCCGTCGGCCGAGCTCGCCGCGCCGGCCCGCACCCTGATCGAGTTCATGGCCCGCGAGAGGCGGATCGAGGAGCCGTACGCGTTCCTGGCCGTGGCCGGGCTGGCCGGCATGGACCAGGTGGTGGAGATCATGGAGGAGCAGAAGGCGCAGCCGCTGGCGGCCGCCGAGCTCGACCTCGTCATGGGCCTGGACCCGGCGGGCAGGGCACTGTTCGCCGAGATCGGGCCCCGGACGTTCGGGTCCCCGCCCGAGTTGCCCGACGTCTGGGAGCGGCTGGCCGCGATGCCGGCCTACGTGGATTTCGCCCGCTCGACGCTGGAGGCCGCCGATGCCCGGCTGGCGGCGATCCACACGGGCGAGATCCCGTACCGGGCGGACAAGGCGTTCGGATCGGTCGAGACGGCGGTGATCGGGCGGGCCGCGCGGCTGGCGCTGTTCCGCGACGAGCTGTGGCTGCCCGAGCTGCTCGGCAGGCTGCTGTCCCGGGTCGCCGTCGCGCCCACGACGGCCAAGACCCTGCCCTCGCAGGCGCTGCTGTACGAGGTGGCGCGGGCAGCCGAACGCTTCCCGACGCCGGAGGCGATCACGGCGCTGCGCACGGCCCGCGCGCTCACCCGGCATGCCGGCGTGATCAAGCAGCTCGATCGGATGATCCGCAAGGCCGAGCCGGGACTCGCGGACCGGATCGAGGTGGCCTTCCGCATGCCGGATCTCGGGTTCGGGCCGGGCGGGCGGCTGGAGGTGCCGATGGGCGAGCACCGGGCGGTCGTGGCGCCCGGCGAGGACGGCGCGTTCGCGTTGTCCTGGTGGCAGGGGGACCGGCGGCTCAAGGCCGTGCCCGCGGCGGTGCGCAAGGAGCGTCCCGACGAGGTCAAGCGGCTGCGCGAGCTGGTCAAGCAGGTGCAGCGGCAGGTGACGACCCTGGTCAAGGCGCTGGAGGCGGGTTTCGCCGGGGAGGCCGCGCAACCGTATGAGACGTGGCGCGAGCAGATCGCCGACCACCCGATCGCCTCCACCGTGGCCGGGCGGCTGATCTGGGAGGCCGAGGTCGCGCCCGGGGAGTGGCAGGCCGCTCTCGGCGGGCTGGAGGGCCTGCGGGTACGCCTGTGGCATCCCGCCCGCGCGACGCTCGCGGAGGTGACCGGCTGGCGGGAGGCCGTGACCGAAGGACGCGTCAGGCAGCCGTTCAAGCAGGCGTTCCGCGAGGTCTACCTGCTGACACCCGCGGAGGAGCGGACCGCCGCCTACTCCAACCGGTTCGCCGGGCACGTCGTGGACTACCGGCGGCTGTACGCGATCTTCAAGGCCCGGGGATGGCGGGCCGACATGCTCGGCCCGTGGGACGGCGGCGACGCGGGCCAGGCCACGCGCGTGCTGGCCGAGGGGCAGTGGCGAGCGTCGTTCTTCCACGACTACCTGTACGACGGCCCCGGCGAGCACGCCTCCACCGACCAGGTGCGCTTCCATCGAAGGGTGGACGGCGAGTGGCGGGAGGCGCCACTGGCCGAGGTGCCGGCGCTGGTGTTCAGCGAGGCCATGCGGGACGTGGACCTGTTCGTGGCGGTGACCTCGATCGCGGCCGACCCGGAGTGGGCCGACCGCGGGCACGACCGCCATCTCGACTACTGGCGCGCGGCGTCCTTCGGCGAGCTCCCTCCGTCGGCCGAGGTGCGCCGCGACGCGCTGGCCCGCCTGCTGCCTCGCCTGTCGATCGCCGGCCGTTGCACCCTCACCGACCGCTACCTCGTCGTACGCGGCGACCTGCGCACCTACAAGATCCACCTGGGCAGCGCCAACATCCTCATGGAGCCCGGCGACGTCTACCTGTGCATCGTGTCCGCGCCTGACCGCAACGCGGGAGTGTTCCTGCCGTTCGAGGACGACGGGCGCCTCGCGCTCATCCTCAGCAAGGCCCTCCTCCTGGCGGGGGACAGCCGGATCACCGACGAGACCATCGTCCGGCAGATCAAGGGCTGACGTCCCCCGAGAGCGGTCTCCGGCGCACGCCCGCGCCCTTGCCGGCCTGCTCCCGGGACGGTAGGTCGCCGGCTCTCTCGTCCCGGTGTCGTACGAGGCGAAGTCTCCCCTGGTGGGACGCCAATCGCCATCGGCTCGACGACCATGAGGGCTTATGAGAGCAGGGAGAAGCGATGCGGAAGCGCAGAGTCGTCAAGATCGTCGTTTGGGTGCTCGCCGTTCTGGTCGGGGTGCCGGCCGCGGGGATCGCCGCGCTGCTCCTCTGGGACGGCGGCATCGACACGGATCCGCGCCGCGAGCTCACCCGCGGTGTCCAGATCAATCTGCGGACGGTCACCACGCGGCTCGGCCCGGTCGAGTACGACCTGTACGGCACGGAAGGTCCCGTGCTGCTGTCCCTGCACGGCGGTCTCGGCGGAGCCGACCAGGGGCGGCTGTTCGCCAGTTGGCTGCAGGAGGACGGGTTCCGCGTCCTGAGCCCCTCGCGGCCGGGTTACCTCGGCACGCCACTGGACAGTGGCCGGACCCACGAGGAGCAGGCCGACCTGCTCGCCGCGCTGCTGGACGAGCTCGGCATCGATCGCGTCGGCGTGCTCGCGGTCTCGGCCGGGAGTCCGGTGGGCTACACCTTCGCCGCCCGCCATCCGGATCGCGTCTGGGGATTGGTCTCCGTCGGAGGAGTGAGCAAGCCGCAGCCGGGCGGTGCGGGCTCGTCGCTGCGGAGAGCGTTCCTCACCACCGTCGGCCAGAAGCTCACCCTGCTGACGGCGAAGGTGTCGTTCGAGACCATCGTCTCGGGCACCTTGGAGGAGACCAGCAGCTTCACCGAGGAGCAGCAGGCGGAGCGCGTCTCGTACATCGTGAACACGCCGCACGTGCGGACGTTCTTCGAAGCGATGTTCACGACGACGTTCCCCTATCCGGAACGCTGGCCGGGCACGGACAACGACGCGGCTCAAGCGCGACGCGGCGCTTTGCCTCTGGAGCGGATCACGACACCGACCTTGCTGATCCACGGCAGGCAGGACGGCGACGTGCCCTTCGATCACGGGGAGTTCGCGGCCGAGCGGATACCCGGTGCGAGACGACACTGGATGGAGCACGAGGACCATCTGGGCTTCTGGCTCAGCCCGGAAGCGAGCCAGGTACAGGCGGTGGCGAGAGCGTTTCTCCGCGAACACGCGCCGGGCGACTGAGTGCCCGGGCTCCAGGGTTGATCGCCTGAGCTCGGGCCCCTAGGAATGTGTGACTACAAGGAAAGATTGACCAGTCACGGGCTGCTTCGTATGGTCAGGGAGTTTGTTGGACGCGGCGCCCGGGAGGCGACTGTGACAGAGCAGTCCAGCACCACATGGCCATGGCCGGATCTTCCGCCCGGACCGTTCGGCACCCCCTCGCACGAACTGGGCCGCAGGCACGCGGAGGCTCCACTGGAGCACACCACGATGCCGAGCGGAGACCAGGTCCCGATGATCGTCCGGTACGAAGACGTCCGCACGGTCCTCACCTCACCGGCCAGCAGCCGCAACCTGCGGACCCCCGGCCTGCCCAGGATGGTCAGCGGCACGGCGTTGGAGGACGATCCCGCGGCGCTGATCAACCAGGATCCGCCGGAGCACACCCGCTACCGGCGCATCATGCAGGGCACCTTCACCCCCCGGCACATCGAGCGCTGGCGGCCGCGCGCCGCGGCCATCGCCAACGAGCTGATCGACGCGGCCGGCCAGGAGTTCGACGTGGTCACGGACTTCGCGCTGCCGCTGCCCGCGCGGGTGATCTGCGAGATGCTCGGGGTGCCGATGGACCGGTTCGAGCAGTTCCGCGGCTGGACCGAGATGTTCCTGTCCACCTCCCAGGCGAGCGCCGAAGCCAGAGGATCCGGTTTCGCCGCGTTCATGGCCTACGCCCGCGAGCTGATCAAGGCCCACCGGACCAGGCCCGGCAACGACCTCATCGACCTGCTCATCGACGCGCGCGACGAGGGTGACAGGCTCAGCGAGGACGAGCTGACCCACATGGTGTTCACCTTGATCATGGCCGGGCACGAGACGACCGCGTCGATGATCATCCGGGGCACGTTCCGCCTGCTGCACCACCCTGACCAGTACGCGCTGCTGGTAGCCCGTCCCGAGCTGCTGGAGCCGGCGGTGGAGGAGATCCTGCGCTGCGAGGGTCCCGGAGGGAACGGCCTGCTCCGGCGGGTCACCGAGGACCTCGACCTGTCCGACGGCACCATCCCCGCCGGGACCGTCGTGCTCCCCAACCCCACCGCCGCCAACCACGATCCATCGGCGTTCGACGATCCGCTGCGGTTCGACATCCAGCGGTTCGCCGGCTCCCCCGCGCCCAACGCGCACCTGGCCTTCGGCCACGGCACCCACTATTGCCTCGGCGCGAATCTGGCCAGGATGGAACTGCAGGAGGCCTTCCGCGCCTTGGCGACGCGGCTGCCCGGCCTGCACGCGCAGGAGGACCTGTCGACCGTGCGGTGGAGCGACGACGGGTTGATCTACCGGCCGCTCCGGCTCCTGGTCAAGGGCGGCTGAGGCGAGGTGCAGGCGGCGCCGCCAGCACCTCCGACGGCGCCCGAAGCGCGTCCTAGGGCAATTTGTAGAACAGGCGTACGATGCCGTACGTGATCGACGATGACATCGTGACACGGCTGCGGAAGATCTGCCTGGCGCTGCCGGAGGCGGCCGAGAAACCGTTCGGCGGCCACACCGCACCGTCCTTCCGGGTCCGGGAGAAGTTGTTCCTGATGACCAGCGAGGATGGGCTGACGATGATGTTCAAGGGCGGTCCGGGCGTGCAGGAAGCCCTGGTGTCGTCCGCCCCGGACCGCTTCTTCGTACCGGCGTACGTCGGAGCCAAGGGGTGGGTCGGTGCCCGGCTCGACGTGGAGCAGGACTGGGACGAGATGGACGAGCTGATCAGAGACAGCTACCGCCTGATCGCCCCGAAGCGGCTGGTGGCACTCATGGACTGACGAGCCCCGTGACGCTCAGCCTGGGACCCGTTCGGCGTGCCGCACCTCCTGCAGGCCGGGCAGCGTGAATGCGCCCAGCCTGGCCCCCGTGTCCAGGTCCAGCCGGATCACCTGATCGCCTGCCCCTGCCAGCAGCTCATCGGCCGTCAAGACCACGCCACGGGCGGGGCCGGGCAGCGCCCAGTCGGCCACCGGTGCCAGCGTCTCCCCGTCGGCCACCAGCACCCGCGACCCCACCGCCAGGTAAACGCGCCGACCGCCCGCCGCCGCGTACGCCGTTCCCCCGGGCTGCTTGCCGAGCCGGCCGCTGCGCCGGATCGCCTGGTCCTCGGTGGAGGCCACCACGACGCTGCCGGTGGAGGCGTCGAAGGCGTACAGCCGCTTGGCCGCCGCGTCCAGTGCGATCGTGTGCGCCTCGGGCGGGCCAAGCCCGAACGGCGCGGGCAGGTCCAGGCAGTAGGCCCACCGCTGATCCAGGTTGAGCACGTGCACGAACGCATGCACGCCAGGACTCTGGTCCCGCCCCGCCACCAGGTCACGCGTGTGCAGATGGTCGTCCTGGTGGGTGTAGAGCGTATAGAGCACACCCGCGGCGGAATCGCGCACGGCCTGGCGTCCCCGCCCGCGCATCTCCTCCTCCGCGCCCGACGGGACCGGCGTCTTGTCCCGCGTCTGCAGCGGCCCGACCGTGCCGGCGTCCACGTCGTACATCCGCACCCGATACCGATCGGGCCGCTCGGGCGGCAGGTGATCCAGCAGGTACATGGCCAGGCCGTCACCGGAGAACGCCTCGGGCTCGATGTTGCCGTCAAGCTCGACCGTCCGGGCGCCGCCCTCGCCGACCAGCGTGATGCTGGTACGGCGGCGCGGCCCGGGCAGCGGTCCCACCGCGATCACCTGGGTGGAGACGGCCTTGATCTGCACGCCGGCGACCGGCTCGTCCGCCACCAGGGCGCCGGAGCCGGCCTCGTAGCTGCGCAGGCGGCCGTCCTTGAGCTGGTGGATGGTGCTCCAGGTGCCGTCGGCCACGGCACCTGGATAGGCGGCCGTGACCGTACCCTTGGCCAGATCGACCACGGCCAGCCCCGCGGCGGTCGTGGCGAACAGCCGACCCGGCTTGGGGGCGGGGGCCGTCGGCACGCTCTTGGGGGCGGGCCGCTCCGCGGCGCAGGCCGACACCGCGGCCACCGCGCCGAACGCGAATACCTGACGTCTCGTTACAGAGGACACGCCCTCCTTACACCGCCCACACCCGCCAGGTTCCCGCCGCCACGTGACCGGGTTGATCGATTGCCGTCAGCCGGGCGAGTCCGTACCGCGTGGTGTCCAGGACTCCAGCCGCGAGCGGATCTCCTCGCGGACGGGAAGGGACAGCGCCTCGTGATAGGCCTGCTCCAGCAACGCGTCGATCTGGACCCGCGTACCCGACTCCGCCGACCGCACGGCCGCCTCCACCATGGCGAGGCTGCGGACGTTGCGGGCGATCGCCCCGGACGGCTCCGCGCCGGTGCGGAGTGCCGCGACGAACTCCTCCAGCGCCCCGGCGATCTGCTCATTGCCGCCCGGCGGCACGTCCGCCGCGCCGCTGACGCTGGAGGTGACACGGCCCTCGCCGTCCCAGGTCGCGGTGCCGCCGGAACCGGTGGCCCGCCACTCGCCGTTCCAGGACGTCTCCAGCCCGTCCGCGCACCAGGCGCCCGTGTACACGTAACGGGTGCCGTCGTCGAAGAGGAACGTCGCCGTCGCCGCCGCATCGCCCCTGTACCAGCTCCAGACGGGGTTCCAGGTCTCGCAGCTCACCGAGACCGGCTCCGCGCCGAGCAGGTAGCGGGCCGCGTCGAAGGCGTGGATGGCCATGTCCACCAGCAGCGGCTGCTCCATCTCGTCGCGGAAGCCGCCGAAGCGCGGGCCGCGGAAGAAACCGGTGGTGAGCAGGCCGGGCGTGCCGAGCTCGGCGACGCGGCGACGGTATTCCGCCAGGGCGGCGTAGTACCGGCGCGACTGACTGATCATCAGCAGCCGGCCGGCCGCCTCCGCGGCGGCGACCTGGATCACCGCCTCGGCCAGCGTCGGCGCGGCGGGCTTCTCGCACAGGACCGGGACCCCGGCGAAGAGCGCCTCGATGTTCACCTCACTGTGGGCCGCCGGGACGGTGACGTTCACGACGGCGTCCGGTTCGGTGGCCGTGAGCAGGCCGCCGAGGGAGACGTCCACCTTGGCGTCGGCGCCGACCGCGCGTACGGCCGCCTCCGCCCGATCGACGTCGAGGTCGGCCACCCCGACGAGCTCGACGTCGTCGGACGCGGTCAGGGTGCGCATCCAGGCCAGACCCATCGACCCTGCCCCGACCTGCACCACACGGAGAGGACGCGCCGGATCGTCGACGCGGGGGAAGGCGCTCACTCGGCGCTCTCTTCGCCGGACTCCTTGTTGTGCATCGCGCCGCGGTAGCCGTGCCCGTTGAAGAAGTCGCCCATGTCATAGCGGAGCAGGATCGGCACCTCCCGCTCCGGCCGGTCGCTGACCGCCCACTCGACGCCGTTGGCGATGACGTGCAGCACGTCCGGATGGTGGTACACCGGATAGTCCTGGTCGCCGGGGCTGAAGTAGAAGATCTTGCCGTTGCCGCGCCGGAAGGTGCAGCCGCTGCGGAACACCTCGCCGCCGGTGAAGGAGCTGATGAAGATCAGCTCGTCGGGCGTCGGGATGTCGAACTGCTCGCCGTACATCTCCTGGGCGGGGATCTCGATGGGATGCGGGATGCCGCGGGCGATGGGGTGGGTCGGGTCCACCGTCCAGACCAGCTCTCGGTCGTTGGCGCTGCGCCAGCGCAGCGTGCACGTGGTGCCCATGAGCTTGGTGAAGATCTTCGACCAGTGGCCGGAGTGCAGCACCACCAGGCCCATGCCCGACAGGACGTGCCGGTGCACCCGCTCGACCACTTCGTCGGACACCTCGCCATGAGCGGTGTGGCCCCACCACGTGAGGACGTCGGTGCCGGCGAGCACCTCCTCGGTCAGGCCGTGCTCGGGGTCGTCGAGCGTGGCCGTGGTGACGACCGCCTTCTCCCCCAGCCAGTGCTCGATCCCGCGGCGGATGGCGTTGTGCATGCCATCCGGATAGATCTTGGCCACACTGGGTTCGACCTGCTCGTGGCGGTTCTCACCCCACACCATGACGCGAATCGGTCGCATAAGACATTCCTTCCTCAATGGATTCATTTGACGGCGCCGCTGACGGCGCCCGCCGCGATGTAGCGCTGGGCGAAGATCAGCAGCAGGGCCGCCGGGACGGAGGCGAGCACCGCGGTCGCCATGACGGCGCCCCAGTCCTGCGTGTTCGCGCTGATGTAGTCGTAGATGCCAAGGGTGATGGGCCGCACTTCGGGCGTGCTGGTCAGGGTGAGGGCGAAGAGGAAATCGCTCCACGCCGACAGGAAGGTGAACAGGGCCGCGGTCACGAGCGCGTTCCTGCTGATCGGTACGACGATCGAGAGGAACGCCCGCAGGTTGCCGGCCCCGTCCACCATCGCGGCCTCCACGAGCGCCCCGGGGATGGCGCCCATGAACGCGCGGATGAGCAGCACCGCGAACGGGATGCCCGCGGCGGTGTTGGCGAGGATCAGGCCGAAGACGTTGTTGATCAGGAAGAGCGAGTTGAAGAGGGGGTAGAGCGCGTTGGCGATGACCATGACGGGGATCATCTGCGTGATCAGCAGCACCAGCAGGAACACGCTGCTGCCCCGGGTACGGAACCGCGCCAGGCCGTAGGCGGCGGGCGTGGCGATGACCAGGGTCAGCACGACCGTCCCGAGGGCGACGATCAGGCTGGTGACGAAGTTCTGGCCCTGTTCGTCCAGCGCCTGCGCATATCCGGAGAAGGTCAGGTTGACCGGGAGGAACTCGGTGGAGGCCGCGCCGGAATCCGCCTGCAGGCTGCTGTTGAGCATCCAGTAGACCGGGAAGATCATCACGGCGAGGAAGACGATGCCCAGCACCGTCATGGGCAGCCGGCGCACGGTCGATGAGGGGTTCACTCGTGGGCCTCCCGGCGGGAGATGGAGAGGTAGACCATGGCGAAGACGAGCGACACGACGATGAGGACGTTGCTGATCGCGGCGCCTTCCCCGAAGTTGAATTCGACGAACGACTTGTTGTAGGCGTTCGTGGCCAGCGTCTGGGTGGAGTTGGCCGGGCCGCCGCCGGTCAGGCCGAGGATGATGTCGACGACCTTGAGCGTGTAGACGACGCCGAGCACCAGGACGACGCTCACCACGGATCTGATGCTCGGCCAGGTGATGTGCCTGAACGCCTTCCACCCGATCGCGCCGTCCAGCGATCCCGCCTCGTACAGCTCGCGCGGAACCGCCTGCAGGCCGCTGTAGAGGATCGCGACGTTGAACGGTATCCCCAGCCAGATGTTCACCCCGATGACCCCGATGAGCGCGAGGGTCGGGTCGACCAGCCACGGGACCGGATCGACGCCGAACAGGCCGAGAAACTGATTGAGGACGCCGCTCTCCTGGTCCAGCATCCATTTCCACACCGCGCTGGAGGCGATCAAGGGCAGCAGCCACGGCAGCAGCAACAACGACCGCAGGAAACCGCTCAGTGGGAAGGCACGCTTGAAGAACAGCGCCAGGGCCAGCCCGATCACGAACTGGAAGGAGATCGACCCGATCGTGAACAGGGCCGTGTTCACCAGGGTCGTGGTGAACAGGTGGCTGGAGAACGTCGTCACGTAGTTGGCCAGGCCGACCCAGGGCGCCTCGCCGCTGTAGAAGGTCGAGACCCCGTACTCCTGGAAACCCATGACGACGTTCTGGACGATCGGGTATCCGAAGAACATCGCCACGAACACGATGGCGGGCAGGCAGAACAGCCACTGCGCATGGCGCCGGAACAGGCGCATCCACGCCGCCTTGCGGCCGAGCCTGCCGAGGGAGTCCCCCGCGGCGGTGAGACTGAGGTTGGCTGACGTCATGAGCCACTCCTTTCGATGAAGAACGAGGAGCCCGCGTGCCTCGGGACGGGCCGCCTCGTTGTCGAGTGGCTACTCGCCCTGTGCCTGCCGCAGCGCTTCGGCCGGTGGGGCGAGACCCGTCAGCGCGATCTGCACGGCGTTGTAGATCTTCGTGGCCGCCTTCGGCCAGCCCGGCCCGAGGATCCCGGTACGCGAGCGCGCGTTCCGCACGGCGCCGACGAACGGCATGACCGTCTGGCTGGACTCCCCGAACTTCTGCGCGACGGCCGGGTCCGCCGGGATGTTCTGCCTGACCTCGGCCGACTGGAGCTGGCTCGCCGATGAGACGAGACATTTCACGAACTGCCCGCTCTTGGCCATCTTGGCCTTGTCGCCGGTACGCGGAACCGTGAACATCTCACCGCCGAGCGGGGCCACCGGGGCTTGCGACGCCACCCGCGTGGGGATCGTGAACGTCCCCCAGTTCACGTCCTTCTGCTCTGTGAGCGTGGGGATCTGCCACGGGCCGTTGACCACCATCGCGGCCTTGCCCGCTATGAACTGGTCGATCACATCGTCCTGGCTCCAGATGACGGAGCTCTTGGACATGGACCCGTCGTTCTGCAGGTCGACGAGGAACTGCAGCGCCTGCGCGGTCTCCGGGGTCGTGATGTCCTGCTCCGAGCCGCCGTTGCTCCACATGAACGGCAGGAACTGCCACGTGCCCTCGTAGGTGTTGATGTTGCTCATGGCGAAGCCGTAGCGGTCCCGCGAGGTCAGTTTCTTCGCGGTCGCCCGCAACTCGTCCCACGTCCTCGGGGGCGAGGTGATGCCGGCGGCCTGGAACAGGTCCTTGTTGTAGAAGATGACGAGGGTGTTCACGGCGGGGGCGAGGCCGTACAGCTTGCCGTCGTACGTGCCCGCCTTCACGACGGACGGCACCAGGCCCTCGCCGCTGATGCCGTAGTCGCTCAGCGGTGAGAGCGCGCCGGAGGCGGCGATCTGCTGACCGTCGGGATTGTCGAGCATCAGCACGTCAGGAAGGGTGCGTGAGGAGCTCTGCTGAAGCACTTTGGGGATCAGCCCGGGCCCCGGGACGTGGTTGATCTCGATGGTCACGCCGATGCTCTTCGCGCACGCCTGGTAGATCGGATCGTGCGCCTCGTCGTAGTAGTCCTGGATCGTCAAGGTGTTCTTCGCTTCAGCGTCGGCAGGATCCGCTCCACTGCATCCCGTCAGGGCGGTGAGGGGGAGGAGGGCCGCTGCCGCGACAGCCACTTTGGGCGCCTTCCCGCGGCGCTTCCGTGCTGTCTCCATGAGTGAGCTACTCCTTCTACGGAACCGGAATGCATCCGGCATATCCGTGCATGACCGCTTCGACGGTGCACGGCGTGTGGGGGCTTTTCGTCGAGTCGCGCTCGTCCAGCGGGAACCGTCACGAGCGGACGAGGGCCTCATCGTTTCGGGGCTATGGACACTGATCGATCAAAGCGCTTAACCGGCGGTCGCTTGTGAAGTATGTTGCGCCGATCGCCGGGCGATGTCAACAAGAAGTTAAGCGGTTTTACCAAAGGCGCTTGGGATATAGTCACAGTGCTTCGCGAGTTTCCTCGCACTTCGCGCGCCCTGAATAGCCGGGAGGCGGCATCCATGGTCACCATGCGCGACGTCGCCCAGCGCGCGAACGTCTCCATCGCCACGGTCTCCTTCGTCATCAACGGCACCAAGCCCGTCGCGCCGGAGACCAGGGCCCGCATCGAAGCGGCCATCGAGGAGCTCGACTACCGGCGAAACGTGGTCGCCCGCGCACTGGCCAGCTCGCGCACCCGCATCCTCGCGCTGCTGCATCCCGACTTCGAAGCCCGGCCGAACGCGACGGTGATCCAGTTCGTCATGAGCGCCGCCCATGGCGCCCGCGAGCGCGGCTACGACCTCGTGCTGTGGCCCGTGAACGACGACGAGCAGATGTCGCACCTGCTCGCCGGCGGCCTCGTCGACGGGGCGCTGCTCATGGAGGTCCAGATCCACGACTCCCGCGTCGACCGGCTCATCGCCTCGCGCGTCCCGTTCGCGCTGATCGGCCGGACCGGGAACGACGACCTGCCATTCGTCGACATCGACTTCGCCACCACGATCGACCAGGCGGTCGATCATCTCCGCTCGTACGGCCACCAGCGCATCGCACTGATCACCCAGCGGACGAAGGCGGCGCCGGAAAAGGAGCCCGGCCGGATCATGCGGGCGGAGGCCGCCTACCTCGACGCCATGGCGGCGCTCGGCCGCCCGCCCGTCGTCATCAGCGTGGAGGGCACCTCGGCCGGCGGCAGGGAGGCCGCGCGCACGCTGCACGACGACCACCCGGACACGACGGCCGTGATCCTCGTGAACGAAGGCGCCTCGGCGGGGCTAGTCAAGGGCACGCGCGCACTGGGCCGCGGCGTGCCGGACGATCTCTCCATCATCTCGGCATGGACCACCCGCGAGCTCGGCGAGATGATGGAGCCGTCGTTGACGGTCATGGCGGCGCCGGCTGCCGAGCTCGGCCGCCTCGCCGCCGACGCCCTGATCGATCAGCTCGAAGGCGTCCAGGACGCACCGCCGCACATCCTCATCCCCTGCACCCTGGTGCCGGGCCAGTCAGTCGGCCCCGCACCGGTCCGCCCCTGACGGATCCTGGGTGGCGGCCGCTGCGTGCTCGACGTCTACCAGCCGGCGGGCATGCCGACGTACGGCGACTCACCCAGGAGAGCCGGTCACCTCACCTCACCTGATCGACCTCCTGCGCGGCCGCGCCGATGCCATCCTCGCTCGTCACGCCTCGCCGTGCCGGGATGAGGAACATGGCCAGGGCCCCCACCACGGCGGGAATCGCGAACGCGTAGAAGTTGGCCTCGATGCCCCAGCCGGAGGCGAGGATGGCGCCGCCGTAGATCGGCCCGCAGATGGCGCCGAGCCGGCCGACGCCCAGCGCCCAGCCCAGCCCGGTCGCCCGCATGTGGGCCGGGTAGAAGTTCGCGGTGTACGCGTTGACCAGGATCGTGGTGCCGATCGTGCACGCCCCGGCGATCGCGACGAGCGCGAACAGCAGCACGCTGGGCAGACGCATGCTCAGCAGGAAGATGCTCAGGGCGGCGACGACGA
This sequence comes from Nonomuraea polychroma, assembly GCF_004011505.1. Lineage (NCBI taxonomy): Bacteria > Bacillati > Actinomycetota > Actinomycetes > Streptosporangiales > Streptosporangiaceae > Nonomuraea > Nonomuraea polychroma. The sequence continues at coordinate 6,954,040 of NZ_SAUN01000001.1, forward strand.
ACATGCCGGCCGTCACCGGCTTGGAGCCGATCCGGTCCGCGGCCATGCCGAGCAGCGGCGTGCCCACGATGGCGCCGAGGTTCAGCACCAGCAGGAAGGCCAGCGCCGAGCCCAGCGGGTAGCCGGCCTGACGCATGATCTGCGCGAGCCAGGTGTTCAACCCGTACACGAGCAGCAACCCGACGCCGGTGCCGAGCCAGAACAGGAGCGTCCCGGCGAGGAACCGCCGTTCGAAGAGCGACTTGATCGCTGCGGCCGGCCCCTGCTTGGCGCGTGCCGGGGTTTCCTCCAGGGTCACGCCGTATCGCGCGGCGAGCTCGGCGGCCTCCGCGTCCCGGCCGCGGAGGAGCAGGTAGTTGGCCGACTCGGGCAACATCCGCCAGGCCACCGGCAGCAGCAGCCCGCCGAGAACGGCGCCGATCCAGAACATCGCCCGCCAGCCCAGCGCGGGGATCACGCCGATCGCCGTCAGCGACGCCACGATCCCGCCGATCGAGTAGCCGGAGAACATGAACGCGTTCGTGGTGCTGCGGTGCCGCGGATGGGCGTACTCCATGGTGAGCGCGATGGCCGTCGGCACGACGCCGCCCAGACCGATACCGGCCACGAAGCGGGCGAATCCAAACAACTCCACGGTCGGCGCGGCGGCCGCCAGGGCCATCGCGATCGAGAACCACGCGATGCACCCGAGCATGACGCGCCTGCGCCCGACCAGGTCGGTGATCGTGCCGATCAGCATCGCGCCGATCAACATTCCGATCAACGCGTACGAACCGATCCGGCCGATCTCGGCCGCACCCAGGGTCCACTCGGCGGACCCGTCGGCCAGGGTCGGCACGACGGTGCCGTAAACGATCAGGTCGTAGCCATCGATGATGATCGCCGCGCTGCAGAGCGCGACGACGACGAGCCTCGACCGCGAGCCGGGAGGCGCCGCGTTGGTGCTCACGATTCCTCCCCTGCGGCTCGGAGCGGCACAGTGGCGGACAGTGGGATCTCCTCGGACATGAGGTCTCCTCAGGGGGTGGACACAGGTCAGCGAGTCGCTTGAGTTCGACGAGGCTATAGCGTTTTGCTATCGACCGTCACGGTTTCGCTATTAAGAACCTGTTACATTCCATTGGAGTGACCGCAGGCATGGCGAAGCTCGCGCTGGTCACATGGCATGCGCCCAGCACGACGGAAGCGGCTTACGCGTCCTTCAGGACGGTTTCGATGAACCGGTGGGCCGGCTTGGCCAGCCGATCGTGCAGTTCGAAGAAGGTCTCGGCGGCTTTGACGCCGTTCCAGTCCGGGGGCAGCACCTCGGCGGGAAGCCCCGGGTCGGAGTACGGCAGCCGGCGCCAGTCGGTGAGGGCGCTGACGTGGTCCGCGAACGCCTGGGCCGGATCCAGCGCCTTACGATCGCGATAACGGTCCAGCACGGGGCCGTACTGATCGAGGAACTCGTCATAGAGGCGCTGCAGGCGAGACAGGTCCCACCAGCCCGGGATCTGCTCCCTGATGTCGGTGAACGCCAGATGGTGGGCCTGGAAGAGATTGACGTAAGCACTCAGCCCGTAGCGCTCGAGGGCGTCTCGCGTCTCCTCGAGCAGATGGGCGGGCGCGATCCAGACTCCGGCGGCAACCGTGCCGAATCCGAGCCAGGACAGCCGGGAGCGCAACTGGTGCCGCTTGTCGCGTTCGGTCTCGGGCACGCTGAAGATGGCCAGCAGCCACCCTTCACTGGAGGTCGCCCGTCGCCGCTCGAAGATGCGCCGGTCGCCCTCGCGCAGGATCTGGTAGGCCTCATCGGTGAGCGCGTATCCGGCCGTCCCGTCGACCTTGGCGGCGGCCAGGAGACCGCGCCGCTTGAGACGGAAGATCGCCGAACGCACGGACGGCGCGTCCACGCCGCATCGGGCGAGCAGCTTGATGACCGAGGCGACGCTCATCCAGCCGCCGACTTCGCGTGCGTAGAGGCCATAGACGGTGACGATCAGAGCACGGGGCTTCTGGCCCTTTCCATTGGCTTCGTCGTCTTCGTTGGCCACCATGGTGCACCTCTTGCGCGCTCACGGACGCACTCCGGCGGATGGCGTGCTCCCTACCCGGCATCAAACGGTCTTCATCGTACCGACTCGCCGCAACGACGTGCCGTCCCCCGACGCCCTGACATCCGTGGGCCGCCGTTCAGCGCTCGGGCCTCCATCGGGCGTGCCGGTTGGTGGACGCGCCCTCGCGGATGAGCTGCAACCGCGGCTTGGGCCCGTCGGTCCGGCCCGTCTGCGGCTTGCGGCGGCCCGCCCGCCATGAGTCGGGCCACGCGGCACCCGGCCCGGCGTAGTCCTGCTCCACCGCCGCGTGCAGCGTCCAGCTGGGATCGTAGAGGTGGACCCGGCCCAGGGCGCACAGATCGGCCCGGCCCGCCAGGATGATCGAGTTGACGTCGTCGTAGGAGGAGATCACGCCGACCGCGATGGTCGGGATGCCGGCCTCATTGCGGATCTTGTCGGCGTACGGCGTCTGATACGACCGGCCGAAGGCCGGCTTCTCCTCCGGTGTGACCTGCCCCGTGGACACGTCGATGGCCGCGGCGCCGGCGTCGGCGAACGCGCGCGCGATCTCCACGGCGTCGTCGCCGGTGATGCCGTCCTCGACCCAGTCGGTGGCCGAGATGCGCACGGTCATCGGCTTGTGCCGCGGCCAGACCTGACGCATCGCGCGGAAGACCTCGAGCGGGTAGCGGAGCCGGCCGGCGAGGTCGCCGCCGTACTCGTCGGCGCGGCGGTTGGTCAGCGGGGAGATGAAGGACGACAGCAGGTAGCCGTGCGCGCAGTGCAGCTCCAGCAGGTCGAAACCGGCGTCGTCGGCGTGCCGCGCCGCGTCGGTGAACTGCCGCTTGATCTCCTCCATGTCGGCGTGGGTGAGCTCGCGGGGCACCTGGTTCACCCCTTCCTTGTACGCGAGCGCGGACGGCGCGACGACCTCCCAGTTGCCCTCGGGCAGCGGCTGGTCCATCCCCTCCCACATGAGGCGGGTGGAGCCCTTGCGCCCGGAATGGCCCACCTGGATGCCGACCTTCGCCGCGCTCTCGCGGTGCACGAAGTCGGTGAGCCGGCGCCACGCGGCCACCTGATCGTCGTTCCAGATGCCCGTGCAGCCGGGCGTGATGCGGCCGGTCTCCGACACGCAGACCATCTCGGTCATGACCAGCCCGGCGCCGCCGAGCGCCTTTCCTCCCAGGTGGACCAGGTGGAAGTCGTTCGGCATGCCGTCGGCCGCCCGGTACATGTCCATCGGCGACACCACGACCCTGTTGGGCAGCTCCAGGTCGCCGAGCCGGAACGGGTGGAACATCGGCGGCGTCCCCGGCCCGTCCCCCGCGCGGTGCGGCTCCCGGGAGGCGAACCAGGCGTCGACGCGGGCCACGAACTCGGGGTCGCGCAGCCGCAGGTTGTCGTAGGTGACCCGGCGGCTGCGGGTCATGATGTTGAACGCGAACTGCTCGGGCTCCTGGCCGACGTACTGCCCGAGGTTCTCGAACCATTCCAGGCTCGCCTGCGCCGCCCGCTGGGTCGAGCGGACGACGGACTTGCGCTCGCTCTCGTACGCGGTGAGCGCCTCGTCGAGGGTGGGCTGCTCGTGCAGGCATGCCGCCAGGCTGAGGGCGTCCTCCATGGCCAGTTTGGTTCCCGAGCCGATGGAGAAGTGGGCGGTGTGCGCGGCGTCGCCGAGGAGCACGATGTTCTCGTGGCGCCAGCTGTCGTTCCGGACAGTGGTGAAGTTGATCCACTTGCTGTTGTTGGCGAGCAGCGAGCAGCCGCCCAGCTCCTCGGCGAAGATCTCCTTGACCCGCTCGATGGACCTCTCGTCGGACTCCCCGGGAGCGAACGGGCGGGCGGCGAGGGCGTCGAATCCGGCCCGGCGCCAGACGTCCTCGTGCATCTCGACGATGAAGGTGCTGCCGTGGGCGTCGAAGGGGTAGCCGTGCCCCTGCATCACGCCGTACGGCGTTTCGACGACGTAGAACTTGAAGGCGTCGAACACCTTGTCGGTGCCGAGCCACATGTATTTGCAGGCCCGCTGCTCCAGGTCGGGGTGGAAGGAGTCGGCGTACTTCGAGCGGACGGCCGAGTTCACCCCGTCGGCGGCGACCACCAGGTCGTGGGTCGCCGCGAGCTGGGACACGTCCGGCGCGTCGGTGAGGAAGTGGATCGTGACGCCCAGCTCCCGGCACCGTTGCTGCATGATCTCCAGCAGGCGCTTGCGGCTCAGCGCCGCGAAGGCGTGACCGCCGCTGGTGAGCACCTGTCCCCGGTAGTGGACGTCGATGTCGTCCCAGCGGGCGAACTCCGCCTCCATCCGGCGGTAGATGCCGGGATCGGCGTGCTCGATCCCGCCGAGGGTCTCGTCGGAGAACACCACACCGAATCCGAAGGTGTCGTCCTGGGCGTTGCGCTCCCAGACGGTGATCTCGTGTCCCGGCCCCAGTTGCTTGGCCAGCACGGAGAAGTACAGGCCGCCAGGACCTCCCCCGATGACCGCAATCCGCACGATGTCCTCCTCTTGTGACGACGAGCCGAGCCTCAAGTTATCGCGTTTTTCGAACGATCGTCAAGAAAGCGTAATTTCCATGGACCGACTGCTCCATGTCCCACACCTGATCGGCACCTCACTCCTGCGGAACCTTCAGCCTCTCGTCAGGAATGACCGCGGTGCCGAGGATTTCGATCATGGCCTCCGGTTGCCACAGCTCGGTGCATCCGATGCCGGCCATGGCCGGGTAGACGGGCCCGGCCAGCTCCCGCCAGACCTTGCCGATCTCCTTGCCGTGCGCCTGGTAGTCGGCGATGTCGGTGAGGTAGATCGTGATGCTGACCAGGTCCTCGGGCTCTCCACCCGCCTCGCGCAACGTGGTCAGCAGATTGCCGAACGCCTGCCGGAACTGGGCCACGATACCCCCGTCCACGATGCGCATGTCCTTGTCCAGCGCGGTCTGCCCGCCCAGGTAGAGCGTGTTCCCGTGCAGCGTGCCGTGCGAGTAGCCGCTCGGCGCCGGAAGGGCAGCGGGATTGACGGCGATGGGCTTCACGGCGGTCCTCCTCGACTCGGTGTACATATTGACATTATCTGACGATCGCGAAGAATACGATATATTCGCGTCGGTTCGCCCGTTCCGCGTCCGCGGACCATCGATCTGAAGGGACAGCCACATCCATGAGCCCCACCTCGGAGATCGTGACGGCGGCACTCAGCCTCACCCCGACGGCTCCGGAGCACTTCGACGAGGCGTATGTCGCCAGGTCGCAGGACTGCCCCTGGCCCAAGGCGTACGGAGGCGACCTCGTCGCGCAGGCCGCAGCCGCGGTGATGCGTTCGGTCGGCGACGACAGGACGCTGCATTCGCTGCACAGCTACTTCATGCGCCCCGTCGAGGTCGGCGCCGAGATCCGCTACGAGATCGAACGCCTCAGGGACGGGCGGAGCTACTCCACGCGGCACGTCCGCGGGTATTCCGGCGGCAAGCCGGCATACATCGCGATGGCCTCCTTCCAGGCCGTGGAGCAGGGGGGCGAGTACGCCGCGACAGCGCCGGAAGGCCTCCCCGATCCCGACGCGCTGCCGACCAGCGCCGCCTACCTGGACGCGACCGATCCGGGCACGGAGGCGGGCGGCACCATGACCAAGGAGTCGAAGGAGTACTGGTCGTCGGGCCGTGGCTTCGACATGCGGCACGTGCCCGGCCCGGTCTATCTCGAGGTGGACGGCGACCCCGTCCCGCACCAGGCGATCTGGGTCCGGCCCTTCGACCCGCTCCGTCCCGTCGAAGGGCTCACCTCACGCGCACGCGACCTGGCCGCCCTCGCCTACGTCTGCGACTACACCATCCTGGAGCCGATCCTGCGCGTCCTCGACCTGCCGTGGGCCCGCCCTGGGCTCACCACCGCCAGTCTCGACCACGCCATGTGGTTCCACCGCCCCGCCACGATGGACGACTGGCTGCTCTACGCCCAGGAGGCCGAGGCGGCCCAGAACGGCCGCGGCCTGGGACTCGGCCGCTTCTTCGACCGCGCAGGACGCCACCTCGCCACGGTCGCGCAGGAAGGGGTCATCCGTGTGTCCTGACCGCGGCCTCTCCCTCGCCGATCGGCGATCGGGCGTGAACGGCAAGGCCGCCGTCGAACATGTGGCGCGGGTCGAATGGAGCGACACCGACGCCTCAGGACACCACCACAACACGGCCGTGACCAGGTTCGTGGAGGCGGCCGAGGCCGCGTTGATGCGCGAGCGCGGGATCACCGGTTACTTCGGCAACGCGCCTCGGGTGCGCTACGAGGTCGACTTCGAACAGCGCCTGTTCTTCGGCCAGCAGGTCACCGTCATGCTGAACGTCGAAGCCGTCGGCACGTCCTCCATGACCTTCCGCTTCGAGGTCTGGGGTGAGGAGTTCGACGGACGCCCCCGACGGCGGGCCGCGGCAGGGCGCTACGTGGTCGTGCACGCTCCCCGAGGCGAGGACCGGAGCCGCCCTTGGCCGGCCTCCTGGCTCGCATCTTTGTGCTGAACCAAAACCGCACTTCATTGACAATTCATGACGACAGTGAAAAATACGAGATAAGTACCAGCCGACCACAGCGACCGAAGGGGAGCCGGCCACATGGAGCCCGACCTCAGCAAGTACCGCCTCGACGGCGACAACTCGATGTACCGGCTGCCCAGCGGTCTCGTCGCCCCGGTGGTGACTCGCGGCGGTCGCGAGGACGTCAACACCGCCGATTCAGGCGGCGCCGTCCGTGTCTCCGGCGTCAGCATCCAGCACACTCCCGCCACGCGGCTCTGGTTCGGCAAGGTCAGCAACGAGCCCGGCTACCGCTCGGTGTCCCACCATCACGGCGAGGCCGAGACCGGCGGCTACGTCCTGTCGGGCCGGGCGCGCATCTACTTCGGCGAGAAGTTCGAGGACTACGTCGACATGGAAGAGGGCGACTGGGTCTTCGTGCCGCCGTACATGCCGCACGTCGAGTGCAACCTCTCGCGCACCAAGCCGCTGGTGTGGATGACCACCAGGACGCCGGAGAACATCGTGGTCAACCTGCCCGATGTCGCGGACGCCGACCTGCGCGACTGGTTGGACCGGTGATCCCCCGCACCGCCTGACCCGCTCGGCGGTCCCTCTGGAAGGACTCCCCCGTTGCATCCTTCGGCCTCAGCACACCTCGACACCTTCGCTCGCGACCACCTGCCCCCCGCCCACCTGTGGCCGACGATCGAGTTCACCACGCCGGAGCTGCGGTATCCGGCCCGCCTCAACGCCGCCGCCGAGCTCATCGACGTCCCCGCCTCGACGTACGGGGCCGAGCGGCCGGCGCTGCGGACACCGGATGGGGAGACCTGGTCCTACGGCGAGCTGCGCACCCGGGCCAATCAAATCGCCCACGTGCTCGCCGAGGACCTCGGCCTGGTTCCGGGCCAGCGCGTCATGCTGCGCTCGCCCAACACCCCGTGGACCGTCGCCGCCTGGCTCGGCGTGCTCAAAGCCGGCGGCGTCGTCGTGACCACGATGGCCGCGCTGCGTGCTCGCGAGATCGCCCCCATCGCGGAACGGACCCGGCCCTCGATCGCGCTGGTGGACCACCGGTACGCCGAAGACGTCCACACCGTTCGCGACACCGTCCTGCCGTCGCTGACGGTCATCGAGTACGGCGGCACGGGCCGGGAGGATCTCATCACCCGCGCCGCCGCCAAGCCGGGCGAGTTCACCGCTGTGGACACCGCCGCCGATGACGTGGCGCTCCTCGGACCGACGTCCGGCACCACCGGCACCCCGAAGATCACCATGCACTTCCACCGCGACCTCCTGTCCATCGACAACACCTTCGGCCGCCATGTGCTGAAGCTGGTCCCGGACGACGTCGTCGCCTGCTCCGCCCCCTTGGCCTTCACCTTCGGCCTCGGCATGCTCGTCGTCTTCCCGCTGCGGGCGGGCGCCTGCGCCCTGCTGACCGAGGCCGCCACCCCGCCGCAGCTGGCGGAGATCGTCCAGCGGGAGGGCGTCACCGTTCTCGCGACGGCGCCCACGGCCTACAAGGCGATCCTTCGAGAAGGGCGGGAACGGCTGCTCGCCGGGCTGCGGACCGCGGTCTCGGCAGGCGAGCACATCCCCCGGGACACGTGGGAGCAACTACGAGACCGGCTCGGACTCAGGGTCGTCGACGGCATCGGCGCCACCGAGATGTTGCACATCTTCATCTCGGCCGCAGGCGACGACGTCCGCCCCGGCGCCACGGGGAAGCCCGTGCCGGGTTACCGCGCCGCCGTCCTCGGCCCCGACGGCTCGGAGCTCGGTCCCGGCGAGCCGGGACTGCTGGGCGTGATCGGCCCCGTCGGCTGCCGCTACCTCGACGACGTACGTCAGAAGAACTATGTGCTCAACGGCTGGAACGTCACCGGCGACATCTTCACCAAGGACGAGGCCGGTTACTTCTACTATCAGGCGCGTAGCGACAACATGATCGTCTCTTCGGGCTACAACATCGGCGGGCCGGAGGTCGAAGCGGCGATCGACACCCACCCCGATGTGATCGAGTCGGCCGTCGTCGGCCGGCCCGACGCGGAGCGCGGCTCGGTGGTGTGCGCCTTCGTCGTGCTGCGCGAGGGCGCGACCGGCGACGCCGCCAAGGCCAAGGAGATCCAGGACCACGTCAAGCAGGTGCTGGCCCCGTTCAAGTACCCGCGCGACGTGCGGTTCTGCGACTCCCTGCCGCGCAACGCGAACGGCAAGCTGCAGCACTACAGGCTGCGGGAGATCGTCCAGAACGAGCAGGCGGCCCCGGTGTGACAGGCGCCCGTCGACCTCGGCGTGCCGGTCAGCCCAGCGTGCCGCCCAGGCGCCCAGGCGCCCAAACGATTCTCGGTAGCGGGCGAGCCGGAGGCCCGCCTCACCACCGGCCCGGTCCTACGACTGGGTGCGGGACCACTGCTGGTGGGTGCCGCTGCCGCAGGCCCACTGCTGGATGTCGGCGCCGTCGGCCGTGGAGGCGTTGGCCACGTCCAGGCACTTGCCGCTGTGACGGGCCCTGAGCTGGAAGTAGCTGCCCGTGGCCGCCCACTGCCACTGCTGGTTGGCGCCACCACCGCAGGTGTACTGGATGACGTTCGCCCCGTCCGCCGTGGAGCCGCCGGCCACGTCGAGGCACTTACCGCTGTTCTGGCTGATGAGCCGGTAGTAGCCGCCGCCGACGTCCTGGAACTGCCACTTCTGGTTGGCGCCGCCGTTCCACGGATATTGCTTCACCTCGGCGTTGTTCGCCGTCGAAGCACTGACGACGTCCATCACCTTGCCGCTGTGCCGGGCGGTGATCCGGTAGTTGGGGGCGGAGCCGCTGCCGGTGATGACGCCGGTGGAGGTGTCGATGGTGATCTGGGGATACCAGGTGAGGCTCATGCTGGTGGCGGAGGGGAACGTGATGGGTAGCCAGACGTACTGGGAATCGTTCACCGGTCCGCCCCAGGCGCCGGCCCAGCGGTCCCCCATGTAGAGGTAACCCGTGGTCGAGGAGCCCTGGATCGGCAGCACGTACGCGGGCTGGGAGCTGAACGTCGTACCGTCGCCGACGTTGGTCCACCCGGTCCACGGGCCGGAGATGCTCGACGCGGTCGCGTACCGTGCCTGGTTCGGGTTCCACCCCGTCGCCCCTGACGTCAGCAGGAAGTAGACGTTGCCCCGTTTGAACATCGCCGGGGCTTCGCGGTGGGCGTCGTTCCAGAAGTTGCCCACGAGCGTGCTGACGTTCAGGTAGTCCGGCGTGAGCCGGTAGATGTGCAGGTCGTAGTTCTCGTCCGCCGCCGAGATCATGTAGGCCGTGCCGTTGTCGTTGTAGAGCGTGATGTCCCTCGACATGTGGCCCAGCGGACGGAAGCTGCCGTGGTAGGTGTAGTTGCCGTCCACGGTCGAGGACGAGGCGACGGCGGCGCGCGCCTCGCTGTAATTGGATCCGTTCTCCTTGTGCATCCACATGACGAATCTGCCGGTGGAGCTGTTGTAGATGACCTTCGGCCGTTCGATGTTGGCGACGTTGAGCTCTGCGTGCGACGACTGGGTGAGGACGTTGTTGCGGAATTCCCAGTTCAGCAGGTCCGTGGACCGGTAGACCGACACCGCGCGGAAGGTGTTGTCGGGGTTGCGGTGCTCACCGAACCAGTAGTAGTAATCGCCTGCCTTCAGTACGCCGCCGCCATGGGCGTGCAGCACATTCCCGCTCGTATCCCGGAACTGGGTGCCGTTGGTGATGGTCACCGGAGCGGCGTGTGCCGGTGACCCGGCATGGACGGCGACGGTTGCCGCGAGCAGCACTGCGGCCGCGATCGCCCGGAACAGGCTCATGGCCTTCACCCGTAACCCTGTGGTCATGCTGATCCTCCCTTGGAAGAGCTCGCCCTAGTACGTGACCTGGAAGGTGGCGTCCTGCCGGGCTGTCAGGTCGGAGCCGGCGCTGAGCGGGTCGATGCGGAGCAGGTAGCCGGAGTGCCGGATGTAGCGGTCCGGGTGGTTGTACGAGCGGAACGACGCCCACGCGCCGTCCGCCAGGCCCGCGGTGCGGTAGAAGGTCGCATCAGCCCGGAACGTCGAGGTGTTGTCGTTCGGATCGAGCCTGAGCGCGTAGCTCGAATGCCGCAGATACCGGCCGGGGAAGTTCACCGACTCGAACGACACCCCCGCCGGGTCGGCCAGGCCGGGCACCAGGCGCCATTGCTGGTCGGCCGTCGGATCCATCGGGAAGGGGTCGATCCGCGCCACGTAGTCAGCGTGCCGCACGTACCGGCCAGGGAAGTTGCTCGACTTGAGCCGATTCCACTGCGGTGTTCCCCAGCGGTTGATCAGTGCGGTCTGCTCGGCCGCGGTGATCGGGGTGATGGTGGCGTGCTTGGCGTTGATCGGCGGGGTGTAGGCCCGCTGGTTGAGAGCCGACCAGGCGTTGCCGTTGACGTTGCTCGACTGCCAGGCGTAGAAGACCGCGTTGGCCGGCGAGAACGAGTCACCCCACAACCAGAACGTGTTGCTGGTGTTCGACTTGACCAGGATCGGCGCCTCGATCGCGTTGCCCTGCCGCAGCCCGCTGGTCAGCGTGGTGAAGCTGTTCGGCGCCCCCGTGGTCGAGCGCGCGACGTAGAGGTTGCCGTCGCTGAGGTTCTTGTAGCTCAGGTAGAAGGTGGAGCCGTCCACGAGCACATCACCGTCGAGCACATTGAAGCCCGGGTCGAAGAACACCTGGGGCGTGCCCATGGTGATGAAGTCTGTCGTGTAGTTGACCATGAACACGTCGCGAGTGCCGTTGTTCGCCGAGTAGATGACCGCGTACTGGTTGCGGGACGGAACCCAGAAGGCCTGCGGCGCCCACGAATGCGTGTTCATGTCGTGCAGGCGCACCCGGCGGTAGTTAGTGAAACTCGTCAAGTTCACCGAGTCCCACACGTGGATGTACTGATTGTTGAGATTGAACACCCGCCCCTTCAGATCCGTCGCGAGCACGACGAACGTGCCATCTTGTTTGCGCAGGATGTACGGGTCTCGCAGACCTTGCATGCCGGCGGTCGGTGTGGCGACCGGATTGTTCTGGTTCAGCGGCATCCAGTTGAGACCGTCGGAGCTGACAGCCAAATGCAGCGCATAGCTGTCGCCTGACTGGTTCGGCGACTCCTTGAAGTACCCCATCACGTAGGCCGAGTACGTCGCCGCCGACGCGGACCGCTCGGTGGCGATGGTCACGATGGAGCTCAACACGGGCATCAGTAAGGCGACACCCACCACGAGCATTCGGCGCAGGGACACAGCGGGGACCTTTCTACGAGGGAAAACGGGGGCGAAAGATCAATGTTTGCGCTAACATCAGATGCCGCATTTATCTGACGTTTCTGACGTGTTTCCGCTGAATGTTCATGGCTGACAGCACGGCTGTCAATACCTGGTCAAGAGATGTACGACCGCGCCCTCGTGGCTCCGAAACGCCATGACGACCGCTCTGAGCTGACGAATGTCCCTCCCGACACGGGACACCGGACCCTCACCGCGGGGACCACCCACGGTGGACTCTTGTTGCCGACACCCGGTGCGACCTGCTCCGGCGAGAAGGAAGAGAATCTGATGTCCCACACCACGCTCCCCGCATCGGCTCTGCCCGTCCACGACCAACCCACCCCCCGGACGGTCCCCGTCTCGCGGCGGCTCGCAGTCGTGGGCCTCGTCGGGGGCGCGCTCCTCAACGGCGCCGAGTCCATCGGGATGCGACTGTTGCTGCCCGCGCAGCCTGCGACAGGAGCGGCGAAGCTGCAGGCGATCGCCGACACCGGCATGACGTATGCGGTGCTCGTCACACTCGGCACGCTCGCGATTCCGTTCATGATCATCGGCTTTCTGGCCCTGACCCACCTGCTGGCGCAACGCGCGCCGCGCACCGGCCGCGTCGCCGTCACGTTGCTGCTCACCGGCATGTTCGGCTTCTTCGGCAGGCACGTGCTGTCCCTGGCGCAAGTGCCGCTGAGCCAGAGCGCGTGTCCGCGGTGATACCCCGAAAGCTGGGCTTCGTGCCCTCGCGGCGGTGGCGGCAGGCGAGGCCGTCTACGGACCGCACGTCGCGCGACGGCTGAAGGCGTTCTTCACCGCCGGCGCGGGCATGGCGGCCAAGCCGTTCCCCGAGCTGTCCGACGGGGAGCGCGAGGTGCTGAGGCTTGTCGCGGCCGGGCTGGGCAACCAGGCCATCGCCCAGCGGCTGCATTTGTCGGAGAAGACCGTCCGCAATCGGGTCAGCACCATCTTCACCAAGCTCGACGTGGCCAACCGGGCCGAGGCGATCGTCAAGGCCCGCCAGGGCGGACTGAACTGAGCCGTGAGCCCACTGTTACAAGTGGGATTGCAGTGACTTCCAAGTCCTGCTCGCGATCATGGTCTCTTTCCAGACAGAGAAAGGGACCCCATGAAGAGGACAGCGTTGCTGCTGGGCATTGCGATGCTCAGTGGCCTGCTGGCCGCTCCTCCAGCTCTCGCCGCGCCCGCGATGAAGACGGCGGTGGCGCAGGTCAAGGCAAGCCCCGCCAAGCGTTCCGGCGCCTGCCCCACCACGGTCGGCTTCTCCGCCGTGGTCGCGGCCAAGGGCAAGGGCACCGTTCGCTACCGGTGGGTGCGCGGTGACGGCAGCAAGGGCGCGATCAAGAGCTTCCGCGTCAACGGCGCGCGCAAGGTGGTGGTACGGGATCGGCAGACGTTCGACCGCACGACGTCCGGCTGGCAGGCGGTCGAGGTCCTCGGTAAGCGGGGGTTGTCGAGCAAGGCCCGGTTCACGGTCGCGTGTGAGGGACCCTCCCGGGTGTGGGACTCTTCCCACACGCTGCCCGCCGCCGCCACAGGCCGGCCGCTGGTGTCCGCCGCCGATGTCGACGTCAGCCCGGCGACCCACAACGGCGCCTGCCCGACGACGGTGACGTTCACCGGGACCATCCAGGTGTCGCGGACCCCGGCCAAGGTCGACTACCAGTGGATCGACAGCACCACCGGGGAGGGACGTCCCGAGTCTCTGTACTTCGCCGCCGGCGGCCCGCGCGTCCGCCAGGTCACGCTGCCGCTCAGCGTGGGGAGCTCCATGAGCGGCTGGAAGGCCATCCACATCCTCAGCGCGGGCGGCCACGACTCCGGGCGGGCCACGTACAAGGTGACCTGCAAGCCGGGCCCGACACCGACGCCGACCGGCACACCCACCCCGACCGGCACCGCCACCCCGACGGGCACCCCCACGCCGACCGGCACCCCCACCCCCACAGGCACGCCGACGACGACGCCTACGGGCCAGCCCGGTCAGAAGCCGACGCCGCAGATCGTCAGCCTCCTGCCCGGCGACTACGAGGGCAGCTGCGCGGAGCCCATCGCGTACGAGGCCACGGGCACCATCAACCTCCCCGCCGGAGCGGCGCAGAAGGTCACCTTCTGGTGGCTGCTGGACGGCGTGAAGTGGCGGGAGCACACCGTGGACTTCCCGGCGAGCGACCAGCCCCGTTCCCAGTACACCTCCGCCATCTGGCAGATCACCGCCGATGGCGGCCACAGCGTGGGTCTGCTCGCCCAGGGCGGTCCGTCCGAGCCCGCCGAGCGGCGGTTCACCGTCACGTGCGAGGCCGAGCCCGAGCCCGCCAAGGTGGTCATGCACGACGTGCTCACCCCGGTCTACCAGGGCGACTGCACCTCCTACTACGCGCTCAGCGCCAGTGCGAGGGTCGTGTCCGACCGGGACACCGAGGTCAGCTACCGTGTCGTGGTCGACGGCAAGCCCGGTGTGACCAGGACTCAAAAGCTCCTGGCGGGGCGTCTCCTGTCCCTCTACGACTTCTGGTACGACTGGACGAAGACGACCAAGACCGGCACCGTCCGCATCGAACTGCTCAACCACAACAAGGTGGCCAAGGAAGCGCCTTACAGCCGCACATGCTGGACGCAGACTCCCGAGCCGGGCACGGTGCGGTTCGGCAGCTTCCGCCCGATGGCCTACTACGGCGACTGCGCCGACGCGCCGTACCCCACCGCGCACGCCACGCTGCTCGCCGCCGCGGGAACGGAGATCTCGTACCGGTGGGTCATCGACGGCAAGCCGCAGGACACGGTCACGAGCAAGACCGGGGAGGCCGGGTTCCTGCAGGCGCAGGCCTACCACTGGACCCGGAACCCGAAGACGGACGGCGTCGTCCGGCTCGAGGTGCTGAACCACAACAAGCCCGCCATGGAAGCCGCCTACCCGGTGCACTGCCAGAGGTGACGTGAGGTGTACGCCGGTGATCCGCCCCACCGGCGTACACATCGTCGCTGCGACCTCACGGCTGTCCCACGAACAGGTGGGACAGCCGCTCGCTGAGCTCGGCGTAGGAGCCCTCTGCGGCCACGCGGCCTTCCTCCAGGAGCACGATGTGGTCGGCTCGGCGGATGGTGGACAGGCGGTGCGCGATGACGAGCGTGGCCCGGCCGGCGGCCGCTTCCTGGAGCGCCTCGACGAGCCGGGCCTCGTTGTCGGTGTCGAGGTTGGCCACGGCCTCGTCCAGCACGAGCACCGGCGCCCCTGTGGCGAGCGCCCGGGCCACGGCCACCCTGGCCCGCTGGCCGCCGGAGAGCGTCACCCCCCGCTCGCCGACCACGAGCTCCGGGTCGATGGCGAGCTGGGCGACGCGCAGAGCGCTCGCCACGTCCGCGCCGGGGGCGCCTAACCGTACGTTCTGCTCGATCGTGCCGGCGAACAGGTGCACGTCCTGCGGCACCACCGTGACGTGCCGGTGCAGGTCCGCGATGCGGGGCAGCGGCACACCGCCCACCAGGATGCGCCCGCCGTCCGGGTCCCAGTAGCGCAGCAGCAGCGACACACACGTGGACTTGCCCGCACCGGAGGCGCCGACCAGGGCGACGGTCTTGCCGTACGGCACGCGGAAGGACACCCCGCGCAGCACTTCGGGCCCGTCGGGCGTGTACCGGAAGCGCACGTCCTCGAAGACCACCTCCGGCCGGTCGGCCACCTCCAGGACCTCTCGTGGCGCGGGCACGTTGGCCGGCGCGGTGACCAGCGTGTGCACCCGATCAGCCGCCGCGCGCAACGTGCCGTACTCCTTCAGCAGCAGCGCCACCTGCGCCGCCGGACCGAGCGAGCTGGCCGCCAGCACCATGGCCACCGGCGCGTCCGCCGGAGCCCGGATCACCGTGGCGACCAGCAGCAGCGTCCCGGCCGCCGCGACGGCGATGAGCAGATCGGTGAGTGGCCTCGTCGAGCACCAGGACGGGGGCGTCGGCCAGCAGCGCCCGCGCGATGGCCAGGCGCTGCCGCTGCCCGCCCGACAGCGTCGCCCCGCGCTCGCCCAGCCGCGTGTCGTAGCCGTCGGACAGCTCGGTGATGAAGTCGTGGGCGGCGGCCAGCCGGGCGGCGGCGACGAGGTCCTCGTCGGTGGCGTCCGGGCGGGCCAGGCGCAGGTTCTCGGCCACCGCGCCATGGAAGAGATAGGTGTCCTGCGCCACGACGGCGATGCCACCGCGCAGCGCGTCGAGGATGAGCTCGCCTACGTCGACCCCACCGATGCTGATCGTCCCCTCGTCCGGGTCGTAGTGACGCTGCAGGAGGGCCGCCAGCGTGCTCTTGCCCGCGCCGGACGGTGGGTGTGGGACGACGGCAAGCCGAAGGACGTGATCACGCCGGAATTGCTGGCAGACGTGTTCGGCGTGGCCGGTCGCGTGGTCACCGACGAGTTGCACGGGACTCCACGCTGCCTGCTCGACGCGGCCCTATGACCAAATGTGCCGGATTGCCGACAGGATTCTGGCAAGTCAGTAGGGTTCCCGGTCAGGAGATCGCTGCTTACACTCCGGTTCGGAACCGACGCCCTACCGGGCAGAAGTTCCGCTCGTCACCCACCGGGGAGGGTCAGTGATCTCTCCGGTGTGCCTTCGAACGGGGTGACATGACGCCTCCCGGGCGGCCTGGCGGGTCCACGCAGCCCTTCGAAGCGGAGGTACTTCGTGTCATCCAGCACCCTCTTATCCCGCGTGCGGCGGCTTGTCCCGGTCGCTGTGGGCCTGAGCGTCGTCGTCGCCATGGGGCCCGCGGCGGCCCTCGCAACCCCCACGCCGCCGACGCCGTCCCCGACGGCGAAGAAGTGGACGGCCACTCCCCTCACCCCCGCCGAGGTCGTCGACGGCGCCAAGTCCCCGACGGGCAAGCTCGCCAAGAGCGACCAGGCCCTGCTGCGTAACACGTCATCCAAACCGGTCAACATCGTGGTCAAGCTGGACTACGACTCGCTGGCCGCCTACCAGGGCGGCCTGCCCGGCCTGCCGGGTACGAGCCCCTCCGTCACCGGCAGGGCTCTCGACACCAGGAGCTCCGAGGCCAGGAGGTACGGCCAGCACATCGAGGAGGTTGAGAACGCCTTCCTCGCCGAGCTGACCAGGAAGGTCCCAGGGGCCGTGGTCGGCCAGCGGATCAGGACGGTGTACGGCGGCATCGCGCTGCGCATCCCCGGCGACAAGGCGGCCGAGGTGCTGAAGCTGCCCGGCGCGGTCGCCGTGCAGGAGGACAAGCCCCAGCAACTCCTCACCGACTCCAGCCCGGCCTTCATCGGCGCCGGCACCGTCTACAAGCAGCTCGGCGGCAGCGACTCGGCCGGCAAGGGCGTGATCGTGGGCGTGCTGGACACCGGCGCCTGGCCCGAGCACCCGTCCTTCGCCGCCCGATCCGGCCTGCCCGATCCCGGGCCGACCAAGGACGGCTCGCCGCGGGTGTGCGACTTCGGCGACAACCCGACGACTCCGGCCAGCGACCCGTTCACCTGCAACAACAAGCTCATCGGCGGGCAGCCCTTCCTGGAGACGTACAACGCGGTCTTCGGCGGCGAGGTCTATCCCGACAGCGCCCGTGACTCCAACGGCCACGGCACCCACACCGCCAGCACGTCGGCCGGCGGGCCGGTGGCCGACGCGAACCCGCTGGGCATCAGCCGCGGCCCGATCCACGGCATCGCGCCCGGCGCCGCGGTCTCGGTCTACAAGGTGTGCGGCGCGGAGGGCTGCTTCCAGTCGGACTCGGCGCAGGCGGTGGCGCGGGCCATCCTGGACGGTGTCCGGGTCATCAACTTCTCGATCTCCGGCGGCAGCGACCCGTACAGCGACCCGGTGGAGCTGGCGTTCCTCGACGCGTACGCGGCGGGCGTGCTGGTCTCGGCGTCGGCGGGCAACTCCGGGCCCGGCCCGGACACCACCGACCACCTCGGCCCCTGGACGACCACGGTGGCGGCCTCCACGCAGACCAGGACGTTCCAGTCCACGATCACGCTGACCGGCGGCGGCGCCACGGCGACGATCAAGGGCGCCTCGATCACGCCAGGGATCGGCTCGCCGCTGCCCGTGGTGCTCGCCTCGGCGCCGCCGTACTCGCGGCCGCTGTGTGACGCGCCGGCGCCCGCCGGGCTGTTCACCGGCAAGATCGTCGCCTGCGAACGCGGCCCGAACCGGGTGCTGAAGGGCTACAACGTCATGCAGGGCGGCGCGGCCGGGATGATCCTCTACAACAGCTTCCCGTTCGACGTCTTCACCGACGCCCACTGGATCCCGTCGGTGCACGTCGACAAGCCGGAGGCCGACACTCTGCTGAGCTTCCTGTCCGCGCACCCGGACGCGGCCGCCTCCTTCACCCAGGGCGCCAAGAGCACCTGGCAGGGCGACGCGATCACGCACTTCTCCTCGCGCGGCCCCGGCGGGGACTTCCTCAAACCGGACGTCACCGCGCCCGGCCTGCACATCATGGCGGGCATGACCCCCACTCCCGAGTCGCCTCTCGGAGGACCTCCGGGCAACCTCTACCAGGTGATCTCGGGCACGTCCATGTCGGCGCCGCACGTGGCGGGGGCGGCCGCGCTGCTGTTCGCCCTGCATCCCGGCTGGACCCCCGGACAGGTGAAGTCCGCACTGGAGACCACGGCCAAGACCGCGGTCACCAAGCAGGACCGGACCACCCCGGCGGACCCGTTCGACATGGGAGGCGGGCGCATCGACCTGACCAAGGCCGGCGATCCCGGTCTGACGCTGGACGAGAGCGCGGCCGGCTTCGTCGCCTCGGCCGCCGATCCGCTCAACCGGATCGACCTCAACCTGCCCTCGGTGAACGCCCCGACCATGCCGGGCGTCATCACCGCCAAGCGCACGGTCACGAACGTGACAAACAAGACGCTCACGTTCACCACCTCGGGCAAGACGGTCAGCGGCGCCGACATCACGGTGCTGCCGCCGCGCTTCTCCGTCGCACCGGGCAAGAGCGCCAAGCTGAGCGTGGTCATCACCGCGCCCGACCTGCCCGACGGGCAGTACTTCGGCCAGGTGGACCTCAAGCAGGTCGGCGGCTCCCGCGCGCTGCACCTGCCGGTGGCGTTCTTCCGCAAGGAGGGCGCGGTGCCGGTCGACCAGACCTGCGCGCCGGACACCGTCGCCAGGAACACCGGCGAGTCCACCTGCACGGTCACCGTCCAGAACAACACGCTCGAGAACGCGGAGGTGACCGCTCTCAGCACGCTCGACGCCCGCCTGCGCCTGAACAGCGTCACGGGAGCCACCAAGATCGGCACCCAGGTCGCGACCACGAAGGCGACACTGGCCGCCAGGCAGCCCGCCAGGCCGACGATCGCACCGGGTGCGGGACCGGCCGGGTACGTCCCGCTGGACTCCTTCGGCGTCACTCCGATCCCGATCGGTGACGAGCAGGCGGTGAACTTCACCCTTCCCGCGTTCACCTTCGCCGGCGAGAGCTACACCAGGCTCGGCGTGACCTCCAACGGCTACAGCGTCGCGGGCGGCGCCACCTCCGGCGACATCACGTTCACCCCGCAAACGCTGCCCGACCCGGCGCGCCCGAACGGCGTGCTCGCCCCTTACTGGACCGACCTCGACGGCACCGGCGCCCCGGGCGTCCTCGCCACGATCCTGTCCGACGGGGCCAGCAGCTGGCTGGTGGTGGAGTGGCGGCTGAACCTCTTCGGCACCACCGACACCAAGGTGTTCCAGCAGTGGATCGGGCTCAACGGCGCGGAGGACATCAGCTACGCCTACGACCCGGCCAACCTGCCCGGCGCGCCTCCGGCGAGCTACGGCCTGACCGTGGGCGCCGAGAACCGGGAGGGCACCGCGGGCGACCAGATCACCGGGCTGCCCACCGGAGATCTCGTCGTCAAGAGCACACCCGCGGTTCCCGGCGGCTCCCTGACGTACTCGATGAAGGTCAAGGGGGTCAGCCCGGGTGTCGGCAAGGTGACGACGGCCACCTCGACACCGCAGGTCCGCGGGATCACCGTCGAAGTGGACAAGATAACCGTCCAATGATCTGACCGCAGCCGCGGGCGGCACAACCGCCCGCGGCTGCCGCGCAGGGCAGTAGGCCGTCAGCGATCGGCCACCGGGGCGTCCACCGGCTCTGAGGCGCCGGCTTGCCTGTGGACGATCGGGTGCCGGGGCCACCTCAGTCGATGGTGATCAACCCCCGCTGGTAGGCGCGGATCAGCGGCCGGGGCACGAGCACCTGGCGGCCGTTCACGGTGATCGGCACCAGGTCCGGCGCGGCGGCCTTCCACTGGCTGCGACGGTGGCGGGTGTTGCTGCGCGAGGTCTTGCGCTTGGGTACGGCCACGGTTACCAGCTCGCCTTCGTGATGCCGGGCAGTTCCCCGCGATGGGCCATCTCGCGGAAGCGCACGCGGGAGAGGCCGAACTTGGTGAGGTGCCCGCGGGGGCGGCCGTCGACGGAGTCGCGGTTGCGCACGCGAGTGGCACTGGCGTCGCGCGGCTGGCGGGCGAGCTCGCGCATGGCCTGGTCGCGTTCCTGCGGGGCGCCGGTGCGGATGATCTCCTTCAGCGCGGCCCGCCGTTCCGCGTACCGCAGCACCACGGCCTTGCGCCGCTCGTTGGCGGCGATCTTGCTCTTCTTCGCCATCACACCTTCTCTCCTCGGGCCCGGATCCGGGCGACGGCCTGCTCGATGCCGATCTTGTCGATGGTCTTGATCGCACGGGCGCTCACCGTGAGCTGGACGAAGCGGCCCTCGCTGGGCAGCCAGTAGCGGCGGCGCTGAATGTTGGGGTTCCAGCGTCGCCGGGTGCGCCGGTGGGAGTGGGAGACGTTGTTGCCGAAGACCGGCTTGACGCCGGTCAGCTGGCAGTACGCGGACATCAGGTCCTTCCGTAACTCTGGTTGATCCGCTCGACCCGCCCGGCGGTGTCCAGGACGCGGCTGCGGCCGGTGGAGCAGCCCTTCGTCATCGCTCCTCCCGGAAGAGCACGTGCCGGCGGATGGTCGGGTCGTACTTGCGAAGGGTGAGCCTGTCGGGGTTGTTTCTGCGGTTCTTTCTGGTCACGTAGGTGTAGCCGGTGCCTGCCGTGGATCGGAGTTTGATCACGGGGCGGAGCTCGTTTCTGGCCACAGCGGTTCCTTTCTGCTTGCGGCGTTGTGACATGATAACGACAACGATTTTCATCACCGCAACTGGAGGCTCAGTGCCCACCCCCGTTGTCCTGGTCGCGGGACTGCACGGCGCGGCCCGTACCGCCGCCGTCGAGCGGCTGCTGGCCGACCATCCGGGATCCATCGCCATCCACCACGACCTGCGCGAGGTCACTCAGGACCGCGTCCACCGCAGCGTCCGCGACACCACAGGCGTGCTGGACACCGCCGAGGTGTGCCTCGCCCACGGCTGCGTCACCTGCACCGTGCGTGAAGACCTGCTCCCCCAGCTCGTCGCGCTGGCGCCCCGCGCGGCACTGCTGATCGTGGACCTGTGGGACTCAGTGGAGCCGCGCTCGGTGGCCGAGGCCGTCGACTGCGACGAAGCCCGCGACGTGCTGCGGCTCACCGCCGTTCTCACCGCGCTGGACGCCGAGGCCCTGCCCGACGACATCACCCGCGGCGAACAGCTCAGAGACGTCGGCAAGCCCGCGGCCGCCGCCGACCAGCGCTACCTGGCCGAGGTCCTGGCCAGGCAGCTCGAGTACGCCACCGGCCTGGTGTTGTACGGCGGCGACGAGGACGACCAGGACCTGTCGCGCCGGGTGCTCGCCCACCTCGCGCCCATCAGCCCTGTCCACGCGGTCCCCACTCTGCCGCCGGTCAGCGGCGCGGCCGTGTGCACCGCCGAACTGGCCGAACGAGTGGATCCCGCCACCGCGCAGCTGCCCTGCGACGCCCAGACCGACGAGATCGTCACCACGGTGTGGCGCAGCCGCCGCCCGCTGCATCCCGGCCGCTTCTTCGAGGCCGTGGACGAGCTGGTCGTCGAGTCGGTACGCTCACGCGGCCGCTTCTGGCTGGCCACCCGGCCGGAGCAGCTGCTGGCCTGGGACGCCGTGGCCGGGATCGTCTCGGTCGAGGACGCCGGCCCCTGGCTCGCCGCGCTGCCCGAGGCCGCCTGGGACCTGATCTCTCCCGCCCGCCGCCTGGCCGCCACCCTCGACTGGCACCCCGAGCGCGGCGACCGCGTCCAGCACCTCGTCTTCACCGGCCCCGACCTCGACGTCGGCCGCTTCCACGCGCTGCTCGACTCCTGCCTGCTCACCGAGGCGGAGGAAAGCGCCGGCCCCGACGCCTGGACCCACTACGACGACCCGTTCGCCGCCATCCTCACCCTCAGGGAGAACGCATGAAAAACCGCCGCACCCCGCGCAAGAAGCCCAATCCGCTCCTGCACGTCGACCGCATCGACTACAAGGACACCAACCTGCTGCGGAAGTTCGTCTCCGACCGGGGCAAGATCCGCAGCCGCCGCGTCACCGGCGTCACCGTGCAGCAGCAACGCCAGATCGCCCAGGCCATCAAGAACGCCCGTGAGATGGCCCTGCTCCCCTACGCCTCCCGTCCCGGCGCCTGAACGACCGCACTGCCCGGGTCTCTCGGCACGGGCGGCCTGGGCCTGCCGGATGCCCGCAGGCGTTCGGCAGGCCTGGCCGACGATCAACGGGGCGTTCAGTGGTCGTCCCAGTGCCCTTCGTGGGAGGCGTGGCGGTGCCCGTCGTGGACATAGTCGACGTGATCGGCATGCGGAACGGCCACATGCCCACAGCCGGGCCCGTGCTCGTGGGCGTGCTCGGTGTGCTGGCCGTGTTCGGCGGCGACTGTCATGTCCAGGCTCCTTACCGATTCTTCACTGAAGGTCAGTTATCGGTCTGTTGCTGACATAATTAACGCTATGCCGAAACTCGCGCCGGCTGCCGGCGTTCAGGGTGTCTGCACGCCGGTCGGCGGGAGCGCCACGCCAAGGACGGCCGTCGCCATCGACGTGAGCGCCCGGTTGACGGTGGTGAGCCCGATTCCCTCCCCTGCTCGTGCGGCTCGGCATGGACATGCTGGGCCGAGATCGTCTTACAGGATCGTGGTCCACCGCACAATGCTCAGCGGAGGACAAATCCCAAGGCCTTCTGCCCGACTTTCGACGCGGCCGGCCGCGCGCCTCACTCCCACGCGGGGTCCTCTGCCAGCTTCTCGGCGATCCGGTCGTGGAAGCTCTTGCGTGCGAGGACGTGCTCGATGTCGGCGACCACCCGGCTGAGCGGGTAGGGGATCTCGCCCTCGATCTCGGCAATGGCGGCCTCGGTGGCCCGCCATTCCGCCGCCAGACG
Source organism: Nonomuraea polychroma (assembly GCF_004011505.1). Classification (NCBI taxonomy): domain Bacteria; kingdom Bacillati; phylum Actinomycetota; class Actinomycetes; order Streptosporangiales; family Streptosporangiaceae; genus Nonomuraea; species Nonomuraea polychroma. The sequence continues at coordinate 6,977,184 of NZ_SAUN01000001.1, forward strand.
GCCGACGACGCCGCGGGCCTTGTCCGTGAGCGTCACCTTCTTGCTGCGCGCGTCGTCGCCCGGCACGGTCCGGACCCAGCCGCCCGCCCGCATCGCCGCCACCTTCTGGCTGAGTGCCGAATGCGTCCGGCCGACCGACTCGGCCAGCTCGGAGATGGTCATCGGCCCGTGGGCGTGGAGCCGGAGCAGCTCCATCACGAAGCTCGGCTTGAGTCCCTTGATGCGCTTGTCGGAGTAGACGCGGGCGATGTCCGCGTCCATCGACGCCTGAAGCAGCCGCAGAGGCCGCCAGAGGCTCTCATGGGTGGGATCAGGTGCATGGGGATCGACCATGAGCCCATTGTAACAGCACTAATATAAGTGCTGTTACGATGAGACGTTTTCCCCGCTTCTGATCTACCTGACTATTGTGATCTCCATCTGTCGGAGGGGGACACAGTTGATGGCTACGGGCGGCGGGTCCGAGGCGTCTCTGGGGAGCCGGTACGTGCTCTTGGACGAGATCGGCGCCGGCGCGATGGGGACCGTCTGGCGGGCACGGCAGCGCGACACCGGGGACACCGTGGCGGTGAAGCTGCTGCGTGAGAGCTTCGCCGGCGACCAGGACCTGGTGCTGCGGTTCGTGCAGGAACGCAACATGATGCGGACCCTCCGGCATCCCAACATCGTCACGGTGCGCGACTTCGTCATCGAGGGAGAGCGCCTCGCTCTCGTGATGGATCTGGTTGAGGGCGGAGATCTCCGTACCCTGCTCCAGCAGCGCGGCACACTGCCCCCGGCGGAGATGGCCCGGCTGATGGCCCAGGTCGCCGACGCGCTGGCGTTCGCGCATGAAGTGGGCATCGTGCACCGTGACATCAAGCCGGGGAACGTCCTCATCGACGGGGCCACGGGGCAGGTACGCCTGACGGATTTCGGCGTGGCCCGCATCGTCCACGGTCCGGGTCTCACCCAGACCACCTCGATCATCGGCACGCCCGCGTACCTGTCTCCCGAGGTGGCCGAAGGCAGTGCCCCCACCCCGGCGGTGGACGTGTACGCCCTCGGCCTGATCGTGTACGAGCTGCTCGCCGGACGCCCGCCCTTCGTCGGCGACCACCCGATGGCCCTGCTCCGGCAGCATGCGACGGCCATGCCCCGGCGGCTGCCGGGAATGCCTGACGCCTTGTGGTCGGTCATCTCGGCCTGCGCGGCGAAGGATCCGGCCGGACGCCCCGGTGCCCGGGAGGTGGCGGCGGCGCTGAGCGGGGCGGCGGCGTCTCTGGCCGGATGGCCCGCCCTGCCTCGAGTCCCCAGAGAAGAAGCTCCGTCCGTAACCTCCGAGGCCCTCCCTTCGACGGTCCCGCCTGCCCCTGGCGATCCTCAGGTTGCTGGAACGGACGGCCTCACCACCGCACCCCCGGCTTCCGCCGCCGGCCACGGCACCGTGACCTCGACCCGGCGCGGGCGAGCCCGGCAGCGCCTGGTCATCGTCGCGACCACCTGCACGGCGCTGGTGCTCAGCGCGGCGGCCGTGGCCGTCGTGGCACCGTGGCGGGCCACGGACGCGGGGGTCGCACCCGTCGCGGCCGGCGCCTCAACGCAATCGACCGAGGAGCCGGCCGCCACAGCCGAAACCCCATCGACCGAAGTGGCAAGCTCCCCGGTACGTTCACCGAGAGTGCGGACGGAGCGGAAGCGCGCCCCCGAGACGACCGTTTCTGAACCGGCCACCCCACCCAGCTCGACCGAACCTGAGACGCGGCGCGTCCGGACTCCCCAGCCGAATCAATCGACGCCCGGCACGGCCGATCCTACGGACGACGACCGCCCGGCCGAGCCCCCGGAGCGGGACCCGGCGCCGAACTGGCGATGCCGTGAGTGGGCCTCCGCGGGCACCGGCAGCGGCACGGAGATGGCGCCCTGCATGGCCCTGGTCGGCGACACCTTCTACCTGCTGGGGAAGATCAGGGGATCGAGCTCGGTACGGTCGGACATCCACGTCCAGTTGTACAACAGCGACGCGGAAAAGAACCTCTCCCAGCCCTTCATCTGCGCGAACGTCTCCCCGTCGACCGCGGGTGAGGTTGTCACGTGCGGCCCCTTCAAGGCCACCACTCCGCGTGTCGGAGCCAAGATCGACGTGCGCCAGCGCTGGAGGAAAACGGGCACGGCCAATTTCGGCGGCGGCGTGGAGAGCCCCTGGGTTCTCTGGTAGCCGCGGGCCGAGACCATGGGAGCGGCCGTCGCGCTCACCGACGCGACGGCCGTGGGAGTGCTCGCCCCTTCCCCTGTGATCGCGGACCGAACCGCCCACCGCTGGTGGAGCGGCGCCTGCACCGCCGCGACCAAGCCGACCAGCATCCCCAAGGCGCACAGGAGGCCTAACAACCGTCGCCTTGCCATCGCCAGACCTCCAGCGCTAAGAGGCGGCCATGGCCGGGAGCCGCCATGTTACGGACGACTGTCCGCCTTCGATGGATGCCCCGCACCACGAGGCTCTTGACAGCGATCGCGTCGCGCATTCATTCTGAGTCCACTTACGCGACCGTTGTACGGACGATTGTCCGTTGAAGCTGTCTCCGCACATAGGAGCACCAGATGAGCAGCACCGCCGAGCGTCCCCAAGGCGGCACCTCCCCCGCGAGTTCCCAGCAGTTGACGAAAGCCTCCGTCGCGATCGGCTTCGCGGTCCTCTGCGCCTCGTACATGCTCAATGCGATGGACCGGCAGATCTTCTATCCCCTCTTGCCGGAGATCAGGGCCGAGCTCGGCTTCTCCCTTGACCAAGGTGGGCTGCTGGCCACCGGCTTCACCCTGGGACTCGCGCTCGCCGGGCCTCCGGCCGGCTATCTGGCCGACCGGCTTTCACGCAAGGCCATCATCCTCGTCAGCGTGCTCGTCTACTCCCTCGGCACGCTCGCCATCCCGCTGTCCGTGGGCTTCGCCGACATGAGCGCCTACCGTCTGCTGTCCGGTGTCGGCGAGGGCGTCCAGGCCACCGCGCTGTACGCGGTGATCGGGGCGTTCTTCTTCCACCGCCGCGCGCTGGCCGCCGGGGTCGTGGGGGTTGCCTTCGGCCTGGGCGTCTTCCTCGGCCCGCTGATCGGCACCGGCATCGCCGAGAGCTGGGGAACCTGGCGTGCGCCGTTCTTCCTGTTCGCCGCCGCCGGTCTCGTCATGAGCTTGATCATCGCCGCCACGGTGTCGCGCACGATGACTGAGGCGGTCACGGGCGCCGGCACCGAGCCCGGCGCCGCGTCCTACGACCACGTGCCGGCATCCCCTTACAACCGCAACACCCTCGGCGTGGGCATCGCCTGCGCCGTGTCCGGCCTGGTCTTCTACGGCTACCTCGGCCTCTATCCGACCTTCCTGCGCGAGGGGCTCGGTTTCGCCCCCGACCAGGCGGCCTTCGCCGTGTCCATGGGCGGCCTGGGCGCCATGATGGCCCTGCCGGCCGGCTGGCTGGGCGACCGGCTCAACCAGCCCCGCCTCCTGATGTTCGCCATGGCCGCCACCTCGGTCACCGCGTACCTGATGTACCAGGTCACCACCTCGGTCCCGGCGCAGTACCTGCTGTCCTTCCTGATGGGCACGTTCGCCAGCGGCTTCCTGTTCACCAACTGCTCCACCGCGATGCAGCGCGCCGTCCGCCCGCACCACGTCGGCCGCGGCGCCGGCCTGTTCATCCTCACCTACTACGTCGCCGCCGCCTTCTCCGGGCTGCTGTTCGCCCGCCTGGTAGGCGCCGTGGGCTGGGGCGGCGCCGGCCTCTGGCAGCTCACCCTCCTTCCCGTGCTCGGCATCGCGGGCCTCCTCCTGGTCGACCCGGCGAGGATGGTCCTCCAGCGAACGCCCAGGTGATCGCCGGGACAGTGGGGCGGCACTCCCGCCGTATAGTCGAATTCATGAGCACCAACGGGACGCACTCGCCGGCGGCCGAGCATGCCGAGGGAGATTTCGGCTGGTCCCTTGGCGTGCTGTTGCGGGCGCTCCACGGCTCGCTGGAGTCGGTGCTGGGCGATCTGCCGCACGGTCCGCGTGGTTATCAGACGTTGTCCACCGTGGTCCACGGTGATCAGCCGAGCCAGCTGGCGCTGGCGGCGCATCTGGGCATCGACCGGACCGTGCTGACCTACCTCATCGACGATCTGGTCGAGGCGGGCCTGGTGGAGCGCCGGCTCAACCCGGCCGACCGGCGGCAGCGCAAGATCGTCGCCACCGACCAGGGGACCGCCACCCTGCGCGAGCTCGAGCGGCGCGTGCGGATGGTCGAAGACGGCGTTCTGGAGGCGCTGGACCCGGACGAGCGCGAGATGTTCAGGAAGCTGCTCCGGCGGGCGGCCTGCGGCGCGCGCACCGTCGAGCCGGACACCGATCCCTGCGTCGTGGTCGAAGAGGTGCTCGGCACCGGACCCGGTTCCCCTCGCACGTAGCAGCCCGCCTTCATCCCTCATCGCGGCCTCTGGCGCTTCGGCGTCGGAGGCCGCTGTCGTGCTGCCCCGGCTTGGAATAGCCGAGGCAAATCTGCGGTTTGGCAACACGTATTCTCCACATACAGTTTGTTCCGCCACACATCTGTGCGGCAGATCGATGAAAGGGGTCAGGGGACTCATGGCTGACTACGGCCACGACCTGTTGTTCGGGTCGTTCATCACCCCTGTCAACACCGCTCCCGAGCAGGTGCTGGACTTGGCGCAGGCCTCCGAGGAGGCGGGACTGGACCTGGCGACCTTCCAGGACCATCCCTACCAATCGGGCTTCTTGGACACCTGGACGCTGCTGAGCTACGTCGCGGCCCGCACCGAGCGGATCCGCGTCACGGGCAATGTGATCAACCTTCCGCTACGGCCGCCGGCTGTGCTGGCCCGCGCGGCGGCCAGCCTGGACCTGCTCAGCGGCGGCCGCTTCGAGCTCGGCCTGGGCGCCGGGGGGTTCTGGGACGCCATCGAGGCCATGGGCGGGCGCCGGCTGAGCCCCGGCGAGTCCGTTCAGGCGCTCGATGAGGCGATCGACATCATCCGCGGTGTCTGGGACGCCGGCAACAAGACACGCCTGCGCGTGGACGGCACGTACTACCAGGTCGCGGGCGCCAAGCGCGGCCCCGCCCCGGCGCACGACATCGGGATCTGGCTGGGCGCCTACAAGCCGCGGATGTTGCGGCTGATCGGCCGCAAGGCCGACGGCTGGCTGCCGTCGCTGCCGTACATGCAGAGCCTGGACCAGCTCGCCGAGGCGAACGCGACCATCGACGCCGCCGCCGTCGAGGCCGGCCGCGATCCCGCCGCCATCCGCCGGCTGCTCAACATCGGCGGGCAGTTCGGCCCGCCCAGCGACCGGCTGCTGTCGGGCCCGCCCGAGCAGTGGGCCGAGCAACTCGCCCTGCTGACCCGGCAGTTCGGATTCTCCGGCTACATCCTCATGGGCGACGACCCGGCGACCCTGGAGATCTTCGGCCGGCAGGTCGCGCCGGCCACCCGCGAACTGGTGGCGGCGGCCCGCCAGGCGAAGGCAGAGGTCTGAGCATGGACTACAGCCAACCCCTGCGGTTCGGCGCCCTGATCGACACGACGGCACTCCCTCGCCGGGCCTCCTCGCCGCAGGAGGCCGTCGCCCACGCCACGCTGAGCGAGGAACTCGGCCTGGACCTGGTCGCCTTCGACGGCCGCCACGACGAAGCCGCGCTCGACGTGTGGACGGTGATGAGCTGGGTCGCCGCGCGTACGCGCACGATCGGCATCACCGGCCTGCTCGATGCCGGAGCACGGCCCCCCGCGGTGCTGGGCCGCTCGGCCGCCGGTTTGGACCTGCTGGCCTCCGGCCGGTTCGCCCTGGCGCTGAGCGGGTCGGGCCGCTGGGAGGCACGCCAGGCGGAAGGGTCCGTGCAGTTGCCTCCCGCGCAGGCCGCCGCGGCGCTGGACGAGGCGATCGAGGTCGTACGCGGCATCTGGGCCGCCGATGAGCAGGCGCCTTTGCGCCTGGCGGGCGAGCACTACCACCTCGACGGCGCCGAGCGGGGGCCGGCACCGGCCCACACCATCCCCATATGGCTCGATGGCACGCAGCCGGAGCTGCTGGAGGTGGCCGGTGCCCAGGCCGACGGCTGGCTGACCGTCCTCGGCGACCTGGCGCAGTTGCCCGTCCGGCAGAAGACCATCGACGAGGCGGCGATCCGCGCCGGACGGGACCCGCGGGAGATCCGCCGGCTGGCCGTCATCCCGGTCTCCGGGCGGCCCTGCGCCGACGACCTGGCGCTGCTGGCGACCGAGCACGGCATCAGCACGTTCCTGCTGGCCGGCGCGGGCCGCGACGACCTGCGCCGGTTCGCCGAGCAGATCGTGCCCGCGGTCAAGGCGGCCGTCGCCGCCGACCGCGCCGCACGCGGCCAGGCCGAGGCCGTGATCCCCAGCCTGCGGGTCCGCCGGCGCCGCCATCGGGACATCGACTACGACGCCGTGCCCACGCACCTGGCCCGGGTCGAGCCCGGTGACGCCGGCTACGCCCGGGTGCGCTCCACCTACCTGCGCGGCGGCTCTCCCGGCCTGGTCCTGCGGCCGGGCACACCGGACGAGGTCGCCGACGCGCTGGCCTTCGCCCGCACCCAGCCGGTGAAGCTGGCCGTCCGCAGCGGTGGACACGGCATCAGCGGCCGCTCCACCAACCGCGGCGGCATCGTCATCGACGTCTCCCGGCTGAACGCCATCGAGATCCTCGACGAGCGAACCCGCCGCATCCGCGTCGGCCCCGGCGCCCGCTGGAGCGACGTTGCGGCGGCGCTGGCCCCGTACGGGTGGGCGCTCAGCTCCGGCGACTACGGCGGCGTCGGCGTCGGCGGGCTCACCACCGCCGGCGGCATCGGCTGGCTGGTACGCGAGCACGGCCTCACCCTCGACCACCTGCGTGCCGTGGAGATGGTGCTGGCCGACGGCACTCTGGTCAGGGCGGACGACACCGAGCATCCCGAACTGTTCTGGGGCGCGCGCGGAGCGGGGGCGAACTTCGGCATCGCCACCGCCTTCGAGTTCGAGGTGGACGAGGTCGGCGACGTCGGCTTCGCGCAGTTCGTGATGGACGCCTCCGACACGGCGGGCTTCCTGCGGAGCTGGGGCGCCGCCGTCGAGGCCGCGCCCAGGGACGTCACCAGCTCACTCATCATCGGCCGGCCCCGCCCGGGCAGGCCGACGATCGCCCAGGTCATGGCCGTGGTGGACGCCGGCGACGCCGGCACCGTGCTCGACCGGCTGCGGCCCATCGCCGCCGTGGCCCCGCTGCTCGACTACAGCATCCAGATCCTGCCGTATGCGGCGATCATGAACGTGCCGCCCGGCACGCACGCCGGCCAGGGGGAGCCGGTGACCCGCTCCGCCCTCGCCGACCACCTCACGCCGGAGCTGGCGGACGCCGCCGCCCGCCTGATCGACAGCGGTGAGCCGTACTTCTTCCAGATCCGCGCCGTGGGCGGGGCGGCCTCCGACGTCCCCGCGGACGCCACCGCGTACGCGGGCCGGTCGGCGAACTTCCAGCTGGTGGCCTTCGGCTCCAGCCGCGCCCGGCTCGACCGCCTCTGGGATGAGATGCGGCCGCACTTCTCCGGGATCTACCTCAACTTCGAGACCGACCTGCGGCCCGAGCGCGTCCACGACGCCTTCCCGGGCGAGACGTTGCGGCGGCTGCGCGCGCTCAAACGCCGCTACGACCCCGACAACCTCTTCCGCGACAACTTCAACATCACCCCGGCCGAGTGACAACCAGCGCCGACGCGTGAATCACCGGGCGTTTCCAGGTCAGCGAATCCCGACGGCGGCCGCCTCCTGCGGGAACAGGCCGTCGAACACCGCGACCCGGTCGAAGGACATCGCGTGGGCGCGGGCGCGATGCTCCAGGTCCTGCCGCTCGGCGGCGGACATGTCCAGGATCACCCGGTCCACGGCCGCGACCAGACCGGGAACGTCCCCGGCCTCGACGATGACGGCGGTGTCGCCGACCGCCTCCAGGGTCCCACCCGTCGTCGTGGTGATGATCGGTCCCCCACCGGCCAGCATCTTCTCGGCCAGGGCGATGCCGAACGTCTCGACGAAGTCGGGCTCGGGCTTGGTGGGCAGGGCGTAGGCCGCGCACCCGCGCATGAGCAACGGCTTCTCGTGGTCGTCGACATCGGTGAGGAAGACCACCCGGTCGTCCCCCTCGGCCGTCGCCCGTACGTGCTCCAGCACCGGCCCGGTGCCGGCGACGACCAGTTTCACGCGGGACCGGCAGCGCATCTGCCCGAAGGCGGCCAGCAGCTCGTAGATCCCCTTGGCGGGAGTCACCCGGGACAGGAACAGGATGTACCCGTCACGTTCCAGACCGCGTTGTGCGAGTGCGGCGTCCACGTGCGCCGGGTCCAGGTCGAGGAAGGAGGCCGAGTCGATCGGCGGGTAGCTGACGATCACGCGGCGCCGGCACTGCTCGGCGAACCTGGTGCCGCAGCGGGCGTCCACCTGCTCGGCCGAGGCGACGATCTCCTGCCGGGTGTATTCGGAGACCGCGACGACCTCGTCGTTGGCCAGGAACGTGGTGAACAGCACGGTCGCCGCGCCGAACCGGCCGTCCCGCAGGCACGACTTGATCACGTTGGTCACGTCCGAGCCGACCGCTTTCGCGACGGTGCGAACGTCGGGCGCGAAGCCGGCCGCGCGCGCGGCCGCGACCGCGTCCATGACCACCTCGGTGTGCGGGGAGAGGTACATGGACAGGCAGGTCGTGGGCACCGGTTCGGCGAGCAGCTCGACGAGGCGGCCGGTGAGACCGGCCTGGTGGCGCCCGTCCGGCACCCGGTAGTCGCCGACCGCCTCCGGCCGCTCCACGGTGATGCCGGCGCTGTACGGCAGCAGCCGGTCCAGCGGCTTGAGCGGCAGCCCGGCCGCCTGCAGTGTCGGGATCGTCCAGGTCAACAGCCGTACGTCGTCGAACCCGCGGGTCAGCGCCACCTCGGCGAGGTTACGGGCTTCGCCGGAGTGACCGCAGATGACCGGGTCGGCTCTGACCACGATGACGAGACGGCGACGGGGATGGGTCATCGCGCTTCCTCCGGTAGTGCTGAGGGATCGGAAAGGGACGGCGGGCGGATCCCCCGCCCCCACGCCGACGGCTCCGGGCCCAGCCGCAGGTGCAACCGGCCGCCGCGGTGCACGGTGGCGGCGCTCAGGTGCGTTGCGTGCAGGGGTTTGCCGTTGAGTGTCGCCGACTGGACGTATTGAGCCGGCGGGTCACGATCGATGCCGTCGACGCCGATCGGTGTCTCGCGGTGCCCGCTGGTCTCGATGACGAACTCGTTGCCGCCCGCCCCGAGCACGGCCCGTTCGAACGCCGGCGCGTTGATCAGGAACAGGTTCTGACCGGCGATCGGGAACAGCCCCAGGGACGCCCAGACGTACCACGAGCTCAGGCCGCCGGAGTCGTCGTTGCCGGGCAGCCCGCCGGGTCCGGTGCCGAACTGCCAGGTCAGCGCGGAGTGCACCACCTGGGCCGTGCGGTCGGGCCGGCCCGCGTAGTGGTAGGCCCACGGCGCCTCCATGTCGGGCTCGTTGTTCAACCCCTCGAACCGGTTCAGGGCGTATCCGGCCGCCATCTCCGCCGCCTGCGGGCACCGGCCGGGCTGCTTCACCGGTGCGGCGCCGAAGCCGAAGAACCGATCCAGCTTGTCGATGAACGCCTCGTCGCCGCCGGCCAGGGCGATCCTCGCCGCCATGTCATGCAGCAACCGGAAGGAGTAGTTCCACTTGCCGCCCTCGTAGAACTCCGAGTCGCGCAGCAGTCCCGTGTCCGGGTCGAAGGCGTTGGACCACTGGTGGCTGCGCCGCTCGAGATCGTCGGCCAGGCGCACATCGTTCAGCGCCCGGGCGACCCGTGCCGTGCAGTGGTGGGCGTAGGCGAGGTCGAGGGTGTGGGTGATCGGGTGCACCACTCCGTTCTCGAAGAAGTCCTCGCCATAGAGCCGGCGTAGGTCACCGACCATGTGCACGAGCGCCCAGTTCCAGTCCAGGCTGTCCCGGCCGAGGGCATGGGCGTCCGCCAGCGCGGTGTGCACGAGCGCGCTGGCCTGGCGGAAGAACCGGTCGGCGCCGCGCGCCATCCGGTAGCCGATGGGGAAGTTGCCCTCCTCCTCGCAGACCCGGATCAGCGACTCCAGCAGGTCCACGGCCCGGTGCGGGACGATGGCCGCGAGCAGCGGCAACTGTGTCTTGTAGATGTCCCACATGGTGCACACGTCGAACGCGAACGGTCCGGGGCTCGGCCAGAATGGGCTTTCGTCGTCGGCGAAGCACGGCTTGATCAGCGCGTGGTAGAGCGCCGTCGCGAGCACGGTGCGGCGGGCCTTCGTGCCGCCCTCGACCTGGACATGGTCGAGGTGCTCAGCCCAGCGGGCCTGGGTACGGGAACGTACCAGGTCGAACGCCTGCTGCCCCTGCCCGCACTCCTGCTCCAGGTTCTGCCGCGCCTGGTCGCACCCGCGCAGCGAGAACCCGAGCCGCACCTCGATGGTCTGCCCCGGGGCGGCCGGACCCATGAAGAGCATGCCGAAAGGCCGCAGCGTGGTGTGCCGGATGCTGTCGAAGTCCAGGCGCGTGCCGCCGTCGATGAGCCGCCGGTCGTACCAGAGCATCTGCCGCCAGCCCGGGCTGTCGACGTCCAGGTAGACCGACAGCGGTACGCCCTCCATCACCACCGTGCCCTGGGCCCGGCCATGGCCCATGTTCTCCACCTGTGCCCGCAACGGCACCGTTTGCCCGAGCTCGATGCCCAAACCACCGCAGGAGAGGTCGACCACGACGCGGGCGCTGCTGTGCTCGGGGAATGTGTACCGATGCACGGCGACCTTGGTGCCCACGGTGAGCTCGCACCGCACCCCGGTGCCCAGGGTGGCCGCGTAGTAGCCCGCCTCCGCCACCTCGTCGCGCAGCGGCCACGCCTCCCCCAGCGCGTCCAGCGGCTGCACCATCGGGGTGACCCGGACGTAGTTGTAGTACTTGCGGATCGCGCCGGTGCCGGACTGCTGGAAATGGGTGAACCCGGACGCCTGCAGCCGCTCGAACATCTCCTCGGGCACACCCTCGGTGTTCTTCGCGTACCGCCCGTACCCCGTCGGGTACGCGCCGGAGTAGGCACACGCCGACACCATGCCCAGTGGCGACGTGGCGCCTGGGTGGGTGTTGCCTACCTGCGGTTTCGGCCACCACCAAGTAGCGGCCAGACCGCGTGCTCTGGGCAGGTCGGTCGCCGCTGTGCCGATGAAGGGGTCAACGTAGTCAAGGATGGCGGGACTCTACCCAGCGCGATCCCCTCCGTAGGTTTCGGCCAGATGAATTCCTATGCCGACCAGCATCAAGAAGTCCTACAGAAGGATCTCCGCAGTGTTTCGAGTCTTGACCTGGAGTCCACTCGAGCTTCTAGCGTCGATGGATCGCGTGCTGTCGAGCGCTGCACGCTGAGCCGAGGAAGGGAGCACATCACGTGAAGACCGTGGAGCTCGGCCGTACCGGCGAACAGATCAGCCGGCTCGCCCTGGGTTGCATGATCATGGGTACCGTCACGCCGGAGGACGAGGCCGTCACGATGCTGGACCGGTACGTCGAGGCCGGCGGCAACTTCCTGGACACCGCCGACTGCTACTGCTGGTGGGAGCGCCGGGGCAGTTACGGCGGCGAGAGCGAGGAGCTGATCGGCCGCTGGCTGGCCCGCACCGGTCGGCGTGATGACGTGTTCCTGGCCACCAAGGGCAGCGCCGTCGTACGTGACCTGGACGCTGTCTGGGCCGGTGGCCGGCCGAACTGGGATGTCGCCTACCGGACGTTCGTCGGGGCCGGGGCGAAGACCTTGCGGGAGGCGATCGACGGCAGCCTGCGCCGGCTCGGCACCGACCATGTCGACCTCTACTACGTGCACGTCGACGACCGGACCACGCCCCTGGCGGAGACGCTTGAGGCGCTCGCCGGCATCGTCCAGGCAGGAAAGGCCCGCTACATCGGCTGGTCCAACGTACGGACCTGGCGGCTGGAGCGGATCCGCCAGTTGTGCGCCCAGCACGGCAGGCCGGCGCCGGTCGCCCTCCAGCAGCAGCACTCCTACCTGCGGCGCCGCGCCGGGCTCCGGCACGTGTCCATCGTGGACGACGAGCAGCTGGACTACCTGCAGGCCCACGACGACCTGACCCTGGTGGCGTACTCCCCGATACTCAAAGGCATCTACGACGACCCGGACAAGCGCAAGGGCCACGGGGCGATGGAGCCGTACCAGGGCCCGGACGCCGACGCCCGGCTCGCCGCGGCCGCCGAGGTGGCCGCAGAGGTCGGCGTGAGCCCGAACGCGCTGGTCCTCGCCTGGCTGCTGCACCAGAACTCGCCGACGATCGCGCCGCTGATCGGGCCGCGCACGCTCCAGCAGTACGAGGCGGCCCTGCCGGCACTCGAGGTCAAGCTCACCGACGAGCAGCTCACCCGGCTCGACACGGCCGGGGCCTGACTCACGCTGCTCACGGACGCACAGCGGCCCCAGAGGTCGGTGGCCGTGCCGGGTCAGGGTCGGCACGGATGCCCGTTTCCCCCTGCGCCGGGCAGGCGGCGAACAGTGGGCGGGTGCCGGTCGGCCAGGCGTCCGGGTCGGTGAATCGGCACCCGTAGTCGGGGTTCGACACCGTGGCCGCGTCGGTCACGTCGTCCCCGGCGGGCCGGGGACCGCCGCGTTCCCATCGGACCAGGTCGTCCCAGGCGGCCCCGACCTCGGCGTCGCTGAACTCGCAGTGCCCCACCGCCCGGATCGCCCGCTGCACCAGTAACCCGGCGCGCCCGTGACGGGACACGTCGGCCCGGTAGTGCTGCTCCATGGAGAACGGCACGAAGTTGTCGCCCAGGTTGTGCAACGAGAGAACGGGCACGTCGATCCTGCCGGAGACGGCGGGCACGGCGGTCAACCGGGACGTCCTGCGGGCCACCGGGTCCTCGGGTGGCACCCGCTGCACGGTCGCGTCGACGTTCACCGGGGAGTCCGGGTGGTAGCTCGTGTCGAGGTTCGTGGCCACCCTGCCGGGCTCCTGCGCCAGTGTGCCGTCCCCGGGCGGCCCCGCGAGCCCGAACAAGAAGTCCTTCCAGTAGGCGAAGGCGGCATGCGCCCCGGGACGCTCGCCGCCGCTGAGGTTGACGACGATGGCGCGGAACTGCCCACCGAGCTCGTTCCCCGGACCCGAGCCGCCCAGCCCCAGCCGTTCCTGGATCTTCGGCACGGCAGCGCTCGTGTAGTCAGCCGGGAACGGGTAGGCCGGCACGTCCGCCAGATCCTGCGCGACGAGGTGGAAGTCGAGGAAGAAGTCGAACAGCTCGTGGTCGCCGAGCACCCCGCACAACGGCAGGGCCGCATCGTAGTAGCCCGGGTACTGCTCCAGCGAGCGGACCGTGACATGACCGCCCATGGACACCCCGGCCAGGAACGTCCGCCGTGGCTTGCCGACCACGCGCCTGAAGTGATCGGCGAGGTCGCGGGTGCTCAGCACGCCGGCCCGCACGTCATAGTCGTTGGCGTAATAGGAGGACGCGGCCCACGCATAGCCCTGGTCCAGCAGCCGCCGCCGCAATCCGTACCCGGGCGGGTCCACGGTGAGCACCCGGGTGTCGCCACGGAACCCGTGGGCCCACATCAGCAGACCGCCATTCCACTGCGGCGGTACCTCGATGTCGAAGGCCGCGTGCCTGTGCACCCCCTGGAGGACCCGGCTCGGCCGCCCGGCCACGATCAGCGGCTCCAGCGGCGGGTTGTCTATCGTGTAGCCCGGCAACGGCTGGTCGTCCCGCACGTGGCCACCGGGCGCCGCGTCTGCGGCGGTGGAGGTGAGCAGCGCGGTGGATAACGCCATGGCAGACAGGATCAGGCTCCGACGGCGCATCTGCCGTCACCTCCGAGGGGACCTGCTCAAGCGGCTGATGATTCGTTCATACTCCGAGAGCCCTCGCAGAGGAAGGGTCCGCCGGGCGGCCGGGCTAGCCCTTCGCCCGCTCGGCTTCGCCGTACTCGTCGTGCCAGTTCCACCACTCGTACGGCGGGGTCTGGGGATAACCCTCGGGCGAGTCCTCCCACTCCTCCTGCCGTCCGAGCGCGGTCATGTCGAGGTAACTCCAGGTGCTCCCCAGTGCCTCGTCGCCGCGGCTGTTGATGAAGTACGTACGGAACACCCTGTCGCCATCGCGGATGAACGCGTTCGTGCCGTGCCATTCGTCCACGCCGAAGTCGGCGTCGAACTCGTCGGTCATGGTGTACCAGGGCATGGTCCAGCCCATCCGCGCCTTCACGCGCGCGATGTCCTGCTGGGGCGCGCGAGAGACGAAGACGAGAGTGGTGCCGCGGGCGTTCAGATGGGCGAGGTGGCCGACATGATCGGCCACCATGGAGCAGCCGACGCACGCGTGGTCGGGCCAGCCCTCCACGCCGGGTTCGAAGAAGGCGCGGTAGACGATCAGCTGACGACGGCCCTCGAACAGGTCCAGCAGGCTCGCCTTACCCTCAGGTCCGTCGAACTCGTAGTCTTTCTCCACCTCCATCCACGGCATGCGCCGGCGCTCCGCGGCCAGCGCGTCCCGGGCGTGTGTCAGTTCCTTCTCCTTGACGAGCAACTGCTCGCGCGCTGCCTGCCACTCTTGCGGTGTGACGATCGGTGGTGTCTTCATAGTGATGTCCACCTTCCCGTTCAGGTCAGCTCTCATGCGCTGACGGTCTCGTCCGCACGTCTCGGCGATCGACTCAATGTCAGGCTCCATCGAGGTAGCCGGCCAGTTCGCCGAGCTCGCGCGCCCATCCCTTCGGGCGTGGTGAGCGCCGCCCACACCTTGTCCGGCAGGTGAGCGAGCTCCACGGTCCGCTCGATGCGATCAGGACCTCTCTCGATCTTCGTCGGCCTCCCAGCGCAGCAGGTCTCCCGGCTGGCACTCGAGCGCCTCGCAGAGCGCGTCGAGCGTCGTGAAGCGCACCGCCTTCGCCCGGCCGTTCTTCAGCACCGCCAGGTTGGCGGGCGTGATCCCGACGCGGTCGGCGAGCTCGCCCACGGACATCTTCCGCTTGGCCAGCATCACGTCGATGTCGACGACGATCGGCATCAGATCACCTCATCCAGCTCGGCCTGCATCTGCGCCGCCTCGATGTCACGCGCGACGGCCTGGGCGAGCAGCATGCGCAGCACCAGCACGATGAGCGCGAACACCGGGAGTGCGGCCGCCACGATCGCGCCGATCACGATGTCCACGTACCGGAAGGCGGCGTGGGAGAACACCGTTCCGCGTCGCACCATCGTGACCAGCCGCCACACGCAGACCAGGACGACCTCGACCGTCACGACGAACAGGACGGAGATCACGAGGAGCGGGATGCGCTCTCCCTCGATCGACTCACGATGGAGATCTATCGATATTCGATAGATAGGGCAAGCGACGCGGGAAACGGCGAGCCTCGGACTGCGCTGCCGACCTGCTGCGGCGTAGCCACAGGACGGAAGGATTCACCGACCGCCACAGTCGTTCTTGGCCGAAGTGGCGGTCGGCGCGGGTCAGCTACGGCCGTCCGGGCTCTCCCCGTGCTCGGAGGCCGGCGCGGTTGGTGCGGGCGCCGCGCTGGGGCCGCCGTCGCGGATCCAGACGGTCATGTCGGAAAGGCCGCGGTTGGCCCAGGAGAAGTAGGGCACGGCGGTCAGTGCGGTGCTCCGTCGGCCGGGTGAGTGGCTGACGTACAGCTGGTCGCCGGCGGTGGTGTCGGCGGTGGCGTCGGCGTGCAGGGTGACGACGCCGGTCCGCTCGTCGGGGACCGCGCGGATGGGGACGTCGCGGGGGAGGGCGAGGTTGTGAACGGCGCCGTCATGGTCGACACCCTCCAGGCAGAACACGACCGGCCCGCGCTCGAGGGCGACTTTGCCGGCGGCGGAGGCGACGGCGGGGTGTGCCCAGGTACGCCGGACCTCCAGGCCGAGGTCGATCTCGACCAGGTCGCCGGCCCGCCAGCGGCGGGACAGCGTGAGGTAGCCGTCGCGCAGGATGGGCTGGTGAACGGGTTCGCCGTTGACGGTGATGGCCGGTTGCCGGCTCCAGCCGGGGATGCGGATGGCCAGGGTGAACTCCGCCTCGTCGCCTGCGGGGGTGACGGTGACGGCGAGGTGGCCCTCTCGGGGATAGCGGGTGTCCTGGCGGAGGGTGACCTCACCGCCGGTGAGGGTGAAGCGGCCGGTGCCGGCCACGTAGAGGTTGATGACGGCTTCGTTGGGTCCTTGGGCGTAGACGTAGCGGCCGAGTTCGCTGATCAGCCGGGCGAGGTTGGGCGGGCAGCAGGCGCAGTCGAACCATTCCTGACGGGCGACGGTGCCGCCGCTCGCGAGGGGATTGCCGTAGAAGTAGTGGGTGCCGTCGGCGGAGGCACCGCTGAGGACGCCGTTGTACAGGGCACGTTCGAGAGTGTCGATGTAGTGGCCGTGGCCGGTGAGGTTGCTCATCCGCTGCGCCCACTGGACCAGGCCGATGGAGGCGCAGGTCTCGGCGTAACCGTGGGCGTCGGGCAGGTCGTAGGCGGGTCCGAAGCCTTCGATGCTGGGGTCGGAACCCATCCCGCCGGTGATGTACAGCTTCTTGGTGGTGAGGTTGGCCCACAGCCGCTGTACGGCTTGGAGCAGCCGGTCGTCGCCGTACTCGTCGGCCAGGTCGGTCATCGCGCTGTACATGTACATGGCACGGACCGAGTGGCCGACGACCTCGGCCTGGTCGGCCACGGGCTGGTGGCTCTGGTTGTACTCGCGGAACCGCCGCGTCGCCTCGGGCCGCCGGGGCAGGGTGGTCCCGAAGTAGCCGGGGGTGCCGCGGCGCTGAAACTCGAGCTCGAAGTAGTAGGGCTGCTGTCCGCGCCACTCGATGAGCCGCCGGCTGAGGTCGAGGTAGCGGCGCTCGCCGGTGGCGCGGTAGAGCTTGACCAGCGCGAGCTCGATCTCCTGGTGCCCGTCATAACCACCGGCGCAGGGGCCGTCGGGGCTGAAGACGGTGTCGATCAGGTCGGCGTAGCGTCGCACGATGTCGAGCAGCCGGGTCTTCCCGGTCGCCTCGAAGTGGGCGACGCCGGCTTCGATGAGATGGCCGGCGCAGTAGAGCTCGTGGGCGTCGCGGAGGTCGGTGAACCGTTGTCCTGGCTTGACGACCGTGAAGTACACGTTGAGGTAGCCGTCGTCCTGCTGCGCGCCGGCCAGCAGCTCGATCGCCTCGTCGACGGCCCGGTCCAGGTCTGGGTCATCGGCGGTGGCCAGGCAGTGGCTGGCGGCCTCGATCCACTTGGCGACGTCGCTCTCCCAGAAGATGTGCGGCTCGTGCGGGTCCCCCGGCCGCCAGGTCAAGGTCAGGGCGTCGAACTGCTGACCGGGCCGGCGCATCTGGCGTTCTTGCTGCCGCAGCGTACGGGTGCGGATCAGCTCACGGCGCGGCGTCCAGAACCGGTCATCGATGGTGACCGCGGTCAGCGGCAGCGGTTCGCGCGTGCGCATGGCAGCGTCAGGGGTCATAGTCACGGAGGCTCCAAACGAGGTTGTCCAAATGGCCGATCTCCGCAGCCTGTCACGAGGCCGGAGCGGTAGGGAGGACCGCGGTGCCCCAGACGTAGGCGAAGGAGACGAACGCGGGCAGGGCGATGCCGAAGACGGGGACCAACCCCGGGACGAGGTAGTACGCGCACAGGATCACGCCGACCGCGAGCAGTGTGACGATCGCCTGGACCGGGCGGGCGAGGACGAGGATCGCGCTGCGGCGGACCAGCGCCAACGGTCCTTCGGCGAAGTGGGCGGCGAGGATCCAGACGTTCACGCTCATGCACGACACGAACAGGGTGACCAGCCAGAGCACCGCGCCGAGCAATGGTTCGACGACACCGAGGTCGACGGTTTCCAGCAGGCGCCGGTCCACCAGGAGCACCGCCCAGGCCGCCGCGAAGACGTAACCCACCACGTTGGCGGTGCGGAACTCCTGCCGCCAGAGCCGGCGGAACTCACCAGGCGAGGCGGAATGCCGGAACTCGCCGCGGATGACGCCGTACACCGCGGCGGTCGCGGGGAAGACGCCGAGGACGATGCCACCGGCCAGGCTCCAGACCACCCACAGCAGGTGCAGTCTGAGCAGCAGCAAGCCCACCTCGCCCGCCCTCGTGTGCCAGGTGAGGACGCGTTTCATCAGCCTTTCACCGACCCGATGAGAACGCCCTTCTCGAAGTAGCGCTGGAGGAACGGGTAGAGCACCAGGACCGGCAGACTCGACACGACGATCACGCCGTACTTGATCTGGTCGGCATACTGCTGGTCGTAGCCGACACCACTGCCTCCCCCCGTTCCGGCGCCACCGGCGAACGCCTGGTTGGACAGGAGGATGTCACGCAGCACGATCTGCAGCGGCTGCAGGCTGTTGTCGCGGACGAACACCAGGCCGGTGAAGAAGTCGTTCCAGTGCTGGACCAGGTAGTACAGGCCGATGACCGAGATGATCGCCTTGGACAGCGGCAGCGCGACCTTGGCGAAATACTGCAGATAGGAGACGCCGTCGATCATCGCCGCCTCGAACAGCTCTTTCGGCAGCGAGTGCTCGAAGAACGCGCGGGCGATGATGAGGTTGTACACGTTCACCGCGGGCGGCAGGATGAACACGAGCCAGTTGTCCAGCAGGCCGAGATCGCGATAGAGCAGATACGTCGGGATCAGACCGCCGTTGAAGAACAACGTGAACACGAAGAACAGCATGAGAACCCGCCGCGGGCGAAACTCCGGCCGCGACAGCGCGTACGCCGCGGGGAGGGTCACGACGAGGTTCAACGCGGTGCCGACCGCGCTGTAGAGCAACGTGTTGCCGTAGCCGGTCCAGATGCGAGCGTCGTTGAAGATCTGCTCATACCCGAAGAGGTTCACGCCTTTGGGCCACAGCCACACCTCGCCGGTGGCGATCAGAGACGGGTTGCTCAGCGAAGCGATCACCACGAAGTAGACCGGGTAGACGACGGCGAAGAGGATCGCCACACACATCGTGCCGAACACGAGCATGAAGGCGACGTCGCCCGGTGTCCTGTTGCGGAAGAATCCCTTGCTCTGCAGGGGGGTCGCGCTCACCACAGGCTCCAGTTCGATACGCGGCGGGCGATCGCGTTCGCGGCGATCAGGAACACGAAGTTGATGGCCGTGTTGAAGAGGCCGATCGCGGTGGCGTAGCTGAACTGCGTGCTGAGGATGCCGATCTTGTAGACATACGTCGCGATGACCTCGGACACCGGCAGGTTCAGGGTGTTCTGCATCAGCCACACCTTCTCGAACCCGGTGTTCAGCACGCCGCCCATGGTGAGGATGAGCAGGATCACCATGGTCGGCACGATGCTGGGGACGTCGACGTGCCGGATCAGCTGCAGCCGGTTCGCGCCGTCCACCTTGGCGGCCTCGTACAGCTGAGGGTCGACCCGCGACAGCGCGGCAAGGTAGATGATGCTGTTCCACCCGCAGTGCTGCCACACGTCGGAGATCACGTACACCGGCACGAAGGCCGACGTGTCGCCGAGGAGGTTCACCCCGTCGAGGCCGAAGAAGGCGAGGACCTGCGTGAGCAGTCCGGTGGACGGGTTGAGGAACGCCTGCAGCATGCCGACGATGACGACGATCGAGATGAAGTGCGGCAGGTACGTCGCCGTCTGCATGAGCTTTTTGCGGCGGCCGCCGGCGATCTGGTTGATCATCAGCGCCAGCAGGATCGGCGCGACGAACCCCACCACGAGCGTGGTGATGCTGATGACGAACGTGTTCTGCAGCAACGGCCAGAACATCGGGCTGTCGAAGAACTGCCGGAAGTACTTCAGGCCGGCCCATTCGCCACCGGTGAGACCCGCGGTGAAGTCGAACTCCCGGAAGGCCAGCTGGATGCCGTACATCGGCACGTACATGAACAGGCCGACGAACCCGACGGCCGGCAGGACCATCAGCCACAGTTGCCAGTACCTGCTGACATGCCGGCCGAGGCCCAGACGGGGGTCCCTGCGGGGTCGCCTCTGGGCCACGGCCGCCGGCTTCTTGCGAGCCGCGACAAGAGATTCCGTCATCAGCGCGTCTTCATGTACTCGTCGTAGTAGCGCTGGTAGACGTCGATGTTCTTCTGCAGGCCGCCGTTCTGGACCTGCTGAACGTACTTGTCCCACTGATCCTTGATGCCGCCCTTGGTGATCCACTCGGCGAACTTCGTCATCGTGGTGTTGGCGATCGTGGTGTTGTTCAGCGCCAGCTGGTTCGTGTCCTCAGGCGTCATCTGAATGAACTGGAACGGATAGACGTCCTTGGCCGGGTCCATGTTCGCCAGCGCCTTCTGCAGCGGCTTCGTCTGCTCGACGGCCTCGTCCAGGTCGGTCGGCAGCTTCACCTCGATGTCGTCCCGGATCCAGGTCGGGCCGGCGTCCGCGATGGTGACGGTCCACTTCCAGGTCGATGGGTCGGTCTTGGAGTCTCCGGGTGGGAGCACCTCGTACTCGTTGTCGCTGACCTTCTTGACGTACCGGCCGAGATCGCCCCACAACACCTGCAGCGACATCTCCTTGTCGTAGAAGGCGTTGATGACCTTGAGCGCGGCCTGCTTGTTGCTCGCCTTCGCGGACATGACGATCTGGTTCGACGGGAAGTTCTCACTGTTGGAGTCGTATGACCAGGCCACCGGCGTCGTCTGGCCGGCGTCCGCGAGCAGCGGCGCCATCGCGACGTACTGGTCGGCCAGCTGGGAGCCGAACCGGTCGCTGGCCGTCCAGCCCCAGCTGAAGCCGACTTTGGCCACGTCGCCGGAGCCACGGCCGACCGCCTGGTACGCCGAGTAGTCCTGCGTCATGACGTTCTTGCTGACCAGGCCCGCGGCGTAGCAACGGTGCAGGAACTCGATCACCCGCTTGTAGCGCTCGTCGACGAGGAAATTGCCGACCTTGCCGTCCTCGAGGAAATAGCCCTGGCCACCGCCGCCCGCGATCGGCAGACCGAGGCTGCCGAGCAAGACGCTGGGCTGGAAGTAGCCGAAGCCGCTTGTGCCGACCGGTGACCAGTCCATCGGGATCTCGTCGTTCTTGTCACCGTTGCCGTTCGCGTCCTCTTCCTTGAACGCG
Organism: Nonomuraea polychroma; assembly: GCF_004011505.1. Taxonomy (NCBI): domain Bacteria; kingdom Bacillati; phylum Actinomycetota; class Actinomycetes; order Streptosporangiales; family Streptosporangiaceae; genus Nonomuraea; species Nonomuraea polychroma. The sequence goes on from NZ_SAUN01000001.1 coordinate 6,998,310, forward strand.
ACGAGCACGGTGTACAACTCGTCCCAGGTGGTCGGCACGTCCAAGCCGAGACGGTCGAGCCACTGCTTGTTGATGTACTGGTGGGTGACGGTCTTCGGCCAGAACCGCTTGTAGCCCGGGATCGCGTAGACCTCGCCGGTGGTCAACGTGGCCATCGACTTGAGCTCCGGCTTCGCCGCGAACAACGCCTTCACGTTCGGCAACGCGTCGAGGTCGTCGGCGAGGTTCTCGAACAGCGTCCGGTACGTGCCCATGTCGGAATTCGTGATCGCGTTGGTGCCCACGATCAGGTCCGGCACGTCGCCGGCCGCCAGCATGGTGGACTTCTTCTGGTCCCAGTCGGCCGAGATCTCCTGCCACTGGATCTTCACACCAGCGATCTTCTCCAGCTGTTTCGTCCACTCCATCGTGTTCATCGGCTTGGTCAACGGATGTTTGTTGACCAAGATCCGCAGGGTGTTCGGATCGCTCGTGGAGCTCTTGCCGGAGCAGCCGGCGATCGCGGTGAGGCCGGCCGCTACGACGAAGGCGCGGCGGGACAGAACGGGTGGAGTGGTCATGCGGTCCTCCCAGGGGGACGGAGGGTGTGACCCGGATCTCGCTGAAATGTTTCAGCGATGTTAGGTGTGGCCATTCAGCGTTGTCAATGACAAGACAAACAAGGCGACGGCCGACCTGTGAGTCAAACCAGGGAGGGTGGATCAGGTCGACGCGGACGAGTCGCGGATCACCAAATGCATTCCGGTGTGCACCTGCCGGGCCTCGCCGTCGTAACCGTCGAGGCGCTCGATGAGCAGGTCGAGGGCGGCGGCGACCATCGCGCCCTGGTCGGGGCTCACCGACGACAGCGACGGAATGGTGAACTCACCTTCGTCCGTGTCGTCGAAGCCGGTGACCGCGACGTCCTCGGGGACGCGGATCCCGTGCATGTGCAGGGCTTTCAGCACCCCCACGGCGATCGTGTCGTTGCCGCACACCGCGGCGTCGAACCGGGGGCCGGAGCGCCGCAGCAGCCCGACCATCGCCTCGTAGCCCGAGGCTCTGCGGTCCACGTCCGAGCTGTTGGCGACGAGCGACGGGTCGTGCTCGACGCCGTGCTCCTCCAGCGCGGCAAGGAAGCCGGCGTACCGGTCTGAGATCGGGGCGGCGCCCACCGGACCGTTCCACACGAACGCCAGCCGCCTTCGACCGTCGGCCAGCAGATGTCGAGTGATCGCCACGAATCCCGCGTACTCCCCCATCAACACACAATCAAGCGTCTTGATCGGATAACCGCCGAGGGCCACGGCCGGGCGCCGCGGGGCGGCGCCGGCGAGCAACTCGTCGGACAGGTGGTGCGGGCAGACGATGACACCGTCGACGTCGGTTGTCGTCACGCCGAGGACCGCGTCGCGTTCACCGGTCCTGTCATGGGCGATCCGCAGCGTGCTGGTGAACCCGCGCTGGGCCAGCGCGAGGATGAGACGCTCGGCGTTCTCCGCGAAGTACGGCTGGTGGAGGTTCGGCACGACGACGGCGATCCGGCCGGTCCGGCCGGAGGCGAGCCCTCGTCCGGCCTGGCTCGTGGCATGTCCCGCCTCGTAGCCGATCTCCTCGATCACGGCCTGAACCTTGGCCCGGGTGGCGGCCGAGACATGCGGGCGTCCGAGGAGGACATTGGACACCGTCTTCGCCGAGACCCCGGCCCGCGCGGCGACATCGGCGAGCGTTGGGCGCTTCATCGGGGATCCCGGCCGAGCGTGGACTCACGGCGCACCAGCTCGACCGGTGACACGACCGCACGGGGCTGTCGCGGTGCCGTACCGGCGAGGCGATCGGTGAGCAATTCCAGCGCGCTGCGCGCCAACCGGGCCGGTCCGGGGTCGATGGTGGTGAGCGACGGTGTCGAGAACCGTCCGTCCTCCAGGTTGCCGTACCCGACGGCCGCCACCTGTCCCGGAACATCCACTCCCTGTTTGACGAGCGCCGCGAGTGCCCCGAGCGCCACCTCGTCGTTGACACACACCAGCGCGTCAACGTCCGGATGCTGCTCCAGGACGTGTACGGCGGCTCGCGCGCCGGCGCGCCGGTCGGCCACCTCACCGAGATCCACAGCCGGTACGGCAGCCGCGTCGATGCCCGATTCGGCGAAAGCCGCGCGCATCCGAGGCTGATCCGCGCCGAGCAGAGCCGGGCGCGACCGCCCCATGACGGCGAGGTGGCGGGCCACCAGCGCCGCCGCCTCCGCCACGTCCTCGTCGACGCTGTCCACCTCGGCCGCGCCGCCTTGCACGACGACCACCGGGCGATCGTCCAACCCGTCGCCGGCCGGCGCCGCCGGGCCGATGAGCACCACGCCGTCGAACGTCTTCCCCCGAGCGGCGAGGACCGCCTCCAGCCGGACCGGGTCGCCGTGTGTCGGCTCGACCGCGGCAAGCATGCCGCAACGATCGGCCTCGGTGACGAGCGCCTCGACGAGACCCGCGAGATACGGGCGGCGCAACTCGGTGACGGCGATGCCGACCACGCCGATCAACCCGGTCCTGAGCGCCCGGGCCGTCCGGTTGGGAACCCAGCCGAGCTCGTCGATCGCCGCATGCACCCGTCGCACCTTCTCCGGACGGATGTGGGGTTCGCCATTCACCACACGGGAGACGGTCTTGATCGAGACGCCGGCCCGATCCGCCACCTCCCGCATCGTCACGCGCATGCGTACAGCGTAGGTCACGTGAGCACCTCTCAGCATTCCGTTAAGACCACTGCCGTTCGGGCGCATCGTCATCACATTGCCGCTGGATCCGGGGGACGGCGGCCGGCATCGTGGCGTACCGGTCACGGCGGAAGTGACGGTGGCGGCACCGAGTCAGGCGACGCCCGTACGGCTTCCGGATCGCCGGCGCAGGACCATGGCAAGCGCGTTGCGAGACCTGATTCCTGTCTTGGCAAAGACCTTGTGCAGGTGATACTCGACAGTGCGCGAGCTCACGAAGAGCCGGCTGCCGATCTCGGCGTTCGTAAGGCCCTCGCTGGCGAGCCGGGCCACCTGCTCCTCCAGAGGAGTGAGGCCGCCGCTGGTCACGGCCTCTCGTTTCCGAACGCTTATCCCGGCGGCCTCCAACTCGCGCGCCGCGCGGTCGGCGAACGCCCCGAGGCCCATGGTCGTGAACAGCTCGTGCGCGGTGCGCAGCCGCTCACGCGCCTCGCTCAGGCGTCGCTCGCGGCGCAACCACTCGCCGTAGAGAAGGTGGGAGCGGGCGAGCTCCGGTCGGAGCCGCGTGCCGGCGAACCGGTCGATCGCCTCACGATAGCCGGCCTCAGCGTCGCCGCCCACCGATCGCCGCGGCGATCCCGGTCGGCCGGCGTTGTTGACCAGCACATCGACCCGATCGGTTCGATTCGAGATCTCGGCGGCCAGTTTTTCGACGGCGGCCAGTCCGTCGAAGTCGGCCTGCACGTAGTGCACCTCCCCCCTGCTGGCGGCTCGCAGCTCCGCCAGCAGCCCGGCGATCTCGCTCAGCCGCTGAGGTCCGTGCACGAACAACCGGGAGGTTCGCGACGCCAGCAGCCTGGCGGTGGCCTGACCGATACCACTGGTCGCGCCGGTCAGCACGACCGCTGTCTCGTCAGCGTTCCGGGATGTCATCTCGTCGGACACCTCCGCACCAGACAGCGTGCCAGGTCCTTGTGGATGTTGCTTCAGTAATCCACGACCTTCTTCTTCATGTCGGCGGTGACCTCGGGAGCCGAGGCGTGGCCGACGACGTTGCTCACCAGGTGGGCGCGGTCGGTGTGGGACAACACGTTTGGGCATCCCTGGCAGATGCGCCGCGCCTGATCGTCGGGGTGACCCCGGCCCGTCGTTCCAGGTGAGCGGGAAGAACAGGCCGGGATCTGCGTCCTTGCAGGCGGCACGGGCTGTTCAGCGCAGTGCCGGGCCCTGGGTCGTGGTGCTGGTGGATCTGGTGAAGGGCCATGGTCGCCAGGCGCGGTCGAGAAAGCCGGCGATCAGCCCTTCGGACGAGGTGTCAGAGCAGCAGCTGGTCGATGGTGATCGGCAAGGAGCGGATGCGCCGCCCCGTGGCGTGGTGGACGGCGTTGGCGATGGCCGCCGCCAGGCCGACCAGGCCGACCTCACCGACTCCCTTGGTGCCGACCGGGGTCGCCCGGTCGGGGCCGCCCACAAAGATCACGTCCATGTCCGGGACGTCGGCGTTCACAGGGATGAGGTAGTCGCCGAAGGTGGCGTTGGCGATGCGGCCGGTCTCCCGGTCGGTGGCCGTGTCCTCGAACATGGCCTGGCTGATGCCGCCGACCGTGCCGCCGGTGATCTGGCTGGTGGCCGTCTTCTCGTTGAGTATCCTGCCGCCGTCGATCGCCGAGACCACCCGCGCCACCCGCAACAGCCCCAGGTCGGGATCGATCCGCACCTCGACGAACTTGGCCCCGAACGCACCCGCGATCGCCATCCCCAGCTCCTCGGACTGCGGCGGGATGCTCCTGCCGTCGGCGCTCAGCCCCTCCAGACCATGGCGGGCCAGAATGTCGGTGTACGCCTCGCCCTGGTCAGGCGCGCCGATACGGTGGATGCAGCCCTCGCTCACCGTGACGTCGCCGAGCCCGGCCCCGCGCAGCGGCGAGTCGGCGTCGTCGCCGACCAGATCGAGAAACTCCCGCAGCAGGCGCCGGCAGGCGGCGTGGACGGCGTTGCCGAGCGCGCCGGTGAGACCGGACCCGCCGGCCTGCGGCGAGTACGGCATGTCGGAATCGCCCAGGTCGAACCGCACCCGCGAGGTGGGAAGGCCCAGAAGTTCGGCCACCAGCTGCGTCATCACCGTGTAGGTCCCGGTCCCGATGTCAGTGGCCGCGCTGCGCACGAACGCCGACCCGTCGCGGTGCAGCGAGGCGCGGGCCTGGCAGGGCACCTGATAGGCGGGATAGGAGACCGCGGCCAGGCCGTAGCCGACCAGCCGGCGCCCCTCGCGCATCGAGCCCGGCTCCGGCGAGCGCCGCGACCAGCCGAACCGCTCGGCGCCTTGCCGGTAGCACTCCCGCAGCGCGTTGCTCGACCAGGGCAGGCCGGACAGCGGGTCCACCTCGGCGAAGTTCCGAAGCCGCAACTCCAGCGGGTCCATGCCGAGCTTATGGGCGAGCTCGTCGATGGCCGACTCCAAGGCGAAGTTGCCCTGCCCCTCCGCGGGGGCCCGCATGGATCCGGGGCAGGGGATGTTCAGCCGTACCTGCCGGTCTCGGGTCCGCACGTTCGGGCAGGCGTAGGAGACGGCCGCGCACAGCGAGACCGGCTCGTAGTCATCGTCCTCCATCGCCACCGACGAGACGCCATCGGCGTCGATCGCGACCAACTCGCCATCCCTCGTGGCGCCGATCTTGAAGCGCATGACGCTGTTCGGGCGATGGCCCACCGAGGTGAACATCTCCGGCCGGGTGAGCACCAGCTTCACCGGCCGCCCCAGCTCACGCGCCGCCAGCACGGTCAAGATGACGTGCGGCCACATACGCAGCCCAGCACCGAAACCACCGCCCACGTACGGGGCCAGCACTCGGATGCCGCTCTCGGGCACCTTGAAGATCTGCGCCAGCGAGGTGCGCACGTTGTGCGGCCACTGGGTGGAGTCGTGCACCGTGACTGAGTCACCGTGCCAGAGGGCGATCGTGGACATCAGCCCGAGCGGATTGTTGGTGTTGTCCGGCGTGGTGTAGGTGCCCTCCACCACGACGTCGGCCGCGGCGAACCCGGCATCCAAATCACCACGATCGGTGTCCAGGCTCCACGGATCGGTGAGAACCTCTGCTCGCGGGTCGTCGAGGTCGAGCAGGGCCTTGGCCGTCTCGTACTCCACCCGCACCAGCGAGGCGGCGTGCCTGGCCTGCTCCGCGGTGTCGGCCACCACGATGGCCACGTGCTGCCCGTAGTGCAGGATGCGGTCGTCCTGGAGCGGAGCCGGCGGGGACGGCCCCAGCAGCGTCATCGGCCCGCGCTCCAGCCGCGGCGCGGTCAGATGGGTGATGACGGTCAGCACGCCCGGCGCGGCCTGCGCCTGCGAGGTGTCGATGGCGCTGATCCGCCCGGCGGCGATGGTGGCGCGCACCAGAGCGGCGTGCACCATGCCGGGATAGCCGAAGTCGTTGGGGTAGTGTGCGCTGCCCGTCACCTTCAGCGGGGCGTCCACCCGGTCCAGGCCCGCACCGATCAGCGGGAGGCTGTCTGCGGTCATGCTTGTACTCCTGCGATGGTCTCCAGCGTGCGGACGAGGGTCCGCTTGGCCAACTCCACCTTGAACGCCGTGCCGGGCAGCGTTCTGGCGCCCTCCAGGGCGGCGTCGGCGGCGGCGCGGAACGTCTCACGGCCGGCCGGTGCTTCGCGCAGGACGTCCTCGGCGTCCCAGGCCCGCCACGGGATGGTGCCGACGCCGCCCAGCGCCACCCGAGCCTCCCTGATGAGACCGTCCTCCATCACCAGCGCTGCGCCGGCCGAGGTCAGCGCGAACTCGTAGGAGACGCGGTCGCGCACCTTCAGGTAGTGAGACCTGGCCCCCGCCGGCAGCAGAGGCACCTCAACCGCGGTGATCAGCTCGCCGTGGCGCAGCACGTTCTCGATCTGCGGGGTGTCGCCCGGCGGAAGGTGGAACTGGGTCAGCGGGACGCTGCGCGGGCCGTCCAGTCCCTGGACATGGACCACGGCGTCCAGCGCGGCCAGCGGGACCGCGACGTCGGAGGCGTGCAGGGCGATGCAGTGGTCGCTGGTGCCCAAGATGGCGTGCATGCGGGCGAACCCGGTGATCGCGGCGCATCCCGACCCAGGATTCCGCTTGTTGCACGCCTCGACCGTAGGGTCGCGGAAGTAGCGGCACCGGGCCCGCTGGAGCAGGTTGCCGCCGATGGTGGCCAGGTTGCGCAACTGGGTGGAGGCACCGAGCAGGAGCGCCTCCCTGACGAAAGGCAGCCGCTCGATCACAACGGGATCGGCGGCCAGTTCCTCCATCGTGGCGAGCGCGCCGACGCGGATGGCCGAGCCGGTGTGCGTGATACCGCCCAGCGGCAGCCGGGTGATGTCGACCAGCCGGCCGGGACCGAGCACGCCGTCCTTCATCAGGTCGACCTGCGTGGTGCCGCCCGCCAGGTAGGAGGTGTCCGGGTCGGCGCTGACCATGGTCACGGCCTGACCCACGTCGGCCGCCCTGACGTATTCGAACGGACGCATCCTTCAGCCCCCCGCCGCCACGTCACGGATCGCCGCGCGAATATTCGGATAGGCCCCGCAGCGGCACAGATTGCCGCTCATGAACTCACAGATGTCCTCCTCGGAACCGGCCCGGCCCTCGGCCAGCAGCGACACCGCCGACATGACCTGCCCCGGAGTGCAGTAGCCGCACTGGAACGCGTCGTGCCGGGCGAAGGCCGCCTGCATCGGATGGGGCGTGTCTCCCTCCGAGAGTCCCTCGACAGTGGTGACCTCGCGGTCCTCGCACTGGGCCGCGAGCATCAGGCACGACACCACCCGCTTGCCATCGACCAGCACCGTGCAAGCGCCACAGGCACCCTGATCGCAACCCTTCTTCGCCCCCGTCAGCCCCAGATGGTCGCGCAGGGCGTCCAGCAAGGTGACACGGGCATCGAGCCGCAGTCTGTGAGAGGCGCCGTTGACATGGAGGGTGACCTCCGCCTGTGGCACCGTGAGCGATTCCTCGTCGTACGGATGTGTCGCGCTTTGCGCTGCCTTCATGGGGCCTCGATTCCCTACTAAGAGCGCTTCGACCGCTGGACGTTCTGACGTGCGATGGAACTGCGGCCGCCGTCGTGCGCTGTGGCCGGCGGCCGGCTGTCGCCTCGCGATAGGCGGTTTTGATCGGACTGTGAGCGGAACCGTGTCAGAGTGCGAGTCTGCTGCGGCGCGCGCTCACCGGCATCCGTGGTTTCCCTAGTCCGAGTCCCCAGTCAGGACCACGTCGTGTGCCGGCAGGTCGGCGCAGGCACCCATGAAGACGCACTCCGTCGCCAGGTCCAACTCCCCGTCCCGCTGAAGGACGGGCGCTTCGTGATGGTCGTTGACATGCAGGGCCAGGCAGGTATCGGACATCTGAGTCTCCAGCCGCCAAGGACGAAACAGGCGTCATCTCCGGCGAAACCATGCAGAAGCTGGACTAAGAGGCCCTTACGCTACCCGGCATCAACACCAGAGTCAGTCAAGTCCTGTCGCATGGACGGTCAAGAGTCTGTGCCGGCGCAACGACTGACGTCCGGAAATTGTCCGTGCCCTCCGCCATGATGGCCCCGCTCATGTCCGCGCACGTGATCTCGAAGGAGCTGTCATGACCGCCAATGAAACCGCCGGATGGTCCGATTTAGGGTGGCATTCCTGGGAGGACCTCGCTCTTGTCCGCGCCAGGCTCGATGCGGGCGCCGATCCGAACCATGGGCCATATGCCTTCGAGCGGCCGCTGCACACCGCGGCGGAGCACGGCTCGGCGGAGGTGGTCGCCGAGCTGGCCGGCCGGGTCGATGACGTCGACGCGGAGTGCGAGGGCCGCACCGCGCTCTGGGAGGCGGTCTTCAACGACCGGCCGGAGAACGCCCGTGCCCTCGTCGCCGCCGGCGCCGACCCGTGGCGGCCCATGATGGGCGGCTGGTCGCCCGGGCGGCTCAGCCTGGCGGGGCCCACGCCCGGCCTGTTCTTCCCGTTCCCGCCGGGTCATGCCGGCCTGACCGAGGCCGAGACCGCCGCCGTGGCGGAGGCCGACCGCCTGAGCGGCGCGCTGGGCGGCATCGAGGGGGACGGTTTCAGCCTGGCGTGCGTCCGCGGCATCACCGCCGCCGAGGCGGCCGCGCGTTTGGCCGGCGAACCCGCCGACGAGGAAGAGCTGGAAGAGATCGACCCGTTCGACGATGAGGCCATGCAGTTCATCGGCCTCACCGACGTGCCCGGCGGCTGCGTCGTCAGCCAGCAATGGGGCTACATGGCCTCGACTCCCGGCGTCATGAAGGCACTGTCGGCAGGCACGGTCGCCTACGGCATGTACGCCAACCCCAAGAGCGGCAACCAGGGCTGCGTCTACCGCGACGGCGAGGACGTGGCCTGGGACACCCACCCGGGCGGCGGCGACGTGTCCTCCGACGACTCGGCCGAGGAGATCCTGCTCAAATACCTGTACGTCGGCCACGCCGAGGCCTACTGCTTCGCCGGCGCGGGACTGCGCCCGACCGACGCCCGGGCGATCACCGATCCCGACACGCACGTGCGGCTGCCCGACGGGGACTACCGGCACTGACCAGCGGCTGCCGCGTTCTCGGAATCCGGATGGCGGCGTGACAAGGCGGCCGTCGCCGAGCGCGGACGCTCCGCCGCTGGTGCTACACCCTGTGGCCTGGGCGGGCCACGATCCGGACTCCTGAACCGTGGCCCGCCGGAGACGGGAAGCCCGCTCGATCAGCTCGTGGTGCCGGTGACCGCGGTTCCCGACTTGGTGACGAAGTAGGTCACGGTCGCGCCGCTCCAGAAGTGGAGGGTGAGCGTGACCTGTGAGCCGTCATTGACTTCGGCGAAGAAGGCCGGTCTCAGCGTGATGGTGTTGGCGCTGTAGTTGGGCGCGAACGTGACGTCGAACTCCTTGAAGGACGTCCAGGTGTGGGGCCCGGCGTTGGAGCCGTCGGCGTACTTTGCCTCCATGGTGGCGAGCTGGTCACCCTTGAAGGTGGTCGGGATGGCGAAGGAGCTCGTCGTTCCGCTCGCGTTCTGCACTGTCGGCGTGTCGTAGGTGATGATGTCGATCCGCCACGGGACGCCCTGGGAGAACCGAGCCGACAGCGTCGCGTTGACGCCATAGGCCCGAGAACCCGTCAGGCGGGTGAGCGCGGATGCCGTGAACGTGAGCTGGTCGCCGGAGACGGTGTAGTCGGTACCGCGCACCAGGTCTGTGCTTCCGTGGCGGATGCCCACGAACGAGGTGCCGTTCAGGTTCAGCGTGAGCGTCTTGCTCGTGATGGCGGTCGACCTCGCGTTGTACACCTGATCCGACGAAGCCGTACCCGAGCGCGTCGTCCAGCTGGACTTGATCTGCGCGAACAGCTCGGGATCGGACCACTGGAACGAGGTCCGGTTGAAGTGCTGGCCGTTGTCCCACAGCATGGTGGTGATCTGCTTGGTACGTGCGTAGTAGCCGAGGAACTCGAAGAACTTCAGTTTCTCGCCCTGCTGGATCGTGCCGGTGTGCCGGTCGAAGCCCAGCAGGCCGTACTCACCGATGATCACGGGGATACCGCGCGCCGTGAAGGCGTTGTGCACCCGGTCGAAGGCGCCGGTCAGGTCCTGCTGAACGGTGGCGTCGAAGCGGGTGCCGCCGGCGACGTTGACGCTGAACGGCCAGTACCCGTAGAAGTGCACCGTCGCGATCAGGTTGGGGTCGTTCATCGCGTTGAACGTGCTGACCAGCTCGTCGACTCTGGCCTGGTCGGCCGACGTGTGCAGGGTCGGCATGACGAGCAACCGAGTCGCGTTGTTGCCGCCCGACTGGCGCACGATAGTGCGGAAGGACGTGTTGAGCTCATTGAGCAGCGTCGCGTTCTGGGCGTCTCCGGAACTGCCGGTGAACGTCGGCTCGTTGACGCTCTCGAACAACAGCTTGGGAGAGGAGCTCCGGAACGTGCTCGCGATCTGGGTCCAGATCGCGTTGTACCGAGCCAGGACGTTCGTCCGGTCGCCCGGCATGTTCTGGATCCACTGCCACGAATCGTGATGGATATTGATCATCACGTAGAAGCCCTCGGCGAGAGCCCAGTCGACGACCTCTTTCACCCGGTTCATGTACGTCGCGTCGATGGTGTAGCTGGGCGCTCCACCCTGGTGCTGACCCCAGGTCACCGGGATCCGGATGCTGTTGAAGCCCTGTGCCCTGACGTTGTGGAGCAGCGCCTGCGTGATCCGCGGGTTGCCCCACGAGGTCTCGTCCGCGCCGGTCGCGTCGAGGGAGTTGCCCAGGTTCCAGCCAGGCTGCATCGCGGCCACGACAGCCTGTGCGTTGCCGGGCGTCGACGTCGGAGTCGTCGTGGGCGTAGGAGTCGGGGTGGGCGTCGGGGTACCGCCGGTGCCGCCGCAGGCCACGCCGTTGACGGTGAAAGCGGCGGGGTTGGTGTTGGTGCCGCTGTAGCTGCCGTTGAAGCCGATGGTGACGCTGGCCCCCGTTCCCAGGCTCTGGGCGTACGACGGCGCGGTCACGGTCACGGTCTGGCCGGATTGCGTCCAGGTCCCGCCCCAGCCCTGGGTGACCTGCTGATTGCCGGGCCAGGTGTAGCGCAGCGTCCACGGGCTGACCGGGTCGCCGAGGTTTTTGATCGTGATGTTGGCGCCGAACCCGCTGCCGTTGTCCCAGGCCTTGGCGTAGGTCACGGAACAGGCGACCACCGCGTGGGCAGCGGGCGAGGCGACGGCCACGCCGATCGCCGCCAGAAGCGCGGCCACTGCGGACAGAGCCCACAAACGTAATGTCTTCACCTTCAAGCCTCCGTGGAAGGAGCGCCCTATGGGAGCGCAGTGATCCATGTTTGGCCGGTTTCCGGTGCGTGTACAGAAAGCGTGAAAGTTTCACTGCGCAGATGAGGCGGCAGGGGCCACTGTCCTCCCGCAGTCGCGTAGCGTGCTGCTCGGCGCAGCCGCCGGCACGGGCGCGCTCGCGTGAGGCGCCGCTCCCTTGGCGCCGCGCGCGGAAGCGGCCTGCGCACGTGCCACCGCTCGCGATGCGGCGGTGGCACGCCACGGATGCATCAGCGGGTCACGCCACCTGGCAGGGGGCTCCGTTGAGGGTGAAGGAGGCGGGTTCGGTCGTGTTGCCGGTGTGGGTGGCCTGGAAGCCGACGGTGGTGGAGCCGCCTGGCGCGAGGTTGCCGTTCCAGCCGGCGTTGGTCGCGGTGACCTGACCGCTGGTCGGCGCGTACGACGCGCTCCAGCCGTTGGTGATGGTCTGCCCGCCGGGCAGGGTGAAGACCAGCCGCCAGCCGTTGATCGTCGAGCTGCCGGTGTTCGTGACCGTGATGTTGGTCGTGAAGCCGGTGTTCCAGGTGTTCATCACGTACGCCACCCGGCACGAGCCCGATGACGTGGGCGTGCTCGTCGGAGTGGTCGAGGTCACCGTCGGGGTGGCGCCACCGCTGTAGATGGTGGCCTCCTTTGCCGTGGCCTTGATGCCGTTGGCGCCGTTGAAGATCCGCTGGCCCCAGGTGGTGAGCTGGTTGGGGTCGAAGCCGGCCGCCATGTCCAGGATCGGATCGGTGTTGCCGCTCCAGGACCAGCCGAGGTAGCCGAGGCCGCGCGACACCGCCTCGGACAGCAGCGTTTCGTGATCCACCTCGTTGGCGCCGAACCGCCAGCCGAACTCGCCGATGACCAGCGGCCACCCGTTGTCCCGGAACCGGTTGAGGTAGTCGGTGATCGCCGCGGCGCTGTTGAACACGGCGTACATGTGGATGGACAGCACGGTGTTGCGCTTGCTGTCCGCGTTCAGGATCGTCTGGGCGTTGTCGCGCATGACGTACTGCCAGTCCTGGCCCCAGTTCGGCGCGTCGACCATGAGCAGGTGCTCGAAGCCGTTGCTGCGCATCTTCTGGATGGCGGCGGTGGTCGCGCTGGTCCACTGGGCGGCGTTGTTGTTGCCGATCGGCTCGTTGCCGATGTTGATGACGACGTGGTTCTCCTGGCCGACCAGCGCGCTCTTCTGGCTGATCCAGTAGTCGGCCGCCTCGTCGAGCGAGGCGGCCGCGCCCTCCTCGCCGTATCCGGTGGTGTCGTGCACCTCCAGGACGCAGATCAGCCGGTTCTGCTTGCACAGGGAGATCACATTGGCGACGTCGGTGGACGGCCCCCAGCGCTTGCCGCTGCCCAGGACCACGCGCACGGTGTTGGCCCCGAGCGCCTTGATGTCGGCGAACGACTTGGTCTGGCTCGTGAACCAGACGTGTGGATGGTTGACCCCGCGCATGACGAACTTCTGGCCGTTGGCCTCGACGATGTCCGTGCCGCTGACGTGGAGCCCCACGGCCGCATGTGCGGGCGGGATGCCGGTGAACATGACGGCGCCCACCGCTACGGCTAAGGCGACGAGCGCCGCACCGACTGCGGCAAGCCACGGCATGGATCTCATCTCGAATCTCCTCGCTGGTTTCGCAACGGTCGGCAACGACGCCGGCAGCTGAAGGACCACGGAAACGCACCGCAGAATGTACGCAGAGCCGCCACACCCGTACAGCGACTACCAGACCGCCCCACTACGGCCCATAAACGCCGAACCCGGCCACTTAACCGTTAAGCACCTGCCGAGCTGGCCAAACCTTCGCAAAACACAGCGGCAATAGTCTCCGTGGCAGCTCCCCCGGGCCCGCCTGACCATGAAAATTCCACACGGATTGCCCGTGCTGCGAGTTGCCCATACGGTACGGCGGGGAGCGGATCCGTGCCCGCGTGACCACGTTCCCCGGACTCGACGAGGCTGAGAGGGACCCGCGTGCCGCACTACAGCAGGCTCTGCAAGATCGTGATCGATGTCAGCGAGGCCGACCATGCCGAGGAGGTCGCCTTCTGGCAGTCCGCGACCGGTCAGACGCTGACGCACTACGCCAGCTTTCCCGAGTACCACGGCGCCGACCTGGGCAGCGGAGAGTTCGGGCTGCTGGTCCAGCGGCTCGGGGAGGGATCGAGCCGGGTGCACCTCGACATCCACACCGACGACCTGGAGGCGGAGGTCGCCCGGCTGGAGAGACTGGGCGCCAAGCGCGTGCAACACGTCCACGACCGCTGGTGGGTCATGCAGGACCCGGCGGGCCTGCCGTTCTGCGTGATACCGGATCCTCCCGGCACGCTCAATGACGACAACGCCCAGCGTTGGGACGATCAGGCAGATCCCTCCACGTGATCAGCGGTAGGTGGTCCCCCACACATCGCCCACGGTGTACCGGCGCGGGAACGTCCGGTTTGTCACATCAGGCCTCCCTCCCAGAAACAGGTTGCGGGTCAAGGTCGGAACACGGCACGCTCCCCGTGTGAAAATGCATGCCGATCAGCTGACGGTGTCGCTGGAGATGGTGCGCACGTTGGTGGCAGAGCAGTTTCCCCAGTGGCGGAGCCTGCCTGTCAGGAGCGCCTCCGCCCAGGGGACGGTCAACGCCATCTTCCGCATCGGCGACCAGTTCGCGGCTCGGTTCCCGCTGCAGCCCGGAGACATCGACTCGATGCGGGGCCGGCTGGAGTCCGAAGCGGAAGCAGCGCGCGAGTTGCTGGGTCGTACGCGGTTTCCCACACCCGAACCCGTCGCCTTCGGCCGCCCCGGGGCGGGCTATCCGCTGCCGTGGTCGGTGCAGACCTGGCTGCCCGGCGTCGTGGCCACCGACAAGGACCCCGCCCAATCGGTCGCCTTCGCCCACGATCTGGCTGAACTCATCCGCGACCTGCGCGCGGTCGACACGCGTGGCCGCACCTTCGCCGGCAACGGCCGAGGAGGTGACCTGCGCTCCCATGACACGTGGATGGAAACCTGTTTCAGGCAGAGCGAGCATCTCCTGGATGTGCCGCGCCTTCGCCGGCTGTGGGCACGCATGCGAAGTCTGCCGCGCAGCCCGGCCGGGGACGTCATGACGCACGGTGATCTCATTCCCGGCAACGTGCTCGTGTCGGCGGGCCGGCTGGCCGGCGTCCTCGACGTGGGCGGCTTCGGCCCCGCCGACCCTGCTCTGGATCTCGTGAGTGCGTGGCATCTCCTCGATGCGGGGCCGCGGCAGGTGCTCCGCGACGACCTCGGCTGCGACGACCTCGAATGGCAGCGAGGCAAGGCGTGGGCCTTCCAACAGGCGATGGGGGCGGTCTGGTATTACGCCGAAAGCAACCCGAGCATGAGCCGGATGGGGCACCGCACCGTGGAACGCATCCTGGCGGACGAATCGCTCCCCTGAGCAGGGCTCACGCGGGGTCGACGCCGTCGTATTCGATCAGCAGGTGGCGCGGCCCGCGCAGGACAGGGCTCGGCCGGTAGGGAGGCGGGTCGGCGACGAGCCGGGGACCGCGCAGCCTGCGGACGAGCTCGGCCAGCACGATCTGGGCCTCGATCCTGGCCAGCGGCGCGCCGAAGCAGTAGTGGACGCCGCCGCCGAAGCCCAGGTGCTCGTTGCGGGCACGGCAGGGGTCGAAGCGGTCGGGATCGGGCACGTGAGCGGGGTCGCGGCTGCCCGCGGCCAGGGCGAGGACGATGGGCGATCCGGCCGGGATGGTGGTGCCGGCGATGCTGATGTCGTCGAGGGCGACTCTCGAGGACACGAGTTGTACGGGCGGCTCGTAGCGCAGCAGTTCCTCGACGGCGGGCACGATGAGGCCTGACTCGGCGCGGAGGCGTTCCAGCTGGTCAGGGTGGCGCAGCAGGGTGAGCATGCCGTTGGCGATGAGGTTGATGGTGGTCTCGTGGCCGGCGATCAGCAGCAGCACGGCGGTGGAGACGACCTCCTGCGGCGTCATCCCGCCCTCGGGGCCGCGATAGGTCATGAACCCGGACAGCATGTCCTCCCCTGGCTGCCGCCGGCGGTCCTCGGCGAGTCCGGCGAGGTAGCCTTCCAGCTTCAGTCCCACGGCCTGGCGCTCCCGTTCCCTCTCAGCCCGGTCCTCCTCCCCCGGTCCGAGCGTCTCGATGATCTGGTCCGCCCAGGCGTGGAACTGCGGCTCGTCCTCCTCAGGGACACCGAGCAGCCGGCAGATCATCGCGACCGGCAGCGGGTAGGCGACCTCGTCGACGAGGTCGGCCTGGCGTTTGCCGGCGATGCCGTCGATCAGCTCGGTGGTGAGGTGCAAGCATGCCGGGCGGAGCCCGTCGACCATGCCGGGTGAGTGTGGCGGTCCGAAGTGGCGCATGGCCAGGCGGCGCAGCCGGTCGTGCTCCGGCGGGTCGAGCCCGATGAACGAGGGTGTCATGTCCGGCGCCTCGTCCGTGGAGAGGCGGTTGCGGCGGTCGGAGCTGACGCGCGGGTCGTGCAGCAGTTCGACGATCTCGCGGTACGTGCTGACGACGTACGTGCCGTCCTCCTGCCGCGCCACCGGGGTCTTGCGGAGCTCGGCGAAGAGCGGATACGGATCGGCGCGGCCCGACGGCTCGAGGATCCGCTCGAAGGCGCTGTGCGATGTCATGGCCTGCACTCCTGTCTGGGCTCTCGTGCCGGGCGGTCAGCTGTGCGGCGTGTGCAGCAGCGAGGCACGGCGTTCCGCCGGATCGTGACCGGTCACCACGACGGTCGCCTCCGCCGTGGCGACCAGCCGTTCGGGGACCCGTGCGGGTACGGGCCTCGCGGGCTCGCGCCGGTCGACATGGCGGAACTCGGGCGGGAACGGCGCGGCCCGCTCGATCAGCCCTTGGTAGAACTCCAACCACAGCCCCTGGTCGAAGGCCACCGCCGCGGTGACGCGCCCCTGGTATCCGTAGACGGCGACGAAGCGGCGCTCGGCCGTCGAGCCCTGGGTGATGACGATCTCGTCGGCGAAGGTCGGCACGCCGACCGACTTGATGTTGACGCCGAACTGGCTGGACCAGAACACCGGCACCGACAGGTGCGGCCAGCGGTGCGCCTGGTCGCTGACCATGTTGTGGGCGGCGATCTCGGCCTGGGCGACCGCGTTGCCCCAGTGCTCCAGCGTCATGAACTGGTACTGGTAGAGCGGGTGCGGGAAGCGCGCGATGTCGCCGGCGACGAAGATGTCGTCGGTGACCAGGCCGTTGGTGTCCACGGCGCGGCAGCCCGCGTCGCAGGCCACGCCCCACACGCCGGCGGCCAGCCCGGAGTCGTGCAGCCACTCCACGTTGCGGATGGAGCCCAGGGCGACGACGGCCACGTCGGCCTCCACCGTGCTGCCGTCCGAGAGGCGGGCTCCGCGCAGCCGCCCGTCTCCGTCGCCTTCCAGGGCCGTGACCGTCGTGTCGCACCGCAGGTCCACGCCGTGCTCGCGGTGCAGCTGCGCCGCCACGTCGCCGATCACGCCGCCCAGCGCGCTGACGAGCGGTGCGGAGCCGCGTTCGACGACCGTGACAGGCAGATCCAGCTCGCGGCAGGCGGAGGCGATCTCGGAGCCGGTGAACCCGGCGCCGAGGATGAGCACCCGGCGCGGGCGGGCGGCCAGCGCCTGCCGCAACCGGGCGGCGTCCGCGACGGTGCGCAGCGTGTGCACGCCCTCCAGCGCCGCCTCGGCCTCGTTCGGCCAGGGCCGGGCGCGGGTGCCGGTGGCCAGCAGGACCCGGTCGAAGCCGATCTCGCGGCCGTCGGCCAGCCGCACCTGCTTGCCCGCCACGTCCAGCGCCGTCGCCGGCGTCCCCCACAGCCACTCGGCCTCGACCTCGCGCAGGCGGGGCAGCCGGGTGTGGTCGGGCGGCACCTGCCCGGTGAGGACCTGTTTGGACAGGGGAGGCCGGTCGTACGGCTCGTCGGGCTCGTCGCCGATCACGGTCAGCGATCCGGCGAAGCCGTCCCTTCTGAGCACACCGGCGGCACGTGCCCCGGCCAGTGAGGCCCCGACGATGACGATGCGGCCGTCTGTCATCCTCGGGGCCGCCATGCGCTGCTCAACGAGGTGCCGCGTCGCCGTCCAGTCGAGATGGATGGCCTGGACCGGGCAGGCGGCGGCCGCTCGCAGCACGTGCTCGCGCTGCTCGTCGCCGGGGTCCAGGTCGTACTGGAGCGCTTCCTCCTTCATGGTGAAGACGTCGGGCGCGAGGAAGGCGCACTGCCCGTATCCCTGGCAGCGCGTCAGGTCGACGACGACTTTCATCGGCCACTCCCCCGTCGAGCGAGCATGCGCGCCCGCTCGTCGGTGGCAGGCCCGGCCCGTGTGGGCCTACCCCGGGCGCCCCGCCCTGTAGCCCGGGCGACACTGATCCTTCCCTTGTCTTTGCAGGCCAGGCGGCTTCGGCTCAGCCATCGCGGGAGCCGCCGAGCTGACCAGCGATCGCAGCGTGGCCGACGTACGATCCGGACAGCTTTCCACGCTCTGAGGGAGGATCCGTGCACGAGTACCGCCGGCTGCTCGACCGCCATGGGGTGACGTGGGGCGAGGAGCTGATCCCCTACGTCGGGGAGGTGCGCACGAGCGCCTACCTGATGAACGGTCACGACTATTGGAGCGCCTGTTTCCGGCAGCTCGGCGGGACCCGCCGCGACATGGACGCGCGGATGGGCGAGCTCGACCTGGACCGTGTGGTGCGGGACGCGCTGGGCGGCGCAGTCCTGGACAACCTGGCGGCGCTGCGGCTCACCCCCGGCGGATACCGGCTGGAAGCCCGCACGCTGGCCGTGCTGGACGACGCGCCGCTCAGGACCACGCTGCTGCTGGACTCCGGCCTGGCGGAGGAGGCCACCGTGACGGTCGACGGCGTCGCGCACGTCGTGCGGCCGGGAGGCGCCGAACTGGTGGCGATCACCAGCGCCAGCACGGTGATCGCCGGAGAGCGGATCGATCTCGGCGTGCTCGCCAGGCGAGCGCCCGCAGCACGGGTGCGGCTGCGGGCCGGGTTCCCGTGCAGGTGGTCCGTCACCAGTGCCGGCGGGCAGGGGTGGTATCCGCAGGGCGCGGTCCGCGCTCTGGATGCCCACCTTCGGCCCTATTTCCACGGCGACGACCTGGAGATCGACGTCCCAGCGGAGCGGCTCACGGTGTCCGTGACGCGCGGAATGGAGTACGACTCGGCCACGGTCGAGGTGACTCCCGCGCCGGGAGAGGAGCTGACCGTCGAGCTGACGCCCGAACGCCTCTACGACGCGGCCGCCCGCGGCTGGTACGGCGGCGACCTGCACGTCCACCTCAACTGGATGGGCGACGAGCCGGCGACCCCGGAGCGGGCCGCCGCCGCGCAGCTCGGCGAGGACCTGCACGTCCTGAACCTGGTCGCCGGCAACGTGGCGGGTGAGCGGGTCTACGACCGGGAGCTGCTGGAGGAGTGGGCCGGGCGCGACCTGCCGTGGTCGGACGCGAGCCACGTCGCCCGGTTCGGCGTGGAATACCGCAATGACCTGCTCGGACACTTCAGCGCCTTCGGCCTCACGGGCGTGCCCACGCGCTTCCACAGCGGCTTCGGTGACGACCCGGACGCATATCCCAACAGCGCTCCGCTGGCGGAGCTGCGCGACCTTGGCGCGGTCACCGGCTACGGCCACCCCTTCCACACCGATCTGAGCGACACCGACCCGCCGGAGCGGGCCGTCGCCGCCGGGCGCAACTGCTCGGCCAGGGAGATCGTGGTGGACGCGGCGCTCGGCCTGATCGACAGCCTGGACGTGCTGAACCACTCCTCCGTCCAGGCGACCGCCGTGATCTACCGCCGGCTCATCGGGGCCGGCAACCGGCTCGCGGCGACCGCCGGCACCGACGCTGTCCTGTCCATCACACGACGCGGCACCGCGTCGAGCCCGCCCGGCTGGGAGCGGGTGTACGCCCGGGTCGACGGGCCGCTGACCGCCTCTTCCTTCGCCGAAGCCGTACGGCGAGGCCGCACCTTCGCCACCACGGGACCCTGGCTCGAGCTCGACGTCGATGGTCACCGGCCAGGCGACACCATGCGGCCGGCCGAGGGCGACACCGTCACGATCACCGCGCGGACTATCGGCCCCGAGGTGGAGTGGCTCCAGCTCAGGACCGCCGACGGCGTCGTCGCGGAGGGCGGACCGGGGCTGCTCACCGCTGAGCTCACCGTGCGTGAACCGACCTACGTGGTGGCCGTGGCGGGCGGCGGACCGCATCCCCGGTCGATGCACCCCGGGGGCGCCTACGCGCACACCAGCCCGGTCTACATCGGGGATCACGTGGTCAGGCGGGCCGACGTCGAGTGGTGCCTGCGCTGGCTGGACCTCCTGGAGGCGTTGCTGGAGGCGGACGGCAAGTTCACCTCGGCCGCGCAGCGCGCCGCCCACCGGGATCTGCACGAGCAGGCCCGCGAGGTGTACCGGGCGAGGCTGCGCGCGGTGGGCAGCTGATCGGCGGGCTGGACAACCCTTCGCTCGGCATGATCACAATATGGGGCTTTTCGCTTCCTTCTTCGCACGGAGGGCATACGTGATCAAACGCGGCATTACGGGGTTGTTAGCCCTTACCGTCCTATTCATCAGTACCGGCATGCCGGGGGCGGCGGCGGATGACAGACCCGTCAATCCCACGCATCCCGGGCCGGTCTACGCGACGGTCACCGACAAGAGCGGCAAACTGTCCCTCCAGACGTTCGGGCGTCCGGACGGGAAGGACATGGTGTTCCGGATCTCCGGATCGGTGTACGCGAACATCGAGGGCAACAGCCTGGATCCGGCGATGCGGCACGGCCAGAAAATCTTCAACATCGAGGGCTACAACATCCGGCGGCTCTACCGGGTCCCCGACACGAACCAGCTCTATCAGCTCTCCCGGGAAATCGTCTTCTACACCGACCCGGCGGATCCGCAGCGCATCGTGCGCGAGTGGAAGAACCCGATCGACGGAAAGACGTACCCGGTCATCCCGATCAACAACGACACGGTCAACTTCGGACCGTTCCCGATCACCTCCTCCTTCACGGGCCCGCCGCTGCAGCAACTGCACGACGAGACCGTGTGGACCAGCGACATCCCCGTACGCGCGAACTTCGGCACCACGCTCGGTGAGCAGTTCGGCCTGACGGGCGGCGTGTACGCCGCGCAGGAGATGTTCGACTTCTCCGTCGACGACCGCGAGGTGGCGGCCCGCACGGGGTACGGCGTCCCGGTCGGCGCGATGAAGACGAAGATCAGCTGGGCCCGGACCAGCCCGTGGACGCCGTTCATGTGCTTGCCGGAGACCGACGTGCGCGGCCAGCTCACCTACCACGCCCGCAGTTGGTCGCTGGACTCGTACGCCGAGATCGAGCCGTGGCTGCGGGCCGAGGTCGAGGCGAACCACCCGCTGTACAAGGCCGCCCCCAGCGCGCCGGGGCCGAGCGAGAACTCCTGGACGTCCTTCTACAACAAGCAGCTGGGCAAGGGAGCCACCACCTGGGCGGGCTGGTGCGCCGCCAACGGCCGCCCGTAAACGTATCCGGCCGGACCGAGCGGCCGCTCGGTCCGGCCGGACCACCGCCCTCGTGGCGGATTCAGGCCACGGGGTGCGGTGTGGTGCGGGACGGAGCGGCCATCAGGTGGTCGATGAGCGCCAGCAGCACATCGCGTCCTGCCGTCCGGTCGCGGGCGTCACAGAGCACCAGTGGCACCTGCGGATCGAGATCGAGTGCCTTCCGGATCTCCTCCGGTGTCCGGTCCCGGACACCATGGAAGCAGTTGACGCCGACGACGAAGGGGATGCCGCGGCTCTCGAAGAAGTCGATCGACGCGAAGCTCACCTCCAGCCGGCGGGTGTCGACCAGGACGACCGCGCCCATCGCTCCGTTGACAAGGTCGTTCCACATGAACCAGAAGCGTTCCTGCCCGGGGGTGCCGAACAGGTAGAGGACGAGTCCGCTGTTGATGGTGATGCGTCCGAAGTCCAGTGCGACGGTCGTCGTGGACTTGCCGCCCACCCCTTCCAGATCGTCGACGCCGACGCTGGCATGGGTCAGGTACTCCTCCGTACGCAGTGGGGCGACTTCGCTCACCGCGCCGACCAGGGTCGTCTTCCCGACGCCGAAACCACCGGCGATAAGGATCTTCACTGCCAGGGGCGCGGCGTCCCCGTGGTCAGAGTTTGCGTAACCCATCCCTCACCGCCTCAAGGATTGCAATATCGGGGAAGCCGCCTGCTTGTGCGAATGCCAGTGGCGGCCGGGCGCGCAGCTGGCCGGTCTCGATCAGATCGCCGATGAGAATCTTGGTCACGGACACCGGAAGGTTCAGCGCGGAGGCGACCTCGGCCACCGCCAGAGGCCGCTTGCACAGAGCGAAAATGGTGCGGTGCTCCGGCTGCATTCTCCTCAGGCCGCGCCGGGCTTCCGCGGAGACCTCGGAAATCGCCGTCACCAGGGTGATCAGCGCTAAATCGTCCCGCTCAGGGGCGGTTCGTCCGCCGGTGATCGTGTAAGGACGGACAAGGTTCTCGTCGGCGTCATCGTCGTCGAAACCCTCCGTCCAGTGCTTCATCCGTGTCCCCCCACGTCACGGCCCTCAGGGGTACGCGTGTCGGTGCCCAGCTTCTGGCCGACCTGCTGGATCAGGGTGTGCATCGCGACGCTCATCAGCTCGGCGTCGACCTCCTGGGACGCGACCACGGCCAGGTGGGTGCCCCGCCCCGCGGCCGTGACGAAGAGCCACAGGTCTGCCATCTCGATGATGACCTGGTGGACCGGCCCGCCGCTGAAGAGCTGCCCGACACCTCGAGCCAGGCTCTGCTGGCCGGTGGCGATCGCGGCGAGGCGTTCGGCATCCGATCGCTCGATGGTCCGGGAGCGGCTGATCACCAGGCCGTCGTCGGACAGCAGGATGGCGTGCCGGGTGCCCGCGACCCGATCGACCAGGCCGTCCAGAAGCCAGTCCAGGTCAATGTTGGTGGCGGTGGTTCGCTGCGTCATCATCGCTCTTCCGTCGTAGGGGAACTGGGCTCAGGGGATCCGCTCAGCTCCGGCTGGGAGGCGTCCTCACCGGCCCGGCGCCGGCGAGACTGCCTCTGGAACGCGCCGATCGTAGCGCTGGATCGGCTGGGCAGGTCGCGTACGGCCCAGGTCTCCTGGTCGGTCCGTTCATCCCTGTCCGCCGGGACTTTGAGCTCGGCGGCCAGGCTGGCCTGGCGCACCCGCTGGGGCAGCGGGGGGCGTTCGGACGACGGCGGTGCGTCGTCCGGATCCGGCGAGTCGGCGGGTGCTGCCGCGTACGCCATCGCGCGTCCCCTGGACCGGGTCGGCAACTGGCCGTCCTTCTGAGGCGGGCGGGGACCGGCCGTGGCTTCCTGCGAGCGGGGCGGCGAAGCGGGGGCATCCTGGGGGACCTCCCCCTCGGGGGGCGCCGCCGGCTTGGGCACGGCGCGAGGGCGGTCCACCACCAGCGCTTCCGGGAGCAGCACGATGACACGGGTGCCGCCGAAGGCCGACGACCGCAGTTCGATCCGGAGGCCCAGGCTCGCGGAAAGCCGAGCGACCACGTACAGGCCGAGACGCACATCGTCGGCGTGGGTCATCACATCGAGCTGCGGCGGCGACTGCAGCAGGGCGTTGGCGGCGGCGTACTGCTCGGGTTCCATGCCGAGGCCGCGGTCCTCGATCTCCACGGCGACGCCCCGGCTGACCGGCGCGGCCCGCACCTCGACAGGGGTGGGCGGCTTGGAGAAGGTGGTCGCGTTCTCCATGAGCTCCGCCAGGACATGGACCAGCGGTCCCACCGCGCGCTCGGCTATCCAGGGTTCGCCCTCGACATCGATCGAGATCCGGCGGTAGTCCTGGACCTCGCCCTGCGCGGCACGCAGGACATCGAGCAGGTGTACGGGCTTGCGCCAGCGGCGCTGAGGCTGCCCGCCGCCGAGGATCACCAGGTTCTCCTCGTAGCGGCGCAGCCGCGCGGTGAGGTGGTCCAGGTCGAACAGGCCCTCCAGCACCTCGGGGTCCTCGTGCTGACGCTCCAGCTCGTCCAGCTTCTTCAGCTGAAGGCCGATGAGGATCTGGGTACGGCGGGCGATGCGCTGGAGCATGCGCTGGAAGCCACGGTGCTGTTCGGCCTGCCGCACGGCGGTGAGGACAGCGCTGCGGCTGGCCATGTTCAGGGCCTGCCCGAGCTCGCCGAGCTCGTCAGGGGTGGGCCGGAGCATGCGTACTTCCGCGTCCACGTTGACGTCCTCGCCCCGCTCCAGCCGGGCGACGACGTTGGGCAGCCGCTCCTGGAGTTCGTGGGCGGCCTGGCGCAGGTGGAGGATGCGCCGGCGGAGCGTGGCGGTGAGGCGCCAGCTGGTGAAGAACACCAGGCACAAGGCGAGCAGGCCCACGGTGGAGACGCTGATGAAGACCGTGAAGAGCATGTCGGCGTGGTCGTAGCCGATCGTGCGAACATTCTCGAATCGCACGTTGATGAGTTCCCGCAGCTCGCCGGTGACCGCGTCCACCGCGGAGCGCCACTCCGCGCTGTCGTCGCGGAGTGGCACCTGGTTGCCCTCGGAGCCGCTCCCTGAGGTGATCACCCGCCCTTCCAGCGCGGTCATGGTTTCCCACGCCTTGCCGGCGGTCACCTTTCCGTACTGGGACTCGTTGCCCGTGAGAGCAGGAAGCACGCGGGACTGCATGAGATGTTTCCTGGTGCCGATGGCGTCGGCGACCAGGCCGTACTCGTCCCTCGTCAGGCGCCCCGCCGCCCAGCCGCGGGCCAGAACGGCGTCTTCGCGGCCGATCGTTTCGACGACCCAATAAAGGTCGACCAGTGTCTGCGCCTGGTTGTTCACCTGGCCCTCGTCGGTGTTGCTGAGGGCGGTCAACACGCTGAGGTCTGACGCGAGGACTTCGCTGTAGTAGTCGAACGCCTTCTGCGCGCTGGACCAACCGGCGTCCACCGCCCGGCGCTGCTCGCCGAGGCGGCCGAGATCGTTTACAGTCCCGGCGATGGCGTCGACCAGCCCCTCCTGCCCGTTGGCGGGGTTCAGGGCTGCCAGGGGACGGAAGGCCTTCACGGCCTGGTCGGTCGCCGCGCGCTGCTTGGCAAGCTTGTCACGGGCCGTGCCACTGGGGTTGGCCTGCACCTCCGCGGTGAGCCGTCGCTCCTTGTCAAGGCTGAAGAACAGGTTGGCCGCGGGTCTGCCGGCGGTATCGGTGGCCAGATCCATCTGGGCCTTTTCCGCCCGCCACTGACCGGACAGCTGGAACATGCCCGAAGCCAGCAGTGGGGTGAAAGTCAGGCTCGGCACGAACACGACAATGAGCAACACGGTACGCAACGGAAGTCGGCGGGCACCGGTCAGTCGGCGCGGCCTGCCGCCGGTCGACCCCGTTGACCCATCCCCGTCGCCCATGCTCCCTGTCCGTCGTCGCCCGACTCCGCCCAATCCAGCCACGTGCAGGACACTCTCCTCCGCCGATCGGTGAGTCCATGACGAAAGTCGCCAAAGTAGGCGATTGGTGCCCGATAGTAGTCATGTGACAGGTGAGTCGAAAGCCCTTGGGCTTCGCCAGTCCCGGTTGCCGGTCGGCCATCTGCTCCGGCTGGGCGATGCGTTCGCCGACCGCAAGCCGTAGGACGTTGTGGGGGGCCTACGAGAAGGCCTCGCCCGGTAGCCCCGGGATGACCGAGAGGAAGAACTGGCGGATCGCGTACTCGACCTTCACGGAGTCGCGGTCGAAGAGCCACTGCGCCTGCAGCCCGTTGATGAGGGAGATGGTCATGGTTGCCAGGGTCCCGGGGTCGATCGATGCGCGCAGTCCGTGGCGCTCGGCAAGCGCGGTGAAGGTGTCCGCGTAGAAGCGGCGGAGGTTGCGGTAGCGCTCGGCGTAGTATCGCCGATGAGCGGCTGCTCGGGGTCGCCGACGCCTGCGCGCACGCCGGCGTCAACCCTCCGCTGGCGCTCGACACCAAACTCGACACCGCCGTCATGGCACGCGCCGCGCGGAATGCACGACAGCCTTTCAGGCATTGAGCAGCCGCCATGCGGTGAGGGCGAGCCTGGCCCGGATCAGTCCGGTGGGCTGGGTGAGGTCGATGCCCAGGGTCTTTCCGAGCTGTTCGAGTCGGCGGGCGACGCTGCTGTGGTGCAGGTGGAGAAGGTCAGCGGCCCGGCGTAGGGAGCCGGTCTCGCAGTAGGCGTCCAAAGTCTCCAGATCTTCTGGGGTGCCGGCCATGCGGGCGATCGCGGCCACGTCGGTGTTGTCGCGCGAGGCGTCCTGAGGTATCTCGGCGAGCAGCGCCAGCGAGCCCAGGTCGTCGTAGTGGACGACCGGCCGGCGTGGGGTGGTGAAGCGGAGGGCGGTGCGGGCTTCCCGCCAGGATCGGTCGGGGCTTTCGGCGGCGCCGATGCCCGCGCAGACGCTTGCCGGAAACCGGGCCGGGTCCACGGTGGTGGCCAGGATGACGCCCACGTCGGCGACCGGTGCCGCCTTCACCGGGCGGGCCGGGCAGATCAGGCCGCCGACCTGGTCGAGGGGAAGCTGCGACCGTACGGCGACGACGTGGACCGGGAGGTCGGCGGCGAAACCCAGCAGCCGTAACGCCCGGGCTCTGGCCGCCTCGTCGCTGTCGGAGCTGATCACCAGTTCGACGAGGGCGGGGTCGGCCATGGTGGTGCGGGCCGGGCCGTACCGCTCGACGACCGCCGCGGCGGCGATGGCGAGCCGGTCCAGCACCACTTCGTCGAGCGGACTCGGCGTGCCAGGGCGTTCCAGCCACACCGTGCCGATCTCCTCCTCATCGAGAGTGATCGGCGCCGTGGTGGACGCCGGTGCCGGCGGGGCGGACACCTCCCTGCCGTCGGGTGAGAAGCGGATCACCCGCCCCGTGCCATGGAGCCGGATCCCGGCCACGCACTCGGCCAGGCCCGCCGAGGCCCGGGCGAGCGCCGGCAGATCCACCCGCCGGCGCATCAGCGTGTCGTAGAACATGACGACCCGGATCGCCCCTTCCACCTGCGAATCCAGGTGCGACAGCCGTACGGCCAGTGCCTCCATGGCAAAAAGGTATGCGACGATCGGCGCGCGATCCAGGCGGGATGCCCGACGCGTGGCGGATGATCTCGGGGGCGGCGGCCGTGAGGATGGCCGACATGGATCCCGAGCTGGAAGCATTCATCCCGTTGGTCCCCCGGGCCGAGCTAAGCGACCCGGTCACCGAGCGTAAGCACTTCGCCGACCTGGCCGCCGCGTTGCCGGCACCGGACACCTCGAACATGGAGATCGAGGACCGCATGGTGCCCGCCGATCCGGACGTGGCGGTGCGGATCTATCGCCCGCACCAGGCGCAGGGCGCCATCGTCTGGATGCACGGCGGCGGATGGGTCATGGGCGACCGGGACACCGAGCACCCGTGGGCCGCCCGGCTGGCGGACGGCTCCGGCGCGGTGGTGATCTCGGTGGGCTACCGTCTGGCCCCCGAGCAGCCGTTCCCCGCCGCCCTGGACGACGTCTACGCCGTGCTGACCTGGGCAGCCGAGCACGCCGCCGAGCTCGGCATCGACCCGGAGCGGATCGCGGTCGGAGGCCACAGTGCCGGTGGGCAGCTCGCGGCCGGGGTGGCGTTGCGGGCGCGCGATGAGCAAGGGCCGCCGATCCGCTTCCAGTTGCTCAACCAGCCCGCGCTCGACGACCGGCAGGAGACGTGGTCGGCGCGGCACTTCACCGATACGCCCTGGATAAATCGCGACATCGTCACCGCAGGGTGGCGGCACTATCTGGGCTCGCAGCCCGCCACGCCGTACGCCGCCCCGGCGCGGGCCGCCGACCTGTCCGGTCTGCCCCCCGCGTACATCGGCACCGCGGAGTTCTGCCCGAACCGCGACGAAGACATCCACTACGCGCTGCGCCTGCTGCAGGCAGGCGTGTCCGTCGAACTGCACCAGTGGCCCGGCACCTTCCATGGGTCGCAGGCGCTGCTGTCCGCCGAGGTGTCCCAGCGGCAGATCGCCGAACTCGGCGCCGCCCTGCGCCGTGCCCTGGCCGACTGAGGTCGTCGCGGGATGACTGTCACCCCGATCGATCTCTTCGCGTCCTCTATCCGCCTTCACCAGGGCGGCAGGATTCACGCCGGGAAAAGAACAGGGGACACCGACCAGGACGGCTGGCAGCTGACGGCCTTCCACGCGAAGACCGACGCCGACGTCCACGCCGGACATTGGGAGGTCCACCCCGACGCCGAGGAGATCGTGTCCTGCCTCATCGGGAAGATACGCCTCTACCTCCGTCCCGAACATCCGGGACAAGAGGAGGAAGAGATCAGGCTGGTGGCCGGAACCGCTGCCATCGTCCCGCGCGGGCGATGGCACCGCATCGAGTTGGACATCCCCAGCAACATCATGGCCGTCACTCTGCCGCGTGGCAGCCGGCTGGAGAAGCGGGCCGAAGCCTAGGCCGGACCCCCTCGAACCCTGTCCCCATCCACCATCGGCCCGGCCACGGGCCTGGTCGCGACGAGAATCACGGGCCTCGTCGCGACGCGATCGACGAAGACGGAGAGCGATGACCACCACCGACCTTGCCCAGGCGAGGGAGCAGTCCGTACCACCACCGGCTGCCGATTCCGCTGCGGGGCAGAGCCTGGCAAAGCTGCTGCGCCCTTACGGATGGAGTTTCGCCGGCGTTGTGATCCTGCAGGTGATCGGCGCTGTCGCGGGTCTGGCGCCGCTGCTGGCGGTCGTCGAACTGGGCCGTGCTCTGTTGTCGCCCGGCCCGATCGATCACGGTCATGTCTGGACCGTCGTGATCGCGGGTGCGGCCGGCTTGTTCGTCCGGCTGCTGTTCGCGGCCGCGTCATCCGGAATCGGACATGTTCTCGACGGCCAGGTGCAACTGACGTTTCGCCGGCAACTGGCCGCGCGACTGGGGCGCGTACCGATCGGCTGGTTCTCCCGGCGCCGGACCGGCGAGCTGGCAAAGGTGGTGGGCGAGGACGTGAGTGCCGTGCACCCGTTCATCGCCCACACCCCCGGCGAGCTCGTCGCCGCGTTCGTGGTGCCGCTGGTTTCGCTGATCTACTTGTTCACCATTGACTGGCGGCTCACGCTGATCACGCTGATACCGGTGGTGCTGGCAGTGGCACTTGTCCCCTTGATGATGACTCCGGCTCGGACACGCGAGCAGAAGGAGTTCGACGCGGCCATGGGACGGATCGCGAGTTCCGCCGTCGAGTTCGTCCAAGGGATCTCGGTGGTGAAGGCGTTCGGCGGATCCGGGCGCGCTCACCGCAAGTTCCTCACGGCCACAGACGATTTCGTCGGCACCTTCTTCCGGTGGGTGCGTGGCATGTCCGTGGTCGCCGCCGGGATGCAGCTGGCGCTGGCGCCGCCGTTCGTGCTGCTGGTCGTGCTGATCGGCGGTGCGGCTCTGATCGCCTCCGGTGGCATGGCCCCGGCGGACCTGCTGCCCTTCCTGCTCCTGGGACTGGGCCTGACCGCTCCGGTGGCGGCCCTCGGCCACGGCTTCGACGACATGCAGGCCGCCCGGCGCGCGGTCGGCCGGATCCGGGACGTGCTCCAGGTGCGGCCGCTGCCGGAGCCTGCGCGTCCGGTCGCGCCACAGGGGCACCGGGTGGAACTGCGTGATGTTCGATTCGGATATAAAGCCGATCACGAGGTGCTGCGCGGGATCGACCTGGTGCTGGAGCCGGGGACGGTCACCGCGGTCGTCGGGCCGTCGGGGAGCGGGAAGTCCACGCTGGTTCAGCTGTTGCCGCGGTTCTTCGACCCGACCCACGGCTCGGTCGTCCTTGGCGGTGTCGATCTGCGCGAGATCGGCAGCCAGGAGCTCTACCGGATGGTCTCCTTCGTCTTCCAGGACGTTCGCCTGCTGCGCGCCTCGGTCGCGGACAACATCGCGCTGGCGGTACCGCATGCCTCTCTCGATGACGTGGTCCGCGCCGCCCGGCTGGCGAACATTCATGATCGGATTCTCGAGCTGCCGCGCGGATACGAGTCGGTGATCGGGGAAGACGCCGGGCTGTCGGGTGGCGAGGCCCAGCGGATCTCGATCGCCCGCGCACTGCTCGCCGCCGCCCCCGTTCTGGTGCTCGACGAGGCGACCGCCTTCGTCGACCCGCAGACCGAGCAGGCGGTGCGCCGGGCCCTGGCGACGCTGGAGGGCGATCGGACGATTCTGGTCATCGCCCATCGTCTGGAGACGGTCGCCGACGCCGACACCGTCGTGATGCTGGAGAACGGGTCGATCGTCGAGCGCGGCAGGCCCGCCGAGCTGCTGGCACAGAACGGGAAGTTCGCCGCGTTCTGGCGATCCCACCCGTCCGCGATCACCGGAACCCATGGTGGCGTACCGCAAGGAGACGAGCTGCGATGATTCGAATGCTGCTGCGCGTGCTGGGACGCGAGTACGCCCCGCCGGTGCGTCGCACCGTGGCCCTGATGACGACGACCGCGGTAGCCGAGGGTTTGTCCTACGCACTGCTGGTTCCCGTGCTGCGGGCGCTGTTCGGGAGCACGCCCGGCGATGCCTGGACCTGGCTGATCGCCTTCGGAGCCGCGGTCGCGGTCTACGCGGCGCTGCGCTACAGCAGCGACTTGTCCGGTTTCCGCGTCGGGACCACGCTGTTGCGCGGCATGTATCACCGTCTCGGCGATCACCTGGCCCGATTGCCCCTCGGCTGGTACGGCAAAGGCCGCGTCGGGGAGGTGTCCGTCCTGGCCAGCCAGGGGGTCCTGCAGGCGATGGGCGTGATCGCGCATCTGCTGGCACCGTTCATCTCCGCCTGTGTGACTCCCCTGACGATCGTTGTCGTGATGCTGGCCTTCGATTGGCGCATGGGGCTGGCCGCGTTGGTCGCCGCACCCGTCGTGGCGGCGATCCAGATCTGGACGGGGCGCTCGATGGCCGCCACCGATGCGGAGCGCCACGAACGCGACCACGAGGCCACCGGGCGCGTCATCGAGTATCTCCAGGCCCAGCCGGTGCTGCGAGCCGGCGGCCGGACCCTCGAACGTTTCCTGTTGCTCGACGACTCGCTGCGGGAAGTCCAGCGCGCCTCCCGCCGTACTGTCTTGTCGGCGCTGCCCGGCGTCGTGGGCTTGACGCTCACGGTGCAGGTGGTGTTCACCGCGCTGTTGGCCCTGGGCGCCTATCTCGCGCTCGGCGGCGATATCGGCGCGGCAGAGGTTCTGGCGATCCTGGTGCTCGCCGCTCGCTGCGCCGATCCGCTGCTGTCGCTGTCTGATATCGGGGGCAAACTGCGCGGCGCACGTTCCGAGCTGGCCAGACTCGACACGGTGTTGCGCACCGAGCCGCTGCCGGAAGCTCGCCAACCGATCCAGCCGGAACGCCATGACCTGGAGTTCGAGTCCGTCACCTTCCAGCATGGCGACCGCACGGTGATCGACGACGTGTCATTGTCCGTGCCCGAGGGACAGCGGCTCGCCGTGGTCGGACCGTCGGGTGCGGGCAAGAGCACCTTGCTTCAGTTGCTCGCCCGGTTCTACGACGTGGACTCCGGCGTGGTGCGTGTGGGAGGTGTGGACGTACGCGCGATCAGCACTGAGGTGCTGATGGAGAGGATCGCCATCGTCTTCCAGGATGTCTATCTCTTCGACGGCACGATCGAGGAGAACGTCCGTCTCGGCCGTCCCGACGCAGGCGTTGCCGAGGTGCGGGCGGCAGCGACCGCGGCGCGCTTGGACGAGGTGATCGAGCGACTGCCCGGCGGATGGGCGGCGAATGTCGGCGAGGGCGGCGCACTGCTGTCGGGGGGTGAGCGCCAGCGTGTCTCGATCGCTCGAGCGCTGCTGAAGAATGCGCCCATCGTCCTGCTGGACGAGGTGACCTCCGCACTGGACCCGGTGAACGAGGCGGCGGTTCACGAGGGCATCGAGCGCCTGATGGCGGGCCGGACGGTGGTGATGGTGGCGCATCGGCTGCGCACCGTCCAGCGCGCCGATCGCATCGTGTTCCTGGACGGCGGCCGGATCGTGGAAGAGGGCAGCCACGAGGACCTGCTGCGCCGCGGTGGCCGCTACGCCGATTTCTGGAACATTTCCCTGGCACCGGCGGCGAGTGAATGAGCCGGTAGCCGTTCGATCCAGTCCCGCCACGAAGAGAGCCCCTGACCTGCGTTCCTGCGGGTCAGGGGCTCTCTTCTGCTGCTCGGGGAAAGCGCGCACGCGACTGAAGCGTGCAGTGACATCCCCAAGGAGCTCAGCTCTCGGGCCCGGTGAGTCCGATCACACTCTTCTAGCCAAAAGACCCAACTATGGTTAGCCTTTCCTAACTGTTGAAACTTTTTGGTGGCTCACCCGACACGAGAATGGAAGCTCCACCATGCGCGCATGGCGTCCGGTCCTGGTAGTCACCGCTTTGAGCATTGCGCTCGCCGGTTGCGGCTCCGCAGACACCTCCGGCAGTAGCACCACCACTGCAGCCTCTGCCGCACCCTCCGGCCCTTGGTCGTTCACGGATGGGTCCGGCAAGGTTGTCAAAGCGGACAAGACCCCGACACGGATCATCGCGCACGCGGGCGAGGCGGCCGCGTTGATGTCCTTCGGCATCAAGCCGGTCGGCATCTACGCCGACGAGTCGGTCAAGACCGACGCGAACCTGAAGGATCTCGACCTGACCGGCATCGAGATCCTTGGCCAGGAGTGGGGCAAGATCGATGTGGAGAAGGCCGCGGCCCTGCGGCCGGACCTGATCGTCGGCGACTGGTGGCCGGCGGAGAAGGCGCACAGCGGCCTGGAGGAAGGCGTCGACGAGAAGAGCAAGAAGCTCGCCGAGCTGGCTCCGGTGGTGGGTGTCTCCCAGGGCAAGTCGATCGTCGACCTGGCCAAGGGGTACGAGGAGCTCGCCAAGAGCCTGGGCGCCAAGGTCGACGCCCCGGAGATCGCCGCGAACAAGAAGCGCTTCGAGGACGCGGTGGCCACGTTCAAGGAGGCGGTCGCGGCCAAGCCGGACCTCACCGTTGCCGCGATGTCGCCAGCGGACGACAAGCTCTACTTCGCCAACCCGGAGTACGCCCCTGAACTGCTGGACTTCCAGAGCTGGGGCATGAAGGTGATCAACCCGGAGAGCCCGGACCCCGGCTTCCCGTACTGGGAGAACCTGAGCTGGGAGAACGCCGACAAGTACCAGCCCGACCTGATCCTCTTCGACGGCCGCAGCTACAAGCCCACCTCCAACGCCGAGTGGGGTAAGAAGCAGCCCACGTGGTTCAAGATCAAGGCGGCCAAGGCGGGGGCGGTCGTGGCGTGGCCGGCGTACTGGCTGCACACCTACGGGGACTTCGCCACCGAGCTTGACAAGCTGACGGCCGCGGTGAAGACCGCGGACCCGAACATCGGCGACTGATCAGCGCTGATGAGCAGTTCGACACATGTCGCACGCAGAGCCACGGCCCTCGGGCCGGGGCTCGCCCTGCTGTGCGTATTACTGGCCCTGGTCGCCTTTCTCAGCATCACCCTGGGCTCGCGCTCGATCGGCCTGCCTGAGGTGCTGCGTGCCCTGGGCAGCCTGGACACCGACGGGTCGATCAACAGCACGGTGACGCTGGAGCTGCGGGTGCCCCGCACGCTGCTCGGCGTCCTGGTGGGCGCCGCCCTCGGCGTGGCCGGCGCCATCCTGCAGGGCGTCACCCGCAACCCGCTGGCCGATGCGGGCGTCATGGGCATCAACTCCGGCGCGGCCGCCTTCGTGGTCTTCGCCATCACGGTGCTCGGCGTGCGCGGCGCGGGCGTCTACGTCTGGTTCGCCTTCGCCGGGGCGATCGCGGCCCTCGTGCTGGTGTACGCGATCGCCTCGCTCGGCCGGGAGGGCGCCACCCCCGTCAAGCTGGCCCTGTCCGGCGTGGCCGTCACCGCAGGACTGGCTTCGGTGACCACCGGGATCGTGATGACCAACGTGGACGCGCTCAACGAGCTGCGGTTCTGGCAGGTGGGGTCGCTGGCCGGGCGGTACGCCCCGATCCTGACCGGGGTCGCGCCGTTCCTCATCATCGCCCTGATCGCCTCGCTGGGTTTCGGGCGGGCGCTCAACGGGCTCGCGCTCGGCGAGGACATGGCCCGCGGCCTCGGCCAGCAGGTCACCCGCACCCGGACAGCGGCGTTCGCCGTCGTCGCGGTGCTCGCCGGGGCCGCCACGGCCGCCTGCGGACCGATCGTCTTCGTCGGGCTGGTCGTGCCGCACGTCGCGCGGTTCATCTGCGGCCCGGACTACCGGTGGATCCTGCCGTACTCCATGCTGCTGGCCCCGATCGTGCTGCTGCTGGCCGACGTCCTCGGCCGGGTGGTGGTCACCCCCGACGAACTGCAGGTCGGTGTGGTCCTCGGGGTGCTCGGGGCGCCGGCGTTCATCGGCATCGTCCGCTACGGCCGGATGTCGGAGGTGTGATCATGACAGCGACCACACCTGCCGCGCCGCCGGCCGCCGCGACCGCCGGCGCGTTCCGAACCACCCGGCGCCGCCGGGCCACCCGTTCGGTTGTGGTGACGTGCTCGCTGGCCGTGGCCGTCACCGCGCTGTTCGTGCTCACCATGATGGTGGGCAGCTTCCAGCTCAGCGCGGGCGAGGTCATCGCCTCGGTGCTCCAACTGCGTGACGACCCCAGCGTCGACTTCGTCGTCCGGGGGTTGCGGCTGCCCACCGCGGCGTCCGCGCTGGCCGTCGGTCTCGCCCTCGGCGCCGCCGGGACGATCTTCCAGCAGCTGCTGCGCAACCCTCTCGCGTCCCCCGATTTCGTCGGCATCAACGCCGGCGCCGGGTTCGCCGCCATCACCGGGATC
This sequence comes from Nonomuraea polychroma, assembly GCF_004011505.1. Lineage (NCBI taxonomy): Bacteria > Bacillati > Actinomycetota > Actinomycetes > Streptosporangiales > Streptosporangiaceae > Nonomuraea > Nonomuraea polychroma. The sequence continues at coordinate 7,032,622 of NZ_SAUN01000001.1, forward strand.
GTGCTGTTGCAGGTCGGCGGACTGGCCGTGAGCGCGCTCGCGCTCGCCGGAGCCGTCGTCGCCGCATTGCTGATGTACGTCCTCGCCTGGCGCGACGGCGTCGCCGGCTACCGGTTCATCCTCATCGGCATCGGAGCCACGCTCTTCTTCGACGGCCTGATCGGCTACATGCTGACCCGAGCCCAGCTGTCCGACGCCCGGCAGGCGATGCATTGGCTGACCGGCTCCGTCGGGCAGGCCGAGCCCGGTGAACTTCGGCTCCTCCTCGGCGCCGTGCTGCTCCTCCTGCCCACCGCGGTCCTCCTGCAGCGGCAGCTGCGGGCGCTGGAGCTCGGCGACGACACCGCTCGGGCGCTGGGCATCCGTACCGAGCTCAGCCGCGCCGGCCTGCTTGCCACGGCAGTGGTGCTGACGGCCCTGGCCGTCGCCGTGGCCGGCCCCATCGTCTTCGTCGCACTCGTCGCCGGCCCGATCGCCAACCGGCTGCTCGGCCCCGCCACGGGCGGGATCATCCCAGCCGCGCTGGTCGGAGCCGCGCTGCTGCTCACCGCCGACCTCATCGCCGTCCACCTGCTGCCGACGGCGCTGCCCACCGGCGTGGTGACCGGCGCGGTCGGCGCACCCTACCTGCTGTGGCTGCTGGCCACCACGAACCGGCAAGGAGCGGGCGGATGACCCGGCTACACGCCGAGGGCCTGACCCTCGGCTACGACGACCAGGCGATCGTGACCAACCTCGACGTCCAGGTCCTGGACGGCAAGATCACCATGATCGTGGGCGCCAATGCGTGCGGCAAGTCCACACTGCTGCGCGGCCTGGCCCGGCTGCTCAAGCCCCGCCACGGCGCCGTCTACCTCGACGGCAAGGCGTTGACCGAGATGAGCACCCACGAGGTGGCCAAAGTGCTCGGGCTGCTGCCGCAGACCCCCCTCGCGCCCGACGGCATCACCGTCGCCGACCTGGTCGCCCGCGGCCGCTACCCGCACCAAGGGTGGTTCCGCCGGTGGACCGAACGCGACGACGACGCCGTCACCCGGGCCCTCGACGCCACCGGCACCGCCGACCTGGTCAACCGCCCGCTCCGGCAGCTCTCCGGCGGCCAGCGGCAGCGCGTCTGGGTGGCGATGGCGCTCGCCCAGGACACCGACCTGCTGCTGCTCGACGAACCCACGACCTACCTGGACATCAACCACCAGGTGGAGCTGCTGCGGCTGCTGCGGAAGCTGAACGCGGAGTCCGGGAAGACCATCGTGGTCGTCCTCCACGACCTCAACCTCGCCTGCCGCTTCAGCGACCACGTCATCGCGATGGCGGAAGGCGCCATCGTCGCCGAAGGCGCGCCGACCGAGGTGGTCACCGCCGAGTTGGTCGAGAAAGTCTTCGGCCTCGCCTGCGTGGTGGTGCCCGACCCGGTCGCCGGCACACCGATGGTGGTGCCGTCCTGATGGCGCCTGCAACCGCCAGGAAGCCAGTGCAGAGCAGGTGAAGCAACGACGGTTCCCGCTATGGGCGGACCGCGAGGTGTTGGTCCGGGCATGAGTACCCCCGACACCCGCGTCGCCCCGGCCACCCTGCGCACGGCGACCGGACGCGAGGCCACCCGTTGGGTCGTGGCGCACTGCCGCGCAGTGCCATGGCTGACGGTCGCCGCCGTGCTCACCACGGTGGCCGGGGCGGCGCTTGCCGTGCTGCCGGTGCTCCTGCTCGGCCGGGTGGTCGACGGGGTGATCGCCGGCGAACCACCGTCGATCCTCGTCACGATCGGCGCGCTCATGGTGGCCGCCGCGCTGCTCGGCGCCGTGGCCACCGCGGCGTCGACGTACCTGATCGGACGGCTGGGCGCGGATCTGCTCGCGCGGCTGCGGGAGGGCGCCGTCCGGGCGGTGCTGGGAATGCCGAGCGCGCGGATCGAGCAGGTCGGCCGGGGGGACGTGCTGTCCAGGGTCGGCGACGATGTGGCCGTCATTTCCAAGGGCATCCGCACGGCCATCCCCACGGTGTTCTCGGCGGGAGTGCTGGTCGTCATCGCCACGGCCGGCATGTTCGGGCTGGACTGGCGACTCGGCCTGGCGGGCGCCGGCGCGCTGCCCGCGTACGCGCTGGCCCTGCGCTGGTATCTCCCCCGGTCCGCCCCGCTCTATCGGAGGCAGCGGGCGGCCCAGGCCGATCGTGCGCAAGCGTTGATCAGTGGTCTGAACGGGATCGACACGGTCCGGGTGTACCGCCTTGAGGACGCCTTCCGTGAGAAGGTCACCAGCGAGTCGTGGCGGGTGCGCGATCTCGGTATCGAGGTGTTCCGGCTCTTCGGCCGGTTCGTCGGCAGAGAGAACCGCGCCGAGTTCATCGGGCTGGTCCTGATCGTCGTGGTGGGGTACGCCCTGCTGGAGGCCGATGCCGCCACCCTGGGCGAGGTGTCGGCGGCCCCGCTGGTGTTCCATCGGCTGTTCAACCCACTGGGCTCCATCATGTTCACCTTCGACGAGGCGCAGAAGTCGGGCGCGAGCCTGACCCGGCTGGTCGGGGTGCTGGGCGAGGCCGCGGAGGACCGGCTGGTGGGCAGTGCCGGCGCCGGGTCCGCGGACGTCACGCCGTACCCGGTGACGGTCAAGGGACTGACGTTCAGCTACCCCGATTCCGAGGAGCCGGTCCTCCGGGACGTCGACCTGACGATCCCGGCCGGCGGTTCGCTCGCGCTGGTGGGCGCGACGGGCGCGGGCAAGACCACCCTGGCCGCGCTGATCGCGGGCATCGGCGCCCCGCAGGCCGGATCGGTGCGCATCGGGTCGACCGACCTCGCGGACCTGGACGAGGCGGGGGCTCGGGCCTTGGTGAGCATCCTGACGCAGGAGACGCACGTGTTCTCCGGTTCGCTCGCCGACGACCTGCGGCTGGCCGCGCCGGAAGCGACCGACGCCGAGCTGATGGACGCGTTGCGCACGGCCGGGGCCGACGGGTGGGTCGACGCGCTGCCCGAGGGGCTGAACACCATGGTCGGCGAGGGGGGCGAGCGCCTGGACGTCACCAAGGCCGCCCAGATCGCCTTGGCCCGGCTGGTGCTGGGCCGGTCGCCGGTGGTGGTGCTGGACGAGTCGACCGCGGAGGCGGGCAGCGCGGGCGCCGCCGAGCTGGAGCGGGCCGTGTTGGCCGCGTGTTCGGGCCGGACCACGTTGTTCGTGGCGCACCGGCTGACCCAGGCGATGGCCGCCGACCGGATCGCGGTTTTGGACATGGGACGTGTTGTGGAGCAAGGAACTCACGAGGAGCTGGTGGCTCGGGGCGGCCGGTATGCGCGGCTGTGGCAGGCCTGGCGAGAAGGTAGTTAGCCTCGATGACGACTCCTGACACGCGGCGGCCCCGCCCGGGGTCCGACATCCTCTGGACCGCGCTGCGTCGCAACCTCGGCGCCATGACCTGGGGCACCGTCCTCATGGGCATGTACCAGGCGGGTGAGACCGCCTTCCCCATCGCGCTCGGCCTGATCGTCGAGCACACGATGCGGGAGCGCAGCCTCGGCTCGCTCGCCCTGTCGATCGCCGCGCTGGCCGTGATCATCACGACCGTGTCGCTGTCGTGGCGGTTCGGGATGCGCATCCTGCAGAAGGCCAACACGACCGAGGCGCACCGCTGGCGGGTGCGGGTCGCGGCCTGTGGACTCCAGCCGGTGGCCAGGGACGTCGACCTCAAGTCCGGCGAGGTCCTGACCATCGCCACCGAGGACGCCGACCAGACCGCCGACATCATCGAGGTGGTGCCGCTGCTGGTCAGTTCGCTGGTCGCGGTGCTGATCACGGCGGTGGCGCTGGGCATGGCCAGCATCCAGCTCGGCCTGCTGGTGATCGTGGGAACCGTCGCGATCCTGTCGATCCTGAGCGTGATGTCCAAGCGGATCGGCGTCAGCACCCGCGAACAGCAGGCCCGGGTGGCGCGGGCGGGCGCGAAGGTCGCCGACCTGATCACCGGCCTGCGCCCGCTGCACGGCTTCGGCGGCAACCACGCGGCGTTCCTGTCCTACCGGAGGGTCAGCACGGAGGCGAAGCGCCAGGCGATCACCGTCGCCCGGGTGAACGGCGCGTACGCGGGCACCGCACTGGCCCTCAACGCGGTCCTCGCCGCCGCCGTGACGCTGGCGGCGGGCTGGCTCGCGTTCCAGGGCCAGATCACCATCGGGCAGCTCGTCATGGCCGTGGGGCTGGCGCAGTTCATCATCGAACCGCTCAAGCTGTTCTCCGAGATGCCGAAGTACGTGATGATGGCGCGCGCGTCGGCCGACCGGATGGCGCTGGTGCTGGCCGCGCCGCCGGTGATGACCCCGGGGCGGGACCGCCCGTCCGCGGGCGGAGACCTCGAGGTCGACTGCGTCCACTACGGGTCCCTGCGCAAGCTGTCGTTCCAGGTGTCCGCCGGCGAGTTCGTGGCGATCGCCGCCTACCAGCCGCGCGCGGCGGCCGACCTCGCGGCGGTCCTGGCCGTGAACGTCCCGCCCGGGGCGTATGAGGGTGTGGTGCGGGTCAGCGGGCAGGAGATCGCGGACCTGTCGATCGAGGCGGTCCGCGAGCACATGCTGGTGAACCCGTACGACGGGGAGATCTTCGCGGGCACCCTCCGGACGAACATCGACCCGTCGGGCACCAGCCGGATGCTCGCCGAGGCCGTCGAGGCGTCCATGCTGACCGACGTGGTCGCCCTCCACCGCGAAGGACTCGACTACGGTGTCCGCGACCGCGGCGCGAACCTTTCCGGTGGGCAGCGCCAACGGCTGTCCCTGGCCCGCGCCCTCGCCACCGACGCTGACATCCTCGTCCTGCACGACCCGACGACAGCCGTCGACGCGGTCACCGAACAGCTCATCGCGCGCAACGTCGCCGAGCTGCGCCGGGGCCGCACCACCGTCGTGATCACCAGCAGCCCGGCCCTCCTGGACGCCGCCGACCGGGTCCTCGTCCTGGACGACGGCGTCATCACCGCGGAGGACACGCACAGGAACCTCCTCACCACGGACGGGGACTATCGCCTGGCCGTGGCCCGCTGACCGCTGCACACCCCTTGACCAGACTTAAACAAGAATCCATCATAAGTGGCCATGCGCCATCGAGTCATCCCCTTACTGTCCGCTACCTTGCTCCTCGCATCCTTCGCACCATTCGCGCCCGCTGCCATGGCCGGCCCGAACGCTGCGCAGCTGTGGGTCGAGAGTCCACAAAAGACCGTCTATCGCACGACGACGGTCCCGCAGAGTCCCAGCACCTCCATCAAGCTCGTAGCCGCCCGCGGTGAATACGAGAGCGCGCAGATCGCCGTGCGCGCGAAAGAACGGCTGCGCATCGAGCGCGTCCGATTCGGCAACCTGACCGCCGGCGGCAAACGGCCGATTCCGGGAGCCAACCTGAGTTACCACTTCGTCGCCTACAAGGACGACAGCAAGGTCGCGGCGAACCCGTTCTTCCCCGACCGTGAGGGCAACCTGCTCTATCCCGAGTCGGCCATGCCGGACCCGCTGTCCAACGACCGGGCGACCTGGGTCGAAGCCGGCCAGACTCAGCCCGTCTTCGTGACCGGCTTCGTGCCACGCGGCACGGCGCCCGGCACCTATCGCGGCACGGCGACGGTCGAGACGACTCGCGGCGACTACTCCGTCCCGATCCAGCTCAGCGTGCACAACGTCGAGATCCCCACGATCGACAAGTCACCGTTCACCAATTACCACTGGACGATGACGAACGGTTTCACCTGGGACGGCTTCAGCTGGAACGGTGAGGCCGGCCAGGCCTACGACGTCGGCAAGTATTACTACGGCGTCGAGACCTACAGCGACGCGTGGTTCGACCTCATGGACGAGTTCGCACGCAAGCTTGCCGAATATCGCACCAACATGGTCTGGCTCCGCACCGACCTGTTCCTGCAGTCCACCGGCACTGAGCTTTCGGAATTCGTCCGGGGAATCCCGAGCGACATCGACTGGACGAACTTCGACCGCTACGTCGAGGCGTTCAAGCGGCACGGGATCACCAACTTCGCGAACCAGCATCTCATTCACGCGCTGAACAAGATGCCGGACAGCGAAAAGCCCGACGACAGCTGGAACGCCAAGCTGCCGGACAGCCTGCCTGTCACCGACGCCTTCCTGACGAACTACCTGACCGCGCTGCACCAGCATCTGAAGAGCAAGGGCTGGACGAACGGCCTGACGTGGTATCAGCACATTCGTGACGAGCCCATCACGGCCGACCAGCGCAACCTCTGGACCTATGTCGCACGCAAGATTCAGCAGATTAACGCCGACATCGGCGCCGATTTCCGCACCATGGACGCCGATCCCGAGGGCATCCTGCTCGACGACAAGACCAAGCCCTATGTCGACACCTGGGTTCCGCTGACGCCGGCATTCGAGCACAAGAAGGCGGGTTACAAGGCACAGCAGGCCGCGGGTCAGGCCCTGTGGGTCTACACGTGTGAGGTCAACACTCCCCCGTGGCTCAACCGGTTCTGGACGCAGCCCACGATGACCGGCCGCATGCTGTTCTGGGACCTGGAGCGCGAGGGCGTACAGGGGCATCTGCACTGGGCGTGGAATGCGTGGTACGTGGGCCCCTGGAAGGGCGACTCCTACATCGTCTATCCCGACAAGGCCAACTTGACGGTGAAGAGTAGCCTGCGTCTCGAGGCACATCGCGATGGTCTTGAGGACTACGAGCTCCTCAACATCCTGAGGAAGCGCAACCCGGCCCTGGCGGAGCAGATCGTCGACAGTGCGATCAGCCCGGAGGACCCGCGGCGCTACACACTCGACCCGGCATATCTCGATACTCTGCACGGCTACATCGTGCGGGCGGCGGCGGGCGAGACCGTCGGCGCGATTCCCCAGCCGACAAGCCCCTATGAGGGGCAGGCTGTCCCGCGTACGTTCCTGCTCGACAGCACCGATGACAACATCAGCTACTCCGCCGGCTGGGCGCCGAGGCAGCGGCAGTCCGCCTACCTCGGCAGCGTCCACCTCAGCAAGACCGCCGGCGACAAGGCGACCTACGAGTTCGACGGCACCGGTATCGACGCGTTCTTCGAGAAGAACACGACGACCGGAAAGGCGTCCGTGTCGGTCGACGGTGGGCCGGCCACGGTGATCGATCTCTATGAGGCGGTCCCGTACGACCGCGTCACCGCATATCGAAAGACCGGGTTGCCACCGGGCAAGCACCGCATCGAGATCACCAACCTCGAAAACAGAGAGGTGCGGTTCGACGGATTCCGCGTGCATCTCGCACCTGGGCAGCAGCACTTCGACGCGACGTTGAAGGACTTGAAGCTCACCAATGTCGCGGAATTCAGGTTCGAGGGGCATCGCGGTGACTATGCGCTGCTCGTCGACCAGGCGGCGAGCACCGTCGGCCTGACACCGACGCTGACCGACGCCGGCGGCACGATCACCGTCGATGGCAGCGCCGTGGCCAATGGTGCGACCGTCAACGTCAACGTGGCGAACGGCAAGAACAAGGTCGAGATCCGCACGCTGGCAAGCGATGGCAAGACCGCGAAGGCCTATGAGCTCACCCTCGTGAAGGGCGCGGTCAACACGGCGGACGCCAACATCGCCCGCAGCTATTCGGCGGTGTCGGCTTCGGCGGCCCGTGACGGCGATGGCGGCGTGCAATACGGCCCGCAGAAGATGGTCGACGGCGAATACGGCACGATGTTCGCCGCCAAGCAGGGCTACACCGACGCGAACCCGTTCCCGCACGAGATCGTGCTGGGCTGGAACGAGCCGAAGGCGTTCAACACGCTCGTGGTCGCGACCCGTGGTGGCATTCCGCAGGGCCTGACCGACGTCGACGTCGAGGTCTCGGCCAACGGCACCGACTGGACGACCGCCGCTCAGGGCGTCGCCTTCCGGTGGACGCACGACGACGACGACGGAATCATGGAGTACTCGGTCGCCGATCTTCCTGACCTGCAGGGCGTCAGGAAACTGCGTCTGAAGATCAACGATGCGAACTACACCCGTTGGAGCATGTATGCCGTCTATGAGCTGGAGCTCTACAACCTGCCGGCTCTTCGTTCGGTGACGAGCAGCCCGACGAGGTAGCCGCCACCGAGGACTTCGGTGAGGGAAGCAGATTCGGGGCCCGTCGCCTTGGTCAGGCGACGGGCCCTGTCTGCGGCGCTGCAGGAGCAACGAACGCGGTCGGCGGCGGCTGCCGCGGTGAGACTCGCGTTGATCGTCAAGAGGAGGGCTTCGGGAGGGGAGCGTCGAAGTCGTAGAGGCGGGCGTCGACGTGATCGAGCGCGCGCCGTATCGCACCCAGGACCACGGCCTGCTCCCCCAGATCGGAGATCGCCACCGCGGGAGGTTCGAGGCAGAACGGGTCCAGATGCCGGCGCACCGGCGCAAGCAGCACGTCGCCCGAGCGCGAGACGCCGCCGCCGAGTACCACCAGCTCGGGGTCCACGGTCAGCACCAACGCGGCGATGCCTTCTGCCAGGTCGCGCGCGTACTGCTCGACCGCCCACTGCGCGCCCGGATCGCCGGACCTGGCCGCGGCGAAGACCTGGGCCGCGGCGTCCTGTGGCGCCGTGCCGGGCGGCAGGCCCTGGAAACCCGTCAGATGGACGGGCGCGCGGTGCCAGCCCACCAGCGGCAGCGCGCCGATCTCGCCCGCACCGCCCCTGGCGCCTTTGAGCAGCTTGCCGCCCACCAGGATGCCCGCGCCCGTGCGCACGCCGGACAGCACGAACACCAGGTCGTCGACGCTGCGGGCCTGGCCCCGCCAACGCTCGGCGAGCGCGGCGAGGTTGCAGTCGTTCTCCACCAGCACGGGGCAGCCGAAGCTCGCGCGTAGCTCGCCCGCCAGATCGAGGCCGGTCCACTCAGGAAGGCCGACCGACAGCTTCACCACGCCCTCGGCGGTCACCACGCCGGTGGTGCCGGCGCAAACGGCGGCAATGCGGTCCGCGGTGAGCCCGCCGGCCTCCAGGGCGGCCCCGATCGCTGTCCTGAGGCCCGCCAGTCGCTCGGCGCGGCCGGCAGTGGGGGCGATCTGCTCATCGTGCGCGGCCACGACCGTGCCGTCCAGATCGGCCACGCTGGCCCTGAGCGTGTAGGAGCCGATGTCGATCCCGAGCACGTGGCCACCCGTCGCGTGGAAGGCGAACAACCTGGCCGGCCGGCCCATCTGGCCGCTCTCCGGCGGCAACTCCCTGAGCCAGCCCGCCGCCAGCAACTCCTCGACCAGGCCCTCGACGGTCGGTCTGGAGAGTGCGGCCCCCTTGGCGAGGTCGGTCAGTCCCAGCGGCCCCCGCGACCGGACCGTCCGGAGCGTCGTCACCAGATTGATCCGGCGAAGCCGCGAGGTGTCGCCGCCGCGAATTGTCACACTTGCCCCCCTTGACAGATGCTGCGTCCTAGAAATAAAAACATCTTTCATTAATAATGTACAACCTGTGGGGGATGCGGATGGTCACTCTTGCCGTGATTGGGGCGGGCCTGCGCGGCAGCGGTTACGCCAGGCTGGCGCGCGAAGGCGGGTTGGCCGAGGTCGTGGCCGTCGCCGAGCCCGACGAGGGCAGGCGCGCGGACTTCGCGGCCGAGCACGGCATCCCGGCCGAGCGCGTCTTCGCCGACTGGCGGGACCTGCTGGCCGGCGGGCGGCTGGCCGACGCGGTGATCGTGGCCACGCAGGACCGCCTGCACCTCCAACCCGCCGTACGCGCGGCCGAGCTGGGTTACCACATCCTGCTGGAGAAGCCGATGGCGCCGACGGAGGAGGACGCCACGGCCATCGCCGAGGCCGCCGACCGCAACGGCGTGATCCTGGCGGTCTGCCATGTGCTGCGCTACGCGCCCTACACCACCAGGCTCAAGGAGCTCCTGGACGAGGGCCGGATCGGCCAGATCATGAACATCCAGCACCTGGAGCAGGTCGGCTGGTGGCACCAGGCACACTCCTTCGTGCGGGGGAACTGGCGAAACGAGGCCGAGTCGGCCCCGATGCTACTCGCCAAGGCCTGCCATGATCTCGATTGGATCGTGCACATCAAGGGTGCGGTGCCCGAGCGGGTCTCCTCCTTTGGCAAGCTCGTCCACTTCACCAAAGAGAGCAGGCCCGCGGGGGCTGCCGACCGATGCCTGGACTGCTCGATAGAACCCACCTGCCCCTACTCGGCCAGGCAGTTGTACATGGAGTGCCTCGCCGATAGGGACCGGCACGTCTGGCCGCTGGGCGCGATCACCCGTGACTTCACCGAGAAGGGCGTGCTCACGGCCCTGCGCGAGGGCCCGTACGGCAGATGCGTCTACGCCTGCGACAACGACGTGGTCGACAGCCAGGTGGTGATCATGGAGTTCGCCGACGGCACGAGCGCCACCTGTACCATGACCGCGTTCGGTGCGCTCGAGCACAGGAAGACCAGGATCTTCGGCACGCACGGCTCGATCGAGTGCGACGGCGAGACGCTCCGTGTCCACGACTTCCTCACCAATGAGGTGTCGGTGATCGATGCCCTCGCCGGAGCGGACGCCTCGGCCGCCTCCGGGCACGGAGGTGGTGACGGAGCTCTGATGGAGGCGTTCGTCGCCGCCGTCCGCGACAACGACCCGGCCCTGGTCCCGACCAACGCACAAGCCAGCCTCGCCACGCACCGGGTGGTCTGGGCCGCGGAACAGGCCAGGCACACCCGAACCGTCATCTCGATAGGAAAGGCCCCCCACCATGCGTAAAATGACGGCTCTCCTCCTGATCGGTGCCCTCGGCCTGGCCGCGTGCGGCAAGAAGAACAGCGGTGAACCCGCCCAGCAGTCCCTGTCCTACCGCTCGTCCTGGGGCGCGGCGGAGCCCCAGGCGAAGATCATTAAGACGATTCTCGACGATTTCGCCAAGGAGACCGGCACCAAGGTCGACCTGAAGTTCGTCGGCCGCACCGGCAACGAGAACCTCAACGCCGAGATGGCCTCCGGCCAGGGCCCCGACCTGTTCGACACCACCACCGGCGACATCGACACCCTGACCGCCCAGCACATCATCGGCCCGCTGGACGACGTGGAGAACGCGCAGGTCCCCGGCGAGGGCAAGACGGTCAAGGAGGTGCTCCCCGAGCCGGTACGGCGGGCCTCCTCCGGCAAGAACGGCCTGGCCTACCTTCCGCACACGATCATCTCCACCGCCGTCTGGTACAACGCGGCCAAGCACCCCGGGCTGAACCCGCAGACCTGGGAGGAGTTCATCGCCTTCCTCGATGAGTCCAAGAAGGCCGGCCGTACCCCGATCGGCCAGGACGGCACCATCGCCTTCTACAACGTCTACTGGTTCTACAGCCTGCTGGTGGGCGCCAACGGCGCGGGGAGCCTCGCCGAGCTGGCCAAGGACGCCGCCAACTGGGACAAGCCCCAGGTGCTCGACGCGGCCAAGAAGGTCGAGCAACTCGCCCAGGGCGGCTACTTCCAGCGGGACTTCATGGCGACCAAGTTCCCCGCCGCACAGAACGCCTGGGCGCAGGGCACATACGACCTGAACCTCAACGGCACCTGGCTGGCCAGCGAGGTCCAGCCCCAGCTGGCTCCCGGCTTCAAGGTCGCCTCGTTCCAGGTCCCCGCCGGCGGTAAGAGGTCCATCGAGGTGGGAACCCTCGGATGGGGCGTGAACGCCAAGGGCAAGAACGTCGCCACGGCCAAGAAGTTCCTGGCTTTCGCGCTGCAGAAGAAGTACATGGAGCAGTTCTCCACCGTGGCGCTGAACATCCCCTCACGCGGTGACGTGCCCGCGCCCGCGCACATGGCGGACGTGCAGAAGGCGGTGCTGGAGGCCAAGGAGACGCACCTGAGCTACGACTACGCGGGTGCCGACAAGACCTGGTGGGGCGATATGTTCCTGCCTCTGAGCGACAAGCTGCTCTCCGGCAAGATCGACGCGACCACGTTCGTCCGGGAGGGCAAGAAGCGGACGGCGGAGCACCTGGCGAACGGATGAAAACCTATGAACGGGCCTTCTGGCCCTTCCTGCTGCCCGCGCTCCTGGTCTACACCCTGCTGTTCGTCGCGCCCTCCCTGTTCGGGATCTGGGTCAGTCTCACCAGATGGTCGGGACCCGGCTCGGAGATGACCTGGCGGGGGCTGGACAACTACGTGGCGCTGCTGCACAACGAGGTCTTCGCCACGGCCTTCACCAACACGTTCGTGATGGCGATCGTCGGCGGCGGCCTGATCTTCGCCATCACCTTCCTCGCCATGGTCGTGCTCAGGCAGCTCAAGGGGCGGGCCTTCATCCGGGCCGTCGTCTTCCTGCCGATGGTCATCTCGATCATCGCGATCGGCGCGGCGGTCGGCTTCCTGCTCAACCCCGAGGGCGCGGTCAACACCGTGCTCGGCTGGTTCGGCCTCGATCCGCAGCCCTGGCTCGGCCCCGAGATGGTGTTCCGCTGCATCGTGGGCGGGCTGATCTGGTCGAGCACCGGCTTCTACGTCGCGCTGATGATGTCGGCCGCCGACGCCATCCCGGCGCACGTGTACGAGGACGCCCAGCTCATCGGGGCCACCAAATGGGAGCAGTTCCGGCACATCACGCTCCCGTTGACCTGGGACGTCTTCGCGGTCTCCGCCGTACTCTGGGTGGTCGGCAGCCTGAAGATCTTCGACATCGTGCTGGCCTTCACCACCGCGGGCACCGCTGCCGCACCGCCGATCCCCGCCCGCACGATCGCGGTGCAGCAGTACATCGTGGTGAAGGGCGCCGGCCTGCCGGAGCTCGGAAGCGCGGCGGCCATGGGCGTGATGACGCTCCTTGTGACGGCCGTACTCATCGTGCTGACCCGGCGCATCACCCGGCGTGATCGAGTGGAGCTGTCATGAGACGTCTGATCGGGGACATCCTGCTGCCCAGGGCCACGGCTGTCGCGCTGTGGGCCTGGGTGGCCTTCAACCTCGCCCTGATCGCGTGGGTGGGCATCCAGTCGCTGAAGGACTCGCGGGACGTGTGGCTGCATCCGTTCGCGCTGCCGACGACCCCGCGATGGGACAACTTCAGCTCGGCGTGGCAGGCGGCCGAATTCTCGTCCGCGGCCTTGAACAGTGTGGTGCTGACCGCGTTCGGCGCCGTGCTGATCGTGGCGATCTCCGCCCCCGCCGCGTATGTGCTGGCACGCTCGAGCCGGCGCGTCGCCGCCCCCACGATCAGCTATTTCGCGATGGGGCTGAGCATCCCGATTCAGACGATCCTGGTGCCGATCGTGGTGGTCAAGCTGTCGGTCTACACATTCATGGAGGACTGGGTCACCGGCTGGTGGGACAACCGCATCACCTTGCTGGTCTTCCAGGTGGCGCTGTCGGTGCCCTTCGCGGTGTTCGTGCTCACCGGCTACATGCGCTCGCTGCCGCACGAGATCGAGGAGGCGGCCGAGATCGACGGCGCCGGCCCGCTCCGCGCGTTCGTTCAGGTCATCATGCCCGTGGCCAGGCCGGGTCTGACCACTGTGTTCGTGCTCAACGTCATGGGTCTGTGGAACGAGACCCTGCTCGCCCTGCTGATCGCCCCACTCCCTGAGGAACGCAACCTGCCTGCCGCGCTCCTCGGTCTGTACAGCAGCATGCAGTACAGCTCCGACTGGGGCGGCATGTTCGCGGGCATCGTGATCCTGGTCTATCCCATGATCGTGCTCTACATCTGGCTGGGCCGCCGGATCGTCGACGGCATGACCGCCGGAATCAGCAGGTGACCCGCCCGTGCGTGTCTTCTCCGTCGATGACGGCTCATTCCGGCTGGACGGCGCCGACTTCAGGGTGCTGTCGGGCGCTCTGCACTACTTCCGCGTGCACCCCGAGCAATGGAAGCACCGGCTCGCCATGGTGCGCGCGATGGGCCTCAACACGGTCGAGACGTACGTGCCGTGGAACCTGCACGAGCCGCGACCGGGAGACTATCGCCGCCTCGACGACCTGGGCGCGTTTCTCGACGCGGCAGCGGCCGAAGGACTTCTGGCGATCGTACGGCCCGGGCCGTACATCTGCGCCGAATGGGACAACGGCGGGCTGCCCGCCTGGTTGACCGGCACCGTCCGGGCCGGCGACCCCGGCTACCTGGCCCACGTCGACCGCTACTTCGACCGGCTGATCCCCCAGGTGGCCGAGCGCCAGGTCAGCCGCGGCGGCAACGTGATCATGGTCCAGGTGGAGAACGAGTACGGCTCCTACGGCAGCGACCACGCCTACCTGCGTCACCTGGCGGACGGCCTGATCAGCCGCGGCATCGAGGTGCCCCTGTTCACCTCCGACGGGCCGGCCGACCACTGCCTGACCGGTGGCACGATCGACGGCGTGCTGGCGACGGTGAACTTCGGCTCCGAGCCTGAGCAGGCCTTCGCCGCGCTGCGTGCCCACCGGCCGGACGACCCGCTGTTCTGCATGGAGTTCTGGTGCGGCTGGTTCGACCACTGGGGGCACGAGCACGTCACCCGCGACCCGCAGGACGCCGCGGACACCCTGGAGCGGATCCTGGCCGCGGGGGCGTCGGTGAACCTGTACATGGCACACGGCGGCACCACGTTCGGCACGTGGGCGGGCGCCAATCGCACCGGGGACGACAGCGCCGGCCCATGGCGGCCCACGGTGACCTCTTATGACTACGACGCGCCCATCGACGAGGGCGGCGCGCCCACCGAGAAGTACTGGCGATTCCGGGACGTGCTCTCCCGCTACGGCGGCGAACCCCCCGGCGTGCCCGCCATGCCCGCCACACTGTCTCCCGCCACGCTACGCCCTGCGCATTCGGTGCGGCTGCACGAGGCACTGGACGCCATCGCGTGGCCGGAGACCACCGCGCCGGTGCCGCCGACGTTCGAGGATCTGGGGCTGGACCACGGCCTGGTCCTGTACCAGGCGACCGTTCCTGGACCGCGCGGGCCGTACCCGATCGTCTTGCGCGGCGTGCACGACCGCGCGCACGTCTTCGTCGACGGCCGCCTCGCAGGTGTCGTCGAGCGGGACGCCGATCACCCCGTACTGCTCGCGGCCGGGCACGCGGCCCTGGAGATCCTCGTGGAATCGATGGGACGGACCAACTACGGTCCGCTGCTCGGCGAGCGCAAGGGCATCCTCGGCGGTGTCCTGCACCACCACCAATTCGTGCACGGATACACAGCGCGGCCGATCCCGCTGGAGGACATGTCTCGACTGAGATTTCAGCCGGGAACGACGAGCGAGCCGCTCTCGTTCTTCCGCACCACACTGGAGGTGGCCGAGCCCGCGGACGCGTTCCTGGCTCTGCCCGGCTGGGGCAAGGGGTACGTCTGGATCAACGGCGTCCTGCTGGGCCGCTACTGGAAGCGAGGACCTCAGCAGACCCTGTACATCCCGGCACCCCTGCTCGAAACGGGCACCAACGAGATCATCCATTTGGAACTGGACCACGTGGGCTCCCTGCTGCAGATCCGCGCCCGGCCCTCGCACGACGGCTCGACGTCGCACGAGCGGTAGCCGCGACAGGTCCTGGCCGAGCCCATCGGGCTACGCCCGACCGATCGTCACTCTTCGTGATTTCAGCGCTCGCCACCACCCACCCAATCACCCACAACCCCGGAGCGACCAGGGCCGGCGCGTAGACGGCTGCTGCCACAGAGTGTGACGAACCAATTTTGCTACAAGTTCCGAAATTGTTCCGTGACGGGTCCGCTGCACCGCCGAAACACGCCATACATACCGTCCATATCGGCTGCATAGGCGCCATCCGGCTCATTTTGCTCAAAAAAGCTACTTTCGCCGGAAATCCCCCACCATGATCAGCGCCTTCATGTGACAGGAGCCCCCGAGTGTCCAATCTCTCCCGACGCGGTGCCCTACGGCTGACCGCCTGCATAGCTCTCAGCTGCACCCTTTCCCTGGCAAGCTGTGGGCGCAGTGATGACACTGCCGCGACAGGCACCGTCAAGCCCATCGACGCGTCCCCGGCCACCGGCACCATCAATGTCTGGGCCGCCCAGGGCGATGCCGACGTGCTCGACAAGGTCATCGCGCCCTTCAAGGCCGCGAACCCGGACATCACCGTGAAGTTGACGCTGATCCCCAACGCCGAGTACTACACCAAGCTCCAGTCGGCGATCGCGGCGGGCAAGGGACCCGATGTCGCCCAGCTCTTCCCCGAGTCGCAGGCGCAGTTCCTCGATCCGTCGATCCTTCAGCCCGTTCCGGACGGCCTCGTCGACCCGGGTGCTTTCTTCAAGAGCCTCTGGGAGGCGGGCATGGTCAAGGGCGTCGCCTACACGGTGCCCTGGTACGCCTACACCTATGCGCTCGTCTACCGCTCCGACCTGGCGGAGAAGGCGGGTGTCAAGGCGCCGGCCTCGTGGGACGAGATGGTGCCGTTCCTCAAGGCGCTCCAGGGCGCCGGCGCGGGGCGCGGCCTCGGGGCCGACATCGGCTGGGACATCTTCAACGGCCAGGACGTCGCGATGTACGCCTGGCAGGCGGGCGGCTCACTGCTCTCCTCCGACGGCAAGTGGACACTCGACACGCCGGAGATGGTCGAGGCGCTGAAGTTCAACGCGTCGTTCTTCACCTCGGGCGTCGCCGACACCAGCGGGCCCACGTTCCTGGACGCGCAGCCGTACTTCGTCGCCGGCAAGACCGCCTCCATGATCACGGGCCCGTGGGTCGTCGGTCAGCTCGACACCGCCGCGAAGAAGACCGGCTGGACGGCGTCTCACGTCGCGACCGCACCGCTGCCGGCCGGGCCGTCGGGCAGCGTCTCCTTCTCGGCGGGCGGCAGTTGGGGCGTGCTCGCCGGCAGCGGCAACACGAGCGCGTCGTGGAAGCTCATCCGGTACATCTCGCAGCCGAGCACCCAGGTCGCGCAGTACAAGGCGTACAGCTCGCTGCCGGCCGTCGTGTCCGCCTGGGACGACCCGGCCATCAAGGGCCAGCCGCTCCTCGAGGCCTTCTTGACCCAGCTGAAGAACACCCGGACGTTCCCGCAGGTGAGCACCTGGCAGCAGGTCGCGACCCGGCTGGGCAAGGAGATGGAAGCGGTGGCCAAGGGCAAGCAGACCGCGGAAAAGGCCGCCGCGAGCGTCCAGGCGTACGCCGAGAGCCTCGGCACGGGCACGGGGTGATCTCCGCATGACCACCACCGTCGTCCCGAGGGCGGCGCGCACGGCGCGTCGGTCCCGGGGCTCCCGTCGAACGGCTGTCGCCTGGTTGTTCCTCGCACCGTTCGCCCTCGTGTTCCTGCTCTACACGGCGATCCCCACCGTCGCCGCGCTCGGGTTCAGCCTCACCGACCTGCGGGGCACGGATCTGCGCAATCCGTTCGCCGTCGACTTCACCGGCCTGGAGAACTATCTCCGTCTGTTCCAGGACGAAATCTTCCTGCGGGACATCCTCAACACCGCCCTCTTCGTGGCGGTCGGTGTGCCGCTGACCATGGGGATCGGATTCGCCCTGGCCCTCGTGCTGAACGCAGGCATCCGGCGGCTGCGCGGCATGTTCCGCGTCGTCTTCTTCGCACCGGTCGTCACGAACGTCGTGGCGGTCGCGCTGATCTGGCAGTACGCCTTCAACGCCAACGGCACGGTCAACAAGGTGCTCGGCACCGTCGGCTTCGCCGGACCGAACTGGCTGGACGACCCGAACCTGGCCATGCCGGTGGTCATCCTGCTCGGCGTCTGGCGCAACTTCGGCACTGCGATGGTGCTGTTCCTCGCCGGTCTGCAGGCGATTCCTGAGGACGTGTACGAGGCCGCCTCCATCGACGGGGCCGGCCGGTGGCGGCAGCTGAGGCACATCACCCTGCCGCTGCTGCTGCCCACCACGCTCATGGTGTCGGTGCTGCTGACCGTCTTCTACCTCCAGGTGTTCGACGAGCCGTACCTGCTGACGAACGGCGGCCCGCTGGGCTCCACGGAATCGGTGGCGCTGTACACCTACCACCAGTTCGGATCCGGTGAGTTCGGGATGTCCTCGGCCGCGTCCTTCGTGATGCTCGTGCTCGTGATGCTGGTGAGCATCGTCCAGTTCCGGCTGCTGAGGCCCCGCGCATGACCACGGTCGCCACGGTGCGGGACACCGAAATGATCGACGACCAGGTCGCCGTACGCCACCGGTCCGTCACCCCGTCTCTGCTGTACGGCGCGCTGGTGCTGTGCGCGCTGCTCACCATGCTTCCGTTCGTCTGGGTGATCAGCGGGTCGCTGCGCAGCCTCGACGAGATCCGCTCCGACCCCGGCGCCTGGCTTCCGCACCACATCACCCTCGACAATTTCACCCGGCTGTTCGCCACCGAGGGCTTCGGCGGGTTCATGGCCAACAGCATCGTGGTCGCGATCATCGTGGTGGCCGGCAACATCGTGGCGGCGTCCGCCGCCGGCTACGCGCTCGCCAAGCTCGACTTCGCGGGCAAGCGGCTCGCGTTCGGCGCCGTCATGGCCGCGATGATGGTGCCGTTCACCGCGGTGTTCGTCACGCAGTTCGTGATCACTGTCGACCTGGGTCTGGCGGACACTCTCACCGGTATCGCCCTGCCCGGCGTGGCGATGCCGATGTCGGTCTTCATCATGCGGCAGTACGCGATGTCGATCCCCGGCGACCTGCTCGAAGCGGCCCGCATCGACGGTGCCGGCGAGTTCCGGATCTTCTTCCGGATCTTCCTGCCGCTGGCCGGCCCCGCCGTCGCGACGATCACGATCATGTCGTTTCTCACCTCGTGGAACAACTTCATCTGGCCGCTCATCGTCGCTCAGAGCATGTCCAGCTACACGCTCCCGGTGGGTCTCGCCGCCACCAGTCAGGCCGCGTCGCACGTCACCGACTACGGACTGCAGCTCGCGGGTGCGATCGTCGTGATGCTGCCCGTGCTGGTGCTCTTCCTGTTCCTGCAGCGCTACTTCGTTCAGGGCATCGCCGGAACGGGAATGAGGTGACCGGTGTTGGATGATCGGATGGACTCACTCGACTCCCCCGGCGAGCAGGTCAGCGTTCATGCTCCCGCAGGCACGATCATCGGCCGTCGCACCGGCCGGGTGCGGCGCTTCCTCGGCATCCCCTACGCCGCAGCACCCATCGGTGCCCGGCGGTTCGCCCCGCCGGTCCCACGTGGCCGGCTCCCGGAGCCGTTCGACGCGTCCCGGCACGGTGCCACCGCGCAGCGGGTGCCGCTGTACGCCACGACGACCATTCCGGAGCCGTCGATACCGGGCGACGACGTGCTCAACCTCGGCATCGTCGCCCCGGCCGCGGACGACGACATGCCCTTGCCCGTCCTGGTATGGATTCACGGCGGCGGTTTCCTCGCCGGCAGCCCGGCCAGCCCGTGGTACGACGGCCGCGCCTTCGCCCGCGACGGCGTCGTCTGCGTCACCGTCGGCTACCGGCTGGGCGTCGACGGATTCGCCCCGCTGGACGACGTCCTCCCGAATCTCGGGCTGCGCGACCTGCTGCTCGCCCTGGACTGGGTACAGGAGAACATCGCCGCTTTCGGCGGCGATCCTGACCGGGTCACCGTCGCCGGCCAGTCGGCCGGGGGCGCGGCGGTGCTCGCGCTGCTCTCCTCACCCGCGGGCAGCGGCCGTTTCCACCGCGCGGTCAGCCTGTCCGGCGGCATCTTCGACGTAGGCGCGGACGCCGCACGCGACGTCCTCGAACGGCTCGGGCACCGGCTCGGCGTGCCGCCGACGCGCGCCGGATTCGGCAGCCGCACCGTCGAACAGATCCAGCAGGGTGTCATCAGCCTGCGGAACGAGCAGGGCGACGACGACCCGCTCGTGCTCGTACCGTGCGTCGGCGACGACATCCTGCCGGTGCCCATCGCCGACGGGCTCACCGTCCATGGTCACGACATCCCCGTGCTGCTCGGCGCGACGGGCGACGAGTTCGACGGCGGCGCCCGGCCGGACGTCACAGCCGCCGCCCGCGCGGCGGGCACCCGCGTGACGGACACGCTGTTCCGCTCCGCCTGCGCGCGCACTGCGGCCGCCCGCCGCCAAGCCATCGCCGGCACCTGGCTGTATTCCTTCGAATGGCCCTCCCCCGTGTTCGGCGGCGCCGCGCACTGCATTGACATCCCGTTCTTCTTCGACGTGCTCGACGCACCTGGAGTCCCTCAGGCGCTCGGACCGAACCCGCCCGCCGACCTGGCCACGTTGATGCATGCCGATCTGGTCGGGTTCGTACGGGGCCAGGAGCCGGCCTGGGGGCGGGCGACCGGCGCGCTCGGCGATCCGGCGCGCGAATACGGCCGGCCAGGAGCGGCGCTCGCGGCCGACACCACGGGCGTGTACGACCCCGTGGTACCCGCGATGTCCCAGGCGGCGGAGCCGTGCTGATGCCCGGGATGAACCAGAGCGCCGTCCGACGCGTCAACACCTCGGTCGCCCTCCGGGCACTCGCCGTGTCGGCCGGGCCGATGACGCTGGCCGCGCTCGCCGAGCACACCGGCCTGTCCCGCCGCACCATCGAGCTCATCATGGACTCGCTCGTGGAGGCGGGCTGGGTGACCGAGCTGGACCGCGTGCCGACCAGCGGCAACGCCGGGCGCCCCGCCCGCCGTTATGAACTGCGGGCCGAACACGCGCTGTTGGCAGCCGTTTGCATCACCACCTCGGACGTGTCCGCGGTCATCGCCGATGTGCGCGGCCGCATCCTCGGCCGGGCGCACCGGCTGCTGCGTGCCTACCAGGATCCGCAAGTCACGCTCGACGACGCGGCGGCGCTGGTGCTGGAGGCGCTCGACGACGCGGGCGGGTCGACGGACCGGCTGCGCGCCGGTGCGGTCGCCAGCGGTGGCGCGATCGACGACCACGGGGTCGTCCGCCGCCTGGTGCACACGACGCGTTGGGAAGGCGTGCACCTGCCCGCAGAACTCAAGCGACGGATCCGGGTGCCCTGGTTCGCGGACAACGACACCAACCTCGGTGCGCTCGCCGAGCGCTGGCGGGGCGTGGCCGGAGACCACGACAACGTCGTATGGGCGATCCTCGGAAACCGGACGGGCCTCGGCATCCTCATCCGCGGAGCCGTACACCGCGGTCTGGACGGCTCCGCGGGTGAGATCGTCGAAGCGCGGTCGATACCGACCGGCTCGATCGAGCACCGCCCGGTGGCCTGGCTGACCTCACCGGAACCGGCCGAACGGAGCGTCGCGCTCGGCCGCTTCGCCGCGGCCCGGTCCGGAGAGGCGACCGCGCTCGCGGAGGTCGACGAATTCGTGGAGAACATCGCGTCGATCCTCACCACCTTGTCGTGGACCATCGCACCGTCGCTCATCGTGCTCGGCGGCGGCCTGGAAGACGCGGCCGATGTGCTGCTGCCCCGGGTGCGCACGGCGTTACGCGACGCTCGCACCCCTGCGGTCGAGTTGCGTGCCACCAGCCTGGGCCGCGACGCCGCGCTCATCGGCGCCGTCAAGCTGGCCCTCGACCGCATGGACACCGAACTGTTCGGCCCGCTCACCCCGAGCACATGAGCGGGCACCGAACACCCGCGCCTCCCATCACCTGTGGCACAAGACATGGAGTCTCACTGTGACCGACACCTCCCGCACCGATGTCCTCATCGTGGGCAGCGGCATCATGGGATCTGTCGTGGCCCGACTGCTGCGAGAGGCCGATCCGGCGCTGGACATCACGATGGTCGACGGCGGCAACGCGATCGGCGAGGCCCCCGGCCTGCACCTGCACGACCTCGATGACCCGGTCCTCTGGTCGCGCTACAACGAACAGGTCGCCACCGGCATCCAGGGCATGTACACGGGCGCCGAAGTGGTGCGTGAGGTCGCCGACAGCCTCACCGACCTGACGCCCGGCATGTTCCACGCGCTCGCCTTCGGCGAGGACGCCGAGGCGATGCCGGCGACCGCGCTTGCGTGGAACGCGGGCGGCATGGGCGTGCACTGGACCGCCGCGACGCCGTGGCCAGCCGGAGACGAGGTGTTCGACTTCGGTGACCCGGACGGCTGGGCGGCGGACCTGGACACCGCCCGCCGGTTGCTCGCGGTCACGCCGTCCGCGATCGGCCCGACCCAGGTCGGCCGGATGGTGCTCGACGTCCTGCGCCGGCGCTTCGACGGCGTCGGATCCGGCGACCGGCGACCGCAGCCGATGCCCATGGCCGTCACCGCGACGGCATCGGGTCCCATGCCGCGAACGGCCCCCGGGACGATCTTCCCCGCGATCGCGACAGGCGGGGACCCGGGGTTCAGCCTGATGACCGGCACGCTCGCCACGACGCTCATCGTCTCCGACGGCCGGGTCGCCGGGGCCCGGCTGCGCCGCATCGCCGACGGAGCCGAGTGGGAACTCCTGGCCGACGCCGTGGTGGTGTGCGCCGACGCGCTGCGCACCCCGCAGCTGCTGTTCGCCTCGGGCATCCGGCCCGCGGCACTGGGCCGCTACCTCAACGAGCACGCGTTCATCACCGCCCGGGTGCTCCTCGACCTCGACCGGTTCGGCATCGGCCTCGATGCCCTGCCCCTGCCGCGCCCCGGCGAGTTCAGCACGGACGTGCTCTGGCTCCCTCAGAACGGAGCGGCACAGCCGTTCCACGGCCAGATCATGAACCGTACGTACGTGGATGAAGACGGCCACCCCCTCGCGCACTCCGTGGGCCTGTCGCTGTACGCCCCCGTCGAGTCACGCCCCGAGAACCGGCTCGTGTTCTCGGAAGCAGAGACCGACCTCGCCGGGATGCCGCGGATCACCGTCGAGTTCGGCTACTCCGACGCCGACCGCACGCTGATCGGCCGCGCGCTCGACGAAGTCCGGTCGATCGCCGAGGAGTGCGGCTCGTTCGATCCCACGACCGAGTGTGCGCTGCTGCCGCCCGGTTCGTCGCTGCACCAGACCGGCACCGTCCGGACCGGCCTGGCCGACGACGGCACCAGCGTGTGCGACCCGGACGGCCGGGTGTGGGGCTTCGACAACCTGTACGTCGCCGGCAACGGTGTGATCCCCACCGCGATGGCCGCCAATGTCACCCTGACCGGCGCGGTGACCGCCGTACGGGCCGCCCGCGCGGTCGCCGGACGACACGGGGCGCCCGTACAGTCCGTCGCCGGACGACACGCGGCACCCGCCACACATCGAGAGGAAGCACGATCGTGATCGACATCGCCAAGGAATACCGCGTGGCGCTGCCCGCGTGGATCGACGACGAGCTGGCCACCGTGCCCGCCCTCATCCCCGGCCGCGACGACCGGATGCGCCTCGTGCACCGCCTCGCCGACCGCAACTGGCGCGAGGGCGACGGCGGCCCGTTCGCCGCACTCGTCGCCGAGCGGGACTCCGGCCGGATCGTCTCGGTCGGCGTGAACGTCGTGCTCGCCTCCGGCGTCTCCAGCGCGCACGCCGAGGTCGTCGCGCTCGGACTCGCCCAGACGGCGACCGGCGGCTGGGACCTCGGCGGCGACGGGTCGCCCGTACACGAGCTGGTCGTGAACTGGCGTCCGTGCATTCAGTGTTACGGCGCGGCCATGTGGTCCGGGATACGCGGCCTCGTGGTCGCCGGCGAGGGCCCGGAGCTGGAGGAGATCACCACGTTCGACGAGGGCCCGCTCGGCGCGGATTGGGCCGAGCAGTTCGAAGCACGCGGCATCCAGGTCACCCGGGACGTGCTCCGGGACGAGGCGCTCGCCGTGTTCCGCGACTACCGCAAGGCCGTCGACGCCGACGCCGTCACCGTCTACAACTCCCGCGGAGGTGCCGAATGACGCAGGACGACACCACCGAACCGCGCTTCGCGACCGACATCGTCACCTTCTATCACCCGGGATTCTGGGGACTCGACTCCGCCGACGCCTTCCGCGACTGGGCCGTCAAGAACCCCGACCGTTTCTGGGAGCGGGTGCTGGACGCGCTGGCCGAGGCCGGCGTCAGCGGCATCGAGCTGACCTTCGCGCCCGGCGACATCGACTCGGCCCTGCGGGCCTTCGGCGACGCGCCGTCGTTCCGCCGCGAACTCCAGGCCCGAGGCCTGTCGGTGGTGAGCGCCTTCATGGCCGCGAGCGCCGCACCCGACTGGCGGCACAGCGAGAACCTGCCCGCGATCGTCGCCGAGGCCGAGCGACACGCCGCCTTCCTCGCCGACGTGGGCGCGGAACTCCTCGTCGCCGGACTGCCCATGCGGACGACGTTCGGGACGCGCCCGCCCTTCTTCGTCGACGCGGCGTACATGACCCGGATGGCCGACATCGCGCACGTGGCCGGCGAGGCCGTCGCTCAGCACGGCGTGAAGCTGGCCTTCCACACGGAGTCCAACAGCACCCTCTGGTACGAGAGGGACATCGACCTGTTCATGGCGTTGACCGATCCCCGCTACGTGTGGCTGTGCCCCGACTCCTGCCACATCGCACTCGGGGGAGGCGACCCCGTCGCCGTCGCGCGCCGCCACGCGCAGCGCATCGCACTGGCCCACTGGAAGGACGCGGTCAAGCCCATCGACGTCGAGCTCACCATCGACGAAACGGTCTTCGCTCAGCAGCAGCCCTACATGACCGAACTGGGCACGGGCATCGTGGACTGGCGAGCGTGGGCCGACGCGATGTCCCGCACGCCCGGCGCCGGCATCGTGCTCATCGAGCTGGACGAGGCGGCTGATCCCGTCGCCGCGCTCCGGGCGGGGACGGCAGTGGTGCGAGAGGCCCGGGCGTGATCGACTTCACCGCCATGTTGCAGCGCCTCGCGGTCATCTCCGAGGCCGGCCGAAAGGAATCCCATGTCCGCACGAGCGCCTGAGCACTTCACCGTCCCGGCGGTCGACATATCTCCCTACGTCCAGGGAGGACCGGAGGCGGAACGCCGCAGGGTCGCACAGGAGATCGACGATGCCTGCTCCAGCGTGGGCTTCATCCAGATCCTGGGCCACGCGATCCCCGACTCGGCGATCGCCGGCCTGGCCTCGGCGATGGACGCCTTCTTCACCCTGCCTCTTGCGACAAAGCGGACCTACTGCGTCACGGGCGCCAACCGCGGCTACAGCCCACCCAAGAGCGAGTCCCTGAGCCTGAGCCTCGGCGTCGAGTCGGCCAGCCGCATGAACGACTTCTTCGAGGCCTTCAACATCGGCGTGGAGGCACGCTCCTTCACCTCGCTGGACCTGTCCGAGGAGGACTACGGGATCAACGTGTGGCCCGAGATCGGCGGTTTCACCGAGGCCGTCCAGGCCTACTTCGACCACGCCGGCCGGGTCGCACGCACGCTCACCCGGATCTTCGCCGACGCTCTCCGCCTGGATCCCGAGTTCTTCGCCCGGCTCACCGACCACTCCATCGACGTGCTGCGCATGAACAACTACGCCCTGCCCGAAGGAACGATCACCCTCGACGGCGACCTCGTCGGGATGGGGAGCACACCGACTTCGGGATCGTCACCGTCCTGTGGGCCGACCAGGTCGCCGGCCTCCAGGTCCTCGGCCGGGACGAACGCTGGCACGATGTCGCGCCGGCCGACGGCGCCCTGCTGGTCAACCTCGGCGACCTCACGGCCCGGCTCACCAACGACCGGTGGATGTCGACCCTGCACCGCGTCAAGCCCCCCATCGTGGACGGCACGATCAAGCGCCGCCGCTCAGCCGCCTTCTTCCACGACGGCAACCCCGACGCTGTCATCGAGACGCTGGCCAGTCACCATGACGCCTCCGGGCTGGCCTACGAACCGATCACGGTCCGGGACCACATCAAGGCCAAGCTGGCCGGATCACGGCAGGGCAAGAAGAACCTCGCCGCGGTACGGGAAGCCGCACGCGTCCTGGCCGCAGCGGAAAGGGATCTATAAACCATTTGCACTACTCGGTGGGAGCGCGGTGATGCTCTCTCTCAGGCATGACGCTCTCCGTGGTTGTGGTGCGGCGGCTGCCGCGGTGTCAGGTCAGGTCCAGAGCAATGTCCAGGCGCAGGTAAGCATCGATCCAGGCCTGCTCCACCACCTCGTCAGAGTCGTGGGTCCGCGCCGCCGCGAAGGCCGTGACGGCCTGCGCGACGCGGTGCAGCCCGAGCACGGTCAACCGCTGAGCCGCGGCGGCGAGCCGGACGTCGTAGGTCGGCGGCAGGTGAGACAGGCCGTGATGGGCCACTTCGGCGAGCAGTCCCCGGGTGTCGATCAGAGCCGCGGTCAGTGGTTCGTGCCGGTGGTCCTCGGCGACCATGAGCCTGCCGCTTCTCCCGGCAGGCTGTAGGTCGGGTACGACGACACGGCCGCCGACCGCCAGGCCGACCGGTTCGATGACGACACCGCCTGCGGTCCGCTCGACCACGCCGCTGACGAAACGCAGGTCACCCTCCTCACCGGCGAGCACGGCGGCCAGCGAGTCGAGGCGTCCGGGGGCGGCGCCGGTGTGGGCGGCCCTGACGGTGGCGGTGTTACCCGCCCGGTCGACGATGACAGCGTCGAGACGCTGGTCTCCAGGGGCGTAGGTGACGGCCTCCACCCCGGCGACGGCGACGACCCGGACCAGTTCCGCTTCGACCCGTGGGCGGATGGGCCGGAGCGTGAGGGCGTCGAGTTCACGGCTGAGCGCGGCGAAGTCGGTCACCACCAGAGACGGCGACAGTTCACCCCAGTCTCCCCGTGACGGGCTGACCGTCGTCTTGGAGATCCGCCCGGTGGCCAGCCGCACCGTACGGCTGGCGCTGCGAACGGCGGACTCCGTGACCAGGTTGCCGGTGGCCAGAGCGGCCAGCGTGGACGTGGCGATCCGCCGCCGCGCCAGCGCCGCCCCGTCGTCGTCGCCGTCCCACTGACGGCGGAGGACCAGCACCATGGCACTGTCGCTGTGGGCCAGGTAGACCTCGGCGATCCGCTGGTCGCCGAGACTACGGATCCGGCAGCCGAGGCTCTCGAGCCGGGCCCGGCGCAAGGGGGTCTCTGCGGCCTCGGCGGTGCCGAGCACGCTGCTGCGCAGGGTGGCGTCCGGCCGCGTCACCGCCCGGTGCCGGGCGTGCAACTCGGCGACGTGGCCGGCGAGCAGCTCGGGACGGTAGTGGGCGCTACGGTCGCGGTAAGAAGCCAGTTGCTCGGCGAGGTCGCCGACGGCCAGCAGCGGCCAGCGCAACCCGGCGGCGTCCAGGTGGCGCTGCACGTCGGCGATGGTGGCCTCGAGGCCGTGACCGAGATGCGCCGCCCCCTCGCGCAGGACCGTGCCGGCCAGTCCCAGGGCCCGCCCCAACCCGGATCCGGTACCGGCTTCGGCCTCGCCACCGACGTCGACCCGCACCTCGGGGACGCCGGGGTGCAGCTCGTCGGCGACCCGGAACGCCCACACCGCCAGGGCGATGACGTCATCGCGACTACCGGCGACGGTGTCGGTGTGGACGAATCCGAGGTCGCCGGGGATCAGGAAGCGCACGGTCGCGGTGGCCAGCTCGACCAGCGGCACCGGATCGGTGGAGGTCGCGCGGCGGACCCGCGCGGTGAATCCGGTTCTTTCCGTACGGCGAGCGGCGGCCATCAGGCGGGCACCGATCTTGGCGGTGAGTTCGTCGTCGGTCACCTGCCCCGGCGACCAGGGCAGGGGCTCCGGGCCGGCCTCAGCCGGCAGGGGCTCCGAGTCAGACTCAGCCGACAGAGGCCCCGGGTCAGTCTCAGCGGGCAGGCGTTGGTAGGCGAGGATCACCCCGATGACGTGCCGGCAGACGCCGGTCGCACCGCAGGTGCAGCGGGCCACGTCGAGGCCGCCGGGAGGCAGGCTCGCGGTCGGGCCGTCGGAGAAGCTGCCGTGCACGGTGCCGTCAGCGTCGGTCCGAAGCTCCGGCGCGGCTTCCTTGCCGGCACGTTTGACCAGACCGCGGTTGGTGAGCGCGGCGAGGGAGTCCGCCGTCAGCCCGAGCAGATCTGTCCTCATCGGCCCACGTGCTCCGCCACGAAGGACGCCAGTTCGCCGGGTGTCATCGCACCCACGTAGGCTCCGGCATCGGCCAGGCGCTGCGCCAGCCCCCGGTCGTAGGCGGGATTGGCCTGCTCGTCGAGGGCGGCCAGGCCCAGCACCTTGCTGCCCTGCGCCACCAGGTCGCGCACGACGCGCACCAACCGGTGCGGATCACCGCCCTCGTAGAAGTCGGAGATCAGCACGACGATCGCCCGGCGCGGCTGATCCACCAGGCCCGCGCCGTACGCCGCCGCCCGCGCGATGTCGGTGCCGCCGCCGAGCTGGGCCTTCATCAGCAACTCCACCGGATCGTCGACGTCGGCGGTCAGGTCCACCACTTCGGTATCGAAGGCGATCAGGTGGGTGCGCACCCCCGGCAACCCCCACAGGCAGGCCGCCGTGACCGCCGAGTGGATCACTGAGTCGACCATCGACCCGGACTGGTCGACGAGCAGGATCACCTGCCACTGCTCGAGGTGGCGGCGGGTGCGGGAGAAGAAGAACGGGGTCTCGATCACCACCTTGCCGGTGTCGGGCTGGTAGCGGCCGAGGTTGGCGCGCAGGGTCCTGACCATGTCGAAATTGCGGGCCAGCCGCATCCGGCCGGGCCGTCGCACCTTGGTGCCGGAGAACGCGCTCCGAACCTCGGTGGCGAGTTTCTCCATCAGCTGCCGGACGACCTGCTCCACGATCCGCCTGGCCAGCCGCAGCACCTGCGGGTTCATCAGGTGCTTCGTCCGCAGCACCGCCTTGAGCAGCGCGGGATTCGGTTCGATGCGCGCCAGCACGGCCGGGTCGGTCACCACGTCATGGATCTCGTAACGTTCGACCGCGTCACGTTGCAGTCGTTCGACGGTCTCCTTGGGGAACAGCCGGGTGATGTCGTCGAGCCAGTCAACGGTGGTCAGCACTGATTCGCCTGTCCCGCCTTGCCGTACACCACGTCGGCGCAGGTCCTCGTCGCGGCCGTAGAGCCAGTCCATGGCCGCGTCACGGGCGGCGGCCCGTGCACCGAGCTGCCCTCCGCCGAGGCAGGCGCTGCCCGGCTCGCCGAGCAGCAGGCGCCACCGTTCAAGGGTGGGGTCGGTCATGGTGTGATCAGTCCTTCCCGGCGCAGTGCCGCCTCGACCCGCTCGTCCAGTGCCATACCGGCGGCCACCAGCTCCGGTGCCGCGTCCAGCCGCATCAGGTCCCATCCGGATGCGCCGCCGGCGCGCCGCTCGACCAGACGAGTGGCGATGAGGTGCCGTTCGCGGGGTGGAAAGAAGCCGAACGCCTGGCGCAGCGCGGGCAAGGCCAGCAGGAAGTCGTCATCGGTCATCCTTCCGACCAGCTCATCGAGCAGCTCCAGCATGCCGGCGGTGTGCAGCACCTCCTCGCGGGCGAGCGCGAACAACCCGGCCAGCCAGTCCCCGGCCGACGCCGGGACGAACGCGCCGCGTACCGCCCGGGCCGGGTCCGCGGCAGCCGTACCACGCAGTGACCAGCCCAGCCCCAACGACGCTCCACGCAGGTCGGGTGGCGCGTCCGGGCAGGCGGCGAGCCGGTCCGCAACGCCGAGCGCCGCGTGCGTGTCCAGGCCGAGCGACGGGCCGGCGTGTCTGAGGGCGTCGCGGACGGCGGTCACGGCGTGGATGCGCTGGAGGTCGGCCGGTGCGGGGCCACCGCGCACACCTTCGGCCAGCCACAGCGCCCGGCGGGTGGCGGCCTCGACGACCGTGCCCAAGGTGGTGCTGCCACTGGTGCGGAACAGGTCGTCGTGGCGCCACATCGCCAGGGCGACGGTGAGGGTGCGGCCCAACGAACCCAGATCGGCCGCCGCGCCGACAGCCCGCGCCAGGTCGTCCAGCACCTGTCCGGTCAGGTCGCCGATGCCGCACAGCGCCGTGTCGAACAGGACGTCGGCCAACTGGTCCAGGTCCGCGCCCGTGATCCGTTCGGCGAGGGCGGCGGCCGCCGCCTCCTGCGGGTCCACGCCATACCCACCGGCCTCGATCAGTGCGGGCAGCCGATCGTCGGACTCGGTCAGCACCCATCGTTCGACCAGCTCCGTACCGCCTGCCGGGCGGGGTCCCGAGGTGCGCATCACGCCGGGGATCTGCAGCACCCGCAGCCGGTGCAGCAACCGGCTGCGCTCGCGGTCGGCTTCCCTGCCAAGGTCGAGCCGTTCCTCACCCGGACCGCCCAATACCGCGAGAACCGCGCGGACCAGGGGTGGCAACGGGGTCGAGTGATGCAGGCGGCCCAGCCGGTCACCACTGAGGGCCGCGATCATCTCCACGATCACCGGATGGTTGCCGGCCTGCAGCGGGCCACGGACCGCCCAGGGCAGCGGGGCCTCGATCGCCTCGCTGACCAGCGCGCCGGCCAGGCCGTCCAGCACATCGACCCGGGCCGGATGCGGATGACCACGCAACAACGCGAGCCCGTCCGCGGTGGCCCGAGCGGCGATCAGGTCCGCGGTGGACACCGGCTGACGCCGGGCCCGCAGCCGGGCCGTCACCACTTCGGTGAGCCTGCGGGCGGCGTCGGCGGGGCCGGACTCCCACAGGTGCTGGTAGTAGCCCGGCGACGGCATACCCGACTGGTAGCCGTCGAAGGCGTCCAGCCGCCGGAACGAGTACGGCACCAGGTAACTGCCGACGGCCGCGTCCACGGGCGGCTCCGGCATCTCCGGCCAGCTCCGGTCACCCTCCTCTGCCAGCCGGATCAACGCGGGGCGGTGGAAGCCGCCCGTGACCACGACCACCGGCCTGTCGCCCGCGTCGGCGACCGCGGCTCGGATCCACTGCGCCATGTACGCCTCGCGTGCCATGTCGTCCGACCCGGCCTGCGTGTCGCCGCGCACCAGGTCGAAGTAGGTGGCCAGCCGTTCGGCCAGCCCGTCGGCCGGCTCGATCTCGAACAGGTGGTCCCACAGCGCGTCCACGTTGTCCACGGCGAAGGCACGGCACAGCCGTCCGGTCACCTCGCTGTAGCGGGCCTCGGCGTCGGCGTAACGGTTGCGGACCTCGGCCAGCGCCGGATGCCACGCCGGCAGGTCGATGAAACGCAGCTCGGAGCCGACGTCACGGCCTGCGGTCAGCGCCGCCCACTCCGGGGAGTAGTCGCACAGGGGCGTCCATGAACCGTGCCGTCGATACGGATCTCGGTAGCTGGTGTAGACCGCGATCGGCAGCTCATGACCCAGCAGGAGCTCATCCATCCTGTGGTTCATGTCCGCTGGGCCCTCGACCAGCACGTACGCAGGCCGTACGGAATGAATGGTGTCGGCGACCAGCCGGGCACAGGCGGGGCTGTGGTGCCGCACGCCGAGAAACGTGACCGCCATCGTCAGCCCGGCAGCAGGTGGCGGGCCTCGTACAGGGCCTTCCACTGGTCGCCGTGCCGCCACCTCTGTTCCAGGTATCTGCGGAGTTTCGCCAGGTCCTCCGGATTGTCCTTGGCCGCCGTGCCGGCCAGGCAGGAGACCAGGTCAGCGGCGGTGCCGGGCTCGCCGCGCAGGAACCAGCCGCGCAGCCCGACGGCATGCGCGACCGAGACGGCCTCGGCGGTGCTCATCACCCCCGACAGCCGGTCGGTGGCGTCACCGCGCGCGGTCTGCCCCTCGCGCAGCTCCCGGAACGCGGTGACCAGGACCTCCAGCACGTCGCGCCGTGGCGGCGCGCCGACGCCTGAGCGCTTCAGGAGAGCGGTGGCCTCCGCCTCCACCAGCCGCAGCTCGGTGTCGAAGTCGGCGATCGGGAAGACGGTCTCGAAGTTGAACCGGCGCTTGAGAGCGGCGCTCATCTCGTTGACGCCGCGGTCGCGGGTGTTGGCGGTGGCGATGACGGTGAACCCCTCCTGGGCGAACACCATCGCGTCCGGACCGGTCAGCTCCGGTACGGCGAGCACCCGGTCCGACAGCGGTGACAGCAGGCAGTCCTGCACCTCCAGCGGGCACCGGGTGATCTCCTCGAAGCGCACCACCTTGCCCTCGGCCATGCCGCGCAGCAGCGGAGCGGCCACCAGCGACCGGGTGGACGGGCCCTCGGCGACCAGCAGCGCGTAGTTCCACGAATATTTGATCTGGTCTTCAGTGGTGGCCGCTCCGCCCTGGATGGTGAGCGTCGAGGTTCCGCTCACCGCCGCAGCGAGCAGCTCGGACAGCAGCGACTTCGCTGTGCCCGGCTCACCCACCAGCATCAGCCCGCGGTTGGTCGCGAGCGTCACCAGGGACCGGTCGATCAGTGAAGGATCGCCCACGAACTTGCGGCTGATGCCCAGCTTCTCGTCCCCGAGGACGAAGCGCCGGGCGGCTCGCAGGCTCAACGCCCAGCCGGGCGGCCGGTCGTCGGTGTCGTTCTCCCGCAGCCGGGCCAGCTCGTCGGCGTGGCGGATCTCGGCCGGGGGCCGCTGGACGTGTTCGTTCATCGGGTGATCTCCCGCAGGTCTCGCAGGATCTCGGAGACGGTGATCGGATCGAGGCCGCCGAGCTCCACCCCTACCAGGGTCTGCTCGTCGGCGAAGTCGAGGTAGCCGATCGCGATGCCCGGATCGAGACCGATCGTGACGGTCCTGCCGTCGGGCACGTCCCGCTCGATCCAGCCCTGCCACCCGGCGTCCTGCGGCACGCCTCGCCGCCAGCCACGCCGTTCCAGGCCGATCACCGCGCCGGTGGGGATTCTGGCGGCGCCGATCTCGGCCAGCAGCGCCTCGTCCGGTCCATACGTCTCCCGGCCCAGTTGCGGGAACGGCTGCAGGATCTCGTAGTCGGCGAACACCTCGGCCCAGGCGGCCAGCTCCTCCCCCAGCTCCAGCGGGTGAGGCACTCCTACGACGGCGTCGTCGGGCAACGTCAGCGTGTCGTCCTCGACGTCGGCGAAACTGCGGTCCTCGGCCACTCGCAGGGCGCCCGTGAGCCGGCCCGAGGGGTCATAGAGCCCCCACACCAGCCGCCGCACGATGTGCCAGAGCAGCGGGTGGCCGACGAGCAGCCGCTTGAACTCCTCACCGCTCCAGCGGCGCCGGTTCACCATGGCCTGCTCCAGCCGGTGGATGTTGTCCGCGGCCACGGCGCGCACGTCCTTCTTCAGGCCGGCGAACCGCTGGTAGGCGGCGGGTGCGAGCTCCGGGTCGTCGTTCGCCCCCGGCTTGGGAAGGTTCTTGAGCCGCTTCCCCGCGGCGTCGGTCACATACGGCTTGAGCTGCTCGTCGAAGCCGACCACGAACTGCCTGCGGCCGTAGTCGAGGGTCAGGCTGCCGTCGGCGGACAGTCCGAAGTCCGGCACCAGCCGGTCGGCCAGCTCCTGCGGCGTCAGGCCGAGCTCCGCGGCGACCTCGTCCATCTTCTGCCTGGCCCGGTTCTTCAGCCCGCTGAACTTGACCTTCTCGGCGATGCCGTGCAGGTGCATCAGCGCGACCTCGGAGCCGATGGCGGCCAGCAGGTCCAGGCCGGCGACCGCCCGCGCATGCCCGCCCTCGCCGGGCCAGGTCCTGATCAACGGCGTCAGCCGCCGGACGGTCTCGTCGTCGCCGAGCAGCGCCAGCGCGTCCATCACCCAGCTCTCTTTGGACGGGTAGCCGGCCGCCTGCCAGCGCTGGAACAGCGCCCAGGCGAACTCCGCGAGGCTGCGGCCGTCGCAGGCCTCCTTGACCAGGGCGAGACCGGCGTACGCATTTCCGGGCTGGGAGATCGCCAGCAT
This sequence comes from Nonomuraea polychroma, assembly GCF_004011505.1. Lineage (NCBI taxonomy): Bacteria > Bacillati > Actinomycetota > Actinomycetes > Streptosporangiales > Streptosporangiaceae > Nonomuraea > Nonomuraea polychroma. Next base: position 7,066,126 of record NZ_SAUN01000001.1, read on the forward strand.
CGTGATCACGTGGCGGGCCGCCTCGGCCGGCAGCGCGCCCGCGTCGCCGCGCAGGTGGATCGGGGTCACCAGCGCGACGTCCGCCCACTCGGGCAGCACGGGCATCTTGGCGGGCAGCGCGTCGAGCGGGTCGGCCGAGAGCATGTCGGCGACCGCGGCCTCGGCGACGGGGCCATAGCCGGCGGCGGCCTCCGCCACGGCGTCACGGCTGCCGCCCGCGGCCAGCGCCGCCAGCGCTTGCTCGGCCTGACGCCGGGCCGGGCCGGGCTTGCCCAGAGCCGGCGGGATCAGCGCCCTGGCAGCCGCCTCGGGGTGGCGCGCCAGCCACGCCAGCGCGGTGGCGCGCACCGACTTCAGCCGGGTCAGCCACTCGGCCATCAGCGCGGCGACCTCAGGGGCCGCGAACGGGAGCAACACCGGAGCGATCGTGCTCGGGCTGCGCCGGGCGCTGTCCACCACCGCGGGCAGCGCTGCCAGCTCGAACCTGGCGACCACCCTCGGCATCCATTCGGAGGCTCCCCACAGATCGGATGGGCGCCACTTCTCGATGAGCGGCCCGGCCAGCTTTTCGGGCCCGGCGACGAACAGGGATATTTCGTGGCTCCAGTAGCCGTGCCGGCCCGCGGCGATCTGGCCGGCGATCTCTTCCCAGCTGTGGCCATAGGCCCGATCCCATGAGCCGTGCCCCGGCCGGACGGAACGCCAATTGTCCCGCTCACCCGGCCCCCACACCACGGTCGGCTCGTCGGTGCACACCAGGCCGCTCACCACGACCGGCTTGCGGACCGTACGCGGACGCGTCCACGGCGGGCTGACCAGCACCTCGGGCAGGGCCTCAGGCGGAGCGGTGGGGACGGTCACGGCGGTCGCGACCTTGTTGATCCGCGCGGCGGCGGCATCGACGCTCGCCAGCACCTCGTCCACCAGGTCGGGATGGGCCAGCACGTGGGCGCGCAGCAGCAGGTCCACAGCCTTGCCGCTGGAGGCGGCCAGCATCCGCATCGCCCGGCGCGGGAAGCGGGCCGCCGCGCGCAGGAAGGCCGGCTGGGTGTACTTGTCGTCGATCCGGTCGAGGAGCGCCCGCATCGCCGCGTCGGTCGGCAGTTCGGCGAGCATGCCCAGCAGCCGCCGCAGGCTTTCCGCGTCGTAGAGGTCGTCGAACCAGCCGGCCAGCACCGGCACGGCCGCCTCGCCCATGCCGTCGACGACCGTGGCGGGCAGAGCGAGCGAGTGCATCACGGAGTAACCCTGGACGTGGCCCGCGATGAGCGCCGCCTGCTCCGGCGTGCTGATCGAAGCGACCAGGCCGGCGGCGAGCCCCGGATTGACGCGATTCACTTCGGCGCAGTCGGCCGCGACCCAGTCGGCCTCGGTCGGCGCCAGGTAGGAAGCCGCCACCCGATGGTGGAGCCCGCCTTCACGGCTCACCGCCAGCGCCGCGACGACCTCGGCGTACTCGGCATCCGATGCGGCCGAGACGACAGCACGCACCCGCGTGGCGAGCTCGATCCGATTCCAGCCGTACCAATGGTGAGGGGTTTCACGGGCAGCCATCCGCCGGACTCGGAATGTCTGCCCGTCGGCATCCCAGTCCAGCGAGGCCAGTTCGGTCACGGCCGCCGCCGCGAACACCAGACCACGTTCGACCAGCCAGGCCTCGGCGAACAGGGACAGCAACGCCCGATCGTCCCAAGGCAGCGACGGAGTCACCACCTCGGCGACCACCGCGGCGCCCAGCGGCGTGGCAGTGGGCTCCCCCGCCAGGTACGCCGCGCCCGCGGAGGCCATCTCCGGGTCGGGACACCTCGCCAGCGAGTCGAGGATCGCCTGCCTGCGCTCGTCCAACATTGCCGCGAGCTCCCTGGGCGCGCCCGCGTCCAGCCGCTTCACGGCGACCTTCGCTCCACCCCGCCGCGGATGAAGAACGCGCAGCCAGGCGGTCGGCATCGTCAGCCGGTCCTCGTCCCCGACGCCGCCGTCGGTCGCCGCAGGGGAGGTCGCCGGCACGGCGACCGCTTCGTCCTCCGTGTAGCCCTTGCGTAACTTCTCTGCCACCAGCTTGTCGGCCGCCGCCGCGGCGGCGGCAGCCGAGTCGAACGACTTGACCTGCGCCTGACCGGCTGCGCCCAGCCGCCCATACCGAATGTTCAGATCCGTGCCGTCCTGACGCACTTCCCAGAACTTCGCCGAATCGCCGCCGACATAGGTCAGCATCCGATCTGCGCTCATGCCGATACCTCCACGCTGTATTCGATGGAGAGCTCGTCGTTCAAGCGACGGAGTAACCGCGCCATCGCCGATGCCTCATCCTCGTGATCGCCAGCGCCGAGTATTGCGCGCAAGACTGACAAACTGGCACTCACCGCATGGCCGACGGCTTCACCCGCCCCCACCTCCTGGCCTACCTTTTGCGAGCTTCCGGGAGGCCGCGGGACGTCCGATGTCGGGACTGGGGTGGACGTACATGTACGACCGCGGCTTTCCGTACCGGGTGGGCTGGAGTTTCTACGCGCACCCGGTGTCCAAGATCAAGGGGCTGGGAGACCCCCCGGTTGCTGTGAGTTCGCTCGGCGCCTCGGCCGCGGTCACCGGGCTCATCGCCCAGACCCTGCTGACGTGACTCCCACGGCGGTCAGTCGCAGGCGCAGCCGTCGCAGCAACAGCCGTCCTCGCCCGAGCAGCATGAGCAACAGTTCCCGCAGTTACTGCAGTTCCCGCAGCAGTCGTAGCCGGAGCAGTCGAAGCGCTCGCAGAAGGAGCCCTCGCGGTCCTCGTCCCAAGGGGGCCGATACAGGCCGCACGTGCAGCAGGTCAGCGCGGTGCACGCCAGCGACAGCAGTCCGCCGGGGTCCCGCTTCGGCGGCCGTCCTCCCGGCGGCGCGCCGGGATCGCCGGGAGGGGCTCCGGGCACGGGTCCGGGCGAGTGGCCGGTGCCGTGCATCCCGGCGGCGGCGAAGGCTCGGGAGACGGCGCTGCCGGTCTCCCGCACGAGCAGGGCGCGGGTCAGGCCGGGGCGGGGCAGGTCCAGCCCGTCCACGGCGGCGCGCAGCTCGGCCTGCGCGGCGTCGCAGTGGCGGCGCGCCTCCTCCAGGCCGGTGCCGGTGGCGGCCAGCGGGTTGTACGCTCCGGACGCACGGTCGTCGGCCAGGTCCTCCACCGCGTCGATCAGATGTGCCAGCTTCCCGAATCCGCGACCGGCCGCCTCCAGAGCCTCCCGGTTGTGCGGCTTCCCCGTGAGCACCGCGGTGTGCGCGAACGCGGCGGCCACGGCGTCCTCGGTAGGCCCCGTCAACTCTCGTAACCCGGGCGCCGCGCTGCTCCCGGGGGGCGCCTGGGCGGGGGCGCGTTCCAGGAGGGCCTGGCGGTCGGCCGCCGCCGTCAGCGGGGTGGGGTCGAACCCCAGCGTGCCGGCCATGGCCGTGCCGGCCGAGGACCAGCGGCCCGCCAGGCGGGTGGCGCCGGCGGCCACCGGGCGGCGGGCGTACACGCCGTCCCCGTCCGCCACGTGGTCGCGCACCTTGCCGGCCGCCAGGAGCAGCGACACCGAGGCCGCCAGCCGTACCCCCTCGGACTCCACCACGTCAGCGCTTTTGAAGCCGCGCAACGCACACGGGCCCGCCCGCCGGCGCGACGCGGACGCGGGCGACTGGGCCTCGGTGAGGACGGACACGAGCAGGCCGTCGTAGTTGGTCACCAGGCGGGACAGGTGTCCGTGCTCGTCGCGGAGCGCCAGGCAGAGCCCGCACAGGTGGCCCATCCAGTCCGCGTAGAGCCCCTTGCACATGGCGTGCCGACACGGGCGGACAATGCCGAACATACGTCCCCTTATGTGCGTATTCGAGAGCCAAACGTAGCATCAGGCCGCCGGAAGATACCGCGGCGGCGAACGGATCCCCAGGAAGGAGACGGCGCCCGCACCGGCCGGCCTGGAGCACCGCGCCACCTGTCTGACCGCCACCCGCGAGCAACCGCAGAAGCCGTTCGGAGCTCAGAACGGATGGCCAGCGGCAAGTCGTTACGTCTGTGCCCGGTCTTGACCAGCTTGGGTCATCCACAGGAGATCCCCCGCCACGGCCGTCCCTGAGGGTGCGGGGCCCATGCGGACTGGTACAAATGGGGCATGCGCGAACCCGTCGGGTATCCCTCGCGGCCGAACGTGCCGTCGGCCCGGCGTGTCTACAGTCGGAGGTACCGCGCATGGGCCCACGTGCTCCTGTGGACGCCGATCGCGCTCACGGTGGCCGGTGTCGTCCTCGGCCTGGGGCTGTTCGCGGCCGCTGACGCCGACCCGACGTACGGTTCGTCCGCGCTCGGCTATCTCGGGGTCGTTGTGTGGGGCGCCCTCGCGGTCCTGTCACCGGTCCTGCTCGGGTCGTTCATCGCCGGGCTGGTCATGCTGATCCGCACGCGCAACTGAGGTCGCGGCGGACCTGCGGTCGTCGCGCCAGGCGGGCGGGCGGCAGGCGGACGCCTTCTATCGGGATCGGCGGAGCCATGACAAAGTGGCGCACTCCACGCACGGGGTGAACTGCACGGGCTCGTCGCCGTCCTTCATCGTCCGCCCCCAGGGAGACCTGGGAGGAGATCTCCCAGTTGGCGCGGCTGGCATGGCCGGAGTAGGGCGGGATGAGGGCGTCGGCGCTGCCTTGTTCCTCGAGCCAGGTGAACAGGAAGTGCCGCAGCCGGTGGGGCGGCATGTTGTGGGTGAGACCGGCTTTCTCCGCATGCCGGGCGAGCAGGGCGCGGACGCCACACCCCGACCCCACACCGAAAGCCTCAGGAAGCGTTGCGGTACAGGTCCCGTCTCTCGGGCAACTGCTCGAGGCCGGCCGACTGGTAGGTGGCGACGGCGCCGACATTGGAGCTCGGCGTGCACACGTCCACGCTGGACGAACCCAGCTCCTGAAGTGCGCGCGCCGCGGCGACCGTGATCGCTTTGCCGTAACCGTGACGGCGGTGTGCCCGGTGCACCCCCATCGGCTCGATCAGCCCGGGCTTGCCTTCACCCGCCGACCACACCGTCACGGCCGCCACCGCCTCGCCCGGCTCATTGCGAACGACCAGGCACCGCGCGTCGACATACGGCGCACCTGCCGCCATCGCGTGCCAGCGCTCGTCGGTGAACGTCGACCCGTCGAACGACGCCCGCAGGACCGCGGCCCACTCGTGCGCCTGTTCCGGCCCGATCACCTCGACGCGAACGCCGGGATCCGGCACAGGCGCGCCGAGGTCACGCCGAAGTGGTGTCCACGGCTCGCCGCTCTCCCAGCCGTCCTTGAACAACAGGTCCTGGACCAGCGCACCCATCGGCGCCTCGACGTACGCCTTGCCCTCGAGCAGCACACCACGCTCAGGCGCCGACACGTCCTCGACCACCTGCTTCGCCAACTCCTCGTCCCGCAACGCCTCCGGCGCGAACGCCAGCCGCAGCAACTCCGCACCATCCAGCAGCCCGGCCGCCAGAACCTCCCCAGCCCGACTCCAGGTCCGCGTAGCCTCCGCCGTCCGCTCCGCACCGAACCGCCAGAACCACCCCACATCCCCCGGATGCAATTGCACGGGCCCTCCGTCGTACTGCCACTCCCCCAGCACCCGCACCACGTCACCGAGCCCGTCGACCCCCGGCCTGCCCATCTCGATCGCCATCCCTCGATCACACACCACCCCACCGACCCTCCGCACCCGAATTTGCCGCCGGCATGACCAGGGCCGGCACCGCCGCGTTTGGTCCGGCCCAGTCGGCGTTGGACAACGGACCGTCCTCGCCAGCCAAGGCGCCGTCCTGGAGGAGGCACTGTTGTCGTGCCGCGCAGCGGAGGGCCCTGAGAACCGGCCTTCCACAGTCGCCGAAAAAGTGATATCACTTTGCTATCAAGATGAAGCCACGGAGAAGGGACGGACGATGGCCAACACATCGGGCGGGGCCGCACTTGAGGCCGCCGTCGTGGACATGCCCGCACCGCGCACGAGCGAGCACCCGGTGCGGGCGGCCAACGGGTTCGTGATGCTGGGGGTGGCGACGGCGCTGGACCTGGCCGGGATCGCGCTGCTCGTCGTGGGAATCGTCATGCTCGCCTCGGGGGCCGGGCAGGGCGGCATGTGGGTGGTCATCGTGAGCAGCCTGATGATCCTGCTCGGGTTCTTCACGTACTTCGGCCTCACCGCGGTGGCGCCGGGCGAGGCCAGGGTGGTGCAGCTGCTCGGCCGGTACGTCGGCACCCTGCGCACCCCCGGCTTCCAGTGGGTCAACCCGATCACGGTGCGCCGGCGGGTGTCCACAAGGATCCGCAACCACGAGACGGACGTGACGAAGGTCAACGACGCGGACGGCAACCCGATCCAGATCGCGACCGTGGTGGTCTGGCAGGTGGAGGACACTGCGCAGGCGGTCTTCGAGGTGGACGACTTCGTGGAGTTCGTGGCCATCCAGGCGGAGACGGCCGTGCGGCACATCGCGGGCAGCTATCCGTACGACGCGCACGGCGAGCCCAGGCTGTCCCTGCGGGACAACGCCGACGAGATCAACGAGCGGCTGTCCACGGAGCTTGCGGCCAGGGTGTCGTCCGCCGGGGTGAAGGTCATCGAGTCCCGCATCATCCACCTGGCGTACGCGCCCGAGATCGCCCACGCCATGCTGCGCCGCCAGCAGGCGGGCGCAGTGGTGGCGGCCCGGCAGCGGATCGTCGACGGGGCGGTCGGCATGGTGGAGATGGCCCTGGCCAAGCTCGCCGAGCACAACGTGGTCGAGCTGGACGAGGAGCGCAAGGCGGCCATGGTGAGCAACCTGCTCGTGGTGCTGGTCGGTGACCGCGACACCCAGCCCGTGGTCAACACGGGCACGCTCTACCAGTAATCACCGTGGAGCGGAAGAAGATCCTGCTGCGGCTTGACCCGGTGGTTCACGACGCGCTGGCCAGGTGGGCGTCCGACGAGCTGCGCAGCACGAACTCCCAGATCGAGTTCCTGCTGCGCAGGGCCCTCTCCGAGGCCGGACGCCTGCCCGACGGGGTAGGGCGGATGCGCCCGCGCGGACGGCCGAGGAAGACGCCAGAGGACGACACAGATCAGGAAGAAGAAGGGGAGCGGGCGGATGGAGACGCAAGTGAAGCAGAGTGAGTCACTGACCCGATCGGCTTTCCTGCTGGCCTTCGACCTGCGGAAGGGGAAGCTGACCCAGCAGGGCGAGCTGGGCTACCTGCTGCGCGCGGCCACCCTCGCCGAGCTGCTGCTGGCGGGCAACCTGGCGGACGAGTCGGGCAAGGCGCGAGCTCTCACCGCCCCGGCCGCCGAGCCGGATTCCCTGCGGGCCGTGGTCTGGGAGCAGATCTCGAACTCGCCGCCCCGCTCGTGGCGGCGGTGGGTGCAGAAGGACAGCGGAAAGGCGGTCCGCGTGGTACGCGACGAGCTGGCGGCCGCCCGGGTGATCCGTGTGGAGCGGCGCCGGATCCTGCTGTTCCCGGTCGAGCGGATCACGCTGCGCAAGGCGTACTTGTCACGCAGACTGGCCGAGCGCGTCGGCCGGGCCATCCGCGGCGGCCAGCCGGTCGGGCACCTGGACGAGGACGTCCGCGTCCTGGCGGCGCTGGCCACGGCGTACCGGCTCAAGACGGTGGTTCCCTCCTGGCGGGAGACGCGTCTGCGCCGGGACCGGATCCAGCAGCTGTCCGCGCCCGTCGAGCCGATCGCGACCGCATTGCGCAAGAGCGTCGAGGCGGCCAGGTCGTCGTACGGAGCCGGCTGACACGACGAATCACGGCGGCTCCCACCACCGGCTCTCGGAGGAGATCACTTGACCACGCCATTCGAAGCACCGGCCCGGCCCCGCGCCATCGAGCACCTGATTTCCGCGACTGGCAGGGCGAACGGCTCGGAAGCCACGATTGACCCATGATGAAGGAGAGGACCTGATGCTCGAGATCAGCGAGTTACGCAAGCGCTTCGCGGGCGGCCCCGACGCCCCCGGCGGCAAGGTCGCCCTGGATGGGATCAGCTTCGCCGTGCGGCCGGGGGAGATGTTCGGGTTCGTCGGCGCGAACGGCGCCGGCAAGACGACGACGATGCGCATCGTCATGGGCGTGCTGCAGGCCGACTCCGGCACGGTGAGCTGGCAGGGCAAGCCGCTCGACTACGACGTGCGGCGGCGCTTCGGCTACATGCCGGAAGAGCGCGGTCTTTACCAGAAGATGCGGGTCGCCGAGCAGATCGAGTACTTCGGTCGCCTGCACGGGATGAGCGCGACGGCCGCCAAGAAGGCCACCGGCGACCTGCTGGAGCGGCTCGGGGTGGCCGAGCGCAGGAACGACCCGGTGCAGGCGCTCTCGCTGGGCAACCAGCAGCGGGTGCAGCTTGCGGTGGCGCTGGTGCACGATCCCGAGGTGCTGGTGCTGGACGAGCCGTTCTCCGGGCTCGACCCGATCGCGGTGGACGCGCTGGCCGCGGCGTTGCAGGAGCGGTGCAGGGGCGGGGTGCCGGTGATCTTCTCCAGCCACCAGCTGGAGCTGGTCGAGCGGTTGTGCGACTCGGTCGGCATCGTCTCCGCCGGCCGGATGGTGGCCGCGGGCACGGTGGGCGACCTCCGGGCGGAGGAGGGCACCATCCTGCGGGTCGTCGTCCGCGATCCCGCTCCCGGCTGGGCGGACGGCCTGCCGGGCACGGTCACCGTGAACGGCGACCGGCACGTCCTGCGTACGGCGGACGGCGACGACCAGGAGATCCTGCGCCGCGCCATGAAGGCCGGGCACGTCGAGCACTTCGGCATCGAGCAGCCGACTCTCACCGAGATCTTCAAGGAGGCCGTCGCGTGAACGGATTGATGCTGGTCGCCCGCCGCGAGATCGTGACGCAGATCCGCACGAAGGCGTTCGTCATCGGCCTCATCATCACGGCCGTGCTGGTGGCGGCGGTGTCCTTCGCGCCGAAGGTGCTGGACAGCCCCGACTCCTACACTCTCGGCACCGTCAACTCCCAGCAGTTGCCGCTGCAGGCGGCCGCACCGGAGGCGACGTTCGAGTGGCGATCGTTCCCCGACGAGACGGCGGCCACGCAGGCCGTGCTCGACGGCGACGTGGACGCGGTGCTGGTCAACGGCACGAAGGTGCTCACGGACGGCGATATCAACGACGAGCTCGGGGTGCTCCTGCAGAGCGTCAACCGGGAGGTCAGGCTCGGCGCGGTCGGCGTGTCCATCCCGCCGCTGCAGACGGAGTCCGTGCGCGCCGACGCCCGCTACGACTCCGCGCGTACCGGGATCGCGGTGGTGCTCGTGGTCGTGCTCTTCATGCTGGTCATCAGCCAGATCTCGATGGTGGCCATGGGCGTGGTGGAGGAGAAGGGCAGCAGGATCGTGGAGATCCTGCTCTCCACGCTGCGGCCGTGGCAACTGCTCGGCGGCAAGATCCTCGGGCTGGGCGTGCTCGGCCTGATCAACCTGGTCACGATCCTGGCCGTCGGCCTCGGCGCGGCCGTGGCCTCCGGGACCGCCTCCGAATTCCCGCCCGGCATGCCGGGGCTGGTGGCCGGAGTGCTGGTCTGGTTCGTCCTCGGGTACGCCTTCTTCGCCACCCTGTCGGCCGCGTTCGCCTCGCTGGTCTCGCGCCAGGAGGAGGTGAACACCGTGCTGACGCCGCTGATCATGACCGTCATGGTCACGTACTTTGTGGCCTTCTACGCCACCAACGAGCCCACCGGCACGCTGGCGACGGTGGTGTCGTACGTGCCGCCGTTCTCGGCGATGGTCATGCCGGTGCGGATGGCCGCCACCGAGGTGCCGCTGTGGCAGGTGGGGGCCTCCATGGCCGGAATGATCGTGGCGGTGCTCGCGGCGCTGGCCTTCGGCGCCAAGGTGTACCAGCGGGCGGTGCTGCGGACGGGCGCCCGGGTCAAGCTCGGCGACGTGGTGCGCGTGCGATAAGGGACGATCTCAAGCGGGCGCGGCGCCTCACCTGGAAGACGCTGATCCCCGGCTTCGCGTGCTAGAAGTAGCAACAGGGAAGCACTTCGGAATAGAAAAAAAAGTAGCAACCCACGCCTGGTCCTATAACGTGGCCAAACAGCGTCTCGCCAAGAACCGGGGAATTCGAACAGATCGACCTCGACGAGGGTGGTGTCGATCGGCACCCAGATGCTGCCCTGCTTCGTCCGCACCGGGCCCGTTGTGACCTCGGTCTTGAACGTCTTCCCGTCAGGCTGGGCGTAGGTGATGCTGGTCGCGGTCGTCTCGTCGGCAACCTCGATGGCTTTGCCCTGCTTGACCGCCGCTTGAGAGGCAGCGGCCCGCGCCGGCATGTTGGAGATCGCGTTCCCGTCCTTCCCAGCACCATGCCGCAGTGCCGTTCAGACTCGCGTGGTGGTCATTGCCTGACGAGTCGGCAGCCGTGCGGCCGTTCCCCTCGTCGAACGTCCACTGGCCCGAAGCCTGCTTCAGCGTGGTGAAGGACCAGCTATAGGGCTTCATCACGTTTTCCCACGAGTCGATCGCTTCCGACACGTCAACGGTGTATTTCGTGCCGGGGCGAAGCGACTGTTTGGGAGTAAAGGTTGCCACCTTTTCGGTGCTGTCGATGGCGGTGGAACCCTGAATGTCGGCGCCGTCGGCGCTCTTCACCGAGATCTTCGGTCCGGCGATCTGCTCACTGAACGTCACCTGGAGTCGTCCAGCGCACGTTGCCCGGCGTCGTGAACTCGCCGCAACTCGTACAGCTGCGCCAACGCACCCTCGGCAAGATCACGTCCGCCGGCCTCATCCGCGGCATCCGGGCGTGACTTTTGACGAGGCGGATTCCGGCATCGACCAGCACGGCGTCGAAGGACGCCGGCAGTCATGGACCGCCTTGTCGGGCGGAACCTCGTGCGGCCTGACGGGCGGCGCGCTTGATCACGTCCTCTGCCTGTGCGCATGATTCCCAGCCACGGGTGTCGGTGCTTTTGCCCGGCTCGAGGTCCATGTAGACGTCGAAGAAGTGACTGATCTCACCGAGTACGTGGACATCCACGTCCAGCAGATCCTGGATGTGGGCGTAGCGGCTATCGTTGGCAGGCACGCAGAGAATCTTCGCGTCGGGTCCGTGCTCGTCATGCATCCAGAACACCGCCACCGGACGCACTCTGATCACGCATCCGGGAAAGGTCGGCACCTCGCCCAGCACCAGCGCATCCAGCGGATCGTCGTCCTCGGCCAGTGTCCCGGGCACGAACCCGTAGTCGTAGGGATAGGCGGTGGCGGTGAACAGCAGCCGGTCGAGCTTGATCCGCCGTTTGGCCTGGTCCATCTCGTACTTGTTGCGCGATCCCCGCGGTGTCTCCACGATCACGTCGAAGCGCATCACAACCTCCCGTGCCGCAGCTTCCAGCGGCCGCATCCTCGGCAGGGCGTGCATCCAGAGTGGCCTACACCCGATAGGGCGCAGGCGTATGAGGACGCAACCGCACGCGGCCAGGTGCCGGCGGTATGCCGCCCAGGCTGCGATTCCGCATCGAGGAGTGCCGCCAGCTCATCCACCTTGTTCTCGAGTACGTCGACCGGTTCGCTCCAGGCGTCCGCGGATGGCCGTTGCCGTGCCCATGCAAGGGCAGCCAATAGGGGCGATCAAAACATTGCTCGCTCGGCTGGAACATCGCGCACACAGGGCATTCCTCTCATCACGAGGCAGGACCCATTGGCCGGTGCGGCGGAGCCGCCACTCGGTGGAAGCGGCCTCGGCGGGCTCCACCACCGAGTTCTTTCATGATATGCCGCACACGGCGGCCGGTCAGACTCTCTCCCGATCTGGCGGGCGCGGTGGGTACGGCACGAGCCAGGCAGGTGCTGCAGCGCGACGAGCAGGGCGAGATCGGAGCTGAGCCGCGAAAGTCAGATAAACCGGTCAATCTCAAGCTCGCCGGCATTACGTTTGTGAACGTCACATGCCCGGACCAGGACTGGGTTTGGTGCACTCGAGCACACACCGAGCGCAAGGAAGCTAGAACTTCACGGATGTTCGGCAACCGCCACGCAAAAGATCGTCCTCGGCCGCGTAGAACTTGTGGGGCTCGAATATTCAGTCACCGCGTCTGATCTATGGGAATGCTAGACACGCTGCGATTGCTGCCCATGGGCGATCGGGACAAGGAGTGGAGATTTCTCGCCCTACGCAACCAGATCACCGTCCCTGAACGCCAACTCGGCGCCGACACAGAGCGAGATTCAGACCCGAGGACCGGGCCTTTCTAGGCGCCCTCCTAACCTCGCTACCCCGCAAGGTCCTGCGCCGGATACGGCTCCTCGTCCACCCTGACACCGTCCTGCGCTGGCACCGCGATCTGATGAAACGGCGTCACGCCCGTACCTGCCGGCCAAAGCGGCCTGGGCGCCGCCCACCGCCCGCTGCATCCGCGCTCGTTCGCTCGATCATGAACCGGGCGTTGGTGACCAGCCCCCGGTGGTGCAGCAACGCACCCTTGGGGAATCCGGTGGTGCCGGACGTGTACTGGATCTGGGCGGGGTCGCTGGGCCGCACGGTCGGCAGCGAGCCGTCCGTCTGGTGGGTGCGTACGGTGTCCTGCCAGTCCTCGAAGCAGAACGTGGCGCGTAACTCCGGCAGTCCCGGTGTCGCTTCCCGCGCGATCGCGGTCATGTCGCTACCGCGAAACTCGGCGGTGTGAAACAGCCCCGCTGAGCGGGACTGCTCAAGGACGTAGCGCAGCTCTGGCGCCCGCAGCGCCGGGTTGGCGGTCACGACGACCACACCGGCCAACGCCGCGCCGTATTGCAGGATGATCCACTCGGGGATGTTGGGTGCCCAGACGGTGATCCGCTCGCCCGGTGCGAACCGGGTCAGCAGCCAGTGTGCGCATTGCTCGGCGTCGGCCGGCAGTTGCCGGTAGGTCCATCGGCGGTCAGTGCGTTCGGCACGGGCCGGCGACGGAGTGCCTGGTGGTGCCGCTTCGATGAGGGCGGTCTGGTCCCCGGCGTCCCTGGCGGCTTCGCGCAGCAGGTCGCCTGTGGACAGTTCCAGGACGGGACGGCTGGTGTCGGCCGGCCAGTACGCCAGGGCCATGGGTTCACTCCTCGTCGATTTCGGCTGTGGTGGGGATGGGGCCGCCGCCGTCGGGGATCGGCCTGCCGGAGTCGCGCCATCGCACCGCGGCGGGGAATCCGTGCTGTGCGGCGAATTCCTGGAACCAGCGGCCCTCAGGGGAGTGCCGGGTGATCCCGTCGAACAGGGTGGCCAGGATCTGTGTGCCGTGCAGGCCCATGTTGTCGTAGGCCTGGTTGATCATCAGTTTCTGCATGACCAGCTGGTTGACCGGGACTCCGGCGATGCGGTCGGCCAACGCCTCCACCGCGGTGTCGAGCTCGGCGGCCGGGACCGCCTGCAGCACCAGACCCCATGCGGCGGCGGTGGTCCCGTCGATGGTGTCCCCCGTCAGCAGCATCCGCTTGGCCCGCTCGGCACCGAGCCGGTAGACCCACATCGCGGTGGTCGGACAGCCCCACACTCGCGCGGGCATGTAACCGACCCGGGCGTCCTCGGCCATCACCACCAGATCGCAGGACAACGCGATATCGCTGCCCCCGGCCACCGCGTAGCCGTGCACCTTCGCGATGGTCGGCTTCAGTGAACGCCACAGACTGAAGAAGTCGTCGGTGTTGCGCTTCATGTGCTGGTAATCCTTGATCGGATCCCACACCGGCGGCTGCGTCAGATCGCCGTGCTCGGCGTACTGCTTGAGGTCGTAACCCGCGCTGAACGCACGCCCCGCGCCCTGGAGCACGATCACATGCACCGCCGGATCGTCGTTGGCCCGATCGACCAGCTCCTTCAGCCTGCGCGCCACTTCCGCCGTGATCGCGTTCAGCCGATCGGGCCGGTTCAACGTCAGATAGGCCTTGCGGTCCCGCACCTCATAGCCGATGACATCACTCACGGGTTATTCCCCTCCAGGATGGCCCGGGCGACCGCGCCCCAATCGGCGATCAGCCGCTCGGTAGTGCGCCGCTCACCGCGCAGCACATCGGAAATCGCCAGGCCACGCAGGAACTGCACAGTCAGCGACGCCACCATGGGGTAACGCTCGCTGGACGACAGATCCTCGCCGAACACCTCTCCGACCACCCGGTAAAGATCCACACGCGCCCGCTTCTCCTCACGGCGCAGCACCTCCCGCAACGCGGGATCCGTACGCGCGGCCGCCCACAACTCCAACTCGGCGACGAACGCCGGACGCACCATCGACGCGCACAGCACCCGGATCGCGCGCTCCACACGATCAAGGTCGGCCGGCGTATCGGCCTCGGCCTGCCGCACCGCCGCCTCATTGCGCTCCATCAGCGCCCGGATCGTGGCACCCAGCATCGCCTCGCGCGTCGGGAAGTGATGCAGCAACGCGCCCCGGCTGAACCCACCAGCGCGCTGCACCTCGACGGTTGTCGTCGCCGCCAGTCCGCGCTCGATCAACAACTCCACCGCGACCTGAACGATCCGCTGCCGTGTTGCCTCACGCTGCGCGGCCCGTACACCCGACGCCATGCGCGAACCGTTTCACGGTCATACCTGACTGTCAACAGGCAGCCACGCTTATGGCCGTTCCCGCCCGCTTCCCCGCGGTATCGGTCGGCCCGGTGCAGGCAGTCCAGCCGACTCCAAACCACAGGACCTTGACCCGAAGGTGATCGTTCACTATTTTGTCCGAGTGAACGTTCACTAGGTGTTGTTCGCCTTACCCTGACATCAACTTTCAGCGTTCACCTGGTGGGGTCCGACTCGCGCCATACGATGCCCAAGAAGATCATCGATCTGTTCGGACAGAAGCATCCGAAATCACCGTTCAGCCGGAGGACTCCGCGTACCACGACTACTTCGACAAGCTGTCGACGAGCGCCGCGTCCGCTTCCCGACGTCACGCAGGTCGCCGACCCGTTCATGTACTCGTACATCGGCAATGGACAGCTGCTGGACGTGAAGAAGGTCGCCAAGGCCCTCCCGACCGCCGATCTCCCCGCGACGTCGCTCCTCGCGGACCCGACAAAGGAGACGACCTGTGTCCCACCCCCCAATGAACACCTTTCGTGACCGACTGTCCGGCATCGTCTATGGCGGGGACTACAACCCTGAGCAGTGGCCGAGGAGTGTGTGGCACGAGGACGTCGAGCTGATGCGCGCCGCAAACGTACGGCTCGTGAGCCTCGGCATCTTCTCCTGGTCGGCGCTCGAACCCGCCGACGGCACCTTCGAGTTCGGCTGGCTCGACGAGATCATGGACCTTCTCTGGTCGAACGGCGTCGCCGTCAACCTGGCGACGCCCAACGCTTCGCCACCGCCGTGGCTGGCGGAGGATTTCCCCGAGACGCTGATGGTCGAGCGCAACGGTGTCCGTGTCGGGGTGGGCAGCCGCGGACACTTTTGCCCATCCTCCGAGGTGTACCGAGACCGGAGCCGGCGCATGGCGCGCATGCTCGCCGAGCGCTATCGCGACCATCCGGCACTCGCCATGTGGCACATCGGCAACGAGTACCACTCGCACTGCTTCTGCGACCTGTGCGATGACCGGTTCCGGCGCTGGCTTCAGGACAAGTACCAGTCGCTCGAGGAGCTCAACCGGCGCTGGGGAACCTCGATGTGGAGCCAGCGCTACAGCGACTGGGCGCAGGTCCACCTGCCGAAACCGGTCCGAGGCTGGGTGAATCCCGCGCGCGAGCTGGACTTCGCCCGCTTCAACTCCGACATCCAGCTCGAACTCTTCACGCGCGAACGCGACCTGCTCAAGTCCATCACGCCGCACGTGCCGACGACGACCAACTTCATGCAGTTCTTCCGGCTGAACGACTACCGCCGATGGGCGGAGGAACTCGACGTCGTCGCCCTCGACATCTATCCGAATCCAGCCGACCCGGCGGGACTGGCGAAGGCCGCCCTGCAGTACGACCTGATGCGATCCCTGCGTGCCGGACAACCGTGGATGCTGATGGAACAGGCCGCCGGAGCCGTCAGCCAGTGGCCGATCAACCTGGTCAAGCAGCCCGGACGAATGCGGCTCGGGTCATATCAGGCGGTGGCGCACGGCGCCGACGCGGTCATGTTCTTCCAATGGCGCGCATCGCGCTTCGGCCAGGAGAAGTTCCACTCCGCCATGCTTCCGCACGGGGGCCAGAACACCCGCACCTGGCAGGAAGTGCTCGCGCTCGGCGACGAACTGACCCGCATCGCGGACGTGGCGACCGCCCGCACCCACGCCGAGGTCGCCATCGTCTGGGACTGGGAGAACTGGTGGGCGGTCGAGGGCTGCGCGCACCCGGACAACACCTACAACTACGCCGACGTCGTGAGCAGCCACCATCAGGCCCTGTGGAACGCGCAAGTGGCGGTGGACGTCGTGACCCTGTCGGCGGATCTGTCGCCCTACCGCGTACTCATCGTGCCCAACCAATACATGATGAGCGAGGCCCAGCAAGCCGCCGTGCGACGCTTCGTCGAGAACGGAGGACACGCGCTCATCTCGTACTTCTCGGGCATCGTCGACCAGGACGACCAGATCATTCCCAACGGTTATCCTGGCGGGCTGCGGGAGGTCATCGGAGCGCACATCCGAGAGTTCTCCCCGTTGGCGCCGGAGGACTCGGTGGCCGTCCGCGCCGTCGCTGAGCAGTCGCTCGTCGACGACGCCTTCGCCGCCACCGCAACCCGATGGCAGGACGATCTGATCACCGAATCAGCGCGTGCCGTCGCCGTGTACACGGCCGGCGAACTCGCCGGTCAGCCGGCCGTCGTCGACAACGCTCTCGGCGCGGGGCACGCCGTCTATCTCGGTGCGCGCCTCGATCAGCCCGCTCTCGACTCTCTCATACGGGCCGTCCTCGACCGTGCGGGCATCCGCCCCGTCCACGCGGCGCCCGCCGGAGTGGAAGTCACAGAACGTCGCACCGCCGACCGCAGATTCCTGTTCCTGCTCAACCACGGCCAGGACAAGGCGACCGTGCGCCTCGACAGGCGCGGGGTCGAGCTGCTGACGGGACAGGTTGTCGATGTCGGTCACGAACTCGTTCTGGAGCCGGCCGGCGTCGTGATCGTGAAAAGCCCGCTTGCCTAGGCGACCACTGCCCGGTCTGGGACCTCATCGCCACCTGCGAAGCGCATCCGAACGCGTCGGCGCCGTGTCCGCTGAGCAGTGGATCTTCTGACGCCCGGAGCGGCAACGACCGGCGACAAGCCCTTCACCTGCCGCCCCACGGCGTGGGCCTGCTGAGGCCGGCCCAGGCCCGGACCATCGGGTCCTGAGCACCGCCACAACCGCTGCGCACGGCCCTCACTCCTCGCCCATCAAAAAGTGATCGATCACATTACGCATATTGACCCATAGGTGAACGTTCACTACCCTCAACGCAACCGCGTCGCCACAAGCGGTGAGCGGGCCGCTTTCTGCAGCTCAACCGCACCGGCACGCGCACGCTGCCGCTACTTCTCCTCGTCCCGACGCCTCCAAGTCCAGGGAGTTGGACCATGAGCCAGATCAGCCGACGCCACTTGCTGCGCACCGCCGCGGCCGCCGCGGGCGGCGTGATGCTCGCCGCGTGCACCGACGGTCGCTCTGACAAGCCCGACGCGACGTCCCCGGGCGGGGGCTCGGACAAAAAGGGCGACGTGACCGAGGCGCTGAAGCGTCCGGCGAAGATCCAGGAGTCGCCCGCGCTGAAGGGCAAGGGTCTGCCGCCCGTCGAGCAGCGCATCCCCGTGAACCCCTACGTCATCCCGCACCGCTGGACGGGTGAGGGGAAGTACGGAGGGAAGCTGAAGATGCTCGCCTTCGGCGCCACGGGCGCTGCCAACGCCAATTCAATCGCCGAATTCTTCTACGGCAACTCGCCCCTGCGCTTCCTCAACGACGGCCTGGACGTCGGCCCCGGTCTCGCCGACCAGTGGAGCTCCAACGACGACGCGTCCGAGTGGACCGTCCACTTCCGTGAGGGCCTCAAGTGGTCCGACGGCGAACCCTTCACCGTGGAGGACATCCTGTTCTGGTGGGAGGACCTGGTCCTGCCCGGCCACAACGCGCAGACGCCGCCGCCGTCGAACATCTCCGGCAAGGGCACCGCGGTGAAGATGACCAAGGTGGACGACCATACGCTGAAGTTCACCTGGGACACCCCGCAGCCGCTCTTCCCCGAGCAACTGGCCACCTATGTCAACGGAGGCCTGGGCAGGAACGGCCCGACCTGGGTGCTGCCGAAGCACTACCTGAAGCAGTACCACCCGAAGTACAACACCAAGGTCCCCAAGGACTGGGACACGCCGGGCGGTCTGTGGGAGCAGAAGGCCGACTGGAAGCGCAACCCCGACTGCCCCACGCTCACCGGCTACCGGTGCAAGTCCTTCGACAACAACACCGGCATCGTCCTCGAGCGCAACCCGTACTACTGGGTCGTCAACACCAACGGCGACCAGCTGCCCTACATCGACGAGATCAGCTTCTCGATGCAGACCAACGCCGAGGCGCTCAAGCTCAAGATCCAGCAGGGTGCGGTCGACTACTGCCAGGGCTTCTTCAATCAGGTCAGCCTCGCCGACGTGTCCACCCTCTCCCGGAACAAGGACAGCGGCCACTACGACATCCTGCTATGGAACAGCGGGGACGGCACCGGCTCGATCTTCTTCTTCAACTACGACTACATCGCCAAAGACGAGAAGTACGGCAAGCTCATCCGCGACAAGCGCTTCCGCCAGGCTGTCTCGCTCGGCTGGGACCGCAAGGCCACCCGCAAGAGCCTGTACTTCAACCAGGGCGAGCTCACCACCGGGACCATCGGGCCCGGCACGGCCGAGTTCCATGCAGAGCCTGACGGCCCGAAGCTGTACCAGCAGTGGCGCGACTCCTACCTCGGTCCCGACCCCGAGAAGGCCAAGGCACTGCTGGCGGAGATCGGTCTGAAGGACACCGACGGCGACGGCTACGTGGAGTTCCCCGACGGCGCGCCCCTGACGATTCAGGTCCCCTACTCCGCCGACATCTCCAAGCCGGAGGCCGACAAGGACGAGCAGCTCGTCGCCGACATGAAGAAGATCGGGCTGCACATGAAGCGCGTCCCGATGTCGCCGGCCGCCTTCGGCGAGCAGTGGACGGCCGGGCAGCTGATGTCCCACACCAACTGGGGCAACGCCAACGGCACCTCGATCATGGTGGTGCCGAACTGGCTGGTCCCGGTGAACACCGCGTACTGGGCACCGCTGGAGGCCGCCTGGTACGCCAACAGCGCGAGCGGCAAGAACAAGGAGGAGCTGGACCTCGCGCCGCTCAAGCGGCATCCCCCGCGTATGGAGCCCGAGCCGGGCGACCCGGTGGAGAAGCTCACCAGTCTGTACGCACAGGCCAAGACCGAAGCAGATCCGGTCAAGCGCAACCAGCTGGTCTGGCAGATGTTCAAGATTCACATTGAGGACGGGCCGTTCTTCATGGGCTCCACGGCCAACTTCCCCGAACCGATCGTCAAGAACCGGGACCTCGCCAACGTCCCCGGCCCGAAGAACCTCGCCCTCGGCGGCATCACCGGCCCCTGGCACATCCCCGCCCCGGCCACCTACGACCCCGAGTGCTGGTACTGGACGAACCCGGAGAAGCACTCGTGAGCGCGTCCAGCGCGGACGGGCCGGCCATCACCTCTGGGAGAGCCGCATGCTGATCGTGGTCGCCCGCCGCGTCGTCTACATGATTGTGACGCTCGCCGTCGTGTCCGTGCTCAGTTTCGCCATCATCGCCGCCCCTCCCGGCAGCGCTCTCTCGCAGAAGATCTCCCAGCTGCAGTCGCAGGGCGGAGAGGTGACCGAGGCGCAGATCGCCGCGCTGAAGCAGCAGTACGGCGTCGACGAATCCTGGTTCACCCAGTACGGGAAGTGGATATCCGGCTTCTGGCACGGCGACTTCGGGTTCTCCTTCACTCTCAATGAACCCGTCGGCTCCCTCATCTGGAGCCGACTCGGACTCTCGCTGCTGCTCAGCATCGGGGCCCTCCTCATCGCCTGGGGCTTGTCGATCCCGCTCGGGGTCTACTCCGCCACCCACCGGCGCTCGCTGCCCGACAACGTCATCACGGTGATCCAGTTCATCGGGGTCGCCATCCCGGAATTCCTGTTCGCGCTCGTGGTCATGACGCTGGCCGCCAACCACCTCGGCGCGGACGTCGGCGGGCTCTTCTCCAGCCAGTACGAGAACGCCCCGTGGAGCTGGGCGAAGTTCACCGATCTGCTCGAACATCTCTGGATCCCGCTGGTCGTGATCGCGGCCGGCTCGACCGCCTGGCTGACCCGCGTCATGCGTGCCAATCTGCTCGACGTTCTCAACAACCAGTACGTGCAGACCGCGCGGGCCAAGGGGGTGTCGGAGCGCAAGGTGATCTGGAAGCACGCGGTGCGCAACTCGCTGCATCCGCTGGTGATGACCTTCGGCACCACCTTCCCCGTGCTGATCTCCGGCGAGGCGATCGTGTCGATCGTCCTCAACCTGCCGACCATCGGGCCACTGCTGGTCAACTCACTGCTCAACAAGGACATGTACGTCGCGGGCACCATCTTGCTCATGCTCTCGGCGTTGCTGGTGATCGGCAATTTCGTCGCAGACTTCCTGCTCACCGTGATCGACCCCCGCATCCGGCTCGGAGAGTGATCGGAGATGACGACAACGCCACCAGCTCCCGTCACGGAGCCGAACACCCTCTCCGCGCCCGCCGAGGCCGGCAACGGGACGGCCACCCTGCCGCAGTGGCGGCTCATGCTGCGCCGCTTCCTCAAGAGTCGCCTCGCGGTGGCCAGTTCGGTCGTGCTCGCGGTGCTCTACGTGTGCGCGATCCTGGCGCCTTTCCTCTCCCCCAACCCCTACGACCGGCAGGACGCCGACCTGAAGAACGCACCCCCGACGGCCGTCATCTGGTCCGGGGGACCGGCGATCTGCAGCCGCGAACAGCAGCTCGACACCGAGACCTTCACCTACGAGTACAGCAGCGACTGCGGCAAGCCCGTACCGCTGCGGTTCTTCGGCAAGGGGCACGAGTACAAGCTGTTCGGCCTGATCTCGACCGACCGGCACCTGGTGACGGTGGACAAGCCGCACACACTGCTGTTCTGGGGCGCCGACAGCGCCGGCCGCGACGTGTTCGCCCGCTCCATGCAGGGCGCGCGGGTGTCGCTCACCATCGGCCTGCTCGGCGTGGCCGTCGGCACCTTCCTCGGCGCGACTATCGGCACGATATCGGGGTACTTCCGGGGAGCCGTCGACACGCTGCTGCAGCGGTTCATCGAACTGTTGATGTCGCTGCCCACACTGCCGCTGTGGCTGGCGCTGGCCGCGATCCTGCCCCAGGACATGTCCGTCGCCAGCCGTTACTTCCTGATCACCCTCATCCTGTCACTGGTCGGCTGGGCGAGCCTCGCGCGGCAGATCCGCGGCAAGGTGATGTCGTACGCGGCCAGCGACTATGTCGCCGCCGCGCGAATCGCCGGCTCCTCCAGCGCTCGCATCGTCTTCAGGCACCTGATACCGAACGCCTCCAGCCACATCGTCGCCACGGCGATGTTGGCGGTGCCGGCCACGATCATCGCCGAGACGTCGCTGTCGTTCCTCGGCGTCGGCATGCTGCCGCCGGCCGTGAGCTGGGGGGTCCTGCTCTCGGACGCGCAGAACGTCGCGACCGTGCAGCAGTACCCGTGGCTGCTGATCCCGGCGGCCTTGGTGGTGCTCGCGGTGACCTGCTTCCAGTTGATCGGCGACGGGCTGCGCGACGCCGTCGACCCCTACGGATGAGGGGCGCCGTGGCAACCCGCGTGACAGGACCCGACCGACCCCCGACCGAGCCGGAGAACCGCACCATGAGCCAGTCATACGCGGCAGAGGAAGGAGCACCTGCTGCCGTCCCGGTGGAGGCGCCGCACGGCGCCGGAGACCCTGTGCTGTCCATCCGTGACCTGGAGGTGGAGTTCCCCACCCCGCTGGGCGTGGTACGCGCGCTGAACGGCGTGACGTTCGACGTTCCGCGGGGCAAGGTGCTGGGGATCGTCGGCGAGTCCGGCTGCGGCAAGAGCGTGACGGCCCGGGCGATCCTGCAGATCGTCGAGAAGCCGGGGCGCATCACCGGCGGCAGCATCACGCTGCGCGGTGTGGGCGGGGAGACCGAGATCACCGGGCTCAACCCGGACAGTGCGCCGATGCGCGAGCTGCGTGGCAGGGAGATCGCGATGATCTTCCAAGAGCCGATGAGCTCGCTCAACCCGGTGTACACCATCGGCGCCCAGATCGCCGAAGCGGTCCTCATCCATCAGACGCGGAACCGAGAGGAGGCGCACAAGCGCGCGGTGGAGATGCTGCGCCAGGTGGGCATGCCACACCCGGAGGCGGCCGCCGCGTCATATCCGCACCAGCTCTCCGGCGGCATGCGGCAGCGCGCCATGATCGCCATGGCACTCTCCTGCAACCCGACGGTCCTCATCGCCGACGAGCCCACCACCGCGCTGGACGTCACCACCGAGGCACAGATCCTCGAACTGATCCGGAACGTGCGCGACCGGGCCGGCATGTCGATCATGTTCATCACCCACAGCATGGGCGTGGTCGCCCAGCTCTGCGACGAGGTGATCGTGATGTATCTGGGCCGGATCGTGGAGCGCGGCAGCGTCGACGACCTCTTCTACGACCCCAAGCACCCCTACACCCGGGCGCTGCTCCGCTCGATACCCCGCATCGGCGCCAACCGCAAGGCGCCCCTGGAGGTGATCGAGGGCTCTGTGCCCGATCCGCACGCACGGGTGGCCGGCTGCCCGTTCCACCCCCGGTGCCCGGAGGCGATCCCGGGCCGCTGCGACACCACCGTCCCGGACCTGAGCACCGCGGGACCGGGACACACCGTGCACTGCCATCTCTACCCGGGCGACGACGAGGCCAGCCAGTCCGAGCCGGGGAAAGACGCATGAACGAACCACTGCTCGAAGTAACCGGTCTGCGCAAGCACTTCCCCATCCGCGGCGGCTTCCTGCGCCGCCGCGTCGGGGAGATCAAGGCGGTGGACGGGGTCGATCTGACGGTCCGCCGGGGCGAGACCGTCGCTCTGGTCGGCGAGTCCGGCTGCGGCAAGTCCACGACCGGGCGCACGATCGTAAGGCTGGAAGAGCCGACCGCCGGCGAGGTCGTCTTCCACCACCCCGGACGCGGCCCCGTCCACCTGGAGACGGCCGACGCTCGCACTCTGCGCGCGGTCCGCCCCCACCTCCAGATGATCTTCCAGGATCCGTTCGCCTCCCTGGACTCCCGGATGACCGTCGGCAGCATCATCGAGGAACCGCTCGTCATCAACAAGGCGGCGGCCGGGCGGGCGCTGAAGGACCGCGTCGCGGAACTGCTCACCCTGGTCGGCCTGCGCCCCGAGCACGCGAACCGCTACCCGCACGCCTTCTCCGGCGGCCAGCGCCAGCGCATCGGCATCGCGCGGGCGATCGCCCTCAACCCGGACCTGATCGTGTGCGACGAGGCGGTCTCCGCCCTGGACGTGTCCGTGCAGGCGCAGATCCTCAACCTGCTGGAGGAGCTGCAGCGTCGGCTGGGCCTCGCCTATCTCTTCATCAGCCACGACCTGGCCGCCGTCGAGCACATCGCCGACCGGGTGGTGGTGATGTACGTGGGACGGATCGTCGAGAGCGGACCGGTCGAGCAGCTCTACACCGCGCCGAAGCACCCGTACACCGAGGCGCTGCTGGCCGCCGTACCGCAGCCTGACCCGCGGGTGCGAATCCGTCCGAAGCTGCTCACCGGCGACGTGCCGAGCCCCGCGAACCCGCCCAGCGGCTGCTACTTCCACCCGCGCTGCCCCTACGCCCAGCCGGTCTGCGCCGCGGAGACCCCGCCGGTGCGTCAGGTCGGCGAGGGCCACCGCTCGGCCTGCCACTTCGCCGGCGCGCTTCCGCTCGCGGGCGCCGCCGCGGCAGTGCCACCCGCGCAGGCCACCTCGTGAAGCTCAGCCAGTCCTCCCCCGGCCCCGCGCGTCACCGGGCGTACGACAGGAGTGCCATGACCGACGACGTACCGCAGTTCACCGGCATCACCCGCTACCGCGACCCGCGGGGCCGGTTCTCGTTCCGCTACCCCTGGGACTGGCACACCGACCGCCTCGACCAGGACCGCGAGGGGGTGATGCTCAGGCCCGACGCGGATGATCCGGACACCTATGTCGCGGCCTGGGTGAGCACGCTCCCGGCCGACGTGACCGTCGGCGACCTGCCCGAGCTGCGCGACGGCTTCGACGCCGGCCTGGCCACACTGCCGGAACGGGACGTTCTGGAGGCGCGCGAGGACACGGTGGGCGGGGCGGTGGAGGTGGAGCGCACCGTCACCTTCCGCGAGGGGGAACACATCCGGCAGCGCTCCATCCGGACGCTGTACGCGGGCCGGACCCAGCTGGTCTTCGTGTATCAAGGTGCGACGCGGGGAGCGTACGCGTACTGGCTTCCGATGGGCAACTACTGCTGGGCCACGCTCCAGCTCGCCGAAGAGATCTGGTACGGCGCGGATCCGGAACTGGGCCGGGCAGCGCCCGGTGCACCCCATACGGCCGCGGCGCCGGGTGTACCGGGTCACGTGGCGTAAGCCCGGGCTGGAACGCCGCCCCGCCGCGCGGCGCCGTGGCGGGGCACGCGGCAGCCTGCCGGTGTCAGCGCGTCCCGGCGGGTGCGGACGCGGGGCGACGGCGCGGCGGGGCCGTCGACTCGCGCCAGATGACCTGCGCCACCGGGCCGCTCCACGGTTCGAGCTCGGGCCCGCCGACCGCCTTGATCAGCCGCAGC
The DNA here is from genome assembly GCF_004011505.1 of Nonomuraea polychroma. Lineage (NCBI taxonomy): Bacteria > Bacillati > Actinomycetota > Actinomycetes > Streptosporangiales > Streptosporangiaceae > Nonomuraea > Nonomuraea polychroma. Next base: position 7,090,914 of record NZ_SAUN01000001.1, read on the forward strand.
ACCGCGTTGCGCCCGGCTCCTTCCAGGTTGACGCGGACGGTAGTGAGCGACGGGGGGAGGAACCGGCACAGCTCGTTGTCGTCCCACCCGGTGACGCTCAGGTCACCGGGCACGTCCAGGCCGCGTTCATGGGCACCGCGCACCACCCCGGAGGCGACCACGTCGTTGGCGGCGATCACGGCGGTGGGCAGCCGGTCGGAGTCCAGCTGCCGGACGGCTTTCACCCCCGACTCGCCCGACCAGTCGCCCTCTGCCACCCCGACCGACTCGAGTCCGAGCCGCTCGACCGCCTCCAGGTAGGCGGCCTTGCGCGCCCGTGCCGAGGCCCAGTCCTGATCCCCGGCGACGTGCAGGAACCGCCGGTGGCCGAGGGCGGCGAGGCGTTCCATCAGCTCAGTGACGGGCGAAGCGTCGGTGAGTTCACCGATGCTGCGCATGGCGTCGTCGAAGTCCGGGGAGACGACGACGGCCGCTCCCCCCGGCAAGCCGTGCTCGATGCTGGCCGCCATGGGCGTCAGCGACAGCACACCGTCCACCTGTCCCGACTGGGCGAGTTCGAGGACGCGCTCGGTCCGGGTCGCGGTGGAGCCCTCGACGCTGACGACCTCGACCACGTGTCCCGCCTCGTGGGCTGCGGCCAGAGCGCCGGAGAGCAGGCGCGCGTGGTTGAAGGTGGTGACGGGCATGACGACGGCGAGCCGGCCGGTGCGCCGGGTGCGCATAGAGCGGGCCATGAGGTTGGGGCGGTAACCGAGTTCTTCGACCGCGCCATCGATGCGCTCGAGTGTGGCCGGGAGCAGGCCCTGACGGGACTTCAGGTATCGCGAGACGGTCTGGTGCGAGACGCCCGCCAGGCGTGCCACCTCTTTGATGGTGGGCCGCCTGGCCGGTGCGGAGTGTTCGGTCATGGATGGACCCCCTCGTGCTGAGCGCACCCTATTGCCCTGCTGGAGAAAGTTCACTACGGTTTTCCTCGAAGCGAAAGTGAACGTTCACTATTCTGCCATAGAGGGAGACCGTCCATGCCGGACCCGTCCCCGTCCGCCCGCGTCGCCATCGTTGGCGCGGGCGGCATCGCCCACGCCCACGCGGGTGCCCTGGCCGAACTATCCGACCGAGCGAGCCTGGTAGCGGTCGCCGACACCGACCGCGACCGCGCCGAGACCTTCGCCCGGCGCTTCTCCGTGTCGGGCGTGTACACCAGCGCGGAGAAGCTCCTCGCAGAGGAGCGTCTCGACCTGGTGCACATCTGCACCCCGCCGCACAGCCACACGCCGCTGGCCATCGCCGCCCTGCGCGCCGGGGTGCCGGTACTGGTCGAGAAGCCGACCGCGCTGAGCCTCGCCGAGCTGGACGAGCTCGCCGCGGTGCAGCAGGCCACCGGCACACCCGTCCTCACCGTCTTCCAGCACCGCTTTGGCCCCGCCGCCGTCCGGCTGCGCCGGCTGGCCTCCTCCGGAGCGCTAGGCCGACCGCTCACCGCGGTCTGCGAGACCCTGTGGTACCGCACCGACGCGTACTTCGCCGTGCCGTGGCGCGGGCGCTGGGAGGTGGAGGGCGGCGGGCCGACCATGGGCCACGGCATCCACCAGTTCGACCTGTTACTCTCCGTCCTCGGCCCGTGGAGCGAGGTCACCGCCGTGGCCGGCCGGCTCGCCCGGCCCACTGACACCGAGGACGTCTCGATGGCCCTCGCCCGGTTCCAGAACGGGGCGATGGCCAGCGTCGTCAATTCACTGCTTGCCCCGCGCGAAACTTCACGGCTCCGCTTCGATTTCGAGCACGCCACCGTCGAGCTGGAGCACCTCTACGGCTACCGGGAGAAGCACTGGCGATTCACTCCCGCCCCCGGCCACGAGCACCTGGCAGACCTGTGGCGCAGCGACGACGCGGACGACGTCGAGAGCGGGCACCTGCTGCAGATCGCGGCGGTCCTGGACGCGCTGCGGCACGGCACCGAACCCGCGGTGAGCCTCGCCGAAGCGCGCCGCACCCTGGAGTTCGCCGCCGCCACCTACGCCTCCGCGTTCCGCCGCCGCCCCGTCGCCGCAGGCGAACTCGCCGACGACGATCCTTTCGTGCGCGCCATGGACGGTGGCGCCGTGCCGTGGCCGCGCGTCAAGGAGGCCGCATGACCGCGCCACCCGCCCGGGCACCGGGGCAGGGCTCACGGTGCACGACAGCGGCACGGAGCTCATCGTCCGCGACTGCACTGGCGGGGCGACGGGCGCGAGATCGGCCGGCGTGGTGGGACCAGCGGGCACGCAGACGCCGGGAGGGGCACGATGAGCAGCCGCGACCCGAACCGCCGCACCGTCGTGACCGAAGCGCTCGCCCTCGGCGGAACAGCCGCCCTCACCACGCACGCCGGCGCGGCATCCGCCGCCGGGACCGCGCACGCATCACCCTGTCAGTCCCCGCCGGCCCCCAAGTCCGCCGGAGCCGAACCATTCGAGGGCTACCTGTTCGCCTACTTCACGGGAGAGGACAAACCCCGCGGCGAGCAGATCTACTTCGCGGCCAGCCGCGGCAACGACCCCCGATTGTGGGACGAGCTGAATGGGGGACAACCGGTCCTCACCTCGACGCACGGCGGGAAGGGGGTGCGCGACCCGTTCCTTGTGCGTTCACCCGCCGGCGACCGGTTCTTCCTGCTCGCCACGGACTTGCGGATCTTCGGGAGCGGAGACTGGTACGCCGCGAAAAGGGTCGGCAGCCTGTACATCGAGGTATGGGAGTCGGCCGACCTGGTGCACTGGTCGCCGCAACGCCACATCCGGGTCTCCCCCGACACCGCCGGCTGCACCTGGGCACCGGAGGCGCACTACGACCCAGAACGAGGCGCCTACGTCGTGTACTGGGCGTCGCGGCTGTACGCCGAGGGCGACACGGACCGCTCCACAGAGACCCACGAGCGCATGCTCTACGCCACGACCCGCGACTTCCGCACCTTCAGCGCCCCGCAGATCTGGCGCGACCCGGGGCACCCCGTCCTCGACGCCACGGTGTTCCGCCACGGCGAGACCTACTACCGGTTCACCAAGGACGCGCGAGCCCCCGGCTGGTCGGACCCCTGCGGCCGGTTCATCACGCAGGAGAAGTCCGCACGGCTCATCGGCGCCGAATGGGAGCTGGTCGCCAAGTGCGTCGGACGGGGTGACACCAAGCGCCCGGGCGTCACCGAAGGCGAGGGGCCGACCATCTTCCGCTCCACCACCGAGCAGAAGTGGTACCTGCTCATTGACGAGTACCGCGGCCGCGGCTACGTGCCGTTCGAGAACTCCGATCCAACCGGCCGAGTGTGGCGCCCTGCCGAGGGATTCGTACTGCCGCAGGGCACCCGGCACGGCAGCGTCCTGCCGGTCACGCGAGCGGAGCGGAGCGAGTGCGTGCACACTACGGCGCAGGTGGCGCCCCGGCGCCACGGGGAGCCGGAGCGGGCTGACGGCACCTCCTCGGGGACCTCGACCGACAGCCGGAACCGTCCTGCCCGGCTCCCGCAGCACGCCATCCCGTCGGGCGTTCGCCCCGGGCGGACGCGAGGCTGTGCCGCAACTGGATGACGCCGGCAGGCCGGCCAGCAGGATCACGACGACCGGGTCGCCGGGCTCGCATTTCGCGTGAACTGCTGGTTCTGCCCGCTGCTGCAGGTGTACTGGATCAGGCGGGTGCCGTCGGCGGTGGAACTGCTCGGGACGTCAAGGCATTTGCCGGAGTGGCGTGCGACCAGTCGCACCCGGCCGCTCCCGGCGTCCTGTGCCTGCCATTGCTGGTTCTGTCCGCCGTTGCAGGTCCACTGGATGATCCTGGCGTTGTTGGCGGTCGAGGCCGCATCCACATCGAGGCATTTGCCGGAGTGTGCGGCGACGATCTGGTAGTAGCCTGTGCCGAGGTCCCGGAATTCCCAGCGCTGGTTGCTGCCGCCGTTGCAGCCGTACTGGGCGATCTCGGCCCCGTCCGCCGTGGACGCGCTGACCACGTCGACGCACTTGCCCGAGTGCGCTGCCGTGAGTGTGACCATTTCGGGGCTGCCACCCCCACCGTCGCCCCAGCCGTGCTTGAGGCGAGCGGCGCCGGTGGAGTTGCGGATGCTCAAGGTCAAGTTGGTGCCGCTTCCTTGGAGCGCGAACATGGAGTACCGGTCATAGCCGTACTCGCTGATCTTCCCCCCGAGCGCGGGCCAGTAGACCGAACCCATGCGGAGGTCACGCAGGGAGTCTGTGACGGCCCGGAAGTACCGGACGAAGTTGTTGGTGCTGCCCGCGTCGTTGTAGTTCAGGCCGAAGTCCATCTGAGCGCCGAACTCGGTCGTGACCGCGCGCGAGGCGCAGGCGCCCAGCCGCTCGCGGAAGCTCTGGACCCAGCCGGCATAGTCCTTCTCGCCGTAGAAGAAGGTGTAGTGGTGATAGGACAGCAGCGTTCCGTTGAGGCGGCTGTCGGCACAGACTGGCCTGAGGTCCTGGCTGTAACCGGTGCCGCCCACAAGGATCCGGCCCCTCGGAATCGACGAGCGGGCGTTGATCCATGAGGCGGCGAAGTTCGTCCACTCGGAGGCGCTGTAGCCGTGGGGTTCATTCATCGGCTCGAAGTAGACCAGGTCGTTGGAGCCTACTGGGCGGTCACGGTATTCCACATGGAGGTGAAGGCGGCCGTGTTGGTGATCCGGCCGCTGGAGGCCGCTGCGTCCTCCCAGTAGGCGAGGATTACTTTGAACCCCCTGGCGGTAGCGGCATCGATCGTGCCGCGGTACGCGTTCCACCAGGACGAACCTACGGTGTGGGTGTTGACCGGTAACCGGACGGTGTTGGCGCCGAGTTGGCTCTCGAATCCGTTGTAGATGGCGTCCGCCTTGGCCCGGACGGTCGCGTAGCTGTCGGATTGGGCCAGTCCGTCGAGGACCAGCAGGCCTCTGACGAAGTTGTCGCCCGGTACGACCCAGTTCACACCCCTGAACTGGCTGGTGTCGGCGCTGGCCGGTGGGGCGCCCACGAGGGCGGCTACCGGTACCAGGGCCAGCGTGCTGAGAACGCTGAGCAAGATTCGGCGGAGGGTACGGGAATGATTTGTCATGGTATTGACCCATTTCGTGGTGCCGTGTTGACAAGGGGATTGAAGAGCGATGTTGACGTCAAAATCCCGCGCGCAGTATGGCGTTCACCAGTCCCCGCATGACGTACAGGGCGCGCGGCACCCTGGCAGTGAAGGCTCTTCCCGTCACAGGGATCGGCGACCGCCGCCGCACTGCTCGAGCCGTTGACGGGATCACACGGGTGGGGCGCTCGGCGTGTCGAGCGGCTGGCGGCTCCACCACAGGGCGGCTCAGCCCCAGTGTCGCAGTAGCCGGTCGTACTCGGCCTGGTTGATCGGCAGGACGGTGCCGTGGCGCGGCCGGCCGGGCATGGTGTAGCTGGAGACGGGCGACCATTGCCGGGTGTTCAGGTCAGTGGTCGTGAACGGTACGTAGCCCCGACCTCCGTACTCGTCGATGAACATGTACCAGCGCTCGTCGGTGTTCGATTTGAAGACCAACGGACCTTCGCCTTGGCTGATCGCGTTGTTCCCGAGGCAGTCTGCGACGAACGAGTAGTTGCGGTTGAGCATGGTCGTCGACTTCTCCGCGAGGATGAACTTGCCGCACGCGGTCTGCGACGAGCTCCGCTCGTCCTTCGTGAAGCGGTAGTAGGTACCGTTGTGCTTGATGAGCGTCGAATCGATCGTCGAGTAGCCCTTGTCGACCCAGACCTGCGCGGCGCTGAAGGTCCGGAAGTCGGATGTCGTGGCGTACATCATCCGGTTGTAGGTGTTGCCGGTGTGGTTCGGGTCGCCGGCGGAGTACAGCTTCGACGCCCAGAACACGACGTACTGGCCGAGTCCCTCGTCGTAGTACGCCTCCGGGGCCCACGTGTTGCCGGCCGTGTCCGGTGAGACGCGTGCCAGGCGCGGCGCGCTCCAGTTCACCAGGTCGGTCGACTCCCAGACCACTATGGACTTGCTGCCCGTCCGCTGGACCTGGTCCCAGTTGCCGTTGCCGTACATCCGCAGGTCGGTGGCGATCTGGTAGAACTTGTCGCCCTGCGGGGAACGGATGATGAACGGGTCGCGCACGCCGCGGGTACCCACGGTCGAGGTCAACACGGGCCGCCCACCGTTGAGCTGGCGCCACCGGGTGGGGTCGTTGCCCTGGCTGAGCGCGAAGTAGACCTGCTCGCCGGCGGAGGTGTTCTCGCCGGTGAAGTAAGTGAACAGATAGCCGGCGTACTTCGGGGCCGGTGGCGCGTCGGCCCGTACTAGTTGCCACTGCTGGTTGGCGGCGCCCGTGTCGGTGTACTGGGAGATCCGCGCGCCGTCAGCAGTGGACTGCTCCCAGACGTCGAGGGCCTTGCCGCTGTTGCGGTTGATGAGCTTGACATATCCGCTGTCGGTATCCACGACTCGGAATTGCTGGTTGGTGCCGCCGTTATCGGTCCACTGGACGACGTTCGCACCGTTCGCCGTGGATGCCGAGGCGACGTCCACCACCTTGCCGCTGTGCCGGGCTCGGAGCTTGTAGTAGCCGCTGCCGGCGTCGACGAACTGGAACTGCTGACTGGCCTGGTCGGTGCGGGTCCGTTGCTGGACGACAGCACCGTCGGCGGTCGACTGGTCGGCGATGTCGACCGCTTTGCCGCTGTGCCGCGAGACGATCTGGTAGTACGCAGCCGGGTCGATCATGGCTGCGTTCGCCGGCGGTCCCGTGAGCAGCGCGGCGGCGCAGCTCGCGATCAGTGCGCCGACGAGGACGAATGTGGTGCGACGTCTGTGCGGACGTCGCGGTGAGGTCGGATCGTGGAATGGCTGTGTCATTGAACCCGTCCAGTGTGGTGGTGAAGGGTTGTCCGCGCCATGCCGGGGCACCGCCCGCCCTGCTGCCCGTGCGGTGCCCCGTCAGGTCTCGTGTCAGACGCGGCGGCGGGTGAAGCGCTGGTTGGGGTTGCTGTTGTAGGTGTATTGGGAGATGCGGGCGCCGTCGGCGGTGGAGTACTGCCAGACGTCCATGGCCAGGCCGGACTCCCGGTTGACGAGGCTGATCGCGTCACCGCCGTGGTCGACCACGCGCCACTGCTGGCCGGTGGCGCCGGTGTCGGCCTGTTGGACGATGTCCGCGCCGGTCGCGGTGCCCGTGGGCTGGAGGAACAGGCCGCTGTGCCGGGCCTTGAGGCGGACGTGGCCGTCGCCCGAGTCCACGAACTCGAACTGCTGGTTGGGGCGGCTGTTGGCGGTGTATTGGATGAGCCGTGCGCCGACGGCGGTGGAGGCCTCGTTGATGTCGGCGGCCTTGCCGCTGTGCTGGGCCACCAGGGTGTAAGCGGCCGGGCCGCCGGGCGAGTCACCCAGCTGGGCTTCCCACCTGGTGTTGGGCCCGGCGGCGTCGGCCGGGAGGCGGTCGCGGGCGGCGGTGTCGCCGTACATGGTCCAGCGGGCCCAGTCGACGACGGTGTTCGGGAAGCGGTTGTCGCTCCAGAAGCTGGTGTGGCTGCCGCCGACGAAGGTGAGGAACGCCTTGGGCCAGGTCATCTCCGTGTACGCCTGCCGGGCCGAGGAGTACGACGTGGTCGAGTCGCGGTCACCGTGGACGAACAGGACCTTGGCCGAGACCGAGCTGGCGGGATTGCCCATGTCTATGCAGGACTGCGGGTTGGCGGAGATGATCCGGCTGTCGGGCCAGGCGGTCAGCAGGCCGTGGGTGGTCATGCCGCCCAGGGAGTGGCCCGAGACTCCTACGCCGATGCTGGTGTTGATGTGCCCGGCGAGTGCTCCGCTCGTGTTGAGGGCGAGGGTCTGGGTGAGGATCTGCGAGACGTCCTTGGAGGTGTTGCCGTTGTTGACGTCGGTGAAGTTGTGGTTGAAGTGCGGGGCGGGGACGATGAAGCCCGCCGCTGCCAGGGCCCGGATGATGAACAGGGAGTTCTGCGGGCTGCTGCCGTAGCCGTGGGTGAAGTTGTAGACGGGGAAGACACCGTTGGCGACCGGGGCGTTCGTGACGGGGTTACCGCCGGGGGTGCCGGTGGCGGGATAGTAAACGTACGTGGTGCATGGACGGCTGCCCCGCCACCAGTCGTACCGGCGCACGCCCACCGCGAACGGCGTGGTCGGCGCCGTGTCCAGCGGCCCGACGCCGGCGAGCGCCTGCCCCGCGCCAAGCAGGGACAGGCCGAGGCCCGCCGCTCCTGCCGCGCTCACGCTGAGGAATGTCCGCCGTTGCATGGTCATGGATGACTCCTTGGGTGCAGGGATGGCTGTGGCGATTGAGTTCGGTTGGGTCCGTTGCCGGGTGCGTCCAGTCGGCGGCGGGTCGGCTGGACGCGCGGCGCGAAAGCGGGCGTGGGTGCTCCTGCCACCCGCGAGGGGCGGCAGGAGCGTTGTGCGCGTTGTCAGGGGAGCCAGCGGATGTTGGGGTTGAGGCGGCCGTTCTGGTCGAAGACGGCCTGGTTCTCCCAGGCGTTGCCGGAGTTGTTGATGTCGGCCGGGTTCCAGCCGTTGCCGGGCACGGCGTACCAGGTGGGCTCCCAGTAGAAGATCCCGCTCGCACCGGCGTTCCGGGCGGTGTTCTGCACGGCGGCGAAGTTGGCCTGCTGTCCGGCGGGCGTCGCCGGGTAGCCGGAACACGGCTGGGAGGAGGTGATGATGTTCCCGCTGTGGTCGAAGTTGGCCGTGGTGAACGGGTAGGCGGTCTCGGCGAGGATGACCGGCTTGCCGTACCGTGACCGCATGTCGGAGACCACGGCGGCCATGTTCGACAGGCTGCCGTGCCAGTAGCAGTAGTAGGACAGCGCGGTGATGTCCCACTGCACGCCCTGGGCCCGGATGCCGTCGTAGAACCAGCGGGCGCCGCTCTCCACTCGCGCCGTGTGGATGATCACCTGCGTGCTGCTGTTGCAGTCCTTGGTCGCGTTGTAACCGGCCTTGAGTAACAGGCCCAGGTTCGTGAAGTTGTTGTTGGTCACCTGGCCGTCGGGCCACAGCATGCCGGTGTTGATCTCGTTGCCGATCTGCACGCTGTCCGGCGTGGTGCCCTGCGCCTTCAGGCTGGTGCACACCTCGTAGGTGTAGTTGTAGACGTCCGTCTGCAGCTGGCTGATCCCGTGGTTCGCCCACGCCGCGGGTTTGGTCTGGACGCCGGGGTCGGCCCAGGTGTCGGAGTAGTGGAAGTCGATCATCAGCTTCAGGCCCTTGGCCTTCACCGTGCGCGCGTACTGCAGGACCTTGTCCTTGTTGTTGTAGCCGCTGCGCGGGTTGTTCCAGATCCGCAGCCGGACGTAGTTGACGCCGGCACTCTTGAGGATGTCCAGCGGGTCACCCTGGGTGCCGTTGGCGTAGGAGTACCTGGCGCCCAGGTCAGCGGCCCGCTGCAGCGTCGACACGTCAGCGCCCTGCATGATCGTGCTGTTCCCGTCGTCCGTCGTGACGTCGAGGTAATCGATGTTCGCGAGCCCGCCGGCGGTGGTCGCGGCGAGCCGCACGGTGTTGGTCCCCGCGTTCAGCTGCACCGGCAGGCTCTTGGTCGCCCAGGCGTTCCACGCGCCGGTGCCCTCGAAACCGAACCCGGGCTGCACCACCGACCCGTTGACGCTGACGTCCGCAGGCCGGTTCGCGGTGGTGCCGTTGGCGTACCGGATGCCCAAGGTGGCGGTGCCGGCGACCGGCATGTTCACCGTGAACTGGACAGCGCTGCTGACGGCGTTGGGCGTGTCGCAGAAACCGCTACCGGAGTAGCCGGAGTGGTTCGAAGCGACGACGCCACTGCATTCGGCGGGTGCGGACTCCACCTCGTACCGGGTCGTGGCGGCATGCGCGCCGGTCGCGAACGCGAGGGGCGCGCTGGACAGGGCAGTCGCCATCGCCGTGACAACTGAGATCTTCGACAACCATTTCATCGAGACTCCTGGGGGGTGAGTCGAGTGTTACCTCAGGTACGCGGAGAGGGCGAGTTGCTGGTCGCGTACCGCCTTGGTGACCAGGCCCGCGATCTGGCGTGCACCCGCCGCCTCGAAGTGGGTGTGGTCGTTGGCGAAGAACGCGCCGACGGGGCCGGAGGAGTAGTCGCCGTTGAACGGGCAGAAGCGCAGGCTGTTGTAGAGGGTGTAGCTCAGTTTGTGGAGGTCGATGACCGGGGCGCCGGTGGCCCTGCCGACGTCGAAGGTCTCGGTCAGGAATCCGCGGGTGGGCGTGGCCGTACTGCCGCTGCACCTCAGGGCGGACACTGGGGTCACCAGCACGGGGTGCGCGCCGCGCTGCTGGGCGGCGCGGACCATGGTGGTGAGCAGTTCGCGGTACCGGGCGGAGCCGACGTGGCGGGGACAGGTGGACGAGCCGTCGTTGATGCCGAACTGGATGAACAGGTGGTCGCCGGCCTTCATCCCGGTGGAGGCGTTGAGCATCGCCTGCCAGCGGGCGGCGTAGGCGGTGGAGCTGAGCACGCATTCCCCGGCGGAGTTCTTGGTGCTGGTGACGGCGGACTCGTACAGCCAGGTCTGGACGCTGCGGCCGCCTACGGCGCTGTTGACCACGGTGGCGTCGGTGGTGAGGTAGTTGCTGAGCTCCCTGCCCCAGCCGACGACGTTGCTGCCGGAGCTGTTGGCGACGGTGGAGTCTCCGGCCAGCCAGACCGTGGTCTTGCCGGAGGTGGGCGCGTCGACCTCCAGGTAGTCGAGGTTGGGCAGACCGCCGGCGGTGGTCGGGTTCAGCCGGATGGTGTTGTCGCCCGCGTTCAGCGACACGGTCAGCGTCTTGGTGACCCAGCTCGTCCAGGCCCCGGTGGGGTCGAACGCGCTGCCCGCATGTGCGACCGCGCCGTTGACCAGCACGTCGGCGGGACGGCTTGAGGTCCCGCCGTTGGCGTATCGGATGTTGACGGTGGCCGCGCCGGCGGCGGGCGCGGTCACGGTGAACTGCGCCGCCGCGCCTGCCGCGTTGTTGGCGTTGCAGAATCCGCTGCCGGAGAAGCCGGCGTGGTTGGACTCGATGAGACCGTCGCATGTGGCCGGCGCGCTTTCCGCCTCATGGCGGGTCGCCGCCGCGGCGGTTCCCGCGGCCATGACGACACCCGCGGCGGCCACCGTCAGCGCGACAGCGGCGGACAGCCTTCTCCGTAAGGACATGGGGAACTCCAAAAGGTGAGCCGGGTCTGGTCATCGCAGGTACGGCACTGGGAACAGGCGGGTCAGCTGAGTGCGCATCCGGCGTCGTCGAGGGTGAGGGATGCCGGGGCGGTGTTGACGCCGTTCCAGACGCCGGTGAAGCCCACAGTGTTGGTGACCTGCACCTCGCCCTGGAAGCCGCCGTTCCACTGGTTGATGATCTTGTACTGCACGGCGCCGGCGTCCGGCGTGGCGCTGGAGGTGGCTACGGGAGTGGTGGGGCCAGGTGGCCGGCCACGATCGGCGCCAGCTTCGCCGCGATCGCGCGGTGCCCGATGTCGTTGGGATGGACGGCGTCGGTCAGGCCGTCCGGAGGCACCCAACCATCGGTGTTGACGAAGAAGACGTTGCGATCACCGGCGTTGTTGACGGTCTGCACCGCGGCCTCGGTCTGCGGGACATACCGCCCGCGGAAGGTCTTCAGGGCCAGGATCGCGGCACTCGGATACTTGCTGCGGATAGTGCGCAGCAGCCCGACATAGGAGCTCTGGAACTGGGTCGTGGACACCCCGTGACCGACGTCGTTGGTGCCCAGGTTGATCACGACCACGTCCGCCTGGTACCGGGTGAAGTCGTGGTCGACCGCCCCGTCGACGGCGCTCACCTTCACGAAGCGCCGGTCCAGGCCGACACAGCCGTCGGCGGTGCTCACCAGACAGGCGCCGCCCTGGGCGACCTGCATGTGGTCCAGGCCGAGCTGCTCCCCCACCAGCCAGCCGTACGCCGTGAGCGCGTTCTTCGAGCTGGTGGTGCCGACAGTGATGGAGTCCCCGACGAACTCCACCATGCCGCGCGCCGGCTCGGCGGGCAGGGTGCGCGCGCCCGGGTCGAGCACCAGCCCCTGGAAGACCGCGTCTCCACGGTAGGAGCCGGCCACCACGCGGTAGGACACGCGCAGGCTGTGGTTGCCCGCCGCCAGTGGTCTCGGGGTCAGGTTCACCGTGCCCGACACGTTTTGCAGGTAGACGTCGGGGCCGCCGTCGATGCTGTAGTAGAGGTCGATGGTGTTGCGCTGCTTCAGCTTGACAGTGGTGCCGGTGAAGGCGGTCTTGAGGTAGGCGCCGGCCCAGCCCGGGACGTAGGCGGTGCTGTTGCGGGTGTCCCAGCGGCCGACGAATCGGATGTTCGGATCGGTGGGCGAGCCGTCCCCGGCGCCCGGTGTGCTCGTGACCTCGACATAATCGATGTTCCCGAGTCCGCCGGCGGTGGTCGCGGCGAGCCGTACGGTGGTGGTTCCCGCATTCAGCTGCACGGGCAGGCTCTTGGTCGCCCAGACGTTCCACGCGCCGGTGCCCTCGAAGCCGAGCCCGGACTGCACCGTCGTTCCGTTGACGCTGATGTCCGCCGGACGGTTCGTCGTGGTGCCGTTGGCGTAGCGGATGGCCAGGGTGGCGGTGCCCGCGGTCGGCGTGCTGACGGTGAACTGCACAGCGCTGCCGACGGCGTTGGCGGTATCGCAGAAACCGCTACCGGAGTAGCCGGAGTGGTTGGAGGCTATGGCGCCGCTGCACACGGCGGGTGCGGACTCCACCTCGTACCGGGTCGTCGCGGCGTGCGCGCCTGTCGCGAACGCGATGGGAGCGCCGGCCAGTGCCGTCGTCATCGCCGTGAGTAAGGAGATCTTCGGCAGCCATTTCATCGAGGCTCCTGGGGGTGAGGCCGGCTGAGAACAACCCGCCATCGGCGCAGGTCACGGTCTGGCGGCCCGGTGGTGCCGGGCCGCCAGACCGTCGGGTGTTCAGCGGACGTAGATGTCGGGCCTCGGCGGGGTGCTCATGCCGTTGCCGAGGAAGAAGCTGGGGTGTGGCGGCTGGTTGTAGGCGGTGTTCTGCCAGGCGATGGCGACGCGGTATTGGGCGTCGTGCATCAGGGTGTAGATGCGCCGGTCGGTCTGGCTGGTGGTGGCGTAGATGCGCAGCGCGGCGTTGTCGTCCCGGGGCAGGATGATCTCCTCGCGCCAGTCGCCGAACAGGTCGCCGGACAGTGACGGCGTGGCCTTGGTGCCGTTGATGGAGTGCGCGCCGGAGGCGGTGAGCAGGCGCGTGTCGCCGCTGGTGCCGTATTTGTCGACGTGGTTGCCGTCCAGCAGTTCCCGTACCGGGTCGGCGTCCCACCAGGCCAGGAAGTTATAGCTGCTGGGGTTGCGCCCGACACTGCCGCCGGAGGCGTTGAAGAGGCTGCCCAGGCCGGTGCCGGACCCCCAGAACTCGCCGCCGGCGTTGCCGGCGTGGATGTCCGCGGCCACGCCGCGAGCCGGGCCTTCGCAGCCGCAGGTGTTGTTCTTCTGCATGATGATCGAGCCGGTGTTGGCATCGCGCAGCGTGGCGGAGGCGCCGGAGCTCTGCTCGTGGATCATCCAGATCTCCTTGCCGGCACGGCTGGGCACGAAGTCTCCGACGTGCAGGGCGTCGCCGTGGGCGTAGAAGCTGGTGGTGTAGCGGCCGGTGCCGTTGGCGTTGATGGTCATGCCGCCGTAGATGATCTCGTCGGTGCCGTTGCCGTCGACGTCGGCGATGGACAGCGAGTGCGCGCCGCGGCCGGTCCACTGGCTGCCGGCGCTGCTGGAGTCGAACTTCCAGCGCCGGGTGAGCTGGCCGTCGCGGAAGTCCCAGGCGGCGATCGCGCTCTTGGCGTAGTAGCCGCGGCCCATGATGAGGCTGGGGCGCTGCCCGTCCAGGTACGCCGTACCGGCCAGGAACCGGTCGCCGCGGTTGCCGTAGTTGTCGCCCCAGTCGTTGATGTTGCCGCGGGCCGGCTCGAAGTTCACCGTGGACATGGCCGCGCCGGTGAGCCCGTTGAACATGGTCAGGTATTCGGGACCGGTGATGATGTAGCCGGAGGAGTTGCGGTGCAGGGCGCTGCCGTTGCCGATCACCTGTCCGGTGCCGGAGACGGTGCCGTCACCGGTCTTGACCGCCAGCTCGGCCCGGCCGTCGCCGTCGTAGTCGTAGACCTGGAACTGCGTGTAGTGCGCGCCGGCCCGGATGTTGCGGCCCAGGTCGATGCGCCACAGCCGCTGGCCGTTGAGCCGGTACGCATCGATGTAGACATTGCTGGTGATGCCGGACTGGGAATTGTCCTTCTGGTCGCTGGGGTCCCACTTGAGGAAGATCTCGTACTGGCCATCGCCGTCCGCGTCGCCGACGCTCGCGTCCCCGGCGGTGTAGTTGCTTCCCGGCCGGGAGATCGGCACGTCCAGGTAGTTGCCGCCGGCAAAGCGCAGCGACGGCTCGGACGCGGCCTGCTCCACCCCGTTCACGACCGCTCGGACGGTATAGGAGGCGTCCCCTGGCGCGCCGTTGTCCAGGTAGTTGGTGGCGCCGGTGAGAGGCGAGGAGTTCAGCTTGGTCGAGCCCCGGTAGAGGTTGAACCCGGTGCTGGCGCTCTCGGTGCCCAGCAGCCGCCAGGACACCAGGTTGCCCGTCCCGGAACGCACGCTGACCAGGCCGCGGTTGAGATCCTCCATCTGGCGGCCGGTCGGGGTTGGGCCGCCGCCCTGGTCCGTCTCCAAGTAGTCGATGTTGGCCAGGCCGTCGGCGGCGGTCGGGCTCAACCGGATGGTGTTGTCGCCGGCGTTCAGCGTGACGGTCAGCGTCTTGGTGACCCAGGTCGTCCAGGCGCCGGTGGGGTCGAACGCGCTGGCGGCATGTGCGACCGCGCCGTTGACCAGCACGTCCGCGGGACGGCTCGCGGTCCCGCCGTTGGCGTACCGGATCGCGATGGTGGCATCGCCGGCCGCGGCCGCGGTCACGGTGAACTGTGCCGCCGCGCCGGCCGCGTTGTTGCCGTTGCAGAATCCGCTGCCGGAGAAGCCGGCGTGGTTCGACTCGATGAAGCCGTCGCACGTGGCCGGTGCGTTTTCCGCCTCGTAGCGGGTCACCGCCGCGGAGGCTTCCGCGGCCATGACGAGGCCTGCGGCGGCCATCGTCAGCGCGACGCCGGCGGACAGCAGCGCGGTGCGTGGTCTACGTAAGGACATGAGGGAACTCCAACAGGTAGGTCGGGGGTGGTTATCGCAGGTACGGCACCGGCGACAGGTTCAGCTCGCGCATGCGCTGCAGGACGAGCTTGGCCATCTCGTTGGCGCCGTGCGCGGAGAAGTGCGTGTTGTCATTCAGCTCGGTCAGGTAGAGCGCGGCCGAGGCGTTCGGGCCGAGCCCCTCCACCAGCGCCTCGCTCGCAGCGGTCAGGTCGATGAGCGACGTGTTCTGCGCGGCCGCCACCTGCCGCATCGTCGCCGGGAGATTGGCGCCCACACCGTTGACGTGCAGCGCCGTCGACGTCAGCGTGCCGTCGGCGGCGAACAGCCGACGCACCGGAGGCGTGACCAGCACCGGCGTCCCACCCTGCGACCGCACCTGGGTCACCAGGCTGGTCAGGTTCGAGGCGAACGCCGAGGCCGTCGTCGACTTGTCGTTGTGCCCGAACTGGATCAGCACCATGTCGCCGCTCCGGATCAGCGGCTTCATCGCGGGGAACAGCGCCGCGTTGGACAGGAAGCTGCCCGAGCTCTCGCCCGAGTCGCCGTAGTTGGCCACCGACAGGCCCAGCTTGAAGTACTGCGGGAGCTGCTGCCCCCACCCGGTGTACGGCGAGGCCGGCTGGTCGCAGACGGTCGAGTCGCCCGCGAGATACAGCACCGGCCCGCTCGCCGGGGCCAGCCCGATCCCGTTCAGCTTCGGCGTCTGCCCGGAAAAGACCAGGTCAAGCCCGGGCCTCCCGGTGCCGCCCTGCCCGGTCGGCTGCCCTTCCGGCTGGCGCACGTTCAGCGTGAACGAATACCGCGCATACGAGCCCGCCGCAGTCGATACAGCAGGCAACACCGTACGGCGGGCCTCCGCCTGCACGCTGGTCACGCCCGGGCCGGCCGGGTCACCCAAGACCACGGTCACGTCGTAGTTGCCCGGCTGGACGTCGAAGTGGCAGGTGATCGGCGAGGTGCCGGTGCACCTGGAACGCAGTGCCGGATCCGGCTCCGGCCCCGGCGGGGTGCCGGTGTCGGTGCCGAAGACCTTGAAGTCGGTGATACTCGCCCACGTCGACGCGGCGAGCCCGGTCACCGTGATCCGCACGTACCGCGCGGTCGCGGTGAAGGCGTCGCTCTGCACCTGGGCGGCGGTCGTGCTGGCCGTCCGGTCGGCCACCCGCGTCCAGGCCGTGCCGTCGGTGGAGACCGAGACGTGGTACCTGTAGGTGCGGGCGAACTCCCAGCGCACCTCGGTGCCACTCAGCGTCACCGCGCTTCCGAGGTCGACCTGCCACCAGTGGCCGGTCCTGCCGTCGGCGGCGCACCAGCGGGTGGCGGTGTCGCCGTCGTTGGCCAGGGACGGTCCGCGACCGGACTGGCTGGAGTCGGCAGTCGCGGCCTTGCCCAGCGCCAGATCCGTCACCGCTCCGGCCGGGGTCGCGAGCGGTACGGCCATCAGGCCCATCACGAGGGTGAGGAAGGCGAGAACGACGAGTCTCGAAGAACCCGGCGGTCCGGGCACGCGGCGACCTGACCGAGATGAGCCCATGCTGATTCCTGCTTTCTCGTGAGGGCGGTGGAGACGGACGGCGGGTGCCGGGCAGGAGCTGCTTCGCTCCGGCCTACGGTGTCCACCGGACGTGGGGGTTGATGTGACCGGTCCAGTTGAAGACGGCCATGTTGTCCCACTCGTTACCGCTGCTCGCGATGTTCGCCGGGTCCCAGCCGTTGCCGGGCACGGCGTACCAGGTCGGCTCCCAGTAGAAGACCCCGATCGCACCCGCGTTACGAGCGGTGCTCTGCACCGCCGCGAACTGCGCGCCCTGCCCCTGCCAGGTCATCCGGTACCCCGAGCAGCCCGAGGTCACCACGTTGCGCGTGGAGTCGGCGTTGTCGGCGGTGAAGGGGTAGGCGGTCTCGGCGATCACCACGTCCTTGCCGTACCGGGCCCGCATGTCGGCGATGACCGTGGACAGGTTGGACGTCGTGCCGTGCCACATGCAGTAGTACGACAGGGCGGTGATGTCCCAGGACACGCCCTTGGCCCGGATCCCGTCGTAGAACCTGCGGGCAGAGGACAGGCTCTCCGCCAATGCCGTGTGGATGATCACCTGGGTGCCGGGGTTGCACGCCTTGGTCGCGTTGTAACCGGCCTTGAGCAGGAGGCTCAGGTTCGTGAAGTCGTTGTTGGTCACCCTGCCGTCGTTCCACAGCATGCCGGTGTTGATCTCGTTGCCGATCTGGACGCTGTCCGGGACGGTGCCCTGCGCCTTGAGGCTGGTGCACACGTCGTAGGTGTAGTCGTAGACGTCGGTCTGCAGCTGGCTGATGCCGTGGCCGGCCCAGGCGGCCGGCTTGTACTGCTTGCCGGGGTCGGCCCAGGTGTCGGAGTAGTGGAAGTCGACCATCAGCTTCAACCCTTTGGCCTTGACCGCCCTGGCCTGCTGCAGCACCTTGGCCTTGTTGTTGTAGCCGCTGATCGGGTTGTTCCAGATCCGCAGGCGGGCGTAGTTGACGCCTACCCCCTTGAGGATGTCCAGCGGATCTCGCTGCACGCCACCGGCGTCGTAGTACTTCGCGCCCAGGTCCAGCGCTCGTTGCAAGGAGGAGACGTCTGCGCCGAGCATGCTGAGCGATGCGGCGGCAGCGTGGGCTGGTTGCCCAACGGGGACGGTCGCGGCGGCGCATAACGCCAACGCCACCAAGATCCTTTTCATGGGACCCTCCGATGGTCAGGACAGAGCTCAGAAAACGGGGATCAAAGCAGCTGCCGAGGCGGGCGGCGCGGCTGATCATGCACAGGGTTCGGCGCCGCCGGCCGGCCATTGGTTGACGGGCATGACGGACAGACCGGCTGGCGCCCGGGCCCGGGGCACGAGTGGGTGGTCAGTCCGCTTGCGCCGTCCTGATGTCGCTGCGCCGGGAGCCGGCGTCGGCAGTCGCAGTCAGGCGGATGTCGTGTCGCCGCATGTTCTGCGGCGACGGGGGGTGACGGGGATCGGGTGCGAAGCCGCAGGCAGGGTGGGGGGCGAGGCCACGCGTCCTCCTCACAGGCTCGACGATGCTCTGTGAACGTGCACAGTAACGTACAGCATGCCTTGCTGAAAGGGCCCGTTCGAAATCCGAGGTACATGCGCCGCTAGCAAACACGCCGTCTCGATTGGCGGTAAAGACGTCGCAATCTGCACTGTGAACGCTCCCAGAGCGTTCCCGGCACACCCCGGATCGGCCTGAAAGTTTCACGCGCCGGGACCGACGTCGCGGCAATGACGCGAGTGCTGCAAGCGCATCAGCGGCGGACGCCGTACCCGCGAACGCCACGCGAAGTCTTGACGCACCGATGTTAACGCTCCTACGCTCACAGTCGTTATATCGATTCAATTGGCTCCGACCCCCCTAGGAGCTTCCCGTGCGCCCCGCCCGCTTAGCCCATACAGTCGCGGCCGCCCTCGTGTGCGCTCTACCGGCCCCGCCCGCAGCCGCCGTACCCCACATCAAGATGGAGCGCCTCGACCGTGGCCTTGTCGCCACGACGACACCGAGAGGCGTCTTTCTGAGCTGGTGTTTGCTCGGGACGGAGGTGACCGGAGCAGGTCCGGGCGGGAGACTCGGCGCCGACTTCCGCGTCTACCGCGACGGCCGCCCGATCGCCACGGTCACCGACAGCACGAACTACCTCGACCCCGTCGGCACGCCCACCTTCCAGTACAGCGTCGCGCCGCCCTGGGGCCGTAGGAGCGCTCCCACCAGCGCTTTTCGTGAATCGTTTTACGACGTCCCTCTGCACAAACCGGCCGACGGCCTCACCCCGGCGGGCGAGGCCTACACCTACGCCGCCAACGACATGAGCGTCGGCGACGCAAACGGTGACGGCCGCTCGGAGGTGATGCTGAAGACCGCTCCGGGCACCAGGGTCATCCGCTATGACGCCGCCGGAAACCCGAACCAGGAGCGGTTCGTCCACCATGCCGCAGCCGGGCTACGCGCACACCGACGACTACCGGCTGAGTGCCGCGGGCTACTTCGACCATGTTGTGGAGGTGTTCATGAAGTGGCACGAGCATCCCGAGGTGGTCGCCGGTCGCCGGCCCGCCATCCTGGAGCAAGCCTTCGGCATCACCCCGAGGCACAGCTACCCACTCTCCCGCCAGGTCGGCCACCCAGCTCGCCACCCGCTTCGTCGACATCTACGCACCCGCCCGCACCGGCAACAACCGCCTGCGGGAGTTCGCCGGCTTCGTCATCACCGGCCCCAGATACCTGTCGGTCTTCGACCAAGGGCAACCCCGGCCTGATCGCCGACATCGGCTGACGAACCGCAAGCTGTACACCCTGATGCACGATCCGCAGTACCGGGTCGAGATGGCCAGGCAGCAGACGGGCTACAACCAGCCCGCCTGCCCCAGCTTCTAGCTGGCCTCCGACCTCGACTGGGCCAAGGTCCCGGTACCGAAGATCCGATGATCCGCTGCTGAGACGAGGGGCAACCCGGGGCGCTCGAATGTGGGACTGCTCCGGATTCGAAGAGGTACGGAGACTTCTTCCCCCACGCGCGGCCGCCCAGGTCGCCGTGTTCGCCGTGTTCGCCGGTCACAAGCCACTCGGGGACAGAGATGAGAAACAAGGAATGACGCATCCCATCCGCAGGATATTAGGCATCACCACCGCAATCTCTCTGGCTTGCGGCGCAGCAGTATTCGGGCCGGCCCTCCCGGCCTCCGCACTCTACGGCGATGTGCAGATCAAGCCGATCGAGAGCAACATCAGCGCCAAATCATGGGCCGGCGTCAAGGTCAGCAGCGGGGCGTCCACCGCCGACCTGGCGATCGACCAGGACGACCAGACGGCGTGGATCGCCGAGGGCACACCTTCGAGCCAATGGCTGACGCTTGATCTCGGCGGGGCGTACGACAACGTGAGGAAAGTCCGGGTCGTCTTCCCGGACCCGGGGGCGGTCTACCAGTACGTGATCGAGTCGTCAGCGAACGGCGCCGGCTGGCACGTCATCGCCGACCATTCGGCCAACCACCGACCAGGCCGCGGCTCGGTCGACCTCTTGACCCAGTCGGGGACAAGGTACGTACGGGTGAGGATCACGGGAACGTCGCCCGGCGCGACCGTGGGGATCAGTGAACTCAGCGTTTACAACTACCTGCGCGAGGAGTTGGTGCTCGGCTCCGACGCCTCCTGGGTCGACAACGACGTCGCCGAAGGGCGCAACTACTGGGTGAACCCCTTGGAGGCGGATCGAGGCGCGGGGCCGCACCTGCTCGACGTGCTCAAGGATCGTGGCTTCGAATACACCCGGCTGCGCATCTTCAACGAACCCCGCAGCGAGGGCACGGGCGATCTGCTGGCCACGCCGTACCAGGGCCCGGAGCGATCGGCTGAGGTGGCCAAGTGGGTCAAGGCACGGAACATGGGCCTGGGCATCGACTTCCACTACGCCGACTCGTGGGCCGATCCCTCGAAGCAACCCAAGCCGCGGGCCTGGGCCCAGCTCGAGTTCGGTGATCTGACCAAAGCGGTGTACGACTACACCTACGCCTACATCGAGCGGCTGATCGAGCAGGGCACGACACCCGACAAGGTGGCCGTCGGCAACGAGATCGCGAACGGCTTCATGTTCGGCAGCGAGGCCGCGCTGGCCGGCGTGACCAACCCGGCGTACTTCCGGAACCAGCCAGAGATCTACCAGTCGCAACCCGGCGGCGGCCTGCTCTGGAACTACTGGCGCTCCACCGACCCGGACCAGCAGCGGCTGTACGACGAGGCGTGGGACCGCTTTGCCACGCTCTCCGCAGCGGGTATCCGCGCGGTCCGGGACGTGTCGGCCGCCCACGGCAAGGACATCAAGGTCGAGACGCACATCGTCACCAGCGGCATCGAGGGCAAGACGCTCGAGTTCTGGAACCAGTACCTGACCCGGATCAAGGCCAAGGGCGCCGACACGGACGTCATCGCCCACTCGTACTACCCGCAATGGCACGGGTCACCGGAGTACTACGAGTCCATCATCAACGCCGTGGCGGCAGCGCACCCCAAGTACAAGATCGAGGTTGCCGAGACGTCGTACCCGGCCTCGGGTGGCGGAGGAACCCCGCTTCCCAACTCGCCGTATCCGCGAACCGTCCAGGGGCAGGCGGACGCCCTGCAGCGCGTGTTCCAGATCGCCAACGACATCCCGAACAACCAGGGACTGGGCGTGCTGGCGTGGGAGCCGGCGAGATGGGAATCCTTGTTCCGCGCTGTTCCCGGAATGACGCGTACGTATGAGCCGAACGCGTCGATCGATGTCTTCACCAAGAGTCACGCATCGCACGTGGTGGAGGACACCGTGTACTCGGCCGTACTGGTCGGCGACGAAATCGCTCTACCGGATTCGGTGCGGGTGCTGACCACGGCGGATGGTTCGACCAAGCCGGCCCCGGTGGTGTGGGACGCGGTACCGGACGGCGGAACCAGTGCGGCCGGCCGGCTCACGATCCGCGGTTCCACTACGTTCGGATCGGTGACGGCGGTGGTCGACGTGGTCGATGCGTACGCCGGCCTTCACTGCGACCGGACGATCACCGGCCAGTACTCCGGGCAGCTGAAGGTGACCGGCGGCGTGACGTGCCTGGACGGAGCGACGATGTCGGGTCCGGTGTCGGTGCAGGCCGGAGCCTCACTGCAGGTGAACGACGCGGTGATCAGTGGCCGGGTGAACGCGGAAGGCGCTGGTACCGTCGTGGTCTGCGGCACCCAGATCTTCGGCCCGGTGAGCGTATCCGGGGGTTCGTCGGTGACCTTCGGCAACCCACGGCTGGGTTGTGCCCGGAACACGATCATCGGTCGGTTGGCGGTGACCGGGACGCAATGGTGGAACGTGATCGCCGGGAACGCGGTCAACGGCCCGTTGTCGTGCAGCAACAACGCCGTACCGCCCGTGAACAACGGATTCACCAACGCCGTGACGGGCCCGAAGTCAGGACAATGCAGCACGCTGTAGCGATCAACGGCCACCGCGCCTTCATCGCCCGCCGCCGAGCATGCGCCCCAGCGACGAATACCGGGCACCCTCGACGAGGACTGGGAGGAGTTCCTCGGCCGCTTCGAACGCCGCAAGGTCGCTCCCGGCGGCTGCGGCCGAGACCGCGGACGCAGCTGCATCCACGAGCACAGCTGCTTAACCGCAATGATCTTGGAAGGAGTTCCGGCGCGGCCGACGCTCGCAAGCCTCTAGTCAATACGAGATAGGTCAATACCATGACAAATTACTCTCGTCCGCTCCGCCGAATTCTGCTCAGCGTTCTCAGCACGCTGCCCTGGTACCGGCGGTCGCCCTCGTGGGCGCCCCACCGGCCAGCGCCGACACCAGCCAGTTCAGGGGCGTGAACTGGGCCGTGCCGGGCGACAACTTCGTTGAAGGCCTGCTCGTCCTCGACAGGCTGTCCCAATCCGACAGCTGTGGTCGCAGGCGTCGAGCGTAACGGCGTCACGTGTTGGAGCCCGCATGATCTCGCGGGTCCACTCGATCATCGCTCCTCGCGACTGCTCGGCCGGGCGATCACTTCAACGTGCACGTGAGTGCTGCGGCCTTGTCTCCGGCCCCACGGCCAACAGACCGTGCCTCCGCCGGCATCGCGGGCCGCCAAGCGTCTCTTTGGAGGCTGAAGCCGGGCTCGGGAAGTTCGTCGGCGACGTCCGCCGAAGTCATTCGACCATGTTGAAGACCTCTGCATGAGCGGCCGTGACGAGGTCGAACGGCGCCGTCAACGCCAGGCGCCACACGCAAGAGTGTGCAAATAGACACGAGCGAGATCATACAGGAACACGCAGAAACATGTATTAATGTGCAAACAGAGGAGCGTCTCGGTCACCGGACGGGAGCTGCCATCGAGGAGCCTGTCGCTCACTTCGCCTCCTCGAGCTCCGCGGCCGGCACGCTGATAGTCCTTGCTGCACGGCGGCGCCAGAGCGGCAGTACGGCCAGCACCATGGCCATGCCTCCCAGCCCGGCCACCGTGAACGCCCACTCAGGGCCGAGTCCGTCAATGACCGCCCCGGAGACGGGCGCTGTGGCAGCGGCACGGCCTCAGACGGCGATCTGCACGTTTTTCCTTGTTTCTTCCGACTAGTCCCTAGTATAGTTCGGCATCATGATGATTCTGATCGCCGGGCCCTACCGTTCCGGCACAAACGATGATCCGGAACTGATGGCAAACAACCTGGCCCGGCTGGAGGAGGCGGCATGGCCGATCTTCCGCAGCGGCCACGTCCCGATGATCGGGGAGTGGGTGGCTCTGCCCGTGCTGCGTGGCGCGGGTGGCACCGGGCCGGCCGATCCTGTGGCCGAGCAGATCATGTATCCCACCGCGGAGCGGCTGCTCCGGCACTGTGACGCGGTTCTTCGGCTGCCGGGCGAGTCCACCGGCGCCGATGAGGACGTACGGATCGCGACCGAACGCGGTCTGCCCGTCTACCATCGCGTCGAGGACATCCCGGGCTACCGGGCCGCCTGAGGCCAGACGCTCACCGTCGATACGGCACAGCAGGCGGATTTCAGCCAGCGGACGACGAAGAAGTGTCGTTCTTGCCGCATCTCAGAACAACACAGCGGAACTTCGCGGCGTCCGCCCGAGTGCTCGCCCAATGAGGCAGGTACCTGCGCAAACCGGACGATACCGCCGGGAAGTCGTAGACGGTCAGGCGTTCACCTGCGGGTCGATTCCGAACACCTCCCAGAGCACTCCGAGCTTGAACGCGTATCCGCTGCTGAGGGCCAGGACCGTCATGTCACCGAACCTGGAGGACCTCCTCTGGGAGGCCGGCATGCGCGCTCAACCATGGCGATGGTGATGGCAGGAATTTCAGCTTTTCAGTCGTTCCTGCTGCTTTTACGGGCGTGCGGATCTCTGAAACGCTGATGCCGCCGACCGCCCAGCGGGCCGACATGGCTGCAATAGCGCTCTGTTCACTTTGACAGCTAGGCATATCTCGTGAGCAACGCACCAGCCCTGTTCCGCTTCGACACCACGCCTGAAGGCGATCACGGATCGGAGGCCGGCAACGAAGAGGAAACTGTCATGAGCTCATTCATCACCAACCGACCGTCCAGACCTCGTGCGATCGACGACACACCCGCCGGCGACCCCGAGTCGATCAGTGCCGGCGCTGTGCGCTGGGCCGGGCTCGGGCTGGCCGCCGGCACGCTGACGTGGGCGATGGCCATCTTCCTTCTCGGCCCGACCGGTGTCGGAGTCACCGAGCGAATCGTCGACCGTACCGGTCTGCTGTTCCAGCTCAGCGTGTTCTGCCTGCTGTGGATACCGGCACGCACACGAGCCATCGGGATCTCGCGCGCCGCGTCGATCGCGCTCGGGATCGAGGCGGTGCTGCTGGGACTGGCCAGCTTCTGGTCGCTGCTGCACGGCATCCTCCCAGACGGCATCAAGGACGAGACGTGGCTGATGGTGCTGGGCCTGTGCTGGCCGCTGTCCATGCTCGGCATGGCGGCGATCAGCGTGAAGCTCGCCTTCGCAGCCCGCTGGCACGGCGTCATGCGCTGGTGGCCACTGGTGGCCACCCGTCCGGAACTGGTCCGGTCATGACCGCGGGCATCGATATCCCGGACGCTCGCGGCCGTACCGGCCTGGACCGCGCCGGATGGGACCTCACCGGGAACCCACGCGTACGGATCCGCGAGGTGGGGGTACTGTCATGCCACTGGGCGGTGCTGCGGACGCCTGGTGGCACGACCGTGCCACCGAGGCCCTGCGCCGTCCTGCCCTCCTGCGCCTGCACCTGACCGTCGGATAGGCGGCGCCATCGAGACAGGACGGCTCACGCGTTGACGGCATTTCCCCGCCGTCCATGACCGTCACCACGGTGCCCGGGTGCGGGGAGGCGTGCCGCCCCCGGTGGTGAAGGTCAGTTTCCCAGAGGACTCGCCTTGCTTTGGTGGAGGTGAAGACCCGAAGAAGGCAGTGAGTACGGGAGCGAGGGCCTTGGCGTTGACTGTGTGCTCGCGCACGTCGACGATGCGGCGTTCGGCATGGCTGATACACGCGGCAATCGCATCGGCCGCCTGGCTGAAGAAGTCGCTCTGCAGCCCTGTCATGAGCGGGTCCATGCCCGATCCCGTGAGCACCAGCGTCGGCTGGGTGATCGTCGCGAGCCGGGTGGCGGGCGGAGGCCCGTCACCCAGGCATGCGGCGTCGTAGGCCAGCGTGTGCGCGAGTTCCAGCAGCGGTGGCCACATCGGCGAGCTCTCCGCTCCGGCGATGTCCTGGTCAGAGGCGCCCGCCAGCCGCATGAACAGCTTCAATGCCTCCCCACGCTGCTCGCTGGCGAGCACGGCGCGCAGCTGTCCGACGTAGGCCTGCCACGTCTGGACGGCGGTGTCACCGACCGCGTAGGGCACGTCGACCAACGCCATGAGATCCTCGATCTCACGTTCCAGTGCGAATGGCTGCACGTCGCCACTCCCGGCACGGCCACGCCGGGCGTAGTTGACGGCGGTGAAGTGTTCGGCCAGCTCCTGGGCCAGCGGCTCGTTTTCCGTCCCGTCGTCCAGCCCACCGCCTACCAACACGACGACCGGACCGCTGCCGACCCGCTCGTAGATGATCGACGTACCGTCCCGCGAGATCACCTGCGCCACAGCTTCTCCTCGACCCGGGGCTATACTCCTAATGAAGGTGAGGTTACTCCTATATTAGGAGAAGGGCTATCGTGTCGGGTTCGCGTAGCTATGGAGATCTGTGTGGCATCGCCCGCGCCCTCGACGTCGTGGGCGAGCGGTGGGCGCTGCTGGTGGTGCGCGAGCTGATGTTCGGCCCCAAGCGCTTCGTGGATCTGCATCGCGGGCTGACCGGGGTGAGCCAGAATGTGCTGTCGCAGCGCCTGCGTGAACTCGAGGACGCCGGCGTGATCAATCGCCGTGTCCTGGGACCACCTGCCGGAGCCCGGGTCTACGAGCTGACCCGGCGCGGCCGCGACCTTGAACCGGTCCTGCTCGCCCTCGGCAGGTGGGGTAGCCCCATCCCGCCCGCCAGCACGTCGGCGACGCAGTTGAGCACCGATGCGCTGGCCTTCGCGCTCAAGACCACCTTCGCCCCCGCCGCTACAGACCACCTGCGTGGCCGGCATCGCTACCAGCTACGTCTGGGGCATGACGCCTTTCACGCGGAGGTCACCGACGGGCAGCTGCGCATCGAGCGAGGGGAGATCCACGACGCGATGGCCACCATCGCCTGTGATGTGGTCACCCTGCAAGACCTGGTGTTCGCCAAGCGTGATCTCGACGACGCCGTGCGAGCGGGAGATGCCGTCGTCCTCGGCGACGTTTCCGCCCTGCGATGGCTCATGCAGTCCTTCGGCACCGTAGACGGAGACGACGGAGAACTCGCACGCTAGGTGGCGTGGATGATGGGCGTGCTGAGCGCCCGTACGGTGGCGTTCTCGCTGCCGGCGTCGGTGACGACCCCAGCGACGTCCGCCAATGGCAGAACGGTGAAACGGGAGGCCGCGCCGATCTTCTCCGAGCTGGCCAGCACGTAGGTGTCGGCGGCCTGGCGGGCCAGCGCACGCTTCATCGCGGCCTCGTCGGCGTCGTCCGTGGTCAGCCCCGCCTCCGGATGCACGCCCGTCACGCCCAGCAGGAAGAGGTCGGCGTGCAGACCGCGGGCGGCTTCAACTGCGGCGGCACCACAGGCGACCATCGAATGCTTGAACAGTCTTCCGCCGATCAGGTACACCTCCACGTCGTGATGGCCGGCCAGCGCGCTGGCCACGGTAGGGCTGTGAGTGACCACGGTGGCGCGCAGGTCGAGGGAGAGCGCGCGGACGACTGCGAGGGTGGTGGTGCCACCGTCGAGGATCGCGGTGCTGCCAGGTTCGATCAGCGCCGCTGCGGCGGCGGCCACGCGCTGCTTGCCGGAGACCTCGACGTGCTGGCGGGTTGCGTAGTCGGCGATCGCGGGAGAGACGGGCAGCGCGCCGCCGTACACCCGCTGGCACAAACCCGCCGCGGCGAGCTCGCGCAGATCGCGGCGAATACTGTCCTCGGAGATACCGAGTTCGGCGGCGAGATCTTTGGCGATGATCCGGCCGTCCCGGTTGAGACGCTCCAGGAGCAAGTCACGGCGTTGGGCGGCCAGCATGCACGTTTCTCCTTGTTCTTTCCGAGAGATTCATCTTATCGTCCCGTAGCGCCAGCCGGGTCGCGCTCGACGCCCGCGTGCTCCATGAGTTGCTGACCGGATCAGCGCCGTTGGCCGACCTCGTGGGCAGAGGGAAGCTCCTGGTTCAGGGGCGGCCTTGCGTGGCGGGAGATCGGAATGATGCCGCCCGCGTTGACTCGCTTGTGGCCTCCGCGCCCGCCAGACCCCTTCCGAGACAGCGGCCGCCCAGTTCTCTCATGCGCGTCACAAGCCCCTGGGGCAGGGTTGACGGACGAATCCAATGCAATCCTCTCCTGGAACGCCGTCGGGCCGCAGGGGCAGGCAGATCCGCCCGGACCTGGGCCCGGTGAGACACCAGTCCGTTCCGCTAGCAGGGCTCGGGTACGTCACCAGCGATCAGGCCACGCCCACACCTCAGACGACGGCGGTGCTCAACGACTTGCCCGCGGGCTCCTACGTTCTCAACGTAGACCTGCGGATCAGGCAGCAGCCGGGAGACCCTGAGCCGTTCGACGCGGGATGCGGCCTGGAGACGCCCACCGGGAAGATTCAGCACTGGGACCGGGCCGAAGTGTCCGCAGGCCAGCGGTGGTCCATGAGCTTCACCAGAACGGTCACCCTGAGCAGCACGACTTCGGTGTCCTTGAAGTGTTACGCGTCGACGAAGAGATACGGGACCAGCGGCATCGAGTGGCCTTCCACCGGCAGTACCTGACCGCGACCCGCGTCTCCGACGTCACCCAGCCCACCTGGCCCCGATAGACGGTTCCGACGTCGCCACCCTGGGCGGCCGCCTCAGCGTCAACAGCGTGCTCGGCGAGAGCACCACAGTCAGCGCCGCCCTGCCTCCGAAGGCGTTCAAGCACTACGCCTCCGAGAAGAACGGCACCGCGCCGATGAGTCCGGCGGAGCTGGAGAACGCCTCCCGCAACGGCCTCCACCGCCCGCCCCTAAACGGGAGTGACCGAGTCGGGACTCATGGAGAAGTCAGAGAGGCGACGTACCTCACCGATGACATGACCAGGCCCCTCGGCGGGCCGCGCGCCCGATAGCGAGTCCGGGTCGCCGTCGCGGGCTTCGTTGAGTGCGAGGGGCGGTGGCGGATCAGCTCCGGCCGGATGGCGGGACGCGGAGGATGGGCACGGGATCGCTGGCGAAGCGGGCGGTGCGCGGATCGCGCTCGTCGCCGAACCGGCGGGTGAGGATCTCGTACAGTTCGGGACGCCGGCCCTGCAGCCAGCGTCGCCCGGTGGACAAGGGCAGCAGGCTAAGGTCGAGGTCGGCAGCGACCATGGCATCAGCGGCGGCCCAGGTCTCGGCGAGGATGCGGCCGTAGGGGTCGAGGATCATCGCGTTGCCGGTACGGATCTCGTCGTCGTCCTTCCCGACACCATTGCTGAACACGACGAACAGGCCGTTGTCGTGGGCCCGGGCGGGCAGCCAGCGCATCAGCCACTCGCGTCCGTTCGGTCCGCGCAACTCCGCTTCGATCGCTTCGGGGGCGTGGTGTCTGCGGTGCCAGAGCTCCGCGGGGATCGGCCGCATCCCGTGAGGGCTGCGGGAGGCGGTGCCGCCGGTCTGGTGCGGTGCGATGAGCACGGAGGCGCCCATCAGTGCGGTCGCCCGTACGTTCTCGACCAGGTTGTTGTCCCAGCAGATGAGGATGCCCACGCGCACGCCCCACGGAGTGTCGAAGACGGTGTAGTCGTCGCCGCTGCCGATCGCCTCGTGTTCGAAGGCGTGCAGCTTGCGGTGCCGGTGGACCCGGCCGTCAGGCAGGCAAACGGCGTAGCTGTTGAACAGCCGCCCCTCCTCGTCGGCTTCCAGGAACCCCAGCCCGACGGCGATCCCGTGCTCCAGCGCCAGATCGCGTACGCGCGCGACGGATGGCCCCGTCAACGGCTCGGCCAGCTCGCGCAGCCGCTCGGCCGGATGCCGGCGCAGGTGCCAGTAGCCCAGCAAGCACATCTCCGGGAAGGCGACGATGTGCGCCCCACCGGCGGCGGCCTCCCGCACGTGGTGTTCGACCCTGCCCAGGTTGTAGGCCTTGTCATCCGGCCGGTGCTCGAACTGCACGGTCGCGCATCGCAACACGTCGCCATTCGCCTTGTCTTGCTGCTCCATCGTGGCCTCCCGTCACACGTTCCGGGCACCAGGACATCGCACAAGGGATCGATGCGTCCAATGAATGTTTTATGGCGTTCCATAGGATGAAGGAATGGATATCGGTCTGCTCCGCGCCTTCCTCACCGTGGCCGAGCAGCGCAACTACGGCCGCGCCGCCCGGCTGCTCCTGGTGACGCAGCCCACGCTGACGAAGCAGATCCAGTCCTTGGAGGCGCAGGTCGGGGGTCGGCTGTTCCACCGCGGGCGCCACGGCGCCACGCCGACCGAGCTGGGCGCGGCCCTGGTGCCCGAGGCGCAGGATCTGGTGCGACGGGCCGACGCCCTGGCCGTGCGGATGGCCAGGATGGCCGGCGGCGAGATCGGCAGGCTGTCGGTCGGCTTCGGGCTCTCCAGCATCGACCTGGCTCCGCGCTTGATAGCGGCCTTCCGGCGCAGCCATCCCGACGCGTACGTCACGCTGGAGGACATGTCCTCCCGGGAGCAGCTCGACAGGCTTCGCGCGGGCGAACTGGACGTCGGCTTCGTCCGCCTTCCCGATGAGGACGGCTGGGGGCGGCTGATCCTGGGGACCGACCGCCTCGCGCTCGCCTCGGCCGATCATGGAGACCCGCCTCCGCCGGACCCGGCAGATATCTCACGCTGGGTGGATCGCCATGATTTCGTCCAGTTGGTGACAGCCAGAGGCCCAGGACTGGCAGGTCAGATCAACCACTTCTGCACCGCCGTCGAGGTCCGGCCCGGCATCGTCCAGGAGGCGCATGACCTGCAAACCGTGCTGGCGCTCGTGGCGGCCGGGACCGACGCCGCGTTCGTCCCGGCGAGCGCCGCCCGCATCGCTCCCCCGCCGATCACGATCACGCCGCTCCGGCATCCGGCGGCGGAATGGCGCATCGGCGCGGTCTGGAATCCCGGTCATCTCCCGCCGTTGGCCGCGAGCTTTCTCGACCTTGTCCGCGATGGCTCGGCGGAATGAGACGTCGGGTACCTGATCAGGACCGCGTGCATTCGGCGGCGGCCTGTTCCAGCACCGCGAGTTGAGCGGAGGCCTGATCGCCGCGGGGCCACAGGACCGCCAGCGTCGTGATGCCGAGCTCCTCGTATCGGCCCAGGCAGTCGCGGAACGCCTCGATCGAGGCCAGCGGGCGCTCGCCACCGTACCCCAACACCGCCAGGCGGGGCAGCGTGTCGGGGTAGCGCCCCTGTTCGGCGCAGATCTCGTCCAGGAGGGCGATCTGCCGCCGTACCTCGGCATGGGGGGTGCCGGCGTAGGTGGCCGGATTCTGGCCGACGTCCTGAGTGATCCACAGGTCGGCAAAGCGCACAGCCAGCTCCATGCCGCGCCGGGCGGTGGCGGCGACCGCAAGCGGCGGCCTGCGCGGCTGTCCACCGCCGACGGCGACCTGATGGGCGGCGAAATAGCGACCGGTGTAGTCGGTGTCGGCCTGGGTCAGCAGCAGATCGGTGAGCTCGACCCATTCGGTGAACCGTGCCGTGCGCTCGGCGCGGCTGAGCGGGCCGCCGCCGAACGCGTCGGAGTCTCCGCCGGGCCCTCCAGCGCCGAGGCCCATCACGAAACGGCCTTCGGAGAGGGCGTCGAGGCTCAGCGCGGCCTTGGCCGAGGTGACGGGATGGCGGAAGTTCGGCGCGGTCACCATGGTCCCCACGCCGATGCTTGAGGTGGCCTCCGCGACGGCTGCGAGCGTGGTGTAGGCCTCGTGCCATACCGGCCGGCCGTACAGATTCAAGTGGTCGTAGAGCCAGCCCCGGCCAAGGCCGAGCTCCTCAGCTCTGCGCCACTCCTGCCGCATCTCCCGCCACGGCGAGTCGGGCCACATGATCACATCAAGGTTCACCATGGTCACTGTTTCTCATGCGAATGGTCGAGGGTCACGCGGGACTGTTTCATCCTGGCCTCGCCTCAGGCGGCGGCGTCGATGAGGGCCTGCAGCAGACGCTGGGGGTCCTCGGCGAGCCGGTTGCACACATACAGCCACCATTCGGTGCCGAAGACGGTGTACTCGCGAGTGGGGTGCCCTCGTTCGGCCATCGCGGCAAGCTGGTCGGGCCCGAGGCCGAGCAGGGTCTCGAACTCCCAGGGCGCATCGGGACCAGTCGCGCCAAGGAACTGGTCGATCTCGTTGATCAGGTCCCAGTCGTGGGTGGCGAACGAGCACAGATGTCCCGACGCGGCCAGCAGCTTGGCGTAACGCAGATACGCCACGGGCAGGGCCTGGTCGCCGCGCGCGTAAGCGACGCTCTCCGGCTCCAGGAAGGCACCCTTGACCAGGCGGATCCGTCCCGGCAAGTGGAGCAGAGCCGGCAGGTCATCGGCCGTGCGGTGCAGCCGCGCCTGGACGGTGATCCCGACGTTGTCGAAGTGTTCGGCCAGCTTGCGGTACACCGACAAGACCGCGTCCGTACGGTCCGAGCCCTCCGCCGAGATCATCATCTCTCGCCCGGTATCCGCGGTGGCGCGTGCGATGCGCGTGGCGTTTTCCAAGGCGAGATCTTCGTCGATCGCCAGGCCGATGTGGGACAGGTCGAGAGAGATCATGCAGCTCGGCGGGAGCAGGCGGGCGGCCTCGACGAACACGTCGGTCTCCGTCGCGGCGCGCTTCGGGTCTCGGCAGCTCTCCCCCATGTACTCGGCACTCGCACGGTG
Source organism: Nonomuraea polychroma (assembly GCF_004011505.1). Classification (NCBI taxonomy): domain Bacteria; kingdom Bacillati; phylum Actinomycetota; class Actinomycetes; order Streptosporangiales; family Streptosporangiaceae; genus Nonomuraea; species Nonomuraea polychroma. Next base: position 7,123,014 of record NZ_SAUN01000001.1, read on the forward strand.
TCCAGTCGCGAGGATCTCCTTGATGCGGTCCAGCGACTCCGTGAGGCTCTCGCCGGCCACATAGCGCCGCGCCACCCTGCGGGCGATCTCGCCGAGCACCGGGTCTGCGGGCACCCGCCATTTGAGATCCTCGTCCAGCGCGAGCCTGCGCAGGACTTGGGCAGCCTTGTCGGATCTCTCCTCGATACCGGGGGTGGACTTGTTCGTCATTGTGCGCCTGCCTGTGAAGGTGAAGTAAGGAATGCAGCCGCCCGGTCCTCCTGGACCTACGGCCCTGCACTATCAACCTTCCAGATGCCGCTCTGGTGCGAGAGTGGCAGGAATGCCGAATAAGCTGAAATTCCTGCCACCCCTGTGCGCTCCCGCACCGCTCAAGGAGAACCCGGATGCTGCGCGACGTCGCGGTGCTCGCCCTCGACGGCGGCCACGCCTTCGAACTCGGAGTGTTCTGTGAGATCTTCGGAATCGACCGCGGTGACGACGGCCTGCCCGTCTACGACTTCGCGGTCGTCTCGCCCACGGGAACGAGCGTGCGGACGAGGCACGGATTCCGCGTCGAGACCCCCCATGGGCTGGAACGGCTGGAGTCAGCGGATCTCATCGGCATTCCGGCTTCGGATCCGAACGTGCGGCACTCGGAGGACCTGTACGAGGCGCTTCGGGCCGCGGTAGCACGCGGCGCGCGCGTGCTGAGCATCTGCTCCGGCGCCTTCCTGCTCGGCGAGGCCGGCCTGCTGGACGGCCGCCGTTGCACCACCCACTGGCGTTACGGCGAGGAACTCGCCCGCCGCTACCCGAAGACCCGGGTAGAGGTGGACGTGCTCTTCGTCGACGAGGACCCGGTCATCACCGGCGCCGGGACCGCCGCCGGCATCGACACCTGCCTGCACCTGGTACGCAAGGAACAGGGCAGTACCGTCGCCAACGACATCGCCCGGCGCATGGTGGCGCCTCCGCACCGGGACGGAAATCAGGCCCAGTACATCAAACGCCCGAATGTCGACCTCGGCGCCGGACCCTTCGCGTCCCTGCAGGCCTGGTTGCAGGCCAACCTTCACGAGGAACTGACCGTCGAGAGCATGGCACGCCAGGTGCACATGTCGCCACGCACCTTCGCCCGGCGCTTCCAGCAGGAAATGGGAATCACACCGCTCCAGTGGCTCACCAACCAGCGCATCGTGCTCGCTCAGCAGCATCTTGAGAACACCGACGAGTCCATCACCACGATCGCCGAGCGGGCCGGATTCGGCTCGGCCGCCACGCTGCGCCACCATTTCGCCCAGCGTCTCGGCACCACTCCCCACACCTATCGGCGTACCTTCCGGGGCCGGCGCGCGGGCCGGGACAACGCGTTTCCATGACGGCAGGCGCGGGTGGTGGCGGCTCTCGGCCATCATGTCTCGCATGTCGATCAGAACCGCCATCCCAGATGATGTGCCGTCGCTTCTCTCCCTCGCTGTGGACTTCTACCAGGAGGACGGGTTCACCACGTCTGAAGCCGATCTGCGCGCCAACTTGACCACGCTCGTGGGCTCCTACGAACGGATCCGTGCCGCCGGCGGAGAGCTCCACGGCCGCGCCCTCTGCGAGGGCCTTGGGCCGCAGCTTGCCGCCCTGCTCTGCCAGGGTGGTGTCGATCGGCCCCCATCCGCTGCCCTGCCTAGTCCGCACCGGACCCGCCATGACCTCGGTCGTGAACGTCTTCCCATCGGGCTGGGCGTAGGTGATGCTGGTCGCGGTCGTCTCGCCGGCAACCTCTACTCGCTTGCCCTGGCGGAGCGCGAGAGCGGATGCAGCACGGCGTGCCGCTTCCCCGGAGGCATTGGAGACGGCATTGCCGTTCTTGCCACTCACCCAGTCAGCAGTGTCATACAGGGTTGCGGTATGGCCCTTGCCTGAAGAGTCAGCAGCAGTGTTGCCTTGGCCTTCATCGAAATTCCAGTGTCCCGCCGTACCGGCAACCGTGAAGGTCCAGGGATAGGAATCCATACTGTTGCCCGAGGTGTCGCGCCCTCCTCGTACGTCTGCCGAATAGGTGACACCCGACGACAGCGGCTTGCTCGGCGTGAACGTCACCGTGGTCCCCGCTTCGTCCATCTGCGCCGTGCCTTCGACGACTGCGCCCGTAGCATCCTTGAGGGAGATCACCGCCCCCACGACGGGTTCGCTGAAGGTAGCCTTCACCTCTGTTGAGGCTTCTACGTCGGTGGCACCATCGGCAGGACTGACCGAGCTAATCGCCGGATCTATCGTGTCGTTGAGCGGATCGACTCCGCTCCAGTCCTCGCCATCGAATGGCTGCAGGCTGTCAGAACTGATCACATCCGGTTGACCGCGTGAGGCCGACAGCTCGTCAACCTCAGCGTCGGTCAGCTCCGGAAAGTTTACGACAGCCGGGTCGGTCTGCTGCGCCAGCGCAAGAGCTTCATCCGGAGTAGGCTCGACCGTCCGCGCGGGCCCGCTCTCGGCCCAGTGGAGCATGGTGCGCGTGACAACCGGGGGCTCGAAGTCAACGCTGAGCCTGGGGGCGTGAGCGGGGTAAGGGTAGGTGCTTTCCCTGGTGCGGTAGCGCCGCCAGTTCGTGATGTCGGACTCGCTACCCGCCGTAAACTGGATGCCGTAGTTCGGCTCGCCGTCCGCCCACGCCTGCACGATTCCGTTGACCGAATGGATGAGATCCCACTCGTAGTTGAACGACCCGGTGCAGTTGGCGCTGTTGTAAGCGCCGTACTCGGTGTTCGCGCCCACGCTGGTGACCGACGGCTGGTTGGACCATGTGAGTTCCAGCTCGTCCCAGTCGGAGGTGACGCGCCGGGCGGTGATGCCCGACCCGACATAGAGCCCGCAGTCGCTGGACAGGTGGTTCCACAGCGTCAGGTCCGCGTTCTGGATCGTCGAGCCCCAGAACGGGTCGCTCTTCGCGGGCAGCGGGAACTGGATGTAGCTGCGCCAGCGCACGCTGCCGCTGTTGGACTTGCCGACCAGGATCCGGTCGAGGTTGAAGTTGGACCAGCTGTCGGGGTAGTCCGCGTTGTTGACGAAGGTGTCCATCGGCTCGCCGTCGTACGGCGCGCTCACCCCGTCGGGGCAGTACGTGCTGGACGGCGTGTCGATCTCGCACTCGTACCAGTCGTCATCGACGGCGGCCATGGTCACCGGGTACGTCGTCGCCGGATCGGCGAGGAACGCCGGGTCCGGGCTGTAGACCAGGTCCGAGCCGTCCAGGGTGACGGCAGCTCTGCCGACCTTGGCGGCCTCCAGGTCGCCGCTGAGGTCCGTGGCGACCGCGTCCAGCAGGGGCGCTGGCCGGATGTCGATTTCTACCAGCAGCCGCGGGGACTTTTGGGTGCCATCGCAGTCTCTTCCACCGTAAGACCACAAGTGTGGGCGTTCGCAGCCTCAATTTGAACGTGAAGCACGGAGAGATCCTCGGTGCGGCGCCGCCCGAGCTCCGGGCAGCGCTCAAGACCATCACCCGGCACGTCGACGACTACGCCGCCCAAGCTCGACTTCCCCGGGTGTCGTGAAACTTGACACAAACCTACAGAAACCCGCGACCAAAGATCGCTAGCGGTCCGCCTCGAAGACCACCTCGCCGGGCCCGACGGGCAGGTCTCGACGCAGCTCCGACCCCTCGCCGAGTCCCTGTCCGCGGCCGAGGACGCCCGCAGTGTTCTGGTATGGCTCAAGCGCAGCCCCAACGCCGCTCTGCTGGCCCATCTGGCCGCCGACGGGCGGCCGCTCAGCCACGACCTACTCGACGAGCTGCCGCCCAGCCGCTACGAGCACTATGTCCGCCAAGCCCTCGTGCACACCGGAGTGTTGCCCGAACGCAACGAGGAGCTCGACCGCATCCCCGTCTGGCTCGACCACCTCCTAGCCGACAAGCGCGCCGGCCACGTCCGCCTCATCCGCCCGTTCGTCCACTGGTTCCTGCTCAAACGCGCCCGCCGACGCGCCGCCCATCGGCGTCACCCTGCCGACTCCGCCACTCCGCTGCGCACCAGGGTCCGTGTCGCCCTGGAACTACTGGCCTGGCTCGATGAGCACGGCCTTGAGCTCGCGACGTTGACCCAACCTGAGCTGAAGCGGTGGCTGGCAGCCGGGAACACCCGCACCTACACCATCCGCTACTTCCTCGGCTGGGCCGCCGAGCGTCGTATCGCCCCCAGACTCACCGTCCCGAAGATTCCCCGGCAAGACCCCCTCGCAGGTCGCGTGGTGACCGTACGGAAACAACCAAGAAACAGGCACTTGACGCCAGAGCATACTCAGACATACTGTGATTTCGTCCTCGACGTTAACAAAATACTACGGAAGGCAAGGAGTGATCATCGTGTGTAACCGATCGGTCTTGGCCGGGATTGGGGCAGCGGTTGCCTTGCTCGCGAGTGCATGCGCATCACCGGACGCCGTCGGCGCCGGGGGATCCGCAGCGATGTCTGGCAAGATCGCCCTTCTCCTTCCCGACGCGAACACGACACGGTACGAGTCATTCGACCGGCCCTACTTCGAGGCAAAGGTCAAGTCGCTGTGTGCAGGCTGTGAGGTCGTCTACGCCAACGCTGACAACGATGCCGCCAAGCAGCAGCAACAGGCGGAATCGGCGCTGACGCAAGGGGTGAAGGCGCTCGTACTTGATCCCGTGGACTCCGCTGCGGCGGCGAGCGTTGTCGACTCGGCCAAGCAGGAGAAGGTGCCGGTCGTGGCGTACGACCGGTTCATCAAGAACGCCCCGATCGACTACTACATCTCCTTCGACAACGAGAAGGTCGGCCGGATCCAGGGACAGGCGCTCGTCGACAAGCTCAAGTCAGGCGGGGCAACGGGCGGCATCCTCATGGTCAACGGCTCGCCGACCGACAACAACGCGACCCTGTTCAAGAAGGGAGCTCACAGCGTCATCGACTCCAGCGGAGTCAAGGTCCTTGCAGAGTACGACACGCCCGACTGGAACCCCGACAAGGCACGGCAATGGGTGGCAGGCCAGTTGACACAGCACACTGGCAGGCTCGCCGGGATATACGCAGCGAACGACGGCACGGGAGGTGGCGCCATCGCTGCCATGAAAGCCGAGGGTGTCGATCCCCTCCTACCGGTCACTGGGCAGGACGCCGAGCTGGCGGCCATCCAGCGGGTCATCACAGGCGAACAGTTCATCACCGTGTACAAAGCGATCAGACCCGAGGCCGAGTTGGCGGCCCAGGTGGCCGTCGCGCTGATCAAGGGCGACAAACCTCAGGGGGCGACCAAAGTCGACGGTGTGGCCGCCACGCTCCTGGAGCCCCTCGTCGTGACGAAGGACAACGTGGCGGACACCGTGATCAAGGACGGTTTCCACAAGGTCTCCGACATCTGCACCGCCGAGTATGCCAAGGCGTGCACGGCCGCCGGTCTTTCCTGAGCCGGCGGGTGATGGTGGTGAAGGAGCCCAGATACCTTGCCGAGCGGGCTCGGCTGAAGGCCGCCGAAGAGACGCACGCGCCCTCAAGGGCCCCCGAAGCTGCCCCCCGCGAAGCGGGTCGCGAGCCGGTTCTGTCGCTGCGCGGAATCACCAAGAGATTCGGGGCCGTTCAGGCGCTGCAGGACGTCGACTTCGACGTTCACCCGGGCGAGGTGGTCGCGCTGGTGGGGGACAACGGCGCCGGCAAGTCGACCCTGGTCAAGGTGATAGCGGGGGTCCACTCCCCCGACGAGGGCCACGTCCTGTTCGGGGGCCGGAAGGTCGCTATCTCCAGCCCGACCGCTGCGCGCGAGCTGGGGATCGCGACCGTGTTTCAGGACCTTGCCCTGAGCGACAACCTCGACGTCGTGGCCAACCTCTTCCTGGGCAAGGAACTGCTGCGTGGCCGTACGCTCGACGAAGTCGGCATGGAGCGGCGGTCGTGGGAGCTGCTGCGACAGCTCTCGGCCAAGATCCCGTCCGTTCGCATCCCCGTCGTCTCGCTGTCGGGTGGGCAGCGTCAGACCGTCGCGATCGCCCGCTCCCTGCTCGGCGACCCCAAGGTCGTCATGCTGGACGAGCCGACCGCGGCGTTGGGCGTGGCGCAGACCGCTGAGGTGCTCAACCTCATCGGACGGCTGCGCGAGTCCGGGCTCGGGATCGTGCTCATCAGCCACAACATGGCGGATGTCAAGGCTGTGGCGGACCGGGTGGCCGTCCTGCGCCTCGGTCGGAACAACGGGACCTTCCGGATCCGCGACGTGAGCCACGAGGACATCATCGCAGCGATCATCGGTGCCACCGCCGAGGCGCCGGCGCCCCGTGCGCGGCATAACCAAGAAAGCTGAGAAGTCATGAAGGTCGATGTCTCGACTCCGGAGTCCGCTGTTCCCGCAGACCTCCTCGACGAGCGGCTCATCCACGAACAGGGGCTGCGCGGCCGCCTCGACGCCTTCAGGATGCGGGCGAGCAACGGTGATCTGGGTGCGATACCCGTGGTCATCGGGCTGGTCATCATCTGGATCGCGTTCGGCTCACTCAACGACCATTTCCTGTCCAGCCGCAACCTTTCCAACCTCCTGCTGGACTGCGCGGCCATTGGGACGATCTCTGTCGGCATCGTTCTCGTGCTCCTGCTCGGCGAGATCGACCTGTCCGTGGGATCGGTGAGCGGTCTGTCGGCGGCGATCCTCGCGGCCGGGTTCGTAGGCAACGGATGGCCACTGCTGGTGGCCATCCTGGCGGCCCTGGCGGCGGGTACGCTGATCGGCTGCGCCTACGGTCTGCTCTACACCCGCTTCGGCGTGCCCAGCTTCGTCATCACGCTCGCCGGGCTGCTGGGCTTCCTGGGCCTGCAATTGTGGATCCTGGGTGACCAGGGGTCCATCAACCTGCCTTTCGACTCCTGGATCGTCCAGTTCTCCCAGCGGCAGTTCCTTTCACCCACGACGTCTTACATCGCGGTGGCCCTCACGGTTGGGCTCTATGCCGCCTCGTCCTTCGCGCGGAGGCGGCGCCGCGCCTCCGCCGGCCTGTCGGCGGCTCCGGTGAACGGCATCGTGGTCAAGGCGGTCCTGCTCACGGCCGTGCTGGCCGTTCCGGTGTGGTATCTCAACACGAGTCGCGGCGTGGGCTCCATGTTCGTGCTCTTCGTGGCGATCGTGGTTGTCATGGACTTCTTGCTCCGCCGTACGCGATGGGGGCGCTCGGTCTTCGCCGTGGGCGGCAACGTCGAGGCTGCAAGGCGAGCCGGTCTGCCCGTCCGCCGGATCTACATCACTGTCTTCACGCTCTGTTCGACCTACGCCGTCCTCGGTGGCCTGATGGTGGCCGGACGGCTCGCCGCGGCCAACCAGGGCAGTGGCGCCGGTGACATCAACCTCAACGCGATCGCAGCCGCGGTCATCGGTGGCACGAGCCTGTTCGGCGGTCGGGGAAGCGCGTACTCGGCACTGCTGGGCATCGTGGTGATCCAGTCGATCTCGAGCGGGCTCACGCTGCTGAACTTCGACTCCTCTGTGCGGTTCATGATTACCGGCGCGGTCCTGCTGCTCGCCGTCATCGTGGACTCCCTCTCTCGGCGCTCCCGTACCGCGCACGGACAGGGCTGAACCGCTCGGCTCCGCCCCTGCACCTCCGCCCGCTTGGGAGAGGCGCCACGAGGACGCGGCCGTGCTGCTACTCCGGCAGAGGCGGTTGTTCCAGGACGGGCTGCAGCAGGCGCTCAGCGGCCCCCAGCAGGGCGGCGTCCCGTTGGTCGGATGAGACGACGAGGATCTCGCGGAGGTCGACGGGCCGCCCGATGCGGCGGGCCAGAGCATGGCTCAGCACAGTGGCGGGATCCGCGGAGTAGAGGGACGACAGCCCTCCGGCCAGCACGATGACATCGGGATCTATGACGTTCAGCAGGCTGCCCAGCCCCTCGCCCAGCCAGGCTGCCGTGTCGCGGACGGACTGGATCGCCCGTTCGTCGCCCCTTTCGGCTGCCTCGTAGACCTCTCTGGCCGCCGCTTCATCGTCGGCGCCACGGTCTTCGATGGGCTTCCAGCGGCGACGCAAAGCCCACCAGTCGACTTCGGTCTCCCAGCAGCCGACGCGGCCGCAGCGGCACGTGCGGCCCTGCGGGTTGATCAACATGTGTCCCACCTCGCCGGTGTAGCCGTGGCGCCCTGACATCAGCCGGCCGTCGACGGTCAGGCCGCCACCGACTCCCGTCGCGCCGTAGAGGTACAGGCACGTCCCCGCGTGCCGGCCTGCCCCGTGCCGGGCCTCGTACAGTGCCGCCAGTGATGCGTCGTTGCCGACGACGACGGGCACGCCAAGGGACCCGGTGGCTGAGAGTTCCTCCTGCAGGGGCACTCCGTTCCAGCCGAGGTTGGCCGCGATGTCGACCCTTCCAGACGGGTCGACCAGACCGTAGATCGCCACGGAGACGCCGACGCAGCGGTTCGCGAAGCGCGCTACAACGGCGGGAAGCAGGTCACGAAGCAGCTTGATCACGCTCTGCGGGCTGTCGTCTGGCAGCCTGTGGACCTGGAGGTCTGTCAGGCGGCGTCCGATCCTCACCACGCCGATGCGCACCTGGTGCGGAGCCACTTCGCAGGCGACCGTGACAGGGCTGACTGGCCCCGGCCGCAGCGTGGTCGTGGGGCGCCCGCGGCGCCCGGTGCGGGGTGCGTCGAGTTCCTCCACCAGGCCGTAGGCCACGAGGTCGCCGACGACCTGCGCGGTCGTGTTGCGGGAGACGGCCAGCGCGGAGGTCAGTTCGGCTCTGGTCACCTCCGCCCGCTCGTGGAGCAGGAGGAGGGCGCGCGACAGATTGCTCTGCCGGAGGGAGGCGGTTGTGTTGTTCACGGCACCATTGTAGTATGTCCTTGTCGAGGACATAAACTTGACGAGTATCAGAAAGCAGAACATGACCCGTGTCCGTGTGTCACCAGACCGCCTGCTCGCGCACCGCGAGGGCGACCTCACGCCACCGAAGACGTGCGAGGCGCTCCTGTTCGACTGGGACGGGACGCTCGCGGACAGCACGTCGGCCAACTACGCGAGCCTCCACCGAGCCCTGACGGGGACCGGTGCGGCGCTCACCCGTGACTGGTTCGACCGGCGCACCGGCCTGTCCACCCGGGAGATGGTGTCCATCATCGCCGCCGAGCAGCGTCTCGACCTGGATACCGACTCCGTCGTCGCCCTGCGCGACCGCGCCTATCTGGGCCTTCTCTCGGAGGTGCGTGCCGTGCGGCCGCTGGCCGCCTTGGCTCGCCGGGAACACGGCCGGCGGCGGACGGCCGTCGCGTCAGGCAGTGGCGCCCACACCCTGCATCCGACGATCGACGCCCTCGGCCTCCGGCTTCTGTTCGACACGATCGTGACCCGTGAGGACGCCCAGCGAGGCAAGCCCGCACCCGATCTCTTCCTCGAGGCACTCCATCGGCTCAAGGTGCCGGTCGCCCGCGCTCTGGTGTACGAGGACAGTGACGAAGGCGTTGAAGCGGCGCTGCGCGCCGGCGTCAGTGTCGTCGACGTGCGACCCCTCACCGGCCGCGGCCACCTGGTGCCCCCCGCCCCGGGCGCGGGCGCCGTATCCCCACGCTGATCAACGAAGCCGAGGAGAAACATGCGCGTCGCCGCGTTCCCGAAGTGCTACATCGACGAGATCTCCCATGGGCAGATGTCGCTGTTCGAATGGATCGAGCAGGCACAGACCCTTGACGTCGACGGGCTGGAGCTTTACGAGCGATTCCTGCCGTCGACGGACGTGACCTTCCTCGACCAGGTCGGTGACGCATTGCAGAGGCACGGTTTCGAAATGCCCATGCTGTGTTGTTCACCCGACTTCACCCATCCCGATGCGGGTGAGCGTCAGCGCGCCGTGGACCGCGAGATGGAAATGATCGCCGTTGCGCGTCACCTGGGCGGGCCGGGCGTGACCTGCCGGGTGCTGTCCGGCCAGCGGCACCCCGGCGTCACCGACGAGCAAGGGATCGCCTGGGTCCTTGAGGCGCTCGACCGGCTGCTGCCCGTGGCTCGGCAGCACGACGTCGTCCTGGCGATGGAGAACCACTACAAGGACGGCAACTGGCGTTATCCAGAGTTCGCGCAGCGTCCCGAGATCTTTCGCCACATCGTGGACGCGGTGCAGGACCGCGACCATTTCGGTGTCCAGTTCGATCCCTCGAACGCCATCGTCGCAGGGGCCGACCCTGTGGACTTCCTTCGCACCGTGGCCGACCGGATCGTCAGCATGCAGGCATCCGACCGATACCTGGAGGAGGGTCACTCGCTTGCGGAGATGCGTGAAGCCGACGGCACCCTGGGATACTCCCCTCACCTCAAGCACGGAGTCGTCGGTCGGGGGCTCAACGACTACGACGAGATCTTCCGCATCCTGCGCGCGGTCGGGTATGACGGGTGGATCAGCATCGAAGACGGCCTCAACGGGCTGGAGGAGATGGCCGAAAGCGTCCGGTTCCTCCGAGCAAAGATCTCCCAGTACCCCGCGCCACCGGAGGGTGCCTCCGACTTCGTGTCCGCCGCCGCGCCCACGGCCCTCGCCGACGGCGAGGACCGGTCATGAAGGCCCTGGTGAAGTACGGGGCCGCGGACGGTGACGTCGAGATCCGCGAACTGCCGGAGCCCGAAGCGACTCCCGGCCGCATCCTGGTCGAGGTCGAAGCCGTCGGTGTGTGCGGCAGCGACCTCCACATGTGGCGCAACACCCACAGCTGGCCGGTCAGCCAGCCCGTCGTCCTCGGCCACGAGATGGCCGGGCGGGTAGTCGACGCCGGTGGAATACGCGGGATCGTCCCCGGCCAGCGGATCACCTGCGAGACGGCGGCGTCGGTGTGCGGCTCCTGCACCTACTGCCGGACAGGCGCCTACAACATGTGCCCAGAGCGCCGCGGTTACGGAGCACTGGCCGACGGCGCCTTCACTCGGCTGCTCTCCGTCCGTCCGGACATCGTCCACGTGGTCCCGGACGGCGTGCCGACCGAACACGCCGCGCTGAGCGAGCCGGTCTGCGTCGCCTACAACGCGCTCGTCGAACGGACCCGGATCGTTCCCGGCGATGTCGTTGTCATCCAGGGTGCCGGAGCCATCGGCATCATGGCGGCGCAGGTCGCCCGGCTCGCCGGAGCCGGAACGGTCGTGATGCTCGGGACAGCCGTCGACGCGAAGCGGCTTCCCGTCGCACTGGCCGTTGGCGCGGACCACGCCGTGGACATCACAACGTGCGACCCCGGCGAAGTGGTCCGCGATCTCGGAGACGGGCGGGGCGCGGACCTGGTTGTCGACTGCACCGGTGTCAGCCGCGCGCTGCTGCAGTCCATGCAGTTCGTCCGCCCGCTCGGCACCATCGCCAAGATCGGATGGGGGCCGCAGCCGTTGGATTTCAGCCTCGACCCCCTGGTGGCCAAGGCGGTGACGCTGGCCGGCTCGTTCAGCCACACCTACGAAACGTGGGAACGCGTGCTGAGACTCATGTCCACTGGTGCCGTTCGCATGGCTCCCCTCGTCGGCGGCGTGTACGACCTTCCCGACTGGAACGAGGCGTTCGAGGCGATGGAGAACGGCACCAACGTCAAATCGGTCATCAGCGGATTCTGAGCAGGACGTGCCCGTCCGTTCGTCGATCAAGAGGATCCTCCGTGTTCTCAGCCCAGGTCTGCGGCCATGTCTGCCTCGACCTCATTCCCACGCTGTCGTCAGCCCCTTCCACGTTGCCCGGCGCTCTGCACGACGTGGGGCCGCTCCAGGCTCGCCCCGGCGGCTGCGTCGCCAACACCGGCGGCGACCTGCACGCGCTCGGATCCCGCGTCACCACAGTGAGCCGCATCGGCTCGGACGAGGCCGGACACATCCTGGCGCGGCTGCTCACCGCACGGGACAGCGCTGTCCACACCCTTCTTACCGAGCATCAGGCCGGAACGTCGTACTCCATTGTCGTCCAGTCGCCCGGCTCTGATCGCACGTTCTGGCACCACCCGGGCGCCAATAACTCCTTCGCGGTGAGCGACGTGAACCCCCGTGCCTCCGACCTGCTGCATCTGGGATACCCGCCGCTGCTTGCGGGGTTGACCGCCGATGGTGCGGTCGGCTGGCTGGACTTGTTCAGTGAGGCACGGGCGGCGGGCGTGACCACCTCCCTCGATCTTGCCGTGGTGGACTCGAGATCCGCGGCCGCGACCGTGGACTGGCCCTCTGTACTGGCGCGCGTCCTGCCGTTGTGCGACGTGATCAGTCCGAGCCGGGACGACTTGATCTCCGCGCTCGGATGGGCGATACCGGCGTCCCAGCGTGGGCTGGTGGATGCCGCGCGGGCGTTGCTGGACAGGGGCGTCGCCGTTGCCATGGTCAGCGGCGGTACTGTCGGGCTGGCACTGGCGGTGGCCGAACGGCACCGGTTGGCCAAGAGCCGCGTCATGCTCGCCAACGCGGCCGAGTGGGCGGGCCAGACATGGTGGATGCCGGCACCGCCGGTGTCCGCGACCGGCACCACCGGAGCGGGAGACGCGGCATCGGCCGGCCTACTGTACGGACTACTCACTGGTCGGGGTCCCGCGCGCAGCCTGATGACCGCCGCCGCCGCGGCCGCGCACCGCGTCGGAGATGCCGAGAGGTTGCCCCCTTACGGGGATGGCACGGCCTATCTCACCGCGACTGGACCGTTCCGTATGCCTGACTGAACCGCGCGGGCGGCGTGTGACCTCGGGGCGCCACCAGACGTGGCTGACCGCCCCGCCGTCATCCGAGAGACACCATCCAGAGACTTCGTCCAGAGAAGTCACCCACAAGGAAACGAGAAGTCATGTCATTTCACCGTCTCAACCGTCTGCTCCATCCCCGGACCGGGCGCTGTCTCGACGTCGCCGTCGACCACGGCTTCTTCGGGGAGCCCTCGTTCCTCACCGGGATCGAGGACATGACCGGCGTCGTCGACGCCCTTGTCGGCGCGGCACCGGACGCGATCCAGCTGACACCCGGGCAAGCAGCGCTGTTGCAAGAGCGGCCCGGCCGCGACAAGCCGGCGCTGGTGCTGCGCACCGACATCGCGAACGTGTACGGCAACCCCTTGGATCCGTACCTGTTCAGCGTGCACTTCCCGGACGCCGTCGAGCAGGCGGTGAGGCTGGACGCCGCCTGCGTGGTCGCCAATCTGCTGCACCTGCCCGGCCGCCCCGAGGTGAGGGAAGCTTGCATCCGCAGCATCATGGCGCTCAGACGGGACTGCACCGCCGCGGGAATGCCACTGATGATCGAGCCGCTCGTCATGCGCGACAACAGCATCGGTGGCGGCTACATGGTCGACGGCGACGTGCTCAAGATCACGGCACTGGTGAGGCAGGCCCGCGAGCTTGGGGCCGACCTGATCAAAGCGGACCCTACCGACGACGTGCTCGAATACCACCGCGTTGTGCAGGCGGCCGGAGACGTGCCCGTCCTCGTCCGCGGGGGTGGCAAGGTGGACGACCGCGAACTGCTCAACCGAACCGAGGCCGTCCTGCGGCAAGGGGCACGGGGCATCGTCTACGGCCGGAACATCATCCAGCATGCGAACCCCGCTGCGATCGTCCGCGCCCTGATGTCCGTCCTTCACGAGGGAACGGGCGCGGAGCAGGCCGCAGAGCAACTCGCCGCCAGTGCGGAGGGACGCCGATGAACCGGCAGCGGGTCAACATCGGCATCATAGGCGGGGGCCTCATGGGTCGCGAGATCGCCACCGCACTGGGGCGCTGGCACGCCCTCGTCGACCACCCGGTCAGTCCGCGGCTGACCGCGGTCTGCGATACGAATCCGGCGGCACTGGCGTGGTTCGACCAGATCGAGAGCGTCACGACCAAGGTCGCCGACTACCGTGACCTGCTCGCGGACGACAAGATCGATGTGGTCTACATCGCAGTACGGCACGACCTTCACGAGCAGATGTACATCGACGCCATCAGAGCAGGCAAGGACCTGCTCGGCGAGAAGCCCTTCGGCATCGACCTGGACGCGGCATCCGCCATCGCTGCGGCGACGGCCGAGGCTCCTGACGTCTTCGTCCGCTGCTCCAGCGAGATGCCGTTCTATCCCGGTGCCCAGGCGGCGATCGACCACATCCGGTCGGACACGCTTGGCGATCTGATCGAGGCATCCTGCGGCTTCAGCCACTCCAGCGACCTCGACCTCAGCAAACCGATCAACTGGAAGCGCCAGCGGCAGTACTGCGGCGAGGCGGGCGTGATGAACGACCTGGGCATGCACGTGCTGCACGTCCCTCTGCGCCTCGGCTGGCATCCGACCTCCGTGTTCGCGATACTGCAGGACCTTGTCCCACGGCGCCACGACGCTTCCGGCCGGCTCGTTGACTGTGACACCTTCGAGAACGCCACGCTCGTCTGCCAGGCGCCGCGACCGAACGCAACAGGCGGGTTCCCGCTCACCCTGACAACCAAGCGCATCGACCCAGGCCAGAAGAATACCTGGTCCCTGCACGTCACCGGCATGCAGGGCGGAGTCTCCTTCAGCACCCGAGAGCCCCGCACACTGCGCGTCATGGAGTCCCGCCGGGGCGAGCAGGTATGGCAGGAGGTGCAGATGGGCAGTCAGTCGGTCTGGCCGACGGTGACCGGAGGCATCTTCGAGACCGGGTTCTCCGACGCGATTCTGCAGATGTGGGCCGTGTACCTCGCGGAGAGGGCCGGTGCTCTCGGCGACCGGTTCGGCTGCGTGACCATGCAGGAAGCGGTCAGCAGCCATGCCATCTTCGCCGCGGCACTGGAGAGCCACCGCGGACAACGTGCGGTCACCCCCTCGACGGCACCTGCTCTTCATGTCTAGCCATTTCTCCCGGCCTCACCCGCGCGAGCGTGACGAGGTCTCGTCCTTGTCCGTCCGACCGGGACGGGCAGGGACGTTGCGCCTGACACCGACCTCTGCCCCCGACCCCGCCGAAGGGGCCGTCCTGGTCGACACCTTGTGGCTAGGGATCTGCGGAACGGACCGGGAGATCGCGGCTGGCGCTCTGGGGCGTCCCCCCACCGGAGAGGACGACCTGGTGCTCGGCCACGAGGTCGTCGGCCGGATCGCGGAGGCTCCCGAAAGCTCCGAACTGACAGCGGGCCAGCTCGTGACCGTGATCGTACGAAGACCGGTCGGCACGCCGTGCCGTAACTGTGCGGCCGGGAACTGGGACCTCTGCATGGACGGTCACTTCACCGAGCACGGCATCTTCGGCCGCCACGGATTCGGGCGCCGCCAGTTCCGCATCGAGCCCGACGCGGTCGTCCCGGTGCCAGCGGATCTGGGGATGTGCGGCGTGCTCGTCGAGCCCGCCAGCGTGGTGGCGAAGGCCTGGCAGCACATCGACCACCTGACCCGGCGCGTGCCCGCGGCGACAGGTGCCGTGCTGGTGACCGGCGCAGGGCCGATCGGGCTCCTCGCGGCACTGTTGTCCACCCAGCGCGGCCACGAGACCTACCTTCTCGACCGCACAGGTGGGGAACACCGGCAGCACCTCGCCGCGGCCGTCGGCGCGCACCTCGTGGTCGGGAGCGTCGACGACCTCGACATCTCCCCGGCCGTCGTCGTCGAGGCCACCGGGTCCGGCAGCATCGTGCGTTCCGTCGTGCACGCCGCGGCGCCCAACGCCGTCGTCTGCCTCCTGGGCGTCTGCGCCTCATCGGCTGAGGCATCCTGGGACGTGGGGCTGATGAACAACGTCCTGGTGCACAGCAACAAGCTGCTCTTCGGCAGCGTCAGCGCCAGCCGGACCCACTACGACCTCGCGATTCGGGCCCTCCAGAACGCACCACCGGAATGGCTGGATCGCATGATCACCCGGCGCCTCCCGGTCCGCCACGCCATGGCTGCCTTCGACAAGGAGCCGGAAGACATCAAGACGGTCATCGACTTCACGGGACACGGGCCATCGGCCGCGCCGGAGACGGCGGGGGCATCGTGACCACGCCCAACACGCCCAACGCCGGAGCACCTGCGAACGTCGTGTCGCCCATGCTCGTTGACGCGCTGAGGGAGATCGTCGGCAGCGAGCACGTGCGCACGGCACCCGCTGATCTCATCCCGTACGCCCGCGACGCCACACCGCTGTTCAAAGGCTCCCCGGACATCGTGGTCTTCACCAGAACCGCGGAGCAGGTGGCCCGCGTCCTCGCGACGGCGACCGCCAACCGGGTCCCTGTCACGCCCCGCGGAGCCGGCAGCAACCTGTGTGCCGGGACCGTCCCCCTGCGCGGCGGCATCGTCCTCGCCCTGACCCGGATGACCGACATCCTCGAGGTCAGCAAGGCCGAGTTGCTTGCCCGCGTACAGCCGGGCGTGCCGACCGCCAACGCTCGCAGAGGCGTCCGCCGCAGTCGGGGCGATCCTTGAACAGGGAATCGTCCCCTCGACGCTGGAGTTCCTGGACCGCACCTGTATCCGCGCCGTCGAGTCCTACGCCGACCTCGGCCTGGACGTGGATGCGGGAGCCCTGCTGCTTTTCGGTGACGACGGACCACCACAGGTGGTGGCCGAACACCTCGCCGTCATGCGGGACGTGTGCCGGCACGCCGGTGCCCGGCGCGCGGAGGTCGCTACCGACGCGGCCCGGGCCGAAGCGCTCCTCGCCGCCCGCCGATGCTCACTGCCCGCGCTGGCGCGGCTGGGCTCGCTGCTGATCCTGGAAGACGTGACGGTGCCCCGCCCGCACCTTCCGGAGATGGTGTCCCGCATCGAGCGGACGGCCGCCCGACACGGCGTGCTCATCGGCACCTTCGGCCATGCCGGGGACGGCAACCTGCACCCGACGTGCGTCATCGACCCCAACGACGACACCGCGGTCGCGCGCAGCCATGCAGCCTTCGACCACATCTTCACCGCGGCACTCGAACTGGGCGGGAGCATCACGGGCGAACACGGGGTGGGCGCGGCAAAGCTGCCATACCTGGAGCGCCACCTCGGCTCGGACCAGCTGATGCTCATGGCCCGGATCAAGAAGGCCTTCGACCCCGCGGGCATCCTCAATCCCGGAAAGCTGGGCTCATGACCGTTCATGGGGACCCCCCCGGCATGAGACGAACCTCGAACGGTCCGTTGCCGGACGACCTCCTGTCCACCTGCGTCTCCTGCGGTTTTTGCCTGCCCGCGTGCCCGACGTACAACCTCACCGGCGATGAGAGGTCCTCGCCGCGCGGGCGTATCAACCTCATGCGGGCGCTGCAGGAGGGAACGCTCACCGCGGACGACCCCACCATGATCGAGGAGTCCTCCTTCTGCATGGGATGCCGGGCCTGCGAACCCGTCTGCCCGGCCGGCGTGCAGTATGGTCACTTGCTCGAACAGTGGCGCCACGAGGTCTGGCAGGGAGACCACAAGCCCGTCCTCGTCCGACTGCTGACGGCGATCGTGACGCACCGGCGACTGGTCCACCTGCTTGGTGTGCCCCGCCTGCTGCGCCATCTGGTGACTTCTCGAGGCGGGCGGCAAGTCGCCACCGCGGGCGAACCGGCTGACCGCTCACCGGCCCGCGACGCCACGCGGCCCGGAGCACAGCTGATGCTCGGCTGCTTCGAGCGGGCCCTGTTCCCGGCAGTCTCCGATGCGGCGCAGGCTCTCGCCCCCGAACTGGAAGTGCCCGCGCCGCAGGGGTGCTGCGGCGCCCTGCACGCGCACAACGCCGATCCGGAGCGTGGCTCGGCCATGGCCGAGCGTCTCGGGAGTGAGCTGCCGGGACTCATCGTCACGACAGCGGGCGGTTGTGCCGCTCACCTCGCCTCCGTCCTGGGCGAGGAGCGGGTGCTCGAACTCTCCCAGTACCTATCAACGGCGTGGCGGCCCACGGGCCACTTGCTCTTCGGAGGCCGCCGGGCGAGGGTAGCGCTACAGGACTCCTGTCACCTGCGCAACGGCTTGGGCGTGTGGCGGGAGCCACGCGACCTCATCGCCGCCGTAGCCGACTACGTGGAACTGCCAGGGGCCGCTACGTGCTGCGGGGCAGCGGGCACATACTCGTTGCTGCGCCCCGCCGACAGCCGGGCAGTGCTCGCGCCGAAGCTGGAGGCGCTCGAAGAGGCGAACGTCGACGTGGTGGTCGCGCTCAACCCGGGCTGCCTGCGCCAATTGCGGTCCGGCCTGGCCCGCGCCGGTTCACCCATCACGGCCATGCACCTGGCCGAGCTGCTCCTGGCCGCGCGGCAGAACCGCGACATCGGGGCGCCTCACCGCAAGGGGCCCCTTCGGCTGCTCCGCCGCGGGTCCCGCGGCAGGCAGGCACAGCCGCGCGGAGGTACGGGTGCAGGCTGAACGCGTGACCGATCCGCTCGCCTACCACGGTGAGGGGCCAGTGTGGGCCGAAAGCTGGGGAGGACTCAAATGGGTCGACATGTTCGCCGGTGATCTCCTGTCGCTCGACCCCGATACCGGCACGGTTCACCGTGACCACCTCACTGACACCCTGACCTCGATCCGTCCCGCTCCCGACGGAGGCATCGTCGCGGCCGTCGACCGTGGCTTCGCCGTCTTCCAGGAACGGGCCGGCAGATTCGTGACCCGATCGGTGACGCGGCTCTGGGCGGACCCGAGCATCCGCATGAACGACGGCGCCTGCGACCCGCAAGGCCGGTTCTACGCCGGTTCCTACGACACCACCGGACTGGGGAGGGGAGTGCTCCACCGCCTTGATCCCGACGGCACTCATCACGTGGTGCTGCGTGGGATAGACGTCTCGAACGGGCTGGACTGGTCCGAAGACGGGCTTCGCGCCTTCTATGTGGACAGCCCCACACAACGCATCGACATACTCGATTTCGACCCCATTGAGGGCCGGTTCGGCGGGCGCCGTCCCTTCGCGCACGTTCATGTGCGGGATGGCGTCCCCGACGGTCTGGCCGTGGACGCGAAGGGAGGTGTATGGGTCGCGCTCTACGGTGGAGGATGCGTGCGCCGCTACCACCCTGGTGGTACGTGGGATCGTGACGTGAGGCTGCCGGTCGCACGCGTAACGGCGTGCACGTTCGGAGGGCCGCGCCTCGACTGGCTGTACGTGACGACGTCGCGGGAGAATGCTTCGGCACCTGAGCCCTCGGCCGGAGCCCTTTTCCGGATTCCGGTCGACGTGCCGGGCGTGCCCGTGCGGGCGTTCGGTATGAGGCATGGTGGGTCACCATGAATTTCCATCAGCCGCTGCGAGCTGATGGTGCGCCAATCCGGAGTCCACCGCCGTTCCGCCGACCGAAGGTCATCGACGACAAGCGGCAGCCGCTCCGCCGATACGGCCGGCCAACGGCCAAGCGGGCTTCTCGATGGAATCCACGCACCTGCCCTCGACCCAGCGCGCACCCCACCTCGCACACGAGGTGCGCGAAGGGCTGCATGCCGCGCACCAGCACCAGGCAAGCCCGGCATCCTTCGCCGAGACCGCGGATTCACCAGGTTCGTCCACTGGTTCCTGCTCAAACGCGCCCGCCGACGCGCCGCCCATCGGCGTCACCCTGCCGACTCCGCCACTCCGCTGCGCACCAGGGTCCGTGTCGCCCTGGAACTACTGGCCTGGCTCGATGAGCACGGCCTTGAGCTCGCGACGTTGACCCAACCTGAGCTGGAGCGGTGGCTGGCAGCCGGGAACACCCGCACCTACACCATCCGCTACTTCCTCGGCTGGGCCGCCGAGCGTCGTATCGCCCCCAGACTCACCGTCCCGAAGATTCCCCGGCAAGACCCCGTACGGATCCTCGCCGATGTCCGTTCTGACTGAATCCTGCCAGCGGCCAACACGCCGAGCCGCGGGTTGCAAGGTAGATCCGAACAGCGATCGTCGATCTTGTTCAGACCTACCTTGCACTTTCGGTGGAGATAGGCCGTCGACATCGGTCCTGAAGCGCCCGGCAGGTGCCGTCCCGTCTCCGTGTGTATCGTCCAGGTGCCGTGTAGGGCTGGACGGCGCGGCGCGCGGTGCCTCAGCGGCGAAGCTGCTCTACCGCCATCGACCACCAGGTGTCGGGGCGCCGGAAAGCGAAGTCGTCTCGCTCCATCAGCCTCATCACGAACTCCTGCGTCTCGATTTTCTGGCCGCGCACGTTGGATGGCGCGGGTGCGGTGGACCAGACGCCCAAGTGGAAGATGAATTCAAGGAAGTCGGCAAGTGAGCTGTTGACGATTTCCGACTTGGCGACGCCGTCGTCTTTCAAAGTGAGAAGGACGACGTATCCGTCGCGGACGTCGAGGAAATAGCGCATCCCTTTCTCGTCGCGTGGGCCGCCCAGGAACAGGGCCACGGAGTCCTGCCCGGAGGACTGGTACGGCTGGGCCGTGAAGAGCTCCGGTGAGCCTACGACGTTCGTCGTGAACAGTGGCCCGGCATCTCGCGGGAGGCCGAGCCTGGTCAGCAGGAACAGGTTCTCGTCGGACAGGCCCGCGTCCTTCGCCTCATTCCAATTCATGGTGACGACACCGTCCGCGCCGAAGGCCCGCTCCAAATCCTCACGATTGATCATCGCGCCCCTCCTTCATGTGGCCCAAAAACTCATGATCGACTTGTCAGTGTGAAGGGACGTCATCGTGGCCCACACATCGGCCAGCCCCAGTCGAGCTCCCGCGCCGCACACGCCACTTCGAAGTCACTCGCCAACGCGAATTCCTCGATGGCCAACAAGAGAGTCATAGCTGTCATCTTCCCTGTCAGGCCTCTCCTGTCGCAGGGCTGATCCGGACGTTGCATGATCGATCGCAAGATAGGTCCGAACGTCGCGAGGTCATGCACAGGACGGCCACACCTCTTGACGAGATGACGGTTCGTCCCATGATGTCCCTCCTCATCCCTCCAGATACAAGGTTCCTCCGGACGTCGCACGGCCGGTGGCAAGGTAAGTCCGGACGTGGCAAGGTTCGCGCGCACCGGACAAAAGTGCTGTCCGTTCCGCGTGAAAGCTGCAAGCGCCCGCCGCGCTGAGCAGCGGGTTTTGAGGTAGGTCCGGACCGCGACAGCCGATCTTGTTCAGACTTTCTTTTCAATTTCGGTGGATCTTGATTGGGGCGAACGTGGTGCTCGGCCCGAGTTGCTGGATGCGGCGTATCTCTCCAACTTCTAGCCGGTAGTGGACAGTCGGTGTCGAGCTGCTTCAGCAGGCTCTCGACGGCATGGTCGGGTGCGAACTGAAGCAGCCAGTCGGCGAACCGCCGACCATACTCGGCCATGGCGGGACCGGTGATGATGGCCTCGTCGTCAGGAGGTGTCAGCCCGAAGTGTTGGGCTAGCCAGGTGAGGTACTGCTCACGACCCAGGGTGTATTCGTCGTCCTCGTCGAACTCGCTGACGATGGCGAGCAACCGGAACAATCAGTCCTCGACCCGAGCCGGGATGGGGGTCCGGGTCGCCGAACGGGAGCTCTTCTGTTCAGACGGTCGGCAACTCCCATATGCCGACAGCGCCCTCAAGGCCACCGGTAACGGCGACCGGACGGCCGTCGATCTCCGCGATCGCCGCGGCCCAGACCTCGTCGCGGTGGACGGTCAGGGCGTCTCCCACCTGGATTCCGTTTGCCAGATCCCACACGCGGGCCGTGCCGTCCTGAGCACCGGTCACCGCGAACACGCCCGCAGCCGCGAGAGCACGGACGGCATTCTCGTGCCCGGACATGGGCGGGCAAGTCCGCTCGCCGGTGAGGAGATCCCACGCCGAAAGGCAGCCGGCCTGGCTGGCTGTCAGGGCCACCGCGCGGTCGTTCACTTCGGTGATCGCAATGGCAGTGACTCCGCGTTCGGCGGCGGCCGGGATCGCCGACCGCATCTGCCCGGACAGCAGATCCCAAAGCTGGAGACCCGCGTCGCCGTTCACGGTGACGGCAACCGGCCGCCCGCTCAACGTGGCGGCAGTCGCCCTTCCGGCCATTACCCCGAAACGCGCCATTCGCTCACCGGAAGTGAGGTTCCAGGCCAGCAGTTCGTCCTCATACAGGGCGATGGCCAGCAGGCATCCTTCAGCCCGGACTGTCGCCAAGGAGTAGATGTCCGTGGAAGGGCCGGTCAGGGTCTTTCCGATCTTCCGGCCCGTCTCCAGATCCCAGACCCTGACAGCTCCGCCACCGTATTCAGGTCCAAGGATCGCGGTGAGGTCGCGGAAACCGCCGCCGGTTACCGCCACTGGCTTGTGGTTCACGTGGCCTGTTGCCAGGAGAGAGACGGTGTAGCCCGGATCCGCACCAAAGTCCGCAAAGGGGTCCTGTAGGTCGTGATACTCATCCCAGATCTCACCGTCGAGGTCGGGAATCTGCTCCTCAGGCCCTGCGGCGTCCAGATCGAGGCAGCATTTCCGCCGTTCACCGGTGACCAGGTTCCACGTCCAGACGGTCCCGGCCCGGTCGGCACCGAGGACACCTGGAGCGCCCTCTATATCCAGGGCGGCGAGCTTGTCCATCGCATGGTGGGTGTGACCAGAGAGCCAGTGCCGCAGCCGAGGGTAAGCCATACGCGCGGATGCTACTCGACTTCCGTGTGGTGGAAGTCCCCCACGCGGCGCCGATCAGCAGCCGCTTCTTCGCGGCGGAGACCCTGCCTCGGCCTCCCTGGACGGCGTGGGTTTCCGGCGGTGTGCTCGCTCCGGCCGACGGCTGCCCGTAAGCGATGGATGGAGCCGGGAGATGCAGGGTTAATCCGAACGTTGCGCGGCCGGTGGCAAGGTAAGTCCGGACGTGGCAAGGTTCGCCCGGACAGGACAAAAACCCCGGCGACTGGCCGGGGTTGCCCGTGTATCGGGTGACGATACCTAATGACTGTGTACGACCCCGAGTTTCGCCGACTCGGGCACTGGCCTCAGATGCCTTGATTCGAATCGGAGCTTGACTCCTGACCGCAGGCTGTGCGAATGGGGCGAGGGTCTGGCGGGTGGCGGTCGACGGGGACCGAGTGAATGTCTGAGTCGATACTGGACCTGGAGTCCTCTGCTAAGGCCGTGCATCTCGGTCTCTCTCGGCCGCCACCCGTCAGTCGCTTTTTTGGCCAGGATCGTGGCGTGAGCCAGCCGCAGGAGAGACCGCTCCTATCTACCCGGGCGCTCGAGCCCTTGCGCAGAACGCGGACCTGCGGCGGGCTGGGGCCACGAACTGCTGATCGGATGTCGAGCCGTCGAGCTCTCTCATTAGGGCGTGGCGTGCCCCTGCGGCAGGCCATCGTCAATTGGCCGGAGGTCGCCTGGGCCGCGTTGAGCCGATTGCGGCGTCAGCTGCGTCAGGCGCCGCTGGATGAACGGCTGCGCGCGCTGGTCAACCGCGCCGAGGACGCTGTCTGCGGCCTGCCTGCTCCGCCCGATACGCACGCACACAGCCTGGTGGTCTGCCCCTGGTTCCGGGCGGGCGGCAGCGTGATCCGCACCGTCACGTTCACGGCCCGGTTCGACACGGCGGTCGAGATCACCCTCGACGATCTGCGTATCGAGCTCATCTACCCGCAAGACGACACAGCCGAGCAGTTCTTCCGCGCCGCTTACCAGAATCCCGGCAGCGCGCACGACACCGGTCCACTCGACGAGCCCCTGACCCACGCCTGATCTCCGCGGTGCCGATCCGCCTTGTGGTCGCGGTCCCGGCCGTGATCTCAACCGCGTGCCCCAGCTCACATCGGATGACGACGGTTCACGGTCGCGGTGTGCGGCCGCCGTGGTGGAGGAAGTCTCGCTCGGCGCCAGGGGGTGCCAGGGCGGCGGCGCGCTGGTAGGCGGCGGCTGCTTCGCTGTAGCGGTTCAGGCGCCGTAGCAGGTCGGCTCGGGCGGCGTGGAAGGGGTAGTACTGGCCCAGCTCCGCTTCCAGCCGGTCGATGAGGGCCAGGGCGGTGGCGGGGCCGTGCGCCTCGCCGATCGCGATGGCGCGGTTGAGCGCGACGACCGGGGTGGGGGTCAGGGCGTACAGGTGGTCGTAGAGGGCGACGATCTGGCTCCAGTCGGTGTCGGCGGCGGCCGCGGCGTCGGCGTGGACCGCGTTGATGGCGGCTTGTAGCTGGTAGGGGCCGGGACGGTCGCGAGCCAGGCAGCGGCGCACGATCGCATGCCCCTCCTCGATCAGGCCACGGTCCCAGCGGTCGCGGTCCTGTTCACCGAGCACGGCCAGGCTGCCGTCGGGCCGGGTCCGTGCGGCCCGGCGGGACTCGATGAGCAGCAGCAAGGCCAGCAGGCCGGACACCTCGGGCTCGTCGGGCATGAGCGCGGCCAGCAGGCGGGCCAGCCGGATCGCCTCGCCGCACAGACCTGGCTCTTCGGGGCCGGAATGGCCGGTGGTGTAGATGAGATAGATGACGGCCAGCACCGGGGGCAGGCGGTCGGGCAGTTCGTGAACGGCGGGGGTCCGGTACGGGATGCGGGCGGCTTTGATCTTGCGTTTGGCGCGGACCAGGCGTTGCGCCATGGCCGGTTCTGCCACCAGGAAGGAGCGGGCGACCTGCTCGGTGGACAGGCCGCCGAGCAGCCGCAGGGTGAGCGCGACCTGAGTCTCGGCCGCCAGGGCGGGGTGACAGCAGGTGAAGATCAGTTTGAGCCGGTCGTCGGACATGTCCCCTCCTTCCTGGGGCGGGCCGTCGCCGGCCAGGAGCGCGGCCTCGCCCAGCAGGTACCGTTCGCGGGTCCGGCGGCGCAACCGGTCGATGGCGCGGTTGCGGGCGGTGGTGGTGATCCAGCCGCCCGGATTGGGCGGCAGCCCGTCGGTCGGCCACTTGTCCAGCGCCAGCGCGTACGCCTCCTGCACCGCGTCCTCGGCGACGTCGATGTCGCCGAACAGGCCGATCAGCATGGCCAGCGACCGGCCGTACTCCTGGCGGAAAATCCGGCCGATCGCGTCCCGGCTTTCCTCGATCATTCTTCGGACGTGGCGGCGAACGGGCGCACCTCGATCGGCGTGTCGATGGCCGCAGTGACCTTGGCGGCCAGGGCAAGCGCGGCGTCCAGATCGTCGGCCCGGATGACGTAGAAGCCGCCGAGATGGTCCTTGGACTCGGTGAAGGGGCCGTCGGTGGTCACCGTCTGCCTGCCGGCGGTGCGTACGACGGTGGCGGTGTCGGCCTCGTGCAGGCGGCCGGAGAAGACCCACATCCCGGACTCCTTCATCTCCTCCTCGACGGTGCTTAGCAGCTGGTGGGAACGCCGCATCTCCTCCTCGGTCATCGGCTCGCGGGCCTGACCCTCGACGCTGTGAACGGACAGCATGTAGTGCGGCATGGCGGTGCTCCTCTCGCAGGGGCGGATCCTTCCCGCCCGGTCACCTGACTACGAACAGGCCTCGCCCGGATCGACACCTGCGCTGGAAAATTTAGTCTCCTCGCCCGGCCGGGACGCAGGCGTTGGCGCGGGCTTCCGCGAGGAGGTCGCGCCAGAGTTGCTCGCCGGGATCAGGCAGGGCGACCCACTCGCGGAAGACCTTGCCGGCCGGGGCGAAGGGGCGGCCGATGCCGTCCTCGACGAGCTGGGCGACGCGCCGGCGCGGCAGCTTGACGATCAGCGCCTGGCTCCGGCGGTCGAGGGAGGCGAAGAAACGGCCGTCATAGCGCAGGCAGGGCAGTCCCATCATGGTCGAGCGGGTGATCGCGGGTTCGGTGAGCATCGGCTCGGCCAGGTCCCAGAACAGCTCTTCAGGCGACATCTCATCCTCCTCAGGTGGCGACGTCCTGTCAGATCCGCGGCGGAGAAAGAACTCATCGACCTCATCGATTCGTGTCGTACCCGGTCGCTAGGCTCGCTGTCGTGAGCACGATCGAAGACACCGATGCCGAGCAGGCCCGCTTGCTGGCCGCCGCACAGGGCGGCGATCGCGCCGCCTTCGACGCCCTGCTCGCCCCGCATCGGCGAGCTGTTCACCTGCACTGTTATCGCATGCTGGGCTCGATCGACCAGGCCGAGGACGCGGTGCAGGAGGCGCTGCTGCGGGCCTGGCGAGGGCTGGGCGGCTACGAAGGCCGGGCGCCGTTGCATCACTGGCTGCACAAGATCGCGACCATGGCCTGCCTGAGGGCCGTCGAGCGGCGCGAGCGGCTGCCCGCCGTCCATGCCGAGATCGCGCACCTGCAGCCCTACCCCGACGCGCTGCTCGACGAGCTCGACCCCGCCCTGGTCGTCGAGCGGCGCGAGGAGGTGGCGCTGGCCTTCATCGCCGCGCTGCAGCTGCTGCCGCCCACCCAGCGGGCCGTGGTCATCCTGCGCGAGGTGCTGTCCTGGAGCGCCGCCGAGGTCGCCGCCCTGCTCGACCTCAGCGTGCCGGCCGTCAACAGCTCGTTGCAGCGCGGCCGGGCGGCCCTTCGCGCCCACACTGCCAGGCCGCAACGTCCGCTGGTCTACTACGAACAGGAGTTGCTACAGCGGTTCGTACAGTCCTGGCAGCGGCGCGACCTCGACGCCCTGGCCGCCCTGCTGCGCGAGGACGTCATCCTGCGGATGCCGCCGGAACAGGTGGAGATCATCGGCCGGACGGCGGTGACGCAGTTCTTCGCCACACGGCCGGCCGGCGGACGGCTGGACCTCATCAAGCTGGTCGAGACCGCGGCGAACGGCCAGCCCGCGCTGGCCGCCTACCTGCCCGACAGCACCAACACCTGCCGCGGCTACGGAATCATGGTGCTGTCCCCGACCCCGCAGGGCGTGGCGGAGATCATCGGGTTCCCCGATCCCGAGCTGTTCCGCTGGTTCGACCTGCGGCAGGAGGCAGGAGCGGGATAAGACCGCACGATCGGTCCACGCCAGATCGTGGGCCGGGTCGAACAGGTACTTGGCCACCTCAGCCCGACGAGCTCCCTCGCACCGCCACCCGCGGGCTCACCTCGGCTGGCATTCATTCCTTGTGTCCTTGCGATGACTTCGGGCGGCAGCCGGGATCTGTCAGGGCGAACGGTCGCGCCGCGACCCCCCACAAGGAAGAAGCCCCATGGATCCTCGCACCGTCGTCGAGCCCTACTACCACGCCTGGCAATATCGAGCCGGCGACATGAGTCAGGTTCCGTTCGCTGACGACTTCATCTTCACCGGACCCGTCGCCAGCTTCACCAACAGCGCCGGCTACCGCGCCATGGCCCGCCAGGCAGGCGCCGCGGTACGCGACTTCCGGATACGGCACCAGTTCACCGACGGCGACCTGGTCTGCTCGGTCATCGACTGGGAGATGGACCCGCTCCCCGCCACCCTGACCGCCACCGAACTGCTCCACGTCCGCGACGGAAAGATCGTCTCCGGCGAGCTGATCTACGACGCCGAAGACCTGCGCCGCGCGATGACCACCGCCCAGCAGCCGGGCATCACGGCCCTGCTGGAACGCAGCCACGCCCACGTCACCCAGGTGCTGGGCCAGATCAGCGCACAGGACTGGGCGGCGGCCAGCACGTGCGAGAAATGGACCGTCCGCCAGACCGCCAACCACCTGGCCGGCGCCCTGCTGCTGCTCGCCCGCATCGCCGAAGACGACCAGGTAGAACCGGCCGAGCTCGACGCCCAGCGCCAAGCCGACACCGACCACCTCGGCACCGACCCGGTAGCCGCCTTCGCCGCGATCGCCGACCGGTCGGTGGCGGCCTTCACCGCGCCCGGCACGCTGGAACGCCAGTACGCCTTCATGGGCGCCACCGTGCCCGGCGCCGTGTCGGCCTCGATCAGCCTGCACGAATCGCTGATCCACGGCTGGGACATCGCCACCGGCGCCCACCTGCCCTACCCCGCCGACGATGACATCGTGCAGGCGGTGTGGCGGTACGCCGAAACCGGCGTCAACGACACCCAGCGCCGCGCCGGACATTTCGCCGACGCGATCCCCGTGTTGCCCGCCTCTCCGCTGCTGGTCCGGCTGCTGGCCCACGTGGGACGGCACGCCCAGCTGTGAATCCGCGACAGCTGCCCGCCCCCCGGCGGGCAGCCCCGGCGGGAAGTACCTCAGAGTCCTCAAAGCCCCGGCAAGGGCAACAGCGAGAGCTGAGCAGACGGCTACGCCGGCCCCACTCCCCGCTTACCCGGCCGATACGCAACCCGACAGCGGGCGACACAGGCCAACCAGCCCGGCATGGGTTTCATCTAGTCTGAACGGACACTCCCGCGAACGGGCCTACGCGCGGGTCCATTCCTGGCCCTGCCAGGCCGGGTCCAGCGGGGTGGCCGATGTGGTTGGAGTAGTTCGACAGCGTCCTCATGCCGACGCCGAGGACGATGTCGAGCACGTGGCGGCGGGTGTAGCCAGCCGCGAGGAATGCCTCGATCTCGGCGTCGTCCACCCAGCCGCGCTGGGTGACCATCGCCTGGGTGAGGCGGCGGGCGGCTTCCAACGCCTCGTCCTGGGGTTCATCACCAACGTCTGCATCCTCTGGAATACCGTCTACACGGCTCGCGCGCTGGACGAAATCCGCGCCGCAGGAAAGAAGATAGCCGCCGACATCGCTCGGTTGTCCCCGCTGGGATTTGAGCATTTCAATTTCCTGGGCCGCTACAGCTTCGCTCTGCCGGAGATCATCCGGGACGGCGCCTTGCGCCCGCTGCGCACGCCCCCGCCAGGCCAGTAACCCCTTCTGGGCCGCACCCGCTTCACCTCGGCGTGGTGGGCTGCGCCTCGGCCGGCACGAGCATCCGGCGGACCTGCTCATGGGAGACCCCGGCGTGCTTGCCGATCCGGCGCAGCCCCCACCCCTCACCGCGGGCGTCCGCCATCGCCGCGGCCATCGCCTGTGAGGTGACGTCATCGAGCATCGCCCTGAGTTCCGCCAGCCGCGCCAGCCGTACCGCAGGCGCCAGATCGGCGATGTCGCTGCAGAACCGGGCAACGTCAGACCGCAGGAACGCCACACCCTCTGAGTCCGCCACGGCGCAAGACTGGCCTGGTCAGAGACAGTGTGTCAAATCGTGTGACGCTAACCCCGACTCGTCGTTCCACTAGTACTGGGAGGCCTAGATGGCGGACTGGTGGGGCTTTCGTGGCCAGTAGCGTGAACTTTTATGAACAATGCGAGCCTCTTGACCGAGGCTGCCGTACTGACCCAGGTCAATAAGTGGGTCGGCGTCATCATCGCGTTCGTCGCTGCGCTCATAGTCGCGCCCGACGGCACGCGTCTGCTTCTCAGCCGCTCGGCAACGTGGGTTCGCGCCCAGGTCGACCGCTTCCCGGAAACCCTCCGGGCAGAGTGTCCAGCTCGGTGTGGCCGGTGAAGGCAGCGCGGTCGGAAACATGACCGTCACTGTCTCTGGCCGCGCCTGGCGGCCGGACGACCCAGTTGACGACCGCATCGAGGTTTTGCGTACCTACATCGTCGACGTCGAGGGGCGTCTCAACCAGGCGAAGCAGGAGATCAGCCGGGCGGCGGGAGGTCGAGATGCGCCCAGCTGTGATGTCTTATGATCATGTGCCTTATGTGGAGTGCCCGCTTTGCGAGGGGTGACTGCTCGGCCTTGCCAGGGGTGAATGCTCTGGGCTGCGAGGGGCTGGTGGTGTGCTGACGGCCTCGCGTGGCGTATGTGACAGCAACCGTGACGGCCTCCTCCGGGTCTAGCACCGGCCGCACGAGGAGACGGCCGCCGCAGCGCTGGGTGACCTCGGCCATGCCCGCGCGTTCCAGTTCCCGGAGCCTGCGCCGACCGGTATCAGCCGAGGCGCCCAGCAGCCCGCCCAGGTGGCCGACGGAGGTCTCCAGCGGCTGCTGGACAGCCCCACCATGACTGGCCAGCACCAGCGCGTACAACCGCCACGCGGCCGGGGAGATACCCCGATCGGACATGCTGAGATTTGACAGCAGATCCAGCGTCCAGGCCGGCACCGCCACGTACGGCTCGCCGGTCTCACGGGGCAGCCGCAAAGCCGCATGCCGCACCGCGCGTTTGGCCCCAACGGGCTGGATCGGGCCGGCCAGGGCCCGCCCGTGCCCTCCGCGGCGCGCGCCGTCCAAGGTCTTCTCGCTCACGCCCAACGTCTCAGCCACCCAGCAGCGCCGCGCGTACGCCGGAGCTCGGCCACCACCCAGAGCGCGGGGCATCAACGTCTCGTATATCGCCCACGCGGCCACCGCCAGGGCGCCATGCGAAGGCGAGCGCAGCAGTGAACGAGGAACCTGCACATGTCCCCGTGGAAACGATCTGGAGGAAGGCGCGACCCCACCGCCGGTTGTGCCGGTCGACGCCTCTTCCTGACAAGCGGCGCCGGCCGCCGCCGTCACTTGGCCCCACCCGCGCAAGAGGCGGCCACGGACGGCGAGATCATTCCGCGCATATTCCGCGAGCGGCGGCACTCGCGGGCCGCGACTGGCACACCGTGGCACACGCCGAGCGTCGGCGGGCAGGCGTTACCGCAGGTCAGGCCCGGGTTTTCTCTGGCCAGGCAAGCGCGCCCTGCAGGATTCGAACCTGCGACCGTCGGATTAGAAGTCCGGTGCTCTATCCAGCTGAGCTAAGGGCGCTCCCGCCTTATTGTGCATGATCCGGCGACTTGTCACGCACTCGTTTTCCCTGTGTCAGCCCTCCGGCCTCCGTGACGCCGCCCGCGAGCAGCGCTCGCCAGGCCCCGATCCCCCCGTCCAGCGGGCCTCGTCGCCATGGCGGCGGGTGGAAATCTCGGGGCGGTGGTGGGGTGGGAAGGTCTAAGCTGTCGTGGCATGGTCGCGACGCTCCTGCATGAGATTCCCCTGGAGGGCGGGGATGTGACTGACGGGGTGGTGCGGGTCGGGGACACCGTGCGGAGACCGGTCAGTGCGTCCACGCCCGCCGTGCATGCCCTGCTCAGGCATCTTGAGGTCATGGGGTTCGCGGGCGCGCCGCGGGTGCTGGGGGTTGATGGGCTCGGGCGCGAGGTGCTGACCTATCTGCCGGGGGTCAGCGGGGTACGGCTGGAAAGTGTGACGGATGAGGCGCTCGAGGGCTTAGCGCGGTTGTTGCGGGACTATCACGATGCGACCGCCGGGTTTCCGCTGACCTTGGACGGGTGGGAAGGCGGGTCGAATGATGACAGGGCGCCGGACGTCCTTGGGCATTGTGACTTAACGCCGGATAACGTGATCTTTCGGGCGGGGCGGCCCTACGCGATGATCGACTTTGATCTGGCTCGGCCCACTACTCGGCTTTTCGACGTCGTGACCACGCTGAGGCACTGGGCGCCCATCGCCGATCCGGTCGACCGGCCGCCGCTGCTGCGCAATCTCGACGTGGGCGCCCGCCTGCGGCTCTTCTGCGACGCGTACGGCGTCCCGCCACGCGATCGGCGGCGGCTGCTCGAGCTGGCGAGGCTGCGCTTCCAACGTTCCTACACGGTCATGCGAGGGCGCGCGGCGGCCGGTGGCAACTGGGCGAAGATGTGGGCGGGGGGCGCGGGTGAGCGCATCCGGCGGGCGGCGGCCTGGCTGGATGTGCACGAAGATGAGCTTCATGCCCATTTGGTATGACCCCCTCGGCCTCGCTCTCGGCGTGGCGCTCGATCGGCTGGTAGGAGATCCGCGTAGTGCCGCCCACCCGGTCGCGGTGTTCGGGCGGGCGGCGGCGGGGCTGGAGCAATCCCTGTACGGGGACACGAAGGCGCATGGCGTGTTGCATGTGGCCATCTGCGTGGCGGGTGCGGCCGGGCTCGGGCTCGCCGTCCAGCGCATGCCCGGACGCGGGACGCGTACGGTCGCGACGGCCCTCGCCACCTGGGCCGTCCTCGGAGGCACCACGCTCGCCCGCGAAGGCGTCTTCATGGCCGACGCGCTCGAACGCGACGACCTGGAGCGGGCCAGGCGCAGGCTGCCGCATCTGTGCGGGCGGGACCCATCCGCGCTGGAGGCGGCGGAGCTGGCGCGGGCCACGGTGGAGTCGCTGGCCGAGAACACCTCCGACGCCGTCGTGGCGCCGTTGTTCTGGGGTGCGGTGGCGGGGGTGCCGGGGTTGCTGGCGTACCGGGCGATCAACACCTTGGACGCGATGATCGGGCACCGGTCACCGCGTTACCAGCGGTTCGGGTGGGCGGCGGCTCGGCTGGACGACGTGGCGAACTATGTCCCGGCGCGGGTGACGGGGCTGCTCACGGTCCTGGCCGGGCCGGATCGGCGGCAGGCCCTCGCCGTGCTGCGGCGGGACGGGCACCGGCATCCCAGCCCGAACGCCGGCCGGTGCGAGGCCGCGTTCGCCGGCGCGCTCGGCGTCACCCTGGGCGGCGCCAATGTCTACGAGGGGCGGACCGAGCACCGTCCCACCATGGGTGACGGCCCCAAGCCGGGCGTCGGGGACATTCGCCGCGCCGTACGTCTGACGCGGGTGGTGAGCCTGGCCGCGGCCGGCGCCGCCGTGGCCGCTTCGTTCCTGATCAACCGAGCGGCGGCGGGCCGCCGACAGAGAATCCGGTAATCGGTCAGAGTGATGGTCATCAGTCAAACGCTGTTTTCACATGACCTGGTTCAGGTTGAGCACGAGCCAGATCACGAATATCGAGATCAGCGTTATTCCGACCATCGCCTTGGCGGCGTTGTTCGCGACCTCCTTCCTGGCCGTGACCTGCTTGGCGCTCTGCTTCCACACCTGACGCATGAGGATCATGTTCTGGAAGCGGCGGCCCAGGGAGAATACGGCCAGGCCGAGGAGGATGAATAAGAAGACACGACCGTCAGGTCCCACGGAGAGCCCCCTGTGGCCTTGAAGAGGTTTAATGCCCCCGAAACATTTGAGAACACAGGATACTCGGACGACCGCGACTTGTAATTAGATTATCGGGTCGAAGTCGACGACGATCGGCGCATGATCGGACGGTCCCCTTCCCTTGCGGGCCTCACGATCGACGTACGCCGACCGCACCCGTCCCGCCACCTCCGCACTGGCGTACACGAGGTCGATCCGCATCCCCTTGTTCTGGTGGAACATCCCGGCCCGGTAGTCCCAGTACGTGAACGGATGCGGCCCCTTCATCGGCGTCGGCACCACGTCGTGCAGGCCGAGCGCGCGCAGCGCGGCCAGGGCCGCGCGCTCGGCGGGGGTCACGTGGGTGGCGCCGACGAACAGCGCGGGATCCCACACGTCGGCGTCCGTGGGCGCCACGTTGAAGTCGCCGCACGCCACCAACGGCATGTCCATCTCCGCGGCGAGCGCCTCCCGCAGCGCGGCGAACCAGTCGAGCTTGTAGAGGTAGTGGGGAGAGTCGACGGTACGGCCGTTCGGCGCGTACAGCGACCACACCCGCATGCCGGCGCAGGTCGCGCCGATCGCGCGGGCCTCGGGGCGGGCCGCGCCCACGCCGTCCATCTCGGCGAAGCCCGGCTCGCCGGGGAAGCTCAGCGTCACCTCGTCCAGGCCGACCTTGGAGAGCAGCGCGACGCCGTTCCACCGCCCGTCGCCGTGTGCCGCGGCGGCGTATCCGAGCGCGCCCACCTCAGCGACGGGGAACGCCTCGGCCGGGCACTTGGTCTCCTGCAGGCAGACGATGTCGGGCTTGGTCGCGGCCAGCCAGTCGAGCAGCCGGGGCAGGCGTGCCTTGACGGAGTTCACGTTCCAGGTAGCCAGGCGCATGCTTCTTAGCGTCTACGATTCTCTGTGTTTGCCTATGGATTTCTGGCAATCAGGGCGGGCGTGGCGCGTGGCGGGCCATCTGCGTACGCTCCGAGGGAAAGTACGGGGGTGGCTGCGACGCGGTGGAAGCCAGTCCGGTGGTGAGGATCGCGTACAGGCCCTGTACGTCCCGCCGGTGAGCGGGGCGCCTGGGGTGCCTGGCCCGCCGGACGCTGTCCCGTCCCGTGCGAGCCGGGAACGGGGGCGGGCACTGTGCGCCGGTCTGGCACACGGCTGGACGTTTTGCGAGAAGTCGTGGCAGGGCGGCTGGCCTGCCGTCGTCTGGGGGTCGGTCGGTCCTTGTTACGGGACCGGGCCTGCGGGCGCGGGTGCGCATCGGTGCGGGTGCGCCGGGCCCGCCGCGCCGCCCGGGTGGGCCTTTTCCTACGGAGAGCCCGGGCCACGTTGCCCTCCACGATCTTGTGGATGGAGCGGACGCCAGTGACCGGGTCGGTGCAGGTGTGCAGCTGGGCGAGCAGGCCGCGGGCGGCGATCCGCTCGGCCGCCGCGTGATCCCGGTCGCACGACAACCCACACGCCGGGCAGTAGGCCCACTTCCAGCCGCACTCGCCCAGCCGATCCGGCGCCGGAACATGCCGCAGCACGCTGCCCCCTTCGCCGCAGCGCGGGCAGTAGCGCGAGGTGCCTCGAGCAGGCACAGTAACCACCGCGATGCCGTCCCTGGCGGCCAGATGCCGGATCGCCTCGACTACCGCGCCGCGCATCTGCCCCGACAACGCGGCGTTGCCAGATCGGACCCCACGCGCCTCCAGAGTGGCCAGATCCTCCAGGTAGATCACCGTGGCGCCGAGCGCGAGGGCCTGATCTACCGCCCACCGGGCCGCCGACCAGGCCAGCGCCTTGTTCAGATTTCGGATCCGGGCGCACACCCGCTCATGCTCGACTGGCGCGGCACCACCGGCGCCACCGGCCGGTGACCCTCGACGATGCGCTGGTGCAGGTCACGCAGGCGCGGCCCGGGGTGGACGCCGAGCTCGCTCGCCAGTATCCGCTGCACAGCGTGGTACAGCTCCAGCGCCTCGGCCGGGCGGCCGTCGTGCCAGAGGGCGGTCATGGCGAGCGCGTGCGGGGTCTCCCTGAGCGGCTCCTCGTCTCTCAGCTCCTGCAGCAGGGCGGGCACCTCACGGTGGCGGCCCAGCTCGATCAGGGCGGCGGCGTGCTCCTCGACCAGGTCCCACCGCTCACGCAGCAGCGGGCCGCGGACGCGCCGCTCGACCCAGTCGCTGCCGACCCCTTGGAGCGGCTCCCCGCGCCACAGGCCCAGCGCCCGCGCCCAGTCCTCGGTGGCGTCCTCGAGCCGGCCCGCCGCCCGCCCCTGGGCGGCCAGGTGGCGGAAACGCCCGACGTCCACCTCGTCGGCGGGCGCGGCGAGCGAGTAGCCGGCGGCCGTGCCGGCGATGCGCCCGCCCAGTGTCTTGCGGAGCTGCGACACCTTGAGCTGGATGATCGTCTTGGCGGTCTTGGGCGGGTCGTCCTCCCACAGCGCCTCGATGAGCCGGTCCACCGGCACGTACACCCGTGATGCGCCGCGAGCAGCCCGAGCACGCATTGCTGCTGGGCCCCCTCGATCGGGATCTCGGCGCCGCCGACGCAGACCTCGACCGGCCCGAGCACGCGGATCTCCATCCCGCCCGAGCATAATGCGTCAAACCGCCTTCATCAGCGCGGCGGACACCTCCTCCAGCAGCCCGCCGACGCCCTGGTCCATGGCCGCCTTGGCGTGGCGGACCGCGTCCAGGGCGTTGCCCGCGGCGCTGGGCGAGTCCTCGACGACCATCCGCAGCTCCACCTCCAGCGGGGAGCCGCCGAATCCTTCGCCGTTCAGCCGGATGTAGGCGACCTTGCGGTCCTCCATGAACGGCACGTACTGCGCGCCGACGTGCGCGGACGCGCCCGCGCCCGCGACCTTGGTGGTCTTCTTGCTCGCCATCCGCTCGGCGTCCTGCAGGTTGACGAAGTCCATGTTGCCGCCGCCGAGCAATTGGTAGCCGCCGTCGAGGTGCACGCCGCTCTCGGTCAGCGCGTCCACCAGTGCCCGGTGCAGCAGTGTGGCGCCGAACGAGCTCTTCAGGTCGTCGCCGAGCAGCGGCAGCCGGGCTTCGGCGAACCGGCGCCGCCACTCCGGGGAGCGGGCGAGCACCGCGGGCATGCAGTTGACGAACCCGCAGCCGGCGTCCAGAGCGGCCTGCGCGTACAGCTCGGTAGCCCGTTGCGCGCCGGACGGCAGGAAATTGAGCACGACGTGCGTGCCCGTAGCTGCCAGGTGCGCGGCGACGTCCTCCGGAGCCGCGCCGCCGCGCGGGTCCACGAGATCGGCCGAGCCGGGGCCGACGCCGTCGGCCAGGATCCCGTCCACGACGGGCACCCCGAGATGGGGCACCGCGGCGAAGGCGCGGGCGTTGTTGGGTGCCGTCCAGATGGCCTCCGACAGGTCACGTCCCAGCTTGGCGGCGTTGACGTCGAAGGCGGCGGTGAAGCGCACCTGGGAGACGGCGTAGCCGGCGCACACCGGGTGCCGCAGTCCGGGCGCTTCCCCATCCCGGTAGTGCTCGACGCCCTGCACCAGCGACGACACGCAGTTGCCCACGCCGATCACGGCCACGTTCACGGTAGTCATGACCGGATTAGATCAGCCCCGCACGGCGGGCCAGCGCGGCAGCCTCAACGCGGGAGGTCGCGCCCAGCTTGGCGAGGATGTTCGAGACGTGCACGCCCGAGGTCCTGGCCGAGATGAACAGCCGCTCGGCGATCTGGCGGTTGCTCAGCCCCTCGGCGACCAGGGCGAGCACCTCCAGCTCCCTGGCCGACAGGTGGAGGTCGCCGGAGATACCGACCCGGAGCGTGGCCGCCGCCGCCTCGACCTCCCGCCGCAGCGGCTCGGCGGCCAGGCTCGCGGCGATCGCCGCCGCCTCGCGCAGCAGGTCGCGTGCGCCCGCCCGATCCTGCTCGGCCGCCCTGACAAGGGCCTGCCCCAACGCGTGCGGCTGCCCGACCGCCCGCCAGCACGCCACGGCCGCCGCCCACGACCCGCCCCGCTCGGCCTCGAACGTGGCGCGGTACGCCTCCTGCACCGGCCCTGTCGTGGCGATGCCCACGGGCGCCTCCCGCACGCGGCCGACGCGGGCCGCGAGGGCCAGCAACGGCCAGGCGTAACGACGGCTCTGCCGGAGATCGTGCTCGGCCAGCACATGGTCGACCACCTGCCCGGCCCGCCGCAGGTCCGACCGGGCCACCGCGAGCCGGCACTCCAGCAGGTCGGGCTCCAGACAGGAGTCGTAGCCCCGCGACCGCCCGCGCATCAACGGCCTGGCCAGGCGGACGACCTCGTCGGCCTCGGCCCATGCCCCTTCCCAGACGGCGACCGTCCCGAGCACCATGAGGATCCAGGCCCGGTGGATCGGCGCCGGGTCCAGGGCGAGCGCCGCCCGGATGACCTCGCGGGCCTCCTGCCAGCGGCCGAGCGAGACGAGCGGCTCGGCGAGGTTCGCGGCCAGGTGGGCGCCCCTGGTGCGGGCCATGCCCAGCCGTCTGGCCCTGGACATGCCCTCGTGGGCCACGGACTCTGCCCTGGTGTGCTCGCCCGCGGCCTCCAGCACGTCGGCCTCACTGGCGTAGGACATGAGCAGGCTGTCGTCGTCGGGTGCGGTGGACCGGAACTCGGCGTACAGGCTCGACGCCGTGCCGAGGTCGCCGTCGAGCGCGGTGAGCGCGGCCAGCGTGACCATCGCCCGGGTGTCGCCGAGCGCGAGCGCCTTCTCGGCGTGGGCGCGGGCCTCGACGTCCTGCCCGTTCCAGGCGAGGACGGTGGCGAGGGAGCCGATCAGCCTGGCCTCGCCCGGCGCCAGGCGCACGGCCTCGCGCAGGTCGTCGAGGCCCTCCTCACCGAGCAGGTCGCGAACGGCGACGCGCAGCTCCAGCAGGTGCGCGGCCCGCAGCGGGTCGTCCACCTCCTCCAGCGCCCGGGTTGCCAGCTCCTCGGCCCGCTCGGCGTCGCCCTCGCACAAGGCGTCCCGCGCCGCCTGCTCCAGCACCCACGCGTGATCCCGCCCCTGGCCGTACGCGTCGTCCCACAGCTCGAGCACGCGTTCCCAGCGGCCGGCCCGCCAGGCGGCGTCGAAGGCGCGCCGCCGGTCCCCTGCCAGGTACCAGTGGTCGGCGGCCAGCTCCGGCCACGCCCCGGCGCAGCGGGCGTGCAGGCGTCTCCGCTCCCCCGGCAGCAGGTCGTCGTAGACGGCGTCGCGGATCAGTGCGTGTCTGAAGGTGTAACCGTCCCCGTCCACGAGCAGCAGGCGCGCGTGGACGATCGGCCGCAACGCGTCGTCTAGCGCCAGGTCGTCCAGCCCGGCGACAGCCGCCAGCACCTCGTGCGGGGTCCTGCGCCCGGCCACGGCGGCGATCCGGAGCACGTCGAGACTGGCCGGGCCGAGCCGGTCGGCGCCGGCGAGCAGCAGCTCCCGCAGCGAGGCCGGGGTGGCGGCCGCGGCGCCGACGTCGGCCAGCGCCTCGACGAACAGCGGGTTGCCCTCGCTCCGCGCCACGATCGCATCCAGCTCCGCGCCGCTCCACACAGCCCGCCCTGCGGCGACACCCCGCTCCCCGCCGTCGCAGCCGAGCATGCGGGCCACCTCTTCACGCCCGAGCGGCGGCACCCTGATCACCTCCGCGACCGGCAGCCGCAGCGGCTCACGGGAGGTCGCGATCACCAGCACGCCCGGACGCATCAGGTTGCGCAGAAGGAAGACGAGCAGGTCACGGCTGGCCTGGTCGGCCCAGTGCAGGTCCTCCAGCAGGAGCACCACAGGACGCCGCTCGGCGGCCCGCTCGACCAGCAGGAGCACCTCCTCGAACAAGCGCGCCCGCCCGAGTCCCGGCAGCTCGGTCACCTCTCCCAGCTCGGGCAGCAGGCGCGCCAGCCCGACGCGCCCGCCGCCCGGCACGAGGCCGGCCCCGTGCTCCCTGACCAGCCGCCGCAGCACGGGCACGAACGGCGCGTACGCCGTCCCGCCCGGATCGGCCCCGCCCTCGGCGACGAGCGCGTCGATCCCGTCGGCGAACTCGCGGACCAGGCGCGACTTGCCGATGCCCGCCTCACCGACGACCAGCACGGCGGCCGGTGTGGCGGCCTGCGCCGCGGCGAGCCGCCGCAGCTCCGCCTGACGTCCGACGAACACATCACTCATTATGAAGAGGCGGCTAAGCATCTTGCCCGATGTGTCGTAGCACCGGCTCAGGCACCGTCGTGGGCATGATGACCCGCTCGATGAACCTGATGATGGCCGCCTCAATAGCCGGTCTGCTCGGCTTCTACCTGCTGTTCGCCACCGTTCCCCTGTACGCCGCGACGGGCGGCGCCGGCGAGCTCGGCGCGGGGATGACCACGGCCGCCATGATGCTGGCCACGGTCCTGGCCGAGCTGGCCGTCCCGTGGCTGCTGGCCAGGTACGGCTACCGCGCCGTGATGGGCCTGGGCCTCGCGCTGCTCGGCGGCCCAGCCCTGCTGCTGCCGCTGTCGGCGGCACTGCCGCTGGTCCTGGCCGTCTCGCTGGTGCGCGGGGCGGGCCTCGGCATCATCGTGGTCGCGGGCACGGCGCTCACCGCGGAACTCGTGCCCGCGGAGCGGCGCGGCGAGGGCCTCGGCGTGTACGGCGTGGCGGTCGGCATCCCGTCGATCGTCGGCCTGCCCCTCGGCCTGTGGGCCGGCGACGCGCTCGGCTTCACGCCCGTCCTGGTCGCGGCCGGGCTGGTGTCCTTGGCCGGTCTCGTGACCGTGCGCGGGCTGCCGGCCACCAGGCCCGCACGCGTCACCGTCCGGCACTCGGGGCAGGCACGCGGGCTGGCCGGGCCCGCGCTGGTCTTCGCGGCGGTGACCACCGCGACGGGCGTCATGGTGACGTTCCTGCCGCTGGCGGGCTCGCCCGAGCTGGCCTCGGCCGCGCTGCTCACCCAGTCCCTGGCGACGCCGGTGGCCCGCTGGCTGGCCGGCAGGTTCGGCGACCGGCACGGCTCGGCCCGCCTGCTGATGCCGGGACTGCTCGCCGCCGTCGCGGGGATCGCGCTGCAGACCCAGGTCGACGGCCCGGTCGCGGTGGTGGCCGGGATGGCGGTGTTCGGCGCCGGGTTCGGGGTGCTGCAGAACGCGACGCTGGCGGTGATGTTCGAGCGCGGCGACCCCTCCCGCGTCAGCGCCCTGTGGAACCTGGCCTACGACGCGGGGATGGGCGCGGGGGCGATGGGGTTCGGGCTGGTGCTCGGCCACACCGGATACCCGCTCGGCTTCGCGCTGGTGGCCGTGCTGATGGCGGTCACGCTGCCGCTGACCGCGGTCAGGCCGGTGCGCGTTCCACTCCCACGGTGATCTCGTTGCCGAGCCGGCGCCCGGTGAGCAGGCCGAGGTCGTCGCCGCTCCAGAACCTGCCGGGGTCGTACCAGTTGGGGCGGCGGCCGGTCGGCAGCAGCCCCATCTCCTCGTAGGTCACCGCGACGACCTCGGCGCAGTAGGCGCTCTCCAGCGCCACCTCCTTGCGGGTCCGGCGCGGGATGCGGCCTTTGAACCAGCGGGCGGCCAGGCGGGCGGTGGAGGGGAACGGGGTGCCGTCGAGACGGGCGACGGTACGCAGGGCCGCGTCCTCCATCTCCGGCGTGGCCTCCGGCTCCAGCTGGCGCAGCCAGGCCCGCTGACTGTATTTGTTGGCCCACACCGTGACCGCGTCACGCAGGTCGTGCAGCTGCACCCCGCGATGGTGGGTGCCGGCCCACAGGTCGGGCAGCGACCTTCCGAGCTCGGCGTGCCACATCATGGGCGGCAGGTCCTCGATCACGATGGCCATGCCGACGTGGTTGACCGGGCTGTTGGTCATGGTCTGGATCGCGCGGTCGGGCACCGAGCGCCCGCGGAAGACCCACAGGTCGCCGGTCCTCGTCACCTTGACGGCCTCGTCGAGAGTCAACACACCGCTAGCCTAGGCACATGCGGTGGTGGAAGATGCTCGGTCTGGCCGGAATCATGGGTGTGGCGGCCACGGGAGTGGTGATCGCGCGGGCCGAACGCCGTCGCCGCGCCTACACACCCGAGGAGATCAAGACACGCCTGCGCGAGCGGGTCCAACCTCAGCCGGACGGGCGTAGCTCGTAGACGAACACGACGTCGGAGTAGGCCGGGTTGTCCACGTAGCCCTGGATGCTCCCCTGGTAGGCGCGCTGGTAGTTGACCACCCACGGCAGCGCGGCGGCCGCCCGCTGGTCCAGCACCCGCTTGGTGGCCTGCTCGTACGCCCGCTGCGCCGCCTGCTTGTCGGTCACGGTCAGCTCGGGCACCGTGTCGAGCAGCGCGTCCAGGTCCGCGTCCTTGAGGTAGGTCAGGTTGAAGACGGGCGGCTCCGCGCTGTGGAAGACGTTGCCGAAGTAGGAGTAGCCGTCGGCGTAGTCGGGCCACCAGTACATGACGAAGATGTCCTGGCCCTTTTTCCTGCCCTGCTCCCACTGGGCGGTCCAGGGCATCGCCGAGGTCTCGACCCTGACGTTGAGCGGCTTCAGCGTGGCCTCCAGCCGCGTGGCGAGCAGGCGCCAGTCGGTGTCGCCCTCCCCGTACGTCAGGCGCAGCCGCAGCGGCCGGCCTGCCGGGCCGTAGCCCGCCCGGCGCAGCAGCCGCTGCGTGGCGGCCAGGTCCTGCCGGGGCACGCGACCGGGGACGTGGCCCATCAGGCCCTCGGGGATGATGCCGCTGGCCGGTGAGCCGGCGCCCTTCAGGTTCTTGATGAGGCCCTGGTAGTCGATGGCCTTCTGCACGGCGCGGCGTACCCGCACGTCTTTCATGGGGCCGCTCGCGGTGTTGAACAACAGCATCGCCGTCTGGAACGACGGCCGCTCCGACGTGCGCACGCCGGGCGTGACCTTCGCCCTGGCGAACAGCCGCGGGTTGAGCCGCTCGACGAAACTCACCTCACCGCGCAGCAACATGCGCCACGCCCGGTCGGCGTCCGGCACGACCCGGTACTGCACCGTGTTGTAGTGCGGACTGTCCCAGCCGCCCCAGTATTTGTCGTACGCCTTGAGCGTGAGCTCCTCTTCCTTGCCCTTCTGCCACTTGGCCACCGTGTACGGCCCGGAGCCCGCGTCCCTGCCCTCGTTGAACCACCTCGTGAGGTCGGGCGCCGCCTTGGTGTCGTAGATGTAGGCCGCGTACCCGGCGGAGGCCACCAGGTCGAGGGGCACGGGATACTTCAGCGCGAACGTCACCGTCGCCGGGTCCTCGACCCGGATGGAGGAGACGGCGTCCCAGATGTAGAACGCGCCGGTCCTGGAGGCCATGGTGCGCTCGATCGACGCCTTGACCGCGGCCGCGTCCAGCGGCCGGCCGGTGTGGAAGGTCACGCCGGGACGCAGGTTGAACGTCCAGGTGCGGCCGTCGGCGGAGGCGCGCCACGACGTGGCAAGGCGGGGGATGGCCTTCTTGGTGACCGGGTTCCAGAGCGTGAGCGTCTCGTAGAGATTCTGGAAGGCGATGATCTCGTTGGAGTAGGACCGGCTGGGGTCCCACTCCGTGATCACGTCGAGGTTCTGCACGTGGATGAACGGCGCCTCGCCGGCCGGGACCCGCGCTGGTTCGGGGGGTGGCGAGCAGGCAGCGAGGAGCGCCAGCGCGGCGGCCGCTGCGAGACGACGGCGCAACGCATCTCCCTCTGTCAGCGATGTATCCCGGGAAACCTACTCCAAGATCGTGGAGGCCGGGGGTGTGTGTCCAAAAGTCCCGAAAAATTGGGCATTCTGGTGATCGGATTGCTATCCTCACCCTGTCCCGTCCGGGGTTGCCAGCAGGGGACCGACCGGAGTGAGGTGCCATGCGTCGTAGCCGAACGATCCGCATGAAGATCATCGGCCTACTGCTGGTGCCGCTGACCTCCATGGTGGTGTTGTGGGGGGTCATCACCGCCGTCACCGCTACCGAGGGTTTGGAGCTGCGCGAATATAAGACACTCTGGACGAATCTGCGCCTTCCCGCGTACAAACTGACCACCGAGATCCAGCGTGAGCGTCTCGTCTCAGCCCAGTTCCTGCGGCGAACGGGCGGCACGTCGGCCGTCACGGCGCAGCGCACCCGCACCGACACCGCCAGAGACACGTTCAGGCAACTCTCCAGCACATCCAAAGACCGATCGGAAGAGATCCGCACACAGGTGGACGCGGTGTACACGCAACTCGACAGGCTCGACGCGATCAGAGGAGAGATCGACACGGGCCTGTCCGACCGTCTGCGCACCGTGGAGGCCTACAACGGGATCATCGACACGCTCTTCGGCCTGCACCGGCGGGTCGCGCTCATCGACGACATCCCGATCTACGAGCAGTCCCGCGTGCTCATCGACCTGAGCTACGCCAAGGAGCTGCTGACCAGGGAGCAGGCCATCGCGCTGGGGCCGGTCACGGGCGCGGAGCGCAGGCTGTTCACCGAGATCGCCGGCAACCGGCGTTTCCTCATCGACCAGTCGCTCGCCGAGCTCGATCCGGCCCTGCGCGACGCGAACGCCGCCCTGCTCGCCTCCCCCGCCTACCAGCGGATGCGGATGATGGAAGAGCAGATCATCGCCGGCCGCACGCCCAAGGACTGGCTCGGCGCGACGGAGGGGCTGGCCAAGTCGTTCAGCGAGGCGCAGATGCTGGCCAGCCAGGTGCTGAACGCGCGGGCCGAGCCGGTGGCCGACGAGGTGATCAACAGGGCGTTCTTGCTGGCCGGCACGTGCTTGGCGCTGATCGTGTTGTCGATCGCGTTCTCGCTGCGGATGGGGAACCGGCTGTCGCGGGAGCTGGGCTCGCTCCGGCTGGCCGCGCTGGAGGTGGCCCAGGAACGGCTGCCGCACGTGGTCGCCAAGCTGCGCAAGGGCGAGAAGGTCGACCTGCCGGAGCTGTCGGTGGCGAGCACGACGGCCGAGATCGACGACGTGGGCCAGGCCTTCTCCACCGTCCAGCAGACCGCCGTGGAGGCCGCGGTCGGCCAGGCGCAGCTCAGCGAGGGCGTCGGCCATGTGTTCCGCAACCTGGCCAGGCGCAGCCAGACGCTGCTGCACCGCCAGCGCATCCAGCTGGAGGACATGCAGCACCGGGCCACCGACCCGGACGCCCTCGAGGACCTGTTCAAGCTCGACCACCTCACCACCCGCATGCGCCGCCACGCCGAGGGCCTGATCATCCTGTCCGGCGCCACCCCGGGCCGAGGCTGGAGCCGGCCGGTGCCGCTGCTGGACGTGGCTCGCGGCGCGGCCGCCGAGGTGGAGGACTACCAGCGGGTCACCGTCGAGCCGATGCCGGCCAACCGCCTGGCCGGGCCGGTCGTCGGAGACGTGATCCACCTGATCGCCGAGCTCATCGAGAACGCCACCGTCTACTCCCCCGCGCACACCTCGGTCATCGTGCGCGGCGAGACGGCGGCCCGCGGCTTCGTCTTCGAGGTCGAGGACCGCGGGCTCGGGATGAGCGTAGAGGAGCTGGCCGAACTCAACGAGCGGCTGGCCAGCCCACCGGAGTTCGACCTGGCCGACAGCGACCGGCTCGGCCTTTTCGTCGTCTCCCGCCTGGCCGCCAGGCACGACATCCGCGTGACATTGCGCGGTTCACCATATGGAGGGACCACCGCCATCGTGTTGATCCCGGAAGAGCACGTGGCTGAGCCGGAAGAGCCCGTGCGGCAGGAGCCCGTACGCCCCATGCGGGTGGTGCGAAGTGAGTGACGAGCGCTGGCTGGACGAGGACGCCGGTCCGATCGTCCCCGCCTACCTGCTGACCAGGGGCCGTACCGTGCCCGCGAGCGAGGCCATCGACCTCATCGCGGTGATCATCACGGCCGGCGGCCTGACGCCGCCCGCCGGTCTCGGCCCCGAGCATCTCATCATCTTGCAGAAGTGCACCAAGCCCACCAGGCTGGTGG
Source organism: Nonomuraea polychroma (assembly GCF_004011505.1). Classification (NCBI taxonomy): domain Bacteria; kingdom Bacillati; phylum Actinomycetota; class Actinomycetes; order Streptosporangiales; family Streptosporangiaceae; genus Nonomuraea; species Nonomuraea polychroma. Next base: position 7,167,372 of record NZ_SAUN01000001.1, read on the forward strand.
ACGTGGCCGCCGAGCTCAACCTGCCCGTCGGCGTGGTCCGCGTGCTGGTGGGCGACCTGCACGCGCGCCAGCTCGTGCAGGTCGAGCACCCGCCTCCCGCGCCGGACGCGAAGGTGCTGCTCGAGGTGATCAGCGGACTGAAGGCGTTGTGATGCGACCGGGCCGCTAGGTGACGTCCCCGGCGAGGTGGCAGGCGGCCTGACGGCCGCCGCCCACGTCCCTGAGCGGCGGCGCCTGCTCGCACTCCGGCACGGCGATCGGGCAGCGCAGCCGGTACGCGCAGCCCGTCGCCGCCGGCACGGCCTCCGTCCGCCCCTTGGCCTCGGGCGGGGCGCCTCCCAGCTTGGGCACCGCGTCACGCAGGGCCTTGGTGTACGGGTGGGCGGGCGCGGCCAGGAGCTCTCTCGTGGGCCCGGACTCGACGACGCGGCCCGCGAACAGCACGTGGGAGGTGCGGCACAGCCGCTCCACGACCGCGAGGTTGTGGGTGATGAGCAGGCGCTCGGTGTCCAGGCCCGCCAGCAGGTCGAGGATCCTGGCCTGGACCGTCACGTCGAGTGCGCTGGTGGGCTCGTCCAGGATGAGCAGGCGGGGGCCGACGGCCAGGGCCCTGGCGATCACGACGCGCTGGCGCTGGCCACCGGAAAGCTGGTGCGGCCGCCGGGCGGCCAGGGTCGCGTCCAGGCCGACCTGTTCGAGCAACTGCCCTACTCTGGCTCGCTCTCCTCTGGGGAGTGCCTCGGCTATGGAGGAGCCGATACGCATCCGGGGGTCGAGGGCCTCGGCCTGGAAGACGGGCTGGACGTCCCTGCGGAACGCCCGCATGTCCGCATTTTTCAGGGTCTGGTCGCCGTACCAGATGGCCCCGGACATAGGGGCGAGGAGGCCCAGGAACGCCCGCGCCAGCGTGGTCTTGCCGGAGCCGCTCTCCCCGATCAGGCCGACTCCGCCCTCCGTGACGTCCAGGCTCACGTCGTGCACGACCGCGCGCTTGCCGTACCCGAGCGTCACCCGCTCGGCCCTCAGCATGGTCACGGCAGCGCCTCCAGCAACTCGCGCGTGTACGGATGGGACGGCGCGGCGAGCACGTCCGCCGCCGGCCCCGACTCGACCACCGCGCCGTCCTTCATGACGAGCACCCGGTCGGCGATCGTGGACACCAGGGCCAGATCGTGGGAGACGAGCAGCAGCGCCAGGCCCCGCTCGGCCCGTAGCCTGCGCAGCACGCCCACCACCTCGGCCTGCACGGTCACGTCGAGGGCGCTCGTGGGCTCGTCGGCGAGGATCACCTCGGCGCCCAGGGCGATGGCCAGCGCGATGGCGAAGCGCTGGGCCTGGCCGCCGGAGACCTCGTGCGGGTAGCGGCGCAGGAGGTCCGGGTCGAGCAGCACGGACTCCATGGCCTCCGCCATGACCTGCTCCGTGGCGTCCCTGCCGTGGAGCCTGAGCGTGCGGCGCATGAGGACGCCGAGCCGGGTGGCGGGGCTCAGCGCGGCCTGTGGCGACTGCATCACCAGGGCGGCTTTGGCCCCGCGGATCTCGCGGAGGCGGCGGGGCGGGGCGGTCAGCACGTCGACCCCGCAGACCATGACATGTCCCGAAATTTCAGCATCCGAGGTGAGGCCCAGGAGGGACAGGAGGGTGGTCGACTTGCCGGATCCGCTCTCCCCCACGATCGCCACGCACTCGCCCTCCCCCACGTCCAGCTCGGGAACGTCGGCGACGACTCGTCCCCCGTAACTGACGCGAAGGTCGCGTACCTCGATCACTTGACCGCCCTTCGCGGGTCGAGGGCGTTCCTGAGCCCCTCGCCGAGCACGTTGAACGCGAACGCCGTCACCAGGATCGCCAGCCCGGGGAAGGTCACGACCCACCACTTCGTGGTGAAGAGCGACTGGCCCTGCTGCACCATCAGCCCCCACTCGGCCGTCGGCTCCTGCGCACCCAGCCCCAGGTACGACAGCGCCGCCGAGGTCAGGATCACCCCGCCCGCGTCCAGCGAGACCTGGACCAGGACGGGGGTGAGCGAGTTCGGCACCACGTGCCTGAGGATGATCAGCGGCGCCGGCACGCCGAGGCACCGGGCGGCGTCCACGTAGCTCCGCGTGGCGACCGACGCGGCCACCGAGGCGGACAACCGTGTGTACCAGGGCCACCAGGTCACGGCGATGGCCAGCACGACGGTGTTAACGCTGGGCTGCAGCACGACCGCCAGGGTCAGGGAGAGCAGCAAGGCGGGGAAGGCCAGGAACACGTCCGTGACCCGCATGATCACGTCCCTGATCCAGCCGCCCGCGTACCCGGCCACCACGCCGAGCGTCACCCCGGCCACCGCCGAGACGGCCAGCACGGCGACGGCGATGAACAACGATGTGCGTCCGCCGTACAGGACCCGGGTGAGCACGTCCCGTCCGACGTTGTCGGTGCCGAACCAGTGCGCGCCGCTCGGCGGCTGCGTCAATTCCAGCGGGTTCGGCTCGTCCGGGTACGGCGCGAGCCACGGCGCCAGGATCGACGCCAGCACGACGACCACGATGAGCGCCGCTCCGAAGGCCGCGAACCGGTGAGGGATCCTGGGAAGCGTGCGCCGCAGCGGCGCCTCCGTGGCGGTCATCGTGCCCTCACCCGTGGATCGACGAGACCCTGCAGCAGATCCACGATCAGGTTGGCCAGGGTGTAGACGAGGGCGACCAGGAGGGTGACGCCGGCGATGGCAGGGGTGTCCAGCGACTTGATCGACTCGGCGGCGTACCGGCCCAGCCCCGGCCAGTTGAAGACGGCCTCGACCAGGAAGCCGTTCACGATCGAGTAGGCGAACACCAGGGCGATGAGCGACAGGACCGGGCTCAGCGCCGGTCTCAGGGCGAACTTGGTCAGGATCGACGTCTCGCCGAAGCCGAGCGCGCGCTCCAGCCTGGCGTGGTCCTGCCCGGACTCCTCGATGAGGGCCGCCCTGGCCATCTGTGCTATCACGCCCGTCGGATAGGCGGCCACGACGAGGGCGGGCAGCACCAGGTGTTCGAGGGTGCTCGTGAAGATCGGCCAGTTGCCGGTGATGAGGGCGTCGACGATGGTGATGTTCGTCCAGAGGGTGAGGGGGCTGGTGGTGTCGAGGGAGGAGTCGTACTCGCCGGCGATGGGGAACCAGCCCAGGTGACTTGCGAACACCAGCTGCATGGTCAGGGCCAGCCAGAAGACCGGCACGGAGACCGCGAGCATGCTGGTGAACCGCACCCCGAAGTCCGGAAAGCTCATCTTGTAGCGGGCGGCCAGCACCCCGAGCGGGAGGCCCACGACGACCGCGACCACCAGCGCCGCCCCGACGAGCTCCAGGGAGGCCGGGAAAGCGAGATACAGGTCGTCGCGCACGGGCTGCCGGGTCCGCAGGCTGGTCCCCCAGTCGCCGGTGAACAGATCACGCACGTAGTTCACGAACTGCAGCGGGATCGGGTCGTCGAGCCCGAACCGCTCCCGCGCCGCGGCGAGCTGCTCGGGCGTGGCCTTCGGCCCGGCGAACGCGACCGCGGGATCGCCGGGCACCAGCCGCATGACGGCGAACGTGAGCATGACCACGCCGGCCACGACCAGGAGGGCCTGGCCGAGCCGGCGGGCCAGATAGCGCGCCATGAGTCAGGTTGCGCGCTTGAGGTCGTAGAAGAACACCACGTTGGGATAGGCGGGATTGTCCACGTATCCCTGGACGTCGTCCGTGAGCGCGCGCTGGTAGGTCTGCACGTACGGCACCGCCACCGCCGCCTGCTCCTGGATGATCTTCTTCTGCAGATCCTGGTACGCCATGTCCGCCTTGAGCTCATCGGTGGCCGTGAGCTGCGGCAACGCGTCGATGGCCGCGTCGATCCCGGCGTTCTTCAGGTAGGAAAGGTTGAACTGCGGCTTCTCTGCGCTCTTGAAGACGTTCACGAACCAGGAGTAGGCGTCCGGGTAGTCCGGATACCAGTACATGACGAAGATGTCCTGCCCCTGCTTCTTGCCCAGATCCCACTGCGCGTTCCAGCTCATGGGCTTGGCCTGCAGAGTCACGTTCAGCTTCTTCAGCGCCGAGCTGAGCAGTGTGACCAGCAGCTTCTGGTCCTCGTCGCCCTGGGCGTAGGTGAGGCTGAGCTTGAGCTCGGGGAGGTCGGGGCCGTACCCGGCCTGCGCCAGCAACTCCTGCGCCTTGGCCAGGTCCTGCTTGGGCTCCATGCCCGCGGCGTGGCCGAGCAGGCCCTGCGGCACCAGGCCGCTGGCCTTCGTGCCCGAGCCCTTGAGCGCGGCGATCAGGCCGTCGTAGTCGATCGCCGCCTGCAGCGCCTGCCGTACCCGCACGTCCTTCGTCGGCCCTGATGCGGTGTTGAACAACACGAGCAGGTTCTGGAACGACGGCACCTGCGCGGTCTGCACCTTCGCGGTCGTGCCGGCCTGCTGGAAGAGCTGCGGGTTCAGCCGCTGGACGAAGTTCACCTCGCCGTTCTGCAGCAACTGCCAGGCCGTGGTGATCTCCGGCGTGACGCGGAAGGCGACCTTCTTGTACTGCTCCGGCTTCCAGCCACCCCAATAGCCCTCGAACGCCTTCAGCGTGAGCTCGGTCTCCTTGCCCTTCTGCCAGGAGTCGATCGTGTACGGTCCGGTGCCCGCCGTCGTCTTGCCGTCGGGATCCACGGCGTTCACGTCGTAGATGTAGGCCGCGTAGCCGGAGGAGGCGACGAGGTCGAGCGGCGTGGCGTACTTGAGCGTGAACTTCAGCGTGGACGCGTCCACGGCCTCGATCGTGTCGACCGCGTCCCAGATGTAGGCGGCGCCGCCCTTCTTCTCGATCGTGCGCTCGATGGCCTTCTTCGCGGCCTCGGCGTCCATCGTGGCGCCGGAGTGGAACTTCACACCCTGCCGCAGTTTGAACGTCCACTCCTTGCCGTCGTTCGCCGAGGTCCACTCGGTGGCCAGGCGCGGCTCGGCCTTGCGGGTCTCCGAGTTGTACCTGGTCAGGCCCTCGTAGATGTTCGACAGGGCGACGATCTCGTTGGAGTAGGAGGTCGCCGGGTCCCAGTCGGTGACCACGTCGAGATTGGGCGCGTAGACGAACGTGCTGTCGTTGGCCTGCGCGGCCGCCGACTGGCTGCCGCTCGCCTGCGGCTGTGGCGTCCCGCCGGCGCCGCGCACCTGGCCGCCCGCGCACGCGGATGCGGTCAGGGCCAAGACACCGGTGACTCCGGCCACGAGCAGACGCTTGTGCCAGCGCATGGTGGGGGGATCCTTTCGGTCATTCACCGGGCTAGGGGTCCGGCTGCTTTGACGTGTACCCGCACGGCGGGCTCGGAGAGGTAGCTCAGCGGCACCTCGAGGAGATCGACGATCTCGACCGCGGAGGGGTCCGCCCCCGCCGCCACGGCGCGCGCCGCGGCCTCCTCCTTGGCCTTTTCGATGGCTTCTGACCGGCTATCTCCCGCAGGCAAGATCGTATCGACTCTGCCGCTCGCCAGTGCGATCGCGGCGCCCACGGCATTGGCCACTTCGGCGTGCTGGGGGCGGATCACCGGTCCCGCGCCGGGGACGCGCTCCGGCAGGACGAACGCGCCGCCACCCACCGCGACCAGCGGTCTGTCGGATTTGCCGAGCGCCATCCTGTCCACCGCGTCGATCACCATCTCGTCCGCGACGGCTACCGCCCTTTCCAGCATGTCGGCGATTCCTTCCGACATGTCACCCAGGCGGGCGCGCCAGCCGGGCTCGCCGGGCGGGGTACGTCCGGCCGCCACGGCGGCGTCGGTCATCGTCGCCGTGCTCCCGCCGAACACCAGCGCCTCCCGGACGATCCGGTAGCCGACCGAGTCCGGGCCGATCCCCTGCTCTCTCACCACGGTCCCGCCGCCGAGCGCGATGGCCAGGATGTCCGGCATGCGGAAGTTGGTCAGCACACCGCCGATCTCGACCGCCGCCGCCGACTCCCTCGGGAACCCGCCGGCCAGCACCCCCAGGTCGGTGGAGGTGCCACCCACGTCGACCACGATCGCGTCCGTCACCCCCGACAGGTACGCGGCCCCGCGCAGCGAGTTCGCCGGGCCCGATCCGATCGTCGACACGGGCAGTCGCGCGGCGTGCTCCAGCGTCATGAGCGTGCCGTCGTTCTGGGCCAGGTACGGCCGGGCTCGTAGGTCGCGCTCGGCCAGGGCGGCGACCAGGGCGCCGGTCACGTGGGCGGCGACACCGTACAGGGCGGCGTTGAGCACGGTGGCGTTCTCGCGTTCGAGCAGCCCGAGCGAGCCGATCTCGTGGCTGAGCGAGACCGGCAGGCCGTACTCGGCCCGGACCAGCTCCTCGACCAGGCGCTCGTGCTCGCCGCCTGCCGGGCTGAACACGCTGGTGACGGCCACGGCGTCCGCGTCGACGCCGTCCAGGAAACGGCGGATCGCGCCGAGGTCCGGCGGGCGGATCTCCCTGCCGTCCACGTAATGGCCGCCGGCCACGATCGTCTCGCCCGCCGAGACGGCCTTGCGCAGGTCATCCGGCCAGCCGGACAGCGGGGGCACAGAGGTGGTGGCCGGCGCGCCGAGCCGCAGCACGGCCACCCGCCCCAGGTTGCGGCGCTCCAGGATCGCGTTGGTCGCGTGCGTCGTGCCGAGCATGACGCGGGTGACCCGGTGCTGCGCGTCCCCGAGCTCCGCCAGGACCGCGTCGAGCGCGGCCCGCAGCCCCTCGGTCACCTCCGGGGTCGTCGGGCGCTTCGCCTTGGCGATCACCCGTCCCTGGGCGTCGAGCATGACCGCGTCGGTGTTCGTGCCTCCGACGTCGATCCCGATCCCGAGCTCCGGCAGGTCAGCCATGTGCCGTCAGCTCCTCGACAGGAACGTAGTCCAGCTCGTACCCGAACGCCCTCGGCCCGGCCGTCTCCAGACCCTTGGAAGTACGCCAGAGCGGGTCGCACGGCCAGGCGAGCACCGTCACCCGCTGGCCGTACCTGAGGCCCTCGGTCTGGATGGCGCCGGCGGTCTCGGTGTCCACCACCGTGATCAGATCGGGAACCATGGCCAGGACCCGGCCGTTCTCGACGGCGACCAGGTTCTCGTTCTGGAGTTCCAGGGTGAGGGTGCGGCCCCGGTCGTGGCCGGTGCCCTCGATCGTGGCCGTGCCTCGTACGAAGCCGCCCATGGTGCGCCGCTCGACGTCGGTCAGCTTGCCGGTGATCAGCCGGGCGGCGCCGAGCCGATCCCGCAGCGCGCCCAGGGGGTCGGCCGGCGAGCGCCCGGCCGCCTGGGCCCCCGTCGGTGAGGCGCCCTCGGTGGCCCGGCCGATCTCGAGCGCGCGGGTGACCGTGCCCTCGATGACCGCGCCCCGCGCCCGCGCGGCCGGGAGCACGTAGTCGGCCATGAGCGCGGACGACCCAGCCGCCACGCACACGGCCCTGGCCAGCCGCTCCGACCACAGGCCGTCGACCGGGCGGATCGTGACCACGTTCCCCGCGACGTCGGTCATGATCACCAGGTCGGCCGGCAGCCCCGCCACGTACATCGACACCATCTGGACCTCAGGAAAGGCCCGCCCCATGCCGTCGGCGTCGAGCAGCGGCAACCCGAGCTGCGCGGCCCAGGCGACCGGGGCGACGCCGTTGGAGCCGCCGATCTCGGACGACATGACCGCGCTGGGCGGGCGGCCGAAGAGGCGCTCGACCTCCTCGGCGATGCGCTTGGGCTCGTCCTCGCTGTGGATCATCTCGTGGCTGACGGTCGGCGCCCCGATCCCCGACAACGGCATGATCAGCGCGTCGTCCGCCAGATCGGCCAGCCGGACCAGCGGCACCTCGCCGTACTCGCGGATGGCCCGTGCGGCGGCCAACGACCCGGTACGCACGTCGCCTCCGCCGCCGGTGCCCAGAACGGCGCACCCTCGGGCTAACGCCGGAATATCGCTCACATCAATGCTCATTTGGCGACTCAACCAACCATATGGGGCCTCAATTCGCCAGTCCGGCACGTGTGGGCGCCGGCAAATCCGTTGCGCGGTCGCGGTGGCGACCGGCAGGATCGAGGCCATGAACAGCGGGCGAATGCGCATGCGGCACCGTACGGGCGTGTCCTGACCTCCAGGACCCTGCCCGTCGCTCAGGCGGGTGGGGGCGCTGGTGTGCCCGGCGATTTCATAAGTCGTTTCAGGCGGGTTCGATCCCCGCACCCGCTACGAGTCTCCCCATGCCGTGGCACGCTGGTGTCATGCGGATTTCGGTGGCCGCCGACAGCAAGGACGGCGTGGCCGAGCGGGTCGTGACGGAGCTGCGCAAGCGCGGGCACGAGGTGGTGACGCACGGCGCGCTCAACGACGAGGAGCGCGACGACTGGGCGTGGGCCTCGGAGCTGGCCGCCAGGGACGTGAGCGAGGGGCGGGCCGACCAGGCGGTCGTGTGCTGCTGGACCGGGACGGGCGCGTCGATCGCGGCGAACAAGGTGCCCGGCGTGCGGGCCGCGCTCTGCGTCGACGCCTACACCGCCGACGGGGCCCGCAAGTGGAACGACGCCAACGTGCTGGCGCTCAGCCTGCGGCTCACCTCCGACGTGGTGCTCGACGAGATCCTCGACGCCTGGCTGGAGGGACGGCCGAGCACGGACTCCGCCGACGTCGCCAACGTGTCCCACCTGGACGAGATCTGAGCATTAGGCTCTCCGGCATGGCCGACTTACACTGCACGCACTGTGGTGAAGAGGGGCTGGAGGCCGGGTTCATGGATTCGGGCGAGAGCGCCAAGGGGTTCGCCCGGTGGGTCGAGGGCGCTCTGGAGCGCGGGGTCTTCGGCGGGGCCAAGCTGATGGGCAGGCGGAAGTGGGAGATCGAAGCCTATCGCTGCCATTACTGCAACCACCTTGAGCTTTTCGCCCGCCGCCCCGACTGACCGGGAACGGTCACGGCGTAGACACGGAAATCGTCGGCCCGGGCGTCTAGGGTGCTTGGCATGACCGACGTGCTGCTGCGCGGCGGGCTCCCCTGGGGGCTCGGGGCTGCCGCTGACATCCTCGTCCGCGACGGCCTGATCCACCACGTCGGCCAGGGCATCGACGCACGGGACGACGCCCTGGTCGTGGACATCGCGGGGCAGCTGGTGCTGCCCGGCCTGGTCGAGGCGCACTGCCACCTCGACAAGACCCTCTACGGCGGGCCGTGGGTGCCCCACTCGGCCGACGACACGCTGGCCGGCCGCATCGGCAACGATCTGGGCAGGCGGGCCGAGCTCGGCGTTCCGAGCGTGGAGCGGATCGGCGCGCTGCTGGAGCGCATGAGCGCGGCGGGCACCACCCATGTGCGCACCCACACCGACATCGACCCGCTGGTCGGGCTGCGCGGCGTGGAGGCCGTGCGCGAGGCCGCCGCCCGCTCCCCCGTCGAGGTGCGTCAGGTGGCCTTCCCGCAGCACGGCCTGCTCATCAATCCGGGCACGGCGGAGCTGCTCGAAGAGGCGCTGAAGAGCGGTGTCGAGGCGGTCGGCGGGCTCGATCCCGCGGGCATCGACCGTGACCCCGTGCGCCATCTCGACCTGATCTTCGGTCTGGCCGAGCGCTACGGCGCGCATGTGGACATCCACCTGCACGACGGCGGCTCGCTGGGCGGGTGGGAGCTGGAGCTGATCAGCGAGCGCACCAAGGTGCTGGGACTGGGCGGCCGGGTCACGGTCAGCCACGCTTACGCGCTCGGCCAGCTCGACGACGCCTACCAGGACCGGCTGATCCAGGGCTTCGCCGAGGCGGGCGTGGCGCTGGCGACCGCGGCCGTCTACAGCTTTCCGGTGCCGCCGGTGAAGAAACTGCGCGCCGCGGGCGTCACCGTGGCGTGCGGTCACGACGGCATCAGGGACCTGTGGGGCCCTTACGGCAGTGGCGACATGCTGGAGCGGGCCATGCACGTCGCATACCGCAGCACGTTCCGCAGGGACGCGGACATCGAGCTGGCGCTGGAGGCCGCCACCTACGGCGGCGCCCGCGTGCTGGGGCTGGAGGGCTACGGGCTCACCGAGGGCGACCGGGCCGACCTGGTCGTGGTGCCGTGCGCGAGCGCGGCGGAGGCGGTCGTCGTTCACCCTGCGCGCACTCTGGTCATGAAGGACGGCGTCGTCCTGCACAATTGACCGGCGGGACCATCGAAAGGCAGGCAAGTGCTCTCTATACACCAGCGGATCGCGGCAGAGCTCGGCGTACGCGACGGGCAGGTGCAGGCGGCCGTCGAGTTGCTCGACGGCGGCGCGACCGTGCCGTTCATCGCGCGATACCGCAAAGAGGCCACCGGCGCGCTCGACGACGCGCAGCTGCGCACGCTGGAGGAGCGGCTTCGCTACCTTCGCGAGCTGGAGGAGCGCCGCACGGCGATCCTGGAGTCGATCGAATCCCAGGGCAAGCTCGACGACCAGCTGCGCGAGCAGATCATGGCGGCCGAGACCAAGGCCAGGCTCGAGGACATCTACCTGCCTTACAAGCCCAAGCGGCGCACGAAGGCGCAGATCGCCCGCGAGCTGGGGCTGGAGCCGCTGGCCGACCAGTTGCTGGCCGACCCGACGCTGAGCCCGCTGGCCGTCGCCGAGGGCTTCGTGACCGAGGGCGTCGCGGACGCGGGCGCGGCGCTGGAAGGGGCCAGGGCGATCCTGATCGAGCGGTTCGCCGAGGACGCCGACCTCATCGGCGAGCTCCGGGAGCAGTTCTGGAGCCGCGGGCAGCTGGTGTCGAAGGTGCGCGAAGGCAAGGAGGAGGCGGGGGCCAAGTTCTCCGACTACTTCGAGTTCGGCGAGCCGTTCACGAAGCTGCCCTCGCACCGGATCCTCGCGATGTTCCGCGGCGAGAAGGAAGAGGTGCTGTCCGTCACGCTGGAGCCGGACGACAGCCCCGACTACGAGCTGCGCATCGCCTCCCGGTTCGGCGTCGCCGACCAGGGACGGCCGGCCGACAAGTGGCTGACCGAGACCGTGCGGTGGGCCTGGCGCACCCGCATCCTCGTGCATCTGGGCATCGACCTGCGCATGCGGTTGTGGCAGGCGGCCGAGGAGGAGGCCGTGCGGGTGTTCGCGGCCAACCTGCGCGACCTGCTGCTCGCCGCGCCGGCCGGCAGCCGCACGACCATGGGGCTGGACCCGGGACTCCGCACCGGGGTGAAGGTGGCCGTGGTTGACGCCACCGGCAAGGTCGTCGACACCGCCACCATCTACCCGCACGAGCCCAAGCGGCAGTGGGACCAGTCGCTCGCCGTGCTGGGCGCGCTGGCGCAGCGGCACGGGGTCGAGCTGATCGCCATCGGCAACGGCACGGCCTCCCGCGAGACCGACAAGCTGGCCGGTGAGCTGGTCAAGCTCATGCCGGGGCTGACGAAGATCGTGGTCTCGGAGGCCGGGGCGTCGGTCTACTCCGCGTCCGCGTACGCGTCGCAGGAGTTGCCGGAGCTCGACGTGTCGCTGCGTGGCGCCGTCTCCATCGCCCGCCGGCTGCAGGACCCGCTGGCCGAGCTGGTCAAGATCGATCCCAAGTCGATCGGCGTCGGCCAATACCAGCACGACCTCGCCGAGTCGAAGTTGTCGCGTTCGCTGGACGCGGTGGTCGAGGACTGCGTCAACGCCGTCGGCGTCGACGTCAACACCGCGTCGGCGCCGCTGCTCACGCGGGTGTCGGGCATCGGGTCCACGCTGGCCGAGAGCATCGTGCGCCACCGCGACGCCAACGGCCCGTTCCGTACGCGGTCGGCACTGAAGGAGGTGCCGCGGCTCGGGCCCAAGGCGTTCGAGCAGTGCGCGGGCTTCCTGCGCATCCGGGGCGGCGACGACCCGCTCGACGTCTCCAGCGTGCACCCGGAGGCGTACCCGGTGGTCCGCCGCATCCTCACCTCGGTCCAGACCGACCTCAAGTCGTTGATCGGCAACACGGTGGCGCTGCGGTCGATCAAGCCGCAGGACTTCACCGACGAGACGTTCGGCCTGCCGACGGTCACCGACATCCTGCGGGAGCTGGAAAAGCCGGGCCGCGACCCGCGTCCCGCCTTCAAGACCGCCACGTTCAAGGAGGGGATCGAGAAGATCTCCGACCTGACGTCCGGGATGATCCTGGAGGGTGTCGTCACCAACGTGGCCGCGTTCGGTGCGTTCGTGGACGTCGGCGTGCACCAGGACGGTCTTGTCCATGTGTCGGCCATGTCCCGCACCTACGTCAAGGACCCGCGTGACGTGGTCAAGCCGGGCGACATCGTCCGCGTCAAGGTGCTGGACGTGGACATCCCCCGCAAGCGCATCTCGCTGACCCTGCGCCTGGAGGACGAGACCACCGCCGGAGACGGCTCCCACCGCTCACCCGGCCGTCAAGGCGGCGCCCGCGGTGACGGCGCCCGCGTAGACGGCGCCCGCGTAGACGGCGGCCGGGGTGACGCTGGGCGCGGCGACAGCGGTCGAGGCGAAGGCGGCCGTGGCGAAGGTGCCCGGGGCGACGGCGGCCCACGCGGTCGCGGCCAGGGCAGCCGTGGCGATGCTCCACGCGGGGCGGGCCAGGGCGGCGGCCGTGGGGAGGGTCAGCGCGGCCAAGGTCGAGGCGACCGTGGCGACGGCCAGGGCCAGGGCGGCCGTGGTGACGGGCAGCGCGGATCGGGCCAGCGCGGCAACGTCGACGGCGGGCAGCGCGGGCGCGGAGACGGCCAGCGCGGCGGTCAGCGCCGCCAGGACCGCCAGGCCCCGATGGGCGCCATGGCTGAGGCCCTCCGCAAGGCCGGCCTCACCGGCGACAACGGACGCTGAGCCAGTCAGGGGGCGCCTGGGCGACAACCGCCCAGGCACTCCGCTCATCGGCGCCTTGATCGCCTGGCGTCACGGCCTACATCTGCTGCTCCCTAGCGGAATCAGTCGAAGAGTTCCTCGGCGGTGGTGACCTCGAGAGACCGGTCGAACCAGGTCTCGAGCAGGGCGAGGTCCGTGCACCTCAGGATCCGCTCCCGAACCGAGTCCATGACAGGGATGCCGCGTCGCTCCAGGATCCTCAGCACGACCTTGGCTTCGCCCTCGGCCCGTCCCTCGGCCCGTCCCTCTTCACGCAGCATCTCCGCGAACTCGGACTTGAATCGGTAGTTCTTCATGGTCATCGCTGAGCCGGGATCAGTCGAAGAGTTCCTCAGCAGTGGTGACCTCGAGAGACCGGTCGAGCCAGGTCTCGAGCAGGGCGAGGTCCGTGCACCCCAGGATCCGCTCCTGGACGGACTTCGTGACGGGGATGCCACGCCGCTTCAGGATCCTCAGCACGGACTTAGCTTCGCCGCGAGCCTCGCCCTCGCTGCGGAGGATCTCGGCGAACTCGGACTTGAATCGGTAGTTCTGCATGGTCATCAGACGCCTCCAGGTCTGTCGAGCCAGGCCGGCTCCGAGACCTATTTCCGTTTGCTCGGCGATGTATTGGGCGGTGTCGGTGTCGACAGTGTTCAGCGCGACGTCCAGGGCTTCCAGTATGGCATTGACCTTGGGAGATCGCGCGTGTGTGAGCGCTGAGAACATGGCGAGCACCACGTCCGTGCACGCCTCGGCCGGATCGGTGATCTGGGGCACGTTGTCGGGGCCGAGCACGATGGGGTAGACGATCAGGCACGGGTGGCCGGCCAGGCCGATGCGCTTCGGTTCGCGAGCCCATTTGGCCGTGGCCTCGTCCTGGCAGATCACCAGGAGCACCACCGGACACTCGAACTTGATGTGCGCGTAGCTGAGGTAGTAGGCCCATGCGGCGATCTTGTCGTCGTCCGGCCGCATTTGGGACTCGCCGATGATCACGTGCTTGGCGCCCCACGGGGTCTTGAGCAGCATCACCGTGTCGCAGCGCCGCTCGATCGGCGTGATCTCCGTGAGGTCGGTGTCGACGACAGCGACTTCGCACGAGATCGGGAAGTCGATGTTGAGCATCTTGAAGGCATGAGAGAACAGCCCCGGATTGTCGCGGAAGATGCGATGGAGTGCCTCATGCTGGGGGAAGGCATGCACGGAACGTTAGCATTCAATAACGCTGAGTCGCGACGGTTTTCGAAAGCTCTGCCGGACAAACGCGGTGGTCGCCAGACCACCGTCGAGAGATACGGTCGGATGGTGAGCACATCAGCGTTTACCAAGGCGATCGCCCAGGCCCGCGACCTGCTCAGGTGGCATTCTCCGCTGCGAACGGAGCTATGGGCTGCGCGGCTCACGGCGAGCCTGGATCAGGCCCTGGTCCCTGCGTTCCTGCGGGAGCTTGCGGAGGACGGCACGGCGGAGGCACGGCTCACGCTCGTGGCTCTGGCGGCGGTCAACCCGACCCCTTCGCCCAGCGGTGCCGTCCCATCCGCCGGCACGGCCGAGGCCGATGACTCGGAGGCGTACGCGCGGGCCGCGGAAGGGCTGATCGACACACTGCCGACATGGGTCAGCCGGATGGGCCGGGTGACGTGCGAGGGCGCCTGGTACGGCAAGGCCGACCCGTACGGTGAGCAGGTCCTGGCGGTCCTGTCCTTCCGGTACGAGAACAGCAAGGAGCCGCACATCCTCGTCGTGGGGATCGATCAGCCGAACGGCGGGATAGCGGTCGACGCGGTGGTGGAGGAGCCGAAGTTCCTCGACGACCTGCACCTGGACGCGGCGGAGCCGCAGGTGGTCGCGGGCCGGATCCTGGACGCGTTCGAGCTGGGTGACCGGATCATGGGTGCGGCGGTCGCCGACACGCTGCCGGAGGTCCGCCCGCTGGCGATCGCCAGAGCCCGCACGGTGCCGGGGCTCATCCGCGGGGCGGGTGACGACACCGCGGTCCGATTCGATGAGCTGCCGGACCTGCCAGGGGCGCGGGAGGCGTTCGAGAAGCTGGTGGAGTTCCTCGGGGACCGCCCGCTGTGGTGGAGTCCGGTAAGGGTGTCGCAGTTCCTGACGTCATGGTTGCCCCGGGAGGCGATCATGTCGGACGCGGCCATCGCCGCGATGCCGGAGGTGGTGCGCGCCTGGAGCCGCTTCTCGGGCGATCACCCTGCCGTGCTGCGTCACATCGACGAGGACGCGCCGCGCCTGCCTGCCCTCATGGCCGACGACTCCCTGGCCGGGCTCGCCAAACGCATCGCTCAGGGCCGCCTCTGACCGTACGGCTCCGCATCACCTGGTGAGCTGGGCTGCCGCGCTGGACAGGAGCATGTCGAGGGCCGTCGGGTAGACGCTGTTGTTCATGCGGGCCACCAGCAGCGGTGCCGTGGCGGCGATGTTGGGGTGGGTGGCGGCGGGCAGGCGGGCGTACGTGTCCCGCCACACCTCCTCGTCGGCCTCCCGCGCGGCCGCGGGCAGGGCCAGCGTGGCGGCGTCGAGGATGGAGAAGGCCAGGCTCTGGTCGATGAAGGCGTGGTAGATGCGCACCGCGTCGGCGTCCGGGAAGCCCGCGCCGCGCAGGACGCCGAGGATCGTCTCGTCTGCCGCCACCTCGTTCGGGAGTCCCGTGACGCGACTGGCGGTCAGGACTGCGGCCTGGGGGTGGGCCAGGTAGGCGTGATGGATGCGCAGCCCGAGCTCGCGGAGGTCGGATCGCCAGTCGCCGGTGGACCGCCAGCCGGCCATGGCGTGGGCGATCAGCTCGTCGGCGATGGCCAGGATGAGGTCGTCCATGCCGCGGAAGTAGCGGTAGACGGTGCTGGCATCGGCGCCCAGGGCGAGACCGAGGCGCCGGGCGGTCAGGCCGGCCGCGCCGTGCTCACGCAACATGCGCAGCGCGGTCTCGACGATGAGCTGGTGGGTGAGGACCTGGCCCTGTTTGGTGGGGCGGCGCCGCCGCCGGCCCGCCTCGGGCACCACCCGTTTCGGCATCGAAGCCCTCCTTATGCCAACGCCATTGACGTTGATGAGCGTAGTCGAGTTGGATGAAGGACACAGCCACTCAAAAGCGGATAAAGCGGATAAAAGGATTATTGTCATGCGTATCCTTCTCGTAGGAGCCGGCGGGGTGGGAACCGCCATCACGCGGATCGCCGCTCGCCGCCCGTTCTTCGACCACATGGTGGTCGCCGACTACGACCTCCCCCGCGCCAAGGCGGCCGTCGCCGCACTGGGCGAGCACGCGACCAGGTTCACCCCCGCCAGGATCGACGCCGCCGACGCCGCGGCCGTCACCGCACTGCTCCATGAACACGCGTGCGACGTGCTGCTCAACGCCACCGACCCGCGTTTCGTGTTGCCGCTGTTCGAGGCGGCGCTGGCCGCCGGCGTCGACTACCTCGACATGGCCATGTCGATGTCGAAGCCGCACCCGGAGCGCCCGTACGAGGAGGTCGGCGTCAAGCTGGGCGACGAGCAGTTCGCCAGGGAAAAGGAGTGGACGGGGAAAGGCAGGCTGGCGCTGGTCGGCATGGGCGTGGAGCCGGGGCTCGCCGACGTGTTCGCCAGGTACGCCGCCGACGAGCTCTTCGACGAGATCGAGGAGATCGGCATCAGGGACGGCGCCAACCTCACCGTCGACGGCTACGAGTTCGCCCCGTCGTTCTCCATCTGGACCACGATCGAGGAGTGCCTGAACCCGCCGGTCATCTATGAAAAGGACCGCGGCTGGTACACGACGGAGCCGTTCAGCGAGCCGGAGGTCTTCGACTTCCCCGAAGGCATCGGCCCGGTCGAGTGCGTGAACGTCGAGCACGAGGAGGTGCTGCTCGTCCCCCGGTGGATCCCGGCGCGGAAGGTCACCTTCAAGTACGGCCTCGGCGAGGAGTTCATCGGCACGCTCAAGACCCTGCACGCGCTCGGCGTGGACAGCACCGAGCCGGTCCCCGTCAGGACCGATCAAGGCACGGCCCGGGTGGCGCCGCGCGACGTGGTCGCAGCGGTCCTGCCCGACCCGGCCGGGCTCGGCGACCGTATGCACGGCAAGACCTGCGCCGGCACCTGGGTGAAGGGACTCAAGGACGGCCGGCCGCGCGAGGTGTACCTGTACCACGTGGTGGACAACCAGTGGTCGATGCGCGAGTACGGTTCCCAGGCCGTGGTCTGGCAGACCGCCGTCAACCCGGTGATCGCGCTGGAACTGCTGGCGAGCGGGGTCTGGAAGGGCACGGGCGTGCTGGGTCCCGAGGCGTTCGAGCCGCGCCCGTTCCTGGACCTGCTGGTGCAGTACGACTCACCATGGGGCATACGGGAGCAGTGAGGAATCATGGACATGTGACAACCAGAAACACCATCGCCGACGATCCTGACCGCGCACCCGCCCGCTCTCACCTCTACGCCATGGGAATGTCGGAGGAGGAGATGCGCCGCCCGGTGGTGGGCATCGCCTCCACCTGGACCGGCACCATGCCCTGCAATCTCACCCACCGCGAGCTGGCCGCCCACGTGGCCGAGGGGGTGCGGGCGGCAGGCGGCATGCCGATGGAGTTCAACACCATCGCGGTCTCCGACAACCTCACCATGCACACGCCGGGCATGCGCACGTCGCTGGTCAGCCGCGAGGTCATCGCGGACTCGATCGAGCTGATGGGCCGGGCGCACGGTTTCGACGCCATCGTCGCGATCGTGGGCTGCGACAAGACCGTGCCCGCGGCGATCATGGCGCTGGCCCGGCTGGACGTGCCGTCCGTGATCCTCTACAGCGGCAGCATGATGCCGGGCCGGTGGCGCGGGCGGGACGTGACGATCCAGGACATGTGGGAGGCGCTGGGCGAGCGTGCCGTCGGCCGCCTGGACCAGTCCGAGCTGGACGACCTGGCCAAGCACGCCTGCCCGGGCGCGGGCACCTGCGCCGCCCAGTACACCGCCAACACCATGGGCAGCGTCGCCGACTTCCTGGGGCTCGCGCCGTTCGGCGTGGGCGACATCCCGGCGGTGGCCGCGGAGAAGAACGCCGCGGCGTACCGGGTGGGCGAGATCGCCATGGACGCGCTGGCCCGCGACGCCCGCCCGTCCCGCGTGCTCACCGAGGACGCCCTGCACAACGCGATCGTGTCGGTGGCGGCCATGGGCGGCTCGACCAACGCGGTGCTGCACCTGCTGGCCATCGCCCGCGAGGCCGGGCTGCCGCTGGAGATCGACAGGATCGGCGAGGTCTGCCGCGAGGTCCCGATCATCACGGGCCTCAAGCCGAGCGGCGGCGACCACACGGCACTCGACCTGTGGCGGGCAGGGGGCACGTCGCTGGTGGCGCGCCGGCTGCTGGCAGCCGGGCTGCTGCGCGAGAACGTCACGCTGGTGGACGGCCGCAGGCTCGTCGACGTCGCCGGTGCGGCCCACGAGACGCCGGGGCAGGAGGTCGTGGCGAGCGTGGAGCGGCCGTTCAAGCGGCACGGCGCGCTGGCCATCCTGCGCGGCACGCTGGCGCCCGACGGCTGCGTGCTCAAGCTGGGCGGCAAGAGCGACTTCCGGCATGAGGGCCCGGCCCGGGTGTTCGACTCCGAGGACTCCTGTTACGACGCCATCCAGGAGGGCCGGATCGTGGCCGGCGACGTGATCGTCGTCCGGTACGAGGGCCCGGCGGGCGGCCCCGGCATGCGCGAGATGCTCTCGATCACCGGCCCGCTCGTCGGCCGGGGCCTCGGCTCGTCCGTGGCGCTGGTCACCGACGGGCGCTTCAGCGGCGTCTCGCACGGCCTGGTGATCGGGCACGTGACGCCGGAGGCGTACCGCGGCGGGCCGATCGCGCTGGTGCGGGACGGGGACACGGTGGTCATCGACAGCGCTGCCGGGACGATCGACCTGCTGGTGCCCGAGGCGGAGCTGGCCGAGCGCCGGGCCGCATGGCAGCGGCCCGAACGGCCGGTGGAGCGAGGGGTGCTGGCGAAGTACGTCGCGACGGTCGGCTCCGCCTCCGACGGCGCGGTCACCGTGTGACGGCGGCTATGCTGCCCATTGACGTGTCGGCAGTGCCCGGAGAGGGCGTTCCAGAGGAGACTTACGCGATGTACAAGGAGTTCGCTGTCGAGGCCGTGATGTGGCTGGTCCCGGTCGCCGTGCTGATCGGGGTAGCGCTCCTCGTCACCGCGTGAGCCGTGCGGGCCGAGCCGAAGGCCCGGCCCGCCTTCACTCAGCGGTAATACCTGTAGGCCACGTACGTGCTGGCGTACTTGTAGTAACGACCTCGGTAGTCGAGGAAGTCGTTCCACATGTTGGCCAGCGTGCGCGTGCGCACGGTGCAGCTGGCCCAGCCCACCCCGTACGGCCGGATCGAGCCGACGTAGTCGTAGCAGGCGCCGGCCTTCCTGCCGTTGATGCGCAGCTTCACGTTGAGCTTGACGTTGAAGAGCCGCTTGCCCGAGATGTTCTTGATCCGGACCTTGATCCGGCAGGTCTCCTCGCAGTGACCCCAGTAGCTCTTGGTGCGGATCAGCTGCGCGCCGGTGGCCGACGTCGAAGCGTCCACGCCGGACGATGAGGAGGACGCGGCGGCCGGTGCGGCCATGAGCGTGGTCGCGGCAGCCGCCACTAAGACCGTGCCGGCAAGACTCTTGATCATTCTGCCCCCTGTGCAGAAGATGGTCGCTCCCCCCTGTCGGCAGCGACTCGTACCGGTCCGACTACTATCAGGAATACGGACTGATCCACATTTGAGGGCGATGATCCGATACGAAACGGTTATTCGCTTATATCGGCCTTATGGGGTTACGAGGCCCACGCCAGCAGCGGCCCTCCCTGCCTGAGCCGTTTCAGCGCCTGCTTCTCCAGCTGGCGGATCCTTTCCCTGGTCAGGCCCAGTTGCTCGCCGATCTCGGTGTACGTCTGGACCTGCTGACCACTGAGGCCGTACCTGAGGCTGATGATGAACGCCTCACGCGGCGGCAGCATCGTGACCACCTGGTAAAGCTCGTCGCTCATCGCCCGGCGCTCGGTCGCCTCCTGCACCTGCACCCCGTCCTCGTCGGCGATCATGTCCCCGATCCGGCCCTCCCCGTGCTCGCCGACCGGGATGTCCAGACTGACCATCTCCTGCGCGAGCACACGTAACGAGGCGACCTGCTCCGGCGAGCGATCGGCAGCCTCGGCGAGCTCGGCGTCGGCCGGTTCCCTCCCCAGCTCCGCGGCGAGCTGCCGCTCGACCCTGATCAGCCGCGACAGCTCCTCCGCCACGTGGATCGGCAGCCGGACGATGCGGCTCTTGTCGTGGATGCCGCGCTCGATGGCCTGGCGGATCCACCACATCCCGTACGTGGAGAACTTGTATCCCCGCCGGTAGTCGAACTTCTCCACCGCCCTGATCAGCCCCAGATTGCCCTCCTGGATGACGTCGAGCAGCGGCAACCCCCGGAAGGCGTAGCGTCTGGCGGTGGCCACCACCAGCCGGAGGTTGGACCTGATCAGCAGGTCCTTGGCGCGTTGCCCATCGAGTGCGACGAGTTCGAGCTCGGGCGTGCCGGCGCCGCGCTCGATCAGATGGCCCGCGTAGAGGCCTGCCTCGATCCGCCGGGCGAGGTCGACTTCGTCCGCGGCGGAGAGCAAGGGGGTCTTTCCGATCTGCTCCAGATACATGCCGAGCAGATCGGGCTCTTCGGACGACATGCCCGGGAACTACCCGGTAAACGGCGGCGAATTCCCGTCGTCGTTGAGTTCGGCGATGGCCAGCTCGGCTGTGCTGCGGATGTCGAAGAACTTGTCCAGCGCGGTGATCGCGAACAGGTGCTTGCACCTGCCGTTGAGCCCGGACAGCAGCAGCCGGCCGCCTGAAGCCGTGACGGCCTTGTGCAGGTAGACCAGCACGGACAGCCCTGAGGAGTCGCACACGCTGACGGCCTGCATGTCGATGACGAGAAGCGGGGGCTGGGTCAGGTCGAGGGCCTTGGTGACCCGGTCACGGACCTCCGCCGCGGAGCCGAAGTCGAAGTCCCCCGTCAATCGCGCAATGACGCAGGGTCCCTGGAGCCCGAGGCTGATCGACAAGGCCTGCTCCGAAGTCACCCAGCTCCACCTACCCGCGTCGCTCTCCCGATCCAACCACTTTACGAGAAGTAGCGCTTCGGGTTGAACACCAGCATCTGCTCAATCTGCTCATCGGTCACACCCGAGTCCAGCAGTGCGGCCAAGACGTCGTCGTGAATGTGATCGTAGCGCCAGTTGGGCGCGAGCGTGGCGTGGGCCTCGTCCCAGGCGCCGCCGAAGTAGTCCATGAAGCAGGCGGCGTCGTGGCTGAGCACCATGCGGTCGGCGTATCCACGCTCGCACAACGCCGCGATCGTGGCCACGCGCTGCGCGGTCGGGTTGTAGACGTCCAGGCCGAATCTGTCCATCCCGAGCGTCGCGCCGGTGTCGGCCAGCCGCATGAGGTAGCCGAGGTCGTTGCTGTCGCCCGCGTGCCCGACGACCACCTTCGTCAGGTCCACTCCTTCCTTGGCGAACAGGTCCAGCGCGATCAGCCCGCTCTGGGTGAAGGAGTTCGTGTGGACGGTGATCGGCGCGCCGGTGCGCAGGTGGGCCTGCGCGACCGCCCGGCAGATGCGCTCGACGCCGGGGGTCAGGCCTTTTGCCTCGACCACGCACTTCAGGAACGCCGCCTTCACCCCGGTGTCGGCGATGCCGTCGGTGAGGTCGCGGACGAAGTCGTCGATCATCGGGTCGGGTATGTCCATGAGCAGGCCGGGGCCGCGGTGCTCGTACTGGTGCGGCAGTTCCTCGAAGGAGTAGATGCCGGTCGCGACGATGATGTTCAGGCCCGGCACGTGCTCCGCGATGCGCTGGATACGCGGGATGTACCTGCCGAGGCCCCACACCGTCGGGTCGACGAGTGTCCGCACGCCCTTCGCGGTCACGGCGTTGAGCTTGGCGATCGCGTCCGCCACCCGGTATTCCTCGTCCCACCAGGCGCCCCTGCCGTAGTTGTCCAGGTGCTCGGTGGCCATGAAGAAGATGTGCTCGTGCATCAGGGTCTGACCGAGGTCGTCGACGTCCACCGGGCCGCGGACGGTGTTGACGGTGGGCATGAAAGCCTCCATACCGGCTGGTCGGTGTGCGCCAACCTAGGCTGCCGCACGACCGCCGTCAACCAGCGACTCTGGGGTAGAGGGGCTTGGGCCGGGCCAGGCGCGCGCCGCTCACCGCCGCGGCCACCCGGGCCGCCGCCGTGGGCAGGAACGGCTCCAGGTGTCCGGCCAGCGCCCGGCAGGCGTGCACGAGCGTGCCCAGCGACGCCTCTTGCCCGGCCCGCTCCTGTTGCCAGGGGCGGGTGCGTTCGACGTACCGGTTGGCCTCCTCGACGATCGTCCACACGGCTGCGGCCGCGCGCCGGAAGTCGTAGTCATCCAGCGCCTGGTGCACCGTGCCGGATACGTCGGCCAGGTTCTCGGCGGGTTCGGGCACGTGGCCGTCAAGGAAGCGGCAGACCATGGTGGCGACCCGGTTGACGAGGTTCCCCAGCCCGTTGGCCAGGTCTTCGTCGGCCCTGGCGATCAGGCGTTCCTCGGTGAAGTCGGCGTCGCCCACGCGCGGCACCTCGCGCAGCAGCCACCACCGCACGGCGTCCACGCCGTACGTGTCCACGAGCGCCACGGGATCGACCGCGCCGCCCGACGACTTGCTGATCTTCTGCCCGGCCACCGTGAGGTAGTCGTGCACGAAGATCTCCGTGGGCAGCGGCAGCCCGGCGGACAACAACATCGCGGGCCAGTACACGGCGTGGAACCTGATCACGCCCTTGCCCATGAGGTGCACCTTGCGCCGCTCCTCGGCCCACCACCGCTCGTAGTCGCCATCGCCGTCCAGCGCGGTGATGTAGTTGGCGAGCGCGTCCCACCACACGTAGACGACCTGGGCGGGATCACCCGGCACGGGGATGCCCCAGCCGCGGGCGCGGGCGGCCGACCGCGAGACGCTGATGTCCGACAACCCCGCCTCGACGAAGGCCAGCACCTCGTTCCGCCGCGCGATCGGCTCGATCCTGAGCCGCCCGCCGCGGATCAGCTCGCTCAGGGCGTCCTGGTAGCGGGAGAGCCGGAAGAACCAGTTCTCCTCCGACACCCGCTGCAGCGGCTCCCGGTGCCCTTCGGGGCAGGGTCCTTCGGCGTAGAACTGCTCGCAGCCCACGCAGTAGAGCCCTTCGTAGTGCCGCTGGTAGAGGTCGTGCTGAACGGCCCGCCAGATTCGCTCGACCCCGGCACGGTGCCCTGGATGGCTACTTGTCCGGATGAACGAGTCGAAGGACAGGTCCAGCGGACCGCGCAGCCCCTCGAACGCGGCCGCGTTCCTGTCCACCAACTCCCGCACCGGCACGCCCTCCGCCTCCGCGGCCAGCACGTTCTTCAGCGAGTTGTCGTCGGTGCCGGTCTGGAAGCGCACGGGTTCGCCGCGCCGCCGATGGTGTCTGGCCAGCACGTCGCCCTGGACCAGTTCCAGGGCGTGCCCGAGGTGCGGGCGGGCGTTGACGTAGGGGATGGTCGTCGTGATGTACATCGGATGCCTCCCGAGGGGCCCCCGAACACGACGTGAGGCCCCGGATCGCAGGGCCTCAACAAGACGTCGCCGATGAAACCCCCTAGGGGGCCATCATCACCAACGAGATCGTCATGCCCCCATCCTAGCCACCACCACGCCGCGCCAGCCAGCCGATATGACCGTCAGCGGCGCCGGTCAGGCGTTGGTGCGCGGGGCGGGGACCACCAGGACCGGCCGGTGCGTATGGTGCAGGACGCGGTCGGACGTGCTGCCGAGCAGGAGCGAGCGCACCCCGCCCAAGCCTCGGGTCCCGGTCACGATGAGGGTGGCGTCGATCTCGTCCGCCACGTCCACGATCGTCGCCCACACGGCCACCGAGTCCGCCTCGCACCGCGGGACGGCGTCCAGCCCGGCCTCCCGGGCCAGGTCGGCGCCGTGCCGCGCCAGCTTCCGCATCGCCTCGCCGATCGCCTCGTCGCCGGCGGTGTCGCCGTCGATGGTCATCATGAGCCCGGCCGACGCCCTCGCCGAGGTCGTCGCGAGCCGCTCCCACACCGTCAGCACGACGGCGGACTCGCCTCTCAAGATCTGGCCCGCGAAGGCGATCGCCGCCTTGGCGTCGTCGGACCCGTCGTACGCGATCAAAATCGTCATCTCAGCCACCTCCCAGGGCCTCTATCCCCGGCTGGGGCTTTCACGCCTGGCGGACGGCCGGCCGTCCCACGAGCGAGTGCCGGAGCATCGACAGCCCGGCCAGCGCCAGGACGCCGAGCTCGGTCACGACCACCGCCCGCTGGGTCAGCCCGGCCGGGATGTCGTCGTTGGTGAGCGGGATGCCGAACATGCGCACCACGTACGGGATGACGACCAGCACGAGCGCGCCGAGCGCCAGCGCACACAGGATCTTCATCGCTTTGGCGTACCGGATCCTGGCCTTGACCAGCAGCAACCCGGCCACGGGCATCACCAGGAAGGCGGCGAAGGCGGCGTACCGGTGAATGCCTCCCGACAGGGACAGCGGCAGGCCGGGCGGGTCGGTGGGAAAGGCGCCGATGAGGAACATGCTCGCACCCCAGGCCAGCAGCAGCCCCACGACCCAGCGGTTCACGCCGGTCCGGCGCATGGCCTCCGCGATCAGCGCCGAGCCCACCGCGAACAAGGTCAGCGAGGCCGGCAGGAGCCAGCCGGACTCCTGGAAGGCGTACTCGCTGATGACGCTGTGCAACGGGTCGAGGCCGGCCTCCGCGTGGAGAGTGAGCATGGCGCCGGTCCCGATGCCGATGGCCGCGAATCCACTGACAAGCAATCCCTTCATGCCTCAAAGCTCGTGGAACGCGGCATTCCCGAGTATCGGAGATCGGCCCGAAGCGGCCCTGAAGCATCCCCTAATACTTAGGTCGGGGCACCCCTGGACCAGGCTCGCTGACCTGTGCGGACGTGACCCTGGGTAGGGCCTGCCCCCTCAGGGTAGGTACCGGGGCCTCCCCTTGATTTGACTTAGAGCGCGCTCGAAGGGCGACCCTGACAACATGACGATCCAGGAGGCCGCGCAGCGGTCGGGCCTGAGCGCTCACACGCTGCGCTACTACGAGCGGATAGGGCTCATCCACTCCGTCGGGCGCAACGACAGCGGGCACCGCGACTACGCCGAAGAGGACCTCCGGTGGCTGGACTTCCTCACCAAGCTGCGCACCACCGGCATGCCGATCGCCGACATGTGCCGGTACGCGGAGTTGCGGCGCATGGGCGAGCACACGGCCGACGAGCGCCGGCGGATGCTGGAGCTGCACCGCGAGCGTGTCAGGGCCAGGATCGCCGAGCTCACCCAGGACCTGAAGGTGCTGGACTACAAGATCGACCTCTACAGGGAGCTGGCATGAAAAGGCGAATGCTCGGAACAGGCGGACCCCAGGTCTCCGCGCTCGGCCTCGGTTGCATGGGCATGTCGGAGTTCTACGGGCAGGCCGACGAAGGGGAGTCGATCGCGGTCATCCACCGCGCACTGGATTTGGGCCTCGATTTCCTGGACACGGCCGACATGTACGGCAGGGGCGCCAACGAGGACCTGGTCGGCCGCGCGATCAAGGACCGCAGGGACGAGGTGGTGCTGGCCACCAAGTTCGGCGTCAAGCGCGAGGGTGACAGCCGTTCGATCGAGAACAGCCCGGAGTACATCAGAGCGGCCTGCGACGCCTCGCTGCGGCGGCTCGGGGTGGAGCACATCGATCTGTACTACATGCACAGGCGCAACCCCGAGGTGCCGATCGAGGACTCGGTCGGCGCCATGGCCGAGCTGGTCGAGCAGGGCAAGGTGCGTTACCTGGGCCTGTCGGAGGTGAGTGCCGAGACGCTGCGCAAGGCGGCCTCCGTCCACCCGATCGCCGCGCTGCAGAGCGAATACTCCCTGTTCACCAGGGGTCTGGAGGCGGAGATCCTGCCTGCGGCCAGGGAGCTGGGCACGGCGCTGGTGGCGTACTCGCCGATCAGCCGCGGGCTGCTGACCGGCGCGATGCCGCGTTCGGAGGAACTGCCCGCGGACGACTTCCGCCGGCACATGCCACGGAACCAGGGTGAGAACGCCGAGCACAACGCCAGGCTCGTGGCGGAGGTGACGAGGATCGCCGAGGCGGCCGGCATCACCGCGGCGCAACTCTCGCTGGCCTGGCTGCTGGCTCAGAGCGAGGACATCGTGCCGATCCCGGGCACCAAGCGGCTGAAGTACCTGGAGGAGAACGCCGCCGCCGCCGACATCACGCTGACGCCGGAGCAGCTCGACGAGCTCGCCGCGGCCGTGCCCGCGGACGCCGTGCGCGGCACTCGTTACCCGAACATGGCGGAAGTGGAGCGTTAGGGCGCGTCGAAGTAGGCGCGGATGGTGGTGGCGCCGGCCCGCGTGTGCACGCGTACGAGATCGCTGAGCAGGTTGACGATGAGCAGGCCGCGCGAGCCCGACTGACGCGGATCGACCGGCCTGCGCCCGGCCAGCGGGTCGGTGATGTGCCCGGCGTCGCTGATCTCGCACACCAGCCGGCCGTCCTCCGCCCAGGCCCTGATGGTGCCGGAGCCGCCGCCGTGGTCGAGACTGTTGGCGCCCAGCTCGGCCGCGGCCAGCCGGATGTCGTCGAGCCGGTCGCCGGTGAAGCCCATCTTGGCGGCCTGCTGGGCGGCCAGGGCACGCGCGGCCGACAGGTTGGTGTGGTCGAAACGCAGGGACAGGAACTCCTCCGGCTCCTCCAGCGGCCGGTTGTGCCCCTCGACCACCTGCTCGGGCGCGTAGTCGTCGCTGTGCCACTCCCTGGAGACATCGCGCAGCACGGGATGGGTGCGCGCGGCCTCGCGGATGACCTCCGGCTCCAGCCCCACGGTGTCGTACGGGCACAGGATCGTCACGTGCCGGCCCGTGAACGCCATGTTGATCAGCGCCTCGTGCTGGGCGCACGCGGGATATTCCGTCTCGCTGCGCCCCGGCCAGATCGGCTCGCCGATGATCCGCACATGCCCGTGGCGGTGCCGGTCGGCGAAGTCACGCAGGACGGCCGGGATGATCCGCCCGGGGTTGCGCCCGGCGACGGTCATGTCGAGCAGTTTCACGGCGTCGGCGTCGGGGCCCAGCTCGGCCTCGATCATGGCCAGATTCCTGCCCGGGACCGCGATGGCGACCGGCTCGCCCGCCGCCAGCCCTTCGCGGACGAAAGCCGTGGTCGCAGCCACGTACTCCCCGTCGCTCCGGTAGAAGAGCGCAGGGTGTGAGAATGGTTCGGCCAGCATCAGGGTTCACGCTACCCAACGATGATGACTTCATGGCAATCTGTTGGGTACGTATCACGGTGTGAAGAGAGTCCAGGTCATCCGCCGTCCCCGTCCCCAACGCCGGCTGCGCTACCTCGATCTCCACTACCTCGATCTGCGCACCCCTTCCGGCCGGCCGCTCCCGTTCTGACCGTGGCGAATCTATGCTCATGGCATGTCGGAATTGCAGATGCGGGTCTCCGACGACGATCGTGAGCGCACGACACTCCGCTTGCAACACGCGTTCACCGAGGGCCGTCTCACCCAGTTGGAGCTCGAGGACCGGCTCGAGCTCGCGTTGACCGCGAAGACCTACGGCGACCTGCTCGACCTGATCACCGATCTCCCGGACGAGCAGCCTTCTGTCGATGACGTGATCGAGCTGGAAGCCACGCACGGCAACCTCAAACGCTCCGGCGACTGGGCGGTGCCGCGGCGGCTGCGGGTGTCGAGCAAGTACGGCAGCGTCGAGCTCGACTTCTCGGAGGCGGTCGTCACCCATCCGGTCGTGGACGTCGAGCTGGACCTCACCTACGGATCCGCCAAGATCATCTTGCCGGACGGCGGGGTCGCGAACGTGGACGGGTTCCACAGCGACTACAGCAACCCGAAGAGCGCCGTGCCGAGCCGCCCCCGCCCCGGCGTCCTCCACGTGGTCGTCACCGGCAGGTCGAAGTACGGCGGGCTCGTCGTGCGCTATCCGCGCAAGCGCTGGTTCGCCCACTGATGGCGACCTGCCCGCTTTACATCGGCTTGATACCGATGGTGTTACTGGGGTGCAAGTGGGGATTAAGTGCGGACCCATAATGTTCCCTTCGTTCGCTAAACCTACGAAGGGCACTGGAAATGACACCCCCTCGCCGTCGCCTGGCCGTCGCGGCCGCGACGCTGACTCTTGCCGTCCTCACCACGACGGGCTGTGGTGCTCTGGGGCAGGCCGTTGACTGCAACACCGCCGCCAACGAGGCCACCAAGATCATGACCGACTGGAGCTCGGAGGTCACCAAGAACGCCACCGACACCAAGGCCGTCGGGGAGGCCTCCAAGACGGCGGCGGACAAGACCAAGGAGCTCGCCGGCAAGTACGACGGCGACGTCGCCGCCGCGCTGAACGACCTCGCCGCCGGCTTCCAGACCATGGAGAAGGGCGACCTGAACGGGGTCACGGAGTTCAC
This sequence comes from Nonomuraea polychroma, assembly GCF_004011505.1. NCBI lineage: Bacteria > Bacillati > Actinomycetota > Actinomycetes > Streptosporangiales > Streptosporangiaceae > Nonomuraea > Nonomuraea polychroma. Next base: position 7,195,650 of record NZ_SAUN01000001.1, read on the forward strand.
CGGCAAGATGAACGGGTTCGCGCAGAAGATCACCGCGGCCTGCTCCTGATAATGGGGCCCGCGGTCGCCGCTCCGCCTGTGGGGGGCAGGTCGGTGCGGCGGCCGCGCCACATTCGTATGGATTGGTTCTAGTCTTGTCGCCCGTGACGGGTGACACGCTTGCGGCGCGCGCGGGGGCAGGCGCCGCTGCCGCCTCATGGAGAGTCCGGCTCACCGGTCACCGCCTGCGGGTGGGCGCGATCGCGCTCCTCGCCGCGGTGGCCTATGCCGTGCTCGGGCTGGTCAAACTGGCGTCCTTCCGGGCGAGCACGTTCGACCTGGTGATCATGGACCAGACGGTCCGGAACTATGCCGCCTTCCGGCCGCCGTACGTCCCGGTGCTCGGCATGTTCCACGGGCGTGGCATGGCCTATGTCCAGCTCGCCGACCACTTCTCCCCCATCTACGCGCTGCTCGCGCCGCTGTACTGGATCCACGACGGGCCGCAGACGCTGATCGTGGCGCAGGCGGCGCTGTTCGCGGCCGCGATCCCGTTCCTGTGGCGCTACACCAGGCGCGTGCTGGGCGTGGTGCCCGCTTATCTGGTCTCCGTGGCGTACGCGCTGTCGTGGCCGGTGGCGCAGGCGGTCGTGTTCGACGTGCACGAGGTCATGTTCGTGCCCCTGCTCACCGCGATCATGATCGAGCGTTACCACGCCGGGCGCATGCTGCCGGCGTTCCTGGCGATGATGGGGCTGCTCCTCGTCAAGGAGGACATGGGCCTCATGGTGGCGGGCTTCGGCCTGTGCCTGATCGTCATGGGCGAGCGATGGCGGGGCGCCCTGTGCGCGGTGTTCGGCATCGGAGCCGTGCTGCTGGTCCGCGGCCTGGTGACCTCGGTCTTCGGCGGCAACGCCAAGGACTTCTGGGCCTACGGGCACCTCGGGAGCGACATTCCCGGGGCGGTGCTGGGGATCATGCGTGATCCGCTCGCCGCCCTGTTGCTGCCGTTCAGCGAGGAGGCCAAGGTCGACGCGCTGTTCCTGCTGGCGTGGCCGACGCTCATGTTGTGCCTGCTCTCGCCACTGTCGCTGGCGGCGCTGCCGCACGTGCTCGAACGGATGTTGTCCGACCGCGTCCAGTGGTGGCAGGCCGACTTCCAGTACAACGCCTTCACCGTGGTGATCCTCTTCTGCGCCGGCGTGGACGGGGCGGCCAGGCTGCTGCGGTGGTACGAACGCTCCGACGACACCGCGCTCAAGCTGGCCTGGTCCGCGGCTGTCTGCGCGGTCGCGCTCACGCTGGTCCCCAAGTTCGCCTTCGACCAGCTCTACCATCCGGCCTTCTACAAGGGCGACCTCAAGGCGGCCGCCGCGGCGGAGGCGGTGAGCAAGGTCCCCTCGGGCGTCACCGTCGAGGCCGTCAACTCGGTCGGCCCGGCGCTGACCTCGCGCGCCACCGTGCTGCTGTGGTCGCCCACCCCGCGCGGCGCGCCGTGGGTGGTGGCCGACACCTTCCGCTGGGAGTACCCCTTCGGCTCGCTCGAGGATCAGCTCGCCAAAGTCAACGAGCTGCAGGGGCAGGGGTACGTGAAGGTGTTCGAGCGCGACGGTTACGTGGTCCTGCGCCGCTGAGTGTCGATTCCCGCTCCTTTCGTTCGACGCGTTGACGAGACGAGAGGAGCTTTCGATGACGACGTACGCGAACCCCTGGACCTGATGACCCGTGCGCTGGAGCAGGCCGGCGCCCTGATTGCCGCGATCAAGCCCGAGCAGGCGGGCGACCCGACGCCGTGCGCGTCCTGGGACGTGCGGGCGCTGGTCGCGTGCCCGCGCACTGGGCGGTCGGGCAGCAGATCACCGAGCTGGCCATGCACTCCTGGGACCTCGCCCGGGCCACGGGACAGCCGATCGACCTGGACCCCGGGCTGGGCGAGATCGCCCTGGCGTGAGGGCGGCCGCGACCCCCGGTGGGCGCCACGGCGGTGACCCGAGCGGTGCGAGCCCCGGTGGGCGCCGGGGTCTAGTGCGGGGCGCGGGCCTGCTCGTAGGCGCGGTCGAACCCCTCCAGCACCGTCGGCCACGAGCCGGCCGCCGGCGGCGTGGCCCGATTGTGCTCGGCGATGGACGCGCGCAGGCCGGCATCGACGCACAACCGGGCCACCGCGCGGGCCAGGTCGCCGAGGGTGCGCCCGAGCAGCCCCTCGACGCCGTCCTTGACGAAGTCGGCGACGCCGCTCTGCGCCCTGGCCACCACCGGCACCCCCGCCGCCCGGGCCTCCAGCGCGGCAATGCCGAACGACTCGCGTGGCGCCGGCGCCACGAAGACGTCGGCCGACTCCAGGACCTTCGCGATCTGCTCCCTGGTGTGGCGGCCCGGCAGAGACACCCAGTCGCTCATGCCGTGCCTGGCCACGAACCGCTCCATCTGCCCGCGAGCGGGCCCGTCGCCGACGATCGTGGCCCGCATGGGGATCCGGGCAGGCACCCCGGCCCGCGCGGCTCTCAGGAGCCTCAGCAGGCGCACGGGCTGCTTGCGTGGCGCGAGCCGGCCCACCGCCACGACGTGCACCTCCCGAGCTCCGTCACGCCCGTCCGGCGTGACGGAGCTCGGGGAGCTCGCCCGCGACGGCGCCCAGCCGGACAGGTCGAGGCCGTTGGAGACCACGCGTACCGGCACACCCGGCCCGGCCACCGCGCGGATGGGCGCCGCGGCGGCGTTGCTGACCGTGGTGGCCACCAGGCCCCAGCGCTGCCAGCCGAACACCAGCCGCAGCAGCCGGTAGATCCCGCGCGTGACCGGATCCCACATGCTGTGCACGGTCACCACGCACGGCGTCCCCGCCCGCACCGCGGCCCGCACCCCCATCCAGGCGAACGGCGAGACCGCCCCCGTGTGCACGTGCACCACATCCGGACGCGACGAGGTGATCCACCGCGTGAGATGACCCACACCGAACGGGTGAACCGGCAGGTCGAACGGCATCCTGGCGACGAACCTGCGCACGCCGGGCAGCGGCTCGCCCTTGGTCGCCGTGGCCACCGCCACCTCGTGGCCGGCCGCCCGCTGCATGCGCACGAGATCGGCCACCTGGACCTCGATCCCCCCGAGTCGCGGCAGGTAACAGTCACTCACGTGAAAGATCCGCACCCCTCCCAGACTAATCTGGGCGTGTGCCTCCACGTACCGCTGTGTTCTTCCATGCCCACCCCGACGACGAGGCCCTGCTGACGGCAGGCACCATGGCGATGCTCGCGGCCGAGGGGCACCGCGTGGTGCTCGTGGTGGCCACCGCGGGCGAGCGCGGCCTGGCCGAGATGGAGCCGGGCGAGGAGCTGGGCGAGACCAGGATGAAGGAGCTCTACACGTCGGCCGCGGTGCTGGGCTGCGCCCGCGTCGAGTGCCTCGGCTACGGCGACTCGGGGCTGAGCCCCAAGGGCGGCAGCGCGGACGAGCGGCCCGACAACGCCTTCATCGACGCCGACAGCGAAGAGGCGGCCAAGGCGCTGGCCGCGATCCTCCAGGAGGAGCGGGCCGACCTGCTGGCGATCTACGACCCGGCCGGCGGCTACGGGCATCCCGACCACGTGCAGGTCCACCGGGTGGGCAAGCGGGCCGCGCAGATCGCCGGCACGGAGATCGTGCTGGAGGCGACGGTCAACCGGGATCCGCTGGTGCGGCTGCTGAAGCTGGCGAGCCGGTTCTACACGTTCCCGCCCGAGTTCGACGTGCGCACGTTCGAGAGCGCGTACTCGCCGGGCGAGTCCATCACCCATCGCGTCAACGTCAGGAAATACACGAAACAGAAGCGGGCTTCCATGGCCGCGCACGCCTCCCAGGCCAGCGGCGGCGACAGCGACCGCACGCTCGCCGTCCTGCTGAAGGTCCCGCGCCCGCTCTACCGCTTCGTCTTCGGCACCGAGTGGTACGTTCGCCGCGGCCTTCCCGAGGGGACCCGGCTGCGACATCCTTTCGAGCAGTGGCCCAAGTAATACTTCCGGACGAAGAGACCGCCCGCCGTGACCCGGCAGACTGGACTCCGATGAAGAACAAGTGGCTGCAGATCGCCCTGTCCGTGCTGTCGCTCGGACTGGCCGTGCTGCTCGTGGTCTATTTGCCGCAGATCGTGCGCGCCCTCACCGGCAAGCCGGTCTCCTGGGCGGAGATCGGCGCCGTCTTCGGCACGCTCACCGCGGGCGAGATCGCGCTGATGACCGCGCTGTGGCTGCTCAGCCTGTTGTCCTACACGTTCGTGCTGACCAACTCGCTGCCCGGGCTCAGCAACCTGCAGGGCCTGACGCTCAACGCGGCCGGCAGCGCGGTGAGCAACCTGCTGCCGTTCGGCGGGGCGGTGGGGGTGGCGCTGTCGTTCGCGATGACCAGGGGCTGGGGTTTCCCCAACCGTTCGATCGTGGTCATGACGCTGGTCAGCGGCATCTGGAACACGTTGTTCAGATTCGTCCTGCCCGCCGTCGGCATCATCGCGTTGCTGATCGCGGGCGAGGTGCCCAACGGGACGGTCGCCAAGGCGGGCTGGACGGGCTCGATCTCCATCTTGGTGTTGTGCGCGGTCGTGGCCGCCGCGCTCTACTGGCAGCGTGCCGCGGACCTGCTCGGCAGTGCGCTCCACGGCCTCACCCGGCTGCTGCGCCTGAGGATCGACGCCTCCCAGGCCTTCCACCGGTTGCGTGCCGACACCGCGGGGGTCGTCAGGACGCGGTGGCCGGGGTTGTCGCTCGGCATGGTCTTCTTCCTCGGCTTCCAGTGGGCGATCATGGCGGCCTGCATGCACGCCACGGGCGCCTGGCCGGGGCTGGCCCAGTCGATCGCGGTCTTCGCCCTGTCGCGGGTGCTCACCAGCGCCGTGATCACGCCCAGCGGGGCCGGGATCATGGAGAGCGGAGTGGTGATCCTGCTCACTACCGCCTTCGCCGTGCCGGCCGCTCCGGCGACCGCGACCGCACTGCTTTTCGGCTTCTGGACTTACACTATCGAGATCCCGTTCGGCGGCCTGGCACTGGGCGCATGGGCGCTGCTGCGCAGGCGCAACGGCCGGAACGCCGGCACGGAGTCCCCGTCCACGATCTCGAAGGCCCCCCAGTGACAATCCCAAACCCATCGCGTGCTAATCAACCACGCCCCTTGTGCGTGATTCGTAGGCCCGCATAGCGTGGCGGCTGACATGGTGGCGTTCCGAGTTCTGGGGCCAGTCGAGGCGTACGAACACGACGACGAACTCGACCTCGGCGGGTTGCGGCAGCGGGCCGTCCTCGCCCGACTCCTCGTGGCCAGGGGTCAGGTCGTGCCGGTTGACACGCTTCTTTACGATCTGTGGGACGACGACGCGGCCAAGGGCGCGCAGTCGGGCCTGCAGGTCTACATCTCGCGCCTGCGCCGGGTGCTGGAGCCCGGCCGCCCGCGCGGCGGGCCCAACCGCTTACTGGTGACGGTCGCGTCCGGCTACGCGCTGCGCGTGGCCGCCGACCAGGTCGACGCGCTCAGGTTCGAGCAGCTCGTCCGGGCGGCGGGCGAGCACCTGGAGGAGGGCGACCCGCAGTCGGCCCGCGGTCGCCTGGAGAAGGCGCTGGGCCTGTGGCGCGGCACCCCCTACTCCGACTTCGCCGACCAGCAGTGGGCCGAGGCCGAGGTCAACCGGCTGACCGAGCTGCGCCTGGTCTCGCGCGAGCGGCACGCCGACACCGGGCTGCGGCTGGGCCTGCACGCCGAGACCGTGCCCGACCTGGAGGCGCTCACCACCCAGCATCCGCTGCGCGAGGAGGGCTGGCGGCTGCTGGCGCTCGGGCTCTACCGGTGCGGCCGGCAGGGCGACGCGCTGGCGGCGCTCCGCAGAGCCAGGAACATCCTGGCCGACGAGCTCGGCATCGACCCGGGACCGGCGCTGCGCAAGCTGGAGTCCGACATCCTGGCCCAGTCGCCGGAGCTCGAGCTGGCCATGCCCGCGCGGCCCTCGAGGCCGGCGCCGGCGACCACCGACACCTGGCCGCCGCGTCCCGCCACCCCCGTCGAGCCGCCGCCGCTGGAGCCGGAGCCGTTCGTGGGCCGCGACGCCGAGCTGACGAGGCTGACCACGGCGGCCTCGCGGACGGGCAGGTTCCAGGTCGCGATCGTGACCGGGGTCGCGGGCGCGGGCAAGACCACGCTGCTGCGCCAGCTGGAGGGCAAGCTGGCCGCCGACGGCTGGATCACCTCCTCCGGCGCCTGCCCCGACTCCAGTGCCACCCCGCCGGGGTGGGCATGGGTGGAGATCCTGCGCACGCTCGTCGGCATGACCGGCGCGGGCGAATACCAGCAGCTGCTCGCGCCGCTGCTGGACGACGCCGTGCCCGATCCCGACGAGGACGAGGTGTCCGGCGGATTCCGGCTGCACCGCGCGGTCGGCGGCTACCTCGCCGGGGTGGCGCGGCGGGCGCCGGTGCTGGTGACGCTCGAGGACCTGCACTGGGCCGACGACCAGACGCTGGCGTTGCTGCGGGCGTTGCCGAGCCTGCTGGCGACCAGCCGGGTGCTGCTCGTGGTGACGTGCAGGGAGAGCGAGCTGGACGACCGCCAGTCGGACGTGCTGGCCGCGCTGGCCCGGCTCGGACCGGTCCGGGTGGGTCTGTCGGGGCTCGATCCGAAGGCCGTGGCCGAGCTGGTCAGGGCGACGTGCGTCCGCGAGATCGACGAGGACGCCGTCGAGTCGATCGTCGAGCGCACCGGCGGCAACCCGTTCTTCGTCCGTGAGACCGTGCGCCTGCTGGATGCCGAGGGCGCGGCCGACCGGGCCAGCGCCACCGAAGTGCTCTCCAAGGTGCCGTCCGGCGTGCGCGACGTGCTGCGGCGGCGCATCTCGCGGCTGCCGTCCGGGCAGCAGCAGATCCTGCTGCAGGCCGCGGTGATCGGCCGGGACGTCGATCTCGACGTGCTGATCGGCGTGGCGGGCGACGAGGACGCGGTGATCGAGGCGGTCGAGGCGGCGCTGCTGGCCGGGCTGGTGACCGAGCCGGGTCCGGGGCTGCTCAGGTTCGACCACGACCTGGTGCGCGACACCATCTACTCCGACGCCTCCAGGCTGCGCCGCACCAGGCTGCACGCGGCCGTGGCCGGCGTGATCGAGCAGCGCGCGCCGTCCGACGTTGCCGCGCTGGCGCACCACTACTACCTCGCCGACGCGGCGGAGAAGGCGGTCCACTACGCGGGCCTCGCGGCCGAGCAGGCCGAGCGGCGCTTCGCCCACCGCGAGGCGGCCACGTTGTGGGAGCAGGCCATCGCCGCGTTCGACCGGTCCCGCAACGACGAATCGGGCGAGCAGACGCCGGAACGCGCCAAGGAGCGCCTGCGGCTCATGCTGCGTCAGATCAGGGCGCTGGCGTTGTGCGGCGACATGACCGCCGCGCGGTTGCTGCGCCGCCAGGCCATGGACGCCGCGCTGCCGCTGGGCGACCTGGAGATCACCGCGAAGGTGGCGGCGTCGCTGGCCGTGCCGCACAAGGGCATGGCACGCGACTTCACCCGCACCGCGTGGGAGATCGTGGACGTCACCGAGCGGGCGCTCATCGAGCTGCCGGCGGGCGAGCAGCGGCTGCGGGCCAGCCTGCTGACCACGCTGGCGCTGGAGCTGGAGGGCTCCTCCTCGCCGGAGCGCGGGCGGCAGGCGTCGCTGGAGGCGCTGGAGCTGGCCCGGCAGAGCGGCGACCCGGCGCTGATCGCGGCGGCGCTGAGCGGGCGGCTGCGGCAGTCGTACGACATTCCGGCCGTGGACACGAGGGAGAGCATCGGCAGGGAGCTGCTGGAGGTCGCCCAGCGCTCGGGGCAGATGGCCACGCAGGCGCTGGCGCACCTGGTGCTGCTGGAGTGCGCGGCGGCCAGGGGCGAGTTCACGGTGGCCGACGAGCACGCGGCCGCGGCCGACCAGCTGGCCAGGCAGTACGACCTGTCGGCCCCGGCCGCGGTCGTGGTCTGGTACGGCGGCATGCGGCTCATGATCACCGGCGACTACGCGGGCGCCGAGCGGGCCTACCGGGAGGCGGCCAGGATGACCGCGCGGGCGGGCATGCTCGAAGGCCGCCAGGACCTGCCGTTGATCACGACGTTCTGCCTGCACCTGGTGGACGGCCGGGCCGCGGAGACGGTCGACCTGCTTGCCGAGGCCCACCACCGCGGCGCCAAGTGGACGCTCGACGCCTACGCGCTGGCCCTGGCCTCGGCCGGGCACGTCAACGACGCCAAGGCGGTGGCCGCCACCCGGCCGCCGGTGCGCCCGGACTTCCTCTATGAGCTGGCGATGACCTGGCGGGCGCTGGCCGGCATGCTGCTGGACGACCGGGAGCGGATGGTCGACTGCTACGACAAGCTCAAGCCGTTCGCCGACCGGGTGGCCGGCGCGGGCACCGGCGTGGTGGCGCTGTGGCCGGTCGCGCTGACGCTCGGGGACCTGGCCATCCGCCTGGGACAACCCGACGCGGCACGCGACCACTACACGAAGGCCCTGGAGGTGGCCGAGCGGGTGGGCGTGCCGCGCTGGGTGGAAGCCGCGCGGCGATCGGTTAGCAGCTCACCTGGAAACGGTCGCTCGTGATGTTCTTGGCGCCCTCGACGGCCAGCTCGACTCGATACCAGCCGGGGTTGCGGGTGATCCGGGGGCGCCATTCGACGGTCTGGGCGGCGCTCGCGAAGCCGTCGTAGTCGACGAAGTAGGTGCGCCAGCTCTTGGTGGCGGGGCTCCAGCGGGCCAGCCGCCAGCCGTACGCCACGCCGTGGGCGGGGTCGGGGTTGACCACCAAGCTGCGGGCGACGTAGGACTTGACGCACCCGGCGCCGCCGTCGGCCAGGACGCTCACGGTCACTTTGCCGGCCTGGGCGGGCAGTTGCTCCGTGATGGGCACTTCCTGGGCCGACAGGGTGACGGTCGTGGCGGGTTCGGGGGTGGAGCTGGCGCTACTGTAGGCGGAGAAGCCGACGTACGCGCTGGTGAAAGCAAGGGCGGCCACGAACAGCTTGGCCGTGTTCGCGGTGCCACTGGCCAGGACGGCCGCGTTTCTCGTCGTCGACATCGTCAACACTCCTCTTTGGCTCACCCCTAGAGTGGAGTTGGGTGGTTGAGTGCTGGTTGTCGGCTGGTTGCACCTTTCACGGAGGGCTTGCAACCCGGTATGGCAATCACTTGCACCTTGAACTAAGGTAAGGCTGACCTAAGGCATCAGGAGGGCGGGCCAATGGACGACTTCGCCAAGCCGTTCTGGCTGGGCCTGCCTTACTGGCTGGTGGGCGCCATCCTGATCCTCGCCCTGTTCGGGGCGTTCCAGGTCTACTACTGGGTCGGGCGCAAGCTGGGCGAGAAGCTGTACGAGTCGCGTATCGGGGTCAAGCTGGGCCGCGAGCGGATCGCCAAGATCGAGCACGTCGTCGAGAAGTGGGGCGCGCTGGCCGTCTACGGGTGCTTCTGGGTGCCCATGCTGCGGCACACGCTTCCGTGGGTGGCGGGCGCGTTGCGGGTGTCCTATCCCTGGTACGTCGTCGCCAGCGCGCTGGGCTGCCTGACCTGGGCGCCCATGTGGTGGTTCGGCATGACCGCGATCGTGTGGGGCTGGCTGGAGCTGGCCGCGCGTTCGCCCCTCACGGCGGCCATCGTCGCCGTGCTGGCCGTCGCGGGCCTTGCCTTGCTCATGGTGCGGCGGCGCAGGAGGAAGCAGCGCACCGCGGACGAGCAGCTCCTGGTGTCATAGTTCCTGTCCACTGGGGTCCTCGATGACGGCGTCCACGGCGTTCCTGCGTACCGTCTCGATGCCGTTCACGCAGGCGACCTTGGTCGGATAGCCCTCACCGACCGCCAGCGTCTGCCCGTTGTTCGCGACGAGCGCGAAGCGGAAGCCGCCCTGCCCGTCCTCGCTGATGACGAACCTCCCCGCCACGGTGGCCGCCTCCCCTCGTTCGATCTAACCTTCGTTTACCCCGCGCTGATGCGGCTTTATGGCGCTACTTCGCAAACGAACTGTTGATCTCCTGCCAACATGTTTGGCATGCGTATTGCGGGATTGATCAGCTCTGCCGTGCTCGCGGTGGTTCTGGGGGTGTCCTCCCCCGCCGCCGCGGCCGAGGCGCCCCCGGTGCACGCCGCGTCGGCGTACGTCGTCGACTCGACCGGAACGATCCACTTCGGCAAGCGGGAGACACGGCGCGTCCCGGTGGCCAGCCTCGTCAAGGTCATGACCGCGTACGTGGTGCTCCGCGAGGCGCGGCTGAGCGACACGATCACGATCAGCGCGACCGACGTGAGGTACGCCGCCCGCGGCGGCGCCGCCACGGCGGGGCTGAAGAAGGGCGAGACCCTCACGGTCAGGGACCTGCTGTACGGGCTCATGCTGCCCTCGGGCGCCGACGCGGCCAACGCCCTGGCCCGCCGCTACGGCCCGGGCAAGACGGCCTTCGTCGCCAAGATGAACGACACCGCCCGCGCTCTCGGCCTGACCGACACCCGCTACACCAACGCCGACGGCATGCCCACGCCCAGCAACGGCGGCTACTCGACGGCGGTCGACCAGGCCAAGCTGGCGCAGCACGCGCTGGCGAGCAGCACGTTCAGGACCGTGGTCGGCAAGCAGGTGCACACGGTGGCCAAGACCTCGCTGCACCCGGCGCACACGTGGCGCAACTCCAACAAGCTGCTGTCGCGGGCGGACGGGGTGCTGGGGGTGAAGACCGGGTACACGAACGCGGCCGGGTACTGCCTGTTGTTCGCGGGCGAACGCAGCGGCCGGCAGGTGGTGGGCGTGTTGCTGGACGATGCGAACGAACGCCGCTTCAGCACGGCCGAGCAACTCCTGGACTACGCCGGGGAGCAGATCGCCGCCGGCTAGCTCGTGTCCGCACGTTACCGACCGGCGTGTTCACTCCGTCACCGCCGCACTTCGGTGACGGTCCCTTCGAGGGGTAAAGGGACGTGGGAGCGGCGGTCCCTTCGAGGGGGTAAAGGGACGTGGGTCGCGGCGGCCCCTTCGAGGGATGAAGCGACGTAGGGCGCGGCGGCCCCTTCGAGGGATGAAGCGACGTAGGGCGCGGCGGCCCCTTCGAGGGATGAAGCGACGTAGGGCGCGGCGGTCCCTTCGAGGGGCGTGGGTGGCGGTGGCGCCGGTGTCGGGTGATCCATGGCGGCCGGGCTGCGACGAAGCGGCATACGCGGACACGGGTCGGCCCCGTTGGAGAGAGGACGGGGTCCTGGGGAGAGGGCGGAGACCCGGCTGGAGGGGGCTGAGGCCGGCGAAGCTAGCCGAGGGTCAGGTGGCCCGCGCCGGGCAGGCGTTGCATGCCCTGCGTGGCGCAGCTGAGCAGGCTCGTGCCGGGTGTGATGTCGCCGCGGGTCTGCTCACCCTTGAGCGGTCCCGACGTGACGGCACCAGCGAGGAGGGTGTCGGCCGGACGCTGGGTGGCGAGGTGATCGCCCCGGCTGCGGAGCGTCGAGGTGCCCACGGGGCGGCCGTCCCAGCCGAACCACGTGATGACGGCGCGGCCGCGGACGCGGTGCGCGCTCGTGCACGAGAGCTCCGCCGTGGCCCGCAGGGCGACCCAGCCGGAGCGCAGGCCGGGCGCCGAGCCGTCCGGCGACGTGCAGCCGGTGAGCTGGAGGTGACCCCGGACCGCGACGTGCCGGGGCGTGAGCCCCACCCACGGGTCGAAGGCCAGCGGCCGGCCGGGCGGTGTGGAGACGGCGCAGACCAGAGCGGCCGGCGAGGCCGCGCCGGGACTTCGGGGACCACCCGCCCACGGCGGACTCAGCGAGTGCGCCGCATCGGCGCTCAGCGGGCCGGCCGCGGCTGCGACGGCGATGATCCAGGCCAGGTTCACGGACCCCTCCTCTAAGTAATCGGTCCGTCACATTCTGCAGCATCATGCCGTGCGGCATGCCGGATCGAGGCGGTCGGCCGTCCATCTGAGCGAATGCGCCAGCCGCACGCGAACGCGACTCCGGTCCTGAGACGGCCTTCGCGGCGCGCCCGGCAGCGCTTCGCCCAGCGACTCCCGGTATCCCATCGCCGTCCGGTGCGCGAGGACTTGCATGGCGTCCATGAGCTTCCTCCTTAATCAATTAAGACCTTAATTGATTAAGAACAGATCAGCAAGGTCCTTCGGTACGGTTGGACGATGGCCAGGGTCACGCTCCAGACGATCGCCGACCGGCTCGGCGTGTCCCGGGCCACCGTGTCCTACGCCTTCTCCCGCCCGGATCAGCTCAGCGACGAGCTGCGCCGGCGCATCCTGGAGGTGGCCGACGAGCTCGGTTACGCGGGGCCCAACCCGACGGCACGGTCACTGCGTCTCGGGCGGGCGGGGGCGCTCGGGCTGATCTTCAGCGAGACGCTGGCGTACGCGTTCGCCGACCCGTACGCGATCGGGTTCTTCCAGGGGCTGGCCACGGCCGCCGAGGACGCGGGCGTGGGGTTGCTCATCCTGCCGCTGCCGCACGGCGACCGGCGCAGCGAGACCGTGCGCGATGCGGTGGTGGACTCCTTCTGCGTGGTGTCGCTGCCGGACGGGCATCCGGCACTGACGGAGGTGCTGGCCAGAAAGTTGCCGGTCGTGATCGTGGACGAGCCCTACGTGCCCGGACACCCGTTCCTCGGCATCGACGAGCCCGCGGCAGGGGCCGCGGCCGCGCGGCACGTGCTGGAGCTCGGACACCGGCGGGTCGGTGTGGCCATGGTGGGCCTGAACGAGGACGGTTACACCGGCTGGGCCGACGTGGCGCGGCAGCAAGGTGCGGTGTTCGAGGCCATGCGGCGGCGGCGCGGCGGCTATCAGAGCGCGTGCGAGGAGGCCGGGCTGGACTGGCCGGGAGTGCCGTTCTACGAGGTGGCGCGTAACTCGCGGGAGGCGGGGAGGAAGGCGGGGCACGCGCTGCTCGGCCGCTCTCCGCGGCCCACCGCGATCCTGACCAACACCGACGTGCTGGCGCTGGGCGTGCTGGACGCGGCGGCCGACCTGGGCCTGGAGGTGCCCGGCGAGCTGTCGGTGGTGGGCTTCTCCGACAGCGCGGCCGAGGAGGCCGGGCTCACGACGATCAGGCAGGCCAAACAGGAGATCGGCGAGACGGCGGGGCGGCTGCTGCTGTCAGGGGGCACGTCCGAGGCGGAGCGCCTGCTGTTCCCCCACGAGCTGATCGTCCGCTCCTCCACCGCCCCGCCGCCTGGGCGCTAACCCTTTCGCCGCCCCCTGCGCTGGAAGGTCTGCGCACCGGCGCGATGGACGGTGGCCTTGACCAGACCGAAGATCGCGCCCTGCACGGTGGCGGCGACCAGGATCTCCGTCCACCCGCGCTCCAGGTCATCGGCGTCCGGCGCGTCATCCTGCCCCGAGGCCAGCTTCCACACCCGCTTGAACAACGCGGCCGCCAGCGCCGCGCTGGCCATGCTCATCCCCAGAGATACGGCTTTCTCCACGGGCTGCATCTCGACATCTCCTCACGACGAGAACTGCTCACGTTCCCCCTGTCACGCCGCTAAACGCACTGCCGGCGAACCTGCCGGCCCCTCTGTGCCGTGACAGGACCCATGGGGTACGGTTCACTGGCCATGCGGAGAAAACATCCGAAGGAACGCAATGCGCGCCGCCCGCGACATGAGCGATCAGACGTTTACCGGCGAATCCGATAGGCCCTTGAGAGGGAACGTGGCATGGCGGAATTCATCGAGGTGCGCGCGACGATCGAAGGCCGGGAAAATGCCGCCGCGGTAGCGCACGACCTCCTGCGCGCGGGCCTGGCGACGTCCATCGACATAGACGTGGTGCCGCACCCGTCCGCGAGCGCCTGGCGGCTCACGCTCATCACGACGGACCAGCTCGCTCCCGCCCTCGAACAGCACATCCGAGGAAGTGGCGGGAGCGGCTCGATCGTCAGCCGGCCGGTCACGCGCGACGTCGACAGCTACCCCGACTGGCTCACCAACCAGCCCTGAGCCTCCTCAGCGGAGGTGCGAGGCGGTCCAGCAGCTGGGCGCACCGGGCTTCCCGCAGGACACCAAGGCGTCGAGGGCCTTGGCGAGACCCGCCGTCCGGGGGTTGTCCGGGTCGTTGGTCTCCTGGAGAGGATCGGTCACGGTGTTGTAGTACTCGGGTTTCGGGTCGCCCTCGTACTCGACGTAGAGCTCGCCCGCCGTCCGCACGGCGTCGTACGTCGGCGGCTGCGCGTTGCCGGTCCGGAGAGAGTCCGCATCCGGGTCGGAACCGGCCCGGCGAGGCTTGACGTGCTCGATCAACGCCGCGTTCCGCCAGTCCCGCACCGGGCGACCTTCGATGAAGGGCAGCAGGCTGCGCCCGTCCCGGCTGTCACGGACCGCCGGATCGATCCCGGCCATGTCCATGAAGGTCGGGAAGAGGTCCACGTTCTGGGCGATGGCATCGGTCACGAGATCACCCTGCCGCCCCGACTCCGGGCGCTTGACCAGCAACGGCACCCGGACGTCGTGGTCGTAGGCGGTGGACTTGCCGCGTACGAGGCGATGCTGGCCGAGGTGGTAGCCGTTGTCGCTGGTGAACACCACGTACGTGGACCGCCGCTCGGCCTCGGTCAGCGACGCGAGCACGCGCTTGACCATGTCGTCGACCGACTGCACCATGCGGATCCGGTTGCGGAAGTCCTTACGCAGCTGCGCGACGAGCTTCGGCTCGATCGGCTCGCGCCGCACCCAGGAGGGCTTGTCGGAGGTGTCCTCGTTGAAGGAGGGCAGCTTGGTCACGTCGATGCCGGCGCAGTCGGGGCCGCCGCAGTCCCCGTGCGGGAACTCCCCGGCGGGCCACTTGGTCTTCGGCCGGTCACGCCGCGCGGGCGGGAAAAGCGGCTCCTTGTCGCCCGGCTTGCTGTCGACCCTGCCGTGCGGCGAGAAGGGCGAGACCTGGAGGAAGAACGGCTCGTCAGGCGCGTACCGGCGGGAGCGCTCGATGAAGCCGATTGCCCGCTTCCCGAGCTCGTCCACCAGGTAGGTGCCGTCGGAGGGGTCGCGCGGCCTGGCGCCGGGCGTCTCCTCCTTGATGTAGCGGGTGAGCTGGTATCGGTACTCGGTGTAGCCGCCGGCCGCCGCCACGTGCCACTCGTCCCAGCCGGCCGGCACCTTGTAGCCGCGGCCCGCCCGGTACTCGTTGATGTACTTGCCCAAGTAGCCCGTGCGGTAGCCGGCCTGGTGCAGCGCGGCGGCGTACGTCCGGCTCTCGTGCGGCGCGAAGGCCTGGTAACCGCCTCTGTCCCAGCCCTCGTTGGTGCGCACGCCGGTGTTGTGCGGGAACTGGCCGGTGAACATCGTGGCCCGGGACGGACAGCAGAGCGAGTCGGCCACGTAGTAGCTGGTGAACGTGGTGCCGTCCTTGGCCAGGCCGTTGACCGTGTCCATGTACTGGAGCAGCTCGGCCGACAGGTCGTCGACGAGGAAGAAGATGATGTTCGGCCGCTGCGGCTTGGCGACGACGGTCGCGGCGTTCGCCTGGCCGGCCGTGGTCAGGACCAGGGCGATGGCCAGCACCATCGCCCAAACTCGTGGGATTTTCGCACTTATGGACATGGCAGGCCTTACGGAGGGAGCAAGGGGCTGCACGAACGCTAATGTCCAAAATGCGAATTATCAACCCGTCTGTCCTGTTGAGGGGTGGAATCGCGGCAGGTCCGGCTAGCCGACGCGCGTGGAGCGCATCAGCCCGTGACAGGCGATGGCCGCCGCGGCCACCACGTTCAGCGAGTCCACTCCCGCCGCCATCGCCGCCGCGCTCATCGGAATGCACACCGCCTCGTCGGCCTCCTCCAGCCAGTGCGAGGACAGGCCATCGCCTTCGGCGCCCAGCAACAGCGCCACCCGATCCGCCAGCTCGACCGTGTCCATCGGGGTGGCCGTCTGCTCCGGGGTCAGGGCCAGCGTCTGAAAACCCGCCTCCCGCAAGCGCGACAAGCCTTGGAACCAATCGTCCATCCGCGCGTACGGGATCGAGAACACCGCGCCCATCGACACCTTCACCGCCCGCCGATACAGCGGATCCGCGCACCGGGGCGACAGGATGATCCCGTTCACCCCCAGCGCGGCAGCCGATCTGAAGATCGCGCCGACGTTCGAGTGGTCGACCAGGTCCTCCAGCACCAGCAGCCGCCGTGCCCCGCCCTTGAGCAGGGTCTCGACGGAGGGGAGCGGGAGTCGCTCCATGGAGGCGAGCGCGCCGCGGTGGACCTGGAAGCCGGCGATGCCCGACATGATCTCGTCGCTCACCACGTAGACGAGGGCGTCGCCGAGGACGTCGGACAGCGAGGTCAGCCACCGGGGTGTGGTCAGCACGGAGCGGATGGGGTAGCCGGCGCCGATGGCACGCCTGATCACCTTCTCGCCCTCGGCGAGGAAGAGGCCGCGCTCGGCCTCCAGGCTCTTGCGCAGCTCCACGTCCCGCAGGCGGGTGTAGTCGGACAGGCGCGGGTCGTCGGCGTCGGTTACGTACTCCAGCACGCTCCCGATACTGCCAGCCGGTGACGTGCTCAGGCGCCTTCGGCCACCGTCATGCGCCGCCTGACCTGCCACCCCACGACGTAGCACGCGAGGACCACGCAGAGGCCGATCACCGTGCCCGCGCCGGTCTTGGTGATCAGGCTGGGCAGGCCGAACGCCGGGTTGGGCTCGTCCACCAGGGGCCAGAGCAGTGCCCCTGCGACGACCCCCGCCGCGCCGGCGGCCAGGACGGTCCAGCGCGTGCGCGGGGGGATCCGCAACCGGTCCGGCACGGGCGCCACCGCCATCCTCGACAGCTCCCGCCAGGCCCACCACACCACCACGGCCAGCCCGATCGCCGACGACGTGTACTGCAGGAGGCGGAACAACCTGATCACCCCGAAGACCGACACGGACAACCACGGACCCCACTCCGCCGGAGCGGTGGAGTGGGTGAAGGAGTCCCACAGGACATGGGTGGCCGCGCCGAGGACGGCGCCCGCGGCGATGGCAAGCGGCCGGAGCCGGTCCGGGGCCAGGAGCGCGGCCCGGCCGGCCAGCGATGGCGGGAGTAAGGAGATCAGCGGGTCCCTGAAGACCCAGTGGAACAGCGGCACCAGCACCAGCACCGCGGCCAGGTCGAGGGTGACGACGCCGAGCCAGGAGTGCCAGTTGGTGTAGTCAGGCAGGAAGGGGAGGAAGATCGGCAGGTCCGGGACCATCGCCCCCATCGCCAACGCCCATGGATCGGCGAATCTGCGTACCCGTGGTGACATGATCAGTGGCACCACCGCGGCCATGTGACTGGGCGTGAACGGCACAGCCTTGCCCTCCCCCGAAGACTTCCCGAATCATCCCCAACGATCAGCGCTCATTATGTGGGGAAATTGACCATCCTTTGCCGGGCGTCTTCCGATATCACTCTGCGTGATGGGTAAGTAACAGGTCGCTGTCGACGGCCGGATAGCCGGGAGTTCGGGGGTTCATGGTGCCTGACCAGCGGATTCATGAGCGTCCGGCCGCGTCAGCCGACTGGCTGCGCGCGGCCCGCGTCGCGCGCAGGCTGTCCGTGGTCACGCTCGTCTGGCTGGGCGTGGAGAGCACGCTCGGCCTGGCGGCGGGCTTGGCCGCACACTCGGTCGCGCTGATCGGATGGGCTCTGTCCGCACTGGTGGAGGCCGCGGCCAGCCTGATCGTGCTGTGGCGGTTCACCGGGGCGCGCACACTGTCGCCGGGTGCGGAGAGCACCGCCAGGAAGGCGATCGCGCTGAGCTTCTGGTTGCTCGCGCCCTACCTGGTCGTGCATGTGGCCTACGATCTGGGCGAGGGCCACCGGGCGACGCCGACCGTGCTGGGCATCGTGGTGACGACGTGCAGCCTGGTCGGCATGCCCGCGCTGGGGATCGTCAAGCGGCGGCTCGGCCGTCGGCTGGTCTCCGCAGCCACGTCGGGCGAAGGCACGCAGAACCTGATCTGCGGGGCGATGGCGGCCGGCGTCCTGGCCGGACTGTGGCTCAACACCCTGGGCTGGTGGTGGGTGGATCCGGCAGTGGCGCTGATGCTGGCGGCGGTCGCGGTACGGGAGGGCACGCGGGCCTGGCGCGGCCACATCTGCTCCCATTGAGTGCGACTCGTCCACTTATTGATCAGGCCATTGATCGCCAAGCCCAACCGCCGTATATTGCCGGACAAATTTGGTCACACTTGCTGACGATTACCGCCACAGAGCGTAATCGCCGCACCAAAAGGGCTGTTTTGCACCACAGACCGCACCGAGTATCGTTCCCGGAGTATTGCGGAGCATCTCCCGCTAGGGTCTCCGGAAGGTCTCAACACACCTAAGAGGACATCGTGGGGCGACACCGCACAGACGAGCTCGACGGCGGATACGGCGGCGGATACGGCGGCGGATACCGAGCCGGCGAACCCCCGACCCGCCGGCGCCGCAGCAGCCGGGGCCGGGTGCTCGTGCCGTTGGCCGGCGCCGTGGCGCTGGCCGTGCTCCTCGGTGTGGCCGCGTTCGTCATCTTCAACCGCGACCACGACTGCTCAGGCGGCAAGCTCGCGCTGCGCGTCGTCGCGACCCCTGACATCGAGCCATCGCTCAGCAAGATCGCGAACAACTACAACAAGGCCATGCACTCCATCGACAGCAAGTGCGTCGACGTGACGGTGGCCAAGGAGGCGGCGGCCAGGACGGCCAACGCGCTGGCCGCCGGCAAGGTCACGGCCGACTTCTGGGTGGCGGACTCCAGCCTGCTCATGGAGAGCATGCGCAGGACCCCGGCAGGCGAGAACCTGCCCGAGCCCGAGGGCTCGATCGCGACCTCCCCCGTCGTGCTGGCGGCGGCCAAGTCGGCGGCGTCGAAGTTGTCCGGCGCTCTCACGCCGAGCTGGACGAGCATGATCGCCGCGGCGAACGTGGCGAATGTGGACGGCCCCGGCAAGAAGGTGCGCGTGCTCGCCCTCGACCCGCAGAAGAACTCCGCCGGCCTGGCCGCACTGGTGGCCGCGGCGGGCACGGCCAAGGAGGCCGGGCAGGACAAGGCGCTGGTGGGCGCGCTGAAGGAGCTGTCAGGACAACTCGCGTCCGACTCGAGCGCGCTGCTGGCCAGCCTCACCGTGAAGTCCGGCAGCAAGGTGCCCGTAGGCGTCGCCTCCGAGCAGGCCATCTACGCGCACAACACGAAGAAGCCGGAGGCCCCGGTGGTCGCCCTCTACCCGAAGGAGGGCACGCTCAGCCTCGACTACCCGGTCACGATCCTCACCAAGGACCCGGCCGCGCTGAAGGCGGCGGCCCACTTCAAGCAGGAGCTGTCCACCGACGCGGCCAAGAAGATCCTGCGTGACGCCGGCTTCCGCAGCGCGGACGGCACGGCGGGCGACGTGCTGACGAAGGACAAGGGGTTCACTCCGGAGACGCCGCAGGCGCTGCCCGCCCCCGACGGCGCGACCGTGGCACGGATGGTGCAGACCTGGTCCAGGCTGAACCTGGGCTCACGCCTGCTCACCCTGCTCGACGTCTCCGGCACGATGGCGCTGCCGGTGCCGGGCACGGGCATGACCCGCATGCAGGCCATCAGCAAGATCGCCACTGAGGGCCTCGGCCTGTTCGCCGCCGACTCCGAGCTGGGTGTGTGGACGTTCTCCACGCATCTGGACGGCCGCGGCAAGGACTGGAAGGAGATCGTCTCCCTCGGGCCGCTCACCGAGAGCATCAACGGCGCTCTCCGCAAGGACCTGCTGGTCAAGCAGCTCAGCACGATCCAGGCCAAGGCCACGGGCGACACGGGGCTGAACGACACGCTCAAGGCCGCGTACACGGAGATGACCAAGACGTACCAGCAGGACAAGATCAACACGCTCTTGATCCTCACGGACGGCGCGGGCAATGACGACCCCGACGGCGGGATCAAGAACCCGGCGATCCTGCAGTTCCTGAAGGACACCTACGACCCCAAGCGCCCGGTCAGCATCATCATCATCGCCTTCGGCCCGGACGCCGCGCCCGGCAAGCAGCAGATGGACGCGCTGGCCAAGGCGACCGGGGGCGAGGCGTACATCGCCAAGAACATCCTGCAGGTCCGCGACTTCTTCCTGCAGGGCATGGAGCGCCGCCTCTGCTCCCCCAACTGCGACGGCTGAGATTCGCCGTTCATGCCGAATGGGCATGAACGGCGAACCTGGACAAACCAGGCCGCGTCCTCTCCGCGTGGGGCTTGAGTGCCCGTCGTACCTGCGGGGAGGGAATCCGTGCCTGGATGGCCGACCGTCGATCGCGCCGATGATCAGGAGCTCGTGGAGGCTCTGCGGCGCGCGGACGCCGACGCTCCCGCCAAGCTCTTCGACTCCTACGCCGAGCGGCTGTACGACTACGCCTTCTCCCTGGCCGGAGAGCGGGACCTGGCGACGGACGCCGTGCACGACGCCCTCGTCACCGCGCAGGGGTGCATGGAGCGACTGAAGGAGCCGGGCCGGCTGCGGGCCTGGCTGTACGCGCTGACCAGGTTTCAGGTGCGCGCCAGGTTGGCGCACCGGGACGCACCTGCCCACGACCTTCCCGACCTGGAGGAGCAGGCGGATCCCGAATTGGCGGACCTGGTTCACGAGACGCTGGGCGAGCTCGGCCGGACCGAGCGCGAAGTCCTGGAGCTGTCGCTGCGCCATGGCCTGACCCCGTCCGAGGCCGGCGCGGTGCTGGCGCTGACCTCGCGACAGGCGGCCGCCAAGCTGGGGCGGGCCCGCGAGCATCTGGAGATCGCCGCGGCGGCCGTGGTGCTGGCCAGGACGGGCCGGGCGCATTGCCCGGACCTGTCGGCCATGGTCGACTCGTGGGAGGGGCCGCTCACGCCACTGCTGCGGCGGCGGTTGTCGGGGCACATCGGCGGCTGCGAGGTGTGCACCGAAGGACGGCACCGGCAGGTCTCGGCCGGGCGGCTCCTGGACATGGTGCCGGTCGCGTTCCCGCCGATCTCCCTGCGCCGCCGGGTGATCGACACGTGCCTCAGCCCGGAGCGCGGCCAGACCCGTACGCTGATCATGGACCGCGGGGACACCTTCGACCGGGCCGGGTTCCCCGTGCCGGCCGAGCGGCGCACGCGGCGGCGCCGGCCGCGCCGCCTGGCGCCGGTGGTGCTGGCGGGCGCGGCGGTGCTGGCCGCGACGGGCGCCATGGTCGTGATCAACGGCGGGGAGGCGTCGAACACCACCGCCCTGCAGTTCGCCCCCTCCCCCACCCTCCCCGCCGAGGAGAGCCCGACGCCCGAGGCCGTGCCCGACCAGGACGACCTGACTCCTTCGCCGGCGCCGACCCCCAGCGCCGGCCAGTCGGCCAGGCCCACGCCGGAAGGGCAGCCGGCCGCCTCGCGACCGAGCACCAGGCCCGCGGCCGCGCCCACGGCCACCCGCCGCAGGCCCGCGGCGCCTGGCGCCCGGCTCGGCGTCTCATGCCCGGAGGCGCTCGACGGCGCGGCCAAGATCGGGCTCAGTGCGCGCAACGCCTCGGTGTCCTGGGTGGCGACCGGCTCGCAAGGGCTGGACGTGTTCCCGGCGAGCGGGTCGATCAAGAACGGCGGCTCGGTGACGATCTGGGTGACCGTGATCGACCCGAACGACGCCGGCACGGGCCGGGTCTCCTTCACCTCGAACGGCGGCACCGCGACCTGCTCGCTGTCCTGGGACGGCCGGGAGCCCCAGGCGTCCGACCCACCGACCGACGAACCGACGCCCACGCCGGAGCCCACCGCATCCCCTAGCGAGATGGAGACGTCGTCAGTGGAGAGCATGAACGGGTAAAGCTCACGCCACGTAACAGTAGACTCATATTTAGACGACAATCAGGGATATATCGGACCCCCACTCGAAGACACCAGGCCTCATAGGGCATTCTGGTGTGCTTGGGGGCCGCGTCGGGTCCGGAGACCGCTTTACCGTGTGTTGAACGTCACACAAGAAATCTCCGCCTGCCGGTAAACCGGAGCGCGTCGCCAAGCGTCGGCATTGACGTGTCCGGCGCGGATTGGTCCCATGAACTGGCGATCAACCGCGCTTTTACCAGTAGGAGCAGGAGAGATACAGGAGATGCTCAGGCAGCACCGCAGAGCCCTCGCCTGGTTGGTGGGGCTCGCCTGCATAGCGGGAGCGGTAGTGGCGCTCTTCGACATCGAGACGCCGCTGCGCCCGTTCCTGATCTCCTTGTTCCTTCTGGTGGTTCCAGGTGCGGCCGTCGTGGGACTGTTGCGTGATCGTGACCCACTGGCCGCACTATCCGTAGGAGCCGCGGCAAGTCTCGTACTGAACGTGCTTCTCGCCGAGGCCATGCTGCTCTTCGGCGCATGGTCGCCTCGGGCCGGCGTGGCGACGGTCGCCGTGCTCGGCGGCTTCATGTACGTGCTCCGCGTCTTGTACCGGGGGAAGAGCATGCAGACCGAACAGGGGGCCAGGGCAAGGTGAACATCCAGGTAGTTCGGCCGGGAGAGCTCGGGGACTCCGAGCGCGCCCGATGGCGTGAGCTGCAGAAGGCCGACCCGAGTCTGGACAACCCGTTCCTGTCGGTCGAGTTCGCCGTGGCGATGGACCGCTTGCGCGACTACGTGAGGGTGGCGGTCGTCTCCGACGGAAGCGGCATCAAGGGATTCTTCCCGTACGAGCGGCACAGCTTCGGCATCGGCAAACCGCTCGGCGGCTTCCTCACCACCTGCCACGGCCTGATCTCGGCCCCCGAACTGAAGCTGGACGCGAAGGCCCTGCTGCGGGCCTGCAAGCTCAGCGTGTTCGACTTCGACCACCTGGTGGCCGGGCAGCCGACGTTCGCCCCCTACGAGCAGGACGTGCGCCCGGCTCCGGTCATGGACTTCACCTCCGGCTTCGAGGCCTGGATCGAGCAGGTCAAGGTCAACTCGCCGAAGAACCTCAAGACCGTGCGTTACAAGGAACGCAAGCTCGGCCGCGAGCAGGGTGAGCTGCGCTTCGAATGGGCCTCGGCCGACCCCGAGGTGATGCGCACGCTGCTGGCCTGGAAGTCGGACCAGTATCGGAGAACTGGCCGGGTGGACAGATTCGCCCAGCCGTGGATCGTCGAATTGACCGACATGATGCATGCCGAGAACTCATCGGACTTCGCAGGTGTCCTGACCATGCTTTATGCCGGTGACGTCCCGGTCGCCGGACATTTCGGCCTCCGTACGGCCACCACGCTTGTAGGGTGGTTCCCCGCCTACGACACCGAGTACGCCCGCTATTCGCCTGGCATCGTGCATCATCTCCAGATGGCCGAGGCCGCCGCGAAGAGCGGTCTGCACATGGTGGACATGGGCAAGGGCGGCAAGGAGTACAAAGACTGGCTCAAGAGCGGGGTCCTGTACGTTGCCGAAGGCCGTATCTCCCGACCGTCCGCGACGGCGGCGGTCCACTGGGTCGGCCGAACTCCTTTCAACAAGGCCCGAACAATTGTCATGGATCGACCGTCTCTTTATAAGGCGGCCGACCGTGTCCTCAAGGGCTTCGGTCGGGTGCGCACCTCGATGCAGCAGCAGGAGCCATCCAACGCCGTAGTCAAGGAACCGACCGGAGCACGCTGAGCGCTCCACAAAACCCGCAGCCACACCCTCACTCCACAGGACCCTTCAATGCACCGTTCACCGGTTTCGCCATTCCCGCAGCACCCGGGGCTGGCCTCGTCCGGCCGGCAGCGCAGGGCCCCGGAAGGATAATTCCTCGCCATGAGTCCCGAGATCACCAAGCACAACGGCAAGGTCCACTCCTCGCCCCTCCGGTCGATGCCGCCACCGACGAGCTTCACGCCGGTCACACCTCACCTGGCCATTTCACCGACGGTGAGCGTGGTCGTGCCCGCGATGAACGAGGCCGAGAACCTCCCGCACGTCTTCGCCACGATCCCGCAGTGGATCGACGAGATCGTGCTCGTCGACGGCAACTCCGTCGACGACACGGTGGCCGTTGCCAAGCGGCTGCGGCCCAACGTGAAGATCGTCACGCAGACGGGCAAGGGCAAGGGCGACGCCCTGGCCGCCGGTTTCGCCGCGTGCACGAGCGACATCATCGTCATGATCGACGCCGACGGCTCCACCGACGGCCGCGAGATCATCAACTTCGTGGGCGCGCTGGTGACGGGCGCCGACTTCGTCAAGGGGTCGCGCTACGCCTCCGGGGGCGGCAGCGACGACCTGACGCTGAACCGGCGCCTGGGCAACAAGGTCCTCACCGGCATCGTCAACATCATGTACAACACCAAGTACACCGACCTGTGCTACGGCTACAACGCTTTCTGGGCCCGCCACCTGGACGTGCTCAACCTCGACTGCGACGGCTTCGAGGTGGAGACGCTGATGAACGTGCGGGCCGCCAAGGCCGGGCTGAAGGTGCACGAGGTGCCGAGCCACGAGCGCAACCGCATTCACGGCGAGAGCAACCTGCGCGCCGTACGAGATGGCTTCCGCGTGCTCAAGACCATCCTGAAGGAGTGGCGTCGCCAGCCCGCTCCCGCTCAGCCTGAGCCGACCGCCACCCCTGCCGCTGACCGAGGCGTCGCTTAAGAAGGATCGTTGTGAACACGTCTGTTGTCATCTGCGTCTACACCGAGGACCGGTGGGAGGACATCAGGCAGGCAGTCGAGTCGGTCGAGAACCAGACACGCCCGGCACACGAGCTGATCCTGGTGGTCGACCACAACCCCGACCTGCACCTCAAGCTCAAGCTTGAATACCCGCAGGCCATCGTGGTGGAGAACAGCCACGAGCAGGGGCTGTCCGGCGGCAAGAACACCGGTGTGGCCACGGCCAACGGTGAGATCGTCGCCTTCCTCGACGACGACGCCGTCGCCGACCCCGGGTGGCTGGAGGCTTTGGAGGAGGGCTTCCAGGAACCGGATGTGGTGGGCGTCGGCGGCCGTACCGATCCCGTATGGGCGTCGGGGGTGCGGCCGCGGTGGTTCCCGTACGAGTTCGACTGGACGGTCGGGTGCACGTACCGCGGCATGCCGTCGGTGCGCGCGCCCATCCGCAACGTGATGGGCGGCAACGCGGCGTTCCTGCGTGACGTGGTCGCCGAGGTGGGCGGGTTCCACAGCGGCATCGGGCGCAGTGTGCAGGGACGCAAGTCGCGCCCGCTGGGCTGCGAGGAGACGGAGTTCTGCATCCGGCTGAGCCAGCGCAAGCCGGGCTCGGTCATGTTGTTCGAGCCGCGTGCGGTGATCGGGCACAAGGTGTCCAGGCAGCGCGAGCGGTTCGCGTACTTCAGGTCGAGGTGCTACGCGGAGGGGCTGTCTAAGGCCCTGGTGACGCAGGAGGTGGGCACCCAGGACGGGCTGGCCAGCGAGCGGGCGCACGCGCTCAAGACACTGCCGCTGGGCGCGCTGCGCGGGGTCGGCGAGGCATTCCGCGGCGACCTGGGCGGGCTCGGCCGGGCGGCCGCGATCGTCATCGGGCTGGCCTGGACGACCTGGGGTTATGTGGTGGGTTCCGTACGGCTTAAGGTGGCGCGATCATGATCCGCGTTCCGATCCTGATGTACCACTCCGTCACGGACAGCCCCAATGACGAGACCCGCCCGCATGCGGTGCGGCCCTCGGACCTGGACGAGCAGCTCGCCTACCTGAAGGAGAGCGGTTTCACCCCGCTCACGCTGGGCGACCTGGTGGCGGCGCTCAACAAGATCGACGGCCACGCCGTGCCGGAGAAGCCGGTCGTGGTCACCTTCGACGACGGCTACGCCGACTTCCACAGCAAGGCGCTGCCGCTGCTCGACAAGCACAGCTTCCCCGCCACGGTCTTCCTGACCAGCGGCTGGGTCTCCGACGCGGGCAAGGACGCCGCGGGCCGGCCACTGGACGACATGTTGTCCTGGGGCCAGGCCCGCGAGGCCGCGCAGACCGGCATCGAGATCGGCGGCCACAGCCACAGCCACCCCCAGCTCGACCAGCTCCGCACCGAGGACCTGCGGCAGGAGCTGCGCAGGAACAAGGGCCTGCTGGAGGAGAAGATCGGCGCGCCGGTCGCCACCATGGCGTATCCCTATGGTTACTCCAGCGCCCGTGTCCGGAGAGAAGTGCGCAAGGCCGGATATTTCGCTGCTTGCGCCGTGAGTAACACGATCGCCGCGGACCGGCACGACATGCTCGCCATCCCCCGGTTGACGGTCGGCAAGGGCACGACCATCAACATGTTCAAGCGCGCCGTCGAAGGCACCGCCGTACCTCTCATCTACCTGCGCGAGCGCATCCTCACCAAGGGGTACGCGGTCGTGCGGCGCACGAGGTACGGGCTGCAGCGGGTGCGCGGAAATGTCTAGCGTCTGGGGAAAGATCCTTCACGACCTCCGCAACCCCCTCTTCCGGCAGGGCTATGCCCTCATGGCCAACACCGTCGTCACCGGCGTGCTCGGCATGGGCTACTGGCTGCTGGCCGCCCACTACTACTCGCCCGAGGAGTTCGGCCGCGGGCAGGCCGTGATCACCGCGATGCGGTTGTTCGCCTCGCTGACCGCGCTCGGGTTCGTGGGGGCGCTCGCCCGTTACCTCCCGGTGGCGGGCCGCCGCACGCCCGAGCTGATCCTGCGCGGATACGGCCTGGCCGCCGCCACGGGCGGGGTCGCGGCGCTCGGCTTCCTGCTGACGCTGCCGATGTGGGGTCAGACCTACCAGGTGCTGGGTGGCTTCGGGCCGGGGCTGTTCTTCCTGGCGTCCGTGGTGGTGTGGGCCGTGTTCACGCTGCAGGACGTGGTGCTGACCGGGCTGCGCAGGGCGACGTTCGTGCCCATGAACAACCTCGTCTTCGGCCTGGTCAAGATGGGGCTGCTGGTGGCGCTGGCGGGCGCGCTGCCCGAAGGCGGGATCTTCGTCTCGTGGGTGATACCGACGGCGCTCGCGCTGATCCCGGTCAACTGGCTGATCTTCGGTGTGGTCGTGCCCCGGCACGTGCGGCAGGCCGACGCCGAGCAGGAGCCGCCGCGGCTGCGGGAGGTCGGCAGGTTCCTGGCCGGGGACTTCCCCGGGACGTTGTCGATCCTGGCGATCGTCTACCTGGTGCCGGTCGTCATCGCCACGCAGGTGGGCGAGGCCACGTTCGGGCGGTTCTCGATGGCGCACACGCTGGCCAGCATGATCGAGCTGCTGGCCATGAACATGGCGGTGTCGCTGACCGTCGAGGGCTCTTTCGAGCCTGCTCAGCTGGCCGCCAACTGCCGAAGGGCGTTGCGGCGGGCGTTCATGATCGTCACTCCGATCATCGCGGTGGCGATCCTCGGGGCGCCGCTGATCCTGACGATCTTCGGGTCGGAGTTCGCCGAAGAGGGCACGCTGCTGCTGCGGCTGATGGCGCTCGCCGTGTTGCCGCGGGTGCTGATCGAGGTGTACCTGAGCGCGCTGCGCGCGCAGAGCAAGGCACGTGCGCTGGCGGTCGTGCAGATCGGGCTGGCCGTGCTCGTGCTGGTGTCCACCATCGCCTTGTTCCCGTTCGCGGGAGTGAACGCGGTGGGGTACGGGTTGCTCTTCAGCGAGCTGCTCGTGGCGGTGTTGATCTTCGGGAATCTTCGTAGAATTCTCAAGTTCGGTGAATCTGGGAAGGCGACTGTCATCCAGGGGTCGTCCGGGGCCGCATGATGGTCAACGTGAGGCAACGGGACGGCGATGGCATGACAACGGGGATCACCGGCTCCTCGGACGTGCGTGGGGACAAGGAGGAGTCAGACGTGCCCTTCGATCCGGAGGCTACCGGGGTGATCCCGAAGCTGACGTTCGACAAGGAGACGGCCCCGACGGAGGCGGCCGACGGCACGGCTGAAAGCTCTGCCACCGAATCTGCTCCGGACTCTGCCACCGAACCTGCCGCGGAGTCTGCTCCGGACTCTGCTCCGCCCGAGGCCGAGTCCGCCGCGGACCAGACCACGACATTCCGGATTCCCGGGCCGTCCCTCCACATCGGCCGGCCGCCGGCCGTGGAGGAAGCCGACCCGGCAGCCGCCGGGACCGTCTCCATGCCCGTCCAACCGCCTGACGACGAACCGCCGGGCACGGGAACGGATGGCGCTGAGGGCGCCGAGCGTGCTGGTGACGAGGCCGACACGCCTACCAGCCCGGGCGGCCTGCGCACGCAACCGGCCAGCGGGCCGCAGCCCACCGGTTCGCAGGAGGCTGCGGGCGCCAAGACCAGCGCGTCCAAGGAGGCGTCGTCCGGCGGCTCGCCCACGAAGGGGACATCCCCCGCCAAGGGGACGCAGAGCAGCGAGGCGACGCCTGCCACCACGAGCTCACCCGCAGACAAGGGCACGCCCGACGCGAACGGCACGCCTGACACCAAGGGCACGCCCGACGCGAAGGGCGCACCCGTTGGGAAGGGCGCAGCGAGCGGAGGCGCGTCCGGCCCGAGCACACCCGCCGGAGCTCCCACCGCGAAGTCGCCTGCCGTCGGACCTGCGGCCAAGGGACCGGCCGGCGGCGACTCGCCGGCGGGGAGCCCAGCGCCTGGCACTCCGAGCGCCGGTGGACCAGCCGCCGGCGCACCGTCCGGGAGGCCGACCCCTGGAGGCTCCGCCGGTGGCGGACCCGCCGGTGGTAGACCGGCCGGTGGTAGACCGGCCGGAGCGGCGAAGAGCGGGCTGGCCGGTTTGGTGCAGCCTGTCGGGGTGCCGCCGCAGGGTCCGGGCGGGCCAGGGGTGCCTCCAGGCGCCCCTGCGACCACGCCGTCGCGCCAAGCGCTCCCCCACCAGGCAATGCCCCAGCAGGCCGTGCCCCAGCAGGCCATGCCGCAGCAGGCGGCCCCCAAGCCGCGCCCGGCCGGAGGCCGGATCGGCGCGCTGATCGCCAGCGCGCCCACGTGGCTGCCCGTCCTGCTGGTCCTCGAGGGCCTGCTCATGTACGTCCTCGCCCTCAAGGTCTCCCCAGGACCCCTGCGCGGCGTGGATCCCAACGACATCGACGGCCTGGGCCTCATCTCGGCGCTCCCGGCGACGGCGTTCATCGCGATCCTCATCATGATCGTGTCGTTCTTCGTCACGGTCGCCCAGAGCACCGACCGCAAGTTCCTGCTGCTGTTCCAGATCGCCGCCATCACGTTCGCCCTGCACGGCGCGGGCGCCTTGGTGGCGACCGAACCGCGCTTCCCCACCGCGTACATCCATGCCGGTTTCGTCGAGTTCATCGGCAGAACCGGCGAGACCGCCATCAGCATCGACGCCCGCATGGGCTGGCCGGGCTTCTTCGCGTTGTTCGCCTTCGTGACGAAGGCCGCGGGCATCACCGACCTGACGCCGATCCTGATGTGGACGCCACTCCTGTCCAACCTGCTCTACCTGCTGCCGTTCGTGCTGATCCTGCGCCAGGTCGTGGCGACCACGCGGGCGCGGTGGTTCGCGGCGCTGCTGTTCGTGCTGGTGCAGTGGATCGGTCAGGACTACTTCTCGCCGCAGGGCTTCACGTTCGCCCTGTATCTGGCGTTCGTGGCGATCCTGCTGCGCTGGTTCGGGCGGGTGGAGCCGCGGACGAAGCCGATCGCGCCCAAGGGTCTGCGCAAGCTGCTGGGCAAGCTGGACGCGATGACGCCCGGCGAGCTGGCCAACACCGGCACCTACCGCGCCGACAAGCTGCTCATGCTCATGATGCTGCTGGCGTTGTTCTTCGCGTCGGTGGCCTCGCACCAGATCACGCCGTTCATGATGCTCGGCGTCGTGACCGCGTTGCTGATCTTCAAGCGGACCTCGCTCACGTGGGCGCTGCCGTTCGCCCTCGGGCTGGTGGTGCTGGCCTGGATCAGTTACATGACGGTCGGTTTCTGGGCGAGCCAGATCGACGCGATCTTCGGCGGCCTGGGCCGCATCCTGCAGAACATCCGCACCAACACCGGCGACCGGATCGAGGGCAGCGACCCGGCGCACGCGCTGGTGCTCCAGGCACGCCTCGGCATCCTCGTGGTGATCCTCAGCCTGGCCGCGACGGGCCTGTTCCGGCGGCTGCGGCGTGGCGTGTTCGACCGGTCGGCGCTCATCCTGCTGTGCGTGCCGGTGCTGGCGCTCGGCCTGCAGAGCTACGGCGGCGAGATCGGGCTGCGCATCTACATGTTCGCGCTGCCCGGCGCCTGCCTACTGGCCGCGTACGCGTTCTTCCCGAACCTGCCGGCCGACAGCTCGGACGTGCGCGAGGAGACCGTGCCGCTGCGCAAGCGGAACGTGCGCTTCAATCCGCAGCTCACCAGGAAGATCTCGGTCGTGCTCGCGGCCTGCTTCGCGGTGTTCTTCGCGTTCGCGTTCCTGCTGGCCAGGTACGGCAACGAGAAGTTCGAGCGGGTCACCGCCGGCGAGGTCGGCGCCATGCACTACGTCTACGAGCACGACAAGCCCAGCGCGCGGGTGATCTATCTGGTCCCGAAGCTCGGTCGCGAGGTCACGCCCATCATGCCGTGGGGCGAGCGGGACGTGGAGATCGTCAGCTTCAACATGCAGGCCCGCGTGTACAAGGACCCGACGAAGATCGCGGACGCGGTCAAGACTCTGCAGGAATCGCCACGGAACTCGTACCTCATGGTGAGCCGCGGCCAGGTGAGCTACCTGCAGCTCAACGAGGGGTTCCCGGCGGACTGGGGCGAGCGGTTCCGCGCGGCGCTCGACGCCTCGCCCGACCTGAAGCGGGTCTACTCGAACAAGGACGCGGCGCTCTACACGTGGAAGAAGTTCGTCCGCGGCACGGAGATCCCCGAGCCGAACCCGTACGCGGGCCGCGGCGACCCGACGTCTCCCTGGACGCCGGTGGGCATCGGCGCGCTGGGTGTGACATGGGTCGCATTCTTCGGGTACGAGATCATCCGGCTCAACGGCCCCAACCGGGCCAGGAAGGCCCGCAGGCGGCTGCTGTACCTGGCGATTCCGGCCTTCGTGGTGGCCTTCGCGGTGATCGTCGAGCGGTTCCTCTATATCGCACAAAATAACTGAGTTCACAGGAAACACTCAGCATGTGCGGAATGATGTCACTCGATGAGGACACAGAGGACACTTTCCGCAACCCCGGACGCACGACCCCCATCCGCGGCCGCGAGGATCGCTTCTGTGGACGCTCTGAGAGGCTTCTCACTCCTGGGCATCCTCGTGGTCAACATCGCCTTCCTGGCCTCCGGCTACCGGATGGCCGGGCTGGCGGAGCCCGCGTTCGACTCGCCGCTGGACTGGGGCGTGCGGTGGACCGTGACGCTGCTGCTGGAGAACAAGTTCTACCTGCTGTTCTCCTTCCTGTTCGGCTACAGCTTCACGCTTCAGCTCGACTCGGCCGCCCGGCTGGACCGGCCGTTCGTCCCGATGTTCCTGCGCCGGCTGGCCGGGTTGTTCCTGCTCGGGCTGGCGCACGCCGTGTTGTTGTTCCCCGGGGACATCCTGACGACGTACGCGGCCGTGGGCGTGGCGCTGCTGGTGCTGCGCCGGATCACGCCCCGTGCCGCGATCCTGCTGGCCGCCGGCCTGACCGCCCTCCTGGCCCTCGGCTTCGTGCTGCTGGCCCTGATGGCCATGGCGGGACACGACATGTCGGGCACGGTCGCGGGCGGGGCCGCTGAGGCCACCCGATCGGACGCGGCCCTCGGCAGCGGCTTCTGGGAGATCGTCGCCGAACACGTCCGCAAACTGTCCTCGATCATCATGCTCCGCGTGCTCTTCCAGGGTCCGGCGGTGCTGGCCGCCTGCCTGGTCGGTCTCGCCATCGGCAAGCTGGGCGCACTTCGCGACCTGTCCGCCCACACGAGGACGCTCCGCAGGCTCCAGTGGACGGGCTTCACGGTCGGGCTGGCGGGCGCGTGCTTCTATACCCTGGCGGCCTGGAACGGCACCGTCCACAAGTTCTGGGGCGAGGCGGTGGACCTGGTGACGGCTCCTTTGCTGGCGGCCGCGTACGGGGCCACGTTCCTGCGGCTACTGCCTCATGTGCCGCGGCTCGGGCGCGCCCTGGCCGCGCCCGGCCGGATGGCGTTGTCCAACTACTTGGCGCAGTCGCTCATCTGCGCGTTGATCTTCACGGGGTACGGGCTGGCGTTGGTGGACCGGGTCAGCCCGCCGGTGGAGGTCGTGATCGCTCTCGGCATCTTCACGGCCCAGGTGCTCTACAGCCGGTGGTGGCTCAAGGGGCATCGGTACGGGCCGGTGGAGTGGTTGCTGCGATACCTCACGTACTGTCGCAGACCGGGTGCCTGACGTGCTGACGCAGACCAGGCCGTCGCGCGTAATTGAGGTGACCTTGTCGGCGTGGCCCTGAACAATAGGCCGACATGCGCCACTGGCCTCTCTTTAACCTGCGCCTGACCACACCCCACCTCGAACTGCGGATCCCCTCCCTGGACGACCTCGACGAGCTCGCCGACCGGGCGCTGGAAGGAGTGCACGATCCCGGCCGCATGCCGTTCGGGGCGCCGTGGACCGATGCCCCCGCCGCCCAGCTCCCGGGCAACGTCATCCGCTTCCATCTCGGAGTCATGGCGCGCTGCCAGCCCGACAACTGGTTCTGCAACTTCGTCGTCGTCCATGAAGGCCGCGTGATCGGCGCCCAGGACCTGGCCGCCACCGACTTCTCCGTCACGCGGGAGGTGCGCACGGGCTCGTGGCTGGGCCGTGCTCACCAGGGCAAGGGGCTCGGCACCGAGATGCGCGCCGCCGTACTCCACCTGGCCTTCGCCGGGCTCGGCGCCCAGACGGCGGTCTCCAGCGCCTTCCTGGACAACCCAGCGTCACTCGCCGTCTCCCGCAAGCTCGGCTACCAGCCAGATGGGATGATCGTCCAGCAGATACGGGGGCAGCGAGCGGTCCAGCAGCGCCTGCGCCTGGACCGGGACGATTTCACCAGCCCGGTGCCGGTGAAGATCCACGGTTTGGAGGCCTGCCTGCCGCATTTCGGCCTGCCGACGACACAGCCACTGCCGTCATGAGCACATGACACCAAGCCCTCGACAAGCTGGAACAGGACCAATCATCGTGGAGCGAGTCCAGCGCCGCGCGCGAAAGGCACCGGGGGGGTGGCCGCCAATGCCGCCATCATCGCCCCCGCTCTGGCGCAGCCAGCAGAGGACCGATGGACCCCATCGATTGGGGCCACCCGGGGCCTCGATTCGCTCCGCGACCGCCCGAGCCAGACTAGGCGGCAGCGTGCGGGGTGAACGAGAAGCTTGAGCGATCGTCGTCCAAGGCGATGTTCAGCGACGCATCAAGCGCCCTGGTGAGCCGCGCGAGCAGGGCGAGAGTAGGCACCGTCCCACCGCTCTCAATGTTGGAGATCTGCGGCTGAGTCATGCCCGCACGCCGCGCAAGCTCCGCCTGCGAGAGGCCCAAAGCGGTCCGCCGGTCGTAGACGGCCTGTCCGAGCGCGAACGCATACCCTGCTTCCACGTACGCCTCGGACACCTCGACCTCCTCGCCGAGCAAAGCACGAGTACGCCGCGTCTTCCACTGTGAATGGTTCAACCTTCTGTCACCTCCCGGACATAGGTGTGACCCGCCACCGCATGCTCGGCTTCGCACACTTTCTGAACTTGCTTTGCCCGCTCGATCTCAGTACCTTCTCGCATGCGTGTCTTACGAAAAAACCGTTAAGAACACGATTCGTCTCCCGGACGCGAGCCAGTACGTGAGTCGTACCGCACTGCCCTCCAAGTTGCACCGCAACTCCCGTACCTTGCCGCCCAGGTGCCTGGAGTAGGGCTCGCCCAGAGTGGTCGGCTGCTCTGCGAGCATGTCAGCGGCGCGCTCAACCTTGTCATAGTGAGCATCCGACAACAGCTCCAACCACTGGCGCACCTCCGGCTCAACCTCGATGGACCATGGCTCGCTCACGGCACCAATATACAAAAATCTGTATGCCCAAGCCATGAGCTGCAGGCCGCTCGCTCCACCATCGACTACAGGCCCCTTGGGACAGGACCGCCCTCAACCAATGACCTTCACCAAGAATGGGCTTCAGCTCCTTCCTCGTCCACGAGTGTCGATAGAACTGCAGAGGAGCTGCGGTTCCTTCCGAGCATGATCCCCGGTAGACCACCTAATACAGCTCGGCGGCCAGTGAATCGGAATGCGCGAGAGGCCGAGCGAAGCGAGGCCCCTTCGGGGTGGGCTCCAGCCAGCCCACTTGGTAATCGGGCAACGGGTGGGTGCTTTTAGAAAGGACGCCCGAGCGATTGGCGAGGACCTTTGGGGTGGGCCCCCGTCAGGCAACCACGTAATCGGGCAAGGGGTGGGTGCGGGCGGGGGCCTACGCGCCGCCCCTGCCCGTCCACCTGATCTCGTAGGGCGCCAGGGTGACCTGTTTGCCGTCCACCGTCGCCGTCACTTCCTCGTCCGCGGTGTTCACCATCACGATCTGGCGTTCCTGGCCGAGGACCCTCACCCGCTTGTCCGACGACTGTACGTCGGCCAGCTGCACGCCCGTCGGGAACCACTTCGTGAAGCCGCTCAGCAGGCCGGCCATGGGCATTTCACCGCCGACCTTCGGGGCCCACAGGCAGCCGGCGCACTCGCCCTTGTCCTTCTGCTGCGGGTTCCAGTACAGGGCCGTGGTCACGCCGCTCTTGGCGAACTCGATCAGCGCCGTCGCCTGGACCGCCGTCCGCTTCTCCTCCGACCAGCCCGCGTTCTCCGGCTCCACGTACCACTCGGCCCACCACACCGGCAGGTCGCCGCTCTTGCCGCGGAGCCAGTTGGTGATCGCGCTGAACTTGGCCTGGGCGGCGAAGTCGTCGGGGACGTTTCCCTTGTCGTTGGTCATGGAGGCGCCGTCGACGACGATGAAGTCCGCGCCCTTCTTGTGGTCGATCCAGTATTCGATCGCGTCCAGGGCGCGCTGGTCGATCGTGCCCCAGGGGCCGCTCAGCTCGGAGGACTGCGGGGAGCGGGCGTTGCTCTCGATCGGGATGTACGGGCCCCCGACCTGGATGTCCTTGTTGACCTTCTTCAGCGCCGTGTAGACCTTGTTGTAGAGCTCGGTGTAGCCCCTGGCGTCCCACCGGTTGGTGGCCGGGTCCCAGAAGCCCTTGAACTCGTTCCACACCATGTAGTGCTTGACGGTCGGATACTGCTTGGCCACCCGCACGGCCAGCTTGGCGAAGTCGTCGAAGTGCTCGGGCTCGGGCGCGACCGTGTGGTTCTTGCTCCAGTCCGTACGCCCGGCCTGCCCGCCCTTCATCCAGTCGGGCGCGCAGCACAGCGTGATCACCGGCACCGCCCGCGAGGACGCCATGAACTTCAGCCGCCGGTCGAGATCACGGAAGTTGAACTGCCCCGGGCTCGGCTCGGGATTGCCGACGCCCCAGCCCATGATGTGCTGGTTCTGCAACATCGGGACCCGGCCGAGCACACCCCTGGCCTCTTCCACGATCCCCTGCGGCTCGTTGTCCGCGCTGTACTGGGTGTGCGTGATGCCCCAGCGCGGCCAGGTCTCCAGCGCCGGCGGCTGGTCGAGCTCCGGCGGGGCCGAGGTGGGCACCTTCGTGGCGACCTCGGCGCCGGCGAACCCGGTGCGGGGCTTGGATCGGGTGGCCGCGTAGACCATGATGCCCGCCACTAGGACGACCGCCAGGATTCCTGCTCCCAGGGCGATCGGCCATGGCGATCGTCGGCGCGCGTGTCGGCCGTCGGTCGGAATCACTGAAACGCTCCTCACAGGTCGCGGACGTCATCAGGGCAGAGCACACAGCATGGCCCAGCCCTGATTACGGTAATCGTCCTACTTGCAAGAGAGTTACGGTTGGCTGCGCCCGTCCGCGTCTCTCCCTCCGCTAATCGCCGCGTGGTGGGCGCTGCCCGCCGGCCGGACCGGGGACCCCGGCATAGCGGTACGGGACCGGCTGCCTGCCGGGCTGGACGATCAGAAGCGTGCCAGGAACGTCGGTGTAGAAGGCGGACTCGACCGCGGCGGCCACGTTCTCGGCCGTGAGCAGCGGGAACCCGGCGTTCACGAACATCTCTCGCGCCTCGGCCACCAGCGGCGTGTCCGTGAAGCCCGGGCAGACGGCGCTGATGCGGATGTTCTGCGCCGCCAGCGGCTCGGCCAGCGCCCTGACCAGGCCGACGACGGCGTGCTTGGTCATGGTGTAGATCGGGTCGCCGACGTAGCCCACGAGACCGGCCAGCGACGAGGTGACCACGATGGCGCCGCCGCCGGAGCGCAGCAGGAGCGGCACGGCGGCGCGTACGCCGAAGACCACGCCGTCGACGTTGACCCCCATCACCTGGCGGTAGCGCTCCACGTCGAACGCCGTCACGTCCACCCTGCCGGAGATCCCGGCGTTGAGGTGCACCAGGTCCAGCCGCCCGAACCGCTGCTCGGCCAGCGCCACCGCCTCGAGTGAGGCCTCCTCGCGGCTGACGTCGGCGGCCAGCCACGTGCCGTCCAGCTCTTTGGCCAGCCGCTCGACGCCCGCGCCGTCGAGGTCGACGAGGACGCACCTGACGCCGCCCGCCGACAGGCGCCGCGCCGTGGCGGCCCCGATGCCGCTCGCCGCTCCGGTGATCAGTGCAACTGTGCTCATGGCGCTCGCTCCTCGTGGGGTGCGGTCAGCGATCTCAGGGCTTCCTCTGCGGCGTTCCGCCGCGGCAGAGCCTGTCCGGGTCAAGCGTGGTCGAGCATGCGGTGTGCGCGGGAGATCAGCGTCGGCACGGCGGAGCCGATCGCGTCGAATCCCTCTCCCACGGTCTTACCTTGCCGGAACCGCGCGTGGATACCCTCCACGATGACCGCCAGCTTGAAGTTACCGAAGGCCACATAGAACCCGAGATCTGAAATGTCGCGTCCGGACGCCTTCGCGTAGTGGCCGGCGAACTCGGCGGCGTTCATGAAGCCGGGCGCCACCGTCACGTCCCCCGCCACGGGGATCCTGGCCCGCTCCTCGTCCCCGCGATCGTGCCAGTACGTCAACGTCAGCCCCAGATCGGCCAGCGGGTCCCCGAGCGTCGACATCTCCCAGTCGACCACGGCCATGATCTCCAGATCGCCCGGCCGGATCAGCGTGTTGTCCAGCCGGTAGTCGCCGTGCACGAGCGTGCCGGAGCTCGCGGCCGACTCGGCGGGCAGCCGCTTGCGCAGCCGGTCCACCAGCCGGTCGTACTCCGGCAGGTCGGCTGTCTTCGACCGCTCCCACTGCTGGCACCACCGGTCGAGCTGCCGGACCATGTACCCCTCCGGCCTGCCGAAGTCGCCCAGCCCCACCTCGCGGTAGTCCACGGCGTGAATGGCGGCCAGCACGTCGGCCAGCCGCTCCGACAGCTGCCTCGCCCGGGAGGGCGCCGGGTCGCCGAGCTGCTCCCTGGTCCGTACGGCGGTGCCGTCCACGTACCCCATGAGATAGAACGGCGCCCCGATCACGTCCTCGTCGGCGCAGAACGCGACCGGCTCGGGCACCGGCACAGGGGTCGGCGCGAGCGCGGAGATGACGCGCCACTCGCGCCGCATGTCGTGGGCGGTGGGCAGCACGTGACCGAGCGGCGGCCGGCGCAGCACCAGCGTGCGCTCGCGGGCCTCGACCAAATAGGTCAGGTTCGACCGGCCGCCGGAGATCAGGGAGACGGCCAGGGGCTCGCCCGCGTCGGGCACGTTCCGGCCCATCCACTGGACCAGGCGGGGCCGGTCGATGCCAGGTACGGTCATGGACACACATTAGAACGCCACTCGGCTTCTGGACGCCAGCTGAGAATTCTGTAAGAATTCGCAGCCACGTCGTTGAGCACCAGAAACACCCCTTAGGCTGGCCATACATGCCTGCCCCAGTGATGAACGAGGCATGTCGTCAGTAGGAGCTCATGCGCGTCACCGTTGCCCTCCCCCGCGAACTGGGGAATACAGAGCTGAGTCGTTGGCGGGCTCTTCAGGAGTCCGACCCCGCCTTCGACAACCCGTTCCTGTCCCCGGAATTCACTGTCACCGTGGGCGAACTACGAGATGTGGTCCGCGTCGCCGTGCTTTACGACGGTCCGGAAATCGTGGGATTCTTCCCCTTTGAACGGCATCCACTGGGCATCG
Organism: Nonomuraea polychroma; assembly: GCF_004011505.1. Taxonomy (NCBI): domain Bacteria; kingdom Bacillati; phylum Actinomycetota; class Actinomycetes; order Streptosporangiales; family Streptosporangiaceae; genus Nonomuraea; species Nonomuraea polychroma. Next base: position 7,233,564 of record NZ_SAUN01000001.1, read on the forward strand.
GCAAACCGGTCGCCGCGGGGCTGACCGACGCCCAGGGCCTGGTCCACGCCAAGGACCTCGAGATCGACGTGCGTCGGCTGATCAAGGATTGCGGGCTGGCGGTCTACGAGTTCGACCACCTGGTGTCCGGACAGCCGCTGCTGAACGATCGGCATGAGCGCTACCCGTCGCCGATCATCGACTTGCGCGACGGGTACGAGCGGTACACCGCGACGCTGAAGGAACATTCCGGCAAGACATACAAGACCACCCTGGCCAAGTCCCGCAAGCTCCAGCGGGACGCCGGCACGTTGCGCCACGACTTCGCGATCACCGATGTGGGGCCGCTCCGCACGTTGCTCGGCTGGAAGACCGACCAATACCGGCGCACCGGACGTACCGACAGGTTCGCGCACCGCTGGATCGTCGAGCTCGTCGAGAGGCTGCTCGCGACCCGATCGGAGAGCTTCGCCGGGGTGCTCGACATGATCTACGTGGACGACCAGCCCGTGGCCGGGCATTTCGGGGTGCGCACCCGGACGACCCTCGCCGGCTGGTTCCCCGCCTACGACACGCAATTCGCCAAATACTCCCCCGGCCTCATCCACCACCTGGCGATGGCCGAGCAGGCCGCCGCGGACGGGATCCAGATGATCGACATGGGCCGCGGCGACAAGGAGTACAAGGACAAGCTCAAGAACGGCGAGCTGGAGGTGGCCGAGGGACGGGTGGCCACGGCGAGCCCGGCGGCGGGCGTGCACTGGATGATGCGGGTGCCGGTGCGCAAGACCCGGGCCACCGTGATGGCCAACCCGATTCTGCTCAAGACCGCGGACAAGGCGTTGAAAACCTACGGGCGCTTGCGTACTGTCGTACAGCGGTGAAACTTATCTCAGAGCGCACGGCCCGTCACTGCCTGCCACTGCCCTCCAACCGCCTCGGCCTCTACCTGGCACTACGCCACTGGTGCACGCCAGGGCAGCGGCTGCTCATGTCACCCATCTCGGCCGACGAGATCCTCTTCCTCGTGCTCGCGGCCGGCCTGCGGCCGGTGATCGCGCCGCTGTCGCCGCGGGACGGCAACATCGACGCCGACCGGGTCGATCTCGCCGCGGTGGACGCCGTGCTCACGACCAATCTCTACGGACTGCCCGACCGCGCCGAGGCCTTCGCCGGGAAGATTCTCATCGAGGACGTGGCGCACGCCATGGAGACGACCATCGGCGGGCGACCGCTGGGGACGTTCGGCCAGGCGGGGGTCTTCAGCCTCTCCAAACACCCGGCCGCGGGCTCGGGCGGCGTGCTCGCCGTGGAGCGGGAGTCCGACCTGCGGGCACTCGAACGCGCCCGCGACGAGCTGCTCGCCCCGGGGTCGTGGCGAGCGGACCTGATCGGCGTGGCCACCTCCATGGCCCGCCAGGCGGCGCTCAAGCTGGATCTGGTACGCCCGGCGCTCACGCTCATGCGCCTGCTCGGCATGCAGGAGGAACGCGAGGGCTACCGCATCGCGCTCGACCCTGACGGGCTGGAGCTGGCGCTCAAGGAAGCCCCTTCGCTGCCGCCCTTCGACCCCTGGGTCCGCGCCGATCTGCACCACTACCGGGCGCGCCGGGGCCGCCTGGCCCGCTGGTACCAGTCCCGGCGCCTGGCCAAGGTCCCGGCCGATCGGGGACGGCGGCTGGCGGGCGTGGCCCGGCTGGCCGAGCTGCCCACCGTGGCACCGGCCGTGCGCGACAACCTCGATCAGCCGCTGTTCCGGGTCCCGCTGCTGGTTCGCGACAGGGACGCGGCCATCGCCGAGCTGGAGCGGCACGGGGTCGCCACGGGTTACCTGTACGACCCGCCGTATGACGACTACGCCCCGGGCTTCACCGAGCCGTCACCGGACCCGGTCCCCGCCCGCTGGTGGGCCCGGCACGTGCTGCCCGTCGACCCGGTGTACGCCACCCGTGCCCTGCCCGTCCTCCGCCGTCTGGAGCCGCCTCCGCCGCTTCCCTGACCCGCCCAGCGCCGCGCTCCCGGGCGGCGGGATCAGCCGGAGGCGTTCTTGATCAGGTCGGCCAGGATGCGGCAGGCTCGGCGGACGTCGGCGAGCGACGCGGAGCCGTAGCCGATCACCAGGCCGTGCAGCCGCTCCCGCCCGTGGTGGTGGCGTTCGGTGGAGTCGAGCAGCACGCCGCGTTCCCTGGCCCGCTCGACCACGGTGGGCACCACCTCCGCGGGAAGCTCCGCCAGCACGTGCATCCCGGCCGTGTCGCCGTGCAGCCGGCAGACGGGGGCGAGGAGCTCGACGACCACGGCGCGGCGGCGGGCGTACTCCAGGCGCATGCGCCGCAGGTGCCTGTCGAGGTCGCCGCGCTCCAGCAGGGTGGCCACGGCCTGCTGGACGGGTCCGCTGGTGCGGTCGGCCACGGCGCGGCGCAGGTCGGCGATCCTGGTGACCAGCTCGGGGTCGCCGACCAGCCAGCCGACGCCGACGTCGGGCGCGAGGGTCTTGGACAGCGTGCCCAGCAGCACCACCCGCGAGGGGTCGAGGCCGTAGAGCGCGGGCAGCGGGGCGACGTCGTAGCGGAACTCGGCGTCGTAGTCGTCCTCGACGATCGTCGCACCCGTGCTCCTTGCCCACGCCAGCAGACGTTCCCTGCGCGGGATCGGCAGCCGCCCGCCCAGCGGGTATTGGTGGGCCGGCGTCGTGTAGAGCACCCGCAGGTCGCCGGGCAGCCCGTCCACGATCACACCGTCCTCGTCCACCGGGCAGGGGACGACCTCGGCCCCGCGGGCCGCGAACACGGTCCGCGCCACGTGATAGCCCGGGTCCTCCACGCCGGCACGGGCGCCGGCCCCGAGCAGGGCGAGCGCGCACAGGTCGAGGCCGTTGCCGGTGCCTCTGGTGACCAGGATGTTCTCCGGGCCGACGGCGATGCCCCTGGCCCGGCGCAGGTGGTCGGCGAGCAGCTCTCTGAGGCGCGGCAGGCCGTGCGGGTCGGGCGCGGCACGGGGCGGCAGGTCGGCGGCCTTGCGCCAGGCCCGCTTCCACGCCGCCCGGTCGTAGTCGCGCACCCAGGGCTCGCCGGCCGTGAGGATGATCTGCGCGGCCGGGGGCGCGGGCGGCGGCGTGGGCACGTATGCCCTCTCACGAGGCCGCGTGGGCGCCTCCATGTCCGCCACGAAGGTGCCCGAGCCGTGCCGCCCGTCCAGCCAGCCCTCGGCGTACAGCTGCTGGTACGCCTCCGTGACCACGGTCCTGCTCACCTCCAGCTGGGCCGCCAGGGCCCGGGTGGACGGCAGCCGCTCACCGGGCGCCAGCGCGCCGTCCAGCATGGCGCGCCGCAGCCAGTCGGCCAGCTGCGCAGTCAGCGGCTCGGCCGCGTCTCGCGACAGGGAAACGGGCAGGTCAACAGAGGTACGCACGGAAGTGGTCCCTATGAAGGGGTCGATAGTGGCCCTACAGGATAGGTCCACTTCGCGGCTACGGTCGAATCATGCTCTCCACCACTCCTCGCACCATGCTGGGCCGCTCCAAGGAGCGCGGCAGCACCGACAGGAACGACCTGTACGAGATCCTCGACACCGGCCTGATCTGCCACCTGGGCGTCGTCGTGAACGGCCACCCGATGGTCGTGCCCACAGGCTACGGCCGTGTCGGCGAGACCCTCTACCTGCACGGCTCCACGGGCGCCACGACGCTGCGCGCGGCCGGCGACGGCGAGGTGTGCGTCACGGTCACGCATCTGGACGGCATCGTGCTGGCGCGCTCGGTCTTCCACCACTCCGTCAACTACCGCTCGGCGGTCATCTACGGCCGGCCCAGGCTGGTGACGGACCCGGAGGAGCGGCTGACCGGGCTGCGGGCGCTGACCGAGCAGCTCGCGCCGGGCCAGTGGGACTACGCCAGGCCGCCGTCGCGCAAGGAGCTGGCCGCCACGGCCGTGCTGGCGCTGTCCCTGGAGGAGGCGTCGGTCAAGATCCGGCGTGGCGCGCCGGTCGACGAGGAGGAGGACCACGCCCTTCCGGTATGGGCCGGCGTGCTGCCGCTGGTCACGTCGTGGGGCGAGCCCGAGCCAGATCCGTTGCTCCCAGAAGGTATCGATGCTCCTGTTCACATCCTCCATCGGGAGTAGTTCCATAAATCCGGTACCACCTGGCAAACCCGACTCCTTGATCGCACGTCTCATTAGGTGGGCCGGCTCCTGATGGGAGAGGCATATGGAGTGGAGCGCTCCCGGATACACGGAAGTCAGACAACTCGGCACGGGCGCCAGCGGGCGGGTCGTGCTGGCCGTGCACGACGAGACCGGCGTCAAGGTCGCGATCAAGTATCTGGCCGCGGACCTGCTGGGCGATCCTGCCGCGCTGGCCAGGTTCCAGTCGGAGGCGCGGCTGCTGACCACGCTCCGCGACCCCCACATCGCCACGATGTGGGAGTACATCCAGGACGCCGGCGGGGCCTGCATCGTGATGGAGCTGGTCAACGGGGTCTCGTTGCGGGCGTTGCTGCGCGAGCACGGCGCGACCGAGCCCGAGGCGGCGCTGGTCGTGCTGAAGGGCTCGCTGCTCGGCCTGGCCAGGGCGCACACGCTGGGGCTCGTGCACCGGGACTACAAGCCCGAGAACGTCATCGTCAGGGACGACGGGATCAGCAAGCTCGTCGACTTCGGCATCGCCGTGCGGCGGGGCACGGTCGCCCGCCCGGAGGGCACGCCGCCGTACATGGCGCCCGAGCTGTGGGAGGGGCGGCCGGCCTCGCCCTCGACCGACGTGTACGCGGCCACCGCGGTCTTCTTCGAATGCCTGACCGGGCATCGGCCGTACCGCTCGACCGAGCCGAGCGTGCTCGGCTACCAGCACGTCCACGCCCCTGTACCGTTCCACGACACGCCCGAGCCGGTGCACAGGCTGATCAGGCGCGGTCTGGCCAAGGATCCGGGGCAGCGGCCGGAGAGCGCGCTGGACTTCGTGGCCGAGCTGGATGCGGTGGCCAGGGCGGCGTACGGCGAGGACTGGGAGGAGCGGGGCAAACGGCGGCTGGCCGCGCTGGTGGCCCTGCTCGCCCTGCTGCTGCCCACACCGCCGCCGGCGGCGACGCCGGAGGTGTCCACGTCGCTGGCGAGGACGGTCTTCCGCGGGCTGCGCTCGAACGCGAGCTCTGTCGCGCGGGTGGCGATAGGCGGTGCGCTGGCGGCCGCCGTGGCGGTGGCGGTCGTGGTCGTGGTGGCCAACAGGGAGCCCACGCCCGCGGGCCCGATCGGCGCGGCGGCGGCCGTGCCGCCGACCGAGCTCACCCCCGAGCCGGCCTCGGCCCCTCCGACGACACCGGAGCCGACGCCGGAGGAGACGCCTGAGAGCAGCCCGGAGAGCACGCCCGGGACCGACTCCGAGAACACACCGGCGGCGGTCCTGCCCGAGGAGAGCCCGAGTGTGTCGCCTCCGGCGTCCACCAGACCCGCGACCACGCCCACGCGGACCCGGACGCCCACCCCGACCCCGACCCCGACCACCACACCCACCTCGATTCCGACCGCGACGGCCACCCTGACCCCGACGCCGACGGTGATCACGCCGTCGCCGGCCACGTCGGTGCTCGCGATCGGCCTCGGTGACCTCATCGTCACCGAGAACGGGGTCGCCACCACGATCAACGTGCGTGCCAGCGGCACGGCGGCCGTCACCGCCACCGCGACCTGGGCGGCCTCCGGCACGGACGGCCGCACCGAGCGCGTGCGCCTGGCCGGTTCCACGACCTACACGCGCACGCTCACCTGGTCCATGGGAGGGCGCCCGTGCGGCAAGACGATCACGCTGACCGTCAGCACCTCCCCCGCGGCCCCCGGCGGCGACAGGACAGCCTCGGTGACCGTGCCGCCCTGTCCCACGAGGGTGACCGGGTTGCGTGTCGGCCTCGTCATCCCCGCCGCGCCCTCCCGCGTCGCCCAGGCCAGGATCAGGGTCACGGCGAGCGGCACCGCCGAGATCCCGGTCCAGGCCGAGTTCGCGCTGAACGGCGACCCGATCGGCACCCGCACGGCGAACCTGTCCGGCCAGACCTCCTACTCCCGCACGCTCACCCACACCTTCAGGTCCCGCCCCTGCGGCGCGACGTTGTCGGTGAAGGTGACCGCGGGCGGCCGGACGGCCACCGCGCAGACCTCGGTCCCGTGCCCACCGAAACCCGCAGAGGTGCGGCGGGTGTCGATCCTGCGGGCCGGTCCCGGCGACGGCCTCACGGCCACCGTCCAGGTGCTCACCTCGAACACCCAGCCGGTACGCCTCACCGTGGCGTTCTCGGCGGGCGAACTCGGCGACACGAGATCGGAGACGCTGTCCGGCGAGACGTCCTACACCAGGACCTTCACGCTCCCGGTCAAAGAGCTCCCCTGCGGGACGAAGTGGTCCGTGACGGCCTCGACGGACCCGGCGGCGGCCAACGGCAGCGACACGGCCTCCGGCGTCACGCCCGAGTGCCCGTCCGAGGATGGGCCCACCAAGGAGCCGCGGCCCGAGACGTCCGACACTCCCGGCAAGGTTGACTAGGAGTCGTAATCCAGACTTTTCAGGATATTGGTAGCGGGAAAGCGGTTCCTTCTGGTTAAGCTACGCCCGGTTGGTGCGGGTGGGGGCCCAGACAAGTCCAGAGGAGGCCGTTATGTACGGCGAAGGGCAATGGGGGGTCCCCGGCTATACCGGGGTTCGCGAACTGGGCTCGGGAGCCGCCGGTCGAGTCGTGCTGGCCAGGCGCGACTACGACGGTGTAGAGGTTGCCATCAAGTTTCTCAGCGACGAGCTGAGATCCGACATGGGCTTCGTCGCCCGCTTCCGTCACGAGGCGAGGCTGCTGGCCACGTTGCAGAGCGCGCACCACGCCCGCCTGATCGACTACGTCGAGTCCGGCCAGGGCGCGGCGATCATCATGGAGCTGATCAACGGGGTCTCGCTCCGCGAGCTCCTCAGGTCCGAGGGCCCCACGGGGCCTGAGGCCGCGCTGACGGTGCTCAAGGGCTCGCTCCAGGGCCTGGCCTCGGCGCACGCCATCGGCGTCGTCCACCGCGACTTCAAGCCCGAGAACGTCATGGTGCAGGGCGACGGCACCAGCAAGCTCGTGGACTTCGGCATCGCGGTCCGGGCGGGCGAGGAGGCCAGCGCGGCGGGCACCCCGCCGTACATGGCGCCCGAGCAGTGGACGGGCACGCCCGCCGGACCCACGACCGACGTGTACGCGGCCACCGTGGTGTTCTTCGAGTGTCTGACCGGCACCCGCCCCTACCGAGCAACGAACCTGGTCGCGCTGGCCCATCAGCACCAGAGCGCCCCTCCCCCGACCGAGGAGGTGCCCGCGGCGCTGCGCGGCCTGGTCGAGCGCGGCCTGGCCAAGGATCCCGCCGAGCGCCCGCCCTCGGCGGAGGCGTTCCTGACCGAGCTGGAGGCCGTCGCGGCCGAGGGGTACGGCCCGGACTGGGAGGAACGCGGGCGGCGCCGCCTGGCCGCCCTCGCCGGCCTGCTGGTCCTGCTCTTCCCCAGCCCGCTCGAGGACCCCCCGGAGACTCAGACCTCGCTCGCCGAGACACGCTTTCGCGACCCGTCCGGCGTGCTGGGCAGGCTTCCCGCGAAGATCGGCATCGGCGCGGTCGCGGCCGGCGTGCTGATCGGCGCCATTGTGATCATCAGCACGTCCTCCGCCGACGAGCCGGTGCTCCAGGCGCAGACCACCAGGACCACGCCGAGCGCCGCGTCGCCGTACACAGGCGAACCGGCCGAGACCGAAGAGGCGTCGCCCACGCCGGAGGAGACCACACCCGAGCCGACGGCCACGACGAGCGACACTCCGGCGCCCGCCCCGACGACGAGCGCCGCCGCCGCCCCCACCACGACGGCCACCGCCACACCCACGCCGGTCAGGACCAAGACCAAGAAGCCCACCAAGACCAAGAAGCCGGCCCCCACCCCGACCGAGACGGCCGGGCCCGAGGTGAGCGGCACGGCGACTGTGCCGGACGGCACCCGCCCGCCGGCCTCCGCCACACCCACTCCGACGCAGACACAGCCCACCATCCGGCCGACCCCGTCCACGCAATCGCCGACATCGTCGGATACCGCGTCGCCCACGGGCACGAACACGGACGGCCCAGGAGACGAGGTGCCGACCGAAGTGCCCAGGATCGAGGCCGTCGGCGTGGCGCAGTCCGCGTTCGTCGCGTTCGGCCTGATGACGTCCGGCGCGGTTCCGGTCACACTTGCGGTGGGACGCCGTGTGGCGGGACGCCAGAGAAGGAAGCGCTAGCAGCGCCGGGGGGCGACGGCGATGAACAACCCTACGAACGATATCGCTGGATTCCGGCTCACCGAGCACACCTGGATGACCGAACTGGGCAACTGGATCGACGCGATCTCGCCCGACGGTCGCAGGGCCGGGGCCTTGCTCTTCGATCCGAGGATCATCGGCCTGCCCGGCGTACGCGACCGCGTGGTCCAGGCGGTCATGACCGACCAGCGACTGGTGCTGGGCGGGATGACCGGCCTGATCCCGGTGGCGGACGTGGTGGCGGCAGGCGACCAGGTGTGGTTGCTGACGGCACAAGCGGTCAGCCCGACCGTGGGCGACCTCCTCGCCGGCGGTCCCATCGACCCGGCGGGCGCGGTGTCCGTCCTGGTGGAGACCGCCCAGACGCTGATCGCGCTGCACACGGCGGGAGTCACGCACGGCTCCGTGCACCCGGGCACCGTGGTGATCACCGCGGAGGGCGCCGCGTTGTTGTCCGAGCGCGGCCTGTCCGACGCGATCCGCGGCCAGGTGTCCCCGCCCGAGCGGGACGTGGCCGGCTGGGCGGCCCTCGCCCGCGGGCTGGCCGCCTCCTCGAGCTCCGTCGGGCCGGGCACGCCACACGTCGGCGCCGGCTCGCCGCAGGTCGGCCCTTCCCCGCCGGCCGCGGCGCAGGTCGCTCAGCTGTTAGAACGTGTCGCGGCCATGGCCGGCACACTCGGCCTGGCGGCCGCGCGCAGCACGCTGATCAGCGAGCAGTCGGCGCTGCCCGGCGGCGCGATCAGCCGGGAAGGGCTGGCGCAGGCGGCACGCGGCAGGTCGGTGTTCGCGCAGCCGCGGACGTACGCGCAGCCGCCCGCCCCGCCCAGGGACGAAGGCGACATCGTCACGCTGCTGCACGTGCCCAAGGGGGCGTCGGCGGCACGGCCGCTGCAGTTCGGGCCGGGGATCGGCACGCAGGAGCAGCGGCCGGAGACGACGGCGGAGCGGATCTGGCGGGCAGGACGGGACGAGGCGCGCACCGTGCACCGCCCGGACGGCAAGCGGCCCAGGGCCTCGCGGGCACGCCGGTGGCGGACGATCTGGGCCACGGCCGTTTTCGCCGTGATCATGGCCGGGGCGATCCTGGCCTGGTTGAAGGCGGGCAGCGCGCCGGAGCTGGCGGTCCAGTCGATCGACGTGGTGGCGCCGAAGAAGACGCAAGGCTGCGACAGCAAGGTCCTGATCACAGGAAAGGTCGTCACCAACGGGGCGCCCGGCGAGATCACCTTCGAATGGCGCAAGAACCTGGACAAGACAGTCGTCAAGGGAACATTGCGTACGAGGTCCGACGAGACGTCCTACGAGCTGCCGCTGAGGTGGTCGCTGTCGGGCAAGAGCAACGTCAAGGCCACCGCCACGCTGCGGATCCTGACGCCGGGCCCGGTGCGTACGGACAAGGCCACCTTCACCTACAAGTGTTGATGCCTTCGCAGCAATGCATATCAAGGGAGTTCTTACTAATCTGGCGAACATGACCTCGCAGACCCCCGCGGGCTGGTATCCGGACCCGTACGGCGAGCCCAAGTTGCGCTGGTGGGACGGCAACCAGTGGACCGACGCCACACATGCGCAGGAGCCGGCGCAACAGCCCGCCTCCGGGCCGCAGCACCCCCAGCCGCAGGCCGCCTCCGGACCGCAGCAGCAGTCACGGCCGGACTGGTCGGCGACGCCGGCGAACCCCACGCTCCAGTACGGACAGCCCACCTTCGGGCAATCCGCCTACGGGCAGCCCACGCCGCCCGCCCAGCAGTGGAGCGGCGCGCAGCTGCCCGGCCCCGGCTACGGCCCGCCGCCCAAGCAGAGCAATCCGCTGCCCTGGGTGTTCGGCGGGCTGGCGGCGCTGGTGGTGGTCGCGCTCATCGTGGTAGCGGGGATCTTCTTCGTCAACAGGAGCAGCCCCGAGGTCGCGCTGCCGTCGCCGACGGAGCAGTCGGAGTCCCAGGAGCCGCCCGGCAATGAACCGCCGTCCAACGAGCCGCCCAGCCAGGGCACCGGCGAGCCGCCGCCCCAGCCGGTCGACGGCCGGATCACCGACTCGCGGGCCGGGATCTCGTACCCGGTGCCGCAGGGCTGGACGGTGCCCGCGCAGCTCAATCCCGCGACCCCGAGCCCGACGCAGCAGCTGTGGTCGGCCGGGGTGCAGGCCGTCTCGCAGGAGGACTTCGTCGAGGACGACGACTGGATCGGCAACGTCTACTCGGGGCTGCTCAACGAGCTCTACCCCTATAGCGGCGCCGCCGGCATGGGAGACACGGCGAAGGCCGTCTTCGTGGACTTCGCCAGGTTCTACTCGCCGCCGCACGAGAGCAAGATCGTGGCGGACAAGGCCATGAAGATCGGCGATCGCGACGCGTGGCTGCTGCAGTTCGAGCTCGACTTCACCAAGGTGTCGGAGGAGAAGGGCTACAAGTGGAAGAAGGAGAACGGGGCGATCGTGCTCATGGATCGCGGCTCCGGTGAGCGCCCTGCCCTCCTCTACATCTCCGTACCGGACAATCTGGGCACCGATGTGGTGAGCAAGGTTTTGAGCTCGCTCAAGCCCGCGTGAGCAGTGGCACTAGTCTGGTGGGGTAACAAGCGGGCGGATTGCTCCGAGCCGCTGGGCGAGGAGATCTCATGAGTGACTTGCTGGTCTGGATCGACTGCGAGATGACCGGGCTCGACCTCGGGCGTGACGCGCTGGTGGAGGTGGCGTGCGTCATCACCGACAGCGAGCTCAATCAGCTCGACGAGGGCGTGGACGTGGTCATCAAACCGCCGCCCGAGTCGCTGGAGCAGATGTCGGAAGTGGTGCGCGAGATGCACACCGCCTCCGGGCTGCTGCCCGCGCTGGGGAGCGGGGTGACGTTGTCGGAGGCGGAGTCGCTCGTGCTCGACTACATCCGCCGCCATGTGCCGGAGCCGAAGAAGGCGCCGCTGTGCGGCAACTCGATCGGCACCGACCGCACGTTCCTCGCCAGGGACATGCCGGCGGTGGACGCCTATCTGCACTATCGGATGATCGACGTTTCGTCGATCAAGGAGCTGGTCCGCCGCTGGTACCCACGGGTCTACTTCGCCGCGCCCGAGAAGCAGGGCGGGCACCGCGCGCTGGCCGACATCACGGAGAGCATCAGGGAGCTGCGTTACTACCGTGCGGCGATCTTCGTGGACCAGCCGGGACCCGACTCGGCGACCGCGAGATCGCTGGCAGAGCATGTCAGCGGCTAAAGGAGTGGCGTAAAGACTCCCGAACCCCGCTACACTTTTCCTGTGCCGCCACGCAACGGGTGGCCGTGGTGGGTGTAGCTCAGTTGGCAGAGCGCCAGGTTGTGGTCCTGGATGTCGAGGGTTCAAGTCCCTTCACTCACCCCAGAGCACGACGGCCGGTCCGAAGAGGACCGGCCGTCGTCGTTTTCTCCCGACAACGCCCCCAAATCCTGACTTTGCGAGTTATGCTCGCTGTCTACCGCTAACGCCGGAAGCACGGGGGCCCTCGGCGATCTGACCGTCTTCGCGCCCCGGAGGCCGGATGAGAGTCGACGACACAGCGTTCGATAGCGTGTTCACGTCCCTGAGCAAACGCGAGGCCGAGGTCATGGACCTCATCGCCACTGGCCAGTCCAACGGCCAGATCGCACAACTCCTGTTCCTCAGCGAGAAGACCGTCAAGAACCACGTCAATCGCATCTACGCCAAACTGGGTGTGGACTCCCGCGTCACGGCCATCGGCCTCTGGTTGTCCCGTCGGCAATAGCCGGTGCCCGGGACCGAGTCGATCGCGGCGTGGACTGCCGTGCCCGCCAGGATCACGTTGCCGCCCTGGCCGGGCACGGTCGTGCGGCGTGGGCCCGCTCGTGGCGAGTTCTCTACGATGTAGGTGTGCCGTGTGCCCGCAGCAGGCCGCGCACCTCCGCCGCTCGGTGGCCGAACGTGCCGATCTGCTCCCTGAGCGACGCGGCGACCCTGTAGCGGCGATCGCAGCACTACCTGGAGGACCCGGCCACTGGCCCCCAGACGAGCGTGAGCGTCTTTAATCAGCTTGGCGATCCCATGTCAGTCGCAGCGTCTGGCATGAGATGTGCCCACCGTGGCGGGGTGGCGTGAGCGTGCAGGTGGAAGCCCGCTCCTAACACGGCCCCGCGTGTATGGTGCCGTCTGGTGGGTGTGCTGATCGTCGTCACGTTCTGGTGCCGGTGGGCTGCACCAACCGGTCCCGGCCCGGTGGTGCGTGCCCCTCCGGACGCTGGCCGACTGGGGGTTGCCGCAGGGCAAGGGCGGCAGGATCACGACCACGGAAGAGCTGCGTGTCTCCGGCCATCCCGAGATCTTCGTGGCCGGCGACCTGGCCGGGCCGCCTGAGCCGCTGCCCCAGCTCGCCCAGCCGGCGATCCCGTGACCGTACTGATCAACTTCTTCTGGCGGTACTTCGGGCCGCGCCGCACCGCGACCAGCGTCACCCAGTAAGAGCCTCCGACAGGGCGCTCAAGCCATGGTCGAGGTCGGGCTCAGGGATGTTGAGGGCCGGCCGCAGGCGTACCGAGCGGGGGCCGCAGGGCAGCACGAGCACGCCGTGCTCCTCCCTGAGCCGGGTCACCAGAGCGTCGCGCGCGGCCTGATCGGGCAGGTCGAAGGCGCACATCAGGCCGCGCCCGCGCACGCCCGACACCGCTTCAGGGCGTTCGGCCTCCAGCTTGGTGAGGCGTTCGAGCAGCACGTTGCCCAGCGCGGCGGCGCGCTGGACGAGGCCGTCACGTTCGATGATCTCGAGGATGCCCCGGCTGCGGACCATGTCCACCAGCCCGCCTCCCCACGTCGAGTTGATCCGGCCGCTCAGCTGGAACACGTTGTCGGTGACCTGGTCGGCCCTCCGGCCCGCCATGATTCCGCCCACCTGGACCTTCTTGGCGAACGCCACCACGTCGGGGGCCAGCCCCAGCTGCTGGTACGCCCACGGCGTCCCGGTCGTCCCGCCGCCCGTCTGGACCTCGTCGAGCACGAACAACGCGTCGTACTCATGGCACATGTGCTGCATGGCCTGCAGGAACTCCGGACGCATGTGGTTGTCGCCGCCCTCGCCCTGGATCGGCTCGGCGATGAAGCAGGCGATGTCGTGCGGATGGCGTTCGAACGCCTCCCGCGCCTGTGCCAGCGCGCGCTCCTCGGCCGCCTCGACGTCGCCGAAGTGGATGGCGGGGACGTCGATGCGCGGCCAGTCGAACCTGGGGAAACGGTCGGTTTTGCCGGGCTCGGTGTTGGTGAGGCTCATGGTGTAGCCGCTGCGGCCGTGGAAGGCCCGCGTCAGATGCAGGACCTTGGTCCCCAGCTCGCGCGGGCGGCCCGCCGCCTCGTTGTGGCGGCTCTTCCAGTCGAAGGCGGTCTTGAGCGCGTTCTCGACGGCCAGGGCGCCGCCCTCGACGAAGAAGAGGTGCGGCAGCTCAGGGTCGCCCAGCACGCGGACGAAGGTGTCGACGAAGTCGGCCAGATGCTCGGTGTACATGTCCGGGTTGGCGGGCTTGTTCCGCGCCACCTGGCCGAGCAGCTGGACGAAGTCGGGGTCGAACGGCGGGTTCACGCCGAGCGGGGCGGAGGCGAAGAACGTGTAGAAGTCGAGGTAGCGGCGGCCGTTGCGGGCGTCGACGAGCCAGGAGCCCCGGCTCAGCTCCAGGTCGAGCACCAGGCGGTAGCCGTCGACGAGCAGGTGGCGGGCAAGGCGGGTGTGTACGTCCATGTCCACTCCACTGTGGGCAGATCGGCCGTACGTTCCTCCGGCGGAACGCCGACACGTGCGTAAAATTTACGGTACATCTACCCACAAAGTGGAGTTCTTTATGCATGGGAGTAGACCACAATCGACACCGCGATGTACTGGACCAGGTAAGCGGCGATGGTGAACGCGTGGAACACCTCGTGGAAGCCGAACCAGCGTGGTGACGGGTCGGGGCGGCGCAGCCCGTAGACCACGGCCCCGGCCGAGTAGAACACGCCCCCGAGGGCCACCAGCACGACCGCGGCCACGCCCGCCCCCTCGAGCAACTGCGGCATGACGAAGATCGCGGTCCAGCCGAGCACCAGATAGAGCACGGTGTAGAGCCAGCGCGGCGCACCTAGCCAGAACACCCGGAACAACACGCCCGCCAGCGCGCCGCCCCAGATGACGCTCAACACCGCCAGCCGGGGGACCCCGTCCAGAGCCAGCAGGGCGAACGGCGTATACGTGCCAGCAATGATCAAATAGATGTTGGCATGATCGAACCTGCGTAGTAACTCCGCCAGCTTCGGGCCGAGCGTGCTGCGGTGATAGGTGGCCGAAATGCCGAACAACAACGCCGACGTGACGGCGTAGACAGCGGAGGCCACACGGGCCTGCAAGGTCGGGCCGAGCGCCACGAGCACGAACCCGGCGATCAGCGTCACGGGCAGCGCTCCAGTGTGCAACCAGCCTCGCAGCCTAGGCTTAACGGTGATGGTCGTCATGAAACCTACGGTACCGTAGGTTAGAGCCCATTAAGGAAACGGGCGGCTATAGGAGCGGCGACCGCGCCGCCGCTGCCGCCGTGCCGGACGAACACACAGAACGCCAGGTCGTCGCGGTAACCGATGAACCAGGCATGGGCCTCCCCGTCGACCACCTCCGCGGTGCCGGTCTTGCCCGCCACGCCGTCCGGCAGCCCGGCGTCGGCCGCCGTGCCGTAGTCGACCACGGCGGTCATCATGTCCCTCAGCGCCGTCACGACGCCTTCGTCCATGGGCGCCGGCTTGGGCGGCGTGCCCTCGATGCGGCTCACCTGTTCCTCTGACAGCAGCCTGGGCGAGCGCCAGGTGCCGCTCTGCACGGCCGCGGCGAGCGCCGCCATGCAGAGCGGGGTGGTGACGACCTCGCCCTGGCCGATCACGTCCTCGGCGAACGTGTCCATGTCGCCGCTCTGCCCGACGGTGCCGCAGCTTCCGCGGATGCCTGTCATGATCGGCCGGCCGAACCCCCACTCGTTCGCCGTCTCCACCAGGTCCTCCCAGCTCAGCCTGGTCGTGGCCTGCTCGACGAAGGCCGTGTTGCACGAATGGGCGAACGCGTCGGTGAAGCTGATGAGGCCGCGATCCACCTCCCCGTCGTTGACGATGGTCCGATGGCCGGGGACGGTGTAGCTGCCCGGGCATGGGACCTCCGCGAACGGCTCGAGGCCGTTCGCGAGCAGCGCCGCCGCCGTGATCGTCTTGAAGACGGAGCCCGGCGGGAAAAGGTCCTGCACGGCGCTGTAGTTCTCTTCGAGGCGGTCGGCCAGCCCCAGGATCTCGCCGGTGCTCGGGCGGATGGCGACGATCGCGGAGTCCTTCACGCCGTCCAGCGCCCGGGCGGCCGCCGCCTGGACGGGCCGCGACAGTGTCGTGCGCTCGACGTTCGCCTCGGGCTGCTTGCTGAGCAGCGGCCGGTCCGGCTGCCCAGGCACCTTCAGCACCAGCTCCCAGCCCTGGTTGGCCTCGGCGAACTCGGGTTTGAGCGGGTCGAGGTACGCCTCGGCGTAGCTGTCGTTGGGGATCGGCTCGCCCTCGCTGGTGACCAGCTCGGCCGTCGTCAGGTCGATCTCGCCCAGCTCCAGCCGCCCGCCGTCCTTGAGCAGCGGGTGGAGCGTCTCGGGCGCCCATAACACCTTCCACGCCCGGTCCCGAACGGCCAGCCGCAGCGTGCTGTCGAACGGCCACGCCCCGAACTCGGCCAACTGCCGCACCCCCGCGAACGGCACCTCGGCGGCCCCCTCCCCCAGGCTCTTCAACGGCCCTGGGGTCAGCTGGATGGACTCGACGTGCAGCTCGTCCGACAACGCCCGATGCCGGGCCACGAAGTCGGGCGGCGGCTCGTGCACCAACCGCTCCATGCCCGTGATGTCCCCCTTGCGCCACGCGGCGAAGTACGCGGCCGCCGTCTTCGACGCACTCCCCTTGACCCGGCTGGACGCCAAGACCGCGAACGCGCTCGCCCCGACTATCGCGACAACCGCGATAACGAGCACAATCAGCCTTCGTCGTCGCATACGGTTTCTCCCGGGAGGGATCAGCGTGACACGTGGACAGCGGGAACCGATGCCCGGCCTTTATCCGGTGACGTTCGGAGAGGTCGAACTCCTCCGGGATCTGGACAGGCAGGACGGCTGGGTGCTGTCCAAGGATGGCGTACCTCAGTCGTATGTGGATCTGAAAGACCCCACATTCCTCGAATTCGAGTACGTCCGTCTCATGGCGGACGTTATCGACCTTCTCCAGGACGGACCGCTCAGCTGCGTCCACGTGGGCGGCGGCGCCTGCACGATCCCCCGCTACGTCGCCGCCACCCGCCCCGGCTCCAGGCACATCGTGATCGAGCCCGACGGCCTGCTGGTCAATCTGGTACGCGAGCAGCTGGAGCTGCGATCCGTGCCCCGGCTGAAGGTCATCGTGGAAGGCGGCCGTGAGGGCACCGCCAAGGTGTGGGACGGCTCGGCGGACCTGGTGGTGCTGGACGCGTTCACCGGGGCGACGATGCCGGTGGAGCTGGCCACGGCCGAGTACATGGGCGACATCGCCCGGGTGTTGCGCCCGGACGGCACCCTGTTGATCAACCTGGCGGACGGCAAGGGGCTGGCCTTCGCCAGGCGCCTGCTGGCCACCGTGACCGGCACGTTCCGCCATGTGGCGTTGCTGGCCGAGCCGGGCGTCATGCGGGGCCGCCGTTTCGGCAACCTCATCGTGGCGGCCTCGCGTACGGGTCTGCCGGTGGACCTGCTCGCGAGGCGCGCGGCAGGCGGGCTGACCCAGGCCAGGTGCGTGCACGGAGAGGCGCTGACGAACTTCATCGCGGGCGCGTACCCCATCAAGGACGGCGACTCCGTCCTGGCCCCGGTGCCCCCGCCCGCCGTCTTCGGGTAGGGCGCTTCCCGCGGGCCCCCGGGCCGTGTGGTGCAATCTGTCCATGCTTCCCCGCAGCAGCCTCTTCGTCTTTCCCTCCGACCTGGTGGACGAGGGTGTGGACGAGGTGCTGGCGCGGGTGCGCGAGCGGGGCGTCGCGGCGGTGACCGTCGCCGTCGCCTACCATCAGGCGCGCGACGTGGTGCCGCGGGGAAAGGCCGGGCGGGTGGTGCACCGGCGTGACGGCGTGTTCCTGCCGCTGCCTCCGGAGGTCTGGAAGGGAGTGCGGCTGCGCCCGCCCGGGCAGCCGCTCGTGGAGCAGGAGGCCGTGGCGCGGCTGCGGGAGCGGGCGGGCGACGTGCTCGCCTGGACGGTGTTCCTGCACAACACCACGCTGGGCAGCGCGTTTCCCGAGGTGTGCGCCGAGACCTGCTTCGGCGACCGGCTGATCGCCGACCTGTGCCCGGCGAACCCGGACGTGGCCGATTACGCGGTGGCGCTGGCCCGCACGGCGGCGGCGGTGGGGCCGGTGGTGGCCGAGGCGCTCTCGTACGGGACCTTCGACCACGGACACCACCACGAGCGCTCCTTCGTCCCGCTGGGCCCGGGTGAGCGGCTGCTGATGGGGTTGTGCTTCTGCGTCGATTGCCGGAACGCGGCGCAGGCTGCGGGGGTGGACGCCGAGCGGCTGCGCGCGGCCGTGGCCGGCCATCTCGACCGGGCGCTGGAGGGCGGCGCCCCGGCCACGCCCGCCGACCTGCCGGCGCTACGTGCCGCGGTGGGTGACGAGCTCGACGACTTTCTCGCCGTACGGCAGGGTGTGGTGACCGCGTTGACCCGGAATGTGGCGGCCGCCGTGCACGAGGACGGTGGCGAGCTGGTGTATCTGGACTTGACCGGCGCGCTGCTCGGCTACGGCGACGGAGCCCCTGAGGGTCCGCCCGCGGCCGAGCAGGGCTGGCGGCTCGGGGTGGACGTGCCCGCGCTGACGGCCGTGGCCGACGGCTATGCGTGCCTGGGCTACGTGCGGGACGTGGCACGGGTCCGTGCCGACGTGGCCTCGGTCGCGGCGGCGGCCGGCGGCAGGTGCCCGGTGCGGGTGGTGTTGCGGCCGGGTCACCCGGACACCCTCGACGCCGCGCATCTGGCCGCCAAAGTGGCCGCCTGCGCCTCCGCCGGCGCGGCGGCCGTCGACTTCTACAACTACGGGATGTACCCGGCGCCGGTGCTGGACAGGATCGCCGCCTGTTGGTGAACCCCTCAGGGTGTCCGGGGGAACTGCTCGGCCAGCCCGTCCGCGCCGACCAGGGGAGCGGAGAGCAGCGCGCGGACCCGGCCGGACCGCCGGCGCAACGCCTCGTGCTGGGCGTCCGTGAGCGGGATCCAGGGCTTGGGGTGCGGCGGCAGCCGGGGAGGCAGGGGGCGGCCGGCGACATAGGTGAGCTCGTTGACCAGCCGCCGGTCCGAGACCCGGAGCTGCCGGTGCGAGTCGACCAGCTCGAACGCGCCTTCCTCCAGCGCGAACACCGCGAGGTCGGCCCGGGCGCCGACGGCCAGCGTGCCCGCGCCGCCGGGCAGGCCGAGCGCCTGGGCGGGACGCACCGTGGCCGCGGCGACCACCTCCTCCAGCGGCAGGCCGACGGCGAGCAGCTTCGTCATCGTCGTCGGCAGGTCGAACACGGGCCCGTACAGGCACCGCGCGTGCAGGTCGGAGGAGATCGTGTGGGGGGTCATGCCGGCCTTGAGCTGTGCGTCGAGCACGTCGAACGCGAACCCTCCGGACCCGTGCCCGATGTCGAACAGCACGCCGGCGGCGTACGCCTCGACCACGGCGGGTGCGATGCCGTCTCCTTCGACCATGCCGCTGGCCAGCCCGCTGGCGCAGTGGGTGACGATGTCGCCGGGCCGCAGCAGGCGCAGCACCTCGTCCACGGACGGTGGCGCGACGCCGATGTGCACCATGACCGGGACCTCGCCCGCTTCGGCCACCTTGATCGCCCGGCGCAGCGGCTCCAGCCCGTTGGCGCCCACGGTCTTGCCGTCCATGCGGACCTTCACGCCGAAGAGCAGGTCGCGATTGCCCGCCAGGGTCGCCGCGGCGAGGTCGACGTCGCAGTTGGCCAGCTCGCGGCTCTCCCCGTCCGGCGCGGTCAGACCGACGGCCGAGACGTTGAGCAGGGCCGCGACCCGCACCTGGTAGTCGGTGACGGCGGCACGCAGGGACTCGATGGCGTACGCGCCGGCCGAGCCGGCGTCGACCCAGGTGGTCACCCCGGTGTACCAGGCGACGGGGTCGGGGTCGATCCCCCAGTAGGTGGCGCCGGGGTGGACGTGCGTGTGCAGGTCGATCAGGCCGGGCGTGATCAGTTTGCCGCGGGCGTCGACGACCTCGCGGGCCTCGTGCCGGGGCAGGGCGGGGGCGACCGCGGCGATCCGGCCGCCCCGCACGCCGACGTCGTAGCGGCCGACATGCCCGCCGCCGACGTCGATGACCTCGCCGCCGGCCAGCAGCAGATCGTAGGACATCCTGCTCCTATCCCTGTCGGGAGGCGGTCTGGCCCGCACGGGCGCCGCCCAGTCGTGGGTCGGCGCCGCCCGCGCGGGCGCCGCCCGGTCCGGCGCCGAGCTCGCTCGCGGGAGCGTCACCCTGCCGGAGGGCGGGGCCGGTCGCGAGGGTGTCGCCCTGCCGGGAGGCGGGGGCGAGGGTGTCGCCCTGCCGGGAGGCGGGGGCGAGGGCGCTGCTGATGCCGAGGCGATAGAGGCGGGTCGGGCGGCCCTTGCGGTGCATCTGCTCGCTGCCCTCCTCGGTGACCAGGCCGGACTCGCTGAGCTTGCGGATCAGCCGGCGCCCGCTCGGGTTGGTGATGCCGAGCTGTCCCGCGAGGTCGCTCGGCGAGATCAAGCGCCCGGCGAGGCTGCGCTCGACCGCGGCGAGCCGGGACAGGGTCGCGGGGCTGAGCCCGGCGCGCCGCGCCAGCTCCTCCAGATCGCCGCCGTGGTCACGATAGGTGAAGGCCAGCGGCGAGCCGGACCCGCTCATGGGGCCGATGATGACGCCGCTGTCCTCCACGAGGTAGGCCGAGGGCGCGGTCTCCTGCTCGGCGCGGGAGGCCGCCCACTCGGCGAGCTGGACGCAGGTGCGGGCCGACGCGCCGATGCCGAATCCGGCGGCGAGCCGCACGCCCAGGGTCTCCTGGGCCAGGCCGAGGATGGGCAGGGACACCCAGTTGTGGGTGACCTCCTCGAACAGCGCCTTGTGCGCGAAGACGACGACGCCGCGACGGTCGCGGTTCTCGATCCACGCCTCGCCGAACTCCGGCGTGTTGACCAGCAGGTTCATCAGCCCGATGCGGGCACGGTCGAGATCGGCCTGGGCGTCCTGGGCCCCCACGAGGAAGACCCCCGCGGCGAACCGCGACGCGCTGGCCTGCCGCGACTGGATGCGCAGGGCGAGCTCGTGGAGGTCGGCCCGGATGGTGGCGGGCCCTTGCAGGGCGTTCACCACGGGGACCGAGCCCGCGGTCAGCCGGGCGGTGACGGCGGTGCGCAGGCTGATGGCGTAGGCGGCGCCGGTCCGCTCGGCGAAGCGGCAGTGGAAGCCGACGATCTCGTCGACGGTCTGCTCGGGGTCGTACGGCAGGCAGGCCACCCGGTCGTGGTCGAGCCCGAGCGCCTGGACGACCTCGCCGACCGTCTCGGGGTCGAACGTGTCGATGCTGACCGGCACCGCGGGCCGGCCGCCCGCCAGCGCGCGGAAGAAGGCGAAGGACAGGTCGAGGGCGGCGGACCTGGTGACCGCGACGGACAGGCCGGCCGGGAGCAGGTCGCGTGACTTGGCATAGGGCACCTGGCCGAGCAGCAGGCCGTGCACCTGCTCGCGCTCGAGGAGCTCCTGGACCCGCGGCCGGATCTCCTCCTCGTCCTCGTAGATCACCCACTCCAGCCGCACGCCCGACAGTGTGCGGGCCGCCTCCTCAAAGACGGCTCGGTGGCTCGCGTGGATGACGAGCCCGATCACGATCGTCATGATCCCCCTATACGACCGATGTTCATAAGTAGCTCACAATAAACCGTGCCCCAGCGCCGGACACACCGTTTTAACGCACTCACTGTTGACCGAAACATCTCCTTAGGAGCATCCTGATCCCACCATACTACGAACCACTTACGAACGTGGTCCGTTAGAGGAGGGCTTCATGACGAGGATGACGCGACGCGCCCTGATCGCCTCGGCGGCACTCGGCGCACTTCTGGGGACCGCGGCGTGCAACGTCGACCAGGGAAATACCACGGCCTCCCCCGCCGGGGCGACCGGCGGCGCGTCCAGCGCCCCGCCCAAGGCGCTCAAGGTCGGCTGGTCCACCATCTACCTCGCCCCCTCGTGGATGCAGCAGACGCTGCGGATGCTCGAGGAGGACGTGGCCAAGCTCAAGGCCGAGGGCAAGGTCGCGAGCTACGAGACCTTCAACGCCAACGGCGACACCTCCCAGCAGATCGCCCAGATCCAGGCCATGATCACCCAGAAGTACGACGTCATCCTCGTCGACGCCGGCTCCTCCACCGCGCTCAACCCGGTGATGGAGAAGGCCGTGGCCGCGGGCATCGTGGTCGCGAACTTCGACAGCCTCGTCACCAGCGAGAAGGTCATCAGGGTCGGCACCGACCAGGTCGAGTGGGGCAGGATGACGGCCCAGTGGCTGGCCGACAAGCTCGGCGGCAAGGGCGAGATCATCGCGATGAACGGCCCGGCAGGCGTGTCCGTCAGCGAGGAACGCTGGAAGGGCGCGGAAGAGGTGTTCAAGAAGTATCCCGACATCAAGATCGCGGCGAACGTCCACAGCGAGTACAACCTGGCCCCGGCCGCGCAGGCGTTCGCCTCGGCCTATTCGGCGCACCCGTCCATCACCGGCGTCTTCTCCCAGGGCGGCGCGCTGTCCGCCGCGGCCCTGCAGACCCTGGTCAAGCAGGACAAGAAGCTCGTCCCGATCACCGGCGAGAACTACAACGGCTTCCTCAAGCTGTGGGCCGACAAGCGCAAGGACGGTTTCTCCTCCATCGCCACGGCGCAGCCCAACTACCTCTCGGTGATCGCGTTGCGGGCCGCGGTGGCCAAGGCCGCCGGCACCGCCGTCCCGTCCACCATCACCGTCCCCCTCCCCAAGATCACCGATGAGAACCTCGACCAGTACGTCAAGCCGGACCAGCCCGACGACTCCTACCCCATCCAGCCGATCCCGCAGAGCGAGATCGACAAGCTGCTCGGCGCGTAGCGGAGGGACCCGGATGACGCTGCTGAACGTCGAGCGGGTGTCGAAGTCCTTCGCCGGCGTCACCGTCCTGCGCGAGGTCGGCTTCGACGTCCGCGCCGGAGAGGTGCTCGCCCTGGTGGGCGAGAACGGCGCCGGCAAGAGCACCGTGCTCTCACTGATCACCGGCCTGCTCACCCCGGACTCCGGCACCATCCGGTACGACGGCGAAGCCGTCCGCGCGTGGTCACCGCACCGCGCGCGGGCCGCCGGCATCGCCTCGGTGCACCAGGAGCTGAGCCTGAACCCGCATCAGAGCATCGCGGAGAACGTGTTCCTCGGGGCCTGGCCCAGCCGCCGCGGCCTGGTACGGCACCGCGACCTGGCGGCCCGCGCCCGTCCGCTGCTGGAGCGGGTCGGCCTGGACGTCGACCCGCGCACGCCTGCCGGGCGGCTGCCGCTCGGCGCGCAGCAGCTCGTGGAGCTGGCCAAGGCGCTCACCGCGGACCCGCGTCTGCTGATACTCGACGAGGCCACGTCGGCGCTCGACGACGACCAGGTGGGCGCGGTCTTCCGGGTGATCGACGACCTGCGCGAGCGCGGTCGCTCCGTCGTGATCGTCAGCCACCGCATGGGTGAGCTGCTCGCGGTCGCCGACCGGCTGACCGTGCTCAAGGACGGCGAGGTCATGGCCACCCGCGAGCGCGCGCAGACCGATCACGACGACCTCGTCCGGCTGATGGTGGGCCGCGAGCTCTCGGACATGTTCCCGCCCAAGGCGGACATTCCGCCGCCTGACGAGGGGCCGGTTCTGACCGCCTCAGGTCTGTTCACCGGAGCTCGGGGCGCGGACCTGGAGCTGACGCCGGGGCGAATCGTCGGCCTGGGCGGGCTGCAGGGCCAGGGCCAGCGGGAGGTGCTGCGCGCCCTGTTCGGCCTGCGTCCCCACAGCGGCCGGATCACGGTGGACGGGCGGCCCTGCCGCCTCGCCTCCCCTCGTGAGGCGATCCGCCGCGGCATCGGCTACGTGCCGGAGGACCGCAAGACCGAAGGGCTGCACGTGGTCCGGAGCGTTCGCGCCAACCTCGCGCTGACCAGCCTGCGCACCCTCGCCCCCGCCCGCACGCTGACCACCGTCTCCAGGCGGCGGGAGGACCGGCTCGTGAACGACCTGATCGCACGCATGCGGATCAAGACCACCTCACCCGCTCAGGAGGCCCGCCGCCTGTCCGGCGGCAACCAGCAGAAGGTCGCGCTGGCCAAGTGGTTGCCGAACCGGCCCCGCGTCCTCCTGCTCGCCGAGCCGACCCGCGGCATCGACGTCGGCACCAAGCGCGAGATCTACCACCTGCTGCGCGAACTGGCCGGCGACGGCCTGGCCGTGCTCGTCACCTCCGGCGACACCATGGAGCTGGTGGGCCTGTGCGACGAAGTCCTGGTCATGTACGAGGGCGCGGTCGTGGACCGGCTGACCGGCGCCGAGCTGACCGAGGAACGCCTGGTCCAGGCATCCGTGGCGGGCAGGAGCACGGCCGCGGAGGTGTCCGGTGCGTAATCGCCTCGACCTGCTGGGACTGTGCGCGCTGCTGGCCGTGGTGCTCATCGCCTACCAGCGGCTCGACCCGACCCTGCTCCACCCGTCGACGATCACCATCCTGTCCGCGCAGTTCCTGCCGCTGATCCTGGCCGCCGCCGGGCAGACCATCGTCATGCTGACCGGCGGCATCGACCTGTCGCTCGGCGCCGTGTTGTCGCTGGGCATGGCGGTGTTCGTCATCTATCCTCCCGATGCCCCCGGAGGCGTGGTGGCCGCCATGGCGCTCGCGCTCGCGGTCACCATGCTGGCGGGCGCGGCCAACGGGGTGCTGGTCGCGTACGCCGGCCTGCCGCCGATCATCGTCACGCTGGCGGCGTCGTTCCTGTGGGGCGGGGTCACGCTGATCGTGCTCCCCCAGCCGGGCGGGCACGTGCCTGAGGGGCTGGTGCGGGCCTACAACTTCGGCTGGTACGGCCTGGCACTGCCCGCCGTGGCCATCGGCGTGGCCTTGGGCCTGTGGAAACTGATCAAGACGACCCACTTCGGGCTGGCGCTCTACGCCGTCGGCGGCAACGAGCACGGCGCCTACGCCAACGGCATCGACACGCGCCGCGTCAAGATCTACGCGTACGGCTTCGCCGGCCTCTTCACCGGGCTGGCCGGGATCGGCCTGGCGATCCAGACCGGGTCGGGCGATCCGACGATCGGCGTGCCGTACACGCTGAACTCCATCGCGGTGGCCGTGCTCGGCGGGATCAGCTTCTTCGGCGGGGTGGGGCAGATGCGCGGCACGCTGCTCGGCGCGCTGCTGCTCGGGCTGCTGACCAACCTGCTGCTGTTCACCGGGATCTCGACCTTCTACCAGATGATCCTGCAGGGTGTCGTGCTGATCGTGGCGGTCGCGGTGAAGACGCTGGCGACCAGGAAGGCGGTGGCCTGATGACGCAGGCCGTCCAGGACTCGGACGTGCGGGCGGACAACGCGGGGCCGCGGCGCTCCTTCGACGGGCTGCGCGGCAACCGGGCCCTGTGGGCGTTCGGGGTGCTGGCGCTGACATGGGTCGCGGCGATCCTGTTCGCGCGTGGGTTCGACAGTCTCGCGAGCGTGCGTTACCTGGTGCAGACCGCCTCGTTCCTCGGCATCGTCGCCGTCGGGCAGACGCTCGTGGTGATGATGAGCGGCATCGACCTGTCGGTCTCCGCGGTGGTGGCGCTGTCGGCGGTCGTCTGCGCTCAGGTGGCCGCGGGGTCGGGCAGCACGGTGGCCGTCCTCGTCGCGCTGGCGGTCAGCGCGCTGGTCGGGGTGGTGAACGCCGCCGGCATCGTGTGGCTGCGCCTGCCGCCCATGGTCATGACGCTCGCGAGCGCCACGGTCATCTCCGGCGCGCTGCTCATCTACACCAACGGCTCACCCAAGTCGGCGAGCATCCCGCTGCTCGACGCACTCGCCAACGGCAGCGTGGCCGGGATCCCGCTGGCCACCGTCCTGTGGCTCGGCATCGCGGCCGTCGCCGTCTGGCTGCTGCACCTGTCGCGGCTCGGCGGTTACGCCTTCGCGCTCGGCACCAGCGAGCCGGCCTCGCGGGCGTCCGGCGTGCCCGTGCCGGTCACCACCCTCGTGATGTACGCGGCCTGCGCGTTGCTCGCCGGGGTCGCCGGGCTGGTGTTGCTCGGGTTCACCGGGACCAGCTCGCTCACCATGGGCAACCCGTACCAGCTGCTGTCGATCGCGGCCGTCGTCCTCGGCGGCACGTCGATCCTGGGCGGACGCGGGCACCTGCTCGGCACGGTCGCCGGCGCGTTGTTGCTGACCCTGCTGACCGCGCTGCTGGTGGCCTGGAACCTCGGCGAAGGGCTGCGCCAGGTGACGCTCGGGCTGCTCATCATCGTGCTGCTGCTCGTCTACGCCCGCGAACGGCGCACGTCATGAGCGGCTCCGAGGCGCTGCTGCGCGAGCTGGTACGCGTGCCCAGCGTCAACCCGCGCGACCGATCGGGGGCGGGCGAGGCCGCGCTGGCCATCGCCGTCCGCGACTGGCTGGCCGGGCACGGCGTCGCGGCCTCGATCCGCGAGGTGTTGCCCGGGCGGCCCAACGTCGTGGCCGTGGTGCCCGGGCGCGACCCGCGGGCTCTCCTGCTGGTGTCGCACCTGGACACGGTCGAGGTCGAGGGCATGACCGTGGACCCGTACGCGGGCGAGGTCCGCGACGGCCGGATGTACGGACGGGGCGCCTGCGACGCCAAGGGCTCCCTGGCGGCGTTCATGCTGGCCGCAGCCGAGCTGGCCGGCGGTCCTGAGCCGCCGTGCACCGTGGTGCTCGCCGGGGTGATCGACGAGGAGCACCGCTACCGGGGTGTGCTCGGGCTCCTGGAGGACCTGCCCGTGCCCGAGGTGGCCGCGGCGGTGGTCGGCGAGCCGACCGGGCTCGCGGCGGGCATCGCGCACAAGGGCGTGGTGCGCTACACGGTGCGTACGCTGGGCGAGGCCGGCCACGCCTCCCGCCCGGACGATGCGGTCAACGCCGTGACCTTGATGATCCGCGTCCTCGCCCATCTGGACGCCACCGCGCCCGGCGTGCCTCGCCATCCGCTGCTCGGACAGGCCACCCGGTGCGTCACCCGGATCCGCGGCGGCACCGGCCCGAACATCGTGCCCGGGCGGTGCGAGATCGACGTGGACCGGCGCACGTTGCCCGGCGAGGATCCGCTGGAGGTGTGGGAGCACGACCGGGAGGAGTTGACGCGCCTGTTGCCCGGGCGGATCGAGCTCGACCCGCCGTTCACCGTGGACCACGCACTCGGCACCCCGGCCGACAGCCCGGTCGTCACCGGCCTGTGCCGGGTGCTCGCCGCCCGCGGCCTGGACGCGAGCGTGCACGGCATGCCGTTCTGCACGGACGCCAGCAAGATCGCGCGGGCGGGCATCCCCGCGGTGGTCTTCGGGCCCGGCTCGATCCTCGACGCGCACTCGGTGGACGAGTCGATCGCCCTCGCCGACGTGCGCCTCGCCGCCGGCCTCGTCGTCGATCTGGTCCGGGCGGGCACGTGCGGCTGAACGATCACGTGGACCTCGTCGGCAGCGGCGCCGCGGGTTTCGATCTCACCGATTCCCTGGACTGCCACGTCTACCTCGTCCGAGGCGAGCGGGCGTGCGCGCTGATCGACGCCGGAGCGGGGCGGGACGTGGCGGCCATCATGGGCAACCTCGCCGGTGGCGTCCCCGCGTACCTGCTGCTCACCCATGCCCACGCCGACCACGCGGGCGGGGCGGCCGCGCTGGCGCGGCGGATACCGGGCCTGCGGGTGCTCGCCGGCCCGCCGGCGGACCGGTGGATCGCGACCGGCGACGAGCGGATGATCAGCCTCGACCGGGCTCGGGCGGGAGGCACGTACCCGGGGGACTACACGTTCGCGGCCTGTCCGGGCGTCGATCCCATCGCCGACGGCGCGCTGATCGACCTGGGCGGCGTGACGCTCCGCGCGGTGGCGACGCCCGGCCACGCCGACGGCCACACCTGTTACCTGCTGGAGGCGCCCGGGCACCGCGCCCTGTTCTCCGGCGACTGCGTCTTCACCGGCGGCCGGGTGTCGCTGCAGAACCTGCACGACTGCCGGATCCCCGCGTACGCCGCCAGCCTGGCCCGCCTGGCCGAGCTGGAGGTGGACGCGCTCTTCCCCGGGCATCGCGAGATCTCGCTGCGCCGGGCCCACCGGCACCTGACCACCGCCCGCGACGTCCTCGCTTGCGGGCTCCTACCGGAGAGCACCACGTGACGATCAAGCTGTCCATCCCCGCGGAGCGCATCGACTGGCGGACCAAGGGCCTGTGGTGGCCGGGGCCCGCGGTGTCGCTCGACGAGTTCGCTGCCCAGCGGCACCACCTCTTCGGCGGGGCCTTCACCTGGCCCGTCATGGTGGCCGGCCGCGCGGCCCTCCTGCACAACATCGACACCCTGGCCCGCTTCTGCGCCCGGCACGGCCTGGAGTTCGCCCCGCACGGCAAGACCACCATGGCGCCCTCGCTCTTCGCGGCCCAGCTCGCCGCGGGAGCGACGGCGATCACGGTGGCCACGGCGGGCCAGGCGCTGGCGTGCCGGGCGTTCGGCGTGCCGAGCGTGCTGCTCGCCAACGAGCTTCTCGACCCGGGTCCGCTGCGCTGGGCGGCCGAGCAGGTCCAGCAGGGCTTCGACTTCCTGTGCTGCGCCGACTCGGTGAGCGGCGTGCGCACCATGGCGGCCGCCGTCGCCTCCGTGCCGGGCCGGCGGCCGCTCCGGGTGCTCGCCGAGCTGGGTCATCCAGGCGGTCGGACGGGATGCCGTACGGTCGCGGAGCTGTGCGACGTGGCGCGGGCCGTCGCGGAGGCCCCCGGGCTGGAGCTGGCCGGGGTGGCGGCCTACGAGGGCGGCCTGCCCGACGCGGAGGCGGCCGGGCGTTACCTGGCGGGGGTGCGGGCGGCCGTGCACCGGCTGTCGGTGGAGCGCCTGCTGGGTGACGAGGTCGTCGTCACCGCGGGCGGCAGCAAGTATTTCGACGTGGTCGCCGATCGGCTGGCCGGTACGTGGTTGCCGGGGCACCGGCTGCGGGTGGTGCTCCGCAGCGGCGCCTACATCTCCCACGATGACGGGATTTATCAGGACTGGACGCCGTTCCGGCGCATACCCGAGGAAGGCTCGCTGGAGCCGGCGCTGCACGTGTGGGCCCAGGTGCTCTCGACGCCGGAGGACGGCCTCGCCATCGTGGGCATGGGCAAGCGCGAGGTGGCCTATGACGAGGGCCTGCCCATGCCGCAGCAGGTCCGCGCCCTCGACGGCACGCTGCGCCCGGCCGGCGGGCTCCGCGTGAGAGCGGTGAACGACCACCACGCGTACGTCGAGGTGACCGCGCCCGCCGCGGTGGCGCCGGGCGAGCTGATCCGCTTCGGGGTCTCCCATCCCTGCACGGCGTTCGACAAGTGGCAGGTGATCCCGGTGATCGACGAGGCCCACACCGTGGTGGATCTGATCCGCACGTACTTCTGAATCAGGACGAATCTGGACCGAGGTATGCGAGGACGGCGGCCACCCGGCGATGGACGTCGCCGCTGTTCTCCAGCCCGAGCTTGGTGAAGATGGCGTTGACGTTCTTCTCCACCGAGGAGATCGACAGGTGCAGGGCCCTGGCGATGGCCGAGTTGGAGCGGCCGTGCGCCATCTCGCGCAGCACGTCGCGCTCCCGCGCCGTCAGCGCCTCCCGCTGGCCGCGTACGTCCCGCCTGGCCAGCAGGCCCTCCACCACCTTGGGGTCGATGACCGAGCCGCCCGAGGCGACGGCCTTGATCGCGCCCAGTAACTCCTCCAGGTCCCCCACACGGTCCTTGAGCAGGTACGCGTATCCCTCCGTGCCGTGCTTGAACAGCTCGAACGCGTACAACGCGTCCGAGAACTGCGACAGCACCACGACTCCGGGATGCCGAGCTCCGGCGGCCCGGATGCGGTGGGCGGCGTCGATGCCCTCGAACCCCGGCCGCCAGTCCCCTCCCGGCATCCGGATGTCCGTGATCACGACGTCGGGGCCGAGTCTGCGGACGGCGTCCATGAGCTCGTCGGCGGTACCGACCGCGCCCTCGACCGTCACCTCGCCCGACATCTCGAGCAGCCGCCGGGTGCCTTCGCGTACGAGGTAGTGGTCGTCGGCCACCACCGTGCGGATCCGCTCACCCATCGACCGGCACCCATGCGTTCATCCGTGTTCCCCTTCCCGGCCGGCTGTCGAGTTCCAGGCTGCCGCCGAGGGCGTCCAGCCGGTCGGCCAGGGTCGCCAGCCCGCGCTGGAGTGCGGCGCCCGGGTCGAAGCCCTTCCCGTCGTCGGCGACCATGGCACGCAGGCGGCCGTCGGCCTGCGACAGGCGTACCTCTATGGTGGTGGCTTCCGCGTGCTTGAGCGCGTTGGCCACGGCCTCGCTCACCGTGAAGTACATCGCGCCCTCGATCTCGTCGGCGAAACGCCGGGAGCGCAGGCCCGGAGCCGACGTGACGGTCGTGTGCACGGGAAGCCCGGCGCAGCGCTCCTCGACGGCCTCCACCAGGCCGCCCTGGCTGAGGACCGGCGGGTGGATGCCGGCCGCCAGGGAGCGCAGGTCGGCGAGCGTCTGGCGGGCCTGCTCGCGCAGCTGGGCGAGCAGGTCGGGGCCGCCGCCCGTGGCGCGGGCCAGCTCGAGCCCGGCGATGAGCGCGACGAGCTGTTGTTGCACGCCGTCGTGGATGTTGCGTTCGATGCGCCTGCGCTCGGCCTCCTGGGCGTTGACCAGGCGGGTGACCAGGGCAGCGCTCTGGATGGCCAGCCCTGCGGGCACCGCCAGCGCGTCCAGGAACCTGCGGTCATCGCGGGTCAGCCGGCCCGCCTCCCTGGGACCGCACTCGATCCGCCCGAGTCCGCCGCGTACCGGCACCGTCAGCGCGGCGGGGCCGCTCTCGTGGCCCGAGACCACGCGGGTCCCGTCCGCGAGCGTCACGGCCGCCCACGTGACCTCCAGCCCGGTACGCACCGCCGCGGCCAGCCGGCCCACCTGCTCCACCGGCTCGGGCGTGTCGTCGAGCGCCGTGCCGAGGTCGGACAGCACCTCGTCCACCGTGGGGCGCATGTCGAACACCAGGTGCAGGCGCGATCCCCGGATGCCGAGCCGGAGGTCGAGCAGCCGGTGCCGCACGACGGCCACGCCGATGGCGGCCGGCAGCGCCCCGAGCACCACCACGACGCCGAGCAGCGCGGCCTCCCAGACGCCGCCGAAGATGGCGAGCCCGAGCAGCACGCCGCCCGCCAGGCTGGCGGCCATGCCCCCGACCATCCAGGCGTACTGCCCGCGCTCGTCCCGGCCGCTGCGCCGCCAGCGGACCACGAGCCCGCAGAACACGACCACCGCCATGATCCAGGTCACCAACTGCGCCACCCCGGCCACCAGCGCGGCGGCCAGCGACGGCGGCGCCGTCGACATGTCGTACGGGTCGGCGCCCATCAGCACCGCACCGGCGGCGTGCACGGCGATCGCGGCGCCGGAGATCCACGCGACGGGCCGCCACCGGCGCGTGGGCAGCCGTCCGTCGGGGAACAGCAGTGGGACGAAGATCCAGGTGAGGCCGTAGAACCCGGCGAACGCGGCGTTGAGCGAGGACACGAGGAGGTCCGGATACCCGCCGCGGGCCGACAACCCCACGCCCAGCGTGCCGAGACCGAGGCACAGCCCGTCGGCCAGGAGCAGCCAGCCGTAGCGGACCTCGGGACGCCTGGCGGCCAGCAGCCATCCGAGCGCGGGCAGGATCACGCCGATGACGATGTACGCCCACTGCGTCGCCGGGGCGGGCAGGCCGGTCTCCAACAGCGCCCCGGCCACGATGCCGCCGGCTGCCGTAAGCGCCAGCAGCCCGGCCACGAGCCTGGAACCCATAGGCCCCCATCGTCATCAGTGGTCAGGCGAACGTCTATGAGGTTAACCGCACAATTGTCGCGGTCATCCGCACCTGCGGGAACGGTGGCCCCCTTGGTGGCCTCGCCCTCCCGGCTGCGATTGCCTGGAAAGGACACTCCTTATGAACGGAGCACTCCATGAACACTCCGTCGAAGCCCGTCCGGATCCTGGCGGCGGCCGTGACGGCGGTCGCGATGACGGCCTGCGCGGGCCAGGCCGTACCTGCCCAGGCCACCATGGCGCCGGCGACCGCCACTGTCACCGCGCCCGAGATCCCTAGCACTCCGGCGGGGAACCAGTTGCGCTGGCTGCTCGACGCGGCAGCCCGCCCGCCGATCTCAGAGAGCGAGCTCGCGCAGCACTTCAGCGCCGGCTTCCTCAAGAGCATCCCGCCCGCCCAGATCAACCAGGTCCTGGCGAACTTCACCGGCATGCGGCTGGAGCGGCTCACCAAGTCGCAGGACAGGGCGCTGATCGCCCGCGTGGCGGCAGGCGGCACGTCGTACGAGGTCATCCTGTCGGTCGACGCCGCGGGCCTGATCGACGGCCTGCAGTTCCGCCCGCCCGCACCCACGAGTTGGGCCGAACTGGACGAGCGGCTGAGCAAGGTCGCACCGGAGACCGGCTTCCTGGCGGCCGAGCTGACCAAGCGGGGCGACTGCCGCCCCGCACACGCCGTCGCCCGCGACACGGCGCGCCCGCTCGGCTCCATGTTCAAGCTGTACGTGCTGGGCACGGTGGCCGAGCGCATCAAGAGCGGCGCGTTCGGCTGGAACACCCGGCTCACGATCACACCCGAGCTGAAGAGCCTGCCGAGCGGTGAACTCCAGAACCGGCCCGACTACAGCAAGGTGTCCGTGCTGGAGGCCGCCAAGCTGATGATCTCCATCAGTGACAACACCGCCACGGACCTGCTGATCCACAAAGTGGGCCGCAAGGCGGTCGAGCGCACGATGCGGGCGTGGGGCGCCCACGACAAGCGCAACGTGCCCCTGCTCACGACGAGGGAGCTGTTCGTGCTCAAGGGCGCCGACTACCCGCGTCACGCCAAGCGTTACCTGTCGCTGGGGACGGCGCAGCGGCGCGCGTACCTGGACAAGGTCGTCGCCAAGACACCGCTGTCCACCGTCCGGCCGTGGACCACCCCGCGAGAGCTGGACACGCTCGAGTGGTACGCCTCCCCCGCCGACCTCTGCCGGGCCTACGCGCAGCTGGTGAAGCTCGGCGACCAGCGCATCGGCGAAGTGATGTCGATCAACGACGCCGGGCTGGGCCTGGACCGGGGTGAGTGGCGGACGGTGTGGTACAAGGGCGGTTCGGAGCCGGGCGTGCTCGACCTGAGCTTCCTGGCCCGGACCTCCGGCGGCACGTCGTACGTCGTGACGGCCATGGCGACCAACCCTGACGCGCCGTTCGGCGAGCAGGTGGGACTGGACCTGCTCGCCCTGGTCCGGGGCGCGTTCGCGCTGGTCGAGGAATGATCAGGTGACCGGGAGCGCGGCGGCCGTCTGGCGCCAGACCCTGCCGTCCCTGACCACCAGGGTGCCGTAGGTGGTGACGCGGTTGCCGCCGATCGTCATCACCGCGTTGTAGAAGATCACGTCATCCGTCACCTGCAGCGAGACGATCTCGTCGACCTGGGGCTTCGCCGACAGATACGCCGTGAACAACTCCCTGATCTCGGCGGGCCCCCTGGCGACGCGGTCGAAGCGGACCACCGTGGCGTCGTCGTGGTATTGAGCCAGAAGAGCCTCGAGGTCCTGGCCGGCGATGGCGGCAAGCTGGCGGTCGAACAGGTCCCTGGTGGTCATGCGGCGCCTTCCGGTCGTGGGCGGAGCAGGTCGTGGGCCACCTGCGCGGCCGCGTACACAAGAATGAGGGGGAGCGCCGCCGCGGTGGGCAGCGCGGACGTGGCGAGGGCGAGCACGGCCGCGGCCAGGCGGATGGCGGCGGCGCGGCGGTCGAGCGAGCACAGGTGCTGCACCCCGAGGGTCGCGAACACCAGCGCGGCAGGCAGCCCGATGGCCCAGCTCGTGCTGGACGGGTGGGCTATGGCGTGCTCGATGCCGATCCCGAACGCCACCAGGCCGAGCGACAGCGGCAGGTGCGAGTAGACCCACACCTGACCGGCCAGCCGGGTGCGCAGGACGACGGATTCGTCGAGGTGGCCGAAGTAGAGCCACCAGAAGCCCATCGCGATGGCCACGCCGGCCAGCGCGATCAGCAACGTGCCCGGCGTGACGTCGTGGCCCTTGAGCCCGATCACGACCGCGGCGACGACCTCACCGAGCACGATCACGACGAAGAGGCCGAAACGCTCGGGCAGGTGCTCGGTTTGCGGAGGCAGTTTGCCCTGATAGCGGCGGGCCAGCAGGGGCGTGGCCAGGTCGATGACGATGGCGACGGCCCAGAACCAGTAACGCGTGGGCGGCTCGACGGCGAGCGAGGCCAGCCAGATGACCACGGCCACGGCGAAGCCGGACACGTAGCGCACGGTCAGCGGCCGGGCCTCGGGCACGTGGCGGCCGGCGCGGGCGTAGGCCACGATGAGCAGCACCCTGGCCACCGCGTACGCGATCGCGAAGAGCCCGGAACGCTGCTCGATGTCGCCCACGCTGGCGGCCATGGTGGCGACGGCCAGGATCTGGGGCAGCGCGAGCAGCCGGTGACTGACGTCGTCGGTGTCGAACCTGTTGGCGTAGAAGACGTATCCCGCCCACGCCCACCAGACAGGGACGAACAGCCCTACGAACGCGCCGACGTTGTCGCCTTCGGCGAGAACCGCGGCCAGCTCCGCCACCGCCACGACGAAGACGAGGTCGTAGAGTAACTCGAGCCAGGTGGCCCGGCGGTGGGCGTCCTCGAAGAGCCTTAATCGGGGTGGCTGC
Source organism: Nonomuraea polychroma (assembly GCF_004011505.1). Lineage (NCBI taxonomy): Bacteria > Bacillati > Actinomycetota > Actinomycetes > Streptosporangiales > Streptosporangiaceae > Nonomuraea > Nonomuraea polychroma. The sequence goes on from NZ_SAUN01000001.1 coordinate 7,267,808, forward strand.
CATTGGCGGCTGCTGGTCACTCTTACCTCCGCTATGTAATTGTGTAATTATGCCCTCTCTGCGAGGCTCAGCGTAGCGTGAGGCAGGCGACGCGGTCGCCTGCCTGGCCGACCTGCGGGCCGCTGGTGATGGTGGGCTTGGCGTGGATCACGAGCGAGCGGGGCAGGCGGTCGGGGTCGAACGACCAGGGGTTGCGGGAGGACGCGCGGCCCGCGCCCTCGCCGTCGGTGGTGAAGCCCAGCCAGACCTCGCTGACCGGGTCGATCTTGCCCTGCTGGTGCTGGTAGTGCGGCCCCGATTCGTCGGGTTTCTTGCCGCACGCGTTGGCGTGCAGGTGAGCGCCGTAGGCGCGGTTGGGCAGGAAACCCTCGACGACGAGTGACGTGCGGGTCTGCCCGCCGGAGGACTCGGCGGTGACGCTGGCCCGGGCGCCCTTCGGGGCCAGCTTGCGGTCGTAGACGATGGCGTCGGCGTTGTTGCGTGTGAAGTCGCCGGATGCGGACAGCGTGACCCGGCTGTGCGGGGACGCGCCGTGCACGGACGCGTTCTGCAGCGGGGCCGATGGGCCCGCACAGGCCACGGCGCCGGCTGCGGCGAGCGGGATGAGCAGGTAGGCGGGCATACGCATGAGAACTCCCCATAGTCAGAGCCCCACGGCTGACGGAGCTCCGAGACGCCACCCACTCTAACGAGTGATCGACCAACTACGGTGAGTATTCGACGCGGAGTCTTTCAAGCGCCGTGTTTCGCCGCGATGTCATCGATCACGGCGGCCAGGGTGAAGTCGAGGTCGGTGAGTCCGCCCTGGTCGTGCGTGGTGAGCGCCAGATGGAGGGTGCGCCACCGGATGTCGATGTCGGGATGGTGGTTGAGCTCCTCGGCCTTGACCGCGATCTCGTCGACGATGCGGATGGCGGTGGGGAAGTCGGGCGCGGTGACCGTGCGCCGGATCTCGTCGCCCTCGCGCCGCCACTCCGGCAGGGTTTTGAGCTTGCTCTCGACGTCCATGACAGCACCTTATTTCAGCGCGCCCGTGCCGAGCCCGGACTGGATCTGACGCTGGAAGATGATGTAGACGATCATTACCGGCAGGATCGTCATGCTCAGGGCGGCGAACAGGGCCGGCCAGTCGGCCTCGTACCCGGCCAAGGTGGAGATCGCGGCGATGCCCTGCGTGAGCACCCATTTGTCCGGGTCGCCGGCGAGGAGGACGAGGGGCAGCAGATACTGGTTCCACTGGCCGAGCACGTTGAAGATGGTGATGCTGATCAGGCCGGGCTTGGCCATGGGAACCATGATCTGGAAGAACGTGCGGGTGTGCGAGGCGCCGTCGATAAGGGCCGCTTCGGCGACAGCATCCGGCAACGTCCGGAAAAATGCCGCCAAAAAGAACACCGTGAACGGCAGGGAATACGCGATGTACACCAGGACCAGCCCGATGTGCGAATTCAGCAGGCCGAACTGCTTGACGACGAAGAAGAGCGGCCCCAGCGCCAGGAAGACCGGGAACGCGAGACCCGCCACGAAGTAGTAATAAATCAGCTTGTTGCCGATGAACCGGTAGCGCGCCAGCACGTACGCCGCCATCGACCCGAACAGCATCGTCCCGGCCGTCCCGAAGAACACGACGACAACCGTGTTGAGCATGTACTGCCCGATATGCGCCTTGTCCCAGGCCCGGCCCCACGAATCGAGCCGCAACGCGCCGGGCAACTGCAGCGGGTCGCCGAAGATCTCGGTGTTGGTCTTGAACGACGCCAGGAACGTCCACGCCAGCGGCGCGATGATCAGCAACGCCCAGACCGCCAGCGCCACGTGCGACAGCGCGTTGAGCACGCCGAGCCGCGGCCCGCCCATCCCCCTCGCGGTCACTACAGCTCAACCCTCTCGCGCCTGGTCGTACGCAACGTCAGCACGGCGAACGTCACGGTCAGGAAGAACAGCGCCACGCCCATCGCGCTGGCGTACCCGACCTTGTTGAAGGCGAAGGCCGTTTTGTAGATGGTGATCGGCAGGATGGTCGTGGCCCCGTCGGGCTCGCCCTTGTCCCCCGCCAGCACCAGGATCAGCGCGAACCCGTCGAAGGCGGCGATGCCGAGGTAGATCCAGCCGACCTGGACCGTGTCGCGCAGCAGCGGCAGCGTGATCGAGAAGAACAGCCGCACGCGTCCGGCGCCGTCGAGCGCAGCGGCCTCGAAGTAGTCCCGGGAAATGGCGGCCATTCCCGCGGAGAAGAGCACGACGTAGAACCCGACGGCCTGCCAGACCATCACCGCGATGATCGACCAGAGGGCCAGCCCGGGCTCGGTGAGCCAGCCGACCGGATCGACGCCGACCCTGGCGAGCACGCCATTGAGCACGCCGTCCGCGTCCGGCCGGTAGACGGCCTGGAACAACACCCCGACCACGGCCACGGCGAGCACCTGGGGAAAGAAGTACACCACCCGGTAGAACTTCGACCCCCAGACGCCTTTCATGCCCGCGCCCCGGGTGCCGCCGCCCAGGTTGAGCAGGAACGACAGGAAGAGCGCGATGACGATGGTGACGATCGGCAAGACGAGCAGCAGGATTCCGTGATTGCGCAGGGCCCGCCAGAACACCTCGTCCTCGAACAACCGGCCGAAGTTGCCCAAGCCCACATAACGGACGACCGACGAGATTCCGTTCCAGCTCGTCAGCGAGAGCTGGAACGCCTGGATGTAGGGGCTGATGACGAAGACCGAATAGAGGGCGACGGGGACGACGAGGAATCCGGCGACGAACCCGTACCTGCGCAACCGCTCCATCGGGCTATTGGCTCCGCGTCTGCTTGGCGACGGCGTCGTCCTGCTTGATGGCGTCGGCCTTCTTCTGCATGTTGGCGCAGAACTTCTCCGGCGTGATCCGCCCGGCCATGACCACGTTGATCTGCTCGGTGCCGTAGTCGAAAAGCTCCTTGTACCAGCCTTCGAACCGGGCGTCGGTGATGATGTTCTCGCCGGCCGCGTCCTGGGCCTTGGCCGCGCTCTTCAGACCGGCGGGCAGGTCCACGCCCTCGGCGGCGCCGTTGACCACCGTGAGGTTCTTGGTCTTCTCGGTGAAGCCCTTCGCGCCTTCCTTGGAGAGCATGACGCGCAGGTATTCGAGCCCTCCCTGCGGGTTCTTGCCCTTGGCGGCGACGACGAAGTTCTCGCCGACGCCGACTTGGATGGCGCCGTACGGCATCTTGTCGGCGGCGGTGACGTCGGGAATGGGGGCGATGGCGTACTGGAAGTCCAGCGGGATCTCCTTGGTCATCTCGTTCTCGATCCACGACCCGACCGGATAGAACAGCACCTTGTTCTGCAGGTGCTTGATCTGGGTCTGCGTGTGGTCGAGCCCGAAGTATGCCTTGTCGCCATATTTCGCCTGGATGTCGGCCCACGCCGTGACCGCCTGCTTCATGGGCTCGGCGTTCCAGGCGTTGTCCACCAGGTTGTCGATGTCGATGATGACCTGGTTGCCGCCGATCTTGGCAGCGGTGTAAAGCACGTTCCAGAGCTGGTAGTACGGGCCCTTCTGACCCGGGTACGCGAAGAGCAGGATGCCGTCCTTCTTCGCGGTCTCCCCCAGCGCCGTGAACTCGGCCCACGTCTTCGGAACCGCCCATCCCCTGGACTCGAACAGCTTGGCGTTGTACCAGAGCGCACGATGGGACACGGTGTAGTTCAGCACCAGGTCCTTGCCGTCGATCTTGGCGTTGTCGAGCACGGCGGGCGTGATGGTGTCGCGCACCTTCTTGCCCGGCTCGTCCACCGACGGCGCGTCGAACAGCGGGGCCAGGTCCGCCAGATGACCCTCTGCGGCCAGCGCGGCCAGGTCCAGCGCCTCGGGGCCGGAGTTGTTGAGCACGTCAGGCACGTCGCCGCCGACGAAGCGGGGGCGGAGCTGGGTGCCGATCTGCTGCGTGGCGGTGTGCTTGATCGACACCCCGGGGAACGCCTTCTTGTAGAGCTCCTCGTGCAGGTCCTTGGCGTACGCGTCACCGTACCCGCCGCTGAAGATGACCACTTCGAGCGGTTTCTTGGCGTCGACCCCGAACGGGTTCTTCGGGTCGGCGGAGGCGGCGATCGAGGTCGCCGGGGCGGCCGTGGGATCGCCGCCTCCGCCGGCGGTGGCGCAGGCGCTCAGCAGGCCCGCGCCGGGGCCGGCCACGAACGCGGTCATGCCGATACGGCGAAGCAGTTGGCGTCGTGTGATCTCACCCGGGTGGGTCATGGAGGCTCCCGAATTAGGAAAGTTTCCTAACGTTTGCCCGAAGGTACGAACGGCCGCCGACCTGCGTCAAGGGCCGCAATCGACCCGTGACCTGGCCGTGACCGCGTGCACCGCACCCGTGACCTGAGAGCAGACGACAGCATCGTCCACCTGCGCGAAGAGAGCAAGAGCAGCCCGGACATCCACCCATGGGGCCCGCCGCCGGTGAGCGTCAATCCTCCCACCAGGCGCGCGGTTCCGGCGCCGCGGACTTGGGCAGCGAGTCGAGCGGCACGTCCGGGCCGACCTCGACGGTCACCTCGGCGGCGTCGGACGCCGTCTTGAAGACCGCCCCGACGAGCCAGTCGTCCTTGATGTGCTCGCCATCGACCTTGTAGCCCGAGCCGGTGCCGTCGGGGTGCGACCACATCACTACATACGTGACCTTCAGTCCGCGCTTCTCCATGTCGGCCCTGACCTCGGCGACCGGCTTGCCTCGCGGGTTGTGGTCGTCGCCGTTGACCGGATGGATCTGGACGCGCTGGGCATAGGGCTCGCCGGGCGCGGCCGGCCGGCCGATGCCGAAGATGATCCTGCCCTTGTAGTCGATCGGCATGGAGATCTTGCCGCAGTAGGCGGACGCGCAGTTCTCCCGGCGCCAGGAGCGCGTCATGCCCATCCCCTCCGGGAAGTCGCCCGGCGTGACGGGTCCCACCAACGTGCCCACCTCCTCCGGGGCCACCGGGGCGCTCTTCACCTCGGCATCCAGCCCGACGGCGCGGAAGGCCTCGGTGAAGGCCGCGACGTCGGCCTCGGGGTCCGTGATCGTGACGTGGAGGTAGCCGTCGCGGGTCTCGACAGAGACCGCCGCGTTGGCGTACTCGGTGACGGGGTCGCCGAAGGGCAGCCCGACGACGAGCGCGGCGGCCAGCCCGGTCACCAGCACTCCCAGCGCCAGGCCGCGTCGCAGGCGCGACCCGAGGGCCGGCGTGGGCTTCCCGGACACGGGAGCTCGCTCATCCGACATGATCGACTGCATCAGTGCCCGCGCCCCCGCGCCGGACGCCTGTCCCACCGGCTCCTTGAGCAGGTCCTCGTCGCGCACGCGGGCGAGATCGGCGATGTTCACAGGACACTCCCTTCGACTGCGACGGCACGTGGGGCATCGATTCCGGCCTCGGCCAGGGCACGGGCGAAGCGCCTGCGGGCGCGATAGAGCCTCACCCTGGCGGCGTTGCGCGAGATGCCGAGCGTCTTGGCGATCTGGCCGGGGTCGAGGCGCTCCCAGGCGACCAGGGACAGCAGCTCCCTGTCGTCGTCGGACAGCGCGCGGAAGACCCGGCCGAGCTGCGACAGGTCAGCGGCGGGCGGGCCCTGCGCGACCAGCGGCGTGGCGGCCAGCTGGGCACGCAGGGCGGCGGTGCGCTGCTCGTGGCGGCGCTCGCCGCGCCGGTGGTTGGCCAGCACCTTCCTGGCCACGCCGAACAACCACAACTTCGCCTCGTCGCCCGCGGGGACTTCGGCTATCCGGCGCCAGGCGATCATGAAGGTCTCGGCCACCACGTCGGCCGCGTCATCGGGGTCCGCGCAACGGCGTAACGCGTACCCCAGCAGCGGTCCGTACGAGGATCCGTAGATCTCCTCGAACCGGCTCGCGGGATCGGCTCCCATCCGGTCTCCTCACTTGGGGTCATTGACATCAACCCCATGTCCGGAATCCCGGACGCATTACCGAGGAGATGTCAGCCGAAGTGGGCCCGGGTTTCGGCGAAGGCCCGGTCGGTGCCCTCCAGTGCCTTGGCGACGTCGTCTTCCGTGTGCGCGGCCGACATGAACCAGTTGTGCCACGGGTGCAGATACACCCCGTGCCGCAGGCAGGCGTCGCTCCAGTACATGGCGACGGACAGGTCGGCGTCGCCGTCGAAGCTGAGCCACGGGATCGTGACCGGCCCCGTCTGGTTCACCACGAAGCCGTGGGACTTGGCCTGGTCGTTCAGGCCCTCGCGCAGGAGCGTGCCGGCGCGTTCCATGGCGGCGATGCCGTCCGTGTCACGCAGGGTCTCGATGGTGGCCTTGGCCGCCGCCATGGCGACCGCCGAGAACCAGAACGAGCCCGTCGAGTACAACGTCTGCGCGGGTCCGCGCAGCGCGTCGGTGCCGGTGACGGCGGCGATCGGGTAGCCGTTGGCCATGGCCTTGGACCAGGCCGTCAGATCCGGCCGCACCCCATAGGGCTCCCACGAGCCTCGCAGGTCGATGCGGAAACCGGCCCGCACGTCGTCGATCACCAGCGCCGCCCCCAGCCGGTCGGCCAGGGCGCGGGCGCCGCGGGCGAAGGCCGGCTCGACCAGCTCCTGGTCCTCGAACGAGTCGTGCTTGAACGGCGTCACGATGATCGCCGCCACGTCCCCTTCCACGGTGGCCGCCGCGGCCTCCAGCGACTCCAGCGAATTGTACGTGAACTCGACCAGGTCGGCCCGCTCGTTCGGCGTCGTGCCCGCCAGGGAGGGCGTGCACCACGGGTCGGCCCCGTGGTAAGCGCCGTGGGCCATCAGGACCTTGGTGCGGCCGGTGGCGGCTCTGGCGACCATCAACGCCTGGGTGGTGGCGTCGGTGCCGTTCTTGGAGAACATCGCCCAGTCGGCGCTCGGGATGGTGTCCACGAGCAGCTCGGCCAGCTCCACCATGATCGCGCCGGGACCGTTGAGGCAGTCGCCGAGCGCGGCCTGGCGGGCGGCGGCCTCCTCCACGCGCGGATGCCGGTGCCCCAGCACGATGGGACCCCAGCTGCACATGAAGTCGATGTACTCGCGCCCGTCCACGTCCCACTGCCGGCACCCTTCGCCGCGCTCGAAGAACTGCGGGTAGCCGGGGGCGAAGATGGCGGCGTTGAGGTGCCCGTACATGCCGCCGGGGACGACCTTCGCGGCGCGCAGGCGGAGTTCGGCGTCGTTCACGTGAGCATCCTTAGGGTCGAGTCGAGGTCGGTGAGCCCGGCGTCCGAGCCGAGGCCGGTGGCGACCCGGGCGGCGGCGGCCGTGCCCCATCGCGCGGCCGTCAGGACGTCCTGATCGTGGAGGAGGCCGGTGAGGAAACCCGCGCAGTACGCGTCGCCGCAGCCGGTCGTGTCCACCACGTCCGTCTTGAGCGCGGGCACGTGTTCGGAGCCGGCGTCGGTGACGACGAGGCTGCCTTCCGAGCCCATCGTGATCAGCACGCCGCGCGGGCCGTCGCCGAGCAGAGCGGCCGCGGCCTCGGGGATGTCCGTGCAGCCGGTCATGAGGAGGGCCTGGGATTCGTTCGGCAGCACGTAGTCGACGTGGGGGAGGAAGGCGCGGGCCATGCCTAGTAAGTCGGGCATCTCCGACAGGAGGTCCATGGTGACGATGGTCCCCGCCGCCCGTACCTCGTCCAGAAGGGCGAAGAAGGCCGGATCCCCCAGGCCGAACGTGACGTCCATGCCGCCCAGATGGATCGCCCGCACGCCGCGCAGCGCGGCGACGTCCAGGTCGGCGTAGGTCACGGACAGGTTCGCGCCGGGCACGTGGAAGCTGGGCCGCCCGCCGTCCGGCCGGATCGGCAGGATCGAGGCGGCCGTCTGCTCCCCCGTCCTGCGGACCAGGAACGAGGTGTCCACTCCCCGCTTGGCCAGCACCATCAGCAGGAAGTCGCCGAGCTCGTCGTCGCCGATGGCGCCCATCGTGACCACGGCGTTGCCCAGCTTGACCAGATCGACCGCCGTCCCCGCGGCGGAGCCCGCGGCGGTGAGGCGGAGCTGGTCGACCAGCACGGTGTCCTGGCCCTCGGGAATGTGGTCGATGGGCCTGGCGAGGATGTCGACGATGTGGACGCCGACGGTGGCGACGGTCATAGTCTAAATAGACAGACGTCCGAATAAAAAGTCAATGGAGGCGACCGATGCCGAAGATCGTCGATCACGACGAGCGCAGGCGCGAGGTGTTGTCGGCGGCCCGCCGGGTGATCGTCAGGGACGGCATCGACGCCGCCACCACCAGGGCCATCGCCAAGGAGGCCGGGTACTCCAACGGGGTGCTCGCGCACTACTTCGCCGACAAGGACGAGATCCTGCTGTCGGCGCTGCGGCAGTCGCACCAGCGCATCAGGGCGCGGCTGACCCGCAAGGTGGAGGGCGTGACGGGGCTCGCGGCCCTGCGCGAGCTGCTGCTCGACAACTTGCCGCTGGACGCGGAGCGTACTCAGGAGACGCGGCTGGAGGTCAGCTTCTGGAGTCGCAGCCTGGCCTCGGAGCGGCTGGCGGAGGTGCAGCGGACGGAGGCGGAGGAGCTGCGGGCCGCCGTACGCGATCTGCTGGGCGAGGCGCGCTCGGCCGGCGAGCTGCGCGCGGACGACAACCTCGACGACCTGACCGAGCACCTGCTCGCTTTGGTCGACGGCCTCAGCCTGCACCTGCTGCTCTATCCCGGCCGGCTGACCCGCGTCGACCTGGAGCGGATCATGCTGCAGGCACTCGACCGCCTGTGAGGGAGTGCCGTCGCCTGGAGGAGCGGCGGGAGCGCAGCGACCAGAGCGGGGGAAGGCGGCGGCGTCCGGCGACCGACCTGCCGAACGGAGTGAGGCCATGGGCAGGGCTTTGCTGTATATCGGACGACCGACTACATTGCCAGCGTATGAGCCTCCGCGAGCAGCTGTGCGAGTACGGCCGGCGCGCCGTCGAGCTCGGCCTGGTCATCGGCACCTCGGGCAACCTGAGCGTGCGCCAGGGCGACCTGGTCGCGGTGACCCCGTCGGGCGCCGCGCTGGACCGGCTCACCCCGGAGATGTGCCCCATCGTGGACGTGGAGGGCTATCTGGTGGAAGGCGAGCTGCAGCCGTCGAGCGAGACGCCCATGCATCTGGCCGTCTACGAGACCACCGACGCGCAGGCCATCGTGCACACCCACTCGGTGTTCGGGACCGTCGTGGCGACCACGATGACCGAGCTGCCGCCGGTCCACTACAACGCGCTGCTTCTCGGCGGCGTGATCAGGGTCGCCGAGTACGCCACGTACGGCACTCCGGAGCTGGCCGCCAACGTGCGGGCGGCGCTGGAGGGCAAGCGCGCCGCCCTGATGGCCAACCACGGCGGGGTGACCATCGGGGCGACGCTTGAGCAGGCGTTCGAGGCCACCCGGCTGCTCGAGTGGCTCTGCGAGGTCTACGTCCGCGGCCTGGGCGTGGGCAAGCCGACCATCCTGACGGAAGAGCAGCTCGCCGCCGTGGTCGAGCGCGCGCTCAACCCGCCCGAGTTCCCCCGGCGTTAGGCCAGGGCCACCTTCTCCGCCAGGCCGAGCGGCAGTCCCCCGGACCCGGCGATCGTGTCGTGGAACTCCTTCAGCGAGCCCTGGAACGACCCGCGGATGCGGTCGATCTCGATGGCGCCGGTGAGGTAGGACGGCGCCTGCGTGGGCCAGGCGCAGTAGCGGTTCACCTCGCCCTGGGCGGTGCCGGGCGAGAGCGACGCCTTCGTGGCCATGAACGTCTCGGCCTCCTCGATCGACATGTCCTCGCAGTGCAGCGCCGTGTCGACGACGATCCTGGCGGCACGGAAGATCCGGCAGTCCAGGTGGGCCAGCTCGGTGGCCGGGGTGTCGAAGTAACCCTGCTCGTGCAGCAGCTTCTCGACATACAGGGCCCAGCCCTCGGTGAAGTACGAGGTGCGGAAGACCTTCCTGACCGTGCGCGGGTTGCCCGCCATGTACGACAGGTGCCAGTGGTGCCCCGGGTACGCCTCGTGGACAGAGATCGAGGGCATCTGGGCCCGCGAATTCGTCCGCAGGCGCTGGCGCACCTGCTCGGGCGTGAAGTCGTCAGGCGTGTACGGCACGAAGAAGACGCCGGTCCGCGAACTGGCCAGCGGCGGCGGCGCGAGATAGTGGGCGACGGACAAGATCGGCCGGGTGTACTCCGCAGACGGCAGCACGTGGCACTCCTCGCCGTCGGCGAACGTCACCAGGTCACGCTCCCTGACGAACTCCCGTGCCCGCCGGGTCTCCGCCTCGTACTCGGCCCGCATGTCCGCCAAGGTCGGCGGATGGTCGTCCATGAGGAACTCCATCGCGGCCCGCCAGTCCTCGGTTCCGTTGACCCGGACCGCGACCTCCCGCATCCTGGCGTCCAGCTCGGCCCACGCGTTCTTGCCCTTCTCGTGCAGCTCGGCGGCGCCGTACCCGAGGAGCTCGCGCTCGCGCAGCAGCGTGGAGTAGAGCCGCTCCCCCATCCGCCAGGTGCCGCCGCACTGGAACTCCTCGAGGAAGGTGACAAGCTGGTCGAACGCCTCGCCGGCCGGCTCGGCGGCGGCCGCCAGCTTGGCACGCAGCTCGGGGTCCTCGACCATGCCGGGGATCGTCCGGGTGAGGAAGTTGCGGCCGGTGCGGGCCTGGCCGAGCCCTCGCTGGACGAGCAGCGGCGCCGCCAGGTCGGGGTCGAGGTTCGCCCGGCAGGCCGCCAGCACGGCGGGAACCTCCGCTAACCGGGAGATCGCGGCCGACACCAGCTCGGGCTCAGGCTTCAGTCGCCGCTGGAACGGCGTGTACATGGCGCCGAAGATCGGCGAGAGGTAGGCCGCGGGGTCGCGGCGCCACTCGGGCCAGGACGCCAGCGCGATGGACCCTCTCAGCTGCGAGAGGACAAGGTCTCTGTCGATCGCGTCGTCGAGGGACGCGGCCTCGGTCGCCGACAGGCGATCCAGCCAGCGAGCCTCTTCCTGCTCGCGGGCGGTCCAGGCGGAGGCGGTGAAATCGCCGAGGGTGTGATCGTAGCCGTCGGCTCCCAGGAGGCTGGCGACGACGGGACGGTCAGAAAAGTACCACTTGAGAAACTCGTCCACCGGTGCACCTTATCCTGAGCAAATGCCCCTGCAGATGACCGGCGCGCTCGGCGACCCCGACCTCATTCGCCTCCCCTGGGACGTCCCTCTGGCCGACTGGCCGCAACACCATCTGGTCGATCTCCCGCGCGGCATCTCGCGGCACGTGGTGCGCTTCGCCCGGCTCTCGGGCAAGGTGTACGCGATCAAGGAGATCAGCGAGCGCTACGCCAAGCGCGAATACCAGTTGTTGTGGGACCTGGCCCGGCTCGACGCACCGGCCGTGGAGCCGGTCGCGTACGTCACCGGCCGCGAGCACGGGCTGGACGCGGCCCTGATCACCAGGCACCTGCAGTTCTCGCTGCCCTACCGGGCCGTCATGTCCGGCACGCTACGCCCGGACACGCTCACCCGGCTGCTCGACGCCCTGGCCGTGCTGCTGGTGCGGCTGCATCTCAACGGCTTCTACTGGGGCGACTGCTCGCTGTCCAACACGTTGTTCCGCAGGGATGCCGGGGCGTTCGCGGCGTACCTGGTGGACGCCGAGACCGGCGAGATGCACCCGATGATCAGCAACGGCCAGCGGCTGGCCGACATCGACGCGGCGCACACCAACATCTTCGGCGAGATGCTCGACCTGGAGGCCGGCGGCCTGCTGCATCCGTCCATCGACCCCATGGAGACCGCCGAGGACGTCGTCGCCCGCTACCACCGCCTGTGGGACGAGATCAACGAGAGCGAGATCATCGAGGAGGTGGACTGGCACCGCGTGGAGCAGCGGATCAGGCGGCTCAACCTGCTGGGCTTCGACGTGGCCGAGATGATGGTGCGGCGCAAGGTCGGCACCGGGCGGCTCATCGTCCGGCCCAAGGTCGTCGACGCCGGGCACCACCAGCGACGGCTGCTCCGGCTGACCGGACTCGACGTGGAGGAGAACCAGGCGCGGCGGCTGCTCAACGACCTCGACGGGTTCCGGGTGGCCAAGGGACTGCGGCACGAGGACGAGGCCATCGTGGCGCACAAGTGGCTGGCGGAGGTGTTCCAGCCGACGGTCGAGGCCATCCCCGCGGAGCTGCGCGGCAAGCTGGAGCCCGCGCAGCTGTTCCACGAGATACTCGACCACCGCTGGTACCTGTCCGAGCAGGCGGGCGCCGACGTCGGGCTGGAGGCGGCCGTGAAGTCGTACGTGGACAACGTGCTCGTCCACAAGCCCGACGAGAAGGCGCTGCTGCCGGAGGACGCCGCTCAGTAGGCCACCGTGATGCGCCGGCGCGGGTGAGCGCCGTTGTCCAGCTCGTCCGCGACGGCGACCGCGTAGTCCTCGGCGCTGATGAAGCTGCGCCCCTCGGCGTCGGCCAGCAGGTAGTCGTGGCCGATCCGGTAGACCCCGGTACGCTCGCCCGGCGCGACCTCGGCGGCCGGCGAGATGTAGGTCCAGTCCAGGTCCTCGACCGGGAAGAAGAGGCCGAGCGCCGAGCGCTGGGCCAGTGCTTCCTTTTTGTAGATGTCCGGGAACTCGGGCGTGTCGACCAGGTCGAGGTCGGGCGCGACCTTGAGGCCGCCGGCGCCGCCGACCACGATCAGCCGACGCACCCCGGCCTCGCGCACGCCCTCGATCAGGGCCCGGTTGGCGTCGAGGAACGGCCCCTCCGGCTCGGTGCCGTCCCGCGGCGGGGAGATGGCGCTGACCACGGCGTCGTGCCCCTTGGCCAGCGTGGCGGCGTCGTGGACGTCGCCCTTGACCGGGCCCCCTGAGCGGCTGACGCCGGTCACTTCGTGCCCGCGACGGGTGAGCTCTGCGACGATGCGCTGGCCGATCATGCCGGTCGCGCCAAAGACAAGAATCTTCATACCGGCAAGAGTATCCGTCGGATACTGGTTACTTCATCGTGCTATAAGTACCTTATGGATACCGGTGATGTCTTCGACCCCAACTGCCCGACGAGGGTGGTTCTGGATCGGATTGGGGACAAGTGGTCGGTGCTGGTGTTGCTCAGCCTCATCGGCGGGCCGATGCGGTTCACGCAGTTGCGGGCCCGGATGGGTGGGGTCACGCCCAAGGTGCTGACGCAGACGTTGCGGGCCATGGAGCAGGACGGGCTGGTCACGCGGGAGGTGTTCGCCGAGGTGCCGCCGCGGGTGGAGTACACGCTGACGGATCTCGGGCGTTCGCTGCACGAACCGATCTCGGCGGTGGCCGCGTGGGCGGAGCGGAACGTGGCCGAGATTCTCCGGTACCGCGAGAAATCCGCCTGAGCGGCCCGCATCCGGGCACGGGCCGCTGCCGAGGCTTTCAGGCGCTCGTGAGCTTGGTGATCTCGGTGGCGATGTCGGGCCAGAGCGCACGCGGCAGGTCGTGGCCCATGCCGGGATAGGTGACCAGCCTGGCGCCGGGAACGGCCGCCGCCGTGGCCTGGCCTCCCGCCACGGGGACGAGCGGGTCCGCCTCCCCGTGCAGGACGAGCGTGGGCGCCTTCACCTGCGTGAGCGACTCCGTGCGGCTGCCCGAGGCCATGATGGCGGCCAGCTGCCTGGCCGTGCCCGCAGGGTCGAAGCACCGGTCGTAGGCCGTCCCGGCCAAGGTGGTGATCCACTCGCGGTCCAGCTCGTAGCCTGGCGAACCGATGACGGACCAGGTCCGCAGCGCCTGCTCCAGCACGCCGTCCCGATCGGCCGGCGGCGTGGCCATGAGCACCGCGAGCGCCTCCGCGGTCGGCGGGGCTACCTCGGTGCCCGGTGTCGACATGATCGAGGTCAGGGTGAGCACCCGTTCGGGATGCCGGATGGCCAGGGTCTGGGCGATCATCCCGCCCATCGACGCCCCGACCACGTGGGCGGCGGGCCAGGCAAGCGCGTCCATGAGGCAGGCGGCGTCGTCCGCCAGGTCGTCGAGCAGGTACGGCGCGGGCGCCCCCGCCTCGGGGACGCCCTTGTCGTGGAAGTGCGTGGACAGGCCCGCGTCGCGGTTGTCGAACCGCACGACGTGGTGGCCCTGCTCCGCCAGCAGCCGGCAGAACTCCTCGTTCCAGTGGATGAGCTGAGCACCGAGCCCCATGATGAGGAGCAGGGGTCGTCCTGCCGGCGAGCCGAAGGTCTCGTAGGCGATGTCAATGCCGTTGGCGGTTGCGCGCATGGTCACGGAGACCAGAATGACATTCTGGTCTCCGTACGTAAAGTCAGCGCTTGACGAGCCTGCGGCGCGTAGTCAGCTCTTGAGGAGCCTTCGGCCGAGCACCGCGCCACCGCCGGCCAGGGCCAGGATGCCCGTGGCGAGAACGGCGCCGCTCACCGGACTGGACGCCCCGACCTCGGCCTCGGTGTCCTCTGCGCTCGCGGGAGCGGAGACACGCTCAGGAGCGGCGACGGCCTTCCCGCCCGCCGGCTCCTCGGTGGGCTCAGCGGCCTTTCCGGCCGCCGGCTTCTCGGTGGGCTCCTCTTCGGCCACGACCTTGGGGGGCTCGGCCGGGTTGGTGTCCTTCCTGGCCCAGGCGCCGGTGGAGAAGGGGACCGGCTGGTTCTTCTTGCCGACACCGGGACCCCACTTGGTGATGACGTAGTCGATGTCGATGTGGCCCTGGCCGCCGACGCCGTCCACGTGGAGCGTGTCGGGGTTGAACGTGCCGCCGGTCAGCTCGGCGAAGGTCTTGGCGTCCAGGTCGAGCATGATGCCGCGGTTGGACGGCGTGCCCGGGCCGCGGTCGCCGACGAAGAAGGGCAGCTTCTTGCCCTTGTAGATGACGTATCCCTCGGTCAGCAGCGGCCAGCTCGGGCTGGCGGCGAGCCCCTTCTGCATGGGCTTGCCACTGGCCGGCATGCCGGTGTCACCGGCGCGGCCGGAGCCGTCGTCCCAGAAATAGGACGCTGTGGTCGAGCCCTTGAGCAGGACCTTCTGTTCGTTGTCGGAGTCGGCCTGGGCGGCTGTACAGGCGATGGTCAGCGTGGTGGCGGCGGAGGCGGCGAGCAGGGCGCAGGAACGCAGGCCAAAACGTGCAGACATAGAGCAGTGAGGTCCTTTGCGAGGGGTCAGGGACACGCGCTCCTGAAAAAGGGCGTAGCAAAGCAGAAAGCCGAGCGGGGGTTACTACGCGGAGCGCGGAAAGAGCCTGGGAAAAGGGCCGATCAGCCGGTGGCCGGCACGACGCTGTCTGGGGGTACGACGCGGTGATACATCAATGAGGTGTCCTCTCCATCACGCCTACCGGGTTAGCTGACGGGTTCGGGCTTGGAGGATGCCCTACCGGCCAGGTGGCCGGATTCACCCCTGAGGGATGGGTCCCCGGTTCCCGATCGCTCGGGATTCGGCTATGTAATGGCCCACACTGTAACCACGTATTCCGGACATACGCAAACGATTCATCATGAATCGGACAAAAGATCTACCTTCATATGAAGGCATAGAAAGAGGGGGCACGGCATGCCGTACCCCCTCGAAATTCGAGCCTCAGCCGCCGCTCTTGCGCCTGAACGATCTTTTACTCGCAGCCGGGCCGTGCGCCCCGTGGATCTTCGATGGGTCGCCACCCCTGCCACCCGCGCCCGACCCCGCGTGCTGGTTGCGCTTGCGCTCCAGCGCCTCACGGAACTTGCGCTTCATCTCGTCCTCGGAAGTTTCGCTGGTTTCCGGCTCCGGTGTATCCGCCATGAGGACCTCCATGGTGTTGGGGACAATCACAGCTTCGCACGGCCCCGCTTGTGGCGCGAAACCGGGGCGGTGCGGCACGCGGCCCGAGCTCAGATGCCTTGAGTAAAGACGAACCGTTCCTGGTATTGCGTTGGGGCGCACCTGGAAACAGAAGCCACATGACGGTCAACCCCCCGGAGCGGCGATGAGCGTCCTCGGCCACGACCTGGCGATGGATCTCGGGGCGGCGAGGACGCGGATCTACGTCAAGGGCAAGGGCATTGTCCTGGACGAGCCCTCGGCCGTCGCGCTCGACGCCGAGACGGGCAAGGTCCTCGGGTACGGCGCGGCAGCCGTGGGCGTGCCCGGCGAGACGTGCTGGCCGATCAGCGCCGGTCTGCCTGCCGACGGTGAGCTCACCCGGCGCCTGCTCCGGTATTTCATCCGCAGAGTGCACAGACATCCGTTCGCCCGGCCGCGCGTGGTCATGGCCGTGCCCGAGGACTCCACGCCGATCGACCGGGCGGCGCTGCGGGACCTGGCGTTCGAGGCGGAGGTGCGGGACATCCTGCTGATCCCGCACGCCCTGGCGGCGGCGCTCGGCGCGGGCGTGCCGGTCAAGGACTGCGCCGGGTGGATGGTCATCGACATCGGCCGCGACGCGGCCAGGATCGCGGTGCTCTCGTACGGGGCCGTGGTGGCCTCCGGCACGGTGGCCGTCGGCGGCCATGCCATGAGCAAGTCGATCGTCCGTCTGGTCGAGCGTGACCACGGGCTGCTGATCGACGAGGAGGAGGCGGAGGCGGCCAAGCGCCGGGCGGGCTCGGAGTGGAAGCCGCTGGACCGGCAGGTGCTGGTCCGCGGCAAGGACACGGAGACCGGCCAGGAGCGCACGGCCGCGCTCCCGGTGCAACTGATCTACGAGGCGACGAGGCAGCCGGTCGAGTCCATCGAGCGGGCGGCGGCCGGGATCGTGGAGCACTGCCCGGCCGAGTTGGTGGCCGACCTCGGGGAACAGGGTGCGGTGCTGGTGGGGGGTGGCGCGCTGCTACGCGGGCTGTGCCGGCGGATGCGTACCGCCTTGTGCATGCCGGTGCGCAGGGCGGAGCGGCCGCTGGAGTCCGTGGCGCTCGGCCTCGGACACTGTGTCGACGACCTGGGACTGATCGCCAAGCTCAGGGGCGGCGGCGTGTGACGCCGGGCCTGGTCGTCTTCGGCGACAAGCGCTCGCTGCTGAAGGAGCTGGTGGACGTCACCGTCGCGGGTGCCGACGAGCCGGTGGCGTGGCCGCCCGAGCAGTGGGAGGAGTGGACGCACCGTACGCTGGCCGCCCAGCTCCTCCAACCCACGTGACAGCACGTGGCTACGGCGTGGCCAGCGCCTCCGTCGGGGACAGACGGGAGGCGCGGATGGCCGGATAGAGGCCGGCCATGGCGCCGATCATCAGCGTCGCCGCGAGGCCGCCGACGGTGGCCCAGGCCGGCACCACGGAAGGCCAGCCACTGTAGAGCGCGTACCCCATGGTGACGGCGGTGCCCAGGAGCACGCCGCCCGCTCCCCCGATCGCCGACAGCAGCAGCGACTCGGCCAGGAACTGGGTGCGGATCTGGCCGCGGGTCGCGCCCAGCGAGCGGCGCAGGCCGATCTCCGCGCGGCGTTCCAGCACCGAGATCACCATGGTGTTGGCCACGCCGACACCGCCCACGAGCAGGGCCACCGCGCCCACGCCCAGCAGGAGGTTGGCGAACGCCTGGCTGGTCGCCTGCTTGGCGGCCAGCGCGTCGGACGGGCGGGAGACGTCGATCTCGTTCGGCGCCTCCGGGTTGGCGGTGCCGGCGAGGACCTGACGTACCGCCTCCAGCTTGGCCTCCTCCGACCGGGTGTAGAGCGTGGTCGGGTGCCCGTCGAAGTCCAGCCGTTCCTCCGCCACCGGCCAGCCGACCATGACGCCGCTGTCCAGGTCGGTGGCGAGCGCGACCGGGTTCAGCACGCCGACCACGGTGAAGCGCTCGCCGCCGACGACGACCTGCGTGTCCTGGCTGACCGAGCCGATGCCGAGCCGCTGGGCGGCGGCCGAGCCGAGCACCGCGGCCGGGTACCGTTCGGTGGCCTGGTTGAGCCAGGTCCCGCTGCGCAGCGTCGCGCCCACGGTGGCCAGCAGGTCGAGGCGGGCGGCGTACGTGGTGATGCCGCCGGTCTGGGCCTCGGGGATCTGCTCGGACCGGTAGACCTTGGCCTCGGAGACCTTCGCCACCGCGGAGGCCGCCTGCACCGGGCCGATGCGCTCGATCATCGCCTCGGCGTCCTTCGGCATCTGCGCCGCCTCGCCCGCGAGCGTGGTGCCCGACGTGACCGTGAGCAGGTTGGTGCCGAGGGCGGAGAGCGTACGATCGAGCTCGGCGCCCGAGGAGGACGAGAGCCCGACAACGCCCACCATGGCCGCGATGCCGATGGCGATGCCGAGCGCGGACAGGAACGCCCGCAGCGGGCGCGTCCGCAGACCGATCGCGCCCACCCGCATCACGTCGCCCAGCCGCATGCCGGCCGGGGCCAGTTTGGGCCGTTTCACCTCGACGAGGGTCATCACGCCACTCCTGATTCGGCCATTTCCGGCGCTGCGGTGTCCGAGATGATCTCACCGTCACGCATCCCCACCTGCCGCGGCAGGCTGGCGGCGATCTCCCGGTCGTGCGTGATGATCACGATGGTCGTGCCGGACGTGTTCAGCTCGTGCAGCAACTCCATGACCCCCGTGCCCGACACGGAGTCCAGGGCCCCGGTCGGCTCGTCGGCCAGCACCAGCGGCGGCTCGCCCGCCACGGCCCTGGCGATGGCCACGCGCTGCCGCTCGCCGCCGGACAATTCGTGCGGCTCGTGGTCCATGCGATGCCCGAGACCGACCCGTTCGAGCGCGGCGGCCGCCCGGCGGCGCCGCTCGGACCGGCTCATACCGGTGTAGATGAGGCCGTCGGCCACATTGTCCAGCGCGGGGACCTTCGCGGCGAGGTGGAAGTGCTGGAAGACGAAGCCGATCGTGGTGGCGCGCAGCGCCGAGAGCTGGCCGTCGGACAGTTTCGAGACGTCGTAGCCGTCGATGTGGATGGTTCCCGACGTCGGCCGGTCGAGGGTGCCGATGACGTTGAGCATCGTCGACTTCCCCGACCCCGACGGGCCGACGATGGCGATGAGCTCACCGTGCTCGATGCGCAATGTCACCGAGTTCAGCGCCGTCACCCCGCCGGGGTAGGACTTGGACACATCCGTCAGCGCGATCATGGGGTACGTCACTTCGGCATCCCCACGGTCATGCCTTCGGTGAGCCCGTCACCTTCGACCTCGACCCGCCCGCCGGCGAACAACCCCGTCTCCACGGCGATGTACCGGGATGTGCCGCCTTCGATGATCTCCAGGCCGAACCCGCCCTCCTGCAGCGCCACGAGCGCCGCGACCGGCACGGTGAGCACGTTCTTGCGCTGCGAAGCGGTGAACGTCACATCCACCGATGCCTTGTCGAGCCCGTTGGCGGCCTTGGCGTTGCCGATCGAGACCAGGGCCTCCACCCGGGTCTCGGGGTCGGCGTTCTGGCTCTCGCCCGGCACGATGACCGTGGCGACCTCGGTGACCTTGCCTTTCACGCTCTTGCCGTCGGGCAGCGTGACTTCGACCTTGGCGCCCTTCTTGGCCATCCGCTGGTCCTCGGCCTCCAGTTCGACGGTGACGACCTTGGACGTGCCCGTGTACGTCAGGACCTTCTGCCCGGGCTGGGCCGGCTGGCCTTCCTCGGACTCGATGCTCTCCACGCGTACCTTGCCGGGCGCGAAGACGACCCGGCCCAGCTCGACCACGCCGGTCTCGTCGAGGCCCCGGTCCTCCTGCCATTCCATGACGGCCTCGGCCGTGTCGTAGGTGTACTCGTCGTCGACCGTGAAGCCGTCATAGCCCAGCTTGCTGAGATTGCGCTCCAGGTTCTCCACGTCATTGCCCTCCACGCCGATCTTGAGGTCGCGGTAGGCGGGCGTGTCGCCGTACATGAGCGTGACCGGGTCGTTGTCCAGCCGGTACAGCGACTTGCCGCGGGTGACCTGCCTGCCGCTCTCGGGCAGCCAGGTGATCGTGCCAGGCTTCCTGGTCACCGCCGTGGTGACCGGTCCGTAGCCGAGCTCGCCGTCGGCGTCCATCGTGTCGTTCAGCGTCTGCTTGGCGACCGTGGCGGTGGCCGGGGGCAGGACGTTGGCCGACTGGGTCGGGCCTGAGGCGCCTTTCAGCAGTCCGGCGCTGTTGATCGCCACGAAGCCGCCGCCCGCGGCGGCCAGCACGATCAGGAGTCCGGCGACCACCTTGCCCCGCCCGCGACGGCGGCGCGGGCGGGCGGGCGTCGCGTCGGGCTCCGCCTTCCCGTCAACGGTGGTCATCCCCATCACATGCCTCCCATGCCCGCCTCGGCCATCTCCTTCTGGCACTTCTCCTGGGCGGACTTGAAGTCGGGGTCCTGGCCGACGTCGCCGGTGATGCGCATCATGCCGCCCTCGGGGTCCGGGTACTTCTCCACCCCGTTGTCGCGCATGCACTGCGCGACCTTGCGCAGGGCCTCGGCCTGCTTGGGGTCGCCCCCGCCCGCCTTCTGGCCGCTCGGGGCGTACTGCTTGCAGGCCTCCTGAGCCTTCTCCATCGTCTCCCTGGGCGTGTTCTTGTCGAGCCGCATCATGACGCCCTTGCCCGGCTCGGGGTCCGGCATGTCGATGCCGTTCTCCCGCATGCACTGGGCGTACTTGAGCGCCCTCTCGTGCGGGTCCTCGCTCGGCTTCGCGCTGGCCGCGGCCTGGTTTCCGGTGCCGCTCACCGACGCCACGTCCGAACCGGCGTCGCCGCCGCCGCCGCAGCCGGCCAGCAGCATGGTCGCTGCGGCCAGGGCGACGAGAACTCGTGCTCTCATGGATGTCTCCTCCGTCGAATCAACGTCGTTCGAGGGGAGATGCAATAGGGCCCGCCGTTTCCTCAGCGTTTCCGTCCGTGCTGATTTCTTCCGGGGAGGTGCTGATTTCTTCCGGCGGCTTATTTTGACCAAATGCCCCCTACGCCACACTCAGCTCTGTAAGCGAATGAGAGGGCCTGAGGTACGCCATGCGGGTGCTGGTGGTTGAGGACGAGCGGATGCTCGCCGACGCGATTGCCGAGTGGCTGCGCGAGGAGACCCACGCGGTCGATCTGGCACACGACGGCGAGGCGGCTCTGGAACGGATCGCGGTCAACGACTACGACGTGGTCGTGCTGGATCGCGACCTGCCGCGGGTGCATGGTGACGACGTGTGCAGGGAGCTGGTCGCCTCGGAGTCCGACGCGCGGGTGCTCATGCTGACGGCCGCCGCGCAGATCGACGACCGGGTGACGGGGCTGTCCATCGGGGCCGACGACTACCTGTCGAAGCCGTTCGCGTTCCCCGAGCTGGCCGCCCGCGTCCTCGCGCTGGGGCGGCGCTCGCGGCCGGCCGTGCCGCCGGTGCTGCGCCGGGCCGGGATCACGCTGGACCCGGCGCGCAGGGAGGTGTTCAGGAACGGGCGGTTCGTGCCGCTGTCGAAGAAGGAGTTCGCGGTGCTGGCCGAGCTGATGCGGGCGAACGGCAACGTGGTCTCGGCCGAGCAACTGCTGGAGAAGGCGTGGGACGAGCACGCCGACCCGTTCACGGGCGCGGTCCGGCTCACCATTCTCAAGCTCCGCCGCAAGCTCGCCGACCCGCCGGTCGTGGAGACCGTGCCAGGAGTGGGGTACCGGATCGCATGAGATTCCCGCGCCTCCAGCCCACGTTGCGGCTGCGGCTCACGCTCGTGTACGGCGCCGTCTTCTTTCTCGCCGGGCTGACCTTGCTCGGCGTCACCTATTTACTGTTCAACCAGCAGCTGACGCGGACGTTCGAGAGCCGGTACGCGTCGGAGCCCGGCAAGGTCAAGAACCTGTTCTTCATGAAGGACGGCGTCCTGATGGAGGGCCAGGCCGCGATCGAGTGGCTGCGCCAGCAGGAGCTGGAGCTGCGCAGCGCCGCCATCACCTCGCTCCTCACGCAGGGCGCGATCGCGCTGATCGTGGTCGGCGGCGCCGCCGTCGGGCTCGGCTGGGTGGTGGCGGGGCGGGTGCTGGCCCCGCTGCACCGGGTCACCGACACGGCCCGCAAGATCGCTGCCGAACCCATGGCCGAGCGCGGCCTGCACCAGCGGATCGGACTCGAAGGGCCGGAGGACGAGGTCAAGACGCTGGCCGACACGTTCGACACCATGGTGGAGCGGCTGGACCACTCCTTCGACGGACAGCGCCGGTTCGTGGCGAACGCCTCGCACGAGCTGCGGACGCCACTGACGCTGAACCGGGCGCTGGTCGAGCTGGCCATGCACCGCCGCACGGCCTCGGCCGACGTCAAGGAGCTGGGCGAGAGCCTGCTGGAGATCAACGCCCGCCATGAGCGGCTCATCTCCGGATTGCTGCTGCTGGCCCGGTCCGAGCAGGAGATCGCGGACCGCTCGCCTGTGGACCTGGCCGACGTGGTGACGCACGTGGTCAGGCAGACCGAGGGCGACGCCGCCGAAGCCAAGATCACCGTGTACGAGGTGACCGCGCAGGCGCCGACCACCGGGGACGCGCTGCTGCTCGAACGGCTGGTGCACAACCTGGTCGAGAACGGCATCCGGTACAACGTCGACGACGGCACCGGGTGGGTGCGGGTGGTCAGTCGTACCGTGTCGGAGGGGAAGGTCGAGGTGGAGGTCAGCAACACCGGGCCGGAGGTGCCGCCGTACGACATCCCGCTGCTGTTCAAGCCCTTCCACCGGCACGGCGCCGAGCGCGTGGTCACCGCACGGAGCGCAGGTCTTGGCCTGTCGATCGTGCGGTCGGTGGCGCTGGCGCACGGGGGCGACGTCAGGGCGCGGCCGCGCGAGGGCGGCGGACTGGTCGTCACCGCCTCACTCCCCCGCGCCCGCCACTAAGAGGGGTACGCCTGACGTTTGCCGTCCGGACTCACCGCCTCCATACGACTTCACTACAAATCCGAGAAATGAGCCGCTTCCGGAAGTAGATCGCTATCGTACGTAACGTCCACCGCACCCGTCCCAGGAGTCACTTCTCTCATGGCGCATGTCGAACCGCTGCGGGAGGACGATCCAGCGGTTGTAGGGGTCTACCGCCTGCTCGGCCGGCTCGGCGCGGGCGGGCAGGGGACCGTCTATCTGGGGGAGGCTCCCGGCGGCCGGCCGGTGGCGGTCAAGGTGCTGCGGGACGGCGCGGGGTTCGACGACCGGTTCGCCAAGGAGCTCGAGGCCGCCCGGCGGGTGGAGCCGTTCTGCATCGCGCAGGTGCTGGACGCGTCGCTGGGGCGGCGGCCGTACATCGTGACCGAGTACGTCGAGGGGCCCTCGCTGCAACAGGCCGGCCGGCACACCGGGGCCGACCTGCAGCGGCTCGCCGTCGCCACCGCCACCGCGCTGACCGCCATCCACCAGGCGGGCATCGTGCACCGGGACTTCAAGCCCGCGAACGTGCTCCTCGGGCCCGGTGGGCCGCGGGTGATCGACTTCGGCATCGCCCGGGCTGCGGACACCGCCGCCACGGTCTCGAGCGGCATCGTGGGGACGCCGGCGTACATGGCGCCGGAGCAATTGGCGGGGCAGGCGGTGGGGCCGGCCGCCGACGTGTTCGCGTGGGCGGCCGTCATGGTGTACGCCGCGACCGGCACGCCGCCGTTCGGCCAGGACACGCTGCCGGCGATCATCAACCGGATCCTGCACAACGAGCCGCAGCTGGGTGATCTGCCGCCTCCGCTGCGGTCGATCGTGTACGGCTGCCTGGCCAAGGACCCGCGTGCCCGGCCGACCATGAAGGACGTGCTGCTGTTCCTGCTGGGCGGGGCCCAAGAGCCTCCTCACGCTCGGACGCCCGGCCCTGCCGGACCGCCGATGCCGGAACCGGGCCCGATGGCGGCGCCGGGCCCGATGGCAGCGCCGGGGCCGATGGCGATGCCCGCGCCAGGCGCTGGAGCGATGCCGCCACCTGGACCCGGACAGTGGGCGGGAGCCGGGCCGTCGGCAGCGGGGATGCCTGGGGCGGGAGGCTTACCTGGCGTTGCCGCCGGCGGCGGGCGAGGGCGGCGGAGGCGGAGCGGTGTGCCGGTGGCCATCGGGGTGTCGGGCGTCGTGGTGGCCGTGCTGGTCGCCGGTGTCGTGTGGCTGGCCCCGTGGCCGGGTGTCCAGGCCGGCTCGGTGCAGCTCGCGGCCTCCTCGCCGGCGCCCTCCGCCCCGGCCACCCAGGTGCCCGCGACCACGACATCGCCGCCGCGCAAGTCCACGCGCAAGCCCACACGCAACCCCACGGGAACGCCCAGCCGCACGAAGACCCCCAAACCCACACCTTCTTCCTCCCCCACCCCCGACCGCACGACGGAACGGCCGACGCCCTCCCCCACACGGACCACCAAGAAGCCGGCCACGACCGCCAAGATCAGCATCCTCGAGATCCAGCTGTCCGGTGGGCCCGGCCAGTCCAACGCCGAGGGCTGCTACATGCCGCCGGTGCACTTCCAGACCAACGTGGAATCGTCCCGGTCCGAGGTGTGGGTCTCCTATGTCTGGGAGGTGGACGGCAAGGCCGTCTCACGCAGCAGGTCATGGGTGTCGAAAGGTGAGTACACGGCGTTCGTGACCTCCTATCACTATGACCTGAAGCCCGGAATTCACCGGATCACCCTGCGGGTCACCTCGCCGTCCGTGACGAGCAAGAGCGTCTCGATCACCATGTGCGACGTGGAGTCCTACGAATGACGGACTCCATCGGCCCCTACAAGGTGATCAGGCAGCTCGGCGAGGGCGGCCAGGGAATGGTCTACCTGGCCGCCGCCCCTGACGGGACGCGGGTCGCGGTCAAGGTCCTGCGCGAGGGCATTCGCGGGGACGGGCGCTTCGCCAAGGAGATCGCGGCCGCTCGGCGCGTCGAGCCCTTCTGCATCGCGCAGGTGCTGGACGCGTCGCTGGGCGGGCGGCCGTACATCGTGACCGAGTACGTCGAGGGCCCGTCCCTACGCGAGGCGGGCCGCCACACCGGGGCCGACCTGCAGCGGCTGGCCGTCGCCACCGCCACCGCGCTCGTCGCCATCCACCGGGCCGGTGTCGTGCACCGCGACTTCAAGCCCGCGAACGTCCTGCTCGGCCGCGACGGGCCACGGGTCATCGACTTCGGCATCGCCCGTGCCATGGACGACGCGGTGACGCGGACCAGCAGCATCGTGGGGACGCCGGCGTACATGGCGCCCGAGCAGTTCGCGGGCGCCGCCGTCGGACCGGCCGCCGACGTGTTCGCCTGGGCGTCCGTCATGGTGTACGCCGCCACCGGCGCCCCGCCGTTCGGCAACGACTCCCTGCCTGCCGTGCTCAGGCGGATCCAGTACGAGGAGCCGCGGCTGGACGGCGTGCCCGAGCCACTGCGGTCGATCGTGCATGCCTGCCTGGCCAAGGACCCGCACGCCCGCCCGGCCATGCAGGACGTGCTCTTCCGCCTCATCGGCGGCCCATCACCGGCGACCCCTTTCGCCGACGGCTCCCCACCCGTCGATGGCCCGGGCACTGGTGGCGCGGCGCAGGCGGGAGCACGGCCTGGTCACAGGAGCCCGCGCGCGCTCGAGCGGACCGGTCCGACGCATGCGGCCGCGCGCCGGCGGGCCGGAGTCGTCTTCCTCGCCGCCGGGACGGCGCTGGCCGTGACCGGGGCGCTGGTCGCAGCCTGGATCTGGCTGCCCGTGTTCCGCGTCCCGGCCGACACCACCGCCATCGTCACGACCTCCTCAGCCGCCTCCCCCACCTCCCGCCCGGTCACGGGGGCGAAGGAGTCCGCCAGGGCTTTGCGCCCGGCCGGCAGCCCGCGCCCCACCAAGACCGCCACCGCGCAGCCCAGCGCCACCACCCCATCCACCTCTCGCACCACGACCCGGCCCTCCGCGCGACCCACCACCGCGAAGCCGACAGCCACCACCACCGGCGGTGGCAGTGGCGGCGTGACGTCGGTGACCTTCACCTACGAAGGCATCAGAGTCGGGGACTGCTGGCGTAACGACATGAACATCTGGGCCAAGGTCTCGGCCACCGGCACCTACACCTATCGATGGCTCGTCAACGGCCAGAACCAGGGCAGGCAGCAGGGCACGTCGTCATCGAAGCCGCTGCTCCCCTCCATCGTGTGGAAAGGACCCGGCACCTACCGCGTGGTCTTCGAAGTGGTCACCCCCACGAGCATGCGCAAGAGCACCGCGGTGACCATCTGCGGCGACTGGGAGGGCTGGCAGTAGAGCGAAGGGGTAATTATCGCCAAAACGGATGGGAGTAAATCAGACATGACCGCATCGAACCCCTCGATCCCCCGGTTTCACCTGGCCATGCCCGTGGACGATCTGGACGCGGCCCGCCACTTCTACGGCGAGCTCATCGGCTGCGCTCAGGGCCGCAGCTCCGACACCTGGATCGACTGGAACCTGCACGGCCACCAGTTCGTCACCCACCTGGCGCCCGCCCGCGCCCAGCAGGCGCACAACCCGGTCGACGGGCACGACGTGCCGGTCCCGCACTTCGGGCTGATCCTGACCATTCCGGAATTTCACAAACTGGCGGACCGGTTCCGGGACGCCGGCACCCGGTTCGTCATCGAGCCGTACCTGCGTTTCGAGGGGCTGCCCGGCGAGCAGTGGACGATGTTCCTGCTCGACCCGGCCGGCAACGCCCTGGAGTTCAAGGCGTTCGCCGACGACTCCCAGGTGTTCGCAGTCTAGGAGCCGCCGGCGGCGGTGCGCAGCGCGCGGTAGAGAAGGCGGGCGTCGCCCAGGTGGTGGCGCAGGAGCTTTTCCAGGCCGCCGATCGGGACGAGGTTCTGTGGCGCGCGCGGGTCCTTGTAATCCACCCCGGCCAGCGGCGGCAGGGCCAGCGTGACCGCGTCGGCCAGGCGTACGACCTGGGCGGGCTCCAGCTCGGCACTGGCCTCGCAGCGGGCCACGCCCGCCCAGGGCGCCGGCGACTGGACGGGGAGCCGCACGTACCAGGCGTGCCGCCGCCAGCTCGTGCCCATGAGGAAGACCGGCGTACGCTGCCCGGGCGTGAGCGCGGCGACCACCGCGGACTGCGGCGACGGCAGGTACGCGGTGTGGTGCGTCTTGATGTAGCCGACCGTGCGCGGCAGATGCGTACGCCCCCGCAACGGCCCGTCGACCAGCAACAGGTCGTCACTCTGTGCCCGGTGCCGCACCGCCAGGTCCACCTCCAGCTGCGTGACCTGCCGCTGCAACGCCAGCGACAGCTCCTCGAAACTGGCGTCGGCGGCCTTGCCGGGGTGGTAGGTGGCATGCGAGGTCTTGACCTCGGGCGCGTGCGGGGACGCGGAGATCAGCGCCCGGTTGACCTCGATGTCGGCGAGATCGGCGCCGTCCGGGCCGCACCGCACGATCCCGGCCGCGTACGAGGCGGCGATCCCGGGGACGGGCATGGGCGAGTCGGGATCGTGGACCCAGACGCGGGCATCGATCCTGCGGACGCCGTCGGCGACCAGCAGCGTCTCGGGGGCCACGGCGTCAGGGCCGGGCGTGACGGGCTTCCAGTCGGCGGCCGGCCGCTCGATGTCCAGCACGAGCTCCGCGCTGGTCGCGCCCAGCTCGGAGAGTGCCTCGACGGCGAGGGCGGCGGCGTAGCCGGGGTCCCACGGGTCGACCGTGAAGCCCGTCATCCGACCTCCGCCTTCCGCACGTGTGAGCCCTTGGCGTCGCGCCTGACCTCGAAGCGTACCGGCACCCGCTCGGCCAGCGCGGGAACGTGGGTGACGACGCCGATCATGCGTTCCTGGCCGGCCGCGAGGCGTTCGAGTGTCGTGGCGACGGTGTCGAGCGTGGCCGGGTCGAGGGTGCCGAAGCCCTCGTCGAGGAAGATCGAGTCCAGTCCCCTGGCGACGGCCCCGGACAGGGCCAGGGCCAGCGCGAGCGCGGCCTGGAAGGTCTCGCCGCCGGACAGCGTGCGGGCGCTGCGCCGCATCCCGGCCTCGCCGTAGTCGATGACCTCGATGTCGCCGGTCTTGTCGCTGAGCGCCAGCTCGTACTGGCCGTCGGACAACTCGCGCAGCGTCTCGGAGGCCGAGGCGACCAGGACGGCGAGGGCCTCGGCGCACAACCAGCGCTCGAAGGCGTTGGCGCGCAGGCGCAGCGCGAGCTCGTGGGCGACCTTGGCCTCGTGCTCCTTCATGGAGACCTGGCTCTCCAGGTCGGCGGCGCGTTTGCGGTCCTCCTTGAGCCGGTCGAGCGCGCTCTCCGCGCGGGCCACGGTCCCGGCGACAGCGGCGCCGAGCTGGTCGGGCGAACCGTCCCGCGGGGCCACGACGCCGTGCTCGGCCAGGCGCTCGGCCAGCCTGCGGCGGTCGCCGGCGAGCCGCTCGCCGGCCTGGGCGAGCTCCTCGTCACGCGCGGCCAGAGCGGCGCGGGCGGACTCGGCGGCCCGGTCCCGCCAGCCGAGCAGCTCGGTCCAGGCCCGGTGCAGGTCCTCGCGGACCAGGGGTGGCGGCGGGTCGTCCTGGGTGCCGGAGACGAGCAGCCGGTCGCGGGCGGACTCCAGCGTGCGCCAGGCGGTCTCGGCCTGCCTCTCGACCTGCTCGGCGGCGGCCCGCGCGTCCTCCAGCCGGCCGCGGGCGGCGCGTACGGCGCTGCGGGCCTGCGTGGCCAGCTCGTCCGCCTTGGCGATGGCGGCCAGCCGCGCCTCCAGGTCGGCCCGGTCACCGGGCGCGGGGAGCGCGGCGAGCTCGGACTCCAGCCGGGCCGCCTGCGTGGCCGACATGGACGCCGAGGCCTCCGCCTTGGCATGGGCGGCTCTGGCGCGCTGGGCTCGCTCACGGGCGCCGGCGAGGACGCGGTCGGCGGTGCGCATGTCCGCGGGCGGTTCGTGGCGGGGCAGCTGGGAGATCGGGTGGCGGCAGACCGGGCAGGGCTCGCCCACGGCCAGGCGGCCGACCAGGTGGGCGGCGGCGTGCGCGTCGCGCAGGCGTTCGCGCTGGTCCTCGGCCGCGGCCAGCACCTGCTCGGCCGTCGCCAGCTCGCCGGCCAGGCCCTCCAGCGACGCGGCCGCCGAGGCGGCGGCGGCGCGGGCACGGGCGGTCTCGGCCCGCAGCCGGTCGCGGTGGTCGAGGGCGGCCAGCGCCGCCCGTGGCGCGCCGCGGTCGCCGAGCGCGGCCAACGCCTCGAACGCCTCGTGCTCGTCGGCCTCCAGCGCGGCGACCTCGGCGGTGAGCGTGCCGACGGACTCGGCGGCGGCGCGGCGGGCCGAGGCCAGGGTCGGGACCGCGGCGGGCATGCGCAGCTGCGCCAGCACCGACTGACGCTCGGCCACGGCGGCCCGCTCCTGCTCGGCGCGGCGGATGTCGGCCTCGCGGGCGCGCAGCAGGTCCAGGTCGGCGCCGATGGTCTCGGCCAGCCGCCGCAGCGCCGCCAGCCGCTCGGCCAGCTCGCGCTCGGCGTCCTCCGTCGCGCCGGACAACTTGGCGAGCTGGTCGCGGGCGAAGGAGGCGGCCTGCTTGGCGGTCTCCTCCTCGCGGGCGGCACGCTGCCTGATGCGCTCGTAGACGTCGGCGTCGAGCAGCTGCACCAGCAGATCCTGCCGCTCGCGCGGCGCCGCGTGCAGGAACTCGGCGAAACGGCCCTGCGGCAACACCACGCACTGGGTGAAGAACCGGTACTCCAGGCCGGTCACCTGCTGGGCCTCGATGGTGACGTTCTCGCCCTCGGCGAGGGGTTTGACCACCGCGTCGAACGCCGGCGGGGCCGCGGGGTCGAGCTCGTCGAGCCTGGCCTCCTTGGTACGCACCGCGCCCTTGGCGTCGCGCACCATCGCCCGGACCACGCCGTAGCGCCGCCCATTGCTCTCGAACACCATCGCCACCTTGCCGGCGCTGACGGACGGCGCGAGGGCGTGGGCGACGGCGCCCTCCCTGCCCCAGCGCGGCACCGTGCCGTACAGGGCGAAGCAGATCGCATCGATGATCGTGCTCTTGCCGGCCCCGGTGGGTCCGACGAGCGCGAAGTATTCGGTGTCGGTGAAGTCCACGGTCACCGGCTCGCGGAAGCTGCCGAAGTGGTCCAGGTGCAGCAGCAGGGGACGCATCAGCCGGTCACCTCGTCGTAGAGCCGGTCGAACAGGGTGGCCACCTGGTCGTCGTGGCGTCCGGTGGCGGCGAGGTAGTCGCGGAACAACTCGCGCGGGCTGCGATCGGCGGAGCTCGCCCGCCGGGTGGCGGGCACCGGCCGGAACTTCTCGTCCAGCATGACGTCGACGGCGCCGGACAGCAGCTCGCGCACGTCGTCGGCGAGGCCCACGCGGGGTTTCTCCTCCACGATGACCTTGAGCCAGTCGTCGCTGGGTTCGATGGCCTCCAGCTGCTCCAGCGTGCCGCGTACGGTGCGCAGCCGGCGGGCCGAGGCGAACGTCAGCTCACGCACCACGGCCGGCCGCCCTGGGGAGACCTCGACCAGCAGCGCGCCCGGGGTGTTGCCTTCTTCGCCGAAGTCGACGGCGAGCGGCGAGCCGCTGTACCAGATCGGACAGGGCCCGGGGATCTGCTGGCGGCGGTGGAGGTGGCCGAGCGCGGCGTACTGGGTGGCGGTCGGGAAGGCGGTCGGCTCGAAGTAGTAGGAGAAGATCGACTGCGCTTCGCGCTCGCCGCCGCCGAACGCCCCGCCGGGCAGGGTGCCGTGGGTGGTGACGAGGTTGACGGTGTCGCCGTGGAAGCCGGCCGTGAGCGCGCCGATCAGCTCGCCGATGCGGGCGGCGTAGTCGCGGTTGTGGTCGGCGGCGGTGCCGGTGAGGACCTCGGCGGCGCGTACGACGTACCGGTGCGACAGGAACGGCAGCACGGCCAGCCGGACCGGCTCCCCCGAGCGCGCGGTGAAGGCGAGCGTGCCGCCCGCGTCGGGGCGGCGGAAGGCGCCGAGCACGTGCAGCCCCAGCTTGCCCAGCACCGGCCGGTAGACCTCCAGCAGCTGCGGGTTGTCGTGGTTGCCGGCCAGCACCACCACGTCCCTGCCGTCGCCGCGCAGCGCCATGAGCGCGTTGAGCACCAGCGACTGGGCCTCGGGGGTGGGCGCGGAGGTGTCGAACAGGTCGCCGGCCACGATGACGGCGTCCACGTCATGGGTACGGGCGGCGGCGACCAGCTCGCGGAGCACGGCCCGGTGCTCGTCGAGGCGGGAGCGGCCTTTGAGCACCTTGCCGACGTGCCAGTCCGCGGTGTGGAGGAACTTCACGAAACCACCTGTGATCAGAAGGGCGGGATGTCGTCTTCGATGCCGGGCAGGCCCTTGAACGGATCGCCGCTCGACGCCGTCACCGGCGCGGCCGCCTCGGACGGCCTGGTCGCCCACGCCGGGAAGGGGAAGGCCACGGCCAGCGGGACCGGGATCTCCGGCTGGGCCACGAA
Source organism: Nonomuraea polychroma (assembly GCF_004011505.1). Taxonomy (NCBI): domain Bacteria; kingdom Bacillati; phylum Actinomycetota; class Actinomycetes; order Streptosporangiales; family Streptosporangiaceae; genus Nonomuraea; species Nonomuraea polychroma. The sequence goes on from NZ_SAUN01000001.1 coordinate 7,298,935, forward strand.
CATGGTGCCCGGCTTGGCGATCGTGGCGCGTTCGCGGACGGCCGGGGGCAACCAGCCGTACTCGGACCGGGCGGCCTCGGCCGGGTCCAGGCGTCCTGCGACGCGTACGGCGCTGTTGGAGACGATGCGCCGCTCCACCTCCGAAGCGGTCTGCTGGGCGCCGATGAGGATGACGCCGAGCGAGCGGCCGCGCTCGGCCACGTCCAGCAGGATTTCCTTGATCGGCGAGTCGCCCTCGCGCGGGGCGTACTTGTTGAGCTCGTCCAGCACCACGAACAGCAGGGGCCTGGCCGTGCCGGAGGACTCCTTGCGGTGGAACTCGCCGCGCAGCACCACGCCGACCACGAACCGCTGCGCCCGCTCCGGCAGGTTGTGCAGGTCCACGATCGAGACCTGCGCGTCGGAGGTGCTGACCGAGTGGGCACGGAAGAACGGCAGATCGCCGCGGACGATCGGGGACAGCGGGCGGACCGCGCTGCGCAGCCGGCGCAGGAACGCGTTGACGGTGCCGAGCGGGGTCTGCGCGCCGGTCCACTGCAGCCGGCTGCCCTCGTCCTGCAGCTGGTCGGAGAGCATCTCCACGAGGTCGGCGAACGTCCGGCAGGTCGTGCCCTGCACCATGACCGCGCCGCCGTCGCCGACGGGCTCGGCCCACGCCTTCAGCCGGGCGGCGACCTGGCCCACGAGCAGCGAGTATCCGGCCCGCTCGTCGTCGGCGTCGGCGAAGACGAACCGCAGCAGCTCCTCCTCGCAGAACTCGACCAGCGTCCAGTAGAACGCGCTCACCCCGTGGGTGCGGGCGGAGACGTGGGGCACGCCGTTGGGGTCGTTCGGCCGGGGCGGGGCGAACACGTGGACGCTGTCGAAGGGCCGCGCGGGCAACCCGAGCCTGGCGTAGACGTTCCTCGCGCTCTCGTCGAGGCGGAGGTTGTCATGATCCAGGAAGAGCAGGTCCTCGCCCTTGACGGAGAAGATCAGCGCTTTGGTGTTGGCCGACTCCGCGTCCAGCACCCCCGAGTTGAAGATCGAATAGAGGAGGAAAGTGGCGAAGGAGGTCTTGGTGGCCACGCCGGACACGCCGGAGATCGACACGTGCGCGCCGCGGGTGCCGTCGAGGAAGTCGAAGTTGACGTAGAGCGGCTGCCCGTCGCGGCCCATCCCCAGGGGGATGCGCCGGTCCATGACGTCGAAGTAGAGCGCCTGCTCGCGGTCGCCGGCACTGGCCAGGTAGACCTGGGCGCCGGGCAGCGGCGGCACGAACACCTCCGGCTCGATCCTGGTCACCCGCACCTCGGCCACCTCGATCACCGCCGCCGGCAGCGCGCCCTCGGCGATCAGGAAGACGTCCGAGTCGTACGCCGCGCCTTCGTGCCGAGCCTCCACCGTCGTGACCACGCCCGCGACCAGCACCGGCCCGTATCCCGGCACGTCACGCCTGGTCACCACCACGTCGTCGAGCTGGACGACCTTGCCCGGCTCCAGCCCGATCCAGAACGACAGCGGCGAGGCCGCCTGCGTGCCCAGAATCCGGCCGACCGCCACGTGTTCGATGGTCGCGCCCGCTTCGGCACTCGTTGGCATCGCAGGCTCGCTCTCTCCTGCCGAGCTCCTGCGCTCCGGCGTAACTTCTGCCACAGGTGCCGTCGCCGCCGCCCCGTTGACCGTCACTAATCCCTCCGCCCCCAGCAATTCCCTTCTATGGGAGCGTAATGGGGCCCGAGGCATGCGTCCGGCTCATTCGGCCCGAACGCGAAGGACGCGCAGCTCGTGTGCCCCGTCCTGGCGCGTCATCTCGTAGTAAAGCCACCAGTGCCCGTCGAGGATCAGCGCATCCAGGTAGCGTACGGATCCGCTGCCGTGCGGGGAGGTCACCCACGGCCCGTACTCCGACAGCCGCGTCCAGCCGAACAGGTCGGCGGAGACGGCGACGCCGCAGCGCTCCTCATAGTTCTCCGCGTGCGAGGCCGCGCCGTCGTAGAAGCCCACGTATCCCCCGCCGGGGATCGGCACCACGCTGTTCAGCCTGGCCTGGTAACGGTCCCAGCCGGTGCCGACCGGCAGGACGCTCCCCCGCCAGGTGAACGACTCGCCGTCGAGGCTGGTGGCCAGGCCGGTGGGGTGCGTGGTCGCGCCGACGTTGTAGATGTCCCCAGTGGAGTGCGCCGTGGCGTGTGCGAGCGGGTCGGGGTTCGCCAGCGGCTCGGCGTAGCTGGCGAACAGGTACGTGACAGGACCGGCACGCATGACGTACGGGTCCTTGACGCCCTCGGTGCCGGTGGAGGCCGCGGTCAGCACGGGCCGGGCCCGCGTGACGTCGAACGCGGAAGGGTGCTCGGCGGTCAGCGCGTCGATGCGCCATCGATTGTCGGCCGGGTCCACATAAGACAGGTAGAGCCGGAATCCGCCGCCGTCGGCCGGCATCAGGCAGAACCGTTCCATCGACGGCGTGCCCAGCTCGTCCTTGTGAACGGACCACACGTCGGTGAAGTCGACGCCGTCGTCGCTGACCGCGACCGCGCACTGCCAGCCGCGTTCCGACGCGGCGCCTCGGGGCCGCCGCCGACGGTAGGTCAGCCAGAACCGCTCGCCATCGTGCAACACGCCGGCGGCGCCCGCCCAGAAACCCTCCTCATCCTTCTCGGGCGCGAGCACCACCTCACCCGCCAGCGGGTCGAACGCGGCGAGCGGAGCGTAAACACGGTTAACCACAATTCCTACCTTTCGTACAAAAAACAGTCCAAGGCGACGGCTGCACCGCCCACCACGCCGGCGGAGTCGCCGCCGACCGTCGGGCGTTCCACGCGTACCACGTCACGGAGCACGGGAAACGCCTTGGCTCGCAATGCGGCACGTACCCGGTCGAACACCGCTTCAGGCGCGGGCGCGAAGATTCCACCGAGCACGATCAGCTCCGGGTTGAGCAGGTTGACCGCACTGGCCAGCCCGGTGGTCAGGTGATCCACCAGGTCGTCCAGGAGCCCGTCGGGGATGTCCGCGAGGGGATTGTCGGAGCGGCGGCCGAGCCGCTCGATCAGGTACGGCTCCGACACCACGGTCTCCAGGCAGCCGGTCGCGCCGCACGCGCACGGGCGGCCCTTCTCCAGCACGCGGAGGTGGCCCAGCTCGGTGACCCCGTAGGCACCCGGACGGAACGGGTAACCGCCGATCACCAGGCCGGCGCCGACGCCGGTGCGGACGTACACGTACAGGAGGGGATCGGCGCCGGCCGTCTCCCCGTAGCGGCTCTCGGCCAGCGCCATGGCGCGGACGTTGTGGTCCACGACCGTGGGGACGTCCAGCGCGGCCTCCAGCAGGTCGGCGAAGGGGACGTCACGCCAACCCAGGTTGACGGACACCAGGATGCGGCGGTGTCCGGGATCGACCGGCCCCGGGGCGGCGACTCCGATGCCCAGCAGCCGGTCCGCGGGCACGTCCGCCGCGAGCTCCGCCGCGGCCTGGGCGATCGTGGCCACGACCCGTTCCGGGCGCTCGGTAGCGACGTCGAAGGTGAAGGACGCGCGCGGGCCGACCTGGGCCCTGAGGTCGCACAGTCCCAGGTGCACCGTGCCCGCGCCGACCTGGACGCCGATCACGTAGCGGGCGTCCGTGCGAATCCTGATGCCGGTCGACGGGCGTCCGACGCGCTGGCCGGCGCCCTCCACGGCGTCCTCCGCGACCAGACCTTCGTCGAGGAGCTGGCCCACCACCTTGGTCATCGTGGTGGCCGACAGACCGAGCCGGCGCGCGAGGTCGGCACGCGGCTGCGGGCCGTCGTCGCGCAGGCTTCGCAGCACGAGCCGGCGGTGGTGCCGCCGCAAGTCCTGAACCGGCGAATATCTCTCGTCCACGCGCCGCCCCTTAATTAACTAACAGTGAGAAAATAATCGCCCGTGAAGGGTCCGGTCAACCCCAAGAAAGGCCTACATCGTGCCCAGGAGCTCCTTGAAGGAGGTCGCGGGGTGTCCGGTGAGGGCCGGGATGGCGTCGCTGACTCCTTCCAGCTCACCGGCGGCGATCGAGAGGTAGGTGGACACCCATGCCTCGACCTACCAGGCGGGCGCGCCGTAGACCCGGCGCGAGTCGTACGCCTCCTCGACGGTCTCGGGGTGGTAAGTGACGCTCCGCCCGGTCACCCGGCTCAGCGTGGCGGCGACCTCGTCCAGCGTCATCGCCCGCGGGCCGGTGAGGTTGTAGGTCGCACCTTCGTGCGCGCCCGGGTCGAGCAGCACGGCGGCCGCCGCGTCGGCGATGTCGTCCTGGGCCACGGCCGCCACCCTGCCCTGCCCGGCCGGGCCCCGGATCACGCCGTCGTCGCCGGCCATGCTGGGCAGGAAGTCGGCGTAGAGGTTGTCGCGCAGGAAGGTGAAGGGCAGGCCGCTGTCGCGGATGTGCTGCTCGGTGGCCCAATGGTCGCGGGCCAGGGTGAACGTGGCCGACGGCGACGCGCCGTAGAAGGAGATGTAGACCAGGTGCGTGACGCGGGCGGCGCGGGCGGCGTCGACGAAGGCGCGGTGCCGGTCGAGCCGGTCGGCGCTCTCCGACGCGGACACGAACAGCACCGTCGTCGCCTGGTCGAGGGCCCGTCTCATCGCCTCCGGGTCGCCGTAGTCCGCGCTGACCGCGGTCGCACCGGGGAGCGGCGGCACGCGGTCGGCGTGCCGGGACACGAGGCGCTGCTCGGCTCCGGCGGCCGCGAGCCGGGCGGCGATCCGGCCGCCGAGCCTGCCGGTGGCGCCCGTGGTCACGATGAAGGCCATGCCGCCCACCCTACGGGCCTCCCACCGGCGCGGACGAGGCCGGTCACACCCCCTGCCGACTCCCCCGCCCACGCCATGGAAGCCTGTCGCCCGCGCGGACGAGGCCGGGCGGGACCCTTATGGAAGCCTGTCGCCCGCGCGGACGAGGCCGGGCGGGACCCTTATGGAAGCCTGTCGCCCGCGCGGACGAGGCCGGTCTCGTAGGCGACGACCACGGCCTGGGCGCGGTCGCGCAGGCCGAGCTTGGTGAAGATCCGCGCCACATGGGTCTTCACCGTGGTCTCACTGAGACTCAGCGCGCCGGCCAGCTCGGCGTTGGACAGGCCACGGCCCATCAACGTCAGCACCTCGACCTCACGAGGCGTGAGGCCGGCGAGCTCGGCGGGGCCGGTCCGTGGCGGCCCGCCCTTGCGGTCGGGGGCGGCGAAACGTTCCACCAGCCGCCGGGTGATCGACGGCGCCAGCAGCGCGTCGCCGGTGTCGACCAGCCGCACGGCGGCGGCCAGGTGCTCGGGCGTGACGTCCTTGAGCAGGAACCCGCTCGCGCCGAGCGCCAGCGCGGCGTAAACATAGCGGTCGAGGTCGAAGGTCGTCAGCATGATCACCCGGCAGTGCGGGCTCTGCGCCAGGATCCGCCTGGCCGCCTCCAGGCCGTCCATGTTCGGCATGCGGATGTCCATGAGCACCACGTCCGGCCGCAGCTCGCGTGCCGACGCCACCGCCTGCGCCCCATCGGCCGCCTCGCCGACCACGTCGATGCCGCGGGTGGTGAGGATCAGCCGGAAGCCGCTGCGGATCAGCGCCTGATCGTCGGCGATCAGCACCCGGGGAGCCGCCGTCATGGCCTCTCCAGGGGGATGCGTGCGCGGACGCGGTAACCGCCACCGAGACGGCGCCGCGCGTCCAGGTCACCGCCGTACACCGCGACTCGCTCCCGGAGCCCCAGCAACCCGCGCCCGGCCCCCTCGGAACCGTCACCGGTCACGGCCCCCGGCCCGTCGGTCAGCACGCTGGGGCCGGTGTTCAGCACCTCCACCCGCAGCTGGCGCTCGGCGTAGCGGATCGTCACCTCGGCCTTCGCCCCCGCCGCCGCGTGCTTGAGCGCGTTGGTCAGCGCCTCCTGCACGATCCGGTACGCGGTCGCATCGACGCCCGGCGGCAGCGGACGCGGCTCACCCGAGATCCGCACCTCGGCAGGCAGCCCGGCGAACGCGAACCGATCGATCAGCGTGCCTAGCCCGCTCAGCCCGGGCGACGGCGAAAGATCCGCGTCATGGGGCTCGTCGTCGCCGTCGGGCGACGGCGCGAGCAGGCCAAGGAGGTGCCTCAGCTCGGTCATCGCAGCCCGGCCCGCGCCCTCGACGGCCTGGAGCGCCGTCTCCGCCTCGCCGGGCATGGTGGCCAGCACCTCGCGGGCGGCGCTCGCCTGGACCACCATAAGGCTCACGTTGTGGCTGACGATGTCGTGCAGCTCCCTGGCGATCCTGGCTCGCTCGGCCTCCACCGCCGCCCTGGCCGCGCTCTGGCGCTCACGTTCGAGCAGCCTGCCGCGCTCCTCGATGGCCACGCGGTGCCGTCGCCGCGACCGGAGGAGCAGCACGCCCAGCCAGCCCGCGACCGCCGCCAACACGATGATCAGGGCGTACGTCCCCGCTGCTGCCACGCTCTCACGATCGCAGACCAGGCGGCGATCCGCATCAGCCCGTGGCCGTACTTCCCTGGGATGACGAAGCGGCGAATTGCTTCCGTGGAAGGATGCCCGCCGCCGGGGGCCGCTCGTAGCCTCCCCTCATGGCAAACGAGAGCCAGACGGTCGTACGACTCGACGCGGTATGCAAGCACTACGGCGAGACGGTGGCGTTGGACGGCGTCTCGCTGGAGATCCAGGCGGGTGAGGCGGTCGCCGTGATGGGGCCCTCGGGCTGCGGCAAGTCGACGCTGCTCAACATGATCGCCGGCCTGGACCGGCCCACCTCGGGAACGGTCACGGTCCGCGGCGAGGATCTGGGACGGCTGGACGAGAGAGGGCTGGCGCTCTTCAGGCGGCGCGGGATCGGCATGGTGTTCCAGTTCTTCAATCTGCTGGACGATCTGCCCGCGCTCGACAACGTGGCACTGGCCGCGCAGCTGACCGGCACGCCGGCCGCGCATGCCCGCAGGCGGGCGCTCGAGCTCCTGGACGAGCTCGGCATCGCCGGCCGCGCCCAGCTCTACCCTGCCGTGCTGAGCGGCGGCGAACGCCAGCGCGTCGCCGTCGCCCGGGCCCTGATGAACCGGCCGGCCGTGCTGCTGGCCGACGAGCCGACGGGTGCGCTGGACAGCCAGAACGGGGAGCAGGTGATGGATCTGCTGCTGGACCTGCACCAGATCGGCCAGACGCTGGTGCTGGTGACCCACGACCGGCAGTTGGCCGAGCGGTGCGCGACCCGAGTGGTCGAGCTCGCCGACGGCCGCGTGACGGGCGAGCGCGACCTGGAGTGGACGCCATGAAAGACCGCAGCGCCCGCCTGCATGACGGGTTCTCCGGCAGAGAGCGCCTGAGCGACGCCATGCCCGCACAGCGCAGCCGCATGGAAGGGGCCGGGGCGGTGTGGCGGGTCGCGGTGGCGGCGGTCAGGAGGCGCCGGTTCCAGAGCACGGTCCTCGGCGTGGTCGTGTTGTGCTCCACCGTGGCGATCGTGGTGGCGCTCGGCCTGCTCGAGGCGTCGTCGGCGCCCTTCGATCGGACGTTCGCCGCCCAGCGCGGCCCGCACGCGGTGGCGGCGTTCGACCGGGCCACGGTCTCCGACGACGAGCTGACACGGACGGCCGGGCATCCCGCGGTAGAAGCGGTCGCGGGCCCGTTCGGCCAGGCCGTCATCACCGTCGTCGACACCGGTAACCTGCCACCCGGCCCCCTCACGGTCGTCGGTCGCGCCGACCCCGGCGGCCCGGTGGATCGGGTGAACCTCTGGGCGGGCCGGTGGGCCACCGGCCCGGGCCAGATCGTGCTCGACCGCTCGCCCGAGCCGCTCTTCCGCGACCTGCTGGGCAGCACGGTCCAGGTGCGAGGCGGCCCCGAGTTGACCATCGTCGGCCTGGCGTCGAGCGTCAGCAGGACGGCAGAGGCGTGGGTGGCGCCCGGCCAGATGCCGGCGCTACGCCCGACCGTCACCCAGATGCTCTACCGCTTCACCGACCCCGACGGCGACCTGCGGGCGGCGGTGGCCACGAGCACGTCCGGCCTGCCCGCGGGCTCGTTGCTCGACTGGCAGTCGTACCTGACGGTCAAGGAGGACGTCGCCCGGACGGCCTCCGCCTACCTGCCCTTCCTCACCGGTTTCGGCGTCCTGGGCCTGACAGTGGCGGTGCTCATCGTGGCGAACGTCGTCGGCGGCGCGGTCGTCGCGGGCCGCCGGCACATCGGCGTGCTCAAGTCCCTGGGGTTCACGCCCAACCAGGTCGTGGCGGTGTACCTGGCGATGGTGTTGCTGCCCGGGTTCGCGGGGTGCCTGATCGGCACCGGGCTCGGCGCCCTGGCCGCGCGGCCCCTGCTGGACCTGGTCTTCCAAGGTCTTGGGGCGGCCATCGGCCTGGGCGTCGCGGTCTGGGTTTACGTGGCCGCGCTGCTGGGCGTGCCGGCGGTGGTGGTGCTGGCGGCGCTCGTCCCCGCCTCGCGCGCCCACCGGTTGTCCGCCGCCGAGACGATCAGCGCCGGCAGCGCGCCCCGCTCCGCCCGGGGACGGCGGGTGCAGCGTCTGCTCGCCGGGGCACGGCTGCCGCGCGCGGTCGGGCTGGGACTGGGTCTGCCGTTCGCGCGCCCGGGCCGTTCGGCGCTGACCCTGGCCACCATTGTGCTCGGCGTGACCACGGTGACCCTGGCTTCCGGGCTGTTCCGCACGATGGTCGCCTACAGCGACGTGGCCCAGCGAGCCGGCCACATCCACACGGTGGTCCACGTCGGCCGTCCGGACCAGACCCGGCCCCGCCACGACGACGCCGGGATCGAGGCCCTGCTGCGCTCCCTGCCCGGCACGCGGCACGTGATCGCGGACGCCTGGATCGACGTGCACCTGGCCGGGCGCTCCGACCGGATCATGGCGCAGTTCCTCCGGGGGGACCTCGCCTCCCGCGGCGACACGTTCGTGCGGGGTCGCGCCCTGTCCGGTCCCGGCGAGGTCGTCGCGCCCTCGGCGTTCATGAACAAGCGCGGGCTCCGGATCGGCGACCGTCTCACCCTGGAGGTCGCCGGCGCCCGTACGACCGCCACGATCGTGGGCGAGGCCATGGACGCCGCCGCCGACCTGATCATGGTGAGCTGGCCGACGCTGGCCGCGCTCGACCCGGGCCAGCGCGCGACCCAGTACGAGGTCCAGCTGGCCGAGGGCACTGACGTGAAGGCGTACAACGCCGCGGTGAAGGCGGCCGACCCGGGCCTGTACCCGGTTCCGAAGTCGCAGGTGGACGACAACAGCGTGGCCATCATCAGCGCCACGTCGATCTTCACCCTGCTGCTCGGCGCGGTGGCGGCACTGGGTGTGTTCAACACCGTCGTGCTGAACACCCGGGAACGCCGCCGCGACCTGGGCGTGCTCAAGTCGATCGGGATGACCCCACGTCAGGTCACCGTGATGATGGTGACGTCCATGGCGGCCCTGGGCGCGACCGGCGGCCTGCTGGGCCTCCCCCTCGGGGTGGCGGCGCACCGGCTGGTCGTCGACACCATGTTCGCCGCGGTGGGGCTCACCGCTCCGGCCCTGATGCTGGACGTCTGGCGGATCCCGATGCTGGCCGCGCTCGTGCCGGCCGGGGTGGCGATCGCGATGCTCGGCGCGTTCCTGCCGGCCCGCTCGGCGGCCAGGCTGACCATCGCGGAGGCGTTGCGTACCGAGTGATGTGACTTCATGCCCGGGAGAAATGCGCGTTGCCGTTGCGCCCGTAGAGCAGGGCCACACCGACGACGCCGGCGAACGCACTGAGCAGACCGATGCCCGCGTAGACCGCGTCAAACTGGGCCGTCGGGCCGATCAGGCTCCGCTAGATGACCGGGGCGAGGAAGATCCAGGCCACCGCAGCGGTGATCGTCACTCCGATCCTGCTGCCCTGCCGGCCCCTGGCCGCCCTCGCCCCGAACCACAGATAGAGCAGCAGGTGCAGGCTCGCGAACCCGACCGCGTAGAAGTGGGCTATGGCCAGCGCCTGGGGGAAAGCGGACACGAGGAACAGCACCAAGGCCAGGGTCACCTCCCTGGGACGGGAAGGCGCCGCCTTGCCTTGCTCACCGGAAGCTCTGGTCACTATGTCTCCAACACCGTCGGTACATCCGTTTCGTACATGCTTCATGACACACCGAATCGGTTGTTGTGTCAGTCGATTGCTGATCAGTTCCCTTCGGAACGGAACACGCCGCGCGGCAGAACTTCGTCCGGTTGCCTGCGCGGCGCTGCAATACCGATTGCATGTGCTGCATACAAACACATACACTGAATTACATGATGCTGGTTCAGGTACGCGACGTGTCCGAAGCCACCGTGAACGCACTCAAGGCGCAGGCCGCAGAGCGTGGCCTGACCTTTGCCGCATATCTCCGAGCCGAGCTCGACCGGCTCGCCGCCAGGCCGACGAACGCTGAGGTGATCGAGAGAATGGCCCGCCGCGACAGACGCGGTGGACCGACAACTGAGGACACAGTGTCCGAGATCCGGCGGATCCGCGAGGCATCGTGATCATTGTAGATTCGTCCGCCATGGTCGACGCGCTCGTCGACGACCCGGTCAACCCCGCACTTCTGGCGCTCATCGCCGACGAAGAACTGCATGCACCCGCCCTGCTGGATTTCGAAGTGATCAGCGCGCTGCGCGGACACTGCCTGGCGGGAAAGCTTGATCAGGTCCGGCTCGACGAGGCGACCGAGGACTTCACCGCGCTGCGGATCCAGCGGTATCAGATGACGGACCTGCTCCGCCACATCCTCAATCTGAAGGACAATTTCACCACCTATGATGCCGCCTATATCGTCCTCTCCCAGGCACTGGAAGCGCCACTGATTACTTCCGACAACAAAATGAAAGAAGCCGAGAAGATCGGGATCGACGTACGTGTCATGAGGTGACATGGCGTGGTCGCCACGTCCCTGGCGCTACGGTGGTTTGCCAGTGCGGCCAGTGGACATGGGGCATCGCCGCGCACGCGAGATGGAAGCACGCGATCAGCGCCAAGGAATACCGCGCCCGCCACGGCTTGCCCACCCACCTCAAGCTGCATCGACGACCGTCATGAGCTGTCCGGCGTCCGCCCAGCCGTGAGGTGTGGCTGGAGTGATTCAGGGCGGGCCCCGGCCACCGCTGCGCTGATCCGTCACATTTACGTGTCTGTGGCCGGGATGCCCTGCCGCTCACGGAGTTGCCGTTCGCACTCCTTCGCCAGCATGGGGTACGTCTCGGCGATGGCCGCGTAGATCCGCCGTTGAAGCAGCCCCACCCCCTCCGCCACGCCGACCTTCCCGAACAGCTCTTCCAGCTCGGCGTCGTAGCTGGTCAGGCCATGGCGGAGATAGTTGACCGCCCAGCGGCGCAGCGTAGGGTCGTCCACGTCCACGTCCACGTCCACGTCCACGAGCCGGGCAAGGTCCGGGACGCGGTCGAGCCGGTCCCAGGCTCGTTCGGCATCCCGCCGGTTTCGATGCGCCACCGCCCGGCACGCCAGAACGTCCCACTCCAGAGCCGGTATCGCCATCCGCAGGCGCTCAATGCCGGCAACGGTCTCTCCACGCCTGCGATCGGCGGCCACCCCTGACGCCTCCGACCGACGCGCAGCCTTGGCACGCAGTACGGCGAACGACTCGGACTGCTCGGCCGCCTTCACCGTTCCGTCTCGTACAGCCTCATCGGGGATGCTGATCGGAAGACGGGATTGGCGCGCAGCAGGTCGGGCGGATCCAGCATCCTGTGGACCATAGCCCCACTCCAACCGCGCTCGCGCAGCTCAGCCAGCGTGAAGTATTCGGACACCGTGCCCCCTCCCGATCACGACCGAGTCATCATGGCCCCGCACGCCACCCCGCCCTCGTCTCGAACCAGATTCTGTGGATAACGGAGACCGTCGCCATCGGTCGCGTCCTCATGTCCTCGCTCCGACGACCTCAACGGGGGGTTATAAGGTTCACCAATGACTGCGGAGGTGATCGGCCGGCCGGCCGACGTGGCATCCCTCTTATCCCGTCACCGTTCCGTCCCTGTCACCGTCGTCAGCTGGGAGCCTGTGCCGCCCTGGGCCGTCGCGCGAGCGCGGCTGGACGGCGGGCCTCGACCGGCCGAGCGGGTGATCGCCAAGTGGACGCGCCCGCACGCCAACCGCACCCGTACCAGCGCATGGCGCATCCGCACCGAGCTGGCCGCGTTGCGCTTCCTCTCCGACGACCTCGCGCTCGACCTGGCGCCCCGCGCCCTCGCCTGCGACCTGGCGACCGGGCTCATCGTCCTGACAGATCTGGCCCCGCGCGTGCCGCTGGACCAGTTGCTGCGCGCGGACGGCAGCAGCGCCCACGCCACCCGCCTGGCAGCCTTTGCCCGCGCCCGTGGCGAGCTCCACTCCGCCACCGCCGGCCGGGCCGAGACCTACTACGCCCGCAGGGCCGCGCTGGGACCGGTATCCCTCGCCGAGGACGTCAGCGGGCACCTGGCCGAACCTGTTGAAAAGGGCCGCGGGCAGGCCACCGTGCTCGGCGCGCCGATCAGGGACCGGGCCGAGCGCGAGCTGGCGACCATGCTGCACGAACTGGCCGAGCCGGGGCCGTTCCTGGCGTTGAGCAACGGCGACCCGGAGGCCAACAACGTGCTCGTCCATGCCTCGGGCGACCCGGACGTCCGCCTCATCGACTTCGAGTTCGCCGGCTACGCCCATGCCCTCCGCGACGCGGTCTGCCTGCACCTGCCCGGCCCCGGCTGGCTGTGGGTCCGCGACGACGACCTCGCGGCCGAGTATCGCCGCGCTCTGGCGCGTGGCGTGCCCGAGGCCGAGGACGACCGGCGTTACGGCTTCGGCCTGGCCGCGGCGTGCATGCACTATGCCCTCGCCCGGCTGGGCCGCCTCCCCACTGTCGACGCCCGCCCGCCGGCTCACGACAGCCGCCCGCAGCTGGTCGCGACGCTGGAGGCCGCGGCCCGTACCGCCGAAGCTCACCGTGCCCTGCCCCACCTGGCCGGTTGGGCCCGGCAGGCGGCCGCCCGGCTCCGCCGCCGCTGGCCCGACGCGGATCTGGACCTCGACGCCGTCCCGACCTACACGCCCCGCCGCCCATGACCGGGTTGTCCAAAGTGGACATCCGTGTCAATCTCGCTTACTCAACCTCTTGTGCCTCATCTGCAACAAGGAGGCCGCCGTGCGCGTCCACCTGGTCGTCCCGATCATCGCCCTGCAGTTCTTACCCGCCCCCGGGGCGAGCGTGGTGAACTACGAATGCACCACGACGGCCACAGGCCAGAAGCAGCAGGTCAAGGTCAACATCGAGCTGACGGTCCCCGAGCGTGCCGCGGTGAACGAGAACCTGACGATCGGCTGGCGCGGCACCTATGTGGCTGGATCCGAGCTCCGCGCGCCCTCGACCGGCCTGGAGGGCTCGCTCAAGCTCTACGCGTACGCCGGCATCAGCAGCATCCCGCGACTGACCTCGGCCACCGGCGTGGGCCGGCTCGGCACGATCACCCCAGGCCAGCCCATCCCGCTCCCGACAGGCCCGGTCAACCTGACGACGACACCGCAGGACAAGGGCGAGGGCACGGTGCACGCCGCCGCCATCAACATCGGCCCCAACCCCCAGAGCCCCGTGATCGAGTGTGAGGTCACGAACAAGTCCGCCCTCACGGAGTATCCCCTCGCCGTCGGGGAATCCGCCGGAGCGACCACCCCCACCACCACGCCCACCGACACGGACGAGGACGAGACCTCAGACGATGAGGACGAGACCGGCGCCACGACCCCTGAGGTGACCACCACAGTAACGACCACCACGACCCCGGAGGGAGGAGTCGACACGGGGGCCGGAGGCGAGGCCGGGCCGGATGGGCGGGCATTGATGCTGGTCGGATCTCTGGTGATCCTCTCCTCCGCCGGCGGCCTCATGTTGCGCCGCCGACCGCGCCGGAACACCCCCTAGTGCGGGAACACCGCGGGAAACGCCTCCGGCACGGTCCACGTCAGCCGCCGACCAGCGGAACGAGCTTTACGAACGACACCACGGGATCGGCGGTCAGGTCGATCATCTCCGCCAGATCCTCGATCTGCCGCTCCCCCACCAACAGCAGGAACCCGTTGCGCTGGAACGCCCGCTCGGCCACGTCGGCCTGCCGCTCCCAGTCGATCCGGCCCCGCCCCGAGTCCACACGGTAGCCGTTGAGCTCCACCTCGGCCTCCACGGGCTGCACCAGACCGTTGAACCGGGGCGCGGGCCGGGCATTGAAGCGGGCGACCTCCTCGCGGACGCGCAGGCGCACGAGCTCGCGTGCCGTGATGCGGTCGGGCAGCCCGGGAAGGGAGAACTCGTCCAAGGGCCGGCCGGTCGCCGTCTCGTCCCTGAAGGTCACCGTCGCCATCTAAGGGCTCCATCGTCGTCGGAGATCATCCTGGCGACCCATGAATACCAGCGGCCGCCGACAGAACCCGGCCCGGTCAGTGGCCTTCCATCGTCCTCATGAAGGCCGCGTGGGCGTCCGTCAGCCGGCGCTCCATGGCCTCGAACGCGGCCTCGTCCACCGAAGTGTCGACGCCGGTCTGGGCGACCAGGTCGCGGGTCTGCCGCAGACAGTCGTCCTGCGCCGCGTTGACCGCGCGCAGCAGCTCGTCGGCGAGGTCCTGGCTGGGCATCCGCATCACGCGCGGGTTCAGCTCGATCGAGTCGATGCGGCCGGAGCTGTCGGCCCCCACGACGATCTGCCCGCCCGCGGCCGTGCCGATGCCGCGTACCGCATCGAGCTGTCCCTGCAGGTCGGCCAGGCGGCGCATGGCCTGCTCCGCCTCCTTCGCCACGCGCTCCAGATCATCAGGTCCGACAGCACCAGGGTCGAGCACCAGGAGCCCCCTTCGTGACTTCTACATCAACAATCACTCCTGACTTTGGACAAAATACTCGATACGCTCATCCCGCGTTAAGTCGATGTTTCGCAACCTGCAAACAGCGAGCACATCGGGGGAGAGAACATGGCCCAGGACATCCACGTCACTTCCAAGACCATCGCCGACATCCAGCGAAACCTCCGCGAGTACGTCATCCCCGGCCTTGAGCGCCTCAAGACCTCCGTCGACAGCACCGACGTGCCCTTCCCCGGCTTCGGCACCCTGGGCTTCGTCCTGATCGGCAAGTACGACGGCGTCCGCGACGACGTCAAGAACTACGTCGACGACGCCATCGACACCGTCGTCAAGTGGATCGACGCCCTCGAGACGATCAAGAAGAACTGGCGGGACGCCGAGGACGCCAGCACCGTGGTCTACCAGTGACAGGAGGACCTCCGCCATGCCCTATCCCCTGCTGCACGCCAAGGCCGCGCTCGACGAGCTCAAGCTGGCCGCGAGATCGGCCCCGGGCATCATGGTCGGCGTGACGATCGCCACCACCGCACTGGCGAACGTCCCCGGCATGGGCGACGCCAAGGCCAACTGGAACTCGCTGGCCAAGGCGCTGGAGGTGGAGTACCCGAACCTCATCGGCAACGCCGTCTTCCTGTCCAGGGCAGGCTGGATCGCTGACGATCGCGAGGCGTTCCTCAACGCCGCCAGCGTGTTCTCCGGCGACCTGCAGAAGCTGAGCGGCCTCTGCTACACCATGGAGGGGCAGGTCGACCAGGTACGCGATGCCTATGCGCTCTACTGGATGGAGATCGGCCTCCTGGCCGCCACCGTCCTCGGCTACCTCCTCGCCTGCCAGGCCATGAAGCTGACCCCGCACCTGCGTGCCGCGGGCGAGATCCTGCTCGCCCGGCTCACCCTGCTGACCAACGCCATGATCGCCCAGAAGACCAAGGTCCTCTACGGCTTCCTGGCGGTGGCCGGCGGCACGCTGGCGACCAGCTCGCAGTCGCTGGGCCAGCTGTTCAACATCCAGCCGACCGAGAGCGCCGCCATCAACTTCGAGCGCGCCGTCATCCCCACTGACCCGCCGTCGGTCTACCTCGCCCCGAAGCGCGAGCTGCCCGCCCGGCCGAAGCAGCAGCAGCGCTGACACGACAACGGGCACGTTCTCGGGCTCACCGGTCGAAGGGCTCGTCCTCTTCGCACACCGCTGCGGCGTATCGGGCCCTGGACACGGCCGAGTCGGGCGGCAGCTGCTCTGCCTGGCAATATTCGACGTATTCGGCGGGGATGAAGCTCCCGGCCTTGACGCTGTGGCCGGCATGGAGCATTGAGCGCATGGTCTCCTCACACACGGCGAGTTGTTGCGACCCTTGCCGCTCCAGATGCTGCTTGGCGTAGGGAAGGTCGTCCCACGTGGTGGTCGCCGCCGTCGCGGAGGGCCGCTTGCCTGAGGCTGCCGTGCAAAGTCTGACCAGGGAGTACGACGTCGACACCGAGCAGGCCGCAATCGCGATCTCGGCCGTGATTCATATGGTCGTCACATAAAGAAATCCAGGTCAGAACGCATCTGACCTGGATTCTCGTGTGCGCCGCCAGGGACTCGAACCCCGGACCCGCTGATTAAGAGTCAGCTGCTCTGACCAACTGAGCTAGCGGCGCCTGCAGAGGAATATACCGGTGATCCCCATCCTGGTCGAATCGGTATCAGGCAGGCTCCCGACGCCAGGCCGGGCGCCGAAGGCCCAGCCCGGCTAGAATAAAGTTCGGCACCGAGCCCCGGCAGACAGGATCATCGATGTTCGACTCGCCCGCCGACGTGACGGAACGGCTCGCCGCCGTGGACTACCTCTCCGACGACGCCATTTCCACCTCGGTGTTCCTGGCCGCGGCGCTGGGCAAGCCGCTGCTGGTCGAAGGGCCCGCAGGAGTCGGCAAGACGCAGCTGGCCAAGGCGGTGGCCCTGGCCACCGGCGCCCAGCTGGTCAGGTTGCAGTGTTACGAAGGGCTCGACGAAGCCCGGGCGCTGTACGAGTGGAACTACAAGAAGCAGCTGCTCAGGATCCAGGCCACCAGCGCCGACGACGACATCTTCAGCGAGGAGTTCCTGCTGGAGCGGCCGCTGCTCAAGGCGATCCGGTCGGAGCAGCCCACCGTGCTGCTCATCGACGAGACCGACAAGGCCGACGTGGAGGTCGAAGGACTGCTGCTGGAGCTGTTGTCCGACTTCCAGGTGACGATCCCCGAGCTGGGGACCATCGCCGCCACGCGCCGGCCGTACGTGGTGCTGACCTCCAACGCCACCCGCGAGTTGTCCGAGGCGCTCAAGCGGCGCTGCCTCTACCTGCACATCGAATACCCCACCCCCGAGCGGGAGCGGGACATCGTGCTCAGCCAGGTGCCGACCATCCGGGCCGATCTGGCCGAGCAGCTGGCCAGGACGGTCGCGACGCTGCGCGCGCTGGAGCTGAAGAAGGCGCCGTCGGTGGCCGAGACCGTGGACTGGGCCAACACGCTGCTGGCGCTCGGGCGGGCGGAGCTCGACGAGGCGACCGTGGCGGGCACCCTGGGCGTGGTGCTCAAGCACGCCTCCGACCACGCGCGGGCGGTCAAGGAGCTGGGGTTGCCGGATGCCTGACTCTCTCGTGGACCGGCACGTCGGCTTCGTGCACGCGCTGCGCGCGGCCGGAGTGCCGGTGTCGGTGGCGGAGGGGCTGGACGCGGCGCACGCGCTGCGGGTGATCGAGCTGGCCGACCGGGAGTCGCTGCGCGCCGCTTACGCGGCGACGCTGGTCAAGAAGCCCGCGCACCGGCCGGGGTTCGACGTGCTCTTCGACCTGTGGTTCCCGGCGGCGACCACCGGCATGTACGCCGAACGCCCGGAAAAGGCGATGAATCCGGAAGAGGCCACCGTCGAGGAGCTCCGCGAGCATCTCGCAAGCCTCCTGACCGGCGGCACCGACCAGGAGATGCGCGAGTTCGCCCAGGCCATGGTCGAGCGCTTCGGACGCCAGCCCGCCGCCGCCCCCGGCCGCCAAGGCTGGTTCTCCTACAGCGTCATGCGTGCCCTGTCCCCCGAGACCTTGATGGCCGGCATCCTCCGCAACGTCCTGGCCGGCCAGGAACGCGGCGGCCTGGCGGAGAAGACCGTGCGCCGGCAGGTCGACACCGGCGTCCGGCGCTTCGAGGAGGCCGTCGCCACCGACGTGCGCCGCCGCATCGCCGAGGACTCCGGGATCGAGCGCATCGCCCGCTCCGCCGTCCGCCCCCCGCTCGACCAGATCGACTTCCTGCGCGTCACGAAGGCCGACCTGGCCCGGCTGCGCAGGGAGGTCTACCCGCTGGCCAGGCGCCTGGCGGCGCGACTGACGATCAAGCACAGGAAGGGCCGGCGCGGGCGGCTGGACTTCCGCAGGACGATGCGGGCCTCGCTGCAGAGCGGCGGCGTGCCGCTCACGACCCACTTCAGGCCGCCCCGGCCGCACAAGCCGGAGCTGGTCATCCTCTGCGACACCAGCGACTCGGTCTCGTCGTTCGCGCACTTCACGCTGCTGCTGACGTACGCGCTCAGGGAGCAGTTCACCAAGGTGCGGGCGTTCGGCTTCGTCGACACGGTGGACGAGATCACCAGGTTCTTCGTGCCGGGCGCCGACGTGGTCGAGGCGATGACCAGGCTGGCGAGCGAGGCCGACATGGTGCGCTTCGGCCGCACCAACTACGGCCACGCGCTGGAGCGCTTCTCCGAGCGGTACGGCGACGCGATCGGCCCCAAGACGTCACTGCTGATCCTCGGCGACGCCCGCTCCAACTACCAGCCGCCCGCCCTGCACGTGCTGAAGGACCTGGTGTCGAGGTCCCGGCACGCGTACTGGCTCAACCCGGAGCCGAGACGGCAGTGGGACACGGGCGACTCGGTGGCGGGCGACTACAGCACGGTCGTCCCGATGTACGAGTGCCGCAACGTCGCCCAGCTCACCGCGTTCATCGAAACGCTGGCTTAGACCTTCTGCAGCGCCCTGGCCGCCGTGCGGGTGAGCAGCTCGATCTGCTCGTCGGTGTACACGCGTCCCTCGGCGGCCTTGATCACCTTGGCCGCCAGCCGGGGCTTGAGCAGCGTGAGCCCCTCGGCCACCAGGATGCCGCCCTTGGGCATGTCCCCGCAGTGGACCGCGAGCATGGGCGAGATGGTCACCGGGATGCCCGTCTCGCGGGTCAGCAGCTCGGCGAACGCCTCGGCGGCTCCCACCAGCGCCTTGGCCTGCTTGGAGCCGTACTTCTCGCCGAAGAACAGCCGCCCGGTGTAGCAGGCGATCTCGGTGTCGGGGCTCCAGGACTCGTTGTCGACGATCCACACACCGGCCGGGCCGATCACCAGGTGGTCGATCGAGGCCTGGTCGCGGATGGCGCGGCCGTCGAGCACGTTGTAGCCCTCCTTGCCGAGCGACCTGCGCAGCAGCTTCGCCGTGATCACCTCACCGCGCTTGGCCCCACGCCAGACCGCGGTCGCGTGGAACGCACGCCAGTCGAGGTACCAGTCGCCCCCGGCCACCAGGACGCCGAGGAGAAGGCCGATGAACGGCGCGGCGCCCGTGAGATCGAGCCTGATCGCCAGCGCCACGCCTATGACGACGCCCACAGCGGCCTTGATATATCTGGACCTGCGCCGGCTCGGCGCTTCCTCGCGCCAGAACTTCTCGTACCACCACTGGGGGGAATTCCCTGTGTACTTCTCGTTTGGCTGCACGTAGATAGAGCCACCGGGCACGGCAAACTCCCCGAATGAGTAGGTGAAACAGGATCTGCCACGCCGAAGATCCCTCGCCGGTCAAGGGATACCCGCCCCTTTACCAAGGCAAGCCTAAGGTGACGTGATTCGAACCGGCAAGGCCAGCAACCGACCAGTCGGTATGCTGGGTCCGTGACTGATGTGAAAGAGGAGCCGGTCAGGCAGCGGCTGCTGGCCGAGGCCACCCGCCTGTTCGCCGAGCGCGGGTTCGAGGGCACCTCCGTACAAGAGGTGGTCGCGGCGGCCGGCGTCACCAAGGGCGCCATGTACCACTATTTCGACTCCAAAGATGATCTGCTGCATGAGATCTATGCCCGGGTGCTGCGCATGCAGATGGACCGGTTGACGCAGATCGCCGACGGCCCAGGCACGCTGAAGGAGCGGCTGCACAAGGCCGCGGCCGACGTCGTGGAGACCACGACCGCGAACCTCGACGACTCCAAGATCTTCTTCAGGTCGATGCACCTGCTCGCGCCCGAGACGCAGAAGACCGTGCGTGCCGAGCGCCGCCGCTACCACGAGCGCTTCCGCGACCTGGTGGCCGAAGGGCAGCGCACGGGCGTCTTCACCGACAAGGTCCCGGCCGAGCTGGTCGTGGACTACTTCTTCGGCTCGGTGCACCACCTGGGCACGTGGTTCCACGCGGACGGGCCGCTGACCGGCGCCCAGGTGGGCAGGCACTTCGCCGACCTGCTGCTCGCCTCACTCGGGGCCGGGGACGCCGGCGAGTGAGGCCAGCGCCTCGCGATGATCGCCGGGCGTGCCGAGCGCGATCTCGGCGGACTTGGCGCGCTTGAGATAGAGATGTACGGGGTGCTCCCACGTCATCCCGATCCCGCCATGCAACTGCAGCGCCTCCTCGGCCGCGTGCACGGCCACGGCCGCGTTCCAGGACTGGGCGACGGCCACGGAGAGGGGTGAGGGGTCGGCGACCGCGTTCCTGGCCGCGGCCCTGGCCCTGACCACGTCCAGCCACAGGTCGGCCAGCCGGTGCTTGATCGCCTGGAAGGAGCCGACGGGACGGGCGAACTGGTGGCGTTCCTTGACGTAGGCGAGCGTGGTGTCGAGGCACCACTCGGCGACCCCGAGCTGCTCGGAGGCCAGCAACGCCACGCCGGAGCGCAGCACGCCGGCCAGATCGCAGGCGCCGACCCGGCGCGCCTCGGTCCCCTCGAACGTGACGGTGGCCACCGGCCTGGTCAGGTCGAGCGACGGCACGACCTCCACGGCCGCGCCTTCGGCGGCGTACAGGTCGCCGTCCACGGGCACCAGCAGCACGTCGGCCACGTCCGCCCCGGCCACACCGGTGACCGTGCCCGACAACCGCCCGTCCTCGATCCGCACCGACGAGCCGCGCTGCGGCCGGTACGGCGAGGCCGCGAACGACACTGCGAGCGCGGCCGTCTTCCGCCCCTCGGCCAGCTCCCCGAGCAGGGCGTCCCCGGTCGGCAGCAGCGCCTGAGTGGCCAGCACCGAGCTGGTGAAGAACGGCACCGGCGCCACCGCCCGGCCCAGCTCCTCCAGCACGACGGCCACCTCGCTGGCCGACGCCCCGGCGCCACCGAGCTCCTCCGGGATGAGCAGCCCGGCCACCCCGATCTCACCTGCCAGCGTCTTCCACAGGTCGAGGTCGTGCGGATCGGACTCGATCCGCTTCAGCACCGCGGCGGGCGGGCAGCGGTCGGCGAGCAGCCCGCGCACGGCCGCCCGCAGCTCGTCCTCGACCTCGGAATAGAGGAGTGTCATCGCGGCAGGTCCTTCCAGGGCACGTCCTTGTCGACGCGGGGCTCCGAGGGCAGGCCGAGCACGCGCTCGGCGATGATGTTGCGCAGGATCTCGGACGTGCCGCCCTCGATCGAGTTGCCCTTGGCCCGCAGGTAGCGGTATCCAGGGCCGCGGCCGTAGAAGTCGACGTCCTCCGAGCGGCGGAACGTCCAGTCGTCGTAGCCCAGGTCACGCTCGAACTCGACCTCGAACCCGGACAACGCCTGGTTGAGCTTGGCGAACGACAACTTCATCCCGGAGCCCTCCGGGCCCGGCTGCCCGGCGACGAGCTGCTCGCGCAGCCGCGCCCCCGACAGGCGGGTGACCTCGGCCTCCACCCAGAGCGCCAGCAACCGCTGGTGCAGGTCGTGCGTACGCAACTCGGGGTGTGCGTGCCAGGCGTCGAGCACGGGTCCGACCATGCCGCCGCCGCGCCGCACAGGCGCGCCACCGATGGCGACCCGCTCGTTCATGAGCGTGGTCTGCGCCACCCGCCAGCCGTCACCGACCTCGCCGAGCCGCAGGTCGTCGGAGAGCCGCACGCCGGTAAGGAACACCTCGTTGAACTCGGCCTCGCCGGTGATCTGCCGCAGCGGCCGCACCTCGACGCCGGGCGCGTGCATGTCGCAGACGAAGTACGTCATCCCGCGGTGTTTGGGCACGTCAGGGTCGGTACGGGTGACGAGGATGCCCCACCGCGAATGATGGGCGCCCGACGTCCACACCTTCTGTCCGTCCACGACCCACTCGTCACTGTCCCTGACCGCCCTGGTCGCGAGCGTGGCCAGGTCGGACCCGGCGCCCGGCTCGCTGAAGAGCTGACACCAGATCTCCTCCCCCGTCCACAGCGGGCGCAGGAAGCGGCGCTTCTGCTCCTCCGTGCCGAAGGCCAGGATCGTCGGCGCCGCCATGCCGAGCCCGATGCCCTGGACGCCGGTGTTGATCTGCGGCGTGCCGGCCAGTTCGCGCTCCACGACCTGCTGCAGCTCCCTGGCCACCCCCAGCCCGCCGAGCCCTTCGGGGAACCACACCCAGGCCAGCCCGGCGTCGAACCTCGCCCGGAGGAACTCCAGCCGGTCCCCGCTCGGGTCGTGCTCGGCCAGGAACGCCGCGACCCGCTCCTTGATCTCCGCCTCGTTCACATCCACCTCTTGAGCTCGCGATAGGCCAGCGACCGCTTGTGCACCTCGTCAGGGCCGTCCGCCAGGCGCAGCGAGCGTGCGCCCGCCCAGAGGCCGGCCAGCGGGAAGTCCTGCGAGACGCCGCCCGCGCCGTGCACCTGCACGGCCTTGTCGAGGATCCACTCCACGGTGATCGGGGTGGAGATCTTGATGGCCTGGATCTCGGTGTGGGCGCCCTGGTTGCCCACCGTGTCCATGAGCCAGGCAGTCTTGAGGACGAGCAGGCGCAGTTGCTCGATCTTGATGCGGGACTCGGCGATCCAGTCCTGGACGACGCCCTGCTGTGCGACGGGCTTGCCGAACGTGGTCCTGGCGAGCGCCCGCTTGCACATCAGCTCGACCGCCCGCTCGGCCATGCCGATCAAGCGCATGCAGTGGTGGATGCGGCCGGGGCCGAGCCTGGCCTGGGCGATGGCGAAGCCGCCGCCCTCCTCGCCGATCAGGTTCTCCGCCGGGACGCGGACGTCCTGGAACTCGATCTCGGCGTGGCCGCCGTGGTCGGCGTCGGTGTAGCCGAACACGTGCATGCCGCGCTTGATGTGCAGGCCGGGCGTGTCGCGGGGCACCAGGATCATGCTCTGCTGGCGGTGTTTGGGCGCGTCCGGGTTCGTCTTTCCCATGACGATGAAGATCTTGCAGTTGGGGTTCATCGCGCCGGAGATGAACCACTTGCGGCCGTTGATCACGTACTCGTCGCCGTCGCGCACGATGGAGGTGGCGATGTTGGTGGCGTCGGAGGAGGCCACGTCCGGCTCGGTCATCGCGAACGCCGAGCGGATCTCGCCGTCGAGCAGCGGCTGCAGCCATTCCTTGCGCTGCCACTCGCTGCCGAACATCGCCAACACCTCCATGTTGCCGGTGTCGGGGGCGGCGCAGTTGGTGGCCGTCGGCGCGATGACAGGACTTCTGCCCATGATCTCGGCCAGTGGGGCGTACTGCAGGTTCGTCAGCCCGGCGCCATGCTCACCGGGGAGGAACAGGTTCCACAGGCCGCGCTTCCTGGCCTCGTCCTTCAGGTCGGCCATCAGCGGCGGCGGGCCCCAGCCGCTGGTCTCCGCCTGTTCCTCGAAGGCGGGCTCAGCGGGGTAGACGCATTCGTCCATGAAGCGCAGCAGACGCTCGCGCAGGTCCTCGGTGACTTGGTCAAAGGCGAAGTCCATGACGTGAGCCTACCGACCGGCCGGTATGAGTGTCGACTGGTGGTTTCTGACAAAAACCGGCATGTGGCCATAATCCTGACAATGCGGGAACCCTAAAGTTGCCGCCATGACCGCGAAGCTGCCTCCACCTGTGGTGCTCGAGAACGACGTCGTCCGGCTCGAGCCGCTCGCCCTCCACCACGTACCCGACCTGTTCGCCGCCGGGGGTGCGGACGACGAGGTCTGGCGATGGATGTCCGTCGCCACCCCGCGGTCGGAGGAGGAGCTGGGGAAGGTCGCGCTGGGGCTGATCCACGACGACAAACACGTCCCCTTCGCGGTGGTGCACAAGGAGTCCGGGCGGGCCGTCGGCTGGACCACCTACGGCGACGTGCCCGGCTTCGAGGCGAGTGTCGAGATCGGCTGGACCTGGTACGGCCGTGCGGTCTGGCGCACCGCCGTCAACACCTCCTGCAAGCTGCTGCTCATCGACCACGCCTTCGAACTCGGCTACAACCGCGTCCTGCTCAAGACCGACAACCTCAACCTCCGCTCCCAGAACGCCATCCAGCGCATCGGCGGGTTCCACGAGGGCACTTTGCGACGGCACCGAAAGAGGCCCGACGGAACCTGGCGCGACACGGTCTGCTTCGGCATCCTCGAAGAGGAGTGGCCAGAACACCGGGCTCGCTTGAATCGCACCTAGAGAGGCGGGGTCCGATCCCGCATGACTGATCGGCTGGGAGGCTACTGGCTCGGCGCCCGGCTCGACGGCGGCGGGCGGGTCATCGTCCGCGAGGCCTACGACGAGTCGGGCGTCCGTTATGCGCTGGGCATGCCCGGGCTGACGGCCGCCGGGCGTGGCGGCGAGCCGGACACCGAACGTGACCGCCAGCCGGACTCCGAACGTAGCGGCGAACTGGACACCGAACGTGACCGCCAGCCGGACTCCGAGCGTGGCGGTGCGGCCGACGCCGCGGCGCGTGCCAGGCTCGCCGCCGCGGCCGAAGCCGCCGCCCGGGTCCGCTCGCTCTCCGTTGCCGCGGTGGTGGCCGCCTGCCTGGACGGGGATCCCCCGTACGTGGTCAGCGAGTACATCGAAGGCCCGACCTTGCGCCAGGTCGTCGACCGGCACGGGCCCTACGCGGGTGACGACCTCTACCGGCTGGCCGCCGCCACCGCCACCGCGCTCGCCGCCGTCCACGAATCCGGTGCGGTGCACGGCGCCCTCACCCCCGACAAGGTGATCCTCGGAGCCCAGGGGCCACGCCTCGTCGGCCTCGGCCTGTGGACGGGCCCGGCGCCGCCCGGGGGGCAAGGCCCTGCCCTCAGCGCAGAACCAGAGCCCGAGCATCGGCCGGCTACGGACGTACACGCCTGGGGGCGCCTCCTGGTCTTCGCCGCCTATGGACCCATCGACCGATTAGGCCACGGCGAGCGGCTGGACCGCCCGTTGCGCGGGCTGGTGGCCGCCGCCCTGCACCGCGACCCCGAGCGCCGCCCGAACGCCCGCCAGCTCCTCTTGTCCCTGCTCGACGTCCCCCAGTCCCAGCAGGGCAGCCTGCTTCCCCCCGAGCCCATCGACGATCCGCCGCTCGGCGCCCGCGCGGAGGCCGTGTACCTGCGGCTCGGCCCCGCTGACCAGGACCTGGTGCCGGACGTGCTCCTGCGGCTGGTCGGGGCGGACTCCGAGGGCGCCGACACGATCATGCCGGTCACCAGGGAGGACCTGGTCGCCGGACGGGACGCCGATGAGATCGCCGCCATCGATCGGGTGCTGGAGGCGTACAAGAAGGAAGGCCTGATCACGGACCACCGGCCTCCAGGCGAGCCCGCCGCCGCGGACCGGCGCCCGCCGGGCGACCGCCGGAAGACCGATCGGCGTGGCGCGGGAGAGAAAGGCGGGGCGGGGACGGGCGCGGGCGCCGATGCAGGCGCAGGCTCAGGGTCGGGCACGGGCACGGATGCAGGCGCAGGCGCAGGGACGGGCACGGGCACGGGCGCGGTGGTGATCACGCATGCGGCGCTGTTGCGGGCCTGGCCGCGATTGCGCGAGTGGCTGGACGGGGAGCGGGACGGGCTGGCCGTGCACAGGGATCTGGCTCGGGCGGCGCGGCGGTGGGAGGCGGGCGGGCGCCGGGAAGCCGAGTTGCTCCAGGGGGAGCCGCTGGACCGGGCACTGGCGTGGGCGGCCAGCGGGCGGCGTCGGATGACGTTGAACATGGACGAGCAGACGTTCCTCGACGCGGCCATGGCGCGGGGACGGAGACGGTCGCGGCGGCGGTGGACGGTCGTGGCAGGGCTGCTGCCGGTGGTGCTTCTTCTGGGGCTCTGGCAGACGTTCTGGCAGCGGAACGACGCCGACGGCAGGCTCGAACGGGCGATGGCCAAGGTGGCGGCGTCGCGGGCGGAGGCGCTGCGGCCGGCCGACCCGGTCACGGCGCGCAAGCTCAGCCTGGCCGCGTGGCGCCTGGCGCCGATCCCGGAGGCGCGGCGGGCGTTGGCGGCGGCGGACGCGGCGGTGGCGGTGTTCACGGACCCGTGGGCGGGGCCGCGCTCGCTCCACGCGATCAGCGACGACGGCGCCCGGCTCGCGGCCTTGGAGGAGAACACGCTGCGGGTGTACGACCTCGCGTCGGGCCGCGAGGTCGCCAAGACGGCGGGGCCCGCCCAGAGCGTCCGAGCCATGGCCTGGTCGCCGGACGGCCGGACGCTGGCACTGGTCGGAGTCGATCGCTCGTACCTGTGGGACACCGCCTCTCCCTCCGTGGGGCCACCGTTCGGCCGCGGGCTGGGCGCGCCCGGGGAACAGGCGGCGTGGTTCAGCCCTGGCGGTGGGCTGCTGTTCGCCTCGGCCAGGCAGTCGGGCGAACGATGGGCGTGGGACCTGCGGGCGCGGCGGGCGGCGTTCGTGGGCGAGTACGCGGTGGTGGGCCCTGGGGATGGGATGGCGCTGGTGTTCGCAGGGAAGCGGTCCGAGATCAGGCAGCGCGGCGGGGCGGAGTCGGGGGCGGCATGGCTGGACAGGATGCCGTGGGAGTACACGACGTTCGCACCGGACGGCCGGCGGGTGGCGATCGCCGAGGAGAGCGGCATCCAGATCTACGGGCTCGACGGTGCGCCCACGCATGACACGCGGCTGCGCCCGTCACCGGGACGCCTGCGATTCAGCGCGGACGGGCGATTACTGGCCAGCACGGACAGCGACGCTGTACGGGTCTGGCGCCTCGCTGAGAACGCAGGGCCGGACGGCGGCACACGACCCGACGTCTCGGCCGAAAGTGATGTACTGATCGTCGAGCGTCCCGTGGCGGCGACCGGTGTGGACCGCACGGCACAGGCCGTCTTCACCGCCGACGGTCGCCGGTTGCGGGTGTTGACCGGACGCGGCATCGTTCTGACCATCGACCTGTCCCCCGAGCCGGCACCCGCCGACCACGCGGCCCACGTTTGCTCCCGATACGGCGAGCTCTCCTCAGAGGAGTGGACCCGGCACCTGCCGGAACTGCCCTACCGGAAGACGTGTTAGCCAACCGCCCCACAACCCCGACTGCTCCACAACCGAGCCGCCCCACGCCAGGCAGCCCCAGTCTGGGCATCCGTCAAAGCAGCCGTCAGGCAGTTCAGACGCCGAGCTGAGCGAGCACGCCTCGGCCTGAGGCACGCGGCCGCAAGGCACGCAGGCGCGCAAGGCGCGACACGCACAGGCGCAAGGCGCACGGCGCACAGGCGCACGGCGCCGCGAGCGCAAAACGCACAGGCGCACGGACGCGGCATGCGGCACGCGGGCACACGGCACGCGGGCACACGGCACGCGGGCACACGGCACGCGGGCACACGGCACGCGGGCACACGGCACGCGGGCACACGGCGCATGGCACCGGGAGCGCGCGGCGCGCGGCATACAGGCGCGCGGACGCACGTGCGGCGTGCGGCGCGTGGCATGCAGGCGCAAGGCCCGCAGGCGTCGGACAGCTCATCTCGTCGCACCGGGCTGGGCCGACGAGCCGATGGACGACCGGGCCCGAAGCGGATCAGCGCCGAGTCAGCCAGCGAACGCAGAGAGCCGATGGACGCCGAGCCGATGGACGCGGAGCCGGTTACGGGCTAGGGGCCGGTTACGGGCTAGGGGCCGGTTACGGGCTAGGGGCCGGTGAGTTGGGGGCAGTGGTGCCGAGCATGCCGGCAAGGAGGTCTCGCATGGCCTCGATGAGCTCGTTCAACGTGGGCGTGGCCCCGGCGCCGGCGATGGCGTCGAACATGAGCCCTTCACCGAAGGCCACCAGCTGGCGCGCGTGCCGTACCGGATCGCGTGAGCCCAGCGCGGCCAGCAGGGAGACGGCGGGATCGCGGAAGCGGCGGCCCGCCGCGTCGTAGATCTCGCGCAGCTCGGGTCGCCTCGTCGCCTCCAACGCCAGCTCGTACCGGGCCAGCGTGCGCCTGCGGTCCTGGAGCTGGATGTGCAACGCCTCCGCCATCACGGTGGGCAGGTCCGACAGCTCCAACGCCTCACTCTGGTACGCCGACGCCAGCGCCCGCATCTCCAGCTCGGTGAGTCGCGACAGGGTCAGCTCCAGCAGGGCGGCGCGGGTGCGGGCCAGGTTGGAGGTGGATCCGGGCGGCAGCCCGGCCGCCTCGTCGACGGCTCGGTGGGTGAGGCCGCGCATGCCTCGCTCGGCCAGCAGCGTGATGGCCGTGTCGGCAACGGTCTCTGAGCGCTTCACGGAACCCGATACTACAGCGGTAGTGCGGTCCAACTACAGGCGTAGTATGGTGAGACTACAGACGTAGTTTGGGAGGTGGTCCTGGGATGGCCAGGGCTGTAGTCATTGGCGGCGGAATCGGCGGGTTGACCAGCGGGATCGCGCTGCGCCGCAACGGGTGGGACGTGACCGTGTTAGAGCGGGCACCCAAGATCGACCCGGTGGGGTCGGGGCTGGCGATCGCCGCCAACGCCCTCAAGGCGCTCGACACGCTGGGGCTCGGAGATCACATACGCACGTTGTCCAGGATCCAGGGGCAGGTGGGGATTCGCAGGGCGGACGGGCGGTGGCTGGTGCACACCACGCCCGACGCCGCGGAGGCCCGCTACGGGGACTCGGTGGTCCTCATGCTGCGCGCCACGCTGATGGAGGTGCTCGCGGACGCGCTGGGGGCCGATCAGCTGCGGCTGGGCGTCGGCGTGTCGGGGGTGGACGCCGAGGAGGGCATCGTCCATACCGAGGATGGTGATCTTGGGGCGGATCTGGTCGTGGCCGCCGACGGCATCCACTCGAAGGTCCGGCAGACCCTTTTCCCGGAGCACCCCGGTCCCACGTACTCAGGGGTGACGGCCTGGCGGGGTCTCATACCTCGCGGGGACCTGGACATCCGGAGCACGGAGAGCTGGGGGAAGGGGCTCGTGTTCGGGGTCACGCCACTGGCCCACGACCTTGTGTACGTGTACGCGACCGACGTCCTGCCTGCGGGGACCGTGTTCGGTGACGAACGGGAGGAACTGTTGCGGAGGTTCGGGGACTGGCATGACCCGATTCCCGCGCTGCTGCGGGCGGCCGATCCCGGGATGATCATCCGTAACGACGTCTATTCCTTCGACACGCCGCTGCCTGCCTTCCATCGCGGGAAGGTGGCGCTGGTGGGGGACGCCGCGCACCCGATGACACCGAATCTGGGACAGGGAGCCTGCCAGGCGATCGAGGACGCCGTCGTGCTCGCTCATCTGGCCGGCTTCCCCGCCGGTGAAGAAGACATAGCCCACAACGGCAAGGAACGCACGCTCGACGGCACCCACGGCGGGGTACGCAGGGCCGACGGTGGCGGCGGCATCGACCGTGAGGGACGCGGCGGGGCCGGGGCAAGTGGCGAAGGTGATGGCGGGGAGTGGGGTCATGGGCGTGGGGCGCTTGCCGGCTACCTCGGCGCCTACACCGCCGCCCGGCTGGGGCGGACGTCGAAGATCGTGCAGCGGTCGATGAGCATCTGCAGGATGACCAAGGTCCGTAACCCGGTCGCGGTCTGGCTGCGCGACTTCGGGGTGTCCCTGGCTGCCAGGTCCATGCCCGACATGATGTTGCGGTCCATGGATGAGGTGCTGCGCTGGCGCCCTCCGGTGACGGCGCCGGCGTCGGGTCCGGCGTCGGACATGGGTGACCGCCATCCGCTCCAAGGGCGATGATCGGCGCGGTTTCGGCGTGATTGCGGTTCCGGAAGCAGGTGCCGAGCGCCCGGATCGGTGAAGGGACCGGGCGTGGAGTGACGGGTTCGACCGGGCGCGTGGAGCTTGGCGGGAACCGGCTCGGCCGGGCGCGTGGAACTCGGTGGAAAGAGCTCCGCGGGGGTGGTCGAGCCTAGTGAGAGCGGCTCGATCGGGCGCCGATGGGAGGGTGGGTCAGTTCGCGTCCGAGGTCGCCGTCACGGGGTGCGGGGACAGGGCAGCCGGAGGGACCTCGGCGGGGGCGGGGCGGGTGTGGTCGGGGGCCAGACGGCCGAGGGTGATCGTGCCGCCGACGGTGAGGGCGCTGGCCAGCAGGGCGGGGACCGCGGTGGACGGGCTGGTCGGCAAGGGCTCGCCGAGAAGCAGCGCCCCGGCGAGGACCGAGGTGATGGGATCGACGACCTGCACACCGGCGTACGCGATCCCGAAGTACCCCACGGCGTACGACCTCTGCAGCAGCACCACCGCGCAAACCAGCAACACGGGCACGGCGAGCGTGAACCAGTGGATCAGCCGCCCCCAGTCGCCCTCCATGCCGCCGCCGACCACCCGTACGAACGTCGACACACTGGCGGTGACCACCCCCGCCCCCACGCTCAGCAGCAGCGCCCGCCCAGGGCCGTGGACGCGGGCCGCACCCACCTGCGTGACCAGGACGATCGCACCGATCACGGCCAGGAACCCGAGTGCGGCCCCATCACCGAGCCGGGGCGGCACGCTGTGGTGCGGCACCAGCAGCATCAGCCAGAGCAGCCCGACGGCCACCGCGATCGAGCCGAAGATCTCCGCTTTGTACGGCTTGCGCCCGTACATGAACGCCGCCAGCGGCACGGCGAACACCAACGTCGCAACGCTGATCGGCTGGACGGCGACCAGTGGCGCGAAGCTCAGCGCCACGGCGTGGAGGCACGCCCCGGTGAACCCGATGACTCCGCCGATCCACCAGCGAGGGCGCCTCACCAGCCTGAACGAGGCTCCCTCGGCCACTGCCTCGTACTGTTGCAGGGCCGCTCCGAGCGCGTATCCAAGCGCTCCCGCCAGGGCGATGATCAAGCCGACCCAGGTCATGATCGCCCACGTAGGGGCATGGATCCTTCCAAGAGCATTGCTCCAGCTTAGGAGGCGAGCGACGCGGTGGAATCATACTTTTGGCGGATCATTGAGGGAATGTCGCTCGCCGGCCGCACGAACACGTACCCTGTCCGCACCCTCCGCCGCAGGTCAGGAGGGCTCTGGACAGACGCAGAACAGGTGGCCCTCCGGGTCCTGCAGGACGATCCAGCGAGTCCCCTCTTCCGTGACGCCCG
The DNA here is from genome assembly GCF_004011505.1 of Nonomuraea polychroma. NCBI lineage: Bacteria > Bacillati > Actinomycetota > Actinomycetes > Streptosporangiales > Streptosporangiaceae > Nonomuraea > Nonomuraea polychroma. The sequence goes on from NZ_SAUN01000001.1 coordinate 7,330,127, forward strand.
GCTGGAACTCCGGCTTGACGGCCCCCAACGCGATGTACTCCGCCACCGCCTTCTCCACGTCCGGCACCCGGAAGTCGAAGTGGAACTGCTTGTCCGGGCCGGGCCACGCGGCCGGCTTGCGGTCGGGGACGCGGCCGAAGTAGATGTTCGTGGTGCCGTCGCCCACGGCCGCGTACTCGTCCTCCGAGTACTGAATGTCCCAGCCGGTGACCTCGTGATAGAACGCGGCCAGCTTCTTCGGCTCCGCGCAGTCGAGGGTGAACGCCAGGAGCTTCGCTTTCGTTGTCATGGGTTCAGCCTTCCAGGCTTACCTGCCATCCTGTGTCAGGTACGGCGAAGGGCCGCGCCCGCAAGGGGCGCGGCCCTTCTTTACGGCACGCGCACGTCACCCGGGGAACCGGCCATAGTAGTCCCCTATCCGGGCGCGGTACTCGGGCTCCTTGAACGTGCCCTCGTCGAACTCGGGTGCGTCCTTGATCTCCGCCTTGGTACGCGCGACGTGGACGTTGCGCTCCTGAGGGTCGATGCTCGTGACGACCTGAGCCGGGAGCATCACCTTCTTGCCGAAGATCCAAGGGCCGGTGTCGACGATGATGTAGCTCTCGCCGACCTCGTACGTCGCCTCGTCGACGGTCCCGATCTTCCCGTCCGTCGCCTGCACGTGGTAGCCCACGAGGTTGAGGCTCCGGCCGCGGTCGTAGACGTCAGGTCGATAGTCCCAGAGCTCCATAGGGGCTCTCTTCCTCTCTTCTTCCGTCTTCTCGGGCACGCTCCCGCTACCCGGCCATGGGCCGGTAAACCACTCGCAAAGCGGTGGCAGGCAGGCGACGCGAACCCCGGGGGTAAGGGGGAGAGCGTTCTCCGGCTGTGTCGGCATCGGCATCGTGGTCCCCCACAGCCACCCTGAACAGCAGGAGACGTCCTGGTGGCGGGACAGCCGACACGGTGACCTGACTCTCCTGACAACCGCCTGCGAGACCGGGCGTCGAAGGCCCCGCACGGATACCATTCGCGTCATCGGACCGAAGGGGGGCCGCGTGAGCCTGAGCAGCGCACACGAGTGGGCTCCACCCGGCGTCGATCCGGAGCAACCGAGCGTGGCCCGCGTTCACGACGCCCTGCTCGGCGGCATGGAGAACTTCATCTCCGACCGCTCGGTGGCCCGCAGGCTGAAGGACGCGGTGCCCGAGGTGGTGAACCTGGTCTGGTGCAGCCGCGCCTTCCTCGGCCGGGTCGTGGACTTCCTCGTCCGCGAGGCGGGCATCCGGCAGATCGTCGATCTGGGCGCCGGGCTGCCCACGGTGGAGAACACGCACGAGGTCGCCCAGTTCGCCGATCCCCGGTGCCGGGTGGTCTACGTCGACATCGACCCCATGGTGGAGCCGCACGCCCGCGCGATACTCAGCGGCAACCCGAACGCCGACGCGATCACCGCCGACGTCCGCGACGTGGAGTCCGTGCTCGGGCACCCGTCGCTGACCAAGCTCATCGACCCGGCGCAGCCCACGGCGCTCCTGGCCATCGGGCTGCTGCACCTGTTCTCCGACCAGGAGGACCCGCACGGGCTTTGCAGGCGGTACATGGCCGCGCTGGCGCCGGGCAGCCACCTCGCCGTCTCTCACCTCATGGCCTCCCCCAGTCCTCAGGCCAAGGCCCTGGAGGCGCTGCTCCAGGCGACCATGGGCACCGGGCACTTCCGCGAGCGGACGGCCGTCTCCCGCTTCTTCGACGGCTTGGTGCCGGTGGAGCCGGGTGTGGTGCATCTGCCGGAATGGCACCCCGACGAGCGCATCCCAGGGCCTCTGGCGCCCTGGGAGGAACTGCTGCTGGGGGGCGTGGCCCGCAAGCCGTACGCGTGACGCGTTGTGGCCCTGCAAGCGTGAGGCGTTAAGGTGTGGGCTGTGCCGCGACGTTTGATCTGCTCTCCGCCGCCCGCCCAGTAGCGGGCGGCATTTCCTGAATTTCCGGGTCTGACTGATCCGGGAGTGGCTGCTGCCCGCGTACCGGGCCCTTTCCCACCACTCCCATCGGAGAGCTCCAGTCATGACCCTTGTCTCCGCCCGGCGGGGCGCTGTTTACGTGTCCGTGGCCGCGACCGCCTGGGGCACCGGCGGCGCCGCCGGTTCGCTCCTCTTCGAGACCGGCGGGCTTGGCCCCGTCGGCGTGTCCCTCTGGCGCTACCTGCTCGGCGCCGTCTTCTTGCTCGCCCTCACCCCCCGCCCATCCACGACCGAGCGCAGGAGCTCGGCCGGAGAGGGCGACGCAGGAGCCAACGGAGGCCGAAGCGGGCGCGACCATAAGCACGCCCGGCTCACCTGGCGCGTGCTGCCGGTCGGCTTCGGGATGGCCGTCTACCAGACCGCGTACTTCGTCGCGATCGCCCACTCCGGCGTGGCCGTCGCGACGGTGGTCACGATGGGCGCCACTCCCGTCTTCACCGCCCTGGGCAGCCGTTTCCTGCTGCGTGAGCGACTCGGCAGGGTCGCGCTCGCCTCGCTGGCCGCGGCCCTGGCCGGGCTCGTCCTGCTGACCGCCGAGACCGCGCTGCAGGCCCGTACGTCCTCCGTCGCCGGCATCGGCTTCGCCCTGGCCTCGGCCGCCGGGTACGCCGGGGTCACGCTGTTCTCCCGCCGCCACAGTGACGACCCGCGAGGCACGGCGATCGGCGGGTTCGTCGTGGGCGCGGTGTGCCTGGCGCCGTTCGCGCTGGCGGAGGGCGTGGTGCCGGAGATCAGCCTGGCCACGGCCGCGTTGCTGGTCTACCTGGGCGCGGTGCCGACGGCGCTGGCGTACGGGCTGTACTTCCGTGCCCTGACGGCGCTGAACGCCACCACCGTCTCGATCATCTCCCTGGGCGAGGCGGTGGGCGCGGCCCTGCTCGGCGTGTTGTTGTTCGGCGAGCACCTCACACCTCTCGCCTGGTCGGGGTGCGTGTTGCTGCTCGTCGCCGTCGCCGTGCTCGCGACGCGGCCCGAAGCAGGCTGAGTGGGCCCTCGGATGGGTTAAGGTCCGGTACGGCGGCCCGCCCCGGAACACGGGGGAACGGTGTCGGCGCAGCGCGCGTTGGAGGAACTGTGGCCTCGATAAAGGGAATATTCAAAAACCTCCTGGACCGTCCGGGAGGCGTGCCCTTGACGGGCTACCAGAAGACCGTCAAGGCGGCCGATGCCCGTGCGGAGCGGGTGGCAAAGCTTGATGAGCTGCCCAGGCCGGGCATGGACGACCTGGCGGAGTTCTGCGCCGTCGCGCGCGAGGCCGCCGACCGGACCCTTGGGCTGCGGCCTTACGACGTGCAGTTGCTCGGCACGCTGGCGCTGCTCGACGGGAAGGTCGCCGAGATGGCCACCGGCGAGGGCAAGACGTTGTCCGGCGCCATGGCCGCGGCGGGATATGCGTTGCAGGGCAAGCGCGTCCACGTGATCTCCGTCAACGACTACCTGGCCAGGCGTGACGCCGAGTGGATGGGCCCGTTCTACGAGGCTCTCGGGGTGAGCGTGGGCTGGATCGACCAGAACTCCACGCCGGAGGAGCGGCGCGAGGCCTACGCGAAGGACGTGACCTACGGGCCGGTCAGCGAGATCGGGTTCGACGTGCTGCGTGACCGGCTGCGCACGGACGCGAGCGAGATCATCGTGCCCGCGCCCGAGGTCGCACTGATCGACGAGGCCGACTCCGTGCTCGTCGACGAGGCCCGCGTGCCGCTGGTGATGGCCGGCTCCACCGACCCCGGCAACGCGGTGCCGGAGATGGCGGCCCTGGTCAGGCAGCTCGTCCGGGGGTACCACTACGAGATCGACGAGCAGGCGCGCAACGTCTACCTCACCCCCAAGGGCGCCGACAGCGTGGAAAACCTGCTCGGCGTCGAGCTCTACGACGAAAACGAGCCGGGCACGCTGATCGAGCTCAACCTGGCCCTGCACGCCCACGCCCTGCTGGCCCGCGACGTCGACTACATCGTGCGCGACGGCAAGGTGCAGCTGATCAACCCCTCGCGCGGCAGGGTGGCGCTCCTGCAGCGCTGGCCCAACGGCCTGCAGGCGGCCGTGGAGGCCAAGGAGGCCCTGGCGCCCAGTGAGAAGGGCGAGATCCTCGACTCGATCACCGTGCAGGGCCTGATCCGCCGCTATCCGCAGATCTGCGGCATGACGGGCACCGCCGTGGCCGTCAGCGAGCAGTTGGGCGAGTTCTACGGGCTCAAGGTCGCCGTGATCCCGCCCAACCGCCCGTGCATCAGGGAGGACGAGCCGGACCGCATCTACCCGACCGCGCCGGACAAGGACGCGGCGCTGGTCGAGGAGATCCAGGAAGCGCACGCCACGGGCCGCCCCATCCTCATCGGCACGCTCGACGTGGCCGAGTCGGAAAACCTCGCCAAGCTGCTGCAGCGGCGCGGCCTGGAGCCGGTCGTGCTCAACGCGAAGAACGACGCCGAAGAGGCCGCGATCATCGCCAAGGCCGGCGAGCGTGACGCGATCACCGTCTCCACCCAGATGGCCGGCCGGGGCACCGACATCCGCCTCGGCGAGGGCGTGGCCGAGCTGGGCGGGCTCTATGTGATCGGCTCAGGCCGCCACGCCAGCAGCCGGCTCGACGACCAGCTCCGTGGCCGCGCCGGCCGCCAGGGCGACCCTGGCGCCTCGGTGTTCTTCGTCAGCATGCAGGACGACCTGATCACCCAGTTCGTCCCGGACGAGCGCCCGCCTGCCGCGGACCCCGACGGGATCGTGCGCCACCGGCGCGGCGCGTACCTCGTCGGTCACGCGCAGCGCGTCGCCGAGGGCGTCAACCTGGAGATCCACCGCAACACGTGGCGCTACACCCGTCTGCTGGAGCACCAGCGCGAGCTGATCATGGAGTGGCGCGACAAGGTCCTGCACGGCGACGCCGCCGCCAAGGCCCTGGCCGCGGCCGATCCCGAGCGGTGGGAGTCGCTGCCCGAGGACACCAGGGACGAGACCGCCCGCCAGATCGTGCTGCACGCCATCGACACCTGCTGGACGGAGCACCTGGCGTTCCTGACGGACCTGCGCGAGGGCATCCACCTGCGAGCGCTGGGCCGGATGAGCCCGATCGACGAGTTCCAGCGCGAGGCGGTGGCGGAGTACAAAGCGCTGCTCGCCGAGGTGGAGCGGCGGTCGCTGGAGGCGTTCGAGGAGCCGGAGCGGGAGCTGAAGCGGCCGCAGGCGACGTGGACGTATCTGGTGCAGGACAACCCGTTCGGCACGGAGTGGGACCGCATCCTGCGGCGGGTGACGGCGGCCACGCGGCGCGGCTAGGGCCACTTGGGGTCGCCGGACGGCTCGACCGGTCCGTTCAGCACGCCGAGCCGCTCCAGCAGGGTGATGAACGTGGCCGCGTACGGCGAGTCCGCGGTCACGGCCGCCACCCGAGGCCAGTCGACCTGCTCACGCATCGCGCGCACCTGGGCCAGCAGCGCCCCGTAGTCACAGGCGTGCTCCGACAGCGGCAGCAGCCACGATATGACCAGGTCGGTGGCCTCCAGCACGGGGACGATCACCGCCGACGCCTTCAGCGGCTCGGCCCGGTCGAGTAGTTCCTCGGTGATGGGCATGTCGGAGACCCGGTAGATCAGGTCCACCAGCCGGCCCTCGTCGTACGCCTTGACCAGCCAGTCCTCCGGCGGCTTGGCGGTCTGGAAACCGATCGCGCGCAACGCCTCCAGGGCGGCCGGCACGTCATGTTCGGTGAGCACGAAGTCCACGTCGTGCAGGGAGGGCGCGGCGCCTCTCGCGTATGCGGCACAGCCCCCGGCCAGCGCGAACTTCACTCCGGCATCCTTCAGCCCGGAGCTGGCACGCTTCAGCGTGTCAAGGATGGCGTCGGTGACCGCGTGGCCATGGCTACTCATGTGGTCGGGCTACCCAAACGATCCCCAAGTAGACGTTGCATGGGCGGCCCTGAGGGTAGCGCCAACCCGTATGACCGAAATGCTGACGAAGACGGAGCAGGCGTACGAGGGCGAGCACGATCGGCCGCTCGGCGGATACGTCGGAATCCTCGGCGCGTACGGCGGAACGGTCGCCGTGGCCGCCCTCTCGGCGGCGATCGCCGGACGGCGGGCTCCCGATCACATCGGGGTGCTGGACCTGCTGCTCATGGCGGCATGCACGCACAAAGTCTCGCGGCGGCTCGCCAAGGATCCGGTCACCAGCCCCCTGCGTGCTCCCTTCACCCGGTACGAGGGCGAGGGCGGGCCCTCCGAAGTCCAGGAGAGCCCGCGCGGCGCGATCGGTGAGCTGATCGCCTGCCCGTTCTGCATCGCGCAGTGGGTGGCCACCGGGTACGCCGCCGGGTTGGTCCTGGCGCCCAAGGCGACCCGGCTCGTAGGGGCGACCATGACGGCGGTGGCGATCTCGGACTGGCTGCACCTCGCCTATGCCAAGCTCATGAAGTCGGCGTCCTAGCCCGCGGAGGGTCCGTGGATCAAGCCGTCCATGGCTGTTCCGTAGATCAAGGTTCCGTGGATCAAGACCCGGCGGTGGCGCGGCGCAGGGCGGTGAGGGTGGCGGCGGCCGCGCCGCCGGCCAGGGCGAGCAGGACCGGCCGCCGGTGCCGGGACAACCACAGCTGGGGGCTGCGCCCGTGGGAGCGCTGGTCGAACGCGCCGTGAGCACCGTAGTCCGTGTCCTCGTCCGCCGGTTCCCACAAGTTGGACACGCCGCTCGGCGGCTTCTCGTTCGTCTGCTGGGACTGTATGCCGGTCCGCGCCACGTACCGGTCCACCAGCGCCGGCGCCACTCGCTGCGCCAGCAGGGTGGCGACCGTGGGGGTGCCGACCCAGTACTCCTTGCGCTCGGGATGCTCGGCCGCGTACACGATGGCGCCTGCCGCCACCTCCGGCTGGTAGATCGGCGGCACCGGCTGCGGGTGGCGGCGGAGTTTGGACAACACCCACTCGAACTGCGGAGTGTTGAGCGCGGGCAACTGCACCAGCGTGACGTGGATGTTGCTGCGCTCGGCCATCAGCTCCGTCCGGACGGACTCCGTGAAGCCCTTGATCGCGTGCTTGGCGCCGCAGTACGCCGACTGCAGCGGAATGCCGCGCTGCGACAGCGCCGAACCTGCCTGCACGATGGTGCCCTCGTTACGCGGCCGCATGAGGTCGAGGGCGACCTTGGTGCCCCAGACGTAGCCCAGGTAGGTGACCGCGGTGGTGCGTTCGTACTCCTCCGGGGTGATGTCGGTGAATTTGGCGAAGACGCTGGAGAAGGCGGTGTTGATCCAGACCGCGATCGGGCCCACCTCCGCCTCGATGCGCTCGGCCGCCTGCTTCACCTGGTGGTAGTCCGCCACGTCCGCCTCGTACACCTGACCGCTGCCGCCCGCGACGCCCACGTCCACGGCGGCGGCCCCCAGCCCGGTGGTCCCGCGCGCGATCAGCGCCACCTCGGCGCCCTGCCGCCCCAGCTCGCGCACGACCGCCCTGCCGACCCCGCCACTTGCGCCCGTCACCACAACAACGCGCCCTCGAAGTGGTGCCATGTCGAGATCAGCCCGCCTCTCCGTTGCTGCGCTGCTTCTGGCGTCGTACGGCCAGCACGATGTCGATCACCGTGGCGATGGCCAGCGCGACGGCGACCCCCGTCATGACGGGCGCCCGGGTGATGACCCCCAGCACTGCGAACGCGAACAGGAACACCAGCATGAACGAGCCCACCCTGATGTGCACCACGTCGCGCGGTGTGGCCGGCACCATGGCGTGGCCTTTGCGGTCCCGCTCCTCGTGCCACTCTCCCTTATCAGACATGGCGCTCACCTGCCCTTCCTGTTTGCCGCCTAACGTCCGGGGTAGCCGCCCTTCGTGCCGGAGCTGCATCCCAGTGATCAGAGTGAGCCGGGGATCGTGCGGCGGCGCCGCGGGCGGGGGTTCAGCTACGAGGGGCCGGACGGCCGCCCGATACGCGACGACGCCACATTGGCGCGGATCAAGGCGCTGGCCATCCCCCCGGCCTGGACCGACGTGTGGATTTGCACGTCGCCGTACGGACACCTGCAGGCCGTGGGCACGGACGCGGCGGGCCGCAGGCAGTACCGCTACCACGACGTGTGGCGCGAACAGCAGGACCAGGCCAAGTTCGACCACGTGCTGGACGTGGCCGAGCGGCTGCCGGCGTTCAGGAAGGCCGTGGACGACCAGCTCCAGGGACGCGGCCTGACCAGATCACGGGTGCTGGCCGCGGCCGCGCGCCTGCTGGACATCGGCTTCTTCCGCATCGGCGGCGAGAGCTACGACACCTACGGCCTGGCCACGCTCAGGATGGAGCACGTCACCTGCGTCAACGGCATCGCCCTCTGCTCCTACCAGGCCAAGGGCGACGTCGCGCGCGAGGTCGAGGTGGCCGACCCCGCGGTGTGCGCGGTGCTGCGCTCGCTCAAGGCGCTCGGCGTGGACGGCGAGCTGCTGCGCTACCGGCACGCGGGCGGCTGGTCCGACGTCAGGAGCGAGGACATCAACGACTACCTCCGCGAGACCATCGGGTACGAGGTCACGGCCAAGGACTTCCGCACCTGGCACGCCACGGTCCTGGCCGCCGTGGGGCTGGCGGTGTCCACACCGGCCGGCAGGGAGGGGCGGGTCAAGAAGAACAGAGCGGTCACCCGCGTCATGCGGGAGGTCGCCGAATACCTGGGCAACACGCCCACCGTGGCGCGCGCGTCGTACGTGGACCCGCGGGTCGTGGAGGCGTACGACCAGGACCGGACCATCGCCGCGGCGCTGACCGAGCTCGGGGCGGACGCCGATTTCGGGCAGCTGGCGACGGCGGGCACGGTGGAACGGGCGGTCATAGACCTGATTCGCACCGTTTGAGCGTTTCGTGCCCGGGCATGCGGCGACAGATGAAGGAGGCGAGCGATGGAAGCTCCGCAGTACGTCGCGGCCCGCGTCCAGCAGGCGCTGGCCGAGGACGGACGCACGCACGAGCTCGGAATTCGCGTGGACATAAGAGGCGACCAGCTGTTCCTGCGTGGTCAGGTGAGCGGGGCCGAGCAGCGCGAACGGCTCGGCCAGGTGGCGCACGAGGCCGCACCCGAGCTCCGGCTGCACAACGAGATCAAGGTCGTGGACTACAGCGAGCCAGGGGAGGATGAGCGCCTTGACTGACCTGCGCATAGCGGCCGTAGGAGACATCCACCTGGGAGAGGACGTACGCGGCCAATACCGCAAGAGACTCGAGGGCATCGAGGACCGCGCCGACGTGTTCCTGCTGGCCGGGGACCTGACCAGGCACGGCACGCTGGAGGAGGGCAAGGTGGTGGCCGAGGAGCTGCGCGGCCTGACCATCCCGGTCGTCGCGGTGCTCGGCAATCACGACTACCACTCCGACCTGCAGTACGAGATCGCCAGCGAGCTCCGCAACGCCGGAGTCATCGTGCTCGACGACGACGGCGCCGTGGTCCAGTGCGGCGAGCACAAACTGGGGGTCGTCGGCGGGAAGGGCTTCGGCGGCGGGTTCGCCGGCAAGTGCGCGAGCGAGTTCGGCGAGCGCGAGATCAAGAACTTCGTGGCCCACACCCGCTACATCGCCGAGGCGTGGAAGGTCGCGTTGAAGGAGATCGCGGCCGACCACCGCGTGGTCGTGTCGCACTATTCCCCGATCAAGGAGACGCTGGAGGGCGAGCCGCCGGAGATCTACCCCTTCCTCGGCAGCTACCTGCTGGCGGAGGCGGTCGACACGGCCGGCGCCGACCTGATCGTGCACGGGCACGCGCACAAGGGCAGTGAGAAGGGCATGACGCCGGGCGGCATCAGGGTGCGCAACGTGGCACTGCCGGTGCTGGGCCGGGCGTACGGCGTCTACTGCATGGGCGAGTCGGAGGCCTACTAGAGGACCTGCGCGGCCTCGCCCGGCCGGATGTTCATCTGGGTTGCCAGCCGGGCGGTGGCCTCGCCGAGTATGGCCTCGCTACGGTACTTGCTCACGCATCACCCATGCCCGGCAAAGCGGCATTGAGGTGCGCTGTTCATGATATTTCAGCAATGCTAGAGAACCGCTGGACCGTTCTCGAGGATCGGTCCAGCGGCCGATGGACAGGGGACCGGGCGAACGGCGCCCCTAGACATTGAAGATGCTGACCCCGCCGGGCCCGACCAGGAATCCGAGGACGATCAGCACGATCCCCCACAGAATGTCGCGCCGCGCCAGAATCACGTAGATCCCGGCGATGACGAGGATTACCGCGATGATCCAGAGCAAAGTAGCCATGGCCTGCAACTGCCCTGAGGGTCAGCCACTTAACATGTTTTCCCCCGCAGCAAGGGGCAGGGAAAAACATATGACGACATTCGGTTATTTCCTGTCGTGCGAGGAGCACGGCCCCAAAGAGCTGGTACGGCAGGCCAAGAGCGCGGAACGCGCCGGCTTCGAGGCCCTGTGGATCTCCGACCACTTCCACCCGTGGCTCGACGAGCAAGGAGAGTCACCGTTCGTCTGGTCCGTGATCGGCGCCCTGGCCGAGGCCACGTCTCTGCCGATCACCACCGCCGTGACCTGCCCGCTCATCCGCACCCACCCGGTCGTCATCGCCCAGGCCACGGCCACCACGGCGGCCCTGACCGGCGGCCGCTTCCGGCTCGGCGTGGGGACCGGCGAGGCGCTCAACGAGCACGTGATCGAGTCCCGCTGGCCACCGCTCGCCGAGCGGCTGGAGATGCTGGAGGAGGCCGTCGAGCTGATGCGTGAGCTGTTCACCGGCAAGCTGGTCACGCACCGGGGCCGCCATTACCGGGTGGACACCGCCCGGCTCTACACGCTGCCGGACGAGCCCGCGCCCATCGTCATGTCAGGGCTCGGACAGAAGTCCACGGAGCTGGCCGGGCGCATCGCCGACGGCTACATCTCCACCGCACCGAACGCCGAGTCGGTGCAGGCGTTCCGCCAGGCGGGCGGTGCGGGCAAGCCGACGCTGGGCGGACTCAAGGCCTGCTACGCCACCGACGAGGCGGCGGCGCGCAAGACCGTGCATCGCTTGTGGCCTACGCAGGGCATCAAGGGGGAGGCATCGCAGATCCTTCCGCTGCCGCGCCACTTCGAGCAGCTCGCGCAGTCGGTCACCGAGGAGGAGGCCGTCAACGGCAGCCCGGTCGGCCCGGATCCCGAGGTCCATGTCCAGGCGATCCGGCAGTACGTGGAGGCGGGGTTCAGCGAGGTGTATGTCAACCAGATCGGCGACGAGCAGGACGCCTTCTTCGACTTCTACGCGCGTGAGGTCCTGCCGCGGGTCCGTTAGCCCCCGTTTCCGCACGTTACCCGCGACTGCCACCGCCTCCGCACGCCGGCGAAGGTCCTCGGACGAGGGCCAGGGCCGGGCAATGGGTCTTGGACGAGGGCCACGAGCAGCGACGGGGCCTCGGAGGAGAGGGCCGAGGGCCGGCGGAGGGCCATCGGGCAGAGCACCGGGGTCGGCGGGGGGCCTCTGCGGGAGGGCGTCGAGGAGTCCGGCGGGTCGAGTTAAGCGGTCCGGAGGGGGTAGGCGGCCAGGAACCGCATCGAGGAGGTCATGATGCCTGAGCGCGATCTTCAGTACCTGGCCGAGCTGGCGGCGCAGCTACGCGTCGACTCCGTACGGGCCGCCGCCGCGGCCGGGTCGGGCCATCCGACCTCGTCCATGTCCGCGGCCGACCTGATGGCCGTGTTGTTCGCCTGCCATCTCCGCTATGACTTCAAGGATCCCGGCAACCCCGCCAACGACCACCTGATCTTCTCCAAGGGACACGCCTCTCCCCTGCTCTACTCCCTCTACAAAGCGGCGGGGATCATCGACGACGAGGAGCTGCTGTCGTTCAGGAAGCGCGGCAGCCGGCTGGAAGGCCATCCCACCCCCCGGCTGCCCTGGGTGGACGTGGCGACCGGATCGCTCGGTCAAGGGCTGCCGGTCGGCGTCGGGGTGGCCATGGCAGGGCGGCTGGAACGGCTGCCCTACCGGGTCTGGGTGCTCTGCGGCGACAGCGAGCTGGCCGAGGGGTCGATCTGGGAGGCCGCCGAGCACGCCGGGGACGAGGGATTGGCGAACGTGACCGCCATCGTCGACGTGAACCGGCTCGGCCAGCGGGGCCCCACCAGGCACGGATGGGACACCGGAGCGTACGCGCGCAGGTTCGGGGCGTTCGGGTGGCACACGATCGAGATCGACGGGCACGACCCCGGGCAGATCGACTTCGCGCTGGGCGACGCCTGCAACCAGCGACGGCGGCCGACCGTGATCCTGGCCAAGACCCGCAAGGGCGAAGGCGTGGTGGAGGTCGAGAACCGCGAGGGCGCGCACGGCAAGGCGCTGAAGGATCCCGGCAAGGCCGTCCAGGAGCTGGGCGGGCCGCGGGACGTGCGGGTCGTGGTCCGCGAACCGGACGCCGCCCCCGCGCCGCACCGGTTCGACAGCGGGCGGCTGGAGCTGCCCGCGTACAAGGTGGGCGACTCGGTCGCCACGCGGACGGCGTACGGGGAGGCGCTCAAGGCGCTCGGCGCGGCCAGGGGCGACGTGGTGGCGCTGGACGGCGAGGTCGCGGACTCGACCAAGACGGAGACGTTCGGCGCGGCGTTCCCCGAGCGGTTCTTCGAGATGTACATCGCCGAGCAGCAGATGGTGGCCGCGGCGGTCGGGCTGCAGGTGCGGGGGTGGAAGCCGTACGCGGCCACGTTCGCGGCGTTCTTGACCAGGGCGCACGACTTCATCAGGATGGCCGCGGTGAGCCGGGCCTCGATCCGGTTGGTCGGCTCGCACGCGGGCGTGGCGATCGGGGAGGACGGTCCGTCACAGATGGGGCTGGAGGACCTGGCCATGCTGCGCACCCTGTACGGCAGCACCGTGCTCTATCCGTGCGACGCCAACCAGACGGCGGCGCTGGTCGCTGAGATGGCGGACGTCGACGGCGTGTCCTACCTGCGGACCACGCGCGGCAGCACGCCGGTGATCTACGAGCCGGGCGAACGTTTCCCCGTCGGCGGGTCGCGGGTGCTGCGGCACTCCCCCGGTGACCGGGCCACGATCGTGGCCGCCGGCGTGACCGTGCACGAGGCGCTGGCGGCAGCCGAGGAGCTGGCCGGCGCCGGAGTCCCGGTAGGAGTGATCGACCTGTACTCGGTCAAGCCGGTCGACGCGGCGGCGCTGACCGAGGCGGCCACCACCACCGGCAACCTGATCACGGTCGAGGATCACCGGTTGGAAGGCGGGCTGGGCGACGCCGTCATGGACGCCGTGAGCGAGCTCGGCCCGCGGGTGATCAAGCTGGGGGTGGCGGGGCTGCCCGGCTCCGCGACGCCGGAGGAGCAACTGGCCGACGCACGCATTGACCGCCACGCAATCGCCGCGGCGGTCAAGCGGTTGTTGTGATCGGTTGTCTCGTTCACGGGCGGGGTCACCGCGCCTTGGCGGTGAGCTTCCTGTTGGCCTTCTTGATGGCGCCGACCAGCTCCTGCTTGGTCATCTTGGACCGGCCGCGGACGCCGAGCCTGGCGGCCACGCTTTGCAGATGTTCCTTGCTGGCGTTGGCGTCCACGCCTTCGGCCGTGCGACCGGAGCGGTCCGTCGCGCCCTTGTCGGAAGGGCCCTTCTTCGCCTTCGGCTCCCAGTGGTCGCCGACCTTCTCGAAGGAGTGCTTCAGCGCGGCGAACGCGGTCATGTGGGCGCGGCGGCCCTCGCCGTACTGCTCCACGGCATTGTCGTGCGCCTTGATCCACGTGGTCTGCGCCTTCTTCGGCGAACGCCTGATGGTCGACGGGAGTTCTTCAACAGCAGGCATGCCGATTCACCTCCTACAGCGGTGGTTCGTCGTAGTGGCGTCGTTCCTCGTACACGGTGGTCCTGCGGGCTTCAGGCTCCTCGTAGATGTCGTGGCGGTGCACCGGCTCGTCGATCGGGCCGACCGCCCTACGGGTGACGGTGATCCTGTATATGCCGAACAGGAGTCCGACAAGTCCGCCGAGCATGAGGATGACCCCCACGACGTTGATGTCGAGGCCGGCGAGATCGAATTCGACGGCCCAGGTGAGGATCGCGCCGAGCATGATGAGGATGATGCTTCCGGCGATGGTCATCAGATTTACCTCCTTGACACGAAGGAACCTCTATCCACATGTCGAAAAACAAACCAGTCGTGGTGATCGGGCTGATGGGCTCCGGCAAGACGACGGCCGGCCGGCTGATCGCGCAGGCGCTCGGCCTGGAGTTGAGCGACAGCGACCCGTTCCTGCAGTCCCGGTACGGCGGCACCGCCGCGCAGATCGCCCGCCGCGAAGGGGCCGACACACTGCACCGGTACGAGGCCGAGCACGTGCTCCACGAGCTGGCCGGCGAGCCCAAGGTGATCGCGGCGGCGGCCAGCACGGTCGAGGACCCGCGGGTGCGGGCGGCATTGCGTGATCCTTTCGTGGTGTGGGTGGACGCCTCCGACGACGTGCTGGCCGAGCGCATGCACTCCAGTGACCATCGCCCCGACTTCGACCCCGCGGCCATGCGGGCCCGCCGCGGGCCTTTCTTCCGCGAGGTCGCCGACCTGGTGTGCGACGTCGGGGTCCTGCGTCCCGAGCAGGTGCGGGACGCGGTGCTGCAGGCGCTGGGCAAGCCTGTGGCCCGGTGACCGTACGGTGCGGGTGCCCGGGCCTGGCATAATGATCATGACGCCTGGGTCCTTCGAGGCGCGCGGGGGACCTGAGGCGTCATTTCGGGACAACCAATGAACCGCGCCACGCATCTAAGCATCAGTGATGATGGTCCCCGGCGATCCGGAGAGGCTTGGCGGCTACTGGCTGGCGGCCCGACTCGGCGCGGGCGGGCGCGGCGTGGTCTACGACGCCTACGACGACGACGGCCGCAGGTACGCGGTCACGGTGCCGCGCGGCGAGAGCGGCGGGCGGCGCTTCGAGCGGGTGACCTGTCCCCATCTGGCCGAGGTGGTCGCCGTCGGGGTCGACGCGGGCGTGCCCTACGTGGTGAGCGAATACGTCGACGGCCCGGACCTGCGGCGGGCGGTCGAGCTGCACGGCCCGTACCGGGGGGACGAGCTGGTCGCGCTGGCCGGCGCGCTGGCCGCCGCCCTGGGCGCGCTGCACGAGGCGGGGCTGACGCATCGCGGGCTCAATCCCGAGAGCGTGCTGCTGGCGGACGGCGGTCCCAAGGTGATCGAGCTGGGTCTGCCGGAGCCCGCGGCCGCGGGGTCGGTGGACGAGAGCTTCACCTACCTGGCGCCCGAGGTGCTGACCGGCCAGGAGGCGGGAGCGGCGGCCGACGTGTTCGCCTGGGGCGCGGTGGTGTTGTTCGCGGCCACCGGCCACGACCCGTTCCGCGGGGAGAGCCTGGGCGGGGTCATGCACCGGCTGCTGACCGTGGACCCCGACCTGAGCACGCTGCCCGACCCGCTGCGGGAGCTGGTCGGGCGGGCGCTGGCCAAGGACCCGGCCGGCCGTCCCGTCGCGAAGGAGCTGCACCTCGAGAGCACGGCCGAGATCCACCCGCCGGAGGGTCACGCGGGGCGGCGCTCGCTCGGTGAGGTGGCGGAGCAGGCGTACCTGGCGCTCACCCCTGCGCAGCAGGAGGAGGTGCCCGGACTGCTGCTGCGCCTGCTGGACGACGACAACCCGCACGACGAGGGCGACGTGCTCCAGCCGCTCATGGACGCCGGCCTCCTGGTGCGCCGCAGCGTCCGCGTCCCGCCGGCCGAGACCCCCGTCGGCAAGCTGGTGGCCGTCGGTGACGGCCGCGTGGCACCCGCCAGCGCCGCGCTGTACCGGGCCTGGCCCAGGTTGCGCGGCTGGGTGGCGGACGAGCGCGAGAGCATGCAGACGCACCGGCGCATCAGAGAGGCGGCCGCCCACTGGTCGCGGCATCGGCGCGGCAGGAGCCACCTCTTCCGCGGCGAGGAGCTGGACACGGCGCTCGGCTGGGCCGCGACCAAACGCCGCCATCTGCGGCTCAACCAGCTCGAACGCGACTTCATCAACGACAGCGTGATCCTGTCCAAGCAGCGCAGGAGGCTGCTGATCCCCGTGCTGACGACGCTGGGCGCGGTGCTGGCCGTCGCGGTGTCGATGGCGGTGGTCTCCGTGCAGGGCCAGAACGAGCTGCGCGGGCAGCTCGTCGAGGCCAACGCGCGGGCCGTGGCGGCTCGGGCGGAGGCACTGCGGACCTCCGATCCGCGGACGGCGATGCGGCTGAGCGTGGCCGCCTGGCGGATGTCGCCGGTGTTCGAGGCGCGGGCGGCGTTGCAGGCCTCCCTGGTGCAACCCGAGCTGGGCGTGTTCACCGATCCCGCGCCCGACTCGCGCGCCCGCTACCTGCTGCGCGGCGACGAGCTGGTCAAATGGGACGTCGACACGGTCACGGTCTGGGACGTGGTGGCCGGGCGGCACGTGGCCTCGTACGGACTGCCGCCGGGCAACGCGGCGCTCAGCGACGACGGGCGGTTCGCCGAGGGGGTGGACGGCCGGCCGTTCGACGTGGCGACCGGGCGCCCGCCGGCCGCGGGCGTGTACGCCATCAGCCGGGGCGACAGGACCAGGGTCTACCGGGGCGACCAGGTTGTCTTCGAGGTCGCCGACCGCAAGGTGGCGCTGTCGGCTGACGGGACCAGGGCTGCGGTCTCCCGGGTGGACGGCCGGGTGGAGTTGTGGGAGGTGGCGGGCCGGACGAAGACGGCGACCGTCGTGGTCCGCCCGCTGCGCGGCGCGGACGCGGCGGCGCCGTCCATGGCGTTCAGCCCGGACGGGAGCGTGCTGGCCGTGGCCGGGCGCGACGGGGTCACGCTGGTGGACCCGGCGAAGGCGGCCACCGACGCCCACGGCCCGGACGCGAGAAGCGACGGCACGCCGGCCCAGGCCCGCCGCCGGGATCCCACGGAGACCCGCCGCCCGGATACCGGAGGTGTGGGGGCTGACGAGGCTGGAGCCGCGGAGCTGCGCGCGGCTGATCGCGCCGATGGGCCGGAGACGACCGCCGCCCAACGGGCCGTCACGCAGCGGCTGGCCGCGGCACCCCACGGCACCTCGGCGGACGTCCCCGCCTTCAGCCCTGACGGCCGCCTGCTCGCCCTGCCCGGAAACGGCGAGGTACGGGTCTGGAACGTGGCCGAGCGCCGGCTCGCCGGCTCCTACCCGCTGCGCGACCCCCAGCCCGGCCTGGCGTTCTCCGCGGACGGGACGGCGCTGCGCTACCTGAGCGGCACCGGCTCCGTCGTCTCGCTCGACGTGTCCGGCCTGCCCGCCCCGGCCCACGACCACGCGGCCGCCGCCTTCTCCGGCAACGGCAGGTACGCGGCCAAGGAGGTCGGGAACACGATCGAGCTCACCGACACCGTGGAGGGCAGGAAGCTCGGCAGGATCACGGCCGCAGGCGACCTCGCCTTCGACGCGGGCGGCCGCCTGCTGGCCGTCGCCGGCGACCCGGTGACCGTGTGGAACGTGGCCGGCAGCACCATGGTGACCTCCATCGACGCGGGCGGCGACGTGCTGGCCGTGGCGCTCTCCCCCGAAGGCGACCTGCTGGCCACCGCGCGCGGCCGCACCCTGGAGACGTGGGACGTGCGCACGGCCCGACGGGTCAGGGTGTACGAGGGCGCGGGTGACCTGGCGCTGGCCTTCAGCCCGGACGGCTCGACGCTGGCCGCCGGCGCCAACCTGCTGGACCTGCGTACCGGCAAGATCGCCCCGCTCGACCTGCGCGCCGGCGCCACGGCCGACGCGCCCGTGCCGACCGCGCTCGCCTTCTCCCCCGACGGGCGCACGCTCGCGTTCGGGCTGGACGGCGGCCGGGTGCTGCTGTGGGACATCCGCGGGGGCACGCGGCTGGGCACGATCGAGACGGGCACGTCGGCGGTGGATGAGCTGCGCTTCTCACCGGAGGGCGACCTGCTGGCCGTCGACGCCGCCCGGACGTCGTTGTGGGAGGTGCGCACGTTGCGCGAGGTCGGCCAGGTCTCCTCGTGGGCCGCCGGGCTGGCGTTCAGCCAGGACGGCAAGCGGCTGCGTGGCGTGGCGCTGGACGGCACCGTACGCGAGAGTCCGGTCGATCCCGCGCTGACGGCGCAGGAGGTGTGCGCCCGGGCCGGCGGGTCGCTGAGCAGGGCGGAGTGGTCGCGGCTGATCCCGGAGAGCGGCTACCGGGACGTGTGCTGACGGCCTTCGGCTACTCGTGCCGGTACGTCCTGACGACCTTGCCCTGGAGGTTGGCGACCAGGTATCCGGTGCGGTTGTGGTCGTCGGACACGTAAACGCGCAGCACCGGAGTTCCGGACGTGGTGTCGGGGTCCACGATCACGTAGCGCGTGGTGGGTTCGGGAACTCCCAGATCCTTGTTCGCGGTCTTGATGAGGCCGGGAAGAGCGTTCCAGTTGTACTTGTCCAGGTCCACGAGAGGGCCGTCCACCACGCCGCCGTTGCTCGAGCGCGCGACGGCGCCGTCACGGTAGAAGTACATGTCGTACACCTCTTTGTCGGTCTTGACCGGCGCCGAGATGGAGGCGTAGGTCGGGTAGACCGTCATGCTGACGATCTTGCTGCCGCCGATCTCCTTCTCGACCTTGGCGATCATGGCTTTCATGCCCGCGGGGGTCAGCAGGTTCTCTGGCTCGCTGCTCCCGGTCTCCGTCTCGGCCGGGGTCTCGGGGTCGCTGCTCGCGGCCGGGGTCTCGGGGTTGCTGCTCGCGGCCGGGGTGACGTTCCGTGCCGTCGGGTCGCCGCCGGTGACCGTGGTCGTAGTGGCCGGGAGGAACCGCCACACCAGCACGCCGGCCACGACGAGCGCCGCGACGGAGATCGCGATCCCCACATTGGTGGCCACGCGGCCCGGGCGCTGCGAGCGCACGGTCTTCGCCTGCGAGATCGGCGCCGGACCCCACGGAGACGGCTGCGGCGTCGCGTGAGGGGCCCACGGAGGCGGCTGCGGCGCCGCGTGGGCGGCGGGGCTTGGCGGTGCCGGCGGGAACGTGCCAGGGCCGGACCCGGTGGCCGAGGCCAGCAGGCGGTCCAGGGTCTCGGCGTCGGGGCGGGCGGCCGGATCGCGCCGGAGGAGGGCCTGCAGCACGGGGCCGAGGGGCCCGGCGCGCTCCGGCGGCGGCACGTCCTGGTTGAGCACGGCGGCCAGCGTCGCCAGCGTGGTGCTCCGGCGCAGCGGGTGCCGTCCCTCCACGGCCACGTACAGGAGCATGCCGAGCGACCAAAGATCGGAGGCCGGATCGCCTTCGTGGCCGTTGATGCGTTCAGGCGCCATGTACTCGGGCGAGCCGATGAACGACCCGGTGGCCGTCAGGCTCGTGGACTCGCGTACCGCCGCGATGCCGAAGTCGGTGAGCACCGACCGGCCGTCCTCGCGCAGCAGCACGTTGGCGGGTTTGACGTCGCGGTGCTGGATGCCGACGGCGTGCGCGGCCCGCAGGGCCGATAAGACCTCACGGCCCAGCCGGGCCGCCTCGGCCGGCGTCAGCGGGCCGCGCTGCAGGCGGTCCTGGAGCGAGCCGCCGGTGACCAGCTCCATGACGATCCACGGGTAGCCCTGCTCGCCGGGGTCGACGATGTGGTGGATGGTGGCCACGTGCGGGTGGTTCAGGCGGGCGAGGGCGCGGGCCTCGCGCAACACCCTGGCCCGCAGCTCACGGGCGCGGGTCGGATCGTGTTCCTCCATCGAGGGATCCGGCGGGCGTACCTCCTTGAGTGCGACCTCGCGGTGCAGGGCCACGTCCCGGGCGCGCCACACCAGCCCCATGCCACCGCCGCCGAGCCTCTCCATCAGCTCGAAGCGGCCGTCGATCACCCGATTGTGCATGCAGAGCAGCGTAGGGCCGAGCCGCCGTCCACGTCATCAGACGGAATTGTCCGTCTTGCCGGTCCGCGCAGCGGACGGCGGGCGGCGGACGGCGGGCGGCGGGGATAACCCGAGTGGGCTATTGCGGCGCGGGACCGGCCGCAATTGCCCCTACCGTTGAGCCATGGATCCCCTCATCACCCGCAGGGCGCTCAACCGGGCCACGCTCGACCGCCAGTTCCTGCTGCGCCGCACCGGCAAGAGCGTCGTGGAGGTCGTGGAGCAACTGGGCGGGCTGCAGGCGCAGACCCCGCACACCTGGTACACAGGCCTGTGGAACCGCATCGCCGGCTTCAAGCCGGCCGACGCCGCCGACCTGCTGCTCTCACGCGAGCTCGTCCGCATCGCGCTGCAGCGCTCCACGATCCACCTCGTCAGCGCCCGCGACTGCCTGGCCATGCGGCCTCTGCTGCAGGTGGTCACCGAGCGCGGGACCCGGACGACGTACGGCAAACGCCTGGCGGGCGTGGACCTGGACGAGCTGGCGGCCACCGCGCGGGCGTTGCTGGAGGCGCGGCCCATGACGTTCGCCGAGCTCGGGCGGGCGCTGGCGGAGCGGTGGCCGACGATCGACCCGCACGCGCTCGGCCAGGGGGTGCGGTGGCTGGTGCCGCTGGTGCAGGTGCCGCCGCGCGGCGTGTGGGGCAAGAGCGGGCCGATCGCGCACACGAGCGCCGAGTCCTGGCTGGGGTTCGAGGTGCCGCCGATGACGCCGGCCGAGCTGGTGCGGCGTTACCTGGCGGCGTTCGGGCCCGCGTCGGTGATGGACGTGCAGACATGGTCCGGGCTGACGCGGCTGGGCGAGGTGGTGGAGTCGATGGACCTGGTGCGGTTCAGGGACGAGGTCGGCCGCACCCTGTACGACCTGCCGGACGCCCCGCGGCCCGGCGAGGACGTGCCGGCCCCGGTGCGGCTGATGTACGACTTCGACAACCTGTTCCTGTCCTACGCCGACCGGTCCAGGGTCATCACGGAGACGGGGATGGCGGCGCTGCAGGGCTTCATGGGCACCAACGTGATGCCGCGCACGATCCTGGTGGACGGCGTCACGGCCGGGGACTGGACGGTCGCCCGGGCCAAGGGCGTCTCGACGCTCACCATCCACCAGTGGACGCCGATCTCCGTGCTGGACGAGGTCGAGCAGGAGGGGCTGCGGCTGCTGGAGTTCCTCGCGCCGGGCGACAAGCACGAGATCGCGTTCCGCGACAGCCCCTCCAAGCCCTGACAGGACCTCTCAGGCGTTCTGGGCGGCCTGCAACTCGGTCTGCCGCTTGACCTCCTGGATCTGCTCGTCGGTCACGACGAGGTTGCCGAACTGCTTGACCGCCTGGTAGTACGTCCAGGCGATCCCGTCACAGGTCGATTTGGAGATTCCCGAGTAGCGGGCGCACACTTGCTTCATATCGAAGTAGAAGGCGTCGTCTGTACGTGACTTGTTGGCCGGGAACTGGTTGACCGCCTTGTAATTGCGGTATCCGAAATCGTGCCGCCGGCACGGCATGCGGAAATCGTAGCCGAGCGGTTGGTCAGGGCTGCTGGAGCACAGGTCGGTCGACCAGTCGAAGGCGTAGTCGGCCCAGGCCGCCTGGTTCTGCCAGGCGGAGCGCCAGGCGGTGGCGCTGGTGGAGGTGGGCTGGGAGAACTGCGAGAGTGCGGCGAGTTTCTGCTCCAGGGTCACCGCGTGAGCGGGTAAAGCGAACCCGAGTACGGTGCCCAGGGAGACGGCGAGCATGGCGAGGGAGCGTCTGACCGTTCTGACCATGAGTAACCTGCTTCGCTGCCGGGGAGCGGGTGCGTGTCATGGCAAGGTTCGCCTGACGTCCTCACGATGAAGCGAAAAGCGCGGAAACGCAGAAGCAGATTGTGCTCAATTTTTCGGCGGCGTTCGCCGAAGGTCGCTCTTTACAAAGAGTCAATGGCGTGGATAGTGCCTGGCTCAGTGGTAGTAGCCCTCGACGGGCACGCGAGCCTCCGCGTAAAGGGCCGGGCCCTCGGCGGGAGGATCGGCGAAGGCGCTGCCGGGGGGCTTGAGCGCGTCGAGTTGCTCGCCGGACAGGGCGTATACGACGCGGCCCAGGCCCGAGCGGGCGATCGCGCCCGCGCACATCCCGCAGGGCTGGCAGCTGGTGTACATGGTGGTGGCGGCCGCGGTGGCCGGGTCCAGCTCTCGAGCGGCCCAGCGGGCCAGCTTGAGCTCCGGGTGCGCGGTGATGTCGCGGTCGGTGAGCGAGGTGTTGCGCTCCTCGGCCAGGATCGTGCCGTCCGGGCCGGCCAGCAGCGAGCCGAACGGCGGGTTGCCGCCCGCCCGTGCCTCCGCCGCCAGCTCGATGGCGCGGCGCAGGAGATTCTCGTCGTCCCGGGTCACGGCTATCACCCTTCTGAAGCACTCACTCCGCTGACGGTCACGATTGTTGCAGACGGCGGATCATGGCCTGCTTGGCCAGCGCGAACTCCTCGTCCGTCAGCACGCCCGAGCGGTGCAACTCGCCCAGCTCGGCCAGGCGGCGCAGGACCGCGTCGTGCACGTCGTCGGCACCCGGCGGAGGGGCAGGCGGGAGCTCGGGCACATGACGCGGCAGCCGGGCCAGCACGGCCGCGGCCACCAGGGCGGTCGCGCCGCCATAGCGCTGGACGCCCCACGACACGCAGCGCTTGTCCTTCTGCGGCGGCTTGGCCGGGCCCTCCCCCTTGATCCGGAAGCGCAGCGTGCCGTAGCCCATGCCGGCCTGCGGCTTCCACTCCACGCCGGAGATGTCCGACAGCGGGTATTCCTGCGGCCCCGCCTTCTCCTTCTTGTCGTCAGCGAATCCGGTCCACTCCAGGCGCACGCTCTCGCCGTCGAAGAACACCGTGCCGTCGCCGGCCGTGGCGGTGATGGGCACGTCGGGGCCGGGTAACAAGTAGTCCTCACAGGGACCGGTCGGCGTCTGATAGACCGTCAGCGTGTCGCGGACCTCGTCGGCGAAGTATTCGGCGGCGCCCACGCGGTTCTTGGGGACGGCCAGCCGGTACGGGTCCGCGGGCGCCCCCAGTGCGCCCGCCACCACGTCGGACAGCGGATCGGCCCCCTTGCGCAGCCGCAACCGCAGGTGACCGCCCTTGCGGGCCGGCTCGAACGCCACCCCCGCGATCGCGTCGCGCGGAACCAGCACCTCGCCCAGCGTCCTGCGCAGATCGTGCACGTTCTTGTCGCTGCCAGGCACGATGCGGAGGATCTCGCCGTTGAACGTCCACGAGCCGTCGGGGACGGCGATCTCGGCCATATTCTCACCCTAAGACAGAGAGGAGCGTGATGGAGATCTTCACGAGCTGGCCGTCCTGGAGGCACGCGGAGGTCCCGCTCACCCGGGCGCTCCCGGCGACCACCGTGGACGCGTTGCGGGAGGCGTTCGCGTTCGCCGGGCGGTGGCACGGGGCGCAGCAGCGGCCGACCGGTCGGCCGTACATGGAGCATTTGCTCGAGGCGCTGGAGGTGGCGGTGGCCGGCGCCGGGATCGACGACCGCGACGTTCTGGTAGCGATCGTGCTGCACGACGTGCTGGAAGACACAACGTGCACCGAGCAGGAGATCGCACGGCGGTTCGGCGACCGGGTCGGAGAGCTTGTGCGCTGGGTGACCAAGCCGCGCGGCGCGGCCAAGGGCGACTATCTGGGCTCGCTCGTCAAGGCGCCCCCGCAGGCCGTGCTCGTGAAGCTGGCCGACCGGGTCAGCAACGTGCAGGAGCTGCAGCGGATGTCGTGGCGCTTCCAGCGGCGCTACTACATGGAGACCGTCGCCTCCATCATGCCGCTGGCCGGGGCCCACCCGTGGTTCGCGCAGTGGTACGCGGAGTGGCGCCGGCACTGGCGCCGCGTGGAGCGCTGGCCCGCCTGAGAGCTCTAGGACGTGTCTCAAAGGATGATGAGCCAGTCGTTGATGGCAGCGATGTGAATGGCCGCTTCGTAGCGGACGGCGAGCTTGTCGAACCGGGTAGCAATGCCGCGGTGCCGTTTGAGCCGGTTGATGCCGCACTCGACAGCTGATCGGGCGCGGTAGTCGACGGGGTCGAAGGCTGGAGGACGGCCACCGCGGGTGCCTCGCCGCTGCCGGGCGGCGATCCGGTCGGCAGGCTCGGGAATCGTGCATCGGATCTTGCGAGAGCGTAGGTGTTGCCGGATCGCGCGTGAGGAGTAGGCCTTGTCGGCGCGGACGGTCTCGGGCCGGGTGCGCGGGCGGCCTGGCCCGATCCGGGGCACCCGGATCGCGGCCATGACCGCGGGGAACTGCGGCGCATCACCGCGCTGCCCGGCGGTGAGCACCACGGCCAGCATCCTCTGGCCCTGCTCGCATGCCAGGTGCAGCTTGGTCGACAGCCCGCCTCGGGAGCGTCCGAGGGCGTGATCGGCAGGCTCGGCTCGCACCCCGCCGGGTGGCTCGGCCTGGAGGTCACCATGCCGGGCGGCGCCGGCGGCGTGCTGATGGGCACGGCAGATGGTGGAGTCCACGCCGACCTGCCAGCCGATCAGGCCCTGGGCATCGGCCAGAGCTTGCAGCCGGGTGAGGATCTGCTGCCAGATGCCGGCCCGTTGCCAGCGGCGGAACAGACTGTAGACGGCCCGCCAGGAGCCGTAGCACTCCGGCACGTCCCGCCACGGTGCGCCGACCCTTACCCGCCAGCGGATCCCATCGATCAGCTGACGTTTGCTCCATCGCGACGGTCGACCTGGTCGTTTGGGGGCGGGCAGGAGCGGCTCCAGCCGCGCCCACTGTGCATCGGTGAGGTCGAACCGTCGTGTCACCGCTAAGGTGGCCACGAGGTCTCCGGTGTCAGGTTCTTCTTGGTCGATGAACCCTTATCGGAGGCCTCTTCGCTTGTCCGGCTCCGACACGCCGTTGATCAACACTTCGAAACAGGCCCTAGCCCCTGAGCCGGGCCAGCCGGTTGCGTACGCCGTCGAAGTGGGCGGTCACGGCGGCGGCCGCGGCCGGCCCGTCGCCCGCCAGCACGGCCGTGTAGATGTCGCGATGCCGCTTGGCCACGTCCCCCGGCGGTTCGTCGGGCGTGCCGAGGTGGTCGCGCAGCTGGTAGTAGACGTCCCAGAACGCCCCCAGGAGCTGGCTCACGAGCGGGTTGCCGAGCGGCCGGTAGAGCAGGTCATGGAAGAGGCGGTCGGTCTCCGGCGAGACCAGCCCCTGCTCGGCCTCGGCGTCCATCCGCGCGATGACGTCGGCCGCCGGCGTGAGATCTGCCTCCGAACCCAGGTCGATGAGGCGCTGGACGAGGCCCACCTCGAGGATCTCGCGGATCTCGACCAGGTGGGCGAGGTGGTTCTTGCCGTTCTGCAGCGTGATGCGGCTGTGGAAGGCCAGCTCGTCCACGAGCCCGGCCAGCGACATGCGGCCTACGAACATGCCGAAGCCGTGGCGGATCTCGACGATGCCGACCGCCTGCAGCGCCTTGAGCGCCTCCCTGATCGAGTTGCGGCTCACCTGGAGTTGCTCCATGAGCTCGGACTCGGTCGGCAACGGATCCCCGGCCACCAGACCGCGCCGGACGATCAAATCCTTGACGCCCTCCTGGGCCTCGACGGCACGGCTTGGCCGTGCCGGACGCGGAACTGCGGCCATGAAGGATCCTTTCGTCGTAGGTAACAATCCTGAAATGTTCTGTTGACCTCAAGCGCGTGCAGCATTTAGCGTCCACGTTACGCACAAGATAGGACATGGGATGTCCCACGTTCTACATCAGATCCAGGAGGCATCCGTGAACTCTGAGTTCAGCCGCCGAGACTTCCTGCGTTACAGCGGGGCGACTGGTGCGGCGGCGTTCATCGCGGCCACCCTCTCCGCCTGTTCCGGAGGCCCGGCCTCGACCGGCTCGGTAGGCGCCGGATCCAACAAAGACCTGATCACCGCCGTCATCGGGTACGGCAACGACCAGAGCTGGGACCCCACGCAGACGGCGTCGGCGTTCGCGATGGCCGGGATCAACCACATTTACGAGGGGCTGCTCGACACCGACCCGATCACCCGCGAGCCGTACCCGGCGCTGGCCACCGCGCTGCCGTCCGACCTCAACGCCACCACCTGGACGTTCACCCTGCGGGACGGCGCCAAGTGGCACGACGGGCAGCCGGTCACGGCCGACGACGTGGTCTTCACCTTCGAGCGCGTGCTCGACCCCGAGGCGAACGTGCTGGTCGGCAACTTCTTCAAATCCTGGCTGCAGGAGGTGAAGAAGGTCGACGACAAGAACGTCGAGCTGGTCTTCAAGTTCCCGTTCCCGGACGCCGCGCCCCGGCTGACGATCGCCAAGATCATGCCGAAGCACGTCTTCAGCCAGGCGGGGGCGTGGGACCAGGCCAAGAGCGGCAAGGCCGTGGGCTCGGGGCCGTACAAGCAGGTCCAGCACAACCCGAAGTCCAACACCTCCTTCGAGGCGTTCGACGGCTACAACGGCCCGCGCCCGGCCACGGTCAAGAAGATGAACTGGCTGACGATCGTGGACGCCGCGGCCCGCGTCGCCAAGATCTCCGGCGGCTCGGCCGAGGCCCAGATCGCCGACAACATCCCGTACGCCAACGTCGAGCAGCTCAAGCAGCAGGGCCTGACCGTCGAGGGCGGCAAGGGCATGAACCACATGTTCCTGATGTTCAACACGGGCGCCAAGCCGTTCGACGACGTACGCGTGCGCCAGGCGCTGCACTACGCGATCGACAAGCAGAAGATGATCGACGTGGCGCTGAAGGGCCACGGCACGGCCTCCAGTTCCTTCCTCAACGAGGGCCACCCGGACCACAAGCGGGCCTCGGTCGTCTACGACTACGACCCGGAGAAGGCCAAGGCGCTGCTCAAGGAGGCCGGCGTCAGCAACCTGACGATCAACCTCATGGCCGTCAACGTGAGCTGGATCGCCGACTGCCTGCCGACCATCGCCTCCTCCTGGGAGGCCATCGGCATCAAGACCACGCTGGAGCCGCAGGACACGGCCGCGTTGTTCACCAAGATGGACCAGTTCCAGGACTACCAGGTGGTCGCCGCGGCCTCGAACCCCAACCAGTTCGGCATGGACGCCGACCTGATCCTGCACTACAACTACGTGCCCGGCGGCCTGTGGATGAAGTACGCCAAATGGGACGGCAGCGACGACGCCAAGAAGCTCTTCGCGATGATGGACGAGGCCAGCAAGGAGACGGACAAGGCCAAGAGGACCGAGCTCATCCACAAATATCTGGACTTCGTGGCTGAGCAGGCCATTCTCTACCCGGTCGTGCACAACGAGCTGATGACCGCCTGGGACCCGAAGAAGTTGTCCGGCATCCGCGCCCAGCCGTACCCCGGCATCAACCTGCTGCAGGCCAAGAGGACATGACGCTCGTCGCCCGGATGCTGCTGCGGCGGCTCCTCATCCTCATCCCCGTCCTGCTCGGGGTGATCGCGTTCGTGTTCATCGTGATGCGTTTCTCCAACAGCAAGCCGGAGTACGCCTACTTCCAGGGCGCGAACCCGACCCCCGAGCAGATCCACCAGTTCCAGCTGGAGAACGGCCTGCTCGACCCGCTGCCGCTGCGTTATGTCCGCTTCGTCGCGGACCTGGCGCAGGGCGACATGGGGACGAGCGTGCTGACCAAGAAGCCGGTGCTGGAGTCCGTGACCACCGCGCTGCCGCTCACGCTGCAGCTGACCTTCCTCGGCCTGGCCGCGGCGGTGGTGTTGTCGCTGGTGTTCGGCGTGACCGCCGCGCTGTTCCGCGACCGCTGGCCGGACCAGGTCATCCGCATGGTGTCGCTGATCGGGGTGGCGGCCCCGGCCTTCTGGCTGGCGCTGCTCATGATCCAGTGGCTGGCGGTCGGCGAGGGACTGTTCCCCACCGGCGGATACATCAACCCGGCCGACTCCGTCACCGGTTGGTTGCAGTCGATGACGCTGCCTGCTCTGTCACTGTCGTTGCCGATCGCGGCCCAGCTCACCCGTATCATCCGCACCTCCATGGTCGAGGAGCTGGACCGCGACTACGTGCGCACCGCGGTCGGGAGTGGTCTGCCGCCCATCGTGGTCGTCGGCCGGAACGTGCTGCGTAACGCCCTGATCAATCCGCTCACCGTGCTCGGCCTGCGTATCGGCTACCTGATCGGCGGCACCGTGGTCATCGAGACGATCTACGGCCTGCCCGGGATGGGCCAGCTCATGATCAACGCGGTGCGTGACGGCGATCCGGCCGTCGTCCAGGGCGTGGTGCTGACCATCGCGGTCGGCTTCATGGTCGTCAACCTGGTCGTCGACGTCCTCTACCTGCTGGTCAACCCCCGACTCAGGAGCGCCGCATGAGACGTGGATTGACGGAGCGCCTGGCCCGGCCCGGGATGCGGTTCCACCGGCTGAAGCCCTTGTCCTGGGTGGCGGTCGGCATCATGGCCGTCGTCGTGCTGGCCGCGCTGCTCGCGCCCTGGATCGCGCCGCACTCGCCGTACTTCCAGGAGGCCGCCGGCGGCGGCCCCTCCGCCGAGCACTGGATGGGCCTCGACAGCGCCAACCGCGACATCCTGTCCAGACTCCTGTACGGGGCCCGCTGGTCGCTGCTCATCGGCCTCGGCGCGACCGGGCTCGCCCTGGTGGCCGGGGCGATCATCGGCTCGGTCGCGGCCACCTCGCGCCGCGCGGTCGACGAGACCGTCATGCGCCTGCTCGACGTGATCATGGCATTCCCCGGCATCGCGCTGGCCGCGGTGCTGGTGGCCGTGTTCGGCGGCAGCATCCCGGTGCTGGTCATGGCCATGGCCTTCCTCTACATGCCGTCCGTGGCCCGGGTCGTGCGGGCCAACGTCCTCGCCCAGTACGGCGAGGACTACGTGGCCGCCGAGCGCATCATCGGCGCCCGCACCCCGCACATCCTCATCCGCCACGTCGCGATCAACTGCGCGGCGCCGGTGCTGGTGTTCTGCACGGTGATGGTGGCCGACGCGATCGTGTTCGAGGCGTCGCTGTCGTTCATCGGCGCCGGCGTACGCCCCCCGAACCCATCCTGGGGCAGCGTCATCGCCGACGGCAAGAACCTGGTCCTGCTCGGCGGCTGGTGGGCCACGGTCTTCCCCGGCCTGCTGATCCTCATCACCGTGCTGGCGCTGAACATCCTGTCCGAGGGCATCTCCGACGCCTGGGCCGCGCCCGCCGCCACCAAGGCCATCGTCCGCAAGGATGACGCCTTCGAGCAGGCCCGCCCCGGCTCCGGCGAGATCGTCGAGCTGCCCGGCCTGGCCGAGGCCGCCCGCCGGCTGGCCGAACGCGCCCGCCCGCTCCCGCAGGGCCCGCCGATCCTCGCCGTGGAGCGGCTGCGCATCGGGTTCGGCGACGGCGTGGACATCGTGGACGGCATCGGCTTCGAAGTACGCCCGGGCGAGGTGCTCGGCCTGGTGGGCGAGTCCGGCTGCGGCAAGTCGCTGACCGCGCTCACCATCATGGGCCTGCAGCCCCGCGACGCCCGCGTCAGCGGCCACGTGCGCTTCGACCAGAAGGAGCTGCTCGCCCTGCCGCGCCGGGCCCGCCGCCGCCTGCTCGGCCACGAGATGGCGATGATCTACCAGGACGCGCTGTCCTCGCTGAACCCGGCCATGACCATCAAGGCCCAGCTCAAGCAGGTGACCCGGCGCGGCGGCCGGCGCAGCCCCGCCGAGCTGCTGGAGCTCGTCGGCCTCGACGCCCGCCGTACGCTGCCGTCATACCCGCACGAGTTGTCGGGCGGGCAGCGGCAGCGGGTGCTGATCGCCATGGCGCTGTCGCGCGAGCCGAAGCTGATCGTCGCCGACGAGCCCACCACCGCGCTCGACGTGACCGTCCAGGCGCAGGTCATCGAGCTGCTGCTGCGGCTGCGCGAGGAGCTGGGGTTCGCGCTGATCCTCGTCTCGCACGACCTCGCGCTGGTCGCCGACGTCACCGACCGCGTCGTCGTCATGTACGGCGGCCAGATCGTCGAGGCCGGCGCCACCGCGACCCTGGTCGGCGCGCCCGCCCACCACTACGCCCGCGGCCTGCTCGGCTCGGTCCTGTCGCTGGAGTCGGGGGCCGAGCGGCTCACGCAGATCCGCGGCGTGGTGCCGTCCCCGGCCGACTTCCCGGCCGGCTGCCGCTTCGCCGACCGGTGCCCGATGGCCACGGACGTGTGCCGTACCGAGACCCCGGTGCTGGAGGGAGACGCCACGCATGTGGTGGCCTGCCACCATCCGGCCGTGACCCTCGTGAGGAGTGAGCAGCGTGCTTGAGCTGACGGACGTGCACGTCGTGCACAAGGCCCGCTCGGGCGGGCTGTTCGCGCGCGACCGCGTCTACGCGCTGACCGCCGCGAACCTCACGGTCAACCCGGGCGAGACCGTCGGCGTCGTCGGCGAGTCGGGGTGCGGCAAGTCCACGCTGGCCAAGGTCCTGGTGGGGCTGCAGCGGCCGACGGCGGGCACCGTCGTCTTCCGCGGCCAGGATCTGTGGGCTTTGAAGGAGCCCGAGCGGCGGGCGCTGATCGGCTCCAGCGTCGGCATGGTCTTCCAGGACCCGTCCACGGCGCTCAACCGGCGCCTGCCCGTCAGGCACGTGCTGCGCGACCCGCTCAACGTCCATGGACGCGGCACCCCGGCCCAGCGGGACGCCCGCGTCCGCGAGCTGCTCGAACTCGTCGGCCTGCCCAGGAGCGCCGCCGACGCGCTGCCGGGGCAGCTGTCCGGCGGGCAGCGCCAGCGGGTCGCCGTGGCCAGGGCGCTCGCGCTCGAACCCGACCTGCTGATCGCCGATGAGCCCACCAGCGCGCTCGACGTGTCGGTCCGGGCGCAGATCCTCAACCTGCTGTTGGATCTGAAGGAACGGCTCGGGCTGGCGCTGGTGTTCGTCTCGCACGACATCCAGACCGTGCGCAGGATGAGCGACCGTGTGGTGACCATGTATCTGGGCAGGATCGTCGAGCAGGCGCCGGCGCAGGCCGTGCCGCTGGGGGCGCGGCATCCGTACACGCGGGCGCTGTTCTCCGCGACGCCCGGGCTGATCTCGCCCATCAACCCGATCCCGCTGGTGGGCGCCGTGCCGTCGGCGACGCGGCCGCCGAGCGGGTGCCCGTTCCGCACGCGGTGCTGGCGGGCGGACGACCTCTGCGCGGCGGAGATGCCCGCCGCGCAGACCGACGACGACCACCTCTTCCACTGCCACCATCCGGTGGCTGCGGGAGCCACAGATGTAGAGCTGATCCAGGAGCGCGTATGAGTTTGTCCGGTGTCATCCCTCCGGTATGCACCCCTATGGCCCCCGACTACTCGGTGGACGCCGCGTCACTCACGCGGCTGGTCGACCATCTGCTGGTGGGCGGGGTGGATGCGCTGTTCGTGCTCGGCTCGTCGTCGGAGGTGGCGTACCTGACGGACGCGCAGCGGCGGGTGGTGCTGGACACCGTGATCGGTCACGTGGCGGGGCAGGTGCCGGTGCTCGCCGGGGTGATCGACATGACGACGCCACGCGTGCTCGACCACGTGCAGGTCGCCGTCGAGGCCGGGGCGTCCGGGCTGGTGGCCACCGCGCCGTTCTACACGCGCACCCATCCGGAGGAGATCCGCACCCACTTCCGTACGATCGCCGCCCGCACTGGCCTGCCGGTCTACGCCTACGACCTGCCGGTCTCCGTGCACACCAAGCTGGGCGCCGAGCTGCTGCTCGAGCTGGCCGCCGAGGGGGCGCTGGCCGGGGTGAAGGACTCCAGCGGCGACGACGGCGGCCTGCGGCAGGTGATCATGGGGCGGGAGGCGCCGTTCAGCGTGCTGACCGGGTCGGAAGTGACCGTCGACTCGGCTCTCTGGATGGGCGCCGACGGTGTCGTGCCAGGGCTCGGGAACGTGGACCCGCACGGCTACGTCGAGCTCTACCACCACGCCGTGCGCGGCGACTGGCAGGCGGCCAGGGCGGAGCAGGAGCGCCTGGTCAGGCTGTTCGAGATCGTCCGGGTCGGTGGCACGCGCATGGGCGGCAGCTCGTCGGGTCTCGGGGCGTTCAAGGCCGCCCTCCACCTGCGCGGCGTCATCGACTGCCCGATCACCGCGCTCCCGCAGATCCCGCTCAACGACGACGAGATCGGCCAGATCGGCAAGCTCCTGGCCGGGGCCGGGCTGCTCTAGCGCAGGCGGCCCCGGCCGGGGCCGCAGATCAGAGCGCGCCGGCCCGTCCGGCCGTGCCGGCCATCTGGGCGACGTCCTTCGCGCCGTCCTCGATCAGCTTCGAGGCGAGCTCGGACAGCGCCCGCCCGGCGGCCAGCTCGTCCCCGATCCCGGGCACGGGCCGGTCGATCGGGTTGCGGCGGGCGTGCGCCACGCTCTCGTGCCGCTTGCCGTCCGGAGTGAACAACACCGCCGTGGCCGTGGTCAGAGCGTCGGCGTCGTCCTCGCTGATCCAGATCTGTATGTTCCACTGCTTGTACTCCATAACGACCACCTCCTATTCCGACCCTCCTACCCAGAGGCGTGGGAGTAAAGTCACCTGCCGAAACCGCCACCCGGCGCGACCTTGGCCAGCCACGCCGCGGCCTCCTCCGGCGGCAGGATGCGCCGCAGGCGCACGTCGCCGCGCATCATCGGGTACATCCGGCCGGGGCTCCACGACCGCGCGTACGGCGGCGGGTCCAGCACGACGACGCGTACCCCGTCCAGCCGCGGGATGTCGGCCGGGCGGCCCTCGTTCCAGATCCACTTGCCGTTCGCGTCCACCAGGTTGAACTGGCCCCGCACCGGCTCGGCGTCCGGCTCCACGGGCCCGTCAGCGGCGGCACGCACCCATGCCGGGTCGGGCCGCACCCCTTCGAGCAGCCCGTCGGCGGCCGGGCCGCCCAGCGCGCCGGCCAGCAGCGTGTGCAGCTGGAAGTTGTCGCCGATCCCGCTGATCACCACCTCGTAGCCGCGCCCGCTCTCCCGGTGCAGCACCACCAGCCGCTCGCCGTCGAGCACCCGCAGCAGCCCGGCGAGGAACTCCAGGTCGTCGCGCTCATCGAGCACCGACCCCAGGGCCGCGATCAGCCGTTCACGGCCCGGCAGCGCCGCCCTGACCCGCGGCGACACCTGCAGGATCGACATGACGGGCATGGCCCACAGATGCGCGAGCGCCCACGCGTCGGTCAGCACGATCGCCTGCTCGCGGGTGAGCGCCGCCCCCGTCAACCGCTCCGCCGTCGCCGGGATCCAGTCGTAGTCGTCGTCCACGGGCTCCGGCGGATCCTCACCCGTCGCCGTACGCCACGCCGCGGCGAACGTACCGGCCAGCTCCAGGCAGTCGCTCAGACCGTTGACCAGTGGCTCGGCCACCAGCGACGGGTCGGCGCCGCGTTCGGCCAGCGCGCCGCACAACACGCCCAGGCGGGCGCCGATCCCGGACGGGACCCGCTCGAAGAGCCCGCTGAGCCGCGCCAGCGCGGCGGACAGTGTCTGCCGGTCGGCGCCTTCGGTCGCGGCGAAGAGCCGCGGCATGACGTCGAAGAAGCGTGCGGAGTCCCGGTCCTCCGCGGCCTGGGCCAGGTCGTCGAGAAGTTGATCGAGCATTGCGGCAGGTTATGACATTCCGGGTTACGCGCGGCGCTCTTTGGGCGTAAAGACGGTGACGGGCAGTGGTCGGTCCGGTTGCAGTTCAGTCGATCATCTCTGTACGCCGTCGGCCGGCCGCCCCAACAGGTCCAGGTCGGCCCGCCGCGGCAGGCTCTCCCAGTCGCCCTGAGAGGTGACCGCGAACGCGCCCGCCGCGCACGCCGTGCTGAGCCGCTGCTCCGGCTCGGCGCCGGCCAGCCAGTCCGCCAGCCACCCCGCCGCGAACGCGTCCCCGGCGCCCACCGCGTCCACCTCGGTCACCTGGTACGGCTCCGCCCGCCGTACGACGCCGTCGGACAACTCCAGTGCGCCCTGGGCGCCGAGCTTGACCAGCACGTGCCGCGGACCGTACGCCGCCAGCGCCTTGGCCAGTTCGGCCGGCCCCTCGGCATCGGCGATCAGCCGGCCCTCGGCCTCGGTCGCGAACAACACGTCCACGTCGCCGACCGTCTCCCGCAACCATTCCCCCGCCTCCTCGGGCGTCCACAACGCCCGGCGGAAGTTGACGTCGAGCGAGACGAGCGCCTCCGAGGAGCGGGCGACGGCGATCGCGTGGCGCACCGCCTCGCGCGCGGAGGCGGACAATGCGGGCGTGATCGCGGAGACGTGCAGCACGCGGGCCGAGCCGATGAGGCCGGAATCGAGGTCGGCGGCCGACAGCCGGGAGCCCGCGCTGTCCTTGCGGTAGTAGCGCACGTCGATCAGGTCGGCCGTGCGCCTGCCCTTGATCATCAGTCCGGTGGGCGCATCCGGGTCGCGGACGGCGCGCACGTCCACGCCCTCCCCGGCCAGGGCCGACCAGATCAGGTCGCCGAACTCGTCGGCCCCCAATCTGCCGAGCCAGGCCGCGGTGTGCCCGAGCCGGCGCACGCCGATCGCGACGTTGGACTCGGCCCCGCCGAAGCCCAGGTCGAAGTCGCGGGCGAAGCGCAACGGACCCGTGCGGCGGGCGGCGAACAACGCCATGGTCTCACCGAAGGTCACCAGATCGGTCATCTGCTCGGACTGCCCAGCTTTCTCGAGATCCGGGCCGCCGCCCCGGCCACCAGCGGCCCCAGCTCGCGTACCCGCACGGCGGTGATCCGCGAGGTGAGGCCGGAGACGGAGATGGCGGCGGCGACCGCGTCGTTGTGGTTGAAGATCGGCGCCGCGACGCAGCGCACCTCGGGTTCGTTCTCGCGGTCGTCCACGGCGTAACCGCGGCGCCTGATGGCCGCAAGCTCGGCGCGCAGCCGCTCGTGGTCGATGATCGTGTGCTTGGTCCGCGGCTCCAGCGCCAGCCCGGCGATGGCGTCCTCGGGTTGCCAGGCCAGGATCGCTTTGCCGACCGCGGTGGCGTGCACCGGGCCGCGGCTGCCGATGCGCGAGGCCATGCGGACGTTGGCCTCGTTCTCGACCTTGTCGATGTAGACGACGTGCGGAGGGTCGTACACGACCAGGTGGACGGTCTCGCGTACCTCGCTCATCAGCCGGTGCGACTCCTCGGCCGCCACCACCCGCAGGTCCAGCGTGGCCAGGTAGGCCTGGCC
Source organism: Nonomuraea polychroma (assembly GCF_004011505.1). Taxonomy (NCBI): domain Bacteria; kingdom Bacillati; phylum Actinomycetota; class Actinomycetes; order Streptosporangiales; family Streptosporangiaceae; genus Nonomuraea; species Nonomuraea polychroma. The sequence goes on from NZ_SAUN01000001.1 coordinate 7,365,037, forward strand.
GAGCCGGAGCGTGCCGTGGCCCAGCCGGTACGCGCCGGTCCTGCGGTCACGTTCCAGCAGCTTGGCCTCGACGAGCGGCGCGGCCAGCCGCAGCACGGTGCTCTTGGGCAGCTCGACCGCCTCGGCGAGCTGGGTGAGTGACAGGCCCGAGTGCTCCCGGACCTCATCGAGCACGGCGAGTGCCCGCCGGAGCGAGGAGGAATGGTTGCGTTCGGGCACGAGGGTCAACATACCTCGCGAAGCACATATGCAACACGACGTTTTGCTATGCAGAACAACCAATTACGAACCTTCCCGCGACCTGCGGGCGTTCTTAGTGTCTGCGGCCAGAGGAGGTAAAAGTGAAGTTTCTTTACTTGGTCGCGGCCGGAACGCTCGCGCTGGCCGCCTGCGCTCCGTCGACCGCCCCGGCAGGAGGCGGCGCCGATGAGAAGACCGGCACGCTGCGCGTGTGGCTCTTCGACGAGCCCAACCGCGCGCCCAAAGACAAGGTCGTCAATGAGGCGATCAAGGAGTTCACCGCCGCCCACGCCGATGTGAAGGTAGAGATCACCTACATTCCCACCACGCCGGCCCGGCACGAGAAGTTCAAGGGGGCCTTCAACGATCCGGCCAGCTCGCCGGACGTCGCCGAGTACGGCAACACCGACCTCGCCGAGTACGCGGCCGCCGGCGGGTTCGCCGACCTCACGGCGGAGCTCAAGGGCCAGGACATGACGCCCGACCTCCTCCAGTCGGCCTCCGTGGACGGCAAGCAGTACGGCCTGCCGTGGTTCATCGGCGTCCGGGCCCTCTACTACCGCACCGACGTCTTCGACGAGCTGGGGCTGAAGCCTCCGGCCTCGATCGTCGAGCTGACGGAGACCGCCCGCACGATCCGCGAGAAGAAGCCCGACCTGTACGGCATGGCCGTCGGCGGCGAGAACACCTTCGGCGCCCTGCCCTTCATCTGGGACGCCGGCGGCGACATCACCTCGCTGGACTCGGCCCAGTCCCGCAAGGGCGTCAAGGCGTACACGGACCTGCTGACGGACGAGATCTGCCCGCCGCAGGCGTGCGTGTCGCTCACCGGCGGCAAGACGGTCGAGTTGTTCGCCAGCGGCAAGGCGGGAATGGGCATCGGGGGCAACTTCAACCGCTCCGCGATGGACGCGGGCGCGGTGGCCGGCAAGTACGCGGTGGTGCCGCTGCCCGGCTCCGCCAAGGGCTCGATCGCGCCGGCCTTCGCCGGCGGCAACAACCTGGGCGTCATGAAGAACGCCCAGCATCGGACGCTCGCCGTGGACTTCGTCAAGCTGCTCGGAAGCAAGGCATACCAGGTCAAGATGTACGAGGCCATGGGCAACCTGCCGACGCTGACCGCGGCACGCGAGGAACTGGCGGCCAAGGACCCGTTCCTGAAGCCGTTCCTGGAGACGGTGGCGAGCGGGACGAAGTTCGTGCCGATCGACCCCGCCTGGGTGAAGATCGACAACGGCAAGGTCATCCCCACGATGCTGCAGAAGATCGCCACCGGCCAGGCCGACGTGGACACCGCCACCGCCGAGGCGGCCACGGCCGTCAAGGCGGCCTTCGGACGCTCGTGACGGCGGTGGCCCTGACCGGGCGCCACGTGCGGGCACGAGCCGGGCGGGGCCGGCCCCGCCCCTGGCTCTACCTGCTGCCGGCGGCGGCCGTGCTCGTGCCGATGTTCGGCTACCCCGTCTACATGCTGGGCCTGCTGTCGGTCTTCGACTACCGGCAGGCCCAGGTCAGTGGCGGGCAGCCGAGCACATTCGTGGGGTTCGGGAACTATGCGACGATCTTCGGCGACGCCCGGTTCTGGGAGGTGCTGGCGCAGACGGTCGGGTTCGCGGCGGCGCTCGTGGTCGCCACCCTGGCCGTCGGCGCGGCGCTGGCGGTGCTGCTGACCAGGGTCGGCCCCGTGCCGCGCACGGCGCTGTCGCTGGCCGCGCTGGGCGCGTGGGCGGCGCCCGCGATGACCGGCTCGACGGTGTGGATGTTCCTGTTCGACGCCGATCTCGGGCTGGTCAACCAGGTGCTCGGGCTGGACGGGTTCAACTGGTTCTACGACCGGTGGGTGACGTTCGGGGTGGTCGGGGCCACGATCGTGTGGCACTCGTTCCCACTGGTCATGGTGACGCTGTACGCGGGCATCCAGGCCATCCCGGGGTCGGTGCTGGAGGCGGCCGGGATCGACGGGGCGTCGGTGTGGCAGTCGTTCTGGAAGATCATCGTGCCGATGCTCCGGCCGCTGATCGCCATCGTCGTCATCCAGTCGGTGATCTGGGACTTCAAGGTGTTCACGCAGATCTACGTCATGACCAACGGGGGCGGGGTGGCCGGGCAGAACACCGTGCTGAACGTCTACGCGTACCAGACCGCCTTCGGCTCTTCGGAGTACGGCCTGGGCTCGGCCATCGCGGTCGTCATGACGCTGATCCTGCTCGCGGTCACCCTGTTGTACATCCGGGCCCTTCATCGCGGTGGGGAGCGGCTATGAAGAGACGTCTGATCCCCAACATCGTGGCGCTGGTCGTGGCGTTCCTGACCGCGTTCCCGCTCTATTGGATGGTGTTGTCGGCGCTCAAGCCCGCCGGCGAGATCCAGTCGCTCGACGTCAAGCCATGGACCCTGCACCCGACGCTGGACAACTTCGTCCGGGTGCTGACAGGGGAGGGCTTCGGCCGTTACCTGCTCAACAGCGCGGGCGTGGCGCTGACCGTGGTCGTGTTGTCGGCCGGGGTGGCGTTCCTGGCCGCCGTGGCGGTGACCCGGTTCACGTTCAGATTCAGGACCACTGTGCTGATCATGTTCCTGATCGCGCAGATGGTGCCCGTGGAGGCGCTGACGATCCCGCTGTTCTTCGTGGTCAGGGACCTCGGGCTGCTCAACACGCTGGCCTCGCTGGTGCTGGTGCAGCTGGCTTTCACGCTGCCGTTCGCGATCTGGATGATGCGCGGCTTCGTCGCCGGCGTGCCCGAGGCGCTGGAGGAAGCGGCGATGATCGACGGCGCCGGTCGCGCGACCGTGTTGTGGCGGATCCTGTTCCCGCTGGTCGCCCCCGGCCTCGTGGCGACCAGCGTCTTCTCCTTCATCACGGCCTGGAACGACTTCATCTTCGCCAGGACCTTCATCATCTCCGCCAAGGACAACCAGACCCTGCCCGCGGCGCTGCTCGTCTTCTTCAAGCCGGACGAGAACGACTGGGGCGGGATCATGGCGGCCTCGACGCTGATGACGATCCCGGTGCTGATCTTCTTCGTGGCGGTGCAGCGACGGCTGGTGTCAGGACTCGGCGGCGCCGTGAAGGACTGACCCACGCAGAACTGCGAAACCGCCCAGTGAGCTGGGCGGTTTCCGCTGTGGCGGGCGTCACGACACCCGGGGCAGACCCTGTGCTCCGGCAAGAGCTTCGGCACCCGTCGTGGCGGGGAAGCCGCCCTCGGTCCAGTGCAGGCGATGCCGGAAGCCCGCGAGATGCGTGCCCATGCGGCGGAACGTGGGCAGAAACCAGTAGTGCGGGCCCTTCTCCTGATGGGCGACCGCCTCTGTCTCCAAGAGCCTGAGCTCCACCAGCTCCTCCAGGATCGACTCGGCCAGGTGTTCGTCCACCCCCAGAGCCGAGGCCGCGACAGACAACGAGACCACGGAGGCCGACAACTTCGCGAGCTGGCCCAGCGCGATCTGCGAGCGGCGCGGCGCGAGCTGGTAGGTCCGCTGGACGCTGGCCAGGATGCTCCCCGCTGGATCGTCGGACCGCTCGGGCGCGACGGCGCCGGAGACCGACAGCTCGTAGTCCTTGCGCGCCGCCAGCCGTTCGAGGGTCCAGTGCGGGCGCACCAGCAGGCAGGCCGCGATGCCCTGCAGCGCGGCCGGCAGGCCGTCGTACAGGTCGACCAGCCGCCGGGCGGCGGCGAGCTCCCGCTCTACGCGGTTCTTGCCCAGCAGGTCCATCAGGAGTCGCACCCCCTCGTCCACGGTCAGCGGGGGGATGTTGACGAGTGTGGACACGGAGGGGATCGACAGCCGGCGTCGGCACGTGACCAGAAGTGCGCTGTCCGGATTGACCGGCAGCAGAGGGCTGACCTGGCAGGTGTCGACGACGTCGTCGAGCACGATGAGAATCTTCCTCGTTCGCGCCCAGTCCTGGAACACCTGCGCGCGTTCCATGAGCGACGGGGGCATCCGATCCTCGGGCACGCCGATCGCCTTCAGGAAGTTCTCCAGCACCTTTGCGGCGCCGACCCGCCGACCGTCTTGGTCGATCATGGCGGCGAAGAACTGGCCCCCGGGATAGCAACCGCGCACCTGGTGCGACACATGCGCGCAGATGGTCGTCGCGCCCACTCCCGGCGGGCCTGCGATCATCACCACGGTCGGCCGTTCCGGCGCAGGCGCGGTCAGCAGGTCGAAGATCTCCGCGAGCTGCTGCGACCGGCCGACGATCTCCGGAACCGCGTGGGGTATCTGCGACGGCGGCGTGCTCGTCACGGGGAGCACGGTGCTGCTCTCGGCAGGCTCGGGCAGGTCCAGCACGGAGTCGGCGTTCAGAATGCTCTGGTGCAGCCGCTCGACCTCAGTCGAGGGGTCCAGGCCGAGTTCGGTGGCGAGGTTGTAGCGCAGGCGCTGGTAGACGCCCAGCGCGTCGGACCTGCGCCCCGCCCGGTACAACGCCTTCATCAGCCTGGCGGGGAAGCCCTCGTGCGTGGGGTGCTTGGCGACCAGCGCAGTGAGCTCCCCCAGTAGCTCCATGTGCCGGCCCAGCGCGAGATCCGCGTCGATGCGGTTTTCCAGCGTGCTCTTGCGGTTTTCCTCCAGCCGCAGGACTTCAGCCTGGAGGAGCGGCCCGCAGGCCACATCCACCAGCGCCGGGCCCCGCCAGTGCTGCAGGGCCTCGGCGAGCGTGCCGGCGGCCGTAGCCGTCTTGCCGGCCTCCAGTTCGAGCCTGCCGCGTTCGGCGAGCTGCTCGAACCGCAGGGAGTCGAGCAGCTCGGTGTCGAGACACAGTTGGTATCCGTACGGAGAGGTCTGCAAGGAGGGCCGCCGGTCGACGGTGCCGGAAGCGCGGGTGGACTGTGGCCGGCCTAGGCCCAGGTCCTTGCGGAGGAGGTAGATGTAGGTCTGCAGCGTGGTCGAGACGCTGGCCGGTGGGCATTGCTCCCACAGCTCTTCGATGATCTGTTCGATCAGGACGATGTTGTTTGCGCAGAGAGCGAGCAGACTGAGAAGTTGTCTCAGTTTCCCCGCGGAAGGTGTGACGATTTCTTCGCCGCGAATCACCTGCAGGGGCCCTAAGAGGCTCACACGCAATGTCATCAACCCCCGTCATTTCCTGTGCGGTCATGCTGCGTTAGCCGACGTCCGGCGTTACGGAAGCGCGCTCTGCAATTGGGAAGCCGACACTATTAGATCGCGTGGTAATTCGATCATAGCGACTGTATGCAGTCAAGCATCTATTGCTTTCCCCTTTTGCAAAAAGCGCCGTCCCGCCGAACAGAATTCGGCCGCCTATGAAAACGTGCCCCCCGATTGTCCGAACGTCGATCGGTTAACGATCAGTGTTCGGCATACGACCATTGTCCCGATCCAGTACACTGTCCGCAAGAGCTAGAGGAGCTGGACATGGCAGAGCGCCGCCCGCCCGCCGCCCCACGACCCCCGTGGCGCACCCCCGCCAAGACAGAGCCGTCCAGGCCCCCGCTGACTCAGGACCTCATCGTGCGGACGGCCCTGCGGATCGTGGACCAGGAAGGGCTCGACGCCCTCAGCATGCGGCGGGTCGCCCAGGAGCTCAAGACCGGCTCCGCCTCGCTGTACGTCTACGTGGCCAACAAGGATGAGCTGCTCGAACTCCTCATCGATCACGTCTTCGGCGAGGTGCCGGTCCCCGAGGCCGACCCCACCCGTTGGGAGGAGCAGATCAAGGAGCTCGCCTTCGCTCTGCGCAAGGCACTGACCGACCACGCCGACATCGCGAGGATCGGCCTGGCCTACGCCCCCTCCGGGCCGAACGGCCTGTGGGTCGCGGAGGGCTTCCTGGCCATCCTGCGCGCGGCCGGCCTGCCCGACCAGGCCTGCGGCTGGGCCGTCGACCGGCTGACCCTCTACGTCACCGCCGACGCTCTTGAGGTCAGCAACCACATCGTCAGAGGCCGCACCACCCCTTCCGAAGTCAACGCCTACTGGCAGCGCATGGGCGACTATTACGCGAGCCTGCCCGAGGAGCATTTCCCGCACACCAGGGCGCTGGTCGGGAGCCTCCTTACGGGCAGCGACGAGACACGATTCGAGTTCGGTCTCAACTTGTTGCTGCACGGCCTGAAGAATGTAGAAAAGTTTTAGCGATCTCTGTTTCACAAAAAGAAACGCTGACCGTTGGCAAACGGTCAGCGTGAAACGACTTCCGGCCGCCGCGCTCAGGTCGCCGGCCGCCCGTCGAGCAGGGCCGTGGTGTGGCGGCCCGCGGCGAACACCGGATCGGCCACCACCTCGCGTAACAGCTCTTTTGTCGTGTGGACGTTCGGGCCGCCGATCCTGAACTCCCTCAGGGCGCGGTCCATCCTGGCCAGCGCCTGCTCCCGGTCGGGCGCCCAGACGACGACCTTGGCCAGCAGCGAGTCGTAGTAAGGAGAGATCTCCCAGCCGGGGAAGGCATGCGTGTCCACGCGGACGAACGGACCGCCCGGGGGCACGAACTCCGCCAGCCGGCCGGGACACGGCGCGAAGTCCCTGCTCGGGTCCTCCGCGTTGACCCGGCATTCCACCGCCGCGCCGGAGAAACGGACGTCCTCCTGGCGCAGCGAGAGAGGCTCCCCAGCGGCGATCCTGATCTGTTCCCTGATCAGATCGATGCCGGTCACCAGCTCCGTCACCGGATGCTCCACCTGGATGCGCGAGTTCACCTCGAGAAACGCGATGTCCCGGCCGTCCACCAGGAACTCGAAGGTGCCCGCACCCGTGAACCCGACCGCCTCGGCGCCACGCACGGCTGCCGCGTACAGCTCGCGCGACGTCGCCGGATCCAGGCGGGGCGCCGGGCTCTCCTCCACCAGTTTCTGGTGGCGGCGCTGCACCGAGCAGTCGCGCTCGCCCAGGTGGAGCACGTTGCCGTGCTCGTCAGCGAGCACTTGCACCTCGATGTGGCGGGCCCGCTCCACGTAACGCTCCAGGTAGACGCGGTCGTCGCCGAAGACCGCCCGGGCCGCCGCCCGCACCGAGCGGTACGCGGGCAGCAACTCCTCCATGGTCCTGACCACCGCCATGCCCCGGCCGCCTCCCCCGGCCGACGCTTTGATGATCACCGGCAGGCCGATGCGCTCTACAGTGGCCGAGACCTCTTGCGCGGTCCCGACCGGCTCGCGCGTGCCCGGGAGCACCGGCAGTCCCGCGTCCGCCATCAGGCTCCTGGCCAGCGCCTTGTCTCCCAGCTTGGCCATGACCTCGGGACGGGGGCCGATGAAGACCAGATCGTTCTTCGCGCAGATCTCGGCGAAGTCCGGATCCTCGGAGAGGAACCCGTAGCCGGGGTGGACGGCCTGCGCCCCGGCGAGCAGCGCCGCCTCGATGATCGCCGGAGGGTAGAGGTAGCTCTGCTTGGCCGGCCCGGGACCGATGTGCACGGCCTCGTCCGCCGCCCTGACGGCCGCGGAGTCCTGGTCCGCCGTGGAGTAGACCGCCACGGTCCTGATCCCCATCTCCCGGCAGGTGCGAACGACCCGTAGCGCTATCTCCCCGCGATTCGCCACGAGCACCGTGTCGAAGGTCACTCCCCCTCCCATGGCTCGAGCAGCAGCAGCGGCTGGTCGTACTGGACGGGCTGACCATCGCTCACGCAGATCTCCACCACGCGGCCGGTGATGTCGGCCAGGATCGGGTTCATCAGTTTCATCGCCTCCACGATCCCTATCTGGTCTCCCGGCTCGACGATGTCGCCCACGTCCACGTAGGGCTTGGCACCCGGTTCGGGAGCGCGATAGAACGTGCCGACCAGCGGCGTGCGCACAGGCTCCCATAGTGGCTCGCCAGCCTCCTCCAGCGCTGGAGGGGCGACGCCGGGTGCAGAGGGCGCGACGCCAGGCGCGGCAGCGTCCGCGAGATGCGCCCACTCCATCTCGATGCTGGCCGAGCCGAGCTGAACGCTGATCCGGCTGGGTGGCCTGGTGGTCCCACCGACCATGTCGAGCACAGTGCGCCACACCGTGCTGACATCCGTGGCGGGATCGGTGCCGGGGGCAGTCGAGGGCAGGCTCTCTGTCACGGAAGGATTCCTTTCACCTGGAGTGAGGTGTCGGCCGATCCGAAGCGCCGATAGCGCAGGCGGCGCTGGGCCACCAGCTCCGTGCCGTCACGCCCGCGCAGGTCCCGCAGTGCCCGGGTGACCGCCAGGCGGACCAGCCGACTGGCGGCGGCCGGGTCGCGGTGCGCCCCGCCGTCGGGTTCCGGGATCACGCCGTCGACGATGCCGAGCTCGAGGGTGGAGCCGGCATCGACCTTCAGGGCGGCGGCAGCCGTATGGGCCGCCTCGGGACTGCGCCACAGGATCGCCGCGCATCCCTCAGGACTGATCACGGAATAGATGCTGTTCTCGCACATCAGCACCTCGTTCGCGACGCCGAGCGCGAGCGCGCCGCCGCTGCCGCCCTCGCCGGTGACCACGCTGACCACGGGCACCGGCAGGCTTCCCATGAGACGGATGCATTCGGCGATGGTGCCGGCTTGGCCGCGCTCCTCCGCCTCCAGCCCCGGATACGCGCCCGGCGTGTCGATCAGGGTCACCACCGGGATCCGCAGCTTCGCGGCGAGCCTCATGAGACGCATGGCCTTGCGGTAGCCGGCCGGCGTCGGCATGCCGAAGTTACGGCGGATCAGCTCATCCGTCGTGTGCCCCTTCTGGTGGCCGATGACCATCAGGGGCAGCCCGTCGAGCACGGCCAGACCACCGACGATGGCCGGGCAATCGCCGCCCATCCGGTCGCCGCGCAGCTCGACGAACCTGTCGGTCCATTCCGCCACGTGGTCCAGCGTGGTGGGCCGGCCCAGCTCGCGCGCCAGCCGTACCGTCTGCTCGACGGGACGCCCGGCCAGGTCGGCCGGATCGCGCACCGCGACGTCCGGCGCCGCGCCGCCCCGGTCGCCGGCCGGTGGCGCCGCTGCCGACAGCAGCGTGCCGAGCAGGTACGGCAGCTCCGCCCTGGGCCTGACGCCGTCGATGAGCCCGTGCTCCAGTAGGAACTCGGCCGTCTGGAAGCCCTGCGGCAGCTTCTCGCGGATCGTCTGCTCGATCACCCGTGGCCCGGCGAAGCCCATCCTGGCGCCCGGCTCCGCGATCAGGATGTCGGACAGCGTCGCGAAGGACGCGGCGACCCCGCCGTACGTCGGATCGGTGATCAGGGAGACGGTCAGCAGCCCGGCCTCATCCAGTTCGGCCATGCCGTTGGCGGTCTTGGCCATCTGCATGAGAGACAGGGTCCCCTCCTGCATGCGGGCGCCACCGGAGGCGGTGACCAGCAGGAGAGGGACCCCGTCGGCGAGTGCGGTCTCGGCCGCCACGGCGACGGCCTCGCCCGCTGCCGTGCCCAGGCTGCCGCCGAGGAACCGGAAGTCCATGACGGCGGCCACGACGGGCCGGTCCTGGATGGTGCCGCGCACCACCTGAACCGCGTCGTCGAGCCCGGTCTGCGCGCGAGCCTTGGCCAGTCGGCCCGCGTACGGCTCGAGATCGACGAACGACAGCGGGTCGTGCACGGTGTCGGGGAGCCTGACCGGCACGGCCGTCTCCCGGTCGACGAGTGTCGCCAGGCGCCGACCTGCCGTGAGCGGGCTGTGCCACCCGCACTCGGGACACACGCCGCCCGCCCGGTCGAACCTCTTGCGATACAGCAGCACGCGGCAGCGACGGCAGCTCATCCAGTCCGCTTCCTCGGACGCCGTCGGCGAGCCTGGAGATCGAAACGTCATGCTGGTCATCTGGACTCCCCGAGGCACTCAGCCGGCGCCCGCGAGGTGGGCGAGGATCGTCATGGTCGTCATCGACCCGCCCGACCGGTACGGGTGGAGCTGCTTGCGGTGCTCCACGTGCCGGTCGCTCGTCTCGAACTGGCGGAAGCTCGGCTCGTCGGCCCAGTCGCTGACGATGTAGTAGATGTCCTCCTCGTCTTCGCTCCGCGACAACCACTGCCCTCGATTGGCGGGATGTGAGGTGACGGAGTCGCCGACCTTCAGCCACGTCTGCTCGAAATCGGGGCCCATACCGGGGTTGATCTGCATGCGCAGCATGACTCTGAACGTCGCCGCACTCATCAGGAGATCCCTCCGTCCACCGGGATGACAGCGCCCGTGACATACCGGGCGAGGTCGCTGGCCAGCCAGAGCACGCCGCCGGCGATCTCCGCGGGAGTGCCGAGGCGCCCCAGGGCCGTCTTCTCGCTATAGCGCTTCACCATGAGCTCCCGCTGGTCGTCGGGGAGCGCCTCCAGCGCCTCCGTACGGATGACGCCGAGGGAGAGTACGTTGAACCTGATCCCCCGCGAGCCATACTCCTTGGCCAGCGAGCGCGACAACCCCACCAGCGCGGCCTTGGTCGCCGTGTAGTGGGCCCGCAGCGGGATGCCCACCTCTGCCGACTTCGACCCGATGCTGACCACCGAGGCGCCGGCCGTCATCAGCCGCAGCGCGCCCTGGATGACCAGGTGCACGGAGGTGAGGTTGACGTCGACGATCTCTCGCCACTGCTCGGCGCCGAGTTGCTCGTACGGCACGTGGCTGATCGTCGCGGCGTTGTTCACCACGAGGTCCAGTCGGCCGAACCTTTGTTCGCACGCGTCGAGCAGCGCCGCGACCTCCGCCGGATCGCCGAGGTCCGCCCGCAGGACGTGATGGTCTCCGCCGATCTCCTTGAGCTCACGCTCCAGGGACGCGACGGCCTCGCCGGCCTGCCGGTAGCAGGTGACGACGTCGACGCCGTGACGTGCCAGCTCCAGCACGATCCCCCTGCCGATGCCCCTGGTCCCACCGGTGACCAGGGCCTTCTTCCCACTGAGTCCGAGATCCATTTCCCGTCCCTGCTGTCACGCCGCCGCGCGGGCGGCCGCTTCGACCTTGTCCTTGATGAGCTGGAGCTGCACCAGCGTGTTGCGGTTGAGCCGGTCACGCATGGCCGCGTCGTCCACCGGGGCCTCGGGTCTCATCTCGAAGTCCTGCACCCACCGCATGCGCACGCCCTGGTCCGTCTCGGTGTACTCCCAAAAGAGGGACATGTACTTGAACGGACCCGTCTCGACTCGGTGCGAGCGCACCGTGCGGGTCAAGGGGTCGGGCGTGCGCAGGGAGACCCAGCTCCACACCTTGCCGTTCTCGTCGGGGTGCAGCGCGAGCCTGAACAGGATCGAGTCGCCGCTGCGCTCGAGGATCGTGGCCTCCGAATACTCGCTGAACAGCTCGGTCCACGACTCGATGTCGTTCGTCATCCGCCACACGACCTCCATGGGCGCGTCGATGACGATGTGGTTGTCGGTGTGCTCGGCCATGTCAGGCCGCCTCGGCGGACTCGGCGAGGCGGGCGTTGATGTAGGCGATGGCCGCCCGCGGCGTCTCCATCTCGTGCACCGCGTCGTCAGGGATGGCGACGGAGTAGCGCTTCTCGAGGTGGCTGGCCAGCTCGAGCAGCGCCAGCGAGTCGTAGCCGAGGTCGGCCAGCGGGGTGTCGTGGATGTCACCGTCCAGGTCGACCTGCTCGTCCTGGCCCGCGATCGCGCGCAGGGTCTGCTTGAGGTCCTCCAGGGTGAATTCCTGCATCGTGAGCTCACTTTCGGTAGTTGATGTCGGACAGCACCATGGCCGCGGCGAAACCGCCGTGGCCGCGGGCGAGAACGAGTGCGTTGCGCACCGGTGTGTCCCTCGGCTCGCCGAGCACCAGGTCGATGTCGCAGCCCGCGGCGAGGCGGGTCGGGCCCGCCGTGTGCGGGATGACGTCGTCCCTGATGGCGAGCAGCGCGGTTGCGACGTCGAGCGCGGCGCCACCGCCGTAGAGGCGGCCGGTGAGGGTCTTGGGGGCGGTGACCGGCGTCCCGCGGTCGCCGAACACCTCGCAGACAGCTCTGGCCTCGGTCAGGTCCAGCTCGGGCACGCCGGCCGCGTCGGCGAACACGACGTCGACGTCTCGCGGGGTGAGCCCGGCATCGGCCAGCGCGCGCTCGATGACGCCGCGCAGCGCGGGCGGCCGGGACGAGCCGGGGCGAGGGTCGAATCCGGCGGCATAGCCGGCGATGACGCCGTAGCCGTCTTCGGAGTCGCGCTCCACGACGAGGATGGCGCCGCCCTCACCGGGCAGGTACCCGCAGGCGGCGGCGTCGAAGGGAAGGTAGGCGCGGCCCGGATCCTGCTCGGTGGAGAGCAGGCCCGTGGCGAGCTGCGCGGTGAGGCCGTAGGGGCACAGCGAGGCGTCGGTCCCGCCGCTGACCACCAGCCTGGCGTCCGACCTCAGCAGCCGGCGCGCCTGGCCGAGCGCGTCGAGGCCACCGGCCTGCTCGGTGCACAGGACACCGCACGGGCCGCGCATGCCGTGCCTGATGGACACCTGTCCCGTGGTCGCCGCGTAGAACCAGCCGATCGACTGGTACGCGCTCACCCACGACGACCCCTTCGTGTAGAGGCGTTCCATCTCGTGCTGGCCGAACTCGGTGCCACCCGACGAGCTGGACGTCACCACGGCCATCTCGTATTCGGGCAACCCGGCAGGCTCGGCCCCGGCATCGGCGAGCGCGGCCTCGGCCGCTGCCAGGGCCATGTGCGTCCAGTGATCGGTCTGCGGGATCAGCCTGCCCGGCACCCGCTCTTTCGCCGTGAATCCCGGCACTTCGCCGGCCAGCCGCACCGGATACGGCGTGGGGTCGAAGCGGGTGATCCTTTCGATCCCGGACTTGCCGGCCAGCACGGCCTGCCAGTGCGCCTCGACGCCGATTCCCGTAGGTGCCACGACACCGAGACCGGTCACCACGGCGCCGCCCCGGGCGTCCGCTGATGCGCTGCTCATCTGTCGAACCCTCCTGTGTCGGTCGCGGGGGCTTCCCGCGTCCGATCACAGGGTGGCTCGTACCGCTGGGGGATGCCTCGAGAGAGGCTCGGCTCGCCCTATTCCGGGACGTTTCCGGTAGCCCGGCCAGCGCGGTAGGGCGTGTGCACGTTCTCGTAGCCCAGATGGACGGTCATGCCCATGGCCGCGTGCGTGAGATTGTGGCAGTGGTCCATCCACAGGCCCGGGTTGTCCGCTTTGAAGGCCACCTCGTACGTCTCCCCGTCCACGATCGTGATCGTGTCCAGCCAGACCGGGCTGCCGGTGACGCGTTTGCCGTTGCGACTGAGCACGAGCACGCGGTGGCCGTGCAGGTGCATGGGATGTTCGAGGAAACTGCGGTTCACGATGGTCATCTTCACCAGTTCCCCTTCCCGCACCATCAGCATGGGCACGTCGGGGAAGACCGACCCGTTGATCGTCCACAGGTAGTACGGGTTGCCGTCGAAGAATCCGGGTTTGTTGTCCAGGATCAGCTCGTACGAGCGGTCGAACGTGCTGTCGGGCCCGAACTCGGTGGGCAGCGCCGTTCCGTAGCGGGTCGGGTCGAACTCGGGCACCTCCGTGAGCGGGGCCAGTTCGCCCTTCCCGTCGGGCGACAGGAGCAGCCCGGCCTGCGGGGCGGCCAGGTCGGCGAACCTCACGGGACCGTCGGGCATGACGAACTCCAGGTCGTACCGCCCGCCACCGCCGAGCGGCAGCTTCACCCGGCTCAGGTCGGTGGGCGCGTTCACGTCATTGCCGTCCAGCGCGGTCACCTTGTACGGCGCCCCGGTCAACGTGAAGGTCTTGAGGAAGTTGTCGGAATTGACGAGCCTGATGCGCACCGGGGTGCCGGGTGCCACCGCCTCCCTGCGCAGGGTGTCGTCCGCGTTCAGCGAGGTGACCTCGCCCTTGTCGGTGTCCCAGACATGCGAGGAGAGCATGAACTCCTTGACGTTCGCAGGCTGCGGGGCGTCCTTCTTCTCGATCACCAGAGGGCCGAAGAGCCCGCGGCGGACCTGGGTCGAGGACTGCTGGTGGGAGTGGTACCAATACGTTCCCGTCTGGCCCGCGACCCACCGGTAGGTGTGGCTCTTGCCGGGCGCCACGGCGTCCTGCGTGACGCCGGCCACGCCGTCCTCGGCGTTCGGCACATCGATGCCGTGCCAGTGGATTGTGGTGGGCACGTTGCGGGTCTTGTTGACGAGCGTCACCTCGACCAGGTCGCCCTCGCGGACCCGCAGTTCGGGGCCGGGCAGCTGACCGTTGAAGACCACCGCGTCGATGACGGCTCCCGAGCTGAGGTTCATCTTGGCCTCGGTGGCGGTGAGTGTGAAGCGCTTGTCGGGGGTGCCGGTGCGCGGCCCCGTGAGGTCGGCCACGGAGATCGATTCGGCCGTGGTCCGGGTGGAGCCGGCGGCGAGGTGGCCGTGCCCAGCCGCGGGGCCCGAGCCGTACGTCATGGTGTGGTCCATCATGCTGTAGCTGTCGGGCAGTCTGCTGGCCTGCCAATCCCAGGCGGCATAGGCGGCGACCAGCGCCAGCACGGTGACCGTGCCGAGGAGGTTGCGGCGGGTGCGGGCCCGGCCGTGCAGCATCGGGCGTACGGTCCCGCCCGTCGTGCGCGCCCGGTGCCGGCGGCTGAGCACCAGCACCCACGCGCCGACGACGGCGAGGGTGACCAGGACCGGGACGAACAGCGGGGGCGCGGGCGCGAAGATCAACCGGACGAGGGTGACGAGCGATCCGATGGCCGCTGCCCGCGCCGGCAGGGAGATCGCCGGCGCGGCCGCCCTGAGCCGCTGCTCGTCGGTCGGGGCGGCCGTGCGGTCCGGAACCTCCTCGACCGCGAACCGCTTCAGCCGCGGCAAGGTCAGCACGAGCGCGAAGATCGCCGGCACCCCGGCCAGCGGCATGCCGATCCACAGCCGGTCCATCGCGAAATGGGAGCCGTAGCCACCCAGGACGAGGATGGTGACCAAGCGCGTCGGCACGAGCAACACGGCCAGCACCGTGCCGGCGAACAGCCATCGGCTGGCGCGCCGGAGCTTGTGCGCGGTCTTTCTGAAGGGGAGGCGGTACAGGCCACGAGCCAGGACCGCCCAGAGGGCCAGTAGGAGGATGGCGACGGTGACGTCATTGTTGACCTGATCGTCGTAGAGCGCGATCGACGGCTCGAACACGGGGCACCTCTCAAAGGAAGCGGATCGGCGCCGCGTTCACCGGTGTGCCGGCTATTCGCGACGCCGATGTATGCGGATCAGCTCAGCGGGGCGGGCTCGGGAGTCTCCTCCGGCGCGCCCGCGTCGGCCTCGGCGTGGACGTTGATCCTGCGCGGCAGGAGGAAGACCAGGAGGAAGGTCAGGACGAAGATGCCCCCGTTGTACAGGGCCGCGTTGGTCATGGCCTGGTTGAACAGGTCGGCCCTGCCGTCGTCTGCCGCCTTGGTGAACGCCTGCTCCACGGCGGCCGGCACGCCCTGCTGAGGCGACTGCGCCTCCTTGCAGCTAGCGGGCACCGCGGTCGGGTCCTTCTCCTCGGCCCGGTCGACGAAGCAGCGGACGAAGCCCCGGGTGGCCTCGTCGATCGACGGCCCGGGCGCGCCCGCTGCCTCCAGCGCCGTGCGGATCTGCGGGGTCACCGACTCGGCGACGCTCTGGGCGCCGCCGCTCACCGAACCGAAGAAGATCAGGCCGACGAGGGCGATGCCGAGCGCGCCGCCGGCCTGCTGAATGGCGCTGAGCACGCCCGACGCCGAGCCCGCCTCGGTGTGCGGGATGTCGGAGACCACGGCGTCGACCAGCAGCGGAGCCACCAGGCCCATGCCGACGCCGCCGATGAGCATGCTGGGGACGTACCACCACAGGGAGGCGTCCGCACCACCCATCTGGATGGTCAGGATGACGCCGCCCATGGCCACGGTCATCAGCGTGGCGCCGATCTGCAGGACGCTGCGGCCCAGCTTGGGCGCGAGCTGGAAGCCCATGCCGCTGGCCACCGCGATGCCGACGGACCACGGCAGCAACGTCAGCGCCGCCGACAGGACGGACTCGCCGCGGCCTGCCTGCAGGTAAATGATGAACACGAGGAAGAACGAGACGATGCCGGCGAAGAAGGCGAGGTTCACGAAGAGACCGCCGGTGAAGGACACCTTCCTGAACAATGACGGCGGGACCAGCGGGGAGGCGTTCTTCGCCGCCCGGGCGCGCTGGTGGGCGCCGAAGATCAGCAGGCCGATGACGGAAGCGCCCATCATGACCAGCGCCCACACCGGCCAGTCCAGGTCGCGGCCCTGGATCAGCGGGAACATCAGCAGCAGCATCGTGACAGTGATCAGGAAGCTGCCGACCAGGTCGAGCCGGAGGGTGTGGGCCAGCGGCACCCGTACCTCGGGCATGATCGCGATGGCCGCCACGAACGCGGCCACGCCGAGCGGCAGGTTGATCAGGAAGATCGAGCGCCAGCCGCTGCCGAAGAGATCGGCGTTGAGCAGCAGGCCGCCGAGCAGCGGGCCGCTGATGGTGGCCAGGCCGGCGATGCCGCCGTAGATCGCGAAGGCGTTGCCGCGCTCCTTCGGCGGGAAGATCACCTGGATCGTCGAGATGACCTGCGGAACCATCATCGCGGCCATCGCACCCTGGATCACCCGGGACGCGACCAGCATCTCGGGCGACGTGGCGAAGCCGCACAGTGCCGAGGCGACCGTGAAGCCGCCCATGCCGATCAAGAAGATGCGCTTGCGACCGGCGATGTCTCCCAGCCGCCCGCCGGTGATCAGCAGCAGGGCGAAGGCCAGGGAGTACCCGGCCAGCATCCACTGGGCCGAGGTGTACGTCGCCTGCAGGTCCTCCTGGATCGAGGGGATCGCGATGGCGACGATGGACACGTCGAGCAGGTCCATGAACGTGGCGACCAGGATGATCGCCAGCACGGCCCACCGGCGCTTGGGGGGAGAAGCCGCTTCGTCAGCGAGCCGCAGCGGCTGACTCCCATCGTTTTCGGACATCACTGCTCCTTGAGACCTTGGAAGTGAGAGGCAATCGCGATATATTTCGATCAGGCGTCACGCTATATCGCGACACTCAGATGAGTCAAGATAGCGGATGAAGTATCGCGATATGGCATCGCGTCGTATCGCGACTGCCGTATCGCAACCTGATGGTCGCCCGCCTCACTGGTGGGCGACTCGACGCCGCCTCGAGCAAGCCCTCCTCCATCCCGTTCCAAGCCCCTCTCGAGCGGCCTTCGCGATGCTCGCTCCCAACGAGCGCGACGGACGGAGAGGTGCTCTATGTGCGGTATCGCGGGTCATGTTGACTTTGAGCGAGACCTGACCGGCCTGCGGGACACCGCGGCGGCCATGGCGGAGACGATGACCTGCCGCGGCCCCGACGCCGGCGGGCTGTGGGCCCAGGGGCACGCCGCCCTGGCCCACCGGCGGCTCGCGGTGATCGATCTGGCGGGCAGCGCCCAGCCGATGGTGGTCGAGGAGGACGGCAGGCGACTGGCCGCCCTGACCTACAACGGTGAGATCTACAACTACCGCGAGCTACGCGCCGAGTTGCGGGCACGTGGCCACCGGTTCCGCACGGAAGGCGACACCGAGGTCGTCCTCCGGGCCTATCTCGAGTGGGGCGACGACGTCGCGAACCATCTGAACGGCATCTTCGCCTTCGCCGTCTGGGACCCGCGCGACCAGTCACTGCTGCTGGTGCGCGACCACTTCGGGGTCAAGCCGCTCTTCTACGGCCGGGGCCCCGACGGCGAGCTGTACTTCGCCTCGGAGCCGAAGGCCCTGATGGCCACCGGCCGGATCGAGGCCAGGGCCGACGCCGACAGCCTTCGCGAGGCTTTCAGCCAGGTCTGGACGCCGGGGCGGACCGTGTTCGCCGGCATCGAAGAGGTACGCCCGGGACATATCGTCCGCGTGACCCGCTCAGGCCTGCGCCACCGCCGCTACTGGGCGCTCGAATCCCGGCCGCACACCGACGACCTGCCGACCACGGTGGACACCATCCGCGGCATGCTGGAGGAGATCATCGGCGCCCAGCTCGTCGCCGACGTGCCCGTCGGGTCCCTGCTGTCCGGCGGGCTCGACTCAAGCGTGATGACCGCTCTGGCCGCCCGGCACCGCGGCGCCAGGGGCGAGGAGCCCATTCGGTCCTTCTCGGTCACGTTCACCCGGTACACCGAGCGCTTCCGTGCCGACGAGGTCCGCGACACCCCCGACGCGCCGTTCGCCCGCATGGTCGCCCAGCATGTGAAGTCGCTGCACACGCCCGTGGTCATCACGCCCGAGCGGCTCGCCGAGCCCGGTATCCGGCGGGCCACGGTGCTGGCCCAGGACCGCCCGAGCCCGCTTGGCGATATGGACGCCTCCCTCTACGAGCTGTTCGCGCAGGTACGCGAGCACAGCACGGTCGCACTCTGTGGCGAGGGCGCCGACGAGGTGTTCGGCGGCTACCACTGGGCGTGGGTGCCGGAGCTCATCGACGTGGAGGCGTTCCCGTGGATCGCCTTCTACCAGTACTTCTGCCCCGGCGCAGGACTCGGCAGCGGCCTGCTCGACGAAGGGCTGCTCAAGCAGCTCGACCTGGAGGGCTACAGCGCCGACCGGTACAGGGAGGCCGTGGCCGAGGTGCCCAGGCTGGCAGGCGAGCCCGCCCGCGAGCGCCGCATGCGGGAGATCACACACCTGCATCTGACCAGATGGATGCAGCACCTGCTGACCCGCGACGACCGCATCAGCATGGCGGTCGGGCTGGAGGTACGCGTGCCTTACGTGGATCCGAAGCTGGTCGAGTACGTCTTCAACACGCCGTGGTCGATGAAGAGCCACGACGGCAGGGAAAAGGCGCTGCTGCGCGCCGCGGGCGCCGACCTGCTCCCGGAAGACGTCCTGAGCAGGCAGAAAAGCCCATTCCCCGTGACCCAGGACCCGCTCTACACCCGCTACCTGAGCCGGTCGCTGACCGAGATCCTCGACGACCCCACCCAACCGGCCCATGAGCTGATCGACATCGGCGCGGCCAGATCGGTGCTGGCCGCGCCGGAAAAGCTGGAGAACGGCCCCATCGCCTGGGTGAACCGAACCCACATCGAAATGGTGCTCACGTTCAATGCGTGGCTGCAGCACTACGGCGTCCGACTGGACATCCCCTGACACCTGAGAGAGGTATGTGATGAGCCTTCGCAAGGAACTCTGGACGGCCGGCGAGGAGAGCTTCGCCGCGATCGCCGACCATCCGATCCCCAGGGGCATCTGGTACGGCGAACTGCCCAAGGTCACGCTCGCCCGGCTCGTGGCGATCGACAGCCTGCACCTCGTCGACTTCGCCCGCGCGCTGTCGCTGATCGCCGCCAAGGCCCCCACCCTGGATGATCTGGCCCACTATGCGGGCATCGCGCTGGGCGCCGCCAGATCCGCAGGACCCAAGCGCAAGGCGATGCTCGACCTGCTGAGAGAGGACCCGGCCGCGCCCGAGGGCGAGCGGCCGTACGGTGACTTCCTCATTGCGGCGGGCCGCGACCTCGGCTACCCGGAGGCGCTGGCGGCGGTGCTGCCTCGCCTGTGGTTCCACGCCGAGCTGGGCAAGGAAATGCAGCGCCGTTCCTCCCCCGATCCGGTCTACCGCTCGTTCATCGCCCTTCACCTGCACAAGGACTACCTGTCCGTGGTCGAGTCGACGCTCTCCCGGGTGGACGCGCTGGAGGAGACCCTGGCGGAGGACGAGCGTGCTGCCATGGCGTCCCTGTTCGCCCGTGGCGCTCGCTTCGAGTGGAGCGTGTGGGAGTCAGCCCAATAGCATGGGTTTCAGCGATCCCAATCGCGATATGTATCGCATCGGTTAAGTTCCGAGTCAACTTCGAGTAGCGTTCCGCATAATCGCGATATAGCGTGATACTGATGGTCGCACCGCGCGGCCTGGATGAGGAGACTCGCGATGGCGGAATGGAATGTGGACGGGCCATACGAGATCGAGCTGGCCGGGGTGACCCGCGCCATCGTTCGGATCATCGACGGCGACGTGGCCGTGGTCGCCGGCGAGGGGCCGTCGAAGCTCGAGATCGGGCGGGTGAAGGGCGCTCCGCTGCGAGTCGGCATCTGCGACGGGGTGCTGGAGATCAGGCACGACCTCGGCCTGCATCGCAAGTGGTACCGTGATCTCCCCCCAGCCTTCCTCCGCAAGACCGACCTGAGCCTGCGCCTCCCCGCGGGCACGCCGGTCCGCGTGGAAACGGTGAGCGGGGGGATCACCATGGCGGGGCCGGGCACGGAGATCAGCCTCGCCACGTTGAACGGGGAGATAGTCATGGAGGGAGCCGGTCCGCGGGTGACGGCCAAGACGGTCTCGGGAGAGATCATCGCCAGCCGTTGCCACGGCGAGGTCCAGCTCGAGACCGTCTCCGGCGAGATCACCATGATCACCGACATGGAGGCAGTGGACGCCGTGCTCAGCTCGGTCTCCGGCGCGATCACGCTGGGACTCGAGGGCGAGCGGGACAAGGCGGGGCTGGACGTGGAGCTGTCCACGGCGAGCGGCAAGGTGGTCGCCAATCCGCCGGAAGACGGCCGTCCAGGCCCGGTCCCCCTCCCCTTCAGCCCAGCGGGCAAGAAGGCCATCGGGGTGATGTTGCGGGAGCCCTGCGACGGCGGCTCACAGGTGCAGGTCCGCGGATTCACCGTCTCCGGGAAGGTGGCGCTGGTGGTCCGCGCGGACGACAAGGCCGGCGCCGGGCCGCTCGGAACCGGCCGCTCCGATGGTGAGCCGCTCAGGGCGGGCGCGGAGGACGGCGCGTGAAAGCGGTGGCATCCCCGTTCGGGCACGGACAGTTCAAGCTCTACCTCCTGGCCCTGCTGTCGGATCAGCCACGCTACGGCTACGAGGCGATCAAGCTGGTCGAGGAGACGTTCCTGGGCACGTACGCGCCCTCGGCCGGATCGGTCTACCCCCGGCTCTCCAAGCTTGAGAACGAGGGCTTCATCGTCAGCGCACCCGACGAGAGCGGGCGCAAGATCTACCGCATCACCCCCGACGGCAAGGAGGAGCTGCGCCGCCGAGCCCCCGAGCTGGAGGAGCTGAACCAGACGATCCGCCGGATCAGCGACGAGGTCCGCCGGTCGGCGCAGCGCGTACGTGACGAGGCCAGGCATGCGCCCGCGGTGGCCCGCGAGCATCAGCCGCCCGCCACCGCGGAAGAGGCGGTCGAACAGACCGAAGAGGCCCCCCGCGCCATCACCCCCGAGCAGTGGGGCCCCCGCGAGTGGCGTGAGGCTCTCTCCTGGGGCGCGGAGTGGCATCACGAGTGGGACTCCTACTTCGCCTCCGGCAAGACGGTCCGGCAGATGGAGAAGATGCTCGACCGGTTCAGGAACGACGCCCGCAATGCGCTCAGGGAGGGCGTCGTGGACGGCCGCGCGATGGAGGAGTGCCGGCAGGCCCTGGGCGAGGCGCTGGTGCGGATCCGGCGCGCGACCGGCACCTAGTCCCCCCTTCGAGCGCTGGCCAAGCCGCTGCCGAGGCGCTCTTGGGACCCTTCGCCGTGACATGCGCGTGCGCCTTCGCATCGCGCCCACGGACTGGAGGGAGCCTGCCATGGCCACCACGCAGCCGGCCCGCCCGGCGTCGCCCCCCGCCCGGAGGATCTTCGGGCAGCCACGCTGGTTCCGGGTTCTGTTCCTGACCGACATGTGGGAGCGCTTCAGCTTCTACGGCATGCAGGCGATCCTCTTCCTGTTCGCGGTCTCGCCCACCGCGCAGGGCGGGCTCGGCCTGTCCCCCGCCACGGCGACGGCCATGTTCGGCCTGTACATGGCGCTGGTGTTCATCGCCGCGGTGCCCGGCGCCTGGCTGGGCGACCGGGTGCTCGGCGCGCGCCGGGCCACGCTGGTCAGCGGCATGGTGATCGCCGCGGGCCACGCCTGCATGGCCGTGCCGGCCGGATGGACGGTGTGGGCAGGCCTGGCGCTGATCATCGCGGGGACCGGGCTGCTCAAGCCGAACATGAGCGCGTTGCTCAGCAGCTTCTACGGCCCCGGCGACGGCATACGCCGGGAGGCGGCGTTCTCCATCTTCTACATGAGCATCCAGGTCAGCGCCCTGGTCGCGCCAATCGTCACGGGTTTTCTCGGCGAGACCGTCGACTGGCACCTCGGCTTCGGCGCGGCGGCCCTGGGCATGGCGTTCGGGGTGATCCAGTTCGCGGCCGGCAGCCGGCATTTCGGCGAGGTCGGCGCCCGTCCGGTCAACCCGGCCACTCCGGCCGAGCGCCACAGGGTCTTCCACCGATCCCTGATCGTGGCCGGGGTAGCGGCCGCCGCCGTGCTGGCCGACGGGCTGGCCGGCACGCTCACGGTCGAGCACGTCCTCATCCCGGTCGGCCTGCTGGTGCTCGTGGTGCCCGTGATCCTGTTCCGCCGGCTGCTGCGCCACGCCCTGCTGACGGTTCCTGAGCGGATGCGGGTGCTGGGCTTCGTACGGCTCTTCCTGTCGTCGGCGGTCTTCTGGATGATCTTCACGCAGTCGGGGTCCGTGCTGAGTCTGTTCGCGCGGGAATCGGTCGATCGAGATGTCCTCGGCTTCGAGATCCCCGCGAGCTGGTTCCAGTCCGCGCACCCGCTGTTCATCATCGCCGTGGCTCCGCTCTTCGCCTACGCGTGGGTGCGGCTGGGACGGCGGGTCGACGTGCCCGCCAAGTTCGCGCTCGGGCTCGGGCTCGTCGGGCTGAGCTATCTGCTGATGGCGGTGGTCAGCGTGTACGCCACGACCGGCGGCAAGGTGTCGCCGCTGTGGCTGCTGACGGTCTTCTTCCTGCAGGCGTGCGGTGAGCTGGCGCTGGCGCCGGTGGGAATCGGCGCGGCAGGCAGCACAGCGCCCGCCTTTTACACCAGCCAGATGATGGGCCTGTGGTGGGTGTCGGCTGCCGTCGGCGCCGCGCTCGGCGGCCGCGTCGGACAGCTCGCCGGGGCCGTACCCGCCCACCTGTACTACATCGGTCTCGGTGGGCTGGCGATCCTCGTGGGCGCCGCCCTGCTCGCCCGCGGACGGCGGCTGACATCACTCCTCACGGCCTCCTAGCGACGCCGAAGGGGGCGGTGGCAGCCGGGCTGCCACCGCCCCCTTCCGCCGTCCTGGCTAGCGCCGCGCGGACTCCGGCAGGCTCAGGACGGACAGTTGGGAGATGCACCGCATCGCCTGCTCGGCGCGGGCTCCGGCGAGGGCCGCCGGCTCCTCCGCCGCCAAAAGATGCTCGGCAGCCGCGGCGACGTCTCCTTCGCACTGGTAGACCCGGACCAGCGTGGAGCCGCGCAGGAAGCTCGCGGTGGCCACGATCGGCCCGTCCTGCTCGGATGGCGATGGCGCCGCCGCCAGCAGCTCGCCGACGGCCGGCACCGAGTCCGTACGCAATGCGTACCGCACCGCGATCATCGCGGTCGCCACGTCGGCGCGCCTGACGTGCTCGTGGACCAGCGTCATGATCGAGCGACCGAAATGCGCCTGGAAGCCGGCCGCGGTGGCCGTGTCCCGCGGGGTGGCCAGGAGTGGGGCGATCCGCCGCTCGGCCTCGTGGACCCCCTGCTGCGTCGCCATGTGGCGTCCCACGGCGGCCAGATCGCCCTCGTACTGAATGACCCGGACCATGTCGGTGTCCTGGATGAACAGCCCGGTGGCGAGGAGCCGCCCGACTTCCGTTCCCGTCTCGTCGCGCATGACGGGCGACTCGGCCCGGGTGAAGGAGCCGGGCGCGAAGATCTCGGCGATCTCGTCCTCGTGCCCGGGCTTGACGCCGTAGTTGATCGCTGCGAAAGGCATTGAGTCCTCCTTGGTGATGTCGTGGGCGACCGGTCAGGACAGCACGACGCCCACGGCGTTCGCGGCCAGCGCGACCAGGGCGAGGGTCGTGCGCAGCAGGTGCCAGCCCCGCCACAGTGGCCGGGGATCCTGCCAGCCCTCGGGCACGGCCTCGGGATCGACGGCCTTCACCCGGCGGTTGATGGGCACGTTGCCCAGGTGCGAGACGAACTGGCTGGCCAGCAGCAGTACGCCGGCCACCACGAAAAGGGCTCTCGACGCCGAGTCTTCGGCCACCAGGCCGAGCCAGAGGTCGGCGACCATCGCCACGTTGACCACGATGGGCATCGTCGGGTGGTAGCCCTTGCCGAGGAGGCGGTGCGTCTCGATGTAGCGCCCCGCGGGCAGCGCGAACAGGGCCGGGAGCACGCTGACGGCCACGGCGAACAGTACGCCGGCGACCACCCCGCTGGTGACCAGTGCGATGACCTCAAGTAGTTCCGGGATCACGTCTCACTCCTCTTCTCCACCCGGTTCAGCGCAGCCATGCTCACGCCGCGCGGTGGAGGGTGACTCGGCCACGGCTTGAGCCGCCTTTGAGCAGCTCACGCCACCGTTGACAGGACGAATCGGCCTGAAGGGGAGACTGAGATGGACAGCGATTGGAACGGCGCACGCACACTGACGGGGGTGCCTCCCCAGGTGCGACTACCCGCCCATGCCCGGCTGCTTCTGCTGACCAGCGGCAAGCGGATCTCGCAGGTCATCTACGCGCTGGCGGAGGTGAGGGTGGCGGACGTGCTCGCGGACGGGCCGCTGCCGGTCGAGGAGATCGCCGAGCGGACCGCCACGGACCCGGACGCGCTGCGCCGCCTGCTGCGTTGCGCCGCCGCAGTGGGCGTCTTCGCGGAGCGCGAGCCGGGCGTCTTCGCGTTGACGGAGACGGCCGAGCCGCTGCGCTCCGACGTACCGGACAGCCAGCGGGACATGGTGCTGTTCAACGGCTCGGACCTGCTGTGGTTCCCGTACGGGGAGATCGTGTCAGGCCTTCGTACGGGACGGCCGGTGTTCCCCGACATCTTCGGCGCGGAGTTCTTCGACCACCTGCGGGCGAACCCCGAGGCCGGCGCCCTGTTCGACCGGGCCATGACCAGGATGAGCGCCACCACGACCCGGCGCTTCCTCGACGCCTACGACTTCGGGAGGTTCGCCGACGTGGCCGACGTCGGCGGCGGTCGCGGCTACTTCCTGGCCGGGCTGCTCCAGCGGCACCCACACGTGCATGGGACTCTGATCGACCAGCCGCAGGTGATCAGCGAGGCCGCGGCCGTGATGGCCGAGCACGGCGTGGCGGACCGCGTGCGGCTGACGCCCGGCGACTTCTTCGCCGAGCTGCCCTCCGGGCACGCCGCCTACGTGCTCAAGGCGGTCCTGCACGACTGGGCCGACGCCGACGCGACAGCCATTCTGTCCCAGGTCAGGGACGCCATGGGCGACCACCCAGGCAGCCGGCTGCTCGTGCTCGAGCACGTGCTGGCATCCGCGAACGTCTGGGACCACGGCAAGGTGCTCGACATCGACATGATGCTGCGCTTCGGCGGTCGCGAACGGGACCTGCCCGAGTGGCGCGGACTGCTGGAATCCGCAGGTTTCCGGATCGTCAACGACCCCGTCCCCGGCCAGTGGGCCGTCATCGAATGCGCGAGGGCCTGATCATGCACGGAAAGAGAGTCCTGCTCACCGGCGGCACGAAGGGGATCGGGCGGGCCACGGTTCTCGCCCTGGCCGGCGCCGGCGCCACCACGGTGACCTGCTTCCGCCGCGAGGGGCACGACGCCGAGTCGTTGCGCTTGGAGCTCAAAGAGCTGGGTGGCGAACACCACCTGGTCGCAGCCGACGTCACCGACCCCGGCGACGTGGATCGGCTGGTCGACGTCGCCCGGTCGGAGCTCGGCGGTCTCGACGTGATCGTCAACAACGCCGGCGCGATCACCCACACGCCGTTCGCGGAGCTCTCCATGGAGGACTGGCGAAGGGTGGTGGACACCAGCCTCACCGGCTGCTTCCTGGTCACCCAGAAGGCCCTGCCGCTGCTCGGCCGGGGCGCCTCGGTCGTCAACATCGGAGCCGCGGCCGCGCTGCGCGGGCTACCCGGGCGGGCGCACTACACCGCGGCCAAGGCCGGGATGATCGGTCTGACCCGCTCTCTGGCCAAGGAGCTGGGGCCCGCGGGCATCCGGGTCAACCTGGTCGCGCCCGGCCCGGTCGAGACCGCGGAGGCCGACGAGGCCGCGCTGAGCCGCTACCGGCATCTCATCGCCCTCGGGCGGCCCGGCACGCCCGGCGAGGTGGCCGGAGTGGTGCTCTTCCTCGCGGGCGACGCATCGCGGTTCGTCACCGGGGAGACCATCGTCGTGGACGGGGGTATCTGATGGTCCGGGTGCTGCTCTGGTGCCGGGTGGGCGAGGCCGACGTGGAGGCCGTCGAAGCGGCCTACCACCAGGTCAGCAGGACTTTGTCGGGCACTCCCGGGCTCCTCGGCAACGCACTGCTGCGCTCGGCCGTCGAACCCGACGTGTTCGCGGTCATGAGCGAGTGGGAGAGCATGGACGCCTTCACCGCGTGGGAGCAGGGTCCCAGCCACCGGGACTCGACCGCACCGCTCAGGACCTACCAGGACCGTGGGCGCGGGCGGCCGTACGAACTGCTGCACACGGTGGCCTCCTACTCCTGAACGCGAAGACGCCGCCCCGGTCACCTGCTGACCGGGGCGGCGTCTTCCGTACGCTCAGCGTTCCGCGCTGACCGTGGCCGGCCACGCTGCGTAGCGGCGCAGTCCGTACAGCAGCGGTTCCGGCTGGGTGGCCTGCCGGATGAGGTAGGCCTCACCCAGCACGATCACGTGGTCGCCGACCGTCTGCGTGCCGGCGACGCGGCAGTGCGCGACCGCGTGCGCGTCGTCGACCAGGTGGGGTCCGGCGGCCTCGGATCCGGCCTGCCAGTGGATCCGGTCAAACCGGTCCGGGTCGCCCGAGGCGAACAGCCCGGCGGTGTCCGCCGCGCCCTCATGCAGGAGGTTGACCGCGAACGCCCCCCGCTGCGTGATCGCCTCCAGGGTGGGGCTCCCGCAACGAACGCACACCAGCAGGACCGGCGGGGTGAGCGTCACGCTGCAGACGGACGAGCAAGTCATCCCCCTGGCCTCGCCATCGGGGCCGAACGTCGTCAGGATCGCGACGCCAGTGGGGAAGCCCGCCATCAGCGAGCGGAATTCCGCCGGCGTGACCGTGGAGCCGGCGCGCACGGCGGACTGGGCGGAAGAATCGATCACAGCGCACCTCCTGGTGCCGTGATGGCCCGGCGCGCGGGGCCACGCCGGGGCCGTGCGTCACGACGGGTCAGAGCATTCCGATGTAGCCGGCGATGTGGCGGCCCGCCCAGCTGTCGAAGTCGTTGAGAAGCTGGGTGTTCAGTTCAGGGTCGGTCGTGAAGGCGTGCAGCGCCTCGGCCTGCGTCATCGCCTTGGCGACCAGCGCGTCGGCGGCCTTCCTGCGGGCCCGCCAGTCCTCGATCGGCTCGGCCCGCTTGAGCAGTCGGGCGGGGACCTTCTGGCCCAGCAGGATGTTGTCGATCCCGGCCAGCCCGAAGAACGTGGGCGCCGCGCCAAGGGCGAGGTCCAGGATGTACGGGTCGCGCCGGGTGAGCGGCGCGCCGTTCTGGTAAAGCTCCATCAGCGGCTGGAAGCCGGAGACGTCGCACCGGTCGCGTACGTCCTTCCAGAACTCCGTGTCGAGCCTGGTGTTGAACTTGTAGTGGATGCCCAGGAACCAGCGGATCGCGTCCCAGCGCTGCCCGAGCCCGCGGTTGACCACCTCCCTGACCGCCTGGTCTTCCCAGGAGGCGGGCAGCACGCTCGTCAGCGTCTGCACGGCGAGGGCGATCATCAGCAGGCCGGTGGACTCCAGCGGCTCCACGAAGGCGTAGGAGTTGCCGATCGCCATCACGTTGCCGCGCCAGGCCTTGTCGTGCCTGCCACTGCGGAAGCGCACCTGCCGCAGCCCCTCGATGCCCGGGAACTTCTCCGTCAGTTCCTTGGCGGCCTCTTCGTCCGACAGGGCGCCGGAGGCGTAGACGTAGCCGAGGTGGTCGCTCTGCGGGGTGGGGATGTTCCACGTCCAGCCCGCGTTCATGGTGGTGGCGGTGGTGTACGGCTTGAGGTGGCCGCCGTGCTCCAGGTTCCCGGTCACGGCCGAGTCCGTGAACAGGGTGTCCGCGTAGCTGTGGAAACCCGTGCCGAGCGCCTTGCCCAGCAGCATGGAGCGGAAGCCGGTGCAGTCGACGTAGAAGTCGTAGCTGAGCTGCCGGCCGTCCGAGGTGCGTACGTGGTCGACCCACTCCTCACCATTGAGCACGACGTCCTCGAGCCGCGCCTCGACGTGCTTGACGCCCCGCTCGGCGGCCAGCTCGGTGAGGAAGGCCACGAAGCGGGCGTTGTCGAGATGGTAGGCGAAGGGCAGGTACTTCATCAGCGACACGTTCTTGTCGCCGATCTTGTAGACGGCGGCGCGGTCGGCCATCATCATCAGCGACTGCACGGTGAAGCCGTTGACCGTGTTGTCCTCTTCCAGCGCCCCGAGCGCGCCGATCGAGTGGTGGTGCCAGTCGAAGGTGGCCATGAACCCGTCCGGGTCGGGCCCCCAGTCGAACTTGATGCCGAGCTTCCACGTCGGCTCCACCTTGCGGTAGAGCTCCATCGGGTCGATGCCGAGGAAGTGGTGCATGAACATCACCATGTACGAGACCGTGGCCTCGCCCACGCCGATGATCGGAATCTCCTTCGACTCGACAAGGGTGACGTCGAGCCAGGGCCGCTTCGTCTTCAGTGCGAGCGCCGTCATGTATCCGGCGGTGCCGCCGCCGATCACACCGACGCTCCTGATGGCGCGGGGGTCGTCGTCGGACGGCCGGAACCGGTCTCCCTCGACCTTCTCGTGATGCTCGGTCAGCGCCTTGGGGGACACCCCCGCCGGCGCGCCCGGCCAGCTGGGGCCGCTGCCGAGCCAGGCCTTGACGCCGGCCGACTCCTGCTGCGTGAGCGTTTCGAGCAACTCGTCCAGAGGAGTCCGGCCCCCTGGACCCATCGCGCCACTCCACTGTTCCATCTTTGGCACTCCTGACCATCGAGAATCTCGACCGCCCAGGGCGGGCCGGCCGGTGTCATCCGGTGGGCGAGTCCTCGCCCGTGACTCACTGTGGTGACGGCGGCTCGGATGCCGCTGGAGAGCGGCTCGGAAGGGTTCCCTCGACCGGCCGTCGAGTGGCGGCGGGCATCCTCCGTGAAGGACGACCGCGAGCCACGGAGGGTTCGGATCATGTCATTGCGTAGGTGGGCGGCCCGGGCGGGCGGCCGGCTGCTGCGAGCACTGGCGGTGTACGGCGAGACGCTGTACACCGTGCCCCAGCCTCAGGAGCCCATGACCGTGCCCGACGACCTGTCGGAGCTGGCCGAGCGCTGGCCGGAGGCGTGGACCCACGACTGAGCCGGCTCACGCCCGGGCGAGCACCATGGCGCTCTGGAAGCCGCCGAACCCGCTGCCCACGCTGAGCACGGCGTCCATCGCGTGCTCGCGCGCGGTGACGGGCACATAGTCCAGGTCGCACTCGGGGTCGGCGTCACGCAGGTTCGCGGTGGGCGGGACGACCTGCCGCTTGAGCGCCAGCGCGCATGCGGCCACCTCGATCGAGCCGATGGCGCCGAGCGAGTGGCCGATCATCGACTTGATCGAGCTCACCGGCACTTCGTACGCCCTGGCGCCCAGGCTGCGCTTGAACGCTGCCGTCTCGTGCCTGTCGTTCTGCTTGGTCCCCGAACCGTGCGCGTTGATGTAGTCGATCTCGGAGGGATCGACCCGGCCCTGGTCCAGGGCGACCCTGATGGCCTCGGCCATCTCCCTGCCGTCCGGCTTGAGCCCGGTCATGTGGAACGCGTTGCTCCGGCTGGCGAACCCGACGATCTCGGCGTAGATACTCGCGCCACGACGCCGCGCCCGCTCGGCGTCCTCCAGCACCATGATCGCGGCCCCCTCGCCGAGGACGAACCCGTTCCTGCGGGCGTCGAAGGGCTTGGAGGCGTGCTCGGGGTCGTCGTTGTCCGGCGACGTAGCCTTGATCGCGTCGAAGCACGCCGAGGTGATGGGCGAGATCGGGGCATCGGTCGCCCCGGCGATGACGATGTCCGCCGAGCCCTCTCTGATCAGCTCGACCCCGTGGCCCACCGCGTCAAGCCCGGACGTGCAGCCCGTGGAGATCAACGCCGTCGGACCCTCGGCCCCGGTCTCCCACGCGACCTCCACAGCCAGCGTGCTGGGGACCATGTAGCCGTACAGGTGCGGGACGCCGTGCCGGTGGTCCACCAGCCACTCGCGTCCCTCGTCGGAGAGCACCGCGTACTCGGTCTCGAGGCCCATGGTGCAGCCGACCGCGCTGCCGACGCTCACCGCCACCCGGCCCGGGTCGCAGGCGGCCAGGTCCACGCCGCTGTCGGCGATCGCCTCGCGCGCACAGACCACGGCGAACTGCGCTGCCCGGTCCATCCGGCGAATCTCCCGCCCGGTCAGCCCGGCCGCCCGCGGGTCGAAGTCCACCTCGGCGGCGATCTGGGAGCGGAACCCCGAGGGGTCGAACAACGAGATCCTGCGCGTGGCGGTACGCCCGGCCGTGAGCAGGTCCCAGAAGGCCTCCCGCCCGACCCCGCCGGGCGCCACCGTGCCGATCCCGGTGATGGCGACGCCCATCACACCCCTCCGACGGCCGGATTGGCCAGGTCCGGCCGGGGCAGCGTCTCGGTGTCGACGTGTCCCAGCTCGGGCCTGGGCGCCAGCGGGGACAGGTGGAAGACCACCTGAGCGGTCTCCGTGGCGACGTTGCGCAGCCGGTGGCGGACGCCGATCGGCACGAGCAGCGAATCTCCACCGCGCAGTTTCACCGGCTGCCCGTCCATGTCCATCTCCAGCTCCCCGGAGATCACATGGAGGAACTCCTCCGAGTGGGGGTGGTAATGCTCGGTGACGAACTCGCCGGGGCCCAGCCGCAGCACGCCGCCGAACCCCGACGTGCAGCCGACGGTCTTCGGGCTGAGCGTCACCCTGATGTCCCCGCCGCGCCGGCGGTTGGCCTCGACGTCCTCCACGCTCACCAGCGGTGCGGCGGTCACTGGACTCTCCCCTCTTCCGCGGTCCACACGTAGAACGAGGTCGCCATGGCGTCCTTCGGCTCCTTCCAGCCGGGGTCATACGGCGAGACGAACTCGGTGAGCTTGGTGTTGATGTCCTGGTACAGCGGGTGGCTACGGGCCTGGTAGAGACGCGGCGAGATGTCGTCGTCGGCCTCCACCAGGTGGAAGTACAGGTCGTGGAAGGCGAACAGCGAACGGCGTGACACACCGATCATGTGCGGCAGGCCGGTCGAGTCGGATTCGGCGAAGACGTCGGCGATCTGTCCAGGATCGTCCGTCTTCAGTCTCGCCACTATCAGCGTGCGATGCACCGTGACCTCCTGTGGGTCTCCATCAGCGGTGCGGCCAGTCTCACCACGGCTGCTGGAGACCGGCTCGAACCCGGCTCGGAGGACGACGACGCCCCAGCCCACGTCAAGCCGGTCTCGAGCCACCGGGACGACCCTGCGCCAGGAGCCCGACGTTTGGAGAGAAGCGATGCATTCCTTGACCGCGCTGCTCTGCGGCATAGCGGCGATCATCACTCTGTCCTGCCTGCTCGGCATGCTGGCCAGGCGTTTCGATCAGCCGGCGGTGATCGGCGAGGTCTTCGCCGGGATCCTGCTCGGACCTACGCTCTTCGGCGGCGTGGTGTCGCAGACGCTCTTCCCCACGGACATTCGCCCGTTCCTCGCCGGCCTGGCGAGCGTGGGAGTGGTGGTGTTCATGTTCCTGGTCGGGCTGGAGGTGGACCACGGTGGCCTCCGGGGCAAGGCCGGAGTGGCGGCCACCGTGTCGATCGGTTCGATCCTGGTGCCGTTCGGGCTGGGTGCGGCGCTGGCCGTGCAGCTGGCCGACCGCCATCCAGGCCCTGATCGGCTGGCCTTCGCCCTCTTCATGGGCGCCGCCATGTCGGTGACCGCCTTTCCTGTCCTGGCCCGGATACTCAAGGACCGGAACATGCACCGGACGGCGCTGGGTGCGCTGGCCCTGACCTGTGCGGCGGCGGACGACGTACTGGCCTGGACGATGCTCGCCGTCATCGCGGCCCTGGTCAACACGGGCGACGACCCGTGGCGGCTGCTGCTCGTGGCGCCGTACCTCGTGGTCATGTTCGCGGCGGTGCGCCCGCTGCTGGGGCGGCTGGCCGCAAAGGGCGGGCTCACCCCGGTCAGGCTCAGCGTCGTTCTCGTCGGCCTGCTGCTGTCGGCGTCTCTGACCGAGTGGATCGGCCTGCACGCCGTCTTCGGCGCGTTCCTCTTCGGGGCCGTCGTACCACGGCAGGGGACGGAGCGGATACGGCAGGAGATCCTTGAGGGGGTGGGGCAGTTCACCGCGGTGATCCTGCTGCCGATCTTCTTCGTCGTGGGCGGGCTCAGCGTGGACCTGTCCAGGATCGGCGTGCCGGGCCTGGTCGAGCTCGGCCTGATCCTGATGGTGGCGATCGGTGGGAAGTTCATGGGGGCGTTCCTCGGCGCGCGCGTCCACGGGTTGCCGTCACGGCAGTCCGCCGCGCTGGCCACGCTGATGAACACCCGAGGGCTCACTGAGTTGATCATCCTGAGCGTCGGGCTGCAGCTCCACCTGCTCGACCAGGACCTGTACTCGCTCATGGTCCTCATGGCGTTGGTGACGACGGCCATGTCGGGACCGCTGTTGAGGGTCCTCCATCCAGCGCGGCGGCCGGAGGCGCCCGTCCTCGAGCCGGTGCGCCTGTGATCGCCGTGTCAGCCGGTCTCGAGCGGCACACGAGACGGGCGGCGCACCTTCGTCACGCACACCATTCCCGACGGAAGGAGCAACAAGTGAGTGTCTCCCAAGGGCTCGACTTCAGCCTCGAGAACCTGCCGGTGGACGTGTTCGACCTCGCGGACAGCGGCCTCACCGTGGAGTCGCTGACGGCCGGTCACGGCATGGCCGAGATCGGCGCTTCGCTGTGCGGCTCCTGCACCTGCAGTGCCCTGTGCAGCTGCAGCTGCAGCAGCTGATCGGGTGACGCGGCGCCGCCGGAGTGACCCCGGCGGCGCCCCTCCCGCGCATCCCCGTACCGACGTCGAAGGGAACACCATGACCGCCGACCTCAGGCTGTCCAGCGGTGCTCAGGTCGAGCCCGTGCTCGTGGTGCGGACGGCCGGGCTGCCGGCGTCCACGCTGGCGCGCCTCCGTTTCGACGCGACGTCGGCCGTCCTGGACGAGCTGGCCGAGTCGCGGCGTTGGCTCGCGGTCCGTGGCGCGGAGCTCTCGGCCGCGCTGTACGACGTCATCGGCGCGGCCGGCCGACCGGCCAGACCCGCGCTCGTGGGGCTGCGTCGTGCGTTGCACCAGTGCCGCAGGCCGAGCGCAGGAGAGTGGAACGAGCGGATGGCGGCGCTGCTGCCGGAGACTCTCAGGGAGGGTGTCGGCGAGTGGGCGACCCGCTGGGAGGCCCACCGGCTGCTGACCGCCGACCTGCCGCGCACACTGTCGGAGGAGACAGGCGGCAAGCTGGACGAGTTACGCAAGGCCGCGGAGGATCCCGCCTTCCTGCGCGCGCTCTCGCAGGCGAGCCCAGCCCTCTTCGACGAGCTGGAGAAATGGATCAGCGGCAGGTCGCCCCTGTCGCCGGAGCGTGCGCTGGAGAACGCGCTGAGCGAGCTCAGCTCGGTTCTCGCCGATCTCGTCCGCCGCTATCCGGAGCAGCGGGAGGAGGCCCGGCGCATGGTGGAGGACCCGTCACGGGTGCGTGCGATGGCCGACCATGCGACTCTGTACGGCTGCGCCGACGCCTTCTCTCGCTTCGGCTTCCTGCTCGGGACCGCGCCGTCGCGCCGGCTGGAGGACGTCGGCCGGACGACCGGGTTCGGCAACCACGACCTCACCGACGACCTTATGGAAGCGGTCAGCCGTTACCTGGACACCGGCCTGGACGTCATCGTGGTGGACCAGACCACGCCGGAGCACCGGACCGCCCGGCTGGCCTGCACGAAGGTCATCATCCCGGGCACTCTGCCCATGACGTTCGGCCACGACCATCGCAGGACCGACGGGCTGCCCCGGTTGCGCGAGGTGCCGTGGCGGCTCGGCTACCGGGACCGCCCGCTCGATCCGAGCGAGATCAATCCCCATCCCCACCCCTTCCCGTGAGGACGCATGTACCTGTCCATCATTGCCTGGGACCTCAGCCGCTCCGCCCAAACCGTCGAAAGCCTGCGCGACTACCTGCGGGACTACGCGGTCGACGCGTACACCGAGGTGGACGGCATGCCGTTGAAGGCGTGGTTCTCCAACTCCGCCCGCCAGGTGTGGGGCGCCGTCTACCTGTGGGATGCGGCCGCGCAGTTGGACGGCCCGCCCCGGGTCAGCCGCGCCATCGAGCTCATCGGCTACCCGCCGACCTCCGTCAGCGTCTTCGAGCTGGAGGCGACCGCCCAGGGCCGCAGCGTGCACGCAACGCTGAAGGGCCTCGGGCGGGCCTTGGAAACGACTTCGGGCACCCTCCACAGTGTGGAGAGTGCCCGAGATGGTGCGCCGCCAGGGACTCGAACCCCGGACCCGCTGATTAAGAGTCAGCTGCTCTGACCAACTGAGCTAGCGGCGCAACAGGTGTAACTGTATCAGCCACCAGCCAGTGCCCCGTCCATCAATCGAGCCGGGCGGCCAGCCGCTCATACGCTCCCAAAACCAGATCCCAGAACCTCTTCACGTCCAGCGAGGTCGCCACCAGCGCGTTCGCCTGCCGGTCCCCGACCTCGAAGTCCGTCACGGTCATCCCGCGCGTGTAGGTCCCGTTCGTCTCCACGTTCACCACGGCCGGAACGCACGTGAAGAGGGAAGGATCAAGCACGTACGCCACCGCGCACGCGTCGTGAATGGCCGGCCCGCCCTCGGCCGTCACGGCCATGTACGACTGCGCGGCCGGCACCAGCAGCTCGGCACCCAGCCGCCCGAGCGGCCGCATGCGGTCCAGCACGTCCGAGGTCACCACGGCGGACAGCGTCACGTCGAGCCCCAGCTGCTTGACCGTCCACCCGGCGTCGAAGACGATCGCGGCCGCCTCCGGGTCGGCCAGGATGTTGAACTCGGCGGCCGGGTTGTGGTTGCCACGCGAGTACGAGCCGCCCATGATGACCAGGTCGCGGGCCCACTCGACGACGCGCGGGTCACGCCGGACGGCGAGGGCGACGTTCGTCAGCGGCCCCACCGCCACCAGCGTGATCTCGCCGGGCGCGGCCCGCAGCGTGTCCACGATGAAGTCGACCGCGTGCCCCTCGGACGGGCCGCGCCGCGGCGCGGGCAACACCGCGTTGCCGAGTCCGGTGACGCCGTGGACGGCGGTGGCGCGTACCGTGTGCCGCAGCAGTGCGCCCGCGCTGCCGGGCGTGACGGGCACGTCGCCGAGGTCAAGGAACTCCCTGAGCGCCAGCGCGTTCGCCGTGGTCAGAGGGAGGTCGACGTTGCCGCCCACCGTGGTGACGCCCACCACGTCAAGGGTGTCACGGGATCCGGCGGCCAGGGCCAGCGCGAGCGCGTCGTCAATGCCGGGGTCGCAGTCAATGAGAATTCTCTTCACGGAACCGGAGGATACGCATAGATCGGGCCGGGCAGTTCCCCCAAAGCTGCCCGGCCCGATCCGACGGCGGTCCAGGCCGACGTCTTCCCCCAAAAACGTCGGCGGTCCCGCACTAGCGGCCCGCGGTCCCCCTCCGCGTCCGCTTCGGTGAAGGTCCTCGGTCAGTCGCGGTGCTCCTGACCTGCTACAACGTTACCGAGACGAATGCAACGGTCGCGTCATAACGGGGTCGAATATCTGTTTAATCCGACTCTGTTTCGTCTGGCTGGGACAGCTCCAGCTTGACCTCGGTGCCATCGCTCAGTGACCTGCTCACCGTGCAGTACTTCTCGTGCACGCGCTCCGCCACGGCACGGAACACCTCATCGGCCTTCTCCGACGGCACTTCGACGTCGTACGTGACCGTCACCGGACCCAGCTTGTTCGATTCCACCTTCTCGGACTCGACGGTCATCGCCAGCCGCAGCAGCCGGTGCCCCCGCTGGGCGGTGAGCGGCTCCACGGTCACGATGTTGCAGCCGCCCACCGCCGCCAGCAACAACTCCACCGGCGAGAAGACGCCGTCGTCCTTCGCACCGCCGATCTTCACCTCGGCGCCGCGGCCGTTCACAGCCCGGAACCCGCCATCGTCGGTCCGCTCAACTCGCACATTAGCCATGTTTCAGACCTTACTCAGCAACCTTTCATGTTCCTTCAGGAAGGTGGTCAGCATGGCAAGCCAGGCGAATACGCATCACGGCCCGATCCTCTTCTGGAGCGGTGTCGCGGTAGCGGAGTTCGGCGCGATCCAGCCGGGCTTCGGCTACCCGTGGACCCCGACCGCCTACGCCGCCGCAGCATTGCTGGTGGCGCTCGGCATCGTCACCGTCAAGGCCGCCGACTATCTCCGCACCGAGGAGGCGCGGCAGCGGCTGCGGCTCGGCGGTTACCTGGCGGGGGCGCTGCTGGTGGCACACCAGTTCAGCTCGACCGCGTACGTGACGGACCTCAGCCGTGCGGGCTCCCTCATCCTGTACGCGGCCGCGGCCGTGATGGCGGTCTGGAGCCACCAGGTCCCGCACACGACCAGAGGTTCCCTGCTGATCGCGACGGACATGGACCCGGCCGCGCTGCGCGCCCGCCTGTCCGGCGCCACGGACACGGTCGCGATCTACCGCACCGAGCACCCCACCGATGAGCTCCGGGACCTGGAGGCCAGGTACGGCCTCATCCTCGTCGTCGGCAAGGAGCACGACCCCAGGGCGAAGGAGCGACTGAGCGCTTCCGGCCTGAGTCGCGAGATTCCCGACATCGCCGAGCGCGACGTGGTGGTGGCCGGTCCGCGGCAGTTCAACCGGTACGTCAGCGGCGCATTGTCACGCCTTGCCATCCCGAAGTCACAAATTTGTTTCAAGTTCCGGCAAAGGGTTTAGCTCCACATTACGCATCGTCTGCAACGGTGGTCTGCGGACAAGGAGGCAAGGTGACGACTTTCCCCGGAAGCGCACGTGTCGAAATGATCATGGGCATGCCCGTCAGCGTGGACATCCGCACCGCCCTCCCGGCACGCGAGCTGACGCCCCTGCTGGACGACGCATTCGCCTGGTTGAGGTGGGTGGACGACACCTTCAGCCCGGTCAAGGAAGACAGCCAGATCGGCCGGCTCAACCGCGGCCAGACGATCAAGCAGATCCCGGAGCTCATCGAGGTCCTGCACCGCTGCGAGGAGCTCAGCGAGGCCACGGACGGGTGGTTCGAACCCCGCATCAACGGTGTGATCGACCCGTCGGGATACATCAAGGGATGGGCGCTGGAGCGGCTGTCGCGTGCCCTGTCCAACGCGGGCGCGGGTGACCACCGCATCACCGCCGGCAACGACATCCGGGTACGCGGCTCGGCCGCCCCCGGCAAACGCTGGCGCATCGGCGTCCGGGACCCGCGCAGGGACATCGTCCGCAAGGTCGTCTTCGCCCACGACCTCGGCATCGCCACCTCGGGCGGCGTGCCCATCGTCAACCCGCGCACGGGTGAGGTCCAGGAAGGCCTCGGCTCCGTCACCGTGATCGGCCCCGACCTGGGCCTGGCCGACGCGTACGCCACGGCGATCTACGCCATGGGCCCGCTTCTGGCCCGCCGCTACGCGGCCGACCTCGCCGCGTCCACCCCGTACCAGACGCTGATCGTGGGCCGTGACGGCCAGGAGATCAGCACGCCCGGCTTCGCGGTGTACAGCGGCGCGGAGGCCCGCATGGCGGGCTAGGCGTCAGGATGTTTACGCAGGTATTCGATATAGACGGGGCGCAGCGCCTCCCCCAACTCGCCCTCCCCCGCCGCTATGGCGTCGCTCAGCAACGCGGACACCTTGGTGAGGTCGGCGTCGGTCTCGTGACCGGTGGCGGCCTCGGCGGCCGGGATCACCCTCAGCAAGTCCCAAAGGAACCCCAGGTCGCCATGGCGTACGGCGTACCGCACCGCACGATCGTGCAACTCGTTCGCCGGCAACGACTCGAGCCCGTTCGTGTCCATCTCGCTCCCTCCCCTGCACGCCTCTTCCCCGCGTTCGGGTGGCGATAACCGGCGACTACGAACAGTGACGAGCGGGCATCGTTCTGACTGCGCCTCTACCGCGGCGCCGATCTGAAGTGGGAGGATCAACCAGCGTGAGATTCATCATCAGAACCCTCGCGGCTGCAGTGGCGCTCTGGGTGGCCGTGCAAGTCATCGACGGCATCGACGTCAACGCCCCCTCCAACTCCGCCACCTACTGGGGCGTCCTGCTCCTCGTGGCGCTGATCTTCGGCATCGTCAACGCGATCGTCAAGCCCATCGTCAAGGCACTGGGCTGCGCGATCATCGTCTTGACGCTCGGCCTGTTCCTGCTCGTGATCAACGCGGCGATGCTGCTGCTGACCAGTTGGATCGCGGGCCAGTTCGACATCCCCTTCCAAGTCGACAACTTCTACCCGGCCGCGTTCTGGGGCGCGATCATCGTCAGCGTGGTGAGCTGGCTGCTGGGGCTGTTCATCCCCGACAACGACTGACCTTGCCATGGTGCTGCTCGACGGCGCCGGGCTGACCTGCGCGCAGGTCCACGAGGCCGCGTACGGCCGGGCCCGGGTCACGATCGCCTCCCTCGATCGGGCCCGTGCCGCGTGGGTCACCGCCCAGGAGCTGACGGGTCCGGTGTACGGCCGCAGCACCGGCGTCGGCGCCGGCAAGAACGTCACGATCGAGGCCCCCGGCCTGGGCCTGCTGCGCAGCCACGCGTGCGGCGCCGGGCCGCCGGTCGAGCCCGCCCGCGCCCGGGCGATGCTCGTCGTCCGCCTCAACCAACTGCTCGCGGGCGGCTCCGGCATCGATCCGGCCGTGCTGCCGGTGCTGGCCGACGCGGTGAACCACGGCTTCACGCCGCCGATCCGCACGTACGGCGCCATCGGCACCGGCGACCTCACGGCCCTGGCCACCACCGCGCTGTGCCTCCTCGGCGAACTCCCGTGGCACCACGAGCCCACGCCGGGAGAGCGCGAGGAAACCCCGGCGCACGGTGACCGGCAGGGCCGGGCAGGCCGCGCCGTGCAGGCCGGAGGAGTCAGCGAGGCGGCGC
Source organism: Nonomuraea polychroma (assembly GCF_004011505.1). Classification (NCBI taxonomy): domain Bacteria; kingdom Bacillati; phylum Actinomycetota; class Actinomycetes; order Streptosporangiales; family Streptosporangiaceae; genus Nonomuraea; species Nonomuraea polychroma. Next base: position 7,404,229 of record NZ_SAUN01000001.1, read on the forward strand.
CGGCTCCCCGCTATCCCCTCACCTCGGGCGACGCCTTGCCGTTCATCAGCTCAGGGGCAGCCACCCTGGCGGACGCCGCGATCGCCTGCCATCGCCTGCGTCTCCTGCTCGCAGCCGCCGTCGACGTCGCCGCCCTGTCGTTCACCGCGGTCGGGGCCTCGGCCGAGCCGCTGGCCGCCGTCGTACAGGAGGCCCGGCCGCACCGCGGTCAGGCCGCCGTCGCCGCCCGCCTGCGCGGCCTCCTCGGCAGAGAGCAGGCCGTCCGCATCCAGGACCCGTACGGGTTCCGCGCCTTCGCCCAGGTGCACGGCGCCGCCGTGGACGCCGTGGACCGGGCCGCCGCAACCGTCGAGACCGACCTCAACGCCGCGGCCGAGAACCCGCTCATCGCCGGCTCCCTGGCCTGGCACAACGGCAATTTCCACTCCGCTCCCGTGGCTCTGGCGCTGGACGCGCTGCGTGCCGCGCTGGTGCAGACGGCCCAGCTCAGCACGGCCCGCCTGGCCGTCCTCATGGACCCGGCCTACACCGGCCGCCACCCCTTCCTCGCCGACCGCCCCGGCGCCTCGGGCGTTCTGATCCTCGAGTACGTGGCCCAGGACGCCCTGGCCGAGCTGCGCCACCTCGCGAACCCGGTGACGACCGGGACCGCGGTGATCTCCCTGGGCGTCGAGGACCACGCCGGCTTCGCCACCCAGGCCGCCCGGCACGCCCTGCGCTGCATGGAGCCGTTGGAGCTCGTTCTGGCGTGCGAGCGTGCCGCCGCCACCCGGGCGCTCAACACCCCTCCCCCGGACCGCCCGCTCACCGACGACCTGGAGGCAGCCCGGCGCGCCTTGACCACCTCCAACGCCCACCTCCCCCACTGACGCGGTACGAGCGCCAGGCGCGCCGCCTGCACGTACGCACCCGCCATCCGCCCGGCGAACACCACCAGGCCCTCACCCGCCCCGACTTCCCGCACCGTCTGGACCCCGAGCCAGGCCTCCGGCCAGACGACCGTTGAAGACCCCAAGCCGAGTGCGGCACCGGCCCGGCGTGCCACAGCCCCGGCAGACCGGGCCAGCCGCTGGCGATGCGGTCGCGGGTCCAGGAGGGCAGGGTGGAGCGCGGGGGCGTCGGCCGGGGGTCAGGAGATCTGGTGGGCGACCGAGCCGCGTTCCCTGAGAGTGGGGGCCTGGACGATGCGGCGCCGGCGGGTGGCGCCGTCGGCCGCCGCCGAAATGAGCCGCACCGCCGCCCGCACGATCCCGTCGATCTCCCAGTCCACCGTCGTCAGCCCCGGCGTGAGCAGCCCCGACATCGGATGCGCGTCATACCCCATGACCGACACGTCGCCGGGAATCGACAACCCCAGCTCCTGGGCCGCCGCGTACACCCCGTACGCGATGGAGTCGGCGAAGCAGAACACGGCGCTCGGCTTGTCGTCGGCGAGGATGTCGCGGGCCGCCGCGGTGGCCCCGGCCAGGCCGTGCGGGGCGGTGGCGACCTCGATGTCCAGCCCCAGACGCTCGGCCTCGGCCGTGACGTGCACGTCCGCGGGACGGTCTGGCGTGCTGGCCCGGGTGGGCGTGAGCACGGCGATGCGGCGGTGCCCCAGGGCCCGCAGGTGCTCCAGCGCCAGCGTGACCCCCTGCCGGTTGTCGAAGATGACCTCCCCGGCCGTGCCGGCGAGCGAGTCGCCGATCGCCACGACCGGCAACGACTCGCACAACTCCTTCCAGAACGCCGCCGCGGGATCCAGCGGCTGGACGATCATCCCGTCCACCCGCTGGTCGCGGAGCTGCTGGGCCAGGGCTCGCTCCCTGGAGGGGTCGCCGACCGCGTCGAGGATCAGGGCGTAACGGTCCTTCTCCCGCAGACCCCTGCTGATGCCGACCGCCAGCGACTGCTGCCACAGGTCCTCGAGCGAGCCGCAGAGCAGCCCGATCATTCCGGTGCGCCCACTGGCCAGGGCCCTGGCGATGGGGTCGGCCTCGTAGCCGAGCTCGGCCGCCGCGGCGCGCACCCGCTCCATCGTCTCCTCGGACACCTGCAGACCGCGGAGCGCGTAGGAGACGGCCGCCGGTGAGAGGCCAGTGGCCTGGGCCACCTCACGGATCGTGGCTCTCTTGCGAGGCATTACGCCAGCCTATTGCGTCGCACCGACAGAATCGGTTTTCCCGACACTGGCCTGTCGGATTTGCCCTTCCTTCGGTGAAGGCATGCTCGCCTACCCTCCTGGACCTGTTTCATGACGCCGGCCGTGGTGGTCCGCGGCCGGCGAGCCGTTGACAAGCCCTGTGTGAAGCGGTTCACTGAATCGTATCAGTGAAGCGGTTCACAACTCTCGATTCGCAGGCCGGCGGGTTTACCTGTAATACTAGTAGGGAATAGGGGGAGGTGTGATCGTGGGCATCGACGTGCATCAGCATGTGTGGACGGGCTCGTTCGTCGACGCGCTGCGTGCCCGCACCTCCCCGCCGTACCTCGACGGGTGGACGCTGATCCTCGACGGCGAGCCGCCGTACGAGGTGGATCCGGCCGACCACGAGCACCGCGACACCACCGGCCTTGAGCTGGCGCTGGTGTCGCTGTCGAGCCCGCTCGGCATCGAGTTCCTGCCGCCCGAGGAGTGCTGGCCGCTGCTCGACGCCTACCACGACGGCGCGCTGGCGCTGGGTGAGCCGTTCGGCGCCTGGGCGGCCACCTGTCACAGCGAGCCCGATCCCGATCGGCTGGCCAAGAATCTCGATTCGGGGTTCGCCGGGTTGCAGATCCCGGCGACCGCCGTGCCCGACGACCGGCTGCTGGAGGTGCTCGCCGACCGGGACCTGCCGCTCTTCGTGCACCCGGGTCCGGCGAAGGCCGCCGACGGCATGCCGCCGTGGTGGCCGGCGCTCGTGCCGTACGTCCAGCAGATGCACCAGTCGTGGCACTACTTTCACGCCGTCGTCAGGCCCAGGCACCCGCGGCTGCGGGTGTGCTTCGCGCTGCTGGCCGGCCTGGCGCCGCTGCACTCCGAACGGCTGATCGCCCGGGGCGGGACCGGCCGTGGCCTGGTCGACAGGGACTTCTTCGTGGAGACCTCGTCCTACGGCCCGCGCGCGATCGACGCGATCGTCCGCGAGCTGGGCATCGACGTCGTCGTCAACGGCTCGGACGCCCCCTACGCCACCGCACCCGACCCCGGCCTGGGCGCCGCCGCCGCTCACGCCATCCGCATGACCAACCCCCGTCGCCTCTTGAGCAGCAGAAAGGAGCCTCGTACATGAGCACCTACCAGATCCAGGACGGGGGCACCTGTGCCGCGCTCCCCGAGCGCACGCTCGACCGGCGCGAGCTGCGCGACCTGGTGGACCAGTTGGCCGCCCGCCCGGAGGAGTGGCGCGACCTGGTGGACTTCCCCGAGGACGGCGGCCGGCACTACGCCTCGCTGCACCGGGACGCGTACGTGGACGTGTGGGTCTTGTGCTGGCGCCCGCAGGACGACACGGGCTGGCACGACCACGACATCTCCTCCGGAGCCGTGCACGTGGTCAAGGGGGCGCTCCTGGAGTGCAATCCGCGCATCGGCGGCGAGCACCTGGAGACCGTGGTGCCGGCGGGGCAGTCGTTCTCGTTCGGGCCCGACCACATCCACCGGCTGACCGGCGCGGTGGACGAGAGCGTGTCCATCCACGCCTATTCGCCGCCGCTGTGGCGCCTAGGGCAGTACTCGATCGACGGCACCGGCGTCATGCGCCGCGTCTCGGTCAGCTACGCGGACGAGCTCAGGCCGCTGGACGACGCCGTCGCCTGAGGACGGTGCCGTGGTCGGAGGACGCAGCAACTTCCGCAGGGATCCACGTCGGGCAGCGTGATCCACAGGCAGCAGGTCCTGCGGAAGTAGCCGTCGTCCGTGGGTTCCACCAGCCCGTCGACCGGCCGGCCGATCTCCTCGAGCAACTTCATGTAGTCGCCGGGCACGATGGCCGTCAGCGGGTGGGCGAACGCCTCCGCCGTGGAGCCCCACAACGTGCGCTCCCCGACCTTGGCCCGCGCGCTGATGGCCTTGACCAGCGGCTCCTGCGACTCCGCCAGCGCCTCGCCGATGGCGCCCGCGCCGGAGTCCCAGCGCACGCGGGTGGCGGCGATCGTCACGCCGGCATCGGACGGCTTGAAGTACGTGTCGCCCGGCCGCATGATCGGCACACGCCCGTCGAGCGCCCAGCCCAGCGCCATCGGCAACGTGTGCCAGTATCCGAAGGTCTTCCAGAACAGCGCCGCGCCGACGTGGCGTGGCGCGTTCCAGCGCCCGGCCGTCTCGTCGATCAGCCCGTCCAGCAGCGTGTACGGCTCCCGCAGCAACTCCCTGACCGGCGTCCAGGTTTCATCGGGCTCTATGACGAGGCCGGGCTCGACCCCGATCACCCCGCCGCGCCCGTCGGCCAAACGCTGGAGCGCCTCGGTCAGCACGCTGGAACACCCTCCCCTAAAGGTTAGCCTTACCTAAGGTAGCAGGGCGTCCGGCGAACCAGCCAGCCAAGATCTGCACCATCAGCACCCCCAGCACCGCGATCAGGGGCACCGACCAGCCGCCGGAGACCTCCCGCAGGAGCCCGAAGAGCATCGGGCCCAGCGCCGCGATCACGTACCCGACGGACTGAGCAACGGCCGACAACGCGGTCACCGTGGCGGGGTCGGCCGGCCGCAGGGCGATGATCAGCAGGGCGAGCGCGAAGGACGCGCCCTGGCCGATGCCGAGCACGATCATCCACAACCACGGCACGGTCAGCGGGGCCAGCAGCACGCCGAGATAGCCGATCACGGTCAGCACGCCCGCCCCGACCACGTACGGCACCTGTGAGGCGCGCCGGCCGGCCAGCACCGGGACCGCGAGCGAGGCGGCGACCTGGACCAGGTTCGTGAGGCTGAGCAGATAGCCCGCCTGGTCGGCCGGCAGGCCGTGGTCCAGGAAGATCGTCGGCAGCCAGGCCAGGACGACGTAGAAGGTGAGGGACTGCAGGCCCATGAGCGCGGTGACGTACCAGGTCACGCGGCTACGCAGGACCATGCCGATCGGCCTGGGCCCGTTCTGCGGTCCCGCCTGCTTGGCCAGGGCCTGGGGCAGCCAGAGCAGCGCCGCCAGCAGGGCGGGCACGGCCAGGAGTGCCGAGACGCCGCGCCAGCCGTACCCGGTGGCGTGCTCTACGGGGATCATCACGGCGGAGGCGGTGGCGGCGCCGGCCACCACCGCCGCGACGTAGACGCCGGTCATCAGGTTGATCCGGGACGGGAAGTGTTGCTTGACGACGGCGGGCATGGCGACGTTCATGGCGGCGATCGCGGTGGCGGCCAGGGCGGAGCCGAGGTAGAGCATCGGCGCGCCGTCGAGGCCGCGCAGCGCCACGCCGGCGGCGATGACGAGCAGCCCGGCCAGCAACGTGCGGTCGAGCCCGATGCGCCGCGCGAGCAGCGGCGCCACAGGGCCGAACACGCCGAGGCAGATCACCATGACCGTGGTGATCGCGCCGCCGCCCGCCGGTGAGAGTCCGACATCATCCATGATCTCGTCGAGGAGCGGAGAGACGCCCGCGATGGCGGGCCGCAGGTTGAGCGCGGCCACGACGAACCCGGCCACGAGCACGGCGGATCTCAACGACATAGGGGAACACTCTCGCACAGCCGCCTTGACAACGTTGTCTGCCCCCTACCTGGTGAGACATGATCCTGGCGTGAGACCGACGATGAAGGACGTCGCCACGGCGGCGGGCGTGGCGCTCAAGACCGTCTCGCGCGTCGTGAACGGCGAGCCTGGCGTGCACCCCGCCACCGCCGAGCGGGTGCGCGCGGCCATCGACCGGCTGGGCTACAGCCGCAACGAGAGCGCGCGGGTGCTGCGCCGGGGCAGGACGGCCACGATCGGGCTGGTCATCGAGGACGTCGCCGACCCGTTCTACTCGGGTTTGAGCAGAGCCGTGGAGGACGTGGTCATCGGCCACGACTGCCTCCTGCTGACCGGCTCGTCCGGGGAGAAGCCGGTCAGGGAGCGGGAGCTGGTCGAGACGTTCTGCACGCGCCGGGTGGACGGGCTCATCGTGGTGCCGGCCGGGGACGACCACACGTACCTGCGGCCGGAGCTGGAGGCGGGGACGAAGGTGGTGTTCGCGGACCGGCCGCCGGGAGCGGGGCTCGACGTGGACACCGTGCTCGCCGACAACGCGGGCGGGGCCGAGCAGGCCATCCGCCACCTGCTCGGGCACGGCCACCACCGCATCGCCTTCCTCGGCGACGACCCGGCGATCTACACCGCCGCCGAGCGGCACCGCGGTTACCGGGAGGCCCTCGGCGGCCTGTACGACCCGCGGCTGGTCTCCATGCGGCCGCCCACGCTGGAGGGGGTGCGGGCGGACCTGGACAGGATGTTCGCCCTGGACCGGCCGCCGACGGCCCTGTTCACCGGCAACGGCCGCTACACCGTGACCACGCTGCGGGCGCTGGCGGGCCGGCCGATCGCGCTGGTGGGCTTCGACGACTTCGAGCTGTCCGACCTGCTCCAGCCTGGGGTGACGGTCGTGGCGCAGGACCCGTCCTGGATGGGCAGGGTCGCGGCCGAGCTGCTGTTCCGCCGGTTGCGCGGCGACGTCGGGCCGCCCGAGCACATCCAGCTCCCGGTACGCCTCATCCCCCGCGGCTCGGGAGAGCTCCCTTGACCAGGGCGTCGCCGAGCGGGGTGCGGACGTACAGGACGCTGCGCCCGGTACGGGTGCCGGCGATCAGGCCGGTCCTCCGCAACGCCGCCACGTGCCCGCCCGTGGTGCCCACGCTCTGCCCGAGCAGGGCCGCGAGCTGCGTGGTCGTGGCGGGCTCGGCCAGCTCGGCGAGCATGCGCGCGCGGCTGCGGCCGATCAGTGACGACAGGTCCGCGTCGGCCGCCGGAGGAGCGACCGCGGTGCCCCTGGCCGGGTAGACCAGCGCATACGGCCAAGCGTCCGCCAGATAGGCGCCGACACTGCCGGTGAACGCGGACGGCAGGAAGAGCAGCCCTCTGCCGCCGAGCCTGTGCGTGCCGCTGTAGTGCATCTCGATCTCGATCTGCCCGCCGCGCCGCCAGTGCACCCGTGGGCTGAGATCCTCCAGCGCCGCCGCCCAGCCGTAGGCCGCCAGCCGTCCCGCCCGCTGCGCCACGTCCCGCTGCAGGATCGCCCGCAGACGCGGCCACTCGTGGGAGAGGATCTCGGTCCACAACGCCTGATAGGCGTCCGCGAACCGCTGCACCACGTGCGGGCCCAGCAGCAACTCGCGGACCGGACCCGTGACAGGCGGGCGACCGGCCAGCGCCCTGGCTATCTCCGCGTGCGCCTGCGCCAGCGGTGTCGCCCGCATGGCGGCCAGCTCGTCCTCGAACGGCACGTCCACCGCCGTGGGCGGCGGGGCGATGAAGTCCACGTTCGTGTTGCCCTTGAAGCCGCTGACCAGCGCGGCGGCTCGCATCGCGAGGTGCTCGCACTCCAACCGCCGGTAGGTGCCCCGCCACCTCGCGACCCACCGCCCGTGCACGCCGGCCTCCATGCGGCCCGCCAGCACCCACTGGGCGTGCATGGCCTCGACCAACGGGGAGATCGCGAACCTGCTGGCCACCAGATCCTGCGGGGTGACCTCGATCACCGCAGCCATCTTTCGGTTATATCCGAAAAAGTCGCCGGCCGGCCCGGCCGCGCCCCAGCATCGGGGGCGTGAAGGGCGCGACGTTCGGCGAGGTGTTCGCCGTCAGGGAGTTCCGGGTGTTGTTCGGCAGCTTCGTGCTGCTGATCGCCGGTGATGTGATCAAGATGCTGGCGCTGGCCGTGCTGGTCTACGAGCGGACCAGCTCTCCCGGGCTGTCGGCCGCGGCGTACATGGCCGGGTGGTTGCCGTTCATCCTCGGCGGGTTGCTCCTGCTGTCGCTGGCCGACCGGGTGCCGCCCCGGGCGCTGATGATCGCCGGCGAGCTGATCAGGGCGGTGACGTGCCTGCTGCTGGCGTACGCGGGGCTGCCGGTGTGGGCGCTGCTGGCGCTGGTGCTGGTCACCGGGCTGTTCTCGCCGGTGTTCTTCGCGGCGCGGGCGGCGATGTTGCCCGAGATCCTGCCCGGGGACGCGTTCGTGCTGGGGCGTTCGGTGCTCAACGTCGCCTCCGCGAGCGCGCAGATCGCCGGGCTGGCCGCCGGGGGCGCGTTCCTGGGTCTCGCCGGGCCTTCCGGCGCGCTGGCGGTCACCGCGGCCCTGTCGGTCGTTGCCGCCGCGGTGCTGCGGGCGGGGCTCCCGCACCAGCCGGCGCGGGGTGCGGCCCGGGGCGGTGCGGTACGGGAGACGCTGCGGGTCAACCGGCGACTGCTGGCAGACGGGCAGGTTCGCGGGTTGTTGCTGGCCGGCTGGCTGCCGTGTGTGTGCCTGGCCGGGGCCGAGGCCATGGTGGTGCCGTACATGGGCGGGCAAGGGCAGGCCGGGGTGGTGCTGGCGGCCGCCGCGGCCGGCATGGCGGTCGGCGAGTTCGCGGTCGGCCGCTTCGCGGCGCCGACGCTGCGTGAGCGGTTGTCTTTGCCGCTGGCCGTGCTCCTGGGGATCCCCTGGGTCGGCTACGCGTTCGGGCCGGAGGTCGTGTGGGCGTCCGTGCTGGCGGGGGTGGCGACGGCGGGGCTGGCGTACCAGCTGGGGCTGCAGCGGCGGTTCGTGGACGCGGTGCCCGAGGAAGTGCGCGGGCAGGCGTTCGGACTGCAGTCCGCAGGGTTGATGACCGGCCAGGCGGTCGGCGCGGCCCTGGTCGGGGCGCTGGGCGAGGCGATCGGGCCTGGCCCCGCGATCGCGGTCGCGGGCGGCGGGGGCATCCTGGTGGCGCTGGCCCTGGCCGGCGTGTTGCGCCCGTCTCCCGCGCCGTACCCGGCTCGCTGATCATGATCGACGACTAGCCTTCTCTCCGGAGAGCACACGGGTATAGTCGTTGCACATCAGTTCAGCAAGCTTGTTCACGAGGAGCGCGTGCAATGAATGCCGCCGACGTCGCCCCGGACGCGCAGCAGGCCAGGTTCCCGCATGAGCTGATGTACGCGGCGGCGCAGCAGTACTACATGGAGGACGCCACGCAGGGCGACATCGCCAAGCGGCTCGGCGTCTCCAGAGCGACGGTGAGCAGGCTGCTCACCGAGGCACGCAAGCAGGGCATCGTCGAGATCAAGGTGCATCGTCCCGCCACGTTGGCGGAGGGCCCGCTGGCCGACGAGGTCGCGCAGGCGCTCGGCCTGGAGCGCGTCTATCTGGTGCCCAAGGTCAGCGGCCCGGCCCTGGGCCCCTGGCTGGCGCCCGGCGTGGCCCGCGCGCTGGCCGCCGTCGGCCTGGAATCCGGCGACGTCGTGCTGGTCTCCTCCGGCAGCACCGTCTACGAGTGCGCCCGCGAAGGGCTCGGCCGGTTCCCCGGCGTCACGATCGCGCCCGCGGTCGGCGGGCAGGAGGAGCCGCAGCCCTGGTTCCAGACCAACGAGACCACCCGCATCCTGGCCGAACGCGTCGGCGGCGTGCCCGCCTACCTCTACGCGCCCGCCCTGCCCGGCCCCGAGCTGTTCTACTCCCTGCAGCACGAGCCGTCCGTGCGTCGCGTCATGGACCTGTGGGCGCATGCCAAGTGCGCGATCGTCGGCGTCGGATCGCCGCCGCTGATGCGGCAGATGGTGCCCTCACTCATGCCACGCGACGCCGACAGCCTGCGCGAGGCCGTGGGCGACGTGTGCATGCGGGTTTACGACCGCGACGGCGCCCCGATCACCTATCCGGGCGGCGAGCGGCTGGTGGCCGCGAAGCTGGAGGAGCTGCGCCGCATTCCCGCCGTGATCGCGGTGGCCGTGGGCGCGGAGAAGGTGCTGTCGATCGTCGCCGGCGCCCGTGGCGGCTACTTCAAGCAGCTCGTCACCGACACTCCCACCGCAGAGGGCCTGGTGGCCGCCGCACGTCAGCTCTGAACATCTGTGCTGGACAAAGTTTCTGAACGCACGCTAACGTGAGCCGCACCACGGGTTTTCCCTTGTGTGAGGGCATGTCCGTGTCTCGGGGGCAGCGAGCGAATGGACCCGTCCGCGAGGACGTAGCGAGTGAGGAACGAATCCGTGAACAGAGTTAAGATGCGGACCTCCGCGTTCACCGCAGTGGCAGTGCTCGCCGGCTCGATGCTGGCCGCGTGCGGCTCAGGCTCCGGCTCCACCGGCGGGACCACCACCAGCGGCGGCGGCGGCGATCTGCAGAACGCCAAGGTCGCCTTCCTCATGCCCGACCTCGCGTCGACCAGGTACGAACTGCAGGACAAGCCGCTGTTCGAGGCGCGCATGAAGCAGCTGTGCCCGACGTGCGAGGTCATCTACCAGAACGCCGACTCCGACGCCGCCAAGCAGCAGCAACAGGCCAACTCCGCACTGGCCCAGGGCGTCAAGGCCATCGTGCTCGACCCGGTCGACTCCGCCGCCGCGGCCACCATCGTCAAGTCGGCGCAGTCGCAGCAGGTGCCGGTCATCGCCTACGACCGGCCGATCCCTGCCACGCCGGCCGACTACTACATCTCGTTCGACAACGAGAAGATCGGCCAGATGATCGCCCAGTCCCTGGTGGACCACCTCAAGAAGGAGAACGCCGAGGGCGGGATCCTCGAGGTCAACGGCTCCCCGACGGACGCGGCGGCCGGGCTGATCAAGAAGGGCATCCACAGCGCGATCGACCCCAGCGGCTTCAAGCTGCTGGCCGAGTACGACACCCCCGACTGGCAGCCGGAGAAGGCACAGACCTGGGTGAGCGGCCAGATCACGCAGTTCAAGGACCAGATCGTCGGCGTGGTCGCGGCGAACGACGGCACCGGCGGCGGCGCGATCGCCGCGTTCAAGGCCGCGGGCGTGAAGGTGCCGCCGATCACCGGCAACGACGCCGAGCCGGCCGCCGCGCAACGCATCATCGCCGGCGACCAGTACAACACGATCTCCAAGCCCATCAAGATCGTGGCCGAGGCGTCGGCGAACGTGGCCTGGGAGTTCATGCAGGGCAAGAAGCCCGCGGGCAAGACCACGCTGTACAACACGCCGTCCGAGTTGTTCACCCCCACGGTCGTGACCAGGGAGAACATCAAGGAAGTGCTGTTCGACAGCGGCATCATGAAGGCCGCCGAGATCTGCACGGGCGAGTACGCCAAGGGTTGCGCCGAGCTCGGAATCAAGTAATGAACGTTCTTTCCCTCCGCGGGATCAGCAAGACCTTCGGCGCGGTGGCCGCGCTCACCGGCATCGACCTCGACGTCGCCGCCGGCCAGGTCGTCGCGGTCGTCGGCGACAACGGCGCGGGCAAGTCGACACTGGTGAAGATCCTGTCGGGCGTGCACCCGCAGGACTCCGGCACGATCACGTTCGAGGGCCGCGAGGTCGACATCCCGACACCGGCCGCCGCGCACAAGCTCGGCATCGCCACCGTCTTCCAGGACCTGGCGTTGTGCGAGAACCTCAACGTCATCCAGAACCTGTTCCTCGGCCAGGAGATCCGCCCGCTGCGGCTGAACGACGTGGCCATGGAGACGCGCTCGTGGGAGCTGCTGCGCCAGCTCTCCGCCAAGATCCCGAGCGTACGGGTGCCGGTCGCGGCGCTGTCCGGCGGCCAGCGCCAGACGGTCGCCATCGCCAGGTCGCTGCTCGGCGACCCGAAGATCATCATCCTCGACGAGCCCACCGCCGCGCTCGGCGTGGCCCAGACCGCCGAGGTGCTCAACCTGGTCGAGCGGCTGCGTGAGAACGGCCTGGGCGTCATCATGATCAGCCACAACATGGCGGACGTGAAGGCCGTCGCCGACACCGTGGCGGTGCTGCGGCTCGGCCGCAACAACGGTGTGTTCGACGTCAGCGAGGTCACCACCGAGGACATCATCGCCGCCATCACCGGCGCCACCGACAATGCCGTCTCTCGTCGCGCGCAGAAAGGAATGCCGTCGTGAGCACACTGACCACGGATCGCCAGGACGAGCGCCTCCAGAACCGCGACGGGCTGCGCGGGGCGCTCGCCGACGTGGTCGAGCGGGCCCGTGGCGGCGACCTCGGCGTCATCCCGGTCGTGGTCGGCCTGGTGGTCATCTGGACCGTCCTGCAGGTGCTCAACCCGGTCTTCCTGTCCAGCGCGAACCTGGTGAACCTCACCCTCGAATCCGCCGCCGTCGGCGTCATCGCGCTCGGCATCGTGTGCGTGCTCCTCGTGGGCCAGATCGACCTGTCGGTCGGCTCGGTCAGCGGGCTCTCGGGCGCGGTGCTCGCGGTGTTGTTCGTGGGCGAGGGGTTGCCGGTCTGGCTGGCCATCGCGGCCTCGGTCATCATGGGCGCCGTGATCGGCTGGCTGTACGGGCAGTTGTTCAACCGGTTCGGCGTGCCGAGCTTCGTGATCACGATGGCCGGCCTGCTGGGGTTCCTCGGGCTCCAGCTGTACGTGCTGGGCACGAAGGGATCGATCAACCTGCCCTTCGACTCGGGGCTGGTGAACTTCGCGCAGCTCGCTTTCGTCCCGGCCTGGTTGTCGTACACGTTCGCGGTGATCGCCGCGGTCTGGCTGTTCGCCAGCGGTTACCTGCACGCGCGGGAGCGGCGCCGGGCGGGGCTGTCTGCCAGGAGCGTGTCCACCCTGGCGCTCAGGAGCGTGGCGCTGCTGGCGGTGCTGGCCTTCGTGGTCTGGTACCTCGGCCAGACGCGCGGCATCGGCTGGATGTTCGTCTTCTTCGTCGCGCTCGTGCTGATCATGCACTACCTGCTGTCGCGGACAAAGTGGGGCCGGGCGGTCTACGCCGTGGGCGGCAATGTGGAGGCCGCGCGCCGGGCCGGCATCAACGTCAGGGCGATCTACACCTCGGTGTTCGTGTTGTGCTCGACGTTCGCGGCGGTCGGCGGCATCCTGGCCGCGGCCAGGCTCGCGGCCGCCAACCAGAGCAGCGGCGGCGGTGACGTCAACCTCAACGCGATCGCGGCGGCCGTGATCGGCGGGACGAGCCTGTTCGGCGGGCGCGGCACCGCGTTCGGCGCGCTGCTCGGGATCATCGTGATCCAGTCGATCTCCAGCGGCCTGACACTGCTCAACCTGGACTCCTCGATCAGGTTCGTGGTCACCGGCGCGGTGCTGCTGCTCGCGGTGATCGTCGACTCGGTGTCGCGCCGGTCGAGGACCTCGCACGGCAGGGCGTGATGGCGATCATCTGCGTGGACGCGGGGACCACGGTCATCAAGGCGGTCGCGTACGACGCCGCCGGCGCGGAGTCGGCCGTCGCCCGGCGCGAGACCGTGGTGTCCAGGCCCGCGCCCGGCCACGCCGAACAGGACATGGCAGCGGTCTGGGACGCGGTCGCGGCCACGGTACGCCAGGTCGCGACGGGAGACGTCGACTTCCTGGCGGTGACGGCCCAGGGCGACGGCTGCTGGCTGGTCGGCGCGGATCTCGAGCCCACCGGACCGGCCATCCTGTGGAACGACGCCCGCGCGGCGGCCACCGTGGACTCCTGGACGCGCGAAGGACTGGCCGCGGCGGCCTTCCGGATCAACGGATCCTCGGCCGCGTCCGGGCTGCCGCACGCGATCCTGACGTGGCTGCGCGAGCACGAGCCTGAGCGGCTGGAGCGGTCGGCCGCCATGCTCACCTGCGGCGGCTGGATCTTCGCGAAACTGACCGGGGAGGCGGTGGCGGAGGAGTCCGACGCCTCCGCGCCGTTCATGGACCTGCGGGCGCGGGCCTACTCGCCCGACCTGCTCGCCATGTTCGGCCTGGAGTGGGCCGAGCGGCTCCTTCCCCCGGTCCGCTCCTGCCCGGTCGGCGAGCTCAGCCCGCAGGCGGCGGCAGCGCTGGGGCTGGCCACCGGGACACCGGTCGTGATGGCCCCCTATGACATCGCCGCGACGGCGCTGGGCGCGGGCGCGGTGGCGCCCGGGCAGGCGTGCGACATCCTCGGGACCACGCTGTGCACCGAGGTCGTCGTCGACTCCCCCGCGCTGGACGGCGACCCGATCGGCATCACGATCGCGTTGCCGGAGGGCTACCTGCGGGCGTTCCCCACGTTCGCGGGCACGGAGGTGGTGCAGTGGACGTGCCGCCTGCTGGGGCTGCGGGAGCCGGCGGAGCTCGGTGAGCTGGCCGGCCGGAGCGCGCCCGGCGCGGGCGGGCTGACGTTCCTGCCGTACCTGTCACCCGCCGGCGAGCGGGCGCCGTTCACGGACCCCCTCGCGCGGGGCGCGATGCTGGGCCTGTCATTCGAGCACGGGCGCGAGCACGTCGCGCGGGCGGCACTCGAAGGACTCACCATGGTGATCAAGGATTGCCTGGCGGCCACCGGCGCGACGGAGCTCGCGCCGACGGAGCTGCGGGTCTGCGGGGGCGGGTCGGCCAGCACCGCCTGGCTCGGGATGATCGCCGACGTCACCGGGCTGCCGGTGCGGCGCTCGGCCGACGCCGAGGTGGGCGCCCGGGGAGCCTTCCTGGTGGGACTGGCCGGCACCGGCGCCGCCCCGTCCATCGCCGCCGCGGCCGCCGAGCACGTACGCCTGCGTGACGGGGTGGAACCCGACCCGGCCCGGCAGGCGTTCTACGCGGGGCTGTTCGACGACTTCCTGACACTGCGCGAGACCAGCGCGGTTTCGTGGCCGCTGCTGGGCGAGATGCGGTCCAGGGGCCGGACATGAGCATCTGGATCGGCATAGACCTGGGGACGCAGAGCGTGCGGGCGATGGCCGTCGGTGAGAGCGGCGAGGTGCTCGGCGTGGCCGGTCGCCCCCTGACCAGCCGCCGCGACGGGCCACGCCATGAGCAGGATCCCGAGGAGTGGTGGCGCGCGCTGGCCGCCGCCACCCGGGAGGCGCTGCGTGACGTGCCGTCTTCCCTGGTCGCGGGCGTGGCCGTAGCCGCCACGTCTGGAACGATCCTGCTCACGGACGTCTCCGGCAGGCCGCTGACGCCCGCCCTCATGTACGACGACCGCCGCGCCGGCGCCGAACGCGTCAATGAGGTCGGCGCGCCCGTGTGGGAGCGGCTCGGCTACCGCCGCATGCAACCCAACTGGGCGCTGCCGAAACTGCTGTGGCTGCTCCCCGACGCTCCCGCCGGAGCCCGGCTGGCGCACCAGAACGACTTCGTGAACCGGCGGCTGGTCGGGCACGAGGTCCCCACGGACCTGAGCAACGCGCTCAAGACCGGCGTGGACCTGATCGAGGAGCGCTGGCCCGCCGAGGTGCTGGAGCTGGTGCCTGCGGAGATCCTCCCCGAAGTCGTACGGCCGGGCGCCCGGCTGGGGGTGGTCTGCGCGGCGGCCGCGGAGGAGACCGGCATACCGGCGGGCACACCGGTGATCGCCGGGATGACGGACGGCTGCGCGGCCCAGCTCGGCGCGGGCGCCACCCGGGCCGGCAACTGGAACTCGGTGCTGGGCACGACGCTGGTGCTCAAGGGCGTGACGAAGGAGCTGCTCCACGACCCGCTCGGCGTGGTGTACTCGCACCGCGCCCCTGACGGCTCCTGGCTGCCGGGCGGTGCGTCCAGCACGGGCGCGGGGGCGTTGACCCGCGACCTGCCGGGCCGCGACCTGGACATGCTCAGCGAGCAGGCCGCCACGCGCTTCAGCGGACACACGCCCATCACCTACCCGCTGGTGTCGCGCGGCGAGCGCTTCCCGTTCGACGCCCCCGACGCCGAGACCTTCACCCTCGGCGACCCCGCCGACGACGTGGACCGGTACGCCGCGATCCTCCTGGGCGCGGCCTTCATCGAACGCCTGTGCCTCGACTACCTCGACCTCCTCGGTGCTGCCGTGGACGGCGAGGTGATCCTGACCGGTGGCGCCACCCGCAGCGCCTTCTGGAACCAGCTGCGGGCGGACGTCCTGGGACGTCCCGTGACGCTGCGCGAGAACGCCGAGCCCGCGCTGGGCATGGCCGTCCTGGCGGGCGGCGACCCCGCCCTGATGATCAGGACCCGCGCGATCGTGGAACCGTCGCACATCGATCTGCGGGATCCGTACCTGCGCTTCGTCGCCGAGCTGGAGCGGCGCGGCTGGCTCTCGGACAAGGCCGCGCGACACGCCCGTGAGAGGACCGCCCGATGACCGACCTCGTCCTCGTCCGCCACGGCGAGACCGTCTGGCACGCCGAGAACCGCTACGCCGGCGTCAGCGACGTCGAGCTGACGCCGCGCGGCCACGCCCAGGCCGCCCAACTGGCCGCATGGGCCGCGGGAGCGGGCCTGTCGGCGGTGTGGGCCTCCACGCTCAGCCGCGCCAGGATCACCGCCGAGGCGAGCGCGGCCAAGAGCGGCGTGGCGCTCCGGACTGACGCCCGGCTGCGCGAGCTGGACTTCGGCGAGGGAGAGGGCCTGACCTCGGCCGAGATGACCGAACGTTTCCCCGGGGCACGCGCCGCCTTCGAGGCCGACCCCGCCGGGCACCCGCTGCCCGGTGGCGAGGACCCGCACGCGGCCGCCGCCCGATTCGTCGCGGCCCTGCACGACATCGCCGCCGCGGACCCGGGCGGCCGGGTGCTGGTGGTCGCGCACACCACGGCGATCAGGCTGGCCCTGTGCCGGCTGATCGGCGTGCCGCTCGGCGAGTACCGGCGGTTGTTCCCGCGCCTGGACAACTGCGCGCTGACCGAGCTGCGTCTGCGCGATGAGGGCGGACGGGCCGCGTTGCTGCAGTACAACTCTCCGATTGGAGCCGTTCGTTGACCATCCGAGTCCTTGTCGCAGGCGACCACTTCGTCCAGAACCGCCTGCTCGCCGACGCGCTCAGGCGCGAGGTCCCCGGCGAGGTGGACATCCGCGAGCTGACGCTGCCGTGGCCGGTGGAGCCGTTCGGCCGGGTGGGTGAGGTGGACGAGGCTTCGGACGTGGAGGACGAGCTGATCGAGGCGCTCCGCGGCGTCGAGGTCTGCGTGACCCAGATGGCTCCCCTGACCAAGCGGGTCCTGGACGCCTCCCCCGACCTGCGGTTGTTCTGCGTGAGCCGGGGCGGCCCGGTGAACGCGAACCTGGAGGCGGCGGCGCAGGCAGGGGTGGCGGTGACGTACGCGCCGGGCCGCAACGCGGTCGCCACCGCCGAGCACACGCTCGCGATGTTGCTGGCCGCCACGCGCAGGATCCCCCAGACGCACGCCGACCTGGCGGGGGGCGTGTGGCGCGGCGACTATTACATGTACGACAACGTCGGCCCCGAGCTGGAGGGCAGCACGGTCGGCCTGGTCGGCTACGGCGCGATCGGCCGCCGCGTGGCCCGCATGCTGGAGGGCTTCGGCGCGGACGTCCTCGTCCACGACCCGTACGTCGACGTGCCCGGCCGGGTGGAGCTCGACGAGCTGCTGCGCCGCTCCCGCTTCGTCTCCCTGCACGCCCGCGCCACCCCGGAGACCGCCGGCATGATCGGCACGGCCGAGCTCGCGGCCATGCCGCGCGGCTCGGTCCTGGTCAACTGCGCCCGCGGCGCGCTGCTGGACTACGACGCGTTGTGCGACGCGCTGGATTCCGGCCACCTGTTCGGCGCCGCGATGGACGTCTTCCCCGAGGAGCCGATCCCGCCGGGCTCGCGCCTGCTCACGACGCCGAATCTGATCATGACACCGCACCTGGCCGGGGCCAGCAAGGAGACGGCGATGAAGGCGGCCGCGATCGTGGCGGCGGACGTGGCCCGCTACGTACGCGGCGAGCCGCTCGTCCACGTGGCCACCCCTTGAGCGCTCGCGCCATGAGCCCGCGCATGAAGAACCTGCCGAGTCGGGACGGGCGCGCCTTCAGCGTGGAGCGCGTAGTCAGCGCAGGCGTTCCAGCCTGCGGCGGGGGCCGGTCACCACGGTGACATCGAACTCGTGGCCGTCGACCGGAAGATCGCCGTCGCCCGACGCCACCACGAGCGCCCCTTTCGACATGGCGAGACCGACGAGCGCGAGCAGGTCGCAGCCGCCGTCGGGCCGCCACGTGGTCAGCACGACGTCGGACTCGGCCAGGCGTACGGGCTGGTCGAGCTCGGCCATCCTGGTCAGGAGCGCCGCGTGCGACATGCGGCGGCCGTCCGCCAGCAGCAGCGCGTCCTGGTGCTCGGCGTCGAGCGCGGGCAGCGCGGTGGGCTCGAGCGTGAGCAGCGTGCGGTAGTCGACCGTGTCGAGCGCCGCGCCGAGCGAGACGATCTGCCGCACCTGGGACCCGGTCGCCGCTGACGTCGCCGTCTCGGCCAGGTCCGGCGTGGTGATGAGGGCACGGGCGCCGCAGGCCCGCAGCCAGGCGGCCATGTCCCCGGCGCCGAGCGCGGGGTCGATGGGCGCCGCCACGCCGCCGGCCGCCAGCACCGTGTGCACGGCCAGCGTCTGCGCGCCCGGCGTCGAGACGTGCACCCCCACGACGTGGTCGCGCCGCACGCCTCTGCGCACCAGCCCGGACGCCGCCCTGGTCACGTCGGTCACCAGCCGCCGATAGCCGTAGACGTGGCCGCCGCGCAGGTCGACCAGCGCAGGCCGGTCACCGCGCTCGTAGGCCCGGCGGAACACCTCGTTGATCACGGTGGCCGAGGCGTCGGGCTGCATGCCCGCCAACGTATGACCGCCCGGGCGGCGCAGCATCCACCGATCTATGTACGCCGATGTGCATTCTGGCGGGCGGGCCCGAGCCTGCGCGACTCGAGCCCGCTGCCGCACGACCGGAGCCGGACTCCCACCCCTCCGAAGACGTCCGGACCCGTGGACCGCGCGACGTCCTCAACCGTAGGGCTGCACAAGACAGTGGCGCATGCGTTGACATGGCCATTCGACGATGCAGAAGCCAATGTGTAGATGAGGCCGGAATCACTGTGAGTAGTCTACTGACTACGCTCGATAATTGGTAGAGAACTGTCAGTGCCCGTGGGCACACTCAACTCATGGCCGATGAGCCGCTGGAGCTCGGCGAGATCTCCTTCTCCGACTGGCACGCCCACACGGACAAGCTGGCGGACGTGGGCTTCCTGACCATCGCCAGGCGACTGCCGTCGCTCGTGGCCCAGGCGATGCGCATGGCGTGGCGGGCCAGCCCGCGCGACACGGTGGCCACGGTCGCGCTCAACCTGCTCGGCGGCGTGTTCACCGCGTTCGGGCTGCTGGCCACGACCGGCGTGCTCACCGCGCTCTTCAGCGAGGGCCCGACCCCGGACCGCGTCATGGCGGCGCTGCCCAGCCTGGCCCTGGTGGCCACCGCCGCGGCCCTGCGCACGGCGGTGCAGGCCGGCGCCGGCTGGGCGCAGTCGCGCCTCGACCCGCAGGTCAGCCGCCTGACCGAGGAGCGGCTCTACGGCCTGACCAGCCGCGTCGACCTGGTGGCCTACGACGACCCCGAGTTCCACGACGCGTTGCAGCGGGCCAGGCTGCGTGGCGTGGCCATGGCGGACCAGGTGGTGTCCGCGGCCGTCGACGTGCTGACGGCCGCCGTCGGCATCACCGCCGTGGCCGGCGTGCTCGGTGTGCTGCACCCGGTGCTGCTCCCGCTGCTCCTCCTCGCGGTGCTGCCGGACGCCTGGGCCATGGTCCGCAGCGCCAAGATGCGCTACGCCACCCTCTACGCCCTCATCCCCGCCAAGCGCCGCAAGTGGATCATCGCCGAGCTGCTGGCCGACCGGGAGCCGGCCGCCGAGGTGCGCTCGTTCACGATGCGCGGATTCCTGCTGCGCATGTACGACGCCGTGGCCAGGGCCGAGCAGGACGTGCTGCTCAAGCTGGCCAGGCGGCAGATGTTCGCCGGGCTCGCCGGCCAGGCGCTCGGCGGCCTCGGCACCGGCCTGGTCTACACGGCCCTGGGTGTGCTCCTGGCGATCGGGGCGATCCCGCTGGCCGTGGCCGGCACGGCGGTCCTGGCGATCAGATCGGCCCAGCAGTCTCTGAACAATCTCATTTACGCCACCAACCGCCTCTACGAGGAGGGCCTCTACTTCACCGACTTCCTCGAGTTCTGCGCCGACGCCGAGCGCCGCGTGTCCGAGAGCCGACCGGCCGCGTTGCCGCCCGGCTTCCAGCGCATCACCGCCAGAGACGTGACGTTCACCTACCCCGGCGCGAAGGAGCCGGCCCTGCGCAAGGTGAACATCGAGATCAAGCTGGGCGAGGTGATCGCGTTCGTCGGCGAGAACGGCTCCGGCAAGACCACCCTCGCCAAGATCCTCTCCGGCCTCTACGAGCCGGACTCCGGCGCGGTCTTCTGGGACGACATCGACCTCAAACAGATCGACCCCGAGCAACTGCGCCTGCGCACCGCCGTGATCGCCCAGGACCACACCCGCTGGCCCCTGACGGCCCGCTACAACATCACGATGGGCACCGACAAAGGGCAGGAGGCGTTACACAATGCCGCCGCGGTGGCGGGCGCGGACGAGGTCGTCGCCGGACTGCCGCACGGCTACCGCACGCTGCTCGACCGCCGCTTCAAGGACGGCCACGAGCTGTCCGGCGGCCAATGGCAGCGCATCGCCGTGGCCCGCGGCTTCCACCGCGACGCCGACCTGCTCATCTGCGACGAACCCACCGCCGCGCTCGACGCCCGCGCCGAACACGCCCTCTTCGAACGCATCCGCGGCCACGCCGACGGCCGCACCGTCCTGCTCATCACCCACCGCCTGGCCAGCGTGCGCTACGCCGACCGCATCTACGTCCTGGAGCACGGCAAAGTCACCGAACAAGGCGACCACGACACCCTCATGGCCCTCGACGGCCTCTACGCCGACCTCTACACCCTCCAAGCCAGGGCCTACCGCTGACCGGCGCTCACGCCAGGACGGCCTCGATCACGGCCCGCGCGATCGACGCCACGTCGGCGGCGCGTGCGCCCGGCCGCTCCAGCACCACCCCGACCGCCACCTCGGGTTTGTCCGCCGGAGCGAAGGCGGTGACCAGCGCGTTGTCCTCCGCGCCGGGGACCGCCCGCGACGTGGCGGTCTTGGCGGCCACCTCCACGCCGGGGATGGCCACGCCTGTTCCGGTGCCGCCCGCGTGGGTCACCGTCGTCATCATCGCCGCCAGGTGCTTGGCCAGCGTGGCCGGCACCGCCCTGCGGTACGGCGTGGGCCCGGCGCGGTTGATGACGGAGCCGTCCGGCAGGCGTACCTCCTCCACCAGGTACGGCCGCATCAGCACCCCGTCGTTGGCCACGGCGGCCGACAACATGGCGATCATCAGCGGCGTGGCCCTGTCGGCGTGGAGCCCGATGGCCGCCAGAGCCGTCTGGGCGCGATTCATGGCGGAAGGAAACCTGCTCGGCGTCGTGGCCACCGGGATCGCCAGGTTCTCCGCGTTGAACCCGAACGCCTCCGCCTGGTCCCGCAGGATGTCCTGACCGAGCTGCAGCCCGATGGTGGCGAACGCCGTGTCGCAGGAGGCCTGGAAGGCGTACAAAAGGGTCGGGCGGGTGTCGCGGCAGCCGCGATCGTTGCGGACGCTCGAGGAGCTCCCCGGGAGCGGCAGCCGTGCCGGCGCGTTGACCAGGCTGTCCGGCTCGTACTCGCCGGAGGCCAGCGCCGCGGCCGTGGTGACCAGCTTGAACGTGGACCCCGGCGGATAGGCCCGATGCAGCGCCCGGTTCAGCAGCGGCTGCCCGGGCGCCCGCCGCAACCGCCGCGCCGTCTCGACCAGCCGGGTGCGGTCGAAGGTGGTGAAGGCGTTCGGGTCGTAGGACGGGTACGAGGCCAGCGCCAGGATCGCGCCGGTCGCCGGGTCGATCGCCACCGCCGCCCCGGGCACGCCCGTCGCCTTGAGACTCTGGTACGCCGCCCACTGCGCCCGATCGCTGATCGTCAGCCGGACGTCGGCACCTTCGGCGGTGCCGTCCCGGACCAGCGACCTGACCTTGACCTTGGCGTCGTCGCCGGACAACACCGCGTTCTGCGCCCGCTCGATGCCGGTGGAGCGGTAGAGCGCCAGGTGGCCCGTGACCGGCGCGTAGAGCTCGCCGTGCCGGTAGACCCGCTGGTAGAGGTACGGCCCTCCGCCGGCCGGGCGGCTCGTGGCGATGGCCGTGCCGTCGTAGGTCAGGATGTCGCCGCGCGGATGGCCGAACCTGGCGATCAACGGCCGCTCGTTCCTGCGGTCGGCGTTGAGCGCCTGGGAGCCGAACGCCTGCACGATCGTGATGTGCCCCAGCAGCAGGAACAACATCGCCGCGCCGGCCATGGCGACGTGGCCCAGCGACCTGTTGATCGGCCCGCCCTTCGATCCGGCCATGGATCTTGGTTTATCGGCCGGAGGGCAAAGGCGGTATTACATGACGCTGCGGTAGTAGGAGATCTTGTTGTGAATATAGCGCTGCCGCTCGGCCAGGTTGTTGATCTGCGCCTGAACCTGGCTGTCGTGCTCCTCCAGGAGCTTGATCCGGTCCGGGATCGTGTGGTCCCCCGCGCGGACGAGCTCGGCGAAGCGCAACATCGTGGCGATCGGCATGCCCGTGTCGCGCAGGCAGCGCAGCATGCCCAGCCAGCCGATGTCGTTCTGGCTGAACCTGCGCTGACCTGCCGCGTTCCTGTCGACACGCTCCAGCAGGCCGATCTTCTCGTAATACCGCAAAGTGTCGAGACTGAAGCCGGTCTCCTCGACCGCTTCCGCAGGCGTATACACCGTCACGGCCTCTAGTTTCCCACCTGGAGTGCGCTCCAGGTCAACCCGCTTGACCTGGAGCGCACTCCAGGTCACACAGTCGGGGCCATGAACATCGCACTCGGCACCATTCACTTCGGCACCGGCGTCGATCTGAAGGACACCTTCGCCATCCTGGACCGCTTCCACGAGGCCGGCGGCACCATGCTCGACACGGCCAACAACTACCCCTTCTGGGTGGAGGGCTGCACCGGCGACGAGAGCGAGCAGGCCATCGGCGCCTGGATGGCCGCCCGCGGCAACCGGGACGAGATCTTCATCAGCACGAAGGCCGGGGCGCGGCCCACCGTCCCCGGCGACAGAACCCTGGACTCCGCAGAGGGTCTGTCGGCGCCCGCCATCGCCAGGGCCGCGGAAGGCAGCCTCCAGAGGCTGGGGACCGACTACGTCGACCTGTACTGGGCGCACATCGAGGACCGGTCCGTGCCGCTGGAGGAGACTCTGGGGGCGTTCAACGAGCTGGCCGTGCAGGGCAAGGTGCGCGCCCTGGGGGCGAGCAACGTCGCCACCTGGCGGCTGGACCGGGGCAGGAACATCTCGTTGGCAC
Organism: Nonomuraea polychroma; assembly: GCF_004011505.1. Classification (NCBI taxonomy): domain Bacteria; kingdom Bacillati; phylum Actinomycetota; class Actinomycetes; order Streptosporangiales; family Streptosporangiaceae; genus Nonomuraea; species Nonomuraea polychroma. Next base: position 7,427,400 of record NZ_SAUN01000001.1, read on the forward strand.
GGGGGTGGATGCCGTACACGTACGTGCAGCTGCGGCACACGTACCTGCGGCCGCGGCCGCTCACCAAGCCCGCGGAGGCGGGGCACAGGCTGGTGACGGACGAGCTGCTGGACTATCTGGCCGCCGAGCAGGACATGACCTTGTGGGCGTACAACACGCTGATGTTCGGCGCCTACACGCGCCCTGATCGGCCGATCTCGGAGATCTACGACCACCCGGGCACCACCCGGCGGCTGGCCGTGCTTCATGACGTGGCGAACGAGCTCGGCGCGACGGCGAACCAGGTGGTCCTGGCGTGGATGATGGCCGACGGCATCGTCCCGATCGTCGGCGTCTCGACGATGGCCCAGGTGGAGGAGGCCATCGGCGCCGCCGACCTCAAGCTGGACCCCGACCTGCGCGCCCGCCTGGACACCCCGGCCTGACCGCCGCCCCGCCACCACGTCCTCCCACCGCCCTCCACGCCGACCCGCCGTCCCGGCCGCCGCCGCGTCACACCGCTGGCGGACCCAGCCCTGGAGCGATCGCCCAGGCCGGGCATGCGTCCCCCGCCACGTGCCGTCTCGGGCCCCGCCACGGCCCGCCGGCCCGGGACGGCGCCCCATGGCCGCCCCGGCGAGACACGGCTGACCCGGCGCGGCATGGCGTGGCCGACGCAGCACGGCCCCGCCAACGGAGCACGGCCTGGCCGAGGCGGCCTCACGTCACGTGGCGAGAGCCGGGCGCTCATGCCGAGACGACACCGCATGGCGAGAGCGCGTCGCATGACCGACACGGCGTGTCGGCCACCGAGGCCGGGGCGGTGGGTTAGGGGAGGTGGTCGGCGAGGTAGCGGCGGACCAGTTGTTTGCACTCGGCGATCAGCGCCGCGTCGCCTCGGGGGTCGACGCGAAAGGCGAGTTTGAGCACCGCGTCCGTGGCCTCGACCGCCACCACCAGCGCCCGATCGAGCCCCGGCCCCGCCGGGGCGTCCAGCACGTCCATCGTGAGGGCACGCAACCGGTCGGCCACGATCGCGTTGTTGTCCTTCGACCCGTCGAGCGCCCGATTGGTGCCCGGGATCGCCGGCCCGCCCGGCGCGGTGAGCACCTCGCCGAAGTCCATGACCGCGAACCCCGGCGTGGTGCGCTTCATGTCGACGAACTCGTCGATGGCCAGGTCGACCAGGTCGGTCCAGTGCCCGAGATCGGCCGTGGCGATGCGCTCGGTGATCCGCTCGAGGAACGCGTCGAGGTTGCGCAGCGCCAGCGCGCGCACCAGCCCCTGCTTGTCGCGGAAGAACTGGTAAAACGTGCCGATCGGCACCTCGGCCCGGCGCGCCACCTCTTTCGTGGTCAGCCCCTCGTATCCAACCTCGTCGAGCAGCAGCGCGCACTCGTCGAGCATCCGCTCCACCCGCTCCACGCTGCGACGCTGGGCGGGACGGCGGCGCAAGATACTCGTCATGTTCCCATCCTGACGTATTACCAGGAGGTACAGGGAGTCTCTTGGGATTCAGATAACATGAGCATCACTCACATCTATACAGGGAGCGCGGCATGTTCCTTTGGGGTACGGCCACCGCCGCTTACCAGATCGAGGGCGCTGTCACCGAGGACGGCAGAGGCGTCTCCATCTGGGACACGTTCGCCCACGAGCCCGGCCGCACCAGAGACGGCCACACCGGGGACGTGGCGTGCGACCACTACCACCGCTGGCGCGAGGACGTCGCCCTCATGTCCGGCCTCGGCGTGAACGCCTACCGGTTCTCCATCGCCTGGCCCCGCGTCCAGCCTCTCGGTGCGCGCCCGGCGAACGCCAAAGGCCTCGACTTCTACGAACGGCTCGTGGACGCCCTGCTGGAGGCGGGCATCCAGCCGGTGCCCACGTTGTTCCACTGGGACCTGCCGCAGGCGCTGCAGGATCGCGGCGGGTGGCTGAATCGCGAAATATCGGAAATGTTCGCCGAGTACGCCGCCACCGTCGCCCACCGCCTCGCCGACCGCGTTCCCCTGTGGATCACCCTGAACGAGCCGTTCGTGCACATGGCCTTCGGCTACGCCATGGGCGTGCACGCCCCCGGCGAGGCCCTGCTGACCGGCGCGCTGCCGGCCGCGCACCATCAGCTCCTGGCCCACGGCCTGGCCGTGCGGGCGCTGAGAGCCGCGGGCGTGGCCCAGGTCGCCATCACGAACAACTGCACGCCCGTCTGGCCGGCCTCCCAGCGGGAGCCCGACCTGAGGGCCGCCGAGGCCTACGACATCCTGCACAACCGCCTGTTCAACGACCCCATCCTTCTGGGGAAATATCCAGATCTATCGGCTTACGTCCCGACCCTGGACGTCGTCCGCGACGGCGACCTCGACGTCATCGCCACCCCCCTGGACGCCCTGGGCGTCAACTACTACAACCCCACCCGCATCGCCGCCCCGACCTCCGGAGGACTCCCCTTCGCGGACGCCGGCATCACCGGCTACCCCACGACGGCGTTCGGCTGGCCGATCGTCCCCGACGGCCTGCGCGAGCTCCTCACCGGCCTCAAGGCCAGGTACGGCGCCGCGCTCCCGCCCATCCTCATCACCGAGAACGGCTGCTCGAACGACGACACGGTCACGGTCGACGACCAGGCCCGCATCGCGTTCCTGGAGAGCCACATCGCCGCGATGCGGCAGGCCATGGAAGAGGGCGTGGACGTACGCGGCTACTTCGTCTGGTCCCTGCTGGACAACTTCGAGTGGGCCGAGGGTTACCACCAGCGCTTCGGCCTGGTGCACGTGGACTTCGCCACCCAGCGCCGCACCCCGAAGGCGTCCTACGCCTGGCTGAAGGGTTTCCTGGAGCGTCAGAACACCGACACGTGAACGTGGTCGTAGTGGTTGGCGGTGACCCCGCCGCGGTCCGACATCGGATCCCAGCCGCCCCCTGAGCGGATGTCGTAGTAACGCTGCTTCCAGATGATGTACATCACGCCGAGCCTGGGGCCGTTCTTGATGAGCCAGTCGGACAGGGCGTCACCGTTGGCGGCGTCGGCCCCGGCGGCCATGGTGCCGCCTCGCGACATCATGAAGTCGCAGGCCCGGCCCTTGCCGTGCTCGCCGGGGTCGCCGGGGCGCAGGCAGCCGACGCCGTACTTCATGGGGAAGTTCTGCATGATCTCGGCGCGTACCGTGATCATGCGCTGAGTCAGGCCCTCCGCCCCGCCGGGCTGCTGGAAACCGTACTTGTTGAGCAGGCGCTGGATCTCGTCGCGCTTGCTCTGCAGGGTCTTGATCTCCTTCTTCAGCTTCTCGATCTTGTCGTTGGCGTTGAGCTTGGCCTCTTTGGACTTCTCGATCAGGCTCTGGATGCTTTTGACGCGCTCGGTCCGCTCGGTGGCCATGTAGGCCATGTTGGCCGCCTGGCCCAGGATCTGGTGCGGCTGGGCCTTCATGCCGAGAAGCTGGATGCCGTCGAGCGGACCCACCATGTACGCGGTCTGAGCGATGCGTCCCACGTCCGCCTGAGCGGCCGCGAGCCGGGCCTGGAGATCGCTCGAGGTGTCGGTGGCCCTCTTGGCCTGGATCCTGATCTCCTCCAGGCTCTGGATCTGGCCCCGGTAGAGCTCGTTGAGCCGGGCCGCCTGCTTGGTGAGCTTACGCAGCTCAGCGGGGCTGGGATCGGCCGACGCCGGCTGCGGCGAGTGAAGTCCGAGCAGGCCGGAGAGGACGGCGACAAGAACGGCGAACCGCCAGATTCTCACACCCGTCCCTCCCCTCATAGACGGACCGAAACTATAGAAGATGATCTTGATCCCTGTCATCCGAACGACGGAACTGCCGCACCTTTGGCGAGGTTTAGCACACTTTGCCGTAGTTAACGGGGATCTAAAACTTAGGTCTTGCTTAGATCGCTCCAACGGTCTGAGATGGATCGAACTCCGTCTCTGCGAAGGGGCAGACCGTTGTCTCGATCAACAACTCTCGCCGCAGCCGTGATCCTCGGCTTAGGCACCTCACTCGTGGCCATCGCCACCCCATCGTCCGCGGACCCGCTGCCGCCCAGCGATCAGATAGAGCTCTACCAGCTCGAGAGCACGCCAGGCACCAGCCAGACACTCAGGGAGAAGGGCTTCGACGTCGTCCAGCACGAGACCAAGGGCGACAAGGAGCACGTGGAACTGACCGCCGCGCAGGCGGACCTGGCCGGGCTGAAGAAGCTCGGCTACAAACCCGAGCCCGTACGCAACCCCCAGGGCCAGACCCAGTTGCAGGCCGCCAAAGCGCAGGCGAGCGGCGGCTACACCGTCTGGAAGTCCTACTCCGAGCCCGGCGGCATCGCCGACCAGCTCAAGGCCATCGCGAACGCCAACAAGGACATCGTCAAGCTCCAGTCCATCGGCAAGTCCGTGCAGGGCAAGGACATCCTGGCCGCCAAGGTGACCACCGGCGCGCGGGTGCTTCCCGACGGCCTCAAGCCGTCCACCCTCTTCTCCGCCACGCAGCACGCCCGCGAGTGGATCACCACCGAGGTCGACATGCGGCTGCTCAAGTACGTGATCGCGAACAAGACCGCACTCAAGGACCTGCTCAACAAGACCGAGTTGTGGTTCGTGCCGGTGGCCAACCCCGACGGCTACGACTTCACGTTCACCGAAGGCAACCGCCTGTGGCGCAAGAACCTGCGTGACAACAACGGCGACGGCAAGATCACAATCGGCGACGGCGTCGACCCGAACCGAAACTTCCCCACGAACTTCCACTACGACGAAGAGGGCTCGTCGAGCGTCACGAGCAGCGACACCTACCGCGGCTCGGGCCCGGCCAGCGAGCCGGAGACCAAGGCCATGGACGGCCTGCTCAAGCGCGTCGGGTTCGAGATGCAGCTGAACTACCACTCCTACGGCCCGCTGCTGCTCTACCCGATCGGCTTCCAGATCGCCACGGAGACGGCCGACAACCCGATCTACGAGGCGCTCACCGGCACCGACGACAAGCCCGCCGTCCCCGGGTTCGACCCGGACCTCGGCGCCGAGCTCTACACCACCAACGGCGACACCAATGACCAGGCACACTTCCAGCACGGCACGCTGTCGTGGACGCCGGAGCTGAACGAGGGCTGCGACGGCTGCGGCTTCGTCTTCCCCGACGCCGAGGCCCTGGTGCAGGCGGAGTTCGAGAAGAACCTGCCGTTCGCGCTCGACGTCGCCAAGTCGGCGGTCAACCCGGCCGAGCCGGTGAGCCACCTGGGCAACAAGACCCCCGACTTCGTGCTCGACCCGTTCGAGGTCAGCCACGGAAAGGACCAGGTCGTCCAGGTCAACGCCAAGCGCAAGCTCGGCCCTGTCTTCCTGAACTACCAGGTCAACGGCGGACGCACCAAGACCGTGCTGACCGGCGAGTGGAAGGGCGGCGAGCGCTACGGCAAGGGCTACAACCGCTACTACCACTGGATGCGCGGCAAGATCACCGGCACCGAGCCCGGCGACAAGGTGAAGGTCTGGTTCACCTCGATCGGGAAGAAGTGCGCCGACTTCACCTACACCGTCGCCGCGGACATCGGCGGCCAGGTGCTGGTGCTGGCCACGGAGGACGTCACCGGCATCAGCCCCGTCCAGGGCGTGACCGAGGCCAAGTACGCCGACGAGTACGCCGCGGCGCTGACGGCGGCCGGCTACACCTCGGACGTGTACGACATGGACAAGATGGGCCGCAAGGCCCCGCACCCGCTGGGCGTGCTCAGCCACTACAAGGCCGTGGTGTGGGAGACCGGCGACGACATCATCCCGCGCTCGACCGGCCAGGTGCCGGGAACCACGTCCAAGGGCGGCGTGGACACCGAGCTTGCCGTGCGCGACTACCTCAACGAGGGCGGCAAGCTGCTGCACGCCGGCAAGTTCGCGTCGTACGCGGCCAACAACAACGGCGCGTACTACTACGAGCCGGACCAGCCCGCGCAGTCCGAGTGCACCGTGGCCGACGACCCGCCGTGCATCCCGGTGTTCAACGACTTCCAGCAGTACTACCTGGGCGCCTACGTCTTCTTCGACGACGCGGGCACCGACCACGACACCGGGCAGCCGTACCCGCTGACCGGCAACGGCGGCAGGTTCGACGGCTTCAACGCCACGCTGGAGCCCAGCCACACCAACTCGTTCGTGGCGACCTCGGCGATCCTTCCCGCGCAGCAGTTCCCGCTGTTCGAAAGCTCCGCCCAGGTCAAGTGGGTACGCCCGGGCGGCCCGTTCGACCCGCACACCGGCGCGTGGGACGTCTACAGCGGCATCGCCGACGTCTCGTGGAAGCGGCTGACCAAGACCATCGACCTGACCGGCAAGACGAGCGGCGACCTGTCGTTCTGGACGTCGTACGACACCGAGGCCGCCTGGGACTTCCTGACCGTGGAGGCCCGCACGGCCGGCGGCGACGACTGGACCACGCTGCCGGACGCCAACGGGCACACCACCCAGGAGACCGGCGACAGCTGCCTGACCGAGAGCAGCGGCGGCTGGCGCACGATCCACCCGTTCACCCAGCGCTACCAGGGCGTCAACTGCGAGCCGACCGGCACTTCCGGCTCGTGGCACGCGGCCTCGGGCAACTCGGCCGGCTGGCAGCAGTGGAAGATCGACCTGACCCCGTACGCGGGCAAGCAGGTCGAGCTGTCCATCTCCTACATCAGCGACTGGGCCACCCAGGGCGCGGGCGTCTTCCTCGACGACTTCAAGGTCACGCTGGACGGCGCGACGGCCGAGGAGACCTCGTTCGAGTCCGACCTCGGCGGCTGGACCGTCGGGGCGCCGCCCGGGGGCACCTCAACGTCGATCAACAACTGGTTCCGCACCGACCAAGTCTTCGAGGAAGGCGGCGGCATCGTCACCAAGGACACCGTCTACCTCGGCTTCGGCGCTGAGAGCATCACCGACCAGGCGACACGTACGGACCTGATCAAGCGGTCCATGCTGCACCTGCTCGGCGATCCTCGCTGAGCCGTTACTGAGGGGCGCGGCACGCTGGTGCCGCGCCCCTCTTGCGTGCACGGACAGAACATGGTTCGGTCGGCTTGGGACATCCCGCGAACAAGCAAGCATTAGGCCGGGAGGTCGCCGGGAGGTCGGCCGGGGTCGGTTGGTTGGGATACAGGGTTGGTTGATCGGGAAAACACAGCAGGAGGCTCACGACATGCGCCAGCACGACACGCTGTTCATCGGGGGCGAATGGGTGGCCCCGGCGGGCACGGGAACGATCGACGTCGTCTCACCGCACACCGAGGAGGTCGTCGGCCGGGTGCCGGAAGGCACGGCCGCGGACATGGAACGCGCGGTGGCGGCCGCCCGTGAGGCGTTCGACCACGGGCCGTGGCCGCGGATGACGTTCGCCGAGCGGGCCGAGGTCATCGGCAGGCTGGCCGCGATCTACAACGAGCGGCAGGGCGAGATGGCCCAGCTCATCACGGAGGAAATGGGCTCGCCGATCACGTTCTCCAACCTCGCGCAGGCGCCGCAGCCGCTCGGCATGCTGCAGTACTACGCCGAGCTGGGCAAGACGTACGAGCAGGAGGAGCAGCGGCCCGGGCTGTTCGGCCCGGTCACGGTGCGACGCGAGCCCGTGGGCGTGGTGGCGGCCGTGGTGCCGTGGAACGTCCCGCAGTTCGTCACGATGACCAAGCTCGCGCCCGCGCTGCTGGCCGGCTGCACGGTCGTGCTCAAGCCGGCGCCGGAGACGCCGCTGGACGCGTACCTGCTGGCCGAGTGGGTGGCCGAGGCAGGCGTGCCCGCCGGCGTGCTCAACATCGTGGCCGCAGGACGCGAGGTCGGCGAGCACCTGATCTCGCACCCGGGCGTGGACAAGGTGGCCTTCACCGGGTCCACCGCGGCGGGCCGCCGCATCGGCGCCATCTGCGGCGAGCAGCTCAAGCGGGTCAGCCTGGAGCTGGGCGGCAAGTCGGCCGCGATCATCCTGGACGACGCCGACCTGGCCGCCAGCATGGGCTTCCTGTCGATGGCCTCGCTCATGAACAACGGGCAGGCATGCGTGGCGCAGACTCGCATCCTGGCCTCGCGCAACCGCTACGACGAGGTCGTCGAGGCGGTCGCCAACATGGTCAACTCCCAGCCCGTCGGCGACCCCGCCGACCCGGCCACCGGCATCGGCCCGCTCGTGGCCCAACGGCAGCAGGAGAGAGTCGAGGGATACATCAAGATCGGCATGGACGAGGGCGCCAAGGTCGTCGTCGGCGGCCTCGACCGGCCGCACGACCGCGGCTGGTACGTCTCCCCCACCGTCTTCGCCGGCGTCACCAACGACATGCGCATCGCCCGCGAGGAGATCTTCGGCCCGGTCCTGGCCGTGATCCCGTACGAGGACGAGGCGGACGCCGTCAGGATCGCCAACGACAGCGACTACGGCCTGGCGGGCACGGTGTGGACGGGCGACACCGAACGCGGCATGGAGGTGGCGCGCCAGGTGCGCACCGGCACCTACGGCGTCAACTGCTTCATGCTGGAGACCAACGCGCCCTTCGGCGGCTACAAGGCCAGCGGCATCGGCCGCGAACTGGGGCCGGAGGGCCTGCAGGGTTACCTCGAGTACAAGTCGATCGCCCGTCTGGGCTAAGGAGGAGTCCTGCCCGGGGCCCCGCGCGATGTGTCGCGGGGCCCTCGTGCAGGATGCCACCCAGCGCGCCCCCGCGACGCTGGGCGACCGCCCGACTACTGAAGTATGTCCCACGTCCACCGCATCGACGGTTTCCTTCCCCAGGGACTTTCTCCCGGCGGTTTCCTTCCATCCGCTCTAGGTAGACGTGTTTTACTCATGAAAAGTTCGAAGAGATCCATTTGCCGATTCTGCGGATGAGTGCGGGGGTCGCCGCGGTCTCGGCGTGGCCGTATCCGGGCTCGATCCAGAGCTCTTTGGGCTCGCGCGCGCCGGCGTACAACTGATGGGCGTGCTCCAGCGGGAAGAACGCGTCGGCGTCGCCGTGCACGATCAGCAAAGGGGCCGGGGAGATGAGCGCGGCGGCCTCGTGGGGCGGCATCGGGATCGGGTCCCACCGGCCGCGGGCGATCCTCGTGCGCTTGGCCACCCTGGCCGCCCACCGCCCGAAGGGCTGCTCGATGGCCCAGTGCACCTGCCGCATCGGCTTGGTGCCCCGGTAGTACCAGCGGGCGGGGCCGCTCACCGCCACCACCGCGTCCACCCCGCCACGCAGGCCCGCGTGCCGCACGCCCACCGCCGCACCCATGGAGAAGCCCACGACCGCGATCTTCGAGTAGCCCACCACACGGGCGTGCCTGACGGCCGCCTCCACGTCAAGGATCTCCTGGTCGCCCACGGTGGACTCGCCGCCGGAGCGGCCGTGGCCGCGGAAGTCGAAGGCGATCACGCCGCCGTACCCGCTGAGCACGTGCACGATGCGGCGCGCCGGCCGCTCCCGCCACGACCCGGTGAAGCCGTGCGCCACCACGATCCCCAGGTCTGTCCTTGCAGACGGAGTGTGGGCGGCGTCGATGCGAATCCCGTCCTCGGTCCGGAGCATGACGGGGAAGTTGGGCGCGAAAGGCATGAATACGAGCTTATGCTCGCTCGATGCCCGCCTCACGCGCGGCCTTCTCCTCGGCATCGAGCCCGTGCTCGGCCGCCCACACCGCGATCTGGGCGCGTGAGGTGAAGCCCAGCTTCTCCATGATGTTGGCGACGTGCTTGGCCACCGTCGCCGGGCTGATCATGAGCTCCAGCGCGATCATCCGGTTGCTCAGCCCGCGGGTGAGCAATGCGGCGATCTCCTGCTCCCTGGAGGTCAGCCCGTAGTACCGCGGGCCGGCGAGCCCCGACGGGGGCGAGGCAGCGGTCTCCGAGCCCGTCGCCGCGGGCCACCGAAGCGGCGGCACGGCGGCGGTGTCGCCAGCGAGCACCCGCGCGGCGACGTCCTCGGGCGGGCTGTCCACGCCCCTGGACCACAGCAGCGCCACCCGGCCCTCGCCGAGCCGGGCCCGGGCGGGCGCCAGCAGCTGCTGCACCCGGCCGGGCGTGCCGTACTGGCCGATGGACTCGCGCAGCGCGGTGCCCGCCGCCGCGGCCAGCACCGCGCCCTCGAGGTCGCCCTGCGCCTGGGCGAGCGCGGCGAGGGCCATGAGCGTGCGCAGGATCCCGCGGCGCTGCCCGCTCTGCCTGCTCAAGGCCAGTCCGGCGGCCACGTGGCGGCGGGCGGCGGCGTAGTCGCCGAGCCCGGCCGCCACCCGGCCGATCTTGGCGTGGCAGCGGGCCAGCTCGACCCGGTTGTCCATGTCCTCAAGCAGCGACAGGGCGGCCATGTGGTGCGCCATGGCCGCCTCCAGGTCGCCGTCGGCCTCGTCCACCGCGCCGAGGTGGGTCAGCGCCCTGGCCTGCGTCCAGTGGTGCCCGGACTCCCTGCCCAGGGCGAGCGCCTCCTCGCCGCGGCGGCGCGCGTAACGCACCTGCCCGCGGAACAGCGCCAGGTTGAGCTGCGCGATCCGGGCCGTGGCCAGATTGAACAGATCGTCGTGGGCTTCGGCCGCGGCCTCCAGCTCCTCCAGGTAAGGCAGCGCGCGCTCGCTCCGCCCGGTGCGGAAGAACACGGTCAGCGCCACGCCGTACGAGATGCCCAGCCAGTGTGTGTACGGGTGTCTCTTCTGCTCCTCCACGGCCTGCACAATGAGCTCCTCGGCGCGGCCCAGCTCGTCGCAGAGCTCCAGCCCGTACGCCAGTCCACCCTTGGCCACCGCGATCAGGTCACCCGGCACCCCGGACAGGTCCAGCGCGAGCAGCCGCTCGTGCCAGCCGACACTCTCCCCCAGGTCGCCGCGTACGGCCAGGATCGACAGGGCCGCGCGGGCCAGGCGCAGGCCGAGCACCGGATCACGGGACTCCACCGCCCAGTCCACCGCGATGCGGCAGTCGTCGAGCAGGCCGCGGCCCCTGGCGAAATGCGGGAACCGCTTGCTCCACGGCATCCGCCGATCCAGGGAGCCCCCCTCGTAGCAGCGCTCCATCTCCTCGCAGATCACCCGCAGGTGGCGGGCGCGCAGCCGGGCGTCCTCACCGGCCTCGGACAGCCGCTCGGCGGCGTATTGCCTGATGGTCTCCAGCATCCGGTAGCCGCCGCCGGCGTCGTGGTGGAGCACGAGCGACTTGTCCACCAGGCCGCTGAGCAGGTCGAGCAGCTCCGCCTTGCGCAGGATGCCGCCGTCGGCGCACACCCGCTCGGCCAGGCCGAGATCGAACAGGCCGGCGAACACCGACAACCGGCGCAACAACACGCGTTCCTTGGGCTGGAGCAGGTCGTGGCTCCACTCGACGGTCGCCAGGAGGGTGCGCTGCCGGGGCGGCGCGGTGCGGTCGCCGGTGGTGAGCAGGCCGAACCGGTTGCCGAGGCGGTCGGCGATGCGGCCCGGGCTCAGCAGGCTGGTGCGGGCCGCCGCCAGCTCCAGCGCCAGCGGCAGGCCGTCGAGCGCGCGGCACAGGCGTACGACGTCCTCCATGCTCGCGGTCACCTCGCGGGCGCCGGCCGCCGCCGCCCGTTCGACGAAGAGCAGCACGGACTCGGCGTCCTGATGGTGCTCGTCGGGCAGCTCGAGCGGCGGCACCCGCCACACCAGCTCGCCCGGGATCCGCAGCGGCTCGCGGCTGGTGAGCAGGAACCGCAACCACGGGCACTCGGCGATCAGGCCGGCGACCAGTTGCGCGCAGCGCTCCACCAGGTGCTCGCAGTTGTCCAGGAGGATCAGCGCCCTGGCCTCGCGCAGGCGTACGCGCAGGCCGTCGAGGAGCCGGCCGGGGATCTCGTCGCGGACGCCGAGCACCTCGGCCATCTCGTTGACGATCAGCTCGGGGTCGCCGATGCGGCCCAGCTCGACCAGCCACACACCGTCGGCGAACCAGGGCACCGCCCGCGCCGCCACACGCAGCGACAGGCGGGTCTTCCCGATGCCGCCCACTCCGCACAGCGTGACCACCCGATGCTGCCGGACGAGCGCGCTGAGCTCGGCCACGTCGCGCGCGCGTCCGACGAAGCGGTTGGGCTCGGCTGGGAGGTTGTGCGCGGTCATGTAAGCCCAAGTGGTCGCGAGGGGATCACCTTCCCCCTTATCCTCCCCCGTCCAAAGGCTGGATGCGATCACTTTCCGTGGAGAGTCCGCGACTGTTCGGATACATGCTGAGGTCTGCGGCGCCCATGACGATCCGGACCCGGGACTCCTCCGCCGCCTCCAGCGCGTGCGGGAGGTCGGAGATCAGCACGCGGGCCCGGCTGGCCTCGATGCGCTCATGAAGTGCGTACGGGTCGAGCTCGGTGGGCACCGGCCAGGCCACACCGCCCACCGCGATCACGGCGTCGGCCGCCACGAGCAGGTCAGGACCGACCGGCAGGCAGATGAGCACGGTGTCGCCCGCCCGCACGCCCCTGCGCCGCAGCTGGATGATCGCGACGGCGGACCTCTCGTCCAGTTGCTCCTCGGTGAGCCTCAGGCCCGTGTCGGAGTCCACGATGACGATGCGCTCATCCATGCCGCCCACGGTAGGGAGGGCGTCTCGTGCGTACATGGGGCGGAATATGCAGATGCCTATGCAGAAGAATTCGAAGAATGTTCTGCGGCCCACACCGCGATCTGCGCGCGGGAGGAGTAGCCCAGCTTTTCCATGATGTTGGCGATATGCCGGGCGACCGTGGCCGGGCTGATCACCAGCTCTTCCGCGATGGCCCTGTTGGACAGGCCACGGGTGAGCAGGCCGGCGATCTCCTGCTCGCGGGCGGTCAGCAGCGAGGGTTTGACGGGCGCGGCGGCCGCCGGCCTCTCGGGCGCCGCACGTTCGCCCTCCAGCACGTGGCGGGCGGCGTCGTCGGGGCTCATCACCCGGCCCCGCGACCACAGCGACATGGCGCGGCCCTCGCCCAGCTTGGCACGGGCCCTGCCGAGCAGCTCCTCGATCCTGGTCGTGGCCGAATGTTGCCCGATGGACTCGCGTAGCGCGGACGCCGCCGCGGCGGCCAGCACGGCGCCCTCCAGGTCCCCTTCCTGCTCCGCCAGCACTGACAACCCCACGAGACAGCGGGCCACACCCTGGCGTTGCCCGGCCTCCCTGCTCAGCGCGAGGCTCGCGGCCAGCCGCTCCCTGGCGGCGCCGAAGTCGTGCAGCATCGCCGCGATCCGGCCCGTCCTGGCCAGGCAGCGCCCGAGGTCGACGTCGCCCCCCAGCTCGCGCAGCCACGGGACGGCCATCGCGTAGTGACTCTCGGCCGCGACCAGGTCACCGCGGGCCTCGGCCACCGCGCCGAGCTGGGCCGCGGTCCTGGCCATGATCCAGCGGTGGCCGTGCTCGCGGGCCCGGGCGAGCGCCTCTTCGCCGTGCCGCTGCGCCTCCCGCAACCGGCCGCGCATCAGAGCCACCGCCGACAGCCCGGCCAGCCCCACGGCCTGGTTCCACGCGTCGCCGCAGCGGGTGGCGATGGCCAGGCTCTCCTCCGCGTAGCCCAGCGCCTCGTCGGCCCGGCCCATGCGAAGCAGCACCGTCACGATGATGTTGAGCATGACGCAGCGCGGGAACTGGTGGGCCGGCGACATGCCGGCCAGGCTCTCCTCGGCCACCTCCAGCGCGCGGCCCAGCTCGTCACGCGCCGTCAAGCCATAGGCGAGGTACGCCTTGACGTACGCGATCTGCTCGGCGGGCACGCGGGAAAGATCGAGCGAGAGCAGCCGCTCGGTCCAGCTGACGATCTCCGTCAGGCCGCCGGCCCGCAGCAGCCCGATGCTGGTGGCGCAGAGGCGCAGACCCAGTGACACGTTCCCGGACTCGACGGCCCAGTCGAGCGCCGCCCGCTGGTCGTCGAGCAGGTTCCTGCCCGCGGTCAGGGCACGCAGCCGCGCGGGCCACGGCACGCCCTGCTCGATCATCTCGGTCACGAAGTGGCGTGCCTGCAACTCGCAGAGCACGCGAAGGTGCCGCTCGCGGAGGAGCTCGCGCTCCCCGGCCTGCTGGAGGCGATCGACCGCGTAGCGCTTGATCGTCTCCAGCAGCCAGTAGCGCGTGCGGCTCTCGTCGCACAACACGAGCGACTTGTCGACGAGGCTCCCGAGCAGGTCGACGATCTCCGCGGGTGAGAGGGGCTGATCGGCGCAGACCTGCTCGGCCAGCTCCAGATCGAAGGCGCCGGCGAACGCCGACAACCGGCGCAGCAGCACCTGCTCCTTGGTCGACAGCAGGTCGTAGCTCCACTCGACGGCCGCCAGCAGCGTGCGTTGCCGGGCGGGGGCGGTACGGCCGCCCGTGGTGAGCAGCGAGAAACGATCGTCGATGCGGTCGGCGATCTGCCCGGGATTGAGCAGGCTGGTGCGGGCCGCCGCCAGCTCCAGCGCCAGCGGCAGCCCGTCGAGCGCCCGGCACAGGCGTACGACATCAGGCAGGCTGTCCGGCCCGAGGCGGGTGCCCGCGGCCGCCGCCCGGTCCAGGAACAGCTGGACGGACTCGGCATCGGCGCTCTCGGCGTCGGGCAGGTCGAGCGGCGGCACCCGCCAGATCAGCTCGCTGGCGATGCGCAGCGGCTCCCTGCTGGTGGCCATGACGCTCAGCCGCGGGCACGAGGCCACCAGGCCGGCCGTCACCTCGGCGCACACGTCGATCAGGTGCTCGCAGTTGTCGAGCACCAGCAGGCAGCGCAGGTCGCGCAGCCTGGCCGTCACGGTGTCGAGCAGCGGCCGGTTGGCCTCCGCGCGGATCCGCAGGACGCGGGCGATCTCCGGCACGACGAGCTCGGCGCGGCCGAGCCTGGCCATCTCGATCAGCCAGACTCCGTCGGCGAAGCTCGGCAGCAGCCCCGCGGCGACCCGCAGGGCCAGCCGGGTCTTGCCGATGCCGCCGACGCCGCACAGGGTCACGACGCGCGCCTGACCGAACAGCCCGCCGAGGTCTTCGAGGTCGCGTTCGCGGCCGACGAACCGGTTGGGCTCTGCGGGGAGATTGTGCCTGGGGGGCTCTGGCATGCGGTCACCCTGCGTCGTTGAAGGATCACCCTTTTGCACAGTGTTACACAGCCCGGCGAAGCTCACGATGCTCATGAGGGAGCCCGCTACCGTGAGAGCCTCAGAGGTGGCCCTCCCGGACGTGAAGGGCCTCAGGAAGGGCCTGTCACAGGCCGAGCGAGCTCCGGCCTTTCACAGGCCGAGCGAGCTCACGACCGCTCTCTCGTCCACGACGCGCAGGATGGGGTCGCCGAGCAGGCGTCTGGCCAGATCGTACGGTGCGACGATCATGGTGGCCCTGCGCTCCTCTGCCAGCACGCGGCACGCGATCACGCTCGGGTCGTGGGCGAGCACCACGTGGGCGCCGGCCATCATCGCCAGATCCATCACCCGCAGGCCCGTGAACGGCTCGCTGACCGCGCTGATCACGACGTCGTCCTTGCCGATCGCCAGGCGGGCGGCCAGCCTGCGCAGGTCGCCGGCCAGCTCGATGTGGTCGAACACGCGCACGCCGTCGAGCGTGACCGCCGGCCCCGCGAGCGGCCCGAACTCCACGCCCTTGCTGAGCAACAGCTCGCCGAACGGCCTGACGCCCGGCCCCGGCCGGACGGAGAAGACCCGGTCCACCTGCACGGCGAGCGGGTCGTAGTCGCGCGATGTGATCATCATGCGGGCCTTGCCGGTGGACGCGAGCATCGAGACCCCGCCGGCCCAGGCGACGGAGTGGACCACGACAGGCAGAGACACACCGAGCGAAACGTCGACGATCACGTGCTCGCCCTGCTGGAGGCCGTTGCGGCGCAGGCCCGCCGCGGCGCGCGTGACGCGGCGCACGAACGCGGCGTACGACAACACCTCACCGGTCCTGACGTCGCTCACCGCGGGCTGGTCACCTTTCGTCGGCGCCGACGTCATAACCAGCTCTGTCCACGTCATGCCGACAATGTAAGGACCGGGCCAGGACTTGCCATGCGTACAATTGTGCAACCCGCTATGTAGCTGCAGGCCAGAGCGCCGCGCCTGAGCCGCCGGTTGACCATGGACGACGTGGCCAGGCACGCCGGGCCGACCGGATCGACACTCACACTTACGCTCGCCGTCACCTCGCGCCGCTCTGGCCATCAGAGGGGATCAACTAGACTTATACGGTCGCGACTTCGCGCGGCGGCCCCACGACACAGAGCGAGACGTCATCATGCCTTTGAACAGCCGCGACGACCTGCGGAACATCGCGATCATCGCGCACGTCGACCATGGCAAGACCACGCTGGTCGACGCCATGCTCTGGCAGTCCGGGGCTTTCCGCGCCAATCAGGATGTCGACGACCGCGTCATGGACTCCAACGACCTGGAGCGCGAGAAGGGCATCACCATTCTCGCGAAGAACACCGCAGTCCAGCACGGCGGCATGACCATCAACATCATCGACACCCCCGGCCACGCCGACTTCGGTGGCGAGGTCGAGCGCGGGCTGTCCATGGTCGACGGCGTCGTGCTGCTGGTGGACGCCTCGGAGGGTCCGCTGCCGCAGACCCGCTTCGTGCTGCGCAAGGCGCTGTCCGCGAAGATGCCGGTCATCCTCTGCATCAACAAGGTCGACCGCCCCGACGCCCGCATCAAGGACGTCGTGGACGAGGTCTACGAGCTGTTCATGGATCTCGACGCCACCGAGGAGCAGATCGACTTCCCGATCGTCTACGCCTCCGCGAAGGCCGGCCGGGCCTCGATGAACCGCCCCGACGACGGCGGCATGCCCGACTCGGAGGACCTGGAGCCACTGTTCGACATCATCAAGTCGACCATCCCGGCGCCGATGTACGACCCGAGCGCCCCGCTGCAGGCCCACGTGACCAACCTCGACGCGTCCTCCTACCTCGGCCGCATCGCGCTCTGCCGCATCCACCAGGGTGTCATGCGCAAGGGCCAGCAGGTGGCCTGGTGCCGCACCGACGGCACGATCCAGAGAGTCAAGATCACCGAGCTGCTCATGACCGAGGCGCTGGAGCGCAAGCCGGCCGAGGAGGCGGGCCCCGGCGACATCATCGCCATCGCCGGCATCCCCGAGATCATGATCGGCGAGACGCTGGCCGACCCGGAGGACCCGCGCCCGCTGCCGCTGATCACGGTGGACGAGCCGGCCATCTCGATGACGATCGGCACCAACACCTCGCCACTGGTGGGCAAGACCAAGGGCGCCAAGGTCACCGCCCGCATGGTCAAGGACCGCCTTGAGAAGGAGCTGGTCGGCAACGTGTCACTGCGCGTGCTGCCGACCGAGCGGCCCGACGCCTGGGAGGTGCAGGGCCGTGGCGAGCTGGCGCTGGCCATCCTCGTCGAGCAGATGCGCCGCGAGGGCTACGAGCTGACCGTCGGCAAGCCGCAGGTGGTCACCAAGGACATCGACGGCAAGGTGCACGAGCCCGTCGAGCGGCTCACGGTCGACTGCCCCGAGGAATACCTCGGCGCGGTGACGCAGCTGCTGGCCGTGCGCAAGGGCCGCATGGAGCACATGACGAACCACGGCACCGGCTGGATCCGGATGGAGTTCGTGGTGCCGGCGCGCGGCCTGATCGGCTTCCGTACCGAATTCCTGACCGAGACGCGCGGCACCGGCCTGGTGCACCACGTGTTCGACTCGTACGAGCCGTGGTTCGGCGAGCTGCGCACCCGTGCGAGCGGCTCGCTGGTGGCCGACCGGTCCGGTCCCGTGACCGCGTTCGCCATGCTCAACCTGCAGGAGCGCGGCACCCTGTTCGTCTCCCCCACCACCGAGGTCTACGAAGGCATGATCATCGGTGAGAACTCCCGGTCCGACGACATGGACGTCAACATCACCAAGGAGAAGAAGCTCACCAACATGCGCTCCTCCACCTCCGAGGAGACGGAGAAGGTGATCCCGCCGCGCGTGTTGTCGCTGGAGCAGGCGCTCGAATTCATCCGTGAGGACGAGTGCGTGGAGGTCACTCCGGATGCCGTACGCATCCGCAAGGTCGTGCTCGACGCCGCCACCCGCGGTCGCGCCGCCGCCCGCGCCAAGCGCGCGTGAAGTTTTTGCTTTTTGCCGAGCAAAGCACGGCACCGGGTAAGCCTGGAAAGTAAAGGACGGTCCCCATCGGCGGCTGCTCCCGTGTCACGTCGTAAAGAAAAGCTGTTATGGGAGCAGCTGTAATCACACCGTGACCGAATGCGATAGAACATTCTTGCACGCCGGAGAATCATCCAAATTGTGGGAAAGCTCCGGCTGACAATCGCGTTCGGGCTGGCGCTGGTGTCGTTGGGGGCGATCGTTTGGTGCACCGTTGCGGCCAGACCGGTAGCGGGCCCTGCGACGCTTAAGAGCACGCCGGCGCCCAACCCGTGGGTGGCCGCCGCCGCCCGTGCCGACCCCGACGTCGGCTGGGCCCGCAAGGCCACCACCGAGGTCCTGCTCACCAGGGCGGACACGGACGACCTGGAGTCGGTGCCCGAAGGGCGGATCGACCCCCGGCAGCGCCAGGTCAAGGTCACCGTCGTGCACCGGCTGCAGATGGCCCACGAGGACCCGCTCACCGAGGCGTTGCGCCATGGCAGCGGGTTCCCCGGGACGCTCCAGCAGGTCACGGACGCCGCGTTCGGCGCGGTCAAGGTGGACGGCCCCGGACTCGCGCCCACGACGCGCCTGGCTCCGATCCTCACCTCCGACACCGCGGACACCACGGCGACGTTCACGGTGACGCTGCTGCGCCAGCTGCCGCAGGAGCAACTGCTCGAGATCGACTTCAACGCCCCCAACGCCTTCCCGCTCATCGTCACCTCACGTACGATCGCCGTTCTGCCCGGCGAGTGGACGGTGCTCAGGCAGGAAGGCATCACGCCGCAGCGGGAGCAGGAGGAGCGGCTCGAGTTCGCCGTCGGGGCCTACCCGGTGAGCGTGACGCTGGCGCCGGACTCGCAGGGGTTCGCCGACGTGGCCGTCGAGGAGGACTTCTCCTGGGCCACCGCGCTCGGCGTGCTCACCGCGGTCGCGCTCGCCTTCTTCCTGCTGCGCTCGCTCGGCCGGGGCTGGTGGGAGCGGCTGCCCAACAGGGAGCTCGTCGTGGGGCTCGCGCTGGCCGCGCCCACGCTGCTGATCCCGCTGTTCGCCGAGGAGTGGTCGGCGATCGCGTACGTGATCCTCTTCGTGGCCGTGCCCGCGCTCGTGTTGCGGCACTCCGGACGGGTGCTGCCCACCAGCCCGCCGTGGAACACCCGCGACCTGCTGATCGTGACCGGGCTCGGGGTAGTGGTCGGGCTCGGGATGCTCAGCTGGTCGTGGCTGCACGGGCAACTGTCCGGCCAGGCCCTGCTGGCCGGCGGGGCGGTGGCGGCACTCGCGGCGGCCGGGTCGGCGATCGCGTTCAGCGTGGACCTCGGGGTCAGGCTGGTGATCGTACGGCTGGCCGTGTTGTCGGCCGAGGCCGCGATCGGGCTGCTGGCGCTGGCGCTGTGGTTGCGGGCGCTGCTGGACGGGGTGTACCCGCCCGACAGCACCCGGCTGGTACTGGCGCTGGGCTGGGCCATGATCCCGATCGCCGCCATTGCCGTGGCCACCAAGCAGTGGAGCCGCGGCGCGGTCGTGGGCGCCGTGCTCGTCAGCCTGCTGGTGCAGGGGTGGCCGACCGAGTGGCTGGACGCCGGGTCATGGAGCCTGGCCGTACCCCAGCCGGTGCCCGCGATCGGCAGCCTGCCGCTCGACCCGATCGTCCGCGGGGTGCTGGGGCTGCTCCTGCTGGGGTTCGTGATGCTCGTCCTGCGGCTGCGGCGGCTCGGCGGAGACCTGTCCGCGATCGGCAACCCGGTCGCCGAGTCCACCATGATCGCCGTGCTGATGGTGCTCTACATCACGCCGAGCGGCAGCACGACGCTGGCCGACATCGACGTGCCGCTGCCGCTGCTGGCGATCACCTCGATCGTCGCCTGGGCGACAGCCCGGTGGCTGCTCAGCGGGCCGCGCGCGGTGGTGGACGAACCTGTTACGCAGGAGCAGCACCGCCAGTTGATCAGGGCGGCCATCCACCGCCGCCTGCTGCTCCTGGCCGAGCAGGAGCTCTACCGCTTCGGGCGCGGCAGGATCGGCGCGGGCGACCTGTCGATGACCGACTTCGAGCAGCAGCGGACCGCTGTGGAGGCGGCGCTGCGCGCACACGGGCGGCACCCCGAGACCGCGTTCGCCACGGCCGCCGCCTGCACGCCCTGGCACAACGGCGTCCACGCCTTCACCGTCAGCCTGCTGCTGAGCCTGCCCTTCACGCTCGTGTACGGCCTGCCTGAAGGCGTGGACCTGACCACCTTCGTCTTCGACGGCCGCTACCTGATCACCTTGCCCGCGTTCGGCTTCCTGTTCGGCTACTTCTATCCGCGCATCCGCGGCACACAGCCGATGACCAAGGCCCTGCACCTCACGGCCGCCGCTCTGCTGACCGAACTGTCGGGGTATCTGTCGACGCTCGCGGAGCCGGACATCGGGGCGATGGACAAGGCGCAGGTGGTGGGGATCGTGGTGGGGCAGGTCATGCTGGTGTGCATCGGGCTCGGGTTGTTCTGGGAGTGGCGCATCATGCACCTGGCCGACGAGCCATGGGCCCGGGTACGCAACCTGCGCAGTGTCCGTAGCCTCGTGGCGCCGACCGTGGCCTTGGTGCTGGCCGTGGGGACGACGGCGGCGACGTCGGCGGCCGGCCAAACGGTCGACCGGATCTTGAAGGGCGAGCAGGTGACCATGACCTTCCCCCGCTGACGCCCACCCTCCCCACCCCCTGCCTGGCCCCACACCACACCGCGCACCGTCCGGCACGACGCACCGCCATGGCCGCCGACCAGATTGCCGCACACCACCGCGCAAGGCCACGCGGGCGGTGTGCGGCAGGCGGCATGCCGGAGGCCCGACGCATGCCGGTCCGGCACGCGTCGGGCCGACGGGGCCGGGCCCACGCAACACGAGCCCATGCGTCGCGGGCTGGGCCGACGCGGGCGGGCCGCACGGGGGGCGCGCCACGCGGGGGCGGGCCACCCGGGGCCGACGCGGACGGCGCAAGCGGGCCGACGCGAACGGCGGACGCGGGCGGACGCGAACGGCGGACGCGAACGGCGGACGCGAACGGCGGACGCGGGCGGACGCGAACGGCGGACGCGAACGGCGGACGCGGGCGGACGCGAACGGCGGACGCGGGCGGACGCGAACGGCGGACGCGGGCGGACGCGAACGGCGCAAGCGGGTGGCGCGCTGCGGGTGGCGAAAGCGGGCCAGGCACGCGTGCCGACGCGGGCAGGACGACGAGCGGAGGTTGTGGGTGGGACGCCGGTGGGTCAGCGGCGGGGGAGTTCGCTGCCTCGGACGTGGGTGCAGAGCCATTCGACCAGCGGGCCGTAGGCGCGCCACGTGTGCTCCACCCGGGAGCGGGCCTCCGGCGTGTGCACCCAGGGCTCGGGCTCGAACCGCATCCCCGCGTACAACGACTTGTGACGCAGCAGGTCGATGCGCGGATGATCCTCGGTGAAGCCACGCGGCTTGGTCTTCAACCGCTCGCCCTGCACCTCGTAGCCACCCACCACCAGCGCGTCGACGATCGCCGACAACGGCTTGCCCGACAGGTCCTCGTCCACCGCCGCCCGATACCGGGCCACCTGGTCGGCCGCCTGCGTGTAGAAGCCGCCCGCCGTGAACAACCCCGATGCGCTGATCTCGACATAGAGTCCGATCCCCGGCATCAGATCCACGAACGCACCCTGATGGGTCTTGTAGGGCGACTTGTCCTTGGAGAAGCGCACGTCACGGTAGGGCCGGAAGAGCTGGGCGGGCCCGAACTCGGCGGCCAGCTCGTCGGTCAGCGCCAGCATGGGCGCCCGCACGGCCTCCTCGTAGAGCTGCTTGTGCCGGGCGAAGTAGGTCTTGCTGTTGTCCGCCTCGAGGCCCTCGTAATAGATGAACGCCTCGTCGGGGAAGCCGGTGAAACCCATGGTGCCAGGGTGCCACGTCCCGCCGACATCCCGGGTCACCGCGAGATGTACGTCCGTCCCGGCAGCGGCGTCTTGCCGTACAACTCCGAGACCGTGACGAACGTGTACCCCTTCTTGGTCAGCGTGTCGAGCATCGCCGGCACGGCGTCCACGGTGCTGCGGTGAATGTCGTGCAGCAGGACGATCGAGCCCGGTTTGGCCTCCCCGGCCCGCTTGGCCACTTTCGCGGCCACCCGATCGCGCCAGTCGAACGTGTCGACGTTCCACAGGATCTGCGCCAGCCCCTCGCGGCGGGTCTCCGCGGCGACGTCGTCGTCGGTGGATCCGTACGGCGGCCGCATGACCCGCATCCTCACCCCGGTCACCTGCTCCACGATGTCCTCGGTGTGTTTGAGCTCGCGCCGGACCGCCTCGTGCGAGAGCGCGGCCAGCGGCGGATGGCTCCAGGAGTGGTTGCCGATCTCGTGGCCGTCCTCCACGATGCGGCGCGTGATGAGCCCGCCCTTGTCGGCGGCCACCATCTGCCCGATGACGAAGAACGTGGCCCGGACGTCACGCGCCCTGAGCAGGTCGAGGAGCCGGCCGGTGTGCTCGCCGGGGCCGTCGTCGAAGGTCAGGGCCACGCATTTGATCCGCGCGCAGTCGAACTTGCGGCTACGCGGCCAGCCGGCCTGCATCGACACCAGCCGTTTGGCCAGCACGACGGGATCGACGCTCACCGGCCGCATCGGCACGATCTCCGGCGGTTCGGCCGATCGCCGCTGCGCCACCGAGTACGTGACGCAGGCCGCCAAGGCGATCAGGGCCAGCGGCAGGGCCCACACGCGCATGCTTCCCCCCGAAACGCCGCATGCGGGGGCCTACGCTATGGATAGTCCTGGACCGGTTTCCCCCGCATTTCCCTGGCCAGGTCGTCCCACCAGAGTGGGATATCGGCCTGCAGTTCCTTGTAGCGGCGCGCCACGCGTATGGCACATCCGACCGGATCCGTACCCAGATGCCGACGTTTCGCCGGTCCTTCCTGCCAGCGGTAAAAACCATCCCTGTATCGCACGACAAGGCCGATCCACACCGAAATGGTGGCGTCGTCGCCCACCTCGTACGCGCTGGTGACGCCCAGACCATGAAGCTCCGTGTGGAGCTTCTCCGTCGCCGCTCGGGCCTCACTCACCCGTCACCCCCTGCCGACGTCCCGCAGTACACCAGGGGTGTACCCAGCAATGGCCATGAGGCGTCCAAGATATGCCGTACTCGTCAACTCCCGCAGGTGATCCAGCGGTCACGCATGGTCACTGCTCATGGGTCTCGCGTGGTTCGGCGACCACCATGATGAGCCTGAGCTCCTTTTCGCCCAGGTTCGCATACCGATGGGGCCGGTCGGCGGTGAAGAGCACCGCGTCGTCCTTGCCGATGACGTGGCTCTTGCCGTAGACGCTGAGCGTCAGCTCGCCCTCCAGCACGGTCAGCATCTCGCGGGTGCCGGCCGGGTGGGCGTCGCCGTCGTGGTGCTCGCCCGGCGCCAGGCGCCAGTCCCACAACTCCAGGATCATCGGCGTGTCCGCCCCGACGAGCAGCCGGGCCTGCACGTCGCCCTGGTGGAACGTGACCACGTCCGCCTTGTCCACGATGCGCACCATGGGGACGTCCCCCACCTCGACCAGCCGGGCCACGGTGACGCCCAGGGCGGAGGCGATCCGGGTGAGGGTGGAGACGCTCGGGTTCGTCCGTCCCTGCTCCACCTGGACGAGCATGCCCCGGCTCACACCCGACCTGGCGGCCAGCTGGTCCAGCGTCAGCCCTCGGTGCGAGCGCTGGAAGCGCACATTGTTGGCGATGGCCTGGTTGATCAGCTCGGGATCCTCCACCAGTCCAGTCTAGTGACACTGATTTGCACTCTGTTGCACCTAATATATTGTTCTGACAGTGCAACGCATTGAACTAGGTTTAGGAGGACAAGGGTGACCGCGGTGATCTTGGCGACCGCCTGCGCGGTGGTCTACGGGACGGCCGACTTCTTCGGCGGCCTGGCCACCCGACGCACCCAGGTGCTGTCGGTCATCGTGCTCTCGCAGCTCGCGGGGCTGGTGCTGATTCTCGGGCTGCTGCCCGTGCTGCCGGGCGCCTTCAGCGACCGGGCCATCCTCTGGGGACTGGCCGCCGGACTGTCGGGCGCCGCCGGGCTGGCGCTGTTCTACCGGGCGCTGGCCACGGGCGTCATGTCGGTGGTCGCGCCCACGACCGCGGTGACCTCGGCAGCACTGCCGGTGGTGTTCGGGCTGGCGACGGGCGAACGGCCGGGGTTCTGGGCGCTCGCGGGCGTGGTGCTGGC
Organism: Nonomuraea polychroma; assembly: GCF_004011505.1. Taxonomy (NCBI): domain Bacteria; kingdom Bacillati; phylum Actinomycetota; class Actinomycetes; order Streptosporangiales; family Streptosporangiaceae; genus Nonomuraea; species Nonomuraea polychroma. The sequence continues at coordinate 7,451,633 of NZ_SAUN01000001.1, forward strand.
CCTGGGCTCGGTATTGCTGGTCAGCCAGGACGGGACCCCGGGCGGGCGGGCCTCGCTCGGCGCCCTGGTGACCTCTCTGGCCGCGGGCGCCGGGTTCGGCGGGTTCTTCATCCTGCTCGCCATGGCGCCGGCTGAGGCGGGCCTGTGGCCGCTGGTCGGGGCGCGATTGTCATCGGTGACCTCGGTGGTGCTGGTGGCCCTGGTGGCCCGGCGCTCCCTGAGGCCGCGCCCGGGCTCGCTGCGCATCATCATGGCCGCGGGCGTGCTGGACATGGCCGCGAACGTCCTCTACCTGCTGGCGCAGCGCCAAGGCCTGCTCAGCCTCGTCGCCGTGCTGGTGTCCCTCTACCCCGCCAGCACGCTGCTGTTGGCAAGACAGGTGCTCGGAGAGCGGCTGAACACCATCCAGGTGACCGGTGTGGCATGCGCGCTCGGCGCGGTGGCCTTGATAGCCGTTGCGTAGCCCCGCGACGCTTGCTACGTTTCGCCCGTGCGCCCTGAGCGGGCACGTTTCGACGGCGAGGGTCTGCGGCACGTTGGCGTGCCTTACGACTCTGATGAGTCCTTTCTGGATCTCACCGTGCCCCGCGTGCGGGCCGCGCTCAACGAGGGCAGGCGGGTCCTGGTGATCACCGGCGCCGCCAAACTCGCCCGGCTGGCCGAGGCCCTGGGCGATGACGCGGGACGCATCGACAGCCGGGTCTCCGCCGCCTGGTACGGCCACCCGTACCGCACGCTGGCCGCCTGCCACGAATACACGCGCGGGCGCCGCACCCTCGTGATCGGCGAGCCCAGCTGGGAGGGCAGGAGCGAGCGCGAGATCAGGGAGCTGATCCGGGCCGAATCCGTGGTCAACGCCGCGCTCAGCCCGGCCTCGGCCGTCATGTTGTGCATGTACGACCTCCGCGCCGTGCCGCCCGCCGTGCTCGCGTACAACGAGGTGAACCATCCGCTCGTGCTCGGCGCCGACGGCGAGGCGGCCAGCACCCGTTTCGTCCCGCCCCACAAGCTGATGCTCAACAACGACCACGCGCCGCTCCCGGAGCCGGGACCCGGCGCGGTGACCATCCGGTTCACCGGACGCGAGCTGCGGCGGCTGCGCCAGAGTGTCGGCGAGTACGCCAGGGCGGCGGGCATGGATCGCAACCAGATCACGTCGCTGGTCATCAGCGTCTCCGAGATCGCCGCCAACAGCATCGAGCACGGCGCCGGGTACGGCACGATCACGACGTGGGCCGGCGACGGGGAGCTGATCTGCGAGATCGCCGACCCCGGCGGCGCCCTCGACGACCCCTTACCCGGCTACATACCACCTGAGCCCGAATCCCCCCGGGGATACGGGCTCTGGATCAGCCGTCAGCTCTGCGATCTCGTGGAGCTGCGCACGGAAGGCGGCGTGTTACGCGTCCGCCTTCATCTGTCCATGCACTCCTAGGCGGCACGCTGCGTCGGGACGCGGAGGGAGCCCTCCTCGCGGGCGTACTCCTCCAGCATGCCGCGCAGCTGCCGGCGGCCCCGGTGCAGACGGGACATGACCGTGCCGATGGGCGTGCCCATGCGCTCGGCGATCTCCTTGTACGGGAACCCTTCGACGTCGGCCAGGTAGACGGCCACGCGGAAGTCCTCCGGCAGGGAGCGCAAGGCGTTCATCACGACGTTGTCGGGAAGCCGGTCGAGCGCCTCGGTCTCGGCCGACCGCAGGCCGGTCGAGGTGTGCGACTCGGCAGCGTGCAGCTGCCAGTCCTCGATCTCCTCGGCGGCGGACAGCTTCGGCGACCGCTGCTTCTTGCGGTAGTCGTTGATGAAGTTGTTGGTCAGGATCCGGTGCAGCCACGCCTTGAGGTTGGTGCCCTCCCGGAACTGATGGTACGACGTATACGCCTTCGCCACTGTCTCCTGCACCAGATCCTCCGCGTCGGCGGCGTTACGGGTGAGGCGCATGGCGGAGGCGAACAGCTGCGACGTCACGGGCACGACATCGCGCTCGAACCAGTCCTGACGCTGCTCATCGGTCATAGTGATCAAATCATTCCCCCTTGCGCTATCCCCCGTTTCGGCACACGCCGCCTGACGGCGATCCCATCATGGCAAGTCCCTGTTAAGGGACGCGTTAACGAGGATCCGCCTTGGTCAGAGGGGGTTTCTGTCCATCTGCTCGCGGCGTGCGTGGTCACGTCCACGGCCGGACAAGTCTCAGTATCATAACACTACCCACCCAATTTTGCAGTAATAGTGGCCAGAGTCACATGGGATAGCGTAAAGGCATGGATTTCGTGGACCGTCATGACACGGGGACGCGCCGCTGGGTGGCGGAGGCCGTACGCAAGGTCGAGGCCGACGCCAACCGCAGTTGCGACACACACCTGCACGTCTTTCCGCTGCCCTCCGACTGGGGTGTAAACCTCTACTTGAAAGACGAGTCGGTACACCCCACCGGTTCACTCAAACATCGACTTGCCCGTTCCCTGTTCCTGTACGGTCTGGCCAACGGCTGGATCGGCCCCACGACCACGATCGTCGAGGCGTCCAGCGGGTCCACGGCCGTGAGCGAGGCCTATTTCGCCCGGCTGCTCGGCCTGCCCTTCATCGCCGTCATGCCGGCCACCACATCCCCGGAGAAGTGTCACCTCATCGAGTTCTACGGTGGGAAATGTCACCTCGTGGCGGACCCTGGTGCGATCTATGACGAATCTCACCGTCTCGCCGGCGAGACCGGCGGTCACTTCATGGACCAGTTCACCTATGCGGAGCGGGCGACCGACTGGCGCGGCAACAACAACATCGCCGAATCAATCTATGCGCAGATGTCCATGGAGCCGTACCCCGAGCCCTCCTGGATCGTGGTCGGCGCCGGCACCGGCGGCACGTCGTCGACCATCGGCCGCTACATCCGCTACCGCCGCCACGCGACCCGCCTGGCCGTCGTCGACCCCGAGGGATCGGCCTTCTATCCGAGCTGGATCTCCGGCGACGCCACCGTCACCGCCCGGGGCTCCCGCATCGAGGGCATCGGCCGCCCCCGTGTGGAGCCCTCTTTCCAGCCGTCCGTCATCGACCGCATGATCGCCGTGCCCGACGCCCGCTCCATCGCCGCCATGCACTGGACACGCGAGGTGACCGGCCTGGACGTCGGCGGCTCCACGGGCACCAACATGGCGGCCTGCGTGGAGCTGATCGACGAGATGCGGCGAAAGGGCGAGCGGGGCAGCATCGTCACGCTGATCTGCGACAGCGGCAACCGCTACAAGGGCACGTACGGCAACCCGGAGTGGCTCGCCGGCCAGCGTCTGGACGTCGAGCCACACCTGACGGAGCTACGGGCCTGGCTGCCTCGTTAGGCGGCCCTGGCCGGGTCCACGGAGAAGAACTTGGCGACGTCGTCCAGGATCGAGTGCGCACCCTGGATGCCCACCGCGGTCATCCAGGTCAGGTCGGCGACATCGTGCTTCTCGCCCTTGAGCTTGCCCCACAGCGGGTTGTTCAGGAACTTGTCCTTCGACTCCGCCACCGTCGGGTCCTCGTAGGTGGAGACGAAGATGTGGTCGGCGTCCAGGTCCGGAATCTTCTCCTGGCTCACGTCCACCGCGATCGTGTCCGCCACGGTCGGCTGGCCCTCGGGACGCGGGAAGCCGACGTCCTTCAACACGATGCCGGAGTAGGACTTCTCGACGTACAGGCGGACCGTGGGCTCACCGGCGAACCGCACGATGGAGATCGTCGGCAGCTCGCCCTCCTTCTCCTTGATCGACGCGCCGATCTTGGCGGCCCGGTCCTCGTACTCCTTGATCTTGGTGTCGGCGAGCTGCTCCTTGCCCAGGGCCTGCCCCATGAGCCGGATGTTGTCCTTCCAGATGGCCCCGGTGGTCTCGCTGAAGACGGTCGGCGCGATCTTGGAGAGCTTGTCGTACAGGGCCTCGTGCCGGACCTTGGCCGAGACGATCAGGTCGGGCTTGAGCGCGATGATCTTCTCCAGGCTCGGCTCCTCGAGCGTGCCGACCGGGGTCGCCTCCTTGCCGTACTGCGCGGCGACGGTCCCGAGATAGGCGGGCAGCTTGTCGTCGAGCGAGCGGTACGTCGTGTACCCGACCACCGGCGTCTCCAGCGTCAGGACCGCGTCGACGAAGCTCTGGTCGAGCGCCACCACGCGCTTCGGCTGGGTCGGGATCTTCGTCTCACCCATCGCGTGCTTGATGGTCCTGAACGGGGCGGCGGCCGCAGTGTTCCCGCCTGTGGCACCCGTCGTGTCGGGCCCCGTGGTGGAGCCGCAGGCGGCGAGTCCCGCCACGAGAAGAGCGCCGATCAGCGCACGCAACGGTCTCATTGTAAAAATCCCTTCCCTGAAAAGTAAGGCAAACCTAAATTAGGTTAGCCCTGCCTAAGCTGGCATACTTCACCAGGATCGAGCAAATGCTGAGGAGGAACAGGGTGAGCGCTACCGTTGCCGCGCCGCGCCTCCAGAGCATTCGTCACCGCCGGGTCACCCTCTTGTTCGTGCTCCTCGCCGCGGTGGCGGTCGCGGTGGTGCTGAGCATCACGATCGGCTCCAAGTCCGTGCCGCTCGGCGACGCCTGGACCGCGCTCACCGCGCCCACCGGCAGCGAGAACGACATCATCATCCGCTCGCTGCGCGTCCCGAGGACCGTCTTAGGGGTGCTGGCCGGCGTCGCGCTCGGCGTGGCAGGCGCGCTGATGCAGGGCCACACCCGCAACCCGCTCGCCGACCCGGGCCTGCTCGGGGTCACGCAGGGCGCCGCGTTCGCGATGGTGGCCTCGATCATCCTGCTGGGCGCCTCCAGCCTGCTCGTCTACATCTGGTTCGGGCTGGCGGGTGCGCTGATCGCCAGCGTGGCGGTGTTCGCGCTCGGCATGGTGGGCGGCAGGGGCGGGCCCACGCCGGTCACGCTGGCGCTGGCCGGCACCGCCGTGAGCGCCATGTTGTACGCGCTCACCTCGGCCATCGTGCTGCTGGACGAGCAGGCCATGGACGTGTTCCGCTTCTGGCAGGCCGGCTCGATCGGGGCCCGGGGCTCCTCCGTGGTGTGGCAGGTGCTGCCGTTCATCCTGGTGGGCCTGGTCCTGGCGACGGTCAACGCGCCCGGCCTGAACGCGCTCTCCCTCGGCGAGGACGTGGCCAGGAGCCTCGGCCAGAACATCGCCATGACCCGTACCATCGGCGTCGCCTCGGTCACCCTGCTGTCGGGCGCGGCGGTCGCCGCCTGCGGCTCGCTGTCGTTCGTCGGCCTGATCGTGCCCCACCTGGCCCGCCCCCTGTCGGGCACCGACCACCGGTGGCTGCTGCCGTACTCGGGGTTGATCGGCGCGGCGCTGCTGCTGCTCGCCGACGTGATCGGCCGCGTGGTCGCCCCGCCGGGCGAACTGGAGGTCGGTGTGGTGCTCGCGCTGATCGGCGCCCCGTTCTTCGTGGCCCTGGTCCGCCGTAGGAAGCCGGTGCGACTGTGACCGCCCTCTCCCTGCGCGCCGGCGGCCTGTCCTGGCGGGTACGCCTGCGTGGCGTCGCGATCACGCTGTTCGGCCTGGGCCTGCTGGCCCTGCTCATGGCCCTCAACATGCGCATCGGCGACATTCAGATGACCGTCGCCGAGGTGATCGCCGCTACCTTCGATCCGAACAGCGCCGCCCACTTCGTCATCATGGAGCTGCGCCTGCCGCGCGCGCTGACCGGCGCCCTGGTCGGCGCGGCGCTCGCACTGTCCGGCGCGATCATCCAGTCCATCGCCCGCAACCCGCTGGCCAGCCCCGAGATCCTCGGCGTCACCACCGGCGCCTCCGTCACCGTCGTGGCCGGCGTGGTGGCCAGCGGGAGCGTGTACGGCGGCACGAGCGGCCTGTTGTCCACCCTCGGCATCCCCGCGCTCGCCCTGCTCGGCGGCCTGATCGGCGCGGCCGTCGTGTACGGCCTGGCGTGGCGGCGCGGCCTGGACGGCTACCGCCTGGTGCTGGTCGGCATCGGCGTGGCCGCGGTCTTCACCAACGTCAAGTTCTGGCTCCTGACCGTCGGCGACGTCAACGACACCGGCCGCGCCATGGTGTGGATCAGCGGCTCGCTCAACGGACGCGGCTGGGAGCACGTGGCGCCCACGGCCCTCGCCCTGGCCGTGCTGGTGCCGCTGACCCTGCTCGGCACCCGCTCGCTCGACGCGCTGCGCTTCAGCGACGACACGGTCACCTCCCTGGGCGTCCGGACGAACCTGGCCCGTGCCCTGATGATCCTGGCCGCCGTGCTGCTGGCCGCCGTGGCCACGGCCTCGGCCGGGCCGATCGCGTTCGTGGCGCTCGCCTCGCCGCAGATCGCGCTCCGGCTGGCCCGCTCCGGGCAGCCGCCGCTGCTGTGCTCGGCGGTCATCGGCGGCGTGCTCACCACTGGCGCCGACCTGATCGCCAGGACCGCGTTCTCGCCGATCGAGCTGCCCGTGGGCATCGTCACCGCCGTCCTGGGCGCCCCATACTTGATCCATCTGATCTGGAGGGCTCGGAAGTGAGACTGCAGGCCGCCGGCGTCAAGCTCGGGTACGGCGACCGTATCGTCGTCGACGGGCTCGACCTGGGCATCGAGGCGGGCACCGTCACCACCATCATCGGCCCGAACGGCTGCGGCAAGTCCACCCTCCTGCGCGCGCTCGGCCGCCTGCTCAAGCCGCACGGTGGCGAGGTGCTGCTGGACGGCAAGCGCATCGACAAGATCCCCACCCGCGAGGTCGCCAAGATCCTCGGCGTGCTCCCCCAGGCTCCTACCGCTCCCGAGGGGCTGACCGTGGCCGACCTCGTCGCCAGGGGCCGGCATCCGCACCAGACGTGGTACCGCCAGTGGTCCTCGGACGACGAGGAGGCGGTCGCGGCGGCGCTGGACATGACGGGTCTGGCAGACCTGGCCGAGCGGCCGCTGGATGAGCTGTCGGGCGGGCAGCGGCAGCGGGCGTGGATCTCCATGGCGCTGGCCCAGGGCACGGATCTGCTGTTGCTCGACGAGCCCACGACGTTCCTGGACCTGGCGCATCAGGTGGAGGTGCTGGAGCTCGTACGGCACCTGCACCAGGAGGCGGGCCGCACGGTCGTCATGGTGCTGCACGACCTCAACCTGGCCGCCCGCTACGCCGACCGGCTGGTGGCCATGCGTGCCGGCAAGGTGGTCGCGGCGGGCTCCCCGCACGAGGTGCTCACGGAGCAGCTGCTGGGCGAGGTGTTCGAGCTGGACGCCAAGGTCATCCAGGACCCCGTGGCGGGGACGCCGCTGGTCGTGCCGATCCGGCCGCGCTCCTGACCCCGTCAGACGCCCGTCCTGCCGCGCCTTGACCCCGTCAGACGCCCATCCGGCCGCGCTCCTGACCCCGTCAGACGCCCGTCCTGCCGCGCCCTGACCCCATCAGACCTCGGACAGCGCCTGCTTGACGTCCTCGTCGCCCGGGGCCAGCTCGGCGGCCCTGAGCAGGTCCTGCCTGGCCTGGTGCGGCCGGCCCGCGGCCCGGTACACCACCGACCTGTTGAACAGCAGCTCGGCGGTCTCGTCGAGCTCCAGCGCCCGGGCGAGATCGGCCAGCGCGGCCTCGTGGTCGCCGTGATGGAACGCCAGCTCGGCCCGGCTCGCCCAGCCCGCCGCCAGCCCGGGATCCAGCTCCAACGCCCGGTCGAACGCGACGCGGGCCTCGGGGTGGCGCCCGTCGGCGAGCTCCACCTGCCCGAGCACGCACAGCAGGTGCGGGTCGCGCGGCGTGATCGCCAGCCCGCGCTCGACGTCATGCCTGGCCAGGGCATGGTCGCCGGTCGCCACGCAGAGACCGGCGCGATTGACGTAAGCGGGCACGAAGTCGGGGTCGAGCTCCAGCGTGTGATCCAGGTCGGCGCGCGCGCCCGTCAGATCGCCGGCGGCGAAGCGCAGCTCGGAGCGGTTGTAGTACGCCTCGGGAAAAGGCGGGCTCAGCCGCATGACGGCCTCGTAGTCCGCCAGCGCCTCCTCGTCCCTGCCGAGCCGGTGCAGCAGGTTGCCCCGGTCGAGGTAGTAGTCGGGGTAGCCGGGGTCGGCCTCGACGGCCCGCGTGTAGTCGGCCAGCGCCTCCTCCTCGCGGCCGGCCATGGCGAGGAGCTGGGCCCGGTTGGCGTGCAGCACGAGCCGGTGGATCGGGTGCTCGCCGGGCAGGTCCGCCTCGGCCAGGTCGATGGCGCGCTGCACGAGCTCCATGGCGGCCTCGCGGCGTCCCCTGCGTACTTCGACCAGGGCCTTGCCGTTCAGGTCGAAGCCGAGGTGGAAGGCGCGCTCGCGGGGGTCGGGCAGCAGGGAGGTGATCGTGATCGCCTCGTTGATCCAGGCGAGCGCCTGCTCGGGATCGCGCCGGCCCTGATCGTGGTGGCGTACGAGGATCATGGCGGTGGCATAGGCGGCGGTGGCGCGCTGCCGGGGGTCGGTGCACTCGCGGCGGGCCCGGTCGTAGAGCTCGCGGGCCTCGTCCTCGCGTTCGATGGCCTCCAGGGCGGCGGCGACGCGGAGCAGGAGGGGCACGTCCTGCCGGCCGCGCAACGCCTCCAGGCCCGACTCCGCCATCGCGTGGTGGAAACCCTCGTCGCGGTAGCGGTCGAAGTCGGCAGGCAGTGGGCCAGTGCCAGGCGCGGACGGGCCCTCGTCGATCCTGAGGAGGCCCGGGTCCAGCCTGCGCCGCAGCACGGCGACGAACTCGGCGTCGGTGTGGTCGGCCTCGCCCAGGTTGGTTACGGTCAACGCGAGCGGCCCGGTCTGAGCGAGATGGCCGCGGACGAATTCGGCCAGCCCGTTGGCGATCCTGAGGCTGCGCCGGGCGCCCGGCACGAGAACGCGCTGGGATCTGGGCAGCTCGTCGGCCAGCGAGCGCCGGCGCGCGGGTACGGCGTCACGCAGGTGCGGCGCCGCCACGCGGATCTCGATGTCATGGGCGCCCACCAGATCCGTCCCACGCTCCAGCGCCCGTGGGACGAGGTGGCCGAGGAGCGCAGCGGCCAGCGTGTACGGGCCGCCATTGCGGCGGTCGGCGTCAAGAACGATCGTGTCCACACAAGCCTCCATGGGCCCCGGCGCCCGCGTGAGACGCCGGGCCGGTATCAGGAGTGGTGTCTCGGCGCAGCCGCAGCCGTCGGCTTCACGGTCCCGGGCCGGTGGACAACGATCTTCTTCATGGACGCCCTTTCCGCATGCGATCACAGATGACCGGTACATCTCAACACAGACATATGTGACCGATCACTATTTATCTTGGTAAGGGCCATTTCCGAAGTAATTACCGACCATCCGGAAATCGGTTACTCGCCCAGGATCGCGTCCACGAACACCTCGGGGTCGAACGGCGCCAGGTCGTCCGGTCCCTCGCCGAGCCCCACGAGCTTGACGGGGACGCCCAGCTCCCGCTGCACCGAGATCACGATGCCGCCCTTGGCGGTGCCGTCGAGCTTGGTCAGCGCGATGCCCGTGATGTTGACGACCTCGGCGAACACCTGGGCCTGGCGCATGCCGTTCTGGCCAGTGGTGGCGTCGAGGACGAGCAGCACCTCGTCCACCGTGGCCTTCTTCTCGATGACCCGCTTGACCTTGCCCAGCTCGTCCATGAGCCCGGTCTTGGTGTGCAGGCGGCCGGCGGTGTCGACGATGACGACGTCGACCTTCTCCTCCATGCCTCTGGCCACGGCGTCGAAGGCCACGGAGGCCGGGTCGCCGCCCTCGGGCCCGCGCACCGTGTCGGCGCCGACCCGCTCACCCCAGGTCTGCAACTGGTCGGCGGCCGCGGCGCGGAAGGTGTCCGCCGCGCCGAGGACGACCTTCTTGCCGTCGCCGATGAGCACTCGGGCGAGCTTGCCGGTGGTGGTGGTCTTGCCGGTGCCGTTGACGCCGACGATGAGCGCCACCGCGGGCCGCTCGCCGTGCTTCTGAACGTGCAGGGTGCGGTCCAGGTCGGGGTTGATCTGGATGAGCAGTTGCTCGCGCAGCAGGCCGCGCACCTCCTCGGGCGTGCGGCTGCCCAGCACCTTGACCTTGGTGCGCAGCTCCTCCACGATGGCGCGCGTCGGCGCGACGCCCACGTCGGCCGTGATCAGGCGCTCCTCGATCTCGTCCCACACCTCGTCGTCGAGCCGGTCGCGGGAGAGCAGCTCCAGCAGACCGCGCCCGAGCGTGCTCTGCGAACGCGCCAGCCGCGAGCGCAGCCGCACCATCCGGCCCGCGGACGGCGGCGGCACCTCGATCTCGGGCTTGACGACCACCGGCTCGGCCGGCTTCGCCGGCGGCGGCAGCGTGGTGGTGGCGCCCTCACCCTCCTCTGCCGCCGCGGGCCGCCGCTCCTCCTCGGGAAGGGGCGGCGCCTCTGGCGGCTTGACCGGCGGGGGCGCCTTGCGTCCCGGCCTGAAGAGCAGGAAGAGACCGCCGGCCGCCAGCAGGGCGACGACGGCCACGATCACGATGACGGCGAGGTAACCTTCCACAAGATGCCAGTTTTCCAGATCGTCCGGCATGGTCACGCACAAGACCACACCGATCAGGTCTGGCTCGTGTCTCCCAAGCCACCATCCGGCCACCCGCCGTCGCGCTGTTTTTCTTTTCCGACGGGCGGGTGTGTCAGGCGGACTCGCGCTCCCGAAGCCGCTGGCTGACGACCTGCGTCACACCGTCGCCCCGCATCGACACGCCGTAGAGCGCGTCGGCGATCTCCATCGTGCGCTTGTTGTGGGTGATGACGATCAGCTGCGAGCTCTGCCGCAACTCCTCGAACAACGTCAGCAGCCGCTGCGTGTTCGTGTCGTCGAGCGCGGCCTCGACCTCGTCCATCACGTAGAACGGCGACGGCCGCGCCTTGAAGATCGAGATCAGGAACGCCACCGCCGTGAGCGAGCGCTCGCCGCCGGACAGCAGCGACAGCCGCTTGACCTTCTTGCCCGGCGGCCTGGCCTCCACCTCGATGCCGGTGGTCAGCATGTCGTTGGGGTCGGTCAGCACCAGCCGCCCCTCGCCGCCGGGGAACACCCTGGTGAAGATCTGCTCGAACTCGCGGGCCACGTCCTCGTACGCGGAGGCGAACATCTGCTCGACCCGGTCGTCGACCTCCTTGACCACGGTCAGCAGGTCGCGCCTGGTCTTCTTGAGGTCCTCCAGCTGCGAGGTGAGGAACGCGTGCCGCTCCTCCAGCGCCGCGAACTCCTCCAGCGCGAGCGGGTTGACCTTGCCCAGCTGGTTCATCTGCCGCTCGGCGGCCTTGGCCCGCTTCTCCTGCTCCTCGCGCACGTACGGGATGGGCGGGTCGCCAGGGACCGGAACCTCGGGGCCGTACTCGGAGATCAGGGCCTCGATCTCGACGCCGAACTCCTCCATCGCCCGCTGCTCCAGCTGCTCCAGCCGCAGGCGCTGCTCGGTGCGGGCGACCTCGCTGCCGTGCACGCGGTTGACCAGCTTGTCGAGCTCCTGGCCGAGCTCACGGACACGCAGGCGCACCTGCTTGAGCTCGGCGTCGACGGCCACCCTGGCGAGGTCGGCCTCGTCGCGCTCCTTGGCGGCGAGCCTGATGGACTCGGCCAGCGCCCTGAGCACCTGCTTGGCGCCCTTGCTGACCGACTCGGCCACCGCCGCCTGGCGCCTGCGCCTGGCGCGCTGAGCGGCCGCCTGAGCGCGTTCGTGGCGTTCGCGCTGTGCGGCCCGGACCAGGCCGTCGGCACGGCCCTCGATGCCCTTGACGCGTTCCTCGGCGGTGCGTACCTGGAGCCGGGTGTCCATCTCGCGCTGCCGGGCGGTCTCGCAGGTGCTCGCAAGCTCGTCACGCAGGTCGGTGGTCGGCTCGGACTCCAGCTCCTGGGCGTATTCGGCCTCGGCCAGGCGGATCTCCAGCTCGGCCAGCTCCTCCTGGCCCTCGGCGCGGGCCTCCTCGGCCTTGGTGACGCTGCCTGCCAGCCGCTCGGCCTCGGCGCGTGCGGCGTTGGCGGCGGCCTCGAGCTGGGCCAGGCGCTTGGCGGCCGCGGCGGTGCGCTGGTCCGCCTCCCGCTGGCGGGCCCTGACCTGGTCCAGCGTGCCCTGGGCGGCGCTCACGCCGGCCTGGGCGGTGGTGACGGCGGTCTGGGCCTCGCTCACCTGCGCCTGGGCGGCCTCCAGCGCCGCCTGAGCGCGCTGTTCCTGCTCGATCGCCACGTCCAGGGCCACCGCGGTCTCCTCGGCCCTGGACTCCGCCTCCTCCAGGTCTCTGACGGCCTCGTCGAGCGCGGCCCGCACCTGGAGCACGGAGGTGCCGCCCTCCGATCCACCGCTTGCCAGGTGCGCCCCGACCACGTCGCCCGACCTGGTGACGGCTCGGAGTCCGGGGTGCCCCTCGACGAGCGCCCGCGCGGCCTCCAGGCCGTCCACGACCACGACGTCCTTGAGCACGTGGTCCAGGGCAGGGCGCAGATGGTCGGGCACGGTGACCAGGTCGGCGGCCCATTGGCCCCCCTCGGGCGCCGCCGTGCGTGCGCCGGAGGGCGCGTCGTCGCCGTCCTGCGCCACCAGCAGCGTCGCCTGGCCCACGTCCCGCGTGCGGAGCAATTCCAGCGCCTCGACCGCCGTGTCCAGAGTCTTCACGGCGATGGCCTCGGCGACCGGCCCCAGGACCGCGGCCACCGCCAGCTCGGCCCCGGGTGTGACCTGCATCGAGGCGGCCAGCGGGCCGAGCACCCCGGCGAGGTCCGCATCCAGCAGGGCCGTGCCGCCGTCGCCCTTGGCCAGGCCCAGCTCCAAGGCGTCCCGGCGGGCGGCCAGGGCGGCCACCGAGCGCTGCGCCTCCTGGTCGGCGGCCCGCGCCGTCGTCACCCCCGACTTGGCGGCCTGGAGTGCGGCACGCGGGGCGTCCAGCGCGGACTTGGCCTCCTCCAGCGCGACCCTGGCCTCGTCGGCCACCGCCTTTGCCTCCTCGACCACGGCCTGCGCCGTGGCCAGCTCCTCGGCGAGGGCCGGATCGACCGCCGGCTCCTCCTCCCGCTGGGCCTCGAGATCTTCCCTGGCCTGCCGCTCCCGCTCGGCCGCGTCGGCCACGGCCTGCTGGAGCCGCCCGATCTCCTCCTCGGCGGCGCGGGCCCGGCTCCGCACGGAATCGACCTGGCCGCGCAGCTTGGCCAGTCCCTCGCGGCGGTCGGCGGCGGCCCTGGCGGCCAGCGCGAGCCGCTGCTCCTCGGCGCTCAGTTCGGCCTCGGCGGCGGCCCGCCGCTGGACGGCCTCCTCCAGCAGCTCCTGCGCGTGCTCCAGCTCGGCCTTGAGCACAAGCTCCTGCTCGCGCACGTCGGCCGCCTCGCGTTCGAGGTCCTCGGGGTCGCGGCCGCGGCGTTCGATGGCGGCGGCGTCCAGCGCGTGCCGGTGACGCTCGGCGGCGAGCTGCTCCAGGCCGGTGATGCGCTCGCGCAACGACGAGAGCCTGAAGTAGGTCTCCTGCGCGGCCGCCAGCCGGGGCTGAGCCTCCGCCTCGGCGGTCTCCAGTGCTCCCTCGCGCTGCTGGCCCTCGGCCAGCTCGGCTTCCACCTGGTTGCGCCGGGCCGTGATCGCGGCCTCGTCGGCGGCCTCGCGCTCCAGCGTGGTGCGCAGGATGCCCACGTCGTCGGCCAGCAGCCGCAACCGGGCGTCGCGCAGGTCGGCCTGGATCACGGCGGCCTTGCGGGCGATCTCCGCCTGGCGGCCCAGCGGCTTGAGCTGGCGGCGCAGCTCGGTGGCGAGGTCCTGGACGCGCGTCAGGTTGGCCTGCATGGCGTCCAGCTTGCGCAGCGCCTTTTCCTTGCGCTTGCGGTGCTTGAGCACGCCGGCGGCCTCTTCGATGAACGAGCGCCGGTCCTCGGGTCCCGCGTGCAGGACGGTGTCGAGCTGGCCCTGCCCGACGATCACGTGCATCTCGCGGCCGATGCCCGAGTCGGAGAGCAGCTCCTGGATGTCGAGCAGGCGGCAGGTGTCACCGTTGATCGCGTATTCGCTCTGCCCCGACCTGAACATCAGCCGGCTGATCGTGACCTCGGTGTAGTCGATCGGCAGCGCGCCGTCGGAGTTGTCGATGGTCAGCGTCACCTCGGCGCGCCCGAGCGGCGGGCGGGACGAGGTGCCGGCGAAGATCACGTCCTCCATCTTGCCGCCGCGCAGCGACTTGGCACTGTGCTCACCCATGACCCAGGCCAGGGCGTCGACGACATTGGACTTGCCGGAGCCGTTGGGGCCCACCACACAGGTGATGCCGGGCTCGAACCGCAGGGCGGTGGCGGAGGCGAAGGATTTGAAGCCACGCAGGGTGAGGGTCTTCAAATACAAGAGACCCTCCTTCTCCCTGGTACGACTTCGGGAAAGCCTACTGGTCCTGACTGCCCTACGTGGGCATGTACAGTCCGAGACCGCGTTGACCAGGGAGTTCGGGGAAATAGCAAGGGACGCCTCGTTGAGACGTCCCTGGGTCTTGCGCTCCGATCACTCTCAGGTGAGTGCCGGCTCGCGCTCTTGCATGCGGCTTAGCGCCTCGTCGCGGGTTTGCGCCGCAAGAGCGTCATTCGTGGCCTGAAGTCGGATAAGTTCTGCCTCTAGGTCACGGATACGCTGCTGCAGGCGGCGCATCTCCGAGACCATCCGAGGGTCAGGACCGCCGACGTGGCCGAGTAGAGCCTTCGCCATGGTAAAGGGTCCTCCACGCTGAGTGACCAGACTGGTTCGCGCACTTCTATTCCGCGGGAGGGGTGCGCGTGGTACCTAACAAGAGTCGCACCGGCAGTGTGGGCGGTCAAGTCGAACAAACCGCTGCGCCCTACTGATGGGCACTCCCGACATACAACTATACCCTATTTGGCCGGTTTATCGGAAGGCACTACCGCTCCACAAAACCGCCCAAACTACCTCGGGATTCGCTCCAGCGTTCCACTACTCCATCGACCCTGCCCGGCGTGTCGCAACCTCTGAGCAGCTCCAGCAGCTTGACGCAGCCGGCGCGGGGCCCCTCCGCGACGACCTCCACCCGGCCGTCCTCGGTGTTGCGTGCCCATCCCGTCAGACCCAGCTCCAGGGCCCTGGCGCGGGTCCACCACCGGAACCCCACACCCTGAACCCTCCCCCGTACCCAAGCCGTCAGCCTGACGTTTTCCGAATTTTCCCGCATTTTTCCTCCTCTGAGGTCTCAGGCCACCAGAGCCTCCACCCCGAGCGCGTGCCCCGCCGCCGCCTCGTCGAACGCCCTGACCGCGGCCGTCTCCGCCGCCTTCACCCAAGCCAGCCCCAAGATCGACGGAGGCAGTCCTGTGACGGGGACGAAGCTTATGTCGGGACCCTCGTGGTGGGCCGCTGTGGGCGTGCAGAAGAGCATGCCGCCCCGGTCCAGCGCCACCTGGGTGAGGCCCTCCTGGGTGGTGGCGACCGTGCCGGCACGCGGAATCGGACGTCCGGAAGGGGTCACGGAGGGTGCGACCCGCTCGCGCCACCAGCGGGGGGCCGGGCCCTCCACACCGATCAACGGCACGGAGGCCAGGTCCTCGGCGTCGATACGCGCGCGGGCCGCCAGCGGGTGGCGGGTGGAGAGGCCGAGCCGGTAGGAGACCCGGTTGAGCACCGCGCCCGTGGCCAGGTCGGGCTCGTCCACCGGCAGCAGCGTGAACGCGATGTCGACCTGCCCGGCGCGCAACTTGCTGAAAGGGTCGGAGAGCGGGATCTCGACCAGCTCCGCCTCGCACTCCGGATGGCGGCCCTCGAAGGCCCGTACGCTGCCCGTGACGGCGTCCGTGGGCGTGGCCAGGAAGCCGACCCGCAGCACGCCCGTCACCTCGCGGGCGGCCGCCTTGGCGCTGCTCAGGGCGTTCGCCAAACCGTCGTAGGAGGGCCTCAGATCGATCAGGAAACGTTCACCGAGGGGTGTCAGGCGGACGCGCCGGCTGGTGCGGTCGAAGAGCCTGCCGCCGATCCTGGTCTCCAGCGAGCGCATGAGCTGGCTCACCCGGCCCGGCGACAGGTAGAGGCGTTCGGCCGTACGCGCGAAATGGAGCTCCTCGCTGAGCACCACGAAGCACTCCAACTCCCTGAAGTCCATCCCCACCTCCGGACGATCGCTTAGCCTGCCTAAACCAAGCCTTCGGCCTTCGTCATTGTTCCCGCAGGGGCACAGCAGAAGGCTGGGGCGCATGACCACAACCCTTGTCCCCGCCCCCGTGCGGGCGCGCTGGCTCGCCGTGTCCTCGCTCGCGGTGGGCACCTTCACGCTCGTGACCAGCGAGATGCTGCCTGTCGGCCTGTTGACCTCGATCGCCGCCGACCTCGGCGTGTCCGCCGGCACTGCCGGGCTGACGATGTCGGCGCCCGGGCTGGTCGCCGCGCTCTCCGCCCCCGCGCTGGCGGTCGCCACCCGCCGGTTGGACCGCCGTACCGTGCTGCTCGGGCTGATGGCGCTGCTGGCGGTGGCCAACCTGGCGGGCGCGCTGGCGCCCACCTATCCGGTCATGCTGGTGGCCCGGGTGATCACCGGGGTGAGCATCGGCGGCTTCTGGGCGTTCGCGGCCGGGCTCGGGACGCGGCTGGCGCCGGAGCGGCACGTCGGGCGGGCCACGTCGATCATCTTGTCCGGAGTGTCGGTGGCGTCTGTGCTGGGAGTGCCGGCGGCGACGTTCGTCTCGTCGTTCGCGGGCTGGCGCACGGCGTTCGCGGCGATGGGGGTGCTCGCCCTGGCCCTGCTCGCGCTGCTGGCCGCGACGGTGCCACCGCTGCCCGGCGAGGCCCGCGGCGCCCGTGCCGGACAGCTCTCAGGGCCGCTGAAGGTCGCCCTGGTCCTGACGGTCCTGATCGTGTCCGGCCACTTCGCGGCCTACACCTACGTCCGTCCGTTCCTGGAGCAGGTGGCGCACGCCGGTCCCGCGCTGGTGAGCACGGCGTTGCTCGTGTACGGCGCCGCGGGCGTGCTGGGCAACTTCGCCGCCGGGGCCCGGGCGGCCAGGAACCCCCAGCCGGTCCTGATCATGCTGGCCGCCCTCATGGCCCTGGCCACGGCGGCGCTGCCGCTGCTCGGCCTGCCGCTGGCCGCGCTCGTGGTGTGGGGGCTCGGCTACGGCGGCGTGGGCGTGACGCTGCAGCTGTGGATCATGCGGGAGGGCGGCGGCGAACTGGGCACGGCGCTCTTCGTCGCCGCCTTCAACCTCTCCATCGCGCTCGGCGCGCTGGCCGGCGGCCGGATCGTGGACGGTGTGTCGATCTCGGCGGTGATGTGGCTGGGAGCCGCTCTCAGCGTGCTGGCCGCGGTCGTCGCTGGCATGTGGGGCAGGAGTAGGACGACCGGTTCATGAACGCCTCCCGCCTGATCGGGGTGCCGCAGCGGGAGCACGGCAGGTCGCGCCGCCCGTACACCTCCAGGGAGCGGTCGAAGTAGCCGCTCTCGCCGTTGACGTTGACGTAGAGGCTGTCGAACGACGTGCCGCCCTGGTGGAGCGCGGCGGCCATGACCGTGCGGACGGCGGCGACCAGCTCGGCGATCTTGGGCCGGGTGAGCGTGTGCGTGGGACGGGCCCAATGCAGCCTGGCGATCCACAGCGCCTCGTCGGCGTAGATGTTGCCCACCCCGCTGATCAGGGACTGGTCGAGCAGCGCCCGTTTGATCTCGGTGTGCCGGGCCCGCAGCCTGCGGGCGAACTCCGCCTCGTCGAAGGCCGGCTCGAACGGGTCGGGCGCGATGTGAGAGATCGGCTCGGGGACGCCGCCCACCAGGGCGGTGACCATGACATGGCCGAACGTCCGCTGGTCGACGAAGCGCAGGTCCGGGCCGCCGTCCTCGAAGCGCAGGCGGACCCGCAGGTGCTTCTCCAGCGGCGTGTCCTTGTCCACGACGAGCAGTTGACCGCTCATCCCCAAGTGGGCCATGAGGGCCTCGTCCGTCCCGGACAGCGGCAGCCACAGGTATTTGCCGCGGCGCTCGGCGGACAGCACCGTACGGCTCTTGAGCCGGGCGGCGAACTCGTCGGCCCCGGGCACGTGACGCCTGATGGCGCGCGGATGGAACACCTCAGCCGCGGCGATCTCACGGCCGGTGACCCACTGCGCGAGGCCGCGCCTGACGACCTCGACTTCCGGCAACTCCGGCAACCCGCACCTCGCCCTCTGTCAGATGGTCCTCGGGAGTAGCGCTGGGACCAGTGTCGGGCACCCGCGGCCGGCAGCTGATCGGGTCAGCGGGCCGGCTGGCTCTCCCGCTGCTCGCGACGGGCCCTGATGCGGGTCCACGCCGCCTCGGCCGCCTGCTGCTCGGCCTCCTTTTTGCTGCGCCCGGTGCCCGAGCCGTAGGACTCGCCGCCGACCCGCACCATGGCGGTGAACGACTTGGCGTGGTCGGGGCCGCTCTCCTCGACGTGGTATTCGGGCACGCCGAGCGCCTCGGAGGCGGTGAGCTCCTGCAGCGAGGTCTTCCAGTCAAGCCCGGCGCCGAGCGAGGCCGAACGCACGATCAGCGGGTCGAACAGCACGTGCACCACCCGGAACGCCTCGTCCAGCCCCTTGTCGACGTAGATGGCGCCGATCAGGGCCTCCAGCGTGTCGGCAAGGATCGACGACTTGTCGCGGCCGCCCGTGCCCTCCTCGCCCCTGCCGAGGCGCAGGAACCTGCCCAGGCCCAGGCCTCGGGCCACGTCGGCGAGCGCGCGCATGTTGACCACCGCGGCCCGCAGCTTCGCCAGCTGGCCCTCGGGCAGGTCGGGGTGGTTGCGGTAGAGGGTGTCGGTGACGACCAGGCCCAGCACCGAGTCGCCCAGGAACTCCAGGCGCTCGTTGGTGGGGAGACCGCCGTTCTCGTACGCGTACGAGCGGTGCGTCAGCGCCCGCTCCAGAATGTCAGGGTCGAGACCGACCGACAGAACCCGCTCCAGCTCGTCTCTGGCGACCTCCACGGCCACCGGCTTAGGCCCTGCGCCCACGTGCTTCCTCCTCGGACATCTTCACACGGCGCGCCGACTGCGGAAGATGCCCGAAAACGTGGTGGGCGTCGGGGTAACGCGTAGCCCCGGCGTCCACCACGGCCGCGGGCGAACCGCCGCCGCACGCATCTGAGACGTTAACGCCGACCGAGGCACAATGGCACCCGGTCGGCATCACGTCAACTGCTGCGGATCAGGCGGACGGCTCGACGACCTGACGACGGTTGTAGGTGCCGCAGGTGGGGCACGCGATGTGCGGCTGCTTCGGCGAACGGCACTGCGGGCAGCTCACCAGGGCGACAGCAGTCGTCTTCCACTGGGAGCGACGGGCGCGGGTGTTGCTCCGCGACATCTTTCGCTTCGGGACGGCCACGTCACTTCTCCTGATCGTTATCTTTGTCGGAAATCAGACCTTGCAACGACGCCCAGCGGGCGTCGATCTTCTCGTGCCGGTGATCCTCGCCGGCCTCGGCCAGCTTGACCCCGCACTCCACGCAGAGCCCCTCGCAATCCTCGCGGCACACCGGGCTCAGCGGCAGTGCGAGCACCACCGCGTCGCGGAACGTCGGCTCGAGGTCGAGCAGCTCACCGTCGAGCAGCGAGTCATCCTCCGAGGCGTCCTCGTCGGAGTAGAAGAACAGCTCCTGCAGGTCCACCTCGATGTCCGAGGAGACCGGATCCAGGCAGCGAGCGCACTCCCCGGCGAGCGGGGCCTGCGCCGTGCCGGACACGAGCACGCCTTCCATCACTGCTTCGAACCGGAGATCCAGCTCGACTTCGGCGTCCTTGGGGACACCGATCATGTCGACGCCGAGATCCGCCGGTGCCGGGAGGGTCAGGGTCATCTGCCGCATCGTGCCCGGCCGCTTACCCAGGTCATGAGTGGAGATCACCCACGGGGAGCGGGGGTCGAGGTGCTGAGTCATCCTGCTCTCGCTAGGCGTGGCGAAAAGAATCGCCGTCGTACAAGGCCGAAATGAAAGGATAGCAGGTCGAAGTCAGCCCCTGAGCCGCTCGATGAGCAGCTTGTGGACGAGATCCGGCACCAGGCCGGAGACGTCCCCACCATATCGGGCGATCTCTTTCACCCGGCTGGAGGACAGGAACGAGTATTCGGGGTTCGTGGGCATGAACAGCGTCTCCACCCCCGACAGGCGGTAGTTGAGCTGCGCCATCTGCAGCTCGTAGTCGAAGTCGCTGACCACCCTGATGCCCTTGACGATGGCGGGGATGTCGTTCTGCTTGCAGAAGTCCACCAGCAGGCCGTGGAACTTCCGCACCTTGACGTTGTCGAATTCCTTCGTCACGGTCTGCAGGATCTCGATGCGTTCATCGACAGTGAACAGGCTGCTCTTCTCGACGTTGATGAGCACTGCTACGGTCACCTCGTCATACAGGCGGGCCGAACGGCCGATGATGTCGAGGTGGCCATTGGTGATGGGGTCGAACGACCCCGGGCAGACTACGCGGCGCAAGACGCCTCCCAGGTCTACGGGTTCCCGGCGGCGCGACCGTACCAAACGGACGCTTCGCCATAGCGACGGACCCTCTCCTCAACGTACCCTTCCGGCCATACCAGGGCCTTTCCCCTGCTTTCCCTCTCGAACGCCACCAACCCCTCCTGGACCAGCCAGCCGTTGTCACGCAGCAGCTCCAGGACCGTGAGGATCTCGGCCTCGGGAACGGCGTATGGCGGGTCGGCGAAGACGATGTCGTACGGTGCGTCCGGCGTCTTGGCCAGGACCCGCGCCACCTTGTCGGCCACCACTCGGGCGCCTTCGAGGCCCAGGGACTGGACGTTCGCCTTGATCGTGCGGACGGCTTTCGGGTCGGACTCCACCAGCACCGCCTCGGCGGCCCCGCGCGACAGCGCCTCCAGGCCGATCGCACCCGAGCCGGCGTAGAGGTCCATGATCCGGGCGTCGTGGAGGCCGTACAGTGAATCGAGCGTCAAGAAGATCCCTTCTCGTGCCCTGTCACTGGTCGGTCTCGTCCCGCGCCCCGGCGGGACCGCCAGCCGCCGCCCACCCGCGCTGCCCGCGATGATCCGAGTCATGTGCCCCATTCTTTCGCATGTTCACGCAGGTCAAGAGTGGACAAGTGTCTGCCTCGAGTGCGCAAGGGTGATTCACATCGGTGCGGTGGGCCCGCATGATGAGTCTGCGGCCTTCGAGGTGACCCACATGAAGGCCGACCGGCGTGATCGTGAGCCCTTCCGCACGCCGGTTCCCTCGGCACCTGACCCGAGGGTGGGCCCAGCCGGGGACGGCATTCGGGGGGAGGCCGTCCCCGCGGCTG
Source organism: Nonomuraea polychroma (assembly GCF_004011505.1). Taxonomy (NCBI): domain Bacteria; kingdom Bacillati; phylum Actinomycetota; class Actinomycetes; order Streptosporangiales; family Streptosporangiaceae; genus Nonomuraea; species Nonomuraea polychroma. The sequence goes on from NZ_SAUN01000001.1 coordinate 7,472,816, forward strand.
GGGCCTTTTTGTTTTCTTCTTTTACGCGGTGCCGTGGTTCGCCACTCGCCTTACTTCGGCTGATGGCCCTCCAGGAAACGGCCTCTGAACCCTTCAGTGGTGGCCCGCCGTTACGCGAGCCCATGTTGACCGGGGTCCGTGGTTCCCATCCGAGCGCCGCACGACTTGCGCCGGGCTCCGCCGCACACCTCCCCGCCGCACCGGCGCCCAAAGACCCGCACCTCACACGCCCGATCCCGCCCCGCACCCACGTGCGCCATCCTGCCCGCCCCCACGGGGGTCCTCCGCGCGCCCCAGGCGGTCCTCCCGCCCCCACAGACCGCGCGCCCCGTCCTGCCCCGCCCCCGCTGCTCGGTCCCGCCACGGCCTGCCAGTCGCGCCGTCCCACCCGCGCCAGCAGCGCCCCGTCCCGCCCGGGCCCCACAGCGCCCCATCCGCCCGGGCCAGGCGCGGCCCATCTTGCCCACGCCCCGGCCGACGTCCGTGCCGGCGGCGGGGCCCCCTGGGCGGGGGTCAGGCCTTCTCCAGGTACTCCGCTCGTTCGTCTGCCAGGAGCCGGTCGATCTCGGCTCTCAGGCCCTCGTGGGTCGTCAGGTCCGGGTCCTCGGTCAGGAGGGCGGCTGCCTCCTCCCTGGCCGTGGCGATGACGTCCTCGTCGCGCAGGAGTTGCAGCAGCTTCAGCGACGAGCGCTTGCCCGACTGGGCGGCGCCCAGGACATCGCCCTCACGCCGCTGCTCCAGGTCCACCCGCGACAGCTCGAAGCCGTCCAGGGTGGCGGCCACCGCGTCCAGGCGGAGGCGGGCCGGGGTGCCCTCGGGGAAGTCGGAGACCAGGAGGCACAGGCCGGGAAGGCCGCCACGGCCCACGCGGCCGCGCAGCTGGTGGAGCTGGGAGACGCCGAAGCGGTCGGCGTCCATGATGATCATGACGGAGGAATTGGGCACGTCCACGCCCACCTCGATGACGGTCGTGGCGACCAGGACGTCGAGCTCGCCACGCGTGAAGGAGCGCATGATCGCGTCCTTCTCCTCCGGCGGCAGCTTGCCGTGCAGGGTGCCGACGCGCAGATCGTGGAAGGGTCCCTCCGTCAGCAGCTCGGCCACGTCCAGGACGGCCAGCGGCGGGCGGCGCTCGTCGTCCCCGGAAGCGCCTCCCGACGCGACGACCCCCATGTCGCCCTCGTCGCCTTCCAGGTCGCCGATGCGCGGGCACACGATGTAGGCCTGCCGCCCCAGCGCCACCTCCTCCCGCACCCGCTCCCAGGTGCGCTCCAGGTAGTGGGGCTTCTCCGCGGCCGGCACGACATGCGTGGTGATGGGGGCCCGGCCCGACGGGAGCTGGGACAGGGTCGAGACCTCCAGGTCTCCGAAGACCGTCATGGCGACCGTGCGCGGGATCGGAGTGGCGGTCATGACCAGGACGTGCGGGCGGCCGTCCCCCGCTTTCTCGCGCAACGCGTCGCGCTGCTCGACCCCGAAGCGGTGCTGCTCGTCGACCACGACCAGCCCCAGGTCGGCGAACTGCACGTGCTCCTGCAGCAGTGCGTGCGTGCCGACGACGATCCCGGCGTTGCCGGAGGCGGCGTCGAGCAGGGCGGAGCGCCGGGCGGCCGCGCCCATCGAGCCGGTCAGCAGCGTGACCGCCGTGCCGCCGAACATGCCGCCCTGCGCCAGGTCGCCCAGCATGCTCGTGATCGAGCGGTGGTGCTGCTGGGCGAGCACCTCCGTCGGGGCCAGGAGCGCGGCCTGGCCGCCCGCGTCGACCACCTGCAACATCGCCCGCAGCGCCACCACCGTCTTGCCCGCGCCGACCTCGCCCTGCAGCAGCCGGTGCATCGGGTGCTCGCACGCGAGGTCGGCGGCGATCTCCTCGCCCACCTGCGCCTGCCCCTCCGTCAACGAGAACGGCAGCCGCTCGTCGAACGCCGCCAGCAGCCCGTCCGCACGCCTGGGCCGCGGCTTGGCGGGCCAGGCGGTGGCCGCCTGGCGGCGCTGCAGCAGCACGGCCTGCAGCACGAACGCCTCGTCGAACTTCAGCCGTTTGCGCGCCCGCCCCACCTCGGCGAAGTCCTTCGGCCGGTGGATGGCTTCCAGCGCGTCGGCCAGCGGCTGCAGGCCGTGGCGCACCCGAAGCTCGGCGGGCAGCGGGTCGTCCAGCGGGCCGAGCGTGTCGAGCACGATGCCGACGGCGCGCCTGATCGCCCACGGCGTCAGGTCTTTCCCCGCCGGGTAGATCGGCACCGGGGCCGCCGCGAACTCCTCCGCGCTCCCCTCGCTCTCCTCGAACAGCTCGAACTCGGGGTGGGCGAGCTGCCAGCGCGGCCTGCCCCGCGCCCCGAACAACCCCACCTTGCCCGCGAACATGCCGCGCCGCCCCGGCTTCAGCCGCGACTCGGCCACATGGGACCCCTTGCCGAAGAACGACAGGTAGATCTTGTTGCCGTTGCCGTCGACGACCTCGACCTCCAGCCAGGTGCCGCCGCGGTTGCGCATGGGTTTGCGCATGAGCCTGGTCACCTCGCCGACCACGGTGACGTGCTCGTCCACCTCCAGCGCGTCCAGCGAGGTCAGCTCCCCGCGCTCGGCGTAACGTCGCGGGTAGTGGCGCAGCAGGTCGCCGACCGTCTCCAGGCCGAGCACGCTGTGCAGCAGCTTGGCGGTCTTCGGGTCGAGCGCCTTCGTCAGAGGCTCGTCGAAACGGCTCACGGCATTAAGTTCTACCGCCTGCGGCCGACAGGAATCCCGTACACGCCGTCTACTCCACACCGATCAGCAGCGGGTAGCCGCCCTGCTCGCCGTCGTAGACCACTAAGTCCACGTCCGGTCGGGTACGTCGCAGGTGCTCCTCGACGCAGGCGGCGAGACCGGCGGGCGCCTCGGCGCCCGTGACCAGTGTCACCAGCTCGCCGCCGCCGGCCACCATCCTGCCCACGATCACCGTGGCCACCCGCTCCAGCGTGCCGCCGATCACCGCCACGTCGCCCTCGATCATGCCCAGCACGTCACCGGGACGGCACACCCCGGCGCTCGTGAACGCCTCCCTGTCGGCCACCGTCACGTGCCCGTACCTGGTCTGGCTGGCCGCGTCGGTCATCGCCACCACGTCGTCGTCGAAGCGGCGCAGCGGATCGTGTACGGCCAGCGCCGCCAGCCCCTGCACGGTCGCCTTCGTGGGCAGCACGCTGACCACGACGCCGTGCTCGCGGGCGATCTCGGCCGCCGCCGCGGCGACGGCGCCGACGCCATCGTCGTTCGGCAGGACAGCGACCTCGCTGCCGGCCTGCCTGATCGCGGCCAGGAGGGCGGGGAGCGCGGGGCGGGCGCCGGGCGTGCGGCGTACCACGACGGCCCCGCACTCCTCGAACAACGCCGCGATCCCGTCCCCTGCGGCGACCGCCACCACTCCCCTGCCCGCGTTGCCGCGGTGGGTTCGCTCGGCCAGGTAAGTGATCTTGATCCGGTGCGGCCGCCCCGCCCGCAGCCCGGCCTCGACGGCGGGACCTGCCTCGGCCACGTGGACGTGCACGTTCCACAGCCCTTCGCCGCCGACCACGACGAGCGAGTCCCCCATGGCGTCGAGCTCCTCGCGCAGCCCGGCCACCGCCCGGTCGTCGGCGTCCAGCAGGTACATCACCTCGTATCCCGCGCCGACCTCGGTCATGGGCGCCACCGGCGCCGTCGGCGACGGCACGTCGTAGTGGTCGGCGTACGAGTCGGTGATCACCGCGGCCAGCGTCTCCAGCACGATCGCCGCGCCGGCGCCCCCCGCGTCCACGACACCGCTGCGGGCGAGCACGTCGAGCTGGTCGGGGGTACGCCGCAGCGCCGCCCGCGCCTCCCCCGCCGCCTGCCGGGCCACCTCGTGCAGGTCCCCGTCCACCTCCTGTACGGCCCGCGCGGCGGATTCCAGCACGCTCAGCACCGTGCCCTCGACCGGCCTGGCCACCGCCTCCCTGGCGAGCACGGCGGCCCTGAGCAGCCCGGCCCGCAGGTCGTGGCCGTCCTTCAGCACCTCGGCGAGGCCGCGCAGCGCCTGGCTGACGATCACGCCGGAGTTGCCGCGGGCCCCGACGAGGGCACCGTACGAGAGCGTCTGCCACACCACGGCCGCGTCCACGTCGTCGGGCAACGACTCGACGGCCTCGGCCGCGGACAGCATGGTCAGGTGCAGGTTCGTACCGGTGTCGCCGTCGGCGACCGGGAACACGTTGAGCGCGTCGATCTCGGTCCTGGCCCGGCCGAGCGCGTCGGCCGCCAAGCGGGCCCAGCGGCGCACCGCGGGCGGATCGAGGATCTTCATCTGCGCTCTGCGACTCCGTCCCCAGCCAACCGATCCCGACCGGCTGCATCCCCGACCGGCATCCGGGCCCGCCCGGATGCGCTACCGTTGTTGGAGGAGAATATCTCTGCGCCGGGCCAAATGGAGTGCTCACCACTGCTCGGTCCAGCGTCCCGGTTCGCGCCCAACGGTGTGGATCGGATATTCTCGTCTGGCTGGCCGGTTGTCCCGGCATGCCCTCCGCCCGGAAAGCATCAGCGGACAGGGCTACATCGACTGTTTTAAGGAGCGATACCGTGGCTTCCGTCTGCGATGTCTGCCGCAAGGGGCCGACCTTCGGCAACAACGTGTCCCACTCGCACCGCCGCACCCGTCGTCGTTGGAACCCCAACATCCAGACGGTTCGCGCGGTCATCGGCGGCACGCCGAAGAAGCTGAACGTGTGCACCTCGTGCATCAAGGCGGGCAAGGTCACCCGCTAACCACACTTTTCGCGCAAGCCCGCTGCTCCTGACGGAGCCGCGGGCTTGCGCGTTTTCACCCTCCGACAGGGCGGCCGCGCGGGACGCGCACCAGGGAAGCCGGTCAAGTCGGGGCTCGCGTAACGGCGCTCAGCCGGTGAAGGGATCAGAGGCCGTTTCCTGGAGGGCCATCAGCCGAAGTAAGGCAGTGGCAAACCCCGGCAACTCGTAAAGAAAGATAGAAAAAGGTCATCGCCACGGCCAGGCATGGTCCACTGGGCCGATGCCGGCGCCCAAGGGGAAGCCCCGGGCGATCGCGCCCGTCACATACTCCTTCGCCTTGCCCACCGCCGCCGGCACATCATCGCCCAGCGCGAGCCGTGAGGCGATCGCCGAGGCCAGCGTGCACCCCGTGCCGTGGGTGTGGCGGTTGTCGAGGCGTTCGGCGGCGAAGCGGTATTCGCTGGTCCCGTCCGTGAGCAGGTCCACGGGCGCGCCAGGCAGATGGCCGCCCTTGATGAGCGCCCACCTGGGCCCCAGCTCCAGTACGGCGTCCGCCGCCCGCCGCAGCCCGTCCTCGTCCTCGACCTTGACCGAGGTGAGCTGCTCCACCTCCCACAGGTTCGGCGTGGCCACGGTGGCCACGGGCAGCAGCCGGGTCCGCACCGTCTCGACGGCCTCGGGCGCCAGCAGCGGGTCGCCGTGCTTGGACACCCCGACGGGATCGACCACGACGGGCGCGGCATAGCCGCCCAGCACATCCGCCACGAGCTCGACCAGCGCCGGAGAGGCCAGCATGCCCGTCTTGACGGCCTGGGCGCCGATGTCGCCGAGCACGGAGTCGAGCTGCGCCCGTACGGCCTCGGGCGGCAGCTCCCAGTAGCCCTGGACGCCGAGCGAGTTCTGCGCGGTCACCGCCGCGATGACGCTCATGCCGTGGACGCCCATGGCCAGCATGGTCTTCAGATCGGCCTGGATGCCCGCGCCGCCTCCTGAGTCGGAGCCGGCGACGGTCAGCACACGTGGAGGGATCGAAACCGTCATGTCCCCCATCCAACCATTCAGCTGACGGCACACTCCCCGCTGACCATGCCGCAGGTCTGGGCTTCCAGGCCGCGGCCGGTGGCGGTGAACGAGACCTCGGCCGAGTCGCCCGCTGCCAGCGATCGCGACAGATCCAGGATCAGCAGGTCGCCGTCCTGCGTCCACTCGGCGCCGCTCACGCTCAGCACCCGGCCCTCGACGGGCATGGAGACCGTGGGGGTGTCCAGTTGCTCTTGCGAGGTGTTCGAGAGCGTCATGTCGGATTTGTAGGTGGTCAGGCGCTGGGTGATCTTCTGCCTGATGTTCACCGAGGCACCGCTGGCACCGGAGTTGAGCGTCCCCGCGTCGATGGTGGGGTCCGGCGTCGCACTGGCGGTCGGCGTGTCGGGCTCGTCCAGCGCCGACGGGTCGTCGCTCGGCGAGAGGGTCACGCCGTCCTCGACGGGCGCCTCCGACGAGCGCGTGGGCGCCGGCGTCGGAGTCGTGGACTTCTTCACCTTGGTCTTGGTCGGCGTGGGCGTGGCCGAGGTGGTGCGCCGGGGCGTGCGGGGGGCGTACGAGGCCGTCGGCGTCGGGGTCTCGGACGGAGTGGTCTCTTCCTCCTCGACCGGCTCCTCCTCGGGCTCGGTCTCGCTCTCCTCGGGGGCGGGGTCGGAGACCGCAGGGCCTGGCTGGCCGTTCGTGGCCGGCGCGGCCGCGCACGCGGTGCCCTCGCATGTGGCGGGGGCGCCGGAGGAGCTCATGAGCTTGACTCCGGCCACGGTGCCGCCGAGCACGACGGCCACGGCCGCCACCGACAGCAGGGCCACCCGGGCCTTGCCCGGCCCGGACGGGGTCGCGAACACCTCGTCGCCATCCCGGCCGCCACCTCCGCCGCGCCGACCGCCGCTGCCGCCTCCGGCCTTGCGGCGGCCGCGCCGGCCCTTGCGATCGTCCGGCTCGTCCAGGCCGGAGTCGTCCGACCAGCCGGAGCCCAGGAACCCGGTCTCGGTCTCCGCCCATACTGGCGCCTGCACGGCCGTCGGCTCGCCGGCCACCTTGATGTCACCCGGCTCGGGCGGGCCGCTAGACGCCGCGCCCAGGCCAGGGACCTGGTCGAACCTGGCCGTACGGTCCGCTGGCCCGCCGAAGGCGCCGTCCCGGTCGCCTGCTCCGTCGCGCCCCTCGGGGCCGTCAAAGGGTCCTGGACCGTCAAAGGGCCCTGGACCGTCAAAGGGTCCTGGACCGCCGAAGGGCCCTGGACCGCCGAAGGGGCCGGTTCCGTCCCCCGGCCTGTCGAAGGGGCCGCTTCCGCCTGCGGGCGCGTTGAAGGCTGCCGGGCGGTCGAAGGCGCCCGGACGTCCAGGTCCCGACGGGTCGAAGCCGCCGGCCGCGCCCTCGCCGGACGTCGGCCATCCGAACGCGTCCCGGCCCTCGGCAGGCATCGGCCCTCCGAAGGCACCAGAGCCCTCGCCGGACATGGACGCGCCGGGTCCGTGGGGCGTGGCGGGGCGATCGAACGCGCCCGGCTGGTCAAAGGCGCCCGGTCGGTCGAAGGCGCCGGTGGCGGGACCGCCGAAGACGTCGGGGCCGCGGGAGGTGTCGAACCCGCCGCCGGGTCTTGGTTCGCCGAAGGGGTTTGGAGCGTTAGAAGGGCCTGGGGCGTCAGGGAAGCTTGGCTGGTTCCGGGGGCCGGGGCCGAGAGGGTCGGGGGGCGAGTCCCACTCCGGAGGGCGCGTGAACGCGCCCGTCGTCTCGAAAGGCCCGGCCTGCTCGCCGAACGGGCTCGGCGGCGGCGGGAAGGCGCCCGCAGGGCCGTTGGCCGGTGAGATGCCGCCGGCGGGGTCGTTGGGCAGCGCGAACGCCCCAGTGGTCTCGAACGGCTCGAACTGCGGCCCGTGCGACGGCGGCTGGCTCTCTCGCCGCGGCATCGGGGCCCACTGCCCCGTCACCTCGGGCCGGTCCGGCAGCGACGGCCAGCCCGGCTGGTCGTCCTGCTCGTCAGGACCCCAGAATGCGCTGCCGCTCCCCCATTCATCCCCGTCGTCGGATCCACCTGTGCCGTGGCGGCCCATGGCTGCCCTTTCTGCCGGTTACAGTGGCCGCCAATCTTCATAACACCTTTGCTACGCCGTTGTCACAACAATCCCACTAGTCATACCCCAAATCGGGAAATTATCACTTAAATCGGGACAGATCATCACCGAAAGTGATCCCACCCGCTGTGGCCAATCTCACGCCCATACACCAGTACCCCGTCGCCCTCGATCACCCGGCCCACGACCTGCCACGACGCCGGCAAACGTACATCTTTGGGAAATACCGCGGCGAGAGCATGATCCTCGCCACCCGCCAGCACCCATTCCAGCGGATCGACCCCCAGTTCCTTGGCCGCCACCGCCACCGGCTCCCCAATGGGAAACGCCTGTGGATCCAGCTCGATCCGCACTCCGCTGGCCTTCGCGACGTGGCCCAGATCCTGCAGCAGCCCGTCGCTGACATCGAGCATCGCGGTCGCGCCCAGCTCGGCCGCGCGCGGGCCCTCCGCGTACGGGGGACACGGCCGCCGGTGCGCGGCCACGGCCTCCTGGAGCACGGAGGAGTCCACCGGCGCACCCGCCTCGAGCAGCGCCCACCCGGCGGCGGCGTACCCGAGCCGCCCCGCCACCGCCACCACCTGCCCCGGCGCCGCCCCGGCACGGGTGACGGGCGGCCGCCCGCCCAGATCGCCCAGCGCGGTGACCCCGAGGACCACCAGGTCGCACCGGGTGATGTCACCGCCGGCCACGCTCGCGCCGACCACGGCGCACTCGTCGCGGAACCCTTCGGTCAGCGCGTCCAGCCACGTCACCGGCAGGTCGGCCGGGATCCCGAGCCCGACCACGATGCACGTGGGCGTCGCGCCCATGGCGGCCACGTCCGCGAGGTTCTGCGCGGCGGCCTTGCGGCCCACGTCATAACCGCTGGACCAGTCCCGGCGGAAATGTCTACCCTCGATCAGCAAATCCGTGGACACCGCGACCCGCCCGTCGGGCGCGCCGATCACCGCGGCGTCGTCACCCGGGCCCAGCATCACCGCCGCGCCCTGGGGCAGACGTCCCGTAATACGATTTATCGCTCCGAATTCGCCGAGATCTCCGACTGTGATGACGCACCTCCTGACGCACACAGGGTACGGTGGCCCTTCGGCGTGATCCAATCGCCTGGGAGGACGCAATGGTGCAGGCCTACATCCTTATTCAGACCGAGGTCGGCAAGGCCGCTGCCGTGGCCCACGAGATTTCCGGGATCTCCGGGGTCACTCAGGCGGAGGACGTGACGGGCCCCTACGACGTGATCGTCCGCGCCGAGGCCCGTAACGTCGATGAACTGGGCAAGCTCGTCGTCGCCCAGATTCAGGCGGTGGAGGGGATCACGCGTACTCTTACGTGTCCGATCGTTCACATTTGAGGGTAGTCGTCGCATGCGTGCCGCCGCCGTCCTGCTCGTTCTCCTCGCGCTCGCCGGGTGCGGCGGCACCGTGCAGGTGGAGCCGCCCGTGCCGCAGGGCCCGGCGGTGGCCGCCTGCGACAAGCTGGCGACGCTGTTGCCCCAGACGCTCGACGGGGCGCCGCGCGGCACGTCCACGCCCGAGTCGCCGTACGTGGCCGTCTGGGGCGACGGCGTCATCGCGCTGCGCTGCGGCGTGCCCCGGCCGGCCAGGATGGCGCCGACCGACCAGCTGCAGGAGATCAACGGCGTCGGCTGGTTCCCCGACCCCGAGAAGCCCGCGCTGTTCACCGCCGTGACCGACGCCGCCTACGTGGAGGTCACGGTCGGCGGCGAGCACACCGCCGCCGAGGTCCTCGCCGACCTGTCGAAGCCGGTCGGCCAGATCTCACCGCAGACCCGCTGACCGGTTCAGCGCGAGCTGGATGAGCCGGTCCACCAGCGCCGGGTACGGCAGACCCGTCGCGGCCCACAGCTGCGGCGCCACCGACAGCGACGTGAACCCCGGCATCGTGTTGATCTCGTTGAAGATCAGCTTGCCCTCGGGGGTGTAGAAGAAGTCCACCCGCGCGAGCCCTTCGCAGTCGAGCGCCTCGAACGCCCGCACGGCCATGGCCCGCAACTCCTCGGCCGTCTCCGCCGGGATGTCGGCGGGCACGGTCAGCGACATCTGGTCGGGGTAGTACTTCGCCTCGAAGTCGAAGAACTCCTGCCCGCCCTCGATCTTCACCTCGCCGGGCAACGACGCCGCGGCCGGCTCGTCGCCGAACGACTCCAGCACCGCGCACTCGATCTCGCGCCCCTCGATCGCGGCCTCGATGAGCACCTTGGGGTCGTGCTGCCTGGCGAACTCGACGGCCTCCTCCAGCTCCCCCCGGTCGTGCGCCTTGGAGATGCCCTGCGAGGACCCGGCCCTGGCGGGCTTGACGAACACCGGCCAGCCCAGCTCCTCCGCCTCCTTGATCACGAGCTCGCGGTTGAGCCGCCAGTCCCGGTCACGCACGACCACGTAGCGGCCGGTCGGCAGCCCCGCGGCGGCCATCACGGTCTTCATGTGGGCCTTGTCCATGCCGACCGCGCTGGCCAGCACACCGGAGCCGACGTAGCGGACCCCGGCCATCTCCAGCAACCCCTGGATGGTGCCGTCCTCGGCGAACGGCCCGTGCATTATGGGGAACACCACGTCGACCGAGCCGAGCTCCACGGGAATGCTGCCCGGGTCGTACGCCACCAGCGAAGAGCCGCCGGACGGCAGCGCCAGCGCCGCGCCCGTGCTGTCGACGACCGGCAACTCCCCGCCCTCGATGGCGAACCGCTGGTCGGACGTGGCCAGCACCCACCTGCCGTCCTGGGCGATCCCGATCGGGATCACCTCGTATTTGCTCCTGTCGATCGCATCCAGGACACTGCCCGCGCCCATCAGGGACACGGCATGCTCGGAATTGCGACCTCCGAAAACGACGGCGACGCGTGGCTTGCTCATGGTGTCCGAATCTACCGGGGTGTCCCCAGGACAGCGAGCCGAGCACGCCGCAAGCGCAAGTCAGACGCCATATCGCTCCGGCTTGGGCGATCGTGACATGAGCAGCATCCCCGCCTCGGCCGGGGACATGCCGTCGTGCACGACGCCGACGACGACCTCGGTGATCGGCATCTCCACGTCGTGTTTCCTGGCCAGCGCCAGCACCGACTCGCACGACTTGACGCCCTCGGCGGTCTGCTTGGTGGCGGCGATCACCTCCGCCAGCGTCATGCCGCGGCCCAGGTTCTCGCCGAACGTGCGGTTGCGCGACAGCGGCGACGTGCACGTGGCGACCAGGTCGCCCATCCCGGCGAGGCCCGAGAACGTGTGCGGGTCGGCCCCCAGCGCGGCGCCCAGGCGGGAGATCTCGGCCAGTCCTCGGGTGATGAGCATGGCGCTGACGTTGTCGCCCATGCCCATGCCGGCGGAGACGCCCACGGCCAGCGCGATGACGTTCTTCACCGCGCCGCCGAGCTCGACGCCGACCACGTCGGGGTTGGTGTAAGGGCGGAACCACGGCGGCAGGTGGCAGATCGCCTGCAGCCGCTCGGCCACGGACAGGTCCGTGCAGGCCACGACCGTCGCGGCGGGCTGGCGCTGGGCGATCTCCTTGGCGAGGTTGGGACCCGAGATCACCGCGACCCGCTCCTCCGGCACCTCGGCGACCTCGCGGATCACCTCGCTCATCCGCTTGGTCGTGCCCAGCTCGATGCCCTTCATCAGGCTGACCAGGACCGCGCCCGGCGGGATGTGCTCACGCCAGCGGGCCAGGTTGGGCCGCAGCTGCTGCGAGGGCACGGCCAGCACCACGAACTCCGCCCCGTCCAGCGCCCGCGCCGGATCGGTGGTGGCCCGCAACGACTCGGGCAGGGGGATGCCGGGCAGGTAGTCGGGATTCATGTGAGTACGGTCGATCGCCTCGACCAGTTCCTGCCTGCGCCCCCACAGCGTGACCTCGTTACCGGCCTCCGCCAGGATCATGGCGAACGTGGTGCCCCACGAGCCCGTGCCGAACACGGCCACCTTTGTCATGCCATCACCGCCCGGCCGGATCATACGGGGTCTCGGGGCCCTTCTCGCCACGCAACTCCGCCAGCTGCTGGGTGATCGCCGCCATGATGTCGGCCGTGGCCTCGCGCAGCACGCTGGCGTGCAGCGGCTGACCTGCGTACTTCGACAGGTCCACCGGCGGGCCCACCGACACGTGGAACGTCTTGCGCGGGAACAACCTCGGCTTCTTCTCCCCGTACGGCAGCAGCTCCTGCGCCCCCCAGTGGGCCACCGGGATGACCGGGGCGCCGCTCTCCAACGCCAGCCGGGCCGCGCCCGTCTTGCCCACCATGGGCCACAGGTTGGGGTCTCGGGTGCAGGTGCCCTCGGGGTAGAACAGGATCGCGCACCCGTCCTCGAGCCGCTGGGCCGACGCATGGAGCGATCTGGCGGCCTCGCTGCTGCCGCGATCGACCGGGATGGCCAGCAGCGCCGTCACGGCCTTGCCCAGGAACGGCACCTTGAACAGGGCCGACTTGGCGAGGATGACCGGCCAGCGCCCGTTGTTGTAGAGGAAGTGGGACAGCAGGACCGGGTCCGTCCAGGAGAGGTGGTTCGTCGCGATGATCACGCCACCGGTGCGGGGGATGCGCTCGCCGTGCCGCCAGTCCTTCTTGACCAGGAGCCGGGACAGCGGCTTCACGACGATCACTGCCAGGGTTTCCCAGAAACGCGACGGTCGCGTGGGGCGGCTCATGATCTCCTCCTCGGGTATGCGCCCCAAGTGTCCCGGTTCGCCGCAAGGGATGTCGAGGCGCGATGCTTAAGCGTATGAGCATCCGCTGGTCGCTTGTGATCCCGGTGAAAACCCTGGTCGCGGCGAAGACTCGGCTGGCCGCGGCGACGGGGCCGCATCGCACCAAGTTCGCCGTGGCCGTGGCCGGCGACACCGTGGCGGCGGCGCTGGCCTGCCCGCCGGTGGCGCGGGTGATTGTGGTGACGGCCGATCCCGCCGCGGCCGGGCCGCTGGCGGCTCTGGGCGCCGACGTGGTGCCCGATCCCGATCGCGGCCTGAACACCGCGCTGCGCACGGGCGCCGCCCACGCCGTGCGCGTGGCGCCCGGCGACGCGGTGGGCGCGCTCCAGGCGGACCTGCCCGCCCTGCGACCGGCCGAGCTGGCGGTGGCGCTGTCGGCGGCGGCCGAGTTCGACCAGTCCTTCGTGCCGGACGCGCTCGACGTGGGCACGACGTTCTACGGGGTACGTCCCGGCGTGGCGTTCACGCCGAGGTTCGGCGGGGAGTCGCGGGCCAAGCACCTGGCCGGCGGGGCGAAGGAGTTGTGCGTGCCGGGCATCGACTCGGTCAGGCGTGACGTGGACACTCCAGACGACCTGCGCGCGGCCGTCGCGCTCGGGCTGGGGCCGCGCACGGCGGCGGTGGTCGCCGAATTGTGGCCGGCCGCGGAGCGTTGATCCTCGCGTGCTCGCCGGGCGGCGTCGAACCCTTTAGGCTGGACCGCGTGCAGGCGACGGTACGCAGCTTCGACGAGGCCACTCGATCGGGCACGGTCTTCCTGGACGACGGGACCGTGCTGGAGTTCGGCACGTCCGCCTTCGACGCCGGCCCGCTGCGGCTGCTGCGCTCGGGCCAGCGGGTGAACCTCGCGATGTCCGGCGACGAGATCACCTACATCACGCTCTCGACCTTCCCGGTCCCGAGCTCCTAGCGCCTCGCCTGACGTCGTTTCGGCGCGGATCCCTCAGGAGGAGCGGGCCGGAGGCGGTGCCGGAAAATGCGGACGCCCGGACCGTGGGGTCCGGGCGTGACGGTCCGCTGGATTACTTCTTCTTACCGACTTTCTTCCCGCCCGCGTTCACCAGTTCCTTGAAATCGGACCCGGGCCGGAACTTGGGCGCCCAGCTCTCCGCGACATTGATTTCCGCTCCGGTGGACGGGTTCCTGGCCGTGCGGGCGGGCTTGTGCACCATCTCGAACGCGCCGAAGCCCGTGATCGAGACCTTGTCGCCGCTCGCCACGGCCTTCTGGACGGCGTCGATGACCGCGTTCACGGCCTCGGTGGCCGTCTTCCTGTCGCCCACCCGATCCGCGATGGCCTCGACGAGTTCTCGCTTGTTCATGAAAGTCCTGCTCCCCCAGTTACGGCTCGGGGTTCCAGCTCACGAGTTCAACGTAGAAACCCCTTACGCGCTTGAAAGTAGGCGGGATCGCGGGGGAACTCAATCACCTAGCGTGTTTTCGTCATTGCGTGGCGTGTCGAGCATGCTCAGGAAGGCCTCGAGCCGGGCGGACGCTCTTTCCGGATCACGCTTGGCCAGATCGCAGATGGCGAGGTAGCGGCGGGCCAGCCGTTCCTTCTCGCTGGCGGGCAGCATGCGGACGCGGCGGTGCGCTTCGCGCAACCGCCGCGCCAGTTCGTCGTCTTCTAGACGGTCGTCGGCAGCCATGGCTGCCGACCATTCTCGTACGCCGCGACATCGTCGGCGTGACGCAGGGTCAGCCCGATGTCGTCGAGGCCCTCCATGAGCCGCCAGCGGGTGTAGTCGTCGATCTCGAAGGGCACGACCTCGTCCGCCCAGCGCACCTGGCGTTCGGCCAGGTCGACGGTGATCTCCAGCTTGGGGTCCGCCTCGACGGCCGACTGCAGGGCCTCGACCTTGTCGCCGGGCAGGACGACCGGCAGCAGGCCCATCTTGGTGGAGTTGTTGCGGAAGATGTCGCCGAAGCGGGCGGCGATCACGACGCGGAAGCCGTACTGCTGCAGCGCCCAGACCGCGTGCTCGCGGGAGGAGCCGGTGCCGAAGTCGGGGCCGGAGACGAGGATCGTGCCGCCCTCGTAGGAGGGGTCGTTCAGGACGAACGTGGGGTCCTCGCGCCAGGCCGCGAACAGGCCCTTCTCGAAGCCGGTGCGGCTGACCTGCTTGAGCCAGACGGCCGGGATGATCTGGTCGGTGTCGACGTTGCTGCGGCGCAGCGGCACCGCCGTACCGGTGTGGGTGGTGAAAGCGTCCATGTCCCGAATCTCCTAGAGGTCGGCGGGGGCGGTGAGGCGGCCGGTGACAGCGGTCGCGGCGGCGACCTGCGGCGACACCAGGTGGGTACGGCCACCCTTGCCCTGGCGGCCCTCGAAGTTGCGGTTGGAGGTGGAGGCGCTGCGCTCACCGGGCTTGAGCGTGTCGGGGTTCATGCCCAGGCACATCGAGCAGCCGGCCTCGCGCCACTCGGCGCCCGCGGCCTTGAACACCTCGTGCAGGCCTTCCTCCTCGGCCTGCTTCTTGACCATCATCGAGCCGGGCACGATCAGCGTGCGGGTCTTGACCTGGCGGCCGCGCAGGATCTCGGCGGCCGAGCGCAGGTCCTCGATGCGGCCGTTGGTGCACGAGCCGACGAACACCGTGTCGACCTCGATCTGGCGCAGCGGCGTGCCGGCGGTCAGGCCCATGTACTCCAGAGCCCGCTCGGCGGCCGAGCGCTCGACCGGGTCGGTGAAGGACTCGGGGTTCGGGACGGACTCGCCCAGCGGCAGGCCCTGGCCCGGGTTGGTGCCCCACGTGACGAACGGGGTCAGCGTCGAGGCGTCGATCTCCACGACCTTGTCGAACACGGCGTCGTCGTCGGTGCGCAGCGTCTTCCAGTATTCGACGGCCTGGTCCCACGCCTCGCCCTCGGGCGCGTGCGGGCGGCCTTTGAGGTAGGCGAACGTGGTCTCGTCCGGCGCGATCATCCCGGCCCGGGCGCCGGCCTCGATCGACATGTTGCAGACCGTCATGCGGCCCTCCATGGAGAGCTTGCGCACGGCCTCGCCGCGGTACTCGACGATGTAGCCCTGCCCGCCGCCGGTGCCGATCTTGGCGATGATGGCGAGGATCAGGTCCTTGGCGGTGACGCCGACAGGCAGCTCGCCGGAGACCTCGATGGCCATCGTCTTGGGCCGGTAGGCGGGCAGCGTCTGCGTGGCGAGCACGTGCTCGACCTCGGAGGTCCCGATGCCGAACGCGATGCCGCCGAACGCGCCGTGGGTCGAGGTGTGAGAGTCGCCACACACGATGGTCATGCCCGGCTGGGTCAGGCCGAACTGCGGGCCGATGATGTGCACCACGCCCTGACCGGCGTCGCCCATCGGATGGAGCCTGATGCCGAACTCGGCGGCGTTCTTCCGCAGCGTCTCGACCTGGGTCTTGGACACGGGGTCGGAGATCGGGCCGAGCACGGTCGGCACGTTGTGGTCCTCGGTGGCGATGGTGAGATCGGGCCTTCGCACCTTCCGGCCGGCGAGACGGAGCCCGTCGAACGCCTGCGGACTGGTCACCTCGTGAATGAGGTGCAGGTCGATGTAGAGCAGGTCAGGTTCGCCCTCGGCACGCCGGACGACGTGTTGCTCCCAGACCTTCTCGGCCAGTGTGCGGCCCATGATCTCTCCTCCTTGAGAACTTCCCTCCGACTTGCTTTCTCATATGTCGAGACTGCAGTATCGGTGTATGGACAACTCTAGCGGAGTCGGAG
Organism: Nonomuraea polychroma; assembly: GCF_004011505.1. Lineage (NCBI taxonomy): Bacteria > Bacillati > Actinomycetota > Actinomycetes > Streptosporangiales > Streptosporangiaceae > Nonomuraea > Nonomuraea polychroma. The sequence goes on from NZ_SAUN01000001.1 coordinate 7,489,102, forward strand.
TACTCGACAAGGCGGTTCTTGTACTCAATGCCCTCGAAGCGGGGCCCGCTTCACTGGCGCAGCTCGTCCAGGCCACCGGCCTGGCCCGTCCCACCGCCCACCGGCTGGCCGTCGCACTTGAGCACCACCGCATTGTGAGTCGTGACACACAGGGCCGATTCGTGCTCGGCCCGCGGCTGTCGGAGTTGTCCACCGCGGCCGGCGAGGACCGGCTGCTGGCGGTGGCCGCACCCGTGCTGATGCAGTTGAGGGACCTGACCGGGGAGAGCGCGCAACTTTACCGCCGCCAGGGCGATGAGCGGGTCTGCGTGGCGGCCGCGGAGCGGGCCAGCGGCCTGCGTGACACGGTTCCCGTGGGCTCGGCGCTGCCCATGACCGCCGGCTCGGCGGCGCAGATTCTGCTGGCGTGGGAGGAGCCCGACCGGTTGCACCGCGGCCTGCGCGGCGCCAAGTTCACCGCCGCCACGCTGGCTTCCGTACGCCGCCGCGGGTGGGCCCACAGCGTCGGTGAGCGCGAGCAGGGTGTGGCCAGCGTCTCCGCGCCGATAAGGGGCAGCGGCGGGAAGGTGATCGCCGCGGTTTCCGTCTCCGGCCCCATCGAACGACTGACGCGGGCCCCTGGACGGCTGCACGCGGTGCCCGTCATGGCGGCCGCCGAACGCATCACGGAGGCGATGCGCCGCACGTCATGATCAGCAAAAGCAGGTATTTAGGGAGCCGACAGCCTCGAGAGCGCACTAGCCTGAGTGCGTGACAGATCGCATCGAGGTAGCCGCCACTGAGCTGCGACCCCTGCTCGAAGAGTTCATCATGTGGGCGCGGGCCAACGCGCCCGACAGCGATCCCGAGCTCGTCGGGCCGGCCGCACTGTGGCACCGTCTCGCCTTCTCGCAGGATCTCGGCACGTGGAAGCGTGCCGACCTGCGCAACCTGCTGCTCGACCGCATGCCCAAGGTCGTGGAGGATCCCGACGCCGCCGCGGACGGGATGCTCCCGGCCGTGGACGCGTACCTGACGTTCCTCTCCCAGACCGGCAGGCTGACCAAGCGCTCGGACTCCCTCGCCGATCTGCAGGCCGAGCTCGACGACGTCGAAGACGAGTTCGTCGATCTCATGGATGAGCTGATCGAGGACGCCGAGGGCGACGACGAGGAAGAGGAGACCGGCGACCTCGGCGACTTCGAGGTGTTCGCCGACGAGCTGGCCGAGCTCGCCACGATCAGGCTGCGGCCCGACTCGGAGCTGGCCGCGGCCGCCCGCCAGGCGCCGCTGATCGCCAAGGCCCGCGACCTGGCCGTGTGGGTCGGGCCGGGGCGCCGGGTCGGCGAGGACACGCTGCTCAGCGACGCCGAGGTGGAGGAGGCGCTGACGGTCGTCGGGCTGCCCAGGCCGGAGACCGACGGCCCGATCTCCGAGGCCGTCCCACAGCTGTGGAACATCTGGAACCTCGCCGTCGACCTGGAGTTCCTGGAGCCGGGCGAGGGCAACACGGTCGGGGTGCAGGACGACACCTCGGAGTGGCCGTTCGACGACGACGAGGACGTCCTCGACGCGTGGATGCTCGGGCTGCACTCGGTCGACTACGGCGACCCGGAGCTCGATGACGAGGACCTCACCATGGCCCTGGCGGGCCTGACCCGCGGCGTGCTGGTCAGGCTGCTGCTGGCGGGCGGCTCGCGCGACATCGACGAGCTGGCGCAGGAGCTGTCCGAGGCGGCCGCCGACCTGGACGAGGAGCTGGGCGCCGACGCATGGGAGGCGGCGGGCGACCCGCTGGCGCCCGCGATCGACTGGCTGGTGGGTTACGGCATGGTCGAGGTCCAGGGCCGGACGCTCAGCCTCACGCCGCTCGGCACCGAAGGGGTCGTCCACCTGGTGGACGACGCCGACATCGAGGTGGACGCGCGGCCCTCGATCGAGTCCATGAGCGCCCACGAGCTGCTCGCGCTCAGCGCGGAGCTGCCCGAGGACGAGGCCGACGCGGAGTTCGCCGCCTGGATGCGGCTGCGCGAGCCGGGCAAGGCGGCCGAGGAGCTGCTCGAAGCCGCCGCGGAGGACGAGAACGACGCGCTGATCAGGGTGCAGGCGGCCAGCGTGGTCGGCACGCTGGGCCAGGACGCGATCCCGGCCTGGCAGGCGGCGCTCAAGCAGCCCTCGCTGCGGCCCTACGCGGCCACCCATCTGAGCCAGCTGGAGGTCGAGGGGGCGCCGGAGCCGACGCAGGACGACACGCACTGGCTGATCCTGGACATGTGGACGATCTCGGCCGGGCTGGGACGGTCGGAGTTCGTGAGCAGCCTGCAGGACATCGGGCCGGACATGGTCAACGACCTGCTGGACGTGATCTGGAAGATCCCGCACGGGCATGTGGAGGAGCTGCTGGAGCTGATCTCACAGGTGCACCCGGACAAGCAGGTGGCGAAGACGGCCCGGCGGGCGTTGTACAAGGCCCGATCCCTGACGTCTGCTGAGTGAACGGAGCGCTCGCCCGTTGTGCCCGCACCTGGTGCCGGCACAACGGACGAGTCGCGAACCCAACGCGTCAATCCTGGGTCGTTGACTCCAGGCCGCGGCGCCTGAGCAGCGGCTCGATGCTGGGCTCGCGCCCCCTGAAGTTGCGGAAGGCCGTCAGCGGATCAAGGCTCCCGCCGCGAGAGAGCAGCTCACGGCGGAAGTGGTCGCCGTTCGCCCTGGTCAGGCCGCCGTTCTCCTTGAACCACTCCACGCTCTCCGCGTCCAGCACCTCACTCCAGATGTAGGAGTAGTAGCCGGCGGCATAGCCGCCGGCGAAGATGTGCGCGAAGTAGTTGGTCCGATAGCGCGGCCTGACCTGCGGCACGGCGATCTGGGCCGCCTCCAGCGCCGCCGCCTCGAACGCCTCGGCGTCGGCCACCGTCTCGCCCGGGGCCAGCTTGTGCCAGGCCCAGTCGAGCAACGTGGCGGCCAGGTATTCGACGGTCTTGAAGCCCTGGTTGAACTTCTCGGCAGCCTGCAGCTTCTCCACCAGCTCGGCCGGCATCGGCTCGCCCGTCTCGTGGTGCCTGGCGTAGTTGGCCAGCACCTCCGGCCAGGTCACCCACATCTCGTTGACCTGCGACGGGTACTCGACGAAGTCCCGCGGCACTCTGGTGCCGGAGACGCGGGGGAAGCGCACCCCCGAGAACAGCCCGTGCAACGCGTGCCCGAACTCGTGGAAGGCCGTGTTCACCTCGTCGTACGTCAGCAACGTCGGCCCGGAGAGCGGCTTGGTGACGTTGAGGTTGTTCATCACCACAGGCCGCAGCCCGAACAGGAAGGACTGGTCGACCAGGTTGTTCATCCACGCCCCGCCGCGCTTGGTCGACCTGGCGTACGGGTCCAGCAGGAACAAACCCAGCCGGCTCCCGTCCTCCTCGAACACCTCGAACACCGTCACGTCCGGGTGATATCCATGCAGATCGGGCCGTTCGGTGAAGGTGATCCCGTACAGCTCGGTCGCGGCGAAGAAGATCCCGTCCCGGTAGACGCGGTTGAGCTCGAAGTACGGCCGCATCGTGTCGGCGTCGAAGTCGTAGCGCGCCTCGCGCACCTTCTCGGAGTAGTAGGGCCAGTCCCACGGCTCGATGTCGAACCCGGCCTGCTCCGTCAGCTCCTCGGCCTCCCGCTTGGCGTTACGCACCGCCGGCCCGACGAGCTGGCCGAGCATCTCCTCGACCGCCTCCACGGTCTTGGCCGTCTGGTCGGCCACCGAGTACGCCGCATGGCTGGGGAACCCGAGCAGCACCGCCCGCTCGGCCCGCAACGCCGCCATCCTGGTGGCGAGCTCGAAGTTGCCCGGCGCCCGCCCGACGCTCAGCTCGTAAAGCCTGCGGCGCACGTCCCGGTTGGTCAGCGAGGCCAGGCCTGGCTGGGCGGTGAAGTTGAGCAGCGGGAGGACGTACGTGCCGTCGTCCTTACGCAGCGACTCGATCCTGGCCTCGTCGAACCCGTCGAGTTCCTTGGGGTCATCGACCACCAGCGCCGACTCCGTCGACGCCTTCAGCAGGCTCTGCGCGAACTCGGTCGAGAGCGTCGACAGCTCCTCGTTGAGCTCGCGCAGGCGGTCCTGCTCCGACTCGGAAAGGTCGGCGCCGGCCCTGATGAAGTCGTCGCGATACTTCTCCAGCAGCCAGGCCTCCTCCGGGTCCTCCGTGGTCACCTGCTTGATGCGGGCCCACAGCGGCCGGTTGAGGTGGATCGCGTCGGCGTGCCTGGTCAGCTCCGGCGAGATCTCCTTCTCGATCTCCATGATCCCGTCGCTGGTGTTGGAGGCGGCGATGCTGAAGAACACCGTGGCCGTGCGGTCGAGGATCCTCCCCGACCGCTCGAGCGCGGCGATCGTGTTGTCGAAGGCCGGCGGCTCTGTGCTGCCTGCGATCGCGTCGACCTCGGCCAGCTGCTCGGCCATGCCGCGCCGGAACGCCGGTAGATAGTGCTCCTCACGGATGTCGGCGAAAGGCGGCAACTCGTACGGCAGGGTGCTAGGGGCGAAGAACGGATTCTCGGCCAACGCTCGGGCTCCTCCACGTGGTGTTTTGTCCCCCTCAGCTTGGCACGCCAGGACCGGTCCCGCGCGCGGCCGAAGACCCGTCGGCGAATCGTTTTGGTCTTACCCGCCTAGCTGGGCTATTCTTTCGGACGTCGCCCAAGCGCGTCCCTAGGGGTTCGCAACGGTGGGGTATGGTGTAATTGGCAGCACGACTGATTCTGGTTCAGTTAGTCTAGGTTCGAGTCCTGGTACCCCAGCAGGGAAACGGATGTCTCATATGAGACGTCCGTTTTTTATTGTGCGAGCCCATCGAGGATATCGGTGATCTTCCGATAGGCCTTGGGCGTCGGCGCATGTGACGCGTCCACCGTGAAGACCTTGAACCGGTTGCCCGGCGTCGCCGCGTCCGCCTCCTTGATCATCCGGTCCTGGAGCGCGATCGGGATCACCCGGTCCTTGCTGTGCCTGATGTACACCCTGGGCACCCGCCCCCAGGCGCTCTTGCGGCCCCGCGCGTCGGCGCTCGATACCTGGAGGCTCTCGTCCGGCAGAGACGAGTTGAGCATGGCCAGGAACTCGCCGTCGGTTCCCTCGGCCATGAACGCCGCCTTGGCCGCGTCCAGGAAATTCCTGTCGTTCGTCCGCCAGTTGATACGGACCGCCTTCAGCACGCGCGGGTCGCCGACGACGCCGGGCAGAATCGCGCCCCCCAAGGTGGTCCTCCCCTCCGGCGTCTCCAGATACTCCGCCGGTGAGCGCAGATTCGTACAGCAGTACGCCGAGACGTACACCAGCCGGTCGAGCAGGTCGGGCACCTCGTCGGCCACCTTGGTGATCGTCGAGCCGCCCAGGCTGCCGCCCACCAGGATGACCGGGCCGTACCGGGATACCCGGCGCACGACGTCCACCGTGGCCTCCACGTAGTCGTCCAGCGTCACGCCCGCCATGGGCGAGGGGATCGTGGCCAGCTTCTCCAGGTCCTGCGGCGCCTGATAGGCGTGGTGGAACTGCTCCTCGGGGCCGTGCCCCGGCAGGTTCACCCCCACGGTCCGGTGGCCGCGCAGCGTCAGCTCGTTGTCGCCGGTGGCCACACCGTTCGAACCTGTGACGAAGACGTACGTGGTCACGTCCTTCCGTCTGGCGACGGCCGGGACGGCGGCGGCCGCGCCCGCGCCGGCGGTCAGCTGGAACATGGTTCTCCGTGTCACATCGCTCATGAGGAGATGTTCGCCCAGCTCAGCCGCGGTCCACATCGCCCATGCGGCGCGACGTGCGGTGGATGCCACGTATCCACCGATCGGTGGATACGTGCGAGTCTGGACCTCATGAGCCGCCTCGACGGCCGCGAGCGCTGGGCATATCTGGGACTCGCCTACATGCTGCTGGCGGCCTCCGCGATCGCGGCCGCCTTCATGGACGGGGGCGGCCGGTCCGCACTGAGCCGCCTGGCCGAGCCGATCGCCGCCTGGCTGGCAGGCCTGGGCGATCCCGCGGCGACCGGACCGGGTGATCCCGGGGCGGGCGGGTCCTCCGCCGGGGTCGTGGTCCTGCCGCCGTGGCCCGCTCTCGCCATTGTCGCCGCCGTCTGGCTCGCGCCCATCGCCTGGCTCCACCCGCGGCGCGAAGCCCGCCGCGGGCTCGTCGTGGCCCACTACCTCGTCCTCATCCTCCTCGCCGGCGCGCTGGCGGCCACGAACCCCGCCTTCGTCGTGTTCGCCTCGACCGGCTACCCGCTCGCCATCGCCCTGCTCCCCGCCCGGCTGGTCATGGCCGGGGTGACCCTCACCGCCGTCGTCACCGTGGCGGCCCAGGCGGGCCCCGGGGACCACACCACCTTGCTCACCGTGATCGCCGGCGTCGCCGTGCCGCTCGTCCTGGCCGGCTGGTACGTCTCCGCCGAGCACGACAAGCGCCGCCGCCTCGTCGAGCGACTGCGTGCGTCCATGGCCGAGAACGCCGACCTGCACGCCAGGCTGCTCGACCAGGCCAGGCGGGCGGGCGTACTCGATGAGCGGCACCGCCTGGCCGGCGAGATCCACGACACGGTGGCGCAGGACCTCGTCGCCCTCATCGGGCAGATCGACGCCGCCGGCCGCGCCACCCAGGACACGGCCCGCAGCCGCCACCTCGACCAGGCGGCGCACCTGGCCCGCCGCGGCCTGGCCGAGGCACGCAGGTCCGTTCAGGCCCTCCGCCCCGAGCCGCTGGAGCACGCGCGGCTGCCGGATGCGCTCGAACGCATGGCCGCATCCTGGTCGCGGGTGTCCGGTGTGCACCTCGCCTTCGAGGTCACCGGCACACCCGTCGCCCTGTCCCCCGACGTGGAGACGACGCTGTTCCGCGTCGCCCAGGAGGCACTCGCGAACGTCGCCAAGCACGCCAGGGCCTCCAGAACGGCCCTCACCCTCTCGTACACCGACGAACTCCTCCTTCTCGACATCAGAGACGACGGCGCCGGCTTCGACCCGCAGAAGCCAGCTGACGGCTTCGGCCTCGACGGAATGCGGCAACGCGTCCGCGGCGCCGGGGGCACCGTGGAGATCGAGTCCGAGCCCGGCCACGGCACGGCAATCGCCGCCGCCGTCCCCGCCATCCCCGCGGCAGAACCGGTCAGCATGATCAGTGAGACCATGGCCTCCGGGAAGGAGAACGGATGACGGTGCGGCTGCTGATCGCCGACGACCACCCGATCGTGCGCGACGGCCTGCGCGCGGCCCTCGGGAGCCGGCCCGGCCTCGAGATCGTCGGCGAGGCGGCCGACGGGGAGCAGGCCGTGCGCCTTTCCGCCGAGCTCCGGCCGGATGTCGTCCTCATGGACCTGCGCATGCCGGGCATGGACGGGGTTGCCGCCATCCGCCGGCTCCACGGCACCGGCCCGCGCGTGCTGGTGCTGACCACGTTCGACACCGACGTCCTGCCCGCGCTGGAGGCGGGGGCCAGCGGCTACCTGCTCAAGGACGCCCCGCCGGAAGAGCTGGAGCGCGCGGTGCTGGCCACCCACCGGGGCGAGACCGTGCTGGCGCCCGCCGCGGCCGGCCGCCTGGCCGCGCAGGTGCGCAAGCCCTCCAGGGGCACGCTGAGCGCCCGCGAGCTGGAGGTGCTGCGCCTGGTGGCCGGGGGCGCGACCAACAAGGAGGCGGCGGCCCGGCTGTTCATCAGCGAGGCCAGCGTCAAGACCCACCTGCTGCACGTCTACGCCAAGCTCGACGTGCGCGACCGCGCCGCCGCCGTGAGCGAGGCCTACCGCCGGGGACTGCTCACCGCACATGGCTGAGTTCCGGGGCCCCCACTGGCAAAGCGGACCGGCGGGAGGACTGGATCCGCCGCCACAGACCGGATCTGGTGGCCGGATAAGCGGTTTGGTTGTGGTCTGCGGGGTGCGGTAGAGTTACCTGCGTCGCCGGGGGAGACCCCGGCACATAGCTTGTGGACAGGGTCCCGTCGTCTAGTGGCCCAGGACGCCGCCCTCTCAAGGCGGTAGCGCCGGTTCGAATCCGGTCGGGACTACCACTTGTCACAAGCCCCCCAGAAGGTCCCGTCGTCTAGTGGCCCAGGACGCCGCCCTCTCAAGGCGGTAGCGCCGGTTCGAATCCGGTCGGGACTACGTCTGCATCACCGCTCCGGCGCCTATGGCCCGGAGCGTTTTGTTTTTCCGCCGGGCCTGAACGCCGCGGCGTGCACGGCGGCCCACTGCGCGAACGTCCGCGGCGGCCGCCCCGTGGGCGTTCGCCATGAGCCCGGTCGGCTGGGCGTAGGTCCACGCGAGATCGCTCGCCGTCACGGCGGGCTCCAGCGTGCCCTGCGACCAGCCGCTGAGCAACGTCACCCGGCACACACCGGCCTCCGCCGATCAGTTCGACGATCTACTGGCCGCAGGGCAGAGGCGCCTGGCCGGGCCCGCCGACGTCGATGAGGTGCACGCCCTCGACAGCCGTCGCGGCAGATTACGTTCCTGAATTGAGGCGCGTCAGGGCGGCGCGCAGCCGCTCCATGGTCTGCCCGCGACCGAGCACCTCGATCGACTCGAACAGCGGCAGACCCACCGTGCGGCCGGTGACCGCCACGCGCACCGGCGCCTGGGCCTTGCCGAGCTTGAGCCCGTGGGCGGCGCCAACCTCCTCCAGAGCCTCCTTGAGGGACTCGGGATCCCAGCTCACCGCCTCCAGCCGCTCGAGGTAGCCCGTGATGATCTCCACCGGGGAGTTCTTCATCGCCTTGTCCCACGACGCCTGGTCGAACACCGGCTCCTCGAGGAAGAGGAAGTCGACGTTCTGCCGGATCTCCGACAACACCGCGATGCGGGTCTGGGCCAGCGCGGCGACCTTGCTGAACAGCTCGCGGTCCCAGGACGGGCCGAGGAAGGGCGCGCAGCGCTCCTCGAACGTCTCCAGCGGCAGCGCCCGGATGTACTCGCCGTTGAACGCGCGCAGCTTCTTCTCGTCGAAGAACGCGCTGGCGGCGTTGACGTCCTCCAGCCGGAACAGCGGCACCATCTCCGACCACGGCATGATCTCGCGGTCCTCGCCGGGGCCCCAGCCGAGCAACATCAGGTAGTTGACCATGGCCTCGGCCAGGTAACCCTCCGCGCGGTAGTCCTCCAGCGCCACCTTGTCGCGGCGCTTGGACAACTTCTTGCGCTGCTCATTGACGATCACCGGCAGGTGCGCCCAGACCGGCGGCGTCGCGCCCAGCGCGGGCCAGAGCAGCATCTGCTTGGCCGCGTTGCCGAGGTGCTCCTCGCCACGGACGACGTGGGTGATGTTCTGGGTGATGTCGTCGACCGCGTTGGCCAGCACGTAGAGCGGCGAGCCGTCGGAGCGGGCGATGACGAAGTCCTCCTGCGCCTCATTGGGGAACTCCACGTTGCCGCGGACCAGGTCCTCCACCACCGTCACGCCCTCATCGGGGGTGCGGAAGCGCGCCGCCCCCTCGGTCAAGCCGCGATCGCGGCAGTAACCGTCGTAGCCCTTGTGCTCGGAGCCGGTGCGGGCGACGAGCGCGTCTCGCGTGCAGTCGCAGTAGTAAGCCCGGCCGTCGGCCAGCAGCTTCGCCACCGCCTCACGGTGCTGCGGCTCGTACGCCGACTGGAAGTAGGGGCCCTCGAACACCGGGTTGGAGCCGTTGATGCCGATCCAGTCGAGAGCGGAGATGATGCCCTCGGTCCACTCCGGGCGGTTGCGCGACGCGTCGGTGTCCTCGATGCGCAGCACGAAGCGGCCGCCGGACTGCTCGGCCAGCGCCCAGTTGAACAGCGCCGTACGGGCGCCGCCGACGTGGAACATGCCGGTTGGGGACGGGGCGAAACGCACCCGTAGATCAGTCACGGGAGACCACCTTGTTCGTGAGTGTGCCGATGCCTTCGATGCCGACGCTGACCTCGTCACCGATCTGGAGCGGGCCGACGCCTGCCGGGGTGCCGGTCAGGATGACGTCGCCGGGGATCAGCGTCATGACCGCGCTGACGTAGGCCACCAGCGCGGGGATGTCGTGGATGAGCTGGCTGGTGCGGCCGCTCTGGCGCACCTCGCCGTTGACCGTGGTCGTCAGCGCCAGGTCGCTCGCGTCCACGTCGGTCTGGATCCACGGCCCGAGCGGGCAGAACGTGTCGAACCCCTTGGCCCGGGTGAACTGCACGTCCTTCTTCTGCAGGTCGCGGGCGGTGACGTCATTGGCACAGGTGTAGCCGAAGATCACGTCCTTGACCCGCTCGACCGGAACCTCGCGGCAGAGCCTGCCGATCACCACGGCCAGCTCGCCCTCGAAGTCGACGCGGTCGGACAGCGACGTGGGATAGGCGATGTTCTCGCCGTGGCCGATCACCGAGGTGGACGGCTTCATGAAAATGAGCGGCTCGTCGGGCACCTCGTTGCCCATCTCGCGCGCGTGCTCGGCGTAGTTTCTGCCGATGGCGATCACCTTGCTCGGCAACATCGGGGCCAGCAGCTTCACCTGGCTGAGCGGGAACCGATCACCGGTGAACTGCACCTGGCTGAAGGGGTGGCCGGCGATCGTGGACACGACCTCCTCGCCCGGGCCGCCTTCGACCACGCCGAACGTCACTCCGTCGCCTGTGGAGAACCTCGCAATACGCACCCGACAAGGCTATCGCCGCCGCCACAGGGGTCCGCCCATCGCGACATCCGTGAAGTCATGAACCGTCCATTAATGCGGCTGAAGTCTGTGTTGCAGCGCATTACCCGCGTTGCTGCGGTTAGCTGTGGCGGCATGAACAACGTCCAGTGGACGCCGATGGCCGGCATGGCCGTCGGCATCGTTCTCGGGGTGGTCGGCGCGTTCGGCGGCTTCGGCGCGTTCCTGCTGGTGCTCGCGCTCGGCGTGGTCGGCTTCCTGGCCGGGCGGATCGCCGAGACCGGCGAGGTGAACGTGTTGGGCCTGTCTCTCAGGCGCAAGTGACCCGCGTTACCCTGATGGTTTGCGGCACCTGCCGGTGGTCGAGGACGGTGCGTGTCCTCAGCTGCGCCGTATGAGAGGGGTTCCCGTTGTCCGTGGTGAAGATCAACGTGCTCACCGTTCCCGCCGACATGCGGGAGGAGCTCGAAAAGCGTTTCTCCAACCGGGCCGGGATGGTGGAGTCGGCCGACGGGTTCGAGTGGTTCGAGCTGCTCAGGCCCGTCGAGGGGACAGAGCAGTACCTCGTCTATACGCGCTGGCGCAGCGAAGAGGACTTCCAGAAGTGGCAGTCGAGCCAGGCGTTCGCCCGAGGGCACGCACAGGCGGCCGCGTCCGCCGCCCAGGGCCAGGGCCAGCGCCAGGGCCAGCGCCAGGGCCACGGGCACGGGCACGGGCACGGGCAGGGCCCCGCGGCGACGGGCTCCGAGGTGTGGACCTTCGAAGTCGCCGAGACCGCGGGACCCAAGGAGTAGAGCTCTACGCGTCCAGCGGGTTGCGCGCGATGCGGTCGAGGATGCCGCCCGCCACGAACCGGCCGGCGAAGCTCTCGGGCTTGCGCGCGCCCTGCTCGGAGATGCACACGGCGAACTCCTTGGCGATCGCCAGCCGCGGATGACGCTCCAGCACCTCCCGCCGCACCTCTGCGGGGATCTCCTCGGTACGGCGGCCGGAGATGTCCATGCCCGTGGACAGCTCCAGCAGATGCCCCTCGGGGTCCTCCGCCACCGGCACCTCGTCCCACATGTGCCGGACGATCACCTCGGCCGCGCGTGACCTGCGCTCCGGCGACCACCCGGCCCCGGCGGCGAAGGCCCAGGCCACGTGCCCGCCCGCCTCCTCGTACGGCACCGTATGGCTGTCGAACTCGGCGACCAGTCCGATGTCGTGCAGCATGGCCGACACGTAGAGCAGCTCGGCGTCGAACGCGATGCCGTTGACCTGCGCGTACGCGGCCGCCCACAGGTAGGCGCGGATCGAGTGGTTGAGCAGCGACGGCGAGTGGTAGCGGCCGGCCAGTTCGAGCGCGCCGCGGCAGGCGGGGGTGTCCGGGATCACGAGGTCGTCGAGTTTCACGAACACCAGCATGCCAGTGGAGCATCGCACGGTTAACGAATCGGGCACTTGACTTGACCACTTGATCGTGATTCGGACAGCATGTTCCGCCGCTCTTATTTGCTCGGGAGCTCCGCTCCCTTATCCATCTTTTTGTCCCGAAAGGAACTGGCGTGCGCCGGCTCGCGATACCTCTTGCCCTCATGCTCGCCCTCGGCGGGCTCGTGAGCCCCGCTCAAGCCGACAAAGTGGCGCGTACAGCGCAGTGCCAGGGCGACTGGTTACCCGGCACGCCGACGGCCGACGACGTCATGCGGGGCGAGATCTCACTGGTGGGCCTGCCCGCCTACAAGCTCGGCAAGAAGATCAACTGGGACGCGAGCCCGTACAAGAACCGCTCGTGGGAGTTCGTCTTCCAGTCGCTGCGCTGGATGGGCACGCTGGTCGTCGAGTACGAGAACACCGGCGAGCGCAGCTACCTCAACCGCGCCGAGGAGATCGCCAAGGACTGGGTGGCGAACAACAAGTACGGCGCCCGCGGCACCCAGCCGTACGTGTGGAAGGACCACCCGGTCTCGCTGCGCACCCAGCCGCTGCTGTGCCTGAGCATGCACGTCAAGGAGAGCTGGCTGAAGGACAGCCTGGCCGTCCACGCCAGGCTCCTGTCGGACTCGCGCCTGTACAAGAAGGGCCACAACCACGGCATCGACCAGGACATCGCGCTCATGGGCATCGGCTGCAGGTACGGCCGCAAGGATTGGGCGGACCTCGCCTCCAGGCGCCTCACGGGCACGGTGGCGATCGACGTGGACGCCCAGGGCGCGCTGATGGAGCAGGCGCCGCGGTACGCGGTCTACGTCTACAGCCGGCTGCAGTTCGCGATGACCACGATGAGGTCCTGCGACCGCAAGGTGCCGGGCACGATCGCCTCGCGGGCCGAGGCGCTGAAGGATTTCATCGCCCACGCGACGATGCCGAACGGCTACATGGTGCCCCTCGGGGACGGGAGCGCCGAGACTGAGCCCAAGATGGAGACCGGCACGCCGAAGCAGAAGGTCAAGGCCTACCGGGCGGGCTACGTGTTCGGCCGGACCGCCTGGGGCAAGTCCGACTCGGCGTACTACTCGATCAGATACGGCCCTGGCATGAAGTTCCACGGGCATGAGGATCACCTGGGCGTCACGTACTACGCGCAGGGCCGCGACATCCTCGTCGACGGCGGCTTCCACTCCTATGAGAAGAGCTCCTACCGCTACTGGACGATGTCCCCGGAGGCGCACAACGTCCCGACGGTGGTCGGGGCACGGTTCAGGCCGCGCACGTCCTCCCAGCTCACGGAGGCGAAGTACGGCTCGGACCGGCAGTCGTTCCGGCTGACCGACAAGGCGTACGGCGTGAGCCGGACCCGGTCCGTGCTGGTGAACCACGGCGAGGACGTGATGGCCGTGCTGGACACGGCCTCGGGCGGCAAGAAGATCAGGAACGTGTGGCGGTTCGCCCCCTCGCTCAAGGTCGTCTCCAACGACGGCGGCAAGGTGGTGCTGGAGGACGGCAAGTTCAAGGTCACGCTGGTGCAGTTCTCCGCCTCGTGCGACCGGGTCGGCGGGCAGAAGGTGGAGCGCGGCGGGAAGCTCGGCTGGGTGTCGCCGACGTACCTGTCGAAGAAGCCGACCAACGTGGTCGTGTCACCGGCGGCGAAGTCGCTGCTGACCGTGATCGTGCCGGGCGCGGAGTCGCCGAAGGTGTCGTGCTCGAGCGGGAAGGTCACGGTCGACGGCGTCTCGTTCCCGGCCGGCCTGTTCTGACCGGCCTGTTCTGACCGGCCTGTTCTAGAGGCGGCCGCGTGCCGGCCGCCTCGACGACCGATTGTCAGCAGTCGCGGCCGGCGCGCAGCAGGCCGTAGGTGACCGCCTGCTCCAGTGCCTGCCAGGAGGCGTCGATGATGTTCTCCGCGACGCCGACGGTGGCCCATTCGCCGGTGTCGTCGCTGGAGGTGATCAGGACGCGGGTGATGGCGTCGGTGCCGTGCGTGTCCTCCAGTATGCGGACCTTGAAATCGACCAGCTCCAGCTTGGCCAGCTCGGGGTAGAGCTGCTCCAGCGCCAGCCGCACGGCCTTGTCCAGAGCATTGACGGGGCCGTTGCCCTCGCCGGTGGCCACGATGCGCTCGCCCTTGGCGTGCACCTTGACGGTGGCCTCGCTGACGAGCTCGCCGCCCTTCGTCCGCTCGACGATGACCCGCCAGGACTCCACCTCGAAGTGCCGCTTGCGCTCCCCGGCCACGGTGTCACGCAGCAGCAGCTCGAAGGAGGCGTCCGCGGCCTCGAACGTGAAGCCCTTGGACTCCAGGTCCTTGACCCGCTCGACCAGCGTCTTGGTGTGCTCGGGCGTCAGCTCGTAGCCCATCTCGCGGCCCTTGAGCTCGACCGAGGCGCGGCCCGCCATGTCGGAGACCAGCATGCGCATGTCGTTGCCGACGGCGGCCGGGTCGATGTGCTGGTAGAGGTTGGGGTCGACCTTGATCGCGCTGGCGTGCAGCCCGGCCTTGTGGGCGAAGGCGGACATGCCGACGTAGGGCGCGTGGGAGTTTGGGGTGACGTTGGTGACCTCGGTGATGGCGTGCGCGATGCGCGTCATGTCGGCGAGCGCGGCCTGCGGCACCAGGTCGAAGCCCCGCTTGAGCTGGAGGTTGGCGACGACGGTGAAGAGGTTGGCGTTGCCGGAGCGCTCGCCGTAGCCGTTGGCGCAGCCCTGCACGTGGGTGGCGCCCGCCTTGACGGCGGCCAGCGTGTTGGCGACCGCGCAGCCGGTGTCGTCGTGGCAGTGGATGCCGACGCGGGCGCCGGCCTGGACGGCCTCGTGGACGATGTCGGCCAGCTCGTCGGGGAGCATGCCACCGTTGGTGTCGCACAGGGCGATGACGTCGGCCCCGGCCTCGGCGGCGGTCCTGAGGACCTCCAGCGCGTAGGCTGGATTGGACTTGTAGCCGTCGAAGAAGTGCTCGGCGTCGAGGAAGACCCGCTGTCCCTCCGCACGGAGGTGGGAGACCGTGTCGCGGATCATCGCGAGGTTCTCCTGGAGAGTCGTGCGGAGGGCCAGCTCCACGTGCCGGTCGTGGCTCTTGGCGACAAGGGTCACGACCGGCGCGCCGGATTCGCGCAAAGCGGCTACCAAAGGGTCGTCGGCTGCCTTCACACCGGCCCGGCGGGTCGCACCGAACGCGGCGAGTTGCGCGTGCTTCAGGTCCAGCTCTGTTTGAGCGCGCCTGAAGAACTCTGTGTCCTTGGGGTTGGCGCCGGGCCAGCCCCCCTCGATGAAGCCGACGCCCAGCCCGTCCAGGTGACGCGCGACGGCGAGCTTGTCGGCGACGGTCAGGTTGAGCCCTTCCTGCTGTGCGCCGTCTCGCAGGGTCGTGTCGTATACGTGGAAGCGGTCGTCGGCCATGAGCCTCTCTTTTCCGTGAAAACAAAAAGACCCCTCACGGACGTGAGAGGTCTGCGCGCTGGCGGTGTCCCTATGTCAGCCAGCGCGCCTGCCGATAATGAGCAGACCGTAGAACATGGTGCTCACCAGTCTGCCATAGGGATTCACCATTCAGCACACCGGTCTCACCCTCTGGGATTTCCGTGTCACACCACGACTCCTGTGCCCCCGGTGATGGCCCGTTCGAGCGCGGCGGCGTCGAACGCCTCGTTGCCGAGCAGCTGCCCGTCCAGGACCAGGGTCGGCGTGCCTTCCAGCTGGATCTTGGCGCTCTGCTCCAGGTGGGCCTTCGCGTACGACTGCGACGTCACGCAGTCGTCGACCTCCGCCCCCGCCTTCCTGGCCGCCTTGACCAGCTCCTCGACGGTGAACCCGGACGCCACGCCGTGCGGCGCGGGCTGGATGGCGTACAGCTCGTCGCGGAAGGCCAGCCAGTTCGCCTCGGGAACGCACCGGGCGGCCGCGGCGGCGCGGATGGAGTTGGAACGCATGGGCTCGTCCTGGAAGATCGTCACCGGGTGGAAGACGACCTTGACCTTGCCCTCGCGGGCCAGCCGCTGGATCGTGGAGTCGACCTTGGCATGCATGTCCTTGCAGACCGGGCAGTCGTAGTCCTCGAAGACGTCCAGCACGGGGGCGTCGCTCGACAGGTCCGCCAGCACCATCGAGCCGTCCGCCTGCCGGCTCAGCTGTACCCCATTGGATGATTTGCCCGGCTGGGCGAACCACAACGCGGACAGAACCACGCACGCAACCACAACGGCCGCAAACCGCTTCATCACTTGCGAGACCCTATCGTGGCCCTATGAAGGCAGACCTCATCACTCCCGCCGTCGCGCAGTACGTCCTTGAGCACTCCACCCGGCCCGACTCTCTGCTGGAGGAACTGGCCAAGGAGACCATGGAGGCCGCGGGCGACTTCGCGGGCATGCAGATCTCCCCCGACCAGGGCCTCTTCCTCACGATGATCACCCAGCTGATGTCGCCGGACGTGGCCGTGGAGGTGGGGACGTTCACCGGCTATTCGTCCCTGTGCATCGCCCGTGGGCTGTCGGGCGGCCGGCTGCACTGCTTCGACGTGAGCGAGAAGTGGACCTCGATCGCGCGCCGCTACTGGGCGGAGGGCGGCGTGGCCGACCGGGTGACGCTCACGCTGGGACCGGCCATGGAGACGCTGGCCGCCTTCGACCAGACCATCGACCTGGCCTTCCTGGACGCCGACAAGGGCAACTACCCCGGCTACTACGAGTTGCTGATCGACCGTATGCGGCCCGGCGGGCTGCTGATCGCGGACAACACGCTGCGCCGCGGACACGTGGCCGATCCCGCCCACGACGAGGTCACGACCGTGGAGATCCGGGAGTTCAACGACCTGGTGATCGAGGACCCCCGGGTCACCGTGCTCATGCTGCCGGTCGCGGACGGGATGACGCTGATCAGGAAGAAGTGACGGACTAGGCGATCTTGTGGATCCAGTTGTGGGCGTCGGGGCGGGCGCCGTACTGGATGCCGACCAGTTCCTCGCGCACCCGCATCGTCACCGGGCCGGGGGTGCCGTCGGCGATGGTCCAGGCGCGGTCGGCGCCCTTCACCGATCCCACCGGGGTCACCACAGCCGCCGTCCCGCAGGCGAAGACCTCCGTCAGCTCGCCAGACTCGCAGCCGGACTGCCATTCGTCGACCGAGATGAGCCGCTCCTCGGTCTCCAGGCCGAGGTCACCGGCCAGCTCCAGGATGGACTCCCGGGTGATGCCGGGCAGCAGGGTGCCGGTCAGCGCGGGGGTGACGAGCTTGTTGCCGAAGACGAAGAACAGGTTCATGCCCCCCATCTCCTCGACGTACTGGTGCGCGCCCGAGTCCAGCCACACCACTTGGTCGCAGCCCTGCTCGACCGCCTGCCGCTGCGCGACGAACGCCGCCGCGTAGTTGCCGCCGCACTTGGCGAAGCCGGTGCCGCCGGGGGCGGCGCGGGTGTATTCGGTGGACAGCCAAACCGAGACGGGCTTGATGCCGCCCGTGAAGTACGAGGCCGCCGGCGAGGCGATCGCCATGTACTTGTACGTCTTCGACGGATAGTTGACCCCGAGCCCGGCCTGCGTGGCGATCATGAAGGGCCGCAGGTAGAGGCTGTGCCCCTCGGTGGTGGGCACCCACTCCCTGTCGGTCTCGACGAGCAGCTCGAGCGACTCGACGAACGTCTCCTCGGGCAGCTCCGGCATGGCCATGCGGGCGGCCGAGCGGTTGAACCTGGCGGCGTTCGCGTACGGGCGGAACATCACGATCGAGCCCGTGACCTGGCGATAGGCCTTCAGCCCCTCGAACAGCTCCTGCGCGTAGTGGAAGACCGAGGTGGCGGGGTCGAGAGAGAGCGGTCCGTACGGCATGAGCCTGGCATCGTGCCACCCCTGGCCCTCGGTGTAGTCGATCGAGATCATGTGGTCCGTGAAGACCTGACCGAAACCGGGGTTCGCCAGTACCTGCTCGCGCTCCGCCGCGGTGCGAGCGTGGTCGGATAGCTGCACGTCGAAGCTGAGCTTCTGAGCGATGGTCATGACGTCGGTCCTTCTCTCTGCGATTCTGCGAAATCTACCGAATCCTGCGGACCTGCGGATCCGCGAGGGTGGTGGCAGCACTGCCCGCAGGCAGTCCGTACTTCCTATTGTCTCGCTATATGGGATGGCAAGCGGCTGATGGGGTGTTTCATCCCACTTGGACATGAAAAAGCGCCTGGCAGCCCTTCTCGGACCGCCAGGCGCGTTCGAACTAGGCGGCCCTAGCCGGATACTCGCGCGGTGATGTCGTCACCGATCTCCTGGGTGGTGCGGCCCGCCCAGCCGGCCAGGCGCTCCACGATGTCGTCGGCGACCGCCTGCTCGACCTTCGCCGCCTGCTCGTGCAGGCCGAGGTGGTCGAGGAGCATGGCGACCGACAGGATGGTCGCGGTCGGGTCGGCCTTGCCCTGCCCGGCGATGTCGGGCGCGCTGCCGTGCACCGGCTCGAACATGCTGGGCGTGGTGCGCTCAGGGTTGATGTTGCCGCTCGCGGCCAGGCCGATGCCGCCGGCGATGGCCGCGCCGAGGTCGGTGATGATGTCGCCGAACAGGTTGTCGGTGACGACCACGTCGAACCGCTCCGGCTGGGTCACGAAGAACATCGAGGCCGCGTCGATGTGGCAGTAGTCGGTCGTGACCTCGGGGTATTCCTCCGCCAGCCGGTTGACCGTGCGCTGCCACAGGTCGCCCGCGTAGGTGAGGACGTTGGTCTTGTGAACGAGCGTGAGCTTCTTGCGCGGCCGCGTCTTGGCCTTCTCGAACGCGTAACGCACCACGCGCTCGACGCCGTAGGCGGTGTTGAGCGACTCCTGGGTGGCGATCTCGTGGGGCGTGCCGCGCCGCATGGTGCCGCCGGTGCCCGCGTAGAGGCCTTCGGTGCCCTCGCGGACGACGATCATGTCGATGTCCTCGGCCGGCGTGTCGGCCAGCGGGGTCGCGACGCCGGGGAACAGCTTGACCGGCCGCAGGTTGACGTAGTGGTCGAACTCGAACCGGAGGCGGAGCAGCAGGTCGCGCTCGAGAATGCCGGGCGGCACGCTGGGGTCGCCGATGGCGCCGAGCAGGATCGCGTCGTAGCCGCGCAGCTCCTCGAGCACCGAGTCCGGCAGCGTCTCACCGGTGCGGTGGTAGCGTGCTGCCCCCAGGTCGTAGTGGGTTTGCTCGATCTTCGTGCCGACGGCCTCCAGGACCTTGAGTCCTTCGGCCACGACCTCGATGCCGATGCCATCCCCGGGGATGACGGCCAAGCGGATGTTACGCGACTCCATGGGCGGTACCTTACCGGCTCGTCTCGACTGACGAACACATGATCTCATGATTTGGACAAACTGTGGCGTACCGTGAGATGCATGTCACCCGAGAAGGTGCACCTCACCGAGGAGAAGGCCACTCTCCTCGCCACCCTGTACGGCAGGGCGCTCGACGCCAGGTCGCCGAGCCCGATACTCGGCGACGAGCTCGCCGCCGAGGTGGTCGGGCGGATCGACCACGATTTCCGTAAAAACCGGCATCACCGCGCGCACCGCGCCGGCCGTGGCGCTCAGGGCCCGCTTCATCGACCGGTGGGCCGCCGAGTTCCTGGCCACGCATCCCGACGCCACGGTGCTGCACCTGGGCTGCGGGCTCGACACCCGCTTCCACAGGCTTGCCCCGCCGCCGACCGTGCGCTGGTATGACGTCGACTACCCGGAGGTCGTCGAGCTGCGCGGGCGGCTGTTCCCCGAGCGGCCGGGCTACACCATGATCGGCTCGTCGGTCACCGAGCTGACGTGGCTCGACCAGGTCCCCGCCGACCGGCCTGTGCTGGTCGTCGCCGAAGGACTGCTCTACTACTGTGCCTATGGTCGCGCTCCCAACGGCCCCGTCTTGGTTACGCAGGCTGCCGCTTCCGGGGCCTACTCGCCGCTCCTCGACCCGAATGAGGCCCCCGCGTTGCTGCGGGCGATCGTGGAGCGTTTTCCCGGCGGCCAGTTCGTGTTCGACGCCATGAACCGCCGAGGGCTGCGCATGCAGAAGCTCAACAGGCCCGTCCAGAAGGCCAAAGCCACGCTCCACTGGAGCGTCGAGGGCCCGGCCGATCTGGAGGCGCTCCACCCTAGACTGCGCTGCCGGGACGCGACGAGCGCGTTCGACATCGACGGCTTCGACCGCCTGTCGACGCCCCATCGCATCGTGGCCCGGATCGTCGAGCTCATGCCGGGGATGAAGCGGACAGCGGTGTTCTACCGGCTGGAGTTCTGAGGGGCGCCGCCGTTGTCCCTGCGGTCCAGGGCGGTCTGCACGGCCTCCGCGGCCTCGTCGGTGTATTCCTCGGCACGGTTCCAGGCATCCATCTCGTACATGTCTCTCATCTCGTTTCGCGGGCGCGTTCCAAAAGGACTTCGGATTCCGGTCGCGAACCCGACCGGGCCTGATCTCGTCGGTCCGGATCACGAACCGGTGGAAGGGACTTATCGGCCGACACAACGCCGCTCACCGCGGCGAGTCGTCGACCTGCCC
This sequence comes from Nonomuraea polychroma, assembly GCF_004011505.1. Classification (NCBI taxonomy): domain Bacteria; kingdom Bacillati; phylum Actinomycetota; class Actinomycetes; order Streptosporangiales; family Streptosporangiaceae; genus Nonomuraea; species Nonomuraea polychroma. Next base: position 7,509,607 of record NZ_SAUN01000001.1, read on the forward strand.
TAACAGGCCTCGCCGCGGCAGGTAATGAGTACGAGCACCTGGCGCATTTGTCGTTACGATACCCGACGCATCTCGTTGGATGTCCTAGTATCTCGCATGCTGAGACAACAAAGGCCGCCACCCGTACGGGCGGCGGCCTTCGCCGGACGATGTGGCTCAGTCCTCCAGGTCCACCGAGCGGCCGCTCTCCGCGCCGATCTCGGCCACGATCTGCTCGACCACGTCGGCCGGGATCGCCGAGTCGACCGTCAGCGCGATGAGCGCCGTGCCGCCCTTGGTGGCGCGGGCCACCTGCATCGAGGCGATGTTGACGCCGTGCTCGCCGAGCAGGCGGCCGACCACGCCGACGATGCCGGGCCGGTCGGTGTAGGTGAAGAACGCCAGGTGGGCCGTCGGCTCGATCTCCATCTCGTAGCCGTTGACCTCGACGATCTTCGTGATCTGGCGGGGGCCGGACAGCGTGCCCGAGACCGAGACCTGACGGCCGTCGGCGAGCACCCCGCGCACGGTCACCACGTTGCGCCAGTCAGGGCTCTCCGAGCTGGTCACCAGCTCGACGGCGATGCCGCGGTCCTTGGCCAGCAGCGGCGCGTTGACGTAGGTGACCTGCTCCTCGATCACGTCGGCGAACACGCCCTTGAGCGCGGCCAGCTCGATCACCCGCACGTCCTGGGAGGCGATCTCGCCGCGTACCTCGACGTCGAGCTTGGTGGCGACCTCGCCGGCCAGCGCGGTGAACACCCGGCCCAGCTTCTCCGCCAGCGGCAGGCCCGGCTTGACCTCCTCGGCCACCGCGCCGCCCTGGACGTTGACCGCGTCCGGCACGAACTCGCCGGCCAGCGCCAGCTTCACGCTCCGCGCGACCTGGGTGCCGGCCTTCTCCTGCGCCTCGTGCGTGGAGGCGCCCAGGTGCGGCGTGACGACGACCTGGTCGAGCTCGAACAGCGGGCTGTCGGTGCACGGCTCCTTGGAGAACACGTCGAGACCCGCGCCCGCGACGCGGCCCTCCTTGATGGCCGAGTAGAGCGCGGCCTCGTCCACGATGCCGCCACGGGCGACGTTGATGATCCGGACGCTCGGCTTGACCTTGTGCAGCTCCGCGTCGCCGATCAGCCCGAGCGTCTCCTTGGACTTGGGCAGATGCACGGTGATGAAGTCGGCCTGCTTGAGCACCTCCTCGAGGCTGAGCAGCTTGACGCCCATCTGCGCGGCGCGGGCCGGCGGCAGGTAGGGGTCATAGGCGATCAGCTCGACGCCGAACGGCTGCAGCCGCTGCGCCACGAGCTGGCCGATCTTGCCCAGGCCCAGGATGCCGATGACCTTCTCGTCGAGCTCGACGCCGGTGTACTTGGATCGCTTCCACTCCCCGTTCTTCAGCGCGGCGTGGGCCTGGGCCGTGTTGCGCGCGCTGGCCAGGATGAGAGCGACGGTCTGCTCGGCGGCGCTGGTGATGTTGGAGGTCGGCGCGTTGACCACCATGACACCGGCCTTGGTGGCGGCCTCGACGTCGACGTTGTCGAGTCCGACGCCGGCTCGGGCCACCACGCGCAGCTTGGGCGCCGCGGCGATGGCCTCGGCGTCCACCTGCGTGGCGGAGCGGACGATCAGCGCGTCAACGTCGGCGAGGGCGGGCAGCAACTGGGAACGGTCGGCGCCGTCGGTGTGGCGGACCTCGAAATCAGCACCGAGCACGGCGAGGCCAGCCTCGGACAGCTCCTCTGCGACCAGAACGACGGGCTTGTTCACGGGTGTGGATCCTTAGGGGCTTTGCGACGGGTCTTCGGGGGACACGTCCATGGATCCCCCGTTGTCCCACCGAGTCTATCCGCCGCTTGTGAACGTGTTCACGAGGGACCCACGATGTGAGACAGCCTCCGCCGTACCCAGCTGGCCGCAAACTCATCCACTTCGCGCCCATCTTTGTCTTGATCGGAAGATTTCTTGCCCATTAGCCTGATAAGCCGTGGCCAACTACCTATGGTTCGTCATATGAGCATCGGGAATCCTGCGCTTGCCGACGTGCTCGCCCAGCATGGCACGCCCCACCGTCTGCTGAGCGCTCTCGCCGACGGCGGTGTCCTGGTGGCAGTGCGACCAGATCGTTCAGTCGTCCTCGGGACGACTCAAGCCGGTGACCGCGTGTTGCTGGGCTACACCAGCCCGACAACCTACGCCAGGCACCGTGGCAGCCATTCCCTGTCGGCCTGCGACGCCGACACCATCCTGGACATCCAGCGCGTCACCGGCGTGCGGGAGATCGTGATCGACGCGGCCGGACCAGCCGCCGCGGCCGTGCCCATCGACGATCTCCAGCGCTTCCTCACCACGACGCGCACGGGGCCCACGCCCGTCCTGTCGGGGGCGGTGCCCGCCGCCTACGCGACGGGCGCGATGGCCACCGTGTCGCGCGGTGCCGCGCTGGCCCAGGTGGCCGCCCCGGCTCCGCAGGCGCCGGCCATCCCGTGGGTGCCCGCGCCGCGGCCGCACCTGTCGGGGCCGATGCAGCAGGTGGATCCGGGGTACCGGCGGTGCACGCACCCGATCCTGCCCGCCCTGCGCAAGGCGATCGGGCAGTTGCTCATGGACTTCCCGCTCGTGCACCACGTCTGGATCTCGGAGGCACGCACGGCGTCCGGGGTGCCGGGGATCATGCTGCACGTGAAGGTGCACATGTCGGCCGCCGAGGACGTCGTACGCGACCTGCACCGCCTGGTGCGCGCGCGGCTGCCGCAGTTCGCGGCCAGCGGCGCGCCGATCCTCATGGCGAGGGTGGCGGACGCGCGCAGCGAGCGCCGGATGATCGAGATCGGCGCGCACGTGGTGTGCGCGGACGTGAGCGACTGACGGACGATACGGCCGAGGGCCCGGGCGACCGGGCCCCTCGCCGCGTGCGCGGAAACTAGGCCTCCCCAAACAAGCTCTCGCTCGGCTTCAATGGGCTCATGATCGCACCGATGGTGAGCACGCCCACGGTCCCCAGGGGCGTGCGCCTCGGCTACGGGGTGGGCTCCTTCTGCACGGCCACGGTCAACGCCGTGCCGGGGCTGCTCCTGCTCTACTACATGACCAATTTCCTGGCCGTGCCCGCATGGCTGGCCGGTGTGGTGGTCACCGCGCCCAAGGTCTGGGACCTCGTGCTCAACCCGCTGGTCGGGCGCTGGTCGGACCGCACCGCCTCGCGATGGGGCCCGCGGCGGCCGTGGCTGCTGGCCGGGGCATGCACGCTGCCGATCGCGTTCTTCCTGGTGTTCGCGGGGCCGCCGCTGACCGGGGTGCCGGCCGCCGCGTACGTGGGCGTGTGCTTCCTTGCGACCGCGACGGCGTACGCGTTGTTCGAGGTCCCGTACAAGGCGATGCCCGGCGAGATGACCCACGACTACCACGAGCGCACGTCGCTGCTGCAGTGGCGGATGGTGTTCATCGGCGCGGCCACCGCGATCAGCGGCGTGCTGGCGCCGGCCATCGCCACCAGCGAGGGCGGGAACGGCACCCTGGGCAGCTACCGGCTGATGGCGGCCACGATCGCGGTCATCATGCTCGCCGCCATGCTGGGCTCCTTCTTCGGCACCGCCCGCGCCCCCATGGCCGGCGCCCCCGATGCGGATCATGGCGGATGGCGCGAGCAGTTCGCCGCGATCAAGGGCAACTCGGCGTTCCTCTGGCTGACCGTGCTGTCCTGCACGCAAATGCTGGCCGTGAGCATGATGCTGGCCGGGGCGCCGTACTTCGCGACCTACACGATCGGCTCTCCCAAGGCCACGCAGACGCTCTTCGCCGCGCTGGTGGGCCCGATGTTGCTGACGATGCCGCTGTGGGTGCGGCTGTCCAAGCGGTTCGACAAACGCGGCGCGATGCTCATGGGCACGCTGCTGTTCGCAGGCGGCACCACGGCCACCATGGCGACGCCGCTGTTCGGCGCGGTGTGGGCGCATGTGATGGTCGCGCTCGTGGGCGTCGGGTACGCGGGGCTGCAACTGCTGCAGTTCTCGATGCTGGCCGACGTGATCGCGGCGGACGCGGCGCGGACCGGCAAGCGCCGGGCGGGCGTGCTGACCGGGTTGTGGACGGCCATCGAGAGTGGGGTCAGCTCGTTCGGCGCGCTGATCTTCGGCGTGATCCTGTCGATCGGCGGCTTCATCGAGTCCGAGCCGAGCAACCCGGTCCAGCAGCCGGAGAGCGCGGTGACCGCGGTCCTCATAGGTCAGACCACGGTCCCCGCTGTGATCATCTTCACGTCGGTGCTGATGGTGCTGAAATACCGCCTCACGCCACCCGTCGCGCCAGCACCAGACGCGTCCGCGTGAACGCCCCGGCCACCAAGGCCGCCAGCAGCGGCAGCCCGACCACGATCCCGGCCAGGAACCACCACGGGATGTCGATGGTGGTGGGCCCGGGGTCGAAGAAGGCGGCCCCCGGCTCCCGGTAGCCGGTCCGGGTCATCGGCCAGGTGAGCGCGACGCCGCTGACCAGGCCTCCGGCGAGCCCCGTCAGGGCGCCGAGGCCCGAGATGTACGCGGCCTGGGCCGCCACCACGAGCCTGCGCACCACTGGCGCCCCGCCGACCGCCGACATGGTGTCGAGATCCTGGCGCATGTCCGCCGCGGCCAGGCCGGTGGCCGCGAACGTGCCACCGAGCACAAGGACGAGCGCCGCGCCGAGCAGCATCAGGAGCACGGTGGGGAGGAAGTCGTCGAACCGCTTCTCCACGCTGACGAAGACGCCTCCGCCCACCACGCTGAGGTCACGGTCCAGGCGTTCCTCGTCGTCGGGCACATAAGAGGCGTAGAGGAGGCGCTCGGCCACCGTGAACCCGGCGGCCGTCGCGGCCGAAGCCGGGAGCAGCGCACCGGTCTGCGCGGGCTCGGCCGCCCTCGACACGACCGCCGGCACCTTGAACTTCTTGTTGCGCGTGGCCCCGTTCAGATCCGACGACTCGGCCACCAGCTCGAGCGTCCCGTCTCGCACCAGTTCGGCGTCGAACACCACGGCCTTGCCCGCCTTCAACGCGGCGGCGGCCTGCGGGTCATGGCGTCCCTGGAGGAGCGCGAGCAAGCGCTCGTCCCCGATCGGCAGGGGCATGGAGTGGGCGTCGGGCGGGGCGCACCTCTTCTTCCCACAGGCTTGGGGATCCCACGTGACCCTCAGGTTCGTGCTCTCGTGCTGGTTCATGGCCGTCTGCCCGGGGACCAGCTCCACGCCGGGCAGCGCCTGGGTGACCGCCGTCCGGATGGTGGACCATTGCTGATCGTCCACGTCGTACCTGCCGATGGTCACGGTTCCCGCAGGCACCACGGTGGCCCTCATCTCCTCCCGCTGGGCGTAGGAGCTGCTGAGACCGATGCCGACGGTGACCGCGGCCATGGTGGCCGCCATGACGGCCGCGGCGGCGGAGGCCGTACGGACCCGGTGGCGGGAGCCGTCGCGTACGGAGAGCCGCAGCGGGAGCGGCAGCCGCGCGGCGAGCAGTCCCGTGCTCCGCACCAGCCACGGCATCAGCGCGACGAGGCCGAGCACGAGGATCGCCGCGGAGGCCGCGACGGAGAGCACGCCGTGGCGCACGGCGACGAAGCTCCCACCGATGCCCAGAGCCACGAGCGCGGACCCGAGGAGGGGGCGGCCCGTGCGCCCGTGCGTGTCCACGGCGGCCCGTCCGGCCAGCACGTGGACAGGACTCTGCCGGCTCCCCTGCACCGCCGGCACCAATGCCGCGGTCAGCCCGCTCACCACGCCGAGCAAGGCCACGCCCGCCACCTGCAACCACGGGACGTCCACGGGACCGTGCGTCCAGTCCAGCGTGCGGGCCGAAACCGACTCCACCAGCACGCCCGCCCCGATGCCGAAGGCGGCGCCGAGCAGCACGGCCGCGCCGCCCAGCACGAGCCCGTCGGCCAGCACGATGGTCCGGAGGTGCGGGCCGGAGGCGCCCTGGGCGGCGATCACCGCCAGTTCCCTGCGCCTGCGCCGCAGCCCGACCGCGAAGGATGGCCCGGCGAGCAGCGCGGTCTCCATGACGATGAGCACGACCGCGATGCCGAGCGAGACCAGCCCGCGTACGGGCCCTTCCGGGTCGAAGCTCTTACGCCTCAGCTCAGCCTGCGTGGGGTTCTCGATCACGGCGCGGGAGCTGACCGCCAGACCCGCCTGGTTCAGGCGCCGGATGTCCGCCCGCTGGACGGGGCCGGAGGTGTCGGCAAGCCAGCCGCTGCTGTTGCCGTCGTTCTGGTGCTGGAGCAGGCCCTCCGGCAGAGCGACCATCTCCCGCAGGCCGGGACGGTTCGGGTGCTGGACGACGCCGACCACGCGCACGGCGCGATCCGGCCGCCATACCTGTACCGTGCCGCCGATCCGCACGCCCCGATCGATCATCTCGGGAGAGACCGCGACCTCGCCCGGCGCGGCCGGCAACCTTCCTTCGACGAGGTGGCGCATACCGTTCGTCAGCGGGTCGCGCAGGTCGACCTCCAACACGTCCACCCGGTCATAGCCGTCCGCCAGCCGCGCCTCCACGACGCTGCTCTGGTAGCGGAGCAGGCGGCCAGGGAGCAGCGTGTTGATCTCCGCGGGCGTCCAGGCCCGGTCGGAGCGCCGCGCCTGCCGCTGCTCGTGTGCCTCGCCGGTGTAATTCTGCTTGACGGGCGTGCGGAAAGGGAGCGTGATCAGTCGTGCGTCCGCCGAGCCCAGCAGGGAGGGCACCTTCTCCTGCGGGGTGAGCTGCGTCGTGGCGATGGAGGTGAGCGCCGCCGTGATGACCAGCACGGGCAGGCCGATCATCACCATGATGAGCGCGGTGCGGCCCTTGAAGCGCAGCGCGTCCCTGCGCGAGATCCGCAGCGCGGCCCGGAACGCGCTCATCGTGCGCTCTCCAGCCGCACGGCGTTCGCCTCGGCGATCAGGCCGTCACGCAGGTAGACCACGCGGTCGGCCCAGGCCGCGTAGCGCGGCTCGTGCGTGACGAGCAGCACCGCCACTCCCTCGTCGCAGCGGGAACGCAGCAGTTGCAGGATCTCGTCACCGGTCGCGGTGTCCAGCGCGCCGGTCGGCTCGTCGGCCAGCAGCAACCGCCGCTCACCCGTCAACGCCCTGGCGATGGCCACGCGCTGGCGCTGGCCGCCGGACAGCTCCTCGGGGAAACGGTCGGCGACCTCCTCGGCTCCCACGTCGGCCAGCGCGGCCAGCGCCTCGGCGCGGGCCCGGCCCGAACGTACGCCGTCGAGCTCCCTGGGTAACATCACGTTCTCGGCGGCCGTCAGGGACGGGATCAGGTTGAGGTCCTGGAAGACGTAGCCGACGCTGCGGCGTCTCAGCGCCGCCAGGTCCTTCACCCGGGCGAGGTCGCGGCCCTCGATCGTCACGATGCCGGACGTGGGCCGGTCCAGCCCGCCGGCCAGGTTGAGCAGGGTCGACTTGCCCGAGCCCGACGGGCCCATGACCGCGACCAGCTCGCCGCTCGACACCTCCAGGCTCACGTCCCTCAGTGCGTGCACCGGGCCGTGCTCGCGGGTCACGTCGCGCAAACTACTCACCACAGTCATGCGTTCTTCTTCTCCTTGGACACGGCCTCGCAGTGGTCCAGCCAGCGCTGCTCCGCCTCGGCCTTGAAAATCAGCGAATCGAGGACCAGCCGCTGCGCGAGCCCTCCGGTGGCGGCCCGTTTGGCCTGGGTGAACTCCTGCAAGGCGCGCATGGTGGCCATGCGCTGGGTCAGGATGACCTCGGCCACGTCGACGTCGCCGCCGGCCACGGCCATCGCGATTTTGATCGCCAGTTCGTCCCGAGGCCGGTCGTCCTGGGCGACGGGGGTGCTGAACCATCGCTCCAGCTCCGTACGACCGGCCTCGGTGATCGTGTAGACCGCTCGCCCCTGCTCGTCGGCGCCGCCTGGCGCGACCAGGCCGTCACGTTCCAGCCGCGAGAGCGTCGTGTAGACCTGGCCGATGTTGAGCGGCCAGGTCGCCCCCGTCGACGCCTCGAACTCCACCCGCAGCTGGTAGCCGTAACGCGGTCCTCTGCTCAGCAACGCGAGCAGCCCGTGTCTGATCGACATGGATACTGAGTATGCATACTGAGTATGCCCACCGCAACTGATCCGCGTTTTCTGGACAGGGGGCGAGGTTCAGGCCGATACTCGCTACATGAGCTCGACGCACCCACCCTTTCGCGCATCCGACGGGGAACGTGACCGTGCGATCGACGAGCTCAAAGTCCGCGCCGTCGAGGGCCGGATCTCCCATGACACCTTCGTGGGGCGCGTGGACCAGGCATTACGGGCCCGCAACCAGTGGGAGCTCGACGAGCTGGTGGCCGACTTACCGAAGCGGCCGACGATCAGGCAGCGGCTGACCGACGCGGTCGCCGCTGTTTCCGAGTTCTCCACCAAACTGCAGACGGCCTGGCGGCGGCCGCGACTGCCCCGGCTGGCGCTGCCCGACGACGACCGGCTGCGGTATGTGGTGGGGCGGGGGTCGGCCTGCGATCTCGTGCTGTCCGACCTGACGGTGTCCCGGGTCCACGCCGAGCTGCGGCGGGAGGACGACGGCGGGTGGATGCTGGTCGACCTGGGGTCGCTCAACGGCACGCGGCTGAACGGGTGGCGGCTCGTGGGGCCGGCCCGGGTGAGGTCCGGCGATGAGGTCTCGTTCGGCGACTGCGGCTTCCTCCTGATCTCCGGCCAGCCGTCGTCCACCTGACCCGCGCCCTTCATCACGGACTCAATACGCGAGCGCGTTCGGCGCCCATCCCGTCCCGTCGCACGCCTGGCGCTACTGCCTGGCTGTGCCGCCGTCCAAGCGCGGGTTCTGTTCGCGGTGCACCGGCGTCCCATTCTCCACCGGCCGCCCGCTGCGCAGCGCTTATCCGGCCCCCTGGTGCTGAGTGCCGCCGGGTCACGCCGTTGATCGTGTGCGCGCGACGTCGGGTTTGGACGACCGTGCGCTGGTCCGGGAGTGACAGGCGCGATGGGCGGGCCTGCGGGCGGAGAACGGAGGGATGGGCGGACGGGGGCGATGGGCGGGGCGGCGGGGAGAAATACGGATATTTGCGGATTGCAGGATGGTGGGGCCGGGTCATGATCTGACGGCGATCCCTCAGCCCTTTGGAGACCCCATGCGGCGCACCTCAGCATCCCTCGTCGCGGGCGCGCTCGTCGCGGCCCTCGCGTGGGCGTCCAGTCCCACCTCCCCCGCCGTCGCCCTCGACCCCTCGGCCGGAGTGGCCGACCTGTCCCAGGACATCAACCAGATCCTCAGCGACTCGCGGCTCACGATCGCCAGAGCGGGCGTCGTGGTCAAGAGCGCCGCGACCGGCGAGGAGCTGTACGCCACCGACGCCGGCAAGCTGCTCATCCCGGCGTCGAACACCAAGCTCTTCACCTCGGCCGCGGCAGCGGAGACGCTCGGCCTCGACTACCGTTTCTCCACCTCCGTCCTGACCTCCGGCCGTAAGAGCGGCTCGATCCTGACCGGCGACCTGGTGCTGCGCGGCACTGGCGACCCGACGATGCTGGCCGAGGACTACGACGCGCTGGCCGCGAAGGTCGCGGCGGAGGGCATCAAGGTCGTCACGGGCAAGCTGCTGGCCGACGACACGTGGTTCGACTCCCAGCGGCTCGGCAACGACTGGTCATGGGACGACGAGACCGCCTACTACGCGGCGCCGATCTCCGCGCTGACCGCCTCGCCGGACCGGGACTACGACGCGGGCTCGGTGGTCGTGGCGGTGGCCGCCGACGGCGACAAGGTCAAGGTCTCCACCACACCGGAGACCGACTACCTGAAGATCGTCAACAAGGCCACCGTGGGCACGAAGACGGATGTGCTCATCGAGCGGCAACACGGCACGCGGACGGTTGTGATCACCGGCACGGTGGCGACCCCGTACCAGGAGTGGGTGGCCGTGGACGACCCCACCGCGTACGTCTCCTCGCTGTTCCGCAAGTCCCTGGCCAAGCACGGCGTCAAGGTCCTCGGCCCGACCGCGGCCGCGGCGGCCCCGGACGGGGCGAAGGAAGTCGCCGCGCACGAGTCGATGACGCTGGGCGAGCTGCTGGTGCCGTTCATGAAGCTCAGCAACAACATCCACGCCGAGATCCTCACCAAGGCCATGGGCCGCAAGGTCGCGAACCAGGGCACGTGGTCGGCCGGGCTCAAGGTCAGCACCGACTTCGCCAAGGCCAACGGGGTGCAGGTGATCAACATGCGGGACGGCTCGGGGCTGTCGCGCCGCGACGGGTTCTCGCCCGGCTCGATCGCGCAGCTGCTGACCGCCGTACGCGGCAAGCCGTGGTTCCCGACCTGGTACGAGTCACTGCCCATCGCGGGCAATGCCGACCGTTTCGTCGGCGGCACGCTGCGCAGCCGGATGCGCAACACGCCGGCCGCGAACAACGTCCATGCCAAGACCGGCTCGCTGACCGGCGTGACCTCGTTGTCCGGGTACGTCACGAGCGCCGACGGCGAGCCGCTGATCTTCTCGATCATGCTGAACCAGTACCTGTCGGGCTCGCCCAAGGACATCGAGGACAAGATCGCGGTCCGGCTCGCCCAGTTCTCCCGCGCCAACCCGGTCAACACCACGGCCCAGCTCCGCTCGGCGAACGACGCCCCGGCGGGCGACCTCGAGTGCTCGTGGATGAAGCCCGTCCAGTGCTAGCCGCCATGGCGGCTCCCTGACGTCCAGGGAGCCGCCATGGTTTACCCGAACGGCCATTTGGAGTTCCAGGTATGCCGCGACTTTTCGGGACATGGCCCACTAAGGAGGACCAGAATGCGGGTTCGACGCACTGTCGAGCTCGTCACCGGAGGACCAAATGCACAGACAGCTTCAGGCATTGGCCCGCTAAAGCCACAGGAGCGCAGGGCCTTCACCGGCCACACCCCGAGCCGGTTTCCCACCGCACGCCCACAGCGCTCCCTTCCCAGCGGGCCCGGCCGCGCCTCCCCCCGCACACGGACCGCGGCCGGGCCCGCCCTTCCCTTCGATGCCGAGCACACGGAACGCCGAGCACGGCGAAGGGGGCCCACCCCAGCAGGCAGGCCCCCTTCCGTACGCGTTGGGTCAGCGGCTCAGGATGCTGATGGGGAGGAGATCGCCCAAGCCCAGATCGACGAGGTCGTTGTCCTCACCGAAGTTGTTCCGCTCGCCGATGTAGGTCAGTCCCTGCCCATTTCCGTTGTCGTCGAGGTCCGGCAGGATGTTTGCCTGGACGGACTCGGCGGTGACGGCGGGTGTCGCAGCTAGCGCGGAGCCGCCGAACGCGACCATCCCGCCGACGAGACCGAGCAGGACGAGCCCTTGTCTATACATGGTCGAATCTCCTTGATACCTCTCGACTACTCTCCGTAGCTATCGCGAGAAGATCTGCCCTATGCCCTCTTTCAACAAACCACCCGTATTCCTCTCTTGACCTGCAAAAACCCCCCAGGTGGCGGAAGAAGTGCCAAAGATCATCCTTCTTGGCGAATACCTGCGCTCGAATGAGAAAGGCCTGCCACTTTCATGACCGCCGGATGACCACGATCACTAGGGAAGGGTAAGGACGACCGGCCCGTCAGCGGTGACGGCGACCGTGTGCTCCACGTGCACGCTCCTACTGCCGTCCGCGGAGCACACCGACCAGCCGTCGTCGGCCATGTAGTAACCGTCGCCGCCCCCGGCGATCAGGCTCGGCTCGATCGCGATCACCAGGCCGGGCCGCAGCAGCAGGCCCCGGCCCCCGCGGGCCTCGTTGGGCACGAACGGCGACTCGTGCATGGCCCGCCCGATGCCGTGACCACCGAAGTCGTTCTGCATGCCGTAGCCGGCGCCGCGGCCGATCGTGGACATGGCGTGGCCGATATCCCCCATCCTGCCGCCGGGCACGGCCGCCTTGATGCCGGCGGCGAGCGTCTCCTCGGCCACCTTGATCAGTTTCAGGTCCTCCTCGCGCGGCTCGCCGACCGTGAAGCTCACCGTGCCGTCCGCGTGCCAGCCATCCACGTACGCGCCGCAGTCCACACTGATCAGGTCGCCGTCGCGCAGCCGGTACGGCGTCGGCAGGCCGTGCAGCATGACCCCGTTGACGGACGTGCAGATCACCCCCGGATACGGGGTGGCGCCGAACGCCGGGTGATAGCCCAGGAAGGACGCCCCCGCCCGCGCCTCCTCGATGACCGTCCGCGCCACCTCGTCGAGCCGCGCCAGCGACACCCCGATGGCAGCCTGCTCCCGCACCGCCGCGTGCACGGCCGCCACCACCCGGCCCGCCTCCCGCATCGCGGCGATCTCCCCGACACTCTTCAGCTCGATCACGGCCATTCCTCCGTTCCCCCGGCTCGATAACTATACCGGTATTATTATCACGGATTGGCGCCGTGCCGACTCGGTCGAGGCCCACCAGCCGGAAGTCGAGAACGTACGCCATAGATCCTGGGTGTCGGCCGCGTCTAAACAAGGCGAGACCTCGTTCCCAAGGAGACTCGTGCATCCCGACCAGCAACAGGACTTCGCCGAGTTCGTGGCCGCCCGCTCGGACAGCTTGATCAGGCTCGCGTACGTCCTGACCGATGACCAGCACGCCGCCGAGGACCTGCTGCAGACCGCGCTGGCCAAGACGGCGGGCCACTGGCGGCGCATCCGCGGCAACCCGGAGGCGTACGTGCGGCGGGTGATGTACCACGAACAGGTCGGCCGCTGGCGCAGCCCGCGCTGGGGCCGGGAGCGGGTGGTGGACGTGGTGCCCGAGCGGGCGACCGGCGACCGCACCGCCGAGGTGGACACCCGCATCACGCTCGGCCAGGCACTGCGCGCGTTACCCGTGCGCAAGCGGGCGGTGCTGGTGCTGCGTTACTACGAGGACCTCTCGGAGTCGGAGGTCGCCAAGATCATGGGCTGCTCGGTAGGCACCGTACGCAGCCAGACGCATCAGGCGATCACCCGGCTGCGCCAGCTGGTCGGCGAACCCGTCACCCTGGAGGCCTGACATGACGACCGTCAACGAACACACCATCGCCGAGGAGCTGCGGCGCATGGCCGGCGAGGCCCGCCCCGTGGACCCCCACTCCTACGCCGCCCGCGCGACCGCCCGCTCGTCCCAACGTCGCCGCCTGTCGTGGACGCTCGCGGCCGCCTGCGCCGTCCTGGTCGCGGGCGTCGTCGTCTCCTCACTCGGCGGTGAGCCGATGACCGCGAAAGTCGCCACTCCGCCCGCCCCCGAACTGCCGCCGAACACCCCGCGGCAGCTCCAGGCCGTGCGTGCCTGCATGCCCGCCGGAGGCCCGTCCGTCAACGTCAACCCCGACTGGCGCGACCCCGCACACGGCACGGTGGCGGACTTCCGCGTGCTGGCCGAACATCGGGACAAGAACGGCTACACCGCCCTTGTCGGCAGTACCAAGGGCTTCGTCCTGTGCACGCCGAGCGCCGAGACGCCCGATCCTCCGGTGTTCACCTATTGGGGCAACAAGGCTCCGGGGAACCTGGCGAGCGCCACCGATCCGCTCATCGTGGACAGGTACACCGTGCAGTACTGGTGGGCCCCGGACCCCAAGAGCCAGGACAACTACGTCCGCGTGGTCGCCGGCCGGGTCGGTTCTTCGGTGCGGCGGGTGGTGATCGACTGGTCCGCCGGGAAGCCCACGGACGCCGTCGTGAGCAACGGCTTCTTCATCGCCAGGACGCCCGCCGGCACCGTCTCCCGCAAGGACCAGCATGGAGAGATGGCCGACTACGTCGACACGCCTCGCGTCACCGTGACGGCCTATGACGCGGCGGGCAAGGTCCTGGGCCGCGCGCCGTACGTGCCGTTCGACTGGCGCGGCCCGGTTACGTGAGGACCCGGCTCAGGAAGCCGCGGACGAGCGGGACGATCTCCCCCAGGCTGGTCTCCAGCGCCCAGTGGCCGGCGTCGAGCAGGTGCAGCTCGGCGTCCGGCAGGTCGCGGAGGTAGGCCCTGGCGGCGCCCTCGGGCATGTACCCGTCGTGCGGGCCCCACACGATCAACGTCGGCGGACGGTGCTCGCGCAGGTACGCCTGCTGTTTGGGGAACCATTCGAGCGTCGTCGCCTGGTCCTCGAAGAGAGCGACGACGTTCTCGCGGCGCTGCGGGGTGTCCATCAGCGCCCAGTGCAGTTTCCACAGGTCCGGGCTCACCCGGACGGCCAGGTGCTCGGGCAGCTCGCCGGCGAACTCGTCACGGAAACCCTCCTCCGTGACGTTCGCGGCGAGCTTCGCCCGGCCCTCCGGCGTCGGGTTCGCCCAGAACTCCTTGAGCCACCCGTACTTCGGCCCGAGCTCGTCCTCGTAGATGTCGCCGTTCTGGATGACGAGCGCGGTGACCCGCTCGGGGGCGCGCATGGCCAGGCGCAGCCCGAACTGGGAGCCGTAGTCGTGCAGGTAAACGGCGTATCGCGACAGTCCCATGACCTGCGTGAAGCGTTCCAGGAAGCCGGCGTAGCCGTCGAAGGTGTAGGAGAAGGCGGTGCGGTCGGGCGTTCCGCTGTAGCCGAAGCCCGGCAGGTCGGGGGCGATCAACCGCCATCGGTCGCCGAGCGCGGGCATGAGGTTGCGGAACTCGTACGAGGAGCAGGGATAACCGTGCGGCAGCAGGAACACCGGCGCGTCCGGCGGCCCGGCCGCGCGGTAGAAGATCTCGATCCCGCCGACGTCGATCGTCCTGTGCGCGACCGGTGCCATGATGCTTGTGGTCATGGCGTACGCATCTGCCCGCCACGACCGGTTGTTATCTAGTTCCAGATCCCCGGAACACCCGTGGGAACGTCATCCTCGACTTCCTTCTTGTCGATCACGTCCCCTTCCAGGGGCAGCAGAACGGTGACCTGACGCCCCCAGTCCATGAACCTGGTCTCCGACTCGACCTGGACCGAACCCTTGTCTCCCACCGGCAGCACACCCTTGGCGGACACCCGCTGGATCAGACCGTTGGCACCGAACCAGATCGTGTAGGAGATCTTGCCGACCCGGCTCTTCTTCGACGGCGCCCCGAACCGCTCGGCGAAGGCATCGGACACCGAGGCGAGCTTCTTGGTCGTGATCGACCCCTTCACCACCCCGTCGCGTGCGGAGGTGCGCTCGGCCAGCAGCGTCTTGAGCGTGTCCGGCTCCAACACCTCGAGCAGGAGATTGCCGGCGGGCACCGCCACCCCTCCATAGCGCACCCAGCTCGCGTCGGCCCGCCGCAACCCCTCCTCCACCACCGGCCCGGAGACGTAGCTCACGTCCCCAGCGGAGATCATCCTGGTGGACGACTGCTGCAGCGCCTCGGTCTGCTCCGGCTCGGCCTTCATCATCCTGCGCAGCAGATCCGGGCTGTAGCGCAGGGTGTGGGCCACATCGGAGGCGACCACGCCCCGCGTGCCGAACCCGATCGTGCCATCGAGCTCGGACGTGGCGTACTGGCCCGGCGAGTACGTCACCTTCGCCGTGGCCAGGACATTGACGGCCTTGCCCGGCGCCAGCTCAGCCTTGAGCTCCTTCACCGGGTCGATCTTGGGGGCCGCCTGCGCGGGGGCGGCCGCTAAGGCCACGCCCGCCACCACGGCGGCACCGACGATTGTTCGCTTCATCTGCGTTTTCCTTGGGACGGTCCAGAGGGACGCGAACAATCTTGTGCATCTAAGATCGCTAGTCAACTAGTTCGAGCAAAGCGGAGCGCCCCTCGGTGAGAGAGGCGCTCCAGGGGTTCAGGACTCGCGCTTGGGAATCATCCGCTTGACGGCGAGACCCGCGGAGACGACCGTGAAGATCGCCAGCCCGATCCAGATCGCGTTGAAGCCGGCGAATGGAGCGGACACGAGACCCCCGAAACCAGCCGCCACACCCCCGATTGGCAGGTTGTTGTACATTTCACCATTTCCTTTCTCTGTGCCAGGCCGCCTCCCAGAAGGCCTTCGCCTGGACGATCTGCAGGAACACGTCGAAGACCATCTCCACGAGCAGTAACCCGGCCAGGAGCATCTGCCGGGGGCCGCGGGCGCGTACGGTCACGACGCGTTCGACCATGAAGATCACGGTGATGGCGGCCCACACGGGCTGGATCCGCAGATCTCCCGCCACCGCGATGGACCACACAACGGTTCCCAGGTAGAGGAAGACGACCACGACACCGATGAGCGAGAGCAACTGCCGTCCCCAGTAGGGCCGGGTCACCTTCGTCCACCCGTAGTCGGTCAGGTTCTCCAGCGCGCCGCGCTTCCAGCGCAACCGCTGGCGGAAGAGCTCGCGCCAGGTGGGCATGACCTCGGTGGTCAGCGTGCATGTGCTGGGCGCCAGGATGCGCAGGCCCAGGTGGAGGATGGCCAGCGTGAGCTCGTTGTCCTCGGTGAGGACGCGCACGTCGTACACGTGGGCCGCGCCGGGCAGGCGACCGGCGCTCCGTGCGGCGACGACCTGCTGCAACGTGAGCGCGCGGAAGAGGGTGGCGGTCCCGGTCAGTACGAGTGCCTTGCCCTGAAGCCGGCGGACGTCGCGGGCGTAGCGGACGTACTCGTTGCGCTGGAGCATGCCGACGAACCCGCCGCCGTCCTTGCCGGTGAAGGTGCCGCCGACGGCGGCGTAACGGCCCTCGGCCAGGTATTCGAGCCCGGCCTGTACGAAGCCCCGGTCCAGCGCCGAGTCGGCGTCCATGACGAGGATCACGTCGTCGGTGCCGAGGAAGTGCAGCAGCCGGTCGAGCACCTGGTTGAGCGCGCCCGCCTTCTTGTGCGCGTTGCCCACGGTCTCGTACACCTCGGCGCCGCAACGACGGGCGATGTGGGCGGTGGCGTCGAAGCAGTTGTCGGCGATCACGATGACGCGATCCGGTGGCCGGGTCTGGAAGCGCAGCGAGTCGATGCTCTCGGCGATCTGCTCGGCCTCGTTGTGGGCGGGGATCAGCGCCGTGACACGCATCCGGTCGATCGGCGTCCAGGGCAGGCTTGTCTTGCCGTCGTAACGGTGCGACGTCGGTCGCGGTCGCGCAACGGCCCGCTGAGGGGTGATCACGTGGGCGCTTTCAGGCGAAGTGGGGTGAAGAGACGGAGCTATCGCCTGATGAGGAAAATGCCCAGATCAGCGAGCAAAGGACAATCTATCATGCTCTTTGCCTTCTTTAACCCCCTTAAGAGGACCTATCAACTCCTATACAGTTGAATCTCACCAAAAACACCCATCTCCTCCTTGATCCGAATTAGGTTCCCTTTTGCCCAAATCTCGTGGTCGCCGTGGCATCGTGCTGCCCGCCCTCGCCGCCGTGCTCGGAGCCGCCGCTCTGATCGCGATGTCCTCGTGGCCCCGATCCGCGGCGCCCGCCGTCCCGGCTCCCGCTCCCGCCATCGCCGCCACCGTTCCGGTGGCCGCGATTCCGCGAGTCCCGGCCTCACCCCCGGTCCGAGTGGAGATCCCCGAGATCGACGTACGGGCGAAGGTCATGAAACTGGGCCTCGGCTCCGACGGCACGCTGGAGGTTCCGCCCCTGTCGAAGGCCGATCAGACGGGCTGGTACGAGCGCGGCGCGGCCCCGGGAACCGCCGGCCCCACCGTGATCGTCGGCCACGTGGACACCGCAGACGGCCCGGCCGTCTTCTACCGGCTCGGCGAGCTGCGCCCGGGCGATCGCGTACGGGTGACGCGTGCCGACGGCAGAGTCGCCACGTTCCAGCTCGACGCGCTGGAGTCGGTACGCAAGGACGCCTTCCCCACTCAGCGGGTCTACGGCGACGTGGCGTACCCGGCCATCCGGCTGATCACCTGCGGCGGCGACTTCGACGGCACGAGCGGCCACTATCGGAACAACATCATCGCCTACGGCCACCTCGTCTCGATCACCTGAGACCCGGCGCGGCGGCGCGGCGCCAGGCCGCGTCGCGGAGCAGGCGCAGGCCGTTGAGGCCGACGATGATGGTGGAGCCCTCGTGCCCGGCCACGCCGAGCGGCAGCGGCAGTTCCCCGAACAGGTCCCAGCCCACCAGCACCGCGATGAAGGTCCCGGCAATGGCGAGGTTGGCGATGACCAGGCGGCGGGCCCGCCGGGCCAGGGCGAGCACAGCCGGTACGGCGGCCAGTTCGTCCCGCGTGATGACCGCGTCGGCGGTGTCCAGGGCGAGATCGGACCCGGCCCGGCCCATCGCGATGCCGGTGTGGGCCGACGCCAGCGCGGGAGCGTCGTTGACGCCGTCGCCCACCAGCGCCACCCGCGCACCCCGTTCCTGGAGCTCGCGCACGGCCGTCACCTTGTGCTCGGGCAGCAGGCCGGCGTACACGTCGTCGATCCCGACGTGGGCGGCCACCCGGCCGGCCGCGCGCGGGTTGTCGCCGGTCAGCAGCACCGGCGGGGCCTCGGTAACCGCCTTCAGCCGGGCGACGGCGTCGGCCGCGCCGGGCCGCGTGCGATCGGCCAGGGCCAGCACGGCGACGGGCACGCCGTCCACGCGCATCACCACGGCACTGTGCCCGCCGTCCTCCAGCTCGCCGACCACCGAGCCGTACGCGCTGCTGCCCGCCCCGCCGGCCTGCCGGTCCCCAGGATGGGCAGGTGTCAGGAGCGCGGTGGGGCTGCCGATCTCGACCAGCTTCCCGTCGACGCGTGCGCGCACGCCGGTCCCCGGCACCGCCTCGAACGACTCCGCCGCGGGCCAGGTCAGGCCCGCCTCGCGGGCCGCCTGGACGACGGCGCGGCCGAGCGGGTGCTCCGATCCCTCCTCCGCCGCGGCGGCCAGCGGGAGGACGCTCTCTCGCGTCCCGGAGAGTAGGCGGATCTCGGCCAGGTACGGCCGGCCCTCGGTCAGCGTGCCGGTCTTGTCGAAGGCGACCTGGGTGACGCCGGCCAGCTGCTCCATGACCACGGCGGACTTGACCAGCACCCCGTTCCGCCCAGCGGTGGCGATGGCGGCCAGCAGCGGCGGCATGGTCGCCAGCACCACGGCGCACGGTGAGGCCACGATCATGAAGGTCATCGCCCGCAGCAGGCTCTCCTGCAGCGGCACGCCCCACAGCAACGGCAACGTGAACAACGCGACGGTCGCGGCGACCATGGCGACGGAGTAGCGCTGCTCGACCTTCTCGATGAACAGCTGGGTACGCGCCTTCGTGGCACTGGCCTGCTCGACCATGGCGACGATCCGGGCGATCACCGTGCCGGCCGCCGGCCGCGTCACCCGTATCCGCAGGACGCCCACGCCGTTCAGGGTCCCGGCGAACACCTCGTCGCCGGGCCGCTTGTCCGCCGGCAGGCTCTCGCCGGTGATGGTCGCCTGGTCGACGTCGCTGGCGCCGGCCACGACTTCACCATCGGCGCCGATCCGCTCCCCCGGCCGTACCAGGATGATCTCGCCGACCTCCAGCTCGGCGGTGTCGACGATCTCCTCGCCGCCGTTCTCCGTCACGCGGGTGGCCCGTTCAGGCGCCAGGTTCAGCAGTCCGCGTACGGAATCCTCGGTGCGTTTGGTGGCGACGGCCTCCAGCGCGCCCGAGGTGGCGAAGATGACGATGAGCAGCGCGCCGTCGAATACCTGCCCGATCGCGGCGGCCCCGATCGCCGCCACCACCATCAGCAGATCGACGTCCAGGGTCTTGTCCCGCAACGCCTGCAGTCCGGCCAGTCCGGGCTCCCAGCCTCCGGCGGCGTAGCAGGCGAGATAGAGCGCCCACCACATCCACGACGGCGCCCCGGCCAGCTGCGCGATGCCTCCGGCCGCGAACAAGGCGGTGGCGGCCACCGCCCAGCGGACCTCGGGCAACGATCCCGCCCCGGTCCGCCACCACGTCGCGGCCTTGGTCGGCGGCGGCACGGCGTCAGCGGGGCGCGTTCTCACATCTGTGGTCACCATGGCATCGTATATGCGCATTCACGCAGATACGCAAGTAAAGAGGTCGGCGGCTATGCTACTGGCATGCACACGTCGCTGCCCGACTTCGACATGCCGAACGAGGAACAGGTGCACCTGGCGGCGGAGTCGTTCCGCCTGCTCTCCGACCCGACCCGGATCAAGATCCTGTGGGCGCTGCTGCAGGGTGAGTCGTCCGTCGCCTGCCTGGCCGAGCTCGCCGACGCCGCCCCCACCGCCGTCAGCCAGCACCTGGCCAAGCTTCGTCTGGCCGGGCTGGTCAAGGGGCGTCGCGAGGGGACGTTCGTGTATTACAGGGCGGCGGACGAGCACGTGCGCCGTCTCCTGACCGAGGGCCTTTACCACGCCGACCACATCGACCGCGACAGCCTGCCCGCCGCCGACGCGGCTCACCGCACGGGGTGAACGTGCTCCGCGAGCGTCTCGGCGGCTATCGGCCGGAGCGTCTCGACCGCCGCGAGGAGCGCCTCTTCGCCGGCACCATGGCTTTCGAGCTGGAGCAACGCACCGTTCCTATGGGCGAACACCCCGATCCGTCCGTTCTTGCCATAGCGGACCCACCGATCCCGGGATGCCGCCCGGCAGGGGCCGGCCTCGTCCTGCCAGGACCCGGCGTACGGCGTCGTGCACGCCTCCGCGGCGCTCGCGGCCGAGCCCCGGCGGACGGTCACCTGGATGCCCAGGAAGCTCCCGCCCACCGCCTCCGCACCGCCGCGCCGGTACTCCAGCGAGATCGCCGGCTCCTCCGGGCTGCCGATGATCGGGGCTTGGGCGTCGTAGAGCCTGTGCTCGGAGATGTCGGGCGCCACCAGCGGCACTCCGAGCAGTTCGAAGCTGCGCGCCTGGTGCCAGCGCCGGGCCGGCTCCTCGAGGGAGAACGCCAGCCCGCAGACGGCGGCGAGCCCGCAGAGCGCGGCGCCCCTGCACCACCACTGCCCCGTGGCCGTCAGCGCCCAGGCGGCGACGGCGAATCCGGCCACCGCCGCCAGCACGTGCACTCCGCCGAGCAACGACCGGTCGAACCCGTAGTCGGTCGTCTCGGGCGCGACGCTCCACAGGGCGCCACCCAGGGTCAGGGTGGCGAGCCCACCGGCCAAGGCGATGACGAGCCGGCGGCGTGACAGGAACTGAGCCGCCATGGCCATGCCGATCACCAAGAGCGCCAACAGCATTTCGGAAGAATAAGGACCGCGCACGCCCGAGTGTCCGTCCCATGGCGGGCTCGCCGCCCACATGCCGGCCTGCACGGCCCCGACCACCAGCCCGACCAGCACACCTCTGCCTAATGCCGCCGATGGCGTCATGTCCCGCATGCGCCCATGGTCGTGTTTTCGTCCCTCGCCGAAGGCTCGATCGGCAGAACCTCCACAGACTCCGCACAAAGAAGCGGCGTGGATTCCACATTCCCGGAGGGACCAGCATGATCGCGCTGCTGCCGCAGTCCCCGTGCGAAAGCCCCACCGGACGCCTGCGTTCGGTGGGGCTTTCCGTAGCCATCCGCGGACAGTACGGGTGGGCGCGCGAAACGCCCACCCGAACCACCCGGTGAGCTAGGCCTTCAGCCAGCTCATCATCGGGCGCAGCTTGGCGCCCGTCTTCTCGATCGGGTCCTCGGCCAGCTCCTCGCGGTACTGGGAGAACTTCTTCTGGCCGCTGTCGAACTCCTCGACCAGCTCACGCGCGAACGACCCGTCCTGGATCTCGCCCAGGATGCGGCGCATCTCCTGACGGGCCTCGTCGCCGACGACGCGCGGGCCGCGGGTGTAGCCGCCGTACTCCGCCGTGTCGGAGACCGACCAGTACATCTTGGAGATGCCGCCCTCGTACATCAGGTCGACGATGAGCTTCATCTCGTGCAGGCACTCGAAGTACGCGACCTCCGGCTGGTAGCCGGCCTCGATCAGCGTGTCGAAGCCCGCCTTGATGAGCTCGGACACGCCACCGCACAGCACGGCCTGCTCGCCGAACAGGTCGGTCTCCGTCTCCTCCTTGAACGTGGTGCGCAGCGCGCCGGCGCGGGTGCCACCGATGCCCTTGGCGTACGACAGCGCCAGGTCCAGCGCCTTGCCGGAGGCGTCCTTCTCGACGGCCACGAGGCAGGGCACACCGCGGCCGGCCTCGAACTGGCGGCGGACGAGGTGGCCGGGGCCCTTCGGGGCGACCATGCAGACGTCGACGCCCTCGGGCGCCTCGATGAGGCCGTAGCGGATGTTCAGGCCGTGCCCGAAGAACAGGGCGTCGCCCTCGACGAGGTTGGGAGCGACGTGCTCGGCGTACAGGTGGCGCTGGATGTGGTCCGGCGCCAGGATCATCGTGAGGTTGGCCTCCTCGACGGCCTCGGCCGGCGTGACGACCCGCAGCCCGTCGTTCTCCGCCTTCTCCCGGCTCTTGGAGCCCTCGGGCAGGCCGACGCGCACGTCCACGCCGGAGTCACGCAGAGAGAGCGCGTGGGCGTGGCCCTGGCTGCCGTACCCCAGCACGGCCACGTGGCGTCCCTGAATGATCGACAGGTCGGCCTGGTCGTCGTAGTAGATCTCGGTCACTTGCTTCAAACCTTTCAGGCGGTACGGTCCAGTGCCCTGAGGGACCGGTCAGTGATGGATCGGGCGCCGCGGCCGATGGCCACCATGCCCGACTGTACAAGTTCTTTGATACCGAACGGCTCGAGCACCTTGATGAAGGCATCCAGCTTGTCGGGTGTGCCGGTGACCTCGATGGTCACGGCGTCGGCCGCCACGTCGACGCAGCGGGCGCGGAAGAGCTGGACGAGCTCCAGCACGTGCGAGCGGCTCTCGGCGTCGGCCTTGACCTTGATCAGCATCAGCTCGCGCTGCACGGACTGCGACGGGTCGAGCTCAACGATCTTGAGCACGTTCACGAGCTTGTTGAGCTGCTTGGTGACCTGCTCCAACGGCAGGTCCTCGACGCTCACGACGATCGTCATGCGTGAGATGTCGTCGTGCTCGGTCGGCCCGACGGCCAGCGAGTCGATGTTGAAACCGCGCCGGCTGAACAGCGCCGACACGCGGGCCAGCACGCCCGGCTTGTTCTCGACAAGCACCGACAGAGTGTGCCTACTCATCCTCGTTCTCCCACTTCGGCGCCATGTCGCGGGCGATCTTGATGTCGTCGTTGCTGGTGCCTGCCGCGACCATGGGCCAGACCATCGCGTCCTGGTGGACGACGAAGTCGACCACGACGGGCACGTCATTGATCTCCATGGCCTTCTTGATGACGGCGTCCACGTCCTCGGGACGCTCGCACCGCAGGCCCACACAACCATAGGCCTCGGCGAGCTTCACGAAGTCCGGGATCCGGCGCGTCGTCTGCAGGTTCGTGTTGGAGTAGCGCTGGTCGTAGAAGAGCGTCTGCCACTGGCGAACCATGCCCAGGTTACCGTTGTTGATGACGGCGATCTTGATCGGCACGCCCTCCAGCGCGCAGGTGGCCAGCTCCTGGTTGGTCATCTGGAAGCAGCCGTCGCCGTCGATGGCCCACACCGTGGCGTCCGGGCGGCCCATCTTGGCGCCCATCGCGGCCGGCACGGCGAAGCCCATCGTGCCCAGGCCGCCGGAGTTGATGAACGTGCCGGGGTTCTCGTAGTCGATGAACTGCGAGGCCCACATCTGGTGCTGGCCGACCCCGGCCACGTAGTACGTGTCCGGTCCGGCGATCGCGCTCAGCCGCTCCATCACGTACTGCGGGGCCAGCGAGCCGTCCTCGAACCGCTCGTAACCCAGCGGGTACGTCTTCTTGTAGCTGTTGAGCAGCGTCCACCAGTCGGCGTAGTCGCCCTTCTGCCCGGACGCCTGGATCGCGGCGATGAGGTCATTGATGACCTCCTTGCAGTCGCCCACGATGGGCACGTCGGCGTGCCGGTTCTTGGAGATCTCCGCCGGGTCGATGTCGGCGTGCACGACCTTCGCGTACGGCGCGAACGACTTCAGCTCGCCGGTCACCCGGTCGTCGAAGCGCACCCCGAGGCCGATGATCAGGTCGGACTGCTGCAGCGCGCCGACGGCCGACACGCTGCCGTGCATGCCAGGCATGCCCATGTGCTGCGGGTGGCTGTCGGGGAACGTGCCGCGCGCCATCAACGTGGTGATCACCGGGATGTGCGTCAGCTCGGCCAGCTGCAGCAGCTCCGCCGAGGCGCGGGCCTTGTGCACGCCGCCGCCGACGTACAGGACCGGCCGCTTGGACTCGGCGATCAGCTTGGCCGCCTCGCGGATCTGCTTCGAGTGCGGCCGCGTCACCGGGCGGTAGCCCGGCAGTTGCATCACCGGCGGCCAGGAGAAGGTGGTGTCGGCCTGCAGCGCGTCCTTGGAGATGTCCACGAGCACCGGGCCGGGCCGGCCGGTCGAGGCGATGTGGAACGCCTCGGCGATCGTGCGCGGAATGTCCGCCGCGTCGGTGACCAGGAAATTGTGCTTGGTGATCGGCATGGTGATGCCGGAAATGTCGGCCTCTTGGAAGGCGTCCGTACCGATCGCCTTGCTGGCCACCTGTCCGGTGATCGCCACGATCGGCACCGAGTCCATATACGCGTCCGCGATCGGCGTCACCAGGTTGGTGGCACCGGGACCGCTGGTCGCCATGCACACACCCACCTTGCCCGTGGCCTGCGCATAGCCCTCGGCCGCGTGCCCTGCGCCCTGCTCGTGCCGTACAAGCACGTGCCGGACCTTGGTCGAGTCGTAGAGAGGATCGTAGGCGGGCAGGATGGCGCCGCCAGGGATCCCGAACACGGTGTCGACTCCCACGTGCTCCAACGCCCTCACCAGGGCTTGTGCACCTGTCATGCGTTCGGTCATCGGCTCGTTCCTTGCGTGGCTACTCGCTTAGGACATAAAAAAGGCCCCTTCCCACCGGGCGGCGGTGGGTCTGGGGCGGCGCGCAGGTCGCAGTGCTTCGCTATCGGCCTGCGCGCCGGCGAAGTACTACGAGAATCTCACTGCGAAGCATGTCGTCCACGATAGCCGCTCCGAGCGCCCTGATGTCAACTTCGTGGACACAAGTCTCAAACCGTGAGACTCGTCCGCATCAAGGAGTCGACCCCGCGCGCCGCCATGGGGCGGGCGACCAGGAAGCCCTGACCACTGGTGCAGCCCATTTTCCGCAGCAGCTCCAGCTGTTCAGGACGCTCGATGCCCTCGGCCACCACGGTCAGCCCGAGGTCGTGGCCGAGCCGCACGATCGTACGGGTGAGCAGCGTCAGTGTGTCGTCCCTGCCGAGTCCGGCCACGAACGACGGATCGATCTTGATCATGTCGACGGGCAGCTGCCTGAGGAACGCCAGCGACGCGTAGCCGGTGCCGAAGTCGTCGATGGCCAGGCGCACGCCGAGCGCCCGCAGCTCCGACAGCCGCTTGACCGTCTCCTCGGCGTCCTCGACCAGCATCTCCTCGATCACCTCGAGGGTGAGCGCCGACGCGGGCAACCCGCTCTCGGCCAGCGCCTCCTCGACCGTCTCGACGAAACGTGGCGCGGTGATCTGCCGGGCCGACAGGTTGAGCGACAACCCGATGTCCCAGGAGGAGGCCCGCCAGGCGGCGACCTCCCTGCACGCCTCACGCAGGATCCACTCGCTCAGCGGCACGATCAGGCCGGTGTCCTCGGCCGGGCCCAGGAACTGCTCGGGCGGCACGAACACCGACCCCCGCCACCACCGCACGAGCGCCTCCACCGCGGTCACCCGCGAGGTGGCCAGGTCCACCACAGGCTGGTATTCGATCGCGAACTGCTGCTCGATCAGCGCCCGTTGCAGGTCGGCCGCCAGCTCCAGGCGGCGTACGACATCGGCGTGCATGTGGGCGGCGAACACCTCCACCCGGCGCCCGCCCAGCTCTTTGGAGCGCGCCATGGCGACATCCGCGTTACGCAGCAGGTCACCGGCCGGCGTGTCGTCCTCGGTGAAGGCCACGCCCACGCTCGCGGTCAGCGCCACGTCCCGGTCGGCAACCCGGAACGGCTCCTGCGAGACGGCACGGACGAGCCGCTCGGCCAGGTCCACCGCGACCTGAGCCTCGCCGCCGGTCTCCACCAGCACCGCGAACTCGTCGCCGCCCCACCGGGCGAGCGTGTCGTCGGCGCGGACGGCGCCACGCAGCCGCCGGGCCGCCTGCCCGAGCAGGTAGTCGCCACTGGCGTGCCCCACGGAGTCGTTGACGGAGGTGAACCCGTCCAGGTCGAGGAAGATCACCGCGACGTGGCCGGACGTGCGCCCGGTCAACACCTCGCGGGTGCGCTCCTCGAAGTAGGCGCGGTTGGGCAGGCCGGTGACGCCGTCGTGGAACGTGAGGTGGGCGACCTGGTTGCGCAGGGCCTCCTCGTCGCTGATGTCTCTGGTCGTGACCAGCATGAGCTCGTCGCCGCCGACGTGACGGGTGGCGACCGACTCCGTCGGGCGCCAGGTGCCGTCGGCCGCCCGCACCCGGCAGGCGATCAGGCAGGCGCCAGGGGCGGCGTTGTCCTCGTCGAGGTGCATGGCGCGCAGCGCGGCCTGGATGCCGGGCACGTCCTCGGGGTGGATGTAGTCGAAAATCGACCCGCCGACCAGATCGTCGGGGCGGTAGCCGTAGGTGACCTCGACCCCGGGGCCGATCTCGCGTACGACGCCCGCGTAGTCGCACAGGAACACCACGTCGCCCGAGCTCTCCGCCAGCTCCCTGAGCTGGCGCTCCCCGAGCCTGACCAGCCCGCGCAGGCGCACGTTGGCCGCCGACACCACGAACAGACGCACCAGCACGAGCAGCACCACGGAGACCGCGACCACCACGACGCCGCTGACAGGCCGCTCGGCACGCCCGCCGGCCAGGTGGGCCAGCAGCGTGCAGGCCGCCACGGCGACCAGCGCCAGCGGGACCATCGCGACGACGTTCCTGGCGGCGAGCACGCCCGCCTCCCTGCCCCGCAGCGCCCACGGAACGGCGGCGAGCAGCAGGAGCGCGACGGGCGCCAGCATGACGGTCCAGGTCGGCGGCACACCGCCGTCCAGGCGCGCGACCCCCGTGGCCAGGGCCGCCACGGTCATGGCGGCGAGCACACCGGTGCCGGCCAGGCCGAGCAGCCACGAGGACGACCTGCTGGTCAGCACGGACGGGATCACGGCGCACGTCACCAGCAGCGCCACCATCGGCGGCAGCATGACCAGCGTGAACGCCGGCGGGTCGGCCGCGGCGTACACGTGGCGCAACTGCACCACCCATCCGATGAGGAAGAGCGAGGCGGCGCACAGGTAGGCGTCGCTGATATGCCGCAGAACAACCTTGGCCGGAAGTTTGCGGTCGGCGGCGATCAACGCGCCGCCCGCGGTGACCACGGTGCCGAGCAACACGAACATGTCGGCGAAGCCGGCGACGAAAGTCTCGGTGAACGGACGCAGCGCCATCCCAGCGCCCCAGATGACGGCGCCGCCGCCCATCCAGCGCGCCCCCACCGCCGTCGGGCGGTGTCCGGCCGACCTCAGCGAGACGGCCAGCAAAGAGGCGGCGGCGACCAGCACCGCGATCACTCCGGCTATCGCTCCGGCGATCAGGACCTGTTCGTCCTTGACGAACGCGGCAGCGAGCACCACCACGCCTGCCGCAACCGCGGCGGTCAGCGGCGCACGTGGATCACGCCAGCGGATCACAGTCGTTGCCCATCCCGTCTCGAACACTGCACCTGCGACCGCCGAAGTCCGGCGATCACTTCGCCAGTGTGAGCGGTCACGAGCACGCGGGTGGTGACAACGCCGATGTCGTCACCGATCTGATAACCACACAGACCAATTGCCGCCAAGAGCGCCTTGACAGGCAGTCAGGAGCTCCCCGCAAACGTAACCGTACGCACCGAAGGTCACGGACCAGCCACGTTCCGGGATCCTCTCAGTACGAGTCGGTGATAACGTTGATCAGTTGCTCGCCCGCGAGATAGCGCGAGAGCTGGGCCTTGATCAGACGGAGCATCCGCCGCCCCGACGCGGGGGTGCTGCCCGCGACGTGCGGCGTGATCAGCACGCCCGGCGCGCTCCACAGGGGGTGGCCCTCCGGCAGCGGCTCGGGCGCGGTCACGTCCAGCGCGGCGCGTAGTCTACCGTTCTTCAGCTCCAAGATCAGCGCGTCGGTGTCGACGATGCCGCCCCTGGCGGCGTTCACGAGGACGGCGCCGTCCTTCATCCGGGCCAGGAACGCGGCGTCCACCATGCCGGCGGTGTCGGACGTGGCGGGGACCAGCAGCACCACGACGTCCGCCTGGGGCAGCAGGCCGGGCAGCTCCTCCATGCCGTGGACGCCCTCGCGGGCGGTCCTGGCCACCCGTACGGTCTCGACCTCGAAGCCCTCCAGGCGGCGTTCGAGCGCGGCGCCGATGGAGCCGTACCCGACGATCAGCACGGTGGAGTCGGCCAGCACGCCGGTGTGGTGGTAGGTCCACTCGCCCCTGCGCTGCGCGTCCACGAACTCGGGGAACTCCCTGAGCACCGCGATCATCGCGCCGACCGCCCACTCGGCGGTGCCCGCGTCATGCACCCCGCGGGCGTTGCACAACACCGCGCCCTCGGGCATGTGCGGCCGGTACGGCTCCACCCCCGCGGTGACGGTCTGCACCAGCCGCAACGAGCTCATCCTTGCCAGCGTGCCGGGCACGTCCGACACCGTGACGAGCGGCGGGATCCAGACCTCCACCTCCTCAATCCTTTCCGGCATGGGGGACGTGCCGTCATAGACAGTGCATTCCACCCCGGGCAGGTCGGACAGAACTTCGGCCACAGAAGCGGACGGAACCCAGGTCTCCATGCGGAGAACTTTATGTCTCGCCGGTAAGTATGGGGGACATGAGGAAGCTCTGGACGATCGTACTTTTGGCCGCGCTCACCGCCTGTTCCGCGAGCTCCGGCCGCGCAGGCGGAGGAGGAGAGGTGGTCCCGACCACCGCCGTGGGGGACGCCGCCGCCCCTGGCCAGCCGAAGGATGTGGTGACCGGGCTTGCCGTGCCGTGGGCGATAGCGTTCCTGCCCGGCGGCGCGAGCTCCGACGCTCTGGTGACCGAGCGGGACTCGGCCAGGCTGCTGCGGGTGAGCCGGTCCGGGCAGGTGAGCGAGCTCGGGACGATCGACGGGGTACGTCCGGACGGCGAGGGCGGCCTCATGGGCGTGGCCGTCAAGGACCAGCATGTGTTCGTTTACTTCACCGCGGAACAGGACAACCGGATCGTCCGCTACCCGTTCAACGGCGACCGCCTCGGCTCGCCGGAGGTGCTTGTCGAGGGCATCCCCAAGGGCGGCATCCACAACGGCGGCCGGCTCGCGTTCGGGCCAGACGGCTACCTGTACGCCACCACCGGCGAGGTCGGCGACCGCAGCCTCGCGCAGGAGCGCGACTCGCTCGGCGGCAAGATCCTGCGCATGACCGTGGACGGCAAGCCGGCCCCGGACAACCCGTTCGGCACGCTCGTCTACAGCTACGGTCACCGCAACGTGCAGGGGCTGGCGTGGGACGAGCAGGGCCGCCTGTACGCCTCCGAGTTCGGCGCCAACGCCTACGACGAGGTCAACCTGATCAAACCGGGCGCCAACTACGGCTGGCCCGAGGTCGAGGGGCGGGGCGACGACCAGCGGTTCGTGAACCCCATCCTCACCTGGACCACGGACGAGGCGTCACCGTCCGGCATGGCGTACGCGAACGGCTCCCTCTGGGTGGGCGCGCTGCGCGGGGCCCGGCTGTGGCAGATCCCGCTCGGCGAGGACGGCGCGGCCGGCAAGCCGGTCGCCCACTTCACCGATCGGTACGGCCGGATCCGCGCCGTCACCACCGCCCCCGACGGTGCCCTGTGGGTGGGCACCAGCAACAAGGACGGCCGGGGCTCGCCCCAGGAGGGCGACGACCGCATCCTTTCCGTCACGGCCTCCTCCTGACGCCTCCGCCGCCCTCCCACCGTCCCGGGGCGGCACGCGAGCCGCTGCCCCCGCCTTGCCGGGCCCCGCTGGCCGTCCGTGCCAGGCACGGGCGGCCAGGCACGGGCGGCCAGGCACGGGCGGCCAGGCACGGGCGGCCAGGCAGCGGGGTGGGCGGCCACGGGCGGCCAGGCAGCGGGGTGGGCGGCCACGGGCGGCCGGGCAGCGGGGTGGGCGGCCACGGGCCGGCGACAGCCAGGGGCGTTACTGGCCCGTGCCGGCGCAAACGATCTGGGCCTGAGGCCGGTACTCCGTGGTCAGCTTCTTGTCCTTCTTGACCACCTTGCCGTCCTTGTAGAACACCCGGGTGACGTCGATGGTGAACCCCTGCTCGCCCGCCGTCGGCAGACAGCCAGGCTCGGAGCTGACCTCGCGCCGGAACGGCTTGAAGTCACGCCGCTCCGACGTGACGGGCTCGACCTTGTCGTACCGCTTGGTGCTCCACAGCGTGACCGTGACGGCCGTGTCGGTGAAGGCGGTCTTGATCAGCACCCCGTGCTCGGAGTCGTTGCGCCACTTCAGATCGGTGTCCGGATAGAGCAGCGCCACGTCACGCCCGGCGGGATAACGCGACGCGTAGTAGTCCATCGGCTGGTGCTCCACGTCGTCGAACCCGCCGAAGAAGGCCGCGTTGTACATGGTCGTGGCGAACTGCGAGACTCCACCGCCGACGATGTTCACCATGCGCCCGCCGACGATCTGTCCGGCCTCGACG
Source organism: Nonomuraea polychroma (assembly GCF_004011505.1). NCBI lineage: Bacteria > Bacillati > Actinomycetota > Actinomycetes > Streptosporangiales > Streptosporangiaceae > Nonomuraea > Nonomuraea polychroma. The sequence continues at coordinate 7,540,070 of NZ_SAUN01000001.1, forward strand.
TAGCCGTCCTCGACGGTCCGCTCCCCCACGACCTCGTTGATCGAGAACGTCTGCCCCGGCCTCACCAGATGGCCGTCGAGCTGCTGCGCCATGCGCTGGATGTTCTTCGCGCGCGGCTGGCAGCAGTCGAACGTCGTGGTGAACGAGCCCACGATCTCCTTGATGCCGAGCCCGCGGACCTGCTGCGTGCTGACGGCCGGCTCGACGACCCCCAGCCGCACGGGAATCGTCCGCTCGCCACCGGTGTCGAACACCTTCTCGGCGTCCCTGGCCAGCAGCTTGTCGTTCACGCCGCGCCCGGTGCGGGCAGGCACCAGAACCGGCTTGCCGTTCACGATCTGGTATGTCGCGTCACGCGGCTGCTGCGCGGCGTCGACCAGCGTGCTCTCCACGTTCGCCAGCACCGCCTTGGCGTCGAACTCCGGCACCAGCGAGCCGTCGCCGTCCGGGTTGAACGTCAGGTTCGCCGCGATCAGCGCCGGAGGGATCTGCGCCTGCTTGTCGCCGAGGGTCAGCGTGATGGGCGCGGCGACGGCCTTGCGTGCCTTGGCCAGAGCGGTCTGCAGGGCTTCGCTGGTCGTGGCGGGCTTGGCGGGCCGCAGCGTGAGCACCACCGTGCCGCCGCCGCGTAGGAAGGCGTCGCCGATCTGGCGTACCGCGTCGTCCCGGTCGAGCAGCACCCCGTCGGCGGGTTCGCGTCCCTTCGGCTGCAGTCCCGCGAACACCACGCGGCCTTCGACCGCGGGCTTGTCCACGCCTTCCGCCAGTCCTTCGACGGTCCTGGTGAGCTGGGAGGAGTCGATGCTGACCTTCGGCTGGAGCTCGGTGGTGCCGGTCAGGCCCTGCCACACCTCCTGCGGGCTGGGAAAGCCGCTGGGCGCCTGCCCGATCGTGCCCACGACGTCGAGTTCGAGCCCGGCCTCGTCAGGCTGGACGGTGTCCTTCCTGCCGCCTATTTCGACCACGACCGGCTTGCTGAGCTTGGCGCCCAGCTCGTTACGCAACTTGTCGGCCGCCTGGGTCACGGTCAGCCCGCCGATGTCGACCCCGGCCACGTGGGTGCCGCGTAACACGGACCCTGACATGAGCACGGCGGGCACCACGTAGGCCAGCGCCACGAGCACCACGATGAACAGCACCAGCCCCGGCAGGAGCCGGCGCCGCCTCGGCGGGTCGGTGTGGTCGAAGGCGGAGGCCCGTTCCGGTGCGCCGGCCACTCCGAAGACGGGGGCGGGCGGAGACGACGGCTCCCTGTCCTTCATCGGCCATGGCTGTGCCGGCGGCGCCACGGGGGGCAGCGCGCCTCCCGCTGGACCTCCCTGCGCGCTCGGGCCCTGTGCCGGACGGGGCTCCTGCCGGGCCGGCGGGCCGAAGATGTCCCGGGAGACCCCTGGGGGTAACCCTTCGATCCGCGGCTTCTTGGAGACTGCCGACGTGGGCAGTGGCACCGAGGCGAACGGGTCGGTCGGTGATTCGATCGGTCCGGCGCCGTTTCGCACGCCTCAATCTCCTCCCGCGTCCACAGCCAAGTCTCAGGCAACAGTAAGGCACGCGGATCCGCATATGTCACGGGAAATGGCTACGGAAATGTGTCAACCTAGCCACCGGTAGCGATGTTCCGGACGTCCGGCCGTGCCGTAACGCGGCCGCAACTCGGCTTGACCCGCCGCGCACAGATATTCGAGGTAGCGGCGGGCGCTGACCCGCGACAGGCCCGTGAGCTCGGCCGCCTCGGCCGCCGACAGGTCGCGGCCCGCCTCGCGCAGGGTATCCGCGACCAGCGCGCAGGTGGCCGCGGACAACCCTTTCGGCATGGGGGCGGTCGAGGCGTGCCTGCCGAAAAGGCGGTCCACGTCGTCCTGGCGGGCCTCGGCGCCGATGGCGGTCAGGCGTTTGCGGGTGTCGGCGTACTGCTGGAGGCGTTCGGTCAGGGCGGCGGCGGTGAAGGGCTTGATCAGGTAGTTGACCGCGCCGCCACGCATGGCCTCCCGGACCGTGGGCACGTCGCGGGCGGCACTGATCACGAGGACGTCCACGTCGTGGAGCGCCTTGAGCACCTCCAGGCCCGACATGTCGGGCAGGTAGATGTCGAGCAGCACGAGATCGGGGCGCAGCTCGGCCACCGCGGCAATCGCGTCGGCGCCGCTGTGCGCCATGGCGACGACCTGGAAGCCCGGCACCCGGGACACGTAGCCGCTGTGGATACGCGCGACCATGAAGTCGTCGTCCACCACCAGGACGCGGATGTCGCTCATGGGCCCGCCTTTGCCGGCAGCAACGCGGTGAAGACCGCTCCTCCCGAGTTTGCCACCCGTACCCAGCCGCCTCTGCGCAGGCACGCCTGCCGGGTCAGCGCCAGGCCGAGGCCGCGCGGTCCCGACTGGGCGGCCTTGGTGGTGAAGCCTTCCCTGAAGACCTCGTCCACCAGGTCGGGGGCGATGCCGGGCCCCGAGTCGCCGACCCGCACCCGCAGCCCGTCGGAGTCCGCCTGCACCGACACCTCGATCGTGCCCGCCGCGCCGTCGAGCGCGTCGATGGCGTTGGCGACCAGGTTGCCGACCACCAGGACCGCGTCCTGCGGGTCGCCGAGCAAGCCCTCGGGCACGAGGGAGTCCTCCGCCAGCACGAGCGTGGCGCCGCGCTCGGCCGCCTCGGCGGACTTGGCCAGCAGCAGGGCGGCCAGGGTGGGATCCTGGACGCGCTCGCGCAGGTCGGTGGCGTAGGTGCCGCCGGTGGTGCGGGTGATGAAGCCGATGGCGGCCTCGTACTCGCCGAGCTCCAGCAGGCCGACGACGGTGTGCATGCGGTTGGCGAACTCGTGCGCCTGGGCCCGCAGGGCCTCGGTCGCGCTGCTGGTGTCGTCGAGCTCGCGGGCCAGGCGGACCAGCTCGGTGCGGTCCCTGAGCGTGACCACCCACCCGCGGTGCTGCTCGCGTACGGAGACCGGGGTGCGGTTGAGCACCAGCACGCGCTCGCCGTGCAGCACGACGCGGTCCTCGCCCGGGTCGGCGCCGCCGAGCACGTCCCGCATGCGGTCGGAGACCGGCATCCGGCCCAGGTCCGCGCCGACGTCGCCCAGCAGCTCCCGGGCGGCGTCGTTGACCAGCGTCACGCGCCCTTCGAGGTCGAGCGCGAGCACGCCTTCCTTGACGCCATGCAGCACGCCCTCGCGCTGCTCCAGCAGGGCGGCGATCTCCTTGGGCTCCAGGCCGAACGTCTGCCTGCGCACCCGCACGGTGATGAGCGCGGCCAGCGCGAGGCCGGCCAGCATGACCGCCAGCGCCGTCCACACCAGTGGCGGCAGCGCGGCGCCGAGCTGGCCCATGACCGTGGTCTCCAGTACGCCTACCGAGACGAGGCCGATCACGGTGCCGTACTCGTCGCGGATCGGGGTCTTGCCCCTGACCGTGGTGCCGATCGTGCCGGTCTCCGTGCCGACCCAGTCCGTGCCGGTCTGCAGCACGGTGGTGCCGTCGGTGGACAACTTCTTGCCGATGAGCGAGGTGTTGGGGTGGGCGTAGCGGGTCTGCTCGGCGTTGGCGATCACGACGTAGTCGGCGCCGGTCTGCTGCTGGACGCTCATGGCGAGCGGTTGCAGCACCGTCTCCGGGTTCTGCAGCTTGAAGGCATCGCGGACCTGGGGCAACGCGGCCACGGACTGGGCGATGGCGAGCGCGCGCTGCTGGTGCAGACTGTCGAGCTGGTCACGCGTGTGCCCGGCCCACACGCCGGCCGTGCCCCCGACGGCGAGCAATACGATCACCATCTGGAGCACGAACAGCTGGGTCCCGAGGGAAGCGTTACGCACCCATGTCACAGGGCACATGGAAACAAACCCAGGTCACGCCCAGGTCGCGACCAATACGACCACTATGACGGCAAGCACGCAAAGCCTCGACGTGGGCGGAAAGGGGATTCACCATCGCAGTTTTATAACCGTGAAATCCCCCCTTGGAGTGATCATGCGCCTGCGCATATTGGCCGCACTCGCGGCGCTCTCCCTGGCCGCCCTCACCGGCTGCGGCGGCCAGAACGGCACCACTGCCTCCTCCGGCACCCTGCGCATCATGGCGCCGGCCGCGCCGGGAGGCGGCTGGGACCAGACCTCCCGCACGGCCGAGCAGGCGCTCAAGACCGCCGCCCCCGACCGCAGGGTCGAGGTGTTCAACGTGCCCGGCGCGGGCGGCACGATCGGCCTGGCGCAGCTCGCCGGCGAGAAGGGCAACGGCAACCTGCTGATGACCATGGGCCTGGTCATGGTGGGCGCCATCGAGCAGAACAAGTCGAAGGTCACGCTGGCCGACACCACGCCCATCGCCAAGCTGACCGAGGAGTACGAGATCGTCGTGGTCCCGGCCGACTCCCCGTACAAGACGCTGGCCGACCTGACGGCGGCCTGGAAGGCCGACCCGGCGAAGGTGTCGATCGCCGGCGGCTCGGCGGGCGGCACGGACCACATCGTGGCCGGGCTGATGGCCAAGGCCGCGGGGGTGGACCCCAAGCAGGTCAACTACATCGCCCACTCGGGCGGCGGCGAGGCGCTGAACGCGCTGCTCGGCAACAAGGTCAGCGCGGGCATCTCGGGCGTCGGCGAGTTCGCCGAGCACGTGAAGTCCGGCAAGCTGCGCGGGATCGGCGTGACCTCGGGTGAGCGGATCTCCGGTCTGGACGTGCCCACGCTGAAGGAGGGCGGGCTCGACGTGGAGCTGGCCAACTGGCGCGGCTTCGTCGCCCCGGGCGGACTCTCCGACGCCGACAAGAAGGCGCTGACCGACCTGGTCACCAAGATGCACGACTCGCAGCCGTGGAAGGACGCGGTGGCCAAGAACGGCTGGATCGACTCCTTCCAGACCGGGCAGCAGTTCGCCGACTACCTGAACGCCGAGCAGACACGGGTCAAGGGCATCATCGCCGAGATGGGGCTCGTGTCCTGATGGCTCGCTGGTGGCGGCCCGAGCTCGGGCTCGCGGTCGTGGTGCTCGGGCTGGGGGTGTTCGTGCTCGTCGGGACGCTGGACGTCGCGGCGGCGGCCTCCCAGCTCGGCATCGGGCCGCGCTTCTTCCCGATGCTGGTCGGCGGGGCCATGGTGCTCGTCGGCCTGTTCTACGTGATCGACGTGCTGCGGGGCGGGCACGGCGACCCCGAGGAGAGCGAGGACGTGGACGCGGACGCGCCCGCGGACTGGCGCAGCGTGGGATTGGTCAGCGGGATCTTCCTGGCGTTCGCGGCGCTGCTGAACGTGCTGGGCTGGATCATCGGCGCGAGCCTGCTGTTCTTCGGCTTGTCGGTGGCGCTCGGCGCCGAGCACAAGGTGCGCGCGGCCGTGGTCGCGGCCGTCATGGGGATCGCCACGTACCTGCTGTTCGTCAAGGGCCTCGGCGTCACGCTGCCGGGCGGCCCGCTGCAGGGAGTGATCTAGGTGGACTCACTGCAGCTCCTGCTCGACGGCTTCGCCGCGGCGCTCACCCCGACCAATCTGCTGTACGCGTTCATCGGCGTCACGCTCGGCACCCTCGTCGGTGTGCTGCCCGGCATCGGGCCCGCGATGACCGTGGCCCTGCTGCTGCCGATCACGTTCACGGTGCCGCCCGCCAGCGCGTTCATCATGTTCGCCGGCATCTACTACGGCGGCATGTACGGCGGCTCCACCACGTCCATCCTGCTCAACACGCCCGGCGAGTCCTCGTCGATGATCACGGCGTTGGAGGGCAACAAGATGGCCCGGCGCGGGCGGGCCGCCCAGGCGCTGGCCACGGCGGCCATCGGCTCGTTCGTGGCCGGGACCATCGCGACCGCGTTGCTGGTGGTCGCGGCCCCGGCCGTGGTGGCGTTCGCGATCTCGTTCGGCCCTGAGGACTACTTCGCGCTGGCGATCCTGGCGTTCACGGCCGTGTCGTCAGTGTTGTCCCGCTCGATCGTGCGCGGCCTGGCCTCCCTGGGGCTCGGCCTGACGATCGGGCTGGTCGGGATCGACCAGCAGACCGGGCAGGCGCGGCTCACGCTGGGCATCCCGCAGCTGCTCGACGGCATCGATGTGGTGATCGTCGCGGTCGGGCTCTTCGCACTCGGCGAGGCCCTGTACGTGGCCTCGCGGCTGCGTCACGCCACGCCCGAGGTGGTCCCCGTCGGCCGGGCATGGATGGGCCGCGCGGACTGGCGGCGCTCCTGGCGGCCCTGGCTGCGCGGGACGGCTCTGGGCTTCCCGTTCGGCGCGCTGCCCGGCGGCGGGGCGGAGATCCCCACGTTCCTGTCGTACGCGGCCGAGAAACGCCTGGCCAAGGGCGCGGCCAAGGAGGAGTACGGCAAGGGCGCCATCGAAGGCGTCGCGGGCCCGGAGGCGGCCAACAACGCCTCCGCGGCCGGCACCCTGGTCCCGTTGCTCACGCTGGGTCTGCCCACGTCGGCGACGGCCGCCATCATGCTGGCCGCCTTCCAGCAGTACGGCCTGCAGCCCGGGCCCCAGCTGTTCGACCACAACCCGGCGCTGGTGTGGGGCATGATCGCGTCACTGTTCATCGGCAACACGATGTTGCTGGTGCTGAACCTGCCCCTCGCGCCGGCGTGGGCGAGAGTGCTGCGGATCCCGCGCCCGTACCTGTACGCCGGGATCGTGCTCTTCGCCGCCCTCGGCGTGTACGCGCTGAACGGCACCATCGTGGATCTGTTCGCGCTGTTCCTGCTGGGTTTGCTGGGGTTCGCCATGCGCCGCTTCGGCCTGCCGGTCGCCCCCGCGGTGATCGGCATGATCCTGGGCCCGATGGCGGAGATCCAGCTGCGCCGGGCCCTGGCCATCGGCGCGGGCGACGTGACCGTCCTGGTGCGCAGCCCGGTGGCCGCCGTGCTGCTGGCGCTGGCGGCCCTGGCCCTGCTCACGCCCCTGTTCAGGAAGCTCTTCGCCCGGAAGGCCGAGGTCACGCGGGTCGGATGAGCGACCCCTGGGACGGTTCCGCCTCCACGGCGGAACCGTCCTTGATCGATCGGGGCGCGATGGCCAGCCCGGCCAGCGCCATGGCCAGCGTGGCCGCGAACACCGCCCAGTAGCCGGACCCGGAGGCCGTGAACAGCGCCGCGGTGACGGCCACCGCCACCACCGAGAACACCGACTCGCCCACCTGCAGCGCCGAGCTGTTCTTGCCCTGCTCGCCGGGGGCCGACAGCTCCAGCGTGAGCACCGACAGCGTCGGGTAGACCAGCCCGATCCCGAACCCGGTGATGATCCACGACGGGTAGGCCAGCGCCACCGGCACCGCGGTGAACGCCACCGTGCCCATGATCAGAATGCCGAGCGCCATCATGGCCGAGCCGAACCGCAGGTTCGTCTTCTGGCTGAAGAACTCGCGCCCCTGCACCCACGAGGCGAACGACCAGGTCAGCGAGCCCCCCATGAGCGCCAGCCCGGACGCCCACGTGGGCAGGCCGCGGTGGGCGACCAGCATGAGCGACACCATCACCTCGGCCGCGAAGAACGCCCCGGCCGACAGGCCGCGCAGACTCACCACGGCAGGCAGCCCGCGGGCGGCGCGGAGCGTGCCGCGGGGAAGGAGCCTCGGAAGCGCCACGGCCAGCACCACCAGGCCGGCGATCAGCAAGGGGAAGCGTCCGCCGCTGCTGCCGTACTGCATGAGCGCGGCCCCGACGGCGCTCACAGCCGCCCAGGCGATCTTGCCCAGCAGACCGGGAGCAGGTTCGCTCTGCCCGCCGCTGACCGGCTGCCCGGCCAGGCCGCGCAGCAGCACCAGGCCGGCGGCCACGGTCAGGATCGGCACCAGCAGGAACACCCAGCGCCATCCGAGCGTGTCGGTCACCACACCCACGATCGCCGGGCCCACCATCGAGGGCACCACCCATGCGGTCGCGAACAAGGAGAAGATCCTGGGATGCCGGCTCTCGGGATAGGCCCTGGCCACCACCACGTACAACGCCACGCTGACCAGCGCCCCGCCGAACCCCTGCAGGAACCGTCCCGCGATCAGCACCTCCATGCTCGGCGCCAGCCCCGCGACCATCAGCCCCGCGGCGAAGAACACCGCACCGGTCCACAGGGGCGCCTGGGGGCCGCGCACATCCGCCCACCGGCCGCCGAGGACCGTGCCGACCACGCTCGCGGCCATCGCGCCGCTGAACGCCAGCCCGTACAGCTCCAGACCGCCGAGCTCCTTGGCCACGACCGGCATGGCGATCGCGACGGCCATGTACTCGAAGGCCACCAGCGACACCATCGCCACCAGGCCCGCTGTCAACGCTTTCCTCGTCATGCCGACGAACCTACGAGGACGTGCGGCTCCGCACCTCCAGCGGGGGCCCTAGTCCGGCCCGGCCATTGGACCTAGGACCGGCGCGGCGCCACGGAAAAGGGGCCCCGCCATCGAAACGGCGAGGCCCTCGTGAGACGGGGCGCCTACCCTTCGACGCCCAGCTTCTCCAGGATCAGCTGGCGGGCGCGGGCCGCGTCCGCCTTGCCCTTGCTGGCCCGCATGACGCCGCCCACCAACGCACCGGCCGCCGCGATCTTCCCGGACCGCACCTTCTCGGCCGCGTCGGCGTTGTCCGCCAGCACCTGGTCGATGATCGCCAGCAGCTCGCCCTCGTCGCTGACGATCTGCAGCCCGCGCTTCTCGACCACCTCATCGGGCGTGCCCTCGCCGGCCAGCACGCCTTCGAGCACCTCGCGCGCCAGCTTGTCGTTGAGCGCCCCCGAGGCCACCAGCTCGGTCACGCGAGCGATCTGAGCCGGCGTGATGGGCAGGTCCGCCAGCGGGATCCCGCTCTCGTTGGCGCGCCGCGCCAGCTCGCCCATCCACCACTTGCGCGCGTCCGCCGCCGGCGCGCCCGCCGCGACCGTGGCCTCCACCAGGTCGAACGCGTCGGCGTTGTGCATGGCCTGCATGTCGAGGTCGGACAGCCCCCACTCCGCCTGCAGCCGCTTGCGACGGACCGACGGCAGCTCGGGCAGCGCCGCCTTCAGCTCGGCCACCCATGCGGTGTCCGGCGCGATCGGCACCAGATCGGGCTCGGGGAAGTAGCGGTAGTCCTGCGCCTCTTCCTTGGACCGGCCGGACGTGGTGGTGCCGGTGTCCTCGTGGAAGTGCCGGGTCTCCTGGATGATCTTCCCGCCGTCGGCGAGGACGGCGGCCTGCCGCTCGATCTCGCTCCGCACTGCCCGCTCGACGCTACGCAGTGAGTTGACGTTCTTGGTTTCGGTACGGGTGCCCCACTCGGACGAGCCGCGCGGCATGAGCGAGACATTGACGTCGCACCGCAGCGAGCCCTCTTCCATGCGCACGTCGGACACGCCGAGCGAGCGCATGATCTCGCGCAGCTCGGTGACGTAGGCCTTGGCCACCTCGGGCGCGAGCCGGTCGGTGCCCGGGATGGGCTTGGTGACGATCTCGACCAGCGGGATGCCGGCCCGGTTGTAGTCGACGATCGAGTAGTCGGCGCCGTGGATGCGGCCGGTCGCGCCGCCCACATGGGTGGACTTGCCGGTGTCCTCCTCCAAGTGCACCCGCTCGATCCCGATCCGCACGGTTTCGCCGCCCACCTCGACGTCGAGGTAGCCGTCGAAGCAGAGCGGCTCGTCGTACTGCGAGATCTGGTAGTTCTTCGGCATGTCCGGATAGAAATAGTTTTTCCGGGCAAAGCGGCACCACTCGGCGATCGAGCAGTTCAGCGCGAGGCCGATGCGGATCGTCGACTCGATGGCCATTTCGTTGGCCACGGGCAGTGCGCCGGGCAGCGCCAGGCAGGTCGGGCAGACCTGGGTGTTGGGCGGGGCGCCGAAGGTGGTCTTGCAGCCGCAGAACATCTTCGACTTGGTGCCCAGCTCGACGTGGGTCTCCAGGCCGAGCACCGGCTCGAACCGGTCGAGCGCTTCGTCATAGACCATGGTCATAGCGACGGGGCCTCCTTCAGCAGCGGGCCGCCCCAGCGGCTCTCCAGGGCCTTCTCCACGGCGGCGCCGACGCGGTAGCAGCGGTCGTCGGCCAGGACCGGCGCCATGATCTGCAGGCCGACGGGCAGGCCGTCCTCGTCGGCCAGGCCGCACGGCACCGACATGGCGGCGTTGCCAGCCAGGTTGGACGGGATGGTGCACAGGTCGGCGAGGTACATCGCCATCGGGTCGTCGGTGCGCTCGCCGATCGGGAACGCCGTCGTCGGCGTGGTCGGCGACACCAGCACGTCGACCTGCTGGTAGGCGGCCTCGAAGTCGCGCGTGATGACCGTGCGCACCTTCTGTGCCTGGCCGTAGTAGGCGTCGTAGTAGCCGCTCGACAGCGCGTAGGTGCCGAGCATGATGCGCCGCTTGACCTCGGGGCCGAAGCCGGCGGCCCGGGTCAGCGCCATGACCTCCTCGGCGCTGCGGGTGCCGTCGTCGCCGACGCGCAGGCCGTAGCGCATGGCGTCGAAGCGGGCGAGGTTGGACGAGCACTCCGACGGCGCGATCAGGTAATAAGCCGGCAGGGCGGTCGTGAACGACGGGCAGGAGACCTCGACGACCGTGGCGCCGAGCGACTCCAGCAGCTTGACGACCTCGTGGTAACGGGCCAGCACGCCGGCCTGGTAGCCCTCGCCGGAGAACTCCTTGACGACGCCGATCCGCATGCCGGCGACGTCCGGGTTCTTCGCCGCCTCGACCACGCTGGGCACCGGGGCGTCGATGGAGGTGGAGTCCATCGGGTCGTGCCCGGAGAACGCCTCGTGCAGCAGCGCCGCGTCGAGCACGTTACGGGCGAACGGGCCGGGCGTGTCGAGCGAGCTCGCGAAGGCGATGATCCCGTAGCGGGACGAGCCGCCGTACGTCGGCTTCATGCCCACAATGCCGGTTACGGCCGCGGGCTGCCGGATCGAGCCGCCCGTGTCGGTGCCGGTGGACAGCGGCGCCTCGTACGCGGCGACGGCGGCGCTCGAACCGCCGGACGAGCCGCCGGGCACCCTGGTCAGGTCCCACGGGTTGTGCGTCGGGTGGTAGGCGGAGTTTTCCGTCGAGGAGCCCATGGCGAACTCGTCGAGGTTCGTCTTGCCCAGGATGACCAGCCCGGCCTCGCGCAGCCGCTTGGTGACGGTCGCGTCGTAAGGCGGCCGCCAGCCCTCGAGGATCTTGGACGCGGCCGTCGTCGGCATGTCACGGGTGGTGAAAATGTCCTTGTGCGCGATCGGCACGCCGGCCAGCGCTCCGAGCTTCTCGCCCGCCTTGAGCCTGGCGTCGACGTCCCGCGCCTGCTCCAGCGTGACCTCGCGGTCCACGTGCAGGAACGCCCTGACCTTGGGCTCCACCTCGGCCATGCGATCCAGATGCGCCTCGGCCACCTCGACGGCCGACACCTCGCCGGCGGCGATCATCGCCCCCAGCTCGGCAGCGGTCTTATGGATCAGACTCATGCCTCCTCCCCGAGGATGCGCGGCACCTGGAAGCGGTCGTCCTGGACGGCGGGCGCGCCGGAGAGCGCCTGCTCGGGGGTCAGTGACTGGCGCACCTCGTCGGCGCGGAAGACATTGGTCAGCGGAAGCGCGTGCGACGACGGCGGCACGTCCTCGGCGGCGACCTCGGAGACCTTCGCGACCGCCTCGATGATGGCATCGAGTTGGGTGGCGTAGTGATCGAGCTCGTCGTCGGTGAGCGCCAGCCTGGACAATCGGGCCAGGTGTGCGACCTCGTCGCGGGTTATGGCGGACATGAGTCGTTTAACCCGTTTCGTGGATGGAGTCTTTGGACACTGCCATCCTAGGGGGCTTGACGTAGCGCCCCCGAACCATTAACCGTCTGGCAACACACCGCATGTCCGGAGGGTGTTGCGCTGGATCGGCGTGCCGCCGGGTCAGGCGGAGCTGCTGACTTCGGGCTGGTAGCCGTACTCGACCTGGGCGGCCGCGGCCTCGGAGCGCTCCCGGAGCCAGGCCGTGGCGTCGGCGGCAGGCATGGGCTTGCCGAACAACCACCCCTGTCCCACGTCGCAGCCCATCTCAGCCAGCCGCAGGGCGACCGCGTCCGACTCGACGCCCTCGGCCACCGAACGCAGCCCGAGCGAGCGCACCAGGTCCACGATCGAGCGGACGATCCGGTCGTCGTCCTCGGAGTCGGCGATCCTGCGGACGAACGACGCGTCGATCTTGACCTCGGACACCGCCAGCCGCTGCAGCCTGATCAGCGAGGAGTAGCCGGTGCCGAAGTCGTCCAGGGCCAGCGGCACGCCGAGCGTGGCCAGCTCCTTGATCGTCTCCTGCGTGTACGCCTGGTCGCCGGTCAGGATGCGCTCGGTCACCTCCAGCTGGATGGCCGACGGCGGCAGCCCGTACCTGGCCAGGCCCACCTCCAGCTGCTCGGGCAGGGCCGAGTCGAGCAGGTCGCGGGCGGAGATGTTGACGGAGATCTGCACGCTGAGCCCGGAGTGCCACCAGCAGGCGGCCTGCTCGAGAGCCTCCTCGATGACGTACGCGGTCAGCTGCCGCATCAGGTAGGACTGCTCGGCCAAGGGGACGTATTCGGAGGGCGCGATCGGCCCGTGAACCGGGTGCCGCCAGCGCAGCAGGGCCTCCACCCCGTGCACGGCGCCGCTGCTGAGGCGCACCTTGGGCTGGTAGTGCAGCCGCAGCTCGCGGTTGTCGATGGCGCGGCGGAGATCGCCCAGTAAGGTGAGCCGCTCGGGCGAGTTGCGGTCCTTGTCCGGCTGGTAGAGCTCGACGCCGGTGCGCCCCTCCTTGGCGAGATACATCGCCACATCGGCCCGCTGCAGCAACAGCTCGAAGTCCGGCGCGTGATCGGGATAGAGCGCGATCCCGACCGAGGCGTCCACGTCGAAGGTCATGCCCTCCAGCCGCACCGGCTCGGTCAGCGCCGCGCGCAGCCTGGCCGCCACCTCCCTGGCCGCGTGGGCGTCCCTGATCGAGGGCAGCAGCACGGCGAACTCGTCGCCGCCCAGCCTGGCCACGACGTCCTTGGGGCGTACGGAATGGGTGAGCCGGTGCGCGACCATCTGCAGCAGCCGGTCGCCCACCGGGTGGCCCATCGTGTCGTTGACCTCCTTGAACCGGTCCAGGTCGAGCAGGAACAGCCCGACCCGCTCCTCCTGGCGGGCCTCGGCGAGCGCCTCCTCGGTGCTCACGATGAGCATCTTGCGATTGGGCAGGCCCGTCAGCTCGTCATGCAGGGCCTGATGGTCGCGGCGCATGGAGAGCGTGGCGGTGAAGTAGACGGCCGCGAGGGGCGCGACGAAGAGCGGGACGAGGCCGGGCGAATGGTTCATGACCACGACGACGAGGGGGGCGAGGCCCAGCAGCGCGGCGTAGACGAGGCTCTGCGGTCCCACGGTGGCCTTCAGGACCCGGACGATCGAGCGCCGCTCGTGCAGCGAGACCGCCCCGCAGACCAGGGTCGCCCTGGTCGCGAAGTACGCGATCCCGGCCAGCGCGATCGCCGGCAGGTGAGCGCCGCTCGGCTCCCACGGCGCGACCGGGCTCGGCGCGATCCCGAACGCCCCCAGCACCACGGCCGCCGCGGTGAGCGCCAACGTCGACTGAGCGATGTTGAACATGACCCGATGCCAGGACTTGCGGGTCACCACCCCGTTGATGGCGACGGCGACGGCCTGCATCAACACCGCGACCGGCAGCCCGAAGTGCAGCAGCACGGCGAAGGTGAACATGGTGGACGGATATGTGCCGCCCACCAGGCTGGCGGACGACACCATCACGGGCCTGAGCTCACCAAGGATCACCAGGACCGCGAGCACCCAGAACAGTGCCGTGCGGGCCAGCTCCACGAGCGCCACCCAGTCCAGCCTGATCATCGCCACGACGAGGGCGGTGAAGCCGACCACGGTGACGCCGGCGAGAAATGCCCACAGCGGCGTGCCGACCCGTGGTCCGGTGTCGCGAGTGTCGGTTGGGTCAGTCATCGGTAACAGAACCCCCATTAGGTCACTATGGGAGGGTACGACCTTCACCCCACTTCGCGAAACCAAGCGCGTACGGTCCGTAGTTCTCCTTTCCGACATATACCCAAAAACCACCCTCCGTAGCAAACGTTCAGCCATCCGTATGTGCGCCCGCGCCACAACACCCTGACTGCGGGTCCCATCCGGAGCCCGCTCGTCTCCGGCGGGCCACGGCGCCGCGGCGGTCCAGGGCACGCCCATGCCCCCGCGTTCCACGCGAGCGCGGTCGCCGGCATCGCCTCGGCGCCCTCACCGAACGCGAACGCGTGGAACCCGGTCGCCGCCATCGCCTCGGCGCCCTCGCCGGATGCGAACGCGTGGAACATGCCGGGCGTCAGGTCGGTGAGGCGCCAAGGGTCGGTGCCAAGCCGGCCGCGACCCGCCGGCGGCCGTGGGGCTGGCGCCCAAGCCGCGCCAGGCGGCCTCCCGTGCCCGGCCCCCCAGGTCGGGCCGGGCTGGGGTGCCCGGATGGGGGCCCGGCCCGACAGTCCGGCCCGGGCGCCGTTACGCTTCCTCGGGCTTGACCGCCACCTGGGCCGCCGCCTCGGGACCGTCGTTCAGCAGCACCTCGAACCCGGCCCCGTCCAGGATCGGCACCCCCAGGCTCACCGCCTTGTCGTACTTCGACCCCGCGTTCTCTCCCGCGACCAGGAACGACGTCTTCTTCGACACCGAGGACGCCACCTTCCCACCACGGCTCGCCAACGCCTCCGAGGCCGAGTCCCGCGTGTAGCCCTCCAGCGTCCCAGTCACCACGAACGTCAGCCCCTCAAGGGTCTGCGGTCCCTTCTCCGGCGCCGGCTCGTCCTCCATCCGCACCCCGGCGGCCCGCCACCGCTCGATGATCTCCCGATGCCAGTCGACCTCGAACCATTCCTTGATCGTCGCCGCCACCCTGGGCCCGATGCCTTCGACCGCGGCCAGCTCCTCCTCGGAGGCGTTCATGATGGCGTCGATCGAGCGCATGGCATTGGCCAGGTCGCGGGCCGTGGGCGGGCCGACGTGCCGGATCGACAGGGCGACCAGCAGCTGCGCGAGTGGGACCTGCTTGGCCCGCTCCAGCTCCTCGACGAGCAGCCGGGCGTTGGCGCTCGGCTCGCCGTTGATGTTGGAGAAGAAGGAGACGACCTTCTGCTCACCGGTCTTGGGATCGATCTTGGGCAGGCCGGTGTCCTGGTCGCGGACCACTGACTTGATCGGCAGCAGCTGCTCCAGCGTCAGGTCGAACAGGTCGGCCTCCGTCCGCACCACCGGCTCCTGCGGCGGCAGCGGCTGGGTGAGCGCGGTGGCCGCGACGTAGCCGAGCCCGTCGATGTCGAGCGCCCGCCGCCCGGCCGCGAAGTAGATGCGCTCGCGGATCTGCGCCGGACAGCTGCGCGTGTTGGGGCAGCGCAGGTCGGCGTCGCCCTCCTTCTCGTACGCCAGCTCCGTCCCGCACTCCGGGCAGTGCGTCGGCATGACGAACTTCCGCTCGGACCCGTCGCGCAGCGCCGTCACAGGACTGACGATCTCGGGGATCACGTCGCCCGCCTTGCGCAGGACGACGGTGTCGCCGATGAGCACGCCCTTCTTCTCGACGATGGCGGCGTTGTGGAGGGTCGCCCGCTCGACGGTGGAGCCGGACACCACGACGGGCGCCATCACCGCGTACGGCGTGACCCGCCCGGTCCTGCCCACCCCCACCTGGATGTCGAGCAGCTTGGTGTTGACCTCCTCCGGAGGGTATTTGTACGCGATCGCCCACCGCGGCGCCCGCGAGGTGGAGCCCAGCTCCCGCTGCGTACGGAAGTCGTCGATTTTGACCACGACCCCGTCGATCTCGTAAGCCGGATCGTGCCGGTGCTCGCGGTAGTGCTCGATGTAGGCGTTGACCCCGTCGAGGTCCGGCACCACCCTGTAGAGATCGCTCACCGGCAGTCCGAACTCGCGCAGCCGGTCGTAGACCTCCGACTGCGCCCGCGGCACCGTCGCGCCCTCCCAGATGCCGATGCCGTGCACCAGCATCCGCAGCGGCCGCTGGGCCGTGATGCGCGGGTCCTTCTGCCGCAGCGTGCCCGCCGCCGAGTTGCGCGGGTTGGCGAACGGCGGCTTGCCCTGCTCGACGAGCTGCTCGTTGAGCTTCTTGAAGTCCTCGACCGGGATGTAGACCTCGCCGCGCACCTCGACCAGGCTCGGCACGTCGTCGCCCTTGAGCCGGTGCGGGACCCCCTTGATCGTGCGGACGTTGGCCGTGACGTCGTCGCCGGTGCGCCCGTCGCCTCGGGTGGCCCCGCGCTCCAGCTTGCCGTCCCGGTAGACCAGCGCGATCGCCAGCCCGTCGATCTTCAGCTCACACAGATAGGGCCCGGGATCGCCTTCGGCCAGCCGCTCGGCACGCGTCGCCCACCCCGTCATGTCCTCGGCGTTGAAGGCGTTGTCGAGGCTCTCCATCCTGGCCAGGTGCTGGACCTTGGCGAAGTCGCCCGAGACCGGCGCGCCGACCTTCTGCGTCGGCGAGTCCGGCGTCTGCAACGACGGGTGGGCCTCCTCCAGCGCGAGCAGTTCCTTGAACCACTCGTCGAACTGGGCGTCGCTGACCGTGGGCTGGTCGAGCACGTAATAGCGCCAGCGAGCGTCCTCCACCAGCTCGCTCAGCTCGGCATGCCGCTTGAGCGCGGCCACGGGCACGCCCCCGACCTCAGTCGACTCGCTGCTCACGCGATCTCCTCTCGTCCAGGACCTGTGCAAACGCTACCGCCGAGCACCGACAAGACGCCTCCCACGCTCAGCCCTGTTGCATGCCGCTCGCCGGATCCTCCCTGAGCACCTGAGCGGCCTTCTTACAGGCCCTCAGCGCCGCCTTCGCGTACGCGGGCGACGCCCCCGCCAGCCCGCACGCCGGCGTCAGCACGACCTGCCCGGCCAGCTTGTCCGGCGGGAACCCGAGCCGCCGCCACAGCTCCACCGCCGGCTTGGCGATCACCTTCACGTCAGGCAACCGCACGTCCCTGGCCGGCACGACGCCGTGAAAGAACATCGCCCCGGCCTCGATAAGCTCCCCCAGCGCTTCCTCGTCCCGCCGCCGCAGCAGCGAGGCGTCCACGGACACCCCGCGCACCCCGGCCCGTCGCAACACGCCGAACGGCACGGACGGCGCGCAGCAGTGCACGACCGGATCCTCGAACAGCCGCAGCGACTCCTCGGCCCGCCATTCCTCCACGGCGGCCAGCCGCCCGAACCCGGAGGCCGTCGGCACGGTCCCGGCCAGCGCCCCGGGCAACCCCGGCTCGTCGAGCTGCAACACGATCTCCGTCACCCCGGGCAGCCGCCGCCGCACCTCGGCGCAGTGGTCCGCGACGCCTTGGGCGAGCGAGGCCGTCATATCACGAACGGCTCCGGCGTCGGCGAGCACCTTGTCCCCGTATTTCAGCTCGATCGCGC
The DNA here is from genome assembly GCF_004011505.1 of Nonomuraea polychroma. Lineage (NCBI taxonomy): Bacteria > Bacillati > Actinomycetota > Actinomycetes > Streptosporangiales > Streptosporangiaceae > Nonomuraea > Nonomuraea polychroma. The sequence continues at coordinate 7,557,421 of NZ_SAUN01000001.1, forward strand.
CGGCCAGCGTCCACGGCCCGCACACCTGCAGCTTCAGCGGCCCCGCATAGTCGTGCCCGATCTCCTCGAGCCCGTCCAGGTCCCACCGCAGATGATCGACGGCCCGCTGATGATCGCGTCCCGGCCGGTCGGTCAGCCGCCACCCGGACGGCTGCACCTCGACGGGCAGATCGATCAGCAACGCCGCCGTCCTGCCGATCATGTCGGCGCCGACGCCTCTGGCCGGCAGCTCCGGCAGGTACGGCAGCCCGGGCACCTCGCCGAACACGACCCGGACCGCCTCGAGATGGTCTTCTCCAGGATGCGATCCGACCCCGGTGGCTTCCCACGTTGACATGGGGACAAGCGTAGGCTCTGCGAAGTGGAACTCACTAAATACGGCCACGCGTGTGTACGCCTGGAGAAGAACGGCAAGGTCCTGGTCATCGACCCGGGGGCGTTCACCGAGGACCCGGTGCTCGACGGCGCCGACGCGATTCTGATCACGCACCAGCACTTCGACCATGTCGACCCGGCCAAGCTCGAGACCGCCCCGCCCGGCGTGCAGATCTGGACCTGTGAGGGCGTCGCCGGCGAATTGTCCGACGTGCCGGTCAAGGTGAACGTGATCCGGCACGGCGACGACTTCGAGACGGCCGGTTTCCGGGTGAAGGTGTTCGGCGAGTGGCACGCGAAGAACCACCCGGACATGCCGATCGTGCAGAACGTCGGTTTCCTGCTGGACGACGAGGTGTTCTACCCCGGCGACGCGCTCACCGTCCCCGAGGTGGAGGTGCCCACGCTACTGGTGCCCACCAACGCGCCGTGGCTGAAGATGTCCGAGATGGTGGACTATCTACGCACGGTGCGCGCAGCGCGGGCGTACTCCACGCATGACGGCCTGCTCAACGACAACGGCCTCGGCATCGTGGACAACTGGCTGAAGATGGAATCCGACAAGCAGGGCACCGACATCCGCCGCCTGCACGTCGGCGAGTCGGTCACGCTCAGCTAGCGGAGACGATGGTCGCCGAGCCGATCACCGTGTCACCGGAGTAGAGCACGGCCGCCTGACCTGCGGCGACCCCCGTGGCCGGGCGGTCGAGGTCGATGCGGAGCCCGCCGTCGGCCTCCTCGAACCGGCACGGGTAGACCTCCCCGTGCGCCCGCAACTGCACGGTGAGGTCGTCGTGGCGGTGCGACCCACCCTCCCGGCGCCGCGCCGGGGACGGGCCGTTCCAGATCGGGCGCCCGCAGGTGATCGAGGTGACCTCCAGCGCCGAGCGCGGCCCGACCGTGACCGTGTTGGACACCGGCTCGATCGACAACACGTAGCGCGGCCGGCCGTCCGCCGCCGGGCGGTCGATGTGCAGGCCCTTGCGCTGGCCGATCGTGAACCCGTGCGCGCCCTGGTGGCTGCCGACCACCTCGCCGCTCTCGTCCACGATGGGCCCCTGCGCCGAGCCGAGCCGCTTGGCCAGGAAGCCGCGCGTGTCGCCGTCGGCGATGAAGCAGATGTCGTGGCTGTCGGGCTTGTCGGCGACGGTCAGGCCGCGCCTGGCGGCCTCCGCGCGCACCTCGGCCTTGGTCGAGTCGCCCAGCGGGAAGATCGCGTGGCCGAGCTGATCGCGGGTGAGCACGCCGAGCACGTAGGACTGGTCCTTGCCCGCGTCGACGCTCCTGGACAGGACCCCGTCGACCAGCCTGGCGTGGTGACCGGTCGCGACCGCGTCGAAGCCGAGGGCCAGCGCCCGGTCGAGCACGGCCGCGAACTTGATCTTCTCGTTGCAGCGCAGGCACGGGTTGGGCGTGCGGCCCGCCGCGTATTCGGCCACGAAGTCCTCGACCACGTCGCGCTGGAAACGCTCGGCCATGTCCCAGATGTAGAAAGGGATGCCGATCACATCGGCGGCGCGGCGCGCGTCCCGCGAGTCCTCGATCGTGCAGCACCCCCGGGCTCCCGTGCGGTGGGATTGGGGGTTGGAGGACAGGGCGAGGTGCACACCAGTGACGTCGTGGCCCGCCTCGGCGATCCGAGCGGCGGCCACGGCAGAGTCGACGCCGCCCGACATGGCGGCAAGCACACGCAGTCCCATGACGCTTCCAGCGTACTGTCCGGCGGGGAGTGCGCGACCATGGCGGGGATCTGGGAGTATTCAGCGCATGCGACTGTTCGGGCGCAAGGACGCAGATCACGAGGACAGCGAGCCACGCGGAGACGAGATCTCCATCTCCACGTTCTGGACGTGGTGGGAGGAGAACAGGCCGCGGCTCGACTCGCTCGTGGCCGAGGGCGATGCCGGAGGGCTGGAGGACCTGCTCGCACCGGCCGTCGCCGCCGTGCATCCCGACCTGGTCTGGGAGGTGGCCCCCGGCAGGAACGCCATGCACACCCTGGTGGTGACCGCGGCGGGCGACGCCGAGCTGCGCCCGCTCGCGCACCGCTGGGCGAAAGGCGCGCCGCCCGCCGACCTGCTGTGGGAGTTCCACCCGTCGCGGCAGGCCAATCCGCAGGCGCTGGAGCTCACCCTGGACGTCGGCGGCTTCGAGTTCGCGCTCGACAAGCTGATGCTGGGCCTGCGGGCGCCCCGGGACACGCCGCGAGTGGACGTGGCCGCGTACCATCCGATCTTCGGCGAGCTCGACGAGGACTCCAGGATGGACACCGCGCTGCTGGCTCTGGACTGGCTGCTCGGCGAGGACGACGTGGCCAGGTGGGTGGGTGAGATCACCGCCGTCACGTTCGAGCCGATCGACGCGGTGCCCGCCGTGCACCTGCCCGCCGTGGTCGCCGACGTGGCCTCCGGCTTCGAAGAGGAGCAGTGGATCCTGCTCGAAGGCCAGACGGCGGCCGGCGCGCCGCTCGTGGCCACGGCCCGCTATCCGCTGCGCCCGGTCGACTATCCGCTGTTCGACCAGCACATCGCGATCACGCTGCCGTACGCGCACCGCGACGAGGCGGGCCTGCCGATCGGCGAGTCGCTGGCGGCGCTGCGCGACTTCGAGGAGCGGCTGGCCGCTCGCATGCTCAAGCTGCGCGACGACGCGGTGCTCGCCGCGCATCTGAGCACCGAGGGGCAGCGGACCATCCACGTCTACGCCGACCCGACCGGCGACGCCGCGATCCACGCCAAGGAGCTCATCGTGAGCTGGGAGGAAGGCGAGCCCCGCGTCGACGTCGGCACCGACGCGGGCTGGACCGCCGTGGCGCCCTTCCTCAGCTGACCACGCGGGCCGGCCTCAGCTCAGGCCGGCCCGCCGCGCCCGTTCGACGGCGGCCGGGAGCACCTCGATCAGGCGGTCGACGTCCTCGCGGGTCGAGGTGTGGCCCAACGTGAACCTGAGTGAGCCCCGCGCCGCGGCCGCGTCGGCCCCCATGGCCAGGAGCACGTGAGACGGCTGAGCCACCCCCGCCGAGCAGGCCGAGCCCGTCGAGCACTCCACGCCTTTGGCATCGAGCAGCATGAGCAGCGCGTCACCCTCGCAGCCGGGGAAGGAGAAGTGGGCGTTGCCGGGCAGCCGGTTGGCCGGGTCGCCGTTGAGGATCACGTCGGGCACGGCCTGGCGGACACGTTCGATGAGCTCGTCGCGCAGCGCCGTCAGACGGCGGCTCTGTGTCTCCTGATGCTTGACGGCGGTGCTGACGGCGGCCGCGAGCCCCGCGATGGCGGGCGCGTCCAGCGTGCCGGAGCGCACGTCGCGCTCCTGGCCACCGCCGTGCTGCACGGACACCGGAGTCAGCCCTCTGGCCAGCAACAACGCGCCGACCCCCATCGGGCCGCCGACCTTGTGACCGGTCAGCGTGAGGGCGTCGGCCCCGGACTCGGCGAACGACACGGGCAACTGCCCGATCGCCTGCACCGCGTCGGTGTGGAACGGGATGCCGTGGTCACGGGCGATGGCCGCCAGCACGCGCACCGGCTGGATGGTGCCGACCTCGTTGTTGGCCCACATGATGCTGATCATCGCCACGCTGCCGGGGTCGCGCTCGATCGCCGCCCGCAGCGTGTCGGGGTGCACCCGGCCGTACGGGTCCACCTCCAGCAGCTCGACCTCCGCGCCCTGGCTGGTGGCCAGCCAATGGGCCGGGTCGAGCGCGGCGTGGTGCTCCACGGAGCTGATCAGCACGCGCCGGCGCGGTTGCCGTGCCCAGTAAAGACCCTTGATCGCGAGGTTGTCCGCTTCGGTGCCCCCCGAGGTGAACACGACCTCACTGGGCCGGGCGCCGAGCGCGTCGGCGATCGTCTCACGCGACTCCTCGACCACCCTGCGCACCTGGCGACCCGCCGCGTGCAGCGAGGAAGGGTTGCCGACGCGTTTCAGTTGCTCCGTCATGGCCTCGATCGCCTCGGGCAGCATGGGCGTGGTCGCTGCATGATCAAGATAGGCCGACGGTCTGGTCACGTGCTCAGGGTATCTCGTTTGCTACTGTACCGTCCGGACGGTACAGTAGAGGCATGAGAAGGGACGAGCTTTTGGACGCGGCGGAGGAGCTCCTCTGCGACCAAGGCTCGACCGCGCTCACGCTGTCGGCCGTCGCAGAGCGAGCCGGCGTGAGCAAGGGCGGCCTCCTCTATCACTACGGCTCCAAGGAAGCCTTGATCAAAGGCATGGTCGAACGGTTGATCGAGGACTTCGACGAGCTGATGGCCGCTCAGCCTGGTGAAACCTACACCGAGCGCTACCTGGGTGCGACGCTGGCCGCCGTCCGATCGGGGCGGCTGCGACGATGGGCGGTCGTCACAGGTGCGTCGGGCAACCTCTTCCTGCTGGCGCCGCTCCGCGACGCCATGGCCCGATGGCATCGGGAGGGGTTGAGCGAGGAGCCGGATCAGCGGGCGTCGCAGATCGTACGGCTCGCGTGTGAGGGGCTCTGGGACGTGGCCAGCCACGATCCGGAGCTGAACAGCGAGGATGACCTGCGGGCCCTGGAGAGCCGCATGAGAGCCATCCTCAAACCTGCCTGAGCCCCGCCCCTTCTCCAGCCCTTTCACCCTGACACCTCGGCGCGCCCTTCTTCGCGTGCCGGGGTTACGACTGCGTGGACCCCCTTCGGGATGACCCGATGCGGTGCCATGCGCCCAAAAACGCTGACAACAACGACTTCATGGGGGTGTTGCCGTATGACCCGCAACCTGAGGAGTGCCCGCTATGGGGCGGTCCTCACCTTCGTCCTTGGCGGCCTGATGGTGGGCACGATGACCGTGCGCATCCCGGCGCTGACCGACAAACTCGGCCTGTCCGAGTCCACGGTCGGCGCCATCCTGCTGGTCTGGGGCCTGGGCGCCCTGGTGACCATGCAGGCCATGCGCGGGATCATGGCCCGCGCGGGCAGCAGGGCGGTCCTGCGGGTCGGCGGCCCACTCACCGCGCTCAGTCTCGTGGCCGTGGCCTTCGCCCCGGATCTGCCGTGGCTCATGGTCGCCGTGGCGGTGTTCGGTCTGGGGTTCGGCATGGTCGACATCGCCATGAACGCCCAGGGTTCCACCGTGGAGCAGGCGTACGGCCGTCCGTTGATGAACGGCATGCACGCGGGCTGGTGCGTCGGCGCGATCGCGGCAGGCGCCGTCGGCAGCCTGTCGATCGCCCTAGGGCTGTCGTTCACCGCCAACGTGGCGCTGATCGGCCTGGCCGCGCTACCAGTCATGATCTTGCTCGGCCGCACGTACCTGCCCGAGTCGCCGGCCGCCAGGGCCACCGCGACGACCCGTCGGCGCATGCCGCCGATCGTCTACCTGCTCGGCGCGATCATGTTCTTCGCGTTCATGGTGGAGGGCACGGTCGCCGACTGGAACGGCCTGTACATGCGCAACGAGCTCGGCGCCCCTGAGGCCCTGGCAGCGCTCGGCTACCCGGTGTTCGAGGCGGGCATGCTGATCGCCAGGCTCACCGGCGACCGGCTGCGAACCAGGTTCGGCGTGCGCGGCATGCTGACCGTCTCCGGGCTGGCCACGGCCGGGTTCTTCGCGGTGGTGCTGCTCGCTCCCGCGGCGCTGGTGGCGGTGTTCGCGATGTTCTTCGTCGGCCTCGGCGTGGCGACGATCTCACCGCTGACGCTGTCGCTCGCCGGGACCGCGACCGACACCCCCGGTCCGGCGATCGCCCAGGCGGGCGCGATGGGGTACACGGGCCTGCTGCTCGGCCCCGTGGTGATCGGCTTCCTGTCGGACGCCACCAGCCTGCGTACCGCGCTCGGCATCGGCGTCGTCCTGGGCGTGCTGATCACCCTGGCCTCCCGCTTCCTCCCCCGCACCGAACCGGCCGCCGTCAGCCGGATGCCGCTCCCGGACCGGCAACCCGCTGAGGTCGCCGCCTGACCGATCTAAGAGTTTTCTGTGGATGGGCCCCCGTCGCGCCGGAGTCACCCGCGTGGCGGGGCCCCGCTCACAGAGAACTCACAGATCCCCACGGAACACCTCCAGCCCGCCGCCTCACCCTGGACGCATGATCCAGCTCAGCGGATTGACCAAACGCCACGGCGAGGTGCTCGCCGTGGACGATCTCACCTTCACGGTACGGCCGGGACTGGTCACCGGCTTCCTGGGCCCGAACGGCGCAGGCAAGACCACGACCATGCGCATGATCCTCGGCCTCGACCTGCCCACCTCCGGCACCGCCACCATCAACGGCCGCCGCCACCAGGACCTCCCGCACCCGCTGCGCGAGGTCGGCTCACTGCTGGAGGCGCAAGCCGTGCACCCGCGCCGCACCGCCCGCAAGCATCTGCTCTACCTGGCCCAGACGAACGACCTCGCTCGGGCCCGCGTCGACGAGGTCCTCGACCTGGTCGGGCTCACGGACGCGGCGGACAGGAAGGCCGGCGCTTTCTCGCTGGGCATGAGCCAGCGGCTGGGCATCGCCGCCGCCCTGCTCGGCGACCCACCGGTGCTGCTGCTCGACGAGCCGGTCAACGGCCTGGACCCGGAAGGCGTGTTGTGGATCCGCACGCTCCTCCGGGGCCTGGCCGCCGAGGGCCGTACGGTGCTGATCTCCAGCCACCTGATGAGCGAGATGGCACTGACCGCGGACCGCCTGGTGGTGATCGGCAAGGGCCGGCTCATCGCCGAGTCGGACATCGGCGAGTTCACCGAGGGCGGAGCCGCGGTGCTCGTACGCACGCCCGAGGCCCCCTCCTTCACCCGGCGACTGGAGCTGACTGGCGCGCACGTGCAGGAGGGCCGGGACGGCGAGCTGATCGTGACCGGCATGACGGCGCCCGACATCGGGCGGTTGGCGGCGGCCGAGGGGGTGCCGCTGTTCGAGCTCACCCCGCGGCGTGCATCACTGGAGGAGGCGTTCATGGAGCTGACTCGTGAGAGCGTCGAGTTCGGGGTGGCACGATGATCGACGCAGGAGTGCTCAGGGCTGAGTGGACCAAGTTCAGCAGCATCAGGGCCACCATGGTGTTGTCGCTGGCTACTGTCGCGGTGGCGGGGACGTTCGGGTGGTTGTTCAGCAGCGCGGCGGCCAACCAATACGCGTCCGCCACGCCACAGGAACGACTGGACTTCCAGCCTCTCGACATGGGCATGCGCGGGCTGTTCATCATGCAGTTGCTGATCGCGGCGCTGGGCGTGCTGGTCGCCTCCTCCGAGTACGGCTCGGGCACGATGCGGGCCAGCGTCGCCGCCGTGGGCAGGCGGGGCCGCCTGGTGGCCGCCAAGGCGGGGCTGACCGCACTGACGGCGCTGCCGGTGAGCGTGGCAGGGATATGGCTGATGTACGTGGCGAGCCAGACGACCCTGGCGACGGGCGGCGCGCCGTACACCATGCCCGGCGACCCGGCCGCACTGCGGATGCTGCTGCTCGGGCCGCTGGTGTTCACGCTGCTGGCCCTGTTCGGGCTGGCGCTCGGCTTCCTGCTGCGCGGCACGGCCGCCGCCGTGAACGTCAGCACGGCCTTCCTCCTGCTGCCGATCCTCGCCACGGCCTCGCCCGGCCCGGTGCGGCACTTCATCTCCACCTACTGGCCGAACATGGCCGCCTTCCAGACCGTCTCCGGAACATCCGAGCTCCCGGCCTGGGCGGGATCCGGCATTCTCGTCGGTTTCGTGGCGGTCATGCTGATTACCGCATTCGTCCAGTTCAACAACAGCGACGCCTGACTACGCTGGACCGGGGAGGTGCCGTGGGCGAGAGACTGCTGGTGGTCGACGACGAGCCCACCGTCAAGGAGCTGCTGTCGGCGACGCTGCGGTTCGCGGGCTTCACGGTGAGCTCGGCGGAGAGCGGTGCCCAGGCACTGGAGTCGGCCCGGCGCGACCCGCCCGACCTGGTCCTGCTCGACGTCATGCTGCCCGACCTCGACGGCTTCGAGGTCATTCGCCGGCTGCGGAGTCTGCCTCGGGCGGGCGGGCGGCCGGGTCCCGTACCCGTGCTCTTCCTGACCGCGCGCGACACGACGGCCGACAAGATCAACGGACTCCGGCTGGGCGGCGACGACTACGTGACGAAGCCGTTCGACCTGGAGGAGCTGCTCGCCCGTATCCGGGCCATCCTGCGGCGCACGGGCGCGATCCCCGACGACCACACGATCGTCGTCGGAGACTTGGAGGTCGACCCCGACGGCCACCAGGTGACCAGAGCCGGCCGCCCGGTACGCCTGTCGCCGACGGAGTTCCGGCTCCTCCACCACCTGGCGCTCAACGCCGGCCACGTGCTGCCCAAGCCCCAGATCCTCGAACACGTCTGGCGCTACGACTTCGCCGGCGACACGAGCATCGTGGACACGTACGTGAGCTACCTGCGCCGCAAGCTCGACACCGGCGGCGAGCCCAAGCTGATCCACACCGTCCACGGGATCGGCTACGTGCTCCGCAAGCCGAAGCAATGATGATCGCCCGCCTGTCGCTGCGGACCCGCCTGCTGGCCATCACCGTGGCGTTGCTCGTGGCCGGCCTGGTGGCGATCAGCTCGATCGTGCTGCGCCAACTGGAGACCCAGCTCCTGGCCCGCGTGGACGCGCAACTGGCCCCGATGGGCACGGCGCTGTCGGCCATCCCGCCCGAGTTCATCGCCAGGATGCAGCGGCAGGCGGACCGGGCGCCGCTGGGAGCGGCACAACTCGACCTGATCGAGAAGGCGTACACCGCGTACCTGTCGGCCGACGGCACGGTCGTCCGTGAGATGGGCGACCCGGTGGGACCCGATCTGCCCCGGCTCGACGCCGCCACCGTGTCGGCTCGTGCGGGCAAGCCGTTCACCGTGGAGGGACCGAACGGCGAGGAGTGGCGGGCGGTGGCCCTGCCGCGCGCCGCCACGGGCGGCTCCGACCACGCCAGCGTCGTCGGGGCCGTCTCGCTGGAGGCCATGCAGTCAACGATCGCCCGGCTCCGCGCCGCCTGCCTCATCGCAGGCTCCGTGCTGCTGGCGCTGCTCGCGCTGCTGGGCGGCATCGCGATCAGGGCGGGGCTGGCGCCGCTGCGCCGCGTCGAGGAGACGGCCGCGGCCATCGCCGACGGCGACCTGTCCAGGCGCGTACCCGAGCCTGGCCCGCCGAACACCGAGGTCGGACGCCTCGCCCGCTCGCTCAACAAGATGCTCGCCCAGATCGAGCAGGGCGTGGCGGCCAGCGCGGAGTCCGAGGCCCGCATGCGCCGCTTCGTCGCCGACGTCAGCCACGAGCTCCGTACCCCGCTGTTCGGCATCAAGGGCTTCTCGGAGCTCTACCGCATGGGCGGCACAGAGGCCGAGCCCGCGCTGGCCCGCATCGAGAGCGAGTCCGGGCGGCTGGCACGGCTGGTGGAGGACCTGCTGCTGCTCGCCGGCCTCGACGACACCGACGGCCCCGCCCTGGACCTCACCCCGATGGACCTCCGCACCCTCGCCGCCGACGCCCGCCATGACTTCGCCGCCCTCGACCCGTCCCGCCCCGTCGCGTTCACCGGGCCTTTCGGCGGCCCGGCGGCGAGCGCCCCGGTGCTGGGCGACGAGGCCCGGCTCCGGCAGGTGGTCAGCAACCTCGTCGGCAACGCCGTCACCCACACGCCCGGCGGCACCCCGGTGCGGATCGGCGTGGGCACCTCCGGATCGGAGGCCGTGCTGGTGATCGAGGACGAGGGCCCAGGGCTCAGCGCGGAGGAAGCCACCAGGGCGTTCGACCGGTTCTACCGGGCGGACAGCTCACGGGCGCGTACGACGGGGGGCGCGGGATTAGGGCTGGCCATCGTGCGCTCCATCGTCACGGCCCACGGAGGGCGGGTGGAGGTCCACTCGGAACCCGGCAAGGGCGCCGCCTTCCAGATCCACCTCCCAGCCGCCGCCCCTCAGTGAAACCGGCCATCTTGGGGCGATCATGGAGTAGGAATGGCTGGACCCGGGCATCCGCCGCTATCTGGGCGGTCCAATCGCCCCCGAGACCCTGGAACGACGGCGCCAACCACAGCCGGGGCGCGGCATGTTCACCGTCACCCTCGACGAGGACACGAGCGTCGGCTTCTGCTGAAGACGATGAGCGCATGCGCGCCCGCATCACCCTGGCGCAGGAGAAGGGCTTCGTCACGATCACCAGCGCCGCGACGATCGTCGAGACCGCACGGGGCAGGCAGGCCGGGCAGCGTTTGCGCTTCAAGCCGGTCCAAGCTGAGTGTTATCGACGTGACCTCAGAGGTGGCGGACTTGGCGGCGCGCTTGCTGGTCGCGACAGGGTTGTCCGGTCACGACTGCGCCGTCGACGCCATTGTCGTGGCCACTGCAGTCGGCGCGAGCGGAGCCGCCAAGGTGGCCTCCAGCGACGGCACCCACATTCCGAAGCTGTGCTCGGTGGCTACGGAGCTGCGTGACGGTCCGCCGGTGGACTGGCTGAGGGTGTAGGCGCTGGCCTTCCACATTCACAAAGGACGACGTGCCAGCCGGTGTGGGGCACGACGCAATCGGCCGCCGAATCGGCGAAGCGGCTTTGAGCAGGGGTTTGGGGGGCTGCGCCCCCCAATGTCACAGCCTGCGCTCCTCAGCGCGAAGCGCTCCTTAGCGAAGACCGTGCTTGCCCCCGCGCTACCTCACTTGCGCTTCTTGACTTCCTCCGTGAGCTGGGGCACGACCTGGTGGAGGTCGCCCACCACGCCATAGTCGGCCAGCTCGAAGATCGGCGCCTCCGGGTCCTTGTTGATCGCGACGATCGTCTTCGCGGTCTGCATGCCGGCCCGGTGCTGGATCGCCCCGGAAATGCCCGCCGCGATGTACAGCTGCGGCGACACCGTCTTACCCGTCTGCCCGACCTGGAACTGGTGCGGGTACCAGCCCGCGTCCGTGGCTGCGCGCGAGGCGCCGACGGCTGCGCCGAGCGCGTCCGCGAGCTCCTCGATGATGGAGAAGTTTTCGGCCGAGCCGACGCCGCGGCCGCCGGAGACCACGATCGCGGCCTCGGTCAGCTCGGGGCGGGCGCCCTTCTCCTGCTTGACGCGCTCCACGATGCGGGCCGCCTTGGCCGCCTCGGACAGCGCCACCGAGATCTCCTCCTCCGCTCCGGCGCCCGCGGCGGGCGCGGGGGCCGTGGAGTTGGGGCGTACGGCGACGATGGGGGTGCCCTTGCGGACCTTCGACTGCACGTTGATGCCGCCGCCGAAGATGGACTGGTCGGCCACGAAGCCCTCGCCGAGGCCCACGGCGTCGGTGATGACGCCGGAGTCCGTCTTGACCGCGAGGCGGCCGGCGATCTCCTTGCCCTCGGCCGTGGCGGCGACCAGCACGGCCGACGGCGACTTGTCGGCCACCAGCTGGGCCAGCAGCTCGGCCTTGGGTGCCACGACGTACTCGACGATGTCGCCGGCGGGAGCGACGTAGATCTTCTCGGCGCCGTACTCGGCCAGCCTGGCCTTGGCGTCCGGCGTGATGCCGGGGCCGGCCCAGACGGCGGAGGGGGTGCCGAGGGTGCGGGCCAGCGTGAGCAGCTCCAGCGTGACCTTCTTGACCTCGCCGTCGACGTGCTCGACGAGAACGAGAATCTCCGACATTTCAGTAAGCCCCCGTTCTCAGATGAACTTCTTCGACGCGAGGAACTCGGCGGCCTTCTCGCCACCGTCGCCCTCGTCCTTGACGACCGTGCCGGCCGCGCGCGGCGGGGCCGCGGCGAAGTCGACGACCTCGGACCAGGCAGCGGCCAGGCCGACCTGGGCGGCGTCGATGGAGGCGTCGCCGATGGCGAGCGTCTCGACCGGCTTCTTCTTGGCCGCCATGATGCCCTTGAACGACGGGTAACGCGGCTCGTTGATCTTCTCGACCACGGACACGACCGCCGGCAGCGTGGCCTCGACCTTGTCGAAGCCGTAGTCGGTGAGGCGCTGGATCCTGATCGAGGAGCCCTCGATGTCGACCTTGTTGGCCAGCGTGAGCTGCGGCGTGCCGAGGCGCTCGGCCAGCATCGCGGCCAGCACGCCGGTGCGGGCGTCGGTGGACTCAGAGCCCAGCACGACCAGGTCGAACCCGATCTTCTTGAGCACCTGGGCCATCGCGTAAGAAGTCGACAGCGCGTCGGAGCCGTGCAGGGCCTCGTCGGTCAGGTGCACGGCCTTGTCGGCGCCCATGGCCAGGGCCTTGCGGATGGTCTCAGTGGCCTTGCCTGGGCCCATGGTGAGCACGGTGACCTCGCCACCGTGGGCTTCCTTGAGCTTCAGCGCCTCCTCGACCGCGTACTCGTCAAGCTCGTTGACCACGCCGTCGGCGGCGTCGCGGTCGAGCGTCTTGTCATCGGACCGCAGCTTGCGCTCGGTCGCCGTGTCGGGGACCTGCTTCACGCAGACGACGATGTTCATGGCCGGTGGCCGACCTCCCGTTTCGCGTGCGCCACCGCATCGCTGCGATGGGCGCCGGATGCAATGCTGTCCAGACTGCCAGGTGCCTTCCGAGCTCCCGGCAGAGGGTGGCTTGTCGCGGTCATGTTACCCGTGAGTAGCTTACGCGCAAACCGCCGCGGGCGCGGACGACACGATAGCCACCATACCGAGCTTAATTCTGTTGGCGGCCACCAGGCCCAGCACCGGCCGGCTCGCCCCCGAACGTCACGCCGACAGCAGGAACACGATCCCGACCACCAGCGCCGTGCCCGCGAACAACGCCAGTGTGAACGTGCTGAACGCCGCCGCCAGCCCGAAGCACAGCCCGGCGGCCCCCGCAACGCTCACCATATCGGTGATCATGCGACTACGCCGGTAAGGGCTGCGCGAGAACAACGCCACCCCGGCGTCCGGCACCACACCCAGCGCGTACGCCGCCAGCAGGAAGAGCGAGACCTCGGGCAGCGGCACCCATGCGGCCGCCGCCAGTAACGACACGAACAGCCCCGAGCCGATCACCCAGCGCCTGCGCACCTTCTCCCGATGCCGGGCCCTGGCCTCCTCCACCGACCGACGAGGGCGTTCCTTGCCCGGCCGCCACTCCATGGTCATCGCGTCGTCGACGGCACGCGAGGGACGGCGGGGAACGGAGGGCAGATGGGCGACGCCCAGTTTGGCGCAGATCTCCGCGGCCGTCGGCCGCGCGCCCGGATCGGCGGACAGGCACTCCCGTAACAACGGCGCCAGCCACTCGGGCACGCCTTCCAGGTCGGGCGGGTGGTGCACGACCCGGTATGCGACCGCGGAGGCCGGCCCCTGCCCGTACGGCTGCCGCCCGGTCGCCGCGTACGCCAGCGTCGCCCCGAAGGAGAACACGTCGGCCTCCATGCCCGCCTGCTTGCCCTCCAGCACCTCAGGGGCCAGATAGCCGGGCGTGCCCACCACCGCGCCCGAGGCGGTGACCGACAGCGAGTCGAGGGCGCTGGCGATGCCGAAGTCGATGACGACGGGATCCCCTTCGGCCATCATCACGTTCGCCGGCTTGAGATCGCGGTGGATCACCCCGGCCTCGTGCATGGCCAGTAACGCGGCGGCCAGCCCGGAGGCGAGCCTGCGCAGGTCGTCCACGGGCGCGGGCAGGGCACTGAGCGGACGGCCCTGGACATAACGGGTCACGAGATAGGGCCTTGCCCCCTCCAGCGAGGCGTCGAGCACCTCCGCCACGTGCGACCCGCCTACCCTGCGCATGGTCTCCACCTCGCGCGCCAGCCGGGCGAGGGCGCCTGCGTCTGCCGCGACGTGCGGGTGCAGCACCTTCACGGCGACCGTGCGCCCCTCAGCGTCGAGCGCGAGGTGCACCTCGCCGAACCCGCCTGCCCCGAGCCGGGAGAGTAGCTCATAGGGGCCGAGACGCTCGCTCATACCTCTACTCTCCCCCTGACGGCTCGCCGGGACACTCGGGCGCCATCCTCCTGCCGCCCCGCCGGGACACCCTCGAAGTCCCCCGGCAGCCGGCCGGGACGCCTCAGGACCAGTTGGTCAGGAAGCCCAGCCCGAGGCCGTCCAGCAGGCTGCCGATCAATCCGGTGATCAGCCCGATCGTGCTCTGCCTGGCCTCGCTGGCCAGGTCGTCGATGACCGACTCCGGCGCCCGCCACGGCGACCACACCGGCTCCTGGCCCAGCGCGAACATCACCGCGAACAACGCCGCCGTGCCCACCAGCACGACCGCGACCAGCGCCGCACCCGGCGTGCGCAGGACGCCGGTGAGCGAACGGGTCACGGCCTTGCGCGGCGCACCGCCGCCGGGCAACACGAACAGGCCGGCGGCGAACGCTCCCGCCGCGTAGGCGGCCGCCTCGTTGACGCCCATCCGGCCCGCCCAGTGCAGCACACCCCACACGCACACGCCGAACAGCAGCGCCAGCGGCACGTGCACGGCCGTCACGAGCGCCGACTTCACCAGCGCCCACGGCGTGCCGACCACCACGAGCAGCGGGTCGGATCCGCTGCTCCCGCGGATCTGCCGCCGCTTGACCAGGTCGCCGAACAGGTATTCGCCGAGCCGCAACACCACCGCCAGCACGACCGCCACCGCGCCCACCATGACCGGCATCATGACGGTCAGCGCGACCAGCGTGATCAGCAGCAACAACCCCGTGAACTGGCTGCCGAACAGATATTTCCTACGCTCGGCCGGCGGAGTGTACTGGGGCGGCGGGGTGTATCGAGGCGCCGGTGGCGGCGGGGCCGGGCGTGGCTGCGGCGCCGGGTAACCGGCGACCCGCTGGTCGGCACGCGGGGGCGTCGGCCGGGCGGAGATCGGCGCCGGCACGTACGGCGGCGGCTTCTCCTCACGACGCTTCTCCTCGCGCCGCTTCTTCTCCCGCGGCGGAGCCGGAGGCGGCGGCGTGGGCTTGGCGTACTCGACCGGAGGCAGCAGGTCGGAGTACGAGTCCATGACCCGCGTGCCGCTGCCCATGCGCTTGGTGCCCGTCGGCCCGTCGAAGGAGGACGTCTCGTTGAACGTGGTCACCGACGGGTCGAGCGCCCTGGCCATCCGCAGCAGCTCGTGAGCGCCGGGCCGGGCCGCCGGATCGACCTGCAGGGCCCGGCTGAGCCAGCCGTGCAGCCACGCGGGCGCCTTGTCGAGCTGCGCCCGCCCCTCCATGATGTTGAAGCAGACCGCCTCGAACGTTCCCGTGCCGAACGGCGGCGCGCCGGTCGCGGCGAAGAACACCGTCGAGGCCAGGGCGTGCACGTCGGCCGCCTGGGTGATGTCCGAGTCGCGGATGATCTCCGGCGCCAGGTAGCCGGGCGTGCCGACGAACATGCCCGTCTGCGTCAGCCTGGTGGCATTGACCAGATGGGCGATGCCGAAGTCGATGACCAGCGGCTCGCCGTCGACCAGCATGACGTTGGACGGCTTGAAGTCGCGGTGGATCACGTCGGCCGCGTGAATGGCCACCAGCGCCTGGCAGAGCCCCTGGGCGAGCTTGATGACCTCGCGCGCCGAGAGGGCGCCCTCGGTCAGGACGGTGTCCTCCAGCGTGCGGCCGGGAGCGAAACGCGTCACGACGTAGGGCTGGCCGCCCACGAGTTCGGCGTCGATGACCTCGGCCACGAACGGGCTGCGCACCCGGCGCATGGTCTCGACCTCGCGGGTCAGCCGGTCACGTGCCTTGAGGTCCGCGGCCACGTGCGGGTGCAGCACCTTGATGGCGACCTCACGGCCCTCGCCGTCGAGACCGAGGTGGACAACCCCCATGCCGCCTTCGCCGATCTTCCTGACGAGCCGGTACGGGCCGAGGCGCTCTGGTGCTTCGGTGTTCATCGCCGCCTTCCCCGTATCATCCCCCGTCCTTCAGCTCCTCGAGCAGCTCCACCACTGGATCGACGTTCAGCGGAGTCCATACGGCCCCCCTTGCGTTGTCCCCGAACGTGCCATAAGCGAGGATCAGCGAGAGCGCGGCACCCGCCGCAAGGACTCCCGACATCACCATCGCCGCTGTTCTCGAGGGTACGAGCGATGAGAGCGTTCTGCGCATCTGCTTGCCAGGACCCTCCACTCCGGGACCGGCGCAAACGGTCCACAACGCCACCGCGGCGCCCCAGGCCAGGGCGTTGGCCGGGTCCATCCTGGCCACCACCGTGAGCAGCAGCGTCACCGGCAGTCCGAGGATGAGCGCGTAGAGCACCAGGGCGAGCGTGATGCCCACCGACTTGGCCAGCGCCTTCGGGAAGGCGAACACCCTGATCACGTCGAGCGCGGCGGCCCCGGCGGCGCGCCGGGCGGTCAGCTGGGGCTGCGCCAGGTCGGCCGCGCGCAGCAGCACCGCGATCGGGATGGCCACGACGGCCACGAGCACGGGCGCCAGCACGGCCGCCACGGTCATGAGGACGAGCAACATCGCGCTCGCCACCCCGTAGGCCCTGGAACGCTGCAGTGCCTTGCCCGGCGCCCCCGCCGGGATGTACGGCTCATGCCTGGCCATCCGGTCCGGCGGGTATTGCGGCTGCGCCGGGATGTAAGGAGGCGGCTGGACCGGCATGGGGCTGGGCCTGCCGTAGTCCGGCACGTCAGGGCCATGGCCCACCCGGCCCATGTCGGGGGCGGGCGGGACGGGACCCGGGTTGGCGTTGAGCCTGCCGTAATCCGGCGAGTCCGGGCGCACGCGCCTGGTCGGCAGGTCGGTCTCGCCGGGCGCGGCCAGGTGGTTGCCGGCCTGCTGCGGCCACGGCTGGCTGGGCGGCACCGCCGCGCCCTCGCGCTGGATCTGCCGCAACTCCTCGGGCGTCACCCGGCGGGTCGGATAGGGGTCGGCCTGGTTGGGCAGCAGCGAGACGTACGGCTGCTCCTGCGGCGGCACGGCGGGCTGCTCCTGGCTTTCGAGCAGCCGCCTGGGCGTCACCGGCGGCGTCGAGATGTCATAGGCCGGCTTGTCCGTCACCCGCGGCGGCGGCTGCAGCTCCGACGAGCGCGGCACAGTGGAGATCTCGTCGGGCGTGCCGACCGGCGGCGCCTTGGGCAACATCCTGGCCGTCTGCTCGGCCAGCTCGGCCGCCTTGGGACGTTTGCCCGGGCTGCGCTGGAAGGCCGCCTTGAGCAGCGGCTGCAACGTCGCCGGGGCGGCGCTGACCTCGGCCTTGCCCGCGGTGATGTTGTAGAAGATCATCTCCAGCGTGCCCTTGCCGAAGGGCGGCTGGCCGGTCGCCGCGAACAGCAGCGTGCCCGCCCACGCGTGGACGTCGACCTCGGGCCCGGCCTCCTGCCCCTCGATGATCTCGGGCGCGAGGTAGCCGGGCGTGCCGATGAACATGCCCGTCTGCGTCAGCCTGGTCGCGTCGACCGCCTGCGCGATGCCGAAGTCGATCAGGACGGGGTCACCGTCCAGGATCATGACGTTGCCGGGCTTGAGATCGCGGTGGATCACGCCTACCGAGTGCACGGCGGCCAGCGCCGACGCCACCCCGTGCGCGACCCTGATCAGCGCGGGCAGGTCGAGCGGGCCGTCGTCCTTGACGATCTCGTCGAGGGGGCGGCCGGGCACGAAACGGGTGACGATGTACGGGCGATGACCGGTGACGTCGGCGTCGACGACCTCCGCGATGTATTTGCTGCGGACCCGGCGCATGGTCTCGACCTCGCGCGAAAGCCGCCGCCTGGCGACCTCGTCGCCGGCGACCTCTGCGCGCAGGACCTTGACCGCCACCTGCCGACCCTGCGGGTCGACAGCGAGGTGGACAACGCCCATCCCGCCTTCACCGAGCCGCCTGAGCAGCCGGTAAGGGCCAAGTCGGTCATCGTTCATGGCATGAAGCACCATACCGGCTTAATCCCCGCCCACGAGATGAACCATGAGGCCACATTCCCACTCGTACAACGTCCGCAATGGCCTCATCGGTTTCCCATCCAACGGTCTCGAATCGGCTTCAGTTTGCCAAGGCCAGGACTTCGGCCCGCTTCAGCCCGGACAGCGCGGCGCCGGACACGGCGAGCTTCGACCTGCGCACGCCGCTGCCGATCACCACCCTCGGATGCTCGGCGACGTGCGCGTCCACCAGGATCGGCCAGTCGTCGGGCAGGCCGAGCGGCGTGATGCCGCCGTACTCCATCCCGGTCAGCTCCACCGCGTCGGCCATCGGCGCGAAGCTCGCCTTGCGGGTGTCGAGATGCCTGCGTACGACGCCGTTCACGTCGACACGCATGGTCGCCAGCACCATGCAGGCGGCGTAGCGCGTCTCGCCGCCCCGTTTGGCCGCCACGACCACGCAGTTGGCCGACTCGTCGAGCCGTACGCCATACCGCTCGCAGAACGCCGCGGTGTCGGCGAGGTCGGGGTCGATCTCGGCCACCTCGACGCCCTCCATGCCGGCCACGGCGTGAGCCACGGGATCGGCCAGAAGGTCGGTCCGTTCGGTCGCGGGGACCCAGTGCAATGCCATCCCATCTCCTCGATCGCCATCTCCTCGGACCTTACGCCGGTCCGCGGAGCAGCGTGCCGTCACGGAGACTGCAACACGCGCTGGTGCAGCTGGGTGACGGCGCCGCGGGCGGACTCCATGGCCCCCGCCTGCCAGGCGATCAGGTGGGTGAGCCAGTCGCCCGCGAAGTAAACCCTTCCCGCGGGGCGTTGCAGAAGAGTGAAGGACGAATCAAAGGCCGGCCAGCGTACCCAGCCGCCCTGGATGTGGGGCTGACGTTCCCAGGCGATGGAGACGCTGGACAGGAGGTTCTGGCGGTACTTCTCGCCGTGGATCTTCTTGCCCTGGGTGAGCGCCCTGCGCCTTCTGTCCTCCGGGGTGAGGGCGCCGTAGAGCTCGGCGTGGCGCTCGGTGTTGTAGTAGCCGACGATGACGCCACGGTCGGAGTGGTAGTCGTGGGACGGATACCAGATGTGCGTGATGTCGAGGTCGGTCTCCGTCACGCCGCCGTAGATGCGGTCCTCCAGCTCCCACCAGCGTCTGCCGTACTCCAGGCCGATCTTGCCGGCGGCGACGGGGACCGGGGTCTTGAGCGCGGCGGTGACCTCGGCGCCGAGGTTGTGCGGGATCTTGGCGAGGATGTGGGGCGGGAGGGTGGCGACGCAGTAGTCGGCCTTGATCGTGCCGCCGTCGTAGACGACCTCCACGCCGTCGTCCAGAGCGGTGATCTTGGTGACCTTGGCGCCCGTGATGATGCGGTCCTGGCCGACCGCCTCGGTGAGCTTGGTGACGATCATGTCCATGCCGCCGACGGGCTGGAACATGGGGGTGGCCTGGTCGTAGCCGAAGTCGTTGGTGATCGCGCGGCCGGTGCCGGCGGCGAGGACCTGGCGGAGGGTGCCGGGGGCGTCGAGGGGGGTGCCGCGGTTGATGGCGGGATATTTCACGAAACCGCGGCGAGGCGAGCCCTCGTACTCCAGCTTGGGGCCGAGGTCGCCGAACCTTCTGAGGAATTCGAGCAGGCGTTCCTGGTCGTCCCTGGTGATGGCCTTGTCGAGGGCGCCGAGGTTG
The DNA here is from genome assembly GCF_004011505.1 of Nonomuraea polychroma. Classification (NCBI taxonomy): domain Bacteria; kingdom Bacillati; phylum Actinomycetota; class Actinomycetes; order Streptosporangiales; family Streptosporangiaceae; genus Nonomuraea; species Nonomuraea polychroma. The sequence continues at coordinate 7,577,166 of NZ_SAUN01000001.1, forward strand.
GTGGCCTTGGCGAGTAATTCGGCGACATATCCGTACATGTCGGCTCGGGCAGTGCGGGCCCGCCTCGTCTGGCCGTTGGTGTGCACGTAGGCGGAGGCGTTGTTGTTCACGAACGTCTCGATGGGGATGCCCAGCTCGCGGCAGTAGTCGAGGGTCACCATCCAGGGGGCGATGCGGCCGGGGCCGGCATTGAAGTACACGCCCTCGCCGAACGTCACCTCCTGGGCCGGGCCGGTCAGCTCCGTCAGCCGGTCACCGCCGCGCAACGTCAGGTTCCTGCCGCCCGCCTTCTCCCTGGCCTCCAGGAGGGTGCAGTCGTAGCCGGCTTTGCCGAGCTCGTACGCGGCGGTCAGGCCGGCGACGCCCGCGCCCAGGATCACCACCTTGGCCGCGGCCTTCCCGCGCAGGGCGAAGTCGCCCGGCCGGGGGGCGGCGAACTGCTTGTCCTGCCCCGCCGGCGCCAGGCCGAGGGCGCCCATGGCGGCGTACATGGCGCCCGCGCCGCCCACCGCCCCGATCCCGACGAGCAGTCCCCGCCGGGTCAGCGCCGCGGAGCTCCCGCCTTCCAAGCCGCTCCCCTTCCTCAGCCGTAGGGTCCGCTGCCGCAGGCGACCTGGCCACCGATGGTGGCGAAGATGCCGAACAGCGCCATGATCTGGGTGAAATCATCGGTGGTGAACTCGGTGTGCCGCGCCCCGACCACCTTCACGCCGGGGACCAGCGCGACGGCCGCCGCGATGGCGGTGGAGTTCCACTCCACCCCGAGCGTGTACGGCGCCGCCACATGGTACGGCGTGAAGTCGCTCAACCGCCCCAGCGCCCGAGCCATGGCCTCACGGATGCGAGCCTGGGCGACGCTCGGCGGCAGCAGCTCGGCCGAGAACTTGTCGATCCCCTTCTTCACCGCCACCGTCTCGACGTCGCCGAGCAGCTCGCGCGCCTCCGCACCGACCGCCTCGTCCCCGGTGACCAGCACCACCGGCACACCGTGGAACCCCGCGCACGCCGCGACGAGCCGCGTCTCCCCGCACAACTCGCCGTTGAGGTAGACGTTCTGGATCTCCTTGCCCATCCAGGTGTGGTTGAGCACGCCGTCCGGCACGCCGGCGCGGGCGTGGTAGCCGACGAAGCCGGCGGCCTGGAACGAGCCGTCGAGCCCCTGGGCCATGCGCTGCGCCTTGCCCGGTCCCCGGATCAGGGACGCCCTCGGGTCCAGCAGGTCGATCCTCAGGTTCTTGGTGGAGCCGTGGGCGTCGTTGACCAGCACGCTCGTCGCCCCGGCCTCGTACGCGCCCTCGACGGCGGCGTTGGCGTCGGCGGTCATCAACTCGCAACCACGCTCGTAGCCGCGTTTGCCGGCGTGCATCTCCTCGGGGTCGGTCAGCCCCGTCACGCCCTCCATGTCCACCGACAAGTAAACCTTCACGCAGTCAGCTCCTCACCTGGCCGCTCCCACACGGCACCGTCCCATGCCTCCACCGCCCCTGGTGGCGGCCTGCCCTCCCGGCCGGCCCGTTGGCCACCGCATCCGGCCGGCCGCCGCAGCCACACGGTACGCATGCCGATCCGGCCGGTCGCGTGGGCCTTGGTCCGGGGCCGGCAAGCGCCGCGCACGGGCGGGGCCGGAACGGGCGGCGGGAACCGGCCGGGTCAGGAGCCCCATGTTTCCACCCGGCGTGCCTCGTTCTCGGTCATGAACCCGACCTCGGCCGTCATGAAAGCGGCCGCCTGCTCCCGCCACCGCGCCGGGATCTCGTCGATCGCCTTCGGGTAGCAGTGGTCGAGCCAGCTCGTGGACTCCTCGGTGGCCTCGAAGTAGTCGAGCGCGGGAGCGAACAGTGTGTCTTCGATGCCCGGTATGCGAGCGAGCGCGTACTCGATCATCTCCTGTCCGCCGTACGGCGGTTTCGCGAGCCACTTGCGGGCGACGGGCCGGTCGGCGGTGACGGGCGTGTCGAGGGGCCGGCGTTCGACGGCGGCCTGGATGAGCTCCTTGTACAGGCACTTCCCGCACGTGCGGCACGGGCCGTCGGTGCCGCGCAGGCACCAGCGGACCTGGCCCCTGAGCCCGGAGTTCAGGGCCACACGCATGGTGACCGCCTCGCTCACCCCGCCGACGGGCAGCACGATGTGCACGCCCGCGGCGGCGAACAGGCGGCCCCAAGCGCCGTGCGGCGCCCACATGGGGTTGTCGGGTGTGTACCGGTGCAGGTAGCGGTCGCCCCCCAGCCAGCGCGAGCCCAGCTCGTAGCCGAAGCCGAGCCCGCCGAGGTCCAGCCGGTCGGCGAGGAGCAACGCCCCGGCCGCCACCGCGTGGTGCTCCGGGTAGCCGGGGCGGGGTTCGGCCAGCGTGAACTCGAGGTCTGAGGTGACGACGGTCACCTCCCGCCCGGTCGCCGTGGCCAGTTTGGCGAGCACATCGGACTGGTAATGCGGCCAACGGTTGGGCACGCGCCGGTGCGGCACCCGCCGGAAGTGCACGAAGGGCGCCTCAGGGTAGATCGTGGCCGCGGCCACGGAGTCCGCGCCGCCGCTGTAGGAGATCGCGAGCGTGCGCCCGGCCCGCCGCGGCTGCGCTCCCACGGGGCCGGCCTCGACGCCCCAGCCGTCGTGGAGCGCGGCGGCGACCTCGGGCGAGATGGCCCGGTCGAAGCAGACCCGCCGCCGGGTCCAGGGGGCGACGATCGTCCAGGCCGCGACCGCGAACAGGTCGGGGTGGGCGTCGCCGGGGACGCCGCCGACGGAGCAGGAGTTGGTGGCCAGCTTGACCGGGTATTCGTCGGAGGCGCGTCCGATGATCTCGTCCTCGGGGTCGAGCCGGAAGCTCAGGTCCCCGCCGGTCCAGGTCACACGCAAGGCCGCTCCCCCGGCTCGGCCGAGCTCCCGCGAGCTCCGGCGCGGCGGAGCTCGCCCCGCAGCTCGTCGATGGCCTGCCAGACGAGGACCTCGTTCTGCAGCACCCCGTCCAGCGCCTTCGCCGTCTCCTGGGCGAGCCGGTACGTGTCGTCGATCTTCGCCTTGTCGGCCGCGGCCGGCGGCTTGGCGTTCCTGAGCCTCGCCACCTCGCCCTGGAGGGTAGCCACTTCCCGCCGGAGCGTCTGCACCTCCCAAAGCGCGTCTTTGATGTCCTGACGGTGGTCGGCGATCGAGATGTAGCGGGAGTCGAACCACGTGCGCACGGCCTTGCGAAGCCGCGCAGGGACCAGGACGCGCATCATGAAACGCCACCATACTGGCAAACCCACGGCCAAATGGACGACCTACAGGAACGGGTCCGGCCGTGCGCAGCGGTCCCTATCGGCCGGTGAACTTGGGCTTGGTCTTCTCGGCGAACGCGCTCATGCCGATCTTGGCGTCGTCCGTGGCGAAGAGCGCGGAGAACTGCAGCCGCTCGATCTCCAGGCCCGTGTCGAGATCCGCCTCAAGACCCTGGTCGACGGCCTGCTTGGCGGCGCGCAGCGCGACCGCGGGCCCGCCCACGAACGTGGCGGCCCATTCGAGCGCGGCCGTGTAGACCTGCTCGTCCGGCACCACCCGGTCCACCAGGCCCATCTCCCGCGCCTCGGCGGCGGGCACATGGCGGCCGGTGAAGATCAGGTCCTTGGCCCGGGCCGGGCCGATGAGGCGGGGCAGGCGCTGCGTGCCGCCGGCGCCGGGGATGATGCCCAGCAGGATCTCCGGCTGCCCCAGCTTGGCCGACTCGCCGGCGACCCGGAAGTCGGCGCACAGGGCGAGCTCGCAGCCGCCGCCCAGGGCGTAACCGGTGATCGCGGCGATGACCGGCTTGCCGATCTGGGCGACCGCGGTGAAACATGCCTGGAGCGTGCGGGAATGAGTGGCCATGTCCGCGTAGGACATGTCGGCCATCTCCTTGATGTCGGCGCCCGCGGCGAAGACCTTCGCGCCGCCGTACAGAATCACCGCCTGCACCTGCGGGTCGGCGTCCACGAGGCGCGCTGCTTCGGCTATCTCCAGCTGGACCTGGCCGTTGAGTGCGTTCATCTTCGGACGGTCTAGACGGATGGTGGCGATCTGGTCGGCTACCTCGACGCTTACAAACTCACCCATGGTCCGAACCTACCAATGGGGAACCTGCCGTCCTCATTGGACAGCCGCAGACTTCACCTCATCAACCGTCTTCTTGCTGCGCGACACCCGGACGAGTGCCGCCGACAAACGGGCCAGTTCCTCGCCCGAGTGGGCCATCTCCGCAAGCGGACGGGCCTGGCGCGGCAGCCCCAGCTTGCCCGCGCCGTCCAGCACGCGCTTGTCCAGGTGCGGCGCGACCTGGGGCCACACGGCCTGGACCTCGCGCAGGAAGATGTCCGCCCCGGTCGGCCCGATGCCGGGGAACTCCATCAGCAGCGAGGCGATCCTTTTGTCGTCGCCCTTGGCCTCGTCACGCAGCCGCCGCAGGTCGCCCTTCCAGCGGTCGAGCAGCAGTTCGGCGCCGTCCCCGAGCATGGTGGCGGTCCGTTCGTCGTAGCGGCGGTAGTGGCCGCGGCCCAGCGCGTCCACCCGGTCCTGCCAGCTCGCGTCCCGCATGCCCTTGGGCGTGCCGTACCCGGCCTTGAACAGCTCCTTGGCGGCCGCGACCGCCACGCCGGACGAGATCCGCGCGCTGAGCAGGGTGGCCAGGACGAGCAGCTGGTACAGCGGCCTCGGCTGGTCGGACAGCTTGATGCCGGCCTCGCCCGCGAACGTGCTGCCGTAGCGGTCGAGCAGGACGTCGAGGAGCGCTTTGTCGCTCTTGCTCATGTCGATCCCGCTACCCGGCGGCCGACCCGGCATGCCGCGTTTGGGCATTTCACTGCTGGGGAGGCGGAGGTTCTCGATGGTGAAGGAGCTTGCTGTGCTGACATTGACTCACAACGCCGTGGTCGCGATCCGCGACGTGATGGCCGGCGTGGACGTACCCGCCGACGCCGGCCTGCGCATCTCCGCGAAGGCCGACGAGGCCGGCGCGCTCGAACTCGCCCTGGCCAGCCAGCCGCAGGCCGGCGACCAGATCATCGAGACCGAGGACGTACGCGTCTTCGTGGCCGAGGACACCGTGGCGCTCCTGGACGACAAGTCGCTCGACGCCCAGCCCGGCACCCCGGGGCAGCCGACGTTCCGCCTGGACCGGCGGACCTCACCGAGGCCGGCCCCCTAACCCAGATCGGACTCCGACGCCTGCGGGCGGACGTCTCCGAGCCCGAACAGACCCACCAGCGTGCCGTCCGCCTGCGTGACGACGACGTGGTCCACCTTCGCCCGATCCATCCGCTGGATCAGCGGCTCCAGCTGCTCGCTCGGGCGCACCGTGGTCACCCCGACCCGCATGGCCTGCTCGGCGGTGCCCGCCATGTCGGCGCCCTTGAGCTCGCGCGGCCCGACGACGCCCTGGACCACGTCGTCGGCGTCGACGACCACCGCCAGCCCCGCGGGGTCGCCGAGGATGCGTTCGGTGAGCTCCTCCAGCGGGTCGTCCAGGCCGGCGGTCACGGGGTCGCGGCGCACGTTCTGCGACACCAGATGGGCCTCCCCCTCGTACGGCAGGTCGGCCGCCAGCCAGTCCATCTTGCCCGCCCCGTAGTCGTGCACCTCGCCGAACCCCAGCCGTTCGAGCCGGTGGGCGGCGCGCGGGCTCAGATCGCACAGCGCGTCGTGGCAGTAGACGACGACCGGCCGCGCCCGGTCCAGCGCCGAGGAGCCCTCGTCGAGGGCGCCGAGCGGCAGGTTCACGGCCCGGGGCAGGTGCGCCCACGCGTACTCCTCCTTCGGCAGCACCTCGACCAGCTGGGCCTGGCGGGCCGCGACCAGGTCCTGTACGGCTTCGCGATCGATGATGTGCGTCATGCGTTCTCCCGTACCCCCAGATTTCGCTCGCATGGGCTCTTCCTCCGTGTCACGATGACGGCGCGGCCTATTCAGGGGGTATCCGATGTGTGACGATCCGCTGCTACCCGACTCCGTCGCCCGCGCGTGGTCCGACTACTGTTCCCTGCGTGACGCCCACGGGCCGTGCTGGGGCGAGCCGCCCATCTCCTACGTCGACCAGGCGTGGGCCACGGTCTTCCTCGACTCCCGCCACGACTACTGGGGCACGGCCCTGAGCCAGCTGGCCGAGCGCTACCCCGACGTTCCCCCCGAGGAGCTCGAGGACCACATGGGGGAGGTGGACCTGGACCGGCTGCTCCGCGACGCTCTCGGCGGCGACGTGCCGGACAACCTGCCGGCGCTGCGCCTCACACCCGAGGGGGCCACGCTGGCGGCCGAGACGCGGGTGGTGCTGGACGACGGCCCCTTCCGCACGGCGTTGTTGCTGGACTCCAGCACGGACGAGCCGGTCGAGGTCGTCGTGGACGGCACGGCGTACGTGGTGCCGCCCCGCGGCGCCAAAGTTGTCGAGCTCGTGCGGGAGGTCACCGTCGGCGGCCGGCCGGTGGACCTGTCGCCGCTGGCCAGGCGGGCCGCCGCGGCCACGATCCGGGTGCGGGCCGGGTTCCCGTGCCGGTGGGGCGTGACGGGCGCGAACGGGCAGGGCTGGTATCCCGAGGGCGCCCCGCCCAAGCTGGACGCCCACCGCAGGCCGTTCTTCCACGGTGACGACCTCGTGGTCACCGTGCCCGCCGAGCCGATCACGGTGACGGTGACCAGGGGCATGGAGTACACCTCCGCCGAAGTCGTGGTGACCCCTGACGCGGGCCGGGAGACGTTGGTGGAGCTGACGCCCGAACGGTTGTACGACGCCGCCGCCCGCGGCTGGTACGGCGGCGACCTGCACGTGCACCTCAACTGGATGGGCGAGGAGCCCGCCGCGCCCGCACTGGCCGCGGCCGCGCAGCACGGCGAGGACCTGCACGTGCTCAACCTCGTGGCGGGCAACGTCGCGAGCGAGCGGGTCTACGACGTGGAGGCGCTGGAGCACTGGGTGGGCGAGGACCTGCCGTGGTCGGACGAGCGGCACCTGGCCAGGATCGGGGTGGAATACCGCAACGACCTGGTCGGGCACTTCAGCGCGTTCGGCCTGCGCGGCCTGCCCAAGCGCTACCACACCGGCTTCCTCCACACGGTGGACTGGCCGCCCAACGCGGCCGCGCTCGAAGAGCTGCGCGCGCTCGGTGCGATCACCGGGTACGGGCATCCGTTCCACACCCCGTTCGACGACGACGACCCGCCCGACGTGGTGCTCTCCCGCGGGCGCAACTGCTCGGCCAGGGAGATCGTCGCCGACGCCGCCCTCTGCCTGATCGACACCCTGGACGTGCTCAACCACTCCTCGATCGCCGCCACCGCCGCCGTCTACCGCCGCCTGATCGGCGCGGGCAACCGGCTGACGGTCACCGCGGGCACCGACGCCGTGCTCTCCTTCTGCCGCCGCGGCACCGCTTCCGGCCCTCCGGGGTGGGAGCGCGTGTACGCCAACGTCGCCGGCCCGCTCACCGCCGAGTCCTTCGCCGAGGCGATCCTGCTCGGCCGCACGTTCGCCACCACCGGGCCGTGGCTGGAGCTCACCGTGAACGGGCACGGGCCCGGGGACACGCTGGAGCTGGCGCCCGGGCAGCGGGTCGAGATCGTGGTGGCCTCGATCGGGCCCGAGGTCGAGCAGCTGGAGATCCGCACCGCGCAGGGCGTGCTGGCGCAGGGGCCGCCCGGGCACCTGACCATGTCGATGGTGGTGAGCGAGCCGACGTACGTGGTGGCCGTCGCCTCGGGCGGGCCGCATCCGCGTGCCTTCCATCGGCGCGGCGCCTACGCGCACACCAGCCCGGTGTACCTGGACGTCGCGGGCGAGCACGTGGCCAGGGAGGCGGACGTGCGGTGGTGCCTGGCGTGGCTGGACCGGCTGGAGACGGTGGTGCGCGAGTTCGGCACGTTCGAGACCGAGCACCAGTTGCGGGATCACCTGGAGCTGTACGAGCGGGCGAGAGCCGTCTACCGGGGGCGGCTTCCCTAGTCTCCGAGAGCCAGGCTCGGGGGCCGGTCGCCTGACCTGCCAAGGCCAGGCTCGTCTCCTAGCCTCCGAGGGCCAGGCTCACGCAGCACCGGTTGTCGCCGGGTTCCAGCCTGGCCTCCACCTTGGGCGGCGCGAGGCTCTCCACCAGGCCGGTGATCAGGGCGTGGTTCATGTGGCAGACCAGCTCCCGCTGCGCCTCGGCGAGGGCGTGGAAGGGGCAGTTGGCCATGATGACGCGGGTGCGCTCGCGCCGCGGCTCGTATCCGTGCTCGCTGAGCGCCCCGACCGCGAGATCCAGCGCCGCCTGCGGGGTGGCCGGCCGGCCTTCGTCGGTGAGCGCCCCTCCGCCGATCGCGGCGCCCTGCTCGGCCGCCACTCGCCGGAGCACCTCCAGGACGGGCGCCCCGGTCCTGGCCGACTCGGCGATCGCGTCGGCCATGAGCCGGCCGGCGAGCAGGTAGTCGCGGCTGGGCAACGACACGGCGAACTCGCGGGCCGCCCGGCGATACAACTTCGAGCTGCGTCCCGCGCCCGGCCCCGTCCTGCCGGTGAGCCGGGCGTAGACCGCCTCGAGGAGCCCTTCGGACTCCAGCTTGTCGAGATGGAACTTGGCCTTGTGGCGGGCGATCCCTATCGCCTCGGCGGCCTGGTCGCGGCTCACGGGTCCGGGCTGTGCGCAGACGAACAGGTACAGCTCCTGGCGTACGGGGTCGGCGAGGGCGCCGATGCCCGTGATGTTCTGATCGACTCCGCGCACCGGCCGGCCTTTCTAACGGAGAAAGCCATTGACGTTACAGGCGTGGTCTTCTAACGTACAAAGTATCATCCGTTAGGAGCCCACTCATGAGCACCGATTTATCGACTCGCCTGAAGAATCCCTCTTATCAGGCATTCGCACTGCTGCGCACCGGATTCACGGTCGCGCCGATCCTGTTCGGGCTCGACAAGTTCACCAACATCCTCACCGAGTGGACGGCGTACCTGGCGCCGTGGATCGACAACCTGGTCCCCGGCGACGCCATGACGGCCATGAGGATCGTCGGCGTGATCGAGATACTGGCGGGCCTGCTGGTCGGCTTCGCACCCAGGATCGGGGCCTACATCGTCGCCCTCTGGCTCGCCGGGATCATCGTCAACCTGCTGACGTTCCCCGGGTTCTACGACATCGCGCTACGCGACTTCGGCCTCATGATCGGGGCGCTGGCGCTGGCCAGGCTCGCGCAGGCGCACGCCGGGGACGGGGTCACCTAGTCCTGGCACGGCCGCGTGGCTCGCGCGGGGGGTCGTGCCGGTGGCGGCTCGCGTCCTCCAGCAGCCCGAGGTCGGCACGCCTCCTGCCCTCGCGCCCGGTGACCGCCTGAACGCGCGTCACGGCTCGATGGACTGGATGTGGGCGGTCGCGGTGGCCACGGCCACGGGCTCGCCGTCCGGACCGAGGAGCTCACCGGACATGAAGCACACTTGCCTGCCGCGCCGCACCACGCGTCCCCGGCCCACGAGCCTGCCCGGGCGGGCTGGGCGCAGGAACTGCACGTGCAGGTCAAGGGTCGGCGCGAACCGGCCCGGAGGCAACGTCGCGACCAGCGCGGGACCGAGGGTGTCGTCGAGCATCGCGGCCAGGAAACCGCCCTGGATCACGCCGACGGGATTGGTGAACCGATCACCCGCCTCGAACGCCACCTCGATGGTCCCCTGGTCGGGGTCCACGTGCAGGAGCTCCCAGCCCAGGGTCTCCGCCGCGGCGGGCGGCGCCGCCCGGCCCGCGACCACGTCCCAGAACGGCCCTTGGCGTGTGTGCGTCTCCATTCCGCCGATTGAACCCGACGCCACCGACAGTTCCCGGGACGTGAGGCCGGACCCGCACCGACCGGCTGCGGGCACCGGAGTGGCGTCACAGGGTGCCGGAGAGGCGTTCGACGCCGCGGAGCAGGGCCGAGTGGTCGAGCCCGCCGTCGCCGTTGGCGTCGGCGGCGGCCACGAGCTGGGCCACCAGCGCCCCCAGGGGCAGCACGACGCCGGCCTCGCGGGCCGCGGAGGTCACAATGCCCATGTCCTTGTGGTGCAGGGCGATGCGGAAGCCGGGCTCGAAGGAGTGGTTCAGCATGTTCGCGCGTTTCTGCGCCAGCACGGCCGAGCCGGCCAGGCCGCCGCCGAGCACCTCCAGCGCCGCCTCAAGGTCCACGCCGTAGGCACGCAGGAACACCACGGCCTCGGCCAGCGCCTCGATGTTGGCGGCCACGACGAGCTGGTTGGCCGCCTTGACCGTCTGGCCCGCGCCGCTCGGTCCCACGTGGACCACGGTCTTGCCGACCACGTCGAAGATCGGCTTGGCGGCCTCGTAGTCATCAGCCGCGCCGCCCACCATGATCGACAGCGCTGCGTTCCTGGCTCCGGCCTCGCCGCCCGAGACCGGAGCGTCCAGGTAGCGCAGCTCACGGAGGCCCGCCTCCTCGGCCAGCTCGCGGGTGACGTCGGGGCGGATCGAGGAGAAGTCGATGATCAGCGTGCCGGGGGCGGCGTGCGCGAACACGCCGTCGTCGCCGGTCAGCACGTCCCGCACGTCGGGGGAGTCCGGAACCATGAGGGCGACGATCTCGGCACCGGTCACGGCGTCGGCGATCGAGGCGGCGACCCGGCCCCCGGCCTCGGCCAGGGCCTTGGCCTTCGCCGGCGAGCGGTTGTAGCCGACCACGCTGTGCCCGGCGTTGACCAGGTGCACGGCCATGGGGCTGCCCATGATGCCGAGGCCGATGAAGGCGATGGTGCTCACGTTCGTCCTCCCGCGCGTTGGGTGGGGCTCACGGTCATCCTCCCGCACGTTGGGCCGGGCCTACGGTCATCGTCCCGCGCGTTGCGCCGGGCCCACGGTCATCGTCCCGCGCGTTGCTCGCGTGGTAGCCAGTCGAAGGCGCCGGGGCCTTCGGAGCGGTATTCAAGTCCGAAATATCCGTCATAGCCGGTGGCGCGCAGCTGGTCGATCCACTCCCGGATCGGCAGCGCGCCTGTTCCCGGCGCTCCCCTGCCCGGGGCGTCGGCGATCTGCACATGAGCGATGCGCTCCGCGTGCCGCGCGATGGCGGCAGGCACGTCGTCGCCGTTGACCGCCAGATGGTAGAGGTCGGCGAGCAAGCCCACGTTCGGCACGTCGCCGAGCCGGTCGAGCACGGCCACGGTGTCGGCGGCGGTCCGCAGCGGGTAGTGCGCGGGCTCCGGCGCGCGGGAGCCCGCGCTGAGCGGCTCGAGCAGCACGGTGCCGTCGACGCCACGCGCGCAGGCCGCCAGCATCTCGAGAGCCAGCTCGTCCTGCTCCTGGGCCGCGACGCCGTCGATGCGGTTGCCGTACAGGGCGTTGAACGCCCGGCACCCCAGCCGCTGCCCGATGGCGGCCACCACCGGGATGTTGTCCAGCAGCTCGCGGGAGCGCCCGGGCCACGACACCACGCCGCGGTCGCCGCCCGGCATGTCGCCGGCGAAGAAGTTGAGCCCGGTCAGCAGCACCCCGGCGTCCTCAATGGCGCGGACGAACGCCTCCACGTCCCGGTCGGCGGGCACCGCGACCGGCCACGGCCACCAGAACTCCACCGCCGCGAACCCGTCGGCCGCCGCCGCGGCCGGGCGCTCGAGCGGGGGCAGGTCCGTGTAGAGGATGGAGCAGTTGACGGTCCACCTGATCACGCGCACAGACCGGCATCTTAGCGAGTGCGACACGACACGCCCTCAGGGGAAGGGGCTTCGTGAAGCGCGGCCGGGACTATGATGTTGGAAATTAAAGCGGCTCCGGTGTGCGGTTGCTGCTGGGCAAAGCGTTGCGGAGGTGCGCGCATGCTGGTGTCGCGGTGGGCCCAGGAGACGTTCGGGCAGCGTGCGCCGGTGATCAGACAGGGGATCGCCGAGGCGCTGTCGGTCGCGCTGGACAACGCCCGCGACGCGCAGACGGCGGCGCAGACCGATCACACGCATCCGTTCGGGTTCACGCTCATGTCCCGCAAGTTCGAGGCGCTGGCCGAGGCGTTCGAGGACATGGGCGACGTGCGGATCGTCAAGCCCGCGGGGTCGCCGCACGAGCTGGTGGTGCTGGACGGCAAGCTGCTGTTCCCGTTCCGCTACGCCAAGGACCGCTCGGTGAGCGTGATGAGCGCGCGCATCGGCGAGGGCCGGCCGTCGGCCCTGGTGCAGGCGCTGTTCAACCGGTTCGGGCCGGAGCCGATGATGCGGCAGCTCGCGCTGGCCGACGTGGCGCCGCACGCGGTGCCGGTGGCCGAGGCGCTCAGCGACCTGCCCGAGGACACCAGCCTGGTGCTGATCGCCTACGCGTGCAACGCGCACGCCGGGCTGCTCGACGCCTGGTGGGGCGAGGCCGAGTTGCTGGATCGCACCGGCAGCCTGCGCTGGCACCACTGCGAGGAGATCCCACTGGCCAAGGACACCGGGGCCACGCAGACGTCGCTGCCCGCGGCCGCCTTCGACCAGGGCGCCGTGCCGACGCCCGCGCTCAACCCCCGTGTGTCACACGCGTTCAGGGCAGAAGCCGCGAGCGGTGAGTAGTCTCCGACCCGGGGCGCCGACCCCGCAGGCCGTCGCCGACGCGTTCGACGCCACCCGTCTCACCCAGGCCCGCCACCTGGCGGCGCTGACCAAGAAGGAGGTCGCCGAGCACCTCGGCGTCTCCCCCGCCGCGGTCGGCCAATACGAGGCAGGTGTCACCCGGCCGCGCCCCGACCTGATCCCGCTGCTGGCCGAGGTGCTGGGCGTGCCGATGGCGTTCTTCCTGCCCGGGCGCCCCCACGGCAAGCTCGACGGCTCCATGGCGCATTTCCGCAGCCTGCGCTCCACCCGTGCCTACCAGCGGGCCAAGGCCGTCGCGTTCGTCGAGCAGGTGTGGGAGCTGACCTACGCCCTGGAGAAGCGGATCCAGCTGCCCGCCGTGGACCTGCCCGGGTTCGCGGGCGGCGAGATGCACTCGGCGCTGCCCCGCGACCCGGCCGGCGCCGCCCGGGCGCTACGCGCCCACTGGGGGCTGGGCGCGGGGCCGATCAGCCACCTCGTACGCCGCATGGAGGCGCACGGCATCGTCGTCGCCTTCCCCCGGCACGACCCCGACGCGGTCACCGTCGACGCCTTCTCCACCTCCAGCCTGCCCAGGCCGATCGTCGTGCTGACCCCCAACAGGTTCGACGACATCTACCGCCACCGCTTCACCGCCGCGCACGAGCTGGGCCACCTCGTCCTGCACGGCGACACCGCCGCCGGGGACACCCATCAGGAGCGCGAGGCCGACGCGTTCGCCGCCGAGTTCCTGACGCCGCGCGAGAGCATCCTGCCCCAGTTGCCGCTCCGCGCCGACCTGCGCAAGCTCGCCGAGTTGCGGCGCACGTGGGGCGTGTCGGTCGACTCGCTGCTCTACCGGTGCCGCGAGACGGGGCTGATCTCCGACTCGGCGGCGAGCCGCGCCTACCAGCGCCTGGCCGCGCTGCGGGACCAGCCCGGCTTCACCAACGAGCCCGTCTCCGGCTACCCGGGCGAGCAGCCCGTCCTGCTGGCCCACGCCTTCGACCTGGCCACCCGGGAGGCGGACCTGACCGCCGCCACCCTGGCCCAGGAGCTGGCCTGGCCCATCGCCCGCGTACGCGAGCTCATCGGCCTGCCCGACCAGCGCCCGTCGCTGAGACTTGTCCTGTAGGGGCGCGAAGAAGAAAGCCGGGTTCGGGCAATCAGTGCCGATGACCGCTCGAGAAAGGCTCCCGGTGCATGCCCCTGACCCATCTCCCTCCGGTACGAATGCTTGAGGGGACGACAGACGCGTCGATCATCGCGAGGTCCCGCCACGAGCCCGAGTGGTTCTCGGTGATCTTCGATCGGTACTTCACCGCCATCCACCGGTACGCGGCCGCCCGGTTAGATCCCGGCACCGCCGACGACGTCGCCTCCGAGACCTTCCTCGCCGCGTTCGACCAGCGCAACCGCTATGACCTGACCTGTCCGAGTGCACGGCCCTGGCTCTACGGGATCGCCACCAACCTGATCGGCCGCCATCGCCGCGCCGAGATCCGGCTCTACCGGGCCCTCGGCCGCGCCGCGGGCCGCGACGACGTCGAGAACCACGCCGACCGGGTGGCGGACCGGGTGAGCGCGGAGCAACTGAACCCCGCGCTGGCCAAGGGCCTGGCCGCGCTGTCCGCGGGCGATCGCGACGCGCTGCTGCTCGTCGCCTGCGCCCAGCTCAGCTACGCGGAGGTCGCGCGCGCCCTGCACATCCCGACCGGCACCGTCGGCTCCCGCGTCACCCGGGCCAGACGCCGGCTGCGCACCACACTTGGCTTCCCCGCACTGGAGGTAGACGACCATGGATGAGCTGCGGCTGCTGAAGGAGCGCCATGACGCGCTGCCCGACCCGGACGAGCGCGCCGTCACCGAGGCCCGATCCCGCCTGCTCTCCCACATGCGCGAAAGGCCGCGGAGCAGGCGACGCCCGCTCCGTGTCACCTGGGCGATCGGCCTGGCGGGGGCTGCCGCGCTGGTCGCTGCGGTCGTGATCGTTCCCGGCGTCCGGGACGGCTCCGAGAGGCCTCAGGCCCGTCCGTCCAGCTCCCAGCCGTCGAGCACCCCGCTCCGGCTGCGCAAGGTCGCCACGGCCGAGGACCTGGCGGCCAACGCCGCCGCGCTGGCCGCCGCCCACCCGGACCCCGTGCCCGAGCCCGATCAGTGGGCGTACATCAAGACCAAGGAGGCCCGGGGGAAGGGGACGAGGACCCACGAGATGTGGCGGCGGGCGAACGAGAAGCAGTTCGCCTTCATCGAGGACGGAAAGCTCAAAGTGCTCGACGGCTCGGAGTTCGAGGTGACCTACCCTTATCTCCTCTCGCTGCCGACCGAGCCCGCCGCCCTGCTGGCCCGCGTCTACGAGGAGATGGACGCCGAGCACGTAAAGCGGCAGGCCCAGCGGAGAAGGGGCCAGGCCACGGTGCCGCCGTTGACCGCCGAACAGCGGCACACGTACGCGTTCCAGCACATCGTGCAGGGCATGCGGGACGCCGTGCTGCCCCGCGCGCTCCGGTCGGCCATGTACGGCGCCCTGGCCGACATCCCGGGTGTCCGCTACGAGGCCCGCGCCACGGACCTCGCCAAGCGGCCGGGGGTGACCCTCTACCGGATCCACGAGGGATACCTGCGCGACGAGATCTTCATCGACCCGGACACGTACGCGTACCTCGGCTACCGGATGATCGCGGTCCGGGACCACGAGAATCCCCGCGTGTACGAGTTCATCAAGAAGGGCCAGATGTTCGGCTGGGGCAGCCTGATCGCCTCCGGGGTCGTCGACCGGCCCGGTGAGCGTCCCTGACGAAGCCTCAGCGGCCTGGGCCGCCCGGCGGACTGTTAAGGGATGAAAAATACCTTCGCAAAGATCTCGCCAGCGAAGGAAAATGTTGAGACGCTGACTGCACCACAGCGCCCCCAGCCCTGAGGAGTGGTTCATGCGCAGACTACTGGCGATCGGCCTGGTCGCCATCCTCCCCTTAACCAACGTGACCGCCGCCCGCGCCCAAGAGCCCGCCGACCGGCAGCAGGCCTTCGCCGCGGCCGCCGAGGAGTTCCAGGTGCCGGAGAGCGTGCTGCTCGGCGTCTCCTACCTGGAGTCCCGGTGGGACGCCCACGCGGGCCAGCCGTCCAGCGACGCCGGGTTCGGGCCCATGCACCTGACCGACGCGGCCGCGTACAGCGGGTCCAATCATCATCACGAGGGCGAGGAAGACGCCCGCGGGGACGAGAGCCGGCCCCTGCCCGCACCCGAACCGGAGGAGCCCACTCCCACCGAGATCCCCGCCTCCCTGCGCACCATGGAGCGGGCGGCCGAGCTCACCGGCGAGAGCCACGAGCGGCTGCGCACGGACGACGCCGCCAACATCCGGGGCGGCGCGGCGCTGCTGGCCGACTACCAGAAGGCGCTCGGCGCACCGCTGAGCGACAGCCCTGGCGAATGGTACGGCGCCGTCGCCAAGTATTCGGGCGCCGAGGAGGCCGGCGCCGCCAAGTTCTTCGCCGACGAGGTCTTCAACACGATCAAGGAGGGCGCCGAGCGGACCACCCACGATGGGGAGCGGGTCCGGCTGCCGGCTGTGCCCGACCTCGTGAAGATCGAGAAGTGGCTGGAGAAGCTCGGCCTGCGCCCGACGCGCCCTGACGGCGTCGAGTGTCCCGCCTCGGTCTCCTGCGAGTGGATTCCGTCGGCTTACCAGCAGCTGCCCAATGGCAACTACGGGCACTACGACCTGGCGAACCGGCCGTACAGCCAGAAGATCGACTACATCATCATTCACGACATGGAGGGCTATTTCCTGCCCTCCATCCGCCTCAACCAGGACCCGAACTACCGCGCGAGCTGGCAGTACTCCATCCGCTCCACCGACGGCCACATCGCCCAGCACATCAAGTCCAAAGACGTCGCCTGGCAGGCCGGCAACTGGTACATCAACGCCAAGTCCATCGGCATCGAGCACGAGGGTTTCCTGGCCGAGGGCAGCACCTGGTACACCGAGGCGATGTACCGCTCCTCGGCCCGCCTGGTCCGCTACCTGGCGCTCAGGCACGGCGTGCCGCTGGACCGCGCCCACATCCTGGGCCACGACAACGTCCCCGGCACCCTGCCGTCGACGGTCAGGGGCATGCATGAGGACCCCGGCCCGTTCTGGGACTGGGCGCACTATTTCCAGCTGATGGGGGCGCCGCTGCACCAGTTCGGCGGGCCGCAGGCCGGATCGATCATGATCAGGCCGGACTTCGCCACGAACAAGCCGTACTTCTACGGGTGCGACCGCAAGAACCCGTCAGCGGCCTGCCCGCCGCTGCCGGCCGGCACTGTCTGGCTGCGTACCGAGCCGCGTGCCGACGCCCCGCTGGTCAAGGACATCGGCAAGCACCCCACCGGCGGGTCCCTCTACAGCGTGTACGACCACAGCGCCCGCGCCAGCACCGGCCAGCGCTTCGCGGTGGCCGACCGCCAGGGTGACTGGACGGCGATCTGGTATCTCGGCCAGAAGGCGTGGTTCCACAACCCGGCCGACGCCCCGACCGCCATCCCGTCCATGGGCCTGGTCGTGACCCCGAAGCCGGGCAAGGCGACCGTGCCGGTGTACGGCCGGGCGTACCCGGAGCAGGAGGCGTACCCGGCGGGCGTTCCCTACCAGGCCGTGACACCGCTGCAGTACACGTTCTCGGCAGGCGAGAAGTACACTCTCGGCGGCCCGGCGGCCACGGAGTACTACCGGGCGGTCACCTTCAACCTGGAGGACCACCAGGTGGTCCGGGGGAAGACCAAGTATCTGGAGATCCAGTTCGGCCACCGCGTGATGTTCGTCAAGGCTGACGACGTGCAGGTGAGTTTCTCCGGGTGAACTCCTTGACGGCGCGCCTGGTGCTCGCGAGCGCCTCCTGAGAGGAGTCGTACGTGCGCTGGGCGACGCCGACGAACACGCAGTCGACGACGAGGAGCTGGCTGATCCGGCTGGCCAGGGCGCCGGGGCGGAACTCCGTCTCGCGCCCGGCCGAGATCAGCACGTGTTCGGCCAGCTCCGCGATGGACGAGCGCGGGTTGTTGGTGATCGCGACCGTGGTCGCGCCCGCCTCCTTCGCCCGCGACAGCGGCTCGATCACGTCCGGGGTCTCCCCCGACGTGCTGATCCCGATCGCCACGTCGCCTTCCCTGAGCAGGACCGCGCTGGTCAGCGCCAGGTGCGCGTCCTGGAAGGCGTGGCTGGACAGGCCGATGCGCAGCAGCTTCTGTGCGACGTCCTCGGCCACCAGCCCGGACGCGCCGACCCCGTAGGCGTCGATCCGCCGGGCCGCGACGATCGCGTCGACGACCAGGCCGAGCCGCTCCGAGGTCAACTGGGCCACCGTGTCGTTGATCGCCTCGGATTCGGCCCGCGCGACCTTCTGGATCACCTCCGACAGCGGGTCGTCGGGCGCGAGGTCGCCGGGCACGAGCCGGTCCGGCTGCGCGGCGGCGGCCGCCAGGGCCAGGCGCAGCTGCGGATATCCGGCGAACCCGAGCAGGCGGGCCGTCCGCACGATCGTGGCCTCGCTGGTGCCCGAGGCGGCCGAGAGCTCCGTGATGGTGCTCCTGGCCACCGTGGCGGGGTCTTCCAAGATGAGCCGGGCGACGGTCTGGGCGGCCGGCGTCAGGGACGGCAGCACACCGCGAACCGTGGCCACCAGAGTGTCGGCCCGCAGGCCGTTGCCGCTGTCGTCCACGTGACGATTATGCCGCTCGTTTAACGCAACGTGCCGTTTGTCATGCCCGCGGGCTCCTCAGGAACCGCGATCAGCCCCAATTCGGCCGGAGTGGCGACGAGCGGGTGGTACGGGACAACGCGCACGGTGTACCCGAAAGCACCCGTGCGGTCGAGCGGCACCGTGCCCGTGTAGTGAGCCCTCCCGTCGTCGTCCACCGACCCCACGGTCAGCTTCGCGTACGAGGGATGCATCAGCTCGTCGTGTGGCCCGACCTTCCCATAGGCCGCCTCGACCAGCACGTCGTCCGTTTCCAGGTCACCGAGCGCGATCGTGGCGTGCAGTTCGACGGTGGCCCCGACCTCCGGCGTGTCCCCCACGCCCGAGGCTTCGACGTGCTCCACCCGGATGCCGGGCCAGGCCCTGGTGACGCGGACCCGCCAGGCGGCGAACGCCTTCGCCGGCGCGTACGAGTCCGCCGACAGCGCCCTGGCGGCCTTCGCGGCCGGGGTGTAGAGGTCCACGACATAGTCCCGGAGCATGCGCCCGGCGAGCACCTTGGGCCCGAGCGAGGCCAGGGTGTGCTTGACCATCTCCATCCAGCGCCGCGGCAGCCCGTCGCCGGGGCGGTCGTAGAACCGGTCGGACACCTCGTGCTCGATCAGGTCGTACAGGGCGGCGGCCTCCAGCTCGTCACGCCGATCCTGGTCGCTCACGCCGTCGGCGGTGGGGATGGCCCAGCCGTTGGTGCTGTCGTACCACTCGTCCCACCAGCCGTCGCGGATGGACAGGTTGAGCCCGCCGTTCAGCGCGGACTTCATGCCGGAGGTGCCGGAGGCCTCCAGGGGCCGCAGCGGGTTGTTGAGCCACACGTCGCAGCCCTGGACCATGAGCTGGCCCAGCGTCATGTCGTAGTCCGGCAGGAACACGATCCGGTGCCTGACGTGCTGCTGGTCGGCGAACTTGACGATCTGCTGGATCAGCTTCTTGCCGCCCTCGTCGGCGGGGTGGGCCTTGCCGGCGATCACGATCTGGACCGGCTTCGCCGGGTCGAGCAGCAGCTCGGCCAGCCGCTGGGGGTCGCGCAGCATGAGCGTGAGCCGCTTGTAGGACGGCACGCGCCGGGCGAAGCCGATCGTCAGCACGTCGGGGTCGAGCGCGTCGTCGATCCATCCCAGCTCGGCGTCGGAGGCGCCGCGCTCGCGCCAGGCCTTGCGGAGACGGACCCTGGCACCCTCGACCAGGCGACGGCGCAGCGTGCCCCTGATCTGCCAGATGTCGCTGTCGGAGATCTTCTGGATGCCCTCCCAGCCGCGGGCCCGCTCCAGCAGCGAGGGCAGCTCGCGGCCGGCCAGCTCCATGAACTCGCGGCCGACCCAGGTCGGCGCGTGCACGCCGTTGGTGATCGACCCGATCGGGACCTCGTCCACGTCGAATCCCGGCCAGAGCCCCTTGAACATGTCCCGGCTGACCTGGCCGTGCAGCTTGGACACGCCGTTGACCCGCTGGGCCAGCCGCATGCCCATGACGGCCATGTTGAACCGGCCGGGGTCGGACTCGGCGCCCAGCGCCAGGATGCGCTCCACCGGCACGGTCGGCCAGGCGGCCGAGCCGCCGAAGTGGCGCGCGATCATGTCGACGGGGAACCGGTCGATGCCCGCGGGCACGGGCGTGTGCGTGGTGAACACCGTGCCCGCCCGCACGGCCTCCAGCGCCTCGTCGAAGGAGAGGCGGGACTCGGTCAGCTCGCGGATGCGCTCCAGTCCGAGGAAGCCGGCGTGGCCCTCGTTGGTGTGGAACACCTCGGGCTCGGCATGCCCGGTGATGCGGCAGTATGCCCTGATGGCGCGCACGCCGCCGACGCCCAGCAGCAGCTCCTGCATGAGCCGGTGGTCGGTGCCGCCGCCGTAGAGGCGGTCGGTGATGTCGCGGGCGGAGTTGTCGTTCTCGGCCACGTCGGAGTCGAGCAGCAGCAGCGGCACCCGGCCCACCTGCGCGACCCACACCTGCGCGTGCAGCACGCGCTCGTCCGGCAGGGCGAGGCGGATCTTGACGGCGCTGCCGTCGGCCTCCTTGAGCAGGCTCAGCGGCAGGCCGCCCGCGTCGAGCGACGGGTAGTGCTCCAGCTGCCAGCCCTCGGGCGACAGCGACTGCGTGAAGTAGCCGTGCCGGTAGAGCAGGCCGACCGCGAGGATCGGCACGCCCAGGTCACTGGCCGCCTTGAGGTGGTCGCCGGCCAGGATGCCGAGACCGCCGGAATACTGCGGCAACGCGGCCGCGATGCCGTATTCAGGCGAGAAGTACGCGATGGCGCGCGCGCCGTCGGGCAACGTCTGATACCAGCGCGGCGAGGTCATGTATTCACGCAGGTCGTCGGCGGCGTCGGCGAGACGGCGCAGGAAGCGGCGGTCGGCGGCCAGCTCGGTCAGCCTGTCCGGCGTGACGGCGCCGAGCAGGGCCACGGGATCGTGGCCGACCTGCTCCCAGAGCTCCGCGTCGACCTCGGCGAAAAGATCTATCGTCTCCGGGTGCCATGACCAGCGGAGGTTGTGGACAAGCTCGCCGAGGGCGGCCAGCTCCGCGGGCAGGACGGTGCGGACGGTGAACCGGCGAATAGCTCTCACGATGTGCACCCTACGGGCTAGGAGGGACCAGTCAGTCCTTCACCCCCATGAAGCCTGTTCAAACCCCTTCCGAGAACAAGCATGAAGAGGGAGCATTGGGGCAACTTTCCCTATTGTTGGGCTCTCCCGGGACACCAGTCGGGAGGTCTATCCACTGCTGTCCACAATTTACGTGCGAGGATCGATCCTGCCGAGGAAAGCCTCCGGCGGCACCGGGTGCGCCGCCGCAAACCCTTGAAATGCGATGATCGGACGAATTCCCATCACGGACATCTCCCCCGTCGTCGACTGCGGGCAGTGGCCCGCGAAGGCGGTCGCCGGCGAGACCTTCCAGGTCTCGGCGACCGTGTTCAGAGAGGGCCACGACTCTGTGGCCGCGGGCGTGGTGCTGACCGCGCCCGACGGGCAGCGTGGCCGTTTGAGACCGATGCGCGAGCTCGCGCCCGGCACCGACCGGTGGGGCGTGGACGTGTCCCTGCCCGCGGAAGGCGACTGGTTGTTCCGCGTGGAGGCGTGGAGCGACCCGATCCACACCTGGCTGCACGACGCGGAGATCAAGATCCCGCGCGGCATGGACGTCGATCTCATGTGCGAGGAAGGCGCACGGCTCTTCGAGCGGGCCGCCAAGGCCGTACGCACCGCGGACTGCGCCAACGGCACCCCCAAGCATGGCAAGGACGGCAACAACGGCGCGAACGGGCAGAAGAACAACGGGAACGGCGAGAGCACCTGCGGGCACCGGGCGGCGCTGCTGTCCGTCGCGGCCACCCTGCGTGACGAGAACCTGGACCCCAGGGCCCGGCTGTCGATCGCGCAGTTGCCCGAGACCGCCGCCCTGCTGGAGGCGCATCCGTTCCGGGAGCTGGTGACCCGGTCCAAGTCCCACAAGATCAGGGTGGACCGGCGCCGGGCGCTCTACGGCTCGTGGTACGAGTTCTTCCCTCGATCGGAGGGGGCGATCGTCAGCGACCAGGGCATCTCCAAGTCCGGAAACTTCCAGACGGCGGCCAAAAGGTTGCCCGCGATCGCCAAGATGGGGTTCGACGTCGTCTACCTGCCGCCCGTCCACCCCATCGGCACCACGTTCCGCAAGGGGCGTAACAACACGCTGAGCCCGGAGCCGGACGACCCGGGCTCGCCCTGGGCGATCGGGTCGGAGGACGGCGGCCACGACGCGGTGCACCCGGACCTGGGCACGATCGAGGACTTCGACGAGTTCGTGGCGCACACGCGCGAGCTGGGCATGGAGGTGGCGCTGGACCTCGCGCTGCAGTGCTCGCCCGACCACCCGTGGGTCAAGGAGCACCCCGAGTGGTTCACGATCAGGGCCGACGGCTCCATCGCGTACGCCGAGAACCCGCCGAAGAAATACCAGGACATCTATCCGATCAACTTCGACAAGGACCCCGAGGGCATCTACACCGAGGTCAGGCGGGTGGTGCGGCACTGGATGGACCACGGGGTGCGGATCTTCCGGGTGGACAATCCACACACCAAGCCGGTGGGGTTCTGGGAGCGGCTGCTGGCCGACATCCACACGACCGACCCGGACGTGATCTTCCTGTCGGAGGCGTTCACCCGGCCGGCGATGTTGCGCACGCTCGCCAAGATCGGCTTTCACCAGTCGTACACGTACTACACGTGGAAGAACTCCAAGCACGACGTGGAGAGCTACCTCGCGGAGCTCTCCCACGAGACCTCCGCCTACCTGCGGCCGAACCTGTTCGTGAACACGCCGGACATCCTGCACGAGTTCCTGCAGCACGGCGGGATCCCGGCGTTCAAGATCAGGGCGGTGCTGGCCGCGCTCACGTCGCCGACCTGGGGGGTCTATTCAGGGTACGAACTCGGAGAAAATATCCCGGTTCGCCCAGGCAGCGAGGAATATCTAGATAGTGAGAAATATCAGTACAAGCCCCGCGATTGGATTACGGCCGAACGTGAGGGACGAAGCCTTGCCCCGTTCATCACGCACCTGAATTTGTTCCGAAGAGCGCATCCGGCACTGCAGGAATTGCGTAATCTACGGTTCCACAGGGTCGACCAACCGGACATCGTCTGCTTCTCGAAGCGGCTTCCGGGCGCCTATGACACGGCCACACGAAGGCACGGGATGGGCGACGTCGTTCTGGCGGTCGTCAACCTGGATCCGCACCACACCCACGAGGCAACTGTTGATCTTGACCTGCCCGCGCTCGGCCTCGACTGGGGCGCCGAGTTCGTCGTCGACGACGAGCTCTCAGGCGAGTCATACCGCTGGAGGCAGAGCAACTATGTACGCCTCGACCCTCACATCCAGCCTGCCCACATTCTCACCGTCCGAGCCGCGCCACGGTAGAACAGAATTCAGCGGGGAGTCTTCAACGTGTGTGAAAGCGCCTCCCTCATGAGCACCCGGCGAGGGCGCTCATGAGCTCCGCACCCATTCCCAACACCTTTGACGAGGAAAAGCCGCGCGATCCTTACTGGTACAAGCACGCGGTCTTCTACGAGGTCCTGATCAGGGGCTTCGCCGACTCCAACGGTGACGGCACGGGGGACATCCGTGGCCTCATCAGCAAGCTCGACTACCTGCAGTGGCTGGGCGTCGACTGCTTGTGGCTGCTGCCGTTGTACGAGTCGCCGCTGCGTGACGGCGGCTACGACATCGCCGACTTCATGAAGATCCTGCCCGAGTTCGGGGATCTGGGAGACTTCGTGCGGCTCGTCGAGGAGGCACACAAGCGCGGCATGCGCGTTATCGCCGACCTGGTGATGAACCACACCAGCGACGCGCACCCGTGGTTCCAGGCCTCGCGGCACGATCCGGAGGGGCCGTTCGGCGATTTCTACGTGTGGTCCGACACCGATGAGAAGTACCAGGACGCCCGGATCATCTTCATCGACACCGAGACGTCCAACTGGACCTACGACCCGGTGCGCGGCCAGTACTACTGGCACCGCTTCTTCCACCACCAGCCGGACCTCAACTACGAGAACCCGGACGTTCAAGAAGCCATGCTGGAGGTGCTGCGCTTCTGGCTGGACCTGGGCATCGACGGCTTCCGGCTGGACGCGGTCCCCTACCTCTTCGAGGAAGAGGGCACCAACTGCGAAAACCTCCCGCGGACCCACGAATACCTCAAGCGCATCCGCACCGAGGTGGACCGGCTCTTCCCGGACCGGGTGCTGCTGGCCGAGGCCAACCAGTGGCCGTCGGACGTGGTGGAGTACTTCGGCGACCCGGTGGGCGGCGGCGACGAGTGCCACATGGCCTTCCACTTCCCGCTGATGCCCCGCATCTTCATGGCCGTACGCCGGGAGTCCCGTTACCCCATCTCCGAAATCTTGGCCCAAACACCGAAGATTCCGGAGAACTGCCAGTGGGGGATCTTCCTCCGTAACCATGACGAGCTCACGCTCGAGATGGTCACGGACGAGGAACGCGACTACATGTACACCGAATACGCCAAGGACCCGCGCATGCGGGCGAACGTCGGCATCCGCCGCCGCCTGGCGCCCCTGCTGGAGAACGACCGCAACCAGATCGAGTTGTTCACCGCGCTGCTCCTGTCGCTGCCCGGCTCCCCGGTGCTCTACTACGGCGACGAGATCGGCATGGGCGACAACATCTGGCTCGGCGACCGCGACGGCGTGCGCACGCCCATGCAGTGGGATCCGGACCGCAACGCGGGCTTCTCCGACTGCGATCCTGGGCGGCTCTACCTGCCGGTGATCATGGATCCGATCTACGGCTACCAGGCCATCAACGTCGAGGCCCAGCAGAAGAACGCCGGCTCGCTGCTGCACTGGACGAAGCGGATGATCGAGATCCGCAAGCGGCATCCCGTGTTCGGCCTGGGCGAATACATCGAGCTCAACTCCTCCAACCCGAGCGTGCTCGCCTTCGTCAGGGAACTGGGCGACGACCGGATGCTCTGCGTGAACAACTTGTCACGCTTTCCCCAGCCGGTCGAGCTGGACCTGCGGCGATTCGTCGGCGTCTCCCCCGTTGAAACCATGGGAGGCGTGCCATTTCCGGCAATTGGCGAACTTCCGTATCTTTTGACGCTACCTGGGCATGGGTTCTACTGGTTCACACTCCCGCCGGCCATAATCCAGGAGGAGTAGGACGTGCTTGCTGAGCTCCTTGCCGCATGGATCGGACGTCAACGGTGGTTCGGCGGCAAGGGGCGCCCGATCGACGAGCTGTCGATCGACTCGGACGTCGAGCTGACGCCCGGGCTCAGACACTTGATCGTGGCCGTCTGGCAGGACGGCTCGCGCGACCGGTACCAGCTCCTGCTGGGCGAGCGCAGTCATCAGCTCCCCGACCGCCTGACCCACGCCCTGATCGCCACGGTCGACGACACCTACCTGTACGACGCCGCCCACGACTCCGACCGCACCGGCTGGCTGCTCGAAGGCATGGCCCGCGACGAGACCCGCAGCGGCCTGCGCATGCGCCACGTCGCCGGCACCGAGATCGACACGACGCAGCGCAGCCTCGTGCTCGGGGCGGAGCAGTCCAACACCTCTCTCGTGTACGGCGACGCCTACATCTGCAAGCTCTTCCGTCGCCTCATTCCGGGGGTCAACCCGGAGCTGGAGATCATCACCGCCCTGGCCGCCGGGAACGCCCCGCACATCGCGCAGCCGTACGGGTGGATCGAGACCGACCTCGACGGCACGGACACCACGTTGGCGTTCATGCAGGAGTTCCTGTCCAACGCCAACGACGGCTGGGACCTGGCGCTGACCAGCGTGCGCGACCTGTACGCCAGCCCGCCCGAGATCAAGGCCGCCGAGGCGGGCGGCGACTTCGCGGGCGAGTCGGAGCGGCTCGGCATCGCCACCGCCCAGGTGCACCGGGAGCTGGCCGCCGCCTTCCCCATCGAGGTCATCGAGACGCACGAGGTCAAACGCATGGCGGAGACCTTCAGGCGGCGGCTGGGGCGGGCCGTGGCCGAGGTGCCGGAGCTGCGTCCGCACGTGAGCGCGGTTGAGCACGTCTACCACGAGATGGAGCTGCTCACCACCGAGGTGCCTGTGCAGCGGGTTCACGGTGACTACCACCTGGGCCAGGTCATGCGCACCCCGACCGACTGGGTGGTGCTGGACTTCGAGGGCGAGCCGGGGCAGCCGCTGGCCGAGCGCAGGGCGCTGTCGTCGCCGCTGCGCGACGTGGCGGGGATGCTGCGCTCGTTCGACTACGCAGCCAGGCACCTGCTCGCCGGCCGCCCGGAAGCCGACGAACTGGAGCCCAGGGCCCAGGAGTGGGCGGACCGCAACCGGCACGCCTTCCTGGACGGCTACATGGAGGGCGGCGGTGTGATCAACCGGGCGGACGCGGCGCTGCTGCGGGCGTTCGAGCTGTCGAAGGCGGTGTACGAGGTGGTGTACGAGGCCAGGAACCGGCCCACGTGGGTCTCCATCCCGCTGGCCGCCTTCCGCCCGCGAGCTCAGTTGTAGAGCTCTTCGACCAGTCCCGACAGGCCTTCGTGCGCGAGCCCCCTGGCCGTGCGCTGGTCGATGACGGTCTTCATGGGCAGCAGCAGGTCCGGCTTGACGCCCTGCTCACGGAAGGCCCGGACGAGGTTCTCCATGCCTGCCCGGTTGATCTCCAGGTTGGACACCTCCGTGCTGTGGTCGCCCGTCTCGATCTTCTCGGCCCAGTCCGGCTGGAGAGCGGCCATGGCGTTGAGCCAGGGAATAAGCAAGTCCGTGGTGAACTCCTTCAACGGGTATTTCGCCGACGTGACCATGGCCGCCGCCTCCAGGAAGCCGGCCATCTGGCCGTACATGCCGGTCAGCATGGCCAGGTCGAGCAGCGGCGCCATACCGGCGTCCTCCCCCACGTACCGGGCCTCGGCCATGACGGCGAACGCCTGCTCGTGGCGCTCGAATGCGGCGCTGGAGCCGCTGTAGAGGATCAGGGCGCCGGGCTTGGCGATCATGTGGGGCACGGCCATGATGCCGCCGTCCACGTAGTCGGCCCCGCGCTCGGCCGCCCAGGAGGCGGCCTCGCGTGCCTCGCCGGGGCGGCCGGTCGTGAGGTTGGCGACCGTCTTCCCGGCCAGCGGGGTGTCCTGGAGGACCTCGTGGACGGACGGGTAGTCGAGCAGGCAGGCGATCACCAGGGGGCTCGCCTCCACGGCCTCCGCCGGGGTGGCGGCGCGGACGGCGCCCTTGGCGATCAACGGGTCGGCCTTGGCAGGCGTGCGGTTCCAAACGGTGACGTGGTGACCGGCGGACAACAGGGCGTCGGCGAGCGCGGAGCCCATGAGGCCGAGGCCGAGAACGCTGATGTTTTCTGTCATGCGGAAAGTGTCGGAGGGCGACGTTATGGTCTGGTTCGGAGTCGGTTACGGGGGGCGGGATGCGGTTCGGGGTGCTGGGGCCGCTCGTGGTGCGGGGGGCGGGCGGGGAGCCGGTCCGGGTGGTGGAGACCAAGGTCCGGGCGCTCCTCGCCGATCTGCTGATCCACGCCGGCCGGACAGTCTCGGCCGACCGGCTGATCGAAGACCTGTGGGGCGAGCGCCCGCCCGCCAACGCGCCTGCCGCGCTCCGGGTGAAGGTGTCGCAGTTGCGCAGGGTGCTCGGGGACCGGGAGCTGGTGGTCTACCGGGCGCCCGGCTACGTGCTGCGCGTGGAGCCGGACGCGGTGGACGCCGGCCGGTTCGAGACGCTGCTGGAGCGTGCCCAACACGCCGATGACGTCCGCGAACGGCTCTCCCTTCTGCGGGAGGCGCTCGATCTGTGGCGGGGCGGGGCCTATGCCGAGTTCGCCGACGAGCCGTTCGCGCAGGCCGCCGTGGCGCGGCTGGAGGAGCAGCGGCTGGTGGCGGTTGAGCACCTGGCGGAGGCGCGGCTGGAACTGGGCGAGCACGCGCTCGTCGCCGCAGACCTGGGCGAGCTGGTGGCCGCGCACCCGCTGCGCGAGCGGCTGAGGGGCGTGCACGTGCGGGCGCTCTACCTGGCGGGGCGGCAGAGTGAAGCGCTGGCGGCTTACCAGGATCTGCGGCGCAGGCTGCGGGACGAGTTCGGGGCGGACCCGTCATCCGAGCTGGCGGCGCTGCATCAGGCGATCCTGCGCCAGGACCCGGCCCTGGACGTGGTTGCTGTGCGGCCTCGGACCAACCTGCCCGCGCCTTTGAGCCGCCTGATCGGGCGGGAGGAGGCGGTGGCCGAGGTCCGGGCGCTGCTGCGGGCCAACCGGCTGGTCACGCTCACGGGGCCGGGGGGCGTCGGCAAGACGCGCCTGGCCCTGGCGGCCGCGGCGGCCCCGAGTGCCCCCGTCCCGATGGCAGGCGCCGCGGAGTCTGGAGGGCACGCCACCGACGGAGATGTGTGGCTGGTGGAGCTGGCGGCGCTGCGGCCGCACGCCGGGGTCGTCGAGGTGGCGGAGGCGATCGGCGGCGTCCTGGGGTTGCGGGACGACGTGGCGGGGTCCATGGTCGATCGGCTGGCGGCCGCGTTCCAGGGCAAGCGCACACTGCTCGTGCTGGACAACTGCGAGCACGTCGTGGAGCAGGTCGCCGCGCTGGTGGCCCGGCTGCTGCGAGCCGTGCCCGGGCTGCGGATCCTGGCCACCAGCCAGGAGTCGTTGCGTATCGAAGGTGAGGCCCTGTGGGGCGTGCCACCGCTGGCGCCGGAGGCGGCGGTGGAGTTGTTCGCGGCGCGGGCGGGGGTCGAGCCGGATGCGGACGTGGCGGAGATCTGCGCCAGGCTGGACGGCCTCCCACTGGCGCTGGAGCTGGCCGCGACCAGGATGCGGGTGCTGACTCCGCGGCAGCTCGCCGAGCGGCTTGACGACCGGTTCCGGCTGCTCGCCTCAGGGGTGCGCGACGCCCCGGCCAGGCAGCAGACCCTGCGGGCGATGATCGACTGGAGCTGGGAGCTGCTGTCCGGGCAAGAGCGAACGGTGCTGCGGCGGCTGGCCGTGCACGCCGACGGATGCACGCTGGAGGCGGCCGAGCAGGTGTGCGCCGAGCCGGGTGTGGACGTGCTCGACCTGCTGGCCAGGCTGGTGGACCGGTCGCTGGTGGTGCGGACCCCCGGGCCCCGGTTCCGGCTGCTGGAGTCGGTCGCCGCCTACTGCCACGAACGGCTGGCCGAGGCGGGCGAGCGCGACCTGATCATGGCACGGCACAGCCGCTACTACACCGCCCTCGCCGAACGCGCCGACCTCAGAGGAGCCGGACAGCGGGAGTGGCTCGCCCGGCTCGACACCGAGGGCGCCAACCTGAGGGCCGCGCTGGACACAGCGGTGCGGCAGCGCGCCGCCGAGGTGGCCGTCCGGCTGGTGAACGCCATGGCCTGGTACTGGGTGCTGCGCGGCCGGCTCAGCGAGGCCCTGCGGGCCCTGGAGAGCGCCCTGTCCGTCTGCGGCGACGCGGCCGAGACCCAGGTGTGGCTCGCGGGACTGCGCATGCTGGCAGGGCAGCCGCAGGTTCTGGAGACGGCGTTGTTCGAGGCCATCGAGGATCCGCTCGCCAGGGCCAGGGCGAGGTGGTTCGCCGGGTTCGCGATGTTCGGATACGACGACCTGTCGGCGAGCGAGAGCATGGTGCGCGCGGCGTTGGAGGATTTCAGGGAGCTGGGCGACCGGTGGGGCACGGCCGCGGCGCTCAACGTGCTCGCCAGGTACGCCGCCATGCGGGGTGACCTGGAGGCACTGCGACGGGACGGCGAGCAGGGGCTGAGGTTGTTCCGGGAGATCGGCGACCAGTGGGGCGAGATGCGGGCCGCGGAGAACCTCGGCACGCTCGCCGAGATCACCGGTGACTACGAGCGGGCCGCCGCGCTGCGTACGGACGGCCTGCGGATGGCCGAGGAGCTGGGACTGTGGAGCTCGGTATCTGACGCGCTGTCGCGGCTGGGCAGGATCGCCCTGCTGACCGGCGACTACGCGGCGGCCGACGACTACCACGAGCGGGCCAGGCGGCTCGCGGCAGCGCAGTCCAACCGTCCCGCCGAGGAGTTCGCCGAGCTCGGGCTCGCGCTGTCGGCCAGGCGGCAGGGCCGGCTGGAGGAGGCCGAGCGGCGGCTGCGCACGTGGCTGGACTGGGTCAGGGACGTGGCGGGCGAGCCAGGAGCCGCGCTGATCCTGGCCGAGCTGGGCTTCGCCGCCGAGCAGCGGGGCGACCCGGCGGCGGCGCTGGAGCTGCAGCTGCAGGGGCTGGCCGCGGCCCGCAAGGTCGGCGACCCGCGGGCCACGGCGCTGGCGCTGGAGGGCCTGGCAGGCGCACGGGCACTCGCCGGACGGCACGAGGAGGCGGGATTGCTGCTGGGCCAGGCGGCGGCCCTCAGGTCGTCCGTGGGCGCCCCGCTGCCGGCCGGCGAGCGGGGCGACGTGGACAGGATCACTGCGGCGGTGGAGGCGGCCCTCGGGAGGGAGCAGGCCGCGGCGGCAGTGTCCCGGGGCGGCACCCTGCCGCTCGAGGACCTCCTGGTCGAGTACAGCTAATACGCCGGATACGCGCCAGGGACACTGGGAACGGCGGCCGCGTACCGCTGTTCCTCCTGCACGTCAGTGATCTTGCGGACGACCGCCCACCAGCCGGCCGCGTGCCACAGGTCGATCACGGCGACGACGATGCCGAGGAGTGAGTCGCACACCAGCGCCACTACCGTGAAGATCGCTAAGCCGCGGACCGGGCGCAACGGCTGGGGCGGTGGCGGGTGCATGGCTCGATCCTTTCGTGAGGGGTTGACCGAGCAGCGCACCAGTATGTCGAGTCAAGAAGTCGGAAAGGATCGGTTATCCCTTCCCGGCAGGCCCTCGTGATGAAGCCGGGATTTTGCACTTTCTGTGATTGTCTTGGTGAAAGCGGGCAGTGCCTGGGATGGACGGTCATCATAGGGCAAGGTTGGGAGCATGCCGATGAGGACAGAGCTCGACCGCCTGGCGGGCGGAGCGCACCATGATCCCCACTCTGTGCTCGGGGCGCACCCGGTCGCCGGCGGGGTGGTCTTCCGGGCGCTGCGCCCACTCGCCGAGCGGGTCAGGGTGGTGATGGAGGACGGTTCGGCCCATGACATGAAGCACCAGGCTCACGGGGTGTTCGAGGTCACGGTCCCGGGCCTGGACAAGGTGCCCGACTACACGCTCAGCGTCAAGTACGCGGGCGCCGAGCCGCACACCTTCCGCGACCCGTACCGGCACTGGCCCACGCTGGGCGAAGTGGACCTGCACCTCATCGGGGAGGGGCGGCACGAGCGGCTGTGGGAGGCGCTCGGCGCGCGCGTCATGAAGCATGAGGACGTCGAGGGCACCGCGTTCGCCGTCTGGGCGCCGAACGCGCGCGGCATCAGGGTCGTCGGCGACTTCAACCATTGGGACGGCACCGCCTACCCGATGCGGTCGCTGGGCCGGTCGGGGGTGTGGGAGCTGTTCATCCCCGGGCTCGGGCCGGGCGAGCGGTACAAGTACCAGATCCTCGGCGCTGACGGGATATGGCGGGACAAGGCCGACCCGATGGCCAGGCGGACAGAGGTGCCGCCGATGACGGCCTCCGTGGTGGACAAGTCCGCCTACAGCTGGGCGGACGACTCCTGGATGACCAGCCGGCGGGAGAAGCCCCCGCAGGCGGAGCCGATGAGCGTCTACGAGGTGCATCTGGGGTCGTGGCGGCCCGGGTTGACGTACGTGGAGCTGGCCGACCAGCTGTCGGAGTACGTCGCCGACCTGGGCTTCACGCACGTGGAGCTGCTGCCGGTGGCCGAGCACCCGTTCGGTGGGTCGTGGGGCTACCAGGTGACGTCCTACTACGCGCCCACGGCCAGGTTCGGCACCCCCGACGAGTTCCGTCATTTCGTGGACCGCATGCACCAGCACGGCATCGGCGTGTTGCTGGACTGGGTGCCCGCGCACTTCCCGATGGACGACTGGGCGCTGGCGCGGTTCGACGGCACGCCGCTGTACGAGCACGCGGACCCGGCCAGGGGCGAGCACCCGGACTGGGGCACGTACGTCTTCGACTTCGGCCGCAGAGAGGTGCGTAACTTCCTGGTCGCCAACGCGCTCTACTGGCTCAAGGAGTTCCACATCGACGGCCTGCGGGTGGACGCGGTGGCGTCGATGCTCTATCTGGACTACTCGCGCCGCGAGGGCGAGTGGACGCCGAACGTCTACGGCGGCAGGGAAAACCTCGACGCGGTCGACTTCCTCAAGGAGATGAACGCTGTCTGCTACCGCGAGGAGCCCGGCATCTCGACCGTGGCGGAGGAGTCGACGGCCTGGCCGGGGGTGTCGCGGCCGGTGCACCTGGGCGGGCTCGGGTTCGGGTTCAAGTGGAACATGGGGTGGATGCACGACACCCTGGAGTACCTGCGCCACGAGCCGATCTTCCGCCAGTATCACCACCATCAGATGACGTTCTCGCTGCTGTACGCGTACTCCGAGCACTACGTGCTGCCGCTGTCGCACGACGAGGTCGTGCACGGCAAGGGGTCGTTGCTCGGCAAGATGCCCGGCGACGAGTGGCAGCGCTTCGCTCAGCTGCGGGCGCTGCTGGCGTTCATGTGGGCACATCCGGGCAAGCAGCTGCTGTTCATGGGCGGCGAGTTCGGCCAGGGCTCCGAGTGGTCGGAGGAACGCGGGCTGGACTGGTGGGTGCTGGAGTTCGACGGGCACCAGGGCGTGCAGCGGCTGGTCCGGGACCTGAACCGGATCTACAAGGAGACCCCGGCGTTGTGGGAGCAGGACTCCTCACCGGAAGGGTTCCGGTGGATCGACGCCGACGACGCTTCCGGGAACACGTTCTCGTTCGTCCGCTACGCGAACGACGGGTCGGCGGTGGCGTGCGTGGTGAACTTCAGCGGCGCGCCGCACGAGAACTACCGGCTCGGGCTGCCGTACGCCGGGCGGTGGGTGGAGGTGGTCAACACCGACGCCTACGACTACTGGGGCAGCGGTGTGGGCAACATGGGGGAGGTCGAGGCGACCGTGGAGGCGTACCACGGACTGCCCTACTCCACCACGCTGCGGGTGCCGCCGATGGGCGCGGTGTGGCTCACGCACGAGGGCACGCTCTGAACATCCGCTGAAAGTTCGGTGGGAAACCGGCCCCCAGGCCTGTGCCTGCCGGGCAAATCGCCATAAACTCCGAGATCATCCCCTCGGAGGAAGAACGCGTGCGACTTCGCCACCTGATCGTGTGCTCGATCGTGCTGGCCGTGCTCCCGTTATCGGGTCCGGCCTACGCAGACGACCCGACACCGACACCGACCCCCGCGCCCAGCAGCACCCCCGCTCAGGACAAGGTCGAGGATGGCTTAGCCACCGACGGCGGAGCCGAGCGGGCCATCGTCGAGCTGACCGACCCCGGGCAGAACGAGCCCGTGGCCGGCCAGGCGGCGGCCCAGAGCGTGGACGTGCTGCTGCGTCCGCAGAACCAGTCGTTCATGGTCGTCGAGGGCACCGCGGAGGAGCTGGCCAAGCTGGCCGAGGACCCGCGGGTCACCTCGATCCACCGGGACAGGACGTACACGCCTGCCGACGTCTCCCCCAGCCTCAAGCTGATCGGCGCCGACCAGGCGCACGGCAAGGGCTTCACCGGGACCGGCCAGGCGGTGGCCGTGCTGGACACCGGTATTGACCGCGACCACCCGTGGTTCGGCAACCGGATCGTGGCCGAGGCATGCTTCTCGGCCGTGGAGAGCGGCGTGGAGTCGCTCTGCCCGAACGGGCAGCCGGAGCAGACCGGGCCGGGCGCGGCCGACGCCATGACGGCGAAGTGCCTGGCCAATGGTGTGAACCTGTGCGATCACGGGACGCACGTCGCGGGCATCGCGGCCGGAACGGGAGGCGTGGCGCCGGGCGCCGGGATCGTGGCGGTGCAGGTGTTCAGCCGGGTCAACGACGAGGACGTCTGCGGCGAACCGTCGTGCCTGCTGGCGTTCGAGTCGTCGCTGCGGCTGGCCATGGACTACGTGGCGGGGTTGAACCAGCCGGTCGCCGCGGTGAACCTGAGCCTGGGCGGCATGGTGTCGGAGACCGACTGCGACGCGAGCGAAGAGGGCGCGATCTTCAAGCCGAAGATCGACGCGCTGCTGGCCAAGGGCGTCGCAACCGTGGTGGCAGCGGGGAACGAGTTCTTCGATGGGGCGTCGTACCCGGCCTGCATCTCCTCGGCGGTGGCCGTCGGGGCGAACGACGGGAGCGACGCCATCGCGAACTTCTCCAACCGGGGCGCGCTGGTGGACCTGTTCGCGCCGGGTGTGGACATCGAGTCGTCGGTGCCGGACAACGTGACGACCGTCTACAGCGGCACGTCGATGGCCACGCCGCACGTGGCCGGGGCACTGGCGCTGATGAAGCAGGCCAAGCCGCAGGCGCCGATGACCGAACTCATCGAGACGCTGAAGGCGACCGGCCGGCCGTACGTGTACCAGGCCAACGGTGCGGAGGTCAAAACCCCGCGCCTGGACCTGGCGGCGGCGCTGGCCGGCGCGACGCCGCAGCCGCCCATCACGCAGACCCCGGTCGCTCCGCCGGAGCCCGGTCCCACGGAGAGCGGCCCGAGCCCCGAGCCTTCGGACGACACTCCCTCGGACACCCCGTCGGACGAGCCTTCGGATGAGCCTTCGTCGTCCACCTCGCCGGTCCCGCTGCCGACCGTCACGGTCACGGTGACCGTCACGCCGACGCCGGCGACCACGGCGGCGGTGTGCACACGCGGCACGGCCGCCACGAAGATGTCGGCCAAGGCCTGGGCCGTGGAGATCCACCGCAGCAGCGGCACGATCCCCGACGCCACGCTCACCTGCTACCTGAAGCTGATCAGCAAGTCGAGCAAGGTGTTCCCCGAGCTGACGAAGGCGTCGTCGCTGGGCAAGGCCTACCGGGTGCTGAAGAACGCCAAGACCGGTAAGGCCAAGCTCGACAGCGCGCTGCTGACGGCCTGGCTGAACTGGGCGCACGGCACGAACGGCACCACGACGCTGACCGCGGCGGAGAAGGTGCGGCTGAGCAGCAAGCCTTCCGCGGCGGCGCTGACGAAGGCGACGAAAAACATCCTCAAAACCGTCAAATAACTGAATTTCAGAAAAGGCCGGTCAGCTATGGCCGGCCTTTTCTCGTATGCCTCGTCAATGCAAAAAGACCTCCAACGCTTATCTGTGCCCCATAGGTCACTGACATCACAGTTGTCGCAGGTGGGGATGTATGCGGCCGTAAGCAAGCCGGGAGCCGGAAGAGCTTCACGGCTCCAGCCTCAGCCACGTCACAGCCGCTTCATCGGAGGAAACAGTGAGGCTACGGTCCTTGCTGGCCAGCGCCACCACGCTGGCCGCCATGTCCGCCGTGCTCTGCACGACCCCTGCGCTCCATGCCGAGACCACCGACCCGCCCAGCACACCGAACACCCCGAGCTCAGCCAACACCGGCGAGCCGGGCGCGCCGGTCGCGCCGGTCGCGCCGGTCGCGCCGAACTCCGCCGACACCGGCGAGCCGGATACAACAGGCACGCCGAGCTCGGGCGGCACGCCCATCGCACCCAACAGCGCCGACATGAGCGCTCCGCTCGTCAGCCCCGAGCTCATCGAGGAGATCCAGTCCAAGACCAGCGTCCGCTCCATCATCCAGGTCAAGCCAGGCCAGAGCGTCGACGCCGTCGCCGGCGACATCGAACAGGCCTCCGAGGGCAGCCGGGTCCTGGAGTCGGCGGTGTCGCCGAACTTCTTCGTCGCCGAAGTGGACCAGGCGACGCTCGCCAAGCTCCAGAAGGACGCCCGCGTCCAGTCGGTCTACAAGGACGAGCTGCACCGGCCCACCCTCGACACCAGCACCGTCGTGATCCGCTCGAACCGGGCGAACGCCGCAGGCTGGACCGGCAGGGGCACGGCGATCGCCGTACTCGACACGGGGATCGACCGTGACCACGGCTTCTTCACTCGCCGGCTGGTGAACGAGGCGTGTTTCTCCTCCTCCGACGCCAGCGACCGCACGGTCTCACTCTGCCCGAACAACCAGCCCAGCCAGACCGGCCCCGGCGCGGCGGACGCCGAGACCGCGCAGTGCATGGTCAACAGGGCGAGCATCTGCGACCACGGCTCCCACGTGGCCGGCATCGCGGCGGGCAGGATGGCCCCTGGCGCCCCGGCCAACGGGGTCGCGCCCGAGGCCGGCATCGTGGCGATCCAGGTCTTCAGCCGCGTGGACAACCCCCAGCTCTGCGGGGGCGGCAGGATGTCTCCGTGCCTCCTGAGCTACACCTCGGATCAGAAGCTGGCGCTCGAGTACGTCGCCAGGGTGGTCAGCACGTACAACATCGCCGCTGTGAACATGAGCCTGGGCGGGGGCGGCCCGTACACCAGGGCCTGTGACAGCAACCCGAGTGCCGCCGCGGTCAAGCCGGAGTTCGACGCGCTGGTGAGCCTTGGAGTGGCGCCGGTGGTGGCGGCCGGCAACAACGGCTCCGCGAACGGCGTCTCCTCCCCTGCCTGCATCTCCACCGCCGTCGCGGTGGGCGCCACCGACGACGTCGACAGGCTGGCCACGTTCACCAACCGCGGGCCGCTGCTCGACCTCTTCGCGCCGGGCGTGCGCATCAGGTCGGCGGTGCCGAGCGGGAGGTACGGCGAGGCGAGCGGCACGTCGATGTCCGCGCCGCACGTGGCGGGCGTGTTCGCGCTGCTGAAGCAGGCCTTCCCTCGCGACTCGGTCGCACAGAACCTGCAGCGGTTGCAGAGGACGGGACGGGGGATCCAGTACAACGCCGGCGGCATCCCGACGACCACGTCGCGGATCGACGCCGAGCGTGCCATCACCGGCGGACGCGCCGCCGTGTGACGCTACGGAGAAACGTGCGGGGCCGGAGCCGGGTGGGCGCTTCCGGCCCTTCCGCATGCCGGGAAACGGCTGCGCATACAACAAGAACCGGTAACGGAACCCAGCAGCCCCTCTGACACCACCTGTCCAATTACTACACTTCGGTGGACAAATGCCCCCTGATCCCCGGAGGAGCAGTTGAGACTCCCGTCTCTGCTGGCCGGCGCCATCGTGTTAGCCGCAACCTCGGCAACATTCGTCGCCACACCCGCGTTCGCCGACCCGGAATCCAAGATCGACCCTGAGATCACGGCGACCGGCGAGCACCGCGCCATCGTCCGCGTCCAGCAGCCCGCCCAGGTCGGCTCCGCGCAGGCCAGCGCCGAGCAGGTCAAGCAGGACAGGAAGAACGTCTCCACGCAGCCGCCCACCGAGGTCGCCGGCAAGCTGGACTTCTTCGTCTACCGCGGCACCCGCGCCGAACTCGAGAAGATCGCCGAGCAGTCCGACGTCGTCTCCATCCGCAAGGACAAGCTCAACGAGCCCACGCTGGTGCAGAGCATCCCGCTGATCGGGGCCGACAAGGCGCACCGGCAGGGGTTCACGGGCAGGGGCACCGCCGTCGCCATCCTCGACACGGGCATCGACAAGGATCACCCCGCCTTCGGCGGCCGCATTGTCGCCCAGGCCTGCTTCTCGGCCGCCGACCCCGTCGACGGCTCCAAGCCGCTGTGCCCGAACGGCAGCCAGTTCCAGATCGGCGACGGCGCCGCGGACGCCGAGACGGACGCGTGCATGACGGGTGCACCGCAGCCGCAGTACGGCCTGTGCTATCACGGCACGCATGTCGCCGGCATCGCGGCGGGCCAGGCCACGAGCGGCCTCGCGGCCAATGGCGTCGCCCCGCAGGCCAAGATCATCCCGGTCCAGGTATTCAGCCGCTTCGAGAACTCGCCGTACTGCGCGGGCCGCCCCGTCTGCGTCCTGGCGTACGACTCCTCGGTCCTGACCGGCATGGCGTACGCCGACCTGCTGGCCGATCAGTACAACCTGGCCTCGGTGAACCTGAGCCTGGGCGGCGGCCAGTACGACACGGCCTGCGACACCGGCGACGGTGCGGACTTCAAGGCCGAGGTGGACAAGCTCCTGGCCAAGGGCGTGGCGACCGTGGTGGCCTCGGGCAACAACGGCTACGACGCCGCGGTGTCCTGGCCGGCGTGCGTCTCCAACACGGTCGCGGTGGGCGCCACGGACAAGCAGGACGCCGTGGCCGCCTTCTCCAACCGCGGCCCGCTCCTGGACGTCTTCGCGCCGGGCGTGGCCATCACGGCGGCGATCGTGGACGACTCGTACGCGGCCCTGAACGGCACGTCGATGGCCACCCCTCACGTCGCGGGCGCCTTCGCCCTGCTGCACCAGAAGCACCGCCGCGCAGGGGTGGACCAGTTGCTGGGAGCTTTGACGCGTACGGGCAAGCCGATCGCCTACACGAGCGCGGGCACCGAGGTGACCACCCCGCGGATCAACGTCTACGCCGCCCTCCGCAGCCGCCTCTGACCAACGAACGCAAGGGGTAGGTTGCCTTCGCGTACCCACCCCTTGCCCGGTTACGTGGTTGCCTGACGGGAGCCTGCCCCGAGCGGTCCTCGCTCCGCTCGGGCTGTCCCTTGCTGTTTACCGCTAACCCCGGATGAAGGCCAGAACACCCGCCACGCCCTGTAACGGCCGCGTGGGGGAAATGGCATCAAGCCTCCGCCGCCGAGGGCCCACACCAGGGGAAGATCATCTATGTCTTGGTGCCGACCGCCCGCGCACAAGACGAGGTGAGGGCTGTAGGTAGTGGGTGAGATGACGGAGGCGCTGATGTGGGACCGTGTGCGCTGCATGATCAGCGTCTTCATGGAAAGGGCCTTCTTCGGCGAGAAGACTGCCAGGCGCGGCCTGAGTCTCCGACTACGAGTAGAGGCTCTCCAGGCCAATCAGGCGGACGTCCCGTGGAATGTCCTCCTGAAATCCGGCCCCGCTGTAGCAGGCGAGCACCGTGCCTCTGGTGTCGTAGCCCTTGGCGGACAGCAGGTCGCGGGCTCGCCGCAACCGGTCCACATGCCCTGAGGTCATCACCTTGTCCCACTTGACCTCACCGAGGGACAGCACGCGCCGCGGACGGCCGTGCTCCTCCGGGGCGAGAACCGCCACGTCGACCTCGATCTGCGTCCGGTTGACCGGATCCGCGACAGTGCCCGCGGCCACCTCACCAGGGAAGTCGCCGAACACCTCAGCCTCGGCGAGCATCGCCCACTCCCTGCACAGTCCTTCGAAATGCGGTCCGACCACCTGAGACAGGAACCTGGCTCGAGAGTCGTGCCAGGCGGCCTCGGACCTGCCACGTTCCAGCCGCGGCCATTCGCTCCGCATCACAGCCTCGTAGAAGACGATCAAGGGCTCGCAGATGCGGAAGAGGGATTTGCCCTTCCTGAACGCGTCGGCTTCACGGGCGATCAGATGGGAGTCCTCGAGCACCGCCAGCGGATGCCCGATGTCCGGAGATTTCCGGCCGATGTGGTTGGCGATCCCGCCCCGCGTCGCGTTCCCGGCGGCGATGGCGCCGAGGACGGCGTGATACAAAGCCATGTCACGGATGTCGGCCTCCTCGGCCAGCAGATAGCGCGCCTCGCGGAACAGCGGCATCTGCCGGTTGAGCACGGTGCGCAGGACCCACGCGTCGAAGTCATCCATCGAGGCCGGAGCGTCGCCGGCCACGAACTCGCGCCGATATGCCGGCGTTCCACCCACGATGGAGTGGACCAGCACCGCGAGACGCGGATCGTCGGTTCCCCAGAACTCGGCGGACGCCCGATAGTCCAGCGGCTTGACGACCATTTCCAGGCTGGCCCGCCCGCGCAGCGGCGCGTTGCCCGCCAGGAGCTTGCCCATCACCCCCATCGCCGAGCCACACAGCAGCAAGCGAGCATTTCCTCGACGGATGTATCCCCTGGGATCGAGAGCGTGCTGGATCAATGAGGGCAGCGAAGGCGACGCCTTGGTCAGGTAGGGAAACTCGTCGATCACGATGATCCCCTCTTGGACGACGGCGAAAAGCCGCTCCAGCGCCTCGTCCCAGTTGGCGAACGCGTAACGGCCGCCTCCTGTCCGCGCTGCCAGCCTCTGACCGAATCGGGCAAGCGCCTCGGCCTCCGTCTCTTCCAACCCAGTGAAGTAGAACCCGCCTGCTTCCTGGACCAGAGCGTCGAGAAGGAACGTCTTGCCCTGACGGCGCCTGCCACTCACGATGCCGAGCCGCACGTCAGCGCTAGGCGACGTGGCGAACCTCACCAGGGCGGCCCACTCCTCGTCGCGGTCGAAGACGTATTCAGGCTTGATCACCGGATCCACAGTAGAACTATACCCCTAAGGTCCATACACCTTAGCTGTATAGTTCTAAACGGCATTTCGAAATGTGTCGCTTAGGGTGGCTTCTATGGACGCAGGCAAGGCGATCTTCGAAACCGTCGACAAGCTTCGCCAGCGGCGCACGGCCCCGCTGGTGCTGGAGCTCGATCTCACCGAAGGCATTACGGAAGGCCCGCCGACGGACCCGCTCGCCGCGGTGCTGTCCATGCGGAAGACGCGCCTTTCCGACGTCCTGTCCGGGCTGCGCAGGGCCAGGCAGGACTCCAGGGTCAAGGCGCTGATCGTGAAGATCGGGACCGCCCCTCTGGGCCTGGCCATGGTGCAGGAGCTGCGCCAGGCCGTGATCCAGTTCCGGGCCTCCGGCAAGCTGACGGTGGCCTTCGCCGAGACGTTCGGCGAGTTCGGCGGCGGCACCGTCCCTTACTACCTGGCCAGCGCGTTCGAGCGGGTCTACCTGCAGCCGAGCGGCGACGTCGGGCTGACCGGCGTGGCACTGGAGCAGCGGTTCCTCAAGGGGGCGCTGACCAAGCTGGGAGTGGGTTTCGAGGCCGGGCAGCGGCACGAGTACAAGACCGCCGTCAACACCTTCACCCAGGACCACATGACCGAGCCGCACCGCGAGTCCACGGCCCGCATCGTGGAGTCGGTCACCGAGACGATGATCGCCGGCATCGCCGACGGCCGCCGGCTGGACGCGGGCAAGGTACGCGAGCTGATCGACCGGGGCCCGTTCACGGCCGCGGAGGCGCGGGATGCCGGGCTGGTCGACGGGCTGGCGTACCGGGACGAGGTGTACGACGAGATCAAGCAGGCCGCGGGCGGCGAATCGCACTTGCTGTACGTGTCCAGGTACGCCAGGGCCGCGGCCGTGCGGAAGCTGCCGCATCCCATGGCCGACGGGATCGCGCTCGTCCACGGCACCGGCATGATCAAAACGGGCCGGAGTGGCCGGAGCCCGCTCGGCGGCGGTGGGGCGATGGGCTCCGACACGATCAGCGCCTCGCTGCGGGCGGCCCGGCGCGACGAGCACATCAAGGCCGTCGTCTTCCGGGTCGACAGCCCCGGCGGCTCTTACGTGGCCTCCGACACCATTTGGCGCGAGGTGTCGTTGACGCGCAAGGTGAAGCCGGTGATCGTCTCCATGGGCGACCTGGCCGCGTCCGGCGGTTACTTCGTGTCGATGGCCGCAGACGTGATCATGGCCCAGCCGGGCACGCTGACGGGCTCCATCGGCGTGTACGGCGGCAAGCCCGTCTTTTCCGAATTGCTCCACAAAATG
Organism: Nonomuraea polychroma; assembly: GCF_004011505.1. Classification (NCBI taxonomy): domain Bacteria; kingdom Bacillati; phylum Actinomycetota; class Actinomycetes; order Streptosporangiales; family Streptosporangiaceae; genus Nonomuraea; species Nonomuraea polychroma. The sequence continues at coordinate 7,618,406 of NZ_SAUN01000001.1, forward strand.
GGGATAAATTCGGAATTGGTGGCTGAGGGGGCCAACGCGGGGATGTTCTCCACGTCCCGCAGCTTCTCCCCCGAGCAGTGGGAACGGATCAACGCCTGGCTGGACCGGATCTACGACGACTTCCTGGGCAAGGTCGCCAAGAGCCGCAACCTGACCCGGGAGCGTACCCACGAGCTGGCCCGCGGCCGGGTGTGGACCGGAGCCGACGCGCAGTCGAGGGGCCTGGTGGACGAGCTGGGCGGGCTGGAGGACGCGCTGGCGCTGGCCAGGAAGCGAGCCGGGCTCGGCGACGACGCGCCCGTCCGCACGTACCCGCGGCTCAACCCGCTGGAGCGGCTGCGCGGGCCGGAATCCAGTGAGGACAAGTCGGCCGCGCTGACCAGGATCCGGCTGGACGCCTGGGGACCGCTCGCCCGCCTGTCCGCCGAGCTGGGCCTGCCCGCCGTGGGCCCGCTGATCCTGCCCGAGTGGTACACGATCCGCTGATCCCGCCCGAGTGGTACACGATCCGCTGATCCTGCCCGAGGGGCACACGATCCGCTGATCCTGCCCGAGGGGCACACGATCCGCTGATCCTGCCCAAGTGGCACACGATCCGCCGGCCCGACCCCGGCGTCGCACGTCGGGCCGCGACATGCCGGCGCCGGGCGGCGGCCGTCACACCAGGCCGCCGTCCGCTGTCAGGTTCTGGCCGGTCAGCCAGGCCGCGTCCGGGCTGACCAGCAGTGCGACCACGGCCGCGATGTCGGCGGGTGTGCCCATCCGGCCCAGAGCCGTCATGTGCGCGACCGCGGCCGTCGCCTCCGGCGGAACGTTGGCGCGCAGCATGTCGGTGTCGGTCGGCCCGGGCGAGACCGCGTTCACCGTGATCCCCCGCCGCCCGAGCTCGCGGGAGGCCACCCGGGTGAGCTGCTCGATCGCCGCCTTGCTCGCGGCGTAGACCGACTCCCCCGCGCTGGGCCACGCGGTGCCGGTGGAGGAGACGGTCACGATCCGGCCGCCGTCGGCCATCCTGCGCGCCGCCGCCTGCACCGCGAAGAACGCGCCGCGTACGTTGACCGCCATCACCCGCTCGAACACCTCCTGGGTCAGCCCGTCGATCGGCGTGTGGTCGATCACGCCCGCGTTGTTGACCAGCACCGACAGCGGCCCCGCGGCCTTGCCGGCGAACACCTCGTCCGCCGCGGCGAACAGCCGCTCCACCTGGCCGGGGTCGGCCGCGTCCGCACGTACGGCGCTCGCCCGCCCGCCGCACGCCTCCTCCACCTGCCGGGCCGCCCGCTCGTCGGCCACGTAGCTGAACACGACGGTGGCGCCGTCGCCCGCCAGCCGTTCCACCACGGCACGACCGATCCCGCGCGATCCACCTGTCACCACTGCGGCATGCATGACCAAGCCCATCCCTTCTGTTTCGAACGGAGGACCACCATGGCACCGGTCGCGGAAGCAGAACTTCCGCGAGGTGAGAAAAGGTGGATGACGTGACCACGAGAGACCCCGCCGCGCGGCTGCTGCGGCTGCTGTCGTTGCTCCAGTCGCGTACCGACTGGCCGGGCCCCGAGCTGGCGGACCGGCTCGGCGTCAGCACGAGGACCATCCGCTCCGACGTCGAACGCCTCCGCGACCTGGGCTATCCGGTCTCGGCCACCTCCGGGACGGCGGGCGGCTACCGGCTCGGCCCCGGGGCCAGGCTGCCGCCTCTGCTGCTGGACGACGAGGAGGCCGTCGCGGTCGCGGTCGGCCTGCGTACGGCGGCGGCCCAGACGGTGGGCGGGATCGAGGAGACGTCGCTGCGTGCCCTGGCCAAGCTCGAACAGGTCCTGCCCGCCCGGCTGCGCCCGCGCCTGGCCGCGCTGACCGCGTACACCGTGCCCGTGCCGGCGGGCGGCGGCCCGGCCGTGGACTCCGATGTGCTGGCCGCGCTGGCTTCGGCCTGCCGGGACCGGCGACGGCTGCGGTTCGACTACCGCGATCACGACGGCAACGCCACCGTGCGCGACACCGAGCCGCACCGGCTGGTGTCGACCGGGCGCCGCTGGTACCTGGTGGCGTGGGACGTCGACCGCGACGACTGGCGCACGTTCCGGATCGACCGGCTCACGCCCCGAACCCCGATGGGGCCGTCCTTCCCCGGCCGGTGGATGCCGCCGGGGGACGCGATCGACTTCGTCACCAAGGGCGTCGCCTCGACGCTGGGGCCCTGCCGTACGGTCGCGACCGTGCACGCACCGGCCGCGGCCGTCAGCGAGCGGGTGCCGCCGGTGGCCCGGGTCGAGCACCTCGACGACGCCCGGTGCCTCCTGCACATCGGCGCCGCCACGCCGCTGACGCTGGCCGTCTACCTCGCGGCCCTCGGGCTGCCCTTCACCGTGGACGGACCCGCCGAGTTGCTGGAGGCGCTGCGCCAGGTGGCACGGCACTGCACCGCCGCCGCATCGGCAGGCGGTGCCGCCGTTCCAGAGCGCTAGCGGACCACATCGGCGGGGCCGGGCGCCCCGCCGGCCGCACGGGACCTGGCGCGAATCCGGCGGACCACCATGCCGGTGGCGATGGCGACGCCGGCCCCCAGCAGCACGAGCACCACGAGGACGATGGTGGGCGCCCACGGCCAGGCGCTGCCGGCCAGCTTGACGTCCATCACCGGGTACTCCAGCGTCTTCGCCGCCCACCGCGCCGTCGGGACGTCGTACGTGCGCGCGATGTCACGCAGCACGGGATCGAACGCGAACTCCTCGCCGGCGTGCAGGTACTCGGGCTCGAGCCCTCCGGTGGCCGCCGACGGTCCGGTGCCCGCCGCCTGGCGCCGTGCGGCGTCCACGCCGGGAACGAGCAGACGGTCGAGGCCGTCCGCGTCCGCCGAGCGGGGAACGAACGTCAGGCCGTGCCTGGAGCGCACCGCGCCGTCCCCGACCGCGACCGTACGCCCGATCATGGACTGCTCGGTGTAGGTGATGAACGCGGAGGCCAACTCCAGCTCGCCGGTGCCCTCGATGAGCCGTACGCCGATGGTCGACGGCCCGGGCTGGTAGGAAGAGGTGAGCGAGACGACGGCCACGTCCTTGGCCTCGAAGCTGGACTCGGGGATCCGCGCGGCGACGCCGGGAGAGTAGTGGCGCCAGTGGACCTTGCGCGCCGCCTCGCGTGCAGTGTCCACGTCGATCAGCCGCTCGATGATCCGGAGGGCGCCGTCGATCCCGGACAACACACCGGCGGTAGTGATCATGTTTCCGTCGTCGACGTACCGCTGCCCGCTCACCCATCGGACGTCGCCGAAGTCGGCGCGCAGTCCGGGCAGCCGCCACCAGTGGGAGGTCGCGGGCCGGCCGTCCAGCAGCCCGCTGGCCGCGAGCGTACGCGCCCCGTTGCAGACGCTGACAGTGATCGCGCCGGCCGCCGACTGCTGCCGCAACCACGCGGTGATGGAGCCGAGCTCCGCGGGAGCCGTCTTGTTCAGTGCCGGGATCACCACGGCGTCGAGGGTGTCGCGCCGCTCGCCCAGCAGCCGCGCCAGCTCGTCGAAGGTCAGGTCAGGTACGAGGTCCAGCCCACCGGTCAGCGGCACCAGCCGGGAACCCGGCGAGACGACGTAGGCGTTGACCCGCCCGGTGCCCGCCAGCACCTCGTACGGCCCGAGCAGGTCGGCCACGTTGGTGCCGCTGCCGTTGACCAGGAAGGCCACCGTGGGCTTGGCCGCGTCGTGTCCCTTTGACACCGGCTGGACCGCCGCCACCGCGTCCGAGCGCGCCTTGTACTGGGCGCCGAACTTCCCGACCGTGTTCACCGCGGAGACCGCACCCGGGACCAGCAACGCGACCAGCACGACGGCACCCCGCCCGATCCACTTCCGCGGGATGCGGAGGCGGATCCGGTGCTGGTGGTGCGTGTACTCGTGGCGCCGCCGCAGCATGGCCAGGGCCATGAAGACGAACATGAGCACGTGCCCGATCTCCGTGACCAGATGGCCTGGTAACACCCCGAACCAGTACGGAACGAGCAGGACGATGAACGGCCCGGCCATGGCGAGGCTCATCTCGGCGATGGCGGGCAGGCTGTGACGGCGGACCAGCATCCAGGCCGCCATGCCGATGGTCATGTCGGCGGCCATGGTGAGGGTGCCGACGTCGACCCGGTCGACGCCCGGCAGGACCGCGCTCCACAGCGGACCGAGCAGCATCATCCCGAGGCTCATCGCGATGACCATCTCGATGTAGTGCCAGACGAAGCGGCCGACCATGCGCCTCTTACTGGGGTGGATCGTCATGAGGAGGACTCCTAACGCGCGGAACGTGACGTCGCTAACGCTAGGAATGAGGGCCGCCCGCCGAATCAGTGAAGTCGCCGGTCCTTCATGCGGGGCGTTCGGCGAGGACCAGCCTCATGAGCTCGGCTCGTGAGGTGATGGCGGCCTTCTGGAAGACCTTGCGCAGGTGGTAGTCCACGGTTCGCGGGCTGAGGAACAGCTGCGCGGCGATCTCCCGGTTGGTCAGCCCTTCACCGACGGCCAGCGTGATGCGCAGCTCCTGCGGGGTGAGCGTGCTCAACACGCCGGTCTCGGCGGTGCGCGCCGACTCCCCGGTGGCGCGCAGCTCGCCCAGCGCACGATCGGCCCAGGCGATCGCGCCGATGCGGCGGAAGTCGTCCGCCGCGCCACGCAGGTGCCGCTGGGCCTCGGAGCGCCGCCGGTCGCGCCGCAGCTGCTCGCCGAGCAGCAGTTCGGTACGGGCGTGCTCCAGCGGAGCGCCGGACATGGCGTGCAGGCGCAGGCTCTCCGCGTAGTGGACGCCGGCGTCGCCATCGGCGCTGACCAGCGCGCGGCAGCGCGCCGTGAGCGCGGCCGCTTCCGGTGCGGCGGTGCGCTCGGTCCACCGGACGTAGCGGGCCGTGGCCGCGGCGGCCCGGTCGTGCTCGCCGGCGCGGACCAGGGCCTCGACGAGGTCGGGGACGACGGCCATGGCCAGGTCCGAGGGCATGTCGGTGTCCCAGCCGCCGATCGCCTCGAAGTGCCGTGCGGCCTCACGGTGCCGGCCCGCGACCAGGTCGATCAGCCCGAGTGCGCGCCTGGCGTACGCCATGGCATCGGCCAGGTTACGGCCGCTCGCCTCGGCCAGCACGTCGGTGGCCAGGTCGGCGGCTTCGGGCCGGCCGCGGATGGCCGCGCACAGGGCCAGCAGGCCCTGGTGGCGGCAGGCCGTGTTCGGCTGGCCGACCTCGGCGGCGAACTGGCCGCCCTCCTCGGCGTAGGCCTCGGCGAGCCCGAACCTGCCACGCGCGATCTCATCGGCGGCTTGGTACTCGAGGTTCCAGGCCAGCGCACCGAGTGATCCGCCGGCCCGCGCCAGCTGCCCCGCCTGGCGGCACAGGCGCCTGCTCAGCTCGTAGTCGCCGACCCGGCGAGCGATCGCCCCGGCCAGGGTCATCGTGACCGGGTCGGTGAGCGACTCGACCGCGGCCCAGTCGCGCGGTCCGGGATCACGTCCGGCGTGGGCCAGGCAGGCGCCGTGCAGCAGCCGCAGCGTCGCGTCCCGCGGGTCGTCCGGGGCCAGCGAGACGTCGTCGAGCCAGCCGGCCAGGTCGGCCCACGCCTGGGGCCGGTTGACGCGAAGACCGAGGTCGGCGTACATCACGATGGTCGGGGTGAAGAGGCGCCGGTCGATCCGCAGCGCTCGCGGGATCCACGGCCTGATGAGGTCCATCGCGTCCTCGGGCGAGCCGGCGAACTCGGCCACGGTGGCGCGGATCGCGGCCAGGGCGATCCGGTCCGCCTCCTCCAGGTGAGGCTCGCGTTCGGCGCGGTCGAGCAGGTCCACGGCGGCGGCGGTGAATCCGCCTCCGATGGCGGCGAGCGCGGCGTTCCACAAGCGCCGGCCCCGGCGCGGACCGTCGGCGGTGAGCTCGGCCGCCCGGGACAACGCGGCCATGGCCGCGGCCGGGCCGCCGCGCAGGGCCGCCTGCTCGGCCGAGCGCTCGAGTTGCTCGGCGGCCTGCTCGTCATGGCCGGCGGCGGCCTGCCCGAGATGCCAGGCACGGCGGTGCTGATCGGCCGGGGTGTCGAGGGCGGAGGCGAAAGCACGATGCATCGCCGCACGCCGGTCGGCCGTGGCGCTGTGATAGACCGCGGACCGGATCAGCGGGTGCCGGAACACCAGCCGCGCCCCGTCGTACGTCAGCAGCTCGTCGAGCTCGGCGCGGTGCAGAGGGTCGGTGCCGATGCGCAGGGACGCGGCCGCCTTCTCGATGGTGTCGACGCTGCCCGAGCCGTCGGCGGCGATCAGCTGGAGCAGCGGCACCGATGCGGCGTGCCGCGCCTGGATCTTGGTCAGGAACGAGCGTCGCAGCTCGTCGGTCATGGCCGGCGGCTCCTGCGTGCCCTCCGGCGGCATCTCCTTACCCGCGAGTTCGAGCAGGGCCAGGGGGTTGCCGCCGGTGGCGGCCAGCAGGTGGTTCTGCTCGACGTCGCTCAGCCGCCGCCCGCCGCCGTGCTCGGCGAGCAGTGCCCTGGCCGCGTCCGGGTTGAGGCCCATGAGCGGGACACGCCGCAGGTGGGGCAGGTCGGTGGCGTGGCCCTCGTCGGCCCGCGCGGCCAGCGCCAGCACGACGGGCTCGTTGTCCAGCCGGCGAGCGACGAACGCCAGCGTCTTCAGCGTCGGCTGATCCGCCCAGTGCGCGTCGTCGACCACGCACAACACCGGCTTCTCGCCGGCGAGCAGGGACAGCAGCGACAGAGCCGACAAGGCCACCAGGAACGCGTCGGGCGGGGCGCCGTGCGCGCGCCCGAACAGGACGTGCAGGGCCTGCGCCTGCGGACCGGGCAACTCGTCGACCGACCCGAGCACGGGGAACAGGAGCTGGTGCAACGTCGCGTAGGCGAGATCGGCCTCCGGCTCGACGCCGACCGCGCGAAGCACCTGGAAGCCGGTGGCACGCTCCGCGGCGTACGACAGCAGCGCTGTCTTGCCGATCCCCGGCTCACCGTGCAGGACGACCCCGCCGCCGTGCCCCTCGGCGGCCTGCCGCAGTAACGACTCGAGCAGCTCCGCCTCGGCGTCTCTCCCCAGCACACGCCGAGCATAGAAAGCCTCCGCACCGGTGACAACGCACTCGAAGCCCCGAGACTGGCGACTTCACTGATGCGGCCAGGATGGCGAGGCTCCTAGCGTCAACCACGTGAGCAGCCATATGACGCGCGGCGCCTTGAGCGGTCGCACCGCGCTCGTGACCGGCGCCGGCCACGGCATCGGCGCCGCCGTGTCCTGCGCGCTGTGCAGGGCCGGCGCGAGTGTGGTTCTCGCCGCCCGCGACGGTCAGGCTCTGGAGGTGCTGGCCGCGCACATCAGCGCGGCGGGCGGCCAAGCCGTCGCCGTCCCGACGGATCTCACCGACCCGAGGTCGGTGCGGCGGCTGGTCGAGCAGATCCTCGGCGCGTTCGGCCGGCTCGACGCCGCCGTCAACCACGGAGAGGTGGGTGAGGTGGCGCTGGCGATGAAGTACGAGATCCCGTCGATGCGGCCCGGCGGCCGCATCGTCAACCTGGCATCGAGCGCCGACGCGCAAGCCGCCATGACGGAGCTGACCCGCGCGGCGGCACGGGACTCAGGCTGCTGCGGTGTCCGAATCGACGCCGTGGCCGCGGGGCCGCAGGACAGCGAGGAGGACGTCGCCGACACAGTCGTGTGGCGCATCACGCGTCAAGTTCCCATCGGGCGGTAGCGGCCGCGGAGGCGTACCAAGGGTTGGAGGGCCGGGTTGACGTAGGGGACGGCCAGGACGGTGGCGATGAAGAGCGTGTGGTCGCCGGCCGCGACCACCTTCGTGGTCTCGGCTTCGAGTGCGGCCACCCCGCCCTCCACCACCAGCGCCTCCGTGTGCTCCCCCCGGCGGTGCGGGACGCCGGCCACCAGGAGGCGGGCGCTGGGCCGGCCGGGGGTGGCGAAGCGGCTGGCGATGGCGGCCTGGCCGGAGGACAGCAGGGAGGCGGCCCAGCGGTCCTGCCGGAGCAGGACCTCGTTGAGGTAGCCGCGGCTGGCCAGGCTGACCAGCACCAGCGGCGGCTCCAGCGAGACGGACATCAGCGCCGACACCGTGGTGCCGACGTCGTCGCGCCCATCGCGTACGGTCACCACCGCAACCCCCGCCGCGAGCTGCGCCATCGCCTCCGTGAACTCGCTCACCGCGGGGGCCTCCATGACACCCCCGCGGCGCGCGGAGTCGTCAGCCGAGGCCGTTCGTCGTCAGCCATTCCTTGGCCACCGTGGCGGGCTCGTCCTTGTTGACGGAGATCTTCTGCATCATGTCCAGCAGGGACTGGGTGGTGAGTTTCGCCGAGATGGAGTTCAGCGTAGTCCTGATCGTGTCGGTGGCGGCCGCCTTGTTGAGCAGCGGCGTCACGTTCTGGGCGGGGAAGATGTTCTTGGGGTCCTGCAGCGGCACCAGGTTGTTGGCCGTCATCTTGGGGTCAGTGGTGAACACGTTGCCGACCTGGATCGTGCCGTCCTTGATCGCGTCCGCGGTGGTCGGTCCCGTGGGCTCCCACGCCTTGAACTCGAGCCCGTAGACCTCCTTGAACCGCGCCTCCCACCGCTTCTTGAACTCCGGCGGGCCGCCGACGGTCATGGTCTTGGAGACCTTGGCCAGGTCCTCCATGGTGTTGAGCGACTGCTTGGTCTGGGCGTCCTTGGTGATGGACAGACTGTCCTTGTCCTCGGCCGGCGAGGAGTCCAGCACCTCCAGCTCGGCAGGCAGCTTCTGCTTCAGTTCGGCGTTGACCTCTTCGGTGGTGGCCGCGGTGGTCTGCTGGTCGATGAAGGCCAGCAGGTTGCCGTTGTATTCGGGCACGATGGTCAGACCGCCGCTCTTGACCTGGTCGTACAGCGCCTCCCGGCTGCCGATGCGTGGCTTCTCCTCGACCTGCACGCCCTTGGCCTCCAGCGCCTGGGCGTAGATCGACGCGAGCAGCACATTCTCGTCGAAGTCCGCGGATCCGATGATGGCCTTACCACCCCCGCCAGTGGCCGTGCCGCTGGGCGCCGCGCTCGAGGTGTCGAGCGGGTTTCCCCCGGTGCCGCCACCGCCACCACCGCAGGCGGCCAGCGCGAGCATCGCCGAGATCAGCACCCCCGCGATGCCGTACGTGCGTCTCATCTTGCATTTCCCTTCTAAACGGGAGGTGAAATAGGAAATTATCGCACCTTAAGTCGCTGGCTCACCCCCGGCGAGACCGTCACCCTCTGGGCGAGCGTGAACAAGATCTGCACCACTAGCGCGAACAGCACAATCAGTACTGAACCGCCGACGACGCTCGCGTAATCCTTGGTCGCGAACCCGTCGATCACGTACCGGCCGAGCCCACCCAGTCCTGTGTACGCGGCGACCGTGGTGGTGGCCACGACCTGGATCGCCGAGAGCCGGCAGCCCAGCAGGATCAGCGGCATCGCGACCGGCACCAGCACCCGCAGGAGCACCTGCCCCCCACGCAGGCCCATCCCGTACGCCGCGTCGCGCAACTCGGGATCGACCCCCTTGATGCCCTCGAACGTGTTCACCAGGATCGGCGGCACCGACAACAACACCAGCGGGATGATCACGGGCCAGATCGAGGCCGTGCCGAGCAACAGCACGAACATCACCAGCAGGCCCAGCGTGGGCAGCGCCCTGGCCAGGTTCGCCGAGACGACCACGAGCACCTCGCCCCGGCCGGTGTGGCCGATCAGCAGGCCGAGCGGCACCGCGATCAGCGCCGCCAGTGCCAGGGCGAGCGCGGAGAACTCCAGGTGCTCCAGCAGCCGCATGGGGATGCCACCGGGCCCCGACCAGTTCTCCGGATTCCCGAAGAACTCCCCCAGCCACGAGAAGAAGGCAGTCAGCCAGCTCACGACGCGACCTCCCCGCCCAAGCCAACGCTCACGTCCCCTGCCCCTTCCGCGCCCGCACCCATGGGGTGAGCAACCGCTGCGCCAGCACGATCAGCCCGTCGGCGATCAGTGCCAGCGCCACGATCAGCACGATGCCGACGATGACCGGCGGCATGAACGGATTCTGGTACGCCCGCGTGAACAACCCGCCGAGCCCGCCCTGCCCGATCAGCGCGCCCACGCTGACCAGGCTGATGCTGGACACCGCGACCACCCGCAGCCCGGCCAGCACCACCGGCACCGCGATCGGCAGCTCGACCAGCAGCAGGCGGCGCAGCGGCGTGAACCCCATCGCGACCGCCGACTGGCGGACGTGGTCGGGCACCGAGCCCAGCCCGTCCACCACGGCCGGTATCAGCACGGCCATGCCGTAGAAGGTCAGCGGGATGATCACGGTGGTCTGCGACAGCCCGGTCACGGAGATCAGCAGCATGAAGACGGGCAGCGAGGGCAGCGCGTAGACGACGTTCATGAAGCCCGCGGTGGGCTGGTAGAGCCAGCGCCAGCGCACGCACGCCAGACCCAGCGGGAGCGCCATGACCAGCGCGAGCAGGATCGGCACGAGGGACATGGTCAGGTGGTCGGTGAGCAGGTTCCTGATGCTGTCGACCCGCCCGGTGTCCCAGTTGCGGGCGATCCACTCCCAGATGGAGGGAGGACCGTCACCCATCTGCGGCCTCCGCGAGCGCCTGGTCGAGCGCCTCCCTGGTGGCCACGCCGACGACCTTGCCCTGTTCGTCCACGGCGACGGCGCAACCGGACGGCGACAACAGCGCCGCGTCGAGCGCGGAGCGCATCGAGTCCCGGCCCGCCACGAACGTCCCGTACGGCTCCACCTCGCCGGGCCGCGCCCCGGAGGCCCACCCGACCGGCCGCCCCTCGGCGTCCACCACCAGCAACCACGGCTCGGACGTGCCGCGCTCGGCGCCCTCCTCGACGGTCAGGTCGGTACGCAGCCGCAACGCTCCCGTGGAGACGAACTGCAGCCGCCTGATCCCCCTGTCGTGCCCCAGGAACTCGCGCACGAAGTCGTCGGCCGGCTCGGACAACAACGTCTTCGGGTCGGCGAGCTGCGCCAGCGTGCCGCCCACCCGCAGGACGGCCACGCGGTCGCCGAGCTTGATCGCCTCGTCGATGTCGTGCGTGACGAAGACGATGGTCTTGTTGAGCTCCGCCTGGAGCCTGAGCAGCTCGTCCTGGAGGCTCGTGCGCACGATGGGGTCGACGGCGCTGAACGGCTCGTCCATGAGCAACACGGGCGGGTCGGCGGCCAGCGCCCTGGCCACGCCCACCCGCTGCTGCTGCCCGCCGGACAGCTGGAACGGGTAACGCCCGGCGAGCGCCGGATCGAGGCCGACGCGCTCCAGCAGCTCCATGGCCCGCCCGCGGGCCTTTTTCCGGTCCCAGCCGAGCAGGTAGGGGACGGTGGCGATGTTGTCGACGATCTTCCGGTGCGGGAACAGCCCTGCTTGCTGGATGACGTACCCGATGCCGCGCCGCAGCGTCGGCGGGTCGATGCCCTGCACCGGCACGCCGTCGAGGAGGATGCGGCCCTCGGAGGCGTCGATCATGCGGTTGATCATCCGAAGGGACGTCGTCTTCCCGCAGCCGGAGGGGCCGACGAGCACCGTGATCTCGCCGGTGGGCGCCTCCAGGCTGAGGCGGTCCACGGCGACCGTGCCGTCCGGGTAGCGTTTGGTGACAGCGTCGAATGTGATCACGCGTGACCTCTCGCTCGTGGCAGGGCCGCGACCCCCCGCCACGACCGCCGCATGATCTCCAGGAACCACAGACTACGGCGATCCTGCCCGCTCTGTCCCCTTGGGCCCGGCTTAAGCGTTTCACTGACCAGGCATATTTACCTAAATCTGGATCTGGTAGTGCGCCGAACCTGTCTGTGTTGGCATGATTACCTCCACAATCACCTGACGCGCACCCCTCAACCACCACTCTCAGCGTCCGCACAGAGCAAGAGGATCCGGCCCCGTGTCCCAGCCGCTCACGGATCAGCGCCCACGCGCAGAACTGATCGCCGAGCTCTACGACCGTCATGCCGCCGGGCTGTTCGCGTACTGCGCTGACCAGCTCGGCGACCTCGGCTCCGCCGCCGACGTCCTGATGTCGGTGCTCTCCGGTGTGCCCGCCACGGAGCCACCCCGCGCCGCTCTCTACGCCTTCGCCCGCCGCCAGATCCACCGGCGCGACGTCGTCTACGCGCCGCCCCTGGTGGACCCGCTCATGGACCCGGCCACGGCCCTCGTCGAGCGGAGCCTGCGGGAGCTGCGCCCGCACCAGCGGGAGGTGCTCGTGCTCTGCGCGGTCTGCGGGCTGAGCAAGGCCGAGCTGGCCTGGGTGCTCGACGTGGCGCCCGACACGGCCGACGAGCTGGCCGTGGGGGCAGGGCATCGGTTCAGGCAGGCTCTGGGGGCGGCGCTGGCCTCCACCGGGGTACGCGTGCCCAAGCCGATCGCCGACATCTACGGCGCCCTGGGGGTCGCGCCGCTGCGTGACGTGCTCGGCCGCCTGCCGTGGCCACAGCCCCCGGGGGCGCTGCGCATTCACTTCGCCGGCTCGCGTACGGCCAGTCCCGCGCCGCTGTTCGTCAGGCCGCGCTGGCCCAGCCCGCCGATGTGGCCGCAGCCGCTGGCCGATTCCGACCCGGCGACCAGCACGCTGATCTTCCCCAAGGAGCTGCTGACGCCGCCGGCGCCGTCCCAGGTCTCCCATCACGAGGCCACCACGGCCCCGATGCCCAAGGTCCGCGACTCGCTGAGCCCGCCGCCTTCCCTCGGCCGTCCCCTCAGGGATCCGCTGGGCGCCCTGGACTCCTCCCGTCCCTTCGAGGAGCGGCCGTTCTTCATGGCGGCGCCGGCGGACGGGCCGCAGCCGTTCGCCACGGGGGACGTGCTGCTGCCCAAGGACTCGCCCGAGCCGTTCGCGACGGGCGACGTGCTCGTGCCCACCGAGACGCAGCCCCAGCCGCCGTTCGAGGCGGGCGACCTGCTCGCGCCCGGCGGCGAGGCGCCCCCTGACCTGCGGCCACCCGCGGGCGAGTCCCGCCGGGAGCTCCGCAGGCCCAGGCCGGCGCGTCGGTCGAAGCCTTCCCCGGCCGAGGACGTGCTGGTCCACAAGGGCCCGGCCCGCCCGCTCCAGACAGAGCCCGAAGATCCGGTACGCGACACGGCGCCGCTGTTCAAGCCGCGTCCCAAGGCCACGGAGCCGGTCTACCGGATGCCGCTGCCCTGGGAGGACGAGCCGGCCGCGGAACCGAAGGAGTCCCTGCTCGCCCCGCGCCCGGTCCGGGCCAGGCCCGTGCCCAAACGACGCCCGGACAAGCCCCGGCCGGAGAAGGCACGCCGCCGCGGGGAACGCCACTACGACTGGGCCTGGGAGCTGATCGGCTTCCTGATCTGCGTGGCGATCGCGATGATCGTGTTCTTCTCCGTCCCGATGTTCGTCGAGCCCTAAGAGCGCTAGACGGCTTTCAGGTCGAGCGTGCTCAGTCGGTCCGCGTCGGCCAGGATGTCCATGGCCACCACCTTGCCTCCGGCGATGGTGAAGGCCCCGACCGACACCACCTGGCCGCCGACCGTGTTGATCAGGCCGGGCACGCCGTTGACCAGGACCGGCTGAGCGACCTGAGCCATCCGCTGGAACATGAGCGCCTGCTTGGCCACCGCCAGGGCCCCGCGCAGCTCCAGCCAGCGGCCGGTCGCCAGGGCTCCCTGGTCCACCCGCAGAACGATGTCCGGGTCCAGCACCGCCACCAGGGCGTCGAAGTCGCCGGCCCGCGCGGCCGTCATGAAGGCGTCCACCACCACGCGCTGCCGCGACAGGTCCGTGTCCGGCTCCGCGGTCGCGCCGCGCACCCGGCGCCGGGCGCGGCTGGCGAGCTGACGGGTCGCGGCCGGGGTGCGGTCCACGATGGGGGCGATCTCGTCGAAGGGCACGGCGAACATGTCGTGCAGCACGAACGCCAGCCGCTCCGCCGGCTCCAGCGTCTGGAGCACCACGAGCAGCGCCAGCCCCACCGAGTCGGACAGAAGCGCCTCGTGCTCGGGATCGACGCCGTCCTCCGGGCTCACCACCGGGTCCGGCATCCGCGTCTCCAGGGGCTGCTCGCCGCGTGTGCGTCGGGAGCGCAGCATGTTGAGGCAGACACGGCCCACGACCGTGGTGAGCCAGCCCCCCATGTTCTCCACGTCGCTGGTGTCGGTGCGGCTGAGCCGGAGCCAGGTCTCCTGCACCGCGTCGTCGGCCTCGCTCAGCGAACCGAGCATCCGGTACGCCACCGCCCGCAAATGTTCCCGGTGAGCCTCGAAGAGGCTGGTCACCACATCTTTGTCGTCCATCGGTCACATTCTCCCCCGCCGCCACGTCATTGCGGTGACCGACCGACTCACGAACGCACTGGAGACACCATGGAAGCACGGATGAACCACCCGGCGGCATGCGGGCGCTGCTCGCGCTCGGCGAGGTCATCGAGCGCGCCGGCGTGCCGAGGCAGCTGCTCGACCTCGTCTCCCTGCGGGCCGTAGCGGTGACCTGCGGAAACGGGGCTAGCCCGCCGAGAGGATCAGCCCGCTCGTCGGCACGCCGGTCCCGGCCGTGACCAGGACGTGGGCGACGCCGGGCACCTGGTTGGCGGCCGTGCCGCGGACCTGGCGCACCGCCTCGGCGATGCCGTTCATGCCGTGGATGTACGCCTCCCCGAGCTGCCCGCCGTGCGGGTTGACGGGGAGGCGTCCGTCCAGCTCGATCCCGCCGTCCCTGAGCAACTCAGGCGCCTCGCCCCGGCCGCAGAACCCCAGCTCCTCCAGCTGGGCCAGCACGAACGGGGTGAAGTGGTCGTACAGGATGGCGGTCTGGATGTCCCGCGGCGACAACCCGGACATTTCCCAGAGTTGCCTCCCGACGAGCGACATCTCCGGCAGGCCACTCATGTCATCGCGGTAGTAGCTGGTCATCATCATCTGGCCGGCGCCGGAGCCCTGCGCGGCGGCCGTGATCACCGCGGGGGACCTGCGCAGGTCGCGGGCCCGCTCGGCCGAGGTCACGACCAGGGCCACCGCGCCGTCGCTTTCCTGGCAGCAGTCGAGCAGGTGCAGCGGCTCCACGATCCATCGGGACGCCTGGTGCTCCTCCAGCGTGATGGGCCGCTGGTAGAACCAGGCGGCCGGGTTGGTGGCCGCGTGCCGCCGCATGGCCACGGCCACCCGGCCGAAGTCCTCCGAGGTCGCGTTGCAGGCATGCATGTAGCGGCGCGCGAACATGGCCACCCAGGCCGCCGGGGTCATCAACCCGAACGGGACGTGCCAGCTCATCTCCAGGCCCTGGGAGGTCGGCTCGCCGGTCAGGCGGGCGTTCGGCTGGCCGAAGCGGCGGCCGGAGCGCTCGTTGAACGCCCGGTAGCAGACCACCGTCCGCGCCATCCCCGTGGCCACGGCCATGGCGGCGTGCGCCACGGTGCCGCAGGCCGCGCCGCCACCGTACTCGACGCGGGAGAAGAAGGTCAGGTCGCCGATCCCCGTCTCCCTGGCGACGGCGATCTCCTGGTTGGAGTCCTGGCTGTAGGTCACCATGCCGTCCACGTCGCCGGGTGACAATCCGGCGTCGTCCAGCGCCGACAACACGGCCTCGGCGGCCAGCCGCAGCTCGGACCGCCCGGACTTCTTGCTGAACTCGGTGGCGCCGATGCCCGCGATGGCGGTGCGTCCGCTCAACAACGTGCGTTCTCCTCGGGAAGCATGAGGGTTACCGTGCCTGTGGCGTGGTCGCCGAGGCTGACCTTGCCGCGTACCTCCACCGTGACCTGGCCGTCCTCGTGCGACACGACGGTCCCGTTGAAGCTCAGGCGGTCCCCCGCGTACGCCGGGACGCCCAGCTTGACGTTGATGCGCTTGATGACGGACTCGGGGCCGGCCCAGTCGGTGACGTAACGTTCGACCAGGCCCATGGTGGTCAGGATGTTGAGGAAGATGTCCTTCGAGCCCTGGGCGCGGGCGAGCTGAGTGTCGTGGTGGACCGGGGTGAAGTCCATGGTGGCGAGGGCCGTGGAGACGACCACGGTGGGCGTGAGGTCGATGGACAACTCCGGCAGCACGGCTCCGATCTCGGTCATGACTCCCCCGGTGTCCACATCGGCAGGACGAGCTCGTCGTCCATCGGGCGATACGTCACGCGCAACGGCATGCCGATCCGCACCTCGTCCAGCGGGCAGTCCACGACGTTCCCGACGATCCGTACGCCCTCCGGCAGCTCCACCACGCCCACCACGAACGGTGGCTCACGGCCCGGCACCGGAGGGTGGTGGTGCACGACGTAGCTGTAGAGGGTCCCCTCGCCGCTCGCGACCGTGTAGGAGCGGCCGGCCGAGCGGCAGTGAGGGCACAGCGGGCCCGGCGGGTGGCGCAGCAGGCCGCAGTCGGCGCAGCTCTGAATGCGCAGCTCGCCCTTCTGCACGCCTTCCCAGAAGAACGCGGTGTCCTGGTTGATCGCGGGCCGGAGCGGATACGGCTCCTTGAGGGCTTCGGCGGGGGCTTTGGCGGGGGCTTTGGCGGCAGGCGGGCGAAATTTCAGGACACGGAAGAGCATTTCCGCCACTGGCTCGTCGTCCTCGGCATACCAGGTGACGTTCCACGTGGCGAAGAAGCCCACGCCCAGAGCGGTCTTCTTGGGCCCCGCCAGGCCCGTGAACCTGGTCGCGGGGGTGAGGCGCTCGCCCAGGCGGGCGTAGCGGTGGTAGGTCTGCTCGCAGTTGGTCGCCACCACGCCCGTGTAGCCGCCGGCGTTGAGCGCGGCCATGATGTCGTCCACCGGCGAGCGGTCCTTGGCCGTGGGCCGCAGCCCCTGCATGGTCCACACCTGGGCCATCGCGGGCGGGGCGACGCCCTTGTCCAGGTAGACCGGGTTCTCGTCGCCCATGGCTGCCAGCCAGTGCCTGATCATGGGGACGTTCACCGGGTCGGGCGCCGGAGTGCCGCGTACCTCACCCAGCGCCGCCTGTTTGTCCGCGAGCTCGTGCAGCTCCTCGTCCGTCATCGGCTTCGCCTCGCTCATCGGGGCGGCCTCGGCAGACTCAGGCCGAGCATCGCGATCAGCTCGCGCTGCACCTCGTTGACCCCGCCGCCGAACGTCAGGACCACGGCGCCCTTCACTCCGTGGTCGTGGCGTTCGAGCAGCTCGGCCGTCTCCGGGTCGGCGGGGTCGCCGTACCTGGCCAGGATGTCGCCGATGATCCTGCCGACCTCCTGCACCCGCTCGGAGCCGTAGATCTTGGTGGCGGACGCGTCGGGGGCGCCCAGCCAGCCCAGGTCCATGTTCGCGGCCACCTGCCAGTTGAGCAGCTCGTTCGTCCGTAACGCCACCCACACCCTGGCCAGCGCCCGCCGCACGTCCGGGATGTCCATCCGGCCCGTGCGCCTGGCCCAGGCGAGGAAGCGGTCGTAGGTCTGGCCGATGTTCCCGGCGGGGCCGAGCGTGACGCGTTCGTGGTTGAGCTGGTTGACGATCAGGTCCCAGCCGCGGTCCACCTCGCCGACCACCATGTTCACCGGCACGCGGACGTCGCTGTAGTAGGTGGCGTTGGTGTGGTGGCGGCCGTCCATGGTCACGATCGGGGTCCACGAGAAGCCGGGGTCGTCCGTGGAGGCGATCATCATGGTGATGCCCTTGTGCTTCTTGGCCTCGGGGTTCGTCCGGGCTGCCAGCCAGATGTACTGGGCGTAGTGTGCGCCGCTGGTGAAGATCTTCTGGCCGTTGACGACGTAGTGGTCGCCGTCGAGGACCGCCGTGGTCCGCAGGGACGCCAGGTCGGTGCCGGCCTCCGGCTCGCTGTAGCCGATCGCGAAGTGGCATTCGCCGGCGAGAATGCGCGGCAGGAAGAGGTCCTTCTGCTCCTGGGTGCCGTACTGCATGAGCGTGGGACCGACCGTCTGGACCGTGATGATCGGATAGGGGACGCCTGCCCGGGCTATCTCGTTGGCGAAGATCTGCTGCTCCAGCGGGCCGTAGCCACCGCCGCCGTACTGCTCGGGCCAGCCGAGGCCGAGCTTGCCGTCGCGGCCGAGGCGGCGGCAGTGCTCCATGTACACATCGCCGAACGGGTCCTCGGCGATCTTCCTGCGGTCCTCGTCGGTGAGGCAGCCCTGGAAGTACTCGCGGAGCTCGTCGCGCAGTTTCCGTTGCTCGGGGGTCAGATCGATCAGCATCAGACGAGCGCTCCGATCAGGTCCAGCTGGGCGTCGGCGCCGCCGAGCAGGTGGGACAGGTGCTTGGCCTGGGCGAAGTAGCGGTGCAGCGGGTACGTCACGTCCAGCCCGAGTCCCCCGTGCAGGTGCTGGCAGGTGTAGAGGGCGGTGAAGGCCTCGCTCACGTGGTACGCGGCCAGCGCCAGGTCCTGCTCGGCCGGCAGGCCCTCGCCCAGCCGCCAGACCGCCGACCACATGGCCACGTCCAGTGCCCGGCCGGCGATGTAGACGTCGGCGATCTGCATGGTCACGGCCTGGAACTCGGCCAGCGACCGGCCGAACTGTCTCCTGGTCCTGATGTAGGAGGTGGTCAGCTCCAGCGCCCCGGCCAGCACGCCACTGGCCTGCGCGGCGACCGCGGCGGTGAAGAGCTGCCGGACGCCGGTGACCGCCTCCGGTCCCGCCAGCCGCTCCGCGGGGGTGTCCTCGAGCACGACCGTCGCGGCGGGCTCGCCGGTGGACGTGAACTCCGCCGTCGTCGCCGGCTCCTCGACCAGGAACAGGCCCTCATCGGCGCTGACCAGCACTGCGGACGCGGGGTGGAGCACGGAGACCTTGCGCCCCGTCAACGCCCAGCCGTCACCGGACGGCCGCGCGACCGTCGAAGGCGGCTCGGCCAGGGCGCGGCCCGGCTCCCGCAACGCGAGCGCCGTCCGGCCCGCACGCCCGGCCCGGGCTCCAGCCGCCGCACCACCCTCGCCGCTCGTGCCGCTGAAGCGTCGTTGCTGGTCGAGGGTGCCGTATCGGGCCAGGGCCAGCGTGCTCGCCAGCGTCGGGAGGGCCGGGACCGCCGCCGCCCGCGCTCCCACCTCCCGCAGCACCACGGCCATCTCCACCGGTCCGAGCCCGGCGCCGCCCGCCTCCTCGGGCACGCACACGCTCATCAGCCCGGCCTGCCACAGCCGCTCCTCGTCCTCTTCCCTGGCGAGGACCTCGGCCGCCAGCTTCTTCAAGTCCTGCTGGGTTTCGTCCAGGTTGAAATCCACTACGTCTCCAAGAGGTGTTGCCTGCCGTGCCGTACGAACTCCTCCTCGATGCCCTTGGCGTCCGCGTCGGTCAGCGGCCGGAGCCCGGCAGGCGTCCGCCACCAGACCGGGTCGCCGGTGCGCCAGCCCTCCCGGGCGAGGACCCGTTTGAGGACCTTGTGGGAAGGCGTCTGGGGCAGGTGATCAGAAACGCGGATATAGCGGGGTAAGGACTTGACGCCCAGATCCCGGCGGGATTCCAGGAACGCGGTGAACGCCTCCGGGTTGAACGTCCCCTCCAGCACCAGCGCCGCCATGACCTGATCTCCGGCCGCCACGTCGGGCACCGGGTAAACAGCGGCCTCGATCACCCCGGCGAACTCCCGTAACGCGGCCTCGATGGGCGCGACGGCCAGGTTCTCGCCGTCCACCCGCAGCCGCTCGGTGCCGCGCCCGGCGAAGAACACGTACCCCTCCGCGTCCATGTACGCGAGGTCGCCCGACCAGAACGCGCCGTCCCTGACCCGCTCGGCGTCGGCGTCCGGGTCGTTGTAGTAGCCCTCGAACAGCCCCAGCCCCGACATGTTGACCAGTTCGCCGACGGCCTCGTCGGGGTTGAGCAGGCGGCCGTCCTCGACGCGGGCCGGGGGGCAGGGCCGCCCGGTGAAGGGGTTCAGTATCGCGACGCCCTCGGGCAGCCTGCCGAGGCAACCCGGCGGGCCCGAGGGGTCCGGAGTGAGCGAGATGGCCGTCTCCGTGGAGCCGAACGCGTCGATCACGTGACAGCCGAACCGTTCCCCGAACCGCTTGATCGCGACCGCGCTGCCCTCGTTCCCGAAGGCGATCTTGAGCGGGTTGCGTGCGTCGTCCGGATGTTCGGGGGTGGCCAGGACGTAGGAGAGCGCCTTGCCGACGTAGTGCAGGTACGTGGCGCCGTACCGCCTGACGTCGGGCAGCAGCCCCGAGGCCGAGAAGCGCCGCCGCAACACCAGCGCCGCCCCCGAGGCGACGGCGGGGGCGTAGGCGGCCATCAGGGCGCCGGAGTGGAACAGCGGCATCGAGCAGTAGACGACGTCCTCGGGCGTGAGCAACGCTCCGAGGCTCATCCCGGGCACGGCGATCTTCCGCTGGGTGATCCGGACGGCCCGCGGCCGGCCGGAGGTGCCGGACGTGAAGATCAGCATCACGAGGTCCCCGGGCGCCGGCTCGGCATGGGAACCGCCCACCGCACGCGACCCGATGCCGAGCAGGGGAAGGGAGTCCACGTTCAGGGCCGCGGACACCAGCCGGGCCGCCTCCTCGTACGGGCCGTCCCACAGGAGCAGCTCGACGTCCGTGGCACGGGCGTCGCGGATCAGCTCGTCAGGCGACCGCGTGGGGTTCAGCGCCACGACCACGTGGCCTGCCAGCGCCGCCCCGCCCAGCAGGAAGACCAGCTCTGGAACGTTCTCGCTCAGCACCCCCACGTGCACCCGCGGGCCTCGCGCCGACAACCACGCCCCGGCCGCGCGGCAGGCGGCGACGTACGCACGCCAGGACCACACCGCGTCCTCGAACATCAACCCAGGTCGGTCATCCTCGGCCCGTGCCCGAAGCAGGGCCGCGAGGGTGTTCGCGGTCATGCCGCCTCCACCAAGCGCTCGGTCAGCCGAATCGCAAACTAGAACAGATTCTAATATCTGTCCAGAGGCCGTCCATGCCGATAACTCTGGATACCTCCCCGTAACGTGGTAGACATGGCCCGACAAGGCTTCTTTGTGACTCGCCAGTAACAAGCCGCGCCTGCGAGAAATCAGATAACGTGTTCTTATGCGCACCTCGCATGGCACCATCGCCGCGCCCTCCTCGAGCGACACCGAGGGGACCATGGACAGCCGGCCCGCCACGGGCGGGCACGGCGTCCGCACGCGCAGTCAGCACCAGCGCCGCAAGCGCATCGTCCAGGCCGCGGCCGCCCTGGCCTCACGCGGCGGGGTCGAAGCCATGCAGATGCGTACGGTGGCCGAGCGCGCGGGCGTTGCCCTTGGCACGCTCTATCGGTACTTCCCCTCGAAGATGGACCTGGTCGTGGCGGTGGTCGGCGAGGAGATCGACCTCCTGGAGAGCAGCATCGAGCGCCGGCCGCCCGGCGCCGCCACACCGTCGAGCCGCGCGGTGGACGTGCTGATGCGCGCCACCCGCGGCCTCATGCGCGAGCCCGAGCTGGCCGACGCCCTCATCCGCTCCCTGATCATGGCGGAGGTGCAGACGCCCTTCGGCGACCGCATGGCGGGGCTGCTGCTGCGGGTCTCGGCCGACGGCCTGACGCTCGAGCAGGCCAGCGAGGAGCAGCGCGACCTGGCCGGGTCGCTGGCCAGCGTGTGGGTGCAGGAGCTGCTGGAGATGCTGCGT
Source organism: Nonomuraea polychroma (assembly GCF_004011505.1). NCBI lineage: Bacteria > Bacillati > Actinomycetota > Actinomycetes > Streptosporangiales > Streptosporangiaceae > Nonomuraea > Nonomuraea polychroma. Next base: position 7,639,919 of record NZ_SAUN01000001.1, read on the forward strand.
GGCCGGCGCACCTACGACCAGATCCAGCGCCGCATCGAAACCGCCGCCGCCCGTCTTCTCGCCGACATCTGACCGTCAATACCAGTAGGCAAGCTGTAGGCGGGTGCCGTTGGGAGCCGCCACGCCGCCCGGCTGGGCAGCGGTGTCCAGGCAGCGGTTGTTGTAGAGGTTGCGGATCTGGAACGGTCCGACGGCCAGTGGGCCCTACTCAAACGCGCGGAATGTACGGCGGTAGACGTGGGGCGAGACGCCCAGCGACGCTTGGATGTGCTGCCTGAGCGAGGCCGCCGTTCCGAATCCTGCGCGGTCGGCGATGCGGTCCACCGGCAGGTCGCTGCTCTCCAGCAGATGCCTGGCGAGGGCGATCCTCTGGTGCGTCAGCCATTGGCCGGGGCTCATGCCGACCTCCCGCCTGAAGTGCCTGGTGAACGTGCGGCGGCTCATGCCCGCGTGGCCGGCCAGGTCGTCGAGCTTGAGCGGCGTCCCCAACCGTTCCATGGCCCAGGCCCTGGTGGGAGCGGTGCCGACGCTGGACGGCTCGGGCACGGGCTGCTCGACGTATTGGGCCTGGCCGCCGTCCCGCCACGGCGGCACGACGCACAGCCTGGCGACCTGGTTGGCGATCTCGCTGCCATGATCGCGCCGTACGAGGTGCAGGCAGAGGTCCACACCGGCCGACGCGCCCGCGGAGGTGAGGACGTCACCGTCGTCCACGAACAGCACGTCCGCGTCCATCCGCACCTTGGGGAACCGCGTGGCGAATCGCCTGGCGTGCCGCCAGTGGGTGGTCGCCGGCCGGCCGTCGAGCAGCCCTGCGGCGGCGAGCACGTAGGTGCCGATGCAGATGGACACCACCCGCGTCCCCGGCCGTATCCCCGCCAGCGCCTCGGCGAGCCCGCCGGGCAGCGACTCCCTGCCGGTGATCTCCGAGAACCACTCGGCCGCGGGCACCACCACCGTGTCGGCGCCGGCCAGCGCGCTCGCGTCGTGCTCGACGGCCACGGAGTAGTCGGCGGCCGTGGCCACGGGACGGCCGTCGATCGTGCAGGTGACGACGTCATAGAGCGGCTCGCCGCCGGCCCCCTTGGCGACGCAGAAGATCCGGGACGGCACGCTCAGCTCGAAAGGGATCACGCCGTCAACGGCCAGGACGACCACACGATGCATGGCCCGATTTTTACACATCATGTCCTTCGGGCCACTCGCGAGCGGCGCGGCGGCGGAGGAGGCTGGACGACATGAAAATGAAGGCGATCAGCCAGGATGCCCTGGGCGGCCCCGAAGTGCTGAAGATGGTGGAGGTGGACCGGCCGGAACCGGGCCCGACCGAGATCCTGGTACGCGTGGAGGCGGCCGGGCTCAACCCGACCGACTGGAAGACCCGCGCGAGCGGCGGGCTGCTGAGCTCACCGCCGCCGTTCGTGCTGGGATATGACGTCTCGGGCGTCGTCGAGGCGTCGGGAATCGGGCAGGCGCTCTACAAGCCCGGTGACGAGGTGTTCGGCATGCTGCGCTACCCGGACGGGCACGGCGCCTTCGCCGAGTACGTGACCGCGCCGTCCCGGCATTTCGTCCGCAAGCCCGCCGATCTCGACCACGTGCAGGCGGCGGCGATCCCGCTGGCGGCGCTGACCGCCTACCAGGCGCTCGTGGACGTGGCCGGGCTGAAAGGCGGCCAGCGGGTGCTCATTCACGCCGCGGCCGGCGGGGTCGGACATCTGGCGGTGCAGATCGCCAAGGCCCGTGGGGCGTACGTGATCGGCACGGCCAGCGCCGCCAAGCACGACTTCCTGCGCGGTCTCGGCGTCGACGAGCTCATTGACTACCGCAACGAGGACTTCTCCGAGATCGTGCGGGATGTGGACGTGGTGCTCGACACGATCTGCGGCGACTATGGGCCGCGGTCGCTGCGCACCATGCGCAGAGGCGGCACCATCGTCTCGCTCGCGCTCTCGTTGTTCGACCGGAGCGTGCACCAGGTGGCGGCGGAGCTGGGCCTGCGTTCGGAGACCATGCTGGTGGAGCCGGACCAGGCCGGTATGCGCGCGATCGCGGCGCTGGCCGAGGCCGGCCGGCTGCGGGTGGAGGTGGCGGCCGCCCTGCCGCTGGCCGATGCGGCCAAGGCGCACGAACTCGGCGAGACCAACCGCACCACCGGCAAGATCGTCCTCACGGTCCCCCACTGAGAATGAGATGCCGTGGCGTCCCCGTCCCTCGCGCGGGAACGACACGGCCGCCCTTCGCCTCCCCCGGGACGCCCCCGCGGCTCCCGGAGGAGGCCGTTCTCCCGGCCCCACGTCAACGGCTCACAGGACCGCCGGCGAGGCCGTCACGAACACCGCCGGCCCGGCCAGGAAGACGCCCCGGCACGAGAGGAGATCCCGGAGCCGTCCGGCGAGCAGCAACAGGCCGGCGCCACCCAGCGCGACGGAGCTCAGCGATCGGTTTTCATGGTGATTTCTTTGCCTTTCGTTACTGGGATCGACTCAATTGACCTGTCAGTGGCGAAAAAGTCATCGGTCTGTCGGTGGCGAGGTCTATACAGGGAGGTATGAGCGACAAGCCGACCAACGAGGACTTCCTCCGGCTGGCCGATCCGATGCGGCGCGAGCTGCTGGCGCACTGCTACCGCATGATGGGATCGGTCCACGACGCCGAGGATCTCGTCCAGGAGACGTACCTTCGGGCATGGCGGGCCTACGACGGTTTCGAGGGGCGTTCCTCGTTGCGTACGTGGCTCTACCGCATCGCCACCACCGCGTGCCTGACCGCGCTGGACAGCCGCAACAGGCGACCGCTGCCGACCGGCCTGGGCGCGCCCAGCACCGAGCCGACGGCGCCCTTGGTGCAGGACAACGAGGTGCCGTGGCTGGAGCCGGCGCCCGACGCGCTGACCGGCGCGGGCGCCGACGACCCGGCCTCGATCGTCACCTCGCGCGAGAGCATCCGGCTCGCGCTGATCGCCGCGCTGCAGCATCTGCCGCCCCGGCAGCGTGCGGTCCTGATCCTGCGTGACGTGCTCAGGTGGAAGGCCGCCGAGGTGGCCGAGGCGGTCGGCGTGTCCACGGCGGCCGTCAACAGCATCCTGCAGCGGGCCCGTGCCCAGCTCAGCGAGGTGTCGCCCAGCCTGGACGACCCGGTGGAGCCGCTGAACGAGGAGCAGCGGGCCAAGCTGGACCGATACGTCGCCGCGTTCCAGAGCTACGACATCGACAGCCTGGTGGACCTGTTCACCAAGGACGCGATCTGGGAGATGCCGCCGTTCATCGGCTGGTACCAGGGGCCGCAGACGATCGTCGAGCTCACCAAGAATCAGTGCCCGGCCAAGCGCTCCGGCGACCTCAAGCTGGTCCCCGTCGCCGCCAACGGGCAGCCGGCCTTCGCCATGTATCTGCGCGAGAACGGCGTCTACCACCAGTTCGCCATCATGGTGGTGACGTTCTCCGGAGACAGCATCAGCCACGTCGGCATGTTCCACGAGCAGAGGCTGTTCGAGACCTTCGGGCTTCCTTCGACTTTGGAGAGCGAGGCTTCCGCGACAAAGTAGAACGCGTTACAGTCGCGCCAGAGCATCGTTCTGGAGGCGACGTATGGGCACACCTGTGATCGTCGAGGCCGTTCGCACCCCCATCGGCAAGCGGGCGGGCTGGCTGGCCGAGCTCAAGCCGCAACAGGTCCTGGCCACCGCGCTCAACGGGCTCATCCAGCGCTCCGGCGTCGATCCGGCCGCCGTCGAGCAGGCGTTCGCCGGGTGCGTGACCCAGGCGGGCGAGCAGGGCGGGCACGTCGGCCGGCACGCGTGGCTGTACGCGGGGCTGCCGTACCAGACGGGCGTCACCACCGTGGACGCGCAGTGCGGGTCCTCACAGCAGGCCGTGCACCTGGCGGCGGCGATGATCAGCGCCGGCGTGATCGAGGCCGGCGTCGGATGCGGCGTCGAGGTGATGAGCCGGGCCCCGCTCGGCAGCAACGTCCTGCCCGCCAAGCCCAAGCCCGACGACTGGAACATCGACCTGCCCGACCAGTTCACGGCTGCCGAGCGGATCGCGAAGCGGCGCGGGCTGACCCGCGAGCGGCTCGACTGGTTCGGGGCGCGCTCGCAGCACCTGGCGGCCAAGGCCTGGGCCGACGGGCGGTTCGAGCGAGAGATCGTGCCGGTCGGCGACGTCCGCAGGGACCAGGGGCTGCGCGAGACCACCGTGGACGGGCTGGCCAAGCTCAAGCCGGTGATGGAGGGCGGGATGCACACCGCCGGCACCTCGTCGCAGGTCTCCGACGGCGCCGCCGCGGTGCTGGTCATGAGCGAGCAGGCGGCGCGGCGGCACGGGCTGCGGCCGCGGGCCAGGATCCTGGCGCAGGCGCTGGTCGGCGCGGAGCCGTACTACCACCTGGACGGCCCGGTGGACGCGACCGCCAAGGTGCTGGCGGCGGCCGGCATGACGATCGGCGACATCGACAGGTTCGAGGTGAACGAGGCGTTCGCGTCCGTGGTGTTGTCGTGGGCGAGCGTGCACGAGCCCGACCTCGACCGGGTCAACGTGAACGGCGGCGCGATCGCGCTCGGCCACCCCGTCGGCGCCACGGGCGCCCGGCTGATCACCACGGCCCTGCACGAACTGGAGCGGTCGGACTCGGCGACCGCGCTGGTCACGATGTGCGCGGGCGGCGCCCTCGCCACGGCCACGATCCTGGAGCGGATCAACTGATCACGTTTCCATTCGCTCAGTACCGATCGGGGGGCGCATGAAGAGCAGACGCAGGCCGTACGCGCAGCAGCGGCCGCAGGACCTCGGCGGCGGGGTGTGGAGCGTGCCAGTGCCGATCCCCGGCAACCCGCTCGGTTACACGCTCGTCTACGCCATCGAGTCGCCGAAGGGCCCGGTGCTGGTCGACGCCGGGTGGAATCACCCGGACGCGTGGGAGGCGCTCAGCGGCGGCCTCGCGGCGCTCGGGATCGACGTGCGTGCGGTGAGCGGGGTGGTCGTCACTCATTTCCATCCCGACCACGCCGGGCTCGCCGGTCAGGTCAGGGAGGTGTCCGGCGGGTGGATCGCCATGCACGAGAGCGACGCGGCACTGGTCACGCTCATGCACGAGCTGCCCGAGAGCGAGCATGCGAGCTTCCAGACCGACATGCTGAGACGGGCGGGCGCCGACCCAGGGGAGGCCATGGAGGCGGTGAGCCGGCCGACACCGCCGGCCAGGCCCGACCGCGAGCTACGTGACGGCGACCTGGTGGACCTGCCGGGGCGCAAGCTGCGGGCCGTGCACACGCCCGGCCACACCCCTGGGCACATCTGCCTGCACCTGGAGGACGCCGACCGGCTGTTCACCGGCGACCACGTCCTACCCGACATCACCCCACACATCGGCATTTATCCCTTTGACCGCGACGATGTCGATCCGTTGGGGGATTTCCTGGAGTCCTTGGACCGGGTCGGCGAGCTCGGCCCACTCGACGCGCTCCCCGCCCATGAGTGGATATTTCAGGATGTGGCCGCACGTGCCGCCGAGATCCGCCACCATCACGAGGAGAAGCTCGCACGGCTGCGCGCCCTCCTGGCTCAGCGGCCGGAACCGCTGACCATCTGGGAGGTCGCCGCGATGATGACGTGGAACAGGCCCTGGGACGAGTTGTCCCCCATGCTCCGGGGCATGGCGGCCGGCGAGGCCGCGGCCCATCTGCGCACCCTGGAGGCCAGGGGCGCAGTACGCCGGAGCTCGAGGGTCTCAGGGGTCGATCCTGTCCGCTTCCAGGCTCTAGACTCGTAGACATCCGATGTCTAGGGAGAAAAGTGTGGCGGTCACCGACGCAGCCATCGACAAGATCAAGCAGATGATCGTCTCCGGGGAGCTGGCCCCGGGCGACCGGCTGCCGAAGGAGGCCGACCTGGCCGAGCGGCTCGGCCTCTCGCGCAACTCGCTACGCGAGGCGGTGCGCGCGCTGTCCCTGATCAACGTGCTGGACGTGCGCCAGGGCGACGGCACGTACGTCACCAGCCTGGAGCCGCGACTGCTCCTCGACACCATGTCGTTCGTGCTCGACCTGCACCGCGACGACACGGTGCTGCAGTTCTTCGAGGTACGCCGCATCCTGGAGCCGGCCGCGACGGCGATGGCGACCAAGCTGATGAGCGACCAGGAGATCGAGGAACTGCGGGTGATCCTGGAGTCGCTGCCCGCCGAGCCCACGGTCGAGGAGCTCGTGGCCAACGACCTGCGCTTCCACCAGCGGATCGCGCAGGGATCCGGCAACAGCGTGCTTTGCTCGTTCATCGAGAGCCTGTCAGGTCCGACCACTCGGGCCAGGATCTGGCGCGGGCTCACGCAGGAGGGCGCGATGGACAAGACGCGCGAGCAGCACACCGCGATCTACGAGGCCATCGCGGCCCGCCAGGCCGACGTCGCCCGCTCCTGGGCGACCGTGCACGTGGCGGGCGTGGAGTCGTGGTTGCGCAAGGCACTGGAGCTGGACTGACGGGGCGGATGTCGTCCCGGCTCATGGTGAGGGACGGGACCGGCGGGTAGAACCCTGGGCGTGCCGGACAAACTTGAGCGATACCGGAGCAAGCGCGACCGCACCCGTACCCCTGAGCCGATCCCCGCCGAGGCCCCACCCGGCGGGGACGGCAACGCGTTCGTCATCCAGGAGCACCACGCCCGGTCGCTGCACTGGGACCTGCGGCTGGAACGCGACGGCGTCCTCGTCTCCTGGGCCGTCCCCAAGGGGCTGCCCGCCGACCCGAAGACCAACCACCTCGCCGTGCAGACCGAGGACCACCCGATGGAGTACCTCACCTTCCACGGCGAGATCCCCAAAGGCGAGTACGGCGGCGGCACCATGACCGTCTGGGACACCGGGACGTACGAGACGGAGAAGTGGTCGGACCGCGAGGTCAAGGTGGTCCTGCACGGCAATCGGTCCTCCGGCCGGTTCGTGCTGTTCCAGACGCGGGGCAAGAACTGGATGATCCACCGCATGGACGGTCCCGCCCGCGACCCGTTCCCGCCGCTCGAACCGATGCTTCCCACGGAGCGGGCCAAGCCCCCGAAGGACAGCTCCGCGTACGCGTTCGAGTTCGCGTGGGGCGGACGCCGCCTCCTGGTCCCCATCGAGGGCGGCCGGACCGACGCCGCCCGCGAGCATCCCTGGCTGCGCGGGCTGGCCGAGTCGTTCGGCAGTCGCACGGCGGTGCTGGACGGCGAGCTCGCCACGCTCGGCGGCGCGGAGATCCTGGTCTTCTACGACCTCCTGTACGACGACGGGCACTCCCTCGTCACGGAGCCCTATACGGCCCGCAGGTCGGCCCTGGAGTCCCTCGGGTTGTCGGGCGGTCACTGGCAGACGGCCCCGTCCTGGCCCGGGGATGCGGGGCCGGTGCGGCAGGCGGCTCGGGAGCAGGGGTTGCCGGGGGTGGTGGCCAAACGCCTGGACTCGCCGTACGAGCCGGGCCTGTCCAAGGCCTGGCTGTTCATTCCAGCTTGACGAGCGACCAGGTCACGAAATACTCGTCCGGTGCTCATTACGGAGATTTCGCCCGTCGACCATCCGCTCGGGGTTGAGCTGCTCGCGCTGCAGAAGGCCGCCTACGCCGTCGAGGCGGAGCTCATCGGAGATGATCGGATCCCGCCCCTGCACGAGAGCCTGGAGGAGCTGCGGGCGCAGCCGCTGCGGTGGCTAGGGGCCGTGGACGAGGACGGTCGGCTGGTCGGCGCCGTGGCGTGGGAGGAGACCGGCGACGAAGTGGACGTCAACCGGCTGGTCGTGCATCCCAGTGCGGTTCGGCGCGGGATCGGGCGGGCGCTGGTCAAGGAGGCCCTGGTACGGGCAGGGGCGCGGCGGGTCGTGGTGGCCACCGGGCGGGACAATTCGCCTGCGCGGAGGCTGTACGAGGGGCTCGGGTTCGCGTTGGCCGGAGAGGTCGAGGTGATCCCCGGCCTGTGGATCGCCAACTACGCCCTCCTCCCGGCCTGAACCGGCAGCCACCAACCGCCCTACCCGCGCAAGCCCCGCACAGCACGCACCGCCGCCCAAGGCACGGGCCCGCATGGCACGCGCCGCGCCGCAGTCCGCAAGGCAGGCGCCGCCGCCCAAAGGCACGCACCCCGTAAGGCACGCACCGCGCCGCAGGGCACGCACCGCGCCGCAGGGCAGGCGCCGCCGCGTAGGGCAACGGGGCCTCCGCTCCCGCCCACGCACGAGGGCGGGAGCGGCGTCCCGTTCCCGCCCACGCACGAGGGCGGGAGCGGCGTCCCGTTCCCGCCCACGCGCGAGGGCGCCTGTCCGCGCAACCCGCGTAGGCAACCGCTGAGGGCCGGCCTGTACGGCGCAATGCCTCAGGGCCCTAGCGCTCCTGGGACAGCAGCCCCTCCGACTCCAGCTCCTCCCACAGTTCCTCCGGCACCGGCCGCGACCACAGGGCGGCGTTCGTGGTGACCTCCTCCGGAGTTCGGGCGCCCAGGACGACGGTGGCGATAGCCGGGTGGCGCAGGGGGAACGCCATGGCGGCCTGGGGCAGCGAGACGCCGTGGCGCTCGCAGACCCCGGCGATCCTGGTGGCCCGCTCCACCAGCGCCGCCGGCGCCGGCTGGTAGTTGTACGTGCCCGCAGGCTTGGGCGTGGCCAGGATGCCGCTGTTGAAGACGCCGGCCGCCAGCACCCTGACGCCGCGTTTCACGCACTCCTCCAGCAACGGGAGGCCCGACTGGTCGAGCAACGTGTAGCGGCCGGCGAGCATGACCACGTCGATATCGGTCTCCTGGACGAAGCGCAGCGGAACCGGCCACTGGTTCATGCCGACGCCGATCGCCTGCACCATGCCCTCGGACCGCAGCTCGGCCAGCGCCGGGTACGCCTCGGCGAGCGCCTGCTCCACGTGATCGTCCGGGTCATGGATGAGCGCGATGTGGACGGCGGGCAGGGCCAGCCGTTCCAGGGACTCCTCCAGCGATCGGCGTACGCCGTCGCGCGAGAAGTCCCACACCCGCTTCAGCTCCGCCGAAACGTCGAAGCCCTCGTCGTCCCGGCCCGATCCGGACCGCGCGGGCACAAGCAGGCGGCCGACCTTCGTCGACAGGACGTAGCCGGAGCGGCCGGCGAGCGCCGCGCCGAGGCGGCGCTCCGACAGGCCGAGCCCGTAGTGCGGGGCCGTGTCGAAGAGCCGGACGCCGCGGTCCCACGCCGCGTCCACGGTGGCACGCGCCTGCTCGTCCGTGACCTCCTCGAACAGGTTGCCGATCGGAGCGCCGCCGAACCCATGGCGGGGCAGGCCGATCACGCCGCACCTCCCGGCCACGTCGGAACGCCGCAGCTCAGCCTTTGCATCAATCTTGTGCCTTTCCGCCCGCGATCCGGCTGATCATCAGCGCGATGAGGATGATGCCGCCGTAGATCACCGGCTGCCAGAAACCGGAGACGCCGATGAGGGTCAGGATGTTCTGCACCAGGCCGATCACCAGCACGCCGGTGAGCGCGCCGAGGATCGTGCCCTTGCCGCCGTCCATGCTGACGCCGCCGATGACGGCCGCGGCGAACACCATGAAGATCCAGCCCACGCCCATGTTGTTGCCGATCGCGCCGAGGCGGCCGGTCTCCAGGATGCCGGCCAGCGCCGCCAGCGTCCCGCCCAGGATGAACACCCCGTACAACACCCGGTCCACCCGGATGCCGGCGGCGCGGGCGGCGTCGGTGTTGCCGCCGATGGCGTAGAGCGCGCGGCCGAGCCTGAGGTAACCGAGGCCGAAGATCCCGGCGGCGAACAGCAGCGCGGCGATCCAGATGGCCGCGGGCAGGCCGAGCCAGGTGGCGCTGCCCAGGTAGAGGATCGAGTCGGGCAGCTGGAACAGGGTCTTGCCCTCGGTCGGCCCCTGCAGCAGCCCATGCACGATGATCAACATGGCCAGCGTGACGATGAACGCGGACAGCTGGAACCTGATGATCAGGAAACCGTTGAACGCGCCGATGGCCGCGCCGACGAGCAACGTGAGCGGGATCGCCAGCGCGCCGGGCAACCCGATGCCGAACCCGCCGGCCGATGTGGGGATCACCAGCATCACCGCGATCGCGGGCGCGGTGCCGACCGTGGACTCCAGTGACAGGTCGAACTTGCCGGCGATGAGGATCATGGCCTCGGCCAGCACGAGGAGCGAGATCGCCGCCTGCTGCTGCAGCACGTTCGTCAGGTTGCCGAGGGTCAGGAAGACCGGATCCAGGAACGAGCCCACGATGAGCAGGATCACGATCACCGGTACGAGCGTCAGGTCACGAAACCTGGCCAGCTTCACCCGGGGAACCGGTGGGGACAAAGTGATCAATCTTCTATGCCTTCCATCACGGCCACGAGCTCGTGGTCGGTCCAGCCACGCGGCACTTCCTTCACGACCCTGCCGTGGAACATCACCAGCACCCGGTCGCAGATCCGCAGGTCGTCGAGCTCGTCGGAGACCACGACGGCCCCAGCGCCCCGCTCGACCGCGTTCTCGACAGCGCCGAGCAGGGCCTGTTTGGCCTTGACGTCGACGCCGGCCGTCGGGTTGATCACGACCAGCACCGTCGGATCGTCCACGAGCGCCCGCGCGAACACGACCTTCTGCGCGTTACCCCCGGACAGGTCGCCGACGGGCTGATCAGGGCCCTCGGTCTTGATGTCCAGCGTTTCGATCATCTGCTCGGCCTTCGCCCGGCGGCGCACCGGCGACACGATGCCGTACCGGCCGAGCTTGCGTGCGATCGGGAACGTGGCGTTCTCCCCCACGGACAGGAACGGGATGAAGCCTTCGTGGTGCCGGTCCTCGGGCACGAACCCGAGCCCGGCCTTCATGGCCGCCGGCACGTCGCCCGGCTTGACCCGGGTGCCGTTGACCGTGACCGTGCCGGCGTCCGCCTTGCGGAGCCCCACCAAGGTCTCGGCCAGGCCGACCTTGCCACTGCTCGCGGAGCCGGCGAGGCCGACGACCTCGCCGGATTTCACCGAAATATCAATATTTGCGTAGCGGCCGGCCAGCGACAGACCCTCCCCCGACAACACCACCCGCCGGCCGGGCGTGCGGGAGCGGGCCTCGTACGCCACCGTGGCCTCCCCCGTCATCGCGGCGACCAGCTCGTCGTGCGGCAGGTCGGCGACCGGCTTGGTCACGATGTGCCGGGCGTCGCGGAAGACCGTGACGCGCTGGCAGATCTCGTAGACCTCGTCGAGGTGGTGGGAGATGTACATCATCGTGACGCCCTGCTCGCGCAGCGACCGCATCCGCGCGAACAACCGCTCGATGGCCGGCCCGTCCAGCCTGGCGGTGGGCTCGTCGAGAATGATGAACCTGGCGCCGAACGACAGCGCGCGAGCGATCTCCACGAGCTGGCGCTGCTCCACGCTCAGATCCCCGGCCAGCGCCTGCGCGTCCACGTCCACCTCGTACGTGTCCAGCAGCTCGCGGGCCCTGACCTGCAGCCCGCCCCAGTTGATCACTCCGCCTCTGTCGGTCTGGCGGTTGAGGAAGAGGTTTTCCGCCACCGTCAGCGCCGGGATGATCGTGGACTTCTGGTAAACGCAGGCGACGCGCTGCCGCCAGGCGTCACGGTCGGCGAGGGCGGGCGCCGCCTCTCCGGAGAACAGCACCTCGCCCTCGTCAGGCCGCTGGAGCCCGGTGAGGATCGACACCAGGGTGGATTTTCCCGCGCCGTTCCTGCCGACGAGCGCGTGAGTCTCGCCCTCGGCGATGGCGATCTTCGCGCCGTTGAGCGCGACGGTGGGGCCGAAGCGCTTGACGACGTTTCGGGCTTCAACGTGAATGTTCATCTACTTGACCTGGTTACCCCAGAGGCTCTTGTCATCCACGTTGTCCTTCGTGACGAGCGGCGCGGGGAGCTGGTCCTCCAGGCCGTTCGGAAGCTGGATGATCGTGCTGTCGTGGTCCGTCGGGCCCGGCTTGAACGTCTTGCCCTCCAACGCGGCCTTGGCGTAGTAGAGCGCGTACTTCGCATACAGGTCGGCCGGCTGCGACACCGTGGCGTCGATCTCGCCCTTCCTGATCGCCTCGTACTCCTGCGGGATCCCGTCGTTGGAGACGACGAAGATGTGCTTGGGGTCAGCCGTCGGTACGAGCAGCCCCTTCTGCTTGAGCGTCTGCAGCGTCGGCGCGAGGTGGACGCCGCCGGCGTGCATGTAGATGCCCTTGATGTCAGGGTTTTGCTCCAGGCGGGTCTGCAGCATGGACGCGGCCTTGCTGCCCTCCCACTCGGTCGGCTCGCTGAAGACCGTGATCCCGGGGAACTTGGTCTTCATGCACTCCAGGAACGCCTCCGACCTGTCACGGCCGTTGATGGAGCTGAGCGCACCCTGGAGCTGGACGACCTTGCCCTTGCCGCCGAGCTTCTCACCGAGGAACTCGCAGGCCTTGGTCCCGTACGCGCGGTTGTCGGCGCGTACGACCATGAAGACCTTGCCCTTGTCCGGCCGGGTGTCGACGGTCACGACGGGAATCTTCTTGTTCTCCAGTTGCTGCAGCGTGTTGGCGATGGCGCCGGTGTCCTGCGGGGCCATGACGATCGCCTTGGCGCCCTGACCGATCAGCGCCTGCACGTTGTTGACCAGCTTGGCCACGTCGTTCTGCGAGTTCGTGGCGGGCATGAGGTCCACCTTGAGCTCGCCGGCCATCTGGGGGACGTATTTGATGTAGGAGTTCCAGAAGTCGGAGTCGGCGCGGGGATGGTCGATGCCGACCTTCCCGCCGCCGCTTCCGCCTTCTGCGGTCGTCGACGTCCCTGAGCCGCATGCGGTGACGACCGCTAGGAGAGCCGCGCCCGCGATCACCCGTCCGAAGTTCATTGGGGGGTACCTTCCTTAATTGATGGGCCGGAGCCGGAGCCCCTGCATGCCGCCGTCGACCGCGAGAGCGGTCCCGGTGGTCGAACCGGCCTCGGGGCTGGCGAGGTAGGCGATGGCCGCGGCGACCTCTTCCGCACTGACCAGGCGGCCCATCGGCTGCCTGGCGTTGAGCGCCACCCGCTCCGCCTCCGGATCGGGGGCCGAATCGAGCAGCCTGCTGACCCACGGGGTGTCCGCGGTCCCTGGATTGACGCAGTTGACCCGGATGCCCTCGTGGATGTGGTCCGCGGCCATCGCCAGCGTCAGCGACAGCACCGCGCCCTTCGTCGCGCTGTAGAGTGCCCGCTTGGGCAGGCCCGCCGTCGCGGCGATCGAGCAGGTGTTGACGATGACGGCGTGCCGGGACTTCCTGAGGTACGGCAGCGTCGCCCGCGCCACCCGGACCATGCCGAGCACGTTGACGTCGAACACCCGCTGCCACTCGCTGTCCGGGTTGTCCTCGATCGTGCCCTGCGCGCCGATGCCCGCGTTGTTGACGAGCACGTCGACGCCGCCGAGCCGTTCGGCGGCCTCGGCCACCGCGGCGCGTACCCCGGCGTCGTCCGTGACGTCCACCTTGATCCCGATGAACGGCTCGCCCGGCGGAGTGAGGTCCAGGCAGGCCACCTTCATGCCGCGCTCGGCGAACAGGGTGGCCGCGGCCAGTCCGATGCCGGAACCGCCGCCGGTCACGATCGCTTTCAGGGTCACGCGTCCCTCCAGACCTCGCCGCCGGGGAAGGTGTGCGCGGCGATCGATTCGGGGTGCATCTCCGCGCTGAAGCCCGGGGCGGCCGGGGCGACGTACCGGCCGTCACGGATCACGACCGGGTCCACGAAATGCTCGTGCAGGTGGTCGACGTATTCGATCACGCGGCCGTCCATGGTCCCGGTGATCGCCACGTAGTCGAACATCGACAGGTGCTGCACCAGCTCGCACAGCCCGACACCGCCGGCGTGCGGGCACACCGGGATCCCGAACTTGGCCGCGAGCAGCAGGATCGCCAGGTTCTCGTTGACCCCGCCGACACGGGCGGAGTCGATCTGCAGGTAGGCGATCGCACCCGCCTGCAGCAGTTGCTTGAAGACAATGCGGTTCTGCACGTGCTCGCCGGTGGCCACCGGGATGGGCTCGATGCCCCTGGCGATGGCGGCGTGGCCGAGCACGTCGTCGGGACTGGTCGGCTCCTCGACCCAGTGGGGGTTGAACTCGCGCAACGCGTTGACCCACTCGATGGCCGAGCCGACGTCCCAGCGCTGGTTGGCGTCGATCGCGATCGGGAAATCGGGGCCGCACACCTCCCTGGCCACCCGGAAACGGCGCCTGTCGTCGTCGAGATCCGCGCCGACCTTGAGCTTGATCTGCCCGAACCCCTGCTCGATGGCCTCCTTGCAGAGCCGCCGCAACTTCTCGTCGTCGTATCCCAGCCACCCCGGCGAGGTCGTGTAAGCGGGGTAACCGACCTCGATGAGCTGATTTATCCGCTCTTCCTTACCGTCTTCCGCATTTCTCAGGATTTGTAGGGCTTCGTCTGGAGTCAGTGCGTCACTCAGGTAGCGGAAGTCGATGAGATCGACGATCTCCTCGGGCGACATCTCGGACAGCAGCCGCCACAACGGCTTGCCCGCCCGCTTGGCCTTGAGGTCCCACAGGGCGTTGACCACGGCGGAGATCGCCATGTGCATGACGCCCTTCTCCGGCCCCAGCCAGCGCAGCTGCGAGTCGTTGACCATGTCCTTGTACAGGGCGCCGAGGTCCTCGACGTCCTGGCCCAGCACGTACGGCTTGAGCGCGCTGATGGCGGTCGTCTGGATGTCGTTGCCGCGCCCGATGGTGAACGCGAACCCGTGCCCCTCGAACCCGTCGTCGGTCTTCAGCACGACATAGGCCGCGGAGTAGTCGGGGTCCGGATTCATCGCGTCGGAGCCGTCCAGCTCACGGGAGGTCGGGAACCGCACGTCGTGCGTCTCCATCCCGACGATCTTGTACGTGGCCACCGCTCCGGTCATGCCTGCCCCACCGTCTGCCGCTGACGTCCCAGCCCCTCGATCTCCAGCTCCATCACGTCACCGGCCTTCAGGTACGGCTGCCCAGGCATCCCCAAGGCCACACCGGCCGGCGTGCCCGTGTTGATGACGTCACCCGGCTCCAGCACCATGAACTGGCTGAGATACCGCACGATCTCCGCCACATCGAAGATCATGTTCTTGGTGTCGCCGTCCTGGCGGCGCTCACCGTTGACCCAGAGTCGCATCGGCAGGTTCTGCGGGTCGCCGACCTCGTCAGCGGTCACGAGCCAAGGGCCGAGCGGGTTGAACGTCTCGCACGACTTTCCCTTGTCCCACTGCCCTCCACGCTCGAGCTGGAACTCCCGCTCGGACACGTCGTTGGAGACCGCGTACCCGGCGATCACGCCGAGCGCCTCCTCCCTGCTCTCCAGATAACGCGCCTGCCGGCCGATGACCACGGCCAGCTCGACCTCCCAGTCGGTCTTCACGCTCCCCCGCGGGACGAGCACCTCGTCGTACGGGCCGACCATGGTGTTGGGAGCCTTCATGAACACGACCGGCTCGGCGGGCGCCTCCAAGCCTGACTCGGCGGCGTGGTCGCTGTAGTTCAAGCCGATGCAGACGATCTTGCCCGGTCGCGCGATCGGCGCGCCGACGCGTAGCCCTTCGGTGTCGATGGCCGGCAGGTCACCACGCTCGAGCGCCTCGCGGACGCGTGCCACTCCCCCGGAGGCGAGAAAGGCGCCATCGATCTCAGGCTCGCCGATGTCGCGCAGGTTTCCGGCCTCATCCAGCACCGCCGGCCGCTCCTGCCCGACAGGTCCTACTCGCAGCAGCTTCACACCGCATCCTTCACCATATACATCGGATGTCTCGTCTCCCGATGCTCGTGCGCGCGAACGGCATGTGTCAAGGGTGATGAGTCGGAAACATCCGATCCGTGACCTGGAGATTCTTCATAAAGAGTCAACCCCGATCTGTGAACACGGTTTACCGTCCGGAGGACCCCGTCCACGCCGCCGAAATACCAGCGCGAAGAGACATCGGAGGTCGAGCGATGACCACCCCGTGAGGACGTGCGGGGCGGCGACGGGATGAAGCCGGAACGCCGAGGCCACCATTGACTCTCCTTGACGGCCGTACAGGGCCGTAATAGAACACGTTTCAGTACGATGTAACCAAGCGCTTGATCAAGAGGGTGACCCAGGTGCACATCGACCTCGTCGACAGGGACCGCTACGCGACCTCTGGACCACCGCACGACCAGTTCGCCTGGCTGCGCGCGAACTCTCCCGTCCACTGGCATGAGGGCGAGCCGGGCTTCTGGGCCGTCACCCGCTACGAGGACGTCGTGCACGTCTCACGCCACTCCGACCTGTTCTCGTCGTCTCGCAGGCTCGCGCTCATCGAGGAACTGACGGAGGAGCAGATCGCCCTCCAGCGGCTGATGATGCTCAACCAGGACCCGCCTGAGCACACCAGACGCCGTTCGCTGGTCAACCGGGGCTTCACCCCGCGCACGATCGGAGCCCTCGAACAACACATCCGCGACATCTGCGACGACCTCCTCGACAAGTGCACGGGCGAGATCGACTTCGTCACCGAGATCGCCGCACCGCTGCCCCTTTACGTGATCTGCGAGTTGCTCGGCGCGCCCGTGTCCGACCGCGACAAGGTCTTCGCCTGGTCCAACCGCATGATCGGCGCGCAGGACTCCGACTACGCCGCCAACCCGGAGGAGGGCTCGGCCGCCGCCATGGAGGTCTACGCCTGGGCCAACCAACTGGCGGCACAGCGCAGAGCCAACCCCAAGAACGACATCGTCACCAAGCTCCTGCAGCCGGACGAGAACGGCGAAACTCTCGACGAGCACGAATTCGACCTCTTCGTCCTCCTCCTCGTGGTCGCCGGCAACGAGACCACCCGCAACGCCGCCTCGGGCGGCATGCTCACCCTCTTCGACCACCCGGACCAGTGGGACCGCCTCGTCGCCGACCCCACGCTGGCCAAGACGGCCGCCGACGAGATCGTCCGCTGGATCTCCCCGGTCAACCTGTTCCGCCGCACCTCCACGAAGGATCAGGAACTGGGCGGGCAGCACATCAAGGCCGACGACAAGGTCGTGGTCTTCTACGCCGCCGCCAACCGCGACACCGCCGTCTTCCCCGACGCCGACGTCTTCGACATCGCCCGCGACCCCAACCCGCACATCGGCTTCGGAGGCGGAGGCGCCCATTTCTGCCTGGGCAACCACCTCGCCAAGCTGGAGCTCCGCATCCTGTTCGAACAACTGGCCCGCCGCCGCCCCCGCCTGCGCCAATCAGGCCCGGCCCGCCGGCTGCGCTCGAACTTCATCAACGGCATCAAGGAACTCCCCGTCACCATCGGCTGACCGCCCGTCGCCGCGGGCGCGTCGGCGTGGGCGGCCGTCGTCTCGCGTTCAGGTTCGGCCGCGCGTCATGCGCCCGCGACATGCGCCCGCGACATCGCCATGCAGTGAGCGCGACCCCGGAGGGGAGCGGCCATCCTGCTTCCTGCCCAGGCGTGACCGAGTGCTCTTGCGAGCCCTTGGTCGTCACCTCCAGCGGCGTCCGCGGCGAGCCGCGCGGATGCGGCGGAGGATGCGGGTGGTGCCCTCAGGGCCGGGCTGCCAGCCGCGCTCCATCAAGGCGTTGGCCACATGGTGGAGGAGGCCGGCGATCTGGCCGGGGATGACGTCCCTCCGGACGGCGATCACCCGCCAGCCGCGTCGTCGTAGCTCCTCCCGCCGGTCGGCGTCGCGCTGTTGATCCGCGGCCGAGGTGTGGTGCTCCTGGCCGTCGTATTCGACCGCGACCTTGAAGTCCTCCCAGCCCATGTCGAGATAGGCGTGCCTGTCGTTGTCCAGCTCGACTCTGATCTGAGTGGACGGTTTGGGAAGGCCACCCTCCACGAGGATCACCCTGAGCCAGCTCTCCCTCGGCGAGGCGGATCCGGGGTCGGCCAGGCTGAGGGTGTCGCGCACACGCCAGGTGTTGAGCGGCCGGCGCCACAGCGCGTCGAGGTCGACTCCCTGGCGGGCGAACTGGTCGAGAATCGCCACACCCTCGACGCGCGGCAACCAGCGGGCACAGTCGAGCGCCGTGCGTTCCATGGTGGTGACGCGCACGCCGCCATGTGTCGTGACGTCCTCGTCGGGCAAGGGCGCGACGTAGGTGACACAGCCGGGGACCGCCAGATGGCCGGGGGCGGTCAGCTCGATCGGCCAGTCGCCCTGCGGCGGCGACAGGACGCTGACGCCCCAGATGCACGCGGCGCTCTGGCGGCAGACGACGGCCTGCGGGACGGTGCGGGTGATCCGCCTGGCGCGATCGATCACGGTTGATCGAATGGTGTCCATGGCGTGAGTGGCGGGCTGGGGGTCTCGGTGGTTCACGGCGACGAGAGTGCCATCGAACAGAAGTTCGACAGAGAAGCGAACGCGGTTCTGTGGACGACCGTGCGTCGTCCACCTTCACGCCTCAGGGATGCAGGGTGAGGCCCTTCAGGACCTTGTCCACGCCGTTGCGCGGCCCATGGACCGCCACCCCCACTAGCCCCAGCTCATCGGCCTCCATAGCGCGCACGGCCGCCCGGTTGTCCGCATCGTGCCCCGTCTTGAACATCTCCTCGATGTAAACGGCCACATCGATCCCCCGCCCCACCGCCTTCTCCCGGACGACCCGCAACTCCTCCAGGGACGCTACGTAAACCAGCACAGGCTGCCGGAACATTGGCAGGTACGAGTTGCCCGACCCGTCCTCGTATGGCTCCCCGATGGTCTCCGGCACCCCGCCCGCCACCGCACTGGCCAGGAAGGCGGTGACGTTGAGCTGCTGCCATGCGGCCAGGTCCCCGCGGACCACAATGCCGATCTTGGTGTCGAAACGCATGGCAGCAAGTCTCCACACGCCGCCCCCGCCCGTCTTGAACGCTCGTGCGGCGGGAGCGGACTACTCGGGGATGACCGGCTGCCAGTCCGGCACCTCGTGATAGCGCCGCAGCTCGGACACCCCCGCCAGGATGCCGCCCCACGCCGCGTACGGTTGCCGCTGGGCGTCGAACCCGCTCTGCACCAACGTCAGCCGCGTCTTCCCGCCGGACCCCTCCAGCTCCCACCTGCCGACCCCGGAAGACCAGACCAGTGGCTCGACCGGCGGCGCGAACCTGGCCACAGTCCGCACCTACCTTCAGTCCCAGGACCGACCCCGACAATGAAGACCAGCAGACGTGGTGAGGCTCGACCGCAAAGAGCGCGAATTAGTGCACGCTCAGGCCCTGAGGGCCTTCCCCCGAGGGCCTTCATCTCCCGCCTAAAGGCGGGAGCACTGGTCCGCATACTGGTAGATCCGCTGCGGCGTCTGTCCGGCCCGCTCGGCGAGTGTTTGTCAACGACGCCAGGGACAATGGGCACATGGGTATGGCACACGACTGGTCCAGATACTGGCGGTCGCCCGATCGGCCGATCGAGGCCATGCACGCCCACTTCGAGCGGCACGTCTACCACCGCCACAGCCACGAGGCCTACTCCTTCGGCGTGACGGAGACCGGGGCGCAGTCGTTCACGTGCCGGGGTTCGGCGCACACGAGCGCGGCGGGCATGGTCATGACCTTCAACCCCGACGACCCCCACGACGGCCACGCCGCGAACACCCTCGGCTTCACCTACCGGATCATCCACATAGCCCCGGACCTAGTCGCCGACGCCCTCCAGGACGCGACAGGGCGCCGTACGGGCCTCCCCCTCTTCGTGGCCCCCGTAGCGTCCGACCCGGCCCTGGCGACCACCCTGCGCGCCCTCCACGTGGCACTCCTGGACCCGAGCGCCACGGCCCTGCGTCGTGACGAACTCCTCACGGCCGCGATCGCCCGCATCGTCCACCGAGCGTCAACGAAGCCACTCCCCGCCCCGACCAGACCGACCAGGTCAACAACGGTCGCCCAGCACGCCAGACAACTCCTTCACGACCGCATGACGGACGACCTCTCCATCGACGACCTGGCAAGATCCACCGGCACCAGCCGCTACGTGGTCTACCGCGCCTTCCAGGCGGAGTACGGCCTCCCACCGAGCGACTACCACCGCCAGCTCCGCCTCAGAAGGGCCCGGACGTTGATAGCCGCGGGAACGCCGATCATTGAAGCGGCCTCCGCAACGGGCTTCGCCGACCAGAGCCACCTGACCCGCTGGTTCACCCGCTACTTCGGCCTCACCCCAGGCGCCTACCGCCAGGCGGCCGTGGCCAAGCCATGACCACGGAACCCGGTGCCCGTGCGCGCCGTAACGGCGGCGCGCCACTGACCGGTCAGAGGCCGTTCCCCTGGACAGACCCAAGCCAGCGACGGCGGTCGGCCGACCACGGCACCGCGTAAAGAAATGAGGGGTTCGGGGTCGGCGTCAGGGCCAGGAGCTGTCCTGATCGGGGTCGCCGCCGTTCGAGAGGAGCCTCAGATCCGACTCGACCATCAGCGCGACGAGTTCGTCGAAGGCCACTTTTGGCTCCCAGCCGAGTTGGACGCGCGCCTTCTTCGGATCCGCGCACAGCAGATCCACCTCCGCCGGCCGGTGCAACGTCTGGTCGGTCACCACGTACCGTTCCCAGTCCAGCCCCGCCGCGCTGAAGGCCGCCTCCACCAGCTCCCTGACGGACTTCATCCGCCCGGTGCCGATCACGTAGTCCTCCGGGGCGCCGGCCCGCAGCATCAGATGCATGGCCTTCACATAGTCCCCCGCGAACCCCCAGTCCCGCCGCGCCTCCAGGTTGCCCAGCCGCAGCTCCGTGGCCAGCCCGAGCTTGATCCTGGCCACCCCGAGCGACACCTTCCTGGTCACGAACTCCGCGCCCCGGCGCGGCGACTCGTGGTTGAACAGGATCCCGGACACGGCGAACATGCCGTACGACTCGCGATAGTTCTGGGTGAGAAAGTGCCCGTAGGCCTTGGCCACGCCGTACGGCGAGCGCGGGTGGAAGGCGGTGCGCTCGTTCTGCGGGGTCTCGCTGACCTGGCCGAACATCTCAGACGACGAAGCCTGATAAAAGCGGATCTGCCCCGAGCCGGTTGAAGCTCCCCGCGACACGCCCGAGCACACCCGGATCGCCTCCAGCATGCGCAGCACGCCCATCCCGGTCACCTCGGCCGTGAGCTCGGCCTGCTCCCACGACATGGGCACGAACGAGATCGCGCCCAGGTTGTACACCTCGTCCGGCTGAACCCGTTCCACAGCCGAGATCAGCGATCCCTGGTCCAGCAGATCACCGCGCACCACCTGCACGTCGGACAGCAGCTTGCGCATCCGGGACACCCGTGGGTTCGCCTGCCCCCGGGCCAGTCCCCAGACCTCATACCCCTGCTCGAGCAGGTGCTCCGCCAAGTAGGAACCGTCCTGGCCGGTGATGCCGGTGATCAGAGCGCGCCTGGCCAAGGGGTCCTCCAATGATCGCGACGGGTATCCCTTTGGGACGGGAATGTACAGCTAAGCAGCTGGAAAGGGCATCAAGCTCCTAGAACGTGTTCCACCGAACGGCGCTCGGTTACAGCAACGTCGCAGTTCGCACGGCGTATGGCACGCATTGTGAACAATTCCAGATGACCTACCGAATGGTAGCCTTCTCGGGCTAAGGTCATCATTCATGATCTAATCAGCGGTGAAAGGGGTGTCCGTGCCGGAGCGAAGGCTGCGGATCGCGCTGCTGTCCTACCGCAGCAAGCCCACCTGTGGTGGCCAGGGTGTCTATCTCCGCCACCTGAGCCGCGAGCTGGTCGCGCTGGGGCACCACGTCGAGGTGTTCTCCGGCCAGCCCTACCCCGAGCTCGACGAGGGCGTCATCCTGCGCGAGGTGCCCAGCCTCGACCTCTACCGCGACGAGGATCCGTTCAGGACGCCGAAGCTGCACGAATACCGCGACTGGATCGACTGGCTCGAGGTCGGCACGATGTGGACGGCCGGGTTCCCCGAGCCGCTGACCTTCACCCTGCGCGCCTACCGCGAGCTGAAGAAGCGGGTGGGCGACTTCGACGTCGTGCAGGACAACCAGACACTCGGGTACGGCCTGCTCGGCATCCAGAAGCTCTTCCCCGTGGTCGGCACCATCCACCACCCCATCAGCGTGGACCGCCGCATCGAGCTCGAGGCCGCCACCGGCGCGAAGCGGCTGACCATGCGCCGCTGGTACGGGTTCGTGAAGATGCAGTCGCGCGTCGCACCCCGCCTCAGCCCGATCCTGACCGTCAGCGAGTCCTCGCTGGCCGACATCCACCGCGACTTCAACGTCCCGCAGGCCAACATGCGGCTGATCCCGCTCGGCGTGGACACCCGCTATTTCCACCCGCGCCCGGACAAGCCGCGGCGCAAGGGCTCGATCGTGGCCGTCGCCAGCGCCGACTCCCCCATGAAGGGCGTCGCGACGCTGCTGCGCGCCGTGGCCAAGCTGGCCACCGAACGCGACGTGCACCTCACCGTCGTCAGCAAGCCCACCCCCGGCGGCCCCACCGAGCAGCTCGTGCAGGAGTTGTCGCTGCAGGACCGGGTGCGTTTCGTGCACGGGATCTCCGACGAGGAGCTGGGCGAGCTGATCGCCACCTCGGAGATCTCGGTCGTGCCGTCGCTGTACGAGGGGTTCTCGCTGCCCGCTGTCGAGCACATGGCCTGCGGCACGCCGCTCGTGGCCAGCCGCACGGGCGCGCTCCCCGAGGTCGTGGGCGACGCCGCCGTCCAGGTGCCGCCGGGCGACCCCGAGGAGCTGGCCGCTGTGCTGCGCCGCCTGCACGACTCCCCCGAGGAACGCGAGCGGGTGGGCAAGGCGGGATACGACCGCGTCATGGAGCGCTACACCTGGCACGTCGTGGCCAAGAAGACCGTTGAGGCATACCTCGAGGCCATCCAGGCTCACAAGGAGAAATAGTGCTGACTGTGGACTTCGCCCGGCTTCCCGTCGGCCCCGGCACGCGCGTGCTGGACCTGGGTTGCGGCGGCGGCCGGCACGCCTTCGAAGTGCTGCGCCGCGGGGCGGACGTGATCGCGTTCGACATGGACCAGTCGGAGCTGGACAACGTGGCGGCCATGTTCGCGGCGATGGACAAGGCGGGCGAGGTGCCGCCCGGCGCCACCGGGCAGACCGTTCAGGGCACGGCGCTCGACATGCCGTTCGAGGACGGCGGCTTCGACAGGGTCATCGCGGCCGAGGTGCTGGAGCACATCCCGGACGACATGACGGCCATGCGGGAGATCTTCCGCGTGCTCAAGCCCGGCGGCACGGCCGCGATCACCGTGCCGAGCTTCCTGCCGGAGCGGATCTGCTGGGCGCTGGACGAGGACTACCACACCGCCCCCGGCGGGCACGTGCGGATCTACACGCTGGCGGAGCTGTCGGCCAAGCTGAAGTCCACCGGCTTCGAGATCGGCCCGCACCACCACGCCCACGGACTGCACGCCCCCTACTGGTGGATCAAGTGCGCGGTCGGGGTCAACAACGACGACCATCCGCTCGCGAAGGCGTACCACGAACTGCTGGTCTGGGACATCATGAAACGCCCCGCCGCGACCAGGATCGCCGAGGCCGTGCTCAATCCCATCATCGGCAAGAGCGTGGTCCTGTACGTCCGGAAGCCATGATCTCCCACGCCGAGGTCGTGCGAACGGCCGAGAGCATCGCGGCGATGCAGCAGGAGGACGGCGGCGTCCCGTGGCCGGAGGGTCACGTCGACGCGTGGAACCACATCGAGTGCCTGATGGCCATGTCCGTCGCGGGTCTCGAGGAGCCGGTGCGGCGCGGGTACGCGTACCTGGCCCGGCACCAGCGCGCCGACGGCTCCTGGCCGATGAAGCTGGTCGACGGCGTCCCGACGGAGCTGGGCGGGGAGAGCAACCACGCCGCCTACATCGCCGTCGGCCTCTGGCACCACCATCTCGTCACCGGCGACCAGGGCTTCACCGAGGCGCACTGGCCCATGGTCAAGGCGGCGCTCGACTACGTGGCCGGGCTCCAGACCGAGCGGGGCGAGATCGTCTGGGAACGGGACGCGCAGGGCAGAGATGCCACGTACGCGCTGCTCACCGGATGCTCCTCGATCCACCAGGGGCTGCGTTGCGGCGTCCGGCTGGCCGACCACCTGGGTGACCCGCAGCCGCACTGGGAACTGGCCGCCGACCGGCTGGCACACGTCCTGGCGGCCCATCCCGAGGCGTTCGCCGACAAGAGCCGCTTCTCGATGGACTGGTACTACCCGGTGCTCGGCGGCGCGGTACGCGGCCGGCAGGCGTTGGAGCTGCTGGAGCGGGAGTGGGCGACGTTCGTGGTGCCGGGGCTCGGGATCAGGTGCGTGTCGGACCAGCCGTGGGTGACCGGCGCCGAGACGTGCGAGCTGGTGCTGGCGCTGGACGCGCTGGGAGATCGGGAACGGGCGGCCCGGCTGTTCGCCGACATGCAACATCTGCGGCACGAGGACGGTTCGTACTGGACGGGGTGGCAGTTCGCCAACCGCAAGCACTTCCCGTACGAGCGCTCCGGCTACACGGCGGCGGCCGTGGTCCTGGCGGCGGACGCGTTGCTTGAGGCGTCGCCCGGGGCCGGGCTGTTCCGCGACATCGCGGGGACGGCGGTGTTCGACCCGGACGTGTGCGGATGCTCGGCCCCGGTGCTGCCCCCGCAGGTCCACTGATCAGCGCCGCAAGGGCTTTTGCCGGTTCTTTGCCGGGGAAATCCGGTGCGTCGCCGATGACGGGCGCAATGGGGTCACTAGCTTCGTAGTGGCCGTACGATGCGTCTTCGGGGGAAGCGTGGGCAACACGGGCACAACATCGTTCTTGGACCAGGTGGGAACCGAGCCGACACTGACCCCGGCGAAGGGGCTGCGGAGGTTTCTGATCAAGGATCCGCAGGAGTGCGATCTGCGCCGACGCAGGTTCAGGCTTAGACCCGGAGCTTCTCGGACGGCCTTCGCGAACGCCGAAAAGTCATACATTTTCGGCTTCAATGCGGTGATGTCGAAAGAAGTAGAGAAGGTCGAGGAGCTCCCGGCCGAGCAGCGTCCCTTCGGCTATGAAGGGGCGGCCGCCGCCTGCACCGTACTCGACCTGCTCACCCTGACCCGGGGCCGGCGCCTTCACGAGCTACTTGCCGGCCCCGCCCAACACCACCGGCACGCCGCCTACGTCGGCGCCGGCCGCGGCTACGCGCTGGTGCGCCTGCGTCCGATGCGGGGCGCGCGGCAGGCCCACCCGCTGCTGCGATGGCTGGCGGTGGACGGGTTCGGCTTCCAGTGGAGCCTGGCCAGGGCCGACCGCATGATCGGCGAGCGGACCATGCCAGACCTGCTCACCAGGGCCCACTGCGCCGTGTTCGACCAAGGGCTGGGGCGGCTGCTCTGGTACCACGACTGTGCCTCGCCCGACGACGTCGCGGCCAAGATCGGGGACTTTCCCGCGGCGCGGCGGGCCGACCTGTGGAGCGGGGTCGGGTTCGCGGCCACGTACACGGGCGGCGCCGAGGCCGACGAGCTGTGGTGGCTGACCGAGCACGCGGGGGCCGACGGGTTCCGTGCCCATCTGGCGCAGGGGTGCGCTTTCGCCGTGTCCGCCCGGCTGCGGTCGGGCATGCTGCCGGAGCACACGGCGCAGGCCGTGCCGATTCTGGCCGGGGCCGAGCCGGAGGAAGCGGCCGCCTGGACCGATCGCGCGCTCATCGCGCTCGGCCACCAGGCCCGCACGCACGAAGACTTCCGCACCTGGCAGGCACAAACCCGTCATTCTTGGACCCGCCGCCGGGTTTAAGCCCATCTGTTACGCGTTGCCGTGGCTTGCCACCCGCCGCACTTCGGCTGATGGCCCTCCAGGAAACGGCCTCTGACCCTTCACAAGTCGCCCGCCGTTACGCGAGCCCACGTTGCCCCGCTCCGGGGCCGTTCGTTGACCGGCTCCGGGGCGCGGGTGTGTGGGCTTCGTTAGATGGCGTCCGGTTTGACGCGTTCGAGGACGCGCAGGGAGCCCTCTGCCGCGACCTCCTTGAATGCGCCTGACTCCAGGGCGCGCTGGTAGACCCGGTATGGCGCCTGGCCGCCATCGGAGGGGTCGGGGTAGACGTCGTGGAAGATCAGCGCGCCGCCCGCCATGACGTGCGGCGCCCAGCCCTCGTAGTCGCGGGTGACCGGCTCCTCGGAGTGGCCGCCGTCGATGAACACCATGCCCAGCGGCGTGTTCCAGAGCCCGGCCACCTGTTCCGACCTGCCGACGACGGCGATCACCTCGTCCTCCAGGCCCGCCGCGGCGATCGTGGCGCGAAAGGTCGGCAGCGAGTCCATCTTGCCGAACCGGACGTCCACCAACGTCGGATCGTGGTGCGCCCACCCGGGCTGGATCTCCTCGGAGCCGCGGTGGTGGTCCACGGTGACGACCACGGACCCGGCCTGCCGCGCTGCCGCGCCGAGGTAGATCGCGGACTTGCCACAGTAGGTC
Organism: Nonomuraea polychroma; assembly: GCF_004011505.1. Classification (NCBI taxonomy): domain Bacteria; kingdom Bacillati; phylum Actinomycetota; class Actinomycetes; order Streptosporangiales; family Streptosporangiaceae; genus Nonomuraea; species Nonomuraea polychroma. Next base: position 7,666,258 of record NZ_SAUN01000001.1, read on the forward strand.
CCGATCTCACAGATGGGTCCGAGCTTGCCGTACTGGCAGGCCGCCGCGAACAGGGCCAGCCCTTCGTCGTCCGGCATGAACCCTTTGGCATGTTTCGCTGCATAGAGCAGCTCTGACGGCATCGTCATAGGACTGCACCCTAGCCGAACCGAACAACATTCCAGGGAACTCTTGCAGCCCACTTCTGGAACCTGTTCTACTTGGCACGTGAACCAGCGCGCTCGCATCGCGATGTCGGACGACGAGGTCTCCGCCTTCCTGGAGAGCTCACGCAAGCTGCAACTGGCGACCATCAACCCGGATGGCACACCACACCTGGTCACGATGTTCTACGGCCTGGACGCCGGGCGGATCGCCTTCTGGACGTACACGAAGGCGCAGAAGGCCCGCAACCTGGCCCGCGATCCCCGGGTGAGCTGCCTCATCGAGGCCGGCGACGACTACAACGAGCTGCGCGGCGTCCTGGTGTACGGCAAGGCCGAGCCTATTGCCGACCGGGACGACGTCATGGCCATAGGCATGTTGGTCGCCCGGAGGATGACCCCCGGCGTGCCTGACGAGCTGCTGCGCCCTTACGTGGAGCAGACCGGGCGCAAGCGGGTTGCGTTCGTCGTCGAGCGCACCAAAGTGGTCTCATGGGACCACAGGAGGCTGTCATGAAAGTCAAGGTGGACTACCTGGTCTGTGAGGCCAACGCGGTGTGCATGGGGCTCGCGCCCGAGGTGTTCGAGGTGGACGACGACGACCAGCTGCACATCCTTCTTCCAGAACCACCCCCCGAGATGCAGGACCGCGTCCGCCACGCGGTCAGGTCCTGCCCCAAAGCCGCTCTGTCCATCGAGGACTAGCCCCTCGAGGACCCAGCCTTCGAGCCGGAGGAGGAACCCCCCATGCGCGCCGCGATCCTGCACGCCGTAGGCAACGACAAGCTCGAGATCCGCGACGACGTCACGCTGGCCCCGGTGGGCCCGACCGACGTCCGCGTGCGGATCAAGGCGACCGGCGTCTGCCACTCGGACCTGTCGGCCATGTCGGGCGTGCTGCCGCAGCCCGTTCCGCTCGTCCCCGGCCATGAGGGGTCGGGCGAGGTGGTCGAGGTGGGCGAGCACGTCACCTCCCTGCAGCCCGGCGACCACGTGGTGATCAACTGGCGGCCGGCCTGCCAGGAGTGCGACCTGTGCCTGGGCGGGCAGCCGTACCTGTGCATGAAGTACGTGATCGAGGGCTTCACCAAGGGCAACTTCCGCTTCGGGGGCGACGGGGCGACGGCGTTCGGGATGGCGGGCTGCGGCACGTGGGCCGAAGAGATCGTCGTCCCCTGGCAGGGCGCGATCAAGATCGACCCGGACGTGTCGTGGGAGGCGGCGGCCCTGATCGGCTGCGGCATCACGACCGGCGTGGGGGCGGCGCTCAACACCGCGAAGGTGCGCCCGGGATCCACGGTCGCGGTGATCGGCTGCGGCGGCGTGGGCCTGTCGGTGATCCAGGGCGCGCGTGTCTCCGGCGCCCGGATGATCCTCGCGGTTGACCCGTTGGAGTCAAAGCACGAGCTGGCCAAGAAGGTCGGGGCGACGCACGCGGTCACGCCCGAGCAGGTGCCGGAGGCGCTCAACGAGCTCACCGGCGGCTCCGGCTTCGACTACGGCTTCGAGGTGGTCGGCAAGTCGGCCACCATCCAGAGCGCGTGGCAGGTCACCCGCCAGGGCGGCGACGTCATCGTGGTCGGCGCGGGCGCGATGGACGACATGGTGTCGATCTCGGCGTTCAGCCTGCTGTTCGAGGGCAAGAACCTGCTCTCCAGCCTGTACGGCGAGGCGGACGTGCGGCACGACTTCCCGTACTTCGCCAAGCTCCACAAGGCCGGCCAGCTGGACCTCGAATCGATGATCAGCGCCCGCATCCGCCTCGCCGACCTGAACGACGCGGTCGAGGCGCTGCGTGCGGGCGAGGTCCTGCGCCAGATCGTCCTCATGGACTGAGACTGAGACGCAGCCACCAAGGAGCGGCGCCGGACGCCTGGCGTTCCGGCGCCGTCCTTCGGGTCCTTACTCCGTGGAGAAGGCGGCGTCGAAGGCCGTGGTGGGCGGGGTGATGGAGTTGAGCCTGCGGATGTAGCCCAGCGCCTCCTTCGCCCCGTCCAGCCGGTCCATGCCCGCGTCCTCCCACTCGATCGAGATCGGGCCTTCGTACCCGATCGAGTTCAGGGCGCGGAAGCAGTCCTCCCACGGCACGTCGCCGCGTCCGGTCGAGACGAAGTCCCAGCCGCGGCGCATGTCGGCCCACGGCAGGTGCGAGGACAGGCGGCCACGGCGGCCGTCGCCGACGCGCATGCGGGTGTCCTTGCAGTCCACGTGGTAGATGCGGTCCTTGAAGTCCAGGATGAAGCCCACCGGGTCCAGATCCTGCCAGACCATGTGCGAGGGGTCCCAGTTGAGGCCGAACGCCAGCCGGTGGTCGATGGCCTCCAAGGCGCGGACGGTCGTGTGGTAGTCGTAGGCGATCTCGCTGGGGTGGACCTCGTGCGCGAAACGTACGCCGACCTCGTCGAAGACGTCGAGGATGGGATTCCACCGGTCGGCGAAGTCCTGGTAGCCGGCGTCGATCGCCGATGCGGGCACGGGCGGGAACATGGCGACCGTGTGCCAGATCGACGAGCCGGTGAAGCCCACGACCGTGTTCACGCCCAGCAGTGACGCGGCCCTGGCGGTGTTCTTCATCTCCTCGGCGGCACGCTGCCGCACGCCCTCGGGCTCGCCGTCGCCCCAGATGCGGGCGGGCAGGATGGCCTTGTGGCGCTCGTCGATCGGGTGGTCGCAGACGGCCTGGCCGACCAGGTGGTTGGAGATCGTCCACACCTTCAAGCCGTGCTTGTCGAGCTGGGCGTGCTTCTGCTCCACGTACGACGGGTCCGCCATGGCCTGGGCCACGTCGAAGTGGTCACCGGAGCAGGCGATCTCGAGCCCGTCGTAGCCCCATTCGGCCGCCAGCCGGCACACCTCCTCGAACGGCAGGTCCGCCCACTGTCCGGTGAACAGTGTGACTGGTCGCATGAGTCATTCCTCCACGTTCGTGTAGCGGCTGCCGTCAGCCGCGCTGCGCTCGACCGCCTCCAGCACCCGCTGCACCCGCAGGCCGTCCGCGAACGACGGCGACGGGTCGGCTCCGGTGGCGATCGCCTCCAGGAAGTCCTTGATCTCGTGGGTGAAGGTGTGCTCGTAGCCCAGCCCGTGCCCGGGCGGCCACCAGGCGCCCACGTACGGATGATCGGGCTCGGTGACCAGGATCCGCTCGAAGCCGCCGCCGGAGCTGAACCACAGCTCGTTCATCGCCTCGAAGTCGAACGCCAGGCTGCCGAGCTGGCCGTTGATCTCGATGCGCATGGCGTTCTTGCGGCCGGTGGCGAACCGTGTGGCCTCGAACGAGGCCAGCGCCCCGCCCGACATCCGGCCGAAGAACAACGCGGCGTCGTCGACGGTGACCTCACCCATGGCGTCCGTACGGGAGGCGCCCAGCCCGGCCGACTCGCCCGCCAGCGGACGTTCCTTGATGAAGGTCTCGGTCAGCCCGGACACGCCGACGACGTGCTGCCCGGTGATGAACTCGGCCGCGTCCACGATGTGCGAGCCGATGTCGCCGAGCGCCCCGGCACCGGCCTTGTCCTTCTGCAGCCGCCACACCAGCGGGAACTCCGGATCGACGATCCAGTCCTGCAGGTATTGCGCCCGCACGTGCCTGATCTCGCCGAGCCTGCCCTCCTCCACGAACCGGCGGGCGAGCGCGACCGCGGGCACCCTCCGGTAGTTGAAGGCCACCATGCTCTTGACCGAGGCGGGCGCGGCCGCTGCGGCACGCACCATGGCCTCGGCCTCGGCGACGGTGTTGGCCAGCGGCTTCTCGCAGATCACGTGCTTGCCGGCCGCCAGCGCGGCGATGGCGATCTCGGCGTGCGAGTCGCCGGGCGTGCAGATGTCGACGATCTGCACGTCGTCGCGCTCGATCAGCGCCCTCCAGTCCGTCTCGGCCGCGTCCCAGCCGAGTTGCGCGGCGGACGCCTCCGTGCGCTCCTTCGACCTGCCGGCGATCACCGCCATACGCGGCGACAGCGGCAGATCGAAGAAGGCCCCCACGCTCCGCCAGGCTTGGGAGTGGACGCGGCCCATGAACGCGTAGCCGACCATGCCCACGCCGATGGTGGTCTTGTCTGACATGCAACCCCCGATCAGGATTCGAAGCCGAGTTCCAGGTATTTCTCGACGTTATCCTTGGTAATGGTCTCTGATGCGAGCGTGATGGACTGGGGCACCTGTTTTTCCACCAGATCACTCATGCCCTTCCCCTGCGCGACCAAGCGGGCCAGTTTGATCGCCGAGGAGGCCATGGTGGGGCTGTAGGTGACGGTGGCCTTCAGCACCGACGTGCCCGACTGGATCTCCTTCATCGCGTTGAGCGAGCCCGCCCCGCCGACCATGATGAACTCGTCGCGGCTGGCCTCCCTGATCGCGGCGAGCACGCCGACGCCCTGGTCGTCGTCGTGGTTCCACAGCGCGTCGATCTTCTTGTGCGCCTGGAGCAACGACGTGGCCACCTGGTTGCCCGTCTCCACCGTGAACTTGGCGTCCTGCTTGGCCGTGACGCTGAACCCGTACGTCTTGAGCGCGTCGGCGAAGCCCTTGCTGCGGTCCTGCGTCAGCGGCAGGGTGGCGATGCCCTGGATCTCGACGATCACGGGGTTGGACACACCCTTGTCCTTGAGCTGCTTGCCGATGAAATGCCCGGCCGCGACGCCCATGCCGTAGTTGTCGCCGCCGACCCAGGTCCGATAGGCCAATTTGTCGGGGAAGATTCGGTCGAGGTTGATGACCGGGATGCCCGCCTGCGTGGCCTGGAGGGCGACCTGGTTCAGCTGCTGGCCGTCGTTCGGCAGGATCACCAGCGCGTTGACCTTGGCCGCTATTAAGGACTCGACGGCCGAGATCTGCTGGTTGATGTCGTTCGTGGGTTCGACGGGCTTGAAATCGATGTCGGAGTACTGCTTCGCGGTGGCCTCGGCGTTCTTGGCGATAGCCGCGATCCACCCGTGGTCGGCAGCCGGCGCGGAGAAGCCGATCGTGACCTTCTGGCCGGGCTGGTCGTTGCCGCTCGCCGCGGGGGCCGGGGCGGGGGCGGCGGTGGTGGGCGAGGCCTCAGGCTCGTTGCTGGTGCAGCCGGCCGCCAGGAGCACGGCCCCGCCGACGAGGAATCCCCTGCGCGCGACGTTCTCACTCATGGTGCTCTCTCCTTCAAGTTCCGCCGCTGGAGAAGAACGGCGACGACGATGATCAGGCCCTTGGCGATCAGCTGGTCGCTGGTGTTGAGGCCGTTGAGGATGAACAGGTTCGTGATGAGGGTGAAGATCAGCAGGCCCAGGATCGAGCCGATGATCGTGCCCCGGCCTCCCGTGAGCAGGGTGCCGCCGATGATCACGGCGGCGATGGCGTCGAGCTCGTACAGGTCGCCGTGTGTGGACGAGCCTGTCGTGGTCCTGGCCATGATGAGGATGGCGGCGATGCCGCAGCACAGCCCGGACAGGGCGTAGAGCAGCATCGTGTGCCTGCGGACGTCGATGCCGGCCAGCCGGGCCGCCTCGGGGTTGCCTCCGACCGCGTACGTCCGCCGCCCGAACGTCGTGCGGTTGAGCATGATCCACCCCAGCACCACGACCAGGGCGAAAATGTAGACCAGCAGCGGGACGCCGAGCAGCCGCGTGGTCGACAGGTCCACGATGGCGCTGTTGTCGGTCTGGATGAGCTGCGTCTTGCGGTCGGACATCCGCTGCGCCAGCCCGCGCGCCGCCACCAGCATGGCGAGCGTGGCGATGAACGGCACCAGCCGGCCGTACGCGATCAGCAACCCGTTGACCAGTCCCGCCCCTGTGCCGACGAGGATCGCGCACAACGCCATGACCCAGGGCCCGTACGACTGCGTGGCCAGCGTCGTCGCCCAGACCGAGGCGAGCGCCATGATCGCGCCCACCGACAGGTCGATGCCGCCACCGATGATCACGAACGTGGCCCCGACCGTGATCACGCCGATCGTGGCGGCCAGCGACAGGATGCTGACGAGGTTGGAGGCGGTGGCGAAGTTGTCGGGCCTGGTGACCAGGCCGACCACCACCAGGATCGCCAGCGCCGCCAGCAGGCCGAGATGTCGCATCTCACCGAGGCCGAGCCGGCGCGCCGCCGAGGGCAGGGCCGATCCGGCGAGAGGCCGTTTCGTCGTGGGCTCGCTCATCAGGCCGCCCTCCCATTCATGATCATGTCGAGTACGGCGTGCTCGTCGAGCTCCGCCGCGTCACCCTCGTGGATGACCGCCCCCTCGCGCAGCACCAGGACACGGTCGGCCAGCCCCAGCACCTCCGGCACCTCGCTGGAGACCAGCAGCACGCCGATGCCCCGCTCGGCCAGGTCGTGGATGACCGCGTACAGCTCGGCCCTGGCGCCCACGTCCACGCCTCTGGTGGGCTCGTCGAGCAGGAGCAGCTTGCGGCCGCCGAGCAGCCAGCGGGCGAGCACGGCCTTCTGCTGGTTGCCGCCCGACAGGGTCCTGATCGCGCGTTCGGGGTCGGGCGGGCGGATGTCCAGCATCTCCGACAGCCGCTTGGCCTCGCTGCGCTCGCGTTTGCGGTCGATCCAGCCGAACCTCGCGAACTCCGGCAGGGTGCCCAGCGTGATGTTGGCGGTGACGCTCTGGTCGAGGATCAACGCCTGAGCTTTGCGTTCCTCGGGCGCCAGGCCCATGCCGTGCCGTACGGTGCCGACGACGCCGCGGCGCACCGGCCGCCCGTCGAGCAGGACGCGGCCGGCGGCGTGGCGGGCGCCGTACACCGCCTCCAGGATCTCCGAGCGGCCCGAGCCGACCAGCCCGGCCAGCCCGACGATCTCACCCGCCCGCACGGAGAACGACACATCGCGGAAGACGCCCGGCGCGCTCAGGCCCTCGACGCGGAGCACCTCCTCGCCCAGCGTGCGCCCCCCGCGGGGCGGGAAGACGTACTCGACGTTCCTGCCCGTCATGAGGGAGACGATCTGGGTGGTGGGGGTGTCGCGGGCGGACAGGCCCACGGCGACCGTACGGCCGTCCTTCAGCACGGTGACCCGGTCGCCGATCTCGCGGATCTCCTCCAGACGGTGGGAGATGTAGACCACGGCCACGCCTTGGGCGGTGAGCTCGCGGATGATGCGGAAGAGGTTGGCGACCTCGTCGTGGGCGAGGGCGGCGGACGGCTCGTCCATGATGATCAGGCGGGCGTCGTGGGAGAGCGCCCTGGCCATCGAGACGACTTGCTTGGCCGCCGGCGACAACCGCCCGACCTCGGCCGACGGCCGGATCTCCGCGTGCCCGAGCCGTTCCAGCACCTCGCGGGCGGCCTTCCTGGCCGCCGCCCGGTTGACGAAGCCGAAGGTGGCGTGCTCGTGGCCGAGGAAGATGTTCTCCGCCACGCTGAGCCCGTCGACCAGGTCCAGCTCCTGGTAGATGGTGGCGAAGCCGAGCTTGATGGCGTCGATCGGGCTGCTCGGCCGCACCTGCTCACCGTTGAAGACGATGGTGCCCTCGTCCGGCTGGTGCACGCCGGCCAGAACTTTGATCAGAGTGGATTTGCCGGCGCCGTTCTGGCCGAGCAGGCAGTGGACTTCGCCTGCTCGCACGTCCAGATCGACGCCGTCCAGCGCGCGCACGCCGGGGAACTGCTTGACGATGCCCTTCATGACCAGCATCGGGAGGTCCCTATCCTTCAGGCGTTGACGATGCGGTTGATGTTGTCCGGTGACAGATAGTGCTCGATGGCGAGCAGCCCCGCCCCGAGCGTGGCCGCGTTGATGCCCGTACGGCTCGGCGTGATCGACAGGTGATGCGTGGCCAGCGGGAGCGACCTGCGGTAGACGGTCTCTCTGATGCCGGCCAGGAGGTGCTCGTGCACCCGCGACAGGGCGCCCCCGATGACGATGACCTCGGGGTTGAAGAAGTTGACGAGACTGGCCAGCACCTCGCCGATGAGCCGGCCCGCCTCCCTGACCAGGCGCAGCGCCTGCGTGTTGCCCGACTGCACGAGCGCCACCACGTCGGCGCCGGACTCGGCCGGGAGGCCCAGCTCGGTCAGCCGCCGCGCGATCGCGGCCCCGCCGGCCACCGCTTCCAGGCAGGCGCTGTTGCCGCACCGGCAGCCGGCGTTCTCATGCCCGCTGACCCTGATGTGCCCGATGTCCCCCGCAGAGCCCTGGGCGCCCCGGTGCAGCTTGCCGTCGGCCACGATGCCGCAGCCGATGCCGGTGCCGACCTTGACGAACAGCAGGTGGTTGATGCGGGGGAAGGCGTTGCGGTGCTCGCCCAGCGCCATCACGTTGACGTCGTTGTCGACCAGCACACTGACGCCGCCGAAGTAGTCCGGGACGGGGTAGTCGTTCCAGCCCGGCATGATCGGCGGATTGTTCGGCCGCCCGGTGGCGAACTCCACAGGTCCGGGCACCCCGATCCCGACTGCGCGCAACATCGTCCGCGACCGCCTGGCCTGGGCCAGCAACTGGTCGAGCCGCTGGTCCACGTGGGCGAGCACCTTCTCGGGGCCCTCGCTGATCAGCAAGGAGTCCTCGCACTCGGCGAGCACGTTGCCCGAAATGTCCATCAACGCCACCCGGCAGTGGGTGGCGCCCAGGTCGACGCCCGCGAACGCGTGGTCCTCGGTGTGCAGGCGCAACTGGCGCGGCGGCCGGCCGCCGGTGGACTCGCCGCTCTCGGTCTCCTCGACCAGGCCGCGCTCGATCAGCGCATCGACGCGCTGGGAGATCGTGGACCTGGCCAGGCCGGTGAGCCTCGCGAGATCGGAACGGGTCGTCGCCGAACCGGCGCTTATCAGCGTCAGCACGTCGCCGGCGGAACCCGGCTGGGGGGTCATGCCGCCGACAATAAGATCACCGATGGGGCAAATCAAGAGTGAGAATCGACCAAACTCCTCCAACTTCCGCCGAAGATCGAACAAAGGCCGGTCTACTCGGACATTTCGGGATCTGTCCCCACATACGCACGCGCCGGCCCCCACCTACAACGGGGACCGGCACGTTCGAATCGGCGCGTTCGAGATCGCCGCGCTCGAGGCGGCACGTTCACGCCGGCGCCTTCAGCCCGCGTCGTGCGGCGGCGGCCGGCCTGCGGGGCGCGGCGGGGCGGGGCGCTAGATCATCGCCTTCATCGAGTCGCCGGCCGTCAGCACGTACGGCTGCTCAGCCATGATCGACTCCCAGTTGCCCGCGATCGACTCGGGCGTGACGTCGTCGTCCTTCCAGCCCGGCCCCTCGGCCACGAACACCCGCGCCACCCGGCCCCCGCCGACGGTGAACACCTCGCCGCTGACCTCGCACGACTCGTGCACCAGGTACGCCACCAGCGCGCTCACCCGCTCCGGCGTGAACTTGGCCTCGAACTCGGCCGGCAGCAGCGACTCGGTCATTCTCGTCCAGGCCACCGGTGCGATGGCGTTGGCCTTGATGCCGTTACGGGCGCCCTCGATCCCCAATGTCTTGGTCAGCCCGACCAGCCCCATCTTGGCGGTGGAGTAGTTGGCCTGGCCGAAGTTGCCGAAGAGCCCGGCCGGGCTGGAGGTGTTGACCACGCGCCCGTAACCGGCCGCCTTCATGATCGGGTAGGCGGCCTGGCTGACCAGATAAGACCCGCGTACGTGCACCGCCATGACGGCGTCGAACTCCTCCACCGTCATCTTCCCGAACGATTTGTCCCGCAGGATGCCCGCGTTGTTGACGACGATGTCGACCGTGCCGAACGCGTCCACCGCGGCCTGCACGATGGCCCTGGCGCCCTCGGGCGTGGCGACGTTGTCGGCGTTGGCGATGGCATGCCCGCCGTTCTTCGTAATGAGCTCGGCCACCTCGGCGGCGGGCCCGGTGGATGCCCCCGTGCCGTCGAGCGCGCCCCCGAGGTCGTTGACCACGACCTTGGCGCCCCGCTCGGCCAGCAGGAGCGCGTGCGACCTGCCGAGACCGTGCCCGGCCCCTGTGACGATCGCGACCCTGTCATCGAACCGAAGCATCGAACCTCCAGCGCAGGAGAACAACGTTCTAGTACGAGTTACCATAACCCCCGCTCGGGGTCACCGGTCAGCGAGGCGCCACGATTCCGGATCGCCGGGGACCCGCACCACGCGCCCCTTGGCGGCCAGCCAGACCAGGTGGGCCAGGGTCTCGTTGTTGGCCGCGCGCCGCATGAACGGCGGGATCGTCTCCCACGGCCGCGACCAGCTCAGCCGGGTCGCCACGTCCCAGCACGTCACGCCGTCGCCGGCGGCGACGACCCGCTCGATCTCGGCCAGCCGCGCATCATGGTGGGCCAGGACGTGGTCGACCCGCTCGGCCAGCTCCAGGAACCGGTACTCGTGTGCGGGCAGCACCTCCTCGACGTCCAGCTTGCGCACGGCGGCCAGCGCGTCGAGGTAGTCGGCCAGCGGGTTCGGCGCGGACTGCGGGTGCACGGCCACGATGGGCGTGATCTTGGCCAGCACGTGGTCGCCGGAGAAAAGCAGCTTGCGCTCGGGCGAGACGAAGCACAGATGGCCCGGCGAGTGGCCGGGCGTCCAGACCGCCCGCAGGTCCCAGCCGGGCAGGCCGAGCTCGTCGCCGTCCTCCACCAGCCGGTCGGGCGAAGCCATGGAGACCATGTGCCTGATCATCATCGACGCGCCGGCCAGCTCGTCCAGCGTCAGCGGCGGCACTCCGCACCGGGCCAGCAGCGCCCGCTCCCGCTGGACCAGGGAGTCGATGGCCTCGTCGTCGTAACGCTCGCGGACCAGGCGCGCGTCGGCCGGATGCAGGGCGATCCAGGCGCCCGACGCCTCGCGGACGCGCCCGGCCAGGCCGTAGTGGTCGGGATGGATGTGGGTGACGAGCACGGCCTGGACGTCGGTGATCGCGTACCCGGCCACGCCGAGGCCGGCGACGAGCGCGTCGTACGCCTCGTCGGTGTTCCATCCGGCGTCGATGACGGCCACGCCGCCGGGCAGTTCCAGGGCGTAGACCAGGACGTACCGCAGCGGGTTGACCGGGATCGGCACCGGGATGGACCACAGTCCGGGGCGCACCCGCTCGACTCCTGGGATCGTCCCGCCGGTCCACGCTTCCCGCTGCGCCTCGCTGGCAGGCGTCACCACGAATTTCGACACAGGCCCGAATATAGTTCTGGATCCGAACCGTGTTCTACTGGGAGTCATGAAGCTGAGCCGCGAGATCTCAGACGATGGCCGCTTCGTCCGGCAGCCGAACCGCTTCACGGAACGGCTCGGCCCTCCCGAGCCCGGCCGGTACCGGGTCTACGCCTCCTACGCCTGTCCGTGGGCGCAACGCGTGCTGATCGTACGGAAACTGCTGGGCCTGGAGGACCTGCTGGACGTCACGATCGTCGACCCCATCAGGGACGAGAAGGGCTGGCGCATCCCCGACGGCGATCCCGAGTACCTGTCGGAGCTCTATCACGCGACCGACCCGGGTTACACGGGCCGCTACACCGTCCCCTGCGTCTGGGACACCAAGGACAAGCGCATCGTCACCAACGACTTCCCGCAGATCACCCTCGATCTGGAGATGTCCTGGGGCACCTTCCCCAACCTCTATCCCGAGCGTCTGCGCCCCGACATCGACATCATGAACGACCGTCTCTACCACGGACTCAACAACGCGGTGTACGAGGCGGGCTTCGCTCGCGACCAGCAGGCGTACGAGGAGGCGGTCGCGCGGGTCTTCACCACGCTCGACTTCCTCGAGGTGCGCCTGGCGGAGTCGGACTACCTCTTCGACACCCTCACCGAGAGCGACGTGCGCCTCTACACGACGCTGGCCAGGTTCGACAGCGTCTACTACGCGCACTTCAAGTGCTCGGTCCGGCGGTTGACCGACTATCCGGCGCTGTGGGCGTACGCACGCAGGCTCTACGCCATCCCGGCCTTCCACGAGACCACCGACTTCGACCACATCAAGCGCCACTACTACATGACCCAGCCGAACATCAATCCGACCCGGATCGTGCCAGTGGGGCCGGAACTCGACTGGCGAACGGTCAGGGAGAGCGGTAGCTCGCGTGACCAGCGAGGGCCGAGTGAGCGCGACCATTCAACACCGTAGCCGCCGGCATCCGGACGAACAGCAGGGCCGAGGCCAGCATCACGGTCGCGGCGACGGCCCAGGAGGCGGCCACGCCTGCCTGGGCGGCCAGGGCGCCGAGCGTGAGGGTGCCCAGGACCCCGCCGGACTGCAGGGACAACGAGGACGTCGAGGACACGGTCGTGCGCTCCGCGGCGGTGACCGCGTTGTGCGTCATCTCCAGGCATAGCAGGCCGGTCACGGAGCCGCCGATGAACAGGACGACGTAGGAGGCGCCGGCGGTCACGAGCCCGGCGGCACCGCCCAGCCCGGCCGTCGCGGCCAGCGCGCCGACCGACATGGCGGCCACCACGCGGCCCACGATCGCGCCTCCGGCAGAGCCGCCCGCCAGGCGCGCCACGCGGGGAGCCAGGGCACTGCCCGCGGCGCTGCCGGCGAACCCGAGCGCCGCGACGACGGCGTAGGCCATGCTGCCCAGCTCTGCCGTGCCGGCCAGCTCCGCAAGGCGGCCCGGGGTGAGCAGTTCGATGGACATCAGCAGCACGCCGCTGCTCGCCGATGCCAGCATCAGGCGGCGCAACACGGCTCCGCCGGCCGCCAGCCGCAACCCCGAGACGACCGTGGCGGGCACATCGCGCAGCACGCCCGCCAGGGACCTGCGGCCGTGAGGCGGTTCGGGCAGGGCGAACAGCACCACGACCAGGAGAACCGCCGCCGCCACCGCGCCCACCAGGGTCGGCGCGGCCAGCGGGAACATCAGCTCCGGCGGCGTGAGGAGCGGCAGACCGCCGCCGGCCAGCACGCCCACGCACAACGCCACCGACTCCATGGCGCCGCCGCGGGCCAGCCCCGGCTTGAGGTCGGCACCTGGGCCTTCGACGCGGTGCAGCGTGTCGACGTACCAGGAGGCGGCGGGTCCGCTGGACAGTGCCCTGGCCACGCCCTTGAGCACCTCGCTCACCAGGAACATCCAGAACGTCGTGGACACGCTCATCAGCGCGAGCGCCACCACGAGGAACGCGGCGGACGCGGCCAGCACCACGCGTCGCCCCACGACGTCGGCCAAGCCGCCGGTGGGGAGCTCCAGGCAGACGGTCACGATCGAGAACACGGTCACCGCCAGGCCGATCTGCGCCAGGCCGAGACCTCTCTCGGTCATCAGCAGCACCCCGGAGGGAATCATGAGCCCCAGCGGCAGCCAGGTCAGGAAGCACACGAGCATGTAGCGGCGTAAGGCGCGGCGGGCGGTCATCGGTCCTCCTGTCGGGTGCGCGGAACGGACCCCATCCAGACGTGGACCAGCTTGGCCTCGGGGTCGTCGGCGTATCGGGCGACGACGTCGCGCAGCAGCGCCTCGGCCTTGTCGTGGAACTCGCGCAGCGCGTCCGGCGGCAGATGGAGCATGTGATCGCTCATCCCCGACACGTCCACCCACTCGCGCGGCCAGTCAGCCAGGTCGAACTCCTCCATCACCCGTCCGACGAACTCCACCTGCCGCAAATGCATGATCCTGACGGCCTCACGCCCCTCGGCGGTGGCGGTCATCTCGACGGCGTCCCACGAGGTGTAGCGGTGGCGGGGGCGCCAGCGGCGTTCACGGCCGTCCCGCTGCTCGTCGTCCTCCTCGATGAAGCCGTACTTGAACAGCTCGCGCAGGTGGTAACTGGTCGAGCCGGAGCTCTCACCGACCTTGCGGGCCAGCTCGCTGGCCGTGGCCGGGCCGTCGGCGCGCAGCAGGCCGAGCAGGCGCACCCGCAACGGGTGGGCGACCACCTTCAGCACCTGCGGATCGCTGATCTTGTATTGCTCCTCCACAACCCCCACCATAGATCGCAAAGACAATTTTGCAAAGGGAATTTTGCGGATTGTAGGCTAGGCCTCATGCTTGATGACATTCGGGTGGACGACGCGGTCTTCGACCTACGACCGGACTTCGCGGTGCTGATCATGACCGCCCACGGCCTGCGCAACGGGCCGACCGACGACCGCTCCCGCGCCTGGCTGGCGGCGGCCTCCGAGGTGGAGGTGCAGACCGTGAAGATCGACGCGTGGAAGGACGCCTACCGTGCGTTCGGGGCCAAGCCGCAGCGGACCAGGCCCTCGGTCGACGCCCTCACCCGGCGCATGCCGTTGCCCGAGATCAACCAGGCCGTGGACGCGTACAACTCGATCAGCGTGAAGCACGCGCTGCCGATCGGCGGCGAGGACCTCGACCGCTACGTCGGCCCGCCGCGGCTGGTCAGGGCGGCCGGCGACGAGGCGTCGGAGGAGGCGCTCGGCACGCCGGAGCCCGGCGAGGTGATCTGGCGCGACGACGTCGGCGTCACCTGCCGCCGGTGGAACTGGCGCCAGGTGGTGCGCACGCGCCTCACCGAGGACACCACGAACGCGATCTTCCTGCTGGAGCGGCTGGAGCCGATGTCGCTGGAAGAGCTCAAGGAGGCAGGCGAGGAGCTCGCCGATCTCCTGTCGCAGCTGTCCCCTGACGTGCGGATCGCTAGCAGATTGCTGTCCAGCAGGAAATAAACCCGACGTCCTAGTGTTGATACCAAACAGCAATAAACGCGGCACCACCCGGATTGACGAGGGGGTCGTGACCTCTTTGCATGGTCTTGAGAGGATCGTGCGAGGCGGCACGGGTACCCCGGCGCGCGCTGCCGGTCCGGGCGAGTAGCCTTGGACAGGTTCTCTAACATCAACGCCGATCTGCGGAAGAGGGCGATTTCCGCCGTGTCGTCTGAGTCGTCGCGGACAAACCCGCTGGCAAGCTTTGGTCAGAACGAGTGGCTTGTCGACGAGCTGTATCAGAAGTACCTCCAGGACCCCGAGTCGGTCGACAAGGCCTGGTGGAACTTTTTCGCTGACTACAACCCTGATTACGGACCGGGCCGTACCCCGGTCAAAGAAGCGGCGAACGGCACTGTGACCGCCCCCGCTCCCACCCCGGCGCCTCCCAAGGCGCCACCGGCGGCCGAGAAGCCGAAGCAGCCGGCCACTCCGGTGCCCAAGGACGCCGAAGAGGTCAAGCTGCGCGGCGCCGCGGCCCGCACGGCGGCCAACATGGACCTGTCGCTGTCGGTGCCGACGGCGACGAGCGTGCGTGCCATCCCGGCCAAGCTGCTCATCGACAACCGCATTGTGATCAACAATCACCTCAAGCGGGGTCGCGGCGGCAAGGTCTCCTTCACGCACCTGATCGGCTTTGCGATCGTCAAGGCGTTGAAGGCCATGCCGGAGATGAACTACTCCTACGCGGAGGTCGAGGGCAAGCCGACGCTGGTCAAGCCCGCGCACGTGGGCTTCGGTCTGGCGATCGACGTGCAGAAGAGCAACGGCGAGCGCCAGCTGCTCGTGCCCTCGATCAAGGGCGCCGAGGAGATGGACTTCCGGCAGTTCTGGATGGCGTACGAGGAGGTCGTCCGCAAGGCCCGCGCCGGCAAGCTGGGCGTCGACGACTTCTCCGGCACCACGATCTCGCTGACCAACCCCGGCACGATCGGCACGGTGCACTCCGTGCCGCGCCTGATGCCCGGCCAGGGCACGATCATCGGCGTCGGCGCGATGGAATACCCGGCGGAATACCAGGGCGCCTCGCCCGACACGCTGTCGCGGCTGGCCGTCTCCAAGGTCATGACGCTGACCAGCACCTACGACCACCGGATCATCCAGGGCGCCCAGTCGGGTGACTTCCTGCGCCAGATCCACCGGCTGCTGCTCGGTGAGGACGGCTTCTACGACGAGATCTTCGAGGCGCTGCGGATCCCGTACGAGCCGGTCCGCTGGGTGCAGGACATCTCGGCCACCCACGACGACGACGTGGCCAAGTCCGCTCGTGTGATCGAGCTGATCCACGCCTACCGTGTCCGCGGCCACCTGATGGCCGAGACCGACCCGCTGGAGTACAAGCAGCGCAAGCACCCCGACCTCGACATCCAGTCGCACGGGCTGACGCTGTGGGACCTGGAGCGCGAGTTCGCCACCGGCGGCTTCGGCGGCAAGCCGCTGATGAAGCTGCGCGACATCCTGGGCGTGCTGCGTGACTCCTACTGCCGCACGGTCGGCATCGAGTACATGCACATCCAGAACCCCGAGGAGCGGGCCTGGATCCAGGCGCGGGTGGAGAAGGCGCACAAGTCGCCGGAGCGCGACGAGCAGCTCAACATCCTGTCGCGGCTCAACACCGCCGAGGCGTTCGAGACGTTCCTGCAGACGAAGTTCGTCGGCCAGAAGCGCTTCTCGCTGGAGGGCGGCGAGTCCCTGATCCCGCTGCTCGACTCCGTCCTCAGCGATGCCGCCGACGAGCACCTCGACGAGGTCGTCATCGGCATGGCCCACCGCGGCCGGCTCAACGTGCTGGCCAACATCGTGGGCAAGTCCTACGCCCAGATCTTCGGCGAGTTCGAGGGCAACATCGACCCGCGCACCGCGCACGGCTCGGGCGACGTGAAATACCACCTGGGCGCCACTGGAACGTTCACGGCGCCGAGCGGCAACACCATCACCGCGTCCGTGGTCGCCAACCCCTCCCACCTGGAGGCGGTCGACCCGGTGCTGGAGGGTGTCGTCCGCGCCAAGCAGGACCTCATCGAGCGTGGCGAGGAGGGCTTCACCGTCCTGCCCGTGCTCATCCACGGTGACGCGGCCTTCGCCGGCCAGGGCGTCGTGGCCGAGACGCTCAACCTGTCGCAGCTGCGCGGCTACCGCACCGGCGGCACCGTGCACGTGGTGGTCAACAACCAGGTCGGCTTCACGACCTCGCCCGCCTCGTCCCGCTCGTCGGTGTACGCCACCGACGTGGCCCGGATGATCCAGGCTCCGATCTTCCATGTCAACGGCGACGACCCCGAGCAGGTGGTCCGCGTGGGTCAGCTGGCCTACGAATACCGCCAGGCGTTCCGCAAGGACGTGGTCATCGACCTGATCTGCTACCGCCGCCGCGGCCACAACGAGGGCGACAACCCCGCCTTCACCCAGCCGCTGATGTACGACCTGATCGACGCCAAGCGCTCGACCCGCAAGCTCTACACCGAGGCGCTGATCGGCCGGGGCGACATCACGGTGGAGGAGGCCGAGTCCGCGCTGCGCGACTACCAGGCCAAGCTGGAGCAGGCGTTCACCGAGGTGCGGGAGGCGGCCAAGAAGCCGCAGGAGGCGGCCGCGATGCGGGTGCCGCCGACCGAGGTCGTCAAGTGGTCGCACGACGACACGCCGACCGCGATCACCCACGAGACGCTCAAGCGCATCGTCGACACCCAGCTCAACCTGCCCGACGGCTTCACGCCGCACCCGCGCCTGGCGCCGGTGCTGCAGCGCCGCGGTCAGATGGTGGAGCAGGACGCGATCGACTGGGCGATGGGCGAGACGCTGGCGTTCGGCTCGCTGCTGCTGGACGGCCACCCGGTGCGGCTGGTCGGCCAGGACTCGCGTCGCGGCACGTTCACCCAGCGCCACGCCGTGCTGGTGGACCGGATGACCGGCGCCGACCACACGCCGCTCAAGGCCTTCAACCAGGGCACCACGAAGTTCTACGTCTATGACTCGCTGCTGAGCGAGTTCGCGGCGCTGGGCTTCGAGTACGGCTACAGCGTCGTGCGCCCAGACGCCCTGGTCGCCTGGGAGGCGCAGTTCGGCGACTTCGTCAACGGCGCCCAGACGATCATCGACGAGTTCATCTCGTCGGGCGAGCAGAAGTGGGGCCAGAAGTCCTCGGTCGTGCTGCTGCTGCCGCACGGCTACGAGGGCCAGGGCCCGGACCACTCCTCGGCCCGCATCGAGCGGTTCCTGCAGGTCTGCGCGCTCGACAACATGACGGTCGCGCAGCCCACCACCCCGGCCAACTACTTCCACCTGCTGCGCTGGCAGGTGGAGTCGCAGCGGCACAAGCCGCTCGTGGTCTTCACGCCGAAGTGGCTGCTGCGCCACAAGGCGGCCACCTCCAAGGCGTCCGACTTCACCTCGGGCACCTTCCAGCCGGTCCTCGGCGACACCACCGTCGACCCGGCCAAGGTGACCAAGGTCGTCCTCACCTCCGGCAAGCTCTACTACGAGCTGGCCGCGCAGCGTGACAAGACGGGCCGGGACGACGTCGCCCTCGTCCGGCTGGAGCGGCTCTACCCGTTCCCGGCCGAGGAGCTGCAGGCCGAGCTGGGCCGGTACGACGCGCAGGTGGAGCTGGTGTGGGCCCAGGATGAGCCGGCCAACATGGGGCCGTGGCCTTACCTGACGCTGAAGCTGGCCGAGGACCCGCAGGCGCTGGCCGGCCGGCCGGTGCGGCGGGTGTCGCGCACGCCCAACAGCTCGCCGGCGACGGGCTCGCACCACGGCCACGACACCGAGCTGGAGGAGATCCTCCACCAGGTGTACGGCTGACGAGCCAGCCCGACCTGCTCCTGAATGGGCAGTTGTCAGCAGCTGATCAGCTGCTGACAACTGCCATTTTCAGTAGGTGGCTCCGTGCGCCGGCCTCAGAAGACGACCTGCGCGAGCTGGAGCATCGCGGGCTACTCACTAAAGTCAGACGAGGGCGCGCCGATGCCTGGGTTTCCGGTCGGCGACCTCGCGTCACGGCTGCGTACGGATTGAATGGAGAATGATGTACTTCACCGATCGGGGGATCGAGGAGCTGGTCGAACGACGCGGCGAGGAAGAGGTCAGCCTGCTGTGGCTGGGTGAGCGGCTGCGCGAGTTCGTGGACCTCAACCCCGAGTTCGAGATCCCGATCGAGCGGCTGGCCACGTGGCTGGCGCGGCTCGACGACGAGGACGAGGACTAGCTCCACACCCCTCCAAACGCGATACATCTTGAGTTTTGGAGAGACGCGACATATCGTGTCTTATATAGAGATGTGTCGCCAGGAGGGCGGAGATCATGCAGCAGTGGACGATCGAGGCACCGGAGCAGCTGACGTTCGGCCCAGTGGAGTCGCTCGACGTGCGCATCGTCGCCGGGCGGCTGGCCGTGCTCGCCAGCGAGGGCCCGCCCACACTCGAGGTGGCCGAGTTCGAGTCGGCCTCGCCGCTGATGGTGACCTATGACGAGGACGCCAGGGAGCTCTCCGTCACGTACAAGGATCTCAGCTGGGACGGTCTGCTCGGCTGGCTGCGGCGCGACCGTCGCAGGACGGTCCTGACGATCACCGTGCCGAAGGGCTGTCGTGTCAACGCCGGGGTGGTGTCCGCTCCCGCCGTGGTGGCCGGGTTCGAGAGGATGACCCAGGTGCGGAGCGTGAACGCCGAGATCGTGCTGGACGGGGTCAGCGGCGACGTCAGCGCCACCACCGTCTCGGGGCCGGTCGAGAGCCGGGCCATGGACGGCGATCTCGCGTTCAAGAGCGTCTCGGGAGACCTGACCGTGGCCGACGGCACGCCGCGCCGGCTGAAGGCGAACACGGTCTCCGGCCGCATCACCGCCGATCTGGCCCTGCGACCCACGGGTCATGTCACGCTCAACAGCGTTTCCGGTGACATCCTGGTCAGACTGCCGGAGAACGTGGACGCCGACGTCAGCGTGAGGTCCACGTCCGGCAGGCTAGTGAGCACGTTCGAGGAATTGTTCAACACGAGCAGCCCGGGCACGAAGACGATGTCAGGGCGGCTGGGCGGCGGCATGGCCTCGCTGTCGGCGATCACGGTCTCCGGCGAGGTCGCGCTGCTCAAGGGAGAGAAGGAATGAGCCCTGTCTTCGGTCACGGCCGGCTCCGGCTGTACCTGCTCAAGCTGCTGGAGGAGAGCCCGCGCCACGGTTACGAGGTGATCAGGCTGCTCCAGGACCGCTTCCTCGGCGTCTACTCGCCCTCCCCCGGCACGATCTACCCCCGCCTCGCCCGCCTGGAGGAGGAGGGCCTGGTGACGCACGAGGTGGTCGAGGGCAAGAAGGTGTTCTCCATCACCGACAAAGGCCGCGAGGAGCTGAACGCCCGCCTCGACGAGCTCGACGACCTGGAGCAGGAGATCTCCGCCTCGGTACGCGACATCGCCCGTGAGGTCAAGGAGGACGTCCGCGACACGGTCAGGTCCCTGCGTGACGAGCTGACGCGGATGGCCAAGGACGTGCGCACCGGCGGCAAGGAGGACACCACGCGGCTCAGGGAGCGGCAGAGGGAGGACCTCAAACGGCTGCGGGAGCAGCAGAAGCGGCAGTGGACGGAGCACGCCTACCAGTGGCAGGGGCAGGGTGAGCGGCTGGCCGGCGAGTGGCGCAGGATCTGGACGGAGATCTGGTCCACGCTCGGCAGCGAGGCGCCCAGCCGCGCCGATCTCGATGCCGAGCTGGGCGAGCTGCTCGCCGACTTCGTCGGCCAGGCCCGGCAGGAGGCGTCGCAGGCCCGGCTGACGCCGGAGAAGCTGGCCGAGCTGCGTACGACTCTCGACGACGCGAGCCGTCGCATCCGCGACATCCTCGAGTCCTGACCTGACACCGCCCGCTACGCGGAGCGGAGCTGGCGCTCGATGCGGCGGGAGATCCGTGCGGCCTTGCGCGCGTGGTAGGCGATGGGCATGTAACGCAGGCGTTCGGGCAGGCGGGGCGTCAACACCGCCACCGCGTGCCCGAGATGCCGCAACCGCCGCTCCTCCCGTGCCGTCCACCGCAGCCCCAGCTTCCTGCGTACGGCGGCCGGCAGCGTGCCGACGGTCACGAAGTGGTTGAACTCCCCCGAGCCCACCCCCACCGGCGTCCACAGCCGCCGCAGCGGCCTGGGGAGCCCTGGAGGCGCCGGGGTGCCGCGCAGAACCGCCAACACGTCCAGCGCGGTCGGGTGTGCCTCCAGCCGGTCGGCCACCATGCTGTCGAAGTATCGCCAGAACGCCTCCAGGTCGGCGGGCATCTCCCGCTCGGGCACCCTGAGGATGGCGCCGAGCTGCCGTGACTCGGCGTAGAAGCGGCGCTCCTGCTCGACGGTGAGCGGCGTGCCGAAGTAACGGTTGAGTGCGATGAAGCGCTCGAACAACGACAGGTGCACCCACGCCCACGCCTCGCCGTTCAGCGCGTGGTAGGGCCGGCCCTGCTCGTCGACGCCGCCGATCGACCGGTGCACCTGCCGGAGGCGCTCGCCCTCGGCCGGTCCGTCGGCGTACACCCACTTCTGCACGGACTCGAGCGTGCGGGTGAGCCGGCCCCATGGGTCGTCCTTGTACACGGAGTATTCGGCCACGGCCGCGCCGACCGCCGGATGCATGGTCTGCAGCACCAGCGCGCTGCCCGCGACCAGTAGATTGCGATATTCCCCCGCGGTGTCCCAGTGCATCGAACCCGGACCGAAGGGCTCAATGTCCATGGTTACCGCCTCCCGGTTGATACAACCTCATTTTCCTTGTATCACCCAGGAGGCACAGAAGTAACCCTTCACTTATTCACACCGCAAAAACGATCTTTCCGAAGATCTCCCCTTCCGCCATCGCGGCGAACCCGTCCCGCGCCTGCGCCAGCGGCAACGTCCTGTCGATCTGCGGCCGCAGGCCGGTCTGCTCCATGAACACGGCCAGGCGCTGGAGCTGGTCGCGGGTCCCCATCGTGGACCCGACCACGGACAACTGCAGGAAGAAGACCCGGTTGAGGTCCGCGGGCGGGACCGCGCCGCTGGTGGCGCCGCTGACGACGATGCGCCCGCCGGGTTTGAGCGACTTGAGCGAGTGGTCCCAGGTGGCCTGGCCGACGGTCTCCATGACCGCGTCCACCCGCTCCGGCAGCCGCGCGCCGGTCTCGAACACCTGGTCGGCGCCGAGTTGGCGGGCACGATCGCGCTTGGCCTCGGAGCGGCTGGTGGCCCAGACCCGGTAGCCGCCGGCCCGGCCGAGCGCGATCAGCGCGGTGGCGACGCCCCCGCCGGCGCCCTGCACCAGCACGGTGGAGCCCGGCTCGAGATCGGCCTTGTCGAACAACATGCGGTACGCGGTCAGCCACGCCGTCGGCAGGCAGGCGGCCTCCTCGAAGCTGAGCGCGGACGGCTTGGGCACGAGGTTGCGGCGCGGCACGGCCACGCGCTCGGCGAACGTGCCGTCGTACACCTCCGACAGCAGCGTGCGCTTGGGATCGAGGGTCTCGTCCGCGCCCGTGCCGATCACGGAGTGCACGATGACCTCGTTGCCGTCCTCGTCCACCCCGGCGGCGTCGCAGCCGAGCACGATCGGCAGCCGGTCCTGCTTGATGCCGACGCCCTTGAGCGTCCACAGGTCGTGGTGGTTGAGTGCGGCCGCCCGCACGGAGACGGTCGTCCATCCGTCCGGCGCCTTCGGCTCCGGGTGCTCCCCGAGCGTGAGTCCGGCGAGCGGGTTGTCGGGATCGGTCTGTGTGGCGGTAACGGCGAACATGGCCGCACCTTACTAAGCGAACGTGGCCGCGCCTTACTGTGAGGCCCGTCCCTTTACCGTGACCCGAATCCCATCGATCGCCATCTCTCTGAACCGCCCCGGCCCCGTGACGGCGACCAGCACGTCACCCCGGCACACCGACTCGGCCGGCCGCCCACGCCCGTCGATGATGAACGGCATCCTGGCCTTCTTCGCGCATCCGGGAGTGGGCACGAGCGCGATCATCTCCCTGGCGCCGCCGAACCACAGCTGCGGCCCGACCGGATTCCCTTCAGCGATCTCGCCTGGCTCGAGCAGCCGCACCGTCCCGCCGGCCGACAACACCAGATAACCGTCCTTGGTCACCGTCCCCTTCAAGCTCCGCGCGACGGCGAGCCGCTGCTCGAACGTCAGCCCCTGGCCCCGGTCGTACATCGCCAGCCGCCACTTCTCGAACGCGAACAGCAGCACCTGCCCGTACGAGCCGCTGCCTGCCTGACGTGGCCAGAGCGTGACGTTGGGCGCGTAGTTCCTGATCGGCTGCCCACCCCGGGTGATCTCGATCTCCCCGCCGTACGGGGCCACGAACTGGCGGTAGACCCCGTCGATCCACACGCCCTGGAACGGCCGCGACCCCATCCCGGCCAGATCCAGCTCGGCCGGATAGCGCACCTCGGCCTTGACGCCGTGCGGGAACACCACCTCGATCACCTCGTCGCCGCCCTTGGCCGCCCTTGACGGGACCTGCAGGACGTTCGGCGGGCTTTCGAGCCTGGTCAGGGACCTGATCGGCTCGGGGGTGGGTCGAGTAGCCGGGAGGAGCGGCTCGGGGTCCCGGCTGGCGATCAACCCGATGACGGGGACCGCCAGGACCGCCACCACCACGACCAGCCCGATCCACCGGCGGCGGCCGCGCTGGCCCGCCTCGATGACGTCGAACTGGTCAGCCATCGGCGTTCCTTGCCGAGTAGTGCGGCTTGCGCCCCTCGCCTCCAGTTCAGTTGAGCGGCGACCGCCAGCGCAAGCCCTCGAACCTGGCGAAGTCCTTGTCGCAGGTTACGAATTCACAACCGTGCTCGATCGCGAGGGCGGCGAGGTAGGCGTCAGGGATGAGCTTGCCGCGCGCGTCGGCCTTGCGGCACAGCTTGACGAAGATCTCCCAGTGGCGCGGACCGGCGTGCACCACGACGGCGTGCGGCTGGTGCCGGACGGTGTCGGCGAACTCCCGTGCGTCGTCGAACGAGGTGGCCCCGGGAATGCGGGGATCGGTGGCCACGCGGATGAAGCCGTTGAGCGCGAAGTCGCTGACGGCGTAGGCCTCATCGCCCTGCAGGAGCTTCATGACCACGGCAAGGCACTGCTCGTGATGATCGGCGTCCCGCCGCTGCGCGTTGACGAACACGTTCGTGTCAAGCATCCTCATGGCCGGCCCTCAGCACATGCTCGACGTCGTCCTGGTAGAGGAGCTCCTTGATGTCGGCCCAGATCAGCTTGGGACCGTGGGGGTCCCCGGAGAGCGGGAGCTTGATCGGGGGCCGTTCCGCGACATCGGCGGAGCGGTGAATGAGTTGCCGCAAGGCGTCCTCCATCACTGAGTTGAGACTGCGTCCTTTTCGCGCCGCGTACGCCTTCGCCTCGTTGAGGAGCTGCTCGTCGATGCGCACCGTTGTCCTCCGCATGACTCCAGCGTCCGCGCGTGACATATAAATGTCAACACCGCAGCGTAGTCGAACGGTCACTCGATTGACGACTACTTTACGTCACCACGCGGCCACATTGACCTTCCCGTCCGTCGTCAGCCGCACCTCCTCGCCCACCAACTCCCGGCATTCGGCATCCGCCAGCAGCTCAGACCGCTCCACCACCGCATGCGCCCGCCCGCCACCCGGCAGATCCACCACGAGAACCCCCCTCTCGGCACTCCCGTCCCGACCGTGCGCCACCGTGTACCCCGCGACCACGGCAGGCCCCTCGTAGGCGCCCACGATCGGCACCCCTTTGGCCACGAACACCGGCGCCGCATCCCCCAGCCGCCCGCCCGGCTCGCTCGACCACACCGCGTACGTGTGCTTGGTCAGGTGCATCCCCACCCCGGTCACCAGCCCGTGCCCCGACTGCGCCCGCAGCAGCCCCGCCATGGTGGCGGTCGAGTGCAGGACGTAGTCGCTGGCCGGCCCGCCCGCGTACGGCAGCCCGCCGGTCACCGTCAGCCCGCGCCGCTCCAGCGGATCGAGCCCGAGCGCGTCGCACGCCTGCCGCAGCGCGATCGCGAAACAGCTGTAGAGGTCGATCGCGTCCATGTCACCGAGCTCCAGCCCCGCCCGCTCGAAGGCGGCGGCGGCGACCCGCGGGATGGCCTGGGACGCGCCGAGCGCGGGCCGGGCGGCCACCTCCCACGTGTCCTCGCCGTACGCCCACCCCCGCAGGTACACCCGCTGCTCCGCGGGCACGCCGAGCCCGTCGGCCAGCCGCGTGCTCGCCAGGACGACGGCGGCCGCCTGGTCCACCTCCAGCACGGCCACGGTGTTCCTGGTGTAGGGCCAGCCGACGAAACGATCGCCGGTCACGAGCTCCTCGGCGGTGCGGGCGGTCCTGCGCCACGCGTACGGGTTCGCGGCGGCCACCTCGGTCATCGGCGCCATCATCCGCGCCCGGTCGCGTATCTCCTCTTCGATGGACAGTCCGAGCGCCGCCCGCCGCGCCGTCTCCATGATCGCGTACGTGTGCACCGGCAGGAACAGCCCGTGCGCCAGCTCCGCGGGATGCGGCGGGCGTTCCCACCCGTACGGGGGTTTGGGGTGGGCAGGGTGGCTCCACGGCACGTGCTCGCCCGCCAGCCGGTACGCCCGCCGCGTGGCCAGCGCCTCGGCGCCCGCCACGAGCGCGGAGTCGAACTCCCCCGCCGCGATCCCGGCCGCCGCCGCGCCGACGAGCAGGTGCGGGGCCGTACCGCTGACCTTGGAGTACGCCCGGTGACGAGGCGCGGCGCCGAGGCGCTCGGCGAGCCGGCCGACCGGCGAGTCGTACTGCCAGGAGTCGGTGTAGACGATCTGGATCGAGTCGAGCCGCTCGACGGGGAGCCGGGCGTCGGCAGCGGCCTCACGGGCGACCTCCTCCCACAGGGCAAGCGGTTCGGGGCCGGGCTGCTCGCGAATGGTGCGTTGCGCGATGCCGATGAGACAGGGGGTGCGCGGATCCATGAGCCCATTCAACCAGAACAACATTCGGTTGGTAAGAAGTGGCTTTTGATAATTACCGTTGCCGCTGTTACGGGGGACAATTAAGCACCCCGGACGACCTGCGGAAATGCTTTCTCGTCATACATGCGATTTCGCTATCTCTATAACGGAATGGAACCGGGCCATGCTTTTTCACGTCGTTTCCTGGCCGCCCGCTCGCGCCATTCATTAACGTTCCGATCGTTTTCCTGGCCCACCGGGGCGCAGTACCCCGCTCTGGGCCGCCGAGAACTGAGAGGAGCTCCATGTATTCCCGAGCAAGGCGCATCGCGATCCCGCTCGCCGGCCTGGTGGCCATCGGGCTGGCCGCGGGAATGGTCAGCGGCGCCGCGGCGAGCGCGACGGCACCCTCCGACGTCATCTCCAAGAACGCCGCCACCCCCGCCGAGCAGGCGATCCAGTTCTGGACGCCGGACCGCATCAAGCTGGCCACCGACCACAACGACGGCCTGGACCTGACGTCGAAGGGCGTCAAGGGCAGCAATGACACCCCCGACGGCCCGCCCGGCTCCGTGCCGCCGATCGGCGAGGAGAAGACGAAGGCCAAGAAGAGCAAGCACGTCAACCTGCCGAACACCGTCGGCCGCGTTTTCTTCACGCTGCCGAAGGCCGACCCGCGTAATCCGAAGAACTGGCGCTACTGCTCGGCCAGTTCGGTGCAGGGCAAGTACCGCAACCTCGTGGCGACCTCCGCCCACTGCGTGTACGACACCAGCAAGAACACCTTCTACGACAACTGGATCTTCATTCCTTCGTACTGGGACGGCGACAAGGTCTGGGAGGGCAAGGCCCCCTACGGCATTTACGCCGCCAAGACGTTCAACGCGCACGACGACTTCGTCGTGAAGGAGGACTACGACTTCGACTACGCGTTCGTCAACGTCTACAACGGCATCAAGGTCAAGTGGGAGAAGGTCAACGGCCGGTGGCAGTGGACGGTCAAGAACGCCGGCCGGCTCGGTGACAACGTCGGCGGCCAGGGCTTCACCTGGAACCGGAGCACCAAGCTGAACGTGTTCTCCTTCGGCTACCCGGCGGGCGAGCACCCCGACGGCGACAAGCCGTACACCGGCCGCACGATGAAGTTCTGCTACGGCAAGACCAAGCCGATGCCCGAGGCCAGGAAGTACAACCTGCAGGAGCACATCGGGTTCAAGTGCTCCTTCACCGCCGGAGCCAGCGGCGGACCGTTCCTCTACAACTACAAGAGCGCGTCGCGCACCGGCTACCTGGTCGGCGTGAACAGCGTCGCGTGGGACACCGACGGCAACGACCGTTACGACCACATCTCGTCGCCTTACTTCAACGGCGACACGTACAAGGTCTACAAGGCCGCCGCCAACCGGTGGACCGGCAACATGCCGTGACGAGTTGGCACCCTGGGCCTCGGATCCCGTACGGGATCCGGGGCCTTCCCCCTTCACCAGTTCTCCAGTTCACCGGTGAATGGCGCGCACAATTCAACTCCGCGCGCACCCTCGGTGACCTGCGGTGATGTCGATCTTTACTGATCGTTTGAGGGTATCCGGAGTAGTTGGCTGACGGTGCGCTTATAGTGCACAAGGGACCGTAGATCAGGTAACGAATCTCTATCCGAGCTGCAATACCCTCTGCACATCTGGAAAAATCCACCCTTACGACCCTAAGAAAGGCGTTTGATGATCTCCCGGGCCAGGCACGCGGCGGTGGCTGCACTGAGCAGCGCGCTGCTGATACTGCCTGCCTTCACGGGAGTCGCCCAGGCCGCACCCGCCGCCGTGGTCTCCACCGTCCCGCTGGCCAAGACCGCGGATGACGTCAAGAAGGTCGCCGAGTACTGGAAGCCCGAGACGCTCAAGAAGGCCGACAGCTACAGCCCCGCCACGCCCGGCGCCGCCGCCACCCCGACCAGTTCGGCCGCCTCGGGCGCCGCCGGTCCCGCCGCGCCCGGCTCCACGGCCGCCAGGCGGATCTCGACCGCGCAGGCCGCCGCCCCCGCGATGCCGCGCAAGAGCAAGGTCGCCAGCACCATGGGCAAGGTCTACTTCCGCTTCGGGGACAAGCAATATTGGTGCTCCGCCAGCGCGGTCGCCGCCAAGAACCGCAGCGTGGTCTCCACCGCCGGGCATTGCGTGTACGACCCACGACAGGCCAAGCCGGCCGAATTCTGGATCTTCGTTCCCAACCCCGGTCCCAACGGCGAGACGCCGGCCGGCATCTACGTGGGCTCGTCGATCAGCATGCACGAGGACTGGGCGGGCAAGGGCGACTACGACTACGACTACGCGTTCGTGACCGTGCACCGGGGCTTCACCTGGGCGGCCAAGAACGGCCAGTACGTGATGCAGGATGTGGGCAGGCTCCAGGACAACGTGGGCGGCCTGGGGCTCGAGCTGAACAAGAAGCCGGCCACGTACACGGTGTCCGCGTGGGGCTACCCGGCCGGCACCCAGCCGAACGGCACCAAGCCGTACGACGGCACGCAGCTGCGCGGGTGCCGCGAAGGCCCGACGCGCTGGACCGTGGCCCCCAGCCTCGACCTGCAGAAGGGCGTGCAGCTCCAAGCGTGCGACTTCAGCCCCGGCGCGAGCGGCGGCCCCTGGGTGATCGGCTACGACAAGGACCGCAGGATCGGCAGCCTCAACGGCGTCAACAGCCTGACCTGGAACCGGGACGCCAAGGATCTGTACGACGCGGTGTCATCCCCGTACTTCGACAGCGTCACGGGTGAGGTCTACCGACGCGCCGCTTCACAGACCACTCCGGGAAATGTGACCTAAGTCATAAGCAACCGTCCGGTCACTGCAAGCGATCAGCGCGGATCTTGATCTCGGAAAGGTCACGGCGACCGCTTGGGCGTTGACACGCCCGACCGGGAATTCACATTTCCTGAGTCAAACCTGTAAGTTCCAGGCTGACTGTTTACTCTCGCTTTGCTGAGTTGTGGGGTGCGAAAGGCGCCTCAGGTCAGCGCAACCTGGAGTTACCTTGAAGCGAATCCTTCTCCCCGCTGGTGGCGCCATTCTGGTCACCGGCCTGCTCGCGGCCGGCCTGACCGGAACCGCGCAGGCCGAGCCTGACGTCGCCCGTGACCCGATGGCCCGCAACACGTCCGAAGCCGCCTCCGTCGCCTCCTTCTGGCTGGCGTCGAACGGCGCCGCTCTTCGCGCCGCGACGCAGTACACCTGGGACTCGAACGAGGTGCGGAAGGTCGTTTCCAAGGGCGGCGCCGACCCCGACGGCCGGCCCGGCACCACGGCCCCCACCGGTGAGACGAAGTCCACCGGCCGCGCTCAGAACGTCAATCTGCCGAAGACCATCGGCAAGGTCTTCTTCGTCGACGCCGCCGGCAAGTTCCGCTGGTGCTCGGCCACCTCCATCCAGTCGAACTACCGCAACCTGGTCGCCACCGCCGGCCACTGCGTGTACGACACGGACAAGGACACGGCGCTCCTGGACAACTGGGTCTTCGTGCCCGGCTACTACCAGGGCAGGGCCCCCTGGGGCATCTACGTGGGCAAGCAGGCCTTCACCCACTACGACTTCGACGTCTACGAGGACTACGACCGCGACTACGCGTTCGTCACCGTCTACAACGGCATCCTCTTCAACGGCGTCAAGCAGGTGGACCGCCGGGACTACCAGCGCTTCACCGGCCCCAAGCGCCGCTGGGGCGGCCACTACTACATCCTTCTGTCGAAGGACGCCGGGCGTCTGGGCGACAATGTCGGCGGCCAGGGCTTCGCCTGGAACCAGCCCACCGGCAAGCCGGTCCGCGCCTTCGGCTACCCGGCGGCCCCGCACCCCGACGGCGACAAGCCGTACAGCGGCGTCACGCCGAAGCACTGCTACGGCACGACCACCGCCAAGATGGTCGGCGCCCCCTGGCTCAAGATCCAGGAGCACATCGGTCTCAAGTGCGCCGTGACCCCCGGTTACGACGGCGGCCCTTGGCTCATGAACTACAGCAACGGCAAGCGCCTGGGCTACGTCAACGGCGTGACCAGCACGTTCGCCGACCAGGACGGGAACGACCGCGTGGACTACATCACGTCGCCGTACTTCGACGGCGAGACGGCCGCCGTGTACAACGCGGCCAAGAACGTGTGGTCCGGCAAGATCGTCGGCCCGAACGGCGAACTGTACAAGTAAGCCCTGCCAGGGGAAGAGGCGAGGGCCCGGCGGCACAGGCCGGGCCCTCGTCTTGGCTTCCCGCCCGCCGCAGCAAGGCCTTCCGCTCACGGGGCGCTTCGCGCCTTGAGGAGCTCCAGACAGCGCCTCCCAAGGGGGCTCCGCCCCCTTTCGAACCCCGACAAGCACCCACCCGTTGCCCGATTACCAAGTGGGCTGACGGGAGCCCACCCCGAGCGGGCCTCGCTATCGCTCGGACTGTTCTCATAGGGCTTCGCCCGGGCGAGGGGCTCCGCCCCTCCCGCTCCCCGGGTGCAAGACCTGCTCGTTTACGGGCACACTAGAAGCATGAACTCGCGACCCCGCTACGCCAGCCATCGCGTATACCTGGTGCCCTCCGACCTCGAGGAACTGATGGGGCCGGCCACCGGTGTCGTAGAGCACCAACTCGGTTGGACTGGTCAGAGCAGCGAGTTTACGACTTGTCGGACAGCAGCGACTTGGTTCTGATGTATGAACGCGTGATCCGCGAAGCGGCCCACTTTGACGACCTGCGAACGTACCTGAACCACGAAACGCTGGTCCAGATCTGGCCTCGCCTTTACTTGCCGGTCGAGGCGAGGCAGGCGTGGGAAAGAAGCTTCCCAACGCTACGACGGGTCGCATAGCTTCAATGGAGCCGTTGCACGAACTTGTCGCGCGGATCGGTCTCGCCGCGACAGGGCGATTCGGTTTCGCTCTCGCCGGTGTTGAGCATGGCTATGATGTAGGAGACTCTACAGATTGCGGTGGACTGATGTAGAGTCGCCTACATGGCAGACGAGCAGATCCGACCCGCTGTCGTAGACCTGGAAACCCTCGGCAAGATGCGCGCCGACGCCCTGCGCACCGCCCGGGAACTGACCGAACAGATCAGGCTCCGAATCATCGAAGAAGTGGCCAACGGTGGCAAGGAAGCCACCTTGGCCCGCCGCGCCGGGGTGGACCGAATGACGGTCCGAACCTGGCTTGGCAAGGGTCCCAACGCGAAGGGAACTGCAGCATGAGCGCACAGCCACACGCCCCCGCCCCGCACACGCCGGACAAGACCTTCACCGGCGTTCGGACAGCCCTCTTCCATCCTGACGACATCGCTGAATTCGATGCCGAGTATGCCGAGCTGACCAGCACCCCTGTCGTGCCCATGGCTGCCCTGGACGAGTTCCTCGCTCGCTGGTGGCGTACAGCGATCGTGGCCAACCGTGACCGTGATGACTGGCACAGCGTCCTAGAGACTGTCGAGCGCCTGCGCAACGGCGAGCGGCCCACGGGACGCAACCTTGCCGACGTAGCGCGCGAGCGTGGTTACGAGGTTGCCGAGTAGTGGCCTTCACGATCATCCTCGGAAGCAAGATCGCCGAGGAGCAGGTTGACAGCCTCACCGACAGCGAGTTCGCCGCGCTGATGGAGGTGTACGAAACGCTGCGATTGGTGCCCGAGAATGGCGAAAAGCTGAAGAGGGAGGCCCCGGACGGTTCGGCGATACGCATGATCACGCATCGGGGCATCGAGGTGATCTACCACATCGTCGGTCACGCCGTTGAGGTTGTGATCATTCGCGTCAACCGGTTCCCGACCTGAGACGTGCCACGCCAGCAGCACATCCTGAAGATCAACGCTGCCTGACCGTGACCGGATTGAAAGGTATAAGAGCTGCTCAACCTGATCTCCCGTATCGGCACCCTATTGCGGGCGCAGACAGCAGAGACACGGATCCCGTGCGTGCGAAGCTGGCGTCGTTGATATCGTCACCGCACCTCGAAGACCCGCATCGGCACCGCACCCCGCATCATGGCCAGCCTCCGCAACCTGGCCATCGCCTGGCCCGCCTGATCGGCTGAACCAACATCGCCGCCGCCACCGACCACTACCGCAGCCACCCCGCCGACGGCCTTCAGCTACTCGGTCTTACAACATGAGAACGCTTCGGCCCTGGGCCCGCGTGTGGACAACCCGGCGTATGAGATCACATACACCATCGAAGATCGCCTGCGTACGGCTGGCGGCGACGGAGGATCGCACTTACGACCCGACTTTTATCACTCTGGCGTTCCTAGCCCGGCTGCAGAGCTGTGACCTGGGGTTTCAGTTCGCAAGGTGCGCATTAACGGGTCCTTCTAAGCTGTCGGCGTGTCTCCCTACGTTCGTACGGTGAAGACGGCGTCAGGCGCCAGAGCCGTGCAGATCGTGCACTCCTCCCACCGGGGCTCGCGGGATATCGAGCACATCGGATCCGCGCATGACTCTCGGGCTGGACGACAGCCCGCAGGCGGGCGGCCCGCTGGAGATCACCGGCTCCCGGATGGGCCACCTGCACGACGCGTTATCCCGGGCCTATGACCAGCTGGGATTCGGCGAAGCGACCGGGGAAGATGAGGTGTTCCGCGCGCTGGTCATGGCACGGATCATCGAGCCGACCAGCAAACAGGACAGCCTGCGGGTCCTGGACGAAGCCGGCATCGATCCGCCGTCCTATCCGACGGTCAACCGCCGCCTGCCCGCCTACGCCCAGCCCGAATGGCGCGCCGGCCGCCGCGTGCGCCGCACACGCCCGGCTGGGACCGGCCTCACTGGTGCTGTACGACGTCTCCACGCTGTACTTCGAGACCGCCGACGCCGGGGACGGCTTCCGCGAACCCGGGTTCAGCAAGGAGCGGCGGCTGGACCCGCAGATCACCATCGGGCTGCTGACCGACGCCGGCGGGTTCCCGCTGATGGTGGAGGCCTTCGAGGGAAACAAGGCCGAGACGCACACCATGCTCGCGGTGATCCAGGCGTTCATGACCGCCCACCGGCTCGCCGACGTCACAATCGTCGCGGACGCTGGGATGATCTCCGAGGCAACAAGCAGGCCATCGAACAACAAGGCCTGTCGTTCATCCTCGGCATGAAGATCCCTGAGGTCCCCTACGTGGTCAAGCAGTGGCGGCGCGAACACCCGGACACCGACATCCCTGACGGGTACATCTTCATCCAGCCCTGGCCCGCCGCAGCAAGCCAGTCCCGCCGGGAGCAGATGATCTACTATCAGTATCGGGCCGACCGGGCCCGGCGTGCCCTGCGCGGGATCGACGAGCAGGTCGCCAAGGCCGACCGCGCCGTCGAAGGCCAGGCGCCGGTCAAGCGCAACAGGTTCATCCGGCTCGACCGTGCGCTCAAGAGCGTGAACCGGGACCTGGAGGCCAAGGCCCGCGAACTGGCCGGGCTCAAGGGCTACATCACCAACCTGCCGGGCGCCACGCCCGAGTTCGTGATCGACGCCTACACCGGCTCTTCCGTGCGCACCAATTTGATAAGACTCGGGACGGAGGATCGCACTTACGAGGTGCTCTTTTTGAATGGGCCGATGGCAGCGCAGAGAACTCCCATCCTCCCATCTCAGAGGGCACCTCACATTAATTTCCCGGCCTAACCTGAAGATTCACGCCGGTGGATTCAGCTTAGCGCCCAATCGATCGAGCACGCTGCCAAGGTATCTTCACCCAGTAGGCCGCCGCCGTATCGCGTCCAATCAGCACCGCCAGCGTATCGAGTCCACTCTTCGCGAGTAATCTTCAGACGGTCTGGAGCATCACAAGCGACACCAATGGGATCCTCCAGCATCTCCGGCAAGTCCCTCAGGTCCCACATCGTCGCTCCGCGATCGGGACTAGCAGTCAGCGCCACCTCTCCATTAGCACTGACAGCGATATAGCTGACTTCTTGAGAGTAATTCTTCAGGGAGGAGATGTTTGTCGGCCGAGTTTGGCTCGACAGATCCCAGAGCGGCACACTGCCGCCATCTCCCGCAAAAAGTGAAATCTTCCCAGAGTCGGAGAGGGCGATATCGTAGAGATCCTTATTGGGCATATCCAGAGTGGCAGCATGAACCGGCTTAGCAGGGTCTGCCAGTGACCATAGATCCGCCCGGTGCGAGCTTCCGACGAGGATTTCACGTCCGTCTGCACTAATAGATATTGGACCTGCAGTCTTAAATGGCAGGTCCAGTCTACTGAGCTGGATTGGGTTATCGTGGCGACCGAGGTCCCAGATTGCCACGTCTCGTTCCTTTGTCAGGATGGCAGCAAGACGGGCATCAGCGTCAAGAGAGATGCTACTGATGCGGCCACCCAGGAGCCGAACATGTGAGCGCCTAATCGGTTTCGTTTTTACACTGAGATCCCAGATGGAAAAATTTCCGTCGAGGTCACCGACGCATGCCGTGCGGCCATCACGTGACAACGCGAGCGCCTCTATCCGCCGATCGGCGTCACTTGCGGCACCCGCATTGATAGCTCCTAGGCGAGTAGGCTGTGCAAGGTTGTTCAGATCCCATAGCACCGCCGTACCGTTATCTTGGCTAACCAACGCGGTTCGACCGTCAGAGGAGAGTGCAAGGACGTCTACATCTCCATAATCACCTTCCAGTTTAGCTCGCTTTTCGACTTCACCTTCTATATTCGGGTCGAGCATGCCGCTCAGATCCCAGACGCCGATCTCGTCTGCGTCCTCTATGAGCGCCACGTGACCGTCCTGGCTCAGCGCCACACTGCGAGCACCTCTTGGATTCAGAGAGAAGAGATCTTCGCGACGCAGCACCAAGAGGCTTTCAAGCAATACCTTGCGGCTTGCGGCGTCCGCGTTGATATGTACCGCAGCTACGCTGAGTTTGAGGGATGTATATGGATCCACATCTCTCAGTTCACTCGCCTGGAGGGCGAGAGAGCGAGCCAGAAGGGTCCGCTCATTCGTGAATGCTTCCTGCTGTGCGTAGACCAACAAGGAGCCGATCGCAGCTATGATACCCAGCATGACCAGGCCAATGATTACAAAGGCTTTCACACTAGGACGGACGTTCATGGCGGTACACTCATCTCCTGCTAATTGCCAATGTCGCTGGGCTCCAGGATATCGGTGATGATGACTTGAGAGGGGACAAGGGGGGCCACAGAATCATCTCCTCCCGCGAAACTGTTGGCCATTCTCCTTCGCATCGTCTACCTCGCCGTCATAGGGGCTTGTATGTCGTTTTCTTGGCGTATGGGGATTTTGGATCGCAATGAGATTCCACTGCCGCTTCATACGCAACCGGGGTGCAAATACTCATATTCATGACGAGCTGAATCCCTCCCGCCTCACCGTGCTTAGCACTGCCGGCCAGAGCCTCGGCAATGGCATCCTTCTTGATCTGGTCGATTACCTTGGCGACCGAATCGGCAAGGACTTTAGCCGCCCCACAGATACCGCCAATGTAGGGCTGTCCGGGGCCTAGCACTGCTGCACAGAGATCCATGCCAGCCGCGAAAACAAGGAGGTCTACGTTCTCTTTGTTCTCCAGAATGGCAGCTGCATCCTTACCGCTAATATAGCCGACGCAGTTGTAATTATTTGCCGGCTTCTCACAGATAGTGTAAGACACATCCTGCCAATCCCTGCCCTTCGTGCAGCCGGACTTCTCAAGTCCTGATATACCCACACATTCTTCAAGGAACGTATTCCATGTCGCTTCACAAATGCTTGCATTATTAAGGTCGCCAGCTTTTACACTTCCCCGACAGTGATAGTTAACGTTCGCACCGAAGGCACATTCGTTTTCCGACAGCCCTCTCGCGTAGCACTTAAGCATGTTGTTCAGGTTGTCACCGCAAATACTGGCGTCATGCTTTCTGCATTTGTTGTTCAGCTCAGCATATTCGCTACATATCTTGTGATCATCGCGATTCTTCTTGTCACCCCTGCACGAGATGTAGTCATTTCGAGCGATCTCACAGTCGCTGTTGCTGGCGCCGTATCCACTGTTGCGGTCCCGTTCCAGGGAGCATCGACGTTGTTCCCTGTTGGCGCCTGAGCAGGTGCCGTGACTCCGCGGTGTCGCAGGATGATTACCGTTACTGCCGATGCGGCAGTCAATATAATTGTCGGCATACTCAGAGCACAGGACTTTCCCCGTCTTCTTCTCATTGCGACATTCGACGTAGTCAACCTTCATGTCCTGACAGTGCTTTTTCTTGTTGCCCGCATCACGGCAATCGTTATATTCAACTACCGCATCGGCACATATAAGACCCTTACCCTTCTTCGAGCCTGCAGGACATGTCACTTTCTTTGCTGTCTGCTTCTTGTGGCCGTCAGGGTCGATATTGGTGAGGGGATTGTCGTTGGTGTAGGTGTAGCGATTGATTTGGACGGAGGGGTCGGGGTTTTGGGTGAGGGTGTCGCGGCTGATGAAGCTGCCGGTGGTGGGCTGGTACCAGCGAGCGGCCATGTTGATCTTGCCGGTGCTGGGGTCGGTGTAGCCGCCCTGGTATCCGAGGGTGTGGGCTGCTCCGGTGCGCGTGATGACCTCCCCGAAGGGGTTGTAGGCGACCGAGTCGATTAGTGAGGTGCCGGTGGCGGTAAAGGCTCCGATGAGGTCGCCGCGCAGGTCACAGAACGCGAGCTGGGCGCCGGCGCCGTCCGACAGGCCGAGGGTGCGGCCGAGGGCGTCCCGGCCGAACATTGCGGTCTTGGTACCTGTGGCGCCGTCGGTGACGGTGACGAGGTTGTTGGTGGTGCCGTCGTAGGTCATGCGCTGGGTCTTGCCGCTTTGAGTGCGGGTTTCGACCCGGTCGAGGGCGTCATAGTCATACTGCACGCTGTCGTCACTGACCATGCGTTCGAAGGCGTCGAACTTGGTAATGCGGACCATGCCGCCGCCTTCTTCGGCAAGGGTCCCGCGAGCGGTGTAGATGTAGGTACGCCCATCGCCCGCGGTCAGCCTGTTGCGTTCGTCGTAGGCATAAGTCTTGTCGCCCGCCTTGATCCGGTTGCCGGCTGCGTCCCAGCCGTAATCGGTCTTGACCCTGTCGGGCCCCGTCCAGGAGGTGAGCCGGTTGGCCCAGTCATAGGTATAGGTGTTCTTCCCGCCACCAGCGGTTCCGGCGGTGGTCTTGGACGTCATGTTGTCGTCCAGGTCGTAGCCGTACTCGATGGACGCGATTGGTGCCGCAGCTGACGTGGTCAGCGTGTCCTTGGTGAGCCGGTTCAAATCGTCATAGCTGTAGGTGCGGCGGGCACCGCCCGCGCCGTAGGCCATGCCGGTCAGGCGGTTGGCCTTGTCGTAGCTGTAGTCAATGGTGGTTCCGGAGACTGGGTCCACCGATTGGGTGAGCCGGTCGCCGTTGTCCCACGTAAAGGTGGAGGTACCAGTGCCGTCGACGCGCTGCACGAGTCGGCTGTTGGCATCGTAGGCGTACACGTTAAGATCGCCAGCGACGGCGCTGCTGGACTTAAGCAACTGGCCGCGGTCGTTGAGGGTGAAGGTCAGATCATTCGCGGTGATCAGGCGTCCGGCCTGGTCGTAGCCAAACGTCTTGGCCTCGGTCTCGGCCTCAGCGCCGGTCCCCGTCTGCTTGATGAGCCGGTTGAGCTCGTCGAAGGTGCGCTCGACGCGCACCCCGCCGGGGGCCAGGGTGACAGTCGGGTTGCCGCCCGCGTCGTAGGTGGCGGTCCAGGTGCGGTCCTTCAGATCCGGGTGCTGCGCGGTGGCCGGCTCGATCACCGTCTCCACGAGGCCGAGGCTGTTGTAGGCGGTGTAGGTGGAGTGCCCGCGCCCGTTGGTCCCCCGGGTCTGCGCGCCGGCGGCGTCGTAGCCGAAGGTGCTGGTAATCTGCTCTGTCGCGGAGACTGGCTCAACCAGGTGGGTCATGCGGTTGGCCGCGTCGAAGGAGCGGGTGACGGTGTGCCCCTCACCTGAGGTGTTGCTGATCGGGTTGCCAGCCAGGTCGTAACCGATCTTCCGGGTACGCAGCACCGTGCCGTTGGCGTCCAGTTCGCGGGTCTCGATCTTGCGGCCGGCCAGGTCGTAAAGGGCCTGGGAGGTGAGCCCGAGTGCGTTGGTGGTCGTGGTGGCGCGTCCGGCCAGGTCGTAGCCGAAGGTGGTGGCGTTGCCGAGCGCGTCGGTGTGCTTGGCCAGCCCTCCAGTCGCGTCATAGGCCCGCGTGGACGAGTCGCCGGTGGGGCGGGTGGTCTTGATCAGCCGGCCGGCATCGTCGTATTCCAGCTTGGTGACGTAGATGCCCGGTGTGGGCTTGCGCTCGATCGTGCTCAGCGTGATCTGCCGACCGAGGTCATCGTAGGTCGATTCCGACCGGGCTCCGGTCGGGTCCACCGTCCACAGCGCCTCGCCGAGCAGGTCGTAGCCGAACGTCCACGTTCCGGCCGCCGCACCAGCGGCGGGCGGGTCGATCACCTGCACCTTGCGGCCCAAAGCGTCGTAGGTGGCGGTGGTGGTCTTCCCGCGCGAGCTGGTGGCCTTGATCAGCTGACCGGCCGTGTCGTATTCAGCGGTCGCGGTCGGGGTGATCAGTTGCCCGCCTGGCGGCGTGTAGGACGGGAGGGTCTGCGCCGTGACGCGGCCCGCTCGGTCGTAAGTGGCTGTGGTGGTGCGGCCCTCCGGATCGATCTGGTGGGTGCGCTCACCAAAAGTGTTGTAGCCGATCTTCGAGGTGGGTCTCTCACTTGCCGGGGCCCCGCCATTCCGTTCCACCTGTACGGCCGGCAATTGCATCCGGACCGGCAGCCCGAGCGCGTTGTAGGACACGTGCGTGGTGAAGTCTGCCGCGTTGGCCCCGCCCCCGTTGCCGCGCGGATCTGTCATGCCAACCACCAGGCCACGATCATCAGTCGTCAACGTGGTGACCAGGTCCGCGCCATCGTTGCGCACCGTCTGCCGAATCGGCTTGTTCAGCGCATCGTAGGCGTACTCGGTTACCTCACTGCGGCTGGTTCCCGCTCCGGTCTGCGTCGCCCTGATCACGTTGCCGTTGGCGTCATAGGCGAAGGCCGACTTGCGAGCCAGCACGTCGGGGTCGACCACCCGCGAACTGATGCGTCCCGCCGCGTCGTAGACGGCGTCGATACGCAGCGTGCCGCCACTGGCGGTTTGCCGGGTGAGCTGACCGGCGGCGTCATACACCCTCGAGTCCAGCACGACATCCCGGCCAGTGGTGGAGCCGTTCAGTTTGGCGCCCTTGGCGATGGCCTCGAACGGCAGGTTGTCGGTGTAGTAGGTGTAGGCGGTCGTACGACCCATCGCATCAGTCGTGGACGCCAGTCGGCCCGCCGGGTCGTAGGCCTTGGACTCCATCACCACGTCCGCCGCGGGTTGGGGGTCGACCGGGCTGCCGGTCCACCCCTTCAGCACCGTGGTGGCCAGCTCGCCGCGCGGCGTGTAGGTGTAGTGCAACGTCGTTCCGCGCGCGTCGGTGGAGCTGACCTTCTGACCCTTGTGGTCGTAGGCGAAGCGCTGTATCCCGCCCCCCGGGCCAGTGACCGTCTCCTGCCGACCGTAGGTGTCGTAGGTGTAGGTCGTGGTGCGGGCCTCATCGCCGCCGGTCAGATCCTCGCTGGTCTCGGT
The DNA here is from genome assembly GCF_004011505.1 of Nonomuraea polychroma. NCBI lineage: Bacteria > Bacillati > Actinomycetota > Actinomycetes > Streptosporangiales > Streptosporangiaceae > Nonomuraea > Nonomuraea polychroma. The sequence goes on from NZ_SAUN01000001.1 coordinate 7,705,445, forward strand.
CAATACCAGGCCGTCGGCGTCGTAGGTGGCAGACCAGCGCAACGTGTGCGTCTTGCCGGTGACCTCGTTCTTCACGCCCGGCCCGGTCTTGGTCAGCACCCTGCCCAGGCCGTCATAGGTGACCGCGGTGGTGACGCCCTCCGGGTGCGCCGTGGAGATCTCGGTGGTGGAGATCACCCGGCCGATCGCGTCGTGAGCGTACCTCTTCACCAGCCCCGACGGGGTGGTCTCGGCCGCGAGATCACCCGCGGCGGTGTAGGCGTAGACGGTCTCGTTGCCCTTGTAGTCCTTGGCCGACTTCACCAAACCGGCGGGCATGGTGCCGCCATTGGCCGCCGCTTCCGTGCCGTCGGTGTAGGTCTTGGTCGCGGTACGGCCGACCGGGAAGTCCTCTGTCGCCGGGGTGGTGGCCTTGATCTCCTCACCGAAAGCGTTGTACGCCCAAGAGGTCATATACGTCTCGTCCGTCGCCGAAGCCGACCGCCCGTCACGCTCAGCAATCTTCACATCATTACGTGGATCGAACGGCTTGTCGGCGTCGATGAAGTAGCTGTAGTGCTCCGTCGAACAGTTGGCGCCAGCCGTACGACAAGTCTTCTTCGACAGCAGGTTCCCGCGCGCGTTGTAGGCCAGCTCGACCACGTTGTTATTGGCGTCGAACACCTTGGCCGGATATCCGCCGACGTCGTAGGCCCACTTCGTGGTCGCCCCCACCTGGTCGGTCTCCGATACTGGCCGGTTGCCGCGCTGCGCATCGCTGACATACGTGACGACGCGGTTGTGCGGATCCGTCACCGTCACGGTGGCGAAGGTGGAGATGGTGGTCTGCTTGGCATAAACCCGCTCGGACAATGTCCACTTGCCGCCGTTGGCATCGACATGGGTCACCAGGCGTCCGCCGTCAGCAGCGTAGGCGTTGTCCGCGTCTACCCGGCCCGACGGCATCGTGACCTTGGTCAGCTGCGCCTGGGCGTTGCGTGCGGCGTAGTGCCGTTGCACCGTCGGCGTGCCGAGCGCCTTGCCGTACACCGCGACCTCATCAATGTCGCCGTTGAACGGGAACACCTTGGTCGAGGTGGTCGTGGAGGGCCACGCCGTACTGCCGTAGCCAGACCCGATCCGGGTCTCCCACTGATCACCGTGCTTGATCTCGCCGGACAGGGTGCCGATCTGGGCGCCGTCCAGGAACAGGGTCTGGGTGTCCTTGCGGCCCGACAGCACCACGTGATGCCAGGTGCCGTCGTTCACGGCCGCGGTGGAGATGATCGGAGTGTGCGCACCGGTGTAGAACTGGCCGCGCAGCTTGCCGTCAGTGCCGACATACACCACCGGGGTGAACGCCGACGGGGTGTTGTCGGCCGAGTTCTGCATCCCGATGATCGTGCCGGAGGCAGTGGTCTTGAACCAGGCTTCTACCGCCAACTCGCCACCCTGCCCACTGATCGTCGAGCGGGGCAACTGGACGAAGGTAGAGGTGGCCGCGCCCTTGAACCGCATCGCCGGATCCGGCGACCCGCCCAACGCACCTGTCACGCCCACGCCCAGGTCGGCTGGGGTGGTGCCGGTGAGCTTGGCCTGCTCCTCGGTGATGTTCCAGCCCGCCGAGGAGGCGACCTTCGTCCCGGTCGTGGTGGCAGTCTCGTTCAGCCGGTAGTAGTACTCCGGCGCCGAGTCCAGCACGACGCTCTTGTACCGCGAAGCCGGCGTGTAGGCGTAGGTGGTGCATGCGGTGTCCGAGGTCGGCGGGCACACCTTGATGAGCTGGTCGCCTTCATAGGCGTAGGTCCAGGTCAGCGCCTTGCCGTCGACCGGGTCAGTGGACACGCTGTTCACGTGGCTGCCCGTCCAGGTGAACGTCAGCGACCGGCCCCCTGTCGCGGTCACCTTGGTTAGTTTGCCGTCTGCGTCGCGGGTGAGGTCCTGAGACCGTCCCCGATGGTCACTGATCTTGGAGAGACGGCCGGAGGCGTCGAACCAGTAGGACGTGGCGGACTTGTCCATCAGCCGCCAACCGCCCGCCGTCTCCGCGGCCAGAGTGGCGAACGTGCCCGCTGGGGCGGCGAAGCTGCCGTCGCCCTTGGGCGCAAACCGTAGTTGCTCACCCGAGGGGTAGGTCACCAGCAGGTTGCCCTGCGGCTCGACCTCGATCCGCATGTCCCACCGGGTGGTCCAGCCCGCACCGAACACACCGTCAGTGCGCAGGTCCAGGCTGTTGTAGGTACGGGTCACTGACAGCGGTGGACCCACCACCGCCACCGTGGCGTCGGTCGCCGTGTGGGCGTAGTTGCCCGAAGTGTGGTTGAAGTCCCGGCCCTGCGTGCCCCCGGCGAGTAGCGCGTTGATGCTGCCCTGCTCCGGAGACGGGGTGAAGGTGCGCCAAGCCGACGTCACCGTTGTGTAGGTCGTGGCGGCCTTGGCCATCCACGAGTACGTCTTACCCCAGGCCAACTTCTTGTCCGGCACCCGCCATGCACCCGAGGTGGTCCACTCCTTGGAGTCCTCGCACCACGTCCAATTCGGCGCCGAGCCCTCACACACCTGGAACCAGTACTTCACCGGCGCTTCGTTCAACGGGCGGGCGTTCGCCGACAGCACCGGCGTCAACGTGTCAACCTGGCTATTGTTCGCCGGCGAGAACGTCTCGAACGGCAGGGCACTGATCTTGGCATACACCCAGTCCGACCATGGGCTGCTCATGCCCGAGGTCGTGGTAGCCCGAACCCGCCAGCGAATCAGCCAGCCGTCCTTCAACTTATCGGCTGGCATCACGGCCCACGCGTTCGTACCAGATGCATACGACGTCGACGACGAGCCTGCCCAGATCAAGCCCGATCCCTGCTCCGCCACGGTCGGATCATGTTCGACCTCGACGTTGAGGACGGACCTACGATTTTCCGGGTCGGTGACTTTCGCGTAGAGCCATGGCGTCAAGGTGGCAGCCGTCCACGATGCCGTACCTCGTACCGCTGGGTCCATCCCGAGTCCCTCGATCGACGGCTTGTTCAGGTCAACCCTTGTCGGCTGCCAATCTGACCACGGTCCTGCGACGCCAGAGGCGGTCTCACCGCGGACCCGCCATCGCACCAGCCAGCCATCATTCAGCTTGCCGGCGGGAATCTGCACCCACGCATTTGAGCCTGAGTCGTACGCCTTCGACCCCTTGCCTGCCCAGATTTGCCCAGTGCCCTGGCCGGTCGCTGCGGGATCGTGCTCGATCTCAACGCTCAGATATGAACCACGCGACTCGGGATCGCTAACCTTTGCGTACACCCACGGCGTCAGCGAGGGGATCGTCCATGCACCTGCGCCTTGCGTACCTGGCGTGACTCCCAGCCCAGCGACAGAGGGTTTCTTCAGGTCAACTGTGGCCGACTGCCACTCCGACCACACGCCACTGGTTCCCGTCGTGGTGACTCCACGCACGCGCCAGCGGATTAGCCACCCATCTGCGAGCTTCCCAGCAGGCACTTGCACCCATGCGTTGGAGCCCGACGCATACGAGGTCCCTCCTGTACCTGCCCAGATAAGCCCACTGCCCTGCCCCGACGACAATGGATCATGCTCAATCTCCGCGGCAAGGTACGAAGCAGAGCCTCCGGGATCAGTGACCTTCATGTACAGCCAAGGAGTCAGCGAGGAAAGAACCCATCCGCTTGAGCCTTGAGTCGCGGGCAAGGCCCCGAGCCCATTTCCTGCTGGCCTGTTCACCTCCACTTTTCCTGCCTGCCACTCCGACCAAGGCCCAGCAACCGAAGACGCCGAACTTCCCGCCAGCCCTCGGATACGCCACCGAATCAACCACCCGTCCTGCAGCTTGCCCGAAGGCATGGCCGAAGTGCCGATGCTTGTTGAGCAGTATCCGGTGACGAAAGAGCTTTGGGCCGACCAGATCAGACCACTGCCTTGCCCAGCAGCTGATGGATCATGCTCAACCTCGACAGCCACGGCCATACCCCGACACTCAGGATCGGAGACACTCGCCGAAAACGCCGGCGTCAGCGATGAGAGAGTCCACAACCCCGACGCCAACTGCCCCGACGACGACACGCCCCCCACCGTCGGCTTACTAGTGTCGACCTTGCCTGCCTGCCACTCCGACCAAGGCCCAGCAACCGAAGACGCCGAACTTCCCGCCAGCCCTCGGATACGCCACCGAATCAACCACCCGTCCTGCAGCTTGCCCGAAGGCATGGCCGAAGTGCCGATGCTTGTTGAGCAGTATCCGGTGACGAAAGAGCTTTGGGCCGACCAGATCAGACCACTGCCTTGCCCAGCAGCTGATGGATCATGCTCAACCTCGACAGCCACGGCCATACCCCGACACTCAGGATCGGAGACACTCGCCGAAAACGCCGGCGTCAGCGATGAGAAAGTCCACAACCCCGACGCCAACTGCCCCGACGACGACACGCCCCCCACCGTCGGCTTACTAGTGTCGACCTTGCCTGCCTGCCACTCCGACCAAGGCCCAGCAACCGAAGACGCCGAACTTCCCGCCAGCCCTCGGATACGCCACCGAATCAACCACCCGTCCTGCAGCTTGCCCGAAGGCATCACCGGACTATCAATCGTCGTCTCGCACCACCCAGTAACGAAGTCACTCTGAGCCGACCAAATCAGACCACTACCCTGACCCGCAGCCGACGGATCATGCTCCACCTCCACCGCCAGCGCCATCCCACGACACTCAGGATCCCTAACCGGCGCCCAAAACCGCGGCGTCAACGACGAAAACGTCCACAAGCCCGACGCCAACTGCCCCGACGACGACACGCCCCCCACCGTCGGCTTACTAGTGTCGACCTTGCCTGCCTGCCACTCCGACCAAGGCCCAGCAACCGAAGACGCCGAACTTCCCGCCAGCCCTCGGATACGCCACCGAATCAACCACCCGTCCTGCAGCTTGCCCGAAGGCATCACCGGACTATCAATCGTCGTCTCGCACCACCCAGTAACGAAGTCACTCTGAGCCGACCAAATCAGACCACTACCCTGACCCGCAGCCGACGGATCATGCTCCACCTCCACCGCCAGCGCCATCCCACGACACTCAGGATCCCTAACCGGCGCCCAAAACCGCGGCGTCAACGACGAAAACGTCCACAAGCCCGACGCCAACTGCCCCGACGACCCCGGAGCCCCCACCGTCGGCTCCGCCAAGGTAATCGCCACTTGTGCATCTCGGGTTCGTTCTTTGACACCGGACCGGGCCGCGGCCGGGCGAGGCAGCGGAGCGGCGGACGATGCGTTCGGGGCGGGAGGGACAGCGGCTGGCGCGTTCCCGATGGGAGCGGCGAGCTCCGGCTCGAACTCCTCAGGGAGAGGTGGTGGGGTCTTCAGGCCTTCGCTGGACGAATCGGCGAGTTCGTGCGGCTCGTCCAGCGGTAACACCCCCTTGGGGCGCTTGCCGGCTTTCACGGTGGCGGTGTCAATGCTGGTCTGGGTGGCCTCGGGGCCGACCAAGTGGGGCAGGTTCTTGGCGGTGCCCGTCTGCTGAACGGGGACGCTACTCGACGCACCCTTGGTGGGCGACTGCGGAATATCGAGGCGCGCGCCGACCGGATCGGCCACCGCAGGCTCTATCTGTAACTGGATCAGGCTCGGAATGAGCGCGGCCACTAGGACTACGGTGATCCTGGCTCGCAGGCGGCCCTTCCGATTCAGCCCAAAACCGCTGCGCCCCATCACGCCACTCGACCGATTTCGCGCACGCATGCGTCACTGCTCCTGCCGTGAAGGGGCGCAGCCGAAACGAGAGGCGAATGCGCTCCGATGCCCACCGTAAGATCGACATAAAGAAGATCACCCCTTGTATAGCCCAGCAGTCAATCGGTGCATAGATCCCTCCGCGAACGCTGGCCCCCTACTGCTTGGAACGGAACAAATGCAACGCGATATCGGCGCAGCTTGCAGGAACGCACGTCTTTCACGTCTGTGACTAACGTCACACTGGTAAGCCGTTGTGCCTGATCAGAACGAGAGCGTCGATAGCTCGCACCCTGCCTGGAGCACCCCGCCGCAGGGTTGCGTCCACGGGAGTGGTGCACGAGTTTGACCTGGTCACAGGCGGACATAGGGGATACTCAACGGCGCCTCTCAACCAACGCGCCGCACAGGCGTTAGCCAGGTCGGCCAGCCCGCAGCCAGCGGTCAGGGCTAGCAGGAGCAGGCACAGGCCGACCAGGCGCTGACGGATCACTGAACCTTTTCCAACCTCCTGGAGGCGTGCCCTGGTCACAGCATGATCGCGATGCGGTGGTTCGGCTGGAGACGTGAAGAAGCTCCTGGTAGAGGGGTTGATCACCACAATCATCGCCGTCATCACCAGGAGCTTCGGGTGCTGTTCTATCGTGCTGCCGTCGATTTGTCGCGCTCAATGCTCAACTATGTCGCCGGGATGATCCGGCGCCACCGTAAGGCGATCGGATCGCTCTGGCGGATACTCAACCCCGGCCAGCAGGCCCTGCTGGTGCTGGTCTACCTGCGCAAAGGTGAGACGTACACCGACCTTGCGGCCGGTTTCGGAGTCTCAACGTGCACCACCTGGCGGTACGTGGAGGAGACGGTGGCGCTGTTGTCGGCGCGCTCATCCAAGCTCGGGCAGGCGTTACGGAAGGCGAAGCGGAACGGGCTGCACTATCTGGTGCTGGACGGCACGCTGATCCGTACCGACCGGATCAAGGCCGACCGGCCCTACTTCTCCGGCAAGCATCGCGTGCACGGGATGAACGTGCAGGTCATCGCCCCACCAGACGGGACCATCCTGTGGACCTCGGGCGCGCTGCCCGGCAAGACGCATGAGCTGAGCGCCGCCCGCATCTGGGGCATCCTGCGCGCGCTGGAAAAGGCAGGGATCATCACCCTGGCGGACAAGGCATATCAGAGGGCCGAGGACCCGGTCCTCACGCCCTACAAGGGCAAGGACAAGCCCGAGTCACAAAAGCAGGCCAACCGCTCCCACGCCAAGCTCCGCGGTCCCGGCGAACGCGCGAACGCCCAGCTGAAGAGCTGGAAAATCCTCCGCAAGCAACGTTGCAGCCCGTCCAAGGCCAGCCACCTCTGCAAGGCCATCGCCGTCCTTCAAAACCACCGCGTCGCGCAGACCGTATAGAGATGAAAAGGGTTCACTAGGGCATTACCAACGAGAGAGCGATCCGTTTCCTATGAAGGGATCACGGCCTCATCACCGGACGGAAACAGCCCGCTTGGGCCGGAAGGATTCGCTCTCCCCAAAGCCGCCTCTGAGCGGCCTACCCCTGCTGCCGTAACCACGCCGGGGACCCGCTACCCGGCATGCTGGTTCCTCTCAGGGCCGGTGCAGAGACCGTCGGCCCACAGGCGAGGCAAGCTGGATCCGCGCGACGATGATCAACGAGGTCCAGTTGGCCATCCGCGAATGTCGGACGCCGCCCGCAGCCCCAGTCCTAGCCCAGTCGGGAAACGGCAGCCCACACAACCCGCCGCGCCACGGCATCGTGCTCGCCCTGACAAGGGCCAAGCGGCGGACGCGCGTGCGGCGGGATGTGGTGGTCGTGCTGGTCGAGCGCTAGTTCATGGTGAAGGCGCTAATTCACAGTGAAGGAGTAGTTACGTGTCCAGCTCAGGTAGCCGCGGGCATCGATGCTCCACACCGACAGCGTGTGAGGACCGGCGGTGCCGGGCGTGATGGTCACGGTGGGTGTGTCGGCGGGGGTCCGGAGCGTCTCGCCGGAGCCCAGGCGATAGCCGTACGCGACGACGTCCTGCGCGCCGTTGGGCGAGAAGGTGAACTCGCCGGGCACGCCGGCGCCGCCGCCGGACGCGTTCTCCGGGTAGACGGTCGAGGTGATCAGCGGCGCCGGGTTCCGCCTCGGGGTGAAGGAGTAGGCCCGCTCCGGCCCGACGTTGCCGGCCCGGTCTTCCGCTCTGACGTACAGGGTGTTGCGGAAGGTGGACGTCGGGGTGAGGGTCACGCTGGCCCTCCCCTCGGCGTCGGCCGTCACCTGCTGGGGTGGGAGGCTGGCCGGTACGAGCCGATACCTGAAGGACACGACGTCGGTGGACTCGCCGGGAGAGAAGGTGAACACACCGGGCGTGCCGACCAGCCCGCCCGTCGCGTTCTCCGGATAGGTCTCGGAGGCGATCGCCGGCAGCGTGGGCCGGGTGACGTCGACAGTGAACTCCTGCCAGGCCGTCCAGTCACTGGCGTCGCTGAGCATCTCCAGGGTCTCCGGCTCCTGGTAGTGATCCTCGGCGCGCACCCGCCACTGGTAGGTCTGGCCATCGGCGAGCAGCCCTTCGGGGATCTCGGTGCAGTGCCTGCCCTCCGAGCCGGAAGCGGAGGTCGCCGAGCCCAGGACAGTGCCGGAGGAGTCAGCCCACTCGAAGCGCGCCGACACGCGGTCGCCATGCACCCGATCGGGGTTGACGAGTTCGGCGCCGAGGGTGGGCGTCGTGGTGGAGACGAACCTCGTCGCCGGGCGCGGTTCCGGCCCGCAGGAGTCGTTGAGGTTGATGGCCGGATCGGTGGGCACCTCAGGCACGGTGTTGTAGAAGAAGCGCAGCACCGGCGTGCTGAAGCGGCCCCAGTACGGGTGGTTGACCTGATCGGTCTCGAAGACTCGCAGATTGCGCGGCCCGACCTCACTGGCAGCACGCAGTCCGAAGGTCAGGTGCCGCTCGCCGCGTGCGGCGGCTTCCCGCACAAGGTCACTGATCCGCCAGTTGAAGAAGCAGGAGTCGAAGCCGTCGGCGACCGTCCCGGTGCCGAGGTTCCGCGTCCAGGCGGGCTGGTTGAGCCAGGTGGTCTCCGGGCTGATCTCCCCGGTCAGCCAGAGCTCGATGCTCGGGTCGCAGGCGCCGCTGTTGAGATAGCCCTGGAAGGTGGCGTGGAGCAGCTTCTTGCCGTGCATCGGGCTGATGTCCATGCGGAAGAAGGAGCGGAACACGCCGGGAGGCTGGACGCCCGTCCCCACGAGCGCGTCGTCCGCGCTGTTCCAGTGGGAGGCCTTGGGGTCGGCCAGGGCGACGTAGGTCCAGGCGAGCTTGAGGGTGCTGGTGGACGCCGACGCGTGTGCCTGCGCCGGCGGCATCATGACGAGCGTGACGATGAAGGCGCATAACAGCGCCAAGACGCGTTTCACTATGGTTCTCCCCGTTGACGGTACGGACCCCCTTAGCGATCACGGTCGCCCGGGGAGGCAACGCGGCGGGAACCATTACGGCGACGAATGAGTAACTTCGGGTGCCATCCGGACCCATTGACTGAATCGACGCCCTGCCCGTCAGCGTGCGGCCCGTGGACGCGGCCCGGCCGGAGCGCACTGTCAGGACCAGCGCGTCGAGACGCCGAGCAGGTGGAACGTGAGGGCCACACCGGTGAGCCTCTGCACGACCCGACCGCGCCGCCTCAGCAGCCAGTCCGGGTAGCCGCTTCGGAATGGCCCTGGGCTCGAGTCGGCGGTGATCGCCGTTCTCCTTGGATCTTGGTGACACGAGCGAGCGTCACCCCATGGCCGAGCGTCGCTTCGAAGGCGAGCAGCCTCAGCTCTGTCGGCGACTCCAGTTCGCCGCGACCTTGAACACGACAACCCCAAGCACAGACGAACACGTCAACACGAAGCCCCAAGCTCACTTACAAGAGCCAAGAACGCCGGGGCGCCGCGCCGGCCCACGACGAATCGCCCGCACTCTGGCCGGACCGCGATAAGAACCGTCCCGACACAGAGGTGCCGCACACGGCCTAGGGACACATCCAGAAGCACCCCTCGGCCCAAAAATCCCGACATACATGCTCATATGGGATGTAGATAGACATTCCTGGTCGATACCTGAAGATCACCTGTGAGGACTTGGCCTAGTTAGACGGAGCAGGCCCAAATCTGGTTCCTGTGATCTGAGTCACATTCAAGTAACTACTCTGTGCAACATCACGCTAACGGAACATCCGTCCCACATGCCGCATCCCCTACACACCCTGCAAAAACGTCTCTTTCAGATAACGACACGGAACGGCCTCTGACAGATAACGCTGAGATAACGGCGGTAACAGCGGCTACCAGATGCCACAAACCGGGTTTCACCTGCGGAGATCACCAGGCTATGTTCCTTGCTATCCCTTTACTGACGCATGGGACGCATGTTGCGACCCACGACAGACCAAGGAGCAGTTCCCTTGAAGCGCATCCTCATCCCCGCCGGTGGCGCCATCATGGCTACCGGTCTTCTGGCTGCCGGTCTGGCCGGCTCCGCCCAGGCTGACCCGACGACCGCCGCCGACCCGATGGCGACGAGCGCGGCCAACGCCAAGGCCATCGCCGAGTTCTGGGCGGACAACAATGGTGCTGCCCTTAAGGCCGCGACCGAGTCCAACGTCTGGGACAAGGGCGACGTCGCCAAGCTGCAGAGCAAGGGTGGCTACAGCTCGGACACCAAGCCGGGCTCGACCGCCCCGATCGGGCAGGAGAAGAAGACCACCGCCAAGGTCCAGAACGTCAACATGCCGAAGACCATCGGCAAGGTCTTCTTCATCAACAGCAAGGGCGAGAAGAAGTGGTGCTCCGCCACTTCGATCCAGTCGAAGTACCGCAACCTGGTCGCCACGGCCGGCCACTGCGTGTACGACACCGCCAACAACACCGACGTCATGTCCAAGTGGGTCTTCGTCCCCGGCTACTACCAGGGCAAGTCCCCGTGGGGCATCTACGTCGGCAAGCAGGCCTTCACGCACTACGACTTCGACGTGTACGAGGACTACGACCGCGACTACGCGTTCGTGACCGTGTACAACGGCGTCAAGCTCGGTCCGGGCAAGGCCACCAAGGTGACCATCAACGAGTACAAGGCCGCTCAGGCCAAGGGCCAGGTCACCGATGTCAAGGCGACCGAGGTCAGCAAGGACGAGTACGAGTCGGCCATCAAGGACCCGAACAAGTACCCGTACTACGACACCAAGCCCGGGACCGACCCGAAGATCGTGGGTCCGGACTACCCCGGCGCCGTCGTCGACAAGAAGGAAGTCACCAAGGAGGCCTACGAGGCCGCCAAGGCCAAGGGCACCGGCAGGGGCCAGGGCTTCATCTATGGTGACCCGATCGTCGAGAACGTGGACAAGGCCACCTGGACGAAGTACGAGGGCCCGGGCGAGAAGGGCGACGGCCCGGACAAGTTCGGGAACTACTACATCACGCACTACTACGTCCAGCAGTGGTTCGTCCCCGGCACGAGCACCAAGTACTACCGTGTCGACTACTACGTGATCGAGGAATTCGCCAAGGACGCGGGTCGCCTCGGTGACAACGTCGGCGGGCAGGGCTTCGCCTGGAACCAGCCCACCGGCAAGTACGTCCGCGTGTTCGGCTACCCGGCTGCCCCGCACCCCGACGGCAACAAGAACTACACCGGTATCACGCCGAAGTGGTGCTACGGCAAGACCTCCTCGAAGCTGCAGGGTTCCGCGGCCAAGAAGATCGAGGAGCACCTCGCCCTCAAGTGCGCCATGACCGAGGGCGCCGACGGTGGCCCGTGGCTGTACAAGTACAGCAACACCAAGCGTCTGGGCTACCTCAACGGTGTCACCAGCACCTTCAACGACCAGGACGGCAACGGCCGCGTGGACTACATCTCCTCGCCGTACTTCGACGGTGAGACGAACACGGTCTACAAGGCTGCGGCCAACGTCTGGTCCGGCAAGATTGTCTGAGTGACGTACAGCGATCGGTCATGAACCGTTCGTGCAACCGTTGCTAGCAAAGGGCCCGGCATCCGCCGGGCCCTTCTGCTTTCCGCCCTCAAAGTGAAGGCGCTTGGACGCACGCCACGCCCAGACGGTGCCATCAATCAGATGTGATCTGCGTCACATACATCCGCAAGGCCGGATCAAGAGGATGCCTCCGCCTCGTTCGCCACATTGACAACTTCCTTATGTTGATCAGGGCAAACGGTCATGGGGCGATCCTCTCTCAGCTCCTGCGCATCAGCCACTTAAACATCACAGAACGATCACGCCCGGCTTGTCGCATCTTTTCCCACCAAAGCGACTACCCGAGTTCAAGATCGACACTGTATGTTCCTGGCTATCCCTTTACTGACGCATGGGACGCAAGAGGCGTTCCACGACAGCGCAAGGAGTTACCTGTGAAGCGCATCCTCCTCCCGGCCGGTGGCGCCATTCTGGCCACTGGTCTGCTGGCTGCTGGTCTGGCCAGCACCGCCCAGGCCGACCCGACGATGGCGAGCGACCCGCTCGTCGCGTCCGCGGCCAAGGCGGCCGAGACCGTCGAGTTCTGGACCAAGTCGAACAACGAGGCGCTCCGCAGCGCCAAGGCCTTCAGCCCCGACGCCCTCGAGGTCTCCAAGATCAAGAGCGGGGGTGGCTATAGCTCGGACACCAAGCCGGGTTCCACCGCTCCCATCGGCGAGGAGAAGAAGACCACCGCCAAGGTCCAGAACGTGAACCTGCCGAAGACCATCGGTAAGGTTTTCTTCGAGGGTCGTGACGGCAACCTGTACTGGTGCTCGGGCACCTCGATCCAGTCGCAGTACCGCAACCTGGTCGCCACGGCCGGTCACTGCGTGTACGACATCGCCGGCAACGACGAGGTCGTGTCCCGCTGGGTCTTCGTCCCCGGTTACTACCAGGGCAAGACTCCGTTCGGCCTCTACGTGGGTAAGCAGGCCTTCACCCACTACGACTTCGACGTGTACGAGGACTTCGACCGCGACTACGCCTTCGTCACCGTCTACGACGGCATCGGTGGCGTGCTCAACGCCGCGGACAAGGTCACGTACGAGGAGTACGTCGACGCCAACAAGAAGGGCCTGAAGACTGACGTCAAGGCCACCGAGGTTGGCAAGCCCGAGTACGACAAGGCCCAGAACACCCCGAACGCGGTGTACTACACCAGCAAGCCGGGCGAGGCCGCGAAGGAAGTCGGTCCCGACTACCCGGGTGCTGTCGTCGAGCGGGTCGAGGTCACCGAGAAGGAGTACGAGGCCGCCAAGCTGAAGGGCACTGGCCGCGGCCAGGGCTTCATCTGGGGCGACCCGCTCGAGGAGCAGGTCGACAAGGCCAAGCACGACGCCTGGGATGGCAAGAAGCGTACGGACGCTGCCGGGAACTACTTCATCACGCACTACTACATCCAGAAGTGGTACGTGCCCGGCAAGGACACCAAGTACTACCGTCTCGACTTCTTCGTGATCTCCCACAAGCTCAAGAGCGTTGGCCGCCTCGGCGACAACGTTGGTGGGCAGGGCTTCGCGTGGAACCAGCCGACCGGTAAGTACGTCCGTACCTTCGGTTACCCGCAGGGTGCGCACCCCGACGGCAACAAGCCCTACACGGGTGTCACGCCGAAGTGGTGCTACGGCAAGACCGGCTCCAAGGCCTCCCAGATCGCGAAGTACAAGATCGAGGAGCACGTGGCGCTGAAGTGCGCCGTCACCGGTGGCTACGCCGGTGGCCCGTGGCTGTACAAGTACAGCAACGCCAAGCGTCTCGGCTACGTCAACGGTGTCACCAGCATCATCGCCGACACCGACGGCAACAACCGCTACGACACGATGACCTCTGCTTACTTCGACGGTGAGACCGCCGCGATCTACAAGGCCGCTGCGGCCACGTGGTCCGGCAAGCTCATCCCGTAGTTCGCTGGGATCGGAACGTAGACCTGGTCTCGTTCAGTAGCAGTACCAAAGGGCTCGGCCTCCAGCCGGGCCCTTTGGCCTTTTTTGGGAAATCTGAGAAGAACCCTTACCAGAGTGACTAATGGGTCGATAGGGTCTTTACACAGTTTCTTGACACCCCGTAGTGGAGCCCCCCGTTGAAGCGCCTGCTCGTTCCCCTCGCCGTCGTCGGCCTGAGCGCCGCCACCCTTGCCTTCCCCGCCACCGCCGAGCCGCACTGGGCCTCTGACAACCTCCAGCCCAAGCCCGCGGACGCGTACGGCGTCGCCTACTTCTGGCTTGACGCCAACGGAGCCGCCCTGCGCAAGGCCACTCAGTACCGCCTGGACACCAAGAACGTGCCCAAGCTGGTCTCCTCGGGAAGCAAGGGCGCTCCTGACGGCAAGCCCGGCATGACCGGCCCGACCGGAACCGCCAAGCCCACCGTCAGCAAGAACGTCAACCTGCCCAAGACCATCGGCAAGGTCTTCTTCCTGGACCGCGCCGGCAACTACCGCTGGTGCTCGGCCACGTCCATCCAGTCCCAGCACCGCAACCTCGTGGCCACGGCCGGCCACTGTGTGTTCGCGAACGGCAAGGACGACGTCTACGACAAGTGGGTGTTCGTGCCCGGTTACTACCAGGGCAGGGCCCCGTGGGGCGTCTACGCGGGCGCATACGCGTTCACCGCTTTCGACCTCGACACCTACGACGACTACGACGGCGACTTCGCCTTCGTGGCGGTGCACAACGGCTTCGCGCTGGCCGGCGAGAAGGAGGTGTCGCACAAGGAGTTCAAGGAGTGGGCGGGCGACAAGTGGATCAAGCCGCGCCAGATCAGCGCCGAGGAATTCCGCAAGTGCCAGATCAACCTCGGTGAATGCTGGTCCGAGGGCGAGGACAAGCCCGCAGACCTTGTAGGCCCGGACTACCCCGGCGCGGTCCTGGAGAAGGTGGAAGTTTCCAAGCAGACCTACGACGACGCCAAGATCGGCAGGGGTCAGGGCTTCAAGTTCGGCGACCCGGTCGTGGAGCAGGTCGACAAGGCCAAGTGGGACGCCTACAGCGGACCGGGCGACAAGGGCAGCGGCCCCGACAAGTTCGGCAACTACACCATCACCCACTACTACACCCAGAAGTGGGTCAAGCCCGGCACCACGCGCAAGTACTACGAAGCCCGCTACATCATCGGCATCGCCAAGGACATGGGCCGCCTCGGTGACGTGGTCGGTGGTCAGGGTGTGGCCTGGAACCAGCCCATGGGTCAGAACGTGGTCGCGTTCGGCTACCCGTCCGCCCCGCACCCCGACGGCGACCGCCCCTTCTCCGGCGTGACGCCCAAGTGGTGCGCCGGCAAGACCGGCACCAAGACGTACCAGGTCAACACGTTCAGGGTCGACACGCACCAGGTGCTCAAGTGCTCCATGACGCCCGGTGCCGACGGCGGCCCCTGGCTCATGCGGTACGACAACAACAAGCGCACCGGTTACGTCAACGGCGTGACGAGCATGTTCCACGACCAGGACGGCAACGGCCGCATCGACTTCATCAGCTCGGCGTACTTCGACGGCGAGGTCGCCGCGGTCTACAACAAGGCCAACTACGCGCAGACGAAGGCGATCGTCGGCCCCAAGGGCGAGCTCCTCAAGTAGACGCCCCAGCGAGAGCGGCCCGGAGCGGGGAGAAGAAGCTCCGGGCCGTTCCCGTGTCCGATGCTCGATTCAAGCGGAGGTCAGCCGATTCACGCGGGAGTGAGCTCTCGCGTCCGCTCCCGCAGCACCTTCACCACCCTCTCGTTCTTGTACGGCTGCAGCCGCTTGCGCAGATCCGCCGCGTACGACCGCGACCGCACCGACTGCAGCTCCCCCGCCATCGCCATGGCCTTGCCGGCCGTGGCGCACGCCTCCTCCAGCTCCCCGCACTGCACCAGCCCCGCGGCCAGCAGCGACAGGTTGAACATCCGTCCCCGCACGTACCGGGAGTCCATGTCGAGCGAGCGCCGCGCGTACCGTACGGCCCGCTCCCCCTCCCCCAGGTCACGGAAGCAGTGCGCGAACTTCGCGGACAGGTACGCCTCGTCGAAGTAGCTCAGCCACCGGGGTTCCTCGGCGGGTTTGCGGGCGTCGAAGGCGCGTTCGGCCGCGTGGAGTGAGACGCCGCAGGAGCGGGCGTCGCCGCGGCCTGCGTGGGCGTGGGCCTCCAGGACATGGGCGGAGGCCAGCAGGGTGTTGACGCCCCCGCTGCGGGCCGCGAGCTGGGCGGCCCTGGCCAGGTCCAAGGCGTGGGCGGGCTGGCCCACGTAGATGGCCTGGTGGGCCATGCCGGCCAGGATCTCGCCGCCGAGCGTGTGGTCGTCGGCGCCTCTGGCCAGGCGGAGTGCCTGGATGAGGTAGCGCTGGGCCAGGCCGTGCTGCTCCATGTCGTAGGCCATCCAGCCGGCCAGCCGGGTCAGCTCGGCGGCCGCGGCGGCCAGCCTGCGGCCGGTGGCCTCGCTGTACGAGCCGTCCTTGAGCAGGGGCGAGACGGCGCTGTCGAGGTATTTGACCACCGACGTGCGCACCCGGCCACTGCCGAAGCGATTGTCGAGCTCACCGAAGGACCGGGTGACCTCGTGGATGGCGGCGATCTCGGCGCGGCCCACGCGCCGCGTCCCCCCGCCGCTCGGGCGTCCCTCTGCCGGGGACGTCAACCAGCGCATGGCTCCGATGGAGCCTGCTCCTATAGCGAACGTCGAGTCGATCAGAAACCTCCGTCTCTCCACGTCGGCCCGCCACAGCGCGGTCACAGTCGCGACCCCCTCCTGCCACGTGTGCATGAACTCTTGCCCGAGATCGAGGGGTGTAATGATGGCCGGCATTCCGAGGTCTTCTGAGGTGACCTGCCTGCCGAGGCGGACGGCGAAGATCTCCGTCAGCAGGCAGGGCACCGGGTCCCTCGGGCGCTGGCCACCGATCCAGCGCAACACCGAGCTGTGGTCGTACTTCAGACCCGGGGTGCCGCGCGCGGCTCCCAGATCGTTGAGGCGCCTGGCCAGTCCCTTGTGGGAAAAGCCCGCCTCCGCGATGAGCTGCTGCAGCAGTCGATTCGGCTCGCGTACCATCGCTCTCCTTGTCGCAGGAGCCGGCGCCCACATCATTACAGCGAGCAACAGTTATAGCACCTTGCGTAAAGGATTAATGGCAATTCCCAAAGGACGTCCACACTCGCTTCGGTTGCGCCGCCGGCTCCGCGAATGCGCCACGGGGGCCGGCGGCGGCTCGGTCTCGGGCGAGTACCTCACTTACCCAAGGGAATGCCGGGCAATCGTAAAGCGGCCTTGACCTGCCTAGATGCGGGCGACACCGTCCGCGCGGGCCTGGGCCGCGACGGCTGCGGTGACGGCGGGGGCCACGCGGTCGTCGAACGGGCTGGGGATGACGTACGCGGGCGCGAGGTCGTCGCCGACGACGCCGGCCAGGGCGCCGGCCGCGGCCACCTTCATGTTCTCGGTGATGGTCGAGGCCCGCACGTCCAGCGCGCCCCTGAACACGCCGGGAAACGCCAGCACGTTGTTGATCTGGTTGGGGAAGTCGGAGCGGCCGGTGGCGACGACCGAGGCGTGCCTGGCGGCGACCTCGGGGTGGACCTCCGGGGTGGGGTTGGACAGGGCGAACACGATGGCGTCCTTGGCCATGGACGCGATCGCCTGCTCGGACACGGTGGACCCGGACAGCCCCACGAACACGTCGGCGTCCGCCAGGGCCTCCTCCGTGGAGCCGGTGTGGCCGGCTCGGTTGGTGTCGCGGGCCAGCGCCTCCTTGAACGGGTTGAGGCCCTCCCTGCCCTCGTAGATCATGCCCTTGGAGTCCGAGACCGCGATGTCGCCGATGCCCGCCTCCAGGAGGATCCGGGTGACCGCGACGCCGGAGGCCCCCGCGCCGGCCACGACCGCGCGCAGGTCGCCGAGCGGGCGGCCGGTCAGGCGGGCGGCGTTCTGCAGCGCGGCGAGCACGACGATGGCGGTGCCGTGCTGGTCGTCGTGGAAGACGGGGATGTCGAGCAGGTCGCGCAGGCGGGCCTCGATCTCGAAGCAGCGGGGCGCGCTGATGTCCTCGAGGTTGATGCCGCCGAACGACGGCGCCAGCCGCACGACGGTCTCGACGAGGGCGTCCACGTCGGTGCAGTCGAGGCAGAGGGGGACGGCGTCGACGTTCGCGAACTCCTTGAACAGCAGCGCCTTGCCCTCCATGACCGGCATGGCGGCCGAAGGGCCTATGTCGCCCAGGCCGAGCACAGCGGTGCCGTCGGAGACGACGGCGACCACCCTGGAGACCCAGGTGTAGTCGTGGACCAGCGCGGGCGTCTCGGCGATGGCGGTGCAGACCCGGGCGACGCCGGGCGTGTAGGCGAGCGACAGGTCGTCCGCGTCGCGGACGGGAACGGTGGAGCGAATCTCGATCTTGCCGCCGCGGTGCAGGGCGAAGGCGGGATCGAGATCGAGTTTTTCGACGGATGCGGAAGCGGGCGTGGAAGCCACAGCGACCCCTGTAATCGTTGGAAGCGGAAGAAACCTTCGGCGAACGAGCGCGAGCGGTCTGGCTTCGGTAGCTGCCAGGATCCCCTCGGCGATCATCGTCGTGAGGGGGTTCGGGGGTCACCCGTCACCCCATAGTGCCACATGGTGAGATGGGGTTCGGTGTCGGTGCCGTCGCCGATCCGTTGACGCATTGTTAAACCCCCGATGACGGAGCGGTGCAAAACCGCACTTAAACTGCACAAAACCCCAGATTCACTTCTAGGAGGCCGTACATGGCCCTGAGCCTTAAGGGCCGCCGTGGCTACGCCGCCGGCGTGCTCGCGCTAACCGCCGTTCTCGCCCTGTCCGCATGCGGGAGCGAGTCACCGAGCACGCAGTCCGGCGCTACGGCGACCGCGGGCGCCACGGCCGCGGGCGGCGTCCAGCTGGTCTCCCCCGGCAAGCTGACCACGTGCACGAACCTGCCGTACCCGCCGTTCCAGTCGAAGGACGCCAGCGGCAAGGTCGTGGGCTTCGACGTTGACATGATCGACTTGGTGGCCAAGAAGCTTGGCGTGACCCAGGAGATCGTCGACATCGACTTCGACTCCATCAAGGGTGGCGCCGCGCTGAACGCCGGCAAGTGCGACGTCGCAGCCGCCGGCATGACCATCACCGAGGAGCGCAAGCAGAACCTCGACTTCTCCTCGCCGTACTTCGACGAGGTGCTCGGCCTCGTCACCAAGAAGGGCGCGGGCGTCCCCACGCTCGAGGACGCCAAGGCCAAGGGCCTGAGCGTCGGCGTGCAGGCCGGCACGACGGCCCTCGACCTGGCCAAGTCCAAGGGCATCGAGCCCAAGGAGTTCAAGGACTCCGGCAAGCTGCTGCTCGCCCTCCAGTCCGGCCAGGTCGATCTGGTGGTGCAGGACCTGCCCGTCGTCGTCGAGTGGATGAAGAAGCCCAACGTCTCCTCGGCGTACGAGCTGTCCGGCCAGACCCCGACCAAGGCCCAGTACGGCTTCGCGGTCAAGAAGGGCAACACCGCGCTGCTCACGGCCGTCAACGAGAGCCTGGCCGCGGCGATCAAGGACGGCACCTGGACCAAGCTCTACGAGCAGTGGATGGGCGCCGCTCCGGCCACGACCCCGACGCCCACTTCCTGATCATGGCGGACACGCCCATCACGGCTGAGCCCGCGCCCAGCGGGCTCAGCCCCAGGAAACGACGACAGATCAGCCTCGCCGTCCAGTACGCCCTCTTCGTCGCCGTCCTGGTGGCGGTGGCTCTGCTGGCCGACTGGCCGAAGATCGCGGAGAACTTCTTCAACGGCCCCGTCGCCGCGGGGATGTTCCCCTCGCTCTTCACGGTCGCGCTGAAGAACACGCTGATCTTCACCCTCGCCGGCTACCTGATCGGCTTCGTGCTCGGCCTGGTGCTGGCGCTCATGCGGCTGTCGTCCGTGATGCCGTACCGGGTGGTGGCGCTGGTCTACATCGAGATCTTCCGCGGCCTGCCCGCGCTGATCATCTTCCTGCTGCTCGGGTTCGGTCTGCCGATCGCGTTCCCCGGCTTCGCTCTGCCCGGGGACATCTACGGGACGGTGGCGCTGGCCCTCGGCCTGGTCGCCGCGGCGTACATGGCCGAGTCGTTCCGCGCGGGCATCCAGGCGGTGCCCAAGGGGCAGATGGAGGCGGCCAGGTCGCTCGGCATGAAGCCGGGCCGGGCGATGTTGTCGATCATCCTGCCGCAGGCCATCAGGATCGTGATCCCGCCGCTGACCAACGAGCTGATCCTGCTGTTCAAGGACTCCTCGCTGGTCTTCACGCTGGGCGTCACGGCGGCGACCACCGAGCTGACCAAGTTCGGCTCCGACACGACGATCGAGCAGGCCAACAGCACGCCGCTTATCGTGGCGGGCGCTACCTACCTGCTCATCACGATTCCGCTCGGCATCGTGGTCCGCCGCCTCGAAGCGCGTCAGGGGAGGAAGCGGTGACGCACGCCGTAGAGATCAGGGACCTGCACAAGTACTTCGGCGACAACGAGGTGCTCAAGGGCATCGACTTCACGGTCGACCCCGGGCAGGTCGTCTGCGTCATCGGGCCCTCGGGATCGGGCAAGTCCACGCTGCTGCGGTGCGTGAACCTGCTGGAGACCCCCACCAAGGGCCAGGTCTTCGTGAACGGGATGGAGCTGACCGACCCCGACGCCGACATCGACGCCGCACGGCGCCACGTCGGCATGGTGTTCCAGCAGTTCAACCTGTTCCCCCACCTGACCGTGCTGCAGAACGTGATGATCGCCCAGCAGCGGGTCCTGGGGAGGCGCAAGAACGAGGCGGAGATCATCGCCAGGGAGAACCTGAACAAGGTCGGTGTCGCCGAGAAGAGCGACGCCTACCCCGGCCAGCTGTCCGGCGGTCAGCAGCAGCGGGTGGCGATCGCCAGGGCGCTGGCCATGAACCCGGACCTCATGTTGTTCGACGAGCCGACCTCGGCGCTCGACCCAGAACTGGTCGGCGACGTGCTCACCGTCATGCGCAAGCTGGCGGAGGAGGGCATGACCATGCTCGTGGTGACCCACGAGATGGGGTTCGCGCGGGAGGTGGCCGACCGCGTGGTGTTCATGGACGGCGGCGTGATCGTCGAGGAGGGCGAGCCGGCCAAGGTGATCGGCAACCCCAGTCACGAGCGCACCCGCGCCTTCCTGCACCGCGTCCTGCACCCAGAGGGCTGACCCTCTAGAGGACAGACCGCCGGGTGAGGCGAACCGCCCGGCGGGGTGGCACCGAGCGGGCGGGGTGCTCCGGCATCCCGCCGCTCGTGTAATACTCCGGCATGGACCTGACCTCTTACGCCGAGTGGGCGGTCCGCCTGGCCAATGACCCCGCTCCGCCGCCCGGCCTGGTGCGGCTGCGGGACGAGTTGGTCGCGGTCTTCGACGCGGCCGGTGACGAGCGTGCCGTGGCGGAGCTGCTCAACGCCCTGCTCGTGCGTTATCCCGTACGTCCGCAGCTGACCGA
Source organism: Nonomuraea polychroma (assembly GCF_004011505.1). Classification (NCBI taxonomy): domain Bacteria; kingdom Bacillati; phylum Actinomycetota; class Actinomycetes; order Streptosporangiales; family Streptosporangiaceae; genus Nonomuraea; species Nonomuraea polychroma. The sequence continues at coordinate 7,726,606 of NZ_SAUN01000001.1, forward strand.
TCACGACGGCGGCCACTGGCACCTGCACCTGGCCGACGACCCCGCCGCCACTGCCGTCATGGGCCTGGCCGCGGTCGTGGCGGAGCTGGGCGTGGACCGGCTGGGCCGCTGCCGTGAGCCGCACTGCGGGCAGGCCTTCCTCGACACGTCCTCCAACCGATCCCGGCGTTATTGCTCGGCCCGCTGCGCCAGCCGCGCCAACGTCGCCGCCTTCCGCGCCCGCCGCAAGAACGCGTCCTGACGGCGTCGTCGCCCCCGCAAGAACGTGTCCTAGCGCCGTCGTCGCCTTCTCATCAGGGGCCAGTAACGCAGCACGACGCGTCCCACGATGTCGTGGACCGGCCCGAAGTCCCAGCTGTCGCGCCGCCCGCTGGCCCGCTGGTTGTCGCTCTCCAGCCACCACCCGTCCGCCCCGTGCCACTGCGCCCGTTTCACGATCAGCTGATCAGGGTCGCCGGGGAGCCTGGCCACCACGAGGTCGCCCGGGTGCACAGTGACGTTCCTGCGCACCAGCAGCCAATCACCGGGAACCAGCCCGGGGCGCATGGAATCCCCCTCGACACGCACTCGCATACGCGCTGACCCCCCACTCCGCAGGCGTTCCGACCCGAGTATGGTCGGTTGTGGACCAAGCTGATTCAGCATCCAGGAAGGACTTTCTGATGCTCGCACGACTGCTACGACCCAAGCATGTCGCTTCCGCACACTGCGACCTGCCCTGTGGGGTCTACGACCCCGCCCAGGCCCGCATCGAAGCGGAGTCGGTCAAGGCGATCATGGAAAAGTACGCGGCCAACGAGGACCCGGTCTTCCGCGCCCGCGCGCTGACGATCAAGGAGGAGCGCGCCGAGCTCGTCAAGCACCACCTGTGGGTGTTGTGGACCGACTACTTCAAGCCACCGCACCTCGAGCAGTACCCCCAGCTTCACCAGCTCTTCTGGGACGCCACGAAGCTCGCGGGCGCCGCCGGCGCCAAGGGCACGGTCGACGTCGCCAAGGCCGAGGACCTGCTGGGCAAGATCGACGAAATCTCCAAGATCTTCTGGGAGACCAAGGCCGCCTAAAACGGCACATAAGGCTCTGTGCGGTCGCATGCCGCGCAGAGCCTTTTCGGTCGATGGCGAGTCTGAATCGTCCAAGCACCTCTCCGGGGCGGTAAGTTGCAGTTGGCGTCGGATTCGCGAGGAGGAACGTGACCGAGGAAACCGAGACGCGCGCGGAAGGCGTGGCCGGCATCCGCGACGTGGTGAGCATCAGGCTCCCCGCCGCGAGCGCCTACCTGTCTGTGTTGCGTACGGCCACCGCCGGGCTGGCGGCGCGGCTGGACTTCACGCTGGACGAGATCGAGGATCTGCGGATCGCGGTCGACGAGGCGTGCGCCATGCTGCTGAGTGAGGCGGTGCCCGGCACCGACCTGACTGCCGAATTCGAGCTGACCGGGCACGAGATGCAGGTCAGAGTCGAAGTGGCAACGGTCGGGAGCTCCGCCCCCAAGCGCGACGACTTCGCCTGGATGGTTCTGACCGCCCTGGCCGACGATGTCGACGCGGTGACCGACTCCCCCGATCGCATGGCGATCGTCCTGCGTAAGCGCAGAGGCGCGGCGAGGCCGGCGTGACGGAAAGGACTGGAGCCATGGCCACCAGCGAACACGCCGTGCCCGACAGGGTGCGCGCCCGCCAGCTCTTCGCCGAGCTGGCCGAGCTGGGACCCGAGGAGCCTCGCCGCCAACGCATCAGGGACGAGCTTGTCGAGCTTCACCTTCCCCTGGTCGAATACCTCGCTCGCCGCTTCCGCAACAGGGGCGAGTGGCTCGACGACCTCACGCAGGTCGCCACCATCGGTCTGATCAAGTCCATCGACCGATTCGACCTCAACCGCGGCGTGGAGTTCTCCACCTACGCCACGCCCACCATCGTCGGCGAGATCAAGCGGCACTTCCGCGACAAGGGCTGGGCGGTGCGCGTGCCGCGCCGCCTGCAGGAGCTCAAGCTCTCGCTGACCAAGGCCATCAGCGATCTGTCGCAGCGCGAAGGGCGCGCCCCGACGGTGGCCGAGCTGGCCTCCTACCTGAAGATGACCGAGGAGGAGGTGCTCGAGGGCCTGGAGTCGGCCAACGCCTACTCCACCGTGTCGCTCGACGCGCCGGACTCCGGCGACGACGACGCCCCTGCGGTGTCCGACTCGCTCGGCATCGTGGACGAGTCGCTCGAGGGCGTCGAATACCGCGAGTCGCTCAAACCGCTGCTCGAGCGGTTGCCGCCGCGGGAGAAGCGCATCTTGCTGCTGAGGTTCTTCGGCAACATGACGCAGTCGCAGATCGCCACCGAACTGGGCATCTCGCAGATGCACGTCTCGCGCCTGCTGGCCCGCACGCTGGCACAGCTGCGCGAGGGACTGACGGCCGAGGACTAGCCGCAATGCCGTGAAGTTAAGGGCTTTGGGCTGCTGTCAACTGGTGTTCGGTGAGGACGTCGATGGTGGTGCTCGCGCGGTGGTTGGTGCGGTCGACTTGTCCTTTGGCTCGGTGTTTGGAGATCGCGCGTTTGACGATGCGTGGGCTGATGCGTTCGCGGCGCTGTGGCAGGGGATCTTCAAGGAGGGCGCGGCCGATACGTCCCAGCAGGTCGATGGTGGTGTCGGCGAGGATGCCGGCGGCGTGGATCACTTGATCGCGGGCGGTCAGCAGGGCGATGGTGAAGCTGGCCCGGTCATCGCTGATGCCGGGATGGATGGCGGTGGCCTCAGCCATCGCCAGCCGCAGGACCTGGTAGGTGGTGAGCAGGGCGTAGATCTCCTGGTCCACGCCTGCCGGGGTGCGGGCGCGCAGGACCCGCCCGCCCAGAATGGTCGCCTTCAGCTCGAGGTAGATCGTTTCGATTTCCCAGCGCTGGTGGTAGAGGACGACGAGGTCCCGGGCCGGGTAGCGGTGCGGATCGAGCAGGGTGGTGATCAGCCGATAGTGGATGGCCCGCCGGTGGGTGCCAGACAGGGTGACGGTGATGTGGGCGTCGATGACGCGAATGGGCACCCCGCCCAGCACGCTGGTCCACGACCCGTCTGTCAGGGTGGCCAGCCGGGGTAGGGCCCGGTTGTTCTTGCAGCGGATCACCAGGTCCGCTCCTGTGTCGGCGATCGCTGTGACGAGGTCCTTGACCGCGAAGTTCCGGTCGGCCAGCAGCACCATTCCCCGCCGCAGGCAGCCGAACAAGGCGGGCGCATAGCTGGTCTCGCCGGTCTTGAACGGGCCGAAGGTCACCGCGAGCAGGGTCCGAGTGCCGCAGACCACCACGGCCAGCAGCCGGACGAGGGGATAGCCCGACCCGCCATGTGAACCGCTTTGATGCCCGTATCGGGTCAGATTCGCCGGGCTGTCGGGCACCGACATCGTGGTGCCGTCTATCGCACAAACCAGCAGCCCCCGCCACCGCAGCGCACCCGCGGGCGGGCCCGCCAGCAGGTCGAACAGCGCCTTCAACGGCGCTACCCCGACCCGGCGTCGCGCCTGGGCCAAGGCCGAGGACGACGGCAGCGAGCCCGGGTCGGCCAGGCCCGACACCAGCCGAGCCCATACCTGCCGATATCCCAGCCCGGCGAACAGCCCCGCCGCCAGCAGCAGATACACCACCACCCGCGAGGGCAGGTCCCGCAACCTCCGCTCGACCGCACCCGTTTCCGCCAGCGCCTCATCGACCATCTCAAAGGGAATGAGCTGGGTCAGCTCGCCCAGATGACCCGGCGCGAACACCCCCGCCGCGGTCCGGGTGGTCGATGTGACCGTGCTGATGGCGCACGCCAGGACAGACCTGGCAGACTGTCGGCTCAACGGAGATCCAGTCTGTTACGGATGGTTGTGGAAGATCACCCGTTCTACTGGATCTCCGTTCTTCTGTCCCAGTTTTCCGTGAACCCTTGACGTCACACCTCAAGCGTTAACTAACCGGCATTGGGACTAGCCGTCGCCGTAGAGCGCGCGGGTGGTGGGGGGTAGCAGCAGCGTCACCAGTCCGGCCAGGGCGACCACGATCAGCGGGATCCCGAGCTGCGGCTGGTCCGACTGGATGAGCGTGACGGCGACGGGCATCACGAAGATCTGGGTCAGCACGCCGGGCGAGCGCCCCCACCGCTCCATCTTGAACAGTCCGCCCCAGGCCACCCAGAGCAGTCCGGCTCCGATCAGCACGCCGAACGCCGCCTCGGCCAGGGCCGTGGTCATGTCGCCTGGCTTCCCGGTCAGAGCCTCCACCGCGACGAAGAGGCCCAGCCCGAGGGCGATGAGGCCCTCCAGGGCGACAACGGCTGCGGCGATCACGAGGGTGAGCGGACGACGGTTCACGCCCGTACCGTACCCAATGAACTGAGCGGTCGCTTTTCCGCGGCCGGTCTGGTTCGGCGGGCCTCCCGCGCATCCGGGAGAAATGGGACATTCGGCCGATGAAAGCAGGTGGCGTTCGCGGGCTACCCTGGCGCTATGCGCGCGATGCTGCTGGTGAACCCCAAGGCCACGACGACGAACGCCCGTACGCGGGACGTGCTGATCCGTGCGCTCGGCGCGGCCGTGGAGCTCACCGTCGAGGAGACCCGCTACCGGGGGCACGCGGCGTCGCTCGCCGCCACCGCCCGGGCCAAGGGATACGACGTGGTGGCGGTGCTGGGCGGTGACGGGACGATCAACGAGACCGTCAACGGCCTGCTCAACCCGATCAACGGCGACGACGCCCCACTTCTCGACGATCCCAGCGCCGGCCGGCCCGCGCTGATCGTCATCCCCGGCGGCAGCGCGAACGTGTTCGCCCGCGCGCTCGGCCTGCCCAACGACCCGGTGGAGTCCACGGGCGCGGTGCTGGAGGCGCTCAGGGAGGGCCGGCGCAGGACCGTGGGCCTGGGCCAGGCCCTCTGGGAGGGGCAGAGCAGATACTTCACGTTCTGCTCGGGCATGGGGTACGACGCCGAGGTTGTACGGGCCGTAGAGGGCCTGAGAGGCACCGGCCGTAAAGCTACCCCGACCCGGTATGTGAACACGGCTCTACGGCACTATCTGGCCACGGACAAGCGGCATCCAGCGATGACGCTGACCGGCCGGGGGATCCCGACCGCCGAGGGCGTGTTCATGGCGATCGTTTCGAACACCTCACCATGGACATACGTCGGCAGCAGACCCGTGCGGCCGACCCCGTGGGCGAGTTTCGAGACGGGCCTCGACCTGCTGGGGCTGCGGCGCATGGGGTTGATCTCGCTCGGTTCGGTCATCCGGCACATCCTCACGGAGAGTGAAGCCCTTCCGTCCGGCCGGCACCTCGTTCAGCTGCATGACGAGCCCGAGTTCACGCTCACCGCGGACCGTCCCGTGGCCTTTCAGCTGGACGGGGACTACCTAGGAGAACGCGAAACCGTAACATTCCGGTCTACCCCGAACGCGTTACAAGTTCTGGTCTAGTCGGTTACATTCGGTCATTGTGTGACGCATCCGACATCCATAACGGCCAAAACTTCGCTCCAACCCCCTTGCGTGCACTCTCCGTGGCTGAGAGGCTCACTACTGACGTCGGAACGTAGGACCTTTAACAACCCCAGGGGTCCTACCAGGGCGTCAGCGGGCAGACCCCGGGTCCTGATCAGGATCAGGGGTACTTGTTCGCGCGAGTTAGTGAAACTCTTCACAAAGTAGTGGCCGCACGGAGCCCGACAAGGCTTCATCTACTAAGGAGTGGACGCATGGACTGGCGCCACCGAGCTGCCTGCCGTGACGTGGACCCCGAGCTGTTCTTCCCGATCGGGAACACCGGCCCTGCCCTCATGCAGATCGAGGAGGCCAAGCAGGTCTGCCGGTCGTGCTCGGCCGTCGACGCCTGCCTGAAGTGGGCCCTGGAGTCCGGCCAGGACGCCGGCGTGTGGGGCGGCCTGAGCGAGGACGAGCGCCGCGCGCTCAAGCGCCGCAGCGCCCGAGCCCGCGCCCGCGCCACCGCCTGACCCACCACCGTCAGCTGCCCCGGCTCCTCTCCGGAACTCAGGGGGTCGCGCCCGTCGGTAGTGGGATCGAGAGCACGGCCTCCGTGCCGCCCTCAAGGCGCGGCTGGATGCAGATCCTGCCCGACAGCTCCCCCTCGACGAGCGTGCGGACGATCTGCAGGCCGAGGCTGGTGGAGCTGTCGAGGTCGAAGCCCTCGGGCAGGCCTTGCCCGTCGTCCCACACGGTGACGTTGAGCCGGTCGAGCGCCGGCTCCACCACCACCTCCAGCCGCTTGGGCCGCCCATGCTGCAGCGCGTTCTGCAACAGCTCGGTCAGCGCCATGGCGAGCGGTGTGGCGATCAGCGACGGCAGCACGCCGAACCCGCCGACACGCCGCGGCATGACCGCCACCTCCGGCGACGACACCTCCCCCGCCATCGCGATCACCCGGTCGGCGATCTCGTCGAAGTTCACGAACTCCTCGGGGGCGTGCGACAACGTCTCGTGCACGATGGCGATCGACCCCACCCGGCGTACCGCCTCCTCCAGCGCCTCCCGGCCCTCCGGGACCTGCAGGCGCCGCGCCTGCAGGCGGAGCAGCGCGGCCACGGTCTGCAGGTTGTTCTTCACCCGGTGGTGGATCTCGCGGATGGTGGCGTCCTTGGTCATCAGCTCGCGCTCGCGGCGCCGCAACTCCGTGACGTCCCTGATGAGCACCAGCGCGCCGATGCGGCCGCCGCCGACGATCAGCGGGATGGCTCTGAGCTGCACGATCGTGCCGCCGGACTCGACCTCGGTCTCTTTCGCCGCACGCCCGCTGGCCACGATCATGAGATCCTCGTTGATCGGCTCGTCGGAGTAGCACAGGGTGGCGGTGACCCGGCCCAGCTCCGCGCCCACCAGGTCGGCGTGCAGGCCCAGCCGGCGGTAGGCGGACAGGGCGTTCGGGGAGGCGTACGTGACGCGCCCGGCCCGGTCGAGCCGGAGCAGGCCGTCGCCGACGCGGGGCGAGCGGACGAGGATCGGCTCCTCGCCGGAGAACGGGAAGCGGCCCTCGGCCACCATCTGCGCCAGGTCGGAGGCGCTCTGCAGGTAGGTCAGCTCCAGGCGGGACGGTGTACGGGCGGAGGACAGGTTCGTGGAGCGCTGGATCACCGCCAGGAAGCGGCCCTCACCGCCCTCGACCGCGCGCCGGACCGGGATGGTCTCTTCCCTGACCGGAACACCCGTGGACCAGTCGGGGTCGCCCTCGCGGCAGATGCGGCGCTCGTTCCAGGCGGTGTCGATGAGCTGGCGCTCGCCCTTGGCCACCACGGAGCCGACGATGTCGTCGTGGTAGACGGTCGGGCCGGTCGTGGGGCGCATCTGGGCGATCGCGATCCAACCGTTCTCCCCCAGCAAGGGCGCCCACAGGATGAGGTCGGCGAACGACAGGTCGGCCAGCAACTGCCAGTCGGAGACCAGCGAGTGCAGCCAATCGAGGTCCGCCTCGTCGAGTGCGGTGTGACGGGCGACGAGGTCACTGAGAGTCGGCACGAATGCATCATGCGTGCTCCCGCCCGCCAGAACCAAACCGGGCCGGTGCGGCCCTGGGGAATCAGCAGGCCGATGAGCGGGCAATACTCCGCAGTAGACCGCCGCACACCCGCCCACTCGCGCTGTGAACACCGATACGGCATCGTTCACGCGACCGGCCTTTTCACGAAATCTCATAGTGTGAGAACAGTCACACAGCCGAAGTCGCTCAGCTCCCGGGACGGGATTGCGCGGGGGAAGCCGGAGGTGATCTCCACGGGCACGTGGCACCACCGCGACATGCGTCGCGTACGTGCGGGGACCTGCGGCGGGCCGCTGGCGGCGGCCACCGCACGGGCCTCGGTTGCGAGCGCGCGCGCCGCAGTGGATATCCTTCACCATCAGCCTGAGCAGCCCGGATTCGCGCGAGCCAGGCACCGTACGCGCTCGGTGCCGGTCGGCCGCTGTCGCCCGCGGTTGACCGTTCGGGCCAATGTGAGTTCCGATGATCTCGCGGTGATCAGACACGCCTCACCGCCGTGGCAGAAGTGAAGGTGAGCGCGTGACAGACGACAGCCCCCGCGTACCGAAGTACTACGACGTCAAACGCAGCCTGCTCGAGCTCACCAAGAGCCTGCCGCCGGGCACGGCGCTGCCGCCCGAGCGCACGCTGGCTGTGCGGTTCGAGACCTCGCGGACCACCGTCCGCCAGGCGCTCACCGAGCTGGTGGTCGAGGGACGGCTGCTGCGCATCCAGGGCAAGGGCACGTTCGTGGCGCAGCCGAAGGTCGCGCAGGTGCTCCAGCTGACCTCGTACATCGGCGACCTGCGCACCGCCGGGCTGGAACCGGACACCAAGATCCTCGAGATGGGCTACATCACCGCGGACGAGGCCCTGGCACGGCGGCTGGCCATCAACCCGGGCGGCCGCGTCCTGCGCATCCACCGGCTCCGGCTGGCCAACGGCGAACCCGTCTCCATCGACACCACCCACCTGTCGGCGCGGCGTTTCCCGCGGCTGCGGCGCGAGCTGGAAGTGCACTCGTCGTTGTACGAGACGCTGCACAACGCCTACAACGTGCGGCTCACGGACGCGGAAGAGATCATCGAGACCGTGCTGGCCACCCCGTACGACGCCAAAGCCCTCGGCGTGGACGTCGGCCTCCCCATGCTCCTCCTCACCCGCCACGCCTTCGACGCCGACGGCAACCCGGTTGAGTGGGCGCAGTCTCTGTATCGCGGTGACCGCTACAAGTTCGTCACGCGGCTGCGTCGTCCCTAAAACCCTTTTGGTTTTACGGCGGGGCCGGCTTGACCGCCTCGCCGACGTTGGCGCGCGACATTCAGGCGCCGGTCGTGAACGCTCACGTGGTGCTCGCCGTTACGAGCGTCTTGTGGGCCGCCTAAGTGGTTTCCTGGGGCCTACGCTGGCGTTATGAGCATCCTCGTCGTCACAGGGACCGATACCGGGGTCGGCAAGACGGTCGTGACGGCTGCGGTGGCGGCGCTTGCCAGGGGGCGTGGGGCTTCCGTGGCTGTCGTCAAGCCAGCTCAGACGGGTGTTCTTCCCGGCACGGCCGGGGATCTTGACGCGGTCATCCGGCTGGGCGGGGTTACCACGACCTTTGAGTTGTGCCGGTTTGCCGAGCCGTTGTCGCCTGCGGCGGCGGCTCGGGTTGCCGGCGTTTCGCCCGTGTCCATGGTCGATGTCGTGCGGCTGGTGCGGGAGCTGCGGGAGAGCAACCGGCTGGTGCTCGTGGAGGGCACCGGAGGGCTGCTGGAGCGGTACGACGAGGACGGCGCGACCATCGCCGACCTGGCACGGTCGTTGGGCGCGCAGGTGCTCGTGGTGGTGGGGGCCGGGGGCGGGAGCGTCAATCAGACGGCGCTCACGCTGGAGGCCCTCGCACATCGTGGCCTCGACCTTGCCGGGCTCGTCATCGGGCGGTGGCCGGACGAGCCCGGGCTCGTCGAGCGGAGCAACGTGGCGGATCTGGAGATGCTGGCGGCCCGGCCGCTGGCGGGCGCGTTGCCAGAGCGCGCGGGTCGCCTCGACAGGGACGCCTTCGCGCAGGTGGCGCGCAGAGGGCTGGGCCCCATGCTGGGTGGCACGTTCGATCCCGCGGCCTTCCGGCACCATGTTCGTTAGCCCCCGGCAGGTCGAGGTAGAGCTAGCCCCACCATCCATCCGCACACCAGACCTATTTCGCGTCGTCCGCACGGCTCAATACCGTTGGGGCATGAAAGTCCCCCGTCCGTGGTCGGCACGAGCCTGGCTCGACACGGCGCACGTGATGATCGGCCTGCCGGTCGCCATGGTGCTCGGTGGGCTGACGCTCGTGCTGATCGTGGCGCCTCCCCTGCTGCGGCGCGCGCTGCCGTGGTTCACCCGGGTGCAGCGCTCCCGGTTCGAGGCGTTCCTGGGCGCGCACATCGCACCCGTGCGCACGCCCAGCCAGTGGCGCAGCCCGGCCACGTGGCGGCAGATCGGCTACCATCTGCTGTCCCCGTTCGTGGGCATGGCGGCCGCGGCCCTGGTGGCGGCGGCGTGGGGCGGGGCGATCGTGGGGTTGTTGTCGTTCCTGCCGGCGAAGCTGCAGGGCCCGCCGCTGGAGTTCGCGATCGACCTCAGGGACAACCGGGTCGTGATGGTCTTCATCGTGATCGGGCTGGCGCTGCTGCTGCTCGCCCCGGTCCTGGCGCGCGGCATGGCGGCGCTGGACCTGTCGGTGGCGCGTACGCTGCTCGGACCCAGCCGATCCGAGCTGGGACAGCGGATCGAGACGCTCACCGAGAGCCGGGCAGGCGTGATCGACGCGGCCGACGCCGAGCGCCGCAGAATCGAGCGGGACCTGCACGACGGCGCCCAGCAGCGGCTGGTCTCCCTCGCCATGAACCTGGGCCTGGCCAGGGTCACCCTGACCGACCTCCCCGAGCCGGCCAAGGAGGCCATCGCGCAGGCGCACGAGGAGGCCAAGCAGGCGCTCAAGGAGCTGCGGGACTTCGTCCGCGGCCTGCACCCGGCCGTGCTCAACGACCAGGGCCTGGACGCGGCGCTGTCCGGCGTCGCCGCCCGCGCCCCCTTCCCCGTGAGGTTGCACGTCGACATCGAACGGCGTGCCACTCCGACCATCGAGGCGGTGGCCTTCTTCATCGTGTCCGAAGCACTGACCAACATCGCCAAGCACGCCGCGGCCACCAAGGCCGAAGTGCACGTGCGGCGCGAGCACCACCGGCTGCACGTGTACGTCTGGGACGACGGCTGCGGCGGCGCCCGGCTGGACGGCGGCACCGGGCTGCGCGGCCTGGCCCAGCGGATCGACGCCGTCGACGGGACGCTCCGGCTGTCCAGCCCGCTCGGCGGCCCGACGACGATCGAGGTGGACCTGCCGTGCGAGTAGTGCTCGCCGAGGATTCCGTGCTCCTGCGCGAGGGGCTGATCCGGCTGCTGGACGCCTCCGGCATGGAGGTCGTGGCGGCCGTGGACGAGGCCGAGGGACTGCTGCGGGCTGCCCAGGAGCACCGGCCGGAGCTCGTCATCACCGACGTGCGGATGCCGCCCACGCACACCGACGAAGGGCTGCGGGCCGCGCTCGTGCTGCGCCGCCAGCAGCCCGGCCTGCCGGTGCTGGTGCTCTCGCAGTACGTCGAGGAGCGCTACGCCGCCCAGCTGCTGGCCTCGGCCGCGAACGGCGGCGTCGGCTACCTGCTGAAGGACCGGGTGGCGGACGTGGCCGAGTTCATCGACGCGCTGCGCAGGGTCGCCTCCGGCGGCACCGCGCTCGACCCCGAGGTGGTCGCCCAGTTGCTGCTGCGCGGCAACAGCGATCCGCTGGAGCGGCTGACACCCCGAGAGCACGAGGTGCTCAGGCTGATGGCGGAAGGCCGTTCCAACGCCGGCATCGGCCAGGCACTCGTCCTCAGCGAGGGCGCGGTCGGCAAGCACATCGGCAACATCTTCGCCAAGCTCGACCTGTCCCCGGCCGAGGGCGACCACCGGCGGGTGCTCGCCGTGCTGCAGTTCCTGAAGATCAGGAGCCTGCCATGAGAGCCGTCTGGCTGACGGCCGGCGCCGTGGCGACGGTGATCGCGCTGCTGGTGTCCACGACGCTGCTCTGGCGCGGCTTCGCCAGGGCCAGGACGCCGGTGGACATCGAGCGGCGCTCCATCCCGTTCACGAAGGACAAGGTCGAGATCAAGGCGGTCGCCGGCCAGGTGGACCTGGTCATCATGTTCGGCCAAGCGGGCGAGCTGCTGATCAACAGGACGCTGCGCTGGTCCAGGGACCGGCCGGACGTCACCGAGGACTGGGACGCCGCCTCCTCGACCCTGCGGCTGGAGGCGTCCTGCCCGCGCGACGACCAGCCGGACGGCCCCCTCTGCCAGGCGGACTATGTCATCTTCGTACCGCCGGAGACCGACATCGTGGCCGGGACGACGAGCGGCCGGTTGATCGTGAACGAACTCTTCGGCAGCCTCCGCCTGACCTCGGTCTCCGGCGACATCCACCTCAGCGGTGTCGCGGGCCCCGTCTGGGCCAGGACCGGCACCGGCACCATCGAGGGGGAGCGGCTGGACGGCGAGCAGGCCGACGTCGAGGTGGGCTCGGGAGAGGTGGACCTGTCGTTCTCCCGCCCGCCGAAGTCGGTCAGGGCGGTCGTCAGGACCACGGGGGACGTCAGCGTGACCGTGCCGCCCGGCTCGTACGACGTGAACGTGGAGGCCGCCGACACGACCTTCGACATCAAAATGGTCAAGGGGGCCCCGCGGAAGATCGTCGCGGAGGCCCCGTCCGGCTCGGTGTCCTTGTGCTGCCGTTGAAGGACTGTTTACCAGTGTGACTCGTTGGTAAGTTCCCCGGCATGGAGTCTGCGAAGCACGCCGGTGACGCCGCCGTCGCCGTGTCCAAGGCCTATGGCGTCGAGACCATGTTCACCCTGTCCGGAGGTCACGTCTTCCCGCTCTACGACGGGGCCGTGCACGAGGACATGCGCATCCTCGACGTACGACACGAGCAGAGCGCGGTGTTCGCCGCCGAGGCGACGGCCAGGCTGACCAGGAGGCCGGGACTGGCCGTGCTGACCGCCGGCCCCGGCATCACCAACGGTGTCAGCGGCATCGCGACCGCTCACTTCAACGGCTCGCCGGTGGTCGTCATGGGCGGGCGCGCACCGCAGTCGCGCTGGGGCAGCGGCGCTCTGCAGGAAATGGACCACCCGCCGCTGCTGGGCCCGATCACCAAGCTGTCGTTCACTTCGAGCGGCGCCGAGTCCGTCGGCCAGGACGTGGAGTCGGCCTTCCGCACGGCTGTCGCGCCCCACCGCGGCCCGGTCTTCCTCGACTTCTACATGGACCACCTCTTCTCCCCCTCGCCGGCGCACGACGTGCAGACGCAGACGCCGTCCCCGCTGGAGCCGGACCCCGACGACGTGGCCGCGATCGCGCGACTGCTGGCCGAGGCCGAACGCCCCGTGTTGGTGTACGGCTCGGACGTGTGGATGGACCGGGCCGAGGAGGCCGCTCGCGACTTCGCCGAGACGTGGCGGCTGCCGGTCATCCCCAACGGCCAGGGCCGCGGCATCCTGCCTTCGGGGCACGAGCTGCTGGTCACCCGGGCCCGCGGGCAGGCCTTCGCCCAGGCTGACCTGGTGATCGTGGTCGGCACCCCGCTCGACTTCCGCCTGGGCTATGGGTCCTTCGGGGGGTCTGGGGGGTTTCCCCCCAGTGGACACAGTGGTGGTAAGGAGGGCCTCGCGGCGGCGAAGCCGACGCGAGTGGTGCACATCGCGGACGCGCCGTCGCAGCTGGCCACGCACATGCAGCCGGCCGCGTCCGCCGCCGGCGACCTGTCGGTGGTGTTCTGGAGCCTCGGCACGGCCTGCGGCGACGCGGGGGTCAAGCCGGACGCGTACGCCTCGTGGGTGTCGAAGCTGTCCGACGCGGCCGCCGCGGCGATCGCGGGCGACGCCGACCTGCTGGCCTCCGGCTCCGACCCGATCCACCCCATGCGCATCTACGGCGAGCTGGGCAAGGTGCTGGCCGACGACGCCGTGGTGATCGGCGACGGCGGCGACTTCGTCTCGTACGCGGGCAAATACGTCGAGCCCAAGCAGCCGGGCAACTGGCTCGATCCGGGCCCGTACGGCTGCCTGGGCACCGGCCTCGGCTACTCCATCGCCGCCCGCCTGGCCCGGCCGTCCTCCCAGGTGGTGCTGCTGCTCGGCGACGGCGCGGCCGGCTTTTCCCTGATGGACGTCGACACCCTCGTACGCCACAAGCTGCCGGTCGTCATGATCTGCGGCAACAACGGCATGTGGGGCCTGGAGAAGCACCCCATGCGGCTGCTGTACGGCTACGACGTGGCCGCGGACCTGCAACCGCAGTGCCGCTACGACCAGGTCGTGACCGCCCTCGGCGGCGGCGGCGAGCTGGTCACCAAGCCGTCGGAGATCGGCCCGGCGCTGCGCAGGGCGTTCGACTCGGGCGTCCCGTACATGGTGAACGTCGCCACCGACCCGCAGGTCGCCTACCCGCGCAGCACCACCGGCGTCTAGCCGCTACTTCTGCGTGGCGGTGGCGCCGGGAGTCGCCGACGGCGTCGAGCAGACGCCGTCGATGACGACCAGCGTGACCGGCTTGGTCACGTCGTGCGGGGTGCCGCCGGCCGGATTGGTCTTCTCGATCTTGCCGCAGCGCATGCCGTTGGTGGTGGTGGTGTTGTCGATCACGCGTGTGTCGAAGCCGGCCGCCTCCACCATCTCCTGGCCTTGCAGGAACGCCATGCCGACGACCTTGGGCACGAGCACCTTCTTGACGGACGGCGTGGGGGTGCTCGACGGCGTCTTCGAGGGTGTCGAAGTAGGCGTCTTCGTCGGCGTGGGGGTCGCCGTGGTCTCCTCTTTCTCGGTCTTCGTGGGCCTGGACCGGGTGATCGTCGGCTCCGGGTCCGGCGTCGGGTCCTTCGTAGGGGGCTTGGTCGTCCTCTTGGTGGGGGGTTTCGTCGTGGGCGTCTCCGTGGCGTCGCCGAGATTGGACGCGGTGCTTGTCGGCGTCGGGTCGCCGGTGGTCATGCCGGTCAACGCGACCGCCGTGGCGCCCGCGCCGAGCACCACCACCGCGGCGATTCCGGCGATCAGCCCGGTCCTGCGCGGAGCCTTGGCGGCGCGGCGGCCACGCCGCTCGGCCACCGTCGTCTCCTCGGGACGGGCAGCGCGTACGCCCGTCTGGTACGGGCTCGCGGCGTGCTGTCCGGTCTGCTGCGCCGGATACTCCCCCGGCGGGATCATCGTGGCCCCGGTGACCGGCGGGTGCACCGGCTCAGGAGCCTGACCGCTGGCGATCGCTCGGGCCGCCTCGCTCATGGCCTTGGCCGTCGGGTATCGCCTGGCCGGGTCCTTCGACAGGGCGATCTCGACCAGGGTGCGCACGGCGGGCGGGATGTCGGGCGGCAGTGGCGGCGGGGCCTCGCGGATGTGCTTGAGCGCGATCGTGACCGCGCTGTCGCCGTCGAACGGCCGCTGTCCCACGAGGCACTCGTACGCGACCACGCCGAGCGCGTAGATGTCGACGGCCGGCGTGACGGGGGCGCCCTCGGCCTGCTCGGGCGCGCAATAGGCGGCGGTGCCCAGCACCATGCCGACGTCGGTGAGCTTGCCCGCCATGTCGGAGCGGGCGATGCCGAAGTCGGTGAGCACCAGCGTGCCGTCGCGCTGCACGAGCAGGTTGCCCGGCTTGACGTCGCGGTGCACGATGCCCTGGTCGTGCACGGCCTGAAGCGCCGACGCGGCCTGCGCGATCAGCTCCATGGCCGCCTGCGGCGAGATCCTGCCCAGCCTGGACAGCAGCCGGTCGAGCGGCTCGCCGTCGACGAACTTCATCACCAGGTAGACGGTGTCGCCACTGATTCCGTAGTCGTAGACGTCGACGACGCCGGCGTGGTTGATCGTGGCCATCGCGCGCGCTTCCCCCTGAAAGCGGGCGACGAACCCAGGATCCTCCATGCGGCCCGGAAGCAGCACCTTGACAGCGACGGTGCGGGCCAGGACGACATCCTCGCCCCGCCACACCTCGCCCATGCCACCGGCGCCGATGCGGGTATCGAGCCGATACCGCCCCGCCAGTGTTGTCCCTTGGGCCACCATGATCCCCCGCTAACCCCCTACCTCTGTAACCTCTTCCACCCCGCGGTTCTCCAACAAAGCGAACCTTTGTCGCGGTGAGGTAACACAGCGGTCACGGAACTCAGAGAGTGTACGACTCACCAGTCTCACATGCCACTCATATGTCTCAAGCCGTACAAAGCCTATCCTGCGGCCTTATGGCGGCACTTGTATGCGTTTCCGGGAAGTCAAGGCGCCTATTGGAAGGTGCGCGTCTGGAGGTACGCGACCCACCGTAGGCTGATCCCATGACGCTCGCTCCGGGTCTCCGCTCCCAGTTGCTCATCATGGTCGAGATGGAGGACACCGCGAAGAGGATCGGCAGCGGTGACGTGCCCGTGCTGGCCACGCCCCGGCTGCTCGCTCTGGCTGAGGCGGCCACCGTTCGCGCGGTCGAGCAGCACCTCGCGCCCGGCGAGACGTCCGTCGGCACCCGGGTCGAGCTCGAGCACCTGGCCGCCAGCCCGCTGCGCACGCACGTGCAGGTGGGAGTCGAGCTCGTCGAGGTCGACGGCCGGCGGCTGGTCTTCTCCTTCGAGGCCCACGACAAGCGCACCGTCGTGGGCCGCGGCAGGATCGAGCGCGTCGTGGTCGATCGTGCGAAGTTCCTCGCCCGCGTCAGTCGATGACGGCGATCAGGTCGCCTTCCTGGATGACGTCGCCCTCGGCCACCTTCAGCTGCGCCACCACGCCATCGTCCTCGGCGAGCACCGGGATCTCCATCTTCATGGACTCGAGGATGACCAGCGTGTCGCCGTCCGAGACGGTGTCGCCCTCGCTGACGAGGATCTTCCACACGTTCGCCACCATCTCAGCGCGTACCTCAGCCACTGCGCCCTCTTCTCTTCATCGATGTCCTCACCTTAGGCCCGCATCCGCGCGACCAAGCCCGTGTCGTAGTCGCCGCTGACGAACTCGGGGTTGTCCAGCAGCTCCGCGCAGAACGGCAGGTTGTTCTTGGGACCCACGACCACGAACGCCCCGACCGCCTTGCGGCCCTTCTCCAGCGCGTCGGCCCTGTCCTCGCCGTACACGCAGAGCTTGGCCATCAGCGGGTCGTAGAACGGCGTGACCGTGTTGCCCGCCGTGTAACCGGAGTCCACGCGGACACCGTCGAAGACGGGCTCCTCCCATTCCGTGATCTTGCCAGGTCCGGGGAAGAACCGCTTGGGATCCTCGGCATAGACGCGGAACTCGATCGCGTGGCCATGGGTCCCGGCCCGCACGTCGGGGCTGTCGCCCGCGGCGACGCGCAGTTGCAACTCGACCAGGTCCAGCCCGGTGACCAGCTCGGTGACCGGGTGCTCCACCTGCAGCCTGGTGTTCATCTCGAGGAACACGAAGTCCTGCTTGTCGGCGTCGACCAGGCACTCGACGGTGCCCGCCCCGAGATAGCCGACCGCCTCGCCGGCGCGCACAGCGGCGGCCAGCATACGCTCGCGCAGCTCGGCCGTGATGCCGGGGGACGGGGACTCCTCGACGACCTTCTGGTGGCGGCGCTGCACCGAGCAGTCGCGCTCGCCCAGGGCCACGACCCGGCCGTCGGGCAGGCCGAGGATCTGCACCTCGACGTGACGGGCCCGCTCGATGTACCGCTCGAGCAGCACCGCGGGCCCGTCCAGCGCGTCGCCCCCGGTGAACCTGGCGGCCGCCCGCGCCGCCTGCTCGTACGCCTTTCCCAGGTCCTCCTCGTCGTGGGCCACGCTCATGCCGATGCCACCGCCGCCGCCCGCGGTCTTGACCATGACCGGGTAGCCGATGGACTCGGCCGCCCGCAGCGCCAGCGACAGGTCGGTGACCGGCTCGCGGGTGCCCGCGGCGACCGGCACGCCCGCGGCCTCCATGAGGTTCCTGGCGTTGATCTTGTCGCCCATGCGGTCGATCGCCTCGGGCGCGGGCCCGATCCACACCATCCCGGCGTCGATCACGGCCCTGGCGAACGCGGCGTTCTCCGCCAGGAACCCGTAGCCGGGGTGCACCGAGCGCGCGCCGGTCGCACGGGCCGCCTCCAGCACCTTCGCGATGTCCAGGTAGCTCTGCGCGGGGTTGGCCGGGCCGATCGCCACGGCCTCGTCCGCCTCGCGGACGAACGGCAGGTCCGCATCGGCCTCGGAGTGAACGGCGACGGCGCGCAGGCCCATCCGCTTGACCGTGCGGATGATCCGCCGCGCGATCTCTCCCCGGTTGGCGATCAGAACGGGTCCGAGCGAATCAGTAAGCACGCGCCTACTTTATGACCGCGACCGGCTTGACCCCTTTCCTCCGACACCACCGATCCGGCGACGGCGTTCTGTAGGAAACAGACAAAAGTGAGCGGAAGGAAACACGCTCGGTGCCTGCTGGACTGCGGGAGAGCCACAACTGCTTAGAGACGGCCCCGATCGATGACGCGGGCCAGCGCCTCCAGCGCGTGCGGATCGTACGCGCCGCCGGGGGCGAGCCTGATGCGTTCCAACGCCGCGCCCGCGCGGTCGCGGTCGGTCGAGGGCCCCACCAGGTCGTCGTAGGCGTTGGCGACCTTGATGATGCGGCTCGACAGCGGCGGATCCGCGGCGATCGGGTCGCACTGGCGTCTGACCACCTCCGCCACCCGGTCCAGCACGCCCGTCTGCTTGATCACCTCGGCGCCCAGCTCGGCGATGCGCCGGGCCTGATCGGGGTCGCTGAGCACGGTGGCGCCGCCGGGGATGGGGTCACGCAGCGACAGTTGCCCGATGTCGTGCATGAGCGCGGCGTATTCCAGCTCCAGCAGCTCGGGCTCGGCCATGCCCAGCTCCCTGCCGATCGCCACGGCCAGGCGGCTCACCCGGCGCGAGTGGCCGGGCTCGACATAGCCGCCGACCTCGGTGACCCGGGACAACGCGCGCACGGTCTGCAGGTAGGTGGCGCGGATCCCGGCGTACTTGCGGAAGGCCACCTGCGTGACCAGCAGCGGCGCCGCGAACACCAGCAGGGCCACCAGGTCCATGCTGTGCGTGGCCAGCGCGAGCAGCACCCCGGAGGAGCCCACGGCGGCGCCGAGCGGCAGAGCCATGTTGATCTCGTCGCGCACGGCCACCCGGAACGCGGTGCGCACCTGCTCGGACCTGAGCCCGGCCGCGATGAGCACGTCGATCAGGATGCTGACGCCGATGAGCGCGACCATGACGGCGAGCGCCGGCCACCAGGTGTTGGTGGGCGGCTCGGTCAGCTTGTAGAGGGGGTCGGCCAGCGGGCGGAAGGCGAAGGCCAGCAGCGCGCCGGTGAGCAGGCGCCGGGCCATCGCGTCCAGGCGCGGCGGGCGGCCCACCGCCAGGTGCGGCAGCGCGCCCGCCAGCATGCCGACCGCGATCACGGCCACGACCTGCAGGGCGGAGTGGTGCAGCTGATGCTGGCTGAGGTCGAGCAGCAGCGTGTAACCGAGCGCGGCGGCGGCGCCGATGGGCGCGACCTCCCTGTTGCCCGGCATGGTGAGCCTGGCCAGCTC
Organism: Nonomuraea polychroma; assembly: GCF_004011505.1. Taxonomy (NCBI): domain Bacteria; kingdom Bacillati; phylum Actinomycetota; class Actinomycetes; order Streptosporangiales; family Streptosporangiaceae; genus Nonomuraea; species Nonomuraea polychroma. The sequence goes on from NZ_SAUN01000001.1 coordinate 7,745,696, forward strand.
GCCGACCGCGATCAGCGCGCCGAACCCGACGGCGATCTCCGCGCGGTCGAGCCCGACGGCGGCCGTGTGCGCGACGCCCGCGACCGCGACGAGGCCGGCGGCGCAGATGAGCAGGAGCTGTCCCGAGTCGAGCCGGCGCAGCACCGTGTTCATCGACCGGTCTGTGCGCCCTGCGCGTTCCGTGGTGATCATGACCCGGTCACGACCTGGATCGGCATGGTCGGGTCGTCGTGGTCCTTGATCGGCGCCTCGGCCGGGTCGGGCGGCGGCTCGACCCGCCGTGGCGGCTGCCACGGCTCTCGCTCCAGCGCGCGGATGAAGGCCGCGACCATGACGGGGTCGAAGTGGGTGCCGGCGCTCTTGCGCAGCTCCTCGATGGCCTCGGGCACGGGCCTGGCGCCGCGGTAGGAGCGGTCGGAGGTCATCGAGTCGAACGCGTCGGCCACCGCGATGACCTTGGCGAACTCGGGGATCTCGTCGCCGGCCAGCCCCATCGGGTAGCCCGTGCCGTCGTGTTTCTCGTGGTGGTGCATGATCCCGGCGTAAGCCTCGTCGAGGAAGCCGATGCCGCGGACGATCTCCAGCCCGCGCATCGGGTGCAGCTGGATCGCGGCGAACTCCTCCTCGGTGAGCGGCCCGTCCTTCTGCAGCACCTTGGTGGGCACGCCGAGCTTGCCCACGTCGTGGAGCATGCCGGCGTATCGGATCGCCCGCACGCGCTCCAGCCTCATGCCGATCTCCTGGGCGATCATGGACGAGGCGAGCGAGACCCGGGTGCAGTGACCGCGCGTGTAGTAGTCCTTGGTCTCCACTGCCTGGCAGAGCGCGGCGATGGTGGCGTCGTACGAGCGCTGCTGCGCGTGGTATTGCCCGAACGCCCATCGCGCCACGAACAGCGGCACCAGCACCAGCACCGCCGAGATCGACTGCACGGTCGCCCAGAGCCCGGCCACGAGCAGCCCGAACGTGCCGTATCCCAGGTAGGACAGCAGGAACTGGACCATGCCGCGCATGGGCACCTCGGTGGCCCGCACCCTGGTGGCGAGCCCGACCATGGTGAGCGTCAGCGCGATGTTGAGCGGCACGAACACGGCCGTGGCCGCCGCGTAGGGGCCGATGAGGTCGTCGAACGCGTTGACCTGCGGCACGCCGACCTGGCCGTCGAGCGCCACGTAGACCCGTCCGGCGACGTAGCCGCAGATGGCGAACTGCGCGCCGTTGAAAAGCCGTTTGATGAGCGGCAGCCCGGGCCGCACGCTCACCACGGCCGTGAGCCCCACGAGCGCGGCGCCCTCCGGGCCGATCAGCACCACGGCGGCCAGCGAGGCGGAGAAGCTGACCGACACCGCGAACTGCTCCACGTTGAGCAAGGTCGGCATCGACTCGCAGACCAGGAAGAGCAGGGCGAGCACCAGCAGGACGTCGAGATCCTCCGTAGCCACTGGAGCGCCGGACGTGATCACGCCGCGTACGGCGAGAGCGGCCGCCGCGCCGATCACGGCGACCAGATAGACGCGCGCCGGCCATGGCAGGTCACGCATTGCGGCCCCCCTCCGGCGTGATCAGGTCCAGGACACCCCAGGAGGCACCGCTCCGCCGATGGCCATCACCACCGGGGTGATCAGCACGAGGGCGGTGAACAGCCTGGCGACCATAACCTTCATCATCCACATGCCTCCCACGTCGACTCTGTGGGGTTCACGCTACAGAAGACGACGTGGCTGCACCGGCGGAGCGGGAAATCGCAAGCAAAGCGTAATCAAGCCACTACGAGCGGCGACGTGATCTAGCCCACTCCACGGTGTTTTTGATGCCGGTCCCGAGATCGGTGCGCGGCTGCCAGCCGAGCCCCTCGTGAGCCGGCACCGGGTCGACCGCCATGGCAGGCAGGTCACCCAGGCGCGGCGGGGCGAACCCCGGCTTGTCGGCCGCGCCCGCGGCGTCGGCGATCAGCGAGTGCAGCCGCCGGTCGGTGGTCTGGATGCCGGTGCCGAGGTTGAACCTGCGCCCGTCACCGGCCTGGCCGCAGGCCCGGACGAAGCCGTCGACCACGTCATCGACGTAGATGTAGTCGCGGGTCTGGCTGCCGTCGCCGTAGACGACCGTGGGGACGCCGTTGAGCAGACCGTCGGTGAAGATCGACACGACTCCTGCCTCGCCTTCCGGCGACTGGCGCGGGCCGTAGACGTTGGAGAGCACCAGCGTGGTGTATTCGAGGCCGTAGAGCGCGCGGAACGTCGCGAGGTAGATCTCGCCGCTCAGCTTGGAGGCCGCGTACGGCGAGCGCGGGTCGGTGGGCGCGTCGCCGGGCACGGGAATCGTGCTCGGCCGCCCGTAGACGGCCACGGAGGAGGCGAACACCACCTTGCGCGTGTGTCCGGCGTGGGCGGCCGCCAGCACGCGCGCGGTGCCCTCGACGTTGACAGAGGCGTCGTGCGCCGGGTCGGCGACGCTCTTGCGCACGCTGATCTGCGCCGCCAGGTGGCAGATCACCTCGGGCTGCAGCTCGGTCGCGAGATCGACCAGGGCCGGATCGCGCACGTCGAGCTCGTGCAGGCGGAACCGGTCGCTGGTGACCGCCTGGGCCAGGTTGTCCCTGCTCCCGGACGACAGATCGTCCACCACCACGACCTCGTGACCGTCAGCGATCAGACGATCGACGAGATTCGAACCGATGAACCCGGCACCCCCGGTGACCAACGCGCGCATGGGGTGAATCTTAGTCGGCCAGCTCAGCCCTCACCTGAGCGATGCGGGCCAACACCTTGGAGCGCAGGTCAGCCGGGACGGGGTCGCAGCCGCAGTGTTTGTGCACGAGCTGCTTGATCGCCTTGTCGAGGTCGTATTCCTTCAGGCACGGGCTGCATTCGTCGAGGTGCACGCGGATCTCGACGACGTCACTCTCCGTCAGCTCGCCGTCGAGATAGGCGTAGACCTTGTCCAGCACTTCGCGACAGTCGGTGTCGTGCGGGTTGCCACAGCTCATTTCGATCCCTCCGCCGGGACCAGGCCACGCTCGCGAGCATAGTCCTCAAGGAGGCCCCGCAGCTGCCTGCGTCCCCTGTGCAGCCTCGACATCACGGTGCCGATCGGCGTGCCCATGATGTCGGCGATCTCCTTGTAGGGGAAGCCTTCGACGTCGGCCAGATAGACCGCGATCCTGAACTCCTCGGGCAGCGCCGCCAGCGCCTGCTTGATGTCGCCGTCGGGCAGGTGCTCGAGCGCCTCGACCTCGGCGGACTTCAGGCCGCTCGAGGTGTGCGACTCGGCCCGGGCGAGCTGCCAGTCCTCGATCTCCTCCGTGCCTGACTGCTTCGGCTCACGCTGCTTCTTGCGATAGCTGTTGATGAACGTGTTCGTCAAGATCCGGTAGAGCCACGCCTTGAGGTTGGTGCCCTGCTGGAACTGATGGAACGAGGCGAACGCCTTGGCGAAGGTCTCCTGCAGGAGGTCCTCCGCGTCCGCGGGATTCCGGGTCATCCGGAGCGCGGCGGAGTAGAGCTGCTCGAGATATGGCATGACGTCTCGCTCGAACCGCTCGCTGCGCTGCTCCAGCGTCTCCGCGTTTGTCGCGGGCACCGGACCCACCCCCCTAAGATCACCGGTGACCGGCTGTGGCAGGACACCGTACTCAGGGGAGGATACCCGCTGTGCCGGTGCCGGCCGGGCATCGGGGAGGGGGTCGACCAATGTGAGCATGCTCGTCGCAACACCCCCGCGCCGTTGTCTGTTCCCGCAAGATAGAAGGTACGAAGGACCCGGTGCGGGGAACGTCATACGTACCGGCTGGTAGCCCTTTTTCCGGAACCCAGGAGTCGCGTGTGCTGCCCATTCCGGCCGAGGAACTCAACGGCTCAGGGACGCTCGGGCCGTACTGGACGTTCTACCGCGCCGTCGCCGCCGAACAACTCAACCGATGGCTTCCCGCCGAACCCTCCGTGATCCTCGATCTGTCCGGCGGCCGCGGGCGATGGTCCGGCCAGGCGGCCAGGGCGGGGCATCGGGTGATCGAGCTGCTCGACTTCCGCCGTGCTGTCGACGGGCAGTCCCGGTTGCGGGACGCCGACCGCGTCCGCCATATTCGCGCCGACGATCTGGCGTTCCTGCCGGACGCGAGCGTGGACGCGGTGCTCGCCGAGGAGCGGGTGATGTCGATCGAGCTCATGGCGGAGTCGGCGATGAACGACGTGGCCAGAGTGCTGCGGCCGGGCGGGCGGGCGCTGGTGTGCGTCGACTCGCTGGTCCTCGGCATGGCGATCCTGGCGGAGCAGGAGCACTGGCAGCACCTGCGGCAGACCGGCGAGGTCATGCTCGTGCCCTGGCCGGACGGCAGCATCACGCGCTGCTTCAGCAGCGGGCAGCTGCGCGAGCTGCTCGTCGGCGCCGGCCTGGAGGTCGAGTGGATGCGGCCGCGCACGGTGCTGTCGCCGTCCACGGTGGACCATGTGCTCGGCTCCGACGCGCGGTCCCTGGCCTGGCTCGTGCGCACGGAGCTCGAAGCCCACCCGGACGACGACGACACGGTCGGCATTCACCTGGTGGCCAGCGCCCGCAAGAGCTGACCCGCCGGCCTTCGTGCCCGGCGGCCGGTTCCTGGCGTCGGCTCAGTGGCGGATCAGTGGCGGCGCTCCTGCTTGGACTGGCACTGGACGCAGCGCGCCGCCTCGGGCCGCGCCTCGAGGCGGCCTTCGGGCACAGGCTTGCCGCAGTCGACGCACCTGCCGTACGCGCCTTCCTCGATGCGCTTGAGCGCCTCGATCACGGCGCGCCGCTGCGCGGTGGCCACGGTCAGCATGGCCTGGGCGCGATCGGCGTCGGTCAGGTCCGAGCCTGCGTCGGCCGCCGAGTGCTCGCGTACCGCGACAGGGTCGCCCTTGAGCACCCCGATCGAGCGATCCAGCTCAGCGAGCATCTTTTCCAGCCGCTCACGAGCGGTCGTGACGTCCACGAATCCGCACCTCCGGGTAAAAAGAGGGCAACCCGTAGCGAGGACTCCCCGGATGTCCCGCCCGGTGGCAATTAGGGGCTTTTGTGGCGGTGACACCGAGTAAACGGATGCATCGCTTTCCTCACCGGATGCCCACTTACCGAGCTTCTTACACCTTTAGAAAAGCGCCGTTTCCTCCTCATCTGCCAAAGGTTTGATGAGGTCCGGCCCGTTGTTTCTGACGTTGTTGACATCGGTCGAGACCGGGTATGCCGTGAGCCGTCCCTGGTCGGCCGGGACCAGCAGCCGCGAAGCCTGCTCGATGTCGGTCACCTTGGGGTCGAGCCACTCCTGCCAGCGCTCGGGCTCGATCATCATGGGCATCCTGTCGTGGATGCGGCCCAGGTGGTCCTCGGCGTTGGTGGTGATGACGGTGCAGGTGACGAGCCATTTGAGCGGGTCGTCGTCGTCCCGCGAGGGGTCCTTCCAGAATTCGTACAGGCCCGCCATCGCCAGCACTCCGCCGTCCTCGGGATGGATGAAGTACGGCTGCTTCTTCTTTTTCTCGCCCTCGACCGGCATCCATTCGAAGTAGCCGTCGGCCGGGAGCAGGCACCTGCGCTTGGCGAACGCCTGACGGAACGACGGCTTCTCGGCCACCGTCTCGATTCTGGCGTTGATCAGCCGCGACCCGATGGACGGGTCCTTCGCCCAGGCGGGCACGAGGCCCCACTTCACGATCCTGAGCTGCCGCACCGCCCGCTCGGCTTCCTGGGGGACCCGGCTCAGCACGGCGTAGACGTTCTTGGTGGGGGCGACGTTGTAGTCGGCGTTGAGCTCTTTGTCGGGCTCGGCGTCCTGCTCGACCTGGAACTCCTCGAGCAGCTCGTGCTTCTTGCGCGCCGATGCGTATCTACCGCACATGACCCCACCCTGCCACGTACGGCTTTCGATCGCATGTTTGCTTCCCACGCCGCGCCCTGACGTGCCTGGGCCGAGCCGCCGCGCAGTCGTTATCCACAGGCTGTGACCTCGCCTTGCCACGCCCCAGTACTCTTTGACCATGCCCGCTCCGCACTGGCCCGCACCCACCGCGACCGCCCCTGTCACCGCCACCGTTTCGCTGCCTGGCTCCAAGTCGGTGACCAACCGGGCGCTCGTCCTCGCCGCGCTCGCCGACGGCCCGGGCCTCGTGCGCCAGGCGCTGCGCAGCCGCGACGCGGATCTCATGGTGGCGGCGCTGCGGGCGCTGGGCGCCACGCTGGTGGCCGGCGACGAGAGCACCGCGGGCGTGGACTGGCACGTGACGCCCGGCCCGATCCGCGGCGGCGCCGCCATCGACGCAGGCCTGGCGGGCACGGTCATGCGTTTCGTCCCTCCGATCGCTGCCCTGGCCGACGGCCCCGTCTCCTTCGACGGCGACCCGCACGCCCGCAAACGCCCGATGGGCCCCATCCTCGACGCCCTGCGCGCGCTGGGGGCGCGGGTGGACAACGACGCGCTGCCGTTCACGATCAGCGGCCCGCTGGCGGGCGGCGAGGTGATGCTGGACGCGTCGGGATCGTCGCAGTTCGTCTCGGGCCTGCTGCTGACGGCGGCGCGTTTCGAGAAGGGCGTCACGATCCGCCACGTGGGGCCGCCGGTGCCTTCTCAGCCGCACATCGAGATGACCGTGCAGATGCTCAGGGCGGCCGGCGTCACGGTCGACGACAGCGAGCACGACGTCTGGCGGGTCGAGCCCGGGCCGATCGCGGCCAGGGACATGACGGTGGAGCCCGACCTGTCCAACGCGGCCCCGTTCCTGGCGGCGGCCCTCGTCACGGGCGGCACGATCACCATCCCCGACTGGCCGCTGCAGACCACGCAGCCGGGCGACGCCCTGCGCGGCCTGCTGACCGCCATGGGCGGCACGGTCACCAGGGCCGAGGCGCCCGGCGCGGACGTGACCGACCTGGTCGTCTCGGGGACGGGCGAGATCTCCGGCATCGACGCCGACCTCCACGAGGTGGGGGAGCTGACCCCGACGATCGCCGCCCTGGCCGCGCTCGCGACCACGCCGAGCCGCATCCGCGGCGTGAGCCACCTGCGCGGCCACGAGACCGACCGCCTCGCCGCGCTCGCCACCGAGATCAACCGCCTCGGCGGCGACGTGGAGGAGACCGAGGACGGCCTCGTCATCCGCCCCCGCCCGCTCCACGGCGGCACCTTCCACAGCTACGACGACCACCGCATGGCCACGGCCGGCGCCGTGATCGGCCTGCGGGTGCCCGGCGTGGAGGTGGAAAACATCGCGACGACCGCCAAGACCCTCCCCGAGTTCGTCCAGATGTGGACGGCGATGCTGGGAGCGCGATGACCGGCACCCGACGACTGAAACATGTGCCGGTCGCCCGATGACCGGACCCCAGGCCTCGGCTGGTTTCGCCACCAAAGCTCCGGGCACGTCGGACAAGGGTGACACGTGCTGGCACGCCGTTCTCCGCATGCCGACGCGAGGATCCACCCACTCCACCGCCGCCCGGCCAGTCCCGGGCGGCGCCCACAAGACACACCAGGACACGATCACGGACCACGTCCCCGGCGATCCCGGTCGCCACGGCCTGGGGGCGACGTCAGCAGCCGCCTCGGGCCGCCGACGACTGCGCCGGCAAGCACATGCCACCACTCCACGGAAGGGAAGCGAGCGTATGGGAGCGGACCGCTGAAGAAGCGGGAGTACGACGAGGACGACGTACGAGTCAGGCCAGGCAAGGGTTCCCGGCCGCGGACTCGTCTTCGCCCTGCGCACGAGGACGCCGTAGAAGGTTTCGTGGTCGCCGTCGACCGCGGCCGTTACACGACGCTGGTCGAGCCCGAACGACCCAAGGGTTCGGCCCAGAAGCGCAAGCAGCAGCAGAGCCGGCTCGTCGTCGCCATGAAGGCCCGCGAGCTGGGCCGCAAGGGCATCGTCGTAGGCGATCGGGTCGCCCTGGTGGGTGACGTGTCGGGCCGTCCCGACACCCTGGCCAGGGTCGTACGCGTGGAGCCGCGCACCTCGATGTTGCGCCGCTCGGCCGACGACACGGAGGACACGGACGGCATCGAACGCCCGGTCGTGGCCAATGCCGACCAACTCGTCATCGTGACCGCCCTGGCCGATCCGCCGCCCCGGCCGCGCATGATCGACAGGATTCTGGTGGCGGCTTTCGACGCGGAGATCGACACCCTGCTCTGCCTCACCAAGTCCGACCTCGCCCCGCCGGACGAGCTGATCGGGCTGTACGAACCGCTGGGCGTACCGCACGTCGTCGTCCGCAAGGGCGGCCCGCTGGACGAGCTCCGGGAGCACCTCAACGGCCGCATCAGCGTCATGGTGGGCCACTCCGGCGTCGGCAAGTCCACCCTGGTCAACGCTTTGGTCCCGGACGCCAACCGAGCCGTGGCCCAGGTCAACGCGGTGACCGGCCGCGGCCGCCACACCTCCACCTCCGCCGTTGCCCTGGAGTTGCCGGACGGCGGATGGATCATCGACACGCCCGGGGTGCGCAGCTTCGGCCTGGCGCACGTATCCGTGGAAACGGTCCTGGCCGCGTTCCCTGACCTGGTGGAGGGCACGGTCAACTGCCCCAAGGGCTGCACGCACCTGGGCGACGGGTGCGCGCTGGACGCCTGGGCGGCCGCGGGCAACGCCGACCCGACCCGCCTGGAATCCCTGCGCCGCCTCCTGTCCAGCCGCGAGGGCACTCTCGACGAATCGGCGGCGTCCCGCCGGGAACCGGTCTCCGACGACACACCCTGACGTCAGTGCCAGGCCAGCTCCCAGATCTCGACCGGGCGGAAGGTCGGCAACACGGCCAGGAGCTCCGCCTCCGTCGCCGTGCCGCTCGAGACCTCCACCAGGGCGTCACCACGTGTTGCGATCATCGATGTGCGCGCCTCCCCGGTGCCGATCCAGACCTCGGCCGATACTTCTCGGCACACGCGCAGCTCCGAAGAGCTCTGGCAATCCCGCTCAGGAGTCGTCCAATCGTTTCTCTGGTCGATGGAGACCAGTAGGTCAGCGCGGTCACGCCGCCGCTCGTACCACAGAGCGATCGTTTGGTCCCCGGTGGTGACGTCGGCGAGACGATACTCCGGAAGATCGGGCGCGATGAGCGGCACTCCCTCAGCGGCCATCGCCTGCGCGCCGAAGAGCGCCGCAACGTTGCTCCGCCCCATCCAGGCGGTGGCGCCGATGACCGCGATCATCGCGAGTGCGGACAGGCGCCTCGCCAGGCGCATCGGGGTCATCAGGGCAGCGGCGAACGCGAAGGCGCCCGCGCCGATGGACATGTAGAACAGGCGGCTGCCCCACTCACCCAACACCTCGTAGTGCATGCCCGGTATCTGGGCGGCGGCGAAACATGCGATGACGCTGACGGGTCCTAGGACCGATATCAGCCACCCATGCGGCAGCCTGCCCCAGAGGCACAGCAGCATGCTCGCAGGAAAGGCCCCGAGCACCATCAGCAAGAACACGCGAGGGTCATCGGTTTCGACCATGTAATCGGCCAGGGCGGCCTCCGCGAGCCCGATCACGGCCCCGACCAGAGCTGCGCGGATTAAGGCGTTCATGCCCGATCACGGGCCATGATCGGCGCCGGCTGTCAAGCCGCAGGCCGGTTGGGGCGGAGGGTCCAGGTGACGGTGAGGGTGGACACCACGGCGCCGTCGGCGTTCTTGATGTCGACCGCCACGTCGAACACCGGCCGCTCCCCCGCGTCCAGCTTGGCCACCACCTCCTCGCGCGCCACCAGCAGCCGAGCCTCGGCGTGAACCTCGCCCATGGCCAGCTTCCGGTACTCGACCCTCGCCGATACGGCCAGCGGAACCGCCCGCTCGAGCTGATCACCGAGGGCGGAAAGCATCGCCGCTCCCGACGCCGACTCGGCCAGCGTGAAAAGCGCCCCGGCATGTGGACCCGACACGTGGTTGTGCAGGTCCTGACGATCGGGCAGGCGGGAAACGGCCTGGCCGTCTCCGACGGAGTCGAAGGTGATGCCCAGCGTTCGGGCAAAAGGGACGGTCTGGAGCAGCAAGGCACCGACATCTAGCGACATGGTGGACATATTACTGACCAGTAATAGAAACGGGAGTTACCAGAAAAGAGCCGTCTGTGGCTGATGTTCTCTATACCCGACACGGTAGCGTGGGCGATCGTGCAGGGTTATAACGATGATCTACGCCTCGCGCATGTCATGGCGGACGCCGCCGATGACCTGACCATGCGGCGGTTCAAGGCGGTCGACCTCAAGGTCGACACCAAGCCCGATCTCACGCCGGTCAGCGACGCCGACCGCGCCGTGGAGGAGGCGATCCGCGGCACGTTGCGTCGTGCCAGGCCGCGTGACGCGGTCGTAGGAGAGGAGTTCGGCAAGACCGGGTGGGGCGCCCGGTCGTGGATCATCGACCCTATCGACGGCACCAAGAACTACGTACGCGGCGTGCCCGTGTGGGCGACGCTCATCGCGCTCATGGAGTACGGCAAGGTCGTCGTCGGCCTGGTGTCCGCCCCGGCGATCGGCCGGCGATGGTGGGCGGCGATCGAGGGCGGCGCGTGGACCGGCAAGAGCCTGACGAAGGCGTCCAGAATGAACGTGTCCTCGGTGTCCCGCCTGGAGGACGCGTCGTTCTCGTACTCGAGCTTCGGCGGCTGGGAGAAGACCGGCAAGCTGGACAACTTCCTCGACCTCGGGCGCGCCTGCTGGCGGACCAGGGCGTACGGCGATTTCTGGTCGCACATGATGGTCGCCGAGGGCTCGGTGGACTTCTCCGCCGAGCCCGAGCTGTCGCCATGGGACATGGCCGCGCTCACGGTGATCGTCGAGGAGGCCGGTGGCGTCTGGACGGACGTGGCCGGAGTGAGGGGGTTGGAGGGCGGCAGCCTGGTCTGCAGCAACGGCGTCCTGCACGACGAGGTCATCCACCGCCTCAACAGCACCGTACGCTAGCGACCCGAATCGCCCAGCCGACCACCACGACACCCCTGGGTCTGCGCACGCGCGGGCGACGCGCGCACCTCACTCACTCAGACGCGCCCGGACCCGCCCTCCACGTACGCGACCCCGGCCGCGGACGCAGCAGCCCCGCCCGTGACCGGATGCCGACTGTGGCCGCGTTCAGTTCCCGTTCATCCTTGAACGTGACATTCCCCTCGTACGTCACCCCACGAGGCGGACTGTCGTGCCCCACCGGGTCGGCGTCCCAGACGTTCCCCCGATAGATGACGTTCTCCAGGGGCGGCGCCACCGCCAATACGGCCGTGTTGTCCGCCCGCGTGACGACGTTCTCCTCCACCGTCACCCACGCGGCCCCGTAGTCGGTGTAGAGCCCGAAGTTGTACGGCGTGCGCGTGTCCTCGATGACGTTGCCCTGCACCAGTGCACCGTTCTCGTGCGACACCCCCTGTGCCCCGGCGAGGTAGATCCCGCCGCCGTCGGCCAGCACTTTCATGGTGTCCACGGTGAGGTTGCGCAGCACACGCGCCCCTTCGCCGGGACTGATGACGATCCCGCAGTGCGGTACGTCCGCGATCTCGTTGTTCGCGACAACACACCCCCGCGCGCCCGACACGGCGATCCCCGGCGACCCGCTGTATTCGAGCCCGACATCGTGCACCCAGGTGTCCTCGATCGTGACATCCTGCCCGTCCGACACGGAGATGCCACCGCCCGACAGTGTGTCGAAGTCACAGCCGCGCACGGCGACCCCCGCGCCGCCCGACACGCCCAGCCCGAACGCCCCCAACCGGGTGAACCGGCACCCCTCGATCTCCACTGCCGCCACGTCCTGGAACGTCACGCACGCTGGAATGGACGCGGACGCGGCCGGGTACGTCACCGACGCCCCTTCCCCCAGAACCGCCGTCTCCACGCCGCCGCCCTCGTAGTAGCCGCTGCCGTGGTAGTGCAGGAACCCCTCGGGACGGCTGGGACGCAGCCAGGTGGCATCGGCGAACACCAGCCCACGGAACGACACGTTCCGCGCCCCCGCGACGCTCAGAAGCGTCTCGAGCACCGGCGCGACCACCTGTGTGCGCTCAGGGTCTTCGCCCGGACGAGGCAGATAGAGCAGGACGTGCCGCCCGGGAACGGAGCGGTCGAGCACGAACGTTCCCGGCTCGCTCAGGAAGGCGGCGTCGTTCTCGATCCGCGTAGGCAGCCCGAGCCCGCTGGAGGTCTGGCCCTCCCAGGTGGAGTTGTAGAGCTCGGCCGCCCAGCCGAACGCGGGCTGCGCCATGGTGACCACTGTCGCGTCGCCGTCCGCGGAGACCGTCGCCACCCCGCACCGAGCCTCGGTCCAGGGGTAAACGCCCTGGTAAACGAACTCGACATCGCCCGGGCTGTGCCACCTGCGTGGATCCACGCTGTCCGTGACGTAACCCGTGACGGTCGCACGGGCGGCGCCGGGAAGGCCCGGGATGCCGGCGCGGAGGACCCGGCGGCCGTCCACGTAGAGCTGCCGGGTGTCGAGGTCGCCGACGTCGGCCGTCCACACGCCGTCCCGCTCCCGCCAGCCCGTGACGCGGCGGCCGCCACTGATCACGACTTCCTCGTGATCAGGCGTGCCGTAGCCGTGTGCCTGGTAGACGATCCGATGGCCGTCCCGTCCCGAATCGGCGTCGGTGAGCTCTAAGGTCTCGGTCAGTACGTGGGTGCCCGCCCTGAGGTGGACGATGACGTCTCCGGCCGCTTGGCGCGCCGCGGACCGGGCGCGTTCGAGCGTGGCGAAGGGCTGCTCGGCGGAGCCTGCCCCGGTGTCGTCACCCGAAGGCGCGACGTGGAAGTGGAACATTGAGAACCCCTTTGCTGTTTATGGCGTACACGTAGTATTACACCATAAACAAGGAGGGCGCCAATGACGCGCGGCAGAGCCGGGGACCCGGATCACGGGCTGGAGTTGTTGTGGCGGACGCGGGACGGGGAGCCGCGGCCTGGCCTCAGCGTGGGGCGGATCGTCCAGGCCGCCATCGAGCTGGCCGACGCCGAAGGGCTGACCGGGCTGTCGATGCGCAAGGTGGCCGACCGGCTCGGCTTCACGACCATGTCCCTCTACCGTCACGTGCCCGGCCGGGATCAGCTCGTCGACCTGATGGTGGACGAGGTCCTGGGCGAGCACCCCGATGTCCCCTCCGCCACCGCGCACACCACGCCCTCGGAGACCACTCCCCCGCACGGCGAAGCCCTCCACACCGACCCGGCGACAAGCACCGAACCCACGCGCACCGGCCCCACGGACATCGGCGTCGCCACCGCCCCGTCCGACGGCGAGCCGGCCGGGAACGCCGGGCCGATGTCCGCCCCAGCGCCGATCATGTCCGACACCGGGCCGGACGGGTGGCGGGTACGGCTGGAGGACGTCGCCCGGCAGGCGTGGCGAATCCGCAGGCGGCACCCCTGGCTGGCCGAGGTACGCGGCACCCGCCACCTCCCCGGCCCCAACGGCGTCGCGCACTACGACTACATGCTGAGCACCCTCACCGGCACCGCGCTCACCCCCGCCGAGGTGATCGCCGCTGTCGGACTGGTGGGTCGCTTCATCGACGCCGAAGCCCTGCACCTGCTCGAAACCCGGCACGAGGAGCGGCGCAGCGGCGTGTCGGAGGAGGACTGGTGGGGCGCGCGCGACACGCTCTACAACAGGCTCGACCGCTACCCCACGATCTCGTACCTGTGGTCGGCGGGCGGCTGGGACGCCCCCGAGGACTCCTTCGATTTCGGCCTGCGCCGCCTCCTGGACGGCATCGAGGCCCTCATCAACGAGCGTGACGAAAGGCGTGACGAAACGCAGTCCTGTGAGGAGTGCGGCAGGCCGCTGGAGCCCACGGCGTCCGGTCGGCCTCGCGTCTACTGCTCGCGCGCCTGCCAGCAACGCGCCTACCGCAGACGCAAATCAGTCTGAGACACACTGCGGGCGCCCGTAGACGCCGTTAGAGCGCGAGCACCCGCCGTACCGCCTCCATCAAACTGTCCCGATAGGACTCGCCGAACAACACCACGTGGACGAGCAGCGGATGCAACTGGTGCAGCGGCACCCGCTCCCGCCACCCGTCCGCCGGCGGCCACTCCTCCCGGTACGCCCCCAGCACCCGATCCAGGTACGGCAGCCCGAACAACGCCATCATGGCCAGATCCGTCTCCCGATGCCCGCCGTGCGCCGCCGGATCGATCAGCACCGCGGACCCGCCGGACCACAACACGTTCCCGCTCCACAGATCCCCATGGATCCGCGACGGCGGCTCGGCCGGCCCGGCGACCTCCGCGAACCGCTCCACGGCCCGCTCGACGGCGGCCACGTCCGACGCGGGCAGCCGCGCCTCCCGCAGGAAGGGCAGGACCCGCCGCTCCGCGTAGAAGGCCGGCCAGTCGTCACACGGCGAATTGTCCATCGGCAACTCGGCGATGAACCCAGGCCACGGCGCACCGAAGCCCGGCGCTCCCGAGCGATGCAGGCGGGCCAGTGCCCGGCCGAACCGCTCGGCCGCCGCCACGCTCGGCCGTTCCTGCTCCACCCACGACAATACGAGCCGGTCGGGCCCGGCCTCGATCACCTCAGGAACGGCGATCGCCTCGCCGAGCCACCGCAGCCCGGCCGCCTCCGAAGTGAACACTTCGGAAACGACACCGGTCTTCGCGAACACCTGCCGCCCGTCGTCGAGCACGCCCCGCTGCAGGCGCCACCCGTGCGACGAGCCCAGGTCCTCAGTCGATCTCATCGGCGACGTGCTTGGCCACCCCTTCGGCGGCCGACTCGACCAGCGCGAGCACTTCCTCGAACCCTTCCCGGCCCCCGTAGTAGGGGTCCGGCACCTCGGCATTGGCAGGCGCCGCGGGATCGAACGAGCGGAACAGCCGCACCTCCACCCCGGCAGGCGCGATCCGCCGTAGATTGGCAAGGTTGTCGAGATCCATGGCAAGCACCAGGTCATGCCTGTCGAACCAGTCTTTGGTGAACTGCCTGGCCCGGTGCATGGAGCCGTCGTAACCGTGGTCGGACAGGATCCGCAGCGCCCGTTCGTCCATGGGGTCACCCTCGTGCCAGCCGCCGGTCCCGGCGCTCTCGACGACGACCCGATCGGCCAGCCCCCGGTCGGCGAGGGCCTTCCGCAGGACCACCTCCGCCATCGGTGACCTGCAGATGTTCCCCATGCACACCAGACATACGCGATAGCTCATGTCACCAGGATGACCCTTACACGCTATTCATACGACCAGGAACACCTCTTTGTACCTCGGTCACGGGTCGTTCTACTCCCGTTCACTTTCACCCGGTGTTATCGGAGGTGTCGAAGTAAAGATCTCACTAGGGACGAGGAAACACCGTGACCCGTGGACAGCGCCGCCTCAGCGCGGTGGCGACGGCCGCCATCGTTGTGGGCCTTTCCGCCGCATGCGGCGGCACCAACACCACTACGCCCGCCGGGGAGGGCACAGCTTCCGCTTCCGCCGGCACGGGCGCCGGCGCCGAACTGGCCGGGCAGGTCAAGGTTGACGGCTCCAGCACGGTAGCCCCGCTGACCAGCGCCGCCGCGGAGTTCTTCAGCGAGGAGCAGGCCAAGGTCAACGTGACCGTGGGCACCTCCGGCACCGGCGGTGGTTTCGAGAAGTTCTGCAACGGCGAGACCGACATCGCCGACGCCTCCCGTCCGATCAAGGACGAGGAGAAGGCCGCGTGCGACGCCAAGGGCATCAAGTACACCGAGCTCACCGTGGCGACGGACGCGCTGACCGTCGTGGTGAACAAAGAGAACACCTGGGCCACGTGCCTCACCGTCGACCAGCTCAAGAAGATGTGGGAGCCGGGCGCGGAGAAGAAGATCACCAGCTGGAACCAGGTCGACCCCAAGTTCCCGAACGAGCCGCTGAAGCTCTTCGGCCCGGGCACCGACTCCGGCACCTTCGACTACTTCACCGACGAGATCAACGGTGAAGAGGGCGCCAGCCGCAAGGACTACAGCCCCAGCGAGGACGACAACGTCACCGTCCAGGGCGTCGAGGGCACCAAGGGCGGCCTCGGCTACTTCGGCTACACCTACTTCGAGGAGAACGCCGCCAAGCTCAAGGCGGTCCAGATCGACTCCGGCAACGGCTGCGTCGCGCCCAGCAAGGAGACGGCCCAGGACGGCACCTACACCCCGCTGGCCAGGCCGCTGTTCATCTACCCGTCCAGCGCCGCGGTGAAGCGGCCGGAGGTCGCGGCCTTCCTCGACTACTACGTCGCCAACATCGAAAAGATCGTGACCGACGCCAAGTACATCCCGCTCAACGCCGAGCAGGAGAGCAAGCTCAAGACCGACCTGGCCTCGCTGAAGACCCAGGCGGGCTGATGGCGGCCGGAGACACCGCGACCGTGCCGGGGACTCCCCAGTCCCTGGCGCGGTCGCGCCCGCGTTACGGCGAGATGGCCATCAAGGCGGTCCTCATGCTGGCCGCCTTGGTCTCCATCGCCACCACTGTCGGCATCGTGATCTCCCTTTTGGAGCCCACGATCCGGTTCTTCGGGGAAGTCAGCGCGGTGGAGTTCTTCACCTCCACCAACTGGGGACCGCTGTTCGAACCCCCGCACTACGGCGTGCTGCCGCTGGTCAGCGCGACCCTCATCACGACCGCCATCGCGATCGTGGTGGCCGTGCCGCTCGGCCTGGCCTCGGCGATCTACCTGTCGGAGTACGCCAAGCCACGCGTCAGGAAGTTCTTCAAGCCGGTACTCGAGGTGCTGGCGGGCATCCCGACCGTGGTGTTCGGGTTCTTCGCCCTGAGCTTCGTGACCCCGCTGCTGCGGGACGTCCTCCCGTTCGAGATCGAGATCTTCAACGCGCTCAGCGCGGGCCTTGTGGTCGGATTCATGATCATTCCGATCGTCGCGTCGTTGTCCGAGGACGCGATGTCGTCGGTGCCGAACAGCCTGCGCGAGGGCTCCTTCGCCCTGGGCGCCTCCAGGATGGTCACCTCGCTCCGCGTCGTGCTGCCCGCGGCCTTCTCCGGCATCGTCGCGGCCGTCATCCTGGCGATCTCGCGGGCCGCGGGCGAGACGCTGATCGTCTATATCGCCGGTGGCGGTCAGCCCAATTTCACGCTCGACCTGGGCATGGCGATGCAGACCATGGCCGCGTTCATCGCCGCGGCGGGATCCGGCGACGTTCCGGTGGGCACGGTGGACTACGACACCATCTTCGCGGTCGGCGCCCTGCTCTTCGTGATGACGTTCGCGATGAACTACGTCAGCGCCCGCCTGGTGCGGAAATATCGTGAGGTGTACGAGTAATGGCTGTTCTCTCGACGCCACGCTCCGCCGTGCAATTGGCGAGCCAGGGACGCCCGGTCAAGGAGATCTTGTTCCGGACGCTCCTGCTCGCCAGCCTGGCGCTGGCGCTCATCTTCCTGGTCACCCTCCTCGTCTTCGTCCTGACGCAGGGGTGGCCGCGGCTCGACGCCCGGCTCTGGGAGAACATGCCGTCGATCCGCAACCCGGAGATCGCCGGCGCCCAGTCCGCCATCATGGGCACGCTCTGGGTCATCTCGCTGACCGCGGTCTTCACGCTCCCGACCGGTATCGCCGCGGCGATCTATCTCGAGGAGTACGCGGACCGGACCCGCTGGTACAACCGCGTCATCGAGCTCAACATCCAGAACCTCGCCGGCATCCCTTCGATCGTGTACGGCATCCTCGGCCTGGGCATCATCGCCCGCACGATCGGACTCGGCTTCAGTGTGATCACCGCGTCGATCACCCTCGGCCTGCTGGTCCTCCCCATCGTGATCATCGCTTCGCGCGAGGCGATCCGGGCAGTGCCGCCGTCCATCCGCGAGGGGTCGCTGGCACTGGGCGCCACGCAGTGGCAGACGATCTACCGCCAGGTGTTGCCCGCGTCGGTCCCCGGCATCGCGACCGGCTCGATCCTGGCCCTCTCCCGGGCCATCGGCGAGGCCGCTCCCCTGATCATGCTGGGCGCCGTCTCCTTCATCCGCTTCAACCCGGACGGCATCTTCGCCAGTTACACCGTCCTCCCGATCCAGATCTTCAACTGGATCTCGCAGTCGCGCGAGGGGTTCCACATCCTGGCCGCCGCCGCGATCGTGATCCTTCTGGTGATCCTCCTGCTGATGAACTCGATCGCGATCTGGCTCCGCAACCGCTACCAGAAGCGCTGGTGAAGGAAGATATGACTGAGATAGGAAGCTCCCCCATGGCGAACGTCACCGTCCGTGGCCCCGAGGCGCCCCGTAACCTCGAGGCCTTGGATCCGGTCTTCAGCGTCTCCGACCTCAGCGTCTTCTACGGCGACTACGAGGCCGTGCGCGAGGTCGACATGCTGATCGGCAACCGCGAGATCACCGCCATGATCGGCCCCTCCGGTTGCGGCAAGAGCACGGTCCTGCGGTGCTTCAACCGGATGAACGACCTCATCCCGGGTGCCCGCCCGGCCGGCAAGATCCTTTACCACGGCGAGGACCTCTACGGCGACCACGTCGACCCCATCGAGGTACGCCGCCGCATCGGCATGGTCTTCCAGAAGCCCAACCCCTTCCCCAAGTCGATCTACGACAACATCGCCTACGGCCCCCGCGTCAACGGCATGAAGGGCAAGATGGACGACCTGGTCGAGCAGGCGCTCACCCAGGCGGCCCTGTGGGACGAGGTCAAGGACAAGCTCAAGCAGAACGCCCTGTCCCTGTCCGGCGGTCAGCAGCAGCGCCTGTGCATCGCACGGGCCATCGCGGTCAAGCCCGAGGTCATCCTCATGGACGAGCCGTGCTCGGCCCTCGACCCGATCGCCACCACCAAGATCGAGGACCTGATGCAGGAGCTGGCGCGCGATTACACGATCGTGATCGTCACGCACAACATGCAGCAGGCCGCCCGCGTCTCCCACCGCACCGCGTTCTTCACCGCCGAGGTCGACGACAAGGGCGTGCGGCACGGCCGCCTCGTGGAGTACGACGAGACCAGCCGCATCTTCACCAACCCGTCCGACAAGCGCACCGAGGACTACATCACGGGACGCTTCGGCTGATGACCCAACAGCAGGCGGCATCCACGATGAACGGGGACGCGAGGACCAAGCCCGTACTGCTCATCGCCGACCCCGACAGCGCCGTGGTCGAGAGCCTGGCCACCGCCCTCGAACGCGAGGGCGTGGCCGTCACAGGCGCACCTGACGGGGCTCAGGGGCTGCTGCAGGCGGGGGCCCTGCAGCCGGACGTGGTGCTCGTCTCGGCCACGCTCCCGGTCATCGACGCGGTGGAGTTCGTACGCGCCGTGCGGCTCGCGCGAGCCGTACCGGTGCTGCTCGGCGTCGGTGAGGGGCACGCCGAGCAAGCGGTACGCGCTCTCGCGGCCGGCGCGGCCGCCTGCGTGGCCCGGCCCTACCGGGTGCCGGAGCTGCTGCCGTTCATCCAGGCGTCCTCGCCCGAGTCGCGCAAGGTGCTGACCGTGGGCGGGGTCGAGCTGGATGTGCAGGCCTATCAGGTACGCGTGGGCGGGCGTGTCGTGCACCTGCCGCTGCGGGAGTTCGAGTTGCTGCAGTACCTCATGCGCAACGCCGACCGTACGGTCACCCGGGAGCAGATCATGCGGAACGTGTGGCACACCGCCTCCACCACCTCGACGAACACCATCGCCGTCCACGTCAAACGGCTGCGCGCGCGGCTGGGCGACGAGGACGACCAGCTCATCCAGACCGTGCGCGGCGTGGGCTACCGGCTGGTCACTCCGGGCATGCCCGGAAATCCTGCATGATCCTCTTGGCGACGCCTTCGACCGTCGCGATGCCGTACCCGACATCGGAGCTGCCCTCGGTGAGCACGGCCACGGCGTAGTCGTGGCCGTCGCCCCTGATCAGGCCCACGCTGATCATGGCCCAGCGCTTGGTCGAGACCCGCTTGAGCCAGCCGTTCTTCAGCGCCACCCGGTCGCCGCGGCACGCGGCGGCGCTGATGCCCCAGTTCTGGCCGTCGACGACCTTGCCCATGAGCCCCAGGACCCGTTCGCGGTCCTTGAGCGGGCTCTTGCCTGACACGAGCGCGCTCATCAGCCGGATCTGATCGTCCGCGGACGTCCGGGTGATTCCCCAGCAATACAGGTCCAGACAGTCCCCGGGGACACCCTGCGTGTGCTTCAGCCCGAACCGCTTCCCGGCCTTCGTGAACCCCGGCGCCCCGCCGATGCGCAGCCACAGCCGGTCGGCTGCGTGGTTGTCGCTGTAGCGGATCATCAGGTCGGCGTCTCGCCTGACGGCCTCGGGTAACTTCTTCCACGGCGTCATGAGCAGCAGCGCCATGAGGATCTGAACCTTGGCGGTGCTCGCCGTGATCAGCCGCTCGCCCGGGTGATACCGGTAGACCTGCCCGGTCGCCAGATCCTTGACCATGGCGGTCACCATCCCAGGACGGCCGGCCAGGAAACGGTCGAGCCGCTTGGTGATCCGCTTGGCCGAGATCGGCGCCAGGGCCTGCTCCGCCGCGATACTCTCCATCCACGCCAGCGCCGCCTCCCCGGCCTCGGTCACCCGCCACACGGGATGAGGCACGGGACGCGGCTCCACGGGCACCGTGATCAGCGACTGCACCAGGGCGAGGGCCATCGTCACCCGTGCCGGCACGTGCCCGCGGCCCCTGATCACCCGGGCATTATCACGAAGAAGCGCCAGGCGCCGCTAGACAGTCGCGCCGGTCAGTTTCGCGATCGAGTCGTCGTCACAGGTCTCCCAGAAGCCGCCCACGACGTCCTCCAGGTGATCCAAGGACTCGGCCCGGAACAGTACGTCCTGATATTTCGTGATGTCGTAGTGCGTCGTGCCCATGGCCGCCAGATCCAGCGGCCGGATGTCCATGCCGCGGAACTCCTCGATCTCCCCGTACGACGACAGGATCCCCGCTCCGTACGTCCGGAGCTCCCCCCGCTCCTCCATCACCCCGAACTCCAGCGTGAACCAGAACACCTTCGACACGAACTCCAGCGCCTCCTCCCCCTCGACGCGCCGTGCGGCCTGCCCGGCGAGGCGGTAGAGGGCGGCGTACCGGGCACTGGCGAGCGCGTTGGCATGCCCGATCACCTCGTGGATGACGTCCGGCTCCGGCGTGTAGAAGGGCACGGAGTGGTGGCGGATGTACTGCGTGGAGTGGAAGAGCCCGTCCGCGAGCACCCCGTAGAAGTCCCGCAGCGGCACCAGCCCCGCCGCCGGCAGATACCGGAACCCGGTCAGCGGCTCCAGCAGCCGCGAGACCTCCTCCAGCTGCGGGATGCGCTCGGTCGGCAGCCCCAGCCGGTCCACGCCGTCGAGGTACTCCGCCGTGGCGTACTTGGCGTGCTTGACCGCCAGCTCCCTGCTGACCATCGCCCACACCTCGTGCTCTTGCTCGGTGTACTCGGCCGCGGGAATGGGAGTGCCCGGACGGTAATCGACCGCGAGCTTCGCGATCGCGTTACGCCGCGCCCGGTAGACCGGGTCGGCGAACCCGGGATGCGACGCCGAGAGCTCGACCACCACCGATCCGTCGTCCTGTGCCGCGACCGGGGCGAAGTACTGCGCTTCCTCAAACATGCCCAGATAACAGCAAAGTTCGCTTTTCCTGGCAAGAGCGGGCAGTTTCTCTGCGCGATACGCTTACTTCCGCATCCCCAAAGCGCAATATTCTGGTCGAATCGCACAGTCCTCGGAGGGTCTCGATATGGACGAGCTGGACACCAGGTTGCTCGTGACCATGCGGGCCAACCCGCGCGTCGGCCTGACGGAGCTCGCCCGCCTCCTCGGCGTCGCCCGGGGCACGGTGCAGGCCAGAGTGGAGAAACTGACCGCGCGCGGGGTGATCGAGGACTTCGGGCCCACGGTGTCACCGGCCGCGGCCGGGCATCCGATCCTGGCGTTCGTGTGGCTGCAGATCGCCCAGGGCCGGCTGGAGGAGGCGGTGGCGGCGCTGCATGCCGTACCGCAGATCCTGGAAGTGCACGGGACGAGCGGTCAGCACGACCTGCTGTGCCGGGTGGTCGCCCGGAGCACCGATCACCTGCAGGAGGTCATCGCCCGCATCCTGGCCTCGCCCGCGGTGCAGCGCACGGACACCACGATCGCGCTGTCCACCCAGATCCCGTACCGCATCGAACCCCTGCTCGAACGGGGCTGACGCGCCGGCCCCACAACGCAAGAAAGGGCCCCGACCAAATGGTCGGAGCCCCTTCTATAAAGATTGTCCGGCGGTGACCTACTCTCCCACACCCTCCCGAGTGCAGTACCATCGGCGCTGGGAAGCTTAACTTCCGGGTTCGGAATGTAACCGGGTGTTTCCTTCCCGCCATAACCGCCGTAACCCTGAGAAACAGCACACAGTCGTTTGCTGTCTCAGAATCACATAATGGACGCGAGCAACGACTTCAAGAAAAGTCTGCTTTGTGGTCAAGTCCTCGGCCTATTAGTACCGGTCAGCTCCACGCGTTACCGCGCTTCCACCTCCGGCCTATCAACCCGGTCGTCTACCGGGAGCCTTACCCCTTCACAGGGAGGGAGACCTCATCTCAAGGCGAGCTTCCCGCTTAGATGCTTTCAGCGGTTATCCCTTCCGAACGTAGCCAACCAGCCGTGCATCTGGCGATACAACTGGCACACCAGAGGTTCGTCCGTCCCGGTCCTCTCGTACTAGGGACAGCCCCTTTCAAGTCTCCTGCGCGCGCAGCGGATAGGGACCGAACTGTCTCGCGACGTTCTAAACCCAGCTCGCGTACCGCTTTAATGGGCGAACAGCCCAACCCTTGGGACCTACTCCAGCCCCAGGATGCGACGAGCCGACATCGAGGTGCCAAACCATCCCGTCGATATGGACTCTTGGGGAAGATCAGCCTGTTATCCCCGGGGTACCTTTTAGCCGTTGAGCGACACCGCTTCCACATGCCGATGCCGGATCACTAGTCCCAGCTTTCGCTCCTGCTCGACCCGTCAGTCTCACAGTCAAGCTCCCTTGTGCACTTACACTCGACACCTGATTGCCAACCAGGCTGAGGGAACCTTTGGGCGCCTCCGTTACCCTTTAGGAGGCAACCGCCCCAGTTAAACTACCCACCAGACACTGTCCCCGATCCGGATCACGGACCAGGGTTAGACGTTCAAAACGACCAGAGTGGTATTTCACCAATGACTCCACCCGAACTAGCGTCCGAGCTTCCCAGTCTCCCACCTATCCTACACAAGACGCTCCAAACGCCAATGTCAAGCTGTAGTGAAGGTCCCGGGGTCTTTCCGTCCTGCTGCGCGTAACGAGCATCTTTACTCGTAGTGCAATTTCGCCGGGTCTGTGGTTGAGACAGCGGGGAAGTCGTTACGCCATTCGTGCAGGTCGGAACTTACCCGACAAGGAATTTCGCTACCTTAGGATGGTTATAGTTACCACCGCCGTTTACCGGCGCTTAAGTTCTCACCTTCGCCAACCGAAGCTGGCTAAGCGGTCCCCTTAACGTTCCGGCACCGGGCAGGCGTCAGTCCGTATACATCGTCTTACGACTTCGCACGGACCTGTGTTTTTAGTAAACAGTCGCTTCCCCCTGGCCACTGCGACCCCCACCAGCTCACAGAGCTAGCCTGATCACCAGCAGAGGTCCCCCTTCTCCCGAAGTTACGGGGGCAATTTGCCGAGTTCCTTAACCACAGTTCACCCGATCGCCTTAGTATTCTCTACCTGACCACCTGAGTCGGTTTAGGGTACGGGCCGCCACAACACTCGCTAGAGGCTTTTCTCGGCAGCATAGGATCATCCACTTCACCACAATCGGCTCGGCATCACATCTCACCCTCAACGTGTTGCGGATTTGCCTACAACACGGGCTACATGCTTACCCCAGGACAACCATCGCCTGGGCTGGACTACCTTCCTGCGTCACCCCATCGCTTACCTACTACCCCATCAGGTCGAGCGTTCAGCCTCACACCAGTCCCGAAGGACCAGCGGACTTAAGGACTCTTAGTATCAAGGGGTTCGATATGGGCGCGTTGAAGCGGGTACGGGAATATCAACCCGTTGTCCATCGACTACGCCTGTCGGCCTCGCCTTAGGTCCCGACTTACCCTGGGCGGATTAGCCTGCCCCAGGAACCCTTGGTCATCCGGCGCGAGGGTTTCTCACCCTCGATTCGCTACTCATGCCTGCATTCTCACTCGCACAGCCTCCACAACTAGATCACTCTGCTGCTTCGCCGGCTGCACGACGCTCCCCTACCCACCCAGACTAGGTCTGAGTGCCACGACTTCGGCGGTGTGCTTGAGCCCCGCTACATTGTCGGCGCGGAATCACTTGACCAGTGAGCTATTACGCACTCTTTCAAGGGTGGCTGCTTCTAAGCCAACCTCCTGGTTGTCTCTGCGACTCCACATCCTTTCCCACTTAGCACACGCTTAGGGGCCTTAGTCGGTGATCTGGGCTGTTTCCCTCTCGACTACGAACCTTATCGCCCGCAGTCTCACTGCCACGCTCTCACTTACCGGCATTCGGAGTTTGGCTGACGTCAGTAACCTTGTCGGGCCCATCGGCCATCCAGTGCTCTACCTCCGGCAAGAAACACGCAACGCTGCACCTAAATGCATTTCGGGGAGAACCAGCTATCACGGAGTTTGATTGGCCTTTCACCCCTACACACAGATCATCCCCCAGGTTTTCAACCCTGGTGGGTTCGGTCCTCCACCCAGTCTTACCTGAGCTTCAACCTGCCCATGCGTAGATCACTCCGCTTCGGGTCTACAGCATGCGACTCAAACGCCCTCTTCAGACTCGCTTTCGCTACGGCTACCCCACACGGGTTAACCTCGCCACACACCATAACTCGCAGGCTCATTCTTCAAAAGGCACGCAGTCACATCACAGCCGTCCCGAAGAACGGCTAAGCTCCTACGGCTTGTAGGCACACGGTTTCAGGTACTATTTCACGACCCCTCACCGGGGCACTTTTCACCTTTCCCTCACGGTACTCGTGCACTATCGGTCACCAGGGAGTATTTAGGCTTACCAGGTGGTCCTGGCAGATTCACACAGGATTTCTCGGGCCCCGTGCTACTTGGGATCCCCTCCAGGAGTCCATCCGATTTCGTCTACCCGGCTCTCACGGTCTACGGCGCCCCTTCCCAGAGGCTTCAACTATCAGACAGATTTATCACTCCCCGAGACAGCGGCAGCTATCTCAAGAGGGTCCCACAACCCCGAACGTGCAACGCCTGCCGGCTATCACACACGCCCGGTTTAGCCTCATCCGCTTTCGCTCACCACTACTCACGGAATCACTCTTGTTTTCTCTTCCTACGGGTACTGAGATGTTTCACTTCCCCGCGTTACCACCAACCGCCCTATACATTCAGGCGGAGGCAACACCACATGACTGGTGCTAGGTTTCCCCATTCGGACATCCCCGGATCAACGTCTGGTTGGCGACTCCCCGAGGCTTAACGCAGCCTCCCACGTCCTTCATCGGCTCCTGATGCCAAGGCATCCACCGTGTGCCCTAAAAAACTTGGCCACAAAGATGCTCGCGTCCACTATGCAAATCTCAAACAACAAACAGCAACCGGATCCCAGCCCCCAACGCGAGCTGTTCACCGGTCCTGTGTCCGAAGAAGACGAGCCATGCCCGTTCCTTCAGGACCCAACAGTGTGTCCAACCGGCACGCACTCCCACAATCCCCGTTCCCACTCCGCTGTCACCAGCGGCGGTACTAACGGACAGGCAATGCATCCCTGCTGAGTAGCCAGTGCTCCACTAGTGAGCTGTCACGCGTCCCGGGCGTTCGCCGAGACCGCGTGAAAATGCTCCTTAGAAAGGAGGTGATCCAGCCGCACCTTCCGGTACGGCTACCTTGTTACGACTTCGTCCCAATCGCCAGCCCCACCTTCGACCGCTCCCCCCCCTTACGGGTTGGGCCACGGGCTTCGGGTGTTGCCGACTTTCGTGACGTGACGGGCGGTGTGTACAAGGCCCGGGAACGTATTCACCGCAGCGTTGCTGATCTGCGATTACTAGCGACTCCGACTTCATGGGGTCGAGTTGCAGACCCCAATCCGAACTGAGACCGGCTTTTAGGGATTCGCTCCACCTCACGGTATCGCAACCCTCTGTACCGGCCATTGTAGCATGTTTGCAGCCCAAGACATAAGGGGCATGATGACTTGACGTCATCCCCACCTTCCTCCGAGTTGACCCCGGCAGTCCCCCATGAGTCCCCACCACCCCCGAAGAGGCGTGCTGGCAACATGGAGCAAGGGTTGCGCTCGTTGCGGGACTTAACCCAACATCTCACGACACGAGCTGACGACAGCCATGCACCACCTGTCACCCAGTCCGAAGAAGCCCCCATCTCTGGGAGTGTCCGGGTGATGTCAAACCTTGGTAAGGTTCTTCGCGTTGCGTCGAATTAAGCAACATGCTCCGCCGCTTGTGCGGGCCCCCGTCAATTCCTTTGAGTTTTAGCCTTGCGGCCGTACTCCCCAGGCGGGGCGCTTAATGCGTTAGCTCCGGCACGGAGATCGTGGAAGACCCCCACACCTAGCGCCCAACGTTTACAGCGTGGACTACCAGGGTATCTAATCCTGTTCGCTCCCCACGCTTTCGCTCCTCAGCGTCAGGTAAGGCCCAGCAAGCCGCCTTCGCCACCGGTGTTCCTCCTGATATCTGCGCATTTCACCGCTACACCAGGAATTCCACTTGCCCCTGCCTACCTCTAGCCGGCCCGTATCCACCGCAGACCCGCAGTTAAGCTGCGGGCTTTCACGGCAGACGCGACCAGCCACCTACGAGCTCTTTACGCCCAATAATTCCGGACAACGCTTGCGCCCTACGTATTACCGCGGCTGCTGGCACGTAGTTAGCCGGCGCTTCTTCTGCAGGTACACGTCAACTTCGTCCCTGCTGAAAGAGGTTTACAACCCGAAGGCCGTCATCCCCCACGCGGCGTCGCTGCGTCAGGCTTCCGCCCATTGCGCAATATTCCCCACTGCTGCCTCCCGTAGGAGTCTGGGCCGTGTCTCAGTCCCAGTGTGGCCGGTCGCCCTCTCAGGCCGGCTACCCGTCGTCGCCTTGGTAGGCCACTACCCCACCAACAAGCTGATAGGCCGCGAGCCCATCCCCAACCGAAAAACTTTCCACCACCATCCGATGCCGAAGGCGGTCATATCCGGTATTAGACCCAGTTTCCCGGGCTTATCCCAGAGTCAGGGGCAGGTTGCTCACGTGTTACTCACCCGTTCGCCGCTCGAGTACCCCGAAGGGCCTTTCCGCTCGACTTGCATGTGTTAAGCACGCCGCCAGCGTTCGTCCTGAGCCAGGATCAAACTCTCCAAACAATGTCTGTCCGGATGAATCATCCAAGCAAAACCGTCAAATATGACGGGGTCATACATGTGATGCACATGCACTGGCTTTTAACACACTGTTGAGTTCTCAAGAAACGGACGCGTTTTCCAGCGCTTCGTTTCGGTCTTGCGTCTTGCGTTATGTCTTAATTCTTTCAGCCGCCCGAATCCCTGTCAAATTGACCGGACTCGCGAGAACTGCGGGAATTAAGTCGCGCCCCGTTTCCGGGACAACCCCTCTAACTTACCAGCTCTTCCGGAGTGATGCGAATCGTCCCGGATGGCGCTGGAGGAAGTGGGATTTGCCGGGCACCTCCGGAGGTTCCATGAACCCCAGGGCCGCCCTGCGCGAAGCAACTCTAGCAGCCCGCGGCACCCACTTCGCGCAACTCAGGTAATCATGAGGTCCTTCCCTCACCACCTGACCCTCAAACCTCTGCCATGCACTCTCGCGGCGCCACCAGCGCAAGCGGACGGCAAGTCATCCGCAATCGCCTCCAGGTACGAAGTACTCACGAGCAGACTGCGCTCTCGGAGGTGTCCGCCATGACCCGCTCGGAGTTCGACGACATCCGCGCCTTCCTCGCCGACGAGGCGACCCCTTCCGAGGACCTGCTGAGAGTAGCCAGGACTCTGATCGACGATCTCGAACACGCTCGCATGCGTGAGGCCGTCCTGCGGGCCCGATACCTGCACCTTCTCACGGCGGCGCGCGCTTCGGTGGCGGCCGAGTCCGTGGACGCGCCGGACCCCTTGATGTTCCTCAAGCGCGAGCTGGACGAGCAGGGCCAGCTGCCCGAGGACGACGAGGCCGTCCAGCGCATCCTGTCCGACGCACGTGCGTCGTCCGCACTGCTGGCCGCCATGGAGGAGGGCGTTCCTCAGCGCCCGCGCGGCATGCGCCTGCGCCGCTGCATCGGAACGCACAGGACCCTGCGCAAGTAGCAAGGAGCACGAGCACGTAGCAGCAGGCAGCGGTGACGGGTGGCAGGTGGGCGTAGGAGCGGGTGGCCGGCAGGCCGCGTACAACCGGCACATGTTGCCTTGTCAGTGACCGGATGACGACTGCGGACATACTCGCTCTTGCACCCCCGACTGCGAGACTGCGCGTATGTGGCAGCGGGGGCTGAACTGGGCGGCAGTCATCCTCGTCGGGACATTTGGCCTGATGTGGATTGGTGTCGTGATTTATGCGGACGAGTCTTCCGCGCCGTGGATACGCGTCTCACAGGTGATCTTCGCCCTTCTGCTGCTCGGCTGGGCCGTGCAGAAGGCCATCGCGCTGATCGTCGGAAAGACGTGAAGGATCACGGCTGGAACCGGTATCCCATGCCGGGTTCCGTCAGCAGGTGCACCGGGTGGGCCGGGTCACGTTCGAGCTTGCGGCGCAACTGCGCCATGTACTGGCGTAGGTAGTGCGTCTCCTTGAGGTAGGAGGCGCCCCACACCTCGGTCAGGAGCTGGCGCTGGCTGATCAGCTTGCCCGGATTGCGCAGCAGGATCTCCAGGAAGTGCCATTCCGTCGGCGTCAGCCGTACCCCTCCCGAGATCGTCTTGCTGGACAGGTCGATCACGTGGTCGCCCAGCTGAACCGAGGAGAGCTCCTCTTCCGGCTGGCTCGTGCGGCGGGTCACCGCGCGGATGCGGGCCAGCAGCTCATCGATGCCGAACGGTTTCGTGACGTAATCGTCGGCACCCGCGTCGAGCGCGTCCACCTTGTCGGAGCTGTCCGACCGCCCTGACAGGACGATGATCGGTACGGAGGTCCAGCCCCGCAGTCCCTGGATGACCTCGACGCCGTCCAGATCGGGCAAGCCCAGGTCGAGAATGACCAGGTCGGGATGCCAGTCGGCGGCCTGGCGCAACGCTGTGCCGCCGTCGGTCGCGACCTCGACCTCGTACTGCCTGGCGGCGAGGTTGACGCGTAGGGCACGCAGGATCTGCGGTTCGTCGTCCACGACGAGCACCCGGGTCATGCGGCTCTCCGCAGCGAGACGGCCATGGTGAGTCCCCCTCCCGGTGTGTCCTCAAGGACGAGTGTGCCGCCCATCGCCTCGGTGAGGCCGCGCGAGAGTGCCAGGCCGAGCCCGACCCCCGTGTGGTTGTCGCGGTCGCCGAGCCGCTGGAACGGCAGGAACACCCTTGCATGGGCCTCAGGCGGAATGCCGGGGCCTCGGTCGACGATGCGGATCTCGACGTTTTCAGCATGCCTGCTCACGGTGACGAGCACGTGGTCGCTCTCGGGGGTGTAACGGACGGCGTTCGCCATGAGGTTGACGAGGACACGTTCCAGCAGCGCGGCGTCGGCCAGGATCTCGGGGAGGTCCGTGGGGATGTCGCTCTTGATGGGAGCGGTCAAGGGGCCGAGGTCGTCGATGGCGCGCGGCAGGACGTCCTCGATCGCCACCGGTTCGAGTGTCACGCCGAGGGCGCCTGCTTGGAGGCGGCTCATGTCGAGGAGGTTCGAGATCAGGCGGTTGAGCTTGATCAGCGACTCGCCGGCGGTGGCGAGCAGCTCGGCGCGGTCCTCTTCGGACCACACGATCTCGGTGGCACGCAGGCTCTCGACCGCCGCTATGGCCGAGGCGAGGGGTGTACGGAGGTCGTGGCCGACGGCGGCGAGCAACGCGGTACGCATCCTGTCGGCCTCGGCCAGCGGCCGGGCCCGCTCCGCCTCCTCCCGCAATCTCTGCTGCCGCAGCGCGATCGCCGCCTCGGCCGCGAACGCCTCCAACACCCGCCGATCACTGGCGTCGAGCAGCCGCCCGTCGGCGGCCAGCACCAGCCGGTCGTCGATCACGACGTCGACGTCTCCCTTGCCGGGGGAGGTGATCGGCGGACCTCCCGAGGTGGAGACGATCCGCCAGCCGTCGTCCCGGCTGGTGCGGCGGGTCGTATGCGTCGAGCCGGTCGGACCGGCCGGGCCGGGCTTGGAGCCGTCCGCACGTTCGAGCAGGGTCACCGAAGTCAGGCCGAACGTCTCCCGCATCCTCGCCAGCAGCGACGGCAACGCCGCCTCACCCCGCAGCACATGGCCCGCGAGCGTGGCGAGGACCTCCGCATCGGCCCGCGATCGCGCCGCCTCCCTGCTCCGCCTGGCCGCCACGTCCACGACCGTGCTGACCATGACGGCGACGAGCATGAAGATGGCCAGCGCGAGCAAGTCCTCTGGCCGGTCGATCGCCAGCGTGTGCAGCGGCGGCGTGAAGAACCAGTTGAGCAGTCCGAACCCGACCAGCGCCGCCGCCAGCGCCGGCCACATGCCGCCCACCAGGGCCACGCCCACGACGAGCAGCAGGAAGAGCAGGATCTCGCTGGGCAGTGTCAGGTCCAGCGGCCGGAGTACGGCCGTGAGCAGCGGCATCCCGAGCACCGTCAGCCCCCAGCCGCACGCCCGCCTGGTACGGGTCAGCGCCGCCCTCGACCGCGGCCGGTCGCGACCCTGCCTGGTCGTCTCGTGCGTGACCATGTGCACGTCGATGGTTCCGGCCAACGCCGTCGTCGTCACTCCGACGCCACGCGAGAGGATCTGCGCCAGCCGCCCTCGCCTCGACGCGCCGAGAACGAGCTGGGTGGCGTTCACGCCGCGCGCGAACTCGACCAGCGTCCGCGCCACGTCCTCGCCGATCACCTGGTGATAGGTCCCGCCCAGGTCCTCGACGAGCGTGCGCTGGCGGGCCAGGTGCGCCGGGTCGCTGCGGGAGGACAGGCCGTCGGCCCGGGTGACGTGCACGGCCAGCAGATCGGAGCCTTTGGTGCGGGCCGCGATGCGCGCGGCCCGGCGTACGAGCGTGTCCCCTTCGGGGCCTCCGGTGAGCGCGACGACGACCCGCTCGCGGGTCTCCCAGGTCCCTCGGATGGAGTGTTCCGTACGGTAGCGGTCGAGTTGTTCGTCGACTTTGCCCGCCACCCAGAGCAGCGCCAGCTCCCGCAGGGCGGTCAGGTTGCCGACGCGGAAGTAGTTGGCGAGGGCGGCGTCCACCCGTTCGGGCGGGTAGACGTTGCCGTGGGCCATGCGGCGGAGCAGCGCCTCGGGCGCCATGTCGACCAGCTCGATCTGGTCGGCCCGCCGCACCACCTCATCCGGCACGGTCTCGCGTTGCGGCACGCCGGTGATCTCCTCGACCACGTCCTTCAGCGATTCGAGGTGCTGGATGTTGACGGTGGAGATGACGTCGATGCCGGCGTCGAGAATCTCGTCGACGTCCTGCCATCGTTTGGGGTTGCGGGAGCCGGGGACGTTGGTGTGGGCCAGCTCATCGATCAGCGCGACCGCGGGCGCGCGGGCGATGACGGCGGCGGGATCGAGCTCGGTGAATCTCGCGCCCCCGTGGGCCATGGTCTTCCTCGGAAGGATCTCCAGGCCGTCGAGCAGGCGGGCGGTGCGGGCACGGCCGTGGGTCTCGACGAAACCCACGACCACGTCCTTGCCACGTTCGCGGGCGCGGCGCGCCTCGCTCAGCATGGCGAACGTCTTGCCCACCCCCGGCGCCGCGCCCAGGTAGACGCGCAGCCGCCCGCGGGCCGTGTCTCCCATCCCTCCAGGTTAAGGCTGGTACGGCGGAGCGACTCCCCAGCCCCAGTGCGGCACCGGCGCCTCCGGCGGAGGCGTCGCGCCTGGTTGCGAGTTGTGCTTGGCCAGCCGGGTGCCCCATTCGATGTAACCGGCGAACGCCGCCCTGAACTCGGGATCGTCGGGCAGCCCCACTTCGTCGGCGGCATCCATGAGCAGGCTCACCCACCTGCGGCGCTGCTGCTCGCTGATCGCCTTGCCGAGGTGGTGACGGAGCATGTTGGGGTAGCCGCCGCGTTCCTTGGTGTAGCGGTCGGGGCCGCCGAACACCTCGCTCAACCACATGGCCACGTGTTTGGGATGATCCGGATCCATGTGCGCGAACAACGGCCCGATCAGGTCGTCCTTGACCACGGTGCGGTAGAACACCTCGGTCAGCCGCTCGAACGCCTCGGTGCCCCCCGCCCACTCGTAGAGCGTCGGCACTGCCTTCTCAGTCATGTAATGATGTAATCAGTCGCGGTCTTGGGGAGCAAGGGTCCGCCCGCGAGGTCGCGCAGACCAGGCAATGCAGGGGATCGATTGTCCCGGACTCGTGGGCGGCGATCAACGTCCTGCTGACGTGGACAGGACCGCCCCTCGGTATCGATCCGGGTGCGCACGTTGCGGGATGCGGTGGGAGAGCCAAAGTCGGCGACGCAGACGGGCACCACAACCCCCCGGAAATCGAGTAGGGGACGGGGTTGACCCGTCCCCTCTCACACCACCGGACATGCGGGCCCGCATCCGGCGGTTCGTCAGGCCGTGGTTTTGAGCCTGTGCCAGGTCGGATAGAGACCCTTCAGGCCAAGGTCGGTCCAGTGGATGTTGGGCAGTGCCCGCGCCAGGATGGGTGAGCCCGCGATGCGCCAGTAGCCCTTGCCGCTCGATGCCCATTCCCTGGCCTTGTGGTCAGGGATGCCGAGCTTGCGCAGGTTGCGGCGTCGGGTCTTGGGCTTCTTCCATTCTTTCCAGCGGATCTGCCGCATCCGACGGCGAAACCACTCATCCAGATCCTTGAACACCCTGGGGGTGTCGGCCAGATGGAAGTAGGCCATCCACCCGGTGACATAGGCGTTGAGCTTGCCGATCCTGCAGGGCATCGACACGCTCCACCTGCGACTGGTCAACTCCCGGATGCGGTCCTTCAGGCGGCTGACCGCCTTTGGATCGACCCGGATCTTGACCCCGGACCGAGTGAAGAAGAACCCGAACCCCAGCAACGTCGCCTCGCGAGCGTGCCGGACCGAGGACTTCTCGGTGTTGACCTTGAGTTTCAACCGCTGCTCGATCATCGTGGTCACCGAGTCGAGCACCCGGTGCGCGGCCCGTCTGCTGCGCACGAAGACACGGATGTCATCAGCGAAGCGGACGAACCGGTGACCGCGTTTCCACAACTCCCGGTCCAGATCATCCAGCATGATGTTCGACAAGATCGGCGACAGCGGGGAACCCTGAGGAGTCCCCTCCACCGTGGCCTGGACGATCCCATCGACCATCACTCCGGCCTCCAGATACGCCCGGATGAGTTTGAGGATCTTGCGGTCGTCGACCTTGCGCGCCACCCGTGCCATCAGCACGTCGAACTGGACCCGGTCAAAGAACCGTTCAAGATCGACATCTACCACCCATCGCAGCCCATCCTCCACACATCGCCGCGCGACCCGCACCGCCTGATGGGCGGACTTGCCAGGGCGAAACCCGAAGCTGGAACCGGAAAAGAACGGGTCGAAGATCGGCACGAGCACTTGCGCAATCGCCTGCTGGATCAACCTGTCCAGCACAGTGGGCACTCCCAGCATCCGCTGACCGCCCCCGGGTTTGGGGATCACCACCCGGCGGACCGGCAACGGCCGATACGTGCCCGCATCCAACGCCTCCCGCACGCTCGCCCAGTGCTCGCGGATCCACGGACGAAGTTCTTCCGTGCTCATTCCGTCCACGCCAGGCGCGCCCCGGTTGGCCTCCACACGCCTCAACGCCCGGCCCAGATTCCCCGGCGAAAGCATCTGCTCCCACAACGAGACCCCCAGGCCCGGGATCACGGACTCCGGTAAGGGCGCCGACCTGCCGCTACGCTCCGTCGTGGTACTCACCGGATGCACCGGCCCCTCCCACCACGGGCCCGCACACGCGAGATGGCTGCGATCACCGCGACCGGCACGAGCACCTCACCCTCACCCGCTCTACCTGACGTTCGGTCCTTCCCGGCTGATTGTCCGTTCCCCTCACCGGTACTACGACCTCTGCTGACTTCTGCCCGGTCAGTGCCCACCTCACGATGACCACCGTCGGCGCGGCGACAACGACAGCACAACCGACACCCGGACAGACCTCCCCGGATAAGAACGATCACTTTCCCCCTGCAACCGCCGCGTTTACACACCAGCCGTCTTGGCAGTGACGGGCTTCGCCGTAGCATGCAGGCTCACCCCAGCTGGCATGCCTCATACGCGGTTCGCGTTCCTCGGTGCAGGGTTTCGCCTCGGGCTTCCTCCCCACCTCGCCTCACGACGACGCAGTTGCCTCCGGCTCGGAGTTAGCACTACCTCTTCCTCCAGGGGACTTTCACCCCCAAGCAATCGCCCATGCCGGGCGTACATGACGAAGTCCCCGGCCGAATGGCCGGGGACTTCGTTTTGGTAGCGGGGACAGGATTTGAACCTGCGACCTCTGGGTTATGAGCCCAGCGAGCTACCGAACTGCTCCACCCCGCGTCGCTGTCTTACGTAAATAACTATACAGCCCCGAGCGAGTGCTCGCGCCATAAACGCATACCGCCCGCCACAGAACGCACGAAAGGCCCGGTTTCCCGGGCCTTTCGACGTGGTAGCGGGGGCAGGATTTGAACCTGCGACCTCTGGGTTATGAGCCCAGCGAGCTACCGAACTGCTCCACCCCGCGTCGCGTTGTGCCTTAAGACTAGACGGCGGCGCGGGTCTGGCGCAAACCGAGTGGCTAAGACGTGCCTTGCGCCTGTGGTGATGCCGTGGGCGACGGCGATCCCGTCGGCGCCGTGGTGGGCGTGGCCGTCGGCGAGACCGTCGGACTGGCCGTGGGTGCCGGCTGCTGCGCGTTGGCGCTCTGCAGCGCCTTCAGCGCCTCTTCCAGCCGCTTCTGCGCCTCGCCGTAGGCGTCCCAGTCCGGCGGGCTGGCCTGCAGCGCCTTCTGGGCGTCCTCGTAGGCCTTCCTGGCGTTGGCGATCGCCGTGTTGAGCGCCGCGTTGGTCTGGTTGGGCTGGGCCTGCTCCTGCTGGTTGGGCTGCTGCTGTTGTTGCTCTTGGTCGCCGAAGACCTCCTTCAGGGCCTCGTCCAGCGTGCGGCCCACACCGATCTTGGCGCCGTACGACACCAGCACGCGCTGCAGGATCGGGTACGGCTCCTGCCCGCCGCCCGCGGCCACCTGGATGTACACCGGCTCGATGTAGACCAGGCCGCCCGCGTACGGGAGCGTCAGCAGGTTGCCGTAGCGGACCGACGAGGCGCCGACGCCCAACAGGTTGAGCTCACCCGCGAACCGGCTCTGGAAGGAGTTTTGCGCCTGTCCGGGGCCGGGGATGGGTGTGCTCGACGGCATCCGCAGGATGCGGATGCGCCCGTAACCGGAGCCGGCCGACGAGTCGACGGCCATGAACGCCGCCAGGTTGGGCCCCTGCCGCGGCACGAACGTCGTCGTCAGCGAGAACGTCGGCGTGCTGCCCGGCATGGTGGTGGTCAGGTAGTAGGGCGGCTGCTTGATGTTCCTGTCGCCCTGCGTGGGGTCACCCGGGACGTTCCAGAAGTCCTGACCGCTGTAGAAGGCGGCCGGGTTGGTGATGTGGTAGCGCGACAGGGTGTAGCGCTGCACCTTGAACAGGTCCTCCGGGTAGCGCACGTGGCTGCGCAGATCGGCGCTCATCTCCGAGGCCGGGCGGATGATGCCGGGGAAGGCGGCGCTCCAGGTCTTCAGCACCGGGTCGTTGGTGTCCCAGCCATAGAGCTTGACCGTGCCGTTGTAGGCGTCGACCGTGGCCTTCACCGAGTTGCGAATGTAGTTGATCTTGTCGCTCGGCTGCTGGGCGATCACGCGCCGGTCGGTGGTCGTGTCGCGCGTCATGTCGTCGAGGCTCTCGCTCTGCGCGTACGGGTAGTCGTTGGACGTCGTGTAACCGTCCACGATCCAGACGATGCGGCCGTCGACGATCGCCGGGTAAGGGTTGCCGTCGAGCGTGAGGAACGGGGCGACCTTCTGGACCCTGTCACGCGGGTTGCGCTCGTACAGGATCTTGGAGTTGTCGTTGATGTCGCCCGAGAGCAGGATGTTCGCCTCGCCGTACTTGGCGGCGTAGAGAAGCCTGTTGAAGAACGATCCGACGGGCACGCCGTTGCCGGTGTACGTGGTGTTCTCCTGCCCCGTGCCACCCGTCTTCGGGTAGTCGAGCTCCTGCGGGTTGTTCGGGTTGCCGCCGGCGATGACATAGCTGGCGCCGGTGTCGTCCTCGCCGTAGTAGACCCGTGGCTCCTTGAGCCCGGTGCTGGTGACCAGCGGGCCGGTGACCGGCATGTCCTTGGCGTCGTAGTCAGGGAGGCCCTGGGAGTCGACCTTGTTGCCGGGCGCGGCGACGAAGCCGTAGCCGTGGGTGTAGACCAGGTGCCGGTTGATCCAGTTGTTCTGGCCCGCATCCGGTCCGGTCAGCTCCCGCACGCCGACGATGTGGTCGATCATCTTGCCGGTGCTGTCGGGGTAGCGGTCGACGTCGAGCGGCTCGGCGAAGTTGTAGAAGCCTCGGATGCGCTGGGTCTGCTCGTACGTCGACGACACCAGCGCCGGGTCGAGCAACCGCACGCCGGAGACCGAGGTGTCGCCGCCGGCCTGGACCTTGGTCGGGTCGGCCTGGGCGTTGTAGGTCTCGACCTCGGTCTTGTCGACGTTGTACGCCTCCCGCGTGGCCTCGATGTTGCGCTGGATATAAGGCGCTTCCTTGCCCTGCTGGTTGGGCTTGACCTGGAACTGCTCGACCAGCGCCGGGTAGACGCCGCCGATCAGGATGGCCGAGAGCACCAGGAGGCCGAAGGAGACCCCGGGCAGCATGCCGCCCGGCCGCACCACGCCGGCGAAGAACAACACGGCGCAGATCAGCGCGATGATCGCGAGAATGGTCTTGGCCGGCAGGACCGCGTTGACGTCGGTGTAGGACGCGCCGTGCACGAAGCCGCGGTCGGAGAAGACCAGGCTGTAGCGGTCGACCCAGT
Organism: Nonomuraea polychroma; assembly: GCF_004011505.1. NCBI lineage: Bacteria > Bacillati > Actinomycetota > Actinomycetes > Streptosporangiales > Streptosporangiaceae > Nonomuraea > Nonomuraea polychroma. The sequence continues at coordinate 7,782,743 of NZ_SAUN01000001.1, forward strand.
AGGCGACGGCCTTGAGCAGCACGAAGATGCCGAGCAGCACGGACAGGTGCACCCGCGCCGCCTTGGAGGCGTGCACGCCCGGCGACTGCAGGCGGAACCCGCCGTACAGGTAGTGCGTGATCGCCGCCAGGACGGCCGAGATGATCACGGCTGTGAACAGGAAGTTCAGTGCCATCCGGATGAACGGCAGGTCGAACATGTAGAACGAGATGTCGAACCGGTGGAGGCTGTCCTGCTTGCCGACCGGCACACCGTTGATGAACTTCAGCCACGTCTGCCACTGCCCCGCGAACGAGGAGCCGGAGAAGAGCGCGAGCAGTCCCATGCCGACGATGAAGATCAGCTTGCGGTGGGGGTCGAGCGCCATGCGGTAGCGGTCGGCGCCGCTGGCGCCGCCGAACATCGCCGGCCCGAACATCGGCCGCATGCGGAACGCCAGCAGCATGTTGCCGCCGACGATGGCGACCATCAACAGCGCCCCGACCAAGAACAGCACGATCTCGGTCAGCACCACCCCGGTGAACACCGACGAGTAGTCGACAGCGTCAAACCACAAATAATCGGTATAGATGCCGGAAAACAGGAAGAACAATGCCACGATCGCCACGAGAGCGATCGCCACAGGCAGAAGCAGTCGTGGCCGGCGGGGCATACGCATGGCCCTGCCGGCTCCTGGGGTCCGGAAGCTCAATGCCAACCCCTCGTCGTAATGAAGAAACGGTCCGTGTCTGGCAACCTACACCGCTAGGCCAGCCATACGGCTAACGCACGGCGATCGCCAGAAGTTTCACCCAGCCTCGCACGCGGGCACGTTTCCTTTGCCCGTGCGCAGTGCGTCCAGTGCCAGCACTGTGTTATGCAGCGTATCCGCTCTGACCAGGCGAAGGCCGTCGGGCACCGCCTTCATCGCCTCGGCGCAGTTGTCGGCCGGTGTCAAGAATATGGTCGCGCCCGAGTTCTTCGCGCCCACCATCTTCTGCTGGATGCCGCCGATCGCGCCGACCTCGCCCGTCGGCTGGATGGTGCCGGTGCCGGCGATCTTCTTGCCGCCGGTGAGCTCTCCGGGCGTGAGCTTGTCGAGTATGCCGAGCGAGAACATCAGCCCGGCGCTGGGCCCGCCGACGTCGCCCACGTTGATGTCGACCTCGAACGGGAACTTGTACTTCGCCTGCATGACCACGCCCACCTGGGGCTGCCCCTTGGCATCCACCGTCGGCACGGTGACGTCGTGCTTCTCCTTGCCCCTGGTGACGTTGAAGACCACGCTCTCGCCGGGCTTGTGCGCCTTGACCGCGTTGCTCACCACGTTGACGTCCGTGGCTGCTTTGCCGTCGACGGAGTTGATCTCGTCGCCCTTCTGCAACTTGCCGTCGGCGGGCTTGCCCTTCTCCGTGGACAAGACGGTCACGACCATGCTGAAGGGGATCTTGAGCTCGCTGAGCGCGGCGGCGGTGGCGGAGTCTTGGGAGTTGGTCATCTCGACCGTGTTCTCCTCCTCGACGTCCTTGGGGTCGCGGTTGGGAGCGAAGATGGTCTCCTGCGGGACCACCGCCACGGTGGGATCGATCCAGCCGCGCAACGCCGTCAGCAGGTCGATCTGGGCGGCCGGGCCGCCCTGGTAGGCCACGGTCACCAGGCTCAGCGCGCCACTGGTGGGATAGGTCTGCCGGCCCTTGATCGCGATGACGGGCTTCTTGTCGACCTCGCCGATGGTGTTCTCGGTCGGGCCGGGGCTCAGCACCACATACGGCACCGGCCGGAACGCGCCCACCACCCCGAGCGCGAGCACGAGGAATCCCGCCAGCAGCAGGGTCAGGGCGCGTCGTGACATGATGATGAGCTTATTCGCAGGCGCCGACCCATTCGGTCTCGCCGTCGGCGAACACCTGGTGTTTCCAGATGGGGACCTGTGCCTTGAGGTCGTCGATCAGCCGGCGGGAGGCCTTGAACGCCTCGTCCCGGTGCGGCGCGGCCACCGCGACGATGACGGCCGTGTCACCCAGCTCCAGGTCGCCCACCCGATGCACGGCGGCCAGCGCCGTCACGGGGAAGTCGGCGACGACCTTTTCCGCCACCGCGCGCAGCTCGGCCTCCGCCGTGGGGTGCGCGGAGTAGGAGAGCCTGGTCACGGGCTTGCCGTGGTCCTGCTCCCGCACGGTGCCCACGAAGATCGTGGTGCCGCCCGCGGCGTGGTCGCCCACGGCGGCCAGCACCTCGTCCACGGACAGCGGTGTGTCGCGAATGCCAAGCAATCGGATGACGTCCACGGTAAAGAGCCTAACCTTTACTGACGCCGCTTTTTGCGTACCTGGCGGACGATCGCGGCGGTGCCGATGACGGCGACGGTGGCGCCGGCCGCGGTGAGCGTGGCCTCCTTGACGGGAAGCCGCCTGCCGACCACGGTCGTCCGGTTCTCCAGCAGCTCCAGTTGCTGCTCGAGCGCGGCCTCGTTGGTCCACGAAGGTTTCCAGCCCGCCTCCCGCAGCGCCGCGCAGTCCACCACCCACGGGTAGACGACGTAGTGCAGGTCGGTCGCGGGCGCCGGGGTGATGCCGAGCCTGTGGAGCCGCTGCGCCGTGCCGAACGTGAGACCCGCGGGCAGCTCGAATCTGCGGATGCCGGACAGCTCCTCGACCTGCTCCTGCTCCAGCCACCCGTCGGAGCCGACCGCCACCACCCCGGTGACGACGCCGCGCGCGGCCAGCTCCAGCGCCGACAGCAGGTCCTCGACGTGGCAGAACTGCCAGTGCGGGGTGCAGCCCTTGACGGTCAGGAGCCTGGGCGACTCGAAGTGGCGGGTGATCACGGTGTCGACGCCCGGGCCGACCACCGCCGCCGGGCGCAGCACGGTCACCTCGAGCCCGGGATGGCTGCGCAGCGACCGGCGCACCAGGGACTCGATCTCCAGGTAATCCCCCACGACACCGGTGTCGGGCTCGGCCGCCACCGGGGCGTCCTCGGGCAGCGGCACCTCGTTGTCGGGCGCGGCGCCGTACACCATCGCGCTCGTGACCAACACCACACGGCGCACGCGCGCCGCGGCGCTCGCCGTCAGCACCGTCTGAGCGGCTCGCAGGTTGTACGCCCGCCGCTTCCCCGGGTCGGAGTCGACCGCGTAGTCGCCGGCCAGATGGACCAGCACGTCGATGTCCGCGATGCGGTTCGCCAAGAGCGGATCCCGTACGTCGATCACTCTCCACGTGGCTTCCTGGACGTCGCCGCGCTGCTCGTCGATGGCCACCACCCTGCGGAAATCCGCGGAGGATACGAGCCTTGCGAGCAGCTCGCGGCCGATGCCGGAGGCCGCGCCGGTGACGGCGACGACGGGTTGGCGCGGGCGTTTCGAGGTAGGCACCAGGTCCTCACTTTGCACTGATCCGCCGTAGGACGACTAACGTGGCGGATGTGGACTCCTCCATCCTGCACGAGGTAGAGCGGTGACTGACCTGCCAGGTCGCGAAAACGACCCCAATGAGAACCCGTTCGCCATGTTCGGCAACCCTGAGCAGATGGCTCAGGCGATGCGCCAGTTCGCCGACATGCTGTCGGCGCCGCAGGGTTCAGGCCCTGTCAACTGGGACATGGCCAAGAACATCGCCCGCCACGCCGTGGTCGCCCAGGGCGACCCGAGCGTCATGGAAGGCGAGCGCCGCCAGATCGTGGAGGCGCTGAGCCTGGCCGACCTGTGGCTTAACGAGGCGACCGCGCTGCCCAGCGGCGTGGCCAACCCGCAGGCCTGGAGCCGGTCCGAATGGATCGAGAACACCATCCCGATCTGGCGAAAACTTTGCGAGCCCATCGCCGAGCGCATGGTCGAGACCATGGGCGGCGCGCTCGGCGGCTCCGGGCTGCCGCCCGAGGCCCAGCAGATGGCAGGCCCTCTCATGGGCATGCTCAAGCAGATGGGCGGCATGATGGTCGGCCAGCAGATCGGCCAGGCCATCGGCTCACTCGCCCGCGAGGTGGTCGGCACGACCGACATCGGCCTGCCGCTGTCGGACACGGCGGCGCTCCTGCCCGGCGGCATCGCCTCCTTCAGCGAAGGCCTGGAGATCTCCTCCGAGGAGATCAGGATCTACCTGGCGCTGCGCGAGGCCGCGCACCACCGGCTGTTCCAGCACGTGCCGTGGCTGCGCTCGCACCTGCTGGGCGCGGTCGAGGAATACGCCAAGGGCATCACGCTCGACACCTCGGCGCTCGAAGAGCAGATCCGCGGGCTCGACATCAACAACCCCGAGGCGATCCAAGAGGCGCTGAGCGGCGGCAAGCTGCTCAAGCCCGAGGAGACCGAACGGCAGAAGGCCGCCCTGGCGCGTCTGGAGACGATGCTCGCCCTGGTCGAGGGCTGGGTCGCCACGGTGGTCGACCGGAGCGCCGAGGGCAAGCTGCCCTCCGCCGTCGCCCTGGCCGAGACCGTACGCCGGCGCCGGGCCACCGGCGGCCCGGCCGAGCTGACGTTCGGCACGCTGGTGGGGCTGGAGCTGCGGCCCAGGCGGCTGCGCGAGGCGGCGACGCTGTGGCGGGCGCTGGAGAGCGAGCGCGGGATCGACGGCCGCGACGCGCTCTGGGGCCACCCGGATCTCATGCCGACGGCCGACGACCTCGATGACCCCGACGCGTTCGTCCGCGGCGAGGCCGCCTGGGACATCTCCGAGCTGGAGCGAAAGCCTGGCGGCTCCGAGCCCGAGGGTGAGCAGGGCGAGGGTGAGCCGGGCGAGGGCGAGGGCGAGGGCGACAAGAGTTGAGCCTGCACCGCGATGCGGTGGCGGTGCTGTCCGCCTGGACCGCGCCCACGCCCGAGGAAGAGGCTCTGCGCCAGGAGTTCCTCGACCACTTGCGGGCGCACGACGACGCGATGCTGCGCGCGTGCGTGCCGGGGCATCTGACGGCGACGACGGCGGTGTTGTCGCACGACGGCACGCAGGTGCTGCTCACGCTGCATCCGAAGGCAGGGATGTGGTTGCCGATGGGCGGGCACTGCGAGGTCTCCGACACCTCGCTCGCGGCCGCGGCGCTGCGGGAAGCCTGGGAGGAGTCCGGCATTTCTGGACTTGAGCTGCTGCCTGGTCCGCTGGCGGTGGACAAGCACGTGGTGTGGTGCCACCCGCCGACCAGCTGGCACCTCGACGTCGAGTACGCCGCCGTGGCGCCTCCCGGCGCCGAGGCGGTGATCAGCGAGGAGTCGCTGGACCTGCGCTGGTTCCCCGTCGACGAGATCCCCGACCTGTCGGACGAGGCCACGCGGCGATTGGCCAAACGTGGACAGGCCGCGCTCGGCTCTGGTTCGCGCGCTGTTGGTTAGAGTCCATGGCGTCGTTCCAGAGGGGGGTTTGGTGAGCACTTCGGCTGAGTCGCCCGTCGGCGGCACGATCGTGACGCCCGTACGCAGACGCCGGAGGTTCACCGGGTCGGCACTGACGTGGATGGCCGTGACGCCGTTCGCGGCGTGGGCGGTCGCCAGGGTGGCGGGGCTGGAGCGGGGATCGCTGCCCACGCAGATCATGACCGCGACCCCGTACGCGGCGGCCGGCTCGCTGGTCCCCCTCCTGATCGCCGCGGTCGGGCGCAAGCGCGCCGCCACCGCGGTGGCGTTACTCGCCACCACCGCGCTCGGTTTCAGCGTGCTGCCCAGGGCGCTCGGCACGGCCGAGGCGACGGCCGGCCGGCCGTTCAAGGTCATGACGATCAACATGCTGTTCGGCCGGGCGGACATCGAAGCGATCATGAAGCTGGTCCGGGAGTTCGACCCCGACGTGCTGAGCACGCAGGAGTTGACGCCCGGAGCGGTCTCCGACCTGGACGCGGCCGGGCTCAAAGAGCTGATGCCGCACCGCGTGCTGGAGGACGAGTGGAGCGCCGGCGGCAGCGGGCTCTACTCCAAGCACCCCATGGCGCAGTTGCCTGACGTGGCGCCGCCGGTCGGGCACAAGATGCCGGCCGCGCTGGTCTCGCTGCCGGGCGGGAACCCGATCGAGTTCGTCGACGTGCATCCCTACCCGCCGATCGGCCCGAACGTCGTCCAGTGGAACGACGCGCTGGCCGCGCTGCCGTCCGCCTCCCCCGACCGGGTGCGGATCCTGGCGGGCGACTTCAACGCTTCCCTCGACCACGCCGCCATGCGCAAGCTGCTGGCCAGGGGCTACAAGGACGCCGCCGATCAGGTGGGGGCCGGGCTGATCCCGACCTGGCCGGCGAACAGGCGGATGCCGCCGATCATCACGATCGACCACGTGCTGGTGGATCAGCGGGTGGGGGTGCGCGAGGTGAGTGTGCGCGACGTGCCGGGCACCGACCACCGCGCCGTGCTGGCCGAGCTCACCGTGCCCTGAGTCGTGTCGCTCACCGTGCCGTGAGCAGGGTCACTCGTCATGCCGTGAGTCGTGTCGCTCACCGTGCCCTGAGCAGGGTCACTCGTCATGCCCTGAGGCGTGTCGCTCATCGTGCGGTGAGCCGCGCCGCTCATCGTGCGGTGATCAGCGCCCTGGTGTTGTCCCAACCCTCCAGGCCGGGGTCCAGGCGTGCGACGTCGTGCGGCGTGCGCAGGCGGTGCCAGCCGGGGGTGGTGGCTACCTTCCGCGGTCCGGGCGCCTGGGCGCGCAGCGCGGCCACCACGTTCTCGTCGTCCAGGTCAGGATCGGCCCAGGCGGGGGCGGGGAGCGCGCAGGCCAGAGCCACGGCGCCGCCGTTCTCCGCCGGGCAGACGGTGATCTCGGCCCTGCCGAGCTCCCTGAACAGCTTGCCGACGAGCAGGGGCGGCAGATCGGGCGCGTCGCCGCAGATCACGGCGGCCTGATCGGCCTTGAGCCGGCCGAGCACGGCCCGTACCGGCTCGTCCTCCGCTATCGTGACGACCTCGGTGCCGGGCCAGACGATCTCGTCCAGGCCGGGAACGCTGGTGATCAGGACCGGGGTGACGAGCTCGAGTCCCGCGACCATCTCGTAGGTGTCCTCGGCCACCGCCTCGAGGAACTCCCTCGGGTCGACACCCGGCGGCGCCGCCTGCGCCATGTGCTGACGTACGAGGACCGCGGCGATGCGCGTCAACACTCCTCCGGCGCCGTGTGGGCTGCGGCGGAGAACCCCTCCAAGAACCCGCGGGCACGCTCCGCTTTCGGATACTGTTCCACCAGCGCCCAGAACTTGGGGCCGTGGCTGGGCACGAGCAGGTGCACGAGCTCGTGGATGATCACGTAGTTGATGACCCACTCGGGCAGGCCCTTGAGACGGGTGGAGATCCGGATCGTTCCGTTCTCCGGGGTGCAGGAGCCCCAGCGGTGCTGCTGGTTGTCGACCCAGCGCACGCTCACTGGCTCGGCCTTGCCGTCGAGATATTTCGACGACAGCTCCCTCGCCCGCTCCAGCAGGCCCTCGTCGGTCGGCCTTCGCCTGCGTTCCTTCGCGGCCAGCCGATCCAGCATCCGGCTCACCCATTCATCCGCGTCTTCACCGCTCAGCCAGGCGGGCAGGAGCACGATCGTCTTGTCGCCGTCGCGGTAAGCGGAAACCGTACGCCGGCGACGAGAACTGCGACGAACCTCGACTGTCTCGGGGGGCACATATGCACGGTAGCCGAGACTGACGAAATTCCACAGAGGGTGGACGTTGTTTCTGCTGGTCAGATGATTAAGAGCCGGTGAATTTGGGCACGCGGCTTTCCCGATGCCCGGCCAGGCTCTCCAGCAGGTCTGACTGCGTCGTGGTGGTGGGTGGGGCGAGGATTCCCAGCGCAGCGAGGGTTCCGGGTCTTGATGGTCTTGGTTTTGGGCAACTTTGGGGGGACTTGCGGCAATCGAGGTGGTTACTAGGCGATCTTCCGGGCGATGGTTCGTACGTCGAGGATGGGTCATTGTTTGGGAAAGATTGATTTACCTGATCTTTATCCGTGGCCGCATGCTCGACGCTCCCTGCGGCCCTCTCGGCCGGACCGCGGCGGGAGGGAGAAGTTATCCACAGGCCGGGCGGAACCGGCTCGGGATCTTGCTGTGGCGTGCGAACCTTTCCCGCCATGAGGCCACGTGTGAAGCCCGCCCTCCGGCGCATCATCCGCGATGAGCACACCCTGCAATACGGCGTGCATCCCCTGCGCGCCATCAAGCTGTCCGGCCTGGCCCGATCCGTTCAGCAGTGGATCGCGGGCCTCGACGGGACCCGTGACCTGGCGCGCGTCCTGGCCGCGGCGAGCGCCGCCGGGCTCGACGAATGTCACGCCCGTTCCCTGCTCGACCAGCTCACCGCGCAAGGCGCCCTCCACGACGCCGCCACCAGCCCCGCGCCCCTCCGCGACCTCACGCTGGCCGAGCGGGACCGCCTGAGACCCGACCTCGAAGCCCTCGATCTGTCCTCGACCGCGCCTGATGGCGGGATCGGTCTCCTGGCGCGACGACGCGCGGCTCGGGTGCGGGTCTATGGGGCCGGGCGGGTCGGGGCACAGATCGTGGTGCTCCTGGCGGCCGCCGGTGTGGGGCACATCCGGGTGATCGACTCGGGCCGGGTCCGGGCGAGCGACATCACCCCAGGCGGGTTGACGTGGGCGGAGCTGGGCCTGACGCGGGAGGAAGGGGCCGTGGCGGCGGCCCTCCGGCTGACATCAGGCGGGCGCGCAGTCGGAGGCGGCGATGACATGGCGGCCGACCAGCGGCACAGCGACCAACCGCAGGGCAACCCCCGATCCGCTGCCCGCACACCCAGGCCGATCCCTTCGCCGGCCATCCCGGTCCCCGCGCCCGACCGCGCCACCCGCACCCCGACCACCGCCACACCCCCACCCGACCGCGCCATCCGGACCCCGACCACCACCACACCCCCACCCGACCGCGCCGTCGGAACCCCGGCCACCACCACGCCCCCATCCGACCGCGCCGTCCGTACCCCGGCCACCGCCATGCCCGCGTCAGGCGCACGCACCCGTCAGGAGGGCAGCGCAGGCCAACGCCGGTCCGCAACCCACCGGCCTCCGGAGACATCCCACACCGCGGATCTGCGGGACACCGAGGCAGTGCAGGGAAACGCCGGTCGGCGAGGAGGAGGACGAGAAGAAGGAGAAGGAGCTCAACCGGCCCCCCGCAGGAAACGAACAGGCAGGCGGATCGACGGGCAGGAGTTGGTCCGGCCGGCGGTTGAGGTGCTGGCCGGAGGGACGTACCTGGGAGACAGGTCGGACCGCCCCGACCTCGTCATCCTCGCGCCCGTCGGCCCGATGGACGGCGTGCTCGTCAACGAGCTGACCTGCCTGGGCATCCCTCACCTGCTCGCGTCCGCCTTCGAAGGCCACGGCACGGTCGGCCCGCTCGTGCTGCCCGGTGAGACGGCATGCCTGCACTGCCTCGACCTGACACGCCGCGACGACGACCCGGCCTGGCCGATCGTCACCGCCCGGCTGGGCGGCTACCCGCCAGGCGAGATCGCCTGCGACACGACTCTCGCGACCCTGGTCGCGGCGGAAGCGACCGGGCATGCGCTTGCTCACCTGGATGGCAAAGAGTCCAGTGTGACCAACGGCACAATGGATGTATCACCTGATTGGCGCTGGAATCGGCAGGCCTGGCGGGTACATCCGCAATGTCGTTGTATGCGAAACAATCCTTATTCGCTAAGAATGGTCATGTCGCCCAAGCGCGACTGACGTGATCCGGGGACGACCACGAAGGGGGGAAGCGGCATCTCTGCCGAGGTTCCGCGCATCAGTGTGAGCGATCTTCCGCGCCGTGCTGTCACGCGTTCTGCCAAGCTGGCCACGCTCCCCTTAGGGTTCGCCGGTCGTGCCGCCCTCGGACTGGGCAAGCGCCTCGGCGGCAAGTCCGCTGAGATCGTGGCGCAGGAGGTCCAACAGCGTACGGCCGAGCAGGTCTTCAAGGTGCTCGGCGAGCTCAAGGGCGGCGCGATGAAGCTCGGGCAGGCGCTGTCGATCTTCGAGGCGGCGCTGCCGCAGGAGATCGTCGGCCCTTACCGCGCCACGCTGACCAAACTGCAGGACGCCGCTCCCCCGCTCCCCGTGTCCACCGTCCACAAGGTGCTGACGGAGCAGCTGGGCGACGACTGGCGGGAGAATTTCCGCTCGTTCGACGACCAGCCGACCGCCGCGGCCTCGATCGGCCAGGTGCACAAGGCCGTATGGCACGACGGCCGGGAGGTGGCCGTCAAGATCCAATACCCGGGGGCGGGCAAGGCACTGCTCGGCGACTTCGCCCAGCTGGCCCGCCTGGGCAAGTTGTTCGGCGTCTTACTGCCCGGCCTCGACATGAAGGCAGTGCTGTCGGAGCTGCGTGAGCACATCGCGGAGGAGCTCGACTATTTCCGCGAGGCCGAGGCCCAGCACGCCTTCGCTCTCGAGTTCCACGGCGACCCCGACTTCCACGTCCCCGATGTGATCGCGGCCAACGAAATGGTCCTGGTGACCGAATGGATGGACGGCACCCCGCTGTCACGCATCATCGCCGAGGGCGCCCAAGAGGAACGCGACCACGCCGGCCTGCTCTTCGTACGTTTCCTGTTCTGCTCGCCGGCGCGGGTGGGGATGCTCCACGCCGATCCGCACCCGGGCAACTTCCGCATGCTGGCCAACGGGAAGCTCGGCGTCCTGGACTTCGGCGCGGTCAACCGCCTGCCTGACGGCTACCCCAGGGTCTTCGGGCAGTTAATGCGCATCTTCAACCAGGGCGACATGGAAACCGTCGTGGCGGGGCTGCGCCAGGAGGGCTTCATCCGTCCCGACATCGAGATCGACCCCGACGCACTGCGTGCCTTCCTCGCGCCGTACGTGGAGCCGACGGCGGTGGAGGAGTTCTCCTTCAGCCGGGAGTGGCTCCAGGCCCAGGCGGCCAGCGTCACGGACCTGCGCCCCGGCAACGTGGTGCGGCAGCTCAACCTGCCGGCCTCGTATGTGCTCATCCACCGGGTTCATGCGGCAGGCGTGGGCGTGCTCTGCCAACTGGGCACCACGGCCCGCTTCCGCGACGAGGTGATCCGCTGGGTTCCCGGCTTCGCCGACGACCCCGACGACCAACCCCTGGCCATCGGCTGACCGGCCCGGCACACTCCTTCCCTCGTACGCGCAGGTGTCAGGCGAGGCCTGAGAGGAGGGCGTTGACGCCGTCGGTGAGGACGCGTTCGCCTTCCTCGCGCGAATCCAGGAACCAGCCCGGGAGCGGGCTGCGGAGTGAGCAGGTGAGCTCGATGCTGACGATGCCGTGGATCGTGGTCCACACCAGGTACGCCGCGCGCACGGGGTCGATGGAGCGGATGAGGTCGGCGTCGGCCGCGGCGGAGGTGGCCTCGGTGAGCAGGGTGAAGGTCAGGCTCAGGGCGTCGTGGCGCTGTTCGGGCGAGGGGTCGAAATCGGGCAGCGGGCGCTCGAACATCAGGGCGTACAGCGCGGGATCGGACAGGGCGAACCGCCTGTAGCCGTAGGCCACCGCCATGATCCGGGCAAGCGGGTCCGTGTGGCCGTTCAGCGACGTGGTCATGTCCTGGTGGAGGATGCTGAAACCGTACCGGTAGATCGCCTCCAGCAGGCCGGCGCGGCCGCCGAAGCAGGTGTAGATGCCCATGGTGGAAGTGCCCGCGGCGTCCGCCACGCGGCGGAGGGTGAGGTGGAGCGCCCCTTGTTCGCGAAGCACGCGCATGGCGGCGTCGAGGAGGTCCTGGCGCAGTGCGCCGAGTTCTTTCGGGGTGCTTACGTCTCTCGGCACGGTCTCACCATATCGGGCGATAACGAGCATCATAACGAGCGTTATCACCGAGAGAAGGGGCATTTCGAGATGCGGGTTTATCGGGTCACCGGGGCGGCGGGGTTCGTCTGCGCCCTGCTGCTCGTGGTCAATTCGGCCAGGCGGGCCGGGTTCGTGCCGGAGACGGCTCTCACGCACGCCATCGCACCGTTCGCGGCGCTCACCGGCTTACTCGCGATCACCGGGATCTATCTGCACATTCGGAGTACGGCTGGCGGTCTCGGGCTCGGCGGCTACGTGCTCAACTCGGCGGGGCTGGCTGGGGCGTTCGCCATCGAGTACATCCTTCATTTCGTCTTCCCCTACTTGGGCGGCGGCACGGTGAGCGCTCTGCTGGCCGGGAGCACCGGGCGGGCGTTTCTGGTCACGTCGGTCGTTCTGGTGATCGGGGTGCTGACGTTCAGCGTCGCGGCGGTCCGCAGCCGGGCGATGCCGGTCGTGGCCGTGGGCCTGTACGCCGCGGGCATGATTCCCGGCTCGCTTCGGAACGTGGTGCCGCTGCCCGTCTATCTGGGTGGGCTGGTGGTGGCGGCGATCGGGGTCGCATGGATGGCGGCGCACCTCTGGTCCGCGCAGGAAGAGTCCGTCGCGCCCGCCCATGGCGTGAGGAGGGGCGTACGGCCCACCGCTTAGGCCTCGCGCTGAAGCACACTCAAGCGGACTCAAGGCGGCGGCCGGCTCCGGGAGCTTACCCGCAAACGTGTGGACGGTGACGGGCGAACGTCCAGCCGGCGCGCCGCTTCAGACATGTGGGTAATGGCGGGTTGATGTTCGCTGGGCGCGCCATCTTCAGCAGTGCCGGTGGTAGCCGGTTGAACGTCCGCCCAACGTGAAGCATCCGTCTTGGGCGGGACCGAGAGGGCGCCCGGCGGGAGCGTCCGAGGCGGGGGCGTCCGGGTGCGGGCGTGCGGCCGGGGACGTGCGGGGCGGGGGCATCCGGGCACGGGCGTGCGGCCGGGGCATCCGGGGCGGGAGCGTCCGGGCCGGGGGCATCCGGGGCGGCAGCGTCCGAGGCGGCAGCGTCCGGGCCGGCAGCGTCCAAGGCGGCAGCGTCCGGGTGGGGGCTTGGATTCGGCTCAAGAGGGGGCGCGATGGAGGCGTCCATCGTCGAGGACAGGGAGGTTCGAGGCGAGGCGAGGGGGCGGGTTGTCACGGAATGGGAAGAGCCGGGCGCTGGGTTGCGCCCGGCTCTTCGACTACCTGGCCTCACGGGGAGATCCTGCGCCGGCGGCAGGATCTCCGCGTCAGATCTGCTGGCTCAGGGCCTTGCGGAGGCGGTCGTTGGCCTTCTTGACCTCTCGCCGCGCCCGCTCCACCCGGCTGACGTGCAGGGCGAGACGTTGCTCCGCCGCCTCCCGGTGGAGGGTTTGTATTCGGTCATTGACCAGGTCATGGATGAGATCAGACACTGTGAGGCTCCTCGTCGGTTGAACTCTCATTTGCTTTTCGCTTTCTTGCTCGAAGGTCTCGATGGTGCGGTGTTCAGGCAGCGACCGGGTGCTTGCGGGGACGCCCGCGCGGACGCTTGCGGGGAACGACGGTCCCCCTGAGGATCAGTTCGCCGCCCCAGACGCCCCACGGCTCCTCGCGCTCGAGCGCGCGGTCCAGGCAGGCCTTCTGGATCGGGCAGCCGCCGCAGAGCGCCTTCGCGAACTCCACGTCCTCCGGCGACTCGGCGAACCACAGGTCAGGGTCGGTACGACAGGGGATCTTGGCTTCGTCGATCAGGTCCATGATCGTCTTGGCCCCCATCTGCTTCTCCTTTTGGTCGATCTTTTTGATCTTGGTCGGGCACCTCGTAGGTGGGTCGGGATCACGGACAAACAAATAGGCCGCGGATCCGTCTGTGGATCCGCGGCCTGGGGGCTACTTTCGCCGGTCAGGTTATGACCGGTGTATCCCTCCAGGGTTGCGGACCGCACAGTCCACCGTTGGTGAGCTGGTTGGCCGGCAGTTCGATACGCGCTGCGTAGACGGGAGCGCCCTTCACAGCGGCACCGAAGTGGGCGTGCGCGTAGAAGGCGGCGGCCTGGCTACGGACAGACTTCTCCTGCCGCAGCTTGGCCGGCCCATCGACGAGCCTCACCGAGTCACGGCACGCGGAAGCGAGCCACTGCGTGGCCGACATCTGAATGCTGATCACCGGGGCTCACCTCCACTCTCTGAGATCGTCGGAACAGGAGTGTCCGACTCGCTTGACCATGACCCTAAACCGGGAACCCGGGAAGGGGCAACATATTTTCGACCTGCGATTTTGTAACTTCGTCGCCCTATTTCAGTGGCCGGATCATGGCCTCCTGGACGACGGAGACCACGAGATCGCCCGACGCGGTGAACATCTCACCACGAGCCAGCCCTCTCGCGCCAGCCGACCACGGCGACTCCTGCGCATAGAGCAGCCAGTCGTCGGCGCGGAACGGGCGGTGGAACCACATGGCGTGATCCAGCGAGGCGCCCATGATGTTCGAGACGCCCCAGGCCATGCCGTGCGCCAGCAGGATCGTGTCGACCAGCGTGAAGTCGGAGGCGTACGCGGCCAGCACCACGTGCAGGAGCGGGTCGTCCGGCAACTCGGCGTCGTAGCGGAACCACACGTTGGTCTTGGCGCTGCGCAACTCGGGCTTGTCGTACGCCTCCCAGGTCAGCGGCGTGGCGTGCCGGGAGTCCACCGGCCGGGGCCGCGACAGCCAGTCACGGAATTCCGGGTGGTCGCCGACCAGCTCGAACATGCGCTCCTGAAAGGTGGGCAGCGTCTCAGGCTCCGGAACGACGGGCATCACGGACGCCTGGTGCTCGGCGCCTTCCTCGGGGATGTGGAACGACGCCGACATCGTGAAGATCGCCTTGCCATGCTGGACCGCGACCACCCTGCGAGTGGTGAACGAGCGCCCGTCGCGCACGCGCTCCACGTTGTAGACGATCGGGATCGACGGGTCGCCGGGGCGGATGAAGTAGGCGTGGAGCGAGTGCACGTAGCGGTCGTCGGGGACGGTACGGCCTGCCGCGACCAGGGCCTGCGCCGCCACCTGCCCGCCGAAGACGCGTTGGATGCGCTCCTCGGGGCTCCTTCCCCGGAAGATGTCCAGCTCGATCTGTTCCAGGTCGAGCAGATCGAGCAGCTCCTTGAGCGCCTCGTTCACGTCGCCGTCCCCCTTGTGCCGTCCGGTTCTTGGACAAGTCTGACGTGCCGCCCATTTCATCCCAAACGCGGCCTGGCTTGTCCGATGATTCCGTGCCGGGATTTCGGAACCGTTACGAGCGGCACAGGGACAGGACGGCCGCGCCGTAACGCTCGACCTTGACGCGGCCGATGCCCGCGATCGACAGCAACTCCTGCTCCGTCGTCGGCGCCCGCTCCGCGATCGCCTGCAGCGTCACGTCCGTGAAGACGACGTACGGCGGGACCTTGGACTCCTTGGCCGTGGCCGTGCGCCACGCCTTGAGCCGCTCCAGCAGGGCCTCGTCGTAGTCCGCCGGGCAGGTCGCGCACCGGCCCAGCTTCTGCTCCGCCGCCGCCACGAGCGTCTTGGCGCAGACCCGGCAACTGACGGGCGCGGCCACCGTACGACGCTCGCGAGCGGCCGGCGCCAGGCGCGGCGGAGCGGTTGCGCGGCCGGTGAGTCCGTCGAGGAACCGGGACGGGCGGCGGCTCTTGCGCCCGCCAGGTGCGCGGGCAAGTGCCCAGGAGAGCGACAGGTGCTCGCGGGCCCGCGTGATGCCGACATAGAGGAGGCGGCGTTCCTCCTCGATCTGCTCCGGAGTCTCGGCGTAGATGATCGGGAGCATGCCGTCGGTGAGGCCGACGAGGAACACGGCGTCCCACTCCAGGCCCTTGGCGGCGTGCAGCGAAGCCAAGGTGACGCCTTCCACCGGCGGGGCGTGCTGCTCGGAGGCCCGGCGTTCGAGCTCGGCGACGTACGTGGGCAGGTCGCCGCCCTCCGCGGCCATGTCCTCCGCCAGGTCGGCCAGGGCCTTCAGCGACTCCCACTTCTCCCTGGCCTTGCCTCCCCCGGGCGGTGACGGGGTCAGGCCGACGCCGGCGAGGATGTGGTGCACCTCCGAGGCCAGCGGCTCTCCGGAGGCCGAGCGGGCGGCGCCGCGCAGCAGCACGACCGCCTGCCGGACCTCGGGGCGCTCGAAAAACCGCTCGGCGCCGCGCACGACGTACGGGATCTCGGCCTTGGACAGCGCCTCCTCGTACGCCTCCGACTGGGAGTTGACCCGGAACAGGACCGCGATCTCGCGCGACGGCACCCCCTTGTCGAGCAGTTTCCTGATGGCCCGGGCGACGCCTGCGGCCTCGGCGGGCTCGTCGTCATAATCGGCGAACACCGGCTTCGGTCCGTCCGGGCGCTGCGCGAGCAACTCCATGCGGTGCGGCGACTTGCTCTTGGCGATGACCAGGTTGGCGAGGTCCACCACCTGCGGAGTGGAGCGGTAGTCGCGGACCAGCTTGATGACGGCGGCATGCGGGTGCTCCACCGCGAACCCGGTCAGGTAGCGCGGGCTGGCGCCGGTGAAGGAGTAGATCGTCTGATTGGGGTCGCCGACCACGCAGATGTCGTCACGTCCGCCGAGCCAGGTGTCGAGCAGGAGCTTCTGCAGCGGGTTGACGTCCTGATATTCGTCGACCACGAAATAGCGGTATTGCTGGCGGATCTGCGCCGCCACCTCCTGGTGCTCGGTCATCACGGCCGCGGTCAGCTCCAGGATGGTCTCGAAGTCCACCAGGTGACGCTCGCGCCGGAGATGCTCGTACGCCTCGTAGAGCCGGGCGATCTCCTCGGCCGCCACGGGCGGCGTGCGGTGCTGCTTGGCCGCGGCGGCGACGTAGTCCTCCGGGCCGACCTGCGTCACCTTGGCCCACTCGATCTCGGAGGCGATGTCCCGCAACTCGGATCGGTCGGGATTTTTCCGGATCTGGCGGCATGCCTCTGCCAGCACCGGCAACTTCGACTCGATGACCGACGGCGCCTCGCCGCCGATCACCCGGGGCCAGAAGTAGGTCAACTGGCGCAGCGCGGCGGCGTGGAAGGTGCGGGCCTGCACGCCGGGCGCCCCCAGTGCGCGCAACCGCTGGCGCAACTCGCCCGCCGCCCGAGTGGTGAACGTCACAGCCAGCACGCCCTGCGCGTCGACGACCCCGCTGCGTACCGCGTGCGCGATCCTATGGGTGATCGCCCTGGTCTTGCCCGTGCCCGCGCCCGCGAGCACGCACACGGGCCCGCGCACGGCCTCGGCCACCGCGCGCTGCTCGGGATCCAGGCCCGTCAGGACGTCGTCCACCACATTCGTCACCCATTCATCTTCCCAGTACTGGCGGCCTAGGACCTTATTCTGGCAACATGCCTGCCGGGTTATGTTCCCAGTCAACGAGATGCAAAGAACTGGTCTCTTCCCCCACAATGGGGCCGACCATCTTCATGGGGGAAAGGAAGGCCGTGCGAACTGCGGTTTACGTGGGCGCTCTCGCGCTCGCTGCCGTTGTGCTCACACCCGTCGCCGCGACCGCGACGACAAAGGAGCCCACACCCGCCCCTGTCGTGAGCAACCCGGTCAACTCCGACGGGATCGGCGGCCTCAGCGTGGAGACGGTCGCGTACGGCAGCCACCGGCGCCAGCAGATGGACGTCTGGTGGACGCCCGACGGCATGAAGCGGCCCGGCGTCTTCCTGATCCACGGCGGCTGGTGGTCGAGCGGCGACAAGAGGTACATGAAGGAGATCACCCGTAGCTACGCCGAGCTCGGCTACACGGTCTTCAACCTCAACTACCGGCTGTCCGGCGACGCGCCCTGGCCCGCGCAGCGCACCGACGCGCTGGCCGCGATCGCCGCGGCGCGCAAGCAGGCCGACCGGTGGGCGTTCGACCCGAACAATTACGTGCTCGTCGGCTTCTCCGCGGGCGGCCACATCGCGGCGGCCGTCGGCACGTACGGCGACGGCATCGGCGGGCTCAAGGGCGTCGTGGGCCTGTCGCCGATCATCTCGCCGCTGCGGGCCTACTCCGACGGGGAAAACACCACCGACCCCAGCAAGCGCAAGCTCCGCCAGTCGGCGATCCGCCTGGCCGGCGGCTGCGCGCCCAAGGGCAAGTGCTCGCGGGTCTGGGCGAGCATGGAGGTGGCCTGGCACGCCAGCCGCCACGACGCGCCGATGTTGTCCGTGCACTCGCAGGACGAGTTCGTGCCGCCGGTGCAGAGCATGCTGGCCAAGCAGATGCTCGGCCAAGTGGGCGTGCCGGTGACGGTGATCACCCAGCCGGGGACCAACCACAGCGCACCCCTCTACCGCGAGCCCGGTGTGGCCGAGCGCGTGCAGGCATGGATCGCCGAGCGCATCGGCTAACTCTACGGAGCTCGCGGAGCTCGCGGAGCTCGCGGAGCTTGAGGATTAACCGGGCGCTGCGTGTTGTTGCACGGAGCGTCTGTTTTCCTGACCCTTGGAGGGATCACCCAACATGGCGCTCACCGTCTACAGCACCACTTGGTGCGGCCCATGCAAGCGGCTCAAGGCCCAGCTGACCCGTGAGGGCATCAGCTTCCGCGAGGTCGACATCGAGCGCGACCAGTCGGCGGCCGAGTTCGTGATGAGCGTCAACAACGGCAACCAGACCGTGCCGACCGTGGTGATCGAGACCCCGAACGGCCGCGTCGTGCGGACGAACCCGTCCGCACTCGAGGTCAAGGCCCTCCTCGAAGCGGCCTGATCCCCCGCCTCACCAGCCTGGTCGCCGCCTTACCAGGCGTGGTCGTCGATCAGCTCGCCGCCGTACCACGTCTCGATGAGGCGGCGGGCGATCGACACGGGCGGCGGCAGGCGCAGCTCGCCCGACTCCAGCGCCGCCGCAAGCTCCTCACGTGAGTACCAGCGTGCCTCGGCGATCTCCTCCGCGTCCGGCGTGAGCGTCGTCGAGGTCGCCTCGGCGAAGAAGCCGAGCATGAGGCTGCGCGGGAACGGCCAGGGCTGGCTGCCGAGGTAGCGGGGGTTGACGACGGTGATGCCGACCTCCTCCGCGACCTCGCGTACGACGGCGTGCTCCAGCGACTCCCCCGGCTCGACGAACCCCGCCAGGATCGACAGGCGTCCCTTCGGCCACTGAGGACCGCGAGCGAGCAGGCAACGGTCCGCCTTGTCGCGGACCAGCATGATCACGGCGGGGTCGACGCGCGGGAAGTGCTGGCTGCCGTCCTGCGGGCAGACGCGGATGTGGCCGCCTGCCTGGATGGTGGTGCGGGCGCCGCAGCGCGGGCAGTGCTCGTGAGTCGCATGCCAGGCCTCCAGCGCCACGGCGTAGACCAGCAGGCCCGCGTCCCGATCGCCCAACAGGCCCCCGACCTGGCGCAGTCCGGCCGCCACCGGCTCGCCGTCGGGGGTGTCGCGCAGCTTCATCGGGATCGTGACGCGGCCGTTGAGCTCGCCCTTGGGCACGCCGGGCAGTGGCGCGGCCACCGCGAAATAGGAGACTCCGTCCTCCACCCCCAGCAGGTAACGCTGTCCCCGTGGCGCGTCCGCGGGGCTCAAGAGCACCGCGCTCACCTCGTCACCGGCCCGCCGCACCAGCGTGTGACCGTCGTCGATCACCAGCACCCTGGTCGTGGGGTCGGACCATGCCTGCTCCACCCACTGCTCATCGCCACGCAGCGCCGAGGATCTGTCAATGGTGCCGCGCGCGAGAAGCAGCGGTCCGATGAGTTGCTCTTCCGCGGTCATCTCCACTGGCCGCCCCCTCCCAAATCCCATGTCATCCTATGACCTTGCGGTTAGCCCCTGATTAGGGAATCCAGGCCCCGGAACGATCTCCGTACGGCTAGGATCGAGCAGTTAGGTTAGCCTTACCTGATCCACGGGGGTGCCTTCGCGTTGCGGCTCTACCTGACCGCGCTCAAGCCGACCGACTCCGTGACGGACGGCTTCCTGCCCGCGGCCCGCGCGCTGGGCTGCGAGGTGACGATCCTGACGGATCGGCCGGAGCGGCATCCCGATGCGGTGGCGTGCGACGTACGTGACCCGCGTGCCGTCATCGACACGATCGAGCAGCTCGGCAAACCCGACGTGATCTTCTCCAACTCCGACCACCTGCAGGCGGAGACCGCGCTGGCCGCGGCCTATTTCGGACTGCCTGGCAAGGACTGGCGGGCGTGCGTGGCCGCCAAGAACAAGTTCCTGATGCGTCGCAAGCTCCTCCAGGCGGGGGTCGAGCAGGTCAGGTCGGCACGGCTCGCGCCCGGCGACCCGGTGCCCGACGGTCTGCCCTACCCCGTCGTGCTGAAACCCCGGGAGGGTGTGGCCAGCGAGGACGTCATGCTCGTCGAGCGCGACCTGGCCGGTGCGGTGGCCGCGGTCAGGAGGCGGCGGCCGGGCCAGGCGCTGGTCGTGGAGGAATACCTCGAAGGGCCGTTGCGGACGCTCGAAACGCTGGGCGACGGGGACGAGGTGCGGGTGCTCGGGGGGTTCGGGACGACCCTGGGGGCGTTGCCGTACTTCATCGAGGAGCGGCTCGACTGGTCCCCGCCGTCGTCGCCGGATGACGCCCATGTGCTGGCGGCGCTGAGCGCTCTGGGGATCGGATTCGGGGCGTGTCACACCGAGTACGTGCTCACTGCCGACGGGCCCCGCGTCATCGAGATGAATTACCGGGTGATCGGGGATCACTGCGATTTCCTGATGGCGGACGTGCTCGGGGTGCCGTTGTTCGAGTGGATCCTGCGGGTGCATCTCGGCGAGCGGCTGCCGGCCATGCCTGCCGTGGCCCGTCACGGGTGTGCGGTCAGTGTCGTCGCCGACCGGGCGGGGACGATCAAGGCCGCGCCGGAGAGCGACTTCGTGGAGCGCGGTGACGTGCGGCTGTGGCATCGGCCGTTGCGGGAGGTGGGCGACGTGATTTCGCTCACCCATACGAACCGGGACTACCTGGGCGTGATCCGGGCGGTGGGACCCGACCGGGTACGCGTGGACACGGCCGTGGAGGCGTACCGGGCCGCGCGGCCTTGGGTGATCGAATGAGCGATCGGGAGGCATATCTGGCCGCCCGGGTGCTGAACGCGCTGCTGCGCGAGGACTACGGGGGGCTGGCCGCCCGCGTCACCAGGACCAAGGACGGCGTGGGGATGTTGCTGGCGGACGGGCGGTGGGTGCGGCTTGCGCCCGGGGCGCTGTTCCAGGACTTCGTGGTGGCGGAGGACGAGCGGCTGGGGCTGGAGCAGGTGCTGGAGACCCTCGTGGAGGTGGCCGACCCGGCGGACTCCGAGGGGGTCGCGGCCTTCTTCGAGGAGTGCCTGGCGGCGTTGTCGGCGCTTGAGCTGCACGACGCGCACGCGGTCGAGGTGCTTCGGCGGGGGCCGTCGTACGAGGCGCTGGCGGCCTTCGTGGATCACCCGGTTTATCCGACGTCGCGGGCGCGGCTGGGGGTGTCGGAGCGCGACTTGCCGGCCTACGCGCCGGAATTTGCGCCTTCCTTCGAGCTGCGATGGGCGGCGGTGCCCCGCCGTGCACTTGCGCCGGGCTCCGCCGCACGACTTCCCGCCGGCACGGCGCCGTGGGACGTCGCCCCCGACGAGGTGCTCTTTCCGGTGCATCCGCTCACCGTCGGCGAGGTGCGGAAGGTCGACGGGGTGCGGGTGCTGGAGGAGGCGCGGGTCACGGTGCGGCCGACCCTGTCGATGCGGACCGTCGAACTCGACCCCCGCACACACCTCAAGCTGCCGCTGCCGATCAGCACCCTCGGCGTGCGGAACCGGCGCTCGATCAAGCCCGGGACGCTGGGCGACGGGGCGAAGGCCGAGCTGCTGCTGCGGGAGCTGGCCGACCCCGACGTGCTCCTGGCCGACGAGCAGACCTATGCGCACGCCGGCCACGAGTATCTGGCGTGGATGGTCAGGCGCCTGCCGGAGGGAAAGATCGTGCCGGTGGCCGCGCTCAACGCGCCCGGTGTGCTCGCCGAGCTCCGAGAGGTCGGCGACGTCATCCCCGCGTACCTGCGGCTGCTGCTGCTCTGGAACGTGCGGCTGTTCGTCCGGTACGGCGTCGCGCTGGAGGCCCATCAGCAGAACCTCGCCCTGGTCTTCCAGGGTGACCGCATGAAACTGCTGGTCAAGGACAACGACGGGCTGCTGGCCTCCCCGGCGAGGCTGAGGGCGGCCGGGATCGAGCCGCCGGCGTTCGCCGACGAGCGCATGCTGAACGACGACCCGCACGCTCTCGCCGACGTGTTCGTGACCATCACGCTGCACCTGGCCGCCGCCGCCGTGGCGTTCGGGGCGCTGCCGCACGCCCAGGCCGCGACCCTGCTGCGTGACACGCTCGCCGACGCGCTCGACGAGTACGGCGACGACCCCATGGCCAGACTCCTGCGCGCCAGGACTGTGGACGCCGCCCGGCTGACCGGAAAGTCCATGGTCACGGCCGGGACGCTGGTGGCCAAGGAACGTTCCGGCGCGCGCGACATCAACAAGTACTACGGCACCAGTGGCCCCAACTACCTGAGGAGAGCTTGAATGCCGAGCTCCGCGAGCTCCGCGAGCTCCGACGCACTGGCCATCGACGCGCCCTCCGCCCTGGCAGAGGAGGCGACGCTGGCGGCCCTGCTGCGCTGCTGCGTGCGGGAGGTGGCCGGGCCGCGCGGCCTGGTGTGGCCGGCGCCGCCGTACCTGCTGCTGCGGGTGGCGGGCACGCTGCTGCGGGCCCGCACGTACGGCGGCGCCGCACTGCGCTTCGACGGCCCGCCCGAGCGTCTCCGGCAGGGCGCCTGGCGGCCGCTGACAGTGGACGAGCTGGTCGGGCTGGTCGAGTCCGACTTGCAGGGGCACAACACCGAGTTCGCCGAACAGGTCGCCGCCAGCAGGGAGAGCGTGGCGGCGATCCTGCGGGCCCGGGCGCTGGCCGAGCCGCCCGCCGATCCGTGGCTGGCCTCGGAGCAGGCCCTGGTGTACGGGCACCCGTTCCACCCGAGCCCCAAGAGCCGCGGCGGGGACGGCTGGCTGCGGTACGCCCCCGAAGCACACGCCGCGTTCCCCGTCCGCCTGCTCGGCGTGCGCGAGGACGTGCTGGCGGAGGAGGGCGACGTGTCGGCGCTGGAGAGCATGGGCCGGGCGCCGGACGGTTACCGGCTGCTGCCGGCGCACCCGTGGCAGCTCGACCTCCTGCGGCCCGCGTTCGGAGCCGAGCTGATCGATCTCGGGCCGGGGCCGGTCGTGTCGCCGACCTCGTCGGTGCGCACCGTGTACGCCGCGGAAGCGGAGGCCTGCCTGAAGTTCTCGCTGAACGTGCGGATCACGAACTGTGTCCGCAAGAACGCCTGGTACGAGCTGGCCGGAGCCGTAGAGCTCACATCCCACCTCAAGCCCATATTTGACGAAATATCGGCCAAGCACCCCGCCACCCGCTGGCTCCCCGAGCCCGGCTACCGCTCGGCCGCCCTCGGCGCCCGGCTCCACGAGGGCCTCGGCGTGATCGTCCGGCACAGCCCGTGGGCCGCCTGCGACCCCGGCGTGACCCCGGTCCTGGCCGCCGCACTCGCCCTGGACGCCCCGGCGCGGGAACCGCTGACGTGGTGGTCGGCGTACGTGTCGGCGGTGGCGCTGCCGGTGGTGGAGTTGTACTTCGCCCACGGTGTCGTACTCGAGCCCCACCTGCAGAACGTCCTGGTCGGCCTCGACGCGGCCGGAAGGCCCGCGCAGGCCGTCTTCCGCGACCTGGAGGGCACCAAGCTCGTCGCCGGACGCCATGACCTCGGCGGGCTGCACCCCGAGGTCGCCCGGGCGCTCACCTACGACGCCGAGCGCGGCTGGGCCCGCGTCGTCTACTGCCTGCTGGTCAACCACCTCACCGAGATCGCCGCCGCCGTGGCCGGGCACGACGACGCGCTGCTGCGCGCGTTGTGGCGGATCGCCCGCGACCTGCTCGCCAAACTCGCCGCCGACCTCGGCTGGCCGCTGCCGCTGTCCGACCTGCTGGCCGGCGCCCCGCTGCCGGCCAAGGCCAACCTGGGCGTGCGCTGGGCCAGAGCGGCCGACCGCGCGGCCGGCTACGTCCCGATCGCGAACCCGCTCGCATGATCCCCGCCCGCGTCCAGGACGCCGCACTGAGCCTCGCCGAGGCCCCCGCCTACCTCTACGACCTGCCGGGGCTGGAGGAGCACGTGGCGGCCGTGCGGCAGGCGCTGCCGGGCATCGAGCTGTACTACGCGGTCAAGGCCAATCCGGACCCCGAACTGCTGCGCGTGCTGGCGGGGCATGTCGACGGGTTCGAGGTGTCGTCGGCGGGCGAGCACGCGCACGTCACGAGCCTGTTCCCGGGCGCGCGGGTGGCGCTCGGCGGTCCCGGCAAGACCGACGCCGAGTTGCGCCTGCCGCACCACCGCATCCACGTCGAGTCACCGAACGAGCTGCGCCGCCTCCTCGCCGCGGGTCTGGAGGCCGACGTGCTCCTCAGGCTCAACCCCGACCTGCCGGTCGAGGGCGCCGCGCTCACGATGAGCGGGCCGTTCGGGATGGACGACACCGGTGTGGCGGAGTGCCTGCCGCTGTTCGACGAGCGGGTACGGCTACGCGGACTGCACACCCACGTCGCCAGCGGCCTCCAGGCGGCTCAACTGCTGGACCTGGCGCGGACGCTGCTGGACGACTCCTACGAGGAGGTCAACCTGGGCGGCGGCATGGCGGTGTCCTATACGGCCCCGGACGACAGGTTCGACTGGGCCGCCTACGGCTGCGGGCTGCACGAGCTGCGGCGCGGGCGGCGGGTGCGGATCGAGCCGGGCCGGGCGCTGACCGCGTACTGCGGCTACTACGTGACCAGGGTCGTGGACGTGAAGCGGGTGCGCGGCGAGGCGTACGCGATCCTCCTCGGCGGCACCCACCACCTGCGCACTCCGGTGACCAAGGGCCACGACCAGCCCTGCACGATCCTGCCCACGGGCGAGGGACCGGGCGTCGGCGACGAGCCGATCACGTTCGTCGGTCAGCTGTGCACGCCAAAGGACGTTTTCGCACGAAAAATCGTGACCTCTGCGCGAGTGGGCGACACGGTGGTGTTCGAGATGGCCGGGGCCTACGCCTGGAACATCTCACACCACGACTTCCTCATGCACCCGAAGCCGGCGTTTCACTATCTACGAGCCTGACGCTCTCGATGAGCGCGACCAGGCCGGCCTCGTCGAGCAGGTTCACAGGCCGCACGGTGCGGTTCGCGCGGACGTAGTGGAAGGCCGCGGCCACCTTCTCCAGGGGCACGCCGGCCAGGTGCGACCAGGCCAGCCGGTACGCCGCCAGCTGCACCGACGCGCTCTTGGCCGCTTTGCCCTTGGGCGGCTGACCGGTCTTCCAGTCCACGACCTCGTAACCGCCGTCGGGGAGCTCGAACACGGCGTCCATCCGCCCGCGCACCAGCCGGTCGCCGATCATGGTCTCGAACGGCACCTCCATGTCGACCGGCCGCCGATCGGCCCATTCGCTCTGCTCGAACCGCTCCTGCAGCTCGGCCAGGCGCACGTCCGCCTCTTCCAGCTCGTCGTACAGCTCGAGGTCGTCGATCAACCGCTGCTGGTCCCACCGGGTCTCCAGCCACTTGTGGAACGACGTGCCGCGCCGGGCCAGCGGCGCGGGCTTGACCGGCACCGGACGGCGGATCCTGCGGGCCAGCTCGCGCGGGTCGGTGGCCAGCGTCACCAGCGACGACACGGTCAGCTTCGACGGCAGCTCGACGATCGTGGCGGGCCGGCGCATGTGCCGCTCCCGCTCGCGCAGCAGCAGCTCGGTGTCGCGTTCCCAGGCCCGCAGCCGCTCCTCCTCGTACGCCCGCAGCGGCTCGTCGTCCTCGGCCTCGGCCAGCGTGCCGGCCAGCGCGTCCTCGACCAGCCGGGCGCCGTCGAGCACGGACTCGTACCGCAGGCCCTCGGGCGTGACCGGCCAGACGGCCTCGGCAGGCTCGGCCAGCAGCGGGTTCGTCGCGCCCTCCGCCACGTCCCCGGCCCAGAACGAGACGCGGTCGGCGGTGTCGCGGATCTCCAGCAGGAAGTCCGACGGCGCCAGCGGCTTGGTGGCGGTGCCCCAGCGGTAACCGGAGGCGATCAGGTGGTAATGGGCGCGGGTCACAGCCACGTACGCCAGCCTGCGCTCCTCCATCAGGTCGCGCTCGCGGCAGTGCTCGTCGAAGACGGCCAGCTCCTCCTTGCTGAGCCCGCCCAGCCTGGGCAGGTCGGCGGCGTCGCCGCGCAGCGCGTACGGGAGCTTGCGGGGGTTCTCGGTCCACCGGCTGTTCATCACCGGCGTGGCGGGGAAGATGCTGCCCGTCGTGATCGTGCCCTTCGAGCTGACCAGCTGCGACAGCCCCGGCACGACCACGATCGGCCATTCCAGGCCCTTGGAGGCGTGCACGGTCATCAGCTTGACGCTGTTGCTCTCCCCGACCCGGCCGGCCTCCAGCCCGAACTCCTCGCTCTCGGCCGCCTGCAGGTACGCCAGGAACGCCCCGAGCGTCGGGTCCTCGGCATCGCCCGCGAACCTGGACGCCGCGTCGAGGAACGCGTCGAGATCCGCCCGCGCCGCGAACGCGCTCACCGTGCCGCTGCGCGCGGCGACCTCGACGTCCAGGCCGAGCTTGCGCTCCACCTCCGTGATCAGATCGGGCAGCGGCTGCGCGGTGTGCGCCCTGAGCTGGCGCAGCTCGTGGGCGAGGGCGATAAGCCTGGTGCGGGCCAGCGGCGAGAACGACTCCAGCCATTCCTCCCGGTCCGGCAGCTCGTCCAGGGCGTCCACCAGGCTGCCGCGTTCCCCGGCCAGGTCGGCCACCACCTGGTCGAGCGGGTCCTCGGCGCGGGTGCTCTCGCTCAGCTCGCGGGCGAGCTCCCTGGCGTGCTCGCCCAGCACCCGCAGGTCGGCGGGGCCGATCCGCCAGCGGGGGCCGGCCAGCAGCCTGGCCAGCGCGTCGCCGGCGGTGGCGTCGTACAGCACCCGCAGGGTGGCGACGATGTCGTTCACCTCGGGCACGGTCAGCAGGCCGCCGAGGCCGACCACCTCGACCGGGATGTCACGTTCCTCCAGGGCCCGGCGCAGCGCCGGGAACTGCGAACGTTTCCTGGCCAGGATCGCGACGTCCTGCGGCTGGATGGCGACGGTCTTCTTGCGTTCCTTCTCGCCCCACGGCAGCCCGTCCGGGGCGACCTCCTGGCCGAGGATCTTGGCGATGCCGTCGGCGATCCACTTCGCCTCGTCCTCGGCGGTCTCGTGGAAGGCGCAGGTCACGCGGCCCCGCTCGACCCGGTTGGGGCCGGGGACGAGGACGGGGACCTCACGGGCCTCCATGCGGAGCGGGAGCTGGACGCGGGCGGCCACGTCGAGCACGCGGTCGCCGTTGCGGAAGCTGACGCTGAGCTGGCGAACGGGCGCCAGATCCCCCGCGCTTGTCCGGAAATCTCGTGAAAAGCGGCGAAGGTTGCCTGAGGAGGCGCCGCGCCAGCCGTAAATCGACTGGCAGGGGTCGCCGACGGCGGTGACCGCGTGGCCGCCGCCGAACAGCGAGCGCAGCAGGACCAGCTGCGCGTGGCTGGTGTCCTGGTATTCGTCGAGCAGGACCACCGCGTAACGCTCGCGCTCGATCTGCCCTACTTCTTTGTGGTTGGCGGCGATCCTGGCGGCCAGCGCCATCTGGTCGCCGTAGTCGATGACCTCCCGGCTGCGCTTCAGCCGCTCGTACGCCTCCACCAGCGGCAGCAGCTGCTCCCTCGCGGCCTGGACGTCCAGCGGCTTGCGCTGGGCGACCGTCTTCCTGCCCGGCAGCGTGTCGTGGCGTTCGCGCAGCCACTCCCCCACCCGCCGCACGTCGGCCGGTCTGCGCAGGTGCTCCGACAGCTCGCCGGCCAGCTCCAGCACGGCGGCGGTGACCGACGGCGGGCCCAGCTCGATCTTGTCCATCGGCCCGTCGTACATGGCGACCACCCGCGAGGCGAGCTGCCACGACACGGCCGGCGTGACCAGCCGCATGGTCGGCTCCAGGCCCTCGCGCAGCGCGTGGTCGGTGACCAGGCGGGCGGCGTAGGCGTGGTAGGTCGAGACCGTCGGCTCGTTGTCGAGCGCGCCCGGCTCGACCAGCCCGGCCTCCGCCAGTCCGGTCAGGCGCTCCCTGACCCTGGTGGCCAGCTCGGCGGCGGCCTTGCGGGTGAAGGTCAGGCCCAGCACGTTCTCGGGTTTGACCAGGCCGTTGGCGACCAGCCAGACCACGCGCCCGGCCATGGTCTCGCTCTTGCCGGAGCCCGCGCCGGCCATGACCACCATCGGCTCCAGCGGGGCCTCGATGACCGTGGCCTGCTCGCTGGTGGGGGGAAGGATGCCGAGCTTGCCGGCGAGCTCTGCGGGGGTCAGCACACCTGGCCCCCGTTGTCGTTGACCGGGCAGCTCGCCCTGGCCGCGCACGTGCGGCAGCCGTCGTTGACCTTGGCCTGGAAGAACGGGCCCGACATGCCGGTGGCGACGGTGTCCACCAGCTCAGCGGCCCACCCCGGGTTCTTGTCCTCGCTCAGCGCGTCCTGCCGCTGCTCCAGGGCGTCGTTCTTGCCGCCCGCCTTGCCCAGCTGGACCAGCGCGGCGCCCCCCGGCTCGGTCATGCCGTGCCGGGCGAACGCGCCCAGCAACGCGGCCAGCTGGTAGACGCCGAGCTGGGGGTGGCGGTCGAGCTCGCCCGCCTTCGGCTTGGATCCGCCGGTCTTGAGGTCGATGATCACGGCACGGCCGTGGTCGTCGGCCTCCACCCGGTCGACCCGGCCCTTGATCTGCACGCCGTCGGAGACCACGGCGGTGAACGACTCCTCCATGGCCTTCAGCTCGCGCGGGTTGTCCTTCTGCCAGCGCAGGAACTTGCCGATCATCTGCTCGGCGACCTGGCGCTGCTTGCGGTTGTACCAGGTGCCGCCGAAGTCCAGCTCGTGCCAGACCTGGTCGAGGCGTTCGCCCAGGAGGTCCTCGCTGGGCAGGTCGGTGTTCGCCAGCACGGCCAGGGCGTGGATGACATTGCCCAGGCCCTGCGCGGTGCTGGTGCCGGCCGCGCCGACGGCGGTCTCCAGGAGCCAGCGCAGGCCGCATTTGGTGAAGCTCTCCACAGCCGACGGCGAGATGCTCACGATGTCGTCGGGCCAGCTCAGGGCGCGGTCGTCGGAGATCGGCGTGAGGGCGTACCAGTCGTTGGGGTGGGCGCCCTGGACGCCGGCGGCGGCGAGGCGGGCGAGTTGCCGTGCCGCGTTCTGCCGGATCTTCCGGGGCTTGGTAGGGTCGGTCACCGCGCTGCGCAGGTCCGCCACCAGGGCGGACATGTTCAACCAGCGGGCGCGGTCGTCCACCGTGGCCGTCTCCACCGCGCCCGGCAGCAGCTCCGACAGGAACCTGGACGCGCGCTCGTCGGTGTCCTCGCCGCCCACGGCCGTCACCACCAGCCTGCGCCTGGCTCTGGTGGCGGCCACGTAGAACAGCCTGCGCTCCTCGGCGAGCAGTTTGGAGGCCAGCGAGGCGGCATTCGGCTGAGCGCCCTCGACCACCTCGACGAGGTCCTCGACGCCGAGCATCGACCCGCGCAGCCGCAGGTCCGGCCAGACCCCCTCCTGCACGCCCGCGACCACCACCACGTCCCATTCGAGGCCTTTGGAGCGGTGGGCGGTCAGCACGCGTACGGCGTCGCCGTCGGGGGCCCGGTCGGCCAGCGTGTCGCCGGGGATCTCCTGGGCGGCCAGGTCGTCGATGAACACCTCGGGGCCCGCCTTCGGCATCCGGTCCACGAATCTCGCCGCGTGGTCGAACAACGCCACGACGGCGTCCAGATCCCGGTCGGCCTGCGCGCCCCTGGGGCCGCCTGACATGCTCAGCTCGGTCCAGCGCTCGGCCAGCCCGCTGGCGTGCCACACGGCCCACAGCAGGTCTTCCGCCGTCCCCTGGGCCTCCCTGGCAACCGCCAGCAGCTTGGCCACGCGCTCGGCCGGGACGGCGACGTGGGGCTCGATCCTGGTGAGCTCGCGAACGTCCTGCACGGCCGCGACGAGCAACTCACCCGACGAACGTGCCTCGCCGGCGTCCGACGCCTCGTTCTCGGCGATCTTGAGCGCGCGCCGGAGCCGGCGCACGCCGATCATGTCGGTGCCGCCGAGCGGCCCCGTCAGCAACTCCTCCGCCACACCCTCATCGAGCAGAGCGGGGTCGAGCGCCACTTTCATGAGGGTGAGCAGCGGGCGGACCCCCGGCTCCTGAGCGATCGGAACCTCGTCGCCCGCGATCATCGTCGGCACCCCGGCGTTGGTCAGCGCCCGGCGCAGCAGCGGCACCTGCCGCCTGGCCGAGCGCACCAGCACCGCCATCCGGTGCCACGGCACACCGTCGATCAGGTGGGCCCGCCGCAGCGTGTCCGCGACGATCGCGGCCTCCTGGCTGGTGCTGTCGGCCAGCAGCACGCGTACGTCGCCGTCCGGTGTGTCCGGCAACGGGACCAGGTCGCGGTGACCGGCGCCCGGCCCCGCGGGAAGGCGGGCGGCGACCCGGCGCGAGGCCTCCAGCAGGCCGGCCCCGCTCCTGCGGCACACCCGCAGCGTCAGCACCGGCGCGTCGCGGCCGTCGCGGGTCCTGAACCGCTGGGGAAACTTCATGATCCCCTGGACGTCCGCGCCCCTGAACCCGTAGATCGACTGATCGGGATCCCCCACCGCCACCAGGTCACGCCCGTCGCCGGCGAGCTGGGCCAGCAGCGACTCCTGCGCCGGGTCGGTGTCCTGGTATTCGTCCACGAACACCACGTCGTGCGCCGCCCGCTCCCGCTCGCGCACGTCCGGCCGGGCCAGTAACGCCGAGGCGGCCCCGATCAGCTCGGCGTAGTCGTAGGTCTCCTCCGGGTCGAGGTCGAACCTGTCCTGGTAGCGCTCGGCGAACCGGCCGGCCGCCACCCAGTCGCTCCTTCCGTGCCGCCGGCCGAGCTCGACCAGCCGTTCGGCGTCGAGCCCGCGCTCGTTGGCCCGCGACAGGAAGTCCCGCAGCTCCTCGGCGAAGCCGCGGGTCTTGAGCGGCTCGCGGAGCGCCACCGGCCAGTCGAGCGCGCCGTTCTCCAGCTCGCCGTGGAGCAGCCGCCTGATCTCCAGCAGCTGCTCAGGGCCCGTCAGCAAGCGGGGTGGGGCCTTGCCCGCACCGATCGACTCGCGGCGCAGGAGCGCGTAGGCGTAGGAGTGGAAGGTCAGGGCGAGCGGGGTGCGGGTGGTGCGGCGCAGGCGTGCGGTGACCCGCTGGCGCAGCTCCTCGGCGGCCTTGCGGCTGTAGGTGAGGATGAGCACGCGCTCGGGGTCGAGGCCACGGCGCTCGATCCTGTCCACCACGCTCTCCACGATCGTGGTGGTCTTGCCGGTGCCGGGACCTGCGAGGACGAGGAGAGGCCCGCTCTGGTGTTCGACCACGGCACGCTGGTGCTCGTCGAGCACAGGGGGCACAACAGGGCCGCCGTTGCCGCGTCGTACCAACCGCCAGGTCTGACCACTCACAACCCTAGATTCCACCAGACCACAGAGGTAGATCGTGCCGACTTGCCCGGTCTCCCCTCGCGATCCGCCCACCGTACCTGGGCGAATCCCACCTTTTCCGGCGACACGCCGCACGGAGCGCTACGACCAGCTACGAAAGGGAGTGCGTACGGAGCGTGCGTCCTTGTAACGTAGGGTCATGTTCTGGCAGGTCCACTCCGAGAAGACCGTGTACGCCACCCCGCTGGTGGACGTGCGGATCGCGGACGTGGAGTTGCCGGACGGGCGGCATCGGGATCATCACCTCGTCCGCACCGCACCCGCGGCCGGGGCGGTCGTCACCGACGAGCAGGACCGGGTCCTGCTGATCTGGCGGCACCGCTTCATCACTGACAGCTGGGGGTGGGAGATCCCGCTGGGGAAGGTCGGCGAGGGCGAGATGCCGCAGGCAGCCGCGGCGCGGGAGGTCGAGCAGAAGACCGGCTGGCGTCCGGGCCTCCTGCGCCCGCTGCTCGCCGTCCAACCCGACAACCGCCTCACCGACAGCCTGCATCACGTCTACCGCGCCGAGTCGGCAACGCACGTCGGCCCGCCCGGGGAGGCCGATCGCATTGACTGGATCCCCTTGTCCGGCATCCGCAAGCTGTTCGACAACGGCGACGTCGTCTGCGGCACCACGTTGTCGTCGCTGCTCTACGTGGCGCTCGACTGTCTGGGGGTCGAAGGCCGCAAGACGACGTTCGACCCCAACCGCCCACTCCTCCTCCGCGACTTCCCCGGCCTCCAGCTCTGACCACGGAGCCGGTCAACAAGACGCTCCGTCACGGCGAGCAACCCGTGAGCCTTCACGACCGGCCATGACAGACGGCAAGGGGTTACGGCGCGTGCGGTGACGCCGGGCGACCGTAAAGGATGGTCTTAAGAGCCGGTGACGCCGGGCGACCGTAAAGGATGGTCTTAAGAGCCGGTGACGCCGGGCGACCATAAAGGATGGTCATGAAAACAGGTGATCGACCACCCGAGCGGTCGCTTTGCCATCGTCACGGGGAGCAAACGTCGCGCGGAACGCGTCGTAGCGGTCGGCGTGGGACGCTGCCACCGAGTCGATCGACCGGAGAGCCTCGATCACCTCGGCCGACGTGGACAGCACCGGGCCCGGCGCCTGCTCGGCCAGGTCGATGTACAGGCCCCGCTTGGACTTGTACTTGGCCATGTCGTAGCCGTAGATCACGATCGGGCGGCCGGTGCAGGCGAAGTCGAACATCACCGACGAATAGTCCGTCACCAGGACGTCCGCCACCAGCAACAACTCCGCCATGTCGGGATAAGTGGTGACGTCGTGGGCGAT
The DNA here is from genome assembly GCF_004011505.1 of Nonomuraea polychroma. NCBI lineage: Bacteria > Bacillati > Actinomycetota > Actinomycetes > Streptosporangiales > Streptosporangiaceae > Nonomuraea > Nonomuraea polychroma. The sequence continues at coordinate 7,815,293 of NZ_SAUN01000001.1, forward strand.
GTCGGGAACGGCGGGGATGGCCTGCATAGGATGCGCACGGACCAGGATCTCGTGGTCGGCGCCCAGCGCCTCGCGGGCCTTGGCCAGGTCCAGCTTCACCATGGCGTTCTTGCGGTCGTAATCACGCCACGTCGGCGCGTACAGGACCACCCGCTTGCCCTCCGCCAGCCCGAGCCGCTCGCGCACCGCGGCCGCCAGAGCGTCACGGTCCGGCGAGTTGAGCACGTCGTTGCGGGGCAGGCCGCTCTCCAGGATCTCGCCCTTGTAGCCGAACGCCTTGCGCAACACGGGCGTCGCCCACGGCGACTGCGACAGCAGCAGGTCCCAGCCGCGCACCTCCGCCGCCTGGCGGTGCCAGATCGGCGGCTTGGGGTCGCGGTTCATGTGGGGCTGGTCGTTGCCGATGATCTTGGCAGGGGTGCCGTGCCAGGTCTGCACCACCACCTGGTCCTCGCGGGCGCGGAACCAGGCGGGCAGGAACGCGTTGGTCACGATGTGGCGGGACCTGGCCAGGGCGGCGTGGTGTTCGCGGCTGCCGGCGCGTACGACGGTCGCCGGGCCGGGCGGCACGAAGGCGCCGTCCTTGACGATCCAGATGTGCTCGCGATCGTCGCCGCGCCGCAGCCGCTCCTCGTAGATGGCGCGCACGCTGTCGGCGTAGAGCCGCCCGTCGTTGACGACGTAGACGGTCGCGTCGGTCAGCGGCTCCGTACGCTGCGCCGGGTAGAAGACCCGCCGCAACACGTGGGTGCCCGCGACGCCGCGCTCGTCCGCCGGACGGGCCTCTTCGACGGCCACGACGGGCACGTCGAAACGCGTCGAGATCATCCGGTACGTGCGCCCGTCGAACGTGCGCGGTTTCTCGTCGAGTCCCGCCAGGGCGGCGTGGTCCATGCGCAGCGGCACGATCTCGCCGGACGGGTGGCGTACCGACATGTTCCAGGTGCCGGACGCCAGCGGCACCGGCTCGCCGAAGCGGTCCATGGCGGCGGGTTCGACGCGTACGGAGAAGTCCTCGCCGGAGCGCTCCATCGGAAGCAGATAGGACAGCCCGGACCGGTGTCGCAGCGTGAGCGCGCGGGGGCCGTCCGCGTCCGGGTAGTTGCCGCGCAGCAGGAGCGCGGATCCTTCCCAGACCGCCGATGTGATCACGGGACGGATGCGGTGGGCGGAGACCACGACGCGGTCACGGCGGTCGCCGAGCACGGTGATCTCGCGGTCCCCCACGACCGTGCGGGTCTCCACGAGGTCGGCGAGCATGACAGAGGCCGCCGGGTCGCCCTTGGGCTCCACCCAGAGCCGCCGCCCGTCCTTCTCCTGCAGCAGGGACGGCACGGCCAGCGCGACCACCACCTGCGTGCCGTCGCCCGACGGCGTGAAGTCGGCGGCGATGCGGTGACCGCCCAGCCTGGCGTGGCCCTTGGTGACCGTGCGCCCCGGGAGGAAGACCTTGAGCTCGAGGCGGTCGCCGTCGAGTGACACGCCGGTCAGTTCGGCCCGGTTGGGCTGGAGCACGACCTGCAGCGCCCGGTCGGACGTCCAGACCGGCCTGATCCACCAGCCGGGCTTCACCTTCAGCCCGGCGGGACGCTCGGGCCGGCCGAGCGACGAACCGCGCAGCAGACCGGTGGCCCGCGCGCCACGGCTCCAGAACACGATCTCGGCCCGCCACGTCGTGGTGTCGGGCACGGACGGCCGGTGCCGCATCCGGCGGCGCACGGCGGAGACCACGCCGCGCACGGCGCCGCGCCAGCGCAGCGGCCAAGGGCTCAGCTCCGCGGTGAAACCGGACCAGTCGTAGTTGCAGCCGGGCTCGCGTGCCCCGTGCGTGGCCTCCGGCTCGTACACGCGCTTCGTGCGCATGCGGATGGGCGGCAGCCAGCGCGGCCCGCGCAGCACCACGGTCGCCCAGTTGAACCTGCGGCTACGCACCGACAGACCCGCGAGGTAGGCGAAGCCGGTGACGCGGAGCCTGCCGTCGACCCAGTTGATGTCGTCGATGTGGGTCACCGGCACCATGTCGGCCCGGCGCAGGCGATAGAGGTCGGACGGCAGCTCGTCCTGGAAGGGCAGGTCGGCGTACCAGCGCAGGCCCTTGCGGATGCGCTTGGACGGCTCGGCCGCCGCGGCCACGACCTTGCTGAGCGTCTCCCCCTCGATGAGCTCCTCGTCGGGGCGGTGCTCGATCAGGTGCACGATCACCCGCCTGGCGACCGGCAGGTCGTGTTTGACGCGTGCGTCAACGCCCGCGAGATACGGGCGCACGAGCGCGAGCATCTCGCGTCGCCGCGCGGCGCCGCGTTTGACCGCGAGATCGATGCGGGTCCCCAGGGGACCGCTGAGCACCTCGGTGTCGAACGCCGCGTCGCGTCCGCCGGAGCCGACCGCTCGCATGACCGCTTCCAGAGGCTCGCCACGATCGCAAAGATCCTGGACAGCCTTCAGGCGGTCGGCAAGCGAATTACCGCCCTGGCTCTGGGCTGTGACGCCGGTGGCCATAGGGAGGCACCGCCTTTCGGGCCGCCATCAGTGTTCTGCCCATGGTAATGGGAGTCACATGTCACAGATTCGCCCGTTCGGCGAAACCGCAGGTCAACCCGCTTACTGAAAATCGCCTGAACGCCCGTCCCAGCGTGCCAGGCGCATGTCGACGCGTTCACCGGAGCCCGCGCGCAGTGGAGTGCCTTCCTCGCGCCAGTGGGTCAGGCAACGTTGCAGGTGGTCAGGGGCTGCGCCGCTGCCGTCGGCGTGGACGACGCGCCACCAGGGGACGCCGCCGCCCCACGTGGACATCACCTTGCCGACCTGGCGCGGGCCGCCTTCGCCCAGGTATTCGGCGATGTCCCCGTACGCCATGACCTTGCCGGGCGGGATGCGCTCGACGAGGTCGAGCACCCGCTCGGCGAAGGGGCTCAGGGGCTCCATGCCGCGGGACCGGCGTCGATGATCTCGTCGAACTTGCCGATCTCGGCCACGTCACCGCCGGTCTCGACCTCCATGACACCGTCACGCAGCCTGTAGACCTCGCCGTCCTCGCCGACGAGCCGGGCGCCGAGCGCGGTCGACAGCCTCAGGAGTTGTGCCACCTGCCAGTCGGAGCCGGGCTCGCCGACCACCTGGCCGTGCCAGCGCGCCACCGTGTACGCGCTACCCCGGTGGCCGGTCACGATCTCGTCAGATCCGCGCAGCTCGAAACCGGCCGGCGCGATGGCCCTCGCCAACTCGGCGTAGGCGAGCGGCGACTCGCGCACCACCCGCAGCTCGTATCCCATGACGCGGGACCCTAGCGGATCTTTTACCAACGAGAAACCTGCGCTGCGCACCGCCGGTCTGCCGTTGTGCCTGGTCGAGGCCCGCATGGGGAAGCCGCTCACTCTTCCTTTCGCTGGTGGAGCACGATGATGGCGCCGCAGAACGTGATGAGCGCGATCAGCACACCGCCTCCGTACACCCAGAGGTGCCACGGGTCGGGTCCCGGCCGGGCCGGCACGGGCGAGTCCTCGCCCTGACCGAAGTGTTCCTTGCCGGACGCCGGCACGCTGCGTTGCACGCCGGTCAGCCGCTCGGCGGCGTTGAGCGCGGCGGCGGCGTCGACCACGCCGAAGCCGGTCTGGTCGTCGTATCCGGTGGCGGGCCGGCCTCTCGCGCTCATGGACAGCGCCTGGGCGACCTGCTCGGGCGGCAGAGCCGGGTAGCGGGACTTGACGAGCGCGGCCACGCCTGCCACGAGCGCGGCGGCCGAGCTGGTGCCCTGCGACAGCTCGTAGCCGCTCTTGCGCTTGACCACGGGCACGCCCACGCCGGGCGCGGCCACGAGCACCGACAGGTTGTCGCTGCTGAACGGGGCCTTCTTGCCCTGCTTGTCGGTGGCCGCCACGCCGATCACCCCGGGGTAGCCGGCCGGGAAACTCCAGTAGGAGGTGCCCTTGTCCCTGGCGTAACCGCTCTGGCCGTCGTTTCCGACGGCGGCGACCAGCACGACGCCCTTGCCGAGCGCGTACGAGACGGCCTCGCGCTCGGACTTGAGCGGCCCGTAGGAGCCGATCGACATGCTGACGACCTTGGCGCCGTGGTTGGCCGCGTACCGCAGGGCGCGGGCGAGCGGGCTCTCGGAGGCCATCTCCTCGTCCTGCATCGGCGGAACGCCGAACTCGATCCCCGGGTCATCGTCCGTGACCATGGGCAGCGACAGGATGCGGGCCTCAGGCGCGACGCCGATCAGCCCGTCGTCCTCCCCGGAGGCGGCGATCAGACCGGCCATGGCGGTGCCGTGCTTGCCGGGCGGCATGCCGCGCACGACCGAGCCCGAGGTCATGTCGGGGCCTGCGGTGACGCGCCCCTTCAGCTCCTTGATCTCGCCGTCCACGCCGCTGTCCACGACGGCGACGGTGACGCCCGCCCCCTTGGTGACGGTCCATGCCTGCTCGACGTTGAGCGCGTCGAGCACCCACTGCTGCTGCTCTCTGACCGGGTCGGCGCTCGATCCCGTGAAGACGAGCAGCGCGGCCGCGATCGCGCGGATGGCGGTCAGCACACGTTCCCCTGCGTGCAAGGCGGCACCTTCGGGGGGTCCGCGAGGAAGTAAGCGATCTGGTGACCGATCGACTTGGCCGCCGGCCACAACTCAGGATGCAAGATCTCCTCGGGCGGGATCGAGGCCCTGGTGCGCCCGTCGGCGTAGCCCGCGGTCGAGAAGACGATGTACGGCCCGGCGCCGACCCAGCTCGTACGCTGCCGCTGGTCGGGCCCGAACCGCTCGCTCACGGTGCCGGGGAAGGCCACGGGCAGCACGCCCACCCGGTCGTCCTGGGTGAGCTCCCCGGTGGCCGACACCCTGGACGCCTCGTCCTTGAGCACGGCCACGCCCACCGTGAAGACGAACGACGCCGTCTGGTCGATGTAGGTGGCCCGCAGCATGGTGACGCAGCCGTGGTCGTCCAGCACGCCGGCCACGGAGGCGTCCACGCCCTTGCCGCACTCGGTCTCGGGGGCGATGCCGACGCGCCTGGCATACTGCTGGGCGCGGTCGAGCCCGAGGTATTTCACCTCTTCGGGGAAGACGCCCGTCGCCGGCCATGCCTGCCAGCGCCTGGCGATCTCCTCCTGCTTGTACTTGGTCTGCTCGGCGGGGGTCAGCGGGCGTGCCCGCGTCTCGTCGAGCAGCCCGATCGTGCCGAGCAGCACGACGGCCGCCGACATGGTGATGATGACGCCGAGCAGCGCCACGAAGATGCGCCGGTAGCGGATCCCCTGCTGGAGCGCGTCGAGTTCGGCGCGCTGCTTGGCGGCCGTGCGCCTGCTGGAGTTCGCGGCCGGCCAGGCACGCACGCGTGACCGGCGGCCGGTGGTGGCGCCGAGCGGGTTCCTCTGTCCCGGCGTGGATTCACCCCCGGCGCGCGGCAGCCCTTGGATCGACCTACGTGCCCTCACCACCGCCTCGTTCCCATATTCGCTCGGTGTCTATTTCGTCCCCCTAAGTGGGGAGATCATGCGTCTTGCGAGATGTGCGCCCGGCGTACGCGTCTGACCAGCGTGAATATGACGGTCAAGGACGCGAGCGCGCCGACGGCCGCGGCGGCGGCGATGGCCGCATAGACCGTGACGCGCCTGTCATCCCTGACGATGACCTTGATCGGACCGGTCTGACCGCCGGCCAGCGGCTTGGCGGGGTCCTGGGCCTCGGGACCGGTCGCGGTCTCGGTGTGCCCCGCCAGCCGGCCCGCCTCGGCCAGGGCGCGGGCGGCATGCACGACGCCGAAGCCGGTGGCCGTGTCGTAGCCGCCGGGCGGGCGGTCGGTGGCGCTGGCGGTGAGGGCCTGCGCGACGACCGGCGGCAACATATCGGGATATTTCGCCTTAATGAGGGCGGCGACGCCGGACACGAGTGCCGTCGCCTGCGAGGTCCCCCTGCCGACCCAGTATTCGTCGCCGGGACCTGCCCCCATGATGTCCACGCCGGGCGCGGCCACCTGCACCGAGGAGTTCCAGTTGGAGAACGTGGCCCGCCGCAACCGCCGGTCCGTCGCCCCCACGGAGACCACCCCGGGGAACGCGGCCGGGTAGGAGTAGGGCGCGAAGTCTCCGTCGATCTTCCGGTCGCCGTCGTTGCCCGCGGCGGCGACGAGCACGACGCCCTTGGAGATCGCGTAGCGGATGGCCGCGCGCTCCTCCCGGGTCGCCAGCTCCTTGGAGATCGACATGTTGATCACGTCCGCCCCCTCGTCGACCGCGTATCTGATGCCTCGGGCCACGACGTTCTCGAAGCGCTCGGCGGAGTTGAACTCGCGGAACCCCGGCTCCTCGTCCTCAAGGATGACCCTTACTGACAGTACGTCCGCTTCGGGCGCGACGCCGATGATCCCCAGCTTTCCTTCGGGGCCGTGACCGTGCCCGGCGATCAACGAGGCCATGTACGTGCCGTGCAACCTGCGCGGAGCCACGCCGGGCGGGTTCGCGCCTGCGGTGAAATCCTTGCCCACCCGTACGGAGCCGGTGAGATCCCGGTGACGTGGATCGACGCCGGAGTCGAGCACCGCCACCGTGACCCCGGCGCCCTTGCTGACCCGCCACGCCTGGGTGAGCTCCAGCGTCTTGATCACCTGCCGCTGCCCGCCGCGCACGTCGTCGGCCTGCGCCGGCGGCGCCGTGAACAACAACATCCCGGCCGCCGCCACCGACGCCACACGTCTCAGCACGCTTGCTGGAGTGCCCTGGCTCAGCACTGCCATTCCTCGGCCGCGCAATCAGGCATCCTCGGCGTGCTCAGACCGGTCAGCACGCGCTCGGAGATCTCGGTGGCGAAGGCGAAGATGGCCGGGCGCGGCTCGCCGACCGCGCTCCCCGGCCGGCCGTCCACCTCCCCGGCCGTGGTCAGCACCAGATATGGTCCCGCCTGCCGGACCGACCCGGCCTGGCGCACGGCAGGGGTGAACCGGTGCGCGATCGTGTTGGCGAAGGCCAGCGGGCGCAGCCCCGGCACGGGCTCGCCGCTCTCTGCGAACGCGGACTTGGCGCGTACGGCGCCCAGCTCGTCACGCAGGGCCGCCACGCCGACGGTGACGAGCACGCCGCGCAGCGCGTCGATGTAGGTGGCGCGCAGCAGGCCCCGGCAGCCCGCCTTGCGCAGCGCCTTGGCGGCCTTGGCGTCCACGGAGTCGCACGAGGTGTGCGGCGAGATGCCGATTCTCCTGGCCCGTTCCTGCCCGCCCTGCTCCGCGGAGTACGGCAATGTGGCGGGGAAGATACGTCCCGCGGGCCAGGTGCGCCAGCGTTCGGCGACCTCCCGCTTGGCGGCCGCGTGCAATTCGGCGGTGCTGGGGCCGCGGGTGAGCTCGGTGCCCGCCGCGCTGCCGGCGACCCCGGCGGCCACCGCGCAGACCAGGGTCAGCGCGGAGGCCACCACCAGGGTCGGCCAGGGGCGGGCTGAGTTCACGCCATCGACCTTAACCGGGGCGTCGTGCGGAGCCCCGCCGGAAAATCCTTAATAGCTGGGCAGGCTGGGGTCGACGGTCTTGACCCAGCTGAGCACGCCGCCGCCCACGTGGACGGCGTCGGAGAACCCGGCGTTCTTGACGACCGCCAGGGCTTCCGCCGAGCGCGCACCCGACTTGCAGTGCAGGACGATGCGCTTGTCCTGCGGCAGCTTCTCCAGGGCCGAGCCGTTGAGGAACTCGCCCTTGGGGATCAGCGTGGCGCCGGGGATCGAGACGATCTCGTACTCGTTCGGCTCGCGGACGTCCACGAGGAAGATGTTGTCGCCGCGGTCCTGCATGTCCTTGAGCTCCAGCGCGGTGATCGTGGAGCCGCTGGCGGCCTCGGCGGCCTCGTCGGAGATCGCGCCGCAGAACGCCTCGTAGTCCTCGAGCAGCTCGGTGACCGTCGGGTTCTTGCCGCACAGGACGCACTCGGGGTCCTTGCGGACCTTGACGTCGCGGTACTTCATCTCCAGGGCGTCGTAGATCATCAGCCGCCCGACCAGCGGGTCACCGATGCCGGTCAGCAGCTTGATGGCCTCGTTGACCTGGATGGAGCCGATCGACGCGCAGAGCACGCCGAGCACGCCACCCTCGGCGCACGACGGCACCATGCCGGGAGGCGGGGGCTCCGGGTAGAGGCAGCGGTAGCAGGGGCCGTGCTCGGCCCAGAACACGCTGGCCTGGCCGTCGAAGCGGTAGATCGAGCCCCAGACGTACGGCTTGCCGAGCAGCACTGCGGCGTCGTTCACCATGTAGCGCGTGGCGAAGTTGTCGGTGCCGTCGACGATGAGGTCGTAGCCGGAGAAGATCTCCATGACGTTTTCCGTGGTCAGCGCCGTGTTGTGGATGACGACGTCGACCAGCGGGTTGATCTCGCGGACCGACGCCGCGGCGCTCTCGGCCTTCAGCCTGCCCACGTCGGACTGGCCGTGGATGATCTGGCGCTGCAGGTTGGACTCATCGACCACGTCGAAGTCGATGATGCCGAGGGTGCCGACGCCGGCCGCCGCGAGGTACATCAGCGCGGGCGAGCCCAAGCCCCCGGCGCCCACACACAGCACCTTGGCGTTCTTCAGCCGCTTCTGCCCCGCCATGCCCACATCGGGAATGATCAGGTGACGCGAGTAGCGGCGCACTTCGTCGACGGTCAGCTCTGCGGCCGGCTCGACCAGCGGTGGCAACGACACTTTCTACGCTCCCGTTATCCAGGGGACCCCTGTCCTCACCTTGAAACCTAGCTGGCGAGTGGGGCATTCCCCAATCGAGTCTCACCGATCAGACGGCGTGCTTCGGCCGCCACCACCTGCGGTATCTCCATCATCGCCACATGACCCGCCGTCGGCAGCAGCACGATCCTGGCGTTCCCGAACGTACGCAGGGCCTTCGCGGCCGTGGCCGGGCGGACGAGACGGTCGCGCCGGCCGTGCATGATCAGGGTCGGCGCCTGGACCCTGGCCGCCTGGCGCCAGAGGTTGGCCTCGCCACGTCGGAAGTATTCGGCCACGATCCCCCGGGCCGAGCAGATCATCGCCTGGTCGGCGTACGGGAGGTCGTCGCGTCTGCGGAGCTCGTTGATCGCGTCGCGCAGGCGTACCGGGTGGACGGCGTTCACGTCGGCCCAGACCATGGACACGGTGGCGTTGACGCGCTGCTCGGCCGGGATCAGGCGCATCTTGCCCGCCACCCACTCGCCGATCATGGGTATCGCGGCTGCGGCCACGCGGATGGGGCCGTACCTGGGGAGCAGGTCCGGGAGGGCGGGCGAGATGAGCGTGAGCGAGCGGACCAGGTCGGGCCGGGTGGCGGCGACCCTGACGGCGATCGCGCCGCCCAGCGAGTTGCCGAACAGGTGGGCCGGGCCCGTCTCCTCCATGAGGCTGATCACGGCCCTGGCGTGCGCGGGGACCGTGTAGTCGCCGTCGGCGGGCGCGGGCGAGTATCCGGCGCCGGGCAGGTCGAGCGCGTGGCCGGTGACCGTGTCCTTGAGCTCGTCCATGAGGTCGGTCCAGTTGGTGGCCGAGCCGGCCAATCCGTGGACGAACACCGCCTGGTCGGCGGGCCCCTGCGGGGTGGACCTGACGTGCACTGAGCCCAGCATGCGTCCTGGCCAGTGCGGGATCGGCTCAGCTGCCATGCCTCCTCCTCCTAGCGTTCACTCCCACTCTGCGTGTCGTTAACCCCACGATAGCCATGCCACGCCACCATGCGGCCCCATATCGGACATTTCGGACTTATCGCCATTTAATAGGGCATATGGCGCGCTTGTCTCGTGACCGCCTCATGAGGAAAACGGGCAAATCACCTCAATTCACTTCATTTAAGTTTAATAGGAGCAATAGGACCGTTCGTGTATAGCAAAACAGTTCGACGCCTGTTTGCGACACCGGAACATCGGACATCAAAGGGACAGATGACGCATTGTCGCCATCCAGGACATTTTCCGATCATCTAGAAAATGTCAGGAACCAGGGCAATCGATCCTTTGGGGGGGAACTCAATGCCCACGTTCAAGACAATCGTCGCAGGGCTGGCGATCAGCACAGCAGCGACCGGCGGCGCCGTCAGCATGGGCGCGCTGACCACCACCTCGGCCGCCAGCGCGACGACCGCCTCCGCAGCCTCCGGCGCCACCACCACCACGGCCGGCTTCCTCGCCGGATGCCGCAAGCGCTGCGGATGGGGATGGGGCGGAGGCGGTGGCTGGGGCCGCCACCACGGTCGCCACAAGCAGAAGATCAAGATCAACATCCACAACAACAACCAGCAGAGCCAGAACCAGGCTCAGCGTCAGGACCAGGACCAGGACCAGTTCCCGTGGAGCGTCCTCAAAGACGAGGAAGATGACGACTGACAACTCCAGGCAGTGAGCGTGGAGCGATCGGAAGGCAGTCCTGGGAAGACATCCCGGTTGACGTGAGCCGTGACCGAAGTCCGTAAGAGTGATCGCACAGCGTCGAAGTCATGAGCCGACGCAGCACCCGACACGGAGCACCGGCACTGACTCAAGGGCCGGACCAGGAAAAACGCGCACCGAGCGCTCGGGCCACCGGATCGCACCACATGCGCCCTCGGCAATTCGCCGCCGAGGGCGCATTCACGTGTTCCCAGGGCCGCATGAGCTGCCGCACGCAAAGGACAAATCCTCTCAATCCACGCGACAAATGCCCAATAATAGCAACGAGAGTGTTTGTGAGTCGCAAAACCTCACGAGGCCCGTTACGCGCCATTAGGACGCGGAAACAAGAATGAGCACCGGATGACGCATTAGCCAGCCATCCACCGCGTTTGCCGATCATTCGGAAAACGTCAAGAACAGGGCAACCGAACCTTTGGGGGGATTCCAATGCCCAAGTTCAAGAGTGTCGTCGCAGGCCTCGCCCTCAGCGCCGCCACAACGGGCTCCGTCGTCGGACTGGACGCGCTGACCACCACCTCGGCGGCCGGCGCGACGACCGCCTCCGCTGCCTCCGCCGCCGCTTCGGGCTTCCTCGCCGGCTGCCGCAAGAAATGTGGATGGAGCGGATGGATTCGCCACGGCCGCTACCGGCTGAAGATCTACATCCACATCCACAACAAGAACCAGCAGAGCCAGGAACAGGCGGGCCGCCAGGACGAAGACCAGGACGAAGACCAGGATCAGAAGCTCCGCCAGGACGAAGACCAAGATCAGACGAGCGAGGACGAAGAGCAGGATCAAGTCCTGGACAGCATTCCGAGCCTCAGCCCCTAGGGCGAGCGCACAGCGGGGTCTTGCGACCGCCTCCCGAGCACCGTGAAATCCGCAGCCGAGTGTCTGTGTCACCCAGCGACATCATCAGCTCCGACGAGCGATGAGCGACGCGGATGCACAGGCACTCTGCTTCGCTCATTGCGGTCAGGAAGCACATCACCGTCATCCGATGTCAGGCTCTCGGCGAGGGCATGGGCCCATTTCCGAGAATGACCGTCGAAATCCACCCGCAAAAGGAGGGAAGGCGGCCTCACGGTCCCCTCCAGCACCGCAAGGTCGACTCTTCCCTCCGCAGCCACCCTCACATATCACGCCGCTGACCTGGAAGGATCGGTTATTCCTAGGAAGCCGCTTCCCAGGAAATTTCTCCGCACCGGTGCAATGATCAGCGGGTATGGACAGCATCGAGGTTGCCCCTTCCAGGGGACCGCTGGCCGATTTCCTGACCGCCCGGCGCGCCGCCGTCAGCGCGGCCGAGCATGGCCTGCCCGAGCCGCCATACCGCCGACGTGTCCCCGGCCTGCGCCGGGAAGAGGTGGCCCAGCTGGCCGGGATCAGCACCGACTACTACACCCGCCTGGAGCAGGGCCGGGTGCGCACCGCCTCCCGTTCGGTCCTGAGCGCCATCGGCCGCGCCCTCCGTCTCAACGACGACCAGCACCGGCATCTGTTCCAGCTGGCCTACCCCGACGTGCTGGAGCATCCCGGCGAGGCGGACCAGCACATCACACCGCAGACGGCCCGGCTGCTGATCAACCTCGTCGACACCCCCGCCCTGGTATTGGGCCGCTACCTGGACATCCTCGCCTGGAACCGGCTGGGCACCGCACTACTGGGCGACCTGGCCGCCACGAAGCCGGCCCACCGCAACTACGTGCGCATGGTCTTCCTCGACGATCACGTCCGGTCTCTGCAAGCCGATTGGCGCGCCCGCGCGCAGGAGGCGGTCTCCAGCTTGCGCATGGCCGCAGGAGCGTACCCTGATCAACCCCGGCTGCGAGAACTCGTGGGCGAGCTGTCGCTACGGGATGAGGACTTCCGCACCTGGTGGGCCGACCACCTGGTGACCGTGCACACCTCCGGCCGCAGCCGCCTCCGCCACCCCGTCGTCGGAGAGTTCAGCGTCGACTGGCAGGCCCTGACCAGCATCGACGATCAGGAACACGTCATTGTGCTGCTCACCGCTCCACACGGCAGTCCCGATCACGAAGCGATCAAACGACTGGACGCCTGGGCCCACCGGCAACGACTCCGGCCGAGCCATCCCCAGGCGGACGCTGTGCCCACGCGCTCCTCACCTCGGGGCTATGCGTAGCAAGATCAATAAGTACAGCTTGCCGGTAATACACGGAATCGTGGAACCCGACGAGGCCCGGCCCTGACGCATTCGCCACAGAGAGCGCATTTACCCCTCTCAACGGCGGAGCAGTTCGCCACATCAAGAGCAATTCGGACAAATCATATCAACCCATTTCATAAATGCTTAATGAGAGCAATGAGAGCGTCAGAATCGAGCAAAACGCCACGAAGCCCGTTTACCTGACACTCGGCCAGGAAATATGAGATGCAACGGATGGCGCAATAGCCAACATCCGCGATATTTTCCACGCAGTTCCGGAAAATATTTAGAACAGGGGCAACAGAACCTTTGGGGGGAAATTCAATGCCCAAGTTCAAGACTGCCATCGCGGCGCTCTTTGCAGCCAGCACGGCCATGACCGGCGCTGCCGCGCTGACCACCTCCGCACCTGCCAACGCCACGCCGGGCAGTGACTTCGTCGCTGGCGGGCACGGAGGCTGGGGCTGGGGCAACGGCGGCTGGGGCGGCCACGGCAAGCACCGCCACAAGAACAAGCAGAAGGTCCGCATCTGGATCCACAACAACAACCACCAGACGCAGAACCAGGCCGAAAGGCAGGACCAGGACCAGGACCAGGACCAGGACCAGAAGGCCAAGAACAAGCTGCTCCAGCTGTACCCACCGACGCCGTGACTTCTAAGGGAACCCTGACGGGACTCCCCTAGCAAGTAGCGCCCGGCATGAGCGGCGTTGAACGGTCGAGTGGCGATCAGGCGACATCATCCCGGTCGTCGCGAGCGGCACCAGAGTGCCTGTGTCCCGCAGCGGCATCATCCGCTTCACCGAAGCGATGAGCCGAGGCGGAACCCAGGCACTCCGCTACGCCGGCGCCCGCTGAGAGACGCTCGAGCAAGCTTCTCCATAGGATCCATATCACCCAATATGCGCTCTCGACACTTTGTGCCGAGGGCGCATTTATTTGTGTACAGGACCGCTTCAGCGCACCGCGCAGCGACACGAACCAGCCGTCCAAGCCCGCAACGCCCAAAAAAGGCGATGAGAGCGTTTAAGTAGGGCAAACTATCACGAAGCCCGTTTAGCCCAAATCACCCCGGGAAACAAATTGGACAGATGGCACATTAGCCGTCATCCACGATATTTTCCAACGTAGTCCGGAAAATATTAAGAACAGGGGCAACAGAACCTTTGGGGGGAAACAATGCCCAAGTTCAAGAGCATCTCAGCTCTCGCCGTCATCACCGCCGTGTCCGGCGCCGTTGCCGCGCTGGCGGGTTCCTCGACCGCCAATGCCGCCACGGGATCCGCGGTCACCTCGGTAGCCAACGGCTTCGTGGCTGGCCACGGCTGGGGCGACCACAACCGCCACCGCAACAAGCAGAAGGTCCGCATCTGGATCCACAACAACAACCAGCAGCACCAGAAGCAGTTCAACAAGCAGGACCAAGACCAGGACCAGTTCCAGAAGCAGTTCCCGTTCAACGTCCTCGAGGACGAGTAACAGAACTGATTCCGCAAGGCTCCGCAGCAGCATGCTGAGCGGCCGAAGGGCGGGTCACGTCACCGAATCCCGATCGGCGTGAACCGCAGCCGAGGTGCCTGCGCCGGCAGAAAGATCGCGCTCCGGCGGGACGATGCCGAAACGGAACACAGGCACCTTGACCTCACCAGGCGCCCGGCCAGTCGTGCACCTGGCCAGGCGCCGTCCTAACTAAACAGCTGAGGTTATGCGCTGTGGGCGCCGAGGCGATCTCGTGATGAGATCCAGGTCAATCAGGGCGGGTGGTTCTCGATGTCAACGACACCGAGAACCACCCGCCCTGATAGTTGCCTCACGGACGGACAACCGCCCATTGGGTGCAATTGTTCAGGAGGCCGCTGGTCGGGAACAGCACCGGCACCTCAGGAGCCGCTGGGCCAATTCCTTTGGCCTGGACATCGCAACGCGTCTCGAAGGTGCCGCTGGCGGTCCGCGCCCTGATCACCAGCTGGACATCCCCGCTACCATCGAGGCTCCCGTGATCACCCGCGACGGAGACGTTGAACACGTAGCCGCCCTGGCTTCCTGGCACTCGCCGGAGGCTTTGCCATCGCTGCCCGGCAGGCAGGCGAGGATCGTAGACCCACGCGACACCGCGGTCGGACGTGACCGCGAACAGTTGGCCTTCATACGAGCCCGTGGTACCGCCGCTGAGCGCCACGAACGCCGAGTCGAGCCATGGCCCGCTCTCCCGATAGACCTGCTGGTGGACAGCGTCCCCCTTCGAGCCGGTGGCTGCGTGGGCGGACGTCGTCGCACCTGAGAGTCCCACGGCCCCGCAGGCCATCGTCGTCGCGACCGCCCACGTCAGCAGACGGCCGGTGGCGCCCGCGCGTGAGGCCGCGCTGCTCATACGAGAAACCAATTGATTTCCCTCCATTGCGAGAAATGGTTTTTCGGGACACCGCGTTGCCCTGCGATGCATTGCGAAGATACCCGACCGCATAAACGCGAACGCATGGACAAACATGCAATGATGGCAAAAGAAGCGGAATGGCGATACAAAAGATGTCCGAGCAACACCCACCTTTTCCGCTTTGGCCACCCAACTTGCCCCACGTATCGACACACGGGCTAATATCTCACTATTAGTACGACAACCGCCCCTCGGAGCGCATCACGCGGCGCGGCACAGGCATCACGGCGCACGATCGATGGGCCGAGCAGGCCATCCGTGTCACGATGAATCGTCAACATTCGGAGAACGATCAGTGAGCATTCGGTAAGGACCAACCGGCGAAACGCACATCTACCGTCTGGCCGCATATAACCGTCTCGTAGTGAACATGCCGCTGACATTCCCGGCGAAATGTTCGAACAGTCAACGAAGCGTTATGGTGGGCCGAAATGGCACGGGAGATCACGAGATCTGTTTTGCTCGCGGCGTTGCTCGGGGGCGGAATCGCATGGGCAACCATCGGATCGGCGACCGCCGCGTACGGCAAGCCGTACCCGCCGTATCCGCCGCACGAGCAGGCGACACAGTTCCAGGACGCCAAGCAGAAGGCGAAGCGGCGCCAGGCAGGGCACCAGAGAAGCAACTCAACGGTTGACGTCCGCGTCAACGATCGCCCCTACGTTCACGGACACGAGCCGACCGGGGAGGCCGCGACCGTCACCGGTGCGGGCGCGCTGTTCGCCGGAGCCGCCGGCGCGGCGATCGCCAGGCGGCGTCGCGAAACTGCCGGTGCGAAGTAGGAGCTGATCGACAAGTGACAAGCAGGAAGCGTCGGCTCGTCGTCATGGGGCTGCTCTGCCCTGCGGCAGGCCTCACGCTGGCCGCGGGTTGGACTGCGTACCTCGGCTTGAGCGTGCGGAGTCACCTGGAGGCGGCCGAGGACGCACTGGAGCGGCTGCGCGCGAGCGACCGGTCAGGGGCAGCCGCCGCGCTCGCTGACGCGCAGCGCCATGCCGAAGAAGCGCGCCGGATCACCAGCGGCGAGGAATGGTCGTTGATCGGCCGCATCCCACCGATGGAAGAGGGTGCGGCGACCGTCCGCGGGCTCGCCGTCGCCGCCGCTGATCTGACCGGCGTGCTGACGGACGTCCACGGCGTCGTGACGAAGCTGATCTCGGTGAAGGGGCTCTCCCTCGACAACGTGGAAACGCTCCCGGCCAGCCTGGAAACGGCAACGCCGGTGCTGCGCGACGCCGCCGGCCGGATCGAGCGGATCCGGTCCGGCCTCGCCGCCACCCCGGCCGACAGCGGCCTGGACGCGCTGAACCAGGCCCGTGCCACGGCGCTGAGCGAACTGGACAAGCTACGGGGCTGGCTGGAGGTGGCCAACGACCCCGTGGTGCGCGACACCGCCGCCATGCTGCCAGAGATGCTGGGCTATAACGGGCCGCGCCGCTACTTCCTGGCGTTCCAGACCAATGCCGAGGCACGCGGTACCGGAGGGCTGGTCGGCGCGTTCGGCATCCTGAAAGCCGACCGTGGCCACCTCAACATCGAGCGGCTCTCTCCCAACAACGGCCTGGAGTCGGGTTCCGTCCAGGTCACCCACCATGGCCGTGCCTTCCATGAGCGTTACGGCCCGAGTCCGACCGGCCTGCTGGCCAATTCCAATCTCTCCCCGCATTTCCCGTACGCCGCGAAGACGTGGGCGGCTCTGTGGAAACGTCAGACCGGTGAACAGCTGGACGGCGCGATCGCGACCGACCCGGTCGCCCTCTCCTATCTGCTGAAGGTGATCGGACCCGTCACACTGGCCAACGGTGAGAAAGTGACCGCGGAGAACGTGGTGGACCTCACCGAACGGGAAGCATATGCGCGGTACGCGGATGCCCGCGAGCGCAAGAAATATCTCATCACGATCGCCAGTGCCGTCAGCAAGGCGATCACCAGTGCCCACCCGGACCCCCTGGCCCTGGTCTCCGCTCTGTCACAGATGGTGGAGGAGAGGAGAATCCAGATCTGGAGCCACAAGGGCTATGAACAGCGCCGCTTGGCGGCGACCCCGCTCGGCGGCGTACTCCCCCGGAGACCAGGGCCGTTCGCCGGGCTCATGATCATCAATTCGGCCGGCACCAAGCTCGACTACTACCTGGACCGCTCGCTCGACTACGCGCTGGGCCCATGCCGTGCTGACGGGATGCGTACCACCAAGGTTCGGATCCAGCTCACCAACAACGTGCCGCCGCAGCCCTTGCCCACATACGTCTCCGCCCGGCTCGACCTCCCCGCGGAGCGCCGCGCCGCCAAACCCAACGGGTCCAACCTGCTGTGGGTGTCGTTCTACACCGGGGTCGGGGCCAAGGTCGAGGCCATGCGGGTCGACGGCAAGCCGGCTCGAATCGTCAGGCAGACCGAGCGATCCCACCCTGTCTACAACAACCTGCTGGAGTTCGCTCCCAGGCAGTCGAGGACGATTGAGTTCGACCTGCTCGAACCCTACTCGGCGGCGTCACCGGAGGTTCCCGTGCAACCGCTGGTCCGTCCCCAGCACACCCACATCAGCGACGACCGCACGGGCTGCCCAGTGCAGCCGTCCAACCCCGACGTGCAATAGGAAGCAAGACCGGCCGTGTCGAGAGCGCTGCCGTTCTTGCCGCAAGAAACGGCTGGGCCGAGTTGCTTTCGGCCCAGCCGTTTCTTGCGTCCGACGCGGGGCCGTGCATGCGGATGATCCAGCGCACGGGAGCGAGAGCCGCGCCGTCTCGGCGGCGATTTACGGAGCTGCGCTTCCCGTGCCACGAGGCCGACCGTGGGCACCAGCTCGGGAAGAAAGCCGAAGCGGCGGGCAGGTGTCGCGGCACGGTGGACCGGTCGCAGCGGCTGCCGTTCTGGCGTCAACTCGGCCATGGCGAAGGCCCGCCGTACATGAGATGGTGCCGTGCGGCGGGCCTGTGTCCTTGTCGAGGAGATTCAGCCGGACACCGGCACCATGGCCTCTCGCTTGGTCTGGGACTCTGCCCCATGACCGTAGCCGTCGTCGCAGCGACGCGCTCTTGCCGGCACGGCGTTCAGGACAGTCCCAACCATGCGGGCGCCAACCGATGACAGCAGTTCCTTGGCGTGAAGGACGTGCTCGTGCCGGGTCTTGCCGTACCGCACGACGAGGATCGCGCCGTCGCATGCCGCTGCGAGCGTCGCCGCGTCGGTGCCGGCCGGCAGCGGCGGCGTGTCAATGATCACCATGTCGAAGCTCTTGGCGAGTTCCTCGAGCACGTGCCCCATGCGACGCGAACCAAGTAGCTCGCTGGGGTTAGGCGGGATCTGGCCACTTGGCAGTACGTGCAGGCCGAGGTCCACACGCCGATGTATCGCTTCACCCAGTCCTACCTTGCCGAGGAGCACATCCGTCAGGCCTACCATGTCCTCGATGCCAAAGTAATCCTGCATTCGCGGACGGCGGAGGTTGCCGTCGATCACAATCACCCGCCGTCCCGCCTGCGCGAGGGTGATCGCAAGATTGGCCGCGGTCGAGGATTTTCCCTCGTGCGGGAGACAACTCGTGATCACAAGCGACTTGCGTTGCCGGTCGATATCGATGAACCGCAGATTCGCGCTCAGCGAGCGATACGCCTCGGACCTCGGCGAACTCGCCCCATCACCGGCTATCAGGGGGCGACGGCGGGCAGCCTTCTCGTACCCGATCAGTCCCAGCGTGTAGCTTTGAGACAACCGCTGGAGCATCTCGGAGCTCTTGACAGTGGTGTCCAGACGGTCACGGAGGAAAATCGATCCGACGCCGACGAACAGCGCGATCAGCGCACCGTACGCGACGTTCACCAGTGGCCTGGGGCTGACCGGTGCGCTGGGCACTGTCGGCTGATCAACCACCATCACCGTAACGCCGGAGGGCTTTTTGGGGTTCAGCCGCTCCATTTCGTCCACCATCTTGGCGAACTCGACGCCCAGGGCACCCGCGAGCTGCTTCGCGCGGACCGGATCAGCGTTGCTGACGGTCGCCTGCAGGAGCAGGGTGTCCGGTATGGCTTGCGCCGCAATGTTCTGCTGAACGGCTGAGATCTCCGCCTCGGTGTCCACGATCCGGCTGATCAGGCGTCGGCTGGAGAGCAGGTTGGCATAGGACTTCACCTGCTGCAGCGACACTGGCGTGACCACATCGAGCTTGTTGACCTTAGTGGTCTTGGCCATCATGGTGATCGCCGCCGCGTATTTCGGCGGCGTATTCGCAGTGACCAGGACCGCTGCTGCGACTCCGATGATCAGCGAGATGAGGATGAGCAACCAGTTACGAAACAAGAGCCTCAGGAAATACGCCAGATCCACTGGATCAACCTCGCCTTTCACGGTTTGCGCGCATGGGCTGTGCTGCCGGCGCGTACACGCTCACGCCCTGGAGCAAATTGATGAGGAGGATGGCCGCTCCAGCCGCGATCATCGCCGTGACCGGCGGCGACAGCCACGTCAGCGCCATCGCCAGGCAGCAGGCGCCGGGCACGGCCGCCGTCAGGCCGAGCACCACGGCGACCGCTCTCGTGCGGAGACCCATCCGTCGCAGCCGGTGGGACACGTGGTCGGTGCCGCCCAGCAGAGGAGAGCGCCCCACCCGCAGCCGCGAGAAGAACACGACGCCTGTGTCGACGGTCGCCACGAAGGTCGGGAGGAGGAGCCCGGCGACCATGGTGTCCGGGTCTTTCCCCGACACCAGCAGGACGGAGGACCCGGCAAGCACGAATCCGATGAACAGAGATCCGGAGTCGCCCATGAATATCTTCGCGGGCGCCCAGTTGTGCGGCAGGAAGCCGAGGCTGGCGCCGGCGAGTGCGAGCAGCAGGACCGCCAGCGACGGCTCGCCGGATACGAAAGCCGTGACCGCGAGGAAGGCCGCGGTGACGGTGGCGACGGCTCCCAGCGCACCGTCCATGTTGTCCAGCAGGTTGAAGGAATTGGCGACCACGACGATCCACAGCACCGTGAGAACACCGTCCAGCCATCCGCCGAACAGGGTGATGTGGACTTCAGAGGAGACGACTCCACTCGCCGCCACGGTCCCCGCGGTCAGTTTGGTGAAGGGCTGCAACGGCCTGACGTCGTCGATCAGGCCGACGAGGGCCATCACCCCAGCGGCCCACAGCAAGGCGGTGATCCGCTGATCTGTGAAGCCGATCACAATGATCGTGGTGACGAGCGCGCCCAGCATTATCGCGATGCCACCGAGATAAGGAGTCGGCAGAGCGTGCGCTTTGTTCGCGCTGGGGTGATCGGTCAGGCCCCAGCGCAGCGCGCAGCGCTTCAGCGGCACGACGGCCACGACACTGATCAGGAACGCGGCCAGGCCTACGGACCAGGCCGTCGCGGCATTCATCGGACGGACGCCAGAAGGTCTTTGCGCGCCTCCTTGACGACCTCGATGAGGATCTCGTCCAGAGTGCGCCGTGGAACCCAGCCGGTGAGCTCGCGAAGCTTGGTCGTATCGGGCACCCGGCGCGTCATGTCCTCGAAGCCCTGTATGTACGCCTCGTGATACGGGATGAGTTCGATCCCGGACGTGGACCCGGTGTGCTGGATGATGAGCTTCGCCAGTTCCAGGATGCTCACCTCCTTGTCCGAGCCGATGTTGAAGGTCTGCCCCACCGCCGCCTCGCGATCCAGGAGCATGAGCAACGCATCGACGACGTCCGTGACGTGCGCGAAGCAACGGGTCTGCCGCCCATCACCGAAGACCGTGAGGGGTTCGCCGTTGACCGCCTGCCGTACCAGGCGAGGGATGACCATGCCGTAGGCCGGGCTCTGCCGCGGTCCCACGGTGTTGAACAGCCTCACCACGATCGTCGGAAGGCCCCGCTCCCGGTGGTAGGCGTTGGCCAGGATCTCGTCGACTGCCTTCGCCGTACTGTAGGCCCACCTCACGACGGACGGGCTCCCGAGAATGCGGTCCGCGTCCTCCCGCAGCGGTCCTGAGGAGTTCTTGCCGTAGATCTCGCTGGTGCTGGTGATCAGGACCTTTTTCCGGTGACGGTACGCGGCCTCGATAACGATCTCCGACCCGCGGATATTGGTCGTCAGGCACCGCAGCGGCTGTTCGACGATCAGCTTGACACCGACCGCCGCCGCGAGATGGACGACGACGTCGCACTGGCGGGTCAGCTCGTCGACCATGAGCTCGTCCAGGACGGATCCATGCACGAAGCCGAGGTTGGGATGCGGCCGGAGGTTGTGCAGCCGCCCGGTCGACAGGTTGTCCAGCACCACGACGGAGTCACCGCGGGCGAGCAACGCATCGGCCAGGTGCGACCCGACGAATCCGCTGCCGCCTGTTATCAGGTAGGTACTCTTTGCTGCCTTGCTCACAGGATTCCCCTTGGGTCACATATGCGAAGAGGTGTTATTTCCGGGGGGAAGTGGCGAGCAGGCAGGGGCACCGGGGCTGGGCAGGGCGGCGTTCTCGAACCAGGCCACCGTCATGCGGAGTCCTTCGTCGAGTTCCACCGGACGCACTGACGGGAACAGCCGGCGCAGCAGAAGGGGCGAGGCCTGTGATTCCCGGATGTCGCCGATCCGGGGAGGCAGGAAGGTCGCGTCGATCGGCCGACCGAGCACCTCACTCAGGGCGT
Source organism: Nonomuraea polychroma (assembly GCF_004011505.1). NCBI lineage: Bacteria > Bacillati > Actinomycetota > Actinomycetes > Streptosporangiales > Streptosporangiaceae > Nonomuraea > Nonomuraea polychroma. Next base: position 7,836,883 of record NZ_SAUN01000001.1, read on the forward strand.
CCTTGAGGTGCCGCAAGGTCACACGGGTGCCGAAGGCGAGGTTCACCGGTTTGGCATGGGTGACCTGGCGAACGATCGCCTCGACGACCACCTCCGCGACCGACCCCACAAAGGTGAAGTCCCGCGCCTGGTTTCCGTCGCCGTAGATGGGCACCGGTCGACCGCGCAGAGCCATCGACACGAACGTCGGCACGACCGCGGCGTAGGCGTGGTCCGCCGGCTGCAGCGGGCCATACACGTTGAAGAACCTGAAGGCCAGGACGGGCAGGCCGAAGCTCTCCGCGTACGCCAGCGCATAAGCCTCGGTCGCCAGCTTGCTCGCGCCATAAGGGCTGAGCGGCCGGGGTGGAAGATCCTCGTGCTTGTACGTCTCCTGGCAGTCGCCGTAGACGGAGGATGACGACGCGAGGACCAGGTGAGGCTTCGTCGGACGGCACGCCTGGAGCACGTTGAGGGTGCCCGTGGCGTTCACAGTGTGCGAGGCCATCGGATCTGCCAGCGATCGCGGCACCGAAGGCCGGGCTGCCAGGTGGACCACCGCGCCGGCGTCGGCCACGAGCTCGTTCAGGAGAGCCTCCTCCAGGATGCTGCCCTTCACGAAATCCACCTCGACGCCGTCGAGATTGGCCAGATCTCCACTGCTCAGGTCGTCCAGGACGGTGATCTTCTCGACTTCCTGCCGCGCCACAAGCGCGCGGCACAGGTTCGCGCCGATGAAGCCCGCGCCGCCGGTTACCAGCACTCTCATCTGCTCACTCCTTCGTGCTCGGGCCGCGACGCGTCGATTCCGCGCTCCTGGACCAGCGATCGATAAAGGGCTTCGGTATCCGCGACGAGGCGTTCCACCGAGAAGGAGGCATTCGTCCAGTGACGGGCAGCCTCGCCCATCCGACGGGCGAGCATGGGGTCAGTGAGCAGCCTCACTGTCATTTCGGCCAGCTCGTCTGCGTCATTCGAGGCCAACAGGCCGGTCTCGCCGTCCTTGACGATCTCCGCGACGCTTCCCACCCGGGTGGAGACGCTCGGCGTACCCGCCATTCCCGCCTCGATCAAGGTGAGCGGCGTGCCCTCGTTGTCGGAGGTCAGCAACACCACGTCGGTCGCGGCGTAGACGGTCTCCACGTCCTTTCGCCAGCCGAGCAGGTGGAAGGACTGCCGCAGGGCCTGGATGCTCCGTTCAACCTCTTCCTGGAGTTCCCCTCCACCACAGATCACGAAATGGCAGTCAGGCACCCGTTGGAGTACAGCTCTTGCCGCCTCGACAAATCGGTCAGGCCGCTTGATCTGAGTCAGCCGCCCCACAAAGGCGACGACCGGTACGTCTGGCGGCAGACCCAGGGCAAGACGAGCTGTCGTGCGGTCGGGAACGGTAGCGATCTGAACGCCCGGCCGGATCACCACATACTGCTCGGGACGTCCGATCCCTGCCTCTAGTAGATCGTCGCGAACGCGCGACCCGACGGTCACCAGCCGATCGGATCTGGAGGCCAGCAACCGTTCCGACCGCACGTAGAGCGCACGCTTCACCGGCGAGAAATAGCCGTGGAGAAGGTGCCCGTGGAACACGTGGACCCGGGCGGCGCCCACACCGGACAGCAACGACGCCACTCGCCCGAGCGCGCCGGCCTTGGCTGTCCGGGTGTGCACAACGTGCGGACGGAACTCACGCATGGCGCCGATCAACCCGCTGAGGGCGCGATAGTCATCCAAAGGCTTGACCGCTCGGCCCAGACCCGCCACCCGGCGAACGCGAACCGCCGATGCATTCAGGTCGAGGTGATCCCCTTCATCGGCGTCCACGTGCCCCGTATAGAGCCGATGGTCGAACTCGGCCTGGTTCAGACGCTCACACAGTCCCGTGACCTGTGTGGCGGGGCCGCCCACGTTCAACCGGGCGATGATCTCCATCACGCGGATCCGGCCGTCCGGTTTCATGCGGGCTCCTCAGCAAGTGTCCTGATCAATGCTGCGAAGCTAACCCGGCGTTCATGCCACTCCACTCATCACGTCGCTATAGCGGCGAAATGTTTCCTCATTCCCTACCTGTACATGGCCCATTGCCCCCTTCCGCCTCGACTGCTCCACGACACGCCACGGATGGGGCCACCTGTCCGAAGCGTGGAGATACAGCGAGGCCTGGCTCGATTGGGCTGAGCCTGCGCAACCGTATGCCTGCACAAAACCAGAAGAAACGGATATTAATCCAAAAACAACTATTTCGCATGAAACGGATACGGCGAGCTGTGACACGCAGGCACTCCCAGGGCGTTGATGCCGGACAAAACCTCCATACTTGATTACGCTTCGTGGATACGGCCAGAGTGAACAGCGTTTCACGGTAGCCGTACATGGATAGGCACAACATCGGCACTATCGCTGCACGATGCCCCAAAATGAGACTTCAATACGATTTTATGAGACTTCATTACAAATTGGTACACTTATGGACAAGATGATAAAAGATCTTCCCGGTATAACCGGCAGCAGATCAAATAGTGCACCGTACTTCCCGATGGCACTCCTCGTGATACCTATCGGCCAACTGGGAGCGGCCGTGACAGGGAGCTCGAGTCCCGCGTTCTGGGCCGCCTTTTCGCTCATGCTCTTCGTCGCGGCGCAGGTTGCCGTAGGCGCTCGTCCACTCCGGCCGTCTCATTACTGGGTCGGCTTGCTGGCCTGCCTGCTTCTCTATAGCTACGCGTTTCCCTCCGTGACGACATTCGCGCCGCCTATCCAGTCAACAGGTCTCACGGAAATGCTCATAGGGCTGGGCGTTCTCGCAGCAGCAATCGCATCACCCCTGCAACCCCGGAAACTTGTGAACGTGATCGCGTTGACCGGTGGAATAACCGCCACATACGTCCTGATCGCCGGCGACTACGCGTCCGGGCGACTCGAGGGCCTCGGGATTAATTGCAACTACTTGGGGGCGTTGCTCGCGATTCCATGCGTTGCCGCGGTTGCCATGGGCAGACGGAAGCCAGCGTGGCTCATTCCCGCTGGAATATGCCTCGTCGCCATCTTCGAAACGCAGTCACGAGGAGCGTTCCTCGCCACAGCAGTAGGTATCTTCATCGTCTTCGTCCAGTCTCGTCCTCGTCTGGTGCAGGTGTTCCTCACCGTCATAGCCATCGCGGTCACAGCCCTCCTTCCCGGAACCCTCGCCAATTTTGCAGATGTCCTGGCGGCTGACCGCTCCGCGAGCGAGTTGAGCCACAACACCGCCACCCGGAAAGCCGTCGCGGAGTTCGCCGTTCGGGTGATAGCCGAGCATCCTGTCAGAGGCATCGGATATGGACTGTTTCCCTCGTACGCGGCGGAGTCTCCAGACTTCGGAATATACATGGCCACGCACAACGATTATCTCCGCCTGGCCGCGGAGTCCGGCGTCATCTCCTTGGCGGCCTTCCTGGCTTTGATATGGCTGGGAATCAGGGGTCGAAGGTCCGATGACTTGGCAATACTGCGAGGGCTCCTATTCACGTATATGACAGTACTGGTCTTCGTCAATGTTCTCACGACGCCGATTGTCAGCGTGCCGTTCTGGCTTTCGCTCGGTTGCCTACTGGCCACACGACCTGCCAATGAGACGGCACACGCATCCCCATGGCCCGCTGATCATCCCGCCACGGAGGAGGCGCACGAACATGCATTCGCCCATGGGCTCGCGGGCGGCCGCAGGACCCTTACCGATGCACACCTCCGGAAGCCACGTCACCTCAGCAGCATGGAGATCGGAAGCAGAAAATGACAAAGAATTCCGTTGAGCAGCCGAACAAGGACCGCTTCGCATTCGGCACCAACTGGCAGGACTACCTTCACGTCGTGGACGAATCACGCATCGAGATGGCGAAGAAGTCGCTGACGGACGCGCTCCGGCAGGACGACCTGACGGGCCGCTCGTTCCTCGACATCGGATGCGGCAGCGGGCTGTTCTCACTGGCCGCGCACCTGCTCGGCGCCAAGGTCCATTCCTTTGACTACGATCAGAACTCGGTCGCCGCCACCCAGGAGTTGCGGCGTAGATTCGCGCCGGACAGCGACTGGAAAATCGAGCAGGGGTCGATACTGGATGAGGCCTACGTAGCAGGGCTGGGAGTGCACGACATTGTGTATTCGTGGGGGGTCCTGCACCACACAGGCGCCATGCGGCAGGCCATCATCGCCACGTCCACACTGGTCGCCCCCGGGGGATCGCTGTTCATCTCCATCTACAACGACCAGGGCCTGGCCAGCCAACTGTGGTGGCGGGTGAAACGGCGCTATGTGCGTTCAGGACCGCTCGGACGCCGCGCACTCGTCCTGGCCGGCGGCCTGTACTTCAACACCCGCCGCTTCGCGGCTGTCGCCGCGAGGCGGATGTGTGGCCAACCGGTCGTCCGGACCACCCGCGCCCGAGGCATGTCAACTCGGCATGACCTCGTGGACTGGATCGGCGGTTTCCCGTTCGAGTACGCGACACCCGAAGAGGTCTTCAACCTTCTCCGGGAACGAGGCTACGAACTCAGCTTTCTCAAGACCTGCCGCGGCGGTCTGGGTTGCAACGAGTACGTCTTCGCCCTGCCGGGCTGATCGTTCAATCGGCAGCGCTCTCCTGCCATCAGGCCCAGGAGGAACACCCCGCCGTAGGACGCGGCACCGAGGCAGTCGGCAGCATCCCGGCGGGGTGCTCGGGACTTGAGCTGACCAGCAGGGTCACCAGTCGAAAGACACACCCCTGTCAATGGGTCGCTACGGTGAACACGCAACGTAACATCTTATGCGTGAATCGTGACCAGGGTGAGGTAGCGGCAGACAGCCTGACATTGCGAGATCGGCGTGTCCTCCTCCTCCTGGGCCAGCTGAGAATCGGTGGCACGGAGAAACAGGTTGTCCTGCTTGCTCAGGGGCTACGCGCACGAGGCTTTGTCGTACACGTCGCCCTCCTCTTCGAGGGCGGGCCGCTGGAAGATGACCTGGTGTCCGCCGGGATTCCCGTCCACCACCTGCATCTGCGCCGCGGGAACTCCGTTGTGCACAACCTGATGGCCTTCGGGCGCCTGTGCGACCTGTTCCGGAAGATCCGGCCTCACGTCGTGCACGCATTCCTCTATCACAGCTACGTCTTGGGCGCTCCGGCGGCGTACATCACTCGGGTTCCTGTCGTCGTCGCCGGCCGCCGTAGTTTGAGCGACTTCAAACGAGGGCGGCGCTGGGTCTTCGCATTGGAGCGGGCGGCCACGAGGATCACGCATCACATCGTCGCCAACGCGATCGCCGTGGCGGAGGACGCGCGGACACTGGAGGGGGTGCCACACGACAAGATCAGCGTGATCTACAACGGCCTGAGGCCCTCCGCATTCGTCCAGCCGGCCACGACATGCCTTTCTGCCTCAAAGCCGGTCGTCCTCTGCGTGGCGAACCTCAAGCCCGGCAAAGGCCACGAATACCTTGTCGAAGCCGCCGCCCGGGCAAGGACGCCCTTCACGTTGGTCCTCGTCGGCGCCGGGCCCACGCACGATCAGATCGCCCAGCAGGCCTCCCGCCTCGGGGTGGAGGTCGAGCTGCTCGGCTCCCAATCGGACGTCACCCCACTTCTCTTCAGCGCGGACGTCGTCGTACTTCCCTCGCTGCATGAGGGAATGAGCAACGCGATCATGGAGGCAATGGCTGCAGCCCGGCCCATCGTCGCCACCGCGGTGGGAGGAAACGTCGAACTGCTGGAAGGACGCGGGCTGCTCGTACCTCCCAAGGACCCGGACGCTCTCGCCGCGGCCCTCGATCGCCTGCTGCAGGACCGAGAGCAGGCCGCGGAACTGGGGATGGCCGCCAAGTCCTGGGCGATGAAGAACCTGGATCTCGACACCATGGTCGACCAGCACGTCGACCTCTACCTGCGGCTCATGGAGAGACGATGTGTGGCATAGCGGGCGTCATCTCGTCGGCCGGCGTCAACCCCGACCTGGTACGGGACATGTGTCAGGCCATTCGCCACAGAGGCCCGGATGGTGAGGGTTACCACGTCGAGCCCACCGCCGTCATGGGGATGCGCCGCTTGGCGATCATCGATGTCGCCGGCGGGCAGCAGCCCGTCTCCAACGAGGACGGCACTGTCGTCGCGGTCTTCAACGGGGAGATCTACAACTTTCCCGAGCTACGCCGGGATCTCCTGGACCGCGGTCACCTCCTGAAGTCCGAAGGCGACTCGGAATGCCTGGTGCATCTCTATGAGGAATACGGTGACGATCTCGTCCATCGACTCAGGGGGATGTTCGCCTTCGCCATCTGGGATCGCGCCAGGCAGCGTCTCCTCCTCGCCCGAGACCGTGTGGGGAAGAAGCCTCTTTACTGGTGCCGCGACCACCAGTCCATCCGATTCGCATCGGAGCTGAAGTCGCTCCTGCGGGACCAGAGCGTTCCACGAGAAGTGGACCTGGTGGCCCTGCATCATTACCTGACCTACCAATACGTCCCCGCCCCCTGGTCGATCATCCAGAACGTTCAGAAACTTCCGCCCGGGCACCTGCTCGTCTGGGAACGAGGTGTCGAGTCCGTACGTCAGTACTGGCAGCTCAATGCGTCGCCGCGTACCGTACTCAACGAGCATGACGAGGAGGAACGCCTACGGGAATTGCTGCTCGAAGCCACACGCATCCGCATGATGAGCGAGCGCCCCCTCGGGGCGTTTCTCTCCGGGGGAATCGACTCGTCCGCCGTCGTGGCCGCGATGGCGATGCAGACGAGTGAGCGCGTCAGGACCTTCAGCATCGGTTTCGAGGACGCTCGCTTCGACGAGCGCAGTCATGCGCGGCTGGTGGCCCAGCGCTATGACACCGACCACCACGAACTGGTGGTCACCCCCGCCCTTCTCGACGTGCTTCCGCAAATCGCGTGGTGCTTCGACGAACCGTTCGCCGACTCCTCCGCCATCCCGAGCTATTACGTCGCCCAGCTCAGCCGGCAGCATGTGACAGTCGCCCTGAACGGCGACGGCGGCGACGAGTGCTTCGGCGGCTACCTGCGCTACGTCCTCGCGGCTCGACTCTCGAAGATTCCGGTCTGCCCGTCTTTTCTCGCACCCGGGTTGTCACGCCTCGGCACCATGCTGATCCGACGCGACTCACGCACCTTGTTGCGGCGGGCGGGAAGAGCTCTCCAGTACGCGAGCCAGCCCCAATCCCGGCGCCACGCGCTCATGATGTCGTACTTCACTCCGGAGCAGAAGACATGGGTCTATACCGATGCTCTTCGCGCACGGTTGGGAGAGATCGACAGCTACAGCCTCCTCGACGACGCCTATCTGGCCTCGAATGCCGACACCGGCCTGGGGCGGATCTTGCAAGCCGACATCAGCACATACCTTCCCGGGGACCTTCTTGTGAAGGTCGACATCACCACGATGGCGCACTCGCTGGAAGCACGGTCGCCGTTGCTCGATCACAAGCTGATGGAGTGGGCTGCCGGACTGCCCATAGGTCTCAAGATCCGCGGAAAAGAGACGAAGCGGATTTTTCGCCAGGCCGTAGCACCATGGCTGCCGGACACGCTCGTCACTCGGCCGAAGCAGGGCTTTGGCGTCCCGCTTGCCGCGTGGCTCCGCGGTGAACTGCGAGAACTCGCCTTCGACACCCTTACCGACCATTCCGCACGCAGCCGGGGCTACTTCCGGCCGGAGGCCGTACTCCACCTCCTTCAGAACCACCAGCGGGGCGCCGATCACAGCCGGCAGATCTGGGCGCTCCTCCAGCTCGAACTGTGGCACCGCGCCCATGTCACGACGGCACCCGGATGCCCCGTGCCGTGACCACCTCACAAGAACTTCCCGACGCCCCATCACAGACGTCCGACCGAACGAAAGTCTTCCTGACCGCCGCCGCCCAAGCCCTCCGGCTGATCCTGGCCGCGACGACTGGCGCGATTCTCGCCCGTACTCTGCAGCCCGACGGTCGCGGCGTGTACGCCGTGATCACCACCACAGCCTCGACAGCGATCATCATCGGACACCTTTCGGTTCCGCACTCACAGATCGCGTTCTGGGGCGACCGCCTGGTGAACCGAGCCCTGACCGCGAACGGCCTCATACTCGGCCTGGTCTCCGGATCCGTAGCCGCTGTCTGCACTGTCGCCTTGACACCGCTGATCCTTCCCCATGAGGCAGGTCTCCTCGTGGCGGCCGTGCTGGTGGCGGCGCCCTTGGGCGTTGCGGCGGTCAACTTGCAGCGCGTCCTTCTGCTTAAGGCTCAGGTGAGCACCGCCAACCACGGCATCCTCCTCTCGGCCCTGATCCAATGCGTCCCGACCGCGGTGCTGGCGGCGACAGGCAATGTGACCATCGCGACCGTCATCGTTCTGTGGTGCGCCTCGACGGTCCTGCCGCTGGGCCTGTACGTCTGGAAACTCCGCCCCGCCGTCGTCCACGCCGATCGGGGCCTGGCCCTACGGCAGCTCAATCTGTCGTATCGCTATCACGTCGGGCTGATCTCCTTGCACCTGTTGATGACGATCGACGTCCTGCTGCTCAACGCCATGACGTCATCGGCAGAGGTCGGGATCTACACCGTGGCGGTGTCCGTGCTCTCTCTCGCGAATGTGCCCGCGGACGCCATCCTTCAGGTTGTCCTCCCGCGGCAGGCAGCACAGGACATGACGAACTCCCGGTCCGCCACCGTCCGAGCACTTCGGTGGACCATTCCGTCTTCCTTGGCCTGCGTAGGCGTGCTCGCCGCCGCCTCGCCGGTCGTGGTCCCCCTGATGTACGGCGACGCGTATGAGGACAGCATCGCCGCCCTCATGGTGCTGGCGCCCGGGATAGCCGCGCTCTCCATGGTCCGCCTGATGGAGCAATATCTGATACGGCTCCAACGGCCACTGTCCATGGCGGGGCTCTGCATGGGAGCGCTCGCCATCAACGTTGCTCTCAATCTCATGTGGATTCCCCGGTGGGGCGCCGTAGGAGCCGCGTTGTCGTCGACCGTGGCCTATGGCTTGCTCGCTCTGGCCCAGTTCATTCGTTTCGCCCGGGCGCTTCCTTCTTCCACGGATTCCCCGCTCGAGGACCGCGTCTGAGCCGCGCCACCCGAGATGGAGCGATGTGACTGTCCGTAACTGCCGCCTCCGTCTACTCCGGCACGGATCTTGTAGGTGTGTCGCGCCTGCACATTGGTCTGCTCATTGGGGCGGTTTGGACACGACACGCAAAAGGTGGCGCTGAAATGGGCGATATGAGGACACCGTGCGCTTACAGTCAGTGATATCTCATCTCGAGTGACGGGGGTCCGGTATGAGAGAGAAACTGGTGGTCGTCGGTCAAGGTTACGTGGGCCTGCCGCTGGCGATGCGTGGGGTCGATGCGGGGTTCGACGTCGTGGGCATCGACGTCGACGAGTGGCGCGTCAAGCGGTTGAACGCCGGCGAGTCCTACGTCGAGGACATCGTTGACGATCAAGTGAAGGCCGCTCTGCGCTGGGGCCGTTACATGGCCAGCACCGACTACGCCGCCGCCAAGGACTTCGACATCTGCCTCATCACTGTTCCGACTCCTCTTCTCGAGGGAGCTCCGGATCTGCGTCATATCGCCTCGGCCGGCCATTCCATCGCGCCGCTGATCAAGCGAGGATCCACGGTGGTTCTGGAGTCGACGACCTACCCAGGCACCACCGAGGAGTATCTTCTCCCGATCCTCGAGAAGGGCTCCGGACTGCGCGCGCCCGAGGGCTTCTTCCTCGGCTACAGCCCCGAACGCATCGACCCGGGGAACTCACGGTGGCGACTGGAGAACACGCCGAAGGTCGTGTCGGGCATCGACGAATATTCGCTTAAGAAGATCGAGACCTTCTACCGGCAGATCGTCCGGGACGTCGTTCCTGTCTCCTCTCCCCAGGTGGCCGAACTGTGCAAGCTCCTGGAGAACACCTTCAGGCACGTCAACATCGCCTTGGTGAATGAGCTGTCCATCTTCGCGCAGCAGCTCGGGATCGACGTCTGGGAGGCGATCGACGCCGCCTCCACCAAACCCTTCGGTTTCATGCGCTTCACGCCGGGCCCCGGCGTCGGCGGGCACTGCCTGCCGATCGACCCGTCGTACCTGTCGTGGGCCGTCAAGCGCGGTCTGGGACACAACTTCCGGTTCGTCGAGCTGGCCAACGACATCAACAGGGGCATGCCGGAGCATGTCATCCGGCGGCTGGCCATGGCGCTGAACAGGCGCGCCAAGCCGATCAAGGGCAGCCGGCTGGTTCTGCTCGGACTCGCCTACAAGAAGAACGCAGGAGACTGCCGCGAGTCCCCCTCGATCGAAGTGGCCAGGTCTCTCTCTAAGCTGGGCGCCCGCGTCCGAGCCGCCGACCCGTACGTGAAGGGGTTCCTGGCCCCGCCGAACATCGAGCTCATCGAGGCAAGCCGTCAGGAGTTCGAGCAGTCTGACGCTGTCGTCATCCTCACCGACCACGACTGCTTTGACTACGAACTGGCCGAGCAGGTGAGCCCCTTCATCTTCGACACGCGTAACCGCTGCCGGGGGCCCAACGTCGAACGGATCTGACGCCGACCGCCGCAAACCAGCTCCAGGGACAGGTGGCATCGGGCCCCCTGGCGGCCTCTACACCGGCCGTCACGCCGCAGCTTCTCAACTCACTTACGAGCGATTATCACGGTAAAAATTGGGCTGAATCAGTTAATTGGCTCACACCAGCAGCGTTGCGCCCCACGGTCGGGGATTCGCGAAGATATAGGTTCTACGAAAGCGTTCCCAGCCAGGCATAGGAGCTGACGCCGATGAGCGACACCCTCGAGGCAGCAACCGGCAACCAATCGATGACGCTGGTCAGCCATGCCATCATGGCCCGGCGCGGTGGAATTCCCCCCGGCGGTCGTGTCCTCGACTTCGGTTGCGGACTGGGCCGACACGTCCGCGAATTCCGGGCTGCCGGTTATGATGCGGTAGGTCTCGATCAACCTGTCCCAGAGCTGACAAAAGGCTGGCCGGACCTCCCGGAGGGCGGCGAGAATCTCTACTTCTCTGATGAAACAGGAAATTTTCCATTCGATTCATCGTACTTCGACTTCTGTTTTTCGACGTCCGTTTTTGAGCACGTCATGCACTATGACAAGCCAATCGCGGAGATCGCCCGGGTGCTGAAGCCCGACGCATGGACATTGCACGTCTTCCCTGCCCGCTGGCGGCCGATTGAGCCGCACATCTTCACCCCGTTCGGTGGACGGTTTCAGCATCCGGCGCTGATCTCTCTTTGGGCCAGACTCGGCATTCGCAACTCATGGCAAAAAGGACTCGGCGCCAAAGAGACAGCCACTCGCAACATCGATTACAGTCGGACCGGGATCAACTATCCCACGCAACAGGAGATAGTCCGAGCGTTCAGCCGACACTTTAGATATGTCACTTTTGTGGAGCGAGAATTCGTTGCGGCGACCCGTGACGTAAGTCGCGTGTCAGGCCTCGTTGCGCCCGCAATATCGTGGCCAGCCATCGGAAGGCTGTATCGAGGGTTTCACACTCGGGTCGTGCTTGCGCGCAAATAAGCCGAGGACGATTGTCGTCAAGCGAGGTTCCTGAGGTGAAGCGGCACGCCATTCCTACGTTGGTGGCCGAACGGACGATGGCCCCGGAGAGGGCAAGAAATCGTGACGCGCTGAAGAATTACGTGACGCGAATCCCTTCACGGCACCGTATGACGTGGACGACCATCCGGCGCTGGCTCCGCACTCCACCACGCTGGAAGCCCACACGCTCTTCTCAGTGGACTCAAACGTTACGTACGACCGCTCATGCTGGTGCGGAGAGCCTGTAAGTGGCGAAGTCGCCGGCACGATACTGCAGTTCGGCGAACTCCCCGAGCCGGGAGGACGAGGGCAGACGGCGTTCGTCCGCGAGGAGCCACTGCACCCCGTACTGTTCTCGCAGCCGCTGGACCGTGGCCGGCGACGGCGACAAAAAGACCGCTTCATTCGCCTCAAATCGTTCCCGATCCCAGAAAGGCTGATGCGCCTCCGACTGTCCTATCTTCCAGCGATCCAAATTCTTCGGCGTGTATCCCCACCCTTCGACGAGCATGCGCCGCTCGGCCAGGGCGGACAGCCAGGGCTGGTGGCTGTCGCACGGATTCTCGAAGCCCCAGCGGCAGTGCACGTTCGTGGCCACCAAATCATCGGGGGCCGAATGGGCGCGTAGCCATCGTGCCGCTGAGAGCACGCCTTGGGGAATCGCCGACGCCTCCATCAACGAGACGAGCGGCCTCTCGCCACCGCGTGACACGAAGGACAGGAGACGTGCGTGGTGGGCAGCAGGCAGCCCAAGGGCAGCCATCGCCAAGATCACGAGAGACCATCCGCGCAGTCCTGACCTTGCGACAACCATGACGGTGGCCGCCAGCCCGACGAGGACCACCAGCATGATGTACGGCAGGTAGAGGACATTGTCCAACCGGCCAGGAGCGATCGGCAGTCGGCCGCTCCACAGGACGGGCATGGCGTAGGCGCCGACCAGTCCTGCCGCGATCGCGCACAGCGCCATGCGTCGCGGCACGCGTGCGCGCCGCACAATGACGAGAGCCCCGAACACCGCGACGATCGCAAGGAAGGGGAAGGACCCCCACAGGAAGTAGACCTGGCTCCTCCCCGGATGATCGAGCATGACCACGGAGCCGAGGCCCGCAGCGGCCATGCCGAGCATGAGCACCACGTCGCAGCGGATGAACAATCTCGGCCGACTCAGCAGTCCAAGGACGGGACTCCATACGACAGCCCAGGCCAGCAGGTACACCGCTGCGACGCCGAGCAAAGACATCAGCGGTGGATCGACGTCCATGGGTGTCCGAGTCAGGTCTCGCCACACGGTGCCCATGTAAGAGAAGGGCGCGATAACCAGCGCCAGCCGGGCACCGCCGTAGAGCACGAACTGCGAGAAGAGCAGGCACGCCCCGGCCATCAATAGCGCGGCGAGCGCCGGCCACAGCAGTCGGCGCCGCCTCCACACCGCCACCGCCGCCACGGCGGCCAATCCCACGACGAGCATGGGCAGACACGTGGCCTTGGCGCCCATCACCGCCATGAGGAAGACGCCCAAGAGAAACCACACCATGAGGTCATACCTGTGCTGCCCGAACAGGTCCATCAAGATGAGGACAACCGGCACGAACAACAGCGACGCAAAGGTGAATGTGGGGCTACCCCATGCGGCATCGTGAATTCCACCATAGGTGAACGTCGCGAACGAGCTGACGAACAAGCAGGGAGCGCCCAAGCCGAACGTGACCACGACAGCGACCAGGGCGCCCTTCCACGAGTCCATCACCCGCCGTGCGAGCATCGCGACCAGGACAACGAAGGCGGCCATCATAGGCAGCACGCCCAACCGAAGCAGCAGCACCAGCGGTTCCACTCCACTGACCCAGCTCGCGGCCGCCCAGTGCGCATAGACGAACCAGTGGTAGAGGAGCGATTCGCCGGCGACAGGGGGATTCATCGGCGGCATATGGTGTTTCAATTCACCGATAAGGCCAAGATGGAAAGGCGTGTCGATGGGAGAATACTTCGCCAATGCCGGCCAGCTGAGCGGTCTGCCACTGAAGCTGCTGTAGGCACTCTGGGCGACAAAATAGCAGAAGATCAGAGCGAGGGCCCATGACCACCAGGCCGGTGCGGACGGCCTAGGGTCGGCTTTCCAATGCGCGCGGAGCCGGGGCACCATGAGGAAGATGGCGAACGTGGCGATCGGCCACGCCAGGACGAGCAGCGGAAACCCTGCTGCCCTGGCCACGGTGTAGGCCGCCACTTCCACGGCGAGTCCGAGCGTCAACCCGAGCGACAAGTCCTCTGCCAAAGTGCGCCTGCCGCCATAGAGAGCACGAATCAACAGCAGGCCCGGAAGCACCAGGCACAGCGCAAGATACGCGCCGTAGAAAGCCAGATCTGAGACGGATACCCCATAGCGAGTCAACACGGCCGCAGTGAAGCCGGCCGTGAGGGCTCCTGGCAGCCACGCGAACGCGCGCCCTTTCCAGCCGTCGGAGCGAACGGAATATCGCTGTCGGCCAGGGAGCCAGATCGGTCGAATGCTTTTCAGCGATCCGCGCACATAGCCTTGTCGAGAAATGGCCATGAACTGAGTCTGGCCGTACTGACAATCATCATGAGACCAGCCACCCGTCACTGGGCAGAGTCCTTGCCGTTCCCTAGCAAGGCCATGAGCAATCAGGGCTCTTGGCACAACCTCAGGAATTCAAGCGGCCGATGGCAGCGGCCTCCGGCTGGCTTGACTTGACAAAGGCTCGTAAATCATCTCGTGGGGGTTGCGCGTCTGGGGTCTGTCGGGCTTGGTGGCCTGTTCAGGATGGGGTGCATGACCGCAACTCCGCCAGTTCCTGGTTCGGTGTCGAGTACGCCGGGTTTCGTCTCGGATGTCGAGGCGGGCGCGGCGCGTGGTGGGTTGGTGTCGGGGGCTGGCCGTGTGCGGCGTGTGCTGGTTTCGGGGTGGCCGCCGGTGGTGCTGGTGGTGGTCGGCACTGTGGCGGTCTTGTGGTCGTATGGCGTCTCGGTATCTGATCTGGTGTTGTTCGGGGTGTATCTGGCGTTGGGGCTGGCGCTGCCGGGCGTGCTGTTGATCCGGGTGCTGTACCCGGGGATCCGCACGGTGGCGGAGGAGATCGCTCTGGGGCTGGCGCTGGGTTATGCCGTGGAGGTGTTGGTCTACATCGCCGTGCGTGCGGCGGGGGCGCCGTTGCTGGTTGCGGTCTGGCCGATCGCCGTCTATCTGGTTTTCCTGGTCGTTCCCCGGCTGCGGCGGCATTGGCGGAGTCCTGTTCGCGCGCGGACGCCGATCTGGTGGTCGTGGTGTCTGGCGTTGCTGTTTGCGTTGCTCGTTGTCTGGAGCGCCGTCGTCTTTTTTCGGGCCAACACCGTGACCTGGCCCCCAACGGGCATACGAGACACCGATGTGCCGTTCCATCTGGCTCTGATCGGTGAGCTGAAGCACCATGTGCCGCCTACGGTCCCCTGGATCGCCGGCGATCCTCTTTACTACCACTGGTTCGTCTACGCGCATCAGGCGGCGAGCAGCTGGATCACCGGGATCGAGCCGGTGGTGTTGCTGTGCCGGTTGTCGATGCTGCCCATGCTGGCGGCCTTCCTGATCGTCATCGCGATGACCGGGCATCGTGTGACAGGCTCACGACCCGCGGCACTGGTGATCGCCGCGGGGGCGATCTTCGTGGGGGCGCCGAGCCTGTTTCTGGGCCGGAGTCCTTACCCGTTCGCGTGGGGCGGTGTTCTTCAAAGCGCCTGGAACAGTCCCAGTCAGACGTTCGGGGGTTTGCTGTTCGCGCTGGTGGTTGTTCTTCTCCTGGACGTCTTCCGCCGCCGCCGTGGTGCGGGCCTATGGGTGCTGCTGGGGATCTTCCTCGTGGTGGTCATGGGTGCCAAAGCTGTCTATCTGCCGATGCTGGGCGTGGGGTTGGCGGCCGTGGCCGTTGTCGAGGTGGTCCGGCGGCGGCCTCCTTGGTCGATCCTCATCGCGCTGGCGATGACGGCAGCATGTCTGGTGTTCGCACAACTCGTGCTCTTCGGCGGGGTGCGCAACGGGATGACGTTCTACCCGTTGTGGGCCATGCGCAGGTCCTGGGCCGATATGACAGGGCGTGTCTACACGGCCAGCCCACCGCTGGACTCACTGCTCGGTGTCACCTTGCTCTATACGCTGTGCTGGGCCATCGCCTTGTGCGGAATCCTCGGCCTGCTCAGCCGGCCGCGCTCACTCACACGCTCCGACACGGTCCTCATGCTCGGCATCGGCGCAGCCGGTCTCGTCCCGGTGTTCCTGCTCGGACATCACGGCCACAGCCAGTTCTTTTTCCTCTTCGGCTGCTACCCCTACCTAGTCGTGGCGGCGGTGCACGGCATCCTGATCGTGCTGCGGCGAGCGCGCGTGTCACCGACCGCGACTGTCGTCGCGGTCGGCGCCGGAATGCTCGCCGCTTCTGTGATCCCCGTCCTATGCGGGATCAGAGTCCCTCTGCCCGCGGGTGCCCCGGAGGCCCTGGTGTATCTGCCGTACGTCACACTGCTCGTCATCGGCGTGCTGACGGCCGTGGCACTGACCACCACGATGGGCACACTCCGCACCTGGGCCCTCATGACCGTCGCGCTCAGCGCAATCGGCCTGCCGGCCCGCTGGCACGCGTTTGTCGGCGCGTTCACGCAGAAAGGGGTCTATGGAGTCATCCCTCCCAACGCCCCCGTGCCGAACGAGGTGATCCCACCCGGCACCGTGAAGGCCGCGCGGTGGTTGCGCGCCCATGCGGATCCCGATGATGTGGTCGCCACCAACACCCATTGCCGCTGGGGATTCGAAAACCCCTGCAACGCTCAGCAATACTGGCTGTCCGCGCTCTCCGAACGGCACGTTCTGGTAGAAGGATGGGCACCGTGCGCGCCTGTCCGCCGAGCAGTGGTGTCAAATCCCTATCAATTGATCATGTACCTTCCCTATTGGGACAAGGAACGACTCAGCGCGAACGACAGCGTCTTCTATGCGTCATCTGCCTCCACTATCCGACGCCTGCGCGAACAATATGGTGTGCGCTGGCTGGTCGCCGACGAGCGCCTGAGCCCAGACCCCACGCTCAAGAAGTTCGCGAACCTTCTCTTTCATTCCGACGGATATTCTATTTACCGCATAGAATGAGACACGTTCCTGTTCAGCTCTCAGGTCCAGCCTCTCTATTAGCAGTCCAGTTATCATTCTTGTCATGAGCGATCCGGCGTCGGCCGAACTTTCTACAAGGGTTTCACCTCCGAACAACGATCAGCGGACTGGTGTCAATCGACCGCTGACAGGATCAGTTCACCGCCGTTGCCGTCAGCTTATGGGAGGCTGGCCGATAAATGCGATTCTCTGGGCGATCATAGCGATATCTCCGGCGCTCGCCGTCACGTTTCTGGTGTGGCACTACTTCGACCGAAGCCTGCTCGCCTATGTGCCCGTGTGGACGGATGAGGTCGACTACTGGCATCAGGTTGCGACCTTCCGGGCAGTTGGCTTCGCGGGTGGCGCCTACGGCGTCAACGAGGCGGAAGCGAAATTGGCCTTCCTCCGCTTCGGCTCCCATGGCCCTGCGTTTCCGATGCTCTTGGCGGGCATCAGTGCGATTGCCGGTTGGCGTCCCTTCTCCGTTCCGCTCATCAATCTGGCCGTCATGGGTGCGGCGATCTTCGGCTACCTCGCACTGATCAGGGTGGGGTGGGTGCGGGCCGCGCTGACGGGCGCGCTCGTGCTCACTTTCTGGCCTGTGATGTTGTACCTGGCGACCACCATGCCTGAAACCATTCACCAGGGGATGGCCATTGTCCTGGCCGGATTGTTCTTCCTGCTCATCCGCCGCGGTCCGACCGCGAGCCGCACGCCGTTCATCGCCAGTGTTGTCGTGCTCACCCTGGCCTGCCTCCTTCGGCCGACGTGGGCGCTGCTGTTCGTGCCGCTGTTCTTCCTGCGTGGCGCGACGCTCACGGGCCGGCAACTCGTGCGGGCGGCGCTCAAGGGAGGCTTCATCGTTGTCGCCGCGTCCGGACTCTTCAGCCTCGTGTCAACGCCGTATCCGAAGCTCTACTCAGAACTGATCGAGTTGACCCTCAACTCGCCACTGACCGGGGTGAAACTGCTCCTGCAGAATTTCTGGCTAAATGTCCAGCGTCTGGCCGAGAGCGACTGGCTCGAGCTGGGGCTGTGGGCCGCGCTACTGGCCATCGTCGCGGCGGCTGTCGTCCGTGTTGTGCGCCACCTTCGGCAGGGCACCATCGATCACGATGAAAACTGCGCCGCCGGTGCGTTCCATTTGCTCAACCTGCTGCCGGTGACCGTCCTGGTCATAGGGATGTACGACACCGTCGACTCGTGCGACTACCGTTTCCTCGCCCCACACGTGCTGCTGTCGGCGCTCCTTGCTCTGGCCCGCTCGGAGCACGCCATCGTCATCATTGCGCTGGCTGCCAACCTGGCCCTTGCAGGTGCCTTCAGAGCAGGTTTCCTCGAGCTCCACCAACAACACTTCCTACCGGCCACGGACCCTAAAACCACCGCGCTGGGTCGCTACATCGAATACAAGCCGCATGCATCGGTGTGGGAGAACACGATCCTGTTCGACTTTACGAATTTCGTTCCCGGACTCGTGAACGTCCCCGCCGGAGTGGGGCTGAACCTGTACGCCGGGCTCGATCACCCGATCCGTTCTCGGTATCTCCTCATCACCAAGCAAGCCGCGAGGAGCCTCGGCGAAGACCGGCTCCGACTCCTCACGACAACCGCGAAAGGCAACCTGTACCTTCGGGAGGAC
The DNA here is from genome assembly GCF_004011505.1 of Nonomuraea polychroma. NCBI lineage: Bacteria > Bacillati > Actinomycetota > Actinomycetes > Streptosporangiales > Streptosporangiaceae > Nonomuraea > Nonomuraea polychroma. Next base: position 7,855,203 of record NZ_SAUN01000001.1, read on the forward strand.
TGACGTACAGTTCGTGATCCTCAGGGACGTGAATTGTCCCGCAAACGGTAAATGGAGTACGCGCCGGAGCGGAACGTGAGATCGGCGAACTGCCCGATCATGGGATGTGGGCTCAGGCGCTGGTCCGCAACCAGCCAGCGAACCCCGTACCGATCCCGAAGGCGTTGAACGGCAGCGGCCGATGGCGCATTGAAGACGGCGTCGTTCGCCCTGAGTCGTTCCTTATCCCAGAAAGGAATGTCTTCGATAATTTGGTCGGGATGCTGCGGTATCGGCCGACGAGTCGGCGCGTATCCCCACCCCTCGACCAAAACATGCCGTTCGGAAAGCGCGGACAGCCAGAACAGCACTGTGTCACATGGGTTCTCGCGTCCCCAGCGGCAATGTGTGTTGGTGGCGACCACATCATCGGGATCCGCATGGGCGCGCAACCACCGAGCGGCCGTCAGCGTGCCTTGTGGGATTTCAGGGACTATCCCCCGGCCATGAATCGAGACCTTGTCGATGCCCTTCTGTGCAAACTTGCCCACGATCGCGTACCAGCAGGCGGGCAGGCCGATTGCGCTGAGCGCGACGGTCATGAGGGCCCAGGTGCGGAGTGTGCCCATCGTGGTGGTCAGTGCCACGGCCGTCAGCACGCCGATGACGAGCAGTGTGACGTACGGCAGATACACCAGGGCCTCCGGGGCACCCGCGGGCAGAGGGACTCTGACCCTGCAAACGACCGGAATCAGACAAGCGGCGAGCATTCCGGCGCCGACCGCGACGACAGTCGCGGTCGGTGACACGCGCGCTCGCCGCAGCAGAATCAGGATGCCCTGCACCGCCACCGTCACCAGGGAGGGGAAGGCGCTCCAGAGAAAGAAGAAGTGGCTATGGCCGGCGTGTCCGAGCAGGAACACCGGGATGAACCCGGCTGCGCCGATGCCGAGCATGAGGACCGTGTCAGAGCGTGTGAGTGACCGCGGCCGGCTGAGCAGGCCGACGATTCCGCACAAGGCGATGGCCCAGCACAGCGTATAGAGCAAGGTGACACCGAGCAGTGAGTCCAGCGGTGGGCTGGCCGTGTAGACACGCCCTGTCATATCGGCCCAGGACCTGCGCATGGCCCACAACGGGTAGAACGTCATCCCGTTGCGCACCCCGCCGAAGAGCACGAGTTGTGCGAACACCAGACATGCTGCCGTCATCGCCAGCGCGATGAGGATCGACCAAGGAGGCCGCCGCCGGACCACCTCGACAACGGCCACGGCCGCCAACCCCACGCCCAGCATCGGCAGATAGACAGCTTTGGCACCCATGACCACCACGAGGAAGATCCCCAGCAGCACCCATAGGCCCGCACCACGGCGGCGGCGGAAGACGTCCAGGAGAAGAACAACCACCAGCGCGAACAGCAAACCCCCGAACGTCTGACTGGGACTGTTCCATGAGTTGTCGAGAAGGCCACCCCACGCGAACGGGTAAGGACTCTGGCCCAGAAACAGGCTCGGCGCCCCCACGAAGATCGCCCCCGCGGCGATCACCAGTGCCGCGGGTCGTGAGCCTGTCACACGGTGCCCGGTCATCGCGATGACGATCAGGAAGGCCGCCAGCATGGGCAGCATCGACAACCGGCACAGCAACACCACCGGCTCGATCCCGGTGATCCAGCTGCTCGCCGCCTGATGCGCGTAGACGAACCAGTGGTAGTAAAGAGGATCGCCGGCGATCCAGGGGACCGTAGGCGGCACATGGTGCTTCAGCTCACCGATCAGAGCCAGATGGAACGGCATGTCATAAATGGGCATCACCAAATCGGGCCAGGTGAGGGAGTTGGCCCGAAAAAAGACGACGGCGCTCCAGACAACGAGCAACGCAAACAGCAACGCCAGACACCACGACCACCAGATCGGCGTCCGCGCGCGAACAGGACTCCGCCAATGCCGCCGCAGCCGGGGAACGACCAGGAAAACCAGATAGACGGCGATCGGCCAGACCGCAACCAGCAACGGCGCCCCCGCCGCACGCACGGCGATGTAGACCAACACCTCCACGGCATAACCCAGCGCCAGCCCCAGAGCGATCTCCTCCGCCACCGTGCGGATCCCCGGGTACAGCACCCGGATCAACAGCACGCCCGGCAGCGCCAGCCCCAACGCCAGATACACCCCGAACAACACCAGATCAGATACCGAGACGCCATACGACCACAAGACCGCCACAGTGCCGACCACCACCAGCACCACCGGCGGCCACCCCGAAACCAGCACACGCCGCACACGGCCAGCCCCCGACACCAACCCACCACGCGCCGCGCCCGCCTCGACATCCGAGACGAAACCCGGCGTACTCGACACCGAACCAGGAACTGGCGGAGTTGCGGTCATGCACCCCATCCTGAACAGGCCACCAAGCCCGACAGACCCCAGACGCGCAACCCCCACGAGATGTTTGCCAGCTCTTTTGGGGTCGAGTCAACAGTTCCGGAGCCCACGATCCCTATGTATCGCCTTGACGGAATGCTGAGCGAAGACTGACCGCGTTTCGGGCTTGAAAATCCCGCAACTGCCGAGTGGCCCTCCACCAGCACGCCGGGCCGGTCAAAGCGGCCACGGCTCACCGAGGCGAGGCTGGCGATATGCCCATACGGAGGATGTGTCGCTCCAACGATGATGAACTACAGCCGATTACTCTGAGTGATCAGCGAGTCTTCGGCGCGAGGGGGGTCATGCTCGCAGCTGAGAGAGCACCCCTTCAAGATCATGAATGCCGAGGACGCCGACCGAAGGAGTACACATGCCCACCACCCAACGGATCGCATCCGGAAGCACGCCACCCGGCGAGAAGTGGGAAGACGCCTCGAAAGAGATGGGGCCACACACCATCACTATATGGGTGGACACCAGCTCTGGTCATTTTCAGAGCGATAACCCAACCTATATCGCCTCAGTGGAAGGAAACGGCTATCAGCATAAAGTGACCGGCACCAGCTCGATCTTCCCCGGCGGCGGTCCAAAAGATCCTCAGGGGCCCGGGTTCAGGATGTATCTGCAGGCAACTCAGGAGTGGAACTACAAACCAAACGGGTCCGATGACGTGATGGACCTAGACAAGGGAGCATGGAACAAAGACCATCTCAGCTGGTACGTCAACTGGATCGGCATCGACAATCCGTGAGTTCTCTGCCCGCGTCCCTCCTCTAGCGTCGACGCGGCGGCGCAGTATCCACGGCCCGATTCGCGAAAATAACCTACGAGTCCTCGAACCGAGGACTCGTGGGTGTCGCAACAGGTTCGCCACACGGATTGAGGGCAGCCGGTGTCTGCGGATGGTGCCGATCGAGACCCTGGCCGAAGCCACCTCCTAGTTTCACTACCAGCCGCCACGCCTGCACCTGATCTTCTGATGATGATCCCGTGCATAGTCGGGTAGAGGTCCTCCCCCAGCAGCAAGGGCATGGCGTCGCCCCGCTCGGACAGCTTCACGACGTCGGAGTAGGGACGGTCTTCCTTTTCCGGCAGCCTGCAGAGCAGGTCCCGGACGATCAACAGCCGACGTCCGCGCACATCAACGAAGTCTGCACAAGATGAACCGTGATCAATGCCCGTAGGGGCTCGAAGCCGTACCTCGCCCACGCCCGCTGGACCCGCACATTATGCGCCTGGGTGGAGATCTCGATCTCTGCCGCGCCGCGGGCCAGTGTACGATCCTCGATGCCCTTCAGCAGGTGGGCGTACAGGCCTCGCCCCTGCGCCCGGGAGACCACTCCGGCGAGCAGGATCTCGGTCCGGAATTCCGTTTCGTCCAGCGTCGCCAGCCCGAGGATGTCATCCGTCTCCTCATCCCTGAGGGTCACACAGCTGTCCTCCCGCACGAACCGCAGCGCCCACTCTTGGTAACCGGCAAGGGCGTCGGCGGGGTCCAGCAAGGGATTCGCCAGGTAATGGTTGCCGTATGCGTGGAAGATGTCGGCGACCAGCGACCTCACCACGTCGGTGCCGGTGACTCCCGATGTCCGCAGCGCAGCCGGTTCCGGCCGGCGCCCCGCCCCGGCGCGCAGCCGCCAGTACATGAGACAGTCCGCGAATATCGCGTCGCGACCAGGTGTGGCCAAGAGCCTCGCGAACCAGTCGACGCGATCAGCCGGGTATCGCAGGATGACGATGTCCGCGGCCGACCCGCTGGCGGCGTCGCGGACCTCGGACAGGGAATCGTCGGCTCCCTCGGGGACGGTCAGGCGCTCGATCGAGCGGCCGAACCGGGCCGACTCCAATGGTGACTCGCGGCTCACCAGGGCCGGGATCCCGGTCGCCTCCTGTACCGCCATCAGCTCACCTCGAAGGCTCGAACGGCCTCGATCACGCGTGCCACATCCATTTCGGCCAGGCCTGCGAAGAGCGGGAGCCGTATGAGGCGTTCGGCGATCTGCTCACTGACGGGACATCCGCCCGCGGCCACGCGGCCGTACCGCACGCCTGCGGGCGCCGTGTGCAGGGGCTGGTAGTGGAACGTCGCCTGCACTCCTTCCTCGGCGAGATGGCCGATGAGCGCTTGGCGGTTCCGCATGTCCGGGAGCAAGAGATAGTAGAGGTGCGCCGGCTGCATGCAGCCGTCCGGGACCATCGGCTGCGAGACGCCGTTCTCCGCCGCCCAGTCCGCCAGCTCCCCGTGGTATCTGTGCCAGATGGCCTGCCGCCGGGCCTGGATCTTGTCGAACGACTCCAGCTGGGAGGTCAGCAGGGCCGCGAGCACGTCCGACAGCAGGTAGCTCGAGCCGACGTCGATCCACCGGTACTTGTCCACCTGGCCGCGGAAGAACCGGCTCCGGTCGGTACCCTTCTCCCGGATGACCTCAGCCCGCGCGAGGAGCTCCGTGTCGTTCACGAGCAGCGCGCCGCCCTCGCCGCACTGGATGTTCTTCGTTTCGTGGAAGCTCTGGGTGGCCATGCAGCCGAATGAGCCCAGAGGCCGTCCGCGGTAGGAACCGCCCAGACCGTGGGCGTTGTCCTCGATGAGGGCGAGGCCGTACCGTTCCGCCAGCCCCGTTATGGCCTCCATCTCACAGCCGACACCCCCGTAGTGGACGACCACTATCGCCCGCGTCCGCGCGGTGATCGCTCCTTCTACCAGCCGCTCGTCCAGGTTCAACGTGTCAGCTCGGCAGTCGACGAACACCGGGACGCCCCCGCGCAGGACGAAGGCGTTGGCCGCCGACATGAAGGTGAACGAGGGCATGATGACCTCGTCCCCCGGCTGGATATCGAGAAGGACCGCCGACATCTCCAGCGCGTCCGTGCACGAGGTGGTCAGCAGCACGCAACCAGCCCCGGTGAGCTCCTTGAGCAGCTGGGACGCCCGCCGGGTGAACGGCCCGTCGCCGGCGGTACGTCCCTGCCCTATGGCCTCCGCGAGGTAGTCCAGCTCATGTTCCGACGAATGAGGCCGGTTGAAGGGAATGCTCGTGGCGTGGGGAGTTTCCATCGCTGAGCGTGAAGCGAAACCATTCCGTTGACGCGCGGGCTCGTACGAGTCAACCATCGATGCGTCCTCTGCTGCGAACGGTCTTCGAAGGGTGCGGTGGGGCAGGGAGCATGCCGCCTCGATCCGCCGAAGGATGGCCGGCAGGGCAAGGATGCCGCGCTGTACCCGCGTCAGCAGGAGTCGTGGTCATGCGCGCCAGTCTGACGACGTGGCCCGTGGTAGCCGTCGTGGACGCACGGGCGTGGCGATGTTCTTGCCATCCCTTGTGAGGTCGATCGCTGGGCAGCCGGCATTGGTCACGGCTTATCCGGTGCGGATTCCGTTGATGTGGGCGGAAGTCGGCTGATACTGGGCGGCTGTCGTGGGGGTCTCGACTACGGGGCGCGCCCCGACGCGTTCGGAGACCACATAGGTGGGGCGCCCCATTCCGCTGCCGTGAATGCGGCCCACGTACTCTCCGAGGACTCCAATGGAGATCAGCTGCGCCGCCGAGAAGATCGCGACTGTTGACGCGATGGTGGTGAACCCCGCTACGGTCGTGTCGCCCGAAGTGAACCGCCACAGAACCGTGCCGGCCAGCATGATACCGATGATCCCCACGAAGAATCCCAGGTAGCTCGCCATCCGCAGGGGGGTGGTGCTGTAGCCGAACAGCATGTTCACCGCGTGCCGTGTCAGCAGCCGCGCTGTGTAGTTGGAGCGCCCCTGTTGCCGTTCGCTCATGTGCACCCGCACTGAACCCACCCGAGAGGTGGCCCAGGACAGAGCCACGTCCACGGATGCATGGGGTCCTGACAATCCGTCGAATCCCTCACGCAGCCGTGTCCGGAAGGCGCGGAAAGCACTGATTGTCCGCGCAGCCCGGACGCCCAACACACCGGCCATGGCGGTTTTCACGGATCGGGACGCCAAGCTCCGGAGCACCCCGTGTTCCTCCTCATGCGGGACGCCGTAAACCAGGTCGAGGCGATCGCCCGCCAAGGCGGCCAGCAAAAGGGGAATCTGCTCCGGCAAATGCTGCAAATCATCATCCATGGTGACAATCAGCTCGTATTCCGCATCTCTGATACCCGCCACGAGCGCGTTGTGCTGACCGTAGTTGCGGGAAAGATTGATGGCGCGCACGCCATCGACCCGGCGAGCCAGGTCAGCGGCCGTTTCCCAGGTGTCGTCCGGACTTCCGTCGACGACGAGGATCACCTCATGAGGGCCGGACATCCCAGAGAGGACCGACACAAGCCGTGTCACCAACTCCGGGAGGGTCCGCGCGGATAGATAACAGGGGATGACCACCGAAACTGACATAGTTTGCCTCCGGCTGCCAGCATTCTTGCGTTTCACACGACTACCACCGTAATACCGCTTATCGGGCCACGACTAAGGAGGCCGAACACATGAGTGACGTAAAGAATCCATCAGTCCACGTTGAACACCGGCGCCTCATCTCGCTGCTTCGCGAACGCCGCGTCACGTACCCCATAGGCGGCGCCATGACCGCAGCGATTTATTACGGAATCGTGGCCCTGGCGCTAGCCGTCTTTGGAAGCACTGCCCCCTACCTTCTCCTGGTGGTGGCCAGCCATTTGACAACCGTGGTGATCGTTTACCCTTGGTATAGACTCGTCGTCTTTCCTGACACCGCGGAATCCTGGCTGACCGGGTACGTACGGCTCTATGTCGTGGGACTGAGCTTCCTGGCCGCATCCCTGATCGGACTCCCCATACTAGTGGAATTGGCCAGCATACCCATCCTTGTTGCACAAGGCGTCATAATATGCGCCAGCCTGCCACTAAGCTACACAATCAATCGAAGGTGGACATTTCGGGATCACCGCAGCATCTAGTACGGGCAACGTCTCTCAAGGTCTTTGACAAATATGAAGTGCGGCGAAGAGGGCCGGGTCCGGACAGCGCCTAGATTCGAGCCGAGAGCGGCCACTGGGCCCCGGTCTGTTTGGAAGGATCAAGCGATGAAAGCGCTCGTTCTAGCCGGCGGCAAGGGGACGAGGCTGCGTCCGCTGACGCACACCTCGGCGAAGCAGTTGGTTCCCGTCGCCAACAAACCGGTGCTCTACTACGGGCTTGAGGCGATTCGGAACGCGGGCATCACCCGTGTGGGCGTCATCATCGGCGACACCGGCCACGAGGTTCGGGACGCTGTCGGCGACGGCTCGATGTTCGGCCTCGACGTCACCTACATTCCCCAGGAGGCTCCGCTCGGACTCGCCCACTGTGTCCTGATCGCGAGGGACTTCCTGGAAGACGACCCGTTCGTGATGTACCTGGGCGACAACTTCCTCATCGACGGCATCACCGATCTGGTCGACGCCTTCGACGCCGCCGACCACGACGCCCAGATACTGCTGACCAAGGTCGCAGAACCGCAGTTCTACGGAGTCGCGGAGCTCGGCCCCGATGGGCAGATCGTCCGGCTGGAAGAGAAACCGGAGCACCCGCGCAGCGATCTCGCGATCGTCGGCGTCTACACCTTCTCTCCTGCCATCCACGAGGCAGTCCAGGCGATCAAGCCCTCTGCGCGGGGCGAACTGGAGATCACGGACGCGATCAAATGGCTGATCGACACCGGGCATCGCGTCCACTCCCACTTTGTCAACGGCTACTGGAGGGACACCGGGCGCCTGCAGGACCTGCTGGAGTGCAACCGCATCGTCCTCGAGCGCATCGAGCCCGGGGTCATGGGCACAGTGGACCGGCTGAGCCAGACCACTGGGCGGGTCGTTATCGAGCAGGGCGCGGTGGTGGAGAACTCCATCGTCCATGGACCGGTCGTCATCGGACCCGACACCAAGATCATCTCATCGTATGTCGGTCCCTTCACGTCCATAGGGCCTAATTGCATGCTGCAGGATTCGGAGATCGAAAACTCGATCATTCTGGACGGCTCCTCCATCCATGGCGTTTCGCGTATCGCGCGCTCGCTCATTGGCAGGAACGTCGAGGTGAACCGCACATCCCGGCTGCCCAACACCCACCAGCTCATGGTCGGCGACCACAGCAAAATACAGGTGAGCTCATGAGGTTTCTCGTCACCGGAGGCGCCGGATTCATCGGCTCCCACTACGTCCGTTCACTCCTGTCCGGCTCATATCCCGGGTACGAGAACGTGCGGGTCACGGTTCTGGACAAGCTCACGTATGCAGGAAACCTGGCCAACCTCGCCCCTGTGGCGGACCACCCCGGTTATGCCTTCCTCCAGGCAGACATCACCGATGCACACGCGCTCGCGGAGGTCGTCCCCGGGCACGACGTGATAGTGAACTTCGCGGCAGAGACCCACGTCGACCGCTCCATCACCGGCGCCGCCGACTTTGTGACCACGAATGTTGTGGGCACCCAGCGGCTTCTGCAGGCAGCTCTGGAGGCTGACGTTCCGACGGTCGTCCACGTCTCCACCGACGAGGTGTACGGATCGATCGACGGCGGATCCTGGAACGAGGACGAGCCGCTGCTTCCGAACTCCCCGTACTCGGCCGCCAAGGCCGGCGCAGACCTCCTTTGCCGCGCCTATCACAGCACGTACGGCTGTGACATCCGAGTCACGCGCTGCTCCAACAACTACGGCCCCTACCAATATCCCGAGAAGCTCATCCCGCTCTTCGTGACCAATCTCCTCGAGGGCCGGAAGGTCCCCCTCTACGGAGACGGCCTCAACGTGCGGGAATGGCTGCACGTCGACGACCATTGCCGAGGAATCCAGCTAGTTTTGGAGAAGGGCTCACCCGGGGAGATCTACAACATCAGCGGCGGGACCGAGCTGACCAATCGGGAGTTGACCGGCCGCCTGCTCGACGCTCTTGGCACGAGGTGGGAGATGGTCGAGCAGGTGCCCGACCGACCTGGCCACGACCGACGCTACTCCTTGGACGACGGCAAGATCCGCGCGATTGGCTACCAGCCACGTGTGGAATTCGATGAGGGCCTGGCCGCTGTCGTGCGGTGGTACCGCGACCACCAAGAGTGGTGGCGACCGCTGACGCGGGCGGGCGCCGGCAGGGCCGGAGCGCCTACCGCCTGAGGCCGCCGGCACGCGTGGCACGCGGTCCGGCGGCAGTGCGATCTTGCTCAGAGCGGAGGATCACGAGGCGACCCCTGCGGGAGTGCCGATGCCAGACGTCGTGCCACTGGTGGTGGCGGTGCGCAAGGCTTTGGTGCGGGCCACAGCGTGGGCCATTGCTATGCACGCCAGTGGAATCGCGGGTTGAACATAGCGGTAGTCACCCTGGTTCGTTGCAGTCGCGAGCACCACGAGTGTGACCGCCATCGTCCACGGCACCAGCGACCGGATCGGCAGACGTCTGTAGCGCAGTGCGAGAACCAGGGGCGCCGCCATCACCATGGCCAGGACCGGCTCCGGCAGATAGATCCGGCTCTCGTACCATCTGAGAAATCTTGCGAAAAGCGCTATCTCGGTTGGCGCATCCCCATATCCATACGGTGCCGCCAAGTGCGCATGCTGCGGCGGGACTCCCTCGATGCCAGAGCCGGTGGACCGGAAGGAGGAAGGCGGGTCCGTCTTGCGGAAGACGTTGGCCAGGTCACGCACCACTACCAGGGCATAATCCACAGGCTGAGCAACGATGGCGCGCTGGGCGAACTGTCGCGCGAGGGCATTGTTGTCCGGACTGGCCGCAGGCTCCTTTGTGGCGAACAACCAGGCATCTGGCCTTGTTATGTAAACTCCTGGCCGAGCGCCTATGGCTTGGAGCGATTTCGGCGGGCAGAGCGGGACAAGAGCCGCCGGGGGACGTATCTTCGCGCAGTCGGCAAACGACATGGTGCGCGACCAGAGGATCAGCCCGTCGCTCGTGGTGAGGGCGAGCACGCCGTGGTGCGACTGAAACCAAAGACCATAGGCGAAGAGCGGTGCGAGACAAGCCGCCATGGCCGCGAGCAGCGCACGGAGCCTGACTCGGTGCAGCAGCAGGAGCAGCGGATACAGGAGCACCAGCGGCAGCGCTATCGATCTGGTGAGGGTGGCGGCGGCGAGAAGCAGCCCTGCCAATACTGCTGCCGGCACTGTGAGCCGGTACCGCCAAAGAGTGACGACGACAACCCCGATCAAACAGCAGGTGAACAGCGTCTCGCTGAGCAGGGAATGCTCCATCGCAAGTTGGCGAGGCTCGAGGAGGACCGGAAGGGCAGCCGCCACTGCCAGCATCGGGCGCACTTGCCATCGGCGGAGCAAGACATAGACCATGATGCCGATGCCGAGCCCCATGGCGTGCTGGATAGCACCTACGAGGACATTGCTGTGAAAAGGCAAGAGCATGCGGAGGAAGAATGAATAGCCAAAAGGCCTCAGGGCGCCAGGAGCGATCTGCAGTGCATAGGCCGCGAAATCGCCTGAATCGCCATACCAGAATGCTCGCTGGTGACCGAGCATGACTACCGACCGCAGCAGTACGGCGGCGGCGACAGCAAGGACGATCGGTGTACGCACCGCAGTGAGCAGGAATGATTTACGAGAGGCGGCAGCAGAGCCATCGAGCCCCGTGCCGCGCACAACATTCAGCTTCATGGACGTGTCCATTCTTCCCTTGCCCCCGACTGACGTACTCGGAAGATCGATCAGTGCGTAGCGGCGCAATCAGCCATCCACAACTAGGAGGGGTCTTCTCTCAACCGGCGTCGAAGATCAACTGAGAGGCGAGGGTCACTCCCTCCGCTTCGAGCAGCTTGCGGATCATCCCGGTGAAGTCCACGGTCGGCCGCCAGCCGGTGAGCCGACGGAGCTTCGCCGGATTGCCGATCAGTGTGGTGCCGCCGCGCGTGAGCACACCCGGGTCCTCGCGCACGTGCCGCGACCAGTCGAGCCCGGCCAGCGCGAACGCGGTCTGCGCGAAATCGCCGACCGTGTGGCCCTGGCCGGAGGCGACGATGAAGTCACCAGGCTCCGAGGCTGCGAGGATCGCGGTCATCGCCGCCACATAGTCGGGGGCGTACCCCCAGTCCACCACCGCGGAGAGCCGGCCCAGCGTCACCTGGCCGTCGCCCTCGCGCTGGATCCGGGCAACCGCTTGTACGATCTTGCGGGTCACGAACTCCGGGCGCCGCAGGGGCGACTCATGGTTATAGAGAATCCCCGCCGAGACGAAGAACCCGCTCTCCCGGTAAGCGCGGCAATGGAGCAGACCGGCGGCCTTGGTGATGCCGTACACCGAGGCCGGCCGCAACGGGGTGGACTCGTCCTGTATCGGCTCCGTCGGCTCGCCGAACACGTGCGACGAGGCGGCATAGAACAGCCGGGTGTGCGGCGAGTGCCGGCGGATCGCCTCGGCGAAGAACACCACAGGCAAGGTGTTGACCTCGTACGATCGCCGGGCGAGCCCGGCGGGGTCGCCCGGAACTCCTTGCGAGGAGTGCTGCACCGCCGCCAGCAGGTAGATCTCGTCCGGCTCCTCCTTGCGCACCAGGTCGGTCACCTCCTCCGGGGAGGTGATATCGGGGCCCTGACGGCCGACCGGAGTGACATCGTCGCCGCGTGCCGCGAGCAACTCGCACAAGAGCGTGCCGTCCTGCCCTTCTGCCCCGATGACGACCGACCTGGACACGGATCACACCACCGTCAACTCAGGCAATGGGAACACCAACCGCCCACCGGTCGCCACGAAGTCACGCTCCCGCTCGACGATGTTGTCGCGGTAGATCCATGGAAGGACCAGGAACTGATCGGGGCGTCGATCTCGGGCCTCGCTCTCCGAGACGATGGGGATTGCGGTGCCCGGGGTGAAGCGGCCGAATTTGTCCTCGTTGACCTCCGCTATGCAGGGCAGGTCCGCCTCGCTCAAGCCGCAGAACTGGAGGACGACGTTGCCCTTGGTGGATGCACCGTATCCGAGGGTCAGCTTGTCGTCCTTGCGGGAGGCGTCGAGGAAGTCGCGCAGCACCTCGCGGTGGTCGCGAGCACGACGTGCGAAGTTCTGGTACGGAGCCAGGGTGCCGAGGCCGAGTTCGGCCTCGCTCGCGCGGATGCGCGCCAGTCCGGCTTCGTCCACCGGATATCGGGACGGGTTCGGCGTGAGGATGAGGCTGAGGCTTCCCCCGTAAATGTCGGTGATCTCGCCACGTACCACCGTCAGCCCGACCCGTTGGGCCATCCACTCGATCTGGCGCAGGGCGTAGTAGTTCAGATGCTCGTGGCAGACCACGTCGTAGGCGGTGCTCGACAACATCGCGGGCAGATAGCTCTGCTCCATCAGCCAAATGCCGTCCTCGGCCAGCACGTCCCTCACATCGCTCATGAAGCGGAGAGGGTCCGGCAGGTCATAGAACATCGCGATCGAGGTGACCACCTTGGCACGCCGGGAACCGTACGCGCGGGTGAAAACCTCCTTGGTGAAGAACTCGGTGATCAGTCCCACATGTGGGGGGTACCACGGGCGGAATTTGGTGCCCGTCGGGTCGATCCCCACGAGCTCTGGGCCGTCCGCCGGGTACGCGCGCAGCAGAGTGGAATCGTTACTGCCGATGTCGAGCACCAGGTCGCCGGGGCCGAGTTCGACCATCGAGGTGATCGCGTCGACTTTCTGGCGCAGGTGCCGCACCATCGACTGGTTCAGGCCGGACCTGTAGCCGTATTGGTCGCCGTACATGAGTCCGAGGTCAGTGGTGTGCCGGAGCTGGACCAGGCCACATCCCGCGGGTGAGCAGACGATCAATTCCAGGGGAACCGCCGGAACGTGCTCCTCCCTGGTGCGGGGAAAAGCCCCGGTAAGGGCCTGCCGGCCCAGGTCGAGTACCGGAACCAGTTCCCGGTTGCCGCAGATGCGGCACTGGCCGATTGCGTGGTGAGTCATTCTTGCCTCAAATCGTGTTCCACCATCAGGCTGACTAGCTCCTTGAAGCGAGTCTTGGGCTCCCAGTTGAGCTTCTTGCGTGCCTTGCTCGCGTCCCCCGCGAGGAAGTCCACTTCGGTGGGGCGGAAGTATTTCGGATCGACCTCGACCAAGACCTTGCCGGTCCGGCGGTCGATCCCCCGTTCATCGACGCCCTCGCCCTTCCACACGAGGTCGATCCCGACGTGCTCGAACGCGGCCTCGCACAGTTCGCGGACCGAGTGCGTCTCACCGGTGGCCACGACATAGTCGTCGGGCGCAGGTTGCTGGAGCATGAGCCACATGGCGTGGACGTACTCTTTGGCGTAACCCCAGTCGCGGCGCGCGTTCAGATTGCCGACGTAGAGCCGCTCCTGCTTTCCGCGACTGACCCTGGCCACCGCCCGGCTGACCTTGCGGGTGATGAAGATCTCCCCGCGGCGCGGCGACTCATGATTGAACAGGATGCCGTTGCAGGCGAACAATCCGTACGCCTCACGGTAGTTCACGGTGATCCAGTACGCGTACAGCTTGGCGCACGCATACGGGGAACGCGGGTAGAACGGCGTGCTCTCGGATTGCATGGTGTTGCCCAGCCCGCCGAAGAGCTCCGAGGATGACGCCTGATAGAAGCGCGGCGATATTCCCACCTCCTTGATGGCGTCCAGGATCCGCAGGGTGCCCACCGCATTGGCCTCAGTGGTGAAGTCCGGCATCTGGAAGGAAATGTGCACGTGGGATTGAGCGCCCAGGTTGTATATCTCGTCCGGAGCGACTTGTTCCAGGATCCGGTTGAGGCTGCTCGAGTCGGTCAGATCGCCGTAGTACAGATGCAGGTACCGGTTGCTGTCCGAATCATGATATATATGATCAATTCTATGGGTATTGAAATTTGACGCGCGCCGTACTATTCCATGTACTTCATATCCTTGCTCTACGAGTAGTTCGGTGAGATACGATCCGTCTTGACCGGTAATTCCGGTGATCAGAGCCTTTTTCATTTCTTTCCCAATAATTCATGCTTTTTGCACAGACCGGACTGAGTGAAAGCTAAGACCGTGAATCCAGTAAGCTGTCTGATCTTCATTCCCACCTATAACGAGCGAGAGAACGTCGAGCCGCTCACGGAGGCCATCCTCGATCAAGGACTTGACTGCGATCTGCTCTTCCTGGACGACGACTCCCCCGACGGCACCGGCAGCGTGCTGGACAAACTCGCCGAGCGGCACCCCCGGATGACGGTGATCCATCGAGAGGGCAAGGCAGGCATCGGCTCCGCACACCAAGCCGGTATCGCCTGGGCGTACGAACACGGATACGAATGGCTGATCACGATGGACTCGGACTTCGCCCATCCGCCCGAGTACCTTCCGAAACTTCTTGAAGCCGCCGGCGAGGGCGCGGCCGTGGTGGTCGGCTCGCGTTATCTCAAGCGGGGCAGCCTTCCAGGCTGGAGTGCCGGTCGGAAGATGCTGACTCATCTTGGGCATGCCGTCACGGTCGCGTTGCTCGGCATGCCGTACGACGCCACCACCGCGTTCCGCCTCTACCGGCTCGGCGACATCCCGCAGGAGACCTTCGCGCTGGTACGTTCCCAGGGCTACTCGTTCTTCTTCGAGAGTCTCTTCGTCCTGCACGTCAACCGCTTCCCGATCCGCCAGATCCCGATGCACCTGCCTGGCCGTACGTTCGGAGCCTCGAAGATGGACTCGCGCGAGGTGGCCACCAGCGTGCGCTTCCTGATCCAGCTGTTGGGCCGCAAGTTGTTGACTCCTCGCCGGCTGCGGATCCGCCGGTAAGCTTCGCCCGCAGCCAGGGCACCACATCGGCGGCCACTGGCCAGTCGGGCTCGGCAATGTTCAACGCGGGGAATTGGTCATCCCGTCTGTCCGCGGCGAAGTCGGACCGAGAGCCGATCGCGTCCCGAATCTCGCGCAGTGCGATCGTGGTCCGGGCGCCGATTTCCCACACGCCTTGCTGGTCGAGGTGGTCCGCTACCCATTTCGCACACCACTCCACCGGCGCGAAACTCTGCAGGGAATCCCCGCTTGCATACACCGGCCGGTGATGCAGCATGTCGATCAGAGAGCCCTTCTCGAGCCCGGAACCGTACATCGGGCCGAGCCGTACGATCAGTGCCCCGGCCGACTCGCACGCCTGCTCCGCGAGCGCCCGGTTGCGGCCGTAGACGGTATCTGTCTGAACCCTTGCCGACATGCTGCTGATCTGGACGAACGACACCCAGCCCCAGCCTCGGAGGAGTTCCTCAGTTTTGCGTACGGTCTCCTTGTGATCGTCCGCTGGATTGTGCTCAGCCCAATACCTCCGCGACGGGCAGGCGGCGTTGACCAGCACGTCGTACGGCCCCGCCCGCTGATCGTCCGCATAGGTGCTCCGGGTCACCGCCGTCACCTCGTGACCGGCGTCACGTAGTGCATGGGTGAGCGCCGCGCCTACAAAGCCGCGTGCACCGAGCACGGCGATCCGTGCCATCGACTCACCTCTTTTCTTCGAGGGTGTGCGGCAGCGGCTCGACCTGAACCAGCGGCGGATCACAGTGGTCCCACTGCCGGGTCAGCATGGCCACGAAGGTGAGAGTCGTGACGGCATAGACGGTGTGCATGACCCCGGCGGGAGTCCGCGTGCACACCCCGCGCGAGACATGGATGAATTCCTCAGGGCAGTCGGGATCGTCGAAGTCGTCCTTGGTCACCAAGGCACCTTGGCCATCGATGAACAGCAGATACTCCACGAAATGCGGGTGATAGTGCAGTCCCCGCACTTTTCCGGGGTGCATCACCAGGAGATTGAACTCCACGATCGGCTCGGGCGGCACCCAGGTGAAGATGCCACCTCGCCCGTCTCGAATGGTGGACAGATTACAGGAGGGCGTAAGAACATCAATCTTCAAAGTTACCTCCGCCGTTGGTCACCGTCACCTTCGCCGGCCAACAAATGATTCGCCATCGGGACCCGTACAGCCCAAGTTGCCGGTGCGACACCCCGGATTATTCGTGATAGCCCCGAAAAGTCTCACTCCTGGCGTCTCCACCAGTCGGCCTGCCTTGCACCCACTTCAGCACGATCAAAGGAAGCAGGTATCGATATACGGATACACGGACCTCCCTTGCAGGCGACTGCTGCTTTCGCCCCTGAATCGCTCCGAGTTCCTTGTCGACACACGTCACCACATATGCGATGGTCGAGGCGAGCACCGCCGGCGCGGCATTGCCATGTCCTTGCCCTAGAATAGGTCGCCCAAAAGATGAAGTTTGTTATATCTTTGCATCCAATAACCTTGGATTCCGCAGATATCAATATGCACATCCGGCGTAGGCGTCAGACGGTGGCCGGGTCGGGGTGGCATCCAGGGTCGGTTCAATCGCGTAGGACGCTCATCCTCAGGTGATCGCGGCGCGCCTCTAGCGAAATCCCACATATCTCAATTGCACCTCGCCGTTCCATGAACGGCCAAAGCCATCGTCGAGGAAGCCCACCATGGGCGCGTCTGCACGGCGGGGCGGCCCTCCTCTGTTAGAACGACAGCGCCATGACCTGGAGAAACACGTTCCGACGACCGGCATGGCGATGATCTACTTTCAGAGCGGAGGGAACCACCGTGCGTAAGGCACTCCTCGCTGTCCTGTTCGCCAGCTGTCCCGTTCTCACGAACGTCTCGCCCGTATCGGCCGCTACGAAATCCGATCCGGTCGGCGATTACATCGTCGTACTAGATAGCAACCAGAACGCGCAGGCCGTCGCCAGCGACCACACCCAAGCGCATGCCGCGTCCGTCGGGCACGTGTACAGCCATGCCCTTACGGGTTACGCCGCGCGGATGACCAAGTCACAGGCGGAGACCGTGGCAGCCGACGATCGCGTGCGGTGGGTGCAACCGGACGGCGTGGCGAAGATCAGCCGGACTTTTCCCACCGGGATCAACCGGGTCGACGCTGATGCCAGCCCGACCGCGAGAATCAACGGCGTGAACGAGCCGATGGCCGTCGACGTGGCGGTCATCGACACGGGCGTCGACTTGGACCACCCCGATCTGAACGTCTACTTCGGCGGCGCAAAGAACTGCTCCGACGGCATCAGCGCAGACGACGGCAACGGCCACGGTACTCACGTCGCTGGCACGGTCGCCGCGAAGGACAACCTCCACGGCGTCGTCGGGGTGGCGCCCGGCGCTCGGATCTGGCCGGTCCGGGTGCTCAACAACAGGGGCTTCGGCCTGTTCTCTCAGATCATCTGCGGCATTGACTTCGTAACCGCGAATGCCGATCAGATAGAGGTCGCGAACATGAGTCTCGGCGGCTTCGGGAACGACGACGGCGCCTGCGGCACGGTCAACCGGGATGCCATGCATCAGGCGATCTGCGCCTCTGTCGCAGCTGGGGTCACGTACGTGGTCGCCGCCGGCAACGAGCGCGACCACGCCGCGAATCACATCCCGGCCGCGTACGACGAGGTCATCACCGTCAGCGCGCTCGCGGACTTCGACGGCTTCCCCGGTGGCAGCGGCAGGCCCACCTGTCGGCGCGACGTCGACGACACGATTGCCGACTTCTCCAACTTCGGCGCTGACATCGACCTCATCGCCCCCGGCACGTGCATCCTGTCCACCTGGAGAGGGGGCAGGTACGCCACCATCTCCGGGACCTCGATGGCCAGCCCTCACGTGGCAGGAGGCGCCGCACTCTACAAGGTCACGAACCCGGCCGCCTCGCCTGCCCAGGTGAAGTCTGCCCTGCAGAACGCGGGCACGCTGAACTGGACATGGCCGGCGGGCGACCCTGACGGTGTGCAGGAGCCGCTGCTGAACGTCGCCACGCTCTGAGCGGCACGCGGGAAAGCGGGCCCGCGTAGGCGGTGTCCACGAGGGCTCGCCCAGTCCCCCACCCGCCTCCGTGCGGTGCCGCCGCACGTCACGCCCCGGCTCACACACGACCCTTGATCAGCCGGTGAGCAGTTGGTCGGAGCTCCTATCACCGACCAGGTTTGATCTGCCTTTCAGGTGATCGCGTCGTGCCTCCACAGAAATCCCTACATCTCATGAGAGTTTCGGTTGGAGCGGAGGAGACATCGGGGGGCTCCTCCCGACCTGCCGGAGAACGATCCCAGTGACACACGATCATGAAGGGCAGCGGGTCAGCCGTCGGCGTCTGATCACCAACGTCGGCATCAGCTCGCTCGGGCTCAGTGGCCTCCTTGCCGTCCGCAGCGCCGGCGCCACGGCGGTCACGGACTACAGCGACCTTTTCCGCGAGGCCGGCACCTGCACGCTCACGCCCGCCAGGTCCAAAGGGCCCTTCTACCTCGACGCGGACATGATTCGCAGCGACATCCGCGACAACAAGCCCGGCGTACGCCTGCGCCTCGCCATCAAGGTGCAGGACAGCGAGACGTGCCAGCCGCTGCCGGGCGTGGTGGTGGACATCTGGCAGTGCGACGCCTCCGGGCTCTACTCGGGAGGCGAGCGGGGATCCATGATCCAGCACGTCGAGTCGCGCCAGATCACCCGCGACAGGCCCTGGCCCGACATGACTCCTACCGACGACAAGCGCTACCTGCGGGGCGCGCAGGTAGCGGACGCCGAGGGAGTCGTGGAGTTCACGACGATATGGCCGGGATGGTATCCGGGGCGCACGGTGCACATCCATGCCATGGTGTACATCGGCGACTCGCGCGTGCTGACCACACAGCTGATGTTCGAAGAGACGCTCAACGCGAAGGTCCTGTCCCAGCCTCCGTACGCCCAGCACATAGGGCGGGACACGTACAACGCCGGCGACTTTTATTACGATCGCCGCCTGCTGCTGACGGTGGTCGAAGACGGCGACGGCTACTGGGGCGCCATCGTCCTGTCCGTCGACTCCGACAAGGACGGCCGTTAGGCCCGCCGCACCCCTTGCTTTCCCGTAAAACGCAGAGACGCGCATCCCTGGTGGGATGCGCGTCTC
This sequence comes from Nonomuraea polychroma, assembly GCF_004011505.1. Taxonomy (NCBI): domain Bacteria; kingdom Bacillati; phylum Actinomycetota; class Actinomycetes; order Streptosporangiales; family Streptosporangiaceae; genus Nonomuraea; species Nonomuraea polychroma. The sequence goes on from NZ_SAUN01000001.1 coordinate 7,874,464, forward strand.
TTGACGGGTCTCAGCCTGCCCGGCGGCGGTTGCCGTTGCCGTTGCCGCGAGGCTGGCGGCGCTGTTGCTTGCGCTCGCTCGCTGCGGACGGGGCGATGTCGTCGTCGTCCGTCGCCAGGTCGGGCGACTGGAAGATCACCGCGAACGGGCTGGGCGGGATGATCCGCTCCGGCTCCGTGCGCGCCGGAGGCGGCGGCGTGGAGAGGAAGCCCCGGTCTTGGGCTGGCTCCTCCACGACGAAGGGTGCGGGCACCTCGGCAGCCGGTGCGGCGGCGGCGCGGCGAGACCGCGTGCCCTCCGTCAGCGCTTCCGTGGTGGACCTGCGGGAGCGGGTGCCCTCGGGCTCCGCCTCCGTGGTCGCCCTGCGGGAGCGGGTGCCCTCGGCCTCCGCCTCGTCAGCGGTCGCCCTGCGGGAGCGCGTGCTCTTCGCCGGAGCCTCGGCCACGGGTGCCTCGGCCTCAGCCACGGCGACACCGGCCTCGTCTGCGGCCTTGCGCGAGCGCGTGGCCTTGACGGGCGCCTCAGGAGCATCGGCCAGCGCGTGCTCGATCGCCGACGTGGCCGCCCCCCTCCGCGTACGCGTCCGCCTCGGCTCCGAGGTCGCGGCCTTGATCTCGTCCGTTGAGAAGATCGCGGGAGTCTCCTCCGTCTTGGCATCCACGAGCTCGACCTCCGAGGTCTCGACGGGTGCGGTCTTCACCAGATCGGGTGCGGTTTCCACCAGATCGGGTGTGGTCTCCTCCAGCTCCCTGCCGCCGCGGGTCCGGCGGCGCTGGCGCGGCGTGCGGGCAGGACGCTCCCGCTCCTCACGCTCGTCACGGCGGCGACCGCCACGCCCACGGATCCTGCCGGTCTCACCGAGGTCCTCGATGCGCTCCGCGGACAGTCCGGCACGCGAGCGGCTCGCGTGCGGCAGGACGCCCTTGGTGCCCTCGGGGATGTTGAGCTCGGCGTAGACGTGCGGCGAGGTGGAGTAGCTCTCCTCAGGCTCGGCGAAGTCGAGCCCGAGCATCTGGTTGATCATCTTCCAGCGGGTCAGCTCCTCCCACTCCACGAACGTGACCGAGATGCCGGTTTTGCCGGCCCGGCCGGTGCGGCCGATGCGGTGCACGTACGTCTTGTCGTCCGTGGGGCAGTCGTAGTTGACCACGTGAGTGACGTCGTCGATGTCGATGCCGCGGGCCGCCACATCGGTGGCCACGAGCACGTCGATCTTGCCGTTGCGGAACGCCCGCAGCGCCTGCTCCCGCTGGCCCTGGCCGAGGTCGCCGTGGACGGCCGCGACCGCGAAGCCGCGGGTGTCGAGCTGCTCGGCGACCATGTCGCAGGCCCGCTTGGTCTCGCAGAAGACCATGGTGAGCCCACGGCCCTCGGCCTGCAGCAGCCGCCCGACGATCTCGATCTTGTCCATCCGGTGGACCCGCCACACGAGCTGGCGGGTCAGCGGCGTGGCCTCGCCCTCGCCGCTCTCGTGCTCAGCGCGTACGTGCGTCGGACGGTTGAGGTATTTGCGGGACAGCGTGACGATCTCGCCCGGCATCGTGGCCGAGAACAACATCGTCTGCCGCTCCGCGGGGATCAGCTTGAAGATGCGCTCGATGTCGGGCAGGAAGCCCAGGTCGAGCATGCGGTCGGCCTCGTCGAGGACGAGGGAGTTGACCTGGCTCAGGTCCAGGTGCTTCTGCTTGACCAGGTCGAGCAGACGGCCCGGGGTGCCGACGATGACGTCGACGCCTGCCTTGAGCGCCTCGACCTGGGGCTCGTACGCACGACCGCCGTAAACGGTCAGGACTCGGGACCCGAGCTTGCCCGCGGCGGTCACGAGGTCCTCGCTGACCTGTACGGCGAGCTCGCGGGTCGGCACGACGACCAGCCCGCGGGGCTTCTTACGGTTCTTGCGGGGCTTGCCGATGCTCTGCAGCATCGCGATGCCGAACGCGTAGGTCTTGCCCGTGCCCGTGCGGGCCTGGCCGATCAGGTCCTGGCCGCTCAGCGCGAGCGGAAGCGCCATCTCCTGGATGGGGAACGGTGTGACGATGCCCTCGGTCTCGAGGGCATCGGCGATCTCTGGTGTGACTCCGAGGTCTCGGAAAGTCGTCAGCGTGGCCTGCCTCAATCTCAAATGAAGGCGGGCCTGCCGGGACCAACGGGCGGAAAATGCCCCCGTTTCGTGGGTCCTCGCGGTAGAGCCAGCCCTCTCGCGTCATCGCGACCGCAGACCTCCGGGGAGCGGAGGTATCCGGAGGGAAGTCCCCGAATTGACACAGTGCGGTCGCACTTTCTCAGAGCAGTGTACTCGATACCACAACGCGGACCGAGCTCGCTTATGTTCCCGAAGATTCACCAAGCTCCGCGAAGTACGCTGCCCCTCATGAAGGAGTCTCCAGGAGTCGTCGACCTACTCGGCCTTCTAGCGTACGCGGAGCTCAGCGCCTACGCCAGGATGACCGAGGACGCCACCACGCTGGCGCCCTCGCTGGCCGACCGGATGGCCTTGAGCGAGCTGGCCGTCACCGAGTACGCCCATTTCCGCCTGCTACGGGACCGCCTGGCCGAGCTGGGCGCCGATCCCGCCGAGGCGATGTCGCCGTACGTCGCGGCACTGGACGCCTGGCACGCCCAGACCCGGCCGGCCGACTGGCTGCAGGCGCTGGTCAAGACGTATGTGGGGGACGGCATCGCGCACGACTTCTACCGCGAGGGGGCCAGGCACCTCGATCCCTCGATCGCCGACCTGGTGGACGAGGTGCTGGTGGACGAGGGCCGGTCGCAGTTCGCGGTGGAACGGGTCAGGGCGGGGATCGAGGCCGATCCGAAGGCGGCGGCACGGCTGGCGCTGTGGGCTCGGCGGCTCGTGGGCGAGGCGCTGAGCCAGGCTCAGCAGGTGGCGGCGGCGCGGCCGGAGCTGGCACTGCTGCTGGTGGAGGCCGGCGGTGGCCAGGCCGATATTTCCCGACTCTTCGCGAAACTGACGGAGGAGCACGGCAAGCGGATGGCCGCCATGGGCCTCTGATCGTCTGTTCATTGGGCGGCGCGAGTGCGCGAAACGGTTGTACCGTGCCTGGTATGAGGACCTCGCGCCGCTACGACAGTTCTTTGACACGATGCGGGCCGAACCACTGGACCTCACGCGCCGTCCTGCGAAGGGGCAGCGCGGGCTGTCCGGCCACCGACGCGAGCCGACGCCACGTCGTGCGCCGTCGCCAATCCCCTCGCGGATGCGTGCTCGGGAGAGGGTCACAGGGCTGAGTGGTACGGGGCTCCGCCAAGGCGAATGCCCGTGTTGCCCCGTACCCCCCGTCCCGAGCCTTTAGAGCGTGCCCCCAAAGCCGACCGGCCTGGACTCATCCTCGCCGATCTCGACGAACCCGAGCGCGGCCACCGGCACGACGATGCGCCTGCCCTTCACGTCGGTGATGGCGAAGATCCCGCGATCGACCGACAGCGCGTTCCTGATCTCCTCCTCGACCTGCTCGGCAGTGAGGTCGGTCTCGACAATGAGTTCGCGGTGTACGGAGCGTACGCCGATCTTGATTTCCATCGTGGCTCCCTAGTCGACGGGGCTGGCTCACCTCCATCGTGGCCGCTCACACCCCGGGAAACGCAAATGATCGCGCCCAGCGAACGGGTTATGCCGTACGCGGAAAACCGCTGATGCCGCGCCAGGCGAGCCTGGCCAGGAGTTGCTCCGCCGCGTCCTTCGGAATCGAGCCGTGCGTGGTCACCCAGTAGCGGGCGCTCACCTCGGCCATGCCGACCAGACCCACGCCGAGCAGGTGTGCCTCGTCGCTGGTGCAGCCGGTGTCCTCCTGGATGAGAGCGCTCACCATCTCGGCGCACTCCTGCAGTGACCGCTCCACCCGTTGCCGCACCGGCGCCACGTTGCGCAGATCCGACTCGAAGACGAGCCGGAAGGCCTCGCCCTGGCTGGAGACGAAGTCGAAGAACGCCTGGAAGGTGGCCTGCACGCGCAGCTTGTTTTCGTGCGTGGAGGCCAGCGCCTCCCTGACGCGGTTGACCATGTCGTCCACGTGCAGGTCCAGCAGCGCCAGGTAGAGCTCCAGCTTGCCGGGGAAGTGCTGGTAGAGCACGGGTTTGCTGACCCCCGCCCGGTCGGCGATCTCGTCCATGGCGGCCGCGTGATAGCCGTTTTCCACGAACACTTCCTGCGCGGCGCTCAGCAGCTGCCGGCGGCGGGCGAGTCGGGGCAGCCGGGTGCCCCGGGGCTTGGCGTCCGGGGTTGCGGTCACGCGGATCTCCATGGTCTCTCAGCGGGTCGTGCGGCCATCCTACGTGCGCGTAGATGTCCGTACCTTGGTGACGGCCATCAAAAACACAGACAGCAGACGGCGCCGATGGCCCGCCTCCGGAGTCGGTCCCGTCACAGGCATCGGACTGGTCATCGATATTCGTCGTCCTCGTCGAGGTCGACCACGCGGTCCTGCTCGGTCGCGTCACCGGGGTCGACGTCGAGGGGCAGCTCACGGCGCAGCGTGCCGTTGTTCTGGCGTATCTCCCGGTGCTGCTCGGCCACGTCAGCCTCGGGCGTCTCGAGCGGAAACTCGGTCTCCTCCTCGTCGAAAGGGCCTTCGTCTCCGCGAATGTCCATCTCCGACATCTTTTGGTCCCCCTCTAGGTGCGGACGGCACCAGCCTACGCCCGGCCGAAAAGGTCGCCGCGTTTCTCCACTCTGGCGAGTACGTCCGGCGCTGTGAAGACCAGGTCCTCCGGACGTTCGCAGTCCTCGACCTCTTTCCAGGTCAGCGGTGTGGAGACGGTCGGCTGCTCGCTCGCCCGCAGCGAGTACGCCGCCACGGTGGTCTTGGCCGGATTGTTCTGGCTCCAGTCGATGAACACCTTGCCCGGCCTGGCCTTCTTGGTCATGATGCTGACGACGTGCTGGGGATGTTCCTTGGCGAGGACCTGGGCCAGCCTCTTGGCGTACGCGGAGGGCTCCTCGCGGCAGTCCCAGTCCGCGTACAACTGCATGCCCTTGCGGCCGCTGGTCTTCGGCCGGGCGGAGAGCCCTTCGGCCTTGAGCACCTCACGCAGCATGAGCGCCACCTCGCAGCACTCGACGATCGTCGCCGGCGGCCCCGGGTCCAGGTCGAACACGAGCAGGTCGGGTGGCAGCGCCTCGCCGTCGTCGTCGACGCGCCACTGGGGTACGTGGAGCTCCAGCGCGGCGAGGTTCGCGTAGTAGACGAGCGTGGGCAGGTCCTCGACGACGGCGAAGTTGATCGTCTCGCGGTTCTTGGTGCTGCCGGGGACGGGCAGGTTGACCCGCTTGACCCAGTCAGGGGTGTGCTCGGGCGCGTTCTTCTCGAAGAACGACTGGCCGGTGACGCCGTCCGGGAAGCGCTTGACGGTCAGGGGGCGGCCTTCGATGTGAGGGAGGAGCACGGGGGCGATGCGGCTGTAGTAGTCGATGACCTCGGCCTTGGTGAAGCGGTAGTCCGGGTAGAGCACCTTGTCCAGGTTGCTCAGGGTCAGCTCGCGCCCTTCGACCTTGACGGGAACCTTCTTGGCCATGGCGTCACCTCCACACCTCCGCGGGGATCTTGTCGGGTCGAAGCCCTCTCCACACGGGGTGCCGCAGCCGCTGATCGTCGGTCCACATCGTATAAGCCACCTCCCCGACCAGATCGGGCCTAACCCAGCGATTCCGCCACGGGACCTCGTTGCTGAACGGGCTGCTCGGGATCTCCAGCGGCCGGAGCACCTGGTAGAGCTGGTCGAGCACCGCGTCGGTGAAGCCGGTGCCGACGTGGCCGACGTACATCAGCCCTTCACTCGTGAACACTCCCATGATCAGCGACCCGATCCCGCCGGCCCGGCGCCCCTTGCCCGGCTTCCAGCCGCCGATCACGACGTCCCTGGTGTTGAGGTTCTTCACCTTGATCCACCACGGCGAGCGCGTGCCCGGCCGGTAGGGCGAGTCGAGCCGCTTGGCGACCACGCCCTCCAGGCCCTGCTCGTACGTGGCGGAGAGGAGGTCGGAGTCGCCGGGGAAGGAGGGCGGCGCGCCGATGTCCAGCTCGTCGAGCAGCGCCCGCCGGTCCCGGTAGGGCAGGTCGAAGAGCGGCATCCCGTCGAGGTAGAGCAGGTCGAACGGCATGTACGTGACCGGGTACAGCTCCAGCATGACCGGCTCGGGGTCGGTCAGGTGCATACGGTGCTGCAGGCGGACGAAGCTGGGCCGGCCATGCTGGTCGAGCGCCACGACCTCACCGTCGATGATCGCGTTCTTGAGCCCGAATCCCGAAATTTCCGGATACCGCCGCGTGTACTCCACCCCGTGCCGCCCCGTCACCCTCATCCCGCCGTCGACGTGGATGATGGCGCGGATGCCATCCCACTTCACCTCAAGGCCATACCGCTCGCGATCGGAGGGTAGTTCCCCAGGTACGGCCAGCATTGGTTCGACCGGGTATGGCATTGGTTGGCCCATGCCGGGTATGTGCCCATTGGCGAGCCGTTGAGAGCGGAGGAGTGACCATGCGCAGCATCTGGAAGGGTGCGATCTCCTTTGGCCTGGTCACGATCCCCGTCAAGCTCTACTCGGCGACCGAGCAGAAGGACGTGGCCTTCCACCAGGTGCATCGCGAGGACGGCGGCCGCATCCGCTACAAGCGCGTGTGCACGATCGACGGCGAGGAGGTCCCCTACTCCGACATCGCCAAGGGCTACGAGCTGGCCACGGGCGAGATGGTCGTGCTGACCGACGAGGACTTCGAGGACCTGCCGCTGAGCACGTCCCGCAGGATCGACGTCCTACAGTTCACGCCCGTCGAGCAGATCGACCCCATTTACTTCGCCAAGTCGTACTATCTGGAGCCCGACGCGCAGGGGGCGAAGTCGTACGTGCTGCTGCGCAACGCGCTGGAGACCTCGGGCCAGGTGGCGGTGGTCAAGGTGGCCCTGCGCCAGCGGGAGTCGCTGGCCACCCTGCGGGTCAGGGACGGCGTCTTCGTGCTGGAGACCATGCTCTGGCCGGACGAGATCCGCACGCCCGACTTCGAGTTCCTGGAAGAGGACATCGAGGTACGCCCCCAGGAGCTGAAGATGGCCGAGTCCCTCATCACCACGATGGAGGCCGACTTCGACCCGAGCGAATACCGCGACAGCTACCGCGAGGCCCTGCAGTCGGTGATCGAGGCCAAGGTGGCGGGCAAGGAGGTCGTCACCCCGCCCGTCGAGGAGGAGGCAGGTCCGGCCGTGGACCTGATGGCGGCGTTGCGGGCGAGCGTGGAGGCGGCGAAGCGGGAACGCGAAGGCGCCGCCCCCGCCAAGCGACCGAAGAAGGCCGCCTCGGACAAGTCCAAGGAAAAGGAAGAAGAGAAGCCCGCCGCCAAGCGCAAGGCGCGCAAGTCCGCCTGAGCCGCGCTGCAGCCCCCGACGGACCTTTCGCCGGGCCGGGGCAAAGCGAAAACCGCGTGAATACGCCCTCGGCAAGAGGCTGCCGAGGGCGTATCAGCATGGGCTCCGGTGAAGCCGGGTTGCCATGTAGGGCGGAGCAGATCAGTCGTCTTCCTCTTCTTCGTCTTTTTCCTCACTCACGGCAGCGCACAGGAACCCGTCGCCGATCAGCCCGTCAAAGCCCTCGTCCTGGGATGCGGCGTTGGCCGAGAAACCGAACTGGCACTGGTCCTGGTCCTGGTCCTGGTCGTTGAACTGCTTCTGGTCCTGCTGGTTGTTGTTGTGGATCCGGATGCGGATCTTCGTCTTGTGGTGGTGACGGTTGCGGTCGCCCCAGCCGTGGCCGGCCACGAAGCCGTTGGCTACCGAGGTGACCGCGGAGCCCGTGGCGGCATTGGCGGTCGAGGAACCCGTCAGCGCGGCAACGGCGCCGGACGCTGCGGTGATGACGGCGAGCGCTGAGATGCTCTTGAACATGGGCATTGAATTTCCCCCGATAATTCGGTTGCTCCAGTTCTCGATATTTTCCGGATTGACTGGAAAACATCACAGATGATGGTTGATAAGTCCATCCATGCGACATATTGCCGGAGTGAGCATCACATAAACGGCCTTTGTGATGTCTTTTTCTGCTTTAGTGCTCTTATCGCCATTTCGCGCAGACTTATGGATGAAATAGCCTGCTTTTGTCCGATTTGTCCTATGGAGAAATGCATCCAACCGCTTCACCCCCGTCTGGGCGCGGGACGGGTTCGGGGGACGCCGGCTTGGTGACGGGCGAGCGGAGCAGCCGCGTGTGCTCCTCACGCGGCTCCACGGCGCACCACCCCACCGGCACGCCATCGAGATACGCCAGGACCCCAGGCGCGCGCTCAGAGCCCTCCACGAGTGCCTGCAGCCGCCCCCGCCGGCCCTCGGCGCCCATCTCCTGGAACGCCGCCCCGGCCGACCCGGAACCACATGCACCAGCAGCCCGAACAAGCACCATTAGGCCCGAAAACCGCTTGGACATCGTCCCACGAGCGCGCCGGCCGGATCTTCACGTCGCATTCGTCGCATCTCCCGCGTAAGTCCCACCAGCGTAAGGGCCTTGCCGGTGTCGATGCGCTGACCTCGGGGTATTGTTGCCCCACGTGAGTACGCCGCGATTCCTCGACCTGCCTCCTGGCGTCGCACCACAGAAGATCGAAACGCCACTGGGCACGTTCGCGGCCCTGGAGGCGCTTCCGGTCAGTGGTGTGATCGAGCGCTGGCCCGCGCTCCTCGTGCCCGGCCTGACCGGCAGCAAGGAAGACTTCATCGCGGTCCTGATGACCCTCGCCCATTCGGGCCGCCGGGTGGTGGCCGTGGATCTGCGCGGCCAGTTCGAGACCCCGGGCCCCGACGACCGCGAGGCCTACACCTGCCCCGCGCTCGGCGCAGACGTCGACATGCTCGCCCAGGTGATCGGCGGCGGCGATCCCGTGCACCTGGTGGGCCACTCGTTCGGCGGGCTGGTGGCGCGCGAGGCGGTGATCGACGGGCGGACGAGGTTCGCCTCGTTCACGCTGATGAGCTCGGGCCCCTCCGCCATCGAGGGCCCGCGGGCGATCAACGGCAGGAAGATCCTCGAAGAGGTGCCCACGCTGGGGCTCGAGCACGTGTGGCACCACAGGTTCGAGCCGGACGCGCTGGCCAACGACGTGTCCGACGAGATCGTGGCGTTCCTGCACAGGCGCCTGATGAGCAACTCGCCGACGGCCCTGGTGTGCATGGCGGAGCAGGTGCTGTCCATGGGGGACCGTACCGACGAGCTGCGGCAGATCGAGGTTCCCACGCTGGTGCTGTACGGCGAGCACGACGACGGCTGGTCCCCCGAGACCCAGTCGGAGATGGCCGCCAGGCTCGGGGCCGAGTGCGTGGTCGTGCCGGGCGCGGTGCACTCCCCCAACGTGGAGGCGCCGGAGACGACCGCGGCGGCCCTGATCCGGTTCTGGAACGCCGCCGAAAAGCACTTCTTGGACACAAGGTCCAATGTCATGTAATTATGCACTTACTATGGCGAGCACTGCAGAAATCGTCGTCCAGCCGCCGCAGAGCGCGACCTGGCAGGTGCATCTCGACCGCTCGATGTGGGTGGGCGGGGTACGCGGCCTCATGCTCCAGGCACTGCACCCGCTGGCCATGCGCGGCGTCTGGCAGAACTCCGACTTCCAGCAGGACCCGTTCGGCCGGCTGCGGCGCACCGCGGACTTCGTGGGCCGGGTGACGTTCGGCAGCCCCGAGGAGGCCGACGAGATCGGGCGGCGGGTGCGCGGCATCCACAAGGCACTGCGCATCCACGATCCCGACACCGGGCGCACGCACCGGGTGGACGATCCCGAGCTGCTGTTGTGGGTGCACTGCGCTGAGGTGTCGTCATACCTGGAGGTGTCCAGGCGGGGCGGGCTCGGCCTGACCGAGCGCCAGGCCGATCGCTACCTGTCCGAGCAGCGCAAGAGCGCGACGTATGTCGGACTGCATCCCGAGGACGTGCCGGGCTCGTGCGCGGAGATGGAGGCGTACTTCAAGCAGGTACGCCCCCGTCTGCGCGTGACGGAGGAGGCGGCCGCGACCGTGCGGTTCCTGATGTGGCCTCGGTTGCCGCACGAGCTCAGGCTGCTGTCGGCCGGCAAGCCCGCGTACTTCCCCTTCGGCGCGCTCTGCTACTACACGCTGCCGGACTGGGCCAGGCGCATGTACGGCGCACTGCCCGAGGTGCCCCAGGCGACCGTCACCGCGGCGCTGAAGGCCTTCCGGCTGGGCATGAACGCGTTGCCGGAGCCCGTGCACGACCACGCCTTCATGCCGGCCACGCGGGAGATGTTGCAGGCGGCCAGAGAGCGGCTGGGCGCGGCCGGCTATGACGTCAGCAAGGGACTCAAGGGTCTGACCGATCCCCGCCGGTGGCCGAAGGCGCTGGCCGCCTGACGGGCTGCTACTCCGCGAGTCCGTCCCAGGGGCGGCGCTCGGGCCCGGCCGCCCGGCCTTCCGGGCAGTGGCGGCGGAAGTCGCACCAGGAGCAGATCGGGCCGGGGTTGGGCGCGAACAGCTCATCGATCTCGGCAGGCACCGTCGCGGGCCCGCCACCCTCCCGGGCAGCGCCGCGGGGCGGTGGCGCGGCAACGACCTCCCGGTAGCGTTCGTCAGCCGCGGCCGCCTCCGTCGCGAGATCCTCCGCGCGTCGCAGGTGCCGGACAAGGGACTCGTCGGTGTGCCGCCACTCCACGATCTCACCGGTCGGCAGGTGGTGCAGCTCGACGGTCCGGCAAGGGGTGCGCATCATTGTGGACGCCGCGACGGCGTACACGGCCAGTGCGAGCGACGAGCGGGCGTCGTCCTGGGTGAGCGGCCGGCGCCCGGTCTTGTAGTCGACCACGACGAGCTCATCTCCGCGCCGGTCAAGCCGGTCGATGCGGCCGGACACGGCGATGACCTTGGTGCGGGTGGCGACCGTGCGCTCGACGCCGACCGGATCATCGGACGGATCCAAGGTCGCGACATATCCAGACACGAGGTCGCGGGCGCGCGCCAGCCACCGCCCGGACTGCTCGGCGTCCCGGAAACCCTCGGTGATCCACCCGTTCGTGAGCAGGATGGCCGCCGTCAGCGGCGTCCTACGCTCGTACGGCTCCCGCCACCAGCCCGCCAGCGCGTTGTGCACGCTCGCCCCGACGCTGTTGTGCGCCCAGGCAGGTCCTTTGGACGGCGCCGGCCGGTCGAGGTAGGTGAACCGGTAGCGGCGGCGGCAGTCCAGCCAGGTGTTCAGCCGCGACGGCGTGCACGAGTAGAGCCGCCGCGGCATGCCCTCCAGCGGAAGCTGCCCCTGCACTGCGCTGCTCATTGGACCCCCGCCGCTCCTCCAGACGACGGCACTCCCTCGCCCTGCCTATTGGCCTCACTCCGTGAGGCAGGCTCGGTCGCCATATGCCGCCGCCTTCCCCCGCTCTGGTCGCTGCGCTCCCGCCGCTCCTCCAGACGACGGCACTCCCTCGCCTAATCCTCGTCCGGGTTGAGCTTGATGCCGGAGGTCTTGGTGGCGTTGGGGAGCGGGCCCTCGTCCTCGGCGCCGGCGTCGACGCGGGTCAGCGAACCCGAGACCCAGTCGTCGAAGTGCGGCTCGAGGTCGCCGATGGTGACCTCGTCGCCGTGGACGGCCAGCACCCGCGTCTCGTGGGGCAGCGTGAACAGCCGCCCGCCGATCGAGGTCAGCTGGTCCGCCAGCGCCGGGTATTCGCCGCCCAGCTTGCCGGGGCCGTCGGCCTGCAGGGCCTTGCCCGTGAACACGGCCCCGAGCCCCTCGCAGTAGAGCGACACGCCCCCAGGGGTCACGCCCGGCGTCTCCATGACGTCGAGCTGGACTTCGGCCACCTCGAAGATGCCGTCGTCCTCCATGTCGATGTCGGGCCAGGTCTCCGACCAGGTTTCCCGCCACAGGGGCTTGTCCTTGGGGTGCAGGGCCACCACGGCCTCGTCCCTGCTGGCCACCTCGATGGCGGCCCCGACGTGGTCGGGCAGGCCCGCCGTGCAGATGACGGCCAGCACTTCACGCTCGCCCACCTGCTCCATGATCTTCTCGGAGTCGCGGGCCGGGTCGATGACGATCACTTCGTCGTCGTCGCCCACGATCCAGGTGTTGTTCTCGACCTTGTGCTCGGTGCCGTCGATGTCGACGACGCCCTCGGTCACCACTCGCTCGATACGCGCTGTCACGCCTCCGAACTCTAGTCGGTCTGCCTGACAACGCGACTCGCTAATCCTCCAGTCTGGGGGAGAACGCGCCAAAGGGTACGTCAAGCTCGTGATCCCGGGCGTCAATCAGTGAGAGCTCGGCAAGGGCGATCATGCAACCGGCATCGGCCGGCCAGCAAATCGTCCACAGCCAATTGCCCAGCGCCTCCCCCGCATAGACGGCACGGTCGCTCTGCCCGTCCACCACCCACAGCGGGGTGGGGTGCCCGAGCACCTCGATCTTGGCGTTCGGCGGGCCGGCGTCGAACCCCTCGCCGGGATCGGGACCGCCCAGCCCTGCGAAGGCCGCGCCCAGCCCGATTCCCGGTTCTTCGGCGACCACGAGCATGTCGGCCGGCCCCTCCATCAGCGACGGCCCGGTCAGCGCGACCACGCTGGCGCGCGCGCCGGTGCGCTGGTCACCCACCTCCGCGAAGCCGGTCACCAGCCAGCCTGCCGGCAACGGCCACGGCAGCCACACAGGCACCACGGAATTCTTCCGCATCGCCTCGAGCGCCGTGCTGGTCGGCGGCCACGGGGGCTGATAGGGCAGGACATCACCGTGCGTGTCGCATCGATACGCACTCGACCAGGCGCTCGGCCCGTGAAGCGGGCCAAAACACCGTGGGCAGGTTGGAGCCGCTCTCACAACTACCCACGGTGCGTTCTCTGGCAGGGCCCCGTCAAGGCCGCATCTCGTTATCCCGTCGTAATCTTGGCCATGTGCGCGTAAATTGTGTTGGCGCGATCATCGTCGACGACGCCGGCCGGATTCTCCTGATCAAGCGGGGACACCCGCCCGGCATGGGCCTGTGGTCGATCCCCGGCGGCCGCCTGGAACCCGGCGAGAGCGACGCCGACGGCGTGCGGCGCGAGGTCCTGGAGGAGACGGGACTGTGGGTGGAGGTGGGCCGCCTGGCCGGCACGGTCGAGCGCCCCGGCCCCGGCCGCGTCACGTACGTGATCCGCGACTACCTGGCCACCGTGGCCGACGGCGTGCCGACGGCCGGGGACGACGCCGCCGAGGTGCGCTGGTGCACGGCGGACGAGCTGGCCCGCCTGCCGCTCTCCGCGGGCCTGCTCGATGCCTTGACCGGCTGGGGCGTGCTGCCGGCTTGAGACCTACCTGCTTGACGTGAGACTCGAACTCCACAGGATGAGGTGGTCGGCGTTGTAGGTCGTGGACCGCCCGAGCGCCACGACCTCCGTCCCCGACACGGCCACCGCCGTCAGCCACTGCATGCCCTGTCCCGCCAGCCTGTCCTTGGTGAGCGCCATGCGGTTCCACGACAACCCGTCCTGGGACGTCCAAGCCGCGCTGTCGCCCTCGCCCGCGACGCCGTGCCAGCCGACCGCCACCAGGCCCTCCTTCGCCGCGGCCAGGTCGTGCACGGCGGCCGCCTGGTCCGCGGGCAGCCAGGCCGTCTGCCACGTCGAGCCGTCGTCGTCGGAGACGGCGGCGAAAGCCCGCCGCGATCCGGCCGTCATAGCGGTGCCGATGGCCACCAGCTTGTCCTGATAGGTGGCGATCTGGCGGAGCCCGGCCGACGTGGCGTCCGGCGGGGCGACGCGGGGGCGCGCGCTCCAGTTGACACCGTCCTCGGAGTGCCACACCACGCTGCTCTCCTCGGCGGCCGTTCCCGAGCCGCCCACCGCCACGAACCCGTCCGCGGTGGCGACCACGTCGTGGATGCGCACGCCCGAGCCGCCCTGCGGCAGCTTCTTCGATCGGGTGTACTTGCGCAGGTCGGAGGTGAACCACATGGCCGCGTTCACCGCGCCGGCCTGGTCGCGGTCCTCGCCGGCCAGCACGTAGCCCTTCTCCCCCGCGGCCACCACATGGGTCCCCAGGTACGGGTGGTCGGGCCGGCGGGTCAGATCGCCCGAGACGGCCACCTTCTTCCAGCTTTCACCGTCGGTGGAGGTGACGAGCAGGGGGTCGGTGATGGACACGTTGGTCTCGGTGCCGCCGACGGCCAGCCAGCCGCGGGCGCCGTGCGCCACGTCCTCCAGCCGCTGCCGTCCTGGACCTCCGAGGCTCATGGACTTCCAGCTCTGCCAGTTCTTGATCGTCCACAGGCCGGCGTCGCCCGAGGCCGAGCCGACGGCCACGTACCGGCCGGCGTAGCTGGTGATGCCGGTGGTCTCGCGGGCGATGCGGGTCAGGCCCTCCACCTCGCCCAGGGGCACGCGCGAGGCCTGACCGCGCGGCGGCGCGGACATGAGCACCAGTTGGTTGTCGACGTCGGTGACCGCCTGGTCGCCGCCGGCGAACAGGGTGCCGCGGTCGGAGATCGTGAACCCGCGCAACGTCGCGCCCGGCAGGTTGCCGAGGTCGGTCCGCTTGGCCCAGGCACGCCCGTCCGTGGTGGTCAGCACCGAGTACCGGCTGAGGCCGGCCTGCGTGATCGCCGCGACGCCTCCCGGGTAGGAGATCAGCGACTCCACGCCGACGCTCTCGCCGCTCAGGTCACCGATGGCGCCGCACTGCGACCACTCCGCCCCGTTCGGAGAGCAGTAGACGCGTACGTCCCCCGTGACCGTGCGCTGCCGCGTCGGCACCAGGACGAACCGCTTGGGCAGCACCGCAAGCGTGCCGGTACGCGGCACGGCCTCGGGCAACTGGAAACCGGTGGCCTGCCAGGTGCGCCCGCCGTCGGCCGACCGGACCACCCGCGAACCCTCGCCCTCCGCGGGGAGCCCGATAGCCACGACGGTGTCGCCCCTGGCGACCACGGCCTTGAACTCCCGTACCTCCAGCCCTGTGCTGTCGGCCCGCTCCCACGTGCGGCCGTCATCGGAACGCCAGACCGCCGGCCCGGTCGCGCCGTCGTCCCCGGTCGTGCGCCCGACCGCGACGAACCCAGACGCCGTCCTGACGATGTCGTGGATCTGGTCGCCGGGCCGGAAGGCGGCCGTCCCCTGCGCCTCCACGGCCTGCCAGCTGTAGCCGTCGGTGCTGGTCCACAGGCCGCGCTCACCCGACTGGCCGTCGCCGCCGCTGGCCAGCCAGCGTCCGTTGCCGCCGACCACCCGCTGGACGGTGGGGGTGGAGGCGCCGCTCACCTGACCCAGTTGCCAGTTCTTGCCGCCGTCCGGGGAGAACAGGAACAGCGGGCGCGGCGTCGGGCCGGTCGTGTCGCTGCCGACCGCCACCACGGCGCGGCCGACGGACGTCATGTCGTTGAGCTTCTGGTTGGTGCCGTCGCCCGAGGCGGGGACGGTGAACAGCTCGTCTCCCGAGCGGCCGGTGCCCGCCGCCAGGCGCAGGCCGGGGGCCTCCTCGCCGGTCCACTGCCACACGAGCACACCGGTGGCCACGAGGACGACGGCGGCCAGGGCCAGGACGATCGGGGCGGCGCGGTTGCCCCGGCGTACCGGGCTGGACCTGCGTACGGCGGCGGGGGCCGGGCCTCGGTGGTGGCGGCCGCTCGCCCCCTGGGGGCGCGGCGGTCCGGTGGCGACCAGGAGGTCGGGCCGCGTCGGCCGCCCGGCCGGCGGCCGACCGACCCGCCGCACCTCGTCCTCGTCCTCGTGCCCCGTCCCGCGCTCCCCCGCCGTGGCGGCTTCTTCGGCGCCGGCATGCTGTTCGGCATCGGCACGCCGCTCGGGGCGCTCCTCGGCCCAGGCGGGCTCCTCGGCCGCCGCAGGCTGCCCGCCGGGCTCTTTGGCGGGGACCACCAGCCGGTACGGGATCGTGCGCGGGTCCCGCCGCGGCGCCGCCTCCGGCTCCTCCGGGGCGCGCTCCCGTTCCGCGCCCTCCCGCTCCGCGGACTCCCGCCCGGCAGGCGGCTGCGCGGCGGCGTCCCGCCCAGCGGTCTCGGGCGGCCCGGAGTCGTGTGCCGCGAGCTCACGCGCGGCAGGCTCAGGCGCGGCAGCCTCACGGGCCGCGGGCTCGTGGGTGGCGCGCTCGTGCGCCACAGACTTGTCGCGGCCGGGCTCGTGCGCCGCAGGCTCGGGCGCCGGGGGCGGTCCCGCTTCGGCGGGCGGTCCCGGCGGGCCGCCGGCCACGAGCTTGTCCGGGCGGTTGACGATGCGACGCGGGCGGCGGCGCGGCTCGGCCTCGGGCTCCGCCGTCGGTGAGCTGTACGGCATTCGCCCCTTGGGCGCCTCCGGCGGCTCCTCCCCCGGCACAGGCGCGGCGAAGGGCGGCATGCCCCACGGGGAAGTCAGGGGTAAGCCCCTGGCCCGATCGTCCGTGGGGCCGGGCGGGGAATGGCTGATCCTGGGCTCTGGGGAAGAGTGCGGTTCCGACGTGCTCTCGGAACGCGGGTCGTCGTCACCCGGCGGTCGCCGTGGCGGTTCGCTGGGGCCGGAGGCCACGCGTCGTACCTCCTAGTCGGACTAGTCGGACGAAAACGGTCACACACGGGGACCGTTCCACATCATTTCGAACGTGTTGTCCTCACCCGACGAAGTATCACACGCGCCAACCCTTACCCCGCCGGACCGAAACGATCACCTCCGGGAGAGCCTCACCGTCCCACAGGATCCAGAGCAGCATGAATGAGCCGGAATAGCGAGACCTCTCTAGCGAGATTCCCCGAACCTCCAGCCCGATTTATCCAGAAACAGTGCTTATTGACCGCTTCTTGGCTAGATACACGACCCCGAAGGCGTAGGCGCCCAACTGCACCACCACGCCCACGATCGCCTGCCACGGCACCACGACCTTGCTCTGGATCAAGGCGTCTTCGAGGCTCCCCGCGGCCGCGCTCATCCCGAACGCCACCATGTTGTTCATGACGTGCAGCGCGATCCCGGCCTCCAGCCCTCCGGTCCGCACCGCCAGCCACCCCACGACGGCGCCGAAGGCGAACACATCGGCCAGCCCCGCCCACGAGTACCCGTGCACCGACGCGAACAACGCGGCGCCGATCAGGATGCCCCAGACCGGATTGCGCACGTGCGCCCCGACGGCCTGCAGGAACCAGCCGCGGAAGACGTACTCCTCGGCGGCCGACTGGAACGGCACCAGCAGCACGATCACGATGAGCGCGGGCAGGAAACGTTCCCACCCGACCCACCCGAACATGTCGCCTTGCTGCTCGCCGGTCACCACGAGCGCGATGACCGTCACGACCTGCCCGAGCACGAGCGCAAGGACGGCCAGCCCGACGCAGCTCATCAGCCATGTCCAGCGCAGCCGCCCGGCCACCGACGAGAGCGTCCCCGGCCGGCGCCGCTGCAGGAGCGCCGCCGCGCCGAACACGAAGGGAAGCACGAGGGCGAGCCCCAGCAACGTCACGGTCAGCTCGAACATAGGATCGCCGAACAAGCCCCCTTCGGGGTCGAGCGAGATCGAGATGCCGAGCAACGTCGCCACCACGGCGCCGGCGGACAACACCACCGCCGTGACGACAATGAACAGGGCGGCGATCGCGATCGTGCCGACGATCCCCCGCCACGGCCTGGCGACCCCGTTCCTGGCGAGGTGGTCGTAACGCGCCCCCTGGGGCGTCGGCAGATACCAGGACCGCGGCGGAGCGGTGTACGGCGTGCCGTAGGGAAGATGCGGCGGCCCAGGGTTCTGGTGCATTCCGTCATTCTGTCCCATCTGGTGCGCATTAGTTCACAGACGGGCCGCCCTTTTAGGCGGATGCTCTGGGCCATAGGCATTTCGACCCTGGGAGCAATCCATGTCAAGGCTGGGACCTGTCATCACCCTCGCGGCGGGAGCTGTGCTCGCCGGGGGGCTCGGTGTCGCCAGCATCATCGCGACACCGGCGGCGAACACCACGGCCGCCGCCCCCGAGAACAACCCTGCCGCGCAAGCCCCCGCGGCGGAGGAGAACACCGCACAGCCGTCCCCCTCACCGACGCAGTCGGAGGAGAAGCGGATCGAGAAGGCCGACTACGCCGGGCGGGTCAAGGGCAACGGCGCCCTTATCGCGATCTCGATCAGGGACGGCAAGGCCGTCGGCTACTTCTGCGACGGCCGCACCGAGGCCTGGTTCAAGGGCGGCCAGTCCGCCGACGGCGTGAGCCTGAAGGGCGTCGGCGGCGGCCAGCTGACCGCGGAGCTGGGCGACGGCCAGGCCAAGGGCCGCGTCTCCGTCGCCGGCAAGCAGTGGAGCTTCGCCGCTCCCACGGCGGTCAAGCCGTCCGGCCTGTACCGGGCCACCGCCCTCGTCCGGGGAGCCCAGTTCCGGGCAGGCTGGATCAGGGTGAAGAACCCGAACGGCGGCTACACCACGGTCGGCGCCGCCTCCGAGGGCGGGAGCCCCGTGCCGGTCCCCGAGCTGAACGGCGACCAGCCGACCGCGCCGCTGACGGTTGGCGACACCACGATCTACCCCAAGGACGTCGACGGCTTCATCGAGGAGATGCAATGACCGCCATTCACCAGCGCCCCTCGCGCAGCCTGACCCCGTTGCTGGTACCGCTGCTGATCGGCGGCCTCGTGGCGCTCGCGCTCGGCGTCTACGGCCGGGTGCACACGCCCACCGGCTTCGCGGTCGGCGTGGCCGGCTTCTCCGCCGCGCTGCCCATGAAGGTGTGGCTGACGACGGGCGCGTTCGTGCTGGCGATCGTGCAGGTCGTCTCGGCCCTGTCGATGTGGGGCAAGCTCGGGATCACCATCCCGCCCGCCGTGCACCGCTGGTCGGGACGGCTGGCGTTCGTGCTGACGATCCCGGTCGCCTTCCACTGCCTCTACGCCCTCGGCCTGCAGTACGACGTGCCGCGCGTGCTGGCGCACTCGCTCCTCGGCTGCTTCTTTTACGGGGTGTTCACCGCGAAGATGCTGGCCCTGCCCAAGCGGGACGCGCCCGGCTGGACGCTGCCGGTGCTCGGCGGGCTGGCGTTCACCGCGCTGGTGGGGCTCTGGCTCACGTCGTCGTTCTGGTTCTTCACCGCGATCGGCTTCAAGGTTTGACTGCTCCCACGCCTGAAGGTGGGGATTCCTGGCTCACGCTGCCTGACGGTCCAGCGGACAGTCGGGTCTTATGCGATCAGCACCAGCCGGGTTCAGACCAGCCCGGACCAGCATCACGCGTGCGGAGTTCTTGTCTCTCGGGGAGACGGCTCCGCACGCGGCGCAGGTGTAGGTACGTTCGGAAAGAGGTAGTGCGTGCTTGGTTCTCGCTCCGCACTGTGCGCAGTCCATGGTGGTATGAGCGGGGCTGACGAGCCGCAGGTCACGGCGGTGCTTGCGGGCCATCTCGACCAGGGCGCGCTTGGTCGCACCGATGGCCGCGTCGGCGGCCTTACGCGCCATGCTGGACTTGGCCAGGAACTTCGGGCGGAAGTCCTCTGCCGCGATCACGTCATGGTCGCGGACGACCTTCTTGGCCCACTTGCGGCCGCTGTCCTGGCGCTGGCGGGCGATCTTCTTGTACTGCTTGGCGCGCAGCTTCTTCGCCGTGCGGTAGCCCTTCGAGCCCGGCTGTCCCGGGGCGGGTTTTCGGCGGGCCATCATCCGGTCGTAGCGGGCCAGCTTCTTCGCGGCCTGCTTGCCGTACTCGGCGTGCGGCAGGTCATGGTCGTCGCTGGTGGTGGTGGCGACCTCTGTCACGCCCCAGTCGATGCCTATCGCCTGCCCGGTGGCGGGCAGCGGCTCGGCCTGGGCGGGGACGACGAACGAGCAATACCAGTGGCCGAGGCTGTCCCGGTAAACACGCACGCTGGACGGGTCGGCGGGCAGGTCGCGGGACCACACCACGGTCAGGATGATGTTCCCGGCCAGGTGCAGGCGTCTGTCCTTGAGGCGGAAGCCGCGCCGCGTGTAGTTCAGGCTCGGGTCGGCCAGGTCCTTCTTCTTGAAGCGGGGCATCCCGGCCCGCTGCCGGACGGGCAGCCGGCCGGTGATGTCCTTGACTGCCTTGGCGCGGGACCTGGCGAAGTCGCGGATGATCTGCTGCTGCGGCACCGACGCCCCCGCCGCAAGCCATTCGTACTCAGCCCGCCAGCCGGTCAGCATCTTGTCGAGCTGGGCCGGGCCACAGGTCTGCTTGTCGTCTGGGTGGGTCTTGTTGTGCAGGTACACCGTCTTGGACGTTGCCACGCACTGGTTCCACACCCAACGGCAGCGATCCCACTCACCCAGCAAGGCGCGGCTTGCCGTGCGCGACACGCGAAGCCGGTAGGTGTAGCGGGTGTGCCCGGCGCCCTCGCCCGGATTCGCTGCCGCACTCATGATCGTGCAATCTATCGAGAAGGTACGACAATTTTGAGCGTTCGTCGTGGCCGCACACCTGATCGCCTGGACGGCGATCAGGTTATCCCTGTCCTGCTGCGCAGGAGCCCGATTACTTCCCGGGTTGAAAGCCGGGACTTCTTCGGAGAGATTCTGTGAAGCTCTTCGTACGTACCAGCCCGGCCGCCCGTCCCTTGGCGGCCACGACGAGCGCCATCTTGCGCGAGGCCTCGTCGATCATCTCGTCACCCAGCATGACCGCGCCGCGCTTCTCCACGGTGGTGTAGTACTCGTACGCCTCCAGGATGAGCTCGGCGTGGTCATAGTCCTCCTGCGCCGGCGAGAACACCTCGTTGGCCGCGTCCACCTGGGAGGGATGCAGCACCCACTTGCCGTCGTAGCCGAGCGCCGCCGACCTCCTGGCCACCCGCCTGAAGCCGTCGACATCCTTGATCTGCAGGTAGGGCCCGTCGATCACCTGTAGGTCGTGCGTCCTGGCCGCCATGAGCAGCCGCATGAGGATGTAGTGGTACGCGTCGCCCTCGTCATAGCCGGGTGGCTGCTCGCCGACGACGAGCGTGCGCATGTTGATCGAGGCCATGAAGTCCGCGGGGCCGAACACCAGCGTCTCCAGACGTGGGGACGACCCGGCGATGGCGTCGGCGTTCACCAGGCCGCGGGCGTTCTCGATCTGCGCCTCGATGCCGATGCGGCCGACCTCGTAGCCCATGGCCTTCTCGATCTGCGTGAGCAGCGTGTCGAGCCAGATGACCTCCGTGGGGTCCTGGACCTTGGGCAACATGACGCAGTCGAGGAACTCGCCGGCGCCCTCGACGGTCTCGATCACGTCCCGGTACGTCCACTGCGTCGCGAGATCGTTGACCCTGACCACCCGCGTCTTGCCGGTCCAGTCCCCCTCGCGCAGCGCCGCCACGACGTTCCGCCGCGCCTCGTCCTTGGCCGCCGGCGCGACGGAGTCCTCCAGGTCGAGGAAGACCTCGTCGACGGGCAGGGTCTGGGCCTTCTCCAGGAAACGCGGGTTGCTGCCGGGCACCGCGAGCACCGAACGACGTGAACGCATGCGCACACGCTACTGTCCGCCCGCCCACGCCGTTCACCCACCTCCCGCCAGGCGCCGCCCGCGGGCACCCGGCTCGGCGCCTCGACTCGACGGCCGCTCCCACTTTCCACGTGAGACTCCACCCTGGTGCGGCACGTCCCGGCGGCGCGGGCGCCATCCAGAGGCGTGCCGTGGCAGGAGGGTCCCGGAGGCCTTGCGCGGGCGCCGCCCAGAGGCGTGCCGTGGCAGGAGGCTCCCGGAGGCCTTGCGCCGGCGCGGGCGCCGTCTGGCGGCGCCAGGACGGTGGCTGCGGCGCCCACGAGGAGCGCCTGTGGCCCGGGGTCGGCCCCAGGCGGCTCAGCGGCGGGGTGCCAGGCCCAGCTGGAGTCCCTTCAGGCTGGAAGAACGCTTGCTCAGCCCGGAGGCGATCTTGAGGAGCTCGGCCGCCGCCGGCGAGTCGGGGTCCGTCAGGACCAACGGCTTGCCCTCGTCGCCGCCCTCGCGCAGCCGCAGGTCGATCGGCACCTGGCCGAGCAGCGGCACCCGGGCGCCCAGCGTGCGGGTCAGCGCGTCGGCCACGATCTGGCCGCCGCCCTCGCCGAACACCGGGATGCGCTCGTCGCAGTGGGGGCAGGGCAGCCACGCCATGTTCTCGATGACGCCGGCGATCTGCTGGTGGGTCTGGGCCGCGATGGACCCGGCCCGCTCGGCCACCTCGGCGGCGGCCATCTGCGGCGTCGTCACGACCAGGATCTCCGCCCCCGGCAGCCGCTGCGCCACGGAGATGGCGATGTCGCCGGTGCCCGGGGGCAGGTCGAGCAGCAGAATGTCCAGGTCGCCCCAGTAGACGTCGGCGAGGAACTGGTGGAGCGCCCGGTCCAGCATCGGCCCGCGCCAGACCACCGGCGTGTTGCCCTCGGGCTTGAACATGCCGACCGAGATGACCTTGATGTCATGCGCC
Organism: Nonomuraea polychroma; assembly: GCF_004011505.1. NCBI lineage: Bacteria > Bacillati > Actinomycetota > Actinomycetes > Streptosporangiales > Streptosporangiaceae > Nonomuraea > Nonomuraea polychroma. The sequence goes on from NZ_SAUN01000001.1 coordinate 7,896,790, forward strand.
ACCGGCGGCATGATCATGTCCTCGACCTTGGTGGGCCGCTCGGCCGCGCCCAGCATGCGAGGAACGCTGTGGCCGTAGATGTCGGCGTCCACGATGCCGACCTTGAGGCCGCTCGCGGCCATGGCGGCGGCCAGGTTGACCGTCACCGACGACTTGCCGACCCCGCCCTTGCCGCTGGCCACCGCGAACACGCGGGTCAGCGAGCCCGGCTGGTTGAACGGGATCTCCTTCTCGGGACCACGGTCACCGCGCAGCTTGGTCTGCAGCTTCTTGCGCTGCTCGGTGCTCATGACGTCCAGTTCGATCTGGACGCCGGTCACGCCTTCGACCTTGGAGACGGCGTTCGTCACGTCGCGCCGGATGGTGTCCTTCAGCGGGCACCCGGACACGGTGAGGTAGACCCCCACGCGCACCGCCCCGTCGGGAGCGATATCGATGCTCTTGACCATGTCGAGATCCGTGATCGGGCGACGGATCTCGGGGTCGATGACGGTGGCGAGTGCCGCCGTCACCAGTTCCTGGGTTGGTGCCATCGAAGTCTCGGCACGAGGGAGTGCCGTACCTCCTTAGTCGGCTATGTCGGTATATGTATGAGGACTCCAGCGAGGATGCCCCTCCATGGTATGAACCGGAGGTCCCGCTGGGTTAATCCACCGCTGTTAGATGTCTGTGCAACAACGTCTTAAGGTTACTCCGTGACCCTCCTGCGCGACGACGGCCTGACCGCCGAGGAGTTGACAGTCTGGCGGCTTCTGCAGCGTGCCCAGGTGCGCATCACCCGTCATCTGGAGGCGGAGCTGCTCGTCGCCCACGATCTGCCGCTGGCCTCGTACGAGGTGCTCATGCAGCTGGCCGAGGCGCCCGAGCGGCGGCTGCGCATGAACGATCTCGCCGACCGCGTGCTGCTCTCCCGCAGCGGCCTGACCAGGCTCATCGACCGGCTGCAACGTGACGGGCTGGTGTCGCGTGAAGCGTGCGCGGACGACGCCCGCGGGCTGTTCGCGGTGCTGACCGACGCCGGCGCCGCCCGGCTGGCCGAGGCGACCCCCACCTACCTGCGCGGCATCAGGACCCAGTTCCTCGACATGCTCGGCGGCGGCGAGATCGCCCAGATCCGGGCCATGCTCGGCAAGCTGAAGATCAGCGGCGGGGCTCCTTGATCTCGTCGAGCAGGCGGCCGAGCTCCACGCGCAGGTAGTCGCGGGTGGCGACCTCGTTGATCGCCATGCGCAGCCCGGCGATCTCGCGGGTCAGGTATTCGATCTCGGCCTGGTTGCGCGCGGCGGCCTCGCGGTCGTGCTCGTACTGGATGCGGTCACGGTCGTCCTGCCGGTTCTGGGCCAGCAGGATCAGCGGCGCGGCATAGCTGGCCTGCAGCGACAGCATCAGCGTGAGAAAGATGAACGGATAAGGGTCGAACTTGAGGTGGGGGGGCGCGAAGACGTTCCAGCTGACCCAGACCATCACGAAAACGGTCATGTAGACGAGGAACCTGGCCGTGCCGATGAAGCGGGCTATCCGCTCCGACATGCGGCCGAACACCTCAGGATCGTAGTGCGGCCGCAGCGAGCGCCGCAGCGCACGAGGCTGGTCAAGTCGTTCAGCGGTCATGGGCGGCCCCCTCGCGCCAGTCCTCGGGAAGCAGGTGGTCCAGGACGTCGTCCACGGTCACCGCACCGACGAGCCTGCCCAGCTCGTCCACGACCGGGGCCGCGACGAGGTTGTAGTGCGCCAGGTAGGCGGTGACCTCGATCAGCGTGAACGCCGGCCTGATCGGGTCGATCGACGGGTCCATCACCGCGCCGAGCAGCGTGGACGGCGGCTCGCGCAGCAGCCGCTGGAAGTGCGAGACCCCCAGGTACGTCCCCGTCGGCGTCTCGGTGGGCGGCCGGGTCACGTAGACCTGCGCCGCGACCGCGGGCGTCAGGTCCTGCAGCCTGATGTGCGCGAGCGCCTCGGCCACCGTGGCGGTGGGCGGCAGGATCACCGGCTCGCTCGTCATCACGCCGCCCGCGCTGTCCTCCGGGTAGGTCAGCAGCCGCCGCACGGGGTCCGCCTCATCCGGCTCCATCAGCGCCAGCAGCTTGGCCGCCTGCTCGTCGGGCAGGTCGTGCAGCAGGTCGGCGGCGTCGTCGGGGCCCATCTCCTCCAGGACGTCGGCCGCCCGCTCCGGGTCCAGCGTGCCGAGGATGCCGATCTGGTCGTCGGGCGGCAGCTCCTCCAGAACGTCGGCCAGCCGGTCGTCGTTGAGCGCGCGGGCGATCTCGACGCGCCGCTTGCTCGGCAGCTCGTGCAGGGCGCTGGCCATGTCGGCGGCGCGCATCGACTCGAACGCCGCGATCAGCCCGGCCGCCCCCTGGTCCTTCTGGAGTTTGTCGAACCCCGACACCTCGTTCCAGTCCACGATGCGCGGATCCCGACGCCTCCCCTTGTAGACGGCGACCTGGGTGATCTCCCAGGTGGACGGCTTGAACTCGTCCATGGCCACGTCGTAGACGGTCATGGGCTCGCCGGCGACGGTGACGGCCAGGTCCAGCATCTCGCCGACCACCAGCGTCTCGGTGGCGCGCTGCTCGAACCTGCGCATGTTGATGCGGCCGGTGAAGACGACGGCGCCCGGCTCGATGCGGCGTACGCGGGTGATGGGCAGAAACACCCGGCGGCGCGGCTGCACCTCCACCACGAGGCCGTGCACAGTGGGCCGGCGGCCGATGCGCAGGCCGACCACGACGTCCCTGACCCGGCCGATCTGATCCCCTGCCGGGTCGAAGACCGGGGTCCCCGGCAGCCGGGCCACGAAGATCTTCACGTGGCCAGGCTAACAGTGCCGCCCCGTTGCGCCCGGGACGCCCGGCGTGTCAGTATCAAAGCCGCTTAACGGTCATTACGTAACTGGTGGTGTGCGATGAGGTATGCGGGGCTCGCGCTCGCATTCGTGTCTTCGTGGTGTTTCGCGTTCTCGGGTCCCATGGCCAAATACCTCATCACCGCCGGCCTGGCGCCGATCGAGGCCGTCTGGACGCGGATGGCGGGCGCGGGGCTGCTGCTGCTCGCCGTCCTTGCCGTGGTCCGGCCGCAGGCGCTGCGGATCCCGCGGTCGAGGTTGCCGTTCTTCGGGCTGTACGCGGTCATGGCCGTGGCCGGGGTGCAGTCTCTGTACTTCGTCGCGATCACGCGGCTGCCCGTCGGGGTGGCGCTGCTGCTGGAGTTCATGGCTCCGGTGATGGTGGTGGCCTGGGTGCGCGTCGTGCGCAAGATCCGGCTCGCGCGGGCCGCCTACGTGGGCGCGGTCGTCGCGGTCGTGGGCCTCGGGATCGTCGTCGAGGTGTGGCAGGGGTTGCGGCTGGACGCGCTGGGGCTGCTGCTGGGGCTGGTGGCCGGGGCGTGCTGCGCCGGATATTTCCTCATGAACGATGCCTTCGGCGACGACGTGGACCCGCTCGGGCTGATCGCTTGGGGGATGACGGGGGCGGCGGTGGTGCTCATCCCGTTCGCCCGTCCCTGGAACATCCCGTGGGACGCCTTCACCACCTCCGCCACGCCGTCAGAGGCCGGGCTGACCTTGCCGGTGCTCGCCGCGTACCTGTGGATGGTGCTGATCGCCACCGTGACCGCGTACATCCTGGGGGTGAACGCCGTGCGGCGGTTGTCGGCCGCGGTGGGCGCCACGGTGGCGTCCCTGGAGGTCATCGGCGGCGCGCTGGTGGCCTGGGCGCTGCTCGGCGAGACGCTCGGCGTCTTCCAGATCATCGGCGGCCTGATCGTCCTGTCCGGCGCCCTCCTGGCCCAGACCGCCACGGCCGCTCCCGACCCGTCCCCGGCGACGACGGCCGGGCAACCCGAGGCCGTCCAGGTCTAACCCGTCTGCGAGCTCTCGGCCGTCTCGGGGCTGAGTCGCAGGACGACGGACTCGCGGGCCCAGCGCTCGGTGAGGTGCTCGCTGTCACGGGCGTTGAGCCGCTCCTTGGCCAGCACCGCCACGGCGTCGGCCGCCGCGGCCTGATCGACCACCGACACGGCCGCGTCGAACTCCACGAGCCGGGCGCCGTTGTCCTTGCTCCGCAGCGTCACGTGAACCCGCTCGAGAGCCTCCAGGCCCGGCAGCCGCTGCTCCTCACCGCCGGTCACCAGGTAGATCGCCCCGTCGTGCCAGGCGTGCCAGGCCAGGCGGGGCCGGTCGAGGGTGAGCCAGAGGATGCTGGACTTCTTGGCGCCTTCCTCGATGGCCGCGGTGATGTCGCTCACACTTCAGAACTGTACTCGGGGCCGGCCGTCAGGTCGCTTCCGAGTCGTAGGGCGGGATCTCGCCGTAACCCAGCTCGTCCACGACCGGATCCGTGTACGGGGCCGTGGTGGCGGGCTCGAGCTCCTTCGGCTTGTCGTTCCAGTCCTCCTCGAGGTCGTCGAGGAGATGCTTGCGGACGAAGTTGCGCGGGTTGAGATCGGTCGGGTCGAAGTTCTGGAACTCCGGGCCCAGGCCGGCACGGAGATCGTCGCGGGCGTTGTTGGCCATGCGGCGCAGATTGCGCAGCGTCCGACCGGCCTGCGCGGCGGCCTGAGGCAGTTTGTCAGGTCCGAAGACGAGCAGCGCCAGAACGATCAGCGCCCCGATCTCCGCCCACCCGAGTCCGAACACCGTGAGCTCCTACCGCCGTCCCATTCATACCGGGGACAACCCCGGCCTACCCACAGACTAAAGGCTCCGCGCCATGACTCGACCGCCCCACCCGCTTCCTTCACCTTCCCCACCCAACGGCCTCAGCCGACGACACAGCCACGCCGCGCATCAGGCCCACCACCGTCCCCGTCGTGCCTGGACAGACCCAAGCAGCCGCACGAGGACGGCTACTCCCGCCCATAGACCACAGCGGCGAGAAATAGGGCCACCACGGTCGAGGTGCGCGGAACGGGCGGTCACGGTGGGCGGAACGGCCGGTCGTGTCAGGGCCGGACGGGACCTCGGCACTCCCCGGCGCCGCGTCGGCGGGACGGTGTGCGGCGGGGCTCGGCGCAAAGGGACGGAGCCCGGGGTGGGCCCGAAGACGCCAGTGCCCGGACGCCGTAACGGCGGCCCGCCGGTGAAGCCGGTAACCGTCCCCCTGGAGGGCCGGTCACCGGCGTCGGCGGTTGGAGCCCACGTGGCCCCGCCGTAAAAGAAACTGAAGGTCCTTGGTCCTTGGTCCTTGGTCCTTAAGATGGCGACGGCGTCGGCCCGTCCTCAGCAACCACCACGAGCGTGGCGGTGCGTTCCTGGCCGTCGCGTTGGTACTTGATGGTGATCTTGGACCCCGGCGTCTTGCTCCGGATCAGCGCGATCAGCTCGTTCCCGTCCTGCAACGTCAGCCCGTCGATCTCGAGGATGATGTCACCGGCCTTCAGCCCGGCCTTGTCGGCGGGCCCGCCGGCGTCCACAGGCTGCCGCCCCGCGGCAGGCTCGGACGCGATCTTCACGCCCTGTCCCCGGTAGTCCTTGTCCAGCACGATGCCGATCTTCGGCCGCTTGGCCCGACCGGTGCTGATCAGTTCCTCCGCCACCCGCCGCGTCTGGTTGACCGGGATCGCGAAGCCGAGCCCGATGCTGCCGCTCTGGCTGTTCACCGACCGGCTGAGGGTGGCGATGGCCGAGTTCACGCCGACGACCTCGCCCCGGCTGTTGACCAGCGGCCCGCCCGAGTTGCCGGGGTTGATGGCCGCGTCCGTCTGGATGGCGCTGATGTACGCGGGCTCCTCGTTGCCGGCCCCGGTTTCGTCGCCGGCGATGACCGGGCGGTTGAGCGAGCTGACGATGCCCGTCGTGACCGTGCCCGTCAGGCCGAGCGGCGAGCCGATGGCGATCACCGGGTCACCCACCACCACCTGGTCGGAGTTGCCCAGAGTGATCTCGGGAGTCCCGAACGTCTCCTCCGGCTTGACCACGGCCAGGTCGGAGCCCGGGTCGCGGCCGACGATACGGGCCGAGGTGGTCTTCCGGTTGTTGAACATGATCCGGATCTCGCCACCCCGCGCGGCCAGGGAGACCACGTGGTTGTTCGTCACCACGTAGCCGTTCTTGATCAGGAACCCGGACCCGGACGCCCCTTCGGTGCTGGAGCCGTTGCCGACCTCGAGCGAGACGACGCTGGGCAGCACCCGCGCGGCCACGCCCGCCACCGAGTCCGGCGCCCGGTTGGTGGCGCCCGTCGGCACCGGGCCAAGGCTGTAGGAGGGGTCGTTGCTGCTGCTGGGCTTGGTGAGCAGGTATGTCCCGACGCTGCCGAGCATGGAGGCCACCACGGCGATGGCCACGGCGATCGTGACCAGGGCGCCGAGACCCGGCCCGCGACGGCCCGTCGCGGGCGGTCCGTGCCCGCCCGGAGGCGGCGGCGCCCACCCGGCACCCATCCCGAGCGCCCGCGGCGGCGGAGGCGGAGGCGGAGTCCCACCGCCACCGAACGGCGGGCCTTCATAAGACCGCCCACCGCTGTCCGGCCCACCGAACGAAGGCCCACCACTGTCCGGACGGCCAAACGAAGGACCACTGTCCGAACGGCCAAACGAAGGACCGCTATCCGGCCCACCGAACGAAGACCCACCACTGTCCGGAGGGCCAAACGAAGGACCGCTATCCGGCCCACCGAACGAAGACCCACCACTGTCCGGACGGCCGAACGAAGGACCACTGTCCGGCCCGCCGTGCGAAGGTCCGCCGAACGAAGGACCACTGTCAGGGGGGCCGAACGAAGGGCTGTCGTAGGAGCGGGTGCCGCTGTCCGAGGCCCCGCCGTAGGACGGGCTCTCGTACGACCGCGTGCCGTTGTCCGGCCCGCCATAAGAAGACGTCCCGCCGTACGGGTTGTCGCTGGAGAAGGATGGGGCGCCGTACGGGGACGGGGGCGCGGCGTCGTACGAGCGGCTCTCGTACGGTGGCGTGCCGGCGACCTCGGAACGCCCCGACGGGTCGCCCCACAGAGCGCCGAACGAGGCCGGTGGCTCCGGCCGCTGGCCCGGCTGATCGGCCGGATGCTCAGCGGGCAGGAACTCCGGCCGCCCCAGTGGTTCGGGGGAGTCCGACGGCGTGCGTCCTTCGGTGGGGCGCGTCTCGTCGGTCATCTAAGTCTCACCACTCCCTGGCTCGGCCACCGCAATCCTCACTCTTGCGGCATACGAGGGTTATAAGGCAGATCGTTCAATCCCGAACCCAGATCGTATGCCCTTAGAGTGGGCAACTACGCCACCACGGGCCATCCCCGGCATATCCGGACGTCAGGGTGTGGCAATCGACGGCGAGTTGGTCGGCGACTGCTGCACCTTCCACAACTCGACCGGCGGCGTCGTCGGACCCTGCCCCGCGCCGGAGACGGCGAAGAACGTCCCGAGCGCCACAGCGGCCGAGACCACGCCCACCGCGACGTATCCGCTCCGCCGCCTACCAGGGCGTCCAGGACCCGAAGCCCCGCCACTGGCGCCCCTGCGCGGGCGGTTGTCCAGGGGAGCGATGCTGTGCGGCCCAGGGATGGGCACTCCCCCGAACGTACGCGCGGGGAAAGGGCGCTCCCTCGGCGGCAGCGGCCCACCCGGCTCCGCCATCCGGAGCAGGGACATCGTGAGGTCGGCCGGCATCGCCGGGGTGTCGAGCGAACGCAGGCGCGACTTCAGCGCCCGCATCGACTCCACCTCGCGCCGGCAGTCAGCGCAGAAGGTCAGATGCGCCAGCGCGCGCTCGCGTTCGTGGTGGTTGAGCTCTCCGTCGACGAGCGCGGAAACACGTTCTCCAAGATGAGCCATGTCAGACTTCCTCCCCACGGATCACGGTCGGGGGGAGTTGAGAGTTGCGCGGGGCCCGGTGGTCGAGCGCCTCCCGCAACTGCGCCCGGCCACGGTGAATACGGCTTCGGACCGTACCCAGCTTGACGCCGAGCGTGGCCGCGATCTCCTCATAAGACAGACCCTCGATGTCGCACAGCACGATCGCGGCCCGGAACTCAGGTGCGAGCGCGTCGAGAGCGGCCTGAATGTCGGGCTCCAGGTGGGCGTCGTCGAACGCCTGCGCCGGCGACGGCTCCCGGCCGCGCAGCCGCTCGGCGGCGTCGTCGGCCAGCCCCTCGAATCTGATGCGCTGCTTGCGCCGCGCCATGTCGAGGAACAGGTTCGTCGTGATCCGGTGCAGCCACCCCTCGAACGTGCCGGGGGTGTAGCTCGACAGCGACCTGAAAACCCGGACGAAGACCTCTTGTGTGAGGTCCTCGGCATCGTGCACGTTGCCGGTCAGCCGGTATGCAAGCCGATACACGCGTGCGGAGTGCGTCCGTACGACTTCCTCCCAGGTGGGAGGAGTCCACTCAGACGACACCGGAGTATCGGTCTGGTGGTCGCTTTCGTCCACCAGAACTCCTCTCTGTGGGACCACCGCTACCGTCATAGTGCCTGGTTTCGTCCCTTCGTGCGCACTGCCTGCCTTCCGGACCGGCAAAGCCCGTTTAAACCTGCAACGCCTCGGGACCCTCCTGAGTTCCCGTCCCGGCGTGTCTCCCCTAGGCTGCGATCGGTGCCAATCACCTGTTTGACCCTTTGCGACCAATCGCACGAAAGTGGGGGGAGGCGGCCGATGACCAGTCAGGTGGAGGCCACTCTGGCCTATGCGGAGCAGTTTCATCACGAGGATGAGGTCCTGCGCGCGGCGCGGCAGCGCGGGCTGGAGATGGGGGCCATACCCATCCTTCCCGGCGGCGGGGCGGCGTTGTGCTTCCTCGCCACCGCCGTCAACGCCAAGTCGGTCGTGGAGGTCGGCACGGGATGCGGCGTCTCCGGCCTGTGGCTGCTGCGCGGCATGCGCGCCGACGGCACGCTGACGAGCGTCGACGTCGAGCCTGAGCACCAGAGGCTGGCCCGGCAGGCGTTCGCGGAGGCGGGGTTCTCCGGCGGACGGGTGCGGCTGATCTCGGGGCGGGCGCTCGACGTGCTGCCGCGGCTGTCGGACGGCGGCTATGACATGGTGTTCGCCGACGGCGCGAAGCAGGAGTACGCCGACTACCTCTCCGAGGCGGTCCGGCTGCTGCGCGTGGGCGGCATCGTGGCTTTCGACAACATGTTGTGGCACAACCGGGTGGCCGATCCCGCGCAGCGCGACCCGGACACGGTGACGCTGCGCGAGGTGGGCAAGCTGGTGCAGTCGGATGATCGCTTGCGCTCGGTGCTCATGCCCTTGGGCGACGGCCTCCTGGCCGCCGTCAAGGTGTCGGACTGAACCGGCCGTCCAGGGAGAAGGGCTGAGCGGCACCGTCCACCGCCACCCACCGCACTTCGGCACAGGCCCCTTCGGGGGAAGGGGCGAGAAGAAGCGGGGCGGTCCCTTCGGGAGAAGGGATGAAAAGGAGCGGGGCGGTCCCTTCGGGAGGGCCGATCGTCAGGAGCGGGTGAGCCACTCCAGGAGGACGCGCACGCCGAACCCCGTGGCGCCCTTGCTGAGCGTGCCCTCGTCCACCGTGCTGCGCCCGACCCCAGCGATGTCGAGGTGCGCCCACGGCCGCCGGCCCGCGAACTCCCGCAGGAACAACGCCGCCGTGATCGACCCGGCCCCGAACCTCGACCCCGCCTCCACGTTGGCCAGGTCGGCGACCGACGACTCCAGCGCGGGCGTGTAGTCCTCGATCAGCGGCATCCGCCACAGCCGGTCGTCACTGGCCTGCCCGGCGTCCACGAGCTGCTTGGCCAGCACGTCGTCGGACGCGTAGACGGCGCCCACGTTGCGGCCGAGCGCCACGCTGATCGCCCCGGTGAGCGTGGCGATGTCCACGACCGCGTCGGGGTCGAGGACGGAGTCGGCGTAGGCGAGCGCGTCGGCCAGCACGAGCCGCCCCTCGGCGTCGGTGTTGAGCACCTCGACCGTGCGGCCGCCGTAGTGCTTGATGACGTCACTGGGCCGCTGGGCGGTGCCTGAGGGCATGTTCTCGGCGGCGGCGATCAGCCCGGTGACCCGTACGGGCGCGCCCAGCCGCGCCAGCGCGCGGAGCACGGCGATCACGACGGCCCCGCCCGCCATGTCGGTCTTCTGGGTCTTCATGTTGTCGGTGGGCTTGAGCGACAACCCGCCCGAGTCGAACGTGATGCCCTTGCCTACCAGCACCACGTGCCGGTCGACGGGCTCGGAAGGCGTGTAGGAGATCTGGATGAGCCTGGGCGGGCTGGCCGATCCCCGCCCGACGGCCACGATGCCGCCGAACCCGTCGGCCTGCAGTTGCTCCTCGTCCCAGACCCGCACCGGCAGCCCGCTCTCGGCGGCCCGCTCGGCGAGCCAGGCGGGGTTCTTGACCGAGGACGGCGTGTTGGCGAGGTCACGGGCCAGCGCCACCGCCTGGGCCACGATCTGCGCACGCTGCACGGCGCCCTCGTCAGCCCCCGCCAACGCCAGCTCACGCACGGGCTTCTTGCCCGCGTTCCCGATCTTGAACGAGTACGAGGCCAGCAGCGCCGCCTCGGCGAACGCCCCCACGTCGCCGCCGGGCGCCACCACCGTCAGCGTGTCCTTGCCCTTGACCCTGCGCGCCAGCGCGGCCCCGGCCTTGCGCAGGGCGCGCGGCGACCCGTCGCCGACGCCGTAGAACAGGACCCGGCCCACCCCGCCGCCGGCCCGGGGCACCGGCACCTCGACGATCTCCCCGGCCTCCCCCTTGGCCTCGTAGTGCGACAGCAGGTCGCCTACCGGCAGGTGCAGCTCGACTACCTGCGCGGGGGCGAGGTCGGAGGTGTAGGGGACGGCCAGCAGGTCGGCGTCGTCGGGAACCTCGGCGACCACCGAGGCAGTGGTCTCAATGGGCACGGACGATCTCTCCTCGAACGTCAGCGACCCTGGCGCCGGATTACGCCAGGGTCGTGGAATCAGGTGGTCTCTGGGGAGCGCTCAGCCGACGACGTTCTTCAACGCCTCACCGAGCGCCTTCGCCTCGTCGGCGGAGATCTCCACGACGAGCCGGCCGCCACCCTCCAGGGGGACCCGCATGACAATGCCGCGCCCTTCCTTGGTGACCTCGAGCGGACCATCGCCGGTCCGCGGCTTCATCGCCGCCATGCGTGCATCCCTTCCTGCCTTGGGCTCCCGCGGCCCGCGATTTCCGACCTCCCGAGGGGGTGGTCGGCGCATTCACGTCTTCTGTGATGTCCCATTCTCCCGCATCGAGAGCGCTCATGGGTAACGATCTCCTCCCAGAATGCGTTGTCGCGGAGTGCAAGGACGTCCAAACTGGACTGCGTGCACGCTCGCGCCGCCCTCTTCGATCTCTACGGAGACCACCTGCGCTCGCGCGGTGGACAGGCGTCCGTCGCGGCGCTCGTCCGGCTCATGAAGCCCCTGGAAATAGCGGCTCCCGCCGTTCGCACGGCCGTCTCACGCATGGTGCGGCAGGGCTGGCTGCGGCCGATCAGGCTTCCGCACGGCGCCGGCTACGCGCTGACGCCGAAGTGCGTCAGGCGGCTGGATGAGGCGGCGCTCAGAATTTACCGAGCCGGGACTTTCACCTGGCACGGCCGCTGGCACCTGATCGTCCTGGAGCCGGTCAAGGAGCGGCCGCGCAGGGAGCGGCTGCGGGCCGACCTGACGTTCCTCGGCTACGCGGCGCTGTCGGAGACCACCTGGATCGGTCCACGCTCGTCGATCGAGCTGGACAATCTGCTGGAAGGCGAGGGCGTGCGGGCCGACAGGTTCGACGCGGCGCTGGAGGGCGACCCTCGCGAGCTGGTGGCGCGGGCGTGGGATCTGACGGCCATCGGCGAGGCGTACGAGCAGTGGCACGCCGAGGCTGTCACGCTGATCAGCACGCTGCCCGAGTCGGCCCCGGACGACCAGGTGTTCGCGACCAGGAGCAGGCTCGTGCACGGATGGCGCAACTTCCTGTTCCGTGACCCTGGGCTGCCGCCCGAGCTGTTGCCCGCCGGCTGGCCGGGCGAGAAGGCCAGGGCCTACTTCGAGCAGGAGGCCGCCCGGCTGCTGCCCGCAGCCGCCGCGTTCGTCGACAGGGAGTTGATTTGATCCGCTATGACGTGGCCGACGCCGTCGCCGCCATCACGCTCGACCGCCCCGACGCGATGAACTCACTCACCGCCGAGCTCAAGGACGCCCTGCTCGACGCGGTGCGCCGGGCCGCGGGCGACCCCGCGATCAGGGCCGTTCTGCTCACCGGGGCAGGACGGGCCTTCTGCGCGGGCCAGGACCTGCGCGAGCACGCCGACAACCTGGAGGCGGGCCGCGGCCTGGCCGGCACCGTTCACCGGCACTACAACCCGATCGTGGAGCTGATCACCACCATGCCCAAGCCGGTGGTGGCCGCGGTCAACGGCGTGGCCGCCGGCGCGGGCGCGTCCCTGGCGTTCGCCTGCGACCTGCGGGTCGCCTCGGAGAAGGCCAAGTTCGCGCTGGCGTTCGCCGGCATCGGCCTGGCGCCGGACTCGGGCGCGTCGTGGACCCTGCAGCGCCTGATCGGCCAGGGCCGCGCCGCCGAGCTGATGTTGCTGGGCGAGCCGCTCGACGCACCCCGCGCGCTGCAGCTCGGGCTGGTCACGCGCGTGGTCCCCGCCGACGAGGTGCTGAAGACGGCCCACGAGCTGGCGGTACGCCTCGCGCAGGGCCCGACCCTCGCGTACGCGGCGACCAAACGGGCGCTGGCCTACTCCGCGACGCACTCGCTGCCCGACTCGCTGGCCCTGGAAGCCGAGCTCCAGGACGCATGCGCCGCCACCCAGGACCATCTGAACGCCACCCGCGCCTTCCTCGCCAAGGAACGCCCCACGTTCCACGCCGAGTGACGCGGCCGGCGGATGCACGACTGCGACACGCTCCGTACGACCGCGCTCGACCTGCTCACCGGCGGCGACATCGACGTCTCCGACCCCGTCCTCGCCGCACCGCTGGCCAGGCTGAGCGAGACGGCAGGCCGGCGGCTGGCCGCGATGTCGCCGGAGCTGACCTGGCCCGACCTGCCCCTGGACGGCAGCCCGGGCAACGTGACCGGCAGCTACGGCCGCCTGCGGCGGATCGCCACGGCGTGGGCCACGCCGGGCACCGCGCAGCACGGCGACGACGCCGTCGCGGCACGCGTGGTGGCGGCGCTCGACCTGCTCTACGAGCGCCACTACCACGAGCGGCTCCCGGAGACGGGCAACTGGTGGTTCTGGGAGATCGGCACGCCCATGGAGCTGAGCCGGACATGCGTGCTGCTCGGGGACCGGCTCGACGCCGGCAGGCTGGAGGCGTACCTGGGGGCGATCGACCGGTTCTGCCCGGACGCCGGCCGCCGCGCCGGCAACCCCGCGATATGCGAGGCCGGGGCGAACCGGGCGGACAAGGCCTTCATCGTCGCGTTACGCGGCGTGGCCGGGCGCAGCGCCGCCAAGCTGGCCGCGGCCCGCGACGGGCTGTCGGACGTGCGGGGCGGCGTGTTCCACTACGTCGAGTCCGGCGACGGGTTCTACCGCGACGGGTCGTTCATCCAGCACGGGAACGTCGCCTACACGGGCTCGTACGGGCTGTCCCTGCTCATCGCGGTCGCCGGCACGCTGGCGCTGCTCGACGGGTCGCCTTGGGAGGTGACCGATCCCGGGCGGCAGGTGGTGCTGGACGCGGTCGAGCGGTCCTTCGCCCCGTTCGTGCACGATGGGCTGCTCATGGACACCGTGCGGGGCCGGGCGGCCACCCGCCAGAGATTCTCCGACCGCGTGGCCGGGCACGCCGCGATCGGCGCCGTGTTGCTGCTCGCGCGGTGCGCGCCGGAGCCGTACCGTCGCCGGTTCGCCGGGCTCGCCAAGGGGTGGATCGAGCGCGGCGGCAGCCACTCCTACCTGGAGCAGGCGGACGTGCCGGAGACGCGGCGGGCGGTCGCGGTGCTGGGCGACAAGACCATCGACGCCACGCCGGGGCCGATGGGGCACTTCGTGTTCCCGTCCATGGACCGGGTGGTGCATCGGCGGCCCGGCTGGTCGTTCGCGATCAGCCTGTCGTCGCGGCGGGTCGCCGCCTACGAAGCGATCAACGAGGAGAACCTGCACGGCTGGTACGCCGGCGACGGCATGACCTACCTCTACACGGGCGACCTGGGCCAGTTCGGCGAGGACTTCTGGCCGACGGTGAACCCGTACCGGCTGCCGGGCACCACGGTCGACACCCGCGAGCGCGAGGACCTGTCGTTCCGCGCCTACTGCCCCGGCAACGTGTGGGCCGGCGGCGCGGTCCTCGACGGCCGGTACGGCGCCGCCGCCATGGAGTTGGGCTGCGACGGGGTGGGTCCGCGGGCACGCAAGTCCTGGTTCTGCCTGGACACGGCCGTGGTGGCGCTGGGCAGCGGCATCACCGGCGCCGGCGGCCACTCCGTCGAGACCGTGGTGGAGAACCGCGCCACGGACGCGGAGCCGTACCTGGGGGACGGCTGGGCGCACCTGCCGGGGGTCGGCGGCTACGTGATGGACGGGGCGCGGACCCTGGTGGAGAGGCGCACGGCCACGTGGCGCGACATCAACAAGGGCGAGGACACGCACGGCACTGCACGTCCCGTCACGCGGCGCTACGTGACCATCTGGTTCGACCACGGCGTCGACCCCCTGGACGCGTCCTACGCCTACGTGCTGCTGCCCAACGCCTCGCGCGAGCGCACGAGGGCCTTCCGCGGGTCGCGTCCCGTGCGGGTGGTGGCCAACACGCCGCTGGTGCAGGCCGTGCGGACGCGCGGGCTGCTGGCGGCCACGTTCTGGGCGGCGGGCGAGGCCGACGGCGTCCGCGTGGACGCCCCCTGCGCGCTGCTCGTGCGGCGGGCGGGCGGGCGGATCTTCCTCGCCGTGGCCGATCCGAGCCGGACGGCGGACGTCGTGACCGTGACGCTCGACCGGCCGGCGCGCGGCGTCGTCCGCGCCGACGACACCGTCTCGGTGCGCGCCGGAGCACATCCCACCGTCACCGTCGCGCTCGGCGGCTCGCTCGGGCGCACGCACACGGCCGAGCTCAGCGTGTACGCGCCACGCAGTCCTCGAGATGGTCGTTGACCAGGCCGATGGCCTGCATCAGCGCGTAGGCCGTGGTCGGGCCGACGAACCTGAAGCCGTGCTTCTTCAGCTCCTTGGCCAGCGCCTTGGAGCCCGGCGTGGCAGCGGGCACGTCGGCCATCGTCTTGGGCACGGGCGCGTCGGGGTCGGCGAAGCGCCACACCAGCTCCGACAGGCCGTCGGGCAGGTCGAGCGCGGCCCTGGCGTTGTTGATCGCCGCCTCGATCTTGGCGCGGTTGCGGACGATGCCCGCGTCGCCGAGCAGGCGCTCCACGTCCCGCTCGGTGTAGGCGGCCACCTTGGGGAGGGAGAAGTCGTCGAAGGCGGCGCGGAAGTTCTCCCGTTTGCGCAGGATCGTCAGCCACGACAGGCCCGACTGGAACGCTTCGAGCGCGACCCGCTCGAAGACCGCGTCGTCACCCCTGAGCGGACGGCCCCACTCCTCGTCGTGGTAGGTGAGGTACATCGGGTCCGACATGCCCGCCCAGCTGCAGCGGATGGGTTCGGTCACGGACGCTCGTCCCGGTCCTTGCCCAGCGTCGCACGCACCGGCTCCTCGGCGGCTCCGGTTGCCTCGCCCTCCGGATCGTCCGATGCGCCGGCCGCATCCCCGGCCCCGGCCTCGTCGGCCGCCTCGTCCGGCTTCTCGTCGACGTCGTCCGGCCGGTCCGCGGCCGCTTCCCCGACGGACGACCGATCTGCGGCGTCGTCCCCGGCGGACGACTCTTCGGAGGACGTGGCCGCGCCGTTGCTCGCCGGCAGTCGCCACTCCGCGCCCTCCGGCGCATGCGCCTGCGTCACTCCCCCGTCCCAGGACACCGCCGTCCCGCTCGCCGACACGGGATCGCCCGACTCAGGCAACTCCCTGGCGGCGGCCGGCGCCTCGGGCGAGTGGTCGGTACGCAGGCCGCCTCCCGGCGCCGCGTACACCTCCTGACGCGCGTGCAGCCGACTCGACAGCAGCTCGGAGACCCGCTGCTCCAGCACCGCGATCCTGGTGTCGCGCGCGCTGATCGCGTTGGCGGCCCGGCGCAGGGTCTCATCGACGCTCGCCGTGTGATAGCCGACGAGGTTGACCGGCAGTTGGAGCGCCATGAAGTCGACCGCCGTGAGCTGCCCCGGCTCCGGCAGGTCGAGGGGCGGCACGTCCGGCGGGAACTCGGTCAGCTCACCGCCCTTGCCGAGGGAGACCAGGACCACACAGGCCAGGATGGCGATGGCGGCGATGGCGAGTATGACCAGCACATTGGCATCGTACTCATACCATCGGGGCATGAGGTCCGCACTTGCCTCAGCCAGTGTCTCTCCGGGCGGAGAGCGCCCAGGTCAGCCGGTGGACTCGCCGAGCTCGGCCACGCTGGGCCGGACCGGGCGGGGGCGGGACTCCAGGCGGGACAACGCCTCCTCCACCGTGGTCGTCCAGGAGATCGCGTCGAAGACCGCGGCCCTGGTGAAGCCCTCGTCGTACATGTTGCTGATCAGCTGCCTGAGCGGCTCGTACAGACCCCAGGGGTCGAGGACCACCAGCGGGCGGTCGTGGATGCCGAGGGTGCGCGCGGTCCAGATCTCGAACAGCTCCTCCAGCGTGCCGATGCCGCCGGGCAGCACGAGGAACGCGTCGGAGCGGGCGTCCATGAGGCCCTTGCGCTCGCGCATGTCGGTGGTGACGATCAGCTCGTCCGACTCCTCGTCGGCGATCTCGATGTCCACGAGGACCTGGGGGATCACGCCGATCGTGCGCCCGCCGGCCGCGCGGGCGGCCGAGGTGACGGCGCCCATGCAGGAGACGGTGGCGCCGCCGCTCACGAGGGTGTGCCCGCGCTTGGCGAGTTCGGTGCCCACCTGCCCGGCCAGCTCGATGTACTTGTCGTCGATGCGGAGGCTGGAGGCGCAGAAGACGCAGATGTTCACGGGGAGGAAGCTTATTGGGGCTCCGCGGACTGTGCGGCGGCGGCCTCCAGTTCTTCTCCGCGCTGCTGGGAGCGGGCCAGGTCGGCCTCCACGATGATGCGCACGGCCTCGTCGGGGTCGTCGGTGACGCTGATCAGGTCGAGGTCGTGGGAGGCGATCTTGCCGGTGCCGAGCAGGGTGCCCTTGATCCACTCCAGCAGCCCGCCCCAGAACTCGGAGCCCATGAGCACCACGGGGAAGGACGTGACCTTGGCGGTCTGCACCAGCGTCAGCGCCTCGAACAGCTCGTCCAGCGTGCCGAAGCCGCCGGGCAGGGCGATGAAGCCGCACGAGTACTTCACGAACATCGTCTTGCGCACGAAGAAGTAGCGGAACTCGATGCCGAGGTCCACGTAGTCGTTCATGCGCTGCTCGAAGGGCAGCTCGATGCCGAGCCCGACCGAGATCGCACTGTCCACGTCTTTCGCGCCCCGGTTGGCCGCCTCCATGACACCGGGCCCGCCGCCCGTGATCACCGCGTAGCCGGCATGTGCCAGCGACCGGCCGAGCGCCCGGCCCATCTCGTAGTCCGGCGCGTCGGGGCCGGTGCGTGCGGAGCCGAAGACCGTGACCGCCGGCGGCAGCTCGGCCAGCTGCCCGAATCCTTCGACGAACTCGGCCTGGATGCGCAGCACCCGCCACGGGTCCATGTGCACCCAGTCGGAGGGTCCCTGGCGGGCGAGCAGGCGCTCGTCGTGGGTGGAGCTGGGGACGAGGTTGCCGCGGACGACGGCCTGGCCCTGGCGGCGTTCTCGACGTATTTGTTCCATGTGGATCACGCTAGTCCCTCTCGCATGCGGCCGCTTCCGAGCCCGCGCCCCTACCCGTTCGGCGGCCTAGACTGCCTCCCGCGGGCAAAACCCCAGGTAAGCGGGGTCGAACAGACGCGGAAAAAATCTTGAAGAAACCAGGGAACCGGATTTCGGCTAGCCCGCGTCTAATCGTCGAGGGTGCTGCTCGGGACTGAAAGTGGTCTTCCCCGCCAAATGGCCGGCGAGGAGGGCCACTTTCATTTTGTTCCCTTTCCAGGACTCGCGGAGTGGCGATGCGTGTTGCTATGGTTACGCACGGGTGATGGACGGGGTCGAAGGCACCGGGCGACCGGGAAACGGCTCCTGGCCTGCAATCGGCCATCATCCCATCGCGGGCGGCGCGCCGCCCGGGGCGTCGTCAACCGCCCGGACGCTACGGTCGTCCGGCAGCCGGCCGGACGTTTCGAGAGCAAGCCCTTCCTTCAGGCAGGTGCAGTTGACTTTGCAAGCCAGTTCCACATGGCGGTCTCGCTCTCGACGATCTTCGAGAGCGAGACGTACTCGCCCTGCTGGTGCGCCAGGTTCGGATCGCCGGGGCCGTAGTTCACGGCCGGCACGTCCAGCGCGGAGAACCGGGCGACGTCCGTCCACCCCAGCTTGGCCCGCGGCGTGCCGCCGACGGCCGCGGTGAACGCCGCCGCCACCGGATGCGTCAGCCCCGGCCTGGCTCCGGGCGCCGCGTCCACGAAGTCCACCTCGAACCCGTCGAAGACCTCACGTACGTGCTCCTGCGCCTGCTCGATCGACAGGTCGGGCGCGAACCGGTAGTTCACCGTCACCACGCACAGGTCGGGGATGACGTTGCCGGCCACGCCGCCCCGCACGCCGACCGCGTTCAGCCCTTCGTGGTATTCGAGCCCGTCCACCACCGGCCGCCGCGGCTCGTACGCGTTCAGCCGGGCCAGCACCGGCTCGATCCCGTGGATGGCGTTGACCCCGAACCACGACCTGGCGCTGTGCGCCCGCTTGCCCGTCACCCTGACGTCGGCACGCAGCGTGCCCTGGCAGCCGCCCTCGATCACGCCGTCGGTCGGCTCCATCAGCACCGCGAAGTCGGCGGCGAGCCAGTCGGCGTGATCCCTGGCCACGCGGGTGAGGCCGTTGCGCTCGGCCTCGACCTCCTCGCAGTCGTAGAAGACGTACGTCACGTCCTTGTTGGGCGCGGGCACGGTGGCCGCCAGCTTGAGCGCGACCGCCACACCGGCCTTCATGTCGGAGGTGCCGCACCCGTAGAGCAGGTCGCCCTCCACGCGGCTGGGCAGGTTGGCGGCCACGGGCACGGTGTCGAGGTGGCCGGCGATCAGCACGCGCTCGCCGCGCCCCAGCTGGGTGCGGGCCACGACGGTCTCCCCCGACCGCTCCACCTTCAGATGCGGCAGCGCGGACAGGGCCCGCTCGACGATGTTCGCCAGCGCCCGCTCGTCGCCGCTCACCGACTCGATGTCCACGATCGCGGCCGTGAGCGTGCGTACGTCCTGCGTCAGGTCCAGCATCAGGCATTCACTCCGTGTTCCCGCAGCGCCTCGTTGAGCGCCGCCTTGTCGTGCCGCTGCCCCGGCTCCAGCCGCTTGATCACCAGCACGCACGGCAGCCCGAACGTGCCTCCGGGATATTCCTTCTGCCTGGTGCCCCCGACCGCCACGCACCAGTCGGGGATGCGGCCGCGGGCCAGCTCCTCACCCGTCTCCACGTCGATCACCGGGATGGTGCCCGACAGGATCGTTCCGGCCCCGACGACCGCGCCCCGGCCCACCCGGGCGCCCTCGACGATCATCGCGCGGCTGCCGATGAGCGCCTCGTCCTCGATGACGACCGGCACGGCGTTGGGCGGCTCGAGCACGCCGCCGATGCCGACGCCGCCCGACAGGTGCACGTTCTGCCCGATCTGGGCGCAGGAGCCGACCGTTGCCCAGGTGTCGACCATGGTCCCGGCGTCGACGTACGCGCCGATGTTCGTGAACGACGGCATCAGCACCACCCCGGGCGCCAGGTACGCGCCCCAGCGGGCGATCGCGCCCGGCACCACCCGCACCCCGTCGAACGAGCTCTTCAGCGGGATCCTGTCGTGGTGGTGGAAGTCCCCCACCTGCGAGCGCGCCATGCCCAGCACCTTGAAGGCGAGCAGGATCGCCCGTTTGGCGCGCTCGTCCACCGCCACCTCGCCGTCGACCAGGCGGGCCGCCCTGGCCTCGCCTTTGTCGAGCTGGTCCACCGCGCCCACGACCAGGTGGCGCGCGTCGACGTCGGCAGGCGACAACTCCGCGCGGCGCTCCCACAGCTCGTCTATGGCTGGGGATATCGGTGTGGACGTGCTCACGTCACTCATGGCCACGGAGCTTATCCAGGCCGGGTAGGTTTTTCAGGGTGCGCATGCGCTTCTCCCGTGGAGTCATCACCATCGCGATCATCGTGATCGTGCTTGCCGTGGGCATTTCCGTGGGCGTCTACCACCTGCTGAAGAAGGCGACGCCGCTGGCGGTGCAAGATTCCTACTGCGTTGTCAACACCCCCGACGGCGTCCGTGAGCTTCACCCGGAGCAGGCGCAGATCTCCGCCACGATCGCCGCCGTGGCGGCACGCAGGAAGCTGCCCGAGCGGGCCGTGGTCATCGCGTACGCGACCGCGATCCAGGAGTCGAAGCTCTTCAACCTCAATCACGGCGACCGTGACTCGGTGGGCGTGTTCCAGCAGCGCGAGTCGCAGGGCTGGGGGACCAAGAAGCAGATCATGGATCCCGTCTACGCCACGAACAAGTTCTTCGCCGCCCTGGTCAAGGTGAAGAACTATCGGAAGATCCCGCTGGCGGAGGCGGCCCAGGCGGTGCAGCGCTCGGCGGGCGGCTACGCGTACGCGCCGCACGAGGGGGAGGCCAAGATCCTCGCCGCCGCCTTCACCGGGCGGGTGCCGCAGGCCGTGCACTGCTGGTACCCGACGACCAAGACCGCGGCGCCGCGGCCCAAGACGGCCGAGGCACGTAAGCAGCTCGCCCGGGCGCTGGGCAGCACCGCGATCATCAGCAAGAAACGCGGGTGGCTGATCGCCGCCTGGTCGGTGGCGCACGCCGAGAAGTACGCGCTGAGCCAGGTCCGCTACAGCGGCGCCACCTGGTCCAACGACTTCGAGGTGGAGGGCTGGAAGACGGGCGGCGCGTCCGGCGCCGCCCAGGTCGAGCTCTCCTAGCCCCTTTTCCCACGAGTCCCCGGGCTCCTCCGCAAGCGGCGGTGTCAGGAGGCGCGGCGGACGATGGAGATCGAGCCCGGCGGCAAGGGCTGGGCGTAGTTGGCCTTCCAGGCGCCTCCCTGGAGGCGTTCGAAGGACAGCAACCGTCCGTCGGAGGCGCGGTAGTCGGCGAAGTCGAGTAACCCGCGATCGGGATAACCGGTGTCCCCTTCACTCCGGAACGCCGCCGTCCCCCGTTCGATCGGGAAGAACTCCACACCCTCCATGATCAGCATGCTCTTCGCCGGCACCATGCCCTGGGTGGGCACGTCGTTCCAGAGCAACACTTCCAAATGCGGCGGGTCCCCGGCACGCACCTCGACCGAGAGCCACTGGAGGCGCCGGGTGCCGTCCCGCAGCAGGTATTCGGTCCACTGGTGCCCCTGCCACGAAATGTGCATGGCACCCAGGACACGCGCGGGTGACCCGTGCACCTCGATCCGATCCCCCACCCGGATCGTGCGCGGGTCGGTGTAGTCGGTGCCGGCATGCCCCGGCACGCTGACCGGAGCCGGCATGGGGGTCTCCATGGGAGCGACCTCGACCGCCGGCGGCGGCGTGCTCGTGCGGCCCTTCCTGTCTTGCCGCAAGGTGGCCCAGAAGGCTCCCAGCAGCAGAAGGACCAGGGCGATGCTCAGCCCGAGTACGACCATGGAGGTCACGCTCATCGATCAGCTCGCTCCACTCGCGGCCTGCCTCGGCGTAAGCCCTTATCGATTTATTGGCTTGCTTTTGACGGGCGATCCTACTGGAGCCGGCGCACCGCCGCACCGATGCGTTCGTCAGTGGCGGTGACGGCGATGCGGATGTGCCGCTCACCTGCCACTCCGTAGAACTCGCCGGGCGCGACCAAAATGCCGATTTCGGAAAGCTTGCTTACCTGGTCCCAGGCGTTCTGCCCGTTCGATGCCCAGAAGTACAGCCCTGCCGTGGAATGGTCGATGCGCCAGCCCGCCTGCTCCAGCGCGGGCCGCAGCATGGTGCGGCGGGCGGCGTAGAGCTCGCGCTGGGCGTCGGCGTGCGCGTCGTCCGCGAGCGCCGCCGTCATCGCCGCCTGTACGGGGGCCGGCATCATCATGCCCGCGTGTTTGCGGGTTTCCAGCAGCCGCTTGACCAGGACGGGATCGCCCGTCACGAACCCGGCGCGGTAGCCGGCCAGGTTGGAGCGCTTGGAGAGCGAGTGAACCGCGAGCAGCCCTTCGTGGGAGCCGCCGCAGACGTCGGGGTGGAGGATCGAGACCGGCTCCTCTTCCCAGCCGAGCTCGATGTAGCACTCGTCGGAGGCGACGATCGTGCCGCGCTCACGCGCCCAGGAGACGACCTTGCGCAGATGCTCGGCGGGCAGCACCCGCCCGGTCGGGTTGCCGGGCGAGTTGACCCAGAGCAGGTCCACCTGCTCGGGGCCGAGCGCGAGCGTGCTGTCGGAGGCCGTGGCCACGGCCCCGGCGAGCCGGGCGCCCACGTCGTAGGTGGGGTAGGCCAGCTCGGGGAAGACCACGCGCCTGGCGCCGAGGTAGCTGGGCAGCCAGGCGACGAACTCCTTGGAGCCGACCAGCGGGAGCACGTCCTGCTGGTCGACGGTGACGCCGTGCCTGCGCCGCAGCCACCCGGCCGCGGCCTCGCGCAGCGCCTTGGTGCCGTGGGTGAAGGGGTAGCCGGGGCTGTCGGCGGCCTGGACGAGGGCGTTCCTGACGACCTCGGGCACGGAGTCGACGGGCGTGCCGACCGAGAGGTCGACGATGCCGTCGGGATGTGCGAGCGCGCGCTCCTTGTATGGCTCCAGCCGGTCCCAGGGGAAGTCGGGCAGCTTGTTCACGGTTCTCCAGGGTGTTGCGTTGCCGTACGAAAGCGCGCGCCAAGAGGGCGCATCCGGCACGGATGCTCCCTCATGAGGCGTATCAGAACCGGTTAGTGGTCCTCGCCCTGCGGCGGCAGGACGGACACCACCGGGTGGTCCTTGTCGATCTTGCCGACCTTGGAGGCTCCGCCCGGCGAGCCGAGCTCCTCGAAGAACTCCACGTTCGCCTTATAGAAGTCCTTCCACTGCTCGGGAAGGTCGTCCTCGTAGAAAATGGCCTCGACGGGGCACACAGGCTCGCACGCGCCGCAGTCCACGCACTCGTCGGGGTGGATGTAAAGCATGCGCTCGCCCTCGTAGATGCAATCGACGGGGCACTCCTCGATGCACGCCTTGTCCAGGACGTCCACGCAAGGCTGCGCGATGACGTAGGTCACCTCGAGCTCCTTCTTCTCCGCACCATGGCATGAGTCTGACCGCGGTTTGCTACGCCCTAGTATTGCCGTGCTTGCCAGCTGGCCGAAACGGAGGGTGGCAAACTCGTGGCCGCACGCCTCGTCATCGCGATCACAACACAGAACATCGGCCAACGGATCACCACGCGCAGGCGCGTACCAGGAGGGTATCGCGACGCGGTGGGGACACTCGAGTCCTGGGAGAACGGTGTGCTGAAAGTTCGTAAAAGGGACGGCACACTTGTGGAGATCTTTGAGGAGACGCTGGTAGCAGCCAAGGTCGTTCCGGCCGCGCCTCCTCGACCTGGGCAGTCGCAACCATAAGTATTCGGTGTGTGACCGTACGTATCTGCGCCGCCGCAGCAGCCATCCTCGCCAGCGCCGGATGCGGCGCGTCGTCCACAGAATCGTCAACGCCGGCTGAGAACCTGCCGCCGGTCAACGTGCAGGCGGGCTCGCTGAAGTCCGGCTTCACCACCATGGAGCGCCTCGCCGAAGCCGCCAAGCGCGAGGGCGAGCTCAACGTGATCGCGCTGCCCCGCGACTGGGTCAACTTCGGCGAGGTGATCGACACCTTCGCCGACAAGTACGGCCTCAAGGTCAACCAGCTCGAGCCCGGCGCGAGCAGCCGGCGCCAGATCGAGGCGGCCGCGCAGCTCAAGCCCGACGTGTTCGACCTGACCCTGGACGTCGCGGTGCGCGAGGCGGCCAAGTTCGCGCCGTACAAGGTGCAGGGCTGGCAGGACCTGCCCGACGACGTGAAGGATCCGTCCGGCGCCTGGTACGCCGCCTATGGCGGCTACATGTCCATCGGGTACGACCCGCGCGCGGTCAAGGCCCCCGCCTCCTTCGCCGACCTGCTCAAGCCCGGCTACCAGGTCGCGCTCGACGGGGACCCGCTGCGCTCGGCGTCGGCGTTCAGTGGCGTGATGGCGGCCTCCATGCGGGCCGGGGTGCCGCGACCTGATCAAGGGGTGAAGCTGTTCGCCGAGCTCAAGAAGGCCGGCCGGCTCACCGACCTGGCCAAGGCCAACACGATCGTCGCCTGGGACCACCTGAACGCCGCCCGCAGCGCCGGCCATCCCGACACGTGGCAGGTGACGATCCCGCGGGACGCGGCGCTCGGCGGCTACCACGTGCAGGCGATCAACAAGGCCGCCCCGCACCCGGCCGCCGCTCGCCTGTGGCAGGAGTTCCTGTTCTCCGACGAGGGCCAGAACCTGCTGCAGAAGGGCTGGGCCCGGCCGGCGCGCGGCGAGGCCATGCTCATGAAGGGCACGCTCGACACCACGCAGGCGGCCAAGATGCCCAAGGCGCCGGGGCCGCCCGTCCTCATGACGATTCCCCAGGCAGACGCGGCGAAGGCGTACCTCAAGAAGGAATGGACGAAGAGTGTGGGATGAGTCCGAAGTGACTTGATATGTCGTAGGGACGTTCAGGCTCTAAAGTGAACGGACAGCACGGCCACGGGGGCCCGATGTCTGACGAATGAGAGCTGATCGTCTTGCGATACGACACACCGAGTTTGGAGCGGTGGAACAGTCGCGCCTACGACAGCAGCTTCGGCTACGTCTCCACGCAGGGCGCACCGCTGGTCGACCTGCTGGATCCGCGGCCCGGCGAGCGCGTGCTCGACCTCGGGTGCGGCACGGGCGTGCTCACCGCGCAGATCGCCTTCAGGGGCGCGGAGGTCCTGGGCATCGACGGCTCGTCCGCCATGATCGAGAAGGCGCTGGCGCAGTACCCGGGCATCAACTTCATCGTCGGGGACGGGCACGACTTCACCGTCGTGAACCGGTACGACGCGGTCTTCTCCAACGCGGCGCTGCACTGGATGAGCCGGGATCCGGCCATCGTGATCGCCAACGTGCGCGAGGCGCTCACACCCGGCGGGCGCTTCGTCGCCGAGATGGGCGGCGCGGGCAACTGCGCCGAGCTGACCGCGGCGATGCTGACCGCCTGGCGCGAGTACGGCCTGCAGGAACCCGACCTGCCGTGGTATTTCCCCACGCCTGCCGAGTACGCCCGCCGGCTGGAGCAGGAAGGGTTCGTCGTCAGGTTGCTCGAATACTTCGACCGGCCGACCCCTCTTGACGAATGCCCTGGCGGCGCGGCCGATTGGGTACGCATGTTCGCCGCCGGGGCGCTCAAGGGGCTCGCGCCGGACATCGTGGAGCCCCTGCTTCGTCGGGTCAATGAGCTGGCAGCGCCCGCGCTTCGCAGGGAGACTGGCTGGATGGCCGATTACGTACGTTTGCGCTTTGCCGCTGTTCGGCGCTGATGCGTAGTGCATGATGCGTAGGGCTGTTTTGCCGGACTATGGTCTGTTCCTGGGCGGCGAGATTATGGCTGCACCGCTGCGGCGGCGTGAGGGGCTGGTGAACGGAACGGGATGAATTTCTGCCTGAGCGACCTCGTACCACCGTTGAGGTGGAGCGACGCGTCGACGATCACGCTACTCACCGGGCAGCCGGACCTGCCGGATGCGTGGTGGCGCAGTCTGCCCATGCCGCATGTCCTCGCCGCCATCGGCCCGGAGTCCCTGGGCGAACTGCTGACGGAGATCGCCCTGGAGCAGTGGCCGGCGGCGGCTCTGGGTGACGTGCTGCCCGCGCTGCACGTGCTCGACCCGGACGAGGCCGACGAGCCCGCCGTCGCGATCGCGCTCGACCGTGCCGGCTCGTGGCCGGGGCTGCTCGCGTTGACCAGCCGGGAGCTGGTCGATCAGCCCTTCATCCAGGCGCGCCCGGTGTTGAACACCTTGTTCTCGGCCGTGTTCGCCCGCTTGACGTCGCCGCAGCCGGTGCAGAGCGCGGCATCGAGGGCGCCGGCGGCGTCGGCGGTCGCCTCGACCCCGGCGGTCCCGGCCCCCCGGGTCGAGCCGTCCGGGCCGGCCGAGTCCGCACCCATGCCGGGACCGATCACCATCGACGGCCCTTCGCCGGCCGCGGACGATCACTCGGACGGCGCGGACACCCCCTCGCGCGGGGCAGGCGAGCCCTCGCGGGGCGCGGACGAGCCTGAGGCCGTCGCTGGCGGGCCGGAGCCCGTGCCCGCGGCGGAGGAGCCGAGCGCCGAGGCGGTCGCGGCGGAGCACGCGTCTGAGCCGATCGCCGAGCCCGCGCACCCCTCCCCCGCCGCTGGGGCAGCCGACGAGGCCGGGCAGGAGCCTGCCTCCGAGGAGTCCGAGCAGGCCGAGGAGTCCGAGCAGGCCGCGCACGCCATGGGCGCCGCCGAGGCCGCCCAGGCGACGGAGGACGCGGAGGCCGAGCAGCCTGAGGCCGGTGCCGAGCAGCCCGAGCTTCACGAGGGCGTCCCCGTTCAGCCGGACGCCGCGACGGGCGGGGACGAGGCCGCCGCGACGGACGAAAGCGACCTCGAGCCCGCGGGCGAAGGCGGTCCTGAGGGTGCGACACCCCAGGAGGACGTGGCCGGGGAAGGCGGGCTCGCCGAGCCGGTGCTGGACGCCGACGCCGAACCCGTCGTCGAGGAGGGGGACGGGCCCGACCCCGTCCTGGACGCCGCCGAGGAGCCCGCCCCGGAGCAGGCGGCCGAGGAGGCGGCGGCTCTGGCGGAAAGCGGAGCCGAGGAGGCGGCCGCTCACGAACAGGAGCTGCCCCAGCTCATCGAGGCCGCGTTCGCCGGGCTGGACGACAAGAGCTGGGCCGTGGCGCAGAACCGGGTGTTCACCGACGAGCCGTCGGCCGTGGATCAGCTCGCCAAGCTGTTCGCCGTCCCGCCGTCCGAGATCTCCGCCACGGAGGACGAGTTCCGCGGCCGCCTGAACCGCTGGCTGGCCAGCGAGGAGGCGGCCCCGTACCGGGCGCATCTGGACGAGCTGCGCAGGACGCTGGGCCCCGCGGCGCCCAAGGAGCAGCTGATCGGCGCGGCAGACTGGCACCGGGTGGAGATCCGCGCGCTGGAGGTGCCTGCCTGGCAGTTCGTGCTGGCGACCCTGCCGGGCCAAGCGCAGCCCCAGGCACAGCCCCAGGTCGACCTGCCGCCCCCGCCGAGGCCGCAGCCGCTGATGGACCTGCCGGCGCACTCGGCGTTCGGCCCCGTGCCGGTGCCGCCCCCGCCCGGCCCGCCGCAGTTCCAGGCGTTCACCCCGCCCACGCCTCCGCCTGGCGAGTCCAACGGCACGCCGGGCGAGCAGAAGCCGTACCAGCCGCTGAAGGACGTCTCCCAGACCAGGCGCTGCTTCCGGCAGCCGGACGGCCGCTGGTGGTTGCGCATCGACGTGACCGCCGAGCAGCTCGCGGGCGGGGAGTGCGCGTTGCCGACGGGCTTCGCCTCGTACCTGGGCCTGTCACCGGGTGAGAGCAGGACGGTCAGGAGCGCCGCGGGCGAGCTGACCATGACCTGGCACGGCAGGCCGGTGCTGGAGTCCGTCGAACGCCTCCTCGTGGACGTCGGCGCCCGCGAGGGCGGGCACCTGTTCCTGACGCTGTCGGACGAGGGCGTGCTGCGGGCCAGGCACCTGCCGGTCGCCGCGCAGGGCGCCGAGAAGATCACCAAGGCGCTGCGCCTGGTCGGGTACACAGCCCCGGGAGGCACCCGGGATCAGGCAGCCAGGGTGATCGCCACCAGGATCGGCATGACGGGACCGGTGAGCCTGCCGGACCTGCTCGTCAGGCTCCGCGAACGCGGGGACCGCGATCTGCTAGCCCTCTTGGACTGAGCCGGTGCCGCGGCTCGCGATCGGCCCTGAGTTTCCCAGGGAGCTCAGCGCACTGGCTCAGCCGGTGCGCAGGGACGCCGTGGTCGCGCTGCGCCGGTTCCTGCTGAACGTGTCCGGCGCCCCGCACCCCGAGCGGGTGCGGGGCGCCAGGGATCCGCGGGTCGCCACGCTGCGGCTGGCCGCGGGGCATCGCGGGGTGGTGGTACGCCAGCGGGACGTTTATTGGCTGCGTACGGTCCTGCCCGACCCCGAGGCCTGGTCGTACGCGCAACGCCACAGGTACGGCGTCAACCCCGTGGTCGGCGTCGTCGAGGAGTGGGACGCCGAGGCCCTGGAACGGGTGGAGCCCGCGTTACGCAGGTCGGGCAGGCGGTCGTCGCGGCTGTTCGACGCGATCTGCGACGGCGACCTGCTGGCGCTCGGCCTGGACGGGCACGCCATGCCGCTGTTCCGGCTCATCACGACAGAGGCCGACGTGGCCGCGCTCGAACCCCTGCTGCCGCCCACCCAGCACCTGCCGCTCGCCGTGCTGGCCCGCGGCGGCTCGCTCGCGGAGGCCTGGCGCGAGCTGGACGCCTGGCGCTACTCGGACGCCGACACCGGGCCGATCGACCCCGACGACCTGCACGCGGCGCTGCGGCGCAGCCCCGACCAGGCGGCGTTCGCGCCCGACAAGGTGACGCTCGACCGGGTGCTGGGAGCGCCGGAGTGGTGCACCTTCCCCCATCCGACGCAGCACCGGCTGGCCAGGGCGGCCCGCTACGAGCATCCGGTGCTGGTGATCGGCGGCGCGGGCACCGGCAAGACCGTCATCGCCCTGCACCGCGCCGCCCACCTGGCGGCGAACGGCCGCGGCCCGGTCCTGCTCATCACGTTCTCGCAGAGCCTGGCCGAGGAGTTGTCGGCCAGGCTGGACGTGCTGATCGAGGACGAGGTCATCCGCAAGCGGGTCGAAGTGGACAACGCCGAGCGCCTGGCCATGCGCATCGTGGCCGGCGCGGAGGGCCGCCGGCCGGCGCTGGTCGGCCCCGGGGCGCGGTCGCTGGCCCAGCTGACGGACGAGGCGCTCAGGCTGTTGTCGCTCACGACCGGCGACCTGCTCGACGACGTGGAGCCGGAGCGCAAGCCGTACCGTCACATCGTGGTGGACGAGGCGCAGGACATCAGCGCGGCGCAGTGGCGGCTGCTGCGGGCGGCGGCGCCGCGCGCGTACGACGACCTGTTCATCGTGGGCGATCCGCACCAGCGGGTCACCGACACGCGGGTGACGCTGGGCGCCGTCGGCATCCCCGTCGTCCAGCACACGTTGAAGGTCTCCTACCGGCTTCCGCAGGAGCTGCTGTCCTTCGTGGTGCGGCTGCGCGGCGGCGGCCCCGTGGCCGGCCTGGTCAGGGGCGCGACCGAGATGTACGGCTACCGCGCCACGCACAACGGCGAACGCCCGATGATCAGGGCGTACGACTCGCCCGAGTCGGAGCTGGCCGGGCTGCGGGCCACGATCGAGTCGTGGCTGGCCGACGGCGTGCCGGCCGGCGAGATCGCCGTCGGCGCCCGCACCACCCGGCTCGTCCGGCAGGCCAAGAAGGCGCTGGAAGGTCTGGACGTGCGTGCCGCGACCTTCCAGCATCTGAAGGGGCTGGAGTTCGAGCGCGTCGCTCTCATCGGCGTGGCGGAGGGCGTGGTGCCCGAGCCGCCGCCGCAAGAACCTGGTGCAAGGGCTCGAGCCCTGCAGCGCGAGCGGAGCATACTGTTCGTCGCCTGCACGCGAGCGCGGGCGATGCTCTATATCTCCCATTCCGGAAGAGGCAGCCCCTTTATACCCCTCTGATCACATAGTCTGAACTGCGGATACTTCCCATTGCCGGTTGGACCTCAATGAACCTCAGTCTGAGCGACCTCGCGCCACCCGTGCGCTGGACCTCCCCTGGTCAAATCGCGCCGATCGTGGAGGAGCCCCAGCTGCCCGAGGCCTGGTGGCAAGCGATCCCCCTCGACCGCGCGTGCGCCATCGTGGGCACCCAGACCGTGGCGGGCCACCTGGCCGACCTGGCCGTGGCCTGCTGGGGACACCTGCTGCTCGGCGACATCCTCCCGCTGGTGCGCTTCTCCGATCCCGCCGAGGCCGAGCGCACGCCGGAGTCGCTGGGCAAGGACGTCGTGCAGAAGTTGTTCACCGGCGTGTTCGAGCGGCTGCTCGAGCCGCCGGAGGCCGCCGAGCCGGTGCCCATGGCGTCCCGGCCGGACAGGCCGCTGCCCGAGGTGATCGACACCTTGTTCGGAGCGCTGGACGACCGGCAGCGGGCCATCGCCCGCGACCGGCTGTACGCGGCGCAGCGCGCCACGCTGGACGAGCTGGCGCAGCGGTTCTCGGTGACGCGCGAGCGGATCAGGCAGATCGAGCGCGACCTGCGCGACCACGTGGAGGCCTGGCTCAGCGGTCCCGACGCGGTGGCGCTGGTGGCGCACGTGGCGTGGCTGCGTGCCCGGCTGGGCTCCGCCGTACCGGCCGACGACCTGCAGGCCGCCGTGCCGTGGCACGGGACCGAGCTGCGTACGCTCGGGATCCCCGCCTGGCGGTTCGTGCGCACGCTGCTCACCGGCTACGAGCAGTCCGACGGCTGGCTGGTCGCGGGCGGGGCGGACGAGCTGCGCGAGAAGACGCGCCAGCTGTTCGCCGACGGGCCGCGCCCGCTCGGCGAGGCCGTGTCCATGGTGGCCCAGCTCGGGGTGCGCGAGGACGTGGCCGAGCGGTGGATCCTCGCCGTGCCGCAGCTCCGCGTGCTCGGCCAGCACGTGGTGCCGTGGCCGCGCAGCATCAACGAGAAGGCCGAGGCGGTGCTGGCGGTGGCCGGCACTCCGCTGTCGCCGGAAGAGATCCAGGAGCGCATCGGCGAGGACTACAGCCTGGTCGGCATCCGCAACCAGCTCACCGCCGACGACCGCTTCCTGCGCGTGGACCGGAACAAGTACGGGCTGACCCGGTGGGGCGGCGAGGAATACCTGGGGATCAGGGAGATGATCGCCA
This sequence comes from Nonomuraea polychroma, assembly GCF_004011505.1. Taxonomy (NCBI): domain Bacteria; kingdom Bacillati; phylum Actinomycetota; class Actinomycetes; order Streptosporangiales; family Streptosporangiaceae; genus Nonomuraea; species Nonomuraea polychroma. Next base: position 7,927,730 of record NZ_SAUN01000001.1, read on the forward strand.
GGGAGATCGAGCGGGCCGGCGGCGAGGCCTCGGTGAGCACGATCGTGACGAACCTGACCTCCCGGTACGACGTCAGCGAGAGCTCCGTACGCGCATACTCGGGCGGGCCCGGGTTCGAGCGCACGCAGCGGGGCTGGATCCGGGTGGCGGGCACCTCGCCGAGCGGGGAGGCGGAGCCGTACCAGCCGCGTAAGGACGTCTCGCTGACCCGCCGCAGCTTCCGCTCGCGTGACGGGCGCTGGTGGCACCGGGTGGACATCAATGCCGAGCACCTGCGGGGGTCGGGGTCGCCGCTGCCGACGGGGTTCGCGGCGTACCTGGGCATGGCGCCCGGCGGGCAGCTGACCGCGTCGGCGCCGTCCGGTGACGTGGTGATCAGCTGGCACAACCAGCCCACCATGGGGTCGATCAGGAACGTGCTGGCCGAGTCCAAGGCGAGCGAGGGCGACCACGTCTTCCTCACCGTGTCGGACGGCGGCGAGTTGCTGACCCGCTACCTGCCGGCCGCGCCCGTCGGGATGCCGCCCGTGAACCGGGCGCTCTACCTGCTCGGCTACACCGCTCCGGTCAGCTCCGAGATGGAGGGCCTGCGGTTGATCGGGGCCAGGATCGGGCTGCCGGACACGGCCACGCGCGAGGAGATCCTGGGCCGGCTGCGCGAGCGCGGCGACCGGGACATCCTCGGGTTCCTGGGCGGGTGACTTTCCTGGGAGTCGTCGCGCCGGGCTAAGCTCGGGAGATGTTGCGGATCTACGACACGCGGACCAGGCAGGTCGAGGAGCTCGCTCCCGGGCGGGCGGTGCGGATGTACACCTGCGGGCCGACGGTCTACCGCTACGCGCACGTGGGCAATCTGCGCACCTACCTGCTGTCCGACCTGATCAGACGGGTCCTGGAGCGGCGGCGGACGCGCGTGCTGGCCTGCCAGAACATCACCGACGTCGGCCACCTGACCGACGCCGGGGTCGACAAGGTGGTGGAGCAGGCGCAGGCGGAGGGGCGCTCCGTGCGGGAGCTGGCGCGCTTCTACGAGGACGCCTTCAGGAACGACACCGCCGCACTCAACCTCCGTCCGCCGGAGCACATGCCGCGCGCGAGCGAGACGATCGAGCTGATGATCGAGCTGATCGCCAAGCTGATCGAGAAGGGGCACGCGTATGTGGTGCCGGACGGGTCGGTGTTCTTCGACGTACGGACCTTTCCCACCTACGGCGAAATTTCCGGAAATCGCCTGGATGCCTTGAGGCCGGCCCACCGCGTCGAATCCGTCGACCCGCGCAAGCGCTTCCACGCGGACTGGGCCCTGTGGAAACCCGCCGAAGGCGAGCTCACTTGGGAGACGCCGTGGGGCCGGGGCTTCCCGGGATGGCACGTGGAGTGCTCGGCCATGTCGTTGCGGTTCCTCGGAGCTCCCTTCGACCTGCACACCGGCGGGATCGATCTGCGCTTCCCCCACCACGAGGACGAGCGGGCCCAGTCCAACGCGGCGGCGGGGCAGGAGGTGGTGCGGCACTGGGTGCACGGGGAGCACCTGCTGTTCGACGGGCGCAAGATGGCGAAGTCCACGGGCAACGTGGTGCTGCTTTCGGACGTGGTGGCGGCCGGGCTCGATCCGCTGGCCGTGCGGATGGCGTTCCTGGAGCATCGATACCGGCAGCAGATGAACCTGACGTGGGACACGCTGCGGGCGGCCGACCGCACGGTGCGGCGGTGGCGGGCGCGCGTGGCCGAGTGGGCCGAGTCGCCCAGCGCGCCGATGGCGTCCGCGTACGTGGAGCGGGTGGAGGCCGCCTTCGCCGACGACCTGGACACTCCCGGGGCGTTGCGGGTGCTGCGCGAGCTGGAGCGGGACGAGTCGGTGGCGCCAGGGGCCAAGTTCGAGTCCTTCCTGCACCTGGACCAGGTGCTCGCGCTGGATCTCTCCACGGATGTGGGCAAGGTGCCCGTGCTGCCGGCGGGGGCCGGCGAGCTCTTGGAGGCGCGGGACCGGGCGCGCGAGGCGAAGGACTGGAAGGAGGCGGACCGCCTTCGGGACGAACTGGCCGCCCTGGGCGTCCGCGTCTCCGACACCCCCGAAGGCCAGACCTGGACGTAGCCCTCGCACACCACCTGTCCCGCTGCCATGACTCCGGAACCCCAGCCGCCTACCAGCGGTGAAACCTTGACCGCCGCCTGTGATCGGCCGGCTCAAAGTCTCCTGCCAAGGACTGCGAAGTCGGCCGGAGGAGTGATCGCGAACTGCCACACTTGATGCCAGTTCGGCAAGTTGGAGGTGTCGGTGAGGCCCTATGCGTGGATGCCGCGTCCTTTGCGGTGGTTCGCTCGGGTGTTGACCGTTCTTCTCGCCCTGGCCCTCGTGGTGGCAGGGGTCCTCGTCTACACCGTGCGGAAGTCGTTCCCGCAGGTTGATGGATCGTTGCGGCTACCCGGCTTATCCCAAGATGTCGAGATTTATCGCGATAAATGGGGAATCCCGCATATCTATGCTGACAGCGGCGCCGACCTCTTCATGGCTCAAGGGTTCGTCCACGCCCAGGACCGCTTCTACGAGATGGACTTCCGCCGCCACATGACCGCCGGCCGCCTCTCGGAGCTCTTCGGCAAGGCCACTCTCGGCACCGACAAGGCGCTCAGGACCATGGGCTGGCGCAGGGTCGCCGAGCGCGAACTGCCCGAGCTGGCAGACCAGACCCGGGCCTATCTGGACGCGTACGCCAAAGGCGTGAACGCCTGGCTCAGCGCCAACCCCAACGCCTCCGACCGCAGCCTCGAATACTCGATACTCAAGCTCCAGAACGGCGACTACAAGCCCGAGCCGTGGACCGCGGTCGACTCGCTCGCCTGGTTGAAGGCCATGGCCTGGGACCTGCGCTCCAACATGGAGGACGAGATCGACCGCGCCCTCATCGCCGCCAAGCTGCCCAGGGAGCGGGTCGAGCAGCTCTACCCCGGCTACCCGTACGACCGCCACTCCCCGATCGTCACCGAGGGCACCATCAACGAGGACCGCTTCGACCAGCGGGCCGAGCCGCGGTTACGCGCCGGCGTCGGCGCGCTGACCCAGGCGGCCAAGACGCTCGACGCCGTGCCGAGCACGATGGGCACCGAGGACCGCGAAGGCGTCGGGTCGAACTCGTGGGTGATCTCCGGCGAGCACACCGTCAGCGGCAAGCCGCTGCTGGCCAACGACCCGCACCTGTCGCCGCAGATGCCGTCCGTCTGGTACCAGGCGGGGCTGCACTGCAGGACGGTGTCGGAGGAGTGCCCGTACGACGTCACGGGCTTCACCTTCTCCGGCGTTCCCGGCGTGATCATCGGGCACACGGACAAGATCGCGTGGGGTTTCACGAACCTGGGTCCCGACGTGGCCGACTTGTTCCTGGAGAAGGTGGACGGCGACACGTACCTGTACAAGGGCGCGCAGGTGAAGCTGGAGACCCGGCAGGAGCAGATCAAGGTGGCCGGCGCCTCGCCTGTCACGATCACCGTGAAGAGCACCGTGCACGGCCCGCTGATCAACGAGGTGATCGGCGACGCCAAGCCCACCGGCGAGGCCAACGCGGTGGCGCTGCAGTGGACGGCGCTGACCCCCGGCAGAAGCGCCGATGCGATCTTCGCGTTGAACAAGGCCGCGGACTGGCAGGAGTTCAAAGCCGCGGCGGCGCTGTTCGAGGTGCCCGCCCAGAACCTGGTGTACGCCGACACCACAGGCAAGATCGGCTACCAGGCGCCCGGACGTATCCCCGTACGCCTGCAAGGCGACGGCACCTGGCCGGTCCCCGGGTGGACGGGCGAGTACGACTGGAGGCCGGCGCCCATCCCGTACGACCAGCTGCCGTCAGTGGAGGACCCGGCGGACGGTTTCATCGTGACGGCGAACAACGCGGTCATCGACCCCAGACGGTACCGGCCGCTGCTGACCGAGGACTGGGCGTACGGCTACCGCTCCGAGCGCATCCGCGACCTCGTCAAGGACGCGATCGAGAAGGGCAAGGTCGACGCGGCGGCCATGTCGCGGATCCAGCAGGACACCCGCAACGGCTTCGCCGAGACCTTGGTGCCCGCGCTGATGGAGGTGGACCTGGCGGGCCCGAGCGTCCAGGCCAGGGAGCTGCTGAAGTCGTGGGACGGCACGCAGACCGCCGATTCGGCGCCCGCCGCGTTCTTCAACGCGGTCTGGCGGCAGTTGCTCGTGCTGACGTTCAACGACGAGCTGCCGGAGGGCGCCAGGCCGGCCGGAGGCGACCGCTGGTATGAGGTGATCAGGCGCCTGCTCGAACTTCCGGACGACCCCTTCTGGGATGACGTGACCACGAAGAACCGTACGGAGACGCGTGACGACATCCTGCGGCAGGCGATGGCGTCGGCGTACCACGAACTGTCGGAGCGGCTCGGAGAGGACACGGGTGCGTGGCGGTGGGGCGACCTGCACCAGCTCGATCTGGTCAACGGCTCGCTCGGGACCTCGGGGATCGCGCCGATCGAGCGGTTGTTCAACCGCGGCCCGCTCGCCGTGGCGGGAAGCAAGGACGCGCTGAACGCCACGGGTTGGAACGTTCAGAGGGACTACACGGTCACCGCCGTGCCGTCGATGCGCATGATCGTCGACCTGTCCGACGTGGACGCCTCCCAATGGATCAACCTGACGGGCGCCTCCGGGCATGCCTTCCACGACAACTACTTCGACCAGGCGGAGGTGTGGTCGAGGGGCGGCCTGCTGCCGATGCACTCCAAACCGGAGTCGGTCAAGAAGGCCGCCGTGCACACCCTGAGGTTGACCCGCTGAGCCGGGGGCGCGTACGACCAGCGTCGTAGTCGCGATCCAAACCCCAGGCCGACGCGCGGGACCGGCCCGGCCTGCCAGGCTTTCCGCATGCATCGCCTGTGGTATCTCATCGGAGTCCTGCTCGTGCTCGCGGGCCTGGTCCACCTGGGCGTGTTCGTCGTGGACGGCGGGCCCTGGGAGGGCGCGGTGTCGTGGCGCAAGCCGTTCACGTTCGGCGTGTCGTTCGGGCTGAGCGTCCTGACCCTGACCTGGGTCTCCCAGTTCGTACGGATCCGCGCCCGCCCCCTCTGGGTCGGCGCTTTCGCGATCGCCTCCACGGTGGAGGTCGCCCTGATCACCCTTCAGGCGTGGCGCGGCGTCCCGTCGCACTTCAATATGGAGACCGCCGTCGACGCGGCCATCGCGAGGACCCTGGCGGCGGGCGGCGGGGTGCTCGTCGCCGTCGCGATCGCCATGACTGTCGCCGCCTTCCGCGCGGGCGCCGGCCTCGCACCCAGCATGCGTCTGGCCGTGCGGGCGGGCTTCGCCACCTTACTGGCAGCCATGGTCTTCGGCGCCGTCATGATCGCCCGTGGGATCGTCGAGGTGATATCGGGCGACCAGCAGCTCGCCTACACGGTGGCCGTCACGCTGAAGCCGGCACATGCCGTGTTCATGCACGGTGTCCTGCTCATGCCCGCGCTGGCCTGGCTCCTGGCCCGCACACCATACGCGGAGGCCCAGCGTCTGCGTCTGGTGCGCCTGGCGACCTGGACCTACGTCGTGTTCGCCGCGGCCGTGTCGGCCCTCGCCCTGGCCGGCGTCACGCTCGTGAGCCCGTCGACCGCCTCGATGCTCTGCGCCGGGGCGATCTCCGGCCTGGCCATCGGCGTCCTCGCCCTTGGGCGCCTCAAGCGCCTGCGGCCCGCAGGTGTCCACCCTCAGTGATCCGTTCCGCCTCCGATCTCAGGGAATCGAAGCCATCATCTTGACTGAAGGCTGTCAACCTTGGCTGCCGCCGCCCCTCCTCCACCACAGCGGCGCGCGGGGGTACCCGCCGTCCTCCAGATCGGCCAGCCGCTCGAAAATGTTGTACGTCGCCTGGTGCCCGCACAACATGACCGACACCAGCATGGCCAGCAGGTAGAGCGGCAACATGGGCAATCCGACGCACCAGGCCCACTGGGTGGCGTGCCGCCCTTCGTGCAGGAGAAGCCGGTCGCTCAGCGAATCCCACCTGGTCAGGACGACGTTTCCCACGGTGAACGCCCCCGCGATGGGGAAGCGGTAGCGGTAGCCGAAGGCGAGGATGAGCCCGTTGGGGCCGGGTCGCCGGGTGGCGCCACCGATGATCGAGATCAGCAATCCGAGCGGAGTGGCGAGGTTGAGGTAGTTCGCCACGCGCCGGAACCGAAAGCGCCTGTCCATGCGTCTCAGTCTTGACCAATCTTGACATGTCGGAATAATGACCAGGGTCCTGAAATCTCCCAGAAGAACAGGATTATGAGATTCTCCATCCTGGGCGCGCTGCTCGGCACCGTCGCACTGGCAGGAGCCGGCGGAGTTGCGATCACCCAGACGTCAGCGTCCGATCCCCTACGATTGTCCGACAGCTCCGTCAACGGGCGGGTGGCTTTAGCCGTCGCGACTCCGACCGGTTCTCCCACGGAGACGCCGCCCCCCACCGCCCCAGAGACGCCGGTCCCGACTCCCCCGGAGACGCCGACCGCCACTCCCACGGACTCACCGCCCGCCGAGGACTATGTCGTCACGACGACGGTGGTCAAGAGGAGAGGCACGTCCTTCCTGGACGTCTCCATCGAGTACACCGGGGCCGCCATCTTCAGCGTCAAGCAGAGGGTGTGCAAGCGCAGGTCGTGCAAGACCGCGAGCGCGGACATCCCCGTAACCGAAGGAACAGGACAATCCATCAAGAGACTGGGCTGGGGCACGTACAAGAAGCGTGGTGAGCCCGCCGTCACCGTGACACCTCTGCCGACCGTGACGGTCACGGTGCCAGGCCCCACGGTCACGGTCACCGAGCCCGGCCCGACGGTGACGGTCACCTGTCAGCCCGCACCGACGGAAACCGTCACGCCGACCGACGTCCCCACGCAGACGCCGACGGCGACGGTGACCCCGACCGAGACGCCCACGACCACACCGACCGAGACCCCGACGCCGACCCAGACCGCGACTCCGACGGACACACCTACCGGAACGCCGACCGAAACCCCGACAGGGACCCCGACGGACACGGTGTCGCCGACGGCGCCTCCCACGGAGATCCCCGTCTGCCCGGCGCCGGAGCAACCCTCGGAACCCCCGGCGGAAACGGCACCGCCGACGGACGCAGTGCCGCCGACCCCGACCGAAACCCCCACCACGACACCGACGGAAACGGCCACCACTCCCACCCAGTGACAGTGGGACAACGACCGACCGTCTGATCGGGCCAGGCCATCGCGCCTGGCCCGACTCATGTCCGGAAACCACAATCCAACCCGGCACGCCCGAACAGCCCGCTGGCCCATGCCCGCACGTCCACAGGGCGCCGCGCCTGTGCGCGGGGTTTCGTGCGGCGGGGCCGCCTAGAGGCGCCGGTACCGGCCCTCGTGGTACATGAGCGGCGCCTCCTCGGACGGCATCCCCATCGAGGTCACCGCACCCACCACGATCGAGTGGTCCCCGCCCTCGTGGACATCCGTCGTCGTGCACTCCAGCGTGGCGATCGCCGCGTCGAACAAGGCCACCCCCGACTCCCCACGATGGTGCGGCCACCGGGCGAGTTGCCCGTTCAACGGCCGTCCCCGGTGCGCGAAGAACCGCGAGGCCTCCTCCATCGAGGCAGGCAGCACGGACACCCCCCACACGCCCGCCTCGAGCACCGCGTCGTGGAAGCGGGCCACCTTCTCTGCGCAGAAGAGCACGAGCAGCGGTTCGAGCGAGACGGAGGTGAAGGAGTTCACCGTCATGGCGTGATCAGTGCCGCCGAGCCTGGTCGTGACGATCGCGACTCCGGTGGCGAAGCGGCCGACGACCTTGCGATACGCTCCCGGGTCCACATGCCGCTCTGTCCAATGCACGAAGTTACTTTATGCCGCTACATCGGATTCTTCGGAGAATACCCCCGCAGAAGCCACGATTCCCCACCCGAAGAGGGTGAAAGCAAGTAGGCCATGACAAGGGCCGCAAGCCCCCCGTACAGGTAGATGTAGCCGGCCGTCCCCTGCGCGATGACGAGGTCCCCGGATCCCAGCTCCACCGTGAACGGCAACGTCACCAGCAACCACCCGCCCGCCGCCGCGGCGGCCCCGAGCCGCGCGCGCATCAGCTTGCCCGCCCCCAGGGACACCCCGAACAGCGCCAGCACCCAGACGACGGCTCCGACCGGGATCGGGCCGACCTGCCACACCGGATGCGTGAACCCGCCCACGACCCCTATGACGATCCCCAGCACGAACAGCATGCCGTAGGCCGCCCCACCCAGCGCCGACTCGGCCTGGCTGCGATGCTCCATGTCGACTGAGGTTAGTGGATGCCCGCGAAGAGATCGTTCTCCCGGTTGTGCGGCTCACCGAGGCCGCCTGCCTCGATCGGCGGTCCGGGCACGGGCCGGCCGGGCACCCCGATGGCCAGAATGTAGTGCTCCACGCCCAGCACCTCCTGGCCGATGTTGTTGGACAGGGCGAACCAAGGGTCCTGGACGCTGATCTGGGTGGCGTGCGCGCGCATCGCCTCGATCTTGTTGCCGATCCACGGGCGTGCGTCGATCTCGGTGGTGATGTCCTCGTCCCGGTTGCCGAAGGGCAGGTCGTCGACGCTCTCGGTGATGAAGTCGACGTCGGCCTCGCGCAGCGCCTCGGCCGTGCGCCGCATGACGGACCTGGGCAAGGCCGTGTGGTAGAACTTCGCGATCTGCCACGCTTCGCCGTCGCCGAAGTCCGGTTTCGCGGCCAACTCGAACGCCCTGCGCGAAACGCGATGGGCCTGGATGTGGTCGGGGTGGCCGTAGAAGCCGTTGTCGTCGTACGTGACCAGCACCTGCGGGCGTACCTCGCGGATGACCTTGACGAGCTCACCCGCCGCCTCGTCGAGGTCGGCGCGCCAGAACGCGCGGGGGTGATCGTTGGACGCGGCTCCCATCATCCCCGAGTCCCGCCACCGACCGCGCCCGCCGAGGAAACGGTGGTCCTCGACGCCGAGCGCCTGGCAGGCGGCGTCGAGCTCGCCGATCCGGTACGGGCCGAGCGCGTCGTCCTGGTCGGCGGCCAGGTGGGCGAGATCGCTGGGGATGATCTCCCCTTCCTCGCCCAGCGTGCAGGTCACCAGCGTGACGTGGGCGCCCTCGGCGACGTATTTCGCCATGGTCGCGCCGGTGCCGATCGACTCGTCGTCCGGGTGGGCGTGCACGAGCAGGAGCCGTCGATCCGTCATGGTCATGAGCGTACCGACAAGAAACCTGCTCATCAGACCCCGGCCCGGCGATGGCCGTACCGACAAGAAACCTGCTCATAGACCGCCGCCCCCCTGTCATGCCCGCAGAAGGCCGTAGCGGCGGTCATTTAGCAGGTTTCTCATCGGCGATGGCAGGATTGGGGCCATGAGCGAGAGCTTCCCGCGTCTGTCTGCCAGGACCCGCCGGTTCACCCTCGGGGTGCCCAGAGGCTTCACGATCTCGCCGGACGGCGGCCGGGTGGTGTTCCTGCGGACGCGTTCGGGCACCGACCCGGTGACGTGCCTGTGGGAGCTCGACACGGACACGCACGTCGAACGGCTGGTCGTCGATCCGCGTACGCTCCACGGCGACGAGGAGGATCTGCCGCCAGAGGAGCGGGCCAGGCGCGAGCGCAGCCGCGAGGCGGCGGGCGGCGTGGTCGCTTACGCCACTGACACCGACGTGACGAGGGCCTGCTTCGCCCTGTCCGGCGGCCTCTACGTCGTCGACCTCGCCACCGGCCAGGCGCGCAAGCTGGAGACGCCGGGCGCGGTCATCGACCCCCGGCTGTCCCCCGGCGGGCGACATGTCGCTTATGTGACGGGAGGCGCCCTCCACGTCCAGGACCTGGCAACGGGTGAGGACCGGGCGCTGGCCAGGCCGGAGTCGGAGACGGTGACGTACGGGCTGGCCGAGTTCATCGCCGCTGAGGAGATGGACAGGATGCGCGGCTACTGGTGGGCGCCGTCAGGCGACGCGCTGCTGGTGGAGCGGGCGGACGAAGCCCCGGTCCACACCTGGCACATCGCCGACCCGGCCAACCCGGACCGGCCCGCGACCGCCCAGCGCTACCCCGCCGCCGGCACGCCCAACGCACTGACCGAGCTCTACGTGCTGGGGCTCGACGGGTCGCGGGTCGCGGTGCCGTACGCGGAGGAATACCTGGCCACGGCCGCCTGGGACACTCACGCGCTGTCGATCGTGACGCTGACCCGCGACCAGAAGACGATGCGGCTGTTCACGGTCGACCCGGCGACAGGCGCCTCCACCCTCGTCCGCGAGGACACCGACCCGGCCTGGGTCGACATCGTCACCGGCGTGCCCGCCCACCTCGACGACGGTTCGCTGGTCTGGGTGGCCAACGGCGACGGCGGCCACCGCCTCTTCGTGGGCGACCGCGCCGTCACGCCGCCGACGCTCCAGGTGCGGGCCGTGCTCGACGTCGATCACGACAGCGTGTTGTTCAGCGCGAGCGGCGACCCGACCGAGATCCAGCTGTGGACGTGGGACGGGCACTCACTGCTGCCGGTCTCGACCCGTTCTGGGGTGTTCTCGGGTCGGATGGCGGGCGGGGTGGGTGTGCTCACCGAGCAGAGCCTCGAGACCGAGGGTGTGTCGACCACTGTCGTACGCCGCGACGGCATGGCCGTGCCGATCCCGTCCGTCGCCGAGCGCCCCGGACTCGACCTGCGGGTCTCGATCGGCCGCTCGGGCCGCAGGGAGCTCGCCACCGCCGTGGTGCTGCCCTCGTGGCACGAGCAGGGCTCGGGCAAGCTGCCCGTCCTCATGGACCCGTACGGCGGCCCGCACGCGCAGCGGGTGCTCAACCGGCGCGGCGCGTTCCTGGAGAGCCAGTGGTTCGCCGAGCAGGGCTTCGCCGTCGTCGTGGCCGACGGCCGCGGCACCCCGGGCCGGGGCACCGCCTTCGAGCGGGCAGTGCTCGGCGATCTGGCGACCCCGGCGCTCGAGGACCAGATCGACGCCCTGCAGGGCGTGGCCGAGCAATACGGCGACGACCTCGACCTGACGAAGGTGGCCATTCGCGGCTGGTCGTTCGGCGGCTTCCTGGCCGCGCTCGCGGTGTTGCGACGCCCTGACGTGTTCCACGCGGCCGTGGCGGGGGCGCCGGTGACGGACTGGCGGCTGTACGACACGTGCTACACCGAGCGATACCTGGGCCATCCGGATGAGCAGCCCGAGGTATACGAGAAGTCCTCGTTGTTCGCGGACGCCGCCAAGCTCGATCGGCCGTTGCTGCTGATCCACGGCCTGGCCGACGACAACGTCGTGGCCGCGCACACGCTCCGCCTGTCGTCGGCCCTGCTCGCGGCCGGCCGCCAGCACAATGTGCTTCCGCTCTCCGGCGTCACGCACATGACGCCCCAGGAGGTCGTGGCGGAGAACCTACTGCTGCTCCAGGTGGACTTCCTGAAGAAGGCGCTGGGCGTGGCCTCCTGACCGGCCGCCGCCGGTTCACTCGGCGGCACCGGCGTGGTCGTACGCCTGCTGCTCCGCCCGTATCCGCCGCCACACCAGGTACCACATGAGCGTGGAGAGGGCTCCGAACAGGGCGAACAGCCCCAGCATCATGCCCACCTCGCCCCAGTCCAACGGGCCGGCGGTCTCGGTGAACAGCAGGTAGACGAAGAACCCGGCGATCGGGATGAACGTCAAGGCCCACAGGGCCTTGTTCCAGTTGAACAGTTTCGCGCCGTCCAGCATCGGGATGGGCAGCAGAGCGAACACCACTGCTTCCAGGACGACCAGCACGAAGACGCCGACCAAGAGGTCGAGCCCGGTGGCGTCGGCCGTTGCCGTGCGTTCGGCCGCGTGGTCCAGTCCCTCCCAGAAGAACCTCGCCGAAGAAGCCGCCAGGGACGTTGTGCCGGCGGCTGTCCCTGGGCAGAGCAGGACCGGCAGTAGCCCGCTCAGCACCATCACGATCCTGCGGAAGCGCCCCACGCCTTGGATATCGTGTCCCGGTCCACAGCCGTTTCCCGGGGTCGGCTCAGGATCGGGTGCTTGCCGGAGTGCCGTGCCAGCTGGCCCAGAGGGCGGCGTAGGAGCCGCCCTCGGCGACCAGCTCGTCATGCGACCCGAGCTCGCTGATCCGCCCGTCCTCCACGACCGCCACCCGATCCGCGTCGTGCGCCGTGTACAGCCGGTGCGCGATCGCGATCACCGTCCGCCCGTCCAGCACGGCGGCCAGGGAACGCTCCAGGTGTCTGGCCGCCCGGGGGTCGATGAGCGAGGTGGCCTCGTCCAGCACGAGGGTGTGCGGGTCGGCGAGCACCAGCCGGGCCAGCGCGAGTTGCTGGGCCTGGGCGGGTGAGACGGCGAGGCCGCCGGAGCCGACCTGGGTCTCCAGCCCGGACGGCAGCTCCTGCACCCAGTCGAGCGCGTCCACGGCCTCCAGCGCCTTGCGCACGGCCGCGTCGTCGGCGTCGGGCCGGGCGATCAGGAGGTTGTCGCGCATGGTGCCCTTGAACACGTGATGTTCCTGGGTGACCAGCGCGACGTGTCCCCGCAGATCGTTCAGCGGCAGGTCCACGAGCGGCACGCCGCCCACGGTCACCGTGCCGGTGCGGGGGCCGTGGATGCCCGCCAGCAACCGTCCCAGCGTGGACTTGCCGGCCCCGGACGGTCCCACCATGGCCAGCCGTTCGCCGGGCTGAACGGTCAGCGACACACCGTGCAGCACGTCGCGGCCTTCGCGGTAGGCGTACCGGACGTCGGAGGCCTCCAGCAACTCGCCGGAGGGGCGCGCGGAGGAGGCCGCGCGGTCGTCGGGCACGTTGGCCACGCCGAGGAGCCGCGCCATGGCGGCGCCGCCCACCTGAAGCTCGTCGATCCACATCAGGAACCTGTCGAGCGGGTCGATCAGCTGCTGGGCGTAGAGCGCGGCGGCGGTCACCTGGAGGAGCGTCACCCAGCCGTTGATGTAGAACAGCCCGCCGACCAGCAGCGCGCTCACCACGGGGATGACGTAGCCCAGCTCGACGGCGGGGTACCACCTGACGCGCAGCCCGAGCGTGTACCGCTCGGCCGCGTACGAGCGCCGGATGTCCCCGTCGGTGCGCTCCCGGCGGCGCTCGTGGAGGCCCAGTGCCTCCACGGCCCTGGCGCCTTCGACGGTCTCGGCCAGCCCCTCGGTCATGTCGGCGTAGGCGGCGTTCTCGCGCAGGTAGCCGTCGCGTGCCCGCCGCAGGTACCAGCGGGTGGCCACCCCGAGCACCGGTCCCGCGAGCAGCATCGGCAGCATGAGCAGCGGGCTGACCAGCACCAGCGCGCCCACGGTGATCAGGAACGTGACCATCGCGATCAGCGTCTCCGGCACGGCGTGTCGTACGGTGCGCGACAAGGAGTCCACGTCGCGCGAGGTTCTGGTGATCAGGTCGCCGGAGCCGGCCCGCTCGACCGTGGACAGCGGGAGGGCGAGCACCTGCTCCACGAATTCCTCACGCAGCTCGGCCAGCACCTTCTCGCCGAGCTTGGCGGAGGCCAGCACGGCGTACCGCATGAGCACGCCCTGCAGCAGCAGGAACCCGCCGATGGCGGCGGCCACGAAGGCGATGTCGACCTCGGCGCCGCGCTCGACGTTCTCGACCAGGCCGCCGAGTTGCCACGGCACGACCAGCCCGGCGACGGCGGCCAGCCCGTGCAGGAGGAGGGCCACCGTGAGCCGGCGCGGGTATTTGAGCGTCAGCCGCCTGGCGTAGGCGCGCACCTGTTTCCGGTCGGCGACCGGCAGGATTTCCCGTGCCACAGGTCAGTCCTCTCCACGAGTGACGGTCGCCGCGTATTCGGGCGAGCTGTCCAGCAACTGCCGGTGCGTGCCCTCGGCGAGGACCCGGCCGCCCTCGACGTAGATGACGTGGTCCGTGCGGTCGAGCACCAGCGGGCTGGTGGTGCAGATCAGCGTGGTCTTCCCGATGCGGCTCCTGGTCAGCCGCTCGGCGATGCGGGCCTCGCTGTGGGCGTCCACGGCGCTGGTGGGCTCGACCAGGATGAGCACTTCCGGGTCGGCCAGCAGCGCCCTGACCAGCCGCAGGCGCTGCTGCTGCCCGCCGGAGAACTCCCGCCCCGCCTCGGCCACCCACGTGTCGAGCCCGTCGGGCAGGGCCTCGATGATGTCCTCCGCACAGGCGGTGTAGAGCGCCTCGCGCATCCGCTCGTCGTCGGCCCCGTCGATGAGGCCGATGCCGCCCTCGAACCCACCGCCGCCCGGCTGGCCGCCGCGCCGCCCAGGGAGGCCGGCCTGGACGAGCGCCCGCATCCGCCCGGGAGCGGTGTCGCGGCCGCCCGGCCGACAGTCGCCGTCGGCGTCCGGGCTTGGAGCGTGGTCGGTGTGAGAGGGCAGGAGGCTGGTGCGGACGGTCAGTTCGTCGCGGAGGCGGCCGGTGAAGAGGCGGGCGGCGTTGTCGGCGACGAGGATGCGGTGGCGGACCTCGTCCAGCGGCAGGCTGCTGAGGTCGGCCGCCCCGAACGTGACGTCCCCGTTCGTGTAGCGGCCAAGCCGGTCGGCGATGGCGATGGCGTCCTCGGGCGCGTTCGCGGCCACCGCTGTGAGCATGCCCGGCTGCACCGTGACCCCGCTGTACGAGTCCCGCAGCACCCCGCCCTCGCTGCTTCCCCGGCCGCCCTTGACCTCGGGCTCCATGGCCAGGATGCGGATCACCCGCCCGGCCGCCACATGTCCCTTGGTGAGCTTGTCCGCCATCTCGGTGAGGGTGCGCATGGGCCCGATGAGGAACACCGCATACAGGTAGAACGCGACGAGTTGCCCGGTGGGGATCTCCCCGGCCACGGCGAAGGAGGCGCCGATGCCCGTGACGATCGCGATCAGCACACCGGGCAGCACGATCTGAGCGCCTTCCAGCACCGACTCGACACGCACCACGCGTACGCCGGCCTGCCGCACCTGCTGCGACTCCTCCCGATAACGCCCGGCGAAGACCTGCTCACCGCCGATGCCACGCAGCACCCGCAGCCCGGCCACGATGTCGGCGGCCCTGGTGGACAGCTCGCCACTCAGCTCGCGCTGCCTGGCCTGCCGCCGGTGCAGGGGCTTGAGCAGCGGCCCTACGGCGACGGCCATGAGCGGCACGCCGAACAGCACGAGCAGCCCGAGCGGCAGCGAGGTCGAGATGAGGATCACGGTGACCGTGATGATCGCCACGACCGAGCCGGTGCCGCGCAGCAGGATGTCCATGGAGTTGCCGATGTGGGCGATGTCGGAGTTGCCGACGCTGACGACCTCGCCGGTCGAGAGCCGCTTCGGCAGCGTGGCGCCGAGCCTGGCGGCCTGCCTGGCGGTGAGTTGCACGGTGCGGTATGCGGCGGCCAGCCAGTTGTAGACGGCCAGCCGGTGCCGCATGACCCCGCCGAACGCCTGCAGCAGCCCCAGCCCGAACAGGATGGACGCCCAGGTCACAAGCGCCCTGGTGTCCTTGGCGGTGACGGCCTCGATGCCCTTCCCGAGCACCGCCGGCATCAATGCCTGCACCAGCCACCACAGGGTCGCGTATCCGATGCCCGCGAGCAGGGCACGGGACTGCCGCCGCGCGTTCCACCACAGAAAGCGGAGCGGGCTGCGAATGTCGGGCACGCCGGGATCGGCCTCAGGAAGGGAGCGCATAGGGAGTCAAGGTTGACAAGGCGCGCCCTGGCCCGGCAAACGATTTTCGCGCCGCCAGAAGGCTGCCGCCGGCATCCGTCCCTTGATCAGACCGCACGGAAGGCCCGCCATGTGTACGCCAGCGCGACCAAGGCCGTGACCGTCAGCAGCACGTACCCGATCGTGTACGCCCCCGTGGCGGAGAAGACGGCCCCCATGACGAGCGGCGGGAAGTATCCGCCGAGCCCGCCGGCCGCGCCCACGAGCCCGGTCACCGTACCCACTTTCGACGTCTCCACCAGCTTGGCCACCAGCGCGAACACGCCACCCGTCCCGAGCCCCAGGAAGAAGGCCATGAGCACGAAGCTCGTCCCGGCCGGCGCCTCGGCCGGCAGCCGCAACGCCAGCACGAGCGCCATGACCGCGATCCCGGCGAACGCGATCAGCAACACCCGCACGGCCCCGATCCGGTCGGAGAGCGTGCCGCCCAGCGGCCTGGACAACACGGCCGCGATCGAGAATCCCGCCGTACGCAGCCCCGCATCCGTCTGAGCGAACCGGTAGACGTTCTCCAGCAACGTCGGCAGGTACGTGGAGAACGCCACGAACCCGCCGAACGCGACCGCGTACAGGAAGGCGCACTGCCAGGTCGCCTTGATGCGCAGCGCCTCCCGGGCGGCCGGGCCGGAGGCGGTGGTGGGTGACCAGCGGGGCGAGTCACGGCTCGCGCCCAGCATGATCACGCCGGTCAGCGCCAGCACCGCCGCCAGCAGCACGTGCGCCGGCCCCCGCCCGAAGGCCTCCACCAGGCGCGGCGTGCAGAACGCCGACAGCGCGGTGCCGCCCATGCCCGCCCCGAACACGCCGGTGGCGAAGCCCCTGCGGGCCGGCTCGTACCAGGCGTTCACGAACGGGATGCCGATCGCGAAGGACGTGCCGGGAATGCCCAGCAGGAATCCCCAGAACAGCAGCCACCCGTACGAGTCCGACCACCCGACGAACAACACGGGCACGATCGAGACGAAGCAGACGACGGCGAACATGCGCCGCCCGCCGAGCCGGTCGGCCAGCATCCCCACGGGGATCCGTCCCAGAGCGCCCACCAGGACCGGGATCGCGACCAGCAGCGATGTCTGCGTCGGCGACAGCCCGAGCCGCCTGCTGTAGCTCCCAGCCAGAGGCCCGATCAGGTTCCAGGCCCAGAACGTGACCGCGAACGCCGTCGTGGCCAGCGCCAGGTTCCGCACCTGACCTTTACGAAGCTCAGACATGTACCCTGTGTAACAGAGAGCTACTTTCTGTGATGAAGTGGGGGTATGAGCGCGGAGGACGTCTTGCTGAAGATGGGCCGGTTCCTACGCAGGTCGCCCACGAGCCCAGACCTGCGGGCCCTCTACCTGACGGGCGGCCTCGAAGGCGACGCCTTCTACCGGGACCGATGGAGCCACGACAAGGTGGTCCGCTCCACGCACGGCGTGAACTGCACGGGATCGTGCTCGTGGAAGGTCTACGTCAAGGACGGCATCATCACGTGGGAGGCACAGCAGACCGACTACCCGAGCATGGGCCCCGACCGCCCCGAGTACGAGCCGCGCGGCTGCCCGCGCGGGGCCGCCTTCTCCTGGTACACCTACTCGCCGACCCGGATCCGCTACCCGTACGCGCGACGCGTCCTGCTCGAGATGTACGTGGAGGCGCGGCAACGCCTCGGTGACCCCGTAGCCGCCTGGGCCGAAATCACGACAAATCCAGAAAAACGGGAAAAATACCAAAAGGCTCGCGGCCACGGCGGCCTCATCCGCGTCACCTGGGACCTGGCGACCGAGATGATCGCCGCCGCCCACGTCCACACCATCAAGGCCTACGGCCCCGACCGCATCGCCGGCTTCTCCCCCATCCCCGCCATGTCGATGGTCTCCCACGCGATCGGCTCCAGGTTCGTGTCGCTGATCGGCGGCACCATGCTCTCCTTCTACGACTGGTACGCCGACCTGCCGGTGGCCTCCCCTCAGGTGTTCGGCGACCAGACCGACGTGCCGGAGTCGGCGGACTGGTGGGATGCCGCGTACCTGATGATGTGGGGCGCGAACGTGCCGGTCACCCGCACCCCCGACACCCACTGGATGGCCGAGGCCCGCTACCGGGGCCAGAAGGTCGTGGTCGTGAGCCCCGACTACAACGACGCGGCCACGTTCGCCGACGAGTTCCTGAGCGTGCGGCCGGGCACGGACGGCGCGCTGGCCATGGCCATGGGGCACGTCATTCTCAAGGAGTTCTTCCTCGACCGCGAGACGCCGTTCTTCACCGACTACGTCAAACGTTTCACCGACCTGCCCTTCCTGGTCCGGCTGGAGAAACACGAGAACGCCTATGTCCCCGGCACGTTCCTCACGGCACGCGACCTCGGCTCGCAGGAGGAGGCGGCCGAGTGGAAGACCGTGCTCATGTCGCCGGAGGGCGTGCCGGTGGTGCCGAACGGCTCGGTCGGCTTCCGCTGGACGGAGTCAGGCATGGGCCGCTGGAACCTCAACCTCGACACCGATCCGGTGCTCACGCTCCACAAAGCCGCGAGCGAGCCGGCGGAGGTGCTGCTGCCCCGCTTCGACGGCGGCGGCGCGGTCCATCGGGGCGTGCCGGCGTCGCGGGTCGGGGACCACCTCGTCACCACGGTGTTCGACCTGCTGCTCGCCCAGTACGGCATCCAGCGGGAAGGCCTCCCCGGCGACTGGCCGACCGGCTACGAGGACGCCGCGGAGCCGTACACGCCGGCCTGGCAGGAGCCGATCACCGGCGTACCCGCCGACCGCGCCGCCAGGATCGCCAGGGAGTTCGCCAGGACGGCGGAGGCCTCGAGGGGCCGCTGCATGATCATCCTCGGGGCGGGCACCACGCAGTGGTTCCACGGCGACACGATCTACCGGGCGTTCCTGTCGCTGCTCCTGCTGACCGGCTGCCAGGGCCGCAACGGCGGCGGCTGGGCGCACTACGTGGGCCAGGAGAAATGCCGCCCGCAGACCGGCTGGGCGGTGCTGGCGAGCGCCACGGACTGGTCGCGGCCGCCCCGGCAGACCCCGGGCACCCCGTTCTGGTACCTGCACACCGACCAGTGGCGCTACGACCGCTTCGACGCCGGCGAGCTGACCTCGCCCCTGGCCCGCGGCACCTTCCGCGGCAAGCACACCGCCGACCTCGTCACGGAGGCCGTGCGCAACGGCTGGATGCCGATGTCCCCGATGTTCGACCGCAACCCGCTGGAGCTCGGCGACGCGCCGGACCCCATCGCCCACACCCAAGCCGAGCTGCGGGCGGGCAGGCTCGGGTACGCCGTCGAGCACCCGGACGACCCGCGTAACTGGCCACGGGTGCTCACGCTCTGGCGTTCGAACCTCCTCGGCTCCTCGGCCAAGGGCGACGAGTACTTCCTGCACCACCTTCTCGGCACGACCTCCAACCTTGAGCACCCGGACGAGGAGGCGCCGACGGGCAAGCTGGACCTGCTCCTCACCCTCGACTTCCGGATGACGTCCTCGACGATCTTCTCCGACATCGTGCTCCCGGCCGCCACCTGGTACGAGAAGCACGACCTGTCGACCACGGACATGCACCCGTTCGTGAACTCGTTCAACCCGGCGATCACGCCGCCATGGCAGACGAAGACGGATTTCACCGCCTTCCACCTCATCGCCCGCGCCTTCAGCGACCTCGCCAAGGAGCACCTGGGCGTGCGCCGCGACGTGGTCGCGACGGCGCACCAGCACGACACCCCAGGCGAGCTGGCCCGCGACGCCGGACCGGACCTCAAGCTCGTCGAACGCGACTACGGCGCGATCGCCGAGAAACTGGCCGCGCTCGGCCCGCTCACGGAGAAGCTCGGCCTCCCGGTCAAGGGCGTGACCTTCCTGCCCGACAAGGAGGTCGCCTGGCTGGGCCAGCGTTGCGGGCTCGTCCCGCGTGGCGTGGCCAAGGGCAGGCCCGAGCTGGACACCGACGTCAAGGCCTGCGAGGCGATTCTCGCGCTGTCGGGCGTGAGCAACGGCCGCCTGGCCGCCCAGGGTTTCCGGCAACTCGCCGCGCGCACGGGCGCCGACCTCGACGGCCTGGCCCACGAGGGTCACCGCATCGTCTTCTCCGACACCCAGGCCGGGCCGGTGCACGTGGCCGCCAGCCCCGAGTGGTCGGGCAAGGAGTCGCACGACCGCCGCTACGCCCCCTTCACGATCAACGTCGAGAACGGCAAACCCTGGCACACCCTCACCGGCCGCATGCACTTCTTCCTCGATCACGACTGGATGCACGAGTACGGCGAGGCGCTGCCGGTCTACCGCCCGCCGCTGGACCTGGCCGCGCTGCTGGGCGAGACCGGCACGCTGCGGTACCTGACCCCGCACAGCAAGTGGTCGATCCACTCCGAGTACCAGGACAACCTGCTCATGTTGTCCCTGTCCCGCGGCGGCCCCACGATCTGGATGTCCGTGGAGGACGCGGCCAGGATCGGAGTGGCCGACAACGACTGGGTCGAGGCGGTCAACCGCAACGGCGTCGTCGTGGCGCGGGCGATCGTCTCCCACCGCATGCCGCCGGGCACGGTCTTCATGCACCACGCCCAGGACCGCCTGATCGACGTGCCGAAGTCGGAGGCGACCGGCCGTCGCGGCGGCATCCACAACGCCCTCACGAGAATCCTCATCAAGCCCACCCACATGATCGGCGGCTACGCCCAGCTCTCGTACGCCTTCAACTACCTGGGCCCCACCGGCAACCAGCGCGACGAGCTCACGACCATCCGGCGGAGATCCCAGGAGGTGCAGTACTGATGCGGATCATGGCTCAGATCGCCATGGTGATGAACCTGGACAAGTGCATCGGGTGCCACACCTGCTCGGTCACGTGCAAGCAGACCTGGACCAACCGGCCCGGCGTCGAGTACGTCTGGTGGCAGAACGTCGAGACCCGCCCCGGCCAGGGCTACCCCAGACGCTACGAGGACCAGGACCGCTGGCGCGGCGGCTGGACCGTGAACCGCAAGGGCAAGCTCGAGCTCCGGGCGGGCGGCCGCCTGCGCAAGCTGCTCACCATCTTCGCCAACCCGATCATGCCGTCCATCCAGGACTACTACGAGCCCTGGACCTACGACTACGAGAACCTCACGAACGCGCCCCTGTCCGACGACGTCCCCGTCGCACCGCCCAGGTCGCTGATCAGCGGCGAACCCACGAAGATCCGCTGGAGCGCCAACTGGGACGACAGCCTCGGCGGCGACCCGTCGCCCGACCCTGTGCTGGCCCAGGTGTCCGAGAAGGTCAAGCTGTCGTTCGAAGAGGCGTTCATGTTCTACCTGCCGCGCATCTGCGAGCACTGCCTCAACCCGTCGTGCGTGGCCTCCTGCCCGTCGGGCGCGCTGTACAAGCGCGAGGAGGACGGCATCGTGCTGGTGGACCAGGACCGCTGCCGGGGCTGGCGCATGTGCGTGACGGGCTGCCCGTACAAGAAGGTGTACTTCAACCACAAGACCGGCAAGGCCGAGAAGTGCACGTTCTGCTACCCCCGGGTCGAGGTCGGCCTGCCGACGGTCTGCTCGGAGACGTGCGTCGGCCGCCTCCGCTACCTCGGGGTCCTGCTGTACGACGCCGACCGCGTCGAGGCGGCGGCCTCGGTGCCCGACGAGCGGGACCTGTACGAGGCCCAGCTCGACCTCTTCCTCGACCCCGACGACCCGGCCGTCGCCGCTTCCGGCCTGCCCCCTGACTGGCTGGAGGCCGCCCGCAGATCGCCCGTGTACCAGCTGATCAAGAAATATCGGATCGCGCTCCCCCTGCACCCGGAGTACCGGACCCTGCCCATGGTCTGGTACGTCCCGCCGCTCTCCCCCGTCGTGGACGCGCTCGCCGGCACCGGCCACGACGGCGAGGACGCGGTGAACCTGTTCGCCGCCATCGAGGCGTTGCGCATCCCCATCGGTTACTTGGCCGAGCTGTTCACCGCGGGCGACCCCGCGCCGGTGAACACGGCGCTGCGCCGCCTGGCCGCGATGCGCTCGTACATGCGGGCGGTCAACCTGGGCGAGCCGCACCCGGTCCCGCCCGACGCGGGCCTCTCGGAAGACGAGCTGCGCGCCATGTACCGGCTGCTGGCGCTGGCCAAATACGACGAGCGATACGTGATCCCGACCGCGTACGGCAACCCGCCGGGGATCGTGGACGAGGGCGAGTGCAGCCTGGACTACGACGGCGGACCCGGCATGCAGCCGCCGTTCGGCGAGGCGTCGGGCCGTCCTGTGCCGGTCTCGATCGAGAACTTTCACGGACTGAAGGAGCGCCAGACCAGCGACGAGATCACCCACGACCGGGTGAATCTCCTCAACTGGGACGGCCGAGGCATCCCGGCCGGCCTGTTCCCGCCGCGGAGGAAGAAGGCATGAGCGACCCCGTGCTCTGGCAGGCAGCCGCGCATCTGCTGGCCTACCCCGACGAACGTTTCTGGCGCCGGCTGCCGCTGATCGAGG
This sequence comes from Nonomuraea polychroma, assembly GCF_004011505.1. Lineage (NCBI taxonomy): Bacteria > Bacillati > Actinomycetota > Actinomycetes > Streptosporangiales > Streptosporangiaceae > Nonomuraea > Nonomuraea polychroma. Next base: position 7,949,832 of record NZ_SAUN01000001.1, read on the forward strand.
AGGCGGCGGAGCCGTACTTCGCCGAGTTCCTCGCCCGAGCCGCCGAGCTGGGTCCCGGCGAGCTGGCCGCGCACTACGTGGAGACGTTCGACCTGAACCGGCGCTGCTGCCTCTACCTGACCTACTACACCGACGGCGACACCCGCCGCCGGGGCGAGTCGCTGGCCGCGCTGAAACGCCGCTACCGCGCCGCGGGGTGGGAGCTGATGGACGACGAGCTGCCGGACTTCCTGCCGGTCGTGCTGGAGTTCGCCGCGGTCGACCCCACGGGGGCCGCCCTGCTCGCCGAGCACCGCGTGGGGCTTGAGCTGCTGCTCGCCGCCCTGGCGGCACGCGAGTCGCCGTACGCGCACGTGATCGGCGCCGTGTGCGCCGCGCTCCCGCCGCTCACCGCCGCCCAGCGGGCCGCGGCCGGCCGGCTGGCCGCGGGCGGGCCTCCGGTCGAGACCGTGGGGAGGTACGCATGAGCTGGGGCGAGAGCGTGATGTGGATCGTCACGCCCTACATCACGATCGTGATCTTCCTCGGCGGCCTGATCTGGCGTTACCGGTATGACAAATTCGGCTGGACCACCCGCTCCTCCCAGCTCTACGAGAGCCGGCTGCTCCGCGTGGCCAGCCCGCTGTTCCACTACGCGCTGCTGTTCGTCATCATCGGCCACATCACCGGGCTGCTCATCCCGACGTCCTGGACCGACGCCATCGGCGTGAACAACCACGTCTACCACGTGAACGCGCTCGCCTGGGGCGGCATCGCCGGCGTCGGCACGCTCGTGGCGGTGGGCCTGCTGATCTACCGCAGGCGCACCACCGGCCCGGTGTTCATGTCGACCACGAACAACGACAAGACCATGTACGCGGTACTGGCATTGGCGATCCTCTCCGGCGTGGTGACGACGGTGGCGGGGTTCGTGCCGAGCGAGGTGAGCTACCGCACCACGGTCGGTCCCTGGTTCCGGAGCCTGATCACGCTGCAGCCGGACGTGTACGCGATGGCGCACGCGAGCGGCCTTTACAAGGTGCACACCTTGATCGGGATGGTGCTCATCATGCTTTTCCCGTTCAGCCGCCTGGTGCATGCGCTTTCCGCCCCGTTGGGCTATTTGTTCCGTCCTTACATCGTGTATCGGAGGCGGCCGAGGTAGCCCCCCACGGCTCCCGGGAGGGGTCTTCGTGCGCCAGAATCGACCCTTGTGAAGCACGGGTACACCAACAGCACAGTCGGCGACGGCGCCTTGGTCGTGAAGTGTTACCAGGGTCCTGAGGCGGCGTTCAGGCTGCGTACGGAGAGCAGATACCTGCGCCGGCTACGCGGCCGCGTGCCGGTCCCGCGCGTTCACCAGGTCACCGGGACGAGCCTGACCACCCGCTTCGTCTCCGGCTCCCACGGCCAGGACCTCCTGGACGAAGGACATGCGGTGGAGGTGCTGACGGAGTGCGGCCGGGTCCTGGGCGGCATTCACCGGCTGGGCATCGTGCACGGGGACTTCGGCCCCCAGAACATGTTGTTCGACCCGGCCACGTTCAGGACGACCGCCATCCTGGACTGGGAGTGGGCCCATCCCGGGCGGCCGGTGGAGGACCTCGCGTGGTGCGAGTGGATCATCCGCAGCCACCACCCCGAGCACGTGGGGCTGCTCCCGCACTTCTTCGCCGCCTACGACGGCACCGTCCCCGAATGGCCGGAACGCCAGGCGGCCATGCTGGCCCGCTGCCGCGACCTGCTCGATTTCTGCGCCCGCTGGGAGCCGGGCGGGGACGGCGAGAAGCTCTGGCACCGCCGCCTCGACACCACGGCCTCCTGGACGGAGTGACGATCCGTTCTGCGACGTCCCCTCCTGGATCGTCCCGTCTCCGTCCGGGCGTCGTGGGTTCTGTCGGTCCCGTTTGCTTGACTCGGGGGCATGGCTCAGCACGTGATTCTTGTTCTCGGCGCGACCGGCTCCACCGGCCGGCGGGTGGCCGGCCTGCTGCGTGCCTCCGGGCACAACGTGCGGGCGGCGTCCAGGAGCGGCGAGACCACATTCGACTGGTCCCGGCCGGACACCTGGGAGCCCGCGGTGGCCGGCGCTTCTGCCGTCTACCTCATGGCGCCCGACGGCATCCCGATCGATCCGCAGTTCGTGTCCCTGGCCGTCGCGCGAGGCGCCCGGCGCATCGTGCTGCTTTCCAGCGGGGCGATCGAGGCCATGGGCGACGAGCGCCTGATGTCCGCGGAGCGCACCGTGCGCGAGTCGGGCGCCGAGTGGACGATCCTGCGGCCGAGCTGGTTCGACCAGAACTTCGACGAGGGTTTCTTCCAGCCCGCGATCATGGCGGGCGAGGTGGTGGTGCCGCTGGGGGATGTGCGGCAGGCGTTCGTGGACGCCGGCGACATCGCGGCCGTCGCCGCCGCGGCGCTCACGGAGGACGGCCACGCGGGGCGGACCTACGAGATCACCGGGCCGAGCTCGCTGACGCTCGGGGAGGCCGTGGAGATCATCGCCCGGGCGGCCGGCCGGGAGGTCCGCTACCGGGGAGGCGACGAGGACTACCTGACGGCGATGGGCTTCTCGGAGCAGGCGATGGCCGAGGTCAAGGCGTTCGCCGCACTCCGCGGTCTCGGCGACCAGCCGGTCTCGGAAGCAGTGCGCCAGGTGACGGGCCGCCCGCCCAAAACCTTCGAGACCTACGCCACGGAAGCCGCCGCCCAGGGCGCCTGGCGCCCTTGAAGCTCAACCGGCCCGCAGTTCCCTGATCAGGCTCCCCGCCGCGTCGATCAGGCCCACCTCGTGCGCCGAGAGCGACCGGTTCGCGCCCCGCGTGGTCATGGCCCGGTCCAGCCCATCGCCATAGTCCATGGCGGCGCCGAGCTCGCCGAGCAACGCGACGAGCATCTCGCGCGCCGGCACCACGAGCTCGCTCTCCTCGTCCGCCGCGACCTGCGCGATGATCACCGCCGACATCGCGCAGTCCAGCCCGGGCGGCCCCTCCAGGCTGTTGCACCAGTCGATCACGAAGGGCCCGCCCGGCGTCAGCATGACGTTGTCCGGATGCAGGTCCATGTGCAGCACCCGATCACGTGGATCATCCGACACCCGGGCCGGGATCGTGTGCAGCCGCCGCAGCAGCCGCCCCGTGACCCGGCCCCCCTCCGCCGGCGCGATCTCCCCGTCGATCACCGCCCGTAACATCGTCGGCCCCGACAGCCGCCGCATCACCAGATCAGTGGCACGCCCTTGGCCGACGCCGGGACAGACATCCGGGACCGGGAACCCGTGCCGCGCCACGTGCGCCATGACGGCCACCTCCCGCCGGGTGTCGACCGTGGCACGGTAGCGGCGCAGCACCCGGTCACCGTCGATCGCGTACACGTCCGCGCTGCGCCCCGATCCCACCAACTCACCGATCTCCATGCGCCCAACCTACCGAGCGGTCGAGCTCTGCCAGCTCGGCCGCGTGTGCGCGCCCCATCGCCGCCGCCAGCTCCCGCACCTCCGCGGCCCCGCCCGACCGCCGCTCACCGTCGGCGACCAGCACCAGCTGATCGAGGTACGCCCGGAGCAACGCCGCGAACCGCCGGTCGAAGACGTCCCCTCGCATCCCCTCCAGCGCCTCCAGATCATCCGAAGTCGGCATGCCGGGCATGTCATGCTGAACATGCGGGTTCTCCCCTCTCATTCCGGCCCGGAGGAGCAGCGCACGCAGCCGTCCGCGTACCGTCTCGTGCTTGTCCGCGAGCCGCACCGCCAGGTCGGCAAGCGACCGGTCCCCTGAGCGCTCGCGTGCGAGCGCGAGCAGCGGCAGCGCCCGGGTGTGCAGCGCGTCGGCGAGTTGCAGCCAGGCCACGTCGGTGGCGCTGAACCCCGCGGCGACCGACGGCGGCGCGGCGTCAAAAGTCTGGCCCTGCTGCGCGCACCCGGCCAGCACCGCGGCGGCCATCCATGATGCCAAGACCCGGAGTAACGCCACGTTTCCCCGCCTTTCGGGCCCGGGCGGGCGGAGAACGCCCGCCCGGGGATCTCTACGATGGGCGGCCGTCGGCGCCGCACTTGATGATCGGGCGGATGCAGTCGCGTACCCGGCGCTCCATCTCCGCCACCGGCCAGGCGTTGAAGAAGTCGCCATGCATCGTGTAACCGCCACCGGACGACAGCCGGAGGCGCGATGGATCACCGCTCACCGGATAACGGATCACCTGCCGCAACTTCGGCACCGGCACCGGATGGGTGCTGGGGCAGGCGCCCCCCACCGGGTACGCCATGTGGCTCTTGTGGTCGGCGGAGTCCAGGTCCCGCCCGTTCCAGCACTGCGGGAAGTCCAGGTAGGACTCCAGCATCGTCCCGGCCGGACAGGTGACGAAGTCCTTCGACGCGCCCACATGCCCCGCGTGCAGGCACGACCAGCGCGAGATCGTCGTGTCGTCGGGACCGGTGGCCTTGGCGTTCCCCGCCACGATCCGCAACCCCAGCGGCAGCGGCTGGATCCTGGCGATGACGTCGTCCCGCACGCCCTCGCCGAGGTAGTAGAAGGTGACGATGGCCGGCTCCACCGGCACGCCGTCCCGGTAGAGGGTCGGCACCCAGTACGACGACGTGTCGACGGCCGGGTTGCAGTTGGTCGCGCCGTTCTGCAGGTCGGCCAGCGTGGTGTGGGCGTTCGTGACCCGGCTGCCGAAGAAGCTGTGCATGTGCGAGGCTCCGGGCAGCCCGGGAAACACGATCGGGTCGTCCGGCAGCCGGTGGCTGAACGGGCAGTCGGCGAGGAACTCCGCCACCCGTACGGGCTCGGCCGCCGCGGGCTGCGGGACGGCGACGAACAGCAGCGAAAAGAGGGCGAGCATTCTGGCGATCATTGGTACACCCGCACGTAATCGACGAGCATCCGGGACGGGAACGGCGTGGAGGCGTCGGTCGGCCCCGGCCAGTCGCCGCCGACCGCGAGGTTGAGGATGATGTAGAACGGGTGGTCGAAGACCCACGGACCGCGGGTCTGCTCCACTTGGTCCTTGCTCAGCGTGAGGACGGTCCGGCCGTCGAGCGAGTAGACAATGCCCTTGCTGTCCCAGTGGGCGGCCCAGACGTGGAAGTCGTCGGAGTAGTCGGCCCCGTTGGGCAGGGTGTAGGGCGCCCCGATCCCACCGCCGCCGTTGTACGCCGGCGCGTGGACGGTCGAGTAGGACGTCTTCACGTCCTTGCCCAGGACCTCCATGATGTCGATCTCGCCGTTGTACGGCCACGGGCGCCCGGTCAGGAAGTCGGCCCCCATCATCCAGAACGCCGGCCACAACCCGTTGCCCTTGGGCACCTTGATCCTGGCCTCGACCCGGCCGTACGTGAAGTGGAACTTCGTGCCGGTGTTCATCCGGGCGGACGTGTACTGGCAGGTGGTGCTCCCGGTGAGCGGGTCCGGCGGACAGCTGGAGCCCGGCGTGGCCTGCTTGCGGGCCTCCATGACCAGGTGCCCCTGGCCGTCCATAGAGGCGTTGTCATGGTTGGTGTAGTACTCCAGCTCGTTGTTCGGTCCGGTGCCCGGGTCGGCCCGCCACTTGGCGGCGTCGGGCTTGCTGCCCGCCGGGCCGTTGAACTCGTCGCTCCACACCAAGGCCGGCGGGTTGGCCGGGTCCTTCGGCGGGGCCGGCGGGTCCGTGGGGTCGCCTCCGGTGCCGTACACCTGGAACTCCCACAGGCTGTAGCCGTAGGCGGTGGCCCGCTGCGTGCCGTACATGCGCACGTAGCGGCCGCTGCCGCTCACGGTGAGCGTCTGCTTGAACCCCGTGCCCGACGTGGTGCTGTAGATGGTCGTCCAGTTGTTCGCGTCGGGTGAGACCTGGATCTGGTACGACCTGGCGTGAGCCGGGTCCCATTGCAGCACGACCCTGCTGATCTGGGCGGTCGCTCCCAGGTCCACGTAGATCCAGCCCGGGTCCACCCAGCCGGTGGTGGAGCTGGTCGCCCACCTGCTGGCGGGGTCGAGGTCGAACGCCCTGGCCGGGGTGCACTCCCAGCAGTTGCCGTCGTGCTGGGAGGAGGACGCGACGCCGGGCTTGTTGTACGACAGCAGCCGCTCGCCGCCAGAGCTTCCTCCGGTGCCGTACACCTTGAACTCCCAGAGGCTGTAGCCCCACTGGGTGGCGCGCTGGGTGCCGTACACGCGGACGTAGCGGCCGCTGCCGCTCACGCTGAGCGTTTGGTTGCCGCCTGTGGCGGTGGTCGTGGAGTGCAGGGTCGTCCACGATGTGCCGTTCGCGGAAACCTGGACCTGGAAGGCGGTGGCGTACGCCGCCTCCCAGCTGAGCTCCACCTGGCTGATGGACGCGGTCGCGCCGAGGTCCACCTGGATCCACTGGGGGTCGGCGAACGCGCTGGACCAGCGGGTGCCGGGATTCCCGTCCACGGCGGCGGAGGCGGGGAAGGCGGCGCTCTCGGTGGAGGAGGCGGTGGCGGGCTTGCCCTGGGACAGCAGCGGGTCGGCCGCGGCCGCGGGCAGCACCGCGAGGAGCGACAGAGTGATCATCAGGGCGAGGAGTGTCCCCAGGCGCCGGACGCCTGGGCTGAGGGGTGGACTCACGACGTCTCCATCAGGAATGAGGGGGGCGATAGGTCGGGGAGCGCTCCCTGAGAAGGAGACTGCTCGCGCCCTAAACGTGTGTCAAGGACCCTGTTAACCCGGGCGAAACCCCGGAGACTCATTAGAGAGCGCTCTCTCAGAGCCGCTGGATGTGCTTTTCATGGGCCATGACCAGCGCCGCAGCGACATCATGCAAGAGAACGCTTTCCCGGCAGACCCACTGGCAAGAAACACGGGAAATTCTTCACGCCTTGACGCGACACCCCCGACACTCCAATCTCGTGAGGGAGCGCTCTCTCACCCCGGTACGAAGGAGGGCTGTGGACCGACCCACTCTCGAGGCCGTCGCCGCGCGCGCCGGCGTCTCCAAGTCCAGCGTCTCCCGTGTGATCAACGGCGCGACGAGCGTGAGCCCCTCGATCCGCGACGTCGTGCTGCGGACGGTCAGGGAGCTGGGCTACGTGCCGCATGCCGCCGCGCGCAACCTGGCCACCCGCCGCACCAACGCCGTCGCCCTGGTCGTCTCCGACCCGCCCAAGGGCCTGGTCTCCGACGACCCGATGTTCTCGGCCGTCGTCCGCCAGGCCAGCAGGACGCTGGAGGCGGCCGGCAAGCAGGTGGTCCTCATGCTGGCCGGTTCGGACGAGAGCCGCGCCCGCGTGGCCGGCTACGTGGCGGCGGGCCACGTCGACGGCGTCATGCTCGTCTCCATGCACGGAGCCGACTCCCTGCCCGCCACCCTGGCCCGCAGGGGGCTGCCGATCGTCTCCCTGGGCAGGACCAACCCGGCGGTCCCGTACGTCGACAACGACAACCTCGGCGGCGCCGACCTCGCCGTCCGCCACCTCCTCGGGCAGGGACGACGCCGGGTCGCCACGATCACGGGCCCGCTGGACATGATCGCCGCCCAGGAGCGGCTCACCGGCTACCACGCCGTCCTGCGCGAGACCGGTCACCGCGCCATCGTCGCCATCGGCGACTTCACGAGGATCTCCGGCGCCGAGGCCATGCGCCAGCTCCTCCAGGACGACCCCGGCCTCGACGCGGTCTTCGCCGCCAACGACCTCATGGCCGTCGGCGCCCTGCGCACCTTGCGCGAATCGGGCCGCAGGGTGCCGGACGACGTCGCGGTGATCGGCTTCGACGACATCGAGGCCGCCCTCTACACGACGCCGCCCCTGACCACGATCCACAGCTCGATGACGGATTGGGCGAGCGCCACTGCCGACCTCCTCCTCGGCCTCTTCGACGGCGGCCCCGACACCCCGGTCACGCTGCCCGCCGAACTGATCGTCCGGGAGTCCGCCTGACCCGTCCTACCCCTTGACGCAGATGAGCTGCCGCAAGTGGGCCACGACCTCCACCAGGTCGGTCTGGGCGGCCATCACGGACTCCAGGTCCTTGTACGCACCCGGAATCTCGTCGATCACTCCCGGGTCCTTGCGGCACTCCACGCCCAGCGTCTGCTGCTCCAGGTCCTTGACCGTGAACGTCTTCTTGGCCTTGGTCCTGCTCATCTTCCGCCCGGCCCCGTGCGAGGCCGAGTTGAACGCCAGGCTGTTGCCCAGGCCCTTGACGATGTAGGTGCCGGTGGCCATCGAACCCGGGATGATGCCCAGCTCACCGCCGCCCGCCCGGATGGCGCCCTTCCTGGTGACGAGCACGTCCACGCCGTCGTACCGCTCCTCCGCCACGTAGTTGTGGTGGCAGGAGATCGGCTGCTCGAACGTGATGTTCGGCAGGTGCCGGCGCAGCACGTCGCAGACCAGCCCCATCATGAGAGCCCGGTTGCGCCGCGCGTAGTCCTGCGCCCAGAACAGGTCCCGCCGGTAGGCGTCCATCTGCGGCGTGTGCGCGACGAAGACGGCCAGATCCCGATCCACCAGCCCCTGGTTGTGCGACAACCCGTGAGCGACGTCGATGTGATGCTCTGCCAGCTCCTTGCCGATGTTGCGCGACCCGGAGTGCAGCACGACCCACACCGCACCCTCGTCGTCGGCACACACCTCCAGGAAGTGGTTGCCGCCGCCGAGCGTGCCCATCTGCACCTCGGCCCGTTCCCGCAACCGCCGCACGGTAGGCGCCAGACTGTCGAAGCCCGCCCAGAACTCCGCCCACCCGGCCGTCTTCATCCCGAAGATCTTCCCGGGATCGACCGGCCGCTTGTGGTGATGGAACCCGACCGGCACCGCCTGCTCCAGCTTCCCCCGCAGGTAGGCCAGGTTGTCCGGAAGCTGCGAAGCCTTGTAGGACGTCTTCACGGCCGTCATCCCGCAGCCGATGTCCACACCGACCGCGGCCGGCGACACGGCGTCCCGCATCGCGATGACCGACCCCACTGTCGCACCCTTGCCGTGATGCACGTCGGGCATGACGGCGACACCGTGCACCCACGGCAGGTTCGCCACATTACGCAGCTGCTGCATCGCCTGCGGATCAACCGTCTCCGGCTCGGCCCACATCCTGATCGGATGCCGCGTCCCGGTCACCTCGTGGTACGTCATCGCGTGTCGCCTCCTTCCCGATCAACGAATCGCGAACATGATCTATCAGGCCAGAGGTCCCATACCCATCGCAACCGAATAACGCTGGTTGCCGAAGCCCGCGAAAGCGGTGAGGGCGGATCGCGCCTTCAGTGCCGGTTGCCGTACTGCTCGTCTCCGTCGGCTCCACCAGCAGCACGTGCGCGGGCTCATCCACCATCGGCCTGTTCCCAGAAGCCAATAATCCGGAATTGGACCACTTCTCGGACCAATCAATGCAACCACGGCATACCCAACACGCCTGAGCAATCATGGCGACAAGACCTATTGTCGATGGTAGGCAAGGGATATAGTCTGCCGCGTGTGGTGGAACGAGACGACTACGCGGCCATCCGCGATCGGATCATCGGGCTCTCCCACCTCCATGGCTTGCGCTGCGACTGGGCGGAAACGACGAAGCGGCAGCGATTCCTCTTGCTATGGGATGCCGAGGGCCGCGTGGCGGCCCGCGCGATCGTCCCGCTGTACCCTCGGGAGACCCCGCAACTGGTGGACTCCCTCGAACAAGGGCTCGCGCACCTGTTCGGCGACGACTGGCTAGAGGGCTGACGACCTGGGTTGGAGAAACCGATGACCGCCGCAGACCGCGTCGACGTCCACGTCACCATGGCCGGCAACCTCTGGCTGGCCCAGGTGGACGGCGTGGCCGGCGGCATGTCGGCACGTACGCTGAAGGAGCTCCAGGGGGACGTCGCCGCCGGGCTCCCGTTCCTGTTCGCCGACCGCGCCCAGCCGCCGACGCCCGTCTACCACTACACGCTGCCCGGCCTGTCCGAGCAGGACCTCGACGACTTCGCCGCACTCCAGCGCCAGGCCGCCGCCATCGCCGAGGACTACACGCGCACGCTCAAGAAACGGGTCAAGCACATGCACGAGCTGGGCCTGTCGGACGGGGACATCGGTGAGCTGCTCGGCCTGACCAAGCAGCGCATCCAGCAGATCCGCACCAACGCCAACGACGAGGCCCGCCAGACCGGGTAGGTCCGTCCGGCGGGCCCTGCCGTCACGGCTTCTCGTCGGTCCAGCCCGCCTCCAGCATCGCGGTCGAGTGGAACACCTCGCCCGGCTCCAGACCCGCCTGCAGGCCACCAGGCCTGACCACGACGTTCTCGCCGGCCAAGGCTCGGCCGGTCGACTCGTCGAAGATCAGCCGGTCCTCCAGGACGGCGCCGCCCTTGACCCGCTCCTCGATCGAGACGGCGGTGCCCTGGCGGCCCTCGGCGTCGGTGACGTTCTCGACGACCTTGACGGTGTCGAGCTCGGCCAGCATGCGGAACGCCGCCCCCCGCACCTGCGGCGTCACCGGCATGTCGGTGATCAGGCCCGCGCTGACCTTGAACAGCCACACGTCGGACGCCATCGGGGTGCTGGACGACTCGGTGTCATGTCCCTCGTACGAGCGAAGCAACCACTTCTTGAGGTCGTCAGGATCGCTCGGCAGCCCGCGCAATTCCTTCATGGTCACGTTGCGGCCCAGCCAGAACACCTTGTCCCCGTCCACCAGCGGGCTGTGGCTGGTCCTCACCTTGCCCGGCGCGGTATCCGCAACCAGCGCGCCGCGCTTGCCCAGCGTCGGCGAACCCTGTTTGCCCGGCACCGCCACCTCCACCTTGGCCGGGGAGCCGGCCGCCTCCCATGCCTTCCTGTCCTCCTCGGTGGCCGGGCGCGCCCCGAGCGACTGGTTACGGCTCCACTGCTCGCCGCCGGTGGCGCTGGGCGTCCACATCTCGTTCCGGTTCTGCATCACCATGCGGTAGCCGCCTTCTGCCACGGTGAGCAGGGTCCGGCTCACCGTCGCGGTGTGCCAGTAGTCACCGGTGCGCTCGTCCTGCCGGTCCGCCTTCTCCGCGGCGGCCAGCAGCACCTCCCGCGCCGACAACGTGACGCGCGGCGCGGCCGTGCCGTCCGGATTCGCCGTCGAACCGCTGCCGTCCGGAGCGCCCGTGGCGGTGGCGATGGCGCCGCCCCCGTCAGGCGCCCGCGGGGTCGGTGCCGCGCCGTTCCCCGCCATGACCACGACCACCGCCGTCACGGCCGCCGCGGCGCCGGCCAGCCCGAGCCCCCACACCGGCCGTACGACCTTGCGCCGCCGTCCCGCCTGCCTCGGCCCGGACATCGCGTAGGAGAGCTCTGCGGCCCTGGTGCGCTCGTCCACCGGCCGATCGCCGAGATGCGCAGGCCGGGCGGCACGAAGCTCGTCAATGGGATTCACGACCACTCCTCGTTGTAGCTCCGAACGTGAGGCAGGGACGGCCGCGCCGCCAGACCGCGGTCCCGTCCGTGGACCGGTACGTGGCCGCCGGCCGATTCGGCGACGTCCTCCATCGCCTGCTTGAGCCGCTTACGAGCCCGATGCAGGCGGACCCGGAATGCCGCGGACGAGCACCCGATCACGCGGGCGGCCTCCTTCGGCGACAGACCGTGCCACGCGACGAGCACGAGAATCTCTCGATCGTCCTCCGCCAGCGTGGCCAGCGCCCGCAACACCCCGATCCGCTCGGTCACCTGATCGGCCACATCGCCCTCGGTCCAGGCCCGCAGCTCGGCAGCCAGCGCCTCTCTGCGTGCCTCGGCACGGACGTTGTCGCGCAGGACGTTCCTGGCCACGCCGAGCAACCACGGCAGAGCCGGCTCCGGCACATCGTCGAGCCGCCGCCAGGCGATCGCGAACGTCTCGCTCACCACCTCGTCGGCAACCTGCCGCCCCGAGCGACTGACCACGTAGGCCCACACACGTTGTCGGCATTCGTCGTACATGCCGGTGAACCGGTCCGCATCATCCGCCACCGCCCAGCCCCTTCGTTCGGCTGCGTTCTTCTGACACCAGGAAGTGGTCTGAGCCCCCTCGTTGTTACGCCACTTCTCCGTTCATCGAGCGCCAGGAACGACCATGGGATCGCCGGCATCGACGAGGGCGGGCAAGCCGGCCAGCAGAACATCCCCTCTGCGCCGTGCCGTGCTGACCAGGTCCGGCTGGAAACCCTCCATCGAGAACAGGGCCAGGACCGCCGACCCGGTGTCATGCCCGTGCTCGGCCAGCAACTCTTTGAGCCGGTCGAGACGGTCGAGATCGGCCGCACTCCGCCGGGTCACCGTCGCCTTCGCCCCTCCGATGAGCCGGATCTCCGCCCTTCCCGCCCGCTTGTCCAGTGCCACGACGTCGATCTCGTTCTTGGCCTGTCCCTTCCGGCCGTTGACGACGGTTCCCGTCACAACGCCGGCGTGTCCTCGCAGAGCGGTGTCTGCCTGTCCACGGAGCCACGCTCTGGCACAGCTCTCGAAGTGAGGTCCCAGAACGCGAGCGACGAATGCAGGTCGCGACCCGGGCGGCCTGACCGATGACGAGCTCAGGCTCACGGGGACGGTGCGACCGCAGGCGTGTCGGCGGCATTTGGCGTTGATGCTGGACGGGTTCCGGGCTTCGGCCGCTCATCCGCTGCCGGAGCCCCCCATGACGCCTGACGAGCTCGTACGCATCATGCGGGAGTGTTCCTGACCCTCGAACAGCCCAAAACTAGGCATCCTCCCGCACGCCGACCCCTCGACTCCGGAAGGCTCCCGACGACACTGCTGCCATGAACGCGCGTGACACCGAGGAAACCCCGGAGCGGGTCGAGTTCGCGGGGGGCGTGTACGGCTCGCTGCTGGCCGCCTCGGTCGTGGCCGGCAGCGCGGTGGACGGCACGCCGCTCTCGGCGGACGACCTCGTGGTCGTGTTGATCTGCACCGGTGTGGTGTTCTGGGTCGCCCACGCCTACGCCTTGGTCGTGGCCCGCGGGACCTTTCCCCTGATCTGGCGGCGCCTGCGCGTAGCCGCGCGTCAGGACTGGCCGGTGGCCCAGGCCTCTTTCCCACCTGCCATAGGGGCCGCCTTCGCCTCGGCGCTGGGCCTGTCCGACGTGGTGGCGACCTGGGTGGCGTTGATCGTCGCGGTGGCGGGCCAGGTCGCCTGGGCTGTCACAGCCGCCGCCACGGCCCGCTTTTCCGCGCGGGGCGTGGTCCTTTCCGGGGCCGCCAACCTCGTGCTGGGGCTGGCCATCATCGCGCTCAAGACCTTGGTGGCCGCTCATTGAACCGGCCGTCCGGCCCGGGCTGATCTCCCGGGCCGGTGGCGGCCTACTTGGCGTTCGCCTTCAGGTAGTCGGCGTTCATGCGGGCGATCGTCTCCAGCGGGATGCCCTTCGGGCACACGGCCGTGCATTCGCCCGTGTTCGTGCAGCCGCCGAAGCCCTCCGCGTCCATCTGGTCCACCATGGCCTTGGCGCGGGACAGGCGTTCCGGCTGGCCCTGCGGGAGCAGGCTCAGGTGGGTGATCTTGGCGGCGGTGAACAACGAGGCCGACCCGTTCGGGCAGGCGGCGACGCAGGCGCCGCAGCCGATGCAGGTGGCCGCGTCGAACGCGGCGTCGGCGTCTTCCTTCCGCACCGGGACGCTGTGGGCGTCAGGGGCGGAGCCGGCCGGGACCGAGACGAAACCGCCTGCCTGGATGATGCGATCGAAGGCGCTGCGATCCACGACCAGGTCCTTGACGACCGGGAACGGGGCCGCGCGCCACGGCTCGATGGTGACCGTGGCGCCGTCCTCGAAGTGGCGCATGTGAAGCTGACAGGTCGTGGTGGCGCGCTGCTCGCCGTGCGCCACGCCGTTGATGACCATGCCGCACATGCCGCAGATTCCTTCGCGGCAGTCGTGGTCGAAAGCGATCGGGTCGTCGCCCTCGAGGATGAGGCGCTCGTTGAGGACGTCGAGCATCTCCAGGAAGGACATGTCCGGGGACACGTCCTCCACCTTGTACGTCACCATGCGGCCGGCGTCGTCCGGACCGTTCTGACGCCAGACCTTCAGGGTCAGGTTCACTTGTAGCTCCGCTGGGTCATCTTGACGTACTCGTACTCGAGCGTTTCCTTGTGCAGGATGGGGCCGTTGTCGCCCCACTCCCAGGCGGAGACGTGCGCGAAGTTCTCGTCGTCACGCAGGGCCTCGCCGTCGGCGTCCTGGGACTCGGCGCGGAAGTGGCCGCCGCAGGACTCCGTACGCACCAGGGCGTCCAGGCACATGAGCTCGGCCAGGTCGAAGAAGTCGGCGACCCGCCCGGCCCGCTCCAGCACCTGGTTGAGCTCCTCGGCGGTGCCGCTGACCTTGACGTTCTGCCAGAACTCCGCGCGCAGCTCGGGGATGCGCTCCAGGGCCTTGCGCAGCGACTCCTCGGTGCGCTCCATGCCGCAGTAGTCCCACATGAGCTTGCCCAGCTCACGGTGGAAGGAGTCCGGGGTACGGGTGCCGTTCACGGACAGCAGACGCTCGATCTTCGACCGGACCTTGATCTCGGCCTCGGCGATGGCCGCGTCGTCGACGTCACCGAACGGGCCGGCGGCCAGGTAGTCGCCGAGGGTGGTCGGAAGGACGAAATATCCGTCGGCCAGGCCCTGCATCAGCGCGGAGGCGCCGAGGCGGTTCGCGCCGTGGTCGGAGAAGTTCGCCTCCCCGATGACGAACAGGCCGGGGATCGTGGACTGCAGGTCGTAGTCCACCCACAGGCCGCCCATGGTGTAGTGGACCGCCGGGTAGATGCGCATCGGCACCTCGTACGGGTTCTCGCCCGTGATGCGCTCGTACATCTCGAAGAGGTTGCCGTACTTCTTCTCGACGGCGTCGCGGCCGAGGCGGTTGATGGCGTCGCGGAAGTCCAGGTAGACGCCAAGGCCGCCGGGGCCGACGCCGCGGCCCTCGTCGCAGACGTTCTTGGCGGCGCGGGAGGCGATGTCGCGGGGGACGAGGTTGCCGAAGGCGGGGTAGATCCGCTCCAGGTAGTAGTCGCGCTCGTCCTCGGGGATGTCGCCGGGGGCGCGGGTGTCGTTCTTGCGCAGCGGCACCCACACGCGGCCGTCGTTACGCAGCGACTCCGACATCAACGTCAGCTTCGACTGGTACTCGCCCGACACCGGGATGCAGGTCGGGTGGATCTGCGTGTAGCAGGGGTTGGCGAAGTACGCGCCGCGCTCGTGCGCCCGCCAGATCGCCGTCGTGTTGCAGCCCTTGGCGTTCGTGGACAGGAAGAACACGTTGCCGTAGCCGCCGGTGGCCAGCACCACGGCGTCGGCCAGGTGGCGCTCGATCTCGCCGGTCACCATGTCGCGCACGATGATGCCGCGCGCCCGGCCGTCGGCGACGATCAGGTCGAGCATCTCGTGGCGGGTGTGCATGGTCACGGTCCCGGCCGCGATCTGCCGCTCCAGCGCCTGGTAGGCGCCCAGCAGCAGCTGCTGGCCCGTCTGGCCGCGGGCGTAGAACGTACGCGACACCTGCGCGCCGCCGAACGAGCGGGTGTCGAGCAGGCCGCCGTACTCGCGGGCGAACGGCACGCCCTGGGCGACCGCCTGGTCGATGATGTTCACCGACACCTGGGCGAGGCGGTAGACGTTCGACTCGCGGGCGCGGAAGTCGCCGCCCTTCACGGTGTCGTAGAAGAGCCGGTAGATGCTGTCGCCGTCGCCGCGGTAGTTCTTGGCGGCGTTGATGCCGCCCTGCGCGGCGATGGAGTGGGCGCGGCGCGGCGTGTCCTGATAGCAGAACGACTTGACGTTGTAGCCCAGCTCGCCCAGCGTCGCCGCGGCCGAGCCGCCCGCGAGGCCGGTGCCGACCACGATCACGGTGAGCTTGCGCTTGTTGGCCGGGTTGACCAGCTTCGCGGAGAACTTCCGCTTCTCCCACCGCTCCTCGATGGGGCCGGCAGGAGCCTTCGTGTCGCGGATCTCCGGACCTTCCGTGTAGTTCACTTCACAACTCCGAACGTGATCGCGAGGGGCGGGGCCAGGAAGCCGATCACCAGGACCGCGGAGACCAGTGCGGCCGAAGCCTTCAGCACCCGGTAGCGGCTGCGATTGGCCCAGCCGAGCGTCTGCACGGCGCTCCAGATGCCGTGCCGCAGGTGCAGGCCGACCATGACCACGGCCACGAAGTAGATCAGCGTCACCCACCACCGGGACGGCTCGAAGCCGGCGATCATCCGGTCGGCCGGGGAGGAGTCGAAGCCCTTGGGGTTGACGACGCCGAAGGTCAGGTCGAGCAGGTGCCAGACCACGAAGAGCGCGATCGTCAGGCCGCCGAACCGCATGATGTGCGTGGTGTAGCCGTTCGCCTGCGGCTTCTTGGCGACGTACTTGACCGGCCTGGCCTTGCCGGCCCGCCGGGCGAGGGAGATCGCGGCCCACATGTGCAGGACGACCGACGCGACGAGGACGGCTTCCAAGATCGTCAGCAGCGTCCGGTACGGCAGCAGCGGCTCGAGCAGCGTGCGCAGCGCGTGCGCGTAGTCGTTGAAGGAGTCCTTGCCCAGGAAAATCTTGAGGTTGCCGAGCATGTGGAGGACAAGGAAGAGGACCATCACGGCGCCCGTGACGGCCATCACGACCTTCTTGCCGTTCGACGAGCCGAGGAACCCGCCGGCTTTCTTACGCTTTGGAGTGCTCTTGGGAGCGGGAACCGGCGCAGTCGCGGCGCCGCGCTCAATCGTCGCAGTCACGTTTCCACAAGCTAAGTACGCAGCGATGATCCGTCCAAGTCATGATGTGCCTGGTTTCCATAGCCGGAGGCTATGATGCTGGTATGTGCGGCCTTTTCCGGACGATCAGGTGGGCCGATGCGAGGAAAATCACATGCAGTTGCAACAACTAGCGTCCTTCGTGGCCGTCGCGGAGACCAGGCACTTCACTCAGGCCGCCGAGCGCATGCGGGTCGCCCAGCCGTCGCTGAGCAAGCAGATCAAGGCACTGGAGAGTGACCTCGGGGCGCCCCTGTTCTCCCGGGCGCGGGGCAATGTCACGCTGACCCCGGCCGGGGAGGCGCTGCTGCCGCTGGCGCGCCGCATCCTCGCCGACGCCGACACCGCCAGGCAGGAGGTGGCCCAGCTGGCAGGGCTCAGAAGGGGGCGGGTGCGGCTCGGGGCCACGCCGTCGCTGTGCGCGGGGCTGCTGGCGGACGTGCTGGCCCGCTTCCATCGGGCGTACCCGGGGATCGAGCTGCTGGTCGAGGAGGGCGGCTCGCGCGACCTGGTCAGGGCGCTGGCGCGGGGGCAGCTCGACCTGTCGCTGGTCATCATGCCGCTGCAGAGCGACGACCCTTCACTGGTGACTGAGGAGATCCTGCGGGAGAACCTCGTGGTCGTCTCGAACTCGCATGAGCCGTCCAAGGGCCCGTACATGGAGATCGAGGACCTGCGCGGGCGGCCGATGGTGATGTTCCGGCGCGGCTACGACCTGCGGGAGGCGACGCTGGCGGCGTGCCGGCAGGCCGGGTTCGAGCCCAGGTTCGCGGTGCAGGGCGGCGAGATGGACGCGGTGTTGCGGTTCGTGGAGGCGGGGCTGGGGGTGGCCGTGGTGCCCTCCATGGTGCTCGACGGGCGGCCCGGTCTTTCCGGTACGCCGCTCGTGCCGCCGGGGCTCAGCCGGACGATCGCGCTGGCCCACCGCAAGGACGTGGAACCGACCACCGCCGCGCAGGCCTTCAGGGAGACGCTGCTCACGTTTGTGGTGGAAGCTGGACATGAAGGCATGCTTCCGCAAGGGGTAGAGCTCATCGCAGAATGAAGCAACATCTCCAATGTCCCGGTGAGGCGATTTGGTGACAGCAAATCTCTCGGAAACGCTGACGCTGCTCCTCCTCGAGGACGACGACGGCGACGCATTCCTCGTCGAGGAGTTGCTGCAGCAGGCTGTCGCGCCGCCGAAGATCTTCCGGGCGCGCAGCCTCCAGGAGGCCAAGGCCAAGCTGACCTCCAAGATCCAGTGTGTGCTCGTCGACCTCTCGTTGCCCGACGCCTCCCGGCTGGAGGCGCTGGAGGAGGTGCTGGCGCTGGCGCCGCACGCGGCCGTGCTGGTGCTCACCGGGCTGCGGGACGTCCACGTGGGCGTCGCCGCCGTCCAGGCCGGGGCGCAGGACTACCTGGTCAAGCAGGACATCGACGCACGGCTGCTGGCCAGGTCCATCAGGTACGCCATGGAACGCAAACGGGCCGACCAGACTCAGCTGAGGCTCGTGCAGGCGGAGCTGATCGCGAAGGAGAACGCCAGGATGCAGCGGGGCCTGCTGCCCGTCGCGCTGCTGCACACCAACGCGATCGAGCACACCACGCGTTACCTGCCGGGCAGTGGTGGCACGCTGGCCGGGGACTTCCTGGACGCGGTGCAGACCCCGGACGGCGCGGTGCACATCGTGGTGGGCGACGTGTGCGGGCACGGCCCCGACGAGGCCGCGCTCGGCGTGGCGATGCGCATCGCCTGGCGGACCCTGGTGCTGGCCGGGCAGACCGATGACACGCTCCTGCGTACGCTCGACGCCCTGCTGCGGGCCGAGCGCAAGGCGCCGGAGATCTTCACGACCCTGTGCATGGCGACGATCAGCCCTGATCTGCGCTACGCCAGGATGCGCGTGGTCGGGCACCCACCCCCGGTGCTGGTGCGCGACGGCGCCGTCGAGGTGGTCGCCGACACCCCGTCTGGCCCGCCGCTCGGGATCTTCCCGGACGCCGAATGGTCGGTGATCGACGTGCCGCTGGGTGAGGAATGGTCGATGATGCTCTACACCGACGGCCTGATCGAGGCGGCCGTGGGCGAGCACAACGAGCTGCTGGGGGTAGAGGGCCTGGTCGACCTGGTCCGCCGGCACGGCGCGATCGACCTCGACCGGCTGATCAGGCATGTGGGCACGCTGAGCGACGACCTGGCCGTGGTCCTGGTGAGCAGGAGGAGAGAATGAGCATCCATCCGCTGCCGCCGCCCAAGGAGCCTGTGGGGCTGGGCAGGCTCCCGGTGGCCCGCTGGTTCCTGTTCACCGGCGCGGTGGCAGGGGTGGCCTTCGTGGCCGGCGCCGTGGTCACCATGCTGATGCTCGCCGAGGCCCAGGCGCTGAACCCGCCGCCCGGCGTGGCCGCGCAGATGGGGCGGGTGCACGCGGCGTTGATCGTGTTGTTCGCGGTGTTGCTCGCCTGCGGCGCCGGGCTGGCGGTCATCGTGCGTTACGCCGTGCTGAAGCCCATCGACCAGCTCACCGACCAGGTCCGTCAGGTCGCCGCCGGCGACTTCGACCACACCCTGCACGTGGACCGCCCGGCGGAGCTCGCCGAGTTGTCCAGCCACATCGACGCCATGCGCGACCGCATCGTGTCGGCCTGGCGGGTGGCCGCCGACCAGGCCGAGGAGCTGCGCCGGTCGAACGGCGAGCTGGAGCAGTTCGCGTACGTGGCCAGCCACGACCTGCAGGAGCCGCTGCGCAAGGTCGCCAGCTTCACCCAGATGCTGGAGCAGCGCTACGGCTCCGAGCTCGACGAGCGGGCCAGGCAATACATCCACTATGCGGTCGACGGCGCCAAACGGATGCAGCTGCTGATCAACGACCTGCTGGACTTCTCCAGGGTCGGCCGGGTCACCGGTGAGCGCACCGTGACCGACTCCGGCGAGGCGCTGAACCAGGCGCTGGACAACCTGTCGGCCACGGTCGAGGACACCGAGACCACGGTCACCAGGGACGACCTGCCCAAGGTCAAGGGCAACCGGCTGCAGCTCACTCAGCTGTTCCAGAACCTCATCGAGAACGCGATCAAGTTCCGCTCCGAGGCGCCCCCGCGCATCCACATCGGGGTCAAGCGATCCGGCGACATGTGGGAGTTCAGCTGCTCCGACAACGGCATCGGGGTCGAACCCAAGTACGCCGACCGTATCTTCCTCATCTTCCAGCGTCTCCACCCCCGGGACGTGTATCCAGGGACTGGCATCGGCCTGGCACTGTGTCGCAAGATCGTCGAGTACCACGGCGGACAGATGTGGCTCGACAACAGCGATGAGGGCCAGGGTGCGACGTTCCGCTGGACGCTACCCGCGGCTGGAGACGACGATGACTGAATGGCGCCCGATCGAGGTGCTCCTGGTGGAGGACGACCAAGGGGACATCCTGCTCACCAAGGAGGCCTTCGACTACAACAAGGTACGCAACCGCCTCAACGTGGTGAACGACGGCGAGCAGGCGATGGCGTACCTGCGCCAGGAGGACGGCTACGCCGACGCGCCACGCCCGGACCTCATCCTGCTGGACCTCAACCTGCCGCGGATGAGCGGCATGGAGGTGCTGCGGGAGGTCAAGGCCGACAGCACGTTGCGGATGATCCCTGTGGTGATACTGACGACGTCAGAGGCGGAGGAGGACATCATCCACAGCTACCAGCTGCACGCCAACGCCTATGTGTCGAAACCGGTGGACTTTGAGCAATTTATCCGGGTTGTCCGGCAGATCGATGATTTTTTCGTGACTGTGGTTAAGTTGCCGGCCCAGGGGCAGCGCCCCTGACGACCTACGTGACAGGAATCACAGGCGGTCATCGAAAAAGTGAGTGACCCCGCTCACAAATATGGATGCGAGCGTCGTAACGTATCCCCCACCAACGCGCGCTTGAGCGATACCGCACGTACGCGCGCCCAGCGAAACGAAACCACGGACCCGCCGCGCGAAAGGGTCCGCGGGAGGTGGAGAGGTCCGCGATGACCCAGACGACGCCCGAAGCCCCGCTCCGAAGGCAGCGTGCGCAAGTCAAGGTGCGCACCCTGCGCACGGACAGATGGTGGCTGACCCCGCTGCTGACATTCCTCGGGCTCAGTTCCTTCCTTGTGTACGGTGTATGGGCGATCATCGACACGAGCAACTTCGTCGAGCCGTACGTCGCCCCCTTCGCCTCACCCTGTCTGACGACCCAGGCGGTGTGTGACGGCGCGAGGCTGTTCGGATGGGCGCCGATCGGCGACTGGTACGCCCTCCCGCCGGGGCTGCTCATCCTCGGCCTCCCGGGCGGATTCCGGTTGACGTGCTATTACTACCGAAAGTCGTACTACCGCTCGTTCTGGTTGTCGCCGCCCGCGTGCGCGGTGCAGGAGCCGCACGGCAAGTACACCGGTGAGCGGCGCTTCCCGCTGATCCTGCAGAACGTGCACAGGTACTTCTTCTACGCGGCCATCCTGATCGGCCTCATCCTGGCCTACGACGCCGTCCTGGCGCTCGTCCACAAGCCGCTCGGCCTGGGCACCTGGATCCTGGTCGCCAACGCCGTCCTGATCAACCTGTACACGCTTTCGTGCCACTCCTGCCGGCACATCACGGCGGGCCGGCTCAACCACTTCTCCCGTCACCCGCTGCGTTACCGGGCCTGGACGTTCGTCTCCAAGCTCAACGCCAAGCACCAACCCCTCGCGTGGGCCTCGATGTTCTCCGTCATGGGCGCCGACCTCTATGTCCGCCTGGTGGCCAAGGGCATCATCGCCTTCCCGTACGCGTAAGGACAGCTTTCAGTGGACAACTCGCTTAACACAGAGCGTCACGAATACGACGTCGTCGTCATCGGCGCGGGCGGCGCGGGACTACGCGCCGCGATCGAGGCCCGTCAGCAGGGCAAGCGGACGGCCATCGTCTGCAAGTCGCTGTTCGGCAAGGCGCACACGGTCATGGCCGAGGGCGGCGCGGCCGCCGCCATGGGCAACGTCAACTCCGCCGACAACTGGATGGTGCACTTCCGCGACACCATGCGGGGCGGCAAGTTCCTCAACAACTGGCGGATGGCCGAACTGCACGCCAAGGAGGCGCCCGACCGGGTGTGGGAGCTGGAGGCCTGGGGCGCGCTGTTCGACCGCACCAAAGACGGCAAGATCAGCCAGCGCAACTTCGGCGGGCACGAGTACCCACGGCTCGCACACGTGGGCGACCGTACCGGGCTGGAGCTGATCCGCACCCTGCAGCAGCGCGTCGTCGCGCTCCAGCAGGAGGACTACGAGAACCACGGCGACTACGAGGCCTACATCAAGGTCTTCGCCGAGTGCACGGTCACCCGGCTGCTCAAGGACGGCGACCGGATCTCGGGCGCGTTCGGCTACTGGCGCGAGTCCGGAAATTTCATCCTCTTCGACGCGCCGGCCGTGGTGCTGGCCACCGGCGGCATCGGCAAGTCGTACGTCGTCACCTCCAACTCCTGGGAGTACACCGGTGACGGCCACGCCCTGGCCCTGCTGGCCGGCGCGAAGCTGATCAACATGGAGTTCATCCAGTTCCACCCCACCGGGATGGTCTGGCCGCCGTCGGTGCGCGGCATCCTCGTCACCGAGTCCGTCCGCGGCGACGGCGGCGTGCTGCGCAACTCCGAGGGCAAGCGCTTCATGTTCGACTACATCCCCGAGGTGTTCAAGGACAAGTACGCCACCACCGAGGAGGAAGCCGACCGCTGGTACACCGACCAGGCCAACAACCGGCGCCCGCCGGAGCTGCTGCCGCGTGACGAGGTGGCCCGCGCGATCAACGCCGAGGTGAAGGCCGGGCGGGGATCCCCGCAGGGCGGCGTGTTCCTCGACGTCTCCACCCGGCTCCCGGCCGAGGAGATCAAGAAACGGCTGCCGTCGATGCACCACCAGTTCAAGGAGCTGGCCGACGTCGACATCACCGCCGAGCCCATGCAGGTGGGCCCGACCTGCCACTACATCATGGGTGGCGTCGAGGTGGACGCCGACACCGGCGCGGCGGCCGTGCCCGGGCTGTTCGCGGCCGGCGAGGTGTCCGGCGGCATGCACGGCTCCAACCGGCTCGGCGGCAACTCGCTGTCCGACCTGCTGGTGTTCGGGCGCCGGGCGGGCGCGGGCGCGGCGGCGTACGTGGACGGGCTCCCCGCCCGGCCCAAGATCGCTCCCGAGCAGGTCGACGAGGCGCACGCCGAGGCGGTGGCGCCGCTGGGCCGCAACGGCGAGAACCCCTACGAGGTCCACCACGAGCTTCAGCGCACGATGAACGACCTGGTCGGCATCATCCGCAAGGCCGAGGAGGTCTCCGAGGCCCTCCAGGTCGTGGAGAAGATCAAGGAGCGCGTGCGCGTGGTCGGGGCGGCGGGCTCGCGCATCTACAACCCCGGTTGGCACCTGGCGATCGACCTGCGCAACATGGTGCTGGTGTCGGAGTGCGTGGCCAAGGCCGCGTTGCTGCGCGAGGAGAGCCGCGGCGGTCACACCCGCGACGACTTCCCGGGGATGAACCCGGACTGGCGCCGCAAGCTGCTCGTCTGCTCCACCGAGGACGGCTCGACGATCAAGGTCGAGGAGAAGGTCCAGCCGCCTATGCGCGACGATCTGATCACCCTGTTCGACCGGGGCGAGCTGAGCAAATACCTCACCGACGAAGAGATGACCGAGTTCGACGGGATAGCGAAGGCATGAGCTACAAGGCAAAGTTCAAGGTCTGGCGTGGTGAGGGCGGCGAGGGCAGGCTCGAGGACTTCACCGTGGAGGTCAACGAGGGCGAGGTCGTTCTCGACATCATCCACCGGCTGCAGGCCACGCAGGCGCCCGATCTGGCGGTGCGGTGGAACTGCAAGGCGGGCAAGTGCGGCTCGTGCAGCATGGAGATCAACGGCAAGCCGCGGCTGGGCTGCATGACCCGCATGTCCACCTTCGAGGAGGACGAGACGATCACGGTCACGCCGATGCGGACGTTCCCCGTCATCAAGGACCTCGTCACCGACGTCTCGTACAACTACCAGAAGGCCAGGGAGGTCCCCTCCTTCACGCCGCCGGCCGGCGTGCGGCCCGGCGAATACCGGATGAAGCAGGTCGACGTCGAGCGGTCCCAGGAGTTCCGCAAGTGCATCGAGTGCTTCATGTGCAACAACGTCTGCCACGTGATCCGCGACCACGAGGAGAACAAGGCCAACTTCTCCGGTCCCCGTTTCCTCATGCGGATCGCCGAGCTGGACATGCACCCGTATGACGTGGCGGACCGGCAGGAGGCGGCCCAGGAGGAGCACGGGCTGGGCTACTGCAACATCACCAAGTGCTGCACCGAGGTCTGCCCCGAGCACATCAAGATCACCGACAACGCGCTGATCCCGATGAAGGAGCGCGTGGTGGACCGTAAGTACGACCCGCTGGTGTGGCTGGGCAACAAGATCTTCAAGCGCGCCAAGTAGGCCGGCACACGATCGAGGGGGGCTGGACGGGTGTCCAGCCCCCCTCAACGTTTCCGGCGGCTGCTCGGAGCAGGGGAACCAACGTTTCGGACGGCTACTCGGAGCGGCGGAAACGCTCGCGCTCGGAGTCCGGCATCTCCTTGGTCGGCTCCTGCCGCGGCAGCGGCTGCACGGCTGTCACGTCCTCGTCGGCAGGCAGGTACGGTGGCGGCTCGTAGTCGTGCGCGGGCCGCCTCGGCTCGAACAGCGACGTCCCCTGCTCCCACGGCTCGGAGTCGCCGGACTCGGCCGAGGAAGCCGGGCCGAACGGGTGCTCGCGACCGTCGTCGAGCGGGCCGCTGCCGCCCGGCGGGATGTCGGTCGGCGGCACCAGCGGCTCGAACAGGTCGCGGTACTCCTTCTCCTTGGCCTTGGGCGGCTCGTGGCTGTAGGAGTCGAACTCGTCCGGGTGCAGCACCACGGGAGGCGGGTCGGACGGCGCCGCGGGCGGCGGCGGCTCCTGCGCGTAACCCTGCGGCGGGTACGGGTGAGCGACGTCCTGGTAGACCTGTCCGCTCGGGTAGGTCTGCACCGGCACGAAACTGATGATCGGCGCGTACGCCGTGGAGCCGGGGTGTCCGGGGGGCGGGTAACCCGCCGCGTAGCCGGGACCGGCCGGGTAACCGCCGGGCGGGTAGCCACCGGGCGGCATGTCCGGACGCCCACCGCCCAGCGGTGGACCCGCCTTACGTACGGCGGCGGCGTGGGCCATGCGGCGCAGCCGGCCCTCGAAGATCAGCACGGCGAAGAGCGCGAGCAGGACGAGAACCAGCGCCGGGATGCTGAGCTTCTGCGTCAACGTCCGCTGGTCGAACTCCGGCGCCGCGTTACGCAGCTCCAGCGGCACCTCCTCAGAGGCGGCGGACTGCGTGTCGGTCGGCACCACGGGAGGAGAGGTCGTCGGAGGAGCGGCGGTCGGCATCTCGACGGGCGGCTCGGACGTGGCCGACGCGGTCGGCGGGGGCTCGACGTTCTGCGAGGGAACCGGCTGCGGGTTCTGCGTGGGGGTGGTCTGCGGGGGCGAGGGCGGAGGTGCGGACGACGTCGTCGGCGACGCGGTCTTGGTGGGCTTCTTCGGAGACGCCGTGACGGTCTTGGTGACCGTCGTCTCCGGGTCGCCCTCGGGCGTCGGCGTGCTTAAGGTCGTGGTCACCGTGACCGTGGTCTGAGGATCGGACTCGCACGACGGATCGCCGACATCACACGGCTCGACGGGCGGATCGTACGATGTCACGGACGCGCTCGCGCTCTGCACGATGAACGGCGTCGCTCCGGCGCCGGTCAGTCCCAGCGCCAGGACGATCGCGGACACGGCCGTCGCTCGCCTGCGTTGCACCGGTGCCCTCCGCGTAGTCCCGGAACCATGGTCAAGGGAATACTAGTCCGGTCAAAGTAACAGTAAAGACGGGATTACAACACCATTCTACGCTTCCGGTGCTTTTGTACCGTGACAATGAGCCACAGGGATCCGAGCAGCGCCCCGATGCCGCCGATGGCCATCGTGTGCCCCAAAGGACCTTTCAACGGGTTGCCGTGTTCGGCGGGCCGGGTGGGCTTCCTCGCGGCGACCATCTCCCACGGAAGAGGCACCGTCCCCGGCGCGGCCTCCGTCCCGGACGGGGCGATCTGGGGGGATGGGGTGGCGCCGGGCGCGGGCGAGGCCCCGGTATTGGGCACGGCGCCGAGGCCCTGCTGCGACAGGTCGGGAAGGGCTTGTGCGGACGTGCTCGGAACGGCGTGCGGGGACGCGGTAGGGAACGTCAGCCCGGACGCCGTGGGCGGCGCCTGCGCGGACGCGGCTGTCCGGGGCACCCGCACATCGGCCTTCCCTGTCCGAGGCACCCGCACATAAGCCCTCCCCGTCCGGAGCACCGGAGCTTCAGCCCTCCCGGTCCCGGGCACCTGCGTACCGGCCTCAGGCGCGTGGGGAACCTGCGCGCGGACCTCGGGCGTCCAGCGCGCCCACACGTCGACCTCGTCCGTCAGGTGCGATTCGGCGCCGGTCCCGGCGGACGCCAAAGCGTCGGGCTCGGCCGTCTGGGGCAACCTGGTGTCGGTCCCGGCGGACGCCAAAGCGTCGGGCTCGGCCGTCTGGGGCAACCTGGTGTCGGTCGCGGCGGACGTCAAAGCGTTGGGCTCGGCCGTCTGAGGCGACTGGGTGTCGGTCCCGCCGGAGGCACTCCCGGTGGCCGGCGGGGTGGGGTCGGCGAGTTGGGCCGCCTGACCGCTGACCGGCGGTGCGGTGCCCATGACCCGCGTGGCGACGGTTCCGCGTGCGGTCGTCGGGTCGGCCCCTGGCTCGGCACGCACGCTGGCCACCGCCGCCAGCACCACCTTCCTGGCGCCCTCAGGCGTCGTGAGCGTCACGTCCAGGGATCGTTCGCCGGAGACCCTCCCGAGCCGGCACACGTGCGTGCCGGGCAGCGCCCCGTCCGGGAGGGCGGTGGTCCCCGCGGCGTCCAGCGCCCGCGCGGCCAGCACCCGTGCGGGCAGCATCGGGGTCGCAGGCGCCCCCGCCGTAGAGCCTCCATTCGCGACAGCCCCACCCCAGGGCGGGCCTTGCGTGCCGGCGGTCGCCGAGGACGCCACGCCTCCGGTCGCCGAGCCGGGGATCCCCAGACCTCCGCCGGCGAAGCTACCGGTCGCCGGGGCGGAGGCGGCAGGGTCGGGAGTCGGGTGGGAGCCTGACGAGGGGCAGGCCACCTGGGACAGCGCATCCACCGGGCTGGCGGCCACGGCCACCCTGGCCCCCTTGCCCATCCCGTTCAGCCGCACTCTGAACCGCTGAACGTCCCCCGTCCTGACCCACTTCCCCACGCCGCCGTCGTCCCGGCTCACCCGCTCGAACACCAGTGAGACCCCGGTCGCGGCCATGGGCACGGAGGGCACCGCCGCCAGGATCAGCACACCAGCAAAGATCCAGCCACGACGCATCACTCCCACTCCCCCGCTGCGACAGATCACCCGTTAGTCACGTGTAGTAAGCATCATGTCACAGAAGGTGACGACGTCATCACGGGGGAGGCAGGATCAGACCCTCCACGGTCTTCATGATCGGCAGGTCGGCCCCGAGCCACTCCACATCGAAGTACTCCCCGGGCCCCAGCCACCGCAACGCCAGGTGTTCCCTCGGCTCCGGCGTCCCCGCGGCGATCGAGGCCAGCCAGACACGCAGCAGGTACCCCTCGGACAGCGGCCAGTCACCGCCCACACGCTCGCCCACCGCGATCTCGACCCCGAGCTCCTCCCGGCACTCCCGGATCAGCGCCTCGGACTCGCTCTCCCCCGGGTCGACCTTGCCACCGGGAAACTCCCAGCCGCCCGCCACCGCCGCCGGCGCCGCGCGCTGGGCGGCCAGCACCCGGCCGCCCTCGGCGACGATCACCGCCGCCACGACCACCACGACTTCGCTCATGCGTTGCGATTCCTCACAGGGAAGGATTCTGCAGCTTCTTCAGCTGTTCGAGCACGTCGGGGTTCTGCAGGGGGCGGGTGAACCCGACGCGATTGCCACGGGCTTCGTAGCTGGTGACCTTGATCGGCCCGCACAGCCGGCACCGGGCCTCGAGCATCTTGCCCTTCGACACCACCAGCCCGACGTGTCCGGGATTGTTGGCCGAGGTGCCCGGCCCGGAGTTGAAGAACACCAGGTCGCCCGGCTGCTCTTCGCCCTCTAACACCTTCACCCCGAACGGCCACTGCCCGAACGTCGTCCGCGGGATCGACAACCCCGCCGACCGGTACGCCGCGTAAATGACACCCGAGCAGTCGAACGCGTCGGGCCCCGTGCCACCCCACAGATACGGCTTCCCGCGCTGCGCCAGCGCGAACTGCAATATCTTGGCCACGACATCGCTCGGCGCCGCCTCGACCAGCGAGTCGTCGCATTCCTCCTCGGCCTGCGGCGGCACCTTCACGTCCCCGGACTTGGCGTACTTCCTGGCGATCTCCTCGACCTGGTCCACGTACCACCAGGCGCGGTTGTAGACGAACAACGCCTGCCGCACGTTCTCGGGCGCCCCGTTGCGCTTGAGCATCCTCGCGGCGCCGAGGATCGCGTCGGCCGGGTTGTACACGTCGCCGATGCCGTCACCGTCTCCGTCGGAGGCGTATCCGTTGAACGTCGACGACACCGGGATCCTGGCCTTGCCGCCCCACGTGGAGATCAGGAACTGCATCGGCCCGGCGGCGCCCGCGGAGTTGGTGCCGCTCCTGACGCCGGGCAGCTTGGAGCGGCCGTGGTCGGTCTCGCGTTTGCCCACGGCGGCCAGGATGTTCCACTGGACGCCGATCTTGTCGCCGTGCTCCTTGTACAGCTCCAGGTAATTGGCGGGGATGTCGGCGGTGGCCGAGTCGGAGGCCTCTTCCACCTGCGCCGTGTCCGCGCAGTCGATGGAGGTGCGCCCCTCGCTCAAGAACGACGGCATCGAGATCAGCAACATCGGCGACACCACGACCAGGGCCAGCAGCAACCCCCCTGCCAGGCCGATCAGCAGGGCGAGGCGCGTTCGGGAGACGTTCATCACTCGTCCCCGAACTGGCCCTCGGTCGCCGGCATGATGTCGAAGATCCGCCAGTCGGTCCCGGACTGGCTCACCGTGACCGCGTACTCCTCGGCGAGCTGCTTGTCGCCGCTCTTCGCGGCGACCTGCCTGGTCCCGGCGACGACGAAGACGATGGAGTTCTTCTCGATCTGCCTGATCTCCTTCAGTCTGGCCGTGGCAGTGGAGATGATCTGGTCGTTGCGGTTCTGCTCGACGGTGCCCGCCGACGTCATCGTGCGGGTCAGGATGTTGCCGAGTTCAGGAGTGGTGTACGCCTTCAGCCGGTCGGCGTAGGCGGCCGGGTCCTCGTCGTACCTGAAGGTGCCGTACGCGGCGGTGAACCGTTGGGCCAGGTCCGCCGCCGCGGCCAGCTGCTCCTTCTTCATCGGCAGGTAGTTGTAGACGTCGAACGGCGCGGAGCTCGCGGTGGCCAGCGGCGTGCTGGACGGCCCCGGCACGCTCGTAGCGCGGGTGGTGGCCTGCGCCACGGGCTGGGCCGGGTCCTCCGTGCCCGCCCACGTGAGGTAGACGCCGACCGCGGCGATGACCACGACGATGGCGGCGAAGGCCAGCCCGCGCCTGTCACCTGGCTGCGCCATGGTCAGTCCTTGTCCGGGTTGTTCGGCTTGAGCCAGAAGGGCACGGAGGGGTCGTCAGAGCCGCCGTTACGGCTGCTGCGCAGCCACAGCGGCGGCGCCTCGGACGCGCGGGGGGCCGGCTGGTCGGAGCCGCCGAAGATCCGGGGGCCTCCGGCTCTGGGGGCGCCGCCGTTCGGCCTCGCCCCACCGGAGCGGGACCCGCCGCCGCCCGAGCCGCCGAACAGGCCGCCGCCTCCGGAGCCGGGTGCGCGCGTGCCGCCGCTGAACCTCGAGCTCCGCGACCCGCGGGTGGAGCCGGTACGGGAGCCGTTCGCCGACCCGCCGCGTGACGCCCAGCCGCCACCCGACCGGCTGCTGAACCAGCCGCCGCCCGAAGACGAGCCGCCGCCGGAGGACGAGCCGCCGCCCGACGAAGCGCCGCCGGCGCCGCCCAGCCGCGGGCCGCCCGTGCCGCCCACGCGCGGCCCGCCGACGGCGGGGCCTCGGGGGCCGGTCGTGCCCAGGTTGAGCGGCGGTGCGGTGCCCTTGCGCGGCTCCGTCGCGGCCCGGCCGCCTGTCTTGCCGCCCTGCTGGTCGGTGTCGAGCGGAGCGGCGGTCGCCGGGATCCTGGTGCCGGAGGCGGCGCCTTCGCCTTCCTCGGCGCGTACCCTGGCCTGTCCTGCCGCCGCGGCCGTCGTGGCCGCCGCTCCGGCCGGGTTGGCCGCGGTCGCCGCTCTGATGAGGGGCTCGGCCTTACGCAGCCCCCAGCGGCCGATCCTGGCCGACGCGACCGGCGGCAACGCGCCCGCCGACCGTTCGAGCACGGGCGAGCTCGCCGCCTCGCCCAGCATGCGGGTGGCGACCGTGTGGCCGTTGATCGAGGCGAACAGATGCTGGAACGGGCGCCGGTAGAAGAACACCGCGATCGTCAGCAGAGCCATGAACAACACCTGCATGCCCCACGGCATGGCGGTGGAGATGATCAGGGCGTACCCGTAAACGAGCACGCTGAGCACGATCGTCAGCACAGCCTGCCTGAGCAGGGTGCCGATGAGCATCTCCACCCAGCGCAGGGCGACGATGCGGCCGCTGCCCGGATGCACGCCGATCAGCAAGAATATCGGTCCCAGGATCAGCAGCAGCAGGAAGCCGACCTTCAGCACCAGCAGCGAGACCGCCACCAGGAAGATGAGCAGCCCGGCCACTATGGCGGCGATGAACGCGCCGACCGCGACGCCGAGCCGGTTGGACCAGTCGCGGCCGGAGAAGACCGTGTAGCGGGGGTCGTTCCTGAGCTTGTCGGCCAGCGCGGCGTATTCCTGCTGGCGGGCCCCCACGTCGGGGGCCGGTTGGCCGGCCACGGCCGGCGGGATCGACTGCATCTCCAGGACCTTGCGTCCCCAGTCGCGCACGATGGGCTGCTGCGGGTCGGCGGTGCCGAACAGGCCCACCAGCCACGGCTTGCAGACCAGCGTGGACCACAGCGCGTCGGCGTTCTGGTCGACGCCCGGCGTGCCGGTCTGGGCGTACCCGCCGGCCTTGACCTCAGGGGTGGTCTGACCGGGCGAGGGCAGGCAAGAGGCGCCGCCCGCGCCGGGCAGGCCGGAGAAGGCCGAGTTGACGACCTCGCCGGTCTTGTCGGTGACGACCTTGCCCAGGCCCGTGAAGTCGCCGGGCCGGCTGAAGAACCAGACCGCCACGGTGACCGCGAGCACCATCCAGATCACGCCCTCGGTGGTCGTGGTGGCGCGCTTGCGGATCAGGCCGTACCAGGCCAGCCAGATCGCGCCGAGGATCACGATCGGCTGGAGGAATTGCCAGTACATGGCGTCGGCGAGTCTGGTGACGATGTCGTCGACGACGTCCTTGATCGCCTGGAGCGGCCCTTCGGTGGCCGCCGCCTGGTATGTCGTGATCGTCAGCCGGTCGATGGCCTTGGCCGCGGTGAAGATGCCGTTGGCCCACATGTTGCCGAGCACGGCGACGTAGTCGGCGCAGCCCAGCTCGTGCGTGTGCCAGAACTGGCCACTCATGCCGAACTGCCCGTAGTTCGTGGTCGGCGCCCCGGTCGGCGGGATCGGCGCCTGCATCAGGCCGTCGGTGCCGCCGCCCACCACCTCGGGGGTGAGCGGGCCCGACAGGTCACAGGGGGCCGCGGCGGCCGGCGCGGACACGCCTCCGATGACCAGCGGCACCAGGA
Organism: Nonomuraea polychroma; assembly: GCF_004011505.1. Lineage (NCBI taxonomy): Bacteria > Bacillati > Actinomycetota > Actinomycetes > Streptosporangiales > Streptosporangiaceae > Nonomuraea > Nonomuraea polychroma. The sequence continues at coordinate 7,981,264 of NZ_SAUN01000001.1, forward strand.
GGATGCCGGCGACCAGCGCAAGAGCCAGCGCGATTCGTCGGGATAGCCGGATCTTCATGACCGTACCTCCTGCGCCCTGCCCACGCCCCCTTGAAGATCATCATGCCCGTTGCCGTCGGGTTTGTCGTGCGTCGGGTTGGTGTCGAGCCAACGGAGAAGTTCCTCGGAGATCAGGTCTACTCCGATCCGGCCTGCCCTGCCATCCAGATCGCGGAATACGCATTCGCCGTTTCCGAGCGAGCGCAGCACGGCCTTGTGCTCTTCCGACGATTCCACCCCGAGCAGGGACATGACGTGGTCCACCTCCACCCGTTCGGTGGACCGGAACGCGAAGACGGACGACAGACAGTTGGTCACCTGCTCGTTCAGCAGGTCTCCCGCGTTCTGCGAGACCAGCACGAGCGCGGTGTTGCGGGAGCGGCCCATCCTGCTGACCTCCGGCACCAGCTTGGCGCCCTCGGGCGTGGAGGTGATCGCCCACGCCTCGTCCAGGAAGATCGCCTTCGGGGCACGCCGGTCCAGGCCGTTCATGAGCCGGCGGGCGAACTGGGACACCAGGTAGAGCAGGGCGACCGACAACCGCTGCTCATAGGAGTAGTCCTCCCTGCTCGTCGCCACGTCGGGCAACGTCAGCCCGCCGAGCGTGAACACGGTGGTCCACCCCTCGGTGTCGATCTGGTCGCCGCCCGAGGGGTCGAAGCAGAGCCTGGCCAGGTGCATCTCCGACATCGAGCGCAAGACGGCGCCCAGGTTCTTCGACGCCGGGTCGTCGGCCGCCTCCAGGTGGTCCACGACCTTGCCGAGCGACGGGTCGGGCTGGTTGGAGACGGCGGCCACCGCCTGGATCATCGCCGACTCGCGCTCCTCCGACATCCGCGGCAGCAGCAGCCGCAACGTCTCGGTGGCCATGGTCTTCTTCGCCGCGATGTCGTCGCCGAAGGAGAACGGGTCCAGCAGGCCGGGCGCCGCCGAGCCGAGCGGGATGATCCTCGCCTTGCGGCCCCGCCTCTCCAGCAGCTTCACCAGGGACTCGGCGTCGCCCTTCGGGTCGATCACCGCGACCGTCACGCCGCGCAACGCCATCTGGTAGATCATCAGCAGGGCGAGCGTGGTCTTGCCGCCGCCCGGCTCGCCGGTGATCGCGATGGCGGTCGGCCGGTTGCGGGTGGCCGCCACCAGCGGATCGAAGTGCACGATGCTGCGGGCGCGGCCGACGGTCTCGCCGATGTACGGGCCTAGCCAGCCCTCGCTGCCCTCGCCCAGCCGGTCGCCGAGGTCCACGGTGGCCGTGGCCATGCCGCCCGCGATCGTACGCAGCGGCTGGCGCTGGGCGTAGGCGTTGACGCGTACCCTCTCGCCCGGCAGCGACTCGCAGAACAGCGAGAACTGGTCGCCGGTGGAGTTGACCACATCGATGCCCATGTCCCGGTAGTGCTCGACGACCGCCTCGACCCGCTGCACGCAGATCTCCTCGGTCGGGGCGGACACGATCAGTCGGTGCCAGCCGTACACGAAGGGCAGCCGCTCCTTCGTGATGCCGTGCTCCAGCATGCGGGCCGCGTCGATCTGCTCGGCCAGCGCCAGCGGCGCCTCCGCGCCGGCCTCGCGGATGTGGTGGTCCATGTCGCGGGCGTGCGCCAGCTTGCGCGCCACGTCCTTCGACGCCTTGACCGGCGGGATCAGCCGCATCCGCGACGAGATCTCCACCGGGAACGGCAACTGGTCGGCGAAGTGCAGCCACGGCTCGCCGTCGGGGAACGGCATCAGGTCCGGGAAACGGGCGAACGACAGGTTGGCCACGTACGAGTCGCCCTGCGGCTGCACGATGCGCAGCAGCGACCTGCCATTGTGGATCTCGCCCTCGACCAGCGACTCGATCTCGCCCCTGCCCCAGCGCCGCCGCGGGCTGGCCGACGGCGGCGGGTCGCCGAGCGCACCCGCGGCCGCGTGCTGGAACAACCACGCCACCTCGACGGAGGTGGCGTGCCGGGCGTAGAGAGCGCTCGATGCGAGGGCTCGGCCCAGGCGTTCGGCCTGTTCGGTCCACCGCCCTATCTCGCTGTCGGGTACGTGGTCGTCCGCCATGCCGAGCGCCTTCTCGGTCTTCTGGTAGAAGCCGAACAGCTGGGCGAGCACGCCGCTGCCGAGTTGTTTGCCCCGCGGGCCCAACCGCACGCCGAGGTAGACCTCCTTGGTCCAGAAGTCCTTGGCCCAGACGTGCCGGTACATCTCCTCGAGGTAGTCGCGCCAGCCGGGCCCCTCGTCGGACGTGGCGTTGAGCGCCATGGCCCACTCCGCGGCGGGGTACGTGCGGTGCGCGACCCTCAGATGGACCTCGGCGTCGGGCATCCTGATCGCGGCCAGCGCGATCGTGATGTTGGTGGCCAGCGCCTCACGCTCCTCTGGCGTGACGAACTCGTAGCTGACCGTCGGGAGGCGGAAGTATGCCCATGCGCAGGTGTCTGTGAGCAGGATGCGGTCGTCGAAGTAGCGGACCGCGAGGCGCTGGTGCGCTCGGGACGCCCTGGTCATGCCGCCCCCTCGGCGCATGACCGGGCCAGGCCTGCTCGCTTGTTCACTTAACGCTCACCGATTCTCGTGCCCGGGGGGTCACTCGCCAACTCCTCTTCGCTCGGTCGTACGGTCTGTGCCGCGAAGCCCGCGACCACGACACCGGCAAGGGCGAGATAGGCCCGCCGCCCGGCCGCGCGCAACTGCCCGGGATCGACGATCTCGGCCCCGCCGGGCGCCAGATCGTCCTCCCAGGGGACCCTGACGATGGCCCGGCATCTGCCCCTGGCCACCGACTCCGCCTGCTCGACGTCGGCCATCGAACGCCTGCTCACGCCGTTGACGACCATCACCGCACGCCTGCGCAGCTCCGCGCAGCCGTGCCCGTCGAGCCACTCGTACGTCATCGCCACCGCCTCGGACGCCTCCTCGCTCGCCGGGACCACGAGGACGAGCTGGTCCGCGTACGGCAGGAGCCGGGCCGCCAGGGCGGCGGCCGGATCGATCACGGCCAGCTTGTAATGGCGGTCCAGCAGGCGCATGGACTCGCCCAGCCGGTGGTCGGAGAAGAAGGACCGGTCCGCGAGGCGCTGCTCGGCGCCCGCGTCGGTGTCCGCGCTGATCACTTCGAGCCCGGAGGCCGTCCGTGTGGTGTATCCGCGCATGGTGAGGTAACCGCTGACCCGGTCCAGCCCGGACAGCAGCGACGTGAGAGTTTCCGGGGTTTCCGGCTGGATCCTGCTGGTCAGAGTGGTGCCGCCGGTGTTGGCGTCGACGGCCACGACCCTGTCGTCGCGGTAGGTGGCGAAGGTGTGGCCGAGCATGAGGGCCGTGGTGCTCTGCCCGGCGCCGCCGGTGCAGCCGAGGACCACGATCCTGCGGCTGCCGCTGAACACGGCCCTGGCCCTGGCCTCGTCGATCTCGGACCCGTCGGTCCGTACGTTGTTGCCGCCGACGACCACCTGAGCGATCCGCCGCCAGCCGCCGGAGTCCCGCCCGATCACGGACTCGACCCTGCGCACCCGCGTCTCACCGGGGCTCGGCACCGGCCCCACAAGCCCCTCAACCGCCCCAGGCCCGCCTCTGGCCGGGCCACCGATCGAGCCTTCCGCCCCCGCAGACTGCTCCCACGCCGCAGCGGCAGGCCGATCGTGCTCAGCCGGTGCGGGCCGACCGCGCGCGGCCGCCGCAGAGCGATCGTCCGGCACGCCCGGCGCCGAGGCCCCGCGATCGCCGGTCGTTCCCTCCCCCGTCACGGCGGGGTCATCGGACGGGACCGGCGTCAGCCTGGGCCGGTTCCCCGCTCCGGCCGGCGCCGAGGGGCCGGTCGGCGTGTCGGCGACCCCACGTGGCGGGCGCGTTCCGGCGCCCTCGGACGGCGCGTCGCCCGCCGTGCTGTGCGTGACGGGCTCGTCTGCCGCCGTGGCGTCCTGGCCTGGCACATCGCGCCGGCCCGGCTCTTGCTCGCCTGCGTGGCCGGGGCGGGAGACGCCGGGACGGGGCAACGGCTTGGCGTTCGGGTTGAGCGGCGGCCAGACCCGTTGGCTGCCCTGCACCGCCAGCGCAGGGCCCAGCTTGGGCGGCTGTCCCTTCCTGTGCTGGTCTCGCGCGACCTCGTCCTCGGGGCGGTCGCCCTCGACCGGGCCGGCCCTCTCCCCGCGGTCGGCCGCCGGTTCGGCGGGCGCGTCGGCGCTGGCCGCGAGCTTCCTCAGCCGCCGGAGGGCCTCGGTGTCGATCGGCTTGCCCGCGGCAGGCCTGCGACTCTGCGCCGTCCTGATCGGCACGACCGCCCCAGGCACGTCCTCCGCCTCACCGTGAGCTCCGGAATCGCCCGTCCGCTCGTGGACCCCGCTTCCCCGGCCATCGTCACCATCGGGCCGGCTCTCGTGGCCCGCCGTCTCCCGGTCATCGCTCTCATGGCCGGCGATCTCGGGGGGTGTGGTCGCATGGGCCCCGATCTCAGGAGCTGCGGCAACATGGGCCGCCGTCTCGGGGTCATCGCTCTCATGGCCGGCGGCTTCAGGGGCTCCGACCTCACGGGCCGCGGCCTCAGGACCGGTGACCTCACGGGCCCAGGGCTCAGGACCCGCGGCCGCAGGAGACGCAGTCTGGGGAGTCGCCGCGGCCCGGTCCGTAGTCTCACGGCCGGAGGGTTCCGGACCGGAGGGCTCGCGAAGCGCCGCATCCCGGATGGCCGCTTCCCGGAGTGCCGCATCCCGGAGCGCGGCCTGTTGGCTCGCGGCCTGCCTGATCGCACCCTCCCGGGCGGAGAACCGCCGACCGCCGGTCCACTTCCCGCCGCCCTTCCGAGCGCCGTCCGTCCGCCTACTGTCCGTCCGAGCGCCGTCTGAGCGGCCGCTGTCCGACGGACCGCCGTCCGACCGACCACGAACTCTCTGGCCGCTGTCCGTCCTGCCGCTGGTGCGCGGAGTCGACGGCTCGCGCTCGACCCGTGCGGGCGACGGCGGCGACGTCGTACCGGAGTCGTCCCCGGGCATGACCACCACGGGCAGGTCCTGGCGGTGCCCAGGACCGCCGGAGAGCCCCTCATCGCGTCGTGCCGGGGCAGGAGCGGGCTGGCGCGCCTGAGCCTTGAGCGCGGGCGCGGCGGCGCCGCGGCGGGCGCCCCAGCCGGTGCGCGTGGCCGCCGGCTCGGCGACCGGAGCGTGGCCGGCCGCGGCGGCAGCGGCCGCGACGGCGGGGCGCACCTGGCGGGGCCCGGCGATCCGCTGCTCCTCGCGCCTGCGCTGCGGGTGACGGCTCTTGCCCGGCCGCTTGGCCTTGGCCCGCGCTGGGGAGGTACGCCACACGCGCGCGGCAAAGGTGATCGTCTCGGGTTCGCCCACGGGCTTGAGGCGGTACCACGCCTTCGGCTCGCCCAGGTAACGCAAGTGGGACTCGAGGAGCTCGGTGAGCCGCTTCCCCTCGATGACGGGGCGGGTCGACAACCACGTCACGATTCCGGGCGGCACCAGGAACAGCACGTGCCACGGCATCGCCACCGGCACGCCTACGAGGATCAGCAGGAGGGACCACGGGATGAACACCCCGACGAAGACGCCGATCCAGACGATAGGCAGCGGCATCGGCAGCCGTAGGTCGTACAGCTTGTAGAGCCGCTTCTCTATCCGCCAGATGTTCGTATACGTGGGCAGGTCCACCCGGTCCTCCTCTCCACCCGCTCGTGTATGACCGCCGCGGGACGGTCTCAACCACTTATCTGATGCCCAGTGCGCCCGCGATTGCCTTCGCCGTCACCTCGATGATGTTGGGAACGTAGAAGATCACTCCGATGGCCACGGCCAAGATCAGGAATTGCACGAATCGCGTGATCTCGCGGGTGAAGAGGAAGAAGAGCGCGACCACGGACACGACGACGAGGAACAGCGGAGCGAAGAACGCGCGCAGGAAGTCGGCGAGCCCTCCGGTGTCGATGCCGGTCGACGTGGGGGTCGGCGACATTTCGATCAAGGTGAGCGTTAGGGTCTTCAAGATCACTTCTCGTCCTCCCGGGGGGTACCGATCGGCAGCGCGGCCGAGCCTCTAGTCAACGACCCGGCCGGCGCCGCGGATGTCGGCGACGAACCACTTGTCGCCCTGCTTCTCGACGGTAAGCCGGTAGGCCTGCTCCAAGCGCGCGCCGACCGTGGCGGGGTCGGTGGCGTTCGGGGTGGCCTGGGCCTCGCCGTTCGGCACGACCCACACGACGACCGCCTGGATCTCTCGGGTGGCACCCCCCACAGGCACCACGACTTTCTTGAGCTCTGCGAAGGTGAAGGCGCCGCCGAAGCTCGGCAGGCTCTTGCCGGCGGCCACGTAACGCTGCAGCCCGGCGGCGTCGCCGGACGCGTAGTCCTTGAAGAAGCCCTCCAGTTGTGGTTTCAGCTCGGCGGCGGCCGCGTCGTCGGTCTCCGGCGGCGCCACCTGAGGCAGCTCGGCAGGAGCGGGCGCGGGGAGGATGGCCGGGCGGCCGGAGACGACGAACCTCTTGCCCCCTTCGTCGCCGGCGTAGTAGATCGGCACCGACAACATCAGCCTGCGGGGGCCGGACTGGAAGGCCACGCTGACCACCGCGTTCTGGGCGTCGGTGGTCTCGATGTCGTACGGCTGGATGGCGACGGCCGCCAGCTTGCCCAGGCCGTCCCAGCCCATGCGCGGGTCCGAGGCGTCGGGCAGGAACGCCGCCAGCTTGCGTGACCTGCTGACGTCGTCCTCTGGGCTGAAATTGAGATAGACCCCGGCGAACTGGGCGGCGAAAGCCATGCCACGATCCACCGGGAATCCGTTGTTCGCCACTGCGGCGCCATTGGGTGTTACCGCTTCTTGCTGGGTAAACCGCTCAAATGGGGCACGGATCCCATTCACCACGATAACCACGATAAGCGCCCAAAGAATGATGCGACCGGTCCACACCAGCCACCGCCCGCCGCCACCGGACCAGCCTCCACGGCGCGGCCTGCGGGGTGGCGGCGCGTCGAAGTCAGCCGTGTCCAGGGTTGCGGAAAGCCCGGGCCCGTCAGCGATCCGAGGATCGTGCTGGACGGTAGACCTACGAGCCATCACGCCTCCGCTCGCGCCGATCCCCCCGGCTGGCGCGGTGTCGTCCGTTGCCGATCCCCATCATCCGCGGTGAAGTAGTCACCCTATCCGGTCTCCGCCATTCTTCCAGGAAAGCCACGCCCATGCTGCAGGCACGACAGCCCTCACGGCAAACCGGGGCACGATGACAGGCTCCAGTGCCGATTCCTGTCACTTCCCAGTCGAATCGCCTATTGACCAGGCCAGACGCCTAAAATCGCCTAGCCTGGCCGCCATGGATTCCTGACCAAAATAGGCATGGACTCTCACGCCTTACGCATTCGGCATGGAGCGCGAGCGGAGGGGTGCGTCAGGCGGGCTCTGGGTCCTGGGTGGACTGCCCCTGCCGCCTGCTCTGCAGGTCCACGACCGTCGTCCGGCTCTGGAGGTCCACCACGGTGGGGCGCACTGCCCGCTCCAGCGAGCCGCGCAGGTCAGCCAGCATGTCCGCGGTGTCGCTCTCGCGCATGCGGCTGGCCATCTCGTTGCGCTCGTCGACCTTCCTGCGGAGGTAGGCCTCCCGGTTGACACGGAGGCCGTACATGAGCTCGACCCTGATCAGGGCGAGCTCCTCCTCGAGGCTGATGCCCGCCAGGGTGGGCGCGGAGCGTCGTTTCCGGATGATGCGACGGATCATGAGGGGCCTCCCGAGTCAGCGTGAACGCCGTGACGATTCGACGCGCGGGGGCCCATAGTGGTTGACGCATCACTTGTCCCGGGATCAGACATCAGAGCGCTCCCGGGAGTCAGACGCCGTAGTGGGCGTTGGCCGCCATCCATCGACGGCGACCTAGCGTAGCGAATGACGACTCTGAGTAAACGGATTGAACGCTGCGCGCCGGATGTCGTCCGGCCCGTCTAGGCTGATGACCGTGGCAGCAGACGAGAAGGCGCCCTCATACGAGCAGGCCCGCGAGGAGTTGACCGAGGTGGTGCGCCGCCTGGAGACGGGCGGTCTCACCCTGGAGCAGTCGATCGAGCTCTGGGAGCGCGGGGAGAAACTGGCGGCGGTCTGCGAGGAGTGGCTCCAGGGGGCCAGGGTCAAGCTGGCCGCCGCCATGGCCCGCCGCTCCGAGCCCACCTCAGGCGCCGACGACGCGCCCTTCTGACCGCCACACCCGACGGCCCGCCCTTGCGGGCACCACACCCGACGGCATCCCCTCGCCGGCGCCGTGCTCCGACGACCGGACGCCCTGGCGTCGAGGGATGCTCAGGCGGCCTGGGGCAGCAGCGCCACCACTGGGATCCGGCGGCTCGTCTTGGCCTCGTACTCGGCGAAGCCGGGCGCCTGCGCGACCATCCTGGCGTAGAGCCGGTCACGCTCCTCACCCTCGATGAAGACGGGCTTGGCCTCGAACGTCTCCGTGCCGACCTCCACGGTGGCCGAGGGCGTCGCCCGCAGGTTGTGATACCAGGCGGGGTGGTGGTCCGCGCCGGCGTTGGAGGCGATGACGACGTAGCGCTCGCCGTCCGCGAGATACATCACGGGCGTGGTGACCGGCCTGCCGCTCTTGGCTCCCGTGGTGGTGAGCAGCACCAGCGGCGCGCCCTCGAACATGCCGCCGACACGTCCTTCGTTGGCACGGAACTCATCGATGACCTGCTGGTTGAACTCGTTGGGCATAGTCAGCTCCTCAAAATTGGAGAAATCTCCGGTTCGAGACTAATCGGAGGACTCTCCGGTTACAAGCTGTATGCTCCACACGTGCGCGGACGTCGTTCCTTGCCCCTGGTCGGGCAACCTCAGCCGGAACGGGCAGACGCCGCGCGCAACCGGCAGAAGATCATCGAAGTGGCGGGCCGGATGATCGCCGAGCGCGGCGCCGCCGAGCTGTCGCTCGACGAAGTGGCCCGAGTGGCCGGCGTCGGCGTAGGCACCGTCTACCGCCGCTTCGGCGACCGGTCCGGGCTGGTCTACGCGCTGCTCGACGAGCGGGAGCGGCAGTTCCAGTCGGCGTTCTTCGCCGGCCCTCCGCCGCTCGGCCCGGGCGCCCCGGCGGCCGAGCGGATCACGGCGTTCCTGCACGCGCTGGTCGACCGTATCGCGGCGCAGCAGGAGCTGTTCCTGCTGCTGGAGCAGGGCGGCAAGCGAGGTGGGTTCAGCGGGCCCTACAAGGTGCACCACATCCACCTGGCCACGCTGGTCGCCGAGGCTTGCCCGCTCGCCGACACGGCGTTCCTGGCCGACGCGTTGCTCGCGCCGGTCAACGCCCGCCTGATCGCCGTGCAGACCGAGGAGCGCGGCATGACGATCGACGCGATCAAATCGGGCCTGACGGCGCTCGTCGCGGCCGTCACCCGCCCATAGCTGCGGCTCAGAGCATGAAGCCCAGCATGCGCGTGCTCAGGTCATGAGGCAGAGCAGGTTGCCCTCGGAATCCCTGAACGCGGCCATGCGGATCTCCTTGCCCGGCGTGCCGAACGTGCCGTCGTCGGTGAAGATCAGATGCGGCTCCTCGACGATCACGACGTCATGGGCCCGCAGTCGCGCCACATCCGCGTCGAGGTCGTCGGAGGCGAGGTACAGCACCGCGGACGGCGCGCCCTTCTCGATCAGCAGCCGTACGCCGTCGAGGTCGAAGAAGGCCAGCCCGGGCGGCCGGTAGGTGGCGAGGTGCCGCAGGCCGAGCACATCGCGGTAGAAAGCCGTGGCCCTGTCGAGGTCGTCGGCGTGCTGGGCGACCTGCACGAGTCCTCTCATGTCCCGAACGTAGACCTCGGACCCGCTATGCGCCCTCGTTTTCCACTCGAACGGTCAGTCTGTCGTCGGACAGGCGGACCGTCAGCAACGAGCCGGGCGCCACGTCCTTGGCCAGGCGCACCACCTCGCCGGAAGGGTGCTGGACGATGGCGTACCCGCGCTCCAGCGTGGCCGCCGGGGACAGCGCGATCAGGCGGGCCCTGAGGTGGACCAGGTCGTCGGCGGCCCGGTCGAGCGAGCCGGACAAGGAGCGCCTGGCCCGGTCACGCAACGACTCCACCTGCTCGGCCCTGCGCTCGAGCTCGCGTACGGGATCGGCCAGTGAGGGCCGGGAGCGTACGGATGTCAGCCAGGACATCTCGCGGTCGAGCCAGCCGCTCACCACCCTGCGGCCCCGGTCGCGGAGCTGGCGCACCAGCGTGAGCTGCTCCCCGACGTCGGGCACGACCTTCTTGGCGGCGTCGGTGGGGGTGGACGCGCGTACGTCCGCCACCAGGTCGAGCAGCGGGCTGTCCTGTTCGTGACCGATGGCGCTCACGACGGGCGTGCGGCAGGCGGCCACCGCGCGGACGAGCGTCTCATCGGAGAACGGCAGAAGGTCCTCCAGAGAGCCGCCGCCGCGGGCGACGACGATCACATCGACGTCGGCGTCCGCGTCCAGCTTGCGGAGCGCCTCGGTCACCTCGCCCACCGCGTAAGGCCCCTGGACGGCCACCTCCTCGACCTTGAACCGCACGGCGGGCCAGCGCCGGCGGGAGTTTTCCAGCACGTCCCGCTCGGCCGCGGAGTCGCGGCCGCAGATGAGCCCGATCGTGCCCGGCAGGAACGGCAGCCGCCGCTTCCTCTCGGCGCCGAAGAGCCCTTCGGCGGCCAGCAGCTGCCTGAGCCGCTCCAGCCTCGCCAGCAGCTCACCCACGCCGACCGGGCGGATCTCCAGGGCGGTGAAGGCGAATGAGCCCTTGTTGACCCAGAAGTCCGGCTTCACCTGCATGACGACCCTGGCGCCGTCGGCCGGTCGCGGCACGGCAGCCTCGTAGACGCCGCGCGGAGCGGTGACCCTGGCGGACACGTTGGCGACCGGGTCGCGCAGGGTCAGGAACACCGTGCCGCCGCGGGCGCTCAGATCCGTGATCTGGCCCTCGACCCAGACCGTGCCGAGCCTGGCGATCCAGCCGCCCACCATCTGCAGGACCGTGCGGATGGGGAGCGGGGACTCGGGTGAGGTCTTCTCGGGCATAGCGGAAGACTACGGGCTCGCTCCGACTACTCTCCGGCCTGCAGCTTGGCGAGGCGGTTCTCGAACATCCGCACGACCTCGGGGCGGCCCTGCGTGGCCCGCTCGTAGGCCAGGAAGTCGCCGATCTGCTCGGCGGTCTTGCCACGCATCCTGGCGCGCAGGGAGGCGACGGTCAGCTCGTCGTAGCCCGGCAGCGGCTCGGCAGGCTTCGCGACCTGCTCAGGCGCGGCAGCGGGCGCTTCCGCGACGGCCGGCTCGGTGACGGCCTCCGGAGCGGAGGGCTCCTCGACGACGGGCTCGGTGACGGCCCTGGGGACGGCGGGCGCGGCCTTCGGCTCGGCGGCGGGCGCGGGCTCGTCCACGACCTTCGTCTTGGCTGCGGGCTTGGGCGCCGCCTCCTTCTTGGCGGCACGCTTGGGCGCCGTCTCGGTCTTGGCGGCCGGCTCCGTCTTGGCGGCCGGCTCCGTCTTGGCGGCCGGCTCCGTCTTGGCGGCCGGCTCCGTCTTGGCGGCCGGCTCGGTGGCGGGAGCCTCGGGCTCGGCGGTGGCGACCGGCTCCTTCTTGCCCGCCGGCGCGAAGATGACCGGGTCGGGCTTGGTCTTCGCGGCACCGTTCGGCTCGGCTGCGCCGGGCCGCGGCGCGAAGATGACCGGCTCCTTACGGCGAGCTTCGGCGGGCTCTTCCTCGGCCGGCGGCGCGGCCACCTGGCCGGCGGCGGAGGGGCGGGCAGCCTGCTCCTCCTGGCGCTCTTCCTTGTTGCCAAGGCCCTTGATGGAGTTCTTCACCCGGTCCACCAGCAGCAGCGCCTGTCCGGCGGCGCTGAGCGTGGACTGGACGACCATGAGCGGAAGGTCCTTGACCTTCTCCTTCATCTCGTCCTTGTTGGTAATGGTTTTGGCGATGTTGCGTATCACGTCGCTGAGGGACATGACGTCTCCCTGGGAGGTCTGTAGTGGACGGCCAGTCTGGCAAACCGCGGACGACCACGCACGCGCGGGCTTGATGGCCGCTCCACGTAGCATAGAAAGTATGGAGCCCCAGACCCCTACATCCCGCCGAGTCCTGGTAGCCAAGCCACGGGGCTACTGTGCCGGAGTCGATCGAGCCGTGGTAGCGGTCGAGAAGGCTCTGGAGCAGTACGGCGCCCCGATCTACGTACGCAAGCAGATCGTCCACAACACCCACGTCGTCAAGACGCTCGAGGCCAGGGGCGCCATCTTCGTCGAGGAGACCGAGGAGGTCCCCGAGGGCGCGATCGTGGTCTTCTCCGCCCATGGCGTCTCCCCGGCCGTGCATTCCGCGGCGAAGCAGCGCAATCTGCGCACCATCGATGCCACCTGCCCGCTGGTCACCAAGGTGCACAACGAGGCCAAGCGGTTCGCGGGGCAGGACTACGAGATCCTGCTGATCGGCCACGAAGGCCATGAGGAGGTCGAGGGCACCTCCGGCGAGGCTCCCGAGCACATCCAGCTCGTCGACGGGCTCGACTCGGTCGACCGGGTGCAGGTGAAGGACCCGAGCAAGCTGATCTGGTTGTCGCAGACCACGCTGTCGGTCGACGAGACCACCGAGACCGTCGCCAAACTCAAGCAACGTTTCCCCAACCTGCTCGACCCGCCGAGCGACGACATCTGCTACGCCACCCAGAACCGGCAGATCGCGGTCAAGGAGATCGCCGCCGAGGCGCAACTGGTGATCGTGGTGGGCTCGGAAAACTCCTCCAACTCCAAGCGCCTGGTCGAAGTGGCCATGGACTACGGCGCCGACGCCTCCTACCTGGTCGACAATGCGGGCTTCATCCGGGACGAGTGGCTGGAGGGCGTCACCACGGTCGGCGTGACCAGCGGCGCCTCGGTCCCTGAGGAGCTGGTCGAGGAGGTGCTCGCGTACCTGGCCGAGCACGGGTTCGGCGACGTGACCGAGGTCGAGCCGGTGCAGGAGAGCATGCGTTTCGCGCTGCCCCATGAGCTGCGCAAGGACCTCAGGACCGTCTCCTAGTCCTCGCCGTCCCCCTGGAGCCGTTCTTGGACAAGGAACGGCTCCAGGAGGACAAGACCACCGCGGTGGCCGCCCGGAGCCGGTGTGCCCATTGGCCCTAGGTCGTTCAGCGGCTGATGCGCTTCAAGGCAGCTCTATCCCATCATGATCCACATCCAATAGGTTCGCGGCATGACCGTCGAGGATCACAAGCAACTCCTGTGGCACGTCTTCACCGAGACCGCTCGGGGCAACGGCCGACCGTTCGTTGACGCGCTGGCCGACGACGTCCGGTGGACGATCATCGGATCCACTGCATGGTCGCGCATCTACCAGGGCAAACGTGCCGTGCTCGACGAACTCCTGGCCCCGCTGGCGGCGCAGCTCACCGGCCCCAACACGGTCAGCGCCGAGCGCATCATCGCCGAGGGCGACCTGGTCGTCGTCGAGGGCCGCAACCACAGCACCACCCGCTCCGGCCGCCGCTACCCCAACCGGTACTGCTGGATCATGCGCATGCGCGACGGCAAGATCGCGGAAATCACCGAGTACACCGACACCCAGCTGATCAACGACGTCCTCGTCCCGCCTCCTCCGGAAGGTCCCGCAGGTGCCACGGCAGCCGCAGGCGGCTAGTCCTCGCCGCGCGGCGTCCCGTAGATCTTGGGCTCGAAATAGCCCTCCGGCTCCGGCACGAACGGCTGGCGCGGGCGCGGCACCTCGGCGCCCGCCTTCAGCTCCTCCCGCAGCTCACGTACGTTGTCGCGCAGCCCACGCCGCCACGCCACGCCCAGCACGATGGCCGACCCGGCGAACAACCACGGCGCGCCCCGTGTCAGCGACGTGTAGAGGCCGAGCGCCAGCGACTGCACGATCGACACCGAGCCGAACGCCCGCCCGAGCTCGACGAACAACGTGGCGCAGAAGAACACCAGCGGCGGCGTCACCACCAGCGACAGCAGCTCACGGCGGTTGACCAGGAGCGCCCCCAGCAGGCTGGCCAGGACGAAGGCCGCCCCCACCACCTCCTGGACGTCCGTCAGCGCCGCCACCACATAGCCCGCCAGGGTGGCGACCAGGGCGAGCGCGATGGCGCCTCGAGCGGTCAACCTGACAGCCGAACGCCTGCCTTTCTCCCCCACTGGACCGCCCCCCATTCATTGGCCCCGTTTACTGCGACCCGTGGGCCAACTTACCGTTCGAGCTGGAAATCAGAGGCGACGTTTCGAGTAGTTCGGGGGATGACAGGGGTCTCGGGAGCCCGTCGAGCATCCCAGGTGAGTCCAGATCGCCGTCCACAACGCCCAGATCGTGCAGCTTGCGTGCGGTGACCAGGACGCGGCTTTCGAGCGATCCGACCGACTTGTTGTACGCCTCCACGGCCCGGGTCAACGCCTTGCCCAGCGCATCGACGTTCCTGCCCAGCGACGACAGCCGGTCGTACAGCTCCTTGCCCAGCTCGAACACCGCTCGCGCGTTCTCGCTCAGCGCGGCCTGCTGCCAGGCGTAATGAGCGGTGCGCAGCATTGTGATCAGCGTCGTCGGCGTGGCGATGTGCACACGCCGCGCCATGGCGTACTCCAGCAGCCCGGGATCGCGTTCGAGCGCCGGCGCCAGGAACGCCTCGCCGGGGATGAACAGCACCACGAACTCCGGCGACGGGTTGAACGCCTGCCAGTAGGACTTGGCGGCCAGCCGGTCGATGTGCTCGCGCACGTGCCTGGCGTGCGCGTCGAGCCGGACCGTGGCCAGCGACTCGTCCGACGCCTCCGCGGCCTCCAGATAGGCCGCCAGCGAGACCTTGGAGTCAACCACGATGTTCTTGCCGCCGGCGAGCCGCACGACCATGTCGGGCCGCATGGAGCCCTCCGTGACCTGCTCGTCGAAGTCGCAGTGACGCTGCATGCCGGCGATCTCGGCGACCCTGCGCAGTTGCAGCTCGCCCCACCGGCCGCGGGCCTCCGGCCGCTGCAACGCTCTCACGAGGGCGGTGGTCTGGGAACGCAGCTGCTCGTGGCTCTGGCGCATGAACTCCATCTGCTGGGCCAGCTCCGCCCGCGCCGCGCGCTGGCCCGACTCGGTGTCGCGCAGTTGCGCCTCGACCCGCGACAGCGCGTCCTTCAGCGGCTCGACCAGGTGCTCGACGGCCTGCTTGCGCTGCTCCAGCTCGCCCGCGGCCTCCGCGCGGCTGGCCGCCAGCCTGGTCTCGGCCAGCTCCAGGAACCGGATGTTGTTGACGTCGAGCGCGCGCGTGGACAGCGCCTGGAAGCGCTCGGCCAGCTGCTCCTCGACGTAGACCAGCTTTTCGGCGGCGCTCTTGGCCCGCGCGTCGGCCTCGGCCACCCGCACCGCCGCTCGCGTCCTGGCGACCAGGAACCCGATGAGCAACCCGACGGCGAGACCGATGAGAACCGAGACCACGTCCACTCCATCGATGATTGCAGGACTTCGGCACGCCGTTCCCGCCCGACACGCTCGTTACGCTCAGCACGTAAACTTGGGCTCCGTGAGTCTCTCTATAGGCATCGTCGGCCTGCCCAACGTCGGTAAGTCCACGCTGTTCAATGCGCTGACCAAGACCGGCAACGCGCTCGCCGCGAACTACCCGTTCGCCACCATCGAGCCCAACGTGGGCATCGTGGGCGTGCCTGACGACCGCCTGCCCGTGCTGGCCGAGATCTTCGGCTCGGCGCGCATCCTGCCCGCCAAGGTCGAGTTCGTCGACATCGCGGGCCTGGTCAAGGGGGCTTCGGAGGGGCAGGGCAGGGGCAACCAGTTCCTCTCCAACATCCGCAACACCGACGCGATCTGCCAGGTCATCCGTGTCTTCAGCGACCCGGACGTCACGCACGTGGACGGCGAGATCGCCCCCAAGCGCGACATCGAGACGATCAACTTCGAGCTGGTCATGGCCGACCTGCAGACGGTCGAGAAGGCCATCCCGCGCCTGCAGAAGGAGGCGCGCAACGTCAAGGACAAGAAGCCCGCGCTGGAGGCCGCCGAGGCCGCCAAGGCGGTCCTGGAGACCGGCAAGACCATCTTCGAGAGCGGCCTGGACGGCACCGAGCTGCGCGAGCTGCACCTGCTGACGGCCAAGCCGTTCCTGTACGTCTTCAATCTCGACGCCGACGAGCTGACCGACACCGCGCTCAGGGAGCAGCTGTCGTCGCTGGTCGCCCCGGCCGAGGCGGTCTTCCTCGACGCCAAGATCGAGTCCGAGCTGGTCGAGCTCGACGAGGAGGAGGCGCTGGAGCTGCTGCAGTCGGTCGGCCAGGAGGAGTCGGGGCTGCGCCAGCTGGCCAGGGTCGGCTTCGAGACGCTCGGCCTGCAGACCTACCTGACGGCCGGGCCGAAGGAGACCAGGGCCTGGACGATCCGCAAGGGCGCCACCGCGCCGGAGGCGGCCGGTGTGATCCACACCGACTTCCAGCGCGGGTTCATCAAGGCCGAGGTCGTCTCCTTCGACGACCTGGTCGAGGCCGGCTCGATCGCCAACGCCCGCGCCGCCGGCAAGGCCCGCGTCGAGGGCAAGGACTACGTGATGCGCGACGGCGACGTGGTCGAGTTCCGCTTCAACGTCTGAGCGGCAACGTCTGAGCGGCCTCGCTGCTCGCGCCTGCGACAGGCGCTGTCCAGCACGCTGCTTTTCCGGCTTCGACGCATCGCGTGCGACGCCGAGAGCGCCTGACTCGATCAGTCCTTGGGGCGCTCCTGCAGGACGGACGCCAGCTGCGCCAGCTCCGGCCAGTCGGCCGTGCCGGTGATCACGAGGGTCACGTCGGGCAGGAAGCGGACCAGCGTGCGCTGGTTCTTGTCCTCGCGGTAGCGCTGCTCCCACGTGACCCCGCCGACCTGCTGCGTGCCGACGGCCTTGTCGGAGTTGGCCATGCGGCTGGCGAAGCCGGCGGCGGGCTGCTCGTTGCTCTGCGCGAACATCGCATGCTGCAGCTTGGCCGTGGCGTAGCCGAGGTAGAGGACCTGCGCGCCGTTCTCGCCCTTGGCGATCCTGTTGCTGTTGGGCACCCAGTCCTGCGGGTCCTGTCGCGGCGCCCACACCGCGTACGGCACGGAGTGGCCGAAGTTGGCGACGGTGATCGAGTAGTCGCGCCGCGGGATGTGCGCCTCGCGCCCCTGTGGGGCGGCCAGCAGGAACAACCCCGCCCCCGCGAGGCAGACGCAGAGCGCTACCACGTAGCCATAGAAACCTTCGGTGAACCGTCGCACAGTTGGCGAGGTTACCCGCTGGAGGAGGCGGTCGCGGACCCGGTCGGGCGGATCTGCCCGATGATCGCGAGGACCTCCTCGGCCAGCCCGCGGTCGCCGGTGCGCACGACTTCGGAGACGGCCGCGGCCAGCGCGCCGGTGATCACCACGACGAGTGCGGGCTGGTCCTCGAACAACGCCGCATTGCGCTGCGCCCACATGCGCAGCCGGTCGCGCATGACCACGTCGAAGCCGGGCGGGCCGTCGCCACGCAGGAACAGCGCGGCCACCTCGCGTTCCTCCAGGCAGCCGTCGAGGTAGGCGCGGGCGGCGCTGAGGAACACCCGCATGGGGTCGCTCTCGCCGTCGGCGCGGGCCGCTCTGGCCGCCTGCTTGGTCCGCTGGGTCTGCCGGGCCTGCCACTCCTCGAACAGCGTCAGGTAGAGGTCGGCCTTGCCGGAGAAGTGATGGTAGAGGCTGCCCACGCTGGCGTCGGCCCGCGCCACCACGTCGGTCACGCCTGCTTCGGCGAAACCTTTGGAGACGAAGACCTCCCGCGCGGCGGCGAGCAGCGAGGTTCGTGTCGCCGCTCCCCGCTCGGACGTGCGCGGCTGAGCCACCACGTTTTCCACATCGCTCATTCGCCCTCCTCCACGGCGCGGCGCCATGCTCCATGGTGAAGGCAAGATCCCTGACGCGCACAGGGTATGGCGCAAAATCCGTTCCCAACTCGAGCTTACCGATGCCTCCGCAGCCCGCCGCAGGCACAGGACTAAGCCGGACCAGGCAGATTATCCCCCTCTGGGCGGGAAGAGAAGGGCAACTACGATCGAGAGAGTTGTCTGCGAGGAGGCCAATGATGTCCGATTCCGTACCGCCCGCGCTCGCCACGAGCGAGCACGCGCCCGATCGAAACCTGGCGCTGGAGCTCGTCCGCGTCACCGAGGCGGCGGCGATGGCCGCGGCCCGGTGGGTAGGCCGCGGTGACAAGAACGGCGCCGACGGCGCGGCGGTGAACGCCATGCGCCAGCTGATCAACACGGTCTCGATGAACGGCGTGGTGGTCATCGGCGAGGGCGAGAAGGACCACGCCCCGATGTTGTTCAACGGCGAGCACGTGGGTGACGGCAGCGGCCCTGACTGCGACGTGGCCGTGGACCCCATCGACGGCACCCGGCTGACCGCACTCGGCATGCCCGACGCCGTGTCGGTCATCGCGGTGAGCGAGCGCGGCTCCATGTACGACCCCTCGGCCGTGTTCTACATGGAGAAGCTGGTCACCGGCCCGGAGGCGGCCGACCTGGTCGACATCGAGGCCCCCGTGTCCGCCAACATCAACGCGGTCGCCAGGGCCAAGCACTGCTCCCCGTCCGACGTGACGGTGGTCGTGCTGGACCGGCCCAGGCACGAGCGGCTGGTCAAGGAGATCAGGGAGACGGGCGCGCGCATCAAGTTCATCACCGACGGCGACGTGGCCGGCGCGATCATGGCGGCCCGCACGGGCACCGGGATCGACCTGATGCTCGGGATCGGCGGCACGCCTGAGGGCATCGTGGCCGCGTGCGCGCTCAAGTGCCTCGGCGGGGTGATCCAGGGCAAGCTGTGGCCGCGCGACGACGCCGAGCGTGGCAAGGCCATCGACGCGGGACACGACCTCAGCCAGGTGCTCACGACCAACGACCTGGTCAGGTCCGACGACGTGTTCTTCGCGGCGACCGGCATCACGCACGGCGAGCTCATGCAGGGTGTACGGTTCCGCGCCGGCTCCGCGGTGACGGAGTCGCTGGTGATGCGCGGCCGTTCCGGCACGATCCGCAAGATCGAGAGTGAGCACCAGCTCTGGAAGCTGCGCGCGTACAGCGCGATCAACTTCGACACGGCGGGCTGAGCCCTCAAAGGAGCGGCCCCGTCAATGGCGGCGCTTGCGGCGGGGCGGCCCCGTCAGCGGCGGCGCTTGCGGCGGGGCGGCTCCTTGACCTTGACGTCGCCGGCGAAGTTGGTGGTGCGGACCTCGACCACGGGCGCGCCCGGCTCGGTCGGCTGCTTGTTCAGCCGGACGGTCTTGCCCTTGGCGACCCTGATGACCTCGAGGTCCTCGGGCACGTGGATCTCCAGCCCGCCGAAGACGAGCGTGGCGTTGATGATGATCCGCCGGTTCTGCAGGATCGCGTCGCGGAGGTCCAGCTTGGTGGTGCCGAACATGGCCGTCACCGTGAGCTCGGCGGGCACGACCCAGCGCCCGCCGCGCTGCTCCTGTTTGAAGATGGCCGACACGGGACGGCCGTCCAGGTTGAGCGGTTGCTGGTCGGCGGGCAGGAGATCGCCGGTGAGCTGCGCCAGCTCGCCCAGCGTGCGCGCGGCGTAGAGCACGCCGAGCCGCTCCTCCAGCTCCTCCAGGGTGAGCCGGCCGTCGGCGTGCGCGTCCTGGAGCACCTGCGCGATGCGCTCGCGGTCGGCGTCGGAGGCGCGCAGCTCGTGCGGCGGCGGCACGTCGCCCGCGGCCGGCAGGCGGCGCGCGGAGACGAACTCCTCGGCCAGCCGCTCTCCGACTTCCTGCAGCTTCGGCAACCAGGATCCCGCGCGTTCGTTCACACATATGACGATATCCGGCGCCCGCGCGATTCGCTCGTCCCGAATCGGCCACTCCTAACGGATTCGCGCGAGCAGCCCGGCGATCTCCTCGGCGAGTTCACCGTTCACGTCGGCGTGGCGATTGAGCAGGCGGTACCACATGGCGCCGTAAATGAGATCGACGGCCAGCTCCGGGTCCACACCGGCGGGCAGGGCGCCGCGTTCGAGCACCGAGCGCAGGGCGCGCCGGCGCGGCATGATGATCTTGGAGCGCAGCTCGGCGGCCAGCGCCTGGTCGTACTGGGCGTCGGCCATGAGCCCCACGACGACCTGCCCCGCGACACCCCTCGCCAGTGCGAACGCCTGCCGCAGGAACGCCACGAGGTCGGCCCGCGCGTCGCCGGTCTCCGGAATGGGCGGGACCTCCGCGGCCAGGATCTCCGTCAACCCTTCGAGCAGCACCTGGGCCTTGGTCTGCCACCAGCGGTAGACGGTCTGGCGGCCGCTGCCCGCGGCTTGGGCGATGCCTTTCATGGTCACGCTCTGGTACCCGTCGCGGGCGCACAGGTCGAGCGCCGCCCGGAGGATCGCCTTCCTGGCCACTTCGCTGCGCGGTCTGCCTGCCATGCCGCCTCACTTTACAAGACACCGTGCCTCGTTTATATTCGAGTCACGATGTCTCGTATTATGGGGGTGGAAGCATGAGGACGATCCTGATCACCGGCGCCACCGACGGCCTCGGCAGGGAGCTGGCCCGCAGGCTCGCGACAGCAGGCGAGCTCGTGATCGTGCACGGCCGCGACCCCGAGCGGATACGCCGGGCACGCGAGCGGGCCGGCGGCCGGACCGAGGGCATCCAGGCCGACCTCGCCGAGCTGCGCCAGGTCGAGCGGATGGCCGCGGAGGTGCTGGAGCGGTTCGACCGGCTGGACGTGCTGGTCAACAACGCCGGGGTCGGCGGCGGCAAGCCGTTCTCCGGTCGGCAGCTGAGCGCCGACGGCATCGAGTTGCGCTTCGCGGTCAACTACCTGGCCGGATACCACCTGACGCGGCGGCTGGTCCCGCTGCTGACGGCCTCGGCGCCGGCCCGCGTGGTGAACGTGGCCTCCGCGGGCCAGCAGGCCATCGACTTCGCCGACCCGATGCTGACCCAGGGGTACGGCCGTCAGCGCGCCTACAGCCAGAGCAAGCTGGCGCAGATCATGTTCACCTTCGATCTGGCCGAGGAACTGGCGGGCAGCGGCGTGACGGTCAACGCCCTCCACCCCGCGACGTTCATGAACACCTCGATGGTCCGCGAGGCCCTGGTCCCGCCGATCAGCAGCGTCGGCCAGGGCGCCGAGGCCACGCTGCGGCTGGTGAACGAGCTCGACGGCGTCACCGGGCGCTACTTCGACCAGCAGCGGGAGAGCCGGGCC
Organism: Nonomuraea polychroma; assembly: GCF_004011505.1. Classification (NCBI taxonomy): domain Bacteria; kingdom Bacillati; phylum Actinomycetota; class Actinomycetes; order Streptosporangiales; family Streptosporangiaceae; genus Nonomuraea; species Nonomuraea polychroma. Next base: position 8,002,460 of record NZ_SAUN01000001.1, read on the forward strand.
GACGCGCAGGCGTACGATCTCGAGGCCAGGAAGCGGCTGCGCGAGCTGAGCGAGGACCTCATCCGGCGCGCACTCTCATGAAATTTTTGGAATCTCCGCGCACACTCATCCCGTTGATCCAGACAAAGGGAGGTGTGCGTGCATCAACCGGCGCGATGGGGACTTGGTGCGGCAGGCGCGGGCGTCACGGTGATCCTGGGCCTGGAGCTGACGAGCCTCGACGAGATGAACCCGATCAGGCGGACCATCAGCGAGCACGGCCTCGGCCCTGACGGCTGGATCTTCGGGCTCGCGGTGGGCCTGCTGGCCGCCGGGTCGGTGGCCATCGGCGTGTCATTGGCACGCAAGAAGATCGCCGGGATCTTCGGCACCGTGGCGCTCATGGGGTGGAGCGTGGGGTTGTTCCTCACGGCCTGGTTCGAGAAGCATGACTGGTCGGTCGGGCCGAGCACGAGTGGCAGCATCCACCGCGTGGGCAGCATCATCGCGTTCGTATGCCTGCCGCTGGCGGTCACGATCATCGCCCGGCCATGGCGGCACCGGGAACGATCGAGAGCCACGCTCGTGGCGTTCGGGCTCGGGATCTGCTCGGTGTTGTGGGTCCTGTTCATCGGCGCGATGATCCTGATCGCCGCGGAGACCGGGATGCCGTGGTGGCGTGTCATGCCGCTCGGGCTGGTGGAGCGGGGCCTCGCGGTCACGGAGGTCGCCGCGCTGCTCGCCCTGGGGGTGTGGGCCGCGGCCAAGCAACTGAGCGGCGAAGGAGCGGCCGCCGAGAAAGCCGACGACGTCATCACGGCGCCGGACGTAGCCAGACAATGACGTTGTCACATCGGCGGGCGCAGGAGGGCGATGAGGTCGTCCACGTAGCCTCGGAAGACGGCCGCCATGTCCACCCGGTCAGGGTCGATCAGCCACTGCGTCTGCAGGCCGTCCATCATGGCGATCAGCCGGTCGGCGTGCGCCTCGGCGTCGAGGTCCGCACGGAACTCTCCGCGCTCGACGCCGCGCCGCAGCGCCGCCGCCATGTCCGCGCGCAACCGCCGGTAGCGCCGCCTGGCCCACTCGTGCCCAGGGTGGTCCGGCGTCACGGCCTCGCCACTGATCACGGAGAACAGCTGCACCAGCCCGGGCATCCGGGCGTTGTGCTCCACCACGCCGACCAGGGCCCGCAACGCGTCGATCCCGCCGGCCGAGGTCATGTCGAACTTGCTCGCGTCCAGCTCGTCCCGGTAGTCCAGCACCGCGACGAGCAGGCGCTCCTTGCTCTTGAAGTGGTGCAGCAGCCCGGCCTGGGAGAGCTCCACCCGCTCGGCGATGCGGGCCAGCGACGCCCCACGGTAGCCGTTCTCGGCGAACTCCAGGAGAGCGGCGGCCAGGATGCGGTCCCTTCGCGCCTCTCCCCGATTCACCCCGGCACCCTATCTCGTGATCTTGTGATCTCGTGCTGGCGCTGCGGCCAGGCCTGCCGCTAACCTGACCCCGGCTCACGTTTGATCTCCCCCAATCAGGAGGCCGCCGTGCCGTCCCCGCGTGATCGCCAGGCCCGCCTCGCCACGTACGCCGTCTACGCCGTACAAGGCCTGTCCTTCGCCTCGTTGCTCATCCAGGTCGCCAACCTGCAGGCCAAACACGGGCTCGACGAGGGCACGCTGACGGTGCTGCTGCTGATCGTGCCCGTGTTCGCGGGCGTCGGCAGTGTGGCGGCCGGCGCGTTCGCCGCCCGGCTGGGCAGCAAGCTGCTGCTGCGCATCGCCCAGCCTGTGGTCGCCGCGGCCGTGGTGCTGGCGGGGCTCGCTCCCAGCGTGCCGCTGCTGGTGCCGGTGCTGCTGGTGTTCGGGGTGGCGGTCGGCGCGGTGGACGCGGGCATGAACATGCAGGGCGTCGCGGTCGAGCGCAGGTACGGCATGCAGGTGCTGAACGGCTTCCACTGCGTGTGGAGCGTGTTCAGCCTGGCCGGAGCCCTGTGGGCGTCGGTCGCCGCCGGGCTGCCGCTGCCGGTCGTCATGGGGATCCCCATGGTCTTCGCCGTGGCCGGCTCCCTCTACGCCGGGCCGAACCTGTGCACGATCGACGAGGAGAAGGTCGAGAGCACCTCCGTCCAGGCCGACGGCCGGTTCCCGTGGCGCCCGATCCTCCCGCTGTGCCTGGCCATGGCCTTCCTGTACATCGGCGACGCCGCCGTCTCCAACTTCAACACCCTGTTCATGAAGGACGTCCTGGCTGCGGGACCGGCGGTGATCCCGCTCGCCTACGCGGCGTACCAGGCCACCACGCTGGCCGTCCGGCTCGGCGGCGACGTCGCGGCCAGGCGATACGGCGCCGCCGCCATCGTCAGGATCGGCGGCGTGATCGCCACGCTCGGTTTCCTCGGCGTCGTGCTGGCCCCGAACCAGCCGCTCGCCATCATCGCGTTCGGCCTCACCGGAATGGGGCTCGCGGTGGTGGCGCCGCAGTCGTTCTCGGCGGCGGGCAAGCTCGACCCCGCCGGGACCGGGGTGGCCATCGCCAGGGTGAACCTCTTCAACTACGTCGGCTTCATCGTGGGCGCGGCTCTCGTGGGCGGCATCGCGGACGCCACGGACATGCGGGTGGCGTTCGTCGCGCCGCTGGTGCTGGCCGCCGCGATCATCGCACTGGCCCCCGGGTTCCAGCCGAAGCAGGCCGCGGAGCCGTACAAGGCCTGAGGGGCATGCCTGCGCTTTGTCCTGACAGTCTGCTCTTTATCCCCCGAACGGCCTCGGCGGCCTTGTGCGCCGGCAGTCGCGCGAAACCCACCACCACGGCCGGCGGCCCCGGCGCCTCCCGCATGGGTCCCACCGGCTCGGCGGACACGCCGATGGCCTGCGCGATCCGCGCCACCTCATGCTCGTCCCAGCCGCCCGGCAGCTCCAGGTACGCGTGCAGGCCCGCCTCGATGCCCTTGACCTGCACCTCGGGCAACTCCGCCGCCAGCGCCGCGACCAGGGCGTCCCGGCGGCGCCGATACTCTCTGCGCATCCGCCTCAGGTGCTTGTCATAGCCGCCGGTACGCAGGAAATGGGCCAACGCGTACTGGTCGATGACCGGCGAGCCCAGGTCCTGCTCGCCCCGCGCCCGCCGGATCGCCCCGGCCAGTTCGGCAGGCGCCGCCACCCAGCCCATGCGCAGCCCCGGAGCGAGAGCCTTGCTGACGCTGCCGGAGAGGATCACCCGGTCCGGGGCGAGGCCCTGCAGGCAGCCGACCGGGTCGCGGTCGAACCGGAACTCGGCGTCGTAGTCGTCCTCCAGGATCACGCGGTTGCCCGCGGCCGCCCACTCCATCAGGGCGGCGCGGCGGGACGGGGACAGGACCACGCCGGTCGGGTACTGGTGCGCCGGTGTGACGAGGACCGCGTCCCCGCTCAGCCGCCGGACGTCCAGGCCCTCCTCGTCCACGGGCACCCGCACCAGGTGCGCGCCCGCCCGCCTGAGCAGCGGGACCTGGCGGTGACTGGTGGGGTCCTCGACGGCCAGGCGCGGCGCGCGGTGCTGGGACAACACGTGCAGCACCAGACTGAGCCCCTGGGCCACGCCACCGACGATGACGACGTTCTCCGGCCGCACGTCGGCCGCCCTGACCCTCCTGAGATACCCGGCCAGTTCCTCGCGCAGCTCCGGCACGCCGCCCGGGTCCCCGTAGTCGAGGGCGTCGGACGGCACGGTGGCCAGGACGTGCCGTACCGCCGCCAGCCAGCGCTCCCTGGGGAAGTGGCCCAGGTCGGGCGAGGTGGGGCGGTGTCCGTAGTAGGGGCTGGCCGTGGAGCGGCCCACCGGCTCGGCTCGCAGGGGCACGGCCAGGGGCGGCCTGCGGGTGGTCACCGGGGAGTTCTTGGGGGTGACCTGGGTGCCGACGCCCACCCTGGAGACCAGGAACCCCTCGGCGACGAGCTGCTCGTACGCCTCCACCACCACGCCCCTGGAGACCTGGAGGTCGGTGGCGAGGTCGCGGGTGGCGGGCAGGCGGGTGCCCGGGGCCAGCCGGCCGCCGCGGATGGAGTCGCGCAACTCGGACGCGATCTGCCCAGCTATGCCCCCCTTATCGCGATTTATATGGATATGGAGGTCAGCCATATTGGTCCCGTCTTCCGGCCGGACATTGGACTGTTTGCGCGAACCATTGTCTCCTTAGCATCCTTCACATGAGAAACGGCATACTGGGCGCCGCCTCGGCCATGTTCCTGGTGGGGACGCTGGCCGGGGTGTCAGGGCTCGTCGGCGCATACCCCATATACGGCGGGCAAGCCGTCCGGTATCTCGTCGCGGCCGTCATCCTTGTCCTCATAACCCGAGTTCTCGGCCTTCGGTTCGTACGGCTGACGCTGCGCGAGCTCCTCTGCCTCGGCGGGCTCACCCTGCTCGGCCTGGTGCTCTTCAACGTGTGCGTGATCGAGTCGACGCGCGCCTCGGGCCCGGCCCTGGTCGGGACCGTCCTCGGCACCGTGCCGCTGTGGCTGGCGCTGGCGGGCGGGCGCCCCGCGCCCCGGCTGCTGATCGGGGCGAGCGTGGTGGTGGCCGGGGCGACGCTGGCCACGGGGCTCGGCAGCGGGAACCTGACCAGCCTGCTGTGGGCGCTGGGCGCGCTGGTGGGCGAGGTGAGCTTCTCCGTGCTGGCCATCCCGCTGCTGCCGAAGCTGGGGGCGATCAGGCTGTCGGCGTACTCGACGGCGCTGTCGGTGCCCATGCTGGTGGCGGTCGGGCTGCTCAGCGAGGGCGCCGCGATGTTCAGGACGCCCACGGCAGCGGAGGCGCTCGGATTCGCCTACCTGGCCGTGGTCATCACGGTGCTGGCCTTCTTCCTCTGGTACACCGCGCTTCCCAAGCTCGGTCCCGGATTGGCCGGACTGTTCGCGGGGCTCATCCCGGTGGGTGCGATCGTCACGGGGGTGGTGCTGGGGATCGCCACGCCATCCGCGTACGACCTGCTCGGAGCCGGCCTGGTGATCGCGGGCATCGTCGTGGGCCTCACCGCCGGCCAGGATCGAAGGGATGCCGGGGCCGCCAACACGATTACGGCCGTGCCGGCCGAACGCCACCGGGATCATGCTCCGGCAGCCGATGCCCCATAGCCGGTGTCGCCGGGCAGACTGACCAGCGGGCATGCCCTCACCCGCGCCACCGGCGGTTTCATGTTCACCGCCACGGAAAGCACGGAAGCCGACGCACTCCACGAGTTCGGGGCGGCTCTGGCGCGCCACCGCGGCCAGCCCACCCCCTTCCGTTTCACCAGCTGGAACGAAGCGGTCACTGAGCTGATGCGCCTGGCGGATCAGGGCCGGCCGGTCACCGCGGTGATCGATGAGTTCCCTTTCTCGCCGAGGCATCCCCCTCGCTCCCGTCCGTCATCCAGCGCGCTCTGGACCCCACCGCACAGCACACCAACACCCCGGTACGGCTCCTGCTGTGCGGCTCCGCCGTGTCCTTCATGAGCCGTTTGCTCTCCGGCAGCGCACCATTGCGCGGACGCGCCGGACTCGAACTGCTCGTACCCACGCTGGACTTCCGGCTCGCCGCGGAATTCTGGGAGCTCAGCGACCCGCGCACCGCCCTGCTCACCCACGCGATCGTCGGCGGCACCCCTGCCTACCGCCAGGAGTTCACCCACGGCGACGTCCCTGCCGACCCCCACGACTTCGACGCCTGGGTGGCGCGTGCCGTACTCAATCCCGCGCGCCCGCTCTTCCGCGAGGGCCGCTACCTCCTGGCTGAGGAGCCTGAACTCCACGACACCGCCCTGTATCACTCGGTGCTCGCCGCGATTGCCCACGGCAACGGCGCCCGTGGCGGGATCGCGGACTATCTGGGCCGTAAGTCGACCGACCTTGCCCACCCGCTCGGCGTTCTGCAGGACGTCGGCATGATCACACACGAGACCGACGCCTTCCGCCGCAACCGCTCCCGATACCGCATCGCCGAACCACTGGTGACCTTCTACCACTCCGTCATGCGCCCCTACTGGGGCGACCTGGAACGCCCTGGCCGCGCCCCGGCGGTCTGGCACCGCGTCCAGAGCACCTTCCGCAGCAAAGTCCTCGGCCCTCACTTCGAACAGGTCTGCCGTGACTGGACACGCTGGCACGCGGCCTTCGAGACCCTTGGAGGCCACCCGGGCCGCGTCGCCTCCGGCACGGTGAGCGATCCGACCGCCCGTAGGAGCCATGAAGTCGGCGTCGCTGTTCACGGAACGGGCGTCGACCCCTGGCGGCTCTACAACGGCGCATGACGCCACCGCACAAGGGCCCAGCACGAATGCGGCGACGGGGCGCGTAATCTCTAGGCAACGCGAAAGGATGGACATGGGCGAGTTCGACTACACCGACCTGCTGCCGCTGGGAGCCGATGAGACCGAGTATCGGCTGATCACAACGGAGGGGGTGCGGAAGGTCGAGGCGGCTGGGCGTACGTTCCTCGAGGTCGAGCCGGAGGCGTTGCGGCTGCTCACCGAGACGGCCGTCCATGACATCTCCCACTACCTCCGGGCGTCCCACCTCGCCCAGCTCAGGAAGATCGTCGATGACCCCGAGTCCAGCGGCAACGACCGTTTCGTGGCGCTCGACCTGCTGAAGAACGCCTCCATCTCGGCTGGCGGCGTGTTGCCGATGTGCCAGGACACCGGCACGGCGATCGTCATGGGCAAGCGCGGCCGCCACGTGCTGACCGACGGGCGCGACGCCGAGCACATCACCCACGGCGTGTACGACGCCTACACGCGGCTCAACCTGCGCTACTCGCAGATGGCTCCCCTCACCATGTGGGAGGAGAAGAACACCGGCAACAACCTCCCGGCCCAGATCGAGCTCTACGCCGAGGACCCGCACGGCCATCCGGACGAGTACAAGTTGTTGTTCATGGCCAAGGGCGGCGGCTCGGCCAACAAGTCGTTCCTGTACCAGGAGACCAAGGCCGTCCTCAACGAGAAGCGCATGATGGCCTTCCTGGAGGAGAAGATCCGCTCGCTGGGCACCGCGGCCTGCCCGCCGTATCACCTGGCGGTCGTCGTGGGCGGCACCTCCGCCGAGTACGCGCTCAAGACCGCCAAGTACGCCAGCGCCCGCTACCTCGACTCGATCCCCACCGAGGGGTCGCCGTCCGGGCACGGCTTCCGTGACCTGGAGATGGAGGCGAAGGTCTTCGAGCTGACGCAGAAGCTGGGCATCGGGGCGCAGTTCGGCGGGAAATACTTCTGCCACGACGTCCGCGTCATCCGCCTGCCCCGGCACGGGGCGTCCTGCCCGGTGGCCATCGCCGTGTCGTGTTCGGCCGACCGCCAGGCGCTGGCGAAGATCACGCCGGAGGGCGTGTTCCTGGAGCAGTTGGAGACCGATCCGGCGCGCTTCCTGCCGGAGACGACCGACGAGCACCTGTCCGACGATGTCGTGCATATTGACCTCAACCGGCCGATGCCGGAGATCCTCGCCGAGTTGACCAAATATCCGGTCAAGACCCGGCTGTCCCTCACCGGCCCTCTCGTGGTCGCCCGCGACATCGCCCACGCGAAGATCGCCGAACTGCTGGACAACGGCGGCGAGATGCCGCAATACCTGAAGGACCACGCCGTCTACTACGCGGGGCCGGCCAAGACGCCGGAAGGCTACGCGTCCGGCTCGTTCGGACCCACGACGGCCGGCCGGATGGACTCGTACGTCGAGCGCTTCCAGGCGGCGGGCGGCTCGATGGTGATGCTGGCGAAGGGCAACAGGTCCAAGCAGGTGACGGAGGCCTGCCAGAAGTACGGCGGTTTCTACCTGGGCTCCATCGGCGGTCCGGCGGCCAGGCTGGCCCAGGACTGCATCAAGAAGGTGGAGGTGCTCGAATATCCCGAGCTGGGCATGGAAGCGGTCTGGAAGATCGAGGTGGTGGACTTCCCGGCGTTCATCGTCGTCGACGACAAGGGCGAGGACTTCTTCACCGATCGCACAGGGCCCGTCATGACGATCGGACGTCGCTGAGCGGAGGCCGACGCCGCGGGGTGCCGGGTGGTCACATCGCTCGGCACCGGCGTCAGGTGAGCTAGAGGCCTCTGAGCGGGGAGTCGGGTGAGCTGGGGATTGGGGCGAGCTAGGGGTCGCTGAGCTGGGGGGTCGGGTGAGCCAGGGCGGTCAGGCGGCCAGTTGCAGCGGCGCCCGGTGCGGCGCGACGACGGTGCCGTCGGGCAGCAGCAGACCAGTGTCCTCGAACAGCACGACACCGTTGCACAGCAGGCTCCAGCCCTGGTCGGGGTGGGCCGAGATCACATGCGACGCCTCACGGTCGGGCGCGTCGGCACTGGGGCACGGGGGGTAATGACTGCACATCGCGCACCTCTCATATTGCGCTGCGGATTCCGGGTCTTCAAAAGGGGAGCTTGCGCCCCGACGGCGTGCGAAGGTCCAGCGCGGCTCCGCTCGGCTTCCTCGGCCGGCGGCGAACCTGTGTCTGGCGCATCTTCATCACGTCCCTCAACGGTCTGCGGTTAGTGTTGTCGAACTCCGGTTTCACCCCCCAGTGTGACGTTCGGCACTGACACTTTCGGCCGTCTCTGGGAGATCGCCTTCTCTCTTGGCTTAACCATGCCCCCGCCCCCTTACGACACCCTTACAACTCACTGACGAACGGCTCCCGAGTTCCTGTCCGCCGGCCTTCCCCGTACATGAAAGTCCCCTGGTAGGCATCATGCATCTTTCTGCGCCCGGCGTGTGTGCCTCCCGACACACCCTCGGTGAGCTGGGACGATGCGGAGGCGGCCGGCCGCTGTCACGACGACGGTCCCTGACGGCCGTCCTGAGAGGCGATCCGAGCGCGGTCTCGTCGCCGAGCGAGTTCACGATCACGATGGCGCCGGGGGATGAACACCGCACTGTCGGCCGCCAGGTTTGCTGACGGGGCGAGTCAGGCCAGTTGACTTAAGTTCGCAACAATTTATCGGCCGCGCCTCTACTGGTCGGTTTACACAAATAGGTAAGCTGCCAGGCATGCGTGCGCCCTCCGGTTACCTACTCGCGGCGCGCTATCGGCTCATGGAGCCTGTCGGGCGCGGTGGCATGGGCACCGTTTGGCGGGCACACGACGAGCTGCTCAACCGCCACGTGGCGGTCAAGGAGGTGCGGCTGCCCACCGTGCTCGACGAGGAGCTGCGTGCCGAGCTGTGCGCTCGCACCGAGCGCGAGGGCCGCGCGACCGCGATGGTCGCGCACCCCTCGGTGATCACCGTCTTCGACGTGGTCACCGAGGACGACCGGCCGTGGATCGTGATGGAGTTGCTCAGGGCCAAGTCGCTGGAGCAGCTCATCCAGGAGGAGGGCGCGCTCGAGCCGCGCAGGGTCGCCGAGATCGGCAGGCAGATCCTCGGCGCGTTGCGGGCCGTGCACGCCAAGGGGATCCTGCACCGCGACGTCAAGCCGAGCAACGTGCTGGTGACCGAGGACCGGGCGGTGCTCACCGACTTCGGTCTGGCCGCACTCGAAGGTGACGTTTCCATCACCCAGGCGGGGATCGTCCTCGGGTCCGCGGGATACATCGCACCGGAGCGGGTGCTCGGCTCGAAGGCCAGCCCGGCAGGCGATCTGTGGTCGCTCGGGGCGACCCTCTACACCGCCGTCGAGGGCAGGGGCCTGCACGGCCGGCGTACGGCCGCCGCCGCGCTCGCGGCGCTCACCAGCGGTGAGCCCATCCCGATGTCCAAGGCGGGCCCGCTCGCCCCCGTGCTCGACGCGCTGCTCAGGATCGACCCGCAGACCAGGCTCGACTCCGTACGCGCCTCGCTCATGCTGGCCAGGGTGGCCGCGGGCGGCTCGGCCGAGGAGCCGCTGACGCCGCGCAATCCGGCACGTTCCGGACCAGGGATCACATCGCCGTCTTTCACCCGCAGGCCCGCGCACCGCGGGCTGCACCGGGCCGACGTCCTTACGGCGGCGCCGTCCGTTCCCGTACCGCGGCAAGAACGCAAACCCGGCGAGGGCGTGCACAGGAAGCGTGTTGAACCGCGGCCCACACCGTCCGCTTATGCCCGTTTCAAAGCGACGGTGATAAAGTTGTGCCTTCCTCGGCGGTTCTGGCCAAGAGAACTTCGCAAGCGAGGGTAAAGCACTTCCCAAGCGAGAATCGATATCTTCTTCTCATGCCGGAACAGCAGACACGCCTGCTCGCGGAGCGCTACGAGCTCATCGCCCCGCTCGGTCGGGGAACCATGGGCACCGTGTGGCGCGCCCGCGACCGCGCGCTCGGGCGCGAGGTGGCGGTCAAGGAAATCCGCCAGGACCCGGGACTCACCGAGGAACAGCGGACCGAGCTGCGCGAACGTATGGTCCGCGAAGGCCGCATCGCCTCGCGGATCAACCACCCGTCCGTCGCCTCCATCCACGACGTGCTGATCCACGACAACAGCCCGTGGATCATCATGGAGCTCATCGAGGCCCGCTCGCTGGAGCAGGTCATCGAGGAGGAGGGACCGCTGCCGCCGCGGCTGGTGGCCGAGATCGGCGTCGATCTGCTCGGCGCGCTGCGGGCGGCGCACGCCCAGGGCATCACGCACCGCGACGTCAAGCCGGGCAACGTGCTCATCACCGAGAACGGCCGCGTGGTGCTGACCGACTTCGGGATCGCCAAGGCCGAGGGTGACTCACGGCTGACGAAGACGGGCATGGTGATCGGCTCGCCCGGCTACACGGCCCCGGAACGTGCCAGGGGTGAGTACACCGGGCCGGAGTCGGACATCTGGTCGCTCGGCGCGACGCTCTACTTCGCGGTGGAGGGACGGCCTGCGTACGAGCGGTCCACGATCGCGGAGACGCTGGCGGCGCTGCTCACCGAGAGCGCTGACCCGCCCACGCAGGCCGGGCAGCTACGACCCGTGCTCAACGGGCTGCTGAACAAGGACTACCGGCAGCGGCTCAACGCCGCCAAGGCGGAGACCCTGCTGCGCATGGTCGCCGACACCCCGACGAGCGAGATGCCGGTGTTGACGGCCGAGGCTCTCATGGCGCAGGAGGCACCCTTGCCCGATCCGTTCGCCGCTTCGAAGCCCCCCGCCGGCTCGGGAGCCCCGGGCGCGCAGGGTGGCCCCGGAGCTCAAGGACCCGGCGGCCCAGGCGCCGCCGGTCGTGGACACGGCCCGGTCGGCCCCGGCGTGCACGGCCCCGCCGGCATGCAGGGCCCCGCCGGTCCGGGCGGGCCGGGTGCAGGCGCCCCCGGCCACGGCCCCGCAGGACGGGGAGGTCCAGGCGGGCCGGGCGCGGGCGGGCCAGGGGTGCCGCACACCGGCGGCCCCGGTGCGGGCGGCCCGGGACCGCAGCCTGTGTCCGGGCCTCAGGGGCCCGGAGGCGGGCGAGGGCCGGCGTCGGGACCCCAGGGGCCTCAGGGGCCGATGCGCGGCCCGAACGTGCCTACCGCGCCGCAGAGCACCGGCTATCCGCAGGGCCGGCAACCGGCCCCGCAGGGTCCCGGCTCGCAGACGGGCGGGCCGCGAGCCGGCGGGCCGGGGATGCGGACCGGCGGGCCGGGAGCCCAGGGCAGCGGGCCTGGTGCTCAGGCCGGCGGGCCCGGGAGTGGTGGGCCTCAGGCGGCGTCCTCCGAGGCGGAGTTCGATCCCGAGCGGACGGTCAACATCGCGCGCCCCAAGGGGCCCACGGCGCCACAGCAGGGGCGGCCGCCGCAGCAGCCAGGCGACGAGGGCGCCATCTCCACCATGCGTATCCAGACACCGCCGAGCGGCTCACCTGGCCAGCAGGTGTACCCGCCCGCGCCTTCGGCGGGCCGGCCGCAGCCCGCGCCACAGCCGCACGGGATGCCCCAGCCGCCGATGCCGCAGCAGGCGGGGCAGCAGGGACCGCATCAGAGCAAGGGCCTAGGGACGGACCTGTTCGCCATCGCCGGGCAGCCGGAGCAGAAGCCCTCGGGCAACCGCAGCGGCATGCTGGTGCTCATGGCGGTGGCCGCCGCGGCCGCCGTGGTGATCGCCGTGCTCATCGTGGCGCTCTTCTCCAGCTGAGCACAGCTGACCACCGGCGTCCTCCGCAGGTGTCGAGGGCCGTGGGTAAGACTGGGAGTCATGAGCGAGTTCAGGATCGAGCATGACTCGATGGGCGAGGTTCGCGTGCCCGCGGGCGCCAAGTGGCGCGCGCAGACCCAGCGGGCGGTGGAGAACTTCCCCATCTCGGGACGGCCCTTGGAGCCGTCCCACATAGCGGCGCTGGGCCTGATCAAGGCGGTCGCCGCCGAGGTCAACGGCGAGCTGGGCGTGATCGACAAGGACATGGCGGAGTCGATCGCGCAGGCGGCCGCCGACGTGGCCGACAACGAGCACGACGACCAGTTCCCCATCGACGTGTTCCAGACCGGCTCGGGCACCTCGTCGAACATGAACGTCAACGAGGTCATCGCCACGCTGGCCGAAGAGCGTCTGGGACGCCCGGTCCACCCCAACGACCACGTCAACGCCTCGCAGTCGTCCAACGACGTGTTCCCCACCTCCATTCACGTGGCCGCCGCCACCGAAGTCATCTACCACCTGGTGCCGTCGCTGCAGCATCTGGCGACCGCGCTGCGCGCGAAGGCGATGGAGTTCGACGAGGTCGTCAAGTCAGGACGCACGCACCTGATGGACGCCACGCCGGTCACGCTCGGCCAGGAGTTCGGCGGCTACGCCGCGCAGATCGAGCACGGCGTCAACCGGGTCAAAGGCGCGCTGGCCCACGTGGTGGAGCTGCCACTCGGCGGCACCGCCGTGGGCACCGGCATCAACACGCCGCCCGGCTTCGCCGAGAAGGCCGTCGCCAAGCTCAGCGAGGCGACCGGCATCAAGTTCGTCGAGGCGCCCGACCACTTCGAGGCCCAGAGCGCGCAGGACTCCATCGTCGAGTTGTCGGGGCAGCTCAAGGTGGTCGCGGTCTCCCTCACCAAGATCGCCAACGACCTCCGCTGGATGGGCTCCGGGCCGCGAGCCGGACTGGGCGAGATCAACCTGCCCGACCTGCAGCCCGGCTCCTCGATCATGCCCGGCAAGGTCAACCCGGTGATCCCTGAGGCCACGGCCATGGTGGCGGCCCAGGTGATCGGCAATGACGCGGCGATCACCTTCGCCGGCGCGTCCGGCAACTTCGAGCTGAACGTGCAGCTGCCGATCATCGCCCGCAACATCCTGGAGTCGATCAGGTTGCTGGCCAACGTCTCACGCCTGCTCGCCGATCGCTGCGTCGCCGGCATCACGGCGAACACGCAACGCCTGCGCGAGTACGCCGAGTCGTCCCCGTCGATCGTCACGCCGCTCAACAAGTACGTCGGCTACGAGGAGGCCGCCAGGATCGCCAAGCAGGCGCTCGCCGAGCGCAAGACCATCCGGGAGGTCGTCATCGAGCGCGGCCACGTGGCCGACGGCACCCTGACCGAGGACCAGCTCGACGCCGCGCTCGATGTCTTGTCCATGACCAGACATTAAGGATCAGGCCCTAATGATCAGATGCTGGCGCGAGCGCCCGCGTGGCGTGCCCCCAGCGGGTGAGCAGGGACAGGGCGGCGCCGGAGTCGACGGCGTCGGCGGCACGTTTGTAGGCCCCGGCCATGGCGGTCATGAGCTCGTCCGCCGGCGGCGTGCCCTCGGCGGCCACGACGGCGGCGGCCGCGTTCAGCAGGACCACGTCGCGCACCGGTCCCCGCTCGCCCATAAGGACGGCCCGCGCCACGGCGGCGTTGTGCTTGGCGTCGTCGCCGCGCAGGTCGTCGGGGCGGGCGCGGGGGATCGACAGCTCGGCGGCGTCGAACGCGGTACGCGTCACCGTGCCGCGGCGTACCACCCAGATCGTCGAGGGGCCGCAGGTGGTCAGCTCGTCGAGCCCGTCGTCGCCGCGGAAGACGAGCGAGGAGCCGCCGCGCTGGGCCAGGACGCCCGCGATGACGGGAGCCATCTCCGGGTGGTAGACACCGACCGCCTGCGCCGCGGGCAGGGCGGGGTTGGTGAGCGGGGCCAGGAAGTTGAAGACGGTGGGGATGCCCAGCTCGCGGCGTGGCCCCGCGGTGCGCCGCATGGCCGGGTTGAACGCGGGCGCGAAGCAGAACGTGATGCCGATCTCGTCGGCGACCTGGACCACCGCGGCGGGCGGCAGGTCGATGACCACGCCCAGTTCCTCGAGCAGGTCGGCGGCGCCTGTCTTGGACGAGGCCGCCCGGCCGCCGTGCTTGGCCACCCTCACGCCAGTGGCGGCGGCCACGATGGCGGCCATGGTGGAGATGTTGACGGTGTTGGCCCGGTCGCCGCCGGTGCCGACGAGGTCCACGGGATCGCCGGGGATGCGGATCGCGGCCGATCTGGACAGCAGGCCGTCGGCCAGCCCGGACACCTCCTCCACGCTCTCGCCCTTGGCACGCAGGGCGACGGCGAAGGCGGCGATCTGGGCGTTCGTGGCGTCCCCCGACACGATCTGCTCCATGGCCCAGGCGGCCTGGCGGGCGGTGAGCGACACGCCGTCGAGGAGCAAGGCGAACAGGTCGGGCCAAGTGATGGTGGTGGTGCCGGTCACGGTGAGCGCCCCTTTCTTCAGAGCTCGACGGGGGCGCGTGTGCAGATGCCGACGGCCGCCTCGTCGAGGCGGCCGTATGCGTATGCGCTAGGAGGTCCGCCTAGGAGGCGGGCCACCACTGCAGCGAATACGCGATCATGTGTCCAAAGATAGCAGACCCGTTGATCCACATAGCGCGGCACTGATCTATGTCGTCGGCACCCATGCGTCCCGGCGCGGCGAGCGCCTAGGGTGCGGAGTATGGCGAAGGAGCTGACTGGGCGGACCGCGCTGGTGACGGGGGCGGGGAGCGGCATCGGGGCGGCCTGCGCCCGCCGGCTGGCCGCGGAGGGGGCCAGGGTGCTGGTCCTTGACCTGCGGGCCGAGCCCGCCGAGAAGGTGGCCGCCGAGCTGGGCGGCACGGCCGTGGTGGCCGATCTGAGCGACCCGGGGTTCGTGGCGGCGCTGCCGGACGAGCCCATCGATATCGTGGTGAACAACGCCGGGTTCCAGCACGTCGCGCCGATCGAGGAGTTCCCGCCCGAGGTGTTCGCCACGATGCTGCGTGTCATGGTGGAGGCGCCGTTCCTGATCGCGCGGCGGGTGTTGCCCGGCATGTACGCGGGCGGGTGGGGAAGGTTCGTGAACATCTCGTCGGTGCACGGGTTGCGGGCCTCTCCGTACAAGTCGGCGTACACGACGGCCAAACACGCTCTGGAAGGGTTTTCCAAGGTCGTGGCGCTCGAAGGGGCGCCCCATGGCGTGACCTCGACCTGCGTGTGCCCCGCGTACGTGCGCACCGGCCTGGTGGAGGCGCAGATCGCCGACCAGGCCACGGTGCACGGCATCGAGCCCGACGAGGTCGTCGAGACCATCATGTTGCAGCCCGCCGCGATCAAGCGGCTGATCGAGCCGGAGGAGGTGGCCGAGCTGGTCGCCTACCTGTGCGGGCCGAGCGGCGCGTTCATCACCGGCGTGTCGCTGCCTGTGGACGGTGGCTGGACGGCGAGGTAGTGAGCAAACAATTTCTCGAGCTTCTGGCCAGGGAGGCGTCGGCGGTCGAGTTCGAAGGGCCGATCATCGAGGCCAGGGCGCGGGGTGCGGACCCGGCCGAGATCGAGGAGCTGGAGCAGGCCAAGGTCGCCGCGCTGAAGGTGCGTGACCTGCTCAAGCGGCGGGCCAGGCGCGAGGCCGAGTTGTCGGCCCTGTACGACACGGCCGGCGACCTGGCGGCGCTGCGTGACCTGGACGCCGTGCTGGAGGCCATCGTGCACCGGGCCAGGCAGTTGCTGGCCACCGACATCGCGTACATGACGCTGCACGACCCGGAGCGGGGCGACACGTACATGCGGGTCACCGACGGGTCGATCTCGGCGAAGTTCCGAGCGTTGCGGCTGGCCATGGGGGCGGGTCTGGGCGGGCTGGTGGCGCAGACGGCGGTGCCGTACTCGACGGCCGACTATTTCGCCGACGCCCGGTTCCGCCACAAGGACGACATCGACGAGGCCGTCAAGGAGGAGGGCCTGGTCGCGATCCTCGGCGTGCCGCTGCGGCTGGGCAAGCGGGTGATCGGCGTGCTGATGGCGGCCAACCGCAGCGCGCGGCCGTTCCACCAGGAGGAGGTGTCGCTGCTGGCCAGCCTGGCCGCGCACGCCGCCGTCGCGATCGACAACGCCAGGCTGCTGCAGGAGACCAGGAACGCGCTGGAGGAGTTGTCCCAGGCCCACAGGACGGCCAGGGAGCACGGCGAGGCGGTGGAGCGGGCGGCGCTCGCCCACGATCGGATGACCTCGCTCGTGCTGCGCGGCGGCGGGATCGAGGACGTGGCAGCCGTGGTGACCGACGTGCTCGGCGGGTCACTGGCGGTGCTGGACGACCTCGGCCGGGCGATCACCGGGGACGTCGGGGAGCTCGACTCCGGGGTGTTCGAGGCGGCGCAGGCGTCACGGGCGCTGGGCCGCACCGTACGCAGGGGCGATCTGCTGATCGCGTCGGTGGACGTCGGCGGGGAGCCGTTGTGCACGCTCATCCTGCGCAGCGACGACGCCGACGAGCGCATCCTGGAGCGGGCGGCGCTGGTGTGCGCGCTGCTGCTGCTGTTCAGGAGAAGCGTGGCCGAGGCCGAGGGGCGGGTCAGGGGCGAGTTGCTGGACGACCTGATCGCGCGGCCGGACTCCCCTGGCCTCGCCGACCGGGCACGCAGGCTCGGGGTCGATCTGGGGGCGCCCCATGTCGTGGTGGTGGTCAAGCACGGCGGGCAGCGCGAGCGCGCGGCGTTCTGGGCGTCGTCGCAGGCGACCCTGCGGCACGGGCTGGCCGCGGGGCGCGGGGACGAGGTGGTGCTGCTGGTCCCCGGCGACAAGGCGGGCGCCGTCGCACAACGGGTGGCGGGCGAGCTGAGCGCGTCGTTGCACAGCCCGGCCACGGCAGGCGCGTGCGGCGTGCGCGGCGGCCCAGAGAGCGCGCGCGGCGGCCCGGCGGGCGTCCGCGGTGGCCCGGGCGACGTGGCCGCGGCCTACCTGGAGGCGCGGCGGTGCGCCGAGGCGCTCATCGCATTGGGCCGGGCCGGCGACGGGGCGAGCGCGGCCGAGCTGGGCTTCGTCGGCCTGCTCGTGGGCGACGGCCGCGACGTACACGGCTTCGTGGACCGGGTGCTCGGCGCGGTGATCGACTACGACACGCGCCGGGGTACCGCGCTGGCCGACACGCTGAGCGCGTACTTCGGTACCGGCGGCTCGCCCTCCCGTACGGCCGAGGCCATGCACATCCACGTCAACACCGTCACGCAGCGGCTCGACCGGATCGGCAAGTTGCTCGGCGACGGC
The DNA here is from genome assembly GCF_004011505.1 of Nonomuraea polychroma. Lineage (NCBI taxonomy): Bacteria > Bacillati > Actinomycetota > Actinomycetes > Streptosporangiales > Streptosporangiaceae > Nonomuraea > Nonomuraea polychroma. The sequence continues at coordinate 8,019,771 of NZ_SAUN01000001.1, forward strand.
TGGCTGGAGCCGGAGCGGGCGCTGGAGATCCAGCTGGCGCTTCGTCTGCACCGGCTCGGCCACACATCCACCCCACAGACTGTGGGCCCGGACTCCATATGAGTGATGCCGGTCACTCTTTAGCGTGACCGGCATGGCCACTTCCATCAAGAAGATCGTCGCCGCGAGCCTGATCGGCACCACCATCGAGTGGTACGACTTCTTCCTGTACGGCTCGGCAGCCGCTCTCGTGTTCAACACCCTCTTCTTCCCCGACTCCGACCCGCTGACCGGCACGCTGCTGTCGTTCCTCACCTACGCGGTCGGATTCGTCGCCCGCCCGCTCGGCGGCCTGGTCTTCGGTCACTTCGGCGACCGGGTGGGCCGCAAGACGCTGCTGGTCGTCAGCCTGCTGATGATGGGCGTCGCGACGTTCCTCATCGGCTGCCTGCCGACGTACGAGACGCTCGGCCCGTCGGCGGCGCTGCTGCTGACGGCGCTCAGGCTGGTGCAGGGCTTCGCGCTCGGCGGCGAGTGGGGCGGCGCGGTGCTCATCGTCTCCGAGCACGGCGACAACGCACGGCGCGGCTTCTGGGCCTCCTGGCCGCAGGCCGGCGCCCCGGGCGGGAACCTCCTGGCCACGGGCGTGCTGGCAGCGCTGGCCGCCTGGCAGCCGGACGAGGCGTTCCTGTCGTGGGGCTGGCGGGTGCCCTTCCTGCTGTCGGGCGTGCTGGTGCTGATCGGCCTGTGGATCCGCCTGTCGATCAGCGAGTCGCCGGTCTTTCAGCAGGCCCCGCCCGAGCCGCGGGCGCCGATCGTCGGCGTGCTGCGCGACCACTGGAAGGACGTGCTCACCGCCATCGGCGCGCGCATGGCCGAGAACATCTCCTTCTACCTGCTGACCGTCTTCGTCATCACCTACGCCAAGTCCAACAACATCCCGAACTCGACCGTCCTCAACGCGGTACTGATCGCCTCGGCCATCCACTTCGTCACGATCCCGATGTGGGGCGCGCTGTCCGACCGTGTCGGCCGCCGCCCGATCTACCTGGCCGGCGCCGCCGGCATCGGGGTGTGGATCTTCGCGTTCTTCCCGCTCGTCGACACGGGCAACTTCCTGGCGATCACCCTCGCCGTCACCGTCGGCCTGCTGTTCCACGGCATGATGTACGGCCCGCAGGCGGCGTTCTTCTCCGAGTTGTTCGGCACCAGGATGCGCTACACCGGCGTGTCGATCGGCGCTCAGCTGTCGGCGATCGTGGCCGGCGCGCTGGCCCCGATCATCGCCGTGGCGTTGCTGAGGAGCTACTCGAGCAGCGTGCCCATCTCCATCTACCTTGGTCTGGCTGCGGTGCTCACCCTGGTCGCGGTCTACGCCGCACGCGAGACCCAGGGTCGCGACCTGGCCGAAAGGATCCACGCGCAATGAAGGTCACTACCCCGCGCCTCACCCAGCATGTCCTGACCGGCAGGGACGCCGGCGAGCCGGTGCTGTTCGTGCACGGCAACGTCTCCTCGGCCGCGTTCTGGCGCGACAGCATGGCGGCGCTGCCGGAGGGCTACCGACCGCTCGCGGTCGACCTCCGGGGCTTCGGCGAGACCGATCCCGAGCCGGTGGACGCCACCCGGGGCCTGCGCGACTACTCCGACGACGTGCTGGAGCTGATCCAGGAACTGGGTCTGGAGGGGGTCCACCTCGTGGGCTGGAGCATGGGCGGCGGCGTCGTCCTGCAGGCCCTGCGCGACCGCCCGGCCGCCGTCAGGAGCGTCACCCTGGTCAACCCCATCTCCCCGTACGGCTTCGGCGGCACGGAAGGCGCCGACGGCCGGCTGACCCACCCCGACGGCGCCGGGTCGGGAGCGGGGGCGGCGAATCCGGACTTCGTCGCGCGGTTGAAGGCGGGCGACATGTCGGATGAATCCCCCACGTCGCCGCGCAACGTCTTCCGCTCGGCGTACGTGAACAACCGCGAGGTCCCCGACGAGGACTTCTACCTGCGCTCGATGCTCACCACCCGGGTGGGCGAGACCCACTACCCGGGCGACGGGGCCACGTCCGCCGCCTGGCCGGGCATCGCCCCGGGCAAACTCGGCGTGCTCAACGCGATCGCCCCCACCCACTTCCGCCTGGACGACCTCCACGAGATCGACCCCAAGCCGCCCATCCTGTGGATCAGGGGGGCCGACGACGTGATCGTCTCTGACACGTCCCTGTTCGACCTGGCGCACCTGGGCGCGCTCGGCGTGGTGCCCGGCTCCCCCGGCACTCCCGCCCAGCCGATGGTGGCCCAGACCCGGGCGGTCCTGGAGCGGTACGGCCCTTACCGCGAGGCCGTGCTCCAGGACTGCGGCCACAGCCCGCACCTGGAGCACCCCGAAGAGTTCCAGCGCCTGCTGGCCGGCCACCTGAGAGAGGCATAGATGATCGTCGCGCTCACCCTGGTCGCGAGCCTGTTAACGGCGCCCCAGCAGCTCACGGTGCCCGGCGCCGAACGATCGGTCGTCGCCACCCTGGACGACCTCACCACGGCCGGCACCGTGAAGACCGGCCACACCGACCCCGCCGACTGGGCCGGGCTGCACTCGGCCGCCACCGTCAACCCGACCGGCGTGTCCGGCACGCAGATCGACGGCTACTTCCCCGACACCTCCACCACCAACGCCACGCACGGCTGGAACCACGACTCCCAGTTCGTGATCAGGCTCCCCGACAACTGGAACGGCGGCCTGGTCGTCAGCGGCACCCCGGGCAACAGGGAGCAGTACGCCAACGACTACACGATCTCCGACTGGGTCCTGTCCAAGGGGTACGCCTTCGCCGCCACCGACAAGGGCAACGTCGGCGTGAACTTCCACAAGGACGGCCGCAACCCTGGCGACGCCATCGCCGAGTGGAACCACCGCGTCACCCAGCTCACCGTGGCCGCCAAGACCGTGGTCAGACAGCGGTACGGCAAGAAGCCCGAGCGCACCTTCGTCGCCGGCATCTCCAACGGCGGCTACCTCGTCAGGTGGCAGCTGGAGAACCGCGGCTGGCTCTACGACGCCGGCGTGGACTGGGAAGGCACGCTCTGGCGGGTCAAGGGCGACAACCTGCTGAACTTCCTGCCGCCCGCGCTGAAGGCGTACCCGGACGAGGCCGGAGTACGGGCGGCCGGGTTCGCGGCAGGCTCGGAGTTCCTGTGGCCGTTCCACCGGCAGTACTACTGGGAGCTCACCCAGCAGCTCTACCAGAAGGAGCTGGACCCGTCCTACCAGGGCACGGCGGCCGACTACGACTACGACGCCCGCAAGCCCTACGCCGCCGTGGCGAAGATCGCGCTGACCGGCCGCATCACCAAGCCGCTGATCACCCTTCACGGCACGCTCGACACGCTGCTGCCGATCTCCCGCGACTCCGACGTCTACGCCCAGATGGTCGGGCCGCACCGGCCGTTCAAGTACTACCGGGTCGAGGGGGGCAACCACCTGGACAGCCTGGTGGACGTCTATCCCGATCGGCTGAAGCCGATGTTGCCGGTCTTCAGGAGCGCCTTCGAGGAGCTGGAGACCTGGGTCAGTTGAGGTAGCGGTGCCCGGCCGCGCGCGCCAGGCGCACGAAGTGCCGCACGACGGGCAGCCGCCGGCCCATCCGGTGCAGCACGGTGTCCCTGCCCCTGAGGGAGCGCTCAGGGTCCACCGGGGTGGCTGGGTGGACCTCGGCCCTGCCCTTGCGTACCTCCAGTGCGAAGCGCAGCCCAACCTCCTCGTCCGGCGAGCGCAGCGACGTCAGCCAGCGGCCGGGGCCCACGTGGTCGGCCGCCGACAGCCGGCTGACCGGCAGCTTGGCCACGAGCTGCCCGGCGAGCTTGCCCGGCACCCCCGCCTCGACCAGCGCGGGCGCGCACACCTCGCGTGCCCTGAGGCCGCTGCTGCGCAGCACCAGCTCCAGCGGCGGGCCGCCGCTCGGCGGCACGTACGGCACCGGCATCACGACGTACGCGTGCCCGTCCGCCTGCTTGACCTCCGCCCCCGGCGACACCAGCGCGATCGACTCGGCGAACGAGCGCGGCTCGACAGCCAGGCCCAGCTCGCCCCGGTCCGTCCAGCACGGCACCACGAGCCGCATCCGGGGGCGCTGCGCCAGCACCCCCAGGCAGTTCAGCGGGCCGTCGGGGTGGCTGACCCGGCTCCTGGCCTGATGGACGCCGCCGAACATGCGGACGTGCACCTCCCAGTGGCCCGCTGCGAGCGGCTCGCCGAGCGCGGCGGTGCTCACGTCGATCCTGGTCTCGCCCTTGATCTGCACGCCCACGCGGCGGCGACCGTCCCCGACCACCTCCACCCGCTGGGCCAGCGGCAGGAAGTGCACGACGCCGGTCTCGGCGTGGCGTACGTAGACCTCGATGCGGGCCCGCTCGACGGCCTCGCTCACGTCGGTGACGCTCCCGCCGAGCAGTTTGGCGTCGATGGCCCGCGGCGGGATCCAGTGCAGGCGCTGGCCGTCCGTACGGTAGCGATCGGGCCGGCCATCGCTGCCCTTGACCTCCACCGTGAGCCCTAGCACCAGGACTTGGGCGTCCCAGCGCACCTCGGTGAGCTCGGCGTGGAGCCCGGTGCGCTTGGAGGCGTTGGCCAGCAACACGACCTGGTCGAGGCGGCCCTCCCTGACGAACGCGGCCACCGCGCGCAGCTGGCAGGGCAGGTATCGGTCGAGCCGCTCGGGAAAGTGCTCGGACATGAGCTCCTGCACGAGGCGGAAGTGCATGCCCCTGTCGATGGAGGAGTCGGCGAACCTGGTCGTCAGCAGCGGGCGGAGGACGGCATAGCGATACCAGTAGCCGTAGATGCGGTCGCGCTGCCGCCCTTCCCCGACATAGGTGTCGACGTCGTTCAGCAGCCCCCTGAGCTCTTTCGCCATCGCCCGCGGGTCCTCTTCGATCCTGGGGCGCTCGCCGAGGTGGCAGCACACGTGCTCGGCGAGCACGGTGATGACCTTGGCGTGCAGGTAGGCCCGCATCACGAACGCCTGCTCGGCCAGCCGCCCGCCGGGCACGCTGAAGCCCAGCTCGTGCTCCTCCAGGAAGGCGCGGCGATAGAGCTGCTGAGGCCCGAGCAGGCAGAGCAGGCGGTCGCGGAGGATGTCGGCCCGAGCGGTACTGCGCGCGAAGGCGATCAGGGGCGAGCCGTGATCGCGCACCAGGCGGCCGATCAGCACGTCCGCGTCGGTCTCCACGGCGCGCTCGTGCATGCGTGCGAGCGCGTCCCGTTCGAGCCGGTCGCGCTGGTCGAGGAAGTAGATGTAGTCGCCGGTCGCGGCGGCCAGGCCGACGTTGCGGCCGTGCATCGGCGAGCCCGTGAACGGCAGGTGGAACGTGCGTACGTTGTCGCGGGCCGTCGCGATGGCGTCGAGCCGCTCCGAGATCCCGTCGGTGGACCCGTCGTCCACGAGGATCACTTCGTAGTCGGCAGCGGGCATCGTCTGCTCCAGCACGGAGCGGAGGCACGCGTCGGCGGTGTCACCCGGATTGTGGACATTGACGATCACACTGACCCTTACACCCATGCGGTCAGCCTCCGCCCGTCTCCACGATGCGGGCGCGGCGGCTTGCCGATTACAGGTGGAAAGTTGACTTGTAGCTGTGCCCCCTTAGGACTAGTACCAGCCGACCCGCTGCGAGTGCCCCCAGGCGGCGCATGGCGTGCCGTAGCGGCCCTTGATGTAGCCCAGGCCCCACTTGATCTGGGTGGCGGCGTTGGTCTGCCAGTCGGCGCCCGCGCTGGCCATCTTGCTGCCGGGCAGGGACTGCGGGATGCCGTACGCGCCGGAGTAGCGGTTCATCGCCCGCTCGTTCCAGCCGCTCTCCTTGTGCCAGAGCCGTTCCAGGCAGCCCCACTGGTCCTCGCCGAAGCCGAAGTCGCCGAGCATGGCCTTGGCGGTGGCCTTGTTGCTGCCCGGCGAGGGGTCGCTGCCCGGCGGGAAGTTCACGGCGGGGAACCCGTCGCCGGGCGGCGCCTGCTTCGGCACGACCCAGTCGAGGTCGTCCGGGCTGTCCCCGGCCCCGGAGCGGTCCTTCTTGAGCTTGTCGGCCCGGTAGGCCTGCTCGGCCGCGGCCTTGAGCGCGTCGGTCTCGGGGTCGGGCCCGGACAGGTCGCCGCTGGCGAGCCTGCCCATGTCCTCGAGGGTGAGCCCGCCGCCTGGCGGCTCGTTGGCGTTCTGGACGGCACGGTAGGCGACGAACCCACCGCCACCGAAGACGATCACACAGGCCAGGACGGTGATGGCGACGCGCTTCGGCGTGAAACGCGAAGGCCGGCGCGCCGAGGGGACGTCTTCTCTCGGGGGGCGCTCACTCAAACGCGGACCGGGGCTCACGATCCATGAGCTTGCCCTGTCCGGGGGGGTGGTCCGCAACCGAAACGCGGGAATCGTTTGGGGATACCTTGGCCAACCAGCACGTTAGCGTGGCATTTCGGAATACTGTGATTTTGGTCACAGCATATCGGCTTCCCTTCGGACGCCCCCGTAGCCGAAGGGAAGCCGCTCTCATGATTTCCCTCGTTCTTACGGATCCCGTAGTTGGCATGTCACAGTTTGATGACTTAGTTCGGGCATTCGGGACATGGAATAATAATGTGCGCGTGGCTGGCATCCTCCTGGTTGAAGACGACCCCTCCGTCCGTACGGCGCTCGAACTGGCGCTGACCCGGCAGGGGCATTCCGTCACGTCCTACGCGACGGGTGAGGAGGCTCTCGAGCACATCAGGTCCCGTCGCCCCGAGATCGCGATCCTGGACGTCATGCTGCCGGGGATCGACGGGGTCGAAGTGTGCCGCCGCGTGCGCAAGCTCGACCAACTGCCCGTCATCCTGCTCACCGCCAGAGGCGACGACCTCGACGTGGTGGTCGGCCTGGAGGCCGGCGCCGACGACTACGTGGTCAAGCCGGTCGAGCCGCGGGTGCTCGACGCACGGATCCGCGCCATCCTGCGCAGGGCCGAGTCGGCCGCCTCCGATCGCATCACGTTCGGCGACCTCGTGATCGACCGCGGCGCCCTCAAGGTCACGCTGGCCGGCAAGGAGATCCACCTGACGCCCACCGAGCTGCGGCTGCTGCTGGAGCTGGTCCGCCACCCCGGCCAGGTGCTCAACCGCCGCTACCTGCTGCGGGCCGTCTGGGACCACACGCACATCGCCGACTCCCGGCTGGTGGACGCGTGCGTGCAGCGCGTCCGCGCCAAGATCGAGCCCAAGCCCGCCGAGCCCGTGTTCATCCACACCGTGCGCGGGTTCGGCTACCGGTTCAGCCCTCCGTGATCCCGTTGCCGACCGGCTTGCGGGCGCGTCTGGTGATCACGTTCACGCTCGTGGCCGCCACCGCCTCCATTCTGGTCGCCACGATCGGCTTCGAGCTGGCCAAGACGGCACTCGTGACCAGGACCGAGACCACGTCGCTCGATCTGGTGACCAGAGAGCTGAGCAGCATCGACTTCCCCGTCGGCAAGCTGCGTCCCGGCGAGGCCGCGCCGACGAACAAGGAACTGGACCGCCTGGCCCAGACGCTTGCCGCGCCGGGCCGCGGCGTCATCATCGAGTACGGCGACCTGGTCGCCGTCAACGGCCCGATGGCCATGAGCGACGTGCCCAACGAGTTGTACGGCCGGGCCAAGCAGAGCGTCGTCACCCAGCGCAGGGTGATCCGCAACGAGCTGTGGTTCATCGTCGGCGCAGAGGTCTACCGGGACGACTCCGGCGTGCCCGAGGCCACCGGCCTGCGGGCGTTCGTGTTCTTCCCCATGCATGCCGACGTGAACCAGCTCAACGCGCTGAGGGCCAGGCTCTTCGAGGGCGGCGTCGCCATTGTGCTGATCGCCGTGGTCGTGTCGCTGCTGTCGGCGCGGCAGGTGTTACTCCCCGTGCGACGGCTCAGCGCCGCCGCGAAGGCGCTCGGCGAGGGCAAGCTGGACACGCGGCTGCCCGTGCACGGGCAGGACGAGCTGGCCGGGCTCACCGCCAGGTTCAACGACGCGGCGGCCGCGCTGGAGCTGAGCGTGTCGGAGCTGCGCTCGCTCGAGGCCATGTCACGCAGGTTCGTGGCGGACGTCTCGCACGAGCTGCGCACGCCGCTGACCGCCATGACGGCCGTGGCCGACATGCTCTCCGAGGAGGCCAACCGGCTGCCCGAAGCGCCTGCGGAGGCCGTGCGGCTGGTGCTCAGGGAGGTGGAGCGCCTGCGTGAGCTGGTCGAGCACCTCATCGAGATCAGCCGTTTCGACGCGGGCACGGCCACGCTCAACCTGGAGCCCGTCAACGTGGCCGACGCCATCGCCGACTGCCTGGAGACGCGCGGCTGGACCGACCAGGTGAAGGTGAACGCCTCCCAGGGCTTGACCGGCAACCTCGATCCGAGGAGGTTCGACGTCATCGTGGCCAATCTCGTCGGCAACGCGCTCAAGCACGGCCTGCCCCCGGTGGTGGTCAACGCCAGGAGCACGGAGAACGGCCTGGAGGTGAAGGTGCGCGACCACGGCAAGGGCATCCCGCGGGAGGCGTTGCCTCACGTCTTCGACCGCTTCTTCAAGGCGGGGGCCGGCCGGTCCCGCAGCCAGGGCAGCGGCCTGGGCCTGGCCATCGCCAGGGCCAACGTGCACCTGCACGGCGGCACGATCTCGGTGCGCACCCAGAACCCCGGCACCCTCTTCACGGTCTGGCTGCCCCACGCATGATGAAGATGCGGGCTCTGTTACTCGCCGCCGCGCTCATGGTGGTGGCCTCGTGCGGCATCTCGCCCACCGACGTCCTGGACCGGGAGCACGCGCCCACCACCAGGATCCCGCCGCCGTCCAAGACGATCTACCTGATCAGGGACGGCAAGCTCACGCTGGAACCGGCCGACGTGGCGAACGACACCGTCGAGAGCCTGCTCGGCGCGTTGTTCGCGGCCTCCACGCAGCCGCTCGGCGACCGGGACACCGAGCTGCGCGGGTTCACGTACCTGAGGGTCAAGGACTCGCTCAACCCCGTGCGGCGGGACGAGGTGACCCTCCCGCGCACCTCGACACTGACCGTGTACATCCGGGGCGAGGGCCGGTTGAGCAGGCTCGGCATGGCGCAGATCGTCTGCACGGCACAGCAGGACGCGGCCTTCGAGCAGGTCAGGATCATCCGGGACAACGAGGACCGCCCCCCGAAGGACGAGGGGCGGCACACGTGTCCCGATCTGGAATGATCACATGGTGATGTCCTCGAGCATCTCCGTCACCAGCGCGGCGATCGGAGAGCGCTCGGACCTGGTCAGCGTGACGTGCGCGAACAGCGGATGCCCCTTCAGCTTCTCCACCACCGCCACCACGCCGTCGTGCCTGCCCACCCGCAGATTGTCGCGCTGGGCGATGTCGTGGGTGAGCACGACCCGCGAGTTGGCGCCGATCCGGCTGAGCACGGTCAGGAGCACGCCGCGTTCGAGCGACTGGGCCTCGTCCACGATCACGAACGCGTCGTGCAGCGAGCGGCCGCGGATGTGCGTCAGCGGGAGCACCTCCAGCATGCCCCTGTCGAGCACCTCGTCGATCACCTCTGGCGTGGTGACGGCGCCCAGCGTGTCGTAGACGGCCTGCGCCCACGGGCCCATCTTCTCGCCCTCGGTGCCGGGCAGGTAGCCGAGCTCCTGGCCGCCCACGGCGTACAGCGGGCGGAAGACGACGACCTTGCGGTGCTGGCGGCGCTCCAGGACCGCCTCCAGGCCCGCGCAGAGCGCCAAGGCCGACTTGCCCGTGCCGGCCCGGCCGCCGAGCGAGACGATGCCGATCTCGGGGTCCATCAGCAGGTCGAGGGCGATGCGCTGCTCGGCGGAGCGGCCGTGCAGGCCGAACACCTCCCGGTCGCCGCGGACCAGTCGTACGGACTTGTCCGGCAGCACCCGGCCGAGCGCCGAGCCCTTGGCCGACAGCAGCCGCAGCCCGGTGTGCGTCGGCAGGTCCCTGGTCTCCTCCATGTCCGCGGTGCCCTTTTCGAAGAGCACTTCGACGTCTTCGGTGGTCACCTGGATCTCGGCCATCCCGGTCCAGCCCGACTCATGTACGAGCTCGGCCCGGTACTCCTCGGCCACCAGGCCGATCGAGGCCGCCTTGACCCGCAGGGGCAGGTCCTTGGACACCAGGACGACGTCGCACCCCTCGGCGGCCAGCGAGCGCGCCACGGTCAGGATGCGGGTGTCGTTGTCGCCCAGGCGGAACCCGACGGGCAGGATGGACGGATCGCTGTGATTGAGCTCAACCCTGATCGTGCCATCCCCCGTGGGCATCGGCTCGTCGAGCCTGCCGTACTGCACGCGCAGGTCGTCGAGGTAGCGTAGAGCCTTCCTCGCGAAGTAGCCGAGCTCAGGATGGTGCCGCTTCCCTTCCAGCTCCGTGATGACCACGATCGGAAGGACGACGTCGTGCTCGGCGAAGCGGGTCATCGCCGCCGGGTCGGCCAGCAAGACCGACGTGTCCAGCACGTACGTACGCTTGGTCGGCTTGGTCGAAGGGTTGCTCGAGGACACTGCCACACGTTCTCCCCCGGGCGCCCAGGCGTTCGGGCACCCTGCAGACGAGGCGGGAATCGGACCGGACCCGCTCCCCCGACCGCCAAATGCCGTCGGTGCCGGGTTCCGGCCCCCTCGGCAAGTGTTGGTGCAAAGGCGGGCCCTCTCCGGAGTGTCCGGCCTGTGGTCGGACACTTCTTACGTTACGTCCTTGATGCCCGATTGTCGTGCTAAGAACCGTAACGTCGGTGTCTCGCAGCGTAGTCGCGCAGCGCCCGCAGGAAGTCGACCCTGCGGAAGTCCGGCCAGTAGGCCTCGTGGAAGTAGAACTCGGAATGAGCGCTCTGCCACAACATGAAGCCGGACAAGCGCTGCTCGCCCGATGTCCGGATGAGGAGGTCCGGGTCAGGCTGGCCGCGAGTGTAGAGATGCTCCGCGATGTGCTCGACATCGAGCACCTCGACGAGGTCCTCGATGCTCGCTCCCTTGCTCGCATGCTCCTGGAGCAGTGAGCGCACCGCATCGGCAATCTCACGTCTTCCTCCATACCCAACTGCAACGTTCACAATCAGGCCTGGACGGTGTGATGACGCTTCCTTTGCATTTTTTAGGACATTCGCCGTCCTGTCGGGAAGCAAGTCGAGCGCGCCGACCGGGATGATCCGCCAGCCCTCATCCACGAGCTCCTGCGTGACGTCCTCGATGATGCGCAGGAGCGGCTCCAGCTCCTCCCGCGGGCGGTTGAGATTGTCGTTGGAGAGCATCCAGACGGTGACGACCTCGACTCCGGTCTCCCGGCACCAGCTGAGCAGCTCGGATATCTTGTCCGCGCCCTTGCGGTGGCCGGTGGCCACGTCCCGCATGCCCATGGCACGCGCCCAGCGACGATTGCCGTCGATGATGACCCCCACATGCCGGGGGATGCTGTCCTTCGACAGCTTGGCCTCCAGCCGGCGCTCATACAGCCGGTAGGCCAGGTCGCGCAGGCCCACGAAGTGCCTCCCTGGCGGTGCTGTGCCTTCGGTCCAATGACCTAACAGGCAATTATCACCGCGTTTCGGCCGTGCCTGGTCCCCGTACTGGATTCCTTACCAGATCTCTTCCTTTCAGACACCCCTCGGCCTCCTCGACGAGGCCGCGGACGAACGCCGACAGCTCGGCCGAGGTCAGCACCGCCCGCATGCCGACGCCCGTGGTGCTCCACGCCTCCACGTACGCCCTCCTGGTCAGCCGCCACTCGCCGCGCCTGCCCCGCCGCCCCGGCACCCAGAGCGGAATCGTGCGGAGCCGGCAGCTGAGCTCCCCGCCGCCTACAAGGCACGTCCTGCTGCGGTAGCGGAAGGTGAACAGCTCGCCGTCCGGCTCCTCGCCGGGGAACCTGTCGTCGGGGTCGGCCCACCGCCTGGCCTCGCCCTGGCCCTGACGGGCCTCGTCGACGCCGCGCGCCAGGCGCGCGAGCAGCCAGCCGCAGCGCTCGCCCACGCTGCCGTACGGAGTGCCGTCGCGGTGCAGCTCCAAGGTGACCTCGTACGGTGTGCCCACGCTGTCCGTGCACGCGACGGGTGTGACGCTCAGATAAGATCCATCAACGCAGCGCAGTCCCCCCATTCCCCCAGAATTTCCCCCCAAAAGCCACCTAAAACCGGACGCGCCGCCCTCGGTTGGACATGGTGTCAAGGCAGGAGACGGGACCACCAGCGAGGCTTGCGACCGGGCGGTTCCGGCATCCGGCCGCGGTCACGCAGCCAGGCGGCGAAGTCGTCGGCATCGGTACGGTAGTTGGGCGGCGGCGCGGTGCGGGAGCGTGCATAGGCGGCGAACTCCGACGCGAGGTCGGGTCCGGCGGCGATGGCGGCGTCGGGGCGGATCCTGGCCACGATGCCGCGACGTTTGGCGATCAGGCTCGCCGCCTGCGCCCGCATGCGCTCCCGGTCGAAGCCATCAGGAATGTCGCCCCCGGCGATCAGTGCCGCGACCACCCGCGCCTGAGCGTCCGCCAGCCGCGCCTGCGCGTCCGCTAGCGGCGCCTGCGCGTCCGCCAGCGGCGCCTGCGCATCGGTCAGCGGCGCGGGAGCCTCGGCCGGCGGCGCATGAGCTTCGGCAGGCGCCCGTGCCGGCTCGGGCGTCACCGGGCCTCCCCTGCCAGGGACATCGCGGCCCTGATCTTGGACAACTCGTTGCCCAGCGCCGCGTCGCTCGGGAAGTCGTCGTCCCACTCCAGCAGCACGCCCGGCGGGGTGGCCCGGGCACACAGCTCGGTGAGGATGTCGAGCACCGGCTGAGGCGCGGTGGTGGTGTGCGTGTCGTGCCAGATGCCGTGGTGCTCGTACCCGCCGGCCACGTGGACGTAGGCGAGGTGCTCCAGCGGGAGCGCGTCGAGCGCGTCCACCGCCGACAGGCCCAGGTTGAACTGGTTGGTGTAGAGGTTGGCCACGTCGATCAGCAGCCCGACCCCGGTGCGATCCACCAACTCGGCGAGGAACTGGCCCTCGGTCAGCTCGTCGTCGGGCCAGCCGAAGATGGCCGCGACGTTCTCCAGGGCCAGCGGGACGGGCAACGCGTCCTGGGCACGGCGCACGTTCTCCGTGATGACCCGCAACGACTCGCGGGTACGCGGCACGGGCAGCAGGTGGCCCGCCTCCAGGCCGCCGCCCCGTACGAAGGCCAGGTGCTCGCTGACCAGCGGCGCGTCCAGCGCCTGGGCGCAGGCGGCCAGATGGGCGAGCCGGGCCGGGGAGGGCGGCTCGGCCGCGCCGACGCCGAGCGACACCCCGTGCGGGATCACCGGCACTCCCTTGGCCCGCAGCACACGCAGCGACTCGGGCAGGTGGGCGGGTTTGAGGTTCTCGGCGATCACCTCGACGAAGTCGACGCCGTCCATCCGCTCGATCGTCAGGTCCAGCTCAGCCCGCCAGCCGATCCCCACACCCAGCTGCGCCATCCCGGCCCTTTCTCCTCGCGTTCCAGCCCCCGACACCACAGTCCCTTCGCCTTGCGCTCCAGCCCCCGACACTGCCGTCCCCTCGCCTTGCGCTCCAGCCCCCGACATCGCCGTCCCCTCGCCTTGCGCTCCAGCCCCCGACATCGCCGTCCCCGTCATATCAGTCCCCTTGATGGTCATTCGCCCCCTTACAGCCGGGCCATCAGCCCCCGCCGCAACCGCCGCATCCACCACCACCGCAGCCGGACGATCCGCTTGCGCAGCTCGACCCGCTCGACGGTGAGCTGTCGCCTCCACCCGCGAAGCCTCCGCCCCCGGCCACGTACGCGCCGCCGCCACCCCTGCGACGGCGCCGGCCCCTGCTCAGGGCCAGCTCGGCCTGGAGGTCGGGATCGCGCACCTCGCCGAGGCCGTACAGCGCGATCGCGACGGGCCCCTCAGCGGCGCCCCGGGGGTTGTCCCGCAGGGCGGCCTCGAGAGTCTCCTGTCCCGACGGCGTCAGCGTGATCCGCGTGACCCGCCGGTGCCTCCAGACGCCGATCGCCGCCATCACCCCCGTGACGGCCAGGAGGGCCAGCGCGAGCGACGACAGCAGGCTCACCCCCTCGATCGCGACCAGCACCGCCCCGACCAGGAATCCGGCGAACGCCACCCCCGACAGGGCCCGTAACCGGACGCTCAGCCGGCCGGCCCGGGCAAGGACGTCATCGGCCAGGACCAGCCCCAGGCCCTCGATGTGGCGATCGAGCGCGCCCATGGCCAGCGTCCGCGTGGTCTCGATGCGCAGCGCGCTCATCGGCAGTCCCGAGCGGGAGGCGACCACGCCCAGCACCGCTTCCTCGATGGGCTCGCTCGAGACGACGCTGGAGTGCACCTGATGCACGCGACCCCCGCGCGACACCCGCAGGTCACCCGCCTCCGCCAGCAGCGCGATGGCGGTGTCCGCCACGCGGTACGCGCCTCCCGCCAGGAAAGCGAGCTCGTAGTGGCCGAGCTCGCGGAGGCGACGGCCCGTGCCGGCCTCGCGGGCGGCGGCATGCTCACGTTTGACAGCGGAGGCGGTGGTGAGGGCGAGCGCCGCCAGCGCCACCGAGACGATCAGCAGGATCAGGTCCATTCAGGCCTCCCCTCCGTGCAGCCCGACGGGGCTGGGTACCGGGAAGACGTATAAAGCCAAGTTAAAGGTTCCGTCAGCACGGATACAGTTCTGGGGCCGTTCGGTCAGCTGCCGCCTCCACCGCAGCCGCCGCCTCCACCACAGCTCGACCCGCCACTCGACGAGCTGCTACAGCTTGACGAGCCACTACCGCAGCTGGAGGAGCCACTACCGCAGCTCGACGAGCCGCCGCCGAAGTCCAGGCCGCCGTGGGAGTCGGTGCCGAAGGTGGCCCCGTCGCCGCCGCCGTGGGTGCCGCAGGAGCCCACGCAGTCGCCGCCGGGGTCGCCCGCCGACAACTCGTCGCAGAGCGTCTGGTCGCCGGCGTCGGCCAGACCGTACAGGGCGACGGGCACACCCACCGCCAGCGCCAGCGAGCTCTGGTCGCGCAGGCCACGCGGGTGATGGTCACGGGCCGAGCGCAGGACCTCGCGGCCCTCCCGGGTGACGACGTTCCGCAGGCTGCGGCGGTGCCTGGCGAGCCCGGCGGCCCCGGTGCAGAGCGCGATCCCGATGAAGATCAACAGGGCCACGAAGGTGAGCGCGCTCATGTCGATGAACGCGGACACCACGAGCGCGCCCACCGCGAAGCCGACCGCTCCGGTCGTGACCATCTGCAGGTGGTCCCTGCGCCGCCACGCCTCGGCGAACGCTTGCTCGGGCACGATCAGCCCGCGTCGTTCGAGCCCGGCGGCCAGCTCGGCCAGCGCCGGATGCGCCGCCAGCACCCGGCGCAGCTCACTCGCGCGGTAGCCGCCCGGCCTGGCGGCCAGCGTGGCGAGCACGGCCTGCTCGATCGGCACGGGCGAGGGCGGCGCGCCGTGCACCGGGGTGACCTGCGATCCCCGTGACACGCGGACGGCGCCGGCCGTCGCGAGGACGGCCAGCGCCGTGTTGATCGCTCTGCGGGGCCCACCGGACAGGTACGCGAGCTCGTAGTGGGACAGGGCGTGTCCTGGCCCGCTGAGCGTGGCGTCGCTGACTCGCCGCCGCTCCTTCTCGACGCGCCGCACGGCGGCGTTGACCAATAACGCCACACCGAGCGCGGCTAAGAGCAGCACGAACTCCACAGTGGTCCCCTCCCTCGCGACACGGCGGCCCGATCAGTTAAAGACCGCGCCGCCGTACCGCACAAGAGGTTTCTCTGGTTACCCCTCTCAGCGCCTATGGTCGCGCTTGCTGCGGCCTCGGTTGGCTCGTCCCTCGCTCTCTCCGGCCTATCGCGCCGCTCCGAGGCGGTCGAGGAGGGCCTGGTACTCGTCCCACAGCTCCTTCGGCAGGTGGTCGCCGAACTTCTCGAAGTGGGCCGGGATCAGCGCCGCCTCCTCACGCCACACGTCACGGTCGACCGACAGCAGCGTGCGCATCTCATCCTGGGACAGGTCCAGGCCCTCGGTGTCGAGCTCGGCAGGCAGCAGCCCGATCGGGGTCGGCACGGCCTTGGCCTCGCCGTTGAGCCGGTCCACGATCCACTTGAGCACGCGGCTGTTCTCCCCGTAGCCGGGCCAGATGAACTGGCCGTCGGCGTTCTTGCGGAACCAGTTGACGTAGTAGATCCGAGGGAGCACGGCGCCCTCGCGACGGCCGATCTTCAGCCAGTGGCCGAAGTAGTCGCCCATGTTGTAGCCGCAGAACGGCAACATGGCGAAGGGGTCGTGGCGCAGCTCGCCGACCTTGCCCTCGGCCGCGGCGGTCTTCTCGGAGGCGACGTTGGCTCCGAGGAAGACGCCGTGCTCCCAGCTCAGCGACTCTGTCACCAGAGGCACGGCGGTGGCGCGGCGACCGCCGAACAAGATGGCTGAGATGGGCACGCCCTTGGGGTCCTGCCACTCGGGTGCGATCGTGGGGCACTGGGAGGCGGGGGTGGTGAAGCGGGCGTTCGGGTGGGCGGCGGGCTCGCCGCTGTCCGGCGTCCAGGAGCGGCCCTTCCAGTCGGTCAGGTGCGCCGGCGGCTCGTCGGTCAGGCCCTCCCACCACACGTCGCCGTCGTCGGTGAGCGCGACGTTGGTGAAGATGCTGTTGCCCCAGAGCGTCCTGATCGCGTTGGCGTTGGTGACCTGGCCGGTGCCGGGCGCGACGCCGAAGAAGCCGGCCTCCGGGTTGATCGCGTAGAGGCGGCCGTCCTCGCCGAAGCGCATCCAGGCGATGTCGTCACCGACCGTCTCGACCTTCCAGCCGGGAATCGTGGGCTGGAGCATGGCGAGATTGGTCTTGCCGCAGGCGCTCGGGAACGCGGCGGCGATGTAGCGGGTCTCACCGGTGGGCGGCGTGAGCTTGAGAATCAGCATGTGCTCGGCCAGCCAGCCCTCGTCGCGGGCCATGACGCTGGCGATGCGCAGGGCGTAGCACTTCTTGCCGAGCAGCGCGTTGCCGCCGTACCCGGAGCCGTAGGACCAGATCTCGCGGGTCTCGGGGAAGTGGCTGATGTATTTGGTCGAGCTGCACGGCCACGGCACGTCCGCCTGGCCGTGCTCCAGCGGGGCGCCCACGGAGTGCACGCAGCGGACGAAGTCGCCGCGCTCTTCGATGAGGCGCAGCGCCCGCTCCCCCATGCGGGTCATGATCCGCATCGAGACGGCGACGTACGGCGAGTCGGTGATCTCGACCCCGAGCTGGGAGATCTCGCCGCCGAGCGGGCCCATGCAGAACGGCACGACGTACATGGTCCGGCCGCGCATGGAGCCCTTGAACAGCTGGCCGAACGTCCGGCGCATCTCCGCCGGGTGGATCCAGTTGTTCGTCGGGCCCGCGTCCTCCTCACGCTCGGAGCAGATGAAGGTGCGGTCCTCGACCCTGGCGACGTCGCTGGGGTCGGACTTGGCGTAGAAGCTGTTGGGACGGGCGGCCAGCCGCGTGAACGTCCCCTGCTCGACGAGGAGGTTGGTCAGGCGCGTCCACTCCTCCTCGGACCCGTCGCACCACTCGATCCGGTCTGGCTGGGTCAGGGCTGCGATCTCGTTGACCCAGGCGGCCAATTCGCTATTGCTCGTCGGTGCGGGTACTTCCACGGAAACGGACACGACGGTGACTCCTCCACTCTCTCAGGGCCCAGTCATCATTAACGACGAAGCGCCCGGAAAGCCAATTGGCATAGACCTATTGCTGTGGACGTCGTCGCAGGCAGCGGCCCTGACGATTGGGGGAGCCTACCCAACCGGAGCGGATTTAAAAGAGAATTAACTCACACTGGTCCAGTCCAATTCAGCTGGTCTAAACCAATTTCCCGAGTGGTTTAGTCCATTGCGCGGACCGTTTCCGCTGCGTGGTCTCAGGAATTGACGTCCGGCCCGGCGGAGCGAACTCTGTCGACGTGTTGGAGAGCGTCGCGAAGCTCGGCGAGCCACGTGTCGGTGTGCTTGCCGACCAGGCGCACGCACCAGGCGAGCGCGTCACTGCGGCTCCTGGCCACGCCGGCGGCCACGAGCGTGTCCAGGACCTGCCGCTCCGACTGCCGCAACCGGGTCATCACGGGCACGGAGAGTGTGGTGAACATCACGGTCTCGCCCCCGCAGACCACGCCCCAGGAGACCTTCTGCCGGAATCTGCGCTCGGCCTCCCTGGCGATCTCGATGCGCCGCTCGCGCGTCTCCTCCCTGAACCTCCGGGCCAGTCCCTCGATCAGGGCGGACCGTTCGGCCTCAGGCGTGTCCTCGGGCGGGTCGGGCAGCGTGCCCAGAACCGCGATCTCCTCGCGGTCCCTGATGATCTCGGGAGCCCCGGTGAACCACCCCTCGGGGAGCCGTCCGGTGAACCAGCCGCGTACCTGCGCCGTCGCATCGTCCGTTGTCATGTAATCAACATTACATCGTTGCGGCGCGCAGGCACCCGAAGGAAAGAAGGGTGTCGCGAAAGAGGGATAGGTCAGCGAACTCTGACGGCGGCGACGGGGCTGACCCTGACGACGCCGGCGAAGCCGCGGGTGTGCACCGGAGAGATCTTGACCACGTCGCCGGTGCGAGGCGCCTGGATCATCTTTCCGTCACCCCAGTAAATCGCCACATGCGAGATGTAGCCCGGATTCGTGGGGTCGAGGCGCCAGAAGATGAGGTCGCCCGGCTGCGCCTGTGACAGGGGAACCTGCGGTCCGGTCACCCACTGCTGGTGCGTCACCCGCGGCATCCGTACCCCGGCCTGGGCGAAGGCCCACTGGACCAGGCCCGAGCAGTCGAAGGTGTCGGGCCCCTCGGCCCCCCACACGTACGGCCTGCCGAGCTTGGAGGCGGCGGCCTTCAGGGCCACGGTGATCTGGTCGGCGCTCATGAACGAGCCTGCCGGCCAGTTCTGCTTGAGGGTCTGGGGCTGAGGCAGGACCGGGTTGACCATGGCGACCTGCGTGCCCTTGGGCAGCGCCTTGAGGATCTTGGTGCGGAGGGTGGCGGAGTTCACGTCGGGGGCGCTGACGATGAGCGCGTTGTCGTGTGGCAGGCCCAGCCTGCGCCCGACCTCTTTGGACACGACGGCGTCCACCGCACCGAAGCCGGTGGTGGCGTACGCGCCGATCCGCAGCGGCCCGGCCGGCCCCGCCACCTGGCGGTGGAGCGAAAGACCGCCGTCATTGCCCAGCACGAACGAGACCGCCACGTCACCGGCCGCCACGTTGCGCCACAGCGCGTCGGAGGAGGCGGTCACCTTGGGCGTGTAAGCGCGGAACGAGGACGGGTCGACCCCGAGTGTCTGCACCCGCTTGTCGTCGAGCCTGATCGACGCCGCGTCGGCCAGTTCCATTGCCCGCACGCCGGGCAACTTGGCCACCTTCCCTAACAGCTCGTTGGTGAACGGCTTGCGGGTGAGCACGAAGAGGTTGGGCTTGTGCAGCTTCTTCAACGGCGCCACGAGGGGCGTGGTGGCCTGCGGCTGCTGCGGCTTCTGGCCGGCCATCAGCGTCTGCTTCGGCTGTTTCAGCGCGGGCTGCTGGCGTGCCGCCACCGGCTCGGTCTGCTCGCCTTGCTGCGCGAGCAGCAGCACGTCCGCGGTCAGGACCGCGACCAGCGCCACCACGATGAACGGCACAAGCCTGTACGTATTGCGCCGCCTACGCGACTTGACCAGAAAGCTGAGATCCTGCCGGATTACTGAGCCGGTGGAGACATGCGAAAAACCCGCCGGGCCGGCGTGGGCCCGGCGGTTGTTCTCCGGGGGGGTCAGTTGCCGATGTACGGCACTGCCTCGAGGATCTCGACGGTGTTCTGGCGACCGTTGGGAAGCGAGTAGGTCGCCTTCTCCCCGATCTTCTTGCCGTTGATCGCCGCCCCGAGCGGGGACTTGGGCGAGTAGACGTCGATCGGCGCTCCGCTCTCCTCGCGGGAGGCGAGCAGGAAGGTCACCTCGTCGTCGTCGCCGACGAACCGGATGGTCACGGTCATACCGGGGCCGACAACCCCTTCGGCCTTGGGCGCCTCGCCCACCTGGGCGTTGTCGAGGATCTGCCGGAGGTGGAAGATCCGGGCCTCCATCTTGCCCTGCTCGTCCTTGGCGGCGTGGTAGCCGCCGTTCTCACGCAGGTCGCCCTCTTCACGGGCGGCCTCGATCTTCTTGGCGATGTCGACGCGCCCGGGGCCAGAGAGATATTCGTACTCCGCCTTCAGGCGGTCGTACGCCTCCTGCGTCAGCCATGTGACGTTCTCATCGCGAGAGTCGGCCACGGGTTCTCCTTGCTTGCCTAGGGGGCCCTGAGATCACTTGAGGTTTCCAACGGTTGAATTGCGAAAGGCTAACAACTTAACCGGTCGTACGCTTCCCCAAATGTCTCACTATACGAGATTGCAGTACTGGACGTGCACGGAAGTCGCCTGTCCACTGGTGTCCAGGCTTTCCTTGAGCTGCTTAGTACCCCCACCAGCCGGGATTCTTACTTCCTTGCTGCCCACTTCCGCGTGATTGACGTCCAGAGCCCTGATGCGGCAGACGGCCACCCTATCGTCTGCCTTGTACACCTCAAAGGTGATCTCGGCCCGTGTCGGGCTCTCGACGCTGAACGTCACCACCTGCGCCGGCGCCTCAGAACCGCCGGCGGTCATCGACCACATCACGTAGCCCCAGCCACCGGCGATGATGGCCACCAGGACGCCGATCACGACGTGGATGACGAGCCTGCCGCCGCGTCTGGGACGATCGGGCAAGTCGTCGGGTGTGCCGAGAACGGGCCCGTCCTCGACATCTCTGGTGACCATGGCGGAATCTCCCTGCACTCCCTCAGCGTTATCCGAGACAATTGTCGCCTGCGGGGGTCCCGGTACAAGACCTGCCCCTGCACGACCGCCCGCAGACAAACTAAGTGATCGGCCCGACTGAGGAGACATCGCGCCCGTGACTGCACCGCTGAGGCTGATGGCTGTCCACGCCCACCCCGACGACGAGTCGAGCAAGGGCGCCGCCACGATGGCGCGTTATGTGCGCGAAGGCGTGGAAGTGCTGGTCTGTACGCTCACGGGCGGGGAGCGCGGATCCGTACTGAACCCGAAGATGGACCGGCCGGAAATCGTGGCCAACATCGCAGAGGTGCGCAGGGCCGAGATGGACCGGGCGCGCGAGATCCTCGGCGTGCAGCAGCGTTTCATGGGCTTCATCGACTCCGGCCTGCCGGAGAACGAGGACGAGGAGCTGCCCGAGGGCTGCTTCGCCCTCCAGAAGCTCGAAGACGCCTCACGCCCGCTCGTGGCGGCCGTGCGCGAGTTCCGGCCGCACGTCATCATCACGTACGACGACGACGGCGGCTACCCGCACCCCGACCACATCATGACCAACCGGGTGTCCGTCGAGGCGTTCGAGGCGGCCGGCGACCCTGACCGCTACCCGGGCACCGGCGACCCGTGGCAGCCGCTGAAGCTCTACTACCAGATGGGGTTCACCAAGGAGCGCTTCGAGGCCCTGCACGAGGCCATGACCGAGCGCGGTCTCGGCTCCCCGTACGCCGACTGGATCTCCCGCTGGGAGGACCGCCCGGCCAAGTGGCCGGTGACCACGCGGGTGCCCTGCGGCGAATACTTCGACATCCGCGACGAGGCGCTGAAGGCGCACGCCACCCAGGTCGACCCCGACAGCTGGTGGTTCGTCTGCCCGCGCGAGCTGCAGCAGGAGATCTGGCCGACCGAGGACTACCACCTGGCGCGCTCACTGGTGGACACCGAGCTGCCCGAGGACGACCTGTTCGTGGGCATCCACGCCGAGGACGTCTCCCCCGCCTGCCACTGACGGGACGTGCTCATTGGCCCCTCACCTCGGGTTCGGGACCGTCCGCCCTCGATGGCACACTGGAAGTGTGACCGTTCTAGCCGCTGGTGATGTGAGTCCGGGTTTGCTGGGCTTCGTCGTCGTTGCCCTCATTGGGCTGGCCCTGTATATGTTGATCAAGTCGATGAACAAGCAGATGTCGAAGATCCAGGTGCCGCACGAGCGCGACGTGGACGACAAGAAAGCCGAGTAGATGCCGATCGAAATAGTCGACAACTCGACGGAGAGCCGCTTCGAGGTTCTCGTGGACGGCGAGGTCGCCGGGTTCGCCGACTATCGGCTCCTGCCCAGCAAGATCGTGTTCACGCACACCGAGGTGCTGCCGGAGTTCGAGGGGCAGGGGCTGGCGAGCAAGCTGGTCGGGCACGCGCTGCAGGCCAGCGCCGACACCGGCCTTCGTGTCGTGCCGCTCTGCCCTTACGTCCGC
This sequence comes from Nonomuraea polychroma, assembly GCF_004011505.1. NCBI lineage: Bacteria > Bacillati > Actinomycetota > Actinomycetes > Streptosporangiales > Streptosporangiaceae > Nonomuraea > Nonomuraea polychroma. Next base: position 8,042,008 of record NZ_SAUN01000001.1, read on the forward strand.
AAATACATCGAACGCCATGCGGAGTTCCAGGACCTCGTCGATCAGCACGAGTGATCATTCGGGCGTGGGCGACCAGGCCAGCTCCAGCGCCTTCGGCAGCCCCCACCAGCCCAGCGGCGTGAGCACCTCGTCCTCGTCCACGATGCCGAGATAGCGCCACAGCGCGACCACCGACTCGAACAACCCCTCGGTCGCGTCGAGATCGTCGTCGTCCTGCTCGTCGATGTCGATGTCCTCGGACTCGGCGATGAGCCGCGCGAGCCGCTCGGGCGAGGCCAGCACGCCCGGTCCCATCCTGGTCAGCGCGGCGACCCCGGCCAGCCAGTCGGCATGCTGGATCGCGCACAGGTTGGCCAGGGCGGCGTCCTCGTCGCTCAGCTCCCCGGCGAGATCGGCGAATTCCTCCAGCACGTCCCCGCTCTCCGCCAGATCGGAGACCGGCCCCGCGATGCCTGCAGCCACCGCCAGCCACAATTCTCTGTCATCGTCCGGCATCGGCCGGTCGTCGTACCCGGCGCAGGCGCGCAGCACGCTGGCGGGATAGCCGGGCATCGCGAGCAACTGGCGCAGACGGGCCGCGGCGGTCTCCAGCTCGGCGGCGGGCATCTCGGGCTGCTTGGGCAGCTCGCCGACGATGCGCCGCAGCTCGGACAGGGCGAACGCCTCCTCCTCGTCCCAGGCCGCGAACAGCTCCTCGTCCTGCTCGTCGCTGACCGCGTGACCGGGCACCCGGCCGTCCGGCAGCGGCGTGCTGAGCCAGTGCTCCTGCAGCTCCTCGTAGGCCCTGCGGGCCTCCGGGTCGCCGGCCGCCAGCGCGTCGGGGTCGATCTCCCCGGACTCGACCCGTTCCTCCAGGTAGGCGACGAGCTTGGCGTACATTTCCGCGGCCACCGGCCCTCGCTCGTCCTCCTCCGGCCAGACGAAATAGCTGGGTGTCATGAGGATCGGCTCGGTGCCGGTGGACTCGATCCAGCGCTGCACGTCGCCCACCGTCGCGACGCCCGACTCGATGGAGCTCAGCGTCGCCTTGGCCGAGTCCCAGAACGCGCGCGAGAGCGGGTTGCCCGCCGCCATCATCGCGCGCCGTAGGTCGGGCATCGCCACCAGCGCCACGCCTGAGGGCACGGCGAGCAGTGCCCTGGCCACGTCCCTGTGTGTGAGCGCGGTCACCGGGCGGCCGGCGTGGCCGCAGACGAAGTCCATATCCACGCTCCGTAACCTACGCCGTCCTGCCCTGTCTAGTCAGCGTCTGTCCCGCTGATCCCCTCACACCCGGCCTGATCGTGAGCAACGTCTCACTGCCCCCACCCCACCGCCCAACCCGGGGGCCATGGGCGAGGCCGACCGCGGGACCGGGGACCAAGGGCCGGGTGGGGGCGGGCCGCTGGTCAGGAGACGGGAGGAGCGGGCAGATTAGGCTGAGGCTAGGAGGTCGTGATGAACCGCTTGAAAGACGCCACCAGCCCTTACCTGCTGCAGCACGCGGACAACCCGGTGGACTGGCACCCCTGGGGCGAGGAGGCGTTCGCGGAGGCCCGGCGCCGCGACGTGCCGCTGCTCATCAGCGTGGGCTACTCAGCTTGCCACTGGTGCCACGTCATGGCCCACGAGAGCTTCGAGGACGCCGAGACCGCGCGCCTCATGAACGAGCATTTCGTCAACATCAAGGTGGACCGCGAGGAACGCCCCGACGTGGACGCGGTGTACATGGGCGCCACCCAGGCCATGACGCATCAGGGCGGCTGGCCGATGACGGTGTTCGCGACGCCTGAGGGCCACCCGTTCTACTGCGGCACCTACTTCCCACGCCCGCATTTCCAGCGCCTGCTCAACGAAGTCCACAACGTGTGGACGGGCGACAGGGAGTCGGTTTTGAAGCAGGGCGCGAAGGTGGTGCAGGCGCTCAACTCGAGCACCACGCTGCCCGGCGGGGCGGTGCCGGGCGAGGAGACGCTCGCGCTGGCCGTGCGGAACCTGCGGGAGTCGTACGACCCGGTGAACGGCGGGTTCGGCGGGGCGCCCAAGTTCCCGCCGTCCATGGTGCTGGAGTTCCTGCTGCGCTCCGGTGAGCGCGAGATGAGCGGCAAGACGCTCGACGCGATGGCCCGCGGCGGCATGTACGACCAGCTCGGCGGCGGCTTCGCCCGCTACAGCGTGGACGCGGAATGGGTCGTGCCGCACTTCGAGAAGATGTTGTACGACAACGCGCTCCTGCTGCGGGTCTACACCCACTGGTGGAAGGCGGGCGGCGGCGACCTGGCGCGGCGGGTGGCGCTGGAGACGGCCGACTGGCTGCTGCGCGAGATGCGGACACCCGAGGGCGGGTTCGCCTCGGCGCTGGACGCCGACAGTGAGGGCGTCGAGGGCAAGTTCTACGTCTGGACGCCCGAGCAGCTGGGCGAGGTGCTGGGCGAGGACGACGGCCGGTGGGCGACCGGCCTGTTCGACGTCACCGGCACGTTCGAGCACGGCACGTCCGTGCTGCAGCTGCCGCGCGACCCGGAGGATCCCGAGCGCTACGCGAGCGTCCGCGAGCGGCTGCTCGCCGCCAGGGCGCAGCGGGTACGTCCCGGGCGTGACGACAAGGTCGTGGCCTCGTGGAACGGCCTTGCCATCGCGGCTCTGGCCGAGACCGGCGTGGTGTTCGAGCGGCCCGACCTCGTGGCGGCGGCCACGACGGCGGCGGAGCTGCTGGCCGGCACGCACCTGGTGGACGGGAGGCTGCTGCGCACGTCACGCGACGGCCGGGCGGGCACGAACGCCGGCGTGCTGGAGGACTACGCGAACCTGGCGGAGGGCTGGATCGCCCTCTACGGCGTGACCGGCGAGGCCAGGTGGCTGCGGCTGGCGGGATCGCTGCTCGACGTCGTGCTGGACAGGTTCGCCGACAAGGCGGGCGGCTTCTACGACACGGCGGACGACGCCGAGCGGCTGTTCCAGCGGCCGCAGGATCCGACCGACAACGCCACCCCCTCAGGCCAGTACGCGGCCGCGGGCGCCTTGCTCGCCTACGGCGCGCTGACCGGCTCTGCCCGCCACCGCGAGGCCGCCCACGCCGCGCTCGGCACCGTTTCCGTGCTGGCCAGAGGGCATGCCAGGTTCGCCGGCTGGGGGCTGGCCGTGGCGCGGGCGGCACTGGACGGGCCGGTCGAGGTGGCCGTCGTCGGTCCACCGGACGACCCGCGGACGGCGGCGCTGCACCGGGAGGCGCTGCTGGCGGATGTGCCCGGTCTGGTGGTCGCGCTCGGCGCCGGCGACTCGGCCATGAGAGGCGCCTCTGGCGATCCGCTGGTCCACGATGGCGAGGTGTTCCCGGCGCTGCTCGAGGGCCGCGGAACGGTCGGTGAAGCGCCCGCGGCGTACGTGTGCAGAGGGTTCACCTGCCGGATGCCGGTGACGACGGTCGACGCGCTCCGGGCCGAACTGACCACCGGCTGAGGGCCGCCGAGCTCACCACCGGCTGAGGAAGGGCCTCAGCCCGTCGGCCGGCCTCTGTTGTCCCCGGTGCCGGTGTCCGCGTCCGTGGACGGCTGTTCGGGCGCCTGCGTGACCGGTGGGGCGGTCTGCTCCGGCTGGTCGTCCAGCCGGTCGTCAGGGGCCTGCGTGGCCGGCGGGTCGGTGCTCGGCGGCTGGCTGAACTCGGGCTCGGGCGAGCTCGACGCGTCCGGGTTCACCGGCGGCGTGTACTCCTGCTGGGGCACGTCATCGCCTCGGTCGGGGACCGAGTAGTCGTAGGAGTAGCCGTAGTCGGACGGCTCGGGGAACTCCTCGACCGGCTTGCCCGCCATGGCCTCGGTCATGAACGCCCGCCAGATCTGCGCCGGAAGCGACCCGCCGAACTGCGTGCCGTATCCGGGGATCGTCACGGTCTCGTTGTCGTCGCGGAACATGTTGACCGCCACCGCGAGCTGCGGCGTGTAGCCGTTGAACCACACCGACTTCGACTCGTCCGTGGTGCCCGTCTTGCCGGCCACCGGGCGGTCGTAGAGGCGGGCGGCGGTGCCGGTGCCGTACTTGACGACCTGCTCCATCGCGTACGTCGTGTCGGCCGCGGCCTGCTCGCTGATCACCCGTGTCGAGATCGGATTGACGACGTCCTTGCGCCCCGTGCTGTCGGTGACCGACTTGAGCACGTGGGTCTCCATGTGCACGCCCTTGTTGGCGAAGGTCGCGAAGCCGGAGGCGTTCTGGACGGCGCTGATGGAGGACACGCCGAGCGGGAACGAGGCAGCCGTCTTCTGCTGCTCGAGCTGGTCGGCGGGGATGCCCGCGGCCTCCGCGGTCTCGGCCACCTTGTCCAGCCCGACCTTCTGCCCGAGGTCCACGAACGCGGTGTTGACGGAGTTCTGGGTGGCCCGTACGAGGTCGATCTGCCCGTACGAGCGCCCGCTGTCGTTGGGTATCGGCTCTTCCGCGGAGGCCACGCGCAGCGGCGAGTTGCCGTTGACCCTGGTGGACAGGTCGAAGCCGTTGTTGAGCGCGGCGGCCAGCGTGTACGGCTTGAACGTCGATCCGGCCATCACCTTGGCGGAGAAGGCGTTGTCGTAGTCGTAGCGTTTGGGGTCGCCGCCGTAGAAGGCCACCACCTCGCCCGTCTTGGGATCGACGGCCGCGAGCCCGGTGCGCACCTTCTTCGGCGTGTTGTCCGGCAGCACGTCCTTGACCGCCCGCTCGGCCGCCGCCATGAGCTTCTTGTCGAAGGTGCTGACGATCTTCAGCCCGCCGCTGTTGATCTCCTCGTCGCTGTAGCCACGCCGGTTGAGCTCGTCGGTCACCTGCTGCAGCATGTATCGAGCCTGGCCCTTGAGCTGGAACGGCTTCTTCGGCGCCGCCAGCGCGGGGAACTTCTCGGCCGCCACCTGCTGCGGCGTCAGCGCGCCGGTCTGCCCCATGGCGTTGATCACCCACCGCCAGCGGGCCTCGGCCGCGGCCAGGTCGGCCCCCTTGGGGTCGGCGAAGCGGCTCGGCTGCTGGATCACCGCCGCCAAATAGGCGCCCTCGGACACGGTGAGCTCGCCGACGTCCTTGCCGAAGTAGGCGCGGGCGGCCGACTGGATGCCGTTGGCGCCGCGGCCGAAGTAGATCGTGTTGAGGTACTGCTCCAGCACCCAGTCCTTCGACTTGGACTGGTCGACCTTCATCGCGATGAGGATCTCTTTGAACTTGCGGGTGACGGAGCGTTCCTGGCTGAGGCCGCTGTAGTAGTTGCGGACGAGCTGCTGGGTGATCGTGGAGCCGCCTTGGAGCTGCTGCCCGGTGACCGTGGACCAGATGGCGCGGCCGGTGCCCTTGATCGAGACCCCGGCGTCCTCGTAGAACGAGCGGTTCTCGGCCGCGATGACGGCCTGGCGCACGTGCGGGGGCACCTTCGCGAGCTCGACCAGCCTGCGGTCGATGCCCTGGCGGGCCAGCACTGACTTGCCGTCGCGGTAATAGATCACCGAACCCTGCGCGGTGGCCTGTTTCTGGGTGGTGTCGGGAATCGGAGTCATGGCCCACGCGACCGCGAAAAGGCCGAGCAATACCAGGATTCCCGTGCCAAAAGAGATCAGAAGAAGTCGGAGAATCCGCCGCTTTCGCATCCCGTCTCCTCCACCGCTTCGCACCCTCGACCCCCTCGTCAAGCCTCGCGCCACCCCCGCAACCTGGGCGAATGCCTAGAGTAAACGATCGATGATGGTGCCCCATCCCTTCGCGATACTACGGCGAGCGCCGTTCCCGGCGCGGAACATCGGCCACCAAAGGCAGCACACGGTATGGAACCGGGGTGTCGAGGGCAATGATCGAATTGGTCCTGAGTACGCCTGGAACCTCGACGATCTGGTCGATGACCCGTTGTAAATCGGCATTGGTGCGGGCGACCACGCGGCAGAGCAGATCGCTGTCACCGGTGATCGTGTGCACCTCCAGCACCTCGGGAATGCGGGCCAGCTGATGCGCGACCGGGTCGTGCCCGGCGACCTGCCTGATCTCCATGCTGACGAACGCGGTGACGTCGTAGCCGAGCGCCGCGGGCGACACCTCAGGGCCGAATCCGGTGATCACGCCCCGGGCGGCGAGCCGGTCGAGCCTGGCCTGCACGGTGCCGCGGGCGACGCCGAGCCGCCGCGAGCACTCGAGCACTCCCAGCCGGGGCTCGGCGGTCAGCAGGGCGATCAGCCGGGCGTCGAGAGCATCGATCGTCATGCTGTACAGATCTACCCGATATTTCGCGTCATGGCTAGGCAGATTGTGCACTGCTTGAAGTAACTCTTGCGCAACTCGTCCAGGAAAATCGAAAGTTGATGGTATGAGTGATGTCTTTCCGGTTAATGGGATGGATGCCGTGGTGTTCGCGGTGGGCAACGCCAAGCAGGCGGCCCACTACTACTCCACCGCGTTCGGCATGAGGCTGGTGGCCTACCGCGGCCCCGAGACGGGCAGCCGCGACCTGGCCGCGTACGTGCTGACGTCGGGCAGCGCCACGTTCGAGTTCCGGGCCTCGATCCGGCCAGGGACGAAGGTGGCGCGGCACGTCGCCGAGCACGGTGACGGCGTGATCGACCTGGCCATCCAGGTGCCCGACGTGGAGGCGGCGTACGCGCACGCCGTCGCCCACGGGGCGAAGGGCCTGGCAGAGCCGCGCACGATGGAGGACGAGCACGGCAAGGTGCAGCTCGCCGCCATCGCCACGTACGGCGAGACCCGCCACACGCTGGTCGACAGGTCCAACTACGGCGGCCCCTACCTGCCCGGGTACGTCGCCGCCGAGCCGCTGGTCGCGCCGCCCGCCACCAAGAACGGCCGGCTGTTCCAGGCCATCGACCACTGCGTCGGCAACGTCGAGCTGGGCAAGATGGACGAGTGGGTGGAGTTCTACCGCAACGTCATGGGCTTCACCAACATGGCCGAGTTCATCGGCGACGACATCGCGACGGAGTACTCGGCGCTCATGTCCAAGGTCGTGGCCGACGGCACGCGCAAGGTCAAGTTCCCGCTCAACGAGCCGGCCGTCAGCAGGCGGAAGTCGCAGATCGACGAGTACCTCGAGTACTACTGCGGTCCCGGCGTGCAGCACATCGCGCTGGCCACCAACGACATCCTGACCACGGTCGACCACATGCGGGCGGCGGGGGTCCAGTTCCTGGACACGCCGGACTCGTACTACGACGACCCGGAGCTGCGCGCGCGCATCGGGCAGGTGCGGGCGCCGATCGAGGAGCTGAAGAAGCGCAAGATCCTCGTCGACCGGGACGAGGACGGCTACCTGCTGCAGATCTTCACGAAGCCGGTGCAGGACCGGCCCACTGTCTTCTTCGAGTTGATCGAGCGGCACGGCTCGCTCGGATTCGGCAAGGGCAACTTCAAAGCCCTGTTCGAGGCCATCGAGCGCGAGCAGGAACGCAGGGGCAACCTTTAGTTTGTCCCGACTTAGTGGGGGCGATCAGGACATTATGGGATCGCCACCGGGGCTGGCGGGACGCTGGCGACGATTGTTCGCCGGCGTCCTCGACTGGGTCATCGTCAACATCATCTCGACCCCTTTCGCCTGGACGAGCTGGGACGACGTCTGGGACAGCGCGAGAGGCGTCTGGGAACGATACCCGGTGGAGCACACCTTCCTGGCAGGACTCGTGGCCTTCCTGTACTTCTGGCTGCTGCATTCCTTCTGGAACGGTCAGACGCTGGGCAAGCGGCTGTTCGGGATCAGGGTGGTCCCGGACACCGGCGGCAAGCTGGGCGTGGGGCAGGTCGCGGTCCGGCAGGGCGTGATGACCGCGCTCGAATGGTTGTGCTGCGTCGGCCTCGTGGTCGACCTCGCCTGGATCCTCTTCGACCCCCGCAAACAGGCACTCCATGACAAGGCAGCCAGGACGCTCGTCATGAATGCCTGACTCAGCGTAACATTCTCGTCACGATACGAAGGGGGCTCGTTCGTCAATGCGTTACAACCAGCGCGGGGTGGCACTGGTGGCGGCGCTGGTCGGCATTCTGGCCTGCGCACCCGCCGACGAGCCGTCACCGGCGAACGGCCACCAAGTGAGCGACCACCGGGCGGGCGCGCCCGGCATCGGCGACACGGACTTCCCCAAGGACGGCAACGGCGGCTACGACGTCGGCCACTACGCCATCGCCATCGACTACACACCGGCCGGCAGGCGGCTCGTCGGCGTGACCACCGTCACGGCCACCGCGACGCAGGGCCTGTCCAGCTTCAACCTCGACCTGGCCGGGTTCGACGTGAGCGCGGTCACCGTGAACAATGCGCCGGCCACCTTCAGCCGCAACGGCGACGAGCTGACCGTGCGTCCCGCCCGCCCGGTCGACAACGGCGCCAGGTTCACCGTGAAGGTGTCCTATTCGGGCGTCCCGACGCCGCGGAGCGGCACCACCCTGGGCACGTACGGGTTCATTCCGACACCGGACGGCGCGTTCGTGGCCGCCGAGCCCAACGGCGCCAAGACCTGGTTCCCCGCCAACGACCACCCCGCCGACAAGGCCCCCTTCGACTTCACGATCACCGTGCCGGCCGGGGTGACGGCTCTGGCCAACGGCGAGATGGTCGGGCAGCCCACGACTGCGGGCGGCAAGACCACCTACCGGTGGCGCGAGCGGTACCCGATGGCGACCTACCTGGCCACGGCCACGCTGGGCAAGTTCGACCTGCGCCAGGGCCGCACGCCCGGCGGCATCCCCAACCTGGCGGCCACCGACCCCAGGTTCAGGAGTGCGCTCGACGGCCTCTACACGACCTCCGGCACCCTCACCGACCACTGGGCCACGGTCTTCGGGCCCTACCCGTTCGGCTCGACCGGCGGCGTGGTCGACGACTTCGCCGCCGGATACGCGCTGGAAAACCAGACCAAGCCGCTCTACGGCGGTTTCCACCCGGGCGAGAACATCATCGCGCACGAGCTGGCACACCAGTGGTTCGGCAACAGCCTGAGCATCACGCGGTGGAAGGACCTCTGGCTCAACGAGGGGTTCGCCACGTACGCGGAATGGTTGTGGGCCGAGCACAAGGGCACGAGGACCGCTGAGGCCGCGTTCAGGGAGCTCCACAACCGCCCCGCCACCGCCCCGATCTGGAAATACCCGCCGGGGCGGGCCCGGCCCGACGACCTGTTCAACCAGTCGGTCTACTCGCGCGGCGCCGCGACGTTGCATGCCCTGCGCAAGGCCGTCGGCGACCAGACGTTCTTCGCGCTGCTGAAGAAGTGGGCCGCCGACCATCGCTACGGTCATGTGACGACGGACCAGTTCATCGAGCTCGCCGAACAGATGTCGGGCAAGGAACTCAGCGCACTCTTCGACGCCTGGCTCTTCCAGCCCCGCAGGCCGGCCTGACCCGGCCGGAAACGCTTTTCGTCGCTCGGTCCAAGTACGGGTGTAAGGCGAACGACGAAAGGGATTGCGGGCGATGCGCCTCAACGAAGACCCTGCGGCCTTTGAGGCCTTCTATCGCCGCCACGTGGATGCCGTGCTGAGATTCGTGGCCCGGCGGGTGAGTGATCCTCATCTCGCCGCGGACCTCACGGCGGACATCTTCCTGGCGGTCCTGGACTCGGCTCACACCTACGTGCCCGGCCGGGGCAGCGAGATCGCATGGCTGTACGGCGTGGCGCGCAACGTCGTGTCGGCCCAGCATCGCAAGGCGGCCAGGGAGGCGCGGGCCACCGGCCGTGTCGCCGGTCGCCAGCTGATGGACGACGACGATCTCGTCCGGATGGAGGAGCGGATCGACGCCGAGCGCCGGATGCGCAGCGCTCTGGAAGCCATGGCCGGGCTGCCGGAGGGCGAGCGCGAGGTGCTGGAGCTCGTGGCGATCGATCAGCTCACCGTCGCCGAGGCCGCCAAGGTCCTGGGCATCAGGCAGGTGACCGCCCGAGTCCGGTTACACCGGGCCAGAAAGGCACTGGAGAACGTCGCTGAGATGGATCCGCAGCGAAGCGAGGACATCCATCTCAGCCCTCCGAGCGGAGCTCGGCAAGAGAGCCCGCCAGCAGCTGTGTACGTGGAAGGACAGGCATGAGCAATTTCGAAGAGCGCCTTCTCAGTGCACTCAAGGAAGAGATCACGACGAGGACGGCGGAGGACAGGATGACGACAACGGTGACACCGGTGGAGCGCGGCTCGCGGCGGCGCTTCGTGGGGCTGTCCGCCGCGGTGGCGGGGGTCGCGGCGGCCGCCACCGCGGTGGTGGTGGTCATGACGGGGATCGCCGGCAGCCCGGCGTACGCCGTCACCAAGGGCACGGACGGCACGGTCGACGTGCAGATCAGCGCGTTCACCGACCCCGAGGGCCTGGAGGCGGAGCTGGCCGACGCCGGCGTCAAGTCGGTCGTCGACTACCTGCCGGCGGGACAGACCTGCAAGGAGCCTCGCGGCGAGCAGGGCAGCGTCAGCGGGCCGTTCTCGGTGAGTGTCGGCTCTAAGGGCTCCGGGGTCTCCTTCAAGATCGAGAAGGGGAAGGTGCCCGCGGGCGAGACGCTCGTCCTGGCGGTGTCCAAGAGCAAGGACGGCGACGACAAGCCGCCGATGGGTGTGTCGCTGACCGTGGTGAAGGGCGCCGTCTCGGACTGCGAGCCCACTTCGATGCCCGTCCCGCCCGCCGGCGACGGCGGCGACGGCGGCGTCAAGGTGGACACGAAGAACGACGGCGGGGCCGGCTTCGACTTCGAGACCGGGGGCAAGGACGAGGGCCCCGGCCTGAACCAGGAAACCGAGTAGCACCCCTTCCAGGCAAGCCCGGCGGCCCCTCCCGAGCAGCGGGGCCGCCGGGCCTTCACCGGCGCTCGGTCCAGTAACTTTCGCCCGCCAGGAGCAGGGCGGCGGCGCCGATCAAGCCGGCCTCCTGCCCTAGGGAGGCGGGCATGACCTTGACCCGCCGGGCGAATTCCACCCTGGCGTGCTCGCGCAGCGCCTCCTCCAGCGGGCCGAACAGCGGCACTCCCGCCTGCGACAACCCGCCGCCGATCGTGACCAGGTCCAGATCGCACAGGTGCGTGGCGGAGGCGATGGCGATGCCGAGCGCCCGCCCGGCCCTGCGCATGGCCCGCACCGCGACCGGGTCGCCGGCCCGCGCGTCGGCGGCCAGCGCCCGCGCTGTGACCGCCCGATCCTCCAGATACACGCCTGTTCCGGGGTGCTTCGGCTCCCATCCCTGCTCCACCGCCCAGGCGGTCAGGGCCGGGCCGCGGGCGATGGCCTCCAGGCAGCCGTGGCCGCCGCAGCCGCAGCGGGGGCCGCCGTCCGGCTCGACCACCACGTGCCCGATGTGCCCGGCGTTGCCGGTCCCGCCGTTGATCAGGCGCCCGTTCAGGATCAGCCCGCCGCCCACGCCCGTGGAGACCACCATGCCCAGCATGTCCGCGCTGCCCTGTCCCGCGCCCTTCCAGTGCTCGGCCGCGGCCAGGCAGATGGCGTCGTTGTGGAGACGTACCGGTGAACCGGGGAAGCGTCCGGCGAGCCGGGCGCGCAGCGGGAAGCCGCGCCAGCCGGGCATGTTGAGCGGTGAGACCTCCCCGTCCGGCCAGGCCATGGGCCCGCCGCAGCCCACCCCCACCCCTTCGACGCCCTTGACCCCCTCCGTCAGGGGCTCGATCAGCTCGACGAGCGTCTTCCACAGGGTCGTGGCGTCCGCGCCCTGCGGCGTGGGGACCCGCGCGGAGGCCGTCACCGTCCCGTCGCCGGCCACCAGGCCGGCGGCCATCTTGGTGCCGCCGACGTCGATCGCGAGGATCACGGGCGCCTCATGGAGCACCTGCCGTGCTGGAGAAGACGAGCACGGAGGCGGTGAAGCCGTGCACGTGGTTGTGCCCGGCCACGGGACCGACCTCGCCGGCCGCGAAGAAGCCCGCCACGCCGATCGGTCCCAGAGTGTCGCGCAAGGCGACCGGGTCGTGGTCCGCGGTGCCGAACATGGCCGAGCCTCGTCCGTTGCACGAGAACAGCAGCGCCCCGTCCACCTTTCCCAATTGCTCGCGGTGGGCGTCGAGCAGGTCGTACAGGTCCTCGTCCGCGGTCGCCGCGTCACGTACCTGGAAGCGCACTGTCCTGCCGATCTCCACGATGTCCCCGATGGCGACGGCCTCGCGTTCGGGGTCGATGCCGATGACGCCGCGGATGAGGAAGTCGCCGCGTTCGTGGCGCTCGGCGTACTCGTCCATGGCCACACCGATCTGCAGCCCGGCGGCGACCAGCTCGCGATCGTCCTCGTCCAGCTCGCTGACGATGTCCTCCAGCCTGGCCAGCGCGGGCTGGCCGGCCAGCTCCAGCAACAGGTTGTCCTCCGACGCCGTGACGACCATGCTCGGGCCGATCGGCCGGCAACCCTGGCTCACCACCGTGCTGACCTGCACCGGGCCGCTGAGCAGCACGCCGATCGCACCCTCGGTGTAGACCCGGCCGTCGGCGAAGAGCCGCACCGAGCCCCGTCCCTGCAGCCCGTTGGCCAGCCCGCCGATCAACGGTAGCTCGCCGAGCACATCGACCGAGCGCTCCACGAAGGCGTCGGTCGGGAAGGTGTACGGATCCGCGAGCAGGATCGCCACGTGGTCGTCCGCGCTGCGCTCGGGCAGCCCGACCACCACGAACTTGTCCTCGGCCGCCAGCGTCTCCAACGCGAACGTGGTCAGCCTCGCCCCGTCCAAGGTGCCCGCCCACGCGCTCACGGCAGGCGTCAGTTCCACCCCCTGCCCGTCGCCGATCACTCCTGTGGCGCTGCATCCGATCACGTGTGCTCCGGGCGCGAGCTCCATCGCGGCCTGACCTGCCCTCGCGACGTCGTCGGGATCGTCACCGCAGATGAAGAAGCAGACCAGGTCGGCTTGGCCGCTGAGCCTCGACAGGGCCTGGCCGACGGCGTTCCGCGCGGCCTCCACCAGGTCGGAACCCACGGCGAGGCCGTCGGCGAAGCGGCTTGTCATCAAGGCCACGCGTCTCGCCTCCCTCGACATGTCCAACGTTCCTAGGCCCGATTCTCCCCACTAAAAGGACAAGCACGCCCACGAACCATCACGCAATAGTCAAGATCCGAAATCTCCGCCAGATGCGAAACTCTCTGCCACATTCCACGCAGGGGACGTAGTCTCGATCCCGTGCATCAGCCACAGCCACGAATTGTCCGCGAGTTGCGAGAGAGCGGCCACGTTCATCGCACCGTCAAAGCCGAGGTCCGGGAAAACCTGCTTGCCAGGCTGCGGGCGGGCGAGCCGAGATTCCCCGGCATCGTCGGGTTCGACGACACGGTCCTGCCCCATCTGGAGCGCGCTCTCCTCGCCGGGCACGACCTGGTCCTCCTCGGCGAGCGCGGCCAGGGCAAGACCCGGCTCATCCGCACCGTCACCGGGCTGCTCGACGAGTGGACGCCGGTGGTCGAGGGCTGCGAGATCAACGACCACCCGTACGCGCCGGCCTGCACGCGCTGCCGGACGCTGGCGCGGGAGCTGGGCGACGAGCTGCCGGTCGCGTGGAAGCACCGCGACGAGCGATATGGCGAGAAGCTCGCCACCCCCGACACCTCCGTCGGCGACCTGATCGGCGATGTCGACCCGATCAAGATCGCGGAGGGGCGCACGCTCGGCGACCCCGAGACCGTCCACTACGGGCTCGTGCCGCGCACCAACCGCGGCGTCTTCTCCGTCAACGAGCTGCCCGACCTGGCCGAGCGCATCCAGGTGTCGCTGCTCAACGTCCTGGAGGAGCGCGACATCCAGGTGCGGGGCTACAACCTGCGCCTGCCGCTCGACATCCTGCTCATCGCCAGCGCCAACCCCGAGGACTACACCAACAGGGGCCGGATCATCACGCCGCTGAAGGACCGGTTCGGCGCCGAGATCCGCACCCACTACCCGCTGACGGTCGAGGACGAGCTCACGCTCATCCGCCAGGAGTCCATGCCGGACATCGGGGCCGACCTCCCCGAGCACCTGGTCGAGGTGATCGCCAGGTTCACCCGGCTGGTCCGCGAATCCACCGCCGTGGACGCCCGTTCCGGCGTGTCCGCCCGATTCTCCATCGCCGCTGCCGAGACCGCCTCGGCCTCCGCCGTGCGGCGGGCGGCCATCGCGGGCGAGGAGCAGGCGGTCACCCGGGTCGTGGACCTGTCCAGCGTGGTGCACAGCCTGCGGGGCAAGGTCGAGTTCGAGGTCAGCGAGGAGGGCAGGGAGACCGAGATCCTGGCCCACCTGCTGCGCCGGGCCACGGCCGAGACGTTCAGGAACCGGTTGGGCGGCATGGACCTGTCCGCGGTGACCGACAAGTTCGCCGAGGGCAACCAGGTGGAGTCCGGCGAGCTGGTCCCGGCCGGGGAGCTGCTGCACCGGATGGGCCCCGTACCCGGGCTGGCGAAGATCATGTCCAGGTTGGGCATGGGCGCGGGCGAGGAATCGCCGGGCCACGCCGCGGCGGCCTTGGAGTTCGCACTGGAGGGTCTTTACCTCATGCGGCGCCTGTCCAAGGAAGATCTGGACGGAGTGACCGTCTACCGGACGTGAACGCCGGCGTGGCTTTCCGCGTCATAGTGAGTAGCTCATCACTTTTGGCGGGGAGACCACTCATGCGCGTGTTGGCCGGAGCCATCGTCATTGCCCTGGGCTCCGTCGCCCTGCCCGCCGAGGCCGCCGCCACCACGGTCGTGTACGGGTACGCGTGGGCCGACGGCAAGGGACACCTGCGGATCGTGCCCAAGTCGGCGTCCTTCGTGAAGGGACAGGGCGGCTTCGTGGGCTACCGGCTCAAGCCCGTCTCCGGCGCCAAAGAGGTGCGACTCGACTACACCAAAGCAACGGAGCTCGCATTCGGCCGGGTCACGGTCGCCTGCGATCTCAAGGAGACCGAGGGCCGGATAGCCGTGGACGGGAGGGGGCTGGGGCGGACGGTCTGCAAGCCCGGGCATCTGGCTGCCGAGTTGCAACGCGGGGTCAAGCCGCTACGGGTCGAGTATCGGGGCGGCACGGCCGTCAAGGTCAATGAGTTCCTGGTCAGCAAGTGGCCGAACTCCCGGACCGGCCGGGGGACGATCAAGCGGGTCAACGACACCACCGTCCTGTTCGCGACCGGCGGAAAGACCATCAAGCTGGGCTACTCGTATGCCGCGGCCTTCTACCGGACCACGGCCCGTTGCCGGGACGGGTGGCTGGCCGGCGACCCGGTCAACGCGGACAGGAACGGCCTCGGCAAGAGGCACTGCGGCGCCGCTGACCTGACCAAGGTGCTGAAGTCCCAGAAGCACCCCGTGCTCGTGCAGCTCCATTACTCACCCGAGGTGGGCGGCATCGACGAGGTCTGGGAGATCTACGGGGACGCGTGACAGGGGACGTGAAGCGTCGGGCCGGCCACCCCGGAGTCCCTGGGCCTTCTCGGGGAGCGCGGACGGGGACATTCCGGGTTAGCGTGGTCTGGTGATGGCCTTCCGCTATGGCGAGTTCCACGACGGCCCCGATCCCCTGGCCCCGCCCTACGACGTACGGGCGGCGCTGGACGAGATGGGCGATGCGATCCTGTCGGGCTCGACGCCGGTCCACGCCCTCCGCGACCTGCTCAAGCGCGGCCTGCCGGGCGCCCAGGACCGACGCGGGCTGGACGACATGCTCAGGGAGGTCCGCCGGCGCCGCCGTGACCTGCGCGAGCGCGGCCGGCTCGACGGCACGCTGGAGAAGGCCCGGGCGCTGCTCGACAAGGCCATCGGCCAGGAACGGGCCGAGCTGTTCCCCGATCCCTCCGACGACGCGCGGTTCCGGGAGACCCAGCTCGACGCGCTGCCCGACGACACGGCCAGCGCCATCCAGGAGCTCAGCACGTACGACTGGCGCTCGGCCGCGGCCCGCCAGACCTTCGAGGAGCTGCGTGACCTGCTGCGCCGGGAGGTCCTCGACAGCCAGTTCAGGGGCCTGCGCGACGCGCTCGCGAACCCGGACCCCGAGGCCATGGAACGCGTCCGCCAGATGATGTCGGACTTGAACGACATGCTGGACAAGGACGCCCGCGGCCAGCACACCCAGGCGGACTTCGACGCCTTCATGGAGAAATACGGCGACCTGTTCCCCGAGAAGCCGCGGAACCTGGAGGAGCTCGTCGACATCCTGGCCCGCCGCGCCGCCGCCACGCAGCGCATGCTCGCCTCGATGACGCCGCGCCAGCGGGAAGAGCTCAGCAGCCTCATCAACCAGACGCTCGACCAGGCAGGGCTGTCAGAGCAGATGCGCCGGCTCGGCGAGGCGCTCTACGCCCGCCGCCCCGATCTCGCCTGGAACGCCCCCGAACGCCTCACCGGTGAGGAGCCCCTGGGCATGGGAGACGCGGTCACCGCCCTGGAGGAGCTGGCCGACCTCACCCAGCTGGAAACCGCCCTGCGCCAGGACTATCCGGGGGCCAGGCTCGACGACATCGACGAGGCCGCCGTACGCCGCGCGCTCGGCCGCTCCGCGGTCGACGACCTGGAAGCGCTCAAGCGGATCGAGCGGGAGCTGGAGGAACAGGGTTACCTGCTGCGCCGCCGCGGCAAGCTGGAGCTGACCCCCAAGGCGGTGCGGCGCCTCGGCGAGACCGCGCTGCGCCGGGTCTTCTCCTCGCTGGACGCGGGCCGGCGCGGCGACCATGACCAGCACGACGCCGGCGCCGCCGGGGAGCTCACCGGCTCGTCGCGGCCGTGGCGCTTCGGCGACGAGCAGCCGATCGACGTGGTCCGCACCCTGGTCAACGGCGTGCGCCGAGGCGCCGTCAGGACCGGCACGGGGACGGCCGTGCGGCTGTCCGTGGACGACTTCGAGGTGGCCGAGACCGAGCGCCGCAGCGCTGCGGCCGTCTGCCTGCTGGTCGACCTGTCGTACTCGATGGCCCTGCGCGGCACCTGGGCGGCCGCCAAGCAGACCGCCCTGGCCCTGCAGGCCCTGGTGGCCTCCAAGTTCCCCCAGGACGCGGTACAGATCATCGGCTTCTCCAACTACGCCCGGGTCCTGCAACCGGACGAGCTGGCGGGCCTCGACTGGGACATGGTCCAGGGAACCAACCTGCACCACGCCCTCCTGATCGCCGGCCGCCACCTGGACCGCCACCCCGACTTCGAGCCGGTGGTGCTGGTGGTCACGGACGGGGAGCCCACCGCCCACCTCATGCGCAGCGGCCGGTCCGCGTTCGAGTGGCCGCCCTCCAGCGAGACGCTGGAGCTGACGCTGGCCGAAGTGGACAAGATGACCCGGCGCCGCGCCACGATCAACGTGTTCATGCTGGCGGCGGACGACCGGCTGAAGGAGTTCGTGGACGAGGTGGCGCGCAGGAACGGCGGCCGGGTGTTCTCCCCGAGCGCCGAGCGCCTGGGCGAGTACGTCGTCAGCGACTTCCTCCGGCTGCGCCGGGCGCGCTGAATTGTCGGTGGGGCCTGCCAGACTCACTCGGCATGAGCGGTGAGGACGTGCGGTTGCGAGACGTGGTCGAGACGGACCTGGAGGTGTTCCTGGCGCAGGAGCACGACCCGGAGGCCGTCCGGAGATCGAGGTTCCCGGCGCGTCCGCGGGAGCGGTTCCTCACGCACTGGCGGACCCGGATCCTCGACGACCCCACCGTCCACGTGCAGACGATCCTGGTAGGCGACGAGGTGGCCGGCAACCTCGTGGCCTGGTGGGAAGGGGAGCGGCGCTTCATCGGCTACTGGATGGGGCGTGAGTTCTGGGGCCGCGGCCTCGGCACCCAGGCGCTCGGGCTCTTCCTGCTCCGGGAGAAGACCCGCCCCCTCTACGCCGACCCCTTCCACGGCAACACCGCGTCGGTGCGGCTCCTGGAGCGGCACGGTTTCCAGCGCTCGGGGACGGTGCGGCACGGAGACGATGAGCACATCCTGCTCGTGCTCAACGACCCGGCACCATAGTTCCTTTCACGGGCATGGCTGGACGGCTACAAGGCGCACGCGATCGCCACAGAGCCTCTTCATGTCATCGACGTCGGACGTCAACATGACAACCGGTCGCGGTTGCCGGATCGCCATCTCAGCCACGACCGCGTCGATCGCGTACTTCTGACCGTGGAGCCCGGCGGCGATCAGCATCGCGGAGGCGGCCTTGGCTTCCTCCTCGCCGACATGCACGATACGCATTCCCGACAGAAGCCAGGCGAGCCGAGATTTGTTCATCCGGCGATGGGCGGCCTCGATGAGCGTGAGAGCGCTGATCACCGCTTCCATTCCGCGACTACGGGCCTCCGCAACCACCGTGGCGGTGAATTGGCTGATGCCGGCTCGTGGGTGTACGTCTGGGGCAAATTGAGCACGCAGCAGGAACCGGTGATCTACGTGGGCGGGCCGGCCTTCCGCCGGCCGTACGAACTTGGCTGCACCTGCATGACAGCGATCCCAAGCAGTACGTCGGCGACCGCCCGAGTCGCAACCCATTCCCGAAGACGTTACTAAGGTGACAGAGCGGATCGTTGCGACTGTCACCGGGTATGGGCGCACGGCGCCAGAGCGGTGAGGTCGTCGTTTCAAAGTCCGCGGCCACAACGGCATCCCCCGGTGGCTTCCAGGAACAGAACGTCCAGAAGATCACGCCGTGGACCCGCGACTGCCTGACGAGCGAATGACGGATCTATCAGGCGGCGAGGACCTGAACCACCCAGTACGCGACCTTAACTGCATGGTCATCTTCTGGAAATAGAGCGTACAGAGACTGGCCACCGACTTACGCCCGAAGGAGGGGACCACTCTTGGAGATCGACCATTCAAGTATGAGACGCAGCGGCGAGGCCATCCAGACCGAAGGCGGCGAGTTCGGCCGGAGCGTCAACCGACTCCGCGCGCAGCTGGAACCCCTCATCCCCTACTTCGGCAACCCGGAGAGTGACGAGGCAGCCCAGATCTTCCGCAGGGGCATGGACGGTCACCCCGGCTTCGACAGTGCTTACGAGGACCTGAGCACGGCCGTGCGCAACCTCAGTGAGGCGTACAAGCAGATCGGCTCCTCCGTCGTGGCGATGAGCAAGAACGTAGAAGCGGCCGACTGGGCCAGCATGGTCGACAAGAACAAAATCGTGAAGGAACTGATCGAGTTCGCCCAGCGCGAGAACGACCAGATCAGCGTGCCCAGCACCCCGGTAGAGCGCGGCTGACGAGGAGGCGGACATTCCCATCGGGCTTGGGACCAAGGTCGCCCTGGGCGGTATGGCCGGTGCCGGCCTGGCAGGGGCGCTGGCACCGGAATTCCTGTTCGGCATCTCCTATCTCGAAGGCGATCCGGACCGGATCCGCGAGGCGGCCGATGTCCTGGACGAAATCGCCGACGCGATCGACCAGCACTTCCAGGAGGCGAACGCGGCCGCCCAGGTCGTCTGGCAGAAAAGCTCCGACGAAGCGGTCGACGAATTCAAGACGTTCTGGAATGACGAATACGGCCCGGCGGTCCTCGCCGTCTCTCTCAAATACCGGGACGCGGCCAATGCCTGCCGGGCCTACGCCGACGTCATCGAGAAGGTCAACCACGCGCTGAAGGTGCTGTGCTGGATCATGACGGTGGACATGATGTTCACCATCGGATACCAGGTGCTCACCTGGAAGCTCTTTCAGGCGATCATGAAGAGACAGGCGATACTGCTCAAGGTGACCGCGCGCCGATTCGTCATCCTGTTACTGCCCACCTTCTCCTACTGGGTAGCCGACAGCGTGGCGTACGCCACGGGGGAGGTGGTGCTGCCCCTGGGGCTCAACTACGCGGGCGGGATCAAGACCGACCTGTCCGGCAGCGACGTCAGGTCAGTCGACTACAACCTCACCACGTTCCGCGAGCACTTCGTGGCGAACATGGCCTTCGACGCGGTGGCCGATGGCGGGACGGCGCTGATGGGGAAGGTGCCAGGCCTACGGACTGTCGCCGTCAACATCCCCCTGCCGAACGGGATGGCGCTGAACACCGGGAACTTCATCCCCCGGATGGCCGCGTCGACCACGTACTCGATGGTCTTGGACGCGCAGCACGGGGACAACCCCCTGCCTGGCTCGGAGCACGGGCTGACAGAGGAGGAGATGTACCAGAAGTTCCTCATCCACGGGACGCGCAGCCTCATCCCGAGGGCCAGGTGAGCGATGAGACTTGGACCCGGTCGCGGGCCCCGCGCAGGCTACCGGGGCCGGCGGGGCTCGCCCTGCCGATCGTCCTCGAGGTAGGGCCGTGTCACCTCCATGAGGCGCCGTGCCGCGTCCTCGGTCGCGCGGCCCGACAGGTCCATGATCGCGTCGGCCAGTTCCTGCGAGCCCAGCCTCATCGCTCTGGGATCGATATGCAGGGCGGTCAGTTGTCCCGAGGACGAGACCTGCACCTTGATCTTGCCGTCCGGACTCGCCGCCTGTCCGACCACCTCGCCGACCATGCCCATGACATCGGAGAACTCCCTGGAGTTCGCCTGGAACTCCGTCATGAGCCGGTCGAGTTCGAGGTCACCGGCATGAAGATCGCGTTCCGCCATGGGACATTATTCCCCCATTAGTCACAGAAGTTGCAATAGGCCACAAACAGCAAGACTTCTGACATACGGGATTCCGTGGTCGTGCAGCGTCAGTCGCGGCGCTGTCATCACAGTGACCTCGATCGGCGTTTCGTCCCTGGTTCGCAGCACCCTCCTGAGCACCAGGACCCAATCTCCCGGACGAATGTGCCGAAGCGGCCGCGCTGTGCGGCCTCTTCCGCCCAGCAGACCTCCCCCAGTTGCGCCGTGACGGGCTCCAACACTCGCAATGCCTTGGCCACAGAGGCAATCATGGCGTCGCGTTCGGCTTCCGCGATTTCATCAGGGAAGCCGACGATCTGGGTGGTCATATGCAGCCATTCGGCTGGAATGAAGTCCAGCCCTCCAACTCCTGCGAGCTTGTCCTGACACTCCCGGACGACGTCGCGAACCGCCGGCTGGTCGTCAACCAAGATGTGCCAGACCAGCAGGCCCCGCCCCGGGCGGACACCTGGGCGCCACCACCAATGGTCAGTCATCCGTTCCGGCGTCCCACGCACGGTCTCCCCCAGATGTAGTGACGGCCTTGTGCTCCAAGGAACCGCGTTGGAAAGCGCGGATGCGGTCTCCTAGATCAGTGGCACGGCTCTCGTCCTCACAACTGCCATGCCCTAGTGGGGCGCTGAGGAATCCGACAAGCGGTAGCAAGCGGCACGCCATACCGGCGACATACCGACGTTCCCTACGCTGAGGAGCCCTCACCTACGGACCATGCTGAAGGAATGTCGTGTCCCGTGCCGTGCTGCTAGTGATCGTCGCCTTGCTGCTGTCGATCCTCCCCAATGTGTCCCACGCCACGGCCGCCGGCGTGGTGGGAACGGCGGGGAACCTCATCCGGGAGGTGGAGCCGCGAGCCGACGGGATCAATCACATGGACACCCCGGCGATGATCACGGCGTTGAAGGCGCTCAACGTAAACACCTACGTCTATCCCATGGCCGGTGGCTACGATCACTGGGAGGACCTGCGTAGCGAGTTCCTGTCGGCCGCCGCGGACGCCGGGATCAACGTGTGGGTCCTGGTCTACGCGCCGAGCCAGTCGGCCCTCTCCCGGCCGCACGGTCACGACTACGTGAAATGGTCCAGCGAGCTCGCCACTCTCTCGAAGAGCCACCCGAACCTGATCGGCTGGACCGTGGACGACTACGGCTTCGACCTCAAGACGTTCACCCCGGCGTACGTCAAGCAGATGCGTGACGCCGCCAAAGCGATCAACCCCTCGTTCAAGTTCATCCCAACGGTCTACTACAGCCAGTACACCGCAGCATTCATCGCCGAGCAGGCCCCGCTGCTGGACGGAGTGATCTTCCCCTTCCGCGATGAGCCGGTCCGGAACACCGCGTGGACGTGGAGCCTGTCCTACCAGGTCAAGGATCTCGCCAAGCGTCTCCCCGACACCGACATCTACCTGATGCCGTACGCCCACCCGCTGAGCCGTACCGCCCTGAAGCCAACCGTGGCCTACGTCGAGACGATCACCAAGAAGGCACTCGAGCACGTTCGCGCAGGAGAACTCGCCGGAGTCCTGCAATACAAACTCCCCTACATGTCCCGCGACCCCGGATGGACGCGCCCCACCACCGACAACCTCGCCCGCACCGGCAAAGGGCGGCTCAGCTTCGTCGTCGAGGCCAACACCGCCACCAAGGCTGGGATGTCGTGCAGCGCCACACGGAAGGTCCAGCTCACACCCGGGGCGGCCAGGCGCACAGTGAGCTTCTGGCACCGGGCCAATCGCGGAACCGGGAGCCCGGCCGGTTACCACATGAAACAGCTTCTCCTCAACGGCAAGGTGGTGTGGGAGCGGGACGTCGCCGCTGATCCGTACACGTGGCAGCAGGCCACGATCGACCTGACGGCCAAGCTGGCCGGGGCGACGAGCGCGACGCTGCAATGGCGGCTGTACGAGCGCAAGGGCGTGGGCAACTACTCCGTCGACGTGCGAGTCGACGACATCGTGACCACCGGCCTGCAGATGAGCGACCCTGGTGTGGAAAACGCCGTTACCTGGACATCTGGGCTAGCCCGCCAAGGCGGTCCGGTCCACTGCTCCGCCCAGGTCTACCACCAGGACTACGGTGCCGATCTCGGTGCGCGCATCGCCAAGATGTACGCGGCTGGATAGTCACGAAGTCCTGGGTAGGCAACGCGATCCGCCGGGGGCCCGCCAGGTACCTGGCGCAGCCGCGATCGTCACGGCTGCGTCCCTCCCGATCGGATCATCTCCACCGTGGATCCGGAGGCCCGCCACATTCACAAGATCGGGCAGCAGCGCGAGGACGGCTATTAGGCCCACCTGGCCGTCGGACCGGAGACCGGCCTATTCACCGCGGCTGCCCTGCGCCGCGGCGCCGGAGTCGATCACCACGAGGCTGCCGTCGCCCCCGACCTGCTCGCCGACGAGAGCTGCCCCTTGCAGATCCTGCCCGATGCCGCCTACGCCGCCGCCGAGCTGCGCGCCGCCCTGACCGCCGCCGGACACCGGCTGCTGATCAAGCCACCCGCGCCCAAACCCGCCGTCCCCGGCGGGCTCACCCTGGACGACTTCACCATCGACACCACCGCCGGCACGGTCGCCTGCCCCGCCGGCCACACCGTCGCACTCGCCCCGCCCGCAAGCCGCTACCAGCAGTGCCGCGCCACCTTCACCGGCCTGTGCGCCGCCTGCCCGCTCCACGATCGCTGCACCACCGCCAAGAGCGGCCGCATCCTGACCATCGCCGCCTGCGCTGCCGCGGCCCCATCATTGCGTTTTGCCCGAGGTCCCGTGGGCGCGGAGTAAATGATCTCGACGCTACCCTGGTGCTGCCTCGGACTATGCGGAACCCGATCAACGCCGGGGTCCGGGGATCGAAGACCCCCGGCAAGGGGGCTCGGGGAGCTGGGCTCCCCAGTAAGAGGAGTCCGGAGCTTATTCGCGCGTAGCGCGCACTCGGCGGAGGCCCATGCCGTTGGGCCGGTGCTCCGGGTTAGGCGTCGACGAGGTAGAAGGCGAGGGCTACGTCGAAGCCGTCGCGGCATTGACGGTGGGAGCGGTAGCAGGGGCGCCAGGCCGAGCTGGCACCGATCCCGGCTCGGGCGTCCATCAGGGCAGACGGTACGCGCTCCGGTTTCGGGAGCAGGCCGTGGCCCAGGTAGCGGACCCCGGTCAGCTCGGTGTGGTGGCCGCGGCCGCCCGAGACGAATGTGCCCAGGCGCCAGCCGCTCTCCTCGTCCCACACCAGCGCGCTTCCGTCGGCCAGCATGAGCGTGGCGTCGCGCGGGTCGCAGGGGCCTTCCCACCAGTCCGCGACCTCGGCTCCGAGCTGGTCGACGACCTGACGTACGTAGCTGATCGGTTGCTGCAGCCACTCGTCGGTGTACGGCTCGACGTGCCTGATGGCCACGGACGGCACCCCCTTGTGCCCTAGCGGTAAGGAAAACGGAACGGCTAACAACCATACCCGCGCCGAACTTATTCCGTTGCACAGCCGTCTAGTCATTACGGACGATATTTACGTCCGGCACGGGGAAGGAGGGGAGCCCATGATTGCCACGATTCTCCTCATCGTGCTGATGGTCGTCGCGGTCGCGGCCACGGAGCTCTGCATGCTGTGCTCCGGCGAGAGCAAAGAGAGTGTCGAGTCCCCCACCGAGATCGTCGGGGACTAGTCTCTCCTGCATGGCGCCCCTGCTTCTCTGGTTGCACATCGCATTTGCGATCTTCACGATCGGCCCCATCACCGCCGCGACGATGGCCGCGCCCCGTGTGATCCGCAACAAGAACGTGCCCGCCCTGAAGTTCATCCAGCGCACGACACGGATCTACAGCTTTGCCGCGATCGGCGTGTTCGTGTTCGGGCTGGCGCTCGGCGCGATCATGCCCGGCGGCGTGCTCGGCAGGTGGTATATGACCGCCTCCATGACGCTGTTCATCGTGGCCGCCGTGATGCTCGTCATCATCGACCGCGATCTGCGCACCGCCGTACGTGCGCTGGAGAGCGAGGACGCGGCCGACGACGCCAAGGTCCAGAACGGGCGGATCGCCGCGATCAGCGGGCTGCTCTCGGTGATCTGGCTGGTGATCCTCTTCCTGATGGTGGTTCCCGGCCCCACCGCGTGACACCGCGACACACCTGCCCCGCCGGCCCCGCCGGGTGACGGGGCCGGTTCAGCGCCCCCAGGTCCTCAGGCCAGCGCCTGGCTGAGGTCGGCGAGCAGGTCGTCGACCGTCTCGATGCCGACCGACAGCCGCACCAGGTCGGCGGGCACCTCCAGCGGCGACCCCACCGCCGACGCGTGGGTCATCCTGCCGGGGTGCTCGATGAGCGACTCGACACCGCCGAGCGACTCGCCCAGCGTGAAGAGCTTCGCCCGGTTGCACACCTCCACGGCCTCCGCCTCGCCCCCGGCGACACGGAACGACACCATGCCCCCGAACCGCTTCATCTGCTTGGCCGCCACCTCGTGCCCCGGGTGCTCGGCCAGCCCCGGGTAGAGCACGTCGGTCACGCGCGGGTGCGCCAGCAGCAGGTCGACGACGCGTTCGGCGTTGTCGCAGTGGCGGTCCATGCGCACGCCCAGGGTCTTGAGCCCGCGCAGCGTCAGCCAGGCGTCGAACGGCCCGGCCACCGCGCCCATCGCGTTCTGGTGGTAGGCCAGCTCCTCGCCGAGCCCGGCGTCCGCCGCGATGAGCGCCCCGCCGACCACGTCGGAGTGACCGCCCACGTATTTGGTCGTGGAGTGCACGACGACGTCCGCCCCCAGAGCCAACGGCTGCTGCAGATACGGCGACGCGAACGTGTTGTCGACCACCAGCAGCGCCCCGTTGTCGTGGGCCAGCTGCGCGAGCGCCGCGATGTCGGCGATGCCGAGCAGCGGGTTGGTGGGCGTCTCGACCCAGACCACCTTGGTCTTCTGCGTCATGGCCGCGGCCACGGCGTCGAGGTCGTGCAGCGGGACCGGGTCGTAGTGCAGGTCCCAGCGCTCGTGGACCTTGGCGAACAGCCGGTACGTCCCGCCGTACGCGTCGTTCGGGATGATGACGTGGTCCTGCGGCTTGCACACCGTACGCAGGAAGGTGTCCTCGGCGGCCAGCCCGGAGGCGAACGCGAGCCCGCGCGCACCCCCCTCCACGGCCGCGAGCGCCTGCTCGAGCGCGGTCCTGGTGGGGTTGGCCGAACGGCTGTACTCATATCCCGAGCGCAGGCCGCCCACGCCGTCCTGCTTGTAGGTGGATGTCGCGTAGATCGGCGGCACGACCGCACCGGTCAGTGGGTCGGGCTCTTGACCTGCGTGGATGGCCAGCGTCTCAAAACCGTTGCTCATAGAGGCCACGTTAACGGACGACGGCCCGCGGTCCGTCCCCACCGGACCGCGGGCCGTCGTTGCGGGCGCGTCCCCCAACGTCCGCCCGCGCAGCTCGCGCACCATGCCCGCGCGAGCCGGGTCGTCAGGCCGCCTTGGGCTCCTCGCGGTCTCCCCCGCCCGACCTGGGCGCCAGCGGTACGACGTCGGCGTGGATGAACCGGCCACTGCCGCCCTCGGCGGGCTCTCCGTTGATGCGGGAGAGCAGCACCGGATCGGCCAGCGCCAGCAGCACCCCGACGACCAGCCCGATTCCCAGTAATGCGAACCCGATGGCAACCATCTCTGTCCCCTTTCCGACATATCCAGCATCCGCGATCTCCCTGGCCGGCACCTCCACTGAAGGGCGGGTCTGTGGCGGGCCGGCTCGGCCGAACGGTTGATACGACTTGTCCGACTTCCGGCCTAGGCTCGGGGCCGTGGGTGATTCCAAGCGGCTCGTGTACTGGATCCGGCGGCTGAGCGAGATCGCGATGCTCGGCTGGCTGGGCATGATGCTGCTGGTCGACCTCGCGGTGGCGGTAGGCATCGGTGGTTTCCAATGGCTCGTCCTGTTCTGCGGCGGCTGCGGCATCGCCGCCGTGGTGCTGCGGCGCAGGTATCGCGTCGAAGGATTCGCCATCATGCTGGCGCTGTCGTTCGGCATCTCCCTCACGATCGGCGGCGGCGACTTCGACGGCGCGCCCGGCATGGCGGAGACGGGGGCGCTGCTCATCCTCATCATCGGCGTGCTGCGGCACGTCGAGCCGGTACGCCGGGCGGCCGTGCTGGCCTGCGTCGGGCTGATCGTGCTGATGGCCGAGGGCATCGCCCGCGACTACCAGAGCGCGGGGCTGATCCTGTCGTTCGTGTTGTTCGCAGGGTGGTCGACGGCCGCGGGAGCCGGCGGCTACCTGCGCTTCCAGATGGAACGCCGCAGGGAGGCCGTGCACTCGGTAAGGCGGGCGGAGCGGCTGGAGCTGGCCAGGGAACTGCACGATCTGGTCGCCCACTACATCACCGGCATCGTGGTCCAGGCGCAGGCCGCGCGTACGGTGGCGGAGACCAGACCGGACGCGGTGGCGCCCGCGCTCGACGCCATCGCCACGGCCGGTTCCGAGGCGCTGACCTCGATGCGGCGCATGGTGACGGTGCTGCGTACCGAGGACGACGCGGCCCGCAAGCCCGGCACCACGCTGGCCGACCTGCGCATTCTGGCCGACCGGTGCTCCGCCGACGGGCCCAAGGTGGCGTTCGAGATCGGGCAGGGCCTGGACGACCGCACGTTACCGCCGGAGGTCATGACCACCCTGCACCGAGTGCTGCAGGAGTCTCTGACGAACGTACGCAAGCACGCGTCCGGTGCCGCCTGGGTGGAGGCGGATCTGCGGAGGTACGAGAAGGTCGTGGTGCTCCGGGTGCGGAACTTCGGGTCCTCCGCCTCAGATCCCCGGGTTGCCCGCCTTGGTGGCGGGTTCGGGCTGGTCGGCATGGCCGAGCGGGTGGAGGCGCTGGGCGGCAGGCTCTACGCGGGCCCGTCCCCGGAGGGCGCTTGGGAGGTCGTCGCCGAGTTCCCCCTGCCCCGAGCCGGTTTCCCCGATACCTGAGCCGCCTTCCCCGAACCCCCGGCCCCTGTCCCAGAACCCAGAGCCGCGATCTCGTTCCCCTTCGGCGAATGCCCGCTCGAACACGTCGTCCCCCAAGGCGGCGCGCAGCCGGACGGTGATCCGGTCCACGTCTCGCCGCTCGCGCGAGGGCTGCGGCGCGCCGACGGCCCGCCTGATGCCGGCGGCCGCCCCGATCATCCGCGCCGCCTCCGTCAGCGGGCAGTCCGCCTGGAGGTGACCGGCCTCGCCGCTGAGCGACAGCGCCCCGGCCAGCCCTTCGAGGGCCAGCGCGATCGCCCTGGGGTCACCGGTGGCCCGCGCCGCCGCGTACCCCTCCCGCTGCCTGTCCAGCGCCGTCTCCCCGTCACCCCGCTGCTCGGCGACGAAGCCCAGCTCCGCCATGACGAACGCGATCCCGGGCGTCCCCCGCACCCGCCGCAGGAAGTCCAGCACGGGCCGCAGGTGGGCCTCCGCCTCCTCGTACCGGCCCTGCCGCCGGGCGCTCATGGCCAGACCGAGCAGGGCGTTCTCCTCGGCCGCCCGGTAGGACTGGGCGACCGCCAGCCGCCTGGCCCGCTCGTGGTAGTCGTCGGCCCGCTCGTAGTCCCCCGCAAGCAACGCGATGCGCCCGATGGCCGCGAGCCGGAACGAGACCTCGAAGCCCAGCTCCTCGGCCAGACGCAGTGCCTCCTCACGCAGCCGGGCGGCCTTCGGGTAGTCGCCGCGGATCTCGGCCGCCCGATCGAGCACGTCCATCGCCTCGATCTGGCCCCACTCGTCGCCCAGTTCCCTGAACAGAGCGAGCCCCCGCTCCCCGTCCCGCTCCATCGCCACCAGGTCGGCCCGGCCGACGGCGAGCTTGGCACGCAGACACAACGCCGCCGCGACGCCCCACCTGTCACCCAACTCCTCGTACGCGGCCAACGCCCGCTCCGCCGCCGCCTCGTGCGCCGCCCTGTCGCCGTAGGCCCAGCGGACGTGGCTCAACAGCCAGTCGGCCAGCGCCGCGCCCGCCCGATCGAGCCCTTCACGGCGCACCGGCGAGACGGGCTCGCCGAGCAGCGCCTCGATCCCGGCCAGCCAGACGGACGCCCGAGCTGCCAAGGCCTCAGCCGCCGCGTCCCCGGTCTCGCTGGGGGAACGGGCTGCCGCAAGGACGGTCGCCAGCGACCTGCGTGCCTCGCTGAGGCTGCCGCGCAGTATCCAATACCAGGCGAGGGCGTTGACCAGCCGCAACGCGTCCGGCCCCGGCCCCGCGAGCGCGAGCCGGAGATTGGCGCGCTCGGCGTCGAGCCGCGCGAACCATTCCCGCTGCCCCGGCCCTCTGAGGTCCGCACGTTCGGCGAGCGCGGTGTAGTAGCGGGCGTGCCGCGCCGTGATCAGGTCGTCCTCGCCCGCCTCGGCCAGCCGTTCCCGGCAATAGGCGGCGACCGACTCCAGCAGCCGGTAACGCGGCCCGGCGGCCCGCACCACCAGTGACCGATCCACCAGCCGGGCCAGCGTGTCCAGCACGTCCACCCCCGGCTCGGCGCACACCTGCTCGGCCGCCTCCAGCGTGCACCCACCGGCATGCACCGCCAGCCGCCGCAACACCACCCGCTCGGGCTCCCCCAGCAGCTCCCAACTCCAGTCGATCATCGCCCGCAACGTACGCTGCCGCTCCGGCGCGTCCCGCATTCCCGCCGTCAGCACGCGGAACCGGTCGTCCAGCCGCTCTGCCAGCCCCCGGACCCCCAACGCCCGCACCCGGGTCGCGGCCAGCTCCAGCGCCAGCGGGAGGCCGTCCAGCCTGGCGCAGATCTCCGCCACGTCCGCATCCGGCTCGACCCCCGCCCGCGCCGCGAACAACTCCACCGCCGCCTCCGGCGCCAGCGGCGGCACGCCCCACAGGGCCTCACCTTCGATACGCAACGACTCCTGGCTCGTGGCAAGGATCCGCAACCCGGGCGCCGCCCGCAACAACCGCGCGGCCAGTGCGGCCGCCTGCTCCACGACATGCTCGCAGTTGTCCAGCACCAGCAACGCCTGCGTGCCCTGCAGCGCCGTCGCCAGCCGATCGACCATGGACCCCGCCACGTCGTCCCGCAACCCCAGGACGCCGCCGATCGCCTCCGCCACCTCGACGACCCCGGCGTGCGGCCGCAGCGCCGCCAGCTCCACCAGCCACACATCTCCGTCGGCAGCGCACCCCCGAGACTCCTCCGCAGCCGCCAGGGCCAGGCGCGTCTTGCCGACGCCCCCCGGCCCCGTGAGCGTGACCAGCCGGTTGGCCCGCAGCAGCGCCCGGACCTCGGCCACCGCCTCCTCCCGCCCGATCAGGCGGCTCAACGGCGCGGGCAGGTTGGTCCGAGGCCGCACAGCAACCACGTCCAGGGCCGGGTCCTGGCGCAGGATCGCCTGATGCAGCGCCGCCAGCTCGGCCGACGGATCCACCCCGAGCTCGTCCCGCAACCGCCGCCGCACGTCCTCGTACGTGGCCAGTGCCTCGCTCTGCCGCCCGCCCCGGTACAGGGCCAGCATGTGCGAGGCACGCAGGCGCTCCCGCAGCGGATGCCGGGCGACCAGTTCCGCCAGATCGACCCGTTCGCCGAGCGACAGCCGTACCTCTGCCTGCTCCTCCAGCGCCGCCAGACGTGTCTCCTCCAGGTTCGCGGCCTCGGCGCGGGCGAAGTCCGCGTCGGGGAAGTCGGCGTACGCGGGCCCGCGCCACAGCGCCAGCGCCTCCTCCAGCTCGGCCGCGCGCGTGGCGGGATCCGGGGAGCGGCGCTCGACGAGGGCGCGGAAGCGGGCGGCGTCGCAGTCATGGGCCGCCAGCCGGTATCCGGCAGGCCCGTGCGTGATCAACAAGGGGTCTCCGAGCGCGCGGCGCAGCTGGGAGACCCGCGCTTGGAGCGTCCCGACCGGGTTGCGGCCGGCCCGCGCGCCCCAGAGGTCCTCGACCAGCCGGTCCACCGGCACGGGCCCGCCCCCGTGGGCCAGCAGGTCCGCCAGCACCGCCCGCACCTTGGCCTCGGCCACGTGAACAGACCGGCCGTCCACCCGCACCGTCAGCGGCCCGAGCACCCCGAAACGCACCATGCCATTGCTAACCCGTAGCCGGCCAGAAGGATTTCCGTAGCGGCGTGTCCCAAGGTGGGGCCATGAGTGAAGTGACGGTGGTCGGGCTCGGCCCGATGGGGTCGACGATGGCCGAGACGTTCCTGACCGCGGGCCACCAGGTCAAGGTGTGGAACCGTACGGCGAGCAAGGCAGAGCCGCTGGTCGCCAAGGGCGCCGGGCGGGCGGCGACGGCCGCGGACGGCGACCTGCTGGTGGTCAGCCAGATCAGCTACGAGGCGATGTACAACAGCCTCGGCGACGCCCGGCTGGACGGGAAAGTGGTGGTCAACCTCAGCTCCGACAGTCCGGAACGGCTGCGTGCGGCGGCCAGGTGGGTCTCTGAACGCGGCGGCACGCTGGTCACCGGCGGCATCATGGTCCCGCCGCCCGGCATCGGGCAGCCCGGGGCGTACACCTTCTACAGCGGCCCCAAAGACGTGCTCGACCGGCATGCGGCGACGCTCGAGGCCCTGAGCGAGATCACGTACGTAGGCGAGGACGAGGGCCTGGCGATGATGTACTACCAGGCCCAGCTGCTGATCTTCTGGTCCAGCCTGACGAGCCACATGCACGCCATGGCCATGCTGCGCACGGCGGGCGTGTCACCGCTGGAGTTCCTGCCGTTCGTGCGCGAGACCTTCACCCAGCTGGGCGGCGACGGCCCCATGGGGTACGCGAAGATCCTGGCAGAGGAGGTCGCGGCCGGGACGTACCCGGGCGAGCAGAACTCGCTGCACATGCAGGCCGTCGGCATGGGCCACGTCGTGGAGGCGCTGGAGGAGGCCGGTGTGGAGACCACGGTGCCGAGGGCGTTGCAGGCGCTCTTCGAACGCGCCGACGCCGAGGGGCGCGGCCACGAAGGCCTCGGCACCGTCATCGAGTCGATCAGCAAGCCGTAGCGGCTAGGCGTGGTTCGCGAGGAAGGCGAGCAGGTCCTGCCGGGTGATCAGCCCGGCGGGCTTGCCCTCTTCCAGCACGACGGCCGCATCAGCCTTCTCCAGCGCTTCGACCGCACGCGCCACAGGTTCACCGCTGCCGATCGTGGGTAGCGGCGCAGACATATGGTCGGCGATCGGGTCGTCGGAGGAGAGCCTGCCGTGGTACAGGGCCTCGAGGAGATCGCGCTCGACGATGGAGCCCACGACCTCGGCCGCCATGACCGGCGGCTCCTCCTTCATCACCGGCAGCTGGGACACGGAGTATTCGCGCATGATCGCGATGGCCGTGCTCACGGACTCGTGCGGGTGCGCGTGCACGAACTCGGGCATCGCCCGCCCCTTGCGCGCCAGCACGTCACCGACCAGACCCTCCTCGGAGGACTCGGTCAGGAAGCCGTAGTCGGCCATCCAGTCGTCGTTGAAGATCTTCGACAGGTAGCCGCGGCCGCCGTCCGGCAGCAGCACGACGACCACGTCGTCCTTCCCCGCCCTGGCCGCCACCTGCAGCGCCGCCACGACCGCCATCCCGCACGAGCCGCCGACCAGCAGCCCCTCCTCGCGGGCGAGCCGGCGGGTCATGTTGAAGGAGTCCTTGTCGGACACCGCGATGATCTCGTCGCAGATCGTGGTGTCGTACGTGGCCGGCCAGATGTCCTCGCCGACGCCCTCCACCAGGTACGGCCGCCCGGAGCCACCGGAGTAGACCGAGCCGACCGGGTCCGCACCGATGATCTTCACTCGGCCGTCGGAGACGTCCTTGAGGTAACGGCCCGTACCGCTGATCGTGCCCCCGGTGCCGATGCCCGCCACGAAGTGCGTGACCCGGCCCTCGGTGTCCGCCCAGACCTCGGGACCCGTCGAGTGGTAGTGGGAGTCGGGGTTGTTGACGTTGGCGTATTGGTTGGGCTTCCAGGCGTTGGGCACCTCGCGGGCCAGCCGGTCGGAGACCGAGTAGTAGGAGTCCGGGTGCTCCGGCGAGACGGCGGTCGGGCAGACCACGACCTCGGCCCCATAAGCGCGCAGCACCGAGATCTTGTCCTGCGCCACCTTGTCCGGCACCACGAACAGGCACCGGTATCCCTTCTGCTGTGCCACGATGGCCAGGCCCACACCGGTGTTGCCGGACGTCGGCTCGACGATGACGCCGCCGGGACGCAGCTCGCCCGACTTCTCGGCGGCCTCGATCATGCGCATCGCGATGCGGTCTTTGACCGAGCCCCCCGGGTTGAAGTACTCGACCTTGGCGAGCACCTGGGCGGGCAGTCCCGCGGAAACCTTGTGCAGCCGAACCAGCGGGGTGTTCCCCATGAGATCGACCAGGGAATCGTAAACGCGCACCGAGGTGTTCACCTTCTTTGCCAAAGCTTGATCAGCTTGCCTGTGGCCGAGATCCCGTGGAGGTGGCAGGCCCTCGGCTAGTTTTTCAAGCAAACGCTACCGCCGAGTTCGACCGGGGAGGCACGGACATGGTCTGGCCAGCTGGGATGGCCCGCGCGGCACGCAAGATCGCTACTGCGGCGGCGCTCGGAGGGGGCGGCCTGACCGCGCTCGGCGCCACGGCGTACGCACTGCTGATCGCCGAGGGGCTGCTCGCGCGCAAGGCGATCGGCCAGCCGCACGGCCTGGACGGCCCACCGTCCGACGGCACCTACGGCGACTTCCCCGGCGAGCCGCTCAAGCTGGCCATGCTCGGCGATTCCACGGCCATCGGCCTCGGCATGACCGACCCGGCCGACACCCCCGGCGTGTTGCTGGCCAACGGCCTGGCTGAGGTGTCCGAGCGGCCGGTGCGCCTGCTCGTCGCCGCCAAGTCGGGCACGCCGTCGGCCGAGCTGGGCGATCAGGTGGACCAGGCCCTGACCATGGCTCCCGACGTGGCGGTGATCTTCGTGGGGGCCAACGACATCATCACGCAGACGCCGCCCGCGATCGCCGTACGACATCTGACCAAGGCCGTGCGGCGGCTGCGGGACGCGGGGGTCGAGGTGGTCGTGGGCACCTGCCCGGACCTCGGCACGGTCCGCCCCATCTCGCAGCCGCTGCGCTGGGTGGCGCGGCGCTGGAGCCGGCAACTGGCGGCGGCGCAGACGGTGGCAGTGGTGGACGCGGGCGGGCGGACGGTGGCGTTCGCCGACGTCCTCGGCCCGGAGTTCGCGACAAACCCGACAGAAATGTTCGGACCGGATCGTTTCCATCCATCTGCCCGAGGTTACGCGCAGGCCGCTTACGCGGTGCTACCTTCAGTGTGCGCTGCGTTGGGGCTGTGGCCTGAGCCGCGCCCCGCGCGCGGCGAGGCATTGCAACCGATCTACCTTGCGGCGGCTACGGCCGCGGAGGAGTCCGGCACCGAGGTCACCGCGACCCGGGTCGACGGGCGTTCGACGGGCCTGCACGGGAAGTGGGCATCGTTGTTCCGCCGGCGGCTCGGCGAGCAGCTCAACGAGTCCTGACCCCCATCAGACTCGGGACCCACGGTTCAGGCTTGGCGAGCGCTCGACGACGCCCGGCCACGGTCACCCTCCGCGCCCGGACCGTCGCTAAACGTCCCTTTGGAGGGTATTGCCCGTGCTCCGGCCCCTCTGGAAACCGTCCATCGCCCTCGCCGGAACGCTGGCCGTCGCCGCCTGCTCCGGCAGCGACGCGGCCACCACCGACAAGTTCCCGACCTGGCACAACACCCAAGTCAACGCGGTCAGCCGCATGGCGGTGGCCGGCGGGGTCGTCGCCACGACCTCCATGAAGCCCGACGGCACGCTGGAGACCGTCGCGATCGGCCTGCGCGACGGCAAACGCCTGTGGGCCTATCCGGCCACGATGGCGGGCCGCCTGCCCGGGATGGGCGTCTCCACCCCCGCGATCGTCGAGACGGCAAGAGGCCAAGGCGTGGTCGTCGCCCTCGACCCGGCCAAGAACGCCCAGTGGAGCGCCACCCTCATCGCCCGCGACGCCCACTCCGGGGTGCAGAAGTGGACCAGGCCGGTGCATTCGACGTTCGGGCCGCAACGCTGCGGCCCCTACATCTGCCTGTCCGAGCACACGGCCCTGTCCAAGGCCCGCATGGTGGTCCTCGACCCGGCCACGGGCAAACAGCTGTGGAAACTGCCGGGCATCTCCGAGGTCGAATGGTCCGACCCGGCCCGGGTGCTGCTGCTCAGGCTCTCCGCCGACCCCATGATCGAGTCGTACGAGGTCAAGACCGGCAAGCTGCAGTGGCAGCAGCCGATCGAGCAGGCCCTCGGACCAGGCGTCGACCTGTCGGGGGGCTGGGCGTTCGGCGCGACCGGGGACAACCTGATCGGCTACGTCGCCCCGTACACCAACCCGCGGACCAAGAAGATCTCCACCTTCGGGTTGTTCTCCCTCAAGATCTCCGATGGGACGATCAACTGGATCCGGCCCTCGGTCGTCCGCGTCTACCCCAGCGGCAGCCCCGGCTACGCCCCGGTCGTACGTCCCGTCGACCGGCAGGGCGCCTACGGCGGCTTCGCCCGGCTCGACTCCGAGTCCGGCCGGGTCATCGGGCAGATCACCGCCTCCGACGTGCCGGGCTCCGGCTGGTGGCTGGCCTTCCCCGACCGGATGGACAAGCTGGGCTTCCTCAAGCACAACACCACGGGGACGGCCTTCGACCTGACCTCCGGCAAGGCCGTGCCCGCGGAGAAGGAACGCGGCTGGTCCTTCTGCG
Source organism: Nonomuraea polychroma (assembly GCF_004011505.1). Classification (NCBI taxonomy): domain Bacteria; kingdom Bacillati; phylum Actinomycetota; class Actinomycetes; order Streptosporangiales; family Streptosporangiaceae; genus Nonomuraea; species Nonomuraea polychroma. The sequence continues at coordinate 8,077,128 of NZ_SAUN01000001.1, forward strand.
TCACCGACCCCAAGCCGCTGCCGCTGCCCGGACAACCTCCGGGCTTCTACTCGACGGCGGCCATCTGCGAGTACGACCTGGGCACCGGCAAGCGCGTCTCCCCCGCGAGCACGCCGCCGCCCTGGTTCACCGGCAGCCAGGACGGCTGGCGGTTGTGGCGCGACGAGAAGGGGGCGCTGCACGCCGTGAACGACCAGACGGCGCCCGCGCCCGGCATGTACGGGTGACCACCGCGGGGCTTTCGAGCAGGACTGGAATATAGTTCTGCGGTAAGCGCCGACAAAGGAGGGGCCATGCCCGAGGCAGTCATCGTCGCAACCGCGCGTTCCCCCATCGGACGAGCCTTCAAAGGATCGTTGAAGGACATCAGGCCCGACGACCTGACCGTGCAGATGATCAAGGCGGCGCTGGCCAAGGTGCCCCAGCTCGACCCCCACACGATCGACGACATCATGCTGGGCTGCGGGCTGCCGGGCGGCGAGCAGGGCTTCAACATGGCGCGCGTGGTGTCCGTCATGCTCGGCCTGGACGACGTGCCCGGCACCACCGTGACGCGCTACTGCTCCTCGTCGCTGCAGACCACCAGGATGGCCTTCCACGCCATCAAGGCCGGCGAGGGCGACGTGTTCGTGTCCGCCGGTGTGGAGACCGTCTCGCGCTTCACCAAGGGCAATTCCGACTCGCTGCCCGACACGCACAACCCGATCTTCCTGGACGCGCTGGCCCGTACGAAGAAGTTCACCGAGGGCGGGCAGACCTGGCACGACCCGCGCGAGGACGACGCCATTCCGGACATCTACATCGCTATGGGGCAGACCGCGGAGAACGTCGCCCAGCTCAAGGGCGTCAGCCGGCAGGAGCAGGACGAGTTCGGGGTTCGGTCACAGAACCTGGCTGAGAAGGCGCTGGCCGACGGATTCTGGGCCAAGGACATCACGCCCGCGACCATGCCCGACGGGACCGTGGTCAGCAAGGACGACGGGCCCAGGGCGGGGACCACGTACGAGAAGGTCGCCGGACTTCAGCCGGTCTTCCGGCCCGACGGCACCGTCACGGCCGGCAACTGCTGCCCGCTCAACGACGGGGCAGCCGCCGTGATCGTGATGAGCGACGTCAAGGCCGCCGAGCTGGGGATCACGCCGCTCGCCCGGATCGTGTCCACCGGGGTGTCCGCGCTGTCCCCGGAGATCATGGGGCTGGGGCCCGTGGAGGCCAGCCGGCAGGCGCTGTCGCGGGCCGGGATGGCCATCGAGGACGTCGACCTCGTCGAGATCAACGAGGCCTTCGCCGCTCAGGTCATTCCGTCGTATCGGGAGCTGGGGATCGACCTGGACCGGCTCAACGTGAACGGAGGGGCGATCGCGGTGGGGCATCCGTTCGGGATGACGGGGGCGCGCATCACATCCACCCTGGTCAACAGCCTCCAGCACCACGACAAGAGCATCGGGCTCGAGACGATGTGCGTGGGTGGTGGGCAGGGAATGGCGATGCTCCTCGAGCGCCTGTCTTAAGGGCCATCCTTTACGCGTCGCCGTGGTCGGCCACCCGCCATACTCCGGCGTCTTAAGGGCCATCCTTTACGCGTCGCCGTGGTCGGCCACCCGCCATACTCCGGCGTCTTAAGGGCCATCCTTTACGCGTTGCCGTGGTCGGCCACCCGCCATACTCCGGCTGGTGGCCCTCCAGGAAACGGCCTCTGAACCCTTCAGTGGTGGCCCGCCGTTACGCGAGCCCCCGTTGGCCGAGTTCCGTGGTGACGCGTTACCCCGTTCCGTGGCCCCACTCTGGGCGCCGACCGTCTTGCGCCGCAGGACGACCCGTCTGGGCCGCCACACGAAGGAACGCGGACCGGCCCGCGCGCCCGGTGTCAGGTGGGAAGGGGCACACGACGTCGTGGCGCCGTCGCGCTGGAAGGCGGCGCGCCACGACCGGCCCCCCGAAGAGGTGGGCGCGTGTCGGAGGGACGGCACCCGCGAATGAGGCGTTATCCGTGGTGGTCCGGGCCTGCGTGGGTGGGGGTGATGCGGAGGATGACGCGACGGTCGCGGATCATGGCGGCGCGGTAGTCCTCCCAGTCCGGATGCTCGCCCGAGATGTTGCGGTAGTAGGAAACCAGGTGGTCCATGGCCTCGGGCAGGGAGATGATGTCGGCCGTGCCGTCCACCTGGATCCAGTCGCCGTAGAAGGCGTTCGTGAAGGCGCACAGCGAGACGTGTGGGTCGCGGTGGGCGTTGCGAACCTTGACCGCCGTCTCCCTGCTGCTGATGACGATGTGGCCATCCTCCACCCCGGCCGTCACCGGCGACATCTGCGGGCGCCCATCGCGATGCCGGGTGAGCAGGACGGCGTTGTGGTTGGCGCTGAGGAAGGCGAGAGCCTTGTCGAGATCCATCCCCTCATGATGACGCGCCCGCGCTTGGGACGCGGGCGCGGGGATGGATGGGCTTTAGATGAAGCCCATGCGGTTACGGCGCTGCCGCTCGTGCTCGAGGACGATCGCGGCGGCGTAGCCGTGGGTCAGCCCGTGCTCGTCGGCAAGCCAGTTGGCCCGCTCGTCGCACCGTAGGAAGCTCGGGCCGTTGTCAAGTGCTTGAAACCACTCTGGGAGTTCGCGTCCCGTGATGGCTGGGACCCTTGCGATGAGCTTCGTCTGCATCTCCGGTGAGTGGTTCAAGGACATGGGCACCTCCGCGGATAACGGTCCTTTGCTTGACAGTGCAACACGTCCGTCCGAATAGCAAGCCCCTAACCAGGCATCATTTCGTGACGGCACGTAGATTTTCGGTCGCACAAAGAGAGGGCCCCGCCTGAACGGCGAGGCCCACCCGGGTGACGCTGGTGCTAACGATCAGTCACTATTGCTGAAATAGCTCATGAAGCGGAGCACCTCGAGGTAGATCCACACGAGGCTCAGCGTCAGCCCGAACGCGCACTGCCACGCGAACTTCTCCGGAGCGCCCTGCTTGACCCCCTGCTCGATCGAGTCGAAGTCGAGCAGCAGGAAGAAGCAGCCGATCAGGATCATCACGATGCTGAAGACCCAGCCGATCGGGCTGTCGGTGCGAAGGCCGAGGCCGACGCCGTTGAACAGGCCGACGACCACGTTGACGAGCACGAGCCCGACCGCCGCGATGGCTGCGGCGAGGCCGTACTTCACCAGCTTCGGGGTGACGCGGATCACGCGGAGCGAGTAGACAGTCAGCACGGCGCCGAAGGCGAAGGCCGTGCCCAACACCGCCTGCAGGACGATGCCGCTGATTGCGCCTTCGAAGACAGAGCTGATCTTGCCGAGGAACACGCCCTCGAACACCGCGTACCCCAGGATCAGCGCGGGGTTGGTGCTCTGCGTGAACGCGGCGATCAGGCCCAGGATCATCGCGACGATGGCGGCGCCGATGGCGACCATGGGTGGCACGTTGAGCACCCATGCCGCCGCGGCAGCCAGCACGAGTGCGCCAAGGGTCAGGAACCCGCGCACCACTACGTCGTCGAGGGTCATGGTCCGGTATGCGGGCCGGCTCGGGGGTGCGTACGACGGGGCGTCGTACATGTTCTGCAGCTGGTCGGGAGACGGGGCGGGTCCTGCCCAACCGCCCGCCTGCTGGCGTGACCTGCTGAATACGGGGTTCTTGCTCTCCATCGCTGCCTCCTGTGACACCGAGCCTAAGGGGCCCGGTGGCACCTTGGTCAACTCGCGCTCAGATCGATGTCCATTTGGGACGTCGGCAGCGTTGACAACGAACGTGGCCACCGGAGAGTTCCCAAGGTCATGCAGGCTACGGAAAACGCATTTCCAATGGTAGAAGGCAGGTGCCCCCGGCGGGATTCGAACCCGCACTACAACCCTTTTAAGGGGTTTGCCTCTGCCATTGGGCTACGGGGGCGCCGCAATCATACGAAACGGACCATGCTTCCGAGGAGCACAACTTCGCATCAGGCGTCACAACTGTGAAGTCTGCGGTGAAGCGATAGGGCTCCTGGCACTCTGTCCAAGAAGAGTAGACCGTCCAGATGGTCCAGTTGGTGCTGAATGCAACGGGCTTCGAAGGCATCAGCCTCGATGGTGACTGCTTCGCCGGTGCCTGGCAAATGCCCATGTACGGTGATACGCGTAGCTCGCAGGACGTCAGCTGTGAGCCCCGGGATCGACGCGCACCCCTCCCGGCCGTGATCCCAGTGGGACGCTCTCGCGAGGCGTGGATTGGCCACCACGAGCTCTCCAGCCGACGATCGGCCCCGAGGGTGCACCCGGGTGTCAAAGGCGATCAGACGCAGTCTCAGGCCGATCTGAGAGGCCGCCAGGCCGGTTGTGGACGACTCGTGGCGAAGGGTGGCCAGCAGATCGGCGGCGGCCGCCACGACAACAGGATCCGTCGGGTCCACCGGCTCGGCCACGGAGGACAGGAGGGGGTGCGGAGCGGTGAGCACCTCCCGCGGAGTCCCGTGTCTAATGGCTCGCTCACTCCGCTCGCTGCTGCGTCTGATGGTCTGCTTGCTCCGCTCATTCACAACAGGCCCGGTTCGACTGACCCACTACAGGTCCGGTTCGGCTCACTCACTACAGGTCCGGTTCAACTCGCTTACAACAGGTCCGGTTCGACGGGGCGGAAGGTGATCTCCGAGTCGAGGCTGGCGCCGACGGCCGCCAGCCTGCGCATGAGCGCCGCCACGTCCACCTCCTTCGGCAGCTCGACGTCGGCGATGAGCACATAGAGCCGCCCGGTGAGCCTGGTGCTCATCCCGGTGATGTTCCCGCCGTCCGCGGCAAGCACGGCGCTGATGGCGGAGATGATCCCGGGCCGGTCGGGTCCGTGCACGGTCAGTACGTAGCCGAGCCCGCCCCCGTCCTCGCAGAAGTGGCGCCTGGCCTCGATGGCCGAGGCGGTCACCACCAGATCGGGCGCCCGCAGCCGCTTGAGCAACTCGGCGGAGTCCAGGTCGCCGGAGACCAGGAGCATCATCGCCACATGGCCGCCGAGCAGCGTCATGGTCGAGTCCTGGATGTTCGCCCCGCAGTCGGCGAGCGAACCGGTGACTGCGGCGATCACGCCGGGCCTGTCCACGCCGAGCACGGTCACCGCTGAGAGCCCCACCCGTGCTACCCCTTCCGCTTGCTGCCAGGGGCGCCGAGACGCCCCGGCGACGATCACCGGGGCGCTGCCGTACCCGGGCTAGCGGCGCATCGTCGCGACGGCGGCCCTGAAGTCCTCGCGCGGGTGCTCCATCTCACCCAGCGAGATCGTCTCTCGCTTGAAGAACAGAGCCAGGGTCCAATCGACGACGACACGGACCTTGCGGTTCAGCGTCGGCACCCGCGACAGATGGTAGGTGCGGTGCATGAACCATGCAGGGAATCCGCGAAGCTTGACGCCATAGACATTGGCGACGCCCTGGTGCAGGCCCAATCCGGCAACCGATCCGACATACTTGTGCCGGTATTCGACCAGTTGCTGCCCGCGCAGGTGCCGGATGATGTTGTCGGCCAGGACCTTGGCCTGCCGGACCGCGTGCTGGGCGTTGGGCGCGCAGTATTGTCCGGGGTTCGTCACGTCGGGCACACCCGCGGCGTCGCCGGCGGCGAAGGCGTCGCGTGTGCCCGCGACGGTGAGCATGGTGGTGGTCTTGATGCGGCCGCGCTCGTCGAGAGGCAGGTCGCTGTCCTTCACCACCGGGCTGGGCTTGACGCCGGCGGTCCACACGAGGGTCTCGGCGTCGAACTCCGAGCCGTCGGAGAGCACCACGCGCCCGCCTTCGCACGACTCGAGCCGGGTCTCGAGCTTGACGTCGATGCCGCGCTCGCGCAGCTGCTCCAGCGTCCACTTGCCCATCTCGGGGCCCACCTCGGGCAGCACCCGGTTCGTGGCCTCGACGAGCACCCAGCGCAGGTCGGAGGGCTCGATGTTGCGGTAGTAGCGCACCGAGTCCTTGGCCATGTCCTCGAGCTCGGCGAGCGCCTCCACGCCGGCGAAGCCCGCGCCGACCACGACAAAGGTGAGCGCCCTGCGCTTCACCTCGGGGTCGTCGGTCGACTCGGCGACGTCGAGCAGGTGCAGCACGCGGTTGCGCAGCGCGATGGCCTCGCCCACGGTCTTGAAGCCGATGCCGATGTCGGTCAGGCCGGGGATGGGCAGCGTCCGGGAGATGGATCCGGCGGCCATCACGATCACGTCGTAGGCCACCTGGCGCGGCTCACCCTCGGCCGGCTGGAAGGTGACCGTGCGCTCGGCGTGGTCGATCTTGGTGACCATGCCGTTGAGAATGCGTGCCTTGGGCAGGATCCGCCGCAGCGGGGCCACCAGGTGCCGGGGGGACAGGTTACCCGCCGCCGCCTCAGGCAAGAAGGGCTGGTAGGTCATGTAGGACTGGGGGTCGATGATCGTGATGCGCACCTCGCCACCGCGAAGCTCGCGATGGAGCTTGCGCTGCAGCCGGAGCGCTGTGTACAGGCCGACGTATCCGCCGCCGACGATCAATATGTGCTTGTTCATCCTGAGGCCCCATCCCTCGTGGAATGCTTGTGAAAGCATTCACAAGCTTACGTCAAGCACTCTCGATGAATCCAATCCGGGCGTGGTGCAACGCGTCACACAGCCAGTGACCTGGCCCTGGTGAAGACGTCGTCCAGCATTTGGGCGGTGACGCGGCCGGTGAACGTGTTCTGCTGGCTCGGGTGGTAGCAGCCGATCAAGGTGACGGGGGCTCCGGCGTACCGGACCTCGGCCTCGACGCCGTGCCGGAACGGCGGCCGGCTGCGCGGCAGCTCGTAGCCCGCGTCCTTCAGCGCCGGCCACATGGCCTGCCAGGCGTACCCGCCGAGCGCCACAACCACCCGCACGGTCGGCGCGACCAGCGCCAGCTCGCGGGCCATCCACGGGAAGCAGGCGCCCTTCTCCGACGGAGTCGGTTTGTTGGCGGGCGGTGCGCAGCGCACCGAGGCCAGCACGCGGGCGCCGAGGAGCCTCTGCCCGTCGTCGGCGTGCGTGCTGGTCTCCTGCGCCGCCAGGCCGCTGCGGTACAGCGAGGCGAACAACCAGTCGCCGCTGCGGTCTCCTGTGAAGATGCGCCCGGTCCTGTTTCCCCCGTGCGCGGCCGGGGCGAGGCCGACCAGCACGATCCGCGGATGCTCGTCGCCCCAGCCGGGAACCGGACGGCCCCAGTACGTCTCGTCAGCGAACGCGCGCCGCTTCTCGTCGGCGACCTTCTCCCGCCATTCCACCAGACGGGGACAGGCCCGGCAGACCGACTGCCTGGCCGTGAGCTCCGCGAGCGTACTGCTGTCGGCGGCGAGGCGGCGCACGTCCGCGGGGTCCAGCGCGACCGGGGTGTCAGGGGTCGCCGGGTCGCCCGGCCAGCCGGTGCCAGGAGGTACGAAGCTCATGACACCGATGGTGCCCGATCGCTCGGAATGCGTCGGACGCGGCGTGGCGCGGCAACAAAAAACCGGGTGACGCGCTGAAGCGCCACCCGGTTGTTACTCGGTCAGACCCTCGTCACGCGCTCGGCGTGGCAGACGGGGTCGAGGCGGGAGCCGGGCAGGTCTCCGAGAAGGAGGTGACACCCGACCTCGCGTCGTTCGGGCTGATGACGACGAGCTCAATGGTGCCCTTCGTCTCGTTGGAGTTGTGCGTTCCGCCGACACCCCAGAGCACGTCGACACTGCCGGTGAACGTACGCTCCAGCGTGTTGTGGTCACGGACGCCGTTGACCACCCAGTAGTACTTCACGGTGGTGGGGCCGGTGCTGGTCAGCGTGGCCTTGAAGTCCACGCCGGGGCCGCGGCCGTCCGCGCACATGTCGAGCCTCTTGCCGGAGACCGACACTCCGGAAACCGAGACCTTAGGAGCCGGAGCGGGAGCCGGGTCCTTGCACCAGACCTTGTAGTAGGCCCGGTTCGAGCTGGCGTTGTCGGGGCCGAAGACCTCGAGCTGCGCCCACCCGCGCTGGCTGTGACGCGGCGAGATGCCGAAGCCCACCTTGCGGGCGTCGTAGACCTTGACCTTGCCGTAGTCGACCACGTCACCGTTGAGCACCCAGCGGTACTTGACCCAGCTCGGCCGGTCGACCTTGATCAGACCGACGAAGTCGATCTTGTCGCCCGGGGTGCAGGGACCGACGTACGAGCTCGGGCTGGCCCAAGCGTGGGCCGAGACCGTCACGTCCAGGTGCGTACGCCAGTCGTCGCCCCTGGGCTCCTCGGCCGGCTTCTCACAGGAGACGGAGAAGTAGCCCTTCTTCGACGTGTACTTCTTCGGGCCAAGGACCTGAACGGCCTCCCAGCCCTTGACGTCTTCCTTGAAGGTGATGGACTGCTTGACCGTCACCGTCTTGGTGCCCTTGCCCTTGAGCTTGATCACGTTGACCTTGCCCTTGGACCCGTCACCGTGCAGCCAGCGGTAGGCCAGCTCGGTCTTGCCCTTGACGGACACCTTGATCTTGGCCGAGAAGTTGACCTTGACGGGGCAAGATCCTTCGTACTTGCTCGGGGTGGCCTTGGGCGCGGTCGCCGAGACCTTCGGCCCGCCCTTGGTCGCGGTCGCCGCCTGCGCGGGGCTGGCCACCAGGCCCGCGGTCAGAGCGGCCAGCACGGCGGCGGACGCGCCGAAGGCGGCCACCTTGCGCGCTGCTAACCCAGCGAACTTCATGTGAGAGTGCTCCATTCCGTGAGGGAAAAGACACGCTCGGGAACGGTCGCCACGCCGGTACCTTCCGTACACAGCAATATGGCAAAGCCCCCGTAATGCCCCTTTACCTAAGCACAATAATGATTGCACACTCAACACAGCTCTAGATCGGAAATGTCCAGATCTAGCGACGCTATCGGCTCACCGACCAGGCAATACCGTCAAGGATGTCGTGCTCGCTTACCACGACCTGCGAAAACGCGAAACGGCGGACGATCCGGTCGAGAATTAGCGCACCGGCGCCAATCACATCGACTCTTCCCGGGTGCATGACCGGAACGGCGGCGCGCTCACCATGGGTCATCGCCAGGAGCCGTCGCGTCACGTCGTGGACCTGCTGGGCCGATATGCGGGAGTGGTGGATGCGCGCCGGGTCGTAGGCCGGCAGATCCAGCGCCACTCCCGCGACGGTCGTCACCGAACCGGCCAGGCCCACCAGCGTGTGCGCCCGCTGGACCGGCACCTCCGCCTCGACCCGGTCGAGCGCCGCTTCGATGTCGGCGACCACGGCCTCCAGCGCGGGCGCGGACGGCGGGTCGCCGGCGTCCTTGAGGTGCCGCTCGGTCAGGCGTACGCAGCCGATGTCCACCGACAACGCCGCCTCGGCATGCTCAGAGCCGAGCACGAACTCCGTGGACCCGCCGCCGATGTCCACCACCAGGTAAGGAGGCAGCGGTCCCTGCGGGACCTCGGTCTCGGGCGAGAGCCTGAGCAGGCCCTTGGTCGCGCCGACGAAGGACAACTCGGCTTCCTCGGCGCCCGACACGACCTCCGGCTCCACGCCGAAGATCTCGCGCACTCCGTCCACGAACTCGTGCCTGTTGGCCGCGTCCCTGGTGGCGCTCGTGGCCACGACGCGGGTCGCGACGGCGCCGTGCCGCTCGATCAGCTCGCGGTAGGCCCGCATGGCCTTGAACGTCCGCTCCAGCGCGTCAGGGGCGAGCCTGCCGGTCCGGTCGACGCCCTGGCCGAGGCGGACGATCTCCATCCGCCGCTCGACGTCGTCGATCAGCTCGTCGCCGACGTCGGCGATGAGCAGGCGTACGGAGTTGGTGCCGCAGTCGACGGCGGCTACACGCATGGTCCGTCACTCCACCAATCGGGGAGGGCGTCGAGCGCCTCCCTGCCGAACGGGTTGACCCCGGGCGCCGCCAGCTCGTGCGCGACGAGCGCGTGCAGGCACTTGACCCGCTGCGGCATGCCGCCCGTGCTCTGCATGTCACGCGGCAGCGGCTCCAGGCCCTCCTCCTGCGCCGCCTCGTCCCGCCTGGCCACGTAGTCGTCGTGCGCGGCCTGGTAGGCGGCGGCCAGGTCGGGCTCGGTGGCCAGCCTGGCCTGCATCTCCCGCATCAGGCCCGAGCCCTCGAGAGTGCCGATGGCCGAGGCCGCCTTGGGGCAGGTCAGGTAGTAGAGGGTCGGGAAGGGCGAGCCGTCGGGCAGTCGCGGCGCGGTCTCCACCACGTCGGGGTTGCCGCACGGGCAGCGGTGCGCCACCCGGCGCAGCCCTCGGGGCGGCCGCCCGAGCTGCTGCCGCACGACCTCGACATCTTTACTGTCCAACAGTTTCCTTCCCCGTGACGGCCCTGCGTCCGGTGCCCTTGTCGGCGGCCTCCACGGACTCCCAGAGCGTCTGGTACCACGGCGGCACCGCCGCCGGTTGTTTCACGGCCGTCTGCTGCTTGCCCTGCTCGGGCTCCATCACCACGAAGCACTTCTCGCCGGGACCGCAGTAATGCAGCCGCTCCTTGGCCGTCTTCTTGATCCAGTTGGGGTCGTTGCTCTGCCGGTCGCGCGCCAGCAACGCCTGCTTCTCCGCCTCGACCCTGGCCTTCTCCGCCCGCAGCTCGGAGATGCTGCGGCGCAGGCTGATGTACTCGCGCACCGGGTAGGCCAGGCTCATCGCGATCGCGCACACCACGACGGCCAGGATGGCGGCCCGCCCGGTCAGCTGCGGTCTCTTCGCCACGTGCTGCACACCCCCTCAAGTACGGGCTCACGGCCGAATTTGGACAACCGCGAGCCCGTACTCGAAACTAGCGCCGGAAACGCGGGAAAGCGGCGCGACCCGCGTAACGGGCGGCGTCGTCGAGGAGCTCCTCGATGCGCAGCAGCTGGTTGTACTTCGCCACGCGGTCCGAGCGGGCCGGCGCGCCGGTCTTGATCTGGCCGCAGTTGACCGCCACCGCGAGGTCGGCGATCGTCGTGTCCTCGGTCTCGCCGGAGCGGTGGCTCATCATGCACTTGTAGCCGCTGCGGTGGGCCAGGTCCACGGCGTCGAGCGTCTCCGACAACGTGCCGATCTGGTTGACCTTGACCAGCAGGGCGTTGGCCGCGCCCTCCTTGATGCCGCGCTCCAGCCGCTCGGGGTTGGTGACGAACAGGTCATCACCGACGAGCTGCACCTTGTCGCCGAGCGAGGCGGTGATGGCCTTCCAGCCCTCCCAGTCCTCCTCGTTGAGCGGGTCCTCGATGGAGACCAGCGGGTAGTTGGCGACCAGGTCCTCGTAGAAGGCGATGAGCTCGGTGGCCGACAGGCCCTTGCCGTCGATCGTGTAGACGCCGTCGTTGTGGAACTCGGAGGCGGCCACGTCGAGCGCGAGCGCGATGTCCTCACCGGGCACGTAGCCGGCCCGCTCGATGGCGACGAGGATCAGGTCGAGCGCGTCGCGGTTGGACGGCAGGTTGGGCGCGAAGCCACCCTCGTCGCCCAGGCCCGTGGCGTAGCCCTTCTCCTTGAGCACGCTCTTGAGCGCATGGTAGACCTCGGTCCCCATGCGCACGGCCTCCCGGAACGTCTCCGCCCCGATCGGCGCGATCATGAACTCCTGGATGTCGACGTTGGTGTCGGCGTGGGCGCCGCCGTTGAGGATGTTCATCATCGGGACCGGCAGCACGTGCGCGTTGGGTCCGCCCACGTAGCGGAAGAGCGGCAGGTCGGCGCTGTCCGCGGCGGCCTTGGCCACGGCCAGGGAGACGCCCAGGATGGCGTTGGCGCCGAGGTTGGCCTTGTTGGGCGTGCGGTCCAGGTCGATCATGATCTGGTCGATGATGCGCTGGTCCTCGGCCTCGATGCCGTTGATCTCCTCGAAGATCTGGTCGGTCACGGCGAGCACGGCCTTCTCCACGCCCTTGCCGCCGTAACGCTTGCCGCCGTCACGCAGCTCGACCGCCTCGAACTGGCCGGTGGACGCCCCGCTCGGCACGGCCGCGCGGCCGGTGCTGCCGTCGTCGAGGACCACTTCGACCTCGACGGTCGGGTTGCCCCGCGAGTCGAGGATCTCGCGAGCGTAAACGACCTCGATGGTAGCCACGGGATGCGCTCCTAAATCGAAAGGCAATATGCCTTCAGAGCCTATCGGTCCCCGTCTCCCAGGCACGTACGCGGTCACCGCCTCGCGTATCCTCGCGGGGACTTCGTCGCGGTGGTACCCGCCGTATTAGTGCTTCTCCCAGGCGCGCACTCGTGCGCTGTACGCGCGGGCGGCGGCGCGCAGCTCGGCCTCGGCGTCGATTCCGGCGTCGCCGGCGCGGCGCACCAGGTCGAACAGCTCCCTCGCCACGCCCTGGCCGATCCCCGCGGACAGCGCCTCGGGCGCGCCGGCCCGCTCGGCCCTGCGCAGCAGCTGCGCGGCCAGCGACAGCGCCGGCTGCCCCATGGGCACGCCTTCGAGCGCCGACTCGCGTCCCTTGGACGCCCGCTCGGCCGCCTTGATCGCTTCCCAGTTGTCGTTGACCTCATCGGCGCTCTCGGCCCGCACCGACCCGAACACGTGCGGGTGGCGGCGCACCAGCTTCTCCACGATCCCGGCCGCCACGTCGTCCATGTCGAAGCCGTCGGCCACCCGGGCGTGGAAGACCACCTGCAGCAGCAGGTCGCCGAGCTCCTCGCGGAGCGCGGAATAGTCGCCCTGCTCGATGGTCTCCAGCACCTCGTAGGCCTCTTCGAGCAGGTACGGCACCAGCGACTCGTGGGTCTGCTTACGATCCCACGGGCATTCCGTGCGCAGCCGGTCCATCACCGCCACCAGGTCGAGCACCCGCGCACCCGGCAGGTCGTAAGAGCCCGGCACCACCTCGATCAACGGGGGCTCGTCGAGCGCGACCGCGGCGTGCCCCACGGCGCGCATGAACTCCTCGTCGGCCGCCTCGGACGTCGACGACGCCAGCCACACGACGGTCTCGCCGACCGCCCGCCTGGCCAGCCCGTGCGGGTCGGGCTCGACGACCTCGACCTCGACTCCGGCCTCGGCCAGGTAGGGCAGCTGCGGGTGATCGGCCGCGGCGGTCAGCACGGGACCGGTGCGCAGGACCTGCCAGGCCTGATGGCTGAGCAGCCCCGGGGCGATCCTGGGCGACGTGGTGACGACGATCAGCGGCACGACGAGCTAGCCCTGCGCCTGTGTCGCCGGCTGCTGCGGCTGCACGGTGAGCTTGCCGAACCTGCCGGTGTCGATGAAGATCCCCGGGTTCTCCTGCGAGCGCTCCGGATTGAAGGTGCCGTAGCGGGGGTTGAGCACCGGCTTGATCGAGCCGAACTCCTGGGCCAGCTTCTGGTCGTTGCCGAACTGCTTCTGCAGTTTGGACAGCCCGACCATGGCCCTGCCGTAGTCCCGCGCGTCGCTCGGCGCCACGCCGGCGGCCAGCAGGTTGATCTGGGCCGACTGGTACTGGCCCGGGTCCTTGAGCATGGCGTCGACTTCCGTCTCGGTCGCCTGCACCTTGTAGCGCGCCATGAGCTGCTTGATGACGGCGACGTTGATCAGGCGCTGCAGCACGACGTGGCTGACCGGCACGCCGCCGAGGGCCTCCTCGGTCAGCTTGGCCTGCTTCAGCGCCGACTTGTACGCCTCGGAGTCCGCGTTGACCTTGCTCGTCGTGATGCGCTCGTTCCCGACCACGGCCGCGGCTCCGGCCTGCATGGGGGAAGAGCAGGCGGTCAGGGCGATGCCCACCGCCGCGGCGGCCACAGCCACTCGTATCGACTTCACGTACGTCCCTTTCCGACCGAAAAACCGCCGCTAGCTTACCCGTGCGGGCTCGAGGAACATCGCCTCGACCAGGTCGCCGCACCATTTGAGTAGTTCGAGATCGCGCAGCGGCTGCCCGCCCAGCGGCTTGGTCTTGGGCATCGGCACCAGCAGCGTCTCCGCGGCCTGCTTGTAGATGGCCTTCTTGTAGAGCCGGTCCAGCCGCACCTGCTGCGACTCCTTCAGCCTGGCCGGGCCGAACTTGATGTTCTGCCCTTGCAGCGTGACGTCCGTGAGCCCGGCTCGCCTGGCCTTGATCCGGAACTTGGCCACCGCCAGCAGGTTTTCCACCTCCACCGGCGGCTTGCCGTAGCGGTCGGTGAGCTCCTCGCGCACCTCGTCGATGTCGCTCTCCCCGGCGATGGCCGCGATCCGCTTGTACGCCTCCAGCCGCAGCCGCTCCGAGGTGACGTAGTCGTGCGGGATGTGGGCGTTGATCGGCAGCTCGACCTTGACGTCCTGCACCTCTTCGTGCACTTCCTTGCCGTCGAGCTTGGCCTTCTGCTCCTGCACGGCCTCGGCCATCAGCCGGACGTACAGGTCGAAGCCGACGCCCGCGATGAAGCCGGACTGCTCGGCGCCGAGCACGTTGCCCGCGCCGCGGATCTCCAGGTCCTTCATCGCGACGTACATGCCCGCACCCATCTCGGTGTGCTGCGAAATGGTGGCGAGCCGCTCGTGCGCGGTCTCGGTCAGCGGCTTCTCCGGCGGATAGAGGAAGTACGCGTACCCGCGCTCCCTGCCTCGCCCGACCCGGCCCCTGAGCTGGTGCAGCTGCGACAGGCCGTAGCTGTCGGCGCGGTCCACGATCAGCGTGTTGGCGTTGGGCACGTCGAGGCCGGACTCGACGATCGTGGTGCAGACGAGCAGGTCGTATTCGCGCTCCCAGAAGCCCACCATGATCTTCTCGAGCTGGTGCTCGTTCATCTGCCCGTGCGCCACCGCGATGCGCGCCTCGGGGACCAGCTCGCGCAGCCGCGCGGCGACGCGGTTGATCGAGGCCACCCGGTTGTGCACGAAGAAGATCTGCCCGTCGCGCATCAGCTCGCGCCGGATCGCGGCGCCGATCTGCTTCTCCTCGTACGGCCCCACGAACGTGAGGATCGGGTGCCGCTCCTCCGGCGGCGTGAGGATCGTGGACATCTCGCGGATGCCGGTCAGGCCCATCTCCATCGTGCGCGGGATCGGCGTGGCCGACATGGCCAGCACGTCCACCTGCGTGCGCAGGTGCTTCATGGCCTCCTTGTGCTCGACGCCGAACCGCTGCTCCTCGTCGATGATGATCAGTCCCAGGTCCTTGAAGCGCACCTCGGGGCTGAGCAGCCGGTGCGTGCCGATCACCACGTCCACCGCGCCCGCCCTGAGCCCTTCCAGTGTGGCCTTGACCTCGCCGTCGGTCTGGAAGCGGGAGACCGGCTTGAGCGTGACGGGGAAGCTGGAGAACCGCTCGGTGAACGTCGACATGTGCTGCTGCACCAGCAGCGTCGTCGGCACCAGCACCGCGACCTGCTTGCCGTCCTGCACCGCCTTGAACGCCGCCCGCACCGCGATCTCGGTCTTGCCGTAGCCCACGTCGCCGCAGATCAGGCGGTCCATCGGCACGCCGCGCTCCATGTCGCGCTTGACCTCGTCGATGGCCGCGAGCTGGTCGCCCGTCTCGGCATACGGGAAGGCGTCCTCCATCTCCCGCTGCCACGGCGAGTCCTCGCCGAACGCGTGGCCGGGCGAGGCCATGCGGGCCGAGTAGAGCCTGATCAGCTCGCCGGCGATCTCCTTGACCGCCTTCTTCGCCCGGGACTTGGCCTTGGCCCAGTCGGCGCCGCCCATGCGGTTGAGTGTGGGCGCCTCGCCACCGACGTAGCGGGTGACCTCGTCGAGCTGGTCGGTGGGCACGTAGAGGCGGTCGCCCTTGGCGTACTCGATGACGAGGTATTCGCGGGTGGCACCCTGCACCGTGCGCTGCACCATCTCGACGTAGCGGCCCACACCGTGCTGCTCGTGCACGACGTGGTCGCCGACCTTGAGCTGGAGGGGATCGACCATGTTGCGGCGGCGTGAGGGCAGACGCCGCATGTCCTTGGTGGACGCCTTCTGTCCGACGAGGTCCAGGTGGGTGAGCACGGCCAGGTTGGGTGTGATGAAGCCGTGCTCGATCAGGCCGGTCGTGACGTGCACGACCTTGGGCTCGGGCGCCTTGTCCAGGAACTGCTGGAGCCTGGCCGGCACGTCCACGCCCTTGAGCAGCTCCACCATGCGCTCGGCGGGCCCGTGGCCCTCGCTGAGCAGCACGACCGCCTTCTCGTCGGCCAGCCAGCCCTTGATGTCGGCCAGCGCCTTGGCCGTGTCGCCCCGGTAGGCCTCGGAGTCCTGCGCGTCCAGCTCCACCCCGCCGCCGAACGGCGCCATCGTCCACCACGGCTGCCCGAGCACGTCGGCGTGGTCGCGGATCTCCTCCAGCGAGCGGAACGCGGCCGCGCCGAGGTCGATCGGCGCCTCGCCGCCGGCCGCCGCGTTGATCCACGAGGCCTCCAGGAACTCCTGCGAGGTGCGTACGAGCTCCTCGGCCCGCCCCCTGATCCGCTCCGGATCGCACACGAACACGGCGGACCGGACCGGCAGGTGGTCGAGCAGCAGGTCCATCTCCCCCGCCAGCACCGGCGCGAACGCCTCCATGCCCTCCACGGACGTGCCGTCGGCGAGCTGGTCGAGCACCTCGGCCAGCGCAGGGTGCTCCTCGGCCAGCTCCCGCGCCTTGGCCCTGACCTCGTCGGTCAGCAGCAGCTCACGGCACGGCGGCGCGAACAACCCGTCCTCGGCCGCCTCCAGCGAGCGCTGGTCGGCCACCTTGAACCAGCGGATCTCCTCGACCGAGTCGCCCCAGAACTCCAGCCGCAGCGGATGCTCCTCGGTCGGCGGGAACACGTCGAGCAGCCCGCCGCGCACGGCCACCTCGCCGCGCCTCTCCACCATGTCCACCCGGTGGTAACCGTTGGTGACGAGCTGGTCCACCACGTCTTCGAGGTCGGCGTCGTCGCCCGCGCGCAACCTGATCGGCTCCAGGTCGCCGAGACCCTTCACGATCGGCTGCAGCAGCGCTCTGACCGGCGTCACGATCACGCTGAGCGGCCCGGCCGCGGCGTCGCCCTTGACCGGGTGCGCCAGCCTCCTGAGCACGGCCAGCCGCTGCCCCACGGTGTCGCTGCGCGGCGAGAGCCGCTCGTGCGGCAGCGTCTCCCACGCCGGGAACACCGCCACGGAATTGGGCTCGATGAGGCTGGTCAGCGCCGCGGCGAGGTCTTCGGCCTCGCGCCCGGTCGCGGTGATCGCGAGCACGGTCCGCTGGTCGTGCGCGGCCAGCGCGGCCACGCCGAACGGCCGCAGCGCGGACGGCGCGATCAGCGAGACGTCGCCGCCTTCTTCGAGAGCGGCGGTCAGCTTCGGGTCAGCGCGAACAAGGTCAAGCAGTCCGGAAAGACTCATCAGATACGCCCACAGCCCCAGATTGCGGCAACACGATTACCCCCGGCCGTCACAGGTCGCGGGGGTTTCCCTTCAAGGGTACTCGCCGCGAGCGTCAGCCGACCCTGTAACCAGGCACGGACGGCCAGCGCACGGTCAGGACGGTGGAGGCCTCCTCCGCCCGCCACGAATGGTCGACGCCCTTGCCCCACACCACGTAGTCGCCCGGCTCGGACAGCAGCACGCTGCGGCCCGGCAGCTCGACCCGGAACCGGCCGCTGATGAGCACGAGCAGAGCGGTGCGCTCCTCGCCCTTGACCCACTGGGCCCGCTCGTCGCCGGGCGGGTGCACGCCCCACTTGATCTCGACCTCGTCGCTGTGCCGCGGATCGCCGGGGGGTTTGAAGTGGCCGAGCAGCCAGCCACGGTCACCCGCCGCGTCCGCTGCCGCGTTCCCCACGTAGATGTGATCGCTCACAGACCGGACGCTAGCAGGGAAATCCCTTACGGAAACGGATCGAGTGACTACTGTAGGTGACATGTGCGAGGTTCGATCGGTCACCCATCGAGGCGATCTCTTCCATCAGCGGCTCCGTGAGCACTGGACCGGCCACTTCGGCAGACGGCTCGACGTGCTCGTCGCCGGCTGCGCCGACGCCCAGCCGCCGGTGCTGGAGCATATCGAGACCAGGGCCACCGGAGTCGACGAGGACCACCCGGCGATCAGGGTAGCGCTGGAGGAGCGGACGGACATGGTCGCCTGGACGCTGGGAGACCTGCGCAGCGTGCCGCTGCCGCCCAGGTCCTACGACGTGATCCAGCTGTCGTTCCTGCTGGAGAGGGTCAAGCACGCCGAGCTGATCTTCGACCGGCTCCTGCAGTCCCTGCGCCCGGGCGGGCTGATCCTGCTGCGCATGCGCGACCGCGGGTCGGCCTACGGCCTCCTCGACCGGATCACGCCCTCGTGGTTGCGCCGCCTGCTGTGGCGCTCCCTCGTCGACCCGGTCACACCGGGGCCGCTGCCCACGATCTACGAGCCGCTGACGTCGAGTGACGGCATACACGCGTTCTGTCTCAGCCGCGGCCTCATGATCACCGACGACGAGCGGAACGTGAGCGGCCCGGCGCGCGGAAGCAGGATCGCCTGCGCCGCGATCAGAGCTGTTGCCAATCTGACCAGCGGCCGCTACCCCGCATCCCATGACGAGATCACGATGGTGATCAGAAAGCCGCAGCACCACTTCGCCCGGATCATCTAGCGACACACCGACATCAGTGGGTAGACTCGCTTCCCTACCAATTCAATCGGAATAGTTGGGATGCAGGAAACGTGGAGTGGACCCCCGAGCCGCATGAGCTGGCCGACCTCGAGCTGCTGCTCTCCGGGGCGTTCGACCCGCTGACCGGATTCCTGGGCCACGACGATGTCCACACGGTGCACGAGCGAGGCACACTCGCCGACGGGACGCCATGGCCCGCGCCCGTCACGCTCCACCTGCCCGTCGAGGTCTTCCCCCGCGACGAGATCACTCTGCTGGACCCGGAGGGCCTGCCACTCGCCGTGCTCACGGTGACCGCGCAGGAGGCCGACGGGCTGACCTCGGGGCCCGTCAAGGCCCTCGGCACGCCGGAGCACGGACCGTTCGCCCGCCTGCGGCGTACCCCGGCCCAGGTGAAGGAAGAACTCGGGGGTTGTCCCGCGCTCGCCGTCACCATGCGGGGACCTCTCGACGATCTCTCCGAGATCGTCGCCACCGCGAAGGAACTCGACGCGGTGATCCTGCTCCTGGCCCTCTCGTACGGCGAGGCCGGCCCCGCGGTCGTCCGCGCCGCGCTCCGCGCCAAGGACCAGCTCCCCGATGGCGCGCTCGTCGTCTCCGTGCCCTTGGCCCCGCGCGCCGAACCCGAGATCGACCTCGAGCTGCGCGAGCACGTCGCCACCGCCTACGGCGCGACCGAGCACATCGCCGGGCCCGAGCCGGTGAGCATCCCCGGGCCGCCGCATCGGCGCGGGCTCGTGGTGTTCTTCACCGGCCTGTCCGGGTCGGGCAAGTCCACGATCGCCCGCGGCCTGCGTGACGCGCTGCTGGAGCTCGGCACCCGCACGGTGACCTACCTCGACGGGGACGTGGTGCGGCAGCTGCTGTCCAAGGGCCTGACGTTCTCCAAGAGCGACCGCGATCTCAACATCCGGCGCATCGGCTTCGTGGCCGCCGAAGCCGCCCGCCACGGCGGGCTGGCCATCTGCGCGCCCATCGCCCCCTATGCGGCCACCCGCGCGGAGGTGCGGGAGATGGTCGAGTCGGTCGGCGCCGACTTCCTGCTCGTGCACGTCGCGACGCCGCTGGAGGAGTGTGAGCGGCGCGACCGCAAGGGCCTGTACGCCAAGGCCCGCGCCGGCCTCATCCCCGAGTTCACCGGCATCTCCGACCCCTACGAGGAGCCGGACGACGCCGACCTGGTGATCGACACCACGCACATCACGATCGACGCGGCCGTCTCCCAGGTCTTGGGGACGCTGCGGTCTGGAGGCTGGATCCGTTGACGGAGCGAACCCGACGGACTGAGCGGAGTGGAGGGCTGAGGGACGAAGCACTCCGCGAAGCGAAGGAGGAGCTGGTGAGCGACCGGTGAGCGCAGACTTCCCCCTGATCGCCGGGTCGTTCCTCGTCGCTATCGTGGTCGGGCTGACCGGCATGGGCGGCGGGGCGCTGATGACCCCGATGATGATGTTGTTCTTCAACGTGCCACCGCTGGCGGCGGTCTCCAG
This sequence comes from Nonomuraea polychroma, assembly GCF_004011505.1. Taxonomy (NCBI): domain Bacteria; kingdom Bacillati; phylum Actinomycetota; class Actinomycetes; order Streptosporangiales; family Streptosporangiaceae; genus Nonomuraea; species Nonomuraea polychroma. The sequence goes on from NZ_SAUN01000001.1 coordinate 8,097,065, forward strand.
CGACCTGGTGGCCTCGGCCGTGATGAAGCCGGTGGGCAGCGTCGTACACCTGCGCCGCGGCACGGTCAACCTGCGTCTGGTGGGCTGGCTGTGCGCGGGTTCGGTGCCGACCGCTTTCTGCGGGGTGTTCCTGGCCCGGGCGTTCGCGGTCAGCGACGGGGTCAAGTACGCCCTGGGCGTGGCGCTGCTGCTGGCCGTGGCGGGCATGGCGCTCAAGGCGTGGCTCGGGACACGGGGAGGGACGTCGAGCGCACAGGACATCGTCGTGCGCCCAATTCCGACCCTACTGGTCGGTATGGTAGGCGGACTGGTGGTCGGCGTCTCCTCCGTCGGCTCGGGGTCACTGATCATCGTGGCCCTGCTCGTGCTCTATCCGGCGCTCAAGGCCAACCAGCTCGTGGGCACCGACCTGGTGCAGGCCGTGCCGCTGGTCACCGCGGCCGCGCTCGGCCACCTGCTGTTCGGCGACTTCCAGATGGATCTCACGGTGTCGCTGCTCATCGGCTCGATCCCGGGCGTCTATCTCGGCGCCAGGATCTCCTCGCGCGCACCGGGCGGGCTGATCAGGGCCATGCTGGCGATCGTGCTGCTCGCCTCCGCGCTCAAGCTGCTCGACGTGAGCAACACCGTCACCGTCTGGGCGCTCGCCGCGGCGACCGCCATCACCATCGCGGGCTGGAGATGGCGGCGCCTTCTCCCCGGCAACCGCGCCGCCGCACCGAGCGAGACCGTGAGCACGCACTAGGCGCTCCGTCCGCGGCGCTTACCTCCCTCAACGGCCCCACGCCCACCCGGGTTAGGGGCGCGGGACGGGGGTCGAGCGGAAGTACCGATCTCGTGCGAGCCGGGTGAAGGCCCGGTCGGCTTCGGCGTTGGAGTCGAAGCTGGTGTCGCCCCGCGGCGCCTGCGGCGAGTCGAAGTACAGCAGCGCCTTGATCTGGGGATACCGCTTGACCTGCCGGCGCACCGACTCGAAGAACCTCCGCTTGAACCCCGGGTCCCGGGGCCGCTCGAACACCCCCCACTCGGCCACCATGACCGGTTTGCCGGGGAAGCGCAGCTGCATCCACCGGTAGAAACCCGGCCACTGCGCGTATTCCTCGCGGGTCTTGTTCACCAGCCCGTCGAAGTCCTGGACCCGGTCGTCGGCGTAAGGGTCCATGGCGACCCAGTCCACCACGTCGTCGCCCGGGTAGAGCTCCTCGAACCACGGCTCGGCCGCCCAGTTCGGCGCCCCCATGTACGTCATGACCGTGACGGCGTTCCGCACGCCCTGCTCGCGCAGCCTGAGCACCACGTGCCGGTACATCGCGGCGTAGTCGGTGGCCTGCATGCCCGACCCGGACGAGGCGTCCACGTCGTTCTCCGGCTCGTGATGGAGGGTGAGGAAGAACCGCTCGGGGAAGGTGCTCCTGAGGTATTCGGCCAGCCGGTCGATCCTGGCGTCGAGCGCTCCGTCGGCGATCTCTGCCCACGTGTGGTCGAACGACGGCTTCCAGTTGATCATGAGCAGCCGCGGCCGCGCGGGATCGCGGGCCAGCCGCAGCTCCGCTTGGGTCGGGAACAATTCGCTGCCCCGGTGGTAGACGTGCAGCACGTCGGCGGTGGCGCCCATGCGGGCCTCCGCCCCGTGCAGCGCCTGCTCGATCGGAGCGCCGGTGAAGACCTCTGGCGCCAGGCCCCACCACGCGCCGCACGACGGAATGAGCCTGGCGGTGGCCGTGCAGGCCGGCGCCCCCGCGACCTTGTCCTGATCTTTGATGGCTGTGGCGACCGGCGTCCGCATGTCGGACCCCTCCGCGCCGGAGCAGGCGGCCAGCGCCGCGACCACGACGAGTCCGGTCGTTCGATGAGTAATTCCCCGTAGCAGCAAAGCCGCTCAACCCCCTTGTCGAAGGACCCCCGCCTTGTCACACCTGAACCTTGCCATGTCATTGCCGCCGACGTGGAAGTCTTCGCAGTTCACGCTGCATAACCGAGCGCCCGAAATTTCCGGCTATTTCGATTTAATACGGCCCTTCTTTCCTGCCGTACAGGAGAAAATCTTGGATATTCGGCCTGGGTTCTGATCGTCCGGGCCTATAGTGGGCGCACGCCTCGGCACGTGACGCAGAGTCCTCAAGTGATGACAGCGCGCACACCATCCAGGAGACCTCCCCCATGAGCCAGCCGCCGGACGTCCAGGCCCGCCGCCCCGGCGCGGACCTGGACGAGCATCTCTCACTGCTGCGCAGGCGGTGGCTGCTCCTCGTGGGCTGCGTGGTGGTCGGCGGCACGGCCGGGCTCGCGCTGATGCGCCTCACCCCGCCCGCCTACACCGCCACCACGCAGGTGCACGTCATGCCGGTCGGGCCGCAGGAGCCGGGCAATCAGGTGACCGCCCGCCAGCGCGAGGCGCTCAACCTCGACACCGAGGCCCAGGTCGCCCAGTCGGCCGTGGTCGCCGCCCGCGCCGCACGGGAGCTGGGGGTCGAGGCGACCGAACCTGCCGAGGTCACGGTGCCGCCGAACTCGGCGGTCCTGTGGATCTCCGTCACCGCCGCCGATCCCCGCGTCTCCGCCGCCCAGTCGCACGCGTACGCCGAGGCATACCTCGCGCATCGGCGCGAGAGCGCGCTGGACGCGCTCGCGGCGCAGCAGCAGGTGGTGCTGGCCAAGCTCAAGCAGGTCAACGCGGGCATCGACGCGGGCATCAAGGAGCTCGCCGGGCTGGCCAAAGGCAGTCCCGAGCGGACGATCGCGCTGCAGCGGCAGGGGGTGCTCAACCGGCAGGCCGCCAGCCTCGCACTCAAGTACGACGCGTTGCGCACGGTCGCGGTGACCCCCGGCGCGATCATCAGCCGGGCCGCGCCGCCGGCCGGGCCCAGCGCGCCCAGCCTGCCGCTCTACCTCGGCACCGGGCTGATGGCGGGCCTTCTCATCGGCTCCGCCGCCGCCTATGCCCGCGACCGGCTCGACACGCGGCTGCGTACGGCCGCCGACGTCGAGCGGCTGACCGGCCTGCCCGTGCTGGGCGACCTGTCGAGCCCGCGCGAGGACGGTGTGGAGCACGATCTGGCCTGCGCCGTGGTCGCCGCGTGCCCGGGCAAGCGGCTGCTGGTCAAGATGCTGCCTGCCGGCCTCTCCGCCTCGTTCGCCGGGGAGCCACTGGAGATCCGGGCACCGCTGTCGGTGCTCGACGGCTCCGACGTGCGCGATCTGGCCAGGGCCGACGCGGCCCTGCTGCTGGTCGGGCTCGGGCGGCTCAGGGCGGAGCAGGTCACGGCCGCCGCGGTCCGGCTGGGCCGGCACGACCTGCCGATCATCGGCGTGGTGACGGCCACCGACGTGGTCCCGACGTTCCTGCCGCTGCTGGAGCCGCGCCCGCACACGCCGCTCGGCAAGCTCGTGGCCACCGGGGAGTTCGGGGTGAGCGTGTCGGCGGAGACCACGCCCATGCAGGCACTTCGCCAGACCCTTCCCGGCCAGCAGCCGTGAGAGGGCCCGCCTGGCCCATCGCGGCGTTGCTGATCGGCTACCCGATCTGGTGGGCGCTCGGGTTCGGCGGGTTGTCCGTGGTCGTCCTCGCCGTGCCGATGGCGGTGCTGCTGTGGCGGCGCCGCCCGATCAGGGTGCCGCCCGGGTTCGCGCTGTGGTTGTTGCTGCTCGCCGGCTACCTGGTGAGCGGCATCATGCTGGCCGAGACGCCGCCGGGCACGTACGGCGAGTTCGGCCCCGGCCGGATCATCGGCTACGCCATGCGGCTGGCGCTGTACACGGCCGTCCTGATCATGGTCCTCTACCTCGGCAACCTGACCGAGCGTGAGCTGCCGCAACTGCGCCTGGTCCGCATGCTCGGCGTGTTGTTCGTCACGACGGTCGCGGGCGGGCTGCTCGGCGTGTTCCTGCCCGGGTTCTCCTACACCTCGCCGGTGGAGCGGGTGCTGCCGCGGTGGCTGAGCGAGAACCCGTTCGTGCAGAACCTGATCCATCCCACGGCCGCCCAGACGCAGAAGGTGCTCGGCTACGCCATGCCCAGGCCGGAGGCCCCGTTCGAGTGGGCGAACGCGTGGGGCAACAACGTGTCGGTGCTGCTGGTCTGGGCCGTGGTCGGCTGGTGGGTGTACGGCGGACGGCGGCACAAGCTCTTCGTGGCCGCCATGATCGCCCTGGCCGCGATCCCCATCGTGTACTCGCTCAACCGCGGCCTGTGGATCGGCCTCGGGCTGGCGATCCTCTACGTGATCATCCGGGTGGGCGGGCGCACCAGGGTGGTGTTGTGCGGGGCCGTGGCGGCGGCGGCGCTGGCGTTCGTGCTGAGCCCGCTGGCGCCGCTGGTCGCGCAGCGGCTGGACAAACCACACTCGAACGACATCAGGGCCTTCACCGTGACCGCCACCCTCGCGGCCGCCCGGCACTCGCCGGTGATCGGCTACGGCAACACCCGCAACGCGATGGGCAACCACCGCTCGATCACCACGGGCCGGACCGACTGGTGCACGACCTGCGGGCACCCGCCGCTCGGCAGCGACGGGCAACTCTGGCTGCTGATCATCACGCAGGGGTTCACGGGGGCGGCGCTGTACGTGGCGTTCTTCGTCGGCGCCATCCGCCGCCACTGGCCCGACCGCAGCCCCATCGGGCTGGCGGGAGTGCTGGTGATGGGGCTCGTGCTGCTCTACATGTTCGTCTACGACGGCCTCGTCACGCCGCTCGGCCTCTACCTCGTCTCCTTCGCCCTTCTTTGGAGGAACTCGTGAGTGATGCGACGGCGCGGCTTGATTACCTCTCCGAGACCGTCCGGCTGCTGTATCCGGGGCCTGGGTCGCCCCGGGCCTACACCCTGCTGCCGCACGCCGCCGTGCCCCGCCGCCTGGCCCCGCGCCGGTGGTGGCACCTGTGGTCCGAGGTCACGGTGCCGGGTGGGGGATCCATTACGGCGCATTTGAGCGAGGTCTTCGGCCGGCCGGTGGAAGCGGTCCTCCACGTACGTCCCGCGCTGCGGGCCAACCGCAAGCCGATCCTGGAGGTGCGCTCCGGCGCGCGGCCGCTCGCGTTCGTGAAGGTCGGCGACAGCCCCCGGGCACGCGAGCTGATCACCTCCGAGGCCGCGGCGCTGCGCAGGCTGGCGGGGCTCGGGCTGAAAACCGTGACCCCTCCCGCGGTGCTCCACCACGGCGACTGGCGCGGCCTGACGGTGCTGGCCCTGTCGCCGCTGCCGGTGCGGCGCCGTCGCACGCCCCGCCCGCTGCTGCTCGCCGCGATCAAGGAGATCGCGGGTACCGGCGGGTCCAGTCCGGCCTGGCACGGTGACTTCGCGCCGTGGAACGTGTGCCCGGCGCCCGACGGGCGGCTGCTCGTGTGGGACTGGGAGCGCTACGAGGTCGGCGTGCCCTACGGGTTCGACGCCGTGCACCACTTCTTTCAGCGGGCGTTGCGCAGGATGCGCCCGCCGGTCGCCGCCCGGGCGTGCGTGGCGAGGGCGGCACGCGAGCTGGCCCCGCTGGGGCTGTCGGCCGCCGCGGCCAAGCAGACCGCGCTGCGCTACCTCATCGCCCTGGCCGACCGGCACGCCGCGGACGGGCACGCGCCGCTCGGGCCGCCGGATTCCTGGCTCAATCCGGTCGTCGACCACGAGGAGCTGCTGACATGAGAACCACGAAGCGGTCCGCGCTGTCGCTGTCGCGGGGCGCGGGCAGGCTCACGTCCGGGGCGCGGGTGTTGCCGTCGTTCCTGATCGCCGGGGCGCAGCGGTGCGGCACCACGTCCCTGTACCGGGCGCTCGCGCAACATCCGCTGCTGCTCAAGCCGGTGCTGCACAAGGGCGTGCACTACTTCGACGTCGCCTACCAGCGCGGGTTGTCCTGGTATCAGGGGCATTTCCCGCTGCGGGTGGGGGCGGCGCTGATCGAGCGACGGTACGGCGGCCGCGCTCTCGCCTTCGAGTCGTCCCCCTACTACCTGTTCCATCCGCTGGCCGGGGAGCGGATCGCGGCCGACCTGCCCGGCGTGAAGCTGATCGTGCTGGTACGCGATCCGGTGGAGCGGGCCTGCTCGGCCCACGCCCACGAGCTGGCCAGGGGGTTCGAGACGGAGTCGCACTTCGAGCACGCGATCGAGCTGGAGGAGCGGCGGCTGGCCGGGGCTGAGGAGGCGCTGCGCGCCTCGCCGTACACGCTGCACCACTCGCACCGTCACCACGCCTACGTGGCCCGCGGCCGCTACGCCGACCAGTTCGAGCGGCTGGAGCCGCTGATCGGGCGGGACCGGATGCTGGTGCTGGACAGCCACCGGTTCTTCCGGGACCCGGAGCAGGTCTACAACCGGGTTCTGGAGTTCCTCCGCGTGCCGCATCTGGGGTATCCGGTGTTCGAGCGGCACAACGGGCGGGCGTTGCCGCGGCCGGTGCCCCGTGCACTGGGGCGGGCGCTGCGGGAGCACTTCGAGCCGTACGACGCGCGGCTGGTGCGGTGGCTGGGCGAGGAGCCGTCGTGGCGGAGCTGACCCGGCGCCGGGGCGCGGTCGAAGGGCCGGGGCGGGCCGGGGCCGCGGGTGTCGCGGCGGCGGCCTTTTCGACGCTGGCCCAGTTCGTCCTCGTGGTGGTGGTGACCAGGGCGTTCACGGCCGAGGAGGCGGGAGGCTTCTTCGCGGTGACCGCCGTCGTGCTCATGGCGGCGGGGATCGCCAAGCTGGATGCGGGGAACGGGCTCGTGTACTTCATCGCCCGTGCGGAGACGTACGGATATCTCGGCATATCCGGATATATCCGGGCGGCGCTGATGCCCTGCGTCGTGGTGGCGTGCGGGGCCGCGGTGGTGGTGTACCCGCATGTGGGTATGGTCGCGGCGGTCCTGCCGGTCATCGTGCTGGGGGACGTCCTGCTGGCCGCGACGCGGGGGTTCGGGACCATGCGCCCGACCGTGCTCCTGGACGGGATGGTGCTTCCCGCCGCCCAGCTGGTGCTCGTCGCCGGGGTGGCCGTGGCCGGGGTGGCCGAGTGGTTGCCGGTGGCGTGGGGGCTGCCGTACGTGCCGGTGCTGGCCCTGGCGGCGGCCGGGATGCGGGGGCGGGCGCCGCGTGGCCCGTACCTGCCGGGCACGGGGCGGGATCTGTGGCGGCACACGGCGCCGCGGTCGGTGGCCGGGGGCGTGCAGGCGGTGTTCCAGCGGGTGGACGTCGTGGTGGTGGCGCTGCTCGCGGGTCCGGCGCAGGCCGCCGTCTACACGGCCGCCACCCGGTTCAAGGTCGTGGGGCAGTTGGCGAACCAAGGGCTGGCGCAGGCCGTACAGGCTCGGCTGGTGGGCGCGCTCGCGCGCGGGGAGCTGGCGCGGGCGAGGGAGCTGTACCAGGCCGCCACGGTGTGGCTGGTGTTGCTGACGTGGCCGGTGTGGCTGGCATACGGGGCGCTGGCGCCCTGGCTGCTGGGCGTGTTCGGCCCCGCGTACGGGTCGGCGGCGCCCGTGGCGCTGATTCTGGCCGGGACGATGATGGTGGCCACGGCCTGCGGCATGGTCGACGTCGTGCTGACCGCGGCCGGGCACACGGGGGCGAGCCTGCGCAATCTGGTGGCGGCCGTCGTCTGCACCCTGACGCTGGACGTGGCGCTGATCCCGGCCCACGGGGCGCTCGGCGCGGTCGCCGGCTGGTCGGGCGGCGTGCTCGTCAAGAACCTGCTGCCGCTGTGGCAGCTCCACCGCCGCTACGGTCTGCACCCGTTCGGCCGCCACACCCTGGCGGCGCTGCGGTGGCGAGCGTGGGCGGCGGCATGAGCGCCCCCGTCCTCGTGACCGGGCTGCCCCGCAGCGGCACCAGCTGGACGGGCAAGATGCTGGTGGCCGGCGGCGGGCTGGTCTACGTCAACGAGCCGCTCAACCCGCAACACCCGCCCGGCCGCTGCCCGGGGGTGCTCAGGGCCGAGGTGACGCACCGGTTCCAGTACATCTGCGACGACAACGCCGACGTCTGGCTGCCTGCCTTCCGGGACACGGTCGCCCTGCGCTATCGCTGGCTGGCCGAATTGCGGGCGAACCGTTCGCCCTACGATCTGGCCCGCCTGGTCCGCTACGGCACCGCTTTCGCGCTGGGGCGCGTGGCGGGGCGGCGTGCGCTGCTCGACGACCCGTTCGCGGTGTTGAGCGCGGGGTGGTTCGCGCGGCGGCTGGGGTGCCGGGTCGTGGCGTTGGTCCGTGATCCGGTGTCGTTCGTGGCGAGCTGGCAGCGGCTGGGCTGGGCAGTGTCCTTCCGGGAGCTTCTCGAGCAGCCGCTGCTGGTCCGCGACCATCCCGAGGTGATGGAGCTGCGTACCCTCGCCGGCTCCGGCGACCGCGTCGCCCAGGCCGCCGCGTTGTGGAGGGTCGCCCACACGATCCTGGCCCGGACGCCGGACATCCTCCTCACCTCGTACGAGTCGCTGGCCGCCGACCCGATCGCCGGCTTCCGCCGCCTGTACGCCTACGCGGACCTGCAATGGACGCCCGCTGCCGAACGCCGCATCGCCAGGGCGTGCACCGGGGGCTCCGGGCGGGTCACGGGTGCTTTCGCCTGGTCCGGGTTGTCGCGGACGGCGTACCGGCGTATGGACTCGCGCCGCGCGCTGGACGCGGGCGCCCGCGGGCTCGGCCATGAGGACGCGGCGCGCGTCCGCGCTCTCACATCGGGGCCTTGAGGCGGGCAGCCAGGCAGCGGCCCAGCAGGCGCGCCGCGAACGGCAGATCGTCGACCAAGTAGCGGCGCGCCAGCCGGCCCGGCTCGGTTGCCAGCCGGAACGCCCACTCCAGGCCGGTCCGCCGCATCCATTCCGGTGCTCGCGGCACCGTGCCCGCCGCGAAGGCGATCGCCGCCCCGCACCCGAGGAACCACGTCCCTGGCAGCTCTTTCCGCAGATCCGCGATGAGCCGGTCCTGCCGGGGGAAGCCGAGCCCGACGAAGACGAGTCTCGGTCGCGCGGCGACCACTCTCCGCCGTACGAGCTCGCGGCCCTCCGGGCTGGCGTCGAAGCCGTAGGGCGGTGCGTAGGCGCCGCAGACCCGCAGCCGCGGAAAGCGGCTCGTGAGCGCGCCCACGGCCCGCTGGGCGACGTCCTCGGGGCCGCCGCCGAGGACGTAGACGGGCCAGTCCCGGCGGGCGGCCAGCCTGCTGAGCGCCCAGAGAAGGTCGGCTCCGGTGACGCGCTCGGGCAGTGGCGTGCCCAGCAGCCGTGCCGCCCATACCAGCGGCATCCCGTCGGCCACCGCGAGGTCGGCCGAGCACACCAGGTCTTGAAGCGCGGGGTCGGTGGCGGCGATGCGGCAGATGTCGATGTTCGGGGTGACGATGCGGCCGCCCCTGCCCGCCTCCAGCGCGGCGGCCACCCACTGGACCACCTGCTCTTCAGTGACCGCGTCCACCCCGACCCCGCCGACCTGCACCCGCCCACCCGCGGGCGCCCCAGCCGGTGCGCCCGCGCCCGGACCAGTCCACGACGACGAGACCTGGTGCGTGGCAACGGACGGAAGGGCTGAGGTGGGAAGCTCTGGAGGCGGGGCGGTCAAATGCCGTGTCCTCGGTTGTGCAGCATCGTGAGCACGGTCGGCGCGGAGACGAGGCCGGCCGCCACCGCCAGGGCGATCGGCGCGCGGGGCTCGGTCAGCCGGGCCGCGAACGTGCGGACGGCCCAGCGCGCGGCCTCGCGCCGGTGCCCCAGTGCGGCATGACTGAAGGCAAGCTGACCGTAGACCCGTGCCGCGCCGCGCGGGTCCACGGCCAGTTCGGGGTGCCGGGCGAGCATCCAGTCGAGCCCGGCAATGCGATCCGCCCAGCGGGCGACGTAGTGGGATCCGCCCCAGCGCACCCGGACGAGCGGCCGGTCCACGTGCGCGATCGGCCGCCGCTTGGCGGCTCGGAGCGCCAGGTCCCAGTCCTCGTTCTGGCCTGCGGGCGCGCTCTCGTCGGCCCACAGCGCGCCGCGCTCGAACAGGAACGTCGACGAGTGGACCATCACCATGCGCGACCGTACGAGATCGCCCGTGGTGATGGAGCAGGCGCCGGCGAGCCTGGCCACGCGGCGGCTGCCGTATTCGACCGCGATGCCGCAGCTGGCGAACTCGCCGCCGTCGTCGCAGAGCGCCCGGACCTGGGCGGTGAGCTTGCCCGGCAGCCAGACGTCATCGTCGTCGCAGAAGGCGACGAGGTCGGTGTCGCAGGCGGCGATGCCGGTGTTGCGGGCCCCTGGAAGCCCAGGGGTGCGTGTGTTCGGCAGGACGCGTGTGCGATGGCGATCGCCGGCCACCGCACCGTCCACTTGCCGCGCCACCTCCAGGCACGTCGCCGCACACGCGCGCGCCGCACCCTCGCAGACCGCATCCGAAGCGTCCGCGCCGGGCACCGTCGTGCCGTCCGCCACGACGGCCACCGACAGCTCCCCCGGATAGTCCTGGGCCAGCACGGCCTCGACGGCCTCACGCAAAGGGCCGGGGCGGTCGCCGCGTGTGGGGATCACCACGCCCACCGATGGCAGCCGCGTCACCCGGCCGCCTCCGTGTATCCGTACCGATGCCTGAGCGGCCACGTCAGCGCGTCGACCACCCGCCGGTCACCATCACGCAGCCCCGTCGCCCACGCGTCGTCCCGCCGCAGCTCCACCCGCCCCACGTGGAAGCGCATCGGATTGCCGGAGACCGTGTGCGACGGCCCGAGCCAGGCGGTCCGGCCGTCGACGAACGGCAGCCCGGGGACCGCGGCGGCCAGCCCGAGCTCGCCGACCAGCGCCGCGAGCGTGCGCTCGGGGGCGGCGAGCAGGTCCTCGTAGCGGACCGTCGTCACGCGGGCCCCGCGGCGCGCGAGCAGCTCCAGCGCGGCATTCTGCGCCGTCCAGTGCAGCGCCGTGCGGGCAGGCCCCCAGCGGGTCATGGGCCGCCCGTCCTCCGGGCGCGCCACGGCCTTGCCCCAGGAGTAGGCGACGGCCCGCGGATCCCTGACCACGTGGACCACATGGACGTCCATGCCGCTCGCCACCAGGCACCAGGCGAGCGAGGCGTGCTTGCTGGAGTCGATCACGACCGCGGCGCCCGTCGCGGCGTAGACCAGCCGGTACGCCTGCGCGTATTCGGCCAGGTCACGATGTGCGATGCGGACGATCCGGCGGGTGCGGTCGACCCGGTGCCTGAGCATCAGGACCCGGTGCGCCGTCACGCTCGCCCAACCGCCGAACGCACGCTCGCCGACCTGTCGCCAGAAGGCGCAGGCGGGGAAGGGCACACCGCACCCGCAAAGTTCCTGTGCGAGCACTCCCCTCTCCCACAGGTGCACCACCTCTCCGAGCGCGACCACGCCGGGCAGCTCGCCGAGGAGCCTCTCGAGCAGCGTGGTGCCACTTCGGCCCAAGCCGCCCAGGTAGATGACCCGGGTGGTGGTTACGCGGTCGATCACAGAAGAGGGCCTTCGCGTTCGTGAACACGGAACGCGAAGACCCTATCGCGGAGAGTAATCAGCGGGTAAGAGAAGAGTGAAAAGATCTACCGTTCAGCGGACATCCATGATCATGCCGGCGCCGACCGTGCCGTTCGTGGCCTCGTCCACCAAGATGAAGCCGCCCGTGAGCCGGTTACGGCCGTAGTCGTCCACGAACAACGGCTGCGTGACCCGCAACGACACCCGGCCGATCTCGTTGAGGCCGAGCGAGCTCGCCTCCTCGTCCCGGTGCAGGGTGTTGACGTCGAGCCGGTAGTGCAGGTCGCGGACGAGAGCGCGGGCCGTACGGGTGGTGTGCTTGATGGTCAGCTTGGAGCGCGGCGTCAGCTTGACCCCGTCGGCCATCCAGCAGACCATCGCCTCCAGCTCCTGCGCCACGTGCGGCTGGTTGTTGGGCCGGGCGATCATGTCGCCGCGCGAGATGTCGAGGTCGTCCTCGAAGCGCAGCGTGACCGACATGGGCGCGAACGCCTCCTCCACCGGACCGTCGAACGTGTCGATCGAGGCGATCCGCGTGGTCAGGCCCGACGGCAGGTGCACGACCTCGTCGCCCGGCTTCAGCACGCCGCCGGCGACCTGCCCCGCGTAGCCCCGGTAGTCGTGGAAGGCCTGGTCGGTGGCGCGCTGGGGACGGATGACGTATTGGACGGGGAAGCGCACGTCGGTCAGGTTGCGGTCGGAGGCGATGTGCACGTTCTCCAGGTGGTGCAGCAGCGACGTGCCCAGATACCAGGGCATGTTCTCCGAACGGGAGACCACGTTGTCGCCGTTGAGCGCGGAGATCGGGATGAAGGTCAGGTCGGAGACGTTCAGCTTGGACGCGAACGCCGTGAACTCCTCCCTGATCTCCTCGAACCGCTCCCGCGAGTAGTCCACCAGGTCCATCTTGTTGACGGCCAGCACCAGGTGCGGCACGCGCAGCAGCGAGGTCAGGAACGCGTGCCGGCGCGACTGCTCCAGCACGCCCTTGCGGGCGTCGATGAGAATGATCGCCAGGTCGGCCGTGGAGGCGCCGGTGACCATGTTGCGGGTGTACTGGATGTGGCCGGGCGTGTCGGCGATGATGAACTTCCGGCGCGGCGTCGCGAAATAGCGGTACGCCACGTCGATGGTGATCCCCTGCTCCCGCTCGGCCCGCAACCCGTCGGTCAGCAGCGACAGGTCGGTGTATTCGGTGCCCCGGTCGCGCGAGGTGCGCTCAACGGCTTCGAGCTGATCCTCGAAGATCGCCTTGGAGTCGAAGAGCAACCGTCCGATGAGGGTGGACTTGCCGTCGTCGACGCTTCCCGCTGTGGCAAAGCGAAGAATGTCCATTAGAAGTAACCCTCTCGCTTCCGATCTTCCATCGCGGCCTCGGACGAGCGGTCGTCGGCCCTGGTGGCCCCGCGCTCGGTGATCCTGGTGGCCGCGATCTCCTCGATGATCTCCTCGACCGTGGCGGCCGTGGACTGCACGGCGCCGGTGCAGGTCATGTCGCCCACGGTCCGGTAACGGACGACGGCCTCGAACAGCGGCTCGTCGTCGCCGCGCTGCACGACGTCGGAGTCGGGCAGCAGCATGCCGTCACGCTCGAACACCTTGCGGGTGTGGGCGAAGTAGATGGAGGGGATCTCGATGCCCTCGCGCCTGATGTAGTCCCAGACGTCGAGCTCGGTCCAGTTGGACAGCGGGAAGACGCGGATGTGCTCGCCCTTGCGGATGCGCGAGTTGTAGAGGTTCCACAGCTCCGGGCGCTGGTTCTTCGGATCCCACTGGCCGAAGTCGTCGCGGAAGGAGAACACGCGCTCCTTGGCGCGGGCCTTCTCCTCATCCCGCCGGGCGCCGCCGAACACGGCGTCGAACTCGTGCTCCTCGATCGCGTCCAGCAGCGTGGTGGTCTGCAGCCGGTTACGCGAGGCGCGCCGCCCGGTCTCCTCCACGACACGGCCCTGATCGATCGAGTCCTGAACGCTCGCCACGATCAGGCGGGCGCCCAGCTCCGCCGAGCGGCGGTCGCGGAACTCGATGACCTCGTCGAAGTTGTGGCCGGTGTCGACGTGCATGAGGGGGAACGGGATGGCCGCGGGCCAGAACGCCTTCTCCGCGATGCGGAGCATGACGATCGAGTCCTTACCCCCGGAGAAGAGCAGACACGGGCGCTCGAACTCGGCGGCCACCTCGCGCATGATGTGGATGGCCTCGGCTTCGAGCACGTCAAGCTGCGACGTCGTGTAGTCGCGCTGGAGCATGGGTGCTTCCTCCGGCGTTTCAGCGGTGCAGGTCCCGAATCCCGGCGAGCAGAGATGTCGCCAGCTCCGGTAGGGAAACCAGAATATCTGGTAGTGACGGGTCGGCTTGGTTATAGGTGAGCTCTGAGCCGTCGATTCGGCTCGCGTGCGCCCCTGCGGCAAGGGCGACGGCGACGGGTGCGGCCGAGTCCCATTCGTACTGGCCGCCGGCGTGTACGTAGGCCTCGACCTCGCCGGTGAGCACCGCGGAGATCTTCGCCCCGGCGGAGCCGATCGGCACCAGGTCGGCGCCTGCAAGGTAGGCCAATTTCTGGACGAACTCGGGCGGTCTGGTGCGGCTGACCGCGATCCGGAAACGGCCCCCGGCGTGGGCGGGCGGCTTGGGCGGCTCGGCGGTGGTCAGCGTGCGGCCCTGGGCGGGCAGCGCCACGGCGCCCGCACTGAGCTTGCCGCGCTCCCACAACGCCACGTGTACGGCCCAGTCGGCCCGGCCTTCCTCGGAGAACTCACGGGTGCCGTCCAACGGGTCCACGATCCACACCCGGTCCGCCGTGAGCCTGCGCGGGTCGAGCCGCTCCTCGCGGGTGGCCTCCTCCGACAACACGCTGTCGGAGGGCCTCAGCCGGGCCAGGGCCTCCATGAGGAAGACGTGGGAGGCCCGGTCGCCCTCCGCCTTGAGCGCGGGCGCGTCGCCGAACCCCAGGCGCTCCCGGATCCGCAGCAGCCGCTCGCCCGCGTCGCTCGCCAGGTCTGCGGCGAGCGCGTGGTCGTCGCGAATCGTCATCAATATGCTCCTTGCCCGCGGGCGACGGCCGACCAGGTTTTCCACAGGATCTGCAAGTCCAGCGTGAGGGACCAGTTCTCCACGTAACGCAGGTCGAGACGTACGGATTCCTCCCAAGATAGGTCAGATCTACCACTGACCTGCCACAGTCCGGTCAGCCCAGGGCGTACGAGCAGCCGTCTGCGCACGTCGTCACCGTACTGTGCCACTTCCTCCGGCAACGGCGGCCTGGGCCCCACCAGCGACATGTGGCCGAGCACGACATTGATGAGCTGAGGCAGCTCATCGAGCGAGTGGCGGCGCATCCGCGCGCCGAGCGGCGTGACCCTTGGATCGTTCCGGATCTTGAACAGCACCCCGTCACGGTCACTGACCAAAGTGATCCTCTGCTGCTCCGACCCGCGCCTCATGGTGCGGAACTTCAAGATCGTGAACAGCCGGCCGTCCCTGCCCACCCGGGTCTGCCGGAACAACGCGGGTCCGGGGCTCGTCACGCGCACGGCCACCGCCAGCGCGGCCAGCACGGGTGCGAGCAGCGCCAGCAGCGCGACGGCGACCAGCCGGTCGAAGATGTTCTTGACCAGTTGCCTGGCCCCGGCCAGCTCAGGATGCTCCACGTGGAGAAGCGGCAGCCCGGCGACGGGCCTGATCATGGTGCGCGGCCCGGCCACGTCCATCAGCGCGGGCGCCACGACGAGCTCGGTGTGCGTGCGCTCCAGCCGCCAGGCCAGCCGCCGCAGCGCCTGACCGTCCATCTCGGGGCAGGCCAGCACGGCCACGGTGTCGGCGTCGCATTGCGCCACCGCGAGGGGCACGTCGCTGAGGTCGCCGACGATCGGAACCCCGGCCACCCGCTCCCCGAGCGCGGCCTCCACGAGCTCCGGCACACAGGCGGCCACGACGTCCATGCCATGGTGACGTTCCTTGCGGAACAGCTCGACCAACTCGGCGATCGAGGCCGTGTGACCGGCCGCGACGACCTTGCGCATGCACGCCCCGGCCGCCCTGCGCCGGTGCAGCGAGCGGCGCAGCGCGTATCTGAGGACGAGCGTGAGCAGCGTGACGAGGGGCAGCGCGAGCACGACGTAGCCGCGGGCGACGTCGGTCTTGGTCAGGTAGGACCCGATGGCGGTGCCGGCGGTCAGCGCCACGCCGCACTGCAGGATCCTGCGGAACTCCTCGGAGCCGATGCCGATCATGCGCGGCTCATAGGCCCGGTTCAGCGCCACCGCGCACGTCCACACCACCGGCAGCGCCAGGCTGACCAGCAGGTACGGCAGCGCGTACGGCGTCAGCTCGCCGAACCGCACCAAAAAGGCCACGGCGGACCCGATGCCGGCGCCGCACAGATCGGCCGCCACGGCACGCAGGCGGTAGGCACGGATCCAGGCAGCAGTGCGTGGCCCGACCTGCCACGAGACCACATGGCCGACGGGCATGAGTCCCACACCGCGCACACGCGCCTCCAAGATGACCTTCCATGAGCGGACAGTCACCGATGGTAGCGATGCGTCAAGCGGCCGACCGGCGAAAGAACGTATGCGGGGATCAGCGTGGAGGGCCGGAAATGTGCAGATCAGCCCGGTGATACTCGTTTTGTGTGGCTTCCAGGCCGCGGGCCATCAGCGACTCCACGACGTCGGCGGCCCGGTCGACGAGGAAAGGCAGGTCCTTGCGTTCGGCGGTGGCGAAGTCCCTGAGCACGAAGCCGGCGGCGTCCATGCGGCCGGGCGGGCGCCCGATGCCGAACCGGACGCGGAGGTAGTCACGGGTGCCGAGGACCTTGGTGATCGACTTGAGGCCGTTGTGCCCGTTGTCGCCGCCGCCGAGCTTGGCACGCAGCGCGCCGTACGGCACGTCGAGCTCGTCGTGCACGACGATCAGCCGTTCCGGGCCGATCTTGTAGAAGTCGGAGAGCGCTTTGACGGGCCCGCCGGACAGGTTCATGTACGTCAGCGGCTTGGCCAGGATGGCGGCTCGGGTCTCACACACCTCGGCCCGGCTCTTGTGCGCTTTGAACCGCCCGCCGGCCCTGGCGGCCAGCTCGTCGAGCACCATGAATCCGGCGTTGTGCCGGTTGCCGGCGTATTCGGGCCCCGGATTGCCCAGTCCGGCGATCAGCCAGCGCTCCATGCGCTCCCCTTCGGTCGCGAAAACGGGGCGGCCGAATGCCGGCCGCCCCGCACGGGGTATGTGATAAAAACCTGCGCGTCGGCCTGCCGCTCCACGCTCGTCGCTGGTTACGACCGTAGCGGCAGTCCGACTGGCAGGTTTTCCATTACTCGGCCGCGGCCTCGGCGGTCTCGCCCTCGGCGGCAGCCTCGGCGGCCGGGGCCTCGGCGGCCTCCTCGGCCTCCTCGGGAGCCTCGACCGGCTTGGCGATGATCTGGACGACGACGGTCTCGGGGTCGGCGGCCAGCGTGGCGCCCTGCGGGAGCTGGAGCTGGGCGGTGGTGACGGCGGTGCCGACCTCCAGGCCCTCGACGTTGACCTCGACGCCGGTCGGGATGTGCGTGGCCTCGGCCTCCACCGCGACCGCGACGAGCTGCAGGTCGAGCAGGCCGTCGGGGTGCACGTCGCCGACCGTGGTGACCGGGATCTCGACGGTGACCTTCTCGCCACTCTTGACCAGGAGCAGGTCGACGTGCTCGACGAAGCCCTTGATCGGGTCGCGCTGCACGCCCTTGGGCAGGGCCAGCTCGTCCACGCCCTCACCCTTGAGGCGGATCAGCACGTTGGGCGTACGGAGCGCGAGCAGCACCTCGTGGCCGGGCAGGGTCAGGTGCTTGGGGTCGATGCCGTGCCCGTAGAGAACGGCGGGCACCTTGTCGGCGCGGCGGATCTTGCGAGCGGCGCCCTTGCCGAACGCGGTGCGCGGTTCGGCGGCGATACGTACTTCAGACACGACATCTCCTAGGGATGCATTGGGGATCGGTGCGGTGCGCGCTCACCCTCACCCGCCCTAGCGGAAGGCGTTACGAGCGCAACCGGTTCAGTCTATCGCTGTCAGGTGTCACCCTCGAACAAGCTCGTCACCGAGCCGTCGTTGAAGATCTCGGTGATGGCCCGCGCGATGAGCGGCGCGATGGACAGGACCGTCAGCTTGTCGAACCTGTTGGCCTGCGACAACGGCAGCGTGTTGGTGACGATGACCTCGGAGATCCTGGAGTTCTTCAGCCGGTCCACAGCCGGGTCGGAGAAGACCGCGTGGGTGGCGGCGGTGATCACGTTGGTGGCGCCCTGCTCGTAGAGGGCGTCGGCGGCCTTGCAGATGGTGCCCGCGGTGTCGATCATGTCGTCGATCACCACACAGGTACGCCCGCGTACGTCCCCGACCACCTCGTTGACCTTCACCTGGTTGGCCACGTCGAGGTCGCGGCGCTTGTGGATGAACGCCATCGGCGTGCCGAGCGTGTCGGCCCAGCGCTCCGACAGGCGCACGCGACCGGTGTCGGGCGAGACGACGGTCGTGTTCTCCAGGTCGAGCTTGTTCTTCAGGTAGCTCTCCAGGACCGGCATGGCGAACAGGTGGTCCACCGGGCCGTCGAAGAAGCCTTGGATCTGGGAGGTGTGCAGGTCGATCGACATGAGCCGGTCGGCGCCCGCGGTCTTGAACATGTCGGCCATCAGCCGGGCCGTGATGGGCTCGCGGCCGCGGCCCTTCTTGTCCTGGCGGGCGTAGCCGAAGAACGGCATGACCACGGTGATGCGCTTGGCGGAGGCCCGCTTCAGCGCGTCGACCATGATGAGCTGTTCCATGATCCATTTGTTGATGGGGCCGGTGTGACTCTGGATCACGAAGGCGTCGCAGCCGCGCACCGACTCCATGAAGCGGACGTAGATCTCGCCGTTGGCGAAGTCGATCAGCTTGGTCGGGGTGAGGGAGACGCCGACGTGCCTGGCCACCTCCTCGGCAAGCTCCGGGTGGGCCCGCCCGGAGAAGAGCATGAGGTTCTTCTCCCCGGGCTGCTTAATGCTCGTCACTGTTCTTTCTCCTCTTTGCGCGCCAGCGCCCGCTCGGCGGCCGCGGCGGACTTCGTGCCCGCGCGCCTGCGCAAGACCCATTTCTCGATGTTGCGCTGCCGTGCCCGCGCCACTCCCATCGCGCCCGGAGGCACCTCGTCCACGATCACCGAGCCCGCCGCCGTGTAGGCGCCGTCGTTGACGGTCACCGGAGCGACGAGCATGGTGTCGCAGCCGACGAACACGCCGTCGCCCACGGTGGTGTGGTGCTTGTTGACCCCGTCGTAGTTGACGAAGACGGTGGCTGCGCCGATGTTGGCGTCCTCGCCGATCGTGGCGTCGCCCGCGTAGGTCAGGTGCGGCACCTTGGAGCGGTCGCCGACCTTGGCGTTCTTCATCTCGACGAACGTGCCGGCCTTGGACTTGTGCCCGAGCACGGTGCCTGGCCGTAGATAGGCGTAGGGACCGACATTGGCCTCGGGGCCGATCTCGGCGTGGTCGCAGACGGCGTTGCGCACGACGGCCCGCTCGCCGACGCGCGTGCTGGTGAGCGTGGTGGCGGGGCCGACCTCGGCGCCGGTCTCGATGACGGTGTCGCCGTGCAACTGCGTGCCGGGATGGATGACGACGTCGGGCGCGATCCGCACGCCCACGTCGATCCACGTGGCGGCCGGATCGATGATCGTGACGCCGGCCCGCATGTGGGCCTCCAGCAGGCGCTGGTTGAGGACCTTGCGGGCGGCGGCGAGCTGCACGCGGTCGTTGACGCCCTCGACCTCGACGTGGTCGCCGGCCACGCAGGCGCCGACCCGGTGACCGTCGCCGCGCAGGATGGCCAGGACGTCGGTGAGGTATTCCTCGCCCTGGGCGTTGTCGGTGGACACGCGCTTGACGGCGTCGGCGAGCAACTCTCCGTCGAAGGCGTAGATGCCGGAGTTCATCTCCTTGACGGCGCGCTGCTCCGCGGTGGCGTCCTTCTCCTCGACGATCTCCAGGACGGCGCCGTTCTCGTCGCGGATGATCCGCCCGTAGCCGGTCGGATCGGGCACTTCGGCGGTCAGCACGGTGACCGCGTTGCCGTCGGCGGCATGACGTTCGAGCAACGCGGCGAGGGTCTCGGTGCGCAGGAGCGGCACGTCGCCGTACGTGACCAGCACGGTGCCGGAGATCGTGCCGACCTCTTCGAGCACGGTGCGGACCGCGTGGCCGGTGCCGCGCTGCTCCCGCTGCACGACGGCGCGCGCGTCCGGGCTGGTGGCGGCCAGATGTCCGCCGACCTGCTCGAGCGCGTGGCCTATGACGACGATGAGCCGCTCGGGCTGCAGGTCGCGGGCGGCGGCGAGCATGTGGTCCACCAGAGCGCGGCCGCACAGCTCGTGCAGGACTTTCGGGGTCTGGCTCTTCATCCGGGTGCCCTCGCCCGCGGCGAGGACGACGACGGCTGCCGGGCGCGGCACACTCACGGACTGAGGCTCCCTGTGACTGGACGGATCAGGGCATTTGGTGCGGCTACCGCACCGCTACCCTCCCGACACCGTGAGGATACCTGGCCGCACCCGAAACATTCTCGCAGGGACAACCTCAAAGCTCCCGGAAGAGGACTCGAACCCCTACAAAGTGGACCAAAACCACTTGTCCTGCCGATTAGACGATCCGGGACAGATCGGACAGGTGATGTCCGACACCCCCCTACGATACCGAGCCCGGACCCCGGCGCGCGCCCGTAATTACCGCCACGCCGGAACTCCGCAGGTGGCAGCGGGCACTCCCCATAACAGGCGGACCTTAAAGGGGCAAGCCATGAACCCCACTCACCTTGTTCAGGGAACCGTCACATTCGTCACATCGCTTCTTAGGTCTTCCTTACTTACGATGGCGTAGGTTACGGTTGCGTAGACTGGACATTCATCCTCATACATGTCGTTGGAGGTCGCCCATGACCGTTACCGCCGAGCGATCCGCACCCACCCCGAAGCCCGACTTCGAACCCGAGCCGAAATCCCGCGCAGAACTGATCATCTTCGGTCTGGTCGTCGGACTGCCACTGATCGCGATCGCCGCCGCCGTGCCGCTCGCGTGGGGATGGGGGCTCGGCTGGACGGACATCGCGATCGCGTTCGTCTTCTACATGGTCTCCGGCCTCGGCGTCACCGTGGGCCTGCACCGCTACTTCACGCACGGCTCGTTCAAGGCCAAGCGGCCGCTGAAGATCGCGCTGGGCATCGCCGGCAGCCTGTCGCTGGAGATGTCCGTGCTCGACTGGGTGGCCACCCACCGCAAGCACCACAAGTTCTCCGACAAGGAGGGCGACCCGCACTCGCCGTGGCGCTTCGGCCCTGGTTTCAAGAACATGGCCAAGGGCCTGCTCTATGCCCACATGGGCTGGCTGTTCGAGAGCGAGCGTACCAACAGGGAGAAGTACGCGCCCGACCTGTGCAAGGACTCGGACGTCCAGAAGCTGCACAAGTGGTTCGGCCCGATCGCGGTCGCCTCGATGGTGCTGCCCGGCGTGCTGGGCGGGCTCATCACCTGGTCCTGGCAGGGCGCGCTGACCGCGCTGTTCTGGGGCACCCTCGTCCGCATCGGCCTGCTGCACCACGTGACCTGGTCGATCAACTCCATCTGCCACGTCTTCGGCGAGGAGGACTTCCAGGTGCGCGACAAGTCCCGCAACGTGTGGTGGCTGGCCATCCCGTCCTTCGGCGAGTCGTGGCACAACCTGCACCACTCCGACCCGACCTGCGCCCGGCACGGCGCGCTCAAGGGCCAGATCGACCTGAGCGCCGGCCTCATCCGGATCTTCGAGAAGCTGGGCTGGGCGTACGACGTCCGCTGGCCGACGCCGGAGCGCCTGGCGGCGAAGCGCGTTGCTTGACGACAATAGCTCGATGAGCGGTCATGGATCCGTGGCCGTCATTATGGAGACCGTGACCCAAGAACCCCGATCTCGCAGGCGTATGTCCGGGAGCGAGCGACGAGAGCAACTGATTCGCATCAGCCGAACGCTCTTCGCGGAGAAGGGGTTCGATGGGACCTCTATCGAGGAAATCGCAGCTACCGCACAGGTGTCGAAGCCCGTGGTATATGAGCATTTCGGTGGCAAAGAGGGCGTCTACGCGGTCGTCGTCGACCGCGAGATGCAAAAGCTCCTCACGATGATCACTGATGCCCTCGCGGCGTCCCATTCCCTCATCAAACTGGAGCGCGCCGCGCTGGCGCTGCTGCAGTACATCGAGGAGAGCAGCGAGGGCTTCCGCATCCTGGTGCGCGACTCGCACGCCGCCTCGGGCACCGGCACCTTCGCGAGCCTGATCAGTGAGATCGCCAGCCAGGTCGAGGACGTCCTGGCTGACGAGTTCGCCTCCCGGGGCTACGACCCCAAGCTCGCCCCGATGTACGCGCAGATGCTGGTGGGCATGGTGGCCCTCACCGGCCAGTGGTGGCTGGACGTCCGCAAGCCGGGCCGCGAGGAGGTGGCCGCCCACCTCGTCAACCTGGCATGGAACGGCCTGACCGGGCTCAACGCCAACCCCACGATCACCGCGATCAGCCGCGAGCACTCCGCCGCGCCCCCCAAACCGCGCCCAACCGAAAGGGAACTGCGCGAGCTGGAGAAGGTCCGCGAGAAGGAGGCGAAGGAGGCGGAGAAGATCCGCCAGCGCGAGCTGAAGGAGGCCGAGAAGGTTCGGGTGCGCGAGCTGAAAGAGCGCGAGCGGCTGCTGAAGGAAGCCGAGAAGGCCCGTGAGCGTGAGGAGAAGATCCGCCAGCGGGAGGCCAGGCTGGCGGAGCGGGCAGCGCGCCTTGAACAGGTGGATCAGCCCGAGTGAAATCTTGAACGTACGTGACGAAGACGGCCGGACGGGAATGACCGACTGGATCGCGCCGTTGCTACTCCGTTAACGTTCTGTTCAACCAATAAGGGCAATATAGGTCATATGTCCGCCGAACCGCTGCAATCCCCTAACGACCTGCCGCTGCCACAGGAGCGCTTTCTCAATCGCGAGGAGAGTTGGCTCCAGTTCAACGAGCGGGTGCTGGAGCTGGCCGAAGACCCGGCGCTCCCGCTGCTGGAGCGGGTGCGGTTCCTGGCGATCTTCGCGAGCAACCTGGACGAGTTCTTCCGCGTGCGGGTGGCGGGACTCAAGCGGCGCATGGCGACGGGCCTGCTGCTGCGCACCAAGAGCGGATTGAAGCCGCGCGAGGAGCTGGTCAGGATCGCGGGGATCGCGGACGAGCTGGCCAGGCGGCATGCGGCGGTCTACCACGACAAGATCTCCCCGGAGCTGGCGGGCGAGGGCATCGAGATCGTCCGGTGGGACGATCTGGGCCGCGAGGAGCGCACGGAGCTGCGCAAGCTGTTCAGGGAGCGGATCCGACCGGTCCTTACGCCGTTGGCTGTGGACCCCGCACACCCGTTTCCCTATATTTCCGGGCTGAGCCTCAACCTGGCCGTGCTGGTGCGCAACCCGGCGACCGATCACACGGTCTTCGCGCGGGTCAAGGTCCCCTCGCAGCTGCCCCGGTTCGTACAGGCGTCCAAGGACCGGTTCGTCCCCCTCGAGGACGTGATCGCGGCCCACCTGGGCCAGCTCTTCAAGGGCATGGAGATCCTCCAGCACCACGTGTTCCGCGTCACCAGGAACGAGGACCTCGACGTCGACGAGGACGTCACCGAGAACCTCATGCAGGCCCTGGAGAAGGAGCTGCTCAAGCGGCGTTTCGGCCCGCCCGTGCGGCTGGAGGTCGAGGACACGATCACGCCCGAGGTGCTGGCCCCGCTCGTGGAGGAGCTGGAGCTGGCGCCGCACGAGATCTACCGCCTGCCCGGGCCGCTCGACCTGTCCGGCCTGCACGCCATCGCCGACCTGGAGCGCGGCGAGCTCAGCTACCGCTCGTTCGTGCCGGCGGAGGTGATCAGCGCCGAGGACGACCTCTTCGCGGTCCTGCGCGAGCGCGACGTGCTGCTGCACCACCCGTACGACTCGTTCGCCACCAGCGTGCAGCGCTTCATCGAGGTGGCCGCGGACGACCCCAGGGTGCTGGCGATCAAGCAGACCCTCTACCGGACCAGCGGCGACTCCCCCATCGTCAACGCCCTGATCGACGCGGCCGAAGCGGGCAAGCAGGTCGTGGTGGTCGTGGAGATCAAGGCCCGCTTCGACGAGCACGCCAACATCTCCTGGGCCAGGAAGCTGGAGCGCGCCGGCTGCCACGTCGTCTACGGCGTCGTCGGCCTCAAGACGCACTGCAAGCTCGCGCTCGTCGTCCGCCAGGAGCCCTCGGGCGAGCTGCGCCGCTACTGCCACATCGGCACCGGCAACTACAACCCCAAGACCGCCCGGCAGTACGAGGACTTCGGCCTGCTCACGGCGGACCCGCTGGTCGGCGAGGACGTCACCGACCTGTTCATCCACCTGACCGGCTACTCCAACCACTCCGCCTACCGCAGGCTGCTGGTCGCGCCGCACTCCATGCGCAGCGGGCTGGTGGCCAGGATCGAGCGGGAGATCGCCCATCAGCAGGCCGGCCGCCCCGCCAGGATCCGGATCAAGACCAACTCGCTGGTGGACGAGCCGATCATCGACGCGCTCTACCGGGCGTCCCGGGCGGGCGTCCCGGTGGATTTGCTGGTGCGCGGCATCTGCATCCTCAGACCCGGCATCCCAGACCTGTCCGAAAATATCCGCGTAAGGTCAATTTTGGGGCGCTTCCTGGAGCACTCCCGGGTGTACGAGTTCGGCCTGGGCCGGCGGCCCGAGATCTGGATCGGCAGCGCCGACCTCATGCGCAGGAACATCGATCGCCGCGTCGAAGCCCTGGTCAAGGTGACGTCGCAGCAGCACAAGGCCTACCTCATCGAGCTGATGGACCAGGCCATGGCCGAGACCACGAACGCGTGGTGGCTCAACTCCGATGGCACATGGGCCCGCCATCACGGCGAGGACCTGCAGAGCCATCTCATCAGTACGCGCCGCTGGAGGACCGTTGATGACTGACCTGCTCCGCGCCGCCGGAGCCGTGGTCTGGAGGGGCGCCGAGAGCAGCCCCGAAGTCGCTGTCATTCACCGACCCACCTACGACGACTGGACCTTCCCCAAGGGCAAGCTGAAGACCGGGGAACACGTGATCGCCGCCGCCCTCCGCGAGGTACGCGAGGAGACCGGCATGACCGTCGCGCTCGGCCGTGCCCTGCCGCCCGTCCACTACATCAGCAGGGGCCGGCTCAAGCGGGTCGACTACTGGACGGCACGGGCGGTGGCCGACGACGGATTTACACCCGGGGATGAAGTGGACGAGCTGCGCTGGCTTCCGCTGGAGGAGGCCAAGGCGCTGCTGACGTACGAATGGGACGCGGGCCTGCTGCGAGCCCTGGCCGTGGCGCCGCTCGAGACCGTTCCTCTCGTCCTCGTCCGGCACGGCTCGGCCGGCTCCAGGAACGAGTGGACCGGCGACGACGCGCTGCGGCCGCTGGACACCGACGGCCGCTCCCAGGCGGCCGCCCTGGCCACCGCGCTGCCCGCGTACCGGCCGGAGGTGCTGGTGAGCTCCCCCAGCGCCCGCTGCATGCAGACGCTGGAACCGTACGGTGCCGCGCTCGATGGCGAGATCAGGATCGAGCCGCTGCTCAGCGAGGAGAGCCAGGACCCGCACAAGACGCCGGCCCTGGTCAGGGAGATCACGGTGCCCGCCGCCGTGTGCAGTCACGGCAAGGTGCTGCCTGAGCTGATCCATGCGCTGAGCGGCAAGGACGTGCACCTGCGCAAGGGCGCGTTCGCCGTGCTGCACAAGACGGGCGGGCAGGTCGTGAGCGTGGAGCGCTACGCGGCCTGACGCTTCGCAGCGATCCCGGCTCACATCCGGCGGCCAGCCAGAACTCGTACCGGACCGGCTGCGTTCCCTGGCGATGCCCTCCTTGAGGCGAAGGTGGCGCGGTACACCGCGCCGCGGTACATGTGAAAGCCCCCGCGTTTACACGGGGGATCCGGTTACAGAAGCTTCCCCGCTGCTTTGACAGTTTCCGCCCATACCCTGGGGAAGTCGGCGTGTGCCCGGTCTGCGATGTTGCGTTCTATCCCGACCAGCAGCCCGTACGTGAAGGTGTCCTCACCTGCCTGACGGGCGCTCTCCGCCTCCTTCGCCAACGTTTCCTGTGCGACCACGCCGTCCTGGTGCGTCCCCAGTACTTCCTGGATGCCCGCCGCCAGCTTTGCCAGCCTGGCCATGTCCTTGCCGAGGGTGGGTTGCAGCGCTTCGGCGGTGTAGCGAGCGCGTTTGGCCGCTTTGCGCACGTCGTGCATGGCGATCTCACGGCGTTCGAGGTCCTCGATGGCCTGGGCGAAGTCGTATGCCCTGGTCACCCTGTTCCAGCCGGCCGCCGCGATGGCGCTGAGCCGCTCCTGCGCCGGCTTGGCCGCCGCCTTGCCCAGCTTCGGCTCGGCGATGAGCTCGTCGAGGGCGTTGAGCAGGGCGTAGTAGCGGTCGCCGCTGAGCGTCTCCTTGATCCGCTCGTACGCCTCTTCTTCGCGTTTGTGCAGGTCCCAGCCGAGCCTGGTGTGAATCGGGCCGATGATCAGCTCGGGAGCCACGCCGGCGAGCAGTTTGGCGAAGCGGGCCCTGGTCACTTCCAGGTCGCGGGCCTCGCCGAGCACGTTGCCGAGCCACTGCAGCTCCTCCTGGAGCTCGCCGGTGTCGACGACGACGGTTTTGAACGCCTTCATCGCGCTACGCAGCCGGCGGCACGCCACGCGCATCTGGTGCACGGCGTCGTCCTCGGCCCTGCGTACCCGTGGATCCTGCGAGAGCAGTGCGGACACCTGGCTCGCCAGGTAGTTGACGACGATCTCGCCGGCCGAGCCCGGCACGGTGGCGGCCCTGGCCGGCGGGGTGGGGTCGAGCAGCTTGGCCAGCTTGCTGGCGCTGCCGGACGGCGTGGCGCCGGCTTTCCTGAGCCGCTTGCCGACCTTGGTCAGCAGCGCCTGGCGGGTGTCGTCGAGCAGCTCGGCCTCGACCTCGCGCCAGCGCACGACCTTGTCCTCGACCCTGTGGTCGGTGCCCTTGACGCGGTCGTCGGCGATCTCGACCAGCTTGGTCTCCCCGTCGAGCAGGACTGTGACGGTCCTGCGGGTGTCCAGTTCGGCGACCACCTGGAGATCGGCGCCCCTGGTGTAGGCGCGGACGAGTTCGGCCAGTTCCGGAGGCACGATCTTGGTGCTGCGAGTGAGCGGATGGGTGATCTCCTGGCGCACGCCCTTGGCCTTGGGCAGTTTCAGGTGCCAGCCGGCGTCGTCGCCGCCTCGTCGTCGCCTGAGCGTGACGCCTCGGGCGGCCAGCCGCAGGTCGGGCGTGTCATAGTAAAGGGCCACGAGCTGGTAACTCTTCGGGCCCACGACGT
The DNA here is from genome assembly GCF_004011505.1 of Nonomuraea polychroma. Lineage (NCBI taxonomy): Bacteria > Bacillati > Actinomycetota > Actinomycetes > Streptosporangiales > Streptosporangiaceae > Nonomuraea > Nonomuraea polychroma. The sequence goes on from NZ_SAUN01000001.1 coordinate 8,123,859, forward strand.
CGGCCAGACCACTCAGATCCGGGATCACGTATTCCTGAGGAACGTCGAACTTGTCCTCGATCTCGATGCCCACTGCACCTCGCATGCGTCCGATTTCGGACAATGATGCCACCACAAGGTAAACATCACACTAATTGCAGGAGTTCGATTCTGTTCCCGACCGGATCAGAGACATAGAGGCGCCGATAACCCGGCAAAAGGTCATCGGGGACCGCGTCAGGCAGCTTGGCGGCGTACGCGTCGAGGTCGTCCACCAGAAAGGCCGGATGGGCCTTGCGCGCGGGCCTGAAGTCGTCCTCGATGCCGAGATGGACCTCCACGCCGTCGCCCCGGAACCAGGCGCCGCCGCGTTCGGCGAGTTTCGGCGGCTTTGCCACCTCACGCAGGCCGAGCACGCCCACGTAGAAGTCTCTGAGCAGCGGCTCGCTGCCTTTGGGCGCGGCGAGCTGGACGTGATGCAGCGCTTTGATCATTTCTGGGCCACCACGAAGACCCTCCTGAACGGGAACGGAGTGCCGTAACGCCTGGCCGGATACGCCTCGGCGAGCGGCCCGGCCAGATCGGCCTTGAACCGCCGCTGCTCGTCCGGGTCGAGCCGGTCGAAGATCGGGCGCAGGGCGGTGCCGGACACCCAGTCCAGCACGGGGTTCTCGCCCTGGAGCACGTGCACGTACGTCGTCTCCCAGGCGTCCACCTGGGTGCCGCCCTGGTTGAGCAGATCGAGGTAGCCGGCGGCGTCATCGACCGGGTTGGCCCTGGTGACGTCGCTCAGCTTGTCGGACCAGGCCCGCGAGGCACACAGCTCGCGGATCGCGACGTGGCTCGGCGCGTCGAAGTTGCCCGGCACCTGGAAAGCCAGCCAGCCGCCCGCGGCCAGCCCCTCCATCCAGTGCTCCAGCACGTCTCGGTGCGCGGGCACCCACTGCAGGACGGCGTTGGAGACGATCACGTCCATGGGCCGGTCCGGCCGCCAGGTCGCCACGTCGGCGACCGCGAACCTGGCAGAGGACTTCAGCTGACGCGCCTTGGTGATCATCGCGGGCGAGGAGTCGAAGCCCTCGATCGTCGCGTTGGGCCAGCGATTGCCCAGCTCCACAGTGAGTTCACCGCTGCCGCAGCCGGCGTCCACGACATAATCGGGATTGACCGCCCCCACTCTGGAGATCAGCTCGATGAACGGCCGCGACCGCTCGTCCGCATAGACCGCGTAGGTCACCGGGTCCCAGATATCTCTTGACATGAAGATAATTGATATCGAGAGAGATATCTCGATGTCAAGACAGTACACTTCTGTGTCATGACGGAGGATCCGAGAGACGAGGTCGACCGCCTCGTCGCGGCTTGGCGAGCGGAACGCCCCGACCTTGACGTCGAGCCGCTCCAGGTGCTCTCTAGAGTGTCACGACTCGCCAAGCATCTCGACCGTGCCCGGCGAGCCGCGTTCGCCGAGCATGGTCTGGAGCCATGGGAGTTCGACGTGCTGACGGCGCTGCGGCGGGCCGGGAAGCCGTACGAGCTCAGCCCTGGGGCGCTGCTGCGCGCCACCCTCGTCACCTCGGGGACCATGACCAACCGCATCGACCGCCTCGCCCAGGCCGGGCTCGTCCGGCGGCGTCCCGATCCCGAGGACCGGCGCGGCGTGCTGGTGTCCCTGACGGACACGGGGCTGGCCCGGGTCGACGCCGCCTTCGCCGACCTGCTCAGGCGGGAGCACGATCTCCTGTCCGGGCTCGACCTGGACGATCAGCGCACCCTCTCTTCCCTCCTCCGCACGCTCCTCGCACCCTTCGACTCCCCCTGATCTCTTTCTTCCCCGTGTGGTCTTTCTTTTTTTACGGTCGCCCAGCGTCACCGCACGCGCCGTAGAACGTTGCCGTCTGTCATGGCCGGTCGTGAAGGCTCACGGGTTCTCACCGTTACGAGCGCATTCTTGGCCGTCGTCTTCGCTGAAGCGGTGGCCGTCGGGGTAAGGGCCGCCACTTGACCGCCGGCTCACTGGCCCCGCCACTTGACCGGCGGCTCACTGACAGAGCGGCGGCTGCTGGAGCGACCGTCGCTTGGGCGCGCCACAGGCGAGGCGACGATCGCTTGGCCGCCTCGGGAGCAGGCCGACGGTCGCTTGGGCGACCCATGGACAAGTCGAAAATATGGTCAGTCCCCGAGGCGGTCGGCCAGCTCGAGCCACTCCGACTCGATCGTGTCCTTCTGGGCCGTGATCTCGCGTAGTTCGGCGTCCAGCGTGCCCAGCTTGGCGTAATCGCTGGCAGCCTCCGCCATGGCCGTGTGGAGGCGGGCCTCCTGGTCGGTCAGCTTGTCGAGCTGGCGTTCCAGGCGGTTGAGCTCCTTGCGGAGTTCCCGCTCCTCCCTCGCCGACAACCCGGACGGCGCCTGATCGGACGCTGAGGTCCCGGTCGACGTCGTCCCCGGTCCTCTGCCGGCATCGACGGAACCGGACAGGCCGCCGAGAGACACCGTGGCGGTGCCGAGACGTGCGGTCAAGGCGGTGCCCGCCGCGCGCCGCTCCAGATATTCGTCCACCCCGCCGGGCAGCAGCGACAGCTTGCCGTCGCCCAGCAGTGCGACGCAGCGATCGGCCACCCGCTCCAGGAAGTAGCGGTCGTGGCTCACCAGGATGAGCGTGCCCGGCCAGCCGTCCAGCAGGTCTTCCAGCTCGTTGAGCGTCTCGATGTCGAGGTCGTTGGTCGGCTCGTCGAGCAGCAGGACGTTCGGGTCGTCCATGAGCAGCCTGAGCAGCTGAAGCCGGCGCCGTTCGCCGCCGGAGAGGTCGCCGATGACCTTCCACTGCGCCTCGCCGCGAAAGCCCAGGCGTTCGAGGAGCTGGGAGGCGGTCCACTCCCTCTTGCCGAGTTGGAGGTACTTCCGCACTTCCTCGACCGACTCCAGCACCCGCCGCGTCGGATCGAGGTCGGTCAGCTCCTGGGACAGGTGTGCGAGGCGTACCGTCTTGCCTCTGACCACGCGGCCGGAGTCGGGCTTGAGCGTGTCAGCGAGCAGCCGCAGCACCGACGACTTCCCTGACCCGTTGACGCCGATCAGACCGATGCGGTCGCCCGGCCCGAACTGCCACGTGCACCGATCGAGCACCAGCGGCCCGGTGGCCGGCCCGCCCGCGTGCAGGGTGACGTCATCCAGGTCGTAGACGGTCTTGCCGAGCCGGGCCGCGGCGAACTTCATCAGCTCGACGGTCTCTCGCGGCGGCGGCTCGTTGGCGATCAGCGCCTGGGCGGCGTCGATGCGGAACTTCGGCTTGGATGTCCGGGCGGGCGGGCCGCGTCGCAACCAGGCGATCTCCTTGCGCATGAGGTTTTGGCGGCGATCCTCGGCGGCCTGGGCGATGCGTTCCCGCTCGGCCTTGGCCAGCACGTAGGCGGCGTAGCCTCCCTCGTACCGCTCGACGCGCCCGTCCACGACCTCCCAGGTGCGGGTGGACACGGCGTCGAGGAACCACCGATCGTGGGTCACCACCAGCAGTGCGCTCTTCCTGGCCGCCAGGTGCCCGGCCAGCCACGCGATCGCCTCGATGTCGAGGTGGTTGGTGGGCTCGTCCAGCATGATCAGGTCATGGTCGTCGATGAGCAGCTGCGCCAGGGCCGTACGCCTGCGCTCGCCTCCCGAGAGTTCGCCGCTCTTGGCGTCGAGATCGAGGTCCCCGATCAGGTTCGCCAGGATCTCCCTGACCCGCTGGTCACCGGCCCACTCGTGCTCGGCCATCGCGCCCAGGACGATGTCCCGCACGGCCGCGGCCGGATCGAGCGTGTCCTGCTGCGACAGGAAACCGACCCGCAGGCCCCGGGTGTGCGTGACACGCCCGGTGTCGGGGCGCACGTCGCCGGCGATGACCGACATGAGGGTCGTCTTGCCGCCCCCGTTGCGCCCGACGACGCCGATCCGCTCGCCTGCCTCGACGCCGAGGGACACGTCACTGAGGAGCGGCTTGGGCCCGTAGGCATGGGAGACCGACTCAAGATTGACCAGATTCATGACTTACCCAGGGTATAGGCTCCCGGTCCACGCGCCGCCCGCCCGCCGCACGCCCCCGCACGCCCGCCGCACACCGCCCGCCCGTCCGCCGCCCGCACGCCGCATGCACCCCACATGCCGCCCAGCGCTTCGAACCGCCGGGAGCCGCACCGGGCCGACGGCCAAGAGCCCCTGCCGCACCGACACGGCAGGCCAACGCACCGCCCAGCGCTTCCACCGCCGGGAGCCGCACCGGGCCGACGGCCAAGAGCCCCTGCCGCACCGACGCGGCAGGCCAGCGCATCGCGGCAAGCACGGCACCGCCGACAGGGCACCGCACGCCAGGCACAGCACCGCAGTGCACGGCAGATACGCCGAAACGGCGCCCCAGGCCGACACAGCCGAGGCAGCAACGCCGGAACGGCATCCCAGGCCGACAGCCGAGGGACACGTCGCTGAGCAGCGGCTTGGGCCCGTAGGCATGGCAGACCGACAAGGCCAAGCACATGCCCCGAAACGGCACCGGCTGCCAACACGGCGGCCCGACGCAGCCCCCTGACCCAGCGGCCCGACGCAGCGCCCCGACACGACGGCCCGGACCGGCGCCCTGACACGGCAGCCCGTACACGGCAGTCCTGACACGGCAGCCCTGACACGGCAGCCCTGACACGGCAGCCCTAACGCAGCCGCCCTAACGCGGCGGCCCGTACACGGCAGCCCTGACGCGGCGCCCGTACACGGCGGCCCGGCTGGCGCCCTGACGCGGCGAAACGAGGCCGGGTTGACATGGGTTGAACAGGCGGGTGGGTTGGACCGTTGAGAGTGGCTGAGCCAGTTAGACGAGGGTGGCGCCGCGGACGGGGCCGTGGGCGGGGACGGCGGTGTGGGCGGCGCCTGTGGTGGTCAGGCTGAGGGCCAGGTCGCGGGCGTGGAGGGCGTCGATGGCCAGGAAGGCACAGGTGGGACCCGACCCGGAGACGATCGCGCCGAGGGCCCCGTGCTGACGGCCGGCGTCCAGGGTCGGCGCCAGCTCCGGGCGGAGGTTGAGCGCGGCGGGCTGGAGGTCGTTGCTCAGGTGGGCGCCCAGGGCGTACGCGTCGCCGGTGCCCAGAGCCTCCATGAGCGAGTCGTTCAGTTGGGGCCACGGGACCTCGGCGCCCTCGGCGGCGCGGAGCCGGTCGCATTCGGCGTAGACGCTGGCCGTGGAGAGGCCGCCGTTCGCCAGGGCGAACACCCAGTGGAACGTGCCGCCCGTGGGGAGCTCGCTCAGCTGCTCGCCCCGTCCGGTGCCGACGGCGGTACCGCCGAGCAGGGAGAACGGCACATCGCTGCCGAGGTCTCCGGCGATCTCCATGAGATCGTCGAAGGGCAGGCCCAGCCCCCAGAGCTCGTTGCAGGCGACGAGAGCCCCGGCGGCGTCGGCGCTGCCGCCGGCCATCCCGCCCGCGACCGGGATGTCCTTCTGGATGATCAGTTCGGCGCCGTAGGTGCGTCCCGCGTGTTTGGCAAGTGCGCGAGCGGCCCGGATCGCCAGGTTGCTGTCGTCGACCGGCACCTGGTCGGACCATTTCCCCTTGACCGACACAGTGATCGACTCGGACTCCTTCGCCACCACCTCATCGAAGATCGACACTGCGTGGAAGACGTTGACCAGGTCGTGAAAGCCATCTTCCCTGAGCGGGCCGACAGAAAGCTGCACGTTGACCTTCGCGGGCACGCGTACGGTCACCGAACTCATCGGACCTTCTCCGTGAATACGCCGGCCTTCGGGCCGTAGAGGAAACAGACTCCCGGGTAGCAGGGGAGGGAAAGGCGGTTTGTTGCCAGCTGAACCGCCGTCAGGATGCGCACCGGTGTTCTTCCTTCTTGGTGGTGTAGGCGTAGCCGTTTGCTCGTTGGAGCAGGCGGAGATGCTTGTGCGAGGTCTTGATAGGGCCGCTGGCGGTCTGCACGGTGTGGCTACCGGAGGTGCGGATGACAACCCGACCAGTGTGGGACCCGGGGTGCTTGCCTTTCCTTATGATCGCGCGTACGAGATCGCCGGTCTGATACCCGAAAATCTGCTTCGTGCGGGGCAGGCGCAGCCGGGGGAAGCCGAACCTGTCGGTGGCTGTCCGACAGTAGGAGCCCCGCCCGGTGGCGGCAATCACCAGTACCCGGCCTGGCCAGGAGGCGACACGGTCGAGATCGGCCACGTGGAGGGCGTCCAGGGTGTGGGATTTGGGGGCGCCGGTGCGGTGCCGGTTCCATTTGGTGCGGCCGCCGCTGCCGCAGCGCACGGGCAGGCCGGTCGCCGTCAACGCCGTATACAGCGCCCAGCGGGTGGTGTTCACGGCGGCGGCGTCTCGCAGCGGTGCCTTGGCCTGAGCAAGTATCCGAGCCAGGACGGCCGGGCGGCCTGCTAGGAAGTCGGTGACCGGCATGTTGTTCTTTGCCTGGTTGCACGGCATGCAGGCGACGGTCAGGTTGCTGATCCGGTCCGAGCCGCCTCGGGAGCGGGGCTGGATGTGGTCGATGTTCAGTGGGGTGCCGGTCGTTCCGCAGTAGGCGCAGGCCCGCCCCCATTTGGTCAGCAGGTATTCGCGGGTCTCATAACCATGCAGGGTGCCGTGCTGATACCCGGTGCCCTCCAGTGGCCTGCCTGCGGGCAGGGCGTGAGTGTCGAAGCGCACGGTTTCCACGTGGAGCGCCCGAATCGGGGCGAGGCGGCGCAGTCGCTGCACCCAGCTTATGACGGTGTCCACGCGGTGCCGCAGGCTCGGTGGGAGCCAGCCGTCCGGGCGGGTGCGGTTGGCGAACCGGGGGGCACGGTAGCGCAGGTTCGCGGTGCGACGACGCCTGCGGTAGGCGGTCCGAGCCGCGAGCTTGTCGCGGATCTTACCGCCGCGATGATCGAGCCGGATGCCGAACAGGCCGTATCGGGTGCCGTCGTGGGCGCGGAACAAGCTCATGCCGGTGTGCCGGCTGCCCGGGTCCAGGGAGACCTCCACACCCTGGATCTCGGACTGCTCGGCGGAGCGGTCCTTCAGCCGGATGGCGAACGGGGTGTGCCGGGCCACCACCGCCCGCCCCGCCTTCAGGAGCCTGCGGGCACGGGCGGGATGGCAGGGATCCAGCGGCGTGCCGTCGGAGGCCAGGGCGAACACGCGGGGTGCGGTCTCACGACCGGCTTCTCCCCTTGCGGGGGTGACGCTCGCCGCGTCAGGTGAGGCGTGGCGGGTCTCCCCTCGACCATGTCGGACACTCCGCTGCCCGAAGGCCTCCGCGCCCCGTTTCGTCCCTGCTCCAGGAGTGTCTGCAGGCGCGGATTCCAGAGTCCGCCGCTGAGGAAGCACGGCGAAGTGGATCTGCTGACGTGTGTCCAACGTAGCCACCAAGGTCACCTCCTTATGCATGGTGGCTGGATCTGGTCACTCCGGTCCGCCCCGGTTCAGCGGGACAGGCCCCGACCTACAGGCCGGGGAGCGAGTGACTCGATGTTATCGGGGCACGCGGCTCTGACGTGATGTTATCGGGGCACGCGGCTCTGACATGGTGTTCTTGAAGGATGACGTGGGAAACGATCAATCCCCCAACACGGAGAGTCAGATTGGCGGTCATTTGTCCGAGCGAGTTGCCGAGGTCGCGCAGTGGCAGGCCCCAGGGTCGCGTACGGGGAAACGGCTGGCGAAGGGCGCGACTGCGCGCCGGCATGGCAGACGCAGGCAGGAGGGGGCGGATCGACGTCGATGACGACGGCAGCCTGGTCGGCACGGCCGCCAAGGTGCGCGCTGCGATCGCCGTCGTGCCCGATGGGCTGGCGGTCACCGCCGATCGGGACTGCGGCGTGGAACTCGAGCCCGCGGCGGCCGCAAGTAATCGGTACGGGATCGGCTGGTCGTCATCTGCTTCGACGCCCTTGGGGGTCTGAATACGCTGGGCTCCTCGCCTTTGAGCGTTTCACGGGATGGCCTGCGGAACCTCACCGGTGATGGAACCGAGGGACTGGTGCCCGAATATCCGGTGGACCCCCGATGGATCGTGCTGGCCGGGTGCGTGATCTCCATCCGAGCGAGTCTGCGTTCGTGACAGCGGCGGTGGTCTGCCACTCGCGGGATGTGGATGCGGAGGCGCTCGTCGAAGCTATGGCGGGTGGGGGCCACCTCGCCCGCGACGAAGATCAGGAGCTTCTGGCCGCGCTGGTCCCGGGGTTTGTCAAAGCGTGTGCCCGGGTGGCGGGCGGTTAGCCTGGGCGTACGGTGCCTCGGAAGGTGGCGCGATAGTAGGGCGATCTGAGGAAGTTTGTCTTCTTGACCACATCGCCGGTCTTGGGGGCGTGGATCATGATTCCTCGTCCCAAGTAGAGCGCCACGTGGGTGGGGTCGCCTGTGCCGCCGCCGAAGAAGAGCAGGTCGCCGACGCGGCGGGAGCCGGGCGCGATCCTGCGGCCCTGGCGGAACTGGGCGCCCGTGTAGTGGCTCAGGGTCACGCCTGCCTGGGCCCAGGCATAGAGGGTCAGGCCGCTGCAGTCGAAGCCTCTTGTGTGCGCGCCTCGGCCTATGCCGAGGGTGGGGCCCTTCGCGGAGCCTCCGCCCCAGGAGAAGGAGACGCCCAGTTGGTCGAGGGCGGCGGAGGCGGCGATTTGGCCCTTGGTGGTCTTCCGCTTGGGCTTCTGCAGGAACGGGGACTGGGCTGCCGTGGTGGGCGGTGCGATGCGAGGGCCTGCGGTGGGGAATGCGGACTGGGGTGCTGTGCCGGGCAGGGCGGTCTGGGCCTCGGCGAGCGGTAGTGCGGCGAGGGGCCACGTGGCGGGTGCCGCGTGCATGGGCCACATGGGTGGTAGCGCGGTCAGGGGCCACGTCCGCGGCTCCAACCGGAGTCCTGGGCCCCACAGTGCGGGCTGTGCGTCCTTGGAGGGGGTTGCAGCGGGGGTGGGCAGGGCCGCGGCGCGGACCGCTGTGGTGGGGATCGCCGCAAAGGTCACGAAGAGCCCGCCTGTGAAGGTGAGCGAGAGAAGAGCAAGACGGTTGGTCATGGTCAGCCTTCCTGGATCCGCCGTAGCGGGTGGATGAGGAAGGCCAGAATCGTGTGGGGAGGCGGGGCGTCATGGGGCCGAACGTGATTCTGTGGAGAACGAGCGCTTATCCACAATCAGCGGGTTGATCTGGGGCTACCAGCCCAAATCCCAGCCGTGATCGCGAAGTTGTCACCGGCTTACTAGGCGCGCCAGAGGGCGGCAAGCTGCCGGGTGGCCAGTCGGGACGGAATGGCGCGCAGCAACGTGTCGCGTAGCCACGCGGCGATGCCGGTCTGGGAGGTCAGCCGCGATTGCCGGGCAGCCGCCCGCATCATGCGGTTGGCACTGGGTCTGCGCTCGGCGTCGTAGCGCAGGAGCCGCTGGACGATGTCTGCCGGCTCGGCGCCGATCAGGTGGCGGCTTAGTGCGGCCGCGTCTTCGAAGGCCTGGCTGGCACCCTGGCCGAGGTCCGGTGACATGGCGTGTGCGGCGTCGCCGAGGAGCGCGATCCTGCCGGCCGCGAACGAGGGCAGGGGTTCGGCCAGGCGGCTGATCGGGTCGACGTAGATGTCGGCGGGCGGGGTGGCCTCGATCAGCGCTGGGACGAGGGGGTGCCAGTCGGCCATCAGCGACAGCATCTGCCGGCGCGCCTCCTCCGGGCCGGGCGGCGTGCCGTGCAGATCGGAGTCGGTGAACCAGTACAGGCGGTCCTCGCCAACGGGGAACAGGCCGAACATCGCCCCGCTGCGGCGGTCGACCAACTGGCTGGCGAGCAGGTCTGTTGCCACGCCGGGAGGGCGGGGCAACATGCCGCGCAGGTCCATCCGACCGGTCCGCCGCAGCCCGGGGTGGCCGGGGAAAAGCTGTTCGCGCAGCTTGCTGCCGATACCGTCGGCCGCGATCACGGCGTCCGCTCTCGCGACGGGGTTGCCGTCGCTGATCACGGTGACCCCAGTAGGGTCGGGCTCCAGGCGCTCGACCGGGGTCGCGGTCCGGACCAGGTGGGAGGGCAGCGGGGTGCGTAGCGCGCGGTGCAGTTCCGGTCGGTCGATCATGGCGGGCGTCCCGACCTCCTGCTGCGCTTCGACCAAGTCGGTGACCAGCAGCGGCCGTCCGCGCCAGTCCCGCAATCCCCCGCGGGTCGCATGCATGACGTGCCCGCGAACGTCTTCGGCCAGCCCCAGCGCGTCCAGCGCGCGAAGCCCGTTGGGCATGACCACGATCCCCGTGCCGGCTTCCCTGAGCTCGGCGCCCCGTTCGAAGAGCGTCACCTCATGCCCCAGGCGATGCAGCCCCACCGCGGCCGCCACGCCTCCGAGCCCGGCACCGACCACCACGATCCTCATGAGACCTCCTCGCTGATTCACTACGATCGTACTAGTACGGCTATTGGTAGCATGACCGCATGCCGCCCACCAATCCGGCCCGTCGCCGAGCCCTGACCGATGCCGCCATCGAGCTGCTGGCGTCCTCAGGCGTGCATGGGCTGACCCACCGCGCGGTGGAGAAGCAAGCGGACCTTCCGCCGGGAACGGCCTCGAACTATTTCCGCAGCCGGGAAGCGCTGCTGGTGGCCGCCGCGGAGCGCATCGCCGAGTTGCATCACGCCGACACCGACCGGGCCGTCGAGCAGCCCTCGACGCTGGTCGACCTGCTGACGGAATCGCTGCTCACCGCGGCGACCACCCTGCGCAACCGCTATCTGGCGATCTTCGAACTGCAACTGGAGGCCGCGCGCCGGCCGGTGCTCGCCTCGGTGCTCGCGGGCCTGCAGGACACGGCGTTGCACGTCACCGCTGGGCACCACGACAAACTCGGCCTCACCATCCCAGGCGAGAAGATCCCGGCCATGATCGCGCTCTATGGGGGTGCGCTTTTCACTCTGGTCAGCGCGCCGCCAGGGAGCGTCAGCAGGGACGTTGTCCGGAATGTGGTTCAGGTCATCGTGTACGGCTGTGGCGAAGACGTTCAGCGGCGGCCTTGACCCGGCTGCCGTGCCGGGGCTGCCGAACCGGCGCCTCTACCTGCCCGAACACTCCTGAATCGGCGATCCCGGCCGCTGCCGGGCGCCCTCATCCGGCACCGCCCCGCCGGCAGGACCCGACCGCTTGCCCCCGTGTATGGCCCGCGAACAGTCATAGCGGCAGTGATTCCCAGCGGGACTCTGCGAGAGCCGGGAGGCCGGCGGGTCGGTGGTGTGGGGTGCCATCTTCTGGGCGACGGCCTGGCTCAGGGGCGGTGCTCGGCGATGCGGGCGAAGGCGGTGATGTCGAGCTGTTCGCCGCGGGCCGATGGGTCCACGCCGGCCGCCCTGAGGACGTTCTCCGCCTCGGCCGGACTGCCCGCCCACGACGCCAAAGCCGCGCGCAGGGTCTTGCGGCGCTGGGCGAACGCGGCATCGATCACGGAGAAGACCTCCTCGCGCGAAGCCGTCGTGGCAGGCGGTTCGCGGCGAATGAGGGAGACGAGGCCCGAGTCGACGTTGGGGACGGGCCAGAAGACGGTACGGCCGACGGGGCCGGCCCGGCGTACGTCCGCGTACCAGGCGGCCTTGACCGACGGCACCCCGTACACCTTGGATCCCGGTCCGGCGGCGAGGCGGTCGGCCACCTCGGACTGCACCATCACCAGGCCCTTGCGCAGGGACGGGAGCACCTCCAGGAGATGGAGCACCACGGGGACGGCCACGTTGTACGGGAGGTTGGCGACCAGGGCCGTGGGGACGTGACCGGCCAGGTCGTCAGGCGAGATCTTCATGGCGTCGGCGTTGACGACCGTGAGATTGTCGGACGGGCCGCGGTCGGCGACCGTGATGGGGAGTTGGGTGGCGAGGACCGGGTCGATCTCGACGGCCACCACGTGCGCGGCCGACGGCAGCAGGGCAAGGGTGAGCGAGCCGAGCCCCGGCCCGACCTCGATGACCACGTCGTCCGGTGACAATTCGGCAACACGGACGATGCGCCGGACCGTTCCGGCGTCGATCACGAAGTTCTGGCCTAGCTTTTTTGTGGGACGAAGATCTAGCTTGTTCGCCAAAATACGTATTTCTGCAGGGCCCAACAGCCTCATCATCCAATCAGTCTCCCGCATCGAAGAACCTGCGATGGCGGATGGGGAGACCAAAGGAGAGGATGGCGTGGAACAGGAAGGGACGTCCCTCATGGAGCCAACGGGCGCCGCGCCGCTCCGCCCGACGGACTTGCGGGAGATCGGGCCGTACCGCCTGCTGGGGCGGCTCGGCGAAGGCGGCATGGGGACTGTCTTCCTCGCACGTGCGCCGACGGGGCGCTTTGTCGCGCTCAAGGTCGTGAAGGCGGAGTTCGCCAACCAGGAGGGGTTCGCGGCCAGGTTCCATGGGGAGGTCGAGAACGCTCGCCGGGTGGCGTCGTTCTGCACCGCTCAGGTGCTGGACAACGGCAACACCGGCGACGGCCGGCCGTACATGGTGACCGAGTACATCGCGGGCACCCCGCTGTCCGATCAGATCGCGAAATATGGGGCTCTGGACCCGGGACCGCTCCATGGCGTCGCGCTGGGGGTCGCGGCGGCGCTGGCCGCGATCCACGTGGCGGGTCTGGTGCACCGGGATCTCAAACCCGCCAACGTGATTCTCTCGCTGTCGGGGCCGCGGGTGATCGACTTCGGCATCGCCAGGGCGCTCGACAGGGAGACGGGGTTCACGCTTTCCGGTGAGTTACTGGGCAGTCCAGGGTGGTGGGCGCCCGAGCAGGTACGCGGGGAGATGGTCAGCCCGGCGGCCGACATCTTCGCATGGGGCTGTCTGGTGGCGTACGCGGGCAACGGGCGGCATCCGTTCGGGCGCGGTGACCCCATCACGATGGCCCACCGTGTGCTGAACACCTCCCCGGAGCTGGGTGCGCTGCCCGCGCCGCTGAACGAGCTGGCACGACAGGCCACCTCGATGGATCCCGCCTCGCGTCCGACCGCGCAGGATCTGCTGATCGCGCTGGTGGGAGGCAATACGCCGCCGCCGTCGGTCAATCCGCCGACCCTGGTCGCGACCGAGATGCTCAGCGACTGGCAGCCGCCGCAGAACGTGGTGAACGAGCCTGACGTCACGGCGACGTTCACGACTCCGCCGCCGAGCGACACCATGGGGAAGTCGGCGCAGCCCAGCGGGCCCGACGTCGCCCCTGGCGCGGTCGGCGGGCCAGGTGTGGCAGTGCCCGGCGGGCCGCCGCCCGGTGCGGCGCCCGGTGCGGCGCGGCCGGATGCGGCGTCGTTCGAGGAGTTGGCGCGCAGGGAGGAGCAAGCGGCCAAGGAGGAGCTGGCCCGCTGGCCCGCCCAGGGTCGAGCCCAGAATGGAGCGCCCGGCCAGCAGCCGGGGGCGCACGGGCGAGGGGCGCAGGCGGCGGCGTCGCAGCCCAGACCGCAGGAGCCGCGGGGGTCGTTGCCCGGGCGACCGGCCACCGATACCCAGCCGGGCGACCGGTCGACCCGCATCACGCCGGAGCTGCTCCCGAGCGAGCCGGACACCCTGGGAGGCACGAGGACCTCGGGCACCCGGTGGCTCATCGCCGCCGCGGCGGCCGTGCTGGCCATCGTCGTCACCGTGGCCGTCCTGATCGTCACATCCGGCCGGAACACGGTCACCACCGCCGGCAACCCGTCCCAGGGCGCCACGGCGACGGCGAGCCCCAACGACGTGGGCCGGAGGTTCCCGCTGGGGGACAACTTCGACGACCCGATCGCGATCGTGGCGGCCGCACCTGAGTGCGGCCTGAAGGAGTACGAGGGCAAGACCGCGACGCAGGGCCAGCTCTGCGTGATCCGCTGGACGATGCTCAACCCGGGCGGCGAGCGCAAGGTGCTGATCCAGCCCGTGGTCACCATGGTCGACGACCGCGGCGGCGAGCACGACCCTGCCGCCGTCACGCTGCCCCCGGCCCTCCTGCCGGGCGCCCGCGTGGACAGCGCCTTCGTGTTCGACCTGGCCAATTACCGCAAGCCCGTGAAGCTGACGGCGACCATGCTCGAGAACGGCAAGCAGATCGAGGTGGCGCTGTGAGGTTCCGGGAGGCGCTCATTGCGCTGGTGCTCGCGGTCGGCTTGACGCCGGCCACCGCCGCCGCTCCGGCCGCCGCGGCTGCCTGCGCCGGGGCCGCCGATTTCGACGGTGACGGCGTCGACGACGTGGTGGTGGGTGACCCGTTCGCGGACGAGCAGAAGGGTGCCGTGCACGTCGTGTCCGGCGGCAAGGTCGTCCCGGTCGCCGTGCCCGGCCTGATCAGGGGCGACGCCTTCGGCTGGGCGGTACGCCTGGCCAAGGTCGACGGCGACGCGTGCGCCGACGTGGTGGTCGGCGTCCCGTACGCGGACGTGGACGGCGTCGAGGACGCCGGGGCCGCGTACGTGGTCTACGGCGGCGGCGCAAAGCCTCCGCAGCGCCTGACGGCCGCGCAGCCGCAGCGGTTCGCGCACTTCGGCTGGTCGCTGGCGGCCCGAGGCGACCTGGTGGCCATCGGCGCACCGTACGAGGACGAGGGACGGCTCATCGACGTGGGCGCGATCTATGTGCGCAGGGGCCCGGGCGAGCTGCGCAGGATCAGCCAGGAGAGCGTCGACGTGCGCGGCAACAGCGAGGTGGGCGACCAGTTCGGCTGGTCGATGGCGTTCGGGCCGAAGAACGCGCTGCTCGTCGGCGTGCCGTACGAGAACGACGACGGCGCGGGCCGTCAGATCGAGGCGGGCAAGATCGACTCGGGCTCGGCCGTGTTCATCGACGACGTGTTCGCACCCCAGATCACCAGCCTGAAGCTGGACTCGCCGACCAACGCCTCCGGTGACAGGTACGGCTACGCGGTGGCGTACTCCGAAGGCTCCGGCTACGCGATCAGCTCCCCTGGACCCGGCTCCGTGCAACTGCTCGATCCCGCCAGGAAGCCCATCAGGACGGTGACGCAGGGTGGCAGGCAGGCGTTCGGGTTCTCGCTGGCCGCCTCGGCGGATGGCCGGCTGGCCATCGGCGCCCCGTACGGCGGCGGCGTGCGCATCGTGTCGTGGAAGGGCACCGCCGAGGACCGGAAGCTGCAGACCGGCGACGGGTTGTTCGGCTGGTCGGTGGCCTTCAGCGGCAACAAGCTGTTCGTGGGACAGCCGGACGCGCAACCGTACGGGAAGGTCGCGGTGGCCGGGCGGAACGCCGAGAGCCTTGAGCCGCTCCAGCCGCAGAGGGGGGCCGACTTCGGGGTGAGCGTGGCGGGGTAGCGGCGTCAGGTGAGCAGGCGGTCGCCGCAGCTCGGCCATGGCCCCCGCCATTTGCCCTCCACCTGCTGATAGAGAAGCTGGGCCCGGTAGGTCTGCTCCTCCACCGGCCAGGCGGTCGGCAGGCCCATGCCGTCGACCGCCTTCCACACGGGCAGGCTGAACTGGTACATGCCGTAGTACGGCCCGTCCGGGTTGTAGGCGAGTGGGTCACCGCCCGACAGACATGTGGCCAGCGCCGCCCAGTTCAGCCTCAGGACGTCCGGCTGGATCGGCGTGGTTCGGAGCGGGGTGACCGTGATGACCGTGCCGTCCTTGGGGAAGCTGCCGAGCGGCGGGCTCACCGCGTAACCGTCGTTCGGGGTGATGCGATTCCTGCGGAGCACCTCGCGTACCGTGCGGGCGGTGGTGCTGGAGGCGACGCGGGTGGCGCCGGCGACCACGTACACCTTGCGCCTGGTGTAGACGGTCAGCGACATCCCCGACAGCGGCACCGCCTCGTCGCGGGGCGCGGAGATCTTGCCGGCCGCCGGGGAGATGTCGAGCTCGGCGAGCGCGTCGCCGACGTTCGTGCTGGTGACCAGGTGTTTGGTGGTGCGGCCGTCCAGGGTCAGAACCAGGGGGCGGGCGCGGCGCACCTCGATCCTGGATCCGTCGGCGACCTCGTCCTCCGTGCCAGGGCGTACGACGTCGCCGGAGCTCAGCTGGACGCCGGCCTCGTCGAGCACGTCGCGGACGGAGCCGGCGAAGCCGCGGA
Organism: Nonomuraea polychroma; assembly: GCF_004011505.1. Lineage (NCBI taxonomy): Bacteria > Bacillati > Actinomycetota > Actinomycetes > Streptosporangiales > Streptosporangiaceae > Nonomuraea > Nonomuraea polychroma. Next base: position 8,139,818 of record NZ_SAUN01000001.1, read on the forward strand.
CCGCCATCGGCCGCCCGTCGACGACCACGGTCACGTCCTTGGCCAGGTACGACACCGCCACGAGGGTCCCCACGGCCAGGGCGCCCGCCAGGCACACCACCGGCGTCCACGGGGAACGCCACGGGATCGGCGGACGTGGCGCACGCCTCCTGCCTCGCACGGACCACCTCCGATAAGTGACCGCCCGAACGCTAACCGTGACCGTACGCCGGCATCCGCGGTTTCACCGAAACATGGGTCACCACGCGCCGAAGACCGTGACTCCGTTGGCGTTGATCGCCTCGCACAACCGATCCGGATGGATTCCTTTGACCTCGGCGAGGCAGCGGAGGGTGAGGGGGATGAGGTAGGGGGCGTTGGGCTTGCCGCGGTGCGGGACCGGCGGCAGGTAGGGCGCGTCGGTCTCGACCAGCATGAGCTCCAGGGGCGCCGTGGCGGCGGCCTCGCGGAGGTAGGCGGCGTTCTTGTAGGTGACCGGCCCGGAGAACGACATGAAATATCCGGCTTCGACGCACTTTTTCGCCATTTCGGCGTCGCCGGAGAAGCTGTGGAACACCACCTTGTCCGGCGCGCCCTCCTCGGCCAGCACCTTCAGCACGTCGTCGTGCGCGTCCCGGTCGTGGATGACCAGGGCCTTGCCGGTGCGCTTGGCGATCTCGATGTGCGCGCGGAAACTGGCGTGCTGGTCGTCCTTGCTCGCCCAGTCGCGGTAGTAGTCGAGCCCGGTCTCCCCCACCGCCCTGACCTCGGGCCGCCCGGCCAGCGCCTCGATCTCGGCCAGCACCTCGGGGGTCGCCTCGTGCGCCTCGTTCGGGTGGATCGCCACCCCCGCGTAGACGCCTTCCTGGGCGGCCGCCGTCTCCGCGTTCCACCGGGAGGACTTCAGGTCGTAGCCGATCGTCACGAGCCTGGTCACGCCGACCGCCCTGGCGTCCTCCAGGATGCTCCGCACGGTGGCCGCGGCCGCCTGAGCGGCCTGCGCCACCGGGTCGACCGACGAGGCCTGCCGGTCGCCGACCATGACGTCGAGATGGCAGTGGCTGTCGAACACAGGTGCCGCGAGCGGCTCAGGGGCAGCGGGAAGCTTGCTCACGTGGGTCACTCGGCCAGCCGGGCCAGTTCCTCGTCCACGACCTTCGGGTCGAGCTTCTTGAACAGCGGCACGGGCGGCGCGAGCTGCGTGCCCGGCTTGATCGGCCGGTGCTCCCAGCGGGCCGCGCCGTCGTACTCGCCGGTGATCACCGGGTACGGCTCGCCGCCGTCCTCGTCGACCTCGTGGATCTCCGGCATGCCCGACCAGACGCCCTCGCCGCCGAGCATGGCGAAGACCTTGTTGGAGGAGTTGGGCAGGAACGGCGTGAGCAGCGTCTTGGCGTCATCGACCACCTGAAGCGCGACGTGCAGGATCGACTTCTGCCGCTCCGGGTCCTCCTTGAGCTTCCACGGCTCCTGGTCGGCCAGGTATTTGTTGGCCTCGCGGACCACGTCGAACGCCTCGGTGATCGCGTTCTTGAACCTGGACCTGTTGAGCTCCGCGCCCACCGGGCCGAACGCGTTGCGTGAGCGCTCCAGCAGCGCCCGGTCGGCGTCGGTCAGGTCGCCCGCCTCGGGCACGGCGCCGAAGTTCTTCGCCGCCATCGAGATCGACCGGTTGACCAGGTTGCCCCAGGCCGCGACGAGCTCGCCGTTGTTGCGGTTGACGAACTCCTGCCAGGTGAAGTCGGTGTCCTGGTTTTCCGGCCCGGCGACCGCGATGTAGTAACGCAGCGCGTCGGCGTCGTAGCGCGCGAGGAAGTCGCGGACGTAGATGACGATCTGGCGGGAGGAGGAGAACTTCCTGCCCTCCATCGTCAGGAACTCGCTGGAGACCACCTCGGACGGCACGTTGAGCCCGCCGAGCGAGCCCGGCGAGCCGTCGCGGGCGCCCTGCCCGCTGTAGCCGAACAACATCGCCGGCCAGATCTCGGCGTGGAAGACGATGTTGTCCTTGCCCATGAAGTAGTAACTGCGGGCGTCCGGATTCTGCCACCACTGGCGCCAGGCGTCGGGGTCGCCGGAGCGCCTGGCCCACTCGATGGAGGCCGACAGGTAGCCGATGACCGCGTCGAACCACACGTAGAGCCGCTTGTTGGGCTGGTCGCGCCAGCCGTCGAGCGGGATCGGCACGCCCCAGTCGAGGTCACGGCTGATCGCCCGCGGCTGCAGGTCGCCGAGCAGGTTGAGGGCGAACTTCAGCACGTTGGGCCGCCACTCGCCCTGCTTGGACTGCAGGTAGGTGCCGAGCACCTCGGCGAAGGCGGGCAGGTCGAGCATGAAGTGCTCGGTCTCGACGAACGTCGGCGTCTCGCCGTTGATGCGGCTCTTCGGGTTGATCAGCTGGATCGGGTCCAGCTGATTGCCGCAGTTGTCGCACTGGTCGCCGCGCGCGCCGTCGTAACCGCAGATGGGGCAGGTGCCCTCGATGTAGCGGTCGGGCAGCGTGCGGCCGGTCGAGGGCGAGATCGCGCCCATCGTGGTCTTCGGGAAGATGTAGCCGTTGTCGTAGAGACCCTTGAAGATCTGCTGCGTGACGGCGTAGTGGTTCTTCGTGGTGGTCCTGGTGAACAGGTCGTAGGACAGCCCCAGGCCGGTGAGGTCCTCGGCGATGACCCGGTTGTAGCGGTCGGCCAGCTCCTTGGCGCTGACGCCTTCCTTGTCGGCCTGCACCTGGATGGGCGTGCCGTGCTCGTCGGTGCCGGAGACCATCAGCACCTTGTTGCCCGCCATCCGCTGGTAGCGGCTGAAGACGTCGGACGGCACGCCGAACCCGGAAACGTGCCCGATGTGACGGGGGCCGTTGGCATACGGCCACGCAACGGCGGTCAAAATGTGCTGCGACATGGTCTTAGCCTAAGGGACTCAAAGTTCATCATTGTTTACGCGGTGCCGTGGCTTGCCACCCGCCGCACTTCGGCTGATGGCCCTCCAGGGGAACGGCCTCTGACCCTTCACCGGTGGCCCGCCGTTACGCGAGCCCACGTTAACCGACTCCGTGGTCCCAGTGGGCCCGATACGCACACGACCGGTTCACCGGGCGCCGCGTCGGCGGGACGTCGTGCGGTGGAGACCGGCGCGATGCCACGGCGGCCAGGGTGAGCCATGGAAGCCGGTCAACAGGGCGCGTCGTTACGGTGGTGCGCCACTGACCGGTCAGAGGCCGTTTCCCTGGACAGACGCGAGCCAGAGACGGCGGATGGCCGGCCATGGCAGCGCGTAAAGGATGGTTGACGCCTTTGATCTTCCTCGCGAGATCCCGGCGGCGACTGGCCGGGCCACGGCACCGCGTAAAAGATTGTTATGCTTTTGATCTTTCGCGGGAGATCGCTTCAGCGGCCTCCTCGGCGGCGGCGGCCGCCCGGTCGGTAGGGGTTTCGCGGGCGCGCCGGATGCCGAGGATGCTGACGAACAGCGAGGCGAAGATCGTCTGGAAGCTCATGATCAAGGCTGTCGCCGACGGCACCACCAGGCGCAGCGACTCGCGCGGGTTCAGCTCGCCGAAGCTCCGCACCTGCCAGTGCGCCAGCGACATCACCAGGCCCACCACGCCGGCCAGCGCCAGGAGGCCGCCGACCACGAGGCCCTTCTCCAGGGTGACGATGTCGATGATCTTCCGGATCCTGGGTGATTCCGGAAGGAATCCTTCCTCAGCCGCGTAGACCTTCGTGAACAGCGCGAACAGCGCCGCCTGGAAGCCGATCACCACCAGCGCCGACGACCCGACCAGGGTGTCGACGTCGAAGGCGAGCTCGCCGATCTCCACGGGACCGAAGGTCAGCGCGGTGCCCGCCACCAGGCCGATGATCATCATCAGCACGCCGGGATAGAAGAACAGCCACTTCGGGCTGTAGAGCAGCAGGAAGCGCAGGTGGCGCCAGCCGTCGCGCCAGGAGCGCAGGTGCGGCGGGCGGGAGCGGCCGTCGGGCGAGAGCGTCGTGGGCACCTCGCGCACGTCGTATCCGGCCAGCGTGGAGCGGACCACCATCTCGGAGGCGAACTCCATGCCGCCGGTCTGCAGCTGCAGCTTCAGGATCGAGTCGCGCCTGAATCCGCGCAGGCCGCAGTGGAAGTCGCCGATCGCCGACGGGAAGAACAGCCGGCCGACGAACGACAACACCGGGTTGCCCAGGTAGCGGTGCAGCGGCGGCATGGCGCCCGGCGCGATGCCCCCCTTGAACCGGTTGCCCATGACCAGGTCGGCGCCGTCACGCAGCTGCTCGACGAACGGCAGCAGCGAGGTGAAGTCGTAGGAGTCGTCGGCGTCGCCCATGATGACGAATTTGCCGCGTGCTGCCCTGATGCCGCCCATGAGGGCGTTGCCGTAGCCCTTTTCCTCGACGTGGACCACGCGGGCGCCGGCGTCGCGGGCAAGCTGTTGAGAGCCGTCCGTGCTGCCGTTGTCGGCGATCAGGACCTCGCCCTCGATGCCGTGCTCCTCCATGCACGCCAGTGCCTTGCGCACACAGACTTCCACGGTCTCCGCCTCGTTGAGGCAGGGCATGACCACCGTCAGTTCCACGTGTCTACCCTTCAGTTAAGGCTGTTCCAGTGAACCATCATGCCCTGTGCCCAGAGGTGTTCGGGTCAAGACCCAAAAACGACTGGCATTCTTTACAGCATGGTGAGCGTCGCGGAGATTACCCCTGTGGACCACTCCGCTCCTGGCCGGGCAGCACGTTGGCTGTCGTTCCTGCGCCGGCATCGAGTGTTCGCCGCGGCCTTCGGCGTGGGCGCCGTGCTGCGGCTCATCACCATGCTCGGCTACGGCCCGGCCATGTGGTTCAACGACTCCTACGAGTACGTCTCTGTGGCGCTGCACCCGCGGCCGCACCCGATCAGGCCGGACGGCTACAGCTTCTGGCTGATGCTGCTGAAGCCGTTCCACAGCTTCGCGCTGGTCACGCTCACGCAACACCTCATGGGCCTGGCCACGGCCTGCCTGATCTACGCGCTGCTGCGGATCAAGTTCGGCCTGCCGAAGTGGGGCGCCACGCTGGCGGCGGCGCCGGTGTTGTTCGACGCCTACCAGATCCAGCTCGAGCAGCTGGTGATGTCGGACAGCATGTTCACGCTGCTCGTGGTGGCCGTGATCACGCTGGTGTTGTGGAAGCGGCGGTTGTCGTGGCAGGCGGGCGCGGTCGTCGGCTTCCTGCTGGCGCTGACCTGGCTGACGCGCTCGATCGGCCTGCCGATCCTGGCGTTGGTGGTGCTCTATCTGCTGGTCAAGCGAACGGGCTGGCGGCCGATCGCGGCGGTGATCACGGCGTGCGCGATCCCGGTGATGGCGTACATGGGCTGGTTCGCCTCGGCGTACGGCAAGTTCGCGATGACCAACAGCGACGGCCTCATCCTCTACATGCGCACGGCGATCTTCGCCGACTGCAGCAAGATGAACATCGACAAGTACAAAGAGGTCCAGCTGCTGCTCCTGTGCATCAACGACCCGGTGAGCCAGCGCAAGGACTACGCGCAGTGGTACCTGTGGGGCCAGGGCAACGGCGACGGCACGGGCACCGGCGAGGTGCTGCACCGGTGGGGCATCCAGAAGAAGTGGAGCGAGATCACCAACGACGCCGCCAGCGCGTTCGCCACGCGGGCGATCATGTCGCAGCCCGGTGACTACCTGAAGGTGGTCGCGCGGGACTTCTTCCGCTCGTTCCACTGGTCGCGGCCGATGTTCCCGGACCCGTCGACGTACGGCATGTACCAGTTCAAGCCGTATGTGGAGCTCGACGACAACGGCCAGCCGAAGCGGTTGCCGAAGTGGTCGTCGTACGCCGGCGGCAGGACCGACACCGACGCGTTCAGCTACGAGCAGGGCCCGCCGGAGACGCGCATCGTGCACCCGTGGGCCGACATCATGAGCGGCTACCAGAAGGTGTTCTACCTGCGCGGCATCATGCTCGGCGGGATCTTGCTCATCGGCCTGTACGGCATCGTCGTGCGCTGGCGGAAGTTCGGCGGCCCCGTGGTGCTGCCGTGGCTGGGCGCGGTCGGCCTGCTGCTGGCTCCGGCGGCGACGGCCGAGTTCGACTACCGCTATGTGCTTCCGGCCGTCCCCCTGGCCTGCATCGCCGCGGCCATCACGCTGCGCAAGGGCGTCACTTGGGCGCGGCGGTCACCCAAGAGCGCATCAGCATCCGAGACCACCACTCTGCCTGTGTGATCGTCTCGGCGGTCAGCACCGGGTAGAGCCACCAGAAGTTGATCAGCACGATGAGCGCGAACGCCCCCACCGCCGCGGCCCCGACCGCCCGCCGGGCCGGGGGCGCACTCTCCTTGCCCAGGACCAGTCCCGCCATCAGCACGACCGCCAGCACCATGAACGGCACCACGGGGATCATGTAGAACAGGTACATCGTGCGGTTGTCGGCGATGGCGTAGTAGAACCACGGCAGCCAGCCGGCCCCGAAGGCCAGCAGCACGGCCCCGGCCCGCCAGTCGCGCGAGGACACGTACCAGACGATGAGGCCGAGCAGGGCGAGCAGCGCGCCGTACCAGAGGGCGGGGGTGCCGACGCCGAGCACGGCCTGGGAGCACTGGTCGGCCCCGCACGCCGACGGCGGCAGGTTCGACGGGTAGTAGAACGAGACCGGCCTCAAGAGCAGCGGCCACGACCACGGCTCCGACATGTAGGGGTGGTATTCGTGCAGGCCGCTGTGGTAGCCGAGCACCTGGCTCTGGTACGCGAACCACGACCGCATCGAGTCGAAGACGAAGAAGAACGGGTTGCCGGGCGAGGTGGCCCGGTCCCAGTTGCGGCCCCAGCCGCCGGCGGTGGCGAACCAGCCCGTCCAGCTCGCCAGGAACACCGCGGCCGGCGCCAGGGCCATCGCGGCCAGGCCGCCGGGCAGGTCGTACGACAACGCCCCCCGGTACGGCTCCCGCAACCCCAGCGCCCGCCTGGCCCCCAGGTCCCACATGAGGCTGAGCACCGCGAACGCGATGAGGAAGAAGATCCCTGACCATTTGACCGCGCAGGCCGCGCCCAGGCACACCCCGGCCGCGAGGCGCCACGGCCGGGCCCCGAGCCGCGGGCCGAGCTCGGTGATGGGCGCGCTCTCGTACCAGTCGACCAGCCGCCGCCGCGCCCAGTCCCGGTCGGCCACCAGGCACGCGAAGCCGGCCAGCACCCAGAACATCAGGAAGATGTCCAGCAGCGCCGTCCGCGACAACACCAGGTGCAGCCCGTCCAGGGCCAGCAGCAGCCCGGCCAGGCAGCCCAGCAGCGTCGAGCGGGTCATCCGGCGCGCCACCCTGGCCAGGATGAGGATGGAGAGCGTGCCCACGAGGGCGGCGGCGAAGCGCCAGCCGAACGGGTTCATGCCGAACACCCACTCGCCCGCGCCGATCATCCACTTGCCCAGCGGCGGGTGCGCCACGAACGAGGCGCAGTCGCCGGGCTCAGGACACTGCCGGAAGATGTCCAGGTTGCCGGTGATGAGGCGCTTGTCGGCGACAGGGTCCTTGGCGTCGCCCAGCATGGCCCGCTCGACGCCGTACCTGAGCAGCGAGTACGCGTCCTTGACGTAATAGGTCTCGTCGAAGACCACGGCCTTGGGCTCGCCGAGCCTGACGAAGCGCAGGATCCCGCCGAACAGCGCGACCACGAGCGGCCCCAACCAGCCCAGCAAGGCGGATTCCGGGAACGGCGGGACAAGCCGCTGCGGGGAAACCCCCCTGTTCTTCACGATGCGCACTATAGGCGTTTGTGAACCAGGTCATACAGCTCTCGTTTGGGGATGCCTGCCTCCTTGGCCACGTCGGCGATGGCCAGCTTGCGCTGCGCGCCCTCCGCGACCCTGCGGTCCACCTCGGCGACCAGCTCGTCCGGGTCCTGCTCCCCCGCGACGGCCACGTGACCGGCGACCACGATCGTGATCTCGCCCTTGACGCCCGCGGCCGCCCACCCGGCCAGCTCGCCGAGCGCGCCCCGGCGGACCTCCTCGTACGTCTTGGTCAGCTCACGGCACACGGCGGCCTCGCGGTCCGCCCCGAACGCCTCGGCCATGGCCGCCAGCGAGTCCGCCAGCCGGTGCGGGGCCTCGAAGAAGACCATCGTGCGTTCCTCTCCCGCCAGCGCGGCCAGGCGGCGGGCCCGGTCGCCGGACTTGCGCGGCGGGAACCCCTCGAAGCAGAACCGGTCACTGGCCAGCCCGGACACCGCGAGCGCGGTGGTGACGGCGCTCGGCCCGGGCAACGCGGTCACCCTGATGCCCGCCTCGACGGCGAGGCGGGTCAGCCGGTAGCCGGGGTCGGAGACGCCCGGCATGCCCGCGTCCGTGATCACCACGACCGTGCGGCCCTCCTTGAGCGTCTCGAGGAGCTCCTGGGCCCGGGCGGCCTCGTTCTGGTCGTAGTAGGACACCACCCTGCCGGTGATCTCGACGTCCAGCTCGGCCGCGAGCCTGCGCAACCGCCTGGTGTCTTCGGCCGCCACGACGTCGGCGCTCCCGAGCACCTCGCGCAACCGCGGCGAGACGTCACCCGCCTGACCTATGGGGGCCCCTGCCAGCACCAACCTGCCGTCTTCTGCCACCTGCCCATTGTGGCAGGGCACCCGAATTAGACCGTGTTTCGACTTACCTATCGTCTTGGGCCCCGTACGATGTCCGAATGGCGGTGACCGATTCCCCGTACCAGGCCTACGAGACATCGGAGGCCGGCGAAAGCCTGCCTCCGACTCGGTCCGTGCGCGATCGGGTCATACCTCCCATGCGTGGCAGCGTGATGTGGGGATGGATCGGCCCGCTACTGGTCACCCTGTTCGGCGGGGTCCTGCGTTTCATGAACCTCGGCCATCCCAAGGCTGTGGTGTTCGACGAGACGTACTACATGAAGGACTCGTTCTCGCTGATCACGTGGGGTGTCGAGCGCGTCACGATCAAGGACGCGGACAAGGCGATCCTGGCCGGGAACTCGAACATCTGGCAGTCGTGCACGCAGGAGACGCTCGACAAATGCGCCTCTTACGTGGTGCACCCGCCGCTGGGCAAGTGGATGATCGGCTTGGGCGAGTGGGTGTTCGGGCTCAACCCGTTCGGCTGGCGCGTCAGCGCGGCGGTGATCGGCACGCTGTCCATCCTCGTCCTGGCCAGGGTGGCGCGCCGGATGACCCGCTCGACGCTGCTGGGCTGCTTCGCCGGGCTCCTGCTGGCGCTGGACGGGCTGCACTTCGTGTTGTCGCGGACGGCGCTGCTGGACATCTTCCTGATGTTCTGGGTGCTGGCCGCGTTCGCGTGCCTGGTGGTGGACCGGGACCAGGCGCGGGAGCGGCTGGTCACCTGGTATGAGAACTCCCCCGTCTCGCCGCAGGGGCCGTGGCTGGGTGCCCGGCCGTGGCGCCTCGCGGCCGGTGTGTGCCTGGCCTTCGCGATGTCGGTCAAGTGGTCGGGGCTGTTCTTCGCGGTGGCGTTCGCGATCATGTCGCTGCTGTGGGACTTCGGGGCGCGGCGGGCCGTGGGGTTGCGGCATCCGTACGCGGGCGCGTTCAACAAGGACCTGCCGCAGGGGATCCTGGCGTTCGGGATCGTGCCGTTCGTGGCGTACATGGCGACCTGGATCGGCTGGTTCGCGACGGACAAGGGCTATGGGCGCAACTGGGAGCAGGCCACCTCGGCGGGCAATCCGCTCTTCTTCGTCTTCGACTCGATGCGGTCGTGGATCCAATACCAGTGGCAGGTCTTCACCTTCCACAGCGGCCTGGAGACCTCGCATCCGTACATGTCCGAGCCGTGGCAGTGGCCGCTGCTGCTGCGCCCGGTCGCCTTCTACTACGAGGGCAAGCAGAACGCCTGCGGCGTCAAGGACTGCTCGGAGGCGGTGCTGGGCGTCGGGACGCCGGTGATCTGGTTCGGTGCGGTGGCGGCGCTCGTGGCATTGATCGCCTACTACGTCTCCTCGCGGGACTGGCGGGCCGGGGCCGTGTTGCTGGCCTACGCGATGGGCTGGCTGCCGTGGTTCTACTTCGCGTTTGCCGACAACCGCACGATGTTCCTGTTCTACGCCATCCCGATGGTGCCTTTCATGGTGCTGGCCATCACGTTGTGCGCCGGGCTGCTGATCGGGCCTGCCACGCCTCCGCCCATGAAGCCGTGGGCGGTCCCGGCGCGGCGTACGTTCGGAGCCGCCGTCGTCGGCGCCTTCGCCCTGCTAGCGTTGATCAACTTCTGGTGGCTGCACCCGATCCTGTCCGCCGAGTTGATCCCCTACGTCGAGTGGAAGGCCCGCATGTTGTTCGAAAAACGATGGATCTGAGCCGGTTACCGTCTGTCTTATAGTGCTTTCTTAGGGTAGTCACTGTGCTAGACCCAATACGGACCGGATTCGGTCATCGTCAGGCCAGGGGTCGATACGGCAAACTTCCAGGCATGAGTGCACCGGATGTCACCGCCCTTCTCGCCGAGTTGGAGCGCTCTCACCCGGAGCTGGCCGAAGACGCCAGGACCGCTGTCGGCTGGCTGACGGGTGGGGAGCCGCTGGAGACGGTGACCCAGCTCGATGTCTGCGAGTTCCTCTGGTACACGTTGCCGCTGAAGGTCGGCGGCGACCACGAGCGACTGGCACGCTCGCTCGGGCGGCTGCTCCAGCTGGGTGGGATGGAGCGTTACGCCGCGTTGTGCGTGTCCCCGACGACCGTTCAGATCCTGCGCACCTACGCCAGTGAGGGCGAGGACGCGGGCACCAGCGCCTACCAGCAGGCGCTCGACGCCACGGGCGTGCTCCCGCCCGACGTGCCGGAACTCCAGTGGAGCATGATCATGGGGCCGGAGGAGCTCGGCGCGCACGTCGCCTGCTCCGCGGCCCTGGAGCTGGCCATCGTCTCCGGCGAGACGGTGGACCGGGCCGCGTTGACCCGTCGCTGGCTCACCGAGCCGCGCGCCGAGCTGGGTGGCGACAGCTGGCTCAACCGGGTGCACGGTGAGCGGCTCAACCGCTGGGTGCTGGGCCGTGGCCCGGCCAGGCGGGAGCTGGCGCAGCCGTTCGAGGTGCGCCTGCACGCCCCCGTGACCCCGCAGCCCCTGCCGGCCCTGCACGGGTTGTTGTCCCTGGCGGCCAGGGAGGGCACGCTGCCGCTGCGGCTGGCGCCGTCGCCGGAGGCCCTCAGGCTGCGCGAGCTGGCCGAGCGGGAGCTCGGCGCGATCAGCCGCGACGGCGCGAAACTCGTCATCACCGACTACGGCAAGCGGCTGCTGAAGTCACCCGAGGCCATGTGGTCCGCGGTCACCAGGCTGCTGCTGGCGAAGGGCGAGCACGATTTCGAGGTGTCGGCCAGGGAGGCCGCGCTCATGCTGCTCGCCGACGGCACCCTGATGTCCCCCGCCAAGCTGCACGAGCGGGTCGCGGAGGTGGTCGGCGGCGAGGGCTGGCATCCGGCCGCGGGCCCGCAGGACGTCGCCGCGCCGGTGGCTGACCTGGTCGCCCAGCTGACTGCCCTCGGGCTGGCGTTCAGCGACGAGCTGGTGGTGCGCATGGACCGGCCGGGGCAGCTCGCCGCCCTGGCGGCCTTGCGCACCCACGCTCTGCGCCCACGCAAGTACGTCAGCTCGGGCCGGCGCACGAGCTCTGGTTGATCAACCTTCTGGAACGCTTCGCACGGCCCGCTTGAACTCGGGGCATTCGACCAGCGGGTCGTGCTCGCAGACCGCCGCGTGGCGCAGACTGTCGCGCAGCCGGGTGAGCTGCGCGACCCGCGCGTCCACCTCGCGTTCCTTGGCCGCCAGGTGCTCGCGCAGCCGCGTGTCCGACGGCCTGGCGCGCAGGAAGGCGGCGATCTCGGAGAGCGTGAACCCGGCGTCGCGAGCGCAGGTGATCAGTGCCAGCCGCTCCAGCGTCTCCGGCCGGTATGCCCGCCTCAGCCCGTTGCGTCCGTCTGCCTGAATGAGGCCCTTGCGCTCATAGAACCGCAACGCGGACGCGGCCAGCCCGCTGCGCTTGGCCACCTCGCCGATGTCGAGCAACGTGTCCATCCGGCTCCCTTGACTTGAACCGCGCTTCAAGTCGCAGTCTAGCCGCATGCGAATTCACCATCTCAATCTCGGCTCCATGCGCGAGATCCCCGCCCTCGACGGCGGCCCGGCCGCGCCGGCGGTCTGCCACGCCCTGCTCATCGAGACCCCTTCCTCCGGGCTGGTGCTGGTGGAGGCCGGGCTCGGCATGGACGACGTGACCCGCCCCGGCGAGTTGCTGGAACACGAATGGACGGAGCTCGTCGGGCCGGTGCTGGCGCCTGCTGAGACCGCCGTGCGGCAGGTGGCCGCGCTCGGCCACGACCCCAGCGACGTGCGCCACATCGTGCTCACTCACCTGGACGTGGACCACAGCGGCGGTCTGCCCGACTTCCCGGATGCGCAGGTGCACGTGATGGAGGCGGAGGTGAAGGCCGCGCTCGCGCAGGCGCCGAACCGCCGTTACCGGACCGGCCACTGGGCGCACGGGCCGCGCTGGGTCACCTACCCCGGCACGGGCACCCAGTGGCTGGACGTGGAGGGCGTGCGGCCTCTCACAGGCCTGCCGGAGGAGTTTCTGCTCGTGCCGCTCGAAGGGCACACGGAGGGGCACGCCGGGGTGGCGGTCCACGACGGCGACCGGTGGTTGCTGCACGCCGGTGACGCGTACTTCTACCACGGTGAGCTGGCCAAGGATCCGCAGTCCCATCCGTTGTTCGACGTCGTGCAGCTGGACTCGCAGGTCGACGCGGAGCGCCGCGTGTCGAGCCAGGAACGCCTGCGCTCGCTCGTCCACGACCACGGGGTGGTCGTCATGTCCGCGCACGACCCCTGGGAGCTGGCCGATCACGCAGTGTAGCTACCATGCCCTCATGGAACTCTTCCCTGCCATGCCGCTCGCGGAGTGGGCCGAGGCTAAAGAGACCTTTCACCGGTTCGCGCAGATCGTCGGCAAGATCCGGCTGGTGTCGAGCAACCGGCGCAACCACTGGTGGCAGGTGCCGTTTCATCCGACCGGGCGCGGGCTGACGGCGCGGCCGATGGGCGGGCTGGGCGAGCAACCGCTGTTCAGCATCGACTTCGACCTCGTACGGCACCGCTTGGTGGTGGACGTGCTCGACGGCCGCAGTGCGGAGTTCAGCCTGATCGGGCAGTCGGTGGCCGGGTTCTACCAGCGGTTGTTCGACACGCTGGCGGAGCTGGGGATCCGGCCGGACATCTGGGCGGTGCCGTTCGATCTGGGGGACGACACGCCCTTCCCCGAGGACACGGTGCACGCGCGCTACGACCCGGTGCTGATCAACCGGTATTGGCGGATCCTGTCCCAGGTCGCGCAGTTGCTCGACCGGTTCGCCGCCGACTTCGCCGGAAAGACCAGCCCCGTGCACCACTTCTGGCACACCTTCGACATCGCGGTCACCCGGTTCACCGGGCGGGCGGTGCCGGTCCCGCCGGAGGCCGACGCGGTGACGCGTGAGGCCTACAGCTGGGAGGTCATCAGCTCGGGGTTCTGGTTCGGGGACAAGGAGCGGCCGTGGCCGGCGTTCTACTCCTACACCGCGCCGGAGCCCGATGGGCTGGAACGGGAGCCGCTGCGGCCTGCCCAGGCCGAGTGGATCACCTCACGCGGCACCCACCTGGCGGTCCTACGGTACGACGACGTTCGCGCCATGGGTGACCCGGTCGCGAGCGTGCTGGAGTTCCTGGACAGCGCCTACCAGGCTGGGGCCCGGCTGACCGGCCTCGACACGGAGGCACTGGCCTGCCCCGGGGGTGTGACGGACCCCTACTACGCGAAGGCATGAACACACGAGAACGCCCGCCCTCCGGGGAGGGCGGGCGCTCAACGAGTGCGTACCGGTGTGCAGGTCGCCTCTCGGCGAAAGGCACAACGCGGCTCCAGCCGAACGGTAGTCCGCGAAGGCAATAGGTGAGGCCCGGGGACACTGGACACACCGGCCACGATCTATGTAACCACACCCCCCGGCGGAACATTCCCCGCCGCGCCGCACAATTTTCCGGGGGATCCGCGAGGGTCTCCCGGGGTGCGCGCTCACTCCGGCCTGTGCTCCGCGGCGAGCTGCGCGAACGTATCGCCCTCGACGAGCCGGTCCACCAGGCCGATCCAGACCTCGCACTCCTGGGCGGGATGCTCGGCCGGGCACTCGATCGCGTGCCGTAACACATACTGCGCGGTCTTGGCCCGGTTGATGAGCTCCCCCAGCACGTCGATCTGTTCGGCGGCGGCCGCGCGCCACTGCTCCCCCGGCGCGTCCAGCACGGCCCCGGCGGTGTCCAGCGCGATGCCGAGCTGCTGCATCGTCCGGACGAAGGCCAGCCGCCGCAGCTCTTGCCTGCCGTACATGCGACGGCCTCCGCTGCGGGTGACGGGGGCGACCAGGCCGCGTTCCTCGTAGTAACGCAGCGCGGAGGCATTCATGTCGAGGAGGCGGGCAGCTTCACCGATGGGAACGAGGTCCATGTCCCCATTTGACCTCAAGTCGGCTTGAACCGCTTTGGTGGAGCTATGGCTACCAGATCGTGGGTCACGGGCGGCCCCGTCAACTCGCCCTTCGCCTCGCCGTCAGGTCTGCTCGGCCGGATGGCGGGGTGGTTCATGCTCTATACCAACCGGCAGGAGGAGGTCCTGTCCCTGCTGGACATCCGGCCAGGCGAGCACGTCCTGGAGGTGGGATACGGCCCTGGCGCGCTCATCAGGCTGCTGGCCCGCACCGGCGCCGGGCGGGTCTGCGGCGTCGACCCCTCGCCCGAGATGCGGGAGCAGGCGGCTCGCCGGGCGGGCGGCGCCGACCTGCGGCTGGGCACCGCGTCCGACACCGGCTTCCCCGAGGCGAGCTTCGACTGCGTGGTCACGGTCAACACGGTGGCGCTCTGGCCGGACCTGATGGACGGCCTGCGGGAGGTGCGCCGCGTCACCCGTCCGGGCGGCCGGGCGGTGATCGCCTGGCACGGCGGCCGCGACCCGTCCAGGATCGCCCGCACGCTGCGCCTGCCCGAGGACAAGCTGGCGCGGATCCAGGAAGGGTTGTCGGAGCTGTTCGCCGAGGTGAAGCGGCACGAACTGAAGAGCCTGACGGCGTTCACGGCACAAGCGGGGTCAGTCTGAGCCCTTCAGCCGGGCGGCCCTGGCGTGGAGGTAGCGCTGCTGCGGGAGGCTCATGGCGCGCCGCGCCGCCTCCTCGTACGCCTCCCGCGCGGCCGCGTGGTCCCCGCTCATCTCCAGCAGGTGCGCCCTGACCGCGTACATCCGGTGGTCCGCGGCGATGCGCTCGTCGGAGCGGAGCCGTTCGAGCCGGGCCAGCCCGGCGGTCGGCCCCTGGGACATGGCCACGGCGACGGCGTGGTTGAGCGCCACCATGGGGTTGCCTGACATGCGCATGAGCAGCTCGTACAGCGCCGCGATCTGCGGCCAATCGGTCTCCTCCGCGCTCGGCGCCTCGTCGTGCACCGCCGCGATGGCCGCCTGCAGCTGGTACGGCCCCACCCTCCCCCGAGCAAGTGCCCCGGTGACGAGCGCGATCCCCTCCTCGATCTGGGCGGTGTTCCACAGGCTGCGATCCTGCTCCGCCATCGGGATCAGCGCGCCGTCGGGACCGGTGCGGGCCGGGCGGCGGGCGTCGGTGAGCAACATGAGCGCGAGCAGCCCGGCCACCTCGGCGTCGCCGGGCAGCAGCCGGTGGACGATACGGGCCAGCCTGATCGCCTCGGCGGCCAGCTCGGCACGTTGCAGGTCGGGCCCGGACGTGCTGGCGTATCCCTCGTTGAAGATCAGGTAGAGCACGTGCAGCACGGCGGCGAGTCGTTCGGTGCGCTCGGCCTCGCTCGGCAGCCGGAAGCGCACGCCGCTGTCCTTGACGCGCTGCTTGGCCCGCGTGATGCGGCGCGTCATCGTGCTCTCGGGCACCAGGAACGCCCGGGCGATCTCCGCGGTGGTGAGGCCGCCGACCGCGCGGAGCGTGAGCGCGATCTGGGAGGACGGCGTCAGTGACGGGTGGCAGCACATGAACAGCAGCACGAGCGTGTCGTCCGAAGCGGCGACCGGCTGGTCGGCGGCGGGCGCGAGCCAGTCGCCGGGCAAGGTCCACGCCGCCACGGCGTCCTCCCGCCGCCGGCGTGCCTGCTCACTGCGCAGCAGGTCGGTCAGCCGGCGCGAGGCGACCGTGATCAGCCAGGCGCGCGGGTCCTCCGGCCGGCCTTCCTCGGGCCACTGCGCGGCGGCGGCGAGCAGCGCCTCCTGCATGGCGTCCTCGGCGGTGGGGAAATGCCCGTAACGCCGGACGAGCGCGCCGAGGACCTGCGGCGCCAGCTCGCGCAGCAGGTCCTCGTCCCGTGTGTCGTCGATCAGAACCCCATGTCGTCGGCCGCCTCGGCGATGGGCCGGATGTCGGCGTAGGCGTTGTCGTAGGCGTTGCCCGGGTACGGGCACTGCCCCAGGCGGGCGGCGATCTCGGTGGCCCGGTCGATGCTCTCGCACTCCACGATCCAGTAGCCGGCCAGCACCTCCTGCGTCTCGGCGTACGGCCCGTCGGTGACGAACGGCTGACCGTCGCGGGCACCGACCCTTCGGGTGTGGACGGGCGCGGTCAGGCCGCGGGTCTCGACCAGCTCGCCTGACTCCTCCAGCTCCTTGTTGACGGTCGTCATGAACTCGCCCATGGCCGCCAGGTCCTTTTCCGACCAGACGGGCAGGCCGGTGTCCTTGCCTGCCATGGCCTCGTAGTCCCGCTGGGAAGCGTACGAAAGGATCATGTACTTCATGGCTGGTGGTCCTCTCTTGCGTGGCTTTCACGAGGGACGTCGGAGCCGGGACGGCGGACCGGACCTCATGCCGGAACTTTTTTCCTGCCTGGCAGGATCGTAGGCGTGTAGCCGACGTGCCGGCCGTGCAGGACGTGCGCCGCGCGTACTTCGAGGAGTTCCGTGTGGTCGCCAGTCCTATGGTGCTGGAGTTCCTGGCCGACCGGCCGCTCGGCTGAGGCGGGCGGACAGCGCGCGCAGGTGCGGGACGAGCTCGGGCGGCTCGTGCACCTCGAACTCGCACCCCAGCGCGAGCAGCCGGAACGCCAGCCAGTCCAGGGTGTCACCGTGCATGTGTAGCCGGCAGGTCCGCTCGTCGACCGGGGTGACCTCGCCCATTCCCCTGATCACCTCCGTGACGGGCGTGTGCAGCGTGACGACGGCCTCGTAGGTGGGGACCGTCGAGTAGAGCTTGTCCCGCACGTACGCGGCGGCGTCCTCGGCAGGCGGCTCCCGCGGCACGATCCTGGCGCCGGTCGCGCGCAGGTCTGTGATGCGGTCGATGCGGTAGATCCGCCAGTCGTCGCGCTCGTGGTCGTGCCCGAGCAGGTACCAGCGCCGCCCGGCCACCACCAGCCGGTGCGGATCCACCAGGCGCGTACGGGTGACTCCGTCGTTGGCCCGGTATGCGAATCGCACCCGCTCCCGGTTCGCCACCGCCGTCCCCAGCGTGGTCAGCTGCTCGGGATCGACCTCGGGTGTCTCGACGGCAGGCAGCGGGACGGTCGCGCCGCCCAGGGATCGCACCCGGTGCCGCAGCCGGGACGGCAACACCTGCTCCAGCTTGGCCAGAGCCCGTACCGACGCTTCCTCGATGCCCTGCACCGGATGCCTGGCCGCGGTGGCCAGGCCGACCGCGATGGCCACCGCCTCCTCGTCGTCCAGCAGCAGCGGCGGTATGGCCCTGCCCGCGACCAGCCGGTAGCCGCCGTCGGCGCCCATGCTGGCCTCGACCGGGTAGCCGAGGTCGCGCAGGCGCTCGATGTCGCGCCGGATCGTCCGGCGGCTGACACCGAGCCGCTCGGCCAGCTCGCCGCCGGACCACTCGCGCGGGGTCTGGAGCAGCGAGAGGAGGCTGAGGAGGCGGGATTCACTCATGAATCCAGAATGCCGTGCCATGTAGGTCAGGTTCTGACCTACATCCGGAATAGCGTGATGGCATCGCACTTTCCGGGAGGAAAACATGACTTTCAAGCCGATCCCCGAGGGCTACACCACCGTGACGCCATGGCTCATCTCGCACGACACCGCAGGGCTCATCGACTGGATCAAGAGCGCCTTCGACGCCGTGGAGCTGGGCCGCGTCACCGACGACCAGGGCCGCATCGGGCACGCGGAGGTGCGGATCGGCGACGCGATCGTGATGTTGTTCGACGCGAAGCCGGACTGGCCGCCGACGCCGGGCTTCCTCCGCCTGTACGTGCCCGACGCCCACGCCACCCACCGCCGGGCCGTCGAGGCGGGCGGCACATCGGTCACGGAGGTCACGCACCTGGCCTTCGGCGACCTGGTGGGCCGGGTCCGGGACCCGTTCGGGAACCTGTGGTGGATCCAGACCCACATCGAGGACGTCTCGCCGGAGGAGTGGGAGCGCCGCATGAGCGACCCGGAGTTCACGAAGGCGATGGAGTACGTCCAGGGTGCGGACTTCTTCCCCGGCAGGCCGTGACGGTCAGCTCCAGAGATCGGCCAGGGCCCGCAGATCGGGGGCGGACACGGTCGGGGCGCTCAGCACACTGGGGTACGGCGTGCCGCGCCGGTCCAGGTACGCCCCCACGAGCCCGGCCCGCTGGGCGCCGTCGATGTCCCAGGGGTGCACGGCGACCAGGGCCGCCTGCTCGGGGCGCACGCCCGCTTGGCCGACGGCGTACTCGTAGGCCGCGCGGGCGGGCTTCCACACCCCTGGGCCGCTCACGTCCAGCCTGGCCTCCACCAGGTCCAGCAGCCCTTCGCGGCGCAGGATGCCCTCGGTCATGGCGGCGGCACCGTTGGTCATCGTGAACAGCCGGATGCCGCTCTCGCGCAACTTCCGCATGCCCTCCGGCACGTCGGGATGCACCCGCAACTCGGCGAACCCGCTCAGCACATGGCCGATCGCCTTGTCCTCCAGGCTCATCCCCCTGAGCACGTCATGAGCGATCCTGGCGAACTCGGCGTACCCGCCGGCCGCCGCCAGCGCGAAGCCGTCACGCAGCACGCTCGCGAACCAGGTGTCCATGAGGTGGCCGGGCAGTCCGACGTCCTCGAACCTGGCCCGCAGCGGCTCCATGTCGGTGAGCGTCTCGTTCACATCGAAGATCACGGCCTGCGGTCTGGTCATCTTTGCTCCTCGTGGTTTCTCAGCATGTCGAGTGCGGCGGACACGCCCCGCCGCAGGTCGGCCGCGTCCGCGCCGGCCCGCGAGCGCAGATTGACCCCGTAGGCCAGCAGGGCGAGCATCTCGGCGGCGGCGTCGAGGTCCAGCCCCGGGCGGAGGCTCGCGCTCTCCAGCGCCGCGCGCATCGCGGTACGGAGCCGGCGCTGGTGCTGGTCCAGCACGTCACGCACCTCGGGATCGCCGCCTTCCCCGCCCGCGTGGGCGTTGGAGACCATGCATCCCCAGCGGGCGTGCTCGCCGGAGCACCGGTCCTCGATCAGCCGGCCGAAGAAGCCCTCGACGGCCTCCAGGCCGCGTCCGTCGCCTGCCAGGGCTTGGAAGACCGGCTGCGAGCGCCGCTCGACGTAGCGGCGTAGCGCCCGCACGTAGAGCTGCTGCTTGCCGCCGAAGGTGGCGTACAGGCTGGAGCGGCTGAGCCCGGTGGCCGCCACGACCTCCGCGATCCCCGTGGAGGCCGCGCCGCGCTGCCAGAACAGGCGCTCCACCTGCTCCAGCACGGCATCGGGGTCGAAGTGCTTCACGTCCGGCATCGACATTTTCCTATCTTGGAACGACCATTCCAAGATAGCACAACCCTCGGTCCGCCCCTGCCAGGGGACGGGCCGGTCGCCGGGTCACGGTCAGCGGCCGGATCGCCGACGTACGGCCGGTGCGGCGGCGTCGCCGCGCTCGCCGGTCGCCGCTCCCTCCTTCGACGAGGTCGCGGCGGGCGCGGTCAGCCAGGACGAACGCGTACGCATATGACCTAACCTTTCCGATATGCAGCAGGTCAGGGACGTGAACGGCACGCAGCTGGCCGTCGTCAGACCGGCGTCCGGCGGGTTCCCCCGGCACAGCCACGACGACTACGTGATCAGCACCAACCTGTGCGGCCGCGAGGCGGTACGCCTGGACCGTGCCTCGTTCGAGGTGGACCTGGACGAGGTGACCGTCTACAACCCCGGCCAGGTCCAGTCCTGCACGACGCGGACGCCCGACGGGACGGCGTTCACCTGCGTGAGCTGGTACGTTCCGCCTGCCGCGCTCACCGCGCTGACCGGCGGCGCGCCGGTGGACTTCGAGCGCCCGGTCGTCCGCTCCGCCCCGCTCCGTGCCGAGCTGCTGCGGGCGGTCAGGGACCTGCCGGGCGGCGATCCGGCACTGATCGAGGAACGCCTGACCCTGGTGCTGCTGCGCCTGCTTGACCTGGCCGGCACGGGCCGGGCCGGCGACAGCACCCTTGACGACGCCAGGATCGCCTCCGTGCTCGACCGGCTCCGCGCCGACCTGTCCAGCCCGCCGTCGGTGGCCGGTCTGGCCGAGGACGCCGGGATGTCCCGTGAGCACCTCATACGCTCGTTCACCCGGGCCACGGGCTGCCCGCCGTACGCGTGGCACCTGCAGGCGCGGCTGGCGGAGGGGCGCCGGCGGCTGCGGCGCGGCGAGCCCGTGGCCGACGTGGCGCACGCCTTGGGCTTCGCCGACCAGGCACATTTCCACCGGCACTTCACGGCCGCGTACGCCGTCACCCCCGGCCGCTACCGCCGCATCAACATCTGACAAGACTCCAGGGGCCTGCGACCGCCAGATTGACTGTCATGTCCGAGATCTTCGTGCTGGCCCTCTGGATCGGCTTGTTGTTCAACGCGGCGCCGGGTGCGGTCTTCAGCGAGTCGTTGCGGCGCGGCGTGCGCGGCGGGTTCGGCCCGGCGTTCGCGGTGCAGGTCGGGTCGCTGGCGGGTGACGCCGTGTGGGCGCTGCTCGGGCTGGCCGGCGTCGGGGCGCTGTTCGCGGTGCCTGCACTGCGTGTCCCGCTGACGGTGGCCGGGTGCCTGCTGCTGGGCTGGCTCGGGGTGACGGCCCTGCGTGACGCCGCGTTCCCACGTGCCGAGACGGCTTCCGGCGACCGTTCAGGGCGAGGAGCGCTCGCGGTCGGCGCGGCCATGTCGCTCGGCAACCCCTGGAACGTCGTCTACTGGTCGGGGGCGGCCGGGGCGGTCAGCGCCGTCCTGGGGCAGGACGCGGACCTGACCGGACTCGCCGTCTTCTTCACCGGTTTCATGACCTCCTCCCTCGCCTGGTGCTTCATCTCCGCAGGCCTCATCGCCCTGCTGCGCCGGGCGCTGCCGCCCCTCGCGGTACGCCTCCTGGAGGCGGCCTGCGGGCTGTCCCTGATCGTCTTCGCCGCCCTGCCGGCCGCCCGCCTGGCCGCGCCCTGAGGGCGATCAGCGCAGGAGCGGGAGCCGCCCGGTGAGACGTTCCACGACCGGGCGCGGCCCGAACAGGCTGACCGCATAGTAAGAGAGATCTTCGGTACGGGCCAGCGCGGCCAGATAGTCGTCGTAGACGTCCGCCCGCTGGGCGATGTCGGCCATGTCGGAGACGATCAGATCCGCCTCGGCGGCCGCGTCGTTCCTGATCCGGCGCACGATCGCGGCCGGGGCGGCCAGCACCGCGCACCCGGTCCACGGCAGCCCCGCGTGCGGGACCCCCGAGCCGTCCACGCCGCCCGATCCGACGATCGCGGGCACCGCCACCCCGACGGAGGCCGCCAGGCAGGCGGCGGCGTTGGCCTGCAACCCGCGCGGCAGGTCGCGGTCTATGACGATCACCCACTTGACCGGCAACTTCTTGGTGGGCAGATCGGTGCGGCGGTCAAGCTCGGCGAGCACGCTCATCTACGGTCCTTTCTCCGAAGTTCTGACAGAAGAGTCACATCGACGCCGTCATTCCGCCAACAGAGAATGACAAATACCGAAGGAAATTCGGAGATCGGTGGGAGGATGGGCTCGTGGACGAACTTGATACGGCGATCCTCGTCGAGCTGCAGCGCGACGGCCGCCAGACCAACCGCGAGCTCGCCGAGCGCATCGGCATCGCGCCCTCGACCTGCCTGGAACGCGTCCGCTCGCTCCGCGTGAACGGCGTGATCGAGGGCTTTCACGCCGAGGTCAACCTCGACGCCATCGGCCGCCCCGTCCAGGCGCTGATCAACGTGCGGCTGCACCCCAAGATCCGCGAGGCCGTCGAAGGCTTCCGCGACTACGTCGCCGCCCTGCCGGAGACCCTCGCCGTCTTCGTCGTGTCGGGCGGCGACGACTTCATCATCCAAGTGGCCGTGCGTGACGCGAGCCACCTGCGCGACTTCGTGCTCGACCACGTCGCGCGCCACCGAAACATCGCCGACGTGCGCACCTCGCTGGTCTACGACCACATTCGCAAGACGTCGGTCGAGGTGCTCCCGCCGCAGGCGCCTTCCGGCCGCCGTACGGGCCGGAAACGTTAAATGGGTGGTGGCCGAATGGGCGGCGCGGTTACGGTCATGATCGTGCGAACCCGCGGCTCCCGTACGGCATCGACCGACGGCGAGGCGATGGTCACCGGGCGCCGTCCTCAAGCCCTCAGATGATCGCGAGCCGCGGAGTTCCACACATGGTCAGCGATCGGCGAAGGCGTCCAGCGCCGCGAAGATCTCCTTCCGCATCGTCTCGCTGCCGGTGTGCCCGGAGTCGTCCACCACGATCAGCCGGGCGTCCGGCCACGCCCGGGCCAGGTGCCACGCCGTGTCGGGCGGTCCGCCGAGGTCCAGGCGGCCGTGGATGAGGACGCCGGGGATGCCCGCCAGCCGCCCGGCCTCGCGCAGCAGCACGCCTTCCTCCAGCCAGGCGCCGTTGGAGAAGTAGTGGGAGCAGATCCGCGTCATCGCCATCACGGCGTCGTCGGGCCGGTCGCTGTAGGCGTTCGGCTTGCCGTTGGTCTCCAGGGAGATCACCGCGTCCTCCCAGGTGACCCAGTCGCGGGCGGCCTTCGCGCGGACGCCGGGGTCGGGATCGGACAGGAGCCGCGAGTACGCCGCCAGCAAGGCGAACGTGTCACCGCCGCGGTCGGCCTCCGGCACGCCCTGCCTGAACCGCTCCCATTCCTCGGGAAAGAACCTGCCGACGCCGCGG
This sequence comes from Nonomuraea polychroma, assembly GCF_004011505.1. NCBI lineage: Bacteria > Bacillati > Actinomycetota > Actinomycetes > Streptosporangiales > Streptosporangiaceae > Nonomuraea > Nonomuraea polychroma. The sequence continues at coordinate 8,162,926 of NZ_SAUN01000001.1, forward strand.
TAGAGCCAGTCGATCTCGAAGCGGCGGGTGGTGGTCACGGCGGGAATGACGATCTCCGACACCCGCTCGGGATGCGCCTCCGCGTAGGCGAGGATCAGCGTCGAGCCCCACGAGCCTCCGTACAACAGCCACTTGTCGATGCCGAGGTGCTCACGGAGCAGCTCCATGTCGGCGATCAGGTGGTGCGTGGTGTTGGCCGTCAGGTCGGTCGCCGGGTCGCTGGCGTGCGGCCGGCTGCGGCCGCAGTTGCGCTGGTCGAACAGGACGGCCCGGTAACGCTCCGGGTCGAACGTCTTCCGCATGTTGACCGAGCAGCCCGAGCCCGGCCCGCCGTGCACGACGAGCGCGGGCTTGCCCTCGGGGTTGCCGCAGACCTCCCAGTAGACGAGGTTGCCGTCGCCGACGTCGAGCATGCCGTGGTCGTACGGCTCAATCGGGGGATACAAGCGGACGGCTCCTCTCCACAGGGATATAACAGCACTTATATTAGCCCTTACATGATCCGCCTTCACGCCACCTTGGACGACGGGGCGGCCCAGGTGTTGCAGGAGCCCGGATCGCCGCTGGCGAACCCGCGCCTCATCCACGACTTGACGGTGGACGTCTTGCCGAACCAACGCCTCTCGCCGGGCTCGTCACCCTGGACGATGTCCAGCAACTCGTTCCAGTCGTTCGTGGTCCTGCCCTCGATCGGCCACACGCTCTTCATGAAGACGCCACCGAGGCATTCGGACTGCAGGCTCTGGCGACGCTCCTGCTCGTCGTACTCCGTCCTGTTGCGATAGCGCAATTTGTCGTAGGCGGCGGAGATGCCGACGAGCTTCTGCACGTGGTAGCCGTACAAGGAGGACGCCGTGTTGAACAGCCACAGGTCGTAAGGGTTGTCGAGCCATCCCTTGCCGAGCTGGAAGACCAGCGTGCCATTACGGCCGCAGTACCACGCCTGGGAGTCCTCCTTTCCTACGTCGAAACCGCAGTAGTTCTTGGGGATCCGGTTCATGTGCCGGACCTTGACCTTCTCGTAACTCAGGCCGGCGTTCGTGAGATGCTGCTCCCACGCCGTTTCCAGGCAGGCGACGACCGCGTCCAGATAGGCGCGGGCCAACGTGAGATTGTTGCGCTTGAGCTCCGATTCCGCGCACGTGGTCGTCGGCAGCGCACCTGCCTCGTAGAGCGGGTTCTTGGTGAGCTTGGGGTCTTTCACGGGGTACGCCGCCGCCGCGGTGGGGGCCATGACCGCGATAGATGCCGTCAGGACGCACGCCAATGCCGCGCTTTTTAAGAGTTTCACGACGCGTGAGAATAGGGCCCCGGCGGTCAAGAGTGCCAGGTCCAATTCGATCCGTTCGGCCAGCGTATTGTCGGTGCCGGGTTCTAGGCTGCTTGGCATGGCAGGCGGGTGGACGGATGCGGACGTCGAGCGGGTGCGTGATCGGCTGGCCGAGCTGGCCGGCGGGCTGCCCGGGGTGGTCGCCGAGGACTCGTTCGGGCACGTCGGGTTCATGCTGGGACGCAAGCGGATCGCCTGGTTGCTCATCGACCACCACGGGGACGGGCGGCTGACGCTGGCCGTGAAGGCGCCGCCGGGCGAGTTGGAGACGCTGATGGCGGCCGACCCGGCACGTTACTTCCGGCCCGCCTACGTCAAGTCGTGGGTCGGCGTCGACCTGCATGACGTCGAGCCCGACTGGGCGGAGATCGGTGCGCTGCTGGAGCAGGCGTGGCGGATGACCGCGGGCAAGCGCGCCGTGGCGGCGTACGACGCCGAGCACGCAGACCCGGATCGGGCGCACGACCACTGAGCGTGGTCTCCGATGCGGGCGCCAAACAGGAGCAACAATCACATTTCATCGCAGTAACCGGCGAACGCCCGGGGTGCGGCGTACCCTCGCGAATGTGACCCCCCTTCAGCACCCGCTGTCCCCGGCGCACGCGCCGGTCGGCGCTGCCGTCGAGGCTCGCACGCACTTAGCCACCGGCCTCGCCCCGCCTTCACCCCGCGACGCCCACTCGGCCCACGCCCCGCTGCCCGGCAACCTCCGGTTCGCTCCCTCCCGGCCCATCGACGTCAGGCCCGCACGCACGCCCCAGCCCAGAGGCGACTCGCCCGCCCCCACCTCCGGGCCTGGTAGCGCCCCGCCCGTCCCCGCCCTCACCCGGAGGGGCGCATGACAGCTCTGGGCCCGCGCGTGGTCCTGGTGCCCGACCTGGGCGAGGACCTGGCCCGCGCGATCGAGGAGTTGGAGCGACTGCTGCTGACGTTGAAGGCCGCCGAGGACGACGGCGCCACCTTGCCCGGCCCGCTGGCGAACGGCACGGCGCTGACCGCACTGCGCCGACTGTGGCGAGCGCTCGGGCCCACACAGGGACAGCGCGCCGCGGCCTCCAGGCTCGCGGGCCGGCTGTACGCGCCGGGCGGCCGGACCGAGCACGTCCCGCTGCGCCTGGTGGACGTCGACCCGCTCGACGTGGCGACGCTGTCGGCCGCCGCCGCCGCGCTCGGCATGGGCGCGGTGCGCGCGGGCGTGGTACGCGACGCGTTGGAGGCCGGCGGCTCGAATCTGTCGGGCACGGATCTGGTCGCCGCCGCCGCCAGCATCAGCGGCCTGCTGGACCTCGCCGACACGGCCGAGTCCATCGTGCTGCGCGAGTGCCTGGCCGCCGCGGGGCCGGGTGCGGACGTGGTGCTCACGCCGGCGGTCGAGGAGGCGTACCAGGCGACCGCGCACCGCCTCAACGCCATGTGGCACCGCCGCTGACCGCTGGGGACCGCGGCCTGCCGTGCCGCGTCCTCACGCACGCAGCACGCGTGGCCCATCCGGCAGCCGTCCCGCCAGCACGTCGGCGAGCAACTCGGGCAACCCTGGAGGCCGCAACGCCTCCCCGTCGGCACCGGCCAGATCTTCCAGGGACCACCATCGCAGCTCAATGATCAGTTCCTGTTCGCCCGGATCCAAACGGGCACGGCTGACGTCATCGGCACTGCCGCGATACCGGGCAAGGAAGTACCGATCTTGTTTGTGCACCGGCCGCCCGTTCCACGTCACCTGAACGTCCCGAATCCACAGGCACGGGCCCCACTCGACGTCCGTCAGCCCGGTCTCCTCCACCAGCTCCCGCCGCGCGGCGTCGAGGAAGTCCTCTCCTTCTTCGACACCTCCACCGGGCGGGATCCAGAACAGATCCCGTACGGGCGAGCCCGGCACCACGATGGCGCCGTCGTTCCGGTGCTGAATCAGAAGGACCCGCTCATCACGATCGAGCAGCACGATCCGGGCACCCCGTCGCGTTCGCATAAAGCCCAATCCCCCGAACTGACACAATGATCCGCATGACCGTATCGGACCCCAAAGCCGACCTCCACCGCTATTTGCAGATCGCCCGCGATGCCCTGCTATGGAAGCTCGACGGCCTTTCCGAGTACGACGTCCGCCGCCCCATGACCCCGACGGGCACCAACCTCCTCGGCCTGATCAAGCACGTGGCCAGCGTCGAGTTCGGCTACTTCGGCGACGTCTTCGACCGCCCGTCCGGCGAGCCGCTCCCCTGGTTCGAGGAGGACGCGGAGCCCAACGCGGACATGTGGGCGACGGCCGACGAGTCCCGCGAGCAGATCATCGCGCTGTACCACCGGGCCTGGGCGCACGCGGACGCCACGATCAACGAGCTGCCCCTGGACGCCGTCGGTCGAGTCGCCTGGTGGCCGGCCGAGCGCCGCGAGGCCACCCTGCACCGGATCCTCATTCACGTGATCACCGAGACCAACCGCCATGCCGGCCACGCCGACATCGTCAGAGAGATGATCGACGGCGCCGCCGGACTACGCGCGGACAACGGCAACCTGCCGTCCAGGGATGAGACGTGGTGGGAGACGTACCGGAACCGTCTGGAGCAGGCGGCGCGGAAGGCCGGCGAGACCAGGTAGACCAATCGCTTGCTTGGGCACTATCCTGGCCCCGTCACCACCGCCTACCGGATCCGGACGTGAGGTCACCGTGGTCGAGCAGCAGCAGTCCAGCGGCGGGTTCAAGGCACGCGTCAGCACCGCGCTGCGCCCGTTCTTCCAGTGGCTCGCGGGCACGAGGGGCTTCGCCCTGGTCGCGCCCAAGATCGTGCCGCCCCTGGACCGCCTCGTCAACCGGCTGACCGGCGGCCGCGCCCTCATGGGCGACCAGATGATCCCCCACCTGCTGCTCACCACGACCGGCAGCAAGTCGGGGCAGCCCCGCGAGACCCCGCTGGCCTGCTGGCCCGAGGACGGTGGCACGTTCCTCGTGGTGGGCAGCAACTTCGGCAGGGAGCACCATCCCGCCTGGAGCGGCAACCTCCTGAAGACCCCACAGGCCACGGTGCGTTTCCAGGGCCGTGTGATCCCCGTGACGGCCGCCCTGCTGACAGACGCCGAACGCGAGCAGGCCTGGCAGACCCTCATCCGCTTCTGGCCGCTCTACCAGGGCTACACCGACCGCTCCGGCCGCGAGCTACGCGTCTTCCGCCTCTCTCCGGACGCCCGCTAAGCATTACCGCGCCGTCGCCCACGCCCACCTGTCCGCGGCCGCCAATTTCGAGGTGTCGCAGGTCGTGGACCGGACGACCGGCGCGCACGGGGTCATCGCCAAGGAACACTTCACGGCCTGGCCGCCACCTTGATCGCTTGGCGTCGGTCCATGGCCCGGTAAGCGTCGGCGATGCCGGCCAAGGCCGCCTCCGCGGTGAAGACGGGCGATGGATCGAGCCGCCCGGCGAGCACGTCATCGATGAGCGCGTCGAGATAGACCCGGACCGGCGCCACACCCGCACGCAGCGCGACGTTGGCCCGGAAGAACCGGTAGAGATCCACCCGGGTGACGCCGTTGGGCACCCCGACCGAGCCGATCGTGCCGCCGGGACGCGCCACCGCCAGCGCGAGGTCGAGCGCCGACTGCCCGCCGACACACTCGGCCACCGAAACGGCGCCGCCGCCGGTGCGCTCGACGATCAGCGGGGCGGTCTGCGGATCGTCGGCGTGGAGGGTGTCGGTGGCGCCGAAGCGCCGGGCCAACGGCGCACGCTCGGCATGCCGACCGACGGAGATGATGCGTTCGGCCCCGGCCCGCCGCGCGGCCAGAACCGCGCACAAGCCCACCGCGCCATCGCCGATCACCACGACCGTCCCACCGCGCACGACCCCGGCAAGGACCGTGGCGTGGTGCCCGGTCGCCATGACGTCGGTCAACGGCAACAACCTCCGAGCCAGATCGTCATCGACGTCGGCCCTGACGGGGACCAGGGTCGCATCGGCGAACGGCACCCGTACCGCCTCTGCCTGCCCCCCGTCGTCGGCTCCACCCCAGAACCCGCCGCGCCGGCAGGAAGTGGGCAGGCCGTCCCGGCACGCCGGGCACCCGCCGTCCGCGAACGCGAACGGCGCCACCACGAGATCCCCCTTCCGCAGCCGTACGACCTCCGGCCCGATCTCCTCCACGGTCCCGATCCACTCGTGCCCCATCCGATCGCCGGGCGCGAAGGATTCAAGCCCTCGGTACGGCCACAGATCGGACCCGCACACAGCCGCCAGCCGTACCCGCACCAGCACGTCAGTGGGCTCGCGAAGCACCGGATCAGGCACCTCGACCAGCCGGATGTCACCCACGCCCTGCAGAACAGTCGCCTTCATGACCAGGAACGCTATGCCCCGCAGCCACCTTCGGGACATGCCAAAGTGAAGGCGTACAGCGCCTTTGACCATCGATGTGGAGACTTTCAGCCGTGAACACCGACGAACCGCCGGTTGTCGACCCCATTGACATGAAAATCATCCGCGAGCTCACTCGCGACGCCCGGACCAGCCTCGCCGAACTGGGCCGGCGTGTGTCCCTGAGCCGATCGGCGGTCGCCGAGAGACTCCGCCGGCTCGAGGACAGCGGCGTGATCCAGGGCTACACCGCGCATCTCGATCTGGCCCGGCTCGGCCTCGGCCTCCAGGTCCGCGTCGCGTTGCGCCCCCGCTACCGTTCCACGAAGGACGCGAATCACCTACGCCAACGCCTGCTGACCACAGCGTGCGTCTTGTCCTGTGTCCATGTGACCGGCCAGAACTGCTACGAGCTCACGATCGCCGTACGCGACGCCCGCCATCTCGAAACGGTGCTGGAGGAGCTCGGCACGCTCGGCGAGACCACGTCCTCTGTCGTGCTCTCCGAACTCGTCAACCCGCGCGACGTCGACGTCACCACCTGGGTCACACAGTGACGTGAGCGTTCATGGTCACTGTTCTGCAGCCCGCTTGAGTTCGCCGACCGGATACGGCGTGTGCTTGGTCTCGGTGATGAGGCGTTGGTGGAAGTCGTTCATGACGAGAGCCGTCCTGGCGTGCCGGTCGATGATCGCGGCCAGTGCGGACGGGACGTGCGCGGGCCGCGTGTCGCCCGCGATCCAGTCGCGGAGGAACGCCTGGTCGTGAGCGCCACCAGGGAGGTGGTAACGCAGAAGATGAGCCGCGGTGTAGTGCTGATCGTAGGCAAGGTGATCAGACAGGAACGTGGCCTCGCCTGCCGAGAGGTCGAATCGAGAAGAGAGCGCGAGCCCGAAGTCCGCGAAATAGATGCGGTGGCCGTCGGTCAGGACATTGTGGAAATGAGCATCGAAGTGGACGAGCCCGTTGGCGCTCATGAAGGCGGTCCCGCGGGCCAGAGCCCGCTCTGCCCATGCGTACGTGTCGCCGTCCTGATGGTCGCGCAGCCATGCGGCCAGCGTCTGCGGGATGTGCTCGAGGAAGAGCACCAAGCTGAGCGAGGACCGGCCGATGGCCTCAAGCCGCTCGCGCACGGCCGGGGAGCCTTCCCAGTGCTCGACCGCCCCCTCCACGCCCCCGAACTCGTCGGCGAAGCCCACCGGAGGGGAATCGGGCACGACCCGCCAGTGGTACATCAGCGGGAAGCCGTCGTAGATGTCACCGAGGACCCAGTTGGTGGTCATGGTGTGGGTCGCCAGCTCCCGCCAGGCCCCGAACCCGGCCGAGCCGATGCCGTACTGGTAGAAGGTGGGCAGGTCGAAGAGGTTGGCCGTCGAGCGGAGATGTTCCGGCCGGGTTTCAAGGTCCGTCAGCGGCACCCGCTTGACGAAGACCTGCCTGCCGTCGACCTCCAGCTCCGCCGATCTGCCGCCGATGCCGGCGCCGTGCGGCGTGGCCGCGTTCACGAGGTCGATGATCTGGCGGTCGCTGAGCAGCGCCAGTCGGGTGGAAACGGCCTGGTAAGCGGCCAGGCGTAGCGCGTGCGACATTCACGGCTCCCGGCGGCGGGCTATGAACACGTACTCGCGGCTTTCCTCGGTGAACGGCTCGCGCGCGAAGCCGCCATAGAGCGCCTCCAGCTCAAGACCGGCGACGTCGATCAGCCCGAGCCACTCGTTCTTCGTCCCCCACCAGAAGGAACTCGTCGCGCCGTCGTCGAGGACGATGTCGATACGGTTGTCGCCCACGGCATGACGGATCGTGTGCGGTACGGGTTCGTCCTGGTGCTCACCGTCGAGCCGCGCGGCAATGCGATGGTCGAAGGCGATGGCGTTCCAGGCGAAGCGTCCCCGCGGCCGGAGGGCCGCGGCGACACGTTCGAAGGTGCGGCGGCGGTCGGCCCAGGTCGGCAGGTGCTGCAGCGATCGGAACGGGCAGTAGATCAGCGCCGCCGGCTCGTCCACCGCGAAGTCACGCATGTCGGCCGCACGCAGGTCGAGCTCCACTCCTGCTTCGGCCGCCCGGGTACGGGCTTGGGCGAGCATCGCCGGCGACACGTCGATGCCGATGACCCGCCGGCCGGTTGCCCGCGCGACCGGGATCGCGACCCGCCCGTTGCCGACCGCGAGCTCGACCAGCGGCCCGTCCGTCTCGCGTGCGAGATCGACATAGAACGCGACGTCGGCCGTCATGTGCGCCGACCATTCCTCATATCGGTTCGCGAACGCCTCGTCCCACGTGGTCATCACCGGATCATGCTGCCATTTCCGGCGACGAGCCGCAGGTCAATTCCGGCTGGACGAAGATCAACACTTGACGGCCGCACTTACGCGGCCATCTTCCTCCTCAGCCCGAGGCTCACGGCGCCGGCGGAGGGCGTACGAGATGCCGATGCCGGTCTGCTCTTCGCCACGGTGCTCATGGCGTCGGCGATCGCCTTCCAGGCCGGGTTGTCGGTGGCGAAACCGTGGAAACGTACCCCCTGGGGAAAGCGCGGCTCGACGTTCCCGCACCGCCGCGGTGCGTCATCTGCCTCACGATGCTGACGCCGGTCCTGGACCTGCTGCTCGCCGAAGTCGGCTTCGGGCACGCCGCGCCCCTGTTCGCCGCGCTCACCGCGATCGGCTACCCGATCTGGCGGCGGGTCAGGCCCGGTTCCGGCCAGAATCCGTCGACCTCCGCAACGGGAAGGACGTGAACGGAATGATCGTTCCATCGGGTATGGAGATGCCGCGTGCCACCGGCGGCCGGAGGCTCGCGTGGGACGCCTTGCCCTCCGAAGTGATGGCAGGTGTCGAGCGGCTGCTCGGCGCCAAGGTGATCGCCACGATCGACCAGCCGGGCGGCTTCTCGGAAGGGTTGGCCGCCCGCGTGCGACTGGCGGACGGCAGAGGCGCCTTCGTCAAGGCCGCGCAGTCGGCGCGGGCACCCGCGGTGGCAGGGTTTCACCGCCGGGAAGCGGCGATCTCAGCGCGGCTTCCCCCGCAGGCCCCGGTGCCGCGCCTGCTCGGCACGTACGACGACGGCGACTGGATCGCCCTGGCGTTCGAGGAGATCGCCGGTCGTCTTCCCGCCCAGCCATGGCGCGGCGAGGAACTGCGGCGGGTCCTGGAGACGGTCGGCGAGTTGGCGTCGCTGCTCACGCCGTCCCCTATCGATGAGGAGGTCCTGAACCGGCCGCGGCTGGGTGGATGGCCGGCCTTGACCCCTCGCCACGAGCGCGACGCTTTGGCGGCGCTGGCGCCGTGGGCGGCGGACCATCTCGATGACCTGATCGCGGTGGAGGCGGCGGCGATGTCACCGTTCGCCGGGCACACCCTGCTTCACGGGGACCTGTATCCGTTCAACATCGTGATGAACGCGGACCGTGTGGTCGTGGTCGATTGGCCGCATGCGTGGGTGGGAGCGCCCTACTGCGACGTCGTCACGGTGTTGTCGAGCGCGCGCCTGAGCGGTGTGGATCCGCAGCCGCTCGCCGACGCTCATCCGCTCACCCGTCATCTCGCTCAGGGGCAGATCGACGAGCTGTTGGTGCTGCACGCCGGGTTCTTGTTCCGTACCGCCGTCACGGCAGGGCCAGGGGCGGATCGTCATCTGCTGAACATGATGATCGCCCTCGCCGGGGCCTCGCTGCGTTGGCTGCAGGAGCGGTGGTGAGCGCGAGCCGGCGCGAAAGCCCCGGACTCAGGCGGCAACCGCCAGAGCGTCCAGCATCTCGACCTCGGCGTCGGCGAATGCCGGCAGCTCGAACCAGATGGCCTTCCCGCCCTGCGCGGTGGGAACCGCACCCCAGCGATTGGAGAGCATGTCGACCAGGAACAACCCGCGCCCGCTCTCCGCGTCCTCGTCAACGGTACGCATGCACGGCAGCTCCGGATCCTCGTCCTCCACCACGCACCGCAGCAGCCCGTCATCAGCGGAGAAGCTGAGTCCGACCTGCCCGCGCGCATGATCGAGCGCGTTGCCGACCAGCTCGCTCACCAGCAGTTCGGCGACCTCCACCTGGTCGTCGAAGCCCCACTCGACCAGCGTCTCCCGAGCCAGCCGGCGCGCCCTGCGCACCGAGCGGAGGTCGGTCGAGAGCCACCACGAGACCTTCCGGCCATCGAAGGACACGCCCTCGGCGGAGGCGCCCTCGCGGCGGACATCGTCGGCCGGCTGAGTGCTGAGCTGATGCTGGTACATGGGTGTTCTTAAGGCCCTCGCTTCGAGTGAGGCTGATCCCTCACTCTCAAGAGTGCCTCGGTGAGCTGCCACGACGAGACGTGAGAACTCCCCATATAGGTACCTATTTCGGGGACCTACGTACGTAGGCCCGGCGTGACCGAACCCAAGAACGCCGGCGGAGGATGCTGCTGCTGCTCAGTCGTAGGGGTCGTAGTCTCGGCGCTCGTACCCGCGCTGCTCGTGCTCACGGGGCCGCTCGTATCCGCGCTGCTCATATCCCCGGGCCTCGTACCCACGGGGCTCGTATCCGCGGACGTCATGTCCGCGGGGCTGCTCGTACGGGTACGGCTGCGGATCCGGTATCTCCTCAAGAGCCGTGCGCCCGATCGACGCCAGGAGCGAGACGATGGCGATGCCGATGATGAGATTGATGGCTGCCGTGGCGATCTGATCGATGAGATCGGCATCGTACATGAACGGCAGGATCGTGATCAGGACGGTGAAGAGCCCGGCGATCCAGCCGAAGAACTTGGTCGGCTCCGGCGTCGACAGCATGAGGATGTAGAGCAGCAGCGTGGCGACGAGCGCGGCAGCGGCGGCCGAGATCGCATATCCCGTGGTCGCCGCGCTGCCGTACGCGGAAGCCCCATCGGGGGTGAGGACGCGGATGCCCAGAAGCCTCTTGCTGATCATGACCCCGACCACCACGATCAGGGCGGCCACCACGGCAGCGGCCACGCCGCCGCCCCACACCCGCGCCGGATTTACCGACGGCCTGGCCGATCGTGGACGGTGATCATAGCGATCATGGGAGGGATAGGACATGCGAATCACCTCTGTCGCGAATGCTGGTCAGGCACTCCGAGAACCTTACACGCGCAGTCAAGAGGCAGGGAGGGCCGTTGTGCGCACCCACAGCCGCCGAGGCCGCCCCCACTGCTGGCCGGTCGTTTCGCCGACGGCCCACCCCACCACCCGATCCTCGTCGACGGCTGAACGAACTGGGCTCAACACCGAGGATGGCTTCGACCTGCGTGGACGGTCCAGGCCGAAGCCACAGCAGCGCGCGCCTTGCGTGAAGGACCGGCTCAAACACCATCAAGCGGCATAACGCGGAGGGCGTTGGCGGTGAAGTCGTCGAGGGGATAGAACAGCTCGATCGCCAGCTCCGACAGCGTCACGTCGGCCGGAGCGCCGACGGTGGCCATGGTGCTGAACATCGCCAGCTCGCCGGACGGTGTACGGATTCTCAACGGCACCTGGATCGGGCTCGGCTGGTGTCGCGACGAGTGGTCGTGCACGTCGCCGGGGGCGGGGTAGCGGGACACTTCCTCGTGGAGCGCCTGGAGCTCGGCGTCCCCGGTGGCGTTGACCTGCCGGGACAGCCGTTCGAGGAAGAGCTCCCGTACCTCTCCCAGATTGGCCAGCCGCCCGGCCAGCCCGTCGGGGTGCAGCGCGAGCCGGAACACGTTCGGCTGCGGCTCCAGCAGGTGCGGCGGGGATGCCGTCCATGAGGATCCCCATGGCGCGGTTGCCCAGCAGCACGTTCCAGAGGCGGTCGACCACCACCGCCGGGTACGGCTCATGCGCCGTCAGCATGGTCTCAAGCGCCCACGCCGCGAGACCTTAACCTTTCAACCTCCGTAGCGGAGCAGGCGGGCCAATGGTGTCCTTCGCGTCGGCGGGTGTCCGGAGGCATCATGCCCTACGGCACCGACAGAACACCGTCCACGCAGGCGGCACCAGCCCATCAACAAGCGTTTCAAAGCTTCACTTGTGGTCGCCTCCTTGAGTGCCGCTCTTTGAGTCCGGGCTTGGGTTCACGAGCAGCAGCCTGAGCTGCCCGTGCCCGTGCTTGGCTGTCCGCTGTGGAGGTCGTCGTCGTGGCCGGCGGCGATCCGTGCCCATTGCGCGGTCGGCCGTCCGTCCTTGCGGAACTGCTGGCCGAGTGTCTCGTACGGCTGCGGCCAGCCGGACGGGGAGTCCTCCCAAGTCTCCTGCCGTCCGTAGACGGTCATGTCGAGGATGCCGTAGGACGGCGCCATGGGTTCGACGCCGCGGCCGGTGGTCCAGTACGTCTCGTAGACGCGGTCCCCATCGCGGAGGTAGCTCGCCTTCATCCCGAAGTGGCGGCCGGCGACGAGTCGTTCGTGCGACTCGTCGGGTACGGAGTACCAGGGCATGTCCCAGCCCATGAAGCGGCGGTAGCGGTCGGATTCCTCGTAGGGGCCCTGGCAGAAGACGGCGAAGGTGACGTCACGCTGGTGCAGATAGGACAGTTCGCGGACCTGGCCGGTGAAGAAGGTGCAGCCCTCACACTGGTCGGCGGCGGTGTGTCCGTCGTGCCACATGTGATACGACACGAACAACTGGTTGCGCCCCTCGAAGACATCGATCAGGGGGACGTGCCCCTTGCCTCCGACGACCGGGGCCGATGGGTCCACCTCGGTCATCGGCAGCCGTCGCCGAGCGGCGGCGATCGCGTCGCCCTCGCGGGTGTGCGCCTTCTCCCGGACGCGCAGGGTGTCGATTGCGGCCAGCCAATCCTGGCGGGAGACGATCGGCGGCTTGTTCACATCAGTCATGGCCGTACTGACCCGGCAGCTCGCAAGAAATCATCGGTAGAGCCCGTGGCGGGCTCTACCGACCACGATCCCGCCGGGTGGCACGGACGTTTGATGACACCCTCGATCCGTCTCCCCCGCGCCCTCTACCTGCACTTCGCCTCATGCAGCGACCTGCCGGCCCAGCTGTACCGCCACTTTGGGCGCCGCCGAGGACATCGGCTCCTCCTGAACCAGGTGTGGAACAGCCCCGACGCAGTGACCGCGCTACGCAAGTGGGCCCACCACATGGCCGGGATGCACCCGCGCATCATGGCCGTCTCCCCGGCGGTGGAACGAGCCCGCTACACCGACCCCGACGCCGCCGAGTGGATCAGACCACGATGGACAACTGGCGCCGCGGCTGCACCCGGCTCCTGTCCTGGCTGGCCGACGAGCGCAGACTGGCCACCCCGTGGACCCTGGAGACCGCAGTCGACATGCTGTGGAGCCTGATGTCCTGGACCGTATCGGAGCGGCTGCTCGTCGACCGGGGCTGGACTCCGCAGGAGTACGGCGAGCACATGGCGAACCTGCCGCAGGCGGCCTTCGCCCGCGGGCATGCTCCCGACGCTCATGCAGCCGGTCCGTGAGGGGCTGCGTCGGCCCCGCACTGGCGGTCGTTGTCGAGGTGCCAGTTTCTGGCCATACCTGACCCCAGGCTGCGCAACGGCGACGCCCCCGGAAACCGGCTCTATTCTGCTTGCTTCCGGGGCGCGATCGAGATTCGCAACCGTCTGCTTGCGTGAACGGATGCAGGGCGGCGCGCTATCGCGTTTCCCAGCTGATCAGCACCTTCAAGGTACTGACAGCGCTCTGCGCACGGCACACATCGGCGTGGAACCGAGAGGTCATGCATCTGACAGGTTCAGGGTCCCTCGGTCCAGATATACCAAGGGCCCTTGAAGTGCTCATACCTTCCCTCTTCTGGATCCGGTGCCCGATCCGGGATGTAGGCGAAGCCGTAGCTCTTCCAATCCATCGTGAGCGAGGTCACCATGAACCTCGCTCCCCCGGGGATCTTCGGTACCTGTCAAGGATCTTGAGACAGTCTCTTGCTATGTGGACGCTATGAGCGCTTGTGGGGTCGGTGGATTGATCCACGCCGCGGTGGGCATAGGGGGCGGGGTCGGCGGTCGGCCGAACCGCGTTGGATTGGCCGCATAGGCCGCGGCCAGAACCTGAGCTCGCTGGAGCTGGATCTGCCCGGCGGTGCCGAAGTAGACCGAGGCCGGGGTGTGCAGCCCCAGCGCCGCATGACGGTGCTCGTGCCGGTAGTAGTCGAAGAAATCGGTGCACCAGGCGTGCGCGTGCTCGATCGAGGAGAACTGCTCGGGGAAGTCGAAGCGGTACTTCAGCGTCTTGAACTGGGCTTCCGAATAGGGGTTGTCGTTGGACACGCGCGGGCGGGAATGGCTGCGCTGCACCCCCAGGTCCACCAGTAACTGAGCGACGTTCTTGGACGTCATCGCGCTGCCCCGGTCGGCGTGGATCGCCTTGGGCCGGCCGTGTGCCGTGATCAGTCCGGCCATCCACCGCTCGGCGATGGCGGCGTCCTCGGCCGCCTCCAGCCGCCAGCCCACCGGGTAACGGCTGAAGATATCGAGCATCACATACAGCTGGTAGAAGGTGCCGCGGGTCGGGCCGGGCAGGCGGGTGATATCCCAGCTCCACACGTCGTTCGGCTGATGGGCCACCAACTCGGGTTTGACATAAGCCGGATGCGCGGCCAGCCGACGCCGCTCGCGCACCAGTCCCTGCTCGCGCAGCAGCCGGTACATGGTCGATTGAGAGGCCAGGTAGACCCCTTCGTCCAGCAATTCGGCCCAGATCTGCGCGACTGCCTTGTCGGCGAAGCGCGGCTCGGTCAGCACTGCCAGCACGCGCTCACGCTCGTCGAGCGTCAGCGCGTTGGGCGGCGGCTCGACGGGGCCGGGCTTACGCGGCGGGCCACTGGCCCGGGCGCGTTGGCGATACAGGCTGGCCCGCGACTTGCCCAGCAGCGCGCACGCCGCGCTGGTCGAGGTGACGGCTTCCAGGTCAGCGAAGACCTCGCCTATCGCCTGTTCGACCTCGGCTTTGAGGCCGCGCTCTCGGAGAGCGTCTCCAAGAGCGCATGTGCTTTTCCCACCAGATCCAACGCCGCGTCTTTTCGGGCCAGTTCGGCCTCGAGCGCTTCCACCTTGCGCCGCAGCCGCTCCAGCTCGGCCTGCTCGCCGCTCTTGCCCGAGCGTTTGCCGCCCTTGGCCAGGCCGTCCAGCGCTCCCGCCTCGGCCGCCCGCCGCCACTCAACGAGATGCGAGGAGTACAGCCCTTCCCGCCGCAGCAGCGCGCCCCGCGCGCCCGGTTCGGTCAGCGCGTCGTATTCGGCCAAGATCGCCTGCTTGTACTCGGGCGTGAACGTCCGCCGCCGCGGCCGGTCCGCGCGTGGCCCCTGCTTGCCCTTACCCGAGCTCATTGCTCCATCATCGGCGATCGACGCCGGGGAACGCTCGGCCAGTCTCATGCTCACGGTTCGTTGAGATCCTTACTCACCCTCATCAGTCAGATGAACTGTAGTCACATCAGTCTCAACAAACCCTGACAGAGAGGGCTTCTCCACGTCGTCCACCCAGTACAGGCCCCACCATCGATTGCTGTCATAGTCCGTGCGTACTGACCGGGCGTAGCGCTCCAGGCTCGGCTCCGACAGGACGAAGCGCGCGTGAAGGGGCGCGTCGACCTTGACCAGCAGCACGGTGCCCAGGACAAGTGCGAGTGGGACGAACATCCAGGGCGCCCACGCCCGCCGACCCGCACCAGGAACCAACACCCGTGCGAGCCAGGCGCTGGCGAGTGCCAGCCAGTACAGCGCCAGCACCAATGCCCAGTAGGACAGGCCGGGAGTGCTCACCTCAACGAACGTCAGAAGCGAGGCGAGTCCGACGGCTCCGGTAAAGAGCAGGACAAGCGGGTTGCGAGTCACGCGCATGGGGCGATCTTGCCCTATGACGGAATCAGGCACATCGGCCCACCATCAATGCCGTGAAGCTAACCCGCAGACCGCAACCCTTGGGAAACGGTCCCGGTTTCTCGCGGGGATATCGTCAGTGGCAGGTCTTTTGACAGGCCACTTCTGGGATGTGTTGTTGCCACTCGGCAGGGGAGAGACCGCCGTCCCGGTGACAGATCACGGCGGCGGCAGTGCCGGGATCGACGGTGATCTCGCGTAAGGACCCGTCGGCGGATGAGAGGAGAAGAGCGGTCCGGTTGAATGCCACGGCCGGCACGGACTGGGTGTTGAAGCTGATCGGTGAGGCGATCCGCTGATATCCCCGCCAGTCCCAAAGCTGGATGCCGAACTCGCCTTCCCTGGCGACGGTGGCAAGTAGCTCGCCCCGCGGGTAAGGGACAAGAGCATTGATCGATGCCGTGTCCGCGATCTGCGGCAGGGCCAGAGGCCTGCGCATCGTCCTTCGGGTGAGACGGAGGCCGTCTCATGGTCGGGCTCTTGACGCATCAGGTGTGATGCCCCGATTCCACGGGTGACTCTTGGCCCCGAATACCAGCGAGCGGTGGCCCTACCTCCGTGATCGCCAAAACTTCGGCCGACGAGATTTGGCCCCACCCGCCTTGGCCCTGTCGTCGCTGCTTGAAAGCCGGCCACCCACGGTGGCCCGGAACTCCTATGGCTTCGGTGATCCGCCACCCGACGGTCCAGCGTAGAGGCGCGGGTCATTCGTCGTCTGGATCTGCCGGCTCCACGGTCGGTGCGATCTGCAGTGGTGTCGCGGCCCCGCCAGCGATCTCGCGCCCTTGATTCAGTGTGTAGTCAAGCTGCCTGGCCAGGAGTGGGAGGGTCGCCGGAGGTAGATAGGCATCAGCGCCGGCGTCAAGTAGTCGTCGGACCGGGCCGTGGTACTGAACTCCGAGTTCGTGGTCCTCGATTTCGGTGACGATGACGCGAGCTTTCGGGAACATCGATCGGAGCGCTGCGATCAACTGCGGGCTGCCTGGAGGTACCAGCAGCACATCGGTCGTCGCGGGGGCCGCATGCATATCGAGCACTACGTAGTCCGCCCCGAGCTGGGTGGATAGCGCAACCCGAGCCGCGGTCGACAGCTCCATCGCGGTGGCCACGACTGTCACGCTCTCGTAGTCGATCGGTGCTTGATCGTTGGCCTCATCTGGCGCGTCGCGATCGACGATGGCGCCTTGGACCACGTCAATGGTGCTGGAGATGGTCGCGATCGACGCGCCGTCACGCGTGAGGACCAAGTTCTCACCAGGCTCGAGGGCGTCGATGAGCGCCACGACGTCTTCGGGAAGGCAGGTCACGTCGATTCGCTGCGTGGAGCGTGGGGCGCGTTTGCGGATCACCATGCCTGGGACACGCTCACGGCTGCGAGGGCACCCTGCGTCATGCGCAGGCCCGGTCGCCTAGCGAAAGGCCCATCCACGGTGACATGGTTGCCTGCCCCGAAGGTGCCGCTCAACCAGATGATCACATGAGTCCCTTCTGACGCTGTGATCTTGTTGGATGCCACTACACGACCATTGGTTCGAGGCCCCCGGAGTTTCCCTCATCGACTATGAACCTTTCCCTGTAACTGCTCATGGCGGTAGGTGATTGCCTTACACGGTCCGTCCGTACTCCAGTTGAAGCAGGACGAGGGCTGCGGCGGCGATCTGGGTGATCCGGCTCGGGTCGGGGCTGACTCGGCGCAGGGCTTTTGAATGAGGTCTTGGGCAGGGTGTTCGCCCGTTCGCCGATTCCATGGATGCCTCGCAGGAGCAGCTGGTTGAACGCGCGCTGCGGCTCGGTGAGCCGGCCGCCCTTGGGCTTCTTGAACGACATCCTGAACATCTCCCGGGCACCCTCGTATCCCAGGTCGGTGAGCGTGATCAGAGCGGTATGGGCGATACCGGACGACAAGTGAAGCCTCTCGCTTGAACTTGATCTCTTTGCAAAGACCGTTCTCAGCGCCAACCCAGAAGTTCTGCGCGTAACGGGTGGGGAGATCGCCGAGGCGGATGGGGATTGACATGGGCCTCGCCGGGGGTTGGATGAGGTTGCTCACACCGTCTCTCCGGCCCCGGCGAGGTCATGTCAAAGGAGAGGGCGGGATACCCTGCCTGCGGTGCCTCGAACCACGTGACCGGAGGAGTCGATGCTGGGATGACGGCAGGGCGACCGATGCCCACACAGGACGACGTGCTCGGGTACTTCAACACGCTGTCGAACTGGGGTCGGTGGGGCGACGACGACGAGCTCGGCACTCTGAACCACATCACCGACGACGTCCGGCTGGCGGCGGCGCGGGCCGTGCGCCACGGCAGGAGCGTGTCGTGCGCATGGGAGGTTGCCGTACCGGAAGACATGGAGCGGTCGACGACGACGTGCCCGTGCGCCGCCGACATGCCGGGTGCCGAGGACATGCCGGTGCCCGGATTCCACAACGACCGGCGCTGGGGCTTTTCGTCCGAGCGGCTCGGCATCACGTTCCACGGCAACACCCTCACCCACGTCGACTCGCCGTGCCACATCTTCTGGGACGGCGCGATGTACAACGGACGGTCCCACTCGCTGGTCGACGCCGCAACGGGATCGGCGTGGGCGGCCGTCACGGCGGCGGCGAACGGGATCATCACGCGTGGTGTCCTGCTGGACATTGCGAGGGTCCGCGATGTGCCGTGGTTGGAACCGGGGCAGGGTGTGTTTCCCGACGATCTCGAGGAGGCCGAGCGTCGCCAGGGTGTGCGGGTGCGATCCGGCGATGCGGTACTCCTGCGGACCGGCTATGGCCGCGTCCGGCACGAGACCGGTGCGGTCAGCGGTTTCACGCAGGCCGGCTGGCACGCGTCCTGCCTGCCGTGGCTGCATGAACGGGAGGTTGCGCTGATCGGCGCTGACACCCCCCAGGACGTTCAGCCGTCGGGGTACGAAGACGTGTTGATGCCGGTTCACGCCGTGAGCCTCGTCGCTATGGGTCTGTGGATGCTCGACAACTGCGACCTGGAGGCGTGCGCGACGACGGCTGCCGAGCTCGGCCAGTGGGACTTCCACCTCGCAGTCGCGCCGGTCCGCTTCGCCGGTACGTCCGGCAGCCCGGTCAACCCGATCGCCACATTCTGACCGCGGTTCACGAGGGGGTGCGACGCCATGAAGGACCGGCCCGCACCTGGAACGCGGTCGTGGTCGGTGAGGACACGCCGTGCTGGTCGGGAACCAGGCGGCGTGTCGTCATCGTCGGCGCTGGCCCGGTCGGGCTTTTCCTCGCAATCGAGCTCGAGCATCCGGTAGCGGCCCGCGTCGGGCGCCAGTTGCAGCAGCGACTTGTCGATCAGGGCGGCGAGCAGCTGGAGGACCTCGCCCGGGAGCACTGCGGTGCCGGCGCAGACCGCAGTGGCCGACTCCAGCGTCACGCCACCGGGCAGGACCGAGACCCGCTCGGCCACCGTACGCTCGTTCTCGCCGAGCAGATCCCAGCTCCAGGCGATGACCGCGCGCAGCGTGCGGTGCCGCGGTGCCGCGGCCCGGCTGCCCGTGATGAGCAGCCGGAACCGGTCGGACAGCCCGGCGGCGAGCTCGGCCGGCGACAGGGTCCGCAGCCGGGCCGCGGCCAGCTCCAGCGCCAGCGGCATGCCGTCCAGGCCGCGCACCAGCCGGACCACGTCTGCGCGCGTCTGCTCGTCGATGTCGAAGCCGGGGCGCACCGCCGCGGCCCGTTCGGTGAACAGGCGCACTGACGCGCTGCGGCGGATGTCCTCGAGGCCGTCGTCGGGGCCCGGCAGCGCCAGCGGGCCGAGCGGGACCAGCGCCTCGCCGTCGATCGCGAGCGGCTCGCGGCTGGTCGCCAGCACCCGCAGCCCGGCGCAGCGCGGCAGCAGCGCTGCGATCAGGTGCGCGACGGCGTCGATCAGATGCTCGCAGTTGTCCACCACGAGCAGGCTCTCCCGGCCGTTGAGCTGGTCGGCGAGCACGTCCAGCTCGCTGCCCTCGGCTCGCATCCGGCCGGAGGCCTCGAAGAGCGCGGCGCCGCGCAGCCCGATCGCGGCCAGCACCGCCGCGCCGGCCTTGGCCGGCTCGGTGACCGCGGCCAGATCGACCAGCCAGGTGCCGTCGCGGTACTCGTGGCGGTGGCGGCGGCCCGCCTCGACCGCGAGCCGGGTCTTGCCGGCCCCGCCCGGCCCGACCACCGTGACGAGGCGCCCGCGGGCGAGCAGCGTGTCGATCCGGGCGAGGTCGTCGTCGCGCCCGATGAAGCTGGTCAGGGCGGCGGGCAGATTGCTCGCGGGCGCCTCGCGCTGCGCCTCGGGAGCGGGAGCCGGCGACTGCAGCAGGCGCAGGTGGCGCTCGCGCAGTGGCCAGCCGCGTCGCGACCGCCGGAGCGACCGCGGCGATCACCGACGGTTCGCCGCAGAGCGCGACCGCCTCGCCCACCAGCCCGGCCGCCGCCCCGGGATCGCCGGCCCGGAGCCGGTCACGGCCGTGCGCGGCCAGCCGCTCGAACCGCAGCGCGTCAACGTCGTCCTCCGTGACGCTGAGGCGGTAGCCGCCCTCGGACTGAGTGACCGCGCCGGCCTCGCCGAGCAGCCGGCGCAGCCGGGAGACCAGCGAATGCAGCGCGTTCGCCGGGTCGGCCGGGAGCTCCTGCGGCCACAGTGCATCGACCAGGACGCCCGGTTCGACCGGCCGGCCGCCGGCCAGCGCCAGCCGTGCGATCAGGCCGCGGAGCCGGGCGCCGGGAACGGCCACCACGGCGTCGCCGCGGCGCACCTCGAGGGTGCCGAGCAGCGTCACCCGCAGGCGCCTCTCCTCGTTCCCGTGCACCGCCCGATCCTCCCGCATACATCCCGCAAGCCCCAATCCGCCCCTCCAGCGCGCGCTCAGGCCGTCAGCACCCGCATCGGGGACCCAGTCCGCCAGGCCGCGACGTCTACGACGACCTGCTTGTACATCGAGCGATACCCGGCCTCGGTGACGTACCCGAGGTGCGGCAGCAGCACGGTGTTGGGCGCGCCCCGCAGCGGGTTACCGATTCCGGCCCGCCCGCCGAACCAGGCTGACGTGGTGCCCTCGCCCAGCTGATGACCGCGCTGACCGGCACGGCCGAGAACCCGCACGCGTGGTTGTCCGCCGTCGACGCCGACGACCTGCCCGGACTGCACTTCTTCACCCACGGCATCCGCCGCGACCTGGACGCCGTGACTCCGCGCGGAGACACCGTCCTCACACGATCCGGCCCCGCACAGGATCCGGCGGTCGGCGCCGTACGCGACCGGATCCCGCCACGGGCGTGGCGCCTCCGGATGCGGCCCGATCCTGCAGAGCCCAGCCCGCCGAAGAGACAGTGGTTCAGGAGGGCGCCCTGGCGCCCGTCTCGAGACTCAGTCGGCGCGGAACGGGTCGGCCGGGTAGACCCCGAGGATCTTCACGTCCGTGGTGAAGAACGCCAACTCCTCCAGCGCGTTCTTCAGGCCGGGGTCCTCGGGGTGGCCGTCGACCTCGGCGAGGAACTGGGTGGCCGCGAAGTGGCCGCCGACCATGTAGCTCTCCAGCTTGGTCATGTTGATGCCGTTGGTCGCGAATCCGCCGAGCGCCTTGTAAAGCGCGGCCGGCAGGTTGCGGACGTTGAAGACGAACGAGGTGACCACCGGGCCCTCGCCGCGCGGTGCCTGCACGAAGTCCGGGCTGAGCACCACGAACCGGGTGGTGTTGTGCTCCTCGTCCTCGACGTCGCGGGCGAGGATGTGCAGGCCGTAGATCTCCGCCGCGAGCGGCGGCGCAATCGCCGCCTGGGTCGGGTCGTCCGCCTCGGCCACCTCGCGCGCAGCGCCGGCGGTGTCACCGGCGATCACCGGCACCAAGTCGTGCTCGCGGATGATCCGGCGGCACTGTCCGAGGGCATGCACGTGGCTGTGCACGGCCTTGATCGTGTCCAGGGTCGCACCCGGCGGCGCCATCAGGTTGAACTGGATGCGCAGGAAGTGCTCGCCGATGATGTACAGGTCCGAGGTCGGCAGGAAGTGGTGGATGTCGGCGACCCGGCCGGCGATCGAGTTGTCGATCGGGATCATCGCCAGCTCGGCCTCCCCGTTCTCCACCACCGCGAAGACGTCCTCGAAGGACGCGCACGGCACCGTGTGCCAGTCAGGGTAGTGGTGCTTGCACACCAGGTGCGAGTTCGAGCCGGGCTCGCCCTGGTAGGCGATACGTCGTGCGGTCACCCCAGCAGTTTCCCATGCAGCGGGCGCGGCTGGCCGGCGACGGCCCGGTCCCCGCCCAGGCTCGTCAGCGTGGACACCGCCCTCTACTAGTCGTCACCGGTGAACTGGTCGCGGCACTCCAGAACCCCCACGAAGCAGACCATTGGTTCTCCGGCCACCTACCCGGCCAGGAAGGCTGGCTCCACCGCGATCTCGCCCTCGCCCTCGCCGACCGCGCAGACGACTTCGAGACCGTCCTGCCCGCCGCGCTAGGCCTGACCACCCTCTCTTTCACCCTGGACTACAGCAACGACCTGGACCCCTTCGTCGAACTGGCCTTTCCGCAACCGCTCGCCGAACACAGCGTGCTGACCCAGGCCCAACGCACCTTCCTCGCCGCCCTTCACCACCACCGGTGCTGCCCGTTCGACGAGGCTCTCTGTCGCTACCTGCTCGGCATTTGAGCCCAATCTCCACGCGCGGGAAAGCGTCCCTGAACGCCTTCGCCATCACCGTCGAAAGCCGCGGAAGATCTAGGCGTCCCGGACCATTCCTGCAATGTTGAGCCTGGTCAACGCTGGAAGGAACACGGGCTCGTCCTCACCAGCCGTATCGGCACACCTCTTGACGTTCACAACGTACGGCGTGAATTCCGCATCGCCATCAGAGGTATCAAGGGCATTTACGCAGACGCATGACATCACGTGAGCTACGACACAGCTTCGTGTCGCTGCTCTCCGACGACGGCGGCCTATCCATAGACGAAATCGCAAAGCTGTGCGGACACGCCAGCACAACCGTGACCGAGACTGTCTATCGACGCCAGATCCGGCCCGTGATCCAAACCGGCGCGCTGGCCATGGACCGCATCTTCGACGACATCACGGACGCGTAGCCCGCCGACATGTCACCCAGTTTGTCACCCAGAGATCAAAAAGGCCACTTCCGATCACTGGACGTGGCCTTTGACCTGGGGTGGGGTGTTCACGAGAGCGGATGACCTGGCGGATCAGGAGTGTCCGAAGATCGCTTCCCGCGCAGGAGATGATCGTTTTCCGGAACCCTCGGGTGGCCTTACACGTCAGGCATTCAGCGATCTTTGTACGGCGGCGTCCACCAACTCGTGGATCTCCTGCTCGGTGAAGATGTCGGGCAGCGTCAGCCGCTCCACGATGAGCCAGTTCAGAGCGAGGTAGAGGAGCACCACCGAGGTCGCGTCGCCGGGCAGACCCGAGGCGGCGTGGTAGCCGATGTTGGCGTCGATGTCCTCGCGGATGCGCTTGGTCAGCACGGCGCGCAGCTCGGGGCGCCGGGTGGACTCCAGCCGGAGCTCGAGAAGGGCCAGGTAGCCGGAGTTGAAGGCGGAGACCCGATCCACCAGTTCGTGCATGAGCTCGGCATAGCGGGCTTGGTCCTGCACGCCCTCCCGGCTGCGGGCGATCGTGGCCTCGTCGGGCAGCAACCGCTCGTAGATGCGTCCGCCGACCTGGGTGAACAGGTCGTCGCGGTTGGCGAAGTAGTTGGAGGCCGTGCCCGGGGGCACGGCCGCCTCCGCATCGACAGCCCGGAAGGTCAACCCCCGCGCTCCTTCCCTGGCCAGCACCTCGATGGCCGCGTCGATCAGCGCCTGCCGCCGCTCGGGATTTCTCCGCACTTGACACCACTCCGTCTGTAGTACTACGTTTTGACCACTCCAAGCAGAGTACTACATCGGGAGTTGATCGGTATGCGAAAGCTTGTCTACTACGTCGGCGTCTCGCTCGACGGCTACATCGCGGGCCCCAACGCTGAGTTCGACTTCTACCCCGTGTCGGACCAGATGGCCGCCTGGATCAACGACCGTTACCCCGAGACGCTCCCCACCCACGTCCGCAAGCTTGTCGGCCTCGAGGGCGTGCCCAACAAGGTCTTCGACACGCTGGTGATGGGCCGCGGCACCTACGAGCCGGCCCTGGACGTCCCCACCACCAGCCCGTACTCCCACCTGCGCCAGTACGTCGTCTCCAGCACGCTGACGATCGACGACCCCACGGTGCAGGTGGAGACCGGCGACCCGATCGAGCTCATCCGGCGGCTGAAGGCCGAGGACACCGGCATGGACATCTACCTCTGCGGCGGCGGCAAGCTCGCCGCCTCCCTGCTCCCGGAGATCGACGAGATCATCCTCAAGAGCTACCCCGTGGTGGCGGGCACGGGCATCCCCATGTTCTCCGGACAGTTCCGCCCCACCCTGTTCACCCCCACCCGGCGCGAGTCCTTCGACAACGGCGCCCAGGTCACCTGGCTCACCAGGGCTTAGAACCGCAGGAGGAAGCATGCATATCAAACTCTCAGCCTTGAACAACCAGTCCGAGATCAACCGCCAGGCCCGATCGCCGCACCGGCACGAGCACCCGGCGCGCGACCTCAAGCCCACGGGCCGGACCAATCCCTCCCGCCGTCCGACCGCCGCCCCTCGCCGCAGCGGGTACTGAGCGAGTCGGCGCCCCACCCACCACAACGACCAAGATCCCGTCCGATCAATCGATCGGACGGGATCCCGTCAATCTCAGTCCAGCCGTCTCAAGAACGGCTCGGTCCGGGGTGTTCACGAGTGGTCTTGACCTGCCGATGAACCGAGGGGTGATTGATCGCTTCCCAGGCCGGGAGTGATCGTTTCCCGACAGAAAGCTGTGCGCAGCCGAAGTCCGAGGTCGAAACGCACACGGCGATCAAAAGCCGCGTGGGCTCGAGCGTCTCCCGCGGCGAATGCTGGAGAGGCACTCCCTGTCCTGCACCTGTGATCAGGCAGCTCAAGGGAGGCGCCGTACGGAGTCGGTGACCTTGCCGTCCTTCATCTCGGCGGAGAGCTTGAACGAGCGGGACCTCACCTCGGCGGAGAACCAGCGGACGCCGCCCGGACCCACCGGACCGAGCGGAAGCCCTGCCGAGGTGCCGTCCGAGTAGCTGATGCGCACCTTCCTCACCCCGGTCCCTGCGAAGCCGACGAGGACGTTGTCGCTGGGCAGGCCGAGCTCCATCACGTCACGCATGATCATCAGCGGCACCCGGCCGTACTCCGGCTTCCACGGTTCGAAGCTCCCACCGCCACCGTCGACGATCTCGGCTCGGCGGGAGAGCACGCGGAAGTCCCACGTGAAGGTTCTTCCCTGCAGTCCGGCGCTCATGGCCCAGGCCCGTTCGGCGTTCCTGCCGTGCGTGACGACACGCAAGGGACGGTTCTGATCGTCGGTGGGCGGGAACAGCAGGTCCGGAGGGTACTCCAGGATCTGGTCACGCGCCCGCTCGACGGCTTCGGGGCCGGCCGGGCGCAGATCTCGTACGAACGCGTCCACCACCTCGTCGGCCAGACCCAGCGCGGACACCTTGACGATGATGCCGTTCTCCCGCCAGAGCCGGACCTTGGGCATCATGAGGGCCGGATCCTCGTGCACCCAGTCCATCCTGAGCGATCCGCTGGACAGCAGGTCGCCACCCGCCAGGCCGGTGGTGCCACGGATCTCCCGAGGCTCTCCCGAGACCGTGGCGCCGGCGAGAATCCCCATGCCGGCATCGCCGGGCAGCTGGCTGACGGAGAGCCTGGCTCGCGCCCGCCGGTTGGTCCAGACCTGCTCGGTTCCGCCGAGTTCCGCCTGCCAGTTGCCGATCGGCAGCGAACCGGTCTTGACGAGGTCCAGCCCCTGCGGCAGATGCGCGGCGTCGATCCGGGGCCGCCGCAGATCCTCTGCCACTCCGTTGGCCGCCCTGATCAGCTCGGCCTCCGACAACCCGTGGCCCAGCACCGCGAACGACTCGAAGTCCTCGCTCGACCTTACCGGCCAGGTGATCCAGCGGTGCTGTCCCGATCCGCCCATGGTCGCCTCGTGCTTGTCGAGCTTGACCGGCTTTCCACCGTACGGCTGCTCCCAGTCCTCCGACGCTGTCACGAGGACGGCCAGCGTCCTGACGCCGAGGGTGGCGCCTTCCGCGTACGCCGTGACCGGATCCTGCTCGGCCTCCGATGTGACCAGCTGCTCCAGATGGAGATCTCCTGGACTGTCCGGGAGAAGCAGCGCCGCGGAGGCCTGGCCTGGAGTGGGCGCCGGATGAGCCTGCCGGGGGTTCGCTACGTTGCCGCCGCATCCAGCGCCGAGGACGATGAGGGCAGCCGCCACGAACACACGCAAGGAGCTCATTCCTGCTTTGACGCGATCTTCCGCGCGCGAGTTCTCCCTGTCGTGGGATTCTCTTGCCTGACCTGCCTGAACCAGGTCGTATGCCGTCTGACAACGTCATGCCCGAACCTCGCTTCCCGGAAGGGAGGTGATCGTTTCCCAGACGGTAGCTGCGAGAGATGAGAGCATTCCCGCCGCCTTCTCGTTGATGGTGTGCGGGCGGGCTGAACTCCGGCGGTTGCGAGGCAGACCGGTTTGATAGAAATGTGGCTCATGAACATTGTGCGCGCGCTTGACGGTTCAGGTCCTGTTGAGGTGGCGATCGGGGATGAGACTGATCTCCCTGGAATTGTCGACCTCCTCAACGATGTGGCGGCGAATTCGATCGCGTCTTTCGACGCCCGGCCGACCAAGGTGGATGAGCGGCGCGCCTGGTTCGAACGGTTCTCCTCCGCTGGCCCTTACCGACTGCTCGTGGCTCGACGAGACGGTCAGGTGGTGGGCTATGCCTGCAGTCAGCGCTACCGGGATCACGATGCCTTCCGGGAGACGGTCGAGCTCAGCGTCGCGATCGATGCCAGTTGCCGGGGCTTGGGGGTGGGAACGTCGCTGTATCGGGCGCTGTTTGAAAGCATTGCCGATGAGCCGATCCATGTGGCCGTCGTAGGCATCGCCATGCCCAACGATGCATCGGTCGCGTTGCATCGGAAGTTCGGCTTCACAGAGGTCGGGACGTTCCACGAGTACGCCCTCAAGAACGGTCAGTACATCAGTTCGCTGTGGATGGAGCGTCGTCTTTAACGACCGCCCGCAGCGGCACTATGGCACGTAAGGCAAGTAGGTGGCCGCGGCTGCGGCGCGGGTGGATCGTCCAGAGGTGACCGAACCCCGCCGGAGCGGGGGCGACCCCAGAAGATCACCCTGAAGATGTTTCCTCATACCAGGTGACCCAGGGTTTCGGGCGTTTCCCAGGCCGTCAGCTGCCGCCAGGGTCGGTTTCCTTCCACGCGCACTGGTTGATCGGTTCGGCGAGGACTTGCCGGTCCTGCTCGGACAGGTCCTGCAGAGGGGCGATCATCGGCTCCAGCAGCTGCATCGAGGCCTCGGCGATGGCGTCGTCTTCGCTGAGATCAAGCCTGATGACGATCTCCGTGAGGGCTTTGGCAAGGGTGCGTTCGAGCGTGGTCATGACGGGGCTCCTGGCTGTTCGTCCGGGGGGCGGCGCGTCCGGGGGCGGCTGCTTATCTGCACTTCGCCCAACTGGTCAACCAGATGGCTCACGGCGTGCACTAGAAATCCAGGCGCCTGACGAGTTAGCGATCCGACACTCTGTCCGCTATGACGTTGAGAATGACCGAGCCCCCGGCAAGCGTGCTCGCAGCCTTGCGCCTCACGGGAGCACCTCGCCCTCTTGCTGGCGGCCAGGGGGAGAGCTTCCGTGTCGGGAACGCGGTCTTGAAGCCGGTGGACAACACGGAGGAGGCCGAATGGTGCGCCGATGTGTTCGCAGGCCTGACTTCCTCGACTGAGTTCCGAGTTCCCCGGCCCTATCGTGCAGACGACGGAAACCATGTCGTAGCCGGCTGGGCGGCCTTTGAGTTCGTGGAGGGCCAGGAGGGGCCTGCCGGCGCGTGGGCGACATTGATAGCTGCCGGCAGGGCCTTTCACCGGGCATTGCGCCATTTGCCCCGGCCCGACCTGCTTGATCGGCGTCAGCATCCCTGGGCGGTGGCCGACCGCATCGCGTGGGGTGAGGTCAGTTCGGTGGCGTTGGCTCACACCGACGGGCTGCTGGCGACGTTGCAGGAGCTCCAGCGTCCCGTGGACGCACCCAGCCAGCTCGTGCACGGGGATCTTACTGGGAATGTGCTGTTGCAGCCGGGGCAACCGCCTGCCGTGATCGACTTCTCGCCGTATTGGCGGCCGGTTGGGTATGCCGAAGCCATCATCGTCGCCGACGGCCTCCTCTACCACCATGCGGAGCCAGAACTCATCGACAACGTGCTTCCCGGCCGCCATGGGCTCCAGATGCTTGTCAGGGCGCTGATCTTCCGGCTGGCCACCTCGGCCATCTTCGAAGGCCCGGGCAAGACAATCCCTCAAGAGGAGCTGGCACGCTTCGCACGTGTCATCCACCTGGTAGAGGAGCGAATGCACGCAGATCATCACTTCGACACCTGACCCTCGGCACTGGGCCCGCGGTAGGGATGCCGAGGTCGACCGTTACGATCGTTATCTGGGGTGCCACGCGCCGACGGCGGCCTGCTCACCGGCGGCATGAAGGTCATCCGCGGCGCCGCGGCCGTGGCCGGACAGGCCGCCACCTTCCACGCGCATGGCCACCAGCGCCGTCACCCACCCGGCGCTCGTCAACGGCCTGGCCGGCCTGGTCAACACCATCGACGGTCAGCTGATCTCAGTCATGAGCTTCACCATCTCCGACAGCAAGATCGCCGCGATCGACATCCTGTCCGACCCCGACCGGCTGGCCCGCCTCGACCTCACCCGCCTGGAGCCGTGAAACCTGGCCCGCGCCGGCACTGCTTCGTTGCCGGCGCCCCGGGTGGAGAGCTCGTTACGAGATAGACGCGGACGGGTTTGACTGCTCAGCTCACTGCAGCGTTCGGTGGTCGACTAGGACCGCGGCGCCACCCACGTACACGTTGCGGCTCTTCCCCTTGGTCAGGGTGAGGACCGCCGAGTGGCCGGCCTGGGTGTACTGGGCGATCTGCAGCTCCTGGCCGTCGCTGACGTGCGGGTCGGCGCTGACCTGGGCCGCGCTCGAGACGCCGGTGGCCCGGTCCACGACGAGGCTCCGGCCGAGGTACGCGTTCACCTGGATCACGTGTTCGGGCAGCGATGTCGTTCTGTTGCGGCAGAACAGGTGGATTCCGTTGATGTCCAGCTCGCGCTGCAGGGTCATCAACCGGTCGTAGTTCAGATTGTCCAGTTCCCGGCGCAGTCGCGCGAAGGTGGCGGGTGTCACCTCGATGGTCAGCTTGGGTGACGGGAAGCGAAGCGCGTGCGGAGCCTCCGGCCGACGTGGTGATCAGGAGGTCCTGGCCTGGCTTGGTGAGCCCGGCCTCGGCGAGCGTGTGTGCCACGCCGATGAAGCCGTGGGCGCACACGCCGAGTGCTCTGCCGGTCGGGGTCAGGACAGTGAGGTTGAGCTCGTACCCGTAAGGGCCGCCCGGCCCGCACGGTTCGCGGACGCGTCGATGAACACGGTTTCGGGGGTACCGGTGCGGCGGGCCAGCGCCTGGCGCTGTCCCACGTCCCAGGCCCCGACATCCGCGCCCATGACGACGGCGAAGGGGTTGCCGAGCCCGTTATGCGGATCGCGGGCGTCGACGAAGGCCGAGCCGAACACGACGGAGGTCCGGTGCGGCAGCGTCACCGGCCGGCCCATAGGCATCGCGGCCGGGGACGACGTGGCATCGGGCAGGAGGTCCGATGCGTTCGTGCGGCTCATGCGTTTGGCCAGAGGATGAAGAGGGGGTAGGCACGCCGGCTGGGCCGGCCGCCGATCTCCTTGATCGCCGCACGGATCTCGTGCAGATGCGCGGTGGTCATCTGCAGTGGGGGCTCGTCGGGCTGGTAGGTGGTGCGGATCGGGTAGTCCACGCCTGGCTGCCGGGTCATCTCGATGTGGCAGCCGAGCACATGGGTGACCGGTCGGCGGTCGGAGAAGTCGATCAGGCGGTCGATGGTCTTGGCGAAGGCCGGCCAGTCCTGGATGTAGAGACGGCCCGGGTAGACCGTGTCGCCAGTGAGCAGGAACCCGGTCCATCGGTCGTAGAACGTAACCGCCGCCTCGTGGTGGCCCGGGGTGGCCAGGCACTCCAACACACGGCCTCCCAGGTCGACCTGCGCCACGGCGTCGGGATCCTTGCTGAACCCGAAGAACTCCCAGGCGGTGACCAGGTCCGCGCCGACCACCGTGGTATCGGGGCGGTCGGTGAACTGATCGTCGCCGGCGACGTGGTCGCCATGCGGGTGG
The DNA here is from genome assembly GCF_004011505.1 of Nonomuraea polychroma. Taxonomy (NCBI): domain Bacteria; kingdom Bacillati; phylum Actinomycetota; class Actinomycetes; order Streptosporangiales; family Streptosporangiaceae; genus Nonomuraea; species Nonomuraea polychroma. Next base: position 8,192,752 of record NZ_SAUN01000001.1, read on the forward strand.
GTGTGCAGCACCAGCAGGTGGTACTCCTCCCGGGGGTGGCGGGCGAGCCAGCCGGCGACGAGCTCATCGACCACCCGGCGCAAGGGGAAGAACTCGGCGGATGCCGTGGCGCCGGTGTCGATCAACACCGCCCGTGCGTTTCCGAACAGCAGGAACAAGAACGGCGCTTCATAGTTGATCGCCATGTTCTGCCGCAAGATGAACGTGTGCTCGTCGTACGCGTGGACCTGGATGTCCGGATCGGTGTTGTGCTTGGCCGACGGTGAGCCGTGAATCCACCGGACATCCAGCGCACAAGGCTGTGGAGTCACTCCAGTGAAATCGATCAGGGGTATGCCTGCATCCATGACGGCTCCTTCGAGTGCGTCGTCTTAGCAGGCCGGGTACGGCGCACATCTCGTCCGGGGCAAGCGCTTACAGGCTTCCGCGGCGACAGTACCACGACAGCGATCAACTACTCTTCGCGCAACCGTCCTGCGCATGCTCCGCGACCACGACCAGCAGACCGCGATCTGACGGGCCGGGCCCGTCAAGGCACCGAGGGAACGGCTGAACGCGGGAGCCATCGCAGACGGATCGCCTCGGCCGCGCGGCGGCAGACCGGGTAGACCGGGTTCCCATCGGCGTCCAACCCCTCCACCAGGCGGTCATCGGTCACCACGATCTTCCACTCACCCTGGGCGACCATGCCCAGCACCTGCCCCGGCAACCACGGCCACGACGCATCATCCTCATCACCCTCGGCGAGCGGGTGGCGGACCTGCACCGGCGTCGCGTCCGGGAACAGGTTCGCCCGCCGTGACAGCGGCCCGCCGCGGCCGTTGATCGAGGCGCGTAACAGCGGCCCGGCGGTGTAACCGGCGCGGGCCAGGTAGCGCTTGAGCAGGGCGACGTAGCCGCGGTCGTCCAACAGGACGGTGCGCACGCTGCCGCCCTTGCCGTGGATGCGGACGTGTTCGTCGTCCAGGCGCAGGTCGAGGTCCTCCACGTACAGGCCGCAGACTTCGGAGGCGCAGGCGCCGCAGACATAGGCGGTCTCGAACAGACTCGCTCTCGCCCAGAGCGCCGAGTTTCTCCACCGACAGCCGGGCCCGCCCGCCGCCGGCCGGGGTCACCACCGAGACCAGCGCATCCTCGCCCGCCTCCTCCAGGAGAGCGGCCATCTGCTTCCAGGCAGTGGACGTTGATGATCCGGCCGCCCTCGCGCAGCTTCTGCGTCAGGTCGAAAACAACCTCTTACGGGATTCGGCCATGGGCGGCCTGGTACGCGGCGGTGGCGAGGGCTTTGATCTCGTTGGTGTCGGCCTCCAGCAGGAAGCCTTTGGCGACCGCGGCGTCGGTGGCCGTACCGAAGGCCGCCAGGTAGTCGTCGGCGCCGCCCGGGTAGAGCCGGGCCAGGGTGGCGTCGGTGAAGGGGATGGTCTGGCCGAAGAGTCTTTCGATCAGGCCGTCGTTGGGGCTGATTCCGGTCAGTACGGCGGTCGGCGCGTCCATCCAGGGGGTGCGGATGCCGCCGAGCGCGTTGCCGAGGTCGTCGCGGAACGGCACCGGCCGGGGGTCCATCTGGGGTGGGTCGGGGAGCTCGAGCAGAGAGGCAGGGCCGATGCGGCTGTGGACGAGGTAGCCGTGGTAGGCGCGGGCGATGGGGTCGATCTTGTTGATGTAGGTGGTGAGCTGGTAGGCGGCCAGTGACAGGCCTGCGGCGATGAGCCGTGCGCCCGGGAACAGTTCGGCAATGGCGTGCCCGGCCTGGGAGAAGATGTCGTAGGAGTAGTCGTCGCCGGGATGGTGCAGCGTGCCGTACCGGTCGGGGTCCCAGGCCTTGAGTCCTCCCGGCGCCGCTCCATCGGGAGGCAGTTCGCTGCCGGTGACGCCGGCGCACTGGGCCGAGACGCCGACCCAGGCGTACCCGCCGCGCATCAGTTCGGTGTGGGTGTAGAGCCATTCCACGCCGGCGTCCATGAAGCCGGAGACGTTGAACCATTCCACCACGACGGTGCCGTTGAAGCGCTCTCGTGGCTCGGGGGTGCGGGTGAGGATGCGGGTGACGTACGGGGCGTGGGCGCGTACGCCGACCTGCCCCGGTTCGGCGGGGTCGTCGCGGTAGGCGGTGGCTGTGCCGCTGAGCAGGTGTTCTTCCTCGATGTAGCCGTGGGGGACGTCTGCTGCGCGGCTGGCGTCGAAGGGTCGGCCGCTGCCACCGCGGCAGGGTCGTAGGTCGGGCGGGGAGGTGTGCATGGGCATGTCCTCTCGGGGAGATCATTCGGTGTCAGCCTGTCCTTGACAGACGATCTCTGTCAAGGCTGGGCTGACAACTGGCCGATGGGATGATCGTTGGGTGACGCGCAGCAGACGTATTCGCCCCGTAGGCTCGACCGACGACCTGATGACCCGTTGCTCGTTCTGCGGCAAGCCACATGCCGAGGCCGGCAGGGTGGTCGCCGGCCCCGGCGTCTACATCTGCGACGCCTGCGTGGACCTGTGCAACCAGGTCATCGCCGCCACCCCGCCCCCGGCGGAGGGTGACCCGCAGCGTGTGCACCGCGGCCCTGATCCCCGCACGGACGAGTATCTGACCGGCATGTCCGACGAGGACATGCTGGCCATGCTCCCCCGCCAGGCTTTCACGGTGGAGCAGGCCGAGCGTGACCTGCGCGCGTGGGTGCGGCTGCTGCGGGATCGCGGGGTGACATGGGCCAGGATCGGCGAGGCTCTGGGGGTGTCGCGCCAGGCCGCGTGGGACCGGTTCGCGGCCGACGTCGCAGACGGCGACCAGGCCGGTTGACGCGCCGACTCGCCTGGAGGCCACTCGACGGTGCGGCCGCCGGTGACACGCGCGAGCGGCCGAACCACCGAGGCAAGCGCGCCATCCTGCCAGCCAGATCCGGCCAACCACCAGGACTCGGCCACCTGCACCGTCGTGGCCGGAACCGCCAGGTACGTCGATCGGCAGGGTGGCGGTCGACGGGCTGCGCCTGGACACAAGGCCCGCCCGGCGTCGCCAGGCCGCCGAGTCGTCCGAACCCCACGCCTACGTGGTAGTCAGCCTCACCACGGGGATTCGCACCGAGGAAGCCCGCGCGCTGCGCTGGGATCACGTCGTCGCCTGGATACCGGACCTCAAGCAGTGGCGACCAGTCACCGAGGGAGGGGATTCAAGCACAAGCGGTTCGCCATCTACGTGTGGCGCCCAGACCGAGAAGGAGGTGGTGCCAAGACCCGCAAGTCACGCCGCACGCTGGAGCTGCCCAAGCTGGCGGCTCAGGCCCTCCGGCAGCATCACGTAGGCCAAGCCGCTCAGAAGCTCAAGGCGGGCGAGGCTTGGCAAGATCACAACCTTGTGTTCTGCACGAACGTCGGCACTCCACTGGACGCCTCGAACGTGCGGCGGGCATTCCGCAAGATCACCAAACAAGCGGGACTCGGAACCGCCTGGAGTCCCCGCGAACTGCGTCACTCGTTCGTCTCGATCATGAGTGACCAGGGCATACCCATCGAGACCATCGCCGATCTCGTCGGGCACGCGGGCACCAGCGTCACAGAAGCCGTCGACCGGCACCAGCTCCGGCCGGTGATCACCAAAGATGCCCAGACCATGAACACCATCTTCGGCGACAGCGGACACAGGTAGAGAGTCCGAGTGAGATGGCTCCCCGATTGACTCCCATCGACTTCCAGACATGAGAAAAGGGCCCCCCTCCGAAGACCCTTCTCACCTGCATCTTCCTGGTGGGGCGTTCACGAGTATGCATGACCTGCGGTAGAGGCAGGCCATGGAAGATCGCTTCCCGGACAGCCGCTGATCGTTTCCCGGGCCGGGCCTGACCAGTGGGGCGGAGTCAGTGCGGCTTGTGTCTTGGCCGGGTGGTCCGCCCCACGGCCGTACCTATCGGAAATGCTTCCCGCGCCGGCGGGTTTCCGCCCGGGTCCCACGGCGCGGGGTGCGGATCAACTGCCGGGCGGTGGTGTGGCGTGGCCGATGTCGTTGGCCGAGGGGTCCGCCACGACCTTGCACGGCTCAATGGGCCCGGTCGTCAGCCGCCCGCTGAACTGCCAGGCGACCCCGGGACGCTCTACCGTGGGCGTGACCGGATTTTCCATGACCTCGATCATCGCGATCTGGCCCGGCTGAATGTGGCGGGGGTAGATGGTGATGCCATCTTGCGGGCGAATCGCCTGGTAAGAGATCGACTTTCGCAGTCTCTCCCGAAGCCTGGCTTGCGCGGCGGCATCACTGCTCGACAGTTCCTCCTTGGTCGCGCCGAAGTCGTCGCCCTTGAGGAAGGGCGCCCGGTTGTTTCCGCAGCGCTTGCCGAGGGGCAGGTAGGTGATGTCAGCCGGCACACCCCAATCCTTCAGCTCCTTCTCGAGGTGCTCCGGGTCCCGGAAATCGTAGATCTTGAGGTTGATCGATCCGTCCTGGTTTTTCGTCAGGGCATAGGCCGGCTTGGCGGAACCGAGTAAGGAAGGCACGGCCACGCCCGCCGCGACGGCCGCCGCCACGGCTGCACCCATCGCGAGCCGCCGCCCGCTCAGGAGCGGCTGTTCCAGCCGAGTGTGCTGACCGAACGGAAGCAGCCTCCTCCAGCGCCGATCGCGCGGTGCCGCAGTCGCCTCCTGAGCGAGCCGGAGTCGTTGCCGGGCCAGGGAGTGGGGCGGCTCATGCTCCAGTTCCTTGATGAGCGTCTTCAGTTCATCCATGATCGTGTTCCTCCAACGGGTTGACTCCACCCAGGGTGTGGCGGACTTTGCGCCGGGCCCGATTGAGCCGTGACTTGACCGTGCCGACCGGGATGCCGAGCGCGCGGGCCGCTTCCTCGTACGTCATGTCGCTCCAGGCGACCATGAGCAGGACGTCCCGGTCGCCTCGCGACAGCAGCGCGAGCGCGTTCAGCAGGACCGTCCGCGACCCTTGAGCGGTCAGATCACGAGTGATCGCCTCTTCTGGTCCCTCAACGGGCTGGGCCGGGCTCTGCCGCTCCAGCGCACGGTAGCGGCTGACCTCGGTCCGGCGGTGGCCGGTGATGAGCTTGGTGGCGATGCCCAGCAGCCAGGGCCGGGCATCGCGGTAGGAGATGTCGTACGCGTGGCGCCTGCGGAATGCGATCAGGAACGTCTCTCCGACGAGGTCCTCGGCGAGTTCTGGGCCGAGCCGGAAGGAGATGTACCTGTAAAGCGTTGCGGCGTAGCGGTCGAACAGGGCGGCGAACTGCTCCGGATCATCGAGGGAACTTGTGATGATCTCGGAGTCCACCACCAGCGGTGACGTGTCTGTCACCATAGATGATCTATTTTCGGCACTGGACCCCCTTCGAGATGTCATCTGTGTCTTGTCACAAGAGGCTTGAGTGTTCACGGGCATCTGCCGCTGGTTGATCGTCGGCGCCGTTGCTGAGGTACTGAAGGGATCTTGCAGTCTTTGAGGTCAGCAATGCCATGACGCCTGGCGGCACACAGGGCAGCACATAGTGAGTGGTTGTCGAGGCATCCGGCGGGTCTGTAGTCGCGCAGGGAGAGCTGTGCTCGGTGGTGGAAGGACCGATTGCAGATGTGTCTCTTCACGCGAGCCGCAAAGCCATCTACAGTTACGATTTGCAGGCGCCATGTGACTCTTTGCAATCACAGAATTATGCGGGTTACGCACGGCGCCAGCATGTGGAGGTCGGGCATGACGCTGGGCGAAGCATCGCTGCTGGACCCGGTCTTCGCCCGCCCACCCCGAACCCGTCGCTCCACCGGAGAACTGATCGCCTCCACCGAGATCACCGCAGGCTGGCACCACTCGGCCGGAGACGGCCCGCCCGAGTACGGCTACAGCGCCACCCTCACCGTCGCCGCCCGCACCCGCTCGGTTTCCGGATCTTTTCCGCAACTGGCGCTCGGCCTGGTCCTCGACACTCCACACAAACGCATCGGCGCCAACGCCATCACCACCCTCAAACCCCTGCCCACACTCGGCTTGCCCGCAGCATTCGCCGTGGTCGACCGTGCCTACACCGACCAACAGAGCACCCATTTCGCCCAGCCCGCACGAGAGCTCGGCTACCGGCTCGCCCTCGATTACAAAGTGGATCAACGAGGCGTGCAGGGCAGCGTCCACGGCGCCCTGCTCATCGACGGCGGCCTGGCCTGCCCGCTGATCCCCGACCGGCTCGCCCAGGCCACCACCGGCCTGGCCGACACCGCCATCCGCGCACCCTCGGACGAACTCACCGCGCTCATCAGCGCGCGAGAGCCGTACTTGCTGCGCCTCAAGCAGAGCCCGAACGCAGACGGCACCGTCCGCTTCCAGTGCCCGGCAGCAGGCACCTCCCCATCGCTGACCTGCCCCCGCTTCGACCGCCTCCACCAGCACGGACCCAACCGGCCCACCGCGGTCAACCTCACCCACACCCGGCAACGAGCCGCCCACCCCGCGGCCAAACCTCGCATTCTTCCCCCACAGCCTGACCACAAGACCGGCGAACTGCCGAGGATCTGCCAACAGCACACCATCACCGTCCGCAAGGACGACCTCGGCCACCTCGACAAGTTCCGCCAGGATCTGCCCTACCTCAGCCCCTCGTGGCGAGGGACGTACTCCCCTGCCAGGGCGATGACGGAGGGGCTGAACGGCCGTCTCAAAGGCCACGACCTCGACCTGGGGATCCCAAGAACCGGCTCGCCCACGGCCGCGTCGCCCAGACCATCCTGGTCGCCCTGCTCGTCACCGTCGCCAACGACCACTTCCTCGACCAGTGGCGCCACACCCATCAGCCCCCAGACGAGCCCGACACACCCGCCGACATCCTCCAGATCCCAGCAGAGCACATCGACCGCACACCGCTCACGGGCCGCAGCAGGCCACCGCCCGTCCCATAACCCGCACTTCAGATCACCTTGTCGCACCACCCAGCCCGGAGCCGGCATCGCCATGCCCAGCGACGCGAACTCCGACCTCCACCAGCGCCCTGACACCACCCGCGCCTTCCAGGACACCTGCTCCGCGGCTCCCAAACCAGGACGAACCCGATTCGGAACCTCCTGAAACGACAAGATCCCGCCTGATCTCGATGATCAGACGGGATCCCGTCAACTTCAGTCCAGCCGTTTCAAGAACGGCCCCTGGTGGAGATGAGGGGATTCGAACCCCTGACCCCTTCGATGCGAAGCATTCGAGTTGATCGCTCCACCTTGTGTATTGCCAGGTCAATCCGTCCGTTCGTGTGCATCGTAGTGCACCCATGGGTCTCCCCGAGCACCTCTGATGTCACTCACTTTGTCACTCAGCACGGGGATTCGTGGCGCCTTCTGATTGCTTCGGTGTGAAGCAGACCTGCCGATCTTGTGATCTGGTGCTTTGGCTAGTCAAACCTCTGATCGCTGTGCGCCAGCCATGTGACCCGCATCCTCTCAGAAGCTCGGAAATATGACGGGATACTAGCCTCCGCCCGGGCCCTACCCACGCTGTCCACACGCATACGGGACCGGAGCCTGCACTTGGGACGGGGTGTTGGGATTGTTCTCCAGCTTAACCCCGGTCCAATAGATCGGGGTTAGCGCCTTGACACTGCTGTCTGGTCCTCGAACTACGACAAAGTCACTTGTGAAAGGCGTTCCTTCTCGCGTAGTGCCCTTCAGGACCAGTAGCCAGCCATGGGGGCCATTCTTGAGCGGAATTTGCCTGGACTCAGTCCATTTTGGTGTGCGTCCGGGATGAAGGCAGTTGCGGCGCGCTATTTCAACGAACCTACTGCAGTTGGAGTCGCTTGCTGCGAATGAGCCACACAGGGCGTTGACATCTTCAGATTCAGCTGCAGTAGTAATGTCGTGGAATAGCTGAATTGCCTCCTCTTCGCGCACAGGCTTAGTTAGGTCGGGGTCCATCGGGGCTGAGCAGGCGACGACCGCCGCCAATAGTGTCAGGATGACTGTTGTCTTCATCGCCGGTGTCGCCTGCTCTCTCGCTCGACTAAGCCCTCGTTAGCACGTCTCGGGGGCGCATGGGTTCTGGTAGACCTCCATCGGGCTCCATGCTCGGAAGGTGGCTCCTGCGCCGCCCTGGGGTACGTACCATGAAACCTGATACTCGACGGCGCGATCATCGCTATGGATCGCGTTGCCGCCGGATGTCCAGTAGTGGCTGAACGTTGCAGGAGCGTCGTACTTGATTATGTCGCTCCTCTCGCAGTGATTGTACGACCCTGACATTGAGAGGCCGCCGTATAGGGGTACGCTGATGCCGATTTGTCGACAGTTACTGGTCGTGTCCTGCTTTGGCGCCCAGCCTCTCCATCCGCTGATGGTGCCGCCACCGTTGCGTTCTCCGCCAATTCCACACTTATACATGAGGATGTTGGTTTCGGTCTTGCATGTGCCGAAGTGGTAGCGAGAGTAGTAATTCCAGTCGGGGTTCCCGTCGTATTTCTGGATGGTGAACTCCCAGCACACGTCGAACCATGCCAGCGAGCCCCAGGAGGGATCGTATTGACGCCCGAAGCAGTTGTGATGATAGGTGTAGGGATAGGTATCTGCCGCCACCGAGGCCTTGCCTGATTCCTCACCAGAATCCACTGGTGGAGGCGTGATGTTGACCTCGAGGTCCGTCCAGATCGAATCGGGCTTTGTGCTACTCACCTCAGGGTGCGAGGCAACGGGTGAGCCCGCACCCTTGGCAACGACCACAGTCATGTCTGACAGAGGAACGTCGGCCGGAGCGACCACGGTCATGGTCGGCACGCTATTCGTCGAAACGCTCTTGCCGGTTGTTGCCCATCGCGGTAGGTCGACCTTCAGCACGCGGAAGCTCTGCGCCTGGATGCTAGGCGCAGCCCTCTTCATCGATGGGTCGTCACTCGTCGTGGCCCGCTGCCGGAAGGAGGTGACTCCCGTCTGACCTTCCGGTGTCTGGGTGATGTCCTTGACGCCCGCCTCGTCGAGCTTGATCCGCGCCACGGATTGCTCAGGCGCAGCACCTGCGGGGGGAGCGAGGACGATGACCGTCAGCAGAACGGATGCGACTGTGAGCAGCAGTTGAAGACGTTTTAACGCCATGAAGCTAGACTCCTCATTGCATCGGATGATGTGCCACGGGCGGGGTTTGCTTGACCGGCTCCCCGCTCGTGGCTTGCGGAACTACGTTACGCGCGTGATTCAGGCGCCCACTCCCTGTTTTGGTGTCTGTAATGCCCATGGGGCTGATGCGAGGGCAACCATAAGCAGGGGCTCCAAGAGAACGCAACACTCGATCAGAATTTTGGAGTCAGTACGCCCTGTTTGGAGTCAGCAAGCGTCCCGGCGAAGATTGGGGGTGACGCATCGTCGCCGCTCAGCGAGTAGACCGATGCTTGGATTGCAGACGAATCAATGGGCAATCAACGGACGTTTCCGCACAAACAGGATATCCTTAATCCTCTACCTGTCGAGGCCATAATTCATCGTCCGTGTGCCGGCGACGCGTTGGCTGATGAGTAACAAAGGCGGCCTTCTGGTAAGCATTCAGAAGTTCAAGATCATGATGGCGTGGGTGCTGCCCACGAGGTGGGATGATCTTCGGGTGCCGAAGACCCCGGATCGCCGCCCGTCATACGACGAGCTGGCGGCCTTGGTGGTCCGGCAGATGACCACGATCGAGACCCAGCGACAGACGATCGAACGGCTGGATGAGACGGTCGACCGGCTGACCACGAAGGTCGCCAATCTGGCACGCCGGTTGGACCGCAACCCGGGAACTCCTCGTTACCGCCCTCCAGCGACACCTTCGTCCGGCCGGACAAGAAGCCGCCGGTCAAGAACGGGAAGAAGCGGGGCCGCCAGCCGGGAGCCCCCGGCGCGGGCCTGGCCATGGTCGAGAATCCGGATCAGGTCGAAGACCATCTCCCGGACGCCTGCGGCGGCTGCGGAATGACCTTGTCAGCACTAAGGGCATCTATAGGGCTGCTACGAGCCCAACACACCCTCTGGCCTGCCCGTCTGCCGTCGTCCCACCCGCAGGGATAGCGGGCCAGCCGCGGGGCTGCCCGGCCGCGCGCCTGGTGTCACGGCCGTGATGGAGCGGAGGCGGCCCCGCGGCTGGTCTGCTAGGGCTTGTCCTGGGATGACGGCAGGCGGGCAGGCTTCCACCGCAACCACTCCACCGCTGCACGCCGTGATCTTGGCCGCCCCGGAGCCGGAGCACCCCCGCCGGAGGCATGCCGTAACCCCGCCCCGTGACCGGCTCAGCCTGCGCTTGGCGAGCTCGACTCCGTGAGCAGAGCACTGCGCCTCGGAAGCGGCCCTGTCCTCGTTGGGTGTGGCTCGTTTTGAGGGAGCGGAGTGATCATAAGTGAGCACGTCTCGGCTCTGGCGGCGGGTTGCGCGGGCGCGGATGCGACCTCTCCCGTCCGGGTTCGCCGCGCTGGCTCGCCTGTCCGCCTCGGCCGACAGATTGCCACGAACTCGCCACGGTCAACGTCCATTCAAGGGTGGACTGGAGGGACGTTGGTGTTGTCGCGCATGACCAGCGTGTTCATGGCGTCTCGCCGCACCTCAGGGTGTGGATCTTGGTCAGCCATGCGTCGTAGAATGGCACGCAGTTGGAACCACTCGAGATATCCGCAGGCGAGCACCACGGCGTCGCGCACGCGTGGGTCAGGGTCCTCGGCCAGTTGAGCTATCGGCTCGTAGAACTCTTGGTCGTAGTATGCGGGCGCCCCCAGGACGAGACGCATCAGCCTCATCATTCGCTCGCTCGGGTCGATCCGCGAGATGATGGGCTCCAACAGTTCTTGGCGCGTAAGCGGGTTGAGGTGTTCGATGAGGAGCCTCTCAAACTCGGCTCCGGCCGCTCGGTCTTCCATTAGAACCGAGAGGGCGCACATATCGCTCAATTCGTCAGACAACAGCCTGACGTGAAGGCCACGGCGAACGCCCCACTCTTGTTCGTGGGTGTGCCGCCGGTAAGGCTTACCGGCGTTGTCCCACAGCAGGGTCCAGTCCGCGGCCACCGCCAGCTTTGTCGCCTGCTCCACGCCAGGGATGTAGCGAAGCACCAAGCGATTGCCCTCATACATCCCAGGAGCACCCTTCAACGTCAAGGCGTCAGCCTCAGCCGTCCTGCCTCAAGATCACAAATCGAAACTAGACGTTAGTTGGCGCCGCCAATATCGGTCAACCAGGACAAGAAGCCTTGCGGTGGCCAACCTTGCGGGGAGATCCCGCGAATCCTGCCCACCCTCTCGATGTTCTCGGCGTCCTCCGGGGCGTGTCCGGTATGCATGTACTTCGTCCTCAGCGAGTGTCTGAGCTGGGCTTTTGTGATCACGACTGTTTGATCGGGGAACCGCCTTCTACCGTGGGTGCAGGCGTGTAAGGCGGTGGTGACGGTGGGTTCGTTGCTGGAGGAGTTGGCGCGGCGGGAGGCTGTGGCCCGGCAGCGGATCGAGGGGATCCGGGAGCAGATCGCCGCGTTGGAGTCACAACTGGAGGCCGAGCAGGGCCGGTTGTCACGCCTGGTGATCACGCGGGAGACGGTGGAGGAGATCTTGGGCGATGCAGCCCAGCTGGTCCACGAGCCCGCCCGCGACGCCGAGGTCGTCGATGCGGCCGGCGTGGCCGCATCGGTGCAGGTGCAGCCGTCGACGATGGGGGTGGTGACGGTGCCGCCGTGGCAGGCGGGCATGACGGTGGCGGTGTTGCCGCGTGCGTACCGGGACGCCGTGGAGATCATGGTTGAGGCCGGTAGAGCGTTGCGGGCCGGGCAGATCGCGGTGGCGATGGGGTTGCCGGATGAGGCCGCCAAGCGGGAAGGGTTGCGGTCCAAGCTCAAGCGGCTGGTGGAACGCGGGTGGGCGCGGGAAGAGGGACCGGGGCTGTTCACGGTGACCGAATCGGTGGCGCGCGAGGTGGCCGGGCAGGTCGATGGAGGGTGAGTCGACGGCATCGCTCCGTCGTCTACCTCGTCACCGGGCAGGTGATTGTGGCGGGGCTCTTCCGTCGTCAGGTTCGAAGGTGCCAACCAAATCGCGCCCGAATGAAAGAAGAGCCCTGTGCAGGCACCGTACGACACAGACGTCACCGCTGACGTCTTTGCGGAGGCGAGGAACACGTTCAACTGTCTGATCGGACAGCTCACCGCTGCGCAGCGCGTCGCTGACGCATGATCAGCTGGAGGACACGATCGTCGAGCAGGGGCGTGAGCTGCAACGCCAGCTGCTGCAGGCGCACCTTGACCTGCGGGCGTTGCGCGAGCGGCAGCAGGTGCACCGCACCCGACATGACAGGTCGGCCTTGACGGTGACCGGGGCCGACGGCGTGGTGCGAGGGCGGGTGGCGATGGGGCATCACCGTCTGCTGGCCACTGTGGTGGGAACGGTGAGGGTCACGCGATGCGCCTGGCGCGCCCCGAACGTCGGCAACCTCTATCCGGCGGACGCGGTGCTGTCGTTGCCGGCGGTGCGGCACTCGGCCGGGCTGGCGAAACTGGCGGTGATCGAAGCAGTGCGTGGCTCGTTCGACACCGCCCACGCGGCGATCACCGCGCGCTGCGGCCAGGTGATCGGCAAACGGCAGATCGAGCAGCTCGTGGCCGGGGCGGCGGCCGACGTTGACGCCTTCTACGCCGCGCAGACTCTGCTGCCGTGCACCGCCTGCACGGTGCTGGCGATCAGCGTGGACGCCAAGGGCATCGCGATGCGCCCCGAGGCGCTGCGGCCCGCGACCGCCAAGGCCGCCGCCCGCGCCAGGGCGACCTTCCGCACCCGGCTGGCCTCGAGGGAGAAGCCTGCACGCAAACGGATGGCCACCCTCGGCGTGGTCTACGACGCCGACCCCGCCGCCCGGCGCCCCCATGATGTGATCGCCGTCCCCGGCGGACGCGGCGGGCAGCGCCGGCTGCGGCCCAGGCCACGCGCGGAGCGCAAGTGGCTGTGCGGCTCCATCATCACCGGCCCCGGTACGGTGATCGCCAAGGTCTTCGACCATGCCGAAGCCCGCGACCCTGCCTATGCCCGTCCCTGGGTCGTGCTCGTCGACGGAGCCCGGCACCAGCTCGATCTGATTGCCGCCGAGGCCGCCCGCCGCGGCATAGCCGTGCACATCGTCATCGACTTCGTCCATGTGATCGAAAAGTTGTGGGCCGCGGCCTGGAGCCTGCACCCGCCCGCCGCTCCGGCCGCCGAGGACTGGGTCGCCGCCCACGCCCTGGCGCTGCTGGCCGGGCACACCGACCATGTCGTCACGGCTTTGACCGCCCAAGCCACCGCCTTACCCTCCCGGCGCCGCGACGGCATCGACGCCTGCATCCGCTACCTGACCAACAACGCCGAACACCTGCGCTACGACCAAGCACTCGAAGCGGGATGGCCGATCGCGACCGGCGTGATCGAAGGCGCCTGCCGGCATCTGATCGCCGACAGATTCGACCTGGCCGGAGCCAGATGGGGCCTAGCCGGAGCCGAAGCGGTGTTGAAGCTCCGCGCGCTGACCGCCAACGGTCATCTCGACGATTACTGGCGCTACCACCTCGCCCAACAACACGACCGTGTCCACCAAACCCGCTACCAGGACGGATACGCCCTCACAACCTGACCGACAGGCTCACTTCAGGAGAGCCGCACCCAACCCGATTCGGAAACGCCTGAAACGACAAGATCCCGCCTGATCTCGATGATCAGACGGGATCCCGTCAACCTCAGTCCAGCCGTTTCAAGAACGGCCCTGGGTGGAGATGAGGGGATTCGAACCCCTGACCCCTTCGATGCGAACGAAGTGCGCTACCGGACTGCGCTACATCCCCAAGGACTCGACCAGATTAGCAAACCTTTGAGGGTCCTCGCGCCACCGATCAATCCCCCACCGCCCGCTTGGGCGGCTCCGCGTACTGGTCGAACAGGACGTCCCCGTGCAGCGACGTGAGGTCGATCACCTCGGCCGGCGGTTCTTCGACGACCTGGCGGCGCCGGCGTGCCCGCCGGAGCCGCTCGGCGCGCGCCTGGCGGGCGCGTTCCCGGCGTTCCCTGTCCACGCTTACGGCGACCCGCAGGAAGCCCATGTACGCCAGCATGATGACGACGGACGGCGCCACCCCCCACCACGGGATCATCTGGACCGCGGCCGTGATGACCGAGGCGAGCACCAGCAGCGCGGTGAAGAACAGCAGCCGGCGTCGGCGGGCGACGATGATGGCGCGGCGCCGCAGGCGGAACTGGCGCACGTCGACCTTCTCGACCTCCGGCGGCGCGCCGTCGTCCTCATCGGAGCCCTCCGAGGAGCTCGACGGCTCCAGGTTGTCGAGATCGGGCAGCGGGTGCTCACCGGTGTAGTACTCCTCGAGCTCGGCCAGCTCGGCGAGGTTCGTCTTGTCCTTGCGCAACCACATCGGAATGAGGACGCACAACCACATCACGACGATGGCGAGATAGAGGAGGACGCTGCTCACGACCACCTCCGGGCAGCACGAAGACGCGTGTGACTTCGTTGCGTCTTCAATCTGCTCACGTCACGCACCGTAAGACCGCGTGTTCTGATTGACGAGCATTCGGTGCGGTGTGTCGCGAGATCGTCAAACCTCTTCGACGGGAGACCCCCCGCGAGCGGCCGACTCGCGGGCGCGACGCCACTGTACGAGCAGCCCGCCGGGCACGTCCTCGACGGTCAACGCGTAGCAAATGTGGTCGCGCCAGGCTCCGTCAATGTGGAGTTGGCGACGCCGAATGCCTTCTTCCCTGAATCCGAGTTTCTCAACCACCCTACGGCTGGCTTGGTTCTCGGGGCGGATGTTCGCCTCCAGACGATGCAATCCGGTGGTGAAGAAGCAATGGTCGACGGCCATGGCGAGGGCTGTGGGGGTGATCCCGCGGCCGGCCAGGGAACCGTCGATCCAGTATCCGACCTGGGCGGAACGGGCAGATCCCCACACGATGGCGCCCACGGTCAGCTGCCCCGCGAAGCGCCCCTCGTACGTGACCACCCACGGCAGCGCCAGCCCTTGCCTGGCCTCGCGCCGCAGGGTGCCGACCATAGAGATGTAGGGGCCGAGCCCGGTCCTGAACAGCGGTGTCTCAGGATTGCTCGGCTCCCAAGGGCGCAGCCAGTCCGCATTGCGCAGCCTGGTCTCACGCCACACGCGTACGTCGCTCAGCCGCAGCGGCCGGAGGCCTACCGGGCCTTCGTTGAGGGCCACCGGCCAGCCACGAAGTCGATCCACATCTCTCATCATCCCCCCATCGGGCATGATGCCGCCACGCGCGTTTCCGAATCCCCGTCAGCGTGGGTGATCGCCGCCCCGGATCTGGTCGACCGCGTGCCGCAGGATCGGGGCGAGTACGGCCACGCCATCGCGTACGCCACCGGATGATCCGGGCAAATTCACGATCAACGTGTCGCCTGCCTGCCCAGCCAGTCCGCGGGACAGGACGGATGCCGGCACCTTGTCCCGGTTCGCCATCCTGATCGCTTCGGCGATGCCGGGAATTTCGCGGGAAATCACCCGGGCGGTCACTTCCGGCGTCAGGTCCATCGGCGTCAGTCCGGTGCCCCCGGTGGTCACGATGACGTCGTAGCCGTCCGCCAGCCCCTTGCGCAGCGCCGCCTCGACCGGCTCGCCGTCCGGCACCACCAGTGGGCCGTCGACGGTCTCGCACCCGGCGTCGTCGCGGAGCAGCTCGACCAGCAACGGTCCTGATTTATCCGCATAAACCCCGGCGGACGCCCGGTTCGACACGGTGATCACCAGTGCCCGCATCAGCCCTCCGGCTCCCTCGTCCAGCGGCCGGTCTTCCCGCCGAGCTTCTCCTCCACCCGCACATCGGTGATCACCGCGGCCGGATCCACTGCCTTGACCATGTCGATCAGGGCGAGCGCCGCCACCGAGACCGCCGTCAGCGCCTCCATCTCCACACCGGTGCGGTCGGCCGTCTTCACCCGGCAGGTGATCGCCACGCCCCAGTCCTCGACGTCCAGCGTGACCTTCACCCCGTGCAACGCGATCGGATGGCAGAGCGGGATCAGGTCGGGCGTACGCTTCGCCCCCATGATCCCCGCGATGCGCGCCACCCCGAGCGCGTCGCCCTTGGGCACCTCCCCCGACCGCAGCAGCGCGACCACCTCGGCCGACAGCAGCACCCGCCCGGTGGCCACGGCACTACGCGCGGATACGTCCTTGGCGGACACGTCCACCATGCGCGCGGCACCCGTCTCGTCAATATGTGTCAGTTCGCTCACAGCCGGATCACCTCCACCTCGGCGCCGCCGGGGACCTCGGTCACGTCCTCGGGCACCACGATCAGCGCGTTCGCGGAGGCCAGGGCGGCCAGCTGGTGGGAGCCCTGCCCGTGCACCGGCGAGACGGTGCCGTCAGAGGCGAGCACGCCCCTCAGGTACGACCGCCGCCCCGCGGGCGAGCGCAGCGCACTCGTGACGTACGCGGTCACCGCCTCCGGCAGGCCGCCGGGCAGCCCGCGCATCTTGTCGAGCGCAGGGCGTACGAACAGCATGAAAGAGACGTAAGACGACACCGGATTGCCGGGCAGGGCGAAGATCGGCACCTGGTCCTCTCCCAGGACGCCGAACCCCTGCGGCATCCCCGGCTGCATGGCGACCTTCTCGAAACGTACGGTGCCCAGCGGCGACAGAGCCTCCTTGACCGGCTCGTAAGCCCCCATCGAGACCCCGCCGCTGGTGATGATCGCATCGGCCCGCACCAGGTGCGTGTCGAGCCGGTCGAGCAGAACCGCGGGATCGTCCCCCACGGAGCCCGCACGGAAGCCCTCAGCGCCCGCCTCCCGCACCGCGGCCGTCAACGTGAAGCTGTTGGAATCCCAGATCTGTCCGGGAGCGAGCTGCCCGCCCGGCTCCACCAGCTCGGCGCCCGTGGAGATGACGACGACCCGAGGCCGCGGCCGCGCCCACACACGCCGCCGTCCCACCCCGGCGATGATCCCCAGCTGCGCCGCGCCGATCACCGTGCCGGGCTTGAGCACGACATCACCGGCCTGGACGTCTTCGCCCGCCCGGCGGATCGCATTGCCTTTCTGGACGGGACGGTCGATCGTCACGGAGACCGTCCCTCCGTTCGTCCACTCGACCGGCACCACGGCATCGGCGCCGGCCGGAACGGGAGCCCCGGTCATGATGCGTACGGCGTGCCCCGGCCCCACGGCCCGCAGCTCGACGGACCCGGCCGCCACGTCGTCGATCACCGGCAACGTAACCGGAATTTCGGAAACGTCCGAAGCCCGGACGGCATAGCCATCCATGGCCGAGTTGTCGAACGGCGGCAGCGGCACCGGCGACGACACCTCCTCGGCCAGCGTGGCCCCCAGCGCCTGCTCCAGCTCGAGCTCCAGCGGCGCCAGAGGACGCACGGTGGCCAGGATCTCGGCCAGATGCGCGTCAACCGATTTCATCGAGGAACTCCCGCAACCACGGCACGAACTCCCCCGCCAGATCCTCCCGATCCGCCGCGAACTTCACCACGGTCCGCAAGTAGTCGAGCTTGTCTCCCGTGTCGTACCGCCGCCCCCTGAACAACACCCCGTGCACCGGCCCGCCCTCGCCGGACCCGCGACCGGCGAGCGTGCGCAGCGCGTCGGTGAGCTGGATCTCGCCCCCGCGCCCAGGCGGAGTGTTCTCCAGCACCTCGAACACCGCAGGATCGATCACATAACGCCCGATGATGGCCCAATTGGACGGCGCCTCGTCGACCGGCGGCTTCTCCACCAGATCGGTCACCCGCACGACGTCATCCTCGGAGGTGGCCTCGATGGTCGCGACGCCGTACAGCGAGACCTGTTCCTTGGGCACCTCCATCAGCGCGATCACACTGCCGCCGAACGTGTCGCGTACCTCTATCATGCGTTTGAGCAGCGCGTCGCGCCGGTCGATCAGGTCGTCGCCGAGCAGGCAGGCGAAGGGATGGTCGCCGACGTGCTGCTTGGCGCACAACACCGCGTGGCCGAGCCCCTTCGGCTCGCCCTGCCGGACGTAGTGGAGCGTCGCCAGCGAGGCCGGCTCGCGCACCTGGGACAACCGGTGCTCGTCGCCCTTGGCCTCGAGGGCCTCCTCCAGCTCGAACGCGCGGTCGAAATGGTCCTCGATGGAGCGTTTGTTCTTGCCGGTGACCATGAGCACGTCGAGCAGCCCGGCGGAGGCGGCCTCCTCGACGACATACTGGATCGCGGGCTTGTCGACGATGGGCAACATCTCCTTGGGTGTCGCCTTGGTCGCCGGGAGGAACCGGGTGCCCAGACCCGCGGCGGGCACGACGGCTTTCGTCACAGGGTCGAAGTCAGCCATGAGTAGACCCTAGTGGAGGGACCTGTGGACAAGCTCAACCTGCGCCGCGAGCTGAACGCGGCGCGTAGCTCACTCTCCCCCGAGCAGTTGCGGGCAAACGCCATCAAGGTCCGCGAAACGCTGCTGGAGCAGCCGTGGGTTCAGATGGCCGGTCTGGTGGCCTGCTACTGGTCGACGGGGGTGGAGCCGGAAACGCACGGGCTCGTGTTCGCTCTCTGGAAACACGGCGCCACGGTGATCCTTCCCGTGCTCCGCGAGGACTATGACCTGGATTGGGCAGTTTACGACGGACCAGACACGCTCGCACCGGGTCGCTTCGGGATCATGGAGCCCATCGACACACGCCGCGGCGTCGACGCCATCCGCACGGCCGCCCTGGTGATCGTGCCCGCACTGGCAGTCGACCGGCGTACGGGGGTGCGGCTCGGC
Source organism: Nonomuraea polychroma (assembly GCF_004011505.1). Taxonomy (NCBI): domain Bacteria; kingdom Bacillati; phylum Actinomycetota; class Actinomycetes; order Streptosporangiales; family Streptosporangiaceae; genus Nonomuraea; species Nonomuraea polychroma. The sequence continues at coordinate 8,211,433 of NZ_SAUN01000001.1, forward strand.
CGCGGCGGCGGCTCGTACGATCGTGCCCTGGCCAGGGTCGGCCCGAACGTTCCCACGGTGGCCCTGCTGCATGACGGCGAGTTGATCGACGGCATCCCCGCGGAGCCGCACGATCGACGAGTCCGATATGCCATGACACCGGCGGGACTCACTAGTCTTATGTGAACGAAAGTACGAGAGGGGGCCAGATGACGCTTGATGTCTGGCTCCTTATCGGTGCTGTCATTGTCATCGCGGCCATCGCGTCCGTACGCATCGCGCATCGTATGGGCCTGCCCAGCCTCTTGGTGTTCCTGGGCTTCGGTGTGCTGCTGGGAGAATCCGGCTTCGGGATCCTCTTCGACAACCCACACGTGGCGCGGGAAATCGGCCTCACCGCACTGGCCGTCATCCTGGCCGAGGGCGGGCTCACCACCAACTGGTCCCATGTGCGGCGTTCGGTCCCCTTGGCCCTGGTGCTGGCGACCGTGGGCGTGACGGTCAGCATCGTCGTGGTGGCACTGACCGCACTGGGACTGCTCGGGCTCCCCCCGAACGCGGCGCTGATCCTCGGCGCGGTGCTGGCCTCCACGGACGCGGCGGCCGTCTTCTCCGTCCTGCGGCGACTGCCGCTGCCGCCGCGGCTGGCCGGCGTCCTGGAGGCGGAGTCGGGCTTCAACGACGCGCCGACCGTGATCGCCGTGGTGCTGCTCAGCGGGGCGGCGAACTCGTCGCCGACGGTCGGAACGTTCCTTCTGGAGACCTCCGTCGAGCTGATCATCGGCGCGGCGGTCGGCCTCGCGATCGGCCCGGCCGGCGCGTACGCACTGCGCCGCGTCGCGCTCCCCGCCTCCGGCCTCTACCCGATCGCCGTGCTCGCGCTCACCTTCGTCTCGTACGGCGGTGCCGTGTTGCTGCACGGCTCCGGCTTCCTGGCCGTTTACCTGTCGGCGCTCATCCTGGGCAACTCGCGGCTGCCGCACCGGGCGGCGACCAGGGGCTTCGCGGAGGGCGCCGCGTGGCTGGCCCAGATCGGGCTGTTCGTCATGCTGGGACTGCTGGCCAGCCCCAAGGAGATGCCGTCGGCCGTCATACCCGGCCTGATCACCGGCACCGTCCTGGTGCTCCTGGCCCGCCCGCTCTCCGTGCTGGTGAGCTCCCTGCTGTCGTGGGCGTTGCGGCAAGGCTGGGCGAACTGGCGCGAGCAGGCGTTCCTGTCGTGGGCAGGGCTGCGGGGCGCGATCCCGATCGTGCTCGCCACCATTCCCTGGGCGGCCGGCGTCGAGGGCTCCAAGGAGATCTTCAACCAGGTCTTCGTGATCGTCATCGTGTTCACCCTGCTCCAGGGCCCGACGCTGCCGTTCGTGGCCCGGCTGCTCAGAGTCGCCGCTCCAGGCGAGGCACACGACCTCGCGGTGGAGGCGGCGCCGCTGGAGGAGCTCAAGGCGGACCTGCTGCAGGTACGCGTGCCGCCCGGGTCACGCCTGCACGGCGTGGAGATCTTCGAGCTGCGCTTCCCCGCGGGCGCCCAGGTGACCTTGATCGTGCGCGACGGCAAATCGTTCGTGCCCACCAGCACCACCCGGGTCAGAGCGGACGACCAGCTCCTCATCGTCACCACCGCCGCCTGCCGCGACCAGGTCGAACGCCGCTTGCGCGCGGTCAGCCGCAGCGGCAAGCTCGCTGGTTGGTACGGGGAGCGGGGGTTGGAATAGCTATTTGACCGGATCGGTTACCATTAGCAGTCGCAACGCTCGAGTGCCAAATTCTGAAGGAGGAGCCGCGTGCCGACTTACCAGTACGCCTGTAACGACTGCGGTGAGCAGCTCGAGGTCGTTCAGAAGTTCAGCGACGACGCGTTGACGGTGTGCCCGAGCTGCCAGGGTAACCTGCGGAAGGTGTTCTCCGCGGTCGGCATCGTGTTCAAGGGCTCCGGCTTCTACCGGACCGACAACCGCACGTCGTCCTCTTCTTCGTCTTCGTCGTCCTCCAACGGGTCGTCTTCCGACGGATCGTCGAAGTCTTCGGAGAGCAAGTCCTCCTCCTCGGACTCCTCCAGCTCCTCCACCCCGGCCGCGGCACCCGCCGCCGCCTCCAGCTGAGCCCTCGGGCGCACCGGGTGTTCGGTGCGCCCTGGTTTGAGCTAGCGTTCGCCCCATGGGAGGCGGATCACACCGGCACGCGGTCGTCATCCCCGGCGGCAACTACGGCCCGCAGGCAGGCCTGCTGGCGTACGCGAGCGCTGCCGCAGTCCGCCGTGGCGCGGACCTTGAGCTGATCTCGTGGACGCCACCGGACGACCGCCCCGTCGTGGAGAGCTGGGACTGGGTCCACGATCAGGTGACGTCCGTCGTGGAGAAGCTGCCCGCGGTGACGCCCCTGCTGATCGGCAAGTCACTCGGCTCGTACGGGGCCGGCGTGGCGGCCGCGCGTGCCCTTCCGGCCGTCTGGCTGACGCCCCTGCTCACGAAACCCGCGTGCGCGGAGGCCCTGAGCCGCGCCACGCAACCGTTCCTCCTCATTGGCGGCACCGCGGATGGGTACTGGGACGGGGCCCTCGCACGCGAGCTGACGCCGCACGTCCTCGAGGTCGCTGATGCCAACCACGGCATGATGGTGCCTGGACCGCTACGCGACACCGCCGACGTGCTCGGTCAGGTGCTGACGGCCATCGAGACCTTCCTGGACGACGTCGTGTGGCAGTAGGTCTTACCGTTCGCGAATGAGCCGGCTTTTATCCACAGAACGACATTCGGCCCATTCTCGATCATCGCCGATCCGACTACTCTCGGCGCCATGGTCATTCGCGCAGACATAGGTGTCATCGGTGGCTCAGGCTTTTACTCACTCCTCGACGACGCCGAGGAGATGGAGCTGACCACCCCCTACGGTCCACCGAGCGACGTCGTCACGATCGGACGCATCGGCTCGCGCTCCGTCGCCTTCATTCCCCGGCACGGCCGCGATCACCGTTTCCCCCCGCACCGCATCCCCTATCGGGCCAACCTCTGGGCCCTGCGCTCCCTGGGCGTCCGCCAGGTGCTAGCGCCGAGCGCCGTAGGGTCCTTGCAAGCCGAGTACGGCCCGGGCGCCATGGTCATCCCGGACCAACTGGTGGACCGCACCTCAGGACGGGTCCAGACCTATTACGACATCGACGGCGCAGTCCACGTCTCTTTCGCCGACCCCTACTGCCCGTCGGGCCGAGCGGTGGCCGTACGAACGGCCCAATCGGGCGATTGGCAGACCGTCGACGGCGGCACGCTCGTGGTGATCGAAGGCCCACGGTTCTCCACCAGGGCGGAGTCCCAGTGGTTCGCGGGCAACGGCTGGTCGATCGTCGGAATGACAGGCTTCCCCGAGGCGGTCCTGGCCCGCGAGCTGGCTCTGTGCTACACGTCGCTCTGCCTGGTGACCGACCACGACGCCGGGGTGGAGGCGGGCCAGGGCGTGACGCATGACGAGGTCCTGGAGTTCTTCGCCCAAAACGTCACCCGCATGCGCACTCTGGTGGCCGACACCGTAGAAGCCCTGCCCGCAGAGCGCACCTGCCCCTGTGGCTCGGCGCTGGACGGACTCAAGCTCCCCTTCGACCTACCGTGATCCAATCCTGGCTGAGTCGCTACGGCCGTCGCCGCCGCCTCGTGGCGGCGACGCTAGCCGCCATAGCCGTCATCTCCGCCTACATCGCCACCCGCCCGTCCCCACCGCCCACCACGGTCCTGGTGGCGACCCGCGACCTGCCCCCCGGCCCGCTGACCCCCTCGGACCTCCGCCCCGTCCCCCTCAACCACCCGCCAGACGGCGCCGTACGCACGACCACAGCCGCCGCCGGCCGCTACCTGACTTCTCCCATGCGCAGAGGCGAGCCCTTGACAGACGCCCGCCTCCTGGACTCCTATCGCCTGCCACCAGGCATGGTCGCGACCCCCGTACGCATCTCCGACCCCGCCGCGGCAAGACTCCTCTCCCCCGGCTCCAGGATCAACGTCCTGGCGGCCTGGGAAGAAGCCCACCCGGCCCGCACCATCGCAGAAGACGTAAGCGTGATCACAGCCGCAGCCCAACGTCAAGCCGACGAGAACAGCAGCAATAGCAACGGCACCCTTATCGTCCTGGCCACAACCTCAACCCAGGCGGCCGAACTAGCAGCCGCCCAAGCACACGCCCGCCTATCGATCACCATAATCGCGGACTCCGGCAGCCCGTAATCGTCCAACTACGCGCCTTCTGTGCAGCAGGCGAGTAACCCCGTCTGATGAGAAGCGCGACGAGATTCAGTGAGGCTCGGGAAAGCTCGGAAAGCTCGGAAAGCTCAGAGAAGCGAATCCATCTTGGGGTCATACTCCCAATGCCACGGCTCGAACGGGCTGCTGTAGGCCCAGGACGGATGGAACCATCCATACTTCTTGGAGTTCTTCTCCATCCACACGAACTCGGCGGAACCGGCTCTCTCCACCCCGCCGCACAGGTCCACAGCCAGCCCGAGCCCGTGGTTGCTCCGCCCCGGCACGGCGGCGAACCCCGGCCGCCGATAGTAAATGGACTGCTGCTCAGCCAGACTCCGGTAAGCGTCGGTCACGCACATGGGCTTCCCGAACCGCTTGCGATACGCCTCGTTCAAGCTGACGAAGGCGATGGTGGCGTCGGCCCTCAGGCTGAACCCCTTCTGCTGCAATGGACAGAGCATGCCCTTGGGGATGAGCCCGTTGGGATAGTCGCCGGCCGTCGCCGCCCGCAACGGATCACAGCCCAGCGCCGCCCGCCCCACCTTGTCAATCTTGATACCCAGCTTCACCAGCGCCGCGGTCAGCGACTTCACGATCTTGTCCGACCGCTGCCGCAACGTATCGACTTCGGCCGCCATCTGAGCCTCCGCCAGCAGATTCCCCGCCCGAAGCTCCTGAGCCTCGGCCACCAGCCGCTCCGCTTCCTTGTAGAGCGCACTGGTCTGCTCGACGGCCTGCTGCCGTACCGCCACGATCTGGGTGGCATCGGTCAGCGCCCGCAGAGTCCGCTGATCCGCTCCCTCGGTCATGAACGGGAAAACCCCACCGCCCGCGATCGGCTGCTCGTACAGCAACTCCACCATTTGCGACACGGGCTGCCGCATCACCGCAAGCCGCCGCTCCAGCTCCTGCAGCGCCGTCAACTTGCTCTTGAGCTCCTTCTCGGAGGCCGCGATGGTGCTCCGCCGCTTCTCAAGGGCCTTGGTGGCCTCCTCGAGCTCCTTGGCAGACCGCTCGGCTTCTTTCCTCAGCTCACGCAGATTCCCCGGATCCCGCCACCCCCGGCCCTGGACCAGCCAATCCATCGGGCCCTGAACGTGAGCCTGGGCCGCTGCGGGAGGCACCAGCAGAGAAGCCACCACCGCCATGACTACCGCGATCAGACCCGCTGATCGTGGTGCTGGCACGTTCGACTCCTCCGTATGCAAACTCGTTACCTGGGTCAGGCACGCACGTTACTACAGCCCTCTGAGTGTCTGGACCGAACTCCGGAGAGCTGCTATGAGACAAACAACCCACTTTGTACAGCCACCCCCCACAACCAGCCACATCGTCACCCCAGCCCATCACCTGGAGCCCCCGCTTCTCGACCGGCACAACCAACCACCCAACCCCCAAAACGCCCCTCACTCCCGCGAGGCCGTACAACACCACGTCCCGGGAACACCGACCTCAAAGCCCAGACACCAACCTCTCAGCGAACCCCAGCACGCCTTCCTGCTCCTCCTCCCGGCACACCTCCCACAACCAGGTGTCCACCCACTCCCCCGGACACCCGCCCCAAGACCGCACAGGAGCAGGCGTATAGGGCTCCTCAACACCAGGCCGCGGACCATGTTCAGGAGCGACCTCAGGCTCCCCACCCCGAGGCCCCTTCGCCACCACCCTCACAGGCGCCGGCACAGCTCCTTCATACGCCCTAGCGGGACGAGCCGGCGCAGGCACAAGCCTCGGCCCGAACGCCACCCCTCTCCCCGCACCGCCACCACCCGCCATGCCAGCGGACGCGACACCATCCTCAAGCCCCTGCACCTGGCCCACCAGCAATCCCCCGGCAAGGATCGCCGGCGCCAGCAACGCCCCGAACAACACGACGGGCCGCCGCCGCACCTGCCTGTACCGCCTACTGGTCACAGGCAGACGCTATCCGCGGTCGTCGATAGCGAATCTGATCACTTGTCATGCCTTTACCGCAGCTCAGAGCACCCATAACCCACCCCGCCAAACTCATCCCAGACCTACGTCCCACGCAGTGCCAGACTTTCGCTAGGCTTACGGGAGTCCGCCTCCGTAGCTCAGGGGATAGAGCACCGCTCTCCTAAAGCGGGTGCCGCAGGTTCGAATCCTGCCGGGGGCACTCTTCTCTACCAGGCATTTCAGCCTCTGGCCTGCGGTTTTTCGGCCGCAGGTCTTTTGCTTCCCATGCCCTCGTAGGTCGCCAAGGGCACCCGCATGCAGCCGTAGGACCATGATCTGGGGACATATGAGGGATGATCTTGATGGCATTTCCCCAGGTCAATGGTTTCGTGGGCCAGTCCGGCGCGGTCAGAGAAGCTCACCCCAAGGGACACTCCGCGCAGCCGCGCTGGGATGGCCATTGCCATGGTCGGCGGCATGCTCACCGGTTGGGAAACCCAACGAGACCGCTGCGCGACGCACCTGTGCGCCCCCAGGAGGAACGGTGGAACAGATCATCAGGTCCTAGGACCGCTCGGTACATCCCATATCGTCCCCGACGGCCAGGACATTACGGCTGGCGGTTGCCCGAGGCACGGTGCACGAGGACACGACCGATCCTGGGATGCTACGGGTGAGTGGCGCGGAAATACGCACTCTGACACAAGAGGCGGACGCGGCCGAAAATGTCGTACGTAAGTTCTAATGTAGGTTCATGATGATCGAGGGACCGGACGGACAAGGGCTTTGGGGAACCAAGGCAAGATTATTTATTGTCTCCTACGCCCCACTCATCGGGATCTTCGCCGCCAGGAGCGCACCGCATTGGTGGTGGACTGCCTCATTGTCCATCCTCGCCGTAGCGGGCGCCGTTGATGGCTGGAGGATGGTCCGCAGCGCCCGGAAGCGCTCAACTGCGCGCATGAAGGTGACCAACGTCGAAGATCAGGGCAACGCGGTCTCGGGCTATCTAGCGACATACCTCCTTCCCTTCCTTTCCGAACTGCCTAGCGGATGGGGTGACGGGATTGCTTACTTTCTATACTTTGCCACCGCCTTCGTGATCTTCCTCAAATCGAATCTTGGAGTCGTAAATCCGACACTCTACGTCCTCGGCTGGCGCGTCTCTCGCGTTGCCCTCAATGGCCGAGACACCCTTCTCGTATCACGCAAACCGGTCAAAGTCGGAGAAAGTGTACATGTAGCAGTGGCGCTCGGAGTGCACGTTACTGTCTCAACATATGGCACCATTGGGGAATGACCCCCGATGAGCCCAGAGCAGTTGGCGATATCACTCTTGATGGCACCCCCTACCTGGTGCTCGGACGACGCAAGGGGCGGCGGGACATGGAGGCGAGGAGGGTCGTGATCCATGAAGATCTACACGAGCCACTCTGGGAGTTGTCCCTGCATGCTCTGGAACGCGTACGGGCAGGTAATGCACGCTCGTACGAGCCGAATGCCGAGCTTGAGCTGGGAGAGGAATATTTCCTACTCGACCTAGATGAGATACCAGAACAGCCAGAGAAGCCCTCTAGGGGGAAGAAGGCTGACCTGACGCCAGAGGACGACAATCAAGATCGAACGGCTGCTCTTATTCGTGCACTCCGGGATGTCGGTGTCCTAGACATACTGGATCCGCACGAGCTTCCGGAGTTCACCCCCACCCTCTTCTACTCGGTCGCATGGCAGCAGGCCGATGACACCTGGGTTCACTTCATTCGTAAGACAAACCCACGTCAAGTGTTCAAGCCCGGCCTGAAATGGCTTGGCTACGGTGACACCTTGAAGCGGATCGCGGACCCTGCGATGGTCATCGATGATCTCATCGACATGATCCTCACCGCAGATCAGCTTGCCGCGTTCAGTGGGCAGCACCTGAAGACCCTTTTTACGGACGTGCATATCGTTCTGCAAGACGTTCCCAAATATGTGGATACCGTCGCCAAGATCCTCGATGAGGAGAGCATCGGCATCACCGAGGATGCCAAGACAGCACTGCTCGCAGCATCCAAGAAGCGAGTCTCCTTTGCCGCGCGACTCTATAGGCTGCAGGAGCGCCTAGCGGAGATCAGGTTGGACCTCAACCGACTGGGCAAGGTCATGGACCTTCATACGATCGACATCGGTTCCTTGCTCGACGGAGAGGGGAAGATCCACTTCCAGGAAGATCAAGCGGGCCTGTTCCTCGATGTTCTCGACGGTCGACTTTTCAAGGATGACTGGACGGGCGAGCCGCGCCGAGCGGATAGGTACTCACGCTGGCAGTCGACGTCCAGCTCGTAAATCAAGGGCTCAGAACCCTGCTCGGCGAGGTCTGGCGCCCGTGAGCAACGGACGGTTTCGAACATCCTGAGGAGCGATCCAGTCGGCGCGTAGCAGAGCGTTCATCACTTCGTTGCTCTTCCGGTTCATGTGATGACCCGCCTGCGATCGTGCTCAACATCGAGCTCTTCCAACTTCTCGATCGCTGCCGCGCGCTCGTCATCAGAAACTGGGCCGTATTCTCCCTCAAGCCAGTGCACCAGCTCCACCAATCGGTCCCGCTCACGCTTGAAACGCAACGCCTCGGCGACGTACCGCGACAGGCCACGCTTCCCCACCTCCGCGCGGATCTCGTCAAGGAGTTCCGGGATCGTCACCGTTACCGTCCTCGTCGCCATACTCGCCGTGCGGTATGTGATCTGCCTTGGCCGGGGACACTGAGGCTGTGGCTGCAATCGTCGCAGGCGTCCTGAGCTGCCGCCAAGACTCGGTGAGCATCCGGGCGCCGAAGGTCGCGTTTCCGGTGTCGCTGGATGCGCTCGCCGAGAGGCTGTGCGCTTGCGCTCTGCGTCAGGCAGCCTATGCCTGACTTCTGGATCATCGGCCCCATCGCGTGGGACCTCGCCCTGTACGTTGACCACCTCCCCGCAAGTGGTCACTTCGTTCAAGCCAGCGAGACTGCCGAGCGCCCAGGCGGAACCGGAGCCAATGTCGCCGTCGCGCTTAGCCAGGCCGGCGGACGCGTCCACATGATCGGCTACGTGGGAACCGACACCGCCGGCCAGAACATGATCAATTTGCTTACGGCTGCCGGAGTCGATGTCGGGCAGGTACAGGTCCTGGAGGGACGCACGTCCACCGTGGTTCTGCTCGTGGAGCCCAACGGCGAACGCACCATCATCGGCATCCACCCTGACCTGCTTCACACCATCACGATCCCCACACAAGCCATGGCGCCCGGAGACATCGTCTACTTTGCCGCCTGGCACGACACGTTCACCGCCGCAGCCCAAGCCATGGCCGTTGCAGGAGCGCTGATCACGAGCGTACCGCCAGGCACAATCCCCGCCATGCAGTACCTGATCGGATCCCGTAACGACTTCACCGCTGTCCCCGACAAGACCATCGCCATCATGACGGAAGGCGCAAACGGGGTCACCGTCTACTCATCCGGCAAGAGCGCTCATTACCCAGCCATTCCCGCAGATGTGGTGGACGCGACTGGTGCGGGTGATGCCTTCGCCGCAGGCCTGCTTTGGGAGGTCGGCAACGGAAAGACGCTGGTCGAAGGCGTGCATCTCGGGCTGGCCTGGGCCGCCGCATCCGTCCAGGAGAGATCGTCCATGCCGACCAAACTTCAGTGAGAGATCGAGCTGTTCCGCCCAATCGGACAAGGGGCTTGCGCCAAGAAGATTAAGCCAACGGTAAGCTACCGGTAATACTCCCAGTCATTCAAGGCAAGAGCCTCTTCCCAATCCGTTTCAATTGTCGTTCCATCGAGAAAAGAAAATGGCGCATACTCCTCCCTGTTTGCGAGGATCTGGAGGATGTCGTCGTAGAGCCCGGACAGCTCCCCGTCAGTAGCTTGCCTAACCCGGTTTACTATCGGGCGCAGCACCCCTAAACGAATCCCGAATTGCCTATAGAGAGCACTCACAAAGATGTCGTCAGATTCGCCAGTCTCACCGAAGGCGAGTGCTGCCATGAACGGTTCATAGTAAGTCAGAATGAATTGATTGAGATCTACGACTAAGTCTATCGCCTCAACCTCGTTGTCGATGGGATCGAACGCGTCGACGCGAAGCGAATCACGACTGTATTGGCCTTTCGGGAAAGAAGCGACGCATCCGTAAGCCACTTCTGGGGGAATTCCACCAATAGATTTGATTGACCGTTTCTGGGCAACGAGCTTGTCCTGGAGGTCGCTTGGCATATCTCCCGACCTTCCCTTCGCCTCTGCAACTACCCATCCGGACGCCCTTCTTCCAAATAGATCAGCGCGTTTACGTGTTGCGGCGAAGGTGGCACGATAACGATGCGCATATCGGTCGACGTGCATTAGAAAGGGAACGAGGAGGACCTGTTCGCTAAAAACGCCCGTCATTGCCTGGCCAAGCGCGTACGAGATAGCCCCCTTTTCGGAACGATCTAATTCGAGAGCCAAGCTGGATCTAACAAGCCGACTGTTGACGGTTCTCCTACGGATATAGGCGGGAATGATTGCGGTACGATGAAGCCATTCCCATACCGAAGCAAAGCCATACCTGACTCTATCGCCCGGCGCGCGGCCCGTGACAAACAACGCGTGGGCGAGATGATCAGCAGTAAACGTTAAAAGGCCACTCGGATAAACGCTCGCGTCGAAGGCTGTCGCATTGTACGAGACCTGGAAGGGTCGACCTGTTGGCATATGACATCCTCTCCTCCTGCAGCCGGTAAGGCCGACATCCTTATTAGCACATATGTGATTGCTGTAGAAGAGATACCTCGCGGTCACCGTTGAACTCGAATGCAGGCAAGATGCTGTAGCCCCACGGCACTACCTGACGCGTGGGGCCAATGTGTGGATACGCACACTGGGGTCGGTGATGATACTGGACTGCACCTCGCCCGGGGCGATGAACTTGACATCCTGGCTAAATTGCTGGGCCCCGCGAACGTTCGCCTCCAGTTCCTGCCACGTCCTGGGCTCTCCCGACGGCGGCAGGATCACCCCGCTCGGCAGGTGGCCTGTGCAGCGGGAGGCACAGGCTGGGACAGCCGCGTACCCCGAGTCAAGTTCTTCGGACTCGCGCCTGTGCGGCTGACCGGTCAGCTCGCGACCTCCACCCCTAGTACCTCGGCGAGTTGCCCCACCACTCTTATCTGGTCTAGCGGCAGCCCGACCGTTGTCCATCTTGGAGAACCAGAAGGTTGGCCAGGCGAGTTTCTGGGCGAAGGCGGCTTGACCTCAGCCTTGCGGTGACCGTCCGACCCGCTGACGCTGGTCACGTACTGTCCTCACGTCGCCCCCTCCCTTCCCGTCGTCGCTTGCTTCGACGATAGAGCGGGTGAGATCGCGTTCCTTTGGGCGAGGCGCCGACTCGCAGTGAAGATTCTAGAGATCAGGCGTCCATCAAACCGAACCGGCTCCAGCGTGCAGAGCTCTTCATGCGTGTACGTACGGGACCCTTCGTTTGGGTCGACTTTGCGGGAAGAATCGCGAATTAGTTGGTTACCGCTGCAATCGACTCTGGCGGGGTTATCGTCGGTTGGGGGCCTTGAGAGCCGTACGAGGAGAGATCGGCATGCCTGGTCTTGATCGCGAGGCGATGCAGGCAGCGATGTTACGCATCCAGAAGTTGTCCGACGACAACTGGTGGGCCCTGCATGCCTCCAGCACGCTGATGGAAGCCGAAGCATGGGTTGGGCCAAGCGGGAACCGCTTCGGTGACACAGTTCACGGAAGCCAGCGTGAGTTGCGCGCGATGCTGGCCCAGGCCGTCACCATGGCCAAGGACGAGTTGGCGAGGGCGAAATGAGCTTCACCGGAGTCAAACTGCCGGAGTTCGACACCCTGGTCGCACGTCACACGGCTGCCGCCATGCAAATCGAGGAGCTTGCCTCGCTGTTATACGGGGAGCTGAACGGTGCAGGGCTGGACACCGCTCCAGCGGAACGGATCAGGAAACTCGCGGCGCAGGTCGGCCAGGAAGCCGAAGACCTACGCAAACGGCAGCGCATCGTCCGGGAGATGGAACGACTCAAGATCTCCATCGGGCCGCCCGTAGCGACGGGAACCCTCATCGCGGTCCCGGATTCGCTCCCCCAGGCTCAAGGGATACTCGACGGCGCGGCCGCAGCCAAAGCGGCCAAGGCCGCGGCGGCCGGGGACAAGAACGCGTTGAAGCAGTTGCAGGCGTACGCGTCGAAGGCGCGAGACGCCGGGTTCGTCAAGGCGTTCCTTTCCCAGCTCGGCGCCAAGGGGGTGACGGAAGTGCCGGCCGCGATCGCCGCTCAACTGCGTGCCGCGGCCTCAGCGGGTAACGCTGGTCAGACCTCCAAGGAAGCCCGGGAGGCGATGCGGTTACTCGCCACGGCACTGGCCAAGGGAACCAATCCCCGCGATCCCGCGTACATGGACGACTGCTTCCTCAACGAGTTGGTCAAGCACGGGCGCAGTGAGTTCAAGGTGAACGGCGTCTCCTACTACGGATATCAGGCGCAGGCACTGATCTGGCGGGCAAGCGAGGGCAAGCCGCCGTTCTCCGAGAAGTTCATGCAGGTTGTCGGACGAGACGCCATCGTCTTCGAGAAGGAGAAGTTCCAGGACCGCTGGAAGGCGTCCAAAGACGCAATCGGGAGCGCTCTGGGCAGCAAACAGATGCCCATGGCGGACCTCGCCACCGTGCTCGGCGTCACCCAATGGATGACTCCCGGAACGCCCTCGATGGGGTCCGCGAAGCAGCCTGTCGACGAGTCACGAAAACGGCTCGGCTCGGCGGTCATCGACGACCTGTTCCATGCGGCGGCTAGCGACGCGAAGGCCTCACAGGCCCTGCTGAATCACAAGCCGGCCGGATGGAAGCAGTCGGTTCTGTCCTACATGCTGACCGATCGCCTCGGCGCGTTTCAGTTCCATGGCAACACCGACCCGTTCGGGCAGGCGCTGCGGAAGGCGCTGGTCGGAAGGGACCCCGTCTCGCTGGCCTTGACCACGGAAGCAGTGAACACCCTCAAGGAACAGGCCAAGAAGGTCTTCGCAGCGGATAGCAGTGGGAAACTCTCCATTACCGATCGGAAGCTGTTCGATCAGCTGAGTTTCCTCAGGCATCCCATGGGCAGCGCCTTGGCGGCCCATATCGATCAGGTCTACGGCACATACGAGACCAAGAGCGGGGGCTTCCTAGGGCCCGACAAGCGACAGATCAACAAGGCCGACATGGATCGACTGCTCGTACTGGTCAGCGGCGACAGAGACGCCGCCACAGAACTTCAGGCCGCCGAAGCAGCACACATGCTTGAGACGATCAACGACTCCTTCAAGGCGAACGGCGGGAAAGAGGTGGACTCTGCACTACGTCCAGAGGCCAGAGTCTTCGGACACCTGGTGGAGGCCCGCAGGCTGGCCTTACTCGCCAACGCATGGAGCGATGAGCAGGCCAGAAAAGATGCGAAAGACACAATTAATGCTGCATTTGCCTTCCTAGTAGGACCGACCGGACAGCTTGGCACCAAGGTAGCGGGAGAGATCGGCGGGCAAGTCGCAGAGAAGGGCGCCGAGATAGGGTTCGACAAACTTGCTGCATTAGCCGCCGAACGCATGATCAAACTAGGCGTCACATCAGGCGAGGCCTTGAATACCGCCAACAACCAAAACGAGATGATCGTGTGGCTGATGAAGAGCGGCATCACTAGCGCGAAGATCGCTGCCGGGGATTGGCCTCGCGCCGCCATGAGGGCCGCCGAGAACACCCGCTTCGTCACTGGCGGTCATCCGCCTACCATCAAGCCCATACAGGAAATTGTCGCCGATCCGGTGACATTTGATCAGTTCATGAAATGGGCACGACGGTACACCGACATCGAAGAGATCACAAGTAACTTGCATGACACCATGAACACGGCAACGGACACCGTGCATGGCAATTTGGGAATCAACAAGTACTGACATGAAGCCTCCAACCGTCAGGCATATCGCTGGCACCGGCACCGGACTGGTCCTTATCTTCGCGATGGTGACCGGTTGCACCGGCACTGGTTCGCCATCATCGCCGAGCCCGGACAACAAGACCATCGCCAGTCCGGTTACCGACGCCCCGCCCTACTGGTGCGACTTCCTCCCGCAACAAGCGGTCCGCACGATCAGCGGCCTCACACTCCCGCTGCAGGAGGACAAGAGCGGGGTACCGGCAACCCACGGGATATGCACACTTCGCAATGAATACACCCGGCTCTCCGTCGTGTGGTCGGTGCGGGACGGCGACAGCACCATGGACCTGGCACGCAAGAACTTCGGCGAGCATCAACTGGCCGCGCTGCCAGCGGATCTCGGCACGGGACTCATCGCGTACACCGGCCGCTTGCCACGCACCAACCCGTACTACACCATGATGTTGTTCCGGTGCGGCGCCCAGCGGCCGTGGATCAGCGTCGACCTGTCCGAGGTGGCCAAGGGACGTGACCCGGTGAGCGACTTGACGCAACTGCTCAGCATCGCCCGCAACCGGTACGGCGAACTCCACAAATGCACCCCGAAGCCGAACTGACAGACGTTAACGCGCTATCCGTAAAACAGGTGGCATGCGTGGTTACGGACGCGGAACTCAGGGCGGGAAGGCGGGAACAGTTCGTCGCACTTCGCGGCGATCAGCGGCGCCACTCGTTTCCTGTCGCTGGCCTCCCGATCGATACGCCTCGGCTCTTCCAAACGATCAACGCGAGTGGTTGCCTTCTTGCGCGGGGCCGCCGGGACGTTCTCCGGACGCTTACGCGGCGCGGCGGAGGTCGCTGACCGATGACGGTTCACCGATGATATCGTCCTGCCCTTCGACACCTTGGGACTTGAGCTGGGCGTCGCCGAGGGGGACGGCGTGCGAGGCGTAGACGGCGACGGCGACGTGAGCAGAAACGACTGTTCAGCAACGCTCAACCGTGGCGTCGGCATCGCGGCGTTTGTTCGAGGTGAGGCGCTGTCTGTCCCCCATGCACTCGACCAGATGCCGAAGCCTACGCACGTCAGGAAGCCTGCGATAAGCGCCGGCCGGGTCAGAAGATCCCGGTTGCGCATAGTCGACCTCTTTGGCGGGGCTGGGGTTGAGTACGTTCGCCAGGGGAGAGAGTCCGATGCGGTGTGGCGCCGAGACCGAAGCGGCATGCCATACGGTGGTCGCCGCAGCGGGCGGAGCTCTTCCGGTGACGGGGTGGGGTGGTCGTGGTCTTCGTGCATGGTCCTCCTTTCTCGCTGCGCGTGCATGTCAGCGTGGCGCAGCGTGTCGGCGTTTAGCGGGATCGACGCGGCGTAGTGAGCAGGGGAAAGTGAATCGGCCCTGGCCGGGCCAGGGCCGAAGGTGGATAAGCGTGACCTATGTATCCAAGGCGTTGTTAATCTTGCCGTTGATGTGCTCTTGCTGGCCGTCGATGCATTTGGCATAGACGCGTAGGAGCACGTCCACGCTGTGACCGGCGCGCTTGGCGACCTCGGGGGCCGGGACGCCTGCGTTCAGCCAGAGCGAGACTGCCGCGTGGCGGAGGTCGTACGGCCGGGCAGCCAGCGACGAGGACACTTGTTCCGGCGTGAGGGCGAGTTTGCGAGCCTCCTGCCAGACGTAGGAGTAGGCCGAGCTTGAGTAGGAGCCGCCTGAGCCGGTGCGGAAGATCCTGCCGTCCTTGGCGGTGCCGTACTCGGTGATGTGCTCGCGGAGCATGGCGACCAGGACGGGCGGGCTCGGGATCTCTCGTGTTTCCTTGTCCGCACGGTGCTTCAGGCCGCGCGACTCGTGAGTCTCGCCAGAGTTGGTCCAGCGCTTCGTTCCCTGAGGCCGGGCCTTCTCCAAGACGATCAGGCCCCAACCCGACTCGGGCAACGTGCAGTTCCGCAGCCGCAAATCGGCCGCTTCCTCCGGGCGAAGGGCGGCGTAGTAGATGCAGGCGAACAGCGCCTTCAGCCGCGCACCTCGCTTGCGGCCCACCTTGGGCAGAGCGTCGAGGAGGTGCCGTGCTTGGGCCGGGTTGACCACCGTGCGAGGATCGATGACCGTGGCTGCCTTCGGTGCCGTCCATTTGATCTCGTCCAACGGGTTGCTGCTGAACACCTTCTGCTCCACCGCATGTTCCAGCAGGTGATGCAGGATGGAGCGCTTACGCCGAACCGTGTTCGCGCCCGCCGGAGCACCAGCGAAGGTCACCGAGATGGCGTCGAGCGCCGTACGCAGGACCTGCGCCTCTCCCAGCGCCGACAGCGGAAGGGACGCTCTCTCTAGCCAGCTCAACGCCGCAGCTTGGGCCGCAGTCAGCTCGGCCCGCCTGCTCTCTGGGAGAAGAACGTGAAGCTTGAGGACCTCACGCAGTTCCTCAGCGGCCGGGCGGCGCGGCGCGGCGGCCACCAGGGCAGGGACCAGCGTCAGGAGCGCGTACGCGTCGGTTTCACGGGTCCGGGCCGCTGAGGTGTTCCAGCGCCGGAGCACGTACGCCTGAGCGAACTCGAGGAACGATGGACCGGAAGCCGAGGGGGCGAGCATCGATACCGGCAGGCCGGTGGCGACGTCGAACTCCTCCCCCGTCTTTGTCGCCTGACGCAGGTCGGACATGAAGGCGTTGGCCAGCCCTTTGGTCCGGAAACTCTTCGACTTCTGCTTGCCAGCAACCCGCCAGCGGGCAATGTAGGCGGACGTGCCGCGGTCGGTGCGCTGCTGGATCTGGCCGAGCTTCACGTCGTAGGTCGTCTTCACTTCGCCTCCCGCCGCGAGTCGAGCCAGGCCATGAGGTCGCTCCGCCAGACGCGGAGTTCGAGGTTGGGCAGCTGTACGCACACCGGCGCGCGACCGAGCTCGCGCCAGCGGTAGAAGGTGCGACGGGAAACCCCACCCAACTCGTCGAGAACCTGAGCGACGGTCAGCAGCTCGTCACAGCGACTCATCGGGCTTCTCCCGCCATGTGCGAGACGGGGGTTCCCGTTATTGCTGCGGCGAGGATCTGGTCTCCGAGGCTGTAGCCCTTGCCTGCATAGGTCCATTCGCTGATCACGAGGACGGTGTCCTCCTCGAAGAGGGGCAGGCGGCCTGTGGTGATCTCGTGGTCGCGGGCGTGCTGTTCTCGGGCGGCGCGGAGTTCGCCCAGTGTGGTGGAGTAGCGGCGGGATCGAGTGGAGAAGTGGCCGCGGAACCCGAGCATGTGGGCCCAGTTGGCAAGGCGAAGTTCAGCCAGGTCCTCGATGGCGGCGAGGCGCAGGCACTCGGCGATCAGACGTTTGGGATGCTCACGAAGCTTGAACGCGTCAAGGTTGTCGAGGGGGTTGATGCGGCGGTCGAGGGTGCCGACGCACTCGGCCGCTTTCGTGGCGTACTTGGCGATGTAGCCGGCGACGGCCTGCTCGGTGAGATCCCCGTTCAGGGTGATGGGGCGGATGTCGAGCTGTTGGCCCCACTTGAGGAGGCGGGCGGGTTGGTCCTCGATGGCGGGCACAAGGGCGCTAACAACCTGAGCAGCGTGTCGCACGGCTTGCGTCAGGGCGTCGATGGTGGCCCAAGGAGGTGGTGGTGCAGCAGGGCCGCCGGGCCCGTCGAGACGGATGACGGCGTGGAAGTGGACAACGCCGCGGCGCTGGTATTCGGCGACCTTGGCGAAGGAGACGGTGAGGTGTTCGCGGAGGTCCTTCAGGGTCAGCCCACCGACCTTGGCCAGGCGGCGACGGAGGGAGTCGGCGAAGCGCTTCCACAGCAGCGGCGCCAGAGCGTTGAACAGAACGCTACCGGTGTAGTCGTAGCAGGCCGGGCACAGCGGCTCGCCAAGGTGGGGATCGTCGGGGCGGTGCTTGGCTGTGCAGGACATGACACGCCCATGTGGGCAGGTTTCGGGGTTGCGGCGGGCGTGGCAGGGCAGGACCTTGCCGTTCTTCTCACAACGTGAGTGGACCGTTCCAAAACTTGGCGCGGTGAGGGTGACGAACAGTGTGGGATGTGCGGTGACAGTCTCGGGTACGCCCTTGCCGCCGATGAGGCCCGCGCGGATGAGGTGGTAGGTGTCGGCGCGGTAGATCTCGGCACAGGCCGGGCAGCGGGAGGCGCGGCGGGTCTTGCAGGGCAGGCGGAGGATTCCGTCGGGTTCGTGGCGGGTGGTGTAGCGGTGCAGGAGCCGGCCGGTGGCGCGGTCGTGGTATTCGACCTTGCCGCGTAGGTGGATGGGCTGGCGGCAGCCGCCGGTGGCGCGGATCTGGGCGGCCCACCGGTCGTAGTCCGGTGCGTTGAGTCGGGCGATGACACCCGCGAGGACGTGCGGGTTGGTGGTGCATGCGGGCAAGATGGAAGCCTCCTTTCACTCGTTCGGGTGAGGGGATGGCCCCCGACCTGGCGTGTGTCTTGGCGGATGTGCGGCCAGGCCGGGGGCGCTGCGCGTTATGCGCCGTGGTTGTCGATACCGGTGCCGTCGCAGTCGCGGCAGCGATTGCGGTCGTTGTCCAGGCCGGTTCCGGTGCAGGTGCAGCAGCGGTAGTGGCTAAGTTCGATCAAGGGCTGTTCACCTCCTTGGGCGCGGTGTCGTGGTGAGGTAGATGCGCCAATGGGAGGGCCTGGCGCGGTCGGGATAGAGCCGTGAGGCGCCGATGACGGTGAAGTTCAGGCGCAGGCGGAACAGGGCGTCGATGACTTCGGCACGGGTGCCGTCGAGGCGGATGCGCATGGTCGTTTCTCCTGCTGGTCAGGTGGTGGCTGCCGGATCGGGCTCGATGCAGCCCCAGTAGCTTCGTTCGGCGGCGTGGCGAGCGCGGGCGGCGGTTGGGACGGCCACGGCCCGGTACTCCACCGGCCCGAAGCAGACCGAGGTGACGTAGTGGCCGTACTGGGAGTCCTCGAACTCGATGCGGGAGCCGATACAGGCGGCGATCTGGTCGATCTCGGCGCGCATGTCCGTGTCGTTGTTGTGTTCGGGGAAGTGGTGGACGGCAACGTGAGAGGAGACGGGCACCTCGGGGTGAGCCTCCAGGAAGGCGGCCAGGTCGAGTAGGCCGTTGATGAGGTCAGTGCGGCGGTTGCGGGTCATAGGGTGATCTCCCTTCTGCGTTAGGCGGTACGTAGCGTGCGGAGCAGGTCCGAGGCGAGTTGATTGGATACGCCCAGGTGGGCGCGTAGGGCGTCGCGGGTGATGGGCTTGCCGTGCTTGGCGTGGTGTTCGTCGGCGACACGGCGGGCGTAGTCGACGAGTGCCGGTGCGGGACCGTCCTGCTGGTCGTCCTGGCGGTCGTCCTCGTCCTGCTCGTCGATGGGGACGAGTTCCGGAACGGCGGGCGGTGTCAGGACGGGTGAGGACGAGACTTCCGGGATCTCTGTTGTTTCGGGACGGGCGTAGAATGCGCGGCGTTCGAGCATCGAGACGGCGAGCAGGAAGGCGCCCGCCGGGGTGGCGGCGGTGATCCAGCCCCAGACGGTTGGGGCGGCTTGGGCGAGGTTGGCGGCCAGCGAAAGGACGATTCCGCCGACCAGGACTAGGACGGGCCATGAGGCGAGACCGCGCCGGCCTCTGCGGGTCTTCTTGTCGCGTTGGCGTTCGCGGGCGGCCATGACGCAGGTCAGGTCGATGCAGACGGCGACGGCCCAGGACATCCAGCCGGTCTGGCCGTGCTCGGCGGCGGTGTCGCGGATGTGGGTGAACGATCCGGCACCGGCGATGATGGCCAGGACGAGAACCGGGCCGGTGTCCAGCAGCCAGCAGGCCAAGCGTCGCATCGTTGCCCTCCCTTCAGGCTTCAGGCGTTGACGGATTCGGGTAGGTGGGTGGTGATCTCGTCCCACGACGGGGCGAGATGGGCGTAGGTACGGGCGGCGTGTTCGGCGGTCTGCTCGGTGACGTAGAAGGAGCGGGCGCGGTACCACTGACCGTCCTGGCCAGCGACGATGGCGACGCCGGGTGTCTCGGCAGGGATGGCGCGAGCGGAGACCAGGGCGGCCGGGTCGAGGTCGCCGAGGGTCATGGTGGCGGTCTCCGGGTCGTTGACCCGGTGGCAGATCCGGCCCGAGCACTGAGCCCGGAGCGCGGTGACGCCGGGGCCGAGATCGGAACCGATCCGCTGGCCGCAGCAGAACAGGTAGATGCCGAACGCCCGCCCGAGCTGTGCCACCCGTAGCAGCGCGGTTGAGGTCTTGGCGATCTCGTCCTTTTCCCTCTTGTCGGCCATCAGGTACAGCTCGGCCAGCTCGTCGACCAGGACCACGATCGGGATCGGACGGATGCCGGGCGGGAGCTGCCAGATGTTGCGGGCGCCTGCCTGGCGGCATAGCCCCATGCGATCGACCATCAGGCCGACGAGGTCATCCAGCAGTGTGACCGTCTCGGCGCGCGAGGTGGCCAGCGCGGACAGGCGCGGGCTGTAGGGCGTGAACTCGACCCCACCTTTGAGGTCGAAGCCGACCAAGGCCACGGGTTGTGGAGCCAGCCCGACGATCAGAGCGTTGGCGAGATTCGACTTGCCGGACTGGGTCGCGCCCGCGTTCAGCCAGTGCGGCACCGTCTGGAAGTCGATGGTCCACGGCTTGCCGTTCTCCAGTCGTCCCACGATGACCTTGAGCAGGTCCGTCGAGGCGGGCAGGTGATCGACCTTGACGAGCGGATCATGCATGGTGGCCATCAGCACCACTCGCCCGGGCCGGGGCGAGGAGGCGCGGATGGCGTGCACGCCCCAGGAGTGCGCGAGTCGTTCGGCGGCGTCAGCGTAGTCGCCGGGTGTCTGGCCTTCCAGGGTGTGCAGGGTGACGCGCCAGCCGTGCCGGGTGGGCAGCGGCAGCCACATGAACGGCTTGGTGTCCACCGCGATGCGCTGGAAGCGGCGCTTGACGCGTACGACGCCGGTGGAGGCGACCATGCCGGGCACGGTGGTGAACCAGAAGCGCTGCCGCTTCTTGGTCAGCCCGCAGCCGAGGGCGACCCGTCGCCAGGAGGCGAGTACGGACAGGGCTGTGATCGGGTAGCCGACCACCAGCCAGAACGAGCCGGGATGCCAGCGGCGCCAGGCCCACAGCCCGGCCGCGACAGCGGCCAGGACTGTGAGCAGGACGAGCGCGTCACGCATCGGCGCTCTCCCGCACGGGGAGCAGGGCCGAGGCGCGGTAGCTGATGCCCCACCGGCCGGCGATCTCCCAGACGTAGCCGAGCAGGCCGACCGGGTTGACCTGATCGCCGACGCCGATGGGCGGCTCTCCGGTGGTGGCGATCTTGACGAGCTCGATCCGGCCGAACTCGTCCTCTACCGAGACGGTGACCTCGAAGACGGTGTTGCCGTTCTTGTCGGTCTTGATCTCACCGGTGTCGCGGTTGAGCACCCGCGGACGCGGGGCCTTGACGCAGGTGATGGCGAGCTTGCTGACATCCACAGGGATGGGAACGGAACGCATACTCTGACCTCCTTATTCGTCCTAGCCAACATAGTTAACCTAGTTAGCTCAGTTGTCAACGTCCTCTCGGTTGGCTTGGTTGTTATTTCGTGGTGTGATGGACTGCGATGGTCGAGAAAACCGGGCGGCCCGGCTACCTCCAGATCGCCGACGATCTCCGAGCGCAGATCCGCGGCGGTTCTCTCGCGCCCGGCACTCCCTTGCCGTCCACCGCCCAACTCGCCGAGCAGTACGACGCTTCGCTGTCGGTGGTGAAGATGGCCGTCGGCATCCTGCGTAACGAGGGCCTGGTGATCGGCCAGCAGGGCAAGGGAGTGTTCGTCCGCGACACCGACGCGGCACCCGCCGGCGACCTGGCGAGCGAGGTGACCGAGCTCCGCTCTGCCGTTCGCGACCTGTCGGAACGCTTGGCACGTGTCGAGGAGCAGTTGGCTACGTCCACGACACGCCGTTCCGGGCGTAGCAGCCGGTGACCTTCCGCGCCAGCGACGCAGACGCCCCGTTCGGACGCTGACGCAGGCTCAGAGCCTTGTCCTCGCGGCGGATGCCGACCAGGACCATGGTGTAGCCCACCAGCAGAGTGACGCCAAGGACTCCGGCGATGATCAGCGGGATCGTGGTCATGACCAGATCACCCCCGCCGCGGCCAGACCGCGAGGAGCCCGCGGCGGACGGCGGGTCTCGCCACGCCGCCTACCACCCTTGCGCTTGCCCGCCTGCTTCTTGAGCCAGCGGTCCCGGGCCCGGCACTTGCGGCAGAGCTCCCGCCCTTCGTTGAGCAGTGCCCCGCACGCGCAGGTGGGCTCGGGGTAGATGTCGTGATTCATGGTGATCACCTCTCCTTTCGGTCGCTTCGGTGTTGCTGTGTGACACCAAGATTGCGACGGAGAGTTAGGACGAGATCACTACACGACGGGACATGTTCAAGACGTCCGGCCTACGATGGCCAGGTCCCCGGACGTCCCCGGAGCAGGTGAGATGGCGAACGAACGGCTACGTGCCGCCCTCCTACAAAAGGGCGTGAGCATCACCGACCTGGCCAACGCGATCCAGGTTGACCCCAAAACGGTCGAGCGGTGGATCACCAAGGGCCGTGCGCCGTACCGGAAGCACCGATTTGCGGTGGCTTCCTACCTCGACACTGAGGAGACCTACCTCTGGCCGGAGGCGTTGACCCGCGAACAGGTCGCGGCAGCCTCAGAGTCCGAGATCGTCACTGTCTACCCACACCGCTGGGCGGTCCCAAGGGACGTGTGGGGACGACTGTTCGCGAGTGCGTCTGAGGAGATCGGCGTGCTGGTCTACAGCGGGTTGTTCCTCGCTGACGACACGGGCTTGGTGCGCATGTTCGGCGAGAAAGCAGACGCCGGGGTCCGGGTGCGCATCCTGTTGGGTGATCCGGACTGCGCCGAGGTGGCCCAGCGTGGCAAGGACGAGGGCATCGACGACGGCATGGCCGCCAAGATTCGCAACGTCCTCGTCCTGTACCGGCCCCTACAGGGACGCGCGAACATCGAGTTCCGGCTACATGCCACGGTGCTGTACAACTCGATCTATCGCGCCGACGATCAGTTCCTCATCAACACCCACGTCTACGGCGTCCCGGCCGGGAACGCGCCGGTCCTCCATCTACGCAAGGTCGTCGGCGGAGACATGGTCGCCACCTACGCCGAGAGCTTCGAGCGCGTCTGGGACGGCGCGCGGCCGGTAGGGTCGTGAGCCATGGCCAAGCGGATCGACTACTACGACGACCCTGACGCCCCAGCGCCCAACAGCCTGGTCCCGTCCGTGAACGTCATCGTCACCAACGCCGCGGACGAGATCCTGATGATCCGCCGCAGCGACAACGGCAACTGGGCCGTTCCCGGCGGAGCGATCGATCTCGGCGAGTCCATCCCGCAGGCCGCTATCCGGGAAACGCGCGAAGAGAGCGGCATCGTCTGCGAGATCACGGGCTTGGTCGGCACGTACAGCGACCCCCGGCACGTCATCCTCTACACCTCCAACGGCGAGGCCCGCCAGGAGTTCTCGATCGTTCTGACGGGCCGGGCCATCAGCGGAAGACCGACGCCCAGCGATGAGTCTCGCGAGGTCCGCTGGATGCCGCGCGAGCAGGTCACCGAACTGCAGATGGACCGCTCGATGCGGATGCGCATCGAGCACTACCTAGCCGGCACCGCCCTGCCGCACATCGGCTAGCGCCGCCTCCACCGCCCGTACAGCAGACAAAATGCACGGCGTCGAAGCAGTGATGGACCGGCTGACCAGATGATCGGGGCCGTAGCGGGAATGGATCTCGGTTAGGCGCTCTGTGACGTCGAGATGCCGTCCGTCCGGGCCGGTTGTCATGTCGCAGTAGGTGAGCGCCTGCACCAGCTCCGGCCGTTCCTCGTCGAACTCCTCCGTCAGGTCCGTGAACAGGGACCGCTCAAGGGCCTCGTTCACCGCGCAGGAGTGATGTGCGACCAGGCGGCAGAGCGTGTCGTCGGCCTGGTGGACATCGCGCAGATAGCGCGCACCGTCGAGGGGATGGAAGCCGGTCGCGACTAGATCAGGGGCGTATCCGATGTCGTGCAGGTAGGCGGCGGCGGTCAGGGTGTCGGCCTCGTCGCCAAGGATGCCCGCCAGTGACACGGAGCGGGCGGCTACCCCCTGGGTGTGCGCCCAGCGCCGCGGCAACGTCGTCTCCAACAGGTCTTTGGCGAGGTCATGAGCCCATTCAGCTTGTCCCACATGTTCACGATAGGCACAGGATGCCGGATTTGATCCAGAGCATCCGCCGGGACGTCCCAGGACGTCTCACCGGCGCACGAACCGCCCTCGCCCGTGCTCCGACACGATCAGCCCTTCCCGCTCCAGCACCACAAGCGCCTGCCGGACCGTGCTTCGCGACACTCCATGCGTGCGCCGCAGCTGCGACTCACTGGGCAGCGTCGAGCCGGGCGCCAGCTCTCCGCGTTCGATCTCGCCGCGCAGCTCCCGTGCGATCGCCTGGTATAGGTACGGCTCATCCTTCGGTTTGTCGCCGCCGAGGACCAGCCGGCCTTTCGCGGGGATGGTCAGAATCAGCCCTTCGTCCTCCAGCACGGCCAGCGCCCGCCGGACCGTGTTGCGCGCGACTCCGAACTCCGCGCACAGCGCCGCCTCAGACGGCAGCATCGAACCCTTCGGATACATGCTCATCGTGATCCGTTCTCGAAGCCGGTCAACGATCTGGGTGAAGATCCGCCAACCGGTCAGCCACCTCTTCACTGTCGATATGTCTCAGGTCCGGTAGGCATCGGCGATGCGGCGCAGGTCGATGCGGAGTTCGCCTTGCTCGCCCTCGTGCCAGCCGTCCCGCGCGGCCTGCGCGATCCGCTCGACGGCCGCGCCGCGGCGCAGGCAGGTGACCCGCTCGTCGCTCTGGTCGCCCCAGTAGAACCAGCAGAACTCCGGGTGGACGAAGACGCGGCGGACCCGCCACCGACTGTCGGTCACGTCCAGGCCGGGCCGACCGTCCTGGGCCACGACGAGGGCCGCCGGGACGTCGCGCTTCGTAAGCTCATCCCCCAGCGCGGTGAGCGCGCGCTGGGCATAGGCGTACTGCCGTTCTCTCATGCTCGTCATGACCGAGCTGTCCCTTCGCTGTCACGGACTGTGTAGGTCGAGATTCGCCCGTGTGGCGGAACCTCTACACCGCAACTCAGGGACGTCTAGGGACGTCTCGTGTTAACGTCCAGGCAGAACGCCTGGTTACGCGGGAGGTGCGCATGAACGACAACCTTCGCCACGCCCTCATCAACGCCCGCCTTCAGCCCACGGACGTCGCCGCACACCTCGATGTAGACCCCAAGACCGTGCACCGCTGGCTCAAGGGCCGCCTACCGTACCCACGGCACCGCTGGGCCATCGCCGACCTCCTCCATATCGACGAAACCGAACTCTGGCCTGAGATCGTCCGCCAACGTCGCCCATTCAATGACGAGCTCCAGGCCGTCTACCCGCACCGCTGGACGGTCCCCCGGACCACATGGCGGCAGCTCTTCCAGTCGGCCAGGCACGAGATCGGCATCCTCGCTTACAGCGGCCTCTTCCTCGCCGAGGACACCGGCATCATCCGCCTGTTGGCCGATCAAGCCCGATCGGGCGTCCAAGTGCGCGTCCTACTCGGCGATCCTGACGCCCCCGCAGTCGCGGCGCGAGGCGTTGACGAAGCCATCGGCACCACCGTTATGGCCGCCCGGGTCAGAAACGCCTTGAATCTGTACCGGCCCCTCATGAGCATCGCCAACGTGGAGATCCGCCTCCACCAAACCGTGCTCTACAACTCGATCTACCGGGCAGATGCCGATCTGCTGGTCAATAGCCACGCTTACGGCACACCGGCAGCCCAAGCCCCTGTGTTCCACCTCCACGCCACGGAACAGGAGGCATCCGCATCGACCTACCTGGGCAGCTTCGAGCACGTATGGGCCGGTGCCAAGAGGTCCAACCACCGGGTCTGATTAGCCAGCAGCCAGACGGAGGGGCCAAGATCGCCAGGGAGCCCGAGATCAGAAAGCAACTTATCTGTACGTGATCAAGGCGCATGCCGCCTTGCGGCGTCCCGCGCCTTCGGGCGATCGCGGGCCGCGCTGCGGCTCTTCGGCCGGTCGCGGCCCGCATCGCCCGCGCTACTTCACGAGTGCACCCACTCCATGATCAGCCATCAGGCAGTTCGCCCAGGTGCACGCCAGGTTGTGCTGGGACTAGCGAGGTCGGGGAGGTGGGAATCGATTTGCCTCAGCCAACCACTCGCAGATTTACGTGACGAGCCGGACAGTCCCAAGCGCAAACCCGCCAGTCTGAAATCGTACGCACCCCCGCCTTCTGGGCGATTAAATCCTTGTGGGCGATTAACTCCCTCGAAGGAGATAGAACAGCTCGATATAGCTGATCACAGCATCTACCATCATCCCCTGGGCAGTGCTTGACGGTGGAGGTCTAGGAGTGGTCCCCGAATTCGACGTTGGATGCTACGTCGACTATGACGCCGAAAGGCTCCCCGAGGTCACCGCACAGGATGTTGCCACGTTCTGCGCTCATGGCTTCAACAGAGAGTACACGCCCCTCTTCGACGTGACATGGGAGGACGCAGAGTACACCCTTGAGATCGAACGTACCGCCCTAGACCGCGCAGGGCAGGCGGACGACGGGGAGGGATTCGAGGCAGCGTTGGAAGCATTTACCGACGAGGCATGGGAGAACGAGGACGACGGCTACTTCGTATACATCCAGGGCCTAGACCTAGGGGTGGCAGGCCTAGTCATGGCGATCATTGCTGCTGGGGCCACCACTTACACCTCCTGCCGCGGACGCGTGCCAGGTTCTCGGCACCATCACCCACATCCCCACGTCGGGGTCGTGCTTGACCGTAATCGCGCCTCCTTGTTCGCGGAACTGGTGCTCGCCGCTGGCTGTTGCCTCTACACCAGCGAGTACGGCGATCTCGCCATCGGGGCCCCCTCTGTCGATCACTGCCACCAACTCGCCAAAATGATCGTCGAGAGAAAGGCGGCATTCGAGGAGCTTCCGGCACCTACGTGGCGCGAAGGCCTGGAGGAGTTCCTCCCGGACTGATGGGGTCGGGTTCATGTAAGCTGTTAGCCAACCGGGCACACCAGCATTTGTCGTGTTCGTCTGACATGGTGGCTGCGTGATTCCATACGACGACAAAGGACGCCGGATCGAAGCCGAGTACTTCGTGATTCCAGACGGCCACCACCTCGCTCTAATCCTGAGTAGCTCCAGTGGAGCAGCGCAGGGGCGACCCGCCAGAAACCCTGACTACATCCAGGGGCTCACCCTGCTCTTGACACGCTTACAGAGTCTCGACGCCACGCTCCTGGACTCGTTCGTGGACAGCCGACACACTCAGCGCCTCAGCCTCTCCGAGAGCGATCGCCGGCTCGTAGCCGTACCCATACCTCTCGCTGGCGAAGACATTCAGAAACTCCGCCTACGGCTCACATCTGCTCAGGGCCCGATCGCGCAACCGCCCGGTACGGTCAAGAAGGGCAACAACAGCAAGAGAATCCGCCTTCGGGTAGAAGTCCCTGGATTTACTTCGGCAAACGCAAGCCGACTCGAAGCCGCGCTAGCAACCGCCCTCCACTCCAATGAGGACTCAGGCAAAGCCATGGCGGGATCGCCGGCCGAAGCCATCCAGGATTCGCCACGCCACCACCACTTCATGCAGGACGCTAAGATCCGCCAGGCAGTTGAACGCCATGCTGTTGAGCGCGCGACCCAACACTTCGAGAGTCTGGGCTACACCGTGAGAGATGTAGGAGCCCAGAGATCGTACGATCTGCACATCACCAAGGGATCCAAAGAACTTCGAGTTGAGGTGAAGGGATCAACCACCAGCCCAGGTTCGGTCGAGCTCACCGCCAACGAGGTGGCCAATGCCGACGGCATCTGCACGATCCTGGTCGTGGTGGACAAGATCAATCTCGCCTATGAAGACAGCCAGCCCCTCCCCAGAGACGGCCGATTGCGCGTCTGGTGGAACTGGCAACCCGCAGCCGATAACCTCAGCGCAACCCGCTATCGGTACACGCTTCCAGCGGAGATGCCCACGCACTCAGAGTGAGTGTGGTCCGCACACAACCACTGAACGGCCATCTCAATACTCAACCACGGCCTCCGCACCGTGCTCGCCAGCATCGACCTGCTCGCCGCCCCCATGCCCATGCCGCGCCTGACCGAACCCCCAGAAGGCCGCTGGGGCAGGGCAGCCGAGTCGTCCTGATCGATGGCCGCCTGGTGCGCAGGCCGGCCGAAGCGACGCGGGCAGCCGCCGCAATGATTACGTAGCTGCCAGAATTGGTGTTATGACAGGCAAGAGGTCATGGAAGGCGACCGAGAAGGGCGCGCATCTCCGGGGACGACAGACACGTAACACACGACCAGAGTTGTCGCTACGCCGCGCTGTACACGCTCTCGGACTGAGGTTCAGGCTTCATCCGAGCTTGGTTGCGCAATGTAAGCCGGACTTTGTTCTCCCACGCTGGAGACTCGGTACCTGTCAAGGATCTTGAGACAGTCTCTTGCTATGTGGACGCTATGAGCGCTTGTGGGGTCGGTGGATTGATCCACGCCGCGGTGGGCATAGGGGGCGGGGTCGGCGGTCGGCCGAACCGCGTTGGATTGGCCGCATAGGCCGCGGCCAGAACCTGAGCTCGCTGGAGCTGGATCTGCCCGGCGGTGCCGAAGTAGACCGAGGCCGGGGTGTGCAGCCCCAGCGCCGCATGACGGTGCTCGTGCCGGTAGTAGTCGAAGAAATCGGTGCACCAGGCGTGCGCGTGCTCGATCGAGGAGAACTGCTCGGGGAAGTCGAAGCGGTACTTCAGCGTCTTGAACTGGGCTTCCGAATAGGGGTTGTCGTTGGACACGCGCGGGCGGGAATGGCTGCGCTGCACCCCCAGGTCCACCAGTAACTGAGCGACGTTCTTGGACGTCATCGCGCTGCCCCGGTCGGCGTGGATCGCCTTGGGCCGGCCGTGTGCCGTGATCAGTCCGGCCATCCACCGCTCGGCGATGGCGGCGTCCTCGGCCGCCTCCAGCCGCCAGCCCACCGGGTAACGGCTGAAGATATCGAGCATCACATACAGCTGGTAGAAGGTGCCGCGGGTCGGGCCGGGCAGGCGGGTGATATCCCAGCTCCACACGTCGTTCGGCTGATGGGCCACCAACTCGGGTTTGACATAAGCCGGATGCGCGGCCAGCCGACGCCGCTCGCGCACCAGTCCCTGCTCGCGCAGCAGCCGGTACATGGTCGATTGAGAGGCCAGGTAGACCCCTTCGTCCAGCAATTCGGCCCAGATCTGCGCGACTGCCTTGTCGGCGAAGCGCGGCTCGGTCAGCACTGCCAGCACGCGCTCACGCTCGTCGAGCGTCAGCGCGTTGGGCGGCGGCTCGACGGGGCCGGGCTTACGCGGCGGGCCACTGGCCCGGGCGCGTTGGCGATACAGGCTGGCCCGCGACTTGCCCAGCAGCGCGCACGCCGCGCTGGTCGAGGTGACGGCTTCCAGGTCAGCGAAGACCTCGCCTATCGCCTGTTCGACCTCGGCTTTGAGGCCGCGCTCTCGGAGAGCGTCTCCAAGAGCGCATGTGCTTTTCCCACCAGATCCAACGCCGCGTCTTTTCGGGCCAGTTCGGCCTCGAGCGCTTCCACCTTGCGCCGCAGCCGCTCCAGCTCGGCCTGCTCGCCGCTCTTGCCCGAGCGTTTGCCGCCCTTGGCCAGGCCGTCCAGCGCTCCCGCCTCGGCCGCCCGCCGCCACTCCACGAGATGCGAGGAGTACAGCCCTTCCCGCCGCAGCAGCGCGCCCCGCGCGCCCGGTTCGGTCAGCGCGTCGTATTCGGCCAAGATCGCCTGCTTGTACTCGGGCGTGAACGTCCGCCGCCGCGGCCGGTCCGCGCGTGGCCCCTGCTTGCCCTTACCCGAGCTCATTGCTCCATCATCGGCGATCGACGCCGGGGAACGCTCGGCCAGTCTCATGCTCACGGTTCGTTGAGATCCTTACTCACCCTCATCAGTCAGATGAACTGTAGTCACATCAGTCTCAACAAACCCTGACAGAGAGGGACTTGCGGTGTTTGTCGACGGTTGTTTCTGGCATGGCTGCCCCGACCACTCACCCGCACAGTTCAAAGGACCAAATGCCGACCTGTGGCACCAAAAAATCGAAACGAACCGCGCTAGAGACCGCCGCAACGACGCCCTCCTCGAAGAGGCGGGATGGCGAGTGCTACGCGTATGGGAATGCGAGATCAGGCGAGATGTCACGCTCGCTGCTGAGCGTGTAGCACATGAAGCCCGGGGAGCAGATATCTCGCCTGACTGAACTGAGTAGTGTCTAACTACCAAAGCGTTGATGTACCCGGCCGCTCTTGCTTCGCAAAGACGCACATATTAAACAATGGGCATGTCATGCATAGCGGTTCCTGTGGAAGACATGTAGTAGTACCCAGGAGACGAAGTGCTGCCATTCGAAGAGGCGCCGCCTCGCCGCCACCGATTAGCCTGGCTAGGTCGACTCGGCCGTCAGTAAGTCGATTGGTCTGATCAGATTTACTGCCGGCCACTCTAGCGGCAACACGTAGAGAGAGCTGTGAGGTGAGCATAATGTCATGGTTGCTGAGCAAGGTCAGCAGAGACTCTTCCGCTGGCGGCAAATCTAGCTCCTCCGCCAAGTCAGCAGGGTCATTCCAGACGTTACGCATCGCCGTCAACTTAGAAAGGCGTTCCAGTCGCCGCTCAACTCGCGGGTCATCAACAGCTTTAAGCAGAGTCCGGTATTCCTTTTGGGTGAGCTTCTTCAACCCCTTGAAAGGCTCGATAACTTGAGCCAAGCCCCGTATGTCCAGTCTGCCACCGAGACTGAGCAGAGTTACCACAACAGCAACCGCCGGAGTTACCTCTGGGCCTGGGAAATTAAACCAGTTTTCCCCTTGGCGTTGCTCCATTGCCCAATCCGACAAAGCCTTATGAAGAAGAGCCCATCGGTTGGGGGACGAAAAAAGTGTTGCCTGCTGCGTATTTTCAGGGTTGATAGCGTGGGCTGCCGCCTTTCCCAGCTCAGGGGGCACGGCGTTGCCAATCTGACGAAAGGCGTCGCTTCTGGTACCAGCAAAGCGGAAGTGGTCAGGAAACGTCTGGATCCGCGCCGCCTCCCGCACAGTAATCGTTCTATGTTGCTCCGGATGGATGTACCAGTAGCCATCCTTTGCAATGTGCGCGGTGATGGAGCGACTAAGGTCGTTCCAATCCAGTCGCTTATACTTGTCGTTGAAAGTGTCAGCCTTGTATCTACGAAGCTCTGCGGGAATGGCTGAGTAGAGAGTCTTATGGTCCATCAGCTTGAAGATCTCTAGATCATCAGGTCGGACCGGTCTGGTCATATGGTCCCAAACTATGCCAGCGTCCAACTCTGGGCTGCTTCGCATTCGCTGAGCGAATCCAGAAGCGCGTTCGGCGCCCTCGTATGACATAAGCCGATCGCCAACAGGATAGTCCTCCGGTAGCGGTGGAAGATCAATAATCGCGTCGCGCACCGTTACCTTGGCCCCTGGCTCTGGCCATGGAAACTCATGATGATCGTTTCGGGCCAGCACGATGAGTCGCTTACGGTGTTGAGGGACGCCGTACTTCCAGGCGTCCACGAAACGGACATCGCTGTAGTATCCTGCGTCCTCGAGGTCTTCGACGATCTTGCGTACGACCTGGAAGTCATCGCCCAAGGCCATGTCCGGCACGTTTTCCATCAGGACGGCCCGTGGTTTGATCGCTATAACAACCTCGAGGAAGGCACGCCACAGTTCCTTACGCGCGTCGTGAGGGTCGCGCCCTGCCTCTACCAGGCTGCGGATCTTGCTGCGCCCCGCACGACTGAACGGCTGGCAGGGAGGCCCTCCCGCCACGAGGTCGATAGTGGTCCTTTTGAGTAGCTCGACGAGCTTCGCTCGCGCCTCAATATCGGAGAGATCGATCGCAAGGGAGAGTCCTGGAAAGTTCGCGCGGTGTGTTTCAAGCGCGCGCTGGTCATAGTCGACGGCAGCGGCAACGGTCCAACCGGCCTCCTCCACCCCGAGGCTCAAGCCGCCAGCGCCGGAGAAGAGATCAACCGCGAGTCGTTCCCCGGCAGCTAGTCGCTTGGCGCACCACTCAGCGAAAGTTTCCTCGCTACAGGCGTCCTCTGGTACGGGGAGCTGGAGGATATCGCTGCGATGCAGCTTAACCCCGTAGAACGACACCTGACCTCCTTGCACCGAACTCCCCTGATGACCACCAGGAGAACACAGACTCCCCAGTCGCGGCAAGCATTCTCCCGCACCAGGCAGTACTTCCGCCTCCTGGAACACAGGAAAGTCAGAACGTACCGGCCGTGCTGTGAAGGTCCAAACGGTATCTCTGGATCAAGCGTATCTGCCCATCGAGCACTAGATCGAACAGGATAGCGCATCGTTATGAACCTCGAAGGCCGAGGCCTGATCTCAGTCAACCCTACGGGTCGGCCTCAAGATATATCGGATGCCCACCTCAGCCAACCAGCGAGGGCTCGGCCTCCGCTCCTACGCGTGGAAGCCAGCACTGATGGCCATGGCACGCAGCTTGAGGGCCTCGACCGCGACATCAACTCTGATCGGCTCTCCGTTCTGAAGGCGGCGACCAACCACCGCGAGCCGCTGTCTTTGATCAGGAGTGAGGCTTTGGGTCTCCTTCGCCCAGCGTTGGATGGAGAACCACTCCTCCGGGGCGATCTCCCCGACAAGCACAACTTCTTCTGGAAGGTCCATCTCATCGGTGGACTCGGGCGAGGGTCCGACCGGGTCAATCACAGGTTCTGGTAGTAGTTCAGCCTCAAGATCTGCGGGCACAGACCAGTGGATCCGACACACGCGTTCCCAGCACTCGGCCTTCTTGGCCCACTCTCCGGAGTGGTTGCCACCACGGGGGTTGTTGATAACTGCCATAACTCTGTC
Organism: Nonomuraea polychroma; assembly: GCF_004011505.1. Taxonomy (NCBI): domain Bacteria; kingdom Bacillati; phylum Actinomycetota; class Actinomycetes; order Streptosporangiales; family Streptosporangiaceae; genus Nonomuraea; species Nonomuraea polychroma. The sequence goes on from NZ_SAUN01000001.1 coordinate 8,244,449, forward strand.
GACAAGGCCCTCGACCGCAGCGGCCAGCGCAGGCGACACGCCCTGTTCACGCCAGATCCGGTCAAGGTCCAAACGCTGGTTGGTTGCCTTGACCAGGAGCGACATAGTGTAGGCGGTGACGAAACTCTTGTTGCTGCCGGCCTGGTGCCGCTGGGCGATCCTGTCGATATCCTTGAACAGCTTCGCTTTTGCTATCAGGCGCTGGCAGTAGCGAACGTCGACACGAGGCACTTGGTCAGCCTTTACGGCAACCTCCAGCTTGATCATGAACTCCGAGAAGTTCTTCTGTGCACCTCGACTGACCAAATGAGGAAGCATTTCCCAGCAATGAATGTACTTGGCTAGGTCGGTTTTGCTGAACTTCTGTTTGGTGGGATGCTGCAGCTTGAACTTCCTCCTGTTGGCGGGGGTTCGCGCCTTGGCTTCGGCGTCAGTGTACTGGCCCCGAGCCCGCTCGTAGAACCAGCGGGTTTCAACGCCGCTACCGTCTGCGGCCGGGGCCCAGAGAGTCCTGGTCACCCGCTCCACGGCGACATGGAAAGGGTTATTAGAGCTGAAATCGACTAGCGTGACTGCATTTTGAGTATTGGAGTATTTGGATATCTCTGGCACAACCTCACTTAGCCTAGATTCAGGAAGTACCGTGAGCTTCATCTGGACGTGAACTTCGGAAAGGTCTGCTTTGTCACGCGAGTGCGCGTAGTAGATCGATGCTGTGGTCTGACCGCCGTTGACGATCTGAAGCCCATAAATACGCTTAATCGCGTGATGCCCATCATCACTACGAATGAAGTCGACCTGAGAAGCGGTGGCTGTGATGCCGTTGTTATAGGCCAGGAACCACTTGGGGGATCCTAGCAACGTCTTTCTAATACCGCCATTGACCTTGGCGCGAGTCTGCAGGAATGACCGGACGTTCAATTCCAGAAGCCGCGTACCGTACTCGTGGTAGAGGTCAGCCAGCACCTGGCCTGGGACGACGCTGAGCACCACTGCCAGGTCCGGCGCCGGCGCCGGCGCCGCGAGGCAGGCCAGTGGCCGCTCGAACTCGACGACCACCGGCTCACTCTGAGCACCAGAGCTAGCCAAACGGTGGAACCTGCGCAGGTCCCACAGTTCGTAGGTTACTTCGAGTTCGTCGAACAACGACGGAGCCGGGGCCTTTGACGTGCTGATGCAGTTAGTGAGCAGGAAGACCCTGATCCTAGATGCTTCGGCAAGCGCCTTCTCAACCCCCACACACAAATCATGGACGTCACTGGCTTCATCGAAGGCTTCTTTGATGTCCTTGTGCTTGCGCAGGAACTGAAGAGGTCGCTTGAACGCCGCGTCACTCTGGGCCTTGGTGAGCTTGTCCATCAGCGGAATCTGTCTGAACTCCGTGACCACCAAGTCCAGGCTACTGAGAGTCTTGTTGCTGCCAAAGCCGTGGATCTCTAGCCCGTGTGCTTTGTGGTATGCAAGGAACTGGTTCTCGATCTCTCCGGCCACCTCAAGGTCATCCAACATCAGCTGCGTGAACATTTCCGGCGCGGTGGTGTCCTCTGCCTCTGCGGTGGTTAGCACGTTGGCAACCAAGCCTCGGGCGAAGTCCTCCAAGGCGACCTCAGTCATCGGTCCGTCCGATCAGCGCACGTACATCGTCTGTGTTGAGAAGAAAGCTGTTGAGACCTGCGGTCTGGATCCGATAGCTGCAGGTGCTCACGCCAGCTCTGAGCTCTGCTTCCATAATGCGGGGGAAATCGTCTCGTACGGACCAGAATCTGATCTCTCGGAGGGTATATCTCGGTTCGTCGTAGCGATCGCGGTGCTGGGGGAAGTACCCTACCTGAACCAGACGATCGTCGAAATCTGACCGACTTGCCGTGCCTGGAATCGCCTGCCTGGTAGTTTCCACCATCGCGTTGAGGCTAGTGCCGACTCCCCCGCGGCGCTCGTCAAGGATCGCGAGGACCAGGATGAGGTAATCGACGCCGGTATCGTCCAGCTGCCGTTCGTTCGCGATCGAGATTTCCGAAGATGCCCGAGCGGATGTGGCCTTCACCTCTAGGGCACATCCCGAAAGCTGGAAGTCCTGATTGGTACCCGTGGGCCCTGTCCAGGAAAGGACAGCGTCGGCAGGACCGAGTGCGGGGATCAAATAGTCGCGTAGCAGCAGGAGTTCTCCAAAAAGGCCGCGACGGCCTTCCACACTAAGGCCATCCTCTCCGACGCTCCGCATTAGGTTCTGCCAACGCTCAAACTGATTGATTGCCGCCATGACGGCAGTATTGTTGTCAGGATTCACACTGATCGCGTTGGCGATATCAGTCACCAGCGTCGTGAATACACCCTTGAGCCCATCGGAGGTTAATGCGATCCGAAGCTCGTAGTGTTGGCGGTTCAATCGAAAAAAGCTGATCTCCAAGCCCTTGGTTCGGGGTAATTTTCCGTACGCACTCGCCGCACGTTCGTATGCGGCCTCGCTGGTATCGAGCACAAGCATGCGCTGGCGGTCCGGATAGGTCACCACGATGTGCAGTTCATGCGGAGATTCTGGGTGGAGCCTCAGCATTGAACGGCCAGGAGCGCCCTGCGGAGTCGAAAGACCCAACCAGTCGTCTTCGGTGATGCTCAACCCTCAGCCTCCTCTTCAGCTTCCTCGTCATCGAGGAGAGACTGTTCCTTAAGCCAGGTGGGGTTAACAACGTACTCAGTCTTCCTGTGCTTGAGGGACTTCGGAAAGCTGAACGCGTAACCCACGAGAGGCACTTGGGCATCCTTGTACTCCGACGCGATTGGATAAATCAGGAGAAGCCCTTGGTCCGTGGTGCGCACTTCCCGGACGAACCCATCAAGAGGAATTGTGGGCACCTTCATCGGATTGCCCTTCTTGTCGAGTTTCCCTGCTGCCCAGCGCTTGTGGTTTTCTAGCGCCCTATCTTTCTGCGTCTTGGTAAGATCTCTGTGCTCGTCGGCGGGGCTAATGAGTCGTCGGATCCTCAGACGGCCTTCGTTGAGTGGATCGGTACCCGGGTATGGACTCCGGCTGATCAACCCAATGTTATAGCCGCCAATCTGCGCGACGTGTTCTGCATCCGCCCTTCCCACCAGGCGCACTGTCCAGTTCCCAAGTTCGCCAACCTGGTCACACCGGCGAATGTACTTTGAGATATAGCCTGGCCGAACGCGGTGGGCGTATTTGTCCGGCTGGTAACCATCCAAGAACAGGGCGACATCCTCCGCGGAAATACTTCTCCACACGATGCTTCCGCCATCCATGACGGGGACACATACGTCGTCTAGCCTGCGAACGAAGCTCACAAGGTTAGCCAGGTTCTTCTCCGGAGCACCCTTTTTGAGATCGAACATCACGGTCTCGGGGTGGTCACCCGAATAGCTCAACCTAACCGGGGTGCCACCTCCCATCTTCGGCCGATTCGTGATCGTCAGGCCAAGGGACGAGGACTTGACCTTCAGCCCGAACTCGCTGGGCTTGGCCCGAAGAGCGGACATCTCCTCGACCTCTCGGCGAAGCTCGTCCGTCGCTTGGGTGATCTCGATGTAGGCCTTCTTCAGCGCCTCGGTCGTGTAAAGCCGGCACAGATCCTCGTAACCCGGGCGGTAGCCGAACCACCGGCCCATCTGGAGCAGAGTGTCGTACGCCTGTGCCGTACGAAGGTAGTAGCTGACGCTCAGGCCCTCGAGAGTTAGGCCGCGAGACAGCTTCTCACCGCCCACAGCAATCACTGACAGACCGGTCTTGCGGCTCTCGTAGTACTCCAAGGCATCCTTGGCGGCACCGTTGACGGCGCGCACCTGGATCTTCTGGGCAGCAGGGAGCAGGTGCTCGGCAACTTCGGTCCAGGAGACGTCCTGGACCTGGTCGGTGGGGAAAGCCTTGGTCGTGCTCATGAAGTCCCTATCCCACAAGTCACGAAGTTCCGTAAGCCGCTGAGCTGCGACGACGCTGTAGCGATCCTTCATGCTGTCGCCGAGAAGCCGAACATGATCGTCGATCAAATCGCGCACTTGGTGCTGGACGGCAGTAAACCGGGTCACATGCACAAGCATCGAATTGTGCACAGTCTCCATCCCCCTAGCCCGACGGGCGGCGCATGCGAGCAGGAAGGCGTTCACTGCCTCACGAAGCGACGGAGGCAACTGATCGAGAACCCGCCAGCTGGACTTATGCTTGCTCGGCATCCAGGTCTGGGAGTCCTTGATGGACCGTGTCACGGGCAACGCCTCAATGCCGTCCTCCTCAGGATCGTCGGAGGTCAGCCCGAAGACCCGCTCTGGTCCGAAATAGTTGGACGGAGGCTGGAGCACACGGATGAAACTTCCGGGGAACAGATCCTTTCCGAACTCTGGGTGGTCCGTATCCGGGTCAATCATGATGTTCGCATAAGGGGTCGCGGTGTACCCGACATAGCCCGCCTTCTCGAAAGAGTGGACCAGTTTCCGGATCTCACCGTTGACTTTCGACGGGTCGGTCTCGGCGTCTTTGGAGACGTCGATCCCCGCGTGGTCGGCCTCGTCGTCGATCAATAGGAGCGGCAGTTCACGGATGACGTCCTTACCCGTGGCCTCGTCCTTCGTCCCGTGTACATCGACCAGCCATTTCCGGACGTTCTCGATGATGCTACGGTGCTTCTTAATCACTAGCACTACCGGGAAGTGACCCAAGGGAAAATTAAGCTGTTGCGCTTTGCGCCGAGTGAAGTCGCCCTTCTCTGTACTATCAGTTAGCGAGCCAATTCCCAGACGTTTTGTGTGCGACATGGCGCCTGCCCCGATATACCGGGTCGCGTCCTCGTCGTACCGCTTCTGGAACTGGGTGTCGAATCCCAACAAGCCCTGGTCAATCCGCAATTGCGTCTGACTGCGAAGGTCGTTGTGAATACCTGCCAGGATAATGATCAACTTGAAGCCAGCATCTGCGCCCTTACAGGCTAGGCCTATATAATTGCCGGTCTTGCCAGATTGCACTTGGCCGATGACCAAGCCAGCTCGCTTCCATCCATTTACTGAAGTCGGGTCCTCAAGTTCGCCCAAGACCTCGTCAGTGGATCTATTCAGCACTCGGACAACTTCGGGAGGAAGTCCTTCCACATTCTCCAGGTAGTCCCTGTACCGCTCCCAGAACTCCCAGTTGCGGGATGCTTTTGCATCAGGGAGCCACGGCGTGTGCGTGTCGTCATCATCAGCGATGCCCGTTGAGTCCTCTTGGAAGATTGCAACGAGCTCTTCCACTCTGCGCAAAAGCGCCCGCTGGTCGAGACCAGGGAAGAGCGGGTGAACCTTGCTGACCGCGGACATCACTTCCTCGTCCGTGGCGTGCCGGTCAACCGGCAGGAGAGCTCGGACCACGCGAAGCGCATCGGTGAGGGTCTGCTCACTGGTGCTCACAACTTCCTCCTTGCACAGCCGGCGGGTCTGGAGCGAGCCTAGGCGCCGCCGGTGACATTTTGGGTCACTGATTCCAGAAGCCCGACAGGCGGTTGAACGGATCCATGTCTCGGAGCATCGCGTTGGCTTCTTCGGGACTCTTGCCCTGGTTGACCAGTGCAGCGAACAGTTCGCTTGCGACGGCCTCCTGGGTCTCGTTCGGCTTCCCGCCAAACGGCTCGGGGTCGTCGGCCGCATCCGCCTCGTGTATCACCCGTAGAGCTTCGACCGGTACGGTCTCTTCGAGGAGCGTCAGCAACGCCTTCACAGTTGCGCTGCGCTCCTCGGAAGTCCGCAGCGTCTCACGGACAAGAGGGTGCTCACGATTGATCCGGCACTTGATTCTTCCGTCCAGCTTGTCGACCCTCCACGGGTAGACGAATGTCCTGCCATGTTGGCGCGCCGCGATCTGTCCCCGGTGCCGGATCACATCCGCTCCCTGCTCGCGGGCGCGCAGTGCGATGCGCCGTAGATGTCGCCGAAGGGCCACTGGGGGTACGACCTTCGACTTGCGGACGTCCACACTCCACTCCGCATCAAGTTCAGCAGGGACGTCGACGGAAATCCGAACCAGGTTGTATTTCTCCTCCTGGCGCAGCCCTCGAAGATCGAGCCAATCACCCGCGAGAATCAGTCGGTTCCTCCGGTACACGTAGAAGCCCTGCTGGTTCAGCCAACCATTCGGCCCGCCTGCTGCGTCGTACTGCTCCTTGGACAGCTTCTGGGCGCTGGGCAACACAAATGCCTCAACCTTCACGGTGCTGTGCGCGAGGGGAAGAGCCTCCGCGGGGACGCGCTGTACGGAGGGGTGTCCTGAAAGGAAGGGGTCCCACGGCTGGACTCTCTGTCCCTGGATCCGCAGGTCCACGTCCTTAAGGAACCGGGCAAACACCATCTCGAGATGTCGTTTTACCCGGGTCGCCTCATCGTAGAACTGCTGCTGGGCGGTCTGGTCGACGTCCATTTCATCGGACCCGTAGCCATTGAGTCGTCTCCAGAGCACAACCGTGCCAGCCACAAGACCTTCACGCAGCTGGTCAAGGATCTCCAAAGTCTTCAGGTCAGCGTTGTGCAGTAGGCGCCACTCCCGCGTGGATTCGACTGTGTCTAGGTCCCAGGTGCGCGTATGCCATTCACCACTGTAATTGGCACTGGTCACGGTCAGCTGGCGTGCCTGAGAAAACGAGGCAGTCTTCAGCCCCATTCCGAACCGGCCGAGATCCTCTGCAGTTCGCTCCGAGGCGGGTCCGCGAGCAGCAGGAGTCATCGCGGTGATCAAGTCAGTGAGGGCCATGCCTTCACCATTGTCGATCACAGCAACCCAGGAGTTCTCAGCGCCCCAGGTGAACACCACGTCAATCTGTCCGGCCTTGGCCGAGATGCTGTTGTCAACAAGATCTGCAACGGCTGCCTCGATTGAATAGCCGAGAGAACTCAGCGATGCCACCATTCCAGCCGGATCGGGGGCCGCGATGTCGAAATCAGGTGTCACGATTCCGCGCGCCACCTTTCCGGCTGCAGGCTCCCGCGACGCACTGTACCCGGCCATAGCCATCCGAATTTCTCGCTCCGCCAACCAGCCAAAGACGGCACTGCCCCTCCTGTAACGTTCCAGTAGCGCCCTCACTGACATGACAGGTGTCCATGACGGGGAGCCTATCCGGATGGCCGACCTCGTTCGCCGGTTAGTACCAATCTCGCTCTCTCCTGATTCTCTCCAGCCCGGCGAACCAACCCGGTGGAGGAAGAGCATCGAAGTCGGCTCGACTGTCATAGATCGCCTTTGCGAGCGCCGTTGTCTCTGAGAGGGAAGAAGCATAAGCAACGAGGTAGCGGCGATCGACTGCATTTCCGAGCCCGCATCCGATCTCACGGGCGAGCCTCGCAACAATCAGCGCTCGGTCTGCGTCAGCCGCGAACCCCACCTGTGGATGCGTCCAGGTATTTATTCGGTGGTCATTATGAGCCCTACATGAGCAGAACGTGACGCAACCAGCAGCGCACAGCGCCAACGACAATCCGGCAACACCTAGGTCCAGCAGTTGCAGGGGCCCGTCGGGAATGTCATCTTCGTCCCCGGACTCCGCTTGGTCCATGATCTTGTCGAACTCGGCTGGACTGTCCGCTTCCGCGTCGGCGGTGGTCAGCCAGTGGTCTTCGAACTCCAAGCACTCCAAGACCTCTGCCCAGCCGACTGGAACCAACGGCTCGTACTCGTGAACGTACACGAATCCGTCCGCTACATCTTCGGCGTCGGGAACCTTGAGTTGCTGGATGTCGATCTCAACGATCGGCTCCACGTCGTATCGCGGAATCATAGAGATATCTTGGGGTAAGGAGCCTGCTTGGGGCACCCATTCCAGGACCTCCGATTACCTGGCTTCCCTAATGTGACGAAAGCTTGGGGGGTTCCACCCCGTCGGCAACTCAGAGCATGCAAATGGATGCTCTGGGCTATCATCCGCGTCCCCTCACGGAGCGAAGAGGCCAAGCGGATCACTCGCGCGGTCACCCATGCCTGCATCGGACCGGTCATCGATGCGCTGCTGGCCTGACCGCCACGCAGCCTGTGGAGGTGCGCGCCGGCCTGAAGCAGGAGTCGACGACGTCCAAGCGCTGCCCGGCATCGAGCAGCCCATCGAGGTGGGACGGCCAGGCCGTCACGTGGGTGGAACTCCCCCACCACCGCACTGCCCTGGTCCATGGATGGCGCGCCATCATCGAGAGAGCCGACCGAGTACAGCTCAGCAACTGCGCCTCGACCCGCGGGAACGTCGATAGGCTCGATGATGTGAAGTCTCTCGGCGAACCCTTGGCCGTCGCTCAGGGCCTGCGAACGGACATCGCGAACGAAGCGGTGGGCAATTCGGAGGTTTCCGAACGCCTTGCCGTGGTGTCCGACGGGACGGCCTCGGTTCTCAACTCCGAAGGACTTGAGACCTATGAGGGTGGAGGTGTGATCGCCTTCGTTAACGATTCCGGCATCCCCTTCGTCGCGCAGGCAGACCAGCTCATTGACGAAGCCGCCAGCCTCAAACCCCAAGCCGTACTGCTCGCCGGGTCAGCTCTCATCGGACGTCCCGGGAAGGGTTTCGAAGGGCGTTATACCACTGGTTCCTCACGTACACCTTTTCCGCTCGTTGACCAAGCCGGCACCGTCTGGCAGTCCGGCACGCCCTGACATCGTCGAGGCTGCTCCCACCCTCACCCGCGACTCCGGGATCAGGCTGCTTCCCACTTCACACGACCCGCTACTAGGGGCCATCAGCGAAGGGCTTTCACCTTCGCACCGTCAAACAGCGCCTCGTGGCGCACGCCGCGCCGCTTCCGGTGCTCGGGGCTTGGGCGGCCCTGCGCTCCGGGTCGGCCACCGGATAAGCGGGTTGCTGTGGTCTGCCTTACAGCAGGGAAGTACAGCAACGCCGTCTCACGCAACCTGATCGTCCCGTACGGCGCCGCACTGTTGAGCAGCAGCGCCAGCCCTCGACCAGGGTCCTCCGCTTTACTCGTAATGAAGTGTTCGGCTGAGGCCGTTACGATCGCTAACTTCGGTCCTCGCCGTAGCGGGCTAGGGCGATCGGCTGCCGCAGCCCTCCTTCGTCGGGCATTGCCACCGGATGCCGTGTCGAACCGGGCGATCTTTCTAACGTGGTTGCTAACAACGGTCCTGGATGGCCTCGGACGGTCGTCGAACGGAGCCCCTGAAGCTCGGAGTGTGAGTTGGGCGCGGATTGAGTCTGGCTTCAAGCCGGATTAACGGGCTGACCGGGCTCGCCTCCCCTTGAAGACGCGTCACTCTAGGGGGAGCCGGACTGTTACCGCTCCAGTCAGCCACCAAGAGCGATTTTCGAGGGTGACTGTGCCTCTAGCGAGAATCGCACGCTGCTCATCGTGAGCCCGGATAGCGGTCCTGTAATCCTGGCCCGACAAACGCATCTTGACCCGTCGACGCGTTCTGCCTAGGTGGCCATCGATAACTACGACTCCTGTCCGGCCTTCCGCCCGCTCAAGACGGATGACGTGGCCAAGTAGGTCGTCCTGTTCCACAACTGGTTGTGCACGAAGATCTTCGCGGATCCTCTCAATGCGTTGAGGGTTGGGGCGACGTACAATTACACGGCTTGCGACATCCGGGCGAGGCTGGATGGGAGACCAGCGGAACGACATGTCTAGTGCCCGTATGCCGGGATGGACGGTCATCGTGCCGAGGGAGCGTATAAGTTCTTCGCTAGCACCACGTTGAATTGCGTCATCGAGTTCGACTTCGGGAGAGTCGGCAAGCAGTTCGCAGGCCGCCTCCAGCCCAGATGCCAGTGTTGTCATGACACGTCGTGTGTATGTTCCTAGGATGGCTTGTTCTGCTGACGTTGGTGCCAGCTTTTCAGGTTGTGAAGCTGTCAACCCATCTGATCGTTCCCGTGCTGACGCCGCTCCAGCTTGGATCGTCCTATCTCCGTTACTTGCCGGCGCGGGCAGTTCCTCTGTCCGTGATTCGTCATGGCGGGCGAAGATGGTTAGGACGAAGCTCCCTCGCATGGTATGCCCCATGCGGACTTCTTCCGTCATGAACTCGTTGACAGCCGATGGCCGACGGCCTCGGTTGCTTGCGCGCGGTCTGATGGCACTGCACGCGGCTGCCGTGAGCATTAGCTTGACCCCTGCGAGAAGGTTCTGCGCTTCACTCAGGGGGATGGAGCCGTCCAAGGTTTCCTGGTCCGCTCTCAGCAGCAGGATGTCGCTACGGGCGCTTGCGATCTCTAGTGCAAGGTCCTCGCCGGTTTTGATCTTGTACACGTCAGCGATTGTGTACAAGGCATCCCGTAGGCGGGCCTTGAAGTCTCGGTAGGAGTTGTTGTACGGGAGCATGACGCTCGCGTCTTGAGCAACTGATTCCCAGATCGAAAAGAGGCCATCCCGGTGCTGAATCTGCTGCCAGCCGCGGACCCGGAGAAAGGCTTCGACCGCTGAGGGCGACAGATCTTCAGTGAGCACCAACGGCCGAGCAGCGAACTCGTGCACGCCGTTCATGGTCTGCCTCCATCGCCTACACGCTGAAGTATCTCCAAAAGTTGCTCGACGTTGAAGATGTTTTCCCTGGGAAGGATCACGGTTTTTGACTGAGTCTCGATGGGTTCCGCACCTTCAAGACATACCCAGTATGCGATCCTCCGCAGCAGCATGCCGTCTTCCCGCATCTCAAGCCAGCTCTGTAGCAAGTGAGGTACGAGAAGCACGACAAGGATCTTGCGGTTGTAGGTAAGGGGGTCACGTAACGCTTCGTAGTGATCGCGATCGAGCTGCCAATGGATACCATCGTCCTTCAGCACGTCCTGTTCGGTGCATTTCATCTGCACGTCAACCATCGCGGTCGAGTGCCGTCGATGGTTCGCTACCTGCCGTACTGTGAAGTCGACGCACTCGTCGTCCACCCGCAGGTCAGAGATCTTACAGCGGGCAGCCGCAGTGATCGCGTGAGTGAATGCCAGACTGAACTGTTCCTTGCACTGCGTCTGATGCATCGAGCCATAGGGAGCTCCCTTGGGGGTGTACAGCTCGCCCCACTGCTCCGACGTCGAAAGCACCCGCTTCCCTTCAGATGAGGACAACTGCAGGTGTATCAGATTTGCCGGCTGGTCAACGAGATCTTGTCCGAAACTGGACAAGAGCCGCCGGCCGAAGGGTTCAGCGGCCCTGATGGAGGTCCATGTCTGGCATGGGAGAACTGGGGCCGTGTCCCGACGCGGTCCGATCTAAGACTGACGTCGGATGGATGCTGTACGGCAACACTGTCCAACAATCACATTCCCGCGATTCGCAACTACCGCCCGAGCAGGGCGGTGAGCTATTAGATGGGCCTGCCTTTCCCTTGTGAACAAGAGGTCCTTATTGCACCCCGCCCTGCGGGGGACATGCGCGGGATGATCTTTCCTGCCCGGCGGGCTGGACAAGTTGTTTTCGCAGGTCAGACAACGCAGACGAGCCGTACAACCCGCGCTCTCCTAAAGCGGGTGCCGCAGGTTCGAATCCTGCCGGGGGCACCAGGTCCGACCAGCAGGAAAGCGCCCTTGACCAGCGGGAACGCCAGTCAAGGGCTTCTTCATGCGTCCGGTGCTGTCCGGCTGTCTCTTATCGTCTACGGTTGATCGTGCCAAATACGTGCGCACGGCCTGATGTGCACACGGGCATGGACCACTCGTACTCGATCCCTGAGCCGGGGTCCCGAACTACCTTGGCGCGGCGCCCATCTGCCTACCAGCGTGACTCAGCGGCGCCATGGCGATCGTGCGAACGTTGCCCGACCACCATGATCACCTTACTGTCCTGATTTTGACGCTGGCTATGACGCTGGCTATGACCCTGGCTATGACGCTGGTCTTGGCTCTGCTGGCCCACTGGCCCCCTAATTTTGATCTTGGGGCCGGGCCTGGCTCCCCTGACGACACGCCCGATGGCCACCCCTTCGGGACCGTCCCCAACAGTGATGGTGTCGATGACGGTCCCGATGGCCACCCCTTCGGGACCGTCCCCAACAGTGATGGTGTCGATGACGGTGTTGGAGGCAGTATCGATCACCGACACATCATCCGAGGAGTTGTTGGTGACGTACACGCGGGTGCCATCGGGGGTGGCCGCCACCGCGAAGGGACCATCACCAAAGGTGATGGTGTCGATGACGGCGTTGGAGGCAGTATCGATCACCGACACATCATCCGAGAAGGCGTTGGCTACGTAGGCGCGAGCGCCATCAGGAGTGATCGCCACTCCTAGGGGATGGTCGCCGACAGTAATGGTGTCGATGACGGTGTTGGAGGCGGTGTCGATCACCGACACATCATCCGAGTCGGCGTTGGTGACGTAGGCGCGGGTGCCATCGGGGGTAATCGCCACTCCTTGGGGACCATCGCCGACGGTGATGGTGTCGATGACGGTGTTGGTGGCGGTACTGATCACCGACACATTATCCGAGTTGCCGTTGGTGACGTAGACACGGGTGCCATCGGGGGTAATCGCCACCGCGACTGGAGTGGTGCCGACGGTGATGGTGTGAGAGACGGCGTTGGTGGCGGTACTGATCACCGACACATTATCCGAAAAGGCGTTGGCTACGTAGACGCGGGTGCCATCAGGAGTGATCGCCACTCCTTGGGGACGGTCGCCGACGGGGATGGTGTCGATGACGGCGTTGGTGGCAGTACTGATCACCGCCACGTCATCGGACTCCTGGTTGGTGACGTATACGCGGGCGCCATTGGAGGTGATCGCCACTCCCTTGGGCTGGTCGCTGACGGGGATGGTGGCGATGATGGCGTTGGTGGCAGTATTGATCACCGACACGGTATTTGAGAAGACATTGGACACGTAGGCGAGCTGCCGGAACCGTGCGACGGCCGCCGCTGGAGTAGTCACCGCCATCGGCGGTGCCAGGCCAGCCACGATGGCCATCGCGACCAGGATGAGCCGAATACGAGGCCACCCGCGCGCATGAGATCGACCAGGTACTCCGACATGGTGACGATCCATGATGTTTGCCATCAAGCGCCTAAGCACGGCACCCCCCTATCAACGATGACCAGGGGTCCTGTTTAACCCGCAGGGCAGACCTCTCTAGGCAGCGGCTCGCTGACTTGGTGCTCGTATCCGCTAACTTGATCCATTCCTCGGATTGGCGGCATTTTGGCAGCCGCGATCGATGTGGAGTTGACCACGGCCGGGGAATCGCATTGCGGATGAAATCGCTACACTGTCGCGACGGGCGGCAGCACGGCGAAGGCACTTGTGATCTCGTCGGATGGGTTACAGGGTCTGTCCAGTGATCGGTGTATCTCGATCTTGACTTGATCTATCGGGTGGTCGGGGTCAGGCGGCCTTCGAAGGTGATGGCGAAGGCGTTCAGAGCGGCCTTCCAGCGGGTGATCCAGCGTTTGCGGCCCTTGCCGGTCGGGTCCAGGCTCATGATCGCCATGTAGACGCACTTGAGCGCGGCCTGCTCGTTCGGGAAGTGGCCGCGGGCCTTGACCGCCCTCCTGATACGGGCGTTGACCGACTCGATGGCGTTGGTCGAGCAGATCACCCGGCGGATCTCGGTGTCGAAGTTGAGGAAGGGCACGAACTCGGCCCAGGCGTCCTCCCACAACTTCACGATCGCCGGATACTTACCGCCCCAGACCTCGGCGAACTCATAGAACCGCTCGAGCGCCGCCGCCTCGGTCGGCGCGGTGTAGACCGGCTTGAGCGCCTTGGCGATGGCGTCCCAGTGCTGGCGGGCGGCATACCGGAACGAGGCACGCAGCAGGTGAACGACGCACGTTTGGACGACGGCCTGCGGCCAGACGGTCTCGATGGCCTGCGGCAGCCCCTTGAGCCCGTCGCAGACCACCATCAGCGCATCAGCGACGCCACGGTTCTTAATCTCGGTCAGCACGTGCAGCCAGAACTTGGCGCCCTCGCCGCCGTCGCCGGCCCACAAGCCGAGGATGTCGCGCTCGCCATCGACGGTGACCGCCATCGCCACGTAGACCGGCCGGTTGGCCACCTGGCCGTCCCGCAGCTTCACATGGATGGCATCGATGAAGATCACCGGGTAGACGGCGTCGAGCGGCCGGTTCTGCCACTCGGCCATGCCGTCCAGCACCTTGTCGGTGATGGTGGAGATGGTCTGCTTAGAGACTTCGGCGCCGTAGACCTCGGCCAGGTGCGCGGAGATCTCGCCGGTGGTCAGGCCCTTGGCGGCCAGCGAGATGACCATCTCATCGACGCCGGACAGGCGCCGCTGCCGCTTACGCACGATCTTCGGCTCGAAGCTGCCGTCCCGATCCCGCGGGACGGTGATCTCCACCGGGCCGACGTCGGTGATGACGGTCTTGGACCGGGTCCCGTTGCGCGAGTTGCCTGTCTCGCTGCCAGCGCGCTCGTGCTTGTCGTAGCCGAGATGGTCGGTGATCTCGCCTTCGAGAGCGGACTCCAGCACCAGCTTGGTCAGCCGGCCCAGCAGCCCGTTCTCACCGACCAGCTCCACCCCTTCGGCTCGCGCCTGGTCGACCAGCCTGGCCACCAGCTCCCGATCCGTCGAGCTCTCCGACTTCTTACGCGCCACCGCGGCGTCCTCCAGGTCGATCTCCGTCGATGCCTGGATCACAGTACTCATCAGGTGCGTTCTCCTTGATCAGGAGTTACACCGAAGACCGTACAGTCCCGGGTTACATGGCAGAGTCCTATTCTGGTCATTCACCAAGCGCATTGGTACGGGTATTGGATCTCCTTCCGGTGGACTGCCACACTGGCGTGGAGACGCCCTGAGGCGAAGGTGCAGTGGCTCGGCCACACAATGAGCCCCATACCGGTTCGGCAGTTCTCGGCGACGGCGTTCGGCCTGCCCCTTAAGGCCGAGACGCTCATGGTCAAACACCGACTTGATGACGACGGTCCACCAGCCTTCGAGCCATCGCTATCTGCCAGACAGGTGTCCGAGATGCCCGCATCGAGTGGTATGGCATGATCGCCAGCCATGAGATGACAAGCTATATCAGCGATCGTGCTCACACTGACCGCGCTGCCTGCCCCTGCGCAGGCAACTGCGGTAGATGTGGTGGCTGCGGTGAAGCGCCTGCAGAGCAAGGGCGCCGCGGTGAAGCTCTATCAACGAACTGATGCGGGATGGCCGGAGGATCCGCGCGTAGAGGCGTTACCGACGAGGGAGTGCGGGCGGCGGGCCGACGCGCCCGTGGTGACCGGGTCTGGCCAAGCTGGGCCGCGGTGGCGTGGTGGCCGCCGACATGAAACGTCAGGTGACCACCTCCGAATGCGCTCTGCGGTTCCTGGAGGAGGACGCCGCCAACGGCGACCAACGGGCGGCCGACCAGGTCAAGATCGCATCGGCGGCGCACCGGACACGCACGGTCAGGGCCGCTACTACGTCTCGGGGCCCGCCTACGGCAGCGGCACCGGGTGGCGCACGCTCGGCAAGACACCCGGCGGCGCGGCGCTCTACGGCGACCAGATCATCGACCCCTTCGACATCGGCACCCTGAAGTTCCTCGTCAGGACGGCGACCATCAACCGGGCCGGCCCCGCGCACTACGATGCTGACGGTCGTCGGGTCAACAAGACCTGGGCCTACCGTGGCACGGCCACCTTCGCTGCGCTGTTCCGCGCTTCCAAACCGTTCCGCGACATGCTCGGCGGCCGGCTCGACCCGCAGGTCGGCAAGATCTCCTTCATGTGGGGCGTCCACACCAACCACACAGGCGTGCCGGTGACGGTCATCACCGTCTGGCGGACAGGCGACGGGTACCGGCTGCGCGGAGCTACCGCCGCCACTCGGTACAGCTGGGACGTGAAGGCCTCCATCTTGGCGCCCGCCGTTACCGGACCTGGGCGGGACCCCTACAGCGACGACCTGGTCGACGCCTACCGGTAGGAGGCAGGTCTCGTGCATAGCGGTGATGGCAGGCGGGCTTGTCCGGGGTCGCCCGGGGAGCGGGCCCGCCGTCGTCGTGCGGCAGGACGGTCGCATCACGTACTCCTACGGCCAGGAGGCGCCATGCGCCGCATCTGGCGTAAAGGGCCCGCGTGACTAACTCTCCAAACGCCTGATCGCAGACGGTTCGATGACGAAAAATCCGTCATGGGCGGTACACGCGCCAGGCGGTTGGGTAAGAGTAGAGATCCGAGGGACGGGTGGTTTGAGATTAGGCGGATAATCTGTGCCGCCCGCCGTAAATAATGCACCCTCGAAGATCGGTCCAACGTGGGGAATTTCGATGCCTCGTCTGCCGTCTGGTGCTCGGACCGGTTTCGTACCCTCGGGCCATAGAGGAACTAGCGTCCTGAATTGCCGATAGTGATCGCCGTGTCTCGTTACCACAAGACAGGACTCATTTTCCACCCACTCAAGCCGTGCCGCCAACGGCATCAAGGTGGAGTAGAACTCCCCCTGATATACAGCGATGGCCGGGTCGGTGCCAATAATGGCGTGGCATACCTTGTCCGACGGGCACGGTTCAGGCGGAGCGGCCGCGGATGATCCGCTTCGGCGGGCGTCTGCGGTGCAGGCCACTAAACTTACGGCCGCAACGAGCATCGCAGCGATTGCCGATAGTCGTCTCACGGAGACAGCCCCTTCTGGCGAGGGATGGCTGGACCGCCCTATAAGACCGCGATCAAGCCCTCTACGCTACTCCTTGCTCCTCTATTCTCGGTTCCAAATCCTGTAGCCGGAGGCATCGCGGTACACCGTCACGTGGCTGTACGCGCAGTACAGGCCCGTCTGCCCCACGAGCGCGCCCTTTCCGACGACGATGCCATATGCGGTGAAGCCTGCCGACGGAGTGGCCGAGGCCATGAAGATGACCGCCGGCGTTGGCCGCCAGGCCGTCAAAGACATGGGCAAGGCCCTGGGGGCGAACAAGTGACAACGCACATCCCGCGCCCGTTCGCCGTGCTAGAGGTGACCGAGCTGCTGTGGAGTTGTACGCAGACGTTTCCCGCGATCGCTGTGAGCGTGCCCTCTAACTCATTCGACGGCAGGAGGCATCATGGCGCTCTTTCCCAAGCTGGCCGGCGCACTCGCTGTTGGCGGCACGCTGCTGGCCACGGCCAGCCCCGCACACGCGATCACTGTAACCGGGGAGCTGACGCTCAGCGGGACCACGATCACCTTTACCGCCGACAGCGGACAGACCAATCAGATCCAGATCACGCCGGGAGCCGCGAACAGCATCGTCTTCCGCGAGCTGCGGGGCGGTGTGGTGTTCCGGATGACCACCTCGATCGACCCGCTGTGCGACCAGATCGAGGAGACCTTCCCGGCACCGCGGAAGGTCATTCAGTGCAAGGTATTCAATCCCACCACCGGCCAGTCCTTCATCACCCGGGTGACCGCGCTGCTACGGGACAAGCAGGACTTCCTGGACGCCAGCACGATCTCGCTGCCCGTGCGGGCCGAGGGCGGCACCAACGACGACATCATCCGCACCGGATTCGGCGCCGACACCGTCGAGGGCGGCTCAGGTCACGACACCATCAACCCCGGCCAGGGGCCTGACACGGTCTTTAGCGGCCTAAACTCCGACACGATCGACGTCAGCATCCGGGATGCGAACGATGCCGACACCGTGGACTGCGGTGGGGGTATTGAGTTGCGCAAGGACGTGGTGACGGTGGACACCGGCAATCTCGACCGGGTGAGCGACTGCGAGGTGGTCAAGGTCGAGTCCAGCCCTTGACCGGTGGCCACGGCACGGAGGAGCATGATCGACGGCGGCTCGTCCCGGGTAGGGGGCCCGGTGCGGTCTGGTACGGCCCGGGGGCTCGCCGGTGGGGCTTTCCCCGTGGGGGTCCGAAGGGCCACAAGACTCCCCCAGCCGGGCGTCCGCGTAACCCCCACGACCCCACGGGATGGGTGAATACGCAGGTCGACATGCTGTGGGACCCCCACAGCCCCCACGTGGGGGGTGTGGGATCCCACGTGTGAGGAGTGTGGGGGTCAGGCGACGCTCCAGGCGGCCACCCTCCGGCGGCACCTGCAGCTCGCCGCGACGGATCCCGGCAGCCCCCGCCTCCAGATGCGCACGCTCGTAGCCGCGCCGCCGAACAGCACCTCGCTCGAACGCGTTCGGCAACGGCACCACGCCGTAAGGTGCTCGACGCCATGGAGCAGCTCGGCTACACCCCCAACGCCATGGCCAGCGCCCTCGCCGGTGGCCGCAGCCGCATCATCGCGATCGTCTTCCCCTCGCAGCCTCGGACGATCGTCGGCTCCGACCTGGAGTACGTCCTGGCCGCCACCGAGGCCGCCCGCGCGCGGGGCTTCCACGTCGTCCTCTGGACAACGGGGCAAGACGACATGGAAGAGCTGCGCCAGCTGGCCCGGGCCGGACTCATTCAGGGGTTCCTGCTGATGCAGGTCACCCTCACCGACAAGCGCGTGGACTTCCTCAAACAGGCCGGCATCCCCGTCGGGCTCATCGGCCGAACCAGCGAGCCCGGCCAGATCCCCTACGTCGACGCCGACTTCGATCAGATCGCGCGCCTGGCGGTCGAGCATCTCGCAAGCCTGGGACACCGGACCATCGGCCTGCTCAACGCCCCGTACGAGGAGGGCGTGCGCGGGATCGGCGCAGCCGTCCGCTTCGCCGACGCCGTCCAACGATCCTGCACCGAACTCGGGGTGGAGTGCGCCATCGTCGCCAGCGAGCACACGGTCGGCGCAGGCCGGGCCGCACTCCGGGAGCTCCTGGACGCCGCGCCGACGATGACGGCCGTCATCGGCTACAACTGGAAGCCAGATGGCGTTTTGTGAGCGTATGGGCGGTATGCACTTGTGCATCTCTGGCGACATTGCGGAAATCGTTTCTCGGTCAGGGCATAGTTGGGGGCCGTCGGCCCCGGTCGGCGGCCGCCTCGGCCTTCTAGTACATCGAATGGGAGCGTGATGACGGAGCGTGACAAATTCGACCAGTGGTCGTATTTCGAGGAGCGAGGTCTGGCGAGCACGTTCGTGTGCTCGTGGGTCGAGGCGCTCGACCACCGCGCGGTGGTCACCGCGCTGCGAGCGGAGGAGGAGACACTCCCCTGCAACCTGAACCAGGCGCGGCGATGGCATCACCCCCACTCACAACAGGACGTCATGTGGGTGGCCGACCAGAGCCCCGGCTGGGTCAGGATCTTCACCTTGTCCGGATCGTCCCTGTGGTGGGCCCTCGACTCGCTCCCGCAACCCGGCGGCCGGGCCTACTACCTGTCCTACGACGAGGACCTCGGCGAAGTCAGCGAACCGGTCTACGTCAACGGGGGCGAGTGGCAGGACATCCCCGCAGAACACTGGGACCGCCCCAGGCAGGAGGGAGCAGGTCTCGTCGGTTCCTCTGGCATCGCCCGGGAGATGAACTTCTACCTCGCCGCGCTGGCATACACGACCGGCAGGTTCATCGACGACACCTGGTTCACCACGCCAGGGTTGCTCTGCCGCATCCCGGACGGGGCATGGCCCCGTGAATGACCAGTGGGAGTTCCTGCTCTGCGCGGGACTGGGCCGCGGATTCACCGGCACCTGGGTAGAGTCGGGCGACACCGAGGCCGTGGCCGCCCTGCTCGGCGCGGATCTCACCTCCCGCCAGGACTGCGACCTCGCCACCGCCATGGCCCACTACCGGCCGATGGCCTTCACCGAACGCATCTGGGCCGGCCCTCACTCCGACGGCTGGACCCACGCCCTCACCATCAGCGGCCCACCGCCGGTGACCACGGGCCTGGTGGAAGCGGGCCTGCGTTTCCTCCAGATCCACACCATGGACGCCCAGGTCCACGACCTCCTCTACGGCGACGGCGTCACTACCGCCTGGGCGACCCAACGCTGGTACGGAGAGGTCATCGCCGACCCCGGCTCCATGGTCGAGCCCTACCTCCGGGAAGTCGGCCGGCCAGCGATGCCGGAGGCCGTGCACTCCGGATCCTGGATCACCGAACCGGAGTACCACGGACGGACCTGCCTGGAGATCTATCTTTTCCTCACCGGGCGCATGAGCGGCCGATTCATCGACAGCGAATGGCTGGGCGAGAAGAGAAGCCTCTACACCGTCCCGTTGCCGACGGTGATGTAGCGAGCACGTCGCCCTCGGCGACCCCTTCCTTCCTTCCAGGAACGGGACGTTCGCCGCACAGGCGGTGTCCCAGCTGAAGTGCGCGACCCAAAGCCCTTCAGCGTCTTAAGGCCGACTCTCACTGCCAATGAGCCGGACCAGCCGAGGACCGCCTCCGGCTAGAGAGCGCTCTTCCGCCGAGAAAAGTGTCTGGCCGCGCATTGGGCCTTGACTTCATCTGTCAGGACGTTTCAATGAGAGAGCGCTCTCTCACTCTTCCACCCCCCGGGAGTGAAATGTTCTCCAGCCTGAAGAGTCGCGCTCTCGCCGTGGCGCTCATGCTCCTCTGCTCACTGCTCCTCGCCCCGCATGACGCCCTCGCGGCGGTGCCGCAGACCATCCCGTTGACCATCAAGAACACCTCGGGCCGCGGCGAAGCGGTATGGATCTACGTGCTCGGGGAGAGCCTCACCACCCGCCGGCTCGGCTACGCGGACGCCAACGGCCAGTTCCGGGAATGGAGCGGCGGCAGCATCCCGCCGAGCCCCGCTCCTGACGTGTCCATTCCGGGACCGGGCAACGGGCAGACCAAGACCATCCAGATCCCGAAGCTCTCCGGCCGGATCTACTTCTCGTTCGGCGAAAAGATCAGGTTCTTCCTGACTCCGACGGGGCTGGTGCAGCCGGCACCGTGGAATCCGT
This sequence comes from Nonomuraea polychroma, assembly GCF_004011505.1. Taxonomy (NCBI): domain Bacteria; kingdom Bacillati; phylum Actinomycetota; class Actinomycetes; order Streptosporangiales; family Streptosporangiaceae; genus Nonomuraea; species Nonomuraea polychroma. The sequence continues at coordinate 8,265,160 of NZ_SAUN01000001.1, forward strand.
CCGACCCGAACCGCAACATTCTGTTCGACTGGAGCGAGTACACGCTCAACGACGGCGGCCTGTGGCTCAACAGCTCGCAGGTGGACATGTTCAGCGTGCCGCACGCGGTCGGGGTCAAGAGCGCCAACGGCACCGTGAAGAACACCGGCCATCTGGTCAGCAATGGACGTAACCGGCTCCTCGACGCCATCAAGAACCAGCCCGGCGGGTGGGCCAGCCTCATCCACACCCGTTCCGACGGGTTGCGTATCAGGGCGCTCGCGCCGGGCAAAGGAATCGATGCCGGAGTCCTCAGCCCTACCATCATGGACAGCTACATCACCAAGGCGTGGGATGCCTACCGCACCAGGACCCTGACGGTGATCCCGTTCAGCAACCAGCCCAGCACGCGCTTCTACGGCCGCACCCAGGGCAACGCCATGGTGTTCACCAACGGCGCCGGCCAGACGGTGGCCACGTTCCAGAAGCCGAGCACTTCCAACGTCTTCGGCTGCGACGGCAATCTCCACGCCCCCAACGACGAGGTCGTCGGCCCGATCGCCCGCACCCTGTGCGCAGCCCTCAACCGGACGACCCTGGACCGTATCTCCACCCAGCCGAGCACCGATGCGAGCCAGTTCTACCAGGACGTGGTGACCAACCACTACGCGCGGAAGATCCACAACCACATGGTGGACGGCAAGGCATACGCGTTCGCCTTCGACGACGTCGGCGGCTTCGAGTCGCTCGTTCACGACGGAAACCCCATCGAGGCGTACGTCACCCTGACCTCGTTCTGATTCAGGGCGACCTCCGTGACGGCGCTTGATCCGGTGAACTCGGAAGGCCGGCGGCGATCGTGCTGCCGGCCTTCCGAGACCTGGGGTTGCCAGACAGGAGCGTCGAGCATGCCGGTCGCTCTGAAGTAGCCCAGTATGCGGGCCGCGGGCCTATCCGGTGTTCCTCGCCTGCCAGCGGATTGGCTGGCCGATTGACCGAATATGGTCTGCGTCTTCCAGACACCAGGCTGCACCAAATGCAGCAATCATCAACTTTGAGGCGATCCGTCGGGATTCCAGACGCGTACGTCGACGCCTCGGTCGCCGCGCGATGGCGTGGGCCGGTTGCCGTGCGGGTGTTTGAGCAGCAGCAGGGCAGCGGCGAAGTCCTCGGCCTTTCCCCTGGCTCGCACTCCCCGTTGACCGTCGTCATGCAGCACGGCCAACCAGGACCTCCGCGAACCTTGATCGGACGTCGCGCGAAGCGCTTAGGGTCCGGGCATGGACCATGAGCCGATGCGACGAGTCGCTGAGTTCCGCGAGGTGTTCGACGGTGAGGCCAAGGCCGAACGCCCCGAATTGGCGGAACACCGCCGGACATTGCTGGTCGAAGAAGCGCGCGAAGCTGCCGAGGCCCTCACCAACCTCGCGAAGGCCCTGCAAACCGGCGACGACCCGCTCACCGCATACAAGGCGGTAGCCAAGGAACTGGCCGACGTCCTCTACGTCACCTACGGCGCCGCAGATGCGCTGGGGATCGACCTGCCGGCCGTCTTCGTCGAGGTCCATCGGTCCAACATGAGCAAGCTTGACGCGGACGGCGGAGTCCTCCGCCGAACCGACGGCAAGGTACTCAAAGGCCCCAGCTACCAACCACCGATCCTCGATGACCTCGTCGAGTGGCCGTCGACCGGTTCCTGAGCGCTTGGCGCGACGTCCGACCAAGGTTCGCGGAGGTGCCGCGGGGTCGTCGGCTGCGGGGTTCGTGGCCGGTCACCCGCGAAGTTCCCCACACCCCTTCGGGGCGCAAAACGCAGCGAGCCTCGCCGAAACTAGACTCCACGGACGCCGACGACCAGCCAGGGAGGCGCCCCGTGCACAACCACGAACCCGCCGACTACCACTGCCCGTTCTGCCACCTCACCCCGGATCGGGAACCCGACGTGGTCTACCGCGACGAGCGCGTCTTCGCGATGATCTGCCCCCGCTGGTGGCCGCGGAACGCGGGACATCTGCTGATCATCCCCGTCGCCCATCACGAGAACCTCTACGACCTCCCCGCCGCCGACGGCCACGCGATCTTCGACGCCACCCGACTACTCGCCCGCGCCATGCGCACCGCCTACGACTGCGCGGGCGTCTCCACCCGCCAGCACAACGAGCCCGCCGGCAACCAAGATGTCTGGCACTTCCACCAGCACCTCTTCCCCCGCTATCCCGGCGACGACCTCTACGGCACGCCCCCGCAGCCCGACTGGCTCCCCGCCGACCGCCGCCGCGCCTACGCGGAGCGGCTGCGCGCCGCACTCACCCCCTAGCCAGCAGGCGCGCGTGCAGATGGTCCATTCGCCCTAATCCTCGGGTCCGATCTCGTTGCCGGGTCATTGTCCGGTCCACGGCTTCGCCGATGGCATCGACGTTGGTCTGGGCGCGCTGCGGATAGTCCTCGTACTTCGCCGCGCGCTCATCGAGCGGATCCCCGGGCTCGAATCGTACGAGTACGAAGACCAGGCGACGGCGTACCGGAACTTCGTCGAGGCGTTCGCGGACAACGAAGCGCTCATCTCGGCCACCAAGGTGTCGGGACATGCCCGAGTCGTACCGGCTGTCGATGCGGCCCAAGGCCGGCTTGGAATCCCCGCGCCGCCGGCTGGCGCGGATGCCGGGGGTGAGCCAGGTGATCGACCAGAGGTGCCTGATCCGGGAGCTGAGACTGTGGTCGGAATACGGGCTCGAGAAACTCGGATCCGGAACCGAGGGCTGCGGGTAAGAGCGGTGGCACAGGGCCGATGGCGTCTTCGTCGGCCGGCGGAAGATATCCGGGTGACCAGATCATTTCCCAATGCGCCGCACTGGCTAGGATCGGGCCATGCCGTTGACCGCGGACGACGTCGACCGGTTCGAGGCCTCCAGGCCACGCCTGGAGGCCATTGCCTATCGCCTGCTCGGCTCCGCCGGGGAGGCCGAGGACGCCGTGCAGGAGACGTTCCTGCGCTGGCAGGCCGCCGACGTCGACCGCATCGAGGTCCCTGAGGCCTGGCTGACGAAAGTCCTCACCAACCTGTGCCTCAACGAGCTCACCTCCGCGCGGGCGCGCCGCGAGACCTATGTCGGCCAATGGCTTCCCGAGCCGCTGCTCGCCGGCGACCCGATGCTCGGCCCGGCCGACACCGCCGAGCAGCGCGAATCGGTCTCGTACGCGGTCCTTACCCTCATGGAGCGCCTCTCCCCCAGCGAGCGGGCGGTTTACGTGCTGCGGGAGGCCTTCGACTACCCGCATCGGGAGATCGCCGAGATCCTCGACATCACCGAGGCCGCCAGCCAGCAGATTTTCCACCGCGCCAAGAAGCACGTCGCGGACGGCAAGGCCCGCACCGAAATCGACGAGGCCGCCGCCCGACGGATCGTCAAGGAGTTCCTGGCGGCCGCCACCAGCGGCCAGACCGAGCCGCTCGTGCGCCTGCTCACCGAGGACGCCATCTCGATCGGCGACGGCGGCGGGAAGGTCCCGGCCCGCGCCAAGGCGTTCGAGGGCGCTGTCGCGGTCGCGAGGTTCCTTTGGGGCCTGTTCAAACCCGGCGAGGCCAAGCGCGCCATTGCCGGCGGCACGCCCGCGATATACGCCTGGACCGCCAACGGCGACCCCGCTGTCGTGGCCGTCGTGGACGGCCGGGTCGTCGGCGTCATGTGCCTGGAGGTCACCGCCGAGGGCATCGCCGCGTTCCGCAGCCAGGTCAACCCCGACAAGCTCGAACGCGCGACCGTGCGCTGGGCGGCCGCCGACCACGGGGAGCCCCTGTTCCACGCCTTCTGATCGCTGTGTGAGGTGCTTCACATCGCGTTCCTGTCAGGAAACGACGGGCCGTCCGGTTCAAGTGGCGAACCCGCGAAAGACAGGAGCAAGGAAATGCGGCACCGCATCGTCGTCCTCGGAGCCGGATACACCGGAGCCTTCGCCGCCGGCCGCCTCGCCAAGCGGCTCCACCGCGAGGATGTCACCATCACCCTCGTCAACGCCGAGCCCGACTTCGTCGAGCGCGTCCGCATGCACCAGTTGGCGGCCGGCCAGGACCTCAAGCCCCGGCCATTGAGCGAGATGTTCGCAGGCACCGGCGTCGTACTGAGGCACGCCAAGGTCACCGGCGTCGACGCCGACCGTAAGACCGTCGCCGTCATCGACGCGAACGGCGCCGGCTTGATCGCGCCCGGGTCCGGCGCCGGCTTGATCGCGCCCGGGTCCGGCGCCGGCTTGATCGCGCCCGGGTCCGGCGCCGAAGAACTCGCCTACGACACGCTCGTCTACGCCCTCGGCAGCGGCTGGAACGCCCAAGGCGTCCCCGGGACCGACGAGCACGCCTATGAGATCGCCAGCCGCCCCGGAGCACTCCGGCTGCGCGAGCGCCTGGCCCGCCTCGACGCCGGGCAGACCGTGGTCGTCGTCGGCGGCGGCCTCACCGGCCTGGAGGCCGCGACCGAGATCGCCGAAGCCCGCCCAGACCTCGACGTCGCCCTCGCTGCCCGCGGCGGCCTCGGCGACTGGCTCTCGCCCCAGGGCCGCGAGCGCCTGCGGAAGGTCTTCGGCAAGCTCGGGATCACCGTGCACGAGCACGCCGTCGTCACCGGCGTCGAAGCCGACCGCGTCGCCACCGCCGACGGCAAGGCCATCCCAGCCGCGGTCACCGTGTGGACCACCGGCTTCGCGGTCCACCCGATTGCGAAGGCGACAGCCCTACAGGTCACCGACACCGGCCAGATCGTGGTCGACGGGACCATGCGCTCGGTCTCGCACCCGGACGTGTACGCCGTCGGCGACGCGGCCATGGTGATGGGCCCCGGGGACAAGCCGCTGCGGATGTCGTGCGCCTCGGGAATGCCGACCGCGTGGCAGGCCGCCGACGCGATCGCGGCGCGCCTGTCCGGCGGGAAGCTCCCGAACGCGCCGATCCGCTACTTCAACCAGTGCATCTCACTGGGACGAAAGGAGGGCTTGATCCAGTACGTCACCGCCGACGACCGCGCCGTGCAGGCGGTCCTGACCGGACGGCTCGCCGCTGTCTACAAGGAACTGATCTGTAAGGGAGCCGCGTGGGGCGTCGCCAACCCGACGCTCCGGCTGCCGACCCGGCGCCGGCGCGTCAGGTGGGAGCACGCCGCGGCGGGCTCGGCCGTCAAGGCGCTGGCGTAGAGCACGAAACACGTACCCGCCGGCCTGGCAGAGATCACCCGTGCCCTGACCCGGACGGGCTGTTCGTCTACGCCGACGTACACCCACCGCACCCCGGCGACGCTGGTGGCGGCGCTCTGAGCGCAGCGGGTGGCCTCTTCTGGTCCAGACGACGGGCATGCACTTGATCGAAGACCGGCCGATTGCCGGCTGCGGCCCCCTTTTGCCGTGCCGCCTGCTGGTGACGGGCCGTTCCTGACATGGCTCTGACTCGGCTGCTCGGGCCCTTGCCGGGGCGCGCACAACACGATCGGCGACTGGTTCGCCAGGCAGGGGCTCCCGCCCACTGCCTCCCGCGCGTTGCTGCTCCGGGTGCTGCGCGTGTGCGGCGAGGACGACGGGGACCGGATCGGGGAGTGGCTCGCCGGCTGACGGCAGGCCCGGCGTCGGCGCGGCTCGCCACGGTCCGGCCCCGCGCCGTACCGCGGACCTAGGATACTTTCCGATCATGATAAAAGCGCGCATGAGACTCCGGGCCGCCCTTGCCACCTCAGGCACGATCTTCGCCTTACCGCTCACCTCGTCGGCGCCCGCCCAGGCCGCCGTCGACCCTCTCGTGGGTCTCAGAGGGCAGATCGCCAAAAAACACGCCGTACGGGTGGTGGAACTAGGCGGCCTGCTGGCCAACGATCTGGAGATCTTCGCCGTGGAACAGCGAGGCACCGTTCGCCTCGGTGGCGCCGGCGTGGGCGCCGCCGACGTGACCCGCACCCTGCGCCCTCACCGCCGCATGCAGGACCAGATAGCGGAAGGCCACTGGAACGCGGAGAAGGTCGCCGCAGAGGCGCAGCCCAACCGTTCGATCACAGTCAATGGGCGGCTCTACCGGTCCGGCAAGCTGTACGAGCCGGTCATCCCGGAAGGCAAGACGTGGGCAGAGGCGGGCACGCGAAGCGCCGCGACGGCCGCCTACGGGGATCAGCTGATCAATCTGTTCGAACCCGCCACGCTGAAGACGCTGCTGGCCAAGGCGACCGCCAAGCGCCCCTCTAAGTACGGCCCCCGAAAAAAGGCCACCTACTACCAGGGAACGATCACGTTCAAGGAACTCCACGCCGTCTCACCCACCTTCCGTGCGGTGATCGGCGGCCGATCCCTCACAGCCGCCGGCCACACGAAGATCAGCTGGAGGTTCCGCCTCGACGACCTCGGCCAGGCCCTCATGCTCCACACCAACTGGCCACTCTCCAGTGGCCGACAAGCCGCTGTCCTCAGCCAGTATTCGCACACCGCTGCCCGTGCCGGCCGCGTCGTAGCGCCGCGCCCCGCTCTGGTCGCCGCTGCGTCATCCCTGACCGGAACACTGCCTCGCCCCAGCGACCTTATCGACCTGAGCTTCCGTTCGGCTGAATAGCGACACCACTACCACCACACAAAGCCGCCTGATCGGCAACTGGCGCCGGACCGCCTTCGCCAGCGATGATCAGGCGCGTTCATCGACGAGCTGGCGGTGGCGGCCCAGCGTCCAGATTCTCTGCTGTTGTCCTCGCTCAGCCCGGCGCTCCTGATCGAGTGCAGCCGTGGTCGCCCTGCAGCGGCAGCTCTACCATGACGCATGCCGGGCACAGAGCGCGCCCGTCAACTCACCGCCCTGCCCAGCTGGACGTCGGACAGTGGCTGCCGGCAAGCGGAAGATTGTCACCCTGGGAGAAGTCCTCGGTGGTCATCCCGAGACAGGCCACGGTGGCGCCCCCGCTACGATTCTGATCATGCAACGTTTGAACGGAGTGCTGATCGGCGCCGTCTTCGGAATGGTCTTCGTGGCCGTCAACGCCAACGCGCCGCTCGCACCCGTGGCTGGTACGGTTCTCCGCTGGCTCGCGGGCCTGGGACTCGCGGGCGTGATCGTCATGTGGTTCATCGCCATGCGGCGGACCAAGGGCGGGACGGACACCGGCGAGGCCGGCGGAGAGGCTCGTGGCGGGATGTTCAGCCGCAAATATATGGTGATCGTCGCGCTTGAAGCGGTCGCCCTGTTCGGCGGCATCCAGGTTCTGCGTCTGCTGGGATGGGCGGCGCAGGCGGGCGTGGCCTGGACGGCGTTCATCGTCGGCGTGCACTTCGTCGCGCTCTGGCCAGTCTGGCGGGCGGTCAGCATCCTGATCCCCGGGATCGGGCTAACGGTGCTGGGCCTCGCCGGCCTCGTCATGGTGTGGACGCGGGCCGTGGAGTGGGTGCCGTTCGTGAGCGGCGTGTTGTCGGGTATGGTCCTGCTGACCGGATCGGTCTTCTACGCGCAGAAGCAGTTTCGCGCACTGGCGGCACGGTAGGCCGGTCTCCGACACAGCACGGTGAGGGGCGCAGGCGATCGCTCCTCCCATCGGTATCCGACAACGACCGCTCCCCTCTCCGAAGCCGAGTGCGACAAGCTCGCCGATACCCTGGCCCACCTCGAAGACCTGGAGGCGATTCTCCGGCCCGCACAGCGGCCCTGACCCACACCTGGCCCCGGACCGTCGCGGGCAAGAGGCCGGACACGGGCGCTGATCAGAACCGTGATCTGTGCCTAGAGATGCCATGGTGCGGAGAAGAAGGAGCTCGAGGTGACCTACGTCATCGCGCAGCCTGGCGTGGACGTCCTGGACATCCTACGAGGACGATCTTCCCGAGCAGTGGAAGGACTTCTACAAGCCGAACGTGGAGTTCTTCGAGACCTCGGCTCGCCCGGAGACGCCTCGAAGGTCGGGAGGATCGACAAGGACCACCCGGTGGTCGCCCTCCTGCTGCCGCAGGGCGAGGGCCACTAGGCGGCTGGCCCGCGTGACGGTGCCGCGCTGCTGGGCAAGGATCCAGTGTGCTGGGGATCGGTGGCGAAGAGTACGAGCAGCGGCAAATCGCGATGCGGCGCCTGGCCGCGCGAGCCGGGTTCCAAGGGGTCGTGGCCTGGTCGAGAGGCGGATCGACGCAGGACCATTACGCCGACGTCTATTACCTCACGGGCTTCTACCAGCACCAGCCGTTCGTCCCTGACGCTCCCGGGCGGTGGCGGGCGCAGGGGCACGCGGCCGTGGTGCTCCCCGTGGACGGCCCCGCGCTCTTGCTGACCGATGTCCGGGCGGTCCAGGAGCCGCGCCCAGCCGCCCCGGTGCGCACCGCCCCCGATCTCGTGGACGCGCTCGCCGAACAGATCAGGGCCTCGATACCGGTGGGCACGGTCGGACTGATCGGGTGCGAGGCGATGGCCGCGTCCTGGTGGCGCAGGCTGCGTTCGACGCTGCCGGGACACGACCTGGTCGACGCCGACCATCTGGCCCGGCAGGTGCGAAGGATCAAGAGCCCGGCCGAGCTCAGCCTGTTGCGCGCCTCGGGAGCACTCGGCCAGCGGGCGATGGCGGCCGCTCAGGACGCGGCCACGCCTGGGACCACGGAGGCCGAGGTGGCAGCGGCTGCGATCGCCGAGATCGTCCGGGCCGGCGGCGCCTACTACGGGATGGGTATCTCGTCGGGTGCCGAGTCCCACACCTTCGCCGCCTCCGGCCCCGCCCCCTACTCCGCCGACCGCAGGCTGTCCGCAGGCGATCTCCTCAGAATCGACCTGTACGGGTCGGTGCACGGTTACCTGTTCGATCTCGCCCGTACCTGGATCGTCGGCACGGAACCGACAACGGAGCAGCGGCGACTGCTGGACGCGGTGCGCGACAGCGTGCATGCCGGGATCGAGATGCTGCGGCCAGGGCGACCGATCGGGGAGGTGGCGCGGCGCTGCCAGAAGGTGTTCGAACGGTCGGAGTTCGTGGCCCATCACGGGCTTCCCGGATCGGAGATGGGAGGGGCTTGGGGGCACGGGCTCGGGTTGTCGTTCGAGCCGCCCTGGGTGACCGAGGACGGACCTGACGCGAGCGAGCGACTCGAGGCCGGTATGTGTCTGGCGCTGGAGCGCAGGATCGCCATGCCTTCGGTCGGCGACGCCAATTACGAGGACGACGTCATCATCACCGACTCCGGTCCCGAGCTGATCACCTCCGACCCTCGTTGAACAAGTACACCACCATCCCGTACGTATGCCCCACGCCCCCACCCGCTGGTCTATCGAGCCACGGCGATGGCCTGTAGGTTCTTTCCCCCGTTGCCACGGAGCTGAGCGCCCGACCGGAGGTCGGTGGCGGCGGCGACCCGGGCATCGCAGATCTGCGTCGTATCCCAAGCCTGCCGCCGCGCACGACAGCCCGTAGTTCCGCCAGGGAAGCCGGCGTCATCAGGACACGGTTCCGCCCTCCGGCTCGTCTGTGCAAGTCGCTCCACGCCGGGTTGGAGGCGACCAGCTTCGTGGCCTCCGCCAGCGAGCAGCCCAGCAGGTCGATGACCGCACGGATGCAGTCGACCGGCGTGAACCCATTCCTTCTCATGGACTCGATCAGCACGTCGATATGGCCAGCGTCGGGAGGAGAACCCTGCGTATTCCTGGAGCAGGATGGCCGCGCCTCCCGATCCGAGCGATCCGCGTGCTCTGCCACTCGCAGTGCCGAAGATCGTGATGTCCGACAAAGTCACCTGCCCGTTTGCAGATGGTCACCTCCGCCAATATTTCATTTCTGGGTCAGCTCGCGGCACGGTCACCGAGCGGGCGGCGGCGCAATGCGGGGTCGGTCAGGGGCGCGGGGCTCCAGAGGCCGACAGGGTGGTAGACGTTGGTGCCGGGCGGCACGAGCTCGTCGATCCGGTCGAGCACGGTGTCGTCGAGCATCAGCGAGGCGCCCTTCAGCAAGCCGTCCAGCTGCTCCATCGTGCGCGGGCCGAGGATGACCGAGGTGACCGCCGGGTGTGACGCGGCGAAGGCGACGGCCAGCGCCGGCAGGGTGCAGCCGAGCTCGTCCGCCAGCTTCACCAGCTCCTCGACGATCTCCAGCTTGGCTGCGTTGACCGGGATAGACGGGTCGAACCGTTCTGGCGCGCGCGCGGCGCGGCCCCGCGACATGTCGACCTGCTGCCCCCTGCGGTAACGGCCGGTCAGGAACCCCCAGCCCAGCGGGCTGTAGGTGAGCACGCCCATGCCGAGCCGCTGCGCCGTGGGAAGGACGTCGCCCTCGATGCCGCGGGCCAGGATGTTGTACGGCGGCTGCTCGGTGCGGAACCGGTACAAGCCGCGCTGCCGGGCCACGTGGTAGGCCTCGACCGTCTCGTGCGCCGGGAAGGCCGAGCTGCCGAAGGCCCGGATTTTGCCCTGCCGTACCAGATCGGTCAGTGCGGAGAGGGTCTCCTCGATGTCGGTCCGGTGGTCGGGGCGGTGGATCTGGTAAAGGTCGATCCAGTCGGTGCGCAGCCGCTTGAGACTCGCCTCGACCTCGCGCATGATCCAACGCCGCGAGTTGCCGCTGCGGTTGGGCCCCTCCCCCATCTGGAAGTGCACCTTCGTCGCCAGCACCACCTCGTCTCGCCGGCCCTGCAGCGCCTTGCCCACGATCTCCTCGGATTCGCCCGCCGAGTACATGTCAGCCGTGTCGACGAAGTTGATCCCGTGGTCGAGGGCGGTGTGGATGATGCGGATGCTGTCATCGTGGTCGGGGTTGCCGGCCGAGCCGAACATCATGGTGCCGAGGCAGTGGGTGCTGACCTCGATACCAGTGCCGCCGAGGATGCGATATCTCATACTTCGGAACCGTAGAATCTAGAGCCGACTCTAGGTCAAACTGGGCCACATGTCGGGTTTGAGCATCGGCCAGGTCGCCGAGCGCACCGGGCTCAGCGTGCACACACTCCGGTTCTACGAGCGGGAGGGGCTGCTGGCCCAGCCGGTACGGCGGGGAACCGCAGGGCACCGGGTCTACAGCGAGGGTGACGTCGACTGGCTGGGCGTTTGCATTCGGCTGCGGGCCTCCGGCATGCCCCTGACCGACATCCGGCGCTACACCGAGCTCGTCAGGGCGGGCCAAGGCAACGAGGTGGAACGGCTGGAGGTGTTGCGCGAACATCGGGAACGGGTGCTCGCCCAGATGCATGAACTCAACGAGTGCCTCAAGCTGATCACCCACAAGGTGGCCGTCTACGAGGGCCGTCTGGGTTTGCGGGACAACGTCACAGATTGTGCGCCCTAAGCCTATGGAGGCCCTGTGTCGTTCCGCCGGAGCGTTGGCTTCGGCGCTACCTGGCCTGACGCCGGCGCGCTTGGCTGCTGCCAGGTCGTGCTCGAGCGTCGCGATGTTGTCGGCGATCTGCTGCCAGTCCTCGGGGGTCATGCCCGGGGCGCGTTCGGCGTACTGCACCCGTTGAGGTGTGTCGCCCCACCGGTCACGGCGCCCGCGGCTTCGATCATGCGATCGACCGCATCAACCACGCCAACCGTCGAAGGTGCGTGACGTGGCCGGGGGACCGTGAACAAGTCGATGAAGCCGAGCCCGCGGGTCCAGAAATCCACGGAGGCGGCCAGGTCTGACGTCGGCACGGTGGGGTTCCAGCGCCGGCCATGCGTGCCGTGTCAGCGGCCGCGTCAGCACGGCGACGGCCCGATATCAGAGGGGTCGGCGATCGTAAATGCCATGAACGGCGCGGCGGTCACGGCCACGAGGCCAGGGCCACCGGGCACCAGCGAACCCACCTCTCACAAAGGAGCACACCATCATGGCCATCACCCTCTCCGAGCAGGACCAGCACACCCTCCGCACCGCCGCCTGGGGCGCCGTCTCCCTGATCACCGCCGCCGGCGCCGCCGGCTCCCCGCACAAGGCCGCCACCCAGGCCTCCATCGCCCTGACCTCCGCCACCGGCGTCGTCGGGCACGTGCTCACCAAGGCGCCCAAGGGCCTGTACGACAGCAAGACCACCGCCGCCCTCGCCGACCAGGTGCTGCCCGCCCTGACCGCCTCCATGACCCTGCTCCAGCAGCTGGATGCTGCCGAGGCCGACAACTTCCGCCGCACCGTTCTCGTCGCCATCGAGGCCGCCGGCCACGGCCAGAAGAGCGAGCCCAGCCCGACCATGGCCGAGATGGCCCGCAAGATCACCGCGGCTCTCGACGCCGCCTGATGGGATGTCAGCCTCGTGTCACAGAGGTCCGCTTCGAACCCCTGTGACACGACGGCGTGCGCACGATCAACGGTGACGGGACGGCCCATTCACGCGGTCGGGGTTCGGCTCTTCGATCGGGGTCCGGCCGAAAATCGTTTGCCTCGCGTGGTGGGCTCGGGGAATGTGGTGTCCATGAGGCTCTGACGGACAGCACCGCTATTTCGAGCATTTCGAGATGCCACGGCGCTCACTCGCCGCCGTGCTGCCGCATGCCCACATCCTGTTCAGCGAAGAGAGCGTCTTTGTCTCAGCAACACTCCCCGCCTCCGGCCGCTGCGGCCACGGTCACCGTGTTCGCCTCCCCCACGAGCTGGATCGAGTCCGATGCCGTCGCGCAGTGCCACCAGGTGGCCGCCCTCGACGGCATGATGCACGTCGCCGCCATGCCCGACCTGCACCCCGGCAAGGGCGCCCCCATCGGCGCCGCCATGACGTCGACCGTCCTTTACCCGTTCCTGGTGGGCTCCGACATCGGTTGCGGCATCGCCGTGTTCCCCATCAAGCTCAAGCGCGCCATCCCCGAGAAGCTCGCCGCCCGCTTCCCCGATCTCGATCGTGCACTGGACCCTGAGCAGGATGCCGACGATCCCGCCTGGGCCGTGGTGAAGGGCGACATCCCCGCAGGTCACGTCGAGGGTCTCGGGACGGTCGGCCGGGGCAACCACTTCGTGGAGCTGGCGCGGATCGGGAGCGTCTTCGAGCCGGAGCACGCGAGCCGGCTCGGGCTCGACGCCGGCGACCTGGTGCTCATCGTCCACAGCGGTTCCCGAGGGCTGGGCGAGCGGATCCTGCGGGCGCACACCGAGGTGCACGGCGCCGGCCCTGCCCCTGATCCCGGCGCCTACCTGGCGATGCATGACCAGGCCGTACGCTGGGGGTCGCTCAACCGGCGGCTGCTGGCCGCCCGGGTCGCCCATGCCCTGGGGGCCGAGCCCACCGAGCCGATCGTCGACCAGTGCCACAACCTGGTCGAGGTCCGCGACGGCATCTACCTGCACCGCAAGGGGGCGGCGCCGGGTGATGGCCGTGACGTGCTCATCGCCGGTACGCGAGGCACCCCGTCCTACCTCGTGGCAGGCCACGCCGGGCCGGACGCCGGCCATTCCGTGGCCCACGGCGCGGGCCGCAAGATGTCCCGTGCGGACGCCCTGCGCCGGGGAAAGGCCAAGCACACGGTCGAGGAGCTGCGCCGCACGCCCATGGGGTCGCTGGTGGTGTGTGGCGACCGGCAGTTGCTGTTCGAGGAGGCGCCCACGGCCTACAAACGCATCGAGCAAGTGATCGACGACCTCGTCCACCATGACCTGGCCACGCCCGTGGCCACCACGATCCCGCTGGTCACGTACAAGACCGCTGACCAGAGAGACCACCGGGAGCACCGCCGTAAGCGGGGGCGGTCGTGAGCGTCCACCTGCTCCTGTCCGCCGGGCGCGGCCCGCAGGAGTGCGCCTGGGCCCTGGCCCGGCTGCTGCACCGCCTGGAAGCCGACGCCACCCAGCAGGATCTGGAGACCCACCGGGCCGACACCGTTCCCGGCGACCGGCCGGGCACCTACCGGTCGGTCCTCATTCGCATCACCGGAGCCGGCGCCGAGGCGTTCGCCGCCTCGTGGACCGGAACCCTGTGCTGGCATGCCCCCAGCCCCTACCGTGCCGGCACCGGCCGCAAGAACTGGTACGTCATCGCCCAACCGTGCCAGGTCGACACCCCGCGCACGACGTTCACGGAAGCAGACGTCGACATCGTCGCCTGCCGCACCGGCGGCCCCGGCGGCCAGCATCGCAACAAAGCCAGCACGGCCGTACGAGCGACCCACCGCCCCACCGGGATCGTCATCGTGGTCGACACCGAGCGGCAGTTCAGCCTCAACCGCCGCATCGCCCTGCGGCTGCTGCGAGAGCGTATCGAGCACGGCGACGAGGTGGCGGAGCGCGCCGTCACCGCCGCCCGCCGGCGCATCCATGACGAACTCGTACGCGGCAACCCCACCCGCGTCGAACGCCCCGAGGCACCGGAACAGGACCAGACTCCACAGGTGCCGACGCGCCGGCGACGGCGGTGAGTCGCGGCCCTTGCGTAAGTGCGGGCCCGTGCGGAAACGCCGCGACGGTCGTTCTCCCGGCCCAGCCGGCGGATGTACTTCGATCCGGTGTGAGAAAGCAGGCGACTCAGCCTCGCAGGCCGTCCCATGACTACCGGGGGATGCTCAGGCCCTCCGGTACGTCGTCCGCGGACTCCGGACAACGGGCCATGGCCGGGGTGGTGGCCCAGGCGAAGGAGTCGTGCAACACCTGCCGGAGCGGCTCCCCCGTGGTCAGCCCCACGTCCTCGAGAGCCTGGTCGAAGCAGGCGATCGCGCGGCGATCCATCTCCTCGTGCGGCCGTTGCCGCTGTGCATGCGCACGACGGACGTCAACCGGTCAGATGTTGACCTCGGCGAGGTGGTCGGCGGTCCCGCCGCACCATTCGACCAGGAAGATGCTCGCGTCATCAGTTGTCGTCCCCTTCCTCTGGCGCATCAGTGTGTGAGAAAGGCTTCGTACCATCTGCTGCACGGTTCTCGTCATGGGCCCGACGTGCTCGATGGTGTTGATCAGACGTTTTTCGCCGAACTGCTCACCGCCGCTCTCGTGCTCTTCGACGAGACCATCGGTGTAGAACAGCACCCGATCGTGACGCACGAGCTGGCGCGTGTTGATCTGCGGGGCGGCACCGCCAAAGCCGACCGGTAGGGTGCCCGCACCCTCCAACGCCTCGATGACCCTGTTATCGCGGATCAGCAACGGCGCCGGGTGCCCTGCGTTGACCCATTCCAAGGAACCCGACCCGATGTCCAGACGCGCCATCTGTGCCGTGACGAACTGGTCGGGGCCGAACTGTTCGTTGATGGCGGTATCCATGAATTCGTACAATTCGGCAAGCCCGACGTTGGCCCGCCTGGCGTGCCGGTAGGCGCCAATGGCCACGGTCGCCAGCACGGCGGCGTTCAGGCCATGGCCCATCGCGTCGATGACGGCCATGTGCAGGATTTCGTCGTTGAGAGCGTAGTCCAAGCTGTCCCCGGCGACGTCGTAGGCGGGCTCCATGATTCCGGCGACCGCGACCTGCGGGATGGCCATGGACAACGGGGGCAACAGCGACCACTGGATCTCCGCGGACACGCTCATCGGCTCGCGGCGCCGTGCCCGGAAGAACTGGTCTGTATAGCTGTTCTTCGTGACGAGCATATCGGCGACCAGGCCGGCCAGCCGTCGCAGCAATCGGCGGTCGTCGTCGTCGACCCTGCTGAGGGTCAGTGCCATCACCCCGACCTCGTCACTGCCGTCAAGCAGCGGCAGGAACATCCGGATGCCGTCGGCCACCGGATGTTCCACCCTCGTCTCGCTGACAAAAGCCTCACCTGCCCATGTCCCGTCAATGGGCAGGGGATCGCCGCCCTTGAGCCCCCTGCCCGGCAGCGGCACCAACATCACCTGGTCATAGTCCTGCAGCAGGATCGACACATCCCGGCCACCGATCCTGCGCACCTCCTCCGCCACCAGCGGAGCGATGAGCTGTGGTGGCATAGCGTGAGCCCGGTCCAGCAACTGCCCCAGCAGCCGCTCGCCGAAGCCTTCTGACCGGTCCACCACAACCTTGCGGCTCTCCGGCACACGTCCCGTCATGACTGATCGGTTCCCCCGTACTAGATTCCCTCGCTGCCGGCATCCGGCTTTGACCCGACACCGGCCTCCTTTTTGCGCGGGTGGCGGAGGACACCGTCCGGTTGGCCAATGTCAGGTCATGGTGGGGCAGCACGCCCGCTACAGGTACTGGCCCGCCTCGGCGCTGTCTGTCTTCGACACACGGGCCGACACCACATTGGCGAGGTTGATGACCACGCCGTGCACGTCGGCTTCACGGTCGTATCTCGCCCGCATCAACACCAGGCTGCGCCGCTCGTCCACAGCACGAGCGATCGCCGCCACCGCCTCCGGCTCCCCGTCGAAGTCCCCGCTCATCACGGAGACGTCTTCACCGCCCATCAGGCGGAATCGAATGATCAACGCGACGTTCTCCGACACGGCCGGCTCCTTTCGCCAGAATCCGCAAGGAGCACCTGCCCAGCGTCGAACCATGTAGGCAGCGGGGGGTTCTGAGCCGCGGTCGCCTTGGCTTCGATCTGCAAGCGGACTCACGGTGATCAGATCTTCACCGCCGGACCAGCTGGGCGACGAAGGTGTGCCGGCCTAGGTGAGCGGCGGGCTTCTCGTCCAGGCCCGCGCTCCTGCCGACCGCGATGAGGGCCACGGCCGCGGCAGGTCGCTGGGCTGACCTACGCGGCGAGCGGCGGGCCCCGGAGAGCCCGCCGCCTGTTGGGTCAGCTGATGAAGAATTCGTTGCTGCGTGCGGTGGATACGCTGCCGTCGCCGAGGCGTAGTACGGCGACGAACTCGTACAGGCCGTTGGCCTGGAAGTCGGCGGCGTTGATCGTGTAGGTCGACTGCTTGACGTAGCCGTTGTTATTCGCCTGCGGGCCCACCGATCTCCAGTCATCGCCGGGGACGCCGGCCTGCTCGTTGAGGACTCTGGTAGCGAAGGTGGTGGTGTTGCCCGAGGTCGAGCGGGCGCTGATGATGAGCCGGTAGTTGACCTTGTTGTCACCGGCTGAGTCGCTCGCGTCGGCCTGCAGCATCAGATGGAACGGTGAACGCGGGTTCCCGCCGACCTCGTTGGGGGTGTCGTCCACCGTGCCGTTGGCGACGCTGGAGACATAGAGTCGTACGATTTTCACATCCGTGGCCATACCGGCCTCCTCCGGGCTGGAGCGTCAAGCCTCGTGTCCCATTTGCCGGCAGGAAGCTCAGGAAAGCCATTAAGGGCCCGGACCGCTTTGATCGAGGCGGCCTTCCTCAGGCAAAGGATGGCATAGCTGATCCGTCAAGAGCCAAGCCAGTAAATGGATCGGCAGACCATCGGGATCTGCCCGACTTTGGGACCTACCGTCCCCGCAAGGCCGATCGATTCCAGTCGTAGAGTCCAAACGCGTGCCTTGCTGCCCGTATTTTGTAAGGCACCCTCTATGCATACACCTTTGACAACAGATATGCCAGCATGCGGCCAAACCCCTATGCCGCGGCATCACCACCTTGCGCTCCAACCCCTTGCCCATCGGCGACGACAGGATTACACCAGGTCAGACCCGCATGGCGTAATTATGGTCCAATGTGGCCAAAATTCTCACGCTGTGTTCACGGGGAGAGCGGATTCGATATGACCGCGATCCCGGAAATTCAAATCCCGTGGATTTATCGTCGTTGCGCGTGTTCATGTCGAGTCACCTTTTTCGCGAGCCGTTTCAGGATTCTCCCTGCGATGTTGGTCGGTCGTCGCGGGCTCGGTCGGCGGTCGAGGGTGGCGGTGTTCGTCAGTGTTGTCGAGGAGTTCCTGGAACAGTACGTGGTAGTGCACCATTGCCTGCCGCAGGTCCTCGAGAGAGGCATCGCCTTGGGCGACGCGCCCGCTGATCTCGTGGGCCTGGCGGTAGTGGTGCAGCGTGCGGCCGTGCATCACCGGCAAGTCCGATTGCTGCTGTTCGAGGTCTTCGGTGGGATATCCACGCTCGGCCATGGCGGCCGTGACCAGCCGATCGGCCTCAGTGACCGCAGGGCCTGGCGCGTGGACGAACTGCTTCTGGAGCGTGGTCCAGCCCTGGGCATAGGTCTGCTGTGACTCGGTGGTGAGCGGCTTGATGTCGAGGGTGGCGGCCCGCCCCTGCCGGGAGGGTAGTTCCCGCTCGGCCCCGCCGCTGTTGTCACGTTCGCTCGTGGCGGGTTGGGGGTCGACGCGCCGGCGAGTGCCTTGCCAGCGCTGCTGCACCACGACGAAGCCGATGGCCGCGATCACGATCGCCGCCGCAGCGACGGCAACGATTGTGGTCATGGTGGGCATGTCCGCCTCCGCGAGTCGGCGCCGCCCTCTCGCCTCCTGCCGAGGGCCGGAGCGCGGGAGAACAGCGGGTTGTGCTCTGAACGTCCTGCGCTGGTCAGAGCCGGCGGCCGCCGGGAGGCCTGCCGCCGCGCCTTTGCCCGGCGTCAGTCGCCGGGCGAATCTCCTGTACTGGGTGGCGGTCGGTCGTCGATGACGTCCTGGCGGCTGCGGGCGGTCGACCAGCGCGGGCGTGGTCTGTTGCGGAGCAGCAGGGGCAGCAGGAGCCCGAGGGCGCCGCCGAGCATCAGGATGATGCCCATGATGCGCAGGTCGAAGCCGCCCACCGAGCTGTCGGCCAGGGCGAAGGCGAGGATGGCACCGAAGGCGATCACCGTGAGGGCTCCGCCTATGGGCATCACGCAGCACCTTTGCCGCGGCAGGAGCGTGAACGCCCGGGAGTGCTGGGCGAGGTCATCGGCGGCCGGCCTGGCGGTTCGAACGCCGATCGCTGATCAGGTGGTAGCCGAGCAGCAGGACTGCCGCGCCGACGATGGCGCAGAGCCAGGTGGACAGGTCGAAGAATCCCTGGATGCCCGAGACGTGCAACACCTGGGTGGCGACGAAGCCACCTAGCAGCGCCCCGGCGATGCCGAGCGCGGAGGTGATGACCATACCTTGCGGGTCCTTGCCGGGGACCAGCATTCTGGCCACCGCCCCGGCGACCAGTCCGAGGATGATCCAAGCGATGATGCCCATGGCCGAGCTCCTCTGGCGGTGCATCGATGTCTGCATGGGATCGGTCTTCCGGACCGGTCGAAGCAGGGGGCCGTGTGGTCGAACTCGTTCACCTCCAGGCGACACCCGTGCGTGCCGTACGGAAACAGGCGATCCGGGAAGGATCCATCTCCAGAACCGATCAAAGGGCTTCGTGACGCGGACAGCGAGGTTGATCATCGCTACGGCTGGTGGCTGTCGGAGCGCCTTCGCCCGGGCGTTGCCCCGGGGCGACGAGACGGGTTCCAGCCAGCCGAGCCGCCCGATTGGAGGTGCGGAACGAGGAGGGGACGCAGTGCACAGCGGTGCTGGAGTACAACGTCCAGGCGGCCGTCGGCCAGTTGCCGGTACTGCTCGGGGGTGCCCGCTTCGACCTGATGGATGGTGATCTCGGGATGGCTGCGCCGGAGTTCGCGCAGGATCTGCGGCATGGTGTCGTAGCCGGCGTCGATGATGCCGACACGCAGCGTGGGGGGCATCGGTCAGTCTGCGCCGGGTGCGTGGGCTTGTGATGGCAGGGTGGTGCGGCGGCGTTGGATGCGGTCGGGGTCGGGCCAGTGCACGTCGCTGGCCCAGCCCAGTCGTTCGAACAGGCGGATCGCGGCGGCGGCTGGGTCGGTTTGGCCGTGTTCGAGGCCGTGGCGGGCGCAGGTGGGTTCGCTGTGGTGGCCGTTGTGCCAGCTTTCGCCGAAGGACAGCAGGGCCAGTGGCCACAGGTTGGTGGAGCGGTCGTGGCGGCGGGTTTTGAAGGGTCTGCTGCCGATGAGGTGGCAGAGGGAGTTGACGCTCCAGGTGATGTGCTGGAGCAGCGCGATGCGGATCAATCCGGCCCACAGGAAGGCGGTGAGGCCGCCGTACAGGGTGCTGGTGATCGCCCAGCCGGCGAGGAACGGCAGCGCCAGTGACAGCGTGCACAGCGCGGGGAAGGCGCGGGTGATCCGGGTCATGGCGGGGTCGGCGAGCAGGTCTGGGGCGTAGCGTTCGGCCGGTGTTCGGTCGTCGGTGAACAGCCAGCCGGTGTGGGCGTGGGCAAGCCCCCGAAGCTGCCCGCGCAGGCCGGTGCCGTACCGGTAGGGAGAGTGCGGGTCGCCCGGCTGGTCGGTGAAGGCGTGGTGGCGGCGGTGGGTGGCGACCCAGCCGATGAGGTTGCCTTGGAAGCTCATCGACCCGGCGATGGCCAGGGCCACGCGCAGCCATGGCCGGGCGGTGAAGGAGGCATGGGTGAGCAGCCGGTGGAACCCGACCGTCACGCCCAGCCCGGTCACCACGTAGAAGCCCGCGGCCAGCAGCAGATCGGTGAACGCGACTCCCTGCCCCCACGCCAGGAAGATCGCGACACCGAGCGCGAGGAACGGCAGGATCACGATCGCCGCCGTCAGCGCCACCACGGCCCGGCCGGCCGACACGTGTTCTTCTGCCCCGGGGAACGGCGATGCGCCGTCGTAGTCCTGCCGGTCTTTCACCGGCTGTTCAGAAACAGGCATGAAGCCTCCTTCGTCTCATCCGTACGGTCCGCCGGTGCACATGGCACCAACGCCGCACAGGGGTGGGAGGTCGCCCGGTGATGAACGCCGGCGTGGCCGCCCCGCGCGCCTGCCTTCGTTCCTTCCGCGCCCAGGGTCATCACGACCCCTCTCGACGACAGCGACGCAAGATGCGCCGGCTGGTCACTCTCTAGTCAATGTGCTGGGCGAGCCAGCGGAAACACGCGATCCCAGCAAGGCTTATCACCGGCCGCGATAGCAGGCCTGGCGGCGCGTTGCCGGGCCGAACACTCCCGATCTTTAGTCTGTCCGAGCACCCGCGGGCGGCCCGGCCGAAGAGCCGGCCCCTGTTTCAGTCCCGATCTAGCCACGTCGGTCTGCCCGTTGCGGGGCAGCAATCGCAGAGTGTCCGGTTATCAGCTACGGAGATGAGCTGCGCGCAAACTGCCCGTTTCCTTCTACTGCGGGCTCATGTGCGCTGGAGGGACGCCGGGGTGAACCCGCTCGGACCGGGAAACTCCGCCGGTGGGCCGCGCTACGGCCGCCACGGCGCATCCCCCACAACGTCCGCGGCTGCCGGCTCCCCGCCCAATGAACCTCTCAGGAGGACCCCATGACCGAAGACACCGGCACCAAGCCTCCCATCATCCTCATCCACGGACTCTGGCTGACCCCACGCGCCTGGGAGCACTGGATCGAGCGCTACACCCAACTCGGGCACCAGGTACTCGCGCCGGCCTGGCCGGGCATGGAGATCGAGGTCGAAGCACTGCGCAAGAATCCTGAGGTGATGAACGGCCTGGGCGTCACCGAGGTGGCCGACTTCTACGAGACCGTCGTCCGCGAGCAGGCCCAGCCGCCCATCATCATCGGCCACTCCTTCGGCGGATTGATCGTCCAGATCCTGCTGGACCGGGGTCTGGGCGCCGCCGGCGTCGCGATCCACCCCGCTCCGATCAAGGGTGTGCTGCGGCTGCCGCTCAGCAGTCTGCGCGCCGCCCTGCCGGCCCTGGTCAACCCCGCCAACCGCACCAGAGCCGTGGCGCTGAGCCCCAGGCAGTTCCACTACGCGTTCACCAACACCCTGACCCCACACGAGTCGGGGGTGATCTACCAGCGCTACTGCGTCCCCGCCCCCGGCCGGCCACTGTTCCAGGCGGCCGCCGCCAACCTGCGACGGCATCCCGCAACCAGGGTGGACGTGAGCAATGACACCCGCGCCCCGCTGCTCCTGATTGCCGGTGGCGCCGACCACACCGTCCCCGCCACGCTGGTCCGCGCGACGTACCAGCGCTACCGCAGGTCCCGCGCGGTCACCGACTACCAGGGAGTTCGCCCGGATGCCGCACTTCGCCGTCGGCGCCCCCCAATGGGAACGAGTCGCGGACCACGCCGTCCACTGGGCCGGCCGAAACGCCGCCAGACATACCAGAAGCCGGGCAGACACGCCGTAGGCGTGGACACGGGCACAGGCCTGGGGGTCTTGGCGAACGTAGCCGCCGCTGAGGCCGCTCCCATCGGCGGCGGGCGTATTCTTGCGCCGTGATGCACGAGGTGTGGGCCCGCGGCGACGCCTACGACTCTTTCATGGGCCGGTGGAGCCGCCGTGTCGCCGCCTCCTTCGTGTCCTGGCTCGCCGTTCCGGCCGGACGACGCTGGCTGGACGCGGGCTGCGGCACCGGCGCGCTGTCCGCCACCGTGCTGGCCGCCGCTCACCCCGTCGAGCTGACGGGTGTCGACCCCTCTGAGGGTCTCGTCGGGTACGCCCGCGCCCAGATCACCGATCCGCGAACGCGATTCGAGACCGGCGACGCCATGGCGTTGCCCTTCCCGGATGGCCGGTTCGACGTAGTGGTCAGCGGGCTGGTGCTCAACTTCGTACCTGAGCCGGCACGTGCCATGGCGGAATTCACGCGCGTCGCGACGTCCCGCGGGACAGTCGCCGCCTATGTGTGGGACTACGCCGAGGGGATGGAGATGTTACGGCACTTCTGGGATGCCGCCACCGCCCTCGACCCCGCGGCAGCGCCGCTGGACGAGGGGCGGCGGTTCCCGCAGTGCCGGCCGGAGCCGCTGCGCGAGCTGTGGGCCGGCGCGGGTTTGGCCGACGTGGTCGTCGAGGCAATCGAGGTGCCGACCGTGTTCCGGGACTTCGACGACTACTGGGCGCCGTTCCTCGGCGGACAGGCTCCGGCGCCCGGCTACGTCGGATCACTCCCCGAAGACCGCAAGGCCGCTCTGCGAGACATGCTGCGCCGACGGTTGCCCGCCCGGCCTGACGGATCGATCGCCCTCACGGCTCGTGCCTGGGCAGTACGCGGGTACCGCTAGGCCCGTATTCCGCGCATGTCGCGCGGCACGGGCCTCCCGGCACCATGGCTGATCGGCGCCGCCACTGCCCGCGACGACCGGCTCTGTCCCTCAGGGACCTGCGCCGAAGTGGGGCAGGTGGCGGAGGAACGCGGGCCAGTCGTGGTGACGTGCGGAACGAGGCTAGGCGCGCACGCCGGCTCGCCAGCCGACGGAGCGAACCCCATGCCAAGTCTGCTATCGCGATTAGTGATGGGGCTTGCTGGCATTGGGCATTTCCTCCGACGCGCCGAGCACATTGACTCGTAAACGATCAGCCCGCGGCCTCGCCCGGGCCGAAACCGGAACGCAGGTTCAGTACAGCGAAATGTCAGGACAAAGTTAGCGGCTGATAGTGTCAGATAGCCGCAGACCACGCCATTAGCTGAAGTCGCGACCGCCGGGCCCCCGTATGAGGGCGGGCCCCGGTGAAGGCTCCGGGCTCCACCGCACAGGCAGACGGGACACCCGTCTTCACCGAGCGAGTTCGGTTCCCAATACTGCGGCTCAGGCGACATCCGGCGCGTTCAGGCGCCTATGGCACAGTTTCACTGTGCCGTTTGACGATCTGCCGGACTGGCTACCGGCGTGGTGTCTGGACCATCTCGGGGACCAACCCGCCGACGTGCTGTTCCGGCAACAATCGATGTCGACGGTGTTCGGTCTCCGGTTGGCCGGCGGTACGGACGTCGTGGTCAAGGCCCGCGGCGACGACGGCCGGGCGGGGTCATGTGTTACAGCGCAGGCCCGGCTGGCCGAGAACGGGTTCCCCTGCGCTCGCCCACTCACGCCGGTCGTCGGTGTCGGTCCCCTGGCCGTGCACGCGGAGGAATTCCGCCCT
Organism: Nonomuraea polychroma; assembly: GCF_004011505.1. Classification (NCBI taxonomy): domain Bacteria; kingdom Bacillati; phylum Actinomycetota; class Actinomycetes; order Streptosporangiales; family Streptosporangiaceae; genus Nonomuraea; species Nonomuraea polychroma. The sequence continues at coordinate 8,288,722 of NZ_SAUN01000001.1, forward strand.
GGAGGAGAGGTGTTGCGCGGAGACGCGCCGGACATCGCCGTGCGCTACGCAGAGGTCTTCGCCCGGCTGATGACCGCACTGGCGGACCTCACCGTCACGCCGCCGCTGCCGAATCCGCGCTGGGTGCGGTGGGATCACACCGACCCCGGGCTGTGGCCGTCGATCGAGTCACTCGACGGAATGGACCAGAGATTCGTACCCACCTACGTCATGGACACAGCCGACAGGGCCCGTCGGCGGATGCTAGCCGCTGACCTGCCCTGCATGCTGGGCCACGCCGACTTCGAGGCACACAACCTCCGGTGGCACGACCAACAGGTGTGGACGGTGCACGACTGGGACAGCCTGGCATGGCAACCGGAGGCTGCCCTGGTGGGAGCTGCGAGTGCGGTGTTCCCCAAGCTGGGACCGGCTACCCTGCCGCCGATCGAAAGTACCGAGGCGTTCCTGGCCGCTTATCAGGACGCTCGGGCCCGCGTGTTCACCGCCGAAGAGCAGCAGATCGCGTGGGCGGCCAGCCTGTGGCCGGCAGCCCACGACATCCGGTGGGAAGCGCTCCACGGCTACACCGCAGTGTCCGGCAAAGCACTCTGGACACAAGCAGCCGAACGCCTCCGCCGAGCGAACGCCTGAAACCATCACCCAACCCTGCGCCACCGCCCAGGCTACCGGCGTTTGTGACGTTTATCGTGCCTGCGGCGGATGCGGTCCGGGGGCGGGAGCCGGAAGTGCGCCAAGCACCGTGCCGGGGAAGAGCCTCACCCCGTGCCATGGCAGGCCGCAGTCGTTCGCCTCGGTGACGATCTCCTGGCCACATGCTTCACAGACCAGGTTGGGGCCGTCGCCTGGACCAAAGCCCCAACAAGGTGCGGCCAGGCTCCAGGCGGGCACCGCGAGCAGGCCCAGCACGGCAAGGGCGAGCGGGCGGCGCAGAACACCGCGAACCCTGCGGCCGTCAGCGAGGTGCCGACGTCAGCATGGTCGCCAGCAGAAGCACGACCAGGGCGAGGGTGACCAGCGGGGATCCCATGTCACAGGCCGTAGGCGGCCAGCGCCTTGCTCGCGTACGCGGCGACCGGCGCGGCAACGTGCGCGGCGTCGCGGTGCACCCCGCGCAGGGTGTTGGAGGCGAAGGAGCGCTGGAACTCCAGCCCGACGTAACCCAGCCCCAAGTGGGTGGTGGAGAGGCCGCCGGCGTGCAGCGGCAGCCCGGTGTCGTCGAGGGCGCCGAGCGGCTGCAGGTAGTCCAGGTGAGGGCGGTAGCCGGTGGCGTAGATGACCGTGTCCACAGCTTCACGCTCGCCGTCGGCCCAAATGATCCGGTCGCCGTCGAAGCCGGTGAACATCGGCCGCCGGTCCATCCGGCCGGACTCCAGCGAGGCGGCGTAGTCGCCGGTGTCCATCACCAGCGTGCCGGTCGCGATACGGGCCAGCCATTCCGGCGGCAGCGAGTCGAAGCCGGTGGTGGTGTGCCAGTAGTGCACATCCTTGCCGCCGACGATCTGCGGCATGAACTGGATCGGCTGCCGGGAGGCGATCGTGACGGTGGCCACCTCGGCGAGTTCGTAGGCGACCTGGATGGCGGAGTTGCCGCCGCCCACCACCACGACGCGCTGCCCGGCGTAGTGCTTGGGGTTGCGGTAATCGGCCACGTGCAGGGCCTGGCCGGTGAAGCCGTCCTGGCCGGGCAGAGCGGGCAGGTACGGGTTGCCGAAGGAGCCGCTGGCGGCCACGACACCCATGGTCTGCAGGGTGTCACCGCTTGAGGGGTGCACGAGAAACCCGCCTGCGCCGTCGGCTTCCACCGCGCTGACGCGCGTGCCGGTACGGATCTCCACGTCCAGGCTGTCGGCGTAGCGCTTCAGGTAGGCGACGACCTCGTCCCGGTGGGGGTAGTGGTCGGGGTCGCCGGGGAAGTCCAGGCCGGGCATGGTGCTGTAGCGGGCGGGTGAGAACAGGGCGAGGCTGTCGTAATAGTGCGCCCAGGAGCCGGTCGGCTGGTCGCCCGCTTCCAGGATGACGGGGGTACGTCCGAGTTCGCGCAGCGCGAGGGCGGCAGCGAGGCCGGACTGGCCCGCGCCGATGACGATGGTGTCCATGCGCCGCATCGTATCGTCAAATCCTGAAATGACAATACGATGGTGTAGAGTCATCCTATGGAGATGGCGACCAACGGGATCCAGCTGACGGACGCGGCCCGCGGCTTTCTCAAGGCGCTGGCCAGCGACACCCGCCAGCAGATCCTCTTCCTGTTTGAGGGCGGGGTGGAGCTGACGGTCAACGAGGTGGCCGAGCGGCTCTCGCTCGCCCAGTCGGCCGCCTCCACCCATCTGGCGACACTCCGCGACGGCGGGGTGCTCACCGCGCGGCGCGAATGGAAGACCGTCCATTACCGCGCCAATCCCGACGGCGTGCGACGCGCTCTGACGGATCTGCAGGATGCCCTGCAGGCGTGCTGCCCTCCCGGGGACGGCCCGTTCGCCGGCGGGTGCGGATAGGCCCGGACCAGGTCAATCCCTCGATCAGGCTCGCGCCGACCCGGCGTCCCGGCAACTTAGGCTCCCATCTAATTTGACAGATCTCTAATCAGTGGGGCATGCTGCCTATTACTTCGAAAATCATCTAAACAGGAGATGTGCGATGCGTGCTCTACTGCGCCGGTTCCGCCGTGACACCACCGTCACGTTCGACGAGATCCGCGGCGAGGTCTGCGACGCGGCCTGCCGGGCCGGCGCCGCGCTCGATCGTGCCCGCACCACGAGCCTGATGCTCCGCTAGCCACCCGACGACCGAATGCGAGTGAGGCAACCATGAGTGACGGATGCTGCGGCACCACTGCGCCCCTGGAGGCAGAGCAGCCCATGAGCAGGATCGAGGCCGGCGAGTTGCCGGTGGTGGTCATCGGCGCGGGCCCGGTCGGTCTGGCCGCCGCCGCGCACCTGGCCGAGCGCGGCGTGGACTTCCTGGTCCTGGAGGCCGGCGAGCAGATAGCCGCCTCGGTCGCGCAGTGGGGGCACGTCCGGGTGTTCAGCCCGTGGAAGTTCAACATCGACGCCGCCGCCAAGCGCCTGCTGGAGGCCGACGGCTGGAGCGAACCGGACCCCGAGTGGCTGCCCACCGGCGCCGAGCTGATCTCTGATTATCTCGCTCCGCTGGCCAAGCTGTTCGGGGACAAGGTACGGCTCAGCACCAAGGTGACGGCGATCAGCCGCCTCGGCTATGACCGGGTCCGGACCAACGGCCGCGAAGACGTCCCGTTCCTGATCCGTCTCGACGGCGGTGAGGAGTTGCAGGCCCGCGCGATCATCGACGCCTCCGGCACCTACTTCACGTCGAACGTCCTGGGTGCCAGCGGCCTGCCCGCGTACGGCGAGGCGGAGGCGGGCGAGCTGGTCGACCACGCCCTGCCCGACGTGCTCGGCGCCGACCGTGAAACCTACGAGGGCAAGCACACGCTGGTCGTGGGCGCCGGTCACTCGGCCGCCACCACCCTGCTCGCCCTCGCGCAGCTCTACGACGCTCAGATCACCTGGGCGATCCGCGCGGGCAGCGCCAGCCGTACTTATGGCGGCGGCGCGGCCGACGCGCTGCCCGCCCGTGGCGCGCTCGGCACCCGCCTACGCGCCCACGTCGAGTCAGGGCGCATTCAGCTGCTGACCGGCTTCTTCACCCACTCCATCACCCGAAGCGGTGACCGCGTGAGCGTGGTCAGCCGTGACCCGTCCGGCGCTGAGCAGTCCGTCACGGTGGACCGCATCGTGGCCGCGACGGGCTACCGCCCGGACCACTCCATCGCCTCCGAGCTGCGTCTGGACCTGGACCCGATCCTCGGCTCGACCCGGCAGCTGGCCCCGCTGATCGACCCCAATCAGCACTCCTGCGGCACCGTGCCCGCGCACGGCGTCGATGAGCTGGCCCACCCCGAACCGGGCTACTACGCCGTCGGCGTCAAGAGCTACGGCCGTGCCCCGACGTTCCTGATGGCCACCGGCTACGAGCAGGTCCGCTCGGTTGTCGCGGCCATCGCGGGCGACTGGGAGGCGGCCCGCGACGGACAGCTCGACCTGCCGGAGACCGGCGTGTGCTCCTCCAACCTCGCCGAAGCGCAGGAGCAGCGTGTCGGCCTGGCCACCGGGATCAGCGGTGGCCTGCTGGCCACCCCGCTGCCGCTGGCCACCGTCGGCGCCTCCAGCGACGGCAGCTGCTGCGGCTGAAAGCAGGGATGGACATGTCAGACGGATATCCCACCGCCGCCCAGAAGGAGGCCTTGCGCCTCATCTGTGACCACGGCCGGTTGCACACCGAAGAGCTGGGCCACCATTTGGTCAGCGCCCGGCGATCCAGCACCAACCCGGGCTTCGCGCCGGCCATCGCCCGCATGGCCGGCACCCTGGCCTGGCGGCTGGAGGTCCAGGGCTTCATCGCCGAAACGGGAGACGAGTGGACGACGACCGCGGACGGCCGCCGCCTGATCTCGTGCTCCAGCGAGCCGGAGTGAGCTCCACCACCGAGACCGCCGCCCCAGGAACCAGGGGCGGCGGTCAGCCGCGTTCCGGCCACGGCCGGCGGATCGTCGCCGCACTGGCCGTCACCCAGACCATCGGGTACGGCGTGCTCTACTACGCCTTCTCCGTCTTCCTCGCGCCGATGGCCCGCGACCTGCACGCCACCAACGCCCAGATCGCCGCGGCGCTCACCCTGTCGATCCTGATCGCCGCCCTGTGCGCGCCGCTGGTCGGCCGCCGGCTCGATGCCCGCGGCGGCCGTGGCCTCATGACCGCCGGATCGATTCTCGGCACGGCTGCCGTGCTGGCCTGGTCGCGAGTGGAGAGCCTGTGGCAGCTGTACGCGGTGTTCGCCGCGATGGGCATCGCCTGCGCCATGGTGCTCTACGAGTCGGCCTTCGCCGTCATCGTCAGCTGGTTCGACGGCCCTGTCCGGGCAGGCGCCCTGCTCGCGCTCACTGTCGTTGCCGGTTTCGCCTCCTCGATCTTCCTGCCGCTCACCGGGCTGCTGGTGGAGTGGTACGGCTGGCGCCAGGCTCTGGTCGTCCTGGCGCTGATCTACGGCGTGGCCGCGATCCCGCTGCACGCGCTCGTCCTGCGCCGCCGTATCCACACCAAGCACGAGCCCGCCACAGCAGAACAGCGGGCCGGCATCGTCAAGTCCGCCACCCGCCGACGGCCGTTCTGGCTGCTGGTGCTCGCCTTCACCGCCAACGGCGGCGCGGCGGCGGTCATGGCGGTGCTGCTCATCACCTACCTCATCCACCTCGGGCACTCCCCCGTCCTGGCCGCCACGCTGGCCGGACTCCTGGGGGTGCTGTCGGTGACCGGACGCCTGCTCACCACCGGCCTGCAACGCCGGCTGCCCGCCGCACTCATCGCTGCCGCGATCTTCGCCCTGCAGGGCGTCTCCGTCCTGCTGCTACCGCTGGTCGGGCACACGGTCCAGGGCGCCATCGGCTGCGTGCTGGGATTCGGGCTGGGCTTCGGCATCGCCTCCATCACCCTGCCACACCTGCTGGTCGGCCGGTACGGCACCGCCGCCTACGCCTCGTTGTCCGGCCGTATCGCCGCCTTCTCCGTCACCGACAAGGCCCTCGCTCCGCTGGGAGCGGTCGCGCTCGCCCAAGCGGTGGGCTACGTCTGGGTGATGGGCGCGGTCGCCGCCGCCTGCATGATCGCCGCGTTGGCCTTGGTCGCCTACCATCGCGTATGATTTCGATAGATGTCGAAGTAAGGGGTGCAGGATGACCGCCGTCACGATCCAGTGCTGCGCGCCGATCGCGCGCGAGCCGCTGTCGGAGACCGACGCCGCCGAGCTGGCGGTCATGCTCAAGGCCGTCGCCGATCCGGTACGACTGCGCCTGCTGTCGATGATCGGCTCCCACGCCGGAGGCGAGGCCTGCGTATGCGACCTCACCGACGCCTTCGACCTGACGGCGCCCACGATCTCGCACCACCTCAAGGTCTTGCGTACAGCGGGCTTGATCGACGGCGAACGGCGAGGCACCTGGGTCTACTACCGGATCATCCCCGAGGCGGTGAACAAGCTGGGCGCCCTGTTCGCGCCGCTCACCGAGTCCGCGCTCGGCAGGCCGGGTGAGCTGGAGCTCACCCCCGTATGACCGATGAACCCGCGTGGTCGAGGTCCTGGTCATCGGCGGTGGCCAGGCGGGGTTGGCCGTCGGCTACCACCTGCACCTGCGCGCACACCACCTGGACCACTCTGCGCCCGCCCCGCCTACTCCCTGACGAGGTAGACGGCCGCGCCTTGTGCGACCTGGCCACCCGCCGCCACAAAGCAGCCCAGACTGGCGAAAACCGCACCCGGCATCGGTGACCTGGGCGACATCGTCGCTGTCCCACCCGTACGTGAGGCCCGCGACCGGGGAGCGCTCAAGGCCGAACCGATGTTCGCCCGCCTCACACCACAGCGAGCGCCTGGAGCGACGGGCCGGACTGGCCGCGATCGGCATCGGCATGGGCATGCCCGGCTACCAGACCCCCGCCGAAACCCCCGACCGCGTCCAGCCGGACACCCTTGTGGCAGCGGCCCGCCTGCTGGTGGCCACCGTGTGGCTGCTGTCCGGCCGGTGCGACCTGACCGCCTCCCCGCAAACGAAGGCCCAGTTTCAAGAGGCGACAGACTGGGTGGCGGCCTGCTGGGCGAAATGCTCCTGCAGTGCGGTCATCTTGCCCAGGTAGCAGGCGGCCATCTGCAGGTGGGTGTAGGCGGTGTCCTCATCGATCGCGGTCATGGCGGCGCGGCAGGCGGTGTCGGCGCGAAGACCCCGGCCGGGGCGATGGGAGCGATCGCGTGGGTCGCCGGGGCCACGCCACCTGCCTGTCCCTTCGTCGCCGTCCTCAGCCGGAGGGGAGCAGCTCTTTGATCAGTTGCTCGATACGGGTACGGATCTCATCGCGGATCGGTCGGACGGCCTCGATACCTTGGCCCGCCGGGTCGTCGAGCTTCCAATCCTCGTAGCGCTTGCCGGGGAAGACCGGGCAGGCGTCGCCGCAGCCCATGGTGATGACCACGTCCGAGGCCTGCACAGCGTCGACGGTGAGGACCTTCGGCCGCTCGGCGGTGATGTCGATGCCGACCTCGCGCATGGCCTCCACCGCGACGGGGTTGATCTGGTCGGCGGGCGCGGATCCGGCCGAGCGGACCTCGATGCGGTCGCCGGCCAGGTGGGAGAGCCACCCGGCGGCCATCTGGGAGCGGCCGGCGTTGTGCACGCAGACGAACAGGACACTAGGCATCAGCGGGCTCCTTGCTGAACAGACGCCGCCCCCACAGGCTGACGTAAACCAGGGCGACCAGGACAGGCACCTCGATGAGCGGGCCGACCACTCCGGCCAGCGCCTGCCCCGAAGTGACGCCGAACACGCCGACGGCTACGGCGATGGCCAGCTCGAAGTTGTTGCCGGCCGCGGTGAAGGCGAGCGTGGAGGTGCGGTCATAGGGAAGGCCGATGGCCCGCCCGGCCAGGAACGAGCCGCCCCACATGAGGAAGAAGTACGCCAGCAGCGGCAGCGCGATCCGGGCCACGTCCAATGGACGCTCGCTGATCGTGTGCCCTTGCAGGGCGAACAGGATGACGATGGTGAACAGCAGCCCGTACAGCGCGATCGGGCCGATCTTCGGCAGGAAGCGGGTCTCGTACCATTCCCGGCCCTTGGACCTCTCGCCCAGCTTGCGGGACAGGTATCCGGCAGCGAGGGGGATTCCCAGGAAGATCAGCACGTACTGGGCGATGTCCCACATTGAGACGTCCAGCGCCGCTTGGGAAAGGCCGAGCCAGCCGGGCAGGATCTCCAGATAGAACCAGCCGAGCGCGCCGAAGGCGATGACCTGGAAGATGGAGTTGAGGGCGACCAGGACGGCGGCGGCCTCGCGGTCGCCGCAGGCCAGGTCGTTCCAGATGAGGACCATGGCGATGCAGCGGGCCAGGCCGACGATGATCAGCCCGGTGCGGTATTCGGGCAGGTCCGGCAGCAGGGCCCAGGCCAGCGCGAACATCAGGGCCGGGCCGACGATCCAGTTCAACACCAGGGACGCCAGCAGCATGCGGCGGTCGCCGGTGACGGTGTCGAGCCGGTCGTAGCGGACCTTGGCCAGCACCGGATACATCATCAGCAGCAGGCCCAGCGCGATGGGCAGCGAGATCTCGCCGATCTTCACCGCTTCCAGCGCCGTGTCCAGGCCGGGCACCAGCCGTCCGAGGAGCAGTCCGGCGGCCATCGCCAGCCCGATCCACACCGGCAGGAATCGATCCAGCGTGGACAGTCCGCCGATCACGCCTGAACTTTTGGTCGTGACAGTTGTGGACGGCATCCAGCTTCCTAGCCTCAGACCGTGGCGGGCGTGTTGAGCAGCGCTGACAGTTCGGCGAGCGTGTCGGGAACGAGCCGGTAGTACACCCAGGAGGCGCGCCGTTCGGAGGTGAGCAGGCCGACGTCCTTGAGCACCTTCAGGTGGTGACTGATGGTCGGCTGGGACAGCTCGAAGGCATCGGTGATGTCGCACACGCAGGCCTCGCCGCCTTCGCGGCTGGCCACGATCGACAGGATGCGCAGCCGTACAGGATCGCCCAGCGCCTTGAAGACGCGAGCCACGCCTGCGGCCTGGTCGGCGTCGAATGGCTCGCGGGCCAGCGGCGGGCTGCACTCCAGAAGTTCGAGCAGGTCCATTCACGCTCCATGCATAGATACCGGCCGATGTCGGCCACCGTCTATATTGACAGACATCTATCCGTGCTCGCGACAGGGTCAGCTGCTCGCCGGCACTTCGAGGTCGGCCAGGAGGGCGCGGACGCGGCGCTCGATCTCGTCGCGGATCGGGCGGATCTCCGCCACCGTCTTGCCCGCCGGATCGTCCAGCTCCCAGTCCAGGTAGCGCTTGCCGGGTTAGACCGGGCAGGCATCGCCGCAGCCCATGGTGATCACGACATCGGCGGCGCGGACGATCTCCTCGGTCCACGGCTTGGGGTACTCGCGGGAGATGTCGATGCCGCGCTCGGCCATCGAGGCGATCGCGGCGGGGTTGACCTCAGAGGCGAACTCCGAGCCGCCCGACCAGCCGACGGCGTGCTCGCCGGCCAGTTCGGTGAAGAAGCCGAGCGCCATCTGGGAGCGCCCGGCGTTGTGTACGCACAGGAACAGCACGATCGGACGACCGTCGTGATGGCCCTCGACCCTGGCCAGGGCGTGCAGGCGCTGGCGGGCGAACCGTTCGGCGAGCAGCGGCAGGAAGTTGGCGACTGCCGCCTTGGTGGCGAACTGGTCGTGCGGCCCGCCACTGGCTCGCCGGGCGTAACACCGCCCGGCAGACCACGACATCCGGACATCAAGCCTTGTTCATCAGGCGATCACCAGACAGACACATAGAAATTTGTCTATATATGGAGGATCGAGTCGCTCTTTGCACCCTCGTAAGGGGAATCATCATGGATTCCGTTGACCGCAGATCCTTCCTGGCCACGACAGGCGGCGCGCTGGCCGCCGGCGTCGCGATGAACACACTCGGCGCGCACGCCGCCTGGGCCGAGGCCGGCCGCTCTGACTTCCACCCCGGCCAGGTCGGCTATGGCGAGCTGCGCCGCACCAAGTCCCGCAACACCGGCGAGGAACTGCTCGCGCTGCCTGAAGGATTCACCTACATCGTCCTCGGCAAGACCGGCACGCCCATGACCGACGGCGTCGCCACCCCCATCGCCCACGACGGCATGGCCGCCTTCCCCGGCACCCGCCGTGACACTGTCCGCCTGATCCGCAACCACGAAGTACGCACCACGCCCGGCTCCCCGACCGGCCGCGTGTACGTGGAAGGGTCCGAGCGCTACGACGAACTGGGCGTCGCCGGCACCACCACACTGGAGGTGGACCTGCGCAGCGGCGAGGTGCTCCGGCACTTCGTCAGCCTCAACGGCACCATCGTCAACTGCGCCGGCGGCATGATGCTGCACCAGCGCGGCTGGCTGACCTGCGAAGAGACCACGGCCGGCCCCAAGCAGGGCTGGAAGCAAAAGCACGGCTACATCTACGAAGTGCCGCTGGACGGCCCGCAGCCCGGCAAGCCCGCCGCCTCCCAGCCCCTCAAGGCCATGGGCCGCTTCTCCCACGAGGCCGTCGCCGTCGACCCGCGCACCGGTTACGTGTACGAGACCGAGGACGACTCCGGCAAGCCCAACGGGCTCTACCGCTTCCGCCCCACGGACCCGCGCAATCTGGCCGCCGGCGGCGTGCTGGAGATGCTCAAGATCAAGGGCCGGGACGGCTACGACTGCCGCGAAGGGCAGAAGATGGGCGCCCGCCTGCCGGTCGAATGGGTGCGTATCGACGACCCCGACCCGGACCTGGAGAACGGCGCCAAGACCTGCACCCAGCAGGGCCTGGCCAAGGGCGGTGCCAAGTTCAACCGCCTCGAAGGCTGCTGGTACGGCGACGGCAGCATCTTCTTCAACTCCACCAGCGGCGGCGACGCCAAGAACGGCGACGCGCCAGGCGCAGACGGGTACGTGGAGGGTTACGGCCAGGTCTGGCAGTACATCCCCAGCCGCCGCGACGGCGGCACGCTGGTGCTGGTGTATGAGTCGCCGGGGCGTAAGGAACTCGACTCGCCGGACAACCTGACCTTCAGCCCGCGCGGCGGCATCGTCCTGTGCGAGGACGACGCCTCCGACGCCGACGCCGACCCGCACCCGCTCGCGCCCGGTCTGGAGAACGTCAACCGGCTGATCGGCCTGGACCCGGGCGGCCAGCCGTTCGAGTTCGCCGTCAACATCAGCGACGACAGCGAGTTCGCCGGCGCCTGCTTCAGCCCCGATGGCTCGACGATGTTCGTCAACGCCCTCGGCAGCACCACCGCACTGGAGCCGCCCGGCCGCACCTACGCCATCCGCGGCCCTTGGCGGCGCGGACCGCTGTAGGCAGCCCGAGGCGGTGGGCCGACCAGCCGGTCGGCCCACCGCCAAGCCGCACACGGGGTCGTTGCCGAGCAAGAAGGGCGCCTGATGCGTGCCCATCTGCTCGAACACCGAGTAGCTCCCGTCCTTGTCGCTCCACCTGAGCCAGGCGGCGACCGTGAAACTCCGATCCGGCGGTGCTCAGCGGCCCGCTTCCAGATCGGCCAGCAGCGCGGCCCACCGTCTCCCGATGACCTCCCGGTCGTATCGCTCGGAGGTACGCAGCGCCGCCTCCCCCATCTGGTGGCGCTCGTGTTCGTCGTCGAGGAGCAGGCCGATCGCCGCGGCCATGGCGTCGACGTCCCGTGGCGGGACGAGCAGCCCGTCGTGCCCGTGGGTGATGAGCTCGCCGGGACCGTGCGGGCAGTCGAAGGCGACCACGGGCACGCCCTTGCTCAGCGCCTCCAGGACGGCCATCGGGAAGCCCTCGCGGCGGGAGCTGAGCACGAAGAGGGAGGCCTCGTCGAGCTCGGCGCCGACGTCGCGCGACGAGCCGGGCAGCTCGGCCGAGTCCAGCCCGAGCTCCCCAGCGAGCGACTGGAGGCGGGTCCGCTCCGCTCCCGATCCGACGATGCGCAGCGTCCACCCGGGATGTGAGACGCTGACCTGCTCCCACGCCCGCAGGAGGAGGTCGTGGCCCTTGACCTTGGTGAGGCGGCCGACGGCGAGGACGTTCTTGGCGGTCAGGGGCGACGGCCCGCCGCTGACGGGCGGCGCGGCGTTGGGGATGCGCAGCAGGTGGCGGGGCGCGCGGGAGCCCAGAGCCGCGCGGTAGGCGCCGAGGTCGGCCTCGGTCAAGGTGACGAGCGCGTCGAGCCTGCCGTACCTCCGGGTGATCATTTTCTGGACTGCGCGCTTGTGCGACCTGAAGCCGGTGTGCTCCTGCCCGATGGTGATCACGCCGGGCGGGGTCAGCAGGGCGGCGGCCAGGTTGAGCCCGGGACGCGTGGTGATCAGCACGCCGGTGCGCAGACCGCGGAGGAAGCGCAGGAGGGTGAGGTCGGTACGCAGGTCGAACCTGTCGTAGGCCGTCTCCTCCCGCGGGATCAGCCTGCTGCGCAGCAGCCGCGGCACGCGGCGCCGCGGCGGGCGTTCGTCCAGGAACGTGACGCGGACGCCGGGCGGCACCGGGAAGAAGGGCCGTTCCCTGGCCCTGACGACGCTGACGATCTCCACGTCGTGGTCGGCCGACAGGGAGCTCGCGAGGTTGAAGGCGGTCCTGATGGTGCCGCCCATGCCGTACGCGTGCAGCAGCAGGATCGTCACCTGCCGTGTGCTGGGCGGACCGGCCCGGCGGGCCCTGCGGCGGTCGGCCGCCCGGAGCAGGAACGGGCCCAGCCTGCGGGCGTTCGTCGCCAGGTGGATGGCGGCCGGGGTCACGATGACCGAGCCGAGGACGTCCGTGGGGTAGTGCGCGCCGAGGTAGACCCTCGCCAGCATCTGCCCGATCACGAGCAGGCCGCCCGCCGCGACGACCGGCCGATGCCAGCGGGTCTTCCTGGTCAGCAGCGCGATCGCGACGGCCACGGACAGGGTGAGGCACACGTGGCCGCTGGGGAAGCTGTCCGGGCCGAGCCCCTGCACCAGCGCGTGCGACGCCGCCGGCCTGGGCCGGTCCACCAGGACCTTGACCACCAGGCTGACGCCCCACCCCGCGACGATCGCCGCCAGCGCCCGCCGGACGGCGCGCGAGCGTCCGACGGCGGCCGCCGCGACGAGAGCGGCCACCAGGAACGCACCCGCGACGTTGCCGAACGCCACGTCGAGCACCTGCGCCACCGCGGTGGTCCACGGACCGCGGACCGACTGCACCGCCCCGCTCACGCTCGCGTCCGCCGCGGTCCACGCGGGCGTGCGGGAGGCGAACCCGACCACCACCCCGAGAGCCAGGAGCGCAACGGAGATCGGGACATGGAACCTCGCTGTGCTCGACCGCATGCAGGCACGGTAGGGAACGGCACATGAGATCCTGATGAGGATCCGAACGGCTGGGCGTGTGCTCGACGCCGGAGCCGGCAGCGATGACGAAGTTGATCGCTGGTGCCGGGTCAGGCGGTTCGGCGCCAGACGCGCGCATGTGCCAGCGCAGGTATCACGGCTATTTCAGCCTCGGCAACCACGCAGAAACTGTCCGGCCGTTCACGAATGCGCCAGAAGCGGGGGCCATGAGCGTCAGTTCGAAAATGGCGCATTGCGCAGCAGCAGGGCCGCCTGTACCCGGTTCGTGCAGTTCAGTTTGGCGAGGATGCGGCTGACGTAGGTCTTGACGCTGGCCTCGGTCATGTGGACGCGCCGGGCGACCTGGGCGTTGGACAGGCCCTGAGCCACCAGGGCGAGGATGTCGGTTTCGCGTGCGGTGAGGGTGGCCAACCGGCGGACGGCGTCGCGTCCGCGCTCGTCGCCGCCCGGCGCTGCCATGTCGAGCACCTGGCGCGCCACGGCCGGCGAGAGGTACGCCTGCCCCGCGTGAGCGGCACGGACCGCGCGAATCAACTCCTCGGGGGTGCACGCCTTCAGGACGAACCCGGACACGCCTTGCCGCACCGCTCGCCGTACGTTGTCCTCGTTGCCGAAAGCGGTGAGCAGCACCACCCGCGGCCCTGTCAGCTCGGCCGCTGCGGCCAGGCCGTCCATCACCGGCATCGAGATGTCCAGGAGGGCGACGTCGACGTGGTGTCGGCGGGCGGCCTGCACCGCCTCGCGTCCGTCGCGCGCGACGGCCACCACCTCGATGTCCCCGGCCGACTCCAGGACGGTGCGGATGCCGGCGGCGATGAGGGGCTCGTCATCAGCGATCAAGGTCTTGATCACGTGGCGGCCACCGCGAGGGCCGGCACCAGCGGGAGCATCGCGACGAGCCGGAACTCCCGCGGTCCCGGGTGGACCTGAAGCAGACCCCCAGCCGCGGCGATGCGTTCGGTGAGCCCCTGCAGGCCGCTACCGCCGCTGACGGAGGAGGAGGGACGGCGGGGCGCCGGGTTCGCCACCGAGACCAGGAGAGCGTCGGGCTGCCAGTCGAGCGACACGGTGATCGGCGTGCCGGGCGCGTGCTTGACCGCGTTGGTCAGCCCTTCCTGCACGACCCGGTAGGCGGCGTGGGACGCCTTCGGGTCGGTGAGCGGGACGGCCTCGCCGGACGTCTCGATCGTCACCATGGCCCCCGCTGCCTGGGACCGTGCGACGAGATCGTCGATGTTGTCCAGGCCGGGAGCATCATGGCTGCGTAGCGCGTTGACCACCTCGTGCAGTTCCGCCGCGGCGGCACGGGCGGTGCCCGCCAGGGCGCCCACCGCCCGCTGCTGGTCGAGGGGCAAAGGGCCCACCTCCAGCGCTGCGGCCTGCACGGACACCAGGCTGAGCAGATGGCCGAGCGAGTCATGCATGTCATGGGCGATGCGCAGCCGCTCGCGTAGCCGCTCCTGTTCAGCGATGAGGGCACTTTCCCGGCGCAGGTGCTCGCGCTCCTGGGCCACGTACCGGCCGGCGAGCAACGGCAGCGCTGTCAGCATGACGACGCGGGCCAAGGTGATCCAGACCTCCTGAGCGCCGGGTGAGCGCTCCACGGCCAGCAGGAGAACGCACACGTACGCGCTCAGGGCACACGCCGTCACCACCACATCTCTGCGTGCGGAGATGCGGTGCCCGGCCTGAAAGCCGGTGCAGATCAGCAAGGCCAGCGACCCGCCGGTGAGCACCGCGAGCGCCAGCGCCGTGAGGAAGGCCACGAACGGCAGGCGGTTCATCGCCGCCATGGTGAGCGCCGCGGCCATGGCGTACGCGGAGAGCGCCCATCCCCCCGTCCCGTCCAGCCACAGCAGCGCCGTGTCCGCGACCACGACCGCGGCGACAAGCGCATACCTGGACATACGCCTCACCTTACTCGTTGCGTTTCGTGGCACTCATAGTCAACTTTGGTGAACAGTCATCGATGACTTTCGGCGGCAGATCCCGGCTGTCCGCGCTCTTAGTGTTCTGCGCATGCTCAAGACATTCATGGCGCTGGCCGTGCTCACGACACCAGTCAGCGCCCCGACGCCGCAGCCGTCTCTCCAGTGGAGCGCCTGCCCCATCGCGGGTGCGCCCGAGCTCCAGTGCGCGGACCTGCCCGTCGCCCTGTCGCCCAAGAGCGACCGCAAGATCCCCCTGAAGGTGGCCCGCCTGCCCGCCACCGGTGCCAAGAAGGGATCCGTGCTGGTCAACTTCGGCGGCCCTCAGGGGTACCAGATCGCGTCGCTGGGCTCACGCACCCAGATCTTCGACAAGATCCGTACGTCGATGGATGTCGTGACCTGGGACCCGCGAGGCTATCCCGGGCTCAGCGGCGCGGTGCTGCAGTGCGACTGGGGCTTTGTGCGCACCCCGGCGTTCCCTGCCGACCAGGCCGGGTTCGACCGGCTCGCCGCGGCGAACAAGGCCAGGGGCGACAAGTGCCGCGACACCGATCCGGAGCTGTTCGACCATATGGACTCCTCCGCCGACGCCCGAGACGCCGACGCCATCCGCAAAGCGCTCGGAGAGGACAAAATGAACTTCCTCGGCCTGTCCTACGGGGGGACGATCGCGCAGTCCTACGCCCGGCTGTTCCCCGACCGTGTGCGCACGATCTACATCGACGGCACCCGAAACCACAGCCTCCGCAACTGGGAACGGGAACTCGACGCCGTGGCGCGCGAGACCGAGCGGTTCATGGACCGGTTCTTCGCCTGGGCGCCCGCCGGGACGGAGAAACGCTGGCGGGCGCTCATTGCCAAGGCCAACCGCGAGCCGATCCCCGCCCCGAAAGCCGACGCCCGCTTCGACGGCACACAGTTGCAGGCGATCGCGTTCCTCAAGCTCCGGCCCGGCCCCGCAAGCTGGGGCGACTTCGTGGCGGCCATCACGGCGGCCGAGGCCGGCGACGCTTCCGGCTTCGCGCTGTCGAGCCGGCAGCCCTACCCCGGCGCCCCCGGCGGTGGGTACAAGGAATGCGTGGACCTCCCGCGCCCCGCCGAGCAGCGGAACGTCGCGCGCACGGTCAAGCGGCTGCGCGCCATCGCCCCAAACACCGGCGCCTCCTTCGCCCTCGCCTGGCACCTGCCACTCACCTGCGCCGGCTGGCCGACCCCGGTGACCAACCCGCCCACGCCGATGCCCCGTACGCTGCCGCCGCTCCTGGGCGCAGGCACTTGGCAGGACTATGACTCCACCCGCCGGGTGGTCGAGCAGATCCCCGGCAGCCGCGTGATCGAACACGACGGCCCCGGCCACAACCTCTTCGGCGCGATGGCCAACCCCTGTGTCATCGACCACGTCAGCAGGTACGTCACCGAGCGCCGGCTGCCCCTCCGGGGAACCACGTGCCCTTGATCCGACGGAGGCGGGCCACGAACCCCCGCAGGCCACCACGCCGCCACAGGAAACGCTGGTGGATCGCGGCCGCCGTCACCGTGGTCTTCCTCACCACCGCCGCGGTGGGGACGGCCATCGCGTTCCCTTCCGTCGTGGCCACCACCTGCCCCGGGTGCTATGGCCTGGAGCGGCTGCGCCCCGGCCTGTACGTGGAACCGGGCCTGCCGCAGGCCCAACGCCGGCGTGTGATCCAGGTCATCGAGCAGGCCGACAAGCGAGTGCGTGACTTCTTCGCAGGGCGGAGAAGCTCTCCGGACGTCCTGGTGTGCCTGACCGACGACTGCTACCGCAGGATCGGCGGCGGCCGCGAACGCGGCATCGCCGTACTGAATCGGGCGGTGATGCTGTCCCCGCGCGGCGTCGATCCGGTGATCGCCTCACACGAGCTGACCCACGTGGAACTCCACGCCCGCCTCGGTGACGGCCAAGTCCCGCAGTGGTTCGATGAGGGCCTCGCCGTCCTGGTCAGCAACGACCCCCGATACCTCGCCCCAACCGGCGACCGCTGTCTGCTCGACTCCCGCGAACCCCTCCCGGCCACGCTCGCCGACTGGCTGCGCGCGGCGTCAGCGGATCCTCAGCTGTACGCCAAAGCCGCCTGCCAGGTGAGTCGTTGGGTAGGGACGAACGGCGGGAAAGAGGCCGTACGAACCCTCATCGAACGGCTCTCAACAGGACAGGCCTTCCCACACACCTAGATACCAGCCGCAGACCCCGCGGTTGCAAGATCGCCATCACCAGCAGCCTGCACGGGGCAAAACCGGCGCGGGCGGCGGACTCGTCGACGATGGCCTTGTCGCGAGGGCGGCGGCCAGGAGGAAGGCGTTTCGACGGATTGGCCGGCGCTCTGGCCACGCCCGGGACTCATCGCGTGGGAGCCGACAGTCGATCGGTAACGGACGGGCCTATCGGCTTCGGATTCCGCACTGAATCCGCGCTCATGAGCGTGCGGGAGCTGTCGTCCTGATCGCCACATGCTGTAGGCGATTGAGGGCAGTGGTGCGAAAAGGCGCCAAATCCCGACCGCAAGGAGAGGAGCGGCGATGAGTACGGTGCAGCCGCCTGCCGACGGCGGGCCCGGGACTGTCCGGAAGCAGGAGTCGCCGCCGGTCAGTGAGCTGATCAAACAGGCTTCCGAGCAGGTCTCGGTGCTGGTGCGCCAGGAGATACGGCTGGCGGCCGCCGAGATGAAGGACAAGGGCCGGTACGCCGGCCTGGGGGCCGGGTTGCTGGGCGCGGCCGCTCTGGTCGCGCTCTACGGCGCGGCCGCCCTGCTGGCTGCGGTGATCGCCGCTTTGACGCTGGTCATGCCGGCGTGGGTGGCGGCGCTGATCGCCGCTGTGGTGCTGCTGGCCGTGGCGGCGGTGCTGGGCCTGACCGGCCGCACACAGGTCACCCACGCGATGCCGCCGCTGCCCGAGCAGGCGATCGACAGCACCAGGCAAGACGTGACTGAGATCAAGGAAAGAGCACGACGATGACCACCAGCGGATCTCACATCACCGGCGAGCCGACCACAGCCAGGCCGCTTCAGAAAGATGAGCCGGCCGACTCCCGCGAGGAACTGCGTACCGATATCGACCAGACGCGCGAGCATCTGGCCGAAACCGTGGAGGCACTGGCCGCCAAGGCCGACGTCAAGACCCGCGCCAAGGACAAGACCGAGCAGGTCAAGGCGAACCTGGGCGCACGGGCCCGGCAGGCCGGAACCCAAGCCCGGACCAAGGCCGGCGAGTTCACGGCCAAGGCTCGAGCGATCACCTCCGACACCACGCCGACGATGCGTCGCGGTGCCGCCGCCACCGGCATCGCCGCCGCAGGGGCCGTCGCCGGCGCGGCGTGGCTGCGCCGCCGCCGCGCCCGTCGGCAGAGCCCCTGGCAGCGAGCGGTGCACACCGCTCGGCAAAGCAGCGCCCAGGTGCGCCACAAGGCCACCGACCTCGCCGGCACGGTCATGACCGCCGACCTGGCCGCCAAGGCACGCCATGCCGCCGCGTCACTGGCCGCCACACCCAGGGCTCAGGGGGCAGCAGCCGCGGCGATCGTCCTGCTCGTGCTCGGGCGGCTGCGCCGGCGCCGGGCCCGCCGACACGCCGGAGTGGGGTGAGCCGCCATGCTGCAGGGGACCCTCTTCGGGCTGGGGAAGGCCGCTGTTCAATGCGCCGGCGCAGCTAATGTGCGCAAGACGACCGGACGCCGGCCGGGCGACGACCGGCGTAAAGCCCGCGAAAGCGCACAGTCATGAGCAAGCGCCCCAACGCCGCCGACCGGCCGGGCAGACCGGCCGGCGGCGACGCCCCGGATACGCCGACCGAGCTGCCGAAAACCTCGTGGTGGGGTGCGGTCAAGCGCACCTTCGTCGAGTTCAAGGACGACAACCTGTCGGACTGGGCGGCCGCGCTCACCTACTACGGCGTGCTGTCGATCTTCCCGGCGATGCTGGTGGTCGTTTCCCTGGTCGGTGTGGGCGGCACGTCGGTGTCGCAATCATTGATCACCAACGTGGGGGACCTGGCGCCCGGGGCGGTCAAGCAGGTGCTCACCAACGCGCTCACAGAACTGCAGCGCGGGCAGGGCGGCGCGGGCCTGATGGCTCTTGCCGGTCTGGCCGTCGCCCTGTGGTCGGCGTCGGGATATGTGGGGGCGTTCATGCGCGCCTCCAACGCCATCTACGACGTCCCCGAAGGCCGGCCCGTCTGGAAAACGATCCCGCTGCGGATCGCCGTCACCCTGCTCACCCTGGTGCTGCTGTCGGCCAGCGCCATCGCCGTCGTGATCTCCGGGCCGCTGGCCCAGCGCGTCGGTGGCATCCTCGGACTCGGCTCAGCCGCGGTCACCGCATGGAACATCGCCAAGTGGCCGATCCTGCTGCTGGTCATCAGCTTCCTGTTCGCGCTGTTGTACTGGGCCTCACCCAACGCCAAGCGCGGATTTCGATGGGTCACCGCCGGCGGCGTCCTCGCCTTGGCCATATGGCTGGTCGCCTCCGCCGGCTTCGCCTTCTACGTCGCCAACTTCGGCTCCTACAACAAGACCTACGGCAGCCTCGCCGGAGTGATCATCTTCCTGGTGTGGTTGTGGATCACCAACATCGCCATCCTGCTGGGCGCCGAACTCAACGCCGAACTCGAACGCGGCCGCGCCATCGCCGGCGGACACCCCGAAGAGCAAGAGCCCTACGTTCAGCCACGCGACACCCGCAAATTCGACGACCACGACCAAAGGTGAGAACTCACTAGGCGCCTCAATAGCCACAAACGTTGACAAACTTCGCCGTAGTGATCTCCGGTGCCGTCAGTTGGAAAGGCCTTCAGCGGATGCTGGGAGCGGACTCCGTCGGCACCGCGCGGCTCGATCCGTTTCGGAGTGGCTGCTCATTATGTGCCGGGGAGCGTGAAACACGTTCCCCGGCACACGGGTCATCTGCAGTACACGTTGACAGTTCTATAGGTTCCACCAGGCTCCGGGACTCGGTAGACATCGTAGGGCGGCCACGCGTAGACGGTCCTCACGTACTCCCCACCCTCGGGGGCCTCTTCCGGGCACATCGGCGTGGACAGGGACGACGCGGCAGGCGGCGCCGTCGCACCATGGGCCGCGGTCACGGGAAGAACCGTGGCGACGAGCATGAAGCAGAGCACGCCTGCTTGGGTGAAAATCTTCACGCTACTTCCTTTCAGTCAGCGGTGAAACAACATCAAGGGCGACGGGGGCCACCGCCTGAAGACCTCCGCCGAGCTCTTCGAGATGTCCTTCTGTAAGAAGCCCCGCATTCCGACCGGCTGGCCACCACCTCATGATCGAAACGTCCTTCATGCCCGGCACCTCTCGATGATGCGTCCTTGTTCCATCGCCACCACGCGGTCTGTGGGCTGGATGCGCGGAAGCCGGTGCGCGATGATCACCAGAGTTCTCCCCTGGCAGTACGCTCGAAGGCCGTCGTAGACCTCGTCCGAGGTGACGCCGTCGAGGGCGCTGGTGATCTCGTCGACGATGAGTACTTGCCACCTGGCAAGCAGCGCCCTGGCCACCGCCAGTCGTTGACGCTCGCCGCCGGACAGTTGATGCCCCTCCACGCCGATGGGGGTGTCGAGGCCGCACGGCAGCTTCGCCACCAGATCGTCCAGCCGGACGGCGGCGATCGCCCGGGCGATGTCCTCCTCCGTCACGTCGTCGCGGGCGAACATCAGGTTCTCCCGGATCGATGCGTCGAACAGGGTGGTGTGCTGCGGGACGATCGTGGCCACATCGCGCAGTTCCGCACCGCCGGCGCCATCGACGTGGACGGTTCCCGCGGCCGGACGGAGGAGGCCGGCCATGACCAACCCCAGCGTGCTCTTGCCCGATCCCGTGCGCCCGCGCACGACCGTCACCGATCCGGCAGGCAGTTCCAGGTCTATCCCGCTGAGCACGGTACGCCCGCCGGCGCCGTAGGAGTGGCCCACATCGCGCAGGGTCACGCTGACCCCGGCGCTCGGAGCGAGGACGGCCGAGCCGCCGTCCACGGCCATTGGCGCCGGCATGTCCAGGTACTCGATGACGCGCTCGAACTTGGCCAGCGAGACGTGGAGGCCGCTGGACAACTGGAGCAGCGCTTGGATGGGCTGGGACAGCTGTAGCTGCAGCATCACCATGACGATCACGGTTCCGATGCTCAGCCCGGTGACCGATGTACCGGACAGCCAGAACACCAGGGGCGGGACACAGGCGAACGACACGCCGGTGATCACATAGGCGGTCGCGCCGACCACGCGCTGCCGAACTGTGATCTCACTCAGCTGTCGGCACACGTCGGTGAATCTTTCGCGCTGCCACCTCGTGCGGTGCAGCGTCCTGCCCAGGATGATCCCACCCAGATTGAGGTCCTCGGCGGCGAAACGCAGTACCGAGGTGATGTGCCGCTGCCGCTGCCGGGCCAGGTCCTGTCGCCTCTTTGCGAAGCGGTGGTTGAGCAGCGCCAGCACGTACGCCAAGGCGAAGGAGAGCAGGGCCAGCGGCCAGCTCAGCACCAGCATCGCGATACCCGCGGCGGCCAGCGCGGTCGAAGAGGCCAGCGCCTGCTGCATGGTGTTGGTGACGAACCGATCAACTCCGTCGATGTCGCTGACGAGCCGGGCCTGCACCTCAGCGTTGCTTTCCTCGGTATAGAAGTCCAACTCCTGTGCCTGGGCGCGGCCGTACACGGAGGCGCGCAGCGTGGCTGTCACCCGCTGACCGATGCTGTTGGTGAGTGCCACGTTGCCGACGGCCAGAGCGCTGTTCGCGATCCCCAGCACGACCATGAGCGCGCACAACAGCGTCAGCAGCGTGACGTCGCCGCGGAGCAGGCCTTGATCGATGACCGTGCGGGTCAGCAGCGGATTGACAACCCCCAACGGCACGGAGATCACCACGATGAGCAGGGAGGTCACCACGCGCCACCGATGGGGACGAAACCACGTCAGCATGCGCCGGACCACGAACGCGGCCGTCATGGGAAGGGGTGCGGGTCGGAGTTGAGCTCTTCGGGCGTCATATCCCGGTCGCGGTAACCGAGCAGCCGCGGCACGGTCAGCAGCCGCGGCAGGTCGTCCACCCGGCGGTTGTCGTGCCCGAAGGTCATAGACAAAGTGCCGGGAATCAGTACCTTCACGCAGGCGAACCCGCCGGCCCGGTGCTCGGAGCCGGTCTGCTCGATCACGATCACATCGAGCCCGGTGTCCAAGTAACGCTGGACCGTATCGGTGAGAACGCCCGTCAGATCGGTACCGGTGAAGGCTTCCGGGACTGCGATGTCAGCCGGCTTGCGGCGTCCGGACGATTCGGTCAGGAAGCTGAGCCGCCGCGCCGCGGCTGGATGCGCGTAGAGCAGGGCATGATCGTCCATCTCCTCGACGAGCCGGGGATCGGCCACCATCTGCCGCGCCCGATCCGCGTTCCGGGCGTACAGATCGGCCACGGGAACGATGCTGGACGCGACTTCCGCCAGCGCGTTGGCCATGGCGCGTTCGGGATCCGGGCTGGACCCGGCTGCGGAGATCGTCGCCGGACGGCCGTCGTCGCGAGGGTTCACGGCCATGGCCCATACGCAGGGGATCCGCTGCTCGACGCTGATGTCGTAGAAGGAGACGGCATACCCGGTCTCCGCCTCCAGCGACGCATGCCGCAGCTGCAGCCGGTGATCGGCGGCCGCGGCCAGCTCGATGCGCGGAGCGGGCATCCTGCAGTACCAGGTCAGCAGGAAGGCATCCCGCTCGGCGACCTCCAGAATGCCGTGCAGGATCGCCTCTTCCAGCGAGCCGCCGAGCGCGCATCCGTTGGAGATCTCGTAGATCAGCTCGTGCTCGTGCCCGTACCCGTGCTGGTAGTAGGCGCAGGCCTCTGGCACCAAGATCGGAGCTTCCCGTGCGAAGGAGTATCCCCACACCCAGGTGTAGGTCTCGTTCACGTCGAATGGCCGATACCGGAAGCCGGGCAAGCGGTACCGTTCCGGGGGGTAGAGGCCGAGAGTTCGCGGATCGAGTGCGTGATCGGCGACCTCGGCGAAGCTCGCGCGCACTGTCGGCCTGCGGGCGCCCGGAGCTCCGCCGTACCGCTCGAGCCCTTCCAGCACGGCGATGCGCCTGCTGGCGGCGCGGGTCTCCGCCCGCCCGTAGCCGACCACCTCGCCCCCGCCGCGCCCACCCACCGTGGCCGATGTGACGGCCAGTCCGCCTGCCGTCCACTCCGAGATCGAGCCGATCAAGCCGCATTCGGCGTCGACGTACAGCTCTTCCAGGTCTTCGGCGACGTCTCGCGTTCGGAAACTCCCCTCGCGATACATCTGCCGGGGTTCCAGGACCAGGTCGGCCAGCTGGGCGGTGTCTGCCGGCGCGTCGCCGCAGATGCCGCAGAACGAATCGGGCAGAAACGGGTGCAAGCTGACGTCGAGGCGTTCCAGATTCACCCGGAAGAATGCCTGGCGGGTGTGGGGGGAGCCGCCCTCGGACAGCAGCGCCGCCTCCGCTGCGACGAGTTCCGCCACTAGTGCGGCGCTCAACCGGGTGAGCCATGACGACGGGCGCTCACGCAGCACCTGGCCATGCCGCCGCCAGATGGCCCGATGCCCCTCCTGGTCGGCACGGACGCGGCGCCGTCGCCGCTCGGCGCAGGACACGCATCCCGCCTGGCCCGGGGTTTCCAGGGGGCCGATCACTACCTGACCAAGCTCCACGCGGACGCGCAGCCAGGGCGCCGCCAGTGCGGTGGCGGCCGCCCGCATCTCCGCCGTGCGAGCGGTGTTCCAGCTGTCGTCAGCCGCGATCAGCAGACACGGACGGCCGGATACCGGTGCCATGTCGTGACAGCTGACGTGCCAGCCGTCCGCGAGTTCCGCGGCGATCGCATCGCGTATCATCCCGATCCCGACAAGCGCCACCTCACGCATCACGCACCACCACCCGTGTCAGATACGGCATGATCGCGGCTACTTCCGGATCATGATCGAGAGGTATGGCTATCGCCACACGCCTCCGGGCACGTAGCCGCGACACCACCGCTGTCATGTCTGTGGCCGGAGTCGAGGTCCGTCGCCATGGGCCACGGAGCCGATCGGGCAGCGGTTCCGCTTCGCCGTACCCGGTGGATTGCAGGCGCAGTAGCGCGGACCTCAGCCCCTCCCCGAGTGCCTCAGCCGGATCCAGGTCGGTGAAGTAGCCGATCGTGACCTCCCCGGAGCAACATGCGAAGGTCGGGACACCGAGTGGACCGGTGAGGTCGTACACCTCAGGCAGCCCATCGAGCCGGGTGAGGATGTCCCGGCATCTCCGGCCCTCCTCGTGCAGATCGACCGCTGTGACGTCGATCCGGGGAAACGGCTCGGATCGCGATGCAAGGCCGGCCATGGTCATCTGCAGGCACTGATCGGCCAGCCCCCGGCCGACGGCGCGCTCCCAGTCATCACCGGCCGCGAGCCCGGCCCGGTCCCTCCCGAACACGTCGGCGGCCGGCAGCAACCGCGCCTTCTCCGGGTCGTCGATCTCGTATCCCCAGACGTAACCGCGTTGGAAGGCCGTCCGCGACCGCTTCGGACGGGCGTCGGGATCGGCCTGGGCGTCCATCAGCGGACGTCCGTCGGATCCGGCCAGCCGCCGGGGATCCACCGTGCGCGCTCCGTAGACGGCCAGCACCTTGCGCACGGCGTCGCGGCGCGCGGCGTCATGGCCGAACCCGGCGCCGATCTCGGCTTCCCCATCCGGCAGTACGGCACGGCAGAGGTTCAGCGGTATCTGCGGCTCTTCTACCTCGGTGAGGGTGAAGACTCCCAGGTACTCGTCGTTACAGGGTGCGATCCTGCGCAGGAACGACGCGTGGTCGAAGGGCTCGCCCGCCAAGAGGTCCCGCACCTGCTGAAGGAACTCCTCGCGCGAGCGTACGGATGCCGTTCGAGCGAAGGGATGGGGCAGGCATGAGTGCGACGTGCGCGTCCACGTGCCCTGCTCGATCCGGACGAGGCGTCCGCGTTCGGCGGGCGGCATGGCGCCCGTCAGCGCGCGGAAGACGGCATGGACCAGGAGTGCGGCCGCTCCCACCGGTGGTGTGCCGGCCTGCGCCGCCGCGGCGCCCATGCGGCGTCTGGCGTGGTCCCACCCCGGTGTCCCGGGCGGGAGGAGCCAGATGGCATCACCGGTGTGCACCATCAGGGCGAGCGGAATCGCGCGCTGAGCGCAGGCACGCTGCAGCGGCAGGGCCGTCAGCCCGTCGCCAGCGTAGAACACTATTTCGGTGCCCTCGGGCGGATCGAAGGCATCCGGTCTCATCACCGTGATGTTCCGCAAGCCGGACACCGACGCGGCCCGGACCAGCGGCTCCAGCATCGGCTCGACGCCCGCGATCACCACGGCGCGTTCGAGGTAGCGGGCTTCCCGGTCGTCATCCCGCTGTGGTACCTCCTGGACTGCGTCACAGGTCCGCAGGAGCTCGATGACCCGCTTCACCGCTTCCCCTCTATCGGGCGGTAACCCAGCGGTCAGGTCCTCAATCGTGTACCCGCCATCGAGAAACGGCGTCAGCCGTTCGATCCACTCCCCAATCGATGTCCCGTCGATGCGCGCCAGTCCGCGATGCGTGAGAACACGAACGCCGTCGTCGGTCGCGGCCATGTAGACGTCGTCGCGCAACCGCAACCGCAACCGCAGCCTCACCGTCCTGCCCCCCGGACAACGGAGCCGAGCGCGAATTCGCCCACCGTGCCTTCTTCCATTGCGTCCAGGCGGGTGGCCGCGGCGAA
Source organism: Nonomuraea polychroma (assembly GCF_004011505.1). Classification (NCBI taxonomy): domain Bacteria; kingdom Bacillati; phylum Actinomycetota; class Actinomycetes; order Streptosporangiales; family Streptosporangiaceae; genus Nonomuraea; species Nonomuraea polychroma. The sequence continues at coordinate 8,314,329 of NZ_SAUN01000001.1, forward strand.
CGCGGCGGCGTCCCCTCCGCCCAGCGCACAGGGCGCCAGCCCCATCGCGGTTGCCACCAGGTACATCGTCTGGAAGAGGACACCGACGTGCTTCATGATCAGCGAATAGGCCATCGACTGGTAGCTCCACATGACCCGCCCGAACCGCGCCGCGATCACCAGGAGCACCTGGGGCTCCTGGTCGGCCGCCGCCGACGCGGCAGCGGCGCGCAGGAGCCGCCGCACCTCGAGTGTGGCTCCGCAGATCCGTTCCAGCCGATGGTGCTGCGGATCGTAGTGATAAAGCCCCTGCTCGAGCCCGGAGACCTTCCAGATCACCGGGTAGATCTCCAGTTCGTGCATGGCTCCGCCGGCGGGATAGGGCCGGCTCACGTGGTCGACGCCGTTGCTGCGGTAGACATCCCGGTTTCGCGCGCAACGGTAGAGGAACTCTCCGAGTTCCGCTGCGGTCAGCGGGTTCGCGTCGTCGTGCCTGCGGATCGAGCGCCGCTGCTCCAGCGCGGCGGTCAGGCTGGGGTCGCCGGCACGCAGGCGACTCAGGTCAGGCCGGGCGAGATCGACAACCTCGCCGTCGAACGGCTCGCGATGCGCCGCCGGCGCGGCGAATCTCCCAGCCGCCCACGCGCTCTTGCCGTGCGGGACCTCGGGCAGGTGGGTGCGGCTGCGATGATGAAACCACAGCTCGTGCGGCTGCCACTGAGATGTCGACAGCCGATCGTCCTCGTCGTCGGCCTGGAGGACCGCCAAGCCGCAGGCCCACAGGTCGCGGCGGAGTCTGCGGAGGGCCGGGACGTCATCATCGGCCAGCCGCGACGGTCCGAGCCAGGCCAGGGCACGGGAGTCATGCAGCCGCACACGACACCATGAACGCGGGGACTCCAGGACCACCCCAGTTCCGTCCCTGCGGGCGATCGCGAACCGCGACAGCGCAAGGTCCGCAGGCGTCTCGCCGACGCGGGAGTCCTCGGGACCCTCCGGTTCCACGGTGTAGAGGTCCCGCCCGTCGCAGGTCACGGTGACGTGCAGCCATCCGCCGACCCGCAGCAGGCTCAGGTGGGCTTCGAAATCCAGCTCCGCCAGCTCTTTCACGGGGACGGACGCTTGACTCAGCCGATGCAGCAATGCCTGCTGCTCCGTGCTCAAGCGGCCAAGCCCCGTGCTGTACGGCCAGCTGAGCAGGTAGTAGGACTTGTCGGGAGCGACACCCCCGGCCACACCTGGTCGAATCCTGACGCTTTCCTCGATCTGTGACGTCATGCCAGCTGCTCTTCCTCACACAGTTCCAGGACGGTTCGCGCGGCCAAGGAGGAGGCATACCGTTCGGAGACAAGATCCACGCCCAGGCGGTTCGCCGCGAGGTGTGCGCACGTCGTCATCACCCCGGGTAGTCGCCGGCGGTCTGCCTCCAAGGCCTCCCGCAGCCTCGCCATCGTCCGTGACCAGCCCGCCAGGCCGTCGTCCAGCGATATCTGATGCGTATGGTCGACGAGCGCGCGCATGCGCCGGCCCAGCGGAAGCAGCACGTCACGTTGCCGCGCAAAGAGGTCGGCATAATCCGCATCCAGCGGCGCGATCTCAGCTGTTCTCCCGAGCCGAAGCCAGGCGATGAGGTACATCGCCACGACGGCGGTGACCCGCTGTTTGGGGGTGGCCCCTTCCGAGAGCATGTTCAGGACGATCCTGCTGGAATCCACAAAGTGCGCTTCCACCGCCGCCATCGCGGCTCGCCCGTAGCGCGGGTATTCCCTGCGGTAAGGGATGAACGATACGGAGTTGTTCGGCGCCAGTTCGCGAGCGAAGTCCGTCATCCCCTCCCCACGGGCCAGCAGAGCGGCTGTCTTCTCGTATTCCTCCTGACGAATCGCGTCGGCAGACGGGCAGGAGCGGAAGAAGGTGCGGCACCTCGCCTCGATGACGCGGCGGACCCGGTCGTAGTCGCGCGGCTCCGCGCGCACGCGCAGGCGCACGTGCGGTCCTCCCTCCCAGTAACGGAGAAAGAAGAAGTCCGGGCGAGCTCCCCCGTCCGCCAGTTCCTCCACGATCAGGCGAATCAGATAGACGATCACGGGATCCTGATCGCCGTGGTAGAAAATGTGCGCGCTCACCCACTCGTCGTGGCCCATGTCAAGCGCTCCACGCCGCGACATCGATCACCATCTCCATGACGTGGGCCCCGCCGTAGTTCTCGTGCGCCGACATCGGATCGGGCAGCGCCTCCTCGAAGACGACCGCGTCGTGCGGCTGTCGCAGGAACTCGGTGAAGGCCTGCAGGAGGAAGGGGTTGGCGAAATCCATGTAGAGCGGCTTGTGCTCGCTCGACCGGGCGAAGGAACGCTTTCTGGCGAGGCCTTTCACAAAGCACCTTTCCGGAATTCCGGAGCCCTTCCGCCATGCGGCCAGCCGTACGATGTATTCAGCCATCCGCTCGCCCGCCCGCCGCGCGGGGACGTTCGCCGGCGCCATCTTGCGGCTCGCCCTGCGCACCACCACGCGCCCCACGCGCGCCCTCGGGATCACGCTCACCTCGGGCAGCGCCGTCCAGTGCCCGCGCGGCGCGATGCTCATGATCGGCAGGGGAGGTTCTTCCCCGAACGCCCTGACGAGCAACTGCGCCGCACGCGGCAGCGTCCACGGGGCGCTCATGCCGAGATGCAGCGGCCAGATCTGCCGGTCGAGGCTCCCTGACCGCAGCCGTAGCAGCTCGCGGGCGTGATCCCGCTCCACCCACAGGTCGCGCAGATCGATCCGGCGGACACCCGGGCGCACGTCCCCGTGCCACGGATAGGCGATCTCGTACGGCGCACAGGGCTCCCGGACATTCAACGAGGTCCCCAGGGACCCGCCGAGCGCGGCGAACACCGGATAGTCACCGGAGGGCTGTGCCCACGGCTCCGTGCGATCGCCGACCAGATGGTCCAGGCGGCTGTGGCCCTTGCCGTATCCGGTGAAGACGTTGTTGACCACGAACACGGGGCCGGCCTCGTCCATCAGCGGTTGTCCGTACACCGCCACCGAATGCAGATCGTCCAGCCACGGGGGGAACCCGGCCACCGCGTCGGTCAACTCGCGGGCATCGATGCTGACGACCCCATCGGGATCGGCGTCCCGCCACAGAACACCGGCGGCGGCATCGCGGAGGGCATGCAACTCGTGGATGCGGCCGAACGCACTTGCCCGCCGGCTTCGGGCCGAATGCCACAGCCGGCCGATCTCCTTCCCCGCCAGAGAACCGCCGGCGACCTCTTTCATGACCTCGTGGTAGAAGTCCAGGAAGGGAATCCGTCGATGAGCGCCGGGGCGCTGCCCCCACCAGGTGTCCAGAGCGATCTTCAAGTCCTGGCCGGCGCTGAACAACGCGAGCCAGCGGCGGATGACCTGCAGGTCGGCCAGCACCGGCCGCCACGCGCGGCGGCTGCACTCGGCCAAGGGCCGCGCGGTCACGGCTACGTCGAAGGTCAGGCTCCCGTTCAGCGCGATCGGCTGCCCCAGATGGACGGATAGGCTCGCCAGCGCGCGGCGTGCCGTACTCAGCCGCCCCTGATGCCGCTCGACGTCCTCGATCGGTACGGCGGAGCGCACGGCCTCGCTGACGGCCTGAAGAAGTGAACTCTCCTCCGCGAACTCCTCACCCAGCGACCGCAGCCAGTGCCCCACCTCGCCCGGCGTGGTGATCTGCCCGTCGGGCTGCGGCACGATCTGCAGCAAGCCGATCTCGACGAGGTGCTCGAGGAAGGCGTTGACCTGTGCCGGCTGGGCGTTTCCCGTCGCCGCCAGTTTGCCGGCGAGGTCACCGAAGGTGATCACGCCCTCGTCGTGGATCAGCTTCAGACAGGCACGAATCGCCGGTGTGCCATCAGTCGTGATCATCGGCTCCTGCGGGGGATGACCCAGAAAGCGCAGCCGGTCACCCGCGGCGACCACGCTGGGATTGACGCGGACGATCATGCCGCGCCGTACCCGTTCGCTGGCCACCAGAGCGGCGTGCAGGTCTGACCGCGCGCCATGGCCGAGCTCGAGCACGCCTCGAGCGCTGCGCAATCCCCCGGCACACTGGCGGACCGCGGCGCCGTCATCCGTCCATGTGCCGAGTCCCGCCACCATGAACGTGCTGAAAGGGCTGGTCTTCGCCGTGGCCCGGGACAGGTACTTGGCAAGTGCAGGCGCCAGCCGCCGGGTGTCCCGGCTCGGGTCGGCCAGCCATTTCTCCAGGTCTGCCGAGAGAGCGGAGCTGGCCTGCAAGAGCGCTCGCCGGAAGGCCGGGGCGGACGCGAGTTCCCGCAGCCGGGACTCTCTGACAGCCGTCTCCGATCTGATCAGCTCCTCCAGCTTGTGCCCGCCGCCGCGCCACTGGTCGCAGGCGGCCAGCCAGCGGTGCACCCGGTCGGCGAGGTCGCGGCCGAGCAGCTCCCGCGTCGCCGGGTTCCACTCGCGCGCGGTGGGCTTGCGCACCTGGTAGAAGGCCCGCCGCAGGCCGACGAGGAGCGGCTTCGCAGGCTCTTCGGCCATGCTTGCGATCACCTTGTACAGCTCGTCGCTCAGTGCTCCGCCCTCGGCTTCCACCCATCGACGCAGCGCGAGCCGATCCTCCACGGCCCGTCCCACCTCGTGAAAGCGCAGCTCTCGTAGAACGACCGACGGCATTCCTGCCAGCCGGATCAACGGAGGAACGATCACCTTTCACCTCCCTCGATGACCATCGCGCCCATGCTTGCGGACCGTCTCGCTCCGAAGACGGCCCGCAGGCACTATCCGCTACTCTTCTTCCTCATCGAGGTCAGGAACCGAGTAGGGGTCATCTGCACACCCGCAGCCACTGCAGCAGACGTAACAGCGGGTGGGTCCGCAGCAGGACGCGACCACGTCCATGCCGCGGCCCAGCGTGAGTGTTTGCACCTCCAACCCGCTGACGGTGAGGTCGAACACGTCCATTGGAAGATCATGCACATCGAAGTCGAGTGTCTGGGTAGGCGGCATCGATACCCCTTTCTCCTGACGGAATGCGACATCACGCACTGTCGACGTTAGGGCGCGGCGGTATGTCCGAGGTATGTCGGGCCTATGGCGGCGGTTGCAGCCAGCTCGCCGTACGACGATGTCCTGGCGCGACGACCACGCGCGCAGATCGAAGGTGGCGACCAAACGACCCGCTCCGATCTGAGTGCAGGGTCGCGGTCAGTCGAGCGGGACGCCTGTGTGGCTCTCCAGGACTTGAATGAGGCGAGCCTGGAAATCTTCGTCTTGCGCTGCGGGGTGTGGTGTCTGCACCTGCTGGTGGTACCAGTAGCCGCCGGTGCCCGGGGTCACGTCATGGTGGGTGGCCAGCCACACCTGTGTCTGGTGCCCGGCGGTCAGGTCATCCGGTGCGCCGGCGCCGCCCATACGCGTGGGGACCCACCCAGGGTCGACCACATGGCTCGAGGTTCCCTTCCACCGGGACGCGATGGCGAGCGCGAGAGCGGTGACCCACAGTTTGCTGTCGCTGTAGGAAGCGGTGCCGGCGGTCAGCCGTCGCAGGTCGGCTCGGTAGAGGGCGGCAGACGTGGGCGCGTCCGGAATCGGTGGGATGGGGGCGCCCCCGGAGGCGAAGGCGCGGAACATGTGCCCGACGAGCCGGCGCCAGCTGTTGGCCGCTGCGTCGCCGGTGGCGGCCATGACACCGGCGTTGGCCATGAGCAGGATGACGAGGTCTTGCGAGGTGAAGTCGGCTCCTCGATCAGCCCCCCAGGGAAGGCCCGCGCAGAGTCCGCACTCGCGTGTCGCGGCACATGGAAGGCGCACACCTCTCTACTACGCAGGCCGGCGAAAGGGCGGAGCCGCAGAACACATTGTGTCCTGCGGCTGCGCGGTGTCGCACCGAACGGGTGACGGATCAGTCGGCGGTGGTGTCCCAGCCGTAGTCGGGCAGGCCGAAGAAGTCGTCACCGTCCAGAGTGTCGACGCCGCCGGTGGCCAGTCCGTTCATCAGTGACTCGATCCCGGTTCGCACCGAGTCGACGAACATGCCCTTGTGGTTCTGGCCCAGATCGTCCTGCTGGCCGCGCACCTCGAACAGGACGGTGCCGGTGCCGTTCAGAGCGAACGCCGATCGGCCCTGGCCGGCGTACTCGCGCGCGTCCGGGTGGAAGTAGCGGCCGACGGCTGCGAGGGGCGACTGCGCGCCGTACTTTTCGATCAGCCCGTTGTAGACCGAGAGCGCGTAACGGCGTGACTTGTCCTGGTCCAGCGCCGGCCACTGCGCCTTGTAGGCGGCGCCGTCCTGTACGCCGAGGGGCGGGTAGTCCAGTGAGAAGGTGATGAGGTCGCCGTCCTGGGGTCCGCCGGTCAGGCGATCGCACGGTCCCATGTGGTGCAGGTCGATGTAGGCGTCCACGGCGCCCTTTTCCTGGCGCAGGCCGACGTACACATCGCGGATCGCGCGCGATTCCGGAGTCAGGAAGAATCCCGCGTCGGTGTCCTTGCCGGGCAGATCCGCGGCCCGCGGCACGTAGTCGAGATCGGGGTTGAAGTCCCGGTTGAGGTCGTAGCCCGGGAGGTCGATCCCGTCACCGCGCAGGCTGTGGTACCAGGCCGCGGGAGCGCCTTGCAGTTGCGGGAACGCGGCCACGGTGTCGGCCCACGACAGCACGTTGATGCGCCGGTTGAGCTCGCCGCCGTCGGGGTTGACCATCGGCATCGCGACCAGCGTGATGTCCTCGAGCAGCTGCCTCGTCCGCGCGTCGCCGCCGCTGCCGAGGTCCTTGAGGATCGCGAGAAGTGCCTCGGTCCCGGTGCGCTCGTTGCCGTGGATCGCCGACGTCACCAGCAGGACTCGGTCACCGGTCCCGACGCGGGCCGCCCACAGCGCCCGCCCTTGTGAGGAGTGGCCCACGGCCTCCACGTCGACGCGTCCGCCGCTGGTTCGCTCTATCTGCGCCAGCGCTTCGCCGACCTGCTCATGGCTGGACCAGCCAGACCAGGAGGGGTCCTCCTGGATCTTGCAGTTTCCCGGGCCTTCTGCGGCCAGCGCGCTCGCGGGCGGGATAGTGACGATTGACGCGGTCAAAGCCACCGCGATAGCGGCGGCCAGCCTGCTCATCCGGGCACTGATGAATCTCGGTGACGGGCTTCCCGCGTTTCCCTCGGCTTTTCCTGGAAACCGCTTGCGCAGATGCACTACTGCTCCTCGCATAAATCAGCCAGGCCCGCCAAGGGTAACCGGTATCCCTCGCGGACAAGTCACCAGTGACGTTTCCACGGCGACCGGCCCAGGAACAAGGCTGGAATGCTGTCAGTTTCCTGGGTGTTTGGCGGTCCTCGGCACGTCGAGGTGGGCCGGCATCGGATCGGTGATTACGGCTGTGCCGCTGCGGCCTCATCAGCATGTCTCGCGCGTCGTCGGCCGGCTGTGTCGGATGGGCGAGGTGGAGGCCTAGGTGACGCCATAACGACATGTCCGAAATGTCATTATGGTCATGACGGTTATTGCCCTTTGCCGAGCTCTCTGGCGTCGCGACGTTGGGAGATCGGCGGGGTTGGTGGCGGCCGAGACGACCTCCTTCACCTGTGCCGACGCCTGGCGGAACACCCCAGAGCCGCCCCGGAAGATGACTGTACGGCCCCATTCGGACACCGAGCGTGACACTTGTCATGCTCGTTTGTGTTTGTTACAAGAGTCATGGCGACCGGCGCCGGTCGTGTTGCGGCAAGCACGAAGGAAGGACGATTTATTCTGCGTCGCCTTGCCGGGGTGACCCCGACGCTCACGGCCCTATCGGGTCCATATCCATTCAGCGGCCACCGGCTACGGCAGCGGCGCAAGGAGCAGGCAGTGTTCGTTCACTGATCCCTTTCTCTCGCCTCCGCCAGGGCGATTTCATGTCGGCGGGATCGGGTTTTCTCATGCGCCGGAACTTCATGACCTGGAGTGGCGGTGGAGTGCGCCCTGAAACCGTGTTCGCCGCGACAGACGTACACCGGAAAAGGAGACCTTTTGTGTTAAGGAAACGACGGGCAGCAGTTGTCCTGGCCACCGTCCTGGGCCTCACGATATGGGGGACGGCCACGGCGTCCGCCGATCGTACGACGCCGGGAGGTCCCTGGATCCAGGACGCGCAGCAGGTCTCTCTCCAGCGCCTGCACACCTACGACGAGCTCACCACCGCGTTGCAACACCTGGAACAGCGCTCCAAGGGCGCGATCGACGTCGAGTCGATCGGGAAGACGCACGAACGCCGCGACATTTGGACCGCGACGGTCGGCACCGGACCGACCAAGGTTCTCTACATCACGCAGCAGCACGGCAACGAGCCACTGGGCACGGAGGCGGCCCTGCAACTCCTCGAGCGAATCGGCGCTTCACAGGCCACATGGGCCACTGACGTGCTCGACGACGTGACGCTTCGCGTCGTCGTGCGTGCGAACCCCGACGGCACCGAACGGTTCCAGCGGCAGAACGTCGATCCGGACTGCTCCGGCGCCTTCTGCGCGCCCGGGGTGGGATTCGACATCAACCGCTACCACGACCCGGCGATGTCCCCCGAGGCCAACCCGGTGCCGGAGGCGGCCGCGATCCAGCGGATGGTGCGCTCGTGGCGGCCGGACATCACCGTGGACTACCACCACCAGGGCAGCTACCGCCAGCCCGACGGCTCCCTGGACACCACCTCGGTCCTGTGGCCCACCAACCCCGGGGTGGCACCACAGGTCGTCGCCGACAGCAAGCGGGTGGCGGCCGTGGTGCACACCTCGCTGCAGCAGTACGGCTTCGCCAACGTCAGCCTCTACCCCGGCGACTCCCTCCCGGGCATCGCGCGCAACTCCTTCGGCCTGCAAGGCAGTGCGAGCCTGTTGATCGAGCTGCGCGGCGGCATCGGCCAGAAGTCCGGTGGCTATCTGATCCGCACCGCCTACGCCTCCATGGCCGCCCTGCTCCAGGCCGCCGCCGACGGCAGCCTCGCCGCCGTCGACCCGGCGGTCGCCGACACCATTCCGCGCCGCGGCGAGCCGATCGACCAGGACGACGAGGAGTGACCAACGCCATGACGAAGAGGAATCGAACCACGTACGGCACCGTGGCGCCGAAGCTGGCCGGCGTGGGCCTGGCGGTGGCGGCCCTGGTGGGCTCGACCCTGCCGCTGGCGCCACCCGCCGCCGCCCAGCCCGCGAACGCACACTGCGGCACGTCCACCGGGGACACCGGCGCATCCGCCTGGACGAGCCACGCCGAGCTGGGCCAAGAGCTCCAGCGGCTCGAGTCGCAGCGTTCCGACGTCCTTGACGTGACACAGGTCGGTACGTCGAACCGCGGACGTGAGATCTGGGCCGCGCGGACCGGCACCGGGCCCAAGGTCGTACTGATCACCAGCGAGATCCACGGCAACGAGAAGACCGGCACCGACGCCGTGCTCTCCCTGCTGCGCACCATGACAGCCGGCACGCCGGAGGCCAAGCGCCTGCGGTCGCTGGTGACGCTGGTCGCCGTACCCAAGATGAACCCGGACGGAGCAGAGCTCGACCGGCGCGGCAACGACCGCACCTGGGCGGAGGTCGTCGCGGACTTCCCGCAGCTGGCGGGGGCGCGGCCGGCCTGGAACTACTACACCGAACCGCGGTCGGGAGACGACTACGCGACGCGCCCCGGCTTCGACGTCAACCGGGACTACCACCCGGACCTGAACTACGTGCCGCGAGCCGCGGACTTCCCCGGCTCCTCATCCGAGCCCGGCTGGTACATCCATCCAGAGTCGCGGGCCATCAGGGACCTGTACAAGTCGCTGAAGGCGGAGTTCGGCGCCGTCGACACTTACCTCGACCTGCACCACCAAGGCCCCTGTGACCTCGACGAGAGTGGTGAGAATCAGGTGACCATGTCGCTGTCGGGCAAGTTCGTCGACGTGGAGAACCACCAGGAGTACAACCGCGGCTACCGCCTCGACTACTCCAAGCAGCTCACGCTGGCGGCGTACGACGCCCTGTCGGTCCGCGGCGAGTCGCCGTTCGGCTCGTTGACCCTCTACCCGCAGGACATCGACCTGCCGGGCACCGGGCTGGGCTCGTTCGCGCTCAACGGCTCCGGCACCGTGCTGTTCGAGGTACGGGGACAGACCCAGACCTGGGGCGCCAAGCAGCGCGGGCAGTTGGTTCAGACGGTCGCCAACGGACTCGACGGCATCATCGAGGCCGTGGGCACCGGTGCGGTGAACCAGATCGACCCCGTCCGGTACGACGACATTCCGGAGACCCAGGAGTAGGCGTGTAGCGAAGGGCACCGCGTGGACACGGCCACGGGTTGACGGAAGCCCGGCGTTCAGCGATGGAACCACCGATCCGGACCGTCGGCGGCCGGCCTGGCCGCGGCTCTCGGTGCCCCGAGTCCTTGCCGTGAATGTGCCCGGCGGGCAGGGCAAAGTTGTAGTCGTTCCCCACGTTGTCCCATCTCATCGACCACCGCACCGAGCACGGACGGAGCGCTCCGGCACGGCATAACGTGGAATGCGGCAGGTGGGAAGGATGGGTGGGCGACCCGATGATGCTGCACAGGCGGGTACCAGAGCTGCTCGGCGCCTCGGTACGGCGAAGCGCGTTGACCGCTGCCGCCACCGGCCTCCTGGCCGTGGTCGTCGCCGCGGCATTCGTGCCGTTGCACTACGTGCCGTTGATCGGATGGGACGCGGCGGCAGTGGCGTTCCTGGCGGTCACGTGGACTCGGATCGCCAGGCTCGACGGCCCCGCGACCGCCGCGGACGTCGATCGGGAAGATCCCACCCGCGCGGGTGCGGACGTGGCGGTGGTCGTCTCGGCGGTGGCCAGCCTGGCGGCGGTCGGCTACATGATCGTGCAGGCCGATACCCGCACCGCGCTCCTGCTGCATGTGGCGCTTGGAGTCGCCAGCGTGGTCGCCTCGTGGGCGGTCGTGCACACGATCTTCACACTGCGGTACGCGCTGCTGTACTACTCCAGTGGTGGTGAGGGCATCGACTTCCACCACAGCGACCCCGCCACCCAGCCGCGGTTCACCGACTTCGCCTACCTGGCCTTCACCGTCGGGATGACCTTCCAGGTCTCCGACACCGAACTGCGCACGTCCGAGTTCCGCTCCGCCGTGCTGCGCCAGGCCCTGCTGTCGTATCTGTTCGGCACGGTCATCGTCGCCCTTGCCATCAACCTCATCGCGGGTCTGAGCCGCTGATCTGCTGATGGCGGGCTGCGGCATGCGGGTGCTGACCTCGTCCGGCCCGGCGACCCGGCGGCGCGACCCGACCGACGGCTGGACAGTGGCCAAGGCGCTCGAGGCGGCGAGGCTGGCCGACCCCGACGTGCGGACCGCGATGGGGTGACGTGGGCACGCTTCCTGTCCGCGGCCGCCTCCTATTCGCGCAGGACGTGCGCACGCGTCGCGGGCCGAACGAGCCATCGGCCGCCCCAGCGCCCGCCCTATATCCGCGTTTTCATAGGTAATGCCACAGTTTCATGATCCCGTGTAGCCATCAACCGCGGAACGCGCGTGGCGGGCCGATGAGGAAATGCCCGTCGACTGGCGGGGGATGGCAATCTCCGGCTTGGAGTCCGCGCCACGCCGCTCGGCGGTGGAGCTTGGGGCGGTGGCTTGCAGGATGACCTGCGCGACCAGCTGGGGCGCGTCGTTCATCGGCACATGGCTGCATCCAGGCAGCCACACCATCCGCATCATGGGGATCATCGCTGCCGCACGCGCCGCCTGGCGCGCCGGAAGCACACGATCGGCTGTGCCCCAGGCAATGGTCACCGGGACGTCGGGAATGTCCCCGGCGAACAGGTCCCGTGCACGTCCGGCGCGCATGGTGGCCTGGAACGCGACCGCCTGGCGCAGTGCACGCAACGACGCCGCCACCGCCTCCGGCGCGGACTGGTCAGCACGCATGTACAGGGTGCCGGTCAAGACCGCATGCCCCAGGATCGACTGCGAGAGCCATGCCGTGATCGGCTCCGGCAGGCGCGCTATCTGACGGGCCGCTGTCAGTATGGCAAAGGCGTACCACCGCTCGGTCTGGCTCCAGAATCCGGCCGGGGCCACCGAGGTCACGCTGCGGGCGAGACCGGCCTGGCCCAGCCGCAACGCGATCAGCCCGCCCAGGGAATGCCCGACCACGTGCGGCCGCTCCAGCCCAAGAGCGGTGAACACCGCGCCCAGCCCAGCCACCAGGGTGGCGAGGTCACGGGGCTGACCGTCGGGCAGATCGGGGGACTCGCCAAAGCCCGGCAGATCTACCGTGATCACGTCGCGCTCGACCGTCAGCAACGGCACCACCGCGTCCCACGCCTGCCGGTTCGACCCGAGGCCGTGCAGCAAGACCACCGGCTCACCGGTTCCGCGCCGCTCGTACGCCGCGGTCATCGTGGCCAGACCGGGCGGGCGTACTTCCACAAAAGATCCCGTAGCGGAGGGAGCCACAGGCGGAATGGCCCTGCCACGGTTCACCAGTGGTGCGGGCATCGCCAGCACCGCAGCCGGCAGTCCGCCCGCCCAGTCGCAGACCTTCTCGACGACCTGCGTCCCCGCCTGGAGCACACCGGCCCCAAGGCGGGTGATGGGGGTGAAAGCAGATGCCACTGAGGACAACGACAGAATGTTCAACATCGTGACAGGGCGTTCGCCCATCCCTCCTTACTTCGGTCATAGGCGCACCAAAGTTTCGGTAACGTTAACGGTCCATGCGAGTCATGGCATAGCGACAGACCGAAATTTTTACCTTTAGGGGCGGAGGTTTTCGGTCAAATTTCGGCCTCGCCCGCCCTGGAGGCCCGCCCGAATCACCGGCAGGCGCGGGGGCACAGGACCGAGGGCGACGCCGTAGTTTCACCGCGGCACGTGACGTACGAGCCGGAACGGCGCTGACGGTTGGTGGGTCAGCGGCGTCCCGCTCGGATCAGTGCGCCCTCGGCCTGGGTGGCCATCGCGGTGACCAGATCCTCCGCCGAGGGCATGTCGGTGATGAGGTCAAGGGCCTCGCCCGCCCAGACCGGCAGCGGCGGGATCGCCCCGCGTGCCACGTCGTCCTGGTAGTCCTGAAGGGCTTGGGGATCGGCGGCGAGCTCGGCCTCCCGGCCGCGCTACGACCAGCAGGACCCACGGCAGCACTCCTCCACGACGCCCGTACCGGCTCGCACGCAGACTCGACATGGACGAGGCCACGGTCATGCCGTCCACCGCTAGCCCCGCTATCCGCACGTGCCGCGTCGTGGCATGTCAGCCCTTATGGGTCCCTGGCGCTCCCCAGCCCTTCCTCTCCTCTCAAAGGACCTCCGCGGAAGTGCGAGGAGTGTGGAGCGCAGGGCAGTCGCTATGACGAGCGGAGGATGGGAACGACGTCCGACGCCAGGCGCTCCGCCTGCTGCCTGAAGTCCCCCACAGGCATGAGGTTCATCGAGGAGAACCCCAGCCCGGAGAACGTGAGCAGCCGCTCGGCCACCTCCTCGGCGCTCCCCGACACCACTCCTTCCGACACCTGGGACTCCCCCACGTGAACCGGAACGTTGTAAACGCAGGTCACCGTCCTTCCGCTCGCCTCGGCAGCGGCTAGGACCCGCTCTCGCAGGACTGCGGCCTGCTCCGGCGGCGCGAATCCGTACGACGGGATCCATCCGTCGGCGAGCCGCCCGGTGGCCTCCAGAGCGCGCTTGCCGTACGTCCCGAGCCAGATGGGGATCGGCCGGTCGGGTTTGGGCTCCAGGTCGGCACGCTCGGTGTGATATCGGCTGCCGTGGAAGGTGAAGGCGGGCTCCGACCATAGCCCGCGGATGATGTGGATGCCCTCCACCATGCCGTCGACCTTCTCCGCCGGCGAGGGCACGCCGAGCCCGAAGGCCCGGAATTCGTCATCAGAATAGCCGCCGCCGAGGCCCAGGATGAGCCTGCCGCCCGAGAACCGGTGCAGGCTCTCGGCCATCTTCGCCACCATCGCGGGTGGCCGGTACGGCATGCCGAGCACCCTGGTGGCCACCTGGATGCGTGAGGTGGCGGCCGCGACCCAGGTGAGCAGCGTCCACACTTCGTACGTCGGCTCGGCGCCGCAGGGATGGTCGGAAGCCGACACGAAATCGAACTCGAGTTCCTCGGCCAGCCTGGCGTCGCCCACCGGATCCGCGCCTTGCGCGGCCGAAGTGGACAGGCCCAGCCCGAACATGCGCATAACCGTCGGCCCTTCGTCCTGGATGTTTACATGTAAACCCAAGCAGCCAAGTTAGTTACATGTCAACTAAATCCGCTAAGGTAGAGGCATGCCTGAGCCGAGATGGCTGGACGACGCCGAGTTTCGCGCCTGGATCGGCTACCGGCGGATGCGATTGCTGCTGGACGCCGAGGTCGGCCGCGACCTGCTGGCCGACTCGGGACTGTCCATGCCCGACTACGACGTGCTGTCCGCGCTGACCTCGTCAGAGGGGCACCGGCGACGGCTCACCGAGTTGGCCGACCGGATGCTCTGGTCCAAGAGCCGGCTCTCGCGCCACATCAGCCGGATGGAGCAGCGCGGGCTGGTCGCCCGCGAGGAGTGCGAGAACGACGCCAGGGGCGCCGTCGTCGTGCTGACCCAGGACGGACTGCGCACGATCCAGAAGGCCGCACCCTTGCACGTGGAGTCCGTCCGGCGGCATTTCATCGACATGCTGTCCGCCGAGCAGCTCGATGCCCTCGGCACCATAGCCGAGAGCGTGCTGGCCCGCCTGGTCCCTGACGGCGCGTCGGGGATGGAGCGGTAGCGACGCATACCGCGGTGGGCGGTGGCGGGCGGCCTTCTCGCCAACCCCGTTTTCGCACATGAGCGATTTTCAGCGAAGGTCTTGTGGATCGACGTCGAGGAGATCCAGGAGGTCGATGAGTTGCGGGATGGTTGGGCGTGACTGGCCGGCGCCCGGGTCACTTTGAGCCGACATCTACGCGTGCCGTACGGAAACAGGCGATCCGGGAAGGACCCATCTCCAGAACCGATCGCAGGGCTTCGTGGCACATACAGCGGTTGGAATCGGCGCGTCAGACAGCCTCATCGCTGTGACTGGAGGCTGTCGGAGCACCTTCGCTGGGCGTTGGTCCGGTGGGCAGGGCGACGGATTCCAACCAGCCGAGTCGCTCGGCGAGTTGTCCGGCGCTGTTGATGAGGGCGGTGATGTGGGGAGAGGGGTTGGCGTCGTGCCACAACAGTGACCATGGGTAGTGCATGGCAGGTTCGATCAGGGGCCGCCAGGTGGTGCCGGGCCGGCTGGAGGTGTGGAAGGAGGAGGGGATGCAGTGCACGCAGCGGTGCTGGGAGACGAGGTCGGCGGCGGCGCGGGTGCTCTCGACGGTTCCCTCGTAGATGGTGGGCGCGAACCCTGCCGAACGGCACAGCTTGAGGACGAATTGGTTGAGCTCCGGCGTCTGGGATTCCTCACCGAGCAGCAGGGGTTCGCCGGCGAGGGCGGCGACGGGTACGCCGTCCAGGTCGGCGAAGTCGTGGTCGTCGGGCACCAGCACACCGAGCGGATCGAGCCTGATCAGCTTGGACGCCACCTCGGCCTGGGTCTGAGAAGCAGGTCCGATGGCGATGTCCAGGCGGCCGTCGGCCAGTTGCCGGTACTGCTCGGGAGTGCCTGCTTCGACCTGATGGATCGTGATGTCGGGATGGCTGCGCTGGAGTTCGCGCAGGATCTGCGGCATGGTGTCGTAACCGGCGTCGATGATGCCGACGCGCAGCGTGGGCGCTGACGCGACGGCGTTGCGTGCGGCCTGCCCGGCCCGGCCCACGTGATCGAGGATCTGGCGCGCCTCGATGAGGAAAGCGGCGCCCGCCGGGGTCAGATCGACGTGGTGGGTGCTGCGATCCAGCAGTCGCACTCCCAGCTCGCGCTCCAGCCGCTGGATCTGCTGGCTCAGCGCGGACTGCACGATGTGCTCGCGGGCCGCAGCTCGGCCGAAATGCAACTCTTCGGCCAGCGTCACGAAATAGCGCAGCTGACGTAACTCCATGCCTGCCACCTTTTCCTGCCTGGGCGGCGCCCAACCAGGCCGTCTTCCACCACTCTAGGTGCCTCGTGGAGTGCGGGCCCTTGGAGGAGCGTTGGCGTTACTCGTTCGTGCACGATGTCCACGCTCGTACACCTGGAGGGCGGCACCGGTCGGGGCGGGGTAGAACTGCGTCATCACGAGGAATTGCGCCTTCATCGGCGACCCGCAGCCGGACAATCATCGGACACCGGGAGGGGTTTGCCGAGGACACCGTCCTGCTGGCCAATATCAGGGTATGTCGGACCGCCTCCGGCTCCCCGTCGAAGTCGCCGCTCATCACGGAGACGTCTTCACCGCCCACCAGGCGGGATCGTATGAGCAGTGTGACATTTTCCGACACGGCCGGCTCCCTTCGCCGGCGTCCACCAGGGGCACCTGCCCAGGATCGTCATCCAGGGCCGGCAGGTAGGTGTCGATGGTGTTGTGGGCGTGGCGGCCGCTTTCAGGTGGCGGCGAAAGTCGCGCACCGCGCCGGTGGTCGCGACCGGATCGGTGCTCGGGTCGCTGTCCACGGCGCGGGCGGCTGTCTGGCCGGTCGGCCGGCCAGGCCAGGCAGCCGCGTAGCCGGGAGGCGTACTTGGTCTTGGTGGAGCCGGCCAGCGAGGCGTGCTCGAGCGCGGCGGTGTAGCCGGACAGGACGGCGGCGTGGGGGTGGAGAGCGTCACGGCTCGCGACCGGCTTGTGTTTCCGGAAGCCATTCGGAAGTGGCGAGGTATGGTGAAGGCACCGAGGACTTTTCGAGCGTTGGCATTCAGGTCGGCGTCGCCCACGGCGAACCACCGCTACCGGTCCCGTTCGAGGGGCCTGGACAGGTCAGGCGACCATGACGCCAACACTTCTTTCTCCACCTACGCCGCTCAGCGCCGCCTCATCCGCGCTCCCTCAGGTCGATTCCGCGCTGCGGCTCAGTCTCCACCCGGTTCTGGATCGGCGAGCCGTGGTGGACGGAGCCTGGTGGCCTCACTCCCGCGACGCGGCCGCCGAGCTGGCCGGCCTCATCCCCGCCGTGGACCGGCTGCTTGATCGGGTCATGCTCCGGATCGGCGTGCACCAGGACGCGTGGCAGCGCATCCCGCGCCGTATCCCGGCACGCGGGCGCCAGGTCCGGGTCGGCTGGTTCCGCCACGCCGACCCTCGCCTGATCACTCTCATCTTCGCGGCCGCCGAGCCGGTCGTCCTGCTGGTCATCCCGCCGGACACCGCCGCCGGCCCTGCCGAGGCCACGCTCAAGCTCACCGCCCAGGACACCACCGGCTTGACCGTCGACGCCATCCTCACCCTCGCGCACCTGCCGCCTGACCCCGCTCCCCGCGCGACGGCCGCCCACAGCTCGGCCCGCTGGGAGAACGAGGGAGGGGCGGTCACCGGGCAGGAGGCACCGTCGTCCTCCGTCAGACGGCCGTCAGCTCCGGCATAACCCACGTGCCGCCTGCCGGCCGGACCGGGCGGTGCAGGCACCGCCCGGTCTGGCGGCGGACCGATCTAGCTACAGCACCAGTCGGCTCATCCTGGACCTGTCCCTGGTCACCTTCTGCAGTGCCGGCAGACTGGGCGTGCTGCTCGGGGTGCAAGGCGCGATCGGGGCCTGACCCGCGATGCGGGGTCACGAACCCGCTCCAGCGAACCTAGGGTGCCGACGCTCAACCGCGCGTCCAGTTCGAGGCGCACATCTCGCCGCAGGGACGCATATGGAGCCGGTCCACTGCCTACTCCTGCTTATGGACCGTGACAGCTTGAACCGCTGTCAACAGGATCGTGTGCACAGGAGATTCGTGTCGTGTCAAAGCGGATCCATGCGCGTACTCGTCGAGCACGACAGTGCTGCGAGAACGGTCCAGTTCGACGACAGCCCCTTTAAGCGACTGCCCTCCGCGTAGGTGAACCGTTACCCGCTGCTGGTTGCCTTCCACGCTGGACAGCACATACATCCATACGTCTACATCTGCCACTTAGTCCTCCACATGAATCTCCAGCCATTCGGCCACGGTCATCGCAACGTCAACGCCTTCCTTGCGGGGAAATATTGGCTAAAAGTGGAGGAAATTAGACATTTTTATCCTATTGCCCCTTGTCGGGTGCGACAAGTCTCGTGGTCGTCCCCCTGACAGCGATAAGAGTCCGGCGATCGCCTGGGCCGGGGCTACCCGGTTAGTGGAGGGCCTTCGTCGCTCACACGCCTACTGAGGATCCGAAAGCAGGCAGTCAGCCGGTGTGTCGACTTGCCCCGCCGTGACTGATCACCAAGGCAAGATCAACGGTTCAGTCGTCATGCCCGGTCACGGGGCGGCTGAGCCAGGACGCCGCTCCGGGCAGGCATCATCGACGCCGGCTACGACACCATGCCGCTGATCCTGCGCGAGCTCCAGCGCAGCCATCCCGACCTCACGATCCACCAGGCCGAAGCGGGCGCCCGGTCGGGACGCGCAAGGCCAAAAGGGCGATGTCATCGGTGTTTCCAGGGGGCATGCGAGCGAGGATCTGATCGCAGAAGTCCTCCAGGGGATGGCGGGCAAGGGCGGCGGCATGGCGGCGGAGCCCATGCAGACCGGTGTCCAAATCGGTGCCGGGCACTTCGACCAGGCCGTCGGTGTAGAGCAGCAGGGTGGAACCGGGAGGCAGGGGCGCCGTCGCGTCCGGCCGGCCGATGACCCCCAGGCCGGTGCCCAGCAGCAGGCCCTGTCCTTGTTCCAGGTATTCGGCGCGTCCCTCGCGGGTGACCAAGAGGGGCGGAGGATGACCGGCACTGGTCCATAGCAGTTGCCAGGGCCCTTCCTCCGGACCTTCGACGCGGGCGTAGATCGCGGTGGCCAGAGCGACGTTGGTGATGACCGGGACGGCCTCGTCGAGGCGGTCGATGATGGCGCTGGGCGGTTTCATCCGGTCCCAGGCCAGGGAACGCAGCATGCCGTGCAGTTGGGCCATGCCTGCCGCGGCGGCCAGGTCGTGGCCGATGACGTCGCCGATGACCAGCGCGGTGGCGCCGTCACGCAGGGGGAAGGCGTCGTACCAGTCGCCGCCTACCTGGGAGCCGGGCGCGGCGGGCTGGTAACGGGCGGCCATGCGCAGCCGGCCGGGCTGAGGGACGGCGATGAGCAGGTTGCGCTGCATGGCCTCGGCGATCTCGCGCTGGCGGCCGAACAGCAGGGTGTTGTCGATGGCCAGACCGACGCGGCGGCCGATGTCGCCGATCAGGGCCACTTCCGTGGCGTCGAAGGGCCGGGCATCGTCGGTACGGGCCAGGGTGAGGGCGCCCGTGACCTGCCGGACGGTACCCAAGGGCACGATGACCACCGAGGAGGCGCCGAGTGCCTGGAGGAATCCGGTTTGGACGGCCGCCAGCGGTGAGTCGGGCGGGGTGGCGATCTCCCTTGGCCCCAGCAGCACCGGCTCGCCGCCGCGCAACACCCGTGCCAGAGCAGAACGGGAGTGTTCGTCCAATGGCGGGAGCGGGCCCTGCCACGCTTCCTGATCCAGGTCACGGCCTTCTGGACCGACCACCGCCACCCTTCGGATTCCCTCGTCCCTGCGCAGGTCGATGGCGAGCCAGTCGGCCAGGCGCGGCACCAACAGGGGGCCCAGCCGGGCGATGGCCTCCTCGGTGTCCAGGGTCTGGGCCAGGGCTGTGGCGATCTCCGCGGCCAAGGTCAGCCGGTTCGTGAGGTCCTCCAGGGCGATCACATGCGCTGTAAGGCCCTCCTCCGTCTCACCCCCGGTCGCGTCACCGGCGAACAGCACGGTCGTGCCGAGCACGCGGCCGTTCCTGATCACAGGAGCGCTGAACCATGTGACGGGGATGGGATGCCCGTCACCGCTCAGGAAGCTGTCCATCTCGGCGTAGGACGACCTGCGGCGGGTGAGTGCTATGCGCAGCCGGCACCACTCATCCGGAATGGCGGCGCCGTCCGTGTGGCGGTGCAGCAGGTTGTGAAAGTCCTTCCCCATCATCGCCGACGCGGTGCGCCCCAGCAGTTCTTCGGCTGCGAGGTTGACCGCGACAATTCGGCCGGAAGGGTCCAGCACGGCCAGCCCTGCGCCCAGGTGGTCGAACATCTCCCGCCAGAACTCTGGCCGCGTCGCCCACCGTCGGCCCTGGCCACCAGCCATGTTCCGGACCATGCCGTTCCTTCCGCTGTAGGCGTGCGCTGCCGACCGGAGACCTCCGACGTACGTCGGGGAGCCGCCGTGTCCGGCGACGCTGCGATGCCCCTGCCACCGCATGCGCCCGTCGTCCGGCCTCGCGCGACCGGACTGCCGCCATCCTCATGAAAGCTACCAGCGCAGAACGTACTTCCCGGATGCGGTCGGAACACGTGGAACGCTTGGCGGGGATCGCGACGGCCAGCCTCTGCGGCTGAGTCCGGGCAGTCTCGACATCCGCAACCAGTCACCGGCGAACGGGTAGGCGGTGAACAACCGGCGGCTGATGCGACCGCGGTATGCGCCACGATGGTGTCTTCCCGTTGAATACCCGTGCCAACGCCGCGAAAGGGGACATCTCATCATGAGCGCCACCGGGCCGATCCGGCGGTCGGCCAGGAGAATGGCAGTGGGCTGGCGGCGCGCCCGCGAGCGTCATGGTTGGCTGGACCATCTGGTGCGCGCCGTGGTTCGCTACGACCAAGCCGATGGCGGCCGGTTGTCGGCCGCGCTCACGTATTACGCCTTCTTCGCCACGTTCGCGTTGGCCCTGCTGGCCTTCGCGATGCTCGGTCGCGTCCTGGACGACCCGACCGTGCTGGCAGCGGTGCAGCGCTACCTGAGCGAGAACTTCCCGCGTCTGGACGTCCAGGCGTTGCGGGACGCCAGGGGAACCGCCGGCGTGGTGGCCTTCATCGTCCTGCCGCTGACGGGTTTGTTCTGGATGGACACCCTGCGCTCAGCCAGCAGAGCGATCTGGCGGTTGGAGGAGTATCCGGGCAATTTCTTCCTGCGCCAGCTCATCGACCTGGGCGTGGTGGCCGGGCTCGGCCTGCTGCTCGCTCTGTCACTCGCCATCGCCTTCGCCGCCGAGCGGCTGCTGACCTGGTTCGCCGTGCTCACCGTGGGTGTGAACGCCCTCCCAGCCCAATGGGTGCTCACCGCCGCCGTCTTCGTGCTGGGCTTCGGCGTCAATACCTTGCTGGCCATGGCGTTGCTGACCGCGCCGCCTCGGTTACGGCTGCCGCTGCGCCGCGTGATCGGCCCGGCGCTGGTCATCGCCGTCGGAATGGAGATCCTCAAAACCCTCGGCCAGGTCTACGTCAATCTCACCGCGGCCAACCCGGCATACCAGGTCGTCGCCGGCGCCGCCGGTATGCTCCTGTTTCTCAAAGTCGTCAATCAGCTCATCTTGTTCGCCGCGGCTCTGGCGGCCACCAGCGCAGCCGGGGACGTCACCGATCTGGCCGCCCAACGCGCCTCTCCCTGAACCTCCGGGATCTCCTACCCCATGGCGTGCCGAGCCGGTCCCCGCGCCTCGCTTGCCGGAGCCCCTGACGCCTCAGATCGCGCAGAACGCCCCATGCCAGAGTCTGGCTATCGCGATTGGTGATGGAGCTTGCTGTGATTGGGCGTTTCCGCCGGTTGGCCGATCGCCTTGACTGGTGCATGACCAGTCGGCGCAGCTTGCGTCGCTGTCACCGTGAGGGGGTCGTGATGACCCTGGACGCACAAGAGACAAATACCACCGCGCGCGCCGGCCTGAATGGTCAGGCACCGCGATGCAATCACGTCGACCTGCTTCCGGCCGTGGAGCACGGTCTACCCGAATGCCAGGGGTGTCTGGCCCTCGGCCGCACCTGGACGCGGTTGCTGATGTGCCTGACCTGCGGATGGGTGGCCTGTTCCGACGATTCGCAGGGCGGCCACGCCAAGGCTCACTACGAGGAAACCGATCACCCGGTGGTCGCCGTCCTGGACCCGGGCTCGACCTGGCGTTGGTGCTATGTGCACCAGCGACTTGTCTGAGCGAGACGAAAGAGCTTTCATGACTATCTCCGTACAACAGGTAGAACGCCGTCAGGACTACGACGGCACCTCACCGTTCCCCGGGGCAGAAGAACACGTGACGGCCGGCCGGGCCGTGGTGGCGCTGACGGCGGCGATCGTGATCCTGCCGTTCCTCGCGCTCGGTGTCGCGATCTTCCTGGCGTGGGGGCAGGGAGTCGCGTTCACCGATCTGCTGCTGGCGGCGGGCTTCTACGTGGTGACCGGGCTGGGCGTGACGGTCGGGTTCCACCGGCTGCTCACCCATGCCTCCTTCACCGCCCGGCCATGGCTGCGCGTGGCCCTGGCCATCGCCGGGTCGATGAGCTTCCAAGGCAACCTCATCGGCTGGGTCGCCACCCACCGCCGCCACCACGCCTTCACCGACCAGCCGGGCGACCCGCACTCTCCCTACCGGTACGGCACCGGCCTGCGCGGGCAGCTTCGGGGGCTTGCCCACGCCCACACCGGCTGGCTGTTCACCGACGACCGAACACCGGCCGAACGCTACGCCCCAGACCTGCTCGCCGACCCCGCCATGACCCGGATCACCCGCGCCTTCCCCGCGCTGTGCACGCTGTCACTGGCGCTGCCGTTCCTCGCCGGCTGGGCGATCACCAGCACCCTGTACGGCGGCCTCACCGCCTTCCTGTGGGCCGGATTGATCCGCATCGCGCTGCTCCAGCACATCACCTGGAGCGTCAACTCCCTCTGCCACCTCATCGGCAGCAGACCCTTCAAAACCCGCCGCCACGACCGCTCCACCAACCTGTGGCCACTGGCCCTGCTGTCCTTCGGCGAAAGCTGGCACAACGGCCACCACAGCGAACCCACCTGCGCCCGCCACGGCCTCGAACACGGCCAAACCGACCCAGCCGCCGCCGCGATCCGCCTGTTCGAACGACTGGGCTGGGCCAGCGACGTGCACTGGCCCGACCCCGACCGCATCCAACGCCGCCGCACCACCCTGCCATCACAAGCCCGCGCACCCGGCGCAGACTGACCGATGCCCCTGTCCCATCGCCATCAGGCTGACTGTCCCAGTTGGCCTAATGGCGGGCCCAGACTCCATGACGAGTACGCCGCAGTAGAAGCGGTGGTTCTGCCCCCTGCATCGAGGCCCGGAGCGTCAGATCTGGCTGCGTAGCCGCATCGGCAGCGCTCGGTCCTGCCGAGCAGGTTCTGCGTCACGTCTCGTCATCGAGGTTGCCACGCGCAGCGGCGTCGAGGAGGTGGGCTCCCGCGTCGTGCAGGGTGATGCCGGAGCCGCCCCGCGCATCTTGGGGCATCCACTCGTTCGCCGCGGCGATCGCCGTGAAGCGGGTATCGCGGGTGGGACCGTCGCCGACGAGGTGGCCGCACAGGTGGCCCGCGCGGTCGTACACGGCCCAACGCCCTGCGCCCACCTGCGGCATCGCGTTCGGGTTGTCTTTGAGCCACTGTGCGTTGGCCGCGTGTTCGGCCCGCTCGTCGGTCCCACTTTGCCGGGCGGGTGCCTCGCCTGCATGGTCATCGGTTTTGCGAGCACTACTCATGTTGTGTCTCGCTCTCACATAGTGCGTCGACCGGCACACGCCGCTGGGCGGCTGCGCCACAAGAACGCCCGGAGCCTGAGTGGCCCGGATTCACGATCGTACCGGTTCCGTCCCCGCGTACACGATCTGCGGGAGGCCGCTTGAGCGCCCACACGCGCCAGTTCACTGCCCGGCAGCCGTGACCGAACGGCCGTCGTCGACCTCGGCCGGCTCACGCCACCAGCGGCGCAATGCCTCACTGGTAAAGATGTCGATCTCGCCCGACAGATGAACGGTGGTGGGAGCCGATGGCCCCGCCACGCCCAGAGGCGATGCGTCGATGATGGTCATGAAATCTCCGATCGGAGGAGTGAGGAACGGACGCGCACGCGTCGCCCAGGAGCCGCGCACCGCAGGGCGGCCTGGAGGCCGAGGACACGCATGCCGACCTGCCCGCCGCGGTGTGTGCGCTCTCGTTCCGTGGATTTCGCGATCGGATCGGCCGGCCACCGATGAATTCGACGACCGGGCCGGGTCTACCCCTGTGCACTGCAAGCTGCGCACATGATCAGTGAGGGACCATGAGCACAAACGCGCTACCACCCGTCGTCGACGCTGACACCTGGCAGCGTCAGCTCGAAGCACTGCGTGCCCGGGAGAAGGCCGCGACCCGGGAACTCGACGCCATCGCCGCCCAGCGCCGCCGCATGCCAATGGTGAGGATGCCGGACTACACCCTCGAGGGCGAGGACGGACCGGTTCGGCTGGCGGAAATCTTCGAAGGCAGGAGGCAGTTGATCGTCTACAACCACATGTGGTTCCCTGGCAAGGAGTGGCAGTGCCCGGGCTGCACCGGGTTCACCTCGCAGTTCACCCGGCTGGACTTCCTGGACAACCACGATGCCCGATTCGTCATCGTCACCCAGGGTCCGATCGACGAAGCACTCGCCTACAAGCGGCGGGTCGGGAACAAGATGGCCTGGTATTCCACCGCGAACAGCCCGTTCGGCACCGACGTCGGCGCGCCGCCCGGCGGAGGCTTCGCCGTCAACGTGTTCCTGCGCGATGGCGACACCGTGTATCGCACCTGGCACACCAACGGCCGGGGCACCGAGCAGCTCAGCCACACCTTCGCGCTGATCGACCTGCTGCCGTACGGGCGGCAGGAGGAGTGGCAGGACTCGCCCGACGGCTGGCCGCAGTCGCCCACCTACAGCCGGTGGGCCACCTCCAAGGACATCGCCGCGCTCTACGGCCCGGATACCGCCTAGGGACCTTTGTTTGGCTCATCGAGCGGACCAGAGGAAGATGCCCGCAATGGGCTCTGGGAGCGCATGTTCCCCGGTCACCTCGACCGGCATCCGGCCAAGCGCCGTCCGTAACGCACCGCCGCCCGCTCCCGCGGATCGGTCCCAGACCGGTGACCGCCGTAGGGGCTGGCGACTCATGCCACACGCAGCAACTGCTCCGGCGTCCGGACCAGGTCCACGATGGAGTCGTGGATCCTGTGCTGGTACGGCCGGCGCGAGCCGTACCCGATGGAGGCCGCGACGTTGCTGCCCGCCAGCATGCCTTGGCGCAAGGCATGCTGCCCGCTCATCGGGGTGATCTTGCCGGGCCTGGTGAGGTCGGGCACGGCGGCCACGTCGCCGCAGGCGTAGATCTCGGGATGGCCGGGCACGGCGAGGTGCTCGTCCACCCTGATCCTGCCCTGCTCGGCCGCCAGTCCGAGGTTGGTCACGAGTGGATCGGGGCGGACCCCGAAGCTCCACACGATCGTGCGGGTGGGGATGAACTCGCCGTCGGTGAGCCGCAGCCCCCGGGAGGTGACCTGACCGAGCGAGGTCCGCGTCCGGACCTCCACGCCCCGCGACCGCAGCATCCGTGCCGTGGTCCTGGACAGGCGGTGCCGCATGTCAGGCAGCAGCCACTCGGCGGGATCGGCCAGGATCCAGCGGATCGGCTGCTCCCGTAACCGCGGGTCGCGGCCGGCGATCGACTGGGACAGCGCCTGCCCGGCCGAGGCCGCCGCCGTACCCGCGTATCCCGCGCCGAGCACGACGAACGTGCAGTGCGCCGCGCGTTCGAAGGGATCGGTGCTCGCGGCGGCCAGGGAAAGCTGCCGGTGGATGTGATCGCGCAGATGGAGGGCCTGGCCGACGTTGTGGAAGCCGACGCTGTGCGCCGAGACCGCGGAGACCTGGGCGACTTCGCTCACGCCTCCTGCCGCGACGATCAGCCGGTCGTAGTCCAGCACGCCGCCGTCGTACAGCACGCGCTGGGCGTGGGCGTCGATGTGGGTGACCGTGCCGAGCACCACCCGCACACCCGGCAGCGTCTCGGCCAGCGGCACGCTCACCCGATCCGGGCTGAGGACGCCCATCATCACCTGCGGGAGCAGCTCCGGATGCAGCGCGACACCGGTCGGGTTGACCAGCACGATCTCCGCGCCGTCTCCCACCCTGCGCGACAGGGTACGCGCCGCCTGGTATCCGGCGACCCCGGCTCCGACGATCACAACCTGTGGCCTGTTCGGTGTCACTGTCATCTCCCCGAGGTGATCGCCGGCTCCCGGCGCTCTTGCTGCACCGGCGCCAGCCGTTCGTGGAACCCGCCGTCCGGGGACCGCATGATGATCCCGGTCTCCACTCCGTGCTCGGCCACGTGGTGGTCGGTCTGCTGAAGTGCGAGGCAGATCCACCGGGTGATGACGAAGGCGATGAGGGGACCGATGACCACGGCGAACCTGAAGAAGATCGTCACAGCATCGACGGTGAGGTGGAACTGGTGGGCGATCTGGTCGTTGGCCGCGGCCGCCCACAGCAGGCCGTAGAACGTGACTCCGGCGACCGCGATGGCCGTCTTCACCGGCGTCTCGCGTGGCCGATCGAGCAGGTCACGCGCGAGCGTCTCGCGGGCCATGCGACTCGTGGTCTTGGGCCGGCCCAGCACGTCGCGGCGGCTGCGTCGCGAGAGGAGGAAGCGCTCGGCCATCGGGTACGCGGCCAGGGCGGTGAAGAAGACCCCGGGTATCACCAGTGTGGGAACGAGGACCGCGAGGCTGAGCGTGTAGTCCCCGAGGGTGAGCTCCCACGCGGGCATGATCCGGAGAGCGCCGTCGAGGAACCCCATGTACCAGTCGGGAACCGAGCCCGCTGAGATATGCGTCGGCTTGGCAGGGCCGTACAGCCATATAGGGGCAATCTGGAACCCGAACCCGAGAATGATCAGCATGCCGATCGTCGCGAGCGCCATCGTCGGGCGCGCGCTCCGCTGCGCCGGCAGCGAGGCGATGAACCGGGAGTGGCCGTGCCGCCGCACCAGCAGTTCACGGGCGATCAGCAGCGCGGCAATGATGGCCGAGACCAGCAGGTGCCCCCCGTACATGACCGGAATGACCCGGTCACCGGGGAAGTCCGGGCCGAACAGGACCGACAGCGCCCAGGTGCCCACCACGGGGATGGACTGCACGACCGACATGATCAGCCAGAGGCTCCCACCCGACAGCATGTCGTCAGGCAGGGCGTTGCCGGTTTCGCCGGCGGCCATGCCCAGCGCCAGCAGCGTGACCCAGATCAGCCACTGCCCGGTGCGCGGGCGGCGGAACGCGCCGGTGAGGAACATACGCAGCAGCTGCAACACGACGGCCGCCACGAAGACGAGCGCCGCCCAGTGGTGCATCTGGCGGATGAGCAGTCCGCCGCGCACCTCCAGGCTCAGATGCATGGTCGAGTCGAAGGCCTCGCTGACGAAGAGCCCGCGCAGCGGGCCGTACGAGCCGTCATAGGTGACCTGGGACATGCTGGGGTTGTAGAACACCATCAGCACCGCCCCGGTCACCGCCAGAACGACGAACGACCAGACGGCGATTTCGGCGAACATGAACGACCAGTGGGAGAACTGAAACGAGCGGCGTTTGGCCAACAACGAACGCATTTGGCGCCCCCTAACGTTGCCTCACTCACATGACGGAATCGGGCCGGGGAGTGTGACAACGATGAGGCGTTGGTGACGGTGATTCGCGTCACTACCGTCGGGTCCTTTGCCGGGGCTGATGCGACCTCGCCTTGTCACCAGCGGCCGCGCCCATCGGCGTGCGAGCCGGGCGGGCGGCGGGAACCGGCACGCTGGAGCGCGCTATGTGCCACGCCGGACAGGAGCGAGATGACCGCGACGCCCACGGCGAGGTTGATGACAGCGGCGGTGATCTTGCTGTCCAGCAGGGCGTCCCGGGTCAACGGGCCGATGACCGCCCCCAGGGTGCCCAGCGCCGCGATGCAGCCGAAGAACGAGAACGGGCTGGGGACCGCGATGAGCAGCAGGTGCAGCAGCGCCGTGGCCAGGAAGGCGGCCGCTGCGGCGGACACCGCATAGGTGATGGTGGTGGAGTCGCCGAAAACCCCGGCGCGCTCCGGAGCCAGCACCGGGATGCCCAGCACTCCTCGAGTGAACAGCACGCCGACCAGCACGATGAGGGCCGCCACCAGGGCGGTGGCCGCGCCCCCCGTCCACATCAGCCGTGCGTCCGGCCAGATGGGCCTGGGGGCGTAGTCGACGCCGTTGCCGTCGATGCCGTTGGTGGGGTCGGGCATGGTCATCGGGGTCTCCTTCCACAGGTCACGTGGCCGACACGGCTTCACGGCTCGTTTCGGCGGCGCAGGCTAGTCCTCGCGGCGCGGGGAGAAGGTGGTCGTCGCGCCCGCCGCCCTCGGCACCGCCGTGCCGGGGATCGCGGACAACGGGCGGGCCACCGCCTCCAGCGGCCGGCGTTCGGCGCGGACCCCGAGCAGGATCTCGACGACACCACCGACCACCATGACGGCGCCGCCGATGAGGTAGCCGGCGAACAGCCGGGACGGGTCGGAACCGGTGCCGATGAGGTGCCCGTACAGCACGGGCCCCACCGCGCCGAAGCACTGCGCGATGGCGAAGAACACCGCGATCGCCTGGCCCCGCACCTCGAGCGGGAAGATCTCGCTGACCGACAGGTAGGCGGCGCTGGCGCCGGCCGACGCGAAGAAGAAGATCACGCACCATGCCGCGGTCTGGGTGGCCGCGGTCAGGACGCCGTGGTCGAAGAGGACGGCGGTGATCGCGAGCAGCACGCCGGACACGAGGTAGGTGCCGGCGATCATTTGCTTGCGGCCGATGGTGTCGAACAGCCGGCCGATGGTGAGCGGGCCGAGCAGGTTCCCCGCCGCGAACCCGATCAGGTAGATCGGCGCGTCAGTGGCGCGCACCCCGTAGAAGTGGGTCAGCACCAGCGCGTACGTGAAGAAGATCGCGTTGTACAGGAACGACTGGGTGATCATCAAGGTGGCGCCCAGCACGGAGCGCCGCCAGTGATCGACAAACAGCACCCGCAGCAGGGCACGGTAGCCGACCGGCTTCGGCCTGACCTCAATCGCGCCGCTGTCGTCCACCGGCGGCAGGCCGCGGGGCATGCCGGCCTGTGCCTCGATGGCGGCCATGGTGCGCTCCGCCTCCGCCGTGCGGCCGTGCATGAGCAGCCAGCGAGGGCTTTCCGGCAGGTTGCGCCGCACGTACACCACGACGACCGCGAGGACAGGGCCGAGCAGGAACGCCAGCCGCCAGCCCATCGCGGGGGACAGCGAATGCAGGAGCACCAGCGTGCCGAGGGTGCCGAGGATGGCGCCGGCCCAGTAGGTTCCGTTGACGCCGATGTCGACCCGGCCCCGGTACGTGGCGGGAATCATCTCGTCGATCGCCGAGTTGATCGCGGCGTACTCACCGCCGATGCCCATGCCCGCGATGAAGCGGGTGGCGAACAGGTAGAGGATCCAGCCGGTGCCGTGCCCCAGCGTGAACGCGGTCAGACCGCTGCCGACCAGGTACACCAGCAACGTCACGGTGAACAGGTTGCGACGGCCCAGCCGGTCCGACAGCCGTCCGAAGACCAGGGCGCCCACCACTTCGCCGACAAGGTAGACGGTCGCGATGGCCCCGACGGCGGTCGCCGACATGTCCAGCGTGCCGGGCTGGCTCAACACCCCCGTCACCGAGCTGGCAATGGTGATCTCCAGACCGTCGAGCACCCATGCCACGCCGAGCGCCACCACGAGCCGGGTGTGGAACGACGTCCACGGCAATCGATCCAGTCGCGCCGGAACCAGGCTGCGGATCACTCCGGATGAAGCATCAGCCGTCGCTGTCATGATGTGACTCCTCTACGGCTTCACGCGACCGTCCGTGCCGGTCGCCCAGACGTCACCAATCCCAGCAAGCGAGGCGGAAGGAGTCGTCACCGCCAGCACCCAACTTCCGCTACCGGATGGCCTGACCGCCCGGATACCTGCTGGCGGGAATGCCCGGCGCGCGGTGCGGTGGCAGCGTGAGAACCGTGGAGTTGCACTGCCTGATCGTCGACGACAGCCGGCGGTTCCTGCAGGCCGCGTGCCGGCTGCTGGAGCTGCAGGGCGTCCGGGTCGTCGGCGTGGCCAGCACCGGGTCCGAGGCGGGGGCGCTGGTCTCGGCGTTGCGGCCCGACGTGGCGCTGGTCGACATCGGGCTGGGTGAGGAGAGCGGCTTCGACGTTGCGGACCGGCTGGACGGCGTCCCGGTCATCATGATCTCGGCCCGGGACGCGGACGACCTAGTGCACCTGGTCGAGGCGAGCCGTGCGATCGGGTTCCTGTCCAAGTCCGGGCTGTCCGGGCCGGCCATCCGTGAACTGCTCAGCGCGCATCGAGGAACGTGAGGACGGCCAGCACCCGCCGGTGGTCGTCGTCGGCCTCGGTCAGCCCCAGCTTGGTGAGGATGCTGCGTACGTGCTTCTCCACCGTGCCCTCGGTCACCCACAACCGACGTGCGATGCCGGCGTTGGAGCGGCCCTCGGCCATCAGAGCCAGCACCTCTCGCTCCCTGGCGCTGAGCACGTCCAGCGGGTCGTCGCGGCGCCGGGCCGACACGAGCTCTTGGACGAGGGCCGGGTCGACGACCGAGCCGCCCCTGGCGATGCGCCGTACTGTGTCGACGAACTCCTCCACGTCGGTGACCCGGCTCTTGAGCAGGTAACCGATGCCGCCGCCGCTGGCCAGCAAGCGCATGGCGTGCTCGGCTTCGGCGTGCGCGGACAGCACCAGGATGCCGACCTCGGGATGCTCTTCCCGGATCTTGGCGGCCGCCTGCAGCCCTTCGACCGTGTTGGTCGGCGGCATGCGGATGTCCACGATCGCCAGCGCCGGCTGGGCCTCGCGTACCAGCTCCAGCAGCTGCTCGCCATCGCCGGCCTGTCCGACCACGTCCAGGCCGGAACGCTGCAGCAGGCTGGCGAGCCCCTCGCGCAGCAATACGTCGTCGTCGGCGAGAACCACTCCAGTACTGGTCACACCAGCATTATCGGACCCTCTCCGGCGGCCGGTACACTCCCGCCATGGGCGTCGGCCGGGCACCGCGGCCGGCGAGCAACGCCGGTCATGGCTTGACACTGCGTGCCGTGGCGACGGGAGCCGTGCTCGCGCTCATCGTGGGCGGTGCGTTCGCCGTCCTGCTGGCCTCGATCTCCGACCTGCGCCAAGCCCAGCTCCGCGAGCAACGCTCCGCAGAGGTCATGACCATGGCCAACCGGCTGGAACGTCTGATCATCGACATGGAGACGGGCCAGCGCGGCTTCGCCCTCACCGGCCAGGAACAGTTCCTCCAGCCGTGGCGCGACGCCATCGCGGTCTTCCCGGGGCGGGCGAGCGCGCTGGAGCGGCTGGTGGCCGACGTCCCCGCCCAGCAGGACTTGGCCAGGGAGATCACCGCCGCGGGCAGCTCCTACATCAACGACTACTCCGTCCCTCTGGTCGCGGCCCTCCGCCGCGGCTCCTCCAGCGAGGGCGCCGCGGCGACCGTGCCGGCGACCTTGGAGGGAAAACGCCGGGTGGACGCGATGCGCGGCGACTTCGACGAGCTGGTGGCGTCCGCGCGGTCGCTGACCAGGACCGAGCGGCAGCGCACCGACGCGGCGGCGCGCCGGGCGATCGCCGTGGGAGTGGCGGGCCTGATCGCGTCGGTCGCCCTGATCGGCGCCTACTCCGGCTACCTCACCCGAGCGGTGGTCTTCCCGGTGCGCCGCGTTGCCGGAGCCGCCGCGCGGCTGGCGGCCGGCGAGCTCCAGGCACGCGTGCCCGAGCGCGGCGTCGGCGAGATCGGCGTGCTCGAACGCGGCTTCAACACGATGGCGGAAACCCTGGCCCGCCAGCGGGAGGAGCTGGCCGCCTCCCGCTCGCGTATCGTCACCTCCGCCGACCAGGCCCGCCGCCGCATCGAACGCGACCTGCACGACGGCATCCAGCAGCGGCTGGTCTCGCTCGTGCTGGACGTGCGCGCCGCCCAGGCCACGTTGCCGCCGGACCGGCCGGAACTCGGCGAACCGCTCGACCAGCTGGCCGACGGGCTGAGGGAGGCGGTCGACGAACTGCGCGAGATCTCCCACGGCATCCACCCGGCGATCCTGACCGAGGCCGGACTGGGCCCGGCGTTGAAGGCGCTGGCCCGCCGCAGCCCTGTGCCGGTCGAGCTCAAGGTGAACGTGGCGGACCGGCTGCCCGAACCCGTGGAGGTGGCCGCCTACTACGTCGTCTCCGAGGCGCTCACCAACACGGCCAAACACGCCCGCGCGACGTACGCGATGGTTCGGGCGCATCTGGATGAGGGCGTTCTGCGGCTGGAGATGCAGGACGACGGCGTTGGCGGCGCTGTAGCCGGCCAAGGATCCGGGCTCATCGGGCTCGCCGACCGCGTCGAGGCGCTGGGCGGCACGTTCACCCTGCTCAGCCCTCCCACCCAGGGCACCACGCTGCACGCCGACCTCCCCGTCCCCGGCCGCTGACCGGGACACCAGGGCCGACCTCCCCGTCCCCCGCAGCTGACCGGGACGCCAGGATTCCAGCCAGCCGGTATCCGGGATGGCCGCTGGCCGGGACGACAATCCGGCCGACGGCGCACATCCTGGTGAAAGCCCCGGGGCACCCCCCCGAAAGGAGCACGCCATGAACCTCTTGCCCACCACCTCCACCGAGGTTGCGCCCCACCCCTGGATCAGGCGACCACAGCCCGGCCCCGGCTGGATCCGGATCTTCCTCGGGGGGTTGGTGCTGTGGGTGGCGACCGTGGTGGTCACGTTCGTCACGCAAAACAAGAACCTGGTTCCGACCATCATCCTGGTCGGCAGCTTCCTGGTTCCCGTCACGTTCGTCACCTTCGCCTTCCGGCGCGCCGACGCGGTCGTCACCGCCCAGCGCGTCTTCTCCGCGTTCGTCTACGGCGGCGTGCTGGGCGTGCTGGGCGCCTCGCTCCTGGAGTCGACCCTGCTGACGCACGTGTCGGGCTGGACGTACCTCGTGATCGGGATGATCGAGGAAGGGGTCAAGCTGGCCGCACTATGGCTGATCGCCCGCCGCCTGCCCTTCTACACCGCACGCGACGGCATGGTGCTCGGCGCGGCCGTGGGCTTCGGCTTTGCCGCGTTCGAAAGCGCCGGGTACGCCTTCAACGCGCTGTTCACCTCCAGCGGCCTGTCGCTGCTCAACCTGGTCGAGACCGAGGCGTTGCGCGCGGTGCTCGCCCCGGTCGGGCACGGCCTGTGGACCGCGCTGCTGGGCGGCGCCCTGTTCGCGACCGCTTCGCGCAGCCGCAGCGGGCGGCCCCGGCTGCGGCCTCCAGTCGTCGGCTGGTACGTCGTGGTGGTCCTGCTGCACGCCCTGTGGGATGCCTCGCAGGTCGTGGCGGTGTGGCTGACGCTGTTCCTTACCGGTACGAAGGCCCAGTGGGCGGCGATCACCCGACTGGGCGAGCTGCCCGGCGTCACCCAGCCGCAGGTGCACCTGTTCACAGTGGTGAGCTGGACCCTGCTGGCGCTGGACGGGCTGATCGGTCTTGCCCTGCTCCTGCTGCGGTCGCTCTCGCTCCGCCGATGACGGGCGGGCATGCTGTCCGATCATGCCGTCGGAACCCGCCCCGTAAGCTGGGGTGTGTGGCTCCGGTGCTGATCCTGCTCGACGGCGTCCGCTGGCGAGGCTCGCGCGTGGTCGGCGACCGTGCGCAGACCCTGCTGGCGGTGCTCGCGCTGCACGGACGATCAGGCACCAGTGACCGGCGGTTGATCGAGGAGCTGTGGCGTGACGAACCGCCGGCCAACCCCACGAAGGCGTTGCAAGTGGTGGTCTCCCGGACTCGGGCCGCGACCTGCGCCGACGCCGTGGTGCGGACGGCGCGCGGTTACCGGCTCGGGCTTCCGGACGATCAAGTGGACGCGCTTCTGCTCGGCGATCTGGTGCAACGAGCGCGTAGAGCGCTGGGTGAGGGCGAGGCCGCCGTCGCGCAGCGTCTCGCCGAAGAGGCGATAGACCTTGCGGCGAACGGCCTGGCGACGTCCACCGGCCCCCTTGCCGACCTGATGGCCGTCGCCGCCGGACAGCTGGCCGAGGCGCGCCACGTACTGGCCGTCGCGCGAGGCAGCAGCGGCGACCACACAGGCGCGTTGCCCCTGCTGGAGCAGGCAGTGGCTGTACGACCGTACGATGAAGAACTGCTCGCATGCCTGCTGCGCAGCGAGGCCGCGGTACGCGGGGCGGCCGCGGCGCTGGAACGCTACGAGCGCTATCGCACCGGCTTGGCCGAGCGCCTCGGCACAGATCCCGGGCCCGAGCTCGCCCGCGTCCATGCCGGATTGCTGGCCGCAGATCGGCCGGTCCGCGAGGGCATCCTGTTCGACGGCTCCTCGCTGCTCGGCCGCGACGACGACATCCGCGCGATCCAGGCCTTGTTGCAGAACAACCGGGTGCTCTCCATCATCGGTCCGGGTGGGCTGGGCAAGACGCGGCTGGCCCACGTGGTGGGCAGGAACGCCGCGCAACCCATCGCCCACTTCGTCGAGCTCGTCGGTGTCTCCTCACCCGAGGGCGTGGTCGGCGAGGTCGGCTCGGCGCTCGGGGTTCGCGACTCGGTCAGCGGGCGGCGCGTCCTCACCCCCGAACAACGCGCCGACGTTCGCACCCGGATCGCCCAGCACCTCAACCAGGCGCCGGCACTGCTCATCCTGGACAACTGCGAGCACGTGATCGAGGCCGTCGCCGACCTGGTCGCCTTCCTCACCGCCACCACCCGTGACCTGCGGGTGCTCACCACCTCCCGCGCCCCCTTGTCGATCCCCGCCGAGCGGGTCTACCTTCTGGGCGAGCTGCGGCCCGGCGACGCCGTGGAGCTGTTCCGGCAGCGCGCCGTAGCCGCACGCCCCGATGTGCGGATCGATGAGAAGACGGCCGTCGAGATCGTCACCCGGCTCGACGGGCTGCCGCTCGCGATCGAGCTGGCCGCGGCCAAGGTGCGCGTGATGTCCGTGGAGGAGATCGGGCGGCGCTTGGCGGACCGGTTCGCCCTGCTGCGCGGCGGGAATCGCAGCGCTCCCGACCGGCACCAGACGCTCCTCGCGGTCATCGACTGGTCCTGGAACCTGCTGAACGATCCGGAACAGCGGGCCCTGCGCTGGCTCTCGCTCTTCGGCGACGGCTTCACGCTGGCCGCTGCCGAGCACGTGCTGGGGGCCGACGCTCTGCATGCCGTACAGGCACTGACCGAGCAGTCCCTGCTGACCGTCCGGGAGACCAGGTACGGCCTTCGCTACCGGATGCTGGAGACGGTCAGGGAGTTCGGCCGGATGCGATTGCTGGAGGCCGGCGACGATGAGACAGCGCGGGCGGCGCAACGGGCTTGGGCAACGGATTACGCCCTGGAGAACGGCGCCGTGCTGTTCGGCCCTTCCCAGCTCGCGGCCGTCGACGCGCTGCGGGCCGAGGAGAGCAACCTGGCCGAGCTGCTCCGCCAGGCGCTCGGTGAGCCCCACCCGGCCACGGCGGTCCAACTGCTGGCCGGAGTAGGTGCGCTGTGGACAGTCCGCGGCGACCACCCCAGGATCATCACCCTCAGAGAGGCGATCACGCAGGCGGTCACCGACTGGTATCCGCCGCCAGAGCTTGAAGACGTGACCCGGGTGGCCCTGCTGGTCGCTCTCATGAACATCATGGTCCTCACCGACCATCGCGACGAGGGACTGGCCGCCCTGCTCAGCAGGCTGCCCGTCCGTGACACAACGGACACCCGCATCGCGGCAATGGCTACGGTGATGCTCGCATGCGACCCATCCGAAGGCGCCGATTTCCACCACCGGCTCGAGAAACTCTCCAGGAGCGCCGACCGTGACGTAGCGCTGATGGCGGCGCAGATGAGATCCCACATCCTGGAGAACGCGGGCGACCCGGCAGGGGCAGTCGCGGCAGCCGAGCGAGCTCTGGCACTGATACGCGAGGACGACGGACCGTGGTTCGCGGCGACCTTGCATGCCATACTGGCGCACCTGCTCATGCGGCTCGGCGACCACCGGCGGGCGGTCGGCCACGCGCGCACCGCCCTTCCG
Organism: Nonomuraea polychroma; assembly: GCF_004011505.1. Lineage (NCBI taxonomy): Bacteria > Bacillati > Actinomycetota > Actinomycetes > Streptosporangiales > Streptosporangiaceae > Nonomuraea > Nonomuraea polychroma. Next base: position 8,350,222 of record NZ_SAUN01000001.1, read on the forward strand.
GTTCTGAGCCGGTTCGGCGCCACGGACGACGAGACTCAGCTACGGTCAGTGCTGATGGTGGCCGCGCTCGCCGAAGGCGACCTTGCGACCGCGGAAGCCGAGCTCATGGAGATCTCTCGGATGAGCGACAGCGAGGCGGTCCTCGGCGGGCTGGCGATCGTCCCGCTGTGCGCCGCCGAACTCGCCCTCGCCCGCGGCCAGACCGCCGACGCTCTGGCGGAATACCGCTTGGCCGTAGAACGGGCACGTGACATGCGCCTGCCCGGGATGCCGCAGACAGGATTCGAGCCGTGGGTGGTCACCGCCGAGGCACGCGCCCTGACGGCGCACGCCTACCACGCCGGGCCGGCAGACCTCTCGTACGGCGAAGAGTTGTTTCACTCCTGTGCCTCGGTCCGTGCCAACGACGTGCTGTCCGCGGGAAGCCCTTCCCTCGACTACCCGGTGTGGGGGTCGATGCTTTTCGCCTTCGGCGTCTGGGGGCTGTTGCGCGGTGCCATGGCGCCCGGCGACGCGGTCAGGTTGCTGGTGCTGGCCGAGCGGTTCGCCTACAACCACATGCCCAGCATGTCCTTCGAGCGGATCGAACCGTACGCCGAAGAGGCCGCGCCCGGGATGATCGCCGCCGTGCGCGCCCAGTACGGCGATCGGCGTGGCGCGGACCTTCTCGACGAGGCACGCAGGCTCGTCGAGAAGGTGTCAGATGTGCCGCTTGTAGCTGCGCACCGACAGCGGCGCGAAGATCGCGATGACGACCAGGCAGGCCACGAGCGTCCAGGCCACCGCTCCGCTGACGAGACCGCTGTTGGCCAGGTCACGAGCGGCCGTGACCAGGTGTGAGACCGGGTTGATCCGGACGAAGCCGGCAAGCCAGTCCGGCAGGGTCTCGATCGGAACGAAGGCGTTGGACAGGAACGTCAGCGGGAACAGGATCATCATGGAGATGCCCTGCACGGCCTGGGCGCTTCGGGCAATCGTGCCGACCCAGGTGAAGACCCACGCCAGCGACCAGCCGGTGAAAATCGCCAGCAGGATCGCGGCGAGCACACCGTGCGCTCCCCCGCCGGGCCGGTAACCCATCAGCAGACCCATGCCGAAGGTCAGGGTCGCCGCGATCGTGTACCGCAGCAGGTCGGCCACCATCGGACCGGCCAGCGGCGCGACCCGGGCGATCGGCAACGACTTGAACCGGTCGAAAACCCCCTTCTCCATGTCCTCGCGTAGTTGCGTCCCCGTGGCCATGCACGTGGTCAGCACGGTCTGGGCGAGGATGCCCGGAATCATCAGCGGCAGATAGCTCTCCACGTCACCAGCGATGGCGCCGCCGAAGATATAGGCGAACATCGCGGTGAACAGGAGGGGCTGCAGCGCCACGTCGAAGAACTGCTCTGGATTGCGGCGCATCTTCCTGAGAGCCCGCCACGCCATCGTGAGGGTCTGGCTGAACGTCTCCTGCATGGAGACATGCGGCCGGGCGGCCTCCACACGGTCCGCCGCCCGCACGGTCTCGCGGGCAGGTGCGATCGTGGTGCTCATCGGTTCTCCTTCGCGTCGGTCTCGTTGTCGCCGGCTTCGTGGCCGGTGAGGGCAAGAAACACCTCGTCCAGGCTGGGCTTGGCCACGCTCACCGAGGAGATCGAGACCCCGGCGGTCCGCAGCGCGATCAGTACGTCGGCTGCCAGGTCGGCCTGGTCGAGAGCGACGTTGAGCCGGCCCTGCTCCGGGCTGAGAACCGGGTCGGAGCGGAGGACGCGCCGAACGACCTCCACGGCAGCGGGCACCTCGCCCGGTTCGGCGAGCAGCAGTTGAAGGGTGGAGTTGCCGACCGTGGTCTTGAGCTGATCAGGGGTTCCCTCGGCCACCTTGCGGCCGTGGTCGATCACGGCGATCCGATCGGCGAGCTGGTCGGCCTCGTCGAGGTACTGCGTGGTCAGCAGCACCGTGCAGCCGTCGGCGACCAGGTCGCGAATGGTCTCCCACATCTGGCCACGGGTGCGCGGATCAAGACCGGTGGTGGGCTCGTCCAGAAAGATCAGCGGTGGTTTGCTGATCAAGCTGGCGGCCAGGTCGAGGCGCCGCCGCATGCCGCCGGAGAACTGCGCGATCGGTTTGTCCGCGGCCTCTTCCAGGCCGAACCGGCCGAGCAACTCGGTGGCGATCCGCCGGGCGCGCGCAGAGGCGACCCCTTGCAGCCGGCCGAAGAGCCAGAGGTTTTCGCGCGCGGTCAGGTTCTCATCGACCGACGCGTACTGTCCGGTGACGCCGACCAGCTGCCGGATCACGTGCGGATTGCCGGCCACGTCGACACCGAAGATCTCGGCACGACCGGCGTCGATCTTCAGCAGGGTGGCCAGCATGCGGAGCGTGGTGGTCTTGCCGGCACCGTTCGGCCCGAGAACGCCGAAGATCTCACCAGGGCGCACAGCCAGGTCGATCCCGTCGACGGCACGCTGATCGCCAAACGACTTCACCAACGCCTCAGCACGGACTGCGAGGTCGGCTCGCCCGGAGAGTGCGAGCCGGCCCCCGGCGCTGTCATGTTCTGTGATGCTCATGGCTTCACATTCGGCGGCCGAGGTTTCACGATGCCCTCGACCTGGTTTCACGACTTCGGCATCGGTTTCACCGCTCACCGAAAGGCTCGCCCACCTCGACCAGGCCGAGACCTACGCCGACCAGGTGGTCGTTATGCGGGACGGGCCGGCATTCGCGTCGGCGGCCGGATCTTCATGGCGCGGGGCCGGCGCCGCGGGGATCGAGCAGGATGATGACGGTCAGCACGGCGATCCAGGCCACGACTGCGGCCAGCAGAAGCCTGTTCAGGGACGGCCGGCGGCGGGAGGACTTCGGAGTCTTCACAGCCACCCGCTCTTGCGCAGCAGCCGGTGCACGATGATCACGGCGATGACCATGACGGTCAGGCTTAAGGGATAGCCGAGCAGCCAGTGCAGTTCGGGCATGTAGTCGAAGTTCATGCCGTAGATCCCGGCGATCATGGTGGGTACGGCGATGAGGGCGGCCCACGAGGAAATCTTGCGCATGTCGGCGTTCTGCTGCATGGCCGCAGCGCTCTGCTCGCGGCCCACCAGGGCCAGGTGCGCGCTCAAGGCGCTGGTCAGCAGCTCGTTGTGCTCGTCAACCTGGGCGTCGACCCGAAGCAGGTGGTCCAGCACGTCGCGGAACTGGTCACGAGCGACCGTGCACAACTCCACCCGGCCCTTGACGATCTCCTCCAGGACCGGCACCAGAGGATCTTGGGCGGCGCGGAACTCCAGCACCTCCCGCTTGAGGGAGTAGATGTCTTCGGTGACATCGGCGTACTCCCCGCTGAACACGCGCCGCTCCAACGCGATGAGGTCGTGCTCGACCTCATGGGAGATGCGGGAGTAGGTGTCGACGACCTGATCACAGATCGCGTACAGCACCCCGGCGGGTCCGGCCGCCAGCAGGTCGGGGTCGGATTCGATGCGCCGGCGCACTCCGGCCAGCGGGTTGCCCTGGCCGTGGCGGACGCTGATGACGAAGTCGCCGCCCAGGAACAGGTTGATCTCGCCGACCTCGATGTCGGAGGTCTCGTCCACGTACAGCAGCGTCTTGAGCACCACGAACAAGGTGTCGTCGTAGCGTTCGAGCTTGGGCCGCTGGTGGGCGTGGATGGCGTCCTCGACCGCCAGGGGGTGCAGCTTCACCTCGCTGGTGATCAGGTCGAACTCCTCCTGGGTGGGCTCGTGCAGGCCGATCCACAGGAAACAGTCGCCTCTGGCGCGGGCTGCGTTGAAGGCGTCGCTGATGTCGCCGGTGATGGTCTCACGTACGCCGTTGCAGTAGACCGCCTTGTCCACAATCACATCAGGCATTGTGACGGATCCGGCGAGTCTGCTGATTTCCTCCGGCCGGCCCTCACGCCATACTCACTGCCGCAGCGGCGTTGGGCACCCGGGCGCTGCCGGTCTGCTTTGGGAAGCCCGTCATGAACTCAGCATGGCGAGGTTGTGCGGCCAGGCCGCCGCTCCCAAGGCCGCATCAGCCGCAGAAGACCCTCCGTACAGGTACGACGGCGACGGCTGCGCAGGAAGCTCACCCGGGAAGCGAGGCCGATGTCCCGCTGAAGGATGACTGACAATGCGGACCTCGCGACGTTTCGCAAGTGCCTCGGCGAACGCCAATGACGGCCACATCTGATCGTCCGCACCCGCGACCAGCAGGACGTCAGCGCGGGCCCGCTCCAGCGGGATCGCCGCTTCAGGTGGAGCGGCAGCGAGACCGCGCTCGTAGAAGGCACGGAAGGACGTGGGCGGTCCGTGATCGGGCCATTCCGCCGGATATGAGGTGAAGGGAAGTGCCTTGCCGTCATCGGATGGACAGTGCGGTCACGCCGTGTTGCGCCAGCAGGTCGCAGCGCTCCGCATCGATCCGACCGCTGGACCCGGTCAGCACCAGAACCCCGACCTCAGCCCCCGGAGAGACCGCCATGTATGTCTCCACCACAGGGACTATGGCCTGTGCCTCAGCTCGCCCCTCAAGGGCCTCGGGAGTTGGGCATCGAGCGCGACTGAGGTGACTCCGCAGCTCTCCCGGCTGACAATGCTGGTCAGGCAGAATCGAGCGCATGAAGTACGTGCTGCTGATCTGTGACGACGAGACGGTCTCGCCGAGCAACGAGGAGCTTGAGGCGGATCCGGTGCACCAGGCGTGGGTGGCGGATGTGAACCGGCGGGGCGGCATGCTCGTCGGCGCACGGTTGCGTCCCGTGGTGGACGCGACCACGGTCCGGGTCCGTGACGGTGAGACCTTGGTCTCGGACGGACCGTTCGCGGAGACCAAGGACTTCGTCGGTGGCCTCGTGATCCTCGAGTGCGCGGACCTGGACGAGGCGATCGCGATCGCCTCGGGTCATCCGTACGCACGCTGGGGCGGCGTCGAGATCCGCCCCGTCTGGGAATGACCTCGCCGAACGACAGCGCAGACGATCGGGTCCGGGCGGCCGTCGATGCGGCGTTCCGGGACGAGTGGGGTCAGGTGGTCGCGACCCTGATCGGGCTGACGGGCGACTGGGACCTGGCCGAGGACTGCGCGCAGGACGCGTTCGCCGCCGCACTGGTCACCTGGCCGCGGGACGGTGTGCCGCGCCGCCCGGGCGCCTGGCTCACCACCACCGCCCGCAACCGCGCGATCGACCGGCTGCGCCGCGACGCCGCCGGTGCGGCCAAGCTGCGCCGGCTCGCCGTGCCGGCCGACGACCCGGACGAGTCGCCGGTGGAGGAGATCCCGGACGAGCGGCTGCGGCTGATCTTCACCTGCTGCCATCCGGCGCTGCCGTTCGCGGCCCGGGTCGCGCTCACCCTGCGTACGCTGGCCGGCCTGACCACCGCCGAGATCGCCCGGGCCTTCCTGACCGCCGAGCCCGCGATGGCCCAGCGCCTGGTCCGCGCCAAGCGCAAGATCGCCGAGGCCGGCATCCCGTACCGCGTACCGTCTGCCGAGCTCCTCCCGCAGCGGCTGGCCGGCGTCCTCGCGGTGCTCTACCTGATCTTCAATGAGGGCTACGACGAGCAGGACGCACGCCGGGCGCTGACGGCGGAGGCCATTCGCCTGGCCCGTGTCCTGGTCCGGCTGATGCCGCACGAACCCGAGCCACGCGGACTGCTCGCACTGATGTTGCTGCATGAGGCCCGGCGTCCGACGCGTACCGACCACGGCGTGCTGGTCACCCTGGAGCACCAGGACCGATCCCGATGGAACCAGGCGCTGATCACCGAGGGGGTGGCACTGCTCGACCAGGCGCTGGTCATGCGGCGTACCGGGCCTTATCAGGTGCAGGCCGCGATCGCCGCCTGCCACGCCACGGCGCCGGACGCGGCGGGCACGGACTGGCCGCAGATCGCGAGCCTGTACGCCGAGTTGGCCCGGCTGGCGCCGTCCCCGGTCGTGGACCTCAACCGCGCCGTGGCGGTCGCGATGGCCGACGGCATCCCGGCCGGTCTGGCCATGGTCGACCGGCTGACGGCGTCCGGCCGGCTCGCCGGCTACTACCTGCTCCCCGCGACCCGGGCCGATCTGCTGCGCCGCGCCGGTCGTACAGGGGAAGCCAAGGCGGCGTACGAGGAAGCCCTGAAGCTGGCACCGACCGAGACCGAGCGCCGCTACCTGACCAGCCGGCTCGAAGAACTTTGAGAATTTTCTTCAGCCGATGTCGATGTGGTCCGGCCGCCTTCGTCGGTGGAGCGAAAGTCCACCGGAGTCGAAGGGAAAGATCGTGAACATCGACACCACCGCGCAAGCCCCCAAGATCGCAGACCGGGCCGGTTACCAGGCCGAACTGGACGCACTGCGGATCCGGGAGAAGGCGCACACCCACGAAGGCGACGCGATCGCGGCCGCACGCCGTCGGCTGCCGATGGTGGAGGTCGACGCCGCCGCCAAGCTGATCGGCCCGACCGGTCCGGTCACGCTGCTCGAGGTGTTCGAGGGCCGCCGGCAGCTGATCGCGTACTTCCACATGTGGCACACCGGCCACCCGGCCGCTGAGCAGTGCGCGGGTTGCACGTTCTTCAACAGCCAGGTCCGGGAGCTGTCCTACCTGCACGCGCGCGGCGTCACCTACGCGACGTTGTGCCAGGGCCCGTACGAGGAGAGCGTCCGCTACCGCGACTTCATGGGCTGGGACGTGCCGTGGTACTCCGCGGCAGAGTCCATCGACGCGCTGATGGCGGGGCGCGGCCCGTTCATGCTGGCGTGCTACCTGCGGCAGGGCGACCGGGTCTTCGAGACCTACTGGACCACCGGCCGCGGCGTCGAGGTGATGGACCAGACCTACGGCCTGCTGGACAGGACCGTGTACGGGCGGCAAGAGCCGTGGGAGGACTCGCCCGACGGCTGGCCGCAGATCACTGGCGACTACTCCCGCACCAACGGACGTCCCACCGCCCAGTGGTCCCGCCTGGAAGCCGGACGCTCCGACGACCTCACCGGCGGACACTGACAGAAGGGGCACACCGACCATCAGTACGGAGGGCTGGCCACCGTCCGGCGGCCAGCCCTTTTCGAATGCTCAGTCCCGGCTCAGCTTGACGCTGCGAGGCGCGTCGAGGACCGTTCCCCGCGTGCGCTGGGAGCACGCGAGCTACGCCGTGGCTTCCTCGAGCTCGGCGGCGTTGTCCGCCCGGGCCGGCAGGAGCAGGGCGGTGACGACCACAGCCACGGACAGCACCGCGCCGATGATGAAGGCCAGCCGCATGCCGTCGAGGTTGGCGACCACCTCGGTGACTCCTGCGGATCTCAGGGCATCGGCTCGCGCGCCCATCACGGTGATCACGAGCGCGGTGCCGAAGGCCGCGGCGACCTGCTGCAGCGTGCTCAGGATCGAGCTGCCGTGGGAGTAGAGGTGCGGAGGAACCGCTCCGAGCCCGAGAGTGAACACCGGGGTGAAGGTCGCGGCCAGACTCACCATCAGCAGCGCGTGCAGGCCGAGAAGCTGCCAGTAGGGCATGGTCATCGTGACCTGGGTGAAGCCGACGAGCGCGAGCATGATCCCGATCGCGCCGGGGATCACCAGAACGCGGCCGCCGAACTTGTCGAACAGTCGGCCGACGGTCGGACCCAGCAGTCCCATCGCGAGGCCGCCCGGCATCACGAGGAGTCCGGTCTCCAGGGCGCTGAGCCCACGGACGTTCTGCAGGTACAGCGGCAGCATGATCATCGAGCCGAGCATCGCCATGAAGGCCACCGACATCAGGATCAGCGCGACCGTGTAGGTGCGGTGGAGCAGGGTGCGCAGGTCCATCAGCGGCACATCGCGCTTCTGCAACGACAGCTGGCGGACCACGAAGACGGCGATAGCGATCAGGCCCGCCACCACGATTCCCGAGGCAACGCCGACGTCCCGGCCCTCGAACTGGCTGAGCCCGTAGACCAGGCCGCCGAAACCGGCTGCGGCGGTTGCCACGCTGAACCAGTCGATGGTGCTGAACTGGGGCTCTCCGACGTTCTTGAGCTGCTTCAGGCCGCGCCAGGCGATCAGGGCGGCGATGGGGAACACCACGGCGAACAGCAGCCGCCAGGACCCGAACTGGAGGATCACCCCTGAGACGGCCGGGCCCATTGCGGGCGCGACCGAGATGGCCAGCGTGACGTTGCCCATCACCCGGCCCCGGTCGGACTCGGGCACCACCTGCATCAGCGTGGTCATCAGCAGCGGCATCATCACGGCCGTCCCGGACGCCTGGATGATGCGGGCGCCCAGCAGTATCTCGAACGACGGCGCGATGGCGGCCAACGCCGTGCCGAGCAGGAAAAGGATCATCGCGGTGGTGTATGCGCTGCGGGTGGACACGCGCTGGAGGAACCACCCGGTGATGGGGATGACCGCGGCCATGGTCAGCATGAAGGCGGTCGAGAGCCACTGGGCGGTCTGCTCGGTGATGTGCAGCGCGTCCATCAACCTCGGGATCGCATTGATCATGATCGTCTCATTGAGGATGACCACGAATGTGGCGAGCACGAGCAGCCGGATCACGGCCGGGGTGCGACCTGGAACGGCCGCCTCGGACTTGGCGGGTGAGTCAAGCTGTGGGCTGGGCACGGCACCTCGATCGGGATTGTCATGTACAACGTGGTCATGGCTGGCATCCCAGCCGTCGGTCTCGCAAGTAGTCCTCGTCATGCACATACTGACTGTCAGCACCGACAGAACTCATCGACCGAGCCCAGCATTCCGGCAAGCGATGCGACATGTCACCCGGTTTTCGCCGACGGCCGACGACCTCCAGGTCATGCGAAGGAGCACCCGTATCGCTACCTGGCCTGCGTGAACACCGGCCACACGTGGACGTCGCCACGCCGTCCCAGCCGGTCGTGTACCGGCGGGACGGCCTGTTCCTGGCGGAGGTGCCCCGGATGGCTATCGTGACCGTCGCGCAGAAGGCCTGACGCGCTCAGACCTCTTCCACGCTGCTCGGCTCACGCCGGGACAGATCGATACCGAGCTCCTCCGCGGCGCGGAAGACGTCCTCGTCGGTGTCGCGCATCTCGATGGACATGCCGTCGCTGGAGAGCACCTCGACGTTCAGGCACAGCGACTGCATTTCCTTGATGAGCACCTTGAAGGACTCCGGAATGCCGGGCTCGGGGATGTTCTCGCCCTTGACGATGGCCTCGTAGACCTTCACGCGGCCGAGGACGTCGTCGGACTTGATGGTCAGCAGCTCCTGCAGGGCGTAGGCGGCGCCGTACCCCTCCAGCGCCCACACCTCCATCTCACCGAAGCGCTGCCCACCGAACTGGGCCTTACCACCGAGCGGCTGCTGGGTGATCATGGAGTAGGGGCCGGTCGACCGAGCGTGAATCTTGTCGTCGACCAGGTGGAGCAGCTTGAGGATGTAGATGTAGCCCACCGCGATGGGATAGGGGAACGGCTCACCACTGCGACCGTCGAACAGCCGGGCCTTCCCGCTGCGCTGCACCAGCCGATCCCCGTCACGGTTCGGGACGGTGCTGTCGAGCAGCCCGATGATCTCCTCTTCGGTGGCGCCGTCGAAGACGGGCGTGGCTATGTTGGTGCGCGGCTCGATCCTCTCGAAGCCCTTCTCGCGCAGCCGGTCGGCCCAGGCCTCCTGGATGCCGGAGATGTCCCAGCCTCTGGCGGCGATCCAGCCGAGGTGGGTCTCCAGCACCTGGCCGACGTTCATCCGGCCGGGCACGCCCAGCGGGTTGAGGATGATGTCGACCGGGGTGCCGTCCTCCAGGAACGGCATGTCCTCGACCGGCAGGATCTTGGAGATGACACCCTTGTTGCCGTGCCGGCCGGCCAGCTTGTCACCATCGGTGATCTTACGCTTCTGCGCCACATAGACGCGGACCAGCTCGTTGACGCCCGGAGGAAGCTCATCGCCCTCCTCACGGGAGAACACCCGCACCCCGATGACCTTGCCCTGCTCGCCGTGCGGCACCTTCAGCGAGGTGTCACGGACCTCACGGGCCTTCTCACCGAAGATCGCACGCAGCAGCCGCTCCTCCGGCGTCAGCTCGGTCTCACCCTTCGGGGTGACCTTGCCGACCAGGATGTCACCGGGCACGACCTCGGCGCCGATGCGGATGATGCCCCGCTCGTCCAGGTCGGCCAGCACCTCCTCGGAGACGTTCGGGATGTCCCGGGTGATCTCCTCCGGGCCCAGCTTGGTGTCCCGGGCGTCGACCTCGTGCTCCTCGATGTGGATCGAGGACAGCACGTCGTCCTGCACCAGCCGCTGCGACAGGATGATCGCGTCTTCGTAGTTGTGGCCCTCCCACGGCATGAACGCCACCAGAAGGTTCTTGCCCAGCGCCATCTCACCCTTGTCGGTGCACGGGCCGTCGGCGATGACCTGGTTGACCTCCACCCGGTCGCCCTCGGCCACGATGGGCTTCTGGTTGAAGCTCGTGCCCTGGTTCGAGTGCTTGAACTTCGCCAGCCGATATGTCGTGCTCGTGCCGTCGTCGTTCGAGATCGTGATGTAGTCGGCGGAGACCTCTTCCACCACGCCCGCCTTCTCGGCGCTGACCATGTCGCCCGTGTCGGTCGCGGCACGGTATTCCATGCCGGTGCCGATCAGCGGCGCCTCGCTCCTGAGCAGGGGCACCGACTGGCGCATCATGTTCGCGCCCATGAGTGCCCGGTTGGCGTCGTCGTGCTCCAGGAAGGGGATCATCGCGGTCGCCGCCGACACCATCTGGCGCGGCGACACGTCCATGTAGTGCACTTCGTTCGAGCGGACGTACTCGAACTCGCCGCCCTTCGTGCGGACCAACACCCGCTGCTCGGCGAACCCGCCGTCCGCCGACAGCGGGGAGTTCGCCTGGGCGATCACGTACAGATCCTCCTCGTCGGCGGTCAGGTAGTCGATCTGTTCGGTCACCTTGCCGTCGACGACCTTGCGGTACGGCGTCTCGAGGAACCCGAAAGCGTTGAGCCGGGCGAAACAGGCGAGGTAGCCGATGAGGCCGATGTTCGGACCCTCGGGGGTCTCGATCGGGCACATCCGGCCATAGTGGGACGGGTGCACGTCACGCATCTCCACGCCCGCCCGCTCCCGCGACAGACCGCCCGGCCCCACCGCGGACAGACGCCGCCGGTGCGTCAGACCGGACAGCGGGTTGGTCTGGTCCATGAACTGCGACAGCTGCGAAGTGCCGAAGAACTCCTTCATGGACGCCACGACCGGGCGGATGTTGATCAGGGTCTGCGGCGTGATCGCCTCGACGTCCTGCGTGGTCATCCGCTCACGCACGACCCGCTCCATACGGGCCAGGCCCAGGCGGACCTGGTTCTGGATCAGCTCGCCGACGCTGCGTACCCGCCGGTTGCCGAAGTGGTCGATGTCGTCGACCTCCAGGGGCAGGCCCGCCGACTCCTCACCGGCGTGCAGCCGCACCAGATATTCGACTATCGCGACGATGTCGTCTTCGGTCAGCGTGCCCTGGGTGATCTCCGCGTCGACACCCAGCTTCTTGTTGATCTTGTAGCGGCCCACCTTGGCCAGGTCATACCGCTTGGGATTGAAGTAGAGATTCTCCAGCAAGGTCTGCGCCGACTCCTTGGTCGGCGGCTCACCCGGCCGCAGCTTGCGATAAATGTCCAGCAGCGCGTCATCCTGGCCGGCCGTGTGGTCCTTCTCCAGGGTGGCCCGCATCGACTCGTACTGGCCGAAACGCTCGAGAATCTGATCGCTGGTCCAGCCCAGTGCCTTAAGAAGCACGGTGACGGCCTGCTTGCGCTTACGGTCGATGCGCACACCGACGCTGTCGCGCTTGTCGATCTCGAACTCCAGCCACGCACCGCGCGACGGGATGACCTTGCAGCCGTACAGATCCTTGTCCGACGTCTTGTCGACATTACGTTCGAAATAGACGCCAGGCGAACGGACCAGCTGCGAGACCACGACACGCTCGGTGCCGTTGATGATGAACGTGCCCTTCGGCGTCATGAGCGGGAAATCCCCCATGAACACCGTCTGGCTCTTGATCTCACCAGTGGTGTTATTGATGAACTCCGCCGTCACGAACATCGGGGCGGAGAAGGTCATGTCCTTGTCTTTGCACTCGTCTACGGAGTACTTCGGCGGCTCGAAGCGGTGGTCGCGGAACGACAAGGACATGGTCCCCGAGAAGTCCTCGATCGGACTGATCTCTTCGAAGATCTCTTCGAGGCCCGACTGGGTCGGGACGTCCTTGCGCCCGGCCTGACGAGCCGCCTCTACCCGGGCCTTCCACTTCTCGTTTCCGAGCAGCCAATCGAAAGACTCGGTCTGCAGAGCGAGAAGGTCAGGAACTTCGAGAGGCTCCTGGATGCGCGCAAATGACACGCGACGGGGACCAGCGGGTACGGCGGAGGCGTTGCGCGAGGCTGCCAACAGATGTCCTTCCGAGGGCTCGCGGCGGACTGACTACACGCACGCCAGACAACCTCGCAACGTGAGCAAGCATCGCGGGTCGCAAAAGGCAGCGTGGAAGCACGAGCGTACTCGTTCCGACTGAATTTGTCCACGCTTACGCAGACCCATCTCCCCGGGTCGCATTTTCATGATGACGTACGCCGCCCCGTTTGTCAATCCCCAAACGCCGCCCGCGTGTCCTCCGATCTCCGGTTCGCGAAGGATCAGAAGGAGCCGCCGCCGCTCGAGCAGCTCGATCCGCCACCGCTGGAGCAGCTGGACGCGCTGCTCGAGCAGCTGTATCCGCCATCGTGGGCGGAGCCGGACGATGATCCCGAGCCGGATGCCCGGTCTCCGTCGGAGTCCGACAGCAGTGAGAGGCGTGGATCTCCGCCCCCGCGCAGGCCGTTCACCGCCACCGCGAAGGCCGTGGCGGCCGCGACGAGCTTGGAGGGTCCCTTGGGGGGAGTGCCGTGCTGCCGCTGGGCCGAGGACAGCAGGTGGCGGCCCTGTTCCGTGAGCAGGACGAAGGGCAGGCTCCGCACTTCCTGCTGATAAGTGGGGTGATTGAGCCATCCGATGGCACCTGCGGCAGCGGCGATCACTATGGCGCCGATCGTACGCACCTCGAAGGCCGCGACCCCGGCGACGACCAGCGCCAGGGTCACCACGCAACCCGCGATCGCCGCGATCGAGAAGATCCGGATGCGGTCCAGCGTGCGCCGGATGTGGGGCTGTGCGCCCTCGGGGATCAGCAGGCCCTGACGCGCCAGTTCGGCGCGGACGCGGGCCGCTTCCGGGCCTGCGGCAACGAGCCGGACCAAATCGTCGGCTGAGCAGCTCCCGGCGCGATCGAGCACTTCCATGACGGCCCGCTCGACCGGTTCGATGATCAGGCCGCCGGAAGGCTCAATGATCGGGCCGCCGGCCGGCTCGGCGATCGGAGCAGCGGGCAGATCGGCGTCGGCCACCGCGGTGACTCTGCCTGTGTTGCTGATCCGTATCCTGCCGGCCTGCAGCAGCACGGCCAGGGCCGTGTGGACCGTCCGGCGCGCACCGCCGGCCAGATAGGCGAGCTCGTACGGCCCGATCTCGCCGATCTCATCGTCACCCACCTCGTGGGGCAGCTCGGCGAGCCAGCGGTGTTCTTCGCTGAAGGACCGGATCGTCATCCACACGAGCCAGGCCAGGACGACGGACAGCACCAGCAGCAGCGTTTCGGCCATGCGCACCCCCATCGAAAGCCCCCGATGTCCAGTGGACGATCGGCGGCACGGGGTGAGTTCCGCACCGCTCCGGGCACCCGCCCGAGGGCTACGCGCCGGGGATCGGTCCGCGACCCGACCGTACCCTGATCTTGGCGAGCGTGCGCGACTGGGCCGGATGTCGGCGATCAGCACTCGCGGCGTTGTGTCGGCTGATTTGGGTTTCTTGGGCCCTCGTTGTCACAGGTCGGCCCTCAGTCCTGTCCTGTCCTTCGAAAAGAACGACTCACGGAGCGACAGGAGCGGGACCCTTGCCGACAGCCAGCAGCATCAGAATGCAGATCCGAGTCCGGATGAGCGCGCGTGCCATCGACGAGCCGCACCGCGTTGCGAGCCAGCTGGAGCTGCTGTTCGACCTCACCTTCGTGGTCGCGGTCGCGGCCGTCACCGCCGAGTTCGCGCACGGCATCGCCGACGGTCACGGCCTCGCCGGGCTCGTGCCGTTCCTGGAGGTGTTCTTCGCGATCTGGTGGGCGTGGATGAACTTCACCTGGTTCGCCTCCTCCTACGACACCGACGATGTCCCCTACCGGCTGCTGACCATGGTGCAGATGGGCGGCGTATTGGTGCTCGCCGTCGGTGTGCCCGCGGCGGCCGGCCACGCTGATTTCGGCGTCGTCACGCTGGGCTACCTCATCATGAGGATCGGGCTCGTCGGCCAATGGCTGCGGGCGGGGCTCGAAGATCGGACGCGTCGTCGCACCGCGCTGCGTTACGCCGCCGGCATCAGCATCGCGCAGGTGGCATGGGTGCTGAGACTCTTCCTCGTAGAGACGGGGATCCTGCCCTCATCCTCCGCGCTGCCGTTCTTCGCCTGCCTGGTCGTCCTGGAACTCGCGGTACCACGGTGGGCGGAGCGGGCCAGGCCCACCACGTGGCACCCGCACCACATCGCCGAGCGCTACGGACTGTTCACGATCATCCTGCTCGGCGAGAGCGTCCTCGCCGTGAGCAGAGGGGTCGAGGGAGCGCTCGAAGCAGGGGAGGTCAGCAGTCCCTTCGTCGTCATCGCCGTCTCCGGTCTCGTGCTGCTGTTCGCCCACTGGTGGCTGTACTTCCTCGTACAGGCAGGCGAAGGTCTCAGCGACCGCCGGCACCGGTCCTACCTGTGGGGGTACGGCCATTACGGCATCTTCGCGGCCCTCGCGGCGCTCGGCGCCGGGCTCGAAGTCGCGGTCGAGCAGAGTGGGCACGAGGTGGAGGCGTCACCGCCGGCACTCGGCTACGCCGTCGCGATCCCGGTCGGCTTGTATCTCACCCTGCTGTGGGCGGTGCACACGCTCGTCGTCGCAGACCGCGTCATCCATCCCGGCGCGGTTCTGGCCGGCGTCACCGGCATCTTGTTGCTGCCGCTCGCGTCGCCCTGGATCGGGGTGGCCGGGGTGGTCGCATCGATCGCAGCCATCTGCGTCCTGCTGGTCGCCGCGACGATCGCGACCAATGCCGGTGGGGCCCGCGCCGGAATACGCGGTCATGACGCGGCATCCGAAAGCTCCGGCGAGTCGTAAGGACGAGACCGAGCATCAGCCCTGCGGCCCGTCAGACGGACACAGCGGTGAGCTTGGCCGGGTTCAGCATCCACAACACCTGGTCGATGCCCTGCTCCGAGGCGTTGACCGTGATGACCGCGAACACCTCTCCGTCGCGGCTCAGCAGGGCGGAGGGCTGACCGTTCGTGCTCGCCCACGCCACCTCGACCCCGGTCCAGAAACTGCCCGAGAACGCCCTGATGACCTTCGCCAGCCGCGACGCCCCCACCACGGGGATGCGGGAGGCGCCGCGCACGCGGCCGCCGCCGTCGGAGTAGCTGATCACGTCCTCGGCGAAGAGCTCTTCCAGGGCTTTCAGGTCGCCGGAGCGGGCGGCGGTGATGAAGGCCGCCAGCAGCCTGCGTTGTTCCGATCTGCTCACGGGTGCACGACGCTCGACGAGCACGCGCTTGCGGGCCCTGCTGACCAGCTGGCGTACGGCCGCCTCGTTGAGCTGGATGATGTCGGCGATCTGCCGGTAGGGGTATTCGAACGCCTCCCGCAACACGTACGCCGCCCGTTCTGTGGGCGAAAGCCTCTCCAGCAGAAGCAGGACCGCGAACTCCAGAGCCTCACCCCGCTCCGCGCCGAGGTGCGGATCCGCGCTGGTGTCGACGGGTTCGGGCAGCCATGGGCCGACGTAGGTCTCACGGCGGGCGCGCGCGGACTGAGCGGCGTTGATGGCCAGACGCGTGATCGTCGTCGCGAGGAACGCGGCCGGGTTGTCCACCGTGGTGCGGTCATAGCCCTGCCAGCGCAGCCAGACGTCCTGCACCAGATCCTCGGCCTCGGTGGCGCTGCCCAGCATCCGGTACGCGATCCCGAACAGGCGAGGCCGCATCCCGGCGAAAACCTCCGCGGCCTGCTCGAGACCTCCCGGACCGCCCGATTCGGCATCCGCCACCGCCATCGCCATTGGCCCCCTGTCCCCGCTGCCCCTCGATGATCCCACCGGCCGGACCTCCTCCTGGACCGGCCCCTGCCGCCTACCCCTTGAGCAGCCAGAACAGGCCGGCGGCAGGTCACAATCCCGGGAGATCTCCACAGGAGTGCCGGTTCTCCCGCGGTGGCGGGCACCGGGGCGGTACGGGGCCAAGAGATGACGTCATTGCCGAGTATCCGCAGGTGAGTCCTTTGCTCGCAGGCGTGCGCGAGCAGAGACAAGCCGGGGGAGGAAAGGCCGAAGAGAGGCTCACAGAAAAGATTTCGCTGAGGCTGTCACAGGCCGAGAGGCTGCCCTGTCTTAGCTGGCGACCGGTTGGCCACCAAGAGCCCCGGCGGACAGGAGGTTATGTCATGAAGATCGTGGTAATCGGCGGGACCGGCCTGATCGGGTCGAAACTCGTGACGAAGCTCGGAGAGCACGGTCACGAGGCGGTGGCGGCGTCACCCAACACCGGAGTCAACACGCTCACCGGTGAAGGGCTGGCCGAAGTGCTGGCCGGTGCGTCCACGGTGATCGACGTGTCGAACTCCCCGTCGTTCGAGCGGGCCGCGGTAATGGAGTTCTTCACGACCTCCACCCGTAATCTGCTCGCGGCAGAGTCGGCGGCGGGCGTCGGCCACCATGTCGCGCTGTCCGTGGTGGGCACCGAGCGGTTGCCGGAGAACGACTACTTCGCGGCCAAGATCGCTCAGGAACAGCTGATCGAGAAGTCGTCCATCCCGTTCTCGCTCGTGCACGCGACGCAGTTCTTCGAGTTCATCCGCGGCATCGCGGACCAGTCCACGGTCGACGGCAAGGTGCACATCGCGCCCGTGCTCTTCCAGCCCATGGCGGGTGACGACGTGGCTCAGGCGGTCGGCCGGGTCGCGGTGGGGTCGCCGCTGAACGGCAGGGTCGAGGTGGGCGGGCCGGAGCAGTTCAGGATGGACGAGTTCTTCCGTGAGGCCCTGGCCGCCTGGGGGGACCCGCGCGAGGTGGTCACCGACCCGCAGGCGCGCTACTTCGGCAGCGTGCCGAGCGAGCGCACGCTGGTGCCCGGTGACGGCGCCACCCTCGGGCAGATCCGCTACCGCGACTGGCTCAGCCAGAACGCCGCCGGAAAGTAACGCACTCTCACGAAAGGCAGTGCCATGCCCGATATCGACCCGGCGGCCACGGGGGCCAAGCCGAGATCAACCGCCTGGCAGACGGCGCTCACCATGCTGCAGGAGGCCGAGCCGCCGTTCATCCCCGAGGGGGCGCACGCGATGACCGTCGTCATCGAGTACCCGCCCGGCGACCCCGGCACGCCGCCGCACCGGCACTCCGGTCCCGCCTTCGGCTACGTCGTGGAAGGCGAGATGCTGCTGGAGATCGAGGGCCAGCCGGAGCGGGTCGTACGCGCCGGGGAGGCGTTCTGGGAGCCGGGCGGCGACGTCATCCACTACCAGGACGGCAACAACCGCGACGACATCCCGCTCCGCTTCACCGTCACGATGCTGTGCGAACCGGGCAAGCCGATGCTCACCCTGGTGGAGGAGGAAGAGCTCGCCCAGCGCAAGGACCGCCGCGCCCCGCGCGCGTCCTGAGCGCGGACGGCCCCTTACGGGGACGGCGACGACGGCCATTGGCCGAGCTCGGGGAGCGGCACGCCATACCCGCCGCCTGTCGCGGCAGTGCGAGTCCGGCCGCACTGGCCTGGCTGGCCGAGGCGTGCGAGCTGTCACCTGGAATCAGGCTGCTGGACGTGGGCAGATCCGCCTGCGGGCGATCCACGCGGTCAGCCGGCGGCCCGCCGGACATCCGCCCAAGACACGCATGGAGGAAAGATGAGCACTCCCACCGGCGACAACGACTCCTTGTACGAACTCCAGATCGAGGTCGAGGCGGAAATCACCTTGGCCGAGTCGAGCCACCCCGAGGAGGCCGCCGACCTGCCGATCACCGACTGGTTGTTCGATCCGACGGACGTCGAACGCGAGGAGATCGGCCTGCGCGGTCTGCTCGACGCCGTCGAGGCGCTGGAGGGCGACTCCCGTCCCGACGAACCTCGCACGGGAAATGCCTGAAACGCCGGCCCGGACCCCACCTCGCGCCCATGGAATTCGCCTGTCTCCAGAGCCGAAGCGAGCCAGATGCAGCCGCCACATCCCCGGCCCCCTGCCCCACGGCGACCGCTCCCTGGAGCTGTCGCTCGTTCCCTTCGGCCCGGAAGCACTCGAGACGTTCCTCCGTATCGAACGGCCGGAAACCACGAACAAAGGAAGCACATCATGAGCAGACACGTCCTGGAGCCGGCGGCACAGGAGTTCGCCGACGCGACGTCCAAGCCACCGCTCCTGTACGAGCTGGGCGTCGACGGCGCCCGCAAGCTGCTGGACGACGTCCAGACCGCCCCCGATCGCCTGCCCGAGGTGGACGAGAAGTGGATCACAGTCCCGGCCGAGGTCGGCGACGTGCGGGTGCGCATCGTCAAGCCCGCAGGGGCGGCCGGGACGCTGCCCGTCGTCCTGTACGTCCACGGGGGCGGGTGGGTCCTCGGCAACGCCGGCACCCATGACCGCCTCGTCCGCGAGCTGGCCGTCGGCGCGGGCGCGGCGCTGGTCTTCGTGGAGTACGACCGCTCGCCCGAGGCCCGCTACCCGGTGGCGATCGAGCAGGCGTACGCCACCGCGCAGTGGATCACCAAGCACGGCGCCGAGGAGAGCCTGGACGCCTCCCGCCTCGCGGTGGCCGGCGACTCGGTCGGCGGCAACATGACCGCCGCGCTGACCATCATGGCCAAACGGCGCGGCGACGTGACCTTCGTGCACCAGTCGCTGTACTACCCGGTCACCGACGCCGCCCAGGACACCGACAGCTACCGCGAGTTCGCCAACGGCCCGCATCTGACCGCCAACGCCATGGCCTGGTTCTGGGACGCCTACACCACCGACCCCGCCCAGCGCGCGGAGATCACCGCCTCACCGCTGCGCGCCACCCTCGACGACCTGGCCGGGCTACCGCCGGCCCTCGTCATCGTCGACGAGAACGACGTGCTGCGCGACGAGGGCGAGGCCTACGCCCGCAAGCTCACCGCGGCCGGCGTCCCGACCACCAGCGTGCGCTACAACGGCACCCTGCACGACTTCATGATGCTCAACCCCGTCCGCGACACCCAAGCCTCCCGCGCCGCCACCGCCCAGGCCATCGAGGTACTCAAAACCGCCCTCAACACCGGAAAGGCCAACTCATGAGCGAGCAGCCCGTCCCTCAGCCGCCGGGGTGATCGCGGGCCGGCCCGGTCGGCTGGCGCATCTTTATGGTGGAGACCGTGCAGCCCCTCGCTCTCTTCGACCTTGACAGAACGCTCGTTGACCTCGATGCCGCCTTCCTGCGATGGGCCACGGAGTTCGCCGAGCAGCGGCGGTTGGGACCTGAGGAAGTGGCCTGGCTCGCCGCCCTGGATCGTCACGTGCACCCGCGCCGAGACCTCTTCTTCGCCGAGGTGCGTGCGCGCTACTCGCTGGCCGAGTCGGTGGAAGAGCTCTTGGCCGCCTGTCGGAGACGTATGCCGGATCTCGTGGAGTGCTACCCAGGTGTGCTGGCCGGCCTGGCACAGCTGAGGGCGCGGGGGTGGCGGGTGGGCATCGTCACGAACGGCGCACTCGGCAACCAACTCGGGAAGCTGCAGCGAACCGGTCTGGCCAACGTGATCGACGGTTATGCCGTGTCCGGGGCTGAAGGGGTCAGCAAGCCCGAGCTCGGCCTGTTCCAGATAGCCGCTCAGCGATGTGGCGCCACTCTGAACGGTGGCGGCTGGATGGTCGGTGACAATCTCATCGCCGATATCCAAGGAGCCCGTACGGCAGGCTTACGAACCATTTGGATCGACCGGGGAACGTGGCCCGGCGATGAACACCATGCCGATTATGTGGTCACCGACGCTGTCGAGGCGATCGCCATCATCGCCAGAAGAACACGAGCGCGGTGAGAGCGACGCTCAGTGCCACGAAAGCCGGTGTTCTGGGCCGGCGAGCGGCCTCCCGGCGCGAAGAGATCACCAGCGTGGCGGCCAGGGCCAGGGCGGTCAGCACGTGCAGGCCGTACCACAGGACGATGGGGATCTTGCCCAGGACGGTGCCGGACAGCAGGTCGTCGGCGGAGCCGTAGCCGGCGAGTGCGCCGAGCAGGGCCAAGCCCAGGCCGAGCAGGGCGGGTACGTACCGGAAATGGCCGAGCATGGCCCAGATGAGGGTGCCCACCGCAAGCAGGACCGAGGAGCTGTGGTGGAGTTGCCGGATGAACAGGCCGCCGCTCACGTCGAAGCTGATCCCCAGGACGGATTGGTAGGCGGCGCTCATCGGCACCCCCCGCAACGGCTCGTAGCTGCCGGTGTATGGCACCATCTGGCCGTCGGGCGTGTAGAAAAAGGCCAGGAATATGCCCGTGAGCAGGACAACTACTACGTAATAGTACAGAAGCATCTCGCCGACCAGCTGCCTCGCCCGCTCCATGCGGCATATTCCACCACAAAACATTTGCCGGCCATGCTTTCCCGGCAGTAGACGCGCCAGTTCACCCGACCTGGTCCCAGTCGATGGCCTCGATGCGCTCGATGTGCTCCTCACCCCACTCCCCCAGCGCCGCCATTGCGGTGTTGAGCGAATGGCCGAAGTCGGTGAGCGAGTACTCCACCTTCGGCGGAACCTGGTGATACACCTCACGATGCAGCAGCCCGGTGGCCTCCATCTCCCGCAACTGCAAGATCAGCACCCGCTCGCTGATGCCGGGGACCGCGCGCCGCAACTCCCCGAAGCGCAGGGGACCATCCTGGAGCGCGAACAGGATCAGTCCCTTCCACTTGCCTCCCATGACGGCGATGGCAGCGTCGAGCCCGCAGGTGAATGCCCGCTTCCTTGTCTTCTTCATCAGCCCATACTCACATTTTTGTCAGTACATGGCGAAATTGTCGGTACTTGAGAGAATGTCGGTGCTCCAGTCAGCATGGAGCAGGCGCCGCGCCAAGACCACGACGGTTTGCGCGGCAGCACGCTCACCTCCTTATCTCTGTGGCTGGAGTATGCATATGACCGGGAAGAACGCGACACCGGTGACCGTCATCGGGCTGGGCTCGATGGGCAGGGCACTGGCCGAGGCCTTCACCAAGGCCGGACACCCGACCACTGTCTGGAACAGGACCGCCGCCAAAGCCGCGCCCCTCACCGCCATGGGAGCCGAGCATGCGGAGGCCATCGAGGACGCGGTGGCGGCAAGTCCGCTGGTCATCACGTGCCTGACCACCTTCGATGACACCCGGCTGGCGCTGCGGCCGGCCGTCGCGTCGCTGCGTGGGCAGGCCCTTGTCACCCTCAACAGCGGTTCCCCGGCCGATGCCCGGGAGACGGCTGCCTGGGCCATAGGTCATGGCGCCCGGTTCCTGGCCGGGGCGGTCAAGAACGTGCCCTCGGCCGTCGGGGCGCCGGACACCCTGCTGTACTACAGCGGCGACAAGACGGTCTTCGAGGAGTTCGAGACGACCCTGAAGGTGCTGGGCGGCGACACCGTCCACCTTGGCGACGAGAGCGACCTCGCCGCCCTGTACGAGATGGCGGTGGGCGCCATGCTGCTGCCCGCACTCGTCGGCTTCTTCCAGGGCGCCGCCGCCGTCCAGGCACGCGGGCTTGAGGCAGCTTCCATGGTGCGGTTCGCCGGCAAGTGGCTGGACATGATCAAGTCCCTGCTGCCGATGTATGCCAAGGAGATCGACAGCGGTGACTACACCGACGCCGCCTCCTCCGTGAACCTCTTCCTGGCCGGGGCAGCCCACGACGCGGACCTGGCCACAGAGACGAACGTCGACACGACCTGGCTGGCGCCCCTGCACGACCTGGTGAGGCGGGCGGCTGAGGCAGGCCACGGCGACCACAGCATCTCCGCCCTCACCGAAGTGCTCAGGCTCAACTCATCGATATGAGTCGATGAGCCGCGCGGAGCTGGATCAGCGGGCTAGGCACTTTCACCCTGATGTACGACGCTTGTCGCCTGCGGCGGTGCCGCCACGGCAGCCGGTCTTTTGCCGGGTATGCCGAGTGCCACGAGCATGCCGACGAACGCGAATGCGGTGACTGCGCCCATCGCCGCCGCGAACCCCTCACGGAACTCCTCGGCTGACGCGTATCCCCCAGTACTCGCGAAGACGGCAACCGTGACCGCGACACCGAACACCCCGCCAAAGATCCGTAGCATCATGAAGGCGCCTGACGCCTGACCGATCTCTCGTGGTTGCACCGCTCCGACCACCGCCTTCTGCGCCGCGGGCATGGCCATGGTCAGTCCGGCCCCGCCGAGGATCAGCGCGGGCAGCAGTTCGAGGTAGCCCGTGTCGGCGTCGGAGACCATGGCGATCCAGCCCATGCCGGCGGTCTGGAGCAGCAGCCCGCCGACCACGAACGTCCGTTCGCCGTACTTGTCGGCCAGCCTGCCGGCGATCGGCGCGCACACCATCAGCGTCGCGGTCCACGGCATCAATCGCAGGCCGGCAGCGAGCGGCCCGTCACCGAGCAAAGTCTGGAAATACTGCGCGAGAAAGAACAGCGTGCCGTACAGCGATGCGAATACGCAGAAGTTCGCCGGGTTGGCCGTGGCGAACGCCCTCAACCTGAAGAACCGCATCGGCAACATCGGCGCCAGCGTCCGTCGTTCCCAGAGCACGAAGGCAATTACCAGCGCGACACCGAGCACCAGCGCGCTCAGTACTTCCGCGCTGCCCCAGCCTGCCGCGTTTCCGCGGACCAGACCCCAGACGATGCCGAACGCGCCCAAGGTCACGAGTACGACCCCGCCCAGGTCGAACCTGTTGTTCGGTCCGACGCTCTCGTCGACGCGCCGCGTCGTGAGCAGGATCGCGACCATCCCGATCGGCAGGTTCAGCCAGAAAATCCACTCCCAGGCCAGCCCTTCGGCGATGACGCCGCCGATGAACGGGCCGCTGAACGTCGCCAGACCGGTGAAGCCCAGGTACAGCCCCATCGCCTTGCCTCGCCGCTGCGGCGTGAACATCGCGCTGATCAGGGTCAGCGACAGCGGCAGCACCATCGCCGCACCGACACCCTGCAACGCCCGGGACGCGATCAGGGTGCCGATGTCCGGCGACAGCGCGCAGGTCGCCGATGCGACGGTGAAGACGGCCAGCCCGACGACGAACATTCGGCGGCGGCCGAACCGGTCCCCCAGTGCCGCTCCGGTCAAGAGCAGGACCGCGAACGTCAGGTTGTAGGCGTTGACGACCCACTCGAGTGATTCGACCGATGCCGTCAGATCCTGCCGGATGGTGGTCAGTGCCGTCGTCACGACCAGGCTGTCCAGGGCCATCATGAACGACGCGAGCGAAGCAAGCCCTAACACCCATGCCTGCTTGGACGTCATCCGCCCTCTGTCGGTATTCACGGTTTCTCCTTCTGCTCAAAAGGTCGCTGGATGAGCGGGCGGACAATCAGCCGCGTAGCGATCGCGGAAGGCCGAATATCGTCAGAAGTGCGTTGTCGTGGAATCGCGTCAATGCGTTGATCCGGTTGCCGGCCAGGGTCAGCAGGAGCACTCCGTGTGCGTGCAGGATCGGCGTCCGCGGGTCACGTATGTAGTAGCCGAATGCCGGTTGGCCGTTCGCCCGCGTCGGGATCAGCACGTGTCGGCGGCCGTCGCGTAGCGCGACGGTAGCCAGGAAATGCCAGATGGCGTCCACGCCCTGGTATTCCAGCGGCAGTGGCGGCATGGTCAGCCACGCGTCGTTCGTCAGCATGGCCACGATGGCATCGACATCTCCGGCCTCGAATGCGCGGCTGAAATCCGCCACGATCCGACGCTCTTGTGGCGAGTTCGGGAGCGGGGCGCTCTCCCGGTCGGGACCCGGGAGCTCATGCGACAGCGCACTCCGTGCTCTTTTCAGGGCGCTGGTCACCGCGTTTTCGGTCGTGTCGAGAATGTTCGCCACCTCGACGGCCCGGAACCCCAGGACGTCACGGAGCACCAATACGGCCCGTTGCCTCGGCGGCAATTGCTGCAGCGCCGCCAGGAACGCCAGCGACACCGACTCCCTGACCTCGTATCGCGCCTCCGGTCCGGGCATGTGGTCGGCGATCTCGTCGAGCAGCACATCGGGGTACGGCTCCAGCCAGCTCGGTTCCGCTCGGCGGTGCGACGGCTCGGGCAACGGGACCTCCGGTCGGTAGGCCGGATGCGGACGACGTGCGCCGGCGCGCAGTGCGTTGAGACAGCGGTTGGTCGCGATGCGGTAGAGCCACGTCCGCAGCGACGCGCGTTCCTCGTAGCCGCCGATCCCGCGCCATGCCGCCAGCAACGTCTCCTGCAGCAGATCCTCGGCGTCCTGCACGGAGCCGAGGATGCGGTAACAGTGCACCTGGAGCTCACGTCGGTATGGCTCGACGATCTCACGGAACGCCTCACCATCTCCTCCCCGCGCCAGAGCCAGCAGATCTTCGGCCGAGCGCTGGGCAGGGGCCGAGGCGTCGGTTTGCGGCGGGATCCCTCGCATGTTGGCTCCTTGCTCTCCTGCGGTCCATCTCACATGGATGGACACCACCGGTGCCGGAAAGTGGTCGCAGGAGGTGTTTGTGCTGGTGGATGGGCTCGCGATCAGCGGCGACCCAGGCTCAGACGTGCAAGGGGATGGTTGGGGCCCAAACTTTACCCGTTATTGGGATGCCCGTTATGGTGGTCCGTCAAGATCCAATCGCGTCATGAGGTTGAAGTATGGAACGCAAGAAGCTCACATCCGCTCTGCTCGTACCTGCCGCGGCGGCCGGCCTGCTGCTGGCCCCGGCAACGACCGCCTCCGCACAGGCCAGTGTGGCCACCACCGTGACCAAGGCTGCCTCCGCGTCGGCAGGAGCCTATGTCGAGCGTGACAGCGTCAGGTGCTCCAAGCCCAGGAACCAGTTCGCCAACTACTCCTGGGGTGAGGGCAACACCAGTGTGACCATTTACTTCAACAACCACTGCAGCCACAGGGTCAGTGTCCGGATCAAGTTCGTGAGGAAGGGCTCGGTCGGCGACCAGGCCGCCAAGTACCGCTGCATGACGGTCAACGCCAAGACCAAGGGCAAGAAGAAGTTCTACGCCGCCGTCTACAAGCCGTATTCCGTGACCCGGGTCAAGAGCTGCTAGCGAGCCGCGGGCGGTAGGCGCCCAGGTGCGGCCCGGCGACCGTGGGGCCGCCGGGCCGGACGCCTGCACGTCAGGGATTGGCGATACCGAGGTTGACCGGCAAGGTCAGCGGGCCGATCGTGAAGAACGACGGCGAGTACGCAATGTCGTCGGGGTCGATCGCGAGGCTGAGCCCCGGCAGCCGCCGGTACAGCGAGGCCAGCGCCAACCGGCTCTCCATCCGGGCCAGCGGCGCCCCGATGCAATACCGGGGGCCGTGGCCGAAGCCGAGATGTCCGGTCTGCTCGCGGGTGAGGTCGAACTGGTTCGCGCTCTCGCCGTACTCCGCCGGGTCGATGCCACTCGCCTGGTAGACCACGCCCACCGCCTTGCCTTTGGGGATGTGCACCCCGGCGATGGTCACGTCCTCGGCCGTGAAACGGAAGCTGGTCATCATCACCGAGTGGCGGTAGCGCAGGGTCTCCTCGACCACGTCGGCCCACCGGTCCTCGGCCTTGGCCAGCGCGAGCTGGCCGGGGTTCTGTGCCAGCGCCACGATGGCGTGCCCGAGCAGGTGGACGGTGGTCTCGTGGCCGGCGACGAGCATGAGCCACAACACGCCGACCAGTTCGTCGGTGGTGAGCTTGTCCCCCTCGTCGCGGGCCTGAACCAGGCCGGAGGTGAGGTCCTCGCCCGGCTCCCGCTGCTTGCGCTCCACCAGATCGTGCAGGAAGGCCTGAAGGTCGTTCTGCGTGGCGAACGCCACCTCCGGCGGAGTGGTGTGCGCCAGCAGCGTGGAGGTCCAGTTCCGCAGCCGCAGCCGGTCCTCGGCCGACACGCCGAACAACTCGCAGATCACCCACATCGGCAGCGCCTCGGTGAAGGCGGGGACCAGGTCGACGCCGTCGCCTGCGGCCACCACGTCATCCAGCAGCCCATCGACGATCTGCTGGATCCGCGGCTCCATGGCCTGCACCCGGGCCGGTGTGAACGCCCTGCCGACCAGGCTGCGCAGCCGCTTGTGATCGCCTCCGTCCACGGTGGACAGGTGACCTCCCTGAATGATGGCGCGGAGCGGCCAGTCTTCGGGAATCGATCCGTCGTAGAGAGCAGGCCAGTGTTCGGGAGCCCTGAGGAAGGTCTTGTTGTCCCCGGCGAGGATCTCGCGTACGGCCTTGTGGGTCAGCGCCAGGTAGGCGGGCACGCCCCCTGGGAATTCCACCTCGACCACGGGAGCGATCTCCCGTATCCGGATGCAGGTGTCGAGCGGGTGTTCGTCCGCGGCGGGGAAGGAGGGGAGGTTCGTTGCCATGAGACCCCTTGGGGAGGAAGCCGGTAGGTGATCTCATCACATATCGGTTGTGATCTTCGATCAACACCACACGAAGATCAGTAATGTGATCGCTACCTGGCGTTCATGCGGTCTCGCCGTGGACGTCAGGACCGCTCGACCTCAAAGGTGCTGCAACCCCCGGCCAGGATGGTCCCCTTGATGGTGGAGGGTCGGTCCTGGGTGAGCGTCGCGCGCAGGTCGACCATGACATACTCGCCCGGCCGGTCGATCCAGCGCTCGCCCTTCAGCTCCAGGACCCGTCCGTCCAGCCGGCCGCTCATGGCGAAGGAGCCGGAGGGCACGCCGGGGTTGCTGGGGTCGGCCTCGAAGGCGAAGACGGCCTCCAGTTCGTCCGACGACGTCTCCTTGATCGTGAGCTCAAGAGCGGTCTTGCCCTGGTTGCACAGGTACGTGCCGGTCCACCGGCCGGCCACCGAGACGCGCCCGGCTGGCGGAGTCGCCACGACGGCGCTGGGGGTGGCGACCGCGACCGGTTCCGGTTGCCGCTGATTGAGCAGGAGCACCACAGCGGTGGCACCCGCCGCGAGCAAGATCACGATCCCGGCGGTCAGCCCGACCACCAGGCCGGTCGAGCTCTTCGACGGGACAGGCGCTGCGGCATAAGCAGGAGGTCCGGCATAGGCAGGCGGCGGGGCATAAGCGGGCGATGGGGCATAAGCGGGCGGCGGCCCGGCGAAGTCGGGCCGGCCCGGCACTGCTCCGTGCAGGAACGCCAGCACCTCCTGCGCGGTCGGCCGGTATTCGGGCTGCTTGGCCAGACATCGGTCCAGGATGGGCTGGAGTGGCGGCGGCATCCGCGACAGGTCCACGGGGGTGTGCAGGACCCGATGGGACACGGCGGCCACGCTGTCCTCGCCGAAAGCGGACATCCCGGTCCCGGCGTAGATCATCGTCACGGCCCAGGAGAACAGGTCGGACGCCGGTCCCGCCGGGTGACCTGCCACTTGCTCAGGCGACAGGTACGCGGGCACAAAGCCCGGCTCCGGCGGCCGCGGGATCCCGAAACCGATCACCTTCGGCCCTTCGGGGCCAAGTAACACCATGGCGGGGCTGAAGTCCAGGTGGGCGATGCCCGCCCGGTGCATCGCCGCCAGCGCGGCCATCGTGGTGGTCGCCAGCCAGTGCAGCTGACCGGCGTCACGTGGGCCTTCCTGGCGGATCACCTGCGCCAGGGGCACCCCCTGCACGTATTCGCTGACCACGTAGAGCCGGTCACCGTACATTCCGGCCGTCAGCACACGCGCGCTTGACGGCTCCGTCACCTGCTGCGCGGCGGCCACCGCGCGCTGCGTCTCGGCATCGGCCGCGGGCAGCAGCTTGATCGCCGCATATCCGTTCGCCGAGCGGCCCAGGTAGACGGCCGACTGCCGGCCTCGGCTCAGCACACCGACAAGGGCGTACTCCCCCAGTTGCGCGGGATCCGCCCCGGTTAACGCTTGCACCCCGTCCATATGGATTCCGACCATCGTGAATTCAGCGGAGGGTGGCGGTGAAGGTGCGGCCGTAGGCGTGGCGGGTCGTGGCCTGGACCAGGGTGCCGCCCGGTACGCGCCGTACCGTCACCCCCTCGTCGGCTGAGTCGACGCGGAGGGACGTGCCGTGCAGGACGACGGAGACGCGGTCACGTTTCATCGTGGGGTCGGACAGGGCGACGACCGTGCGCTCGCCTGACTGGACGATGACCGAGGCGGGGCCGTCGACGAGCAGGTGCCCGGCGTGGCGCGGGCCGTCGGTGAAGACGTTGGCGGCGACGATCCCGAGGGTCTTGTGCTTGATCGCCTGCACGTGCCGGTTGTTGGCGAGGACGGTCAGCGGGCCGTCCGCGTAGCCGCGCAGGCGGCCCTCGGTCGCGTTCGGGACCAGGGCGTAGGCCAGGGCGGGGAGGTCGCCGGTGGCGGGGTGGGTGACCGAGGCGGTGAAGACGTTCTTGGTCACGCTGGTGTCGGGGTTGGCCGTACGCACGACTCTGCGGCTGCGGGTCACCGTCTCCAGCCCGGCCGCGACGGGTTGCCTGGTGAGGAAGGCGTAGCCGATCGCGGTACGCCGGGTGCCGTTGGCGTACTGCAGCCACCGCGGCGGCGTGGTGTCGCCCGCCTGCCAGGCCCCGCCGTCCCAACGCTCGCCGGTGAGCACGACCGCGTCGCCGGGGGCGGCGATGCGGCTGTCCACCGTGGTCACCGCGGCGCGGCCGCCCTGTCCGGAGACGTCCGCGACCAGCACCACGATCTCGTCGTCGAGCAGGAACCAGGACTTGGTCGCGCGGGCGTTCCGGTAGGCGACGAAGTCGTCGGGCAGGATGCCCGCCTGTTTGGCGGTGTAGGCGGCGTCGTCGGACTGGACCATGCCGGCCGCGCCGTACGCGCCGAGCGTCGCGCCGCCGGAGAAGGCGTTCCCGGCGCGCGGGAAGTACACGTAGGTGTTCTGGGACTGCGAGGAGGAGGTGAAGTTCAGCGGGTGGCCCGGGTTCTCGTACCAGAACCGGCCGTACAGCTCGGGCACCGTGCGCCGCTCCTCCACCGGCGCGGTGACCCCAGCCAGCCGGTACGGCGAGACGGCCGTGTAGTAGTCGACGCCGAAGACCTCGCGCTGGTCCTCGCCCGCGAGGTAGAGGTAGTACGCGCCGTCGCCCTGGAACCAGGGCATGAGGTTCTCGCCGTTCATGTACTCGTATTTGCTGATCCGGTCCGAGCTGCGCGCCAGGGCGAAGGCGTAGCGGGGGCGCCGGTGGACGGTCCTGTCCATGGCGTTGTACGCCAGGCAGCGCTCGGGCGGATTCAGGTCGGCGGCCGGGATGGCGGAATCGGCGCGGATGGCCGCATAGCGGGCGATGCTGACGGGGGAGACGAAGGCGGCCGTGTCCGCGGCCGGCAGGAACTTGACGTATTTCTTCAGGGCGAGAGCGCCGGGGTCCTCGACGTGGTCGGCCAGGTCGGCGATGGCCTCCACGATCGTCCCGACGTCGGCGTAGCCGGTCGTGGTACGCGAGACCGCCCGCCCCTTGACGATCTCCATCATCCAGCCCTCGAAGATCAGCGGGGCGAAGCCGTCGGCGATCCAGCGGTACACCACGCCCGGCAGGTCCGAGCCGCCACCGGTCGACACGCCTTCGAGCGTCTTGAGGGTCTGCACGACGCGGGTCAGCAGGGCCCGACCGTAGGAGCCGGTGTAGGCGACCGAGTGGTGCTGGATGAAGGAGCCGTCGCGGTAGTAGCCGTCGGTGACGCCGTGCTGGAGGTTGTAGGGGTCGATCGTGGCGAAGACGGTGGCCTGGTCGGAGATGGCCTTGCCGACGCGGGCGTCGTCGCTGGTCAGCGCGCCCTGCAGGATCCGGTTGGCGGCGATGTCGGCCAGGTTCGCCCCGGTGTGGAAGCGGGAGTCGAGGTCGATGTCGCCGTCCTTGCCGTTGCGCAGGTAGGCGTCCATGGAGGCGATGTACGTCGCCACCAGCTCGGGCCGTTCCTCCCGCACCCGTTCGGCCAGCAGGACCAGCGTTCTGCTGACGTGAGTCGGGATGCCGATCTCCCAGTTGTGCCAGTTGCCGTAGTAGCCCGCCGACTGGTCGGCGAAGTAGCGCTCGTGCAACCACTGCAGGCCGTTGACGACCCTTCCCTGGGCGGCGGTGTCGCCGTTGAGCTCGCCGCCCGGCGTGCGGGTCGCGAGCGCGATCTCGTACAGGTATTGGTAGGCGAGCCGCAGGTTGACGTCGTCGGTGCCGAGCTTCAGGCCGGCGAACAGCTCGCCGTCGCCGGCCTGGTCCATGGCGGTCAGCCGCTGCCTGGCGGTCCTGACGATGGCGGCAAGCTTGCCCGCGACCTCGGGCCGGGCGTTGACGTCCGCGGTTCCCGCGAAGATCGCCACGGTGTTGGCGAGCAGCCGCGCGTGATCGACCCCTGCCGCGGCACGCGCGGGGGAGGCTACGGCGAGCAGGCCGGCGGCGGGGAGCAGGGAGAGAACCTGGCGACGAGACAAGTGCGGCACGGCGGGCTCCCAGGCGTTGGGGATATGCGCGGGCTCACCCTACATGATCTACTTTTGTCAGCCCAGGATCCGCGGAGCACCCGTTTCCGCGGCGCCGGCTTGAGCCCTTCGCGTCCGTGACGCGAAGGTGGCCCGCCTGGCGTCGCGGCGGCCGGAAAATGGGAGGCGCGGCGTGGACCGGGACGGATAGCCTTGCCACGTGATCTTGTCCGTGGCCGATGAAGGCTGACACACGGCCGGCGACCGGCTCGTTGTGGCGGGACCGTGACTTCCTGGTCTTCTGGTGCGCGCAGACGCTGTCAGTGGCGGGCGACTCGTTCGCGCTCATCGCGGTGCCCCTCCTCGTCCTCAACGTCACCGGCTCGGTCGCCCAGATGGGGCTGCTCACCGGCGTGTCGGGGGCGGCGTCGGTGGCGGCCGGGGTGTTCGCGGGCGTGCTCGCCGACCGGTTCGACCGGCGCCGGCTGCTCGTCGCCTGCGACGTCATCCGGCTCGTCCTGTACGCGACGATCCCGGTGGTCTGGGTGTTCGGTCAGCACGTCTGGCTCCTGTACGCGGTGCTGCCGATGGCCGCGGCCGTAGGCATGCTCTTCCAGGTCACGTACGTGGCCGCGGTCC
Source organism: Nonomuraea polychroma (assembly GCF_004011505.1). Taxonomy (NCBI): domain Bacteria; kingdom Bacillati; phylum Actinomycetota; class Actinomycetes; order Streptosporangiales; family Streptosporangiaceae; genus Nonomuraea; species Nonomuraea polychroma. The sequence goes on from NZ_SAUN01000001.1 coordinate 8,381,442, forward strand.
GCGGCCTGGCCGGCGAGACCCGGGTCACCGAGGCCAACGGCATGCTCTACGCCACCGCCGCCGCGGCGGGCATCCTCGGCCCCAGCCTCGCCGGAGTGGTGAGCGGCCACCTGGGCCCGACCGCCGCGATCGCCCTCAACGCCGCCAGCTTCGGCCTGTCCGCGGTCGGTGTCCTGCTGACCCGCGCCTCCCGATACGTCGTCGAGCCCGTCGAGCCCACTCCCGGCCGACGGCCGTGGCGGGAACTGCTGGCGGGGGCGGAGTTCCTGTTCCGGCACCCGGTGCTGCGCACCTTGACCATCCTGCTGTCGTTCTTCATCTTCATGACGCTCGGGCTGACGGACATCGTCATCTACCGGCTCAAGCACGACCTCGGCCAGCCGGATTCCGTGGTGGGTGTCGTGCTGGGAGTCGGGGCGGCGGGCACGATGGTCGGCTCGATGCTGGTGGCCCGGATGCGGCGGATGCTCGGGTTCGGGCCGTTGTGGATCGGGGCGCAGGTCGTGTCGGGGCTGGCCATTCTCGGCCTCGGGCTGGCCGGCTCCGTCTGGGGCGTGGCCGCCATCATGGCCCTCTATCTGGCGTGCGTCAGCTTGGCGGGCATCTGCTCCATGTCGCTGCGCCAGCAGGTGACACCCGCACACCTGCTGGGCCGGGTCACGTCGGCCTTCTGGACGATCCACTTCTCACTCGGGCCGGTGGGCGCGGCCGCCCTCGGCTGGGCCGCCGCACGTCATGGCGCGACGGCGGTGTTCATCTTCGCCGGAGCGTCCTGCCTGCTGCTGGCGCTGGTCGCGCTGGCCACACCCGTACGGCAGCGGCACCCTGAGCGCGCGTGACCGCGGCTTTTGTGCTGCGCCAGGTCGTGTGGGTCCGTGCTGGAATGTGAGCATGGAAACGCTGGCGGATCTTCTCAGCGAGGTGCAGCTCGGGCGCATGCCCGACGCCGACGGCAACGTGACGATCCTGGCGCAGCCGTCCCCCCGCGACCTCGGAGTCATCGCCTTCACCGCGCACTCCGTGATCTTCGCTGACGTCGATCCGGACTGGATCCGTGATCGGCTCCCCGCCGGCCACCTGTCGGCGCCTCTCGGCCCGCCGTTCCTGCAGGCCCTGGCGGAGGAGACAGGACGGAGCATCGGCTCCGTCGACCTGCTGGCCCTTGCCGAGTCGCTCCCGGGGTCTCCCCCGGTCCCGCTGGACGAGATCACCGGCAGCGATCATCCGCGAGTGGCACGTGCCCGCAGGTATCGCGATTCCGTACGCGTGTGGTCCGGCCAGGGCGGCCTGCTCACCATCGGGCGCGGGGTGGCGGGCCGGTGGGAGGTCGCGGTCGAGGTCGAGCCCGCGTACCGAGGCCGCGGAGTGGGCCGGATCCTGGCCGCGTCCGCCCGTCGCCTGGTCCCGGAGCCCGTGTGGGCGCAGGTGGCGCCGGGTAACGCGGCCAGCGTCCGGGCCTTCCTCGCAGCCGGATACGTACCGGTGGGAGCCGAAGTCCTGCTTTCTCGCCACGGCTAGGGCTCCATCACCAGCGCGGGCGCCGATCTCTCTGCCGACTGTCCTGACGCGGGCATCCGGGAACTCGGGTGTGGGCGACGTGGGCGGGCAACCGTCGACGGGGAAGTCCTCCCATGTCAGCCGATGACGTCGGCCAGGTCCAGGCCGGACAGGCGGTCGAGGTCGGACAGGATGTCGATCGTGGCGATCTTGCCGTCGGCGATGGTGAAGCTCATGACGGAGATCGGCTGACCGTCGCTGGTGATGATCAGCCCGGCGACACCGTTGATCAGCGCGGGGTGGCCGACGACGGCGGTTGTGCGGTGGAAAGTGCTGGCTCCGCCGGCCACGGCCGCAGCACCGCGGACGATCTTCATGCCGCCGGCGAGCGTACCTCCGTCGACGCGCAGCACCACGTCGGGATCGAGGACGGCCAGCAACGCGTCGAAGTCGCCGCCGCGGGCGGCGGCCATGAACGCGTCCACCACCCGGCGCTGATCGGCCAGATCCGGGTCGGGGCTCGGGGCGGCACCACGGACGCGCTGCCGCGCCCGGCTGGCGAGCTTCTTGGCCGTCGCGGGCGTCCGGTCCACGATGGGGGCGATCTCCTCGAACGGCAGGCCGAACATGTCATGCAACACGAACGCCAGCCGTTCCGCCGGCGTCAGAGATTCCAGCACCACCAGCAGCGCCAGCCCCACCGAGTCGGCCAGCAGCGCCTGCTGCTCCGGATCGCCGGCATCGGAAGCGTCATCACGGCTGACCACCGGATCCGGCAGACGGTCCTCCAGCGGGTCCTCCCGCCGCACTTTCCTGGAACGCAGCATGTCCAGGCACACGCGGCCGACCACGGTGGTCAGCCAGCCCTCAAGGTTGTCGATGTCGTCGGCGTTCGAGCGAGCGAGCCGCAGCCACGCCTCCTGGACGGCGTCCTCCGCCTCCGTCAGCGAGCCGAGCATGCGGTACGCGACCGCCTTGAGATGGGGGCGGTGGCTCTCGAACTCGACGGCCAGAAAGTCATGGGGCTTCACGGTCACGTTCCCTTTCCTCAGCTGTCTCATACCACTGACGGATCACAACGGGAAAAGGTGACACGAAGCGCGCCGGGCGGCACGTGACGTCAATCGTCTTCCTCGTTCCGGCGGTCGAGCTGCGATCGCATGGCCTGCAGCTGAGCAAGCCAGAGGTCCGCCTCGCGGGGATCGAGCTCCCGCAGCCGGGAGATCTCCTCATTCCAGCCCTCGGCGGCCTCCTCGATCATCTCGCGGAACTTGTTCTCCAGCGCGCGCCGCCCGAACAGCAGACCGACCGCCGCGAACGGCCGGAGCCAGCCGCGCCCCCGCACGGCCAGCGTGAGGCCGAGCCGCCACGTCCCGCCATCCGCGGCCGCCGGGCTCACCTCCAGTCGTCCCTGCGCGAGCCGATGGCGGAGCTGGGCCGTCACCGGGGCGTTCTCGCCTCGTGACCCGCGGGCCTCCGCCAGCCGCCACCATCGGCGGCAATCGATCCGGATGATCCACGACAACCGGTGATAGCGCTTGCCGGCGTGATGGGCGCCGCCGACCACGACGGTCTCCAGCGCGTCGGGGTTGCGCAGCCGCACCGTCCAGGTGGTCCTGTCGTTGCTGGGATGCCAGGTGGTGATGTCCGCGCTCACCTCTCTCCTGCGCTCCCACGAGGTGAGCACCATCTCGCTGGTCGTGCCGTTCCCGGCCGCGCCGTCCGCCGGGTCGGTGTGCCGCTGGTAACGCGCGCCGGCGGTCAGGTGGTTGCCCTCGACGAGGGTGACGTCGGCGAGGTCCTCATCGCCCTGGATCCATCCGTCGTCGTCCAGGGTCAAGCTGGCGGCGTGGTCGAGCATGGCGCGTACGTACTCCTCGACCCAGCCCCGCGGCAGTGCCGCGACGACGACCTCGCCGTGTAATCGGGCCATACGGCCAATCGTCACCGAGAAGCCGAACCGAAGTCCAGGATCACGGGACCAGGCACCATCGAAGGCGCCGCTGGACGATCGCGTCGGGTGGACGCGAGGACCAGACTCCCCCGTTCTCTGACTGTCGCCGCGAACGTGTCATAGGGAGCGCACCGAGAAGTGGTGCGTACGAAAACCGGTGGACGGCGTCGTTATGGTGACTCGCATGAGTGTCGTGGACGTCGACCGGTTCGTCGCCGAAGGGTTCGTCAAGCTGGAGGCCGCCGTGCCGCGCGAGGTCGGGGACGCGGCCAGGGCGCTGGTGTGGCAGCAGATCGGCCTGTCGCCCGACGATCCCTCCAGCTGGGACCGGCCCGTCGTGTGGGCCGCCGACCTGACCGGCCAAGGACCCTTCGGGGAGTTCATGCGCAGCTCGCGGCTGCATCAGGCGCTGGACGAGCTGGCCGGGCCTGGTGGGTGGGTGCCGCGCGGGTCCCTCGGCAACATGCCGATCCGGTTCCCCCGCGTTGCGCCGGCCGACGATCGGGGCTGGCACATCGACGCCTCCGTGGCCAGGCCCGACGGATCGTGGGCCGTGTCCGGGCGGCCGGAGACCATGTTGCTGCTCGTGTTGTTGTCCGAGGTGGGCGACGACGACGCGGCGACCCGCATCAGGGTGGGCTCGCATCGTGACGCCGTACGCGTGCTGGGCGAGCAGGTGCTCGACCCGTTCGAGGCGGGGCCGCTGCTGGACACGGCCTCCAAGGACCGGCCGGTGACGCACGCGACCGGGCAGCCGGGTGACATCTTCCTCGTGCACCCGCTGACCGTGCACGCGGCGGACGAGCACCGCGGGACGCGGCCGCGGTTCATGGCCCAGGCGCCGGTGTTCCTGACCGCGCCGGTCTCACCGGGCGAGGGCACCGCCCTGGCACGCGCCGTCCTCGATTGATCGTCCAGTGCCGTGACCGGCGTGCGCCGAAACCGGTTGCGCCGGCTGCTGACGTATCTACGCAAAACCGACGTCCAGCGCTACCGGCGCCTCATGGAACGCCTCGCGCTGCGCCGGTGACGCCTGTGCCGGGGAAGGTTTCCGGTCACGGCACCAGAGACGAATGTCGCGAGTTGGGCGGTTCCTCGTCCCGGGCGCGGGCCGTACCGTGCAGGCATGGAGGCAGTGGGGTATTGGTCCACCGTCCATATCTACCCGAACGATATGGAAGCCCAGTGGTTGGCCATCCGCGATGATGGCGCGGGCTGGTGGATGCGCGGCAACGTCTTCGAGTTCGATTCCTACCGGTTCTTCTGGCGCGAACCGCGAACCGGCATGCTGGAGCTGCGCATCACCGGTTACCAGATGGGTGCTTGGAGCCATCGCCGCTTCCGGCCGTCGGTCCGAAATGCCGAGCATCACCGGAGGACGGTCCGCTACGACGCGAAGACCGACTACAACGCGGTGGGCGAACTGACGACGGTGCTGGAGCTGAGCCCTGTGACGGTCCCCGGCTTCTTCTGGAGCGAGCGCTTCGCCTGGGAGGGCTCGAGAGCGCCCCGGTCGGGAAATCCCTGGGCCACAGTCGGTCGAGCTCGGTTTGGGGGAAGGGTGTCACGTCCACGTCGTTGACGAGGACGTTGTCCGGTCAGTGCTCCGGACGGCCCTCGTCGGCCCGGTGGACGCGGGTCCAGGTGGTGCCGCACCGGCAGCCGTACTCCTCGACCAGCTCTCCGCTCTCGGTGACCGCCAGGCCGTTGTTCACCCGGACGTGGACGTGTTCGCTCATGGGGGCCTTCCTTCGGGGGATCGGCGGGGACGCCCGTGCACCGCGCGCCAGGGCAGGCGTTTGCGCAGTTCACAGGGGGTACGCCTAGCGTACGTCACGGGAGTTCGGGTGGGTGCATCGGTCACGCGGGGCCGATGAGGCCGAGGTCGAACTGGACCTCGACGTCGTCGCTGAGTTTGAGCGCGCCGAACAACGCCGAGTACGGCCGGATCCCCCATCGGGACTGCTGGACGACCGCCGAGCCCTGGACACGGCCGTCGGTCAGCGAGCCCCGCACGATGACGGGCTGCGTGACACCGACGAGGGCGAGATCGCCTTCGAGGCGGAACGACTCCTCGGTTCCCTCCACCCGGGTCGACCGGAAGTTGATCGTCGGATGGCGATCGGTGTGCAGGATCTTCTCCCGGATGATTTTCTCGATCTCGCCACGATCGGAGCCGGTCAGCGGCTTGATACCGCCGGTCCCTTCGCGCACCTCGATCGACTCGGCGTCGACCTCGACGGTCACCGACGACTCGGCCGGAGCGGCGGGGTCGATCGTGGCGTCGCCGCGCCAGCGGGTGACCTCGAGAGTGAGATCATGGCCGGCCTTCGCGCCGAGCCCGGTACGGGTCGTCTTGACGAGGAGCCGGCCGGACTCGGGTCCCAGTGTGTAGCTACCAGCGGTAATGCTCACTCTTCCAGGCTAGCCATCAGTCGTGAGGACCCGCCGTTGGGCGCGCCAGGACGTCAGAAGTCGTCCGGCGTCGCCCCGTCACCCGACCCCGCGAACGCTTCACTGCCGGCGCTGAGCGCCTTCCTTGTCCAGCAGCCGATCGAGCCTCAGCTTCAGGTGGTTCAGGTCGCTCCGGAGGGTGGCGTACTGTTCCAGCGCATCGGACCGAGTAGGCGTGATCTGTTCGTTCACCTGCCGGCGCAGACCTGCGATCTCGTCGCCGAGAGCCGCCAGGTCTTGGGTGATCTCGGCTCGGGTATACGCGATCTGGGCTATCGCCTGAGCGACGGCGATCCCGATGGCCGTGTTGACGCCGTTCGGTCCCGTGCTCGACTCGAGCTCTTTCACCCGGAGCTTCAAGTCGAGGATCTCCACCTCTACGTTCACGCACCCCTACCTTTGGATGTTGCTGGACGGGAGTCCGGGCCAGAGGGGGGCGACCTCGGTTCCCACGGTCTGCGAACACATGGTGGCAAGTGATCATCGCTCGTCGCCACCGACGCCGGAGCGGCCGGGTGTGGATTTCTTCGCCGCGGTAGTGGTGCATCGGTCGGAGAACATCCCGCTGCGTCCCGTTCCCGACCGTCTTTTCGGGGGAGGAAAGCCATCCCGGAACGGGACTGGGACCAGGGCCCAGCGCCAGGGCCATGGCCAGCACCCTCACTCGGCCGGCGAGCGCCTTCTTCGCTTTCCCTGTGCAAAAGTTTTGGCGCATTTCCCCGCAAAAGCGCTGATCAGGGATCCGCAAAACGTAAAAACGGCCTCCAGTATTGCGGCGGATCGAGCATCCTGAGCACGGGCATCACGCTCCCCCACCTCTGTACACAAGGAGCCCGCGTGACCCGGTACGCCGTTGACCAAGTCCGTAACGCGCTCATCGCTTACTGGAGCACCGGCATCGGCGAGGTCGCCACCACCGTGGCCGAGCTTCCCCCGGGACCGAACGCCCTCCGCCTTGCCACCTGCCTGACGGAGCTGTCACAGGCCTGCTGGCGCTGTTACACCCATCCAGCCAGTGCCGCCGACCAGCACGGGCCGGGCAGCATCGGCTGGTACCGCCGGCGAGAACGTGATGCCTTCACCGTTGTCGTACCGGCTCTGACCAGACACCATCGGCCGGTCAACGATGCCTCCTCGGCCACCGGGGTCGAAAAGATCGCCTACCGCGTCGGCCGCAGCCTGCACGCGCTCGGCGCGCCCCGCGTAACAGCCCGTATCATCACCGAGGTCGCCGCCGAACTGGCCGCCATCGAACAAGCCGAACTCGGCGATCTGAGGGCGCGGGCCCGGCAGGCCGTCGTCCTCAGCCGCGAGGACGCCTCACCGCTCCAGGTCGCCCAGGCTGACGCCATACTCCACCGGCATCCGTTCGGCGCGGAAGAGCTGTTCACGCAGATCGAGCCCACGGCCGCCGCCGTCGCCGCCGCTCATTGGCTGCACGCCGCGGCCGTCACCATCGCCGGCCAGAGCCGCCTCCACCCGGCGCGGCTCCTCACCGAGGTCGACCGGGTCAAAGCCGCAGCCAGGGACAGCCTCGCCGAGATCATCGGTGCGATGAACGCGGGCTCCTCGCCCTGGCAGGCGGTCATGCCGATGATCCGCAACGCCCTGCACGTCGCCGAAGGCCACCTGCGCGGCGTCGCCCAGGCCAAGCACCGTATTTCCGCAGCCGAAGACCTCATCTCGAAGGCCCACGACAACCACCCCGAACTCAACCTCGGTCTCGAGTCGGTCTATCTGCCCATAAGTCCGATCAATCCCACCCGCCCGGCCCTCGACCTCCTCGAGAACCTCCTGACCGGCATCCACAGTTGCTGGGCGTTGTACACGCACTATGCGGACACCTTCAGCGGCAGGGAACCGGACGGTGATCCGCCGCGACTTCGTCGCACCGAAGCGTTTCTCACCGAGGTCCGCCGGGCTGCGGCGGCTCGCCGCAGCCATCTGCTGTAGCTCACGTCGGTGACCGGCTCCGCGCTCGATAAGGTCGTGAGCTGACCGGATCTGACCGAGAGGCACACCAGATGGCTCCGAACATCGCGACCGCACGCCGCGTCGACCTGCCCGAACTTCTCGAGTTTCTCCGCCTCAGGCACCATGGCCTGCTGTCGACGACCCGTGCGGACAGTCGGCCGCAGTTGTCGCCGGTCAGCTGCGGGGTCGACGAGGGCGGCCGGATCGTGGTCTCCACCTATCCCGACCGCGCCAAGGCACGCAACGCCCGCCGCGACGACCGGGTGTCGATCTGCGTGTTGTCCGATGACTGGAACGGCCCGTACGTGCAGGTCGACGGGCACGCGGAAGTGCTGGACATGCCGGAGGCCCTTGACGCGCTCGTCGAGTACTACCGGTGCATCGCCGGCGAGCACCCGGACTGGGACGAATACCGCGCCGCCATGCGGCGTCAGGACAAGTCGCTGATCCGCATCCACATTGACCGCTGGGGGCCGATCGCGACCGGCGGTTTCCCCGCCCGCCTGGTGTCGGGGGACTGACACACGTAGACGGTCGCTTATGCGGGTGAGCGGGCTGTGCATGGACCGTCTCATCCGCTGAGCGTCACCATGTGAGCATGCTGATACTCGTTCTGCTCACGCTCGCCCTGCACGCCGCCATCGCCGGTCTCTTCTACACCTTCTCCATGTCCGTGATGCCGGGTCTGAACGCCATCGCGCCCGCCCAGGCCGAAGAGGCGATGCGGAGTGTCAATCAGAAGATCCTCAACCCGTGGCTCTACATCCCGTTCCTCGGCGCGCCGCTCGCGGCGCTGGTGGCGGGGTTACTCGGGGAGGCTCCGGCCGCCCTGTGGTTCTTCTCCGCCGCCGCGGTCAACTTCGCCGGCTCGTTCCTCGTGACGGTGGCGATCAACGTGCCGATGAACAACGCGCTCAACGCCGGAACCATGTCGTGGAAGGACTATTCGCCGAGGTGGACGGCCTGGAACACGCTGCGTGCCGTGGCGTCCTTCATCAGCCTCGTCCTGGTCGCGATCGGCCTGACGACTGTGGTTTAGCGTACAAATCAGCCAAAATCTTGGCGCTATCCCTCAAATTCGGCCAAACTAGCTCCCATGTCTGATCGTTCACTGGGAGACACCATGCGTGCACTGTTCGCGATTTCGCCAGGGCCCCGCGTTGGACCGGAGGGGGTTCTTCACCCTGACCGGCGCCGCGGGCCTGGCCACGCTGGGATTGACCGGTACGGCGGAGGCGGCCGCCCGCTACCGCTTCTTCAACCGCCGCATTCCGGACGAGGCCCACCGGCGGATGGGCAAGATGGCGTCCGCCGGCATCACCTCGTTCTCGTTCACGCCGTCCAACGGCTGGGTCATCGTGACCCAGAACGGCGGATATTTCGCCCGTAACATCCCGGACGAGTGCTTCTCCAAGCTCAAGCAGCTGATCGCCGCCGGAAACAGGATCCACTGCGTCGCGTTCCCCCCAGGGGGCGGCAACAGCTGGGTGATCACCGGCGACAAGACGTTCTACGCCCGCAACATCCCCGACGAGTGCTACCGGAAGATCCTCGCCTACTACAAGAGCGGCCAGCAGGTCATGCACGTCGCTTTCCCGCCCGGGGGCGGCAACAGCTGGGTCGTGGTCGCCACGAACGGCTTCTTCGCCCGCAACATCGACGAGGAGTGCTACCAGCGGATGCGCACCATGTCGCGGGGCGGACGTCGCATCACGCGGGTGGCCTTCCCCTACACCGGCGGGTGGACGGTCATCGCCGGGAACGCGTTCTACGCGCGCAACATCGACGAGGAATGCTTCCAGCAGATGAAGAAGTTCGGCGCGGCCGGTTACCAGATTCACAACGTGGCCTTCTCCCCGGTCGGCAACGCCTGGTCGCTGAGCTCCCGCGGCTGACGTGCGGGCGGCGCCCATCGCGGCCGGCGCGACGGAGCGGTGCTTGATCAGCGCGGAGCCGTGCACGGGCTCGAACATCGACGGGAAGTCCCGCTCTGGGTTGAGGTTGGCGGACGGGGCGATCCCGATGCTGCCCGGGACCGCGGCGGCCAGGTCGCTCAGAATGTCGGCGAACAGGTTCGAGCCGACGATCACGTCGAACCGCGCCGGTTCCAGGACCAGCTTGGCGCAGAGCGCGTCGATGTGCTCCTGGTCCCAGCGCACGTCCAGATGGGCGGCCGCCCGCTCCCTGACCAGCTCGTCCCAGAAGGGCATCGTGTGCACGATGCCGTTGGCGCCTTCGGTGTTCTCGGACGATCATGAGGTCGACGGCCGAACGCACCGGGCTGTCGAGGCCCTGGAAGAGGCGGACCGGCCGCCGAAGCCGTGACGCCGGCGGCCCGTGAGTCCGCGTACAGAAATCCCCAAATCTCTATAATCCGGAATAAGGGGACAGTCGGCGGAAAGGGGGACAGGAAGGTCTACATCGTGCAGGAGGGATTATGAACGCCACCCAGACGCGAGCACGCGGCAACGGTAAGGCGCCTCAGCTGCTCACGCTGGACCTGCCGATGCTCAGCGTCGAGGTCCGTCCGCCCGAACTCCGGATGCCACACGTCGAGATGCCGCGTATGCAGATGCCGCACATGGCGATGCCGCGCGTCAGCAGGCAGGAGCTCGGCCACTACGTTGACATTGCCCGGACGTTCCTCCCGCCGCCCGAGAAGATCGCCTACTACGGGGCGCTCGGCGCCATGGCGGTCTTGGGCGTGGTCGAGTGGCCGGTCGCGGCCGCCATCGGGGCAGGAACGATCATCGCGCAACGACGGCGGGGCCAGCAGCAGGCCGGCGCGCGCCCGGGCTTCACACCGGCCGCCCGGCCGGAACCGAGCACCCGGGCCACCGCCTCCACGAGAGGGACGACGACCTCACGGAGCAGGCCCACCACAACGGGCGGCGGCAAGGCCGCCACCACCGGCGAGCGGAAGACGACCACGACCGGCGGGAGCAAGGCCGCCACCACCGGAGCGCGCAAGACGAGCACCACCAGCAAGACCGCCTCGACCGGCGAGCGGAAGACGAGCACGACCAGCAAGACCGCCTCAACCGGTGGGCGGAAGACGAGCACGGCCGGCGGCAGCAAGGCCGCCACCACCGGAGCGCGCAAGACGAGCACCACCAGCAAGACCGCCTCGACCGGTGGGCGCAAGACGAGCACGACCGGCGGCAGCAAGGCCGGCACCACCGGTGGGCGCAAGACCGCCGCGAGCAGGACCGCGTCGGCGTCCAGTGGCACCACTGGCAAGAAGTAGCGCGCCACACGGCCGCGCGTGCATGTGACGCGCCCGGGCCGCGATCATTCTCAGCGGCCCGGGCGCGCAATGGTCACCGACTGTTCACCAAATAGATATATTGATCATACCCATATGTACATCTTTCTACCGAAATATGCCTTAAGTAGAAGTTTCACACCCCCGTGAGGTAGAGAGTTGTCCGAGTTCCTGGCCTCGCTGCTCGCCAAGGCCGCCCTGGTTCTTCTCGAGGCTCTGATCATGCGTTTCGTCCAGAGCCTCGCCACCGCGATCATGCGGCCCGCCGGCCTTCGGCTCGCCTAGCCGAAGGCGCGTACCTCCAGCAGCCCGACCGAGGCCTGGCCACTCTGCAGCACGACCCGGAGCCGGGTGGTGCTGACCGCGGTGAACGTGACCGGGTTGTAGGCCCCGGCCGCGATCGGGTATCCGCTCGGGTTGGCCACGTCGACGTACGCGCTGCCGTTCCAGTACTGCAGCTTCCACGAGGCGGGGACCCGCACCCCTCCTCCGTCGTCGAAGAAGTAGACCTCCGCCGACTTGATCGTCTGTGCTGACGACCAGGTCAGCTCGGCCCATTGGGTGCCGGTCTCGGGCCAGGTGCCCCAGCGCGGGCTGGGCACGGCGCCGTCGTTGATCGCCGCGACGGTCTCCCACGGCGAGGTGTAGGAGGCCGACGGCGTGGCGTTCGCGGCCAGGTTGACGGGCGTCGGCGTGGGATCCCCGCCGCCGGTGCCGAAGGCCAGGTCGTTGTCGCTGAAGATCGGGTGCGGCGGGTTCACGTCCGTCTCCCCCGGGCCGCCGTCGCAGCGCCGGTCGGGGTTGAACATCAGGTACGTCCCCGAGCCGCACGCCGTGGCCGGCTCGGCGTCGCCGCCGATGACCACGTTGCCGCTGAGGTTGGCCCCGCCCTGGACCAGGGCGCTGTTCTTGACCACGGCGCTGCCGCCGACCGTGGCGCCGCTGTTCACCCAGGCCAGGTCCTCGATGCGGGCGTTGCCGCTGACCGTGCTGTTGCCGTACACGGCGGCACGCGGACCGACATAGGCGGTGGCGGCCACGTTGGCCCGATTGTCCACCCAGCCGCCGCCGTTGGAGTGCCAGTGGCCGTTGCCCGGCGCGGGCGGCTTCACATGACCCGGCTCGAAGCCCCACGGCGTGGCGCCCTGCAGGCGGAACTGGTACGGGTAGCGGTAGTTCTTCGGGTAGCCGTCGAGGTAGGCGTACTTGTGCACGGTCCCCGGGGCGCCGAGCACCACGAGATAGACGTCCCTCTCACCCGGCTGGGTCTGGAAGGTCACCTCGCCGTTGGAGGAGCTGTGGATGGGGCCGTAGCGCGGGACGCCGTTCCTGACCGCGACGAACCCGTACGACCAGCCCGACTGCGCGGTGGAGTTGACGTGGCCGCGGAAGCGCATCCGGATGAGGGCGCCGTCGCTGCTCGGCACGAGGCGGATCTTGTTGTAGCCGTAGTCGGAGGGTGCGAGGGCGTCGGAGATGCGGAAGTGCCCGGCCGAGGCGTTGACCGCCTCCACGTTGACGCCGTTGTAGGCGGTGACGAACGGATAGAGGCTGTTGATGAACGGCATGAAGTCGGCCCGGTTGGAGTAGTCCCAGGTCACGTTGCGCTGGGCGTACTCGCCGAGGCGGCGGTTGAGCTCGGCCTGGTCGATGCCGGCGATGCGGCGGTAGGTCTCCAGCGGATGCTCGGTGTTCCTGGCCTCGTTCCACATGCGGTTGAACATGGCCAGGCCGTCGCGGTCCTTGATGTACTGCGCGAGCATCCAGGCGCCGTAGTGGTGACGGCTGCTGCTGTAGGCGAGGTTCTCCGTGCGGATGAATCTCGTGAGGTCGCCCGCGGCCGTCTTCGGGTAGACCTGCATCGCCATGAACTCGGCGCTCGCCTCCCAGAACGTCCCGGCGCTCGGATGCGTGAACCCGTATCCGGACCGGCCGAGGAACGTGTAGTTCTGGAACACGTGGGCCAGCTCGTGGGCCAGGCCCCAGGACCCGGGCTGGGCGGCGCCGGGGGCGATGTTGATGACGCCGACCCTGCCGTCGGTCGATCCGCCTGTCGCCCACGCGTCGAGGGGGGCGTTCGACCAGGTCCTCGTGATGATGACGATGATCTTGTGCTGGGCCAGGAGGCCGGTCTCCGGCGTGAACTTCATGGTGTTCACGTAGAAGGTGTAGAGGCTCTCCAGCTGGCTGAGGATGTTGTCGGGGTCGAAGCGGTACTGCGTGGGCGCGTTGCGCGGGTCGGTGCCCGACCGGTCGCCCCACAGAAGGATGAAGTTGGCCGACTCCTTCGTACGCTCGGGCACCCACGGCACCTCGCCGGTGCTCTGCCAGCGGGAGGGGATGTAGACCGTCTTGGCGAGGAGCGCGCCGGTCGCCGAGGCCGGCGGCGGGGCCAGGAATAACGCGCTGAGGAGCATGACAAGGGCGACCGTCGCCGCCCGCAATCGTCTCACTGCAGAACCTCCGCAACTGTGGAAGGCCAGGTTTCTGGTAGCGCTAACATGCCTGTGCGCTGCGCCATCGGTATGTCACATAGCAAGGCGGCTCCGAGTGTCGAGACGCCGACTGGCGATGTCAAGGCGGCGTGCTTCACCGGTCAATGTGCGGCGTCGTGAGCTGTGCGGCACCGCCCGGCGGGAGTGAAAGTTACACGCCACCGGCGTGCCCGCCCGTACGGTAACGTAAAGGCGGCGCCGTCCTGCGCCTGACCTTCTGACCGCGTGCCCACGCCACGCGGCGCACGCGAAGGCAGAGGGGATCGATGTCCTCGGGGCGACACCTTCGATCGTGTCGGTTCTCTTCGGACGGCGGGTCGCGCAGCCGGAGCGTGGGTCCTTCGCGCGAGGCCGCCTCGGGAGCGATATGACCGACCACAAGCATCTCAAGCGCCGGGTCCGCGAGCGCATGGCCAAGACCGGCGAGTCCTACACCACCGCCCACCGCCACGTGGCCGGCCGCGCCGAGCGCCACCACCACGAGTCGGCGCTGCTGCGGCGCGTGCTGGGCGGCGGCTGCTCCGAGGCCATGCTGCTGGGGCTCGGCGGCGGCATCGGGTTCATGTACTTCGTCTTCGAGTACGCCGGCCACGCCCCCATGCTGACGATCGTGGCCCAGGCGCATCCCGAGCCGATGATCCCGCGGGCGCTGGACAGGGCCGGCATCCCGTACGAGAGCCGCCAGACCGGCTCCCCCAAGGTCGCCGAGCGTCACCTGCGGGCCGCGCTCGCCGCCGGCCGGCAGCCGATCTGCCGGGTCGGCCGCTTCCAGCTGCCCTGGCGGCCGGACCTGCCGTTCCCCGACCCGGTCGATGTCGTGGTGACCGGCCTCAGCGGCGACACCGTTCACGTGCACGACGACGAGCCGGCCGAGCTGCCGCTGGCCGGCTTCATGGCGGCCTGGTCGGCCATCAAGAAGTCCAAGCACCATCTCATCGAGGTCACCGGTCCCGCGACCGGGGCGCCCGACGTGACGGGCGCGATCAGGGACACCGTCTCCAAGCTGACCGGTCCGGTGCTGGGCAACAGCTTCGACGTCAACTTCGGGCTGTCGGGCATGCGCAAGCTGGCCGCCCAGCTCGCCGACACCACCGGCAAGCAGGGCTGGACCCGCCGGTTCGGCAACGATCCCGGGCCGGTGCTGGACCGGCTGCGGGACTGCCTGGAGGTCGAGTACACCGCGCCCGGCGCCACCCGCCCGCTGTATGCCGACTTCCTGGCCGAGACCGGCCACGCCGAGGCCGCGGCCGTCTACCGGGAGGCGGGCAAGCAGTGGTCGCGGGTGGCCGCCGCCCGCACGTCGTTCCCCGAACTGGCCGAGCTCGTCGCGGAGGCCGTGCGGCTGGAGGAGGCGGGGGTGGAGGTCCTGCGAGTGGCCGTCGAAGGGCTGGGCGAACTGACCGACCCGGACGGGCGGTAATCTA
The DNA here is from genome assembly GCF_004011505.1 of Nonomuraea polychroma. Classification (NCBI taxonomy): domain Bacteria; kingdom Bacillati; phylum Actinomycetota; class Actinomycetes; order Streptosporangiales; family Streptosporangiaceae; genus Nonomuraea; species Nonomuraea polychroma. The sequence continues at coordinate 8,396,505 of NZ_SAUN01000001.1, forward strand.
CCCGCCTGCGGGGATCCGCCGTGGCGGATGGATCGACGCGTCGACGAGCACCCGGTCGCCGAGTGGCTCGTCGAGTCGCACGGTGAACGGCGTCGGCGGATTGCCCTGGCAGGTCCGGACCGCCCCGGAGGCCTCGGCCACGCCGATGATCAGGCGGATCTCCGTCGCCGTCGTCTCCATGCCGGCCAGCCGTACGCGGCCGTCCGCACGTTGCCCGCTCGCGCACGCCCGCTCGGTGACCAGCAGCCGGACCTCCCGCGCCGCCTTGGCGGGCCGCGCGGCGGGGTCGAGGGTCACATCCGCCACGCCCAGCTCTCCGAGATCCTTCCGTAGATCGCAGCGGCCCGACGACCTCATGTGCCAGCCGGGCCGGCCGTCCGGGCCGGGACTGCCGAACCGCTCGACGGCCAGGAACTCGTGCGTGAACACCAGCCCCTGACGTTCCGCCTGTGGTTCGTCGAGCTCCCTGATGAGCGCCAGCCGCGTGTCGCTCTCCTCGACGATCGTCCAGGTGGGCAGATCGTCGATGCGCCGGACCTCCTCCCCCTTCAACGCCTCCCGGCCGGTCGGCCCGAGCTCGCTTGCCGGTCTTGGCTTCTCCAGCACCCGTAACGGCACGTCATGGTCATGGCATTTGACGGTCGGATCAGCCGGCGCGGAGGCCGTACCGGTGGGCGGGGTAGAGCCGCAACCGGCGGCTCCGAGCGCCGCAAGAAGCATCAAGCCCGCCGCTGCCTTACGAGACATCGTGCCCCCTGCATGCGCTCCATCCGGATGACCGGTTAACGTTGCGCGTGCCCGGCGGGTTCAGTGGGTGGCAGGGGCTGTTCGGCCCAGATGCATTTGCCGTCGGCGGTGAAGCGGGTCCCCCATCGCTGGGAGACGGCGGCGACGAGTTGCAGCCCGCGACCGCCTTCGTCCATCGCGGCGGCGCGGCGGATCCTGGGCGTGGTCTGGCTGCCGTCGGAGACTTCGCTCACGAGGGTGCGGCTGCGGAGCAGGCGGAGCCGGATCGGGCCCTTGGCGTGGCGGATGACGTTGGCGACCAGCTCGCTGGCGATCAGTTCGGTGGTCGGCACCAGGTCGTCCAGGTGCCAGTCGGCGAGCTGCTCCCGTACGTGATCGCGGGCCTGGCCGGCCGCGATCGGGTCCTCGGGCAAGAACCAGGAGGCGACGTCCTCGGCTGCCAGCCGTTGGGTGCGGGCGATGAGCAGGGCGGCGCCGTCGCTGGCCGGTTGGCGTACGGGCCGCATGCCGTGGGCGACGTCGTCGCACAGCCGATCCAGATCGCTCCGGGATCGAGAGGGAGCACCGGCCAGGAGCCCCGTGAGCCGGGCCATGCCGTCGTCCATGCCCCGGGTCCCGGACTCGATCAGATCGTCGGTGTAGAGCACGAAGAGCGCGCCGTCGGGCAGGCGAAGCTCCACCGTGCTGAAGGGCGGCTCCGCGGTGCCGAGCCGCAGGTCGGGCGAGGTGTCCAGGACCTGGACGGTGCCGTCGGGGTGGACGACGGCGGGCGGTGGATGCCCGGCGTTGACCAGGGCGCAGTCGCCGCTGGTGGGGTCGTACACGGCGTACAGGCAGGTGACGTTGATGTGGTCGCCCAGCTCTTTGGCCAGGTCGTTGAGGTGGACGAGGAGATCGTCGGGGGGCAGCTCAAGGCCCGCGAGAGTGCGCGCGGCCGTACGCAGCCGTCCTATGGTGGCCGTCTGCGGCACGCCGTGCCCTTTGACGTCGCCGATGACGAGAGCCACCCGCTCCGCGGACAGCGAGATGACGTCGTACCAGGCTCCGCCGATCTCCGGGGCGCCGGCCGCCAGGTAGCGGACCGCGGCGGTGACGCCGGGCAGCGACGGCAGGTCGTGCGGGACGAGGAGACGCTGCAGTTCCTCGGCGCGCGCATGCTCCGCGTCGTACATGCGGGCCCGTGCCAGGGCCTGGGCGATCAGCCCGCTCAGCGCGGTGAGCAGCGTGCGTTCCTCGCCGGTGAACGGGTGCGGACGCTCGAAGGAGATCACGCAGCAGCCGCCGGGGTGCCCGGGAACCACGAGCGGGAGCAGCGCCCAGGCGTTCATGCCCGCGTCGGCCTCGAGGAGGTCGGTGTCCAGACACTGGTCACGACTTTCGATGAAGGCCGGCACACCGGTTTGGAGCACGTCGGTGAGGACGGAACGGTCGGCGAGCGCGTGCTGCTCGATCCGGCGGAGAAAGCCGGGAGGATGGCCGACGGCTCCGACGATGTGCAGGTGATCGTGCTCGACCGTGACGATCAGCAGTCCGGTGGCGGCGAAGGGCGGCAGGACCCGCTCGGTGATCACCCGCATCACGTCTCGCGCGCTCACTGCCTCGCCGAACGTACGGGTCAGCTCCTGAGTCCAGGCGGCCCGCTCGGCGGTGGCGCGCTCGGCGGCCGCGCGTTCCGCGTCGCGGAGGCGTTCCTCGGTGACGTCGGCGAAGTAGAACGTCAGGCCGTCCGGCACCGGCACCAGCCGTACGTGGTACCACCGCTGATCGGTCGGCCACTGCAGGTCGAAGCCGGCGGGCGTGCGGTCGGCGGCGGCTCTGAGGCATCGGGCCCGGAAGTCGGGCACTTCGCCCGCGACCAGGTCCCACAACTCCTGGCCGTGCAGGTCGGTGCCGCCCAGGAGGCGTTCGCCGTCGAGGTTGGCGAAGATGATCCGCCATTTGCTGTCCACCATGACGAAGGCGTCGCGCATGTACTGCAGCGCGCGGGCGGCCGATTCTCTGGCGACGCGGCCCTCCGTCGTGTCCCAGATCGTGCCGACCATGCGTACCGGCTCGCCGTCGTCGTCCAGGATCACGCGGCCGCGCGCGTGCATCCAGCCGAAGGTGCCGTCCGGTCGGCAGGCGCGGTAGCCCATCTCGTACAGGCTCTTGGCGCGAACGGCCTCCTCGACCGCGGCCATCACCGTGGGCAGGTCCTCCGGGTGCACGATGTTCGCCCACGAGTCGATGGTGTGCGGGGTGGCGGCGGGGTCGATGCCCATCACCTTCAGCGCGGGTCCGTCCCAGTACACCTCACCGGTCCGGATGTCCCATTCCCAGGATCCGATCTTGACCGCCGGCATCGCCTGCTCGAGGTGGCCTGGTTGCCACAGGCGGGACGGGCCCGCGCCCGGCTCAGGAGTGCGGCATCGCTCGGTCACCCAGGAGGCCAGTGCTTGGAGGAACGCCCGCCGCTCGCTCGGTGGTTCGGCCGGCCCGTCGGTCAGCACGGACAGGACGCCGAGCGAGGTGTCGGAGGTGCCGCTCAGCGGGACCGCCGTCAGCATCACGGTGTGGGTCCTGCCGGTATCGAGCGTGACGGGCAGGTACGTCAGCACCCCGTCGTCCAGCGCGCGGGAGATCGCAGAACGTATGTCCTCCTGCGCCGACAGGTCCATCGGAGGCAACCCGGCGGCGACCACCAGGCGCAACGCCTGACTGCCGGCGGGGCCGCGCCAATGCACCATGCCGCTCAGCGCGTGCAGGTCGGCGACCGCTTGGTCCAGCGCGTACTGGAGGACTTCGATGTCGCTGAGCCCGGCGCAGGCGGCGGCGAGGATCCGCAGCCGTTCCTCTTCCGACACGGCTGCGAAGGCGTCGTCTATCGCCATCCTCTTCGCCCCCCGTGTCGCGACAGAAGAAGTACGGTGTCCGCGCCGATCACGGCACCGGCGAAACAGCAACCTCGACTCATGGTAGCGAATGGCTGTCAATCACCAGATGGGAGACACATCCCTGTCCGGGAAGGCCTCGCGGGGCGGCTTACTAGACTGCGGATCATGGAGGCGGGCAAACCGGACTTTCGTAGCGCGGGACGATACCTCTGGTGGTTGGTCCGCACCCAGCGTGGCCGGTGTGCTGCGGGGGCGGTGCTGGGGACCACGTGGATGGTGGGTCTGACGTTGCCGCCGTACCTGCTGTCACGCGCCATCGACGACGGGCTGACGCCCGGGCGCCGGCCCGCGCTGGCGGGGTGGGCGGCGGCGCTGTTGGGCGTCGGGGTGGTGAACGCGTGGCTGGGCATCATGCGGCATCGCACGATGACCCGGGTGCGCATGCACGCGGCCTTCCGCACCGTCGAGGCCGTGGTCGTGCACGCCACCCGGCTGGGCGCGGCGCTGTCGCGCAAGGTCACGGCCGGGGAGGTCGTCACGATCGGGTTCGCCGACGTCACGGTGATCGCCCAGACGCTGACCATCACCGGCCCGGGCGTCGGGGCCGTCCTGGCGTACATCGTCGTGGCCGTGCTGCTGCTGACCGTCTCGCCGCTGCTCGCCGTGGTGGTGCTGGCCGGCGTACCGCTGCTGGTGCTGCTGGCGGGGCCGCTGCTGGGCCGGCTCGGCAAGGTGGAGACGACATACCGGACGCGGCAGGGCGCCCTCGCCGCCCGCTTCGTGGACATCGCCGGAGGGCTGCGCGTGCTCAACGGGCTCGGCGGCAAGGACGTGTACGCCGAGCGCTACCGCCGCGGTTCCCAGGAGTTACGGGCGGAGGGCTACCGGGTCGGGGCGGTGACGAGCTGGATCCAGGCGCTCGGCGTCGGCCTGCCCACCCTGTTCATCGGGGCCGTGACGTGGCTGGCGGCGCGGATGGCCGTCCAGGGCGACATCACGGTCGGCGAGCTGGTCGCGGTCTACGGGTACACCGCCGTGCTGGTGGTGCCGGTCTCGTTCTTCATCGAGGGCGGGTACGACCTCAGCCGCGGACTCGTCGCCGCGCGCCGGGTCGTCCAGTTCCTGTCCCTGACGCCGGCCGCGAGCGGGCACGCCGACGGGCCGTCGACGGCGGCCCCGCTGTGTGATCCGGAGTCCGGGGTGGAGATCGCCTCAGGAAAGCTGACCGCGCTGGTCAGCGCCCGGCCGGCGGAGTCGGCGGCGGTGGTCGACCGCCTCGGCCGCCTCGGCCGCTTCGCCTTCGCCGAGCGGGCCGCGACGTGGGGCGGGATCCGCCTCGACGAGATCGATCTCACGCGGGTGCGGGAACGCATCCTCGTCGCCGACCATGAGGCGGACCTGTTCGCCGGCACGCTGCGCGACGTCGTCTCAGGGAAGGGCGACCCCGGCGACGAGGCCATCGATCGGGCCCTGTACGCGGCGGTGGCCCAGGACATCGTGCGCGGGCTGCCGGACGGGCTCGACTCCCCCATCGATCCGCAGGGCCGCAACCTGTCGGGCGGCCAGCGGCAGCGCGTTCGCCTGGCGCGGGCGCTGCTGGCCGATCCGGAAACGCTGCTGGCCGTCGAGCCCACGTCGGCGGTGGACGCGCACACGGAGGCGGCCGTCGCGGGCCGGCTCCGCGCCGCACGATCGGGCCGTACCACGGTCGTCACCAGCACGTCGCCGCTCGTGCTCGACCAGGCGGACACCGTTTACTACCTGGTGGACGGGACGGTCGCGGCGACAGGCAGCCATCGCGACCTCCTGGCCGGTCATCCCGGCTACCGGCTGCTGGTGTCGCGCGGCATGGCGGCGTCATGAGAGCGCCCGTGGCCGGTCAGGTGCGCCACGCGTCGGCGGCGTCATGAGGGCGCTGCCTGTAGCCGCGCCGTCCCAGGTGCGCCGCGCCATGGTGCGGCTGATCCGGCAGGACGGCCGGGCCTTCGCCGCCATGCTCGCCCTCAACGCGCTCGCCGCCGGGGCAGGGCTGGTCGGGCCGTGGTTGCTGGGCCGCATCATCGACGAGGTCAAGGCCGGTGCGGGGGTCGGCACGGTGGATCGGCTGGCGCTCGGGATCCTCGTCTTCGCGCTGGCCCAGCTCCTCCTGACGCGATTTGCCAGCTATGTCGGGCACCGGTTCGGGGAGCGCACGTTGGCGCGTGTGCGGGAGGAGTACGCCGACCGGGCGCTCGCCGTACCCGCCTCGGTGATCGAGCGGGCCGGCACGGGCGACCTGACCGCGCGCGGCACCACCGACGTGGTGGCGGTGGGCACGACCGTGCGCGACGCCGGGTCCGACGTGCTGATCGCCGGAGTGCAGGCGCTGCTCATCCTGGGCGCGGTCTTCGTGCTCGACCCGCTGCTCGGCGGGATCGGGTTGGTGGGGCTGCTGGGGATCTGGTTCGCGGTGCGGTGGTATCTGCGGCGGGCGCTGCCGGCGTACCTGGCTGAAGGTGAGGCCAACTCGGCCCTCGCGGAGCAGCTCACGGCCACGGCCGCCGGGGCACGCACGGTGGAGGCGCTGGGGCTGCGGGAGCGTCGGATCGCGGTCTGCCGCGCTGCGATCGAGACGTGCCGCCGCACCAGGACGCGGACGTTGTTCCTGCGTAGCGTGCTCTTCCCGATCGTGGACGTGTCCTACACCATCCCCGTGGTGGGCGTCTTATTGGCCGGTGCCGTGCTGCACCAGCGCGGGCTGATGAGCCTGGGCGCGGTCATCGCCGCCGCGCTGTACTTCCGGCAACTCTCCCAGCCAGTGGACACCATCCTGCTGCGCATCGACCAGCTACAGAGCAGCGGCGCCTCCTTCGCCCGCGTCGAAGGACTCGGCCAGGTGCCCTCGCCGGTGCTCCCTCCCCGGGACCGTCCGGTGCCCGACGGCGATCTGATCGAGGTGGCGGGGGTGCGGTACGCGTACGAGGGAGGCGACGATGTGCTGCACGGAGTCGACCTGGTGGTGCGGCCAGGGGAACGCCTCGCGATCGTGGGGGCGTCGGGAGCCGGGAAGACGACGCTGGGGCGGCTGCTGGCAGGCATCGACCAGCCACGGACCGGGACGGTGACGGTCGGGCAGGTTCCCATCAGCGACGTGGACCCCGCCGAGCTGCGACGGCGGATCGTCCTCGTCACCCAGGAGCACCATGTGTTCCTCGGCACGCTGCGGGACAACCTGCTGATCGCGTCCCCCTCGGCCGGCGACGCCGAACTGCGGGCGGCACTCGCCGCCGTGGGCGCCTGGGAGTGGATCGACGAGCTCCCGGACGGCCTCGACACGGAGGTGGGAGCCGCCGGTTTCCGGCTGGACGGAGCACAGGCCCAGCAGCTCGCCCTGGCCCGGGTGGTGCTGGCCGACCCGCACACGTTGGTGCTGGACGAGGCGACCGCGCTGCTGGATCCGCGGACGGCGCGGCATACGGAGCGGGCGCTGGCCGCCGTCCTGGAGGGCCGGACGGTGATCGCCATCGCGCACCGGCTGCAGACGGCTCGTGACGCGGATCGGGTCGCCGTCATGGAGGAGGGGCGGGTGGTGGAGCTCGGTGGACATGAGGAGCTGGTGGCGGCCGGGGGGACGTACGCGGCGCTGTGGCGATCCTGGCACGGGGACCACGCCGTACCCGACCGAGCAGATCGAGCGCGTAATCACCCTTCCGGCTGACGGCGTCAGGGTGACATCTCGACATCCTCGGTGAGCATTACGACGAACCTCCCCGGTAGCGGTCGGCGAGAACCTCGAAGACGGCCTTGGGCTCCCACGGCATGTCCGGGTAAGCCTCGCCGAGCCGGCCCTCCAGCACCTTGACCACCCCATAGCTGGCCATATCGAGATCCCCGCGGGCCTCATCGCGATGCGGCAGGTGATAACTGGCGAACGCCGTCCAGAACACGGTGTCGACACCTTCGGCCTCGAAGACGTCCAGCACTTCGCGCAGATAGGCGACTTGCTCGCGCTCATCTCGAACGTAATCACCGTTCACCCGCACAGCCCTGCCATCCTCGCCCCATTCGACGATCGACGCGCCACGCCCGCCCAGATCAGCCGCACCACGAAAAGTGGCGCAGCCGAACTCGGTGACCGCGGCAGGCTTGCCCTGCGCGACGAACGCGCGGATGTCATCCCGGAACCGGTGGGCGATCTCAGGGGCCCGATATCCCGCATCACTCGCGATGATGTCGAAGGGCGTCCAGTCGACCCCCTCGAACGGCAGCGACGCGTAACTGACCTTCCCGCCGAACCGCTCGCGCACCACCGCGACAGCCTTGCCGAGGAAGTCATTGACGCGACCGGGAACCAGCGGCAGCGCCTCACGCAGCCGCTCCGGCGCCGCCATCAGGCCAAGCCGCTCCTCCAGGGTCTCGCCGGGCAGGAACCCGACATTGAACAGGCTCATCTCGGACCCGGTGACGAGCACGACATCGGCTCCCTCCCGGCGCAGCCGCTCGGCGCGTTCGGCACAGTCGGCGATGAGCACGAGCAGTTCGTCGGGGGTCAAGCCGCAGGTGAACGGCGAATACCAGACCTCAAGCCCCGCATCGGCGGCGTGCCGGGCGGCGATCTCCAGCCGATCCGGGTCCCCGCCGGTGATGCGCACCGCGGTGCAGTGCAGGTCATCGCGGATGACCCGCATCTCCCGCCGGACGACGTCGGGGACGAAGTGCTCACGCGTGCTCACCCCCGCGTTGATGAATCCGGTGTCGTACGCGATCCCTTTGCCTCGCATCGCAAGGCCTCCTTCCAATGCGGGTACGGTACGTACCGTACCCCGAATCCGGTACGATGAGTACCCCAGAGGAGAAGGAGCAGAATGATCAGACGGCGCGGAGCCGAGGTCGAGCAGGCCATCCTTCAGGCCGCGGCCGACGAGCTCATCGAATCCGGCTACCCCGGCCTGGCCATGGACAAGGTCGCCGCCCGCGCCGGCACCAACAAGAATGCGATCTACCGCCGCTGGCCCAACCGCGCCGCCCTGGCCGTCGCCGCCTACCGACAGCTGGCCCGGACACACGTGGAGCTTCCCGACACCGGCCGGCTACGCGACGACGCTCTGGAGCTCCTACGCCGCGCCAACGGCACCTGGTCCTCCCCCTACGGGGAGATACTCCGCAGCCTGCTGTCCAGCATCGGCGACGACCCCGACCTGCGAACACAGATCCACGAGCACGCCAACGACGGCGGAAGCGACATGTGGCTGACGCTCTTGGACCGAGCGGTGGCCCGCGGCGAGGCCCCACCTGAGGCCCTCCACCCCAGGGTCGCCACGATCCCGATCGCGCTGCTACGCAACGAGTACGTCACCCGTGGCGCCCCGTCCGTACCCGACGACGTCCTCGTCGACATCATCGACGAGGTGTACCTGCCCTTGGTACGCGGCCGCGGCCCCACCCAGAGCTGAACACGACCTTCCGCAGTCGAATCAATATCACTTTCCGTACTCGCCATGTGACAATGAGTGGCATGCCCTCCCCTCAACACGACAGCCTCCTCCAGCTGTTCCGTGACCGCCCTCGACTGGCGGTGGACATCCTGCGCGATCTCCTAGGCGTCGAACTCCCCGCCACCCCACCCGTCTGCCTGCAGAACGCCCGCCCGTCGGGGGAAATCGACGCAGACCTGGTCATTGTCCTGGGAAAACCGCAGACCCCCGCACACGCCATCATCGTGGAGGTCCAGCAGGACAAGTCCAAGGCTCCCCGGCAGCTCGCCCGCAATGCCGCCGCCCTGTGGCTGCGGCTGGGCTGCGATGTCACGACCCTGGTCATCTGCCCCGACCGCGCCATAGCCGCCCACTATGCGCAGCCCATCGATTCAGGCTTGACCGGCTACCGCCTCCAGGCCCAGGTGCTGGAGACGGACAACATCCCGGCCATCACCGACTACAGCGAGTCCGCGCCCGAGATCCGATCCCTCAGGGAGATCATGACGCCCACCGCATGGCCGGCCTACAACCCCGTCGCCCGCGAACACTACGGCCGCGGCTTCGAAGACGGCCAAACCATCGGGAGAGCGGAGGGCATAGCGGAAGGCAGGGTCGAGGGCAGAGCGGACGGCAAGGCGGAGGAGGCCGCCAGGCTGCTGCTGCTCGTCCTGGCCGCCCGCGGCCTGGACGTCCCGGACGACACGACCACCCGGATCACCACCTGCACGAACCTCGCCCAACTCGAAACCTGGGCCACCCGCGCAGCCACCGCCGAGACCCTCCAAGACCTGTTCAACGAACCGAACGGACAACCCCACTAGCGCAACGCCAGAGCCCCGTCGCCGACGGAGGCGAGCAGCGTCCGCCGCTGAGGCCGGAGCCGTGCGCGTGCAAGCGGCAGGCTCCGGCTCTGTGCGAGAGCTGCTCACTTCCCCGTCTGGCGCTGGTCCCCTGGGAGCGACGGTTCGCCCGCCCGCATGTACGCCATGACCCGCGCCGACTGGACAGCGTTCACCGCCTCAGGGCCGTAGTTCATGGTTCGGCTCTGCCGGTGGCCCAGGCCCATGCGGCGATGGCGACGCGGTTCCGGGCACCGGTCTTGCGCTGGATGGACGCGATGTGGTTCTTGACGGTGCCAGGCGAGAGGAAGAGCTCCGCGGCGATCTCGGCGTTGGTCTGACCGTACGCGACCATGGCCACGATCTCGTCTTCGCGCTCGGTGAGCACGACGTTCGGCATCTCGCGTGGCAGGCCGCGCTCACGGAGCAGCCGGACGGTGAGCTGTGGGCTGATGAGCATGTCACCGTTCATCGCGGCCCGGATGGCCTCGATGAGCAGCGTCGGACCGGAGCGTTTGAGTATGAACCCGTCGGCGCCGTTCCCCAGGGCCGCGTGGACGTACTCGTCGAGCCCGAACGTGGTGACGATCACCACGCGAATGCCGGTCCCGGCGAGAGCGCGGGTCACCTCGATGCCGTCGGCTCCGGGCATGCGGATGTCGGCGAGCACGACGTCAGGCCGGATCGCTTTGGCGGTGTCGATCGCGGTACGTCCGTCGGCGGCCTCGGCCACCACCGTCATGTCGGGCTGGGCGTCGAGGATCAGCCGGAAGGCGCTGCGGATGCCTTCCTGGTCGTCGGCGATGAGGATTCGGGTGACCACTCGGGCGATTGTGCCAGCGGCAGTCGGGCGGTCAGCGACCACCCGTCCGGTACGGCCCGCGTGACGAGCTCGCCGCCCTGCGCCTGGACGAGCGCCGCCAGTCCGGCCAGCCCCGACCCGCCGCGCCGGCTGCCCCGGGCTCGGCTGACGCCGTTGTTCGTCATCGCGACCTCCAGGACGCCGCCTGTGTCACGGATGCCGACGTCCACTCGACTGGCCTGAGGGGCGTGCCGCCGGACGTTGGTCAGTCCTTCGATCAGGATCCGGTACGCCAGCGCCGCGGTCTCCGCCGGAGCCGTCACAGCCGTGTCCATGCTCAGGTGGACGCGCGCAGGACCGGCGGCGGAGAAACGTTCGGCGGCTTCGCGGACGCTGCCGAGGTCACTGACGAGAGTGCGGGGCTGCTCGTGGTGGAGCATGTCCAGGGTACGGTCCAGCATCGACATGGCCCGCTGACCTGCGGCTTCGACACGTTCGAGTGCCTGCCGCGGATCGCCGGCGACGCTGCCTGCCTGGGCGTGCGCCACCATTTCGCTGATGTCGTGGGCGACGAAGTCATGCAGGTCTCTGGCGAGCCGCAACCGCAGGGCGGTGCGGGCATCGGCCACCGCGCGGTCCTGCCGTACGTCGAGAAAGCGCAGGTAGGCGCCCACTCCGGCGGCCAGGAGCACGCCCAGCCCCCAGAACGCGCACACACCCACCCCTTCCAACGGCGAGGCCGGGGTGAAGACGCGGAGCATCCACACCGCCGCCGCCACACCGGCCACGAGCGCAGCCGGTACGGCCGACCGCGGCGGCGCGTACCGGATCACCAGGCCGACCAGCACCATGAGAACGGCACTCTCGGCCATCCCGAGCACGTCGACCCCCGGCTGGAACGGCGCCCCACCGACGACGTGAACCAACGTGACGGCCAGCGACAGAGCCGCGACCGCCCAAGTAGCCACAGGCAGGCGCGCCCTGAAGCCCGGCCGCAACAACGCCGTGGCCGCCACCGCGGCAGCGACCACCACCGACACGACGGCAACAATGACCGGCATCACGCTCACCCGAGCGACGATACGCCCCTCTTCAGAGCCTCCCCCACGTGCCGAACGGCACGTTCACCGGCGGCAAGCAGTGCCGAACGGCATCTCCCCGGCAATCCGCCGCCCCGCGACGCTGATCACATGAGAACCATCACCTCTGACCTGCGAGGCTATGCGGCGGCGCTGTGGGCGCTGGCCTACGGCGTACTCGGCGCGGCGTGGGCGCTGGGCATGCCCGGCTACCCCTGGGGCCCCTCCGACCCCGACCCGGACCGGGTGCTGTCCATCCTGGCCGGCACGGCACCGCGTTTCGGCTGGTGGATCGCCGCCTTCGCGCTGCTGACCGCCGTGACGGCGCCGGCGTTGACGGCCAGGAGGGACAGTAAGGTCCCGCTGTTCCTGGCCTGGCCGATCGCCGCCATCCTGATCCTGGTGATCCCCGACTCCAGGCTCATGATGGGCGTCGCCTACACGCCGCTGCTGCTGATCGCGCCGGTCTTCGGCTGGAGCCTGGGCGGCGCCACCTTCGCCGACGCCTGGCCATGGCCGGTGCTCAACCAGTTGGTGTGCGTAGTGGGCGGGCTGCTGCTGGCCGCCGCGGCGCTGGCCCGCGGCCGGGGCTACAGGAACTGGTTCACCCCTGAGCGAGGACGCCGGGCCGTGTACGTGGCAATCGCGGTGCCGCTGCTGTACTGCGTGACCCGGTGGGCATGGGCACTGGGCATTCCGCTCGGCGTGAGCCAGGAGTTCCTGGCCGAGGGCGAGGACGGCCTGTGGCTGTTCGGGGCGTACCTGGCGACCTTCGGCGCCTTCGGCGGCGTGCTCACCCTCGGGCTGACCCAGCGGTGGGGCGAGGTCTTCCCGCGCTGGCTGCCAGTGCTGAGCGGCCGGCGGGTGCCGCCGCTGCTGGCCGTCGTGCCCGCCGGATTCGTCTCGATCATCGTCACCGTGGCCGGGCTGACCTATGTCAGGTGGACCATCGCCGGCCGGTTCGCGCTGGCCGAATGGGGTGCCTGGCTACCGGAATGCTTCTGGCCGATCTGGGGCGCCGCACTTGCGACTGCCGCCGTCTCGTACCACCAGCGCCGTAAGCACTGATCTCAGTCCAGGGCTGCGAGGACCTCGGCGGTCGTGCAGACAGTAGCGATACGCGGGAAGATGTGCCCGGTGGCTGCTCCGCAACACCTGGCCGCTCGACCCGCACGGCGACGACGAAACCGCCCGCCTTTCGCACCGCGTCGGCCACAGCGAGGGAATGGGCGACCACGGCAGGTCCGGAATGTGGTGCCGCAGGCCGCGGCGGAGACCTTCCTGATCGCCTTCCAGCAGCGGGCGCTGTTCGACGCCTCACTGGGTGGCGCGAGTGGCGGCAGGCCGGCTCGCCCAGGCGCTGGCAGTCCTTTCACCTGGTGAACGTGACAGCCTTCAGCACCGACGCCGGGGCCATCTCGTTGAGGCCCTGCCTGGGATGCTGCGCTCGCTGGCGGAGCCTTCTCTCCGCGAGAACAGCTGGCAGAGGTACGGCGGCTGTCGACCGGCTATTGCGAACGCGGCAGAGACGGCGGGCGCGGCGGGACGGCCATCAGCGCCTGGCGCAACTCGGCATCCTCGATCCGATCGAACCCGCCGACCGCCACGGCATAGGCCACGCGCGGCCCCCCTTCCCCATTGTCATGCTGATGGATCCACGAGTAGCGACAATCCCTCACCCTCCGCTCGATCGACCTGCCACGGCCATCGAGGCGTTCCAGCAAGAAGAAGGAGATTCCAGCCAAAGCCGCGAAGCCTAGGGCAAAAAGGACGAACCCTGCCGTCGTCTCCCGTTCCTCAGGCACCGCCAAAGCGAACAGTCCGGCAACGAGAACCAGGACGTCGAGGACCAGACCGATCATGAGCACAGCGTTGATCATTTCGACGTGATCAACGATCCGTCTCCCCCGGAGATGCACCCGGTCAAAGATCCTCTCCGGCGGGCCCTGGTCTCGCTTCGCCATGCGGGCACCCAGCGAGACCACCTCTTCGGCCTTCGCCACTTGGGGAAGCAGTTCCCATACCGGAACGGGCCCCATCGACAGAAGGCCGAGGACCGCCCGCTCAATGGGGTCGTCCACAACGGCGCCGCTGACCGCGGTGACCGTTCCAGCCCGAGAGATCCCGACGGCCCCACGATCAATCAAACCGGCCACCACGGCTTCGCCGACCCGACGGCCCCACCCGGCCATCCACGCCAATTCGTACGGGGAAAGCCGATTCGGAGCAGAAGCGGCTCGCTTGGCCCCGCGGAGCGCCCAGAGCCCCTGCGCGTAGAGCACGGCCACGTACAGCCATAAGAGCAGGAATAACGAGCCGATCACAACGGCAGCGACGAGCATCACACACCCCTGATACCCATTGAGGGCGTCAGCGCGGCACCCTTGCCCCGACCACGCGCCCTGCCCATCTGCCCGGTCGACGAGCACGTGGAGAAACCCGTTCCACTGGAGCCATCTAGTTGTGCCATACAACAAGATGGTTGTATGGTCGAACCATGGCGGATGAGCGTGAACTTCAGGAAGCCGTGGGCCGTTTCGTCCGCGCCTTCGGCCTCCACCAGCCTGACCAGACCCCCTGCGGCCGACCCATCCCGGTCTCGGAAGCGCATGCACTGGGCGAGCTGGCCAGGGACGGCGCACTGCGGCAGAGCGAGCTGACGCAGCGGCTGCGCCTGGAGAAGAGCACCACCAGCCGCCTGGTCACCCAGCTCATCAACCGAGGCTGGGCCGAGCGCATCCCGGCCCCGGACGACGGGCGCGGCGTGCTGGTCCAGCTCACCGCCGCCGGAAGGAACGCCGCGGAGCAACTGGCCAAGGCGAGAGCGGCCCGCTTTGCCGCGGTCTTGGACCGCGTACCGGAGAACGAGCGCACCGGCGTCCTGCACGCCCTGGAAATCCTCACGGAGGCAATAGATGACCCTTAAGAATCGACGCATCCCGCTGCTGCTGGCCGGCGTCGCAGCGATCGCCGTCGCGTCGGCCGGATACGTGTTCGTCGGCCAGGACCGGCCGCAGGCACAGGCCGCCCGTCAGGCAGAGATCGCGGCCAAGAGTCAGCAAGTGATGCCGTTCGACCTGGAGCGCACCACACACCGCTTCACCAAGTCGGCCACCGGCGGTCTGCAGACCGTCACCGCCGACGACCCCGTCGACGCACAGCAGGTCAAGCTCATTCGCGAGCACCTGACCAAGGAGGCCGCGGGCTTCAGCAGGGGCGACTACGGCGACCCGGCGTCCATCCACGGCGGCGAGATGCCCGGCCTGCGCGAGCTCGAACAGGGCCACGACCAGGTCGACATCCGCTACGCGGAGCACCCCGCCGGAGCCCAGATCACCTACACGACCTCCGAACCTTCCCTGGTGAAGGCGCTGCACGCCTGGTTCGACGCCCAGGTCTCCGACCACGGGCAGCACGCCGAACACGGATAAAGCCCGCTTGAGGGGCACGTCCGCCCTCGCAGGCCACCCTCAGAAGATACCTAAAAGGGGCACATTGCCAACCTGTGGTATACTTTACTCCCGTACCGTTTAGGACGTGGTTGGTGAACAGTTCCTCGAACCTGGGCCTTGTGGGTGTGCGAGGGAATTCATGATCCGGCGAGGAACTCCAGGAGGCTCAGGGCCGTCATCTCTAACATGAGCGACAAGGCGCGGAACCATCGATTCCAGCACCTGCCGGAGCGACCGGACCCGGCGACGTGGCGGGCCGGCCTGGATGAGGAGCCGTTGCCTCAGGCCATCGCCGAGCCGGCGGAGGTGGGTGACACCGGCCTGCGCTGGGTGGCGCCCGAGCTCGAAGCAGCACGCCAGATCAGCGACGCGATCGTACGGCGCCGCGGCTCCCGCGGCTGAACGGACCTCCGGCGACTCGCGCGAATCCCCTGACTACGGCTGCGGGCGCCCCTCGTGCAGGCGCTCGAGGCGCTCGCGTACCGCGGAATCCGGCTCCGCGTGCAGGGCCGCTGCCACCGCGGCGCGCGCTTCGGGCGGCAGCGTGGCGTGGTCCCACGCGGCCAGCGCGCGAATGGCCAGGTTACGGTTGCGGACGACGGGGCTGACGAGGCCGGCGGCGATCAGCGGCCAGCCGCGTCCCGGCCAGGCGTCCAGGCTCTGCAGGAGCATGTCGAGGGCGCGGTGGGCGCGGAACCGCGGGCCGAACCCGTCCTCCTCTCCCGGTCCGGAGGCGATCTCGGCCAGTGGAAGGAGCTCTGCGGCCAGCGTGAGAACCTCGTCCACGTTCTGCGGTGTCGCCTGCCGCATCAGGGCGTGCCAGTGCGCGTCGCCGTACGGCTCGGCGCGCAGGCGTTCCCGCAGGGCCTCGGAAGTCGGGATACCCAGTAGTTCGCACACCTGTACGGCACGGCCGAACGCGAAGTCGTCATCTGCGGTGGCCAGGGCGCTGGGCGCCAGCTCGGCCCAGACCGGGCGGGTCAGGATCTCCTCGCACTGCGGCAGTAGCTCGGGCCAGTGCTCGGCGGCGTACCCGCGCAGGGCGTGAACGTACAGAAAGTGGCGAAGGCCCCCGACGTCAGGCCGCTCGGCGGGGCCGAAGCCGCGGGTGCGGGCGTCGATGTGGCCGAGATACAGCTCGGCCGCCCGCCTGCCCTCCTGGTAGCCGGCCATGCCGGCGAATGGCCCGCCCTCCTCGGTAAGTGTCGTGAGGATCTCGCCCGCTGCCTCCAGCAGCTCGTCGTCGGGCGCCCCGGCGAGCCTGCCGGCGAGGTCGCCGGCTTCGGCGGCCGTTCCGGCGAGGTAGCCGGTCATCACGGCGTTGCGGAAACCCTGGCGCACGATCCACTCGCGCACGGCCGGATCGGGCGCCTGGGCCAAGCGCTCGACCAGGTGGATGCGCCCCCACCCGTGCACCTCCCTGGCCAGCGCCCACAGGTCGGCGGTCGCGTCGCCTTCGGTGTTGCTCAGGGCGATCAACGCGAACAGGGTGAACTCGTCGTGCCGGCCGAGCGTCATGAGCTCGTCGCGGTGGTGGGCGGCGTCGAACAGGCCCAGCAGTGCGATCCCCAGCTTGACGGCTTCCCGCTCGCTCGACTCGGTGGCCAGTGCGTACCCGAGGTCGTAGATTCCGTTGGGGTCCAGATCGGCGGAACGGACCTCGGACAGCAGGGAGTCCACCAGGGCGACGATCCGGGCCTCCCCGATCGCCTCGCGTACGGTGCCGGGCTTGAGCGTCGCGATCGCCGCGGACAGGCGCCGCAGCTCCTCCTCGTCGGCCTGGCCGCCCCAGTGGTAGATCAGCACGCCGTCCTGCGCGCCCGGCGCCCACCTCGGCCCCGGCCTCCCGGCCTCGTCAGGCAGGTCCTCGCCGCCGCCGTCACGCAGGTGCTGGTAGATCGAGGGGCTGGTCTTCCGCCACTTCCGTACCATTCGCGACACTGTAGTGGTGATCTTGCTGCGGTGTCGTGCGACTTTCCTGATCGGCTTGTGACCGTGAGTCGAAGACGTCAGCCAGTTGATGTTCGCTGCAAAGGTTGAACCCGACGGGGCCGGTAGATGCCGGCGTCGTCGGCTTGCCGCAATGGAGGATGAAGCTACTGCTTGCAGTCGTGCGGCACGATGGTGGCAGTCATGACTGATGCCCTGGTCGGTTCAAGGCAGCGCTTCGATGTGCAGATCGGGCGAGATCCGCAGGAGCTCAGGACCCCGGTCGGTGACGAGCGGCCAACCGTATTGGAGGGCGCACCAGGCTACGTGCGCGAGCGCGGGGTCGGAGGCGCCGAGGTCGGCGATCTCGTGTGCTTTCTCGCGGTCCTCGATGAGGTCGAGGTGTACGCCGGGGCTGGTGGTGAGCAGCATCGGCGTCCAACGCAAATCCTGCGGAATCTCGGCGAGGGCCTGAATGTAGGCGGTGACGGGGATGAGGAGCGTGTTGGCACCGGAGGCGAGCGCGAGCTCGATGAGGGTGCGAGCGTAGATGCTTTTGCCGGTGGTCGCTTGCGCGAGCGCGGAAGTGTCGAGGACGCGGCCAAATGCTCCGGAAGTGTGGGCGGCTGGCACGGGCGGCGACCGTCAGGAGGCGGCGTGGTGCTGGGTGACGCCGAGGAGTTGGGCGGCGCGGTCGGGGTCGATGCCGAGCGAGGCTGCGGCGCGCGCGCTCTATGTCCTCGGCTGGAGGAGCCATACGTGCGGGCGGTATCGCGTGCCATTGGATCCGGTATCGCAGGTGGAGCGACATCGGGATCGGGGGCACCTGCCATGCATAATCGAGACCCATCTGTCCTCAGACAATCAGGGGCTGCGATGACGCCGGCTCGACGATTAACCCTTCTCATCGCCACGGTCCCGCTGCTGGTCACGGTGCTGCAGCCGACAGCGTACGGCGTCGCGCGGAAAGACTACCTTCGCCATGCCGATTCCACGTGCCCGGGAAAGAGGAAGTACGACGAATACGAACACTGCGCCCCGTGGCGGCTATGGCTGCGAAGCGGCCGGGTGCTGCGCCTACCGGAAGCGAGGATGTTCCGGCCCGGCACCTCGCCCCCCGCACCGATCGGCCAGTCACCGCACGGATCAATGGTGGCCTACTACCGTTTGAGCGACGACGCCCTCCTCGTCCGCGACGTGACCACCGGCAAGGTCCGCACCGTGCCCGGAGAGAAATGGTCGCCCGACATCCAATGGCTCAGCCTCTCCCCCGGTGGCCGCTTCGCCATCATCTCCCCCAACCCCTGGAAAACCACCGGCACGCAGCCCCGGGTGGTGGACACCGTCACCGGGCAAAAGCACACGTTCCCCACGCGGATGCACCTGTCCTTCAGCCCGGACAACAAGTATCTGCTCGCCTGTCAGTGGGACGATCTCGCCAGTCGCCATCCAGTCCAGGTCGTGGTCTACTCGGCCGAGACCTGGGCCGAGGTACGCCGCGGTACACAGCCCTCAGACCTGGCCGGCCCACTGCGCATGGGCGGCACCACCGTCGCCTACATCGACCGCACCGGCGGCACGTCTTACGTCCGGTTCCGGGACATCGCCACCGGGGCATCGACCGGATCCGCCACAAAGCTCCCGGCCGGCGAATACGCCCTGCGACTGGTCTGGGACCGGGCGAATCACCTCGATCTCCTGACCAGAGTGTTCGGCAAACCCCATAGGAACGCCGCGACCTACCGCTGGCGCAGGGTGAACGAGGGCATGCGCGTTCTCGACACGTACACGACAATCGTCCGCCGCCCGTAACCTCAGCGTCATGGCAGACGCCCTCCACGCCCATCAACAACGCTGCCGAGACCTCGCAGCCACGCAGGTTGTCGATGAGCAATGTGCTGACGTTCATCGCACACCGATGGCCAACCTGGTGCGCCTGCTGGCCATGGTGCTGTCGGTTCTGAGCATGGAGGACGGCCGCGGCCAGGCCCTTGTCGTATTCCTCGCCGCCCTCATCTACCTGGCCACGCGATAGTGGGCAGACCGAACGTGGTCTGGATCCTGCTCGGCGTATCCCTGGTGGCAATGGAACTGCTGGAGCTGCTCGAGGTGGACTCGTGGCCTGCGCTGGTCGCCAGCGCGATCTCCATCACTGTCGTCGCGTTCGTGAGCGATCTACCGCGCCAACCGCAACTCCAAGCCGCGCAGATCCCCGCCACGCTGCTCTTCGGCGCAGCTGCCCTCATCGCACTGTCCTTGCCCTGAGCTCGGCACGTACCTCGTCTTGCTGTACGTCACCCACTCCCCGGTCTCCTTTGCTGCATCACAGCCTCTCGTGGCGACCAGACATACCGCCGATATACCGCACATCTGTAATGTTCATTTGTGTCGGTCATCGCTCATGCGGTCCGGCAGCTCGGCATCAGTATTCAGAATCAAGAGGAGTCAAATGCTTCGCCGAATTTCGGTGGCAGCCCTCGCCGGCCTGGCCATATTCACGGCCACGAGCGCAGTGTCGGCCGCGAGCGCAGCGTCAGCCACGGGCACACCGTCGGGAACGGCGCACGCTGATTCCTGGTACAAGTCCAAAATAAGGTTCAAGACTAAATCGAGCTGCCTGGCTCACGGAAAAACCTACTACAACACTTATAAGTGCGTGCGAGCCATTCCCCTTGTACCCAAGGGGTACTGGCTCTTCTACAAGCGCGAGCCGCTGTAAATTGCCGATCGCAGCAGCCGTGATTGACCGAGAGGCCGAAGGGGAGCCAAATCCGGAGCCGTATAGGATGGATGGGTGCGAACGGGGCTGAAGTCATGCATCGATCCTCATTGCTTCGCATCGAAGGGTCAGGGGTTCGAATCTGACCGGATCGGTAGCCTGCCCTTGGCCTTTACCTGGCCGTTCCGGAAGTAGAACCCTCGCCCTCGCCCTCGCCCTCGCCCTCGCCCTCGCCCTCGCCCTCGCCCTCGCCCTCGCCCTCGCCCTCGCCCTCGCCCTCGCCGGAGAGCTTGCCGTCCTTGAAGAGTTCCTCTGTCATGAGGCGAGCCTACGGTCGGTTGCCTCAGACGCACGGCTCTACCGCCGTCACGGAGTCCCGGAGGCCTGGGACGCGGTCGCGGGCCGCGCCCAGGGATTCCTGTGAGTGGACCACAATCTCGCCCGTCGCAACCAGGAGCCGCGCACGGTCCGCTTCGGAGCAGCGGTCGTACCCATCACTCCCTTGTATACCTGGTACCTAAGTACCCCAGGCGAGGACACCACCTGCCCCGCCGCGTGATGCCTGTCCGCTCTGACGATCGCCTGGAACCGCCGGCCAGCCATGGGATGGGAACCCGTCATGATCGCTGCCGGTCCGCGCTCGCGATCACGTCGCGGATGAACTCGCCCACCAGGCGAGGCAACCGGCGCGGATCGCTCACAGAAGCATCGGCGGACGCCGGCACTCCGAGACGATGGGCCAGTGCCAGACGGATCAAAGGATGCCAGCGTGCCTCGAAGGTACCCAGCGCGTACTCGGCCGCGGCCTCCTTGGAGATCACCTCTCCCGTCACGATCGTGTGGTGCAGCCGGGGAGGAGACAACGCGGCGGCTATGGCCACCCGGTGGGCCGGCAGCAGCGGCTTACGCCGAGGCTTGCCCGACAGCGCGTTGTCGGCCCAGGTGGCCCAGTACCCATGCAGCTGCCGCAGATTCCACTCGCGCAGCTTGCCCGGCTCCGGGTCCAGGCCCAGGTCGTCAGGAGCCGGACCCCGTACCGTGACGCCTTTTTCCAGCAGGACCTTCCACACCACCGGATTCGCCTCGAACCCGTGGCGCCGCCGGAACCGCGGCCCGCTGTGCGAGGCGAGCGGGCGGATCTGGGTGACCGGCTTGCCCAGGTCGCCTGCCGCGACGAATACCCCGTTCAGCGTGCCCGGGATGTTCGGCCGGGCCCGTACCAGGGCCTGCCAGGCCGCCGGCAGATTGCCTACTTTGTGCAGGAGCGCCAGCCGACGCATGTCCCGCTCGGCGAGGTCGCCGTCCACCACCGCGACGAAGTCGATATCGCTGCGCCCCTTCCGCCAGGCGCGCAGCGCGACCGAGCCGACCACGTAGAAACCGCGGATCCGCTCGGGCAGCAGCCGATCGGCCACGGACAGGTAATGGGAAACCGCGCGTGCCACATCGTCTGGAAGCATGCGACACAGGCTCCCAGAACCAAGCGGCGAGGCTGAACCGATCAGACGCGCCGCACAACGCCTCGGCCAGCCCGGCCCACTTCCTGCTGGTCCTGGAAGCATCGGAGAGCTGGCCCCTTCCACTGCTGCTCCGTACGCCGCAGGCCGGACCCATCGTGCCCCACATGATCGCCGCGGCCGGTCTGCGCCGGCCAGTGGAGGGAGAGTTTCGAGGTTGGCAAGGACCTGCTCGGCGTGGACCAGTCCCAGGTCCACCTCTACGAGGCCATCCCCCCGCCACACTGTACTGGGCTAGATCGCGATTCTTAGGTACGCGCGATTCAAGACGGTCCTGCGGCCCGCGTTCAGCGCTCCCGGCGCGCGAAGGGCCACATGCTCCCCTCCCAGGCGCCGTGCTGGGCTGAGCTCGGGTCGAACCACAGGATCAGTCCTTGGTCGGTGCTGAGATCGTGGCGGTTGCCTGGTCGTGCTCGGTCAAGCCGTGGTTCTGAGCGACGAGTTCGAGGAGCCGCTGGCCGGGCGCGGCTTGCGCAGGACCGTCCCTGCCTGACGATCCTGGATATCCGTAATGACAGTCCCTTCGTTCCTCGACCCCGGATGCTTCGATATACCCAGAACATACTCACGGTCTCTACAGTTAGCTTTATTCACATCACACGAGGAGGGAAAAGAAAATGTCGAGGCCAACCGCGTTACAAAGCACGCGAGTTCGGCAGGAGTGGGCGAGAGTGCTGGGCATCGGCTTGGCGGCATTTATGCTCGCCACCGGCGTGGCGGCAGCCACTCCGGTGTCGGCTGCGGCATCTCCTCCGTACTTCCTGTACTGGAAATGGAAGGGCCAGACCTGCACAAAGGGCGCCAAGACAAGGACATATAACCTCGCTATTTCCCGGCGCAAATACGACACGGTATTTGTCAAGAATGTAAAGCCAACACCCGACCGAATGATCAGCTACTCGCGGGAGCGGTCCTTCATCGTCGCGCACGTCGAGGAATTCTGCACGAAACGGTACTCGACGGGTTCGAAGCAATGGCAATGGCAAAGTGTCCTCTACGGCGCCGAATCCGGAAAGGTAAGCCGTCTGATAAAGAGCACTGCGCTGTGCCACTCCGGCGGCTGCTACCCGCCAGGTCCCAAGACTTACGGAGCGTGGCGGGCGGGCTGGACCCACTTCAAGATGTGACGACCCAAGTGCGCGCCGAGAGCCATCTCATGATCAGCCGATGATCACGAGATGGCTCTCGGTCGGTTTCCCTTCTCTCCCCGATCGCCAGGGGCGGGTGGCGAAGTAGCGGCAGTAGGGGCACGGCTGGAAGCAGGACACTCCGACGACCTCACGGTTGGGGCCCTGATCGTCAGTGGAGGGACGTCGTCAGCGCATTCGACATCGCTCACGCGGCCGCCTCGGTAAGAGTCGCCAGCACGGCGGCGATGGCGGGCGAGTCCGGTGGTTCGCCGTAGGTGACGGCGTAGAGCCGGCGGGGGAAGTCGGTGAGTTCGGTGGTGTGGATGTCGGGCCGGCGGTGGGCTTGGAGCGCGAGTCCGGGCAGGATGGTGACGCCTTTGCCGGCGGCGACGAGGGCTTGCACGACCACCATGTCGTCGCTGAGTGATGCGACGCGTGGGGTGAAGCCTTCTTGCCGGCACACGGTGATCACCTCGTTCTGGCACCGTTCGCAACCGCCGATCCAGGCGGAGTGGCGATGGTTGGCGATGCTGTCGTCGGGTCGCCGGCTTACGAGGTAGATCGGGTCGTCGCCGAGGTGGACGAGGCGGAATCCCTCTTCTTCTTCGAATGGGGCGTCGGCGTGCCGGAAGATGAGTGCGATGTCGATCTCACCGTGTCGCAGCATCTGTAGCGCTTCGACCGGGTGCCGGTCGATCAGGATCAGCTCGAGTCCCGGGTGTGCCTGGGCCAGCGTGGCGGCCGCCTTGGGCACGATCGTGCTCAATGCCGACGCGTTGGCGGCCAGTCGGACTCGCCCGGCCTGCAAGCCGACCTGTGCTGCCAGCTCGTTGGCGGCCGCGTTGACCCGTCCCACTATCTCGGTGGCCCGGATGGCCAGCAGTTGCCCTTCCGGGGTCAATCGGATCCCACGACCGACACGCTGAACGAGCTTGGCGCCAGTGGCCGCTTCCAAACGCGCCAGGTGGTGACTGACTGACGATTGCGAGTAGTGCAGCTCTTTTGCCGCTTCGGTCACGGACCCATGTCGCGCCACCGCGGCCAGAACTTTGAGATGGATCAGGTTGAGCATTCATCGAGAATATCGATGTAATTGCCGAAATATTAGCATTAGACGTCATAAATCTATTGGGTCATGCTGGTGTCCACCAGGAAGCTCACCATCGAAGGAGCACTCTGATGTCCGACGTACGAGTTCACAATTTCGCGATCTCGCTCGATGGCTTCGCTACCGGCGCCGGTCAGGCCCCCGACGCCCCGTTCGGGCACGCCGGCGAACGCCTGCACGAGTGGATGTTCGCCACCCGGTTCTGGCATGAGATGGGCGGCGGCCGGGGCGGCAGTGGCGGCGCCGACCACGCGTTCGCTGCGATGCACGGTGCCGGCATCGGCGCCGAGATCATGGGCGCCGGCAAGTTCGGCCCGCCTGGCTGGCAGGACGACCCCGGCTACAAGGGTGCGTGGGGCGCCAACCCGCCGTTCCATACGCCGGTCTTCGTGCTCACCCACCGGCCGCGGCCATCGATCGAGATGGAGGGCGGCACCACGTTCCACTTCCTGGACGCCTCACCCGCCGAGGCGCTCGAGAGGGCCCGCGAGGCGGCCGGTGGCCAGGACGTGCGTCTCGGCGGCGGGCCCTCGGTGGTACGCGACTTCCTCGCAGAGGGGCTGGTCGATCACATGCACCTGGTACAGGTCCCGATCGTGCTCGGCCGCGGTGTCCGGCTCTGGGACGGCCTGGAGTCGCTGGAGGAGGCATACGACATCGAGGCGGTCTCGACGCCCTCTGGTGTCACCCATCTGACGTTCACGGCCAAGAGCC
Organism: Nonomuraea polychroma; assembly: GCF_004011505.1. Taxonomy (NCBI): domain Bacteria; kingdom Bacillati; phylum Actinomycetota; class Actinomycetes; order Streptosporangiales; family Streptosporangiaceae; genus Nonomuraea; species Nonomuraea polychroma. Next base: position 8,420,870 of record NZ_SAUN01000001.1, read on the forward strand.
GGTGATGGGTGGCAGACCTTGGATATCTTCATCGAAGACGTGGCGTCGTTGGTCCGCAGCATCGACGACGAGTACGAGATCACGAAGCAGGTCGCGGCCCGGTTGTCCGCTCTGTTGGCCAGCGACTACCGGCTTCCCCCGGAGGTCACCCGGCCGTCGGACGAGCGTCATGTCACGTACCCGCTCTACATCGCCCCCGACGACAGTTGGTCACTTGCGTCTGTCGTCTGGAACGTAGGTCAACGCACACCCGTGCACGGACACGAGACATGGGGTGTCGTCGGAATCTACGCGGGGGCCGAACGGGAGTTCCGCTACGTCAAGCCCGCGGCGTCTGAGCCGGGCAGAGCCCTGACGCCTGCCGGTGAGCAGGTGTGGGAACGCGGGCAGGTCACCGTGTGCTGTACGACCGACGACGACGTCCACGCCGTCGCGGCCGTCGGCGACGAGCCCACCGTCGGGATCCACGTCTACGGAGGCAACATCGGCACCATCAACCGGCGGTTGTACGATCCAGCCACTGGAGCAGTCCGATGGTTCGTCTCTGGCTGGGACAGCCCGGCAGGCGAATGAGGGAGCCCGGCCCTTCCCCTTGGTTTGCGTGGCAGCCTTTGGTTCCACGGATGGCGAGCGGCCTCACCTACGGACGTCGTCTGGCCCCACCTGCCGAGCTTGTCTCCGGATCTCCGTTATCCGGCACTCAATGTGTCCACATCTCGGGGGAGGGCCCTCCCTCGAGCGGCCCTGGTCTCGTGGTGGGGGCACGGTTGCGCCGCCGGCCGGATTCGCCGGTTCTGCTCTTCTCTGGGCGGCGGCGCCAGCCGAGCCGGACATGCAGACAGGTCAGGCGGGAACGGCGCGGGCGATGCAGATACGGGCCTGCAGCCGAGGGCCGGCTTCGTAGAACATGTACTCGATCCCGTCCTGGGTGCCGAACGACGGCGCGGCCACGCGGCCGTTGTCCGAGGCGATCGGGGAGTGGAGGACGCCGAGGTGGACCTCCTTGTCGAAGGCGTTGCCGACCTCGGTGATGCGCATGTTGCCGTCGTTGCCGTGGTACGCGACATACGTGGTGCCGTTGCGCTTGACCAGGGTCGGGCCGGAGATGTCGGTCACGCCGTCGGGTTCGGGGTTGACCAGCGGCTCCTGGCTGAACTGCCAGCCGTCCCAGCCGTTGGGGGACCAGCCGTAGAAGATGCGGCGGCCGTTCTTCACTCCCATGAAGACCATGACGTACTTGTTGCCGCGGCCAGGAAGGGAATGCTCGAAGACCCGGGCGTAGGAGGTCTCGGAGGTGCCGGACACCAGGTGCGTGCTCAGGATGGGGGTCTCGTCGGTGAAGGCGATGCCGTCGGTGGAGCGGGCCACGCGGGTGGTGAAGTTCTCGCCGTGGAAGTAGCAGAAGAACTGCCTGGTGGAGCCGTCCCAGGTGACGTGCGGCGAGGACACGTGGCTGACCGTGGTGGTGGGCAGGTGGTTGTCGATGATCGGGTTGCCGCTGTAGTCGCGGAACGGACCCTCCAAGGTGTCGCTGAAGGCCACGCAGATGCCGCCGGGGTTCTCATGAGGGGCGTAGTAGAGGTAGTAGCGCGAGCGCGGGTTGCTGAGCTTGTCGTACACCCCTCGGATGCAGGGGAAGATGAATTCCCCAGTGCGGTTGTAGTGCAGGGGAAGGGCGAGCGCGTCCCGCACGTATCGGAACACCGGCAGACCCGCCGGCTGGGCGGCGGCCCCGGCGGGGGCGGGCCGGGCGACGAGTCCGGCGGTGGTCGCGGCGCCCAGAGTCGCGGCGCCGGATAACACGCCGCGCCGGGTGAGCGGACGTGAGTCCCGGCCTGATTGATGGATGGTCAACATGCCTCCGATCCTGGTCGCGAAAGGCGATGGGGCACCGTGAGAGCCGGCAAGGCCTTCGACACACCGTCGCCCGTTGGCGTCACTGTACGTCGTCATGACCAGGGCAAGCCATACCGCTGCTAATACGAATTACCCAGCGATTATCTCTTGACGTCCCGTTATCTCCGGTCACACAATGACCGAACTAATACGCATTATCGACACGACGGGTGATACGCACTGTGACTGCTTCAGGGCGGCGGCTGACGCAGCAGGACATCGCGCGCATGGCTGGAGTGAGCCAGACGACGGTGTCCCTGGTGCTCAACGGAAGGGCCGAGGGCGAGGTGCGGATCTCGCCCGAAACCCGCGATCGGGTGCTTCAGGTGATCAGGGAGACCGGGTACGTGGCCGACCCCGCGGCGCGCCGGCTCGTCGAACGGCGCAACCGCATCTACGGCGTGTTCACCTACGAGGCTGTCTTCCCCGCGGAAAGCGCCGACTTCTACCACCCGTTCCTGGTCGGGATCGAGGAGTGCGCCGAGGAGGCGGGCTGCGACCTTCTGCTGTTCACCAGCGCCAAGGTGGAGCAGGGGGAGCGGCGGCGGATCTTCAGCGCGGAGAGCCGGATCAGGCTGGCCGACGGATGCGTCCTGCTCGGCCGGACGATCGACCGGGAGGATCTGTCCAGGCTGCTGTCCGAGGGCATTCCGTTCGTCTCGGTCGGCCGCCGCGACGACGCGGGCGGGCCGGTGCCGTACGTCGGAGCGGACTACCCGCCGGCGGTGCGCGCGCTGGTCGAGCGGGCTGCGGCGCTCGGGCACCGGCGGATGGCCTATGTCGGAGCGGGGCAGGGCCCGGAGTCCTACGCCGACCGGCTGCGTGGTTTCACCGAAGGCGTGGCCGCGACCGGTGTCGAAGGGCTGCACCTGACCACCGCGGACGGGCTCTTCGACTGTGGCGCCACCGTGGTCTTCGCCGAGGAGTTGGCCGACGGCGTGGCCATCGCCGAGGCCGCCAAGGTCCGCGGGCTGGACGTGCCGCGCGACCTGTCCATCGTCGCGCTGGGCGCGCCCACCAGGCCGGTGTCGACCGACATCGACTTCGCCGGGTTCCGCATCCCCCGGCGGGAGATGGGCCGCAGGGCCGTCGAGCTGCTCACCCGGGTGCTGGAACGCGGCGGCATCCCGCAGGAACTGCTGGTGTGCGAGCTGGTCGAGGGATCGACGCTGGCACCCGTACATGAGGAGAGGTAACCCCCCACGTGGTTGAGATATCGGCAGACGCGCTCGTCGTCGGCGGCGGGCTGGGCGGCGTGGCCGCCGCGCTGGCCCTGCTGCGGGCCGGGCGATCGGTGGTGCTCACCGAGGAGTACGAATGGCTGGGCGGCCAGCTCACCAGCCAGGCGGTGCCGCCGGACGAGCACACCTGGGTGGAGCGGTTCGGCGTCACGGCCAGCTACCGCGCGCTGCGCGACGGCATCCGGCGCTACTACCGCGACCACTACCCGCTGACCGAGCGGGCGCGGGCGTGGCGGGAGCTGAACCCGGGCGCCGGGCACGTCAGCAAGTTATGCCATGAGCCCAGGGTCGCGGTCGCGGTCATCGAGGCCATGCTGGCCCCGTACCGGGGGTCGGGCAGGCTGCGCGTGCTCCAGCCGTACCGGCCGGTCGGGGCCGAGGTGGACGGCGATCGCGTCACGGCCGTGCGGCTAGCGCACCGCGACGGGGGCGATGAGGTCATCGCGGTGGCGCCGTACGTGCTGGACGCCACCGAGACCGGCGAGTTGCTGCCGCTGACCGGGGCCGAGTACGTGACCGGGTTCGAGTCGCAGGGCGACACCGGCGAGCCGAGCGCCCCGGCGACGGCGCAGCCGATGAACATGCAGGCCGTGTCCGTGTGCTTCGCGATCGACCACGTGGACGGCGACCACACCGTCGACAAGCCCGCCTCGTACGACTTCTGGCGCGCCTACCAGCCGCCCTTCTGGGGCGACCGGCTGCTGTCGTGGCGCTGCCCGAACCCGCGGACGCTGGAGATCGTGGAGCGTTCCTTCACCCCGAACCCGGGTGACGACCCCCGCCTGGTGGAGGCTGATCAGCGGGTCAACCCGGGCGACGGCAACCTGTGGACGTTCCGCAGGATCGCCGCCCGTGACAACTTCCTGCCCAGCGCGTACGACAGCGACATCGCGCTGGTCAACTGGCCGATGATCGACTACCTGGAGGGGCCGGTCATCGACGTGCCGGACGCCGATCGGCACCTGGCGGCGGCCCGTGAGCTGTCGATGTCGGTGCTGTACTGGCTGCAGACCGAGGCCCCTCGCCACGACGGCGGCACCGGCTACCCCGGCCTGCGGCTGCGCGGCGACGTCACCGGCGGCGCCGACGGGCTCGCCCAGGCCCCCTACATCCGCGAGTCCCGGCGCGTCCGGGCCCTGACCACCGTCACCGAACAGGACCTGTCCGTGGCGGTACGCGGCGATAAGGGCGCCGTCTCCTATCACGACTCCGTGGGCGTGGGCATGTACCGCATCGACCTGCACCCGTCGACCGGCGGCGACAACTACATCGACGTCGCCTGCTCCCCGTTCGAGATCCCTCTCGGGGCACTGATCCCGCAGCGGATGAGCAACCTGCTGCCCGCCTGCAAGAACATCGGCACCACCCACATCACCAACGGCGCCTACCGCCTGCACCCGGTGGAGTGGAACGTCGGCGAGGCGGCCGGCGCGCTCGCCGCCTTTTGCCTGGACCGCGCCACCACGCCGCACGCCGTGCGCGCGGACGGCCGGCTCCTGGCCGACTACCAGCACCGGCTCGTCCGCGACGGCGTGGAGCTGCGCTGGCCCGACGTCACCGGCTACTGACGCCAGAAGGAGAACCCCCCATGAAAGCATCCGGGAAGCTGGCGGCCCTCACGCTGACCGCCCTCCTCACGGTCACCGCCTGCGGCGGCGGCGGCGACGCCGCGCCTGCCGCGCAGGGCCCGCAGCCGCTGCGCATGTCGATCTGGACCTCCAACGAGGCCCACCTGAAGCTGTTCAACGAGATCGCCGCCGAATACCGCAAGTCCCACCCGCAGGTCGGCGAGATCACCTTCGACCCGATCCCGTTCGAGAACTACACCACCACGCTGACCACGCAGATCGCCGGCGGCAACGCCCCCGACCTGGCATGGATCCTCGAGAACTCCGCCCCCGACTTCGTCGGCTCCGGCGCCCTCGTCCCGCTCAAGAGCAAGGTCGAGAACGCCGGCGAGCTGGTCCCCGCCGCCACCCGGCTGTGGGAGCGCGACGGCGAGCTGTACGCCTACCCGTTCTCCACCTCGCCCTTCGGCGTCTTCGTCAACACCGACCTGGTCAAGGCCGCGGGCCAGAAAACGCCGCGCGAGCTGATCAAGGCCGGCCAGTGGGACTGGGAGCACGCCAACGAGATCAACAAGGCCGTGGCGGCGAAGGGCAAGAACGGCCTGACCATCCTCAACTTCGACTACAAGGCCTGGGACAACCTCGCCACCGTCTGGCAGGGCTGGGGTGCCAAGGCGTGGAGCGACGACGGCAGCACGTGCCAGTTCAACGCGCCCGAGATGGTCGAAGCCATGACGTTCATGCACAAGGCGATCTTCACCGACAAATCCATGCCGGGGCCGGGCACCGCCGTCGACTTCTTCTCCGGCGACACCGCGATGGCCGTTGCCCAGATCTCCCGCGCAGCCATGCTGGAGGACGCGACGTTCAAGTGGGACCTGGTGCCGCTGCCCGCTGGGCCGAAGGGCGAGTACGCGGTCATCGGCCAGGCCGGGATCGGCGTGCTGAAGAAGTCGCCGAGGGCCGAGCAGGCCACCGACTTCCTCGCCTACTTCACCAACGTGGCCAACTCGGCCAAGCTCGCCGCGTACTTCCCGCCCGCGCGCAGCTCTCTGCTGACAGCCGACACCATGGCCAAGACCAGCCCCATGCTGAACGGCGATCAGCTCCAGGAAGTGGTGATCGACGGCATCGAGAAGGGTGTGGTCAAGCCCAGCCATAAGGGGCAGGCCGAGCTCGCTCAGACCGCCAGGGCCGCACTCGACCCGCTGTGGAAGCCGGATGCCGACGTCAAGGCGGTGCTGGACGGCGTGTGCGCGAAGATCCAGCCGCTGCTGGGCGGATGACGTGACGGTGACGGATCTCGGCAACCGGGTGGCCGAGCGCGCCGCCACCCGGCCCCGCCACTTCTGGACCATCCCCCGGCGCGACGCCCTCGTCGGTTACCTGATGATCTCGCCGCAGCTCGCCGGAAGCGCGCTGTTCGTCCTGCTGCCGCTCGGCCTGGTCGTCTACTACAGCCTCCAGGAGTGGAACGTGCTGGCGGGCACGTTCGAGTTCGTCGGGGGCGACAACTACGCCAAGCTGCTCGCCGACCCGAACATGGGACAGGTGCTGACCAGCACCGCGTTCTTCTCGGTCGGCCTGGTCGTGCTCAACCTCACCCTCGCCCTCACTCTGGCCATCCTGCTCGACCAGCGGCTGCGCGGCACCACGTTCTTCCGCACGCTGTTCTTCTCGCCGGTGCTGGTGTCGCTGGTCGCCTGGACCATCGTCTGGCAGTTCCTGCTCCAGCAGGACGGCGGCGTCAACGGCCTGCTCGGCGTGGCGGGCGTGGACGGCCCCAACTGGCTGCGCGGCGAGACCACCGCCCTGCTGTCGGTCGTCGTCGTCCAGGTCGTCAAGAACGTGGGGCTCAACATGGTCCTGTTCCTGGCCGCGCTCCAAGGCGTGCCGCGCCAGCTGTACGAGGCGGCGCAGCTCGACGGCGCCGGCGCCTGGACCCGGTTCCTGCGCATCACGGTGCCTCTGATCAGCCCGACGATCCTGCTCACCTCGATCATCACCGTGGTCGGGTCGCTGCAGGTGTTCGCCCAGATCGCCGTGCTCACCCAGGGCGGACCCGGTATGTCCACCACCGTCCTCGTCTACTACCTGTACCAGCAGGCCTTCCAGTTCCGGCACCTCGGCTACGGCGCCACCCTGTCGGTCCTGCTGTTCCTGATCGTCGCGGCGCTGACGCTGCTGCAGTGGCGGCTGCGCCGGAGGTGGGTCTTCCATGAGTCGTAGGGTCAAGCTCGCGTTGTACGCGCTGCTGTGCGTGTTGTGCGTGCCGTTCGTCTTCCCGACCTGGTGGATGGTCACCTCGTCGGTCAAGCCGATCAGCGACATCTTCGCGTTTCCGCCCTCGCTGGTGCCCTCCAGGTTCGACTTCTCCACCTACGGCCGGGTCTTCGAGTTGCAGCCGTTCGGGCAGCAGTACCTCAACAGTCTCTACATCGCCGCGGTGGTGACCGTCGGCACGATGGCGGTGGCCGCGATGGCCGGCTACGCCTTCGCCCGCATCCGCTTCCCCGGCCAGAACGTGCTCTTCCTGGTCGTGCTCGTCGGCCTGCTGATCCCCAGCGAGGTGACGATCGTCCCGCTGTTCCAGATGTTCCACACGGCGGGGACGACCGACACGCACTGGCCGCTGATCCTGGTGCCGATCCTGGGCGCGCCCGGCGTGCTGGCGACGTTCATCATGCGGCAGTTCTTCATCACGCTGCCCGGCGAGCTGGAGGAGGCCGCCAGGGTCGACGGGCTCGGCCGCTTCGGCACCTTCTGCCGGGTGGCGTTGCCGCTGGCCAGGCCCGCGCTCGGCGCCGTCGCCATCTTCACGTTCCTGCACTCGTGGAACCTCTATCTCGAACCGATCGTGTTCCTGTCGACCCCGTCGAAGTTCACCCTGCCGCAGGCGCTCACCCAGTTCGTCGACGCCTACGGCTCGCCCCTGTGGAACGTGCAGCTGTCCGCCGCCACGATGACCGCCCTGCCCATCCTGGTCGTCTTCGTGCTGGCCCAGCGGCAGTTCATCGAGGGGCTCGCGCACACCGGTCTGAAAGGCTGACCATGCTCTCCCGCCGCACCTTGCTCCGCGCCACCGCCCTGCTCCCGGTGGCCGCCCCCGTGCTCTTCCCCGGCACCGCATCCGCCGAAGTCCCCGACCTGGCGCCGCTGCCCACCCTGAACCGCGCCTTGTTCGCCCCCCACGAGCAGCGCTTCGCGCCGTACCTGGCCACCCTCGCGCCCATGGTCAACGACATGGACGACAGCGGTTTCTTCGCCGGCGGCTGGTGGCGTACGCCGTCGGCGTCGTACAACGCCCGCGTGCAGGAGCACGTCTTCACGCTGGCCTGGTTCTACGCCAACGCCCGCCCGTGGAACCCGTACGCCGGGGACGCGAGCCTGCTGGCCGCGCTCGACGCGGCGCTCGGCCACTACCTGTCGCTCCAGCACTCCGACGGTTCCTTCCCCGAGTACAGCCGCAACGAGCACGGCCTGGCCCCCACCGGGTTCGGCATCGGCTACCTGGCCAAGACCCTGCGGATCCTGCGCTCGGCCGGAGTGCTGCCCGCCCGGCAGGCCCAGCTCACCGCCGCGTTGCGTACGGCCATGACCTGGTTCCTGAACCCCGCCAACCGCACCGTCTGGCAGGAACCCCTCTACTTCGCCAACCAGACCGCCTCCGGCCTGGCCGGGGCCGCGCTCGCGCTCAAGCTCGACCCCGACCCCACGCTGGCCACGGGCCTGACCGAGGCGTTCGCCCGGATCGCCGCGACCGGCGTGAGCCCCGTCGGCTTCTTCTACGAGGAGCGCGGCCACGACATGAACTACAACTTCGAGGTCATGCTCCCCGAACTGGCCGACGCCTACCACCACAACCCGGACCCGAACCTGGTGGACATGGCCCGCGCCTTCACCGGCTTCCTGGCCTACAACCTGCTGCGCGAGCCCGACGGCGCCGGATACATGGTCAACGTCGCCCCCTCCACCCGCACCAGCACCCGCTGGTACGACGAGGTCCGGCCCGATCCCGACAGGACCGCGCTCAACTGGACGTTCACCCACCAGGTGCCGCTGCTGTCGGCGTTCATGACCGCCCGCGAGGACCTGGCCGAGGCGCGCGCCGCCTGGGCCGCTTCCACCGAGCCGGTGACGCCGCTCGCCAAGCAGGACACCTCGCCGCGCATCCTCACCCACGGCCTCTACGACGAGCGGTTCCCCAGCAGACAGCAGCGAGCCGACGCCATCGCGGACCTGCCCTACCTGCGCTCCGACAACTTCGTCGAACTGCGCAGGGACAGCGGACAGGACTTCCTGTACGTCCGCAAGCCCGGCCTGTACCTGGGCGGCTACTTCGGCCGCCGCGCCTCCCGCAGCCGCACCGGCCTGACCTTCCTGTGGCACCCCGAAGCCGGCACGATCATCTGCGGGCTCAACGACAACAACCACGCCTGCTGGTCCACCGTCTTCCCCGGCCAGGCGCCCGACTCCAACGGCCCCCTGCCCGCCACCTACTTCCACGGCGCCCCCGGTGGCAGCGAGTGGGCGGGCGGTCAGGCCCCCGCCGCCTTCGGCATCCGCTACGGCAACGCGAACGTCACCACGGACGTCCTCGTCGCCCGCCGGACGATCCGGCGCACCGTCACGGCGAACGCCGCCGCCACCGAGCAGATCCCTCTCGTCCTCCACCCCACGGACGTCCTCACCTTCACCGACGGCACACAGGCGGCGTTCGGCGGCTCGACCAGCGCCACCGCCGACGGCTTCGACCTCCGCCGGGGCGGCACCACGATCCGCTTCCGCTGGGGCACCCCGCTGCAGGCGATCCTGGCGGCCGGCACCGTGCGCTACTTCCGCGACGGCGCCCGCCGCTTCCACGCCCTCCGCATCCCTCACCAAGGCACGTTCGACCTCACGGTCATCATGGGATGACGCGGGCCGGGATCAGGGTCCGGACAACCGGTCCTGGAGCGTGACATCTGAGCGGCAACGCACTGATCAGGGGCACCTATGATGGGTCGACTTTGAGGCGATCGAGGAGGGCCCATGCGTGCCGCCCTGGCCTGGGCCGTGTTCGGGCTGGCCTGCGTGCTGATCATCCTGGGCGGCTCCTCGGGCGAGCACCTGGAGGACGTGGCGATCGCGCTCGGGTTCGTCCCTCTGGGGGCGTACCTCGTTGCGCGGCGGCAGGGCGGCGTGGTCGGCCCGCTGTGCCTGCTGGCGGTGTTCAGTGCCGTCGCGTACGCGGCGGAGGCACATCCTGCCGCGTGGGCGGTCTGGGTCGCCCGGTGGGTCTGGGCGCCGCCGCTGCTCGTGGTGTGCACCGTGCTGCTGCTCCACGTCCCCGACGGTGAGCTGCCGGGCCGGCGCTGGCGTCCCGTCGTGTACGTCAGCGCGGTCGCGACGGCTGTGTTCACCCTGCTGGTGGCCTTCGCCCCGGAGGAGGGCAACCCGCTGGGCCTGGGGGCGCTGCGGCCCGTCATGGGGGCGTTGGCGCCGGTCCTGGTGGTGCTGGTGCTGATCGCGGCGGCTTGCGCGGTGGGGCTCATCGTCCGGACGGTCCGCGCGCGGGGGCAGCGGCGGTTGCAGCTCCTGTGGATCTGCGTCGGTGCGGTGTGTTTCGTGGCGAGCGTGTTCGCCCCGTCGGTGGTGCCGCCGTACGTGCTGCCGCTGACGCTGGCGGGGATGTTCGCGTTGCCGGTGAGCATCGCCGTGGCCATGCTCAGGCACGATCTCTACCAGACCGGGCCGCTGCTGCGCCGCTTCCTCACGTACGGCCTGCTCGCCGCTCTCATGGTGGGGCTGTACGCCGCCGTACTCGCGGGGGCGAGCGCCCTGCTGGACGCAGGGCCCAGTGCGGCCGTGGCCGCCGGCGCCGTCGCGATCGCGGTGGAGCCGGTGCGCCGGTGGCTGGCCAGAGCGGCGGGGCGGATGTTGTACGGCGGACACGGCGATCCCCTTGAGATCCAGTCGCGGCTGGCCGGCAGGCTGGCCGAGGCCTCGGCGCCCGGCGAGATCCTGGCCGTGGTCGCGGACGCGGCGGCCGAGGCGCTGCGCACGCCGTACACGCGAGTCCGCCTCGGCCCGGAACAGGAGCCGCTGAAGAGCGTGGAACGCGGGCAGCCGGCGCAGATCACCATGTCGGTGCCGCTACGTTTCCAGGGCGAGGAGCTGGGCCGGTTGGACGTGGCAGGAGGCGACGACGTGCGGGCGCTGGAGCAGATCGCGCTCCAGGCGGGCGCCGCGCTGGCCGCCGCGCACCGGGCGGCCGCGCTGCAGCACTCCCGGCTGCAGCTGGTCACCACGCGGGAGGAGGAGCGCAGGCGGATCACCAGGGACCTGCACGACGGGCTGGGCCCCGTGCTGGCCGGGATCGGCTTCACCGCTGACGCCGCGCGTAACGCGTTGGAGCAGGACCCGCGGCGGGCGCTCACGCTGATCGGCGAGATCCGCGCCCAGGTGGGCGAGGCGGGCCAGTCGGTACGCCACCTGGTCAGAGGGCTGCGTCCGCCCGAGCTGGCGCAGCTCGGCATCGTCAAGGCCGTGGAGCAGACCGCGCTGGGGCTGCGCATGGAGGTGTCGATCGACGCCGACGGTGTTGCGGAACTGGGCGCGGCCGTGGAAGTGGCGGCATACCACGTCGTTCGTGAGGCGCTCACCAATGCGGCGCGGCACGCCTCCGCCGCCCATTGCGCGGTACGGCTCCGCCGTTGCGGCGGCACGCTGGAGATCGAGGTGGCCGACGACGGCACGGGCATCCCCGAACGGACCGGTCCCGGCATCGGTCTGACGTCGATGCGCGAACGAGTCGAGGAACTCGACGGCGCCTTCTCCATCGGCGCCGGCCCGCGAGGCGGCACTGTCGTCAGGGCTGTCATCCCTGTTCAGGAGAGAGAGGACTGGTGAGCATCCGGCTACTCATCGCCGACGACCACCCGCTGGTCAGGGACGGTCTGCGCGCGCTGATGTCGACGGTGGACGGTGTGGAGGTCGTCGCCGTGGCCGAGGACGGGGCGCGGGCGCTCGTGGCGGTACGCGAGCATGCCCCCGACGTGGTGCTGATGGACATCGCGATGCCCGTGATGGACGGGATCGAGGCCACCCGCCGGCTGGCCGCCGAGCCGTCTGCCCCCTTCGTGGTGATGCTGACCATGTCGGATGACGACCTGTCGCTGCTGGCCGCCGTACGCGCGGGCGCTCGCGGCTACCTGCTGAAGGACGCGAGCCAGGAGGACGTGGTGGCCGCCGTGAGGGCGGCCGCGCGGGGGCAGGCGGTGTTCGGTGCGGGAGTCGCCGAGGCGGTGATCGGGCTGCTGCACGCGCCGCCCAGGACCTCGCCGCGGCCGTTCCCCGAGCTCACGGACCGGGAGTACGAGATGCTCGGCCTGATCCGCGATGGGCTGGGAAATCACGCGATCGCGGCGCGCCTGGGCGTCAGCCCGAAGACGGTGGCCAACACGGTCTCGGCGATCCTGGCCAAGCTGGGGCTGCCGGACCGGGCGGCGGCGGTGGCGACCGCTCGCCGTGCGATCCCGGGCTGACGGGACGGCAGCCCGGCGCAACGGGAACGAACGCTCTGCTGGACGGGAACGCGCCGGCAGCACTCTGGGGTCGCAACGAACGACTTCCTTCTGAGTTTCTGAGAGGAAACCCCATGCTTCCCACGCGTGCTGTCGCACCGCTGACCGCCGCCGCCGCGGCGCTGACGCTCGGCGTCACCCAGCTGGCCACGGGACACCAGAACATCCCGTTCGTCACGTTCGCCGACTACTTGATCGAGGGCTCATACGCGCTCTACCTGGTCGCGGCGGTGTTCGCCGTGCTTGACCTGCGAGCCGCCCACACGGGGCCCGGCGGCTGGGGGCGGCTCGGCGACATGGGCGCCGGCCTCTACGCCCTGGGCCACGCGCTGCTCGCGGTGCCCGTCGTCGTGACTTTCGTTCGCGGGGACAATCCGCCGGAGGTGCTGTTCACCCTGTTCACGCCGGGGCTGGTCGCTTGGCTGCTCGGGCTCGTGCTGATGGCCGTCGGAGCGTTCAAGGGCAGGCGGATCCCGCGCGCCGTCGCGGTCGCCCTGCCTGCCACGCTGCCGCTGACCCTGGCGCTGGGCGATCCCGGGGTGCTGGTGGAGGTGGTCACCTGGGCGGTGCTGGCCGCGTTCCTGCTGAGGCAGATGCGCGCGGCGGAGCCTGCGGCCCCGCACGCCACGGACTGGCAGCACCACAGCTGACCACGTCTGGTTCTGTGGTCGCTCGACGGGACGGATGCGGCGTTGCTCGCTCAGATGCCGATGAGCCGGACACGGTCGCCGCACAGCCGGGCCATGTCGTCGACATCGGAGGTCAGCATGGCCACCGGACCTCGCTGGCGCAGCGCCACCTCGGCGACCGTCGCGTCGATCGCGTATTTGTGACCGTGCAGACCTGCGGCCTGGAGCATACTCGCGGCCACCCTCGCCGCCACTTCGGACACCGGCTCAACCTTGACGCGGGAGAGCACCCACTGAAGCCGAGGCATGCTCACCCGCGCGTGGCTGACTTCCACGATGGTGTTGGCGCCGATGACGAGATCGGCACCCATGGTATGGAACACCTGGAACATCGCGAGAATCTTGCGGTCCTGCGCGATCCAGGCGGAGAGCCCCTGGGAATCCAGGACGACGGTTTCGACGTGTGCGATCACGCCGCACCCGCCGAACCCCCGGGATCCGCCGCCCCGAAGATCCTGGAACGAGCCTGAGCCAGCTCCTCCTCGGTGAACTCCCCGTGCTCCTCCTGGTGACGCAGCAGGTCGGCGCCGAGGAGTTGGTGCCGCAGCTGGCGTGCCACCGCCTCTGCGACATAGGCGGAGACGTTGTCAGTGAGCTTCCTGAGTTCGGCGACCTGGTCACTCGGCAGTGTCACCGTGATACGTGTCGTATCCGCCATGAAGCAAGCATACTCCGGTATGCACGTCGGTGCTGCTCCAGCCGTAGCGCCGCCGAGCTCAGTCTGCATGGCTAGGCTCCGGTTGGGCCGTACTCCCATGCGACGGTGGCTCTCAAGAGGAGGCGCAGAGTGTGTCGCCCAGCTGAGAGCGTTCATAGAAGACCTCGCGACCGCTGCGGCGGCGCGTGATCAGGCCGCTGCGTCGCAGCACCGCCAGGTGCTGGCTGACCGCGCCGGGCGCCATGGCCAGCCGCCGCGCGAGGATGGTCGTCGTGGCCGCGTCGCTGAGAGTGACGAGGATCCGGGCTCGGGTCCTTCCGATGAGGGCGTCCAGCGCATCGGGGGTGGGCACGGCCCCCTGCGACCAGATCGTGCCGACGCCGGGCACGGGATAGACCAGGTTCGGCTGGTACGGCTCGGCCATCACGGTCGTGTCCGGCCAGTGGAAGACGCTCGGGATCAGGATCATGCCGTCGCCGCTGATCGGCCCGCTGCGCCGCCACGCACGGGTCCGCACGCGAAGGCGGCCCTCGGTCCAGGTGATGTTCTCGTGCAGGTCGTTGAACATCGACCCGGCGCCGTCACGTGCCAGCTGCCGGGAACGGCGCAGCACCTCCGACTCGAACAGCCCGCGGATCTGCGGCCAGAACCTGTCCATCGCCGCGTCCCAGTAGAGACGCAGCTCGGCGACCGCCCGGTCGACACCGGCCGCCGGGTCGTCGAGGAACTCCCGCACGACCGGGCTGTCGGCGCCGGGAAGCCGCCGGGCCTCGGAGGCTGCCTCGTCCAGGCCGGTCGCGCCGATCAGGTCCAGTTCGGCGGCGATGTCCGGCAACGGGGTGGCGGGCGGGGGCGTCAGGAAGTCGGCGAAGTACGGGCCGAGCGGGACCAGCGCGAACAGCAGCCGCAGATCCAGCCCGGCGAGCCGGGGACGGACCGCCCGGATCCACGGCAGGTGCATCGCCTGCCGGCTGGGGTCCTGCAGCACGCGCAGGCTCGCGACCGCCTCCGACACCGGCGAGAAGGCGAACCTCACCCTGGCGAGGTCGACAGAGGTGAAGTCGAACTCGGCGAACGAGGATGACGAGGATTCAGCCACGGATTAAACATTTAGGGGTTCCAGGTCCCCGGGTCAACCATGAACGCCATGGCAGTCCTCACCTCGCGGCCTTCCCCGGCACCCCCGGGCCCGCTGTCGTTGCCGCGCCCGTTCTGGATGCTCTGGCTCGGCACCGTCATCAACCGCACCGGCGCGATCGTGCAGCCGTTCCTGTCGGTGTACCTGGTCCAGGTCCAGGGCTTCACGCTCACGCAGGCCGGGGCCGTCATGACGGCCTTCGGCGCCGGCTCGCTGCTGTCCCATGTGCTCGCCGGCTGGCTGGCCGACCGGCTCGGCCGCCGGGTCACGCTCACCGGCGGCATGCTCGCCGCCTCCGCCGCGATGGTCGGCCTCGGCGCCGCGAGCGGGTTCCCCGTCGTGGCGGCGACCGCGTTCCTGCTCGGGCTGACCATCGAGTCGTACCGTCCGGCCTCGCAGGCGATGGTGGCCGACCTCGTCCCGTACGCGCTGCGCCCGCGGGCGTACGGGCTGCTCTTCTGGGCGGTGAACCTCGGCTATTCCGTCGCGATGGTCGTGGGCGGCCGGCTCGCCGATCAGGGCACGCACGCGATCTTCGGCGTGAACGCGGCCGTCGCGGTGGCCTTCGCCGCCGTGGTGTGGCGTACCGTGCCGGAGTCCCGCCCCAGCGCCGGACCCACGCCGGCCGCGGGCCTGCGAGCGGTACGGCGGGACCGGCTGATGCTCGCCGTCTGCGCCGTGACCATGGCCTACGGCGTGCTGTACGCCCAGGCGTTCACCACCCTTCCGCTGGCCATGGCCGAGCAGGGCATCAGCCGTACACACTTCGGCCTGGCCATGGCGCTCAACGGCATCCTGATCATCGCCGTTCAGCCGCTGGCCGGAGCGTGGCTGGCGCGGCGGGATCCCTGCCGCGTCCTGGCCTCCGGCACCGCACTCGTGGCGGCGGGTTTCGCACTCACCGCGCTCGTGCACGACGTGCGCGGGCTCGCGCTCACGGTGGCGATCTGGACCGCCGGGGAGATCATCATCGCGGGCACAGGGCCCACGATCGTGGCGGCACTCGCACCCGCGGAACGGCAGGGCACCTACGCCGGCGTCTCCGGCATGAGCTGGGCGGCGGGCGCGGTCGTCGCGCCGGTGCTCGGCACCGCGCTGCTCCCGCTGGGGCCGGAGGTGTTGTGGAGCGTCATCGGCCTCGTCGGTACTCTCTCGGCCGTGGGCGCGCTCCTCATCGCGGGCCCGATCCGCAGGCGCACCATGTCCGGCGCCGGTCAACGTATTTCCGCACCTCAAGACTTGGAGCAGCCATGTCGGCCTTCGTACTGATCCATGCTTTCGGATCGGGGCCCCGCGCCTGGCAACCCCAGATCGACGCCCTCGGCGCCGAGCATCGGGTCATCGCCCCCGAACTGCCCGGCCACGGCGACACTCCCGGCCCACTGACCCTTGACCGCGCCACCGCCGCCATCAGTGAGGTGATCAACGAGCAGCCCGAGCCCGTGCATCTGGTCGGCATCTCCGGCGGCGGCACCATCGCCCTGCTGACGGCACTGGCCGTCCAAAAACGGCTGGCCGGGCTGATCGTCTCCGGAGCCTCCGCCAGGCCGTCCAGTGCGGACGCGGTGCAGCGGGCCATCATGGGGCTGCTGCCCGCCGACGTGCTCGTCGGGATGTTCAAGGGCATGTATTCGGGCGGCCGCCCTGAGTGCGTGGCCACCGCCGTGGACGACCTGCGCCGGGCCGGCAAGCAGACCCTGCTGGCCGGGCTGCGCGAGCTGGGCGGCCTCGACCTGCTGCCCCGGCTGGGCGAGATCGGCGTGCCGACCCTGGTGCTGAGCGGCGAGAAGGACAGGCCCAACATCGCCCACGCCAGGCGGATCGCCGCCGCCGTCCCCGGCGCGGAGCTGCGCCTGGTGCCCGACGCCGGCCACCTGTGGAACCTCGAGCACCCGGGGCTGTTCTCCCGCACCCTCACGGACTTCGCGGCCGGTCTCACGTGATCATCGCCCTCGCGCGTCCGGCGCGGGGACTCTAGCGGCGGCGTCATGCGGTCGAGTGCGCCTCCTGCGCCGGCTTCGGCCAAGGGGCCCCCGCCCTTTCGAGGGTGGGGGGCTTCTTCGTGTTGTACGGCTACTTGCAGTTGGTCCAGTCGCCGGCGCTTCCCCATGAGCAGGTGTCGATCTTCTTGAGGTCGGAGCCCCGGTAGATGCCCGCGTTGTCCCCAGTGTTGTTCCACACGTACCACTTGCGCTGCCAGAACAGGGTGGTGGAGGAGTTCGTGCCCTGGCCCGACCGGACGGTCACTGACTTGCCTGGCTTGAGAGTGAAACGCGGGAAGGTGAAGCGGTACCCGGTCTTGTCGCGGAGGATCCAGCGCTCCATCTGAATGCTCTTGCTTGTGGTGTTCTTCAACACCACGTACTCGCCGTTCAGGGATGTGTTGCCGCCTCGGTCACTGCCGGGGGAGTCGAAGTAGACCTTCGTGAACATGACCACCGGCGTGGCGGCGGCCTGCGCGGGCGCGGCGAGTAGTGAGGCGAGCAGGGCGGCCCCGGCAGCAGCGGCGGGGACGAGGCGTTTGAGCACGTAGATCTCCTGTGGAGCCAAAGGCGTGGAATGTCAGGAGATGAGACGACCTGTACCGAGATCAGGTTGTCGCGGAGACACTGTCCCTGTGGACACAGATGCCTCACCAGCGGCCCTCGGCGTCACGCGGGCCGGCTGTCGCGTCATCGAACGCCGGATCAGCCACACCCCCGAATCCGGGCAGGTGGCGCCGGGCGGAGGCATCTAACTAGCGCCTTGACCGTTGTCTACCTCCATACTGGATGTCGTGCTTGGGCGGCTCGATGAGCAGCGGGAGATCGATCGTGTGCTCGGCCGTGCGGAGGCCGGTCGTAGCGGGGCCCTGTTCGTCACAGGCGACGCGGGCATCGGCAAGTCGGCGCTGCTCGACTACGCGGAGTCCCAGGCAACCGGTTGGCGGGTGCTGCGCACGCGCGGAGTGGAGTCGGAGGCGGCCATCCCGTTCGGCGCGCTCCAGGTGCTGATCCGCCCGGTGCTGAGTCAGGTCGGGAAGCTTCCCACCGGGCAGGCGATCGCGTTACGCAGTGCCTGCGGGTTGGCCACGTCGGCGATCTGCGACCGGTTCCTCGTCGGCCTGGCCGCGCTGACCTTGCTGTCGGAGCTGGGTGACGAGCCGGTCCTGTGCTTGATCGACGACACGCAGTGGATGGATCGTACGTCGCTGGACGCGTTGACGTTCGCGGCCAGGCGGCTGCATGCCGAGGGCATCGCCATGATCTTCGCCGGTCGCGGCGGCGGGCCCGCGTACGGCATCGCGGAGCTGGCGTTGGACGGGCTCGGCGAAGACGCGGCGGCCGCGCTGCTGGGCGAGAACCTGCCGCCCCAGGTACGCCGCAGGATCATCGCCGAGGCGCAGGGCAACCCCCTGGCTCTGCTGGAGTTGTCGGCGCAGCTCACGCCGCGGCAGCGGGAGGGCCGATTAGGCGCGTTGCCGTCCTACGTGGACGCCGGGGCGCCGACCCGCAGGGTCCAGCGGGCCTTCCACGAGCAGATCGCCGCGCTTCCCGAGGCCACCCAGACCGCGCTGCTGGTCGTCGCCGCCGATGACACCGGGGAGCTGGCCGTGTTGCTGCGCGCGGCGAAGCAGCTCGGCTGCGAGGCGGCGGACCTGGCGGCGGCCGAGCGCGCCACCATGATCCACGTGACGGCCGACGGCGTGGTGAGCTTCCGGCATCCCCTGATCCGCAGCGCCGCCTATCACGCCGCTCCCTACTTCCGCCGCCAGGCCGCGCACCTCGCGCTGGCCGAGGCTCTCGACGACAGCCACACCGATCGGCGGGCCTGGCACCGGGCGGCCGGCAGGCCGGCGCCCGACGAGCAGGTCAGCCAAGAGCTGGCGGGCGTGGCCGTACGGGCTCAGCTTCAGCAAGATGCGGCGGCTGCCTCCGCCGCGTTCGAGCGGGCCGCGGAGTTCACCGCGGTGCCCGGCCGGCGTACCGAACTGTTGTTGTCCGCCGCCGAGCAGGCCATGCACGCCGGGCAGCTCCCCCGGGTGGAACGTATGGCCGCGCGTGTCGAGGAGTCGGCGGACCCGGCGCGGCTGGCCCGGGTCAGCGCCTGGACCTCTGGCGAACGCGGCCATCCGAGTCACGCGGCCCGCCGTCTGGTCGAGGGGGCGCGCCATGTGGCCGACCCGGAGGTGGCCGGGCAGCTGCTGTGCGACGCGATCCGCGCCGCCTCCGTCGGTGGTTCCGCGGCGATCGCTCGGGAGGCCGAGGCCGGGCTGCGGGCTCTCGCGCTGCCGCCCGCCTCCGAGATGCTGCGGGTCCAGGCGCGTGGCATGGCCACGGTCACCCGGCTCATCGAGGGCGACCCGGTCACGGACCTGGCCGACCTGCGTACGGCGGCCGTGCGGCTCGCCGCCGGCCCGGACATGCTGCCGCTCGCCACGTCGCTGAGCCTGATGGCCGGGGATGAGCGTACGGCCCGCGACCTGGCCACGCGGTTCGTGGCCCGCTGCCGTGACGGCGGGTGGATCGGCGTGCTGCCGGACGCGCTGGCGTTGCTGGCCCAGGCCCAGATGCTCTGTGGCCAGCACGCGGAAGCGGCCGCGGCGGCGCAGGAGGCGCTGGCCGTCTCGGGTGACACCCAGCAGCAGCACCGGGCCGGGCAGATCAGCGGTGTGCTGGCGTGGCTGGCCGCCGTGCGCGGTGATGCCACGTCCTGTCTCGATCTTGCCGTACGGGCGAGCCGGGATGTGCCTTCCGTGCAGGCGATCGCCGCGTGGGCCGTCGGCCTCCATCACCTGGCCGCCTGCCATTGGGAGCAGGCCCGCGTGCATCTCATGGAGGTGTCGGCCAAACACGCCGTCGTGGGGTTGTTCGCGGCGCCTGACCTGGTGGAGGCGGCCGTCCGGAGCGGGCAGTCCGCCGAGAAGTCGGCGGGCGGGTTCGAGGACTGGGCCGCGGCGGTGAATCGGCCGTGGGCGGCGTCCGTCGCCGCCCGCCTCAAGGCCATCACGGCCAACCGCCCCCTCCACTTCGAGGAGGCGCTCGGCTTCGCGGCGGATCAGCCGTTCCAGACGGCGCGTACGCGCCTGCTCTATGGCGAGTGGCTCAGGCGAGAACGCCGCCGCGGCGACGCCCGCCGGCAGCTACGGATGGCTCTGGAACTGTTCGACCAGGTCGGGGCCGGCGCGTGGCGGGCGCGGGCGAGCGCGGAACTGGAGGCCACCGGTGTCGCGGCTCCGTTGGCCGGAGGGCGGCGGGCGGAGCTCCTCACCGGGCAGGAACGGCAGGTCGCGCTGCTGGCAGCCGCCGGGTTGTCGAACCGGCAGATCGGCTCGCGGCTGTTCCTCAGCCCGCGGACGGTCGGTCATCATCTGTCGAACGCGTTCCGGAAGCTCGGGATCGGCTCACGCGAGGAGCTGGCCGGCGTGATGACGGATATGGCACCCCAGTAGCGCACGCGGATCTAGGTCATGCCGGCGGATACGGGCATGATCGTCTGCGAAGTACGGTGCAGCCACCCCACCGAATGGAGTGCGCATGCACAAGTTACGCAGACTCGGCATTGCCCTCATTCTCGCCATCTCCGTCGTGGCCGTCACCGGACAACCCGCGCACGCCGCCCCCGGCAGAGCCGACGGGAAACGTATCACCCTGCTGGTCCACGGCTTCGATCGGGAGGCCGACGTCAACTGCGCCGGCGGCTGGAAGTCCGCCAAGGATCTGCTGACCGCCAACGGCTGGACCAATGTCTACACCTT
The DNA here is from genome assembly GCF_004011505.1 of Nonomuraea polychroma. Taxonomy (NCBI): domain Bacteria; kingdom Bacillati; phylum Actinomycetota; class Actinomycetes; order Streptosporangiales; family Streptosporangiaceae; genus Nonomuraea; species Nonomuraea polychroma. Next base: position 8,441,362 of record NZ_SAUN01000001.1, read on the forward strand.
CGGCTACTACACCGGCGCCACCAACTGCGACGTCAAGGTCGACGGCACCACCGACACCCGTATCCAGGAAGTCGGTCGCCAACTCGCCTGGACGGTTTATTACTACTGGTCCGGCCGCGGTGTCGGGATCGACATCATGGCCCACTCGATGGGCGGGCTCGTCTCCCGGGCCGCGATCGAGGGAGTGCGCAGGTATGGTGCCGCCGTGTCCGCCACCGACCTGCCCCAGCTGGCCTCGCTCGCCGATGTGGGCACTGCCGCGTGGCCCAGCGGCTGGCCGCCGTACCTGTACATCGAGGACATCGTCACCCTCGGCACCCCGCACAAGGGGATCAGCGGCGTGCTGGAGGCGTGTGCGCTCACGCACGAGCAGTGCAGCGACATGCGGGAGGGCAGCGGCTTCCTGTCGTGGCTCGGCGGGCTGAAGTCGTCGGAGATGGGCACCGACTACACGTTGCTCGGCTCGGGCTATGACGACACGGTCTCCGGGGAGTCGGCGGTGAAGGGCTGGGACAGCGACGTCAGCCATGCCGCCGTCTACTACAAGGCCTCCGACGGTGACACCATCACCCACACCGAGATGCGTACCGAGAAGGCCACGGCGTTCGACGCCGTGTGGCGCAACCTGGACGACCGCGGCAGCGGCTACTACAACCCGCCGCTCGTCCAGGGCATGTACGGCCTCTACAACCACATGCTTTACTAGCGCGGCCCGTACGGCCGGCCGGGACGCGCCCCGCCCCGGCCGGTCGGCTCTCCATGGCGGGCCGACTCGCGTTCGGGCAAGATCATGACCATGGTTTCTCAGGTGCAGAACGTGGCCATCGACTGTGCTGACGCCTACGAGCTCGTTCTGCGTCCTGCGCGGCGAATCCGATCACGCCAGGACGGACATCTGACATGGAGCCGCCGGTCAGGGGCGAGGAGTCTGTGCCTGGCCCCGCAGGTGGGCGGCGATCTTCTGCGCGCATACCAGGGCCTCGGTATGTGTGGTGTCCACCTCCAGGTCGTAGATCACGCCCTGGTGAGCCACCTCCGCCTGCAACGCCGCCATGCCCTGGACCCGATCCCCCCGGGCGATCTCGCGGCCTGCCGCGACCGTGCTCTCGCACCGGACACCGACCCACAGCACGTCCAGACCGGCAAGAACCTTCTGCCACCGCTCCTGGGACGCTGCTCCACCGAGGAAGACGTCATCCACGATCATCCGAGCGCCCGCACGGGCCATTGCGGCGACGCCCTCCATCCACGCGTCTCCCAGCCTCCGGAACTCCGGACCGACGATCACCCCGCCATCAGGCGCGAACTGGATCCCCGCGTCTGACCCCTCCATGGACGCGGGCATCATCTCGATGAACGAGTCGACGCCGACGGCAAGCCACGGATCCGGCAGGACGGCCTGCAGACAGCGGGCGATGCCCGACTTTCCCGAGCTGGAGCCGCCGTTCAGAACGATCACTTGAGCCACCGCACCACACTAGAGGCCGTGCCCAAGCCCGGGAAAATGCTTTTCTTCTGGCGTCGCCCTGCCGTCTTCGGAGGTGCCTGGCCGCCGGAGACAGTCCTATTCGACGCGCTCGGCGTTGGAGTCGTAGCCGCCCTCACCCGGGTAGACCCAGGCTCCGGTGAGGCGGCGGCCGTCGGGGCTGAAGGTGGTGCCCTCGAAGTAGGCGGGCGAACCCCGCTCACCCGCCCAGATGGTGAGGGTGTCGCCCTCGAGTTCATAGGTGTAGTCGAGGGTGCTGCCGTCGTCGCCGTAGTAGCGGGATTTGATGTCGGCGCTGGGCTCGGCCATCAGCGTCCGTTCCCGGCCGATGATCTCGAAGCCGTGCGTGTCGCCCAGCTGGACGTCCTGCTGGAGGAAGAAGTCGTTCAGCCAGCGGTAGGTCACGGTTCCGTCGTGCCCTCCGCTGATCTTCCAGGTGCCGACGAGCCTGTCCAGGGCCTGCAGTGCTGGGTCTTTGGTCATCGCCGTCTCCTTCAGGGTGAGTGGTTGTCTCTACAGACCGCCGCCAGCGGGAAAACTCATCGGTCCTCAAGGCAGCGCGGAAAATCGTCCTCTCAGGAGGGTCGGGCCTGCAGCGCTGCGGCGAGCGTGCCCAGCACCGCCCGGCTCAGCTCGTACGGGTCCGCGCCCTCGTTCTGGTCGGCCAGCGGGCCGTCGCGCCACAGCACCGCCAGCCCGTGCACTGCCGCCCAGCCCAGCACGACCAGGTGCAGCGTGTCCAGCCGGGTGCTAGCGTCCACCGCAATCCCCAGGTCGCCGTCGTCCCCAGCACCTCCCGCGGCACCCCGCGAGGAGCCGATCTGCCGGCCCTGGCCGAGGACGTCGGGCAGAAGGTCCCCGCGGCGGTCCATGCGGCTTTCCTCCGCCGCCACGGCATCCTGCAACGCCTCCGCGACTTCCTGGTCGGACGCCGCCGCATCACGCCTACCTCCCTGAGAATCACCGCGACCCGAGGCTGACTGAGCCGGCCTGCCGGCGAGACTGCGTGCCAATCGTGCAAGGCGGCGCGGATCAGGTCGCGGAACTCGTCGTCAGGGATGGCGGCGGCATCCTCCGGACGCAGCCAGAGCCGGCGAGTTACGCCAACGCGTGTTGACACCGACGGGAGGGCGTTTTACGTTATGCCTACAGACGTTGACCAACATGCGTTGACCTTCACGCAAGGAGGCCATCATGGCCGAAATGTCGCCCAGCGCCCCGCACACCACCGACGTGCTGGTCGTAGGAGCCGGCCCCACCGGGCTGCTGCTCGCCGGGGACCTCGCGGAGGCAGGTCTGTCCGTGACCCTTCTCGAGGCCCGTCCGCACAAGATCAGCAACCTGTCCCGCGCCTTGGTCGTGCACGCCCGCGCCCTGGAACAGTTCGACGCCCGCGGGATCGCGGACGAGGTCGTCAAGATGGGACATCCCATCGACCGGCTGGCCCTGTTCGAGCGGCTTCAACTCGACCCCTCCCGCCTGCCGAGCCGCTACCCGTACGTCCTGTTCATTCCGCAGTACGAAGTGGAGCGCGTGCTGGAGCGCCGCGCGCGCGACGCCGGGGTCACCTTCGTCTACGACGCCAAGGTCGTCGGCGTGGACCAGGACACCAACGGTGTCACGGCCCGCGCGGTCGCCGGCAGGGACGCCGACCCGGACGGCCCGCACTCCACGTACCGCGCCTCCTACCTGGTCGGGACCGACGGCGTGCACAGCACCATCCGGCACGCGATCGGCCTGCCCTTCCCCGGCCAATCGATCCTCAGCTCGCTGATCCTGGCCGACCTCAAGCTCGACCGGGCACCGGACCGGCCCTTCACCGTCAATGCCGTCCCCGACGGGTTCGCGCTGCTCACCGAGATGGGCGACAACACCTACCGGCTCACCGGCTGGAACCGGCACCACCAACTGCCCGACGACGCGCCGTTGGACGTCGAGGAGATCAAGGAGTTGCTGCGACTCAACTTCGGCACCGACTACGGCATCACCGACGTCCGCTGGAAGTCCCGCTTCCACAGCGACGAGCGGCAGGCGCCCGCCTACCGCGTCGGCCGCGTCTTCCTGGCCGGTGACGCCGCGCACGTGCACTCCCCCGCAGGCGCCATGGGCATGAACACCGGACTGCAGGACGCCGCCAACCTGAGCTGGAAACTGGTGGCGGTGCTGCGGGACGGGGCCGATGACCGGCTGCTGGACACCTACCAAGCCGAACGGCACGCCGTCGGCAAGCTCGTGCTGCGGATGAGCGGGACGCTGGTGCGCACGGCGCTGCTGCACGGGCCCGCCGCCCGGCTGCTGCGCGCCGCGGCCGGAACCATCCTCAGCAACGTCCGCCCGCTGGCCGACAAGGCGGCCGCCATGATCTCCGGCATCGGCATCGCCTACCGGACTCCGCGCGGCGCCCACAAGCTCACTGGACGACGCGCCCCCGACGTGCGGCTGGCCGAGGGACGGCTGAACAAGCTGCAGCGCGGCGGCAAGTTCGTACTGATCACACCCGCCGGGCAGGAGGCCGACGCGGCCCTTCCCGACCACGTCGTACGCGCCCACTGGACCAGCGACCGCCGTCGCACCACAGCGCTCGTCCGTCCCGACGGCTACTTCTGCTGGGCGACGGAGAAGCCGGACGACGCGGCAGCTCTCCGAGCCGCGCTGACCACTTGGGCGGGCCCCCTCTCCCAGCGGGTGTGATCCCTGCACTACGTGAACGAGGACATGTCTCCTGGCGAGGTCGGCACGGGCACGGGCCGGGGCCGTTCACAGGTGCTCGCGATCGTCACCGCCGCCCCCGAGTGCGCCGACGCCAGCAGCGACTCCATGACGTCGAGCACGTGGAAGGCCAGCGACCCGCCCGCACGCGGCTCATGACCCGCCGGGGTCGCGGCGAAGTCGGCCAGGCCCACGCCGCGCCCGGCCTCGAGGTAGCCGGCCGACACGGGAAGGTCGCGCCAGCCCTCTTCTCCGATCCTCGACACCTGGACGGGGCCGTCGAAGTGGTTCGGGTTGGGGACGACGAGCGAGCCCTGCTCGCCGTGCACCTCGATGTGCGGCGCCCTGGTGGCGGCCGCGTCGAAGCTCATCACCAGCGTGGACAGTGCCCCCGAGGCGTGCATGAGCACTCCGGTGACGTGGGTGTCGACGGTGACCGGGATCTCCTCGCCGCGACGCGGGCCCGAGCCGATGGTGCGCTTGGCGCGTGTGCGGTTGGCGGCGCCGATGACCGCCGTCACCGGTCCGAGCATGGTCACCAGGCTCGTGATGTAGTAGGGGCCCATGTCCAGGAGCGGGCCGCCGCCGGGGACGTAGTAGAAGTCGGGGTTGGGGTGCCAGCGCTCGTGACCGGGGGTCATCATCGTCGCGGTCGCCGCGACGGGTCTGCCGATCAGGCCGTCGTCGATGGCCTTGCGGGCGGTCTGCGTTCCTGTCCCTAACACCGTGTCCGGCGCGCAGCCCACCCGTATCCGGGCGTCCTGGGCCGCCCGCAGGATGCGCTCGGCGTCCGCGGCCGTCGCCGCGAGGGGCTTCTCGCAATAGACGTGCTTGCCCGCGGCGATCGCGGCGAGCGCGACCTCGGCGTGGGCGGCGGGAACGGTGAGGTTCAGTACGACGTCGACGCGCGGATCCGCCATCAGCTCCGTCACGGTCAGCACATCGACGCCCGTGTAGGGGCGCACCGCCTCCCGGGCCCGGTCAAGGTCCAGGTCCGCCACCGCCACCAGCCGCACCTGCGGCAGCCGGTCGATGGTCTGGAAATACTGGGCCGAGATGGCGCCGCATCCGACGACGCCCACGTTCATCGGCTGGCCCACAACATTCCTCTCTCGATGATCGTGCGTACGCTGTCGTTCCGCAGAACGTCCAGGCTGTGCCCAGGGGTGGTGACGAAGATCCGGCCGCTGCCCCAGCGGCGGGTCCAGATCGCCGGCGAGGTGACCTCCCGGTGCCACGGGTCCCACGGGCGGACCTTCTGCGTCGTCGTCGCCAGCACGTCGATGTAGTCGTCCGTCAGCACCCAGTACTGCTCGGTGACCAGGTCGAAGTCCCCGATGCCCGCGGTGATGGGGTGGTCGCTCGCCGCGGGCAGCATGTTCACGGTGTACGGCACGAAGTTGTCGGCCTGCGAGCCCTCCCGCTCGGCCGGGTCCTTGCCCGGATGGCAGGCGAACTGTCCGCCGATGAGGTGCAGGTAGTCGGAGGAGTTGCGGAAGGAGTCGGCGATGCCGCCGTGCCAGCCGGCCATTCCCGTGCCGGCCCGGATCGCGGCCTCCAGCCCGCGCAGCTCCTCCCCCTCGATCGTGCCCATGGTGTAGCACTGCACGATGAGATCGATGTCCGACATGAACGCGGAGTCCGCGTACGGTGCCGGGGAGTCGGCCCGGTGCACCTCGTACCCGTTCTTTTCGAGGAAGGGAACGAAGAGGTCGGTGGCCTCCACCGGGGCGTGCCCTTCCCAGCCGCCCCGCACCACGAGAGCCTTACGGCCCTGGTCGCCTGTCATACTTTCGCCTATCCCTCAGGAGTCAACGGATCCGATCGTCGCATCTCCGGCATAGGGGATCTCAAGCGGGGCAGACCATCCCGGATCGAGCCGGGTGGCTCGATCCGGGCCGTACGATCTTGGTGTCAGCCGCAGTTCATGAACTTGCCGCGCCTGGCCGAGGCGATCCCGTAGTCCCTGCGGGTGTCCGTGGTGTGGCCCTCGAAGTCCACGCACTCACCCTTGCCGTAACCGATCGCAGCGGCGTAGTAGCGGTACTTCTTCTTGGTGAGCGTGCCCGGATCCCGATAGGCGCCACCGCCCTGCACGTGGAGAATCGCCTGCGTGTACGTCGGCGTCCCGGCGTAGGCGGTCTTGATCACCGTGACGCAGTTCTTCTGCAGGCCGCGGTTCCACATCAGATAGACGTACCCCCAGGTGGATCGCCCGTTCTTCAGCGTCCTCCTGTTGTCCTTCACGTGCGTCCATCCGCCACGCCCTGATTCCTTGGCGCACGCGGCCTCTGGAGTGTAGGCGGCGGCCATGGCGGGGGCGGGGTGGGCGAGGACCGTGCCGGCCGCGAACAGGGTGGCCGCGGCAAGGACCTTCGCTGACTTTCGCATGCGTTCATCCTTCTCAAGGCGGCCGGGCGGGAGCCTGACCGCGGTCATGACAGCAGGTTGGCATGATCGCCAACCGTGGTCATGTTCTCACGGACAAGAACCACAGGGACCGGTTTCGGCCGACAACTACCTATATTTCGGTCTCGCACTACCCCGAGAGGTTTCGCAGGTATGCGGCCACGCGGTGTTTGCCGCCGTACTCGGCCCAGCCGAGCGGGGTCGAGTCGTGCTCGGCGTCCTTGATGGTCAGGTCGGCGCCGAGCTCGATCAATGTCCTGGCGGTCTCCACGTCGTCGTTCCAGGCGGCCTCGTGCAGCGGAGTGGATCGACGACGGTGGTTCACGTCGAAGCCGAGACCGGCGAGCAGCCGCACCGCCGCGGGCTTGCGCTGCCCGGCCGCGGTGTTGATCAGCTCCGGGGAGCGGGCGAGCGCTCGCGCCTGCACGTCCGGGCCGAACCCGGCCACCGCTTCCGCGTCGGCCCGCATGCAGGCGGCTTTGAACGCGTCCATCTCATCCAGCGCCGCCGAGGCGCCTGCCGCGGCGAGGATCTCCGCGACCTCGGTGTGCCCGTTCAGCAGGGCGAGCTCGTACGGTGTGCGTCCGCCGAACGCCGGGTGGCCGCCGAGTCCGTCTGCTGGTGCGCCGTGTGCGAGAAGCAGCCGGGCCCGTCGCGGGCCGCCGCGCAGGGCGGCGGTGGCCAGTTCCTCCCGCATCAGCTGCTGCGGGGACTGCAGGGTCGGACCCAGCCGGGCATGCCACGGCCCGCCTTCGCCGCGGCCCAGGCCGTACTCCAGCAGCAGCTCGAGGTGAGTGGTGTCGTCGGAGAAGGAGCCGCCGAGCCCGAGGTTGTAGAGGGTCTGGCTGTCGTTGGGGTCCGCTCCGGCCTCCAGCAGCAGCCTGGCCAGCGCCAGGCCCTGCGGATGCGGCGGCTGGTCGCCCTCTCCTCCGCCGAAGGCGCCGGTGAGCGCGGTGAACGGCGAGGTCAGCCCGTCCCACAGGAATCCGGCGTTCGGATCGGCGCCGTGGTCGAGGAGGAGCCGGGCCGCCGGCACGTACCGGCCGGGAGCTTTGAGACGCGCGTAGGTCAGGTACAGCAGCGGCTCCCATCCGAAGGGCCCGCCCTGCGCCCGGGCGAGCCCGGGATCACTGGCCAGCGCGGCAGCCAGTGCGTCGGCCGAGCCGGTGGCCGCCATCGTGAAGACGTTCGCGGTGGCGAGCTGGGGGTGCCGGGCCAGCAGCAGGTCGGCCTCCCCGGTCCGGTCCGGGTGGTCCGAGCCGTAGGTGAGGCAGGCGAGCCGCAGGAATTCCTCCGGCAGCTCCTCGCTCGGGGCGACGCGGTGCGGCGACCGCGAGTAGCGCTCGACGGTGCCGATGTGCTCTTTCAGCCTGGGCCAGCTCGCGAAGCCGTACATGCGGGCGGTGACGAGCTGCGCGTCGGACAGCTTGAGCGTCCCCGGCGGCCGGGGATGGAACTCGGTGACGAGCCCGAGCGCCTCGGGAACTCCCGCCTTCACGTACTGCAGGAGTGTCTTGGCCTGTTTGCGGAGCCGTTCGAGGCTGGGGTTGTCGGGCAGGCGATGGATCGGCACGAGGGCCTCCTTTCCGTCTGGCCTGGCGTCCGCATTGATCAGGCCGGAAAAGAGGTAAGCGCGCGTCGTTCGACGAGTGTCAGGTGGGCTTTGCCCTTCCCGCGGACCGGTGGCGCCCTGGGCGCACGCCATCAAGCATACGCCGATGGCGTTTTGGTGGTATTCCCACAACTGGAGCCGGGTAGCGTTCACGGTCTGCGACATGGCGCCGCAAGCCCCGGAGACGGAAAAGTGGACACTGCCGGGGGGCCGCCGTCTCGCGGCGCGTACATCGTTGTCTGCAGGAGGGCTCGGTCGGGTGTTCACTCGTGTCGCCATCGTCAACCGTGGTGAGGCCGCTATGCGGCTCATCCACGCCGTACGGGACATCTCCGCGGAGACCGGGACACCGATCGAAACCGTCGCACTGCACACCGACGTGGACCGCACGGCCACCTTCGTCCGCGAGGCGGACCTGTCCTACGATCTCGGTCCCGCCTCCGCGCGCCCGTACCTCGATCTGAAGGTGCTGGAGCGCGCGCTGGTGGAGACCGGGGCCGACGCCGCGTGGGTCGGCTGGGGCTTCGTCGCGGAGGATCCGGCGTTCGCGGAGCTGTGCGAGAAGATCGGGGTCACCTTCGTCGGACCGAGCGCGGAGGCCATGCGCAAGCTCGGCGACAAGATCGGCGCGAAGCTGATCGCCGAGGAGGTCGGCGTGCCGGTCGCGCCATGGAGCCGCGGCGCGGTGGAGACCCTGGACGCGGCCCTGGCCGCGGCGGCCGAGATCGGCTACCCGCTGATGCTGAAGGCGACCGCGGGCGGCGGCGGGCGCGGCATCCGCGTGATCACGAACGACGACGAGCTCGCCGACGCCTACGAGCGCACCAGCCAGGAGGCCGCGCGGGCGTTCGGCAGCGGCATCGTGTTCCTGGAGCGCCTGGTCACCGGCGCCCGGCACGTCGAGGTCCAGGTGATCGCCGACGGCGAGGGCACCGCGTGGGCGCTCGGCGTCCGCGACTGCTCGGTGCAGCGACGCAACCAGAAGGTCATCGAGGAGTCGGCGTCGCCGGTGCTCAGCCCTGTACAGACGGCCGAGCTCAAGGCGTCGGCCGAACGGCTGGCCGTCGCGGTCGGCTATCGGGGCGCGGCGACCGTCGAGTTCCTCTACCATCCCGGCGACAAGCTGTTCGCGTTCCTCGAGGTCAACACCCGCCTGCAGGTCGAGCACCCGATCACCGAGGTCACCACCGGGTTCGACCTGGTCAAGGCGCAGCTGTGGGTGGCGTCCGGCGGCAGGCTCGAAGGGGAGCCTCCGGTGGAGCGCGGGCACGCCATCGAGGCCCGGCTCAACGCCGAAGACCCCGACCGCGACTTCGCGCCCTCCCCTGGCCGCATCGCGCGGCTGGACCTGCCCGCCGGACCGGGCATCCGCGTGGACACCGGAGTCAGCGAGGGTGACACCATCCCGGCCGACTTCGACTCGATGATCGCGAAGATCATCGCCTATGGCCGCGACCGCGACGAGGCTCTGGGCAGGCTGCGCCGCGCGATGGCGCAGACCACGGTGATCATCGAGGGCGGCGCGACGAACAAGAGCTTCGTGCTCGACCTGCTCGACCAGCCCGAGGTGATCGACGCCAGCGCGGACACCGGCTGGATCGACCGCGTCCGCGGCCAGGGCTTGGGCGGGGCCCGGAGATTGGTCTCGCACCGGCACTCCGCCGTCGCGCTGGCGGCCGCCGCCATCGAGGCGTACGAGGAGGAGGAACGCGTCGAGCGGCAGCGGCTGCTGTCCACGGCGTTCGGCGGGCGCCCGCAGGTGCAGCACAAGAGCGGCCGGCCGCTGGACCTGAAGCTGCGTGGCGTCGGCTACCGCGTGCGCGTCGCGCGGATCGGCGCGCATCGCTTCCGCGTCGGCATCGAAGCGGGTGGCGACGTCCGTACCGCCGACGTCGAGCTCGACCGCTTCGACCGGCACACCGGGCAGATCACCGTCAACGGCGCCCGGTACCGCCTGCTCACCGGCACGCACGGGCCGATCCATCTGGTGGAGGTGGACGGCGTCACGCACCGGGTCAGCCGCGACGAGGGCGGCGTCGTCCGCTCACCGGCGCCCGCGCTGGTCGTCGCCATGCCGCTGGCGGTGGGCGCCGAGGTCGAGGCGGGCGCGCCGGTGCTGGTGCTGGAGAGCATGAAGATGGAGACGGTGCTGCGGGCGCCGTTCAAAGCGCGGCTGAAGGAATGTGCCGTGTCCGTGGGCACCCAGGTGGAGACTGGGGCGCCGCTGCTGCGGCTGGAGCCGCTCGCCGACGGCGACGCCGCGGCGAAGGACACCTCGGCCGTGGGGTCCGTCCAGCTGGACCTGCCCGCCGCGGACGGGCGGATCTCGGCGCGGGAGCGCGCCGCGCGCGGCCTGGAGGACCTGCGCGGCCTGCTGCTGGGCTTCGACGTCGACCCGCACGACGACCGCCGGGTGCTCGACGACTACCTCGCCGCGCGCCGGGCCGCCGACCAGGACGGGCACCGGCCGCTGGCCGAGGAGATCGGACTCGTCGAGGCGTTCGCCGACCTCGCCGAGCTGAGCCGCAACCGGCCTGCGGGCGAGGAGGGCGGCGGTGACGAGCATGTGCACAGCGCCCGCGAGTTCTTCCACACCTACCTGCAGAGCCTCGACGTCGAACGCGCCGGGCTGCCGGAGTCGTTCCAGGCCAAGCTCGCCAAGGCGCTCGGCCACTACGGCGTCACCGAGCTGGAGCGCTCACCGGAGCTCGAGGCCGCGGTCTTCCGGATCTTCCTCGCCCAGCAACGCGCGTCCGCCGACGCCATGGTCGTCGCGACGTTGTTGCGCGCGTGGCTGCGGGAGCCGCCGCCGGACGAGACGCTGCGCGAGCCCGCCGGTCTGGCGCTGGAGCGGCTGCTGGCCGCGACGCAGGTCCGCTTCCCCGTGGTCTCCGACCTCGCGCGCGGCGTGGTGTTCGCCTGGTTCGCGCAGCCGCTGCTGCGCCGCAACCGCGCCCGCGTCTACGCCCGCGTACGCAAGCATCTGCGTCACCTGGACGCGCACCCGGACGCGCCGGACCGTGCCGAGCTCATCGCCGAGATGGTGCGTACCACGGAGCCGCTGGTTCGGCTGCTCGGCCAGCGGCTCGTCCGCCAAGACCTGGACAACGCGGTCATGCTGGAAGTGCTGACCCGGCGGTACTACGGCAACAAGGGTCTCACCGGCGTCCGTACCCGCGAGGTCGCGGGCTGCACGTTCGTGGTCGCCGAGCGCGCGGGCTCCTGCGTGGTCTCCTCCGCGGTGAGCTTCGAAGCGCTGGGGAGCGCGTTGCGCGGGCTCGCGGGACTGGCGAACGGTGACGACGCCATCGTCGCCGACATCTATCTCGCCTGGGAGAACCAGCCGGAGGACTCCGACGCGATGGCGGCCGCGCTGCACGAGGTCGTCAGCGCCCACCCGCTGCCCGACCAGGTCCGCAGGGTCACCGCCACCGTCGCGGGCAGCCGGGGCGCGGTGATGCACCACCACTTCACGTTCCGCCCGTCGGCCACCGGGATGACGGAGGAGCGGCTGATCCGCGGCCTGCACCCGTTCATCGCAGAGCGGATGCAGCTGGAGCGGCTGAGCAAGTTCGACCTCACCCGGCTGCCGTCGTCGGACGAGGAGGTCTACCTCTTCCAGTGCGTGGCGCGGGAGAACCCGTCGGACGACCGCCTTGTCGCCTTCGCGCAGGTGCGCGACCTGACCGAGCTGCGCGAGCACGACGGCAGGCTGGTCGCGCTGCCGACGATCGAGGACACCGTCGCCTCCTGCCTCGACTCGATCCGCCGGGCGCAGTCGCGGCGGCCGGCGGCCAAACGCTTCAACACCAACCGGATCGTGGTCTACGTCTGGCCGCCGAGCGTCATCACCCGCGCGGAGATGGAGATGATCGCCAGGCGTGTACGACCGACGACCGTGGGCGCCGGGCTGGAGGAGATCCTGTTCATCGCGCGGCAGCGGGACAGGACGACCGGCGAGCTGACCAAGATCGCCGTACGGATCGCCTTCGACGCCACCGGCGGAGCCGAGCTGACCGTCGGCGAGCCGTCGAACGAGCCGGTCGAGCCGCTCGACGACTACCGGCTGAAGGTGCTGCGCGCGAGCAGCCGCAACACGGTGTACCCGTACGAGCTGACCGGTCTGCTCGGCGACTTCGCCGAGCACGACCTCGACGACGACAACGCGCTGGTGCCGGTCGACCGGCCGAAGGGGCGCAACACCGCGGCGATCGTCGCGGGCGTGGTCACCACGCCGACCCGGCGGCACCCGGAGGGGGTCACCAGGGTCGTGCTGCTCGGCGACCCGACGAAGTCGCTCGGCGCGCTGTCGGAGCCGGAATGCCGCCGCGTGATCGCCGCGCTGGACCTGGCCGAGCGCATGCGGGTGCCGCTGGAGTGGTACGCGCTGTCCGCCGGCGCCCGGATCTCCATGACGTCGGGCACGGAGAACATGGACTGGGTGGCCGCGGCGCTCAAGCGGATCGTCGAGTTCACCCAGGGCGGTGGTGAGATCAACATCGTGGTCGCGGGCATCAACGTCGGCGCGCAGCCGTACTGGAACGCCGAGGCGACGATGCTCATGCACACCAAGGGCATCCTGGTCATGACGCCGGACTCGGCGATGGTGCTCACCGGCAAGCAGTCGCTCGACTTCTCCGGTGGCGTGTCGGCCGAGGACAATTTCGGCATCGGCGGCTACGACCGGGTGATGGGCCCGAACGGGCAGGCGCAGTACTGGGCGCCGAACCTCACCGCCGCGCGGGACCTGCTGATGTCGTACTACGACCACACGTACGTCGCCCCCGGCGAGCAGGCGCCGCGGCGGGCGACGACGACCGACCCCGTCGACCGCGACATCTCCGGCTTCCCGCACGCGATGGAGGGCAGCGACTTCACCACCGTCGGCGAGATCTTCTCCGCCACGGCCAACCCGGACCGCAAGAAGCCGTTCGACATCCGTACCGTGATGCGGGCGCTCTCCGACCAGGACCATCCGGTGCTCGAACGCTGGAAGGGCATGGCCGACGCGGAGACCGCGGTGGTGCAGGACGTGCATCTCGGCGGCATGCCGGTGTGCCTGCTCGGCATCGAGTCACGGTCGGTGCCGCGGCGCGGCTTCCCGCCGACCGACGGCCCGGACACCTACACCGCGGGCACGCTCTTCCCGCGGTCGTCGAAGAAGGCAGCGCGGGCGATCAACGCGGCCAGCGGCAACCGGCCGCTGGTGGTGCTGGCGAACCTTTCGGGTTTCGACGGCTCACCGGAGTCGATGCGGAAGCTGCAACTGGAGTACGGCGCCGAGATCGGGCGCGCGATCGTGAACTTCCGTGGGCCCATCGTGTTCTGCGTCATCTCGCGGTACCACGGCGGAGCGTTCGTGGTGTTCTCGAAGGCGCTGAACCCGAACATGACCGTGCTCGCGTTGGAAGGCTCGTTCGCCTCGGTGCTCGGTGGCGCTCCCGCCGCCGCGGTGGTGTTCTCCGGCGACGTCAACGCCCGCACCGCGGCCGACCCGCGTGTGGTGGACCTGGAGGCCCGGGTCGCGGCCGCCTCGGGCGCCGACCGCGCAGCGTTGACCGCGGAGCTCGACGAGCTTCGGTCGTCGGTCCGCGCGGAGAAGCTCGGCGAGGTGGCCATGGAGTTCGACCGGGTGCACAACATCCGGCGCGCTGTTGAGGTCGGCTCCGTGGACGCCGTCATCCGGGCCGCGGAAATGCGGCCACGGATCATCGAGGCCATCGAGTCCCACTTGCGCTGACCGCGAGGCGCCACGGCGAGAACGTCGCCGTGGCGCCTTCGCGCCGCAGTTCAGGACCCGTTTTGCTGGCGCTGGAATTGTCGGTGGCTCACGGCATGATGGCTTCATGACCGAGACGCCGCCCATCACTGTCCTGGCCGACGACACGGCCTACGCCGAGGCCGTTCAGCTGGCCGTGGACTCCGCCGCGGCCTACTACGCCGACGGCACCTCCACGCTCGACGACGACGCCTACGACCGGCTCGTCCGCGGCATCCAGGCGTACGAGGAGGCCCACCCCGAGGCGGTGCTGCCGTCCTCGCCGACGGGCAAGGTGGCCGGCGGGGCCGTCGTGGGCGACGTGCCGCACACGGTGCCGATGCTCAGCCTGGACAACGTCTTCGGGGCCGAGCAACTGGCCGACTGGGCGGCCGGGCTGGAGCGCAGGCTCGGCCGGCCGGTCACGGTGTGGAGTGTGGAGCCCAAGCTCGACGGGCTGGCGATCTCGGCCCGCTACCGGCACGGCCGCCTGACGCAGCTCGTCACGCGCGGCGACGGCAACGCGGGCGAGGACGTCTCGCATGCCATCGGCACCATCGTCGGCCTGCCGGACCGGCTGGCCGACGCAGTCACGGTGGAGCTGCGCGGCGAGGTCATGATGACCGCCTCGCAGTTCGAGGAGGCCTGCGCCAAGCGGCAGGCGCACGACGGCACCACGTTCGCCAACCCGCGCAGCGCCGCCGCGGGCACGCTGCGCACGCGGGAGCGGCCCTACGTGTGCGAGCTGACGTTCTTCGGCTACGGCGTCGTGCCGTCGCCGGACGACCAGTCCGACCTCGCCACATCGCTGCGCGAGCTGCCGCACAGCCAGATCATGGACTGGGTCGCCGGGCAGGGCGTGCAGACCACCGCCGCCACACCGGTCGCCGGCATCGTCGCCGACACCCTGGAGCGGGTGCAGGAGCGCATCGGGGAGATCGCGGCGGCCCGTCCCGAGCTGCCGTTCGGCATCGACGGCATCGTGATCAAGTGTGACCTCGCGGCAGACCAGGCGGAGGCCGGGTTCAGCTCGCGGGCGCCGCGCTGGGCGGTCGCCTACAAGCTGCCCGCCACCGAGAAGATCACCAAGCTGCTCCGCGTGGAGTGGAACACCGGCCGCACCGGCGTCATCGCCCCGCGTGCCGTGCTGGAGCCGGTCGAGCTGGACGGCAGCATCGTCACGTACGCCACCTTGCACAACGTCGCCGACATCACCCGCCGCGGCCTGATGCTGGGCGACAGCGTGACCGTCTACAAGGCAGGCGACGTGATCCCACGGGTGGAGGCGCCGGTCGTGCACCTGCGCACCGGCGACGAGCAGCCGATCCCGATCCCCCAGGCCTGCCCCTCCTGCGGGGACGCGATCGACAGCTCCCAGGAACGCTGGCGGTGCGTACGCGGCCGCGCCTGCCGCGCGATCGCGTCCATCATCTACGCGGTCGGCCGCGACCAGCTCGACATCGAAGGACTGGCAGAAAACCGCATCAAGCAGTTCCTCGACGCAGGGCTGATCTCCGACTTCGCCGACCTGTTCTTCCTGACCCGCGACCAGTTGCTCGGACTGGAGCGCATGGGCGAGACCAGCACGGACAACCTGCTGGCGGCCATCGAACAGGCCAAGGCGAGGCCGCTCAGCAGGGTGTTCGCGGCACTCGGCGTCCGCGGCACCGGCCGCTCGATGAGCCGCCGCATCGCCCGCCACTTCGCCACGATGGACGCCATCCGCGCGGCCGACGCGGAGGCGATCCAGCAGGTGGAAGGCATCGGCCCGGAGAAGGCGCCGGTCGTGGTGACCGAGCTGATCGAGCTCGCCCCGCTCATCGACAAGCTCGTCCAGGCCGGGGTCAACATGACGGAGCCGGGCGCCATGCCACCCGCCGAGCCCGGTGCCACGCCGCCGGCCGAGGGTGAGCCGGCACCGATCGGGCTGCCGCTGGCCTCGATGTCGGTGGTGGTGACCGGCGCGATGACCGGCCCGCTGGCGTCGTTGTCCCGCAACGAGGTCAACGAGCTGATCGAACGGGCGGGCGGCAAGGCATCCTCCAGCGTGTCGGCCAAGACGTCGATGCTGGTGGCGGGGGAAAAGGCAGGCTCCAAGCGCACCAAGGCGGAGACGCTGGGGGTTCGGATCGTGAGCCCGGAGGAGTTCGCCTCGCAGGTCAGCGCATTCCTCTGACGGAAACCATCGACGCGATTCTTGTTCGCTGCGTTCGGGTGCTGGGCGCCGCTGGCCGCGGTCGTGTCCGAGTGGCGGTGCGGCAGAGTATTTGCACTGTACAGCGGGAAGATCTTTGCGATGATGGCCGCGAGACGAGTTCTCACACCAGGGGAGGGGGGCGGAGCCGGTGTCCTATAGTCCGAAGCTTGCTGCGGCGCTGTCGGGTGCCACGCTTCGCCAGCTCGCACACTGGCGCAAGGCCAGCGCAAGTCGTGGAGCCGTGCTCGTGCCGGAAATTTCTCACACTCGTCCGATTCTCTACTCCTTCCGTGACGTGGTGGCGTTGCGCACTTGCGTGAAGCTGCGCAATGACACCTCACTGCAGAAGATCCGGCGCGCCCTGGACACGCTTCGTGACGGTCTGCAGGAGCGTGAGCACCTGTCGGCTTACCGTCTGGTGGCCGACGGCTCGACGATCTATCTCGTAGAGCCGGGGCAGGCGATCGACCTCGTGCGCCGAAAGGCCAACGTGGTCATTCACGAGTTGGTCGACGTCCTACGCCCCTTTTACCGCGATGGACGGCACATCCCCGACTTGCTTCGACCTCGCGACCACGTCACCGTGGATCCGGCTGTCAGGGGCGGAATCCCGGTGATCGAAGGTACGCGAGTGCCCTACGACGAGGTCGCCGCGTTGTTGCGCGACGGGATACCGGCCGAGCGGATATCCGACTACTTCCCGAGTGTGACGCCATCCGCTGCGCTCGACGCCAAGGACTTCGCTGACTACGTCGACAGTTATGAACCCCCCAAGGAGCCGCGTGAGGCTGCTGCTGGATGAGAACGTCCCCAAGCCTCTGCACCGGATTCTCACCACATTCCTCCTCAACCATGAGATCGTGCACCTGCTCGAACTCGACGGCTGGTCTGGAACGCGCGACGAGAGCCTTTATCCCCTGGCAGCGGCTGATGGATTCGATGTGATCCTGACCAACGACGGGCGGCAGATGCAGCGCCCACGGGAGGTGGCGGCCATCGCCGCCTCGGGCATCCACCGGATCGAGTACCCGCATAAGCACCCTGGACTGGTCGGGATGGGCGTCGCGGTCGCAACCGTCTCGGCTGGTTTGCCTGGCGCCCTGGCTTTGTTGGAGGAGTCCGATGGCCAGCGGTTGATCACCCTGCGCGGTGTTGATCCAACTACCGTCAGCCGCATGCGTTTTATCGATCCGGCTAAAACACCTCCGAAGTTCTGGCCCTCGATCTTGTAAGGGTGCGCGACCACGCGCGCCCAGCAGCTCGCCAGATTTTCATGGACGCCCACCGAACGCCTACGCGAGCCACCGCCACGTCCGAGGCTCTGGGTTTCCACAAACCACCGCGAATGCCGCGAATCTCTGTGATATTGGATCACCCGGATGGTTTTGGAAGCCCAGAAGGGACGCATGACGTGCGATCGTTAACCCGCATGGCGGCGATCACGGCCTCGGCGGTGACAGCGTTATCGGCGGCCGCCGCAGGGCCCGCCGTCGCGGTGCCCCGGACGTCGGTGGACTCCGCCGGCGCGGCGCCCCAGCTCGTGGTGAACGGTACCTTCGCCGCCGGCACCGCGCCCTGGTGGAAGTCGGCGAACACGGCGATGGCCGTGGAGGCCGGGCGGCTGCGCGTCAACGTGACGGGCGGCACCGCCAACCCGTGGGACGCCATGATCGGTCAGAACGGCATCGCCCTGGCCAAGGGCAAGTCGTACACGCTCTCGTTCGACGCCTCGGCGTCCGCTGCGGTCAGCGCGGTGACCACCGTGCAGCTCGCGGACTCCCCGTACACCCGAACCCTCACCAAGACGATCTCGCTCACGACGGCGAGCAAGCGCTTCAGCTTTCCTTTCACCTCCAGCCTGGGCACGTCCGCCGGGCAAGTGTCGTTCCAGCTCGGCAAGAACGCCGGCTTCACCTTCCACGTGGACAACGTCTCCTTGACGGAGACCACCATCCCGTCGCCCACGCCGACCGCCACCACCACCCCGAAGCCGGGATCCGGGCCACTCGCCATGACCAGCGGCTTCTACATCGACCCCGACTCCAACCCGGCGATCTGGGTGCGGAACAACAGTGGTGACGCGAGGGCGGCCCGCATCAAGGCGTCCATCTCGTCCAAGCCGATGGCCCGCTGGTTCGGGGGCTGGAGCGGGGACGTCCGTGCCGCGGTCTCCACGTACGTGGCCGCCGCGGACTCGGCCGACAAGTTGCCGGTCCTGGTGGCGTACAACATCCCGGGCCGCGACGCCTGCGGCGGGCACTCCGGGGGCGGGGCGGGCAGCGAGTCGGCGTACAAGACGTGGATCTCCGCGTTCGCCTCCGGGATCGGCAACCGTCCGGCGGTCGTCATCATCGAGCCCGACTCGCTCGGCGATTTCGGCTGCATGGACGACACCGCCATCCAGGCGCGCAACCGCATGCTGACGTACGCCACCCAGCAGTTCCGCGACAAGGCCCCCAACGCCTGGGCCTACCTCGACGCCGGGAACGCCGGCTGGGTGGCGGCAGGGACGATGGCGTCTCGGCTGAAGAACGCGGGCGTCGGCAACATCCGCGGCTTCGCGGTGAACGTCTCCAACTACTACCCGACCGTCCAGTCGGCCACCTATGCCTCGTCGGTCAGCTCCTCACTGGGCGGCGGCGCGAAGTGGGTGATCGACACCAGCCGCAACGGCAACGGCTCCAACGGCGAGTGGTGCAACCCGGCCGGGCGTAAGCTCGGCGCCCCCACGCAGGTGGACGGCGGTGGCGGCACCGAGATGTTGTTGTGGGTGAAGGTGCCCGGGGACTCGGACGGCAACTGCGGCATCGCGCCGAACACGCCCGCCGGCCAGTTCAGCCCGGCCATCGCCATCCGCCTGATCGACGGCTCCTGAGCACCGAGCGCCCCTCCCCCTTGATAGACGGCTCCTGAGGACCGAGCGCCCCTCCCTCTTGATAGACGGCTCCCGAGGAACTGGGCGCCACTCGGTCGATGGCGCCCGACGAACCAGGCGCCACTCGGTCGATGGCGCTTGAGGACTCGGCACCCATCGACGGCGAAGCGTGCAGTCAAGGTTGGAGGCGGTGGGAGAGGAGGGCGGTGCCGGGGCCGGACAGGCCCTGGAGGGCGGCGGCGCGACCCGTCGCCGCCAGCAGCAACTCGCCCGCCGTCCCCCTGACCTCCTCCGTCCCCTCCCCCTCCGACCAGTCCGCGTCGGTGGCGATCAGCCGCAGGCCCGCGAAACGCTCGCGCGCGCCGAAGAACGACGTCTTCCTGACGACGTGGGTGAGCGCCGGGGCCGCCCGGTCGGGCGGCATCTCACGTACGCGGCCCAGCGGGCGGGCCACGTCCTGCCCGTGCACCAGGATGTCCACGAGCGGTTCCCAGACGGTGGTGGCGATCGCGTGGCGGCGGGACGCGGCGGCCTCCCGGAGCTGGCCGGCGAGCTCCGCCGGCTCGAACCTGGCGGCCCGGCGGCGCGCCTGGTCGGCGATCAGGCGGTTGATGTCGCCACGGGCCCGGACGATGCCCTTGAACACGTCGAAACGCGACGCGTGCGTGACCACCGTCAGGTGGGCGAGCACATCGTGCACGGTCCAGCCCGGGCACAACGACGCTTTCGCCCACTCGTCGTCCGCCACATCGTCGAGGAAGGCCGCCAGGCTGAGTCGTTCGGCCGTGACAGCGGCGAAGATCTCGTCCTCGTTCACATTTCCTCCCCGGAGGAGCTCATGACGGGGCGGACCTCCACGGCCGCGAAACGGGCGTCGGGGAATCGGGCCGCGATCTCCACCGCCCGTTCGGTGCTCTCGCAGTCGACGACGAAGTAGCCGGCGAGGTGCTCTTTGGCCTCGACGAACGGTCCGTCCGTGGCCACGGGGGCGCCGCCGCGTACCCGTATGGTCCTGGTGTCCGCCGGGTCGGCGAGCGCTTCGCCGCCGACGAGCTCGCCGGACTCCACGATCTCCTGGATCAGGGCTTCGGCCTGCGCCGTCAGTGCGGCGCGCTCGTCTTCCTGCATGGCGAGGGCCTCAGGGGTACGCAGGAACGCGGGATGGCCCCAGCTCTGGGCGTTGGTGTAGATCATCAGCAGGTAACGCACGGCTGCTCCCTCACGTTCGTGGTGCCTTTGACCGGTGGTCGGAGCCCGAGGCCGGGTTTCGACATCCTCCCGCGAGAAAAACTCAGCCGCCCGCTCGCTACCCCTTGGTGAACGGCCCCCGTACCGCGGTAATCCCCATCAGCAGAGCCTTGCCCAGCGGCGTGACGGTGTGGATCACGTTGGGACCCATCCGCCGGCTGAAACTGCACCGGACGGGACGAGGCCATATCCACGCTGGAGGCGGCGTTGCCGCCCCGTTCCGTGCGCGCCACGCCCGTCATCGTCGTCACAGGCCCGGCCGGGGTGGGCAAGACCGCCCTCACCGTGCATGTCGCCCACCGCCTGCTGGAACATTTCCCCGACGGCCAGCTGTTCGCCGCATTGCGTGACGTACGAGATCGCCGTGTGCCGCCCGGGGACGTGCTCGCCCAGTTCCTGCGTGCACTCGGCGAACCGCCCCAGGACCTCCCCGACCGCGTGGCCGAACGCGCGGCCAGGTTCAGGGAGTGCTTGGCGCGGCGGCGCGTGCTGATCGTGCTGGATGACGCGGTTGACGAGGCGCAGGTCAGTCCCCTGCTCTCCGGCGGTGTGGAGTGCGCCGTGCTGGTCACCAGCCGATCCGAGCCGGCCACCCTGCCCAGCACCGCCCGCCTGGACCTGAAGGAGCTGGAGACGAGCGAGGCCATGCGCCTCCTCGCCAAGGTCGCCGGCGCGCAGCGGCTGTCGCCCGAGCCGCAGGCCGCGGACGAGCTCGTACAGCTCTGCGGGAACCTCCCGCTGGCACTCAGGATCGCCGGCGCCCGGCTCGCCACCCGCCCCGAATGGCGGATCGGCGACATGGTGGAGCGGCTCAGGGACGAGCGGCAGCGACTCGACGAGCACGGCGACCTGGAGGTACGCAGCTGCGTCGCGCTGTCCGCCGAAGGGCTCGACCCGGCCGCGTTCCGGCTGCTGTGCGCGCTGGCGCACGCCGACACCCCGGAGATCCCCGGCTGGGTCGCACTCGCCGCGGGCGGAACATCGGAGCTGCTCGACAGCCTGGTCGCGGCCCAGCTCCTCCAGGCGACCGGGCCCCTGCGTTACCGCTTCCACGACCTCGTCCGCGATCACGCGCGTGACCTCGGGGAGCCCGAGGCGCTCCCGCGTCCTCGGCGGCTGGCTGGCGCTGGTCGAACGGGCACACGGGCCGTCTACGGCGGCGACTACGCGGTCCTGCACGGCACGGCCGCCCGCTGGCAACCCCCAGGTGCCGATATCGTCGACACCGAACCCCTGGCCTGGTACGAGGTCGAACGCGCGAACATCGTCGCCGCCGTCCGCCAAGCCGCCGCGCTGGGCCTGGACGAGCTGTGCTGGGACCTGGCCATGAGCGCTCTGTCGTTGTTCCAGACCCGCGGACACTACGACGAATGGGAAGAAACACATCGGGTCGCACTCGTCGCCACCCGCATCGCCGGCAACGCCCGCGGCTGCGCGGCCCTGCTCACCGGGATCGGCCTGCTGGAGGCCTACCGCCACCGCTACGGCCCCGCGGCCGCCGCCGTCGACGAAGCCCTGGAGCTCTTCGAGCGGTGCGACGACCGGCACGGCTGGGGACTGGCGAGCTCGGTGGCCGCCTTCACAGCAGGCATGAGAGGCCTGTACGCCGAGGCGGTCGAGCAGTGCGAGAACGCCCTCGACGCGGTACGCGAGGCAGGTGACGAGGGCGCGGAGACCTTCGTACTGCGCCAGCTCGGCCAACTTCTGCTCGACGTCTACCACGCCGGCTCCATCCGCCCGTACCAGCACGATCCGGAGATCGGCTACCGGATCGGCGAGCTGCTGCTCGCCTCGGGACGGCTGAACGAGGCGGAGCAGGCGTTCACCGACCTGCTCTCCGCCGTCACCGACCTCGATGACCTACGGGCCGAGGCCTACGCCCGCTACGGCCTCGGCTATCTGCACCTCGAGCGGGATCGCCACGCCGCCGGGGAGGAATACCTCCAGCAGGCCATCGAGCTGTCGAGCGCGATGGGTGAGCCGCTGATCGAGGTCAAAGCGTGGCTGGCGCTCGGCGCGGCAAGCCGGTCGCTCGGCGACTACGAGGTGGCGCTGCACAGGTTCCGGCGAGCCAAGGAGCTGGCGCAGGCCATCGGCGCGCCCCTCTGGGAGGCCCGCGCCTTGCTCCAGGTGGCCGTGGTGCACAGCGAACGCGACTGTGAGGCGTCGGCCGCCGCCGCGCGGGCCAGGCTGAGCGAGCTCATCGCCGCCATCGGCGCCCTCGACTCCGACATCGACGCGGGAGTCCCGTCCGTGCAGATCCCGTGACGATCCCCAGCCGCTCTTCCCCTTCCCAGATTAATCGACTATCGTCGATTGTCGATGGATACCGAGAAGGGACCTCTGGCACGGGCCGAGGCTGAAGAGTACGCGGGCTGGTTCAAGGCGCTGGCGGATGCGACGCGGATCCAGATCGTGTCGCTGCTGGCGCGGCGGCGCACGCCGATGAGCGTGGGCGAGATCGTGGCCGCCTCCGGGGTGGGGCAGTCCACCGTGTCGCACCACCTGAAGATCCTGGCCGAAGTGCGGTTCGTGCTGGTCGAACGGCAGGGCACGTCCAGCCTCTACCGGATCAACGAAGCCTGCGTGAGCTGCTTCCCGACCGCCGCCGACGTGGTCATGGGCAAACCGGTTCCGGCCGCGCCCACCTGCGACTGAAGGAGACCGTGATGGCTCACGACGAGATCATCGACCGTTACTCGCGCCTGGCCAGGGCGGCCGCCGCCGGACGGGTCGTCGCCGACTGCGGGCCGGACGACTTCGAGCAGGGCTGCTTCGGCGCCGCCGGATATGACGACACCGGCACCCTGCCTGAGGCCGCGGTGCGCGCCAGCCTGGGGTGCGGCAACCCGGTCGCCGTGGCCGGGCTGCGTGCCGGGGAGACCGTGCTGGACCTGGGTTCCGGTGGCGGGATCGATGTGTTGTTGTCGGCGCGCCGGGTCGGCCCGGCCGGGAAGGCGTACGGGCTGGACGCCAGCCCTGACATGCTCGCGCTGGCCAGGCGGAACGCCGAGCAGGCCGGCGTGGCCAACGTGGAGTTCCTGCAGGGCGTCATCGAGTACGTGCCGCTGCCCGGCCGATCCGTGGACGTGGTCATCTCCAACTGCGTGATCAACCTGTCCGGGGACAAGGCCGCTGTCCTGGCCGAGGCTTTCCGGGTGTTGCGGCCGGGCGGCCGGTTCGGCGTCAGCGACGTGGTCACTGACGGCGAGGTCGATCCGGAGCGGCGAGAGGCGGCGGAGCGGCGTATCGGCTGCGTGGCCGGGGCGTTGTCGGTGGCGGACTATCGAGGGCTGCTGGCCGCGGCCGGGTTCGTCGGGGTGGAGATCACGTTGACCGCCGATCACGGGGACGGCGTGCACTCGGCGATCGTCCACGCCGCCAAACCGGCCGCCGGTCCAGGGCTGGAGATCCGGCCGATGCGGGATGCGGACGCCTCCCAGGTGCTGGCCATCTATCAGGCAGGGCTGGACACCGGGCAGGCCAGCTTCGAGACGACGGCGCCGAGCTGGGAGGGGTTCACCGCGGCCCGGCTGCCGCAGTTGCGATATGTGGCGGTCGACACCGCGACCGGGCAGGTCGTGGGGTGGGTGGCCGGCTCGGCGGTGTCGGCGCGGCCGGTGTACGCGGGGGTGGTCGAGCACAGCGTCTACGTCCATCCCGGTTGTCAGGCGCACGGCATCGGCAAGGCGCTGCTGACGGCGTTCCTCGCCGGGTGCGAGGACGCCGGCGTGTGGACCGTGCAGTCCGGCATCTTCCCGGAGAACGCGGCCAGCCTCGCGCTCCACCGGGCACTGGGCTTTCGCATCGTGGGCACCCGCGAACGCATCGGCCGCCACCACGGCCGCTGGCGCGACGTCATCCTCGTGGAACGACGCAGCCCATCGCACTGACCGGCGGTCGGTGGGGCACCGCATGTCCCGCTGCTCCTGCGCCGCCCGCATCACGGGCCTGCGGGCCTACCCCACCTTCTGCCGCCGACCCGCGGCGATCAGTCCTCGCCGACGGACACGAACCCCGTCCCGGCCCGGTAGTTCGGCGACTGATGCCGGAAGTAGGTGTTGTAGACCTCGCAGTAACGCCCCCCGCGCGCCAGCAACGTCCCGTGGTCGCCTTCCTCCACGATCCGCCCGTGATCGAGCACGATGATCCGATCGACATGCTCGATCGTGGACAGCCGATGCGCGATGACGATCGAGGTCCGCCCGGCCAGCACCAGGTCCAGCCCTTCCTGGATCTGCGCCTCGGTCAGCGGGTCCACACTCGCCGTGGCCTCGTCCAGCACCACGATCGCCGGATCCTGGATGAGCAGCCGCGCCAGCGCGACGAGCTGCCGCTGCCCCATGGACAGGGCCCGCCCGTGCTCCCCCACATCTGTTTCCAGCCCGTTGGGCAGGGCGTCGATCCAGTCGCCACCGCCCACGGCGGCCGCGGCCGCGCGTACTTCCTCATCCGTCGCCTCTGCCCGCGGATAGCGGATGTTGTCGGCGACCGTGCCACTGAACAGGAACGGCGCCTGCGGCACCGCACCGATCTGCCGGCGGTAGCTGCCCAGCTCCAGGCTGCGGATGTCCTGGCCGTCGATCAGCAGCCGCCCTTCCTGGAACTCGTAGAACCGCGTGATCAGCTTGCTGAGCGTCGACTTGCCGGCCCCGGTGTGACCCACGAGCGCCACGGTCTCGCCGGCCTTGATGACGAGGTTGAAGTCACGCAGCACGGGATTGCCGGGATCGTAGCCGAAGGTGACGCCCTGGAACTCGATGCGCCCCGCCAGCCTCCCGGCGGGCTGCGGATCGTTCTGCACCACCCGGGGCGGCGCGTCGATCAGCGCGAAAACCCGCTCGGACGCCGACAATCCCTGCTGGAACTGCGACCAGAACGCGGCAATGGAGGTCAACGGGAACCAGAAGAGGGCGACACCCTGCAGGAACAGGTACCAGTCGCCGGCGGTCAGCCCGCGCGCCAGCACGCGTTCGCCACCCAGCTGAACCAGGACGACCGTCGCGAGCCCGGCCACCGTGAACAACACCGGGAAAATGGTGGAGAAGACGAATCCTTGTCTGAGGGTCACCTGGTAGCTCTGCCGGTTGATGGGCCGGAACTCCTCGTAGACCTGCCGCTCCTGCCGGAAGTTCTTGGCCACCGCGATCCCGCCCATGGTCTCCTGCAGGTTCGCGTTGACCCGGCTCAGCGACCGCTGCGCCCTGCGCGTGCTGATCCTGGCCATCCGCCGGAACACCAGCGCCATGCCCACCACGATCGGCACCATCATCAACGTCAGCAGAGCCAGCTCCACGCTCCGCGCGAACAGCAGCGCCGTGACGAAGCCCACCATCAGCACCTGGCTGATCAGGTCCATCGTGAGCGTGGACACGGTGGCGAAGTCGTCGGTGTCGGACGTCACCCGGCTGACGATCTTCCCGGACGGCGTCTCGTCGTAGAACGACAGGTCCCGCTCCAGCACCGCGTCGAACGCGTCCTCCCGCAGACGCAGCACGACATCGCCGGTGACGCGAGCGCTGTACTTCTGCCGGACGAAGTTGAACACCCAGGACAGCGCTCCGGTGAGGAGGATCCCCGCGGTGAGCATCCACCCCACCTGGTCGATCGTGCCGCCCGCGATGGCGTCGACCGCCAGACTGCCCAGCGCCGGTATGGCCGCCTGACTGGCCGACACCAGCACGATCATCGTGGCGACGAGGATCATCGTCCCCAGCTTCGGCCGGAAGTACGACACGATGCGGCGCAGCAGGTCCCTGTCGTTGTACGTGCGGTCGTAGTCCTCGGCGTCGAGGCCGTCCATGAGGAAGCCCATCAGCGCACCCCTCCCTGCTCACCGGCCATGGAAGGCTCCGCTTCCTGAACCTCGTCACCCAGCTCGACCTCGTCGTAATGAGCGAAGACCCGCCGGTAGAGCCGGCTTCGCGCGATCAGCTCGTCATGCGTTCCGAAGTCGACGACCTGGCCGCGCCTGAGCAGCAGCACCTTGTCCGCCCACCGGATCTGCGAGAGCCGGTGAGTGATCAGCAGAGTCGTCCGCCCTTCGAGAATCCGCCCGATGGCCTGCTGGATCTTGTCTTCCGTCGCCGAGTCGATGGCGCTGGTGGAGTCGTCCAGCACGAGAATGGCGGGGTCGGTCAGCAACGCCCGCGCGATGGCCAGCCGCTGCCGCTGCCCGCCGGAGAGGGTGACGCCCCGCTCCCCGATGACGGTGTCGTATCCCTCGTCGAGCTCGTTGATGAACTCGGCGGCCTGCGCGTCCTCCGCGGCCCTGACCACCGCCTCCTGATCGGCCCGCTGTCCCATGCTGAAGGCGATGTTCTCGGTCACGGACCGCGAGAACAGCACGATGTCCTGCTCGATCGTGGAGATCTGCGACCGCAGCGAGTCCAGGTCCCAGTCCCGCACGTCGACCCCGTCGACCAGGATCCGCCCGGCCGTGACGTCGTAGATGCGCGGAACCA
This sequence comes from Nonomuraea polychroma, assembly GCF_004011505.1. Classification (NCBI taxonomy): domain Bacteria; kingdom Bacillati; phylum Actinomycetota; class Actinomycetes; order Streptosporangiales; family Streptosporangiaceae; genus Nonomuraea; species Nonomuraea polychroma. The sequence goes on from NZ_SAUN01000001.1 coordinate 8,468,120, forward strand.
GCTTGGTGAGCGTGCTCTTCCCCGACCCGGTCTCGCCGACGATCGCGACCGTCTCACCCGGCCGCACCGTGAACGTCACCCCGCGCAGCACAGGGTCGCCGTCCTCCTCGTAGCCGAAGGTGACGTCCTCGAAGACGATCTCCCCGGTGATCGGCGCGGCATGCCCGTCCACCCGCTGCTCGATCTCGCTCTCTGAGGTGATGATGCTGAGGATCCGGCGCGACGACACGATCCCGATCTGGATCAACGAGAACGTGAAGATCGACATCTGCGTCGGGAACCCGAGCATGCCCATGAGCCCCATGAACGCCACGAGCTCCCCGAGGGTGATCGCCCCGATGCCTTGGAGATAGAGCCCGTGCCACAACGCGCCCGCCATCGCCAGGGAGAACAGCAGAGTCGGCAGGTAACGGGCCTGGACGAGCCCGTTCCGTACGAACGAGTCCCGATAGCGCCGTGCGTTGGCCCGGAAGCGCAGCCGCTCCTGCCCTTCCTGCGCGGTCACCTTGATCACCTCGATGCCCCGCACCGCCTGGTTGAGACCGGCGTTGAGATCCCCGAACTCCTCGCGCATCCGGGTCGCCACGGGGTTGAGCTGCCTCATGTAGTGCCAGAGCGCGATCACGAAGAAGACCGCGAAGACCCCCGGCGCCAGCAGCAACCGCGGATCGATCGCGGCGATGAAGAACAGCGGGACGATCCCGGTGAGACCGGAGTCCACGATCAGATCGAGGCCCGGCGTGATCATGATGGACAACTGCCGGATGTCGTTGGCAGCCCGGGCCATCAGATCGCCGACCCGCTGCCGATTGTGGAACGTCTGGCTCTTGCCCAGCAGGCTCACGTAGAGCTCGTCACGCGCGTCCCGCTCCAGCCGCTTGGCCAGGACCTCGCTGGACATCCGCGCCACGAGATCGAACCCGCCCCGGGCGATCACGATCGCCAGCAGCGCCAGCGCGATGAGCCCGAGCGCGTCCATCGGCTCGCCGCGCTCCCCCAGCACGGCGTCGAAGGCGTCACCGGTGAGCTGCGGCACCATGGCGTTGAGCACCGTCATGACCACCGACCCGCCGAGGAACCCGAGCAGGGCGAGCGGATGGCGCCGCAGGTGGGACCAGAGCCAGCGCACCGGCCCACGCCGGTTGTACGGCGGTCCGGAAACGGAGAACTCGGACGTGCTGGCCGTCGCAGTCACAGGTACCGCCCCCGATGCGGCTAGGCGAACGTTCGACCCCGCTTTCTATCACCGCCCACCGACAGTTTCCCAACGGTTTTCTCCCGGCCTCGGGCCGGCGACGCTACGGCGCCGTGAGCGGTTCGGCCTGGTAGGCCCGGTGCAGCAGCTGTACGAAAGACGGCGCATCAGGCAAGGCCACGGAGCCGATCCGATGGACCGCCACTCCCGGCGTCCATGAGTTCATGACCACGGCCCCGGCCAGCGCCGGCAGGTCAGCGAGCGTGACCTGCTCGACGCGCTGGGGCACGCCGAGGCGATCCAGCTGCCGGCGCACCATGGCCATCGTGGTGCCGCCCAGCATCTCGGCGTCGGGCCAGATCACGGCGGCGCCGTCCCAGAAGGCAAGGTTCCAGATCGATCCCTCGCTGAGCCGGCCCCGGCGGTCGACGAAGGCGGCGTCGTCGTACCCCTGCAGGACGGCCTGGCGGAGAAAGTACGTCTTGGCCCCCTCTCCGACGTGCTTCACAGCCGGGAGGAACCGTTCGTGCTCGACCGCCGCCAGCGCGAGCGGCCCGCGCGGGCCGGAGGCGGCCGGTCCGGTGCGTACGAGCAGTTCGGGCTCCACGTCCTTTCCTGCCACGGTGAACTCACCCGCTGGGGAGTACACCGTGGCCGTCAGCGAGAGATCAGCCGGGCCGGCTTGGAGTGCCGCCCGGAGGCATGCCCGCACCCGATCGTCGGGCAACGCCTGGCCGAACAACTCGACGGAAGCGGATCGCAACCGCTCCAGGTGGAGGTCCAGCCCCCGCACCTGGCCACCACGCACCTGCATGGCGGTGAAATGCGCGTAGCCCGCGAAGGCGAACGGTCCCAGCTCCTCGGCACTCGCCGCACGGCCGTTGCGGTGCACAACATAGGTCATGCGGCGAAGCTAAGCCTTCACACCGGTATGAAGGTCAACCTGCCGTGCGGAACGCGTCGGCGTGTGCGTGCGCCCATTCCTCGAACGTCCGCGGCGGCCGTCCGAGCACGTCCTGCACTGTCGGGTGGACCTCGGACTCGTCGAGCGTGCCGTCCACGAAGAACTGGAAGAACGCGTCGACGTACTCGACCGGCATGCCCGCTTCCATCTCCGCCCGCGCCTCGCTGTTCGTCAGGCCTTCGCACCGCAGGTCCCTGCCGAGCACCTGGCCGAGGATCGCGACCTGGTCGGCGGGCAGCAACGCGCGGGGGCCGGTCAGCTCGTATATCCGGCCCTCGTGCCCGCCGTTCACCAGTGCGTGTGCCGCGACGGCCGCGATGTCATACGGGTCGATGGCCGCGACCGGCACGTCCGCGAACGGCACCCGCACCACGTCACCGGCCTCGAGCTGCGGAAGCCAACGGAACGCGTTCGACATGAAGGACCTGGGCCGCAGGATCGTCCAGGGCAGTCCCGACTCCCGCAGGGCCCGCTCGGAGAGCGTCATGTAACGGGACACGGCGTTGTCCAGGTCCTCCAGCGCGGCCGAGCCGCCGGACATGAGGACGACGTGACGCACCCCGGCCTCACGTGCGCGGGCCAGCAGCCCCGGCATGTCCGCGTAGCCCGACAGGAGGAATAACCCTTCAACGCCGTCGAGCGCTTTGACCAGGCTCTCTGGCTGGTTCAGGTCGCCGGTGACGGGTTCGGCGCCCGTCGGGAGGGCGAGGCCGTGCGGGTTGCGGACGAGTGCCCGCACCTGCTGACCGGTCGAGGCCAGTGCGTCGACCAGCTCGGATCCGACGTTCCCGGTAGCACCTGACACCAAGATCATATGAGCCTCCATCTTCACGGAGCCCGGACGAGCCCGACCGCCAGGGTAGCCAGCGCGCCCGCGACGGCGGCGATTGTAATCGCGTCGGTCTCACCCTGTGGCATTGTTGTGGACCGACAACCACGTAAAGTAAAGCATGCATGGCAATGGGTGAAACAATGATGGCAAGGGGATCGCCATGGGCAGGCAGGCCGGGACAACGGGGCGTCCGCGTGGCGGGCTTGCGGACAAGCGGCGGGCGATCCTGGAGGGCGCGCTGACGGTGTTCGCCCGCGACGGCTACACCCGCGCCAGCATCGACGCGATCTCCGCCGCGGCCGGGGTGTCCACCCGTACGATCTACAACCACTTCACGGACAAGGCCGAGTTGTTCCTGACCGTCATCCATGAGAGCGCCGCCCGGGTGGCCGCCGCGGACTCCACGATCATCGAGCGTCACCTGCGCAAGGTCGTGGACGTAGAAGCCGATCTGATCGAGTTCGGGCGGGAGTGGGTGGCGCCGCGGCCGGAGTTCGCGGCGCACTTCGCACTGGTACGGCAGGTCAACGCCGAGGTCGGGCACATCCCCGACGAGGCGGTCGAGGCCTGGCAGGAGGCCGGGCCGCGGCGGGTCCGCCGGGAACTCGCCGGGTATCTGGCGGCCATGGGCGAGCGCGGGCTGCTCGAGATCGCCGATGCGGAGCGGGCGGCGCTGCATCTGATGTTGCTGGTCGCCGCCGGGCTGACGTCGCGCGTGGACGAGCCCAGTGCCGAGGAGATCGACGAGACGGTCACCGCGGGCGTACGCGCCTTCCTGCACGGCTACGCGCCCTGAATAAGGGCTGACCACCCGTAAGCATTGGCGGCCGGCACCTGGTACGCACCTGACCAGACCGTCGGCTTCTGGATCCGGCGGATGGCGGGAAACGGTCGTCCACCGCATCGACGCCGAGCTCGGCACCGGGGAGCCGGTCGCGCCGGTCCCGCACGACCTCGCCATCGACGGCATCGACGAGCTGCTCAAGGTTTCGTGGCGTACGAGGTCGCCGAATGGGCGAGTACTTCACCGACATCCTGGCCGGCTCGCCGGACCGGACGTACGCGGTGCGGGCCGACGCGGCGGCATGGACGGTGCGGACCGGCCCAGAGCCCGCTGCTGCGCGACCCCGTACAAGCCGTCTTCCTCCTGCCCACACCCCGATTCCGGCGAGACGCGCTCGCCGCTCGTTACGCGGACCCCGCCCGCGCGCGGGCCAACTGGGGAGACCACGATCCGGAGACCATGCTCGTCAAACGCCTGGCGCGGGATGCCCTCTGGGATGACGAGGTACGCAGGCAAGCTGCTCACCATGGCCTCGACACCATCGTGATCGACGGCAGCATCCCCGTTGCCGACCTGGCGAGCCAATTGGCGGCACGCTTCTGGCTGGAGCCCTGACGCTCATCCGCGCCGTCACCGAGGTCAGTATCGACTCCTCGGCGCTTCATGGCCGGCCAAGCGTGCTTCGAGGCTGTCGAGGATGAGGTCGAGACCGTACTCGAACTCGTCGGCGAAGGCGTAGTCCCGATGCGTCACATGCTCGGCGAGCATCTCTGCCAGATGCGGATAGACGTCAGCCGGCAGCCGCTGCTGCATCTCCCCGGCGAACTCGTCGACGCCTTCGTCGGCGTCGAAGGGCAGGTTGAGCTCGGTCAGCACGAAGCCGTAGATGTAGGCGTCGATCGCGGAGAAGGCGTGTGCCGCCAGCGCGATCGAGAAGCCGTTGCGGCGCAGGCAGCCGAGCACGCTGTCGTGGTGCCGGAGCAGAGCCGGCCCCGGAGAGCGACGCGACTCGATGAGTCCCAGTGCCCACGGGTGCTTCGACAGGACGGCGCGGGCCGACGCGGCGCGGTCAATCATCGCCTGCCGCCACGGCTGCCGAGGGTCAGGGAGATCGATCTGGCTGAAGATCCAGTTCGCCAGCCCGTCCAGCAACGCATCCTTGCCGGCGAGGTGGTGGTAGAGCGACATCGCCTCGACGCCGAGCTCCTTGCCCACGTTGCGCATGCTGACCTGGACGAGGCCGCCACGGTCCGCGACCCGTACCGCGGCGTCAATGATGCGGTCGTGGCTGAGCACTGGGCGCCGAGGCATGCGGGAAGCCCTTCGGATGGGACTTGTTTACTTACAGGGGTAAGGTTATCATTCGAGCGAAAACTTACACATGTAAGGAGTGGCCCATGCAGGCCGCAGTCATCGACAGGTACGGCCCACCCGACGTCGTACGCGTCGCGCAGATTCCACAACCCACACCACGTGCCGACGAGGTTCTGGTACATGTCAAGGCGGTGGCGGTCACCTCGGCCGACTCCCGCATCCGCGGAGCCCGGTTCCCCGCGGGATTCGCGGTGTTCGCGCGGCTGATCTTCGGCGTCTTCCGGCCGCGGCGCAAGGTTCTGGGCAGCGCCTTCTCCGGGGAGGTCGAGGCCGTCGGCCCGCACGTACGTGGCATCGCACCAGGTGACGAAGTATGCGGCATGACCGGTCTGAAGCTGGGCGCGCACGCCGAATACGTGGCGACGCCGGCGAAGAAGCTCGCGCGGAAGCCGTCCAAAGTGAGCCATGAGGATGCGGCCGGGCTGCTGTTCGGCGGCTCGACGGCATTGTTCTTCCTACGGGACAAGGCGTCGGTGGGCCCCGGCACGTCCGTGCTCGTCAACGGTGCGTCAGGCGCGATCGGCACGAACGCCGTCCAGCTGGCGAAGCACCTTGGCGCGACGGTCACAGGTGTGACCAGCAAGGCGAATGTCCCGCTGGTGGCCGGCTTGGGAGCCGAACGGATCATCGACTACACCAACGACGATCTGGCCGGCACCACCGACCGGTTCGACGTGGTGCTGGACACCGTCGGCAACCTCTCGATCGCCTCCGGCCGGCACCTGCTGACCGCGAACGGCGTGTTGCTGCTGGCCGTCGCGGGCCTGGGCGACAACATCCGCGCCCGCGGCAACGTCGTCACCGGCACCGCACCCGAGCGCGTCGGGGACTTCGAGCTTCTGCTGCAACTGGTGGCCGACGGCAAGATCACCGTCGTGCTCGACAAGGTCTACGGCCTCCACGACATCGCAGAAGCTCACCGCCGGGTCGACAGCGGCCACAAGGTCGGCAACATCGTCGTACGCCCATAGCCCACGGCATGCCAATCCCTGGGGCCGTCACCAGCGTCTCGGCGAGGTTGCTGTACAGCCGACAGACCTGGCACATGCCCCTCAGCTCCCCGCCGGACCCGGCCGCCGACCAGATCACGTTCTTACAGAAGCCCAAACCAGCATCCTGCGCTGCCTGGCGAGATCTGCCTCCAACTGCCGCAGCAGGTCACCGATCCGCGCCGCGCCGGCGAGAGCGGCCTGCACATCGACGGCCGCCGACCTCCCCGTCGCCACGGTGACCGCGTCGGTATAAGCGCGAACCAGCGCCGCCAGCGCGACTTCCAATTCATCCCCCGCCGGCGTGCCCGGTACAGCAGCCATGCCCATACAGACCTCATCCCTCGTTCACTGCCAGCGGGGAGCGACGCCCCAGCGTTCTACCCGCTGCCCGCCTCTGCCATCCCTGATGAAGATCCCTGCACACCAGAACGTGTGACCATGTGCATGCCGGTGGACGAGTGCGGCCGGCCGCCGTCCGTGGACCTGGCCGCGCGTTTCTACTCGGCCGGACGTAGCCCGATACCAATAGCCTGCGGCTATGACTGGGATACTGACGTCGACTCCCGATGATGCCTTCGAGACGCTGCTGGACGGCAACCAGCGGTTCGTCACCGGCTCGCTGGAGCACCCCAACCAGGACGCCGCACGCCGCGCCGAGACCGCACCGGCTCAGAGTCCCTTCGCGGTGCTGTTCGGGTGCTCCGATTCCCGGCTGGCCGCGGAGATCATCTTTGACCGGGGACTGGGTGATCTGTTCGTGGTCCGCACGGCCGGGCATGTGGTCGGTTCGGAGGTGCTGGGCAGCATCGAGTATGGGGTGAGCGTGCTGGACTGCCCGCTGATCGTGGTCCTGGGCCATGACTCGTGCGGGGCCATCGCGGCTGCCTGCGCCGCCGCCGACGGCGGCAGGGCACCCGCCGGCTTCGTCCGTGACGTCGTCGAGCGGGTGACCCCGAGCGTGCTGGCGGCCCGCGCCGCCGGACGCGACCAGGCCGAGGAGATCCTCCACGAGCACATCCGGCACACCGTCGACCTGCTGCTGGACCGCTCCCGCGTCCTGGCCGAGCGGGTGGGCGCCGGCCGCCTCGCCGTAGCGGGCCTGTCCTACCGGCTGGCCGACGGCAGTGCGCAGTTGGTCGCCTCCCATGGCCTGAGCAGGGCTGCTGCCTCCGCACGGTGAAACCCGCTGCCGGCCGCCCGCCTGTCGTACGAGCCGGCCCGCGCGCTGCTGGACGAGCAGACCGCAGTGCGCTGGCCCCTGAACGGGAGGGGGACCTGCATGCTCGCACCAGGCGACGCCCGGCGGTGACCGGCCAGCCGGGGTAGGGCCTGCGGGTTCTACGCTGAGCCGGGCCGTGCTGGCGGTGTTCCCTCGGTGCCGCCGTGCCGGCTTCCGTGCGTCCGGGCTCACGCTGTGCCGTCGGCCTTGGTCTCGTCGTCATGCGCCGACGAGACCACGCAAATGTGGAGAGCGGAACAGTGAGAGAATTGCGAGGGTGACGGCAAGAACCACTGACATCGAGAAGGCGGCCGGTGTGCTGCGCGCCGGAGGCCTGGTGGCCTTCCCGACCGAAACCGTCTACGGTCTGGGCGCCGACGCCGAGGACTCCGCCGCCGTCGCGCGCGTCTTCCAGGTCAAGGGGCGCCCGCCCTCCCACCCGCTGATCGTCCACATCGGCGGCACGGAGCACCTGGACGACTGGGTGGAGAACGTGCCCGCGACGGCGCGCCTGCTGGCCGAACGCTTCTGGCCGGGGCCACTCACGCTGGTCCTGCGGCGCGGCCGCCGGGTGCCCCTCGAAGCGACTGGTGGCCTGGAGACGGTGGCCGTGCGCGTGCCCGACCACTCGGTCGCACTCGCGCTGCTGTCAGCCTTCGGCGGCGGAGTCGCGGCCCCGTCCGCCAACCGTTTCGGCTCGGTCAGCCCCACCACGGCGAACCACGTCCGTGCAGAGCTTGGTGATGCCGTCGACTTCGTGCTGGACGGCGGCCCCTGCGAGGTCGGCGTCGAGTCGACCATCGTCGACGCCACGGGCGAGGCCCCAAGCGTCCTTCGGCCCGGCGGGGTGACGCGCGAGGACCTCGAAGCGGTGCTGGGGTGTCCGCTTGCGGTCCACTCGACGAGCCGCGTTCGGGTGCCGGGCCAGCATCCGTCACACTACGCGCCGCGTGCGCGGGTCGTCCTCGTCGAGCCGGAGAAGGTGGTCGCCGAAGCGGAGCTCGCGCAGGAGCTAGGGCACCAGGTGGGCGTCCTTCTTCCCCCTTCCCTCGCCGACGCTGCGGTCAAGGCGCACGCCCTGGTGGCGGTCCCCGGTTCGATGGCCGCCTACGCGCGCGGGCTGTACGGGTTCCTGCGCGAGCTCGACCAGCGGGGGTGCGACCTCATCGTCGCGTCCTTGCCGGTGGAGGAGGGGCTGGGACTCGCGATCGCCAACCGGCTCCGCCGCGCCGCGGGGCCTCGGCCCTCCAAGTGACCAGCACCGACGCCGTTCGATGTTCCTGCCGGAGCGCCCACCGGATCCGCGTCCGACCCCGCTCGCGCACGCGTGCCGTCCCCGCGCGTTGACGTCCCCGATCTGCTCGCCGCATACGACAAGTGCCGCCGCCCGCCGATGGATCAGTACCGCCGTCACCGGCCGGTGCACGGCGGGGCCGGCCACGTGCCTGCTCGACCTGGGTGAGCGCCTCGGGGCCTGAGACGGTGTGGATGGCGCCGACGTGTCGCCGTTCCAGCAGGCCCGACACTGCCACGGCGGCGACATCGGCGGGTGGACGTGCGGGTGGCAGAAGTGGCCGTGGGGAGCGCGAACCACCGAGGCGGCGCGCACATCGATGCGGCGTACGCCCGCCGCTGCCGCCAGATCGACGATCTCCGCCACGGTCTCGGGCACTGGGAACAGAAACACCAGCTCGAGCCCGTCCAGGGCGGGTGCCAGGCGGCGGCGGGTCAGGGCGCGCACCCCGGAGATGTGGCGGGCCAGCAGTTCCTTCACGACATGGCGGCCGATATTCCCGCGCGCCGGTCACCAGGACGGTCACGGCGGCCTCACCGGAAGTCGTCGGCGTGGTCGACGGCCCACTGGGCGAAGGTGCGCCCGGGGCGGCCGGTCACCTTCTCCACATCCGGCGAGATCGGCACCTCGGCGTCGTTCAGGGAGTCGCCCAGCTGCAGGAACCACTCGATCACCTCGGGCGGGTAGGCGTCCCTCCACTCCTCGCGGGCCTGTTCCCCGGTCAGTTCGATGAAGCGGACCTCCCGCCCGATCGCCTCCCCGATGAGACGCACCGCCTCCGCCCTCCGTACGGGCTCCGGCCCGGTGGGCCAGTAGGTGTGGCCGGCGTGGCCCTCCTCCAGCAGCGCAGCCGTCAGGATCGCGGCGATGTCGGCCTCGTGCACCATCGCGTTGGTCCAGCCGCCGAACGGTGCCCGCACTACGCTCTCGGCCTGGATGGAGGGCGCCCAGTCCAGGGCGTTGGCCATGAACTCGCCCGGGAACACGTGGGTCCATTCCAGGCTGGAGCCCTCGATGACGCGATGCAGTGCCCGGTGATCGGCCTCCATCGGGTCGTCGTCGGGAGCGCTGGGGTCGTTGTGGCCTAGGTGGGTGAGCCGTCGCACCCCGGCCCGCTCCGCCAGTTCGATGATCTCTGCGCCGGTCGTGAGCGGCCCGTAGCCGTCGATGGCCACCAGGTGCATCCGCTCGACCCCGCGCAATGCCGGGACGAGGCTCGCGGGGTCGCCGAAGTCGCCCCGTACGAGCTCGACCTCCGGCGGCAGCGCCGCCTTCTCCGGAGTTCGGGTCAGCGCCCGCACCTGTTGCCCCGCCTCAAGGAGTTGCCGGACGAGGCTGCACCCGACCGTCCCCGTCGCTCCCGTGACCAGAATCGGCATCGTCGGCTCCTTTGTGATTCTTCGCGCCCCAAGGAAGCCCCTGTTCGGGGATCGGCGCGGATCAGCCCCATTCTTGCCATTCACCTCATTTTCTGGCAAATGCGAACATTACGTTCACATTCTGCTGTGACCTGCGAAAAAGTGGCGGCCAACGGCGGCTCGCGCCGTGACCTGAAAGCGCCATCAGATCCTCTGACATGCGCTTTTCTCAAAAAGGAGACAATCCTCGAGGATTTTTTCCAACGTCCACCATGGAATCGGCCGAAGCGGCCCGGGGTGATTAACGACCTTCAAGCGGCTGACCAGCTATGTAGTTCGCTTGACGCGGATGAACGCCAGACGCTGCGTGGTCTGCGGATCAAGTGCAGAAGCGGTCGTCAGCCTGGACCTCCTGGCCGGTGAGGGAACGCCTGCACCTGACTTTCGTCGCGGACATGCACGCCACGTGAAAGACCAGCTCACAGCACGAATGTGATCATGACGGGTCGGTAAGGTGCGAATCGGCTGGCGACGGCCAGGTTCGGGGCAGGACCGGAGACGTGCATCCGATGGTCGTGGCCCGGCTGGGAGAGGAGTCGGCATCTCCGGTATTGGATGCCGGGGTGGGACCGGGCGACTGGCCGGCTTGCTGGCCGATGCGGGGTGCCGACGGTGGTGGTCGACGTCGTCGATACACCGTTGCGGTGACCAAGAAAGGTTCGCTGGTGTGGGCACGCCGAGCGGCGGTATAGCGGCGGTATGTTCGACGCTCCTCACCACGGCAAATCAGTTGAGCCTTTCCCTCAGTCGATAGGAAGATCGTGTGGCTCGTCCCGGCCGTTGGGCGGCAGAGAGGGTGTTCGCTATGCAGGACGAGGTCTATCACTACAACGTGGAACGCTGGGAAGCCCTTGTGGAGGCGGACGCGTTGTTCACCCGTCCCATGCTCGACCTGGACGCGGAGGAGGCTCGGGCTTATCTGGGCCTGGAGAGGCTGGGCATCCCCGGCGACCTGGCGGGCCGAAAGGTGCTCTGCCTGGCGGGAGGAGGCGGGCAGCAGTCTGCGGCCTTCGCTCTGCTCGGAGCCGACGTGACGGTTCTCGACATCTCGTCCGGGCAGCTGGAGCGGGACCGCTTGGCCGCCGAGCACTACAGCGTCGGCATCCGCACGGTCCAAGGAGACATGCGGGACCTGTCGGCCCTCGACGACTCCTCGTTCGATCTGGTCTGGCATCCGTATTCGCTGACCTTCGTCCCGGACTCCCGGATCGTTTTCCGCGAGGTAGCGAGAGTCGTCAAAAAAGACGGCTACTACTACCTGATGTGCGCCAACCCGTTCTTCGCCGGGCTCACCCACGACTCCTGGAATGGGGAAGGGTACACGCTGAAGCAGCCCTACACGGACGAGGCCGCGACCTGTTATCCCGACCAGGACTGGGTCTACGGCCGGGAACCGGCCGGCCGCCGCATCCACGAGCCCAGGGAGTACACGCAGACACTGAGCCGGATAGTCAACAGCCTGATCGGGGAAGGCTTCATGCTGACGCTCCTTTCTGAGGTCCGAGGTGACTACCCCGGTGCGGAACCGGGCAGTTGGGCACACTTCACCGGGGTGGCCCCGCCGTGGCTGGAATTCGTCTGGCAGTACGGGCGCTCATCGACATACGACAAGCCCCTCTGAATCACGGGAACGGGGCCCATGGACGACAGATCGCCTTCGTTCATCGGTCATACGGCAGGCGCGTGGCCTGCCCGACCGGCGGAGCGTCGGCGGCTGCGATGGCGTACGAGCAGGGCTCGGGCGGCCAGAGCCGGATTGAGCAGGGACGTGGTGGGGGCGACCTGCATCCCGACCAGCGCCAGGCGTCGGGACACCTCCGGATCGTGGACCGCGGCCTCGCGGAGCAGGCGTTGCACCGCGCTGGGCGGGCCGGCTTCCGCGTCGCCCCGCATGAACGCGTGTTCGCGCTCGATGGCGCGGTGGGCCCGGCGGTAGCGGCGCAGTGCCGCCGCCGGGTCGTCGCCGGCGAGCAGGGCCGGCGCCGTGGCGTCGGCGAGCCACTGGCCCGACAGCAGCGCCCAGGTGCAGCCGGGGGCGGGGGTGGGGTCGGCGGTCAGTGCCGCGTCACCGATCAGGGCCAGGCCCGGCGCGGGGACCGGGTGGCGGCGGATGAGCGGGTAGTCGGGGGCGATGACGACCTTGGCGGCGCGTTCGGCGCGGGTCAGGTCGGGGGCGTCGGGCAGCGAGGCGACGTAGCGCTCGATGTAGGCGGCGTGGTCGGTCAGGTCCGGGGGCAGGGTGTCCTTGGCGGGCATGACCGCCACCTCGGTCAGCCCGCCATCGGTGGGGCCGAGCACCACCCAGTCCCGGTCGTTCCACCACACGACGGCGGGGGTGGGCAGCGTGTGCCGGACGTTCCGGTAATAGGTGTAGAAGAACGCGCGGCCGTTCGGCGTGAACCGCTCGGGCACGCCGGCCAGCGAGGCGACCTTGGAACGGTAGCCGTCGGCACCGACCACCAGGCGGCCGGTGTGGGTTTCCTCGGTGCCGTCGAGCAGCCTGGCGCGGACGCCGGTCACGCGGCGTCCTTCGGTGAGCTGGCCCGTGACCGTACGGCCGAGGAGCAGGTCCACCCCGCTGGCGGCGGCGCGGCCACGCAGGATCGGGTCGAGGGTGGTACGCCTGACGTTGAGGAACGGCGGGGCGTCGACGCGGGAGCGGTCCGTCCACCCGTACTCGGTCCGGATCGAGAGGTCACCGGTGCCCGCGCCGGTGGCCACCATGTCGTCCCACAGGCCGAGCCGCTGCAGCGGGGCCTGGGCGCGGCCGAGCAGGAAGTGGCCGCATAACCGCTTCGCAGTGCCGATGTTGCGGTGCTTTTCCAGCAGCGCGACGCGTAGGCCGGCCCGGCCGTACAGGATCGCGGCGGTGCAGCCGCCGATGCTCGCTCCCACGATGACGACGTCGTAGTCCATAACGCTCTCCCGGTTTCGTCACGCTGTTTCGTTACGCTGTAACGTAACAGCGTTGCGATAGGCTGTCCAGCATGGGACGCCCACGCGCGCACGACGAGCAGACCCGCCGCACGCTGCTGGCGGTGGCCGGCGATCTGCTGGCGACCGAGGGATCGGCCGGGGTGAGCGTCCGGCGGGTGTCCCAGGAGGCCCAGACCACCACGCGGGCGGTCTACAGCCTCTTCGGCGACAAGGAGGGCCTGCTCCGCGCGCTCTACCAGCAGGCCGCCGAAACCATGCGCCGCCACCACGAGGCCGTTCCCGAGCACGAGGACCCGCTCGTGGAGATCACCGCACTCGCGCTCGCGTATCGGGCCGCCGCCTTGGAGGAGCCCAACCTCTACGGCCTGTTCATGAGCGGCGCCGTGCCCGGCTTCCGCCCCATCGGGGACGACGCCCGGCTGGCCCGCCGCAGCCTCACCCGCGTCGTCCAGGCACTCCAGCGCTTCGCCGACGCGGGACACCTGCCCGGCCGCGACCCCCGGCTTGTCGGCCAGCACCTCTGGGGCCTGGTCCACGGCCTGGCCACCCTCGAACTCCAAGGCCACCTCGGCACGCCCGACCAAGCGGAGGCCCGCTGGCGCGACGCGATCCTCGCCACCGTCACCGGCTACCGCCAGCCACCTCCCGCCCCTCAATGATCAGCGCTGGAGGACACGGCAGACTCTGGGCCTGCCACTGTCCCCGCCGACGCTCCCGTCGGCGCGCGGCTCTACTTTCCGGATCAGGTTGCCCGCTGTGTGCCCATCGCCGCCAAGGGCCGCGGCGTGGGACGCCGCGCAAGGCCGGCGTCCACGTCTCGGTATCCCCCTACGAGGCGGACGGAGCCCGCGTGTGCCACGTCCAGGACCTCTGCCACAACGAGTTCGTCCTCGTACAGTTGCCCACCGCCAGCGCGCCGCGCGTGGGCACGGCGTTCCTGCCGGTCGCCGATCCAGCGGCGGCGGCCCTGTGGTACGCGGACACCTTCGGTTTCGAGACGGTCAGTGTGAACGAGTGGTCGGCGAACCTAGCCGGCGGCCGGCCCGGCGCGACACTGACCTTGATGGGGCCCGATAGCGGCATCCAAGCCGAACCCGGTCTGCCGTTCAGCACCCACAACTTCAATGTCGACGATGTCGAAGCCACGCGGCGGCTCGCTGCCGCCGGGCTGGAACCCACCCCCATCGAGGGCGACCCGGACACGTGTCTCTACTTCACGGTGCGGGATCCCGACGGCAACATCCTCCTGATCTGTGACCGCTGACCGGTCCTGGCGGCCATCGGCCCCGTGATCACAGCACGCTACCTTTGGCGGCGAGCCGTTGGTCACCGAGCGCCGCGACGGTACCGTAGCCGAGGAGCGGCTGGCCATCTGCGTCGGCCGTTTCCTCAGCGCTGTCTGTCCCGAGCAGATCGTCCTACGCCACACCAAGGGGCGTGGCCTTTTAGGAAGGTGCGGAAGTATGAGGCAGCCTCGTCTGTCCAGCGTTGTCGAGCGCCGTCTCCTGGTGAATTACCGGCTGGCGCCGGAGGTCGCCGCCCGCCTGCTGCCTGGTGGGCTTCGCCCCCAGCTCGTGCGCGACCATGCCGTCGCAGGCATCTGCCTGCTGCGCCTGGGAGACGTACGGCCGAGCTGGGCGCCGAAGGCGGTTGGATTGCGCAGTGAGAACGCCGCCCACCGCATCGCCGTCGAGTGGGACGGTCCCGACGGAGTCGAGACCGGCGTCTACATACCACGCCGCGACACAGCCTCCCTGTTCAACACCTGGGCCGGCGGACGTCTCTTTCCCGGTGAGCACGGCCGGGCCGTGTTCGAGGTCCGTGAGACACCCGGCGAGCTGCACGTCGCCTACACCACCCACAGCGGAGACACCCGAGTGGACGTCTCCGTCGAGGTGACCCCCGAACTGCGTGGCAGCAAGCTCTTCGACAACCTGCAACAGGCATCGATTTTCTTCGAGCGCGGGGCCAAGGGCTACTCTCCTACGGCCGCGGGGGCACTCGAGGGCATGGAGTTGCGCGCGAGCGCCTGGCAGCTGGACGCCTGCCGAATCGTGTCGGCGCAGTCGTCGTTCTTCGACAGCCTGCCGAAGGGGAGCGCGACTCTGGATTGCGCGCTCGTCATGCGCGAAGTCCCCGTCACCTGGCGTCCGCTACCGGCCATGGACTCAGGCCCGGCCGAACCCGGACCTCTTGCGCTCCACCACACCTAACGACCCGCCCGAGTCGAGGAGCGCGGCTGGCAGGCCTGGAAACTCGCTTGCATGTCGAGCCACTGCTCCGCATAGTGAGCACGGTGAGCGACATGCCGGAGCGGTGGAGCCAGGCCAGCGTCTACCCCGACATGTGGGCGGACCCCGACGAGGATCCTCGCAACAGAGAGGGAGTCAGCCCGGACGGTGAGTTGGCGACGCTGCAGGACTTCTTGAGGGACTATCGACTGACCCTCCAGATGAAGTGCGAGGGGTTGGATCCGGAGAAACTGGCGCGCCGGTCGGTGCCACCGTCGACCATGTCCTTGCTGGGTCTGCTCCGCCATCTTGCCGAGGTGGAGCGAGACTGGCGCAATTGGATTCTGCCAGGAGAGCCAGCACCGAAGCTGTACGGAGCCCGTGATGCCGACTTCGAGGAAGCCGTTGCGGAGCAGGCGCTGGTCGACGGCGCATTCGCCGATCTTGCTCGCGAACAGGCGGCAACCGATGCCGCGCTGGCCGAGTATGCGGATCTGGGCGCGCGGGTGGGTAAGGACGGCATCGCTGTCCGGGAGCTGTGGGTTCACCGGATCGAGGAGTACGCCCGCCACTGCGGGCACGCCGATCTGCTGCGCGAATGCATCGACGGCCGGGTAGGGCAATAGCCCACTCGATGTGGGTACACGCCTCTACCGACGTCTGAACGCGGGTCTACGGGCTCACGTAGTGGTGCAGCAGAGCGGGCTCCCCTGCCGCGTTGACCCAGTCAGCGCGACTGCTGCCAACCCTGCGCCAGCCGGACCGTTCGTAGCAGGCGATGGCCGCCTTGCCCTCAGAGGACACCTCCAGCCTTAGTGGCCCGCGTACAGCGGCGCGGACCGAGTCGAGGAGTTGAGCGGCCAAACCGCGCCCTCGTGCTGCCGGGGTCACGAACAGGCGGACGATCTCGGCGTCCCGGGTAAGACCCACATGGCCAAGTACGGTGCCCAGCTCGATCGCGATCCAGGCAGATGTCAGGTCGGCCGGCGTCAGCCAACCCCAAGGATCGTCCGGCCAGTCCACGGGATAGCGGTCGGCCGCCTGGACCTGGGCGAGCGCCTCAACGCAAGCTTCCTTGTCCTCGGGGTTCCTGACGCGGATCTCCATGCGGAAAGCGTAGGCCGTGCTCCGTGCCGAGCGACATCAAGCCGCCACTCACCACTGATCTTCCGATCTCGAATGCGGCTGTCATGCCTCTGACAGCGGGAGGACTGCACGGCAAACGGATGTGATCAGCTCATCGACCAGCAGCGGCGGCGGGCGCCCCGCCAGCAGATAGCGTCGGACCGCACCATAGGGGACATCGACCGTGGCGAAGATCAGCTTTTCGAGATCGACGCCGGGAGGCCGGGCGGCGAAGGAGCTCAGCGCGTCCGAAACCTGTGTGTTCACCGTGTCGAGGTCCTCGCCGAGCTCAGCAGGCCACCTCGCGGCCAACTCCTGACGGCGATGAAGCAGCAACAACGCGGCCTCGGCGGGATGCTGCCGGCACCACTTAGGTGTGTGCAGGGCGGCCATCTCAGCGTCACCGGCGACCAAGGCGTCGACGAACCCGCGCTGAAAGCTCCGTACGGTGCGTGTCCACAAGGCGGCCAGCAAGAGGTCATGGGAACCGAATCGGTGATACAGCGATCCAGTCGGAGCACCGACTCTGGCGGCGATAGCGGCCATCGTGGCAGCGCCGAGTCCATCCTCGGCCGTGATGGCCAGTGCCGCATCGAGGATCTCGTCGTGGCTGAACTTGGCCGGCCTTCCCACCAGACGCCTCCTTATGATAGTAGTGAAGGCATTCTAGAATATTGCCTCTATTAAGGGGTGACAATGCGCACGGCATCCGAGGTCGTCCAAGGCTTCTACAGCGCCGCCCAAGCAGGCGACGGCGCCGGCATCCTCGCCCTCCTCCATCCGCAGTTCCAGGCCCACACCGCCCCCGGCATGCCGTGCGGTGCCGGAGGCACGTTCCAGGGGCCGCAGGAGACGCTCGTCCGGGTCTGGGGCGCGGTGTTCGCCGAGTACGACACCGCACCCTTCGATGAGACCTGGCACGAGACCGCCGATGGGATCGTCGTGGTCACCGGACACTACCGAGGCACCGCACGAGCCACCGGCCGTGCGTACCAAGCGGAGTTCGTCCACCTCTGGCGCGTCACCGATGGACGAATCTCTTGGCTGCACCAGTACACCGACACCGCGCGCTGGCACGAGGCCCTGGCTCCGATGGCGGGTTGAACGCCACCATGTCGATACCTCGCATCCCCCGGTGACGAGGAGGGACAAGCGGCTCGGTGTGCTGGTGCGCGGCCGCAGGGTGCGACAAAGGTAACTGTGCACGAGAACGGGCAGCGCATCGGCGAGATGCCGGCGGAGGCCATTCAAGAGCTCGCGCGGACTGCGGAGCCGCGCGCCGGCGCCGCCCTCCGCGGCGACGGTGAGGCGGCGAACGGGCAGGTCCGGGCCGTGGCAGGGGATGACGGGCGGTTGCGCGAGCGGGTGGACGCGTGGCTGCCGACGGATACGTCGGGCCCGGGCCGGTCGCCGACTGCGCCGTTGTCCCTTTCCCTTGTGGGCTCGGACGCAAGCGGGGTGTCGGAGAGCCCGGGGCTGCTCAGGCGCATTCATAGCCGCTCTGCATCGTGAGGTCGGCCAGGGAGCGGCACCGCCCTAGCAGGGCCATCCGTGTAGAAAACCTGCATGGACTCGCCTGGAACGGATCCAGATTATGGACTAGAGGGCGAGTGATGCTGCTTAGGTTCAGAGGAGCCAACCACAGATCGTTTCGCGACGAGTTCGAGATCTGGCTGGCGGCGAGCAAGTTCAACCAGGGGGCGAGGCGCCCTGCCGGTCTCGCTGAAGACCCGGACCTCGCCTACCTGCCGGCGACCGCGATCTACGGCTCAAACGCATCCGGCAAGTCAAACGTCCTGCATGCCATCCGCTGGATGCGGCAGGCCGTCCTCAACTCCCGTCCACGGCTGGTCCGCCCTTGACGGCATCCCCCGAGAGCCGTACGAACTCGACCCGCGCGCCCGCACGGACACCTCCCCTTTGAGGTCGACATCGTTCTCGGCGGTGACCGGTACGTCTATGGCTTCGAAGTCTCCGACCAGCAGGTCGAGACAGAGTGGTTGCATGCATACCCCGGTGGACAGGCCCGTCGCCAGGTCTGGTTCGAACGCGACGCCGACACCGGCGACGCTTTCACCTTTCCCGGCGAAGGACTCAAGGGGCCGAAGGAAAGCCTTGTCTCCCAGACTCGGCCCAACGCGCTGAGCAAGCGTGGCAAGGCCGCGCTCGCTCGTGCGTGGGTGCTCGCCTGATCGCGTGGAGCCGCCGCGACCGCGCGACCAGGTCCGTGTTGTGCGTACTCACGCCGTGATCACCCTCCGTACGTTCAGACGTAGGGTTGTCGCTGGACTACCGGACCGAGCTGAGCGAGTTCCTCAAATCACGCCGTGCCCGGCTGTGCCCGCAGGACGTCGGGCTGCGCGATTACGGCCGACTACGCCGGGTCGTCCCGCTGAAGGTGACCGCGCCGGGGATGGCCGTGAAGACGGACCGTAGTTCGGTGGCGAGGCTCGCGTGGGTATGGGCGCCGGGCTTGGAGGTCCAGCCCCGCAAGGCGGCATGGAAGGCCGCGATCACCAGGTCCAGCGCCAATCTCGGCCGCGGGTCATCGGGGTCCAGGCTCAGCCGCCGGTGCAGCGTCGCCTCGACGGCCGCGCTGGTGCGGTCGCAGTACTGAAGTCCGTACGCGGCGATCGATGGTGTGCGCGCGGCCAGTTCCTGGCTCAGCCGCACACGGGTGACCCACGCCGCGCCGCCGTCGTCCAGGCGCGCGAGCGCGGCGAGCAGCGCCTCCTGCAGCACCTCTAGTACGGGCGCACGACCCAACGGCAGGTGCTCGACGTCATCCCGCAGCCCGTTCCACAGCGCCTCCAGCGGAGCGAAGGCGACCTGCTCCTTGCTGGCGAAATTCCGGAAGAAGGTGCGCTTGGAGACCTCGACTGCCTCGCACAGTTCGTCCAGGGTCACCCCATCGAAGCCGCGCTCGGTGAAGAGCGCGAGGGCGGTATCCACCAGCCCGGCCCGGGTCTTGAGCTTCTTGCGCTCCCGGAGGGTGAGCTTTCCCGCCTCGGACGTAGTAGTCATCGGTTCTTAGTGTACCTGGAACGCAGATGCCTTCCATAGGCTTATGCTCCTGAGTGGCACTTTGAGCTGACGTCTGATGAGAGGATCGCCATGCGCGCCTTGATCGTTGATCGTTCCGTACCCGGTGGCCTGCGGATCGGGGACGTGCCCGAGCCGGTGCCCGCCCCGAACCAGGCGCTGGTGCTTATCACGGCCACCTCGCTCAACTACGGCGAGGTGAAGCACGGCATCGAGATGGCCGAGGAAGGAACGGTGCTCGGCTGGGACGCCGCCGGTGTCGTCGTCCAGGCGGCGGCGGACGGGTCCGGTCCGGCCGTGGGCACTCCCGTCGTGACCCTCGAGGAGGGTGGGGGCTGGGCCGAGCTCCGCGCCGTACGTACCGACTGGATCGGCGTCGTGCCCGAGCACGCGGAGCCAGGTGCGATCAGCACCATCCCGGTCGCGGCCGGCACCGCGCTGCGCACGCTCCACCGGATCGGGCCCATCCTGGGGAGGAGGATCCTCGTGACCGGCGCCACGGGAGGCGTCGGCCGCTACGCCGTCCAACTCGCCAGACTCGGCGGCGCCCACGTGATCGCCTCCACCGGCGACCCCGCCAAGCATGATGAGGCGTTGCGCGCTCTGGGCGCCCACGAGGTGGTGTCCGGCCCGACGCAGGCCGGCGGCGGGCTCGACGGTGTGCTGGACATGGTGGGCGGCCCGCAACTCGTGGAGGCCTTCGACCAAATGGGCGCGGGCGGCACCCTGGTGGCCGTCGGTCATTCCACGGGTGAGGGCGAGAACTTCCCGTTCGGCGCCATGTTCAGCGGACCTGGCCGTGATAATCGTTCGATCGTCACGTTCATGCTGCTGTTCTGCGCTGGGCTGGATCGAGATCTGACCTGGCTGGCCCAGCAGGTCGCGGACGGCGTACTGAGCCCTGAGATCACGTGGCGCGGTGGGTGGGACGACGTGCCGGATGCGGTGGGCGCCCTGGTCGAGCGCCGCCTGCACGGCAAGGCCGTACTCGACCTGGCCTGACGAGACCCGCCACCTCGGGAGCCGGCACCGGTCAGGCCGACCCCTCGGAGGCGCTACAACGTCCTACCGGTCGCGTACCGGTAGGACGCCGCGACGACGCCTTTGGCCACCTCGAGCTCCTCCACCGTCCGAGGGCCGTAGAGCATCACCACGTTGATGGTGGGCGAATACAGAGGATGCCGCTCACCCCAGCCCTTGTCGATGAGCTCCCGCTGATCCTCCTGCGACAGGGCCACATGCAGGCTGCCATCGACATGAATGTGCGCGAACTCAGCGATCAGGCGGGGCGGCAGGAGCACCGTTCCCCGCGGTGGGACCGCGTCGCCCGCCAGGAAGAAGGCGATGGACCGGGGCTCGGCGATCTCGCTGGGCCTGATCTCGGTCGAGGGCAGCTCGGTGCTCATCCACTGCTTCAGCTGCTCGCGGATCTCGTCGGGGCTTCTCTGGCTGAGCTGGACGTGCGGCACGGACGGCCCGGTACGGGGACGATCGCCCGAGCGGGCGGGAAGGTTCAGCAGCGTCATCATGATGTTCCTCCTCAACAGAGCCATGCCGCCTGACGGGACCGCATGGTGTGGAGACCAGCCGCACAACCGAGGCCGCGTACCTACGGCGAGGTGAGCGAGCGGGGCGCGTCGCGGTGAGTGACCGGCCGAGGAAAGCCTGCTGACCGACGGCCGACTAACGCACTGGCCGTTCGGGTGGTATCCGCTGCCCGATCGAGCAGACCAGCAGGCCAGAGAGACCACCTAGCATGAAGCCATGCGCGTGCCCGACCCGTCCGCCGCTCTGGCCGCCGCCGCCTCAGTGCTACAGGCTCCGATCGGCGGCATGCTGGAGCCCCTGTCCCAGGCCGTGTCGGAGTTCCTGCCGCACCAGGCGCTGGCCATGCTCACCGGCGACTGCGCCAGGCATCCCATGAAGGCGTACGGCGAGACCGTGCTCACCGAGCAGATCACCAGCGCCGAGCTGGCGCGTGTAGGTGGAACAGTGGAGGTGGGCAGGCCCTGGTTCGGGGACGCGTACCTGGCCGGCGGTCTCATCCCGGCGCTCGCCGTCGCGTCCCGGCCGGCCGGGACCTCTGGCGCCCTGCTCGTGGTGGTGACGGCCGGTGAGATCGAGCCCACTGCCGCCGTACGCGATCTGATGCAGAAGCTGTGGGACCTGGTCACCCTGCACCTGCCGCATCGGGCCGTCAACCTCCCACCGGCCGACCTCAGCGGAAACCGCCTGGCCGCCGGCGAGCGCGCCCGCGCCATCGCCGAGCTCACCAGCGCCCATGCGGCCACGCTCCAAGCGCTGCTCAGCACGTTGCGCAGCCGTAGGCTCGACGACGCCGCCGCCCGGCGGCACGCCACCGACCTGGCGGTATCGGCGCTGATCGAGCTGCGTGCCGCCGCCGACCTCGACTCCTCACTGAGCGAGGAGCAGGCCGGCCCCGCCTTCGACCGGCTGGCCGGGAAGCTGGCACCGCTCACCCGCTACGGCGAGGTGTCGCTGGAGCTGGCCGGCCCACGCGATCGCGGCCGCGTCCTGCCCGGCGACATCGCCAACGCGGCCCAGGCCCTGGCCCACAACACCGTCGTGACCATGCTCGGCTATAAGGGCCTGACCAGGATCCGCGTGACCTGGGAGCCGTCCGGGTCCGAGCTCCGCCTGGAGGTCCGCGACGACGGACCAGGCGTCCTGACCGCCGACGCCCTGCCGCTGCGCCGCCTGACCGAGCTCGCAACCGCGGTGGGCGGCGCCCTCTCCCTCGACGCGGTTCCCGGCTGGGGCACCACGGTGACCGCAGTGCTGCCACTCGTGCCGCCCGCGCCCAAACTCCAGGACGAGGCGCTGGCCGGGCTCAAGCCACGCGAGCTGGAGGTGCTCGAACGGCTGGCGCGTGGCCTGCGTAACCGGCAGATCGCGGAGGAGCTGATGATCAGCGAGCACACGGTGAAGTTCCACGTGGCCAAAATCCTGGACAAGCTGGGGGTCGGCACCCGTACCGAGGCCGCAGCCCTCGCACATAGCTACGCCTAGCCCTTTTGGGACCCATCCTGCCTGCATGCTGGATCACCACGGCGCCGGCAAGGGAGCCCTCTTGGGCAATCATCAAACACAAGTGAGAAGTGGGGGCCGGCCGACGACCGGTCCCCACTCATGGCATGTCCGGAGCACTACCTGCCGCTCCGGCCGAACCGCCCGGACGGAGCCTCACCGGCGGTGACGGTCGCTGCGAGCGTCGCCGAGCCCAGGTCGCCCGAGGCGGCCGGCCCTCCCGTGCTGGTGCCCGACACCGGCGTTGCGAGATCCAGCTGCGAATGTAGCCGGCCGAGCAAGCAGTCCGTACGACGCCGTCATCGTCAGGGTCGGCCTCCCTGTCAATTCCAACGTGTCGAAGACCGGCAAGACGCAGCGCGGAGTATGAGGACCGGCCCTATGGACCAAGGGTCAGTCTCCCTCAGTGACGACGGCGGCGCCGTTCCCTCGGTTTTCCTTGGCGAGGCGATCGGCCTGGGCGCGGCCCACTTCGGCAGCTCGATGCAGGTAGTCGGCGATCACGTCCAGCTCCGCGTCCCCGTACCTCTCCAGCACCTCCGCGAAAGCCTTACTTGGCAGGTCCCAGGCCACGCTGACCCTCTCCCGCGCCGAGGGCGCCAAAGAGACCAGGGCCCGCCTGCGATCGGCAGGGTCCGGGTGTCGTACCACCAGACCCGCCTTCTCCAGCCGATCCACCAGGCGTGTGGCGGAGCCGGGCGTCAAGCCCGTCAGTCGCGCGATGTCACCGGTACTCACCGGCCCTGACTCCAGATCCAGCAGCGCCACGCACTGCAGGTCGGTGGAGTGAATCCGCAGATGGTCGGCCAATGCCTGATTGAACAGCACGTACGCCGCATAGTGCCGCTGACTCTCGTCCATGATCCGCTTCAGCGTTTCAGCTCGATTTGACACCGGACAGCCTCATACCTCACATTTACTTGCGTCACACAATCTTTGTGCCACGCACCCTTTGTGTCACGCTCGCATCTTACCCGCCACCGAGTCAGGAAAGGCGACCGCACGTCCACGCCCATCCGCATCGCGCCACTCCGGGCAAGCAGGCACTCAGCCCCCATCATCGCGACCAACCTCGGCCCAGAAGAGGCGCCCAGCGGGTCGCTGACCGCAATCCGGCAACTCCTCAACGCCATCGGCGCTGGCGCTGTGACCACCGTCTACGTCCTACGTCCGCCCCGGCGGACCCAATGTGCCGCCGCGGATCAGCTCGGCCCTGCCCACAGCTGAAGCGGCCCGGACACATCACCCGTCCGACCGAAGCCCTTCATGGCCCAGGTTCCATCATCAGAAAGGCATGTCCCGATATGACCACCCTTGTTACCGGCGCTCGTGGCGGTGTGGCCACCAAGCTCATCTCCCTCCTCCGCCAGCGCGGCCTGCCCGTTCGCCCCGCCTCGAGCCGTCCGAGCGATCCCTCGATCGCCATCTGCGACCTCACCGACCCGGCCACCTTCCCCGCCGTCCTGGCGGGCGTCAGCTCGATCTTCCTGTACGCGGAGTCGTCGCACATCGACGCCTTCGTCAAGGAGGCCGTCACCGCCGGGGCGGAGCACATCGTGTTGCTCTCGTCGTCCGCAGTGCTCGCCCCGGACGCCGAGACAAACCCGCTGGCCAAGTCTCATGTAGACGTCGAACATGCCCTGACCGCCGCCCCCGTCCGGACCACGCTGCTGCGTCCTGGTTCTTTCGCCGGTAACGCCCTGGCCTGGTCCTGGCCCATCAAGGCCGGCACCCCGGTGAGCCTGCCGTACCCGGGATCGCACAACGATCCCATCCACGAGGCCGACCTCGCCGAGGCGGCCGCCGCCGTCCTGACCGACCCCGCCCTGAGCGGCCGCGCGTACACGCTGACCGGCCCCGAGTCGATCACATTCGCCGAACAGATCGACATCCTCGGCCGCGTCACCAGCCAGGACATCGCCATCCGGAACGTCACCCACGAGGAGTGGAAAGCGGAGATGGCCGACCACGTGCCCGGGCCCATCGCCGACGCGCTGCTGGACTGGTGGCGGTCGAACGACGGTGTTCCGGCCGAGATCACCACGGACCTCGAGCGGCTGATCGGACGGCCCGGCCGCACGTTCACCGCCTGGGCACAGGAACACACGGCCGCCTTCACACGCTGACGCGCCCGCGGCCGCCACCAGCACGTCCGCCGAACCGCACGTCCATCCCGGCCCGCGCCCCGCCCCAGAAATCAAGCGACGCGTCGGTATCCCGCTGTACACCCACACGCATGCGCCGCTTTCGAGCAGGCGGCGTTGGCGGCCGAGGCCCCGCCCGCTCTGAACGGCTCCGAATGGCCGCGGATGCGTGTGCGCGGGGAGGTGTCATGACCGGGTCGCGGATGTGGGATCTGCTGATCGGGATCGTGGCCGCGTTGCTGGTGGCCTGGGCGGCGTTGACCGCGACGCTCGCGGTCGTCCGGCCCCGCGGTGGCCTGTTGCGGGAGGCGCTGCGGCTGCTGCCGGATGTGTTGCGCCTGGTGCGGCTGGCAGGCGATTGCCGCCGCTCGTGCCCGAGATCGACTCCGCCGCCCACGGCGTATCGGTTCCCTCCGGCCGACGTCAGCCGGCCGACACCGAGAAGCTGTTGGTACGGAAGTCCATCCCGCCACTGGACGAGGTGATCTCGTAGCCGAACTGGACGTCGCCGAGCGTCACGTCACCGAACCAGTTCCTGGCCCGGAGCCAATTCAGGATTGCCTTGATGTCCACGGTCCCGGAGTTGACGTTGCCCTGCCGCACGAAGGAGAACACCTGGTTGGACCCGTTGGAGCCGCGGTAGACGTCCCAGTTGTGGCCGCCCACCGACGCGCCGGTCTGCCACGACCCGATCGGGCCCACCGGGCCGTACTTGTTCATCCAGAGCATGATCTCGTAGGTGTGGCCATCGCACCAGATGTCGTACGCGCTCGTGTAGGCGCCGCCGTTCGGCACGCTGACGTTGAAGCTGCTGGTCACGCTGCCGAGGGCACTCAGCCGCCGGTTGACGTTCTTCGTGGCGTTGGGGTAGGACTTGACGCCACCAGTGTTGGGGTGGTTTGCCCAGACACCCCAGTTACTGTACGAATTGGCCCAGATTGTCTGTGGACCGGCACCGCTGCCCCAGATGTTGTTGTAAAGGGTATAGCCGCCGTTGGTCCAGGTGCCCCACCGGTCCGACGAATACCAGACGGCGGCCTGGGCCGGCTGAGCGAGCACCCCGATGAGCGGGACGAGCATGAATGCCGAGACGAAGAGGCGGAGCATCCTGAGCATGATCTCCCTTTCCGCTGTTGTCCGCAGATGGCGGGCACCACTTGTCGAATCCGGGGCATCGAAGCGCTTCGACGAAATTCCGACGCGGCCGAGGACCGGGTTCAACGGGAAGTGGAGTCACTGTAAGTCCGCATCCGACCAGAGGAAACACCACCGAGAAAGAAATCCTCACCATCGCACGTCAAGCGGCGAGAGGCGGCGGGATCGGCGTGAAAGTTTCACGCCGACGCACCCGCTTCCGGGCGAGAATCCGGCCGATATCCCAAGATCATTTTGCCGCTTTCATGGTGCTCGTGCCAGATTTGCCAGTGGACAGTCGTGTGCTGGACGACTCGACGGCGTGCTGGACCGTCACGTTCATGCTGCTGTTCTGCGATGGGCTGGATCGAGATCTGACCTGGCTGGCCCAGCAGGTCGCGGACCGCGTACTGAGCCCTGAGATCACTTGGCGCGGTGGGTGGGACGACGTGCCGGATGCGGTGGGCGCCCTGGTCGAGCACCGCCTGCACGGCAAGGCCGTACTCGACCTGGCCTGACGAGACCCGCCACCTCGGGAGCCAGCGCGGCACCGGTCAGGCCGGCTCCTCCACTTGGCTTGCCAGCCCCTCGGCATGCAGCGGAGAAGCGTCCGCCGCCTCGTCAGAGGCCTGTGCTTGTTCCTCGTATTAATGGTGAGCGGGGTCATTGAGGGGCGATGATGCGCGTGTGCGCAGACCGTCCTCAATCACGGTGGTGTTGGTGGCGACCGCCCTGGCGGCGATGATCAATTTGGCCACCGGGACCGTTCAGGTCCAGCAGCCCTGGTGGGCGCCTTTGGTGTGGGCGCTGACTGTGCTCCTGATCGTGGGCGCCATCATCGTCGAGTGGCGTGAGCGGCGCAGCCAGGCCGGCCAGGCCCATGAGCTGAACCAGGTCACGGACTGGCTGGCCAGGCAGGTGCGTGAGCAATGGGAGCACGAGGCGGTACTGCGCCGCCTGGCCGAGCCGATGCCTTTGCAGGTGCGCTGGCGCTCTACACGCCGGCCGGTGGTCGCCGACCGTCACCTGGTGCTCGACGGCCCGGCCGAAGCCGACTGGGAGTCATTGCCGCTGCATGGTCAGGCGGAGGAGATCACCCAGGCATTTCTGGGTTTGCCCCATGAGCGGCTGGTGGTGCTGGGCGAGCCGGGCGCGGGTAAGAGCGTCCTGGCGGTGCTACTCACCTTGGGCCTGCTGCGGCACCGTCAGGCCCTTCCACCAGGGGAACAAGAGCGGGTGCCGGTGCCGGTGCTGGTGCCGATCGCCTCCTGGAATCCCCAGGTCGAGCACCTGCAGGCCTTCCTGGCTCGTCGCCTGAGTGAGGACTATCCGCGTCTGCGGCAACTCGGCGAGGGGGCGGCTAGCCTGGCCGCGGCGCTGATCGCCGACCGGCGGCTGCTGGCGATTTTGGATGGGCTGGATGAACTGCCCGAGCATCAGCACCAGCGGGCGGTAAGCCAGCTCAACGGTTACGCCGGCCTGGGCCGTGGGCTGGTGGTGACCTGCCGCAGTCGCGAGTATGAGCAAGCCGTCGGCAAAGCTGGGATGGAGCTGGCCAGGGCCGCGGTGGTGGAGCTGCAGCCGGTCACCGTCGAGCAGGCCATCGAGTTTCTCTCGCAGCCGGCCCGTGCCCGGCCCCGCTGGCAGCCCGTTTTCGACCACTTGCGTGCCCACCCTGACGGGGCTCTGGCAGTGGTGCTGTCCACCCCGTTGATGACCACACTCGCGCGGGCCGCCTACGCCGATCCCGCCGCTAATCCTGGCGAGCTCGTGACCCTTAACCGTGTCTCGGCCATTAGGGCCACCCTGATCGATGGCTTCGTCGCGGGCGCGTACCAGCTAGATCGATGGGAACCGCTACATGGGCGGCGGTTGCGCGGCTACCCACCGGAGCGAGCCGGTCGCTGGCTGGCCTGTCTCGCTTTCCAGCTGACCGAGGCGGGCCGGGTGGACTGGTGGTGGTGGCAGATGCCTGCCGGCCTGCTGATGGTGCGTCCGTATCACGCAGCGGCCATGATCGTGGTGGGGGCGATCCTCCTCGGGGCGGGCCTTGCCATGGCGGCCGGCCTGTCTGTCGCGGCGGCGGCCACGGTGCTGGTGGCGGTCAATGTGGCGGACCTGTGGCGACCGCTATGGCCCACGGGCTATCCACCCTCCTACCGCTCGGCGTCCCGACGCCGGGTGCGCCTGCTGCGGATGGTCTTCGCCGCGACCGGGCCCATGATGGCGGGGCTGCTGCTGTCCGTGCCGCTTTTCGGCCTGGCGGTGGGCCTGATCACTGCGGGTCTAGTGGCCGCGCTACCGATCCGGTGGAGCCGCCACAGCGTGAGCGGAGCCCAACCGGGCCGAGCCTGGTCCGGCAGCCGACGGACGCCGACGACACGCCGCCGAGCTGGCCCGCGCGCCACGGTGCGCGCCAACCATCGCGCGGCGGCAGGTGCCGCCATCCGGCACGCCGTGCCCGCCGCACTCATAGTCACCCTGGCCGCGACTATCCATCCACTAGCGCCCGATGTACGTGCGGCCGCACTCGTCACGATGCTGGTGTCTGGCGCCAATGCCGGTCTGGCCTCTGGGTGGCGTACCTGGATCCGGTATCGGACAATCCACTTGTCGCTCGCCGCGCGTGGCCTGCTGCCTTGGAGGTTGTGGCGCTTCCTTGAGGATGCGCATCTGCGTGGCGTGCTGCGCCAAGTTGGAGGCGCCTGGCAATTTCGCCACGTCCTTCTCCAAACCCATCTGGCCACCGCCATCGGCGCAGACCATCTCCGCGCTCGTGCCCATGCCGGCGACGAAGACGCGGACGCACGGTTGATCGACCTGCTCGCCGAGCAGGGCCGGACGGAAGAGCTACGCGCTCGTGCCGATGCCGGAGACGGGCGGGCCGCAGGGTGGCTGGCGGGCCTGCTCGCTGGGCAGGGTCGGATGGATGAGGCCATCGCCTTGCTACGCCCTCATGCCGATGGGGGAAGCCATCCTGCTGCGGAGCGGTTGGTGGCCCTGCTCGCTGGGCAGGGCCGGATGGATGAGGCCCTGGCGGTGCTGGCCGCTCGTGCCGATGCCGGAGACTATTTCGTCGCCGATCAGTTGGTGGACCTGCTCGCGGAGCATGGCCGGGTTGATGAGCTACGCGCTCGTGCCGATGCCGGGGACGGGTGGGCCGCCGTACGGCTGGCGGGCCTGCTCGCCGAGCAGGGCCGGACCGATGAGGCCATCGCAGTGCTGACCGCTCGTGCCGATGCCGGAGACGTTCATGCCGTCGTACGCCTGGCGCGCCTGGCCGGGCATGGCCGACTGGATGAGGCCATCGCCTTTCTACGCCCTCATGCCGACGCCGGACACTATTTTGCCGGCGAGGGCCTGGCGAGTCTGCTCGCGGAGCATGGGCGGGTGCATGAGCTGCGCGCTCGTGCCGATGCCGGAGACCTATGTGCTGCCCTACACCTGGCGGGTCTGCTCGCCGGGCAGGGGCGGGTGGATGAGGCCATCGCCTTGCTACGCCCTCATGCCGATGCCGGAGCTTTGGACGCCGAAATAAGACTGGCGAGTCTGCTCGCCGAGCGTGGGCGAGTGGATGAGCTGCGCTCTCGTGCCGATGCCGGAGACGGGTGGGCCGCCGTACGGCTGGCGGACGTGCTCGCCGGGCAGGGCCGGACGGATGAGGCCATCGCGCTCCTGATCCGCCCTGCTGATGCCGGAGACTATTTCGTCGCCGATCGGTTGGTGGACCTGCTCGCCGAGCAGGGCCGGGTTGATGAGCTACGCGCTCGCGCCGACGCCGGGGAGTTTCGGGCTGGGCAGCTGAGGGCGGCTGAGCGCCTGGCGGATCTGCTCGCCGAGCAGGGCCGAGTCGATGAGCTACGAGCGCGTGCCGATGCCGAAGATAGGTGGGCCGCTGGGCGGCTGGCGGGCCTGCTCGCCGGGCAGGGGCGGGTGGACGAGGCCATCGCCTTGCTACGCCCTCATGCCGATGCCGGAGACTGGGAGGCCGTCGAGCAGTTGGTGAGCCTGCTCTGTGGGCAGGGCCGAGCTGACGAGGCCATCGCGCTGCTGATCGCTCAGGCCGGTATTGATGGCCTACGAGCCGCCAAGCGATTGACAGAACTGCTCACTGAACAGGGCCTGGTGGATGAGTGACTTCGTCCAAAGGGCAGGACGTGTGCCCCTCGCCCGCTGAGCCGATAGGCGCGTCACCACGCCGCAGGCACATCGGCACGGCGGAGCGACGAGAACCCGCCGTCCGGCCCCGCTCAGCGCACCAGCCCGGCACCACGTTCGGCCCGCCGTTGCGCTAGGCACTCGTTCTCTCCAGGACGGTCACCGGAATCCGGCGGTCGAGCTTGTCCTGATATGCGTCATATTGCGGCCACAGCTCCGCCATCATCCGCCACAGCCGCTCTCTGTCGGCGCCGGTGGCCTCCGCCGCCCGCGCGGGCAAGCTCTCCGGGCCGACCTGTACGCCGACCTGCGGATTGGCGAGCAGGTTGAGATACCAGGCCGGATGCGTGGCCAGGCCGCCGTTGGACCCCACCACGACGTACCTGCCCGGTCCGTCCGTGCCGTAGATCAACGCTGTACGGCGGAGCTTGCCGGTCGCCCGCCCCCGTACGGTGAACAGGAGCGTGTTCACGCCCCACTTGCGATGCCCACGTTCGCCGTCCGACTCCGCGTACTCCCGGATGTGGCGAGCCACCCATGCGGTCGGGCTGTCGTCCAACTCGCTCATGCCCTCTCCCCGAACCAGGCGTCCCGGGTCGCCGCAAGACCGGCCGCGAGCTCCTGGTCTTGGCTGGGGTTGAAGAACTCCCACAGATACCCGAACGGATCAAGGCATTCGAAAATCCGGTCTCCCCACGCCTCCTTCATCGGCTCGCAGGTGATCTCGCAGCCGTTGCTGAGGCAATAGGCGTAGACGGCCTCGAGATCGTCCACGTGCAGGCCGATCGCCGCTCCCAGGCCCCGCGGGCCTCGCTGGATCCGTTGTTCACGCTCCGTGTCGGGAAACGGCATGCCCTGCAGCGCGTCGACAAGCAGCCGCGCCTCACCGCGCTCCAGGATGACGAACACCGGCCGTCCATCCGCGTCGGGCACCCTGCCTACCTCGTCGAAGCCAAGTCCTCGGTAGAAATCCCCGGCCGCCTTGACGTCGGCAACGCGCAGACCTAGCCGAAATGATCCTGTCACCACTGCTCTCCGGTACGCGACCATGCTGCTCAGCCGGATCACTACGTCCAGTTCGGCACTGGCGTAGCGTGCTGCTATGACTGGTGGGCCGGCTCGTTTTGGCGGGCGAGATGATGTTGTCCTGGTGGTAGTCCTGGACTGCGCCGATCTGGACCGGTCCGCGGCGTTCTGGTGCGGGGCACTTGGTTACAGCGCTGAGTCCAGCGTGACGGGGCGTTATCGGCGACTGCTACCCGCTGGAGGGAACGGCGTCGAACTGCTGTTGCAGCGGGTTCCGGAGCCGAAGGTGACCAAGAACCGGGTGCATTTAGATCTGCGCGTGCCAGACCTGGAGGCGGAGGTGGCCAGGCTGGTGGCCTTGGGCGGGCGGCGCATCACCGACAGTCCCGTCGAGGAAGACGGCTGGACTTGGTATGTGCTCACCGATCCCGACGACAACGAGTTCTGTGTGTTGCAGCCATCAGAGAAGCTCGCCGGGCATTGATCACGGCGTACGCCGACTTCTCGGCGCAACGCCAGACATGCACCCATCTCAGCATGAGCGCGCGTCTGGCGCGCTGGTCCGCCGTCTCGGCCGGCGCCCGCCAAAGGTCAACACGGGTCGAACCCGGCAACCCCAGAAAGCGCTCCTGACCTGGAACGACAAGGGTGTCGACGTCCTTATCCGGCCCAGGTCGAGTAGCGCTTGACGACGTTCCACGCCCTTCACCCAGCCGCAGGTCCCTGCTCGCAGACGCCGTCATAGCCACAGATCGTTGTCACCGCTTCGTCGTCGCCTGGTGAGCATCACGCCCGGCCGGTCGCGTGCCATCGGCGCCGGATGTGTCGTGCTCGGGATCGGGGCCGGCGCCACGTGAGCCGGGGTGGGCCCACTCGCTGTCGGTCATCCGGATCATGCGCATCCCGATGGCGCCCGACCCAGCCAGGTACAGCAGCCCGCCGACCACCGTGCCGACCCAGAAAATGGGCGCGGTGAACATGCCCGCCACCATGGCGAACGGGGCCCACCACGGCGCATGACGGCCGTAGGCCAAGACCAGGCCGAGCAGGAACACCCCGGCCACCCCAGCGAAGCCCGGGATCTGGAAGCCGAACACGGCCCCGGGATCGGCCAAGGCCTGATCGCCCAGCGTGGCGCCGGTGGCGGGGCCCAGCTCACGCTCCAGCCGGGCGTAGAAGAAGTCGCCCAGCATGAGGGCGGAGAAGTTCACCACGCCCAGCAGCGCGAGAGCGCCCGCGATGTGCCCGAGCAGCACCGCGCGGCGCCGTACGAGGTGAATCATGCCGATCACGCCCGGCACGAGCAGCACCCAGCTCCAGTGCAGGATCGCCGCGCTCAGCGAAACCTGTTCCAGGTGCCGCCCATAGGCGCCGACCGCATCGGCGCTACCGCCCAGCCGCAGCGCGGGGTCTGCGAGAATCCCCGCGACGTACGTGACCGGCGCGGCGATGAGACACATCCCGGCGGCCAGGCGGCGCAAACGGGTCGGATCTGACAGCGGTGACACAGGCACCCTCCTTCATCGGCGACGAACCGTCGCGGAAGGACGCTAAGGCGGGCCGGTCGCAGTGGTCGTCCACCTGCCGGACGACCTCGTCTCCGCAATCGTGCGGGGGCTCAGCCGAGCGGAAACCTCGCTTGCAGACGGTAGCCGCGCCCGCCCGGCGCGGGCCCTGCGCTCAGTTCGCCGCCGAACATCGCCACCCGCTCGCGCATCCCGATCAAGCCATGCCCGCCACTCTGGCCGCCGCCATCGCCCGTGCCGTCATCGACCACCTCGAGAATCAGCACGCCGGGCGAGTAGCTGACCGTGACATCGATGCGGCTCGCGCGGGCGTGCTTGAGCGCGTTCGTCAGTGCCTCCTGGACCACCCGGTACGCCGACAGATCGAGCCCCGGCGGCAGCGGTCGCGGCCGGCCCTCCACGCTTACGTTGACCGCCACGCCCGTGTCCTTGACCGGCGCGACCAGCGTGCCCAGTTGGTCCAGCCCGGCGGATGGCAGCTGGACGCCCGTCCCGCCGGGATCGCGCAACATGCCGAGCATGAGCCGCAGTTCTTCCACGGCCTCGCGGCCGGCCCGCTCGACGCCGAGCAGCAGTTCGCGCTCGCGCCGCGCCTCCTCGGCCAGCATGGTCCGCACCCCACCCGCCTGCAGGGTCATCAGGCTGACGTTGTGCGAGACGATGTCGTGCAGTTCGCGGGCGATCCTGGCGCGCTCCCCGGCCACGGCGTGCCTGGCGCGCTCCTCGCGCTCGGCCTCCAGCCGGGCGGCCTGCCTCGCCAGGCGCAGCGTCTCGTCGATCTGGCGGCGAAGCAGGATGCCGCTGACATACGCGACCCCGATGAAGATGGCGCCGATCATCACCTCGGCCAGGTCGTTGTCCTGGAAGGTCTGCAGGAAGAGGTAGGCGAGCAGCACGCAGGCGAGTCCTGCCGCACCCCGGCGGCTCCGCAGCTCCGCCGCGCTGGCTACGGTGTGCACGAGGATGAGGGTGGAGTAGAAGTGCCAGGCGGGGTAGTACAGGCCATCGGTGACCACCCGTACGCCTACGCCGACCGCCACCAGCACCAGCAGCGCACCCGCCGGGAATCTGCGGCGCACGACCAGTAGCGCCCCGGCGACGACGGCGCCTACGGCGAGCGGCACGGGGTGGCGGATCTGGCCCGGCTCCAGCCCTTGCCGCCCGAACGACTCGACCTGCCCGGCCACCGCCACGGCGAGAGCGAGCAGAAGGTCCATCCAGCTCGGCCGCCATCCGCCGGGCAGGCGGAACCCAGCCAGAAGCCGCCGGCCCCCTCGGACGTAGGACATCACGCCTCGCCAGGGCGTACGATGCCGGACTCGTACGCCAGAACCACCGCCTGCACACGATCGCGCAGGCCCAGCTTGCGCAGGATCTGGGCGACATGGCTGCGGACCGTGGCCTCCCCGACACCGGCCTCGGCGGCGATCTCCCGGTTGGACAGCCCACGCGCCAGCAGGAGCAGCACCTCGCGCTCGCGCTCGGTGAGGGTGTCCAGCTCCGGCGGCGGAACCAGCACTGGCCGCGCGGCGAAGGAAGCGATCAGCCGCATGGTCACGGCAGGATCGATGAGGCCGTCGCCGGCCGCCGCGACCCGTATCGCCTCAACGAGATGCTCGGGCGGCGAGCTCTTCAGCAGGAACCCGTTGACGCCAGTACGCAGCGCCTGGTGCAGGTTCTCGTCGCTGCCGAACGTCGTCAGCATCACGATCCTGGGCGGCGCAGGCTCGGCGAGCAGCGTACGGGCGGCCTCCAAACCGTCGGCGACCGGCATCGCCAGGTCAAGCAGCAGCACGTCCGGACGCTCGCGCCGGGTGACGGCGATGGCCTCGCTCCCGTCAGCCGCCTCACCGACCACCTCGATGCCGTCCGCGTTCTCCGCGACCAGCCGCAAGCCCGCTCTGATCATGGCGTGGTCGTCGGCGATGACCACCCTGATCGTCATTGGGGGTTCCGCGTATCTGCGAGCACGGGCCCGACCTTATCCGCCCAGGAACGTGACCACTACGGCCGTAACGCGGAGCCGTTCGTGCCCGGTCCCCGCCGCTCGGCGGAGCCCTCCTCCGCTTCACGGCTGGCGCCGGTGTGCGACCACCGCAGCCGGACGGGCTCAGGTTCTCCGCCGCCGGGCAGGTGCTCGACGGTCAGCCGAGATAACGGTGCCCCTCTATGAGCGGCAGTTCGATGGCGTGCTGGATCCAGGCTGCAAGGTGGGTCAGCTTGGGTTGCAGTCGGTCCCAGGCCATCGCGGTCGCCGTGCCGTATCGAGTGGTGAGTGGTGGTCTGCTGATCAGGTTCGCCCCAAGTGCCGCCGGGAAGTTCTCCCCGGCGGCGGAGAAGGGCTGGACAAGAGTGTAAGCGGCCATCAGAAAGTCCTGGTCAGCGGACATCTGCGTCCAGGCGGACGGACATAGGGGTCCCGGCTGGCGGACATCGAAAATCCAGGTCGATGGCCAGGTCAATCTCTCGATCTTGCCTGTGTGTCCCGGTACGACTCCCTCCTCGCCGAGGTTTGAGTGGTGGATCCGGTCTACGCGTGGGGGACGCTCGGGGATGCTCTCACGTTGCAGCGCGCGTAGGGTGTCGCGTGATGATCACACGACCACATGAGCCGCCTTACATCACGGCCTTGCGGCCCAAGTTAGCGACAACGTCGGAAGCGCGGGCATGGCAAGCCGTACGAGAGCTGGCCCGGCATCCGGCGCCCGCCGGTCAGGCGCGTACGGCGCTGACTCTGGCCGGCCAGTTCGCGGCCAAGCTGACCTCGCCGCACACCGACAAGCTGCTGAAGCTGTGGCCGGAGTCGACCGATCCCGAGGTATTCGCGGAGTTGGTGCTGGCGCCCGCGTTCGTGCGGGAAGGGCGTACTGAGCTGACGTTGATCAAGGTCGCTTCGGTCCCGGGCCTGCGCCACTTGACCGCTCTGCGCTCCCTGCGCTTCGAACGCTGCCGGAACCTGTCCGACCTCTCCGAGCTCGCCGGGCTGACTGGCCTGACGGAACTCGACATGAGCGGCTGCGTGTCGGTCGCCGACGTGGGGCCGCTGGCCGGTTTGACCGCGTTGAGCAGCCTCGACCTGCAAGGCTGCTTCCTGGTGTCGGACATCTCCCCGCTGATGAGGCTGCACGAGCTGCGTACCCTGAGCCTCATGGGAACCTCGGTGGCGAGCCTCGACGGCATCGCGGAGGGCATGCCCCGGCTGGAGGACCTCAACCTGCAGTCCTGCCGCTCTCTCCGGGACATCGCGCCCTTGTCGGGCCTGCAGCATCTGACCGCGTTGTGGCTCAGCGGCAGCCCGAACTTGAACGGTCTCGACGGCTTGGGCCACCACCCGCATTTGACCTCGCTCGGCGCACCGACGTGCCCGCTCACCGATCTGGGCGCGCTGTCCCGCCTGCCGGCGCTAACCGAGATCACCATCTTCAAGCGTAACCGGCTCACCTCGCTGAACGGGCTCGAAGGGCATCCGTCGATCAGAGAGGTCCATCTGGTCGAGACCGAACGTCTTAAGGACTATTCCGCCCTGGCCGCCATGCCCGTCCTTCGCGAGCTGAGCCTCCACCGGCTGCATCACCTGGCCGATTTGTCCGCCTTCAGCGGCCTGGCACACCTGGAGCGGCTCATTATCCACCAGGGCCAGCGGCTGCGCAGCCTGGGCGCAATCGAGCTTCCGGCGCTGCGCTCCTTGAGCCTGTACGACTGCGAGTCCCTGACGGATCTCGGCGACTTGTCTGGACTGCCGGCGCTGTCCAAGGTCTTGATCCAGGGCTGTCCGAAGCTACCCGCCACCACAGCCGCCGACCTCATGGCCTCGGGCATCGAGGCGCACCAGCGCTGAACGGGAAGCCGCTACCCAGGCCGAGACCGACCGGCTGCGCGAGCAGATCGCCGAGCTGTCGAGCCATCGCACCCAGACGCTCGCCGCTCAAACTGAGCCGGACGAAAGCTCACGGAACATCCTCTGACCATCCACCAGGATTCCACCTGGCCACCAATCTGGAATTTCGATGGCCGCCAGCCTGGATCAGGCTGGCCGCCCATCAGGAGAATTCCCTGTCCGCTCACACAAGAGCTCGTCGATCACCATTCGTCGGTGATGAGGTGCTTGGGCGGGGCCGTAATCTTGAGGGGTTTTCCCCATCCTCGATAGATGATGTTCATCGTCATGGTGTCGGCCTCACCGCCCTCCGTAGTGAACCTCATGATGGCGTGGAAACGTCGGGGCAGGTTGTCTGGGCCCACCCAGAGTTTCCAGGTGATCGGTCCGTGCCACGAGCCGCCCTCTTCCTCTGCCCCGAAGGTCATCCCGGCCTGTCTCATACCAAGCTCGGGAACCGTCACCGTGCCGCTGTGGAGGGTCGTCCTGACTCCCTCGAAAGTTCCGCCGTCGGCGCTGGTCGCACCGTGAGAGGCGTCCAGCTTGAGGAAGCCTGGGTTGATCCCGTTGATCAGGTCCTCTCCCCAGATGACCCCGGCATAGTTCCGCCCGTAGGTCCATTTCCCCACCGTCGACGGCGACTTCCAGACGTACTTGCCGTTCTTGGCACGCACGTAGCCCTGTGAGTAGAACTCCCGGCCGATGCTGATTTCCCGGGACCGGCCTGTCTCCCCTGTCTCCTGGGAGATCGTCGTGGTGTCGGCGGCGTAACGCCTGAAGCCCTGAAGCGGTATGCACCAGACACCTTGATGTCCCAGACAGCCGGGGCCCGCCGCGTCGCTTGACGGAGAAGCGCACGCTGCTCTTCTTCGCGAACTGCTTCTTGATTGCCCTGACGACGGAGTCGAGAGAGCCCGATTCGGGGGCCGCGTGAACGGCGCCGCCGGGAATATGCCCAGCGCTCGTCATCCGGCTGCCGCATTTACCGACTGCTGGAAGTCCACACCACCCAGGAACTGGACCGCATCATGACCCCTCGCCCCGCAAGCAGCCCAGGCGCGCCTCGCACCCAGCTACACCTAATGGCATGAGCGGAAACGTTCACCGGGTTGGTGTGTGTGGCTTCCCGAAGCGGAGGTTCGCTTTCTTGCAGCAGCTCATTCAGACCGGCACTTCAAATATGAGCTCGAGGCCGTCCACCTCGTCCCACTGCTCTCCGACCTCAACGAAGCCGAATCCGGAGATCGTGGACAGGGACGCGGTGTTCTCGGGGCTGATCGTCACCCGTGCAGTCGTGACTCCCGATTCGGCTGCGGCCCGACGCATCAACTCGGTCAACATCGTCCTGGCGTACCCCTGACGACGATAGCCGGGAGCCACCGAATAACCGATCTCCACCATGCCCGTCTCGTCCGGCGGCCCGTGGAACCCGGCATACCCCACCACGACGCCTTCGGGCTCGGCCACTACGGCCCGGGTGAGCCACCCCGCGCTACCCGGATCCGAGGCCAGCTGATTGATCCGATACCGCCAGACCCACTTCGCCTGATCGGTGAGGAAGTACTCCGTGAGCTCGACTCCTGCCTCGACACTGGCCCGGGCAAGATCGTCGTCTAGCAAGGCGGTCATGGCCGTGCTCGTCAGATCGACAAATCTCACTGACTTCAGTCCGGTAGGGGCTGGGGGCAGGCGTCTGGACTCATCTGTCACAGCGCAGATGCTCGCGGAACGCCCTGGGCCGTGTCCAACGGGTTTCGGAGCAGTCGATGTCCAACCAGGCTCACGTCGCGACCTCAATGCCCTCGCTCGACCCACGACCCGGTGAACCTAATCTCCTTCAGCGACTCGTCGGGACCGTAACTCCGAGCCGCGGTCACGACGCTCGCTTCGCGTTTCGCTGCCGCCCTCACGGACCAACGCTGACAGCGATGTCTCCCGGCATACCCACCCTGCAGGGGTGTCTCTGGCATACCGGCCGCAACACGAATGATCCACATTTTGTTCCATTCGCGTTGACAACAGCCTTATTCCGACCGATGCTTTCATCGCTGCGCGCCCATCTTTTGACCACCATGCCCAATATTTGGGCATTCCGGGAGAAGTTCACGCCGTGTCCGCGATGCATTGCCTGAAACCCGAGGCCGGACCTGCCGCCGCCTTAGTAAGGAGCCTCATGGAGGGTGGCGCGGGCCCGGGAGCCACCAAGGAGAGAGGCGTCGCACGGTGCCGTAACGGCACGCCGGCCTGCCCTTCACCGCCGATCGGAGCGAGCGCGCGATGACCGTCGTCACCGACCTCACGAGCAGGCGGCTTTCCGGCTGGTGCGATCTGCCCTGCTCCCCGATCGCGTCATCAATCGCCCGCCGCTGGGTGTCGGCGATGCTCGCCTCCTGGGATCTGCCTCTCTGCGCCGCCAATGAGGCGACGATCATCGAGCTGACCAGCGAGTTGGTCACGAACGCGGTCCAACACGCGGCCCCTCCCGCTCGGGGATCCTCCGACATAAGGATCAACGTGCGGGTGGGGGACACCACGGTCTGGCTGGCGGTCTGCGACTCCGATCCCACCCTCCCCACGCAGCGAGCCCCTGACTTCCTCGCCGAAAGCGGGCGTGGGCTGTTCCTGGTGGAGGCGCAGGCCGACCAGTGGGGCGCCGTCCAGCACGAAGCCGGCAAGTACGTCTGGTTCAGCCTGGAGTGCCTCGGCGATGCCCGACGGGCGGGCGAGGTGCCGACTGGCAGGACATTCGCTGAGCGTTCCCCATCCGGCGCCACGAACACGAAGGAGAATCCCCCATGTCCCCCGTCGTCCTTCCTCACGACGTCCACGGCTCCGGGCCGCACCGCGTAATCGCGTTGCACGGCTGGTTCGGAGACCGCGGCTCCTTCAGGAAGATCCAGCCCTACCTGGACGGCGACGCCTTCACCTACGCCTTCCCCGACTACCGGGGGTACGGCGAGGCCCGCGACCTCACCGGCGAGTACACCCTCGCCGAGATCGCCGCCGACGTGACGGCACTCGCCGACAAGCTGGGCTGGGAGACCTTCTCCCTGGTTGGTCACTCCATGGGCGGCACGGCGATGCAGCGGGTGATGCTGGACGCGCCCGGCCGGGTCCGCAAGCTCGTCGGCATCTCTCCGGTGCCGGCCTCCGGCGTGCCGTTCGACGAGCAGGGCTGGGCGTTGTTCTCCGGCTCCGCCGAGGAGCCCGCCAACCGTCGTGCGATCATCGATCTCACCACCGGCAACCGGCTTCCGGGCACATGGCTCGATGAGATGGTGGACAACTCGCTGCGGAACTCCACGGTGACCGCCTACCGGGCCTACCTGGACGCCTGGGCGCGCACCGACTTCCACACCGAGGTGGCCGGCGCCGCCACGCCCGTGCTCGTCATCGCCGGTGAGCACGACCCCGCACTTTCCGCCGATGTCATGCGGGGTACGTGGCTGCAGTGGTACCCGAACGCCGAGCTGCTGACATTCGCGGACGCCGGCCACTACGCGATGGATGAGACACCGTTGGCCCTGGTGTCCGCCATCGAACGTTTCCTGTCCGCCTGACGATCTCCAGATGGGATGTCCATGATCGACATGAATACGACGGTCAACGTGTTCGACCCGCGTATCTACGCACAAGGCATCCCGCATGAGACGTACCGCTGGCTGCGCGACCACGACCCCGTGCACTGGCACGAGGAGCACGAGGTCGGTGACTGGCCGGCAGGGCCCGGGTTCTGGGCGGTGACCCGCCACGCGGACGTCGTACGCGTGCTGCGCACGCCGATGGAGTACAGCTCCTGGCTCGGCGCCACCCAGATCCGTGACCCGGACCCCGCCGACCTGTCGTTCATCCGGCGCACGATGCTCAACCTCGATCCGCCGGACCACGGCCGGCTCCGGCGGATAGTCTCCGGCGTGTTCACCGCCAGGCGCATCGAGCGCTTCAGGACCGGCATCGCGGCACGGGCGCGCCTGCTCGTCGACGAGATCGCCGAGCGAGGCGAGTGCGACCTGCCGGTGGACGTGACCGACGACTACCCGATCCACAACCTCGCCGATCTCCTCGGCATCCCCTCCGCCGATCGCGGCCAGATCCTGGAGTGGACCAACCGCGTGATCGGCTACCAGGATCCCGACCACGCGACCGTCGTACGCGGCCCGGACGGCAAGCCGGTCAATCCGCGATCCCCGGCCATGCTCAGCGACATGTTCGAGTACGCTCACTCCCTCGCCGCCTACAAGCGCCGGAACCCGGCAACCGACGTCATGACCGCGCTCGCCACGGCGGAGGTGGACGGGCAGCGTCTCACCGATCCCGAACTCTCGATGTTCTTCTTTCTCCTGGTCATCGCGGGCAACGACACGGTGCGTTCGGCCCTGCCCGGCGGGATGCTCGCCTTGCTCGACCATCCAGACCAGCATCGTCGGCTGCTCGATCAGCCTGAGCTCCTCGACTCGGCCATCGAGGAGATGCTGCGCTGGCATCCCCCCGTCCTCAGCTTCCGACGTACAGCAGTACGCGACACCGTCCTGGCCGGACAGGCCATCGCCGCGGGCGACAAGGTCGTCGTCTTTCACGGTGCCGCCAACTTCGACGAGCGGCAGTTCCCCGACCCGATGCGGTTCGACATCGCACGCCGGCCCAATGACCACATCTCATTCGGAAACGGCCCGCACGTGTGCCTCGGCTCCCATTTCGCCCGGCTGCAACTCCGCGCGTTCTACCGCGAACTTCTTTGGCGGCTGCCCGACGTCGAGCTCGCCGGACCACCTGTCCGGCTGGTGTCGAACTTCATCGGCGGCATCAAGCACCTGCCCGTACGCTACACACCCGTACCTCGCCAAGGCGTCCGATGACCGCGGAGCACCACAGCACGGCCGCCTCCATGGCGGGCTCGAAGACGATCGACACCGGACTGCGGCTCCTGGAGATCCTCAGGGACCACCCGGACGGTTTGACGATCACCGAACTCGCGCAGTCGGCCGGGATCCATCGCAACGCCGTCTCCCGCCATCTGGCCGCCCTCGGCAACCACCGGCTGGTCGCACGGATCGGCACCCGCTTCACCCTCGGCCTCGGCATCGTCGAGCTCAACGCCGCCGTGCAGCACAGGCTCCGCAGCGCGGCCGCCTCCGCGCTCCAGATGCTGGCCGACACCTGCAACGCCACCGCTTTCATCACGGTGCTCGACATCGACGAGAGCCAGGCGGTCGTGCTCACCGTGGCCGAGCCGCGCGCCTCACAGATCCACGTCAGCTATCGCCCCGGTACCCGGCATCCCGCGAACCGCGGCGCCTCAGGGATCGCCATCCTGGCCGGCCGCCCGCCCCGCTCCGGGGAGCGCCCGGCGATAGCCGAGGCCCGCGTCTCCGGCTACTCGGTCACCGCGGGTGAGCTGCAGCCCGGGGCGTGGGGCGTCGCTGCCCCGATCACCACGCCCGGGCGCCCGGCCAACGCCAGCGTGGGCGTGGTCACCATCGGCGTGCGGGATGAGAGCACGATCGTCCCACTGGTGCTCAGCGCCGCGACCGAGATATCGCGGCTCCTCTAGCGCGACAGGGCAGGCCACCTCGCCCCTGCACCTCCATTGAAGAGGACGCTCGGGTGAATGCGCCCTCCGATGGGACAGGGCCGGCACGTCACGCCGGCAGCGGCCCTGCGTTCAAGGGTGAGCCATGGGTGCGGGTCAGCGCTTGCGTCTCTTCCCATGGTGGCCCCGAGCGCCCGGGCGAGGCCCCTCCACGAAGCGCAGCCGGTGGGTGCGGGCGCGCAGCGGCTCGGCCACCAGCCTGCGCAATTCGTCCATGCCGACCTCGGCGGGATGGCCGGAGCGCACGACCGTGTCGATGATCTCCGGCGCCTCACGTCCCGCGATCTGGGTGACCTGGTTCATGACCTCGTCAGGGCCGCCCAGCTCCAGCAGCGTGAGCATTCCTTCCGCCATCAGCAGCAGGTGCTCCTCCGACGTGAGGTCGTCGGGACGCAGCGCGTCCTCCTCGAGGAGAGCAGTCACGGCGATGGGTCCCAGCGCCCGATCCCCGCGCAGCCGCCTGAGGAGCGGCTGACCGTCGGGCAGCGCATCCGCCAGGGCGTCGAGCATGGCGGCGGCACGGGTACGGAACGGGCAGACGCGGATGGCGTCCAGCAGCGGCTCGACCTCGCCGCCGTGTGCCGCCAGCCAACCGTCCAGCTCCATCGCGGCCATGTCCGGCGGGTAGTGCTGCGCGAGCACGCCGAGCAGCTCGCCCGGTGCGGCCTGCGCCAGCTCGCCGACGAGCGGTGCGTCCCGGCCCTCCGCGAGCATCCGCTCCCGCATGGCTCGCACGCCCAGCGGTGTCAGGCTGACGAGCGGGCCCGGCTTGGCGAGGGGGGCGCGGAGGCGGTCCCGCGCCGCCGGCGGCAACATCTGCTCTTCGTCGTCGAGGTCGCTGGAGTAGAGCTCGTCGGCCATGCCGTGGTCCAGGTCCACGGCGCCCAGCTCGGCCAGCGCCTCCAGCGCCGCGACCAGGTCCCGGTCGACCTCCTGTCGCCACAGGTCGTGCCGGGGGTCATCGTCGTCGAGTTGGAAGTTCTCCTGGCAGGCCAGCCAGACCGATTCTTGGAGCCGGGCCACGGGGACGCGGCCCGGCAGGCCGTACACGCTGTTCAGCACATCCGGCATGGCCTCGTCGAACTCCTCGGCCAGCAGCGACGCACAGCTCTCCGGCGGGCCCAGCTCCATGCCAAGCTCGAAGAATGCCTCGAAGGCCCGCGCCCACAGCTGTTCCGGATCACGCAGGAGCGGCGCGGCCTTGGCCACGCGGACGAGACGGCTCTTGTGCACGCGGACCATGCGGATGCCTTTCGCCCATTCGAGCAGGAAGCTCAGCTTGGGCAGCTCCGTGGCACTGCGGGCCTTGAGGTCCTGCTCGCCGGTGCCGAGGAGTTCGGCCAGCTCACGGGCGTCGGCCAGGCGGAGGTTCCCGGCGGTGGTGAGCGGCCGTCCGTCCTTTCCCACCCAGTCGGCCAGAGCCGTCAGCCGCCGTACGGTCTGGCTCCGCGCCGCCGCGGCGGCCAGCTCCGGGGCGGGCGGCAGGGTGACGGGAAGCTGAGGGAACGCCCGCTCTTCGTCGAGCCCGGGGTCGAAGAAGCGCGCCTCCGCAATCTTTTCGAGCAGGTCGGCGTCGTACGCCACCCGCCCCGCGTCGATGTCTCGCTGGAACCTGTTCAGGACCTCCTGATCGGTGAGATCGACCCCGTGGTCGAGCGCCACCTGCGCCCAGAACTTCGCCAGCCCGAGACGCAGCGGGTCGTCCAGCACCGCCGGGTAGTCGTTCGCGGCCTCCGCCACGGCCGTCTCCAGCTCGACCGGCGTGGCGCCGCGCGGATCCCGCAGGCCAGTCGCGTCGAGGTAGCGCAGCAGCGTCAGCAGAGTTTCCGGCGCGGCCTCGAGCATCTCTCGCGGCGCGATGACGTACCGGGGAATCCATTCCCCCAGGAACCGCCCCACCTGTTCGGCGTTCCAGAAGGCCAGCCGCCCGTCCGTGCTGCGATGACGTGCGTCCAGGGCCGCCTCCAGCACAGTGGCGTCGGCCCTCAGCCCGCGACCACCGGCCCAGCCGAGGCAGCGGCGGATCAGCACGTCCTTGGCCGCCTCGAACTCCTCGTACTCGTCCGGCTCGAAAAAAGTGCGCATGATTCCTCGTGATCCCGGGGGTCGGTCTTCTTGCCCGCTGGCCATGGCACCACAGCAACCAGTGGCTCCCCATGATGGTCCGAACGGCCCCTTGGGCGGGCACGGGGACGGAAAATCACGCCCGCGGCCGACGACTCCTCCAAATGCCGAGCCAGGACACCGCCGGCCGATACCTAGCTGAACAAAGCAG
Organism: Nonomuraea polychroma; assembly: GCF_004011505.1. NCBI lineage: Bacteria > Bacillati > Actinomycetota > Actinomycetes > Streptosporangiales > Streptosporangiaceae > Nonomuraea > Nonomuraea polychroma. The sequence continues at coordinate 8,512,305 of NZ_SAUN01000001.1, forward strand.
ACGATCCACAGAGGAGCTCATGGTCGAGTACGTGCTCGAACGTTTCCTCTACCGCTTGGCGGCGTCCCCTTTGGGCGGTCGGCATTTCATCCTCAAAGGAGGCCTGCTGCCCGCCCCACTCAGAGCCGGCCGGTGCCGCGGGAACCCTGCGAGCAATCGCGTTCACGTCGTACGCTGAAACCATGAAAGGCGGTGTCATGAGCGCTCAGCCCGTTGGCGGAGGCCCGGTAGACCATCCGAGAGTTCCGAAGACGATCGGCGGCATCTCCAACGCGCTGCGCGGAAGCCGCCGCGCTCAGTTCTTCGCCGAGCTTCTGGAAGCGCAGCAGGGCCCTGAGCTAGACGGGGTACTGACCGCTTGGTGGGGCCGCGCGATGCTCGACACCGATCCTGATCGGGACCGGGTACGCGCGGCGGCAGAAGCTGGAACCCTGCCGACCACGAGCATGGAGGAGGTCCTCCGCCGACGGCAGGAGCGCGGCGTCCGATGAGCGCGAAGCGAAGAGGACGACGACCTATGGCCGGTTGTCCCTTCGGAGATCGTGGCTGACACGCTTGCTGACCCATCGGTCTCAGCGGAGGTGTTCTCGACAGTGGCGGCACTCACGGTCGCGATCTGTGAGGACCCGTGGCTGGCTGGAAGCGACCAAGTCGGTGCCGATCCCGATTGGAGAGAGATCTTGATACCTAAGGGGTATGGCATCGCGGAGTACAGGATCGACAGGAAGAACCAGCAAGTCGTCCTGACCCGCGTAGTCCTGTTCTGACAGAATCCACCTGTCGCCGAAGATGCCGGCGAAGAGGCGGGCCACAACGTCTCGGCCCTCGTATTCGAGGGGCCATGGGTGGCATGGGGATGAATACGTCGTCCGTCAGAAGGGCCACCAGCGCATCGAGATCGGCGGACTCGTACACGCGTATCTTCAACCGGCCGATGACAAGGGTGTGGGCCAGCGACCATGTCGGGGCGGCGCCGGATCTCGGCTGATTGTCGGTACGCCCTGCCACCATGACCCGCATGACGACGACCGATCCCTTAGCCCCGTTCCAGTGGCCTAACGTGTCCGAGAGCAAGGGCGGCGGCCCACTGGGCGTGATCTTCAGCGTAGCCTTCTTCCGCGGGCTCGACCCGGCGGAGGTGGTGCGCCGCTTCAGCTGCGGCGAGGACTCCGGCCAGGAGTCGGACTTCGGCGGACTCGAGGACAAAGCCGACGAGTTCGTCAACGAGACGGATGGCGGGGATGGCGGCGGCTACGTGGGCGTCTCCCAGGCCGGCGAGTGGTGCGTGGCCATCGAGCCCCATGGGTGGATGGTGAAGTTCCACGAGGTGGTGACCAAGCTGTCGCGGGGCCGCCGGCGGCGGCGTATCCGCCGGAGCGGGCTGTGACCGTTAGCTTCTAACTTCGCGGCTGCCTCAGCAAGCCTCACTCGGCCCCTTCGTGTCGAACGCTTGGGCGACTGCAAGGCTGTCTTCGTAGACATGGTGACGGGTGACCAGGCCGTCTTCGACGGTGAGGTGCAAGGCGAACCGAGCGCCATAAGCACGCCCGGTGGAGCGGGCGGCCTCCGGCCAGTCCAGCTTCCAGTCGCCCCGCTCGGCATACATCTCAGCGATGCGCTCGGGATCGCCCTCGCCGATCCGGCGCAACAGCTCCTCCACGACAGCGCGGGTGGTCACGGGTACGGCTATGGACACGACGTATCACTCCGATCCGAAGTCCACGTCCGACTGACGCGGCGAGATCAGCATTCTGGCCAGCGCCGACAGATCGGCGCCATTACTTCCCAGGTAACGGCGCGGAACGTCAAGATCCACTTTCGCAACAGGCCCTAATCGTCCCTTCTTCCCTCGGAGGTGCCACCGCAGCAGGTCATGGATCCTCTGGGCAGTGCCGTCGTCCGCCTGCCCCACGCCAAAGTCCAACGCCCCGAGTCCGATAAGGCGACGGAACACGATCGGGTCTGCGGCCCAAACCCGCACGTGACCGTGATGAGGGCGGCCGGATCCCGGCGCGTCGCAGCCTCGTGCAACCGGTCAACGCCGGGGCGCTCCGCCGTAACATCCAGAACCGCGTTGAGCAGCGCCGCCCGACGGATCCTCAAAAGTAGCGCACCCAGCGTCCGACAGTGACGCCCCCTTTGGCCTTCGGAGCCCACAGCGCTCAAGCGCCTGTTCGTGTGGCCGCCATCTGGACAAGGGCGGCATCATGGGGCGCCGGCCCAGCGATTCAGTCCGCACCTACATCGGCTCGGGCGGTGGCAACGGCTTCACCACGGCTCCCGACGTGGTCCGCTTCACGACGGCGCTGCAGGAGGACGAGACGAGGTGCGATGGGACCTCGCAGCAATCGGCGCGTACCAGAGGCAAGGCTTGACGTGTTGGCTAATCACTTCGCCTCCCGTGCGCGTTCTGCGCCATCTGATGTTGCAGATCATGCGCCATATCTTGCATCATGTAATCATGAGCGTGAGCCGCACTCCCGTACCCCTCACTGACCAGGATCGAGAACTGCTGGAGGCCATCCGTACACCCGGCAGTGCGGAGAACATGGCCATCCAGCACCTGGCGGGCCAGACCCTTGGACCCGACACATCCACTGCGGCGGCCCTGCACACGCTGGTTGATGTGGCGCGCAAGGCGGTCCTGGAAGAGGTCATGGTTACCGGATACGCAGCCCTCGCCGCAGCACAGGACAATGAGGATCGCGCCTTCAGACGGGCCGCGCGCCGCCGCACCGCCGAGGTCGCCACCGACTGATGTCCTCCGGCAACAGCTACCCGCTTCGCGGGCGCATCTACATGGCTGATCTGGGCGAGGAGTACGGTGAAAAGCCGTACGTCATCGTCAGCAACAACGCTCGCAACCGTGCCCTGGCCACCTATCTCGCCGTACGGATCACCACCTCTTCCAAGCCTCCTCTGCCGAGCATCATCGAACTCGCGCCCGAGGACCCAGTCGTCGGGCGAGCGCTCTGCGACGACATTGTGATCCTTTTCGCCGAGGATCTGCGGCGCGACCTGGGGGGTATGAGTCTCCAGACGATGATGCGCATCAGTCAAGGACTACGGCACGCGCTCGCGCTGTAGGCAGCCCAGCAAAGGCGGTCCAGAGCCACGAGCAATTTCATCCAGGCGTCGACGGGCGTCGGGGCAGAGGTAAATCTATCTTCGGCATTGAAGGGGCGGCTCGGCCGTTCTACCGCGTTTCTGTATGGGATGACGTTCTCGACACCCTGGGCTTGGCGGACATACCGTCAACATGCCAGAGTTCCACCCGGCCCTGGCCGAACAGGGACGCCAGATCATCGAGCACGGACTGGATATTCCGCACGATACCGATCTGGTGCCCTTGTCTGACGCTTGTCCCGTGACGTTATCGAAGGCGATCTTACAGCGGCGCTGTTCTCTCACGGGGATGCCCTGGAATGGATCGTGTTCGAGTACGACGCCGGTTGGCAATCACGGGGCCTGACCGCGCTCCATGTCGACGACGCCCCCTGCACGGGCAGGAAGCGCGAGTCGACATACGATTCGAGGCCTGGACGCGCAGCCAGACCAGACACTGGAGCCTGGGCGGCCGGCACCTTATCCACACACGCATCCTCCGTGCTCAGCGGATAGCTCAGCTGCACGTGGCCACACGCACCATCGCGACACCGCAGGGCTGGGCGATCATGGTCTGGCGAGGCCGAGTTGACTGACGAGCAGCGGGTGGAGTGGGCGGCGCGCTGGACGAGTCGCGGCGGTTGGCGGAGCGGCCCTGTGAGCGCAGGGCGCGGAGTTAGACGTACGGTGCTCGTCGGCCACCGCCTGCCCGTTGCCGGTGAGCCGGGCCCGCCACCGTGACACCGCCCTGACCAGCGGTGCGTGTGATCCGATCGGCCTCGCTATGGTGGTCTCATGTCTCAAACGTCCCGCACCGAGCAGCAGCCCGGCGGTACGGACTCCGCTGCCGCCGAGGCGCTACGCGCCGCCGAGCAGCGCCTGCAGCAGGCCCAGTTGGCCTCGGACGTGGCGGAGCTGGACCGCTTGATCGACGACCGGCTGGTGTTCACCGGGCCGGACGGCCGGCACTACACCAAGCAGGACGATCTGGAGATACACCGGTCCGGCCGGCAGTCCATGACGCGGGTCGAGCAGGAGGACCTGAAGGTGCTCGTCGCCGGGGACACCGGCGTGACGTGGTTCCTCGGCACGCTGGAAGGTGTCATGAACGGCGAGCGGTTCCACGCCCGAGTGCGCTACACCCGTACCTGGGTGCGGGATGGCGGAGAATGGCGCCTGATCGCGGGGCACGTCAGCCCGGCCGACGCCGGCACCGCCCTGACTGGGTGACCGCCGCGCCGGTCCGTCGGTCACTCCCTGTGTACGGGCGGAAGCGCCGGCGGGTTCCCGCCGCTCGTCCTTCCCCGATCTGGAGGGCCGCTGGGCTCAGCTGCCCGGGCCACGGAGAAACCGGGGTTCCGTAGTCGGTAGTCACAAGTGAGCCTGGATTTGGGTATCGACCTGCGGGGACACGTGTAGGCCACCGACCACGGCGCTTACCACGTGAGCGTGACCACCGACACCGGCGCCAAGCTGTCCAGATCGCTGATCCGCGACGGCAAGATGCCGCCGCCCGGCACCCGCGACTGGATGCTCGACATCACCAGCCGGCCCGGCGACACCGACTCCTTTGTCGACGCCATGGATGGCCGGTCGGCCGGATGCTGGCCGACCCCAAGCACTTCTACCGCAGCTTCACCACCCAGGAACTGGATCGCCTCATGACCGCCCGCCCCACAGGAACACCGCCGCACCGTACGAGCACGCGACCATGCCGTTGACAGGCCACACACCTTGGGCGATGGCGGCCGAACGGGGTGAGCTGGTGGATGTCGTGGCGGGCCCGCAGCGCCGCGATCGCCGCCTGGTCCGGTGGCCCGCCGCCGGCCGTTCGGCCAGTTCCTGCAGGTAGTCCTCGTGGCCGCTCGGGGACACCATGAAGAGCATCCGCGCGGGCATGGGCTCGGCGTTGAAGAAGGCGTGTGGGCAGCCCGCGGGCACGTGCATGATCGCGCTCCGAGGTGTCCGGATCTGGACACGTGGTCTTCGTCAACCTGGATGATGCTTGGAACGTCCCACAGCGTCGTGTCCCCTACCTCTGGAGCCGCTCTATGGGTTACCCGCCCCAGCCGCACGACCCGTACGGCCAGCAGTCCGGCGCCCAGTCCGGCCCGCAGTACCCGCAGCCGTACCAGCCTCAGCCGTACCAGCCGCAGCCCTACAGCCAGCCGTACGGGCCGGTGCCGAGCGGTCCCCTGTATGGGCCAGTGCAGTACACGACGGTGAAGGAGTGGGGATTCAACCCGATAACCATGATCATTCATGGCTGTCTGTGGGTGTTCCTGCACTGGTGGCTGGCGCTGTTCACCATCGGGCTGTGGCTGATCGTGGCCATCCCGGTGTCGTTCATCGGCTGGAGGGTGACTCGCCATCTGCCGGTGCAGCACGTCCAGCATCCGCCCTACCCGCCGCAGGGGTATTAGGCCGAACACCAGATCAGCTCGAACCGGGAATCGCCTGCGTCGGTGGAGATAGTCGAACCGATCGCGCGGTAAAGGATCATCTCGGCGTACTCGCTCACCGCGAGGAACATCTTGCCGTTGACGTTGGAGCGGCGGTCATGGCCCGGCGAGCTACGGCAGCACAAGCGCGCCCGCGACCGCTGAAGTAATCTCCAGCACCGTGCGCCATAGGCGCGGCACCCACTCGGTGGGGCGCGAGCACCCGGGACAGGTCGCCGATGCGGCGCGGTCAGCCAGCCCACGGCGTACGCGTGCCCCACGCGGTAATCGGGATGCACGGCCACCAGCGCTGCCCGTCGCGCCGCGGGCACGCGGGCAACAGATCAGAATCTCTCTGGCAAATGCCACAGAGCGACACCGGGATCCCGCCGCCGACCCTCTCTTGCTCGCTTGACTCCCACAGCGCACGCCCGGCTCAGTCCGCGCTTTCGCCGGCCCGAGCCTCTGCATCCCGCCTGACACCCGCCTCATGGCTCGGCCAGGAGAGAGCTCTACTTCTGTCATGACACAGCGCGGAACCGTTCATAGCGTTCCTCAAGAAGGCCAGGGTCGGGATGATCAGCACGTCGACGAGGAATCGCGAGCCTGAGGTTTTGCATCTCCTGGAGCCCATGCTTCAACATCGGTCCGTCGATCTCCTCCAGGATGTCGGCGCGTACCTCGATGACGTAGTCAGGCCGGACGCCGAGGATGTTCTCGTCGTACGCCGCATGGTGGATCTTGCACAGGGAAACGCCGTTGGACACAGCCGGGACACCACGGGTGTCGCGATCAGGAATGATGTGGGCGGCATCGAGGAGTGATCGATGCCGCAGGCGACACATCGCACAACTACTCTCGTACGCCTGGATTACCCTTTGCCGAAATACCGGTTGATGCAGCCGTTGCTTGGTAATCCTGTGGGAATATCGGCGTTCGATCTCGCTCGTCACGCTGTCTATTGATAGGTACCGCTGAGCCTCATCCAACGCAACCGCGACTTGGGACTGTTCGGCCTCGACAGCGACGATCCAGACGGGAAAGAAGGGCAGGTACAACCCCTGCTTGATGCCGAAGAACCACATCAGCGGCACGCTGCGCTCGAAGGCGACTCGCAACCCGACGTTGGTGTAATGCTGTGGATTGCCCTGGAACTTGTACCGCAGAAGGCCGTCATCACCCACGGCGTCCTCGTAGGGCGCGCGTGCACCGTCGGAGGTGTAAGTGGTCAGGATCGACAGTGCAGCGGCCATGCCCTAGGGCTTCCGGATGCCCAACTGGTTGTCGATCAGTGGGAACGCTCGGCCCTCAAACTGGAAGCCAAGCAGTTCGTCACGCCGAACGACCGGATCTTCGGGCGTGCATCGCTGACGAAGCCACGCCATGGCCGCCGCTCGTACCCGGCTGTCCAAGTCGTCGCCCAGTGATGTGATCACAACCGAGTTCCTACACCTGCGACCAGCGCACCCGCTAGATACATAGCAGGACCAGCAACCGGAACCCGTCAAGAACGGCTGTGCGGTTTGGCCGGAGGTCACGGCACGCCATCCTCGCTACGCATCGGAAGCGCCTCTGGCTCCGGTGGACTGCCACACTACGACGCCACGTTGCAGACAGACAGGTCAGCCGCGCAGGCCGGCGCGCTTTGGACTGTGAACACCTCCGCCCACACCGCGGTCCCTCCGCAGGCGTCGCCACGCACGCCCCACCTGACCGCCATCTCGTCGACAATCCGCAAGCCGCGCCCCCGAGGATCTGTCTCGGTCGGCTCGCGCATCCGGGGAACCGTAGCCGAGCCGCCGTCGATTACATCGATCCGGGCCAGGTCGTCGCCGATTGCCGTGATGTCCACTGCGACGAGCCCACCGGGCAAGCCCGAGATGGTATGCACTACGGCATTCCCGACCAACTCGCTGACCACCAGCTGAGCACCGCTCACGTCGAGATGCCCCGCCATCGTCAGGACGTGCCCGACACAATGCCGGGCTGTCGACACAGAACGCGAAACTCCAGGGAACACCAACTCGGCCAGGAACTCTTCGCGCATAACGCCACCTCCTCAGAACCATCCGGTCGTACACAGGTCATTCGCATCCACACGTCGATCGCACGGCGTGGATTGCCTGGTGACATCCCGGTGTGACACATCAGTCACGCCGTGTAATCGAAGCCTGACTCACTCAGACAGTCAGTGCAAGCAGAACTGCAAATTTGCTACTTGATTCTCTTGCCTGCATACGATGCACAGGTCTGCAACGTACGGAAGACTGGTGGGCCACACGCTGAGAGGAGGTTGACAATGGCTGGTGGGCGAGGTCCCACGCTCCGGCGCCGCAGGCTCGCAGCAGAGCTCCGCGTCTTGCGGGAACGTTCTGGACTCACGGGCGAGCAGACTGGAGAACGGCTTGGGTGGTCCGTCAGCAAGGTCAGCCGCATCGAGACAGGGCAGGTTGGGGTGCGCACCGGCGATCTTACGGCGCTTCTCGACCTTTACGGCGTATCAGGCTCCAGGCGTGATGCTCTCGCGGATCTCGCGCGAACTGCTATGCAGCGCGGCTGGTGGGATACGTACGAGACAATCTCAACCGACTACGCGAACTACATCAGCCTGGAATCTGAGGCCACCGACATCCGGTGCTTCTCTCAAACCCTCATCCACGGCCTCCTACAAACAGAGGACTATGCACGGGCGGTCATCAAGGCGGCCCTGGTCCCGTTCACGTCCGCTTCTGAGGTTGATCGTCGCGTCGAGATCCGCATGACGCGGCAGAGGATCCTCCATCGGGACAACCCTCTCAGCATTTGGATGGTCCTGGATGAAGCCGCCCTTCATCGCCTGATCGGCGGTGCGGACATCATGCGAGCCCAGTGTGAGTCTCTGATCCAACTGTCGGAACTGCCCAACGTGACGATCCAGATCCTGGCCAGCTCCGTCGGCGCCCACCCCGGGGCCAACACCCCGTTCTCCATCCTGTCGTTTCCCGAGGTGTACGACCCTGACGTGGTCTACATCGAGACCATGACGAGCAGCCTCTGGATTGAGGACGATAGGGAGGTTCACCGCTATAGCCTCGCCTTTGACCAAATGCGTGCAATGGCGCTTAGCCCACATGAATCGGTAGAGCTGATCTCAGAAGTGGTTGGCCGTCTATAGATGGAAGAGGATCTGCCAGACATGCACACAAGTCCAATCGATCCCACCACTCTCACCTGGCGGAAGAGTCGGCGGAGCGACGGCGGCAACGGATGTGTAGAAGTCGCGTTGTCCGGCGCCATCCCAGCCGACGCGCCCCACAAGGCCGGCCGAGGACCCTTGGTGCTCTTCCGTGACAGCGAGAACCCAACGGGTCCCGTCTTGGCTTTTACTCGCTCTGAGCTTCAAGCATTCTTTGGCGGCGTCAAAGACGGTGAGTTCGACGATCTAATTTGAGTGGCTCAATCTGTTAGAACGGCGTGGCCGCCCTGCTGCACGCCACTGCAGCCAACGCGCATGCCCCGGACTGTGACCGGCATAGCTTTCGGAACGCAATCGCGCGCGCCAAGAGCCCTCGATCGCTCCGATGCCACCGCCCCGGGGTATGGGCCCGCTACGGGTCGTTCGTACGGGTTCGTGCACCGTCTTGTGGAGGAGGAGGGTTTGCCGCCCTGCGGCCGCAGGGCGGCAAACCGAAGGCCGTTCCGCGGCCGCGGTCTAGCTGATGCTGTTGACCCAGATGCCGATGGGGACGGACAACGCAGCGGACACAAGTACACCCGCAAGGAAGAAGCCCACTTCGCGACGCCAGGCAGCGCGGATGGTGGCCTTCGTCTCATTGACCAGTATCTGGCGAATCTTCTTGGCTTCTTCCTTATTGAGTTCGAGAAGGCGCTGCTGGTGCTCCGCTTCGGCGAGGAGTTGGTCTCGGGCGGCCTGCTGAGCTTCAAGATCGCGTCTGAGTTCATCCATCAGGGTGGCCGCTTCCGCGAAGGCGTTGTTGACGGCATCGACACGGCGTCGGAGCTGCTGGCGTGGGTCTTCCTTGGCTTGCCTCAGTCGTTTGAGGTAGTGAAGGCCCTGGTGGATTGCCTGAGCGGGCGCGACGATGAACCCCAATAGCAGTGCGATGCCCATGCCAAAGGCGGCAGGTTCCAGAAACCGCTGTTCGTCGATGGCCATGAGTATGACGGCGATGAGGAAGAGGCAGACAGCAAAGATGCCGAGTCCTTCAAGGACGTAAGCAATCCAGGTGTAGCGGCGGGTGTTTTTCGAGGGCACCGCTCCATTGCATCGCGTAGTGGCGGCTGAAGAGAAGAGATGGCCGAATCTCCATGTCGCCTACTTCCCCGACTGGGTAAGGCCGTCAGCTGAATGACTGCGGCTACCCCTCATTGGGCCAGTTCTCCTTGAGCGCCACAAAGGTCCCCCTGCCCTGAATCGTGACCACCCAGCCTTCCTTGCGTAGAAGCTCCATGGCACGCCGTACCGAGCCGCGGGCGACGCCGTGCTCCTGCTGCAGGGGCGCGGGCTGGTCGAGCGCGATGAGGTGACAGTGGGGCGAGCATCTCACCAGGCGGCGCCGACAACACGGTGAAACCGAGGTGAGCAGGTAGCGGGCGTCCATGGCCTCACGCTAGGCGATCTCCGGCGAAGAGCCTGCTGCTCTTCGGGCTAGGTGAAACCGTTCGAACGGCCAGTGCCGCTCGGCCGTTCGCCCGGTCCCCTCAGGCGGTGGCCGACCTGGTCGCGGGTGTCTACACCCGCGGCAAGGTCGTGGTCACGTTCTGACTTCACCAGGGAGAGGCACGATGAGCGCAGGCAAGATCATCTTAACCGCGACCGCGCTGTTCACCGCGATCAGCCCGCTCGTGGCGGACTGGAACGAGACCCACATCCACAACCCCAACTGGCCGCCGCACGCCAAGTTCCACAACGGGCAGACCATGAGCATGGGACCGGCGCTGGGACTGTCCACGCTGGCCGCGCTGTGGTTGCGGCGCACGGAGCTCTCCCATGACCGCCTGCTCGCCGCCACGACCGCAGCCCTTCCAATTCGGCACGGATCACCTGGCCTTCCACCTGACCGACAGCCTTGGCCCTGCGAACCATGCTCAACGGCATCGACGACTACTACACAGCATGGGGAGATACGCGCTGGCATCCGTTCAAGGCCATATCCGGACCGGCGTTCCTCGGCTGGGTCGTACTGGCCATCGGCGCCTACCGCTCCGGCGCCCTGGGGCCGGGCCGCTCGATCGCGCTCGGCCTGATGTCGGCGCTCGCGCTCGGGCCGCTCAAAGGCACCCAAATCCCGCAGTCCTTCATCGCCGTGGGCGGCCTCTGCGTCGCCTTCATCCCCCTGGGCATCTCCCTGCTGCGCAGCGGCCCCCCGCCGACCAGACGCGCCATGGTCTGGGTCGTCGTCCTCATCGTCGTGCACATCCTCATGACGGCCTACGGCCCAGGGGGATGACGCTCCGGACCAGTGGTACGTCGGCAAGCCCTTGAACCCACCTCAACGGCACCGGCATCTGCACATCTACCTGCGATTATAGGACGCCACGCTCCGATGACAATTCCCGCAGGTCACCGGGCCGGGGAGGGCCTCCCCAGTTCCCGCCGTCACTATCGATACGTTCCGCGCCCCATACGCCGGGGAGTCCTTCACGGCTGCGCTTCCAGGGTCTTTACCGCTTCCATGGCCTTCACCCCGATTTCGAAGGGCTCGGCTCTCCCTGTTCCCCCCGAAAGCAGGCTGAGTAACGACGCCGCAAGCTTCGCTTCATGCCACGGACCGCATCCTCGCTCCCCATAAGGGCCTTTGCCGCTGGGCTTCGACACCAGGCGTTTCCCCCCGATGCCGCCAGCCTGCTACCGGGCCTCCTGGCAGCTACCCGGACCGGACTCACACCGGCAAGCGACGACGAGCTTGCGAACACGAAGAATAGGCGTTATTGCGGCCGGTGTCTGGCAGGCATCAGCCTGCGATGGAGGCGTTGGCCTCCGTGATGAACTTCCGTGCGGCGTCGTCAGGGGTCATCCGGCCGAACAACACCTCATCCGTATACCGCTTGAGGATGCCCTCCATGGCGCTGGCGAGCTTCGGCGGGGCGGCAGGCGGATCCGTGAGCTCGCCCTTGATCTCGCCGAGGAAGGCCAGCGTCTTCCTGTCAGTCTCCGAAAGTTTGTCCTGGACCGCCGCCAGTACCTTGGAGCTGGCCGGAAGGCCGCGGTCACTGAGGATGATCCGGCCCGCCTCCGGGTCGTTGATCATGAAGTCGATGAACTTGGCGGCCTCGGCCGCGTGCTCGGACTTCGCCGAGGCGGTGTAGAACATCGCGGGCTGCAGGAACATGCCGCCGGCGGAGGCGCCCTGTACCTTCGGCATCCGCAGCAGCTCCATTACCTTGCCGCCCGACGCCTTGCTGATCGCGCCGAGCTCGTTGCTCCACCACATCCCCATCGCGCCGTTTCCGGTGGCGAACAGCGACCGGTCCGCGTTCTGGGCACCGAGCTCAACGCTCTTGGCGATGTCAGGAGAACCCTTGGTCTTGGCCAGCTTCCGGTGGATGGCCCACCATGCCTTGAGCGTATTGGGCGATACGCCGATCTTGTTGCCGTCATAGAAGCGCTCGCCCCGCTGAGCGGCGAAGATCTGCAGGAAGGCCGGATTGAAAGCCTGCTGCGTGCCGTAGACCTTGCCGCCGGCCCCCGCGGTGATCTTCGCCGCCAAGTCGATGTATTCTTCCCAGGTCCACCTGGTGTCGTCGGGTAGTTTCTGCCCCACGCTCTCGATCGCCTTCGGGTCCACGACCAGGGACCAGGCGTTGACCCCGGTGGGGATGGCGAACTGCTTGCCGTCGATCGCGCCGGTGGCCAGCACCTTGCCGTCGATGTCGGCAGTGTTGACCCTGCTGGAGAGGTCGGCGAGCGTGCCGCGCTCGGCGTACTCCCGCAGGCCGCGGATCTCGATCGTGATGACGTCAGGCGCATCCTCGCCCGCGACCTTCGTAGCCAGCGTCTCGTAGTAGCTGCCGAAGCCGGAGAACTCTCCCACGACGTCGATGTTCGGGTTCTTCGCCTCGAACCTCTTGATCGCCTCTTCGGTCATCTTCTGCCGAGCGTCAGTGCCCCAGTAGGAGAAGCGCAGCTTGATCTTGCCGTCGGTGCCTTCGCCGCCGCAGGCCGCAGTGATCACCAGCACAGCAGTGGCCAGCAACGCTACCGTCCACATCTTCTTGCCAGAGCCCACGGCTCTACCTCCTGGGCGGTGGAGGACCTGCTTCGGTCCGGGGGTGGTCACACCATGGATCAGGTACTTCGTCCGGCCAGGAAGAGGTCGAAGATCAGCCCGAGCGCGCGTTGATCGGCATGGCGAGCATCGGGGCCCACGACGACTCTCCACCGGAGTCAAAGAATCCTGCAAGGCTACCGGGGCAGTGAGGTTGTCGGAAATTATTCAGATAGAGGGAAAGGCTGATAAAGTCGATCCGTGCCCAAATGGGCGTTTAGTCCTTTCCGATCCCGCGTTCAGGTAACGCGCCATGCGGAGGCGGATTCACCGGTGAGGCGGCGGATCATGAGGTCGCTCATGCCTCGATTGCTGCACCGTTTGGCGGCAATTCCATCGTCTGGAATTGCGCGGATGAGCTGGACGAATACGCCATTTACGTGATCTGAGCCGAACGGCGAGACCACCTCCACATGCCGATCCGCGCGTTGACGAGGACAGCGTCGTACGGGGCTGCTCAACGTGAAGCCTCTGACCGGAGGTGATGGTGCGCCCTGCGGCATCGGGCCGCCAACTGCCGTCCCGACCCGAGCGTGGTTCAGGCGAAGCCGAGATCGATGGTCATGCCCCGGCGTCGCTCTTCGGCCCAGCGGTCGGGCTCCATCCCGGTGAACGCCCGGATCAGAGTCGACCTGCCGTGATCCACGTGACCTGCGGTCGGGATCACCCACATGTGAGCTCGCTGTGGGCAGGCTCGCCTGGGCCTCGTGGGCGGGTGGGGATGGCGAGGCGGACGACCTGGAGCCCGGCTGTCGTCCATGCCTGGAAGCCACCGATCACATCGGTGGCGTTCGCCAGCCCGACCTGCCTGAGGGACGATGCGGCGAGGCTGGAGGAGTAGCCCTCGTCACACAGGATGATCCACTGGATGTCCGCGGAGGTGGCCTCGGGGATCCGCGCGTCGCAGAGCGGATCGAGCCGCCACTCCAGATGGTTGCGTTCGATCACGATGGCGCCGGGCACTTCGCCACCGCGTCGACGCTGAAACTCCGGCCGCGTGTCCACGATGAAGGCATCGGCGCTGCCCGCCGCGGCCCAGGCCTCGACAGGCAACAGGCGACGTAGTCCGGCACGTGTCTGAGCCAGCAACTCGTCGATGCTCACGGCGCTCCAGAAGGTGTGATCTGGCGGAGACGGACGGGAATCGAACCCGCCGCGCCGAGATACTCGGCGCCACCGGTTTTGAAGACCGGGAGAGCCACCAGGCACCTGGACGCCTCCGGCCGTGATCTTAATCCTCCCGAACGCGAAGGTGAAGGCTTTTCGCCCATCTCAAGATCGTCAGACTTTTGGCCATGAAGCGGGAGCGATCACGTGCCCGCCACGACCGCGGCCACCCGCAGGTCCACGAGGCAGTAAGGGGGAGGGCAGATTCGCGTCGCGACAAACCCCGGAGGGATGCGAACCGGCGAGCGGCCTCGAGCACTCTGATGGGACGCGCGAGCTGGTCATCATCCGCAACCCCGATCCCGATTCGCGCCCGCCATACCTGATCCGGCTGCCTCTTGGCGACGGGCTGTTCCTGCGGGCGGGTGGCACTTGGCCGCGGGAGAAGGCCATTTATTGCTTCCCGGTCGGGCCTGAGGAGTGGCCGAATGAGCCGGAGGTGGTGGAACAGGTGCCGGTCCGCTCATGTGTACGGCGGGGCGCGGCGATCGCCCTGGTACTGGACCGATCCCGGGAGAACCGTTCGCAGCGGAGGAGTGGTGGTCTGGACGGTCAGCGTGGCGCCCATCCGGATCTTGGCGTGGGCAACATCGAACAGGGTCCGGAACGTCACTACGCAGTTGCAGCCGGTCCTCCTGCTGTAGAGCAGAAAGACCTGGCCGAGCTGGCGGCCCTGCCTGTCCCTGATCGTCCGGACGCCGTCCTTCACCACACGGAAACCGTCGCCGCAAACGCTCTGCGGCGTCTCGGTGGCCGCCTGCGCGGGCGCGGCGGCGGCGAGCACACCAGCGGCAAGGAGGGCTGCGGCGACGGTCGTCTTCGCGGACAGGAACACGTCGCGTTCCCTTCATAGATCGAACACCGGATCAGAGACCGTGTCCGATCAAGAAGTTCACTGGTTTCCGTTCAGACTCTCCACGACTCGCGTCGATCGTGCTGGTGTGGGACAGGGTGCCCTCCACATCCCCGTGGAGGCCACCCGGTCTGGTCACAAGAGGTTCAGCCGCAGTGCACGTTGTTGAGCTTGACGCTCGTCCACGCCGGTGAGATTCCTTCTACGTCAATACACTGGCCGGGCGCGGAGACGTACACCGGGCCGGCGTAGTACTTGTAGTTGTCGGCGTCGGCGTCTTTCCCGCTGCCATCGCCTCTGGATATCGTGACGCCCTTCCAGCTCGTGGTGTTGGCGTAGGGGCCGTCGCCGTAGGTCAGGGCGCAGTTCTTGCCGGTGCTGGAGCTGTAGTACACCTCCAGAATGCCCGTACGGTACCCGTACTTGTCGATGCCGATGCTGTAGACACCGACCCGGGAGTAGCTGCTGCCGCAGGGTCCAGCTGCGCCGGCCGGGGCGGCGCCCGCCACCAGCGTGGTAGAGGCAGCCAGGGCCGCGCCGGCCAGGAGGGTCGCCAGCTTTCGTGTGCGCACGAAAATCCTTTCGATCGCCATTGGTGTGATCATGACTACCACTGGCTCACGACCCCCACCCACGAGTCGTACTCGATGTGAGGATTCGCACATAGTTCCGCCCCGCGCCGCCCCCGGCTCCGGACTCGTCGAAGGCATCGAGACCCGTATTGTCAACGAACGTGTTGGTCTTGCCAGCTTTCGCACCTGAAATTCTTGTGCAGTAGCGGCCGGGACTGGTTCGAGGAGGACCCGGTAGCCGAGGGTCTTCAGCTCGCGGATGTGGTGGCGTCTGCAGCGTTCGGTGCTGAGACGGCGCTGGGTAGAAATCGCGGCCGAGATCGACGAAGTCGGTGTCAGGTTGGATTGCGCGAATCACGCTATACCTGCGATATAGCGTCCTCCCGGGTCAACAGCCCGCACGCCTGGGCCACATGGTCAAGCGCTTCACCCAGGTCATCGCCCCATATCAGTGGCATGCGGCAGACGTTCCTTGCTGTCCAACCGGCAGCACCAAACCTTGCCGCGACACCCCAAGGAGAACGATGGGTCCCCGTGCCATATCCAAACCGCAGTGGCAGCAACTGCGATCGCCATGGCTGTCGCCACGCCGGCCGGCCGCCGTAACGCAATCAGGATCGTCGCAGCTATCCGGTACTGTCGAATTCCCGATAATTACGCACGTGCAGAGCGGTAAGTGCCTCGATGGGAGCATCTCCCAAGGTGTCCGCCTCAACACCTGCAACGGCAGCGACTACCAGCACTGGTCCTGAGCCTTCCGTCGACAGTTCCTTGGTGTCCCGGTCTTGAGTTTCGCCGTCTAATAGGAAGATGGCTGGCGGGCAAACCGAGGCGTCCGCTCGTGCTGACCGCGCGGTGTCCGGGAGAATTTCCGGCGGATGTCACTAGGGCCTGTTTTATAGGCAGGTCAGCCAGTCGTTGATGACTGGCGATCTGGACGGTGGCTTTGTAGCGAACGGCGAGCTTGTCGTATCTGGTCGCGACGGCGCGGTGGCGTTTGAGCCCGTTGATGGCGCACTCGACGGCGTGCCGCTCGCGGTAGTCGATCGTGCAGAACTTGGAGAGGGCGGCTGCCGCGGTCCTTGCGGTGGCGGATCTGGTCGCTCTTCTCGGGATCGTGCAGGTGATCCCGCGTGATCAAAGACAGCACCTTCTGCCGCCACTCACAGGCCATGTGCATCTTGATGGTCAGACCGCCACGCGACCGGCCCGGCCCGTGATCGTCTGGTTCCGTACGGGCCCCGCCAGGCGGCTACGGATGCCCCGGCCATGCCTGACGGGACGTGCCGCCTGTTTCAGGCAGCTTGACGGAAGATCGTGAGAGGTCAGGTGGCAATAGCATGAGCGCCATGCATCCGCCCGCGCCGCACACCCCATGGAGCCGGCCGCCGCAACCCGTTCCCGCCGGGGGGCAGGCGCATCTCGTCCTCGAGGTGAAGCGGCATTGGCTCAGCTTCATGCTGGGTATGATCACGCCCAAGATCATCCTTAATGGCCACCAGATGCTGGGCCGATGGGGCCTGAACACGATCCCGCTTCCTCCCGGCCAGTACCACCTTCATGTCCACCTGCCCTATTTCCTCCCCGCACGGATCGGTCCTGCGGAACTGACGGTCTGGCTCCAGCCCGGGATGGCACTCGAACTCGAATACCGCGCCCCCATGTGGGCTTACTCCCGAGGCGCTCTCGGCCCCGCCCCCCAGCCATGGAACGGAAAGGGCTGCGTGATCGTGCTACTGACGATCCTTTGCGGCTGGTTGGCGCTCCTGCTGATTTTGATCGTCGTTTTGGCGCTCTCGTTCGGCCAGTAGAGCTGCAGCGCTCTCCCGCGGCCAGCGCTGTGCTGGTCATCCGCCGTTCGGCAGCAAGGGGCGCCCGCTTGGGCGCGGCCGATCCGGCCGGCTCCGATAGGCGCTCGCGGGTGCAGCCATGACCGGCGCCGCTTGCTGGCCGAGCGGCCCGGGCCGGTCGGTGTCCTCGCTCAGCTCGCCGAGGCCCGCCAGCCGCAGACGACCAAGCACCTGCAGGCCCTTGAGCGTGCCGGCGTCGTCATCTCCCAGCGCTCCCGCCAGCACCGCGTCTATGCGCTCCGGACCGCGCCCCTGCGAGAGCCGGCGGCTGCGCTCACTCGACTGGCCGACACTGCGGACCAGGTCGGTGGCTCGCGCGAGACCTACGATCGCTACGGGCTCAGCCTCCACGCGGAGCGGCTCGCCGCGAAGGAGCCGGGGTGGGCCGACGGCCGCTCGTTCAGGTTCCTCCGGTCGCTGGCGGCGCACCCGGAAGAGGTCTCGAGCTCGACCTCCGGCCCACCGGCACCGGCACCGACCTCGACGTCCACTTCCGGATCACCGACAGCGCGGTCGAGTATGCGGACTTCATCGCAGGCATCGAGATCGGCTTCGGCCAAAGCCTCGACAAGCTCGCGGCGACTCTCGCCGCAGGTACGCACAGCACCAATACAAGGAGCACCAAATGACCAACTCGACCGACCGCAGGGTGGCCGCGAACCTGAGCCTCACCCTCGACGGACGTTACAACGGTCCCGGCGGGCCTAGCGATTTCGCCGCGTTCGCCCCCTATGTGACCAGCGAGGTCGCGCGAAACCACATGAACCGCATCTGGGAGAACGCGACGACGGCGCTGCTCGGCCGGCTCAACGCCGAGGGATTCATGGGCTACTGGCCCTCGGTCGCCGAAGACGAAAACGCCAACCCATGTGATCGCGGATATGCCAAGTGGCTGGTCGACACGGAGGAGGTGGTCTTCTCGGCCACCTTGACCGAGGCCCCGTGGGCACGCACCCGCGTGGTGAACGCCCCCGCCGACGTCGTTGCCGACCTCAAGGCCACTGGTGAGGGCGACATCCTCGTCAACAGCAGCGCGAGCATCATCAAACCGCTCCTGTCGGCAGACCTGCTCGACCGGCTGTACCTCATGATCTTCCCCGAGATCGCCGGAGGCGGGCAGCGACTGTTCGACGATGGCCTGCCGGCTTCGGAGTGGACGCTCTGTGTAACTCCATGCCTGCTCGGGGGCGCAGCCCTGGATGATCGCGGCGACTGCTTCCTGGACAACGTGCACTGCGGCTAGATGAAGACGTGGCCCGCTGCGGACGATCCATGCGGACGGTCGCGGCGGGCCCCGTCCGGCTCAGTAGCGTTCGCTGAGGTTGAGGTTGATCTCGGTCAGTACGGTTGTCGCCTTGCCGTACCGGAGCAGGTTCGCGAGGTTGTCCGGCAGCAGGAGGGTGGCCTGTGCGTGGCGAGCGGCCTGGCCCACGGACCTCAACGCGGCGCGCCCACTCCTGAAACGCACAGGTCACGCGTATCCCTTGGAGAGCTGCACCCAGAAGCTTGCAGTACTGGAGGAGGAGCGATGAAGCGAGGATGAGCTGCGGCAGCTGGCCGAGCACATCGCCGCCTTGGGCGTGGCCGAGCACATCCGCCGCTACGGCCACCCGGCAACCTGATCATCCTGGCCGGCCACCTGGCCGTCGTGGGCACGATGCCGCGCCTACGACTGCTGGAGTGATCACTCCCCGTCGGCCCGCGCGCATGGGCCGGCCGAGGACGACTCCGATCAGGACCAGTATCAGTCCGCACAGTTGCTGGGCCGTCAACACCTCTCCGGCGACCGCGGTGCCGAGCAGCACGCCCGTAACGGGGTTGAGCAGGCCGATCAGACCCACTGTCCCAGCGGGCAGGTGCCGCAGCCCGGTGAACCAGGCGGCGAAGGCCAGTGCAGTGGCGACCACGGCGACATAGCCGAACGCGATGAGCGCCGGCGTGGAGAGCTCGGGCGGAGGGCCCTCCACGGCTGCGGCGATCGGGAGCAGGAACAGACCTCCGGCGGTGAGCTGCCAGGCGGTCGAGGCGAGCACATCGGCACCGGCGCTCCACCGCTTGGCCAATATGTGGCCGAAGGACGACACCAGCATGGCGACGGCCGAGGCGAGAACTCCCGGCACGCTCACCCCTCCCACCCCCGTGAGCAGCATGAGACACACCCCGGCGAGCCCGATCGCGGCGCCGGCCAGGTGCGCAATGCCGGGCCGTTCGGACACCAGGGACCAGGCAATGAGCATCATCGTCAGCGGGGACACCGCCATGACGGTCGAGGCGACGCTCGTCGGAAGCAGCTGGGAAGCGGCGTAGACGAGGACGAAGAACACGCCCACGTTGAGCAGCCCGAGCACGGCGGATCGCCACCACCACGCGCCGCGTGGCCGCTGCCTGCACAAGGCCAGCAGGATGAGTCCGGCGGGCAGCGCCCGCAGAGCTGCTCCGTACAGCGGGCGGTCTGCGGGGAGGAACTCGTGTGTGACGAAGTAGTTAGTCCCCCAGGCCACCGGCGCGACCGCGGTCAGTGCCACCCACCGCACATTAGCTTCCACGGAAGACAATATAGCTTCCCGGGAAGCTATATTGGTATCCATGGAAGACCGGCAACCGCTGGACCGTGTGGCCCGTATCCAGGCCGACTGGCGCCGCGAACGGCCCGACATCGACGTCTCCCCGCAGGGAGTGATCGGCCGACTGCACCGCCTGGCCGACCAGCTCACCGAGAGACTCTGCCTCGTATACGGCCGTTACGGTCTCAGCGAGGGAGAATTCGACGTCCTGTGCGCCCTGCGCCGCGCAGGTGAGCCCTACGAACGAGCCCCCGGCGAGCTCGCCGCGCACACCATGGTCACCACCGGCGCGATGACGAAGAGGATCGACCGTCTGGAGCGAGCCGGGCTCGTCACCCGCCGCCGTTCCGATGACGACCAGCGTGGCCGAATCGTCGCCCTCACCAGACCCGGACGGGAACTGATCGATCGGGCCTTCACCGACCACATGCGCAACGAACGCGACCTGCTGGATCTGCTGACGCCCACCGAGGCCGAGACGCTCGAAACACTGCTCACGACCTGGCTCTCCCGCATGGAACACCCGCGCCCTCCCGGCAGGGAGTGACCGTCTCGGCGTGTTCGGTGCCGAACCGATCCGCGGCCAGGCCGATGGCCGTGTCCAGCCGGTCTCCAGTAGCCTGATGGGCGCACCAGCCCCGTTTCGTACGCGAAGACCGCCGCCTGGGTGCGGTCGCGCAGCCCAAGCTTGATCAGGATCCTGCTCACATGCGTCTTGACGGTCTGCTCGGCGACCACCAGCCGCTCGGCGATTTCCGCGTTCGACAGACCCTGCGCGACCAGCGACAGCACTTCGGTCTCGCGTCCGGTCAGGTCGCCCACGCGCTCCTTCAGCGGGGTGCGCGGCGCGCCGGGATCGCGATCGCGCTGGAGAACCTCTTCCCGCCCCTTCCCAGCGAGGTGATCCTGCCGCTGGCCGGTTTCACCGCCTTCGTGCCGG
The DNA here is from genome assembly GCF_004011505.1 of Nonomuraea polychroma. Taxonomy (NCBI): domain Bacteria; kingdom Bacillati; phylum Actinomycetota; class Actinomycetes; order Streptosporangiales; family Streptosporangiaceae; genus Nonomuraea; species Nonomuraea polychroma. The sequence goes on from NZ_SAUN01000001.1 coordinate 8,533,065, forward strand.
CCGGCTGGATGCTGGGCGAGAACTGGTCGGTGGTGGAGTCCTACGTCGGCGTGGGGACGAACGCGGTCATCGCCAGCGCCCGTGGGGCTCCTGGGCGGCATGGTGGTGCTGCTGCTGGTGATCGGCCTCGGCGCGGCGGTCATGCTGGTGTGGTCGGGGGGCCGGGGGAGGCGGTGACGAATGCCGCCAAGCACTCCCGGGCCACCCTGGTCACCATCGACGTACGCCGGCAGGGCACGATGGTCGTCGTGCGAGTGGAAGATGACGGCATGGGCGGAGCCGATGCCACCGGCGGCGGACTGACCGGGCTGGCGCAGCGGGTGGCCGCGCTGGACGGCCGGTTCACCCTGACCAGCCCGCCCGGAGGGCCGACCGTGATGGAAGCGGAGATGCCGTGCGCGTGATGCTGGCCGAGGACTCGGCCCTGCTGCGCGAGGGCCTGGTACGGCTGCTGAAGGAGGAGGGGCACGACGTTCTGGCCGCGGTGGGCGACGCCGACGCGCTCCTGGAGGCGGTGACCGGCGAGCGGCCCGACGCGGTGGTGGTCGACGTACGGATGCCGCCCACCCACACCGACGAGGGCCTGCGTGCCGCCCTGGAGATCCGGCGGCGCTGGCCGGAAGTCAAGGTGCTGATCCTTTCCCAATACGTGGAGAAGAAGTACGCCACCGAGCTGATGAGCGGCAGCATCGACGGCGTCGGCTACCTGCTCAAAGACCGCGTGGCCCAGGTCGGCGACTTCCTGGACGCGCTGGAGCGGGTGGGCTCGGGCGGGACGGCCTTCGACCCGGAGGTAGTGCGCCAGTTGCTCGCGCGCACCAGCCACGCCGACCCGCTGGCCCGGCTCACCGCCCGCGAGCACCAGGTGCTGGAGCTCATGGCCCAGGGCCTGACCAACGCCTCGATCGCCCAATCCCTCCACGTGTCGCAGAGCGCGGTGGAGAAGCACGTCAACGCCCTGTTCGACAAGCTCGCGCTGTCGCACACCACCGGCTACAGCCGCCGGGTCCTGGCGGTGCTGCGCTACCTCGGTTCCTGAGCCGCTGCGGTTTTCCGCAGGTGGGGTCGGCGGTGCACCGCATTCTGCGGCGAAGTCGATCTCCGTAGCGTCGAGCCCATGATGCAGACGATGATGAACGTGCTGGTAGCGACGGCTGTCGCGGCGGGCGGACAGGGCGTGGACGTGCGCGGCGACCTGGAGAAGATCGTGGCGGGCGACGGGGCGACGGCGGCTCTGGCGCGGGTCTCCGACGGCGAACGCACCTGGACGGGCGCCGCGGGCGTGCGCGACATCAAGCGCGGAGGACGGCCCTCGCCAGGCGGCTACTTCCGGATCGGCAGCGTCACCAAGACCTTCGTCGCGACCGTGGTGCTCCAGCTCGTGGACGAGGGCGAGGTGCGGCTCGACGACCCCATCGACAAGCACCTGCCCGGCCTGGTGCCGGGCGGCGAGCAGATCACCGTCCGTCAGCTCCTCAACCACACGAGCCACCTGTACGACTACATGAGCGAGCCCGGATACTCGACCAACCGCTGGCGCGGCGACGCCCGGTTCCGCTCCTACCAGCCGCGCGAGCTGCTCAAGATGGCCTTCGCCAAGAAGCTGCCCGACGACGGCAAGTGGCGCTACTCCAACACCAACTACGTGGTGCTCGGGCTGCTGGTGGAGAAGCTGACCGGCAACCCCTACGGTGAGGAGGTCGAGCGCCGCATCCTGCACCCGCTGAAGCTGCGCCGCACGCTGGTGCCGGGCAACCGGGCAGGGCTGCCGTCGCCGCACGCCAAGGGATACGAGCCGATGCCCGACCTGGTGGACGCGACGCGGATGAACCCCTCGCTGGACTGGGCCGCGGGGGAGATGATCTCGACGACGGCCGACCTGGAGCGGTTCATGTCGGCGCTGCTCGGCGGTGAGCTGATCAGCAAGAAGTCGTTGCAGGCGATGCGTACGACGGTCAACACCGGGGAGGGGTTCAGCTACGGTCTCGGGCTGCAGGCCTACCAGCTGCCGTGCGGCACCGTGTGGGGGCACAGCGGAGAGTTGATCGGCTATCTGACGTTCGCGTTCCGCTCGGACTCCGGCAAGTCGATGAACCTGTCGATCAACCCCTCGACCCGCAACCCGTCCACCGAGGAGGTCATGGGCATGGCCATCAAGGTGTTCTGCGGGACGGCGGACCAGCGGCGCAGTTGATGATACGACCGGCTGGGACACGCCAACTCGGTGAGACAAGGGACGTCTCACCGAGTTGGCGTGTGAAGGCGGCGTAGCGGGCCCGGAAGCGCTTTCGACTTTCAGCTTCGTACGGCAGGCAGAGCCGGTTCCGTGGCCATATCGGGCTCTGCGGCGGCCGTCCGGCGGAACCGGCGGACGGCTGCCACAGCCGTCATCGCGAGCAGGCCGGTGAGGCAGAGCCAGGCGACGGCGTCGCCCACCCACCGGCTGTACGGGGTGGGCCGTCCCTGGACGGGCACCGTGACAGTCATCGTGTGGTCGGTGGTGCGGGCGTCGCTGGAGAACCAGCTCGCCTCGTACCCGATCATCCGGCCCTGGTGGTCGACGGCTATGGAGGTCCCGAGCCGAGCGGACCGGACGACGCTCATCCCGTTCTCCACGCCGCGCAACACGGCCTGCTGCCCGAGCGCGTCGGTGACCTGTGCATAGTCGCTGGAGGGCAGGAGCAGGATGTCGGCCCCGGCCTGCCCGGCCTGCCGGACCAGCGGCATGAAGTTGGCGTCGAAGCAGATGACGGTCGCCAGCCGGCCGTACGGCGTGTCTATGGTGGGCACCACCCCGGGGCCGGGCACATTGCCGTCACCGACGGGCGTGGACGTCTTGAGGTAGTTCCAGACGACCGTGCCGCCCGGATCGATCATGATGGCGCGGATCTCGACGTTGGGGCTCTGCTCTCTGGGCAGCAGGTAGACCACGCCGATCTGAAGATAGATCCGTTCCGCTCGGGCGACCGCCCGCGCTCGTTCGACCACCGCTGCCCCATCCTCGACGAAGTCGTAGGCCGCGGCCTCGGACCACAGGACGATTCTGGCTCCCGACCGGGCGGCCGTCACCGTCCGGTCGAACAGGTCGTCGACCGTCGGGGTGTAGTACCGCCGTCTCAGCTCCGCGCGTTCCGCCGCGCTACGCGGCCCGGCCTTGATGCCGGCGGCCACGGACGCGTCGTCGGCTGCCCGGTTCGGCGCCAGTGCGGCCACCCGGACGGTCGAGCCGGCCGGTGGGTCGAACACCAGCCTCGCCCCGCCCAACAGCAGGACGGCGGCCAGGCTGCAGACCCAGACGACAGTACTCCGGCCGGCGGCTCGCAGGTCGAAGCCGCGTTCCCACAGCTCGTTGCAGACCGGTGCGGTCCAGGCGATCAGGAACGCCAGCCCCCACAGGCCGGTCACCGACACCGACTGCAGCAGCGGCAGGTTTCCCACCTGGCTGCCCACCGGATGCCCCATCGTGCCCATCTCGCCGGTGCTGAACAGGAATGCCAGCGCGACGTCGGCCGCCGGGAAGACGAGGGTGCGCGGCAGCCCGCTCAGCCTCCGGCCGAGCAGCCCGTCCAGCGCGTACGGGACCACGCCGAGCACGCCGGCGCCGACCGCGATCATCGCGATCTGGTCACCTGGAAAGACGCCTCGGAAGCTGATCGCGGCACCGACGGCGACCGCGACGGCCAGAGCCGGTAGTGCCCATCGGGCGCGGGTGGTCCGGGCGAAACGCAGCAGCAGCACCGGCGCCACCCACGCGGCCAGCGGAATGGTGGTCTGCAGAAGGGTGAACGGCAGCAGGGCCGTACCGGCCAGCAGCCAGAGCCACGACCTCATCGGTTCCCCCGCTCCGCGTCTGACGGGATGGCCTTGACGAGCAGCAGCTCGCCGTCCACGTCCCACAGCAGATCGAGTACGGCCCGCAGGCCGGCCTGGTCGACGGCCAGGTTCGGCAGCATCGTGCGGTCGCCGTCCGACTGGACGACCACCGCCCCGAATCGGCGGCGTAGTTCGTCGTTGAGGCCGCTCGGGAGTACCCCGCGGACCTCCACCTGGTAGTTCGTCGTCATTTCGCGCCCTTTCGTCGCATGGCGCGAAGCATCGCGGGCAACGGGGGGAGAGCACACCACCCAGGGGCTGGACCACCCAGGGTGGAAGGCGGGGCGGCGTCAGATCAGGCCGAGGTCGCGCCCGCGTTGGACGGCTTCGGCTCGGGACGCTACGCCGAGTTTGCGGTACAGGCTCTTGCTGTAGCCCTTCACCGTGTTCATCGACAGGTAGAGCTCCGCGCCGATCTCCCGCTGGCTCAGCGGACCGCGCAGAGCACGCAGGATGGAGTGCTCCCGGTCGGTGAGCGGTTCCGCCGGCCCGCCGGCCCCGCTGGTCATGGGCATTGTGCTCCGCCCGACACGCAGGCGCGTGTCGGTGAGGGCGGCGGCCACCGCGGGGAACACCGGCCCGCTCCGCGCCACCTCGTCGGCCTCGGACAGAGCGGACGACGCCGCCCGGCGGTCCCCGCAGGCCAGTTCCAGCTCGGCCAGAGTGACCAGGGCCCGTACGACCTGGGTGGGATGGCCGGTGATCTGGGCCAGGTCCACGGCGTGGAGCAGCAGATCCCGCGCCCGAATGAGCTGCCCGTCGCGATGGGCGACGACGCCTTCGGCCAGCCGCAGGAAGACCACCGCCGGCGCAGCGGCCTCCCCGAGCTCGGCCTCGATCGCCGCGACCGCGGGCAGCACGCCTCGCAACAGCACGCGTACGTGTTCGGTATGGCCTCGGTTCGACAGGGCAATGGCGAGCAGGCCGGTGGCCTGGAGCCGGGTGAACGCGGGCAGGCCGACCGGCGCGGCCCGTTCCACCGCCTGCGCCAGCACCCGCGCCGCGTCATCGTGGTGACCCGTGCCCGACAGTACGCTTCCGAGCGCGATCCGGGAGATCACCCACCCGGGGATCTCCGGGTCCACCTCCAGTTCGACGGAGCGACGGGCCATGGCGAGCAGTTCTTCTGGAGTCCAGCCGTCCTGGGCGTACACCGCTCGCAGCGTCATCGCCGCCGCGTGCCCCGACCGCCATCCGGCCGGAGGGGCGGTGCCGGCGGTCATGGCGGCCTCGGCCGTGTCGAGCAGCGGGGCCACGCGGTGGAGGCGGCCGGTCAAGCCCGCGGCCGACGCGAGCGAGATGCCCAGCCTCGGATTGGCCCGTACGGCCTCTGCGCCGAGGCTGTCACCGAGCCGCAGGTAGGCGCCGATCGCGCCGCGGGCGAGGAAGTCGTCGTCGGCGGCGGCCAGCAGTTCCGCCGCGCCGTGCTGGTCACCGGCGGCGATCAGGTACCGGATCGCCTGCTCCTGATCTCCGGCGTTGGCATGCCACCCGGCGGCCCGGCTCAGGAGCTGCGGCCCAGCCTCGGGAGCCACAGTGGCCAGCTCGCGCCGGAGAGCTTCGCGGAACAGCCGGTGATAGCGGTACCAGAACCGCTGGGAGTCCAGCGCGACGAGGAACAGATCGGCCCGTTCCAACTCGGCCAGCGCCAGTTGGGAGTCGGCACGTTCCAGGACGGTGTCACACAGCGGGCCGCACAGCTGATCGAGCACGGATGTGCGGAGGAGGAAGTCGCGCTGCCCGGCGCGCAGGCCGTCGAGGACCTCGCTGGTGAGATAGTCGACGACGTGCCGCTCGTCGCCGCCGAGCGTGTCCACAGTGGCCGGAGGGCTCGGGGCGGCCCGGATCGCCAGCGCCATCAGCTTGATCCCGGCCGCCCAGCCTTCGGCCCGGTGGACCAGGGCGGCGACCCCATCGGTGTCGAGGGCGTCGCCTGCCACCCCGCCGACCAGGCCGGTCGCCTCGTCGCCGGTGAAGCGCAGCCCGGCCGCGCGGATCTCGGCCAGCTCTCCGCCGGCCCTGAGCCGGGCCAGCGGCAGCGCCGGGTCCAGCCGGGAGGCGACGATCAAGCGAAGGGAGGGCGGCAGGTAGCCGAGAAAGAACTCGACGGCCTCGTGGATCCGCCGGTCCCGGAGCACGTGGTAGTCGTCGAGCACGAGGGCGTACCGCCCGGTCATCGCTTCGAGGTCGTTGAGCAGGGTGGGCACGGCCACCTCGAGCGGGTCGACCTCGGTCACCCGTAAGGCCTTCAGCGCCGCGCCGCCCAGCGCCGGGCTCACCGTCCGCAGGGCTGAAATCAGGTAGGTCCAGAACCGGTACGGCTCATCGTCGGAGTCGTCCAGGGTGAGCCACGCGACGGCGGTGCCGCCTGCGGGGGCGATTCGCCGGGCCCAGTCGGCGAGCAGGGTGGTCTTCCCCCATCCCGCGGGCGCGACCACGACGGCCAGGCGCTGGGAGTGGTCGTCGAGCAGCGTGGTCAGCCTGCCTCTGCCGACGGTCCCCGGCCGGACTGGCGGGACCAGCAGTTTGCCGTTGATGAGTGGGTGCGTGAGCCCTGGCGCGGCAGGCGGCCGCTCGTTCTGCAGAGCCATCCGGCCTCCGCTCCCCCAGAACAGGTGATGCCGCCCAGTGTGTCACCTGATCGCAGCCTGTGCCTCCTGCCTGGGCTTTACCGGCCGTGGCGCAACAGCCGTCGACGAGCCTTGGCTGAGACCTTGTTGGGACTGTTTGGAATGTTATAGTCAAAAGCAAACAGTTGGAGGTGGCTGTGTCCCGATTCGCCGACCCCGCCGCGCCAGGGCGCCTTCGCCGCCTGGCCTTGACGGCCGTTCCCCCGTTGCTCTTGCTGATCGTGCCCATGGTCCTGGTCGGCTTGTATGGGGGGCGTCTCCCCGACCGCGCCTACGTCGACAGCTGGGCCGCCGACCCCCAGTACGCGCCCACGTGGGACGGCTGGCTCTCGGGACAGCGTTTCTCGCTGCTGTTGTTCGAAGCAGCGCTTGTCCTCCCGTTCCTGCGCTACTGGCGCGTCCCGCAAGCCCAGCGCATCATGGTGGCCCTCAGCTTTCTCGTCGGCGCATCCCTTTCGGTGTCGGCCGCACTGTGGCTGACGATGCTGGTCGGCGCCTCGGGCCCACTGGCCCGGCCCGCCTGGCACCTGCCGGTGGAGATCGGCGCGACTGCTGCGGCGGCCGTGCTGGGCTATCTGGCGGCGGGTCCGATGCCGTCGCCGCCGGAGGCGACCGCCACACCACCGGCGGACGCGCCCACCATGACGCTCGGCCCGCACCAGCGGGTCCTGTTCGTGACGTCAGCCTGGTCCAGGCACAGACTGCTGGTCGCCGTGGCGTTGGGCGCGGTCACCGCGCTGACCGTGTCGAACGGTTCCTCCGCATGGCAAGGAACGGCGTTGCTCGCGCTGTGGACGATCTTCGAAGCGGTGCAGGCGCGTACCAGCCTGCAGATCGACGGCTCGGGGATCACGGTGAGGGCCTCTTGGCTGCCTGTCCTGCGGCGGACGGTGCCGTACTCCCTGGTACGGTTCGCGGAGGCCAGAAGCGAGGCTCCGCCCGGGCGATACAAGGTGGACGACAGTGAGGCGGGCTGGGGCGTCGTCAGCGGGAAAGGACCAGTCCTCGCGTTGTCGTTGAGTGACGACCGGTGGTTCGTCTACTCCACGCGCGAAGCCGAGACCGCCGCAGCGCTGGTCAACGGGTGGCTGAGCAGGCAACGGCAGGGAGAGACGGCGTAATGCTGATCACCATTGATCCGGCATCGCCCCAGCCGCTCGCCGACCAGGTGGCCGCCTCGGTCCGGGCCGCGGTCGCCAATGGCACGGCGGCGCCCGGGGATCGGCTCCCCTCGGCACGCAACGTCGCCGCCACACTCGGCATCAACCTGCACACCGTCCTGCGGGGTTACCAGCAGCTGCGCGACGAGGGGCTGGTGGAGCTGCGCCGCGGCCGAGCGGCCGTCATCACCGAAACGGCCGACCGGTTGCGGCTCCGGCTGGCCGAAGCGGCCGAAGAGTTCGCCAGGGCCGCGCTGCATGCCGGAGCCTCCGAGGAAGAGGCGCTCGCCGCGGCGCGAGCGGCGTTGCTTGCCATGCGAGGCTGATCAGAGGGCGGACCGGTCCTCATCCGGGACCCGGCCTCATGGCACCTCGCCGGCCGACACCCTCGCCTACATGGGAAAATAGAGATGATCCCCTGAGCAGCACGTCCATGGGGAGGGGGCGACCATGGCGACCACGGCACATCGTCCGGCCACCCGCGCGGGGTCCGGTGCGCTGGAGCTCGGCGCATCGCTCATGGCACTCGCCGGTCTGGCGTTCATCGGATACGCCGTGATGTTCTTCATCCGCAACTTCACGGCCGGCTTCCTGGAGCTCGGCATCGGCCCGACCGAGGTCGACGTCGGTCGGGCCAAGATCCGCGCGTTCAGTCCCGACCTGTACGAGTACATCTCGCACCTGCACCTCGCGGTGTCCGGATTCATGGCGTCGACCGGGCTGGCAACCGCGGCACTCGCCTGGTTCGGGGTCCGGCACGGCCTGTGGTGGGCGTACGTCACGGCGGTCGCGGTGCCCGTGCTGGCCGTGGCCGTCGCGCTGCCCGCGCACTACCCGTACGGCCTGGCCACGCTCGGCCACCTCGGGCTCATCTACCTGGCCACAATTGTGTTCGTCGTGGGCGCGCTGGTGGCGCTCAAGCCGATGCTGAAGGCGCGGCGGCGGACCTGATCAGGGCTCGCGGCTGCGACCGTCGCGGCCCCATCCCGGGCTCCCCGTGCTGACCTGACTTTCGACAGGGGTGCCGGCTGACGATCGGCAGATGATCCGCCCGGCTCATCCTTGACAGGCTCACTCCCATGAACATGGGCTTTCCCGGACGGTGGATCGGCGGCATGACGCTCGTCTTGGGGCCGGTCGTCATGTGCGCCGGATACCTGCTGCGTTACCTGAGCACGGCCACCGCCCTCACTCCTGCGCAGCAGGCGTGGTCCGAGGCGCAGCCGTTCGCCGCCTACGGCCAGCTCCTCGCCTACACCTCAGAACCCGCCCTGCTCACCCTCTCCTACGCGGTCTTCGCACTGGGGGCGATGCTGCTCTTCCCCGCCTTCGTCGCCCTGGCCCAGCGGGTCGGTGGCTCCCTCGCCTTCTGGGGCGCCACTCTGCTGCTCGCGGGGCTCTTCGCCCGCCTGTACTTCGCCGGTGCCGACCAGACTGCCTCCCAGCTCACCGAGGTCATCGGGCTGGATCAGGCGACGAGCGCGATCATGAAAGAGTATGTGGACATCTCCTACGGACCGTGGCGGTTGCCTGTCTGGGCCTCGGTCGGTCAGTACGCGGGCTCGCTCCTGTTGGCCGTCGCCGCATGGCGCTCAGGCTTGTTCGGCACCGCCCGTGCCGTGATGCTGCTGTTGGCGGGAGGCACCTGGATGGGCGTGCTGAAGGGCGCCTCGATCCCCGATGTGCTGGTCACCGGCCTGCTCTGCGTGGCCCTGGTTCCGCTGGGCGTGCAGGTGCTGCGTGACCGGCTGCCGGCTTCGGCCGGGCGGCCGAAGGTGCTGAGCTGGTGAGCGACATGCGGGCCGGAACCCGTCTCTACTCATCGTCGAACAGGTCCAGCAGGTCCAGGCCGTCTGCCTCGGTGAACGGGGCGGGCACGGCGGCTCTCAAGGGCTGTTCGGTCCAGATGCATTTGCCTGTGCCGGTGTAGCGGGTGCCCCAGCGATGGGCGATCGCGGCGACCAGCTGGAGTCCGCGTCCACCCTCGTCGGTTTCGGCGGCGCGGCGGATACGCGGAGTGGTCAGGCTGCCGTCGGAGACCTCGCAGGTCAGCACGTTGCTACGGAGCAGGCGCAAGTGGATGGGGCCCTTGGCGTGGCGGATGACATTGCCGACCAGCTCGCTGGCCAGCAGTTCCGTGGTCATCGACAGCTCATCCAGGTCCCAGGCGCTGAGCTGGGCCCGGATGTGTTCGCGGGCCTCGCCCGCGGCCTTGGGGTGCTCGGGCAGCGGCCAGGAGGCCATGTCCTCGCCCGGCAGCGCATGGGTGCGGACGACCAGCAGGGCGGCGTCGTCGGCCGTCCCCTGCCGGGGCAGCAGGATGCTGATGAGGTTGTCGCACAGGGATTCGAGGCACTCGGCGCACTCGAGCTTGGTCGCGTCCGACGCGGCGGCGTGCTCCTGGTGCTTGGGCAGAACTCCGGAGATCGTGCCGCTGAGCGCCGTGGCCAGATTGGCCATGCCCTGGTCGATGTCGAGGATCGAGGATTCGACCAGGCCGTCGGTGTACAGCACCAGCAGACTGCCTTCGGGCAGCTCCATTTCCACGGTGTCGAAGGGCGGGGTGGCGGCGCCGAGGGGTGAGTTCGGGTCGGCGTCGGGAAAATGCACGCTGCCGTCCGGGTGGACGACCGCAGGCGGGGGATGGCCGGCGCGGCCCAGGGCACAGGAACGGTTGGTGGGGTCGTAGACCATGTACAGGCAGGTGGCGTAGAAGTCGTCGCCGAGCTCGCTCACCAGATCGTTGAGGTGGGAGAGCAGCTCGTCGGGAGACAGTTCCAGGTCGGCCAGGGTACGGACCGCGGTGCGCAGACGGCCCATGGTGACCGCCTCGGACACGCCGTGCCCCATGACGTCGCCGATGACGATGGCGACCCGGTCCGCCGACAGCGAGATGACGTCATACCAGTCGCCGCCCACCTCCATGTCCATGCCGGCCGGCAGGTAGCGGGCCGCGGCGGTGATCGCGGGCAGGCTGGGCAGCTCGCGCGGGAGCAGCCCGCGTTGCAGTTCCTTGGCGCGGGTGTGCTCCCTGTCGTACAGCCGGGCGCGTTCCATGGCCTGGGCCACCAGCCCGGTGAGTGCGGTGAGCAGGTTGCGCTCCTCGTCCGTGAACTCCCGCGGATCGGTGAAGGAGACGACACAGCTGCCCACTGGCCGTCCCGAGGCGATCAGCGGCAGGAAGGCCCACGCCTGCTTGCCTCCCACCACGGGAAGATCGGCTGTCATGGGGTAGCGCTCGATGCACTCCTCGAGCGAGCTGATGAAGATCGGGGTGTGCTCCCGCAGGACCCCCGCGATCGGGAGGCCCCAGGAGGCCGGCATCCGGGCCAGCTGATCAATGTACTCCTTGGGATACCCCGTGGACCCGACCGGCCTCAGATGGTCGCCCTCCAGGAAAGCGAGCACCAGCCCGGAGGCGCCGAACAACGGCAGGATGTGATCGGCGGAGGCGTCCACGACGTCGCGAACGGTGACCGCCTCGGCCAGCGCCTTGGTCAACTGCCTGATATGGGAGGCCAGCTCCACGGACGCGCGCTCGGCGTTACGCGACGGCGGTTCGATGATCGTCTGCAGGACGTCATGGGTCTTGGTGACGTTCCACAGGGTGCCGACCATGCGTGCCGGTTCGCCGTTCTCATCGTGCACCATTTCGCCGCGAACTCTCACCCAGCCGGACGTCCCGTCCGGGCGGCACACTCGATACTCGGTGCTGTGCAGCCTCCCTGTGCGGATCGCCTCGTCCATGTCGTACAGCACCCACGGCAGATCCTCAGGGTGGATGGCGCCCGTCCAGGTCTCGATGCGTCCGTCGAAGGCGTTCTGATCGAGGCCGAGCACGGTGAGCATCGCGTCGTTCCAGATGACGTCTCCGGTCCGGATGTCCCAGTCCCACGTACCGACCGCCTGCGGGTCCTGTGGCTGCGAGTCGGCGGGCTGTTCCTGCCACTCCGTGAGGGCCGAACCGGGCGGAGGTGCGGCGGACTTGTTCAGGCGCTCGCCGGCCCAGCGGCCCAGCGTGTCGAGAAAGGCCTGCTGCCCGGCCGACGGCTCGTGCGGGGAGACCGTCACGATCGACAGCGTGCCGATCGGACCGCCGGGGCCGAGGATCGGGACGGCCGCCATCGCCGTGCCGACCGGCCAGGACCAGGATCCGGCTTCGGCGCTGTCCGGTGGCCAGCTCGCCGTCGCGCCGTCTTCGGGCATCCCATCGGCGAGGCTGGCCATGGGCGCCCTCACGAACGCACCATCCCGGAACGCACGCGCCGGGGCGAGCGAACCGGTCCCGTCAATGCGCTCCCACTGCTGCGTGAAAGCCCGAGGGAGTCCGCTGGTCACCGCCAGGCGCAGCCCGCCGCCGTAACCGGGAGTGCCCAGGTGCACCATGCCGCCCAGCCCGGCGAGCTCGGCCACCGCCTGCTGGATCGCGAACCGCAGGAGCTCGATCCCCCACAGATCGTCACCGACCACCGCCAGGAGCCGTTTCCGCTGCTCGGAAACCAGCTCCGTCCACATGATCTGCGGATCCTGCGCACCCCGTTCGCCCATCCCCATCCCCTGCCCTTCACCACGTCACCAGGACCTCCATCAGGGTCAAGGGCGATCCTGCGGAGCCCGGGCTCTGGGACGCGTCTACCGATCCGGGAGGAATCTTCACGTATGGCGGATATGTCCAGATTACAACTGTGCAAGCACCCACTTTGGCGATTCCTTCCCCCGTCTCCCCCGGCACATCCGGGAAAAAAATCGCGCCGGCATGTAGAGAACCGAGTGGACGGCTCCGACCTCCCCGTGAAGGCGGCGCCAGACGAGCGCCGGAGACACAGGAGGCAGTGAGATGAGCAAGGTCACTTGTGACATGGCGATGTCCCTCGACGGCTTCGTGGCAGGACCGAACCAGAGCCTGGACCAGCCGTTCGGCGACGGCGTGGGCGACCGGCTGCACCAATGGCTGCACCAATGGATGTTGGGTGAGCCCGAGCGGCACGCCGCGGTGATCGAGGGCATCACCGCGGCCGGCGCCTTCATCATGGGCCGCAACATGTTCAGCCCCGGCCGCGGCGCCTGGGACCTGGACTGGAACGGCTGGTGGGGCGACGAGCCGCCGTACCACGCGCCGGTCTTCGTCCTCACGCACCACCCGCGCGACCCGCTGACGATGAAGGGCGGCACGACGTTCACCTTCGTCACCGACGGGATCGAGGCGGCGATGGCCCGGGCGCGCGAGGCCGCCGGCGACCGCGACGTCGCCATCGCGGGCGGCGCCGAGACGGTGAACCAGTACCTGGCGGCAGGGCTCATCGACGAGCTGCGCCTGCACGTCGCGCCCATGATTCTCGGCAGAGGCGAGCGGCTGCTCCACAACGTCGGCGACATCACCCTCGAACCCGTCGGCGACCCCTCGGGCACCAGCCTCGTCACCCACCTGACGTACCGGGTGATCAGGGAGGTCAAGCCATAGAAGCAGAAGTGGCTGGTGATATCGCTGTTGTTGCTGTACTCACAGGTCGGCCCGGCCGGCGTCCCGCACAGTCGACCTGACTCGTCCTGCTCGACATCGAGATGCCGGGCCTGTCGGGGCTGCAGGTCGCCGAACGCCTGCGCGGCCGAAAGATGAGTTGTGACGAAGCATCGCGGACGATAAGCGGAGCTATCGGCTAACACCTGCACACACATGTGAAGCGAATTAAGCTCGAAGTGATCCCGATCACATGGGGGCAGCCCTTCACATGAGCGATCCCGGCCAGAACAAGGCACCCGCGCCGCAGCCGAATCAGCCGACCATCGGCAGGTCGGCGAAGGAGGCGCTGATCAGTGCCTTGGCCGCCGCCATCGTGGGCGTGGTGCTGGTGCCGTGGACCAACCTCTTCCGCACGCTGCCCTTCCACATGCAGTTGTGGCTGCCGGTGGGCATCGGGATCGTCGTCGCGGCCCTGCTGCACATTCCGGCGTTACGCCGCTTCTACGAGACGTACGCGAAGACCATCCGGTTGGGCCTGCTGGTGTTGGTCGGGGCGGGGCTGGCGACCGGGGGCTGGCTGGTGTTCCAGGTGATCACAGCGGACGACCAGTGCCCGGCGCCGACTGAGCTGCGGCTGGTCACGGCACCGGAGAATGTCACCGAGCTCACCACGCGCACGCAGCAGTACATGCGGGAGAACCGCATCGATGGCTGCCCCTCGATCCGGCTGACCGTGGCGGTCGCGCCGCCTCCCGTCCACCTCGCGGACGCGTTCACCAACAGGTGGGAATGGCGGGAGGACCGCCGCGACCAGCCGTATGCCCGGCTGTACGACCTGCAGCCCGACGCCTGGGTCGCCACCACGGCGGCCGAGGTCGCCGAGCTCACGGCGGGCGGGCTGAAGTCGGAGGTCGGCAACGGGCCGGAGGTCCAAGTGGGCCAGGATCAGCTCGTCCTGGCGATGACCGAGCAGCGGCGCGAGGAGCTCGGCAAACACATGGACGATCCGGGCCAGTACGCGTTCAGCAAGGTCTGGAACATCCTGACCGAGCAGATGGGCATGACGATCGCGCGCCCGTTTCCCGAGACCTCCATGGCCGCGCTGATCGGCACCAGCGACGTGTTCGCCGGCCGCAAGCTCGCCGAGGACAAGTACGTTCAGGCCGAGCAGGAGCTCGTCGAGAACGGGCTCGGCGCGGACACGGTCACCTCGCTGCTGTGCGCGTTCGACGACCTCGCCGACGAGTCCCAGCGCCGGCAGACCGATCCCAAGATGGTGCTGCTGGTGCCTGGTCACAGCGTGGAGGACTTCAATGCCGGCCGCGTCCAGGGCTGCCCGGGGACCGGCGAGAGCACGCACCTCATCGCGGTGCGTCATCCCGGACTGAGCAAGCTCGACTATCGGTACGTCAAGGTGACCTGGCCCGGCCAGCGCTCCGCCGAACGGGAGAAGCTGGTCGATCACTTCGGCGCCTGGTTGCTGAGCCACCCGCTCTTCCCCAACGTGCCGGTGTCCAGCGAGAGGGATGTCGACGAGCGGCTCGGCGAGCTGAAGACGCGGTTGCTGGACGAGTTGCGCCCGCAGCTCGACCTGCGGCTGATCGTCGACACGTCGGGATCGGCGGATCGTCCGGTACGCATCCAGGCCGCCGAGGCGCTGCGCGCCAACAGCAGGATGCTCGGGCCGCGCGATCGTGTCCAGGTGTTCGGCCTGCATGCGCAGACCAGGAACGGGCCCGCCGAGGTGACCGGCATCGCGGCCAGAAGCGACCCCGAGCAGCTCGGCACCGTGGCCGCGAAGATCGAGAACACCCCGTTCGACAAGTGGGATGCGCCCACCTCGGCCGGGCTCGCCAAGCTCGGCGCGGGCGACGAGGCGGTGCCGGCGCCCGTGGTGCTGCTGACCGACGGCCGCCTGTTCGACAACGAGGGCGGCGGCCAGGCGGCTACGGCGATCGCCGGGGCGCTCGAGAAGGCCTCCACCGTCTCGGGTCTGTACGTCGTCGTCTTCGGACAGGATCGGTGCGCCGTGACCACGTTGCCGGGCACGCGGAAGCCGTACCAGTGCGTGACGGCGGGCACCAGCGCGGAAGAGGCGATCACCCGGGCCATCATCACGGTGCGGGGGTGGCGATGAAGCCGCCGGTGAGCAACCACGGCCTCCTGGCGCTCGGCTGCGGGGCGCTGCTGATGCTGCTGATCCTGCTGTTGCAGTCCCGCGGCTCGGCGGGACCGCCTCAACCGGCCCCGCCGGCGGCCGCCGTCACCCCGATCCCCATGCCCTCGACGCCTCAGGAGGAATGCGGCGGCCACGACGGCGAACTGGTCGTGGCCACCGGCAACGACGTCAGCACGGGCAGCGTGCGGCGCGAGGTGTTCGACGAGTGGAACGACTTGATCAAGCCGGCCGCGGACCCGACCGCCAAGCTGCTGGAGATCTCCGGCAGCACCGACGTGCGGCGCGCCCAGATGGCGGCGCTGGCCCAGGCCGGCAGCTGCGAGTACGACGTCCTCGTGCTCGACGTGGCATGGGTGACCGAGTTCGCCAGGCACGGCTACATCCAGCCGATCGAGCTGGATGATCAGGGCGCCGGCTTCCTGACCGGTCCGTTGGAGGCCGGGCAGATCGACGGCGAGCAGTACGGCGTTCCGTTCGCCGCCGACGCGCCGCTGGAGTACCGCCGGCTGGACCGGCAGTCCGGGGGATACCTGCTGCAACTGGACGACAACGAGATGGGCACGATCAACTTCCTGGAGATGATCGAGCTCGGCGGCGGAAAGGTGCTCGACGGCGACGACAGGACCCGGGTGGCCCTCGACGACGACCGCGACGACACCTGGGAGGCGCTGAGGTCGTCCAAGCGCGTGCTGTCCAGCACGGAGGAGGGCGTCACCGTGCTGCGCGAATCGCTCCAGGTGGACGAGGATCGCAGTGTCGTGGCCTTCAAGGAGGGCCGGATCGGCGAGCGGCCGGTGTCCTACATGCGCAACTGGCCGATCGCGTTCCATCAACTCGCGTCGGACCCGCGGATGCGCGGCCCGGACATGAAGCTCCTGTTCGGCGTACGCGCGCCGGCGGCGGACGGCGGCGTGCTCGGCGGCTCGGTCCTGGCCATCTCCCGGCACATCAAGCCGAACAAGCTGGACCCGGCCATGCGGTTGATCAAGCGGCTCACCAGCCAGGAGGTGCAGGCCCGCCTGTTCGCCTGCGGCGGGTACAGCCCCGTGCTCACCGAGGTGTACGAGAGGTACCAGGCCGGCGGAGGGCACGCGTGCCCGCGCCAGGACGGCTCCGACATCACCAACGCGAGCCTGCCCGAGCTCGCCACGCTGGCCTCGGAGATCAGGAAGTCCATCGAACGGGCCCAGCCGCGGCCGAAGTCGCCCTACTACGCCCAGTTCAGCGAGGTCTTCCGCCGGTGCGCCCGAGGCGTCTGGGAGCAAAGGGTGACGAAGGAGGCGTTCTTCTCGTCCGTCGGCGCGCTGGAGGCGGCCCTGAACGGCCGGGTACCCGACGACCGGCCACCCTGCTGAGCCTTCACCTGTCGTTGACCAGGCATTCCAAGGGTGCGGTAGGCAGGGCGATCCAGCCCTCCGTGGCTGCCGCGCCATCCTGCTCTCCCGCCGGCACGGTCACGAGACCGCGAGCCGATGCGCGGGCGGCCAGCGCGGACATCACGGCGTCGATGGCGTCGTCCGAGGCCCGGCAGATCGCCTCGTACTCGCCCAGATCCAGCCACGGCGCCATCTCCCGCAAGCAATCCACGAGCCGCCCCAGCTCACCGAGGTTGGCGGCGCGTTTGTAGCCGCGATACGGCAACCCCCACCGCTTCAGGCAGGCCGCCGGGTAAACCTCCACGACCACCCCGCCACCTCGCCGATCCACCGGCCGGCCTCGCCGCGCCAGCTCGGCCAGCACGGCCGCACACCGCATGGTGGCGTGGCCGATGCGGTCGGCCGACACGCTCAACGGCGTCAGCCCGGTCTGCTCGTGCACCACCTGGTCGGTGACCCGCAACGCCAGGTCCCGCCGCCAGGCCCGGCCCACCAACCCTTCCGGCACGTGGACGTGCCCAGCGCGATGGGCGGTGACGAAGTCGACGAACCGGTCGGGCCAGCCGAGCGGGCAGTCGATCCCCGCCTTGTCCGCACCCATCGCCGCGTCAACGATCAGAGCGTCGTCCGCCCCGACCTCGACCCGGACGAGCCGAGCGCGGCCGGCCGGCCAGTCGAGCCACGCCACCGCGGTCCGCACCGCCTCCGCGGCGAGATCGATCCCGGCCGTCACCATCTCCCCACCATAGGCGGGACAGCCGCGTCAGGAAGTGCCGCAGCGGGCGCGCAGGGTCGCGACACCGGGGCCGTCCAGTTCGTCGCAGTACGTCACGCGCCCCGTCATCGCCATCGTCAGCGCCAGCGTGCTGCCGGTGACGAGAGGGCCGGAGCCGATGCTGAAGGGTCCGTCGTTCGCGACGAGGCGCAGGCCCTGGATTCGGCCCTTGGCGACGACGACCTGGTCGGTGCGGCTGTAATAGCCGGCCACCAGGGTGAGGGTCTCGATGGGATGGACGCGGTGGATGCCCAGCGGGCGGCGGATGTCCGCACCGTGCACGATCGTCTCTCCCAGCATCGCCATGGTCGGCAGGGGCGGTTTGGTGGTGCTGGTGATGACGTGGCGGAACCTGTCCAGGGTCTCCGCCGGGGATGTGCCCAGCTGCTCGGTCAGCCGCATGACCACTTGCTCGTCGAAGTCGAACCGGCAGCGGATGACGCCCGCCAGCCACCGTACGCCGTTGAGGCGCGCCGCGGCGGTGAGGTGGGCGAGCACCTCACGCACCGTCAGCCCCGCGCACAGGGACGGCGTCGCCCACTGCTCATCGGTCGCATCGGCGAGGTCGGTCGCCAGGGCGGCGCGCTCGGAGTGGACCAGCGGCCAGAGATCGGCGCCGCGGCGCAGGGCTGGTTTCGGGGTGGTCATGGCGGGGTCCTCCCGGCGAGGTCGGTGCTGATGGCTCCCAGGTAGGACTCCACCTGTGGGGCAGAATCGTCGCTTGCACGGAACAAGTGTGGGTGCTCGCGTATAAGGTCCCGTGCGTGGACGAGACCTCCAGGACCCGAAACGTCGTACACGCCTACGTCGACAGCGCCGAGCGACGCGACTGGGAAGCCTTCGCCGCCCTGCTCGCCGAGGACGTGGTCTACGAGATGCCGCAGAGCCGCGAACGCATCCGCGGCAAATCTGCCTACCTGCAGTTCAACAGGGAATATCCCGGCGATTGGCACCTTCAGGTTCGGCGCGTCGTCGCCGATGGCCGCCATGCGGCGGCGTGGATCGACGCGCGCGTCGGCGCCGAGCATCAGGACGCATGCGTGTGGTTCGAGCTCTCCGACCAGGGCCTGATCAGCCGGATCACTGACTACTGGCCGGAGCCGTACGATCCGCTGCCTGGCCGCGAGCACCTTGTGGAGCGCTGGTAAAACCCTCTAGTCCGGCGGAAGGCGATAGACGGAGACGTGGGACCGTGACTCGGCGGTGAACTCGGCTCCGGCCCAGTCGGCGTGCCTGCTCTCCAGCTCGAACCCGGCCAGCTGAGCCATGAGGTCCAGCTCGGCCGGCCAGATGTAGCGGTGCGGGCTGCGGGACAGGTGTGCCTGCCTGCTCTCGTCGAACCTGAAGTGGTGCGACACCACGTGCTGGCGCAGCACGTCATAGGTGTCCAAGCCGATGTAGCCCGGCTCGGCGTGCCAGACCGTGGCCTGCTGCCCCGGCGGGAGCTTGCGCAGCTCAGGCACCCAGAGCTCGATCACGAACCGCCCGCCGGGGGTGAGGTGGCGGGCGGCGTTGCGGAAACACGCGACCTGCTCGGCCTGGGTGAGCAGGTTGGAGATCGTGTTGAAGACCAGGTAGACGAGCGAGTACGTCCCCGGGGCGACGGCCGTCGCCATGTCGCCGACGATCACCGGGATCGTCGCTTCGTCCACCTTCGTACGTAGCTGGTCGATCATCGGAGCTGACAGCTCGATGCCGGTGACGGGCACTCCCCGCTCGGCCAGCGGCACGGCCACCCGGCCGGTGCCGATGGCGAACTCGAGGGCCCGTCCGTCACCCGCCAGCTCTGCCAGACGATCCACGGTCGGCTCCAAGACCTCGGGCGCGAACATGCCGGTCCCCGGCGTGTCATAGCGCTGCGCGGTCTCGGCGTCCCAGATCTCCTCCTGACGCATGCCGCCCACGATGGTCGTGAGGTGCATGCGTTGTCCAACGGTTTTCGGTCAGACGACGGCGATGGCGGGGGCCACACGTGCGGACCCGATGCCGCGGTCCGGCTTGCCGAGCCGGAAACGTACCTTGCCCTTGAGCACGGTGCCGGACTCGGCCAAGCCACTGGTGAGACCTTCGCCGGGGAACAGGGTGAACGTCCATCTCGGGTTGGATTCGCAGTCCGGCAGGTCACGGCCGCCTTGCAGGACCCGGGCTCCCCACAGCTGACGGATCATCAGCGCCCTGGTGTCGACGCCGGCGACCGTGAAAGCCGCCGCCGGACCGGCCACGATATGGTGGTGACTGCCCAGAGAGGGCCCGTAGACGCTGGTGACGGTGGCCACCATGGTCCACGGCACGCCATTCCCTACGCCGAGGACCCCTGCGGGTAGCCGGTCGTCGAACACGTCATTCACCGGCGTGCCGAGTTGGTCCGCTCTGACGTCGGCGGTCATCGGCCGCCGGGTGTCCAGCTTGCCCGGGTCAGGCACCAGCAGGATTCCGTACGTCGTCTCGTCGGCGAAGCGAGCCGAGGCGAAGTGGTCGCGGAGCGCGAGCACCGCCTCCTCAGCGGCATCCCACGAGCGGGTGGGTCAGGCGGCGGCGCGGGCGCGCTGGAAGATGCGCACGCCGGCCACCCCAAGGGGCAGGAACAGCAGGGCGAAGACGATGCCCACCACGTACGTCATGCCGATCGGGATGAACATCATCCCGGCGAAGGCGGCGAGGTAGACCGCGGTCAGCCACCAGCCCACGACGCCCGCCCGGGCGAGTCCGGCGCTCAGCGCGAGCAGGCCGAGGAAGGCCAAGATCTCGGTCCCGCTCCACAAGGGCATGAACGCCGACCCGTCCACCGTGTCGGAGATCCGCACCGCGGCGTCGAGAGGGAGTTGCTGCCCGATGACCATCCGCCACCAGTCGTCCCGCACCGCCCCGGACACGTTCAGGAGTCCCAGGGCGGTGGCCAGCACGCCCAACAGCACCGGCCAGCGGCCCTTGCGGCCGCGGACCAGTCCGGGCACCGCGAGCGCGCCGAGCGCGCCGGCGATCAGGCCGTAGTGCAGCAGGATCGCCGACAGCTCCGTCAGGAAGCTGTCGCGGGCCAGCGAGGTGATGTAGTCGGCAGCCGACTCCGAGGCCTGGGGCGGGCAGGTCATCATGCCGGCGAACATCAGCAGCGGGCTGCTGATCAGGGCGGCGCCGCCGGCGCGGCGCAGGAACCGGCTGGTCCGGCCGGAGTCGTCGGGGAGCACGTCCGCGGTGGGCGTGGTGGTGTGGGTGAGGGGGGCCATGTCGTCGTACCTCCGTGTCGCAATGTCGTTGCGGGGAGAACTCTTCCGCCGCGGCCCCCTCAGGCGCGTCAGTCGTTTCGCACCGTGATCGGTCCCCGCTTCGACGGACGGCCGCCGAGCCGGGTCCGCTGAACGGCGGATGCTCTGGCCTGCGGGGGTCCGTCATCTGGGGGAGTCGGCCGATGGCGTGCCTGGTTACCATCGGTTTCCATGACGATGACCCGGCTGAGGGACGTCCGCCTCATCCCGCTGGTGTTCGGACCGCTGATCGGTTTCCTGGCCGTGCTGGAGACCCAGCTGGACGACTTCTTCGGCGCCAGCGCCACCGCCACGTGGGTGTCGGGTGTCCTGCTGGGTGCCGGGGTGGTGGTCGCGGCGTGGCATCCGTTGGCCGGCACGGTCATGGCGGCCGCCTGCCTGCCGATACCCGTGGTCGTCTTCGACGCGCCGGGAGTCGGTGGCGCGGCGATGATCGGCATGATCGGGGTGGTGGCGTGGGCCGGCTGGCGTGAGCCGCCCCGGCGCTCGCTGGCGGCGTTCGGCGCCGCGGCCGTGGCGTTCACGAGCGCGTCGATGGCCGCCGGTCTGTCGCTGTGGGAGCTGTTCTTCATCCCGGCGATCCTGTTGCCCGGCTGGTGCATGGGGCTGCTGGCCCGGCGCAGCGGCGAGCGGGCGGCCAAGCTGGCCGAGCTGGCCGCCGCTCTCGACGCCGAACGCGAGGCGAACGCGCAGGCGGCGGTCGCGCAGGAGCGTACGCGCATCGCCCGCGAGGTGCACGACGCGGTCGCGCACTCGGTCAGCGTGATGACCCTGCAACTGGGCGGCCTGCGCCGGGTGCTCGCCGGTCGCCCCGCCGAGCAGGAGATCGTGGCCGGGCTGGAGCGGCTCGGGCGGCAGACGGTGGAGGAGATGCGCGGCCTGGTCGGCATCCTGCGCGAGCACGTCGACGGCGAACGGCCGGCACCGGTGCCGTCGCTGGCCCGCGTCGACGAGCTGATCTCGGACGTCCGCGCCGCCGGACTGAAGGTGACCCTGGACTCCCCCGCCGAGCCGCCGCAGCTCCCGCCGGTCCTGGACCTCACCGCGTACCGGGTGCTCCAGGAAGCGCTCACGAACGTGCTGCGGCACGCCGGCGAGGTGCCGACCGCGGTCACCATCGGCTACACCGACCAGGCGCTCACCCTCGAAGTACGCAACGAGCCTGGACGGCCGGCGCAGGGCGGAAGGCGCGGCGGCCACGGGCTGGTCGGCATGCGCGAACGGCTGGCGATGGTGCAGGGGAGCCTGCACACCGGTGTCGAGCCGGACGGCGGGTTCGCGGTCCGCGCCCGCTTCCCCATTCCTCGCACCTGGTAGGAAAGGCGACATGACAATCTCGGTAGCGCTCGTCGACGACGAGGCGATGATCCGCGTGGGCCTGCGGCTGGTGCTCAGCGGCGAGCCGGACATCGAGGTCGTCGGCGAGGCGGCCGACGGTGTCCAGGCCCTCGACCTGGTCGCGCGTACCCGGCCCGACGTCGTGCTCATCGACATCCGGATGCCGAAGATGGACGGGCTGGAGGCGTCGCGGCGGCTCGTCCGCGACCACCCCGAGAGCAAGGTCATCGTGCTGACCACCTTCGACGAGGACGCGCACGTCGCCGCCGCGCTCCGCGCCGGAGTCAGCGGTTTCCTGCTGAAGGTGGCCCCGCCCGAGCAGTTGGTCGAGGCGGTCAGGACGGTGGCGGCCGGCGGCGGGCTGCTCGACCCGGGGGTGACCCTGCGGGTGATCGCCGCCTTCGCCGGCCAGCCGGATCCCGGCCACACCACGAGCCGGGCGGGCGAGCTGGAGTCGCTCACCAACCGGGAGACCGACGTGCTGAAGCTGCTGGCCCAGGGCCTGACGAACACCCAGATCGCGGCCCGGCTCTACCTGGGCGAGGCCACGGTCAAGACGCACCTGTCCCGGATCCTGATGAAGCTCAATCTCACGACCCGGGTCCAGGCGGCCGTCTTCGCCTACGAGAGCGGTCTCGTACGGCCCGGGGAGCATGACCAACGCTGAATCAACAGGTGCGGAGCATGTTGAGCAGGGCCACCCGCTCCTTCCGGGTCACGAAGAGCCGGTAGTGGTGCTTCACCGTGATCCAGGAGATGGCGTAGCGGCACCAGTAGGCGCGACGGGGCGGGCGCCAGCTCTGCGGTCCCTGGCCGCCCTTGGCCATGTTGACGGAGTGGCTGACCACGATCAGCTCGGGGCGGGTGAGGTCGTTGGCGAAGGCGCGCCGCTGTGCCTGGCTCCACCTCCTGGCGCCCGAACGCCAGGCGTAGGCCAGCGGCACGACATGGTCGACGTCGACTTTTTTCTCGCTCTTCAGCCACTTGCCGTCGTACGGGCTGTACCAGAGGCCCTTGACCGGGTGACAGGCCGCGTTCTTGCGTATGCGGCGGGCGTCGCGCGCCAGGACCATCTCGCGGGCGTTGCACGTGCCTTTGTGATGCGCCCATCGGGGCTGGAAGCGCCGGTGGCTGTAGCCACGGATGGATAAGGCCTTGGCGACTTTCAACTGGCCCAGCATCCGGCGGGCCGCCGCCGCGGTATCGGTCTGCTCGCGCGTGTCGGCCGACGCCCGCGGGACGGCGACGAACGGGATGGCGAGAAGCGTGAGTACGGCTACGATCGTCCCCCTCCAGAAGATCATGTTGTCGTCCATACCCGGTAAAGGAGCTCATAGGCACCGGCAAAGGGAACATTGCGGATTGCGGTCTCACGATCACGGCGTGTCGCCCCATAATGCGATCGGCCATTGACGCGGCTTCCGTTCGGGACAGGGACGAAGCGCGGCAATGGCCACAACGCTTCACTGTGCTGATCAGCCGGACCTGCGGGCGAAAGCCGGCGCGTGTTCCGGACGGGGTCCGAAGCCGACCAGCCGGGGAGGAACTTTGCGGAACCCCGGGATCGCCCGGGCGAGGAAGAGAAGGGACTTCGGCGGGCCGGACCGTTTGCCCGTGAACTGCGCCTCGAAGATGACCCGTTGCACCAGCCGCTGCGCGCCCTGAATGATCACGGTGGGGAGCTGCCTGCGCCGTTGCACGGCCGCCAGGTCCTTGAGGGTGACGGCATGCCGGCGCAGGGGTCCGGCCAGGATGGTGCCGGCGGCCACCGCGTCCTGGACGGCCAGGTTGATGCCCACTCCGCCGGCGGGCGACATGGCGTGCGCGGCGTCGCCGATGAGCAGCAGCCCGTCGAGGTACCAGCGCTTGAGCCGGTTCAGCTTGACGTCGAGCATGAAGACCTCGTCCATGCTCTGCAGCCGGTCCACCCGGTCGGCGAAGTCCGGCCGCAGGCGGGCGATGCGCTCGCGGAACCGCTCCACGCCCTCGGTCCGCAGCCGCGTGTCGGAGCCTTTGGCGGTGAGATACGCCAGTTGGTAGTAGCCCTCGCGGGTCAGGGCGATCAGCGCCTCGGCCCCCCGCGCGACGGGCGTGATTCCGGCGGGCACGCCCGCCTCGTGCTCGAACCTGGGCAGGCGGAACCACCAGACGTCGAACGGCACGCGGAACTCCTTGGGCACGAGACCCGCGTCCCGCCGCAGCGTGGAGTGCCTGCCGTCGCACGCGACCGTCAGCTCGGCGCGGATCTCCCCTTCCCGGCCGTCCGCCGTGCGATAGCGGACCCCGACGGCCTTGCCGCGCTCTCTCAGCAGCGCGGTCGCCGCCGTGTTCATGCGCAGGGTGAAGCCGGGCTCCTCGCCGGCCGCCTTCGCGAGGAAGGAGAGCAGGTCCCACTGGGGCACCATCGCGATGTAGTTGTACGGCGGCGGCAACGCCTCGAAATCGCCCAGGACGGCGATGCTCCCGTCGGAGACGGGGAACGCCACCTTGGTCAGGCGGCTCTGCGGCAGGGCGCGGAAGCCCTCGCCGAGGCCGAGCTCGTCCATGAGCCGGACAGTTGAGGGGTGCACGGTGTCACCCCGGAAGTCACGCAGGAAATCGCCGTGCTTCTCCAGCACGGTGACCTCGATGCCCGCCCTGGCCAGCAGGAGGCCCAGCATCATGCCCGCCGGGCCGCCGCCACACACCAGGACGCCGGTGCTCTCAGCCATCATGACCGTCCCTTTCGTGCACGGACCCCCTGCCCACTAGCATGCGCTCCTACTCGCAGGAATTCAACACAGGATGAAAAAGTCGCGAGGACGGCACGGAGATCCGCCGTGCCGCCCTCGCCTGTCGGGTCAGATCTTGCCGACGCCCGCCCCGGCCTGGACCTTCGCCGGGACGGTCGCCGGGTCGTCGAGCGTGTAGGCGTAGTAGGTGCCGGGCTCGACGACGCTGCCCGCCGTCTCCGGTGCGCCCGAGTTGACGTAGACGTTGCGCCGTTCGACCACCCGGCCCGGATCGCTCTCCGCGTAGCCGACGTGGATCGGGTGGGCGACGTTCTCGAAGTAGTTGCCCTCCACCAGCACGCCGGCGTTCTGCGTGGACGCGATGCCGTACAGGGAGTTGTTCCTGTAGTAGTTGTTGAACACGTGCACCGGCTCGCCGAAGCGGGCACGCGGGTGGCGCTGGTCGGTGCCGTCGAAGAAGTTGTGGTGGTAGGTGACCCGCAGCTTGCCGATGTCGGCCGTGTAGGTGTCGGAGTGGCCGAGCAACATCGCCTTGCTGTGGTGGTGGAACTTGTTCCAGGAGACGGTGACGTAGTCCGACTCCCGTTTGACGTCCAGCAGGCCGTCGTAGCCGGCGGACAGGTCGTTGTGGTCGATCCACACGTGGTGGGCCTTGTTGGTGACGCTGATGGAGTCGTCCTCGGCGTTGGTGAACCTGATGTTGCGGATGATCACGTTGTTGCCGGGGCGGGTCGTGGAGCCGAGCTGGAGGCCGCCGCCGGTGATCTCGGCGGTCGAGCCGACGCCGAGGATGCTCTTGTTGGCGACGACCGTGACCATGTCGCTGATCTGGATGCGGCCCTGGATGCGCAGGATGTACGCCCCCGCCCGGCCGGCGTAGTCCCGCAGTTGGGCGCCCGTGGTGATGGTGACCTCGGTGCCGCCGGCGCCGCCGGTGGTGCCGTTCTGGCCGAGGGCGTTCACGGAGGCGAACCCGATCGGGCCGTCCGCGGCGCTCGCGGGCGCCGGGACGAGGGCGAGGAGCAGCGCGGCGGCTGCGGCGAGTCGGAACAGCATGGCGGCCTCCTCAGATCTTCCCGGTCCCGGACCCGGCGGTGACCGAAGCCTTCACCGTGTTCGGATCGTCCAGGGTGTAGCTGTAGTAGGTGCTGGGCTCCTGCACGCTGCCGCTGCAGTCGGGGGTGCCGGACTCGTCCACGAAGACGTTGTTGCGCGCGACGCATCTTCCGGCGGGACCGGCGTACGAGTTGCTCACCGGCTCTTCGACCCGCTCGAAGTAGTTGCCTTCGACCAGGCAGCCGGCGTTCGCCTGGCAGGCCACTCCGATGTCGGTGTTGTAGACGTAGTAGTTGTTGAACACGTGCACCGGCTCCCCGAACCGCACCCGCGGGTTACGCTGCGGCGTCCGGTCGAACCAGTTGTGGTGATAGGTGACCTTCAACCGGCCCACGTCCTGGGCGTCGTTGTCGTCGTCGTGGCCGAGCAGCATGGTCTTGGTGTGGTCGTGCACGTGGTTCCACGAGACGGTGACGTACGACGACCCGCGCTTGACGTCGATCAGCCCGTCGTAGCCGTTGGCCAGGTCGTTGTGGTCGATCCAGACGTGGTGGCTGAACATCTGGACGTTGATCGAGTCGTCGGTGGCGTTCCTGAAGACCAGGTTGCGGACGATGACGTTGTGCACGGCGTCGGCCGGCGGCGAGGTGATCGAGTCGTCGGCGGGCAGGCCGATGTTGAACCCGCCCCCGGTGATGCCGGACGCGGCGCCGACGCCGACGATCGTCTTGTCGGAGGTGACGTTGTGCATGCCGGCCGGCACGGTGATCATCCCGCGGACGCAGATGTTCAGCGGCCCGCTCTGGCCGATCGCGCTGATCAGCTCGCCGGCCGTGTCCACCTCGACCGTCGGGCCGCCCGCGCCGCCCGTGGTGCCGTTCTGGCCCCAGGCGTTGACGGCGGCGAACCCGGTGGGGGTGCCGGAGGTGTCACAGGTGCCCGGCGGCGGCAACGTCGGGCTCGTCGGCGGGTCGGTCGGGCCGCCGATGTCCGTCACGAGCACGTCGTCGAACGCGGCACTGGCGTAATAGCCGGCCAGGCCCGCCCGCCCCGAGCCGATCGAGGCGTCCGTCGCCGTGGCGACCCGCACGTTGTTCACGAAGCCGCGTAACGTCGTGCCGAACGCCTCCAGGCGGAGGGTGTACCAGTCACCGGCGGCCACCGTGGCCGTGGCCAGGGTGATCGGTGCGCCGCCGGTCCGCTTGCCCAGAACGACCGTGCCGGCGTTGCTCAGGCCGAGGAAGTAGTAGGTGCTGGTGCTCTGCGCCCTTGCCAGCACCGCGACGTGCCGGCCCGAGCCGTTGAACGCGATCGGCTTGACCCGCGCCTGCACCGCCTGGTCGCCCCATCCGGCGCCGGCGACGGCGCGGGCGTCCGCGCTGGTGCCGGACTGCCGATACACCCTGGAGCCGTCGGTCACCACCGACCAGCTGCCGCCGGACCTCGACCAGCCCGCGGCGTCACCGTCCTCGAAGTCGTCGCCGAACAGCGTGGCGGCGGACGCGCTGGGCACCCCCAGCAGCACCGTTGCCGCGGCCGTCGCGGCGGCAACGCCCGCCGCGAGCGCGGCGAGCACTGATCGTCTGCTTCTGCGCACCGTGGAGCCTCCGGTTGTGAAGGCGACCGGGCGCACTCGACCCTCGCGACGGGGTACGCGCCCGATCGCAGTGGCGAACCGGAACCCGTCGCGACATGAACGGGTCCCTCACTGCGTGTGGTGTTGCGCGTAAACTCGCGAGCTTCACCCCTTTATGCAACCGATTGTTAGGCGAGTCAATGCGTAGGGGTGTGCAGTTTTGTTGCAGTGCCCCAGGCTCGAGAGCAGATCGTGCAAGCGATTGTAGAACGCGACCTGTGCTGGAGCGCGGCGATGCTTGATAGGTTTTGCGGCAAGTGGGCCGAAAGTCCGAATCGGTGGTCCGTGCGCTGATCCTGGAGACGCTTTGACGGTTACGGCCTGGGTGGCGGTGGCCGCCTTCGTCACCGCGTACACGTTGATCGCCACCGAGAAGGTGCACCGGGTGGCGGCGGCGCTCGGCGGGGCCGGGATCATGCTGCTGATCCACGCCACCGATGCCGGCGGCGCGTTCTTCGACGAGGACACCGGGATCGACTGGAATGTGATCTTCCTGCTGCTCGGCATGATGATCATCGTCGGTGTGCTCAAGCAGACCGGAGTCTTCGAGTATCTGGCCATCTGGGCCGCCAAGCGGGCCAAGGGCAGGCCGTTCCGCCTCATGGCGCTGCTGATCGTGATCACCGCGTCGGCGTCGGCGCTGCTGGACAACGTGACCACCGTGCTGCTGATCGCGCCGGTGACGTTCCTGGTGTGCGAGCGCCTCAGCCTGCACGTGGCGCCGTTCCTCATCGCCGAGGCCATGGCGTCCAACATCGGCGGCGCCGCCACCCTGATCGGCGACCCGCCGAACATCATCATCGCCAGTCGCGCGGGGCTGACCTTCAACGACTTCCTCGTGCACATGGCGCCGCTGATCATCGTGCTGGTCGCGGTGTTCGTCGGATTGTGCCGGTGGTTGTTCAGGAAGTCGTTCAGCTACGATCCCGACCTGGCCGCGGAGATCATGATGTTGAACGAGCGGGAGGCCATCGCCGACCGCAGGCTGCTCTGGCAGTCACTGGCCGTGCTCACGCTGGTGATGGCGGCGTTCGTGCTCCATCCGGTGCTGCACTACGAGCCGTCGGTCGTGGCGCTGCTCGGTGCCGGGGTGCTGGTGGCGGCCACCAAGGTGACGACCGAGCAGGCCATCGGCGAGGTCGAGTGGCCGACCCTGGTGTTCTTCGCCGGGCTGTTCGTGATGGTCGGGGCACTGGTGGAGACCGGGGTGATCCGGCAGATCTCCCAGGCGGCGGCGCAGGCCACCCAGGGGCAGCTGGCGCTCACGACCATGCTGCTGCTCTGGGCCTCCACCGGGTTGTCGGCGGTCATCGACAACATCCCGTACGTCGCCACCATGAGCCCCATCGTCGCCGACCTGGCCCAGGCGAACGACGGTGCCCAGGTGTTCTGGTGGGCCCTGGCCATCGGCGCCGACCTGGGCGGCAACGCCACGGCCGTCGGCGCGGCGGCCAACGTGGTGATCCTCGGCATCGCCGCCCGCAACGGCACCCCGATCAGCTTCTGGCAGTTCACCAAATACGGGATCGTGGTGACGTTGGTGACCGTGGCGCTGGCGACGCCGTACCTGTGGTTGCGTTACCTCACCTGAGCGGCAACGGCTCCTCCGGACCCTGGCGCGGGCCGAAGATGCGGCGCTCGCTCTCGTCGATGCGCACGTCGTTGATGCTCGCCTCCCTGCGCCGCATCAACCCGAACTCGTCGAACTCCCACTGCTCGTTGCCGTAGCTGCGCCACCACTGGCCCGAGGCGTCGCGGGACTCGTACTGGAAGCGGACCGCGATGCGGTCGCCCAGCACCGCCCACAGCTCCTTCCGCAGCGCGTAATCCAGTTCCCCGGCCCACTTGCGGCGCAGGAACTCCCTGATCTCGTCGCGGCCCTTCAGGAACTCGTCGCGGTTGCGCCAGACGGAGTCCTCCGTGTACGCCAGCGCGACGCGGTCGGGGTCGCGTGTGTTCCAGGCGTCCTCGGCTGCCTGGACCTTGATGCGGGCGGTCTCCTCGGTGAACGGCGGGACGGGCGGGCGGGTCATGTGGCCTCCTCGACAGATGGAGAACGTGCGTTCTCCGGTAGCTTAGAGAACGATGGTTCTCCAGGACAAGCGAGGTGGCATGGAACACGCGGAGCGGGTCCTCGTCGCGGCGGGCGAGCTGTTCTACCGGCGCGGCCTGCAGGCGGTGGGCATGGACGACGTGCGCACCGCGTCCGGGGTGTCGCTCAAGCGGCTCTACCAGAGTTTCCCGTCCAAGGAGGCGCTGGTCGTGGCGTATCTGGAGCGACGGGACGAGCGGTGGATGTCCTCGCTCACGACATACGTCGAAGAGCGGCAGAACGCGATCTCCGCCGTGTTCGAGTGGCTGGAGCGGTGGTTCGCCGAAGACGACTTCCGCGGGTGCGGGTTCGTCAATGCCTACGGGGAGCTGGGCGCCTCGTCGGAGCCCGTGCGCGAGGTGGTGTGGCGGCACAAGCAGCGGCTGCGTGACTACTTGCGCGGGCTGGCCGCCGAGGCGGGCGCGGCGGATCCGGACGTGCTGGCCGAGCAGCTGCTCGTGCTGGTCGACGGGGCCACCGTCACCGCGATGGTGAATCCTGCGGGCGCGGCGACGGTGGCACGGGCGGCGGGACAAGCCGCCGCCGCATCCGTCACAGCAGCTTGTCGAGAGTGATCGGCAGGTCGAGGACCCGCTTGCCGGTGGCGTGGCGCACGGCGTTCGCGACGGCGGCGCCGACCCCGGTGATGCCGACCTCACCCACGCCGACCAGACCCAGCGGCATGGTGGGGTCCGGCTCGTCCAGGCAGTGGACGTCGATGCGGGGAATGTCGGCGTGCACGGGCACGTGGTATTCGCCCAGGCTCGCGTTCACGATTCGTCCGGTGCGCGGGTCGATCTGCGTCTCCTCCGACAGCGCAAGGCCGATGCCCATCACGATGCCGCCACGAAGCTGGCTGGCCACCAGCTTGGCGTTGATCACCCGGCCGACGTCGAACACGCCGAGCCAGCGCGACACCCGCACCTCGCCGGTGTCCCGGTCCACCCGCACCTCGCAGAACTGCGCGCCGCACGCCGCCTTCACCCAGCGCCTACGGTCGCGGAGAGCGCCCACCATACCCATCGCGCCCGACTTGATCTCGCTCTCCAGGTGATCGCGGCCCGCCCGGGTCAGGATGGCCGCGTACGTCTCGCCGCTCGCGCCATAGAAGAGTCCGCCGTCGCGGGCCTCCAGGTCGGACAGCCGCCGGCCGCGCAGCGGCGAGTCCGGGGACCGGCGTGCCAGCGCCAGCGCGGATTGCCTGAGCTTGCGGCAGGCGGCCAGCACGCTCGCCGCCACGCTCGCGGTCTGTACCGAGCCGCCCGCCATGGCGCCCAGCGGCAGCTCGGAGTCGCCGGACTCGACGCGTACGGCGTCCAGCGGCACGCCCAGCTCGTCGGCGGCGATCTGCGCCTGCACCGTGGCGGCGCCCACCCCGATCTCGGCCATGGCGCAGCGCACCACGACCCCGCCGTCCGCGGACAGCCGCACGGTGGCGCTCACCGGCAGGTGCATCGCGGGGTGGTACGCGGTGGCGACGCCCATGCCGACCAGCCACCGCCCGTCCCGCATGGCACCGGGCCGCGGGTCCCGCTCGTTCCAGCCGAACCGCTCGGCCCCCAGCGCGTAAGCCTCCCGCAGGAATCGCCGGGCGAACCGCTTGCCGTCCACCGGGTTGCGCTCGGGCTCGTTGCGCATGCGCAGCTCGATCGGGTCCATGCCGAGCTCCCAGGCCAGCTCGTCCACGGCCGACTCCAGGGCGAAGGTGCCGATGGACTCGCCCGGCGCCCGCATGGGGGTGTTGGGGAGCAGGTCGAGCTGGACGAGGTGCTGGCGCAGGTGAATGTTGGGTGCGGCGTAGAGGTGCCGGGAGGCGGAGGTGATCTGCTCCTGCCAACCCCCGACCCTTCCCGTCCTGGCCACACTGGTGTGGATCAGGGCGGTGAGAGTGCCGTCCTTGTCGGCGCCCAGCGCGACCCGCTGCGTGCTGGGGGTACGACCGCCGACCGTGTGGTAGACGCCCGCCCGGGTGAGGGCCAGCCGCACCGGCCGGCCGGTCGCCCGCGCGGCCAGCACGGCGAGCAGCGTGCCCGCCCAGATCGGGCCCTTGCCGCCGAACCCGCCGCCCACGAACGGCGACAGCACCCGGATGTTCCGCTCCGGCACGCCGAACCGCAGCGCGAGCTGCTTGCGCACCCACGGGATGCCCTGCGTGGCCTCGTGCACGGTCAGGTGGTCGCCGTTCCAGGCGGCGGTGGTGGCGTGTGGCTCGATGGCGTTGTGGTTGTGCGGCGGCGTGGTGAACCTCAGGTCCACCGACACCGGCGCGGCCTCCAGCGCGGCCTTCGCGTCGCCCTTGTCGGCCTCGCTCTCCAACAGCATGCTTCTCTTCTGCGGGGTGGCGTTCGGCTCCTCGGCCGAGAAGTCCACCACGGCCGGCAGCTCCTGGTACGCGGGCCGCACCAGGGACGCCGCGTGCCGCGCGGCCTCGTGCGTCTCGGCGACCACGACGGCCACCGGCTGGCCGTTCCAGTGCACCTCGTCGGTGGCCAGGTAGTTGACCGACGTCCCGGAGGACATCGCGCCGAGGGGGTCCAGGAGGCTGACCTTGAAGGGCTTCATGGCGGGGGCGCTCTCGTGGGTGAGCACCTCGATCACGCCCGGCACGGCGCGGGCGGCCGCGGTGTCGATGGCGGTGATGCGGCCCCGGGCGACGGTCGCGTGGACGAGGGCGGCGTACGCGAGGTCCGGATATCGGTGCTCGGCGGCGTAGCGGGCCTCGCCGGTGGTCTTGGCGGGGCCGTCGAGCCGATCGACGGGGCGGCCGACGTACTTCTCGGTGGCCGTGCGCTCGGCGTACGTGGTGGTCATGCCGCTTCCTCTCCGGAGGTCAGGTCGCGCAGTGTGGCCGCGATCGTGGCCCGGGCCAGGCCGGCCTTGAACGCGTTGCCCGGCCGCGTGACGGCGGATGCGAGCTCGGCGTCGGCCGCCCGCCGGAACGTCTCCTCCGTCGCCGGCCCTCCGAGCAGGATCCG
This sequence comes from Nonomuraea polychroma, assembly GCF_004011505.1. Classification (NCBI taxonomy): domain Bacteria; kingdom Bacillati; phylum Actinomycetota; class Actinomycetes; order Streptosporangiales; family Streptosporangiaceae; genus Nonomuraea; species Nonomuraea polychroma. Next base: position 8,565,611 of record NZ_SAUN01000001.1, read on the forward strand.
CTCGGCCTCGCGGGCCCGCCACGGCTTGGGCGCGACGCCACCCAGCGCCAGGCGGGCCTCGATGATCGTCCCGTCCTTGACCTCCAGCGCTGCCGCCACGGAGACCAGCGCGAACGCGTACGACGCCCGGTCGCGGACCTTGCGATAGCGGGAGGGCGCCGCGATCGGCGGCACCTCGACGGCCGTGATCAGCTCGTCGGCCGCGAGCGCGGTCTCGACGTGCGGCGTGTCGCCGGGCAGCAGGTGGAAGTCCGCCAGCGGGATCCGGCGCGTGCCGCGCACGCTCCGCACTTCGACGACGGCGTCCAGGGCGGCCAGCGCCACGCACATGTCGGAGGGATGCGTGGCGATGCAGCTGTCACTCACGCCCAGGATCGCGTGGGAGCGGTTGAACCCGCCGATCGCGTCGCAGCCGGCGCCGGGCTCGCGCTTGTTGCAGGCCGACGCCTGGTCGTAGAAGTAGGGACAGCGGGTGCGCTGCAGCAGGTTGCCGCCCACGGTGGCCATGTTGCGCAGCTGGGCCGAGGCGCCGGCGAGGATGGCCTGCGACAACACCGGATAGCGGCTGCGGACCCGCCGGTCGGCGGCCAGGACGCTGTTGCGGACCAGCGCGCCGATCCGCAGCCCGCCGCCGGGCAGCTCGGCCACCTCGTCGAGCGGCAGACCGGTCACGTCCACGACCGTGTAGGGCCGCTCGATGCCCTCGCGCATGAGGTCGACCAGGTTGGTGCCGCCGCCCAGGAACTTGGCGCCGGGGTCGGCGGCGGCCGTCTGCACGGCCTCGGCGACATCGGCTGGCTTGACGTACGCGAACGGCCTCATCGCGCGACCTCCTTGATCGCATCGACGATGCCGTTGTAGGCCCCGCAGCGGCACAGGTTGCCGCTCATGCGCTCCCGGATCTCGTCGTCGGTCAGCGTGGCGGGGTCCTCGCACTCGCTGAGCATGCCGATCGCCGAACAGATCTGGCCCGAGGTGCAGTAGCCGCACTGGAACCCGTCGTGCCGGATGAACGCCTCCTGCAGCGGGTGCGGGGTCACACCCTCGATGGTGGTGATCTCCCTGTCCGCGTACTGGACGGCCAGGGCCAGGCAGGCGTTGATCCGCACGCCGTCGGCGAGGACCGTGCACGCGCCGCAGGCACCCTGGTCACAGCCCTTCTTCGGGCCCGTCACGCCCAGGCGTTCACGTAGCGCGTCGAGCAGGCTGACCCACGGCTCGACGTCGAGCTTCTCGTCCGTGCCGTTCACTCGCATCCGTATCTCGGTCACACCTCGGGACGCTAACAGAACGATGTCCTCTTAACAAGAGAACGGCGTTCTTTTAACTCTGAGCCTTATCCTGGCACCACGATGACTTTCCTCAGGGCCAGGCGGCCGGAGCACAAGCAGCAGCGGCGCGAGGCGATCCTCGACGCCGCGCGCGAGCTCGCCATGGCCTCGGGCGTGCGCAACGTCAGCCTGGGCGCGGTCGCGGAGGCGGTCGGCCTGGCGAAGTCCAACATCGTGCGCTATTTCGGCACCCGGGAGGAGATCTACCTCCAGCTGGCCGCCGAGGAGTGGCGGGAGTGGGCCGAGGAAGTGAGCGGGCGACTGCGGCACGCCTCCGGCACGGCCGACGTGGTGACGGTGCTGGCGGAGACGCTGACCGAGCGGCCGCTCTTCTGCGACCTGCTCAGCCACACCTCCACCAGCCTGGAGCACAACGTGTCGGTCGAGGCGGCGCACACGTTCAAGCGGGCCGTGGTGAGCGTGCTCGCCGACCTGGCCTCGGAGGTGGCGGTCGTCACCGACCTCACGGATACCGAGGCGGGGGAGCTCGTCATGGGAGCCGCCGGCCTGGGCGGTCTGCTCTATCCCGCCGCCAACCCCTCCCCCACGCTGGCCGAGGTCTACGCCCGCGACCCCGAGCTCGCCGCCACCTGCCCGCAGATGGTGCCCACGCTCGTCCGCATGCTCAGCGCGCTCGCCGCCGGCCTGCCGACGCTCCGGTGAAAGTTTCACCCGAGTCCAGGCATTCTCCGCGGCCACTCGGCTGATTCCTGTACATCACGGCGGATTGGGATCAGCGTGTGTACCTAACCGGTTAATCTAAGGAAAGGCACCCGTTATGAGCAGACTCGCGGCGTTCCTCGCGCTCCTCGTCTCGATGCTGATCGTCGTCCCGGCCGCTCCCGCGCACGCCGCGGTCGGGCTCCGCGTCAACGGCGCCAGGATCGTGGAGGCCAACGGGAACGCGTTCGTCATGCGCGGCGTCAGCCACGCGCACACCTGGTACACGAGCCAGACGAGCTCCTTCGCCAACATCAAGGCGCTGCGCGCCAACACGGTGCGCGTGGTGCTGAGCGGCGGCAGATGGCCGGCCAACGGGGCCTCGGACGTGGCCAACATCGTCTCGCTGTGTCGGCAGAACCGGTTAATATGCGTGCTCGAAAACCACGACACCACCGGATACGGCGAGCAGAGCGGCGCGTACACGCTCGACCAGGCGGTCACCTACTGGAACAGCGTCAAGAGCGCGGTGACGGGCGCCGAGGACTACATCGTCATCAACATCGGCAACGAGCCCTACGGCAACAACAACGTCTCCGCCTGGACCAGCGCGACCACCAGCGCCATCAGCCGGATGCGCAGCCTGGGCTTCCAGCACCTGCTGATGGTCGACGCGCCCAACTGGGGCCAGGACTGGCAGTTCACGATGCGGGACAACGCCCAGACCGTCTTCAACGCCGACCCGCAGCGCAACACGGTCTTCTCGGTCCACATGTACGGGGTCTTCGACACGGCCGCGGAGATCACCTCCTACCTCAACGCGTTCCAGACCGCCGGCCTGCCGCTGGTGATCGGCGAGTTCGGGCACAACCACTCCGACGGCAACCCCGACGAGGACACGATCATGGCCCAGGCGCAGCAGCGCGGACTCGGCTACATCGGGTGGTCGTGGAGCGGCAACGGCGGCGGCGTCGAATACCTCGACATGGTCACCAACTTCAACCCCGCCCAGCTGACCTCGTGGGGGCAGCGGATCTTCAACGGCGCCAACGGCATCGGGCAGACCTCGCGCGAGGCCACGTACTTCGGCGGCGGCGGCACCGACACCACCCCTCCGACGACACCCGGCACGCCGTCGGCCTCGAACGTGACCTCCAGCGGCGCCACTCTGACCTGGGCGGCCTCCACCGACTCGGGCGGCTCGGGCCTGGCGGGCTACAACGTCTACCGCGAGCAGGGCACCACCGACCCGCTGCTCGGCCAGACCACGACCAACTCCATCACGCTGACGGGATTGAGCGCCTCGACCCCCTATCAGGTGTACGTACGCGCCCGTGACGGCGCGAACAACCTGTCCGCGAACTCCCCCACCACGACCTTCACCACCACGTCGGGAGGCGGCGGACCGGGCAGTTGCACGGCCACGGGGACCGTGCAGAGCCAGTGGGGCGGCGGCTACGTCGTCCAGGTCACCGTCACCAACACCGGCTCCACGCCCATCAACGGCTGGACGGTCACGTTCACGCTGCCGAACGGCCATACGATCACAGGAGGCTGGAACGCCACGATGAGCAGCACCGGGCAGGCCGTCACGGCCCGCGGCATGAGCTACAACGGCTCCCTCCCCCCGGGCGCCTCGGCCAACTTCGGCTTCCAGGCCAGCCGCCCCAGCGGCGACTCCGCGATCCCCGGCCCCTACACCTGCACCCCGTCCTGACCACCCGCCGTGTCCTCGCCGGGCCGGCCCGGCGAGGACACGGCGGCCAGGCCGGCGAAGGCGACGGCGGCGGGTCGGCAGGCCGGGAGGACGCCGAAAGGATCAGGAGACGCCGGGCGGGGAGGTGGAGTCGCGGATGACGAGCTGGCAGGGCATCTTGTGCACGCCCGGCGTGGCCTTGCCGTCGATGGCCGCGAACAGGTGTTGCGCCGCCGTCCGGCCCAGCAGCTCCAGGTTCATGTCCACGGTCGTCAGCGCGGGCCGGGTCTCGGTGGACAGCACCTCCCAGTTGTCGTAGCCGACCACCGCGATGTCGTCCGGCACCCGCCGCCCCCGCTCCCGCGCCGTCTCCACGAACCCGGCCGCGATCTGGTCGCTGCCGCAGAAGACGGCGTCGATCTCGGGCTCGGCCATGAGCACCATCTCGGCCGCGTGCCGCCCCCACCGCTGGGACCACGGCCCCGACAACGTCTGACCGACCTGCTCCAGACCTGCCTGGGCGAGCGCGAGCCGGAAACCTTCCTCGCGGTCTCGGGCGGCCTTGTAGTGGGCCGGCCCCGTGATGTGCGCGATCTTGCGGCGTCCCATGGCCAGCAAGTGGTTGACGGCCATGGCGGCGGCTCCCACGTCGTCCGGCACGAAGGACACGTCGTCGGGGTCCTCGGACGGCCCGTACGCGTACACGACCGGCACCGGCAGGTCCTTGCTCACCGACGGGCGCGGGTTGGTGCTCTCGCCCACCACGATCAGCCCGTCCACCCGGCGCGACAGCAGCGCCCGCAGGTGGTGCTGCTCCCTGATCGCGTCGCCGCGCGCGTCGCAGAGCAGCACGGCCATCTCGCCGGCCCCGAACGCGTTCTCCGCGCCGAGCAGCACCGGGATGCCGAACCGGCCGACGCTGTCGGAGGTCAGCAGCCCCACGGTGCGGGTCTGGCCCGACAGCAGTCCCCTGGCCAGAGCGTTCGGCTGGAAGGAGAGCTCCGCCGCGGCGGCCAGCACACGCTCGCGCGTGGCCGCCCGCACATCCTGGCGCCCGTTGAGCGCCTTGGACGCCGTGGCGATCGACACCCCCGCCAGCGAGGCCACATCACTGATGGTCGCCCGCTTAGTCGCCATGCTTCGAAACCCTTTTCGGTCGGCTGTGAACTGCATAGAACCCTAACACCCATTGACAGTGAGACAGGTTTCTTCTACGTTTCCGAAAACCTTTAAGTCCAGGAGCACATCATGAGACGAAGGCTGGCCGGGATCTCCCTCCTCGGTGTGTTAGCGCTCACAGCAGCGGCCTGCGGCAGCGGCGGAGGCGGCGGTGGTGGTGGGGGCAGCACGCAAGCAGCGGACAGTCCCGTGACGATCACGATGTGGACCCGCGCTGCCACGCAGACGCAGAGCGAGCGGCTGGTCCAGGAGTACAACAAGACCCACAAGAACCAGGTGAAGCTCACCGTCATCCCCACGGACAACTACCAGCCGCGCATCGCCGCCGCGGCCGGCGCCAAGCAGCTCCCCGACGTGTTCGCGGCCGACGTCATCTTCGTCCCGAACTACACCTCCCAGGGCCTGTTCATGGACATCACGGACAGGGTCAACGCGCTGCCGTACAAGGCCGGGCTCGCACCCTCGCACATGAAGCTGGGCACGCTCGACGGCAAGATGTACACCCTGCCGCACACCCTCGACCTGTCGGTCTGGTTCTGGAACAAGGACCTGTACGAGAAGGCCGGGCTCGACCCCGAGCAGGGCCCGAAGACGCTGAAGGAGTTCGCCCAGCACGCCACCACCATTCAAGAGAAGCTCGGCAAGGACGGCAAGGTCCACGGCACGTTCTTCGGCGGCAACTGCGGCGGCTGCTACGTCTTCACGTTCTGGCCCTCCGTCTGGGCCGCCGGCGGCCAGGTCATGAACGCCGAGGGCACGCAGTCGCTCAACGACCAGCCCGCGATGACCGACGTCTTCAAGATCTACCGCGACCTGTACGAGAAGAAGGTCACAGGCCCGACGACCAAGGAGGAGCAGGGCCCGACCTGGACCGGCTTCTTCCCCAAGGGCGAGATCGGCGTCATGCCGATGCCCTCGACCACGCTCGGCCTCATGCCGAAGGACGTGAAGATCGGCGTCACCCCGATCGCCGGCCCCGACGGCGGCGAGTCGACGTTCGTCGGCGGCGACTCCATCGGCATCTCCTCCACCAGCAAGAACGCCGACGCCGCCTGGGAGTTCCTGTCCTGGACGGTCTCCGACCAGGCCCAGGTCGAGGTCATGGCCAAGAACAAGGACGTGCTCGCCCGCACCGACCTGGCCAGCAACAAGTACTCCGCCGAGGACCCGCGCGTGGTGCTGATCAACTCGCTGGTGGCCAAGGGCCAGACCCCGTTCGCCCTGCGCTTCGGCCAGACGTTCAACGACCCGCAGGGTCCGTGGCTGCGCTACGCCCGCGAGGCCGTGTTCGGTGACGTCTCGAAGCTCCCACAGCTCAACGCCGAGATCACGAAGTCGCTGCAACAATGACCTTGACGATCACGCGATCCGGGCGGCGGCCGGCACACTCCGCGCCGCCCGCCCGGTGGCGGAGCAGGAAGGTCCAGGGCTGGCTGTACGCGGCCCCCACGGCCGTCATCGTGGGGGTGCTCTTCATCGCGCCCCTGGTGCTGGTCGTGTGGATGTCGCTCAACCGCTGGCCCCTGCTCGGCCAGGCCACGTTCAACGCCCCCGAGAACTACACCAAGATCGCCGACAACCCGCTCTTCGTCGACGCGGTCTTCTTCACGCTCAAGTACACCGCCATCACCACCGTGCTGCTGTCCGCTGTGGCGCTCGGCCTGGCCCTGCTGGTGCAGGATCGCAAGCCCGGCATCGGGTTCTTCAGGACGGCCTTCTTCCTGCCGGGCGCGGTCGGCTTCGCCGCGGCCGGGCTGCTGTTCTACGGCATGCTGAACAACGACTTCGGCCCCATCGACCCGATGCTCCAATCTCTGGGCATCACCGACGAGCCGATCAAGTGGATCGGCACGCCCAACATGGCGCTGTTCTCCACGATCACGCTGGTCATCTGGCGGTTCGCCGGGTTCAACATGCTCATCCTGCTGACCGGCCTGCAGGCCATCCCGACCGAGGTGTACGAGGCCGCGCGCAGCGACGGCGCCAACCGCTGGCAGGTCTTCACCAAGATCACGCTGCCGCTGCTGCGCCCGACGCTGGCGTTGATGCTCATCCTCAGCGTCACGGGCTCGCTGCTGGCCTTCGACCAGTTCTTCGTCTTCACCAACGGCGGCCCGGACAACAGCACGGTCTCCATGGTCATGGTCATCTACCGCGAGGCGTTCTTCCGCTTCAACCTCGGCGGCGCGGCGGCGCTGTCGGTCGTGCTGCTCGTGGCCCTCGTCGGGCTCAACACGCTGATGATGCGGAGGCTGCGATGAGCCGTTACCTCACGCTGTCCGCCCTGGCGGTGCTGTTCCTGTTCCCGCTGGTGTGGAGCGGTTACGCCTCGCTGGAGGAGCCGTCCAACTACCTGGAGATGGCCCAATTCGGCGAGGGCCTCGGCACGTACTCGACCAACAGCGTGCTGGTCTCCGTCATGACGGTGGCGGGCACCCTCGTCGTCTCCGCGCTCGGCGGATACGGGTTCGCCCGCTTCGACTTCCCTGGCAAGAATCTGCTGTTCCTCGCCACGCTGGCGATCCTCATGGTGCCGTACGCGACCATCCTCATCCCGCTCTACGTGCTGCTCGGCTACATCGGGCTGCAGAACTCGCTCGTCGGGCTGTCGCTGGTGTTCGTGATGTTCCAGCTGCCCTTCGCGCTGTTCATGATGCGCAACGCCTTCGAGGCGCTGCCCCGTGAGCTGGAGGAGGCGGCGCTGGTGGACGGCTGCGGCACGTTCCGCGCCTTCACCAGGATCCTGCTGCACGCCGTGCGGCCCGCGCTGATCACGGTGGGCCTGTTCGCGTTCCTCGCCTCGTGGAACGACTTCTTCGCGCCGCTCATCCTGCTCAACGACGGAGCATCGTTCACGCTGCCGGTGGCCGTGGTGAGCATGACGCAGCAGACGTTCGGCGCGATCGACTACGGCATGCTCCAGGCCGGCGTCATGGTCATGGCCTTCCCCTGTCTCATCCTCTTCATCGTGTTGCAGCGCCACTACGTGCGCGGATTCATGTCAGGAGCTCTGCGTGGCTAATCCCGTCCTGCCCTCATCGGGCGTCCTGTCCCCCCTCGGCCTCGACGCGGTACGGCTCTCGCCCGGTTTCTGGGGCGACCGGGTGGCGCTCAACCGCGAGGTCACCATCGCCCACTGCCAGGAATGGGAAGAACGCGAAGGCTGGATCGGCAACTTCCGGGGCGAGCGCCCGCGCAGGGGCCGGGAGTTCAGCGACTCCGAGATCTACAAGCTGCTGGAGGCCATGGCCTGGGCCGACCACCCCGGGCTGCCGGCACTGGCCGAGACCGTGGCCCAGGCCCAGGAGGGCGACGGCTACATCAACACCCGCTGGTCCGGCAGCCGCTACACCGACTTCGAATGGGGGCACGAGCTCTATTGCTACGGCCACCTCATCCAGGCGGCGGTCGCCCGGCTGCGCATGCACGGCGAGGACCGGCTGACGCAGGTGGCGGTGCGGGCCGCCGACCACGTCTGCCGCCGCTTCATGGACGGCACCGAGACCTGCGGGCACCCCGTGATCGAGATGGCGCTCGTCGAGCTCTACCGCGTGACCGGGACCGAGCGCTACCTGGAGATGGCCCGGCGCTTCGTCGAGCGGCGCGGCCTGCCGGCGCTCGCCGACATCCCCTTCGGCCGCGCCTACTACCAGGACGACATGCCGGTCCGCCAGGCACAGGTGTTCCGCGGTCACGCCGTGCGGGCGCTCTACCTGGCCTCCGGCGTCGTGGACGTGGCCGTCGAGACCGGCGACGAGGAGCTGCTGAAGGCGGTCGAGGCGCAGTGGGAGCGCACGGTCGCCCGGCGTACGCACCTGACCGGCGGCATGGGCTCGCGGCACATCGACGAGTCGTTCGGCGACGACTACGAGCTGCCGCCGGACCGGGCCTACAACGAGACCTGCGCGAGCATCGCCTCGATCATGCTGGCGCACCGGCTGCTGCTGGCCACCGGCGACGTCCGCTACGCCGACCTGGCCGAGCGGACCCTGTACAACATGCTCGCCACCGGCGTCGCGCTGGACGGCCGGTCGTTCTTCTACGCCAACCCGCTGCAGGTGCGGGTGGCCGCCGTCCCGCTCGAAGGCGTGAACCACGCTGCGGAGGGCGGGCTGCGCTCGCCCTGGTTCGACGTGTCCTGCTGCCCGAACAACATCGCCCGCACGCTGGCCTCCCTGCCTGCCTACATGGCCACGACCGCGGCGGACGGTCTGCAGATCCACCACTTCACGCCGTCGGAGATCCGCGGCGGCGGGGTCGCGGTGCGAGTGGAGACCGGCTACCCGTGGCACGGCGCGGTGACGGTCCGGGTGCTGGAGGACGGCGACGGGCGGATCAAGCTGCGCGTCCCGGCCTGGGCCTCGGACGCGACGCTCGCGCACGGCGGCACGGTCCGTCCCGTGGCGCCCGGGTACGCCTCCGTCGACGGGCCGTGGCGGGCGGGTGACGAGCTCCGGCTGGAGCTGGCGATGTCGCCGAGGTGGACGTTCCCCAACAGCAAGATCGACGCGCTTCGGGCGTGCGCGGCGGTCGAGCGGGGTCCGCTCGTTTACTGCGCGGAGTCCGTGGGCGACGAGCCGCCGCTCGCCGACCTGGCCGTGCGGGTCGAGCCGCCCGTGGAGCACGAGGCGAACGGCGTGGTCGAGCTGGAGGTCGAGGCCTCGCTCGGCGACAGCGACGGCGACGGCTGGCCGTACGGGCCGTCGCGGAACGGCCGCGTGGACGCCTCGGACGCGCGGCTGCGGCTCATCCCTTACCACCGGTGGGGTAACCGGGGTCCCGCGACCATGCGTGTCTGGCTGCCGATCTGAACCCTCTGGAGAATGCCCATGCGTTTCGTAGCCGTGTTAGCGCTCACAGCCTCTCTTGTCGCGTTGCCGACCTCGGCGGTCGCCGTGGATGATCTCGGGATGCCGGTGTTCACGGGTGCCGACCCCGTGCCCGACGAGCCGGTCGGATACCACCCGCGCAAGATGATGGAGGAGATCTACAAGAAGGAGAAGGGCGGCGACTCGTACTGGATCGACCGCATGCTGGCCCGGCCGGGCGACGACCCGGCAGGCACGTGGTTGATGTCACGCGGGCGGGCGCTGTTCATGAAGGAGCACGACCCTCGGAAGATCGGCTTCGGCGGGTACGTCGCGTACTGGGAGAGCATCGACAACCGGGACGCGTACACGATCTCGCTCGGCACCACGCTCACCGAGGACGTGTCGAAGCGGCTGCAGATGCCCAGCCACTGGACCGGCCAGTACGCCGGGGACGGGCTGTCGGTCGGCGTGAAGAAGTTCATCACGCACCAGAACGTGGCCGTGACGACGCTGGAGATCACCAACACGGGGTCGGCGGCGAAGTCGGTCCCGATCACGGTGACCTCGCCCTACACCAAGGCGGCCGACGGCGACCGGGAGCTGACCGGCGCGGTGTTCGCCAAGAACAAGCTGACCACGATCTTCCCCAGGCTCAGCGGTGACGGGCTGAAGGCCGACGATGGCACGCTCAAGGGCGCCGTCACGGTCGAGCCGGGCAAGACCGTGCGCACCAAGGTCCAGATGGGCTTCGTCACCGAGGAGCTCGCCGGCTCGCGCGCCGAGTACGACGGCTACAAGGGCCGCTCACCGGAGCAGGCGCTGCGGCGGCAGCTGCAGGACTACAACGCCTGGTGGGCGGACAACGTCCCCTACATCGACGTGCCCGACGAGAACATCAAGAAGTTCGTGTACTACCGCTGGTGGCTCATGCGCTTCAACTTCCTCGACGCCGACATCCCCGGGAACGACTTCCAGTTCCCGACGTCGGTGGAGGGCGCGCTGGGCTACAACAACGCGATCGTGCTGACCGTGCCGATGTTCGTGCAGGACCTGAAGTACCTGCGCAACCCGATCTACTCGTACGGGCCGTGGGTGTCGGCGGGCGAGGTGTCGCGTAACTCCAAGTACACCGACAACCCGGGCGACCCGGAGAACTGGTCGAACAGCTACACGCAGTACATCTCGGCGGCGGCGCTGGAGAGCTACCAGATCCACGGCGGGCAGCCGCAGATCCTGCGCAACCTGGCCCGGTATGCCGAGAAGGACGTCTACGGGCAGCTCAACGCCTACGACTCCAACAAGAACGGCGTCATCGAGTACGACTGGGAGGCCATGACCGGCAACGACGCCGACGCGGTGTCGTTCCACTACTACGACCGGGCGAACGAGCGGCTGGAAGGCGCCTACGTCTACGCCAACGCGATGGCGGCGGCACAGGCGTACGAGCTGTCGGGTGACCAGGCGAAGGCCGCCGAGATGCGGGGCGTGGCCGACAGGGTCAAGAACGCCATCCTCACCCTGCTCTGGGACGAGCAGAACAAGCTCTTCAAGCACCGCGACCTGCAGACGGGCAACCTGATCCCGTGGAAGGAGTCGAACAACTACATCCCGTACGCGACGGGCCTGGTGCCCACCGACGACCCGAAATATCGGGAGGCGCTGCGGTTGTGGGCCGATCCTACGGAATATCCGATCTTCCCGGCGTACACCGCCAACCAGAAGGACAAGGCCGAGGCGGCCGAGGCCGGGATCCCGGGGTCGAACAACTTCTCGCAGATCAACTCGACGCGTAACTTCGCCTTCTTCTCCAAGGCGATCCGCGAGTACCAGACTCCGTACGTCACCGCCGACCAGTACAAGCAGCTGCTCTACTGGAACGCCTGGTCGCAGTACGTCGGTGGCGACACCCGCTACCCCGACGCCAACGAGTTCTGGGCCGACTGGAACAAGACCACCAAGACCATCGGCTACCGCTCCTGGATCCACCACACGATCCTGGGCAGCAGCAACTGGACCGTCATCGAGGACGTCATGGGCCTGCGCCCGCGCTCGGACGGCAAGGTCGAGCTGTGGCCGGTGGACATCGGCTGGGACCACTTCACCGTCAACGGCATCAACTACCGGGGCAACGACCTCACCATCGTGTGGGACAAGCCCGGCGACGGGACCACCCACTACGCCGGCGTGCCCGAGGGGTACTCGATCCTCATCGACGGCAAGCGCAAGGTCACGCTCTCCGGTCTCGCGCACGCGGTCTGGGACCCGGCGACGGGCAAGGTCGAGGGCGGCACCGTGGTGCATTCCGAGAAGGCCGGCGCCATGAAGGCCCCCGCGCAGGTCGAGCTCGAGGGCGACCGAGTCGAGGACCTGTTCCAGAAGGCCGGCGTGGACCTGCGCTCCACCCGCCCGAACCTGGTCAAGTCCGCCACCGCCTCCCACGGCGACCCGGCCGGCGCGGTGGACGGGTTCACGATCAACGAGCCGTACTGGGGCAGCAAGGGCTCCGGCAAGACCCAGGACTGGCTGGAGGTCGACCTCGGCTCGGCCCAGAAGGTCGACCAGGTCAAGCTGTACTTCTACAACGACCGCAAGGCGGCCGGGTACAGCGAGCCCGCCTTCTACTCGGTGCAGTACCAGGACGGCGACACCTGGAAGGACGTGCCGGGGCAGGCCAAGAAGCCGGTCTACCCGCGGGCGAACCTCAACGAGGTCCGCTTCCCGGCCGTCACGGCGCAGAAGCTGCGCGTCCTGGTCACCCACCGGCCCGGCTACGCCACGGGGCTGAAGGAGATCCAGGCGTACCAGACGGGCGCGGACGCCGGCTCGGTCACCAACCGGGCCCCGTACGTGGCGGCGGTGGTCGATCCCACCTTCAGCCGTCCCGGCCAGGCCAGGATCGACGCGGTGGCCAAGGACGACGCGCTGCCGAAGGGCACGCTCACCACGCAGTGGGCCAAGGCGGACGGGCCCGGTGAGGCGTTCTTCACCGACCCGGCGGGCACGAGCACGGTCGTGTCGTTCTCCGAGCCGGGCACGTATCGACTGGAGCTCACCGCCTCGGACGGCGAGAAGAGCGGCTCCGCGACCGTGACCGTCGCCGCCACGGCCCAGGCCGCACAGGTGAACGTGGCGCCCAAGGCCACGCCCACCGCCTCCTACACCTCGCCGTGGGAGCGGGTCACCGCCATCAACGACGGCATCGACCCGCCGCGCTCCAACGACGGCGCCAACCCGCGCTGGGGCACCTGGCCGCAGCAGGGCACCCAGTGGGTGCAGCTCGAATGGCCGTCGCCGGTGCGAGTGAACAAGGCCGACGTGTACTTCTTCGACGACGGCGGCGGCGTGCGCCTGCCCGCCTCGTGGAAGATCCAGCAGTGGGACGGGGACTCCTTCGAGGACGTCACCGGCGTCGCCTCCTACCCGAAGGTGATCGACGCCTACAACACCGTCTCCTTCGACACCGTCACGACCTCGAGGCTGCGCGTCCAACTGGAGGCCGGCGGGGCGTCGGTCGGGTTGCTGGAGGCCAAGGTGTACGAGGTCCCGCCGGACTCCGTGCGCCCCGTGCACGTCCCCACCCTGGTCGACACGCTGCCCAAGCTGCCGGCCACCGTGGAGACCCTGTACGCCGACGGCGCCCGCAGCACCGCCGCCGTCACCTGGCAGCAGGTGACGCCCGACCAGGTGAAGACGGGTGGCACCAGCTTCACGGTCTCCGGACTCGCCGAGGGCGTCCGCCAGCCCGTCCAGGCAACGGTGTACGTCCGCACCACCGCGGCCGTGACCATCACCTCGATCGCCGAGGAAGCGGTCACGACCCGGGCCGGGGTGGCGCCGCCGTTGCCGAAGACCGTCGTGGCGACGTACAACGACGGGTCGAAGGACGGCTCGGTCGCCGTCACCTGGGAGGCCATCAGCCCTGACCGGTACGCCCAGCCGGGCACGTTCACCGTGACCGGCCAGGTCCAGGGCACAACCATCACCGCTCAGGCCACCGTCACCGTCCAGTAGCGCCTATTCTGTCCTGGCCCCGCCACATTCGCGGGGCCAGGACAGCGCTTAGGACGGACAAGCCGATGGTCGAATTCAGCGACCTCTCGGGCCGGGGGAAGGCCGCGCGGGTCGTGGCCGTCGTCATGGCGGTCGTGTCTCCCGTCCTCACCGTCGCCGCGGTGGTCATCTGGAGCCGGCTGCCCGCCGAGTGGATCCCGGCCAGGACCGTGTCGCCCCAGTCGGCCGCCGGGCTGACGTTCCCCGCGGTCGGCGCCTTTTTGCTCTTCCACCGCCCCCGGCTGAACATGGCGTGGCTGATGTGCCTGGGCGGCCTCGCGGCCGGGCTCAGCGACGTCTCCGCCGCGCTGATGTTCCGCGCCGCCTCCTCCGGCGACCTGCTCACCGCCGGCTACCTGCGCCTTCCCGCGAACATCGGCTGGGCGGTGTGCGGCGTGCTGCTCACGATGGTGCTGCCGCTGTACTCACCGGACGGCCACCTGCCTTCCAAGCGGTGGCGGGTCGCCCTGGTGCTCGGCTACGCCTCCATCACCGCCAACCTCGTGCGCACGACGTTCCAGCCGCCCCCGCCCCCCGAGGGCTACCCGTTCCCGGTGGTCATCCCCAATCCGCTGCAGATCCCCGCGTTCGCCCCGTACGGGCAGACGATCTCGGTGATCGCCTGGACCGGCATCTACGTCTCCATGGCGCTGGCGGCTCTGTCGCTGGCGTTGCGGATGCGGCGCGCGGACCCGGTCACCAGGCGGCAGATCGGCTGGCCGCTGCTGGCGTTCACCGGATACATCGCCTTCCTGGTCGCCGCCGCGTTCGACCAGGACCTGATGTGGCCTGCGGTCGTCTGGGCCGCCCTCATCCCGGTCGCGGTCGCGTTCTCGGTGATGCGTTACCGGCTCTACGGCATCGACACGGTGATCAGCCGCGCCTTCGTGGCGGCCGGGCTGGTGGCCGTGGTCAGCGCGGTCTACTTCGCCGCCAGCACGTTGTCGAGCGTCCTGGTCTCCGGCTACGGCCAGGTGGCCGGGATCTCCGCCGCGCTCTTCGCGGGCGCGTTCTTCCAGCCGCTGCGGCGGGCGCTGCAGCGGGCCGTGGACCGGCTCCTGTACGGCGCCGTCGGTGACCCCGGCGTGCTCGCCGAGCGCCTCACCCAGGCCGTGCGCCGCGGCGACCCGGCGGAGGCGCTGACCTCGGTGGTTGGCGTGCTGCGTGACGGGCTGGCGGTCGAGGGTGTGGCCGTCGAGGTGGCCGACGGCGAGCCCCGGTACGTCGAGAGCGGCCGGGTGGGCGACAGCCCGCGCGAGGTGCCCCTGGTGTGGCACGGGGAGCGCGTCGGCCGCCTCCTCGTCGGGCCTCCGGGTCCGCGCCGCTTCCCCGCCGCGCACAACGAGCGGGTGCTGGCCACGCTCGCCCCGTACGCCGCCGACGTCGCCCACGCCGTCCGTATGGCCGCCGACCTGCAGCGCTCCCGCGAGCGCATCCTGACCACCAGGGAGGAGGAACGCCGCCGCCTGCGCCGGGACCTGCACGACGGGCTCGGCCAGACCCTCTCCGCCATGGCCATGACCATCAACATGGCCAGGCTCAGCCTGAAGAGGTCCCCGGAGGCCGCCGACCAGCTGCTCCAAGAGCTGCACGCCGGGATGAGCGCGGTCACGCTGGACATCCGCGAGCTCGTGTACGGCCTGCGCCCGCCCGCGCTCGACGACCTGGGCCTGGCCCGGGCGGTCCGCGAGCTGGCCGGGCAGTCCTCACCGGACACGGCGGTCGAGGTGCAGGTCGAGGGCAACCTGCGGGACCTGCCGGCCGCGGTCGAGGTGGCGGTCTACCGGATCGTCCAGGAAGCCCTGACCAACATCCGCAAGCACGCCGAGGCGTCGCTCGCCCGGATCGTGCTCCATCGGGAGCGGTCCGTGCTGCGCGTGCTGATCAGCGACGACGGCAAGGGGCTGCCCGAGTCCTACCGGTCAGGTGTGGGCCTCGGGTCGATGCGCGAGCGGGCGGCCGAGCTGGGCGGCATCTGCGTGGTGGCCGGCGAGCCCGGCGGGGGCACCCGTGTGGAGGTCATGCTTCCTCTCCTGACCGCATCGAGCCAGGCCTTGACCTGAGGGACATCGGGAGCCGGTAGCATTCGAGGTACCTGACCTGGGGACGGCCCACGTTGACGTGCTTGATCGCTTCCCGGGGTGGTTTCCTAGGCGTATGCCTGATCTCGTTGTGGACGGCGGCGACAAGCTGTGCGTTCAGCTGCTCATCGAGCTGCGCGGCCACGTCCGCCGGGCCGGTCCCGGCGCCGTCATCCATCTGATCGCCACCGACCCGGCCGCCCCCGTCGACCTGCCGGCCTGGTGCCACCTCACCGGGCACACCTACCTGGGGCAGGTGGAGGGCGCCGAACGCCCCACGTACGCGTTGCGCGTGACCGGGGCCGCCCAAGAAACGGACGACACGAGACCCTGGCACGCGGCTTAAGCGGTTAATGCCTCCGATCCGGATTGTCCTAAAGTATGAGTGGTTACCCGGTTCAGAGAGGAAGTCCGTGAAGCGACCGACGATCGCCGACATCGCCAGCCGGGCGGGCGTCTCCAAGGTGGCGGTGTCCTACGCGCTCAACGGGCAACCGGGGGTGTCGGAGGCGACGCGGGCCAGGATCATCGCCATCGCCGACGAGATCGGCTGGCGGCCCAACAGCGCCGCGCGGGCGCTCAACGGCGCCCGGGCCAACTGCGTCGGCCTGGCGTTGTGCCGTCCCGCCAGGATCCTCGGCGTCGAGCCCTTCTTCATGGAGCTGATCAGCGGCATCGAGGGCGTGCTCGCCGACCGGTCGTACGCACTGCTGCTCCAGGTGGTGACCAGCCACCAGCAGGAGAGCGAGGTCTACCGGCGCTGGTGGGGTGAGAGCCGCATCGACGGCGTCTTCCTCGTCGACCTGCACTATGCGGACGGCCGCGTGACGGAGTTGGAGCGGCTCGGCATGCCGGTCGTCGTCATCGGCCACCCCTCCGAGTCCGGCTCGTTGTCGGCGATCTGGTCCGACGACGGCCAGGCCGTCCGCGAGACCGTCGGCTACCTCGTGGCGCTCGGCCACCGCCGCATCGCGCGGGTGGCGGGGCTGCCGGAGCTGGTCCACACCGCCGTACGCGATCAGGCGTTCGCCGAGGCGTGCCATGGAGCGGCCGAGCACGTCACCGTGCACACGGACTACACCGGCGAGGAAGGCGCCCGCGCCACCCGGCGGCTGCTCAGCTCACCGGACCGGCCCACGGCGATCATCTACGACAACGACATCATGGCCGTGGCCGGCATGTCCGTCGCCCAGGAGATGCGGGTGCAGGTGCCGGGCGAGCTCTCGATCGTGGCCTGGGACGACTCGCCCCTGGCTCAGGTCGTACGGCCGCCGCTGACGGCGCTCACCCGCGACATCCCGGCCTACGGGGCGCACGCGGCCCAACGGCTGCTGGCCTTGATCGCGGGCGAGAGCGTGCCCCCGTACGAGGACCAGGCGGCGGTGCTGACGCCGCGCGGCAGCACAGGTCCCGCGTCCGCCCCGGCGAAGGCATAATCCACCCCATCAGCTTCTAAGGCGGCAAATCACCCATTCGGCCACAAACAGGCCACTGGGCGCTACAGTAGCGCTCGATGCTTGTTCCTCCCGAACTCCCACCTCGTCGCCGCCGACGCCGAACTCGCAGAGCGGGCCGACGAGCCGCCGACCTGGCGGCGCTCGATCGCCGCACTCCTTCCAGACCTCAGAAACACCGCGATTGGCAACGAGGAGCTTCGTCGTGCCGCTCAACAGAGAGTTTGCAACCAGGGTGGGTCTCGGCGCCGGTGCGGTGGTTCTGACGACGGTCGTGGGAGGGCTGCTCGCGGCCGTTACCCAGCAGAGCGCCGCCGACAACATGGCCTATACCGCCACGCCCACCTCCACATCGGCCGCCGGGGCCCTCGGCTACCCCGACGACGTCGAGATCACCCCCGAACCCACCGCCACCCGGACCCCGACCAAGAAGGCCACCCCTCGGCCCACCGCCACCCGGAAGCCCGTAGTCCCCAAGAAGCCGACGGCAACCCCAAAGCCCTCGAAGAGCACCCTGTCCCCCTCCGCCCGCTCGACGGCGAAGCCGGCTCCCATGACCGTCGGCACGACACTCGAGAACCAGGTCGTGCAACTGGCGAACGCGCAGCGGGCCAAGGCCGGATGCAAGCCGCTCAAGCACGACGCCAAGCTCCGCGAGGCCGCCTACGGTCACTCCAAGGACATGGTCGCGAAGGACTATTTCGACCACACCTCACCCACCGGAAAGGACGCCGACGCCCGCATCGAGGCAGCCGGCTTCTCACCTGTCAGCTCGTGGGGCGAGAACATCGCGTACGGGCAGCGTACGGCGGCGGCCGTCATGGCGGACTGGATGAGCAGCCCGGGCCACAAACGCAACATCCTCGACTGCTCCTACACCCACATCGGCGTCGGTTACGTCTCCTCCGGTTCGTATTGGACCCAGGTCTTCGCCGCGCACTGAAGCCGCACGCCGAAAGGGTCCACGCTCTCTGTCAGCGTGAATCCGGCACGTGCCGCGGTTCGGCTTCGCGGCTGGCAGACCGCTCGTTCCGAGCCGCGGCACGTGCCGTCCCCTCCTTCGCGGCAAAGCGCCCTGGAGCCGGCCCCCACACGGCTCCCATCGTTACTGAGTGCGCGACCATCCGCCTGAGTACCTCCATACCTCATCGAATTCACCAGATTCTTGGATCGGATCGCCGGTGTGAGCCATTCGCCCTCACTCCTACGAGGGAGGGAGATGATCGCCCGTACCGGCGATGTCCGCCACCCCCGGGCGAGCCGAGGATTTCCCCATGAATCCTCGTTTCGCCTTCATCGCCGCACCGCTGCTCGTCCTCGCCTACGGGGTGATCCGCATCCTCGACGGTCTCGACGGCAGCCGGGGCCCGGGCATCGCCTGGACCACGGGCCATCTCGCGTTCATCGGAGCCCTTGTCCTCTTCGTCCCTATCTTCTGGCGGTTGCGGCAGATGGCCGGGGGCAAGGCCCTGGCGACCATGAGCGCGGTGGCCGGCACCGCCGGCATCGTGGCGTTGCTCGCGCAGTTCGGCATCGACATCGTGATCGGGTTCATGGCGGCCGACCACGACGCCATGGGCCCGCTCTTCGACCAGGTGCAGGCCGTGCCCGGGGTGCAGCTCGCCATCTACGACGCGGGCCCGTACCTGTTCTACGTGGCGCAACTCGCGCTCGTCATCCACGCCGCCTTCCGCAAGGAGGTCAAGGCCTGGACGCCGGTCCTGGTGCTGATCGACCTCATGCTCCCGCTGATCGACAAGGACCTGATCCCCGTGGGCGCGGTCTTCCTGCTGGTGTCGTTCTGGCCGCTGGCCCGGCGTGAGGCACCGGCCGCCCGGCACGCGCTCGTCCATGCGTGAGGGACAATGGCACACCGTGTCTGATTTGACGTTGGTCGACGTCGCTCGCCGGAGGCTCCAGGCGCTGCCGCAGCTGTGGGTGGACGGGGTGCTCGCCGGGCTGATCACCGTGATTCAGCTATGGCCACTGCTCTCGGCGCAGAGCGCCACCGGCCGGCCGTGGCACTGGTGGGCATATGTGGTCGCGGTCGGCGCCTCGCTTCCCCTGGCGTGGCGGCGGCGGGCGCCGGTGACTGTCCTGGTGCTCAGCCTGTGCACGAGCGAGCTCTACGATTTGGCCGACAACGTCGCCCGGCAGCCCATCTGGTACGGCGTCCTGGTCGGTTTCTACACGGTGGCCGCCTACAGCTCCCGGGTGCCGAGGATCTCCGTGCTCATGCTGGCCTTCGCCGGCACCCTGCTGACGGCCGGTTCGTGGGACACCTTGCTGCGTGGGACAGTGCAGGTCGTGGCCGCGTACGCCATCGGCCGGGCCGCCGCCACCTCCCGCGCCCACGCGGCCGCGCTCGAGGAACGCGCCGCCAGGCTGGAAAGGGAACGTCAGATGGAAGCCGAGCGCGCCGCCGAGCGCGAACGGGCCAGGATCGCCCGCGACATGCACGACATCCTGGCCCACGCGGTCAGCCTGATGGTGGTGCAGGCCGAGGCCGGGCCCGTGGTGGTGCGGAGCAACCCGGCCAGGGCGGAGGCCGCGTTCGACGCGATCGCGGCGGCCGGGCGCGACGCGATGGTGCAGTTGCGGCGCCTGCTGGGCGTCCTGAAGGAGGACGAGCACCCGCCGCGCCTGCCGCAACCCACGCTCGGCGACCTGCCCGCACTCGCCGGGCAGGTGCACCGCACGGGCCTTGACGTGGCCTTCGCCGAAACGGGCGAGCCGCGCCCGATCGCGCCCGACAGCGCGGTGGCCGCCTATCGCATCACGCAAGAGGCGCTCACCAACATCGTCAAACACGCCGGCGCGGACCGCGCCGACATCCGGCTCACCTGGGAGGACGACAACCTCGTGATCGACATCAGCGACAACGGCACCGGCGGGGACCGGGCGCTGCCCTCGGGCGGCAACGGGCTCATCGGCATCCGGGAGCGCGCCGCCGCCTGCGGGGGCGACGCCACGGCGGGGCCGCGCCAGGACGGTCCGGGCTTCCTGGTGTCGGTACGGCTGCCGCTGGCGGCGTCATGAGCGTGCGCGTCGTCGTCGCCGACGATCAGGAGCTGGTCAGGGGCGGGTTCGCCATGATCCTGGACGCCCAGCCGGACATCGACGTGGTGGCCGAGGCGGGCGACGGGGCAGAGGCGGTCGCCGCGGTCCGTGAGCACTCCCCCGACGTGCTGCTGCTCGACATCCGCATGCCCAGGATGGACGGCATCGAGGCCGCCAGGATCGTGTGCGCGGAAAGCGGGTGCCGGGTGTTGATGCTGACCACGTTCGACCTGGACGACTACGTGTTCGACGCGCTGCGGGCGGGAGCGAGCGGCTTCCTGCTCAAGGACGTGCGGCGCGACGACCTGGTGAACGCGGTCCGGGTGGTGGCGGCCGGCGAGTCGCTGCTCGCCCCCGCCGTCACCGGGAAGCTGATCGCCGAGTTCGCCAAGCGGCCGGCGGCCCGGCCTCCTGCGGCGGCGCCGGAGGTGCTGACGGCACGCGAACGCGAGACGCTGCTGCTGATCGCGCGCGGCCTGTCCAACGCGGAGATCGCCCAGGCCATGGTGGTCAGCGAGCACACGGTGAAGACGCACGTCAGCAACGTGCTGAGCAAGTTGGGGCTGAGGGATCGGGTGCAGGCCGTCATCGCCGCGTACGAGTCCGGGCTTGCCGTGCCGGGTGCGTAACCTGAGGCGTGGCGGGTAGGCGGGGCCGTATGACTGAAGGGTTTGACACGGACATGCTCTGGGACGAGTTCCATCGCGTGGTCAACATGAACTCCGAGGAACTGCGCGCGTACCTGCTGGCCGACGCCTCCGACGAGGATGGCTTCCCCCCGGACCCGGACATGGGCATCGACACGCTCGGGCGGGGCGTGCTGCACGTCCTGAGCAAACGCAAGGGCGACCTGACCAAGGACGACCTGGACGTGATGCGGCAGGTCGTCGAGCTCGTCGAGACCATGGGCGACAGGACGGACGACGACTCGCGGCGCGAGCTCATGACCGTCGGACACGATCCGCTGAGGGGATGAATTCCGTGGTCGAGCTGCGCCCGTGGATCGAGGGGTACGTGCGGGCGTGGAACTCCAACGATCCCGACGACATCTCCGCCCTGTTCACCGATGACGCCGTCTACTACACCGAGCCGTACAGCGAGCCGTGGCGCGGGCGCGAGGAGATCGTCGCGAACTGGCTGGACCGGAAGGACGAACCAGGCGAGGCCGCGTTCGAGTGGCATCCTGTGTCCGTCGCGGAAGACGTCGGCGTCATTCAAGGGGTCACCACGTATCCCGACAAAACCTATAGCAATCTTTGGGTGATCCGGTTCGTGCCAGACGGGCGATGCCGGGAATTCACCGAATGGTGGATGAGACACGACGCCAGATGATGCAATGGGCCGAACCGTCTTCACCCGAGGAGAACCGTTGAGAGACAATCTCGACCTCGCCGCGAGCGCCCAGCAGCTGGCCGACGCCGCCCCGACGGGATCGATCGACCGCGCTGCCGCCTCGTCGGTGGCGATCACGCTGGCCACGACGCGCGACATCACGCACGCCAGGAAGACGCTGGACGGGCTGTCGCCCGAGGACGTGCGCAAGGCCGCGCTGGAGCTGTTCGACCGGCTCGCCACGAACTGACCGCCCGAGGCACCGCGCCGGCCCGCCCGCGCCGCCGGGCCGGTTCTCGACGTGCCAGGCTCCAAGCGTTGCTCGGCTGGGGCGACCTTAATGTATCCCTTCTGTGCTACCTCCAAAATGGAGTTGACCGGTAGCATCCATGTATGGACGTGTCCGAGCTGCCGCTGGTGGGCGGCCATCCGGCCCTGGATCTGGTCAACACCCTGGAAAGGGGGGTCCCGGCCCCCGGCTGGAAGCCACGGGACTACGTGTCGACACCGGCCACGCTGCTGCTGTGGGCGCGCCGCGCCGAATTGATCACCGAGGCCGAGGCCACGACGGTCGCCGAGGCGTGGGAGCGCGACCCTGATGCGGCGCACGCCGCGCTGGCCGCCGGCCAGGACATCCGCGAGTCACTGCACCTGATTCTGCTCGCCACCGCCGCGCTGGATGTGGCGCCGATCGATGTCGCGGCCTCGAGCGCAGCGCTCGATCGGCTGCACTGCCGTTGGCTCGCCGCGGCGGGCCGCTCCAGGCTGACACCGGATCCGCGAGGGGCGTCCGCGCTCCGGCTGGTGGTCGGTCTCGTCCCCGCGTCCCTGGTGCCGGACCGCGCCGTGGACGCCGCCCTGGACCTGCTGCGCACGGCCGACATCGGGCGCGTGCGCCGCTGCCCGACCGAGAGCGGCGGCTGCGGCTGGATCTTCCTCGACCGCAGCCGCAACGCCTCGCGGAGATGGTGCCGGATGGCCGACTGCGGGACCGAGGTCAAGGCGCGCCGTCTCACCGAACGCCGGCGGGCTGCCCGGCAGGCGACGTCCGCCGAATCCTGAAACCGGCTTCGCCGACGCCGACCGATCGGCCACAGACCTGAAACCCCGTCGATTTGCTACCAGCAAAAGCGGCTACAGGAGAAGCACAATGGACAGGCGTAGCACCGCACGGTCGATCGGCGCGCTGGCCGCGCTCTCGATGTCCACGTTCATCTACGTCACCAGTGAGACACTCCCCATCGGTCTGCTCACATTGATCGCGACGGATCTGTCGACCTCGCCTTCGGCCGTCGGCCTGCTGGTGACCGGCTACGGGCTCGTGGTCGTCATCACCACCGTCCCACTGACCCGGCTGACGTACCGGATGCCGCGCCGCCTCCTGCTGACGAGCCTGCTCGCCGTGTTCGTCGTGGCGGGCTGCCTTTCGGCCGCCGCGACGAGCTACGCGGTCCTTCTCGGCGCCCGGGTGATCATGGCGGTCAGCCAGGCGGTGTTCTGGGCCGTCGTCATCTCGACCGCAACCGGCCTGTTCCCGCCACGCGTACACGGCCGTGTGATCGCCGTGGTGTTGGCCGGCGGCAATCTCGCCACAGTGCTGGGCGTGCCTGCGGGGACATGGCTCGGCCAGCAGGCCGGCTGGCGGGCATCCTTCGTCGCGCTCAGCGCGGTCGGTTTGCTCGCCCTGGTGGCGATCGTGTTGCTGCTGCCGGCCACCGTGGCCGGGCGCGGCCCCGTGACCAAGGGGACCGCCCCTGACGCCCGCGCGTACTGGAGGCTGCTGGCGATGTCCGCCCTCGTGGTCGCCGGGACGTTCACTGCGCTCACCTACGTCACCCCGTTCCTGACCGAGGTGAGCGCCTTCTCCGCCGCAGCGATCGGGCCGCTGCTGCTGTTACGGGGCATCGCCTCGGTCCTGGGCGTCGCCGTCAGCGGGCACCTGGTCGACCGCTACGCCGGGGCGGCGATCGCCGTCCCCGTGGCGGCACAGGCCGTGGCGCTCCTCGGGCTGTACGTCCTCGGCAGCGTGCCGGTCGCAGCGGCCGCGCTGGTCGCGCTGTCCGGCATGTCCTTCGCCGCTCTGGCCACGGCCTTGGCCGGCCGGGTGCTGCAAGTCGCCCCCGGCAGTGTCGATCTCGCCGGGGCGGGCTCGTCGACCGCCTTCAACGTCGGGATCACCGCCGGGGCGCTCATCGGCAGCGGCCTGCTGTCCGGCTTCGGCGTACGCAGCACGGCACTCGTGGGAGGACTTCTCAGCCTGGCTGGGCTCGCCCTCCTGATCAGCCGCCCAGGCGGGCGTTCACAGCGCGGCGGGCGCGGGCCGCGGCATCGGGATCGCAATGCAGCTGGAGCGTATGGTTCATCGCCATGATCAGGCCGAGCAGCTCGAACGCCAGCTGGCCGGCGTCCGTGCCCGCCGGCAGGTCACCGGCCGCCGCGGCGCGTCGCGCCTCCTTGCACAGCCGTCCGCGCCAGGCGTCGAACTGCGCCTCCACCGCGTCCCGGACCGGCCCCTCACGACCGTCGAACTCGTGCGCCGCCGCCACGAAGAAACACCCGCCGGGGAAGACCCCGCGTTCCAGGTAAGAGATCCACGCCTCGCAGAGCGCGCGTAGCCTGGGCAGGCCGGGATCGGCAGGCCGGGCGGGCTCCCAGACCTCGGCGCGGAAGACGTCCGCCGCCCGGTCGAGCACGGCGAGCTGCAGCGCCTCTTTGGAGCCGAAATGCCCGAGCACACCGGACTTGCTCATGCCCAGCTCGGCGGCGAGGCGGCCGATGGTGAGCCCTTCGAGCCCTTCGAGGGAGGCGACGGCGACCGAGCGGTCGAGGATGGCGGAACGGGTGCCGAGGGCTTCGGCGGCGGACTTACGCGGGCTCATGCGAGCCACTTTAGCGTCCGAACGTTCGGTTGCTATAGTCCGGGTGCATGAGTGGATCACGACTTGTCGCCACAGGTCACTACCAACCCGCCCAGGTCCTGAAAAATGATGATTTGGCGAGCATGGTGGACACCAGCGACGAGTGGATCAGGCAGCGGGTCGGCATCCGTACCCGTCATGTGGCCGGTCCCGACGAGAGCGTGGCGGACCTGGCCGGGCACGCCGCCGCGAAGGCCCTGGCCGGCAGCGGCCTCGACCCGGCCGACATCGACCTCGTCCTGATCGCCACCTGCACGCAGACCGAGCGCGCCCCGAACATCGCCTCCCGCGTCGCGGCCCGGCTCGGTGTGCCCTCCGCGGCCCTGATGGACGTCGGCGTCTCGTGCTCGGGCTTCACGCATGCCCTGGCCGTGGCCGACCACACGATCCGCGCCGGCGCGGCCACGAACGCGCTGGTCGTCGGCGCGGACAAGATGACGTCGGTCACCGACTGGACCGACCGGACCACGTGCGTGCTGACCGGCGACGGCGCCGGGGCCGCCGTGCTGAGCGCGGCGGCCGAGGCGGAGATCGGGCCCGTCGTGTGGGGGTCGGCGCCCGAGCTGGGCGGTGCCGTACGCATCGAGGGCACGCCTACGCGCTTCTCCCAGGACGGCCAAACCGTCTACCGGTGGGCCACCACCCGGCTGCCCGAGATCGCCCGGCGGGCCTGCGAGCGCGGCGGCGTGCGCCCCGAGGACCTGGCGGCCGTGGTGCTGCACCAGGCGAACCTGCGCATCATCGAGCCCATCGCCAAGAAACTCGGCGCGGTCAACGCGGTCGTCGCGCGTGACGTGGTGGAGTCGGGGAACACGTCGGCCGCGAGCGTTCCCCTTGCCCTGTCGAAGCTTCTGGAGCAGGGGGTGGTGCGGCGTGGGGCGCCGATGTTGCTCTTCGGCTTCGGGGGCAATCTGTCCTATGCGGGCATGGTGGTCCGCTGCCCCTGATGGGCGGACAACACCGCGCGCATGTCCTTGATCGCCCGCAGTGTCCCCCGTACGGTGCCCGTGACCTTCGAGCGCCCGGCACGCGGCAAGTAGTCCACGTCCACCTCCGTGACCCGCCATCCGGCGGCCGCCGCCCGCAGCACCATCTCCAGCGGGTATCCGAACCGCCGGTCGGCCAGGTCGAGGGCGAGCAGCGCCGACCGGCGGCAGGCCCGCATGGGTCCGAGATCGTGGACCGCCACCCCCGCCGCGCGCCGCAGCCGGCGGGCCAGGACGGCGTTCCCGAGTCGAGCATGGGCCGGCCACGCTCCCGCCGCCGCGGGCACCCGGCGGCCCAGCACCAGGTCCGCCTCGCCCAGTCGCGCGGTGAGGAGCGGTAGCCGGCCCGGGTCGAGTGACGCGTCCGCGTCCATGAAGCAGACGACCTCGCTGGTGGCGGCCAGCAGGCCGGCGTGGCAGGCGGCGCCGAACCCGCGCCGCGGCTCTCGTACGACCAGGGCTCCGTGGTCAGCGGCAATCCGGTCAGAGCCGTCGGTGGATCCGTTGTCGACCACGATGGGCCGGTAGCCGGGCGGCATGCGCTCCAGCACCCACGGCAACGCCTCGGCCTCGTCCAGGCAAGGCAACACGACATCGATCACAGCTCCGACGCTAGAGCGCCCGTCCCGTTCCAACGCTTACAGACTGATGACGTTCCGCCGGGTCACGCGGCGGGGCGCGGGGCGTCAGGCGGACCTCGACGTCCGCGTCCAGGGCACGCGCCAGCCGCTCGAGAACGGGCAACGTCGGTATCGTCCCGCCGGCCTCGAACCTGGCCACCGCGGACTGGGTCATTCCCGCCTCACGCGCCAGGTCGTTCTGGGTCCAGCCCCGCTTCTCGCGCATGACTCTGACAGACCTCCCGAGCTCGTAGGCCAAGCGAGCGGCCTCGTAGGACTCCGCGGCTCCGGGCTCGGCCATCCGACGATCTCTGAGCTCCCGCCAGTTCTCCTCGCTCATGCCCCTTCTTCTCCCTCGTCGACGGTGTGCTCCAGCTCAACACAGCGCCGCATGGCTCGCCGTGCTCGCTCAACCTCGCGGTCGTCACGCGCTCGCGGCTTGTGGAACACGGTCAACAGCACGATGCGGCGGTGTGGCGCGATCCAATAAGTGATGCCGATACGACGCCTGCCATCACTCTGTGCGCTTGCACGATTACGTTCCCGCGCCAGGTCTCCCTACCGAAGGGCGAATTCCTTCATGCCGTCCTCGAAGGAGATCCCGGCCGTGAAGCCCAGATCGGCGACCGCCCGGGCAGGAGAGGCGACGATATGGCGGACGTCGCCGAGACGGTAGGCGCCTGTCGTCACCGGGTCGGGGCCGCCGATGTGGGCGGCGAGGGCCGCGGCCAGGTCGCCGACCGTGTGCGGGGTGCCGCTGGCGATGTTGTACGCCGTCAGCGCCCCCGCCGTCCCCGCCCCGAGCGCCAGCACGTTGGCCCTGGCCACGTCACGTACGTGGACGAAGTCGCGGCGCTGGCCTCCGTCCTCGAAGACCTGGGGCGGCCGCCCGGACAGCAGTGCCGACAGGAAGATGGACGCGACCCCGGCATACGGCGTGTTCCTGGGCATGCGAGGGCCGTAGACGTTGTGGTAGCGCAGGGCCACGGCCGTGCCGCCGGTTTCGCGGGCCCAGTTCGCGGCCAGGTGCTCTTGGGTCAGCTTGGTGGTGGCGTAGGCGTTGCGGGGGTCGAGCGGGGCGTCCTCCGCGATGACCGAAGGAGACAGGACACTCCCGCACAGCGGGCAGCGGGGGTCGAACAGGCCCTCCGCCAGGTCCTCCAGCCGCCGCGGACCCGGGCGGACACGACCGTGGCGGGGGCAGTCGTAGGCGCCTTCCCCGTAGACGACCATGGACGAGGCCAGCACCAGCCGCCCGACGCCGTGCCTGGCCATGGCCGCCAGCAGGGTCGCCGTGCCGTAGGCGTTGACCGAGGCATAGTCGGGCAGATCGGCCACGTCGACGCCGAGTCCGACCTTGGCGGCCTGGTGGATCACGGCGTCGACGCCGGGCAGCAGGCGGTCCAGGGCCGCGCCGTCCCGCACGTCCACGCCCGTACGCAGGTCGGCGGGGACGACCTCGCACTCGAGCGCTTCGGCGACGTGGCTGCCGATGAAGCCGGAGGAGCCGGTGAGGAGCACGCGCATGCCGCCGATCCAACACCCGCTCAAGGGCGGCGGATCTTACGAATCGGTGACCGCGCCCAGGTGCCCGACCAGTTTCTCCAACTGCTCGGCATAGTGCTCG
Source organism: Nonomuraea polychroma (assembly GCF_004011505.1). Lineage (NCBI taxonomy): Bacteria > Bacillati > Actinomycetota > Actinomycetes > Streptosporangiales > Streptosporangiaceae > Nonomuraea > Nonomuraea polychroma. The sequence continues at coordinate 8,593,416 of NZ_SAUN01000001.1, forward strand.
GCGAACTCGGGCGAGGCCGGATCGAGGTCGAAGGCCGCCCGGACGAGTTGCGGGAACGAGACGCCGGCCGCGGCCATCGCGAACAAGGCCACCAGCACGGCGGCCGGATCGAGGTCCGCGGGCAGCTCGCCCGCCTCCTGGCGCTTCCGCAGCCCTTCCAGGTCGCGGCGCACGTCCTCGGCGAACGAGGCATCGGGCGGGCCGTCATCGGTGAGCCCCTGCCAGACCAGCAGCTTGCCGAAGTCCCGCCGCTCGGCATTGGCCCGCACGTACCCGGCCACGAGCGCGCCCAGCGAGGACGAGCGGTCGGCGAACACGCTCTCCGCGCTCTGCCAGCGAGTGGTGATCGCCTGGTAGAGGCCCTCCTTGCCGCCGAAATAGTACGAAATCAGCTGCTTGTTCACCCCAGCCCTGGCGGCGATCTCGTTGACCCGCGCCCCCGCGAACCCCTTGGCGGCGAACTCCTCCAACGCCGCCTGCAGGATCCGGGCCTTCGTGCGTTCGGGATCGCGTTGCCGTTCCTCCGGCGCTCGTCTCATGCACCAACTCTATCATCCAACCGGATGGTTGACAGAATCATCCATATGGTTGATAGTCGAGATATGACAAACCACATCGCGATCATCGGTGGCGGGATCGGCGGGCTCTGCCTGGCCCAGGGGCTGCGAAAGGCAGGCCGCGACGTGACCGTCTACGAGCGGGACCGGACCCCGGCCGACCGGCTGCAGGGATACCGGGTGCACATCGATCCGAACGGCGCCCGCGCGCTGCGCGACTGCCTGCCGGACCACCTGTGGCGGTCTTTCCTCTACACGACCGGGCGGGGCGGCCAGGACTTCGGCTTCCTCACCGAGCAGCTCGACCTGCTGACGCTGATCGAGACGCCCCAAGCGGCCGATCCCGCCGACGACCACCACTCGGTCAGCCGCATCACACTCAGGCAGGTGCTGCTGTCGGGGCTGGACGACGTCGTACGGTTCGGGAAGACGTACGAAAGGTATGAGCGCCTGCCCGACGGGCGGGTCGAGCTGTTCTTCGCCGACGGCACGAGCGAGACCGCCGACATCGTGGTCGCCGCGGACGGCGGGAACTCGCGGGTGCGCCGGCAGTACCTGCCGCACGCCGAGCGGGTGGACACCGGGGTCACGACCGTGGCGGGCAAGTTCCCGCTCACCGGCGAGACCAGGAAGCTGCTGGCGCCACGGCTGGTGGACGGGCCGAACAACGTCATCCCGCCGAAAGGCATCGGGCTGTTCTGCGCGCCGCACGACCTGAGCGACCTCGCGCCCGCGGCCGGCGGGATCGGGGTGACCGAGCAGGAGGGTGCGCTCATGGACAACACCAGCAGCTACGTGTTGTGGGCGGTCGGCGCGGCGGCGGGGCGCTTCCCATCCAACATTTCCGAAATGTCGGGCGAGCAGCTGAAGGACACCGTCGCGCGGATGATCCGATCGTGGCACCCGGACCTCCGCAGGATGATCGACCTGTCGCATCCCGACACCGTCAGCCTGCTGCCGATCCGTACCTCCATCCCGATCGACCCCTGGCCGGCCACGAACATCACGCTGCTGGGCGACGCCATCCACAGCATGACCCCCATGCGTGGCATCGGCGCGAACACCGCCCTGCGCGACGCCCGCCTGCTGTGCCGCGCCCTGACCGCCGGCGGCGAGCCGATCCAGGCCATCGCCGGGTACGAAGCCGAGATGCGGGAGTACGGCTTCGCCGCCGTACGCGACTCGCTGCGTGCGGCTCAGCAGTTCGCCGGGGAGAGCCGGGTCGCGCGGATGGGGTTCAAGTCCTTCCTCCGCCTCGTCCACAGGGTCCCGTCACTCAAGGCCAGGGTGTTCTCCTGACGCGGGCTGTTGCATGCCGGGACCCGGGCGAACACTCTGGAGGCATGCCAAGCGTCGACACGCTCGACGGCCTGCTGCGGGCCATAGCCGAGTTCGACATCGACCACTACGAGCCGGCCGTCGAGCCGGCGGCGCTCGACCGCGCCAGGCGGTCGCTCGACGAGGCCGGGCTGCTGCTTCTCGGCGAGGTGCACGGGGTCAGGGAGAACCCGCTGGTCATCTTCGCCCTCATGCGGCTGCTCGGGCTGACCAACCTGGCCCTGGAGTGGCCGGAGAACCTGAAGCCGCTCCTCGACGCCTACCTGGACGACGGGAGCGGGCTCGACCATCCGCTGTGGTGGCTGGGCGACGGGCGCGTCACGGCGGGCCATCTGGCGGTGCTCAGGAAGATCGAGGGGCTGCGGGTCACGTTGTTCGACGGGGGGTCGCTCACCGACGACTGGTCGCAACGGGACGCCGCGATGGCCGAGCGGGTGCTGGCGGCACGGGCCGAGCCCGCACTGGTCGTGGCGGGCAACGCCCACACGTTGACGTCGCCGACCGATCTGGGGATGCCGATGGGGGCGTGCCTCGCGGCCGCGCGGCCGGGGCTGGAGAGCGTGCGCATCGACTACGGGGCGGGGAGCTTCTACAACTTCGAGCCGCGGGACGTCAAAGGACCGTCCGAGGAGGCGGGCCTGCGGGTCGCGGAGGACGGGCTGGTCGTGGGGCTGCCCGCGTTCGGCGAGGCCACGGTTCCGCATCTGCCGTTCGAGCTGCTACGGGAGCGGCTCGGGCGGTGAGGGGCACGCTTTTCGGCCTCGAATCACTGAGACTGATCTCAGCCACGTGACAAGACGGGCTGGCGCACGCCGCTCCGATACGTAGGGTTGGGGCAATGTGCACCGCGAGGTAAGGAGACCTGTGGTCATTCCTGGCACGCTCGACACTCGGGGAAGCGACTTCGCCCGACTAGCCCACACCATTGCGGACGCCGGTCTTTTGGACCGGCGTCCCTTTTATTACGCAACGCGTATCTCCATCGCCGTCGTCGTCTACCTCGGCTGCTGGACGTTGTTCGCCTGGCTGGGCGACTCGTGGCTGCAGTTGCTCGTCGCGGCAGCGCTGGCCGTGGTGTTCGCGCAGTTCGGGTTCGTCGCCCACGACATCGGGCACCGGCAGGTCTTCAGAACGCGGCGGCCGAGCGATGTGGCGGGCCTGCTGATCGGCAACCTCGGCATCGGGCTCGGCTGGGGCTGGTGGAGCAGCAAGCACAACCGCCACCACGCCAACCCCAACCACGAGGACCACGACCCGGACGTCTCCCCCGCGGTCATCGTCTGGTCGCCGGAGCAGGCCATCAGGAGCCGGGGGCTACCGCGCTTCATCGCGAGATATCAGGCCTTCTGGTTCTTCCCGCTGCTCACCCTGGAAGCCTGGCATCTCCACGTGGCCAGCTTCAAAGCTCTGTTCAATCCGTCGGCCAAGAGGCGCGGCCCGGAACTGGCGCTGCTGATCGCGCATTTCGCGGCGTATTTCGGGGTGGTCTTCACCGTGTTGCCGGTCGGGAAGGCGCTGCTGTTCCTGGTCATACATCAGGGGTTGTTCGGGCTCTATCTGGGGAGCACGTTCGCACCGAACCACAAGGGGATGCCGGTGCTGACAAAGGAGGACAAGCTGGACTTCCTGCGCAAGCAGGTGCTTACTTCACGCAATGTCAGGGGCGGCTGGTTCACCGACGTGGCGCTCGGCCAGCTCAACTATCAGATCGAGCACCATCTGTTCCCCCACATGCCGGCCCCGAGCCTGCGCCGGGCGCAACCCATCGTGCAGCAGTACTGCGCCGAGATCGGCGTCAGCTACCTGCAGACAGGGCTGCTCGACTCGTACGGGCAGGCACTGCGCCACCTGCACGAGGTCGGCGCTCCGCTAAGGAGATGAGCCGCCTGATCACTCTTTCCCCTCCTCCAGCCGCTGGAGCAGCCAATCTCGGCGGCGTTCGAGCCCGGCGATCAGTTCGACCTGTTCGTCCGCCTGGCTGATCACGGCCGCCTTCTCCATCTGGTCCGTCGCGCCCATGTCGCGAATCTGCTCGCGGATCTCCCGGTTCTCAGCTCGAAGCCGCTCCAGGTCCTCTTCGACCTGCCGGAGTTCATCCTTTGTGCTCATTCAACGGCTCTACCCGTACAGAATGGGAGGCATGCGAAGGCCGCCCACCAGCACGATCGTGTCGCTCGCGGCGATCGCCGCGGTGCTGGCCGGGACGCTGGTGACCTACGCCTTCCGCAGTGACAGGCAGTTGAACGTGCTGGACGTCGTGCTGCCGATCGTCGCGTTCGCCGGGCTGCTGGCGCGGCGCGCGTACCCGGTGACGGCGTTGATCGTCGTGGCCGTGTCCGTCGCCGTCTACTATCCGCGGGCGGGGCTCGACGGGCCGCTGATCGTGCTGGCGTTCATGGTCCTCTTCACCGCCGCCGACCGGGGGCACCTCGTCGCGGCCATCACGGTCGGATCGGTGTTGCTGCTCGGCATGGGGCTCGGCGAGCTCGGCGGCCCACGGCACGTGGACGACACCATGTTCGTCGCGATCGGCGGGTGGGTGGTGGCGGCCATCGCGTTCGGCGGGGTGACCCGTAACCGGCGCGCGTACCTGGAGGAGGCAGAGCGCCGCGCGATCGACGCCGAGCACGGCAAGGAGGAGGAGGCCAGGCGGCGGGAGAGCGAGGAGCGGCTGCGTATCGCCAGGGAACTGCACGACGTGCTCGGGCACAACATCTCGATGATCAACGTGCAGGCGGCCGCCGCGTTGCACGGGCTGAAGAAGCGGCCCGAGGACGCCGAGGCGGCGCTGCGGACGATCAAGGACACCAGCAAGGAGACGCTGCGCGAGCTGCGGACCACGCTCGGGGTGCTGCGGCAGGTGGACGAGGGCGCGCCGACCGCGCCCGCCGACAGCCTGGCACGAGTGTACGCGCTGGTCGCCGCCTCAGGCCTGGAGGTACGTACGGAGCTGTCGGGCCCGCTCGACGCGGTGCCGACCGAGGTGGACCTGGCCGCCACCCGCATCATCAGGGAGGCCCTGACGAACGTCTCCCGCCATTCCGGCTCAAACCAGGCCACGCTGACAATCACCAACGCATCCGGAAATATCATGATCTGCGTGGAAGATGAGGGGCCGGGCGCCACGTACGACGGAGGCAGCGGCTTCGGCCTGCAGGGCATGCGCGAACGGGCGAGCGCGCTCGGCGGCACCCTGGAGGCGGGCCCCCGCCCCGAGGGCGGCTTCCGCGTCGTCGCCCGCCTGCCGTTGAACGGAGTGCGATGATCCGCGTGTTGCTCGCCGACGACCAGACCCTGGTACGCGCCGGGTTCCGGTCCATACTCAGCGACGAGGACGACATCGAGGTCGTCGCCGAGGCCCCCAACGGGGCGGCGGCCATCGCCGGGGCCCGCGAGCACCGCCCCGACGTCGTGCTGATGGACATCCGCATGCCCGAGCTCGACGGCCTGGAGGCCACCCGCAGGATCGCCGGCGACCCGCGGCTCGACGGCGTCAAGGTGATCATCCTGACCACGTTCGACCTCGACGACTACGTGTACGGGGCGTTGCGGGCGGGCGCGAGCGGTTTCCTGGTCAAGGACACCGAGCCTGCCGAGCTGATCCACGCGGTCCGGGTCGTGGCCAGGGGCGACGCGCTGATCTCCCCATCGGTCACCCGGCGGCTGATCGCCGAGTTCGCCGGCCGGGTCAAGCGCCCCGAGCCGGGACCCGAGCTGAACGCGCTCACCGAACGCGAGCGCGAAGTCATGACGCTGGTCGCCGCGGGCCTGTCGAACGACGAGATCGCGGCCCGGCTCGTGCTCAGCCCCGCCACCGCGAAGACGCACGTCAGCCGCATCATGACGAAGCTGTCGGTCCGCGACAGAGCGCAGGTCGTGGTGCTCGCCTACGAGGCCGGCATGATCACTCCGGGCTGGCTTACACCCTGAGATGTATGCCGGGCGGCGCATTACATCCCAAGGATGTAGGCAGGTGACTGCCTAAGGCGGACGCGGCGGGCGTAGCCGTACCCGGATGCTCTGACCATGGAAACCGTGGATCTCGCCCGCCTGCAGTTCGCGCTCACCGCGGGCGCGCATTTTCTCTTCGTGGCGCTGACGCTCGGCCTGGCGACGCTGGTGGCCGTCGTCCAGACCCGGGCGACGCTGACCCGCAGCCCGATCCACCTGCGGATGACCCGGTTCTGGGGCCAGCTCTACATCATCAACTACGCGATGGGCATTGTCACCGGGCTGGTGATGGAGTTCCAGCTCGGGCTGTCGTGGAGCGGGCTCACTCATTACGCCGGCAACGTCTTCGGCTCGGCGCTGGCGATCGAGACGCTGGTGGCGTTCTTCATCGAGTCCACATTCCTGGGGTTGTGGATCTTCGGCTGGAACAAGCTGAATCGGTGGGCGCACCTGGCGCTGATCTGGATCGTCACGCTGACGGCGTACGCGTCGGCGTTCTGGATCATGATCGCGAACGGCTTCCTGCAGAACCCGGTCGGCCACGTGGTGGACGGCGACACGCTGCGGCTGGTCGACTTCGGCGCGATGGTGGCCAACCCGGCGGCGCAGGTCGCGTTCGGGCACATCATGGGCGGGGCCATGATCACCGGTGGGTTCTTCGTGGCCGGGGTGAGCGCGTACCACCTGCGTAAGCGCACCGCCGAGCAGGACTTCTTCCGCAAGTCGCTGCGGCTCGGGATCGGGGTGGCGCTGCCGGCGACGATGTTCACGGTGGTGTTCGGCGGGCTCGGGTTCGAGACCCTGCAGCCGAGCAAGATCGCCGCCTGGAGCGGCACCGCCGACGAGCTGACCGAGGTGCAGGCCCAAATGGCGGCCACGCACGGGCCCGGGGACTACCTGCCGTCGATCGACTGGGTGCAGGGGTCCGGCATCACGATGATGACGCTCTGGGTGGTGATGACGCTGGTCGCGCTGCTCAGCTGCCTGCTGATGGCCTTCCGCCCGGTCGTGCGGGGCTTCCGGCTCTGGCACTGGCTGCTGACCCTGATGATCCCGGTGCCGTTCGTCACCATGATCTCCGGGTGGATCTTCCGCGAGATGGGCCGCCAGCCCTGGGCGGTCTACGGGCTGCTGAAGACGGCCGACGCCATGTCGCCGGTGACCGAGGCCCAGATGCGGTTCTCGATCATCGCGTTCGCCTCCGTCTTCTCCGTCCTGATCCTGATCAACTACTGGCTGCTGGCCAGGCACGCCCGGCGCGGACCCGGCGCCGTGGCCCTGGGTGACCGGCCGCTCGACACCCCCGCCGTCCCCGTCCTCAGCTTCTAGGGAGCCGATCATGGAGATCTTCATTCTGGCCTTCTTCGCGCTCGGTTACCTCGTGCTGGCCGGGGGCGACATCGGGGTCGGCATGACGCTGCCGTACCTGGGCCGGTCGGGCGCCGAGCGGCGTGAGGTGATCGCCGCGATCGCGCCGTTCTTCCTGGGCAACGAGGTGTGGCTGGTGGCCACCGCGGGCGTGCTAGCGGGGCTCTTCCCCGAGTTGGAGGGCGAGCTGCTGAGCGGCAACTACGTGCTCGTCGTGGCGCTGCTGCTGTCGTGGATCGTGCGTGACATGGGGTTGTGGCTGCGCGGGCGGGTGCCGGGGTGGCGCTGGGCGGGCTTCTGGGACGGCGCGACCGTGGCGGGCAGCTGGGGGTTGGCGCTGAGCTGGGGGCTGCTGCTCAGCCACGTGCTGCTGGGCATCCAGGGGCCGATCGCCCTGCTGCCCGCCTTGGTGGTGGCCGCGTTGTTCGCCACGCACGGCCTGACCTTCGCGGCGCTGCGGCTGCGCGGGGTGCTGCGGGAGCGGGCTGCGGTGCTGTCCGGCGGCGCCGGCGAGGGGCGCACGTACGCGCTGACCGCGGCGGCGCTGGCGGCCGTGGGGGTGCTGGCCGGGCTGAGGCTGCCGCTGCACCCCGGCACGGCCGGGTCCCTGCTCGTGCCCGTCATCCTGGTGCTGATCCCGCTGCTGGTGGCCGCGCAGGGGTGGGTGTGGTGGACCTTCCGGCACCGGGTGACCGGCCCGTCCTACCTTTGACCGATGAAGTCCCTGATCAGCGCCGTGACCTCGGCCGATCGCTCGTGCAGGACGACGTGGCCGGCGTCCAGCTCGGTGTACTCGCTGCCGGGGATCGCGGCATGCACGGCGCGGGCGTGCGCGACCAGGACCAGGCCGGGGCCGCTGCCCGCCCCGGCCGTAGTGAACGGGGCCCGCCGCGGGCCCAGCTCCTTGGCCAGGGCCAGCGTGAACGTCTGCACCGCCCCCTTGGTCATCGCGTACGCGATGCCCTCGGGAAAGGCGATGCGGATGGCACGCCGACCTGCTGCGCATCGCCGCACTGGCGATGTCCGCCTGGCCGGCCGCTACTGGGACTTGACCGAGGCGTCCTCCGGCGGCACCTCTGGCGGCGAGGCCCGCAGCCAGCGGCAGCCGTGCGGGTCCAGCGGCACCCGGACCCGCCCGTCTCCCGAGACCTCGATCGTGCCGTCCACCAGCAGGTCCGTCAGCTCGTTGCCGCCCAGTCCGGTCAGCGTCAGCTCCACGTCCACCGCCGTGTCGCAGAGGTTGTGCGCGACCACGACCGTGGCGCCGTCCGCGTCGCAGCGATGGGCCAGAACCGCGTTGTGGCCGCTGTCCAGCACCGTGTAGTCGCCCCACGCCAGCTCGGGGCACTCGCGGTACCGTTCGATGAGGAGCTGGAACCAGCGCAGCAGGGAGCCCGTGTCCCGCTTCTGGTCGGCCACGTTCACCCGGTCCGGGGCGAAGGAGCCCTCGGGGATCTCGCGTACCGGCTCGGACGGGCTGAAGCCGCCGTCCTCCGACCACTGCATCGGGATGCGGACCGCCATGCGGCCTTCCTCGTCGAGGTTCTCGCCCATGCCGATCTCCTCGCCGTAGAAGATCACGGGGGTGCCGGGTAACGAGAACAGCAGGCTGTAGGCCATTTTGACGTGCCGCAGGTCCCCGCCGAGCATGGTGGGCAGGCGGCGGCGCAGGCCGCGGCCGAAGATCTGCATGTCCTCGCGCGGGCCGAACGCCTGGAAGATCTCCTGCCGCTCCTCCTCGCTCAGCTTGTCGAGGGTGAGCTCGTCGTGGTTGCGCAGGAACATCGCCCACTGGCAGTCCTTCGGCGGCTGAGGGCGCTCGCGCAGAGCTGCGGCGAGGGGGCGGGCGTCCTGGCGGGCCAGCGACAGCCAGGTGTTCTGCATGCTGATGAAGTCGAAGCACATGGTGATCTGGTCGCCGAGGCCCTCACCGAAGTAGCGGATCAACTGCTTGTACGGGACGTTGACCTCGCCGAGCAGGATCGACCCGCCCTTGCGCCTCGTCATGAACGCCCGCAGGTCGGCCAGGAACTCGTGCGGGGTGGCCAGCTTCGGGTTGACGTTCTCGATGAGGAACGGCACGGCGTCCACCCGGAACCCGGCCAGGCCGAGCTCCATCCAGAACCCGAGTATGCGCGCGATCTCGTCCCTGACCTCGGGGTTCCCGACGTTCAGGTCCGGCTGGTGCCGGTAGAAGCTGTGCAGGTAGTACTGTCCGGACCCCTCGTCGTACTCCCAGAAGGAGCTCTCCTTGTCGGGAAAGACCACCTGGCTCGGGTCGTCCGGCTCGGGAGTGTCGGACCAGACGTACCAGTCGCGCATCGGCGAGTCCTTGCTCTCGCGCGCCTTCATGAACCAGGGGTGCTGGTCGGAGGTGTGATTGACGACCAGGTCCGCGATCACCCGCAGGCCGCGGTCGTGGGCGGTGCGCATGAACTCCACGAAGTCGCCCAGCGTCCCCAACCGCGGGTCGACGCTGTAGAAGTCGGTGATGTCGTAACCGTCATCCCGGTTGGGGGTCGGGAAGAACGGCATGAGCCAGAGGCAGGTCACGCCGAGCCCGGCGAGATAGTCGATCTGCTGCGTCAGTCCGCGGAAGTCGCCCACGCCGTCGCCGTTACCGTCCTTGAACGTCTCCACGTCCAGGCAGTAGACGACGGCGTTCTTCCACCACACGTCTGACGTATAGGTCATTCGCATCCGACCCCGCTACCCGCGACAGATCTGTTCAGGCGAGCACGCGGATCGTGTCCTCCACCAGCTTCCAGAACCGCTCGGCATACAGCCCGGTGGCCACGCGCGCGTTGGGCTCGCGCTTGAGCTCGTCGATCAGGTCGACGCTGGTCGCACCGACGGTTTCGGCGCCGTGCAGCTCGATGTCAAGCCTGGTCCGTACGGTGGTCACGGCCGCCTCCACGGCCGGCGCCGGCAGCTCCGGCCCGCCGAGCGCGTTGCCGCAGACGGTGGTGATCGCGCGCAGGTCGATCTCCGGGTGCCCGGCGGCCAGCCAGATGGCGAAGACGTCGTCGTGTCCTGGATCGCAGTGGAGGACGACCGGAATCGGACCTGAGCCTCCCTGTTGTGGGGTTGCGCTCATGCTATGGATCGGCGGTGTCGATTCCTGGGGATCGTGTTCGTGTACAGGGTGAAAGGAGGAGGCATGTCGTTCACCGATGAGGAGATCGCCTACCTGCAGTCGCAGCCGCTTGCCCGGCTGTCCACGGTGTCCGGGGACGGGCAGCCGGACGTGGTGCCGGTCGCGTTCGAGTTCGACGGGAAAGGTTTCTGGATCGGGGGCGTGGGTGAGGAGGTCCTCCGCACCCGCAAGTTCCGCAACCTGCGATCAGGGAGCCTCAAGGTCGCCCTGGTCGTCGACGACATGGTGTCGTTCGACCCGTTCGTCGTGCGCGGCGTCCGCGTCTACGGCCTCGCCGAGCCGCCCGTGGAACGGGTCGGGATGGTCGGACCCGGCCTCTACAGCCGCATCACCCCGACCGTGTCGTGGAGCTGGAACTTGGCGGGCGAGCCGGCCGGAGAGACCTGGTACGCGACGCGGCGCGCCGTCCATGGTTGATCAGGCGTTCACCTGACCATTTCCGGCTCCGGTGACCGCCGGGCTGCGCGGGGAAGCGTCAGCGCGGCCAGCACGCCGGTCACGGCGATCGCGGCGGCGACGAGGAGCGCTGACCGCAGCCCGTCGACGGTGACGGCGTGTGCCGCCTCCCCGGTCAGGCCGGTGGTGTCGCGGCCGGCCACGGCCACCAGGACGGCCAGGCCCGCGCTGCTGCCTGCCTGCAGGACGGTGGAGGCGAGCCCGGAGACCGCGCCCTGCTCGTGCGCGGCCACGCCGGTCGCGGCGACGATGAACATGGTGTTGAACGACAGTCCCGCGCCCAGGCCGAAGCCGATGAGCCCGGCCAGCAGGCCCGAATAGGATCCGCCGACGGACAGGCTCAACGCCAGCACCACGGTCCCTGCCACGCCCACGAGCACGCTGAGGATCATCGTGCCGCGCAGTCCCAGATGCGGGATCAGCCGCTCGCTGATCAGATTGCCCGCCGTGATCCCTAGCGTCGGGCCGAGGAAGGCGAGGCCGGATCGCAGGGCGTCGTAGCCGAGGACGTCCTGGAAGTGCAGGGTGAGGAAGTACGGCACGCACTGCAGGGTCAGTCCGTAGACCAGGATCGCCCCGGCCGCGGCGCTCGTGTGCCTGTTGGCCAGGAGCCGCAGCGGCATCAGCGGATCGCGGCTACGGGCCTCGATGGCCAGAAAGGCGGCGAGCAGCGCCGCCGCGCCGGCGAAGGACGCCACGGCCCCGGCGGAGGTCCAGCCCTGCTCGGCACCGTGCGCGATGGCGAACACCAGCCCAGTGACGCCTGCGGTCCCGGTGAGCGCGCCGGGCAGGTCGAACCCGCCCATCCGCCGGGCGGCGTCCGGCGTCAGCACGGCGAACGCCGCCACGGCGCCCGCGACGGTCAGCGGCACGTTGACGAAGAAGACCGCAGGCCACCCGAACACCCCGGTCAGCAGGCCGCCGAGCAGCGCGCCGAGGCTGAGCCCGCTGGCGCCGCAGACCGCCCACACGGTCATCGCCCGGTTACGTGCCGGGCCCTCCTCGAACATGGTGACCACCAGCGACAAGGTGGCGGGCATCAGCACCGCGCCCCCGAGCCCCTGCACCGCCCGCGCGCCGATCAGGAGACCTGGAGAGGCGGCCAGCCCGCCGAGGAGCGAGCCGACGCCGTACAGCAGCATGCCCAGGACGAACATCCGCCGCCTGCCGACCAGGTCGCACAGCCGGCCGCCGAGCAGCAGGAAGCCGCCGAAAGGCACCGCGTAAGCGCTGACCACCCACTGCAGTGAGTAGGGAGAGAAACCCACGTCATGTGCGATCTGCGGCAGCGCGACGTAGACGATGGTGAAGTCCAGGGCAGTGATCATGCTGCCCAGGCCAAGGAGCATGAGAGGGATCACGAATCGCATGCCGGACAGCCTGATCCCGGTCCCGATTCCCAGCCAGTCTCGTGTCTTGACTACGCAAACCTTGCTTAGGCTGGCTTGATGTGGATCGTGAAGCCGAACTGAGCGAGTTCCTCAAGTCCCGCAGGGCGCGGCTGCGGCCGGAGGAAGCCGGTGTGCCGTACAAGAACCACGGAACGCGGCGGGTGCGCGGGCTGCGCCGGGAGGAGCTGGCACTGCTCGCCGGGGTGAGCGTCGCCCACTACACCCGGCTGGAGCAGGGCCGCAGCCAGAACGTGTCGGCCGAAGTGCTGGACTCCATCGCCGACGTGCTGCGGCTGACCGCGGACGAGCGGACCTACCTGCACGCGCTGGCCCACCCGGCACACCGATGCCGCGACTGCCCGCAGACCCCGGTGCGGCCGGGGCTGCAGCGGCTGCTGGACTCCATGATTCTCACCCCGGCCTTCGTCCTGGGGCGGCACGCCAACGTGGTGGCCTGGAACAGATTGGCCGCCGCGGTCTTCGCCGACTTCGCCGCCATCCCCGAGGATCGCAGGACCATCGGGCACCTGGTCTTCCTGGACGAGGAGATCAAGCGTATGCACGGGGAGGGATGGCCGCGCCTCGCCCAGGAACACGTGGCCCAGCTCCGGCTCCTGTCCGCGCGCTATCCCAAGTACCCGCAGATCATGGAGCATGTGGACGCGATCTGCAGCCGAAGTCCCGAATTCCGGCGCCTGTGGAACGAGCACCACGTGGCGGCCGCGACCCATCGCGACTATGTACTGGACCACCCGATCGTGGGCGAGCTGCGGCTGTCCGCCGAACTCGTCGGCCTTCCTGGCGACCCGGAGCTCCAGGGGATGGACCTGTTCGCCGCCGAGCCGGGCTCGGAGTCGGAGAACAGGCTGCGCCACCTGGCCGCCACTACCACCCGCGAGCCGTCCAACACGCCTGTCGCCTAGCAGTAGGGCCAGTTCGAACGTCGCGAGAGGCTCGTCGATCCTGGCCAGGGTGCAGGAAGGTACATGGAAGGCGTCTCGGCCTCCGCCATTGAAATCACCCTAGAAAAGGACGTCATCGCCGTTAGAGGATGCTTGCTTTTTGTGAGCCCTCTTCGGCCGGGCCTTCTTCACAGGAAAAGCAGGACCCGGACCATAGCGAACCGCGGTACCCCTCGGGCCTGCGGGGTCAGCGTCGGCCGAAGCCGAGTCGGTGGGCGATACGCGCCATCAGCTGGGACATCTTGGAAGGAAACGCGTCGGGCTCGGGAACGGTGACGGGGCGGACGCGGCCGTTGTGAATGGCGCTGATCTTCCAGCCGGCTTCCGTCCGCACCACCACGATGGTCTGCCGCGACAGCCGCCGCTTGGGGAGCGTGGATCGCCACGGCATCAGGACGGAGGCCGTGCCGTACACGATCGCCACGTCCGGCGTGAGGTAGCGGACCGACTCCAGATCACCGACCAGCGCCGAGCCGTCCAGAACGCCGCGGAAAAGCTTGTCGTGGTTGTGCTGGTGCTCCCGGCGGCCGCGGGCGATGGTGCCGTCGTAAGAGACGTAGTCGGAGTCGTCGGTGAACAGCGCGCCGAACGCCTCGGCGTCACCTGCCGTCCAGGCCGCCAGGAAGTCGGCGAAGAGCCTTTCGATCTGAGCGGTGTCGCTGGTTCGCGTGCTGGCAGTGGGAGCGGTAAGGGTGGTTGAGCGCATGGTGATGCCTCCGCAGATGATATCGTCATTTCGACCAACGAAATATACGATAGCAGAAAGCTTCGAATGTCGAAACGTGCCGTCATTGGAGAGATCGCCATGCAGCTCCGACAGCTGCAACAGAGCTTCGACGCCTTCGACGAGGCCGCCGCCGCCCGGCTCGGCCTCAACCGCACCGACTTGCGCTGCCTCGACGTGGTGCTGGCCGATGGCCCGGTGCCTGCGGGCCAGATCAGCGTCGCGCTGAAGCTCAGCCCAGCGGCTACCACCACGGTCATCGACCGGCTGGAACGCGCAGGCATGGTGTCCCGTTCCCCCGATCCGGGCAACCGCCGCCGCGTCCTGGTCGCCGCAACCGACGCCGCCCGCTCGGCCGAGGTCGAGATCTTCGTCCCGGTCGGCCAGGCGGGCGCCCAGGCGCTGCAGGAGTACGGACAGGACGAACTGGCCGTAATCCTCGATTTCCTGCGTACTGCCCGCAAAGTCCAAGAGGAGCAGGCCGCCCGCGTCAGGGCCTTGTCTTGAGCCGGGACCGGGCAAAGATCTGACCGGTTCGCCTGCCGGGCGGCCGGCGTGTAGGTGGCGATGATCACGCCGCTCTTCATGACCTTGGTGCCGGCCAGGGTCAGCGTCGTCTCGACGTCGCTCAGCGGTGCGGAGAACGACGGGCCGCCGACGAACACCGGGGTGATCCAGAATCTGACCTCGTCCACCAGGCCCGCCTTGACCAGGGCATGGGTGACCGCGCCGTAGCCGTACATCAGGATGTCCTTGCCCTCCTGGCCCTTCAGCCTGGCGACCGCCTCGATCAGGTCGCCCTGCAGCACCTCGCTGTTGTTCCACTCCGGATTGGTGAGGGTGGTCGAGGCGACGTACTTCTTGACGTTGTTGAAATAGGCCGCGCCGGTGCTCGGGTCGCTCTCGTCCTGGTTCGGCCAGACGGCCGCGAAGCCCTCGTAGGTGCGCCGGCCCATCAGCAGCGCGTCGGCCGCGGCCGTCTGCTCGCCGGCGAAGGCGGCCTCGTCGTCGAAGTACGGCGTGGTCCACGGAGGGTCCTGGGGCGTCATCTCTTGATTTCGGGGAGGCGCGCCCCCGGGCGGATGACGCCCCGCCCAGCTCACCAGGTCTTGCCGGCCTGCTCCCGGATCGTGCGGTTGATCCGGTTGAAGAAGTTGGTCAGCGCGATGTCCAGGATGATCGCGGACAGCTGCTCTTCGTCGAAGTGGGCGGCGGCTGCGTCCCAGATCTCGTCGGTCACGCCCGGCGCGCCGTCCTGGATCCGGGTGGCGGCCTCGGCCAGCGCGAGCGCTGCCCGCTCCGCCTCGGTGAAGAAGGGCGTCTCGCGCCACGTGACCACGTTGTGCAGCCGCTCGTCCGTCTCTCCGTGCTTCTTGGCCGACGCGACCCCGGCGAATACGCACGGGCTGCAGCCGTTGATCTGGCTGGCCCGCAGGTGGACCAACTCCAGTACGCGCGGGTCGACGCCGCCGGAGTACATCGCCTTGTAGAGGCTCTGGATCGCCGTCATCACCTCGGGGCTCGCCGTGCTCTTCATGCGTGCTTCCATCGGTCTTGCTCCTTCATCGGTTACCTGTGCCCGTCCGGGCCCGTCATGACCAATGACGGAGCAGATCTGAGGAAGGTAACAACATGTCCGACACCAGCCCGACGAACTTGGTGGCCGAGGCGTTCGAGGCCCAGCGCGACCGGCTGCGCGCGGTCGCCTACCGCATGCTCGGGTCGCACGCCGACGCCGAGGACGTGGTCCAGGAGGCCTGGCTGCGGCTCTCCCGCCAGGACCCGGCGACCATCCACAATTTCGCCGGCTGGCTGACCACGGTGGTCGGCCGGATCAGCCTCGACGTCCTGCGATCACGCCAGGCCCGCCCTGAGGCGTCCTACGACGACCGGCTGCCCGACCTCGTGGTGACGGTCGACGACAGCCCTGCGCCAGAGGACGACGTGGCGCTCGCCGACTCGGTCGGGCTCGCGCTCCTCGTCGTCCTCGAATCGCTCGGGCCGAGCGAGCGGCTGGCGTTCGTGCTGCACGACCTGTTCGCGGTGCCGTTCAACGAGATCGGCCAGATCCTCGGCAAGTCCACCGACGCCACCAAGATGCTCGCCAGCCGCGCCCGCAGGAAGGTGCAGGCGACCGAGCGGCCGACGGTCGCCGGACGGGAGCAGCGAGAGGTGGTCCAGGCCTTCCTGGCGGCGGCTCACCGCGGCGACTTCGAGGGCTTGCTGCGCGTGCTCGACCCCGAGGTGAGGCTGACCGTCGACACCCCCGATGGTGTGGTCGTCGTCCTCGGCGCCACCGAGGTCGCCGCCGGCGCGCAACGCCGTTTGGCCGCCGGCGCCGTGCGAGGGCGAGCGGTGCTCGTCAACGGCCTTCCCGGGATCGTATCTTGGCGCGAGGACGGCGCCCCGCTCTCGGTCGTCGCGTTCACCGTCGTCGAGGGCCGGATCGCCGGCATCGCGGTCGTGATCGACCCGGCCAGGCTCGCGTCGATGGACCTGCCGGATCCGGGGTGAGTCACCGCCGAGGCGGTCGCCGCAGTGCGGGCAGACGGCGCTCGTCGCACGGCCCGATCGATCCTTTCCCAGCCCGCCTCGCGTATCGCGGGCGGCTCGCTCGTCGTAGGCCGGAGCAGTGATGGCGGCTCACAATCGAGCGGCGGAGTCGTCAGGCATGCGCCAGGCCGCCGCTGCCGCTCCGAGCAGGGCCACGACCAGGACAAGCGCCATGAAGACCTGCCCGTGCAGACCGAGGACGAAGACGGTCCTGATCGGCGAACTCCGGGTCGTAGGTGGCGGTGCCGGGGAACAGGAGCGCTCCGAACATGGGCTCCCCCACACCACGCAGCCCGGAGATTCCCGTGCGCGAAGCGCCCCGTGGCGGAGGCCCATGGTTTAGAGGAGGGTGCCGCCGGTGACCTCGAACTTGGCGAGGGCCTCGTCGATCCTGGCCAGGGTGTCAGGGTGGAGGGTCAGGTCGGCCGCGGCCAGGTTCTCCTCGATGTGGGACGGGGTACGGCTGCCGGGGATCGTGGCCACGTGCTCGTCCTGGTGCAGGAGCCAGGCCAGGGCCAGCTGGGCCGGGGTGATGTCCAGCTGGGCGGCAAGGGCGCGGATGGGGGCGTAGCGGTCGTTGTTGGCCGCCAGGTTCTCCGCGGAGAAGCGAGGGGCGTTGTGGCGGAAGTCTCCTTCGCCCAAGGACTGCACCGTGCCGGTCAGAAAACCCGTGCCCAGCGGGCTCCAGGCCACGATGCCGACGCCGAGCTCGCGGGCCGTCGACAGGAGGCCAGGGTCGATGGGCCGCCACATCGACCACTCGTTCTGCACGGCCGTCACCGGGTGCACGGCGTGGGCGGCCCGCAGTTGCGCGGCCGTCACGTTGGACAGGCCGATGTGCTTGATCAATCCGTCGCGTACCAGGTCGGCCATGGCTCCGACCGTGTCCTCAATGGGCACGCCCGGGTCCGGGTAGTGGGCGTAATAGAGATCGATCACGTCGGTGTCCAGGTTGCGCAGGCTGCGCTCCGCGTAGCGGCGGACGAGACGGGGCTCGGCGTTCACGCGTAGCTCGCCGAAGGCGTACCCGACCGGCTGCGGCCGGCTCGGCTCACCCTCCGGGATCGCCAGGCCGAACTTCGTCGCGACCACCACCTCATCCCTGCGGCCCTTGATCACGCGGCCCACCAGACGCTCGTTGTGGCCGTCGGCCCCGTAGGCGTCGCTGGTGTCCACGTGGGTCGCGCCCCCGTCGAGGGCCGCCTTGAGCGCCGTCTCCGCACGGGTGTCGTCGATGTTTCCGTAGATCCCCGGCGAGAGCACCATGGCGCCATAACCGATGGCGGGGACCTGCAGGTTTCCAAGTCGTCGTGTCTTCATGGGACAGATCCTGCAGCGGACGCGTGCCAAGTGTCCAAGTCCTCTTGCGATAACCGATGGTTATGGACCTGCAGCCACGCCCCATAGCGACGCCATACGGCGACATACCGGAAATATACCGAGGCTCTCTAGGGTCGCCCTCGTCCCGTACGGACATACACCATCAAGGAGAAATCATGCGCAGTATGCGACGCATCGGCAGCCTCGCGGCCATCGCGGCCATCGCGGTGAGTGTTGCTCTACTGGGTTCGCCCGCTTCTGCCAATGTCGGCGAAATATCAAAGGAGGCGGTGGTTCTCCGTGTCGCCGCACAGGACGGAGGCCCAAGAAATAGCGGCGAGATCAGCGACGACCTCATCGCGTGACCTGCAGAAGGTAGTCCTCCGTCCATCCTTACGATGGCCTCCATGGTAGATACATGGATCTGAAGTTGCTCAAGAGCTTCGTGGTTGTGGCAGAGGAGCTCAACGTGACGCGGGCGGCCGAGCGGCTGTTCGTGTCGCAGCCGGCCCTGTCCAAACAGCTCAGGGTGCTGGAGCGGGAGCTCGGGTTCCGGGTGTTCGAGCGGGTGCACAGCGGGGTCGCGCTCACCCGGCAGGGTGAGGTGTTGCTGCCGTTCGCCCGGGAGCTGCTGGAGCGGTGGGCGGCGGGGCTGGAGAACGCTCGGGCGGCGGCGGCCACCGGGACACTGGTGATCGGGATCCAGACGGCCGTGGGGCGCGGGTTGCAGCAGGCGGCGTTGCGGCGGTTCAGGAAGGCCATGCCGGGGTGGGAGGTGTCGTTGCGGCTGGTCGGCTGGGACGATCCCAGTGGCGGGCTGCTCGACGGCTCCTCGGACGTGGCGTTCATCTGGTTGCCGGTGCCGGCGGGGCTGAGCACGTACGTGCTGGCCACCGAGGGCAGAGGGGTGGCCATGCCGGCCGACCATCCGCTGGCGGAGCTGGCGGAGGTGCCGTTCGCAGCGCTGCGGGACGAACCGTTCATCGCCTTGCCCGCGGCCGCCGGGCCGTTGCGGGACTTCTGGCTCGGGCTCGACGCGCGGGACGACGAGCCGGTCGTCGGGGTCACCGCCAACACGCCCGAGGAGGTGTTCGAGGCCGTGACCAGCGGGCTCGGCGTGGTGCTCGTGGCCGAGGGGAACGCGGCGCTCTACAACAGGCCCGGGATGGTGTACCGCCCGGTGGCGGGGCTGCCGCCCGGAGAGCTCGCGATCGCGTGGAGAGGCGGGGACAAGAGTCCACAAGTCGCGGCATTCATCGACGCGCTACGGCAGGTCACCACTAAGGTCTGACACGACATCGGATCCCGAGGAAGGGCGACTTCCATGAGCGAGCGAAGCGAGCGGCACATCAAACACAGCCGACTGTCGTTCATGCGACCGACGGAGGAGGGCGCATGAACGACTACGCGATCACTTTCGATCTCATCGACGCCGACAACGACGGCCGTATTTCCGCGACCGAGCTCGTCCGGCTGATGGAGGTGCTCGGCCAGCCGGTGACGCTGGAGGCCGCGCAGGAAGGGGTGCGCAGGCTCGACAAGGACGGCGACGGGCTCATCGACGTGGAGGAGTTCGGGGCCTTCATCCAGAAGTGACACCGATACCGAACCAAGCATTTGCTCCACAACCTCTGTCGCCTGAGCCACAATGGCGACAGGAGGGACGATGGCCATCAAGAGTGACATCAGCGAAAGCCGCACCCCCGCGGACATCGTGACAACGCTCAGGTCGGGCATCGGCCGGGTTTCCGAGGAAATGATCAAGGAGATCCAAACCCGCATCCCCGAATACGATCGGCCTGACGACGAGCTCTACATGAAGGTCGTCAGGATGGCGGTCGAGCAGGCCATCGAAGGCTTTCTCGACCGCATCGAGCACCCGGGCGCCCCGTGGGATCCGGAGCCGTTCCGCATGATCGGCAGGGGCGAGGCGGCCGAGGGGCGCAACCTGGAGTCGCTCCAGACCGCGATGCGGCTCGGCGCCCGGGTCGGCTGGCGGCGGCTGACGGAGCTCGCCGGCCCGCTCGAGTTGTCCCCCCAATTGCTGTACGACCTGGGCGAGGCCATCTTCGTCTACCTCGACCAGCTGGCCGACGCGGCGGCCGAGGGCTTCGAAGAGGGCAGGGCGCGCGCCGCCGGCGAGATGGAGCGCCGCCGCGCCCGCCTCCTCGACATGCTGCTCAGCCAACCGCCCGCCAGTCCGGAAGCCATCGCCGACCTGGCCAAGGCGGCAGGGTGGCGGCTGCCGCGGACGGTGGCCTGCGTGGCACTCGACGACCAGCCGTCCGGAGCCCATCGCCCGTCCGCCCCCGCTCGCATGCCGCCACTGCCGCCCGACGTTCTGGCGGGTCTGGAGCGGCCTTCGCCGTGCCTGCTGGTGCCCGACCCCAGCGGGCCGGGCCAGGCGCAGATGCTGGAGCAGGCGTTGCGCGGGCGCAGGGGCGCCATCGGGCCGGCCGTGCCGCTGGCCGCCGCCGCGACGTCGTTGCGCTGGGCGCGGGAGGCGCAGGAGCTGTCGCGGCGCGGGGTGCTGCCGCGCGGATTGCTGCGGTGTGAGGACCACATGGCCACCCTGGTGGTCTTCAAGGATGAGGAGCTGGTCAGCGCCCTGGCCGAGGTCCGTCTCGCGCCCCTCGCCCATCTGCGGCCCACCCAGCAGGATCGGCTGGCGGAGACGTTGCTGGCCTGGTTGCGGTACGGCAGGGTGGCGGGCGAGGTGGCCGCCCGGTTGCACGTGCATCCCCAGACCGTGCGTTATCGGCTGCGGCAGCTCGAGGAGTTGTACGGCGATCAGCTGGCCGATCCGGACATCCGTTTCGAGCTGGAGATCGTGCTCCGGGCCCGCCAGGCCATCATCGAGTCGAGCGAGAGGCGCTGACGTCCCCGCCGCCTGCTTCGGGCCGGACGGTGTAGGCGCGCTCATCGGTACGGGCCAGGGCGCGTGACACCGCGCTCCCGGCCCCGGTCATGCTAAGCGGCGTGCAGGTACACCTGGCCGAACACCTCGGACAGGTTCTTGAGGTCCGTGGCCAGGTCCACCTCGGGGTTGGCCGGGTCGTAGATGGTCGCCAGGCGGGCGCGGACCGAGCTGAGCTTCTTGAGCTGGTCCCAGGTGGCGTTGGGCGCCCACTTCTCGCCGAACACCCGGCTGACCTGGCCCTGGTCGTTCTGCCAGCGGGTCCACAGGGTGATCGTCTCCGCGGCGTCGTCCTGGAGCGGGGCGGCGATGCGGTCGGTGATGGCCTTGGTGGCCTGCTCCTCGGTCAGCTGGGCGCCGGCGAAGCTCGCGTCCTCGACGGCGATCTGGGCGTAGGCGTCCCAGGCGCGGGCGCGTACCTGGATGGCCTGGTTGCGCTGGGCCTCGGCGGCGTCGATCTTCCAGGTGGCGTACTCGGTGCCGAGGTGGCCGCTGTCGAGGGCCAGCTGGTCGATGTAGCCCTTGGCCAGCCAGACGCCGATGCGGTCGGGGTCGAGCAGCGGGTACTTCTTGGCGATCTCGGCCTTGCAGGCGTCGTTCGCACCGCAGCCGAAGACCGGCACCAGCGTGTGCGCGGCCAGCTTCTTGCCCGGGGCCAGGCCACGTAGCGCGGTCGCGGTCTCGGCGACGAACTTGTCCAGCTCCTCCGCCGTGGTGAACGTCTGGTTGTAGCCGAGCTGCGAGGTGAAACGGATGCCGACGACGCCGGGCTGCGCGGCGGCCAGCGCGGCGATCTTCTTGGCGGCTTCGGCGAGCTTGCCGGCCTTGTAGTCGTCGGCCAGCTCGGTCTCGATCCACAGGCGCATGTTCGTCTGGACGGCGGCCTGTGCGGCCTGGCCGGCCGGCGTCTGCTGGGCGGCGCTCTTCTCGGCGGCGGAGATGCTGTCGGGGTCGACGTAGCACTCCTGCCCGTCCTGGCATTCCGGCGTGCCACCGTCCTCGGCACCGTCGACGTCCGGGGCGCCGCCGTCGCGGGGCTCGCCGTCGCCCTCGCCGCCGGTCGCGCACTCGTTGCCCGGCTCCGTGCAGTCCACGGTGATCGGGTCCATCGGGCCGGCTTCCTTCAGGTTCTCGCCGTCGTTGTCGAGCCAGAACCTCGCGATGTCCGCGGCCTCCTCGGGGGTGGCCATCCAGGTGCAGACAACGTACGCCGGGGTGTCGTCGGCCAGCAGGTCGTTACAGCTGCGCGGGTCGTCCGCCGACCACGCTGGAACACCGACGCCGAGGAACGAGAGGGCGAGTCCGATGACG
Source organism: Nonomuraea polychroma (assembly GCF_004011505.1). Classification (NCBI taxonomy): domain Bacteria; kingdom Bacillati; phylum Actinomycetota; class Actinomycetes; order Streptosporangiales; family Streptosporangiaceae; genus Nonomuraea; species Nonomuraea polychroma. The sequence goes on from NZ_SAUN01000001.1 coordinate 8,615,421, forward strand.
AGGAGCTGCCGCAGCCGCTTTCGCATGGCACCTAACTTCCAGGGGGTGATCGTGGGCATATGCACCATATCCGGACGATCAACAACGTTCAATGAGATCGACGCCTTCTTCACGCCATACTCAACCGGCAGTAGCCGCCCCAGTTGCGTTGAATTCTCGCGATATTCAGGTACGGCCAGTCGGCATGCTCACGAGTCCACCTCCACCCACGTCCAGCCACGGCCGTCGGGAGTGGCCCGCACCACCCGGGCACGCCCCGCGGTGACCTTCACCCACCGCGGCCCCTCCTCACCCTTCGCGGCCCCGGACGCGGCGGGGGCGACGTAGGGATGCTTGCGGAGGGGCTTGGCCGGGACGAGCTCAGATCCGCCTCCCCCGCGCCCACCGTCCACGGGCGGCGGCTCGTGCTCCGCGGCCAGCGGCACTGGGTCGGTGTCCATGCCGAAGACGGCCGGCCGCCCGTTGACGGTCACCGCCGGCTCGGGCGGCTCCCCCGCGGGCGGCGGAAGGGCGTAGCGCCGTGGAGAGGGCGGCGGGACGGCGGGGCGGTCCGCGATCGGCAGTGGCGGCGCGGCAGGGCGGTCTTGGGGCTCGGCGCGCCGGTGGAAGGCACGCAGCCATCCCGCCCGCACCCTCGACAGCAGGAACACCTCGTAGTCCATGGACAACGCGAACACCACGACCAGGATCAGCACCGCCACGGTCGCCTCGAAGGAGCCGGTGGCGGTGAACCCCAGCGCCGACGCCAGATGCCCGTCCTGGAAGGCCCACACGATCACCCCGAACGAGGCCCCGATGGACAACACGTTCATCACCAGCGCCTTGACCGGCAGCACCACCGACCTGAAGGCGGCGAACAGCAGCCCCGCCGTCACCGACCCCGCCACCAGCGCCATCCACGGCAACGTGGCGCCCAGGCTGTCCATCAGGTCCATCTGGGTGGCGGTCGGCCCGCCGACCACCACCCGCCGCGTGTTCGGCACGGGCTCCATGTCCCTGATCGATCTGACGAGTTCCCGCGCCTCGTCCGACCTCGGGTCCACGTCGTAGCGGACGGCGAGCCGCACGGCCCCGTTGTCCTGCGACAGCCCCGCCACGTCGACCCCGCTCACGTGGGGCAACCGCCGCAGCCGGTCCACGAACGGTTTCGCGTCGGAGGGCGACACGGGCGTGACCGCGCTGATCGGCGAGTGCCCCTGGCCGAGCGGCCCGGGGACGACGGGCGACCCGGTGAAGGAGCGCTCGACCAGGGCGTGGACGTCGATCGCGGCCATGGAGCTCTGGGCGAAGTCCCGGTCCACGATCTCGGCCACCCGGCGGCTCTCGGAGGCGGCGGGCAACATCCGGTGATCCACGTCGCCGAACTTCACGTGCAGGAACGGCAGCGCCAGCGACACCAGCACGGCGGCCACGACGGCCACGTACAGCACCGGCCGCCGCATCACGCTGGACGCGACGGCGTGCCACATGCCCCCGTCGCGCCGCCCGAAGTGCGGGGTGACGCGGAGGGCGTACACGCGCCGCCCGAGTATGCCCAGGACCGCAGGCAGCACGACCAGGGCTGCCCCCATCGCCACCAGCACCACGGCCGCCGCCCCGAGCCCGATCGAGCGCAGGTACGTCTGCGGGAAGAGCAGCAGCCCAAGCAGCGCCGTGGCCACCGTCAGCCCGGAGAACGCCACGGTGCGCCCGGCGGTGGCCATGGTCCGCACCACGGCCTCCTCGCTCGACGCCCCGGCCCTGATCTCCTCCCTGAACGCCTTGAGCACGTACAGCGAGTAGTCGACGGCCAGGCCGAGCCCGAGCATGGTGACGACGTTCAGCGAGAAGACGGGGACCTCGGTGACCTCGGTCAGCAGCCGGAGCAGCACCAGCGCGCCGAGGATCGCGAGCAACCCCACGAGCAGCGGCAGCCCGGCCGCCACGAGGCTCCCGAACACGACGACGAGCAGCACCAGCAGCACCGGCATGGAGATGGCCTCGGCGCGGGCCAGGTCGGTGGCGCTCTGGTCGTTGAGCTCCTTCAGCAGCGGCACCGACCCGCCGACCTCGACGTAGAGGTTCTGGACGCGCCTGAGCCGGTCCGCGATGGCGGCATAGGCGGCCTGTTTGTCACCTTTGAGGGTGACCAGCGCGTACGTCGACCGCCCGTCCTCCGACACCATCCGCTTCGACCCGGTCGTCCAGTACGTGGCCAGCCTGCGCACGTGCTCCCCCGGCAGCGCCCGCAGCGAGTCGTGCACCGCCTTCTTGTACCGCGGGTCCCGCGCCTCGACCGTCGGGTGCCGGTAGAGGACGACCACGTCGGGGGCGTCACCGCCGTACCAGTCGTCGTTCCAGCGGGCGGCGGTCGTGGAGTCGGCGCGCGGGTCCGCGAAGCCGCCGCCGGTCATCCGCCCGAACAGCTCCAGCCCCAGCGGCGCGACCAGGACGGCCGCCGCCAGGCTCAGCACCAGCAGGGTCCACCTGCCGCGATAGACCAGCCGGCCCCCGGCTCGGAACGCAGGCTCAAACAAGGGCGCCCTCCCGGTACGCCCGGAGGCGCGCGGGCACCTGGGCGAGCAACGTGTCAGGCATGCCGAAGTCCCCTCGTTCAGGGACCTAGCAAATTACGGGACAACGAGGGCCGGATTCTTGCCAAGCGCCTGCACATTCCTCATTCGGTCTTGTTACCGGGTGACAAGAAGTGCGGCAAGATATGGGAGTTTGACTGTTTCATAGGGGGTCACGCAGGTGCACAGTTACAGGGGCGATCTCGGCCTGCTCCGGGATCGCCGGTTCACGCTGCTCCTGTCCGCCAGGACGATCTCCGTTCTGGGCAGCGCCTTCGCACCCGTGGCCCTGGCGTTCGGCATCCTGAGCCTGCCCGGCGCGGACGCCACGACCCTGTCGATCGTGCTCACCGCCGAGTCCCTGCCGATGATCGTGTTCATGCTGGTGGGCGGCGTGATCGCGGACCGGCTGCCGCGCCAGCGGGTCATGATGGTGGGCGAGCTCCTGATGGCGGTGGCGTTCTTCGCGCTGGGGGCCATGCTGCTCGTCGGCTGGACCCCGCTGCCGGCGCTGGTCACGGCGGCGGCGCTGGGCGGGACGGCCACGGCGGTCACGTTCCCCGCGCTGACCGGGATCATCCCCGAGGTGGTGCCGCAGGACCGGCTGCAGACCGGCAACGCGCTGCTCGGCCTGGGCGCGAACGCCTCCAGGGTGGCCGGCACCGTGCTCGGCGGCGGCACGGTGGTGCTGTTCGGCGGCGGCTGGGCACTGGTGACCAGCGGCGCCATGTTCGCGGTGGCCGGCGTGCTGATCGCGCTGCTGCGACTGGAGCATGGGGAGCGGCCCGCGGGCGAGCGGCACTCGGTGCTGGCCGACCTGCGCGACGGGTGGCGGGAGTTCCGCTCGCGGCAGTGGATCTGGGTGGTGGTCGCGCAGTTCTCGCTGCTGGTCATGGCCATCCAGGCCGGGCACGGGGTGCTCGGGCCGCTGTGGGCCAAGGAGAACATGGGCGGCCCGGCGGTCTGGACGGCGTTCCTCGCGGGCGAGGCCATCGGCATGATCTGCGGGGTGCTGGTGTCGATCCGGCTGCGGCCGCGCCGGCCCATCCTGGTGGCGGTGCTGCTCTGCCTGCCGACCGCGCTGCCGTACCTGCTGCTCGGGGCCGACGCGCCGATCTGGGCGATCGTGGCCGGGGCCTTCGTGCTCGGGGTCTGCTTCGACGTGTTCGGCGTGTTGTGGCAGACCACGATGCAGCGGGAGGTCCCGGCCGAGTCGTTGTCGCGGGTCAGCTCGTACGACATGCTCGGGTCGCTGATGTTCGGGCCGATCGGGCTGATGCTGGCCGGTCCGGCGTCGGAGCTGTTCGGCACGGAGGAGTCGCTGCTCGGCTGCGCCGTCCTAGTCGTGGTGAGCACGCTGGGCGCGCTGCTCTCGCCCGGCGTGCGCAACCTGCGCGCCGAAGCACCGCCGCGGCTCACGCCGGCTCAGGCGGACCCGAAGTAGGCGTTGGCCCGGGGCTGGAACATCAGCGCCATCGCCCCGAGCACGGCCGCCACGTGGAGAATCCGGCTGGCCGCGAAGACCCAGCCCATGGCGTCCAGGCCGGCGGCGGCCTCGGCGATCGACCCGCCCTCCAGCAGCCACCGAGCGGGCTCGACCACGAGCGACAACGTTCCGAACACACCCAGCGTGCCGGCGAGCGTCCACCGCGCCCAGTTCTGCCCGCGCCGGAGCCGCAGCGCCAGGAAGACCGCGCCGGCGAAGACGGCCAGCCGGAACCCGGCGCCCGGCAGCAGGCCGGCCGGTGTGGACGTGCCCGCGAGCAGCTCACGGGAGACCATCAGCGCGGCCTCGAACGCGCCGAGGGCGACCGCCGACAACCAGAGCATGGCGGCCGCGTGCACGACGGGCGGCGGACCCGCCGGCGTGGGGTCGTTTCTCCGCAGGCCGGTGACAGTGCTCATGAGGGGTACCTCCAGTAAGCGCGAGACGTGTACTCCGAAGTCTCCGCCGCGGCCCCGCGCCGGTCATGCCCGCCGTCCCCCCAGTTCAGGTGGGGTGCGCCCTACCCGCTGTCAGACGATGATCAACCGCACGACGACCCCCGCGCAGTTGCCCGCCACGCAGATCCGCACCGGCACCTCGGAGATGCCCGGAGCGGCGGGCACGCCGCCCACGTGGCCGTCGGGACCGATGGTCACGCCCGCGGGCAGCCTGCCGTGATCGGTCACGGAGAAGGTGGGCATGACGCCGGGCGGGCCGCCGCTGATGCCGATCTCGCCGTCCAGCGCGGTGCCCGCCCTGCCGAGGAAGGTCAGCTCGCGCGGCACCCACGGCACGTTGCGGAGCACCACGAGGGTGACCTCCTGTTCGTGGCACGTCGCGTCGGCGCAGAGCTGGACGGGGCTGACGTACGTGCCGGAACGTCGCGGCGTGCCGTAGAGCCGGCCGCTCTGGTCGATCTGGACCCCGACGGCGAGGTATTTGGCGCGGAACGTCGCGCCCTTGGCGGTGGGCAGCAGCCGGCGGCTGACCTCGATGCCCTCGGTGACATAGATGGTGTCCTCGACGAGGTGGTGTTCCGGTGGGTCGGCGGGGGTCTGCCGGGCCATGAGCGCCATGGGGGTGGGAATCGTGGGCACCGCGGCGGTCAGCGCGCACACCGCCAACCCGGCGAGCAGGAACACCCACTTCTGCCGCATCGCTACCCCCTGGCTACCCCTATCCCGTACGTACCCACCCGTGTTCATGCCTCACTCCACGAGGCGTGCTCGGTCGCCATACGCCGTCGCGGCGTCACAGATAATCAGTCGCATGGCCGCTGAATCCGCTCAGACTCTCGAGCGCGGGCTTCGCCTGCTCAGATTGCTCGCCGATGGCAAGGGCGGGCGCACGCCGACCGAGCTGAGCAACGAGTTGTCGCTGAGCCGTCCCGTCGTGTACCGGCTGCTGACGACGCTGACGAACGAGGGATTCGTCCGCCGGGACGCCGAGGGGCGGGTGCATCTGGGATTCGGGGTGCTGGTGCTGGCCCAGGCCGTGCAGCCGCTGCTGCGGGCGGCGGCGCTGCCGACGTTGCGCCGGCTGGCCGAGCAGGTGGGCGCGACCGCGCACCTGACCGTGGCCGAGGGCGACGACGGGCTGGCCGTGGCGGTGGTCGAGCCTTCATGGACCGACATGCACGTGGCCTACCGGGAGGGCGCGCGCCATCCGCTCACGAAAGGCGCGGCGGGCCAGGCGATCCTGGGGCTGCGCGAGGGCCGTGACGACTACTTCGTCACGGAAGGGCAGTTGCAGGAGGGTGCGCGGGGCGTCGCCGCGCCCGTGACCGGGTTGCCGTGGCTGGAGGCCTCCGTGGGGGTGGTGACGTTCGGGCCGCTGGAGGAGGGGACCGGGCCGCGCGTGGTGGCCGCGGCCGCCGAGCTGTCCGCTGCTCTGGGTTGACATCTCCCTACCCATGGCGGACGGTAGTCACATATAGAGGACACCTTCGTCCGATAAACGGACACGCAAGGGAGGGGCCGATGCCGTACTACCGGGTCGTTGGGGAGGTGCCGCGCAAGCGGCACGTGCAGTTCAGGCGGCCGGACGGCGGCCTCTACGCCGAGGAGCTGATGGGCGAGGAGGGTTTCTCGTCCGACTCCTCGCTGCTCTACCACCGCTACCTGCCGACCGCGATCGTCAAGGCGGAGGCGGTCGAACCCGGCACGGAAACGCGCCTGGAGCCCAATCTGCCGCTCTCGCCACGCCACTTCCGGACCCAGGAGCTTTCCAGCGCCGGCGACCTGGTCACGGGCCGCATACTGCTGGCCGGCAACGGCGACGTCCGATTGTCGTACGCCACCAGCGACCGGCCGAGCGAGCTCTACCGCAACTCCATGGGCGACGAATGCGTCTATGTGCAGGCGGGACGCGTACGTTTCGAGTCGACCTACGGCGTGATCGAGGCCGGGGAAGGCGACTACATCGTCGTCCCGACAGGAACGATCCACCGGTGGGTGCCAGATGGGGCGGCCAATGTGCTGGCCATCGAGGCGGCCGGGCACATCAGACCCCCCAAGCGGTACCTGTCGCAGTACGGGCAGTTCCTGGAGCACGCGCCTTACTGCGAGCGCGACCTGCGCGCACCCGAAGAACCGCTCGTGGTCGAGGGCGAGGAGGTGCCGGTGCTGGTCCGCACGCGCGGCGGGCTGACCAGGCTCGTCTACCGCAACCACCCGTTCGACGTGGTGGGCTGGGACGGCTACCTCTATCCCTTCGCGTTCAACATCAATGACTTCGAGCCGATCGTGAAGAAGACGCACGCGCCGCCGCCGGTGCACCAGACGTTCGAGGGACCCGGGTTCGTGGTGTGCTCGTTCTGCCCGCGGCCGCTCGACTACCACCCCGAGGCCATCCCGATCCCGTACAACCACCACAACGTGGACTCCGACGAGTTCATGTTCTACGTGGGCGGCGACTACTCCGCGCGGGCGGGCTCCGGCATCGACGTCGGGTCGATCTCGCTGCATCCGGCCGGGTTCACGCACGGACCGCAGCCGGGCGCGGTGGAGGCGGTGATCGACGCGGTCGCGCGGGGCGTCACGACCACGAGCGAGATGGCGGTGATGGTGGACACCTTCCGCCCGCTCGACCTCGGCCAGGGCGCGCTGTCCTGCGAGGATCCCGGCTACGCGTGGACATGGGCACGATGATTCTCTACACGGCGCTGGTGGACGACGCGGGCCTGTTCCCGCCGACGTCCCTGCACATGGACGAGGCGCTCGCCCGCTACCGGCGGGACGTGGAGCGCGGCAACCCGGTGCTCACGCACCGCTTCCTGTGCCCGGCCAGCCGGCTGGACCGGCTGCGCGGCAAGGACTACCGGCCGCGGCGCATCGGGCTGATCGTGGACACGCCGGAGGTGCCCGCCTTCGACGACCTGCCGGTCGACATCGTCGAAATGCCGCTGCCGGACGGCACGTCGGTCGCGACGCTGGCCGATCAGCTTCGGCTGCCCGACGGGGTGCGGCTCTTCGCCGAGGTCGTCCCGGGGAGGATGGCCGTGGACGTGCCCGACGGCGTGGGGCTGAAGGTGCGCTGCGGCGGCCTGGCGGCCGACGCCTTCCCGCCGGTGGAGCATCTCGCGATGTTCATCAAGTTCTGCGTGGACAACGACGTGCCGTTCAAGGCCACGGCCGGGCTGCACCACGCCATACGCCACTTCGACCCCTCGCTCGGCGTGGACCGGCACGGGTTCCTCAACCTGGCGCTGGCGGTGTGCGAGGCCGTCGAAGGACGGGATCCGGCTCCGGCGCTGCGCACCACCGACGTGGGGCATCTCGTACGGCTGGCGCAGTCCGTACCGGAGGAGACCGCGAAGCGGGCGCGGCGGCTGCTGGTGAGCTATGGCTCATGCAGCACCATCACGCCCGTCGAAGACCTGCGCACGCTGGGACTGATCGAGGAGGATCCGTGAACGAGCGAAGCGAGCGAACCAATAGACACAGCAGTTTGCTCACAGGCCCGACGAAGGAGGGCCTGTGAGTTGGGGTGTCGACAACCTGCCGTATGGGGTTTTCTCCTCGCCGGGAGAATCGCCCAGGGTGGGGGTGCGGTACGGCGATCACGTGCTCGACCTGACCGCCGCGCTGCACGACGAGGTGTTCGCCGCCCCGTCGCTCAACCCGTTCATGGCCAGGGGACGCGCGGCCTGGCACGACACCCGGACGCTGATCAGGAACAAGCTCACCGATGACCTGGCGGTGACCGAGCGGCACCTGATCCCGCTGGAGCAGGTGCGGCTGCACATGCCGTTCGAGGTGGCCGACTACGTCGACTTCTACTGCTCGATCGATCACGCGAGCAACGTCGGCACGATGTTCCGGCCCGACACCGAGCCGCTGCTGCCGAACTGGCGGCACCTGCCCGTCGGATACCACGGCAGGTCGGGCACGGTCGTGGTGTCCGGCACGCCGGTCAAGCGGCCGCACGGGCAGCTCGGGGCAGGCAGGTTCGGACCGTGCGAGAAGCTGGACTTCGAGGCTGAGCTGGGGTTCGTGGTCGGCGTGCCGACCGAGATGGGCACGTCTTCCGGGGCGTTCGAGGAGCACGTGTTCGGGGTGACGCTGGTCAACGACTGGAGCGCGCGCGACGTCCAGGCCTGGGAATACCGCCCGCTCGGGCCGTTTCTGGCCAAGTCGTTCGCCACGTCGATCTCGCCGTGGGTCACCCCGCTGGAGGCGCTGCCCAGGATCCCCGGGCGGCCGCAGGATCCCGAGCCGGTCGCGTACCTGCGCAGGCAGGGCGACTGGGGTCTCGACATCTCCCTCGAGGTCCTGCTCAACGGGGAGGTCGTGTCGCGGCCCCCGTACTCGAGCATGTACTGGACGCCCGACCAGATGCTCGCCCACCTGACCGTGAACGGGGCCTCGCTGCGTACCGGCGACCTGTTCGCCAGCGGCACGATCTCGGGGCCGGAACGCGGCGAACGCGGCTCGCTCATCGAGCTGACCTGGAACGGGAGCGATCCGATCAAGCTCGCGAGCGGGGAGGTCCGCTCCTTCCTGCAGGACGGCGACACCGTGACGATCCGGGCCACGGCCGGTGACCTGACATTGGGGGAGGTTTCTGGAACTGTCGTATAGGTAACTCAGCGTGCTCAGCCGCAGACTGACCGCTACTCTTGGAGCGCCTCCCCCGGGTCATCGGAAAGCAGGAGTCACATGCGGCGTTCCGGAGCTCGCGCGATGTTGTGTGTCGCCTTTCTCCTGATCTGCGGCTGCAGCCCCGTCACGGCAGCGGCACCGGTCACGCCGCCGGTCGTGCACATCTCGCCGGCGCTCGACAGCAAGCGTGCCCGGCCTGACCGCGGCCTGCTGGTCAGCACCTCCGGCGGCACGCTGAGCAACGTCCAGGCCTATCAGGGCGGGGAGCCCGTCCCGGGCACGCTCGACCGTTCCCGTACGGTCTGGCGCTCCGACTGGACACTCAAACCCGCGGCCGAATACACGGTGACCGCCACGGCCGCGGGACCGCGTGGCCCCGCCACGGTGACGATGGGCCGTTTCCGCACCCGCCCGGCCGAGCGCACCTTCGGGATCGTCTCGACCGCGCCGCTGCCCGGCGAGACCGTCGGCACCGGCATGCCGATCATCATCGACTTCGACACGCCGGTGACGGACAAGGCGGCCGTCGCGCGGGCGCTGGAGATCAAGGCCGAGCAGCCGGTGGAAGGCGCATGGCGGTGGACGAGCGACACCCAGGCGGTCTACCGCACTCGCCGCTTCTGGGCGCCCAGGCAGCGGGTCACCGTGACCGCCCATCTGGCCGGCCTGCGCCTGCCCGGCGGCGTCTACGGCGCCGCCGACTCCACCTTCGTCTTCATGGTCGGCCGCGAGCAGACCAGCATGATCGACACCAGGACGCACCAGATGATCGTCCAGCGCGACGGCGAGGTCGCGCAGCGCATGGCCATCAGCGCCGGCATGGCCACAACCCGCGAATACACCACGACCAGCGGCGTGCACCTGACCATGGACAAAGGCAACCCGGTCCGCATGGTCTCGCCCGGCCGGAGCAAAGGGGAGCCCGGCTTTTACGACCTGATGATCGACCACGCCGTGCGCATTTCCAACACCGGCGAATACGTGCACGCAAAAGACAATGTGTGGGCCCAGGGGCGGGCCAACGTCAGTCACGGCTGCATCAATGCGCGGCCCGACCAGGCCGCCTGGTTCTACGCCACTTCCCTGCGCGGCGACCCGGTCACGATCATCGGCACCGACCGCGAGCTCGAATGGGACAACGGATGGGGCTTCTGGCAACTCCCGTGGGAGAAATGGATAGAGGACAGCGGACCGGAGGCCGCCGATTCCGCAGAGGACTGGGTGCCACAGCGCTGAAACGAGGATTACGGTAGAGGGGGGGAACTACCCACGGACACAGGCCCGTTGTCCCTAGAGGAGGGCCGGACAAATATGGATGAATGGATCATCTGGGTAATCCTCGCGGTCGTGCTCGGCGTGGCCGAGTTGTTCACCTTCACAGCCGCGCTCGGTCTCCTCGGCGTGGCGGCTCTCCTCACCGCCGGCACCGCCGCCATCGGATTGCCCGTCCCCCTACAGTTGCTCTTCTTCGCCGCTTCATCCGCGGCCGGCCTGCTGGTGATCAGGCCGCTGGCGATGCGTCATATCAGGCAGCCGCAGCTGCAGCGGTTCGGCGTGGAAGCGATCGTCGGCAAACCCGCCTATGTGGTCTCGGAGGTCAGCGGTCGCGACGGGCGTGTACGCGTCGGGGGCGAGGAATGGTCAGCGCGCGCCTACGACGAAACCCTGGTGATCCCCGCGGGGGCGACCGTCGACATCATCGAGATCGAGGGCGCGACAGCCCTCGTATATCCCCGGGAGTGAACCATGGATGCGCTCTTGCTGGTCGGATTGTTCGTCATCCTCTTCGCCGTGGTCACCGTGCTCAAGGCCGTGCGGATCGTCCCGCAGGCCCGGGCGGCCAACGTCGAGCGCCTCGGCCGCTACCATCGCACGCTCAAGCCGGGCCTCAACTTCGTGATCCCATACATCGACCGCGTCTATCCCAAGCTCGATCTGCGTGAGCAGGTCGTGTCCTTCCGTCCGCAGCCGGTCATCACCGAGGACAACCTGGTCGTCGAGATCGACACGGTCCTCTACTTTCAGATCACCGACCCGCGGGCGGCGGCGTACGAGATCGCCAACTACATTCAGGGTGTCGAGCAGCTCACCGTCACCACGCTGCGTAACGTCGTCGGCTCCATGGACCTGGAAAAGACCCTGACCTCGCGCGACACCATCAACAGCCAGCTCCGCGGCGTCCTCGACGAGGCCACCGGCAAGTGGGGCCTGCGCGTCAACCGCGTCGAGATCAAGGCCATCGACCCGCCCAAGACCATCAAGGACGCGATGGAGAAGCAGATGCGGGCCGAGCGTGACAAGCGGGCCGCGATCCTCAACGCCGAAGGCCAGCGCCAGTCGCAGATCCTCACGGCGGAAGGCGACAAGCAGAGCCGCATCCTGCGGGCCGAGGGTCAGCGCACCGCCGCCATCCTGGAGGCCGAGGGCCAGTCGCGCGCCATCGACCAGGTCTTCCAGGCCGTGCACCGCAACGACCCGGACCCGAAGCTGCTGGCGTACCAATACCTGCAGGTGCTGCCGCAGCTGGCGCAGGGCAGCGGCAACACGTTCTGGGTGATCCCGAGCGAGGTCACCTCGGCGTTGCAGGGCGTCTCGAGGGCGTTCACGGAGGCCCTGCCGCAGTCGGCGGCCACGCGTGAGGAGATCCCCGAGAGCACGGCCGCCGAGGAGGAGGCCGCCAAGGCGGCGGAGGCCGCGGCAGAGGCCGTCGCCGACGCCCAGGATGCGGAGAGCCCGAACGGCCCGCGCCAGCTCACGCAGGGCGTCGAGGAGCCGTCCGCGTTCCCCGACCTCGAGCGGGGACGTAAGGAGTCCGAGCGCTGAGGCCTTTCCGGCGGACGGCAGGTCAGTCGAGGAGTGAGCCGTCCGCCGGAATCAGCAGGCGATCTCGTAGATGTGACCCACTTGGGCCTGCTGGTGAGTCTCCCGGGCGCGGCAGGCCAGTTTGACCGCCGCATCGGCGATGACGATGTCGCGGTTCACCGGCGGGATGTCATCGCCCAACTTGGTGCGCAGCCACTCCGATATCTCGGCCCAGGAGTAAAGGCTGATGTTGTCGGCCTCGATCAGCGGCTTCGGGAAACCGCCGGGACCGCGCTGCCCGGTGGCGAGCTGGCGCAGGCTGGCCTGGGTGCGGCCGCCGTGGCGGCGCGCCGCGTCCCCCAGCGTCACCCCGTCGCCCTGGCCGACGCCCACGGCCCAAAACTCCGGAACCGTCCTGATCTGGATCAGCACAGAAGCGATGGCCTCCAGCAGGCTCTCCGCTTCGCGGTGGCACGTGACGTAGACGCTTCCGTCTTTTGCTCCCGATATCGTGCAGTCATCCAGACCGGCCTCGTAGAGAGCATCGATCTCGTCGTCGGAAGGCTCACGGTTGAGAGTGACGCGGAAGTCCCAAGCCGTCATGAGATCTCCTCGCTCGTGCTGCACTTCTGGTGCTCTTCGGCCCATTCGAGAAGATCTCTCGCGTGGTCCCCTGGATTGCGCGGTGTGCACCAGATCGGCTGCCGTCTGACTCCGCAAATGCATTCGATCCATCCCCAGCGATGCCTGTTGTGATGTTCGACCACCGTCAACGAGTCGAATTCGCGGATCTTCCTGAAGACCGCGTTGATCTCGTTATGCTGATGTCTTCCTCGACTGATCACGTATCAAGCTTGCAACAGTGTTGCATAGTTAGTACGGCGATTCCAACCCTGGAGCCCCTGCAAATGACGATGGCGCCCGCCGCACAGCTCGTGCGGCGGACGCCATCGTTGCACCTGGTCAGTGGGACAGCGGAGCCTCCGTGGTGTCGACCAGCACGCAGTCGGCGATCGGGCCCTCGCCGACGCGCGCCCAGATGCCTGCCACCACGCCACCCCCGACCTCACTGACGCTGAACTCCAGCACCCCCGTCTGACCCGGGCCGATCACGCGGGGGTCGATGAGGAAGCTCGGCTCCGAGCCCTCCGTCGGCTCCCAGCCCTTCGGGCGCGGGAAGACCGCCAGCGGCGCCTCCTCATTGCCGAGGAAATGGCTGCTGCGCGGCTGCGGGCTGCACTTCTTGCCCATGGGGATGTAGTCCACCACCACGTTCGCCCCCATGGCCCTCAGGTCCGCCTGGAGCCTCTTCGGGTCCTTCGCCTCGTTGATGGTGATGGTGATGAGGCCGTCAGGACCTTTGGTGACGGCGTACGCGGGGGTGCCGCCGAAGAGCAGCGGTACGGCCACCGCGGCGGCGGCCGCCAGCCCCAGAGCGGGCGCCAGGACGGCGGGGCGCGGCAGGCGGCGCTTCCTCGGCGCCTGGTCGATCTCGGTCATCACGAACTCCTTGAGCAGTCGGTGACGGCCCTCGGGAAGATCACGTTCGGTCGGCCAGCTCATCGGATCTCCTCCTTCTCTGGGCCTCGGTCACCTACTACCTGTCGCCGTGCCGGAGGCGGTTCCCCCGCATCGGCGAGCTTCTTGCGAGCCCGTGAGAGCCGGGACCTGACCGTGCCCACCGGGATGCCGAGCGCCTCGGCGGCCTGCGCGTAGTCGAGGCCCGCCCAGACGCACAGCGCGAACACGTCCTGCTCCTGGCGGCGCAACCGGCCGTACGCCTGCCGCACCGCCGCCAGCCGTTCGGCGTCGTCGATGCGGCCCACGACTTCCTCGGCGAAGTCCGGCACCTCCTGGCTCCTGGGCAGCCGGGCCAGCGCGTCGTCATGTCGCCGGGCGGCGCGGCGTACGTTGCGGGCGACGTTGGTGGCGATGCCGAGCAGCCAGGGCCGCAGCGAGCCACCCTCGGCGTCGATCTTGCCCCTCAGCCGCCACGCCTCCAGGAACGTCAACGCCGTCACGTCCTCGGCCGTGGACCAGTTGCCCGTCAGGCGAAAGGCGTGGTTGTAGACGGCTTTGGAGCACTGGTCGAAGAGCTCACCGAACGCGGCTTTATCTCCGTCCCGTATCCGGGCCCGTAATGACATGTCCACACATATCTACTGTCCGGCGGATTCACCGGGTTCCCGGCAACTGCTGCATCCCCCACCCGGCGCCCGAGGTCGTCAGCCCTGCCCGGCATCGAAGTACGCGGCCAGCTCCGGGTCCAGAGCCGGCACATCGTACGGCGTGCCCCCGTCCCGCAACGACATCGTGGCCATGTAGCCCGCCGCCACGCTCATCCTGGCCGCCACCGGAGAGGTGTCCGTCAGTCCCCCGTCCCTGACGAACCTGCAGAACTCCGCCACGATCTCGACGTCCGCGCCTCCGTGCGACCCCGTGGCGGGAGGCACCTTGTACGTGATGTCGCAGTCGTCCCGGTAGCCCGTGGGCCCGGTGTTCCACACCTTGACCGTGTCGCCGGGCCCGTCGCCGAAGTTCTCCAGCCGTCCCTCCGTTCCGATGACCGTGTAGTTGCGCACGTAGTCGGGCGAGAAGTGGCACTGCTGGTAGGCGGCGATGACGCCGTTGTCCAGGCGCATGTTCATCACCGACACGTCCTCGACGTCGACGACGTGGTGCAGGTCGCGGCGCGCGGTCGGCGGCCAGTCGTACTCCTGGAGCCAGCCGTCGGGGCGCGGGGTGCCGGGCGCGCGGCGCGGCAGGTCGCCGTAGAGCATGAGATCGCCCAGCGCGTTCACCCGGGTGGTGTAGCCGCCCGCGAGCCAGTGGATCACGTCGAGGTCGTGCGCCGCCTTCTGCAGCAGCAGGCCCGTGGTGCGAGTGCGGTCCGCGTGCCAATCCTTGAAGTAGTAGTCCCCGCCGTACGAGACGAAGTGGCGCACCCAGACGGTCTTCGGTTCGCCGATGACGCCCTTGTGGATGATGTCGCGCATGAGCCGGACCACGCCCATATGACGCATGTTGTGGCCCACGTACAGGCGGGTGCCGGTCTCGCGGGCGGCGCGCAGGATGTTGTCGCAGCCCTCCACGGTGATCGCCATCGGCTTCTCCAGGTAGACGGCTTTGCCGGCCCGGAGGCAGTCGATGGCGATGCGCTCGTGGGTGTCGTCAGGGGTGTTCACGACGACCGCGTCGAGGTCGCGGCGGTCGAGCAACTCCCGGTAGTCCCCGGTCAGGAACTCGGCCTCGAACCTCCCCGCCTGCCTCTTGAGCACCGCCGGGTCGGAGTCGCACAGGGCGGTCACGATCGAGCCCTTGCCCGGCCGGTGCGCGGCCAGGGCGAGGCTGGCCCGCAGGCCGAGGCCGATGACTCCGATACGCAGGTCTTCCACGATGGTCCCTTCCGAATCAGCCCGGGCGCGCTCCTGGAGCCCAGTCCGTACGAGTCGACGTGGAGGCTAGTACGTATTTATGCAAATAACTAGAGAAGATAGAGCAGTTTTGAGCAGAGACGTCCAGAATTGCTGCGGCGTGAAGTAGAGCTGTGGGGGCACTTAAGAATCCCGCGATGGACATGCTCGGAGTTGAGAGGGCACAGTGCGTTAGGTTCGACCTAGGGGGAAATGGGAGCCATGAAAGCGCTGGTCAAGGAGAAGGCCGAGCCCGGCCTGTGGCTTGTCGACGTGCCCGAGCCGGAGGTGGGACCGGGCGAGGTGAAGATCCGGGTCCTACGGACCGGGATCTGCGGCACCGACCTGCATATCCGGAAATTTGATGACTGGGCCCGGCACACCCTGGAGCTCCCCCTGATCGTCGGGCACGAGTTCTCCGGTCACGTGGTGGAGGTGGCGCCGGGCGTCGAGGACATCGCGGTCGGCGATCTCGTCAGCGGCGAGGGCCACCTGGTCTGCGGCAAGTGCCGTAACTGCATGGCGGGCCGCAGGCACCTGTGCCGTAACACGGTCGGCCTCGGTGTCAACAGGGACGGCGCGTTCGCCGAGTACGTCACGCTGCCCGCCTCCAACGTCTGGGTGCACCGGGTCCCCGTCCACCCCGACGTGGCGGCCATCTTCGACCCGTTCGGCAACGCCGTACACACCGCTCTCTCCTTCCCCCTGGTCGGCGAGGATGTGCTGATCACCGGAGCCGGGCCGATCGGGCTGATGGCGGCGGCCGTGGCCGCGCACGTGGGCGCGCGCAACGTGATGATCACCGACGTCCATGACGAACGCCTGGACCTGGCGGGCAAACTCGGCGTCTCTCTCGCGCTGAACGTCACCAAGTCCTCCATCGAGGAGGGCATGCGGCAGCTGCACATGCGCGAGGGCTTCGACGTGGGTCTGGAGATGTCCGGCAACCCGGCTGCGGTACGCGACATGATCGCCCACATGACACACGGCGGGAAGATCGCCATGCTCGGGCTGCCGGCCGAGGAGTTCGCCGTCGACTGGGGCACCATCGTGACGTCGATGATCACGATCAAGGGGGTCTACGGCCGGGAGATGTTCGAGACCTGGTACAACATGTCGGTCCTGCTGGAGAAGGGCCTCGACCTCACCCCGGTGATCACGGACCGGTTCTCGTACGAAGACTTCGACGCCGCTTTCGATACAGCCGCCAGCGGCCGCACGGGCAAGGTCATCATGGACTGGAGCGGAGGAGCTCGGCCGGAGAGAGCGAGGAACGAGCCAACGAAGGCCGAAGCGGCCGCGACCATAAACACGCGCGGAGGAGCTCGGCCGGAGAGGGCGAGGAACGAGCAAGCGGAGGCCGAAGCGGCCGCGACCATAGACAGGAGCGCCTGATGTTCACGAACGTGCGCGAGCAGCTGCGTACAACGCTCGACGAGATCACCGAGGCCGGGCTGCTCAAGCCCGAGCGGGTGCTGGGCACCCCGCAGAGCGCCCAGGTCAGCGTGGCCGGACGCGAGGTGCTGAACTTCTGCGCCAACAACTACCTGGGCCTGGCCGACAACCCTGAGGTGATCGAGGCGGCCAAGGAGGCGCTGGACCGGTGGGGGTTCGGCATGGCTTCCGTGCGGTTCATCTGCGGCACCCAGGAGGTGCACAAGGAGCTCGAAACGCGCCTGTCGGACTTCCTCGGCATGGAGGACACGGTTCTCTACAGCTCGTGTTTCGACGCGAACGGCGGCGTGTTCGAGACCCTGCTGGACGCCCAGGACGCGGTGATCTCGGACGCGCTCAACCACGCCAGCATCATCGACGGCATCAGGCTCTCCAAGGCCCAGCGATTCCGGTACGCCAACCGCGACATGGCCGAGCTTGAGGCCAGGCTGAAGGAGGCGGCAGAGGCGCGGCGGCGGTTGATCGTGACCGACGGTGTGTTCTCCATGGACGGATATGTCGCGCCGTTGCAGGACATCTGCGACCTGGCCGACCGGTACGACGCCATGGTCATGGTCGACGACTCCCACGCCGTCGGCTTCGTCGGCCCGACCGGCCGCGGCACGCCGGAGCTCCACGGCGTCACCGACCGGATCGACATCATCACCGGCACGCTCGGCAAGGCACTCGGCGGGGCCAGCGGCGGCTACGTGTCGGCCCGCAAGGAGATCTGCGAGCTGCTGCGCCAGCGCTCCCGGCCGTACCTGTTCTCCAACTCGCTCGCGCCCGTCATCGCCTCCGCGTCGCTCCGCATCCTCGACCTGCTGGAGACCTCGAACGACGCCCGTGAGCGGCTGCGCGCCAACACCGCCCGCTTCCGCAGCGAGATGAACCAGGCGGGCTTCGACATCCTGCCCGGCGACCACCCGATCGTGCCCGTGATGATCGGCGACGCCGCCGAGGCCGGCGCCATGGCCGACCGCCTGCTCGATCTGGGGATCTACGTGATCGGCTTCTCGTACCCGGTCGTGCCGCACGGCCAGGCCAGGATCCGCGTCCAGCTGTCGGCCGCTCACTCCGAGGCGGACGTCGAGCGCGCCGTACAGGCGTTCATCCAGGCCCGCGGCTGATCCCCCGGTCCCGCTTCACTTCCCACCACCCCGAGGGAAGCGCTCACCGCCCGCGCGAGCGCTCCTCCTCGCGGGTGTGCACGATCACGGCCTGCAGGTGAGTATCCTCCGCTCCGTGATAGATACGCGGCGGCTCCGCACGCTGCGGGCGGTCGCCGACCACGGCACGGTCACCGCCGCGGCGGCCGCCCTGCACCTCACCCCCTCCGCCGTGTCCCAGCAGCTCGTCGCGCTGGAGCACGAGGTGGGGCACCGCCTGTTCACGCGGGACGGGCGCGGCGTGCACCTCACCGCCGTGGGCAAGATCATGCTTGCCCACGCCAACGAGGTCCTCGCGCAGCTCGAACGCGCCGAGGCGGAGGTGGCCGCGTACACGGCGGGCGAGCTCGGCGAGGTCACCGTGGCCTGCTTCGCCACCGCGATCAGCGCCGTGCTGTCCCCGGCGATCATCGTGCTCCGCGAGCTCGCCCCCGGCATCCAGGTACGCGTGCTCGACGCCGAAGGCGACCACAGCCTGGCCATGCTCCTGGACTCCGAGGCCGACCTGGCGATCGGAGTCGAGTACGGGGGCGCGCCCGACGCCTCCGACCGCCGTCTGTCCCGCCTGCCGCTGTACGCCGAGCCGTTCGACCTGGTGCTCCCCCGCGACCACCCCCTGGCGGAGTCGGCCACGCTCGTGTCACTCTCCTCCGAGACCTGGATCGGCCCTTATCCCGGCAATCCGGTGCACGACGTGATCACGTTCGCCTGCCGGCAAGCGGGCTTCACCCCGAACCTCGCGCACTGCTCCGACGACTTCCGCGCCGTGGTGGCCCTGGTCGGCGCGGGCGCGGGGGTGGCGCTGGTGCCGCGGCTGGCGCTGCGCGACATGGTGCTGCCCGGGGTCGTGGTACGCCAGACGCCGGGGCCTGAGCGCCGGGTCTTCGCCGCCGTACGCAGGGGCGCGGACTCCCACCCCGTCGTGCAACCGCTGTTGTCCGCGCTCCGTACGGTGGCCGCGTCCCTCGGAACGGGATGAAACACCCCGCCATCGCCCTCTTCCCGGGCTCGATCGATCTTGACGATAGCGTGGGCGGATGGGACGAAGGACGCCGTACCGCGTGCTGCTCGGGATGCCCGGCGTGCCCGCGCAGGCCGTGCTCGGGTTCCTCGCCCAGCTCACGCAGCAAGTGGCGCCGGTGGGAATGGTGCTGGTCGTCGAGTCGGCGACCGGGTCCCTGGCGGTCGCGGGCCTCTGCGTCGCGGCCTTCTCCGTGGGCGCGGGCGTGGCCAGGCCCGTCCAGGGCCGTCTCATCGACCGGCGCGGGTCGCGTCGGGTGCTGGCGGGCGCGGCGTTCCTGCACGTCGCCGC
Source organism: Nonomuraea polychroma (assembly GCF_004011505.1). NCBI lineage: Bacteria > Bacillati > Actinomycetota > Actinomycetes > Streptosporangiales > Streptosporangiaceae > Nonomuraea > Nonomuraea polychroma. The sequence continues at coordinate 8,634,691 of NZ_SAUN01000001.1, forward strand.
GCTCATCGCGCTCGTCGCCGGTGCGGTCGCCGGGTGGCCCGTGTGGACGTTCGCCGGGCTGGCCGTGATCGCGGGGGCCGGGTTGCCGCCGATTTCGGTGACCATGCGGTTCGAGTGGGGCCGTCGTGTCGCGGGCGAAGGGCGCACCGCCGCCTACAGCCTCGTGTTCCTGGTGCAGGAACTGGCCATGCTCGTCGGGCCGCTGCTGTTCGGGCTGATGATCGCGGTGGCGTCCTCCTCGCTGGCGCTCGGCGTGGTCACGGTGGCCGCCGGGGCCGCGACGCTGGCCTTCTCACGGGCCCTTCGGGGAGGCCAGACCCCTGGGGCGCGGGACCGGGGACGGGTGTTCGCCGACCGGCGGATGCTGGTGCTGCTGGCCGTGGTGCTGATGCACGGCGGGGTCTTCGGGGCGCTGCAGGTCGGAGTGCCCGCGCTCGCCGCCGCTCGGGACGTTCCGGCCGCGGCTGGGGTGCTGGTGGCGGCGCTCTCCTTAGGAGGGATCGCGGGGGCGGTCGCCTATGGTGCGCGTTCGTGGATGTCGCCGGTCGAGGTGCGACTGGTGGCGCTGATGCTGGCGGTCGGGGTCATGCTGGCGCCGCTGATGCTGATCGGTGCGCTGCCGGTGTTCTGGGTGGTGCTGTGTGCGGGCGGGATGATGTTCAACCCGGCGTTGACGACGTCGTCGCTGCTGGTGGATGAGTTCGCGCCGGGGGCGCAGGCGGAGGCGTTCGGATGGGTGTCCACCGCCTTGGGGATGGGGGGTGCGATCGGATCGGGGGTGGCCGGGGTGGCCGGGGAACGGTTCGGCGCCTCGGCGCCGTTCCTGGTGGCCTCGGCATCCGCGCTCCTCGGCGCGGGGCTCGCCATGGTGCTGCTCAGGCGCGGGCGCGGGCGCGGTTGAGTGCGTCGGTGAAGCGGGCGTACCTGTCCAGTTCCTCCTCCACGGGGTCCAGCACCTGCTCCTTGCCGACCTGGCCGATGGCCGCACGCAGCGCCCTGGCCGTACGCCGAGCCCGGCGCCTGCCACCCGCCCAGGCGACCAGCCGCGACAACATCGCGATCACCACACCTGCCAGCGCACCGCCCACCAGCAGGACCGTCGGCCACGGCACATCGCCCACTGTGGGGAGCGGCGGCTGGGGCAGGCGCAGGTAGTCCATCCCGAACAACACGCCCAGCCACAGGGCGGCGGCCGCCATACCGGCGAACACCAGCCACTGCAGCACGTTCACGGCCCGCCACCACCTGGGGCGCCGGGTGGCGTCGATGGATGCCGTGGCCACCGCCCGATCCACCGCGTCCGCCAGGTCCTCGGAACGGGAACGCGCCGCCTGCCGCACCGCCGCGGCCCACGGCCCCGGCAGCCCCTCCACCGCCGACTCGCCGACGTCCCTGATCGCCGTCTCGACCTGCGCCCGCTGCACGGCGGACGCGGCCGGCACGGAGGTACGCCCGACGACCTCCCCTGCCTGCCTCCCGCGCAGCTCCCTTGACGCCCTGCCGGCCGGGGCGATGCCGCCGATGCGCAACCTGCGAAGCGGATCCGGCCGGAACCGCCGGGCCCATCGGGTCACCGGCCATCCGGTGGCGACGATTGCCCGATGCCGGTGCCCCTTGGCCACGGCCTCCACGACCAGCGGCACCCCGGCCGCCTCGGAGAGCGCGACCGTGAGCGCCCGATCCCGCTCGGCCGCGCGCTTGCCCCGGCCGCTCTCCGCACGACGCCCTGCCGCATCCGCATCCGACCCGCCCGAGTATGTCGTGAGGTGGTCTGCGGCGGCGGTGATGTCCGCGGCCAGGCGGGCGGACCAGGCTTTGCGGTGGGCGACGCGGTCTGCGAGGAGGGAGCGGAGCTCGGCCAGGCCGGTGCCGGTACGGGCCGAGACGGCGAGCACCGGCACACCTTCCAGCCCGTCGTCGTCCAGCAGCCGGCGCAGGTCGCGTACGCAGCGGTCGACGGCCTGCGGGGGCAGGCGATCCACCTGGTTGAGCACCACCACCGTCACGTCCCGGTGCCCGGCCAGCGGGCGCAGGTAGCGCTCGTGGAGTGCGGCGTCGGCGTACTTCTGCGGATCCACCACCCACACCAGTAGATCCACCATCTCGACGAGGCGGTCCACTTCCAGGCGATGGGAGAGGCGGATGGAGTCGTGGTCCGGAAGGTCAAGGAGGACGAGGCCGGACATGTCGGAGGTGGAGGCCGCGGCGTGGCGTTGTGGGATCTCGAGCCAGTCCAGCAGGGGGCCGGAGCCTTGCCCGTCCCAGAGCGCCGCCTGGGCCGTTGAGGTCGTGGGCCGGGTGACGCCGACGGTCGCCAGGTCCTCGCCGGCCAGGGCGTTGTAAAGTGACGACTTCCCGCTGCCGGTCGCACCCGCCAGGGCGGCCACGGTGTGGTCGAGGGACAGGCTGCGACGTACGCCGGCTCGTTCCGCGACCGACCGGGCGCTCGACACCGCCTGCTCGGCCAGCCGCCCCTCGCCCAGAGAGGCCGCCTCCAGCAGTGCGGCCAGCCGGGAGTCGAGTGACGGGCCTTCCTTGCGGCGCAGCAGCTTCACCGGCCCTCCTCCGGCGTCGTGCCGCCCTCCGACGGCGGCGAACCACCGGACGGCCCACCCCCACCGGCCTCGCCGCCTGAGGCTGAGTCGCGCCCCTGCTCGTAAGTCCGGCCCGGGCCACCCGCCGGCCCGGGACCGGTAGCCGAGCCGGGTGTTGCGGCCGTCGGGAGGTCGGCGTGGTGGGCGCGTACCGAGCGCAAGGCCGCGAGCAGCGCGTCCGCCGTGTCGCGCGGCGGCTCTATGACCTCCAGGAGGGCGTTGAACCGGGCGGACTCCGCATCGAGCAGCCCCCGCACCCGCTCACGTAGATCTTCCCGCGCCCGAGCCGTCAGCGTCCGCACCGCCTGGTCGCCGAACACCGCCTCCAGCAGCTTCTGCGACAACACGCTCGTCCCGCCTGCGATCCCCACCTCGATCCCGGTCAGCCCGCCCGTGGAGGCGAACACGGCCAGCATGAGCAGCAGCCCCGCCCCGTTCACCCCGAACGACGCCACCCGCGCCGTGGTCCGCTTCTCCGCGCCTTCGGCCCGCACCAGGTCCAAGACGTATTCCTGCCAGCCCCGCACCACCGACTCGGCCCGTTTGCCGAGGTCGGGCGAGGCGCGGCCGAGCCGGGCGGATTCGATGGCGCCGAGGCGTTCGAGCAGGCCGGGCCCGCCGGGCGCGGCCGACCAGCCCTCCAGGGCACGTTCGGCGGCCCCGTCGGCGGCGCCGCGGATCAGGGTCTCGACGCTGCTCTCCAGGGCCTCCTTGAGCTGGACCTCCGGCACCCGCCCCGTGAAGAAGCCGACAATGCGGTCGCGTAGCCAGCCCACCCGGCTCTCCAGGGAGCGCATGAGGTCGCCGGTGCCGATGAAGTCCTGCCAGCGGGCCAGCACCTCGCCCCGCAGCAGCGACCCGTCCCGCATGCCCTCGTCGAAGTCGGCCATCGCGCCGGCGTACGCGCCGGACACGATGGAGCGCAGCCCGTCGAAAGCGGCCTGCTGGCGCGAGACGGCCGTGGCCAGCGCGGGCACCCGGGTGTCCAGGCTGTCGAGCGCGCCCGACAACGTCTGGCGTACGACGCGCGCTCTTTCCGCGGCGTCGGCGGCCAGCCCGGCCAGCCAGGAGGCGATGGGCTGGACCGACGCGACCGGCAGCCGCGCCTTCTCGGACGGCAGCACCGCCTCCGGAACGGTGAACAGGCGGGTGCCGTCGAGGCCGTTCTCGGTGAGGAGGCGGGAGAGGTCGCGGGCGACGGGCTCGACGGCGTCCGGCGGCACCCGATCGAGTACGACGGCCAGTGCGGTGCTGCGTTCGCGTGCCGAGCGCAGGAAACTCCACGGCACCTCGTCGGCGTACCGGGCGGCGGTCGTGACGAACAGCCACAAATCCGCGGCGGCCAGCAGTTGGGCGGCGAGCTCCCGGTTCGACGTCACCACCGAGTCGATGTCGGGTGCGTCGAGCAACGCGAGACCGGCGCCCAGGGACGACGAGGTCACGACGCGTAGCGCACCCGGCCCTGAGCCGGTGGCGCGGGACAGCCCCGGCAGCACGTTCTGGCCCATGAACCAGGCGTGGTCGTCCGGGCTGACCACGAGCGTGGGGACCAACGTGGTGGGCCGCAGCACTCCCGGCTCGGCCACGTCGGCCCCGACCAGCGAGTTGACCAGCGTGGACTTGCCCGCCCCCGTGGACCCGCCGACGACGGCGAGCAGCGGCGCGTCCAGGGCACGCAGCCGGGGCAGCAGGTAGTCGTCGAGCTGCCCGGTCAGCTCCCGCAGCGCACGCCGGTCCGCCGCCGTCTCGCCGATCGTCAGGGGGAACAGGTCACGATCGAGCGGCCGGCGCAGTGACTCCAGCGCGCCCAACAGGTCCATAAACCCACGTTAGCCCTGTTCTTCGCACGATCGAGGTCGCAGCGCCTTTCCATGGCATTTCATGGACAATCGGGCTAGCTCGTCGGCGGTTCCCTCAGCACGTAGCCGACGCTCCGGAGGGTGTGGATGAGCCGCGGCTCGACGTCGTCCACCTTGCGTCTGAGGTAGGAGACGTACGACTCGACGACCCCGGCGTCCCCGCCGAAGTCGTAGTTCCACACGTGGTCGAGGATCTGCGCCTTCGAGAGCACCCGTCCGGCGTTGACCATGAAGTAGTGCAGCAGCTTGAACTCCGTCGGCGACAGCCGGATCTGGCGCCCGCCCCGCCACACCTCGCGGGCGTCCTCGTCCAGCTCGAGGTCGGCCACCTTCAGCTTGCTGGCGGGCGCGCCCTCGGACCGCGTGCGCCGCAACACCGCCCGGATCCTGGCCTGCACCTCTTCCAGGCTGAACGGCTTGGTCACGTAGTCGTCCCCGACCCGCAGCCCCGCGATCTTCTCCTCGGTGGCGTCGCGGGCGGTCAGGAACAACACGGGCGCGTCGATCCTCTTGGCCACCTCGAGCCCGTCGAGGTCGGGCAACATCACGTCGAGAACCACGAGGTCGGGCGAGGCCCGCTCGGCCACCTCCACGGCCTCCTGGCCGTCGGCGGCGGTCAGCACCTCGAACCCGGAAAAGCGCAGGCTGGCGGAGAGCAGATCCCTGATGCTGGGCTCGTCGTCCACCACCATGATCAGCGCCTCGCGGAACTCGCGGAGCTCGGGCTTCATCACCTACTTAGAGTGACGCAGCCACCTGAGGGTTAGCTGAAGGCTCACTCCAAGGCAAGTGGGAGTTCGACCCGGAAGGTGGAGCCGCTCTGCGGCGAGCTGTCCACGGTGACCGTGCCGCCGTGGGCCCGTACGAGCGCCTGCACGATGGCGAGGCCGAGCCCGCTGCCGCGATCCTCGGCCGAGCGGCGGCGGGACCTGGCGGAATCGGCGCGGTAGAAGCGTTCGAAGACGTGCTCGACCTGCTCGGGGGTGAGGCCGGGCCCGCTGTCGACGACCTCGAAGAAGACCTTGTCCGTGCCGGCCCCGACCCTGACGATGATCGGCGAGCCGGCCTCGGTGTGCACGATCGCGTTGGTGACGAGGTTGCTGACGACCTGGCGCAGGCGTACCTCGTCGCCGGAGACGATCAGGGCCGCGCCCCCGACCACGTCCAGCTTGATCACCCGATCGGGCGCGAGGATCCTGGCGTCCTGTACGGCGTCCGCGGCCAGCGCCAGCATGTCCACGGGCCGCATCTGCAGCGGCCGCTGCTGGTCCACCCGAGCCAGTAACAGCAGGTCGTCGACCAGCAGGCTCATCCGCCCGGCGGCCTTCTCCACGCGCTGCATCAGCTCGGCGGGGTCGGCTCCGGGGTTCTGCCTGGCGTATTCGGCGAAGCCGCGGATGGAGGTCAGCGGGGTACGCAGCTCGTGCGAGGCGTCGCCGACGAACTGGCGCATGCGGTCCTCGGAGCGCCGGGCCGCCGCCTCGGAGGCCGACCTGGCGGCGAAGGCGGCCTCGATCTGGGCCAGCATGCCGTTCAGCGACCTGGCCAGCCGGCCGACCTCGGTACGGGGGTCGGCGTCCGGCACCCGCCGGCCGAGCTCGCCGCCCGCGATGGCCTCGGCCGTGCGCTGGATCTGGCCGAGCGGGCGCATGCTGCGCCGTACGATCGTGACCCCCACGACGGCCAGGATGAGCAGGATGCCACCGCCGCCCAGCAACTCGATGAGCACCAGGCGCCGGGTGATCGCGTCGACCTCCTCCAGGTCCACCGCGACGACGAGCGTGCGCCCATCGACCAGGCTCTCCAGCACCCGCCACTCGCCGCTGCCCTTGACGGCGGGCGTCGTGTAGGGCTCGGGGCCCGCCACGGGCGAGAGGACGGGCTTGGGCTTCATGTCGACGTCGCGGTCGGTGAGCATCGGCACGAACTCGCCGCCGGGCTCCTTGACCAGGACGATCGCGTCCGACTCGATGAGGATGGGCCGATCGGAGATTTCCAGGTCCTTCTTGCCGATCGCGATGACCTTCTTGTACATGCGCACGCTGAGGAGCTGGAGCTGGCCGTCCACCCGGTCGATGAGATAGCCGTGCAGCACCGAGACGCTCACCAGGCCGATGAAGGTCATGCCGAATCCCAGCAGCGCCAGTGTCGACGCGATCAGCTTGATCCTCAGCGGCAGGCCGCGCATCAGGGACTCGGCGGCAGGCGAAGGACGTATCCGACACCACGCAGGGTGTGGATGAGCCGAGGACTCCGGTTGTCGATCTTCCGGCGCAGGACGGACACGTACGACTCCACGATGCCTACCTCGCCCCTGAAGTCGTAGTCCCACACGTGGTCGAGGATCTGGGGCTTGGACAGGACCCGGCCGGCGTTCGTCATGAAGTACCGCAGCAGCTTGAACTCCGTCGGCGACAGCGCCACCGCGTTGCCCCCGCGCCACACCTCGTGGCTCTCCTCGTCCAGCTCGATGTCGGCGAACGTCAGCCGCGGCGGCGCCGCCTGCTGCTCCCCGGCGGTCCGGCGGAGCACCGCGTGGATCCTGGCGACCACCTCTTCCAGGCTGAACGGCTTGGTGACGTAGTCGTCGCCGCCGATCGTGAGACCGCGGATCTTGTCCTCGGTCTCGTCACGGGCGGTCAGGAACACCACCGGCGTGTGCACTCCGCCGCCGCGCATGCGCTTGACGATTTCGAAACCGTCCAGGTCGGGCAGCATGACGTCGAGCACGACGAGGTCAGGGCGGTGCCGTTGCACGGCGGCGACGGCGTCGAGGCCGCTCTTGGCCGTGGTCACGTCGAATCCCGCGAACCTCAGGCTCGCGGCGAGGAGTTCGAGGATGTTCGGATCGTCCTCGACGATTAGCAGGCGTGATTCCATCACATCCAAGGATGCCCTCATCGGACGAGTGCTGGGACAATTCCGGCAATGTGCCGGGCAATCGCCAGGCTGGACGTGGCGGCCGGGGAGGGCGCGTTGCGTACCAGAACCACGTTGTCGTGCACGTCGACCACGAAGTCGTCGACCATGCCGCCGTCCCTGGCCACGGCCTGGGCGCGGACGCCACTACGCGCCCGGGTCAGGTCGGCGGCGGTCAGCTCGGGAACGTAGCGCTGCGCGCCTTTGAGGAAGGCGCTCTTGATGAGTGATCCGCGGATCTCTTTGAGGCCGGTGCGCCAATGGCGACGGGCGAGGCGTATGGTGCCCGGCCAGCCGAGAATTTGCCGGAAATTTCGGATATTGCGCCATCCGTAGCCCTCGTAAGCCAGGGCGAGCACCGCATTCGGCCCCACCAGCACCCCGCCATCCGTCTGCCGGGTCAGGTGCACGCCCAGGAACGGATACCGCGGATCGGGCACCGGATAGATCAGCCCGCGAACGAGATCCTTGGCCGCACCCCTCAGCGCGTAGAACTCCCCGCGGAACGGGACGATCCTGACATCCCCCGGACGCCCGGCCATCCTGGCCACCGCGTCGGTCCCCAGCCCTCCGCACACCACCAGCCGGTCGAAGGTGAACCTGCGCCGCCCCGCCAGGACCTGCACGCCCGCCGAGCGCTCCCTGATCGCCCGTACCGGGTGCGAGAGCCGTACGGACCCGCCCATTTCCACCACGTCGAGCGCCAGCCGGCGGGCGACGGCGGCGAAGTCGCAGATCGCGGTGTGCGGCGAGTGGATCGCGCCCACGCCCACAGCGTGCGGCTCGATCTCACGCAGCGCCAGCGCGTCCAGCTCGGCGATGCCCGGCACCCCGTTGGCGCGGGCGCGCTCGGCCAGCGCGTGGAGCCGCGGGCGCTCGGCGCCGGTGCTGGCGATCACCAGCTTGCCGACCTCGTCGTACGGCAGCTCGTTCGCGGCGCAGTAGTCCTTGAGCAGCGCCACGCCCTCCCGGCACAGCCTGGCCTTGAGCGAGCCCGGCGGGTAGTAGATGCCCGCGTGCACGACGCCGCTGTTGTGGCCGGTCTGATGGGCGGCGACGCGGCTCTCCTTCTCCAGCACCGTCACTTCGGCACCCCGGGTGGTGGCGAGCTCGCGCGCCACCGCCAGCCCGACGATGCCCGCGCCCACGATCCCGATCTTCTCCGTCACACGACGATTTTCCGGCTAACCGGCCCTTACCGCCATATCTGGACGAATCGAACATGAGTACGATGCACGTATGTACCTCCCGCCGGAGTGGCCCGCCGAGGTCCGTCCACCCAGCGTTCCGGACTGGGAGACCTCGGCAGTGGCCTGGCTGCTCGACGCGGTGCCGCCGGAATACCGCGCGTACGAGGTGCTCCGCAGGCACCCTGTGGCCCTGGCCAGCATGGCCAGGCACCATGTGGCCGCCGCCATCGAAGGCGCACGGGCCGGCTATCGGGCGGCGGCGGTTGATCTGAAAGGGCATCTGGCGCCGCATGTCATCGAAGCCGTCCTGGACACCTACCGGGAGGAGGGGCCGCGACTCGTGCGCCTGTCCCGCAGCATCGCCGCCGTCGAGGCGGCCCTTCGCGGCGACATGTTCACGACCCTCCGTCCTCGATAAAAGATCAACCTCACGGTGTCGCCTTCATCACCCGCCGCACCTGGTGACGGCGACGGGTGTGTCGCCTTATCGCCCGCCGCACCTGGTGACCGCTTCGCCACCGAAATCGGTCAAGCATGCGCCGTTTCGGCGGCGCGGCGGTGAAGCCGGTAAGCGTCTCCCTGGAGGGCCGGTCACCGACGTCGGCGGTTGGAGCGCCGCTGGGCGACCGTAAAAGATGATCGCCGTCACCGGGTGCGGCGGGCTATGAAGGTGATCACGCCTGTGGCCGCCACTGCCGCCGCCAGCCAGATGAAGACATCCTTGGCCGTCAGCCCTCCCCCACCGCCGTCGGCTGCCGCCTGCGGTGACGGCTCTGGCGTGCTCTCGGCACTGGCCGGGCTGGGTGTGGGCGTGGGCGTGGGCTGGGCGCGAGCCGGGAGTGGGACCCGGTAGACCGGGCTCTTCGGCCCTTCTGTGCCGGTGAGCAGGGCGGTGCCGTCCAGGGTGTAGGCGATCGATTCTGACTGCTTCAGGTCCGGCATCGTCACCTTGGAGATCGACTCGCCGGAGGGTTTGTAGAGGGTGGCGGAGAAGTAGGTGCGGATGACGTAGGAGGAGCCGTCGGGGGCGTAGGCCGCGTCGGTGGCCATGATGGGCGCGCTCGCGACCTTGCGCAGGATGTTGGGGCGGTCCGTGCGGAGCTTCTTGGGTGCGGCGTAGACGGAGCCGGCGAATTCCTTGGACACCACGTAGAGGCGGCCGGTCTTCGGGTTGATCATCATGCCTTCGGCGTTGCGGGCGCCGTCGGCGTACCGGAAGCGGTAGCGGGTCGCGGGCAGGACGGCGTCGCCGAGCGTGCGAGGCTCCATCACCTTGTAGATGGAGATGTCCGGCCACGCCCCGTCCAGGTTGTCACCGATGTCGGCAAACCAGAGCACCCCGCGGCCGGTCGCCGGGTCCTTGGTCGCCGCCATCGCCTCCCAGTCCCTGGCCTGCGCCCCTCGCACCTGATAGGTGGCCCGAGTGCGCCCGTTGCCGTCGACCGCGTAGAAGGTCGGGGTGGCGGCGCTGTCGTTGTGCGTGTAGTAGACGCCGCCGTGCGTCGGCGACATGGCCAGGCCACTGGACTCCGTGATCTCCGGGTCCTTGAAGGTGAAGAGCTTCTCCGTCCCGTCGTCCGCCGCATGGGCGGGAACGGCGGCAAGACAGCAGGTCGCCGCGGCGACGGCAAGCACCCTGATCATGACATCCCCCACGCCGCCATCATGCCTCACCCGCCGCCTTCCAACGAGGACATCCACGGCCGCTCGCGGTCGCCGGCTACACCTTCCGCACCTGGGAAGGCTCGAGCCGCTGACCGACCCTGGCGCTGTGGCGGTGGAAGCCGAGCCCCTGGAGCACCGCCAGCAGCCCGTTGGCCGCCGCCATCGCCACCCACAACCCGGTGATCCCCCATGTCCTCGCCACGGGCACGGCGGCCAGGACGAGGAGGCCGTACCCGACGGCGAAGTACCACAGGCTCGCGCTCGACCGCTTCAGCGCGGTCAGCCCCATGCCCTTGACGGCCTGCGCGGCGTCGCACAACGACGACAGCAGCATCAGCGGCAACAACGCCAGCGCCCGCTCGCGGACCGCCGGGTCGTCGCTGAACAACGTCAGGACCTGCGTGCCGAACACCAGCAGCAGGAGCGCTCCCGCTCCCGCTCCCATCATCGCCAGCAGGGTGGCGGTCCGGCTGGCGCGCCGGGCTTCGGCGGCGTCACCGGCCCGGGTCACCTCCGGCACGGACGCCTGGCCCACGGCGACCGAGGCCACCAGGATGAGGCCGGTGAGCGTGGTCAGCACCGCATGCGCGGCGGTGTCCCGCACGCTGGTGGTGCTCGCGGCGAAGGTGACGACGCCGAGCACACCGAATTTGATCAGTACGGTGGCCGCCAGCGGGATGCTGACCCGGGCCAGCCCGACGATCTCCCCAACTCTGGGCCCCGCCCACCCGACGGCGCGCCCGAACGCGCGACGCTGGTTGAAGACCGACACGATCGCCGCCGCCGTCCCCGAGACCAACCAGGCCAGGCCGACCCCGGTGAGCCCGAGCGTCGGCACCAGCACGACGGCCAGCACGCTGAGCAGCACCGCGGCGGTCAGGCTCGCCCACAACACCTGGGGATTGCGCCCGAGTGCGATCAGGATGGTGCTCGTGCCGCCCGTGGAGGCGAAGACCATCACGGAGACGGCGAGGAAGTAGGGCAGCAGGCCAAGCTCGCGCACCACCTCGGCGGGCACCCCGGTGGCCCCGGCCAGCAACGGCACGCACAGCACCGCCAGGGCGCCGACCGCCCCGGTGGCGAGGCTGAGCCAGCGCGCGTCCCGCACGATCGGCACGGCCGCCGCAGGCTCCTCACGGTGCGGGGCGACGAACGGTCCCAGCCCGCGTAACGCGCCCTGGACGGCGGCGGTCGCGGGGTTGGCCACGGCGATCGTGACAGCGAACGCGGCCAGCGTGACGGTGTCGTGTTTGCCCAGCACGGAGGTGACCACCACCGAGCCCACCATGCCCGTGACCATCGCGACGAACAGCGGCACCGCGCCACGAAGCAGAGCGATCACCCGACAACCCTATGGCCTGGAGCGCACTCCAGGTCTCTAGGGTTTGAACCATGGAATACGTCAACCTCGGACGCAGTGGCCTGCAGGTGAGCCCGCTCTGCCTCGGCACCATGAACTTCGGCCCGCAGACCTCGGAGGAAGACTCCTTCGCGATCATGGACAGGGCCCTGGAACTGGGCATCAACTTCTTCGACACCGCCGACGTCTACGGCTGGAAGCAGGGCGAGGGCGTCACCGAGCAGATCATCGGCCGGTGGTTCGCCCAGGGCGGCGGGCGCCGGGAGAAGACCGTCATCGCGACCAAGCTCAACGGCCCGATGAGCGACTGGCCCAACGACAAGAAGTTGTCCGCGCTCCACATCCGCAAGGCCTGTGACGCCTCGCTGAAGCGGCTGCAGACCGACTACATCGACATCTACCAGGCCCACCACGTCGACCGGGACACCCCGTTCGAGGAGTTCTGGGAGGCCATGGAGATCCTGCGCCAGCAGGGCAAGATCATCTACGTCGGCTCGTCCAACTTCGCCGGCTGGCACCTCGCCAAGGCCCAGGAGACGGCGGCCAAGCGTAACTTCAACGGATTCATCAGCGAGCAGTCCCACTACAACCTGCTCACCCGCACGGTCGAGCTGGAGGTGCTGCCCGCGTGCGAGGACTACGGCCTCGGCGTGATCCCGTGGAGCCCGCTGGCCGGCGGCCTGCTCGGCGGTGTGCTCCGTAAGATCGACAAGGGCCGGTCGGCCGCCGACCACATGGTCAAGCAGCTCGAGAAGCACCGCGACAAGATCGAGCAGTACGAGAAGTTCTGCGACGAGCTGGGCGAGGAGCCGGCTTACGTGGCCCTGGCCTGGCTGCTCAAGCAGCGGGCGGTCACCGCGCCGATCATCGGCCCGCGCACGCTGGAGCAGCTCGACGGCAGCATGCGGACCCTGGAGATCGAGCTGGACGAGGCCGCCCTGGCCCGCCTGGACGAGATCTTCCCCGGCCACAGGACGGCCCCGGAGGACTACGCCTGGTAGGTCGAGTCGGCAGCGCGCCGAGGGCCACGATCAGGTCAGCAGCGCGCCGATGACCACGATCAGCAGGAGCACGCCGAGCACGATGGGCAGCAACCAGGGGCGAGGACGATCCACGACCTGGAGCCTAGCCCCGCTCGGCGGGTGCGAGCGCCCATTCGGCGAGTGACTCGTACCTCACATGGGGTCCCGGATAACTGCGGACGAGATGGACCCGCTCCGCCCGCCACGGGGAGCCGCTGAACCCGGACAGCGACTCGACCAGCGGGCGGAGGTCCGTCTCCACCTTGGCGCGGGCCAGCGTGAGATGCGGGTGGAAACGTTTCTCGTCGGTCTGCGTGGCGCCGGCGCGGCGGGCGCCCGCCTTGACCGAGTCGGCCAGCCTGGTCATCGAGTCGCCGGTGACGCCGATCCAGAAGACCCTGGCCCGCCGTAGCGAAGAGAAGCCGCCGAAGCCCTCGAAGGCGAGGTCCAGCGCAGGGTGTCTGCGTACGGCACGGGCCAGGCGCACCTCCATCTCTGGCAGCACCTCCTCCGGCACCTCGCCGAAGAAACCGAGCGTGATGTGCCAGCCGGCCCGATCCGGCCAGCGCAGCCCCGGCACCTGCCCGACGTGCGGCGCGATCGCGCGCGAGATCTCGTCCAACACCTCGTCGGGCGGCACGAGGGCCGCGAAGAGCCTCATGCCAATCGATTATCCCGCCATGGCGAGAACAGGCCTCCTGCGGACCCGGCGGCCGATCAGGCGCGTCATGAGCACCGCCAGCCCGGTTCCGGCCAGCACCAGCACGCCGGACAGGATGACGCCGGCGCGTGGTCCGCCCAGCTCGGACAGCCACCCGATCAGCGGTGCGCCGAGCGGCGCGCCACCGGTGAACACCAGCATGTAGATGCCCATGACCCGGCCCCGCATCTCCGGGGAGGTGGCGAGCTGGACGCTGGCGTTCGCGGCCGTGTTGATGGTGATCAGCGCGATCCCGGTCGGGATCAGCAGCAGCAGGTAGGCCGGGTAGAAGGGCGCGAGTCCGGTGGCGATCTGGAACAACCCGAACCCGAGCGCCCCGGCGAACAACACCTTTTTCGACAGCCTGGCCCGGCGCGCCGCGAGCAGCGCCCCGCCGAGCGCGCCCACCGCGAACATGCTGGAGGCCAGCCCGAACGAGGACGCGCCGGCCTTGAACACCTCACGGGCCATGAGCGCGATCGACATCGAGAACGACTGCGAGAACATCGACACGAACCCGATCAGCAGCACCGGCATGAGCAGCTCCTCGCGCCGGATGACGTACTTCAGGCCCTCTCTGAGCTGGCCCTTCGCCCTCGGCACCGGATCCGTCGGGTTGAGCTCGGACTTCCTCATGAAGACCAGGCTCGAGATGACCCCGCCGAACGTCAGGGCGTTGATGAGGAAGAGCGGTCCCGTTCCGCCGAACACGTAGATCAGCACGCCGGCCAGCGCCGGGCCGACCACGCGGGCCAGGTTGAAGATGGAGCTGTTGAGCGCGATCGCGTTCGGCAGGTCCCTGCGGCCGACCATCTCGACCACGAACGCCTGCCGCGTCGGCACCTCCACGCAGGAGATCATGCCGAGGACGAACGCCATCACGTAGACGTGCCACACCTGGGCGGAGCCGGTCATCGTCAGCACGCCGATGGTGAGTGCGAGCGCGGCCATCAGCGTCTGGGCGGTGATGAGGATGGGCCGCTTGGGGTAACGGTCGGCGAGGACGCCGCCGAACATGCCGAACAACAACATCGGCAGGAACTGCAGCGCGGTCGCCGTGCCGAGCGCCGCCGCGCTGCCGTGGGTGAGATCGAGCACCAGCCAGTCCTGGGCGGTGCGCTGGAGCCAGGTGCCGACGTTGGAGACGGTGCCACCGGCGGCGAACATGCGGTAGTTGTGAATGTGGAGCGACCGGAACATCCCGGTCTTGCGTTGCTCAGGCTCTATATCTTGCTGAGCTTCTCCAGAATCGGAGCGGCCTGCCTGAGGATCGACCTCTCCTCCGGCGAGAGCTCCTTCAGCCGCTGTGTCAGCCACGCCTCCTTGCGGCGCCGCTCCTCCTTCAGCAGCTTCTCGGCGGCCTCGGTCACGGTCACGGTCACCTGGCGCCGGTCGGTCGGATGCGGGGTACGGGCGAGCAGACCGCGTTCCTCGAGCGCCGCGATCACGCGCGTCATCGAGGGCGGCTGCACCTTCTCGAGCTCGGCCAATTCGCCGGGGGTTATCCCGGAATGCCGTTCTACGGCCGCGAGCGTCGCGAACTGTGTGGGCGTCAGCGAGTGCGCCGCCGCCTGCCGTCGTAGGCGCCTGGTCAGCCTTGCGAGCGAAACGCGCAAGGCCGAAGCCAGGCCTGCGTCGCTGCGCAGGTCCATCTTGTGCTGGGTGTTGGTTAGCATGAGTCATTACCTTTGCTAACTATACGGCATAGCAAGATATTTCCCAATCCGTGAGGGTTTGTCTCACCCTTGATACCCCGAAGCCGCCCCACGCGCGCGGGGCGGCTCCAGGCAGATTGCGTGCTCAGAGTCCGAGGAGCGCCCGGATCGGGCCGATCGCGAAGTAGAGCGCGAAGAGGATGGCGACGCCCCACAGCAGCGGGTGAATCTCCCGCGCCTTGCCGCGGACGACCTTGATCAGCACGTAGGCGATGAAACCGGCGCCGATGCCGTTCGAGATCGAATAGGTGAACGGCATGATCACGATGGTGAGGAACGCCGGGATCGAGATCTCGTAGTCGCTCCAGTCGATGTCGCGCACCGCGGTCATCATCAGGAAGCCGACCAGGACCAGTGCGGGGGCGGCGGCCTCGTACGGGACGACCTGGACGAGCGGCGCGAAGAAGATCGCCACCAGGAACAACAGTCCCGTGACGACGCTGGCGAGGCCAGTGCGAGCGCCCTCGCCGACGCCGGCGGCCGACTCGATGTAGGTGGTGTTCGAGGAGACCGAGCCCGCGCCACCAGCCGCCGCGCCCAGCGAGTCGACGAGCAGGATCTCCTTGGTACGCGGCAGCGTCCCGTCCTCCTGGACCAGGTTCGCCTGCCGGCCGACGCCGACGATCGTGCCCATGGTGTCGAAGAAGTCCGTGATGAGCAGCGTGAACACCAGCAGCGCGGCCAGCAGCACATCGACGCGGATGAAGCCGCCGAACGGGTCGAACTCGGTGAACAACACGAACGGGTTGTGGAATCCGAAGATCTGGTCGGGGACGACGGGGCGGTTCAGCTGCCAACCGCCGGGGTTCTCCGCCGAGAAGGTGCCGGCCTTCGCGAGCAGCTCGACGATGATCGCGAGGATGGTCGTGCCGATGATGCCGATGAGGATGGCGCCCTTCACCTTGCGCGCCACCATCGCGGCCGTGGCCAGCAGCCCGATGATGAACACGAAGATCGGCCACGAGGTCAGGCTGCCCGCGATGCCCATCTCCAGCGGCGGCCCGGCGGGCACGCGGCGCACGAAGCCCGCGTCCACGAAGCCGATCAGCGCGATGAACAGCCCGATGCCGACGCTGATGGCGGTCTTGAGCTGGGCCGGGATGGCGTGGAACACCGCCGTCCTGAGCCCGGTCAGCACCAGGACGGCGATGATGACGCCTTCGAGGAAGACCAGGCCCATCGCCTCCTCCCAGGTCATCACCGACGCGATGCTGAAAGTGACGAAGGCGTTCAATCCCAGCCCGGCGGCCATGGCGAAGGGCACCCTGCCGATGACGCCCATGAGGATCGTCATCACACCCGCCACGAAAGCCGTGCCCGCGGCGACCAGCGCCACCTTGGGCGTCGTGCCGTCGCCGATGTACTGGCCGGTCACGTCCTTGCCGGTGGCGATGATGAGGGGGTTCAGCACCACGATGTACGCCATGGTGAAGAACGTGGCCAGGCCGCCGCGGATCTCACGGGAGAATGTCGATCCCCGTGCGGAGATTGCGAAGAATCGATCTATTGCGTTACGAGTGTCGCTCACGACGCGAAGAGTGACAGCATGCGTGAACTGCGAAAAGTGGCAGTGATGAGATCGAGACCCGATTGGAAGCCCGATGAGAAATCTGCTCATCGGACTGTCGCTACGGTCTGGACCAGGCGCAGACGGTGGGGCGGCAGTCCGATGAAGCAGGTTTCTTGTCGGTAGGCTGGATCCGTGAAGCAGGAGTGGCACCCCGATCCCGAGCCGATCAAGACCAATGACGTGGCGGCCGTCGCCGTGGGCACCGCCCTGTGGGCCGTCGCCCTGGTCGTTCTGCTGATCTTCCGCCCCGCCCCGGGGAACGAGTGGTGGATCTGGACGTGCGTGACCGGGATCGGCTTCGGCTTCCTCGGCATGTGGCTGGTGCGCCGCCCCAGGAGCTGACATTCGTCATCTCCTGCGCTTCCCCGAAGTCACCCTCAAGCGGTGTTACCGCCCACTACATCGGCATATCCCCGGGCGACCATGCTTGTCAGCATGAAGAAGCCCATCGCGACATTTCTCCTGGGGGCAGCGGTCCTCACCGGCTGCGGCATCGGCACTGAGTCGGCGGACACCTCCGCCCCCACCGCCAAGAACGCGGGCACGGTCGCGTGGACCAAGTGCACCGATCTGACCGGCCCCGACGGCAAGCCGGTCGCCCCCGGCCCCGGCGTCGAGTGCGGCAAGATCCAGGTGCCGCTCGACCACGCCCAGCCTGACGGCGAGAAGATCGACCTCGCCCTGATCCGGATCAAGGCCGCCGGCGACGACCGCCTCGGCTCGCTCGTCTTCAACTTCGGCGGCCCCGGCGGGTCGGGCGTGGACACGCTGGCCATGGCCGCCAGCGCGTTCGGCAACCTGGGCACCCGGTACGACCTGGTCAGCTTCGACCCGCGCGGCGTCGAGCGCAGCTCCGGCGTCAAGTGCGGCGGCCAGATCGACAAGCTGCTGGAGGCCGAGAACAACGCCGCAGGCGACCGGCTGGCCAAGGAGTTCGCGACGGCCTGCAAGAAGGACTCCGGCAAGATCCTGCCGTACGTAGGCACCGTGCAGGCCGCCAAGGACCTCGACCTCATCAGGGCCGCGGTGGGAGACACACGCCTCAATTACTTCGGCCTGTCCTACGGCACCCACCTCGGCGCCGTGTACGCCACCCACTTCCCCAAGAACGTCGGCCGCTTCGTCCTCGACAGCGCCTTCGACCCGAGGGGCGGCTTCGAGGAGCGGGCGGTCACCCAGGCGACCGGCTTCGACCGGGCCTTCGAGGCGTTCGCGAAGGACTGCGTGGCCCAGAGCTGCGAGCTCGGCACCGACCCGGCCGCCGTCGAGCGGACGGTCGAGCAACTGCTCAACGGGTTGAAGGACAAGCCGCTCAAGGTGGGAGAGCGGCAGCTCACGTACGGGCTGGGCCAGCTCGCCGTCATCACGCCGCTGTACGCCAAGGCCACCTGGCCGATGCTGGAGCAGGCCGTCGCGGCCGCCATCAAGGGGAACGGCACCGCGATGCTCACGCTGGCGGACTCCTACACCGGCCGCAAGGCGGACGGGACGTACACGACGGCGATGACGAGCCTGCAGGCCATCAACTGCGCCGACAACGCCGAACGCCCCACCGCCGCCGAGGTCGCCCAGATCAACGAGCGGATCAAGGAGATCTTCCCGATCCTGGCGACGGACGCGTCGATCGGCGTGTGCGCCCACTGGCCGGTGCCCGGGGACGATGCCGCCAAGCGCATCGACGCCACCGGCTCGGCACCCATCGTGGTGATCGGCGGCAAGGGAGACCCCGCCACGCCCTACCAGTGGGCCGAGACGCTGACGCGGCAGCTCAAGACCGGTGTCCTGGTCACCTATGAGGGTGAGGGGCACGGCGCTTATCTGAGCGGGAACGGGTGCGTGATGAAGGCGGTGGACGCGTACGTGCTGGAGGGCACGGTCCCCGCCCAGAACACCACCTGCCCCGCCTGACCCATCGCCACCGCGGCTCCCCGGTGCGGCGTACGGGCCCCAGCCGCCCATGGCCGCGCCCGGGCCCGCACGCCAACCGGCGCCGTCCGACCGGCAGCGCGTCAAGCAGCGGCCGTCAGGACAGGTCGGCCTCCGCCAGGAGGAGCGGCACCGACTCCGGGTCGCGGAGCAGGGCGGCCACCGCGAGCCGGTCGTTCCACTGGCCCGTGGCCCAGGCCAGCCCGCGGGCCAGCCCATCGACCCCCGTGCAGTGGACGGCACCCTCGAAGTATCGCCACGCGCACTCCACCCCGTCCACCAGCAACTTCTCGTGCTCCACATACGTCTCAGGCGCTGTGGGCAGCAGGGACCGCACCTCGGCGGGCACCGGCCGGACCTCCCCCTGCGAGGTGACCTCTCCCGCGGTCAGCTCCCCGGCCAACGGCAGGTCGAGCAGCTCCGACAACGACTCGGCCAGATCGTACGGGGCCAGCACCAAGGGCCGGTCCACGACGAGCTGCAACAGGTCAGGAGCCTCCACGACGACCGCGTCGTCGGCCGGCACCACCACGATGTCCCCGCGGAGCACGGCCCGCACCCGGGACGGCGGCGCCACCCGCGACGGATCCACGGCCGCCAGGGCGACCCACAGCGCACGCAGCTGGGCCCGGTCCACCTCGATGGACTCGTCGGCCATCAGGTCCAGCAGCTCCTCCGGGCCGCCGTGCGAGGCCAGCAGCTCGGTCAGGGTCGTACGCACCCCCAGCATCGACAGCGCGCCCTCGTCGAGTTCAGGGGACGCGTCGGCGTAAAGGCCCTGGAGGAGCGGGTCGGCCCCGGGCAGCCGCAGCTCCAGAGGCTTGCGCCCGCCCAGCACCGGATGGTTGGCCAGCCACCACGCCGTATAGGACGGCACCTCCACACCCTCGATCCGCAGCGGATGCAGGGCGGCCCGCAACGGCGGCCTGGTGAGCAGCTCCAGCGCGGCCGGCCAGTCGGCCACCAGCTCCAGATCCCGCACGGCCGTGAACTCGGCCACCAGCGGCGGCACGTCCAGCTCGGGCAGCAGATCGAGCACGTGGTCGAGCCACTCGTCCTCGCCGTCGAGATCGTGGTCGCACTCGTCGGGGTCGAGCAGCACGTCCTCGTCCTGCACCATCGCGAACCCGTCTAGCACCCCCGCGGCGGCCAGCACCCGCGCGCCGTAGGTCTCCTCCAACTCGGCCGCGGCCACCCCGATGTGCGTGCCGGGCTCCAGCACGCCCGCCAGCGCCCCGTCGGCCAGCATGAGCTCACCGGCCGGGTAGAGCTCGCCGTCGGTGCCGGGCAGGGCCAGCTCGGCGAGCCACGGCGCCTCACCGGGCGCCAGCCCGGCCGCGTCGACGAGGGACAACACGGCCCGCGCCACCAGCTCATGGTCCGGGCTGTCGAGCGACTGCGCGACGGCGGCCTTGGTCAGCGGGTCCTCGAGGACGGTGCGCGGCGTGGCCTCGGCGGCGCCCAGCCTGAGCAGCGCGGGGTGGGCGGCGTCAGGGTGCACGATGCGCAGCCCGAGCGGGGTCAGGTCGAGCTCGGCCCCGCCGTCGGTGAGGATCAGCGTGCCGCGCGGCCCGCGTACGAGCCGCCCGTCCGTCAGGGGCACCGGCAGGGCGCCGAGCGACTCGGGATCGTCGGCGGGCAACACCTCGTAGAGCGAACGCCACCACGACGGCTCGCGTGCCTCCACGGCCTCGCCGGACAGCAGGTCCACGACATCGGACAGCTCCACCTTGCGTACGCCGAGCGCCGTCATGGCAGGATGCCGCGGCGGCCACCCGGCGGGCAGCAGCCCCGGCACGAAGCCGGCGACCGTCTCCAGCAGCTCCCCCGACCCCGACGTGAGCACGGCCGCCTCACGGCCGGAGACCACCCATCCGTCGGCGCCGGGCTCTGGCGCCGGGTGCTCGACCTGCCACTCGGCATCCGGCTCGTAGACCTCGGCGTCGGCGAACGACGGACTCTGCACGACCGGCGCGGGCGCGGACAGGGCAGGCAGGAGGGGCGTGCCGGGCAACCGGCCCAGCACGGCCCTGCGGATCCTGGCGTCGAGCTCGCCCTTGCCCATGAGGGAGGGCACGAGGTCCAGCAGCTTGGGCGTGCGCGGCAGCTCACGCAGGAGCTTGACGTACGCGTCGGCGGCCCGTTCGACGAGGAAGTCGGTCAACGGCCCCTTGGCGACGTGCCGCCGGTCGGTGGCCATCGGGAAGGAGGCGATCAGCAGCGCGGGCAGGTCGAGCGGCTCATCGCTGGGCGTGGGAGCGTGCACGACGGGCGGCACTGTGCCCGGCAGCGGCCCGGGGTCCCCGGTGCCGGTGAGGGGCACCGCCCAGCGCAGCGACCAGTAGGGGCGGGCACGCTCCTCGGTGGGCCGGTCGGCGAAGAGCCTGCTCACCTCGTCCGGCGTGAACTCGCCCGACTCCGACACCACGTGCCAGCCGTCGGCTACCACCCTGCGGACTGTGCCGTCGAGGTCGACCTCGATGGCCTCCAGCGCGGGCATGCCGAGCAGCAAAGCGGGGCTGGTCTCGGTCAGCATGCCCCGGACCGCCTCGACGGCGGCCTGGTCGCGCAGCGGCAGGCGGACGAGCGTGTCGAACCCCTCGGGGATGTCGACCATGGGCGGCTCGTCGAACGGCAGCCTGAGCAGCGGCACGTGCCCCGACCGGTCGGCGAGCTCACCCGCCAGCGCGTGGATCTCGCCGACCAGGGCGGCGGTCTCCGTACGGGACCACCGAACGGCGCCGCTTCCGCGCGAGCCGATGGACGGCGCGTCGGTGACCGACACCACCGCCGCGAACCCGACACCGAACCGCCCCGCCGCGCCTGCCTCGTCCCGCTTGCCCGAGGCCCGCAGCGTGGACAGGCTCTGCACGCCGGTGGCGTCGAGCGGGGCGCCGGTGTTGGCGGCCGTGAGCACGTCGCCGCGCAGCGTCAGCCGGAGCACCCCTGGCACGCCCGCGCGCAGCGCCGCGTCGGCGGCGTTCTGCGCGAGCTCGACGATCAGCCGGTCGCGGTAGCCGCCGAGCGCGAAGTCCTCCTCGGCGTTGGCGTCCTCGCGGAACCTGGCCGGCGAGGCCGTCCAGGCCGCCAGGACGGCGGCTCGCATCCGGTCACAGCCAAAGGTGTCGGTCATCGATCACGATCCAGTGTTGAGGAGTAGGGGGCCAGGGTAGGTTAGCGGCCCCGGCCGACAACGATCGCCGCCTTCACCGACCACCGGGGCAGCCCGCTGACCGGACTCCCGATCGGGCGCACGCCGCCACATGAAGGCAGCGCCAAAGCCCCGCCCGGCGGGTCCCACCAGCCGTGGCGGGTCCCACCAGCCGTGGCGGGTCCCACCAGCCGTGGCGGGTCCCACCAGCCGTGGCGGGTCCCAACAGGCCCGCGAGCCCCACCGGCCCCGCGAGCGCCGGCGGCGGCTGCTGTTGGGGCGGCGGGCCGGGCCATGGGCGGCGGGTCCGGGTCAGGAGTGCCCGAGCTCCTCGGCGCCGGACTCGTCGACCGACCCGGCCGCCGCTTCCTCCTCCATCAGGTCATACCCCAGGTCGTCGAGGATCGGGATGGCCTGCTCCACCGGCGGCGGCAGGACCGCGGCCTCGGAATGGGCGCCGCAGCCATGGTCGGCGGCGACCACCTTGCCGTCGTCCGGCGCGTACTCATTGGTGCAGACCCCGAACATCTGCCGCAGCGAACCCGCGAGCAGCCAGTAAAACCCGCAGGTGGAGCACTGCGCGGGAGCGGCGTGTGCGATCGGCGTATGCGGCCCGTGCTCGCCCGAGTGCCAGCGTCTGGCCGCCCGGTCTTTGCCAATGGCCGAGAGCACACGGGCTCGGCCCAGGCCGTACTCGAAAACCGCCTGGTGATCGGCGTCCTCGCCGGTCTCCGTGAACCCCGGGGCGAGTCTGTCGTCGTCCTCCGGGGTGGGCAGCAGGTCGCCCACGCCGAGGTCGCCGGGGCGCAGGCGCTCACTCCACGGCAGCCATTCGGGGGCGAGCAGCGCGCCGGTGCCGGGCAGCAGGACGGCCTCGCTGACCGTGACCTTGCGGGCGCGCGAGGCACGGGTGACCGTGACGGCCCAGCGCCAGCCGTGGTAGGCCCGGTCGAGGCAGGCGAAGTAGTGGGTGACGATCCGGTCGCCCTCGCTCTCATAGCCGAGGTGCTCGCCGGGCTCGCCCGGCCGCGCTAGCTCCTCGGCCGCGGCGCGCGCCAGATCGACCGCGGCCGCGCAGGCCTGGTCGGGAGCGGGGACGCGGGCCCTGGTCCGGCTCATCGGACCGCCTCCGGCGAAAGGTGCTGTTCGCTCACACTTCATTCTCACCCATGACCGGACCTGGACGGGCACACAACGGGGGATCCTCCTCCGTCTCGGCAGACGAATCGGGTAAGACTGGTAGGCGTGGAGGGTGGCTGGGAGCGAGCTCGCGAGATCACGCGGCGCGTCGGGCGAGGAGTCGCCGACGCCGGCCGCGCGACCGCGCGTGCCGGAAAGGCCACGGCCAGCGGCACCGCGCGGGCCGGCAAGGCCACGGCCAAGGGCGCGCAGAAGGTCGGGAAGGCCACGCGGAGGCTGACGTACGCCAATGGCGCCGACCGCACCGGGCTCGGCCGGCTGATCGAGCTGTCGGCGGGCAACAGCGCAAGCGACGCGCTGGTGACGGTGGCGCTGGCGAGCACGGTCTTCTTCGGCGTGCCCGTCGGCGAGGCACGCGGCTCGGTGGCTCTCTACCTGGTCATCACGATGTTGCCGTTCGCGCTGCTGGCGCCGTTCGTGGGGCCGATACTCGACAGGTTCAGGTCGGGGCGGCGTTACGTGATGGCGGGCACGTTGTTCGGGCGCGGCCTGCTGTGTTTCGCGATGGCCGCCGCGGTCGGCCCCGGCGACCTGCCGACGTTGTTCATCGGCGCGCTGGGCGTGCTGGTGTTGTCGAAGGCTTACAACGTGTCCCGGGCGGCGATCATGCCGAACGTGCTGCCCGCCGACATCACGCTGGTGTCGGCGAACGCGCGGGTGGCGCTGTTCACGCTGGTCGCGGCGGGGGTGGCGGTGCCCGTCGGGGCGGGCATGACGGCGTGGCTGGGCAGCGCGGCGGTGCTGCGCATCGCGATGGTGGCCTTCCTGCTGCTCGGCGTCGTCGCGGTACGCCTGCCGCGCCACGTCGACTCCCCCGACCTGGAGGAAGAGGGCGCCCAGCCGTCCCGCTGGCGCACCCTGCTCAAGGTCGGCCCCGCGGTCGCCGAGGCCGTCTGGGCGAACCTGGCCATCCGCGTCTTCTCCGGCTTCCTGCTGTTCTTCCTGCTGTTCCTGGTGCAGGACAAGGCGGTGCCGTGGCTGGCGGTGAACCAGTCATGGGCGCAGGATCCGTTCTTCGACATCCCCAAGACGATCGCGCTGCTGGCCGCGGCGGCGGGGCTCGGCGGCCTGGCAGGCGCGGCCGTGGCGAACTGGACGCGTAACCACGCCCCTCAGCTGATCGTGCTGATCACGCTGGCCGTGACCGTCGTGACGACGATCGTCACCGCGATCTTCTTCGGGCTGTGGGCCGCGCTGGCGATCTCCCTCATCACGGCGTTCGCGCAGGAATTGGGCAAGCTCGCGCTCGACGCGATCGTGCAGCGGGAGATCGGCGAGGAGGTGCGCTCGTCGACGTTCGGCGTCGTCGAGGCGGTGCTCCAGCTCGCCTGGGTGTTCGGCGGCCTGATCGGGCTGCTGCTCTCGCTGACCGGGAGCAGCCTGGCCGGCCTGGTCACGCTGGCCGTCGCGCTGACCGTCGCGCTCGGCTGGCTGCTGGTGGCCAGGAGCAAGCGCGTACGCGCCACCAACGCCAAACTGGCCAGGCAGCGGGCCGAGGCGAGCGAGCACGCCCCGCGGCGGGCCGAGGAAGACGACCTCGACCCGCAGCCAGGCGACACGCTGGACTCGACCAAGCCGCTGACCAACCCTTTCGGCTGATACGGCTGACCGCCCGTGCGGCGCCTACGCGTCGAGGTCGTCGGCGACGGCCCTCAGGACCTGGGCGATCTTCTTGGCGTGCGCCGCGTCCGGGTGCTTGCCGCGCTGATAGGAGGTCGAGATCTCGTCCAGCAGCTTGATCAGATCCTCGACGATGACCACCATCTCGTCCGGCTTCTTCCGCTTTCCCTTGGGCTTGGGCTTGGCCAGGGTCGGCGGCTGCTCCAGGATCCTGACGGAGAGCGCCTGCTGGCCGCGACGGCCCTCGGCGACCCCGAACTCGACCTTTTGGCCGGGCTTGAGCGGGCCTGCGCCAGTGGGCAGCGCGGATGAATGCACGAAGACCTCACCGCCGTCGTCGCGGGTGAGGAAGCCGAATCCCTTGTCGGCGTCGTACCACTTGACCTTGCCACTCGGCACAGGAGGACCTCGTTCAAACAGTCGAAAAGCTGGATGGATGTAGGTTATGCCCCGATGAGCGCCAGGGCGAGCGCATAAATGCCGGTGAATTACCGGAGTTCGTCGCGCTGGGACCAACCGGTGTACCACTCGGCGAATTCGGTCAGATCAGACAGCGCCACATCGGCTCCGTGCTCACGCAGCTCTCCCACCGTGTAAGGACCGGTCGCGACGGCCACGCTCACGGCCCCGCCCGCACGCGCCGCCTCGATGTCCGCGACATGGTCACCAACATAGGCCGCCGCGCCGAACCGCGCGAGTGCCGAACCCTTGCCCGCGCCGAAAACCGAGCCGACCACCTCGTCCACGACCAGGCCGAGCACCTCGACCGTGCCGATGGCGTCACGTTGGTTCTTGCCGGTCACCACGATGACCCGGCCGCCGGCCGCGCGTACGGCGGCGATCGCGTCGTGCGCGCCCGCCATGGCGGTGTGCACCGGAACCCCCATCTCCGGATAGATCTCCCGATACAGCTCCGCCGCCGCGGCGACCTCCTCAGCGGGCAGCCAGTTGGCCAGCTCGACCTCCAGGGGCGGGCCCAGCCGCGAGACGACCGCCGCGCTGTCGATGGGCACCCCCAAACGCACGGACAGCTCATCGTAAACCGCAGCGATACCCGATCGCGTATCCGCCAATGTCATGTCAAGGTCGAAGCCCACCGAAGTCATCACATGTGCAGGATGCCAAACCCTCCTCGACCCCGCGTAACGGCCCTTGTTGTGGGATGGTGGGAATGGGAAGAAAGGAATTACTTATCGGAGAGGAGCGGCCGTGGCCGACACCCCCAAACCGCCGCAGACCGGAGACCGCCTCGTCGCCTCCTCCGCCCCCGCCCGCCCGCACAGGCCCGCGAGACACCTCGGGTCACCCGTCACGACATGGCAGCGTGTCGTGTCGTCCGTGGCCTCTCTGGTGAGGCTGGCCTCCCGGTTAGCGGCGCTCTCCCTGGTGCTGTACGCGCTGTTCACCGTCTTCGAGGCCAACCGCGCCAACGTCTGGTATCAGTTCGTCGAGTCGCTGGCCGCATCGCTGTCCCTGGGCCTGGCCAACTTGTTCCAGCTCGCCGAACCGCGCTGGACGACCCTCGTCAATTACGGCCTCGCCGCGATCGTCTGGTTGATCATCGGCTCCGCTCTGGCGAGCCTGATCCGCCGTGCCGCTCCGTGACGACTACTCTCGATGCGGAGGTATCAGGATAGACATGACCAGATCGACCCGTGAGCGGATCATCGATGAGTCCCTGCGGCTGTTCGCCGAGCGGGGCTACTCCGCCACGTCCGTGGCAGAGATCGAGGCCGCCTCAGGGCTGTCTCCCGGCGCCGGCGGACTCTACAGGCACTTCAAGTCCAAGTACGAAGTGCTCGCCGCGGCCATCAACGAGCACGCCGCCCGCACCAGGATCCAGGTGGCCGAGAGCCTGGCCGAGCTGAGCGGCATGGAGGCCTCCGTGGATCTGGAGGAACGCCTGTCGCACGTGTGCAGGGCGGGTCTGGCCAAGGTACGCGAGGAGTCCGAGCTGACCCGGGTGTTCTTCCGCGACCTGAGCCAGTTCCCCGAACTGGTCGCCGTCGTCCGCGAAGGGCTGCTGCAGCCCATGTTCGACGCGATCGTCACCTGGTTCCGCGCGCAACCCGAATACCGCGACGCCGAAGTCGACTGGACGGGCATCTCGGCGGTGCTGGGCGGCGCCGTCGTGCACTACCGGCTGTTCCAGGAGACCGTGGGCGAGCTGCCCGGCCACGCGGACAAGGACCGGTTCGTCACCGCCTGGGTACGCCTGGCGGTCGGCCTGCTCCCCAGTCCGGCGCCGGTCAGTTGAGGTCGAGCAGCCGGTAGGCCAGCCAGACCACGCCGAACCCCGTACCGATCATGAACATGATCCCGCTCACCGCCCAGAACTGCGTCAGGAACGCGTTCAGCCCCGGCTCGCTCCCCACCCGCAGGCCGCCGACGAGGACCCCGCCGACCGTGTAGCCGAGCAGCGGCGCGCCCGCGCCGAGGAAGCGGTCACGCGGGTCCCAGCTCTCGCTGAACAGCACCATCACCGCGCCGCCCGCCCACACCACCAGCGGGATCGGGAAGATCGCCAACAGCGGCAGGTCGAACGGCACCAGCAACGCCGCCACCACGAGGATCACCATGGCGGCCGTCTCGCGCGGGTGCTCCTTGACGATGGTCCTGGCGTCCCTGCCGCCGGTGGTCATCGGATTCGCGCCGGCCATGGCCGCCCTGCGCAGCCCCGCGAACGGCATGCCCCGCCCTGGTGACCTCGCGAGCCGCTCCTGGGCCATCCGCCGGTACGCCCGCACGCCCGGCGGCGTGTCCCGGTCGTCGACGATCGCGGGGAAACGCATCGTGGATCCCGTTCCCTGACCCGCCTCGGCCCCGCGCCGATCACCAGCGGAAACACCGCTCTGGTCGGCGCCGGCCGCCGCGGCCTCGGCTTGGGCCAGCCTGCGTGCCTCGCGCTCGACCAGCGCCACCGGATCACCGAATCTGGCCAGCACCTTCGCCACCTCGCGGGCGTTCTGGCTGCCGCCCCGCTCGGCCTCGATCCTGGCCCGCAGCCGCCGGGAGAAGTCCAGCCGCTGGTCGGCCCGCAGCACGCCGTGGGCCACGTCCGCGGCCTTGGAGACGTAGTTCAGCACGAGCTGGTCCGCGCGCTCTATCACGTCAAGCCATGCTGCCCCAATCAGGGGGGACATACCATGGCAACGATGGAGTTCACGGAGTGGATCAGGGGGCGCACCGACGACCAGCTGCGGGCGCTCGTCTCGGCGCGTCCGGAGTTGATCACTCCGGTGCCCGCTCATCTGGAGGGTCTGGCGTCGCGGGCGGCCAGTCCTTCGGCGATCGGCAGGGCGCTCGACCGGCTCGACCGCTTCACGCTCGCGGTCGTCGAGACGCTCGCCGTGCAGGACGGCCCGGTTCCGAAGGGACGCCTGCGCGAGCTCGTCAGCGCGGCTCTGGAGGACGGCGACGCCGAGCCGGCGCTGTCCGCCGCGCTCGGCAGGTTGGCCGATCTCGCCCTGGTCTACGGAACCGACGACGCTCTCGACCTCGGGCCAGGCGTGCGCAAGGCCCTGCAGGACCCGGCCGGGCTGGGCCCCAGGGCGGTGGACGCGTTCCGGCACCATCCGCCGGAGCAGCTCGACGAAATGGCCGACGACGTCGCCCCCGGCACCGCAGGATCGGGCAAGGAACGTCTGGCGGCCGCGCTGGCCGACCCCGCCACGCTGGTCGAGGAAGTGTCGCCCGAGGCCAGGGCGGCGCTCGACCAGCTCGCCTGGGGGCCGCCGGCGGGCCGCGTGCCCAACGCCAGGCGCGAGGTGCGCCGGGACTCGGCCCGCTCCCCCATCGAGGAGCTGCTGGCCCGCGGCCTGCTGGCCGCTACCGGCGAGGAGAGCGTGACGCTGCCCCGCGAGGTCGGTCTCTACCTACGGGGCGGGCGGGTGCATCGCGGCCTGCTCGCCGTGCCGCCGCCGCTCGACGGCGCCGTACGCGATCGCGGGCTGGCCGACCGCACCGCGGCCGGGCAGGCGTTCTCGTTCGTCAGGTCGGTCGAGGAGTTGTGCGAGCGGTGGAGCATCGAGCCGCCGGGCGTGCTGCGTACCGGTGGTCTCGGCGTGCGGGACCTGAAGCGCACGGCAAGCGAGCTGGACCTGCCCGAGTGGGTGGCGGCGCTCGTCGTGGAGGTGGCGCACGCGGCCGGGCTGATCGCGGCCGGCGGCGGGGTGGACGGCGAGTGGCTGCCGACCCCCGGCTACGACCTGTGGCGGGTCAGGGGGACCTCGGACCGATGGGTGACGCTGGCGGCCACATGGCTGCAGATGGACCGGATGCCCGGGCTGGTGGGCGAGCGGGACGAGCGTGACAGGCCGCTGAACGCCCTGCACACCGAGCTGCGCCGCTCGTCCGCGCCCGGCGTGCGGGCCGCCACGCTGGCCGTGCTGGCGGCAGCGCCTGGCCTGGCGCCCGCGCGTGACTCCGTGCTGGAACGGCTGGCGTGGGAGCAGCCGCGCCGCCGCGGCCCGCTGCGCGAGCAGCTGACCGAGTTCGCGTTGCGGGAGGCCGAGCAGGTCGGCGTGACCGGCCTGGGCGCGTTGTCCGGACACGGGCGGGCGCTGATCGAGGGCGGGGACGCCGCGGGCGTGCTCGCGCCGCTGCTGCCCGAGCCGGTCGACCACGTGCTGCTCCAGGCCGACCTGACCGCCGTCGCGCCGGGACCGCTCACGAGCGAGCTCAACCGCTGGATGACGCTCACCGCCGACGTGGAGTCGAAGGGCGGGGCCACGGTCTACCGGTTCAGCGAGGGGTCCGTCCGCCGGGCGCTGGACGCCGGGCACGGGGGCGAGGAGCTGCTGGCGATGTTGTCCAGGCACTCGGCCACACCGGTGCCGCAGGCGCTGTCCTACCTGGTGAGCGATGTGGCGCGGCGGCACGGGCGCATCCGCGTGGGCACCGCGAGCGCGTACATCCGCTGCGACGACCCCGCGCTGCTCGACCAGATCACCGCCGATCGCCGCTCGGCGGCGTTGCGGTTGCGCCGGCTCGCGCCCACCGTGATCGCCTCACGCTCGTCCAGGGCGGCGCTGGTGGACTCGCTACGTGCGATGGGGTATTCGCCCGTGGCCGAGTCGCTCGACGGCGACGTGATCATCTCGCAGCTCGACAGCCGCCGCGCCGAGGCGGCGGCGCCGGTCCGCGCCGTGGCCGCGGTCAACGGCATCGACCCCGAGGTGGCCGCGGCGGCCGTACGCGCGTTGCGGGCCGGCGACGCGGCGCACCTGGCGCGGCGCGAGCCCGTGGACGCCCCGAACGGCCAGCTGCCGCGCGGGCCCGCGACCGCCACGATCTCGGCCCTGCAGGAGGCCATCAAGCAGGGCGTGCGCGTGTGGATCGGCTACCTCGACTCGCAGGGCAACGCGACCTCGCGCATCCTGGAGCCGGCGAGGATGGAGGGCGGCTACCTCACTGCCTACGACGAGACCAGGGCCGCCGTCCACCGCTTCGCCCTGCACCGCATCACGGGCGTGGCCGGCCTCTGAGCTCGGCGAGCACCGGCTGCGGGCGGGTGCTGCCCGCCGGTTGCTCGATCGGCGCCAGCCCGGCGGCCAGCCGCACGACCTGGGCGGGAGTGGTCAGGGTCAGGGCCCGGTCCCTGGCCCCGGCGAGCACCTCGGGCGCCAGCCCGGCACGCAGGTCGTAGGTGCTCAGGCACAGGTCGAACAGCTCACCGGGATCGGGCGCGCCCCATGCCTGCTCCACCTCGACGGCCTGCGACGGCGCGCCGTTCCTGGTGACGACCAGGTATGAACCGAGCTCGGCCAGCTTGCGGGCCAGGTTGATCAGCTCGGTCCTGTCGGTGCTGGCGATGATCCAGTCATACAGCAGGTAAGCCCGCCCGGGCGCGTACTCGGTCCTGGAGAGCAGCTCGGCGGCGCTCCGGCCAGGCGGCAGGACGGTGACCGTGCCCTCGGCCAGCGACATGCGCGACAACAGGGCAAGGGCTCCCAGACGTTTGCCCGTCTCCTCCTGGCCCACCAGGACGAGCAGGTGACGTTCGGCCAGCCGGCGCACGGCGTCGGGGAAGCAGGGCGGCTCCAGGTAGGAACGCAGGAGAGTGTCGGCCTCCCGGCGGGTCAGCTCCCTGGTGACCGGTGGGGCCATCGCCCGTAACCGGTCGTTGATGGGCGTTATGTAGTCGAGGTCGATCTCGCCCGGTCCAGGCGTATCGGTCACGAAGTCACCTCGGTGCCTAACGAGAAGATTTCCTACAGAAAGTGTCTTGACCCAACGAGTTTCTTCTTTTTCTACGAAGGAGTTGCACTGCGTTACCATGCCGCCTGACCAGGCACTTCGCGCGTTCCTCGCATCCAGGGCCGCTGACGCTCCCTAGATCTTCCACCTTTACACGATCTAGCACAACAAGAAAACACGAACCGCTGCAGAGGCGGATTTATGGCTATTTACTGTGTAGTAGCACACCATCCACAATGACTAGTCAAGCCGGTCGAGGCTTGACGACGCGTCCCCTCTCGCATCAGGTTGGGCATGTGACCGAGCAAACGCTGGGCCGCCTGGCCGAGGAGTCATGGGGCCGCTTCGACGATCACGACGCGACGTTCTACGAAGGCGTCTGGCATCGCCATCACACGCTCGCCGAGCGGGCCCGCCGGATGTGCGGGGGGTTCATCGCCTCGGGGGTCCGGCCCGGTGATCGGGTCGTCGTGATGATGGCCAATTCGCCGGAGGTGCCGCTGATCTACCAGGCGCTGTGGGCGGCAGGCGCGGTCGTGACGCCCGTGGTGTTCCTCGTCGGAGCCGAGGAGTTGCGGCACATCCTCCTCGACAGCGGCGCGGCGGCGGTCGTGACCTCCCCCGAGCTGGAGGAGACCGTACGGGCCGCCGCCGTCGACATCCCCGTCCATGTTGACACGGCCGTGCTGGAAGGGGCGGCCGAGCACGGTCCGGTCCGCAGGGACCCCGGTGACCTGGCCGCGCTCATGTACACGGGCGGCACCACGGGCAAGGCGAAAGGCGTCATGCTGAGCCACCGCGGCCTCTGGCAGGTCGGGAAGGACGCCTGGGACATGTCCCATCAGGAGGGCATGAACCGCGCGATCGTGCCGGTGCCGCTGTCCCACGCGTACGGGCTGATCATCACCGTCGCCTCGATGCACGCGACCGAGCCGCAGCAGGCCGTGCTCATGCGCTGGTTCGACCCGAAGGCGTTCCTCACGCTGGCAGCCGAGCAACGCGTCCAGTACGGCACCGTCGTGCCCGCCATGCTCCAGATGCTGCTGGCCGAGCCCTTGGAGTCACACCCTCTCCCCGACCTGGCCTTCCTCACCTGCGGGGCCGCGCCGCTCGGCAGGGAGGTGCTGGAGGAGTTCGAGCGCAGGATGCCCGGCGTGCAGATTCTCGAAGGGTACGGCCTCACCGAGACCAGCGCCGTCACCACGTTCAACCCGCCGGGCCGGCGCCGGATCGGCAGCGTCGGCCTGCCGCTGCCCGGCTACACGATCACCGTTCGCGACGGCGAGGGCCAAGCCATGGAGATCGGGGACGTCGGCGAGATCTGCGTGTCGGGAGAGTCCCTGATGCTCGGCTACTGGGGCGAGCACGAGACCGATCCCGACGGCACCGCGCTGGTCGGCGACGAGCTGCGAACCGGCGACATCGGCTGCCTGGACGACGACGGCTACCTCTACATCGTGGACAGGAAGAAGGACCTGATCATCCGCGGCGGCTTCAACGTGTTCCCGCGCGACGTCGAGGACGCGCTCAACCAGCACCCCGACGTGGTGATGTCGGGGGTGGTCGGCCGCCCCGACCCTCGCGTCGGGGAGGAGGTCGTGGCGTTCGTCCAGCTCAAGCCGGGCGGCACGGCCACGGCCGAGGAGCTGATCGAGTGGGCGCGCGAGCGGGTGGGCCGGGTGAAGTATCCGCGGGATGTCCGGTTCGTCGACACGATCCCGGTCACGAGCGTGCTCAAACTCGACCGCAAGGCCCTGCGGGCCCGGCTGACCTGACGATCTATGGCAGGATTGCGAACTGAGGTCAGGCACGTCTGCATTCCGTGATAAGTGTTGACGTGTCTGGAGGTGAAGATGAGTCAGCAAGATCCGTCGGGGCATCCGTACCAGCCTTATGGCGCCCCCTACGGTGAGCAGCCTCCCCCTGGTTACGGCTATGGATACGGCTACCCGCCGCCCCCGCGCCACGAGGGGCCGAGCGCCAACGCCATCGTCTCGCTGATCCTCAACATTCTCGCCGTCGTCTCCTGCTGCAACATCTTCGGGATCCCCGGCGCGATCCTCGCCGGGTTGGCGATCAGCCGGGCGCCCCACGAGCCCGAGCGCGCACGTACCATGGTGATGTGGAGCTGGGTCCTGCTGGGGCTCGGCTTCGCGCTGGGGGTCGCCCTCTTCCTCTTCCTCGGCCTCAGCGGATATCTCAACGACTGATTGCCCGATCGGGGACTGTTCCTGCCGCCGTGTGTGTTGGATAAGGGTCACCCGGAGGAAGGAAGTCCGTGAACGACGGCCCGCTCATCGTCCAGTCGGACAAAACGCTGTTGCTCGAGGTCGACCACGACAAGGCCGACGAATGCCGCAAGGCGATCGCCCCATTCGCCGAGCTCGAGCGTGCTCCCGAGCATGTGCACACCTACCGCGTCACCCCGCTGGCCCTGTGGAACGCCCGCGCCGCCGGCCATGACGCCGAGCAGGTCATCGACGCGCTGATCAGCTTCAGCCGCTACCCGGTGCCGCACGCGCTGCTCGTCGACGTCGCCGAGACCATGGCCCGCTACGGCCGGCTGCGGCTGGAGAAGGACCCGGTCAACGGCCTCGTCCTGACCTCCAGCGACCGCGCCGTGCTGGAAGAGGTGCTGCGCTCCAAGAAGATGCAGCCGATGCTGGGCGAGCGGCTCGGACCCGACTCCGTCATCGTGCACCCGAGCGACCGCGGCAACGTCAAGCAGGCGCTGCTCAAGCTGGGCTGGCCGGCCGAGGACCTGGCCGGTTACGTCGACGGCGAGCAGCACCCGATCAAGCTGGTGCAGGACGGCTGGACGCTGCGGCCCTACCAGCAGGAGGCGGCCGACGCCTTCTGGCACGGCGGCTCCGGCGTGGTCGTGCTGCCCTGTGGCGCGGGCAAGACGATCGTGGGGGCGGCCGCCATGGCCCACGCCCAGGCCACCACGCTGATCATGGTGACCAACACCGTCTCGGCCCACCAGTGGAAGACCGAGCTGCTCAAGCGCACCTCGCTGACCGAGGACGAGATCGGCGAATACTCCGGCTCGAAGAAGGAGATCCGCCCGGTCACCATCGCCACCTACCAGGTGATGACCACCAGGCGGAAAGGCGTCTACAGCCACCTGGAGCTGTTCGACGCGCGCGACTGGGGACTGATCGTCTACGACGAGGTGCACCTGCTGCCCGCGCCGATCTTCCGCATGACCGCCGACCTGCAGGCCCGCAGGCGCGTCGGGCTGACCGCGACGCTGGTGCGCGAGGACGGGCGCGAGGGCGACGTGTTCTCGCTCATCGGTCCCAAGCGCTACGACGCGCCCTGGAAGGAGATGGAGAACCAGGGCTGGATCGCGCCTGCCGACTGCGTCGAGGTGCGCGTGACGCTGACGGACGAGGAGCGGCTGGCGTACGCGATGGCCGAGTCGGAGGAGCGTTATCGCTTCTGCGCCACCACGCCGTCCAAGACCCACGTGACCGAGGCGCTGGTCAGGCGGCATCTGGGCGAGCAGGTGCTGGTCATCGGGCAATACATCGACCAGCTCGACGAGCTCGGCGAGCACCTCAACGCGCCGGTCATCAAGGGCGAGACCAGGATCAAGGAGCGCGAGCGCCTCTACCAGGCCTTCCGCGACAAGGAGATCCAGGTGCTGGTGGTGTCGAAGGTGGCCAACTTCTCCATCGACCTGCCGGAGGCGGCGATCGCGATCCAGGTGTCGGGGACGTTCGGCTCCCGGCAGGAGGAGGCGCAGCGGCTCGGGCGGGTGTTGCGGCCGAAGGCCGACGGCGGGGGCGCCCGGTTCTACACCGTCGTCAGCAGGGACACGGTGGACCAGGAGTTCGCGGCGCATCGGCAGCGGTTCCTGGCCGAGCAGGGGTACGCGTACTCGATCATCGACGCCGACGACGTACTCGACGGCGTGTGACGAATGACCCGGCCGCTCGCCGGAGCGGCCGAGCATTCAGCCGTGGTGTCACGTCCACGAGACTCCGCGGGCCGTCGACAAGCGAACCACCCCCCTCACCTGCGTACTATCACGCCGCCTCCGACATACCCTCATGATCCGGCAAATCCACCTGATATGCCCGGTTTTTTCGGTATTCCCAGGTTGGTTCCAAAGCTGAGGGTTCTGTCATATTCGTTACGAAACTGGGTCGTGCCTACCGCACCAGCATTCCGCCGAGGAAGAGCACACCCTCCGCGACGATCCACGAGACCACGCCGGCGCCCATGATCCGTGCGAAGGCGCTCGTGTCATCCCTGGCGGACGGGAGCAGCCACGCGGCGGCCGTACAGCACGCAGCGAGCGCGGCGAACAGGCCGGACACCGCGGAGACCGTGCCGAGGCGCTGGGAGCAGAGGGAGGAGTCCTCACCGCCCGCGCAGAACGCCTCCAGGCCCCAGCCCGCGAACACCGACAGGCCCCACAGCGCTGCGAGGAGGAAGCTGGCGATCGTGGGGATGATCGGCGAGAACCTGATCTGAAGCCGCGCCACCTCCCATCCCTACCCATCCCACCCTCACGGCAATCGGCCCCACCCCACCACCCGCCAAGCGCCCGCGTCGGCGCCACCCCGTCCTAAGGGACCCGCCCCATCCGGCGGACCTCCGTCCGGTGGGTTCCCAGTCCGGTGGTCCCGCCCATCTGACGGGCACTCCCCCGCCCAGTGAGCATCGCCCCCGCCCGATGGGTCCCGTCCGGTGGTTCCGCCCATCTGACGAGCGCTCCCCGCCCAGTGGGCGTCGCCCTGCCCGATGAGCGTCGCCCCGCGCAGTGCCGGTGCCAGCCCATGCAGTGCCTCCCGTGCGGGGCCGCTTCCACCCTGCGGCGCCGGTGCGCCCCAGGCGAAGCCGGGTAGCCCGCGCAGGGCGGGTGCCATCCCGTGGGGGCACGGGGACGGCGGCCGCGCCGGTGCCCGGCTCATGCGGAGCCGGTGCTAGCCCGCGCAGGGCGGGTGCCATCCTGTGAGGGCGCGGGGACGGCGACCGCGCCGGTGCCCACCCCATGCGGAGCCGGTGCTAGCCCGCGTAGGGCGGTGCCACCCCGTGGGGGCGCGGCGGTCGCGCCGATGTACGCCTGTGGGGCGAACGGGTGGCGACGGCGCTTTGCGTCCGTCCCATGGGCGGCACGCGCGTTGGGGCGGCCGTTCCCCAAGGGACGGCAGTCCGCCAGGCCGGAACGACCCTCACCGCCGCCGCGGCCCGTTAAATGCGTTGGAACCCGCGCCGCCCGCCATTAAACTGGCCGATTCGCTGCCTTAACCACCTCCGTTACTCCGTAGGGAGGCACTTCCGCATGCCCGCACACCAGCTGGCTCCCGACATACCCGCCGACGTCCTGGCCTCCGAGCAGGCCCACCTGGCCGAATCCAGGGCCGCGCTCGCCGCCATGCGGGCCCACGCCCAGTCCCTGTCCGCCGACGCGGCCGGCGACTGGGTGTCGCAACAGATCCTCCAGTCCCTCCTCGACCAGCGGGTGGCCGCGCTGGCCGACCACCCGGACACGCCGCTGTTCTTCGGCCGGCTCGACCGCGAGGCCGGTGACGACCTGCCGACCACGATCTACGTCGGCCGCCGCCACGTGCACGACGGCCACAGCAAGCCCCTGGTCATCGACTGGCGCGCGCCGGTGTCCCGCGCTTTCTACCAGGCCAGCCCTGCGGACCCCATGAGCGTCGTACGCCGGCGCCGCTTCGGCTACCACGGCGGCACCCTCACCGCCTACGAGGACGAGCCCCTGGGCGAGGGGGTCGAGATCGGCCCGTCGAAGATCCTCACCGAGGAGATCGAACGCCCGCGCACCGGCCCCATGCGCGACATCGTCGCCACGATCCAGCCCGACCAGGACGAGATCGTCCGCGCCACGCTGGCCCAGACGGTGTGCGTGCAGGGCGCCCCGGGCACCGGGAAGACGGCGGTGGGCCTGCACCGGGCGGCGTACCTGCTGTTCACCCACCGCGAGCGGCTCGCCAGGTCCGGCGTGATGATCGTCGGCCCCAACCGGGCGTTCCTGTCCTACATCTCCTCGGTGCTGCCCGCGCTCGGCGAGGTCAAGGTCGACCAGACCACGGTGGCAGGCCTGCTCGGCGACCACGCGGCCGCCGAGGACCCGATGGTGTCCGCGGTCAAGGGTGACGCCCGGATGGCGGCGGTGCTCGAACGCGCACTCTGGCTGCACGTCGTGAAGCCGGAGGAGGGCGTGGTCTTCACCAAGGGCGCCTACCGCTACCGGGTGGCCGACTACGAGGTACGCGAGATCGTGGCCTCCCTGCGCGGCACCACCCGCTATCTCCCCGGCCGGGCGGCGCTGGCGCAGCGGCTGGCCCACATGATCCTGGTCCGTATGGAGCAGCGCGGCGAATCGCCCGACGACCGGGTGCAGGACGCCGTGGCCCGATCGAAGCCGGTCAAACAACTCGTGGACGCGGTCTGGCCGAAATTGACGCCAGAGCAGGTCCTTTATCGCCTGCTCTCGGATCCGGAATTTCTAGCAAAGGCCTCGAAATCCGATTTGTCGCCTGACGAGCAAGAAATGCTTATCTGGCGGAAGCCGTACCGGAGCTGGAAATCCGCCAAATGGTCCGCCGCGGACGCCGCCCTCCTGGACGAGCTCCGCGACCTGATGGAACGCACGCCCTCACTGGGCCACCTGGTGGTCGACGAGGCGCAGGACCTCTCCGAGATGCAACTGAGGGCGCTCGGCCGCCGCTGCCGCAACGGCTCGGCCACCGTCCTGGGCGACCTGGCCCAGGGCACGACACCGTGGTCGACCAGCTCGTGGGAGTCCGTGCTCCAGCACCTGGGCCAGCGCGAGGGCGAGGTGACGGAGCTGACGCTCGGCTTCCGCGTGCCGCGCGAGATCCTGGACTACGCGGCCCGCCTGCTCCCCTCGATCGCCCCCGACCTGGCCGCCCCGCAGTCCCTGCGCCCCGGCCTGGGCTCGCTCTCCGTGCGCCCGGGCGGCTCGGTCGCCGAGGCCGCCGCGGAGACCCTCACGAAGGACGGCTCGATCGGCGTCATCGTCCCCGACGCGCTGGTCGGCGACGTCTCCAGCGCCCTGGGCGAGCTCGCGCACGCCGTGCTCGGCCCCGACTCCACCGAGGAGCACCGCCTGCTGGTCGTTCCGGCGACCCTGGCCAAGGGTCTGGAGTACGACCACGTGATCGTCGTCGAGCCCGCGGACATCGTCGCGGCCGAACCCCGCGGGCTGGCCCGGCTCTACGTGGTCCTGACCCGCGCGGTCACCTCGCTCACGGTCCTGCACGACAAGGCGCTGCCGGCCCAACTGGCGGCCTGACTGGCGGGGGGCACGGCCGCTTCTAGGATGGCGAGCAGGAAGCTCTCTACTAGGAGGATGCCGTGCCAGCACCGCTGCCACACGAATACCTGCCGTCGGTTCCCGCGCTCGTGGTCGAGAGCGACGACATCCAGGACGGCGAGCGGCTGAGCGACCTGCACGTCTTCAACGACTGGGGCATGACGGGGCAGAACGTCTCGCCTCACCTCCGCTGGTCAGGCGCACCGGCCGAGACCCGGAGCTACGCCGTCACCTGCTACGACCCCGACGCCCCCACGGGCAGCGGGTTCTGGCACTGGGTGCTGTTCGACCTGCCGGCCTCGGTGACCGAGCTGCCTGCGGGCGCGGGCACGGCTCCTGACTTCAAGGGCCTGCCCGAGGGCGCTGTCCACGCCCGCAACGACTACGGCATCGAGGCCTACGGCGGTGCGGCGCCGCCGCCCGGCGCCCCGCACCGCTACGTCTTCACCGTCCACGCGCTGGGCGTGGACAAGCTGGGCGTGGACAGCGACGCGAGCCCGGCGGTGGTCGGCTTCAACATCACCGCCAACACCCTGGCCCGCGGCCACGTCATCCCCCACTACGGGGTCTGACGGAGCGCCGGCGCGACGGAGCTCGATGCGGCGGCCGCCCCGAGCACCGCCGCAGGCATGGCGATGCCGGGAATACGTGCGTTGCGAGAAAGCATCCGCTGCTTCTTTGGTGAGTCATGTGCGGCAACCGCATTTTTCTCACTCTCAGTAGCGGATCAATTGTGCAACGTCATGCCTGGTGAAACGAATAAGAGCGGCCCGTGAAACCCGGGCCGCTCTTCGTCGCTACGCGAGAAAGGACCTAGAAGTCCATGTCGCCGCCGCCCGGCATGGCCGGAGCAGCGGGGGTCTTCTCGGGCTTCTCGGCGATGACGGCCTCGGTGGTGAGGAAGAGCGCCGCGATGGAGGCGGCGTTCTGCAGCGCGGAGCGCGTCACCTTGGCCGGGTCGATGATGCCCGCCTCGAACATGTTGACGTACTCGCCCGAAGCGGCGTTCAGGCCCTCACCAGGGGTGAGGTTGCGAACGCGCTCGACCACGACGCCGCCCTCGAGACCGGCGTTGACCGCGATCTGCTTGAGGGGCTCCTCGAGCGCCTTCTTCACGATCGCGGCACCGGTGGCCTCGTCGCCGTTGAGCTCGAGCTTGTCGAACGCCTTGGCGCCGGCCTGCAGCAGCGCCACGCCACCGCCGGGGACGATGCCCTCCTCGACGGCCGCCTTGGCGTTGCGGACGGCGTCCTCGATGCGGTGCTTGCGCTCCTTGAGCTCGACCTCAGTGGCCGCGCCGGCCTTGATGACGGCCACGCCGCCGGCCAGCTTGGCGAGGCGCTCCTGGAGCTTCTCGCGGTCGTAGTCGGAGTCGGTGCGCTCGATCTCGGCGCGGATCTCGTTGACCCGGCCGGAGATCTGCTCGGCGTCACCGGCGCCGTCGACGATCGTGGTCTCGTCCTTGGTGACGACGACCTTGCGGGCCCGGCCCAGCAGGTCGAGGGTGGCGCTCTCGAGCTTGAGACCGACCTCCTCGGCGATGACGGCGCCACCGGTCAGGATGGCGATGTCGTTGAGCATGGCCTTGCGGCGGTCGCCGAAGCCCGGGGCCTTGACGGCCACGGAGCGGAACAGGCCGCGGATCTTGTTGACCACCAGGGTGGCCAGGGCCTCGCCCTCGACGTCCTCAGCGATGATCAGCAGCGGCTTGCCGGACTGCACGACCTTGTCGAGCAGGGGCAGCAGGTCCTTGTTGGCCGAGACCTTGCTGTTGACGATCAGGATGTACGGGTCCTCGAGCACGGCCTCCATGCGGTCCGAGTCGGTGACGAAGTACATCGACGTCATGCCCTTGTCGAAGCGCATGCCCTCGGTGAGCTCGAGCTCGAGGCCGAAGGTGTTGCTCTCCTCGACGGTGATGACGCCTTCCTTGCCGACCTTGTCCATCGCCTCGGCGATGAGGGCGCCGATCTCGGGGTCGGCCGCGGAGATGGAGGCGGTGGAGGCGATCTGCTCCTTGGTCTCCACGTCCTTGGCCAGCTTGGAGAGCTCCTCGCTGACCCGCTCGACGGCGGCCTCGATGCCCTTCTTCAGTGCCATCGGGTTGGCGCCGGCGGCCACGTTACGCAGACCCTCGCGTACGAGTGCCTGGGCGAGCACGGTGGCGGTGGTGGTGCCGTCGCCGGCGACGTCGTCCGTCTTCTTGGCGACTTCCTTGACCAGCTCAGCGCCGATCTTCTCCCACGGGTCCTCGAGCTCGATCTCCTTGGCGATGGAGACACCGTCGTTGGTGATCGTGGGAGCGCCCCACTTCTTCTCCAGCACGACGTTGCGGCCCTTGGGGCCCAGGGTCACCTTGACGGCGTCGGCGAGCTGGTTCATACCGCGCTCGAGACCGCGCCGGGCGTCCTCGTCAAACGCGATCATCTTGGCTGCCATAAGGCTAGACCTCCCAGATACAGGGTGGCTTGTCCTGGACCGAGCCGACGCCCGCGACGGCACGGGCCTGCATCTCCGTTCGGCAGACCCCATCGTCTCGATCCGAGTTGTTGGCACTCTGCTGCACAGAGTGCCAACGAACTGTTTAGCACTCTACCCTGCCGAGTGCAAGCGAAGGACTACCATCCTGCGGTTTCCGCCCTGGTCAGTCCGTCTGTACGGCGAGCCGCTCACCGTGCGGCTCGCCGTAGGTCGACGAAGGAATGGTGGCCGCCTCGCCCGGACTGCGTTGCCGTGCGATGCCACCGGGTGCATACCAGTGATGTAAATCAGACCGCCCGGACAGACTCCGCCTGCGGCCCCTTCTGGCCCTGCGTGATCTCGAACTCGACGCGCTGGCCCTGTTCGAGTGCTCGGTACCCGTCCATCAGGATCGCTGAGTAATGGACGAATACATCCTTACCACCGTCTACCGCGATGAAGCCGTAGCCCTTGTCCGCGTTGAACCACTTGACGGTGCCCTGCGCCACTTCCGACTCCTCTTACTGGGCTCACAGATCTCGCCCATTCCACCGCGAGACCGTAATCGCATGACTTAACTGAAAATCAGCCAGACGATCGCCTCGACCATACCTGTGGCACGGGGTTTGGCAACAGAGTCAATCCACAAACTACGCATTTCTTCGCAGGGAAGCTCGTTCAACGTTGAATTAGTGGGGAAAAGGAGAAGGCGCCCACTAGGGGCGCCTTCAAAGATGTGATCTATGGCACTCAGCCGCCGGCGACCGCCGGGATGATGGAGATCTGGGTGCCGTCAGGAGCCGGAGTGTCGAGCCCTTCGGCAAAACGGACGTCCTCTTCCCCAACGTAAACGTTGACGAAACGCCGAATCTTGCCCGATTCATCCAGAATTCTTGCGCCGATCCCCGGGTAGTCGGAGTCGAGCTTGGCGAGCACGTCACG
Source organism: Nonomuraea polychroma (assembly GCF_004011505.1). Taxonomy (NCBI): domain Bacteria; kingdom Bacillati; phylum Actinomycetota; class Actinomycetes; order Streptosporangiales; family Streptosporangiaceae; genus Nonomuraea; species Nonomuraea polychroma. Next base: position 8,676,100 of record NZ_SAUN01000001.1, read on the forward strand.
AAGCGTCGCACCCTCGCCACTCACTTCCGCGTTCCCCCCGGTGTACGTGCGCAGAATGGTGGGAATCCGCACAGAAACGCTCATGGTTATCTTGCCTTTCCTGGTTGTCAGACAGCCGCGCGGAACGCGTCGAGAGAGGGCCGGATCACGGCGGTGGGCTTGGCGTCGTCGCCGGTGATGGCATCCAGCGTCTTGAGCCCATCGCCGGTGTTGAGCACCACGGTCTCGGCCTCGGGGTCGAGCCGCCCGCTCTCGGCGAGCTTCTTGAGCACGCCCACGGTAACCCCGCCCGCGGTCTCGGCGAAAATGCCCTCCGTCGAGGCCAGGAGCTTGATGGCGGCCACGATCTCAGGATCCGTGACGTCCTCGACGGCCCCTCCGGTGCGGCGGGCGATGTCGAGCACGTACGGGCCGTCGGCGGGGTTGCCGATGGCCAGCGACTTGGCAATGGTGTCCGGCTTGACCGGCTGGACGACGTCGTGCCCCGCCTTGTACGCGGTGGAGACCGGCGAGCACCCGGCCGCCTGCGCCCCGAAGATCTTGTAGGGCGTGTCCTCGACCAGCCCGAGCGCCACCAGCTCCTTGAAGCCCTTGTCGATCTTCGTGAGCTGCGAGCCGGAGGCGATGGGAATGATGATCTGCTCAGGCAGCCGCCAGCCGAGCTGCTCGGCGATCTCGTACGCGAGCGTCTTGGAGCCCTCGGCGTAGTAGGGCCGCAGGTTGACGTTGACGAACCCCCACTTGTCACCCAGCGGGTCGCCGATCAGCTCCGAGCAGAACCTGTTGACCTCGTCATAGGTCCCTTCGATCCCGATCAGCTTTCCGCCGAACACCCGGGCCATGGCGATCTTGGCGGCTTCGAGGTTGGCCGGGATGAACACGCAGGCGTCGAGCCCCGCCCGCGCCGCGGCGGCCGTGACCGCGCCCGCGAGGTTGCCCGTGGAGGAGCAGGAAAGCGTGTGGAAACCGAAGGTGCGTGCCGCCTCGACGGCGATGGCGACCACGCGGTCCTTGAAGGAGTGAGTGGGGTTGCCGGAGTCGTCCTTGACGTACAGGGACTTGAGGCCGAGCGCCTGCCCGAGGTTGCCTGCCTTGACCAGCTTGGTCCAGCCCGGGTTCATGTTGGGCTTGGTGGCGACGTCGGCCGGCACCGGGAGGAGCGAGCGGTAGCGCCAGATGTTGGCGGGACCGGACTCGATGTCCGCGCGGGTCACGTTGCCGAATTCGTAGGCCGCTTCGAGCGGCCCGAAACACTCCAGACACGCGAAGCTCGGACCGAGCGGGTAGCGCGCGCCGCACTCGCGGCAGGAGAGAGCGACAGCAGGACCAAAGTCGTGCGACATGAAGCGAGGCCTTCCCTCATCTTCGCCCACGGCCACCTTGACCGCGAACCGGAATTGGCACCTTGTCCCGGTCGGCCTCGCCAGGTCGCGAGTCACAAGCCGGGAGGGTTGCCGGGGCTTCGTAGGGCCGGTCCCTCCACCCCTCTGGATGAGCAATATGCAGTTGTTGAAAGGGACTCTACCCGCTTAAGTGGCTGAAACGGCCACCCGTCTCAGCATTCGAGACAAGCGGTCTCAGCGATAGTCCTCACCGAGCACTCCCTGCACGTATTTCCTCGCCTGATGAATGCGGGATTTGGCCGTGCCCAGCGGGATGCCGAGTTGCTCGGCCACCTCGTTGTAGTCGAGCTGGACGATGTCCCGCAACACCAGCGCCTGCGCCAGGTCGGGTTTGTCGGCCTCCAGCGCCTCCATCGCGTCGAGCAGATCGAGCCGGGAGCCGGCGATCACGCTCACCCGCCGCACGTCGGGCTTCTGCACGGGCAACTCGTCGGAGGTCTGCTCGGCGGCCCTGCGCTTGAGCGATCGGTACGTGGTCCGCGCGCAGTTGGCGGTCACGATGTGCAGCCAGGTGCTGAACCTGGCCCGCCCCTCGAAGCGGCCGATGTTGCGGGCCACGGCCAGCAGAGTGTCCTGGGAGGCTTCCTCCGCGTCCTGGTGGTAGGGCAGGATCCGGGCGCAGTGACGCATCACATCGGGTTCGATCCTGGCCAAAAGCTCGCCGAGCGCGCGATGATCTCCGGCTGCGGCGGATCGGGCGAGTTCCTCGGTTAGCTCATCAAGCGCCATAGCTGGGATCCTATGATCGAAGGGAGCCATGATGAACAGCGTCCTGGTGGCCTCCAACAGAGGGCCTGTCTCCTTCACCGTCTCCGACGACGGCGAGTTGACCATGAAACGCGGCGGGGGCGGGCTGGTGTCCGGGCTGTCCGGAGTGGTCAAGGAAGACGGCGTCCTGTGGGTATGCGCGGCGCTGTCCGACGACGACCGCAGTGCCGTGCGCCTGTCTCCGGGCGGCCGGATCGACCAGGCCGGCTACGACACCGGGCCGCTGCGGATGCTGGACATCCCGCCGGCCATCTTCCACCGGGCGTACAACGCCGTGGCCAACTCGACGTTGTGGTTCGTCAACCACCTGCTCTACGACATCCCCAACGCGCCCAACTTCGGCACGAGGTTCGCGCGCGAGTGGGAGTCCTATCGTGATTACAACGGCGCGTTCGCCCTGGCCCTGGCCGAGGAGGCCGGGCACGGCGCGCGGGTGATGGTGCAGGACTACCATCTGACGCTGACCCCGGCGATGCTCCGGGCCGAGCGGCCCGACCTGCGCATCGCCCACTTCAGCCACACCCCGTGGGCGCCGCCCGAATACTTCTCCCTGCTGCCCGACGAGGTGGCCGGCGAGGTGCTGGAGGGCATCCTGGGCGCCGACCACGCCGGGTTCCTGACAGGCAGGTGGGCGGGCGCGTTCATGGACTGCTGCGAGGCGCTGCTCGGCGCCGAGGTCGACCGCGTGGCCCACAGCGTCACGCACGAGGGCAGGACGACCAGGATCGGCGTGCACAGCCTCGGCGTGGACGGCGCGGCGTTGTGGGACCGGGCCTGCGAGCCCGATGTCGAGTCGCACATCGCCGCGATCAGGGATCAGGTCGGCGACCGCAAGCTGATCGTCCGCATCGACCGCACCGAGTTGTCGAAGAACATCGTGCGTGGCCTGGTCGCCTACGGTGAGTTCCTGGCCGCGCATCCCGAATGGCACGGGCGGGTGGTGCACCTGGCCTTCGCCTATCCGAGCCGGCACGACCTGCCCGAATACCGCGAATACACTGCCTCGGTGCAACGCAGCGCTCAGGAGATCGAGGACCAGTTCGCCACCGAGGACTGGGACCCGCTGATCCTCAATGTCAACGACGACTACCCCCGGTCGCTGGCTGCGTACCGGATGGCCGACGTGTTGCTGGTCAATCCCATCCGCGACGGGATGAACCTGGTCGCCAAGGAGGGCCCGGTCCTCTCGGACACCTGCGCGCTGGTGCTCTCGCGCGAGGCGGGGGCGGCGGCCGAGCTCGGGCCATACGCGATCATGGTGAACCCCTACGACATCAGCGGCACGGCCGCCGCCCTCCACGAGGCGCTCGTCATGCCCGAGGACGAGCGCAGGTGGCGCCGCGACAAGCTCTGCGCCGCGGCCACCGCCCTGCCTCCGCAGAAATGGCTCGCCGCCCAGCTCCAAGCCCTGGAGTAGGAGTTACGTCCAGTCCGCGTACTTGAGCGCGTCGGACAGCCCCGGCGTGTTCCACTGGTCCACGATGAGGATCTTGCTCTTCGGCAGGTACCACTCGCGCTGCGTGAACCGGGCGTACACTTTGCTGCTCGAGTAGCTGACGCACGTGGACTGCCAGGCGTTGTAGGCCGCCTTGTGGCCCTCGCCGACCTGACGCAGCCCTCTGGTCACCTTGGGGCCGATGATCTCGCCATATTTCTTGTTGAACGGGCAGGGCTGCACGTCGCTCGCCGTGTAGAAGGGGCTCTTCCCGGTGTAGGCGCCCCAGCCCTCCGCGCCTATCTTGATGTACTTCGGGCCGAGGAGGTAGAAGGCGTCGCATTGCGGCGTGCCCCAGCCCTGTGGCTTGCCGCACTTGCCGGTGACCACCTGGACCACGTCGGCGCCGAAGCGGTGGACCTCCCACTGGATGGGGATGTAGAGGGTCAGGCCGTTGCGGAACTTCAGCGGCTGGGCGGGCGCGGCGTTCGCCGGAAGGGCGGTGGTCAGGACGGTGGCCGCGGCAACAGCAGCGACGGCGAGGTAACGCTTGGACATGCGCCCGACTGTAGGGATCACGACTTGCAGTTCACTCATGAACGACTGAACGCCGACGCGAGCTCCTCCAGCAGCGCCACCACCCCGTCCGGGCCGTCCACCACGATGTCGGCGCGCTCGGCCAGCTCGGTCACCTCCGCCGACCCGCTGCACACGGTCACGCCGGGCAGCCCGGAGACGCGTACGGCCTCGAACGCGGCCAGATCCCCCAGATCGTCACCTGCGAACAGGACGGACCTCGCGGCCCGCTCGGCCAGGAACAGGCTCAGCGCGTGCCCCTTGTCCATGCCCGGCGGCCGCAGCTCCAGCACCATACGGCCGGGCTCGACCACCAGCTGGTGCTTGTCCGCCAGCCGTGCCAGCGGCTCACGCAGCGCGGCGAGCGCGCCTTCAGGGTCGGGACTGCGCCTGGTGTGCACCGCCACGGCCCGGCCCTTGTCCTCGATCCGCACGCCTTCCAGCTCGAGCTCGTCGAGCAGAAGTTGGAGCTCCGCCTCGGCCCGCGGCACGCCGGGCGGCGGAGGCGGCGCGGAGATCCGGCCGTTCTCCCAACGCTCGAAACCGTAGTGCCCGAGTATGACCAGGCCGGGCACGTCGGCCAGCGCCGGCCCCAGCTCCAGCGCCGTGGCCGGGGGGCGGCCCGTCACGATGGCGACCGCCAGGACGTGCCGGCCCAGCTCGGAGAGGACCGCGGGCGCCTTCGGGTGGATCACGGCGGTGGCGGGATCGGGCACGATGGGCGACAGTGTCCCGTCGAAGTCGAGCCCGATCACGGCGCCTGCCGGATCCTTCAAGATCGCTTCCATTGCAGGGATGTTCCTCACGCGGCCCCCGTACCCAGCCGGTCAGGGGCGCATGCCAAGCCTTCTTGCCGCGCGGTCACGCTGGCGGGTTGAGCGCAGCCTGCGGAGCCGCTTGACCAGCATGGGGTCCTGCTCGAGCGCCTCCGGCCGGTCGATCAACTCGCCGAGCAGCTGGTAGTAACGAGTGGCGGAGAACCCGAAGGTCTCCTTGATGGCCTGCTCCTTCGCGCCCGCGTGACGCCACCATTGGCGTTCGAAGGCGAGGAGCTCGAGATCGCGTTCTGTCAGGGGTTGGTGGGACGTTTCCTGGGCAGCATTGTCACCGCTGAGCGGTGCTCCCATGGTGTCCTCCTCGAAGGGGGCGTGCGACGATCTCGTCACACGCTCGCGGCCCGTGCCAATCGTAATGTGCCGGGTGCTGCTGTTCACGGAGGATTGGGAGACGTACAGTCACGAAATGTGACCTCAGTAATCACCCTCCTCACCGACTATGGGCTCGAAGACGGGTATGTGGCGGCATGTCACGGCGTGATTGCCGGGATCGCCCCGCAGGCGCGGGTGATCGACGTGTGTCACCTGATCCCGTCAGGGGACGTACGGCGCGGCGCGGCCGTTCTCGCTCAGACCATCCCGTACCTGCCGGCCGGCGTCCACATCGGCGCCGTCGATCCCGGCGCGGGCGGCGCCAGGCGCGCGGTTGCGGTCGAGGCCGGCGACCGGGTGTTCATCGGCCCGGACAACGGGCTGCTGTCGTGGGCCGTGCACGCCAGCGGCGGCGCGCGGGCCGCGTACGAGCTGAGCAATGAGGAGCACTTCCTGCGGCCGGTCTCGCCGACCTTCCACGGGCGGGACGTGTTCGCGCCGGTCGCGGCGCGGCTGTGCGTAAGCGGCGGGCTGCGGCTCGCGGACCTGGGGCCCGAGGTGCCGGTCGACCGGCTCGTCATCCTGCCTGAGCCGACGTCGCTGCTGCGCGAGGGGTCGGTCGAGGGCGAGGTGGTCTCGGTCGACCGCTACGGCAACACCCAGCTGTCGATCGCGGCAGGGGACCTGCAGGCCCTCGGGATCCAGGTGGGCGACACGCTCGGGGTGTGGCTGGGGCGGCGGCAGATGGCGCTGCCGTATCGGGAGACGTACGCGGCGGTGCCGCCCGGAGAGCTGGTGGCGTTCGCGGACTCGGCCGGGCTGATCGCGATCGCGGTCAATTCCGGCGACGCGGCGCAGCGCCTGGGGCTCCCACCGGGTGCGCATGTCCGACTTTCGCCCACTCGGTAGGACGAAAGCGGCAGATCGGAATTACTCCGCGTATCGGTCTGTTTACTGAAGCGTCGCATGCGATGGGCGGTCGCGTGTCAGAATACCCTTCGGCGTCCCCCTCTTCCCGCTCGAGGTTGACGTGTACTACCTGCCCGTTGTGCCGCCCTCCCCGATGCCCGCTCTCCCTCTCATGCCACTTAGCCCACCCGTGCCTGCGTTGCGCGATGCCGCTCGGGCATTGACCCGATGAGCAGGCTCATCGTCCCCGTCCTGCTCGCCGCGCTCGTGGTCGGGATCGCCGCGCCGAGCGCCTCCGACGACATGGGCGAGGCCGCGCGGGCCGGGCAATGGCAGTTGGACACACTGCGCCTGCCCGAGGCGTGGCGGGCGAGCAAGGGCGCGGGCGTGCTGGTCGCCGTGCTCGACACCGGCGTCAACGACCGGCACCCCGATCTGGAGGGCGCGGTGACCCAGGGACCCGACCTGACCGGCGCGAGCCGGAGCGCGGGACTCTGGGGACGGCACGGGACCGCCATGGCCAGCCTGATCGCCGGTCGCGGGCACGGCGACCGGGAGGGCGTCATCGGTGTGGCGCCCGAGGCCAAGGTGCTGTCCATCAGGGTCACCCTGGAGAACGGCGACCCGCTGCGCCGCAAACGATCCCCCGTCGGGCGCCACGCGCTGGCCAAGGGCATCCGGTACGCGGCCGACCACGGCGCCGACGTCATCAGCATGTCGCTGGGCGGCGGGAGCGGCGCGTGGGAGGGGTCGGCGGACGAGGAGGAGGCCATCAGGTACGCGATCGGCAAGGGCGCGGTGCTGGTGGCCTCATCGGGCAACGACGGCGACACGGCCAACAGGAAGAACTTCCCGGCCGCCTATCCCGGGGTGATCGCCGTGGGGGCCGTGGACCGGCGTCTCAAGGTGGCCGGCTTCTCCAACCGGCAGGACTACCTGTCCGTCGTCGCGCCGGGCACGCAGATCGTCACGGCTGACGGCGGCGACTCGTACGTGGTCGGCGACGGCACAAGCTCGGCGGCGGCCATGGTGGCGGGCATCGCGGCCCTGATCAAATCCGCCTATCCCGACATGTCACCCCACCACGTACGCACGGCCATCGAACTCGGCGTCCTTCGGCGGCCGACGGCCGGCTACAGCCGCGCCTACGGGAACGGGGTGGCCAACGCGCTGCTGGCCCTGCGCGCCGCCGACCAGCTGTCCACGCCCGCGCGCCCGCCCGCCCCGTCCGTCGCCGCCGCCACTGCCGGACCCTCCTCCAGGACGGCGGTGGTGGCGAGCATGCTGGGACTGGTGGCGGCGATGGCGGTCTGGGTGCTGGCGACGCATCGAGCGAGCAGAAGGGATTCAACCTAGCAAGCGCTTGTGTGATACTCCGGCTATGACGCATGCGATCGAGGGCTGGTTCGCCGTCGACGCCGACGGGGTCTTCCTGCTCGGCACCCGGTGCGCGGCCTGCGGCACCGTCTGTTTCCCACCGCGCCGCGGCTTCTGTCCCAATCCACGGTGCGAGGGCGAGGACCTGAAGCTGACCAGGCTGCCGCGGCGCGGGCGCGTCTGGTCGTACACGAACGCCTGTTATCCGCCGCCGGCGCCGTTCGTGGCGGCGCAGCCGTACGAGCCGGTGACGCTGGCCGCGGTGGAGCTCGACGGAGCGGGCATCGTGGTCCTCGGGCAGGTCGCCGGCCTCACCGTGGATCAGCTCGACGTCGGGATGGAGCTGGAGCTGACCAGCGGACCGCTGGCCGACGGGCCACTGGTGTGGATGTGGAGGCGGGCGTCGTGAATGTGGCGGTGATGGGGGTGGGCATGCATCCCTGGGGCAAGTGGGGCCGGCCCTTCCTGGAGTACGGCGTCGCGGCCGCCCGCGCGGCCCTGCGCGACGCGGACATCGCATGGACGGACGTGCAGTACGTCGTCGGGGCGGACACCATCAGGAACGGCTACCCGGGTTTCGTCGCCGGCGCCAGCTACGCCCAGGCCCTCGGCTGGACGGGGGCCAGGATCGCCTCGTGCTACGCGGCGTGCGCGTCCGGCGCCCAGGCCCTGGACATCGCCCGTACCCGCATCCTGGCCGGACTGTGCGACGTGGCGCTCGTCGTGGGGGCGGACTCGACCCCGAAGGGCTTCTTCAAACCCGTCGGCGGAGATCGTCCCGACGACCCCGACTGGCTCAGGTTCCGCCTCCTGGGCGCTGCCAACCCCGCCTACTTCGGGCTCTACGCGCGTCGGCGCATGGCCCTGTACGGCTCCACGCCCGACGACTTCGCCGCCGTCAAGGTCAAGAACGCCCGCGCCGGGTCGCTCAACCCCATGGCCCGCTACCGCAAGCCCGTCACCGCCGAGGAGGTGCTGGCCTCCCCCATGGTCGCCGACCCGCTGCGCCTCATGGACATCTGCGCCACCTCGGACGGGGGTGCGGCGGTGGTGCTGGCCTCGGAGTCGTACGCCCGCCGCCGCGGCGCCCGGGACCTCGTCTTCCTGTCCGCCGTCTCCACCGTCACGCCCACTTTCCCCAACACGGTCCTGGAGCTGCCGAACTTCGCCACCGACTCCAGCGCCGCCGTACCGGCGCCTGAGAGGCCGTTCAGGGCGGCGATCGCGTACGCGGCGTACGAAGAGGCCGGGGTGGGGCCGAAGGACCTGTCACTGGCCGAGGTGTACGACCTGTCGACGGCGCTGGAACTGGACTGGATGGAGGACATCGGGCTGTGCCCGCCCGGGGAGGCCGACAAACTGCTCCGCTCGGGCGAGACGGGGCTGGGGGGCCGCGTCCCGATCAACCCGTCGGGCGGCCTGGCCTCCTTCGGCGAGGCGATCCCCGCCCAGGCCATCGCCCAGCTCTGCGAACTGACGACCCAGCTACGGGGCCGCGCAGGCCCTCGCCAGGTCCCTTCCCCCCGCACCGCCTTGGCCGCCAACCAGGGCCTCTTCGGCCACGGCTCCGCCCTCATCACCACCCGCTGACCGGGACACCGGGTGGTGATGAGGGGTGGGAAGGGCGAAGGCCCTCCGAACGGGCGGCTTTCGGAGGGCCTTCGTGCAAACGGGGCAGTCAGTTGATGTGGACCACGTCGTGCGTCTCGGCGAAGTGGCAGGCACTCTCGTGCCCGGTCCCCGGCCGAATCTGCAACAACGGCTCCTCCTCCGCACAAATCTCCTGCGCCTTCCAGCACCGCGTCCGGAACCGGCACCCCGACGGCGGGTTGGCCGGAGACGGCGGGTCGCCCTGGAGGATGATCCGCTCACGCTGCTCCCGCCCCTCGGGGTCGGGAACGGGCACGGCGGACAGCAGCGCCTGCGTGTACGGATGCGCCGGCTTGTCGTAGATCTCGGCGTCCTTCCCGAGCTCCACGAACTTACCCAGATACATCACCCCGACCCGGTCGGAGATGTGCCGCACCACCGACAGGTCATGCGCGATGAAGATGTACGCCAGGCTGAACTCGTTCTGGAGCCGCTCCAGCAGGTTGATCACCTGGGCCTGGATCGACACGTCCAGCGCGGACACCGGCTCGTCGCACACGATGATCTCAGGCTGCAGCGCCAGCCCTCGGGCGATGCCGATGCGCTGCCGCTGACCACCGGAGAACTGGTGCGGATACCGGTTGATGTGATCGGGATTGAGCCCGACCACGTCCAGCAGTTCCTGCACCTTCTTGCGGCGATCGCCCTTCGGCGCCACCTCGGTGTGGATCTCGTACGGCTCCCCGATGATGTCGCCCACGGTCATGCGCGGGTTCAGCGAGGTGTACGGGTCCTGCATCACCATCTGGATGTTGCGGCGCATGCGCTTGAGCTCGGCGCCCCTGGCCCGGCCGATGTCCCTGCCGTTGATCATCACCGAGCCCGAGGTCGGCCGCTCCAGCGCCATCAGCACCTTGGCCAGCGTGGACTTGCCGCAGCCCGACTCGCCCACGATGCCCAGCGTCTCGCCCCTGTGCAGGTCGAAGGAGACTCCGTCGACGGCCTTGATGGCGCCGATCTGCCGCTTGAAGAGGATGCCCTGGGTCAGCGGGAAGTGCTTCACCAGGTCGCGTACCTCGAGGATGCGGTCACCGTTCGCCATCAAGGACCTCCCTCCAGTAGTGGCAGGCGCTGCCGCGCGAGCCGCTGATCTGATAGAGCGGGGGGCTGTCGGTCACGCAGTTGTCCTGCCGGTAGGGGCACCGGGGGTGGAACGCGCAGCCGGTGGGCAGTTCGAGCAGGTTGGGCGGCAGCCCCTTGATGGCGTACAGGTCCTGGCCCTTGAGGTCGACCCGGGGGATCGACTCCAGCAGGCCCTTCGTGTACGGATGCGCGGGAGCGCGGTAGATGTCGTGGACGGGGGCCTTCTCCACGATGCGCCCCGCGTACATGACGGCGATCTTGTCGGCCACGTCCGCGACCACGCCCAGGTCGTGCGTGATCAGGATGAGGCCCATCTGGCTCTCACGCTGCAGCTCGGCCAGCAGCTCCATGATCTGCGCCTGGACGGTCACGTCGAGCGCCGTGGTCGGCTCGTCGGCGATCAGCACCTCGGGGTCCAGCGCGATCGACATCGCGATCATGATGCGCTGCCGCATGCCGCCGGAGAACTGGTGCGGATAGTCGTTGACGCGCTGCCTGGCGGCCGGGATGCGGACGCGGTCCATCAGCTCGACGGCCTTCTTCATGGCGTCGCTCTTGGACATGCCGCGGTGAACCCGGAACATCTCGCTGATCTGCCAGCCCACGGTGAACACCGGGTTGAGCGCCGAGAGCGCGTCCTGGAAGACCATCGCGATGCGCTGGCCGCGTACCTGCGTGCGGGCCTCTTCCGACAACTTCAGCAGGTCGGTGCCCCTGAAGCGGATCTCCCCCATGGGGATGTGGGCAGGCGGCATGTCCAGGATGCCCATGATCGCCTGAGCGGTCACGGACTTGCCCGAACCCGACTCGCCCAGCACCGCGAGCGTCTCGCCGGGGTTCACCGTGTAGCTCACGCCGTTCACGGCCCGCACGAGGCCCGCACGGGTGCGGAACTCCACGTGCAGGTTGTCGACGGCGAGCAACGGCTGGTCGCCCGACACTCGCTCGGCGGGCAAAGGTGACACGGCCGGTGACGTTCTTTTCACTGATCCCCCCTTCTACCTGAGCTTCGGGTCGAGCGCGTCGCGTACGGCGTCGCCCAGCATGATGAACGCGAGCACGGTGATGCTCAGGAACACGGCGGGGAAGATCAGCGGCAGCGGCGCCTCCAGGAACCTGCGCTGCGCGTCCGCGATCATCAGACCCCACGAGATCTCCGGCGGCTGCACGCCCACACCCAGGTAGGACAGCGCGGCCTCGGCCGCGATGAACCCGCCGAGGTTGATCGTCGCGACGACGATCACCGGGGCGAGCGCGTTGGGCAGCAGGTGCCTGAACATGATCCGCATGGGACCCGCGCCCAGTGCTCTGGCCGCCACCACGAAGTCCTGCGATTTGGCGGTGATGACCGCCGCCCGCATGATTCGGAACGTCATCGGCCAGCCCAGGATGGTGAGCGAGATGACCACCAGCCAGATGCCCAGCCCGCTGCCGCGGAAGGTCGAGCCGATGAGCAGCGCGCCCAGGATGCTGGGGATCGCGAAGAAGATCTCGGTGATGCGCGAGGCGACGGTGTCGGTGGCGCCGCCGAAGAAGCCGGCGACGAGCCCCAGCAGCCCGCCGATGAGGGCGGCGAAGATCGAGGTGCTGATGCCGATCTTCAGGGAGTTCGCCGCGCCGTAGATCGTGCGGGCATACATGTCGCAGCCCAGGTTGTCGCGGCCGAACGGGTGTCCGGCGCTGGGCAGCTGCCGCGCGGTGGACAGCTCGCAGGTCCTGGGGTTGAACGGGTCGACCGAGCTGAACAACGACGGCCAGATCGCCATCAGCACCAGCACGGCGATGATGATGCACGAGATGATGAAGATGGGCCTGCGCCGCAGGTCATACCAGGCGTCGGACCAGAGGCTCGCCGGTTTGCTCGCCTTGGTCTCCGCCGACGGGGGAGCCGGGCTCTCTTCGGGCGCGATGGCAGGCCCGCCCGGCAGAATGTTACTCATAGCGGATCCTCGGGTCGAGCACTGCGTACATCACGTCCACGGCCAGGTTGGCCAGGATGTAGATCAGCACGAGGACGGTCACGATGCCGACGACCATCGGCTGCTCTCGGAGATACACCGAGTCGAAGAGCTGGAGGCCGACGCCGGGCAGGTTGAAGATTCTCTCGGTGATGACCGCCCCGCCCATGAGGTTGCCGAGGTCGGCGCCCAGGAACGTGATGAGCGGGATCAGCGCGTTGCGCAGCGCGTGCCTGCCGACGACGCGCCGTCGCGACAGGCCCTTGGCGGTGGCCGTTCTGATGAAATCGGACCGCAGCGTCTCGGCCAGGCTGGTCCTGGTGAGGCGGGTGAGATAGGCGATCGACACTCCGGCGAGCACGAAGCCCGGCAGCAGATAGCTGCGCAGGCCGTTGCTGATGCCCGCGATCGGGAAGATGTCGAGCCCGGTCCACAGCTTGAGCTTCACACCCAGGATGAACTGCAGGATGAAGCCGGACACCAGGGTCGGCACCGAGATCAGCAGCAGCGTCGAGGCCAGGATCATGGTGTCGATGGCCGTGCCGCGGCGCAGCGCCGCCCACAGGCCCAGACCGACGCCCACGAGCGCCTCGATGATCAGTGCGGTGACCGCCAGGTTGATCGTGACCTGGAACTTTCCGGCCATGATCTGTGACACGGGCACGTCGGCAAAGGTGACGCCGAAGTCCGCCCGGAAAAGCACTCCGCTGATGTAGTGCCAGTACTGGAGCAACAGCGGATCGTTGAGGTGATACTGCTCGCGAAGGATCGCGACGAGGTTGGGGTCTGCCCGCTTCTCTCCGGCCAGCGCCGCGATGGGGTCACCAGGCAGCGCGAAGACGATGGAGAAGATCAGAAAGGTGGCACCCAACAACACGGGGATCGACTGGAGCAGACGTCGGATGATGTAACGGCCCATTTAAGCCTCCCGTACATGCGAAGAAGGCCACCCCTCGACCATATGGGTTTCCGGCCGAGGAGCCGCCTCCTCGCTTACCCCTAGAGGGACGGGCGCGTCGCCCGCGCCCGTCCCAGGGAACGACCGTCAGACCTTCTCGACGTCAGCCCACTCAATCTGGTTGAGCAGGTTGATCTTGACGTTCTTGACGCTCGTCGAGTAGCCGGAGTTGTTCCGGTAGAAGTACACGGGGATGTACGGCAGTTCCTCGTTCAGGATGTCGTCGGCCTGCTGGTAGAACTTCAGGCCCTCTTCGACCGTGGCGGCCTGGTCACCCTTGGCGATCAGCTCGTCGAACTTCTCGTTGGAGTAGCCACCGTAGTTCGACCCGGTCTTGATGGCGCCGGTGCTGAAGATCGGCGACAGGTAGTTCTCCGCCGACGGGTAGTCAATGGCCCAGCCCATGCGGAACAGGCCCTTGTACGTCTTGGCGTCCAGCTCGTCCAGGATGCTGGCGAACTTCTCGAACGGCTTGGCCGTGGCCTCGATGCCCAGGTTCTGACGGAGGTTGTTGGCAACCGCCTCCATCCACTCCTTGTGGCCGCCGTCGGCGTTGTAGCCCAGCTCGAGCGTCTTGGGACCGCCGGCCTCGTCGTACAGCTTCTTGGCCTCGGCCGGGTTGTACGTGCAGGCCTTGCAGGCGCCCTGGCGGTAGCCCGCGATGGCCGGGTTGATGAAGTCGTCGGCCGGGGCGCGGGTGCCGGAGAAGACCGTCTCGGCGATGGTCTTCCTGTCGATGGCCATCGAGATGGCCTTGCGGATCTCGACCTTGTTCAGCTCGGGGTTGTACTTGAGCGGAACGCCGATGTAGCCGACGCCGGCGTCCGGCTGGTCCTGATAGCGCTCACCGAGCGTGGACTTGGCGGTGGCGATCGCGGCCGGGCTGAGCGAGTCGTGGATGTCCAGGTTGTTGGCCTGGAGGTCGTTGAACGCGACGTCCGAGTCGGTGTAGAGCTTGAACTGAAGCTTGGTCCAGTTCTTCGGCTTCTGGCCCGGGTACTTGTCGTACACCGTCATGTCGATGGTCTGGTCGGTGCCCTTCTTATAGGGCTTGTCCATCTTGAACAGACCCTGACCGATGGGCTGCTCGCCGTACGCCTGCGTCACCTTGCCGTCGGGGCCGAAGGCGGCCTTGGGCAGCGGGTAGAAGGCGGTGTAGCCGAGCATGACCTTGAACTGCGAGAACGGCGCCGCGAGGGTGACCTTCAGCGTCGTGTCGTCGACGGCCTCGAGGCCCTTCATGGTCTTCGTGGTGACCGGCTTGCCCTCACCCGGGTTCAGGTCGGCGAAGCCGTCGATGCGGCCGAAGAAGTAGCCGGCGCCCTGGGCGTTCTCCTGGTTGGCCGCGTAGTTCCACGCGTCCACGTAGTTCTGGGCGATGAGGGGCTCGCCGTTGTGCCAGGTGTAGTTGGACTTCAGCTTGATCGTCCAGACCTTCTGGTCATCGCTCGTGATCGACTCGGCCGCGGCCTCGACGGCGTTCTTGTTCTCGTCGTACGTGACAAGCGGCTCGAAGATCGCGGCAAGGGTCTCGGCGCCCTCGGACTCAGTGGTGTTCGACGGCACCAGGAGCTCCTGGGGCTCACCGAGCTCCATGCGGACCGGCGTTTCTGCGGAGCCGCCACCCGTGGCGGTGCCGCCGTTGTTCGAGGCACCGCCGCCACACGCGGCAACCGCGAGGGCGAGCAGCGCGGTACCGGCGACGATCTGTGCGCCCTTAGTAACACGCATGGTGAAAGAAATTCCTCCCTCTACAGTGGGCGGACAGCACTGAGCTGCGGTGATGAGAGCAGCCTGACGGGAGAGTCCTGGTATCTCCCCCGGGTTTGGCTGACATGGTCAAGCCAGCTGAACGCCCTGCCAGTCGATCGCGACTATCCCTTACTACTTGCCACCAGCGAGTCTCTGGCGCGTTGCAGTTCGGTCACACGTGCGCCTATCCAATGTCACGGACATTCGGCACTATCAGCACTAGATCGTACAAAGCTTCAGTAACCGGTCAAGTCTGGACATGAACAGTCGATGAAAAGTACCTCCCAGAGGAGAGTGCTCGTGCCCTTGCCACCACACCGCGCCCGCCTGGGCTACGGTTGAGCAGGTCTTGACGACGCCTTGGAACCCGGCGTCGCAAGACTCCGTCCAACTGACTGTCGCCGTCCCGTGCGACAGGCACCCCACCGACCGGGATCCAATAGAGTCCTTGCCATGAGCCAGCCGGAATCCGCCGTCGCGGACGCCCAGGCGGGCGGCCGAAGCGGGCAGGAGCCGCTGGCCAAGCTCGCCAAGCGATATGGGCTTCGCCGTGCCATCGCACGGCCGAGGTTCCCTGTCTACCTGCGCCAGTTGTGGCAGCGGCGTCACTTCATCCTGACGTACGCGACCTCACGCAACGTCACGAAATACTCCAGCTCGGCGCTCGGCCAGCTGTGGCAGGTGCTGACCCCGCTGCTCAACGCCGCCATCTACTTCCTGATGTTCGGCCTCATCCTCGGCGGCAGCAAGGACATCAAGAACTATCCGGCGTTCCTGCTGACCGGGATGTTCATCTTCACCTTCACGCAGCGGACGGTCACCGCGGGCGCGAAGTCGATCTCGGGCAACCTGTCGATGATCCGGGCACTGCACTTCCCCCGCGCGTCGTTGCCGCTGGCCTACACGATCCAGGAGCTCCAGCAGCTCGCCATCTCCATGGGCGTGCTCCTCACCCTCGTGGTCGCCACGCAGGAATGGCCCACCTGGCACTGGCTCATGATCCCCGTCGTGCTCGCGCTGCAGACGATGTTCAACATCGGCGCCGGCCTGGTGATCGCCCGGCTCGGCGCCACCATGCGCGACCTCAACCAGTTGCTGCCGTTCATCACGCGCACCTGGCTCTACGCGTCGGGCGTCTTCTTCTCGATCCAGGACAAGGTCGTCGGGTCCGCGGAGCTGCCCCAATGGGTGGCGAACGTGATGTATCTCAACCCGGCCGCCTCCTACATCGAGTGGATGCGGGAGATCCTCATCAAGACCCACAACGAGGACTACGGCCACCACCCGCCGACGATGGTGTGGGTGTCTTGCGTATCCTGGGCGGTGTTCGCTCTCGGGTTCGGCTTCTGGTACTTCTGGCGGGCCGAGGAGAGGTACGGGCGTGGCTGAATTGACCAAGGAGCTGTCACAGGTGAAGGGCGAGAAGCCCGCCGTCCCTGGCAAGGACGTGAGGGTGCATCCCAACCCGGAACCCTCGGGCAAGCGGCCACTCGACGTTCCCACGGGCACTCCGACCGTCATCGTCGACGACCTCCACATCGTCTACCGCGTCTACGGCGCGGCCTCCGAGTCGGAGAAGGGCAACGCGGTCAACGCCCTCACGCGCATTCTGAGGCGCCAGGGCCGCCCGCAGATGAAAGAGGTCCACGCGGTCAAGGGCGTCACGTTCGTGGCCTACCACGGCGACGCCATCGGCATCGTGGGCCGCAACGGCTCGGGCAAGTCCACGCTGCTGCGCGCCATCGCCGGCCTGCTGCCGCCGCACAAGGGCGCCGTTTACACCGACGGCCAGCCCTCGCTGCTGGGCGTCAACGCGGCCCTCATGCGGGAGCTGACCGGCGAGCGCAACATCGTGCTGGGCTGCTACGCCATGGGCATGACCCCGGCCGAGGTCCGGGAGAAATACCAGGAGATCGTCGACTTCTCCGGCATCGATGAGTTCGTCCAGCTGCCCATGTCCACCTACTCCTCCGGCATGGGCGCCCGCCTGCGCTTCGCCATCTCCTCCGCCAAGACCCACGACGTCCTGCTCATCGACGAGGCCCTGGCCACGGGAGACCGCGAGTTCCGCAAGAAGAGCGAAGAGCGCATCCGCCAGATCCGGGAATCCGCCGGCACCGTCTTCCTCGTGGCCCACGACCTCAAGGTCATCGAGGAAACCTGCAACCGCGTGATCTGGCTCCACAAGGGCAAAATCAAAATGGACGGCGACCCGAAGGAAGTCATCTCCGCCTACAACAAGGGCTGATCGAGTCCTTCCTGCCGCCTTACTTCGGGCGAGGCCTCCTCCAGGGAACGGCCTGATCCGGCTAGAGCCCCATCCTTTACGCGCCCTACTTCGGCTGATGGCCCTCCAGGGGAATGGCCTGACCCCATGAGAAGGCCCATCCTTTACGCGCTGCCGTGGCCTTCCACCCGCCCTACTTCGGCTGATGGCCCTCCAGGGACACGGCCTGACCCCATGACAAGCCCATCCTTTACGCGCTGCCGTGGCCTTCCACCCGCCCTACTTCGGCTGATGGCCCTCCAGGGACACGGCCTGACCCCATGAGAAGACCCATCCTTTACGCGCTGCCGTGGTCTGCCACCCGCCCTACTTCGGCTGATGGCCCTCCAGGGAACGGCCTCTGACCCTTCACCGGCTGGGCGCCGTTACGCGAGCCCATGTGGGCCGGTTCCGTGGTCGGGGTTCCGCTCTCAGGCGATTCGATCTTCTGTGCGAAACCAGCGGGACTCTAGGGGCAAAAGACTGACACCGAGGGCGGCGTTCCGATAGGATTCGAACGTCGTTTCGACCCGAGGACCGGTGATGGAGTGGGGGCGCGCGATGGGAGAGCTTTCGGCCGCGATCGACCACCTGGCCACCGAGGAGGTGTCCGAGATTCCCCGGACGCAGCTCGCTGAGCAGCTCCTCGAGCTGCACTGGCAGATGGCCAGACTGCAAGCACAAATAGCCCGCCGCACGGGCGTCCGCCTGCCCTGAGCCGCAGACGGCGGGGCGGTTGAGCCTCGGGCGGTCGGGCGCGGGCGGCCGACACTTCAGCCTTAGGGGGCCAAGAATGCGCTCCGTAACGGCGCTCAGCCGGTGAAGGGTCAGAGGCCGTTTCCCTGGAGGGCCATCAGCCGAAGTAGGGCGGGTGGCAGACCACGGCAGCGCGTAAAGGATGGGCTTGTCATGGGGTCAGGCCGTTCCCCTGGAGGGCCATCAGCCGATGTAAGTGTCTCTGGAGGGCCACGGAACCAGTGCAGGGGCGGTGCCGCGCCCGCCCTGCTGGAGAATGGCGCGGCACACAGGCGGTCACCGAACGGCGTGCCCTAGGAATTCACGCCGACGGTGCCTGCCAACGGACGGAGCGGGCTGCCATCAGCCGCCACAACCGGTTCCCGAGCGTTGGCACCTACGACGCCCGCGAACCGCCGTAGCCGGCTGTCGGCCAGCCACGTTCCGCCTTCACCTCTGTGTCTACTCGTGGACCCAGGAGTCCCGCACCGAGCTGGTCAGCGCGTTGGAGGTCCACCCGAGAGCGGTCATCAGGTCGCCGTAGGAGCCGACGGCCGTGGTCCCCTTGGTGGAGACGGCGCCGGAGGCCTCCTCGACGAGCGGGTTGAGCTCGTCCATGCTGGCGGCGTGGGTGGTGCCGGGCAGCGCCTCGGCGACCGGGGCGATCTCGGAGGGAGCGACCTGCCCGACCATCTGCGACAGCTCGCCCTTCGTGAGGCTCGGCAGCGCGTTCCTGGCCGCCTGGGTAAGGCCGGCCAGGGTGGAGTTGCTCGTCAGGGAGTCGAAGCCCTTGGTGGCGCTGTTGAAGGCGTCGGTCGCGCCCTGGCTCTGCCTGGCGGTCTTGACCGACGTCGCCGGCTGCGCGAGGCGGGCCGCACCCGACCGGGCGGGCAGCGACTGGGTCAGGCCGCTCCCTCCGACCGGTGACAGCTGACCGACGATCGGCGACACTTCGGGCAGCGGCCCGCCGAGGCGGGTGACGTCCTCGGCCGCGTTGGGGTCGCCGGCACGCCGCCCCTTTCGCGCCGCGAAGGCGGCGTCGCGCTGCGCCTCGATCATCTGGCCGGTCTTGGCCGCAGCCGACCGAGCAGCTGACTTGCCCTTGGTGACGCCGCCGAGCAGCCCGCCCAGCAGGCCCCCACCGGTGACCCCGCCCAGGAGACCGAGCGGACTGCCTGCCAGGTTGGCGGCATCGCCGACGACATCGGTGGGAGCGTACCTGGCGGTGTTGTATTGGACTTCCGCTTGAGCTGGCACGGCCAAAGCCGCCGCCAAGCCGAATGCTGTGACGGCGACCGCCGCCTTGACTACCCGATTCATGATTGCCTTCCGGCTCGTGATCGATCGCTCTCGAATGCAGTGGAAATGCGAATCGATAACCCCCGTATGCCGCGGCGTGCACGCCATGGGCACCACACGAAGCGTGGCGTCGCGGCCGAGCTACGCCAGCAGTTCTATCACCGGCGATGATCGACCGCAGGCGCATGAATGCCCATGTAGCAGGGGTTTGCAGCCTGGTTACCCAGTAAAGGGGGAGCGTTGATCGGGAAGACAAAACGGAAATAGGAGGGTCTTGTTTCCGATATAGCGCAGGCGATTGAGGGGTGTCTGCGGGAGGTGACGGAGCAGTCCTCCGGTCCGTGCACAAATGGGTCGCGAAAAGAATTGTGCCGGGCCGGAGGACGCAGATTTCCGGTAGTGATGGACGACGCGCTGAACTTGTCAGACCGGCAGCAGTGCTTCGGCCGGCTCGAACGGAAAACGCTCGGCGAAGGCCGGGCGCAGATCCGTCAGCCAGACCGCTGTCGGGTCGTAGCGCGCGAAGAACGGCCGCCCCACCAGCGAGGGGTCGCGCGCCTGAATGAAGTGGAGCATGAAGACCTGCTCCCCGGCGATTTCCGTGACACCGTCGACGCATACCTTGCCGGGTGTGGCCGACATGGACGGGCCCCGGACCGTACGGCAGAGTCCGGACACCGTCGAGTACGCGTCCCTGAAGATCTCGTACGCACGGGCCAAGGGAACGGCGAAGTAGTCCTGCGGCCCGGTGTCGCGCTCGACGAACATGTAGTAGGGGATCATCCCCATCCTGAGCTGCCGTCGCCACATCGAGGACCACACGACGGGATCGTCGTTGATGGATCTGATCAGCGGCGCCTGCGTCCTGATCGTGGCGCCGCTGCCGAGAATACGCTTGACCGCCGATTCGACCAGCGGCGACTCCAACTCCCGTGGGTGTGAGAAGTGGGCCATGAACGCGAGGTTCTTGCCCGCGTTCACCACCTCCTCGAACAGGCCGAGCGTGGCGTCCGCGTCCGGGTCGGTGGTGAAACGTTGCGGCCAGTAGGCCAGAGCCTTGGTGCCGATCCTGATCGACTCCAATTGCTCCAACTGGAGCAGCGGCTCGATATATCGCCTGATGACGGGCTCGCCCATGATCATGGCGTCGCCGCCGGTGATCAGGACGCTGGTCACCTCGGGATGCCGGCGAAGGTAGCTCACCATCTGGCCGATGTCGTCGGAGGCGAACTTCAGGTCCGCGTCACCGACGAACTGGGCCCAGCGGAAGCAGTAGGTGCAGTAGGCGTGACAGGTCTGCCCCTGTTTGGGGAAGATAAGCGCGGTTTCGTGATATTTGTGCTGCATGCCAGGCACAGGCTCCTCGTCCATCTTCGGGACGTTGAGCTCCTTCTGACCTGCAGGATGCGGGTTGAGCTGCGCGCGTACGCGGTTCGCTTCGGCCTGGATCTCGGCGTTGGGCGCTTCGGCCTTCAGCAGATCGGCCAGCCTGGCGACGTCAGCAGCGGGAAGCATGTCCTCCTGCGGGAAGACGAGCTTGTAGATGGGGTCGTCGGGCGCTGCCGACCAATCTATGAGTTCATCCACGACATAGGCGTTCGTCCGGAAGGGCAGCACCGTCGCCACGGCGCGGACCTTCAGCCGCTCCTCGTCGTCGAGCCCCGCTCGCTGCAGGAGCTCGTCGAGGTGCTTGGACGTGTACGCCTTGAAGCGTCGTGTGCCAGCTTGGTTCAAGATCACTAGGCCTTTCCCATCTTTTTTGTTCGATCGGGCGTAAACCTCACGACCCTGTCGCGCGTCTACGGTTCTTAATACCCGGACGCAACTCGGCGCGTCAGCGGTTCCGCTGGCTTCCAAGTTTTCCTTCAGGATCACGGAAAGGATCAGCGATCGGTTCAGACACTCGCGACATATCGCGAACTGGCTTACACTGCTTTCTCGTGACCGATGATCCGGACCTGCGCGCCTCGGACGCCGACCGCGACCGCGTGGCCGCGGTGTTGAGCGAGGCGCTCGCCACGGGAAGACTGACCAGCGTCGAGCACGCGGACCGCCTGGATGTCGCCTACACGGCGAAGACGGTCGGCGAGCTCGTCCCCCTCACCCGGGACCTGCCCGAGGTGGCCGCGTCCGGTGTGCCCGCCACCATCGAGCGGCAGGTGATCGATTCGAAATTCAGCAAGATCGTACGCAAGGGCCGCTGGGTGGCTTCCCGCAACACCAAGCTCACGGCGCGCTTCGGTGCACTGATCATAGACCTGTCGGACGCCGTGTTGCCCGGCCGGGAGATCACGATCGAGACCAACGCCTGGTTCAGCAAGCTGATCGTGCGTGTTCCCGACAACGCCCACGTGATCGACGAGGGCGGATCGATGTTCGGCAAGCGCAACGTGACGGGCGGGTCCCAAGCGGACGGGCCGCTGATCCGGGTCACGGGGAAGTCGAAGTTCTCGAAGGTGATCGTGTCCCGCAGCAAGGACGACTGGAACCTGCATTAACCCCCGTCTCTTACACGCTGCCGCGGCCTTCCACTTCCACCCGCCGCACTTCGGCTCAGGACCCTCCAGAGGAACGGCCCGACTCCGCTAGAAACCCCATCTCTTACGCGCTGCCGTGGCCTTCCACCCGCCGCACTTCGGCTGACGGCCCTCCAGGGGAACGGCCGCTGACCCTTCACCGGCTGAGCGCCGTTACAGTGCGGCTTCTTGACCCCCTAAGGGCTGATATATCACTCATCGCCCCATATAAAGGCGTTTTGACGGCAAAGGTGATCGATCCGGCAAGATGGTGGGACTGGAAGGGGCGTTGGCGGGAACCAAGAGGGCCTACCCGCCGGTTAACCTGGCAGCTGCCTTGCCTACGATGCGGACATGCAGAGCCCGCGTTCCGGCCAAGCCGTGACGGCGGGCTCGATGCCGTACGAGGTGATCATTGTCCGACAGCAAGCCCATCGCGCTGGACGCCATGGGCGGCGACCACGCACCGCACGAGATCGTGGCGGGTGCGGTGCACGCCGTACGGGAGCGTGGCCTGTCCATCGTGCTCGTCGGCTCCCCCCGCGTGCTCTACGAGGCGCTCGCCGACCACGACGCCACCAAGCAGGTCCCGATCGTACGGGCCGAGGAGGCCCTGGCGATGGACGAGGGCGCGCTGGCCAGCCTGCGGCGCCCCCGCTCCAGCATCGCGATCGCCTGCCACCTCGTACGGCGAGGCGACGCCAGCGCGGTCGTCTCGGCCGGCTCCACGGCCGGGATCGTGGCCACCGGCAGGCTGCGGCTCAAAGCGCAGCACGGTGTGCAGAGACCCGCGATAGCCGTCGCGCTCCCCACGCTCCCCAACCCGACCCTGCTCGTGGACGCCGGCGCCAACGCGGACGTCAAGCCAGAGATGCTGGTGCAGTTCGCCCACCTGGGCACGGCCTACGCCGAACTGGCCTACGGCATCGCCCAGCCCAAGGTCGGCCTGCTCACGATCGGCGCGGAGGCGGAGAAGGGCAACAAGCTCGTCAAGCGCGCCCACGAGCTGCTGCAGGGCTCCCCCGGCATCAACTTCGCCGGCAACGTGGAGGGCTACGACCTGCTGACCGGCAAGGTCGATGTCATCACGACCGACGGCTTCACCGGAAACGTGGCGCTGAAGACCATGGAGGGCGCGGTCCGGTACGCGTTCGCCGAGCTCCGGCAGACGATCGAGGACGGCAGGCTGGCCAGGCTGGGCGCGGCCCTGCAGCGCTCACGCCTGCGTGAGCTGCGCCGCCGCCTCGACGCGGAGGCACACGGCGGCGCGGTGCTGCTCGGGCTGAACGGCACCGTCGTGATCGCCCATGGCGCGTCCAAGGCGCCGGCGATCAGTGCGGCCTGCCAGCTCGCCGCCGACCTGTCCGCCGAGGGGATCGTGGCCGGAATCGGCGAGAGAATAGCCGCCACACATCGCTCACACAGACTGTGGTGACACGTATTCTTTGACACCGATCCACAGATACAGGGGGTTATGTGGACCGGCTCACCTTGACGGTGGATGGCCTCACCTCGGCGCAAGCGGCGGTCGCGAAGACCAACCACGTTCCGCGCCGATCGAGCAGGTCACTCAGCGCGATCATCAGAGCGAACGTCCTCACCCTGTTCAACCTCGTCATCGGCGTGCTCTGGGCGCTGATTCTGATCTTCGGCGAGTGGCAGGACGGCGCGTTCGGGCTGATCATCGTGGCCAACACGTTGATCGGCATCGTCCAGGAGTTACGTGCCAAGCGCACGCTCGACAAGCTCGCGGTGATCAACGAGGTGCCCGTCAGGGTCCGGCGGGACGGCAGGGAGCAGGAGATCGAGCCCCGGCAGGTCGTGCTCGGCGACCTGATCCTGCTCGTCCCCGGCGAGCGTCTGCTGGTCGACGGAGAGGTGGTCCGGTCCGACGGGCTGGAGGTCGACGAGTCGCTGCTGACCGGCGAGGCCGACCCCGTGCACAAAAAGGCAGGCGACCAGGTCCTGTCGGGCAGCTTCGCGGTGGCGGGCTCGGGCGCGTTCGTGGCCACGAAAGTCGGCACCGACGCGTACGCCGTGAAGCTGGCCGAGGAGGCGAGCAAGTTCCACCTCGCGCACTCGGAGCTGCGCGCGGGCGTGGCGAACTTCATCAAGTACATCACCTGGCTGGTCATCCCGGTCGGCGCTCTGCTGATCCACAGCCAGGTCAGCAACTCGGTCGACTTCCGTACCGCCATCACCGGGGCCGTCGCGGGCATCGTCACCATGATCCCCGAGGGCCTGGTGCTGATGACCTCGATCGCGTTCGCGGTCGGCGTCGTACGTCTGGGCCGGCGCAAGTGCCTGGTCCAGGAGCTGCCCGCGATCGAGGGCCTGGCCAGGGTGGACGTGCTCTGCCTGGACAAGACGGGCACTCTCACTGCCGGCGGCATGGACCTCGACGAGGTGCTGCCGCTGCGCGACGACCAGCCGATCGACGCCGCGCTGGCCGCCCTGTCCCACCTCGACCAGCAGCCGAACGCCACCGCCCAGGCCATCCGGGCCCATTGCCCCGCCGTCTGTGACGGCTGGACCGCCCGCGAGAGCGTGCCGTTCTCCTCGGCACGCAAGTGGAGCGGCGCCGACTTCGGCGAGCGCGGCGTCTGGCTGCTCGGCGCCCCGGACGTCCTGCTGGACGGCGGCGAAGGGTACGACCGGGCCGCCGAGCTGGCCACCACCGGCGCCCGGGTCCTGGCACTCTGCCGCGCCGACCGCCTGCCCGCCGCAACCGGCGGCACCACGTCCACCACGGCGACTGGTCACGCGGCGGACGGCGGGCGTGTGGCGCTCCAGGCCGTCGCGCTGGTGACGCTCAAGCAGCGCATCAGGCCCGACGCCTGCGAGACCCTCCGCTACTTCGCCGAACAGGGCGTCACGGTCAAAGTGATCTCCGGCGACAACCCTGAGGCGGTCTCCGCGATCGCCACCGGGCTGGGCATCCCGGGCGGCGATCGTGCGATCGACGCCAGGACCCTCCCTGACGACGAGGAGAAGCTGGGCGAGCTGCTGGACGCACACACCGTCTTCGGCCGGGTCAGCCCGCAGCAGAAGCGCACGTTCGTCACCGCGCTCCAGGCACGTGGACACACGGTGGCCATGACCGGCGACGGCGTCAACGACGTGCTGGCGCTGAAGGACGCCGACCTGGGCATCGCGATGGGCGCGGGCAGCCCGGCGACCAAGGCGGTCGCGCAGGTGGTGCTCCTGGACGACAAGTTCGCGACGCTGCCGCACCTCGTGGGCGAGGGCCGGCGGGTCCTGGCCAACATCGAACGGGTCTCCAACCTGTTCCTCACCAAGACCTTCTACGCGATCGTGCTGTCGCTGGCCGTGGGCGTGGCCGGGGTGATGTTCCCGTTCGCGCCCCGCCACTCGACCCTGACGAACGCCCTGACCATCGGCATCCCGGTGTTGTTCCTCGCGCTCGCGCCCACCCTCGAGCGCCCCAAGCCCGGGTTCGTGCGCCGGGTGCTGCGTTTCGCCGTGCCGGCGGGGGTGCTGTGCGCGGTGGCGGTGCTGGTGTCGTTCTGGGCCGCGCACAGCGGGACCTCCACTCTCATCCAGGACCAGACGTCCGCGGTGATCACGCTGTTCCTCACCACGTGGTGGGTGCTCGTGCTGATCGCCAGACCGCTCAACTGGTGGCGGGTGGTGCTGGTCGCCTCCATGGCGGTGGCGTTCGGGATCGGGTTGACGTTGCCGTTCGTCAGGGCGTTCTTCGCGCTCGAACCCGGCGACATCGGCAACGATCTGACCGCCGTCGGAGTCTCGCTCGTGGCGGCTGCGGCGATCAGCATCGCGGTCAAGGTCGCCGGTACCCTTAGAACATGACCGACCCGCAGATAGTGCTCACCGAGCGCGTCCAGCAGGCGCTGGCGCACGCGTTCGGCTCGGAGCACGCCGACGCAGACCCGCTGATCCGGCCTTCCCAGTTCGCCGACTTCCAGGCGAACGTCGCGCTGAGCCTGGCGAAGCGACTGCGACGGGCGCCGCGGGAGGTCGCCGAGGCGATCAAGTCGGAGCTGTCGGACTTCCCCGGCACGGTCGAGGTCAGCGGCCCCGGCTTCCTCAACATCACGCTCGACGACACGTGGATCGCCGCCGAGGCTCAGCGCATGCTGACGGACCCGCGGCTCGGCGTCGGCACGATCACGCCCGCGCAGACCGTGGTGATCGACTACTCCGCGCCCAACGCGGCCAAGGAGATGCACGTCGGCCACCTGCGCACCACCATCGTCGGTGACTCGCTGGCCCGCCTGCACGAGCACCTCGGCAACACCGTGATCAGGCAAAACCATCTGGGCGACTGGGGCACGCCGTTCGGCATGCTCATCGAGCACCTGCTCGACATCGGTGAGGAGGCCGCGGTCGCGCAGCTCGAAGCCGGCATGGGGACGGAGTTCTACCAGGCGGCGCGGGTCAAGTTCGACGGCGACGAGGCGTTCAGGCAGCGTGCCCGCTCGCGGGTGACCACGCTGCAGGGCGGCGACCCGACCACGATGCGGCTCTGGCACGTCTTCATGGACGCCACCGTCCGCTACTTCAACAAGGTCTACGAGCTGCTCGGGGTGACGCTGACCGACGCCGACATCGCCGGCGAGAGCATGTACAACCCCATGCTGGACAAGACCTGCGACGACCTGGAGGCGTCCGGGACGGCGGTGATGAGCGAGGGCGCGCTCTGCGTGTTCCCGCCCGGTTTCACCGGCTCCGACGACAAGCCGCTGCCGCTCATCATCAGGAAGAGCGACGGCGGCTACGGTTACGCCACCACGGACATGGCCGCCATCCGCTACCGCGTCCACGACCTCAAGGCCGACCGCATCCTCTACGTCGTGGGCAACGAGCAGACGCTGCACTTCAAGATGGTGTTCGCGGCGGCGAAGCTGGCGGGCTGGCTGCCGGACTCCGTCTCGGCCGAGCACATCCAGATCGGCATGATGCTGGGCAAGGACGGGCGCCGGTTCAGGACCCGCTCCGGCGAGTCGGCCAAGCTGATGGACCTGCTGCAGGAGGCCATCGACCGGGCCACCGCGGCGATCTCCGAGCGGGGCTACGACGAGGCCACCCGGAACGAGATCGCCCGCCACGTCGGCATGGGTGCAGTGAAATATGCCGACTTGTCGGTCAGCCACGACAGCGAGTACGTCCTCGACTTCGACCGCATGCTGGCCTTCACCGGCAACACCGGCCCCTACATGCAGTACGCGACGGCCCGGATCCGCTCCATCTTCCGCAAGGCCGGCATCCAGCCGGCCGACGCGACGGCCTCCATCGTGCTGGCCGCGCCCGCCGAACGCGCCCTCGGCCTCCACCTGCTGGGCTTCGGCGAGCTGCTCATGCAGATCACCGCCGACGCCGAGCCGCACCGGCTGTGTAACTTCCTGTTCCAGACCGCCAGCCTGTTCAGCACCTTCTACGAGGAGTGCCCGGTGGTCAAGGCGGGCGTCGACCCCGAGACCAGGGACCACCGGCTCGCCCTGTGCGCGCTGACCCTGCGGGTGCTGGAGACCGGGCTCGACCTTCTGGGCGTTCCCGTCCCCGAGCGCATGTAACAGGCAGTCATCGCAAAGTCCCCCGTTCCGTGTCGTGGGCGCGCCTCCACCGGGTTGGCGCGCCCCAACGGCTAGGCTTTACGCGGTCATGAACTGAGGCCGACATGGGGGAGTTCTCTGCCTTGAGCACGGACCTGACTGCGAGCCCCCAAGCAGCGACGGAGGTGCATCGTTACGCGGAGGCGCTGCTGGCGCACCTCGCCGCGAACGGCAGCGTGCCTCCCGCCGCGCCGGGGTTCCGCGACGTACCCGGCTACTGGCTTCCTCCTGCCATAGAAGCGCTGGCCACCATCCTCGCCGGCAATGACCCGCTGGAGCCGCTGAGCCGGGCGGCCGGCCGCGACCAGCAGCGGACCGCGCTCTTCCTGTGCCTCGCGCTCGCCGTGTCCGGGCAGGGCGCCCGCATCCACGCCTCCTGGCTGGGCACCGCCTTCGGCGAGCTGTCACTCGACCGGCCCGTCACGCACGGCCAGCGCGCGTTGTGGCTGGCCGCCGCCCGAGGCGCGTACGGCCCCGCCGGCAAGATCTTCGTCCTGCGCAAGCTCGACGCCCTGGCCGTCCAGGAGCACGCCGACCCCGAACAGTGGGTGCAGGCGTTGATCCCCGGTAAGCCGACGGTCGTCGTGCCGCGGTCGCTGGTCGACTTCCCGGAGATGGCCGAGCTCCCCGAGCTGGCCCGGCCGTCCATGGCCGCCGACCGGCTGGCGAGGTTGCGTAGCCGATGCGCGGAGATCACCTCGACGCGGCAGGCCGAGCACGGCTTGACCGCGTCGCTCGACAACGCCGCGAGCAGCCCGGCCGTGGCCTGGGCCGAGGACGAGCCCCTCGCCGTGCTGCGCTCACTCATGGGCTCCGGCGGTCCCGAAGGGCCGATGGCCTCGCTCGGCACGCATCTGCTCGACGACCTGCGTCCCGGCGCCGACCCGCACCTGGCCGCGATCGCGCTGCACGTGGCCGCACCGATCCTCCGTGGCGTGGCCGAGGAGCTCGAGGCTGACAGCCGGCTGGAGCCTCCCGACACCCTCACCGTGCCGCTGCTCGGCCACCGCATCCACCTGCGGCCTGAGGGACCCGACCGGACCTCGCTCGCCGCAGCCGAGCACGCGATCCTCACCGAGGCAGTCGTGCCGCGCCCGCTGCCGTGGGCGGCGATGGTGTTGATCGTGGCCGGGATCGCCTGCCTCGTCGGTGCGGTGCTGGCCAACAGCCTGCTCGCGGCCGCCGGCGTGACCATGATCGGTCTGGCCGGCTGGCAGCTCTGGCAGCGCCGCAAGCTGGTCCAAGCCGACGCTCGGTTCGTGGACGCCCAGATCAGCGAGCTGAGGGAGCTGGCCGAGGGGGCGGTGTGGGCGCTGCACGCGTACGCCCGCGAATCGGACGAACGCGCGAAGCAAGCCACTGACGACGCAACCGAACTGACTCGGCTGGTCCGTCGCGGCCCGCGCGCTGCCTGATTCGATTGACCAGCAGCAGCGAGCCCCCCGCTCACAGACGGCCTTGCTGCCGCGCCCTGCCAGGCCGATAGGGCCGGTCCCCGCACTCGTGCCCTACCAGGTCGGCGGGCCGGTCGCCGCACTCGTGCCCTACCAAGCCGATAGGTTCAGTCCCGCGCTCGTACGCTGCCGGGCCGACACGCCCCGGCCCGCAGTCTCCACCGACTGCGATGCCCCGACTGCGATGTCCCGACTGACCGCAGTCCGCCGCGTAGATAATCACAATTCCCGCTCACTGCGGCGAACGGGCGCCGAAAGCGGGGTTCCCGATGACTGCGGCGGACAGCGCGAAGGCCATCCCCGCTGGGCGCCGCAGACGCGCTGGATACGAGCCACCGGCACGGCAGCCCGCTCAGCACTCAGCAGCGTCCTTGTTAAGTCGTCTCGATCTCCACATGTGCTGGGGCGAGCAGGAAGACACGGTCGGCGATGCGCTCGATCCGCCCCTCGCACCCGAAAGCCAGCCCGGCGGCGAAGTCGACCATCCGCGTGGCCTCGGGCATCGCCATCCCGGAAACGTCCATGATCACCGTCTGGCCGTCACGGAAGTGCTGGCCGATCAACGGTGCGTCGTTGTATTTGAGCGGCTGGACCATCACGATCCGTGACGAGTCAACGTTCGCGCGCCACCGCCTGGCGGCCCGCTCGGTCGCGGGGACGTATTCGTCCTCGTAGTGCTCGTCGTCGTCATAGCCCTCGTCGTAGTGATCGACCCCGCTCAGGCCAAGGTAGCTCACCACCTTGCGCACTGCCCCCATCGGCTTGTCCTTTCCTCAGGAACTCACCGTAATCGGCACGTCCCTACTCATTGGACGGTAACCGACGATTCCGCATTCGCCACGCGACACGCCCAGCCCTAATTCCATTTTGTACAGCTTGCAGCCCGCTTGCATCTCGATATCCGCCCCCGGATAGCATCGGCCACATGCGCCTCTTCACTGTGGACGCCTTCACCGGCAGAGCTTTTCAGGGTAATCCCGCCGCCGTCTGCCTGTTGGAGACTCCGGTTACTGACAGTTGGATGCAGAGCGTAGCCGCCGAGATGAACCTCTCCGAGACCGCCTTCCTGCTCGGTGATTCGCTGCGCTGGTTCACCCCCGCAGTCGAGGTCACGCTCTGCGGTCATGCCACTCTTGCGACCGCGCACGTGCTCTATTCCACAGGGGCGGCGACGGGGCAGCTCGAATTCATGACGGCCAGCGGCACCCTTACCGTGAATCGCCTCTCCGACGGCATGATCACGATGGATTTTCCGGCCAAGGAGGTGACCTCCGTCACGGTGCCAGAAGGTCTGGAGAAAGCACTCGGCGTGACACCTGTGCGGGTCGGAAAAAGCCAGCTCGACCTGCTGGTGGAGGTGGACTCGGAGGAAACCGTACGGAACTTGTCCCCCGATATCACCGCCTTGTCCACCGTGGACGCCAGGGGCGTCATCGTCACCGCCGCGGGCACCGACACGGATTTCGTCTCCCGCTTCTTCGCCCCCAAGGTCGGCGTCCCCGAGGACCCGGTAACGGGTTCGGCACATTGCGCGCTCTCTCCGTATTGGTCGGCCCGCCTAGGTCGCGCCTCATTGGTCGGCGCCCAGCTGTCGAAGCGCGGCGGCCTGGTCCAGGTGACGCTGGACGACGACCGGGTCCACCTGGCCGGCCGAGCCGTCACGGTCCTGTCGGGCACCCTGCACGTCTGACATGGACCTCACTTTACGCGAGGATGGGATCGCATAGAGCGAGGACCCGCGTCGTCGCCCTCATGGGCGTGTTCATCGCGTCGTCTCCGCTTCCGCGGCACATCGCCGTTGGTCAGTGGACGGCAAACGAGCCGAAGCCGCTTACAGGGGAGCGCCGCCGAACTGGATCTCGCTCTCGTCTGGGTCGCGGTATATGGCCTTGCGCACGCCGTTCGAGTAGGTCTCCCGCTCTATGGCATCGAGTCCCCGCTCGGCAATCTGCGCGACGAGCTCATCAAGGTCATCCACGATGATGGTGTGCATGGCGTGGCCGGCCTGCTCCGGCCGCAGCTCGATGAAAATGGACCGATGTTCCCCGAGCTCCCACACGGCCTCCGTGTCGCTCGCGACGTACGACGGCGACCCTAGCAGCCGTTGATACCAGCCGAGGGCGGTCGCATGGTCGGTGACCGGAATCCCCGCGTACATGTCAAGGGCCATGCCGCGAGCTAGGCCCAGGGCAGGGCGTGCCCGAACCCGTTGATCATGTGTGCGGGCATCGTTAATCAGTTGTCGGCCGCCACACGCATCGCCGATGATTGCGGCCATGGCTACGACACGACGAGCCGACATGTTCACTGCGGATGGCAAGCCGTCTGACGACGACCCGCGTGAAAGCGGACCAACGTTGGGCGACGAGCGCACCACGCTGGTCGAAGCCATACGCTGTGCACGCCTCACATTGGAGATGAAATGCTCAGGTCTCGATGCGGAGGCTATGGCGCGGCGTTCCGTTGAGCCGTCGACGATGTCGCTCCTGGGACTGGTGCGACATCTGGCCGAGGTGGAGCGTGCGACGTTCCGGGTCTTGATGGCGGGACAGGATGTGCCCAAGCTGTTCTGCTCCGACACCGACCGTGACGGCGATTTCGATGGCGCTGTCCCCGACCCTCAGGTGGTGGCGGAGGCGTGGGACGCATGGCGTGCGGAGGTGGACTTCGCCGAGCGGTTCGTGGCCGAGGCGCCCAGTCTCGACATCACGGGCGACGATCCCATGAATCTGCATGGCAGCGGTGGAGCGCAGATGTCGCTGCGCGAGGTGCTGGTCGGGATGGTCTGGGAGTATGGCCGCCACATGGGTCACGTCGACCTGTTGCGCGAGCGGATCGACGGACGCATAGGTCAGTAATGATCCTGGGTAGGGTGCGCCCAATCCGTTGAGGGGCACCCGCTGCGGCACCCAATGCCTTGAGCCGCTTCAAGCAGGCGGTGCTGGTGATCCGCTGGTTGCTCGACACCACCCGGGTGCGCCAGCTGGCCGTCGACAACGCGATCGGCAAATCCCCCGGACTACGTGCGCCTTCATGAGGGCATCGACGTGCTTGCCGCGCAAGCGCCGACCGGGTCGCCGCCCCCGGCCCGCACGAAGGCGTGAACCTGTGGTGGTCGGGAGAGCACCACACCGACGGCGGCAACGTGCCGGTCATCACCCTCCCGGACGGCCGGCCGATCTGGACCTCCCAGGTGCGGCCCGGTCGCGAGCACGACACCACCGCCGTACGCGTGCACACCGGGATCCTGCCTGCGTTGGCCGTCGCGGCCGGCGACCTGCGCTCCTTGGGAGACCTGGGCTACGAAGGAGTCGCCCGCAGCCGAAGATGACCTTCCGATCGCGCGCACGCTCCGGTGCGGAGCTGACAAACGCGGACCCATGATGATCACGTTAACCAGCCAGTCGATCAAGAACAGGGACCGCATTCGCGTGCCATCATCCCCGGCTCGACGTGCTCGCCCGCCAACTGGAGCACGTCGATGCCTCCGACCTGCTGATCGCTTCCCCCACAACGCAGAAAGGGCCCCGACACATGTGTCGGGGCCCTTCCTTCAAAGATTGTCCGGCGGTGACCTACTCTCCCACACCCTCCCGAGTGCAGTACCATCGGCGCTGGGAAGCTTAACTTCCGGGTTCGGAATGTAACCGGGTGTTTCCTTCCCGCCATAACCGCCGTAACCCTGAGAAACAGCACAGTCGTTTGCTGTCTCAGAATCACATAATGGACGCGAGCAACGACTTTCAACAAGTCTGCTTTGTGGTCAAGTCCTCGGCCTATTAGTACCGGTCAGCTCCACACGTTACCGCGCTTCCACCTCCGGCCTATCAACCCGGTCTTCTACCGGGAGCCTTACCCCTTCACAGGGAGGGAGACCTCATCTCAAGGCGAGCTTCCCGCTTAGATGCTTTCAGCGGTTATCCCTTCCGAACGTAGCCAACCAGCCGTGCATCTGGCGATACAACTGGCACACCAGAGGTTCGTCCGTCCCGGTCCTCTCGTACTAGGGACAGCCCCTTTCAAGTCTCCTGCGCGCGCAGCGGATAGGGACCGAACTGTCTCGCGACGTTCTAAACCCAGCTCGCGTACCGCTTTAATGGGCGAACAGCCCAACCCTTGGGACCTACTCCAGCCCCAGGATGCGACGAGCCGACATCGAGGTGCCAAACCATCCCGTCGATATGGACTCTTGGGGAAGATCAGCCTGTTATCCCCGGGGTACCTTTTAGCCGTTGAGCGACACCGCTTCCACATGCCGATGCCGGATCACTAGTCCCAGCTTTCGCTCCTGCTCGACCCGTCAGTCTCACAGTCAAGCTCCCTTGTGCACTTACACTCGACACCTGATTGCCAACCAGGCTGAGGGAACCTTTGGGCGCCTCCGTTA
This sequence comes from Nonomuraea polychroma, assembly GCF_004011505.1. Taxonomy (NCBI): domain Bacteria; kingdom Bacillati; phylum Actinomycetota; class Actinomycetes; order Streptosporangiales; family Streptosporangiaceae; genus Nonomuraea; species Nonomuraea polychroma. The sequence continues at coordinate 8,709,368 of NZ_SAUN01000001.1, forward strand.
CCCTTTAGGAGGCAACCGCCCCAGTTAAACTACCCACCAGACACTGTCCCCGATCCGGATCACGGACCAGGGTTAGACGTTCAAAACGACCAGAGTGGTATTTCACCAATGACTCCACCCGAACTAGCGTCCGAGCTTCCCAGTCTCCCACCTATCCTACACAAGACGCTCCAAACGCCAATGTCAAGCTGTAGTGAAGGTCCCGGGGTCTTTCCGTCCTGCTGCGCGTAACGAGCATCTTTACTCGTAGTGCAATTTCGCCGGGTCTGTGGTTGAGACAGCGGGGAAGTCGTTACGCCATTCGTGCAGGTCGGAACTTACCCGACAAGGAATTTCGCTACCTTAGGATGGTTATAGTTACCACCGCCGTTTACCGGCGCTTAAGTTCTCACCTTCGCCAACCGAAGCTGGCTAAGCGGTCCCCTTAACGTTCCGGCACCGGGCAGGCGTCAGTCCGTATACATCGTCTTACGACTTCGCACGGACCTGTGTTTTTAGTAAACAGTCGCTTCCCCCTGGCCACTGCGACCCCCACCAGCTCACAGAGCTAGCCTGATCACCAGCAGAGGTCCCCCTTCTCCCGAAGTTACGGGGGCAATTTGCCGAGTTCCTTAACCACAGTTCACCCGATCGCCTTAGTATTCTCTACCTGACCACCTGAGTCGGTTTAGGGTACGGGCCGCCACAACACTCGCTAGAGGCTTTTCTCGGCAGCATAGGATCATCCACTTCACCACAATCGGCTCGGCATCACATCTCACCCTCAACGTGTTGCGGATTTGCCTACAACACGGGCTACATGCTTACCCCAGGACAACCATCGCCTGGGCTGGACTACCTTCCTGCGTCACCCCATCGCTTACCTACTACCCCATCAGGCCGAGCGTTCAGCCTCACACCAGTCCCGAAGGACCAGCGGACTTAAGGACTCTTAGTATCAAGGGGTTCGATATGGGCGCGTTGAAGCGGGTACGGGAATATCAACCCGTTGTCCATCGACTACGCCTGTCGGCCTCGCCTTAGGTCCCGACTTACCCTGGCGGATTAGCCTGCCCCAGGAACCCTTGGTCATCCGGCGCGAGGGTTTCTCACCCTCGATTCGCTACTCATGCCTGCATTCTCACTCGCACAGCCTCCACAACTAGATCACTCTGCTGCTTCGCCGGCTGCACGACGCTCCCCTACCCACCCAGACCGCATAGGTCTGAGTGCCACGACTTCGGCGGTGTGCTTGAGCCCCGCTACATTGTCGGCGCGGAATCACTTGACCAGTGAGCTATTACGCACTCTTTCAAGGGTGGCTGCTTCTAAGCCAACCTCCTGGTTGTCTCTGCGACTCCACATCCTTTCCCACTTAGCACACGCTTAGGGGCCTTAGTCGGTGATCTGGGCTGTTTCCCTCTCGACTACGAACCTTATCGCCCGCAGTCTCACTGCCACGCTCTCACTTACCGGCATTCGGAGTTTGGCTGACGTCAGTAACCTTGTCGGGCCCATCGGCCATCCAGTGCTCTACCTCCGGCAAGAAACACGCAACGCTGCACCTAAATGCATTTCGGGGAGAACCAGCTATCACGGAGTTTGATTGGCCTTTCACCCCTACACACAGATCATCCCCCAGGTTTTCAACCCTGGTGGGTTCGGTCCTCCACCCAGTCTTACCTGAGCTTCAACCTGCCCATGCGTAGATCACTCCGCTTCGGGTCTACAGCATGCGACTCAAACGCCCTCTTCAGACTCGCTTTCGCTACGGCTACCCCACACGGGTTAACCTCGCCACACACCATAACTCGCAGGCTCATTCTTCAAAAGGCACGCAGTCACATCACAGCCGTCCCGAAGAACGGCTAAGCTCCTACGGCTTGTAGGCACACGGTTTCAGGTACTATTTCACGACCCCTCACCGGGGCACTTTTCACCTTTCCCTCACGGTACTCGTGCACTATCGGTCATCAGGGAGTATTTAGGCTTACCAGGTGGTCCTGGCAGATTCACACAGGATTTCTCGGGCCCCGTGCTACTTGGGATCCCCTCCAGCAGTCGACAAGGTTTCGCCTACCCGGCTCTCACGGTCTACGGCAGCCCTTCCCAGAGCTTTCAACTACCCCATCGATTTATCACTGCCCGGAGCAGCGGCAGCCACTCCAAGAAGGTCCCACAACCCCGAACGTGCAACGCCTGCCGGCTATCACACACGCCCGGTTTAGCCTCATCCGCTTTCGCTCACCACTACTCACGGAATCACTCTTGTTTTCTCTTCCTACGGGTACTGAGATGTTTCACTTCCCCGCGTTACCACCAACCGCCCTATACATTCAGGCGGAGGCAACACCACATGACTGGTGCTAGGTTTCCCCATTCGGACATCCCCGGATCAACGTCTGGTTGGCGACTCCCCGAGGCTTAACGCAGCCTCCCACGTCCTTCATCGGCTCCTGATGCCAAGGCATCCACCGTGTGCCCTAAAAAACTTGGCCACAAAGATGCTCGCGTCCACTATGCAAATCTCAAACAACAAACAGCAACCGGATCCCAGCCCGCAACGCGAGCTGTTCACCGGTCCTGTGTCCGAAGAAGACGAGCCATGCCCGTTCCTTCAGGACCCAACAGTGTGTCCAACCGGCACGCACTCCCGCAATCCCCGTTCCCACTCCGCTGTCACCAGCGGCGGTACTAACGGACAGGCAATGCATCCCTGCTGAGTAGCCAGTGCTCCACTAGTGAGCTGTCACGCGTCCCGGGCGTTCGCCGAGACCGCGTGAAAATGCTCCTTAGAAAGGAGGTGATCCAGCCGCACCTTCCGGTACGGCTACCTTGTTACGACTTCGTCCCAATCGCCAGCCCCACCTTCGACCGCTCCCCCCCTTACGGGTTGGGCCACGGGCTTCGGGTGTTGCCGACTTTCGTGACGTGACGGGCGGTGTGTACAAGGCCCGGGAACGTATTCACCGCAGCGTTGCTGATCTGCGATTACTAGCGACTCCGACTTCATGGGGTCGAGTTGCAGACCCCAATCCGAACTGAGACCGGCTTTTAGGGATTCGCTCCACCTCACGGTATCGCAACCCTCTGTACCGGCCATTGTAGCATGTTTGCAGCCCAAGACATAAGGGGCATGATGACTTGACGTCATCCCCACCTTCCTCCGAGTTGACCCCGGCAGTCCCCCATGAGTCCCCACCACCCCCGAAGAGGCGTGCTGGCAACATGGAGCAAGGGTTGCGCTCGTTGCGGGACTTAACCCAACATCTCACGACACGAGCTGACGACAGCCATGCACCACCTGTCACCCAGTCCGAAGAAGGATCTATCTCTAGACCTGTCCGGGTGATGTCAAACCTTGGTAAGGTTCTTCGCGTTGCGTCGAATTAAGCAACATGCTCCGCCGCTTGTGCGGGCCCCCGTCAATTCCTTTGAGTTTTAGCCTTGCGGCCGTACTCCCCAGGCGGGGCGCTTAATGCGTTAGCTCCGGCACGGAGATCGTGGAAGACCCCCACACCTAGCGCCCAACGTTTACAGCGTGGACTACCAGGGTATCTAATCCTGTTCGCTCCCCACGCTTTCGCTCCTCAGCGTCAGGTAAGGCCCAGCAAGCCGCCTTCGCCACCGGTGTTCCTCCTGATATCTGCGCATTTCACCGCTACACCAGGAATTCCACTTGCCCCTGCCTACCTCTAGCCGGCCCGTATCCACCGCAGACCCGCAGTTAAGCTGCGGGCTTTCACGGCAGACGCGACCAGCCACCTACGAGCTCTTTACGCCCAATAATTCCGGACAACGCTTGCGCCCTACGTATTACCGCGGCTGCTGGCACGTAGTTAGCCGGCGCTTCTTCTGCAGGTACACGTCAACTTCGTCCCTGCTGAAAGAGGTTTACAACCCGAAGGCCGTCATCCCCCACGCGGCGTCGCTGCGTCAGGCTTCCGCCCATTGCGCAATATTCCCCACTGCTGCCTCCCGTAGGAGTCTGGGCCGTGTCTCAGTCCCAGTGTGGCCGGTCGCCCTCTCAGGCCGGCTACCCGTCGTCGCCTTGGTAGGCCACTACCCCACCAACAAGCTGATAGGCCGCGAGCCCATCCCCAACCGAAAAACTTTCCACCACCATCCGATGCCGAAGGCGGTCATATCCGGTATTAGACCCAGTTTCCCGGGCTTATCCCAGAGTCAGGGGCAGGTTGCTCACGTGTTACTCACCCGTTCGCCGCTCGAGTACCCCGAAGGGCCTTTCCGCTCGACTTGCATGTGTTAAGCACGCCGCCAGCGTTCGTCCTGAGCCAGGATCAAACTCTCCAAACAATGTCTGTCCGGATGAATCATCCAAGCAAAACCGTCAAATATGACGGGGTCATACATGTGATGCACATGCACTGGCTTTTAACACACTGTTGAGTTCTCAAGAAACGGACGCGTTTTCCAGCGCTTCGTTTCGGTCTTGCGTCTTGCGTTATGTCTTAATTCTTTCAGCCGCCCGAATCCCTGTCAAATTGACTGGGCTTCTGGTACAACGCGCACAACACGCCAAGATCACCGGAGTGAAGGAGGAGTGGGTTGCGCCGCACCGCGTCGGCTCTTAAAGATTAGCAGCGCTCTCAGACCGCTCGGGACGGTTCGTCATCTTCTATGGACACAGAACGATCACGACCGAACATAGACTCCCCACGTGAGCAGCAACACGCCGCCACTGGCGAAGAAGATCCCGACTGAGCGTACCCACCACGGCGACACCTTCGTCGACGAGTACGCCTGGCTGAGCAACAAGGAAGATCCCGAGACCAAGGCATACCTGGAGGCGGAGAACGAGTTCCTCAAACAGCAGACCGCTCACCTCGCCGATCTCCAGGAGCAGGTGTTCCAGGAGATCAAGGGCCGCACCCAGGAAACGGACCTGTCGGTGCCGAGCCGCAAGGGCGCGTGGTGGTACTTCAGCCGCACCGAGGAGGGCAAGCAGTACGCGGTCTCCTGCCGCGTCCCCGCGGACAGCGAGGCGCCACCTGAGATCACCCCAGGCGTCAAGCTCGACCGTGAGCGGGTGATCCTGGACGGCAATGAGCTCGCCGACGACAGCCCGTTCTTCTCGATCGGCACCAGCTCCGTCACGCCTGACGGCACGATGCTGGCCTACTCGACCGACTACAAGGGCGACGAACGTTTCACCTTGAGGTTCAAGAACCTCGAGACGGGTGAGCTCCTGCCCGACGAGATCAGCGACATCTTCTATGGAGGCGCCTGGTCGGCCGACGGCTCGGCGTTCTTCTACACGCGCGTGGACGACGCCTGGCGCCCGTACCAGGTCTACCGGCACACCCTCGGCACCGAGGAGGACGTGCTGGTCTACGAGGAGACCGACGAGCGCTACTGGGTCGGCATCGGGCTGACGCGTAGCGAGCGCTATCTGGTGCTCGGCGCGGGCAGCAAGATCACGAGCGAGGTACGCATCCTCGACGCGACCGACCCCACCGGCGAGTTCCGTGTCGTCCGGCCCCGGACGACCGGGATGGAATACAGCGTCGAGCACGCCGGCGACTTCTTCTACATCCTGCACAACGAGAACGCCGAGAACTTCGAGCTCGCCACGGCCCCGCTCGACGATCCGGGCGCCTGGACCCCGATCATCGCGCACCGCGACGACACCAGGCTCCTGGAGATCGACGCGTTCCAGGACCACGCCGTGGTGCACTTCCGCCGCGACGGGCTGACGGGCCTGCGGATCCTGCCGTACCCGAGCACGATCTCGGACTGGCGGGAGCGCGTCGAGGCGGCCGAGCGGAACGCGTACGAGATCGACTTCCCCGAGCCGCTCTACGACGTCGGCCCGGCCGGCAACCCGGAGTTCAGCACCAAGCGGCTCCGGCTGGCGTACACGAGCATGGTCACCCCGCCCAGCGTGTACGACTACGAACTGGACACCCACGAGCTCATCCTGCTCAAGCGGCGCCCGGTGCTCGGCGGCTACGACCCGGCCGACTACGAGCAGTTCAGGGAGTGGGCCACGGCCGAGGACGGGACGAAGGTCCCGGTGTCGATCGTGAAGCGGAAGGACGCGAGCAAGCCCGCCCCGACCGTGCTGTACGGGTACGGCAGCTACGAGACCTCCATCGACCCGAGCTTCTCGGTGCCGAGGTTGTCGTTGCTGGATCGGGGGTTCGTCTTCGCCGTCGCGCACGTCAGGGGCGGTGGCGAGATGGGCCGCCGCTGGTACGAGGAGGGCAAGCTCACCAGGAAGCGCAACACCTTCACCGACTTCGTGGCCGTGGCCAGGCACCTGAAGGCGACCGGCTGGAGCGAGCGGATCATCGCCAGGGGCGGCTCGGCTGGCGGCCTGCTGATGGGCGCGGTGACGAACCTGGCGCCGGAGGAGTTCGCGGGTGTGGTGGCCGAGGTGCCGTTTGTGGACGCGCTCAACACCATTCTCGACCCATCGCTGCCGCTGACCGTGATCGAATGGGACGAGTGGGGTGACCCCCTGCACAACCCGGACGTGTACGCCTACATGAAGAGCTACACCCCGTACGAGAACGTGGACGGCAGGCCGTACCCGCCGATCCTGGCGATCACGAGCCTGAACGACACCCGCGTCCTCTACCACGAGCCGGCGAAGTGGATCGCCCGGCTGCGGTCGACCGCGCAGGGCGGCCCCTTCCTGCTGAAGACGGAGATGGGGGCGGGCCACGGCGGGCGCAGCGGCCGGTACGACGCCTGGCGCGAGGAGGCGTTCGCGCTGTCCTGGATCATCGAGAGAGGCACGTCATGACGTATCAGGCCGACGAGCGGCGCTACGAGCGCCAGCCGTACAACCGCAGTGGCCGCAGCGGGCTGAAGTTGCCCGCGGTCTCGCTGGGCCTGTGGCACAACTTCGGCGACAACCGGCCGATCGAGAACTCCCGGGCGATCCTGCGGCGGGCGTTCGACCTCGGAGTGACGCACTTCGACCTGGCCAACAACTACGGCGTGCCGTACGGCTCGGCGGAGAAGAACTTCGGCCGGATCATGCACGAAGATTTCCGCAAATATCGGGACGAGCTGGTGATCTCCACCAAGGCCGGGTACGACATGTGGCCCGGCCCCTACGGCGAGTGGGGCTCCCGCAAATACCTGCTGGCCAGCCTCGACCAGTCGCTCGAGCGGATGGGCCTGGACTACGTGGACATCTTCTACAGCCACCGTCCCGACCCGGAGACGCCGCTGGAGGAGACCATGGGCGCGCTGGACCGGGCGGTGCGCTCGGGCAAGGCACTGTACGCGGGGATCTCCAACTACTCGGCCGAGCAGACCACCCAGGCGGCGCGGATCATGCGGGAGCTGGGCACGCCGCTGCTCATCCACCAGCCGTCGTACTCGATGATCAACCGATGGATCGAGGACGGGCTGCTGGACGCGGTGGAGGAGGCGGGGATGGGCTGCATCGTGTTCTCGCCGCTGGCACAGGGCGTGCTGACCGACCGTTATCTGGACGGGGTGCCGGCCGACTCGCGGGCCGCCACCAGCCGCTTCCTCTCCCCCGACCGCGTCGATGCGGAGCTGGCGCGCGGTCTCAACGAGATCGCCAGGGGCCGGGGGCAGACGCTGGCTCAGATGGCGTTGTCGTGGACGCTCAGGGACCCGAGGGTGACGAGCGTGCTCATCGGCGCGAGCAGCGTGAAGCAGCTGGAGGACAACGTGGCCTGCGTCGACGGCCCGGCCTTCACCGAGGACGAGCTGCAGGCCATAGACAAGATCGCCGGGCCCACTTCGTCGTCCCGGCGATGATTCACAGGGCCTCGTGCCGCTGGAGGTAGGTGAAGGAGGCCCAGCCGGGCAGCACCGGCAGCCAGAACGTGAGCAGCCGGTACAGCAGCACGGCGGACGTGGCCACCGCTTGCGGCACGCCTGCCGCGATCAGCGCCAGGATGAGTGCGGTCTCGACCGCGCCGAGCCCGCCGGGCGTGGGCGCGGCCGAGCCGATCGCGTTGGCCGTGAGGTAGACGACGGCGACGGCGGTGAAGCTGATCTCACCGCCGAACGCCGCCACGCAGGCGTGCAGGCAGGCCACGAACGCGAGGGTGATCATGAGGGTGCCCACGCCCGCCTCGATCATCTTGAGCGGCGACTGCAGCACGTCGAGCAGCCGCGGCAGCACGTTGCCGAACAGCTTGCGCAGCCGCGAGGTGATCATCCGGCGCACCGGCGGCACGCCCAGCACCACGACGACCAGCAGCGCGACCGCCAGCAGCGCCACGACCAGCCCGCGCGACGGCGTGAAGGAGGTGGTGGTGGTCGAGCCGGTGATGTAGGCGAAGAGCAGCAGCAGCGAGATGTGGAAGACCAGCATGATCAGCTGCGAGGCGCCCACGCTGGCCACCGCACTCGCCGGCGTGATGCCGCGCTTCTGCAGGTAGCGCGTGTTGATCGCGACCCCGCCCACGGCCGGCGGCGTGACGAGCTTGACGAACGAGGACGCGAACTGCACGAGCACGGTACGCCAGAGCGGCAGCGGCTCGGGCACGAATCCCCGCAACATCAGCGCGGCGGCCACGAAGCTGACGAACGCGGCGACCAGCGCCAGCCCGGACCAAGCCCAGTTGGCCGTGGTGATCACCTGGTAGACGTTCACCTCGCTGAGCTGGGAGAGCACGATGTACGCGGCGATCGTGCTGGCGATGATCGTGATCAGCGTGCGCGGGCGGAACCGTTCGAGGCGTACCTCCTCGACCTTGCCTACCGGCTTGAGCGCGACGATCTGCTCACGCAGCGCGGCCAGCAGCTGCTTCTCCTTGGCCAGGGCCGAGCGGGTCTCCCTGGTCAGCGCGATGCGCTGGAGCAGCGGCATGGCGGCGGCCAGCGCCTCGGGGCCCATCACGGCGGCCGCGGCCCGCACCGAGCGCTCGGGACCGACACGCAGCGCCAAGTACGTCAGCAGCTGGGCGACGTCGAGCCGGAGCAGCAGGTCGCCGGCGGCGATCTCGCCGCTGCGCGCGTCGGTCAGCACGACGCGTCCGGCCCGGTCGAGGTGGATGCTGTCGCCGGTGAGCCGCCGATGCGCCAGGCGCTGGATCTGCAGCAGCTCGACCTGCTCCCAGATCTGGGCGAGCAGCTCGTCGTCGATCTCCGCGTCGGGCACCTCGTCGAGGGGGCGCGTCTCGATGTGCTCGTACGCCAGCAGCGCGGCCTCGGTGCCGATCTCGCTGGTGCCGAGCAGCCGGGGCGTGCTCGCGCCGGCCGCCTGGGCGGCGTACGCCATGAGCGCCTCGCGCTCCAGCTCGGCCCTGAGCGACCTGATGGCCCGGCGCCTGGTCTCGGAGTTGAGCCTGATGCGCCGCCACAGCCGGTACGGCAGCCCGGCCACCTGCCGGTCACGGTCGAGGACGGTGACGTCGAGGCTGCTGCCGTCCTTGAGCCCGATGGCGTAACGGCGGCTGCCCTGGTAGTCGTCCTCGACCCGCCGGGCCGACACCACCACGAACGACAGCTTGCGTAGCGCGGACACCACGGCGCTCCCCGGGGGCCTGGTGTTGGGGCTGCCGACGCCGTACAGGGTGGCGTAGCCGATGGCCATGCCGACGACCACGGTGACGATGGCGCTCGGGAGCGTGATCTGCCGGCCGGAGAAGAACGCCAGGATGTACAGGGCGATCGTGGTCCACATCAGCATGCGCCAGGTGGGGCGGCGCGAGATGCGGACGGCGGTGGCGTACGCGACGACCGAGGTGAGCAGCGTGTTGAGCGGCTCGATGTCCCGATCGCCGGTCAGCAGCACACGCAGGTCGTCGAGGTTGCCGCCGACGAGCCACTGCCCGAGCAGGAACGACCCGGCCATGCCGATGATGGCGGCGATCAGCCCTTCGGCGACCCGCAGGCCGTCGCGGTGGAAGACCCGCTCGACGGCGAACGCCGCGGGCACCACGAGCACGGCCGCGCCGCCGAGGAAGGCCGCGATCCTGGGGAGCAGCGGTACGAGCTCCGCGCCTTCCTTCACGTCGGCCTCGAGGCCGATGAGCGTCTGCTTGGCGACGAGGGCGAGCAGAATGACCGCGCCGAGCACGATCAGCGTGGCGAAGAAGCGCAGCAGGTCGGAAGGACGCCGCAGGCGCTGGGGCAGCAGCGGCTCTACGACGTAGACGTCGTTGTCCGCGCGCGACTCGGCCACGGCTGGGTCCTCCTCCGCGAGGTCCGCCGCGTCATCTCTTTCCCTGATTTCGGCCACCGTCAGCGATTCTGCACCTTCCCGGCCGGACCGTACGATCTCTAGCTTCCAGTGTCGTCAATCGAGAGGCCGCGCAGCAAAGCTACACGGTGGAGCTCCAGCAGTTCACTCAGATTCCGCGACGTAAGCTGAGTCCCATGTCGGGCGAACTCAAGGTTTTGGGGGCATGTCCGCTGGACTGCCCGGACACGTGCTCCTGGATCGTGACCGTCGACGACGGCAAGGCGGTCAAGCTACGCGGCAACCCCGACCACCCGTACACGCGGGGCGCACTCTGCGTGAAGGTCAACCGTTACCTGGAGCACACGCAGGCCGCCGACCGCATTCTCCACCCGCTGCGCCGCACCGGGCCCAAGGGCTCAGGCCAGTTCGAGCGCATCACGTGGGAGGAGGCGCTGGAGGAGATCTCCGTACGGCTGCGTGCCATCGTCGAGGAGCACGGCGGCGAGGCGATCTGGCCCTATCTGGGCACGGGCACGCTCGGCTACCTGCAGGGTTGCGAGGGTGTGGCGGGCCGGCGGTTCTGGAACGTGCTCGGCGCCTCCAAGCACTTCCTCAACATCTGCGCGGCGGCCGGCGGCAGCGGCCTGCACCGGACGAACGGCACCCCGGCCGGCATGGACCCGGAGAATCTCGCGCTGGCCAAGCTGATCCTGCTCTGGGGCACCAACACGCTGACCAGCGGCCACCACCTGTGGAAGTTCATCCAGGATGCCCGGGCGAACGGCGCGCACGTGGTCGCCATCGACCCCATCCGCACCAGGACCGCCGACCAGGCCGACGAATACCTGCCGATCCGGCCGGGCACGGACGCGGCCCTCGCGCTCGGCCTGCTCAACGTCGTGCTGGCGGAGAACGCGCAGGACGAGGAGTTCCTGGCCGAGCACAGCGAGGGCTGGCCGGAGTTCCGCGAGGAGATCCTGCGCCACCCGGTCGGAAAAGTGTCGGAGATCACCGGCATCCCGGCCGCGGACATCCACAGTCTGGGGATGAAGCTGGCCCACACCCGCCCGACCGCCATCCGCGCCACGATGGGCATCCAGCGGCACGCGGGCGGCGGCACGGCGTTGCGCACGATCGGCGCGATCCCCGGCGTCACCGGCGACTGGCGCCACCCCGGCGGCGGCATCGCCTACTCCACCAGCGGTCACGTGCACCTCGACATCGACACGCGCGAGGACCTGCTGGCCAAGCCGGTCCGCACGCTGGTCATGACCAAGCTGGCCTCGCAACTCGATGACGTGAAGTGCCTGTGGGTGTACGCGGCCAACCCGCTCGGCTCGACCCCCGACGGAAACGCGATCAGGCGGCAGCTCGCCCGCGAGGACCTGTTCACGGTCGTCATGGAGCAGTTCCCGACCGACACCGTCGACTACGCCGACATCGTGCTGCCGGCCACCATGCAGACCGAGCACTACGACCTGCACGCCGGATACGGGCACATGTACCTGCTGTGGAACGAGCCTGCCGTAGAGCCGGCCGGCGAGTGCCTGTCGACGACGGAGACGTTCCGGCGGCTGGCGGCGCACATGGGGCTGACCGAGCCGTCGTTGTACGACTCGGACCTGGAGCTGGCCGAGCAGCTGCTGTCCAGCGGGCATCCGTCGCTGGAGGGCATCACGCTTGACCGGCTACGCAAGGAGGGCTGGGTGCGGATGAACTATCCCAAGCCATTCATCCCCTTCGCCGACGGTTTCCCGACGCCGTCGGGGCGGCTGCGTTTCCCGCGGGCCGGGCAGGCGTACATCCCGCCCCACACGGCCCAGGCGGAGCGTTCGCCGTACCCGCTGGCGCTGGTCACACCGGCCGCGCACACGTTCCTCAACACGATCTTCGGCAACAACCCCGAGCTGCGGCGGCGCGCCAAGGACCCGGTGGTGCTGGTCAACCCGGCCGACGCGGCGGCCCGCGGGCTGGTGTCCGGTCAGCGGGTACGGGTGCACAACGACGGCGGCGAGTTCCTGGCCGACGTGGAGATCAGCGACCGGGTCGCGGCCGGTGTGGTGGCCTCGCCAAAGGGCCGCTGGCCGAAGCTCAGCCCCGGCGGCGCCAACCCGAACGCGGTCGTGGCCGAGCGGGACGCCGACATGGGCAAGGGCCCCGGCTACCACGACAACCTGGTCGAGGTCAGCCCAGCTTGAGCTTGTAGCCCTCGTGGGAGGCCGTGAAGCCGAGGGAGTCGTAGAAGCGGTGGGCGTCGTCGCGTGACTTGTCGGACGTGAGCTGCACCATGGCGCAGCCGCGGGCGCGGGCCCGGTCGATCGCCCACTGGATCATCTTGCGCCCGAGCCCTTGGCCGCGCGTGGAGGCGGCGACCCTGACGGCCTCGATCTGGCACCGCTCGGCGCCCAGCCGCGACAGCCCGGCCAGGTAGGTGAGCTGCATGGTGCCCACCACCTTCCCGTCCCGCTCGGCCACGATCAGCTCGTCGTAGGGGTTGGCGTCGATCCGGTCGAAGGCGGCCAGGTAACGCTCGTCGGCGGGGTCGCCCTCGCGCTGCGCGCCGAGCGGGTCGTCGGCCAGCATGGCCACGATCGCGGGCACGTCCTCTTTGCGGGCCTGGCGGAAGAGCAGGGACAGCACGTAGTGCGACTCCAGGAGGTCGGGCCCGGACTCCCGGGCGATCACGCCGACCTTCCCGCTCGGCACGAATCCCTTGCGGGCATAAAGGGCGCGGGCGGCATGGTTGCCGTCCACGGCCCAGAGCCGCATCTCCTCAGCCCCGGCGGCACGGGCCCAGGCGACGGCCTCGTCGACCAGTCGCGAGCCCACGCCCGCGCCCCTGGCCTCCGGCGCCACCCACATGGACACCAGATGGGCCCCGGACTCCTCCAGGCGCACGCACACGAGCCCCACGTCCACACCGTCGCCGGTCGCGGCCACCCACCACTGCGACTGCGGATCTCTCAGCCACTCGGCCCATTTCTCCGCCGGGAACTCGGCCTCACTCTCATAGGTGGCCCAGAAAGAGTCCGGCGCGTCCCGCAGAGCCCGCAGCCGCACCTCGCGCAGCCGCGCCTGATCCCCCACGCCAAGGGGCACGATGACGATTTCCCGCATGTCCAAATCATGTCAGGGACAGCTCAGGGTCCGTCCCCGATGCCCCCAAGGGATCCCAAAAGGCACGATTACCACATGAACGAAATCAGTCGACGCGATGAGGTCTCGCTTTCGGGCGCCGCCCTGCGTGGCGCCCCTTGGAAGGCCGCCGCCATCGGCGGCGGCGCGGTGGGCGCGGTCAGCTTCGGTCTAGGGGCGCTCACAGGCACTGGCGATCTGGTGTGGGCGCTGGGCCTCGGCATCAGCCTGTTCGCCCTGATCGCCGCGATCGGAGCGGTGGCCAAGCCGAACGAGGGCGATCGGGTGACCCGCCAGGCCCGCGTGTGGTCGCTGCGGCACCCGTGGAAGTTCTCGCTGTTGCCCGCGGGCATCACGGCGGTGCTGGACTACCCGGTGCAGCTGGTCCTGGACGGCGAAGGGGTGTTCGGCTCGGCCGTGGACGCGCTGTGGCACGGCGCGCTGGTCTACCTGATCGCCGGCATCCTGACGCTCACGATGCAGGGCCGGGCGCGCTCCGCCCAGTGACCCGCATACGTCGTCAGGCGGTCCCCGCCTCCCGTTCGGCCTGGCTCCGGCACACGCAGAACTCGTTGCCCTCCGGGTCACGCATCGTCACCCAGCCGCTGCCATCGGGCTGGCGAAGGTCGTCATAGACGGTCGCCCCCAGCCCGATCAGCCGCTCCACCTCCTCGTCCCTGGTCCTTCCTTCGGTGCCGTTGACGTCGAGGTGCAACCGGTTCTTCACGGTCTTGCCTTCGGGCACGCGGATGAACAGCAGGAACGGATCCCGCTCGGTCCGCAGCATCACCTCGTCGTCGCCCGGCTTGTCACCCTCTCCCAGGGGCAGCCCGGTCGCTTTGCTCCACCAACTGGCGATCTCATAGGGGTCGGCGGCGTCAATGGTGATGCCATGGATTTCGATCATGACGCCACCCAACCCGACACCACCGAAAACGTCAAGCTGGTGTCAGTCCCACCAGATGGTGACCCACCGGTCCCTGGGCACCGGCCACATGCCGAGCTCCAGCACCGTCTCCGCCACTTCCGCCGCCCTGGACGGATCGAGGCAGACCCGCCGGCAAGCGCTCTCCGCCAGCTCCTCCAGCGACGTGAAACGTTCCAGTGGAGCCTCCCTCTCCTCCACCCGCACGGGGTAGCCGAGCGCCGCCGCCAGCGCCACGCAGTCCTCCGCGATCGGTCGTACGGGCCTGTCGACCCCGTGGAAGTGCTGCCACAGCGGCGTCATCCAGCTCATGGGATGGCGATGCGGCAGCTCCAGCACCACCCGGCCGCGGGTGTGACCGTCGAGCGCCCGCAGGAAGTCGGCCAGGTCCGGGACGTTGTAGACCACATGGGCGGAGATGGACACGTCGGCCACCGGCACCCGGTCCGCCACGTCCGGCCAGCGCCCCTCGATCGTCGTGACCGGCACGCCTAGCTTGTCCGCCCTGAGCGTGAGCCCCTCCAGCATGGGAGCCGAGGTGTCCACCGCGTAGAGGTGACCGATGCGCCGGGCGAGCGGCAGTGAGGAAGCACCCGGGCCCGACCCCACGTCGAGGAGCATGCCCTGGTCGGGCAGGGCCTCGGCCAGCCGCGTCATGGTGGGACCGTCATCGGGCTCGGCCAGCGCCCGATCCGTACGCGTGCCGAATCGTTCAGGCGAGTGGCTCCACGGATCCGCGGGTGCCTTGGCCAGGATCTCCTCGGGGATGGCCCAGGATTCCAGTCGCTCCCGCCACCTGGAGGCGAGTTCTTCGGCGTCCATGGAGACGAGCATGCCATGCATGACTGGGGTTACTCGCGGGTAGCATTTCAGATAAGGTTACTGACGAGTACACAAGCCCCCGGTTCAAGGAGATCTACACCCATGGGCCACTACAAGAGCAACGTTCGCGACCTGGAATTCAACCTCTTCGAGGTCTTCGGGCGCCGCGAGATCCTCGGCACAGGGCCCTTTGCGGAAGTGGACGAGGATGTCGCGCGGAGCATTCTCGAAGAGGTCAACAGGCTGGCCACCGGAGTCCTCGCCGACTCCTTCGAGGAAGGCGACAGGCACCCGCCCGTCTTCGACCCGGCGACCAGCAGTGTCGAGATCCCCGAGGGCTTCAAGAAGTCGTACAAGGCGCTGGTCGACGGCGGCTGGGCGCACCTCGACCTGCCCACCGAGCTCGGCGGACCCGGCATCCCGCGCAGCCTGGCCTGGTCGACGGCCGAGATGGTGCTGGGCGCGAACCCGGCGCTCTACATGTACGCCGCCGGCCCCAACTTCGCCTACACGCTGTGGAAGGTCGGCACCCCGGAGCAGAAGCGCTTCGCCGAGCTGGCCATCGAGCGCAACTGGGGCGCCACCATGGTGCTCACCGAGCCGGACGCCGGCTCCGACGTGGGCGCCGGGCGGGCCAAGGCTGTGCAGCAGCCCGACGGCAGCTGGCACATCGAGGGCGTCAAGCGCTTCATCACCAGCGCCGAGCACGACATGACCGACAACATCTTCCACCTCGTCCTGGCGCGCCCTGAGGGCCACGGTCCCGGCACCAAGGGCCTGTCGATGTTCCTGGTGCCGAAGTTCCACGTTGATCTCGAGACCGGCGAGCTGGGCGAGCGCAACGGCGTCTACGTCACGAACGTCGAGAAGAAGATGGGGCTGAAGGTCTCCACGACCTGCGAGCTGACCTTCGGCGAGAAGCACCCGGCGGTCGGCTGGCTGGTCGGCGAGGCGCACGAGGGCATCAAGCAGATGTTCATGGTGATCGAGCACGCCCGCATGATGGTCGGCACCAAGGCCATCGCCACGCTGTCCACGGGCTACCTGAACGCCCTGGAGTACGCCAAGAGCCGGGTCCAGGGCGCGGACCTGACGAAGATGACCGACAAGAGCGCCCCGCGGGTGACCATCACCCACCACCCGGACGTGCGGCGCGAGCTCATGCTGCAGAAGGCGTACGCGGAGGGCATGCGGGCGCTGGTGCTCTACACGGCCACGTTCCAGGACGCGATCCTGATCGACCCGGACGACCGGCACGCGCACGACATGAACGACCTGCTGCTGCCGGTCGTCAAGGGCGTCGGCTCGGAGCGGTCGTACGAGCTGCTCTCCCGCTCGCTGCAGACTCTCGGCGGCTCGGGCTACCTGCAGGACTACCCGATCGAGCAGTACATCCGCGACGCGAAGATCGACTCCCTGTACGAGGGCACGACCGCCATCCAGGGTCTCGACCTGTTCTTCAGGAAGATCCTGCGTAACCAGGGCGCGGCGATCGGCTCGCTGCTCGGCGAGATCAACGCGTTCGCCGGCTCCGACGCGGGCAACGGCCGGCTGAAGGAGGAGCGCAAGCTGCTCGCCGAGGCCGCCTCCGAGGTCAAGACCATGGGCGACACCATGGCGGGCTGGGCGCTCGGCTCGCTGGAGAACCCGGCCGAGGTCTACAAGGTGGGCCTCAACAGCACCAGGTTCCTGCTGGCGCTGGGCGACCTGGTGATCGGCTGGCTGCTGCTGCGCCAGGCCGAGGTGGCGCTGACCAAGCTGAGCGACGGCGAGGACCCGTTCTACCTGGGCAAGGTCGGCGCGGCATCGTTCTTCGCCAAGACCGTGCTGCCGCGGCTGACCGCCGAGCGGCGCGTGCTCGCCTCGACCGGCCAGGAGCTCATGGAGCTGCCCGAAGAGGCCTTCTGACCGCTGCCCACCCCACAGAACGCCCGCCCTCGTGCGGGCGTTCTGCCGTAGAGGACACAGTCGGCGAGACTCCGGCGGAGTACGTTTCACGGCATGAGCTCATCCGCACATGACCATCCGTTGCCGCCGCCGCGCGTCGAAGAGGTCTCCGACGGCGTCTACGCCTACATCCAGCCCGACGGAAGCTGGTGGATCAACAACACCGGCTTCCTGGCCGGGCGGCGCGGCGTGATCTGCGTCGACGCCTGCTCGACCGAGCGGCGCACGCGGTTGTTCCGCGAGGCCATCGGCAAGGTCAGCGACCGGCCGATCACCACGCTGATCAACACCCATCATCACGGCGACCACACGTTCGGCAACTGGTTGTTCCCGGAGGCCACGATCGTCGGGCACGAGGGCGTGCGCGCCCAGATCCTCGCCGACGGCCCTCCCACGTACCTCGCCGCGTGGTCACCGGACGTGGAGTGGGGTGAGATGGAGCTGACGCCGCCGTTCCTCACCTACACCGACGGGGTCACCGTGCACTCCGACGACCTGCGGTGTGAGGTCAGGCACGCGGGCGTGGCCGCGCACACGACGAACGACTCGTACGTGTGGATCCCGGAGCGGCGGCTGCTGTTCTCCGGCGACCTCGTCTTCAACGGCGGCACGCCGTTCGTGATGATGGGCTCGGTCGCGGGCGCGATCGAGACGCTCGGGCGGCTCAGAGAGCTCGGTGCGGAGACGATCGTGCCGGGGCACGGCGAGGTGTGCGGCCCCGAGGTGTACGACCGCGTGGAGGGTTACCTGAGGTTTGTGCAGGAGACGGCCAGGCGGGGCAAGGAGGCCGGGTTGTCGCCACTGGACACGGCCAGGGAGACCGATCTCGGCGAGTGGGGCGGGCTGCTGGACTCCGAGCGCATCGTGGGCAACCTGCACCGGGCCTACGCGGAGCTCGACGGGCAGCCGCTGGGCGCGCCGATCGACCTTGCCACCGCGGTGCTCGACATGATCACCTACAACGGCGGCCGGCCGCTGTCATGCTTGGCTTGATGGGTGTGATCTCCGTTAGACGGGTATGACCGTCGGCATACTCGCCATTTGCCTGGAGGTCGTCATGGGTGTCGGGGTCAGCATCTTCTTCCTCACGCTCGGCGCCATCCTGAGGTTCGCGATCGAGCCCGACGTGTTCGGACCGGCGGTCCACATGGACGTCGTCGGGATCATCTTCATGATCGTCGGCGGCGTGGGCATCGTGCTGAGCATCGTGCTGGCCCCGAGGCGGGGCCGCACCTCCGACGACAGGCTGATGCACCGGGAGAACAACCCGCCGGAGATCTAGACGCTCAGCTGCACGGCCGCCCGCGTCGCCAGGATGGGCTTGATGTGCTGGGCGATCACGGCCTGGTGCTGCGGGTGGTCGCGGTAGACCAGGAAGTCCTCGACGCTGTCGAAGTCGGCCACCACCGCGTAGTCGTGGTTGCCCTGGGTGATGCCGGCGTCCGGGCCCACCGTGTAGGAGCGCAGCTGCGGGATGGCGCCGGGCAGCTTGCGCAGCTCGGCCGTCACCGTGGCCTTCTGCTCGTCGGTCGCGTCGTCGGTCCACGTGAACAGCACGATGTGGCGAATCATGCGGGCAACCCTATCGACATTCCTTTCTGGCCCACGTTCTCGAAGACGGTGTATCAGACCGGGCTTGTGCTGTCTCAGACGTCATGGGAGCGCCCGTGTGGATCGCATCGCACGGGCCCACCGCGGAGAGCGAACGTGCTCTCGTGCCGGCCCCGCGGTGATCGCCGGGAGAGGGGTCCTCCCGGCGGTCACCGCCACCTGATCGGTCTCGGCTTGGCGGTCAGCTCCAGGCGAGCATGGTGAGCGGGTCCTCCAGCATCGCGCCCACGTCGCGCAGGAACAGCGAGCCCAGCTCGCCGTCCACGATCCGGTGGTCGAAGGAGAGCGACAAGGTCGTCACCTTGCGGACCGCCAGCTCGCCGTCCACCACCCATGGCATGTCCCGGATCTGGCCGAAGGCCAGGATCGCGGCCTCGCCCGGGTTCAGGATGGGGGTGCCGGTGTCCACGCCGAACACGCCCACGTTGGTGATCGTGATCGTGCCGCCGGCCATCTCGGCGGGCTGGGTGCGGCCTGCCCTCGCCGTCTCCGTCAGCTGGGCCAGGTGCTGGGCCAGGTCGGGGAGCGACAGGGTGTGGGCGTTCTTGATGTTGGGCACCACCAGGCCCCTGGGGGTGGCTGCCGCGATGCCCAGGTTCACGTAATGCTTGATGACGATCTCCTGGGCCTCCTCGTCCCAGGAAGAGTTGATCATCGGGTGGCGGCGGGCCGCCGTCAGGACCGCCTTGGCCACCAGAAGCAGCGGGGAGACCTTGACGTCGGCGAAGTCGGGCAGGGCCCGCAGGCGGCGCACGGCCTCCATGGTCCTCGTCACGTCGATCTGGAGGAACTCGGTGACGTGCGGGGCCGTGTAGGCGCTGGTGACCATGGCGGCGGCGGTCATCTTGCGCACGCCCTTGATGGGGATGCGCTCTTCCAGCTCGCGCGGCTGCGGCCGTTCGAAGGCGGCTGTCGGCGCCTCTGCCGCCGCGTGGACGTCCTCACGGGTGATCGAGCCCTGTGGCCCCGTGCCGGTGATCGTGGTGAGGTCCACGCCCAGGTCCTTGGCGAGCTTGCGGACCGGGGGCTTGGCCAGCACGGCCACCCCGCCCGTGGCGGGGGCCCTGTCCTCAGGGGCCTCGGAGGGGGCCGCGGTCGGTGCAGGTGGTGCGGTGGAGCGGCCGCCGTCCACCGCCACCCGGGACGGGTTGGCCACCGAGGGTGGCGGAACGTCGGTCGGGGGGCGTTTGCGGGGGCGGCGTTTCGTCGCACCGGTCTTGACGCCGTAGCCGACCAGGACCGACTGGCGTTCCTCCTTGGGTGCCGGGCTGCCGTGGGCGCCGGGTTCGACGGCGCCTTCCGCCGGAGGCTTGGGGACCATGTCGTCGGCCAGCGCCGCGCCCCGGGCGGTGGCGCCGGCCCGGTCGGCGGCCTCAGGCTGGTCGGTGGTGCCGGTGTCCTCGGGAGGAGCGGCGGCTGCGGGGGCGCCTTCCTCGGTGGTGTCGACGGCGATGATCGGCACGCCCACGTCGACCGTCTGGCCTTCCTCCGCCAGCAGGCCGGCCACCACCCCGTCCCACGGGATCGGCAGCTCGACGATCGACTTGGCTGTTTCGATCTCCACGACGATCTGGTTGACCTTGACGTCGTCGCCCGCCTTGACATGCCAGCGGACGATCTCCGCCTCGGTCAGGCCCTCCCCGACGTCCGGGAGCTTGAACTCACGTCGCATGCGGAGCCCCCTCTCAGTACCCGAAGGTGCGGTCGACGGCGTCGAGCACCCGGTCCAGGTCGGGCAGGTAGTGCTCCTCCAGCTTCGACGGGGGGTAGGGGGTGGAGAAGCCGCCGACCCGCAGGACGGGGGCCTCCAGGTGGTAGAAGCACTGCTCGGTGATCCTGGCCGCCAGCTCGGCCCCGAACCCGCTGTTCACGGGCGCCTCGTGGACGACCACGACTCGCCCGGTCCGGCGTACGGAGTCCATGACCACGGGCTCGTCCAGCGGGTTGAGCGAGCGCAGGTCCACGACCTCCAGCGAACGCCCGTCGTCCTCGGCGGCCGCGGCGGCCTCCAGGCACGTCTTGACCATGGGACCGTACGCCAGCAGCGTCACATGGGCCCCCGGCCGGACGACCTTGGCCGCGTGCAGCGGCGTCCACCAGTCGGTGGACGTGGTGTCGATCTCGGCCTTCTCCCAGTAGCGACGCTTCGGCTCGAAGAACAGGACCGGGTCGTCGCTGCGGATGGCCTGCTGGATCATGGTGTACGCGTCGGCCGGGTTGGAGCAGGCGACGACGCGCAGTCCGGCGGTGTGGGTGAAGTAGGCCTCGGGGGACTCGCTGTGGTGCTCCACCGCGCCGATGCCGCCGCCGCAGGGGATGCGGACGACCACCGGCAGTTTGATCGCCCCCAGGGACCGCATCGGCATCTTGGCCAGCTGCGTGATGATCTGGTCGGCGGCCGGGAAGACGAAGCCGTCGAACTGGATCTCGCACACCGGCCGGTAACCGCGCAGCGCCAGGCCGATCGCGGTGCCGATGATGCCGGACTCGGCCAGCGGCGTGTCGATGACGCGGTCCTCGCCGAAGTCCTTCTGCAGGCCGTCGGTGACCCGGAAGACGCCGCCCAGCTTGCCGACGTCCTCGCCCATGATGAGGACCTTGGGATCGTCCTCCATGGCCTTGCGCATGCCTTCGTTCAGCGCCTTGGACAGGCTGAGTACGGTCATCGCTCGAAACCTTCCAAGTACGCGGCGAACTGGGCGCGCTCCCGGTCGATCAGGGCGTGTGGCTCGCTGTAGACGTGGTCGAAGATGTCGAGCGGCTCGGGATCGGGCATGGCCAGACACCTCCTGCGCAGGTCGGCGCCCAGCTGGTCGGCCTCGGCCTCGATGGAGTCGAAGAACGCCTGGTCGGCGAGCTCGTTCCTGAACAGGTAGGCCTTCACCCGCTCGATCGGGTCCTTGAGCTTCCACGCCTCCAGCTCGCTGGCCACGCGGTAACGCGTCGGGTCGTCGGTGGTGGTGTGCGCGCCCATCCGGTACGTGAACGCCTCGATGAGCGTCGGCCCCTGCCCGGTGCGTGCCGCCTCCAGCGCCTTGCGCGTGACCGCCAGGCACGCGAACACGTCGTTGCCGTCCACCCGGATCCCCGGGAATCCGAAGCCGGACGCGCGGCGGTAGAGCGGGATGCGGGTCTGCTTCTCCAGCGGCTCGGAGATGGCCCACTGGTTGTTCTGGCAGAAGAACACGATAGGCGCGTTGAACACGCTCGCCCAGATGAACGACTCGTTCACGTCGCCCTGCGAGGTGGCGCCGTCGCCGAAGTAGACGATCGTGGCGGCGGTGGCGTCGTCGCGCTGGATCCCCATGGCGTACCCGACCGCGTGCAGCGTCTGGCTGCCGATCACGATCGTGTAGAGGTGGAAGTTGTGCTCCTTCGGGTCCCAGCCGCCGTGGTTGACGCCCCTGAAGAGGCCGAGCAGCTTCACCGGGTCCACGTCGCGGCACCAGGCCACGCCGTGTTCACGGTAGGTGGGGAAGGCCATGTCCACGTCGGTGAGCGCGCGCCCTGAGCCGATCTGGGCCGCCTCCTGGCCCAGCAGCGAGGCCCAGATGCCCAGCTCACCCTGGCGCTGCAGCGCCACGGCCTCCAGGTCGATGCGACGGACGAGAACAAGGTCGCGGTAGAGCGACCGGACGTCCTCCGGCGTCAGGTCGATGTCGTAGTCCGGGTGCTCGACCCGCTCTCCCTCTGGGGTGAGCAGCTGGACGAGCTCGGGAGGTGCTTCAGCACCACGAGAGGCGTCGACTGTCACGTGCCACTCCTGTGGTCTCAGGGCCGGTCTCGACGGGGTTGCCACCTTAGACCGGCCTTCTAAAGCAAGAACCATGTGGTGGTGGTTCGTACTCGTTTGGGGCCATGGTGGCAGACATCACAGTCCTGTGCGCAAGCCCCATGTCCTAGCCGTTCCCGTTGTGCCCCCGGCCACACGCCACCGGTAGGCTGGCTTTCCCAACTCCACCCGTATGCAGGAGGAACGCAGTGGCACGCGTCATCGTGGACGTCATGCTGAAGCCCGAGATCCTCGACCCGCAGGGCCAGGCGATCGCGCGGGCGCTGCCCAGGCTCGGCTTCTCTGGCGTCGCGGCCGTCCGCCAGGGCAAGCGTTTCGAGGTCGAGCTCGAAGGCCCGGCCGACGAGGCGGCGCTCGCCGAGGTGCGCAAGATGGCCGAGACTTTGCTGGCCAACACGGTGATCGAGGACTACAGCGTCCGGGTCGAGGGGTAGAGGGAAGATATGGCGGCCTGATTTCCCCCTAGGCGCTTAAAGCGGGGTTCGGACGTGCCACAATGCCACGGGCATGCCAACACTAAATAACAACAGCGTGATTTTGCGGTTAGCCCCGATTTCACAGGGAAACCTACTCCAGGTGACATTCTGGCGCCCGGAGGAGTCCGGTGGATATTGAGTTCTCGTTGGCACTGCCTCGGGATGCGATCGGCATACCGATGGTCAGGCGAGTGCTAGGCGATGCCATGCGCTCACTCAACGTGAGTGAGACCTGCATCTCCGACATGCTGCTCGCCGTCTCCGAGGCGTGCTCCAATGCGGTGCGGCACGGGGGACCCGCCAACCGCTACGAGGTGACGGCGTCGATCGGCTCCGGCCAGTGCGACGTGCGGGTGGCGGACAACGGCAACGGGGTGCCGTCGATCCCGCCGCACTTTCCCCCGCCCGACACCGAGAACGGCCGCGGCCTGCTGATCATGCGCTCCGTGGTCGACGAGATCTCCTTCGGCATCACGCCCGGCCGTGGCACCACGGTCCACCTGCGCAAGCTGCTCGACCCGGGCGACGGGGCCGACACTCGTCCGCGGCAGCTGGCAGCCGTCTGACTGTGTTCATCGCCTCCACTCCGTGGAGGCAGGCTAGTTCGCCAGACTCCGCTCTGGTCGCTGCGCTCCCGCCGCTCCTCCAGGCGACGGCACTCCCTCGCGTGCGTACCAGCCGATGCGGACCACGCGACAGCACCCGATAACCTGAGTAGACCGCCACCGTCCACCGCGAACAGACGGTGGCGCGTGCGCGCGCATTCCTCGGAGGGGACGACTGTCATGAGCGCTGCCCGTGTGGGCGTAGTCACGTTTCCCGGAACTCTCGACGACCAGGACGCCGCCAGGGCCGTACGCCTCGTGGGCGCGGAGGCGGTGCCGCTGTGGCACGCCGACCACGACCTGAAGGGAGTGGACGCCGTGTTCCTGCCCGGCGGCTTCTCCTATGGCGACTACCTGCGCTGCGGAGCCATCTCGCGCTTCGCGCCGCTCATGGACGAGCTCATCCCGGCCGCCAAGGCGGGGCTGCCCGTGCTCGGCACGTGCAACGGGTTCCAGATCCTGTGCGAGGCGCACCTGCTTCCGGGGGCCCTGACCCGCAACGCCTCGCTCCACTACGTTTGCCGTGACCAGCGGCTCAGGATCGAGCAGACGGCCACCGCGTGGACCAACGCGTACGCGCCCGGCCAGGAGATCGTGCTGCCGATCAAGCACGGCGAGGGCCGCTACGTGGCCTCCGACGAGACGCTGGCCACGCTGGAGGCCAACGACCAGGTGGTCGTGCGCTACATCGGCAACCCCAACGGCTCGCTCAACGACATCGCGGGCATCCGCAACGAGGCCGGCAACGTCGTCGGTCTCATGCCGCATCCCGAGCACGCGGTCGAGGAGCTGGTCGGCGCGCCGAGCACCGACGGCCTGGGCTTCTTCACCTCCATCCTCAAGAAGCTGGTGAACGCATGAGCGCGGACAGTGTGAAGCGGGCGGCGGAGACCCCCGACGAGCCGATGCCCTTCGCCGAGCTGGGGATGAAGCAGGACGAGTACGACCGGGTCAAGGAGATCCTGGGCCGCCGTCCCACCGGCTCCGAGCTGGCGATCTACAGCGTCATGTGGTCGGAGCACTGCTCGTACAAGTCGTCGAAGGTGCATCTGCGGCAGTTCGCCACCAAGGCGCCCAAGTCCGAGGCGCTGCTCGTGGGCATGGGCGAGAACGCCGGCGTGGTGGACATCGGCGACGGCTGGGCGGCCACGTTCAAGATCGAGTCGCACAACCACCCCTCCTACGTCGAGCCGCACCAGGGCGCCGCCACCGGCGTCGGCGGCATCGTCCGCGACATCATGTCGATGGGCGCGCGCCCGATCGCGGTCATGGACTCGCTGCGCTTCGGCGGCGCGGACGCCGTGGACACGCGCCGGGTGCTGCCGGGCGTGGTCGAGGGCATCAGCCACTACGGCAACTGCCTGGGCCTGCCCAACATCGGCGGCGAGGTCGTCTTCGACCCCTGCTACATCGGCAACCCGCTGGTCAACGCCCTGTGCGTGGGCCTGCTGCGCAAGGACCAGATCAAGCTCGCCACAGCGCCCGGGCCCGGCAACAAGGTCGTGTTGTTCGGCGCGTCCACCGGCCCCGACGGCATCGGCGGGGCCTCGGTGCTGGCGTCGGCGACGTTCGAGGACGAGTCGCAGGCCAAGCGGCCCGCCGTGCAGGTGGGCGACCCGTTCATGGAGAAGCTGCTCATCGAGTGCTGCCTGGAGCTCTACGCGGCCGACGTGGTCGTCGGCATCCAGGACCTCGGCGCGGCCGGCGTCTCGTGCGCCACGA
Organism: Nonomuraea polychroma; assembly: GCF_004011505.1. Taxonomy (NCBI): domain Bacteria; kingdom Bacillati; phylum Actinomycetota; class Actinomycetes; order Streptosporangiales; family Streptosporangiaceae; genus Nonomuraea; species Nonomuraea polychroma. The sequence continues at coordinate 8,734,527 of NZ_SAUN01000001.1, forward strand.
CCGAGCTGGCCGCCAAGGGCACCGGCGGCATGCAGGTCGACCTCAACCTGGTTCCGCTCCGCGACCCCTCGCTCCGGCCCGAGGAAATCCTCATGAGCGAGTCGCAGGAGCGCATGATGGCCGTCGTCCGGCCGGACGACATCCCGGCGTTCATGGCGATCTGCGAGAAGTGGGACGTCCCGGCCACCGTCATCGGCGAGGTCACCGACACCGGGCGCCTGGTCATGACGTGGGACGGCGAGGTCATCGTGGACATCCCGCCGGGCACCGCCGCCGACGAGGGGCCCGTCTACGAGCGCCCCTACCACGAGCCGGTCGGTCAGGCCGCGCTCAACGCCGACACCCCCGACCGGCTGGAGCGGCCCGCCGACCTGCGGGCCACCCTGCTGCAGCTGCTCGGCTCGCCCAACCTGGCCTCCAAGGAGTGGGTGACCTCCCAGTACGACCGCTACGTGCGCTCCAACACCGTGCTCGCCCAGCCGGCGGACGCGGGCATGCTGCGGATCGCCGAGGTCATGGCCGGCGCTGAGCCGACGACCGCGGGCATCGCACTGTCCACGGACGGCAACGGCCGCTACGCCAAGCTGGACCCGTACGCGGGGGCGCAGCTCGCGCTGGCGGAGGCGTACCGGAACGTGGCCGTGACCGGCGCCAAGCCGCTGGCCGTCACCAACTGCCTCAACTTCGGCTCCCCCGAGGACCCGGAGGTCATGTGGCAGTTCGCCGAGGCCGTGCGCGGTCTGGCGGACGCCTGCAGGACGCTGGGCGTGCCGGTCACCGGCGGCAACGTGTCCTTCTACAACCAGACGGGCGCGACGGCCATCAACCCGACGCCGGTCGTGGGCGTGCTGGGGGTCATCGAGGACGTGGCCAAGCGGGTGCCGTCCGGGTTCGTCGCCGACGGGCTGCGGGTCGTGCTGCTCGGGGACACGCGCGAGGAGTTCGGCGGCTCGGAGTGGGCGCACGTCATGCACCGCCACCTGGGCGGACTGCCGCCGCACGCGAACCTGGCGGCGGAGCAGGCGCTCGCCACCGTGCTGGTGGAGGCCGCCAAGAGAGGGCTGCTCGAAGGCTCGCACGACCTGTCGGACGGCGGGCTGGCCGTGGCGCTGGCCGAGTCGTGCCTGGCGCGGGGCGTCGGGGCGACCGTGGCGCTGCCCGGTGACGCCTTCACCTGCCTGTTCAGCGAGTCGGCGGCGCGGGCGCTGGTCGTGGTGCGGCCGGAGGCTTACGACGAGTTCGCGTCGTTGTGCGGGCGGCATGATGTGCCGTGCTACGGGCTCGGGTACACCGGGGGGTCGGCGCTCGTCGTCGAGGGCGCGTTCGAGGTGACGGTGGAGGAGCTGCGGGAAACGCACTCGGCGGCGCTTCCCGCGCTGTTCGGCTGACGGTTGCTCGGAGGGCCGGCCCGGGGGTTCCCGTGCCGGCCTCTTCGCGTTACTGCTTCTTCATGCAGATCACGTAGACGGTGCCGCTGACGGAGGTGCCGTTGTTGCCGCTGCCCTGCGACGCGGAGGCACCCTGCGGGGCCGGGGTGCCCTGTGGGGCGGCGCCATTGGGGCCGTCGTTGCCGCCGCCGTTGTCGTCCTTGGCCACGGCGACCATCCAGCCCTTGCCGTTGCCGTCCGGGGCGCTGGTCATGACCACGGCGTTCTTGAGCGTGCCGAAGGAGAAGCCGCCGCCGGTCGCCACGCCGCCCTTCTCACAGGAAGCCGTGGCCGAACCGATCGAGCTCAGGGACGCGGTCTTGGTGTAGGTCGTGTACGTGCCACCGTCGCCCGGCTCGCCCTTCGGCCCCTCCGGTCCCCTGTAACCACGGGGTCCGCGGTCGCCCTTCTCACCCTTGGCACCGGGCAGGCCGTCCTTGCCGTCCTCGCCGTTCTTGCCCGGAAGACCCTGCTCGCCCTTCGGGCCCTGGTCGCCCTTCGGACCCTGAGGGCCGGCTGGGCCGGCCGGGCCCTGGAGGCCTTGCTTGCCCTGAGGGCCGGCCGGGCCGGTCTCGCCCTTGGGGCCCTGCGGGCCCTGCGGGCCTGAGCCGTTCTGCTGGACGGTCGTGGACTCGCCGCCGATCAGGATCCGCTCCTCCGTCTTCCTGCACTTCGAAGTCGGGTTGACGATGCGGGCGTAGCGGGACTTCTTGTGCACGCAGGCGTGCACCTCACCGGCCGCCGACGATGCGGTGGCGACGCCACCGACGGCGAGGAGCGAGGCGGCGAGCGCTCCGACAGTGGCGAGGGTGAGCGTACGCCCACCGCGAACCTTGATGGCCACGGCATTGTCCTTCCAGGAACGAACGAGTGTTGCTCATGTTGTGCATGAGATTCACGTTTCAACCGTTCCAAGGGGTGACAATAACTACATAACGTATCTGTCACGAAACATTCCGTTACTGACTGATTGACCGTTTGTCTTCGACCTGGGTGAGTAAAACGACGCATTGGCGGTGGCGATGTCGCATGGATAATCGGTCTGTGTCAACCGCCGATCCCTCCCCCTACCTGCCTCCCGCCACGCAACCCGTCCGCGGTGTGGTCTGGGGGATTCACCTGGCCCTGCCGCTGCTCGGCCTCTGGTTGCTGCTCGCCCAGCCGCAGACCAACATCATGTGGCACCACAACCCCAGCCACTTCTGGATGATCATCGCGGTGGCCGGGATCAACGTGGTGCTCGGCGTGATGATCAGCGAGGCGTCGCGACGGCGCCAGGACGCCCGCCTGTTCCTGGTGTCCATGGTCTTCCTGAGCAGCGCCGGGTTCTTCTTCATGCACGGCCTGGCCACCCCGCAGATCATCCTGCCGACCGGCTCGATGGGGTTCGACCTGGGCCAGCAGGTCGGGCTCTCGATCGCGGCCGTCTTCGCGTTCGCCTCGGCTCTGCCGCTGGGCGAGCAGGCGGCCAAGCGCGTGCTGGGCTCCCAGCACTTCATCCGCGCGGTGCTCTTCGGCTTCATGATCGTCTGGGGGCTGGCGTCGCTGATCCCCGGGCTGACGCCGCTGAGTGACGCGCCCGCCAAAGAGCCGCTCTCCTGGTTCGCCTGGGCGTCCGTTCCGGGTGTCCTGCTGTACGGCGCGGCAAGCGTGATGATGTTCCTCATTCACCGGCGGCGCCCGTCGGCCATGCTGATCAGCCTGATCACGGCGTACGCGCTGCTGGCCGAGGCCATGATCGCCGGGATGTCGCAGCTCAACTGGACCCTGTCCTGGTGGGAGTGGCACCTGCTGCTGACCATGGCCTTCGTCTTCGTGGCCTACAGCGCCTACCTGCAGTTCAGGCGGGAGGGGTCGAGCGCGGGCCTGTTCGACTCGGTGGCGCTGGCGGCGACCGTGCGGCGCATCCAGGAGGACTATGACCGGGCCCTTGAGGAGCTGGTCGAGCACGTACGCCGGGGCGAGCCGCTGGCCGCGACCCGGCTGTCGGGCAAGTTCCGGCTCAACGAGGGCCAGGCCGCCGTGCTCGACCGGGCCGGCGAAGCGCTGGCCAACGAGCGCGAACTGTCCGAGCGCCTGGCCGCGCTGGTGGACGTGAGCGCCAAGACCAAGATCGGCCTGGCCGAGCAGGAGCTGCTGGCCACGTCGCTGGAGCGGGTGCGGCAGGCGTTCGGCGACGTCAAGATCGCCCTCGTGGCGGACGGCAAGACGGAGATCGGCTCGCGCTCCTACCGCTTCACCGGCGACGACCCGGTCAGGCGCGAGCAATTGATGGGCTTCCCCTTGACCGTCAAGGGGAAGCTGGCGGGCGTGCTGGAGGTGCCCGTCGGGCGCACGCGCCAGGACGAGGCGCTGGCCGCCACGCTGGCCGGGCAGTTGTCCATCTCCCTGGAGAACGCCCGGCTCTACGGGGAGCTGCACACGCTCTTCCACCAGTACATGTCGCCCGACGTGGCGCACGCGCTCCTGGCCGATCCCGGGCAGGCGGCGCTCGGCGGCGAGCTGAAGGAGCTGACCGCGCTCTTCGCCGACCTCAAGGGCTTCACGACGTTCTCGGAGAAGGTCACGCCCGGCGAGATCGTCGAGATGCTCAACCGCTACCACACGGCCGCCGTTCCCTGCATCCTGAACAACGGCGGCACGGTCGTGCAGTTCGTCGGTGACGCGCTGCTGGCGTTGTTCAACGCCCCCGCCACGCAGCCCGGGCACGCCAGGGCCGCCTGCAAGGCCGCGCTGGAGATGCAGCGGGCCGCGGCCGAGGTGGCCGAGGAGATGGCGTGGAAGCGCGTGGACGACGTCCCGTGGCCGACGTTCCGGATCGGCGTCAACACCGGTCCGGCCCTGGTCGGCAACATCGGCAGTCCCGAACTGCGCGGGTTCAACGCGATGGGCGACTGCGTGAACGTGGCCGCCAGGCTCGAGGGCATCGCCGAGCCCGGCACCGTGGTCATCGGGGAGACGACGCTCAAGCAGCTGGGCCGCGGCGCGAAGGTGAATCCGCTGGGGCGTCTCAGTCTCAAGGGCAAGGAAGAGCCTGTGGCCGCCTACGTTCTGACGGAATTGTCGTAGAAGAGCGGACCCACGTACCGACATAATCGGGCGCATGAATCCAGACCCCGGTGAGTTCCTGTCCATGCTCACCGACGAGGAAGCACAAGCCCTGCGCGCGGCCGGCCGTATCCGGCGCTGGGACCGCGGCACGGCGGTGATGAGCGAAGGCGACACGTCCGACTGGGTGCTCGTCCTGCTCGAAGGCCGGGTGAAGGTCTCCTCGCACACGAGCAGCGGGACCGAGGTCGTGCTCGCCGTGCGCGGCCCCGGTGGGCTGCTCGGCGACATGTCGGCCATCGACGGCTCCCCGCGCTCGGCCACGGTGACCGCGCTGGAGCCGATCACCGGGATCGTGGTGCGCGACTTCCCGGCGTTCCTGGAGACTCACGGGCGGATCGCGGTGCTGCTCATGAAGCTCGTCACCGAGCGGCTGCGGGACTCGGACCGCAAGCGGATCGAGTACGGCGCGTTCGACACCACGGGACGGGTGGCGACCCGGCTGATCGAGCTGGCCGAGCGCTATGGCGAGAAGACCAACAGCGGTGTCCGCGTGGCGTTGCCGCTGTCACAGGACGAGCTGGCGGGATGGACCGGCGCCTCCCGCGAGGCCGTCAGCAAGGCCCTGCGCACCCTGCGTGACCGCGGCCTCATCGAGACCGGCCGGCGGCGCGTGGTGATCCACGACCTCGACGGGCTCAAGAAACGGGCTCGGTAGCCTCCCTCACACAGTGCCCTTCAACAAAGCGGACGTACGTCGTACGTCATAGTGGAGGGCATGGTCGCGGTCACCCCCCAAGACGACAGCCGCCTTCGTTACGCCTGGCGGGTGTGCTCGGTCACCAGCCTCGGGCTCGTCCTCATCGGCATCGCCGGCAGCACGCTGAACGTCGCGTTGCCCACGGTGGTGCGGCACTTCCACGCCGGCCCGCTGGAGTCGGGGTGGATCCTGCTGGCGTTCCTGCTGGTCAACACGGCCAGCCTGGTGTTCTTCGGCCGGGTGGCCGACCTGCTCGGCCGGCGCGAGGTGTACCTGAGCGGGTTCGCCCTGTTCACCCTGGCCTCGCTGCTCGCCGGGTTCTCACCGGAGGTGTGGTTCCTGGTCGGGATGCGGGTGCTGCAGGCGATCGGCGCGGCGATGATCCTCGCGAACGGCACCGTGATCATCACGGACGCGTTCCCGCCGGAGCGGCTCAGCCAGGGCATGGGTGTCTACATGGCCACGTTGTCGGTGGCGCAGCTGGCCGGGCCCACGCTGGGCGGGCTGATCGCGAAAGCGGCCGGCTGGCAGTGGATCTTCTGGGTCAACGTGCCGGCCGGATTGATCGCGCTCGGCTGGGGTGCGTTGATCTTACGTAAGATGCCCAGGCGGCCGCGGGAGCCGGTGGACGCGCTGGGCAACGTGCTGCTGTTCGCGGCGCTGTCGGCGCTCCTGCTGGCACTGTCGGAGGCGGGTTCCCGCGGGCTGTCCAGCCCGGTCGTGCTGACCGGGGCGGCGGTGTTCGCGCTGCTGCTGCCGGCCATCGTCCTGGCCGAGCGGCGTTCCGCCAATCCGGTGCTGGACATGCGGCTGTTCGGCGGGCGGTTGCTGGCGTACGCGAACCTGGCCTCGTTCTGCAACGCGCTGGCACGCTCGGCGTTGATCCTGGTGGTGGCGCTGTACTTCCAGGCGGCCAGAGGGCTGGACGCCTTCGAGGCGGGGCTGAGCGTGTTGCCGGTGCCCGCCGGGATCGGGCTGGCCTCGCCCATCGTGGGGATGCTGGGCCGGAGCGTGTCGCCTTACGTGCTGTCCATCGGCGGGGCCATGCTGAGCGCCGCCGGGCTCGGCACGCTGATGCTCACGGCCGATCCCGGGACGCCGTACTGGATGATCGGGATCGGGCTTTTCGTGGCGGGCTGCGGCAGCGGGACGTTCCTCACCAGCAACACCACTCAGGTCATGCGGTCGCTGCCGCAGGAGAGCCTGGGTGTGGTGAACGGCTTCCGCGTCATGGTCATGAACATCGGGGTCGTGCTCAGCGTGGGCGTGTCGCTCAGCGTGCTGACCAGCAGCGTGGGGCCTGGGTTGCGGGCCCAGGTGTACGCGGGCACGCTGTCCGAGCTGTCGCCGGTGGCGGTGGGGCAGCTGATGGACGGGTTCCAGCACGCGTACGCGGTGTTGTTCGCGGTGGCCCTGGCAGGCACGCTGATGGCCGCCCTGGCCCGGCCTCAGAGGGCGGTGGCCAGCCTCGACTCCACGTCGCGGTAGCGCGTGACCGGGATGAGGTGCACGCCGGCGAAGGCGCCGGACTCGCGCAGGGCCAGGACCTGCTCGCAGGCGGCCTCCACCCCCGCCATGCGGTCCGCGGCCACCCGCTCGACCAGGTCCTCGGGGATGGCGATGTCCGGGATCGCGGCGGCGAGGGTGCGGGCGTGGCGCTCGCTCGCCAGCACCATCACGCCGGCGTAGACCGGCTTGTCCACCGGGTGGGCCTCGCGCCAGCGCAGCTGGGCCTCCAGCGAGAAGCTGACCTGAGCGAACAGGAAGTCGGCCGTACGCTTCCAGGCCGGCAGCGGGCGCAGCCCGGCGGCCGCGCCGAGCCGGAAATCGGGCGAGAACTTCCTGGCTTCCTCGAGCATCGAGCGGACGGTCAGGTCGCTGGTCCGGTTGCCGCTCGTCGGCTTGTCACCGTAGACGAAGAGGAACTGGTCCACCCCGTACGCCGCCGCCGTCAGCAGGTCGCGGCGGAAGCCCAGCAGGTTGCGGTCGCGGGAGTTGAGGCAGGCGATGCCGCGCCCGCCCATCGCCTGGACCTCGTGCGCCACGGCGACGCTCGACACGGTCGCGCGGCCGATGTGGTTGTCCGGGATGAGGAACGAGTGGGCGATGGTGCTGAGCGTGCCGATCTGGTGCCTGACGCGCTTCAGATCGGGCTTGGTCGGAGGTTCGATCTCGCAGATCAGCTCGAAGGTCACGATCACGACTCTAGCGTCTGGCCGCGAGCGCCTCGATGCCGCTCAGGACCAGGTCGACGCCGAACGTGTCGTACAGCCCCGCGTCCATTCCATCGACCATAGGACCGGCCATCTCCACCAGGTACGGGTACTTCTCGACGGGCAACGACTCCAGGCCGGCCCGCTTGGCGCGGACGATGTACTCCTCACCGGGCCGGACGTGCACGGGGGCGTCGGCGATGGCGATGGCGCTCTGCAGCAGGTATTTGCTGATCAGGCAGCTCTCCTCCACGCCGAACCCCGCCGTGCGGGCCAGCCGGAGGGCCTGGTCCCAGACGGCCAGGAAGTTCGGCACCGCGATCACGTCGACCTGCTCGAACACGTGCTTGGCGCACGGGTGCACGCGCAGCGTCCCGACCAGGCCCACCATGAGGTCGCGCAGCTGCTCCTGCCACGGGCGCTCGTCGGCCGGCTTGGGCGCGAAGCCGGCGATCAGGTGGTCGGCCATGCCGACGAGCAGCTGCTCCTTGTTCTTGTAGTGCCAGTAGAGGGCCATCGGCGTCACGCCCAGGTCCGTGGCGAGACGCCTGATCGTCACGGCGTCGAGTCCCTCGGCGTCGCCGATCTCCAGGGCGCGCTCCGCGATCGCCTGCGCGGTCAGTTTTCCCATCACGGTTGACAACTATACGCCGTACAAGTTGAACTGTACGCCGTACAAGTACAGCGTATAGGAGGCGTTTGTCATGCGCTGGTGGGCGCTGGTCGCGGTGACCTTGGGCACCTTCATGACTTATCTCGACAACAACGTGGGCAATGTCGCTTTGCCGACCATCCAGCGGGAGCTCGGGCTCACGATCTCGGGGCTGGAGTGGATCGTGAGCTCGTACATCCTGGTCTTCGCCGGGCTCATGCTGGCCGGCGGGCGGCTCGCGGACGTGTTCGGAGCCCGCAGGGTGTTCCTCGGCGGGCTCGCGGTCTTCACGGTGGCGTCGCTGGCGGCCGGACTCGCCACCAGCGGAGGCGCGCTCATCGCGGCGCGAGCCGTGCAGGGGGTGGGGGCGGCACTGCTCACGCCCACCGCGCTGGCGCTGATCGGGCAGATCTTCCCCGAGCCCGGCGAGCGCGGCCGGGCAGTGGGCATCTGGAGCGCCTCGGGGGCGCTCTCCATGGCGCTCGGCCCGGTGACGGGCGGCTTCATCAGCGAGAACCTGCACTGGAGCTGGATCTACCTGATCAACGTGCCGATCGGGCTGGTGACGTTCGGGCTCGCGCTGTGGGTGGTCCGGCCCACGTTCGCACGGCTGCGCCACAGCCTCGACCTGCCCGGGCTGGTCACGTCGGCGCTGGCGTTGTTCGCGCTGACGTACGCGCTCATCGAGGGCGAGCGGGCCGGCTGGACCTCGCCGGAGATCCTGGCCGCGTTCGGCGTGTTCGCGGCCGCGGCGGTGGCGTTCGTGCTGGCTGAGGCGCGGGCCGCGGAGCCGATGATCGTGATGTCGCTGTTCATGTCCCGGACGTTCACCGGCGGGCTGCTCACCAGCGGGATCTGGTCGTTCGGCGTGTTCGGGATCTACTTCTTCAGCGCGCTCTGGCTGCAGAACGTGCTCGGCTTCTCCCCGACCGAGGCGGGTGCCTCGTTCGTGCCGATGGCCCTGGTCATGGCCGTAGTGGCGATCCTGTCCCAGCGGGTGAGCGCGCGGCTCGGCATCGGCCCGACGGTGGCGCTCGGGATGGCGCTCATGGGCGCGGCCATCTATCTGCTCTCCGGCGTCGGCGCCGACGGCGACTACGCCGACGTGGCCCCCTGGTTCATCCTGTACGGGCTCGGCGGCGGCCTGCTGGTGCCGCTGACCGCCACCATCCTCAGCGGGATGCCCAAGGACCGCTCAGGCGTGGCCTCGGGCATGCTGAACGTCTCACGCGAGGTGTTCGGGCTGCTCGGCATCACCGTGCTGGGGGCGATCCTGGCCTCCAGGCAGAGCGGCAGCGACCTGCCGCCGCTGCCGGCCTTCCTCGACGCCTACCAGTTCACGCTGGTGATCGCGGCGGTGGTGGTGCTGACGGCGATCCCGGTCGCGTTCTACTCCCTGCGGGGAAGGACGGACACGGACGAACCTCAGGCGGCGGCACCGGCCACTGTGGGGTCCTCGAACTGAGTGCGGTAGAGCTCCTCGTAGCGGCCGCCGGCGGCGAGCAGCTCGGTGTGCGTGCCGCGCTCCACCACGCGGCCGTCCTCGATCACCAGGATGAGGTCGGCCGCGCGGATCGTGGAGAGCCGGTGGGCGATCACCACGGCGGTCCGGCCCGCGAGCGCCTCGCCGAGCGCCGCCTGCACGGCCGCCTCCGAGGTCGAGTCGAGCGCCGCCGTGGCCTCGTCCAGGATCACCACCCTGGGCCTGGCCAGCAGCAGCCTGGCAATCGTGAGACGCTGGCGCTCGCCGCCGGAGAGGCGGTAGCCGCGCTCACCGACCACGGTGTCGAGCCCGTCGGGCAACGACTGGATCAGGGTCGCCAGCCTGGCCCTGGTGAGGGCGTCCCAGAGCTCCTCCTCGGTCGCCTCCGGGCGCGCCAGCAGCAGGTTGGCCCGGATCGAGTCGTGGAACAGGTGGCCGTCCTGGGTGACCATGCCGAGCGTGTCGCGGATGGAGTCGAAGGTCAGGTCGCGCACGTCCACGCCGCCGAGCCGGACCGCGCCGGAGTCGACGTCGTACAGGCGGGGCAGGAGCTGCGCGATCGTGGACTTGCCGGCCCCCGACGAGCCGACCAGCGCCACCATCTGGCCGGGCTCGGCCCGGAACGAGACGCCGTGCAGCACCTCGACACCGCCTCGCGAGTCGAGGGCGGCGACCTCCTCCAGCGAGGCGAGCGAGACCTTGTCGGCCGACGGGTACGCGAACCGCACGTCCTCGAACTCGACCGCGACCGGCCCGTCAGGGACCTTCCTCGCGTCCGGCCGCTCCTGGATGAGCGGCTTCAGGTCGAGCACCTCGAAGACCCGCTCGAAGCTGACGACCGCGCTCATCACGTCCACGCGGGCGCTGGCCAGCGCGGTCAGCGGGGCGTACAGGCGGGTGAGCAGCATGGCCATCGACACGACCGCGCCGGGCGCCAGCTCAGCGCGCAACGCGTAGAAGCCGCCGAGACCGTACACAAGCGCCAGGGCGAGCGCCGAGACCAGGGTCAGCGCGGTGACGAAGACCGACTGGGTCATGGCCGAGCGCACGCCGATGTCCCGCACCCGCCTGGCCCGCCCCGCGAACTCGGCCGACTCGTGCGCGGGCCGGCCGAACAACTTCACCAGCGTCGCGCCCGGCGCGGAGAAACGTTCGGTCATCTGGGTGCCCATGGCCGCGTTGTGGTCGGCGGCCTCGCGGCGCAGGCGGGCGATCCTGACGCCCATCCGCCGGGCGGGCAGCACGAAGACGGGCAGGAGCAGCAGTGCGAGCAGCGTGATCTGCCAGGAGATGCCGATCATCGCGGTGAGCGTCAGCGCGAGCGTCACCAGGTTGCCGACCACGCCGGACAGGGTGTCGGTGAACGCCCGCTGCGCCCCGATCACGTCGTTGTTGAGCCGGCTGACCAGCGCGCCGGTGCGCGTCCTGGTGAAGAACGCGATCGGCATGCGCTGCACGTGGTCGAAGACCGCCGTACGCAGGTCGAGGATCAGATCCTCGCCGATGCCCGCCGACAGCCACCTGTTGACCAGCCCCAGGCCCGCCTCAGCGAGGGCCAGGCCCGCGATCGCCACGGCCACCACGACGACCACGTCCAGCGGCTCCGCGTTGAAGATCGCGTCCACCACACGTCCCGCGAGCAGCGGAGCGGCCACTGCCAGGCCCGACAGCACCACGCTGAGCAGCAGAAACAGTGCCAGTCTCCGGCGGTGCGGGCGGGCGAAGCCGGCAATGCGACGGAGCGTCGCCCTGGACAGCGGGCGACGCTCCGGCCGGTTGTTCATCGAATACAGCTGGTGCCAAGCGGTCATTTCCATGCTCATGGCATGGAAATCTAGTTCCTCAAGTTAAGTTGAGGTCAAGCGCCGATCTTCTTGCCCTTGTTGTGCCAGACCACGGCGACCGACGGGCGCGGCTGGTCGCCGTCGGGCCAGCGGCTGCTCGGGCTCTCCGGGCTCGCGCCGTCGGTCTCGCCCGGGTGCTGCACGGCCACGAACACGCTGCGCTGGTCCTGGGTGATCATCGGGCCGCAGGTCTCGCCGCCGATGGGGACCGTGAGGAACTGGCGCAGGTAGCCGCGCTCCTTGCCGCGTACGGGCATCACGAACAGGCCGTCGTTGGAGCCGAGCTGGTTGCCGTCCGTGGAGATCCACAGGTTGCCGTCACGGTCGAACGCCAGGTTGTCCGGGCACGAGATCGGCGAGACCTTCGACTTGTCGAAGCCGGCGAAGTAGGTCGCGGCGTCGTTCGGATCGCCGCAGACCAGCGGCAGCGACCAGGCGAACTTCGTCGCGCCGGCGTCGTTGCGCTGCTCGACGATCTCCAGCACGTGGCCGTGCTTGTTGGAGGGACGCGGGTTGGCCTCGTCCACCTGGGCCGCGGTGCGGTTGCTGTTGTTGGTCAGCGCCACGTAGACGGCGCCGGTGACCGGGTTGCGCTCGACGTCCTCCGGGCGGTCCATCTTGGTCGCGCCCACCTTGTCGGCGGCCACGCGGGTGTAGACCAGGACCTGCTCGGCGGTCATGCCGTCCACGAACGACTTGTCGCCCGAGACCAGCGGGATCCACTCGCCGGAGCCGTCGAAGAGGCCGTCGGCGGGCAGCTTGCCCGTGCCGTCGATCTCGGACGCCGGGCTGTCGCCGGTGAACTTGGCCACGTACAGGGTGCCCTCGTCCAGCAACGTCCGGTTGTGGCGGTCGAATCCGGGGATGTAGCGGTCCTTGGAGACGAACTTGTAGACGTACTCGAAGCGCGCGTCATCGCCCATGTACGCGACCAGGCGGCCGTCCTTGGCGATCGTGGTGGTCGCGGCCTCGTGCTTGAAGCGGCCGAGCGCGGTGCGCTTGATCGGCGTGGAGTCGGGGTCGAACGGGTCGATCTCCACGATCCAGCCGAACCTGTTGGCCTCGTTCGGGTGCTTGGCCAGGTCGAAGCGCTCTTCGACACGGTCGAACCGGCGGCTGCTCGACGGGGTGCCGGTGGTGAGCGTGTAGCGGGTGGCGTACTGCTTCTGCTCCGCGGGGACCTTGTCGGCGTTGACGAAGTACTGGTCGAAGTTCTCCTCGGCGGTCAGCACCGTGCCCCACGGGGTGGTGCCGCCGGCGCAGTTGTTCAGCATGCCGACCGGCTTGAGCCCCTGGGGGTCGGCGGCCGTCTTCAGGAGGGCGCTGCCCGCCGCCGGACCGCTGAACTTCATCGGGGTCTGGGCGGTGATGCGGCGGTTGTAGCGGCGACGGCCGTTGGTGACCAGCTTCCACTGGCCGGCGCCCTCGCGCTCGATCTCCACGACCGAACCGCCGTGCGCGGCCAGCCCGATCTTGATCTGCTCCTCGGTCGCGGTGGCGCCACTCGCGTACCCGCGGAACATCAGCTTCTCGTCGCTGTACTCGTGGTTCACCCAGAGCAGCGCGCGGTCGCGGCCCATCGGGAACAGCGTCACATAGTCGCAGTTGTAGCCGAACTGCTTGTTCTGGGCGTCGGCGGTCTGCTTCTCGAAGTCGAAGGCCGGCGCGTCGGGCAGCACCGGGTCGCCCCAGCGCACCACCACGGAGGAGCTGTAGCCGTCAGGCACGCGCAACGCGTCTTCCTTGTTCGGCGCCACAGGGGTGAAACGCAGGTCGCTCCCGGACGGGCCATGAGCGGTGGCAGCGGCCTCAGGGTCATCGGCCAGCGCGGGGGACGCCCCGGCCACGCCCACGCCCGCCACCAGAGCGCCCAGGGCTCCGGCGCGCAGCACGCCGCGGCGCGACAGCGCCTCCTTCACCACATCGCCGAAATAAGCGTTGTCAGAGGTGTTGCCGACGTCGTGCGCGCACGCGTTGCCGCAGCGGAACTGACAGGTCAGCGCGGATCGGCCACCTTTGTGCGGGGTGGAAAGCAGCGGCAGCGGCTGCCGTCCCCCCATGAGGTTCGCCACAGGTCCTCCAGATATGTGCGCGGTTGTACGCCGCGGAGGCTACGGTCGCCGCTGAAACCGAAGGTGAACGAAGACCTCCGTCTCGATGAACGCTGCCCGGGAGACAATAGTGAGGTGGCGGCACGCAAGATGGATCCTGAAAAGCTGAAATCGGCCCTCGATGACCAATTGGTCGCCCTCGACGAGCCTCCCTACGACGGGCCGGCGTCCGCGCTGCCCGACGCGCTCGTCGCGGCCGTGCTGGCCGCCTATGACCGGGGGTTGCGGCCGGAACGTGACGCGGCCAGGCAGGCGGTGCGTTACCTGCTCGACAAGCTGGCCACCGCCGCGCCCGGCAGGACGGTCGAGGTACGCGTCCCGCCGTACGCCGCCGTCCAGGCCGTCGCCGGGCCCCGGCACACCCGGGGCACGCCGCCGAACGTGGTCGAGACCGACGGGCGCACCTGGATCGAGCTCGCGCTGGGGCGGCTGACGTGGGAGGAGGCCATGGCGAAAGGCGCGGTCTCCGCCAGCGGATCCCGCGCCGATCTGTCAGCCCATCTGCCGCTGCGTTAGCGGGTCCCGCTTATCCAGGGAAACTTCTCCTCGAAGCAGCGCTCGGAGACCCGGCCGAGTGGATCGGTACAGTCCTGGACCACGTTCCAGAACCAGAGCGCCACGATCGCGAAGAGGACCAGGGAGAGGACGCTGATCACGATGCCCGCGATGGCGCGGCCCTTGCCCGCCTGCTTGGCGAGTGCCACGCAGCCGAAGACGATCGACAGGATCGCCGTGATCAAACCGGTGAAGCAGACGAACACCAGGAAGGGGCTGGCCACACCGAGGACCAGCGCGGCCGTGGCCAGGCCCTGGCCGGTTCTGTCCTCCTGCCCCGGGTAGGGCGGGCCCGGCCGGCCGTACGGGGGTCCGGCCGCATGCGGAGGGCCGTAACCCGGCGGGCCGCCGTACGGGCTGGACGGGGTGGTGCCCGGCACGCTGGGCGGCTCTTGCGAAGGGGCGCCGTACTGCCCGTACGGGGAGACGGGCGGCCCGCCGCTCTGTGCGCCCTGTTCGTACCGGGACGGCGCCGGCCTGCCCGGCGGCTCTTCCGGCGGCGGCCCCTCCCAGCCGGGATATGACGGGGTGGCGCCCGGGATCGGGAACGCCTGGGTCGCCTCGGCGTCGTCGCCGCCCGCCGGCTCCGGCGTCTCGGGCGCGGTGGGCAGGTCGGGGTGCCGGGGCTCGTGGGCCGGGCGCGGCTCGTGCGTGGACGGCACGTCAGGGCGCGGCACCACGGGCGGCGCCGGCGCGATCGGCTCCTCCCCCTCGCGTGCCGGCGGCTCGGGCTCCACCTCGGGAGGGGGCGGCGGCTTGGGCTCAGAGTCAGGTGTGCCCGGCGGTTCCTCCTCGGGCACGACACCGCCCGTGGGGCCGGCGCCGGGCGGGCCGGCCGACGACCAATCAGGCGGGGTCTCGTCGCCGCCCGTCGGCCCCGGCTCGTACGGCCTGGGCTCGTGAGGTCCGGGCATGGACGGACGTTCCTCCTGCCCTGGACGTTCCTCCTGCCCTGGACGCTCGTCCTCCGCGGCGCCGCCCTCGCGCCACCACTCGGTCGCGTGCTCGCCCTCTTCCGGACGTTCCTCGCGCGGGTCCTTGCCCGGGCGGGGCTCGTTCGGATCCCCAGATGTGGTCACGTCTGCGTCTCCCGACGGGTTTGCATGCCGGATACTTCACCCTTGCGCGGAGGACGTCGGCTAAACCACACGACACGGTAAGAGGCCGCCCATACTTGGGTCACCATGCACCAAAGCAGGAGGCGGCGGGCAAGATGAGGGCATGCTGGACGAGACCCTGTCGTACGCACTGATCAAGCTCATGAAGGCGCAGCGCAACCAGCTGGCCGCCGCCCTGGCGCCGCTGGGCCTGCACGTGGGACAGGAGATGCTGCTCAACCAGCTGTGGCGCGAGGACGGGCTGACGCAGGGCGAGCTCATCGCCAGACTGGGCGTGGAGCCGCCGACCGTGACGAAGACGCTGCAGCGGCTGGAGCGGGCCGGGTTCGTCTACCGGGCGCCCGATCCCGGCCGGCCGCGGGTGGGCCGGGTGCACCTCACCGACGCGGGCAAGGCGCTCCGCGAGCCGGTGGAGGAGATCTGGAACAGGCTGGACGAGGACCTTCAGCGCGGCCTCGGCGACGCCGAGCGCGATCTGCTCGCCCGTCTCGTCCGCGCCAAGCAGACCTAGCTCTTTTCACCGCCAGCGAACTGCCCTTGCGCGGCGATCCTCGCGTCTAGTTCGCTGGCTAATTAGTCGGCTAATTCAGATTTTGAAGGGATTTTGCCATGCATGTGCTCATTACCGGTGGCTCGTCGGGCATCGGCGCGGCGACCGCGCTCGCGTACGCCAAGACGGGGGCACGCGTCACGATCACGTACAAGTCCGGCGCGGACCGGGCGGCCGAGGTCGTCAAGCGGATCGAGGAGGAAGGCGGCGAAGCGGCGGCCGTCCATCTGGACCTGGAGGACCACACGACGATCGCGCCCGCCGTCGCCGAGGCCGGCCCGGTGGACGCGCTCGTCGCGAACGCCGTCCGCTGGGGCACGATCATGCCCAACAGTGTTCCCTTCGAGGACGTGCCGGCCGCGGAGTGGACGGCCGCCCTGCACGCCAACGTCGTCGGCAACGCCCTGCTCGCCCAGGCCGTGCTGCGCGAGATGCGGCGGCGGAAGTTCGGCAGGATCGTGTTCGTGTCGTCGGGGGCGGCCGAGGAGGGCATGCCGGGCCCCGGCCCGTACGGCACCGCGAAGATGGCCCTGCACGGCATGGCCCGCGCCCTGGCCTGGGAGGCCGGCAGGGACGGCATCCTGGTGAACGTGGCCGTCGCCGGCCTCACGATCACCGGCGTCTCCCGCCCCATCCCCCAGCCGGTCCTCGACGAGATCGCCGCCCGCACGCCAAGCCGCCGCCTGTCCACCGCCGACGACCTGGCCGCACTGATCGTCTTCCTCGGCTCCGCCGCCAACCGCAACGTCACCGGGGAGTTCGTACGTGACGGGTCCAATGCGGGCAGGTCATCCCACGCACTGTGATATTGCCCCGGGGTGCGAGCACAGATTCGGCCGACCTAGACTGAGGCATGTGCTGAAGGGCGACGGCCGGCTCGGCCATGACCTGGACCCCCATGACCGCGCTCCTAAAGACGCCTGTGGCGTCTTCGGCGTCTGGGCTCCGGGCGAGGAAGTCTCAAAACTGACCTACTACGGGCTGTACGCGTTGCAGCACCGCGGCCAGGAGTCCGCGGGCATCGCAGTCAGCGAGGGCAGCCGCATTCTCGTCTACAAGGACATGGGCCTCGTCGCCCAGGTCTTCGACGAGTCTGTGCTCGGCACCCTCCGCGGCCACCTGGCCATCGGCCACTGCCGCTACTCCACGACCGGATCGAGCGTGTGGGAGAACGCGCAACCCACGCTGAGCTCCACCGACGTCGGTGGCCTCGCGCTCGCGCACAACGGCAACCTGATCAACACCCCGGAGCTGGCCCAGCGCCTCGCCCCGGGGTCGACCAGGGCCACGACCGACACCGAGGTCCTGACCACGCTGCTGGCCCAGGACCGCACCCGCTCCGTCGAGGATGCCGCCGCCGAGCTGCTCCCACAGGTCAAGGGCGCCTACTCGCTCGTGTTCATGGACGAGAAGACGCTTTACGCGGCCCGTGACCCGCAGGGCATCCGCCCGCTGGTGCTCGGCCGCCTCGAGCGCGGCTGGGTGGTGGCCTCGGAGACGGCCGCGCTCGACATCGTGGGCGCCACGGTCGTCCGCGAGATCGAGCCGGGCGAGCTGCTCACCATCGACGAGCGCGGCGTGCGATCGCGCCGCTTCGCGCTGGCCGAGCCGAAGGGCTGCCTGTTCGAGTACGTCTACCTCGCCCGCCCCGACACCACCATCGCGGGCCGCGGCGTCCAGGTCACCAGGGTCGAGGTCGGCCGCGTGCTGGCCCGCGAGCACCCCGTGGAGGCCGACCTGGTCATCCCCACGCCGGAGTCCGGCACCCCGGCCGCCGTCGGCTACGCGCAGGAGAGCGGGATCCCCTACGGGCAGGGCCTGGTCAAAAACTCCTACGTGGGCCGCACCTTCATCCAGCCCTCCCAGACCATCCGCCAGCTCGGCATCCGACTCAAGCTCAACCCGCTGCGCGAGGTCGTCGAGGGCAAGCGGCTGGTGGTCGTGGACGACTCGATCGTGCGGGGCAACACCCAGCGGGCCATCGTCAAGATGTTGCGCGAGGCGGGAGCGCGCGAGGTGCACGTACGCATCTCCTCGCCGCCCGTGGCCTGGCCGTGCTTCTACGGCATCGACTTCGCCACCAGGGCCGAGCTGATCGCGGGCTCGCTGACGGTGGAGGAGATCCGTGCCTCGCTCGGCGCGGACTCGCTCGGCTACATCTCCCTGGAGGGGCTGACCAAGGCCACCACGCTTCCGGCCGATCGCCTCTGCAGAGCCTGCTTCGACGGCTCCTACCCCATCCCCATCGACCAGGACAACGTCGGCAAGTTCGTGTTGGAGACCAAAGCGTGAATACGTACGAGGCCGCCGGCGTTGACATCGCGGCCGGTGAGCGGGCCGTCGACCTGATGAAGAACAAGGTGGCGCGGTCCCGTCGCCCCGAGGTGGTCGACGACGCCAGCGGTTTCGCGGGCCTGTTCGACGCCTCTGCCCTGCTGCGTTACGAGCGGCCGCTGCTGGCCACCTCCACCGACGGCGTGGGCACCAAGGTCATGATCGCCCAGCAGTACGGCAAGCACGACACCATCGGCATCGACCTGGTCGGCATGGTCCTGGACGACCTGGTGGTGTGCGGGGCCGAGCCGCTGTTCATGACCGACTACATCGCCTGCGGCAAGGTGGTGCCCGAGCGCGTCGCCGAGATCGTCGGCGGCGTCGCCGAGGGCTGCCGCCTGGCCGGGGCCGCACTCGTGGGCGGCGAGACGGCCGAGCACCCGGGGGCGATGGGTCCGGACGAATACGACCTCGCGGGGGCCGGCACGGGGGTCGTGGAGGCGTCCGCCATGCTCGGGCCCGCCCTCGTCCAGGAAGGCGACGTGGTGCTGGGGCTCGCCTCCTCCGGGGTGCACTCCAACGGCTACTCGCTGGTCCGCCACATCCTGCGTGAGGCGTCGTTGTCCCTCGACGCGGTGCTTCCCGAGCTGGGGCGGCCGCTGGGTGAGGAGCTCCTGGAGCCGACCCGCATCTACTCCCTCGACTGCCTGGAACTGGCCCGCAGCACGGCCGGGGTGCACGCTTTCGCGCACATCACGGGGGGCGGGATCGAAGGCAATCTGTCGCGCTCGCTTCCCGGTCACCTGGACGCCCTGCTCGACCGGTCCTCGTGGACGCCTCCGCCGATCTTCGGCGTGCTGGCCGGTCACGGGCGGGTGGCCCAGAAGGACATGGACCGCACCTTCAACCTGGGGGTCGGCATGGCGGCCGTCGTCGCCGCTGACTCCGCGGACGCCGCCATCCGCCTGCTGGGTGAGCGCGGCCTGCAGGCGTGGGTCCTGGGCGAGGTCGTCCCCGGCACGGGCCAGGCCCGCTACCGCTGACCGGCCCCCTCCCGCCCGCCTACTGACGCGCCGGCCGTGCCGCCCGCGCTGCCGCGGTGCCCCTCCCGCCCGCCTACTGACGCGCCGGCCGTGCCGCCCGCGCTGCCGCGGTGTCCATGCCGCCCCGCCTGCCGGCGCGGCGGCCGGGCATGGCACCGCGAGAGCACCACAGGGAGGCCGCTGACCGCGTGGCCGGTGGCGTGTGCCCGCCCTCGGCGAGACCGGCCTCAGGTGCGGCCCGTCAGGTGGGCTTGTGGCGCTGGTAGTAGCGGGCCACGCGAACGCGGTTGCCGCACAGGTCGGGTGAGCACCAGCGCCGGCGGGGGTGGGCGGGGAGGAAGACCATGCGGCAGTCGGGACCCTCGCAGCCCCGGATCCGGCCGACGGCCGAGTCGGTGAGCAGGTCGGCCGCCGCCTCGGCGAGCTGGGCGAGCAGGCGGGCCAGGTCGTCGCCGTCCCGGTCCGTACCCGTGCGGAAACTGCCGTCCCGCCACTCCAGCACCCGGTAGGGCGGTGCGGCGCGGGCAGCCTCATTGAGCGCGGCGATGGCCGCGTCCGGCGGCACGGCGCCGTCGCGTACGGCGTTCAGCGCCGACTCCACATGGCCGCGCAGGCGGCGGACGGCGGCCAGCCCGGCGGCCGTGAGCGGGGCGGACGGTGGCGTGAGCCGGTCGGCCTGGCGGGCGAGCCACGTCTGGAAGTCCCCGGCCGCGTCGAGGGCGTCGAAGTCGCGGGCGCGGGTGTTGACCAGGTCCAGCGCGAGCGGCTCACCGATCAGGAGGTCCATGGAGACTAATGGTACATCTTGGGGTTGACCCATTAGAGGCCTCTCGCTATAACTAATGCATAATCCACCGAAAGAGGCATTAGTCATGGGCATTCCCCAGGTGCGGCACGGGTTCGTGGACGTGGACGGCGTTCAGGTGTTCTATCGGGAGGCGGGGCCGCGAGACGCGCTGCCGGTGCTGCTTCTTCACGGCTTCCCGTCCGCTTCGCACCAGTACAGGCGGTTGATGGACGCGCTGGGCGACCGCTACCGGCTGATCGCGCCGGACTACCCCGGTTTCGGGCACACGCGAGCGCCGGACGGCTTCGTCTACTCCTTCGACCGGCTCGCCGACGTGGTCGAGGGGTTCGTACGGGCGATCGGCCTGGAGCGGTTCGTCTGGTACGCGTTC
The DNA here is from genome assembly GCF_004011505.1 of Nonomuraea polychroma. Classification (NCBI taxonomy): domain Bacteria; kingdom Bacillati; phylum Actinomycetota; class Actinomycetes; order Streptosporangiales; family Streptosporangiaceae; genus Nonomuraea; species Nonomuraea polychroma. Next base: position 8,754,783 of record NZ_SAUN01000001.1, read on the forward strand.
GACTTCGGCGGGCCGGTGGGCTTCCGGGTCGCCACCCGGCATCCCGAGTGGATCGCCGCCTTGATCGTGCAGAACGCCAACGCCTACGACGAGGGCCTGTCCGACATCGCGCGCCAGGTCATCGCCGACCCCGCCGAGGACCTGTTCACGTTGCCGGTCACACGGAGTCAGTACGAGGACGGCGCCACGGACCCGTCACTGATCGCGCCTGACGGATGGACGCTCGACCAGCACTTCCTCGACCTGCCCGGACGCAAGGAAGCACAGCTGGCGCTCGCGCTCGACTACCGGTCGAACCTGGAGCTTTATCCCGCCTGGCAGGCATGGCTGCGCCGGCACCGCCCGCCCACGCTGGTGCTCTGGGGAGGCGGAGATGCGATCTTCATCGAGCCCGGCGCATACGCGTACCAGCGCGACGTGCCCGAGGCCGAGGTGCACGTGTTGGACACCGGGCACTTCGCCCTGGAGGAGAAGCTTCCAGAGATCGCCCCGCTCATCGCCGGCTTTCTTGCCCGGCAAGCGTGACGAAAGCCCCACGGTTGCCCGTGGGGCTTTGCCGGCGAGCAGCTCCTGGCCGCATCCGAGCTGAGGTCCGACGAACGAGAGCGAGGATCCGGCGCGCCGAAGAGCGGCCGGGCCCTCGGCCACGTCAACCAGGAGTGTGGCTATCGACGGCCGGACGGACGACTGTCGTCGTCTCCGGTGTCATAGTCATCGGCGTAATCGGCATAGCGATCCGCCAGCTCATCGTTGAGGTCGTCGGCGTCGTCATTGCGGCTGGAGTCTCCGACCCCGAGTTCATCGCGAAGACGGTCAAGATCCGTGCCACCGCTGTTGTACTTCAGCTGGCGAGCAACCTTGACCTGCTTGGCCTTTGCTCGGCCGCGCCCCATTGGCTCGACCCCCTCGTGTGGGGTCGTCCCCGACCCCTCGTCGCTAACGCACCACACACTGACGCCACCTGACTTTGGGCGTCAGCCTATCGTTCGCCTATTACCGTACCTGTTTTGTGCCCAGCTCGGTACGCCGTATGGGCGTGGGGCGTCAGTGGCCCAGCCAAATAGCCCTAATACGCCCGACTTCCGACATTCTGCGCTCAGCTAGCCTATCTGCTGCGACCGCGGGAGGAACGCCCTCATCAGCCGCGATTCGGAAGATCTTCAGAGTCGTGTCATAGATCTGGGCGGCCTTGGATCTGGCCCGTTCCATGTTGAAGCCCTTGATCTCGTCGGCGACCTGGATCACCCCGCCGGAATTGACGACGTAGTCCGGCGCGTACAGGATCCCGCGTTCGGCGAGTTGCTTCTCGACACCGGGGTGCGCGAGTTGATTGTTGGCCGCACCGCAAACGATTTTCGCTTTCAACCGAGCCACGGTGTCGTCGCCGAGCGCGCCGCCCAGCGCGCAGGGCGCGAACACGTCGATGTCGGCCGACGTCAGAGCCCTGGCGTCGGGCACCACGTCGACCTCGGGGTGCCGCAGGCGGACACGTTCGATCGCCTTGGGGCTGACGTCACAGATCACGACCTCGGCGCCGTCTTCGCGCAGGAGCTCGACCAGGCGGTGACCCACCTTGCCGACCCCTTCGACGCCGACCCGCTTGCCGTGCAATGACGGTGTGCCGTAGACCCGCTCGGCCGAAGCACGCATGCCCTGGAACACGCCGAACGCCGTGAGGATGGACGAATCCCCCGCGCCGCCGTTCGCCAGCGTGCGACCGGTCACGAAACGCGACTCCCGGGCGACGATGTCCATGTCCTCGCTGTAGGTGCCGACGTCGCAGGCGGTGATGTAGCGCCCGCCGAGCGACTCGACGAACCTGCCGTACGCGCGCAGCAGCGCCTCGTTCTTGTCCTGGGCCGGGTCGCCGATGATGACGGCCTTGCCGCCGCCCAGGTCCAGGCCGGCCAGCGCGTTCTTGTACGCCATGCCCTTGGCCAGGTTGAGCACGTCGGCGAGGGCCGCGTGCTCGCTCTCGTACGGGTAGAACCGGGTGCCTCCCAGTGCCGGCCCGAGTGCGGTGTTGTGGATCGCGATGATGGCACGCAGGCCGCTCTGCTCGTCGGCGCAGAACACGACCTGCTCGTGGACGTCCTTGTGGGACGAGCCGAAGACGTCGGTCACGGTAGTGACTCCCTGTCCGGTCCGCCGCACCGTTGCGGCGGAGATCACCTCACAGCGTAGTAAGCCACGACGGTGCACGCAGGGTCGCTTCGTGACACGATGCCTCCGTGCTGCCCTATGCCGCCTACCTCCGCGTCTATGAGCCACTGACCGCGTTCGCCGAGTCCGAGCGCAAGGTGTGGGCCGACTATGCCGACTCACGTGACCGCCCGCGCCGCGCGAACGCGCTCAATGCGGAGCACAGCGAGTCGGTCATGCGCCTGCTCGGCATGCCCCCTCAACCCGTTCCCGCTCAGGAGAGCCCCAACGCCTATCTCCGGCGCGTTGAAGACCGTCTCTATGTCTGTCCTTGGCAGACCCGGCTGCGCTCATGGCTGGCGTTCTCAAGGCTGCGCGGGACCACTCCCGCGAAGCTGATGGACCGTTTGGTGCCCAAGGGCGTCGCCGAGCAGATCGCCGACGACTTCGACCGGTTCAAGCGGCAGGCCGGCTCGTCCGCGTTGCGCACGCACATCCGCACTACGGCGTGGCATGTGCCGCCATCGTGGTTCGTGCCGTTTGATGGGAACGAGCGCTGGCTGGTGCTCGGCTCCGCCACTCCTGGACAGGACGTGAAGACCACGGCGACGGGACGCAACCTCATTTACGTCACTTCCATGGCGCAGGCCAGGAGGCGGGCCGCTCGGGCGCTCAACGTGCTGCGCAGGCATCTGGGGGACGTGTCTGCCAACTTCGACGTGGAGGACATCGCGCGGTGGCTGGAGGAGTTCCACCCGCATTCGCTGGTCGAGCTCGACTACGGCGGCCTCGTGCACCTCATGGACGACGACGCGCTGCAGGCCGACCAGTCGGTGGCGGAGCTCTCGGCGGCTCTGACGGGCCTGGACACAGGTCAAGAAGAACTTGCCTACGCCATGTACCAGAGGGTGATCCTCCGGTGGAAGTCAATGCAACAGCTGGAATCTGCCAACTGAACCCCAATACGACCGTCTGACCTGCATGAGTAGGTCACGTCTCACGGCTGCTCTCTTCTGCGAACTGAGTAGTTTGCCGTTTTCACTGCGATACCACGAACCGTGTCGCTAGAATCACCGAGCGTGACATGGCCACGGGGGCGGGCAGTTGGGTCAAAGAAGGGCTCGCCAATCGCTCTGCGTGGCGGTATGGTCACATCGGGTGATACCGCATATGGCTCAGAAAAGCCGCACGCTCTGGGCCGTAGGTGGACATCCGTGACACGCGCAAAAGGCAGTCACAGGATCGCGAAGCCGGTCCACACGGAGGAGAGGCCGCACAAATGTCAGCTCGTACACCCGAGGCCGAGCCACTGCTTACGCCCGCTGAGGTCGCCACCATGTTCAGGGTCGACCCCAAGACCGTCACGCGGTGGGCCAAGGCGGGCAAGTTGACGTCGATTCGCACCCTGGGCGGTCATCGGCGTTACCGGGAGACCGAGGTTCGGGCACTGCTCGCGGGGATTCCGCAGCAGCGCTCGGAGTAACCGGAGGGTCGTCACTCACGAACCTCAGGGGGGTTGAGGGGTGGACCAGGCTGAGACTGGGCCCGGTCCACCACGGTCGGAGAGTGTGGCGCCGCCCGCCCGGCGCCATCCTTCCGGTTCCCTCTACCCCAGGCGCTCCATCAGGGCGGCCACGTCTCTGTCATGGGTTGCGGCGACCCCCAGCAGCGCCACCATGTGCTCGACGAGCATGCGTTCGAGCATCGGACGTTCGATGTCGCGATGCTCCAGCCAGTCGAGACCCGCCGTCTCCACGGAGGCGATCCACGACCGCAGCGTCGTGCGCAGCACCGGGCTCGGCTCCTCGACGCCCATTTGCTTCTGGATGAGGCGGAAAAGCCGCCGCCGCACGCCGTCCACGATCTCGCCGACCTCGCCCGTCCTGTTGGCGGGGCCGCCGCGCAGCAGTGCCGCGAATCCGGCCGCGTGCTCCTCGACGAAGTCGAAATAACGCTTGAGCCCGGAGGCCAGCTCGTCCAGCGGCCGGCCGCCGTTCTGCGGACGCAACCGGGACTCCAGCTGCTCCGCCGCGCTCGTCAGCGCGGCCACGTAGAGCTCCTGCTTGCCACCGAAGTAGTGGTAGACCAAGGCCCGAGAGGCGCCTGCCGCCGATGCCACGTCGTCGATCGAGACGTCCTCCGCGTCGCGGGTGCTGAACAGCTCCAGAGCTGCCGCCATGAGCTCCTCGCGACGGCGGTCCACGCTGAGCCTGCGCCGTGCCGGCCGTGCCGTCTCGGCTGACTTCCCGCTTGTCACATCTGCACAGTATCGAATGGCTGACGTGTGAATATCCGGTCAATATCGGCATCCGTGCGTCAATCAGTGACGGAGGCCGTACCCTGCGGCTAACTCGATCGTTTGGTCAGACAGGTGCCCGTATCCGCCTCGCGGGGGAGACACATGTCAGGACCGCCCGTCAACACTTCAACCATTACTGAGCTCAGAGAGGTAGATGCCCTGCCTCGGCCCAGACCGACCATCCGCAATGTCGCCGAGCGAGCCGGCGTCTCGAAATCGCTGGTCTCTCTCGTGCTGCGCGGATCCCCGCACGTGAGTGAGCACCGGCGCCAGGCGGTGCTGCAAGCCGCCCGCGAGCTCGGCTACCGGCCGAACGCGGTCGCGCGCAGCCTGGTGGAAGGACGTACCCATCTCGTCGGCGCGCTCGTGGCCGACCTGCACAACCCGTTCTACGCCGAGTTCCTCGACGGCCTGCAGGAGAGCCTGCACGGCGACGGCCTGCGCATGCTGATCGGGAACAGCCAGTGGGACCCGGCGTTCGAGGACGAGGCCGTCGAGGCCTTCCTCGAGCTCCGCGTCGACGGGCTGGTCCTGCTGGGCATAGCGCCGACCAGCGAGACGCTGATCGAGGCCACCGCCTACACGCCGACCGTCGTCGTAGGGGAACGTGACATCGAGCTCGACAGCGTCGACATCGTGGTCGACGACGACCAGCTCGGCGCCCGTCTGGCCATCGACCACCTGGTCGAGCTCGGTCACAAGCGCATCGCGCACATCGAGGGGCCGCGCTCGTCGCGCTGCGAGGGCTACCTCGTGGCGATGCGCAGGCACTCGCTGGCGCCCTACATCATGGTCGAGGCCGCGGACTCCTCCGAGGACGGCGGCCGGGCGGCGGCGATGGCGCTGCTGACCCGCGATCCCAGGCCCACGGCGATCTTCGCCGCCAATGACGTGGTCGCGCTCGGCGTTCTGTCCGCCGCCGACGAACTGGGCCTGCGCGTGCCGGAAGACCTCTCCGTGGTCGGGTACGACAACACGCATCTGTCGGCCTCCCGGCACATCTCGCTGACCTCGGTCGACCAGCCCCGCCGCGCGATGGGCAGGTCGGCCGCCGCACTGCTGAGCGACAGAATCGGAGACCCCGCCAAGGTCGCCCGCATGCGCGAGGTCCGCCCCGAGCTGATCGTCCGCCGCAGCACCGGAAAAGCGGAATGAGAAACCTGCGGGGTGGGCTGCCGCTACGGCGCGGACCCCGCGCACGACGGTAGGGCGGCAGTCCGCCGAGGCAGGTTTCTTATTCGGAGAATGACCAAACTGCAAAGCAGGCTGCCGGTACGGGAGCCTGCTAGAGCAGGTTTCTTGTTCGGGAACCGCCAAGGCTGAGTCAAGCAGCGTGGCGTGGCGGCCGCGCGGCGGTTTACTCGACAGGGTCATGCTATTTGTGGCCGGATCCATCCGGTCACGATCTGATCCGGGGGAACAGTCATGCGTGATCCGGAACTGGTGTCCTGCGCCCAGCGCGCGGCGGCCGAGCTCGAGCGCGCCTGGGGGCACTGGCGCGCGGGCAGGGGGCGGGGCGTCGACGCCGGCGCCGAATCCGTCGCCAGCTACGTCGCCCACTCCCTCGACCACCCGTGGGGCCGCCCCCGCGTCGTTCTCGGTCTCGACGCCGAGGACGCGCGGGAGCTGGCCGCCCTGCTGGATCGTCAGGAGGTCGGGGCACCGGGGTTCTCGTAAAGGACGGTTCGAGTTTCGGGTTTGACGTAAGTTGGAGCCCATGCGTGCTCTACCAGCGTCAGTACTCGCCGTCTGCGGCCTGATCGCCTCCGCGTGCGGCGGCACCGGCTCCGGTGGCGCCGCGGCGGGTCAGGCCGCTCCCGCGACCGCCGTGCAGCAGCAGGCGCCTGCACAGAGGCAGGCCACGGCGAAGGACGGAGCGTCGGAGAGCAAACCGCTGGACGGCAAGGTCGTCGTCATCGACCCCGGCCACAACGGCGGCAACCGCCGCGATCCGGCGGCCGTCAACCGCAAGGTCAACGTGCTGACCAAGTGGAAGCCCTGCGACACGACGGGCACCGCCACGAACAACGGCTACAGCGAGGCCGCCTTCACGTGGGACGTCTCCACCCGCCTCGCCAAGATCCTCAAGAGCCGCGGCGCCACGGTCAAGCTGACCAGGGACAGCAATGACGGCGTCGGCCCGTGCATCACCGAGCGGGCCGCGATCGGCAACAAGGCCAATGCGGACGCCGCGATCTCCGTGCACGCCGACGGCTCGGCCCCGGGCAACCGCGGCTTCCACGTCATCATCCCCAAGAAGATCAACGGGCCCGTGGACAAGGTCGTGGGCAAGTCCGACAGGCTCGGCCTGGCCGTACGCGACGCCTTCGCGAAGGGCACCGGCCTGCCGTACTCGACCTACATCGGCCGCGATGCCCTGAGCTACCGCAACGACCTGGGCGGGCTCAACCTCTCGACGGTGCCGAAGATTTTCATCGAGTCCGGCAACATGAGGAACGCGGTCGAGGCGGCCAAGTTCCAGGACCCGAAGTTCCGGCAGCGGATCGCAGTGGCGCTGGCGAACGGATTGCAGCACTATCTCGAAGCATGATTCCTCGCCCTGAGCTGCTCACCCACCTGTCCGCCTCCTACGAACTGACCGCGGGCGCGACCGTGTCCGGCGACCTCGTGGACGCCGTACGGCTGGCGCTGCCCGTGCTGGACCTGCGTCCAGGCGACTCCGGTGAGATCGACGTCCGCCGGGATCCCGCACTGGGCGAGGAGGCGTACCGGCTGACGGTCGGCTCGCGGGGCATTGAGATCGTGGCGGGCGGGCGCGCCGGCGCGTTCTACGCGGCGCAGTCGCTGCACCAGTTGTTGCCCCACGCCACCTACCGTTCCTCCGCACAGGATTCGTGGCTGGTGCCCGGGGTCCGGATCGACGACGCCCCGCGGTTCTCCTGGCGGGGGTTGCACCTGGACGTGGCCCGGCATTTCTTCCCCAAGCGGGAGATCCTGCGCCTGGTGGACCTGATGGCGATGCACAAGCTCAACCGGCTCCACCTGCACCTGGTGGACGACCAGGGGTGGCGGGTGGAGAGCCGGGCGTACCCGCTGCTGCACGAGGTCGCCGCGCACCGCGCGCGTACGGCGATCAACTACTACCGGGAGCCGGAGGCGTACGACGACGTCCCGCACGGCGGCTACTACACATTCGACGACCTGGCGGAGATCGGGGCCTACGCCCGGGCGCGCTGCGTCACGGTCGTGCCCGAGATCGACGTGCCGGGGCACGCGTCGGCGATCCTGGCGGCCTACCCGGCGTTCGGTGCCACCGGGGAGCGGCACGACGTGCTGGACCGGTGGGGCATCTCGCCCGCGATCCTGTCGCCGCTGCCGCCGACCGTGGAGTTCCTGATCACGATCTTCGACGAGCTGATGGGGGCGCTGGGCGAGACGCCCTACGTGCACATCGGCGGCGACGAGGTGGTGCTCGACCACTGGGCCGGCTCGGCGGAGATCACGGCGTACCGCGAGTCGCTGGGGCTGGCCACCACCAACGACCTGCAGGCGTGGTTCCTGCGGCGGCTGGCGGACGCGCTGGCCGAGCGCGGGGCGCGGGCCGTGGTGTGGGACGAGGCGTTCGTCAGCGGCGGGTTGCGGCAGGACACCGTCGTGATGCCGTGGCGCGGCATGGGTGTGGGCCGGCGTGCCGCGGCCGCCGGGCACGACGTGGTGGCCACGCCGGTGTTCCCGCTGTACTTCGACTACGCCGAGGCGGCCTCGGCCGACGAACCTATGGCCATCGGGGACGCGATCACGGTCGAGGACGTGGCCGCGTTCCAGCCGGCGCCCGAGACGTGGACCGACGAGGAGCGCGCGCGGGTCGTGGGGGCGCAGGCGCAGCTGTGGACCGAGCGGGTGCCGGACGCCCGCACGCTGGACTACCGCATGTGGCCGCGGGCTTGCGCGCTCGCCGAGGTGGCCTGGTCGGGCACCGGGCAGGAGGGCTTCGCCGGGCGGCTGGAGGAGCACCTGGGGCGGCTGGACGCGATCGGGGTGGAGTATCGCCCGCTCGCGGGGCCGCACCCGTGGCAGCGTCGGCGGCCGCACCGTCCGAGCGGCGTCCGGGTGGCGGACGTGATGGCTCGCATCGAGGCCATGACGCACGACCCGGAGTCCACCCGGCCGAGCATGTAGCCCGTCAAAAAGCCGGGCGGTCGTTGAGTATGCGCTGGAACAGCCGGTGGTCCTGCCACTTGCCGTCGATCTCCAGGTAGAGCGGGGCGACGCCGTACGGCTCGAAGCCGCACTTGAGCAGGACCCTCTGCGAGGCGACGTTGTGGAGGAGTGTGCCGGCCGCGATCCTGTGCAGGCCCACCTCCTGGTCGGCCATCCGGCACACCTCCTCGACGGCTTTGGAGGCCAGGCCGCGGCCGGTGTAGCGGGCGTCCGTCCAGTAGCCGAGGTCGGCGCTGAGCCACGGCCCGCGGACGATGGTGTTGAGCGTCATGCGCCCGACGATCTCCTCGCCGTCGGCCAGGACCCACGGCACCGCCCGGCCCGCGGCCTGCTGCTCCAGCACGTCCTGGAGCCGGCGGGCCTGCCCGCGCAGCGTGTAGAACTCCTCGGGCCTGCGGGGCTCCCACGGCCGCAGGTGGTCGCGGTTGCGGACGTAGGCCCGGAGCAAGGCCGCGGCGTCGCCCTCTGTGGCCGGGCGCATGACGACGTCGTCTGTGAGTGCCACCGCTTCGATCACCATGCCACGATAGTGCGTCAGGCGGTGCGGCCGATGGCCTCCGTGATCGACTTCAGGCCGTGACGGCGTGCGCGCCTGGCCAGCCGGCGGTGGATGCGCGCGGCCCAGAGCGGGCCGCCGTAGATCCAGCCCGTGTAGCCCTGGACGAGCGTCGCGCCGGCAAGGAGGCGCTCCCAGACGTCGTCCTCGTCCTCGACCCCGCCGGCCGACACCAGCGTGAGGCGGTCGCCGACCCTCGCGCGCAGCCGGCGCAGCACCTCCAGCGAGCGGCCCTTGAGCGGACGGCCGGACAGTCCGCCGGTCTCGCCGGTGTGCTTGATCGTGGTGTTGGTCGCGATGATCCCGTCCAGGCCCAGCTCGAGCGCCAGGTCGGCGACCGCGTCCACGTCCTCGTCGGCCAGATCGGGGGCGATCTTGACCAGCAGCGGGGTGCGGCGGGGCGTGTTGTCCGCGACCTCCTTGACCGCGGTGAGCAGCGGCCGCAGCAACGAGACGGCCTGCAGGTTGCGCAGCCCGGGCGTGTTGGGCGAGCTGACGTTGACCACGAGGTAGTCGGCCAGCGGGGCCAGTGCCTTGGCACTGGTCACGTAGTCGGCTGCGGCCTCGGACTCGGGCACGACCTTGGTCTTGCCGATGTTCACCCCGACCACGACGGGCACGCCGCGGGCGCGGCGCAGCCGGCGGGCGGCGGCCGCGGCGCCGGCGTTGTTGAAGCCCATCCTGTTGATCAGCGCGTGCTCTTTGGTGAGGCGGAACAGGCGCGGGCGCGGATTGCCGGGCTGGGCGTGCGCCGTGATGGTGCCGACCTCGACGTGCCCGAAGCCGAGCGCCGCGATCGCCTCCGCGCAGGCGGCGTCCTTGTCGAACCCGGCGGCCAGCCCCAGCGGGCCGGGGAAGTGCACGCCGAACGCGCTCACGCGCAGAACGGGGTCGTGCGGCGCGAGCGCGCGATGCAGCAACCGCTTGACCAGCGGCAACCGCGCGAGGAGCGCGAGGGCGCTCACCGTCAGATGGTGCACGGCCTCGGCGTCGAAACGTCGCAAGACCTGCGTGAACACGAGGCGATACATCACGGGTCAGGCTACCAACCCTGCCTCGTGGGCGATGATCGCGGCCTGTACGCGGTTGCGTACGTCGAGCCGGGTGAGGATGGCGCTCACGTACGCCTTCACCGTGCCCTCCACAATGTGCATCCTGGCCGCGATCTCGGCGTTGGACAGTCCGGCGCCGAGCAGGGCGAGCACGTCACGTTCGCGCTGGGTGAGCGCCTGGATGCGGTCGCGGGCCTGCGCGCCCCTGGCCATCCTGCCGTCGGCGAGCTGGGCGATGACCCTCTGCGCGACCTTGGGCGACAGGTAGGCCGCGCCGTCGGCCACCGCGTGGATCCCGGCGATCAGCTCGCGCGGGTCGCCCGACTTCAGCAGGAAGCCCGCGGCCCCGACGTCGAGCGCCTTGGCGATGTAGTCGTCCTCCCCGAACGTGGTGAGCATCACCACGGCCGTCTCCGGCGCGACCCTGCGGATCTCGGCGGCCGCGCCCAGCCCGTCGAGCCTCGGCATGCGGATGTCGAGCAGCGCCACGTCCGGTCGATGGCTGATGGCCAGGTCGACGGCCTGCCTGCCGTCGCCCGCCTCGGCGACCACGTCCAGCGATGGATCGGTCGCGAGGATCGCGCGCACCCCGGCGCGGATCATGGCTTCGTCGTCGGCGAGGAGAATACGGATCACAGCTCTATAGTGGCCGACATGGCTCAGGTGAAGATGTACGGCCGCAGGGACGTGTGGTCCGGGCGGCAGCGGGAGATTTCGGACCTGGTGCAGTCGTGCCTGGTGAGCGCGTGGGGTTTGCCGGAGGACAAGCGGTTCCACCGGTTCCTGCTGCTGGACGCCGACGACTTCGTGTGCCCCCAGCGGAGCGATCGCTATCTGATCGTCGAGGTGGTCTGCTTCACCGGGCGCACCGACGACGCCAAGCGGGCGCTGATCCGGGCGCTCTACGACAAGTGGCCGCACGACCCCGAGGACCTGGAGCTCACCATCATCGAGATGCCCAAGGTCAACTGGGGAATTCGCGGTGTTCCCGCTGATGAGCTCACCCTGTCGTACAAGGTGGAGGTCTAGCGAAGAGGAGAGTTCGGACGGACGGTATGGTCCGACTCATGAGCACTCACTATGACGTCGTCGTTCTCGGCGCGGGTCCGGGAGGATACACGGCCGCGGTCCGCGCCGCCCAGCTCGGGCTGCGCACCGCGGTCGTCGAGGAGAAATACTGGGGAGGCGTCTGCCTGAACGTGGGCTGCATCCCGTCCAAGGCACTGCTGCGCAACGCCGAGCTGGCCCACATCTTCCACAACGAGGCCAAGACGTTCGGCATCAGCGGCGATGTCACCTTCGACTACGGCGCGGCCTTCCAGCGCAGCCGCAAGGTGGCCGACGGCCGGGTCAAGGGCGTTCACTACCTGATGAAGAAGAACGCCATCACGGAGTACGACGGCCGCGGCACGTTCCTGGACGCGAACACCCTCCAGGTGAACGGCGAGACGATCACGTTCTCCCACTGCATCATCGCGGCGGGCGCGACCACTCGGTTGATCCCGGGCACGCAGTTGTCCGAGCGGGTGGTGACGTACGAGGAGCAGATCCTCACCGAGGAGCTGCCGCGCAGCATCATCATCGCGGGCGCCGGCGCCATCGGGGTGGAGTTCGCGTACGTGCTGCACAACTACGGCGTCAAGGTCACGATCGTGGAGTTCCTGGACCGGGTCGTGCCGCTGGAGGACGAGGAGGTCTCGGCGGAGCTGGCCAAGCGCTACAAGCGGCTCGGCATCGAGGTGATGACCTCGACCCGGGTGGACGGCATCGAGGACACCGGCGCCTCCGTCAAGGTCACCGTCACCAAGAACGGTCAGCAGCAGGTGCTCGAGGCGGACAAGGTCCTGCAGGCCATCGGGTTCCAGCCGCGGGTGGACGGCTACGGTCTGGAGAAGACCGGCGTGGCGCTGACCGACCGGGGCGCGATCGCGGTCGACGGGCGCCTCCGGACGAACGTGCCGCACATCTTCGCCATCGGCGACGTCACCGCCAAGCTGATGCTGGCGCACGCCGCCGAGTCCATGGGCATCATCGCCGCCGAGACGATCGCGGGCGCGGAGACCATGGAGCTGGACTACGTGATGATCCCGCGGGCGACGTACTGCCAGCCGCAGGTGGCCAGCTTCGGCTACACCGAGACGCAGGCCCGCGACCTGGGCTACGACGTGAAGGTCGCGAAGTTCCCGTTCACCGCGAACGGCAAGGCGCACGGCCTGGGCGACGCGGCCGGGTTCGTCAAGATCATCAGCGATGACACGCACGGCGAGCTGCTCGGCGCCCACCTGATCGGGCCGGAGGTCACCGAGCTGCTGCCGGAGCTGACGCTGGCCCAGCAGTGGGACCTGACGGTGCACGAGGTGGCACGCAACGTCCACGCGCACCCGACGCTCGGCGAGGCGGTCAAGGAGGCGATCCACGGCCTCGCCGGTCACATGATCAACATGTGAACTCCTGGGGCGCCGCGCCGAGGCTGAGCGCGGCGCCCGGATCACACTCGGCACGCAGGCTTTTCGTCAGCGTGTCGGCCTGGTCGATCAGGTGACGCAGGCCCTCCGTGTCGCCGGTCCTGGCCAGCAGGTCCCGGTACCGTTCATTGCTCTTCTGCAGTTCCTGCGCACGCAGTGCCGCGTCCGCCTCCCGCACCCGGCGCGCGTACGCCTCCAGCTCTTCCACCCGCCCCGCGACAGCCGCCACCGACAGGCCGAGCGCCTCCCGCTGGGCCTGCAGCACGGCGGCGAGCTCGGGCGTCATCACCTCGCCCAGCGCCGCGGCCTGCTCGGCCCGCAGGTCGGTGTGGGTACGCAACAGGCAGGCGATCTCCCACAGCTGTTCGGGCAGCACGACGTCGTTGGCGATGGCGTCGAGGAGTCCCAGCCGGTGCACGCGGGAGCCGGACACGTCCGTGACGGCCTGCCGCGCCCTGGCCAGCAGGTCGAGCGCGGCGTCGTCCAGCGCGGACGGGATGACGTAGCGGCCGGCGTACCTGCAGTAGCGCCGATGTCCCATGCCGGGCCGGGTGACGCCGATGAAGAGCATCGTGATGACCACGACCATCACGGCCGACAGCCCGGCCGCCCCGGGGTCGGTGTGGTAGGCCGCCACGGTGAACAGGGCTCCCCCGCCGCCGGTGACGACCGCGCCTAAACGGAAGAGCCACCGCACCCAGGGTGGCGGGTCGCGGTCAGGCGGGCCGGGCAGCGGCGAGGCCGCGTTGAGGAGGCGCGACCGGTCGCGTGCGGACAGCGTGGGATCCACGATCGGCTCATCAATCCAGTCCCCCATGGGCGGCACCTCCGTCGAGTGGGACACCGGCAGGTGATCCCCTTCGAGCACACCGCGCCAGGTCCCGCCGATCCACCAGGCCGGCGTGCGGATGTCGTGAAGAACTCGTGCAGTTATCCTTGGGGGCCGTGTCCCGACTTCCGGAGTTGTACGTCGCCGTGGACGTGGAGGCCGACGGGCCCGTTCCCGGCCCGTACAGCATGATCTCCCTGGGCATGGCCGTGGCCGGGCGGCCGGACCTGACGTTCTACACGGAGCTGCGGCCGATCTCCGACGCATACGTGCCCGAGGCGCTGGCCGTCTCCGGGCTCGACCGCGACCGGCTGCTGCGCGAGGCGCCCACGCCGGAGGAGGCGATGGCGGCGGCCGCCCGGTGGGTGAACGGGCTGCGGGAGATCGGGCGGCCCGTCTTCCTGGCCGCGCCCGCGGTGTGGGACGGCATGTTCGTGCACTGGTACTTCATGCGCTTCACCGGGAAGAGCCCGTTCGGCGCGACCGGGTCCGGGATCGATCTGCGGAGCTACTGGATGGGACTGACCGGCCGTGAGTGGTCCGCGAGCCGCAGTGGCGACATCAAGCGGGAGCTGGGCCTCGATGGGTTCCCCCACACACATCACGCGGGAGAGGACGCGGTCGAGCTGGCCCGGATATTCGAGCAGGTCCTGCGGCGTACGGCAGGCTGACAGGTTCTTACCAGTTCTTCAGAATTCGCACAGGATGCTCTGAACCAGCGAGGAAATGGTCAGTGGCATGACCTCAACCTCGGAGAGGGCGCCAAGCCACCGCAAGCTCGCCCAAGCAGGCACGATCTCGCTACGTTTCGGACTCTTAGCTCTGGTCGCCATCGGCATCGCCGGCGCCGCCTTCGAGCTCGCCTTCGAACGCCACTGGGAGAGCATGACCCAGATGATCCCGTGGGCGGCGCTCGTGCTCCTCACGGTCGCCCTGGCCATGCTGGCCTTCGGCGGCTCCGCGCGCACGGTCACCGTGGTTCGTGTGATGGCACTGGTCGTGCTGCTCACGGCGGCGTACGGCGTCTTCGTCCACATTTCGGTGAACTACGGCGCCGGCGGCTCCGACACCGAGTGGAGCACGCTCTCGCCGCTCACCCAGTGGTGGTACGCGGCCACCAAGACCGTCGGCTTCGCCCCGCCGCTCGCACCCGGCATGCTCGCCCAGAGCGCGCTCATGCTGCTGCTGGCCTCCCTGACCACGAAGAGGCGGGAGCCGGCCGAACTGGAAAACTGAGTGCCACGGCGCCAGGCCGAACGGCATGGCGCTCGTGGCATTCGTTCAGCGCCTGGTCCAGCCGATGAAGGCTTTTCTCGCCGTGCTCTGAACGTCTGCTGAACACCATCTATCCGAAATCCGAACTTATCCGGAGAGATCAGCGTCACATTCAGACAACCGATGTGACTTCTGAGACTGGTGAGGTTCGAGTGGCGTTAGGTCGTACATTCATCGCAGCGGTCGCGATGATCGCTGTCGTGTTCAGCGCCGACGGGGCCGCGGCGGCCGTGGAGCCTCGCGTGGTCGCGCGGGACATTCCCACGTCCGTGAGCGAAGCCGACGAGGACGAGCCCGTGTGCGTCCGGATCAAGGGAGCGGAGGCGTGCGTAGGGCCGGACGGGAGCGATCGGCCGGGGATCACGATCGAGGACACCGCGCGTGACAAGGTCCACCCCGCCGTCGAGTACTACCTGAACGGTTACCTCGGCACCAAGTACGTGATCCACAACCTGGCCCGCGAGGGCGAGGTGCGCGGCAGCCGCGAGATCGGAAAGGTCGTGACCTTCCGGGTGGCGCTGTACGACGGGAATCGCCGGGTGCGATTCGGCCGGTGGAAGACCGTGCAGAACATCGCCAAATATCCGGTCAAGCGGGAGACGCGCGTCACCCCGGCCGCCGCTCGTGCCCGGGCCAAGGTCTGCACCTCGACCAGAGGCGCCTCCATGACCTGCTTCGCCGAGCGGAACACGTACGTCTTCGCCTGCGACACCCGCGCCGACAAGTATCAGGCGCGCGCCGAATACTTCGTGGCCGGCGACCCGACCGCGCGGTTCGAGATCCACCAGCTGGCCGGCGTCAACACGTGCGGCAAGGCCGAGCACGGCGATCTGGCCATCAGCATGTACCGAGCCTCGGTGTTCGACCACAACCGCCGGATCGAAACGAAGCTCTACAGGTACAACTGACCTACTGACGGCGGGCGAACGGCGCGATGATCTCGCGTACCTCCTGCGCGGCGCCCCAGCCGCCATCGTCGTGGGCGATGTCGCTCAGCAACTCCCGCAGGTGGAACACCCGCATGCGCTGCCGCCAGCCATCCGGCAGGGGCGCCGCCTCGTTGTACGCGGCGAAGAACCGGTCGGAGGCCGGCGGGCGTGGTGAGCACCAGAGCATGCTCAGGTCGGCCTCGGCCCAGCTGTAGGAGACGGCGGGATCGATCAGGGCGGGGCCGCCCGCCCGGTCGGTGAGAATGTTCTCGCGCCACAGGTCGCCGTGTGTCAGCACCGGCCGCCGGGGCGGCAGCAGGTCGGGCAGCGCCGCGCAGAGCCGTTCGAGCGATCGGCGTTCCTCGGCGTCGAAGGCGGCCTCCACCAGCGGCTCCGGCAGCCAGCGCAGGATGCGGCGCTGGGCGAGGAAGGCGTGCCCGTCCTCGTCCCAGGTGTTGTCCTGGCGCAGCCGGCCGAGCCAGCCGTCCCTGTGCCAGCCGAACCGCTCACCGGTCACGGCATGCATGGAGGCGACCATGCGGCCCAGGTCCTCCCAGAACCGCTCGTTGTCGTCCGGTCGCGGACACAGCGGCTCCAGGACGAGCAGGTCCGGTGTCACCGCCAGCACGTCCGGGGTCGTGGCACCGGCCTCGCGCAGCACGCGCAGCCCTTCGGCCTCGATCTCGAAGAGATCGGCCCCGGCGCCCTGCAGGGTCTTCGCGAACACGCGGGAGCCGTCCCGGAGGGTGGCCATGCCTGCCATGGCCACCACCCCGCCGGGAGCGAGGTCGGCGGAGACGGCGTCGAATCCGGCCGCGCGCAGCCGGGTCAGCAGCGGATCCATCAGCTCGGCCTGCGGTAGACGAGCAGATATCGCCAGAAGAGCAACCGCCGGATGGTGGCCCCAGGAAGCAGGGCGGCCGCCTCCCGCCGGATCTCCTCCAACGACATCTCGGGATTCCTGACCGGCGCCCGTGTGCCCTCCGCCCGCCCCCGAGGCTCCGTGGCGGCGACGGCGAGGCGCGCGGCCGCGTTGGCCGGGATGGCGGCCAGGCTCCATGCGTAGTCCACGGCCGACCGCTCCGGATAACAGCCCAGGATGGCCAGCACGCCTCCGGGCGCGAGCGCGTCCCGCAGCGCGGCGACGGTGCCGAACGGCACGTGGTGGATGCTCGCCAGGCAGGAGATGTAGTCGTAGCGGCCCTCGGGCAGCTCCATCTCGGTGATGTCGGCGTGGTGGAAACGCGGGCCCCCGCCTTCTGCTTCGGCGGCCTTGATCACCTCCGCCGCCGGGTCCACGGCGTCGACCTGGATCCCGAGGCTCGCGAGCCGCCGCGCGAAGCGGCCGGTCCCGCAGCCGACGTCCAGCGCGGTCCGGCAGCCCTTCGGCACCCGGCGCAGGAGCGTGCGGTGGTAGTGATCGTTGTGGTCGAAAGGCATGCGGTCCTTTCCGTCCGGTCCGGCTCGACGGCGATCATAGCTTCGCGATGGCCGTCGTCCGCCGTTTCCACCGTTTCGCCGCCCGCCCTATCCAGATATGTCGCCGCTTGCGCAACCGGCTCCACCACGCTCCAGGCCCGGCCGTGAAAGTTTCACGGCTGGTTGACGGTCCTGGCGCCCTCCCCTCATGATCATGGTGCCTCCTGGTCAGGAGGGGGCGTCGAGTGGTGACCGCTATCCATGGCGAGGAGCGCCGATGCCGAAGACCCTGTTACGAGCCGTGTCCGCGATCCTGTTGTCGCTGACCGCCTTGTCCGCCCCCGCGGCGTACGCCGACGACGAGACCACCCCTGTCGCGGTGACCGTCAACGCCCGCGCCGCCCTGGCCACCGTCCCCCAGACGGGCATCGGCACCAACCATGCGATCTGGGACACGAACCTGGGCACCGACGAGACCGCCGACCGGCTGAAGGACGCCGGAGTGAAGCTGCTGCGCTATCCCGGCGGCTCGTACTCCGACATTTACCACTGGGCCGACCACACCGCGCCCGGTGGATATGTCGCCCCCAACACCGACTTCGACACGTTCATGAGCGGCGTACGCCGCACCGGAGCTCAGGCGATGGTGACCGCCAACTACGGCACGGGGACCGCCGAGGAGGCCGCGGCCTGGGTACGGCACGCCAATGTCACCAAGGGCTACGGCATCAAGTACTGGGAGATCGGCAACGAGAACTACGGCAACGGCCACTACGGCTCCGCCTGGGAGGCGGACAACCATGCCGACAAGAGCCCGGCCGAGTACGCCCGCCACGTCGTGGCCTACGCCGACGCCATGAAGGCGGTCGATCCGACCATCAAGATCGGCGCGGTGCTGACCACCTCGGCCAACTGGCCCGACGGCCTGGTCGGCGAAGGGGACACCGGGACCTGGAACAAGGTCGTCCTGTCCACCGCCGGATCGAAGATCGACTTCGTGATCCTGCACTGGTATCCGGGCGCCCTCGACAAGGCCGGCCACGTGGCCGACATGATCCACCTCACCCGCGAGCAGATCACCAAGTACGCCGGAACCGGCTCCGAGCGGATCGGCATCGCGATGACCGAGTTCAACACCGGCAGCAGCAGCGCCGGCACCACCACCCAGCCCGGTGCACTGGCCGCCGCCGACGCGTACGCGACGCTGCTGGCGAACGGGGTCTTCACGGTCGACTGGTGGAACGTGCACAACGGCATCGGCCCCGTCACGCAGGTCGAAGGCCACACCGACTACGGCGACTTCGGCCTGCTGTCGAGTGCGACGTGCACCTCCGACAACTCGGTCTGCGAGCCGGCGCTGAACACGCCCTTCGCCCCCTACTACGCGCTGCAGATGATGAGCAGGTTCGCCCGCCCCGGGGACCAGTTCGTCCGCGCCGCGACCGACCAGCCGAAGGTCACCGCGCACGCCGCCCGCCGGCCCAACGGTGACCTGGCGGTGCTGCTGATCAACACATCGTCCGACACGTCGTACCCGATCGCGCTGGACTACTCCGGCTTCCGCCCGGCGGCGGGTGCGGCCACCGTGCTGACCCACACCAACGGCGCCACGAGCATCACCACCTCGACGGCGGAAAACCCGACGCTGCCCCCGCTCTCCCTCACCACGCTCGTCCTGCGCCCCGCCTCGTCCCAGACCGGCCTCCCGGCCGCCCCCGGCCAGCCGACTGCCTCGGACATCACGGACAAGACCGCCACGATCTCCTGGCCGGCCGCCTCCCCCGGCGCCCGTCCGATCGCGAAGTACGAGCTCCACCGCCAGAACGGCGCCATCAGCGAGCAACTCGGCGAGACGACCGGCACGTCGTTCACCGTGAACAACCTCAAGCCGGGCACCCGGTACACGGTCAACGTGATCGCCCGCGACAGCGGCGGCGGCCTCTCCTGGTCGTCCCCACCGCTGACCTTCACCACGGGCACCCCCGCCGCCAGCTCCTGCACCGTCAAACTCACCAACCAGACCGACTGGGCCAGCGGCTACGTCGGCGCCATCGAGATCACCAACAACGGCGCGCCGATCAACGGCTGGACACTGAACTTCACCTGGCCGAGGTCATGGCAGAGCCTGGGCAGCGGCTGGAGCGCCGTCTGGACCCAGACCGGGTCGGACGTCAAGGTCGTGAACGAGGCCGGCAACGGCTCACTCGCCACGGGCGCGTCCACCACGATCGGATTCGTCGGCAACTACAGCGGCCCGAACGTCCTTCCCACGGTCTTCACCCTCAACGGAACCGTCTGCGGAACGGCCTAGCAACCGCGACGGCCCGGCCGGCTGACCGGCCGGGCCGTCGCCACATCTCGGGACAGCACCTCGTTCATCGATCGGAGAGCTCTTCAGGGACCGGCAATCCGAGAGCCGTGAGGAAACGAGCGGCCTTGACCTCGACGAGGATCTCCCCGTCATCGAGATCATCGACATCCTCGTCCTCGTCGAACTCGATCTCCGCGAGATCCTGGTCTTCGGCGAGATAGATGGCCAGCTCGTCTTCCTTCGCGGCATGTGCGATCTTGTCGGCGCCGCCCCGTCGTTCCCTCCACCAGTCGGCGAGGCCCTTCGCCTCCCGCTCTACGTCGGTCGGTGGCGAGGCGGCCTCGTCCTCGAAGTATGTGCGTGGCGTGAAGCCCAGGTACGCGACGCCGCTGCCACGTCCCGCCGGAGAATAGACGACCGTCGCGATGTCGCTGTCGTAGATGTCAAGCATCAGCCACGGACCCGGGATCGCCGGTGGCTTGTCACCCTTGTACGTCAGCCATCGGGTTCCGTCGAAAAGGTATGTGCCGAAAAATCCCATCAGATGCCCAAACTCCGCCGCCAGGCTTCGCTTCGCGATGATCAGAGACTACGCCGCCCTGTCATCCCCGTGACCTCGACGTAGACCTTCCCCGTGACCTCGGCGTAGACCTTCCCCGTGCACCGGCGCCCGTCCCCTTGGCGCGGGCTTGCTCCCGACCGCTCATAGCAGCCGCCTTTGCAGGACGTCGGCGATGACCGTGTCCACGACCTTGCCGACGGCTTCGGCGTCCGGCGGGGCGCCTTTCCGGTCGGCGAAGAGCAGGTGCCCGGCTCCGATCAGCGTGAGCGCAAGCGTGTCGACGTCGGCATCCGCCGCGATGCGCCCCATTTCGCGCTCCACGGTGAGGTAGGCCGCGATCATGGCCGCGGCTTCGGCCAGGACCGGGACACCGGACGGCCTCGCCTGACGCAGCCGGGCGCGCAGTTCGTCCCGGGAGATGATGAGGCCGACGATCGCCACGGCGACCGTCCCGAACAGCTCCATCAGCGCGCGGGTGAGGTTGCCGGCGACGGTGCCGGTCCCGGCGGACTCACGCAGGGCGACGGACTGGTCGTCGATCCGGGCGATGCGGTCCAGCACCAGCTCGGCGAGGAACGCGTCGAAGTCGGCGAAGTGCCGATGCAGGACACCCTTCGCGCAGCCTGCCTCCGTGGTGACCGCCCGGCTGGTCAGCGCGTTCGGCCCGTCCCGGAGCAGCACACGCTCGGCGGCGTCGAACAACTGTGCGCGCGCGTCGCGCATGGCCACCCCTGTCGGCATGCTGCCTGCCTCTCCCTTCCGTTGACGAGTGGGCATGTGCCCACTATGGTGGGCACATGCCCACTCTACCGCCTGAGCGCGCAGGTCTTTCTGAGCAGGAGCCTCATCGACTCCGTCAGGTAGCGGAGTCGTTCGGCTCGGACGCCGAACGCTACGACCGGACCCGTCCCCGCTACCCCGACGCCATGGTGGACCGCATTGTCACCGCCAGCCCCGGACCCGACGTCCTCGACGTCGGCTGCGGCACCGGCATCTCCACCCGGCAGTTTCGAGCGGCCGGCTGCAGGGTGCTCGGCGTCGACGTCGACACGCGGATGGCCGAATGGGCCCGGCAGAGCGGGATCGAGGTCGAGGTGGGCGCGTTTGAGACGTGGGATCCCGCCGGGCGGACCTTCGACGCGGTCATCGCCGGGCAGACCTGGCACTGGGTGGACCCCGTCGCAGGCGCGGCCAAGGCGGCCGGCGTGCTGCGGCCAGGTGGCCGGCTGGCGCTGTTCTGGAACGTGGCCCAGCCCCCGCCCGAAGTCGCCGACGCCTTCGCCTCCGTCTATCGCAGGGTGGTGCCCGACGTGCCGGCGTACGCCCTGACGATGCCGGCCATGGAGATGTACTCGGTGATGTTCACCAAGCCAGCCGACGGCATACGGGAGTCGGGCGCGTTCAGCGACCCGGAGCAGTGGCGGTTCGACTGGGAGCGGCCCTACACCCGGGACGAGTGGCTGGACCAGGTGCCCACCCACGGTGGCCACAGCCGGTTCCCACCGGACCAGTTGGAAGAACTGCTCGCGGGCATCGGCGCCGCGATCGACGCGTCGGGGGGCGGCTTCACGATGCGTTACACCGCCGTGGTGGTCACCGCGTCGCTAGCCGCCGCGCCCTAACCCTCCCTCCTGTCACAGGCGTCACGGCCGTGGTCAATTGGTGTGGGATACCCCATCCATATCCCGCTTTGGGGTATAAAGGCGGTAATTCCGCGCTTGGGCGGAGATAGACGCTAAGGAACGGCCATAGGTGAGCGCTGAACCAGCCGTGCTCCAGTTCTCCGTCTTGGGTCCTCTGGCGGTGACCCGCGAGGGCGAACGCATCGAACTCGGAGGCACCCGCGTCAAAGCCCTGGTAGCCACACTGCTCATCGCCCAGGGCAAGGTGGTGACGACCGACCACATCGTCGACGCGGTATGGGGAGAACACGCTCCGAACAGCGCCATTTCCACGCTGTATTCGTACATCACGAGGTTGAGGAAGGCCCTCGAACCAGACCGGCAGCCCCGTGCGGCCACAGGCCTCCTCGACCGCCAGGGCCCGGGCTACGTCCTGCGCGTCAGGCCGGAATCGGTGGACTCGGAACGCTTCGCCGCTCTGGCGGAGCGCGGCGCGAGGCTGCTGCCCGACGATCCACCGGCGGCGGCGGAAAGCCTCGCGACCGCGCTCGCGCTGTGGCGCGGCCCCGCGTACGCCGACCTCGGCGACTCCGACGTGGCGGGCGCCGAGATCGCGCGGCTGGAGAACGCCAGGCTTGCCGCCCGCCAGGACCACGCGGCGGCCCGCCTCTCGATGGGCGCGGCCGTCCAGGCGGTGGGCGAGCTGGAGTCGCTGGTCCGCGAGCACCCGCTGGCGGAGCGGTCCTGGGAGTTGCTGGCGCTCGCCCTGTACCGGAGCGGGCGGCAGGGAGACGCCCTGGCCGCCCTCCGCATGGCGCGCGAGCGGCTGATCGAGGAGCTCGGAGTGGACCCCGGCCCCTCGCTGCGCGCCGTGGAGGCAGCGGTGCTCCGGCAGGACCCCGCGCTGGACTGGCGGGCTCCGAAGGAGGCGGCGGTGATCGCCGAGCCCGCCGAGCCGAGAGTGCCTGCCCGCCCGAAGCTTCCGGCGCCGCTGACCCGCCTCATCGGGCGTGCCGCCGCCCTGAGCACGGTGAAGGATCTGCTCGCCGCCCACCGGCTGGTGACGATCACCGGTCCCGGCGGCACCGGCAAGAGCCGCCTGGCTCTGGAGATCGCCCGGGAGCATGAGGACGGGGACGGCCCGTGGCTGGCCCTCCTCGCCGACGTGACCGATGCGGAGCTGCTGCCGGCCACGGTCGGCGCGGCGATGGGCACGGCCATCACGGCCAGCACCGACCACCTCGCCGCCTCGATCGGCGACCGGGAGATGCTGCTGGTCCTCGACAACTGCGAGCATCTGGTCGACGCGGTCGCGCCGCTGGCGGAGACGTTGTTGTCCCGCTGCCCCGGCCTGCGGCTGCTCACCACGAGCCGGGAGCCGTTGGCCGTCGCGGGAGAGACGACCTGGGATCTGCCACCGCTGGACCTCGATGGGGCGGCCGTCGAACTTTTCGTGGAACGGTCCCTCGCGGTCCGTCCGGACCGGCGGCCCTCGTACGACGAGCGGCGGCTGATCTCCCGGATCTGCCGGGAGCTGGACGGCCTTCCTCTGGCCATCGAGCTCGCGGCGGCCCAGACCCGAGTCCTGTCCCTCGACGAGATCGCCGGCGGGCTCCACGATCGGTTCGCGTTGCTGGCCACCGGCTCCCGCACCGCCCCCGAGCGCCATCGGAGCCTGGAGGCGGCCATCGAGTCGAGCGTGCGCCTGCTCACCCCACCCGAGAAAGACCTGCTCGGCTGCCTGAGCCTCTTCGAGGGCGGGTTCGACCTGGAGGCGGCCGAACGGGTGGCGGGGCCTCCGGCGGTGCTGCACAGGTTGGGCGGTCTCGTCGCCAAGTCACTGGTCACTGTGGACGGCGTTGCCGTGCCCCGGCGCTATCGGATGCTGGAGAGCATCCGGCAGTACGCCCTTCGCACCCTGTCCGGCGACGAACGGGCCCGATGGGCGGGCCGCCATCTGGCGTGGGCTGTCGAGCTGGCCGAGACGGCCGGACGGCGCCTGCGCACCTTCGACGGGGAGCTGTGGCTGCGCAGGCTCCGGAACGAGCAGTCGAACACGCGGGCCGCGCTCAGCTGTGCCCTGGCCGCGGGCGACGGGGACGCCGCGCTGCGCATCGCCGGCGCGCTGTCGTGGTTCTGGTATCGCAACGGCGACGTGCACGAAGGCATCGCGCGGCTGTCCGAGGCCCTCGACCGCGCAGACGCCGACCACCCCGGGCGGGGGCAGGCGCTGATCGGGCGGGCGTTGCTCCGGTACCTGGCGGGCGACCCGTTCGCCGGGAACGACGACGTCGAGCTGGCGCTGCGGCAGGCCGAGGCCACCGGCGACGTCGAGACCATGGCCCGCGCCCTGCCGTACCGGGCGTACTTCCTCCAGCTCAGCGGCGACCCGGGCAAGGCGCAGAGCACGCTCGCCGAGGGCTGGAAGCATGTACGGGCGGCCGGGCTGCCGTGGGTCGAGGCCGAGCTGATGATGGTGCGCGGACAGATCACCAGGGTGGCGGGCGATCCGCTGCTCGCCGCCGGGCAGCTCGTACAGGCCGCCGACATCGCCGAGGCCTGCGGCCACGAATGGGCGTACTGCTCCTCGGGCTGGATCGGGGCGAAGGTCGCCATGGACCTGGGCGACGCCGACCGCGCGGTGCAGCAGGCGGCCCGGCTGGTCGTGCACCTCGACCGCGTGCAGGACGTGACCTCCTGGCTGGCCTGTGCCCACGTGCTTGCCGGCGCCCTCGGCATGGCCGGCCGGGCGACGGACGGCGCCGTGCTGCTCGGCACGGTCTCGGCCATCGGCTCCCGGGTGGGTTACTCCCCCGAGCTCATGGATCCGCTGGACGGCCCACGGAACGTCGCCGCCGTGCGCGACGCCCTCTCTCCGGAGGCGTACGAAGAGGCCACGGCCATGGGGGCGAGCCTCACGAAGGAGGACGCCACGGCTATGGCGCGCCGCCTCATCGTGAGCACCCCGGGCGACGACGGCCGGCAGACGGTCCTGCGCAACGGCCACTCCTGACCGGAACGCACGGGGACTCTGCCTCCTCCGAGTGAGTCACTCCCTTTGCGCCGCACCGCCCGGGAGATCAGCCCGGTCTCGTAGGCCAGCACGACGGCCTGGACGCGGTCGCTGAGACCGAGCTTGGAACCACGTGTTCGCCCACCGGCGGCGACTCTCCCAGCCGTTGCCACGCGGAGCCCGCGGTCAGCGGACCTTGCGGAAAAACGCCCGGACGTCGTCGACCAGCAGATCAGGGGCCTCCATGGCGGCGAAGTGACCGCCCCGGTCGAACTCCGACCAGTGGATCACGTTGTGCTCGCGCTCGGCGACACGCCGGATCCCGCCATCACCGGGGAAGACCGCGACCCCGTGCGGGACCTCCGAGCGCTCGACCGGCATCCCCCACTGTGCCGAGCCCTCCTTGTAGAGCCGGGCGGACGAGGCGGCGGTGCGGGTCAGCCAGTAGATCGTCACGTCGGTGAGCATCTGGTCAAGGTCGACCGCGTCCTCGGGCAGGTCGTGCGCGGGGTCGGTCCACTCCTTGAACTTCTCCACGATCCAGGCCAGCTGGGCGGCGGGTGAGTCGTGCAGACCGAAGGCGACGGTCTGCGGCCGGGTGGCCTGGATGATCGCGTAGCCGGAGCGGTCGTCGTCGGCGTAGAGCTGCATGCGGGCCTGCTCGGTCTCGGTGAGGCCCTCCATCTCGGCCGGGTCGAAGGCCGGGAAGCCGAGCGCGCCGTTGACGTGCACGCCGACCACCCGCTCGGGGGCGACGCGGCCCAGCTCGGGGGAGATGACCGAGCCGCTGTCGCCGCCCTGGGCGCCGTAGCGCTCGTAGCCGAGGCGGCTCATCAGCTCGGCCCACGCACGGGCGACCCGGCGAAGGTCCCAGCCGGTCTCGCGGGTGGGGCCGGAGAAACCGAAGCCGGGGATGGACGGGGCGACGACGTGGAAGGCGTCGGCGGGGTCGCCGCCGTGGGCGCGGGGGTCGGTGAGCGGGCCGATGACCTTCATGAACTCGACGATCGAGCCGGGCCAGCCGTGGGTGAGGATCAGTGGCAGCGCGTCCGGCTCGGGGGAACGCACGTGCAGGAAGTGAATGTTCTGGCCGTCGATCTCGGTGGTGAACTGCGGGTACTCGTTGAGCGCCGCCTCGTGCTTTCGCCAGTCGTATCCGCTGCGCCAGTACTCGGCCAGCCGCTGCACGTACGAGACCGGGATGCCGTACGACCAGCCGACGCCGGGCAGCTCGTCGGGCCAGAGGGTGCGCGCCAGCCGGTCGTGCAGGTCGTCGAGCGCGGATTGCGGGATGTCGATGCGGAACGGACTGATCTCCGTGGTGAACGTCATGGAGAGCACGCTAGGGACGGGTTAGGACAGGATCGGTCCTAGGAATAGGGCAATCTGGAGAACATGGTGGAGACATCGGCCCGGTTGCTCAGACTGCTCTCGCTCCTGCAGACCCACCGGGAGTGGTCGGGCGTGGAACTGGCGGAGCGGCTCGGCGTGACCGCACGGACCGTCCGCCGTGATGTCGGGCGGCTGCGCGAGCTCGGCTATCCCGTGCACGCCACCGCGGGCACGCCCGGCTACCGGCTCGGCGCAGGCACGGACCTGCCGCCGCTCCTGTTGGACGACGACGAGGCGGTGGCGGTCGCGGTGGGGCTGCGGACGGCGGCCGGGGGCTCGGTGTCGGGGATCGAGGAGACCTCCGTGCGGGCGCTGGCCAAGCTGGAGCGGGTGCTGCCGTCCCGGCTCCGGCATCGCGTGCACGCGCTGCAGTCGATGACCGTGCCGATGGGACGGGCGGGTTCGGCGGTGGACCCGGCCTCCCTGACCGCGATCGCCGCCGCCTGCCGCGACCACGAGACCCTGCGGTTCGACTACCGGACGCACGACGGGCAGGAGAGCGCTCGCGCCGCCGAGCCGTACCGGCTCGTCCACTCGGGCCGGCACTGGTACCTGGTGGGCTGGGACACCAGCCGGGCGGACTGGCGCACCTACCGGGTCGACCGCCTGAGCCTGCAGACGCCGAACGGACCACGGTTCGTCCCCCGCGACCCGCCCGACTCCGACCTGGCGGCCTACATGTCCCGGTCGATCTCCATCGCGCCCTATCGATACCAGGGCCGCTTCACGATGCACGCTCCGGCCGAGGTCGTCGCCGAGCACATGCCGGCCACGACGGGGACGATCGAGCCGATCGACGAGCGGTCCTGCACGTTGTCCAGCGGCGCGAACGACCTTGACGAACTCGCCGTCTGGGTCGCGCTGATGGACATCGACTTCGAAGTGCACGAGCCACCCGAGCTCGTCGACCGTATCCAGGCCCTCTCCGCCCGCCTCGCCACTGCTGCCAGATCATCCGGAAGCAGCGTGAAGCGCTCTGCGAGCTCGTCCGGGTCCAGCGGCTCAGGCAGCCCGCGGAACTCCGATCCCGGAGGTAGATCAGGCTGAGCACGGTGTGGCCTGATAGGAGGCGACGAGGCCGAGACTGCCATGGGGATCCTCCTGACCTGCGAGATGGGAGGGTTCGACGGCGCTCTGAGCGTCCTCGCCGAGCGGTCGCACCCGTACCGGGGCAGGCTCGGCATCCCCGCCGAAGGGCCCGGTTGAGGTCCGATCGGCGGCCCGCGCGGGCTTCCGGAAGCAGTCGGACCGGTCGCCGTCCATCGCGCCTCCGGCGGCCCCGGATGGCACGGACCTGCCGCGCGATGTCGTGAAGGCCTGCGACCGGCCGGCGCGGGCCGCAGGCCTCCACCTGTACGTCAACCGGAACGCTGTTACAGCTTGCCGGCGCCCGCACCCGCCGTGACGGAGGACTTCACGGCACCGACGTTCTCTGCGGTGTAGCCGTACGGGATTGCCGCCACGGAGCCATTGATCTCACATGGCCCGGAGTTGGTCAGCGAGTTGTTTCGCGCCACCAACCGTCCGGGATCGGAGTCCGCGTACCCGCTCGCCGACCAGCACGCCTGCTGCACGTTTTCGAAGACGTTGGCTTCGACGAGCAGTCCGGCGTCCATAACCGAGGCGATGGCGTAGGAGGAGGTGTTGTGGTTGATATTCGAGTAGTAGTTGTTGAACACGTGGACCGTCTCACCGAAACGCACCCGCGGATTGCGCTCGAAAGTCCGGTCGAACCAGTTGTGGTGATAGGTGACCCGTAGGTGGCCCCGATCTTCACCGGCATTGCTGTCGGAGTGGCCGACCAGTGAGTTCTTCCAGTGATTGCGGAAAACGTTCCACGACACAGTGATGTAGTCAGCGCCGTGGGTGATGTCCAGCATGCCGTCGTAGTAGTCGGGGTCGCTCTCGATGGTGCTGGAGAGGGTGTTGTGGTCGATCCACGCATGGGTGGCGTTCTCGATCTGGATCGCGTCGTTACCGGGTACGCCGCGGATGTTCATGTTCTGGATGATCACATTGGCTGGGCTCATGTCCTCGATGTTGAGGGTGGTCCCGGAGATACCGGAGTTCGCGCCGACGCCCCGGATCGTCTTGTTGGCCGAGATCTCGACGGTGCCCGAGCCGCTGAGCATGCCGTTGACCAGGATGGTCCTGGCGCCTGCGGCCTGTGCCTGGGTCCGGAAATCGGCAAAGGTGCTCACGGTGACCGTGGATCCGGCCGCACCACCGGTCGTGCCACCGCCCTGCGTGGCCCAGCCGATGATTCCTCCAGGCGGCGGGGGTGGTGGTGTGCCACCTGCCTCGAAGTCGAGGTAGTCGATGTTGGGCAGGCCGTTCGAGGTGGTCGGGTTGAGCCGGATGGTGTTGCTTCCCGAGTTCACCGACACGGTGAGCGTCTTGGTGACCCACGTGTTCCACGCGCCGGTGGCCTCGAAGGAGACACTTTGGACGGTCGAGCCGTTGACGACCAGGTCGGCGGTCCGGGCACTCGTGGTCCCGTTGGCGAACCGCACGCCGAGAGTCGCCGTCCCGGCTGCGCCGGCGTTGACGGTGAACTGGGCGTAGGCGCCGGTGGCGTTGTTGCCGTTGCAGAACCCGCTGCCCGAGTATCCGGAGTGGTTGCTGTCGATGGTGCCGGTGCAGACCGCGGGCGAGGTCTCCGCCTCATACCGCGTGGGCGCGGCATGAGCGGCGGGTTGGGACAGGGCGATGAATGTGCCGGCTAACAGGCTGGTGCATGCGAGGACGGCTTTCAGGCGCATCATGCTCTCCAGTGGTGTGGGTACGGCGGCGCGGGCCATGTTCCAGCGCCAAGACGCCGCGTACGAGATCGCCTTGGTGACCTTGCCCGGGCAAAGCATGGAAACATCGATGAAACCGTAGCCACGGTAGGAAAGCGCTTTCCCTCCGTCAACTACCGGTGAAACTTTCATGACGCGCGACCGGTCTGATTGTGCGCCCGGCAGAGCAGGAAGCGTTCCGCCGCACGTCGTCCGGAAATCGTCGGCCACTCTGACATCGAGGTCACGATGACGATCTACGGCTACGCCTCCATCGACGAGAAGCGCTGAGCCCTCGGCAAGCTAGGCGAAGCGCTGAGCTCACATGATCACGTCACACGGCGAAGCGCTCCCGGGGGCTCCTGGAGCGCTTCTTCATGTTCCCTGGTAGAGCCACTTCTCGCTGTGGCGGTGCTTCGTAGGCTCCGATTCCTCGCCCCGTAGCAGGATCAGGCGAACGCGTTGCCGAGATCTCCGTTCGGCGATGTTCGTGTCTTTGCCGATGCCCTTATAGGACCCGCCCGCGTCATGCCTGTAGCGGCGACCGTCCTGCTTCTGTATTTGTAGCGGCATCGTCTTGTCGGTCCGGCTCACAGCAGGGATTCTTCAGGCCCTCAGATGTGGCCGCCACGACTACTGTCACAGCGTCTCCGCGCCCGCCGCGTGCCGTACCCCCGGACAAGATCAAGCCGGCGACGTGCGCCGGCTCGGCCAGCGCTACCAGCAGCGCCACGCTGACCGAACCGGAGACAGCCACGAGATGGACGGGCTCGGCCTCGCCAAGGATCGTTGCACGTATCGATGCGACGGCCCGTTCCAGCGAGAACGGTCCCGGCGTCGCACCGTGACCCGGTAGGTCAGGAGGCAGGAGCCAGCACCCGATGTTCGTCTCTTAACTGGAGGATCTGCGGCTGCCAGCCGCGCCCGCTGGATCGAACGCGTGCATGAAGACGATGGCCGCCATATCGCGGCCCTTCCTCTGGTTACGTGGGCCTGCCCCCCGCTCAGGATCGCGCGTGAACTGCGACTCTGCTCTCAAGGCGGGCAGGCCACACCGGCGTCAGCGGCTGTAGGCCGCGGCGAGCTGTCCGACGAGGGTGGCGAACGGTATGTCGAGGTCGCTGTACACCTCGCCGGCGATCGGGTGCGCGTTGTCGGCGAGGATCTCTACGGCGAGCGTGGCGTAGTCGCTCACGATCACACCTGCCTGCTGCAGCCGGAGGAGCCCGGTCTCCCGCTTGGTCCGGGAGAAGGTGCCGCAGGCGTCGACGGCCACGTAAGCGTCATAACCTGCCGCGGTCGCGGAGATCGCGGGAAACGCGGCGCATACCTCGAGCGAGATGCCAGCGATGATGAGTTTGCTGCGTCCGGTCGCCTCGACGGCGTCGCGTACCCGGTCGTCCTGCCAGGCGTTCACCGAGCTCCGGTCGATTACCTTCAGCTCCTCCGGGAGTACGGCCTGCAATTCGGGGATGAGCGGTCCCCACATGCTGTCAGCGGCCGTGGTGGTGACGACGATCGGCAGCTTCAGGCGCACTGCGGCCTTAGCCAGGCTTGTGACGTTGTGCCTCAGCTCGCTCACGGTAATGTCGCGCACCCCGGTGAACAGCCCGATCTGGTGGTCCACCAGCAGCAGGGCGGCGTTGCCAGCGGTCAAGGTGGTGTGGAATCGGTCCTGCATTTCTGCCTCTCTCTCTTCTGATAGTCACGGTCGGTGACGCATCCAGCCTCGATGCGCTGGCCTGCTGGAACAATCGCGATCTGGCACACTATTGGTGAGCAATCTTCACCAATGGGGGCGCAGGCGGTTGGACGAGCAGGAGATCGAGACCTTCCTGACCCTCGCCGAAGAGCTGCATTTCCGTCGTACGGCAGAGCGTCTTGGCATGTCGCAGGGCCGGACCAGCCAGATCATCAGGAAGCTGGAGCGCCGCATCGGCACCGCGCTGTTCGAGCGCACCAGCCGCCGGGTCAGTCTGACTCCGATCGGGCGCCAGCTCCGCGACGGGATCGAGCCGGCCTACCGGCAGATCCAGCGCGAGATCGCCAAGGCCTCAGCCGCCGGGCGTGGCATTCGCGGGGGGCTGCGCCTCGGCTTCTTCGGCCCGGCGACCGCACACGTGCTCAGCCAGATCATTGATGAGTTCCACGATCGCCATCCGGACTGTGAGGCCCAGCTCACTCTGGAGACACAGATCGATGACCACCTGGCGCCGCTGCGCAGCGACAGCGTCGATCTGCTGGCGACCCTCCTCCCGGTGCACGAGCCGGACCTCACCGTCGGCCCCGTGCTGCTGCGCGAGAGCTACGTGCTGGCCGTCTCCTCCCGCCATCCCTTCGCGCGGCGCGAGACGGTTGTCCTTGACGACCTGGCCAGGGATACGGTGCTCACCGTCGACGGCGCCCCAGCGTACTGGCTCGACCGGCACATCCCCCCGCGGACCAGCGCCGGAGAGCCCATCCGCCGCGGACCGTCGGTGACAACATTTCAGGCGGCACTCGCTCTGGTGGCGGCGGGCAAGGCGATGGTCCCGCTCACCTGCCAGGCAACCCGCTACTACGCCCGGCCGGACATCGCCTACATCCCCATCGCGGACGCCCCGGAGGCCGCGTACGGACTGGTCTGGAAGACAGCGAGGGAGAACGCCAGGATTCGCGCCTTCGCCGGCGTCGCCGCCCGTGCTTGAGCCCTGGATGCGGCGCGCGACGCGGGGTGCCGCTGGCCGACGTGGTGGATCTCGACGAGACGTGGGTCGACCGGCACACCCACTGGGTCATGGCACGCGTGGAGCTCGTGGCAACCGTCACCATCCCACCGACGTGCAGGAACGCCTAGCGATGTTCTCCCACGAGCGCGAGGCGAGCCGGCAGGACAAGCATCTGCCGGCGCAGGGCGACGACGACGTCCGGGTCACCGACTCCCGCTTGCCGGCCTCGCTGCGCCCAGGACAGAGCCGGAGGCGATCGCCCGGTGCCTGCGGCAAGATCTGCGCGAAGCTGCTCGCGAACCGCGAGCGGCTTCGCGGGTTGCCGTCGAGCTACCGACAAAGAGTCGATCGTGTTCATGAGGAACTCGGGATAGCGGTCGCCTGCGGCACCGCCGAGCGCGCTGAGCGTCTCCAGCTCGCCCGCCGTCAACGTCAGGTGTCCAGCCACGACGTTCTCCTCGACGCGGGCCGCGCGGGTGGTTCCCGGATTGGTGACGATGTCGTCGCCCTGAGCCAGCACCCACGCCAGCGCGAGCTGGGCAGGGGTGACGCCCTTGGCGGCGGCCAGATCGGCCAGGGTCTCGGCCGGCTTCCGGTTGGCGGCGAGATCGGCTTCCTGGAAGCGGGGGTCGGCGCGCCGGAAGTCGCCGTCGGCCGGCGTCGCGGTGCCGGTGATCGCACCAGCGAGGAAGCCGCCCCACGTTCCTTGTAAGCAGACTCGAGAATCGGCTGGATGCAGCCTGGAAAAGGGGTGCCCACATGGAACTGCGGCAACTGCGCTATTTCAGCGTCGTGGCGCAAGAGCAGCACCTGACCCGCGCGGCTGAACGTCTGGGGATCAGGGCCACCTCGCTCAGCCAGCAGATCATCACGCTGGAACGCGAGCTTGGGACGATTCTGTTCCACCGGACGCCGGGCGGCATGGTGCCCACGGCCGCGGGACGTGTGTTGCTTCCCCATGCACACCGCGCACTCGAGGCCGCCCACGCAGGAGTCCGCGCTGTTCAGCTTGCCTCCGGCGGCGAGCAGGCCTGGCGCGTCGGCGTGACACCTGGCGCGCCCTTCGGCGTCGTAGCCTCCTTGCGGGCGGGCGCGAGGCAGGCGAACCTGTGCGATCTGCCGGTGAGCCGCCAACTGGAGCTGCTGCAGAACGGGAAGCTGGATGCGGGTCTCATCGTGCTGCCCGCCGACACCGGACGTCTGGAGGCACGGACGGTCAGTGATGTACCGCTGGGCGTGCTGGTCTCATCCCGGCATCCGCTGGCCGGCCGGGACGAGCTCGGCTGGGACGACCTCGACGGCCAGGACCTGCTGTGGTTCGACAGGGAACTGGCGCCCTGCTACCACGATGCGATGCTCGACGCCTTCCGTGCGGCGGGCTGGCGGCCACGCCGAGTACATCAAGGCCCCCCACGGCGCGGGTTGTTCGTCGCCGAGCTGACGCACCACCAGTCTTTGGTGGCGATCCGTCCCCGCTGGGATCTGGCTGGCGACAACCTGGCCTGGTTGCCGGTGCCCGACGCCCCCCGGCTGCGGCACGCCCTGGTGTGGAGTCCCTCACACCGGGCCGCCGAGCGGCTTGCCGGGCTCGCCGCCTACCTGGCCGCTGAGGCCGCGCCTCACGCCGGTGAGGCGCCGCCTCATAGCCGTACGCCAGGTCGGTCCGGTTAGCTGCCGATATCTATCTCGGCTACTGGACTGGAGTAATGACCATGGCGCTCACCCACTGGGCTTTCATCTACGCCGCCGACGGCTGCGACCCCGAGCGGGATGTGTCCATCACCGAGACCGGCACCTGCCGTACCGTCCTGGTCGGTGTCGGCCGGCCTGAGCAGTCGCCGGCGGTCGCGGCCCGGCTCGTCGCCGACGGCGTCCAGCTCATCGAGCTGTGCGGGGCCTTCGGCCCGGTCTGGACGGCCCGAGTGATCGAGAAGATCGGCGGCGCGGTGCCGGTGGGGGCGGTCGGTTACGGCCCCGAGGCCACCCACGGGCTCCACGCGATATTTACCAGCCGGTAGTCGCCCGGCCTGGTCCTAGTCGCCCGGCCTGAGTCGCTTGGCCTCGGCCACCCCGACTCCCTTGAGATCGTTCAAGGAAAGGTGACGCCGCGGCCAGGCCACACCGTGACAACTCGAAACCGTGCCTCTAGCTGCGGGAAAGCGTCGAGGGCTTTGTCAGCCGACCCATCGCCGCGGGATGAGGAGTGGTCCCTCGTGCCGTCCTTGACGTCTTCGACGGACCGGGTGACTGATCTTGACGACTCATGCGAGATCGTGGTGCTCGTCGCGGTCATCAGGGAGCGGCGAGGACCTGCTGCCGATATCGAACGGGTCCACGCTCCACATCGCTGGCAGGGTCGCCCGGCAGAAGACGCAGGCGAAATCGGCCTCTGGCACGATGTTGCGCTCCTGACAGGTGGTGGAGCGCCGGAAGACCACCCGGTGCGTGAAGCCGACCGGCCGCTCCAAGCGGATCTGGTCCAGAGCCTGGTCCAGAGCCTGGGCGGCCGCTGGCCATGAGGTGGTGCACGGGCAGTACCCGGTCGAGGGGTTGCCGACCTTGCCTGCCAGGACTTGGATCCGTTAGCCGGGTATGCAGCCCTGCCTGGTAGCAGTTCCTCCCGCCCGGTCATACCGAGTCCCCGCCGGATCTCCCCTGTCCACGCCGGTTCCGTGCGGCTATGGTGCGCCGTACCCGATTTGATCTAGATCGCAGGAGCACCCGGTGATGAACGCGAGGGAGCCCGACTGGGCGTACGTGGCGAGGTCTCTGGTCAAGGTCATGGCCGTCACCGCGGCGCTGTTGCTGGCCTTCAGCGCGGTCGACCGGGTTCTGTGGGTGTTCATCGACTTCGACGACGAGCGAGTGGCCCAGGTGTACGCCACGGCCGCCCGCGTCGCGAACCCGGACAAGCGCCTGTCGCATGGTTACGGCAATGGCGGGGGGCTGCTCGAAACCACCTACACGCTGTGGGGGGAGCCGCGCCGGGCCGGTCCCAGAGCGGGCGCGACGGAGTACGAAATCGTGGAGAACCTGTTCGGCACCGTCCGGGCCCCCTCCCTCGACGGGCCGTCCGGCAGCCTGGCCGACGCGATCGGTTTTGTAGACGTGGACCCCGGCGTCGACGAGGTGCTGACGGAAAAGGCCCGGAAGACCATCGATGGGCTTCCCCAGACGCTCGACGCCGTCGCGGTCGTGGAGTTCGCGGACTCGATGACCACCGAGCGGCTCGTCGCCTTCAACCGGAGGCACAGGACCTGCGGAGGGGCGGACGTCTCCTACATCTACTCCCCGTCCTACTACGACGACTCCAGTGAACCGGCCTCCTTGAACGCGGTGGTCTGGAACCGCGGCATGACCGAGGACAACATCCAGGCGGATCTCACCTACCAGTGCGAGACCGAGCCCGTGGCGGCGCTGGCGGAGTTCCGCAGGTGGGTCGGGCTGCTTGACGAGGGGGACGACCTCGGCGCATTTGAGTTGGATTACGGGTGGCTCGCGGGAGCGGCCGAGGAGGGCGTCGTGCACGGGCTCGTCGTCGACCGCTGGAAACTCGCCGACCTGCGCAAGCTCCTCGACGATCCGGAGGTGCGGACGGTTCGGCTCGCTGACGTCGCCTTCGACCTCGGCGAGGTCGGGTAGCGGTCTTCGGCGGGCTCAGCGGCGCGGAGGCTAGCCCCGGCGCCCGTGCTGCCCAAGGCGGTCACGATCTGACCGCCGCACGCCAGGTGGGCCTGATCGGCCCGCTCGCCCGTGCCAACGTGCCGGCCTTCGCTGACCAGGGGTTACCAACGCGCAGAGGTGGTCAGGGGCGGGGTCGAACCGCCGACCTTCCGCTTTTCAGGCGGACGCTCGTACCAACTGAGCTACCTGACCCAGAGCGGTCCTGACGGGACTTGAACCCGCGACCTCCACCTTGACAGGGTGGCGAGCACTCCAAACTGCTCTACAGGACCTTGCGTTTCTTGCTGTTTGCGCTCGCTTAGCTTACCAGCTCTCCGGTGGTCTTCGACCAGCCGTTTCGCGGTGCGCTAGGCGCTCGCAGTGCCCCCAACGGGATTCGAACCCGTGCCGCCGCCTTGAAAGGGCGGTGTCCTAGGCCGCTAGACGATGGGGGCTCAGGATTCCCTGTCGCCTTCCGTCGGAGACCTCTGAAGCATAGGGGACGATTGCCCCTGATGCCAAAGTGGCGGACCGGCGTTCGGCGAGGGAGTGCCGCTGACCGATCCCGTTGGCGACGGGGCGTTCGTTGGCTCTGGGGAAATCATACGTTGTGGGTCGGGCTCCACGTGACGCTGGATGTACACAGACTGCTCCCCCAGCCCGCCCAGCGTGATGTCGTCCCAGGCCTGCAGCCGGCGGGTCTCCCTGTCGAAGTACAGGACCGAGGCCTGGACGGGGGTGGGCTGGGCATGTTCGAGCGCGCGCAGGCCGGCGCCGCCGGTGGAGCCCTGGATGAGCATGCGGGTGCCGGTCGGGAGCATGGTGGTTTTGCGTTCGTGGGTGTGGCCGGCGAGGATCATGGGGGCGGCGCCGCTGAAGCCCTTGCCGACGTCCGGGTCGTGTACGGCCACCACGTCGGCCTTGCCGACCTTGCCGAGGTGAGCCCGGGCGTATCCCGCCAGAGTGGCCGGGTTCGAGTCGACGCGCACCGACAGGTCCGGGGTGAAGCGGGGATCGCCCAGGCCGTAGATGCGGAGGCCGGCCACCGTTTCCGTTTCGTCGTCCAGGACGACGGCGTTCTTCTGCTTCTCGATGGCTTTCTGGGTGGACATGGAGTCGTGGTTGCCGCGGACGTACACGTACGGGACCCCGAGGCGGCCGATCTCGTCCACGAACTTGTTCTCGGCCTTGGTGCCATGGTCGGAAATGTCACCCGTGTCGACGATCAGATCCACGGCGAACTGGTCCTTGAGCGAACGGATGACGTTCCAGGCGATCGGGTTGATGTGGATGTCGGAGACGTGCAGGACCCGGATGGATTTGGGGTCGGCGTCGTACAGGGGGAGGGTGGAGACCGTGTCGTAGAGCTTTGAGACGTTCGTCACAAGTTTGGTGAGCTGCGACCGGTACGACTCGAAGCGCGTCACGATCGACTCCGCGCTGCCCACCAAGGGCGGCGCGGCGGCGACCAGGCCCGAGTAGCGGGGCTCCATGACCGAGTCGGGGCGGAAGGTGAGGGCGGCGAGCGCGCCCGTCCCCGCAAGGGCCACGGAGGCCGCCACGAGGCCCAGCAGGGCCACCCGCGGGCGCCTGTAGACCACCAGGACGGCGATCAGCGCCCCGGCGCCGGCGCACAGGAGTGAGCGGATGACGAGGGCCCGCACACCGTCCAGCAGATCGCTCTCGAGGAGCTGGGGCAGCCGGTCGGCCAGGCGGGGGTCCTCGAGGAAGGCCCTCGCGCGCTCCTGGTCGATGTTCTCCAGGGTGATGCGGAGGCGGAGCGGAGCGTCATGGGTGCGGAACGTGAGCGTGCCGAGCGGGCTGGCGTCCACGACCGTCTCGCCGTTCCAGGCCGGCCGCAGGGACATGCCGGTCTCGACGGGGCCGACCTGGGCGCGTACGGTGCCGCTGAAGAAGATCCCCAGCCAGGCGCCCGCAGCGGCCACCAGCAGGACGGCCGCCGCCTTCATCGGCTTCGATCGGAGGATTGCCTTTGAACTGTGGAGGAACTTCATACGGTTTCTTGCTTACCTGACCGTCGGGGCAGAATGGCAAGTGTGATCGAGGTATCGCGGGACAAGTTCGAGGAACTCGTGGCCGAGGCATTGGACACGATTCCCGCCGACCTCACGGCAGCCATGAGCAATGTCGTCGTCGTCGTGGTCGATGATCCGCCGGAGCCCAACCTGCTCGGCCTGTACACCGGTGTCCCCCTCACCGAACGCGGCGACTGGTACTCAGGAGTCCTGCCCGACCGCATCGAGATCTACCGCAATCCCATATCCCAAATATGTGATTCCGAGGAAGACGTGATCGACGAGGTGCGCATCACGGTCGTCCACGAGGTCGCCCATCACTTCGGCATCGACGACGCCCGGCTGCACGAGCTGGGGTGGTAACCCTTTGCCTTTGGTTGGCTTCTTTGGGTTGCGGCTGACCAAGTGATCGGGCACCTTAGGTGACATAGCGAACACCCTGAGTCAGGCACATCGGAGTCCAATGGGGGCCATGCGGGCGCGACGGCCGCCGGGACGGCATCGACGTGCGGACGTACATCAAGCCACTTATCGGGAAGTCGTCACCATCAGGGAGTTCCGGGCACTCTGGTACGCCCAAGGCCTGTCGCTCCTCGGCGACCAGCTCGCGCAGGTCGCTCTCGCCGTGCTGGTCTACAACCACACGCACTCGCCGCTGGCCACGGCGGGTGTCTACGCGCTGACATACCTCCCGTCGATCCTCGGCGGCCCGCTGCTGGCGGGACTGGCCGACCGGTTCGCGCGCCGGGCTGTCATGCTGACCTGCGATCTCATCCGCGCCGGGCTGGTGGCCGTCATGGCGGTGCCCGGCATGCCGTTCTGGGCGTTGTGCTCGCTGGTGTTCCTCGTGGTGCTGCTCAGCGCGCCGTTCTCGGCCGCGCGGGCGGCGCTGGTGCCCGAGATCCTGGAAGGCGACAGGTACGTCATCGGCTCGGCCCTCCAGAACATGACGAACCAGGCCGTTCAGATGATCGGCTTCGCGGCGGGCGGGGCGCTGATCGCCACGATCGGCCCGTACCGGGCGCTCGCCCTCGACGCGGCGACGTTCCTCGCCTCCGCGTTGATCCTGATCTCCGGCGTCCGCCGCCGCCCCGCCGCCGGTGGTGGCGATGGCTCGAAGCCGTCCATGTGGACCATGACCAGGGCGGGGGGCAGGCTGGTCTTCGGATCGAGGAAGTTGCGGACACTCGTCCTGTTCGCCTGGTTGTGCGGCTTCTATGTGCTCCCTGAAGGCATTGCCGTGCCGTACGCGGCCACGTTCGACGCGGGCACACTGCCGATGCCCGTCATCACCGGGCTGCTGATGGCGGCGATGCCGACCGGGACGGTGGTGGGGGCGTTCCTTTTCAGCAGGTTCGTGTCGCCGCCGCGGCGGCTGCGGCTCATGGGCTGGATGGCCATGCTGAGCTGCGCGCCCCTGATCGTGACCGCGATGCGGCCACCGCTGGCGATCGTGCTGGCGGCGTGGGTTCTGTCGGGGATCGGCGGGGCTTACCAGCTCGCGGCCAATGCCGCCTTCGTCCAGTCCGTTCCGCCCGAACGTCGCGCCCAGGCGTTCGGGATCGTGCAGTCGGGGCTGATGGCCGCACAGGGGATCGGGATCTTGGTGGGCGGGTTCGCGGCGGAGAGACTCGGTCCTGAGCCGGTGGTCGCGCTGTCAGGGATCATCGGGGTCACCTGCGCGGCCGTGCTCGCCATGGTCTGGACCGAGTCTCGGGGTGAAAAGACCGCCCGGGTGCCTGCCCGGGCCGCGGCCTCATCATGACTGGGGCTTGTGCTCGCCGCTCCAGTCGGTGCTCGTGCCGCGGTTCTGCGACTTGCTGATCAGGTCCTGCACGATGGAGGTGTCGCTGTCCTCGTCCGGCATGAGGAGCCAGCCGATCGCATAGACGCCGACGCCCAGGCCGCCGAAGAGCGTGGCGATCGCCAGCGCGATGCGGATCATGTTCGCGTCGATCCCGACGTACTCGCCGATGCCGGAGCAGACGCCCGCGACGATCCTGCCCTTCTGGGTGCGGCGGAGTTTCTTGACGTTGTGCTGGTGGTATTCGCTCATGTCTCAAGACTGCCCGCGTACCCGGTGTTAGCACATCGGGATTCCCCCTGGTAGAACCCTGGTAACCCCTTACGTGTAAGGAGAGGATGCGCGATGGACGACCTGCTTCGCCTCGACGAGCGGCTCAACGCCGACCAGCGGCTGATCCGCGACACGGTCAGATCCTTCGTCTCCGACCGAATCCTCCCGCACGTCGGGGACTGGTTCGAGGAGGCCACCTTCCCG
This sequence comes from Nonomuraea polychroma, assembly GCF_004011505.1. Classification (NCBI taxonomy): domain Bacteria; kingdom Bacillati; phylum Actinomycetota; class Actinomycetes; order Streptosporangiales; family Streptosporangiaceae; genus Nonomuraea; species Nonomuraea polychroma. The sequence goes on from NZ_SAUN01000001.1 coordinate 8,794,299, forward strand.
GCGCGCGACCTCGCCCCCGCGCTCGGCTCGCTCGGCCTGCTCGGCATGCACCTGCAGGGGTACGGCTGCGCCGGGACGGACGCGGTGTCGTACGGCGTGGCCTGCCGGGAGCTGGAGGCGGGCGATTCCGGGCTGCGTTCGTTCGTGTCAGTCCAGGGTTCGCTGGCCATGTTCCCCATCTGGCGGTACGGCTCGGATGAGCAGAAGGAGGAGTGGCTGCCCCGGATGTCCGCCGGCGAGGCAATCGGCTGCTTCGGCCTGACGGAGCCGGACCATGGGTCCGATCCGGGAGGCATGCGGACGTACGCCAAGAAAGACGGATCCGACTGGATCCTGAACGGCTCCAAGATGTGGATCACCAACGGCTCGATCGCGGACGTGGCGGTGGTCTGGGCCCAGACCGACGAGGGCATCCGCGGCTTCGTCGTGCCCACCTCCACGCCTGGCTTCTCCGCCCCCGAGATCCACAAGAAGATGTCCCTGCGCGCCTCCATCACCTCGTCCCTCTATTTCGACGACGTACGCCTCCCCGAGTCCGCTGTGCTCCCGGGCGTCTCCGGCTTGAAGGGCCCGCTGTCGTGCCTGTCGGAGGCCCGCTTCGGGATCGTCTGGGGCGTCGTGGGCGCCGCCCGCGCGTGCCTCGAGGCGGCCGTGGACTACGCGAAGACCCGCGTCCAGTTCGACAAGCCGATCGGGGCGTTCCAGCTGACGCAGGAGAAACTGGCCTGGATGTACGTGGGCCTGGCCCAGGCCGGCCTTACCGCGCTGCATCTCGGGGAGCTTAAGGACGCGGGACGGCTGGAGCCGCGGCAGATCAGCTTCGGCAAGCTGGCCAACGTGCGGGCCGCGCTGGACATTGCGCGGCAGGCACGTTCGATCCTGGGCGGGAACGGGATCACGCTGGAGTATCCGGTGATCAGGCATATGAACAACCTCGAGAGCGTCCTGACGTACGAGGGAACCCAGGAGATCCACACGCTCGTGCTCGGTGAGGCGCTCACCGGGATCGCCGCCTATCGTTGAGCCGCCGTTGCCTGCACCCTGGCACCGCGTACCGGATAGACCTGGGCGTGAGCGCCATGTCCTGGCTCGACCAGGAAACCGGCGGGCGCCTCGATCCGTTACTGTGAGGGGCGAGAACCGCGTCGCGTACTGGACGGTAATCTCTGTACCCTTGCTGTACATGGGGGCGTTAGCTCAATTGGCAGAGCTGCGGACTTTTAATCCGTAGGTTCCGGGTTCGAGCCCCGGGCGCCCTACCAGCCAAAACACCGATCCCGGATCTTCTTTTCGTAGCGGTGACAGCCAACTTGACAGCCAAGAAGGCCGGCATCCTCAACGACGAGGAGTCCGGCCTTCAGCTTTTCGATCATCCGAACAGCTTCTTGGCGACCGCATCGACGGCAGCTCGTTCGATGTCCGGGAGCACGTGCGTGTAGGTGTTCATGGTCAGCCCGATCTGACTGTGACCGAGCGTCTTCATGACCGTCCGAGGCGAAGCACCGCAGGCCAGGAGGAAGGACGCACAAGCGTGCCGGAGATCATGAAGCCGAAGCCAGCCGAGCCCCGCCCTTGCCCTAGTCGAGCGCCAGCGAGCCGATAGGTTCCCCGGTTCGATCGGCGTGCCGATGGTCGAGGCGAAGACGAGCCCGTGATCCTTCCACTTCTCCCCTGCCGCCAGTTGCTCAGCAGCCTGAGCCCGCTTGTGCTTCCGGAGCGCTGCCAAGGTCTCGTCTGGCGCGGGGACAATGCGCCGTGATCGGTCAGTCTTGGGATCGACGAACTGAAGGGACCCGTCCGCGCGCTGAAGGCTCTGGCGTACGGCAAGCAGCCCGTTACCGAAGTCTATGTTCCCCCAGCGCAACCCGAGGAGTTCGCCCCGTCGAAGGCCAAGGGTCAGAGCGCAGATCCAGAACGCTTCGAGGCGATCATCCCGGATGACCTCAATCAGCTTCTTGGCCTCTTCGATCGTGAGGACACGAGCCTCTTCCCTGCGGATGGACGGCGGCTTGACGAGCTTCGCGACGTTGCGGTGTACCAGCTCTTCCCGCTCAGCGTCAGCCAGAGCATTGCGGATCAGCCCGTGGATCTGCTTGACGGTCGCAGCCGACAGCCCGGACTCTGCCTTGGTCTCGACCAACCGCCGCACATCCGTTGCCGAAAGCTTGTCGAGCTTCTTGCGGCCAAGGGATGGCTTGACGTGATCGGCGATCAGTTGCCGATAGCCCCGGAGGGTGAGCGGACGAGTGCCCTGCCGACGCTTCATCTCGATCCACTCGTCCAACCATTCGGCGACCGTACGCGGCTTAGCAGCGAGGTTCAGCCCTTTGCGCTGTGCGTCTCGGACTTCCGCGAGCTTGGCCAAGGCTTCCCGCTCGGTCCTCCCGTAGACGGTCTTCCGCCGCCGCTTCCCGTCGATATAACCGAGATCGACTACGCCGGCCCAACGGCCATCGCTGCGAAGGTGGACGGAGCCCTCCCCCTGGGAACGACGCCTGCTCCGACGCCTCTTGCGCGGTTCCTCGTCTTGACTTCCGGTAAGGGTCTTACTCATACCGCAGCCTCCTCCATCGCCGAGACGAACGCGGTCAGAGCTTGGACAGGAACACGGCGGGACCGACCGATCTTCACCGAGCGCAGTTCCCCCGCCGCGATCAGCTCATAGACCTTGGTCCGTCCGAGCCCGAGCATTTCGGACGCTTCCGCCGCCGTCACGAGAAGCTTGTCCTTGCTGTTCATGCCGCCCTCCCTTCCTTAGTTGCCGAAAACTCCGGATCCTCTTGTCTGGCCTGGTGTTCAGCCATGAGTTCGCGCCACCGTTGACGGTCAGCGATCGCAGCTAGGAGCCGTTGCCCGAGAGGCGGAAGATCGGGGTCACCGGGTCGAACCGGCTTCCACGTGTACCGGTTTGGGTCTTGATCCTCAGTTGCCGAAAGCCCGAGCGCTTCCAGGACCCATGCGCGACGGTCGGCACGGTGATCGGTCAGGGTCTTGTTCGACCACTTGCGGGAGACCAGGACGCGCCGGCCGGGATAGCCGAGATGTTCGGCCTTGTGCGCCTTGCCCCGGCAGCGACCTGGAGCCTGCCCCGGACGGGCGTTCTTCGGCTGGACGCCATAGCGCAACCAGTTCGGGCAGGTGGGCGAGCACGGCTCGTAACGCAGCGCTTCGAGCATCCGGTCCGCGTGATCCTTTTGTCGCTGGTTGCTCGGCTCGCAGGTCTCCGCGATCGACTTCGTCAGGTACTTGGTCAGGTAGTGCCTGATCAGGTGATCGGCACGGTCGGTGCCACCGAGCACACCCTTGGGATCCACCTGGTCCCCGAAGGAGAGCACGTGCATCGGCTCGTCATCATCGCCGATCGAGTCGAGCGCTTCGTCCCAGGTCGGGAGCACCTCACCCGTGCGGGGATCAAGATAGCCGCAGGCGTCATCCCAGACGGGAAGCTGGTCACCGTCGAAGACGATGCGATCGGTGGCCGGCCACCACACCTGGTGGTAGGTGGCAGCGGCTATTTGCTTGATCTCCTTACGGGAGAGCGTGCCTCGCATGGCGAGGTGCAAGTGTGGGGCCAGCCGCTTCTGGGGTTCCACTGTGGCGAAGTACTGCACGTCCCAGCCGGCGACACGCCGTAGGTTCTGGACGAAGCGATCAACGAGCTTGGCGAAGTGGATCGCATCCCGTGCAGCGCGCGGGTAGTCGTAGCCGTCGGGATCGACGGGTGCGCCATCCAGGATGCGGCCATAGGACGGCAGGGTGAGCGTGATGAACATCGACGGCCGGAACCGCTTGCCGTCCGGCGACTCGTAGAACCGTCCGAGCGTGCCGGGAAGCTTCTTGCGCTTGGGAAGCTCGGGAGCGTCCTGACGTCGCCTGGTGGAGCGCTTGCGGCCCGTGGAGGAGCGTCCGAGCACGCTGCCGCGCAGTCCGGAGGCGCGCATCTCCGCCTCAACCTGGTCGATCGCTTCATCCCAGGAGGCGAGATCTTCGCCGTTGGCTTCTGCCTGGTCGCGGTGCGCCTGGAGCAGGGCGCGCAGCTCGATCAGATAGCGCTGTTCGTCGGTCGGCTCGTTCGGCGTGATCTCCGGTTCCGTCTCCAGGTGCCAGCCCTCCCGGCATTGTGCCTTGCGGAGCTGGACGTTGCGCTTGGCGCACGGCGGGCACTTGCTCTCCAGGGTGGCCCCACACGGGATGTCGAAGCGCCGGCTCTGTCCGGTGAGGGTGTCGAGCCGGTACATCGGCACCGGCCGGACGCAGACACCGGAGGAGATCGCGAGTTGGTCAACGACCTCCCGCGCGAGCGGCTGAGCCAGTCGCACCGCGCGGGGAGTCGAGCGGTCGGAGGCGTTCATGCCGCCGGCCCGATGGTGGTCAGATCTGGCAGTTCGAGCTGGACCGGCAGACCGTTGCCGGTCAGGACGGTGATCAGGTGGTCACCGATGTGTCGGGTGTAGGCCGGGGGGATGGCCTCGCGCAGCGCCAGGTGATCGGTGGTCCAGTCAATGGCCTTGGCGTCCTGCATCTCCGAGACGGTGGCCTTTCCGCCACCTTCGCCGTAGGCGGCCACGTAGGGGCCGTCGAAGTAGCGGCCATGACGCCAGCCGCGCACGCGGCCCCGATGGCGAGGATGTACGGGGCGAGGGATGGCGATGCCGCCGAACTCGAAGTAGCGGTGCATCAGGACCCCGATGCCGAACATCTCGCCGCAGAGCATCAGGTCCTTGCGCAGGTTCGCGCCGGCCACGTTCTCGATCACGTAGGGCAGGCCCAGCCGTTCCAGCGCGGCGCGGGTCGGCGCGATCAGGTGGGGGTGCGTCTTGCCTCGTGTCTTGTTGGTGCCCTTGGCCGGAGCGCCCTCTCCCTGGCACGGCGGGGAGGCGTGGACGAAGTCGAAGCGGGAGCGGATCTCTTCCAGGTTGTCCAGGACGAAGGTGATGGCGTCGGCCTGGTGGAAGGCGTCGCCCACGTAGTCGGGTTGCGGGGCGATGTCCACCCCGGTCACCTCGAAGCCTGCCTCTTGGTAGCCCCGGGTCGCGCCGCCGGCGCAGCAGTACAGATCGAGTAGAGCCGGCCGCGTCATGTCGCCCTCCTTCGGCGAGGCGAGCGGGCACGGCGAGCGGGGTTGGCCGGCTCAGGGTCGGCGGCGACCAGGACGAGGGAGGACTGTCCGCACTCGCCGCAGGTGACCTGTTGGGTGGCCTGGTCGAGAGTGGAGCTGCCCTTGGTCCGGCAGGTGGGGCACTTGTGGTCGGGAAGGTGTTCGAGCCCGGTCATGATCAGGCCACCTCTCCAGTCTCGATCTCGGGCAGGGGAAGCGTGTCGCCGTAGTCGTCGGCGTTGAGCCAGGCGACCATGTCGCGGATATCGCCATCGGAGACGTAGGCCGCGCGCACGCGCACCGGCTCAGGGGAGGTCTCCAGCCGGACGTAGGCCACGCCCGCGCCGATCGTCGGAACGGGAGAGATGAAGTCGGCCAGCGCGCCACGCTCGCGAGCGCCCTCCCCGAGCACCATGTCCACCTGTTCCGACTCGTCCAACCGCATGGCGATCTTGTCTGGGAACAGGTTGCGGATGTTCATGACCTCCTTGCGGGGATCCTGGAGCAGCGCCATCACGCCGTAGCCGACCGCGCGCCCTTGCGTGGTCAGGGTGGCCAGGGCGGCATTGATCCGCTTCTTGAGATCTCTGTCGGCCTGGTAGGCGGTCAGGAACGCGATCTCATCGATGATGATCAGCTCAAACGGGTACTCCAGGCACGCGATGTGGGAGCGCTGGTGCCCGCCGAACAGGCCGGCGCGCTCTTGCATGAGCGAGACCAGTTCATCGAGGAGATCGGCGCAGTCCTCCGGGGTGGCCGCGTACCGGTAGAACAGTTCGCGTCCGTAGGACAGCTCCATCAGCTTGGGGTCCAGGCCCCAGGGGCGGACCAGGCCCGCTCTGATCGCCGGGAGCAGGCCACGCAGGGTGGACCAGATGATCGAGCCTTTGCCGGCACCGGTCGCGCCGGCCCCGAGGATGTGCGTTCCGTGGACCTTGAGCGTCCAGGGCGAGCCGTCCTCACACAGCCCGATCGGCACCGCAAGCAGGTTGACTGTGTCCGGGATCGGCAGTGCCTTGATCGGCTTGCGCAGCGGGTCACGACGGGGGAAGGACAGCCGCAGCAGACCGGCCCGGACGATCGAGGTCCGGCAGCTCAGCGCGCCGAAGGCATGCGCCAGATTGTCAGCTTTGCTGGTCCAGTCGTCGAAGGACTGCCCTTTGAGCATCTTGACCGTCACCGTGTCGGCCACCGGCCCGCACTTCACCCGCACCAGGCGGGGACGGTACTCCAGGCTCTTGGCGAGCTTGGACAGGCCCGCGCCGGACATCGCGAACGACCAGTGCGGCCGGTAGACCGAGGCCAGTCGCCAGCAGGCCAGCAGCCGCCAGCCGACCCAGCGGGAGAACGATGAGCGGTGCGCCACGCACCACCAGGCCAGAGCGGCGATGACCGCGCTGAGCGTACCGGCCGCCCACTTCCAGCCATGCAGCACAGCCAGAGCGGCCAGGCCCAGGCTGATCGCTACGGCGATCGGGTGACGGTAGACCAGGCGCACCAGCCCCGAGGCGAAGCGCCAGATCAGGATCGTGATCGTGATGATCGCGGGGGTCTGCACGACGGTCGGGCGGAACATCAGCGGTGCGCCCGGCGTGGTCGTGACCAGGTCCCCCGCTACCTCACCATGAGTTCGGCGAAGCATAGGATGGACACCTCCTTGATTCCTTGATCGGGAAGAGTGGGAGATCTGGGGCCACCGGAAGTTGCCGCTTCGTGGTGGCCCCGCCTGCATGTCAGGCCGCCGTCTCGTTGGCCTGGTCGAGCTGGAGAGAGTGGACGCGCTCGCATTCGCTGAGGAAGCGCTGAGCCTGCGAGGCGAACTCCCTCACGGTGGCCAGTACGTCATCGGTGATCTGCTCACGGCCGGCCGGGCTGATCGCCACGTTCGCGCCGCAGATGTCCAAGCTCAGGATCGGACCGCTCTGCGGGTAGACCATGCACTTCATCCGCACATCGGAGCCGAGATGGAAGCTCACCGACGCGATCGACTCACTCATGCCTGCCCCTCCTGAGCGTTGATCGACGGCAGGCCACGCCAACGCCGCTCGATCTCCACCGCGAACACCTGAGCCGCCTTGGCCAGGTCCCGAGCGAAGTCGACCGACTCAGCGGTGATCTGGTCAGCGTGCAGGCACACGCTCACGATCGAGTTACCGGCACCCAGCGCCAGCACCGGAGTGCGGTCCGGGTACGTGGTGCAAGTGGCCTTGCCCTTGCCGTCCACATGCAGCGCGGTCCGCTGCCAGGAGCCGCCCTTACGCGTCGCCATCACGCACCGTCCTTGGGCGCGGGAGCCTGAGCGTTCGCCGGCCTGCCACCGTTGGGCCGAACGATCCCCATGGCCCGCAGCGAGTAGGCGAGCCGGCCGTTGTTGTTGACGTACGGGGTCACGGTCATCTCGGCGAACTCCACCGGCTCGAACATCTGGCCCGTGGGCGGAACCGGCTGCACCTCAGCCAGGATCTTCACCGACACCTCGCGCGACCTGGAGCCAAGCTCCGGGTCCATGTCCATCACCCGGCACTGCCACACCCGCAGTTGCGTGACCTTGTCCTTGGACGGGGTCCGCTTGCCCGTCTTGTCGTCGTAGTCCTCACCCTGAGCGATCGAGCCCGGCACCAGCACGCAGCCGGCCGGGAACACGTGCTCGAAGCGCACCGGGAACCGGACGCCGTTTCCGAGAGCCATTGCCCTCACCTCCTGTTTGGGTTCACCGGTCATCACCGGCTATCGTTGAGAGGACTTACAGGTCCTCTCTACTGACTTATGTGTCCCCAGTATGGAGGACCTTTAGACCCTCTGTCTAGGACTAATTTGTCCTCACTTCTGGGGACGGACATTGCCGCAGGTAGGGACTAAGATGTCCTCATACGGATCAAGGAATTAGGGCTACCGCAATGGAAATGCACGAGATCATCCGCCAACGTCGGGGCGAACAGGGCATGTCTCAAGCCGACCTTGCCGCCAGGGTCGGCGTAGACAAGCGTCAGATCCGCCGCTATGAGACCGGCGACACTCAGCCCACCCTCTCGGTTGCCAAGGCCATCGCTCGCGCACTCGGAATCACGCTGGACCAGCTCGCAGGGGAGGAAACCCACCGCATCGATCTGTCCGGCGAATGGTGGGCTTCCTGGCAAACGTCTATGCAGGGCGAGGAAGTCATTACCGCCCAACAGGTTCTACTCCGCCAACAGGGCGAGCTCATCCTGATCGAGACCATCACTCGTGGGATCGACGTCGAAGAAGGCGGCTACATGTGGCGCGGTGAACTGCGCCTCTGGGACAACGAGATCCTCATGGGGTGGTACGCCGCCGCCGACGGAGCCGTCCGCTCAAAGGGAACGATGTACTTCGTCCTCCACCCTCACGGCGTGAGCCTGAAGGGACGATGGGTCGGCCTCAGCTACGACGGCGAGATTATGACTGGATGGGGCGCGATGGGCAAGACCGAGGCGGACGCTCGCGCTTTGATCGCTGAGCTGAAGCAAGACCCTGCCGCCGCCGAAGCCCTAGAACCGGCTACGTCATGACGGAGGCATGCGAAGTCATCATCACTGCGCCAGACCCCACCTGGTTGGCCGACCTCACTCGCCGCCTTGTGGAGGACCGCCTTTGCGCATGCGGCCACAACATCCCCGAGATCCGCTCCATCTACCGGTGGAAAGGCAAGATCGAGGAAACGTCGGAAGCCCGCGTAGCACTCCACACGCGCGCTTCGCTTGTCCCCGCCATCATCGAACGCGTCAAGGCCGAGCACCCCTACGAAGTGCCGTGCGTCATCGCGACACCCATCGCCGAGGGCAACCCGGACTACCTCCGCTGGATCGAAGACGAGACGCGAACTCCGTAACCGGATCTCCTGCCGAATTGCCATTGTGTGAATCAAGGCGGCGGCTACGCCGCCGCACCCGCGCGGCCCTCCCCGCGCTGCGCGTGCGGCCTGGGGGCCGTTCTCGCGCGGGAGCCGCGCGGGCAGAGGGGGGGCATAGTCGGCCAAGCTGATCACATGGCAGGCAGTAACCCGAGCAAACCGGACGGGCCGGCGAAGGTCAGGACATGCCTCCGGCGGGGACTCAGCTCCGGGATGATCGCGAACGGTACCCAACCGGATCAGTGGCTGAGGTGAGCCTGATCTTCCCGCCCGCCACGTCCAGGCAGAGCCCAGCAGATCAAGGCCATGGGGCCAAGGTCGTTCTTCCAGTGGGGAGCTCCAGCCTTGACCCCATGGCCTTGATCCGCTGCATTACATGTGGACGAGGCAGACGGGAAGATCAGGCAGGAGAGGAAGTAGAAGGTCCGCACCCCATGTCGTGACAGCCAAGCTGACAGCCGAGGCGACAATCGCCAGCGGATGCGGACGGACAACTACGGACCACCAAACGCCAGGTCCAAGCCGTCTAGCTTGTTCGCGTCCTCTTCTTTTAATCCGTAGGTTCCGGGTTCGAGCCCCGGGCGCCCTACCACTCTTGATCTCGGAATCGCCCTCTGAACTGGGCCTTTCCTCTGCCGTAGATGTTCGATCTTGTGCCGCTGAGCGCGACTGTGGACCGTCAGACGCCGCTGTCTCCGGACTATTCACGGACTGATCTTGGTTCCACTTGGCGAGCGTGTTCTCGATCCGTTCGTTGGCCGCAACCTCTTGCCCGTCTATGCATCTGGCGTAGACACGGAGCAGGATCTCTACGCCATGACCGGCTCGTCTGGCCACCTCAGGAGCCGGAACACCAGAGTTGAGCCACAACGTCACGCCGCCATGTCGAAGGTCGTACGGCCTACCCGCAAGTGGTGAGATCACTTGCGCAGGCATAAGAGCGTATTGCCGCGCCTCGGTCCAGACGGCCGAGCAGACGGACCGTCACCTCACCAACCGGGTCTACCGCCGATCGTTCTGTCAGCTTGCCAGCTCACCGCAGCCTCGGGACTACTCCTGACCACAACACCCTTCGGCGGACTCGCCCCCGTCAGCATCAGAATGGATACTCTGGTAGCGATCACCATTCTTGGGATCTTCGGCACAGGCTTCGCCTACGTCCTGAACTACCGAATCATTCAAGATGATGGTGCCGTAGTCGCTTCCGTAGTGACCTACCTGCTTCCAGCCATCGCGGTGATTCTCGGATGGGCGGTCCTGGCTGAGACCCCTCAGCCAACCGCCTTGGTTGGCATGCTGATTGTCCTGCTAGGCGTTGGACTGACCCGATGGCGGAAGACATCGCCAAAGAATGCAACCATGAGAGCAGAAAGAGGAAATGGTCCTTGGCTATCAAAATAAGCCACAAAACTAGACGCGCATTGTATCGCCCCCTCTTAGCCCTCGCCGTGCTCACAATCGCTCTTGGCGCAGGTCGGCTACTCTTCAACTTAGTCTTGGACAGAATGACAGAACAGGGAACACAATCTCTGGAGCGCTGCATCGCTGAGGCAAAGAAGGACAATGAAGCGCTACTGAGAGTTGCACGTGACCTTTTTCCAAAGGACAGCATCAGTAACATACACGACTTCGATTCATGTGACTCCGCAGAAGGTGGAGGAGTAAGTCTCGATGTATTTTCCTCCACATAGAAAGAAGCTCTCGAAGGTTTTTATGCAGCAGGATGGTCTGCGGTTCCGCCCGGCGATCAGGCTTGCCAAGGCTGGGAATGCTTCGCCGGAGCCATGAAATCCATTGATGGACGAATGATGTATGTCCTCTTGACCCGCCAGGACCAGAGCGAGATCGAAGCCACACTTGTCTACTGGTGAGAACTTTCTCTACTGCTTCAAGGGCGCGCTCTCGCGCGCCGGAGAGCTGATCACCACACGTGGAAGGCGCAGCCACGCCGTACCGGGCCGAACATCGGAGCGCACGCGCATCGCGCGGAAGACCGGGGCGAGCGGGGAACGTCGGCGAGTGGGCTGCGGTCGCCGGCCCCGCTCTTACGCCTTGAGGGCGACGGCGGGGCCGGCACTGCGCCGGGCCGTACCCGCGTCGAGGTCCGCACGGGCCGCGCACCGTATCGCCGGACGGGCCGGGCGCCGTACGGCGGGGGCCATCCCGCTCCGGGCGCACAGCCTTACCGAATCGTTGCGGAGCCGGATCAGATCCCACGAAGATCACCCAGGGGGACACGGCCACGCTTCGCGCGGTGAGGCCCACGGGCCTCACCGATGATCAAGTTTATTGTCCCCCTGGCTGATCTTCCCCATCAGATCCAGCGCCACCGCAACGATTCGTCAAAGCGGCACGCCCTCCACGGGATCGGCCCTTACGTCGTCGCCATAGCCGAAAGTCCAGGCGCGTGGAATCATGAGCGAGTGATCGCCACAGACCCGGATACGAACCCCCAAAGGGAGAAGCCAGTCAGGAGCCTCATCCTCGCAGGCCTAGTAGGCGTCATCTTGCCTGCCATCCTCCTGATCTGGACATTTATATGGTCGGAACTGTTTCCTGAGCGTTGCAGCGAGTACACCGGTTGCCTGATCTACCTAGAAATGGCATGGGATCCCGGACGTTGGATCGCAGTTGCCCTTGCATGGCCACTGCTCCTCGTGTTGCGAATCCGACCAGCATGGATCATTGCCGGTGTTGCAACGCTGTACCTCACGGCGATATGGGAATATGCCACAGCACAGGACAAGTGGCTCTTCTCGCTCGAGTCCATGATCCTCATTGTCTTCGGCGGAATCGTTGCCTATCCGAGCGCCGTCCTCACCACCTCAATCAAGGTGTCGTGGATCTGGCGTCTTCTCCCTACCGCGCTCTTCACCGTCCTGTTTCTGATGGGCTATGTTTCATCCAGCTAGGAAGATCCGGACCATTCGCGGACCAGAAATCATTTGCACACCCCAGCCTCAAGCGTTTATGCAGGTCGAACGGCACACACACGTCAAAGTCAGATCCGCTTTTAATCCGTAGGTTCCGGGTTCGAGCCCCGTGCGCCCTACCTCAATGACCTGGGCGGACTCCCCGATCTCCATGATCAGAAGTCCGCCCGGTTGCATTTCCAGTTGCAGTTATCCCCAGAGTGCGCGGCCCATGCGGGCTGCTGCTTCGGTCGAGAGTGTCGCCGTGATGTGGGTGTAGCGCTTCGTCGTGGTCAGTTGTGAGTAGCCGAGGATTTCCTGAACGACGCTGATGTCCACGCCCTGTTCGATGAGGAGCGTCGCGGCGGTGTGGCGGGCGTCGTGGACGCGGGCGTCCTTGTCCACCTCGGTCAGGCGGAGAAGTTCCTTCCATTCGTCCCAGTCCTGACCGGGGTCGATGGGCCGTCCGTCCGGGTGGCACCAGACGAGGTCGTAGTCCTGCCAATGCTCCCCCGCGGCTTCCCGTTCGGCCTGCTGGGCTTCCTGGTGCAGCTTGAGGAGCGGGATCAGTGGGGGCGGGATCATCACCGTTCGCTTGCTCTTGCCCTTGGGCTTTACGAAGGTCCAGCCGCCTACTCGTTCCGGGCAGGAAGGCGCGTGCTTGGTGCAGTCGGGAGCACAGAACTTCTGTCCTTTCTTGTTGCACACGTGTTTGCGGCCGGAGGTGCGCTTGGCCTTGGGGCAGTCTTTCGGGCACGGGTAGCGGTGGAGTCGCTCGCCGCAGGCGTGCGGGTCCTTGCAACCGTGGCGGTAGCGCTGGTGCTTGATCTGCCAGAAGACGCGGATGACGCCTCGCTTGAGGTCCACGTACTTCCAGCGCAGGCCGAGCGCTTCACATTGCCGAAGACCGAGAGCGAGTGCCACGGACCAACGGGTTCCGTTTCTCTGGTGGTTGGCCACGTCCAGGACGTCTCGGGCCTCGCCCGCGTCCAGTGGTTCGATCTCGACGTCCTGCCGCCGCCTGGTCGAGCGCGAACGCTTGGAGGCGGGCCCGGCCGAGGACGTTGCCGCGCATGCCTGCCGCGTTGATCTCTTCGTCCAGGCCCTCGATGACCGCATCCAGGTCAGTCGTGTCGCCGCCGGCCTTTTGGGCTTCGTCACGGTGGGCTTGGACGTCGGCGCGGAACTCGACCAGCCAGCGCTGTTCCTCGTTCGGCTCGTCGGGGATGATCGTTGGTTCCTCGTCGAGGTGCCAGCCTTCGCGGCATTGGGCCTTGCGCAGTTGCTTGTTGCGCTTAGCGCACGGCGGGCACTTGCTGTCCATCGGCGAGCCGCAGGGAACATCGATGATCTCCCACTGGCCGGTGTGGGTGTCGAGCCGTTTGAGCGGGACGGGCCGGATGCACACGCCGTGGAGCTGGCGACCTGCCACGCCACCGCACAGATGTAGCCCTACGATCGCCACTGCATGGCCGGTCGCCGTACGTGCTTGGGCGCGATCGAAGGTCCGGGGCTTCCTTCCTCAGCCCCGACCCACCGGATAACGTGTGTCTCTCTGTGTGGCCCGAGCCCAGGCGGATCGCTGGTGGACGATCAGGCCTGCACGAGCGTACGGGCTGGCCTCATTCCAGGTTGGAGCCCAGGAGAAGGCCGTGGAGATCCCAGCCTGTCGGAATAGGCCTGTCATCCGGATAGTCGATCACCTGTAGCGAGGCCTCGTCGTAGAGGCTGTACGTCGTGATGTCGTCACCTTGGGCCACGATGACAAGACGTGCGCCCAGTCGCCAGACCGCATGTTGCCATTCCGAGTCGTCGTTCCAGCCATCATCGATCACATTCGGCGCGCCCAAGCGTTGCGCTACAGTCCTGTGTCCCTCTTCCCAGACGCCCCTGAACCGGGTCCGGTCGGCTGTGCGATCGATTCGCCAGATGTCCGAGGGGATGTGCTGGGGAAAGTCGATCAGGTCGGGGTCTGGGTCGGGATCCCAGATATCGTCAGGCTCGTAAAAGAGGGCGAAGCCCACGGAGAATCCTCTTACCCGAGTGCTCTCGCCGTTGATGATGACTCCGACGTTCCACTCTCCCGCAGGCACCATGGGCCACTCTTCATCGTCGAGGATTTGCTTGGCGAGAGAGCCGCCTTCCGGGGGTGGCCATCCGGTCTGTTGCCAAGTTTGATCGAGTGCCTCGCGGTTCCATGGGCTTCTGGCCAGGTTGATCACAGTGTCCACGAGAGCAAGGCCGATGGGATGCCATGCCAACGCCATGGTGGGTGCCCCTCTAACAGATCGTTTCGACGGCTTGGGGCAAGCTACGGCCCATACCGGCGGAACTGCAAGCCCAGTGGCCGGCGGTGGAATTGGCGGGCTTGGGGAGCCACCTTGGGAGCCACCCAAACGGACGATCTTGAACTGCGGGGAACGAAAACGAACGACGAGAAAGCCAACGGACGAGGTTATCGCGGCAGGTGCCTGTTCGCTCCTCCTGATGTACGTGCGTTCGGTAGCTCTCAGAGGTCGGTGATCAGCTCAACCCAGGTGTCGTTGGGATCGTCGGGGTTGATCGCCGGGTCGATCGTCGCCGCGGCCTTGATGAAGGTCCGTTCGCAAGCCTCGATGCGCTCGTAGTGGGCTTCGTGCTCCTCGATGGGCCTGATGCCTGCTGGTTCTTGTTCGTAGAGCTCCCGGAGCAGCTGGACTGCAGCGCGCCAGCGCCATGCCAGTTCCACCAGGCAGGACAGCGAAGTGTTGATGAAGATGACCGACGGGGCGTAGAAGCCTGCGTAGTGGTCACGTAGATCTGGGTGCAGGTCCTCGACGGTCAAAGGCGCCTTGCGCAGGCCCAGGATCCGGCCGTCGCCGGCGACCGCCTTTCAATCCGTAGGTTCCGGGTTCGAGCCCCGGGCGCCCTACCACTCTCCACCTGCGGTTTCCCGCGATTCTGTAGTCGAGTCGTCTGATCGTGAGTCACGGTGGGACACATGTGAGTCACGTACCAGGGCGAGCGTTGTTCACCTTACGTGCGGTCTTACGAGCTGCCTTGAGGACCAGCCGGGCGGTGGTCCGGGCGCTGTCGTGATACAGCTGCGGTAGCACCGGACCAGTTTGTGGAACCGGTAGCTGAGGTAGTCGGGATCGATCGCCTCGCCGTTCTCGCGGGTGAACATCGGGGCTGACGGCGACCAATCGGTGCCCAGTTCACCGCGCTGGGCTCGTTCGTGGCGGTGCAGCAGCCGGAGGGTGCCGAGGTCCAGAGCGATACCACGCTGACTGGAGGCGCTCTTCGGCGGGCACGGGAACAGGCCATGGTCGGTGTGCACGAGCTGGCAGGCAATGGTGAGTTCGCGCCGGTCGGTGTCGAGATCGATCCAGCGCAGGCCGGCCACCTCGGCGCGCCGCAGACCGTGCAGAGCGATCAACCACCACAGCGCAACAGCCGGTCGTCACGAACGAAGGCGAGGAACTCGGTCAATTGCTCGACTGTCCACACCGCCGCAGCGGGGCGCTCGCCGGTGCGCCTCCACGCGGCCACCCGCCGTGGGGTCCACACCATTGGGTGGACATGGCGTGGCGACGGTAGCCGTAGTCCCCGAGCCGGGTTGTCACGGATTACGTCTTCCCGGACGGCTTCGTTCAACGCGGCCCGCAGCGTCGCGCGAATCCTTTCCAGGGTGGCCGCGCTGATCGGCTTGCCGTAGCGGGTGCGGCGCCTGGCCACAGCGGAGAACATCCTCACGACGTGCCGCCTCGACAGCCTGCGAAGCGGGATCAGGCCGAGGTACGGGATAAGAAACAGCCGGACGTGGTCACGGTATGCCTTGTACGTGGTCGGCCGGATCCGCTGCTCAACCACCGACAACCAATAGCGCAGCCACTGGGCGACGGTGCAGTACCCGGTCACGGGCGCCGCCTCCAGCGCCTGAGCGAGATCGCGGGCGGCCTGCTGCTCCGCCTCGGCCGTGGGGAAACCGCCACGGCGCAGTCGTTGCCGCCGTCCGGACACGTCCGTCACCTGGACGGCGAAATACCAGCTGCCGTGGGTGGGATCCGCCAGCCGGACGCAGCGGTTTCCCAGCCGCTTCCTGTCACCGTGTCTGCACAGCCACAACGCCGATACACCACATAGCGATCTTGAACGCATGCCTCAGCGCTGCCGAACGCGAGCACGTCCGCACCCGCCTGACCGATGCCGAGGCAGGATCGCTGGTACTCCTGGCCATCGACAAGGTCGCAGGCGAGGGATTCGACCTGCCCCGGCTGGACGCCCTGTTCCTCGCGATGCCGATCTCGTTCAAAGGGAAGGTGATCCAGCACGTCGGCCGGATCATGCGAGAAGCCGCCGCCAAGCACGACGTCGAGGTCCACGACTATCTGGACGCACAAGTCCCACAGTTGGAGCGCATGTACGGCAACCGACGCCGCACCCTCACCCGCCTCGGCTTCACCACCACAACATCCGGCTCAGATGAGCACCCACCGACCACCGACGCTCCCCCGCGCCCTTCCCCGCCAAGGACACCAGCAGAGATCGCACGGCCAAGCGACCTGCAGCCGACCGCATCGCAGGTGCGCGCGTGGGCTCGCGAACAGGGATTCCCGGTCGCTGACCGCGGCAGACTTCGCCCCGAGATCTGGGAAGCCTGGCATGCCGCGGCCGGCAGCACACCCGAGGAGAACCCCTGACTCGACGAGCACCTTGTGACGCGGAAGGATGCTGCCCATCGACGCGAGTAAGGCTCGGCCACCAGTTACGCGGAAAGTGCAACACAGGCGCCGTGACGGAGGGAGTCGAGCGACGGTGAGTGTGGACCTCGAACACGAGCCCCTTCATGACCTCGCCCGCCGGGTCATCCGGTTGGCCGAGGAGACCCAGCATGCCGCTCAAGTGCTCGAACGCCGTCTGGATGCGCTGGAGCGCCGCTCCGAAGCCGCAGGCAGGGCCGAACGTATCCTGAGCATCGCCGCTGACATGCGGACCCACCTCGGTCGGGACCGACTGTCCGTTGAAGACCTGTACGACCCGGACACCGGCCTTCCCGCGTGATCATCGATTCCAGCGCCATCATTGCCGTCATCAACGGCGAGCCCTTAGGCCACCCAATTCGCCCACGCCATCGCCGCAGCCGTGTGTCGTATCTCGGCTGTCAACTATGTCGAAGCGGCCATTGTGGCGGACAACCGTGGTGAGGCCATGCGCCACGCCTTCGACACACTCGTTGACGAGATGGGTCTCATCATCGAGCCGGTTACACTCCATCAGGCCAGGATCGCCCGCCGGGCGTACCAGATCTACGGCAAGGGCAACAACTCCAAGGCCAAGCTCAACATGGGCGACTGCTTCGCCTACGCCCTCGCCAAAGACCTCGACCAGCCCCTGCTCTTCAAAGGCGAGGACTTCCCGCACACCGACATCACCCCTGCACAGCCCTGACGATCCAGCCTTTCCCTTGCCAAGCATGATCATCAGGGTTCCTCGCCGGAGTATTGTGTGCTGCTGTGACTCGCCACCCCTCTGACGATCATCTGGATGAGCTGATCGAGCAGGTGATCGTGGACGCCTACGACGATGATGAGCGGCTTTCCGGCTTTCATGTGATGATCGGCGACAACCTGGCGGTGCCGTTCGAGACGACAGTGCTCGGCCTGCAGGTCACCGTCGCCGCGATCACCTCAGTGATCAGTTACGGGGATGGCGCCAGACGATTGGCCAATGACCGTTCTCCTTCAAGAGCCGTTTCGCCGCGTGCTGTGTGGCTTGAGTCCTGGACCGCCCGACAGCAATCTCCCTAAGCAACTCGGCGAAGTGCCCGACTTCATCAGCGATCATCCACGGCAGCGCGAGTGAGATCCAATACTCGGACGGCCCTGCAAGCGCACACTGGATGACCGCGTGCAGAACCTCGGCGAAGTCTGAATCATCAGGACCAAGCGCCTGCCGGGCTCGCCTCTCCACCTCCTCCCGAGGCCGCTCCAGCAGCGGTAAAAGCCCTATCCTCGACATGTCGAAGGGCTTGTCCACCCCGTTGTTTCGCGACTCGACATTCCAGATGATCCCGTCGACGAGCACCAGCCACGGACCATCCGGCTTCACGGCCAGAACCCTGCGCACGGAACCGGTCTCCATGTCCACCAGCTTGACACGCCACCACAGCAAGATCCGGAGCATACCGGAATGATCAATGAAGCCGAGCTCATGGCCATGTGAGTTACCGCAGCTCAGCAGCGGGTGATGGGTGATGGCGGTTTCGGTGATCGACAGCTACGTGTACGGGTTCGCGCTGCAGGAGCAGCAGTTGCCCTTCGAGACGCCCGCGAAGCCCAAGGACGCCGCTAGCGAGCTGGTCCCCCGCATGCCCGCCGACCCGTACCCACCTCCGGGAGACGGCCGTCGAACAGGCCGGCAGCCATGCCGTACCGGGCTACGCGTGAGCCACCGTCGACCGCATCCCCGCCGCGGCCGGCACTCGGCCTCGGCGACGGCCAGGGTGACGGCTGGGGCGAGGCCTTCGGTCAGCCAGGCGGGTTCGTCGACGATCGGCATCGCGGGTCAGATCCCTGCGGCAATCTTGAGGAGCACCACGCCGCCGATGATCGCGGCAAATGAGGCGAGCTTGACGGGGGCGATCTTCTCCTTGTAGATGAGTGCGCCGAGGACGACGGTGCCGATTGAGCCGATACCGGTCCAGATGGTGTAGCCGACGCCCACGTCCAGTGTCTTCAGCGCCAGGCTGAGGGTGAAGATGCCGCCGGCGGCCGACAGCAGGGCGAAGACGGATGGCCACAGCCGGGTGAAGCCTTTGGTGGCGTTGGTGCCGAGCGCGAAGCCGATCTCGAACACGATCGCGATGGAGAGATAGATCCAGGCCATGATGACGTTCCTTCGGGAGAGGGCGGGCTGAGGGTCAGGCGGCGGACGGTTTGGTCGCGGACAGGCGGTCGGCGAGCTTGAGTCCCAGAACGCCGCCGATGATCAGAACGAAGGCCAGGGCCTTCCACACGGTCAGTTCCTCGCCGAAGATCACGGAGCCGAGCAGTACGGTGCCGACCGAGCCGATGCCGGTCCAGACCGTGTAGCCGACGCCCACGTCCAGCGTCTTCAGTGCCAGGCTCAGGAAGAAGATCCCGCCGGCCGCCGCGGCGGCGGTGAGCAGGGACGGCCACAACTGGGTGAAGCCCTCGGTGGCGTTGGTGGCCAGGGCGAAGACGACCTCGAAGACGGCCGCGACGAGCAGGTAGATCCAAGCCATGCCAGAACTCCTCATTTATTTGCATGTATCTGCAAGTATTGGCCGACGAGCAGAAGCTTGCATGTACATGTATCCTTTTGTCAATCCCGGGTCCGAGAAAGACCGGGGACGCCATAGAAGGAGGAGGCACCCATGGCTTCGACGGCTCCCGCCCCTACCTCGATCCCCGCGCCCTCAGCACTCTCCAGTTCGTGGGATCACGTGCTGCTGCTGCACGCCCGCGTGGAGACCAGTCTTGCCACCACCCTCCAGCGGCGGCACGGCATCGGCCTGTCGGAGTACCGGGCGCTCGGTCACCTGGCCGCCTCGCCCGCCGGCGAGTTGCGCATGCAGGAGTTGGCCGACAAGATCGGGCTCAACCAGAGCTCGGTGACGCGGCTGGTGGCGCGGCTGAACGCGGCGGACTTCGCGTACCGGGATCTGTGCCCGGACGACAAGCGCGGTGTCTACACCGTCATCACCGAGGCCGGCCGAGCACGCTACGCCGAGGCGAGTCTCACCTACGAGGCGGCGCTCAGGAGCGTGCTGGAGAAGGCGGGACAGGCGGATCCGCGGCTCGCCGTGACACTCGCGGCACTGGGATTGCCCGGCAAGTGACCTGGATCGCAGATCGGGGACGGCCGGCGTGCACGGCCGCGAACGGTGCCGACCTGGAAGAATTCGCAGGTGATCGACTGAACGCGGGGCCAAGAGCGGTCCGATGGCACGCTTGGCATCGCGGCATTTCAGCTCAGGACGATGGGGTTGGTGAGCGCCGCCATGTGCCCGCTGGGATGACGAACCTCGATCCGGACGAACGCCGACTCCTCCGCGCTGGTACGCCACTCCGAGACGTCTGATCCATTGCCCGGCAACGATTCCCGGTGCACGGTCCCGCGCTCGGTGTGAAAGCTGACAGTGCCGGACGGCACGCCACGCACGTCCACTCGTACCACAGCCGGTCCGCCGCAGGTATCCAGCCGCTCCCCGATGTGGGCACTACGACCACCAGCAGAGACCTGGAGCGACAGCTCAACCGTGGCCGATTCGGCGATCCAGCTCCGGCCGGCACGGATGCCGCTGAGAACCGCGTCAGTACTCAGTTCATCGGCCAGCACGACAGTGTGCGGCGTGCCGATCTGGCCCTCCAGATGGGTATCGCTGTTGCCCATCGCCGGCCGCCACCGTCCACCGCGGATGTCGACGGCCAGGCTGCGACCCCATTCGGCCAGTGCCGCCCCATTGTCCGCCTGCCACGGCTCATCGGAGGTCCACAGCCCGTTCCATACCTCCACCACATCAAATCCGTCGAACGGGTACATGAAGACGCCAGACGGGTACGGCGCGTGCGGGTGGGCCGCCACGCATAGCCCACCGGCCTGATGTACCTGGTCCAGATACTTGCCGATCATGTCGTTGCGGACGCGATACCGCCAGTCGACCACCTGCCCCGGATTGATCCCGAGCGCGAGCCAGTGCCCGGTTTGGCTGGTGGCTTCCTGGCCAATGATCACCAGCAAATCGTCACCGGCGAGCGAACCCCAGGCTCCATGCGCTTCTGATGTGTTGTGCTCGGTGGTCGCGATGAAGTCCAGGCCGGCCGCGCGGGCACCGGCCGCAAGCTGCTCGGGCGTCAGCTCTCCGCCGTTCGAGAGGACCGAATGCACATGGCAGTCACCTCGATACCAGCCATGCCCCCGACCAGCCACCCGTCTCGGCGGGAACTGTGACTTTGACATCTGCTCCGCCGTCCCATCGTCCGTGACCATCCGGGCAGCGTACTCACCGCAGCGTAGGGATCCACAAGATCCAGGTGGCGATTCAACGGCCGCCTAGAGCGAACAGGACGAGCTGCCAGAAGGGGAACGGTACGGCGGGAGCGGTCGGTCGCGCCCTTGACCCCTGGGATCGGCAGATTGCAGGCTGACGATCTATGGGCAGGAGGCGCTACGTCGCCAGAGGCGTTCCCGGCGGCTACCGCATTTGGGACAACAAGGCGCGCCGCTGGTGGGGCGACCTCTACGAGCTATGCCCCGACGATCTGCTCGACGAGCTGAACGGCGCACGCGACTACGACAAGGTCACGGCTCTCCTCAAGCGCTACCGGGCCATGAAGCGGTAGCGGTTCTCCCACTCCAGTGGACGTTCTGCTGGATGCCTGACAGCAGCGCTGAAGCACCGATGCATGGCCGGGGTCCTGATACGCGATTCGACATCGGTCAGCGGATCTTGAGCAGGCCCACCATGAGGGTGGTCAGTTCCGTCAGGGACAGTTCGCGTCCCCGGGCTATCAGGCGTGCGTACTCGTCCTGCGGGAGGGCTTCGCGTACGGCGGCGGCCTCGCGGGGGCCGTCCAGCGGGTCCATCAACTCGGGCGAAAAGCCCACCCGGCGGCCGACAGCCTCCACTCCGCCCATCAGCACGGCTGCCTGGTCGGCCTGTCCGGTCAGCACGAGGGCGTGGGCGGCGGTGTGGATCAGCACAAGTCTGGAGGTGACGTCCTGGTGACGGTCGAGCGCGTCAAGGATGCCGGCTGCGATCTCCAGGGCACGCCGGCCGTCGCCACGATCGCAGGCGGTTTTCATGGCGGCCCACGCCGAAGAGCCGGCCGCCCAGTCATGGCCGCAGGAGTCGGCGGTCGCGACGGCTTCGGCCAGGACCGTGGCGGCGGTCGGAAGATCTCCTAGAACCCGGGCGAGCATGCCCTCCACCATCAGCGCTTCGGCCACCAGCCAGTCCTCCCCGGCACGCCGGGCGAGGTCGACTGCGCTGCGGGCGAGCGCCGGAGCGTCAATGGGCATGCCGGCGAGCACGCCGAAGTGCGTCTGGTAGACCCGTGCGGATGCCTCG
The DNA here is from genome assembly GCF_004011505.1 of Nonomuraea polychroma. Classification (NCBI taxonomy): domain Bacteria; kingdom Bacillati; phylum Actinomycetota; class Actinomycetes; order Streptosporangiales; family Streptosporangiaceae; genus Nonomuraea; species Nonomuraea polychroma. Next base: position 8,816,255 of record NZ_SAUN01000001.1, read on the forward strand.
ACCATCAGGTCGCCGGCCTCCCGCGCCTCCCGCTCCGCCAGCACGACAGCCTCGTACGCCTGCGCCGGCTGCCCGGCCAGGTAGCTGAGCCCGCTGACGGCGAGCCGGGCCCGCCCACGGACCGCCGGCTCGGCGTGCGGCGCCGCATCGAAGGCCCTGGACATCCAGGACAGGCCTTCGGCGATGTGGCCCATGCGGTACCAGAACCAGTACAGCGCTCCGCCCAGTCGCAGCGCGTAGTCACCATCCCCGGCGGCCAGCGCGGAAGCGAAGGCGGCGCGGAACTCCGGCTGCTCCTGGGTCAGCCGATCCAGCAGCTCGGCCGCCTGCGGGCCGCGGAGCCTGCGCTCGGCGCTCTCCGCCTGGGCCAGTGCCCAGGCTCGGTGTCGTTGCTGGGTCTGCGCGAGGTCGTCCGGGTCGAGCTCGCGCAGCGCGTACTGACGCAGCGTCTCCAGCAGCCGGTAGCGGCGCGGTACGGTGCCGGGCTCGACACCGACCAGCGACTTGCGGACCAGGGCCGACAAGGCAGGCAGCGCGGGAGTCTGGCCTCCGACCGCACCCGCGGCGTCGAGGTCGAATCCGGCGGCGAACACGCTCAGCCGGTGGAAGAGCCGCTGTTCCTCGGGTTCGAGGAGCCGGTGGCTCCAGGCGATGGTGGACTCCAGCGCACGATGCCGGGCGGGCAGGTCGAGCGGGCCGTCGACCAGCACATCGAAGCGGTTTTTCAAGGCGTCGGCGATCTGGCCGACGGAGAGCATCCGGCAGTGCGCAGCAGCCAGTTCGATGGCGAGCGGAATGCCGTCGAGCGCGGCGCAGAGTCCGGGGATACGGTCGAGGTCGTCCACGTCGGGGGACCATGCGGGCAGGACCGCGGCAGCCCGTTTCCTGAAGAGTTCAGTCCCATCCCCGGCCGGGTCGAGCGGCCGTACCTCGTAGACCGCCTCGCCCTCCACGCCCAGCGCTTCGCGGCTGGTGGACAGTACCCGCAGGCCACCGCAGCGGCTCAGTAGCACACCGGTGAGGGCGGTGACCTCGTCCAGCAGGTGCTCGCAGTTGTCGAGCATCAGCAGGAGGCGCCGCCCGGCGAGCACGGCCGACAGGTCTTCGGCGGTGGATGCCCCGGGGATGCCGACGGCGGCGCCGATCGCGGCGGGCAGCAGTTCGGGTGAGGTGAGGCCGGCCAGTTCGACCAGCCAGGTCCCGTCGTCGCGGTCGGTACGGCCCCTGGCCGTCTCCAGCGCGAGGCGTGTCTTGCCCACTCCGCCCGGGCCGGTGAGGGTGACGAGCCGGAACTCGGCCAGCAGTCGGTCCACGGCGGCGATGTCGTCCGCGCGTCCGACGAGGCTTGACAATGCGAACGGCAGGTTACCGACGGGGGCCGCCGCCGGACTGCGGGCCGGCGCGACGGGGGCGGTGTCGGGCCTGGTGGCGGCGGGGGTTGCAGCGCCGACGTGGGCGCCCGTGGTTCCGGCGGAGCGGGCGGGCGGCGGGTCGAGCCGGGGATCCTGAGCGAGCACCGCGGACTCCAGGTCGCGTAACCGGGGTCCGGGGTCGATGCCCAGCTCGTCGGCGAGCCGGTGCCGTGCCGTGCGCAGCGCCGCGATCGCGTCAGCCTGCCGCCCGGACCGGTACAGGGCAAGGACGAGCAGCTCCCAGCCGCGTTCCCGCAGCGGTTGCTCGGCCACCAGGGACTCCAGCTCGCCGACCGCCGCAGCGTGCCTGCCCAGGTCGATGGTGGCGGCCAGCCGGTCCTCGTACGCGGCCGCACGCAGGTCCTCCAGCCGGGCCGCTTCCGTGAAGGCGAAACCGGCCCCGTCGAAGTCCGCGTAAGCGGGACCACGCCACAGCTCCAGCGCCTCGGTGAGCAGTCTCGCGGCGGGGCCTGGTCTGCCGCCGTCCAAAGCACGCCGCCCCGCCACGGCAAGGTCGGCGAAGCGCTCGGCGTCGACTGCGGATGGATCCGCCCGCAGCACGTAGCCCGTGCCCTCACGGACCAGGAGCCGGGGCGGAGCGCCGGGCGGGCGTTCCGGCTCCACGGCCCGGCGCAGCTGTGAGATGTAGACGTGGAGGGTCGTCGGTGACGAGGGCGGGGAGCCTTCCCATACCTGGGACGTGATCCGCTCGACGGAGACCATCCGGCCCCTGGCGATCAGCAAGACGGCCATGATCGCCCGCTGCCGCAGACCGCCCAGGCCGACCGCCTGTCCCGCCAGCTCGGCCCTGAGGGGACCGAGCACCCCGAACCGCACGGTATCGGGAGCGACGCCGCCCATCGGCCCCCTCTCGCACACCTCGTGGAGATCTCCTGCGAGGGTAACCGAAGGGCTGCGCCCCAGAAAGGGGGGCGCGGAGGGTTGACCGGCGGCTGTGGAGAGGGTCAGCTCGTGCAGGTGGCCTTGGCCGAGACGTACCGGCGGACGGCGTCTCCATTCGTGGCCGTGACCGTGAGCTTGTCGCGGCTGAACGCGTCGGAGGTCGTGTCCAGGCTGGTCGAGACCGACACTCCGGTGCCGGCGGTGATGGTGATCGTATCGGTCAGCATCGTGGGGGCGTACGAAGGGCACATGGCCAGGAAGGATCTGGTGGCGCCGGGCTCGACCCAGACCGCGTTGCCCGCGGTGGCCGTCGCCGCCGAGGCCGGGGCCGCGCCGGCCGTCAACCCAGCGGCCACGGCGGTCGCCAGCACAATGCCCGCGGTGATGTTTTTGATCATGATGATGTCCTTTCTCTCCAGTCGCTTCGGGACTGTTTTCGATCTCGGGTGTCCGGCGCCAGGGTGCCCGGCGCCAGGATGCGCGGCGCCAGGATGCGCGGCGACGTCACTGGCCGGCCGGGATCTGCTCCCGCGCAGGAAGCCGGGGGTGGGCCGGGCCGGCGTTGGGACGCGGCCTGAGCACACGGGCCAGGACGCCGGGCGACAACAGGCGCTGTGGAGGGGCCTGCAGGTTGGCCACGCTCAGGAAGGCGTTCCCGACCACCGGGTCCGCCTCCGCAGCCACGTGGAGGCGTGCGACGTAGCGGTTGAGCAGCTTCACGCGCAGCGGGCGTGGAGCCTCGACGGACGGGAACCGCAGATCACCACCGACCGACAGGTCCCAGGGCACGTCAATGATCCGCGCGGCCCGCTCGAAGAAGCGGCGAGCCAGGCTGTCGCGTCCGCCGTCCTGCAAGCACTCACGCAGGGTGGCGGCCTCGCAGGCGGCCACCGTCATGCCCTGCCCGTAGCTGGGGTTGAACTGGCACAGGGCATCACCGAACACCACATAGCCCTCGGGAAAACGGCTTAGCTGTTCGTAGCGGCGCCGGATGCTCACGGGGATGCGCATCCGCCGCGGGTCCCCGAGCGGTTCCAGACGCTCCAGGAGGCGGTGCAGGTCCGGGACCGGAAGCCGGGCGGCGAACCCGTGGTATCCGTCCGGGTCGACGGGTGGGACGTCGTCCCCCATGCCGAACAGGGTGACGAGCCAGCGGTCTCCCTCCGCGCTGAGGGCGACCCCGCCCCTGGGGACCGACGCGCTGTGCCCGACCACCATGGCGACGAAGTCGGCGTCGCCCGGCCGGCGCCGGTAATCACGCGAGACGTACTGCAGCCGGGAGTCGACACGTTCCTCCGGTGCGGGCTCGTATCCCAGTCGGCGCAGCCACTCCGTGCCCCGGTTTCCCCGGCCCACGGCGTTCACCACGAGATCGGCCGCCATGTCCTCGGGCTGGTGCCCCGAACGCTGCAGACGTACCCCGGTGACCACGCCCTCCCTGCCGGCGATCGGCTCGACCACCTCGCAGCGGTCGTGGATCACCACGCCGGGAAGATCCGCGACGCGGGAGCGCAGATACCGTTCGAGCTCGGGCCGGCTCACCGTCAGGCCGCGCAGCTGTGAAGGCGCGGGGTGCAGCAGCCGGCCGTCGTTGTACCAGCGGACGTCGTCCTGGATGTCCAAGGTGGTGGCGCCCGCGGCGACCAGGTCCGCGGTCAGCCCGGGGAACAGATCCTCGAGGATCTCGCAGCCCCGGGACAACATCCCGTGCGCGTGATGCCCCTGCGGCACGCCCCGCCGGGGGACGCCCTGGGCGGGCAAAGCGTCACGGTCGATCACCGTGACCCGGTCGAACGTCTCGCTGAGCACCCGGGCCACCAGAAGCCCACCGATCCCGGCTCCCGCGACGACGGCGTGTCCGGTGGGCGGGTGTCCTTTGCGTGTCATGGCGTCTCCTCACCCCTCCGTCCGGATCAGACCCACTGGGAGGGGTCGCCCGCCACAGACCCCCATTGGGTGGGATCGCCCGCCACGGAGTCCCACTGGGAGGGGTCGCCCGCCACGGACACCCACTGGGAGGGGTCGCCGTCGGTGGCGTGGGCCGCCGTGGCGCCCAGGCCGAACAGGAATCCCAGGGCGATTCCCGCCGCCGCCGCGCTACAGATCATTCGCTTGATCATGATTCACCTCGTTGTCCGGCCGCCCGGACCAGGCGGCGCCGCGTTCACAACAACGAGAGTGGGCCGGCCTGCTTGGGGGCCGGTGGGAACGGGCTTTCCCAGCGACTTCCAAGGCTTCCAAGGCTTCCAAGGCACCAGCGGCCCGATCAGCGCCCCCGCCGATGGCGGGGGCCGCTGCTATCAGAGGATCATCGTGATCAACGAGGTGAGCAGGGCGCTCGCATCCTGCCGAGACATCGCGCGCCCGCGGGCCGCATGCCGTTCGTACTCCTCCGGCGCAAGCGCCTCGCGTACGGCGGCCGCCTCGCGCGGCCCGTCCAACGGGTCCATCAGCTCCGGGGAGACGCCGGCTCGCTTGCCGATCGCTTCCACGGCCCCCATCAGCACGGCCGCGTGCTCGGACTGCCCGGTCAGCACGAGGGCGCGGGCCGCGCTGTGCACCGTCACCAGCCAGAAGGAGATGTCTTCGTAACGGTCCATCGTGGCCAGGATGTCCGCCGCGACGGCCAGTGCCCGAGTGCCGTCCCCACGGTCCGAAGCCGTCTTCATGTCGCACCAGGCCGCCCCGTCCGCGACCCAGTCGTGGCCACTGGAGCGAGCGGCGCTTACGGCCTCCTGAAAGACCGTGTCGGCGCCCGGCAGGTCCCCCAGCACCCGCAGGACCATGCCCCGGACCATGAGCGTTTCGGCCTCCAGCCAGTCCAGGGCGGTGCGCCGGGCCATCTCGACGGCCTCACGCGTGAGGGGCTCGGCGTCGAGCGCCGCCCCGGCCAGCAGACCCAGGTAGGGGACGTACGCAGTCGCGCCCGCCTCCGTCACCGCGTCACCTGCCTCGCGGGCCGCCTCCATCGCCGAACGGGCCGCCTGGTACGCCTGTGGCGGCAGTCCGGCCAGGTAGTACAGTCCCGTGAGCGCGTACCAGGCACGCGCCCGGACATCCGCTCCAGCTCGCGGGGCCGCCGCGAACGCCTCGGACAGCCAGGTGAGGCCCTCCGCCACATGCCCCATCCGGAACCAGAACCAGAACAGCGCGCCGCCCAGCCGTAGCGCGTACTCGCCGTCACCCGCCGCCAGCGACGAGGTGAACGCGGCCCGGAACTCCGCCTGATCGCGGCTCAGCCCGTTCAGCAACGCCGCTCCCTGCGGGCCGCGGAGATGGCGTTCGGCGTTCTCAGCCCGGGCCAGGGCCCAGGCGCGGTGGCGTGCCTGTGCCTGGGCCAGTTCGTCGGGGGAGAGCGCGGACAGGGCGTACTGGCGCAGGGTCTCCAGCATCCGGTAGCGGCGCGGCGCGGTGCCGGGTTGGGCGGTGACCAGCGATTTGCGGACCAGCGCCGACAGCGGCGCCAGGACGGGATCGACTCCACCGACCGCGGCGGCGGCCTCCAGGTCGAAGCCGGCTTCGAACACGCCGAGCCGGTGGAAGAGCCGGCGTTCCGCAGGCTGCAACAAGTGATCGCTCCAGGCGACGGTGTCCAGCAGCGTGCGATGGCGGTCCGGCCGTCCGACTGATCCGTCCACCAGCAGGGTGAAGCGGTCCTCGACGGCATCGGCGATCTGGGCGACGGACAGCACCCGGCTTTGCGCGGCGGCGAGTTCGATGGCCAACGGGATGCCGTCGAGCCGCTCACACAGGGCGGCGATCCTTTCCCTGTCGCCTGGCGCGGCCGCCCAGCCGGGCGAGACGGCGGCCGCACGGCGCAGGAACAGATCCGCGGCCTCCGTGGCGGCATCCAGGGGCGGCACTTCGTAGACCGCTTCACCCGAGATGCCCAAGGGTTCGCGGCTGGTGCACAACATCCGCACAGTGCCACAGCGGGTCAGCAGGGTGTGGACCAGCATGGCGGCGGGGACCAGCAGATGCTCGCAGTTGTCCAGGACGATCAGCATGTCACGGCCGGCGATCATCCCGGCCAGCTGATCGGGGGACGGCACGGTGGGCAGACCTAAGGCGGCGGCCATGGTCGCGGTGAGCAGTTCGGGCGCGTGCAGACCTGCGATCTCCACGAGCCAGGGCCCGTCGGCGTCGGTACGGGCGCGGGCGACCTCCAAGGCCAGGCGGGTCTTGCCGACCCCGCCCGGACCGGTGAGCGTGACCAGCCGGTGCCCGTCCAGCAGAGAGGCGACGGCCGCGAGGTCGCCGCCGCGGCCGACGAAGCTGGACAGCGCGAACGGCAGATTGCCCGAGGGTGGTGCCGGAGCCGGAGGGTATGACCTGCGGCTGGGCTCAGCCGATCTCGGGGCCAGCCGCGGGTCCTGGGCGAGTACGGCCGCCTCCAGGTCGCGTAGACCGCGTCCCGGATCGATGCCCAGCTCGTCGGCCAGGCTTCTGCGGACCGCTCGAAGCGCGGCGAGCGCGTCGGCCTGCCGCCCTGACCGGTACAGGGCGAGAACCAGCAACTCCCAGCCGCGCTCCCGCAGCGGCTGCTCGGCGACCAGCGCCTCCAGCTCGCCTACGGCAGCGGCGTGCTGCCCGGACGCGATGACGGCGGCGAGCCGGTCCTCACGCACTGTGGCCCGCAGATCCTCCAACCGGTTCGCGTCGGGCACGGCGAAGGCGGCTCCGCCGCAGTCGGCATAGGCCGGGCCCCGCCACAGCTCGAGCGCCTGTCCGAGCAGGTCCGCGGCGAGTTGCGGTTCGCCGCCCTCCAGCGCGCGCCGGCCACGAGCGGCCTTCTCGGTGAAGCGCTCGGCGTCGACCGCGGCGGGTACCGCTCGGAGGGCGTATCCGGGTCCCTCGCGCACCAGCAGCCGGGCCGGGGCGCCGGGCGCTCTATCTGGCTCCAGCGTCCTGCGCAGATCGGCGACGTACCCATGGAGTGTCGTCAGGGAGGGGAGTCGCGAGCCCTCCCACACTTCGGAGAGGATCCGATCTGCCGAGACGCTCCTGCCCCGCGCGATCAGCAGCAGCGCCAGCACGGCCCGCTGACGGGGTCCGCCAAGCCCCGCCGGGCGACCGCCGACCTCGGCCCGGAGCGGTCCCAGAACGCCGAATCTCACGCCCTCGGCCACGCTCACCAGCAGACCTCCCGCCGCACTCAACGCGCTGCGAGAATATCCGAATCATCCATATATACGAAGAAGGCACACCGGCCCACAGTTCGACCGAAGGCACAGGGGAAGCCACGGTCGGTAAAGGGCACGTCGCCGGCGGCGTGGTAGCGCTTGGTGCAGGCGGTCAGGCGGTCGCGTCGTCTCCGTAGATCTGCAGCCGGAGTTCGCGGGCCTTGGTCATGTGCTCGCGGCGCGGTCTTCGGCCGCCGAGCGGGCTCATTGGCCTGGCGGTCAGAGCATGTTCTTGATCGGGTGGGGTGTTTCCGGTACGGGCCGGGCGAGGATCTCGTTCGCCTCCCTGGGCGTGAGCAGGCGGGCGTCGCGCAGGAGGCCGACGGACTCCTCCCACTGTTGCCGTGCTTCGCCGTGCCGTTCGAGGTCGTGCAATGTGACACCGAGCCACCAACGTGACACGGCTTCTCCCAGGCGGAATCCCGACTCGCGGAGCAGCCGCACGGCCACCGTGTAGCTTTCCACCGCCTCGGTCGGCCGGCCGGCGTGGCGGTAGACGTCGCCGAGCGAATCGTGTGCCGTGCCCCCGCCGATGAGCGGGTCCACCTTCGACCACAGCTCCACCACCTGGCGTGCTTCCGCGATCGCCTCGTCGAAGCGCCCCTGACGGCAGTAGACGTGCGCCCGGTTATTGCGGATCGCGGCCCCAGCCCATGGCCGTTGGGCGCCGTCGTTGAGCTCCAACGCGGACTCCAGGTAGCCGAGTGCCTCGTCGAGACGGCCCACGATCGTGTTGATGACACCGAGGTTGTTGAGCACCCCGAGCTTCCGCCGAGGCAGTTCCGCGCGGTCCCAGTCGGTGAGAGCCGTCTTCAGTTGCGCGATCGCGGCGTCGTTACGACCCTGATCTCGGTAAACCCAGCCGAGGAAGCTGCGGAGCTGGGCCTTGTCGGCCCATGCCGCGATGCGGTCGGCCACCTCGATGGCGTACGCGTAGATGTCGGCCAGTTGCGTGTGCCAACCCTGGTAGCAGAAGGGCCAGTGGAGTCCGATGACCAGGCTGACGCCGTTCGCCGGGTCGGGGCCGTCCAGGGCCTGCTGCGCGGCGGCGAGCAGGTTGTCCCGCTCGGCTCGGACCCATTCTCCCGCCTCCTCCAGGTCCTCGAAAGTGATACCGGCCGACTCGACGGGGCACCGCGGTACGGCATCGCGGTTGAGCATGGGGTTCACCGTCCAGAGGGTCCCCCGGTAGTGGTGGAGCGCACGCCGTACGGCGGCGGTGCGTTCCTCCTCGGACAGGTCCTGGTGTGCCCGTTCGCGGGCATAAAGGCCGACCAGGTCGTGGAACTGGTAGCGGTCGGGTCCGGCGGGCTCGAGGAGGCGGGCGTCCTGCAGGCGTTCCAGGGCGGCTTCGGCGCGGTGGTGGGGCCAGCCGGTCAGGGCGGCGGTGGCGGCCGGGGTGTGGGTGGGCAGGTCGAGCAGGCCGAGCAGCGGCAGCAGATAGGCCGCGTCGCGGCCGGTCGGTTCTTCTCGGAGGTGGTGGTGACTGACCGCGATACCGGCGCGGACGGCCAGGTCGGCGTACTCCAGCATGTCCAGGCGGCGGGTGGCGTCGGCCAGCCGTACTTCCAGGTCGGACAGGGTCCAGTCGGGGCGGGCGGCCAGGCGGGCGCCGACGATCCGCAGGGCGAGGGGGAAACCGCCGCACAGGTGGACGATCCGCTCGGCCGCCTGCGGTTCGGCGCGTACGCGGTCGGGTCCGGCCAGGCGGGACAGGAGCGCGGCGGCGTCGCCGGCGTTCAGGGTGCCCAGGTGGAGGTGGCGGGCGTTGTCCAGGGTGGCGAGCGGGTCCCGGCTGGTGATCAGGACCCGGCAGCCGGGGCCGGCGGGGATGAGCGGGCGGATCTGGCGGACGTCGCGGGCGTTGTCCAGGATGACCAGCAGGTTGCAGGTCGCGGTCAGGGAGCGGTAGCGGGCGGCGGCCTCGCCCGGGTCGGCGGGGACGGCGGCGCCGTCCAGGCCGAGGGAGCGCAGCAGGTGGCGCAGAGCTTGGGCCGGGGTCAGCGGATCGAGGCCGGGGGTGGATCCGTGCAGGTTGAGGTAGATGACGCCGTCGGTGAATCGGGCGGCCGTGGCGTGGGCGACGTGGACGGCCAGGGCGGATTTGCCGATGCCGCCTGGTCCGTCGATCACGGTGATGGCGGGCCCGTCGGCGGGGCCGAGTGCGGTGCGCAGGCGGTGGATCTCGGTGGCGCGGGCGGTGAAGGCGTGGGTGTCGGCGGGCAGTTCGGCCGGGATGTACGGCTCGCTGACCGTGATCTGTTGGGCCGGGGTGGTCAGGTCGAGGACGGGGTCCTTGGCCAGGACGGCCCGTTGCAGGCGGCGTAGTTCGGCGCCGGGTTCGATGCCGAGTTCGGTGACCATGATCCGGCGGGTGTCCTGGTAGACGGCGAGCGCTTCGGATGGGCGGCCGGCGCGGTGCAGGGCGAGCATGAGCTGGGCGGCGGGGCGTTCGCGTAGTGGGTGCGCCCGCACGTGTACGGCCAGGTCGGCGGCCACCGCGTTGTGGTCGCCCGCGGCGAGGCGGAGATCGGCGTGGTCTTCCAGGACGGTGAGGTGTTCTTCTTCCAGACGGGTGGCTTCGATCTGTGCCCAGGGAGCGGTCAGCTCGGCCAGTGGCTTGCCTCGCCACAACTGCAGGGCCGAGCGGAACAGGGCGTCCGCGGCGGCCGTGGCCCCCTGCGCATGGGAGGTGCGGGCACGTTTGGCCAGGCGGGTGAACAGGTGGGCGTCGACGTGGTCGGGTTCGAGCGCGAGCCGGTAGCCGCCGGGCATGGTCTCGATGATCTCTTCGGCGGTGTGGGGTCCGAGGGTTTCGCGGAGTTTGGAGACCACGATGTGGAGTTGTTTGCCCGCGGTTGCCGCCGAGCTGTGTCCCCATATGTCGGTGAGGATCCGCTCGGTGTGTACGGTCTGCCCCGCGTCCAGGGCGAGTCTGGCCAGCACGCCGATTCGTCGTTGCCCGGCGAACCGGACCGGTTCGTCACCGGCCAGAACCTGCCACGGGCCGAGGAATCTGATCTCCAGCGCCATGAGGAGCGTATTTCCCTCCTTCAACGGAGTCGGCATTGTAACGAGATGGCCGAGCTCATTCGCGGCGATGACGGATGGAACGCCGTCTTCGTGCGAACTTCCGGCGTCTCGGTTCACATGTGCATGTCTAGGCGTGCGGGCTTACATGTGACTTGCAGACCACCGATCACCGAGCGATCTCCGGTGGTGCTGACGCCGGAATTCTCACTGGTAGGCGGATGCCTGGAGGTCGTACAAGCGGGCGTACCGGCCGGCGCGGTCGATGAGCTCGGCATGCGTGCCGCTCTCGATGATGCGCCCGCCGTCGAGCACGACGATCAGGTCGGCCATCCGGATGGTGGCGAATCGGTGCGAGACGAGCAGGGTGATCCCGCCGGTGGCCCGCTGCCACTCCTGGGCCGCCTCCGCGTACCGCTGATAGACCTCGTACTCGCTGGCCGCGTCCAGCGCCGCGGTCGGTTCGTCCAGCACGGCGAGGAGCGGCATGGAACGCATGAACGCTCGCGACAGGGCGATCTTCTGCCATTGGCCGCCGGAGAGCTCGACGCCGTCGCCGAGCGCCTTGCCGAGCCGGGTCTCCTCGCCCTCCGGCAGGCGGGCGAAGACCTGGGCGGCGCCACCCTTCTCGGCTGCCTCCGCGATCTCGTGCATCCTGGGCACGTCGCCCACGCCGACAGCCTCGCGGGCCAGGAACGGGAACCGGCTGAAGTCCTGGAAGGCCGAGGTCACGCGTTCCCGCCAGCCCGCGGGATCCATCTCGGTGAGGGGTGTCCCGTCCACGGTGATGGTCCCGGCGGTCGGACGGTGGAAGCCGCAGAGCAGCTTGACCAGTGTCGTCTTCCCGCTGCCGTGGTCACCGACCAGCGCCACCGTGGCCCCGGCCGGGAGACGCAGGTCGATGCCGTGCAGTACGGGCGGACCGCCGTACGAGAAATCCACGCCGGAGAGGGCGATGCCGTCGCGGAGCCGGTCGGGCGGCGAGAGCGTCCCGCTGGTGCTCGCCGCGTACAGGTCGCGCAGCCAGAGATAGTGCCCGACCATGGTGAGGCCGCGTGCGGAGCGGGTGATCGCGTTGGTGAGCAGGTCGAGCTGGCCTCTGATCTGACCGCCGAGCGTGGCCACCAGCAGCAGCGCGCCCGGGCTGACCACGCCGGAGAGTGCCAGCTGGGCGGTGAGGAACAGAGCCCCGATGAAGGCCACCACGAAGACGAGCGAGCCGATCAGAGTGAGGCCGCCGACGGCGAGCGTGGTACGCCAGATGATCGCGGTCCGCTCCTCGCGCAGGCGACGCGCGATTGCGGCGGCGTGGGCGCCGGAGGTGCCGAGCCGGAGCTCCTTGGCCGAGTTCGCCTCGGTGATCGTCGTGAAGAGGTGCTGTTCGGCCCGGTTCCGCTCGGCGGTCTCCGCCCTGGCCGCCTCGGTCCTGCGCGAGGCGGTGCGGGTGAGCAGCATCGACGGCACTGCGAAGAGCGGCAGCACGAGCAGCACGGGATGGACCCAGGCCAGCAGAATCGCCGTGATGACCAGCCAGAGCCCGCTCTGCACCACGTTCAGGACGGACATCCCGGTGACGACGGTCCGCCCGCCGAGCCCGCGGATCTGCTCGATCCGGCGGAGCGACTCGCTGTCCTCCAGGTGCGCGATGGTCGGCAGGGTCGCGCACCATCGAATGATCCGCCGGTCCAGCACGGTGCCGGCGTCGCCGCCCAGCAGGCCTGCCTGCACCTCGATGACGCGGCTGCCGGCCAGGACGAAGGCGCCCGCCGTCGCCGCGCAGAGCGCGCCGCCGATGAGCAGCGGACGGGACCCGGACAGCGCGCCGTCCACGATCCACTGCAGGCCGAGTGCGGTCAGCCCAGGAGTGATCGCCCTCAGCGGGGTCAGGATGAGCAGAAGCCACGTCTTCCCCGGCGCGTGGCGCAGGCACTCGGTCAGCAGGGTGCGGATCTCGACGACCCTCATGCGCTCTCCTTGAACTGCTGGGCCTGGAGGCGGAACATGCGCGCGTATTCCCCGCCGGCGGCGAGCAGTTCGTCGTGGGTCCCGTCCTCGGTGATCCGCCCACCGGACAGCACGACGATCCGGTCCGCCTTCCGCACGGTGGAGAACCTGTGTGAGATGAGGACGACGGTCGCCTGCCCCCGCACCTGGCGGATGCGGTCGAAGGCCTCCAGCTCGGCCTCGATGTCCAGGTTGGCGGTCGGCTCATCCAGCACCAGGAGCCGCGCCCCGCACGCGGCCGCCAGCGCCGCCCGGGCAAGCGCTATCTTCTGCCACTGGCCACCGGACAGGTCGCCGCCGTCGGTGTACTTGGGCGAGAGCACCGTCTCCCAGCCCTTGGCCAGCTTTTCGATCAGCTTGGTCGCGTCCACCGCGGCGGCCGCCGCCTCGACCTGCTCCCGCGTCGCCTCCGGCGCCGCGATCCTGATGTTCTCGTACGCGCTCAGTTCGTACCGGTTGAAGTCCTGATAGACCGCGTACGCCGCGGGCTCGGTGACCACGATGCCGGTCCGCGGTCGGTACTGGCCGGTGAGGAGCTTGGCGAGGGTCGTCTTCCCCGCCCCGTTCACGCCTACGACCGCGATCACCTCGCCGGGTGTGAGGGTCAGCGTCACGCCGTTCAGTACGCGGACCTCCCCGTACCCGAAGACCACGTCCCGAAGGGCGATCTCTCCGGCGCCGTCCGATCGGGGCGGCGGCTCCAGGTCGGGGGCGAGCGCGCGAATCCGGGTGACCGCGTCCACGGCCGGCATCGCGACCTCGTCCATGTCCTCCCCCTGGCTCGACATGGAGATGACGAACATGGCGGAAACCGCGCCGATCGTCGCGGCGATCTGGCCGACCGACACCTCGCCGGAGGTGGCCACCGCCACGTACACCACCGACGCGGTCGCCGCCCACCCGAGGAAGACCGACATCTCGCGCCGGAGCAGGGCCACCCTCGAGTCGACGACCCGCCGCGCGGCGTCAGCGGTGTTCTCGTCCGCGTGTTTCTGCAGCCAGTCGGTCAGCCCGAAGATCCGCACCTCCTTGGCGTCCCGGTGGTCCGACATCATCGCGGCCCACACGCGCCCGCGCATCGCGGCCGGCATGGTGCCCGACACCACCCTGAGGAACTCTCGCCACATGCTCGCTCGGTAACGGCCCAGCAGCAGCGCCACCGCGGCCGTCGCCGGACCCCACCACCACACCACCTGGGACAGCACCAGCATCGCCGTCACCAGCCCCGCCATGGTCAGCCCGGCACGGAACCGGCCTACCGCCGCCGCCCCGATGCCCTCGTCGGTCCAGGTCAGCAGCGGCGAACGCATGGTGGTCAGCTCGTCCTGGACGGCGACGTCCTCCACCCGGTCCAGGGTCGGCAGCGCCAGGACGCGGGAGGTCAGCTCCTCGCGGACCGCGGCGTCGATCCGCCCTGCCACCCTTTCGGCCAGCGGCCAGCTCATCGAGCGGAGCACGTTGCCGGTGACCAGCAGCGCGCCGAGCAGCGCCAGCATCGTCCCGATGCCGCTCCAGGAGGCATCCTGCCGATCTGCGCCCTGCGCCAGGCGGCCCACCAACTCGCCGGTCACCAGTGCTACCGCGGTCGGCTCCACCAAGAGGAACAACTCGAGGAGGGAAACGGCCACCAGCCACGGCCAGCCGGCCAGCACGAGGAAGCCCAGCAATCGGGGCTTGGGAGAGGGGGGCACAAGCGGCACCCTATACGGCCCAAGATTCATTACGGCTCGAGCGCACGGCATTGACCGCAGCCGCCACGACGCGCTCGCCACTGCCCTCCGCGACCGGGCTGACGAGGGTCTCGTACGTGGCCGGAGTGCCGCGGCTGGGCAAATACCCCAGGTAGCCGTTGGTGTAGCCGAGGACGACCACGGGTGAGCCGTCTGCCGAGGACGCGGCGCGAACGGCCTCGCCCAGTTCGAGAAAGAGCTCACCCGGCACGGCCACGAGCGTGACGTCACCGAGCCGGATCGCCTGGACGTCGATCTCGTAGGGCTGGGTGCGCCCTTGGGCCTGAAGGTCGCGCGCGATTCGCCGACCCTGGTGGACGACGCTCCGGTGGCGTTCGCCGGCGCCCGGCGCGTCCGCCGCCGCGGCGATGGCCGTGGCGAACTCCTCCGGCCGCTTGGGCGCGAGCTCGACGCGGGTGGAAACCGGTGGGAGGACGGACGCCTGCCCCGGCTCGCCGGGGGGTGGCGCCGTGATGGAAAGTTGCTCGGCCACCAGCGTGCCGAGCCGGTCGGTCTCCGCCCGATCCCGCCCTCGCCGCGTGTGCCGCGTGCTGATGTCGCCCGCGGCGCCGGTCGCCGCCACGACCCACCGATCACCGGTCTGGAGGGCCCGCCGGATGCCGCCGTTGAGGTCCGCGCCGGCGTCGCTGTTGCCTGCCGGGAGCACGGTGGGATGCACGGGCGAGACCACGATGACACCCATGATCTCTCCCGAGTTCGACGAGATGACAAGCGCGTCGACCGGCAGGTCGGCGGCGTCCCCGTCCGGGAGCACCCGCCGGCCGCCCAGATCCGGGACGCGCGCCCGTATCGCGTGCAGCCGCGCGTCTCGCTCGTCCGCGAGCGCGGCCCTGACGGCCTGGAGCGATGCACGGACCAGGCGCTCGGCCAGCGAGGCCGGGGTCGGTGCGCCGCCGGGGACGCATCCCGCCTCAGGGCTCGCGTGGGTGTGCGTCGCCGCCACCCAGCAGGAGTCGACGCCCAGGTCGCGGACGGCGACCCGGATCCGCTCCACCACATCGGTGTTCACACACACGAGGTCTGCGACGATCAAGACGAATCGGTGCCCGCTGTCGGTGAAGGTGACGGCGTGGACTTCCAGCGGATCGACAGTGCCGGTGATGCCCTCCGTCCGGTCGGCGTACCCACCCATGGCTTCCCCCACGACGACGTCGAGTCGCTCGACGCCATGCCCGGCCCTCACGCCTGGCCTCCCGCCCGGGTGTCGAGTCGCCGCAGCAGGCCACGGTACGGTTCTTCCGAGCGGAGCAAGATCAATCCACCTTCCAGAGACGTGGCGAGCGGCGCGACCAGGTCCAACCCCCGGTCGGACAGGTTCGCGGCCACAGATGTGTGCAGGAGGTTGCCGGGAGCCAGGAGGCGTCCGCTGGAGGAGACGCGCCGGCCGGCGTCCGGCAGGCGCGACACCGCCGCCGCGGCGGAGGCGGCGAGAGCCTCGGCCGCCTCGACGCAGATGCCGCGGGCCACCGCGTCGTGTTCCGCCGCATCCATGACGGTACGCGCGAAGGCGGCCGTACGCGCGACCAACGCGGCGTCCCGGTAGAAGCGCTGCAGATCGGCCAGATCCGTGCCGCCCAGCTCCGCCAGGAGCCGGTCGGCCAGCTCGGTCGCCGGACCCACGCCGTCGTACGCCGCCGCGGCGGCGCGCAGTCCGGCCAGGCCGATGGCGTGGGCGCTGCCGCGGTCTCCGAGCAGCGGCCCCCAGCCGTCGATCTTGACGCTGCGCCCGGAGGCGCCGACCGCGAGAACGGTCGTTCCGGTGCCCACACACAACACCGTGCCCGCGCCTCCCAAGGCCCCGGCGTGGGCGAGCAGACCGTCCTCCACCACGAGAACCGGGCACCCGAAGAACTCCTCGAGGAGGGAGACGAGCCGGCGCCTCGCCGGCGGGTCACCGGGGACGCCGGTGAGGCCGGCCGCCACACCGGCCGGCTCCGCCGGCAGACGGACCGACGCGGCGGCGGCCCGGACGCTGCCGAGGATCCGGGCGACTCCATCCTCGCCCGGTTGGTACGACATGCCCGGCCCAACGCCGTACTGCCGGTGCTCGCCGGTGCTCACGAGCAGGCGAAGCTCGGACTTGCCGCCATCGACGCAGATGAAGGACTGGTGATCTGTCATCAACGGGACATACCCGTCGTCAGTCCGGCGATGATCTGCTTGGTCGCGAACGCGAACACCAGGGCCAGGGGCACAACGGCGATCACCAGCCCGGCGACGGGCGTTGCGCGGTCGGTGGCGCGGCAGGCGACATCGTGATCATCGTCGGGCGACTTCAACGCGCAGCCACATTACGGCAGGCCCAACAACTGGTACTCCAGCACGCTGAACACAGCCCACAACTGCGACAACACCGGGCCTTGGACGGGGACTCCCTCAGCATCTCCACATCCTGCACGGGAATCCCGGCCACCGAGAAGTCCCCCGAGGGGTCCTGCTCGGATCACCGTATTTTCTACGGGACCGTCACCGTCACTGCCGGCTGATCACATCGTGGTCCCCCAGGATCTGTCCGGATGCCGCCGATCCCTCGACCGGCCTGGTCGAGGGATCGGCGGCCGCGGCTAGTGGTGCGGCACGTGGCCGAACATGAAGACGTTCGGCGCGCCGCTCCCGTCGTAGGGCGAACTCGATGGTCTCGTTGACGATGTGGCTGCCGAGCTGCTGCACCGTGTTGGCGATCTGGATGCCGGGATCGGCCTCGTCAGAGGCGGCGATGTGGCACGAGCGCCGTCGTGGACGGCTCCGGCTCGGGCGCGCGACCGCACCCTCACCTGGCACAGGGCGGGCGAGCGTCCCCAGCACGTGCTCGCGGGCGGCTCGCGCAGCGTGCTGCTACGGCTGCGGTCGCATCTCACTCAGCACCCGCATGGCATCCTTCTCGATGCGCGAAAGGTCGTGGAGGACGACGCCGGCCTGCTCGAGGTACGCCGCGTCGCCTCGCTCGCCGGCCTTCGCGATCAAAGTGGCCACGTCCGTCCACAGGGCGGCGGCCTCGGCGTACAGGCGGTGACCGGTGCGAAGGTCGTCATCGTCGATGAGCCCGGTGCACTCGCCGAGGAAGTCACGGTAAAGGGCACGGAACAGGGCGCCGCCGGTGCCGGCCTTCTCCATGAGGAGGGCGGCCTGCGGCAGGTCCCGCTCCGGCTGCTCCGTGCGGAGGAGCCACTTGGGCACCTGGCGGGCGGCTTTCTCGATGCCACGATGGCCCAGGTTCGCGATGGGCGCGGTGAGGAAGGCGTCGGCGCAGGCTTTGATCGCGGGGATGATCCGGCTCTGCCAGGAGGGCGGGTGCGCCGGCAGGGTGATGGAGAAGGAGCGGTTCCTGGCGGTCATCGGGCCGCGTTCGGCCCTCGCCATGGCCAGGGTGGTCCGGCTCGTACGCACGGCTCCACCCTGTTGCGCGGTGTCCACCAGGTAGGCATGGTGCTCGTCGTAGCCGTACATCGCGACGACATGGCCACCGAAGTGCACCTTCGACTGGAAGTAGTCCAGGTGGTAGCAGTCGAGCTGGAGGCCGACCGGTCGTCCGGCATCGATGCGGGCGGACACGTTCTCCCACGCCTTGCGTGGTGAGGCGGTCTCCTCGACCAGCAGGTTCAGGCCCAGCCTGTTGGCCAGGTTCCTGGTGAGCTCGAAGGGCTTGACACGGCCTCCGAGGAAGGGGAACTCCATGCTCTTGGCGTCCCAATAGATGAAGGACAGGCCCGCGCCGAGTCCGAACAGCATGGGCTCGGACAGATCAAGCCCCTCATGCCGTAGCAGCACCCCGAGTGCCGTCGTCTCGCAGTGTTGCATGCCGCGAGCCTCGATCTCCTTCACGATGGTCATGCGTCGCTCTCCTCGATAGCCGGGCGATCAGCGGGTGCGGAGCCGCTGTCCGGGGCCGAACGCCGGAAGTAGCATGATGCCTCCCACGAGGGGAGAGTCCAGCGGTCGATCCCTGCCTCGCGGGGCCGGCTCGGCGAGCGCCGTCATCATCCGATCAGGGCGCGCGCCAGCGCGAACCCGCATACGCCCGCACCCAGCGCCCCGGCCACGCTGGCCACCACATTCGCCACCGCGACGAAGCGGGCCCGGTCCTGGGCCAGCCGCAGCGTTTCGTAGCTGAAGGTGGAATACGTGGTCAGCGCCCCGCAGAACCCGACTCCGGCGCCGGTCATCACCGCCGGATCAGCGGGCAGCGCGGCCAGGAAGCCCAGCAACGCCGATCCGGCCACGTTGACGGTGAACGTGCCCCACGGAAACAGTGTGTCGTGGCGGGCCTGGACGAGCCGGTCGGCGAGATAACGCAGCGGCGCGCCGACGGCCGCACCGAGCGCGACCAGCGCCACGGCAAGGGGCCCGGTCATCGTTCCGCGTCCCGGGTGCTTCCGCTGCCGGTACGGCCGACATAGCGGATGACCTCGACCTCATCGAGAATGACGAGCCCTTCAGAGATCAGCTCGTCCAGCTGCGGCAGGAACGCCCTGATCCGCTCGGCCGCATCGACGATGACGATCGCCACCGGCAGGTCCTCCGACAGTGACAGGATGCGGGTGGTGTGGATGTGGTTGGAGGCGCCGTAGCCTTCCACGCCGCGAAACACGCTCGCACCGGCCAGCCCGGCCGCGTGCGCCCGGTGGACGATCTCGTGATACAGCGGCTTGTGGTGCCAGGTGTCGGTGTCGCCGACGAAGACGGTCAGCCGCAGCGCGGCTCCGGCCAGTTTCATGCCTGCCTCTCCGCTCTGTCGCGGCGGGCCAGAGTCCGCGTCCCGACCAGTCGGGTGGCCGCGCTGCCGACCCACACAGCAACCAACGCCAGCACCGGGGTGAGCACCAGGTACGCCAGCGCGGTACGCTCCGCGCCGGCGACCAGCAGCCGGCCGGTCTCCAGGACATAGGTGGAGAAGGTGGTGAAGCCACCCAGCACACCCACGCCCAGCAACGGCCGCACCCACCCGGGCGCCGACCAGAGCTCGGTGATGGCCACCATGAGCACCCCGATCAGCAGGCACCCGGAGACATTGATGGCCAGCGTCGTCCAGGGAAACAGCCCTGCCGGCTGCGGGAAGGCAACGCCCAGGCCGTAACGGGCCAGCGCGCCCGCCACGCCCCCGAGCGCGATCACGGCCAGCGTCGACCACGGCGCCCGGCGCAACTCGGCACGCTGCGCGGGCACGCGCAGGTCGACGTCGGCATCGATGGGTCGCTCCGCCTCATGCTGGGACATCTCCGATCCTCCTACCAGCACAATGTCACCTCTGGTAGGGACCGTTGGCGGCGGATGCCACGGTTACCCGCCGCCGGATCGGCAGCGAGGCGGTGGGCCCCACCACCGCGACCTCCCACTCCAGGGAGGCTCTTCTGCCACTATACCGACCGCTTCGTCCTCTGAACGCTGGATGTGTCCGTCTGCCGCCGCGACAGCGATGTGCTCCCAGACGGCCGCCGGCCGGCGCCGACATCGCCGCACAGCAGCCCAAGGTGCGCACATCGACGCGGTCGAAGCCGGCGACGAGGTCATCACCATGGGCTGCTGCGGCGCGGAAGGGACGCAGGCCTCGGTCAGGCGCCGACGTAGGCTGCGAGGTGCTCTCCGGTGAGGGTCGAGCGGGCAGCCACGAGGTCGGCGGGTGTGCCCTCGAAGACGATCCGGCCGCCGTCATGGCCGGCGCCGGGGCCGAGGTCGATGATCCAGTCGGCATGCGCCATGACCGCCTGGTGGTGCTCGACGACGATGACCGACTTGCCGGAGTCGACCAGCCGGTCGAGCAGGCCGAGCAACTGCTCGACGTCGGCGAGGTGCAGGCCGGAGGTCGGCTCGTCGAGGACATAGACGCCGCCCTTCTCGGCCATGTGAGTGGCCAGCTTGAGCCGCTGCCGCTCGCCGCCGGACAGGGTGGTGAGCGGCTGGCCGATGGTGAGGTAGCCGAGCCCGACCTCGACGAGCCGGCCGAGGATGGCGTGCGCGGCCGGTGTGCGCGCCTCGCCGGCGCCGAAGAACTCCGCGGCCTCGGTCACCGACATCGCGAGCACCTCGCTGATGTCGCGGCCGCCAAGGTGGTATTCGAGCACCGATGCCTCGAACCGCTTCCCCCCGCAGTCCTCGCAAGTGGTGGCGGATCCGGCCATGATCCCCAGGTCGACGTAGATGACACCGGCGCCGTTGCAGGCGGGGCAGGCGCCCTCGGAGTTGGCGCTGAACAGCGCCGGCTTCACGCCGTTGGCCTTCGCGAACGCCTTGCGGATCGGGTCGAGCAGTCCGGTGTAGGTCGCCGGGTTGCTCCGTCGCGAGCCGCGGATAGGCGCCTGGTCGACCGACACGACGCCCGCGGAGGCGGGGACGGAGCCGTGGATCAGCGAGCTCTTGCCGGAGCCGGCGACGCCGGTGACGACGCAGAGCACGCCGAGCGGGATGTCGACGTCGACGTCCTGGAGGTTGTGGCGAGTGGCGCCGCGGATCTCCAGCTTGCCCTTGGGCGTCCGCACCGTCTCCTTGAGGGTTGCCCGGTCGTCGAGGTGGCGGCCGGTGATGGTGCCGCTGGCCCGCAGGCCCTCGATGGTCCCCTCGTAGCAGATGGTGCCGCCTGCCGTACCGGCGCCGGGGCCGAGGTCGACGACGTGGTCGGCGATCGCGATCGCCTCCGGCTTGTGCTCGACCACGAGCACCGTGTTGCCCTTGTCCCGCAGCCGCTGCAGCAGGTCGTTCATCCGCTGGATGTCATGGGGGTGCAGGCCGATGGTGGGCTCGTCGAAGACGTAGGTGACATCGGTGAGCGCGGAGCCGAGGTGGCGGATCATCTTGGTACGCTGCGCCTCCCCGCCCGACAGCGTGCCCGCCGGCCGCTCGAGCGAGAGGTAGCCCAGCCCGATCTCCACGAACGATTCGAGGGTGTGCAGCAGCTTCGCGAGCAGCGGCGCCACAGTCGGCTCGTCGAGGCCGCGGACCCATTCGGCCAGGTCGCGGATCTCCATCGCGCAGGCGTCGGCGATGTTGATGCCCTTGATCTTCGACGACCGGGCGGCCTCGCTGAGCCGGGTGCCGTCGCAGTCGGGGCAGGCGGTGAATGTCACCACCCGCTCCACGAACGCCCGGATGTGCGGCTGCATCGCGTCGACGTCCTTGGACAGGAACGACTTCTGGATCGTCGGGATCAGACCTGAGTACGTCAGGTTGATGCCGTCGACCTTGATCTTGGTCGGCTCCTTGTAGAGCAGGTCGTCGAGTTCCTTCTTGGTGAACTTCCGGATCGGCTTGTCGGGGTCGAAGTAGCCGCAGCCCCGGAAGATACGGCCGTACCAGCCGTCCATGCTGTACCCGGGGATCGTGAGCGCACCCTCGTTGAGCGACTTGCTGTCGTCGTACAGCTGAGACAGGTCGAAGTCGGTGACCGAACCCCGACCCTCGCAGCGCGGACACATGCCGCCGTGGTAGACCGCGTTGCGCACCACGATCCGCTCGCCCTTGCCCTTGTCGACGTTCATCGCCCCGCTCGCCGTCCGCGTCGCGACGTTGAAGGAGAAGGCGGGAGGCGGGCCGATGTGCGGCTGCCCGAGCCGGCTGAAGAGGATGCGCAGCATCGCGTTGGCGTCCGTGGCGGTGCCGACGGTGGAGCGGGGGTCGGCGCCCATCCGCTGCTGGTCGACGATGATCGCCGTCGTCAGCCCTTCGAGTACGTCGACCTCGGGCCGCGCCAGCGTCGGCATGAAGCCCTGCACGAACGCGCTGTACGTCTCGTTGATCATCCGCTGCGACTCGGCGGCGATCGTGCCGAACACGAGCGAGCTCTTGCCCGAGCCGGACACACCGGTGAACACCGTCAGCCGGCGCTTGGGGATCTCGACGCTGACGTCCTTGAGGTTGTTCACACGCGCACCGTGCACGCGGATCAAATCGTGGCTGTCGGCGACGTGCGGCGCAGGCGACTGCGTGTCGGTCCTCGGGGCCATGCTCATCGTGTCTCCATTTGTTACGTGGGCCGCCTTGGCGGTCTCCGTCGGCGTCGCCGGGGTTGATTTAACCAGTTTCAAGCGGTACGTCTGGTTTCCTCTTCGTCGGCGCGGTCCCGGCAACGGTGCTCTGCCTACCTGTTCGGCGTCAGACCAACCACCGGCCGTCACGCATCGGTGCGTGCGGCGAATGGGTGGCACTCATCCGTGACAGCCGCTAGCGCAGCTCTTGGATGCGGATCATGTTGCCCGCGGGATCGCGGACGGCGCAGTCGCGAACGCCGTACGGCTGTTCGGTCGGCTCCTGGACGACCTCGGCGCCGCCGGCCTGGAGCCGCTTGAAGGTGCCGTCGAGGTCGGCGGTGGCCAGGACGATGCCGGCATAGGTGCCCTTGGCCATCATCTCGACGATGGTGCGGCGCTCGTCGTCGGTGATGCCGGGGTCGGCGGCCGGCGGCTCCAGGACGATGGACGTGCCGGGCTGGCCGGCGGGGCCGACCGTGATCCAGCGCATCCCTTCGTATCCGACGTCGTTGCGGACCTCGAAGCCCAGGGTGTCCCGATAGAAGGCCAGGGAGGCGTCCGGGTCGTCGTGCGGGAGGAAGCTCGCGTGAATGGTGATGTCCATGGCGGTCACGCTAGTTGCGGCTGCCAACCGGCGCTTCTCGATTCCTGATCGGTCGTGTCACCTGTTTCGCCACGCACGACGGCATCCCCGCCGTCGCGCGAGCCGTCTGGGCCCGATAGGTGCTGGGCGGCACACCGACCAACTCGGTGAAGCGCGTGCTGAAGGAGCCCAGCGACGAGCAGCCGACCGCGAAACAGACCTCGGTGACACTGAGGTCGCCACGACGCAGCAGCGCCA
Organism: Nonomuraea polychroma; assembly: GCF_004011505.1. Classification (NCBI taxonomy): domain Bacteria; kingdom Bacillati; phylum Actinomycetota; class Actinomycetes; order Streptosporangiales; family Streptosporangiaceae; genus Nonomuraea; species Nonomuraea polychroma. Next base: position 8,839,337 of record NZ_SAUN01000001.1, read on the forward strand.
TCGCGCGTTCGATGCGCCGCGTCATCAGATAGGCGTACGGCGACTCGCCGTAGGCGAGGCGGAACTGGCGGCTGAGGTGCCCGGCCGACATGTGCACGCCGCGGGCGAGCGCCTCGACGTCCAGCGGCTGCGCGTATTCCCGGTCGATCCGGTCGCGGACGCGCCGCAGTCGCGCGAGGTCGCGCAGGTGCTGCTCCGTGACGGGCCTGCTGGTCACATGAGCATCGTACGCGAGCGGCATTGACCTGCCAGTTCCTCCAAGGTGCTTTCGACGTCCTGCGGCTGGACGGCCCGTCCACGCTTGCCGGTGGCGGCGCCTACGTGCCTGTCGCGACCTCGGCGGCGAGCGCGGCCACGTCTACCCGGGCTCCGTCCGGGGCGATCAGGACTCGGCGCGCGAGCGGGTTCGCGTAGGCGTGGCCGCTCTCCCGCAGCTCGCGGTGGAGCACTGGGAACAGCGCACACACGGCGGGATCCCGGTGGGGGCACAACCAGGCGCGGTGGTCCCAGGCGAGTTCGTCGGCTCGTCCGGCGCGGGCGACGTCCACCACGTCCTCGGATGTCGCGTCCTCCCGGCCGAGCAGGGCCGCGACGACGGCCAGCACGTCGGTGCGCTCCTGCTCCAGTACGCCGTCCCAGAGCCGGTCGGGCACCTCACGCAGTGGCACGCCCCGAGCGGCCGGACGAGCCAGCAGTTCGCGCATGAACGCCCTCGCCAGCCGCCTTTCGTCCTCCTCCGGGAGGCCTTCGGGCAGCACCGCTGATCCGGCACTTCCTGCCCGCGTCCCGATCCCGTCGGCGGCGATCTTGGCGGCGACGTCGGTGGGGGTCTCGCCGGTCAGCGCGGCGATTCTCATGGGGGTGGAGCCCGGGCGGTCGTCCTCGGCGACGGAGCGGGCGAAGGCCGTCAGGAGACCGTCGTGGCGGCCCTTCCAGCGCCAGCCCGCGTACAGATCGGTCGGGAAGCCGTGCAACTCCGCCGCCGGGCCGCCGTACCGTACGGCGAACCACGTGAACGAGTTGCTGATCAGGGCGCCGCGGAGCAGAGCCGACGTGCTGGCCGGCACCCCGGCCACGCGGGCCGCCGCGGCGTCGGCGCTCCGGAACATGCCGATCAGGACGTCCTCGACCTCGGGAGGCACCGGCCGCCCCCGCGGCAGGTCCGTCATCCACCACGTGTGCAAGGCGTCAGTGAGCAGGGACCGGCGCAGGGCGAGCAGGGTGAGCTCGTACGCGACCACGGCTCGCAGCTCGTCGCGCCTCATCTCCGTCAGGAACGGCAGGCCCAGCCGCAGTTCGTCCCTCCAGGGAGTGACCCGCACGGCCAGCGAGTCGGGACGCGCCCACGCGCACACGCGCCCCGGCCGGCGCAGTCCCAGCTCGGCGGCCACCTCGGCGATCAGCCGGTGCAGTTCCTCGTTCGCCAGCGGCAGCCGCGACTCGTCCGGGTCCGCCATCTGGAGCGCCGTGGCCACACCGGCCGCGACCAGGCCGGCGGCCACGGCGGGGAGGACAGCCGGGACGAGCAGAGCCATGACCGCCGCGACGGCGATCCCGGCCGCCGCCGGCACCAGCCACCGGCGCGCCCACTCCGGCACGAGCAACAACGGCCGCGCCCTCATCACCATCCAGAGCGCGCGCGACCGCGGAACGGAGGGATGCTCTTCCTCTGACCTGGAGCTCACGCGATCAAGCTAGGGAGCGTGGGACTGGCGGGCAAGAGGCACCTTCCGGCGGGCGTAGTCCGTGTACTTGTGATCCGCCCGGTTCACGCGATAGAAACGTCCCACACATCTTTCCGGCCCTGATACGAGCGTTGCCCCGCGAGAGAGCGCTCTCTCATGATCCGGCGGTGTCCCACCGCCCGTCAAAGGATCTCATCCACCTCCGATGCCCCCAGTCCATGGAGCGCTGCACACGCAGCGGAAAGGACGAACCGTATGACGACCCAGCCTCTCGGCGACGGGAGTGCCACGAGGCGGCGCCCCGGCCGGCAACTCGCCCGGGCGTTATCGTTCGGTCTCGTGCTGGCGACCGCCGTCATGACGGCGGGACCGGCCGCCAGCGCCGCATCGCCGGCCCCCGGCATCCCCGATCTCGGGCCGAACGTCACCGTCTTCGACCCGAGCATGCCGGTCAGCGACATCCAGGCGACCCTCGACGCGGCGCACGCCGCTCAGGTCGACAACGAGATGGGCACCACGCGCCACGCCTACCTCTTCAAGCCCGGCACGTACGGCACCGCGGAGCATCCGCTCCAGATCAAGGTCGGCTACTACACCGAGATCGCCGGCCTGGGCGCCTCCCCCACCGACGTCGTCATCAACGGCAAGGTCGAGGTCTACAACCGCTGCCTGGCGGACGGCGGGACCGCCAACTGCCTCGCGCTCGTCAACTTCTGGCGCACCCTGTCCAACCTGTCGATCAACGTCAACGCGGCCGGCCAGGACGGCTGCAGATCGTCGGCGAACTTCTGGGCCGTCTCCCAGGCGGTGTCCCTGCGCCGGCTCAACATCGGCGGCGGCAACCTGTCGCTGATGGACTACTGCACCGCCGGCCCGCAGTACGCCAGCGGTGGCTTCATCGCCGACTCCAAGCTGCCGTCCGTCACGAACGGATCGCAACAGCAGTGGCTGACCCGCAACAGCGAGGTCGCCGGCTGGTCGAACGGCGTGTGGAACCAGGTCTTCTCCGGTGTCGTCGGCGCGCCGGACGACGCCGGGTTCCCGAGTCCGCCCTACACGACCCTCGACGCCACTCCCGTCAGCCGGGAGAAGCCCTACCTGTACGCCGACGCGCAGGGCAGGTACAAGGTCCGCGTGCCCGCCGCCCGCAAGGACACGCGTGGCATCTCCTGGGCTGACGGCATGACGCCCGGCCGTACGCTGCCGATCAGCCACTTCTTCGTCGCGAAGCCGTCGGATTCGGTGCAGGTCATCAACAACCAGCTCGCGCGCGGCAAGCACCTGCTGCTCACTCCCGGCGTGTACGACATCGCGCGGTCCATCGAGGTCAAGCGCCCGAACACGGTCGTCCTCGGTCTCGGCCACGCCACGCTCACCGCCGTCCACGGCTCGACGCCGCTCGACGTGGCCGACGTCCCCGGCGTCGTCGTCGCCGGCGTGACCGTCGACGCGGGTCTGGAGAAGTCGCCGGTTCTGCTGAGGGTGGGCAAGAAGCACGGGCCGCGCTGGAGCTCGGCGGACAACCCGACGACCCTGTCCGACGTGTACTTCCGGGTCGGCGGACCGCACGTCGGCAAGACCGACATCGCGCTCGAGGTCAACAGCGACAACGTGCTCATCGACCACGCCTGGGTGTGGCGCGCCGACCACGGTGTGGAGGGCTTCACCGACACCCAGCGCTGGAACACCAACATCGGCCGCAACGGCGCCGTCATCAACGGCGACCATGTGACCGCGACCGGCCTCTTCGTCGAGCACTTCCAGCAGTACAACACCGTCTGGAACGGCGACGACGGCACGACGATCCTCTACCAGAACGAGCTGCCGTACGACCCGCCGACCCAGGCCGACTGGATGAACGGCGCCGTCGAGGGCTGGGCCGGTTACAAGGTCGGCGACCGCGTGAAAACGCACCGCCTCTACGGGGGCGGCGTCTACGTCTTCAACCAGAACAACCCGCAGATCCACACCGAGAACGGCTTCGAGGTTCCGGCGACGCCGGGCGTCAGGCTGCACCACATCATGACCGTCAACCTCAGCGCCGGCATCATCGACCACGTCGTCAACGGCGTGGGCGACGCGGCTGACACGACCAAGATCGGGGTGCCGGTGTACATCGCGGACTACCCGGCCCCGTAGGGCTGCCCCGGTGGGCCGGAGCCTCCACGCCCCGGCCCACCGGTGCGCGGAGGCACCGGTCAACGGTGGAGCGCGTCCGGGGTGTCGTCGTCAACCAGGAAGCCACCGGACTGGTGACGCCAGAGCCGTGCGTACGGGCCTTCGGCCTGGAGCAATTCGTTGTGGGTGCCCTGCTCCACGACGTGTCCCCGGTTGAGCACGACAAGCCGATCCATGCGGACGACGGTGCTCAAGCGGTGCGCGACCACGAGCGCGGTGCGGTCCTGCATCAAGTGCCACAAGGCTTCCTGGACGAGGATTTCGCTCTCGGAGTCGAGGGCGCTGGTGGCCTCGTCCAGCAGCAGGATGGGGGCGTCGCGCAGAATGGCGCGCGCGAGGGCCAGGCGTTGCCGCTGGCCGCCGGAGAGCTTGACGCCACGCTCGCCGACCAGGGTGTCGAATCCGTCCGGCAGAGACTCGGCGAACTCCGTGACGTGCGCCGCCCGCGCGGCCCGGAGGATCTCGGCATCCGTGGCCCCCGGCCGGGCGAAGGCGATGTTGTCCCGCACCGACCGGTGGAACATGGCGGGTTCCTGAGGGACGTAGGCGATGAGGCTGCGCAGGTCGGCTTGGCGCAGCCGGGTGATGTCCTGGCCGCCTATCAGGATCCGGCCTCCGTCGACGTCCATGAGGCGCAGTAACAGCCGGGTGAGGGTGCTCTTGCCACCGCCTGACTGGCCGACCAGCCCGATCTTGGTGCCGCTGGGAATGTCGAGATCCAGATCCTCGAACAAGGGCGCGCCGCCGGCGTAGCCGAATCTCACCCGCTCGAAGCGTATGCTCGCGTCGGCCGGGCGCAGCGGCTGCGGATCGGCCGGATCGACCACGGTCGGCGGCACGAGGAGCAACTCGGTGAACTGGGCGGCTTCGGTGAGCACGCTCTCGATGCGCCGGTAGATCTGGTTGAACTCGAACATGATGCTGATCGTGGTCGTGTAGTAGGAGAACGTCACCACGATGGCCTCCACGCCCAGGCCTCCCCGGAGTGCCACGGCGAGGAGCAGGCCCACGGCACTGGTGAGGACGGACAGCGGGGCGACGACGGTGTCCACCCGGAGGTTGCCGTAATCCCAGGAGCGGAGCGACAGCCTGCCCTGCTCGGCAACCCTGGCCCGATGTTCGGTGGCTTCGCGATCTTCGGCGGCGAACGCGCGAACCGTCTCCATGTTGGCCAGCACATCGGCGACGTGGCCCGACACCAGCACCTTGGCCGCCTCACGTTCGTCGACCAGCGCTTGGCGACGGCGAATGAGCGGAGCGACGAGAAAGCCGGTCACGATGATGAGGCCCACGAGGACGACGACCAGCAGCGGGTGATATTGCCACAACACGACCGAAGCGAAGGCCAGCGGCACCAGCTTGGCCATGATCGAGAATGTCAGCGTGTCGGCGAATTCCTCGAACCTGGCGGAGAATCCCAGCACCCGTTTGGTCAGCGAGCCGGCGAAGTTGTCGTGGAAGAACGCGGCGTCCTTGGTGAGCAACTCGTCCATGCCCACCACGCCGAGTCGCTCGATGCCCCGGGCGTCCGTACGGTTGAGGAAGTGCAGTCCCACCCGCCACAGCGCCTCGCCCGCAAGGAGGCAGCCGCCGAATCCGAGCACATAGGGCAGTAACGCGGTGACCGTGCCGTCCCCGCCTTCGGCCAGATGCCCCACGAGCCCGGCGACCGCCAGCGGCGCCAGGTAGAAGAGGCAGATGTTGCCCATCGCCGGCAGCGTCAGCGCGGGCACCGCGACTCGCCACTGACGCTTGAGCTCACCGCAGTAGTAGCGCAGTGCCAGCAGGACCGCCGACTTTCGTAGAGATGGACCATCCCCGGAGTGCTCGCGTGATTCGAGCGCAGCCATCCGCCCCTCCCGAATGCCGACACCGCCCTGGCCATGCTGCCGCAGGACCTACGGAGGAGCGAGCGATTTTCCGGCTGCGCCCAGGGACTGCACGGCGTGGGTCACGAGTAGTCGTCTTCGTCGTACTGCTCCAGGCCGAGCAGGCCGGCCGCCGTTTGATCGCCTTTTCGAGTCGCTCCAGCGCGACGTTGTACGGCCGCACGATGCCCAGATACCGCCGGGCCGCCTGCTTGATGGCCAGCGGCACCGGGCTCGGAGAAGAGGTCGTCGAAGGAGTCACCGTCCCCGCGGGCGGTGTGGGCTCGCGGCCGTTGGCACTTGCCTAACTATTCATTGAATGTATAGTCATGATCATGTCAACCGGTCACGTGCTGCTCGGCCTCCTCGTCGAGCGCCCGAAGCACGGCTATGAGCTCAAGAAGGAGCACGATCACCGCCTGGCCGGCGCCAAACCGCTCGCGTACGGGCAGGTCTACGCGACGTTGCAACGGCTGGAACGCGACGGCTACGCGGAGGTGGCGGAGACGCAGCAGGAGGGCGGACCCGAGCGGACCGTCTACGCGATCACCGACAGCGGCCGGGCAGAGCTGGCCCAGTGGCTGAACACCGTGGAGCCACCGGCGCCATATGTTGCCAGCTCGCTGTTCGCGCGCGTCGCCGTCGCGGGAAAGGCCGCTGACGGGTACCTCGCGCGGCAGCGTGAGGCGCATCTGGCCCGCATGAGGGAGCTGACCGCCGCGAAGGCGTCCGGCGCGCCGGCCCAAGTGCTGGCGGCGGACTACGCGCTTCAGCACCTCGACGCCGACCTGCGCTGGATCGAGACCGCGATTTCGCGGCTGAAGGAGGAGAAGGATGCTTGAGGCCAGAGGCCTGGTGAAGTCGTACGGCAAGACCAGGGCGCTGACAGGCGTCTCCCTCGAGGTCGCGGAGGGCGAGATCGTCGCGATCACCGGGCCGAGCGGATCGGGCAAGTCGACGTTGCTGCACTGCCTGGCCGGGATCATCCGCCCGGAGTCCGGCGAGGTCGTCCTGGACGGCAGGCGGATCGACACGCTGGCCGAGGGCGAGCTGACCAAGCTCCGCCGCGAGAGCTTCGGCGTGGTCTTCCAGTTCGGCGGGCTGGTGCCCGAGCTCACCGCAGCGGAGAACATCGCCCTGCCCATGCTGTTCAACCGGCACGGCAGGCAGGAGTCGATGACCGTCGCGGCGGACTGGCTGTCGCGGCTGGGGTTGTCCGACTGCGCCGATCAGCGGCCCGGCGAGCTGTCCGGGGGTCAGCTGCAGCGAGTGGCACTCGCGCGTGCGTTGGCGACCGGCCCCCGCGTGCTGTTCGCCGACGAGCCCACGGGCGCGCTGGACACGCTGGGCGGCGAGCAGGTGATGAGCGCACTGCTCGACACGGCGCGCACCGGCCGTACCACCGTGGTTCTGGTCACTCACGACAACCGGGTGGCCGCCTACGCCGACCGGGAGATCGCCCTGCGCGACGGCGCCGTTCTGGCGGGGATCAACCAATGATCACCGTCATGCGGATGCTGAACAGGGGACGGTCGCGGGCCGAGCGGGTACGCGCCGGGCTGGTCGCCGCCGGGGTCGGGGTGGCGACGTTCCTGGTCTGCACGGCCGTCAGCCTGGCGGACTTCAAGGACGAGGGCGGCTCGCTGACCGGGCTCGCGCTGGCCCTGCTGGCCCTGCCGGTCGCCGCTCTGGTTCACCAGGCCAACCGGCTGGCCTCCGCCACCAGGGAGCGACGGCTGGCAGGCATGCGGCTGGCCGGGGCCACACCAGGCGACGTGCGCCTGCTCGGCGCCCTGGAAAGCGGCCTGCTGGCGCTGCTCGGCTCCCTGGCCGGCGCTGCGGTCTACGTGATCACCCATCTCGGCGGGCCGCTGGTTCAGGTGCCCGTGGTCATGGCTGTGGTGGTGCTGTACGGGGTTCAGTCGGGGTCACGCGCCGGCCGGCACGTCATCGCCTCGCCGATCGGTGTGGCTCGACGGACACGGCTGCGAGGGCCGAGAGTGCGAGATCTCCTCCTCGTCGTGGCCGGCGTCGGCCTCTTCACTCTCGGAAGCGTGCTGAAGGGCCGCTTTCCTATCGTCGGTCCGTACGGGGCGGCTCTGGCCATGACGGCCGGGCTGGTGCTCCTGCTGTTCGGCGTGACCATGGCCACGACCTGGCTGATCAGAGCGTACGCTCGCCGGGCCGGCCGACGGGCCGCCTCCCCCGAGATGCTGCTGGCCGCACGGCTGGTCGAGGCCGACCCGAGGGCATGGGCCAGAGCCCTGTCAGTGGTGAGCCTGACGGTGTTCTTCGGCGCGGGCGCCGGAGCCCAGCAGGCGGGCGTCGGCTACTCCCAGGCCCACGCGCTCGTGGATGTCGCGCTCCTGGTGGCCCTGCTGACCTCGGCGGTCGCCCTCGTGGTGCACCAGGCGGAGGAACTGATCGATCATCGTCGCTCGTTCGCCGCGCTGGCCGCCTCGGGGGTGCCGGAAAGTGCGCTGAGCGGGGTGCTCGTACGGCAAGCGGTCATCGCCGCGCTGCCGGTCTGCCTCGTGGCCGCTGTTTCGGGAGCGGCGGCGGTGATCGTGCCCCTCATGGACATCTATCAAGTCCAGTGGCTCGGTTGGGCGTCCACCAGGGCCTTGGCCATGGCGGGCATCGGGGTTCTCGCAGCGGTGCTCGTGGCCCTGGCGGCACGCCCGCTGCTGCGCGGCGCGCTGCGCCTGGAGAGGCTGCGGGCCTGAACGGCCCAGGCCCGGCGCGCTGCGCCGGGCCTCACTGGCGGAGCATCCGTTCGAGCTCAGTAGATGCGGTACTTCTTGCCGCAGTTGTCGAACTTCCCGGCCCAGCAGGTGAAGGTGTAGACCTTCTTGATCCCGTGGCCGCTCCAGGTGCCGACGACCTTGCCGTCCCAGGCCTTGTTGAAGCGGTGCCAGGAGCCGTTCTTGTAGTACTCGAACCACACCCAGCCCTTCTTGCCGCCGACCTTGTCGACGCCGTACCACTTCGTGAAGACCGTGCCGCCGCTGCTCCACGTCTTGCCGAACGTGTAGGCCTTGTGGTCGCTGGAGAAGAACTTGCCCCAGCTGACGGTGGTGGTCGTGGTCTGCGTGGTGGTGGCGGCCTGGGCGGCCGGGCTGAGAGCGAGGCCGGTGACGGCCATCGAGCCGGCCAGGGCGGCGATCGCAAAGGTCTTACGCATTTCGGGTTCCTCCCCGTTGTGTGTCCCGTCTGGGTGCGCCGGTTCTGTCCGACAGCACGGACATTACGGAGCTCCGGAGAGATCAACTGTGGACAAATCCACGCACCGGAGGTGACGCCGGACACACTCCGGGGAGGGGGTGGCAGCGGGGTGGCTATTGCTCGGCGGCGCTCCGGTACCGGTCGGCGAGCGCGGCCGTCTGCTGGGCGGTGTAAGGGTCGAAGGTGCGCAGCGCCTGGCTGTCGAGGCCGGCCAGCAGGTCGGCGGCCTGCTGGGGGTTGCCGTCGCGGCGGACGAACTCGTGGTCCTGGAGCCGGACCGACGGGCGGGCGGCGTCGAGTGCGGCCGTCCGTACGATCGCCGCGACGACAGGATCATGGACCCCGGCCTCCGCCTGGCGGCGCTCGCGTACCGCCTCCAGCGCTTCCCTCGCCGAGGCGAGGGCGTCGCTGCCGCCGAGGGCGAACCAGGCGCCCACGTCCGGTGTCCGCAGCACCTCGGCTTCGCGCTCCTCCGCCACATCCTGCGGAGGCGAGATGCGGATGCGCAGCGACTCCCCCGTGGACACCCACTGGACGGGCTCGCCCGCCGGATCGCGGCCGTAGATGCCGAGGACCGGCGTGATGTCGTATTCGCCGGGTTCGGCGAAAGTGAAGCCGGCCGAGCCGAAGGTGAGGTTGACGTTGTTGCTGAGCGACCCGGCGGGCGGGATGACGAGCTTGGCGGTGGAGTCCATGGCGGCCATGCACCGTTGGGCGATCGGGGTGAACGCGGTCGCCTCTTCCGGCGGATCGGCGCGGCGGCGTACCAGGATCTCCAGCGGGCCGCTCTTCGGGTCGAGCACCCAGCGCTCCACCTCCAGATTCGCCGTGGTGCGGTTCTCCAGGGTGACCTTGAGGAACACCGGCTGGCCGAAGGCGAAGGTCGTCCCCGCCGCCGGGGCGGTGAGCGTCAGGCGGTGACCGTCGAACGGGACCTCCCGTGCGTACGGCGAGTGCCCGCCGGTCCCGTCGGCCCAGTAACGAACCGAGTGGAAGGGCTCGCCTCCGGGGATGAGCGACATCAACGGCCCGTGGCGGAGGAACGCCAGCTCGTCGGCGTCGAAGGTGAACGCGAAATCGCGCCAGTAGTCCAGCTCGTGGCCGCCGCCCCGGTACCGCCAGTCATAGTTCATGAAGGAGGTCGAGTCGGCCCGGCCGACCGCGCGCTCGAAGCGGTGCGCGAGGTTGAGCGCGTGCCCGAGCTCGTGCACGACGGTCCTGATGATCTTCTGGTCTCTGGTCGCCCCCTGGAACCCGGAGGTGAAGACCGCCGCGCCCTGCCGCTGGAGCAGGCCCTCGGCGTCGAACATCACGCCGGCGAGTCCAGGGATGGCCGCCCGGGACAGCAGGAGCAGGTGCAGCTCCCACGCCCTGGCGCGGAGCGACGCCTCGCCGGTGATGAGCATGAGATCGCTCAGCATGGTGTAGAGCAGGGAGTCGTCCCACGCTCCGGCGATCCCGGCGGGGATGGAGGTCTGCCGCCCGATCTCCTTGACCGCGAACCCGGCGGCCCCCAGGCAGCCGTTGACGGTGCGCTCCACGCCTTGGAAGATCACCGCGCTCGGCGCGGGAGCGTCCTCCTCCAGCTCGATCTCCAGGCCCAGCTCGCGCAGCGCGACGTCCTTGTGCTCGGCCGGGATGACGATCTCGGTCTGGACGGGCAACCCGTTCAGCGCGGCGTCGAGGGTGAACGTGACCGACACGCCGCCGTCCTCCGCCGGGGCGAGGGCCAGCGATCCCGTCGTCTTGTTCGCCGGACCGGCCTGCCAGATCGCCGGCCATTTCCCGTCGTCGAGCGCCACCTTGGTGCCGGGTGCGGTGCGCGCCGACGCCAGGTATCTGAGGCCGCCTGATACGACCCGGAACACGTCCGCGCTGATCACGCCGGAGCCGCCGGCGTCCACCCGCAGCGTGACCGAGATGCCGCCGCTCTCACCTTCGTAGCGTCCGTCCCTGATCATGGGATCTCCTCGACCGTCGAATACGCCGATTCCCACGATGGAGCGGGGACGCGGGGATGGCATGAGTACCCCCGTACTCAAGCTGACCCGGCGTGATCAGATGCTGCGGTCAGGGTGTTCTACGGCCGCTGCACAGCCGCACGAGTTCGGGCACCAGGTGCCGGAGCATCTCCTCGTCCCGCGGGTCCGAGGGCGCGTATTCGGTGATGCACAGGCCGACGATCTCGTGCCGAGCGGCCAGGGTGGCGATCGCCTCGGTCAGCGCCTCCGGGGACAGACCGCCAGGTTCCGGGTAGCCGACGGACGTGATGCCGTCCAGGACGTCAAGATCTACGTGGATGTAGAGGACTGCGTCGTCGTCGATGGTGGACAGGCCGCCGATGCCGGCCCGGCGGATGTAGTCGGCCTCCGCGGGATCCAGCGAGCGCGTGCCGGCCAGGGCTATCTGATCCGGGCGCAGCGCAGGTGAAGGCACCAGGTCGGAGGGGCCTTCGCCCTGGAGCGTACGCAGGATCATGCCGTGGAAGGCGCCGGACGGAGACGTGGCGGGGGTGTTCATGTCGCCATGGGCGTCGAACCATACAAGGTTCAGGCGGTCGCCGTACCGGCGCAGCGCCGCCGCGACCGGTTCGAGGTCGACGGCGCAGTCCCCGCCGACCGTGACCGTGAAGCCGTCTTGGGGCAACGCCTGCCGGACCCGATCGGCGGTCTCGGCAAGAGTGCCTCCGGTGTCCACCCGGACGTGCCGGGCCGCGGGAACCATTGCGGCCAAGCGGGAGGCGCCCTCGACCAACCTGGGCGCCGTGGGCGACATTGACCCCTGCCACTGGGGAACCTCAACGACAGTCAGCATCCTTGCCCTCCTCGGGCGTCGATTTCTCCTGGCCTGGCGACAGTGTCGCGTGCTCCAATTGGCAACGTCCACTTAGTATTTCTGCACTGATCTATAAGGTTTCCTTGATGCTGGATCCCGCCAGGCTGCGCCTGCTGCGTGAGTTCGCCGAACGCGGCACGATGACCGCCGTGGCCGAGGTCTGTGGCATGACCTCGTCCGCCGTGTCGCAGCAACTCGCCACCTTGGAACGCGAGGCCAAGGTGCCGTTGTTCGAGCGTGCCGGGCGCCGTGTCCGCCTCACGGCCGAAGGGCAGCGCCTCGTCCGGCACGCGCACATCGTCCTGAACGCCCTGGACGCCGCGGAGGAAGACCTCCGCTCGGCCTCGACCCCGCGGGGACCCGTCCGGGTGGCCTGCTTCGCCACCGCCGCGGTCCACCGCCTGCTGCCCGCCATAGCCGCCGCCAGAACCCGCCATCCCGGCCTCCACGTGATCGTCTACGAGCTCGAACCCCGCGAGGCGGTCGAGGCGCTCCGCAACGGCAGCTGCGACCTCGGGATCAGCTTCACCTACAGCGTCATCCCCGAGGACCCTCCCCCTGGAGTCTCCCGGCGGCTCCTCGGCGTCGAGCCCATCCTGATCGCCCTTCCCGCACACCACCCCGCCGCGACCGGCGAGGTGGATCTGCGCGTGCTGCGTGAGGAGCAGTGGATAGCGGGCTCCCAGGGCACCACCGACCACGAGATGCTCGACCGTGCCTGCGCCCTGGCGGGCTTCCGTCCGAACGTCATCCACACGGCCGACGACTACGCCCTGGCCCTCCGCATGGTCCGCGAGGGTCTGGGCGTCGGCCTGGTCCCGGAACTGGTCGCCACGGTGGTCGGCGTTCCCGACGGCGTCCTGCTCCGCCCGATCTCCACGATCGAGATCACCCGGACCACCCACGCGCTGCTCCGCACGGCGAGCCCGGCCGTCAACGCGGTGCTGAAGCTGCTGGGCGGCTGACCACCTTGTCGAGCGTCTGCGCTTGATCGACTTCGCGGTGCCGGATCGCTAAGGTGAGGCGTTCGATCCCCATCGCCCCAGGAAGTGCCCATGCCCCGCCGTTACCGATTAGGCATTCCCGCCCTGCTCATCGTGGGGGTGTACGTCGTCGCGCTGGCGGTCGCCGCCGTGATCGCGCTGATCACCTGCGACCTCGGCGGATTGTGGCGGTTGACCCTGTTCACGGAGATGGACAAGGACGCCGCGGCGACGTGGCCGAACGTGCTCACCCTGCTCCTGGCCGGCATGGCGTGGGCTTGGGCGCTGTGGCAGAGCCTGCGGGGGCCGCTGGCGGGTCCGCCACCAGAGCTGGACCGGCACACGCGGCGGCTGCGGATGGCGCTGTACGCCACGGCGGCGTCCTGGCTGCTGAATCCCCTCGTGCCGTCCTGGCCCCATTGGGCGTTGGTGCTCGACGCCGTGCTGATGTGGGTCGTCGTGGTGCTGTTCCAGCCGGTGCTGAGACGGAGCCTGGAGCGTGCCGATTTCGCGCTGGGCGCAGGGATGCTGGGGTACGGGGGCGCGGCCGTCATCACGGTGCTCAACGTCCCCGACTGGTTGCTGCCCAACGGGGTGGCCCTGATCTGCGCCCTGGCGGCGCTGGTCTGGATGGTGCTCATCCTGCGGGCCCAGCGGTGGGACGGCCGCTGGCAGCGGGCCACCTTCGTGTACGGCATCACCTCCATGGTGGCGCCGATCGTTGTGGGGCTGCTGCTCGCAGTCGCTGGAGGCATCTACGACGACGTCTTGGCGGTCACCGGCGCCCTGACGGTGATCTGGCTGACCCGCTCCGCCCACGAGCTTGCCGACCCGCGCCACCAGCCGGCCCCGCCCACGCCTCTCGCCGAGCAGCCCCCGACGCCCTGACGGAGGCAGCCGATCCCCGGCCGGTACGGCCTGCGCCGCCGCGATCTCGCCTCGGGCTAGGCCATCCGAGACCTGTTACGTTACGTCTTGCTTCAACCGGGCCGGCCAAGGACTGCTGATGAGACAACAGGTGCGCATTCCCCTGCCGGACGGCAGTTCGCTGGCCGCGACCGTGGCACTGCCGGAGGGGACCGCACCCGCGACCGGATGGCCGGGGGCGGTGGTCGTCCACGAGATCTACGGCGTCGAGCCGGACATGCTGAACGTGCTGGACTTGTTCGCCGACCATGGATACGCGGCGGTCCTGCCGGATCTGTACAGCCACGGCACCAGGATCGGCTGCCTGGCACGGGCCATGCAGCAGTTCGTGACCGGGAGGCCGGGGCGGCCGACCGCCGACATCGACGCGACCCGGCAATGGCTGGCCGACCGCGAAGACGTGGACGGCAGCAGGCTCGGTGTGATCGGATTCTGCATGGGTGGCGGATTCGCCCTCGCGTACGCGGCAAGCACGCCACCCGGCGTGCGAGCCGCGTCGGTGAACTACGGCGCGGTCCCCCGCGACCAGGGCGAGTTGCGGGCGGTGTGCCCGGTCGTGGGCTCTTACGGCGGTCGCGACGGAGGCTTCCGGTCGCACGGCACCCGGCTGCAGGAGCACATGCGGGCGCTCAGCATCGAGCACGACGTCGAGATCTACCCGGCCGCCGGGCACTCCTTCATGACCGACGGCCACCACCCCATCGCGAAACTCGCGCTGTTCCCGCTGCGTCACGGCCTCGTCCGCCCGGCGGCGGACGACGCATGGCGGCGCACCTTCGACTTCTTCGACAAATACGTCGCCGACCACCAGTAGCGCCTACCTCGCGGTCGCGCCGTCCACCTCCTCCGGCGTGAACGGGAACGCCACGTCGGCCACGTGCTCCGCCGGTCCGGCACCAGTGCCGCGCCACGGCTTGCGCCGCCTCCGGACCGTCCAGCCGCAGCACCTGGCCGAGCTCCGTCAGGGGCATGCCGATGGCCACCGAGCCAGTATGAGCGCTGTCCCAGGGGCAGAGGCAACGCCGACGAGGTCTTACCCGCCGGCCTGGTCCAGCCGGGCGAACTGCGCGCCGGTCAGCGTGAGATCCAGCGCGGCGACGTTCTCCTCCAGATGCGCCGGCGAGGTCGTTCCGGGGATGGGGACGACGGTCGGCGAGCGGTGCAGCAGCCAGGCCAGCGCCGCCTGCGCCGGGGTCGCGCCGAGCTCCCGCGCCACCGCCGCGACGGGGCCGTCCGGACTCGCGTGCGCGCCCATCGCGACGGGGAAGAACGGGATGAACGCGATGCCGTTGGTCGCCGCGTAGTCGACCACCGGATCGTGGTGCCGGGTGACGAGGTTGTACATGTTCTGCACGCTGACGATCGGGACGATCTGAGCTGCCTCGCGGAGCTGCTCCACCGACGCCTCCGACAGCCCGATGTGCCGTACCTTGCCCTGGTCCCGCAGCTCTTTGAGCGCGCCGATCTGGTCGGCGAGCGGCACGTCGGTGTCGATGCGGTGCAGCTGGAGCAGGTCGATCCGCTCGACACGCAGGCGGCGCAGGCTCAGCTCTGCCTGCTGTCGCAGGTAGGCGGGGTGGCCGAGCGGCACCCACTCGGTGGGGGACGGCCGGAGCACGCCGACCTTGGTCGCGACGGCCACGCCGTCGCGGTAGGGGTGCAGCGCCTCGGCGACCAGTTCCTCGCCACCGCCCAGCGCGTACGCGTCGGCGGTGTCGATGAGGTTGACGCCCAGGTCCACAGCCCGGCGCAGCACCGCGAGCGCGGCGGCCCGGTCGGCCGGGGGCCGCCAGATGAGCGCCTCGCCCCCGCGCGGGGAGTCGGGGCCGTCCGCCAGCCGCATGGTCCCGTAACCGATCCGGCGCACCGGAAGATCGCCGCCCAGCAGGATGTTGTCGTGATTGGCCTTGATCAGTTTCTCGCTCATGGCCAAGACCGTAAGATTTGCCACCGATGTGAGATTCAAGGGTTTGTGAGGGACGTCACATGAGGATCGGTGATCTGGCTCGGGAGGCCGGGGTCAGCCCCCGCATGCTGCGCTACTACGAGGAGCAGGGCCTGCTGCGTTCGCAGCGCAGCAGCGGAGGACACCGCCGGTACGCCGACGACTCGCCCGCCACCGTCCGCAACATCCGAGGGCTGCTCGCGGCCGGCCTGCCCACGCACCTGATCCGCGAGATCCTCCGCTGCGTCGAGGGCCCGAGCCTGGCCGATCTGCACCCGTGCGTGCGCCGTTACCTGGACGAGCAGCTCAGCGAGCTGGACGCCCGGATCTCCGGGCTCCAGCAGAGCCGCTCCGCGCTCGCGTCCCTCATCCAGACGACCGCCGCCTGACGAGAACACGAGCCGCTCTTGCCCGAGGCCGAGCCGCTCGTGTGGGACGTCTGGGGTACGACAGCCGACTGCGTGAAGTGACTCTCCGCGATGAAGGCTAGGTGCACAATGAGGAGATCATCCTCGTGGAGGCCTCATGTCGAAGAGACTCTCCTACGCCGATGCGGCCAAGCTGCTCGGTGGTCGAAGCACCGTGGTCGAGGCGTTGGACAAGGCGACGGGAGGGCTTCTGCTGGCCGCGACGGGCGGCGGTAGCGAACTGGCGGTCAGCCTGTTCGACGCCAAGGGGGAGCTGGCCAAGCTGAGCGGCGAGCTGGTGAAGGGGCTCGCGGACCGGTTACGTGGTCTGAGTAGATATGACCGGACTGAGCGGCTTGCGGCGGCGCAGCGGGTGCTCGTTCTCACCGCGTACTTCGACGCGGTGCGACAAGCCGAGCTGCCCTTCGACCACGCCAAGCTGCGCCTGGGCGCGGCGGCCGAAGTGACGGTGGCGACCGGCCGCACGTGGGAGGGTGGTCTCGGCAGGCTCGCGAGAATTCTGCTGGACACGGACATCCCCAGCCACTCCCCACGCGATCGCCGGGATACGATGCCCCGGTCGCTTCGCCGGTACTACGGCTCGCTCGGCGACGACCTGCTCGCGTACCTCTCGGAGCAACCGGCGTGGGCGAGCGCGCCGGAGGCCGCCCGCGAACGCTTCGCCCGAGCCCTGCGCGAGCAGGTGCCGGAGGCGGCGCTGCGTCACTACGGCGAGCTGTTCACCCGCCTGGCCGGCGACTTCCCCGAGGTGGCCTACTGGGCCGCGCGGCTCGACCACGAGGCGACCAGGAGCGAGCTGCGCCGGCTCGGCATCGGGCTCACCGACTTCGGCCGCGTGCTCGAGGCCATCGCCTCCGGCCGGGCGCCCGACGAACGCCGTCAGGCGCTGACCCGCCGGTACCGCAGGCAGCTGGAGCGGCCCATCGTGGCCATGGGCGACATCCCGGAGGGGCTGGTCATCCCGTCGCTGGAGACCGCGTACGTCAATCCGCGTTACCGGGTGGTGCCGGTGATCCGCGCGGACCGGCTCGACGAGGAGTCCTGGTGGGCTCAGCACGAGGTCAGGGACGACCTGCAGGGTTTCCTCATCGGGCACCTGACGTCCCGGCATGCGGTGGAGGCGCCGTTGGTGGTGCTGGGCCAGCCGGGTTCGGGCAAGTCCGTGCTCACCAAGATTCTTGCCGCCCGGCTGCCCGCGACGGACTTCATGGCCGTGCGTGTCGTGCTCAGGGAGGTGCCGGCCGACGCCGACCTGCAGAGCCAGATCGAGCACGCGATCCGCGACGCGACCGGCGAGCAGCTGTCCTGGCCATCCCTGGTGCGAGCGGCCGGTGACGCGCTCCCCGTCGTCCTCCTCGACGGGTTCGACGAGCTGCTCCAGGCGACCAACATCGGCCAGAGCGACTACCTGGAGCAGGTCGTACGTTTCCAGGAGCGCGAGGCCGACCAGGGCAGGCCCGTCGCCGTCATCGTCACCAGCCGCACCGCGGTGGCCGACCGGGCACGGATCCCCCCGGGCGGCGCCGTGGCGCTACGCCTGGAGCCCTTCAACAACCAGCAGGTGAGCCGCTGGCTGGAGATCTGGAACGCGGCCAACGCCGCCTACTTCTCCGCCCAAGGGCTGTCGCCGTTGCCGATGGCGGCGGTGTACCGCCAGCCGCACCTGGCCTCCCAGCCGTTGCTCCTGCTCATGCTCGCGCTCTACGACGTGGGCGATGACGCGCTGCGGGCGGAGGGCCCGGAGCTGGGCTCGGCCGAGCTGTACGAGCGCATCCTGGTGCGCTTCGCCGAGCGCGAGATCGGCAAGTCGGCGCCCGGCCTGGAAGGCGACGCGCTGCGCTCCGCCGTGGAGAAGGAGCTGCTGCGCCTGTCGGTGGCCGCGTTCGCGATGTTCAACCGGGGCCGTCAGTGGGCGACCGAGGAGGAGCTGAGCCGCGACCTCACCGCGCTGCTCGGCGCGCCTCCCCCGCCCCCGCCGCAGGGCTTCGCCGCGCCCACGACACCGGGGCAGCAGGTCGTCAGCCGCTTCTTCTTCGTCAGGCGGTGCCGATTTCAACGCCGATGGGGTCGGGGACATCTTCTCGGCCGCGACCGGAACGCTGACCGTCTGGAACGGCAAGGGCGCCAACAACTTCGGCCCCGCCATCGAAATCGGGACCGGCTGGGCCCCCTACTTCTAACCCCATTCCACGAGGCATGGCGATCGGGACTCGATTCCGGTCGTCATGCCTCTTCGGCGTATATCGTCCCTTCGCAGATAATCCGCAGCAGGACCACTTGGGTAGGCTGAGAACATGACAGCGATGGCTCCCGCGCGGACAGAAACCGACCTGTCCTTCCTGCTCGACCACACCAGCCACGTGCTGCGCACCCAGATGACGGCGGCGCTGGCCGAGATCGGGCTGACGCCGCGCATGCACTGCGTGCTCGTCCACGCACTGGAGGAGGAGCGCACCCAGATCCAGCTCGCCGAGCTGGGCGACATGGACAAGACCACGATGGTGGTGACCGTGGACGCGCTGGAGAAGGCCGGGTACGCAGAGCGCCGCCCGTCCAGCACCGACCGCCGGGCGCGGATCATCGCGGTCACGGATGCGGGCGCTGCGATCGCCGCGCGCAGCCAGGAGATCGTGGACGGCGTGCACCGGTCGGCATTGAACGCGCTCCCCCAGGACGAGCGCGAGGTCCTGGTACGCGCCCTGAACCGCCTGGTCAGCGGGCATCTCGCCAGCCCCGCCGAGGGTCCGCAGCAAGCGCGCCGGGCCCGGGAGCGCGCAAAGTAGATCCGAAAAGGATCGTCTATTACGGAACTATCTGCTACGGTCTCTCCTGTCGACTTGAGACGGGAGAGACCATGTCGTACGTGCGTAACTCGCGCTGGACCGCGCTGGGCGTGTTGTCCGCGACGGGACTGATGACGATCCTGGACGGCAGCATCGTGACGGTGGCGATGCCCGCCATCCAGAAGGACCTGGGCTTCTCCGGCGCGGAGCTGAGCTGGATCGTCAACGCCTATCTGATCCCCTTCGGCGGTCTGCTGCTCCTGGCCGGGAGGTTGGGCGACCTGATCGGGCGCCGGACCATGTTCCTGGCCGGGAACACGATCTTCGCCGCCGCCTCCGTGCTGGCGGGCGCGGCCACCGGCCCCGGCCTGCTCATCGCCGCCCGGTTCCTGCAGGGCGTGGGCAGCGCGCTGGCCTCCGCCGTGGTCCTGGGCATCCTGGTGACGCTGTTCACCGACCTGCGCGAACGCGGCAAGGCCATCGCGATCTTCAGCTTCACCGGTGCCGCCGGCGCCTCGATCGGCCAGGTCCTGGGCGGTGTGCTCACCGACGCCCTGAGCTGGCCGTGGATCTTCTTCATCAACGTGCCGATCGGCGTGATCACCGTCGTGCTGGCGCTGCTGGCGCTGCCCGCCGACCGCGGTGTCGGCCTGGCGGCCGGCGCGGACGTCATCGGGGCCGTGCTGGTGACCACCGGCCTGATGCTGGGCATCTACACCGTCGTCAAGGTCGAGGAGTACGGCTGGCTCGCCGCCCACACCCTTGGCCTCGGCGCGGTGTCGCTGGCCCTGCTCGCCGCGTTCGTGGCGCGGCAGGCGACGGCCAAGGCCCCGCTCATGCCGCTGCGGATCCTGCGCTCGCGCAACGTGGTCGGCGCCAACCTCGCCCAGATGCTGGCCCTGTCGGGGATGTTCGCCTTCCAGGTCCTCGTCGCGCTTTACATGCAGCGGGTCCTGGGTTACGGAGCGCTCGACACCGGGCTGGCGATGCTCCCGGCCGCGGTGGGCATCGGCTCGATCTCGCTGTTCGTCTCGGCCCGGCTCAGCGCCCGCTTCGGCGCCCGTACCGTCCTGCTGGCCGGCCTTGTGCTGCTCGTCGGGGCGATGCTCCTGCTCACCCGCGTCACGGTGAACGCGGACTACGTCGCTCACCTGCTCCCGCCGATGCTGCTGATCTCGGGTGGCGGACTTGTGCTCCCGGCGCTGGCCACGCTGGGCATGTCGGGCGCGCGGGAGAGCGACGCGGGGCTGGCGTCCGGGTTGTTCAACACCACCCAGCAGGTCGGCATGGCCATCGGTGTGGCGGTGCTGTCCACGATGGCCGCCTCGCGCACCGGTGAGCTGCTGGCCGCCGGAGCCGGCCAGGCCGCCGCGCTGACCGGAGGCTACCGGCTGGCGTTCGGCATCTCCGCCGGGCTGTTGCTCGCGGCGTTCGCCGTGGCCCTCGTCGTCCTGCGCCAGCCCGCCCCGGCCGCCGCCGAACCCGCTCAGGAGGAGGCGGTGGCGACCTCCTGAGACCGGCCTCCCGCCCGGGCGATCATTGGTCGCCCGGGCCCTTTCGATGTACGGGGCGCGTCAAGCGAGTTGAAAGCTCAGGTGGCTAGCTTGCACAGGCTGTGGAGAGAGGTGCGATACGTGGTAGATCAAGCCACGACGTGAACGGCGGAAGGCTGTCCGGCAGGTACGCCTTGATCCGTCAGCTCGGCAGCGGCGGCATGGGCACCGTCTGGCTGGCCAGGGACGAGATGCTGCACCGTGAGGTCGCCGTCAAGGAGCTGAAGCTGCCTGACGGCATGGGCGAGGCGAAGCGTGCCGAGGCCGTCACCAGGTCTGTACGCGAGGCGCAGGCCACCGCCCGGCTACGCCACCCCGGCATCGTCGAGCTGCACGACATCGTGGTCGAGCAGGGCCGGCCCTGGCTGGTCATGGAGCTGCTCCGTGGCCGCACGCTGGACGAGACGGTCGCGCTGCGGGGCCCGCTGCCTCCCCGGCAGGTGGCCGGCATCGGCGCCGACGTGCTCGACGCGCTGAACGCCGCGCACGCGCGCGGTCTGCAGCACCGCGATGTGAAGCCGGGCAACATCTTCCTCACCGACAGCGGCCGGGTCGTGCTCACCGACTTCGGCATCGCCAGGGAGGAAGGCCAGGAGACGCTGACAGAGACCGGAATGATGATCGGCTCACCCGGTTTCATCGCCCCGGAACGCCTGAGGGGCGACAAGGGCGGCCCGGCCAGCGATCTGTGGTCGCTCGCCGCCACGCTTTACCTGGCGGCAGAGGGGCGCCCGCCCTTCGACGGCTCCCCCTCCGAGCGGATCAGGGCGACGCTGAAAACGCGGCCCCGTCCGGCCCGCGAGCCTCTCGGCCCGGTCCTGGCGGCCATGCTCGCCCGCCCCGCGACCGCCAGGCCGGACGCCCAGACGGCCCTGCGCGCGCTCAGGGACATCGCGGCCGGCCGGCCCACCCGGCTGCCCCACGCCGCCGCCATGATCCGGGAAAGGACCCGCAGACGTGGCCGTATCTGGGCCTTATTGGTCATCACGCTGGCGTTGGTCGTCACGGCGTTCGTCGCCGCCACCAGGAGTGCCGAGACAGATGTTCCTGACGCCTTCACCGTGCCCATCGACGTGTGCACGGTGCTGCCGGCCCAGGAGGCGGCTCAGCTGCTCAAGTCACGCCGGCCCGTGACGGGCCGGCCGAGCACCGACCAGGGCGGGCCGACGTGCCGGTGGACCATCCCCGACCACGGGATCAGCCTCCAGGTGCAGACCGACTCCGGCACCGCCGACCCGTGGTCGATGACCAGGCAGACCGCGCACAAGCTCCTGCTCAGCGAGGAACGCTACTGGCGCGAGGCCGGGCAGAACGTGGAATGGACGTGGGAGGCGATCGGCGCGGCGGATTCCTACACCGCGAAGAGCACGCCCAGCCGCAGGATCGAGGGGGTGGGTGAGGAGGCGTTCGCCTTCGAGCTGACCGGCCCGCACGGCAGGGTCCACACTTCTGTCGTCAGCTTCCGGCTGGCGAATCTCGTCGTGGCGGTCCGCTACACGACGCTGGCCACCCGGCCGACCGACGCGTCCATCAAAGAGACCGCGCTCGAAGCCGCACGGCTGACCGAGCATGCCCTGCGCCGCGCCGCCTGACGCGTACCTGCTCGCCGACGGCCATCCTCTGCGGGAGCACGCGTGGCGCACCGACCGTGCGGGCACCTCATCCTCGGCTACGCCACGCTGGGCGTGCTGCTCGCCCTCCGGCCCGGCCTGGTCATCCCGCGCGGCTGAGCACCTCACCGGCATCCGCCGCTTTACCTGCGGTTTCTTCGGTAAGTGACACAGTATGAGCATGGCAGGCGGCCGCTCCATCAGGGCCCGGATGACGATCGCGACGGTGGCGCTGTTCGGCGTCATCGTCAGCGTGTGGGTGTTGGCGATCTCGCTGACGTACCCGGTACGCGCGCGAGCCGACCTCGTCGCCCAGGCGGACGCCGCCAGTCGCCGCCTCGCCACCACCATCGACAAGGTGCGCTTCACCGGCTCCATCCCGCCATGGGACGGTGTGCAGATCATGCAGATCGTCGACGCCTCCGGCCGGGTGCTGGCCGCCACCGAGGGGAGCGCCGGCCGGCAGGCCCTCACCGACGCCCGGCCCACTGGGGGTGACTCCCGGGTCATGGACCGCGTGTGCCACTCCGGCGGCTGCATGGTCGTGGTGGGAACGAGCAACCCCACCAGCGTGTACGGGCCCGTCGTCGCCTACGCGGCCACGCATGAGCCGTTCCTGCTGAGATCGCCGTTCCTTCCCGTGATCCTGTCGGCCTCGGCGGCGGCGTTGGTGGCGCTGTTGGGATGGGGCGCGTGGTACGGCACCGGCCGGGTGCTCGCTCCCGTGGAGCGGATCCGATCGGAGCTGGAGCACTTCAGCGCCCAGGATCTGAGCCGGCGCATCGACGTGCCCGACACGAAGGACGAGGTCGCCGAGCTCGCCACCACCGTCAACGGGACCCTGGCGCGGCTGGAGAACGCCGTGGAGCGGCACCGCAGCTTCGTCTCGGACGCCTCCCACGAGTTGCGGACCCCCATCGCCGGGCTCCTCGTACGCCTGGAGTCAGGGCTCCACGACCTGGACGAGAAGGAGTGGCGGGCGGCGATCAGGGACGCTCAGCGGCTGTCGGACATCGTGCACGACCTGCTCTTGATGGCCCGGCTGGACGCGGGCACGCCGATGGAGCAGCAGCGGATCGATCTCGGGCAGCTGGTAGAGGAGGAGATCTCCCAGCGGCCCTCCCGGTTGCCCATGACCATCGACGTGGAGCCCGGAGTGCACGTCCGGGGGAGCCGGTTGCGGCTGGGGCGGCTGCTGACGAATCTGCTGTCCAACGCCGATCGGTACGGCGACTCCCGGGTGTGGATCTCCGTCCGGGGACACGCGGACGAGGCCGTGGTGGAGGTGCGGGACGACGGGCCGGGGATCCCCGAGGAGATGCGGGACCGGGTGTTCGAACGGTTCACCCGGCTCGAACACAGCCGGTCCCGGGATACCGGGGGCAGCGGGCTGGGGCTGCCGATCGCCCGTGACATCGCAAGGGTCCACGGCGGCACGCTGGAAGCCGGAGGCGACTCAGGAGGGCGGCTGATCCTGCGCCTTCCGCGCGATTGACCGGGCCGGGCGTTTCACGGACTGTCCGTCCGCCCGCGCGATTGACCGGGCCGACCGTCTTACGGACGGTCTATCCGCCCGCGGGTGGAGATCGCGATGATCGCGACGACGACGCCGACCAGCAGCACCGGCAGGGCCGGCGCCCACAACGGCGCCACGCGCAGCAGCAGCGCGCCGATGATGGCGCCGCACAGCAGCGCTGCCAGCCTGCCCACGTCGCCCGCGACGGCGGCCCGCCGGCGTGGCGTGCCGGTGCGGGTACGCATGAGGCCGGTCAGCGTACCCGTCAGGTAGGTGGTCGATGCCCCGGGCACGCCTGAGCTGATCGTCAGCGCGCTCTGCACACCCATCGCCGCCGAGGCGGGCGCGAGCAGCAGCACGGCGGCGTTCGTGTTCGGCTGCCCGTCGATGGCCAGCCATCCAGCGCACACGCATGCCAGCAGCGCCAGCTCGGCCACGGCGATCAAGCAGGCCCGCCGGCGCCAACCGGCCCCGCTGCCGAGCCCTGCGCTGCCGGCCGCGACGCCGAGAGCGTAACCGGCCACGGCTGTGGTGACGCCCGCCGACAGCGCACCGTCCAGCGTCGCGACGCCACGCCCGAGTTGCACGAGATTGCCGGTGACGACGCTGGCGAACGCGCCCCCGAGGCGCGTCACGCACACGGCGTCCAGGCAACCCGCGGCCGCGGCGAGAACCACCAGCAGGCGTGCCACCACCCGCTCGGACACCATTGGACCGGCCCCGCCCGACACGCCCGCGGGCGGCCTGATCTTCTTGTGTGACATGCCACCTCCTCCTGTGTTCAGCGGGAGGAGGGTTCGGCTCGGGCGAGGACGGCGGCCACCGTCACGTCAGCGCCCCCTCGGAACGTAGCCGTGGTGGAACATGTCCAGGTCGGACAGGCGGGAATCCTTTTTCGCGGCGTCAGTGTGTCGTTGAGCGCAGCCTCGGGTTGAACACCCATCCCTGCAACAGGGTGAACCGGATCGCCGACGCCAGGCCGTTGGCCAGGATCACCGCGATCAGCTCAGCCGTCGCCGAGGAGCCCGACGGCAGGACGGCCAGGCTCAGCGTCGAGATGCCGAGGCCGATGAGGAAGGCGATGAGCCCGCCGAGATGGTCGCGCGCGGCTCCCGCGCTGCCGGTCACCCCGAACGTGAACCGCCGGTTGGCGGCGGTGTTGGCGATCGCCGTGGTGAGCATGGCGATGGTGTTCGCGGCCATCGACGGCAGGATCGCGGAGAGCGCCCAGAACAGCACCAGATAGGCCACCGTGCACGTGGCTCCGACGACCGCGTAGGACGGCAGCCGGCGGGAGATCGTGGCCGGGCCGGAGTCCGATGCGGTGGCCGGGGCGTGGGGGGCGGTGGTCAGGACGCTCATGACATCGATGATCGGGAGCCGGCATGGGAGCCCCCTTGGCCCAGCATTAAACGCAGGTAAGAAATCCCGCGAAGCAGGTCCACGCACGCAGGGTGTTGACACGGTGACCGCCGCGCTTCAGTATCCCTTCAATGGTTGCGCAACCATCACTGCTCTCTCTCCACCCCCGTGAACCCCCACCATGAAGGAGACGTACACGCATGGCTGCGCTGACACGCGGGCTTGTCCCGCGCGCGGTGGCGGCGGCCGTCCTGCTGGCGAGCGCGCTCACCGCCGCGCTCGCCCAGCCGGCCACCGCGCATTCCCGCGGAACGAGTGACTTCCGCGGCGTCAACTGGGCCGACCCGCGGGACAACTACGCCGCCGACCAGGTCGTGCCGACCGGCCTTTCCACCTCCGACGATTACGCCGCCACCCACGCCAAGGCGAAGCGGATCGTCTCAGGCTTCCAGTCGGTGCTGGGCGCCAACACCGTACGGATGCCGGTGAATCCCTCCAGCGTGGGAACCACCTGGTGGTCGTCCTACACGGGCGCCATCGACGCCGCGCTCGCCCGTGGCATGAAGGTCATCCTGAGCTACTGGGAAGCCAACACCGCCAAGGACGGCAAGATCGACGACGTGGCGGCGTGGAACGCCATGTGGGACACCATCGTCGGCAAGTACGGCAAACACTCCCGCGTGTACTTCGAGCCGATGAACGAGCCATTCGGCTACGGCCTGGACCAGTGGGTCACGATCGGCGCCGACTGGCTGGCCGCGCACCGCCACGTGCCGCGCGGGCGCGTCATCGTCAGCGGCACCGGTTACAACGACAATGTCACAGGGGTCGGCGCCGCACCCGAGCTCCAGGGCACCCTGCTGTCCCTGCACTTCTACGGCTTCTGGGCCGCCCACACCACCGAGGCCGAGTGGAAGGCCGACCTGGCTGCACGCCTCGGCGAGTACGCCTACCGCACCCTCATCGACGAGGCCGGCGCCCCGATGACCACCGGGCTCAACTACGGCGCGTGGAACGGCAACATCTACACCTCCTACTTCGCCGCCACCACCAACACGGCTCGGGAGAAGCGGATGGGCCTGGTCTACTGGCCCGGGCTGCGGGCCGGGGACGCCTACTCACTGCTCTCGCAGAACGCCGACGGCACCCTGACGCCCAACAGCGCGACCGGTCTCGCCCAGCTGAGGTGGGGCTGGGGATTCGGGGACGAGCCGCCGGTCAACGACGACCCGCCCGCTCCCCCGGGCGAGGTGATCAGGGGAGTCGGCTCGGACCGATGCGTCGACGTGCCGGGATGGAGCACCGCCAACGGCACCCAGCTCGACCTGTGGGACTGCAACGGCGGCGCCAACCAGTCCTGGAACCACACCACCGACGGGGCGCTCATGGTCTACGGCAACAAGTGCATGGAGATCGGCGGCGACGGCGTCTCGCCGGGCAGCCCCGTGCAGATCAACGACTGCGCCGGCACGCCCGCCCAGAAGTGGGCCGTCAACGCCGACCTGACCATCACCAATCCGGCCACCGGCCTGTGCCTGCAGGCCACGGGCGCCGGAACCGGCAACGGGACGCTGATCGACGTGGGACAGTGCGCCGGCACCTCCCACCAGCAATGGAGGCGCTCCTAGGGAGCAAGGAGCACCGCGCCTCACATGGCTGGTGGAGGCGCGGTGCTCTGCCGTACGACCAAAGAGGTCGGCACGATGTGCGTGCGCAACGCACCGGTGTGGTGGCGGATCTCGTCCAGCAGGCTGTCCACGCAGAGCCGCCCGATTTCGTCAAAGTTCTGGTGCACGGTGGTCAGCGGGGGCCAGAACGACTCCGAGTCCTCCATGTCGTCGAAGCCGACCACGCTGACCTCGCCCGGGATGGCCCGACCGGCCTCGTGCAGCGCGCGCATCGCCCCGAGCGCCATCTGGTCGTTGGCCGCGAAGATCGCCGTGACCGACGGGTCCGCGGCCAGGGTCTTCCCGTGCCGGTAGCCGGACTGGGTGGTCCAGTCGCCGCCGAACACGCGCGGCGGGCGCACACCGGCCGCGCGCAAGGTCTCCTCCCACGCCTTCGCCCGCGCGGCGGCCGCGAACGACCGCGCCGGACCGGCGATGTGCCAGACCGTACGATGCCCCAGCGACAGCAGGTGCCCGGTGGCCAGCCGCGCACCGCCCTCTTGATCGCTGTCCACGACGCAGAATTCCGACGCCCCGCCCGAGTCGGCCACCACGATCGGGATGCCGGGCGGGAGGGACAACTGCTCATCGCCGAGCAGCCGCGCTTCCACGATCACGACGACGCCGTCGACGGCCTGCATCTTCAGCCGGGCCACGGCGCTGTGCACCTCGTCCTGGCTGGTGGACGGCGCGGTCAGCAACGTCACCGCGTAGCCCTGGCGCTCGGCGGCGGCGACGGTCGCCGCGACGGTGCGGGCGTTGCCGTACGTGGCCATCGTGAACGTTATGACGCCGATCGTGCCGAACCGGCCAGTCGCCAGGGCACGGGCCGCGGTGTTGGGCTGGTATCCCACCTTGGCCATGGCGTCGAGCACCTTCTTGCGGGTGGACTCGCGTACCGTGTCCTGCGCGTTGGCGACGCGGGAGACGGTGATCGGGGCGACGCCCGCGACGCGCGCCACGTCGATCAGCGACGGCCGCTTGCGCGGCCCCGACGGCTTCTCGCTCAACGCCGGCTTCTCCTGCGGGATCCGGGGCACCACCGACCTGAATGGTAACGGCAGATCGTGGTTCCTACCGTGTGGCATTGTGCGTACGCTCGGGCGCATCCTACGATTCGATCATGAGACTGGTCGATATCCGGATTTATCCCGTTAAATCCGGTGCCGGATGTCGCGTGCCCGAAGCCACCGTGGAGCCCTGGGGGCTGGCCGGAGATCGGCGGTGGGCGGTCGTCGACGAGGCGGGCGACAACCTCTGGCTCGGCGAACATCCCCGGATGGCATCGGTCCGCGCGCAGAACGTGGACGGCGGCGGCCTGCTGCTGTCCGCCCCTGGCATGCCCGACCTGAAAGTCCCGCCGGCTGCCGGGGAGCCGGTGCCTGTAGGCTTCACCGGCCTGGATCAGGCGATCGCCGCCTCCGACGACGCCCACACCTGGTTCACCCGGCTCCTGGGCTGCCCCGCCCGGCTGGTCTGGCTGGACGACCCGCGCCGCCGTACCATCGATCCGGCCCACGGAGGCCTGCCCGGCGAGGTGGTCAGCTTCGCGTGGGACGCGCCGCTGCTGCTGACGTCCGCCGCGTCACTGCGTCTCCTGGACGAGCAGATCGGCGGGGACACCCCGCTCGACATGGCGCGTTTCCGCCCCAACGTGGTGATCGACGGCGCCGAGCCGTACGCCGAGGACTCCTGGACCGAGATCAGGATCGGCGAGGTCGGCTTCCGTGTCTCGGAGTTGTGCGACCGCTGCGCGGTCACCACCATCGACCCGGTGACCCTGGTCAAGGACAAGGAGCCGATCCGCACCCTGGCGAAACACCGCCGCTGGGACGGCAAGACCTGGTTCGGCATCCGCCTGGTGCCGCAGAACGCGGGACGACTCCGGCTCGGCGCTCCGGTCTTCGTCAAACCGGACAGCCGGAGCTAGGACGGACACCACGGTCTATCGTGGAAGTGAGAGAGGGTCATCAAGCCGAACCTGTGTTCCAGAGGAGGCTGTGATGAGGGAACACTTCATCTGGGTGACAACGCGCCGCATCAGGCCGGGCACGTTGGAGGAGTTCGAACAGGCCTGGCGTCCGGAGCCCTACCCGGAGGGTCTGCACCACGCCTACGCGTACTGGACCGAGGATGGGCTGGAGATCACCGGGGTGTCGTTCTGGGATTCGAAGGAGGCGTGCGACGCCTGGCGAGAGTCGGAGGGCGAGGCACGCCGGCGCGAGGCCATGGCCCCGTATGTCGTGGAGGAGCGAGAAGGCTTCTACCGGGGCCGCGAGCTCGCCGTACCCGTGCGATGAGGCAGAGCGGGGGCGACGGCGCGTTGCCGCGCCGTCGCCGGGCTCGATCAGCTGTAGAAGTACTTGCTGCCGCGGCTCACGATGGTGCCGCGCTCGCCCCAGTAGGTCCTGACCGTGGCGCGGTAGTAGGTGTCCTCGTAAGCGGTGGCCAGGCTCCGGCACGTCTTGCCCGAGTGGCCGTAGTAGTTGTTGTTGTCCCGCCAGGTGTAGGAGGGGCCGCCGCCGTTGACCGGAACCAGCGCCACCTCGACCCAGCGCGGGCCCTCGCTGTTGTAGGCCTGGGCGCAGATGGAGTCGGTAGCGTCGTCGTACGTGACGACGCCGTCGCCGACATTCCAGGTGAACGAGGCGGCCTGGGCCGGCTGCGCGAGCACCATGCTCGCCGCCGCCACACCGATGCCCACAACGGCCGTCTTGATCAGTTTCTTCATCTTTTCCCTTCCGGCTCGAGCGGATCATTCGCCGCTCGTTGCCGATCTTTGACCAGCCGGCCATCATGACAAAAGGTCTTACACTGAGTGTTCGCCGCCTAGACACGCAAACGTAGACATCCGCCCACTGATGGGACATTGATCTCACAACGTGCCTACCGGCTCTCTATGTACTGCCGGATCTGCTCCAGACCCGACACCCCGTACGCGTCCTCCACCGCGTTGGCCGTCAGATGGCACAGGTGGAACCGTTCGAGGGGGGTCAGGCCCAAGCGGGTGAGGTGCAGGTACGTGTAGTTGAGCAGCACCCGGTAGCGCAGGAACGACGGGTCGGCGAAGACGGCGTCGTGGTAGGCGGGGCTGTCGAAGATGAGCCGGTGGAGCTCGCTCGGTTCGCGCCGCGGCGCCAGGACGGGGGCTTCGCCCGGCCCGGTCATCGGCTGGGCCAGTTCGCCGGCCCGCTCGCGGTAGGCGTCCATGAGGGCGGCCCACTCCCGTACGAACGGCATCGGCTCGGACTCGGGCTCGTCCAACGTGCGGATCACGTCGCGGACCCGCGCGACCAGCGCGTCACGCTGGGCGGCGTAAGCGCGGTCGAACGCGGCCCGGGAGGCGGCGGGGTCGGCCGCCCAGGTCAGGTAGCCCTCCGCGTGCGACCGGAACGACATGTAGCTGCTGGTGATCGGCTGGGACGTGTGGGCGACGGTCAGCATCAGGTTCATGGCCACACCCAGCTTGCCGCCGGCGTGCTCGAGCATGTCGAACAGCAGGTCGTTGCTGTCGGCGTAGAACGACGTGAGCAGGTCAACGGCCTGGTCGCTGCCCAGAACGTGGTGGCGCGAGTCGAACGGCTCCTCGTGAATGGAGTTGTCGGCCCGCCACGGGGTGAGCGGGCCGCGCTCCTCCTCCCGCATGGCCATCAGCCGGTGCCTGGCCAGGATCGCCTCGGCGTCGAGGGTCGTGGTGGACGGGTGTTCCTTCAGGTAGCCGCCGACGATCTCGTCGAGCGCCGGCCGGACGACCTCCCGCCACACGTCCGGCGACGTCCGTACGTTGATCCGCACGTGCGGGCCCTGACGCCAGTGTCTGAGCACGTACGCCGCCTCGACCTGCTCCCGCACCCGCGCCAGCAGCGGACGTACCGCGCCCAGCAGCAGGGCGTCCCTGTCGGCGTGGTAGTAGACGTGGGCGCAGTGCCAGGTGGACATGAGTTACCTCCGCGATGCGGCGAGTTCGGTCAGGGTGCTGGCGAGCAGGTATGTCGTCCGCAGCTCGGCTTCGCGGCCGAGCCCCAGGCGGTTGTGGAAGAGATGGGCGCACCGCAGGAGGATGAGCGGCACGGTACGGCGGGCGGGCGGCAGCGCCATCGCCAGGTGGGCGTGCGGTGAGCCCGGGTCCCGTGGCCTGCATCGGCCTGCGGCGTGCAGCGGCTCGAGCGCCGCGCGCAACGACTCGACCGACTCGCGCCAGGTCCCCAGCAAACCGCCGGGGGTGGAGCTCCAGAGGTTCGCGGCCTGCCGCAGGAGCGCTTCCTGGCGCGATCCTTGAGCCGAGGTGGGCCCGGCGGTCTCGGTGAAGCGGGTCGCGGCGGCGGGGAGATCGGGTTCGGCGACGGCCAGGGTGAGCGTCAGCGCGGCCAGGCCGATGGCCACCCGCTGGTCCATCGGCGTGCCCGCGCGCAACACGCGCAGCGCCAGCGTGCTGGAGTCTGTGAAGTGGCGCTCCACGGCCGCCAGGCAGGCCTCGTCCCCGTAGGCGGCGTGCTCCGGCTCGTACGCGATGAACTCGACCGTCTCCCCCGGCCGCAACCGCTCGTCGAAGTGCTCTCTACGTTCCTCCCGGGCGACGACCGCGGCGAAACGGCGGTAGACGTCCTGGCCGAACGGGGGCGTGGACGGATGCCCGGCGAAATGGGCGGCGGCGGCAGAACGTACCAGGTCGCGGGCCCGGTCCGGGTCGGCCGTCTTCAGCCGGAGCCGGACATGCTGTCCGCCCTCCCAATACCGCAGGAAGAAGTGCTCCTCCGCGTCCAGCGCGCCGACGACAGGGGACACGACCTCCGTCACCAGCGCGTCCAGGTCGCCGTAGTGGAACACGTGCGCGCTCACCCACTGCCCGCTCACGACCGCGACACCTGTACGGCGTACTCGGTGACGTGGCGTTCCCCATCGCCGTACACGGGGGCGTCGGCCGGGTCGGGAAGGGCCTCTTCCAGCACCATCAGAGCGTCCGGGTCGCCGATCGACCGGAGGAATCCGGTGAGCAGCAGGTGGTCCGTCACGTCCACGTACATCGGCTTGCGTCCCTTGCTCAGCAGCCCGATGCCCAGACCGGCACGCAGGTCCACCACGCGGGCGAAGAAGCGGCGCGCCACCCCATGGGCGGACAGCCAGGCCGCCAGCCTGGGCAGGTACGCCGCGTCCGCCTCGCCCCTCAGCGGTACGGGGAAGTCACCGGCGCGCAGGCGTACGCAGGCGCGGGCCAGGGTCACGCGGCCCACATCCAGGCGCGGCCAGCGTTCCACGACGCCCGGCGGGGGCACGTCACCGCCCGCGCGGAACACCCAGCCGGGCACCATCGCCGTGGCGGGCTCGCCGAAGACCCGGATGAGGAACTGGAGTGCGGGCGGCAACCAGTGCTGCGCGGCCAGGCCGAGGTGCACGGGCCGGACCTGGCAGCCGGTGGCGTCCCGCAGGGCCGGCCGCTCGGTGACGGCGTCATAGGTGACCACCAGCTCATCCATCGAAACCTCGGGCATCCCGCCGCTCGCGCCCGTGCCCGGGTAGGCCAGGGCGACGTCGGCAGTGGCGGTGCGGAGGTTCAGGCCGCCGCCCGCGATGGCCCGGCACTCGGCCAGGCGTACGCCCTCCTGTGGAGCGCGCAGCAGCGTGGCGGCCGGAGGCTGATCTCCGGCGAGGGTGATCAGCCGATGCAGGCGGGACAGCCCGCGCCCGTAACCGGCGGAGACGGTGCCGAGGACCAGGCGCGGGCCATCGGGGGCGGACACTACCTGCACGTAGCAGCACACCGACCCGGGCGCCTGGACGAACGGCGGCCACCCGGTGGCCAGCTGCGCCAGCTCCTCCACCGGCAGGCAAACCGGGGCGCCGCCGCCCGGTCCCGCGTTCGCGGCCTGCCAGAAGCGCCGGCGGGCCGCGGCCAGCGCCCGCATTCCCGGCAGGTCGGGCAGCCCCGCACCGCCCGGGGTGGCCAGGGGGTTGCCGAGCAGCTCGCGCACCATCAGCCCCGCCGGCCCAGGATGCTCCGCGGTGTGCAGGTCACGGTAGAAGACCGGCGCCGGCACGGAGGCGTCGGGCCCGTACCGATCGAGGAAATAGGCGGCCGCGCTGACCTTGGCGGGCAGGTCGGAGTCGAACAACCCGAGCAGGCCGCGAACGGCATCCAGATCGTCCAGCAGCGCCTGCCACACGCCGGCCCCGCAGCGCCCGGCGACACCGGTCAAGAGCGCACTTTCCGGGCACAGGTTCTTGTCCGGCAGCCAAGGATGGGCCCGGGCTCCCGGGGAGAGCAGCTCCTCCAGCGCCTCCCGTACGGTGTCGATGCTCTTGCGGCGGTCGTCACCGTGCGCGGCCTCGGCGATGCGGCGCACCGTCGCCGCCAGCGAGGGCACCGGCAGCCAGGAGGCGAGGACGCCCACCGGGTCGTCCCCTTGCTCGTCGTAGGGAGGCACCAGCTCGACCAGCCCCGCCTGCACCAGCGGCCGCAGGCCGGGCACCGACCCCGCCGCCACGTCCGGGTGCGTGCGGAGCCAGGCCAGCGCCGCCCGTACGTCCTTCCCGGCCGGCACGCTCGACAGCCGCTCGGCAGGCCCGGGCCCGAGGAACCAGATCCGCTCCCCGTCGTCGTACGCCGCCGGGTTGACCCGCAGCCGCGCCCGCGCGTACACCTCGGGATGCCTGGTCAGCGCCGCCCACACCGGCTGCAGCACGGCCCGGTCGAGCTCGACGACCCCCTGCCAGTCCAGGGAGTCCGGCGGCTGCACGGCGGGCCCGCCGGCCGCCCACGCGCCGAGCCCGCTGAGCGTGAACGTCGCGTACGGGCTGGTCTTGGCCGCGGCCCTGGCCACATACCTGGCCAGGCCGAGCAGCTCCTGGCGTCCCGGGGGGCGGCCGGCGAGCCAGCGGTCCACCTGGGCGGACAGGACGGGACTGCCCTGGGCGAGTCCGCGGCGGAAGGTGTCGGCGCCGGCGGCGTGCCGCAGGGCCTCCACCGCCGCGTCCACCTCCGCGGCCAGCACCTCGGGCAGCCGCCGTCGCACCTCCTCCCG
Source organism: Nonomuraea polychroma (assembly GCF_004011505.1). Lineage (NCBI taxonomy): Bacteria > Bacillati > Actinomycetota > Actinomycetes > Streptosporangiales > Streptosporangiaceae > Nonomuraea > Nonomuraea polychroma. Next base: position 8,872,921 of record NZ_SAUN01000001.1, read on the forward strand.
GTGCTCGCGACGCGCCAGCCAGGCCTCGACCCGGTGCGCGAGCTCATCCGGCAGGTACGCGAGCGCGTCGAGGCTGCGCCGGTCCGGTCGCCGGTCCCCGTACACCGCCCGCCGCAACGCCACGAGCAGCGGCTTCGCCGGGGTGCCCGCGGCCGCGCCGATCGCCTCGTGCAGCGGCTCGGACAGCTCCGCGCCCTCGCGGGAGAGCCAGGCCGAGACCTCGGCCAGCTCGTCCACCAGCGCCCACGTCTCGACGCAGCGCATCCGTTCCAACCGCTCCACCGGCACGCTCGCGACCCGCACCCCGAACACGGGCGCGACCGCGTACCCCGCCCCGGACGGCACTGCTCGGCTCATCAAGGCTCCTAGCGGCCGGGGGCGCGCGACGGCGCCCCCGGCCTATCTGATCACTACTGCTCGGGCACCCAGCAGCTGCACGCCTGCATGTACGACGAGCAGTACGGGCTGTACGAGGACGCGCCCGTCTCGATGGCCCCGTGCCCCTCGACCACGATCGAGTCGGCGGACAGGACGTCGATGGAGGCCACTTCGAGGCCGCTGAGGTCGAGCGGCAGGATGTCGTTGCTCATGGTTCTCCTTTTGTCTGATGAGCTCTGATCCGTGTTCGGCGCGGCTCAGGACGGTTCGGCGCCACCTCCTCGGGTCGGGGGACGGTGGATCGGGCGGGCCAGCGCGGGACCGCCCGCGCGCGGGGTTCCCGCCAGCAGGAAGGTCAGGCTCCTCCAGCGGGTCCCCACGAGTCCAAGTGCTTGGTCGGCGGCGTCGGCGCCGTCGGTGTGCAGGCGTGCCGTCAGGCCCAGCGCCGCCACGGTGAGTGCGGCCCGGTGCGCCGCCATGCCGGCCTCGATCTGCCGCGTCCGGTACCAGCGGGCGCCCATGCCGGCCAGCGGATCGGTGACGGGCACGAGGGCGATCGCGGCAGTACGCAGGGCGTTCCTGGTGTTGGCCAGCAACCTCCCGGCTTCCGGCACGGCCGTCGCCCCCACCCGGTGCAGCACGTGCCGGCCCGCGTCGTAGCGGTACGCCCCCGGGGCCAGGCCGCGTACCCGCTGCGCCAGCAGGTACAGCGCCGCCGTGCCCAGACCGTCCCCCGGGTACGGCCGCGCCGCCTCGGCCAGGACGGCGGCCAGCGAACGCAGCGGGATCGGCTCCGGCCGGTAGCCCGCGGGAGGGGAGGCGCGGCGGGGCACGCCGTCGGCGAGCCGCACCGGCAGCGGGTCCGGGAGCGCCAGCCCGGGCCCCGGTGGCAGCGGCGGCACCGCGGGCCGTCGCGCGACCGAGCCGGGATCGGACCTGGCGGCCTGGTGCAAAGCGGCGGCCGGGCCGGGCGGGAGCGGCCGGGGACGCGGCTCGCTCTCCCGTTCCCAGGGCCCCCGGGGCAGGTGCCGGTGCCGGCGGGGGGCTGTCGGCAGGCGCAGGGTGAGAACGGCCAGCGCGCCTTCCCTGGCGCCGTCGAGGCCGAGCAGCCGCTCCACCCGCGCGTCCTCGAAACGCAGGTGAACGCCCACCTCCACGCCGAGCCGCCGCCCCACCGCCAGCGCCTGCGCGGCCAGGACGCCCACTTCCTGGCAGACCAGCCGGTATCCGAGGTCGCCGTACTTGAACATCGACCTCAGGAACACCCCGCTCAGCACCAGCACCGCATGGGGCTGCGGAGCCGGCGGGCAGGCGAGACAGGCGGTCAGCTCGGGGGTGTGCTCGCCCTGACGCACCCGTTCGAGCGCGTGGTGCACGGGGTCGTAGTGGTACAGGTCGCCGCAGGCCAGGTACGCCTCCACCGGGTAGAGCGCGCCTCCGGACGGCGCCGGGCGGCCCAGCAGGAGCAGCGGCGGGCCGCCTGCGGGGCGGCCCTGGTCGTCAGTGGGGTGGTACCAGATGAGCCGGGCGATGCCGAGCAGCTCACGCAGCAGTTCTCCCGCCGCCGCGAGCTCGCCCAGGCCGGACGGGCTCTTCGCGTTGTGGGGCAAGGGGATGCGGGCGGCGTCCGGGTAGCGCTTGTGCCGGGTCGGCGCGGCGCTCCAGTCGACGGCGAGCGGTCCGCGCTCGCGCAGCGCGGCCACGTAGTCGTGGACGGCCGTGTTCGCGGGGCTCATGGTCACGTCGCTCCGGCTCTAGGGGAAGGGGTGGGGGAACGGGTTGAGCTGCTCCGGCCGCAGGTCCTCGGCGCGGTGGCCGAGCAGGCGCGGCCTGGACAGCAGCCGGGGCAGGCCGTGGGTACGCCGGTGCCGGTGCCCGAAGGTGATCGGCACCGTGCCCGGCACGATCACCTTGGCCGCGTGCAGCCCGGCCGCTTCCATCTCGGGCGAGGTGGTGTCCACGGCGATCACGTCCAGGCCGGAGTCCAGGTAGCGCCGCACCAGCTCGGCGAGGTCTTCGGTGAGGTCGTCGTGGGCGGGCCAGCCTGGCAGGGCTGCCAGGGCCAGGCGGGGGCCTCCGGCGGCGAGGAACGCCAGCCGGTCGTACGCGCCCGGGTGCCCGTACACCATCGGGTGGTCGTCCAGCGTGCGCACCAGGTCGGAGTCGGCGGCCAGTCGTGCGGCCCGCGCGGGGTCGTACCGATCGAGCTGGCCTTCCAAGGTGGGGCCCAGCTCGACCAGGGCGCGGCGCAGGGCATGCTCGGGCTCCAGGTGAGCGGCGCTGCCGCAGACGGCCTTGGGGCGTTCCGGGTTGCCGGCCGGGTCCACGGCCATCACCCAGAACACCGGCACCCCCTGCTCCATGGCCGTCACGTACGCCTCGACGGTGTAGCCCAGCCGGTGCCTGAGCCGTTCGGCGATCATCGGAATGCGCCGGTCCGTGGCGGAGTCCAGGTCCACGGGGGACATCGGCATCCTGGCGTACCAGGTCGTCAGGATGGCGTCACGCTCGGCCACCTCCAGCAGCCCGTACAGGATCGCCTCGGCCGGGCACCCGCCGGCCGCGCAGCCGTTGGAGCTCTCGTAGGCGAGCCCGGGGTCGGGAGGCGGACCGTAATAGACGTAGCTCTCGGGTACGAGCAGCGGCGCGTCCCGCCCGAACGAGTACGCCCACACCCACGAGATCTCCCGGCTCGGGTCGAACCGGGAGAACCAGAAGCCCGGCAGGTCGTAGCGGTCGTCCGGGTAGAGGCCCAGCGTGCGGGGGTCCAGGGCCTGCTCGGCCACGTCGGCGTACGCGGCCCGGACGGCGGGGCGGCGGGCGCGCGGGTGGATGCCGGCGATCCGCTCCAGAGCCTCGACCATCGCGGTCGTCCTGGCCGCGGAGAAGTCGTCGCATCGGCCGTACCCGTGGTGGCTCTCGTCCGAGGTGCGGGCCGGGGCCAGGCGGGCCACCGCCATCGGGCTGCCGCCCCGCGCGTCCGAGACGAGGGACTGGATCAGCCCAGTCTCCCCGTCCACGAACATCTCCCGCAATTCCTCCTCCCTGCCCGCCAGATCGGCCACCCGGAACACGCCGGGGGCCGGTTTCCGTGCGGGCCCGCGCGGCGGGCGCACGACCTCTCGGGTGTCAGGCGGGCGGCGGCCGCAGTCGGGGCACAGGGGGTCCGGCAGGAACGGGTGCCTGCGTACGAGTCCGGTCGACACGCTCACCCGTAGCAGCGCCCCGGCCGTCAGCGCGGTGGCGGCGTCCTCGCGCAGCCGGTCCAGCTCCGCGGCGGCCAGCGCGGCGACCGCGGTGGCCGTCGCCCGGGTGAGCAGCCCGGACGGGCGCGCCGCCAGCTCCTCGCCGAAGCGCACCCGCATGGCGTCCCTGCCCTGGGCGTCGGCCCGGTTCGCATCCCGCCTGCGTGCCACGCAGGTGGGGCAGCCGGGGGCGGGCGGGTGTACGGCGGGGCCCAGCAGCACCCAGCCGGCGTCCACCCGCACCGGCAACCACGGGATCCCGCGGGCGGCGGCCAACCGGGTCAACGCCGGATAATCCCGCTCATCGCTGGCATCGCTCACGGTCAGCAGCGCCGTCGCCCCGTCCGGCCGGGTCGCGTCACTTGCGGTCAACCGGTCGGGGGTGAAGGCCGCGGTGATGGCGGCGTGCAGCCTGCCCGTGCCGAGCACAGCGGTGTCCGGCGGCGTGCGTGTCCGCAGCACCGTCGTGTCCGGCGTCACAGGAGGACGACCCGGACGGCGCAGGGCAGCAGGCGGGCCGCCGCGGGGTCGCCGTTCAGTCGGACCGCCACCGGCACCCGCCCCTGCCGCCGTAATGCGCCGGCCAGCAGGGCCGTGTCGGGCGTGCCGTCGAGCCAGCGGGGCGTCTCCAGCCCGAACACCGGGTTCTGCCAGTGCAGCAACACCCGTTCCAGTCCGTCGTGCATGGCCTGGTGGGCGGTGGGCGCGCAGGAGACGAAAGCCCCGCGGCCGGCCAGGCGGAAGTCGAAGGCGGGGACACCGAGCACGTCGGTGAGGTCCCGTATGGCGACGTCCAGACCGGCCAAGGCGATCATCCGGCCGAGGTGGTCGTCAGGCAGCGCCGCGAGCGGGTGGCCGCCGTCGATCCCACCGGCCACACTGCCGTCACCCTCGATCGCGGCCCGTAGGAGGTCCTCGCAGTGGGCGCGGAGTCCGGCCGCGACCGCTTGATCCCAGCTCAGGCCGGCCGCCACGCCGACGGGCGCGGGCACCTGATCCAGGGTCACCGGCCTGATGCGGCCGGTGAGCAGCTCCACCCCTTCGTACACGCCTTGCGGGGTCGACAAGCCGCCGTAGACGGCCGCGGCGGCGAGCAGGGCGCGAAACCGGGCCGTCCGACGGTCCTCACCCCAGCCCGCCACCTCCGGCAGCGGCACCCAGCTCGGCAGCACGGACAACGGATCGGAGACACTCGCCCGGCACACGGCGAGCGGGCTCTGCGCGAGATCCCCTTCGTCGAGGGAGGTGAGCACGCCGAGCCGGGGATCCACCAGCTCCGGCACCCGCTCCAGCACCCGCTCCAGCACCCGCTCCTCAGTCACCGGCGCCGCATCGCCATCAGGCTCTGGCGACGCGTTCATCCCGATCGCGGCGCGGGGGTGGGGGAGGAAACGGTGGGAGCGGGTGTCGAGGTTACGCAGGTCGATCCTCGTCATACGTGGTGCGCCGCTCTCCAGGGGGCGTTCCATGCCGGTCAGGAAGGAGAAGCACGCCAGCCCCAGCACCGCGGCGACCACCGCGGGCACCGGTCCGGTCACCCAGTCCTCCTCGGCGTGCAGCCTGGGCTCGACCGGCGCGGCGGCCAGCCGGTGCCAGCCGGACTCGGCCTGCGTGACGGAGGGCGGCCCGACCCCGCTCAGCCACACCTCCGAGCGCCGGACCAGCACTTGCGCGATGGAGGTGCCCGATCGGTGTGCGGCGCGGCCGGCCTGGACCAGCGCGCCGAGGTCATCACCGATCTGGACGACCAGGTCGTTCCCGCTCAGGTCGGCATCGGGCCGAGCATCCCCGTCCGCACCCGCGTCGAGGCGCTCAATTCGCACGTGCTGCCCGGGATCGCGGCGTTCCCGGCTGACGAGGGTGGCGAGACCGGACGGGTCGGCGGTGATCACGTGCAGATCCCTGCAGCCGAACCCCAGGAACGCCGTCAGCACCGCCCTCAGCAGCGCTCCTTCCCCGCTGACGGTGACGCGCGCCTGCCGCGCCTGCAGGAAGCGCTTTTCCGGCGAGTCGAACGCGTACCCGATGAAGGCGATCTCGTCGGCGTACGTGCGGCGTTCGGCGTCGGTCAGCCCGTCTTCGGGCTCGCCCCGGGCGTCCACCACGAACCGCTGCTCGACGAGGCTGCCCACCAGCCGGTCCACCATGGCCCGCTTGTCATCGGGCAGTGCCCCGGTCAGCTCGGCCAGCGTCCTGCGGCCGTCCAGCGCCGGCGCGAGCCGGGCCAGCCAGGCGTAGGCGTGCGGTCCTCGGAGGATGCAAGTGGACAAATCCCCCTGCACGTATGCCCCGTCGGCGATCTCTACGAATCGAACGTCTTCTCGAAGCCTGGGCTTCATCCCCTTTGGGAGCGCTCCCATGCGGCGGACGATACCGACTCGCCATACTCCGGCAAACGTACCCGCAAGGCCGCCTGCTTTACGGGTGTCCGTTTCCACCCCGGGGCGGGGCGGCGGCCGCCGTCATCTACACGCACCGGAACGCCGGCCCCACCGGTCCGATGGCAACCTAACCCCTATTTGGGTCCGAGGCCTCGGTCAGCCGGTAAATGAAATTATTCACGGGCGAGGCGGCCGAAGGTCGGCGCGATCTCCGATCAGGGCCGTCGGCGGGCCGGCCGATCGGCGGAAGGTGCGCCCCTGGCCGGTCAGGCAACCCGCCGGAAGGCGACCGTCGCCCGGTAGCGAGTGACGGGCTCCGCCAGCAATTCAGCCTCAGCACTGATGACATCCAGTTCGGCGTCAGGACCGAAGAAGTCGTGGGCCTGAGCCCGGGCGTTCTCCCTGATCTCGTCTGGATTCGCTCCGCTCACGGTGACGCGCAGGGTGAGCGGGAACCGGGTCACACTCATGGGCGGCTCTCTTTCGCAGAATGGTTATGTCCCCTTAAACAGTCACACGAGAGCGGTCACACCTCAACTAAAACCATCCTCAAGCGGCCATAAAGCACACCTGACTGAATTCCAGAACAGCGGCCATTTCGCCCACCCACATACGCACCATCACGCCCTTTGTCACCGCAATGGGAAACGGACGCTCGTCAGGAGTGGACGGCGCGGATCTCGGTCACGGTGAATGCGTCGTCGATGTGCCGGTTGTCGACGAGGAAACCGACCAGTCCCGCAACCGCCTCCGTCCCGGTGGCGGCCCTCGCATGTCCGCTGAGGAGGTAGACCAGCGGAGTGGACGGCTGGTGGAGCGAGAAGCGGCCGCTGTGACGGCGCACGTCCTTCAGCGCCCTGATCGGCATCGGCCGCACCGAGGTGAACCACACCGCGACCTCCCACAGCGGCAACGCCGGATCATCCCTGGCCGAGGCGTGGTAGCAGGCGACACAGCCCCGCGCGGCGTGCAGGCCATGTGGGCAGGTCCATCGGACGGCGTCAGCGGGGCGCTGGTCGTGGGGGTTCAGCTTCGCCGACTCGGTCACGCGGCGACGTACAGGTCGTGCCAAGTGCTCGAACGGGGGAAAAGAACCGCTAACGATGATCAAATCCTTTCGCACAGGTTGCTGCGGCTGCCTGGGGGACGGATGCCATGGCCCGATCCCGGCGGCGGGTGCCGCACCGCGTCATGGTCCGGGTTCTGGCCTCGAGTATGCGGAGGGACGGGTGTGGGTCAGTCGGCGGTGGCGTTGTTCGGCCTGGTGAAGGAGACCAGGTGGTCGACCTCGGCGAATCCGGCGTCGTCGAACAACGCCCCGGACGGCTCCGGGTCGCCGGCCGCGTACAGGATCGTCTCCGCTGCTCCGTGTTCCCGCAGGAGCGCCTCGCCTTGGAGCAGCAGCGCCCGTTCGAGTGCCGGGTCGGCGTGGCCGTCGGCAGCGCTGAACCACCACAGGATGCCGCGGCCGTCGATCGGCTGCTGAGCGACGAGTTCGGCGGCGGAATCGTCGTCGTGGACCTTCAGCCACCAGCCAGGTGGGGCCTTGCTCGCGACGACCTCGACCAGCGGACTCGTCGTGGCAGGGAGGTCGAAGGATGTCCCGCGGTGGAGGTAGCGCCAGGAGTTCCTGGCGGCGAAGCCGGCGTGCTCGAGTGCCTTTCGCGTGATGGGCCGGCGGCCCGTCGGCAGAGCGGCCAGGCCGAGGCCCAGCGCGGCGGTGAAGGCGTGCACGGGTTTGCCGCCGCCCAGCTCGCGAAGCGCGTGGGAGATGAGCGCTGCGACGACATCCAGGATCTCGCGTCCGTGCAACCACAGGATCTGCCCGGCGCTGCGATCTCGATGTACCGCGTACGACACGGCGCCCACGACGTGACTGCCGGGATCCACCAGCACGTCGATCATCGGGTGTTCGATGTCGGCCCAGGGATCGGGATCGCGGTGGGACGTTCCGGCCAGGGCCTGGTCGAGCATCTCCGGCGTACACGACGGCTGTCCGGGCAGGCGGTCGGCGTCGATGAGCGCGAGCACGGACTCCCTGTCGGAGTCGCGGTAGCGGCGCATCCTCGTCTCCTCCGTCGGTGCGGGCGCGCTCCGGCAGCCGGTGAGGATCTCGTTCGCGGACATCGTGTTGCCGGTGCGGGCGGCGGTTCTCATCGCGGCGGCCGCAATGGGCCCGGCGGTGTCCGGCGGGATCACCAGGAGCAGGAAACCGTCCTGGTTGCCGCGGATCACTCTGATCATGTTCGAGGTTGCCGAAAGTCCGCTTACCCGCAGGAAACGGCCATCGATGAGCAGGTGGGCCGGGACCTCGTCCCATGCGGCCGGGTCGAGCCTGACGCGCAGGATGGGGCCGAGCCGGTCCTCCAGGATGCGGACAAGGGCGGGCAGCTCGCGGTGGAGGTCGGTGGAATGGGGCCACCACGCACCGTCGAGCGTTCCGTCCCGGGTCAGCGTGGGCTCGAGGAACACGCGGGCCGGCTGCAGAGCGATGGGCGTGACTGGTGCATGGGCGTTCGGCATCTGACGTGCCGCCTGTCTCCGGAGTGAAGGACCGGCTGAGTCCGGGAAGACGCCGACGCGGCTGCCGGCATGCGGGATATCCCAGGTAATCCACCATACGCCGCGCGTCCCGGCGCACCCGTCAGCACACACGGGGAACGCGGGGACCTGGGGGCTGAAGACAAGTACGGGCCCGCACCCCCGTTGGGGTGCGGGCCCGGACTCATGACCGTGCCAGGTCAGGCGGCGACGATGTTCTCCGCCTGCGGGCCCTTCTGGCCCTGGACGATGTCGAAGGACACCTTCTGGCCCTCGTGCAGCTCACGGTAGCCGCCGTTGGCGACGATGTTGGAGTAGTGCGCGAAGACGTCGGCGCCGCCGCCGTCCTGCGCGATGAAGCCGAAGCCCTTTTCGGAGTTGAACCACTTGACGGTTCCGGAAGCCATTTCGATCTCCTCGAGATGTGTGCAGGAAACGCAATTCGCACCGCGCGAATTGCCGCGTCGCCGCGATGAGCCCATCCGGAGATGACCGGTAAACAAAAAACGCGCCCGCAGGTTCAACTCTGCCAGACGCGCACAAAGCATGTTATGGGTACAACAACTGCAACATCAGAAAGCCTAGCACACGTTTCCCGTGCACCGCACCTAGCGCACCTAGGCCGTTTCACCGGACCAGCGCCGAGTCCGTCGGTCTGGATGGAGGTGCTCGTCGGGCAGCCGCTCCTGCTGCCCGGCGAGCTTTGCCGAAGCCGGCGTCGGTCGTGTCGAGCGTGCGCATGGCGGCCGGCGAGGACCCGCTGAGGATCCGCCCGCCGGCCGGCGCGGCCAGGCCGGGCTGGTCTCCGGGGACGATCGTCTGCGTCAGGCCGTACGGCCGCAGAATCCGGCGCTTGATCTCCTGCCCGTACGGGCGGCCGGTCAGCTTCTCGATCAGGAGGCCCGCGACGACGTAGCGACCAGCTTGGCGATCAGGCCCTTGGCCGTGTCCTCCCGGTCGTGCGCGGCCGTCGCCCATGAGGCGAACCATCGATCTTCCTGCTGTGATCCCCAGCAAGCGGGGTGTGGTGGTGAACCGCACCCTTGCCTGGGACAAGTTGGCGAGCAAATGACCCTTCATGACCAAGACCTTGACGGCTGATTAACGGGTCAGTCATCTCCACTTCATAACCTTGATGAGATGGCAAAGCTGACATGGGCCGTTTGGCCGGCTCTCCTTGCCGCCCTCGCCCTGGCGGCCTCGGCCGCCGGCCTGGGCGGAGCCGCGATATTGGCCCGCGAAGACCTGCCCCAGAACGTTCCGGTCACCGCGTCGATCTCCGGCTCCGGCTCCACCGCGCAGAAGGGCGCGATGGACGCCTGGCGTGCCGAGTTCCACCGCATCCACCCCGACTTGCAGGTGAACTACCAGGCCCACGGATCGGGGAACGGCATCAGGGACTTCATCGCGGGCACCACCGCTTTCGCCGGCTCCGACGTCGCGATGCACCCGCACGAACAGGCGCAGGCCGACCGACGCTGCCGCAGCCAGGCGGTGCACCTGCCCATGGTGGTCGGCCCCATCGCCGTGGCGTACAACCTGCCGTCCATGCCGGACCTGAAGCTCTCACCCACCACCCTGGCCGGCATCTTCAGCGGGCGGATCACCAGATGGGACGCCCAGGAGATCGCCGCCGACAACCGCGGCAAGCGCCTCCCGCCTGCGGGCATCCGTGTCTTCCACCGCTCCGACGACTCGGGCACGACCCACAACTTCACCACCTACCTCAAGGCGGCGGGCCGCTGGCCGGACGAGCCGTCCAGGAAGTGGAGGCGCGCGGGGCACGGCGTCGCGGGCTCCTCGGGGGTCGCCGAGGCCGTCCAGCACACCGACGGCTCCATCGGGTACGTGGAGTACGGCTTCGCCAGCAACGCCCGCCTGCGCACCGCCAAGGTGCGCAACGCCTCCGGCCAGTTCGTGGCGTTGTCGCCCCAGAGCGCCACGAAGGCGCTGGAGGGGGCCATGATCGTCGGTGACGACGGCGACCTGGTCGTGGAGTTCGACTACATGGCCACAGGGAAGGGCGCCTACCCCATCGTCCTGGTCACGTACGAGATCACCTGCGGGCACAACGCCGACCCGCTGGTGCGGACCTTCCTGCGGTACGCGGCGAGCAACGCCGGCCAGTCCTACCTCGCCCTGCACGGCTACGCCCCGCTCCCACAAGATCTGCTCGCCAAGGTGCGTCACCAACTCGGCGTCACCAACTGAGCACGGTCCACCAGCACCTGGGAGATCCGGCCGGGCGCTCGCCCGTACGGTAGGCGGCCACGAACCGGCGCTCGCCGACGTCACCGTCCGCGATCGCGACGGCGTCGTGGCCACGCGGGTGACCGTGGGCCTGGATCTTCATGTCGCACTGGTCGGACCAGAAGGCGGGCACCGGGGCGAACGGCCTGCGGACCCGCGGGTTCAGGAGGTTGCGTGCCGTCACCCGGCGGCAACATCCGGCAGGGGGAACGGGATCATGGCACGTCACGAAGATTCTGGTAACAAACATTTCCCGAAATAACCGGTCTATCGTATTGCCATTGACTGGAATTGTTGGAACATATGGTCTGAGTCAATCGAGTGAGGTCCATAGATCGCTTACCGCGAGAGGGTGGGCGGCGAGGGAAAGGGGCAACGCTCATGCACCGAAGAGCTGTCCGAAACCTGGCCAAGCTCGATTCCACGCAAGCCAGAATCACACGGATATTCGACGCGGCGGCGGGTGGGAAGAACAACTTCCTGGTGGACAAGGACACGGTGCGCCATTTCGATCAAGTGACCCCAGCCATCACGACCGCCGCCCGCGCCGTGCTTCAGTTTTTGTCCCGGGTGGTACGCCATCTGGCCGCCGTCGAAGGCGTGGACCAATTCATGATCGTGGGAAGCGGGGTCCCCAGCGGCCTTTCCGCCGGGCACCGGCTGCACGACATAGCTCGCCGCGCCTCGGCCAACCCGGACCTGCGCGTCGTCTACGTGGAGAACGACCCGATGGTGGTGACCATGGCGCAGGCCACCATCGAGCCCTTCACCGACCTGGTCCGCGTGGTGGAGGGTGACGTGCGGGAGATCGACGAGATGCTCCACGACCAGGTGGTCCAGACGTTCATCGACTGGGACCGGCCCCTGGCTGTGCTCCTGCTGTCGATGTACAGCCTCGACGACGACGAGTACGCGCACTATGTCATCAAGCGGCTGCGGCACATCGCGCCGACGGAGAGCTTCCTCGGCCTGTTGCACACCACCTTCGACAGCATCCCGCCGGAGCTGCTGCCGGCCATCCGCGACCTGCTCGCCATGACGCTGCCCGGTCTCGCGATCCGTTCCAGGGACGAGGTCGCAGCCTTGCTGGACGGTCTCGACCTGGTGGAGCCTGGACTGGTATGGGTGCCGCAGTGGCGTCCCGACGGGCGTGACCTGGCCTGCCGCGACGAGCCCAGGACTTCGGGCAACTACGGCGCCGTGGCCCGCATCCCCTGAGCAGGCGCGCCGATTACCGGGACACAAATTCGCAACAATCTTGTCTGTCCCGGATTCCAAGAGTGCGGACGACGGGTTACCGTATGAATTGGGAGCGCTCCCAAGCGAGAGATGTGATGCAGATGTCCCTCCACCCCTTGTCGGCCACGCCGATCCGCACGGCGGAGTACGTGCTGCCGTCCGTGCCTTCCGGAGTCGGCGAGGCGCGCTCCCTGGTCCGCTCGAAATTAACCGGCTGGGGCCTCGAGGATGTGATCGACGACTGCCTGCTCATCGTGAGCGAGCTGATCACCAACGCCATACGGTACGGCGGGGCGGCATATGCGCTCCGCCTGGAAGATCGTGAGGACCGGCTGTACGGCGAGGTCTTCGACCCGGGCGACGGCGAGCCCCGCCCGTGCTCGATGGACGTTGACGCGCTCTCGGGCCGCGGCCTGCAGATCGTCGCCGCGATCGCCGACGACTGGGGGGTGTCGGCGGCGAACGGCGGCAAGGTCGTGTGGTTCTCGGTCAGCTGCGCCCCCTGACGACGGACGTTCACGGATAACGTGCGATGGTGGACGACAGCGAGAAGAACGCGTTACTGATGTTCCTGGAGGCGCAGCGCGCCAGCGTGCTGGCCATCCTCGACGGTCTCGACGACCGGCTCCTGACCACCGCGGTTCTGCCCTCGGGTTGGACGCCACTGGGTCTCGTGGAGCACCTCGGCTACGCCGAGCGGCACTGGTTCCAGGAGATCGCGACCGGCTCGGACGAGCCGTTGGACTGGCCCGACGACGACCACGCGCCACTGACCACGCCGCGCCCGCCGTCCGTGGTCTTCGCGTTCTACCGCGCCCAGTGCGAGAGATCCAATGCTTTCATCGCCGCCACGCCGCTGTCGGCGCCGCCGAAGGAACGCCACCCGGGGCCGCTCGGGGATGAGATCACAGACCTGCGGGGGATCATCCTGCACATGATCGAGGAGACCGCACGGCATGCGGGCCACCTCGACGTGGCGCGCGAGTTGCTCGACGGCAAGACAGGACTCGGGCCCGTCTTGCCGTCGAACACGACGGAGTTCGCACCCCGGTGACGCCGCGGGCCCGAGCCACGTCATCGGTGCTCAGTATCTGAGCTTGCGCAGGTAGCGGTAGCCGACCTCCGCCGTCTGCCGCGGAGTCACGTCGGGCGTGTCGTTCTCCACGATGTACTCCAGCACACGATGCTTGTCGAAGATCCGGCGGAAGTCGATGGTGCCGGTGCCCAGGTCGGCCATGTCACCGTCGAGGTGCCGGTCCTTGACGTGGAACTGCAGCACCCGCTGCGGCGCCTCGCGGATGACGTCCAGCGCGAAGCCCACCGGGTCCGCGACGCCGCGTCCGACGCCGCCCGTGACCGCCCAGTAGATGTCGATCTCCAGGTGGACCAGCCGGGGGTCGAGCTCTGAAGTGAGCACGTCCCATGGCGTCTTCCCGCCGCCGAGGTCGATCGTGAACTCGTGGGCGTGATTGTGGTAGCCGTACCGCAGCCCGGCCTTGCGGGCGGCGGCCGCCTCGACGTTCATGCGCTCGGCCCAGGCCTTCCACTGGTCCTCGCTGTCGGAGTTCAGGTACGGCACGACCATGAAGGACTGGCCGAGGGTCAGCGCGTTGGAGATCTTCGTCTCCAGGCCGGCGTCGTCCGCGCTGATGCCGTCGTGGCTGGAGGTGGCGCGGATGCCGAGCCCGTCGAGGAACGTACGGAGTTGCTGGGCCGTACGGCCGAAGTAGCCGAGCGCGAGCTCGACCTTCGGGTAGCCGATCTCGGCCAGGTAGGCCAGGGTGGTGTCGTAGTCCTTGGCGAGGTCGTCGCGTACCGTCCAGAGCTGGATGCTGATCTGGCCCGGCGGGACGCGGTCCCTGCCCTGGTGGCGCGGCGAGGAAGCCGCGGCGGCGGGCGAAGCGGCGGCGAAGGCGGCCGCTCCGAGTCCGAGGCCCGCGGCGAGCAAGGACCGCCTGCTGGGGCCATAGCCGTAGCACATGGGTGGATCTCCTAACTGGTGGGCTCGAGTACGGCTTGGTCACTACCGGTCAGCGGGGGCAGCCCGTCGCCGCCGGGATCGGTGTAGGTGGCGACGAAGACGCCGGTGAGGTCGTCGTTCTCCGGGTCGTGGCCGCTCGGCTCGGTGGTCTGGATGGAGCCCGTGCAGCCGCGGGCCGTGGTCTGCGGATGGCCGTGGTCGTCGTGGCCGAGGATGTAGTCCACGGTCACGTTGGCGCAGTCCACCGCTTGGTCATCGGTGACCCGTACCTCGAACTCGACGACGTCGCCGAACGAGAACTGTCCCCCGTCGGCGGGCCGGACCAGCTCCACGACGGGGGCGGCGTTGCCGACCACGATCCGCACCGACGTCGCCGCGGACATGCCGTCGGGGTCGGTGACCCTGAGGGTGGCGTTGTAGAGGCCGTTCTGCTGATACGTGTACGACGCGTCGGGGCTGCGCGAGTCGACCCTGCCGTCGGCATCGAAGTCCCACGCGTAGCGGAGCCTGTCGCCGTCGGGATCGCTCGTGCCCGCGCTGGTGAAGGCGACGGTGAGCGGCGCGTGGCCGGCGGTCACCGACGCCGAGGCCACCGGGATGGGCGTGTGGTTGCCGGTGTAGCCGATGTAGTCGAAGCGGGCCAGCTGCGCGTCCGGGTTCTCGCTGAAGAAGCCGTCGCCGTACTCCAGCACGTACAACGCGCCGTCGGGGCCGAACTCCATGTCCATCGGGTTGTCGAAGACGAGCGAGGGCAGCACGTCCTCGATCCGCCGGCCGTCGTCGTGGAACGCCTTGACGTAGTCGCGGGTCCACTCGTGGAAGAGCGGGACGCCGTCGTAGTACTTCGGCCAGGCCACGGGCGCGCGGCCGCGGGTGGCGCGCGGGTCGAAGTCGTACGCCGGCCCGGCCATCGGGCCGATGCCGCCGGTGCCCAGCTGCGGGAACTCCTGCGACGGCCCGTACGAATACCACACCTCCGGCTGGACCACCGGCGGCAACTGGCGCAGGCCGGTGTTCCGCGGCGACTCGTTGACGGGCGCGGCGCAGCTGAACGAGCCGCCCGACGCGCCGGTGGCGAAGTCGTAGTCCACGTACGGGAGCCGCGCCGTCGCGCAGTAGGGCCAGCCGTAGTTGCCTGGCTTGCGGACGACCGCCCATTTGCCGTGTCCCGCCGGGCCGCGCCGCGGATCGGCCTCGTCCGCGTCGGGTGAGTAGTCGGCGACGTACAGGTCGCCGGTCCGCCGGTTGAGCTCGATGCGGAACGGATTACGCAGGCCCATCGCGTAGATCTCCGGCCGGGTGCCCGCCGTGCCGGGCTTGAACAGGTTCCCGCGCGGGATCGTGTACGACCCGTCGTCGCGTACGGCGATGCGCAGGATCTTGCCGCGCAGGTCGTTGGTGTTGCCGGAGCTGCGCTGGGCGTCGAACGCCGGGTTGCGGTCGGCCCGCTCGTCGATCGGGGTGTAGCCGTCGGAGAAGAACGGATTGGTGTCGTCGCCGGTCGACAGGTAGAGGTGGCCGTCGGCGTCGAAGACGATGTCGCCGCCGACGTGGCAGCAGATGCCGCGGTCCACCGGCACGTCAAGGATGCGCTGCTCGCTGCGCAGGTCGAGGGTCGAGCCGGTGAAGCGGAACCTGGACAGCCGGATCAGCCCCTTGAAGGGCGCGAAGTCCTGCGGCGCGCCGGTGAACGGCGCGTCCCCTTCGTTGACGTCGGGTGTCGCGGGGTCGTCGACCGGGGTGTCGAGCGGCGGGGAGTAGTACAGGTAGACCCAGTCGTCCTTCTTCGAGCCGGTGCCGAAGCCGGGGCTGAGCGCGATGCTCTGCAGCCCCTCCTCGTCGTGCTGGTAGACGTCGAGCCGGGCGGCGAGCGTGTTGAGTCCGCTCTTCGGGTCGTGCAACCACACCTCGCCTGGTCGCGTGGTGTGCAGGACCCGCGAATCCGGTAACACCGCCAGGTCCATCGGCTCGCCAGGGTTGTCGTTGAGTGTCACCTTCTGGAACTGGTCGTCGGGCGGCGGGGCCGCGGCTCCGGCGGTCCCCGTGGCGTTCGCAGCGGCGGCCGGCATGAGGATCGCCGCAGCTGTCATGGCCGCGATGGCGGTTCGGGCTCTCATGCCTCTCCCTTCGGTCTGCTCGGGGGGATAAGAGAGGGCAACGTAACGTGAATGTAACCCGAGTTACGCCGATCGACGAGGGCCTAATTACGCGGAATCGAGCATCTTTCGCGCGTGATCGTACTAAGTGCCGGACCTTGGCTCCTGGGCCCGGCGCCTGGCGGAGGTCGCTGAGCAACGCGTCTCCGCAGGTCTTCACCAGGTTCGGCCCCGCGGAGGGCGCTACTCCAGATCCGCGAGAGGCACCCGGCTCGGCAGCACCTCGCCGGTCTTCTCGTCCACCCCGCCGCGCAGCAGCGCGCGGGCACACGCGGTGCGCGCCGTTTCCCCTGAGCGAGAAGGGCGCTGCGTCGAGGAGACGGTGCGTCAAAAGGCGGGCTGCGGACGCGCCCGCTCGCTCAGCGTCACGCGGATCCGGCTGCAGGAGCCGTGGAGGTGGTCGGTGAGTGCGGCCAGCGCGGCCTCGACGTCGCCGGAACGCACGACATCGCGCAGGTAGGCGTGGTCCTCGGCGACCGGGACCAGGTCGCGGTCGGTGTTGGTGATCTCCAGCACGGTCGCGAACAACGGCCGGTGCAGCTCCCAGGCGGCGGTGAGCCAGCGATTGTCGCCGATCGTGTAGAAGCCGCTGTGGAAGTCGAGGTCGGCGGCGGCGAACTTGGCGGCGTCGGGCGCGGTGGCGGCCGCTCGCATCTGCTCGACGGCCTCGTCGACCGGGGTCCAGTCGGCGGCGTCGAGCCGGGCGATGGCCTCCCGGATGGCCAGGCCCTCCAGAGCGCCGCGCAACGAGTAGAGCTCCACGAGGTCGTGGTCGGACAACCCGCGCACGAAGACGCCTCGCTTACGGGTCTCGACCAGCCCCTCGATCTCGAGTTGGCGCAGCGCGTCGCGGACCGGCCCGCGGCTCACCCCGAAGCGCTCCGCGATCCTGCCCTCGACCAGGTGTGTGCCGACGCTCAGCTCGCCACGCACGATGAGCGAGCGGAGCTGGGCGAGCAGCTGGTCTCCGAGCGGGGGATTACGCAACGGATTGGTGATCGTCACCAGCTCTCCTCTCGTGTGCGCCCCCGGACAGAGTCCATCATCCTAACGGTTGACCGTTGACGGTTGACCGGAGCCCCACGAGCGTCCGGTAGGTGCTCCCCCGCCGACGGCGAACGCGCCCTGAGGATCGGGCTCGGGCCTGCTGGGCAGAGGAAGAGGAAAGGGGGAGAAACGAGATGAGCAGCCCGAGGAATCACCCGCCTGCCGAGCGGGGGGACAACGAAGAAACCATCCGGACCCTGCTGACCGCGGCCAAGGAGGAGTCGCCCGTGCTCGCGGCGGACGAGGAGCCCGGGGAGATCCTGGACGAATTCGACGCGGCCTTCATCAGGAGCAAAGAACTGAACCCTGACGACTTCGAGTAGCGCTTCAGAAGGTGTCGCGATGCGGCATTGCCATGTCGGCGCCGCGCGGGTGCGGATAGGGATCGTTCCCGCGCAGGCCGGCCGTCTGGATGGCGCGGCTGATGTCGCTCGGCGTGAGGAGCCCGACCAGATGGCCGGAGGGGTCGAGCACCACGGCGCGGCCGTCGGCGCAGCCGGTCATGCGGCTCAGCAGGCCGGTCAGCGGCTCCTCGGTGGTGGACCGCGGCACCTCCTCGGGCGGGCAGGCGATCTCGCGTAGCCGGGTCGTCTCCCGCGCCTCAGGGGGCACCTCCCGGATGCGGTTGAGCGTCACCAGGCCGACGAACATGAGGTTCTCGTCCACGAGCGGGTACGTGGACAGGCGCCGGCTCATCACCAGCCGGTCGATCAGCCCGGACACGGTCTCGTCGGGATGGGCGGCGACGGGCTTGGCCGACATCACGTCTCTGACCCGTACCCCGTGCAGGGCGGCGCCCATCTGCGCCTGCTGCTCCTCGGCACTGGCGGCGTTGACGAGGAACAGGCCGATCAGCGCGAGCCACAGCCCGTCGAACCCGCGCCCGGTGACGACCTGCAGGAACCCGACCGCGATGAGCGCGTACCCGAACACCCGCCCCGCGCGGGCGGCGGTCACGGCCGCCCGTACCCGGTCCCGCCACCGCGCCCAGAGCGCGGCACGCAACACGCGACCGCCGTCCAGCGGCGCGGCCGGGATCAGGTTGAACACGGCCAGCAACACGTTGACCGCGGCCAGGTAGGCGAACATCCCGGCCAGCAGCGGCGCGCCGGACAGCAGCAGCGCCACGGCGCCGAAGACCACGGCGCAGGCCAGGCTGGCCACGGGGCCCACGACGGCGATCTTCAGGTCCGCCGCCGGCGTCCGGGGCTCGCTACGCAGCTCCGCCACCCCGCCGAGCAGCCAGAGCGTGATCTGCGGCACCTCGATGCCATGGCGCTTGGCCACCAAGGCGTGCGCCAGCTCGTGCGCGAGCAGGGACGCCATGAACAACACGGCCGAGCCCAGCCCGGCCAGCACATACGCGGTCATGGAGTAGCCGGGGAAGACGATCGGGAAGCGCCCGAACGCCAGCCCCACCACCAGGATCAGAACGATGAACAGCACGCTGACGTTGAGCCCGACGGCGACCCCGCCGATGCGGCCCAGACTGAACGACGAACGCATCTGCCCACTCCTTTAGCAAACGAGCTGACCAGCTCCGGCTACCCGGCTGGAGCTCAGGAAACCTGCCCGTGACCAGTGCGAACGCCGTACGCATTTGCGCACATATATATCCTTGCGTACAGTGTTCGCATCAAGAGGACGTCGTTCTAAGGAGAGCAGCATGGCGATGAATCGGGCCCGGTGGCAGGCGCGGTTGGACGAGCTACGGGCCGCGCACCACGTCCCTGGCGCGTCGCTGGCGGTGCTGGTGGACGGGCAGATCCATGAGCTTGCGAGCGGAGTGCTCCACCGGGGCACCGGGGTCGAGGTGACGACCGACTCGGTGTTCCTGACCGGCTCCGTCGCCAAGGTCTACACCGCCACCCTGGTGATGCGGCTGGTCGACGAGGGCCGGTTGGAGCTGGACGCGCCGGTGGTGGACGTGCTGCCCGAGTTCGCCACGCCCGACCCGGAGGCGACCAAGACCATCACCATCCGGCAACTCCTCAGCCACACCGGCGGGGTGACCAACGACTTCACCTACGACTCGGGGCGGGGTGACGACTGCGTGGCCAAATACGTCGAAGCCGCCAGAGGCGTGGCGCTGGACTGCCCGCCCGGGACGGCGATGTCGTACGGCAGCCTCGGCTACGTCGTGCTGGCCAGGGTCGTCGAGGTGCTCACGGGCCTGACCTGGGATCAGGCGTTGAAGGACCTGCTGTTCACCCCGCTCGGCCTGGAGCACTCGATGACGCTGCCGGAGGAGGCGCTGCGCTTCCGTGTGGCCATGAGCCACCTGGGCACGCCCGGGCAGGATCCCGACCCGGCGCCGGCCTGGGACCTGATGCCGCGCTCGGCGGGCCCGTACGGCCGGGTCATCGTGTCGGCCGGCGACGCCGTCCGCTTCGCGCGCATGCACCTGGAGGGCGGCCTGGGCGTGATGTCGGCTGCGGCCGTGGCGGCGATGCAGCGGCGCGAAGTGGACGTGCCGGACAAGTGGACGGTCAGCGCGGACGGCTGGGGCCTGGGCTGGACCCTGTACGACTGGGACGGCGTCCCCGGTTTCGGCCACGACGGCGCGGCCATCGGCCAATACGCCTTCCTGCGCGTCGTGCCGCACGCCGGTGTGGCCGTGGCGCTGCTCACCAACGGCGGCGGCGCCCGCCCGCTCTACGCAGAGCTGTTCCGCGAGCTGCTGGGCGAGCTGGCCGGAGTGCGCATGCCGGACGCGTTCGGCCCGCCGGCCGAGCCGCCGGTGGTCGATCTGGAGCCGGTGCTGGGCACCTACCGGCGCGAAGGGGTCGTGCTCACCGTCAGCCGGAGGGACGACGGGCGGGCGGTCCTGCGCTACGAGTTCGTGGACGGCATGGCGCATTTCTCCCCGCCCACCGACCTCGAGCTGGAGCCCGTCATGGAGAACGTGTTCGCCGCCTCCGGCGCCGGGCACGCGTTCAGCGAGGAGTACATGCCCGTGGTCTTCACGACCCTGCCGGACGGCAGCCGGGTCTGCTACGTGGGCATGCGCGCCACCCCGAAGGTCGCGTAATCCCTTATCCGGCGAGGGCGCGTTGCATGAGCGTGGTGTCGATCCAGCGGCCGTGCTTGTATCCGACCTCTGTCAGCCGACCGGCCTCCGTGAATCCGAAGCGGCGGTGCAGCTCGATCGAGCGGTCGTCGCCGGCGCCGGCGATGACGGCGATCATGCGGCGCATCCCGGCCGCGATCGACCTGGTCACCAGCTCGCCGAGCAGCGCTCCACCCAGTCCCCGGCCCGTGTACGCGGGAGAGAGGTAGATCGTGTCCTCCACGGTGTTCCGGTAGGCGGGCTTGGGGCGCCAGGGGCCGGCGTAGGCGTAGCCGGCCACCTCGCCGGACAGGTCGGCGACGAGGAACGGCAGGCCGCGGCCGGTCAGGTCGGCCAGCTTGTGCTGCCAGTCCTCGACGGTCGGCGGTGTCTCCTCGAAGGTGATCACGGTGTTGGTGACGTAGTGGGCGTTGATCTCGGCCACCGCCTTCAGGTCCGCGGGAACCGCCGGGCGGATGACGGCTTGGGGAAGCACCACGATGACCGTCTTTCTCTATAGCGAAACTAAACCACATTATAGAGTAGGGAACCGGGCGATCCAGCGGCGTTGCCACGGTGTCTCGACGGCGCGGTGGTGATGGTGCTCCCTGGTCCAGGTCACGGCGGCGGCGGGGTCCAGCCCGGCCAGCACGGCGAGGCAAGCGATGACCGTGCCGGTACGGCCGACGCCGCCACCGCAGGCGACCTCGACCGCCTCCCCCGCGCGCGCCCGCTCATGCAGCGCCCGGATCTGCCGGACGGCCTCGTCGCGGTCGCGGGGAAGCAGGAAGTCGGGCCACTCCACCCAGGCGTGCCGCCACGGCAAGGCAGCGTCGTGGCGGCGGCGAAGCCGTTCGGACCCCAGGTAGAGGCCGAAGTCGGGCACCGGCCCGGCCGGCAGGAAACGGCGCAGGCCGCGGCCCCGCACCCAGGAGCTGTCCGGCAGCCGGAACGAACCCACCAGGGGCGCATCACTCATCGGGCCACGCTCCCCGTCCGGCGGCGGGCGCGGTGGGTGGCGACGTTGACGCGGTTGCCACACAGGTCCGGCATGCAGTACGTGCGGCGCCCGGCACGGCTGGTGTCGACGAACACGCCCCGGCAGCCGGGCGCCGCGCACCGGCGGAAACGCCCATGGCCGAGCGCGCGGACGGCGCCGAGCAGGCCGACGCCGATGAGGGCGGCGAGTTCGGCGACGAGCGGCGCATCGGGGGCGGTCGGGACGTACCACTGCCAGCCGCCGTCACCCTCGCGGCGCAACGCCGGGGCCTGGCCCGCCCATCCGGCCAGCAGCGTCGCGCCCGCGACGGCCTGCTCCTCCGTCTCCGTCTCCAGAACGGCGCGGACTTCCCGGCGCAGCAGGCGGACCCGGTCCAGGTCGTCGCCGTCCGGCAGCCGCCCGCCCGCCAGAGCATCGGGCCGGACACCGTGCTCGGCCAGGAAGGCCACCAGCGCGTCCGGATCCGGCAGCGCTTCCTCGCCGGCGCCGCGCACCGTGGGCGATGTGTTGACCAGGTCGGTCGCCACCGCCGCCCCCATCGCGTAGTCGCTGATCGAAATATGCACGCGCCAACCCTTCCGTAAGGCTTATAGTTTAACTATAACCCTTACATCATCCTTGGCTACGATGAGGAGCCAGTGAACCTCGAAGCCCTGGGCAGGCACATTCAGGAGCTCCGCCGCGACCGGGCCATGACGCTCCAGCAGCTGGCCGACGCGGCCGACGTGAGCGTGAGCATGCTGTCCTCGGTCGAGCGTGGACACAAGGCGCCCACCATCGTGGTGCTGGCCCGCATCGCCGACGGGCTCGGCGTGCCCGTCGCCGAGCTGGTCGCGCCGCCCGGCGACCACCGCGTCGTCGTGCGCCGCGCCGCCGACCAGGAACACATTGACGAGCCCGGCGGATGGCACCGCACGATCCTCACGCCGGTGGTGCCCGGGGTGAACTTCGAGTGGATCCGCACGACGCTGCCGCCGCAGTGCGACGCGGGCAGCTTCCCCGCGTACGCGGCCGGCTCCCACGAGTTCGTCGCCGTCGAGTCGGGCACCCTCCGGTTGACCCTCGGCGACAGGAGTCTCGACCTCGCCGCGGGCGATTCGGTCTATTTTGCGGCCGACGTCGAGCACGCCTACGCCAATCCGGGCACGGTCCCGTGCACGTACTACGTCGCCGCGCTCATCATGCGCCCTCGCCGGGCCCGGCGTTGACAATTGCCCGAACGCCATGTGAGAAAGAGGCGCGGGGCATCTTCTACGGCGGGCGAACGCCGGTTATTGTGCGATGAGGCAAGCCAATGCCTCTGTCCATGTCTCCGAAATTCGCGGCCGAATTCCGATCGGTGGGCATCGCATGCTGGATTTGACGTTCGCCACCCAATGGCTGCCGGGCGTGAGTGTGATCTCCGTTGCCGGTGAGATCGACAGCGCCAACGCCGGTCTGCTGGACCGCCATGTCCAGCAGACCCGGCGCATGCCGGGCGAGCACGTCGTCATCGACCTCAGCGAGGCCAGGTTCATCGGCAGCGCGGGCCTGCGGGTCCTGCTCAACACCCACACGTTCGCCCGCCAGCACGGCGGCGCCCTGCATTTGGCGGCGCCGCATCCCAAGGTCGCGCGTTTCATGGACGCCACCCAGGCCGGAACCGTTCTGCACGTGCACGCCACGGTCGAGGACGCGGTCATCGCCGCCCTGCGGCAATCCCCGAGCAGGCTCTGTACGAGCGAATCGCACCCGACCAGGCTCTGAACGAGCGAATCGCACCGCGCAGCGGAGGAAACGCTCACGCAAGCATAAAGGTGGTTTGTCTGCGATTACGGACAATCCTTTCTTGGAACGGCGGCGCGCGTGTCTCGCGTTGCCCGCATAGGTTCCGATGGGAGAACCGTCTCCCGAAGGAGCCTTGTGGCCAGATTTCCTGACCTCTTGCACCGCGCTCTCTTCACGTCCTTCTCCCTGCTCGGCCGCCGATCCCAGGGAGCCGTCCTGCGCCGGTACTTCGACTGGTGGCACCGCCGGCCCGACCCGTGGCGCCTGTCCAGCGACACGTACGAGCAGCACAAGTACCAGACCACGCTGGGGCAGCTCCCGGACGCCGCCTACCCGCGGGTCCTGGAAGCCGGCTGCAGCGAGGGAGTCTTCACCGAGCTGCTCGCGACCGCGTACCCGGATGCTGAAATCACCGGGGTGGACATCTCGGAGAAAGCGCTCGAACGCGCGCGCCTGCGCAACGGGAAGTTCGCCGGCCGCGTGCGCTTCGTGCACGCCGACATCCTCGACCATGATTTCCGTGGCGGCTTCGACCTGGTTATCTGCGCGGAGACCCTCTATTACCTCGGCGGCGGCGACCGGCTACGGCACGCCTCGCACCGGCTGGCCTCGCTGCTGGCGGCCGGCGGCCTGCTCGTCCTCGTGCACCCGTGGCCGGAGGCCCAACGGCTGCACCGGTTCGCCGACGCCGCCCCCGGCCTCTCCAAGATCGGCGAGCGCGTGGAGCACCACGTCCACCGCCCGTTCTCGGTGTCCCTCTACCGGGCGAGGCCGTAGCGGCCGCTGTTCACGAACGAATTTCACCGGATTTCCGGCCGCGGGGCTCGCTCGCTGCCAGCGGCGATAAGGCCGGCATCAGACGGCGGCGGTCGCCGGGATCTTGGGCTTAACCAGCACTTACCCGGCACTGATCACGCTTGTGTCATCGGGACCTAGGAGATGACATGGACACGAACGAGCCTCGCGACAACAGTGACAGCGGCTGGAGCCAGTTCGGTGACACACCGCCCACCGCGGGAGGGTTCCCGGGTACCGGCCCCAGCCTGCCGCCGCCACCGCCGCCGCGCCGGCAGGGGTTGCCGCTGACGCGCAAGGCGATCGCCGGGCTCGCGCTGGCGGCCGCGGCCGTCATGGGTGTGGCAGCGCTCGGCGGGGGCGCCGTGGGCGCGTACGTCGCCGGCGCCGCCCGCCCGGCCGCGACCGCCACCACGACCACGGCGAGCCCGGTCTTCCGCACGGTCGCCGACCAGCTCACGGTCGCGCAGGTGGCGGAGAAGGTGCAACCGTCGGTCGTGATGATCCAGGGGCAGACGGCCGAAGGCTCCGGCGTGGTGTTGTCGGAGGACGGCCTGATCCTCACCAACAACCACGTCGTGTCCGGACAGAACGCCCTGACCGTGAAGTTCAACGACGGCAACACGGCCAAGGCGACCGTGGTCGGCACCGACCCGGCGACCGATCTCGCCGTCATCCGCGCCGAAGGCGTGAAGGGTCTGGCCAAGGCCACGCTCGGGGACAGCGACCAGGTCAAGGTGGGCGACGACGTGCTGGCCCTGGGCAGCCCGCTCGGCCTGGACGGATCGGTGACCGCAGGCATCGTCAGCGCCCTGGACCGTACGGTGACCGTCGGAGGCAGCCCCGGCCAGCAGCAGCTCCCGCCGGGCTGGAACCGGCAGAGCACGGAGAGCGAGACCACCACGCTCGGCGGCATGATCCAGACCGACGCGGCGATCAACCCCGGCAACTCCGGCGGCGCCCTCGTGAACGCGGCGGGCGAGCTGATCGGCATCAACAGCGCGGTGTCCTCCGAGGGCGTCAACCTCGGCTTCGCGATCCCGGTGAACACCGCCAAGCTGGTGTCCGAGCAGCTCATCAGCAAGGGCACGGTGAGCCACGCCTACCTCGGCGTGAGCGTCACCGACGCCGCCGGCCAGGCGCCCGGCGCGCTGATCAGTCAGGTGACGTCGGGCAGCCCGGCGGACAAGGCCGGGCTGAAGCAGGGCGACCTCATCACCAAGATCGGCAACACGAAGGTCGACGGCGGCGACACGGTCGTCGGCCAGGTCCGCGGGTTCAAGGTGGGCCAGAAGGTGGAAGTCACCTACGTACGCAACGGCGCGACGGAGACCGTGACCGTCACCATGGAGGAGAAGAAGTGACCGTCAGACGCGGTCGGCGGCGATGAGCAGGTATTGGAAGCTGCCGCTCTTGTACGCGTCCAGGAAGGACTGCTCGATGCCGGTCGCCAGCGGCGTCTTCGCCCGCAGCTCCCAGTAGGGAATGGCGGCGGCGGTCAGATCCATGACGGTGATGGGAATGAGGCGGTTGGCCACCATCTCCCGGAAGTAGGTGCTGCGGGGATGGATGTCGCAGATGTAATGGGCGTTGATCTGGCTGATGGCCCGAGACGGCAGGCCGTAGGCGTCGTTGTAACAGCCGGTGATGCAGACGTAGCGGCCGCCGCGGCGCAGGAGCCGGGCCTGTTCGGCGAACAACCGGGCGAGCTCGACGTACATCGTGCTCTCGTTGTTCCAGATCGCCTGGAAGGAGCCGGTCTCGAAGCCGGTGTCGAGCATGTTGCGGAAGTGGAAGCGGACCTTGTCGGCCACGCCACGCCGCCTGGCCTGCTCGTTGGCGAAGGCCACCTGCGACTCGGAGATGGACACGCCGTCCACGTGGCAGCCGTAACGCAGGTTGGCGAGGAAGCTGGAGCCGCCGCGGCCCGAGCCCGCGTCCATCACCCGGTCCTCGGGCCGGAGCGGGCCGAGCCGGGTGATCAGGATCTCGGCCTGCACGGTCTCGAGCCGGTGCAACTCGTTGACGATGCGGGTCTCCCTGCCCTCCAGGGGGCCTTCCAGGACGGACCAGTCCACGTCGCCGACGCCGTAATGGTGGTGGTAGAGGCCGTCCACCTCGCCCAGCCGCAGGTTGACCGGATTCCTTTCGGCGTTCCAGTAGTCGGCGACGTCACGCTGGTAGAGGCTTTCGAGCACGGGGTTGGCGGTCACCGGGGAGGGTCCTTTCGACGCGGTGTGATTACTGGTAGCGACTGCTGCTGCCGTGCCATTCGAGGCATCCGGCCATCCACGCCTGCGCGCCGCGCAGGAAACGCTTCAGCTCAGGGGACGGCACGGCTGCCAGCCGGCGCTGGCTGGCCTCGAACCCCCTGACGAAGTCGTTGTGGAGCGAGACGGCGCGTTCGGTCGCCTCGCGGATGGAACATTCGTCCTCGGCGGCGATGAGCAGGATCACGTTGGAGTCCGGGAGTTCGTCGGCCGCCTCCCTGGCGACCGAGTGCAGGTCGTTGACGATGACGCTGGCGGTGCCCGCCTGCATCAGCGCGGTGTGGAAACGCCGGTCGTAGAAGAGGTCGGCGGGCAGCTCGTAGCCGCCGACGATGTCGATCAGGGTCATCGAGGTGTAGAAGCTGTCGTGCTGGCGGGCCGCGAGGTAGCGCCAGACCGGCGGCGGCGTCTCCAGGTAGCGCCAGGCGGCGTAGGCGCACCAGCTCACGTACATCTGGAACGTGGTGGTGCAGGCCCGCATGACCTGTGACGGCGTGGCGTGCCTGCTCGTGTGGCTGGTGGCCGAGCGCAGCGCGACGAGGACGGGGTCGGCCTTGATCGTCTCCTCCAGCCTGCGGGTGTAGTCGCCCGCGGGCGGCGGTGGGTCCATGGCCGACATCACCAGCGCCAGCCGCGGCGGCAACTCCGTGGGCCTCGCGCCGAGGTCGCTCTCGTCGGCGTAGTAGTCGTCGGCCGCCCACCAGGCGGCGTTCATCTGTGCGGCGACCAGCAGCAGGTCGGGGTCGTCGCTGTCGGGGTGGGTGAGCATGGCCAGCCGCCCGAACCCGGTCTCGCGGAACTCCTCCATCCGCCCCTCGTGCAGGCCGACCCGCTCCGCCCACGCCGCCAGCCGCCGGTCGACCTCCGCACCCAGGTCGTGGTCGACGCGTACGGTGTCCGGGCAGTAGAGCGGCGGGTACGACCCGTCGCCCCATGGCCGCTCCCGGTAGGCCAGCGGCGCGATTCGCTCGTGCAGAGCCCGTTCGGGCGCGAGGTCGTGCTGGTGGGCGCCACCGGGCAGGCCGGGCTCGTGCCCGTCCCCGTCCTCGAAGACCGGCGCGTGGCGCGCATCCGCGGCCCTGAGACTGATCGTGTAGGTCCCCAGGCCCGTGGGCAGGACGGGCAGGGTCGGCTCGTTGGCGGGCATGACGCCTCTCCTCCTGGGATCGACGGGGTCAGGAGCGTGGAGCGGCGATGTCGACGTTCTCCAGGATCCCGATCGCGTCGGGGACCAGGATGGCCACCGAGTAGTAGGCGCTGACCAGGTACGACATCACAGCCTGCGGGTTGATGCCCATGAAGCGCACGTTGAGCCCGGGTTCGTACTCCTCGGGGATGCCGGTCTGGTAGAGACCGACGACGCCCTGGTCGTCCTCGCCCGTCCGCATGGCCACGATCGAGGTGGTCTGGTGGCCGCTGATCGGGATCTTGCCGCACGGGAAGATCGGGATGCCTCGCCACGCGGGGATCTCGTGGCCGTTGACCTCGGTGCTGCCGGGGACCAGGCCACGCTTGTTGCACTCGCGGAAGAACGCGGCGATCGCCTTGGGGTGGGCGAGCAGCAGGCGGGTCTTGCGGCGCATGCTGATCAGGTCGTCCATGTCGTCGGGGGTCGGCGGTCCCGACCATGTCGAGATGCGCTGGCCGTAGTCGGCGTTGTGGAGCAGCCCGAACTCGCGGTTGTTGAGCAGCTCCCACTCCTCGCGCTCGCGGATCTCGTGGATGGTGAGGCGCAGCTGCTCCTCCAGCTGGTTCATCGGCTCGTTGTAGAGGTCGGCCACGCGGGTGTGAACGCGGAGGATGGTCTGGGCGACGCTGAGGTCGTACTCGCGGGGATGGAGCTCGTAGTCGACGAACGTGCCGTCGATGACCGGCTCGCCCACGTGGCCGGCGGCGATGGCGACCGCCGCCTCGCCGCGGCGGTTGACCGGCTTGCGGAGGTCCGCCAGATATCGCTCGATGTGCTCGCGCAGGGCGGCCGATCCGCCGGCGATGCGCTCGAACTCCGCCAGCGGCGACACCAGGAGGGTCCCCGCGGTGGCCGCCCTGACCGTGCACGGCCAGCGCGGGTCCTCCCTGCCGATGGCCTCGTCGCCGAACTGGTCGCCGTCGGCGAGGACGCCGCGGGCCTGGGTGGCGCCGTACGGGCCGGTGGCGAGCCGCTCCAGGCGCCCGTGCGCGATGACGTAGGTGTCGGTGACGGGGGTGCCGGCCTCGACGATGACCTCCCCCGCCTCGACCTCCCGGCGCGTGTACGTCGCGGCGACGGCGGTCAGCACGTGCACGTCAGGGAAGCCGCGCAGCAGGGGAATCTCCGCGAGCGTCTCCGGGATGATGCGCACGTCGTCCGCCCCGTACTGCGCCACGCTCACCCGGCCCCGCCCGACCCGGTGCGTCAGCCTGCGGTTGACACGGTAGGTCCCGCCGCGCACGTCCACCCAGGGCAACATGCGCAGCAACCACCGGGAGGTGATGGCCTGCATCTGGGGACGGGTCTTGGTGGTGGTGGCAAGGTTGCGTGCGGCCCGGGTGTCCAGGCTCGACCGCGCATCCGTGGGGGGCATGTTCCCTCGCAATCGCCGCTTCCCGATCTCGCTACCGAACGTAGTTAAGAGAGCACGATCGGTAGAGTCTCCTGCTGGGAAGGGATTGCTTACGGCCTGCCCGTGAGCCCCTCAGGCCCCCAGATCGCGGACGACGTTGTCCAGCCGGTGCGCCACCGCGTCGAGAAGGTGATCGTTCAGCTCACCCTCAGGGAGATGGGTCACGAGCTCGTCGCGGCGGGCGATGACCAGCCCCTTGTGCGCGTCGTCCACCTCGGCGGCCGGCATGACCACGCAGTCGCCGCGTACGTAGACCAGCGTGGGGTCGGTGTCCTCCGACTCCAGCAGCCGCCGGACGCATTCGCGGTCGATGAGCCGCGTCAGTTCGGGATGGTGCTTCATGCGGTTCTCCTCTCCCAGGTGACAGACCTGAAACCGGGCTCATCCGAACGTCGGGGGTCCGCCGTCCGAGCGGGTCCGCCGCACGCCGAACACCACCAGGTACGTGGCCGCACCCACGGCCATGACTGCAGGCGGGATCGCCAACGCCGCCTGCCCGGCCAGCAGCGCCCACACGGCGAGCACCACACCGGCGAGCAGGGCGATCGCGGCCCCGAGCAGGAGCAGGCCGAGGGCGTTCGAGGGCGGCGGCGACTTCGCCCACCGCCCCCGTCCGGCACCGGCCACGCCGGGCACGCCGGTGTCACTCACCTTCCCCGACTCGCGGGGCGGCGGATCGCGCAGCACCGGTGCGAAGAATTCGTCGTCCGGTTCCTCATGTGGCTTGTTGCTCATCGGAATTCAGTCCAGCTCGTGCAGGAAGGGTGTGACGACGTCGTTCAGCTCCGCCACGAGGGCCTCCAGCGAGGCCTGGGCGTCGTCCAGGTTGGGCAGGCCCTCTGCCCGCGCCCGGGTGGGCGTGGGCAGCCGGTCGGCCGCCAACGGCACCCGCAGCTCCAGCGTGGTCAGCGCGGTCGGCCGCTCGTACGGCGGCGCCACGAACGCCGGGTCGTCCCCATCCTGCCGGTGCCAGGTGGACCAGCCGTCGGGCAGCGGGATCGGGGCCGGGACCGCGAGCTCGACCACGGCCAGCGGGCCGCGGGTCTCCTCCGCCCGGTGGCACGTCGCGTCGAGCACGCGAGGATGACAGCGCACATAGGGCGATTCGGCCATCGGGCGGGTGGCGACCTCCCACGCGCCCAGCGCGAAGTGCAGAGGGTCCAGCGTGATCCCGCCCGACCCCGGCTCGTCTTCTGCGGCCGTGAAGACGTGCCGCCACTTGCGCAGGTGTTCCCCGTAGCGTTCCTGCGTGCCCTCGTGCGCGGCGTCGATCCAGAACGCCTGCGTCCCGGCCATGCGTGCGGTCAGCCCTTGATCTGGACGCGACGGGCGCGGCCCTGCTCGGTCTTGGGCACACGCAGGGTCAGCACGCCGTCGTGCAGTTCGCCGTCGATCTTTTCCGCGTCGGCGTCAGTCGGCAGGATCGTCCGGTAGACGAACTTGCCGGTACGTCGCCGGAGCATGTTGCCCCTGCCCTTTTCCTCCTCGTTGATCTCCCCCGAGATGCACAGCTCGTTGCCGTCGATGTCGACGTTGATGTCATCCCTCTTGAGCCCGGGCAACTCGGTTCGCACGATGTACGCCTCCGGCGTCTCCTCGGTCTCGGCGACGGGCCGCCAGGCTGCGACGTCGGTCTCGGCGCTCTGCTCGAACAGCCGGCCCATCTGATCCCACAACTGCTGGAACTCCGTGAACGGATCCCACGCCCTGCTCGGCCAGGCACCACCCTCGTACTGAACGCGTCCCCGATGACGTCTCATGGGCAAAGCCATTGCCTCTCACCTCCATGAACACAGGAACACGACGGTCCCTGCTCGCTTAATTCATCGCGCCCCTACCCCCGCAACTGCCTGCAAACGTCGCAACGATCTGTTTGCATGACCAGCCGGCGGACGACGCCCCCGACCCTGATATGCCCGGCGACGACCCCCTTACGACCAATGTCAGGACACGGCCGCGCCCGCTCTGCACGCAGCGCCGACAGCGGGCCGTCCAGCCCGCCACCGTCTCCCGGGCTCCCCAACGCCCCGACTCGGCATCAGCGACCGGGCGATCAGGTGACGCGCCGGAGCCCGGCCGCCGCCACGTGTCCCATCTGCTCGATTACTCTGAGTGATCACAGCAAATGAGCAGGTGGGAGGGGATCCACCATGGCACAGGAACCGAGGATCGACGTCGAGATCAACGCCAGGACCGTCGAGAGCAGCCTGAGCCCGGAGCAGGTCCAGCGGGTGGCGAACGCGCTCGGCGACCCAGGGGTGTGGTTCGCCACCCCGCCGGTGCCGAGCTCCGGCACGGGCGAGGCGGCCACGCCTGACTTCGTGTGGGATCTGGTCGGCGACAAGCCGCATCGGGGGCACATCGCGACCGGCCGGGCCCACGTTTACCTGGCGGAGGAGCACTCCGCACTGGCCCGGCCGCTGATCTTCGCCGACGGCTTCAACTACGGGCCGAGCGACCTGAACGCGATGTGGCGGCACTTCAACGCCCCGTACGAGAAGGGCGTCCCCGGCCTGCTGGACCAGCTGCGGATGCTGGGCATTGACGTGGTGCTGCTGGGCTTCGACCAGCGGCAGACGTACATTCAGGCCAACGCGGGCGTGGCGGTGGCCTGCGTCTTGCGGGCGCTGGCCGAGCGGCGCGGCGACAGCCCGCTGGTGGTCGGCGGGGCCAGCATGGGCGGCCTGGTCACCAGATACGCGCTGGCCCTCATGGAGAGCGAGCGGGTGGACCACCAGACCGACAAGTACTTCTCCTACGACACGCCGCACCTCGGCGCATGGATCCCGCTGGTGCTCCAGCAGCTGGCCTACCTGCACGAGTCGTTGCAGCCGCGCCACGACGGGGCCGGGCAGGCCGAGCTGATCCGCAGCCCGGCGGCACAGCAGCTGCTGTGGGGCTGGGTCGAGAGCGCGAGCTACTCGGGTCAGGTGACGGCCAGCCCGCTGCGCATGGAATTCCTCGACGACCTGCGCCGCGTCGGCTGGTTCCCGATGCGGCCGTACAAGCTGGGCATGGCCAACGGGACGGGGGACGGCCTGGGGCCGGTTTTGAAGCCCGGCACGCCGGTCCTCGACCTGGGCGAAGGCCCGCTGCGGCTGGTCGCGAGGATCCAGCCGAATATGGGTGAGCTGCGAAACGTCGGCGCGATCGGCTTCGGCGAGCCGGTGTGGACGAGCGCGACCTCGTACGTCGCGGCGTTCGACGGGGCGCCCGGCGGGACCTTGGACGCGTTCGGGGGCGTCGCCGACGCGATGGGGCTGCCGATCCAGGACCGTTTCCGCGGCACCTGCTTCGTCCCGTCGGTCAGCGCGGTCGCGCTGGCCAGGGATCCGCGCCAGTGGCAGGCCGAGCTGTACACAGACCTGCGGGAGCTGCCCAAGGACGACACGTTCCTGGACACGTTCTGCTGTGACACCGGCAACCACCCGCACGGCACTGTCTCCAAAGCCCTCGTCGAGTGGTTCGTTGCGCAATTGGCCGGCTGGTAAGCGGTCTGTGAGCGTCCAGCTGGCCGGCTGGTGAGCGGGTGCCGGCTCGGCGGAGCCGGCACCCGCCGCCTCAGCGGCTACCTCGGTGCACGACCAGGAGCTGGTCGCGGGTGGCGTTCTTGTCGCGGTAGGCGATGAGGGCCGGCGCCTCGGCGCTGTGGTGTGCGGGCAGCCGCTCGTCGGCGCTCCAGCTGGAGCCGTCGAAGGAGGCCCACCACAGGCTCTGGTCGGACGCGCCGCGGTGCACGCAGTGGAGCCGGTCCTTGTAAACGGTCAAGGCCGGGCCCTCGGCGGCGAAATGGCCGGGCAGCCGCTGGTCGGCGCTCCAGCTGGAGCCGTCCCAGCGAGTCCACCACAGGGACGTGTCGTCGCCGGCGCCGCGGTGCACGCAGTAGAGGTGGCCCCGGTACACGGCGAGCGCCGGGTTGAACCGGCTGGCGTGGCCGGGGAGACGCTGGTCGGTGCTCCACGTGGCGCCGTCCCAGACCGTCCACCACAAGTTGTCGTCGTCGCCGCCCCGGTGCACGCAATAGAGCCGCCCGTCGTAGGCCGCCAGCGCCGGCGCGCTCGCGCTGCAGTGCTTAGGCAGCTTGGCATCCGGGCTCCACGTGGAGCCGTCCCACCGCGTCCACCACAGGCTGTCGTCGGCGCCGCCCCGGTGCACGCAGTAAAGCTGCCCGTCGTAGGCCGCCAGCGCCGGCGCGCTCGCACTGAAGTGCCTGGGGAAGCGCTGGGCCTCGCTCCACCCGTGCTCGGCGTCATAAACCGTCCACCAGAGGGCGGAGTCGCCGTCGTTGCCGCGGTGGGCGACGTAGAGCTGGTCCTTGAACTCGGCGACGGCGGGTCCCGAAGCCGTGAAGTGGTCGACGAACCGCTGGTCGTCGCTCCACCCCTCACCTGGCTCGTAGACGGCCCACCACAGCCGGGCGTCCCCGTCGGGCGTGCCGGCCAGGCGGACCGGGACCAGCGCGGCGGGGGTGGTCCAGGACGAGACCAGCTTGACGCCGTACGGCCGGGCGACCGAGGTGATCCAGCCGGCCTGGTCCTTCGCCTGCCGCTCGACGATGGGTGCGAGCCATCCGCCCAGCACGGCGCCCGCGATCTCGCCGATCAGCTTCGAGATCTCCGCGGCGCGCACCGCGGCGGTCTCGTTGAGGCTCACCTCGAAGCCCCACCACCTGCTCACCGGCCAGACGTCGGCACCGAGGGCGCGCAGCTCCTCCTGCACGCGGCGGACGCGCTCCTGGTCCTTGGAGTCCAGTTCGGCGATCTGGAGCTCGCTCTCCCTCGCGGCCGCCAGCCATTCGGCCTCGGCGGCCGCGCGGTCGGCGAGGTCGTCCCCCGCCAGCAGCTCCGTCTCGACGGCCAGTTCGACCGCCGCGGCGGCCACCGGGTCGTCCTCCGCGTACAGCAGCGGCGCCTCGGCCTCGGTCTCCATCTCGGCGATGTCCGTCCCGTCGGCCCTGGTGTCGTCGTCGTCCATTTGATCCCCCCGCACGATGCGTCGTATATGCACGAACCGACACATTGTAACTCTGTGCGTTGGGATGATTACATAGGGGTTACGTGGCGGGCCGGGTAAAGGTCCTATCCGAGTGGTTCCTGCAGTCCGTGGCATCGCCGCTGGTAGACGCGCGGTCGACGGCCTCGCGATCAGCCGTGCCGTTCCTTGTATCCGGCCTGCGCCTCGGTCAGTTTGGCCGCGAACTGGTCGAGGAAGTCCTTGGCGCTCAACTGGCCGAGCAGGACCTTCTGGAACAGCGGCTCCGCCCAGGTCTTGGTGATGTCGTTGAACTCCGGCAGGTGGTACGGCATCTGCACGACCTTGGTGGCCGGGTCGTTCATCACCCGCTGCGCCTCGACGATGTGCGGGGCCTGGTTGACCTGTGCCTCGGTGTTGGCCGGGATGACACCGGTCTTCTCCGCGATGTAGCCGCCCATGTCCTTCGACGTGAGGAACTCGGCGAGTTTGAAGGCGGCGTCCTTGTTCTCGCCCGCCGAGAAGACGCCGACGCCGCCGACCGGGTTGGACAGCACGGCCTGGGTGCCGGAGTCGGACTTCGGCACCGAGAACGAGGCCACCTTGTCGGGGCCGAGCGCCTTCATGTGGTCCTGGTAGGAGCCCAGGTTGTGCTGCATGACGGCGATGCTGCCGGCAGTGTCGAACTGGGCGACCATCTTGACGTAGTCGTTCTGCAGGTCGGCCTCGGGCGTGTTCTTCTTGTAGAGCCCGGCGTACTTCTCCAGCGCCGTCACGTTGCGCGGGTCGTTGATCGTGGCCTTGCCGGAGGCGTCGAAGAACTCCGTGATGCCGGACTGGCCGTAGACGACCTCCAGCATCTGGGCGATGGATCCGGCGCCGCCGCGGATGGTGAAGCCGAACCGGTTCTCCTGCGGCTTGGTCAGCTTGTCCACCGCCGTGAAGAACTCCGACCAGGTCTTGGGCGGCTCCAGCCCGGCCTCCTTGAACCAGTCCTTGCGGTACCAGAACGCGCCCGCGTTCGTCGACAGCGGGAAGATGTACGCCTTCCCGTCCGGGACCACGTTCTTGACGGTGGTCAGCAGCGACTCGTTGAACTTGCCGTTCAGCGCCGGGTTGGCGGCGATGCGCTCGTCCACCGGTTCGAGCGCCTTCTGGGCGACGAGGTTGCCCAGTCCGGAGGTGGAGATGTCGGCCACGTCCGGCACGCCGCCGCCGGCGATCGCAGTGTCGATCTTCTGGGGCGCCTGCGCGATCGGGACGCCCACGTACTTGACCTTGATGGTCGGGTTGGCCTTCTCGAACTCGGCGATCGCGTGTTGCCAGATCGGCGTGCGGGACGGCCCGGCGTTGGTGTCCCAGAAGGTGATCTCGGTCTTGCCGTCGGAGCCCGCGTCCGAGCCGCATCCGGCCACAACGGCCGCCACGGCCAGGAACGCCGCCGGCACCACACGTCGTCTCATTGGCTCCTACCTTTCGATGTCCACGATGAACGCGTCGAAGATCGCCTGGCCGGTCCCGCCGCCCGCGGCGAACAGGCCGATGACCGCACCGACCCACCGGCCCTGCGTGGCTTGGAAGGGCTCGCCCACCTTGCGCAGCCCCTCCCCGGTGTCGGCCAGGAACGTGACGAGAGCCCCCTCGCCGATCCGCGCGCCGACGGTGACGGGCTCACCCGCCTTGACGGGCACGGGCTCGGCGTCCCCGCACACCAGCACGGTTCCGTCCGGGGTGCTCTCCAGCGCGACAAAGGCGGCGGTGTCGCCGATGACGGCGAGGCCCGCCCGGCCCTCGCCGTCGAGGGTGAGGGTGGTCGTGACCGTGCAGGGGTCGCCGGGCAGCCGCTGCCCGAGCACGGACGGACGTTGCCTGAGGTCGTCGGGACCCGGTACGCAGATCAGGACGAGCCGGCCGTCGCGCAGCTCCCACCAGGACGGGTCGGCGTTGGCCTGCCAGCTCCATTGCAGCCCCAGCCCCGGTCCGGAGAAGTCGTCGGAGGTGGCGGGCGCGCTCGGGACGCCACCGGGCACGGGCACCGGCCCTTCGGAGACCGGCTCGCCGTCGGCGCCCATGACCGGCCAGCCGCCGTTCCATGTCATCGGTTGCAGGTGGACGACGCGGCCGTAGGGGCCGCGGTCCTGGAAGTGCATGAACCAGTGCTCGCCGGACGGGGTGTCGACCCAGCCGCCCTGGTGCGGGCCGTTGACGTCGGTGCTGCCCTGCTGGAGCACGATGCGGTCGGTGTACGGGCCGAAGATCGACTCGGCGCGGAACACCGACTGCCAGCCGTTCTCCACGCCGCCGGCCGGTGCGAAGATCCAGTAGACGCCGTCGTGCTTGTACAGCTTGGGGCCTTCCAGCGTGCGATAGCCCGGCAGCAGGTCGGCGTCGATGATCAGCGTGTCGTCGTCCAGGACCGTGCGGGCATCGGGCGACATGCGGTGCAGGGTGAGCCGGTTGTTGATGCCGGCGCGGCTCTTGGCCCAGCCGTGCACGAGGTAGGCCTGTCCGTCGTCGTCCCACAGCGGGCACGGGTCGATCAGCCCGAGCCCCGGCTTGACCACGTGCGGCTCGGTCCATGGTCCGCGCGGGTCGGCGGCGTTGACCTGGCAGATTCCCACGTCGGGGTCACCGTAGAAGATCCAGAACCGGCCGTCGTGGTGGCGCAGCGACGGCGCCCACACCCCGCAGCCAGGCCGTACGTCGTCGTAGCCGCGGGTCACGGCATGGGCGATGATCGTCCAGTTGACCAGGTCACGCGAGTGCAGGATCGGCAGGCCCGGCACCTTGGTGAAGGTGGAGGCGGTCAGGTAGAAGTCCTCGCCTACCCGGATCACGTCAGGGTCGGACCAATCGGCGTTCAGCACTGGGTTGCGGTAGGTGGCGGTCATCCCTTCACCGCCCCGGCCGACAGCCCCTGGACGAGGTAACGCTGGATGAAGGCGAAGACGATCACGACGGGCAGCGCGGCGACGACGCCGCCGGCGGCCAGAGCGCCGAAGTCGACGCTGTTCTCGCCGAGGTTGTAGGCCAAGCCCACGGGCACGGTGAATTTCTCCTGGTCGTTGATGAACATGAGGGCGAAAAGGAAGTTGTTCCAGCTGTGGATGAAGGCGAAGGAGCCGACCGCCACCAGCGCCGGGCGCAGCAACGGCAGGATCACGGCCAGGAAACCCCGCAACCGCGAGCAGCCGTCGACCCAGGCCGCCTGCTCCAGCTCGTACGGGATGTTCCTGATGAAGCCGCTGATGAGGATCAGCGACAGCGGCAGCTGAAAGACGGTCTCGGCGATGACCAGGCTCCACAGCGAGTTGGTCAGCGACAACGTCCGGAAGATCTCGAACAGCGGGATGATCATCAGGGCGCCCGGGATGAACTGCGTGCACAACATCCCGACCATGAACGCGCCCTTGCCCCGGAACTGGTAACGCGCCAGCGCGTACCCGCCGGCCAGGGCCACGATCGTGGTGGCCACCAGGGAGGCGATGCCGACGAGCAGGCTGTTCTGGAAGAAGATGGCGAATCCCATCCCATTCCAGACCGTGTCGAAATGCTCGAACGTGATCGGCCACGGCACGATCGCCGTGGAGCCGGCCGGGCGGAAGGCGAAGACCAGCATCCAGTAGAACGGCACCAGCGTGAACAGCAGGTACAGGCCCAGCGGGACGTAGATCTGCCAGCGGCTCGCCCCCCTCATGACTTGGCTCCGAACTTGCTGAGGCGCAGGTAGGCGATGGAGAAGAAGGTCAGGATCAGGAACGCGACCGTGGTCAGCGCGGTGGCGTAGCCGAAGTCGTGGGACTGGGCGGCCTGCTGGGCGACGTACAGCGGCAGCGTGGTGGTCTGGTGGGCCGGGCCGCCGCCGGTCAGCGTGTAGAGCAGGTCGACGTTGTTGAACTCCCACACCGAGCGCAGCAGTGTCGACAGGATGATCGCGTCCCGCAGGTGCGGCAGCGTGATGTGCACGAACCTGCGCATCCGGCTGGCGCCGTCCACGGCGGCGGCCTCGTACAGATCCTTCGACACCGACTGCAGGTCGGCCAGCAGCAGGATCGCGAAGAACGGCACCCCGCGCCACAACTCGGCCACCACCGCCGCCCAGAACACGGTGTCCGGGTTGGCCAGCGGCGCCGCTCCGTACTCCATCAGGCCCATGTCGGCCAGGTAGCGCGACATCCCGGTGAACGGGTTGTAGAGCAGCACCCAGATCGCGGTGGTCAGCACCCCGGAGACCGCCCACGGGGAGAAGACCAGCGCCCGCGACAACGCCCGGCCGATGAAGCTCTCGTTGACGATCAACGCGAGCGCGAGCCCGAGCAGGAACTGCAGCACGACCTCGACGACCACCCACTTGACGCTGAAGCCGAGGCTCTGCCAGAAGATCGGGTCCTCGAACAGCAACCTGCGGAAGTTCTCCAGCCCGGCGAAGCCGTTGTCCCAGGGCTTGGTCACGTTGTAGTGCTGGAGGCTGTAATAGATCACGCTGGCCATCGGGTACACGAGGAACCCGAGCATCGCGATCAACGACGGGGCGATCAGCACATACGGTGTCCACGGTCCTGCTCGGCGTGGTGGCGCCAACGTGCACGACTCCTTCGGGGCGGCGGTGCAATCGGTTGCAGAAAACGTTGGGGTAGCACGTACGCAACGTCAATGGCGCGGGGAACGCGGCGGGCCCCTCATCAGGGCAAATGCCGAAATCTCGAAATTTTCGGTGCCATGGCCTGGTCTTTCACCCGCCCGGCGGAGGAAAGTGGGGACATGGCCGCCGAAGACCAGCCCCAGCCGCTGCCCAAGCTCGCAGTGATCGCCCGCGAGGCCGGCGTGTCCGTCGCAACCGTTTCCAAAGCGCTCAACGGCAGATCAGACGTCTCCCCGCACACCCGCCGCCTCGTCGCCGAGGTGCTGGAGCGGCGCGGCTACCCCAGGCAGCGCGTCAAGCCGGCCCGCGGCAGCCTGGTCGACGTCATGCTGCAGGGCCTGGACTCGGTGTACGCCCTGGCGATCCTCGGCGGTGTGGAGGACGCGGCCTGGCGGCTGGGCGTGGACCTGGTGGTGTCCGCGGTGGTCGACCGCACCAAGAACGGCCAGCCGCCCCCCGCCTGGCTGGATCGGATCAGCGCCCGCGACAGCGCGGGCGTGCTGCTGGTGCGCACGTCGCCGACCGCCACCCAGCGGGCCTGGCTGGCCGACCACGGCATCCCGGCCGTGATGGTGGATCCCCGGCGTAAAGCCCCGGCGGGGGTGCCCGTTGTCGTCTCGGCCAACCGGGCCGGCGCCAGGGCCGCCACCGACCACCTCATAGGACTCGGGCACGAGCGCATCGCCATTGTCACCGGCCGCC
Source organism: Nonomuraea polychroma (assembly GCF_004011505.1). Lineage (NCBI taxonomy): Bacteria > Bacillati > Actinomycetota > Actinomycetes > Streptosporangiales > Streptosporangiaceae > Nonomuraea > Nonomuraea polychroma. Next base: position 8,911,938 of record NZ_SAUN01000001.1, read on the forward strand.
CGGGTGTGCCGTGCGCGGCCGAGCGGCTGGCCGGCTACCGCCAGGCCATGGCCGCGGCCGGGCTGAGGGTGGACCCGCGGTGGGAGGTGTGCGGCTACTTCCAGACGGAGAGCGCCTCACGGGCCACCAGGGAGTTGCTCGCCGCTCTGCCCGAGCCGCCCACCGCCGTCTTCGCCTGCTCCGACTCGATGGCCGTCGGGGTCTACCAGGCGCTCGGCGAGCACGGGCTGCACGTCCCCGACGATGTGAGCGTGGTCGGCTACGACGACTCGTGGGCGGCCGAGCATGTCTCGCCGGCGCTGACGACCGTCCGCCAGCCCTGGCCCGAGCTGGGCTCCGCCGCACTGACCGCACTGCTGTCCGGCACGCCGGCGGCACGCACCGAGCTGCCCACGACGCTCGTCGCCCGGTCGAGCACGGCTCCCGCGTGAATGGTCACGCGTCCACGGGTGTGAGCATGTAGCCCGCGCCGCGCATCGTGTGGATCATCGGCCGGCGCCGGGCGTCGATCTTACGGCGCAGGTAGGAGATGTACAGCTCGACGATGTTGCTCTGTCCGCCGAAGTCGTAGGCCCACACCCGGTCGAGGATCCGGGCCTTGCTGAGCACCCGGCCCGGGTTCTGCATGAGAAATCTGAGCACCTCGAACTCGGTGGGCGTGAGTTTGATCTGCTGGCCGGCCCGTCGTACCTCGCGGGTCTCCTGGTCGAGGGTGAGGTCGCCGACCACGAGCCGGGCGCCGGACCGCGCCTGCTGTAGCCCGGCGCTCGATCGACGCAGCAGGCCGCGCAGCCTGCTGACGACCTGCTCCAGGCTGCACGGCCTGATGACCAGGTCGTCGGCGCCCGCGCGCAGGGCTATCAACCGGTCCTGCGCCGAGTTCTCGGTTGTCAATAACAGGATCGGCACGCCCGGCAGCACCGCCCGCAGCCTGGGCAGGAGCTCGATCCCGCCCAGGACGATGGCGTCGGGACGGAACCCGCGGGCCGCGCGGATGGCCTCGCCGCCATTGTGCGCGCTGCGGACGTCCCAGGATCGCCGGCGCATGACCATGGACAACTGTTCCGTCAGCGGGGGCTCGTCGCCCACGACGAGGATGCTGATCGTGCTGGTCGTGTGCATGGTCGTGACGATGCCAGCCGTGGATGAGGGTTTGATGATGCGTGCTTGTGAATCGTGTGTGAGCACCTCCTGCTGCGCGCTCATGCAATTCATAAGATCGTGCTAGATCGCTCTCAGATTCGGCTCGCAGAGTGTTCGGCATGAGGACGACTTCGGGGGCCGAACGCAGATGTTCGGCCAGGTCCGTCCCGGATTGGAATGCCGACCGTGCGCTTCGCCAAGCCCCTTACCGTGACCCTCGTCAGCGCGGCCCTGCTCACCCTGCCGCTCTCGGGCGCCGCCCTCGCCGACGCGGCCAAGCCGCAGCCCACAGTGACGATCACGACCCAGGATCCGGCGCAGCCGGCGAACGTGGACCTGGCGTGGGGCAAGGACACCGAGCGCCGGGGTGCGCTCAAGGTCTCCGTCGAGCCCGGCCGCGTGCGGGCCGGCGGCACCTACGAGGTGACCATCGTTGCCAAGGGTGTTTCCTCGGGCAGGGCCACGGTGACGAGCCCAGAGGGCAAGACGTACCGCGTGGCGCTGCACGACGGCCGCGACACTCTCACGCTGACCGCGCCGGCCAAGGCCAAGCCCGGCCAGAAGACCGTGACCGTCAAGGTCGGCAACAAGGTCGCCACCGCCTCGTTCACCGTGGTCGACGCCAAGAAGCCGCGTGACGACCGCCACCACGACGGGCGGTGACCGTACCCCTGCCCAAGCCACCCCGCCGAGACCAGCCCATTGGATCCCTCTCCCCCGCTGGTCTCGGCGGGGTCATTTTTTGTGCGCCCCAGGCCGCTAGATCCGATCTAGCGGCCTTTCTAGCGCCTAGGAAGTGACGGCGCAGAAGGGAGGGGCGGACCATGAGCCCGTTGCGGGTAACGGTGATCATCGGCAGCACCCGGGTCGGGCGTGTCGGCGACGCGGTCGGGCACTGGTTCGCCGAGCGGGCCCGCTGCCGGGATGACCTCGCACTCGAGGTGCTCGACCTGGCCGGGTACGCCTTCCCCGGCTGCTATCCGGCTGCGGCCACCCCCGCCATGCGCGGCTTCACCGCGGCGGTCGGCGGCGCGGAGGCGTTCGTGATCGTCACGCCGGAGTACAACCGCAGCTTTCCCGCCTCGCTCAAGCAGGCGATCGACTTCGCCTACGACGAGTGGCAGGCCAAGCCGGTCGGATTCGTGGCCTACGGCTCCGGCTCGGCCGGGCTCTACGCGGTCGAGCAGCTCCGTACGGTCTTCTGCGCCCTGCACGCCGTCACCATGCGCGACTGGGTAGGACTGGACCTGCTCGGCGAGGGCTTCGAGGGATGCGGGCGGCCCCGCGACACCGACGACCGGCTGCGGGCGATCGCGGCCATGCTCGACCAGCTCACGTGGTGGGGCCGCGCCCTGCGGGACGCCCGCCGCGCCCAGCCGTACGTCTCGTGACTTCAGGGAAAGGATGATCATGCTGGCGATAGAGACCTCAGGACTGGTCAAGACCTTCGGCGACACGCGGGCCGTCGACGGGCTCGACCTCAAGGTGCCGGTCGGTGCCGTGTACGGCGTGCTCGGCCCCAACGGCGCCGGCAAGACGACCGCCGTACGCATGCTGGCCACGCTGCTGAAACCGGACGCGGGACAGGCCAGCGTGTTCGGGCACGACCTGGTGCGCGAGGCGGACGCCGTACGCGGCCGGGTGAGCCTGACCGGCCAGTACGCCTCCGTGGACGAGGAAATGACCGGCGAGGAGAACCTGATCCTGCTCGCCCGGCTGCTCGGCCACCGCAAGCCGGCCGCAAGGGAGCGGGCGGCGCAACTGCTGGAGGCGTTCGGGCTGTCGGAGGCCGGGGGGCGGCAGGTCAAGACGTACTCGGGCGGCATGCGGCGGCGCATCGACATCGCGGCCAGCATCCTCAACACACCCGATCTGCTCTTCCTCGACGAGCCCACCACCGGACTGGACCCGCGCAGCCGCAACAACGTCTGGGACATCGTCCGCATCGTCGTGGCTCACGGCACCACGGTGCTGCTCACCACGCAATACCTGGAGGAGGCCGACCGGCTCGCGAGCCGCATCGCGGTCATCGACCACGGCAAGGTCATCGCCGAGGGCACTCCTGGCGAGCTGAAGTCGTCCGTCGGCGCGGGCTCGGTCCACGTACGGCTGCGTGACCCGGCCACCCGCCCCGACGCCGAGCGGGTGCTGGCCGAGACGCTGAACGCGCCCGTCTACCTGGAGTCCGACCCGGTCGCCCTGACCGCGCGCATCACGGGCAGCGGCAACGAGGCCGAGCAGGCCTCGCGTGCCCTGCACCGGCTGGCCGAGGCCGGCATCGTCGTCGACGACTTCTCCCTCGGCCAGCCCAGCCTGGACGAGGTCTTCCTGGCCCTCACCGACCACCGCGCCACCGAGGAGGCGGCAGCATGAGCACGACAACCGAGAGCACTACCACGTACGCCCCCGCGGCCGAGGTCCTCGGCACGGTCCTGGCGCCAGGGGCCAGACCACGGCGGCCGAGCGCCTGGTCGGCATCGGTCACGTTCGGCTGGCGGGCGATGTTGAAGATCAAGCACGTGCCCGAGCAGCTCTTCGACGTGACGGCGTTCCCCCTGATGATGACGCTGATGTTCACGTACCTGTTCGGCGGCGCGCTGGCCGGGTCGCCGACCGAGTACCTGCAGTTCCTGTTGCCGGGCATCATGGTGACGAGCGTCGTGATGATCACCATGTACACCGGTGTGGAGGTCAACAAGGACATCGAGAAGGGGGTCTTCGACCGCTTCCGCACCCTGCCGATCTGGCGCCCGTCCACCATGGTCGGCTACCTGCTGGGCGACCTGCTGCGGTACACGATCGCCTCGGTCGTCATCCTGGTGGTCGGGCTGGTGCTGGGCTTCCGCCCGCTGGGCGGGTTCACCGGCGCGGTGGGCGGGATCCTGCTCCTGCTCGCCTTCTCGTTCGCGTTCTCCTGGATGTGGACCATGTTCGGGCTGCTGATGCGCAGCGAGAAGTCCGTGATGGGGGTCAGCATGCTGGTGCTGATGCCGCTGACCTTCCTGAGCAACGTCTATGTCGATCCGTCCACCATGCCGGGCTGGTTGCAGGTGTTCGTGAACGCGAGCCCGATCACCCACCTGGTGAGCGCCGTACGGTCCCTGATGGGCGGCACGCCGGACGCCGGCGAGATCACGTGGGTGCTGGTGTCCTCAGCGGTGCTGATCGCCGTGTTCGGCACGCTGACCATGCGGTTGTACAACCGGAAGTGAGCCGCTTTCTGTGCCCGGTACTCCTCGACCGGCCGCGGCCGCGTTGGCGGCGAATCGGTGACGGGCTCATTCGCTTTATGCCAGAGGACACCTTCGACGAACGCACAGCGGAGACGTACGAAGCCAAGTGGCCGGAGCTGTTCGACCCGGCGGTGGTCAACCCGGTGGTGGACTTCCTCGCAGATCTGGCCGGCTCGGGCGCCGCGCTCGAACTCGGCATCGGCACCGGCCGCATCGCCCTGCCGCTCAGCCGGCGCGGCGTCCCCGTGCACGGGATCGAGCTGTCACCGGCCATGGTGGCGCGGCTGCGGGCCGCGCCCGGCTCGGAGAACATCGGCGTGACGATCGGCGACCCGGAGCTTCGCCGGCTCCCGCCCGGCCAGACCGTCCACCCGTTCACGGTGACCCCCGAACACCTCGGCTTCGAGGAATACGACGTCGCGACGCAGATCGCGTACTCCCATCACTACTGGGTGGTGGACGGGCAGCTCGAGACCCGCTCGACGCCGCACCGCTACGTGTGGCCGGCGGAGCTGGACCTCATGGCGCGGCTGGCCGGGATGACGTTGCACGAGCGCTGGGCCGGCTGGAACCGCGAGCCCTTCACCGGCGAGAGCAGGAGCCACGTGTCGGTGTGGCGGAAGACGTGATTCTGTCTCACATCTGATCGACGATCACACTAGTACGGACCCTCCGGGGTTGTTACGGTTTACGCGACCAATGACGATCATCTAGGGGTAACCCATGACCGATTCCTCGGTGATGCCGCTGCACATGCGGCGAGTGGAGTTCGACCCGGCTCCGGAGCTGGCGGCGGCACGTGAGGAGGAGGGGGTCAAGCGCGTCCCCAGCGTGTACGGCGGCGGGGCGGAGGCCTGGCTCGTGACCCGGTACGCGGACGTACGCGAGGTGCTGGGCGACGCCGAGCGATTCAAGATCGCACCGCAGACCATCGCCCGCCTGCCCGGGGCGCCGGAGCTGACCAAGGAGCAGCTCGCCAAGATCAACGCGGGCAACCTGATCGGTGTGGACCCGCCCGAGCACACCCGGCTGCGGCGCATGCTCACCCCCGAGTTCACGATCCGGCGGATGCGCCGCCTCGAGCCGCGGATCAAGCGCATCATCGACGACCACCTGGACGCGATCGAGGCCGCCGGGTCCCCGGCCGACCTGGTGCCGACGTTCGCGCTGCCGATCCCGTCGCTGGTGATCTGCGAGCTGCTCGGCGTCCCGTACGAGGACCGCGAAGGCTTCCAGCACCGCTCCAGCAGGATGCTCGACATGAGCGTGCCCGCCGAGGAGCGGGTGGGCCTGCAGTTCCAGGCGCGTGCGTACATGGAGGACTTGGTCCAGCGCATCCAGGCGGACCCGGGCGAGGACCTGCTGGGCATGCTGGTCCGCGAGCACGGCGACGACCTGACGACCGACGAGCTCATCGGCATCGGCAGCCTGCTGCTGTTCGCCGGGCACGAGACCACCTCCAACATGCTCTCCCTCGGCACGCTGGCTCTGCTGCGCCACCCCGAGCAGCTGGAGCTGCTGAAGAAAGAGCCCGAGCGGATCGACGGCACGGTGGAGGAGCTGCTGCGGTGGCTCAGCATCGTGAACTCGGGCACCACCAAGGTCGCCACCACCGACGTCGAACTCGGCGGGAAGAAGATCGCGGCCGGCGACCTGGTGATCTGCGCTCTGCCCGCCGCCAACCGCGACCCTGGGCTCATGCCCGACGCGGACAAGTTCGACCTGGAACGCGGCGCGCCCGGGCACGTCGCCTTCGGTCACGGCGTCCACCACTGCCTGGGAGCCCCGCTCGCCCGCATGGAGCTGAAGATCGCCTTCCCGGCGCTGTTCCAGCGTTTCCCCGGGTTGCGCCTGACGGAGAACGCGCCGCAGTTCCGCTCGTCCAGCATCGTGTACGGCCTGTCCTCGTTGGAGGTCGCCTGGTAGCGATTTGCCGGTGGATTTGTCGGTGAGGACGGGTACCGTGCAACCGTCATGCCTATGGATACCGCGGCGCACGAGCTCATCGGCAGGGACCACCCGGCCGCGCTGCTGCGTGCCGAGATCGCCCGGCTGATCGCCAGTCACGGCGGCCTGGTGCTGGTCACCGGCGAGGCGGGCATCGGCAAGACCACGCTGGTCACGAGCGCGGCGCGGGAGGCGAGGCGGCAGGGCGCGCTGGTGGTGGGCGGCGCGTGCTGGGACTCCGCGAGCGCGCCAGGCTATTGGCCGTGGACCCAGGTCATCCGCGCCCTGCGGCGCGGCGCCGAGCCCGAGGAGTGGGCCGCGGCGGAGAGTGCGGCGGGGCCCAGCCTTGCCGCCCTCCTGGGCGATCAGACCTCGCACGAGGACCAGGGCAACAGGGCGTCCCCTTTCGCCCCGGTCTCTCCGAGCGGAGCCGAGGTCCCCGACACCTTCAAGCTCTACGACGCGGTCACCTCGGCCCTGGTCGCGCTCGCCCAGCGCCGCCCGGTCGTCATCGTCATCGACGACCTGCACGTGGCCGACCCGGCGTCGCTGCGGCTGCTGGAGTTCGCGGCCCAGCAGACCTGGTTCGAGCGGGTGCTGCTCATCGGCACCTACCGCGACGCCGAGGTCGAGCCGGTCGACCACCCGCTCCGCGCCCTGCTGTCGCCGCTCGGCGCCAAGGCCACCACGACCATCACGCTCACCGGCCTCGACGAAACGGCGGTGGCGGCGCTCATGGCCCGCACCGTCGGTGAGCAGCCACCACCCGGCCTGGTCGCCGAGGTCCATCGCCGCACGGGCGGCAACCCGTTCTTCGTCGAGCAGACCGCTAGGCTGTGGAGCAGCGGCGGCTCGGCCGACGCCATCGCGCCCGGCGTCCGCGACGCGCTGCTGCGCCGCCTGTCTCTGCTGCCGCGGCCGGTCGCCGAGCTGCTGCCCGCCGCGGCCGTGCTGGGGCGCGAGTTCCACCGGCAGGTGCTCGCCGCGACCATCGAGGCCCCGGTCGCGCACGTGGACCGGCTGCTGGAGCTGGCCGTGGTCGCCAAGCTCGTGGTCACCAAGGGCGGCGGCGTGTTCGCCTTCGCACACGACCTGGTGCGCGAGACCCTCTACGACTCCCTGGACGACCCGGGCGAGCGGCACGCCGCGGTCGTCGCCGCCCTCGATCGTTGGCCGGCCGGCGAACGCTCACCCGCCCTCCAACCCCTTGAGGGCTCGACCGGCCTCGACGGCAAGGTCCTGCCGAGCGACCTCGCCCGTCACGCGTACCTGGCGGGCGACCGCGTCGACCCGGGCCGGGCAACGGACCTGCTGCTCGCCGCGGCCCGGGACGCACGGGGCCGGATGGCGGGCGAGGAGCAGCTGGGCCATCTACGGCGGGCCCACGAGCTGAGCGCCGCCGCCGATCCCCGCACGCACGCGATCGTCGCACTCGAGCTGGGCAAGGAGCTGCACCACCACGGCGACGATGACGAGGCACGCCGGCTCTTCGAGCAGGCCGCCGCCATCGCCGGCGAGCTCGACGACGCCGAGCTGTCCGCCCGCGTCGCCCTGACCTTCCGCTCCTACTACGGCCGTGACAAGGCCTTCGACCGGTTGAGACAGGCCCATGCCCGGCTGGTCGGCAGCCCGGCGCCGGACGAGCGGCTCGCGCTCGACCTGGTCGTCCGCCTTGCCCAGCTGGCCAGGCAGGGTGGCGACGACGACGCGCTGGCGTTCAGCCTGTGGGCGCACCACGACATCATCTGGGGGCCGGGCACGGCGCGGGAGCGGGTGGCGCTGACGGGCGAGCTGATCGACCTGGCGCGGCGCACCTCCGACCCCGAGCTGGAGCATTTCGCCAGGGCGCTGCGCTGGGTGGCCATGATCGAGCAGGGCGACCCGCGCTACCTCGACCAGTTCCAGGACTACGCCGCCAACGCCCGGCGCAGCGAGCAGCCGCACTTCCTCATGACCATGGCCATCGACGAGAGCATCCTCGCGGCCTTCGCCGGCCGTTTCGCCGAGGCCGAGTCCCTGCTCTCGGGGATCCGGCTGGACAGCACGCACGACCACATGGACTTCATGCTCAGTCACCACCGCTGGGCGATGTCGTGGTTGCGGGGGCGGGTGGAAGAGCAGGAGAAGATTCTCGACCAGCTGAGGACCACCGCCCACCCGTGCGTCGGCGTGCTGGAGGCCCTGACGGCGCTGCAGGCAGGCGACCCCGACCTCGCGCTCCGCCGCCTGGCCACCGAGCAACCGCACGACGGCAACCCGGCTGGTACGAAGGCGCACGACGGCAGCCCGGCCGCCGTCGGCAACGCGCACGACGGCATGTCACAGCCGTTGTGGCTGCGCCTGCAGGCCGAGGTGGCGGCCTCCACCCAGGACCTGGAGCTGTGCGCCGCGGCCAGGGCCGCGTTGTCGCCGCATCGCGGACAGTGGGCGGTGGCGCTGTTCGGCTGGGACGTCAGCGGCCCCTACGACCTGTGGCTGGCCAAGGTGGACGCGGCGGAAGGCCGCTGGGCCGAGGCCGTGACCGGCTTCACCGCAGCCTGCCGCTCCGCCGACCGCATGGGGGCGCGGCCCTGGTCCGTGCTCGCGCGGGCGCACCTGGCCGAGGCGCTGTTCGCCCGCGCCGCGCCTGGCGACGCGGAAGCGGCGCAAACACTGCTGGACGGCGTCCGCCAGGACGCGGCCGAGCTGGGCATGCGCCACGTGCTGGAGTCCGTACGTCCGTCGCGCACCCCATCGGCCACCTCACCGCCGGACGACCCTCGGCCCCGGCCCGATGCCCCCGGCCGGGGCGGCGCGCTGGGCTTGCTCGGAAACGCCTGGACCCCCCTGTCAGTCCGATCGACCAGACCCGACCAGCCTGGCGAAGACACGCCCGGCACTCGGCGGGACGGCACGAAGGGAGAGTTCCGGCGGGACGGGGCGGTCTGGTCGCTGATGTTCTCAGGACGAGCCGCGCACATGCCGGACGCAAAAGGGCTCCGCGACCTGCACATCCTCCTCAGCCGTCCGGGCGAGGACGTGCCCGCCGTACGCCTGCTGAACCCAGAAGGCGGCGAGGTGGTCCTGGCCGCCCGCCGGATGGGCGGTGACGACATGCTCGACGAGGAGGCCAAGACCCGCTACCGGCGCCGCCTGACCCAGCTGGACGAAGAAATCGACCGGGCCGTGGGGCGGGGCGACGACGGGCGGGCGGCCGAGTTCGATCGGGAGCGTGCGGCGCTGCTGGAAGAGCTGCGGGCGGCGGCGGGCCTCGGCGGCCGTACCCGCCGCCTGGGAGATGAGGCCGAGCGCGCCCGCAAGACGGTCACGGCACGCATCCGCGACGTGCTCCGCAAGCTCGACCACGCCCACCCCGAACTGGCCGCTCACCTGCGCGCCTCGATCTCCACCGGGTCGACGTGCCGCTACCAGCCGGAGGACGAGACCGCCTGGCGGCTCTGAGCGCTCAGCGCCACGTGTCATGGCACGGGATGTCTTGAAGACGGAACTTCCATCGACTGCCGCGGGGTCATGGTTTGCGGGCCACTCCACACACGGCGCTCACGACAGTGGCCGGATCGTCCCAGCGGTCCGGCTCAGGCCGCCACTCCGGCGTGGATACCACGCCAGGCTCCACCAGCTCCAGGCCGGCGAAAAAGCCGGCAATCCGCTCCGGACTGCGCAGTTGGTAGGTGTTGGCGGCGCTCTTGTTGTACGCGGAGACCGCCTCAATCAGGGCCGGGTTGGTGTTCGTGCCGTCGCTCAGCACCAGATAGCTTCCGGCGGCGAGGGGCTCCACCAGCCGGTCGACGATGCCCTGCGGATCGTCATCGTCAGTCAGCTGCCCTGCGATGCTCAGCATCATGAGCGCGATCGGCCGGGAGAAGTCCAGCGTCCTGGCCGCCTGCCCCAGAATGAGGTCGGGACGGCGGACATCGGCGTCGATGTAGTCCGTGGCGCCTTCTGACGTGCTGGTGAGCAGGGCCCGGGCGTGCGCCAGCACGATCGGATCGTTGTCCACGTAAACCACGCGCGATTCTGGCGCGAGGCCCTGTGCGACCTCGTGCGTGTTGTTCGCCGTAGGCAGCCCGGTGCCGATATCCAGGAATTGCCGGATCCCGGCCTCCTTCACCAGGTAGCGCACGGCACGGATGAGGAACTCGCGCTGCAGCCGGGCGACCATCGCGAAGTCGGGAAACAACCGCAGCAGAGTTTGGCCGGCCTCGCGGTCCACCTGGAAGTGATCTTTGCCACCAAGCAGGAAGTCCCACACCCTCGCGGAGTGCGGCACTGTGGTGTCGACGCGGGCCCAAGCCGACGCGGCAGCGTTGCTATCGCTCACAATGAAACATGATTCCATGTCAATGGTCTCGAATGTGCTTAATGCCGGTGAACAGCCTGATCCGGTGCGGTCATGTCCGGGGATCCGTTCTGCTGGTGGTGGGAGTTAGGCGAAGGCTGAGTGGATGATCTCGGCGCAGGCAGCGGCGTCGAGCGTCAGGCCCCGCGTAACGCGGCGACGTCGAGGGTGAAGCGCAGCACGGGCAGCACGTGGGCCAGGAAGCCACCAGCCGAAGAGATCACCTAGCGTCTCTGAGCAGTCAGTGCCACGCCCCATCAACGAGATTCGCGTCCCAGAGCCGCGCGTGCGACTCCTGCCAGCTGATCAGGTATGACAACCCTGCGTGCCACGTCCACGACCTGCCCCCACGTGTCGACCGCGAAGCCTCTCTGCCGGAGGAGGGCGAGCAATTGCCCCTCAGGCGGACCACCGCACAAGCGACCGATCTCAGGCGATGCCTGCGCGCATAGGGGAAGGGAGCCCAACGTCGGTGTGTGAAGACAGCCTCAGGAAGTCCCCATGCCCGTCAGACCGCGGAACACCATACCCGCTGTCTTTGCCTGCGGTTACGGGCTCGTCCAGCAGCCCCAGGCCGGCCTGGGCGAGCCCTAGGATGAGCAATGAGCGCGTACAGCCGGAGAAGCACCGCGCTCGCTTTGCTCGCTCGACGTCGAGCGCATGTCATGCGGTCGGCATCGCTGGCCATCGCCGCCGCGCGTATCTCCTGCGAGGCCAGTTTGAGCCACGACCGATCCGGTTAGGAGCGCCACGCTGCGAGGAGTTCCGCCGGGCCGAACGCAGCGTCGAGCCCCGCGCAGTCAGTCCCGCTGCGGGAGACCGCTACCAACGGCACGGGATCTGGCGTGAGAGCGGCGCGGTGGCGGTGCAGTGCCGCGAGGTCGTGGCGGTCGAAGGGGGAGTTCTCCAACTATTTCACCGAACCGACGAAGAGCAACTCCTTGGCGACGGGCGCGCGGTCCGCCCCCACGATGTCGATCTCCACATCATTGGTACGGGTCCAGTAGCCGCCGACGGCCGGGGCCGCGGGAAGGCCCGCGTCAGGCAGCAACCGCGCCAGCGCCTCACGCACCAGAGGCTCGACAGCTCGTCCGCGCCAACTGGTCCAATTCTCGCGGATGCCATGGCGCCATCCTCTGCGCCGTCCCCTTCAGGGGAAACTAACATGAATGTTAGCAACATTGATGTTAGTGACATCCCAGTTACTCAAGGAAACGGCGATCCCCGATGGCTCGGGTCACGCCGTGACGGCGACGAGGCGGAACGGGCCCACAAGACCGTCACGGCCAGAATCCGCGACGTCCTGCGCAAACTCGACCACGATCTCCAGCCCTCCATCGGGCCGCGCGGGTGGCGACCCGGCCAAGTTTATCCCCGGGCTCAGCCTAGGACCGCGCCGATCGCCGTCATGATCGGGATGGACAGGACCGTGGTGATGAGGACGGCGCTGCGAGCCAGGCGCCGGCCCGTGTCGTAGTTCACCGCGTACACGTAGATGTTCTGCGCAGCGGGGAGTGCGGCGAACAACGTGGCGGCGAGCAACGCGCTGTCGTCCAGGCCCAAGGCGAAGCGGGCGGTCAGGTACGCGATCGCGGGCTGGACCACGGATTTCAGCGCGACCACGAGGCCGATGTCCCAACCCAGGCCACCGCTCTGCTCAGTCGGCGCGCGCTGGGAGCCGTACAGGCTGAGGCCGTAGGCGAGCAGGGCGACCGGGATCGCCGCGCCGCCGAGCAGCTCGATCGGGCGCATGACCGTGACGGGGAGGGAGAAGCCGGTCAGGGCGCAGGCCAGGCCCAGGAGGGAGGCGACGGTGAGGGGGTTGCGTATCGGCAGGAGGAGAGCCGAGCGGATCGACCTGGCTCCCTTGTCGAGGATCAGGAAAGAGATCGGGGTGATGACGATCAGCTGGAAGAGGAGGATGGGCGCGACCAGGGCGCCGTCGCCCAGCACGTAGATGGAGATGGGCACGCCGAGGTTGCCGGCGTTGACATAGGACGAGGCGAGGGCGCCGATCGTGGTCTCGCGGCGGTCCCTGCGCCAGAGCAGCTTCGCCACCAGGACATACGCCAGCTGTACGCACGCCACGGCGACGACCTCCGTCAGGAGCACCGGCGAGAGCAGAATGCCGAGGTCGGCCCGAGAGACCGTGACGAACATCAACGCGGGCGTGGCCACGAAGAAGGCCAGCCGCGACAACACCAGCTCGTCGCTGGCACGGAGTAAGCCGCCGGCGCCGACGACGTACCCGAGCACGGCAACGGACACCAGGGCGGCGAACGCCGCGACAACCCCCGACACGCTGAACTGACCTCCGAAATCGGACGTTAAGGAGCGTATCGGGTCGCCCTGGTGCAGGTTAGGCTGCCTCCATGCGTGTAGTGGTGATCGGCGCCAGCGGCCATATCGGCACTTATCTCGTTCCCCGGCTCGTCGAAGCAGGTCATGACGTGGTGGCGGTGAGCAGGGGCAAGCGGGAGCCCTACAGCCCGCACGGGGCGTGGCAGCGAGTCACCACCGTCACGGCCGACCGGGACGCGGAGGACGCCGACGGGACGTTCGGGCGGCGGATCGTCGAGCTGGAGGGCGACGTCGTCATCGACCTCATCTGCTTCCAGGAGGACAGCGCGCGGCACATCGCCGAGGCGCTCCACGGGCGCGTGCGGCAGTTCCTGCACTGCGGGACGATCTGGACGCACGGGCCGAGCGCGCAGGTGCCGACGACCGAGGACCGGCCGAAGCGGCCGCTCGGGGAGTACGGGAAGCAGAAGGCCGCCATCGAGGCGTATCTGCTGGAGCGGGCCCATCGGGACGGGTTCCCGGTGACGATCATCCATCCGGGGCACATCACCGGACCCGGGTGGGTGCCGGTCAATCCTGCCGGGAACGTGAATCCGGCTGTTTTCCAGACGCTGGCGGATGGGGAAGAGCTCGCGCTGCCGAACTTCGGCATGGAGACCGTGCAGCACGTGCACGCCGACGACGTGGCACGCATCTTCATGGACGCGATGGCCAATCCGTCGGTGGCGGTGGGCGAGAGCTTCCACTCGGTCGCGACGAGCGCGCTGTCGCTACGCGGGTACGCCGAGGCGGTGGCCGGGTGGTTCGGCCGGGAGGCGCGGCTGACGTACCTGCCGTGGGAGCAGTGGCAGGCCACGGTGTCCGAGTTCGACGCGCAGATCACGCTCGACCACATTTCCTACAGCCCGCACTGCAGCATGGAGAAGGCCGAGCGGCTGCTCGGCCACCGGCCGCGCTACACGCCCCTCGAGGCCATCTCAGAGGCCGTGAACTGGCTGGCCAGAACGGGCGTCATCAGCACCTGAAGCTGACCGGAAGGGGTCCGAGCGTACAGAAGGCCATGGCTTCCCTGCTCGTCACCATCCTCGCCGTCTTCTCCGCGCAGCAACTCCTCACCCCGGTGCTGGCGCTGTCCACCGCCCTGTACGAGCTCGCCCCGGTGACCCCGGTCCTCACCGCGTTGGCGGCGGCGGCGACGGCCGTCGTACTGGCGTGGTTGTCACCGGCCGCCCGCCACGCCAAAGCCGCGGCCGAGGCCGTCGCCGCCTCCTAGCGTCACCCGGTCAGCGGACCGAACTCCTTCCGCGTGTCGATCACGTCACCGAACAGCTCCCACCGTTCGCCCTTGAACGTCATGAGCTGCATCGACTCGATCGGGAAGCCGTCGCCCTGCGCCGTGTTGAGCGTCACCCCGGGCAGCAGCATGTCGATCTGGACGTTCTGCAGGTTCCGTACGGAGTCCCGCAGACCCTCGCGGGTCGGGCACTTGGCCGCCTCCATGGCCTTGTGGAAGCTGTTGGCCACCGCCCAGCCGAAGGTGTGGTACGGGATGTTCGGATCGGCGCCGGGGGCGTACTGCTGCATCTTCTGCTTGTACAGCGTCATCTCGGCGTCGCTCTGCCAGGTCGGGTCGTTGGGGTCCTTGTAGTACGAGCTGGACACGATGCCCTGCACGTTCTCGAACCCGACGGGCTTGAGCACGGTGATCGAGGCCGCGACGTTGTTGATGATGTGCAGCGGGTTCCAGGACGTGTTCTTGGCGTCGGCGGCCAGTGCCTGGGAGCCGAACTTCGGCGTGGTGATGTTGAGGAAGACGTCCGCCTTCGACTCGGCGAGGTTACGCATCTGGGGATCGATGCTGGGGTCAGAGACCTCGTAGCTCTGCTCGGCCACGATCTGAACCTGGGTGCCCTCGATGGCCCGTTTGAAGCCGCCGAACAGGTCCTTGCCGAAGTCGTCGTTCTGGTAGAGCACGGCGACCTTGGCCTCGGGCTTCTCCATCTTGAGGTATTGGGCGTAGACGCGCGCCTCGGAGATGTAGTTGGGCTGCCAGCCGATGGTCCACGGGTGCGCGGTGTCGGTGCCCCACTTGGACGCGCCCGTGGCGACGAAGATCTGCGGCACCTTGCGCTGGTTGGTGTAGTCCCAGGTGGCGGTGGTCGAGGGCGTGCCCAGCGTCTGGAACAGCGCGAACACCTGCTCCTGCTCGACCAGCCTGCGGGCCTCCTCGACGGCCTTCGGCGGCTGGTAGCCGTCGTCGCGCACGACGAACTCGACCTTGCGCCCGCCGATGCCGCCCTTCTCGGCATTGACGTAGTCGAAGTACGCCTTGATGCCCTTCGGGATGTCGCCGTACGCCGAGGCGGGGCCGGACAGCGGGTAGATGCCGCCGAGCTTGATGCTCTTGTCCGTGATGCCGGTCGTCTGCTGTCCCTGGCACTGACCCGAGGCCGTCGTGCCCGTGCCGCCGCTGTCCCGTCCCCCGCAGGCGGCGACGGCAAGCACGAGCAGTGCCGTACAGCCGATCGCTGATACACGCATCCCTCTTACTCCTTCCGGGGAATTTTCCTGATCAAGCGCCCGGCCAGCCCGGCGAGGCCCGTCGGGGCCACGTACATCACCGCGATGATCAGCAGGCCGAAGATGACACCGGGCGCGGCGTCGTTGATCTCCTGCGAGATGCTCGGCACGAACATCACGAACAGCGCGCCGAGCACGGGCCCGGACATCGCGCCGAGCCCGCCCACGACCAGGCCGGCCAGCAGGGTGATGGACAGGTTGACGGTGAAGGAGTCCGGCGAGACGAACCCGATCACCCACGTGTAGAGGCAGCCGGCCGCCCCGGCGAACATCGCGCTCCAGGCGAACGCGAGCGTCTTGTAGAACGACAGCCGCACGCCCATGACCTCGGCCGCGATCTCGTTGTCCCTGACCGCGTGCAGCGCCCGGCCCACGCGCGACCGCAGCAGGCTGCCTGCCAGCAGGAACGCGGCGCCGGCGACGGCGAGGGTGAGGAAGTAGAGCCACTGGTCCTCGGCCAGTCCGCTCCACGCGGGCGGCGCGGGCTTGGCCAGCGTCAGCCCCATCGACCCGCCGGTGACCTCCTCGAACCGCTTGAGCAGCGGCACGAGGAAGATCGCGATGGCCAGCGTGACGAGCGCCAGGTACAGGCCGCGCAGCCGCATGGCCGGCACGCCGAACGCGAGGCCCAGCACGAACGCGACGGCCGCCGCGATCGGCAACGTCAAGGGGTACGGCAGGGCCCAGCGATCCATGAGGATCGCCGCCGCGTACGCGCCCACCGCGAAGAACGCGCCGTGACCCAGCGAGATCTGGCCGGCGTGGCCGACGAGGAGGTTGAGCCCGAGCAGCGCGACCGCGTAGACCAGCACCATCGTGAGCTGGAAGACGTGGAAGGGGACGAGCTGGAACGGCGCGTAGACGGCGGCCGCCACGAGCGCGGCTGCGGCCACCCACCGCCACCGGACCGCATCCCATCGGAAGCCGCGCGCCGACGTGGCACGGGCTTCGGCAGTCGCCGTGGCCGAGGCCGCGGTTTCCCCGGTTGCTGCGTTCTGCACCGAGTTGGTGTCCGCTCGCCCGGTCATGCGCGCTCCACCACCGCTCGCCCGAACAACCCCTGAGGCCGCAGCAGCAACACGCCCAGGATGATCACCAGCGGCACGCCGATCTTGAGGTCGGAGCCGATGAACCCGACGTAGGCGCCGGCCAGCGTCTCCGCGACACCGACGATCACGCCGCCCACGACCGCCCCCGCCGGGCTGTCGAACCCGCCCAGCGTCGCCGCCGCGAACGCGTAAATGAGAACGCCGCCCATCATGTTGGGCTCCAGGAACAGCAGCGGCGCGATCAGCACCCCGGACACCGCGCCGACGGTGGCCGCGAGCCCCCAGCCGAGCGCCAGCGTCCATCCCACCCGGATCCCGACCAGCCGCGCGGACGACGGGTTGGTGGCCACGGCCCGCATCCCCAGCCCGATCTTGGTGTGCTGGAAGAGCAGGTACAGCAGGCCCATGACCAGGGCGACCACGCCGAGCACGCCCAGCGTCGAGAAGCCGACGCTGACCCCGCCGAGCTCCAGCGCACCCTGGGGGAACGGGTTCGGGAAGTCCTTGATGAGGAAGGTCCAGATCCACCCGGCGGCGGCGTTGACGAAGATGAAGAGCCCGACGGTGACGATCACGATGGTCAGCTCGGGCGCGCCCTCCACCGGCCGGATGATCAGGCGTTCGATGAGCATGCCGCCGGCGAACGACACGACGAGCGTGAGCGCCAGTGCCGCCCAGAACGGCAGTCCCGCCGCCACGCACTGCCAGGCGATGTACGTGGAGAACATGGCCAGCTCGCCCTGGGCGAAGTTGACGATCCCGGTGAACTGGTAGATCAGCACCAGGGCCAGCGCCATGCTGGCGTAGATGGCGCCCGCGCCGAGCCCTTCGACAACCTGTTGCAGGAATCCGGCCATGCCTACACCCGGTATCCGAGGTAGGACTGCGCGACCTGCTCGTCCGCCCTGATCTGCTCGGCCGTGCCGGACAACACGATCCGCCCGGTCTCCAGGACGTGCGCCTGCTGGGCGATGCCGAGTGCGAGGTGGGCGTTCTGCTCGACGACGACCACGGTGGTGCGCTCCTCTTCGTTGATGGCCTGGACGATGCGGAACAGCTCCCGGGTGACCAGCGGCGCGAGGCCGAGCGAGGGCTCGTCGAGCAGGAGCACTCTGGGGCGCAGCATGAGGGCCCGGCCGAGGGCCAGCATCTGCTGCTCGCCGCCGCTGAGGCTGCCCGCGGCCTGCTTGAGCCGGGTCTTCAGGACCGGGAAGTAGGTGTAGATCCGATCGAGGTCGGCGTCCACGTCGCTCTTGCCGCGCCGGACGTACGCGCCGAGCCGCAGGTTCTCCTCGACGGTCAGCGGCATGAACGTGCCCCGCCCCTCGGGCACGTGCGCGACGCCCAGCCGGGCGACCGCGTCGGGCGAGCGGCCGGTCAGGCTCACCTCTCCGAGCCGGACCGCGCCGCGGGCCCTCACCATGCCGCACAGGGCGCGGAGCAGGGTCGTCTTGCCGGCGCCGTTGGGGCCC
Organism: Nonomuraea polychroma; assembly: GCF_004011505.1. Classification (NCBI taxonomy): domain Bacteria; kingdom Bacillati; phylum Actinomycetota; class Actinomycetes; order Streptosporangiales; family Streptosporangiaceae; genus Nonomuraea; species Nonomuraea polychroma. The sequence continues at coordinate 8,930,002 of NZ_SAUN01000001.1, forward strand.
AGGATGGCGCAGATCTCGCCCTCCCCCACGTCGAGGGAGACGCCGTGCAGCACGCGGGCGTCGCCGTACCCGGCGACCAGGTCTTCCACGATGAGCGCTGTCATGCACCCTCCTTCGTCGGTCGCATGACAGATGTGCTGTGTCCATTTGTTCGCTCGCTGCGCTCACTCACGGCCGTCCCCAAGTAGGCCTCGATGACGCCGGGATCGCGCTGCACCTCGGCCGGCGAGCCCTCGGCGATCTTGCGGCCGAAGTCCAGGCAGACGATGCGCTCGCAGAGTCCCATGACGAAGCCCATGTGGTGCTCGACCACGATCACGGTCAGGTCGTACGCGTCCCTGATCGTCCGCAGCGTGCCCGCGAACTCCTCGACCTCGGCCGCGTTCAGCCCGTTCACGGGCTCGTCCAGGAGCAGCAGCCGGGGGCGGGAGACCAGCGCGCGGGCCAGCTCCACCCGTTTCAGGGTGCCGAACGGCAGCCCGGTCGCCGGATGCCCGGCCACCCCGGTCAGGCCGAGCCGCTCCAGCACGGCGTCGGCCTCGGCCCGCAGCGCCCGCTCCTCGCGGCGCACGCCGGGCAGCCGCAGCCCCGCCGTCAGGAAACCGGCGCGGCCCCGGTGATGCGCGCCGACCAGCACGTTGTCGCGTACGGACAGGCGCGGGAACAGGCCCAGGTTCTGGAACGTGCGCGCGATGCCGAGCCGCGCGATCGTGTACGGGGCCACGGCCGTCAGGTCGCGCCCCTCGTACGTGACCGTCCCCGAGTCGGCGTCGTACCGCCGGGTCAGGCAGTTGAACAGGGTGGTCTTGCCGGCGCCGTTCGGCCCGATGAGCCCCACCATCTCGCCGGGCGCCACCTCGAAGCCCACGCCGTCCAGCGCCGTGATGCCGCCGAAGCGAACGGTAAGATCGTGTACCTCCAGCATCCGGCCTCCTGGAGAACAATGTTCTGAATGGGGCTCAGCGTAGGATCCGCCGGTCAGGAGCCGCATTGGGCACGGTGACCCAAGATGTCTCAGGGGAGTTGTCCGCTGAGCACAGCGAGGGTCTCGGACCGGTTACAACCCGTTGACCGCCCCGCAATAGGCATGGATCATCCCCGACATGTCCGGTGGTTTCAGCACGGAAACGCTCACTGGTGCCGAGGCGGTCCGCGCCGAGCGCGCCCGCATCCTGTCCGAGCTGCTCGGCGACGTCCCGCGGCTGGCCGACACCGCGGTCGCGGCGATCATCGCGGAGATCCCGGCGTACGCGGCCCAGGGCCGCGACTTCCTGGCCGACGTACGCGACCAGGTCGTCAGGCACTATCGCGCCAAGCTCGCCGTGCTCCTGGAGGAGCGCCGGGTGACGCCGGAGGACATCTCCTTCTCCCGGCGGGCGGCCATGCGCCGGGCCAGAGCCGGGGTGGCGCTGACCGACTACATGAACGCCTACCGGGTGGGGCAGCGGATCTTCTGGGAGTCGCTGGTCGAGCGGGCGGGACCCACCCCGGCCGGGCGCGAGGCGGCGTTGTCGCTGGCCATGTCACAGATGCGGTACTGCGACTTCGCCAGCACGCACGCGGCGAACGCGTACATGGAGTTCCAGCAGTACGCCTCCGCCGAAGCCCTGCGCGAGAGCCGGGACCTGCTCGAAACGTTGCTGGCCGGAGGCACGCCGATCCGCGGCAGAGAGCTGGCCACCGCGCAGGCGCACGGCCTGGCGCCGGACACGCGCACGCCGCTGCTCGTGGTGATCGCGGTGCTGGTGGCCGCGCCCGCGGCGGCCGAGCTCGATCGGGACGCCGAGGCCAGGCACGCCGCCTGCGCGGCGATCGCCAGGCTTGGCGGCAACGGCACGCGGACGTTGTCGGTCGTGCGCCGCTCGGAGATCGTGGCGATCCCCGTGCTCGGTCCGGGGACCGGGCCCGAGGAGTTGTGCGACCGGCTCCAGGGGGTGCTGGACGGGCTGGCCACCGAGGGCATCAGGCTGGCGATGGGCGTCAGCACGGTGTCGGCGGGGACGGCGGCGATTCCGCAGGCGTACCAGGAGGCAAGGTCCGTGCTGGACTTCGTGCCCGAGGAGGGCGGGGTGGCGGCGCTGCCCAGGATCACGCCGTTCCAGTACCTGGCGTTGCGGGCCGACGACATCGCCCGCCACCTGGTGGACCCGCGCATCACGGCGCTGCTGGCCGAGGATCGGGCGCGCGGCGGCGTGCTGACCGCCACGATCAGGGCGTTCGCCGCCGCCGACCTCAACCTGCGCAGCGCGGCCGAGCACCTGCAGATCCATCCCAACACCGCCCAGTACCGGCTGCGCAGGATCCAGGAGCGCACCGGGCGCAGCCTGCGCTCGATCAACGACCTCGTCGAGCTGCTCGTGGCCATCGCCCTGCAGGACTCGCTGCCCACAAACGCCGGCCGGGAAAGACTGGCCACGGCGACCAATGAGGGCCGCGGGGTCGCCGACGTACGGTCATTCCATGAACCTCGCTGACCGGCTCCACACCGTCGCGGGGCGGCTCGGTGGCAGAGCGGTTCTCACGCTGGACGAGGCCGAGCTCACCTACGGCGTGCTCGACGAGCTGAGCGCCCGCCTGGCGGGGCTGCTGCGGTGCCGCGGGATCGTCGCCGGCGACCGGGTCGCGATCATGTTGCCGAACGTGCCGGAGTTCGGCGTCGTCTACTACGGGGTGCTGCGGATCGGGGCCGTGGTGGTGCCGCTCGACCCGCTGCTGAAGCGGCGGGAGATCGCCGCGTACCTCGGGGACTGCGGGGCGCGGCTGCTGATCGCCTGGCACGCGTTCGCCGAGACCGCCGAGGCCGGGTCCGCGGGCACCAAGGCGGACTGTTTCTTCGTCGTGCCCGAGGAGTTCCGCCGGCTGCTGCGCGGTGTGCCGGCCGAGCACGACATCGCCGTCATGGACGCGGACGACACCGCGGTCATCCACTACACGTCCGGGACCACCGGACGCCCGAAAGGCGTCGAGCTGACCCACGCCAACCTGGCCGGCAACGCCGCCACGGTGGCCCACATGCACGCGCTCGGCGTGGATGACGTGGTGCTCGGCGCGCTGCCGCTCTACCACACATTCGGTCAGACGTGCTCGCTCAACGCCACCGTGCACGCGGGGGCGCGGCTGACGTTGCTGCGCCGCTTCGAGCCGGGCCGGGCGCTGGAGGTGATCAGGCGCGACGGGGTGACGGTGTTCCAGGGCGTGCCGACCATGTACATCGCGCTGCTCGACCACCCGGGCGCCTCCGACATGTCGATGTTGCGTGTGTGCACGTCCGGCGGAGCCGCGTTGCCGCTGGACGTGCTGCGGGCGTACGAGTCCCGCTTCGGCTGCCAGATCATCGAGGGCTACGGGCTCAGCGAGACCTCACCGGTCGCCGCCACGAACCGGGGCGGCCACGGCCGCCGGCCGGGCTCGATCGGCTGGCCGATCAGGGGCGTGGAGATGAAGGTGGTCGACGAGGAGGGCCGGGAGGCGCCGCACGGCGAGATCGGCGAGATCGTGATCCGCGGCCCCAACGTCATGAAGGGCTACTGGAACAACCCGGCGGCCACCGCCGAGGCCATCCGCGACGGCTGGTTCCACACCGGCGACCTCGGCCGCGTCGACGAGGACGGCTTCTTCTTCCTGGTGGACCGCCGCCGCGACGTGATCATCCGCGGCGGTTACACCGTCTATCCGCGTGAGGTGGAGGAGGTCCTCTACGAGCACCCGGCGGTGCGGCAGGCGGCCGTGCTCGGCGTGCCGCACCCGGAGCTGGGCGAGGAGATCGAGGCCGTGGTGGCCGTACGGGAGCCGGTGAGCGGCGAGGAACTGCGTGACTTCGCACGAGAGCGGGTGGCCGCCTACAAATACCCCCGGCACATTTCGTTCGTGGACGAACTTCCTGTGAGCCACACTGGAAAGATCCTCAAACGCGCACTCACGGCGTCCCGGGTCTCATATATCGAGAGCAATCGTCTTACTAATTAAGACATCCTCTAGAGTCTCCCGGCATGACACCTTGGGAGATGGCCGCGGTGCTGGCGGCCGGCGTGGCGGGCGGGGCCATCAACACCGTCGTGGGCTCCGGATCGCTGATCACGTTCCCCACGCTCCTGGCCGTCGGCCTGCCGCCGATCACCGCCAACGTCTCCAACAACATCGGCCTCGTCCCCGGCGGCTTCACCGGTGTCATGGGCTACCGGCCCGAACTGAAGGGCCAGCGCGCGCGCCTGCTCGCGCTCGCCCCGGCCTCCGTCATCGGCTCCCTGATCGGCAGCTTCCTGCTGCTCAACCTGCCGGAGAGCAGCTTCAACGTGATCGTGAGCGTGCTGATCGGGGTGTCCTGCGCGCTTGTGGTGATCCAGCCCAGACTCAGCCGCCTGCTCACCGCGCCGGAGCTCGGCGCCCCGCCGAGCTCCGGCGAGCACGGCGGGCCGTGGCTGTGGCTGGGCACGCTGGCCGCCGGCATGTTCGGCGGCTATTTCGGCGCCGGGCAGGGCATCCTGCTCCTCGGCCTGATGGGCATCCTCCTCGCCGATGACCTGCAGCGGCTCAACGCGGCGAAGAACGTGCTCGTGCTGTTGGTCAACTCGGTGGCCGCTGTGCTGTACGTGGTGGTGGCGGACGTGAACTGGCTGGCGGTGCTGCTGGTGGCGCTGGGCTCCATGGCAGGCGGCTTCGTCGGGGCCAGGGTGGGGCGCAGGCTGCCGGCCGCGGTCCTGCGCGGTGTGATCGTCTGCATTGGCGTCGTGGCGATCGTGAAACTCCTCACAGATTAGAAGGCTTTGCAGCTTAGATGAAAATCGTTACCATTGTCGGCCGTGCGCCTCGGTCGTCGTGCCTTCCTTTCGCTGCCGCCATCGTCCTTGCCGGATGCGCCGCTCAATCTGAAACCGGGGCCATGTCGTCGCAGCCCAGAAGGGGTGGCCTGACGCTGCTGCTCATCAGCCATGACATGGACGTGGTCGCCAGACTGGCGGACCGCGTCGCCACGCTCGACGTCGGCCGGCTCACTTGGGAGGGAAAGCCATGAACCCCTACGTCATCCAGCGCGCCGCACTCCGCCACCTCGACGGCGCGCGGCAGATCATGCTGGACACCTTCTACCGCGACTTCGGCTACGGCTACCAGCCTCAATGGCATGGGGACGTGATCGACCTGGAGGGCACGTACCTGCTGCCCTGCAGGCACACGCTCCTCGTGGCTCTGCACGGCGACGAAGTGGTCGGCACCACGGCCGTGCGCGCGCAGGGCCCGAAGAGCCCGCCCCACCCGGAGTGGCTGGCCAGGCTCTACCCGGACGGCAAGACGGCGCAGCTCTTCCGGGTGTACGTGGCCCCCGCCCATCGCCGGCACGGTCTGGCCCGCGACATGGTCCGCCAGGCCTGCCGCTTCGTCGCGGACTGCGGCGACTACCGGTCGATCTACCTGCACACCGACACTCGGGTGCCGGGGGCGGAGGCGTTCTGGCGCTCAATGGCCGAGCCGGTCTTCGACGACCGCGACGGCGACCCCGACCACCTTCAGACCCTGCATTTCGAGCTCCCGATGCCGACGTCGTGTGAAAGTCCCCATTAGTTTGTCCGGAATCCCGAATTTCGGTCGTGAAGTACGCCAGGATCGTCCGGGTGAGTCCCCGGATCGTTGTCCCGTTCGTCGGCTCAGCCGGACAGGCCGGCGACGAAGGCCACGGGGATCAGAGCGACCGTGAGCGCGACGGCCCACCAGCGCGGAGCCGGGCCATTGCGCAGCACCGTGACGCCCAAGGGCACGAGGGCGACCGCAAGCCCGGCCAGCGCGACCAGCGAGACGGGGTCGGTGCTGCCCTTGAGCACGCCCAGCGGCAGCGCGCTCGCGAGCGCCAGCGCAACGGAGCTCGCGCATCTGGCGGTGCCCGCGACGCCGCCGCCGAAGGCCCTGGCGCGGTAGGCGCCGATCGCCAGCACGATCCAGCCGCCCATGATCGCGACGTTGGCCGCCTTGAAGAGGTGGAAGGCACCGTACGTGGAGGAGACCGCCTGTTGCGCCGCCGCCGGCCCCAGCACGTCCACCATCTGGAACGCCAGATGACTCACCCCCGCGTGGAAGACCCGCCCGAACAGCCCGAGCACCACCAGCGTGCCACCCCATGCGGCCCACCCCGGGTGCGTCGCCCCGATGCGGCGCGCCAGCGCGGCCACGGCCGGCCACAGCAGCACGACCCCGGCCGCGAACAGGCTGTAGGACAACGCCATCTTCGCCGGCTCCGCCGCGTAGGCGGCGAGCTGACCGGGGAAGAAGTCGTCCTCACCCATCCGGACCAGCACCGCGGCGAGCAGCAGGAGCGGCCCGAGCACCAGCCCGGTCCCTTCGACCCAGCGGCCGGGGAACTGATTGATCGTCATGCCACCGATTGAACCGGCGGCCGCGCGCCGGCACACGGGCGCTCAGGCGAGAGCCGGGGTAGAGCCAGCACCACCTTCGATAGCCTGCGTAGTTTGGTAATAACGGGATTCCTGCGACAGAAGGGACGAGCACGTGCTCGACGATGGCGGCCTCCAGGCACTCCGTGAGGCGGCGCGCCTGTCTCCGGACAATCTTCCCCTTCGGCGGCATCTCGCCGATCAGCTCCTGAAGAAGGGGTACCTCGCCGAAGCCGAGGCCGAGTTCCGGGCCGCGCTCGTGCTGGCCCCCAAGGACACGGACGTCGTCGCCGGGCTGGCCGAGGCGTTCGTCCGGCAGAGCGCGCACGGAGAGGCGCTGGCGGTGCTCGAACCGTTCCTGGCCGACTTCCACGCCTACCCGCCGCGGATGGGGATTCTCGCGGCCAGGGCGCTACTCGGGGAGGGTGAGCAGGGGAAGGCGGCCTACCGCTACTACGAGGCGATCTCCCGCGATCCGTCCCTCGCCGACCCCGAGCTGGCCGAGCGGCTGCCGATCCCGATCGTGCCCTCCAAGTCCGCCCCAGCGGCCCCGCCCGCGCCCGCCGCTCCCGCGCCGGCGTACGCCGCCCTGGCGGGCGCGCCGGCGCCCTCGGCTGCCGACTCCGCGCCCGGCGGGGCGGAGGTGGAGCGGTCGAAGCACACCTTCGCCGACGTGGCCGGGATGGAGGCGGTCAAGGAGGCGCTGCGGGTCAAGCTCCTACTGCCGATCCAGCAGCCGGAGCTGTTCGCCGCGTACGGCAAGCGCGCCGGCGGCGGCGTCCTGCTGTACGGCCCGCCGGGAGCGGGCAAGACCCACCTGGCCAGGGCCGCGGCCGGCGAGCTTGGCGCGTCGTTCGTCAACGTCGGCCTGGCCGACATCCTCGACATGTACGTCGGCTCCAGCGAGCGCAACCTGCGCGCCACGTTCGACCTGGCCCGCCGCAACCGCCCGTGCGTGCTGTTCTTCGACGAGGTCGACGCGCTGGCCGCGCGCCGCTCCGACATGCGCCAGGCACACACCAGGCAGCTCGTCAACCAGTTCCTGGCCGAGCTCGACGGCGTGGACCAGGACGCCAACGAGGGCGTCCTGGTGCTGGCCGCCACGAACGCGCCCTGGTACATCGACGTGGCCTTCCGCCGCCCGGGGCGCTTCGACCAGCTCGTGTTCGTGCCGCCGCCGGACACCGCGGCGCGGGCGGCCATCCTGCGCATCCTCTGCCGTGACAAGCCGCTGGCCGAGATGGACTTCGACGCGGTGGCGCGGGCCACGGAGCACTACGTCGGCGCGGACCTGAAGGGCCTGGTGGACCGCGCGGTGGAGGTCAAGCTCCAGCAGTCGATCAGCGCGGGCCGCGCCATCCCGTTGTCCACGGCCGACCTGCTGGCCGCCGCCCAGGGCACCCGGCCCTCCTCTGTGCGCGAATGGATGGCCACCGCCCGGAACTACGTGCTGCACGCCAACGAGTCAGGCGCGTGGGACGAGCTGATGCCATGGATCAAGGCCAAATGGTGAAAATCGACCAGTCGCTCGATCGGGCGAGGATGCTGCTGCGGCTGCAGCGACCGGCCGACGCCGAGCGGGAGCTGCGCGGCGTGCTCGCCATCGAGCCGCAGCAGGACATGGCGCACTGCCTGCTGGCCATTGCCCTGGTCCACCAGGGCAAGGCGGCCGAGGCGATGGTCATGGCGCGGGAGGCGATACGCCTGGTGCCGGATCACTGGTATCCGCAATACGTGGCCGGGCAGGTGTTCTACCGCATCGGCCTGGCCGACCCGGCGATCGCCGCCGCGAAGGAGTCACTGGCGCACTCCACCGAGGAGACGTCAACGTGGGAGCTGCTGGCCCGCGCCCACATGATCAAGGGGCAGTGGCGTGAGGCGGCGGATGCGGCCCAGCGCGGGCTGGCCCTCGATCCGCAGGTGTCGGACCTGGTGAGCCTGCTGTCGATGGCCCACACCAAGCTCGGTGAGGCCGGACCGGCCAGGGCCGCCGCCGCGCACGCCGTACAGCTGGACCCGGAGAGCGCCACCGCGCACCTGGCGGCCGGCCGGGCGGCGCTGGCCTTCGGCGACCCCAAGGCGGCCGCCGACTCCTTCCGCGAGGTGCTCCGCCTCGACCCCGGCTTCGGCCCCGCCAGGGATCTGCTGGTGGCGGCGCTCAAGCAGCGCAACCCGCTCCAGCGCATGCTCTCGAACCTGCGGCGCCGCTACCTCGGCGGCTGGCGGCTGGTGTTCCTGCTGCCCGTGGCCCCGCCGCTGATCGCCGTCTTCGTCCTCATCGCGCTGCTGCACTGGGCGGCGTGGGTGGGCGAGACGGTGACCGTGCTGCGGCTGGCCCGGGCCAAGGCCACCCGGCTGCTCTTCGAGGGCTCCGAGGCCCGCGTGGCCATGGCGTGCTGCGCCCTGCTCCTCGCCGGGGCGGCGGTGCTCGCGCTGGGCATCGCGCTCGGCCATGAGGCGGTCGGCACCGCGGGCGTGGCGGTCATGGCTCTGGTCACCCCTGTGCAGGAGGCCACGCACACCGGCTCGCCCCGCGGCCGCAAGGTGCTCTACGGGTGGGCGGGGCTGCTGGTCCTGGCCATCGCGGCGGCGGTTGTCGCGGGCTCGCCGGCCGTCGCGTTGCTGAGCGTCTACGCCGGGCTTGGCACGATCTGGGTGGCGGCGGGCGTACGACGCTTCTTCCTCGACGGCACCGCAGCCGAGCTGTAGCTCACGCGCGGTCCGGGAGTGGGCGGCGGGCGATGGCGCGAGCCTCCTCGTGGCCCATCCCGAACATCCGCAGCAGTTGCTCGGCCAGCTCGTCCGGCGAGTCCTCGGTCACGAGGTCCGGATGCTCAAGCCAGAGCTGCAGGAACCCCAGCAGCGAGCCGCCCGCCCCGGCCAGCGCCACGTGCCGGTGAAGCGGAGTTCGCATCGGACGTGCGTTCGGGCGGCTATCGGGGGCGGATCACCGTGGGCCGGGATCTGATGACGGCGACCATGGGCTGAACCGGCGCCGGCGATATTCACGTTCTGTGATAGGGGGTGACGCACAGGAGCATGCCACACTGTATTTGCGATCACCCCCCGTCTTCAGGAGACTCCGTGAAGAGGCCTGCGAAGAAGTCTTCGCCACTCGTGCTGGACCCCGTCCTGATCATCGGCACCACCCTGTCGGTCCTGCTCGGCGTGATCTTCTACGTCCGTGAGGACACCGCCCAGGGACTGGCGCTGCTGGCCGGGCTCATCGGCGGCGTCATCACGTTACAGGTGCAGACCCTGCTCAGAGAGAAGCGCAGGGTCGATCACGAGACGACCGTGGGCCAGCTCGTCTCCACGATCGAGAAGATCCCATGGCTGACGGAGCTGATGGTGCCCATCCTCCGTGCGGCCAAGCACGTGGAGCGCGAATACCCCGGCACTCCAGCCGTCGACGCCTGCCGGGCGGCGTTCGACGAATGCCTGCGCACTCTCACCGACCTGGAGCGGGGGCACTTCCGCACGCCCTACGGCGACAACGCGGTTTTCCAGCGCCTGATCGACCAGACGAAGCGCACCATGTGCGCCACCAGCGTGCCCTCGGTGGATCTCGCCTGGTGGCGCGAGCCGGTCGGCAGGCAATACTGGGAGGCCCAGCTCAATGCGCTGAAGCGCGGCGTGAAGATCCGCAGGGTGTTCATCTACCGCGAGTGGACCGACGAGCTCGACGAGCTGGCGCGCGAGCAGATCGCCGCCGGGGTCCAGGTGCGCCGGGTGCATGTCGACCGGCTACCCCCGGCCATGCGGGTGATCAGCGCCCTGTGGGACGGCTCGTGCGGCCACGAGCTCAGCTACACCGCCGCGGGCGAGGCCGTCTACGACACCTTCACGGTCTCCCCTCCTGATCTCGAACGGCTGATGACGCAGTTCGAGATGATCGAGAGGAACGCCGTGGAGCTGGATCAGCCGCGGACGCCGGACTCCGTCTCCTGAGCCCTTCGGCGGTCAGCATGGCGAGCGAGACCCACAGCAGCCCGAACGCCGCCCACCTGGCCGCCGACATGACCTCACGGAACACCAGGACCCCGATCACGAACTGCACGACGGGCTCGATGAACTGCAGCATGCCGACGACGCTGAGCGGGATCCTCGTGGTCGCGGCGCTGAACAGCAGCATCGGCAGCATCATGACGAACCCGGAGCCGATGCCGAGGAGCGTGTTGGCCACGGACACGTGACCGAACGTGGCCTGGCCGGACGTCTGGATCACGACCGTGTAGACCACGGCGAAGGGAAACAGCACCGCCGTCTCCACCATCAACCCTTCGGCGGCTCCGACCCCGACCCGCTTCTTGATCAGACCGTACGCGCCGAAGGTGGTCGCCAGGCCGAGCGCGATCCAGGGCAGCCCGCCGTACGCGACCGTGAGAACGGCCACGGCGGCGGCGCCCAGCCCGATCGCGGCCCATTGCCAGGCTCGTAACCGTTCACCCAGGAGCGCCACCCCAAGCGCGACGCTGACCAGCGGGGTGATGAAGTAGCCGAGCGAGGCGTCGACCACGTGGCCGCTCATCGTCGCCCAGATGAACAACCCCCAGTTGGCGGACGTCAGGACGCCGGCGAGGGCGAGCAGTGCCAGGTCGCGCGGACGGCGTAAGATCGCCGTCACCTGCCGGCGGCGGCCGATGGCCAGCACCAAGAGCCCGACCGCCACCGGCGACCAGAGCACGCGCAGCGCCAGGATCTCGACCGCGCCTGTGGGCTCGACCAGTGGCCAATAAAGTGCCGACAATCCCCACAGCACGTACGCCGCCACGCCGAGCAGGACACCTTGCCGCGCAACGGACATCCATCCACAGTACGTGCTCGCCCTTCCCGTGATCGGCCCGGTGCTCAGCCGGCCGCCCGGTCCCGGCGGTGGCAACGCGGCCGGGCGAGGGCCGGAATGTATGCGTGGCGTACCTGCCTGGTATGTGAATTGTCCCGTCCGTTTCTAACGTCTCCGGTGATCCCCAAAACGCCCAAAGAGAGGCGGTTCGCGTGAAAATCGGAAAGTTGAGCGACTGGCTGCTGTCCAAGGTGGTCCCGGAGCACTCGGCCCAGGCGGCGTGCCCGTGCTGGTACGAGGGCAACTCCTGCCTCGTCCGCAAGTGCTGTACGTGGGGCGCCTCCTGCGGTACCGGCGAGTCGTGCGGTCCCTGGCACTGCAACTGTTGCTGACGGCCACGTAGATGACCATGTTCGCGTGGACGGCCGGTCTCCTCGCGGTCGCCGGACTCCTGCTGGTCCTGCTGGTCCTGCGACGCCGGCTCGCCGTCGTCGTGGTGTCCGGCCTCAGCATGGAGCCGACCTTCCACGCGGGCGATCGGCTCCTGGTCAGGCGGACGCGGCTGGCCCGGATCTCCGTCGGGGACGTCGTCGTGTTCGAGACGCCCGACTGGCTGGGCATCGGCGAGCCGCCGCCGCCCGAGCGGCGCTGGATGGTCAAGCGGGTGGTGGCGCTGCCCGGCGACCCGGTCCCGGACTCGGTCCGGGCCGTGGTGCCGGAGCGCCGGGTGGCGCCGGACCGTCTTGTCGTCCTCGGTGACAACCCGTCGGCCAGCTTCGACTCCCGGCAGTGCGGCTTCGTCGACGCCGGCACCCTGCTGGGAGTGGCGCTCCGCCGCATGTCCTGACCTGGTTGGAGGAAAGCTCCGTGGAGTACGTCGCCCTGGGCTGCCGGAGTCTGGTGGCTTTGCTGTTCCTCGTGTCGGCGGCGAGCAAGCTGCGCGGCAGGAGCGCATACGCCGATTTCCTGGCCGCGACCCGCAGGCTCGCACCACCGTGGCCGCCGGTCCGCGTGGCGGCCGCGACCGTGGTGGCCGCCGAGCTCGCGATCGTGGTGCTCGTCGCCGTGCCCGGCACCGTACAGGCGGGGTTCGCCCTGGCGATGGGCTTACTGGCGGCGTTCACCTGCGCGATCGCGGCCGCGCTGCGGCGGGCCGAGCGCGCCCCCTGTGCGTGCTTCGGCGCCTCCGACCGCCCGCTCGGCCACGGCCACGTGGCACGCAACCTCATCCTCATGGCCGTGTCCGCCCTGGGACTCCTCACGTACGCGCCCGTGACCGGCGACGTGGCGGCCATGCTGACCGCCGTCGCCGCCGGAGCGGTCGCCGCGATCGTCGTGGCCCTCGGCGACGACCTGATCGACCTGTTCAGCCCGACTGCCTGACCTGGAGGTCAGCCATGCCTTATGTCGTCACGCTCGTCATCCTGCTGGGCGTGCTCTGCCTGCTGAACCTGGCGCTGACCGTCGGCGTGATCCGGCGGCTGCGCAAGCATTCCGAGGCCCTCGCGGCCCGCTCCGACGACGGGCACGGGCGGCAGGCGATCCTGCCCGAGGGCGCGGTCGCGCCGCCGTACGACACCGTGGCCACGAACGGAGCCACCGTCTCACGGGACCTGAACTCGGAGCCGGTCCTGGTGGGCGTCTTCTCTCCCGGCTGCGACGCCTGCCACAAGGCGATGCCGGACTTCCTCGCCTCGGCCGAGCGCTTCCCCGGGGGTCCGGAGCAGGTCCTCGCCGTGATCGTCGATGACAAGGGAGACGCCGGGCCGCTGCGGGCGGAGCTGGAGCCCGTGGCCCGGGTGGTGGTCGAGGACATGGGCGGACCGGTCACGTCGGCGCTGCAGGTGCAGGCGTTCCCCGTCTTCGCGATCGTGGGCGGCGGCGGCCGGATCATGGCCAGCGGACTGCGGTTGAACCAGGTCTTCTCGTTCGCCCGGGCATAACGACCGTGACCTCGGAGACGACCAACCCGGAGATCACCGCACCGATGGCGGCGGACGTGCGGATGAAGGCGAGCCCGGCGGCACTCGCCCGCGCACTCGGGCTGGCCTGGCAGGCCGGCCGGTGGCACGTGCTCGCGTACGCGATCCTGGCCCTGCTCGAAGCGGCCGTGCCCGTTGCCGCCGCCTGGCTGACCAAGTCGGCGCTGGACGTGATCGCGCACCGTGCGTCCGGCTCGTCCGGCTCGTCCGCGCTGGTGGCGGCGGGCGCGGGGCTGGCGGTGGCGGGCGTGGCGGCCATCACGCTCCCGCACGTCTCCAGCTATCTGCGCCAAGAGCTCCAGCGCCGCACCGGCCGCCTGGCTCAGGACCGGCTCTTCGCCGGCGTGGAGCGCCTCGCCGGCCTGGCCAAGTTCGAAGACCCCGCGTTCCTGGACCGGATGAGCCTGGCTCACACGTCAGGCGGCGCCGCCCCGAGCGCGGTGGTCTCCGGGACGCTGGCGGTCTGCCGTGGGTTCGTCACGGTGCTGGGCTTCCTCGGCTCGTTGCTGGTCCTCAGCCCGCTGCTGGCCGGCGCGGTCCTGGTGGCGGCGCTGCCCGCGCTGGCCGCCGAGCTGCGTCTGTCGCGCCAGCGCGCGTCCATGATGTGGCGGATCGGGCCGATGGAACGGCGCGAGCTGTTCTACCGGCAGCTCCTGACCAGCGTGCGAGCCGCCAAGGAGCTGCGTCTGTTCGGCGCCGGCCGATATTTCCGGTCCAGGATGAACGCCGAGCGGCTCGCGGCCGACTCGGAACGCCGCCGCCTCGACCGCCGCGAGCTGAGCGTCGAGGGCGGGCTCGGGCTGTTGTCCGGCGTGATCTCCGGCGGTGGGCTGATCTGGGCGTTGTTCGCCGCCGTCGAGGGCCGGCTCACCGCAGGTGACATCGCCCTGCTCGCCACCTCGATCGTCGGCGTGCAGTCGGCGCTCGCCGGGCTCGTCGGCGAGGTGACGATGGCGCATCAGCAGCTGCTCAACTTCGACCACTACCTGACCGTGACCGGCGCCGGGCCCGACCTGCCGGTGCCGGCGAGGCCGGTGGTGCCGCCCACCCTACGGTACGGCATCGAGTTCCGCGACGTGTGGTTCCGCTATTCCCCCGAGCATCCCTGGTCGTTGCGCGGCGTCAGCTTCACGATCCCGTACGGCTCCGCGGTCGCCCTGGTGGGCAGGAACGGCGCGGGCAAGAGCACGCTCGTCAAGCTGCTGTGCAGGTTCTACGACCCGGACCGGGGCGCGATCCTGTGGGACGGCGTCGACCTGCGCGACCTCGATCCCGCCGAGCTGCGCGACCGGATCGGCGCGGTGTTCCAGGACTACATGGAGTACGACCTGACCGCTGCGGAGAACATCGCGATCGGCGACGTGGCGGGCCGCGACAAGCCGGCCGCCTCCGCCGCCCGCATCGAGGCCGCGGCCAGGAAGGCAGGCGTGCACGACGCGATCAGCGCGTTGCCGCGCGGCTACGACACGTTGCTGACGAGGATGTTCTTCGGGCCCGATCCGGAGGCCGGGGTGGTGTTGTCGGGCGGGCAGTGGCAGCGGCTCGCGCTGGCCCGCGCGGTGCTGGGTGAGGGGCGCGACCTGCTGGTCCTGGACGAGCCGAGCTCGGGGCTCGACGCCGAGGCCGAGCACGAGATCCACAACCGGCTGCGCGAGCATCGGGCGGGGCGTACGAGCCTGCTGATCTCGCATCGGCTGGGGGCCGTGCGGGAGGCGGACGTGCTCGTGGTGCTCGACGACGGGCAGGTGGTCGAGCAGGGCTCGCACGACGAGTTGATCACGCTCGACGGTCTCTACCGGAAGCTCTTCGACCTCCAGGCCCAGGGCTACCACCCCGCCGACGCCTGACGCGTGGTCTCCCGGCCGCCCGTCCTCGGACGCGTGATCCACGGTGCCCGTCCCGCAGCAGCGGACGCGCCTTGACGGGGGCGCTGGCCGCCAAGGGCCCCTCCCCTCCCCAAAGGACCTCAGCCGACGTGCGGAGGCGGGCGGAGGTGGAGGGGGTGGGCGGGGTCAGCGGCGGCCGGTGAAGCGGAGCCGGACGACGCGGCGGTGGCAGCGGGGTCGGCGGCCACGCCAGCCCAGCACGGGACCGCTCAGACGCGAGTCCCGGTTCAGCATGAGCTGGTGCAGCTCCGCCAGCTCCGGCCCGGGCTCGATGCCGAGCTCGCGGTCGAGCGCCCGCCGCGCCTCGCCGTACACCGTCAGCGCGCCCGCCACGTCCCCGGTGCGGTACAGCGCCAGCATGAGATGCCCCCACAGGCGCTCTCTGGTGGGCTGCAGCGCCAGCGTCTCGCGGAGGCCGCCGATGATCTCGCTGTGCCTGCCGAGCGCCAGCCGGGCTCGCGCGCACTCCTCGATCGCCAGGTAACGCTGCTCTTCCAGCGCGTCGAGCTGGGCGGCCAGACCGACCGTCCTGGGAAGGTCCTCGGCCGCGGCACCCCGCCACAACGCCAGCGCCGCGGTCAGGTGTCCGAGCGCTTCCTCGTATCGGTCGCCGCTCATCGCGCCGCGCCCCTGGCGTACCAGCTCGTTGAAGTCGGCGACGTCCAGCTCGCCCGGCTCGACGGCGAGCTGGTAGCCGGGCGGATGTGCGCGCAGGCGGTGGTCCAGGTCCTTGCGCAGGAGGTTCGCGTAGCTGCGTACGTTGGCCAGCGCCGACTTGGGCGGGCTGTCCTCCCAGAGCGCGTTGAAGAGCCGGTCGTGAGAGACCGCGCGGTTGGGCTCCAGCAGGAGGCGGGCGAGGAGAAGCCGTTGTTTCGTCGTCCCGAGCGGCACGACAGCGCCGTCTCGCCACAGTCGTACCGGTCCGAGGATGCCGAATCGAAGACCCATATTCCCCCCGCACGCGGTTTTGGGAGCGCTCCCACGACACGGTACGTACGTGTCGATCATGTGTCAATGGCCTCTCAACAGGAGCAAGGCCGGTGTGTCCAAAAGGGCCGCACCGCGTGAAACTTTCATACATTGCCCCAGGCCAGAGCCGCACCCATCGCACCTTCTCTTGCGGGACAATCGGGGCGTGCAGTTCGGCATCCTGGGATCACTCGTCGTGCGATCGAGCGACGGCGAGGCGGTCGAGGTCGGCGGTCCCCGGCCGCGGGCCCTGCTCGCGCTGCTCCTGCTCGACGCCGGCCGGACCGTCAGCGTCGAGCGGCTCATCGACGGCCAGTACGGCGACGACCCGCCGGCCGGGGCCGCCAACGCCGTGCAGGCGCAGATCTCCCGGCTCCGCCGCCGTCTACCCGCCGGGCTGATCGAGTTCCACGGAGCGGGTTACCGGCTGGCCGTCGATCGGGAGGACGTGGACGCGCACCGGTTCGAGCGGCTCGTCCGAGAGGGGCGGCGGCTGCTCGCGAACGGGCTCTTCGCCGGCGCGGCCGCCCTGCTCAGGGACGCACTCGACCTGTGGCGGGGGCCCGCGCTGGTGGACGTGTCCGACGTTCCGTTCGCGGCTGCGCAGGCGCGGCGGCTGGAGGAGCTGCGGCTGGCGGCCGTGGAGGACCTGATGGAGGCCGAGCTGACCCTCCCCGAGGCCAGCCCGGTGAGCGCCCTGCGGGAGCTGGTGGCCGCCCACCCGCTGCGCGAGCGGGCGCGGGGGCTGCTCATGCGCGCGCTGCTGGCGGCCGGCCGGCAGGCGGAGGCGCTCGCGGTGTACGACGACACGCGGCGCCTTCTCGCCGACGAACTCGGCGCCGACCCGTCGCCCGAGCTGGCGGCCCTGCATCTGGAGATCCTGCGGGGCGAGCAACCCCGCGAACGGGTCACCCGGACGGCGCCGCCGACCCAGCTGACCAGTTTCGTGGGGCGGGAGGAGGAGCTGGCACGTCTGGGCACGCTCCGCGAGACCCGTCTGGTCACGATCGTCGGCCCCGGCGGCACAGGCAAAACCCGCCTCGCCGTCGAAGCCACCACTCGAGGTGAGAGCCGCCGCGCCGCGGACGTGTGCTTTGCCGACCTGTCGCTGGTGGACGGCGCGGGCGCGGGACAGGTCGCGATGGCGGTGCTCGGGGCGCTGGGGTTGCGGGAGTCGGCGCTTCGGCCGCCGATCGCAGCCGGATCGGCGCCCGACCCCGCCGAACGTCTCGTGGCGGCGCTGGCCGAGCAGGACCTGACGCTCATCCTGGACAACTGCGAGCACGTGATCGACGAGGCCGCCACACTCGCCCGGCGCCTGCTCGCCGCCTGCCCCGGACTCACCGTCATGGCCACCAGCCGGGAGCCCCTGGGCATCACCGGCGAACATCTCGTCCCGCTGACGCCTCTGCCCATCCCACCGTCCGACGCCGACCACCCGTTCGACTACCCCGCCGTCCGGTTGTTCGCCGATCGGGCGGCGGCCGTGCGTCAGGGCTTCACGGTCGGGCCGGGCAACCTGGACGCCGTACGGCGGATCTGCGCCGCGCTGGACGGGCTGCCGCTGGCCATCGAGCTGGCGGCGGCCCGGGTGCGTACGTTCGGCGTGGACGAGATCGCCACCCGCCTGGCCGAGCACGGCCGGTTCAGGCTGCTTTCGCGCGGCGACCGCACGGCCGCCGCCCGCCACCAGACGTTGCACGCGGTGGTCGAGTGGAGCTGGAGCCTGCTGGACGCCGAGGAGCAGGCGCTGGCCAGGCGGTTCTCGGTGTTCGCCGGAGGCGCCGGCCTGGAGACGATCGAGCGGGTCTGCGGCGAGGACGCCGCCGGGCCGCTCGCGGGCCTGGTGGACAAGTCGCTGGTCGAGACCGACGGCGAGCGCTACCACATGCTCGACACCATCCGGCTGTTCTGCGCGGAACGGCTGGCGGAAGCCGGCGAGGAGGAACGCCTCCGCCAGGCCCACGCCGCCTGGTTCCTGGAGTTGGCCAGGCGCGCCGACGACCACCTGTACCGGGCGGAGCAGCTCGACTGGCTGGCCCGGCTGTCGGCCGACAACGCCAACCTGCGGGCGGCGCTGCGGTGGAGCGTGGAGCAGGACAGGCCGACGGCGTTGCGGCTGGTGGCGGCGCTGGCGATGTACTGGTGGCTGAGCGGGCGGCGCGACCAGGCCACCGGGCCCGCCGTACGCCTGCTCGACGCGATCGGGCCGGAACCGCCCGCCGGGCTCGGCGAGGAGTACGTGCTGACCGTGCTGCACGCCGTACCCGACGCGGGCTCCCCGCACTGGGAACGGGCGCGGGCCATCGTCGGGTCGTTGGGCCGGCCGATGCGCTCCCGGTTCGGTCTGGCGCTCTGGGGGATGATCGCGGGTCCGCCCGCCGAGCGGGGCGCGGAGGCACCGGGGTCACAGGTGCTGGGCTCCGATCCGTGGAGCCGGGCGCTGGGCCGGCTCAGCCATGCGTTGATGGCGCTGTTCGGCGGCGAGGTCGCGTGGGCCGAGCGGGAGTTGGAGACGGTGCTGGCGGACTTCGGCGCGGTGGGAGAGCGCTGGGGGAAGGCGCAGGCACTCGACTGGCTGGCGCTGATCGCTGGGTGGCGTGGCGAGTGGGCGCGCGCCATGGGCTTGTGGAAGGACGCGATCGGGCTGCTGGAGGAGCTGGGCTCGCTGGATGAGCTGGCGGACGTGCTGGGCCGGCGGGCGGACGCCCGCATGCGTGCCGGAGACGCGTCGGGGGCGCGTGCCGACTGCGAGCGCGCCGGGGAGCTGGTGCGTGCGATGGGCAGACCCGGGCTCACGGCCGAGGTGCACCTGCTGCTGGGCGAGAACGCCCGGTGGGAGGGCGACCTGGCCGGTGCGGCCGATCGGCTGGGCGCCGCGCTGGCGGTCTCCTCGGGGGACGGCGTGTTCACCGCCACGGGCACCAGGTCACGCGTGCTGACGGCGCTCGGTCGTCTGGCCGAGGCCGCCGGAGATGCGGCGGAGGCGGGGCGCAGGCACCAGGAGGCGCTGGCCGCGGCGCTGGCCTCACCGCTGGTGACGGACCTGGCCGACGCCGCCGAGGGCCTCGCCGGCCACGCCCTCTTCGCCGGCACCTCGCCCCAGTCAGGTGAGAAGGCGGCGGTGTTGCTCGGGGTGGCGGTGGCGCTGCGGGGGACGACGGTGGCCGGGGACCGGGACGTCGCGGAGGTCGCCGCCGCCGCCAGCCGCGTCCTGGGTCCGGAGGCGTTCGCGGCGGCGTACGCCAAGGGTGCAGGTATGGGGCGGGACGACGCACGGTCGATGCTGCGAGCAGGCGACACCCCAACGCCTGGCCCGTAGGCGTCACGCCCCATGGCCGACACGGACAGCACCGTCAACGAGGGCAATACGGCCAATCCAAGCAGCACACCGGACAGGGCAGCACGCCCAACAAGGGCAGAGCACCGACTGAGCGCGCGACGGCGCAGCCAACAAGGCGGTGCCGACGGCACAGCCCCAGCACGGCAGCACAGGCAGCACAGCGACGCGCCCGACACGACGCCGTCAGCGCACACGCGTGACACGACGGCGCAGCCGTCAGCGCACATGCGTGACACGACGGCGCGAGCGGAGAGCGCAGCACGCAGCGGTGCCGACGGCACAGCGGTGCGAGGGGAGAGCGCGGCACGTGCGACACGGCGGCGCACTCGGAATGGGCCGCGCGCCCAACACGGTGGCGCGAGAGGAAAGGGCGGCGGCGCGGGCCGGGGCGGCGGGGAAGCCGGGGCGAGGCGGAGACGCTAGCGGGTGGGGTGCTGACAGCGGGTGGGGTGGTTGTCAGTCGGTGGTCGCTGGGTTGTCAGCGCACCCGCCGAGGCTGCGGGCATGAGCAACGCGAACGTCCTCATCTCCGGCGCCGGCATCGCCGGCCCCGCCCTCGCCCACTGGCTCCTCCGTTACGGCTTCAAGGTCACGGTCGTCGAGAAGGCCCGGGCCCTGCGCCTCGGCGGCCAGGCCGTCGACTTCAAGGGCGAGACCCACCGTACGGTCCTCGACCGGATGGGCATCCTGGACGACGTGCGCAAGCTCCAGACCGGCGGCATGGACCAGGAGATCGTCGACGCGAACGGCCGCACGCTGGCGGTCATGCCGGGCGAGTTCACCGGCGGCGACCTGGAGATCCAGCGTGGCGACCTGTCCAACCTCCTGTACGAGAAGACGGCCCCGTCCTGCGAGTACGTCTTCGGCGACTCGATCACCTCCCTCACCGAGACCCCGGCCGGAAGCGGCGTGCACGTCACCTTCGAACGTTCCGCGCCCCGCACGTTCGACCTGGTCGTGGGGGCGGACGGGATCCACTCGACCGTGCGCCGCCTGGCCTTCGGCCCAGAGTCCGACTATGTCCGGCATCTCGGTTACCACTACGCCCTGGTCGACATGGACGAGGACTTCGGCCCGGTCCCGATGATGTACAACGAGCCCGGCAGGCTGGCCGCGGTCGGCGGGCCGAAGGCGCCGGCGTTCTTCGTCTTCGCCTCCGACCAGCTGGACTACGACCGCTACGACACCGGCCGGCAGAAGGACATCCTGACGCGGGCCTACGCGGGCATGGGCTGGAAGGTCCCCGCGATCATGAACGCGGTGCGCCGCGCGGACGACATCTACCTCGACTCGATCAGCCAGGTCAGGATCGACCGCTACAGCAAGGGCCGCGTGGTGCTGCTCGGCGACTCGGCGTACGGCAACACGCTGGGCGGCTTCGGCACCGGCCTGGCCGTGGTGGGCGCCTACGTGCTGGCGGGCGAGCTGGCCGCGGCAGGCGGCGACCACCAAGTGGCCTTCGCCGAGTACGAGCGCCGGCTCCGCGGCTACGCCAAGATCGCCAAGAACGGCAACGCCGGCTCCTTCCTCGCGCCCGGGACCCCGGCGAGGATCCGGATGCGCAACTGGATGTTCAAATACCGCTTCCTGCTGGCTTTGATGATGAAAGTGGGCGACAAGTTCGCGACCGACATCGACCTCAAGACCTATTGAACCTTTGCCACATTCGCCGCATCCAACCCCGACGTGACCAGATTTCAGCAGCTTGCAGCTCTGTCCGCCGCGACCGTTGCCGCCGCGATGATCGCCGTCCCGGGCACCGCCCTGGCCGCCGCCGACCGCCCCTCGTGCCCGATTCCCGCCGACGCGAAGTCCAGGACCGATGAGCCGGCCGAGGGCTACAAGGCGCTCAAGGGCGTCCGGCTGCACTACCTCCCGAAGGGCTTCACGCACGGCGAGCTCGTCGTCGACGAGCACGACGGCCTCACCGAGTACGGCTACCTGTGGTCGGACGATCGCGACGACATGGACAGGAAGCGCAAGATGCTGTGGGTGCGGGTGGTGTGCTGGCCGGAAGCACGCACGCTCGCCCAGCTGAAGAAGGCGCCGCTCCAGTTAGGGACGTTCGGCCATGCGAAGCTCGCCAAGATCGGCGGCCGCAAGGTGCTCACCAAGGAAGGTGACGGCGCGCTGGGCCCCGGCCGGTATGCCGGCTGGCTTCAGCGCGAGGGTGTCATCGTCACCGTGATGGCCTCCGAGCCGCTCGTCCCCCAGCTCGGCCAGATCATCAGGTGGATCAAGCTTTGAGCCGCCCGACCCCGCCCTTGATCAGGAGCCGCGGCGCGCCTTCGAGCAGCGGGATGTGATCCTCGGCCGGGCCGACGTGCCAGTCTTGGACGGACACGAGGCCCGGCCCGATCAGCTCGAACCCGTCGAGCAACCGCAGCACCTGCTCGTGCGTGCGGAACCTGCCTTGGGCCGCCGTGCCGGCCGTCGCCATCTGGAGCTGGCCGATCGCCTCCGGGTCGCTCTCCGCCATCGCGTGGGAGAGGATCACATAGCTGCCGGGCGCCATACGCTCGCGGAACGCGCCCACGATGCCGGCGGGATCCTCCTCGTCCATCACGAAGTGCAGCACGCCGACCATCAGCACGCAGATCGGCTGGTCGAAGTCGATCAAACCGGTGACGTGCGGGTCCTCGAGGATGTCCGCGGGGCGGCGCAGGTCGGCCTGGATGGAGGCGATGCCGGGGGCGTCCGCCAGCATCACCTGGGCGTGCATGCGCACCACCGGGTCGTAGTCCACGTAGATCACCCGGCAGGACGGACTCACCTCTCGGGCGGTCTCGTGGATGCTGGGCGAGGTCGGGATGCCGGTGCCCAGGTCGATGAACTGTCGTACGCCCAGCTTCGCCACGTGACGTACGGCCTCGATCTGGAAGACCCGGTTGGCTCTGGCCACCAGACGCGTGTCCGGAGCCACCGCGAGAAGCTTCTCGGCGACCGCGCGGTCGATGGCGAGGTTGTCCTTCCCACCGAGCAGATAGTCGTACACCCGAGCCGAACTCGGGACACTCGGGTCGATGCCGGGCGGAACGCGTTCTAGCTCCGTCACGAGGGGGCCGTCTCCTTCGCCAAGGTACAAGCTGTCGCCTATCCTACTCGGCTCGTCGGACGGGACAGGCGGGTTGAAAGAGAACACGTTCTCGTTTGCCGGGCGGCCGCGTTGCGGGGGCGGGATTGTACGTCCGGGCAGGACCGTAAATACAGCCGGATGGCCGATGCGCTTTGGACCCTTGCCTGTGCATCCTGGTGAGGAGGGTTTTCATCGGAGAGGAGTCACGAGGGCATGGAGATCGCGGCAGACCGCCCCACCGTTGTCTTGGACAATGGCGTGGTGGGCAGAGTCATGCTGGCTCATCCGTCTCGGCGCGACCTCGTGCTCGTGCTCGGCATGGACGGCACCCTGCTCAGCTGTCAGCTCGGCGACATCGCGTGCGTGGTCGGCGGGAGGCCGCTCTGCCGCGACGGGTGACGCCACCCTCCCGCCCGCTCCCGGCCTGGCTGCCGGGGTCGCTCAGCCGCTCGTGACGATCCCGCCGATCAGCTCGGCCGCCGCGAAGTCGTTGGTGAGGCGGTTCTTGGTGAGGGCGAACACCACGCCGGTCGCGGTGTCGGCCCAGGCCGTGCTCCCGCCCGCCCCCGCCATCCCGAACCTCGCCGGGTTTTCCTCAGCCGTCGCGTGACCGCCGATGGAGTATCCGAGCCCCCAGGTCGACGGCATGCCGAACACCTCGTCCACGCCGCTGGAGACCATGGACGTCACCTCCCGCAACCGTTCGGCGGAGATCAGCCGCGTCCCGTCCACCTCGCCGAGCAGGGCCGCGTACATGCGCGCGATGGCCCTGGCCGAAGTCTTGCCACCTGCGGGGATGTCGGCGGACAGGTAGTCGGGCCGGTTGCCCAGCGCCGCGGTCGGCATCAGCGTCATCGGGCCGGCCTTGAACATCGGCAGGTCCGCCGGCATGTCCGCGAACGCCGACATGTCCATAGGGGCGTCCTCCAGCCTGGCCAGGCGCGCGTGCTCCTTCTCCGGCATCCCGAAGTACAGCTCGTCGGCCACGCCCAGCGGGGTCGTGACGTCCTCCAGCAGCACCTGTGAGATCGGCTTGCCGGTGGCCCGCCGGACGATCTCACCGACGAGGAAGCCGAACGTGTAGGCGTGGTATCCGACCTTGGTGCCCGGCTCCCACCACAGCTCGGCGTCCTCCAGCGCGGCCACCATCGTGTCCCAGTCGCACACGTCCTCCGGCGTGGTGTCGAGCGGCACGCCCGGCACGCCGGCCGTGTGCGACAGCACGTGGCGCACGGTCACACCCTGCTTGCCGTGCCGGGCGAACTCCGGCCACAGCTCCGCGACCGGCGTGTCGTACCCGAACATGCCCCGCTCCACCAGCACGTGCGCCACTGTCGCGGTGGCGCCCTTGCCGATCGAGAAGTTGTAGAAGGGTGTGTCGGAGGTGACGGGCCGCCCGGTCTCCGGGTCGGCCACGCCCGCCACCACGTCCACGATCTGCTCGCCGTCACGGTAGACGGCCACCTGGAGCCCGCGTTCCTCGCCGGACTCGACGAGCCTGTCGGCGGCTTCCTGCACCTGCTTCTGGAGGTCGGTCATGGTGTGTCCTTCATCGGTCGTCGTTGGAACTAGACGGTACAGTACTGGCGTCAGTACGGAACTGTCTAGTACTGTCTTGTCAGCGGGCGAGAGAAGGGCGGCCATGGCAGCGGAAGAGGACAGCCGGACGGCACGCAAGCGCAGGCAGATCCTGGAGGCCGCGCGGCCGGTGTTCCTGCGTAACGGCTACGTGGGCACGAGCATGGACGAGGTGGCGGCGCTGGCGTCGGTGTCGAAGCAGACCGTCTACAAGCACTTCACCGACAAAGAGCAGCTCTTCACCAGCATCATCCTCGACACCACCGGCCAGGTGGACGGGCTGACGAAGATGATCATCACGGCGCTGGACGACAGCGAGGACCTGGCGGCGGACCTGGGCAAGCTGGCCAGGCAGTTCCTGGGCGCGATCATGCGGCCAGACCTGCTGCGCCTGCGCCGATTGGTGATCGCCGAGGCGGGTCGTTTCCCCGATCTCGGCCGCACCTGGTACGAGCAGGGATTCGAACGTTCACTGGTGACCCTGGCCACCGCCTTGGAGCGCCTGGCCGGTCGGGGCCTGCTCCGCCTGGACGACCCTCGGTTGGCCGCCGAGCACTTCGTAGGCCTGCTGCTGTGGATACCGGTGAACAAGGTCATGTTCTGGGGAGGCGGCGACCACTACACGGAAGCCGACCTCGAACGGCTCTCCGAGGCCGGCGTCGCCGCCTTTCTGCGGGCGTACGGGGCCTCTAGCTCAGGAAACGTTTGATCCCGTCGGCCAGGGAGGTGGCCATGCGCTGCCGGAAGGCCGGGTCGGACATCTTCGCCGCGTCGCCGGGGTTGCGCATGTTGCCGCACTCGATGAACACCGCCGGCCGCTTCGACAGGTTGAGCCCGCCCAGGTCGGTCCGGGTCTCCAGCCCTTCGCGGCCGCGGTAGGTGGAGTACGGCATGCCGGTGCCCTCCCGGTAGGCGTCGCGCACGGCGAGCCCGAGCCGCCGGGACGGCTTGACGACGTCGTCGTTGTGCCCGGGAAGCAGCCCCGGCATGATCACGTGGAACCCGTGCCCGCTCGGCTCTGCGCCGTCGCCGTGGATGGACAGGACGGCGTCCGCCCTGGCCTCGTTGCCGATGGCGGCGCGCTCGGTGACGCACGGGCCGACGCCCTTGTCGTTGGGTCGGGTGAGCACGACCTTGGCGCCCATCCGCTCCAGGATCGGCTTGAGCCGGCCGGCGACGTCCCAGGTGAAGACGTGCTCCGGGAATCCGTCGTCGGTCTGCGTGCCGGTCGTGTTGCAGGCCTTGCGGCCGGTGATGATGTCGACCTGGCGGTTGATCTGCTCCGGGTGCGCGGCGTTGCCGCCGTTGTGGCCGGGGTCGAGCACCACGACCTTCCCGTCCAGCGCCCGCGCGGCGGGCGGGCGGGTGGCGGGTGACTCGGTGGGAGACGCCGCCGCGGGCAGCGCCGTCTCGCTCGCGGTGGGCACGACGCCGCCGCATGCGGTGGCCAGCGCGGCCAGCGCGGTGAGAGCCACGAGGTACGCGCGCATAATCCCGACGGTACCCGCCGCTCGGCGGCACACCCAATGCACGGCGGACCCGGGCGTGGCGTCGATCATCGCCGGCCTGTACGCGCTGTCGTCCTGGGCGATGACGGTCGCCACCGGTCCGGCCGACATCGTGGCCACGGCGCAGCGCGGCCAGGCCGACACCATCTTCGTGCTCGCCGCGCAGCACCTGGGCGCCACGGTGGTGGACATCGCCAGGGTGCTCTTCGCTACCAGCGTGTGCGCGGCGATGATCTCCTTCTACAACACCACCGCCCGCTACTTCTTCGCGCTCGGGCGCGAGCGGGTGCTGCCGGCCGTCTTCGGCCGCACGCGGGCCCGCAGCGGGGCGCCCAAGAGCGGCTCGATCGCGCAGAGCGTGCTCGGTGGGTGCGCTGTGGGCGATCACGCTGCGGGCCAGACACCCGGCGGTCTACGCTCGCGTCGGGATGGGCGACAAGGCGGCCACCGCCAGGGATGTCGCCTGATTCCCGGACGGGACGCTGTTCTGACCGATGCGGCCCCGGGGACGCGTGACGAAGGCCCCGAGGGGACGGGCCGGGGCCTTCGCGCGAAGGGGCGGTTACTGTCCGGTCAGCTTGATCCTTACCACGTACTCGTACTTCGTCGGCTGCCTCCCCTCGAGGGTCTCCGACACGATCTCGGTCTCGCCCTCGTCCAGCCCGGCGCAGGTGGAGCCGCGAGCGACGACGGATCCAAGGCTGTCGCCGGCGCCCCAGGCCGGGCCCTCGGTCTCGCGCAGGTTGAAGCGCACGTCCTCAGTACGCGAGATGATCGCGACCGGGTGCTCGAAGTCGGCGGGGTCCCCATCCCCGCCGGCCCTCATGGGGTGGTACTTGGCATCGAATCTGGGGAACAGGTTCCCCTCGACCCTGAAGCGGAGCTCGTCCCGCCCGTCCCGGTCGGCCACGCTGCCGGCGTCGATGTCGTACAGGGTCACGCGGCACGAGTCGGCCGCGGCGGCCGCCGGGCTCGCCGCCAGAACCGCCGGCGTGACGAGCCCCCCTGCCAGCGCGAGCGCGGCCATCGTCTTGCGAGAGCGCATGTTGTTCCTCCCCGTGTGCTCACGCTTCGCGTCCTTCGCGAAACGCGGCATCAGGGTGCGGGAAGCATCGTGAGCGCATCGTTAGATCGCAGGTCAGTAGCGCAGAGCACACGACCTCGGTAACGGCTGGCACAGCGGGACCGGGGGCCCGTGCCTAGTCTCCTTCAGGTATGGGAGACACCCTTACCCTTCTGCTGCTCGGCACGCCCGAGCTGGCCGTCGGAGGGGCGCCCCTGGGGATCCGCTCCGCCAAGACCCGGGCTCTCCTCTGTTATCTCGCCACCACGCCCGGCGCACGCTCGCGGGCAGAGCTCGCGGCGCTTTTGTGGGGTGAGCGCCCCGACGCCAACGCGCGCGGCAGCCTGCGGCTGGCGCTGTCGGAGCTGCGGAGGGAGGTTGGTGGCTGGCTGGACATCACCCGCGACCACGTCGGCTTCCGCGCCGACGACTCCTGTTTCGTGGACTATTGGCAGCTCACGCGGGCCCCGACAGTGGCCGATGCTCTTCGGCTGTGGCGCGGGGAGTTTCTCGACGGCTTCTCCTTCGGCGACGCGCCCGCCTTCGCCAGCTGGCTGGAGTCGGAGCGGCGGCGGACGCGGCTGCTGCTGCGAGAGCTGCTCGTACGCTCCGGAGCTTCCGCCTCCGAGCACGTCGTACGGCTGGCCAGGATCGTGACGGAGCTGGACCCGTTCGACGAGGAGGCCCACCGGCTGCTGATCGCGTCCCTGGCCCGAGCCGGCAACCGGGCCGCCGCGCTGGCCTGCTACGAGGAGCTGCGCCGCCGCCTTGCGAACGAACTGGGCGTCGATCCCTCGCCGGAGACCCGCGCGCTCAGGCAGGACCTCGCGCCCCGACCCCCGGCAGCGCGCCGCGCTCCGCTGCCCGTCCCCGCCTCGGAACTGATCGGCAGAGAGAGTGACATCCGCCGCCTCCGCTCCCTGTTGTCCCGGGAACGCATGATCACGTTGCTGGGTCTGGGCGGAATCGGCAAGACGCGACTCGCGATCGCCGCGGCCGAAGCCGTCGAGCACGACGCCGCGTTCGTGTCCTTCGCGGGCGTGCGGCCCGACGCGGCCGTGACCACGCTCGCCCGCCGCCTCGGTGTTGATCTTTCGCCCCCCCGTCCCGCCGTGGAGCTGCTGCTCGCCGCCCTCACCGGGCGCTCCATGCTCCTCGTGCTCGACAACCTCGAACACCTGCCCTCCTTCGACCCGGTGATCGGCGACATCCTGCGCGCCGCTCCAGGCGTCCGCGTGCTGGCGACGAGCAGGCGACGGCTGGAGGCGCTCGGCCAGGTGATCGTTCAGGTGGAGGGCCTGCCGGGGCCGGCCGCCGAGGCCCTTTTCGCCGCGCGGGCTCTGAAGGCCCAACCGGGGTTCGACCCGGATCGGGAGGCCCCGCTGGTGGCCGCGATCTGTACCGCGACCGGGGGCCTCCCCCTGGCGATCGAGCTGGCGGCCAGCCTGCTGCGTGCCATCCCCTGCGCCGACCTGGCCGAGCGCCTCGGCGTGGACCCTGGCCTGCTCTCCACCGGCGGCCCCGCGGTCCGCGCCCGGCACGCGAGCATGCGTACGGTCTTCGAGACGTCCTGGCAGCTGCTCGAACCGGCGGGGCAGGAGGCGCTGGCCGCGCTGTCGGTGTTCGGCGGCGGCTGCACGCTGGCGGCGGCCCTGGAGGTGGCCAGGACCACCCCGGAGGTGCTGGTCCGCTTGGTGGACCAGAGCATGATCCATTTCACCCCTTCTGGCCGGTATGCCATCCACCCCCTCATCCAGCAGCTCGCCGCGGCCCATCTGAAGGACCCTCTGGCACGCGAGCGGCACGCCTTCTACTTCGCCCGCCTCCTCGACCGCCACGCCATGGCGCTCCAGGACGGATCGGACGCCGAGGTCACGCGGGTGCTGGGCGCGGAGATGGACAACATCAGGCTGGCCTGGCCGGTGTCCGGGCAGGCCGGCTTCCTGGACCACTACTGGACGCTGTGCCTGCGCTTACGCCTGTACGAGGAGTCGGTGGCGATCGTCCGGCGACACCTCGCCCATACTCCTGAGGCTCCCCACCTGCGTGCCCGCCGGCTCAGGATGGCGGCGGTGAGCGAGCACCAGCTCGCCAGGGAACGCGAGGCCACCCGCCTGGCCGGAGCCGCGCTCGACACCCTGGGCGAGCCGCTGCCGACGTCCCCCGCCGGTCTCGCGGCCGCGTTCATGACCGCCGCCGCCCGGCAGGCCGCGCACCGCCTCCTGCGGCTTCCTCGTACGGATGCCGCAGGGGCCGAGGCCGCGCAGGCCCTGGCGTTGCTGGCCAGGATCGCCTACCACCAGCAGGACCTTCCCAGGATGCTGGTCGCCTCGCTCCGCCAGCTCAACGCCGCCGAGCGGACGGCCGACCCGGCGCTGAAAGCCGAGGCCTACGCGTACGTGGCCACGGCTGCCCGTATCGCCGGACGCCACCGCCTGGCCGCCCGCTACGGCACGCTCGCCGACCATGCCCTGGCGAGCGTCGAGCACCCATCCGACGCCGAGAACCGGGCCCGGCTGGCGCGGGGGATCGACCAGCTCTACTCCGGCGGGTTCGAGGATGCCCGGCGGTCGCTCACCGAGGGACGGGTCAGGACGCTCGATCCGCGGATGGCGGAGAGCTGCGTGGGCATGCTCGCCGAGACGGCACTGTGGCGCGGGGACTTTGCGGCGGCCGCGGACCTGTTCGCCAAGACGGAGGAACTCGCGGTCGCGCGGGTGGGCGACGATATAGGCCGCCACTGGTGCCTGATGGGCCGGGCGGAGGCGCTGCTGCGCCTGGACGAGGTGCCGGTGGAGCGGGTCAGGAAGGTGGTGGCGGCGGCCCGCGCCTCGGTTGAACGGCGCCGCACGCACGAGAAGGAACTGGGTCTCCGTGACGGCCCGGGCATGCGGGCGATCCAGGACCTTCGCCTGCTCACCGCCTCAGCCCGCCTGGAGGCGCGACAGGAGCCGTGCGACGACGGCCCGACCAGGGCACGAAGCGCGCTGGCCGAGGCGCTCGTGCTGGCGGCGCGGCTGCCGTCGGCGCAGCCCGGCATGCTGGAATGCTGGACCGGCCTGGCCGAGCTCCTCTGGAGCATCTCGACCGACCACCCCGGAGCCGACGGCCGGTCGCCCGTCCGTCAGGACCGGGCGGCCGCACGCCTGCTGTATGCCCACCTCTCCCGTTACCTGGTCCGCAATCCGGGCACCGCCGCCAGGATCGGTTGGGCCCGGTCCCTGCTGCTGGCCGCGACAGGCAGACGGAAGGCGGCCCTGCGGGCGGCCGAGCGGGCCATGGCCGACGCTGCGCGCCTGGACGCGCCGTACGACCACCGACGAGCCGAGCTCCTCGCCCGCCGGTTCGGCTCTCACGCATGAAACTTTCACCGTCTTCGAGGGCCGATGGTGCGGACCCGTTGACGCGAGGGCGGCGGGAAAGGAGGATCGGAACGCTCTAGTGGGAGCGCTCCCAACCCTCAAAGGACCTCCATGACCCGATGCCGGGCCGCCTTACTGGCCCTTCTCACCATGGTCGCCCTGTCTCCCGCCACGGCGGCGCACGCCGCGGACGAGGGACCCGAGCAGATCGTGAACGGCACCTTCGACACCGGAACCGCCCCCTGGTGGGGCACCTCCAACGTCACGCTCGCCGTCGACGAGGGACGGCTCTGCGCCGACATCCCCGGCGGCACCGCCAACCCGTGGGACGTCATCATCGGCCAGAACGACATCCCGTTGGTGGAAGGCGAGGCGTACGCCTACAAGTTCTCCGCCTCAGCGACCCCGGCCAAGGTCGGCAGGGCGCTGATCCAGCTGCCCGTGGACCCGTGGACGCAGTATCTGTCGGCCGCACCCGAGATGAGCGACTCGGGCGACTCCTACTCCTACACCTTCACCGCCCCCGCGTCGCTGCCGAACTCCCAGGTCGTGTTCCAGCTGGGCGGCAGCGCCGAGCCCTGGAGGTTCTGCATGGACGACGTGTCGCTCAAGGGCGGCGCGGAGCCCGAGGTCTACGAGCCGGACACTGGCCCGCGCGTACGCGTGAACATGGTCGGCTACCTCCCGACCGGCCCCAAGAAGGCGACCGTGGTGACCACCGCGACCACCGCCCTCGACTGGGAGCTCAAGAACGCGGCCAACGAGACCGTCGCCAAGGGCACGACCACGCCCAAGGGTGTGGACGCCAGCTCGGGGCAGAACGTGCACACGCTGGACTTCAGCGCATACCGCAGGACCGGCAAGGACTACACGATCACGGCGGACGGCGAGACGAGCCGGCCGTTCGACATCGACGCCGGCATCTACGACCAGCTTCCCGCGGACGCGCTGAAGTTCTACTACACCCAGCGCAGCGGCATCGAGATCCTCGACAGCCTCCGGCCGGGGTACGGCAGGCCCGCCGGCCACGTCGGCGTGGCGCCGAACCAGGGTGACGTGAGCGTGCCCTGCCAGCCGGGCGTCTGCGACTACTCGCTGAACGTCAAGGGCGGCTGGTACGACGCCGGCGACCACGGCAAGTACGTCGTCAACGGCGGCATCTCGGTCTACCAGCTCATGGCCGCGTACGAGCGGGACAAGGCGGCCTTCAAGGACGGCCAGCTGAACATCCCCGAGAGCGGCAACGGCAGGCCCGACATCCTGGACGAGGCCCGCTGGGAGCAGGAGTTCCTGCTGAGCATGCAAGTGCCGGACGGCAAGCCGTTCGCCGGGATGGCGCACCACAAGATCCACGACCAGAACTGGACCGGGCTCCCGCTGCTGCCGCACCTCGACCCGCAGCTGCGCGAGCTGCACCCGACCTCGACGGCCGCCACGCTCAACCTGGCCGCGACGGCGGCGCAGGCGGCCCGGCTGTACGCCCCGTACGACGCCGCGTTCGCCGCCAAGAACCTCCAGGCGGCCCGCAAGGCGTGGGCGGCCGCCAAGGCCAACCCGGCGAGATACGCCGACCCGAACGACGGCACCGGCGGCGGCGCCTACAGCGACGACAACGTGACCGACGAGTTCTACTGGGCGGCGGCCGAGCTGTACATCACGACGGGCGAGAAGGAGTTCAAGGACTTCATCCTGGCCTCGCCGCACCACACCGGCGACATCTGGCGTGATCGCGGCTTCGACTGGGGCAACACCGCCCAGCTCGGCCGTCTCGACCTGGCGACCGTGCCCAACGGGCTGCCGGACCGGGCGCGGGTGCGGCAGTCGGTGATCGAAGGGGCCGAGAAGTATCTGGCCGTCCAGAAGGCGCACCCGTACGGCCTGCCGTACAACCCGCCGGACTTCGACTGGGGCTCCAACAACCTGGTGCTGAACAACATGGTCGTCATGGCCACGGCGTTCGACCTGACCGGGCAGGAGAAGTACCGGGCCGCCGTGCGCGAGGGCATGGACTACATCCTCGGCCGCAACGCGCTCAACCAGTCGTACGTGACCGGCTATGGCGAGGTGGCCTCGAAGAACCAGCACAGCCGCTGGTACGCCCGCCAGCTCGACCCCGCGCTGCCCAACCCGCCGCGCGGCACGCTGTCCGGCGGCCCGAACTCCAGCATCCAAGACCCGCTCGCGCAGCGGCTGCTCCAGGGCTGCAAGCCGCAGTTCTGCTACATCGACCACATCGAGTCGTGGTCGACGAACGAGCTGACCATCAACTGGAACTCCCCGCTGGCCTGGGTGTCGGCCTTCCTGGCGGACAAGGGCGAGCGCTCGGACTGCCGGGTGCGCTACACCGCGCACGGTTCGGGCACGTTCGCCGCACAGGTCGTGATCGAGAACACCGGCAGGCGCACCGTGGACGGCTGGAGCCTGCGCTGGTCCTTCCTGAGCGGCCAGCGGGTCCGGCAGGACTGGGGCGCGCAGCTGTCGCAGTCCGGCTCGGTGGTGACGGCCAGAGGAGAGAGCAAGATCAGGGCGGGCAAGTCCGTGACCTTCGGCTTCACCGGCACGAACCCGTGGGGACCGAACCCGGCGCCCGAGGTGTTCCACCTGAACGGCGAACGGTGTAGGTGAGCGTGCACGCCCGGCGGCTCGGGGAAGGCCGCCGGGCGTTGCGCACGCTCCGTTCAACGGAATAATGTCGGCGTCATGCCGAGGGGAACGTCTGAAGTCAGCGAGCCGATGTACTTCGTGCTCACCGCACTGCGCGCCGGCCCGCTGCACGGACACGCGATCAGCAAGTCGATCAAGGAGCTGTCGGAGGGCCGGGTCCAGCCGTCGGTCGGCACCCTCTACGGCATCCTGGAACGCCTGAACGAGCGTGGCGTGATCACCGTGGATCGCGAGGAGGTCGTCAACGGCCGCAACCGCCGATACTTCAGGATCACCGACGAGGGCCAGGCGCTGGTGGAGGCCGAGGCCAGACGGATGCAGGCGGCCGCGTCCCTCGTCCTGAGACCGTCCGCTCCATGACGGTGGTCGAGCCGACCGGCCACTTGCCCGCAGCCGAGCCGACCGCCCCGTCGACGGCCCCGGCCCTCCCCTCGACGCCGCTGGAGCGGCGTTACCGCAGGCTGCTGCTGGCCTATCCGAGGCAGTACCGCGCGACGCACGGCGACGAGTTGCTCGACGTCCTGCTGGAATCCGCCGAACCGGGCCGGTCCGTCCCGGCGCTCAAGGAGGCCTGGGGCCTGCTCGTGGGCGGCGTGCGCAGCCGCGTCGCCCATCAGGCGACGGGCAACGTGTGGGTGGACGGCCTGCACCTTGCGGTCACGGCCGTGGCGGCGGCGAACCTGGCGGCACTGCTGCCGTACGCGGGGGCGTTACCGGTGTGGACGCTGCTGTCGGCGCTGGCGCTGCTGGCCGTCCTGCGGGGACGGGTCCGCGCGGCAGTCCCCCTCACCCTCGCCGTCGGCGTCAAAGCGGTCGCGATCGCGAGCGGGGAGCAACCGTTCGACGTCACGCTGCTGCCCGTCCACCCGTCGTGGCTCGCCGACCGGGCCCTCTTCGCGGACAGCAGCCCATTCGCGGTGGCGGCCGCATACGCCGTGGTGCTGGCCGGCCTGGTGGTGCTCGCCTCGGTGCCTCGCCCGGCGCTGCGGGCCAGGTCGTGGTGGTGGTGCGCGGCTGTTCTCGCCGCGGCGTGGGCCGGTCCCGCGTGGATGGCCGAGGAGACGTCGTACCCGCTCGGGCTGCCGAGGATGGCGGTGGAGGCGGCAGCGTTCGGGCTGGCGGCGGCGGGCTGTTACCTGGCGCGCGACCACCGGTGGGCGCTGGCGTGCGGCATCTACCTGCTGGCCGCCTCCGGCCAGCTGATCATCCATGTCGAGCAGTTGACCAGGCAACACCTCGCCTATTGGGGTGTGCTCGTCGTGCTGGCCGGATGGGCCGCCGTCGCGCCCTTCCGTCACCGGCGGCATTGTCTGGATTGACCATGCTTCGTTAAACGGAGTATGGTCATCGGCATGCCGAACAGACCCCTGTTTCTGGCCGTGCTCTGCCTCGTCGGGATGGCCGGATGCGCCTCCACGACGCAGGCGCGACCCGCGCCGGAGACGACCAGCGGCAGCCCATCCGATCAGCCGCAACGCATTCAGTCAGCCATCGCCGACTGCATGAAGCAGAAGGGCTTCAAGTACGTCGCCTGGGTCCCGGATCCGAAAATCGACGACCAATGGAAAAAGGCCGTCTCGGGCGACTACGCGGCGATGCGCAAGCAGCGCCAGGAAGAGGGCTTCGGCGTCTTCTTCCTCCTCGCCCACCCGGACCGCAAACGCGCGATCTGGAGCGAGACCGACAGTCCCAACTTCGCGATCAAAAATGAGCTCTCTCCGGCTCAGCAGGCCGCCTACGGCAAGGCGCTCACCTCCTGCAGGACACAGGCGATCAAGCAGATCAACGGCCGCGTCGTGAAGTCCGACGAGGACTGGGCCGAGCAGGAGAACCAGATGCTCAAGCAGACGCTCGACCGCGAGCTCAACGGCGATCCCCGGCTTGTCGAGCTGGCCGCCGCCATGGGTGACTGTCTCAAGGGCAAGGGCTATCGCGTCGACTCCGTCAGGCCGGTGGACATGAGCAACCGGGGCTGGAACGAGTTCGAGGACAAGAAGAAGCGGATCGCCATGAACGACGACATCCCCGAGAAGGGCCTGCCCCGCGGGCGATACTTCGAACCGCGCCTCGCGCCGGCCGCCGCCCGTCAATACCTGGCCAAAGAGGTCCAGGCAGCCCTGGACGACCTGGAGTGCGGCAAGAAGTTCTACGCCGCCTACCTGCCGAAGAACACCGAGATCAGCGAGCGGGTCGTCCAGCAGTTCGGTGGAGGGGCGTTCTGATGAGGCCCAGGAGAACGTTCCTCGCCCTGGCCGCGGTGGCCGTTCTCAGCGGCTGCGGGGGCGCCGCCGAGAGCGCGCCGCCATCCCCGACCGCCGGGGACAAGAAGCACCAGCTTGAAGCGGCCAAGGCGGACTGCATGAAGCAGAAGGGCTTCAAGTACGTCGCCTTCGTGTCAAAGCAGAAGTGGGCCCTGCAGGACGACAAGCGCGATTCCGGCGACTACTCAGTAATGCGGAAATTTCGCGAAAAATATGGGTTCGGCGTGTTCGCCATGCACGTCTACCCCAAGGAGTTCGGCAACCCGGCTGTCAAGCCCGACAACCCCGAGATCAACCCGAACTGGGCGATTCAGTCCTCGCTGTCCAAGACCCAGATGAGCGCTTATCGGAAGGCGAGCGACGCCTGCATGGCCGTGGCGGTCAAGCAGGTGCTCGGCCTGGACGTGAAGTCGGACATGGACTACTACGCCCAGTTGAACAAGGCCTCCAACCGGGCGATCGAGAGCACCCTCAATTCCGATCCCCGGCTGGTGGAGCTGGCCTCCGCCATGGCCACGTGCCTGAAGGGCAAGGGCTACTCCATCTCCGACACCACGCCGAAGGCCCTGTCCGAGCGGGGCACGAAGCAGTTCGCCGATCAGGAGGACCGGCTGGGACGGGCCCAGCGTGACGACATACCCGATGTCCCGCCTCCGTTGAAGGAGGGCGAGATCCCGATGAGGTACTCGCCGACGCTCACCCCTGAGGAGGCCAGGCCGTACCTGGCCAAGGAGATCAAGGCCGCGCTCGACGACCTGGAATGCGGCAAGGACTTCTACGCGGCCTACCTGCCGAAGGATCTCGCCATCCAGAAGCAGATCTACGAGCAGTTCGGCATGTGACGACCGCTCATGACCTCACCACGCAAGCTACTCGTCACGGTCATGGCGGGCGTCGTGGTCGTCGCCGCGATCGGCTGGGCGCTGAGCACACGGCTGCGCTCCCCCGCCGACGAGGCCGCCCGCCGCGCCGCGCCGAAAGCCTCGCTCATCACCGCCGCCGTCGAGCGCCGCAAGCTCGTCAGCACCGTTGTGGTCAGCGGCACGCTGGAGTACGGCTCCCCACTGCCGATCAGCCTCGCCGGGGCCGTCGGCGGCACGTCCGAACTGCAGCGTGCCACCCGGGCGCCGCGCAAGGGCCGGCTCGCGGAAGGCGCGGTGCTGATGGAGGTCAACGGCCGCCCGGTGTTCGCGCTGCGCGGCCCGGTGCCGATGCACCGTACGATCGCGCCCGGCGCCAAGGGCGACGACGTCGAGCAACTGCAGGGGGCGCTGCGCAGGCTGGGATACGGCGGGCCGCG
The DNA here is from genome assembly GCF_004011505.1 of Nonomuraea polychroma. Classification (NCBI taxonomy): domain Bacteria; kingdom Bacillati; phylum Actinomycetota; class Actinomycetes; order Streptosporangiales; family Streptosporangiaceae; genus Nonomuraea; species Nonomuraea polychroma. The sequence continues at coordinate 8,966,160 of NZ_SAUN01000001.1, forward strand.
CTCCGGCGTGTTCGACCGGGCCACGATCGCCGCCGTCACCAGGATGTACGCGGCGAAGGGCTACGAGGCCCAGCAACCGTCGTTGACCGACCGTCAGACGTACGACACGCTGCGCAAGGCCGTGCAGACGGCGCAGGAGACGCTCGCGACCGAGAAGAAGGCACTCGACGAGGGCCGTGACGTGCTCCCGTGGAAGCTCAAGGCCCGCAACGCGAAGGCCGACCTGGCCGCGGCGCAACGGGCGCTGAGACTGGCCGAGTCGCGGCGCCTGACGCCCGAGGACGAGACCAAGCTGGCGGCGGCCGACGCGGCGGTGCGGGCGGCGGAGGAGAAGCTGCTGGAGGCCGAGCAGGCGCTCGACGCGGCCAGGAACCCGCCCAGCAGCACCCCCTCCGCCGCCCCCGGAACCACCGCCCCGCCGTCCACCGCTGCCCCGGCCGCCGACACGCGGCTTCTCGAGCTGCGCGTGGCCAACGCCAGGGAGGATCTCGCGGCCGCCCGCGCGACGCGGCAACGCGTTCTCGAGGAGGCCGAGCAGGCCCGGGAGACCAAACTGGAGGAGCTGCGCAAGGCCGTGCGCACCGCCCGGGAGACGCTCGCCACCGCCGAGCAGGCGCTGCGCCAGGCCAGGCGGCTCTCGCCGACCCGGCTCAAGGTGGCGGGCGCCGGGAAGGACGTGGCGGCGGCCAGGGCGATGCTGGCCGAGTTCGCGCGTACGTATGGGACCTCCGTCCCGCCCGGTGAGGTGGTGTTCCTGCCCACGTTGCCCGCGCGGGTGGACAAGACCGCGGTGAAGGCGGGGCAGCGGATCGAGGACGAGGTCGCCACCGTCACGGGGTCTTCCTTCATGGTGACGGGCTCGGTCGAGGCGGCCGAGTCCGAGCTGCTGCGGCCGGGCATGGAGGCGGTGATCGAGCTCGACACGGGCAAGACGCACCGGGCGCGGCTCACCGCGGTCGGCGAGCGGGCCAGAGTGCCAGGTGCCGAGGAGCCCGAGGACGGGGCCCAGCCGGTGTTACTCACGCCGGGCTCGGCGAAAGGGCTGCGGGCGGGGACCCCGGTGACGGCGAGGGTTACGGTGGGCGCGACCGAGAAGCCCGTCCTGGTGGTGCCGGTGGCCGCCGTGATCACCGGGGCCGACGGCAGGGCCCGTGTCCGGGTGGAGTACGCACCCGACCGGACCAGGGACGTCGGCGTACGCACCGGCCTGGCCGCGGACGGGAACGTCGAGGTCGCCGGCGCGCTCAAGGAGGGTGACCGGGTGGTGGTCGGCGATGGCTGAGCCGGTCATCGAGCTGCGCGGCATCCGCAAGGACTTTCCCGCCCAGCCGCCGGTCAGGGCCCTGGACAACGTCTCGCTGCGGGTGGACCGGGGTGACTACCTGGCGATCGCCGGCCCGTCGGGGTCGGGAAAGTCCACGCTGCTCAATGTGCTGGGCCTGCTGGACCGGCCGAGCGCGGGCAGCTACCGCCTCGACGGCGCCGAGACCACGACGCTGCGGGAGGGCGCCAGGACCAGGTTGCGCGGCGAGCGGATCGGCTTCGTCTTCCAGTCCTTCCACCTGCTCTCCCACCGCAGCGTGGCGGAGAACGTGATGCTCGCCGAGATCTACCACCGGCGGCCGCGCAAGGGGAGGAGGGAGCGGGCCCTGGCGGCGCTGGAGCGCGTCGGGCTCGGCCACCGGACGGGCTTCCCGCCCGGCCGGTTGTCGGGCGGCGAACGCCAGCGCGCGGCCATCGCCAGGGCCCTCATGGGCGAGCCGTCGCTGCTGCTCTGCGACGAGCCCACCGGCAACCTGGACAGCCGCAACACCGAGGCCGTGCTCGACCTGTTCGACGAGTTGCGCGCACAGGGGCTGACTCTGGTGGTGATCACCCACGAGCGGGAGGTCGGCGAGCGGGCCGCCCGGCGGGTCCGCATCACCGACGGCGTGCTGACGGAGCTCTGATGCACATTCGCGATCTCGCCGGTGAGGCCCTCGCGGGGCTGCTCGCCAGGCCCGTGCGCACGGCGCTCACCACGCTCGGCACCGTGCTCGGCATCACCACGCTGGTCGTCACGCTCGGCGTGGCGGCCACGGCGGGCAACCAGATCGTCGGCCGCTTCGACGAGCTGGTCGCCACCGCCATCACGGTGGAGGTGCCGGAGTCGGAGAACGTCCCGCTGGTGGAGTGGGACGCGATCGACCGGCTGACCCGGTTGCGCGGCGTGGAGTCGGCAGCCGCCGTGGCCGAGTCGAAGGACGGCGCGAACGTCTCGGTACGCGCCAACGCCATCGTGGACCCCACCAGGGTGACCGCGCAGACCCTGACGGTGATGGCGGCGACCACCGGCCTGCCGGAGGCGGCACGCGGCAGGATCGTGCGGGGCCGGTTCTACGACGCTGGGCACATCCGGCGCGGCGACCGGGTGGCGGTGATCGGCGACCAGGCGGCCAAGATGCTCGGGATCGGCGACCTCGACCGGGCGCCGGCGATCTTCGTCGGCGGGCACGCGTACACCGTCATCGGCATCCTGGGCGACCTGCGCCGCGAACGGAACCTGAGCACCGCCGTGATCGTGCCGCCCACCGTCGGCCGCCGCTTCGGCCTGCGCGACGTCACCAGGGTGCTGGTCAACACCAGCCTGGGCGCCGCGGGCCTGATCGCCGGGCAGGCCCCGGACGCGCTCAGCCCGGGGAACGGCGACATGCTGCAGGTGATCGCCCCGCCGAGCCCGACGCGGGCGAGGGACCAGGCGCAGGCTGACGCCAACGCGTTGTTCCTGATCCTCGGCCTGGTCTCGCTCGTCGTCGGCGCGGTCGGCATCGCGAACGTCACGCTCGTCACCGTGATGGAGCGGATCGCCGAGATCGGCCTGCGGCGCTCGCTCGGCGCGGCCAGGCGGCACGTCGCCGCCCAGTTCCTGCTGGAGTCGACGCTGATCGGGCTGGCGGGCGGGGTGATCGGCGCGAGCCTGGGCGTGGTGACGGTCGTCGGCGTGTCCGCCGCCAAGCAGTGGACGCCGCTCCTCGACGTGCGCCTGGCGCTCGCCGCGCCCGTCGCGGGGGCCGTGGTGGGCCTGCTGGCCGGGCTGTACCCGGCCCTGCGGGCGGCCAGGATGGAGCCCGTGGACGCGCTGAGGTGATTGACCACGACAGGTGGCCGAACTATGTTCGGGCGCATGACACCCGTGGGCGGCGGGGCCGTGAGCAAGGAGCCTGCGTGAACCTCCCCTTCACCGGACGGCCCGTCGAGGACCTGCTGGCCGAGGTGGCCAGGCTCAAGCAGCACGACTTACCGGTGCGGGGCGGCCAGGTGACGGCCTACGTCTACGACACCGGGCGGGCCGAGGTCAACGACGCGGCGGCGCGGGCGTACTTCGAGATGCTGGAGGTCAACTGCCTCGACCCGACCGCGTTCCCCAGCGTGGTCGAGATGGAGCGGCAGGTCGTCGGCGCGGTCGCCGACGTGCTCGGCGCGAGCTCCGGCGGGCACGGCATCTTCACGAGCGGCGGCACGGAGTCCATCATGCTGGCCGTGAAGGCGGCCCGGGACTCCCTGGCCAAGGACCGCCCCAACCTGGTGGTCCCGGTCACCGCCCACCCCGCTTTCCACAAGGCCGCCCACTACCTCGGGGTCGAGGTCGTCGCCGTGCCGGTGGACCTGGACACGTACCGGGTGCGGGCGGAGGACGTGGCGGCGGCGATCGACGACGGCACGATCCTGGTCGTCGCCTCGGCGCCGTCCTATCCGCAAGGCGTGATCGATCCGATCGAGCAGGTCGCCGCCGTGGCGTCTGCTGCCGGCGTGCCCTGTCATGTGGACGCGTGCGTGGGCGGGTGGCTGCTGCCGTGGCTGCGTGCCGCGGGCGCGGCCATCCCGCCGTTCGACCTGTCCGTGCCCGGCGTGACCTCGATCTCCTGCGACCTGCACAAGTACGGGTACGCCCCCAAAGGCGCCTCGGTCGTGCTCTTCGCCGACCCCGCGATGCGCCGCAAGGCGTACTTCGCCTCGGCCGGCTGGCCCGGCTACACGATCATCAACGCGACCGTCCAGAGTTCCAGGTCGGCGGGCCCGCTCGGCGGCGCCTGGGCCACCCTGCAGGCGCTCGGCCGGCAGGGGTACGAGGAGCTGGGCCGCGTCACGCTGGAGGCCACGACCCGGCTGCGTAAGGGCATCGCCGCGATCCCCGGGCTGCCGGTGCTGGGTGAGCCGGAGTCGTCGCTGGTGGCCTTCGCCGGGGACGGGATCGACGTGTTCGTGCTGGCGGACGAGGCGCGGGGCCGGGGCTGGTTCCTGCAGCCGCAGCTGTCGTACGCCGGCATCCCGGCCAACCTGCACATCACCGTGACCGGGGTGACGCTGGCCGGGGTCGACGCCATGCTGAAGGTGATCGCCGATTCGGCCGCGGCCGCCCGGGAGCGCGGGCCCGTCGTGTTGCCCGATGGGCTGGTCGAGTTGGTGGCGGGCCTGGATCTGGAGGCACTGGACGACGCGACCTTCGCCGAGCTGGCCGCGTCCGTGGGGGTGGACCTGCGGCCAGGGGCGGGACAGCCGGAGATGGCGGTGGTCAACACAGTCCTGGACGCGCTGCCGGCGGCGAGCAGGGAGGCGGTCCTGGTGCGGTTCCTCTCGGTGGTCTACGGATCCTAGGCCTGGGACACGATGGCGATGCCGAGGCACATCTCGTCGCTGGTGCCGTCGCCCCACACCACATACCGCGGCGGCTGGTTCTGGAGCTGCGGCAGCAGGGCGCGCAGACCGGCGTCGTGCGTGCAGGTCACCCGGACGACGTCGCCCTTCTTGAGCTGGACGGGCGCGGGGAGCACGCGAAGCGACTGGTCGTCGAAGTTGTAGTCGGGGACGTCCAGCAGCGTGCGAGCGCCGGGTGCGCCGGGGTTCAGCTCGACCTTGATGGCGCGGCCGAGCAGGTGCATATGGCCCGCCAGGGCATGGACGGTGGCCGGGCCCTGGACGGGCAGGTCGCAGTGCTGCGTGGGGCCGGGCTCGGCGGCGCGGCAGAACTCGGCGAGTCCGGCCAGCTGGTCCTCGATCTCCTTGCCGAACCTGCCGATCACGTCCTTCACCGCGGCGGCCCGGTCGCACAGCGGGCCCGATTCCTTCGGCGTGCAGGGCAGCTCGACCGGGGCGGGGAACAGCGCGGTCTCGAGCGGCGTCAGCGACTGCTCGGTGAGACGCAGCCGGATCCCCGAACGATCGGTGCCCGGCTTGCCCGCCGCGCCCAGCAGGTTGTAGTGAACCTGCATGACGAGCTGGCTACCCGGCGGCAGCTCGTATCCGTACTTCGCGTCGAGGAGCGTCTCGTTCGTGCCGGGCGCCCAATGGGCCACCCAGGACGCCTCGTCGACGCCCGAGTCGCCGAAGCAGGTGTAGCCCTGACCGGGGGTGGCGGCGTCGAGGTCGCGGGCCCGCGCGGCCTGCTCGGGGTTGAGCCGGAAGAAGATCGCGTGGTGGACGAGGTCGGTGTTCTGGGGCTGGAACTGGGCGCCGGTCAGGAACATCCGGTTCGCCAGCTTCGGGTCGATGAGGAAGCAACGGTAGTCGTCCGTGCCGCCGTTGGGCGGGCCCGGCGTGTACGGCTCCGCCATGGTCAGATTCACGAACCGTTCGCCGGCCCGGAGCGGGGCGGCCACGGGCGTGGACGTGGCGGTGTGGCCGGAATGGCCGGCGTGCCCACCCGCCGGGGTGGCGGTGGTGGAGCGCCCGCCACATGACGCGATCAGGACGGCCGCAACGACCAAGACAGCTGTCCGGGCTAGTCGGTTCATGGGTTCCAGACTCGCCTGGCGAGGGCCGCAGGGGATCCGTCCCTGGGACGGTTTCTGTCGTTCCTTGGGAGGATGCCGACTAAAGACCTTGGTCGGTCAAGGCGGGGACGTGGGGAGAACGGCCTCGACGTGGAAGCCGCCGTCCGCCACTGGACCGGCCTTCAGCGTGCCGCCCGCCAGCTCCACCCACTGCCGGACGTCGTGCAGGCCGCCCGCGTCCTCCTGGTCGAGCATGGGCGCCGCCTTGTCCGGCGGCGTGTTGCTGATGCTGATCCGCACGATGCCGGGGAGATAGCGCACCTCCACGCGGGCGTCCGCGCCGGGAGCGTGGTCGCAGACGTTGCTCAGGGCCTCCTGGACCACCCGGTACGCCGTCCGCCCCACAGCGCCGGAGACGGGCACCGGCGTGCCGGTCACGACCAGTTCCACGGGCACGCCCGCGCAGGCGAACTCCGAGATCAGCGAGCGCAGGTCGGGCAGCGGCAAGCCCAGGTCGAAGCCCTCCCCGTTGCCGCGCCGCAACAACGCCACCATGTGACGCAGCTCCTCCAGCGCCTCGAATGCCGTGGCGCGCAGCTCCTCCGCCACCGCCCTGCTCCGGTCGTCGGCGGTGGCCGCGGCCAAGGCTCCGGCCTGCAGCACCATCCGGCTGACGCGGTGGGTGACGACGTCGTGGATCTCGCCGGCCAGCCGCTCGCGTTCGACCCGCTCGGCCCGCTCGTCCAGCGCCCGGTCCAGCCTCGTCCGGACCTCCGCGTACAGGCCGTACAGCGCCGCCAGCGCGATCACCACCTCAGTACGCAGGACAAGGGGCGCGGCGGCCGGCCACTCGGCGAGCAGCAGCACGGCCGCGGCAAGCGTGATCACCGGTAACCACCGCAGGACGCGGCGATGCCGCCCGGCCGCGAACCGCATCGCCGCGTACACCCCGAACGCGCACGACGGCGGCCACACCAGCAGGTCATCCAGCGGCGGCACGACGGAAGGCGCCAGCACGCACAGCACGGGCAGCGCGACCGCCGCGCCGGCGGCGATCCACGCCACGGTGAGCGGCGCGCGGCGCATCCACACCACCGCCAGCGCGGCGGCCAGGAGGATCGGCAGCAGCGGGCCCTCGTAGCCGATCGTCAGCGTCAAGCCTGCCGCGACCAGGGCCGCGACCACGTCGGCAGGCCGCGGACGGGCACCGTCCACCGGCTCATCGTACGATCATCGGCCCGGCCTGCCCAGCCCGCTCGACCGGCGGTCAGACCTTGGTGATGCGGACCGCGTCGGCGATGACATACCCCGTGGTGGAGGTCCAGCGGCTCACGCCGACCACGTTGTACGTGCCCGCGTTGAGGGAGAACGTGCCGATGCCGCGCCACGCCCCGCCCCCCGACCGCTGATCCACGGTGACCGTCTGGTTGCCGCCCGACGCGGCCACGATGTACGGCGTCGCGCTGTTGTAGCCGGAGTTGGCCGGATACCACACCTCCACCCGGTAGCTGCCCGCGCTCGGGATGGCGGCCTGGAACCAGGCGGGATCGCTGGCCGCGACCGGGTCGGCGAAGCGGTAGTCGGTGCCGTGCAGCTGCGCAGAGTACGTCGAGGTGCCCCAGTTGGCGCTGGCGGTGAAGCCGGACCCGGCGTTGTCGACCACCACGCTGAACGCCGAGCCGCCGGAGGCGACCCGGCCGGCGCTGGGCGCGCTCTCCTGGTGCGTCCTGTTGAGCGCGGTCACGTAGTAGGTCTGCGTGCCACTGGCGGTCGTGTCGGTGAAGGACGTCTTCCTGGTGGTGGTGATCAGGTTGCGGGCGTCGGCGAAGAAGCACGGGTCCGCCGCGGACGGGGAGCCGGCCACGCGGTAGACCGCGTACGACGTGCCCGACCCGGTCCAGGCCAGCTGGACGCCGCCCGTGACCTGGGTGGCGGAGGTGATGGCCGGCGCGGCGGGGGCGGCGGCCGAGCCGCGGGCGGGCAGCAGCGCGGGCTTGGTGTAGTGGCTGTTGACGAGCCTGGTGATCGCGCCGATCCGATCGGCCTTGACGTCCTTGGCGCTGAAGTAGACGTCGCCGACGATCTCGGGATGTTTCCTGTTGTCGGTGAGGTGGTCGCTGAGCTCGGCCGGGTCCTGCCAGGCGGCGTCCTGGCCGGAGGCGCCGGCGCGGTAGGCGGCCTGGCCGACGACGAGTTGCACGCCGGTGTCCCGGACGACGTCGGACCACCAGGCGGTGAGGACCTCGTAGGCGGCGGTGGAGAAGCCGATGTGCCAGTAGATCTGCGGCGCGATGTAGTCGACCCAGCCCTGCTTCACCCACTGCCGGCTGTCGGCGTAGATGGCGTCGTACGACTGCAGGCCCGAGGTGCGCGAGCCGAGCGGGTCGGTGCCGGAGTTGCGCCAGATGCCGAACGGGCTGATGCCGAAGGACACGTGCGGCTTGGCGGCGTGGATGCGCTGGTCGAGCTCGCGGACGAGGAGGTTGACGTTGTTGCGCCGCCAGTCGCCGATGTTGCTGAACGAGCCGCCGTACTGCTGGTACGTGGCCGCGTCCGGGATGCTCTCGCCGCTGACCGGATAGGGGTAGAAGTAGTCGTCGAGGTGCACGCCGTCGATGTCGTAGCGGGAGACGGCGTCCATGATCGCGTCCTGGATGAAGTCGCGTACCGTCGGGATGCCCGGGTTGTAGTAGAGCTTGCCGCCGTAGGCGAAGCGCCAGCTCGGGTTCTGGCGCGCCGGATGCGTGGAGACGAGCCTGGTCGGGTCGTCGTGGTTGGCGATCCGGTACGGGTTGAACCAGGCGTGGAGCTCCAGGTTGCGGGCGTGGGCCTCGGTGACCATGAACGCCAGGGGGTCGTAGCCCGGGTTGCCGCCCTGCGTGCCGGTCAGCCATTGCGACCACGGCTCGTACGGCGACGGCCAGAACGCGTCAGCCGTCGGCCTGACCTGCACGACCACGGCGTTCATCCGTTTGGCGACGGCCAGGTCCAGCCAGGCGCGGAACTCGGCCTGCTGCGCGGACGCGCTCAGCCCGGTGCGGCTCGGCCAGTCGATGTTCGCGACAGACGAGATCCACATGGCCCTGAGCTGGCGTTTGGGGGTGGCGGGATCAGTCGCGCAGGCGGCTGCGGCGGCGGAGGCGGTGGGAGTGACGATGCTGACGAATGCGGCGGTGAGCGCCGCTAAGACGGTACGCAGAAGCGCGGTCACGAAGGGAATTTTCAGGGCAATCAGACTAAAGCGCAATAGTCTTCAAGCGATCGATAGGCGGAAAGTTTCACCTAACACCGAAGTAATGTCAATTATCGACATCAGTCAGGACATGCCATACGTTGCTCCCGTCACCCTTGTGAACGAGGAGCACCCATGACTCTCGCCCGCACGCGATTAGCAGCCCTCGCCACTTCGATTCTCGCCGTCCTCCTCATCGTCGCAGGCCAGCCCACCATGGCTGCGGCAAAGGAGGCCCCACTGCCCGCGGCGTTCGCCAAGGCGGCGGCCGCATACGACGTCCCGCGCGACCTGCTCGTCGCGCTCGCCTACGCCGAGACCCACCTCGACGGCCACAACGGCGAGCCCAGCGCCAGCGGCGGCTACGGCATGACGCACCTGGTCAGCAACCCGACCAACCACTCGCTCGAGAAGGCCGCCGAGCTCACCAAGCTCCCGGTCGAGAAGCTGAAGACCGACGACGCGGCCAACATCCTCGGCGGCGCCGCGGTCCTGCGCTCCCACGCCGACGCGCTGGCCCTTGACGAGACCGCCAGGAAGGACATCGGCCGCTGGTACCAGGCCGTCGCCAAGTACGGCAACGCCTCCTCGCCCGAGCTGGCGCGCCTGTACGCCGACGCCGTGTACGAGCAACTCGGCCTCGGCATCGACGCCCGCGGCGTGCAGGTCAAGCCGCAGGAGGTCACCGCCGATCGCGGCGATCTGGCCAAGGCCCGCGACCTGAACGCGCAGGCCGAGGTCGCCAGCCCGGACTACCCGGACGCCGCGTGGGTTCCCGCCAACTCCGGCAACTACACCGTCTCCAGCCGCGAGTCCAGCTACAACATCGACCGGGTGATCATCCACGTCACCCAGGGCTCGTACGCGGGGACGATCTCCTGGTTCCAGAACCCCAGCGCCAACGTCTCGGCGCACTACGTGATCAAGTCCTCGAACGGCGCCATCACCCAGATGGTCCGCGACAAGGACATCGCCTGGCACGCGGGGAACTGGACCTACAACACCCGCTCCATCGGCCTCGAGCACGAGGGCTGGGTCAACGACGCCTCGTGGTTCACCGACGCGATGTACCGGTCCTCGGCCGCGCTGACCCGCTACCTGTGCGACAAGTACGGCATCCCGAAGACCCGTACCGGCATCATCGGCCACAACGAGGTGCCCGGCGCGACCCACACCGACCCGGGTCCGCACTGGAACTGGACCACGTACATGAATTACGTGACCGGTGGCGGCACCCCGTCGTGGACGACGACCGTCGACAACACCACGGCCGGCCAGTTCACCGCCAGCGCCAACTGGGGCACCTCCGCCTACTCCAGCCAGCGCTACGGCGCCGACTACCGCTTCGCCGACCCGGTCGCCGCCAGCGACCCGGCGTGGTACTCGGCCACGATCCCCAGCGCCGGCACGTACCGGGTCGAGGTCTGGTATCCGGCTGATCCCGGGTACAACAGCTCGGCGCCGTACATCGTGGCAGCGTCGGGCGGCAACCAGACCGTGTACGTCGACCAACGCTCCGGCGGCGGGACATGGCGCAGCATCGGGACGTTCACCCTCAACGCGGGCACGTACAACGTGGTCGGCGTGAGCCGGTGGACCTCCGGCACTGGCCTCGTCATCGCCGACGCGGTCCGCATCAGCCGGGTCTGACCCTTTCGTGCGGCCCGCGCCCGCTCCGGCGGGTGCGGGCCGCACCCTTCGCTCAGCCGACGGCAACGGGCCCATGAGCCTCCCACCGGGTGAGCGCCGCCCGATGGCCGACCTGGAGACCGGTGTGCGGGTCGATCGCGAACGCGCCGAACAACGTGGTGGTCTCCAGCGCACCGGCGACCGCCCACAACTGCGCACATTCAGCGCTTCCGGCCTCGGCGGCGCAGTGAGTCGCGATGATCGCGGTGGCCGCGGCCTGGACGGCGGGATAACCGGGCAGGGCCCCGGCCCGCTCCCGGTAGGCGTCGAGAAACTCCCGCTCGGAAACACCGAGTTCCGCGTGCCCGCTCCCCGGGAACCACTGCCCGACCCCGTAAATCCCCCGCGGATCGTCCACGGCCTCGCCGAACTCCCGCACTCCCGCCGCCACAGCACAAACGACCCGCGGACCGCCCGCCCGCTTGATCACTTCGACGTCCTCGTCGAACGACCCGGCACACAGCAGATTCCACTCCCCATGCGCCGGAAGGCTTTCCCCGGACCCGATACGGCTCGCCGGAATGCCCCATTCCCTCGCGCAGGCCTCCGCGCCCTCGGCCACCTGCCGCCCGAAGCTCCCCTTGCCCTCGGCGATCCACAACCGGCTCCGGTGGCCGTTCTCCGCGAGGTGGCGGACGAAGGGTTCGGCGTACCGGCTCGTCGGCGTAAGGACCGAGACGACATGCCCGGGATGGGCCTCTTCCACGTCATCGCCCGAACCCCCGTGATTCCAGATCAGCCGGTCCATCGCCGCCGCGACACGTCCCGCCCTGCGCATGAGCCCGGTGGAGTACGGCCCCAGCAGGAGGTCGCAGCGCGCCGCCAGCGAGACCAGGACCTGCTCCAGCACCTCGGGATCGCTCCGGTCGTCCTCGACGATCAGCTCTGCCGACTCGTCGAAGGTCTGCCAGACGTCGAGGCCCAGCTTCGCCTGCTTCCCGAACCGGGCATGCTTCCCGGACAGCGACAGCGCCGCCCCGACCCGAAGCCGACGAGTCATCCCACTCCCCCTCCAGCGGAAACCCGTTTCCCGGCACGCCCCTACCCCCGTTGACCGCCGATGGGCAGGCGCAATGATGGTCAGGTGACCGAAGTCCTGAGATATACCGCCTTCACCACCACCCCCTCTGGGGGCAATCCCGCCGGAGTGGTCTTGGACGCCCAGGGATTGTCCGACGCCGAGATGCTGGCCATAGCCGCCGAGCTCGGCTACTCCGAGTCGGCCTTCCTCTTTCCCACGGGAGAGCGTCAGTACCGGGTCCGATACTTCAGCCCGCTGGCCGAGGTCGCCTTCTGCGGCCACGCGACGATCGCGACGTCGGTCGCGCTCGGCGAGCGGATCGGCCAGGGAACCGTGCACCTCGCCACCCAGGCGGGCCCGGTCCCGGTGGAGATCGTCCCAGGCCCGGCCGGTGACATCACCGCTGTCTTGACGAGCCCGCCTGCCTCCACCCGCCCAGCCACCGAGGAGGAGATACGGCGGACGCTCGCCGGACTGCGCTGGTCGGCCGACGATCTGGACCCCGCCTATCCGGCACACGTCGCCAACGCCGGCAACGACCATCTCGTCCTGGCGGCGGCCACCCGAGACCGCCTGGCCGACCTCGACTACGACTACGACGCCCTCGCCAAGATCATGGCGGAGCTGGGCTGGACCACTGTCCACCTCTTCTGGGCCGAGTCTCCCGCCGTCTTCCACGCCCGCAACCCGTTCCCACCCGGCGGCGTGGTCGAAGACCCGGCCACCGGCGCGGCGGCGGCCGCCTTCACCGGTTACCTGCGCACCCTGGGACACCTCCAGGACGGCAGCAGCATCACCATTCACCAGGGCGTCGACATGGGGCGGCCAAGCCTCCTGACATGCACCGCGATCCCCGGCGACACCCGCGTCAAGGTATCCGGCACCGCGGTGCCCATCCCGTAGCGGACACGATTCAGAAGTCGAATTCTCCGAGCTTCGCGCCGCCCACGAAAGCGCGGAAGACATCGCCCCGAAGGATCATCGGTGGGACGTCGGGTTGCTCGGAGTCCCGGATGAGGCTAACGCGCCGCACCATGTCCTCATGAGCGGATACAGCGCCCTGTGCGGCGTCTTCGAGTGAGATGTGGTCTGGGATGTCGTCACCCTGCGCGAGGGCGAAGCCTCCCAGCAGACCTGCTGTGGCACCCAACCTCCAGCGGCACGACCTGGATCGAGATATTGGGTCGCTCGGTCAGCTTCAGCAAATGCTCCAGCTGTTCTCGCATCACTTCCCTCCCACCGACCGGCCGAAGGAGAGCGCATTCGTCGAGCAGCGCCCAGTACATGGGCGGGTCCTCGCGCTGAAATACGGACTGCCGCCGGAGCCGCGTCTCGACGGCGCCTTCGATCCACCGCTCGGTGGCCCCCGGCTCGGCAGAGAGCAGGGCCCGTCAGTTACGGCGCCGCGGCGCACGACGGCAACAGTTACCGGTGCCTACCGCTTCACGCACCGGAGCGAAACCTAGCCTGTGAGCAAATCTAGGTCAAGCCGTTTACCTGTGAGGGCTATCCGCGATATATCTACGCAGGGCATGGAGACCGGTTTCTATGCCTGACTGTGCCGTCCTTCGACCCCTCGGCACGGGCACATCACGCTCCCATCCCGATTCACCCTCACCCCCAAGGACTCCCAATGACCGACCCCCACGGCATCGGGCTGACCCGGCGCACGCTCCTCCAGGCCGCGGGCGCCACCGCGGTCGCATACCCATTGATCGGCACAATGGCCGGCGCCGCGCATGCGGACGACAGGTCCGAGGTCGCCGACCGGCTGGTGGTGTACCCCGTCCCGGACGGGGTGCCGACCAACGCGAGCTTCTCCGTCAAGGCTCGCACCCCGAACGGCCAGTGGCAGCCCGTGCCCGTCCTCCGCGGCACGACCAAGACGATCAACGAGAAGACGGGTGCCGGCATCCTCCGGAACACCTCGGTCGCCACCTTCGACTTCAACGGCACCGTGGAGGTCGAGGTCACCTCGGCCAAGGGCGCCATCGGCTCCGCGCGGATCCGCCCGCTGTCGTACGGCATCAAGCCCGATGTGGCCGGCGACACGGTGTGCTTCAGCCTCAGCGAGCCGCGCAACCTCTCCATCGAGGTCGACGGCGAGATCTTCGACAACCTGCAACTGCACGCCAACCCGATCGAGGCGCAACGGCCCGAGCAGGACGACCCGACCGTCATTTACTTCGGCCCCGGCCTGCACACCGTCCCCAACAACGTGCTGATGGTGCCCAGCGGCAAGACGGTGTACCTGGCCGGCGGCGCGGTGCTGAAGGCCCGGGTGGAGTTCCGCAACGTCGAGAACGCCCGGCTGCTCGGCCGGGGCATCCTGTGGAACGCCGATGGCGGCATCACCGCGGCGTTCTCCAAGAACATCGAGATCGACGGCATCATGGTGCTCAACCCACGCACCGGCTACGCCTGCACCATCGGCCAGTCCAGGCAGGTCACCGTCCGCAACCTGCACTCCTACAGCAGCGGCCAGTGGGGCGACGGCATCGACGTGTTCAGCAGCGAGGACGTCCTGATCGAGGGCGTCTTCATGCGCAACAGCGACGACTGCATCGCCATCTACGCCCACCGCTGGGACTACTACGGAGACACCCGCAACGTCACCGTACGCAACTCCATCCTCTGGGCCGACGTCGCGCACCCGGTGAACATGGGCACGCACGGCAACCCGGAGAAACCGGAGGTCATCGAGAACATCGTGTTCAGCAACATCGACGTTCTCGACCACCGCGAGCCGCAGGTCCTCTACCAGGGCTGCTTCGCCATGAACACCGGCGACAGCAACCTGATCCGCAACGTCCGCATCCAGGACGTACGGGTGGAAGACTTCCGCTGGGGCCAGCTGATCAACATGCGGGTCATGGCCAACCGGTACAACTCCTCGCCAGGCCGGGGCATCGAGGACGTGTACGTGCGGAACCTGAAGTACGACGGCACCCGCGCCAACATGTCGCTCATCGTCGGCTACGACGCGGACCGCCCGGTCACGAACGTCACCTTCCAGAACCTGGCGATCAACGGCACGGTCATCGCCGACACCATGCAGAAGCCTCGCTGGTACCTGACCCAGGACATGGTCCCGATGTTCGTCAACGAACACGTGAAGAACCTGCGCTTTCTGGACGCCGCCGCGCCGGCGGCCACCGTCGCGCCGCAGATCACGAGCCCGGGCGAGGCGGCGGCCACCGCGCGGCAGGTCTTCAACCACCTGATCGCCGCGACCGCGCTGCCGACGTCGTTCAACGCCGAAGGCCTGCCGAAGGGCCTCACGGTCGACAAGAACACCGGTCTGATCTCCGGAATCCCGCAGGTCCCCGGCACCTACACGGTCACCGTCGCGGCCACGAACAACGTGGGCACGGCGACGAAGTCCCTCACCGTCACCGTCGGGCACCCCGCCTGAGCAAGGAGACTCCCGTGAATCCCCTGAGCCGACGGTCGTTCCTCAGCGCGGCGGGGCTCGCGGCCGTGGCCGGGAGCGGGCTGCTGTCCGCTTCCGCCACTCCCGCGTGGGCCCTGAGCCCGGAAGGAACGAATGCGGAAGAAGCATTCGCCTTCGCCCACCCTGGCCTCCTCCACTCCCGCGCCGACCTGGACCGGATGAAGTCCGCGGTCGCGGCCGGACGCGAGCCGATCGCCGCCGGTTTCGCCGCGATGGCCGCCCACGCCCGCTCCCAGCACGCCTACACCGTCCAGAACACCGGGCAGATCACAACCTGGGGCCGCGGCCCCACCAACTTCGCCAACCAGGCCGCCGCCGACGCGGCCGCCGCTTACCAGAACGCCCTGATGTGGGCGATCACCGGCGACGTCCGCCACGCCGACAAGGCACGCGACATCCTGGACGCCTGGGCGGCCTCCCTCACCGGAATCACCGGCGCGGACGGGCAGCTCGGCGCAGGAATCCAGGGGTTCAAGCTGGTCAACGCCGCGGAGATCCTCCGGCACACCGGCTACGACGGCTGGCCCGAGGCGTCGGTGCGGCGCTGCGTCCGCTCCTTCACCGACGTCTGGTACCCGGCGGTGTCCAGTTACTGCCTGTACGCCAACGGCAACTGGGACCTCGGCGCGCTCCGTACGATCCTCGCCATCGCGGTGTTCTGCGACGACCGGGTGATGTTCGAGGACGCCATGCGGTTCGCGACGGCCGGGGCCGGCAACGGCTCCGTGCTCAACCGCGTCGTCACGGCCGCCGGGCAGGGCCAGGAGTCCGGCCGCGACCAGGCCCACGAGCAGCTCGCGGTAGGCCTGCTCGCGGACGCGGCCGAGGTCGCCTGGCAGCAGGGCGTGGATCTCTTCGGCTTCGCCGACGACCGGATGCTCGCCAACTTCGAGTACTTTGCCCGCTACAACCTCGGCGACGACTCCGTGCCGTTCACTCCCGATCTCGACCGCACCGGCAAGTACATCAAGACGGCCGTCTCCAACCGGCAGCGCGCCGTGTTCCGGCCGCTGTGGGAGATGGGGTACGCCCATTACGCGGGACGCCTCGGCAAGCCCGCACCCTACACCGAGAAGGTGATCTTCCGGGGCGAGGGCGGGACGCGCGTGGTCGAGGGCTACAACGACGACCACCCGTCGTGGGGGACCCTCACCTTCGCCGGTACGGAGCGCGGCGCGGGCCTGCCGGCCGGCGCGCCCACTGCCCCGGCCGGTGTGACGGCGGCCTCCGGCGACGCGGGGATCGAGGTCGCCTGGGCGCCGGCGGTCGGCGCCCAGAGTTACGCGGTGTGGCGGAAGGAGCCGGACGCCGACGCGTACACGCGGCTCGCCGACGACCTCACCGCGACCTCTTACACCGACCGCACCGCAGGCGCGGGCCGCGCCTACGCCTACACGGTCACGGCGGCCAACGGCCAAGGCGCCGGCCCTCGATCACTGCCTGCCGTGGCGGCTTCCGGACTGCCCGCGCCCTGGCGTACCGGTGACATCGGCGCGACCCGGCCGAAGGGCCGGACCGGATACGACGGTGAGCGCGTCACCATGGAGGCGGGCGGCACGGGAATCGCCGAAAACGCCGACTCCTTCCGCTTCGCCTGGCTGCCGCTGGCGGCGGACGGCACCGTCACCGCCCGGGTCGTGTACCCACTCAGTTCGCAGTACTCCCAGGTGGGTGTCATGGTACGCGGCTCGCTCGAGGCGGGGGCGCCGCACGCGGCGATGCTGCTACAGGGTCTGCCGCTGCACACCTGGAGCGGGGTGTGGACGGTACGGGCCACTCCCGGCGGCGCCACGCGCGGCACCGGCTCCATCCCCGTGCCGCCGTCACAGCGCTCGGCGATCACGGTGAACGCCGGTTTCCCGATCTCTGAGCTCGGGCCGCTGCCCGAGTCGGCGACGCCGCTGGAATCTCCCTATGTGGAGGCGGCGGGCGACGGCTACCGGCTGCGGATGCCCTACTGGGTGCGGATCACGCGCAAGGGATCCCTCCTCACGGGAGAGATCTCGCCGGACGGGCACGAGTGGACCACGGTGGGCTCGGACGAGCTGCCGCTGGGCCGGCACGCCCTGGTGGGGCTGGCCTTCACCTCGTGCCTTGGGGTCGCGCAGGACTATGCGGAGACCGGCACGGCCTGCTTCGACAACGTCACGATCGAGGCGGCAGGCGGCACCGGCTGGTCGGTCTCCGAGCCGCAGGGCGGCGTGAGCGAGGCGGAGGCGGCAGAGGACGACTCCGCGGTTCAGCTCACGTGGCGGGACGACGACCTGTCCGGGCGGTATACGGTGTGGCGCGGGGACGCTGAGCGAGGCCCGTACGAGGTGCTGGCCACCGGCGTCGCCCCTGTCGGGTTCGGCACGCGGACCCGGTTCAGGGATGCCACCGGCGTTCCCGGCCGCACGTACCACTACGTCGTCGCGCGCGGCAACACGGCCGGGACGGGGCCGCGCTCGCGTCCGGTGAGCGCCCGGATGCCCCAGCCCTCCACGGCGCCCGCACTGTCCACCCCCAAGATCGCGTACGGCGCCGCCGGGCGGCCGTTCCGCCTCGTCGTGCGCGCCACGGGCGATCCGGTACGGTTCACGGCGACGGGACTGCCCGGCGGGCTGAGCCTCGATCCTCGGACCGGTGTGATCACTGGCACCCCCGCTGAGTCCGGAGAGCACACCATCCGGCTGACGGCGGAGAACGCGAGCGGCTCGGGAACGGCAGCGCTCCCTCTAACCGTGGCCGCCGCTCCACCGGACCCCTGGGCGTACCGGGACCTCGGCGACGTGGTCTATGACGAGCGGCTCCACGGCACGTACGGCGTGGCGTTCGTCCGCACTCCGGGCGTCACCCACCACGACGACGGGGTCTTCACCGTACGTGGCGCGGGCGCCGACCTCAACGTCAACGGGCAGGGCGCGAGCGCCCATTTCGCGTACGTGCCCTTGTCCGGGGACGCGGAGTTCACGGCCCGGCTGACCCGGCCGACCGGCGAACCCGGCCGGATCGGGGTGGTGATGGCGAAGTCACTCAATCCCTTCGACCTGATGGCGGGGACGGTGGTGACCGCCGGAGGAAGCGGCGTGTGCCAGTTGATCCGGCGGACGAAGGTGGCCGGCAGCGCGCCGGCGGTGAACGGCCCGTCGTTCTCCGGAGCCCCGGTGTGGCTGCGGTTGCGGCGCACGGGCATGGTCTTCACTGCCTCCGTGTCGGGCGACGGTACGACCTGGACGACGGTGAGCCAGGACACACTGGCGGCCTTCGGCGATGCCCCGTACTACGCGGGCCTCGCCGTGACGTCCGGGAGCCCGGACACCCTGGCCACCGCCGTGTTCGACCAGATCACGTGGCGTACCTGAGGGACACCGGCGATCAAGAGCCGCACCTGGGCCGGCCGCGCGGCGCCGCGCGGCCGGCCGGACCGCCCGCCGAGGGCTCTGTGATGAAGATCAGGCCGTGGCGCCGCCGTCGATCACGTGGTCCTGGCCGACGACGAAACTCGACTCCTCGGACGACAGCCACAACACCGACGCGGCGATCTCCTCAGGCATGGCGACCCGGCCGATAGGCAGCGCGCCGCGCATACGCTCGTCCCGTTCCTCCCGGGTCTCCCTCGGTCGCATGGACATCGGGGAGTCAATGGGGCCGGGGCTGACCGCGTTGATGCGGATGCCGTCGGCGATGTGGTCGCGGGCGGCGGTGCGGGTCAAGTGACTCACCGCGGCTTTCGAGGCGGCATAGGCGGCGGCCCCCGGTAGGCGCCAGTGCGCGCCCAGGTTGGAGGCGACGTTGACGATGGCGCCGCCGCCGTGCGCGCGCATGTGGGCGATCTCGTGCTTCATCGACAGGAACACGCCTTTGAGGTTCACGGCGAGCACCTGGTCCCAGACGTCCTCGTCGTAGTCCGCCACGGGCGCCAGCATGCCGAAGATCCCGGCCGCGTTGCAGGCGACGTCGAGACCGCCATAGCGGGAGACGGCGGCCCGCACCATGGCGGCGGCCTCGGCGGACTTCGTGACGTCCCCGGTGAACGCGCTCGCCCGCCCGCCGTCCTCCTCGATGCCCTTCACGAGCGCGGCCAGCCGGCCGGCGTCGCGCCCGGCGGCCAGCACGGCCGCGCCTTCCTGCGCGTACGCCCGCGCGACCGCCCCGCCCACGACTCCGGTCGCGCCGGTGACGAGCGCGACTTTGCCCTCGAATTTCTTCATTCCATACCAATCGTTCTCATATTTGGACGGCCGCCATGGCCTGATCGACCGCGTCACGCAGCCGGCGCGGGTCCGGATCGGCCCGGCCGAGCACCCTCATGCCCTGCAGCAGCACGAGCAGGAACCTGGCGAGCGCGTGGGGATCCTTGCCCTCCGGGATCTCCCCCTGAGCGCGAGCCCTCATCAGCGCTGCGGCCAGGGCGGTCTCCAGCCCCGTCCAGCTGGCCGCGACCTTGCGGGACACGGCCGGGTCGCGGGAGGCGAACTCCACAGCGGTGTTCACCACCATGCACCCGCGCCGCAGCTCGTCGGCCAGGCATTCCGCGACGTAGGAGTCGAGGAAGGCCCGCAGCGCGGGCAGCGCGGGACCCGGCTGGGACAGCGGCTCCACCACGTCGCGCTGGGCCAGGTAGAGCTCCAGCGCCTTGAGATAGAGCTCGCGCTTGCCTCCGAAGGTCGAGTAGAGGCTGGCCCGCGCGATGCCGAGGTGCGCCACGAGATCGGCCATCGAGGTCGCCTCGTAACCGCGCTCCCAGAACAGCTCGAGCGCCTTCTCCAGCGCCGACTCAGGATTGAACTCCTTGCTCCGTGCCACGGGGACGAAGCTAGCACTATCAAGAACGATCGGTCAAAAACTGTCCGCCGGCATCACCTGGGTGTGAGGACCCACCGCCAGGCGTCGTCCTTGTTGGTGTCGCGGTTGGCGGCGAGCTGGGTCATCCGCTTCCCGTCGATGCTCACCAGGACCAGGCCGTTGTTGAACTCGCTCTCGCACGAGCCCGCGCAGCCCAGCGCGAGAACGTTGTCGTCGTCCGCCCATGCGTGCAGCTGCAGCACGTTCTGGCGGCCGACGACCTGACCGGTCTCGCGATCGGTGATGGTCCTGGCGGGCGCTCACGTTGAAGGGGCACCCCCTCCGCGACCTGCTCCCTGCGGATCGTGTACCGTCACCGGCGAGCCCGCTATGCGCCCGATTCCGGAGAATCCTGATCCAGCAGCCCCAGGCTGTCCTGCTCACCCCGGCGCCGGATGACGTCATTGATCGCCTCGGTCACCTCTTGCCGGTTGTAGGCGCCCTCGGGCAACTCGTTGAGGTGCGCGAGCAGGTCGGCGGGCAGGTTCACGTGCTCGGAGGCGTGCGAGTACACCTCCCGGATCGAGACCCGGTCACGCCCGCCGAACGCCTCGTCGATGGCCTGGCGCAGCTCGTCAAGCACCGCGTGATGACTCATGTCCACATCTCCCCTCCACCGTGAGCAAGTCTCTGACCTGTTCCATCACCATGCCCACGGACACGTCGGTCACCCACGACGGGTCGTGCGGGCAACGCTCCGCCCGCGGGTCCACGCCGCCCGCGCCGCATACCGGGCACGCCGTGGTCCACGAGATCAGCGGCCGGTGCCGGGTCCTGGTCAGCGGCCCGTGGTTGATGAGGTTGCCGCACCAGTAGACGGCGACCGTGGGCGTGCCGACGGCGGCGGCCAGGTGCCGGGGGCCGGTGTCGTTGGCGATCACCAGGTCGCAGCGCTCGTAGAGGGCGGCCAGGCCGCCGAGGCTGAGGGTGCCCACGACTGGGACGGCCGGGCGGCGCATGGCGGCCACCACGCCCTCCACCAGGTCCCGCTCCTTGTCCGTGCCCGTGATGACGATGGGCCGGTCGAGCCGGTCGGCTACCGCGGCGAAGCGCTCCACCGGCCATCGGCGGCGCGGATCGTTCGCACCCGGGTGCACGGCGACCAGCCCCGGCGGTGGCTCGCCGAAGGCGCGAGCCAGCTCGTCCCGGTCCTCGCCGGTGACCGTCAGGCGGGGCTCCAGCCCGTCCGCGACCCCGCCGACCAGCGCGACGACCTGCAGGAACCGCAGCGTCTCGTGGTGGTAGTCCGTGTACGGCACCCAGCGGTCGAGCCCTTCGGCGTCCGGCGCCCGCAGCCCGGCCGTCACCCGTGCCCCGAGCCGCCGGATGAACGGGTTGGAGAAGCGGCCGCCGCCGTGGATCTGCACGGCCAGGTCGAACCCGCGCTCCCGCAGCCGCTCGCAGAGCTCGGCCGGTGCCGTGTGCCCGCGCTCCGACGTCGAGACCCCCGAGATCGGCGGCAGTGCCACCACGTCGTCCACAGGCCCGGGCCGCCCGGTGAGGAACCTGGCGTGCCAGTCGGTGCCGAGCAGGGTCAGCCGGGCGCCGGGGTAGGCCCGCTTGAGCGCCTCCAACGCCGGCACGGCCAGCAGGAAGTCGCCGATCGCGTTGGCTCTCAGCACCGCGATCCGCTCCACGCCGTCGACCAGGTCCGAGCAGCCGTGCATAGCCGCCCGGCTACCCCAGGACATGCCCTCCATACCTGGCGCAGGCCGTGACCCCATGGGTTTGAGCAGAGCTTTCACAGGTACTCGCTCATCATGGGCATCGCGAACGAGAAGACGGTCAACGCCGTGGTCATTGGCGACGTCATGCTGGATTCGTGGCTGCTCGGCTCGGCCAAACGGCTGGCCCAGGAGGCGCCGGTGCCCGTGATGAACCTGGAGGCGACCGAGAACGCGCCGGGCGGCGCCGCCAACACGGCGGCCAACCTCGTGGCGCTCGGGGCCCGCGTCCGGCTCGTCGGTGTCGTGGGCGACGACCCTCCCGGGGAGGAGCTGGTGCAGTCGCTGCGCCTGCTCGGCGTGGAGACGGACCTGGTGACCGTGCCGGGGCGGCGCACCGCGCACAAGCGGCGGCTGGTCGCCAGCGGCCAGCTCACGGCCCGCTACGACGAGGAGGACCACGACGTCATC
Organism: Nonomuraea polychroma; assembly: GCF_004011505.1. Taxonomy (NCBI): domain Bacteria; kingdom Bacillati; phylum Actinomycetota; class Actinomycetes; order Streptosporangiales; family Streptosporangiaceae; genus Nonomuraea; species Nonomuraea polychroma. The sequence goes on from NZ_SAUN01000001.1 coordinate 8,988,268, forward strand.
CCGGCCGAGGCCGAGCGGGAGCTGCGGCGGCGGGTGTCGGCGGCCGTGCGCCGGGCCGACGTGGTGGTGGCCTGCGACTACGGCGGCGGCGTGTTCACTCCCACCGTGCGAGGGGCGCTCGCCGGGGTCGACCTGCTGGTGGTGGACGCGCACGCGGTGGCGCCGTGGCGGGAGTGCGCGCCGGCCGCGGTGTTGCCGAACTACGCCGAGGTCGTCCGTCTGCTGGGCGACGAGGACGACGAGGTGGACCGGCCGGCGTACTTGATGGCGCGGAGTGACCGGCTGCTGGAGCTCACCGGCGCCGGGATCGTGGTGACCACGCTGGACGGCGAGGGCACGCTGATGCACAGGAGCGGCTGCCCGCCGTACCGGACCTACGCCGAGCCCGCGCCGCAGCACATGGCGACGGGCGCCGGCGACACCTACACCGCCGCCTTCGCGCTCTGGCTGGCGAGCGGCGCGTCGCCGGAGGAGGCGGCGCAGGCAGGCCAGGCCGCGGCAGGCGTGGTCGTGCGCCGCTCCGGAACGGCCATCTGCACCCGGCACGACCTGCTGCGTGCCCTGCGCCGCCGAGAGGGCGCGGTGCAGACCCCCGAGCGGCTGGCCGAGCTGCTGGACGAGCACCGGCGCAGGGGTGAGCGGATCGTGTTCACCAATGGCTGCTTCGACGTGCTGCACCGAGGGCACGTGACCTATCTGGAGGAGGCCGGGCGGCTCGGCGACGTGCTGGTGGTGGCGGTCAACAGCGATGCGAGCGTGGCCCGGCTGAAGGGCCCCGGACGGCCGGTGAACCCGTGCGAGGACCGGATGTCCGTGCTAGGGGCGCTGAACGACGTGGACTACGTGGTCGAGTTCGACGAGGACACCCCGGAGCGGCTGCTCAGGATGATCCGCCCGGAGCTCTACGTCAAAGGCGGCGACTACCTGCCGGAGATGTTGCCGGAAGCACCGCTGGTGCGCGCGCTGGGCGGCGAGGTACGCGTGCTCGGTTACCTTCCCGACCGCTCGACCACCGCCATCATCGGCCGCATGAGATCCCTGCCCGAGCGACTCCTGCCGCCCGAGGTTTAGCCGGCGCGCCCTTCGGTAGCCACTGACCATGAACGACCAGGCAAAGGACGCCGGCCGTCAGCCGATCGTGCGCGCGGCCGCCCGCGGCGCGATCGCTTCCATGGCGATGTCCGGGCTGCGGCAGCTCACCACCTCGCTCGGGCTGGTGGCGCAGACGCCGCCGGAGGCCGTGATCAAGAAGACCGCGCCTGAGGCGTTCCACCGTGTCCCGGTCGAGCGCCGGCCCGCCGTCGTGGAGGCGGTGCACTGGTTGTACGGAGCGGGCGGCGGCGCGTTCTTCGGCATGCTGCCGCAGGCGGTGCGCACTCGGCCGTGGGCCGGTCCGCTCTACGGCGTGCTGTTCTGGGCCGGGTTCGAGATGGCCATCGCGCCTGTCCTCGGCCTGCCCCGCAAGCCGGAGACCGGAGTGGAACGGCTGGCCCTGCTGGCCGACCACATCCTGTACGGCGCCGTGGTGGCCGCCTCTCCCTGGCCGCACCGCGACCGCTGAACAGGTCAGGCCGTAAGGAGCCGCAGCGGGTTCGGCACGGGCACACACCGCATCGCCTCACCCTCGGCGTCCGTCCACCGCAGGAGCAGGTTGGCTTTGGCCGGAATGTGGGCATCGGCGAGCAGGGCCCGCAGTTCCTCAGGATCGCCGTACTCCTTCGCCGTGCCGGCGAACACGGCCCTCGCCCGCGCCCACAACTCGGGCCGCAGCCGGGGATGGCGCGCGGCGAGCGCTCCGGCGATCTCGTAGAGGTTGTTGGTCACCAGGCAGTAGACCAGCCGCTCCCAGCCGTAGGAACGGCTCACCACGGCCGTGTCCGGGAGCTCGGGATGCCGGTCCGCGAGGATCCTGACGCCCTCGTGATCGCGGAAGAGGGCCTGGGCGGGCGTGCCGTGCCGGTCCACCGCGATCAGCACGTTCTGCAGGTGGCATTCGAGCACGACCCCATGGCGCAGGTACGCGTGCAGGACCGGCGGCACCACGTGCTCCAGGTAGCGCTCCCACCACAGCAGCGACCGGTCCTCGTCCAGCCGGTCGAGCGGGTTGCCGGGGAAACCCTCGCTGATCCCCGCCACCTGCAGCGCCGTCAGCCCGGGGCGCAGGTGCTCGCGCAGCCCGTCCCGTACGATCAGCGCCAGCGCCTCACCGCCGTCCCCGCCCAGCTCCGCGCTGCGGTAACCGCGGTCGCGCAGCACGGCGGGCCGCGGCACGTGCTCGGGCAGACCGTCGAACGCCCCGTCCACCAGGTCGGCCACCATGCCCAGCCGGTGCAGGTCACGCAGCCACAGGCGGCGGATGTCGTTCGTGACCCGCACGTCCAGGCTGAACTTGCAGAACAGGTCCGCCTCCGGCAGGTACACCGTGCGGATCGACGCGGTCGGCACGGCGACGGCCGTGGTCCTGTCCAGGTGCCGCAGCGGGCCGTCACGCAGCCCGCCGAGCAGCTCCACCTGCCAGGGATGGGCCGGGAGCAGCGCCAGGCCGTCGCCGGCGGGCGGGCCGAGCCCGTCGAGCGCCTCCGTGTCCCCCTCCGCCACCAGGAACTCCTGGGGCACGCCGAGCAGCGGCAGCGGAAAGCTCGCGTACGCCTCCGGCGAGTACCGCAGCCACTCCTCCGGCCCGCCCCCGCCGCGGCTCTTGGGCGCCGGGTGGTAACGATGCCCGGCCACAAGAGCCTGCTCGGACCGCAGGTACGGGTCGGCGGGCGGCGCGGCGGCCTGCCTGGCGGCCAGCAGAACCGCCGTCACGTCCCGGCTGTGGGCGATCTCGGCAGGCAGCACGTCATTGGACACCCCGGTGCCCGCACGCAGCTCGGCCGCGGTCAGCGAGCTCAGGCCGGCCAGCGACAGCGGACACCAGCCGTCGGGCGTGCGGAGCGCGGCGGCGGTGGGGAATCGATCGCCTTCGGTCCACACCACGTGACCGGTGGCGGGCAGCGTGTACGTCCCGGGGTCCGGGCCAGGGTGGGCCACCTCGCGGAGCAGGCAGTTGAGCAACGCCGTCACCGCGAGGGCTTCGGCGCCTCTCCATGCCTCTCGCTCCGGCCCGGTAGGCGGGAGGAGGCCGTCGGTGGATGCCATGGCGACCTGCTCCTACCGTGTGTACCCATCGCTGGTCAGAGGAAAGCTACACCAGGATGTTTCTGGAAATAGTGGGAAATATGGGGCAAGTGGAGAGCGAGTTCGCGGCCGAATTGGCCGTTGTGCGCCCCGACCTGTCGGCCGCCTATGCCGCCGCGTTGCCGGGTGCCCGGGCCGCCGTCCTGGGCCGCCTGTGGCGCAGCCTCCTGTACGAACCCCTGCCCGGCCTGACCGTGCGATCGCCTGACGGGCGGGGGCAGGCCGTTGTGGTGACGTCCGATGGGCGGCAGGTGGCGGGGCGGGCACGGCTGCCGTACGACCTGGGCGGCGAACCCGCGCTGTGGCTGGACGGCCGCCCCTGCACGCACCCCGCCGAGCTGCTGGCAGCCCTCGGCGTGCCCGGCTCTGGACGGCTGGTCGAGGACCTGGCCAACAGCGTCGCCTCCTTGGCCCTGTCGCGCGCGAGCGCCGCCGCACCGTCCCTCTCCGCGCCGCCCACACCTGTGGGCTACGAGCAGAGCGTGGTCGACGGCCACCCTTACCACCCGTGCTGCCGCAACCGGCCGGGCGTCTCGGTGGCCGAGCAGCTGGCGTACATGCCGGAGCACCGTCCCGTCGTCGCTCTGGACCTGATAGCGGTGCCTGCCGAGGACTGCCTCGTCACGGGGCCGTGGCCGGCCTCGCTCACCGACGGTGACCGGCTGCTCCTGCCCGTGCACCCCTGGCAGACCAAGCATGTGCTGCCCGACCTGGGCCTGCTGCCGTACACAACGGGCGCGATCCCCGCCCACCCGCTCATGTCCGTCCGCACCCTGGCCCCGCTCGACGGCGGACCGCATGTCAAGACGGCGTTCACCACCCGGATGACCTCGGACGTCAGGGACATCTCCCCCGGCTCCATTCGCGACTGCGTGGCACTGTCCGACCTGCTCACGGACCTGTCGGCGCGGCTGACCGGCGGCCCGTGCGTGGCCCGTTACCTGGCCGGAGCCGCGGCCACGGCGAAAGGCGAGCTGAGCGCCGACCTGTCGGCCATGCTCCGCGAGCCGACACCCACCATCGCCGGGCCCGCGACCGTGCTGCCTGTCGCCGGGCCCGCGACCGTGCCGCCCGTCGCCGGGTCCGCGACCGTGCCGCCCGTCGCCGGGTCCGCGACCGTGCTGCCCGTCGCGGCAGTCACCCGCGAGATGGTGCGCGACCCGGCCGAGTGGCTGGCGGCGTTCGCCCGCCTGGCCCTGGCCGCCGGCCTGGGCATGCTGGCGCTCGGCGCGGCGCTGGAAGCACACGGCCAGAACCTGCTGATCGTGATCGACGAAGCTCGCGGAGCTCACGGCCGCGGCCTGCCCGTCCGCCTGGTCTACCGGGACCTGGCCGACATCCGGCTCAGTCCCGCCAGGCTGGCCCGCAACGGGATCGAGGTCCCGCCGGTCAGCGCCAGGCTGCTCAGCGACGACCCCACCGTCCTGCACGCCAAGCTGTTCGGCTCGCTCATCGGCACCACGTTCGGCAGCCTGATCTCGCTGTTCTGCGAGGGCGACCGGGCCGCCGAGTCACGGCTGTGGGCCGTCGTGGCGAGCGCCGCCCGGGAGGCGTTCGACGCGCTCCCCGGCGGCCCGGACGTGCGGGCCGACCGCGACGCCCTCTTCCGCCCGCACATCATGGTGAAGGCACTCCTGCTCGCCCAGCTCGAAGGCGCACCGCCAGGCGACAGCTGGATGGAGATCCCCAACCCGCTGAACGCGATCTAGGGCGCCAGCTCGGCGACCGGGATGCGGCGGAAGGCGATGCTCTCGTACGGGCCGAAACTCCCGGTCTCGAACAGCAGGCCCACCGTGTCCCCATCGACCCTGACCAGGTCGGAGTAGGCCGCGGGCAACCCGGACACCGTGTGCGCGACCCGCCAGGTGACGCCGAGGTCGTCGCTCGCGCGTACCGTCATCACCGCCCGCGCGTCGGGCGCCGCCGGGCCGGAGAACAGCAGCACGTCGGGCGAGCCACACCACAACACGCTGCCCTCCACCACCGGGCCGACCAGCCCGGCCTGCGGGCGGAACGGCTGCTCCAGCGTCTGCCCGCCGTCGGCGGAGTACGCGTCGGCCCTGGTGCCGGGGGCGGTCGATTCGGTGCGCGTGTTGAAGTAAACACGCCCGTCGGGCAGTTCGGTGGCCGTGGTCTCGTTGACGTTGACGTAACCGTCGGGGTTGTCGTCCACGTAGCCGATGCGCCAGGTCTGGCCGCCGTCGTCGCTGAGCAGCGAGTGACCGCCGTTGTACTTGCCCTCGGTGCCGTTGTCCTGGCCGGTCGGGGGCAGAGAGTGGTTGGCGGGGACGACGACGCGTCCGGCGTGCTGTCCGCCCCGCAGCTCGATCGCATGGCCGGGCGTGGTCGCGTACCAGCGCCACTCCGGCCGCTTCGCGGTGCCGGTGATCTCGCGAGCAGCCGACCAGGTGACCCCGTCGTCCTCGCTGACCTGCACGAACACCCGCCGCCCATCGGCCGCGGACACCTGGCCGCGCCGGATCTTCTCCTCAGTTGCCGACGGGCCCTGCCGGACGAACACCAGGACGATCCGGCCGTCGGCCAGCACCACCGGGGCGGGGTTGCCCGCGGTGCCACGCCGCGGTTCGGTGGCGATCACCTGCAGGGCGCCCCAGGTCTGCCCGCCGTCGGTGGAGCGCTTGAGCACCAGGTCGATGTGGCCCGAGTCGCCGGCCGAGGCCTGCCGTCCCTCCGCGAACGCCAGCACGGTGCCTGCCTGCGTCACGACCGCCGCGGGGATCCGGTACGTGTGGTAACCATCCGTCGCCCGCCGGTACGGCACCGACGTGGGGTAATGATCCGCCATGCGGGCACGCTACGGGCCGCGGGTTAACGACGTCCGACGCCTGTCCGACGTGAAGACGAATGAGGCCAGTGGTGGCGGAGAGACAGGTGCCGCTGGGGAGCCGGGCTCCTCAGCGGCACGAGGGGTTACGGGTCAGCCGGCGAACACGATCACGTTGTCGCGGTAGCTGCGGCGCTCGCGGTCGAACGTGCCGCCGCAGGTGATCAGCCGGAGCTGAGTGCCCCTGCCCGAGCTGTAGACCTCCTTGTCGGGGATGCGGTTCTTCGGATAGCGGGCCAGGCGGTTCACCACGAACGTGACCGTCGTGCCGTCGGAGCGGTCGACGTGGACGCGGTCGCCCTTGCGCAGCTGGGGCAGCCGGTAGAACACCGCCGGGCCGGTGGTCGAGTCGACGTGGCCGGCGATCACGGCGACGCCTTGCTCGCCGGGTTCCGGTCCCGCCTTGTTCCATCCCACCCGGTCGAACTGCTTGGGGGCGACCAGGCGGCCCTCGGTGTCCAGCCGCAGCGGGATCACCTTGGTGGAGACGCCGATGGCGGGGATGCGTAACCGGACCGGGTTGGCGACGTCGGCCCGGCGGGCCGCGGTGTCCGACACGGGGCGGGTGTCCCCGCCTTGTGCCCGAGCCGCCGTCCCCTCGTGAGCCGAGGACGCCGCGCTGTCGTGGGCGGAGGCCGCCGGGTCGGCGGGCGCCGGAGCAGCGGCACATCCGGCCGCCGCGACCAGCACGCAGGTCGTCGCGACCGCCAGCAACGCGCGCACGGTCAGGCCCCCGCGAAGAAGGCGCGCCGCACCCAGTACGCCCCCACGGCCAGCAGCCCACCGCCCGCCAGCGTCAGCGGCACCACGGGAACCGACCCGTCATCGGCGCTCCCGCTCCCAGCGCTCACGTTCCCAGCGGTCCCGCTCTCAACGCTCGCGTTCCCAGCGGTCCCGCCCATACCGGTGTCGACGCCGCCCCGCGGGGCCCCGTCGTCGTCATCGTCGTCGTCACGGGAGGCACCTCCCACGCCGGTGTCGACACCGCCCCTGGGAGCCCCGCCGTCATCGTCATCGTCGTCGTCACGCGACGCACCGCCCACGCCCGTGTCGACCCCACCCCTGGGAGCCCCGCCGTCATCGTCATCGTCGTCGTCACGCGACGCACCGCCCACGCCCGTGTCGACCCCACCCCTGGGAGCCCCGCCGTCATCGTCATCGTCCCCGCCATCGTCGTCGTCATCGTCGTCCGTGACGGCGGCGACGTGGACGGAGGCGGGAGCAGCCGCCGCTTGGGCGCTCGTCGTCACGAACATCGCGCCCGTCGTGCCCAGCCCGAGCGCGACCGTGATCGTGAGCAGGATCCGCCGTGTTGCCTGGCTCATGTGAGTCTCCTCCTGACGTCCGCCGCGGCCTCTCCGCGGCTGACCTCAGACTCCTGGGCGGCCGTTGGGCCACTATGAGGGCGAGATGACAGGTTTCTCACCCGAACACGGCAGGGGGCGCTCGCTGAGCGTCGTACCTCGGCGTGAAAGAGTGCATTTCACGGACGAGTGCTTCTGGAGGCTGGGGTGGCTGACGAGTTCGACGTCATCGTGATCGGGGCCGGTCCCGCCGGCGAGAACGTCGTGGACAGGGCCGTACGCGGCGGCTTGACCGTGGCCGTCGTCGAAGAGCGGCTGGCCGGCGGCGAGTGCTCCTACTGGGCGTGTGTGCCGAGCAAGGCGCTGCTGCGGCCGATCGACCTGGCGGGCGAGGTGAGCCGGGTGCCCGGGCTCTCGCTCGGCGAGATCGACGTCGCGGCCGTGCTGGCCCGCCGCGACGAGGCCGTCGGGCGGTACGACGACTCCGGGCAGGTGCGGTGGATCAACAGCGTGCCCGCCGAGTTCGTACGCGGTCACGGCCGCATCGACGGCCCCAAACGGGTGCACGTGACCACGGTGGAAGGCGGCGAGCGCGTGCTGACCGCCAGGCAGGCCGTGGTGCTGGCCACCGGCAGCACAGCCGCCGTGCCACCGGTGCCGGGTCTGCGCGAGGCGAACCCGTGGACCAGCCACGAGGTGACCGCGGCCACCGCCATCCCCGAGCGCCTGGCCGTCGTCGGCGGCGGGGTGGTGGCCTGCGAGATGGCACAGGCCATGCACGGGCTCGGCGCCCGCCAGACCACCTTGCTGGTCCGCGGCGGCGGGTTGCTGGCCAGGATGGAGCCGTTCGCGGGGGAGATGGTGGCCGATTCCTTCGCGGAGGCCGGGATCGAGGTGCGCACCCATACCGACGTGGCCAGGGTCGAGCGGCCGGAACCCGGTGGCAAGGTGACGCTGCACCTGGGCGAGGAGCCGCCGCTGGAGGCTGACGAGCTGCTGGTGGCCACCGGCCGCAAGCCCGCCACCCGCGACCTGGGACTCGCCTCAGTGGGCCTCAAGGACGGCGACTACGTCCACGTGGACGACAGTCTGCGGGCGACCGAGGTCCCCGAGGGCTGGCTGTACGCGGTGGGCGACGTCAACGGGCGCACGCTGCTCACGCACATGGGCAAATACCAGGCCAGGATCTGCGGCGACGTGATCGCGGCGCGGGCGCGCGGCGACGAGTTGCCCGCGATGCGCGACCTGGCCGACGGCTACGGCGCACCGCAGGTGGTCTTCACCGACCCGCAGGTCTGTGCGGTGGGCCAGACCGAGGAGTCGGCCAGGGAGGCGGGCTTCCGCGTACGCGTGGTGGACTACGACATCGGCTCGGTCACCGGGGCGTACCTGCTGGGCGACGGCTACCGCGGCCGGGCCAGGGCCGTCGTGGACGAGGACAGGAAGGTGCTGCTCGGCGTCACGTTCGTCGGCCCGGGCGTGGCCGAGCTGCTGCACTCCGCCACGATCGCGGTCACCGCCGAGGTGCCGCTCGACCGGCTCTGGCACGCCGTGCCGTCGTTCCCGACGGTCAGCGAGATTTGGCTGCGCTTGCTGGAGACGTACGGGCTGTAGGCCGATTCAGAAAGCCCCGCGTTCGGCCGCCTAGCGCCGGCCCGAGTGGACGACGACAGGCGGGCGGGTGGGCGCGGGGCTACCGGATTCCCCCGACTGCAGCATCAACTCCGCCACGGTCTCCTCGACGCTCTCACGGAGTTCCACGTGCGACAGCAGGTCCGTCAGCCGCAACACGGACAGCAGGTGACCGGAGGGCCGAACCAGGATGATCCGCCCGCCTCCCTCCTCCTCCATACGCTGCATCGCCATCGCCAGCACGCCGATGACCGAGGAGTCGTAGAAATCCAGCTCGGCCAGGTCGAACACGAGTACGGGACCGTCCGACCAGTCCCACACCGCGTTGATGCAGGCACTGAACCGGACGCGTCCCGCGTGGTCGAGCTCACCGCTGGCACGTATGACCGTGCACTGGAGATATCGGGTCGTCTCGATGCGCAAGCCGCTCTTGCTCACACTTTCTTCACTGCCCTCAGAGCGGCGTTATCACAGCGTGATCATTTATTTTTCCCGGGCCATTAAGCCTCGCGGTGACCCGGGTTACCCAGGGGTCCGTCGAGCAGCTTGCGCAGTGTCGCGGCCAGTGTGGCGGCGTCCTCGGGGCTGAGCGGGGTGGCCAGGCGAGCCAGGTTCGCGGCGTGCTCGGTGAGCGCCTCGTCCACCACCCGCAGGCCCTCGTCGGTGAGCCGGACGCGGAAGCTGCGCCGGTCGGCCGGGTCCAGGCTGCGCTGGACGAACCCGGCCGCCTCCAGCCGATCCAGCCGGTTGGTCATGCCGGCCCGCGACATCATCAGCACATCCGAGAGCTCGGACGGAATCAGCGTGTACGGCGGCCCGGCCCGGCGCAGCGCGGCCAGCACGTCGAACTCCCCCTGCCGCAGCCCGCGCTTGGTGAACACCCGATCCACCTGGGGCATCATCAGACGCACGACCTGGGCCAGCCGCCCGAAGACCTCCATGGCCGACAGGTCGAGATCGGGCCGCTCACGCCGCCATTCCTCGAGAATCCTGTCGATGGCGTCGCCCATGGGCCCAAATCCTATTCGACCCGGGATAGTTCACACCCTTACTAGTGCGAGGTGCCGGACTCCAGGGTCGGGATCACACCCCGGACGGGGCTGATCATGACCAGCATCGGCGACCGGGCCGGCGTGGGCAGCTCGAGTTCGGTGATGTTGCCCTGCACCCGCCGCTTGGGCCGGCCCGCGTCGCCGTCCCTGATGCTGAGGATGCGGTCCACCGTGGGCGCCGCCGCCCCCATGAGCTTCTTGGCGGCGTGGCGCAGCCAGCGCAGCTCGCTGTTGATACGCCGCCACGTCGCCGGGACGATGCTGGCCGGCTCGGCCTTGGTGCCGAGCCGGAGCGTGATCCGGCCGGTCGACCCGAACGCGCCGGGCAGCACCGGGTTGATCAAGAACATTCCCGAGCGCAGCAGGCGCGCGCCCTGCTTGTTGACGTTCGCCAGCCCGCCGGCGCTGATCAGCGAGTACAGCTCGCAGCGGCACCCGTCGAGTTTGTCGGGGTCGAAGTTCACCGGCGGCGGCTCCTCGAACACGATCTTGTCGATCCGCAGCCCCGCCACGCCGTCCGGCATGAGACGTCCGCCTACGATCTGGCGCACCTCGTCGCTGACCCCGTCGCCCTCTGTGATGTCGAGCGCCTCGATGGAGATCAGTCCGTCGTCGGGGATCTCCTCCGCCGACAGGTCGAAGCCCACCTGGGCGTGGGCCTTGCGGCCGCGCAACAGCAGGCACTGGCGCAGCCGTCCCTGGGAGCGGATCTGGATCAGCCGCGGCAGCGAGCTCGCAGGCTCGCCCTCGCCGGTGTGCCAGCCGATCAACGACCGCTCGTCCACCGACAATGTCATCCGCACCCGCAGCGGGCGGCCCTGTGCGGCGATCTTGAACCCGGCCAGCCCGGACGTCTCGAATCTGCCCACGATCTGCGAGCCCCGGTGGAACCGATCGGTCACCTGCAAGGCGGCGTTCTGGCCGCTGAGCACGTGCGCGGGCGGTATCGCCGGAAGGATCAGCTGGTCGAGGTCAGTGGCGGATCCGCTGCTCATCGAGTGCTCCTCGCGGGGGTCAGTGTGGTGGACAGGTCTGCCGGGTCATAGAAGTCGAAACGGGTGAGCAGGGGGTCACGTCGTGCCCACATGCGGTGGACCGCGCAGAAGAGCGGGTCGCCGTCGCGCTCGACGTATCGCAGGTTGACGGCCAGCACGCGGGTGTAGTCCTCGCCGTGCTCCCAGTGCGGCAGGAGCTGGGTGGGCACGTCCCCGCCGCAGCGCTGCAGCCAGAGCCACAGGCGGGCGCGCTCGCGCTGCTCTGGGCCGAGGATGGTGTCGCCCTTGGCGTGCCTGGCGATGGCCTCTTCCAGGAGCTGCCGGTGCTCGCACGGCGAGCGCGAGACGTGCGAAGCGCCGCACTCGGCCCCTTCTGACCAGCCGGCCTGGATGACGGGGATGCCGAAGGCCGGCAGCTCGCTGTCCCCGAACGTGACGGCAATGTCGGTCAGGCTCCACAACATGTTCGTGGACAGGCTGTCGGCCACGTACTTCATCCGGGAGTGGGCGGCGCCGACCGGGTCGAGGAACAACCAGTTGGCCGACTCGTCGGACGTGGCGAAGTGTGCCGTCGTCTCGAACAGCTCCGTGTCCTCGCCGGGCTGGTGGCCGAACACGGTGACCGTGGGCAGGCCGGGGTCGAGGCCCAGGCGGGCGCAACCGTAGTTGCGGAGCTGGCGGCGTTCGGTGTCGGTACGGACCTGGTATCCGCTCTTCGCCTGCCAGGCCACACGCTCCGCGCTGGGTCTGATCAAGTCCCGATGCGGCCAGACGTGCGCATCGAAGAACGCCGCCACCTGGCTGGGCAGTTCCTCCCGGAAGGAGCTCGGGCCGTCCGTGGGGAACATCGCGTACGCCTGCACCGTCCCGGTGCCGTGCACGTGCACGACCGGGATGTCCCTGGGCACGCTGTGGTCCACCCGGGGGGTGACCAGCGCGACAGGCGGCGTCTCCGGCTGCGGGTCGCGCGCGGCCCCGAACACCTCGCCCAGCTGCCGCACCTCCGGGTCGCCCAGCACGACCAGCCGCCCCCTGGCCGCGCCGCACACGGCCTTCGCGACCATGAGCGTGCGGGCCACGGATCTTATGTCCTGGTCGAACGCCTCGGCCACGACGCACCGGTCGCCGAGGGGCCTTTCCCCCCAGTGCGTACGGGCAGCGCGGAGCAGCCGATCGAAGTACGCGCCATCTCCGACACGACGCATGAGACCCTCCACCGAGGCCAGGAAGATATGCCTGGTAGACGTTGCCAGAGCGGCGTGCCTGTGCCCGGCGACTGACCCGCTTCTTTGCCAACCTCTGACGGAAGCCGTGGGCAGGCCTGATCCGCGATCAAGGAGATGTGCTGGAAATCACCGCATCGAGGCCGAACCAACCAGCGCCTCCTGAGGTCCAAGCCTTTACAAGGAGCACGCCATGAGCGGGTTTAGGATGCACCCTATTGCCCGAGATTGCCAGGAAGGTTGGGGGAATTTCCACATGGGTTCCCGTGTGTCGAGTATCGCGCGCCTGACCGCGGCCGCGACAGCAGCCGGGGTGGTGGCCGCCGCCATCGCGCTGCCCGCGGTCGGAGGCACCGGAGCGATGTTCGTCTCGGCATCTGAGGAGCTGGGCATCAAACCCGAGGAGCTCAAGGAGCCCCCGCTGGCGGAGAAGACGGTGCTGCTGGACGCCAAGGGCAACCAGATCGCGCAGTTCTACGAGGAGTACCGCGAGAACGTCACGCTCGACCAGGTCGCCGACGTCATGAAGACGGCGATCATCTCCATCGAGGACTACCGCTTCTACGAGCACGGCGCGATCGACATCGAGGGCACCATCCGCGCCCTGGCCAAGAACCTCAGCTCCGGTGGCATCGCCCAGGGCGGCTCGTCCATCACCCAGCAGTACGTCAAGCAGGTGCTGCTCAACTCGGCGACCACCGAGAAGGAGAAGAACGCCGCGCTGGAGGCCAGCTACGCGCGCAAGCTCAGGGAGCTGCGGTACGCGATGGCGGTCGAGGAGAAGTACACCAAGGACCAGATCCTGGAGAAGTACCTCAACATCGCCTACTTCGGCGCGAGCGCGTACGGCGTGGAGGCGGCGGCCAAGCGGTTCTTCGGCGTGAGCGCTTCTGAGCTGACCCTGGCGCAGGCGGCGACCCTGGCCGGCGCCGTGCAGGACCCGAACGCGACGGACCCCAACCTCGGCAAGGAGCAGCGGGACCGGCTGCTGAAGCGGCGCAACCTCGTCCTCGACACGATGGCCAAGCTGGGCAAGATCACTCCGCAGGAGGCCCAGGAGGCCAAGGCCAAGAAGCTCGGCTACAAGGGCACCGACATCCCGGGCGGTTGCGGGGCCAGCGACTACCCGTACTTCTGCATGTACGTCCGCAACGAGGTGCTCACCAACCCGGTCTTCGCCAAGACGGCCAAGGCCCGGAGCCAATACCTCAACCGGGGTGGCCTGGAGATCACGACCACCCTCGATCCGAAGATGCAGAAGGCGGCCGAGCAGGCCATCAAGAAGCACGTGTTCGCCACGGACAACCCGGTCGCGTCCGAGGCGCTGGTCCAGCCGGGCACGGGCGCGATCAAGGCCATGGCCGCCAGCCGCAAGTACGGCAACAACAAGCGCAAGAAGGAGATGTCCTACAACGTCGTGGCCGACGCGGTGCACGGCGGCGGCACCGGCTTCCAGGCCGGCTCGACGTTCAAGACGTTCACGCTGCTCACCGCGCTCGATCAGGGCATGAAGATCAACGACGGACTTTCCGTCGGCAGCGGCTACCGCGCCCCCTACTATTCCTCGTTCAAGAACTGCAAGGGCGAGAACATCGGAGACCCCAGCCACACCGTCACCAACGACGAGGGCGGCGGCGGCTTCAAGTCGCTGGCCACCGGCACCTGGGGCTCGGTGAACACCTTCTTCATGGCGCTGGAGCAGAAGGTGGGCCTGTGCAACGTGATCAAGACGGCCCAGTCGCTCGGGATCAAGCGGTCCGACGGCCTGAAGCTGCAGGAATACTCCACCTTCACGCTCGGCATCAACGAGATGGATCCGGTGACCGTCGCCAACGCCTACGCGGCGATCGGCGCGCGCGGCAAATACTGCGCCCCCATGGCGATCACCTCGATCAAGGACCGCTACGGCAAGGCGACCGAGTACAAGCCGAAGTGCAAGCAGGCGCTGGATCCCGAGGTCGCGGACGCGGCGGCGGACATCCTGTCCGGCGTCTTCACCAAGGGCACGATGCGTGGCGTGGGCGGCATCGGCCGACCGGCCGCCGGCAAGACCGGCACCACGGACTCGCAGGCCACGGCCTGGTTCGCCGGGTTCACCCCGGACCTGGCAGGGGCGGTCAGCATCGGTGACCCGCGCGGCGCGCAGAAGTACAAGCTCAACTACGTCACCATCGGTGGCCGCTACTACAGCTCGGTCTTCGGCGCCTCGATCCCCGGCCCGATCTGGAAGGACACCATGATCGCCGCACTGAAGGGCATCCCACCGACGGACTTCACGCCGGTGAACACCGCCCGCTTCGGGGGCTGCGGTCAGAGCTGCGCGCCGGTGCAGCCCGAGCGCGACCGTGAGGAGCCGCAGAGCGACGACGACCCCTTTGACGTCACGCTTGGCCTAGGAGACGACTGATCGTTCCGGGGGTTTCCAACACCCAAATATGACAAATCGGGCTGGTCAATATACCGAGATCACCATCCTGCACAAAAACCTCTCGCAACTACCAATGCCTCTAGCTCCGCAAATTCGGAGTGCGTCCGCACAATGGGACGCACTCCTTGCAAAGGCTCTATTAACAGGGGCGAAACATTGGTACCTTGGGAGCGCTCCCAGGAACTTTCCGCGAGGTGCTCCATGACCGAGCAGCCCACACTGGCACAGGTGGCGGCCGCTGCAGGGGTTTCCCCCGCGACCGCATCCCGAGTTCTCACAGGCTCGGTGCGGGTCAGTACCTCGACCCGCCGCCAAGTCTACGACGCCGTCTCCCGAATGGGGTACGTCCGGCACCGGGCGCCCAGGGGAACGGCAGCCAAGACCATGGCCGACGGCGTCACGGCCGTGATCTGTGACCATCTGCCCCGACTGTTCTCCGAACCGTACTACGCCAGGCTCCTGTCCGCCGCGGGCGCCGTGATCGCCGAACACGGCACCCATCTCCAGGTCACGACCGTCACCCCCACGTCGTCGACCCTGCCCGCGTTATCCGGCGCGGTGCTCATCATCGGCGCCAGGGAACGCCATCCCCTGGCGATCAAACTGTCCACGTCGGGCGTCCCGGTACGCAACATCGGCCGCCCGCCCCACGACCTCAAGCTCCCGTACGCCGACGTCGACAACTACGACGGAGGCCGGCAGGCGGCCGAGCACTTTCTGCTCAGCGGCCGCAGGAACGTGGCCGCCATCGGCGGTCCGCCGTCCCTGCCCGCGGCCCGCGACCGGCTGGACGGGCTGATCCGCACCCTGCAGGCGGCCGGCGCGCCGGACGTGCCGGTGGCCTACGGCGACTTCACCGCCGCCTCGGGCACCCATGCCATGCAGTGGCTGCTGCGTCACGCCCCAGGGCTGGACGCCGTCTTCGTCGCCTCGGACCTGATGGCGGCGGGCGCGATCCAGGCGCTGCGCAGGGCGGGGCGCAAGGTGCCCGCGGACGTCGCGGTGATCGGGTTCGACGACGCCCCGGTCGCCAAGCACACCGTCCCCGCTCTGACCACGATCCGCCAGCCCGTCGAGGAGCTCGCCACGGTCGCCACCCGGCTGCTCCTGACGGGAGCCGCGGGCATCGACCCTGTCCTCCCCACGGAACTGGTCGTCCGTGAGTCGGCTTGAGCCGGGGGAGGTGCTGGCCCGGCGGTATCTGCTGCTGGATCCGCTGGCCCGCGGGGGCATGTCCGTCATCTGGCGTGCCTTTGACCAGTCACTGCACCGAATGATCGCGCTCAAGGTGCTGACCGCGTCACTGCACACCGATTGCGGCGCGCGGGTCAACGTGCGCAGCGAGGCTCGCGCCGCCGCCCGATTCATCCACCCCGACACCATCGAGATCTACGACTACGGCGAATGCGTCACCGCCAACGGCGGGGTCGCGGCCTACGTCGTGATGCCGCTGCTCGACGGCACGCCGCTGGCCGAGCGCATCGAGGCGGGCCCGCTGCCGTGGACCGAGGCGGCGGGCATCGCGCTGCGGCTGGCCCGCGTCCTCATGACCGGGCACGCCCGCGGCCTGGTCCACCGGGACGTCACGGCCGAGAACGTGCTGCTCACCACGGACGGGCCCAAGCTGCTCGACTTCGGCATCGCGGCCTGGGAGGGCGACCCGGAGGACGACCGGGGCACACCGCCCTACGTCGCCCCCGAGCGCCTGCTCGGCGCGCCGACCCATCCCGCTGTCGACGTGTACGCCCTGGGTGTGCTGCTGCACACCATGCTCACGGGGCACACGCCGTACCCGGAGACCACATGGGAGGAGATCGAGGCCGCCTGCCGGACATCTCCTCCGCCGCGGGTCCCCGGGGTGCCGCACGCCGTCGCCTCACTCTGCCAGCGGTGCCTGGCGCACCGGCCGGAGGAGCGGCCCTCGGCGGCGGACGTCGTCGCCGAGCTGACATCGGCGCTCGGCACGGCGACGCTGGGCCGGCACGTCAGGCGGGGCCTCACGGTCGCGAGCTCGGCCGCGCTGGCGCTCTCCGCAATGTTGTGGTTCCAGCAGACGGGACTCCAGCAGCAGGGCGCGAGCCGGCCACCGGTGGACAAGGCCGTGGTGGAGCCGTCGGTCTCCCCCACCGCCAGGTACATCGAGAACACGCCGGCCGCCGCGGTCACCGTGGATCAGGCGGTGAACGACTTCACCACCGTGCTGGAGGCGAGGACGCCGTGCGGCGCGACCGACGCCGACGTCGTGCTCGACCTCAAGCAGGTGCTGAACGCCACCGTGACGCCGCGGGGACCGTACGCGTCCACCACGGCCGACGTCCGCAGGAAGTTGTCCGACCGCTGGCGGGAGGGCAGGCTCTCACCGGCCTGCCTGAGCGAGCTGGAGGCCAGGCTCGACGACATCGAATCCGCGCTCGGGCGCAATTGAAGGAGGGGTACGGCAGCAGCACCAGCCGTACCCCTCCGAACGCGCGGTCCGTACCCCTCGCTAAAGCACGCCCGCGCGGGCATCACGCGCAGGTGTAGCCGCTCGGCACCTGCGTGTTCCCGTCCGGCCTGCTCGCCTGGAAGCCGAAGCTCGTCGAGGCGTTCGGCGCCAGGGCGCCGTTGTGGCCGAGGTTCCTGGCGGTCACCGTGGAGCCGCTGGCGGTGAGGCTCGCGTTCCACGAACCGGTGATCGTGTGCCCGGCCGGCAGCGTGAACGTCACGCTCCAGCCGGTCTTGGCCGAGGTCCCGGTGTTGGTGACGGTCACCGGCTGGACGACGTAGCCGTTGCTCCACGAGTTCTGGACGGCGGCGGTGGCCGTGCACCCTCCGCCGCTCCCGCCGGACAGGGTGGTCACGGTGGCCGCGGCCGACTCGGGCGATTGATTGCCGGCGGCGTCCCTGGCCCGCACCCGGTAGCGGTAGGTGGTGGCGGGGCTCAGCCCGGTGTCGGTGAACGACGTCGTGGAGCTGCTGCCGACCACGGTGAAGGTGTCCCCGGTGGCACGCAGGACGTCGTACCCGGTCACGCCCACGTTGTCGGTGGAGGCGGCCCACGACAGGGTGGTGCTGCTCGACGTGGTGCCCGCGGCGGTCGGCGTGCCGGGCGTGCTCGGCGGCGTGGTGTCGGTGCCGCCGCCCGTCGAGCCGAAGGAGAAGGAGTTGACCGCGAGGCCTGTGCCGCCGGCCCAGGGCTCGAAGCCGGCCTGCACGCTGGTGAGGTACCACGACCGCTGCGCGTAGCCGCGGCTGATCGCGTCGGCGTAGAAGGTGTTGATGGTGAAGTCGAGTGAGGTCGCCGGCGTGGTGCGGACATAGGAGACCACGTTCCAGCCGATGTTGCCGTACCAGACCTGCCAGGTGCCGCCGGCCAGCGTGACGGTGCCGACCTGGGAGCCGATCGGCTGGACGGAGCCCTGCCTGTTGAGCCAGATCATGATCTCGGCGCCGGTGTTCTGGCCGTCGGTCCGCGGCGTGGGGTCGAACCAGATGTCGTAGGAGGCGTTGTAGGTGCCGGAGCTCGGATAGGTCATGCTCACGGTGCTGCGCAGGGCGGCGAATCCCGAGGCGCTCGCCTGCATGGGCAGGTTGCTGCCGGTGCTGCAGGTCGCGTAATGGCAGCCCGCGTAGATCGCCGGATACGCCGCCGGGGACCCGTTGGCCGGCTTGTTGTGCGCGGCCTGAGTGACCGTGAAGCCGCCGTTCTGGTTCACGTCGATGCACTGCGCGGTGTCGGCGCCCCAGACGTTGTTCATGACCACGTAGCGCCCGCTCTGAATGGTGGTCGAGGCGTACTTGTCGCACAACACGGGGGCGGCCTGCGCCGGTGCGGCGAACAGGCACGTGGCGAATAACGCGATCAGGGAAAGGTAGGCGCGCCTCATGTCGATCCTTGGGTGCAAGGCTGCTGGGAGCGCTCCCAATATGCCACCCAGAGCGGCAAAGACCAAGGTCGGCTGAAAGTTTCACCGCACGTTGTCGAAGCCGCGCCGGCCGTGATTCAATCGCGCTGGCCGGGCGGGCTGGGTCGTGGGCAGGTTTCCTCTGTCGTCAGCACAAGGGAATCCCCATGAAATTATTCAAGTCGGCGGCGATCACCGCCGGATTGGTCCTGATCACTAGTCTCCTTATGGTGCCCACGCAGGCGCAGGCGCACGGGGTGTCGATGTTCCCCGGCAGCCGCACGTTCCTCTGCTGGCAGGACGGCCTGCGCGACAACGGCCAGATCATTCCTTACAACCCCGCGTGTGCGGCCGCCGTCCAGCAGAGCGGCACGACCCCCCTGTACAACTGGTTCGCGGTGCTGCGTTCCGACGGTGCGGGCCGGACCAGCGGATTCATTCCCGACGGGCAGATCTGCAGCGGCGGCACCGGCGGGCCCTACGACTTCACGGCATACAACGCGGTCCGCTCCGACTGGCCGCTGACCCACTTGACCTCGGGCGCCAGCATCCAGATGCGGCACAGCAACTGGGCCAGGCACCCGGGCGCGTTCAACTACTACATCACCAAGAACGGCTGGAACCCGAACGCGCCGCTGAAGTGGTCCGACCTGGAGCCGTTCGGCAGCGTCACCAACCCGCCCGAGAGCGGCGGGGCCGGCGGGCTCAACTACTACTACTGGAACGCCCAGCTGCCGTCCGGTAAGACCGGCCGGCACATCATCTTCACCCACTGGATCCGCTCGGACAGCAACGAGAACTTCTACAGCTGCTCCGACGTCGTGTTCGACGGCGGCAACGGCGAGGTCACCGGTGTCGGTCCCGACGGCCAGCAGCCCGGCCCTAGCCCGACGGTGACCCCGACGAACAACCCCACGGGCGCCTGCACAGCCACGTGGAAGGCCACGGACACCGGCTGGGCCGGCCACTTCCAGGGTGAGGTGACCGTGCGCAACACCGGCACGAGCTCGATGAACGGCTGGACGGTCAAGTGGACCTACAGCGGTGGGCAGGGCTTCGAGGGCTCACCATGGAACGCCGTCCTGACCGGGCAACCGCCCAACGTGACGGTCACGAACGCCAACTACAACGGCCAGCTGGCGCCGAACGCCACGACGACGTTCGGCTTCAACGCCACTGGCTCGGTTCCTAACCCGCCACCTACCCTGACCTGCACCAGCCCGTGATCAGAACGCGTCGCGGGCTGATCGCGGCGATCGTCACCCTGGCCAGCCTGACCCTGGCCGGGGTGATGTTTTTCGCCGCCAGGCAGCCGTCGTCACAGTTGCAGGAAGAGCTCGCCGCGCAGGTCACCAAGATTCTCGAGGAGTCCTCGCCCGACGAGCACCACGCCCACGGGCACAACTTCGAATCCCGCGTGGTGTGCGCCGTGGAGCCGTTCGGCACCGAGCCCGCGGACGCCAAGTCCCTCGTGGAGGTGACGTGGGTGTACGCCCGTCACATGTGCGCGATCACCGGCGAGAGCCCTGAATGGGCCTCGTCCGTCCGGGCCGCCGGGCCGATCGCCGTCAAGATCAGCATCCCTCCCCAGATCCGCGTGCCCGAGCCGGGGGCCGGCTATCCGGACCGGGTCAGGAACCTCATTCCCGAGCGCTATCACACGCAGGCCTTCCAGGAGGAGTTCGAGGACGACGCGGCCATCGAGGCCGCTCGCCAGCGGTTCGCCCAAGTCAAATAGCGGTGTTCTCGCTGGGGACGTCCGCGGGCCGGCGACAAAGCGGGCCATCCGGAAAGGGTGCAGAGGGATCGAAACAAACGGACGCGGCCGACTGGAGGAATCGACCGCGTCCGTCCCATCCGGGCGGGGATGGTGTTCATTGGGCAGGGATATGGAGTTGTGGCCTCACCTCCTCATACGCAGCCGACGGCCGGGGTGTTCAGTTGGCGCACGCGTAGCCGGTGGACAGCTCCGTGTTGCCGTTCGGGCGGCCGGCCTGGAACCCGAATCCGGCGCTCGCGTTGGGGGCCAGCGTGCCGTTGTAGCTCAGGTTCTTGGCCGTCACTGTCTGGCCGTCGACCGTCACCGCGGCGTTCCAGTAGCCGGTGATCGTGTGCCCGTCGGGCAGCTTGAACGTCACCGTCCAGCCGTTCTTGGTCGAGGAGCTGGTGTTGGTCACGGTCACCCCGGCCACGTAGCCGGTGCTCCACTGGCTCTGCGCGGAGCCGGCGGCCGTGCAGCCACCCCCGGCGAGCGTGGTGAAGGGCACGGTCGGCGACGGGTCCGACTGGTTGCCCGCCGCGTCCCTGGCCCGCACGTACACCTGGTACGCGGTGGCCGGCGACAGCCCGGTCAGCGTGATGGAGTTCGTGGCCGTGGCGCCGAGGTGGGTGCCGGTCGAGGTGTAGACGTCGTAGCCGGTCACGCCCACGTTGTCGGTGGAGGCGGTCCAGGTCAGCGTGGCGCCGGAGGCGGTGACGTTCGACGCCGACGGGGCGCCCGGCGGGGTCGGCTGGGTCGGGTCGCTGGTGCCGCCGCCATAGATCGACGCCTCCTTGGCGGTGGCGGCGATGCCGTTGGCGCCGTTGAACAGCCGCTGCCCCCAGGAGGTGAGCCGGGTGACGTCGAAGTTCGTCACCTGGTCGAGATACTCGACGCCGCCACTGTTGCCGCTCCACGACCAGCCCAGGTAGCCGATGCCGCGGCTCACGGCCTGCGCCATGATCGTGTCCTCGTCCGGGTCGCCGTCGGAGTGGTTGAACCCGAACTCCCCGATCACCAGCGGCAGCCCGGCGGTCTTGAACGCGTCCAGGTACGCCGTGATCTCCGCGGCCGTGTCGTAGACGCCGTACATGTGGACGGAGAAGATCGTGTTCTTGTCGGGGTCGCTGTCGAAGACCGACCGCGCGTTGTCGCGCATGGTGCCCTGCCAGTCCTGGCCCCAGTTGGGCGCGTCGACCATCAGCGCGTGGTCGAAGCCGTTGTCACGCAGCTCCTGGATGGCGGCCTTGGTGCGGTCGGCCCAGCCGGGGGTGACCGCGTTGTTGCCGATCGGCTCGTTGCCGATGTTGACGATGATGTAGTCCTCCTGGCCGACCAGGGCGGACTTGACGCTGAGCCAGTAGTCGACGGCCTGGTCCAGGGTGTAGGCGCCGCTCTGCTCGCCGTACCCGGTGGTGTCGTGGTTCTCCAGGACGCAGATGAGCTTGTTCTGCTTGCACAACGCGACCACGTTGGCCACGTCGGCGGCGTTGTTGGCGGTCCAGCGGCCGCCGCTGAGCACGACGCGGACGGTGTTGGCCTTCAGCGACTTGATGTCGGCGAACGCCTTGGTCTGGCCGGCGTACCAGGTGTGCGCGTGGCTGGTGCCGCGCATCACGAACTCCTGGCCGTTGCCTTCAAGGATCTTCGTGCCGCTGACGTGGATGCCGGTGGCCGCGTTCGCGGCCGTGGCCGGCACGACGGCGAGGGCCGCCGCGACGGCCAGCGCGGTGAACAGTGACTTCATGAAGGGCCTCTCCCTGAGGCGTGGAACCGCCCCCGCTGCACGGGGCGACGGGGGCGGGGTCCGCGCTCAGGCGGGGGTGCAGGTGATCGGGTCAGGGGTGGACGCGGTGCCGCCGGCGATGAAGCCGAACGTGGCGGTGGCGTTCGGGGCGAGCGTGCCGTTCCAGGCCTCGTTCTTGACCGAGACGCTGGAGCCGTTCTGGGTGTGCTTGCCGCCCCACAGCTGGCTGATCTGGTTCTGGGACGTCCAGGCGACCGTCCAGCCGTTGATCGCCGAGGTGCTCGTGTTCTTCACCGTCACCTCGGCCTGGTAGCCGCCGCCCCAGGAGCTCGTCACCTTGAACGCCGCCGTGCAGCCGCCCGGCGGCGGCTCCTCGTTCGTGGTGGTGAACGGTGTGCCGTCCGACGGCGCCGAGGTGTTGCCCGCCGCGTCCCGCGCCACCACGGAGGCGGTGTAGGACGTGGAAGGGGTGAGACCGCTCAGGTCGAAGGAGGCGCTCGTGGCCGTGCCTACCTTGGTGGACCCCAGGTAGACGTCGTAGCCCGTCACGCCCACGTTGTCCGTGGAGGCCGTCCAGCTGAGCTTGGCGGTCGAGCCCGTGATCCCGGATACCGCGGGCTTGCCCGGCTTGCTGGGCGGGGTGTCGTCCTCTTCCTCCGGACCCGGCGGCTCACCCCAGATCTTGGTGGCGCCGCTGTAGAGGGTGATGTTCTGGGTCCGCGCCGGCGTCGCGCCGGGCGTCGTGGGGATGTTCCGGTACGACCAGTCGTTGGCCGGGTCCCACGTGCCCGCGCTGCTGATCCTGAACTGCACCTCCCTGCGGTGTTGCGACTGCCCGGCCGGGGCGATGACCTGCCCCGAGCAGTCGATGTCGACGTAGTACGTGCTGCCGCCCGCCGAGTGCAGCGTGGGCGCCTTGCACTGCGTGTACGCCGACGACACGCTGATCTGCGAGGCCGTCGTCGAACCGTCGAGCGTGAAGTAGTAGCGGAACGAGCCGTCGGACAGCACCCTGGCCGGCCAGGCCGACTGGTTGCGGACGATGGCCTTGATCTCGGTGAAGTTGCTTCCCGAGGCGTTCACGCCCGCCTCGACGAAGATCTCAGGACCGTCCGGCGTCTCCTGCACGGGAAAGTTCGCCGCCGGCGCTCCTCCGTACTCCTTGTAGAGCCGGGCCAGCGCGCTGGTGAAGCCGGCGTTGTAGTCGGTGGCGACCTCGTTCATGACGTAGTCGTCGCGCTTGTCGGTGTAGGCGTCGTTCGGGTCGGGCGGGCCGCCGACCAGCGCGCCGTACAGGGTGTGGCGGGTCTGCTCGGGGTTGGTGATCTGGTCGGTCCACGAGCCGTGCGCCGTGCGGTGATGCGGGTTCTTCGGCGGGTTGTTGCCGAACCCGATCACGTAGGAGGAGTTGCGCGGGTTGTCGCCGAGCGCGTAGTTGATCTGCCGCACCGCGAAGTCGTGGTAGCGGGCCTTACGCGTCGCGTCGGTGATCGAGTCGCTGTGCACGAGCGCCGCGAACGAGGTGTTGGCCGCGTACCGCAGGGAGCCCCACCGGTCGAGCACGGCCTGGCCGCCCGGCGAGTACTTGACCTGTGAGCCGTTGACGCCGACCGTCCACCAGTCGAGCCAGCGGTTGGCGTCGTCCAGATACTGCTGCTTGCCGGTCAGCTTGTGCAGCAGCACGTACGCGCCGTACGACTTGTCGTCCCAGGCGATCGTCCACTTGTACGACTTGGTCGTGCTCTGCGGCTCGGTGCCCAGGTTGGCGTAGCCGCTCTCGGCCTTGGCCAGGTAGGAGGCGTCGTTCGTGGCCCGGTGGAGCCAGATCGCGCCCCACACCAGCTCGTCGTTGAAGCCGCTCCAGGAGTTGTAGTACCCCTGCGCGTCGGTGATGCAGTCGCTGTACTTCTTCCTGACGGTGTCGGCGAAGGAGTACAGCTGCTTGGCGTGCGTCACCAGCGTGTCGGCATAGGTCGGGTTCGTCGGGCGGAAGACGATCGAGGAGGCCGCCATCGCCGCCGCCGTCTCCCCCGCCAGGTCCGACCCGCCGCAGGACGCGTCGATCTTGTACGCCGGCCGGTTCATCTGCATGGCCTCGGCCGGGCCCCACCAAGCGTGGTCCGTGCCGCCGTTGCCGACCTGCCCGTAGAGCACGTTCGGCGACGGGTGGGCCTTGATGAAGTAGTCGTTGACGAACTTGAGGTTGTTGAGCAGGTGGGTGAGCTGCCCCGAGGAGGCGTAGGCGTCGCGGTACTCGACCGCGCCCCAGGCCAGCATGGTGGCGGAGAACGCCATCGGGAAGCCGAACTTGACGTGGTCGCCCGCGTCGTACCAGCCGCCCGTCAGATCCACGCCGACGTCCTTGCCGTCGTTCATGCCCGAGTCGCCGCGCCAGGAGACGCGGTTCCAGTCGGGCAGCGCGCCCGACTGCTGGGCCTCGTAGAACCACAGCGACTTCTGCAGCGCCTCGCCGTAGGCGAAAGCCGGTGCGGCCGAGGCGGGGGCCGCCGGCCCTGCCACCACAAGGGGCAGGGCCAGCGACACCGCGGCTATGAAAGCTGCCTTTCTCACGGGAAGAGCCGCCCGTACTCGGCGAGCGCGACGGCCACGTCGACCTGCGCCCAGAACCGGTGGTAGTTGAAGCTGGGAACCGGGCCGGTGCCCTTCAGGTAGGCGTCGACCTCCGCCCAGTCGGGGTCGTTCTTGTAGAAGGACCTGATCGAGATGAACGTGGAGTTGGAGTCGATGGTGTCGCCGTTCGGCATCTTGCCGGTCCAGCCCGGCGGCACGTAGACCGGGTCGTCGATGCGGTTGTAGTCGGCCTTGGTCTCCGGCACCGACACGCCCTTGGCGTCGCGGTTCTTCCAGACGCCGTCGAGCAGCGCCTTGGCCGTGTCTCTGGCCTGGGTGTGGTTGGCCCGGGCCGCGTAGTACATCAGCACCTTGGCGTAGGAGCCGGCGACGCCCACGTCCTGCGTGTGGTCCACGACGGTCACGCGCAGGTCCGGGTTGGCCGGCGGCATGCCGGTGGTGGCGTTGAAGTCACCGGCGGGCTGGCCGGTCCACCGCAGCGTGGAGGGCATCCGGTAGCTGCCGTCCGCGTTGATCGTGGTGTTGGCCAGCGCCCAGGTCACCCACTTGTCGAGGATGGCCTTGGCATCGGCGTTGCCGGTGACGTTGTAGAGCTCGGCCACCCGCTCCATCGTCCACGCCTGGAAGCCGAACCACTGGTTCGACGGCGGGTCGTGGTAGACCGGCTGCCAGTCGTAGGCCATGCCGTGGAACTTCGGCAGGTTGCTCGGCGGCGCGCTGTAGTTGCCGTTCCAGCTGTTGGTCGCACCGCCCGCGATGGCGCCGTCGGCGGACTGCAGCCACTTGTAGAACTGCAGCTGGCGGGTGAGGCTGGTGCTCCAGTCGGAAGCGCCGGTCTGGCTCTTGGGCTTGAGCTCGGTCACGTTCGACAGGGCCCAGGCCGCGAACGGGTTCTGGTAACCGGAGTGGTTGTGGCTGGAGCCGATGCGCCAGGCCCATCCGGCGCTG
The DNA here is from genome assembly GCF_004011505.1 of Nonomuraea polychroma. Taxonomy (NCBI): domain Bacteria; kingdom Bacillati; phylum Actinomycetota; class Actinomycetes; order Streptosporangiales; family Streptosporangiaceae; genus Nonomuraea; species Nonomuraea polychroma. The sequence continues at coordinate 9,013,857 of NZ_SAUN01000001.1, forward strand.
GAGTCGGTCGCGCCACCCCAGGCGTAGTACCAGTTCAGCAGGTAGGCGGCGGAGTCCTTGCCGGTGCCGACCGGGCACGAGGGGCTCGTGCAACCAGGCTTCTTGAAGTACTTGTCGTACATCGCGTAGCGCAGGTAGTCGCCCATCTTGGCGGCCTTGGCCACGGTCGCGGAGATGTCGCCGGCCTTGTTCTGCGCCTTGGCCCAGGTCAGCGCCCAGTACGCCACCTGCACGGCACGCGCGTCGGCGTCAGGGGCGTTGGTGTACTTCCACTGCTTGGCGTAGGAGCCGTCCTTGATGAACAGGTCCAGGTAGCCGTTGGTGCCGCCGTGCTTGAAGGTGTCGCAGGACGGCTGCGGGATCGTCTCGAAGACCGACTCCTCCGGGCCGCGCTGGTAGGTGTTGATGTAGGCAGGCTTGGTCGTGCCGTCGCCGCAGCGGCCGAAGCCATAGGTGTTGTCGACGTCCAGCAGCCAGTGCATGCCGTAGATGTCGCGGGTGTTGTACGCGCTCTGCAGCTCGTTCGCCAGCGGGTCCACGCCGACCGGGACGCCGGAGTCGATCGGCGAGGGGTAGTTGCTGATCGCGTTGTGCTCGGCCGCGTACGTGGCCGGCTTCGACGGGTTGTAGAAGGAGTTCGTCGGCTGGTCCGCGGTGGCCGGGATGATGTACTTCTCCATCGAGGCCCACGCGTTGTTGAACTTCGACCAGTCGCCGGTGACCTGCCCGTACGTCGCCTCCAGCCACAGGTAGTAGCTGTAGGCCTCGGACGTGGTCTCGTGCCCGTGGTCCGGCGCCTCGACCATGAAGGTCTCGACCGAGTGGTAGGGCACGCCCTCGGGCGAGAAGTAGCCGTTGGCCGGGTCGTGGAGGTCGTTGTAGAGCTCGACGAACCGCTTGACGTACTCGTTGTCGCCGCCGAGGTCGTTGTCGGCCTCGCTGGCGGTGACGTCGACGGGGTCGTAGCCGGTGGCGCTGACCCTGATCACGGCCGAGCCGCTGGTCGTGTCGCTGTCGTTGGCCGCGCTCAGCTGGAATTCCTGCGCGGTGTTCCAGTTGGCCGGTGTGAACGTCTTGGTGGCAGGGGGGACGACGGTGATGTCGGCGTCACCGCTGGCCCGCGCGGCCGAGACGGTCACGTTCGACGTGGGCGCCTGCGAGAGCTTCACCGTGAAGCCCGCCTGCCCCTCCTCCGGCACGGAGAGCGTCGTCGGGCTCACCACGAGCGCGGGTCCCGTGTCCGGGGCGACCGTGATGCCGACCGGATCGGAGGTCTTGGTCGCGCCCCCGTTGTCGGTGGCCTTCGCGGTGATCGAGTAGCTGCCGGCCGCGACGTTCTGCCAGCTGTAGCTGTACGGCGCCGAGGTGTCGGTGCCCAGCAGCGTGGAGCCCTGGTAGAAGTCGACCTTGGAGATCGTGCCGTCGGGGTCGGACGCGTTGGCGGCGATCGGCACGGTGGCCGGCGCCGTGAACCTCTGTCCGGCGGTCGGGGAGGTCAGCGACACGTTGGGCGCGACGTTGTTGCCGGTGCCGCCGCAGGTGACGCCGTTGACGCTGAACGACTCCGGACTGGGGTTGCTGCCCGTCCAGGTGCCGTTGAAGCCCATCGTCGTCGAGGCCCCGGTGCCGAGACTCCCGTTCCACGGCATGTTGGTGCCGGTCATGCGGGTGCCGGACTGCGTCCAGTTCGCACCCCAGCCGCTCGGGGTGTACTTCTGGCCGGTGGTCGGGAAGTCGAAGGCCAGTGACCATGAGGTGATGGGGTCGCCGGTGTTCTTCAACGTGATGTTCGCGGTGAAGCCGCCCTGGCCTGGGCTGCTCGTCCACTGGTTGGCGGCGTACGTCACGTCGCACGACACGGCGGCCTGGGCGGGAGAGGCCGCCACTGCCGTGGTCGCGCCCGCGACGAGGACGAGGGTCGTGGCCACGGCGAGCCGTCTCGTCACGCGCGATAAGAACAAGGGAGGTCTGTACTTCACGGGATCTCCATGGGAGTAGGGGTGTGGGAGCGCTCCCAAAAGGGATTGTGGGTGCCGTCCGGCGTATGTCAACGGAATGGCGCCGCGGTAACCCCCGTGTTTCCTCTCACCAGGCTGCCGGTAATGAAAGTTTCATCGACATTCCGGGGCATTCAACGAGCATGCGGGGCGGAGGACACCTCCGCGAAAGGCCGCCTCTGTACAGCGCTTCACACTCGGCTCACCATGGGAGCGCTCCCAGCCAACTAGCAGCACTGGAGATGATCGCTCGTGAGACTCCAACGCGGCCTTCGGAAATGGGCCGTGACCATGACCGCCGCGAGTGTCGCGGCCTTAGGACTCGTCGTCGGCCAGAGCACGGCCGCGAACGCCGCGCCCGCATGCGACGTGACCTATTCTGCCAACTCGTGGACGAGCAGCCCGGGTCAGGGCGGTTTCACCGCGAACATCACGCTGAAGAACACCGGTGACCCGATCTCGTCGTGGTCACTGGCCTTCGACTTCCCGACCACCGGCCAGAAGTACACCCCGAGCGGCTGGGGCGCGAACTGGACACAGTCCGGCACTCGCATGACCGGCACCAACATGCCCTACAACGGCAGCCTCGCCACCGGGGCCTCCGTGTCCGTCGGCTTCAACGGCACCTGGACGGGCACCAACCCGAACCCGGAGTCGTTCAGCGTCAGCGGCGTCGCCTGCGGCGGCACCCAGACGACCCCGTCGGTGGTGTTGTCGGCCAGCTCGGTCGCGGTCAACGAGGGCGGCACGGCGACCTTCACCGCCAGGCTCTCCTCGGCCCCGGCTTCGAACGTGACCGTCACCACCGCGCGGACCAGCGGTGACACGGACCTGACCGTCAGCTCCGGCGGGTCGCTGACCTTCTCGCCGACCACCTGGAACACCCCGCAGACGGTCACCCTGGCCGCCGCGCAGGACTCCGACACCACGGCGGGCACGGCGGCCTTCAGCGTCGGCGGCAACGGCGTCACCGGCGCCACGGTCAACGCCACCGAGGTGGATGACGACGCCGTCCAGGAGCAGTCGATCATCGTGACGCCGACCGCGGTGACCGTGCCCGAGGGCTCCACCGCCACGTACACGGTGAAGCTGGCCACCCAGCCCTCCGCGGACGTGATCGTCACCTCGACGGCCGGCACCGGTGACACCAACATCACCGTCTCCTCCGGCGCGAGCCTGACGTTCACCTCGGGCAACTGGAACACGGCGCAGACGGTCACCCTGGCCGCCGCGCAGGACAGCGACAACACCAACGGCAGCCGGCCCATCTCGGTCGCCTCCACGGGGCTGACCGCGCGGACCGTCACCGCCACCGAGGCCGACGACGACGGCGTGACCAACCCGACCCACGTCGAGAACCCGTACGCCGGCGCCACCGGTTACGTGAACCCCAACTGGTCCGCCAAGGCGGCCGCGGAGCCGGGCGGCTCCGCCGTGGCCAACACCTCCACCGCCGTGTGGATGGACCGCATCGCCGCCATCGCCGGCTCCGAGTCGGCCATGGGCCTGCGTGCCCACCTGGACGAGGCGGTCAGGCAGGACGCCGCCAACGGCGCCGCGCCGCTGACGATCCAGGTCGTCGTCTACAACCTGCCCAACCGCGACTGCTCGGCGCTGGCCTCCAGCGGTGAGCTGCTCATCGCCCAGAACGGCTTCAACCGCTACAAGACCGAGTACATCGACCCGATCGCGGCCATCCTCCGCGACTCCAAGTACGCCAACCTGCGTATCGTCGCGATCATCGAGCCCGACTCGCTGCCGAACCTGGTCACCAACATCAACGCCTTCGAGAAGTGCCGCGAGGCCAACGGCCCCGGCGGCTACGTCGACGGCGTCAGGTACGCCCTGAACCAGCTCGAGCCCATCACCAACGTCTACTCCTACATCGACGCCGCCCACCACGCGTGGCTCGGCTGGGACTCGAACTTCCAGCCCGCCGTCGACCTCTTCTACAACACCGTCTCCGGCACCACCGCCGGAGTGGACAGCGTGGACGGCTTCATCGTCAACACCGCCAACTACTCCATCACCACCGAGCCGCACTTCACCATCAACACCCAGGTGGGCAATCAGTCGGTCCGGGCGTCCAACTGGGTGGACTGGAACTACTACATCGACGAGCAGACCTTCGCGACGGAGCTGCGTAACCGGCTGATCGCCAAGGGCTTCCGCTCCGGACTCGGCATGCTGATCGACACCTCGCGCAACGGCTGGGGCGGCAGCGCCCGCCCGACCGCGCCGAGCACCTCGACGGAGCTCAACCCGTTCGTCGACCAGTCGCGCGCCGACCGCCGCATCCACGCCGGCAACTGGTGCAACCAGAAGGGCGCGGGCATGGGCGCACGGCCCACCGCCAGCCCCGCGGCCGGCTTCGACGCCTACGTCTGGATCAAGCCTCCGGGCGAGTCCGACGGCGCCAGCAAGGACATCCCGAACAACGAGGGCAAGAAGTTCGACCGGATGTGCGACCCGACCTACACCGGCAACAACCTCAACAAGTTCAACATGTCGGGTGCACTGCCCGACGCGCCGCTGTCGGGACAGTGGTTCTCCGCGCAGTTCCGCGAGCTGCTGGCGAACGCCTACCCGCCGATCAACTGAGGACCTGGCCGGGCTGAGGAGCATCGAGCTCGCTCAGCCCGGCCAGAGGGGCCTGCCTGACCCAGGTCCCTCGGAGGGACCCGCCTGACCCGGGTCCCTCGGCTTTCGAAAAGGGCCGGGTCGCATCGACCCGGCCCCTTTCTCGTTCATCGTGCCCGCCACCACTCCGACACGATCCACTCGACGTCTGTGTCTATGGTCGTGCCCGCCGCCACTCCGACACGATCTGCTCGACGTCGAAGGGCATCAGGTTGAGCGGGGGACCGGACACCCCCGTCCTGATCGCCTCGCGGATCTTGCGGTTGATGTCCTCGACGATCTGCCGCGCCTCGGTCTCCGATCGGGCCCCGCGCGCCTGGGCCAGCGCCTCCTCCGCCTCCTTGCGCAACGCCAGCGTCGGTGGCAGCGGCATCGTGAGCCCTTCGCTCTCCACCTTCTGCTTGATCCACCACATGTCGTCGTGTGGCCGGTCCAGCCCTGGCAGGGGCTTGCCCGTGCCGGGCAGATCGTCGAACTCCCCACGCTCCATCGCCTCGCGGATCTGCCGATCGACCCAGCTCTCGAACGGCATGCCGGGCGGCTTGCGCTCTGTCACATCAGCTCCCGTCTCGTCAGGCCAGGTTGTGACCTGGTGCGAGTGGGCCGCGCCAGCCGAGCACGGCCTCGGTCATGCGTACGGAGTCCACGGCCGCGGCCACGTCGTGCACCCGGAGGATGCGGGCGCCCTTGACGATGGAGAGCACGTTGACGGCGATCGTGCCTTCCTTCCGCTGCCCCTGGGGACGGTCGAGCGTCTCCCCGATGAAGTCCTTGTTGGACAGCGCCACCAGCGTCGGGTATCCGATCGAGGTGATCTCCTCGAGCCGGCGCGTCAGCTCAAGGGAGTGAAAGGTGTTCTTGTTGAGATCGTGCCCGGGATCGATGATGATCTTTTCCGGGGCGATGCCCGCCTTCAGCGCGAACGCCACCCGCTCGCGCAGGAAGTCCGCGACCTCCGAGACGACGTCGGCGTAGCTCGGCCGGAAGACCCGCCGCCCTGGACCGCCGAGGCTGTGGGTGACCACCACGCTCACCCCAGCCGCCGCCGCGACCTCGGCGATGCCGGGCTCGCGCAGGCCGTTGGTGTCGTTGATGACGTCGGCGCCCGCCTCGATGGCGGCTTGTGCCACTTCCGGCCGGTGGGTGTCCACCGAGATCACGGCGTCCGTCACGGCCCTGACCTCGGCGATCACCGGGACGACCCGCTCGATCTCCTCCGCCGCGCCGATGGGCGCCTGGGCGGCGCTGAAGGCGAACCCGCCGATGTCCACCCAGTCGGCCCCGTCGTCCACGGCCTTCTTCGCGGCTGCCACGGCGCTGTCCAGCGCGTACGTCTGGCCCTGATCGTGAAAGGAGTTGGGGGTCCTGTTGACGATGGCCATGATGGCGACCTGGCGCTCGAAATCGAACTCCCGCCGCCCAATGCGCCGGACCGGGGAGGTGATCTCAGGGGAAAGCTGCTCGCCGCTCACGTTGCGAGCCTACCTGGCGTAGGAGCAGGTCACTCAGGCGGTGAAGCGGCCCGGAGGGTGACCCCCGGCCGAGACCCTGATGCGCTTCATGCGCTGGCGGGTGCAGAGCTCGAACCCCCGCGGCAGCCGCATGGTGAGCCGGACCGTGGTGCCGAGCGGACTGGTCTGGAAGTCCGCCGTGTCGCACAATCGGCGGATGAGATAGATCCCTCTCCCGGTGTAGCCGAGGTCGGACGGCCGGTGCCGGCCGTCGACGTAATCATCGGGGATGCCCGACCCCTGATCGGTCGTCTCCGATCGGATGACGCCGTTCACCGTCCACAACTTGAGGAACCCGTGCCCGCCCGCATGCTCGACGGCGTTGACGACGCTCTCGTGCACGGCCAGGACGAAGTCGTCCAGCCTGGGGCCGCTCAGTCCGCAGCTTTCGGCCTGCTCTGCCACCGCACGGCGCAGTTTCGTGACGTCGTGGAGCGTGAAGGGCTGGGTCAACAGGGTGCGCATGGCGGGGTCCTCCAACGTTGCCTGGTCACGCCGACGCGCAGAACCCGAGGGCGCGGCGCCCTCGGAAGGGAAATCGAGGTGAAGGACCTGTCTGAAAGCGGCCCGGGAAAAGGGGTCCATGGGCGTTCCTTCCGTGTCGTTCCGACACCCAGGCCGCGCCTCAGGACCTCGAGCAAGCAGTCCCCCTCTTCCCAAGGAAGGAGGAGTTACACTCTGCCAGGTTTTCCGGGCTACTTTTTTCGCGGGCTGCTCTTACGCGCGTCCGCCGACGCCCGTGGCGAGTTCCTTGAGCCGACCGGCCGGGCCTCGGTCCGGTGCGAGGGGGGCGGTGTCCATGCCCGCCCCGTCGTGCAGGCCGTCGATCAGCTCCCGCATGGCGTCCCAGGACGAGTGCCGCGGCGTCCAGCCCAGCACGTCCTTGGCACGCTCGACCTTCATGACGGGGAGCCGCAGAGCCAGGTCGAACAGGCCCGGCGCGGCCGGCAGGAGCCTCATGTGCCACCCTGCGGCCATGGCGGCCCTGGCCACGCCCCGTGGCACCCGCACCGTGCGGGTGTGGAGCAGCTTGGCGAGGTCATGCGGGTCGAGCACGGGCTCGGCGGCGATGTTGAACGCGCCCTTCACCGGCCGCGTGACGGCCAGCCGGTAGGCCTCGGCCACGTCGTCGGCATGCACCACCTGCAGCCGCAACCCGGGAATGTCCGGCACGAACGGGATCCGCCCCGGCCGGATCAGCCGCCGCGGCACGAACGGCCCGCCGAACAGCCTGCGCTGCTCGGTCGCGGCGACCCGCTGGAAGACGAACCCCGGCCGCATCCGCACCACCCGGATACCGGGGTGATCGTGCTCGAAGACGTCGAGCACCCGCTCCACGTACGCCTTCTCCCGTCCGTACGCGGCGCCCGGCCAGCCGTGCGTGGGCCAGCTCTCGTCCACGGGACGGTCCTTGGGCCCCGGCGAGTACGCCCCCACCGATGAGGCATGGACCAGCGTGGGCACCCCGGCCTCGGCCGCGGCGCGGAAGACCCGCATGCTGCCGAGCACATTGGCCCGCCAGGTCGTCGCCGGGTCCCTGGTCGGCTGGAACAACCACGCCAGGTGCACCACGGCGTCCGCGCCGTCGAAGATCCGCGTCAGGTCGGCGGAGGCCACGTCGGCCTGCCGCCAGTCGGTGCGGTCGATCCGCCACCCGGGCAGCCGGCGTGCGACGCCCACGATCGAGGTCACGTTCTCATCCCTCGACAGCGCGCGTACCACGCTGGTGCCGACGTTCCCGGTAGCTCCGACCACAACGACTCTCATGACCGCTCCGCTGCCCGTTGCCAGGGCCGCGAAACGCTGACGACCTGCGCCTTACGGCTGGAGGAGAATCTTTATGGCCCCGTCGGCCTTCTTCTGGAACATCTCGTAAGCCTTCGGCGCCTGCTCCAGCGGCATCCGGTGCGTGGTCAGGTCCATCACGCCGAGCGGATCGGCCTCGTCGGTGACCAGCGGCATCAGCCGGCTGATCCACCGCCTGACGTGGGCCTGGCCCATGCGCAGCGTGATGCCCTTGTCGAACATGCGGAACATCGGCAGCGGATCGGTCATGCCGCCGTAGACGCCGATGACGGAGATCACGCCGCCGCGTCGGACGGAGTCGATGGCCTGGTTGAGCGCCGCCAGCCGGTCGACGCCGGCGTTGGACATCAACGGCGCGGCCACCGCGTCGGGCAGCAGGCCGGTGAGCGTCTGGGCGAGCTTGGCGGCAGGCGAGCCGTGGGCCTCCATGCCGACCGCGTCGATGACGGAGTCCGTGCCCCGTCCCGAGGTCCGGTAGCGGATCTCCTCGGGCACGTTGTGCACCTCGCTCGCGTCGACGATCTCGATGCCGTGGCGGCGCGCCATCGCCAGTCGGGCCGTGACGCCGTCCACGCCGATCACGCGGTGGCCGAGGTGGCGGGCGATGCGGGCGCACATCTGGCCGATGGGGCCCAGCCCGAAGACCGTGACGCTGCCGCCGTCGGGGATGTCGGCGTACTCGACGGCCTGCCAGGCGGTCGGCAACACGTCCGACAGGTAGAGGAAGCGCTCGTCGGGCGGCCCCTCCGGCACCTTGATCGGGCCGAACTGGGCCTCCGGCACCCGGAGGTATTCGGCCTGGCCGCCGGGCACCCGGCCGTACAACCTGGTGTAGCCGAAGAGGGCGGCGCCGGTGCCCTGCTCGCGTACTTGGGTGGTCTCGCACTGCGCGTACAGCTCCATGTCGCACATGTGGCAGTGGCCGCAGGAGATGTTGAACGGGATGACCACGCGGTCGCCGGGCTTGATGGTGCTGATGGCCGGGCCGATCTCCTCGACGATTCCCATGGGCTCGTGGCCGAGGATGTCGCCCTCGGCCATGAAGGGCCCGAGCACCTCGTAGAGGTGCAGGTCGGAGCCGCAGATGCCGGTGCTGGTCACCTTGATGACCGCGTCATTGGGCTCCTTGATCGCCGGGTCGGGCACGTTCTCGACCCGGACGTCGCGCTTGCCGTGCCAGGTGACTGCCTTCATGCCTGACCGCATACCCCCTCGTCAGACATCAAACGGCGGGACCGCTGTGGTCGATCAGACCGCAAGCAGTGAAAGAGGCTTTACACGCTCTGTATTCAATGAGTAACTACTGGTAGTGGCCAATTGACAGAAGGAGCCGTGCGCATGCCGGTGAGCTTCACCCAGCACTCCCTTGGTTCACGCATTGATCAACACCTGAGCGGTTTCCTCGAAACCTGGTGCGCGCTCGTGTCCGACCCCGACGTCGAGTCGGCGTACGCGGTGCTCAACGACTTCGTGCTCGGTGGCGGCAAGCGCATCCGACCTCAGCTGTGCTACTGGGGCTGGCGCGGCGCCGGCGGCGAGGACTGCGAGGAGATCATCAGGGCCGCCGCGGCGCTGGAGCTGTGTCACGCGGGCCTGCTGATCCACGACGACATCATGGACGGCAGCGAATTGCGCCGCGGCCGGGCCACCGTGCACAAGACCCTGGCCGGGCTGTACGAGGGGCCGGGCGCGGAGGCGTTCGGCCAGGCAGGCGGCATCCTGCTCGGCACGCTGAGCCTGGTCTGGTCCGACGCGATGTTGTCGTCGTGCGGGGTCGATCCGCCGCGGTTGCGGACCGCGCACCACATCTTCGACGCCATGCGCACCGAAGTGATCAGCGGCCAATACCTCGACATGCTCGCCCAGCTCCGCGCGAGGGTGAGCATGGACGAGGCCCTGACAGTGATCCGTTTCAAGACCGCCAAATACACCGTGGAGCGGCCGCTGCAGATCGGCGGCGCCCTGGCCGGCGCCTCCGGCGAGCTGCTCGACGCCTACTCCCGGTTCGGCGTGCCGCTGGGCGAGGCCTTCCAGCTGCGCGACGACGTGCTGGGCACGTTCGGCTCGTCGGCGGAGACCGGCAAGTCCGCGCTCGACGACCTGCGTGAGGGCAAGCGCACCGTGCTGATCGCACATGCCCTGCGGCGTGCTTCGCCGGCGCAGCGTGAGCACCTCGAGCGCTGGCACGGCGACCCGGAGCTGACCGAGGAGCGTGCCGCCGAGCTGCGCCGGATCCTGCTCGACACGGGGGCGGTCGCCAAGGTCGAGGAAATGATCGAACAACGCGTGCGCGAGGCCGTGACGGCCCTGATCGAGGCGCCGATCGCCGCGGAGGCCGCTAGCGCGCTGGCCGGGCTGACCGATCGGCTCGCGCGCCGCACCAGGTAAGGGGATTTCCCAGATGAGCCGGGTACTTCTCGCGGCGCCGCGCGGCTTCTGCGCGGGCGTCGAACGCGCGATCGTCACGGTCGAGGAAGCGCTGAGGCGTTTCGGGCCGCCCGTTTACGTGCGCAAACAGATCGTTCACAACACCTACGTGGTCGCCGAGCTCACCGGGCGCGGCGCGGTCTTCGTCGAGGAGCTGGACGAGGTCCCCGACGGCGCGCTGGTGGTCTTCTCCGCCCACGGCGTCTCTCCGGCGGTCAAGGAGCAGGCCCGGCGGCGCGGGCTGCGTACGATCGACGCGACCTGCCCGCTGGTGACCAAGGTCCACAAGGAGGCCGCGCGACTGGCGAAGGCCGGCCACGAGATCCTGCTCATCGGCCACGCCGAGCACGAAGAGGTCGAGGGCACGCTCGGCGAGGCCCCCGGCCGCATTCACGTCGTCGACCCGGCCAGGCCCGGCGAGGTGACGGCGAGCGGCTCCGGGCCGGTGAGCTGGCTGTCGCAGACGACGCTCGGCGTGGACGAGACCATGCGGGCCGTCGCCGATCTACGCGGGCGCTTCCCGCACCTGGCCGACCCGCCCAGCGACGACATCTGCTACGCCAGCCAGAACCGCCAGGAGGCGATCATCAGCATCGCCCCGGAGTGCGAGCTGGTCATCGTGGTCGGCTCGGCCAACTCCTCCAACTCCCAACGGCTGGTGGAGGTCGCGCGGGGCGCCGGTGCGGACGCGGCCTATCTGGTCGACCGGGCCGACGACGCGGACGAGGGGTGGTTGCGCGGCGTGCGCACGGTCGGCGTGAGCTGCGGCGCCTCCGCCCCCGAGCGGTTGGTCACGGAGTTACTCGGCTGGCTCGCCGCCCGCGGCTACGCCGACGTCGAGCAGGTCACCCAGGCCGAAGAGACCTTGACATTCTCCCTCCCGCCCGAGCTCCGATCCTCTCGGAACCCCGGCTAGGCACAGCATGAGACAGGCAGGTGCACGATGACCGAAACGACCCCGTCGACCGCCCCGGCGAACGGCAATGGACAGCTCAGCCTCAGCACCGAGGCCGCCAGGCAACTCGCGACCACCACCAAGACGCCGCCGCAGATGCAGGAGATCACCTCTCGGTGGCTGCTGCGGCTGCTGCCCTGGGTGCAGTGCTCCGGCGGCGTGTTCCGGGTCAACCGGCGGTTGACGTACACCCTTGGCGACGGCCGGATCACGTTCAGCACCACCGGTTCCGAGGTGCGCGTCATCCCGGCCGAGCTCACCGAACTGCCGATGCTGCGCGGCTTCGACGACATGGAGGTGCTCGGAGCGCTGGCCGGCCGCTTCGTCCAGCGTGAGTTCGAGGCCGACGAGAAGATCGTCGCCGAAGGCAGCCCGGCTGACCGGCTCGTGCTGATCGCCCACGGGCGGGTGCGCAAGATAGGGCGCGGCGCGTACGGCGACGAGCAGCACCTCGGCACCTTGGCCGACGGCGACTACCTCGGCGAGCAGTCCTTGGTAGACGGCGGCACATTCCAGCACACCTGGCGGACCAAGACGCCCACCACAGTGCTGACGCTCTCCCGGCAGGACTTCGAGCAGATCGCCGAGCAGTCGCCCGCCCTGCGCGAGCACATCGAGAGCTGGCGCTCCAGTGTCGAGCACGCGCACAACGACTACGGCGAGGCCGCCATCGACATGGCGTCGGGTCACACCGGCGAGCCCACGTTGCCGGGCACGTTCGTGGACTATGAGCTGGGCCCGCGTGAATACGAGCTGAGCGTGGCACAGACGGTCCTGCGCGTGCACAGCCGGGTCTCCGACCTGTACAACCAGCCGATGAGCCAGCTCGACCAGCAGCTCCGCCTCACGATCGAGGCCCTGCGCGAGCGCCAGGAGCACGAGCTGGTCAACAACCGGGAGTTCGGCCTGCTCCACAACGCCGACTTCAGCCAGCGCATCCGCACCCGCTCCGGGCCGCCCACCCCGGACGACCTCGACGACCTGCTCGCCACCGTGTGGAAGGACCCGGCGTTCTTCCTGGCCCACCCGCAGGCCATCGCCGCCTTCGGCAGGGAGTGCAGCAAGCGCGGCGTCTATCCGCAGTCCGGCGAGGTCAACGGGCACCGGGTGCCGTCCTGGCGGGGTGTCCCGATCTTCCCGTGCAACAAGATCCCGATCTCCGGCACGAGCACGACGTCGATCCTGCTCATGCGGACCGGCCAGGAGAACCAGGGCGTCGTCGGCCTGCACCAGACCGGCATTCCCGACGAATACCAGCCCAGCCTGTCGGTCCGCTTCATGAACATCAACGAGCAGGCCATCGTCTCCTACCTGGTCAGCGCCTACTACTCGTGTGCCGTCCTGGTCCCCGACGCGCTCGGCGTCCTGGAGGACGTGGAGGTCGGCAGGAACGGCTGATCCTTGCCTCCGAGGCCGGCGACCGGCCCCCGTGCGCGGCTCGCCGGCCCGCTGACCGATCCACGCGAGGAGCGACCATGAGCCAGCCGTTCGAACTGCCGGACTTCTACCTGCCGTATCCGGCGCGGCTCAATCCACATCTGGACGTGGCCCGCGTGCACTCGACGCAGTGGGCCCGTGACAGGGGCATGCTCGAAGGCTCGGGCGTCTGGGAGGAGGCCGATCTGGACGCCCACGACTATCCGCTGATGTGCGCCTACACCCATCCCGACTGCGGCGCCGGCGAGTTGTGCCTGATCACCGACTGGTACGTGTGGGTCTTCTTCTTCGACGACCACTTCCTGGAGGTGTTCAAACGTACGGGGGACCTGAAGGGCGGCAAGGCGTACCTCGCGAGGCTCGCCCGGTTCATGCCCATGGGCGCTGACCTGACCATGCCGGCTCCGGAGAACCCGGTCGAGGCGGGTCTCGCCGACCTGTGGGTGCGCACGGTGCCCGGCATGTCGCCGGACTGGCGGACCCGCTTCGCCGAGAGTACGAGAAACCTGCTCGACGAGTCGCTCTGGGAGCTGGCCAACATCAACAAGGGCCGGATCGCCAACCCCGTCGAGTACATCGAGATGCGCCGCAAGGTCGGCGGTGCGCCATGGTCGGCCGGGCTGGTCGAGCACGCCGTGGGCGCCGAGGTGCCGGCGAGGATCGCGGCGACCCGGCCGATGCGGGTGCTGAGGGACGCCTTCGCCGACGCCGTGCACCTGCGTAACGACCTGTTCTCCTACCAGCGGGAGGTCGGGGACGAGGGCGAGTTGAGCAACGGGGTGCTGGTGCTGGAGACGTTCCTGGGCTGCACCACGCAGGAGGCCGCCAACGCCGTCAACGATCTGCTCACGTCGCGGATGCAGCAGTTCGAGCACACCGCGCTCGGTGAGCTGGGGCCGATGTTCGCCGAGCACGCGATCGACCCGCTCACCGCGGCCGGCGTGCTGGCGTACGTCAAAGGGCTGCAGGACTGGCAGTCGGGCGGGCACGAGTGGCACCTGCGCTCCAGCCGCTACATGAACCAGCGGGCCAGGACCGGCCGGCCGCTGGGCATGTCGTCGATCGTCGATCTGCTGGGGGCCAAGCGGGTGCGGAACTTCACGCACGTTCCGTACCGGCGGGTGGGGCCTTCTCAGATTCCCGACCTCTACGTGCCCTTTCCGCTCCGGCTTTCACCGCACCTCGACGCCGCCCGGCGCCACACCGTGGCCTGGTGCCGGGAGATGGGCATGCTCGAAGCCCAGCCCGGAGTGGTCGGCTCGGCAGTGTGGGACGAGCAGAAGCTGATCGACTTCGATTTCCCGCTCTGCGCGGCGGGCCTGCATCCCGACGCCACCCAGGAAGGACTGGACCTGGCGTCGTTCTGGCTGAGCTGGGGCACCTACGGCGACGACTACTTCCCCGCCGTCTTCGGCAGGTCCGGCAACCTGGCCGCCGCCAAGATCGCGGTGGACCGGCTCTCGGCGTTCATGCCTCTCGACGACTCCCCCGCCCCTCCACCCGCGAGCGCGATGGAGCGTGGGCTGGCCGACGTGTGGAGACGTACGGCGGGGCCGATGCCGCTCGCGGCGCGCCGCAGGCTCCGCGAGGACGTGGAGAAGATGTGCACGGCGTGGTTGTGGGAGCTGGCCGGCGAGCTGGCCCACCACGTTCCCGACCCGGTGGACTACATGGAGATGCGCAGGCTGACCTTCGGCGCCGAGTTCACGATGGACCTGTGCCGGCTACGGCATACCAAGGGGATCCCCGAGGAGCTTCATGCGAGCGGGCCGATGCGGGCGTTGGAGAACGCGATGATGGACTGCGGCCTGCTGGTCAACGACGTCTTCTCCTACCAGAAGGAGATCGAGTTCGACGGCGAGGTGCACAACTGCATCCTGGTCGTGCAGAGCTTCTTCGACTGCGACTACTCCACGGCGCTCGCCGTCGTCAACGACCTGCTGACCTCGCGGATGCGGCAGTTCCAGCACATCGTCGAGCACGAACTGCCGATCGTGTGCGACGAATTCGATCTCGACGCCGAGGGGAGGCGGGAACTCGACGCGTTCGTGGACGAGTTGCGCAACTTGGTGACCGGCATACTCCATTGGCACCGCCACTGCGCACGCTACGACGAGCCATCGCTTCTCCGGCACAGGCAACCCGCGCCGTGGCGGCTCGGCGGACCGAACGGGCTGGGCACCTCGGCCGCGACGGCCTTCGCCGGCAGGTGAGACTTCGGGCTAAATGGGCAGGTGGTGGGCGCGGGGCTCGTAGTACCAGCCCATCATGCGCAGCAGTCGCCGCTGGTACGGCGTGACGTTGTGCAGCCGGATCCAGCGCTCCGACGGTGGCAGCGTGGGCATGGCGAGCACACGCAGCCCCGAGACGTCGATAAAGGTCAGTTTCCCGGTGTCGACGACGATGTAGGTGCCCTGACGGCAACTCGCCAGAGCGCCGGCAAGCGCGCGACTGTTGGAGGCGTCGATCTCGCCGATCAGCGAGACGGCCGGGGCCTCGGGCGCCGCTGAACTCTGGCGCACCATGATCTTGAGTTGCTCGTCCTGGTAAAGCAGCCGCTCTTCTAGACCGCCCACGCTCCTCGCACCCCCCAACACGCATGCCTCGGGGGTTGTGGATTGGCCACAACTAAGGCTACACGACGTACGTTTCACAACGTAATTTTCGCGAGAATATGACCGAATTAGTGAGAAATCCTGAAGAGTCGGACAGAGCGCCCCGCCCCTCTCTGGCACGCTGACGCCGCATCGCCGCGCGGGCCGGGCGCGCGCGTGCGAAACGCCTGGTTTGCCAGGGATCTCCTCGAGCAGCGCCCCGCCCACGCCTTTCGACCGAGTCCTACCCCGAGGATGCGGTGCGATATTTCCATCCCGACCTGGGGAATCGGCGCCGAAATATACGACGAGAGGCGAATATCAGGCCGGCACCGGCCGTCTGGATATTTACGGATTCATGGCGGTTTGTCCGGAGGCGTTTATCCCCATAGGGACGGAGAAAAGTCACACAGCAGACAACCGAAGTGGGGCATCGACTGGGGGCGCTGAATACCTGATGAAAGGAAGATGGACACGACTACTGATAGCGTCGGCATGCGCCATCGCCTGCACGTTCAGCGGCAGGTCGATGACCGGAAGCATTGCGCTGCGCGCGGCCCTGGAAATGATCGGCGTCCCGTACTCGTGGGGCGGTGGCGGGGTGCACGGGCCCGGATACGGGATAGGGAGAGGCGCCAAGACGAAGGGGTTCGACTGCTCGGGACTCGCCGAGTACGCCTACGCGCGGGCGGGGGTGCTCATCGGATCCACGACGCAGGAACAATGGAGTTCCGGGATCCAGGTGCCGAGAGAACTGATAGAGCCGGGGGATCTGGTCTTCTACGACAGCAAGCCGCGGCGTCCCGGGCCGGAGCACGTCGGCATCGCGCTCGACGGGGAGAGAATGGTGCACGCCCCGTACACGGGGGCGCTCGTGCGGGTGGACCCGCTGGACCGGCCGCACTTCCTGGGGGTGGTGAGGCCGGGCGTCGGCCGTGCCGACCTGGGAGTCTGAGGGTGAGCCGGGCGGCCCAGGAGCGACCTGGACCGCACGGCGCTCGAACATCCGGTGTTCTTCAAGAGCCGTCCGTGGCCTCGCGAGCACCCACGACGGGCTCTGTCGGTTCACCTCGGCACCAGGAGGGTTGCTCACTCGCCGGCCGGCCTCCGCCACTGGGGCGGCCGCCGACGATCCCCCTGCTCACGCCAGGCTGCGAGCGTCAGAGGCGGGAGCCGACGTTGTTGGTGAGCGCGTCGAGGTCGAACTCGTTGAGGGTCACGTCCTCGACGAGGTCCACCTCGATGTCCCTGAGAGACCCGTTGAGCGAGTTGTTGGCCACGCCGTTCAGGACGTCGTCGAAGAGCTGGAACTGGCTCAGGATCGCCTGACCCGAGTTGTTCGGGTTCCCGTCGGCGGACGCGCCGGAGGCTGTGAAGCCCAGGGCCGCGGCCGCGATGGCCGCGCCGGCCAGAATACGCTTGATCATTTTCTTTCCTCCATGGATGGGCGCGGGATTCAGCGCCATAGTCGTTTCGCGCTTCGCCTGGGCGCGAGGATGGTGACTCTGGCCAGACGGCCGCCGCCATGAGGACGGCCGCGAATCGCCTCTCCTGCCTGCACCACGCGGCGAGCGTCAGTAGTGGGGTGCCGCCGACCCAGGCGGCACTGACCTTGTTGCGGTCACAGACCGTGGTTGTTGGCGAACACGTCGAGGTCGACCTCGTCCACCGCCACGCTCTCGACGAAGTCCACCTCGATGTTCTTGATCGAGTCGTTGAGCGAGTTGTTGAGCACGTTGTTCAGGACGTCGTCGAAGACCTGGAACTGGCTCAGGATCGCCTGACCCGAGTTCTGCGGGTTCTGGTCGGCGGACGCGGTGGTGGCCGTGAAGCCCAGGGCGGCGGCGGCGATTGCGGCGCCCGCCAGAATACGACCGATCATTCTTGTCTTTCCTCCATGGACCGGCGCGGAATTCCCAGCGCCATAGTCGTTCGTGCAGGGCTGTGAGGTGCCGCGAATAACAATTGCGGGAGGCAGCCGGTATCGCAACCCAGAACGCCATCCCGGAGGTCAAGGAGGCTCCTCGATTTCTTGGCACTCGGTTTTCACGCTAATCACCGACGGACGGCATTCAGCACGCTCTCGCCACCCGGCAATCGACGTTCATTTGGCTGACCACAAGATCGACAGGGAAATCTTTCACCGCTGTATAAGCAATGATCACCTGAAACTTTGAGCAGCCGCGTACGCCGATCGACGTACCTGGAGCGCCATCCGAGGGGGGACGCCCCGCGCCGGCGAAGCCACGACGATGGCGGGAGTTCCCGAATCCGGAGGTGAGGCATGACCATGGGGCCACGTATCCGCAAGACAGTGTTGGTCATCCACATCGTCGTCTCGGTCGCGCTGGTCGGCGAGGTGTGGGGGCTGGTCGCGCTGAATACGGCGGCCACCCTGACCAAGGACCTGGAGCTCGCGCACGCGGCCTATCGGCTGATGCCCACCCTGGTGTTCGCGGGCGGCATACCGCTGAGCCTCACCGCGTTGGCCACCGGCATCACGCTCGGCCTGGCGAGCCATTGGGGGCTGTTTCGCTACTACTGGGTGGCGATCAAGCTGGTCCTGCTCGTGGCCGTCATCTGCGTGGGCATGTTCCTGTTCGACCCCGAGGGTATGGCCGCGGCCACCGCGGGCGCCGCGCAGCCCGCCCCCGCTCGCCAGTGGGGTCAGGTCGCGGCGCTGAGCACGCAGATCGCCATGCTGCTGACCGCGACGGCGCTGTCGGTGTTCAAACCCCGCAGGAAACTGCGGTGACGCCCGGAACGGTGCCGCGATAGAAATTCGGTCATGAACGACCAAACGAACGACGAGACGCCGCAGCCGGTCCGCGCCGCCCTGGAACGCGCGCGGGCGGCGGGGTTCGTGTATTCCTGCGAACCTGCCGT
This sequence comes from Nonomuraea polychroma, assembly GCF_004011505.1. Taxonomy (NCBI): domain Bacteria; kingdom Bacillati; phylum Actinomycetota; class Actinomycetes; order Streptosporangiales; family Streptosporangiaceae; genus Nonomuraea; species Nonomuraea polychroma. Next base: position 9,032,110 of record NZ_SAUN01000001.1, read on the forward strand.
CGGCCGTCTGCTCGCCACCTTGGCCGCGGGCGTGCCGGGAGGTGGACGTGTGCTGGAGATCGGCACCGGCGCCGGCGTGGGGCTCGCCTGGCTGGTGAGCGGTTTGGTGCCACGCGCCGACGTGACGGTGACCACGATCGAGCGTGATCCGGGGTCTACCGGGCTGGCGGCGGGCGGCGACTGGCCCGGGTTCGTGGACTTCCGTACCGGGGACGCGCTGGAGTTGTTGCCGGAGCTGGGGACGTACGACCTGGTCTTCGCGGACGCCGAGGCGGGCAAGCAGGTGGGGCTGGAGCTCACGATCGCCGCGCTCAACCCGCGCGGCGTGCTTGTCGTCGACGACATGGTGCCGCCGCCCGGCGTGGTGTGGGACGCGGAGTTCGCGAGCAGGCAGGACGCGGTGCGGCGGACGTTGCTGGGGCATGAGCGGCTGGCCGCCGTCGAGCTGGCCGGTCACGGCTCCGGCGTCATCCTGGCGACTGCGCGGTAGCCGTACGGCGGCGCGGTTGGCCTGGATCTACCTCGAAATGTGCGGAAAAGCCAGCACATTCCCCACTTCAGGAAATAGGGCACAGGCGTCGGCCGACATGGCAGGATTATGCCAGGGCGAGAACCGTGGAGAACTGCCGGATTTAGGAGCATAGATACGGGGTGTCCGCGATATGGGCGACATGACCGAAATATTCGATAGCGATTCGCTCCAATCCGGGCCGACCACGCTGAGGCTCCTCATCGGCGCGCAGCTGCGCCGGCTCCGCGAAGCGCGCGGCATCACTCGCGAGGACGCCGGCTACGCCATCCGCGGCTCGCATTCCAAGATCAGCCGCATGGAGTCCGGGCGCACCAGCTTCAAGGCACGTGACGTGGCCGACCTGCTCACCCTCTACGGCGTGACCGACGACGCCGAGCGCGCGAGCCTGCTCGCCCTCGTCCGGCAGGCCAACGCACCGAGCTGGTGGCACGAATACCGCGACGTGATCCCCGACTGGTTCGAGCCGTACCTCGGGCTCGAGCACGACGCCGCGCTGATCCGTACCTATGAGGTGCAGTTCGTCCCTGGTCTGCTGCAGACCAGGGACTACGCCCATGCCATCATCGCGCAGGGCCACGAGCACGACTCCACCGAGCAGCTCGAGCGCCGGGTCGAGGTGCGGATGCGCCGCCAGGAGATGCTCGCCCCGCCCACGCGGCGCAAACTCTGGGTCGTGCTGGACGAAGGCGCGCTGCGCCGACGGGTCGGCAGTGAGGCCATCATGCGGGCGCAGTTCGAGCACCTCGCCCGGATGGCCGAGCAGCCGCACATCACCCTGCAGATCTTCCCGTTCGCCGCGGGCAGCGCCATCGGCGGCGTCGGGCCCGTCACCATGCTGCGTTTCGCGCAGAAGGAGCTGGACGACGTCGTCTACCTCGAACACCTCACCGGCGCCCAATACCTGACCAGGGAGAGCGACGTCCGGCACTACCGCCATCTGCTGAACGAGCTCGGCATCCACGCCGCACCCCCGGCCGAAACCCCGACCTTGCTGGATCAGCTCATCGAGAAGTTGTAGACCTGCCGCACGCCGCCCCTACACCCCCGCCGGCTCACGACCCGCGCCGTCGCCCTACGACGCGACCCCGGCCCGGCCAGTGGCACACGCCTGGACACCGACTGGCCCGGCAGCTCACGGCCACCCGTCAGGCCAGGCCGACGGGCGATGACCGGTCACCCCCATCGACGAACCACCGGCCGCTGGGCCGGGACGCTGGTCGCGGCCGCCCACCACGCCGGGCGGGTGCGCCGCAAGCACTGGGCCGGGGACGGGCGACGGCGCCCTCCTCCTGGGGGTGGGTGGGTCAGGGGTGGTCGGTGAAGTGGTCCAGAGCGGCCGAGAGGCGGTGGAGGGCCTCCAGGCATTGCCTCGCCTGGTCCAGCCCCAGCTCACCCACCAGACGGTCGGCGAGCTCTTGGTGCCCGGGGGCGATCTTGGCGATCGCCTCCCGGCCGGCCGCCGTCGGCTGGAGCAGCTTGGCGCGGCGGTGCGCCGGGTTGGGGCGGTATTCGGCCAGCCCCCGCTCCACCAGCAGGTCCGCGATGCGCTGCACCCCTTGCCTGGTCATCCCCATGACCCTGGCGATCCCGGCCACCGGCAGGGGCTCGCGCAGGACCGCGCCGAGCACCTGCCACCACGCCGGTGTGATCCCCGCGGGCCTGGCCAGCCCCTCCGCGATCTGGAGGAACTGGCCGTTGAGCCGGAACGCCCCCAGCGCCAGGCCGGACAGCAATTCCGACGTCTCGCTCATGCCGCCATCAACACCTCGTAGGCGGAGGCATCACTCCTGCTGAAGAGCCGGAACCAGGCGTCCAGCACCTCGGGCCGGTAGATGTCCAGCCGCCGGAAGATCTCCCTGGCGAACGCGACAGGCTCCGTGGGCCCGGCCGTGATGAGGTCGCCGTCGAGCACCGCGTCCTGGTCCAGGTAACGTTTGGCGCCGGCGTAGCCCTCCTGCGCCTCCAGGTATTGCACGACGGCGCTGGTGTGCTCGCGCTCGTCCAGCAGCCCTTCCCTGGCCAGCCCGGCCGTGGCGCCGCAGATGGCCGCGACCGGCACGCCGGCCTCCAGGAACTCGCGGGCCTTGCGTGCGAACGGCGCCAGCTCCTCCCCCGCGTCCCACAGATCGGCCCCCGGCAGGATCAGCAGCGCACTGTCGGCCGGAGACAGCTGGTCGAGCGCGAGGTCGGGGGTGATGCGCAGCCCGCCCATGCTGACGACGGGGTCTGTGGTCAGGCCCACGGTGACGATCTCATAGGCGCCGGGCTCGCGCCGGAAGCGCCCGCTGCGCAGATGCGCGGTGGCGTGACCGGTCTCCCAGTCGGCGAGCGTGTCGTAAACAGCGTGGTGAACGATTTCCTTCATGACAGTATCTTGTCATTTCGACAGCATGCTGTCAATAGGATTGCGTGCGAGGATAGGGCCCATGGCAGAGATCGTCGGCGGAGGACATCCGGTCAATGACGCCGAGCGGCGCGTCATCGCGTATCTGCGCGACCACGCACCCTCCGACTGGCTGCTGCTGCACAACATCGAGGTCCCGCGCGGCCCCGACGTCTTCGAGGTCGACCTGCTCGTGCTGACCGGCCACTCGCTGGTGGTCGTCGACGTCAAGGGCACCCGAGGGCGGATCGAGGTGTCGGGCACGCGGTGGTTCCCGCCGCGCAGGGAGGCGTTCGGCTCTCCTGTGGCCAAGCTGCGGGGCACGGCCAAGGCGCTGAAGGGCCTGTTGGTGTCCAAGGCCACCCAGCTCGAACGCGTCTACGTCGACAGCCTGGTCGTGCTCACCTCGCCGGACGCCGAGCTGATCGATCCGGCCGGGCGCGACGCGGTCAACGTCACGACCCTGCCCGGCCTCCTGGCGACGCTGAGCGACGCCTCGCGGGTCAGGCGCGGGTGCAGCCCGGACGCGCGGCCGTACATGACCGCGATTCTCGACGCGCTCAACCAGACCGTGCGCCGCAGCACCGCACCGCCCAGGTTCGGCAACTGGGAGGTGGAGGAGCAGCTCGGCGGCGACACCAAGGTCACCGAATACCGGGCGTTCAACGTGACGCTACCGGGCAGCGAGACCGTGCTGCTCCGCGTCTACCAGGCCGATCCTCTGGCCGATCAGGAGGCGAGGGCGGCCGAGCGGCAGCGCATCGCCAATGCTTACCAGACGCTGGCCAGGATCCCCCCGCATCCGTGCGTGGTGCGCTCGCGCGACTTCTTCGCCATCGACGACGAGAGCCGGTTCGTGCTGGTGCTCGATGACGTGCACGGGCAGGCGCTGCACCTGTCGCTGGGCCGGGGCGCCCGGATGGGCGTGATCCAGGACCTGCTGCGCGGGCTGGCGCACGCGCACGCCAACGGCGTCGTGCACCGGGCGCTCACGCCTGCCTGCGTGCTGGTCACCGACGACGGGCACGCGGTGCTGACCGGATTCGACTACGCCAAGCCGGGGCCGCGCAACTACACCGTCGCCCACGAGCTCGGCAATGTGCTGGACGCGCATTACGTGGCGCCGGAGTGCCAGGCGCGGCCCGACAGGATGACGACCGCGTCCGACGTGTACGCGGCCGGAGCGATCGCCTACCAGTTGCTCACCGGGGAGTTGCCGACGAGCGCCGACGCCCAGGGCGGCCCTGACGTCCCCGAGGTGGTGCGGCGCATGCTCGACCACTCCCCCGCCAAGCGGCCCGCCGCCGCGGAGGCGCTGCACGCCCTGCAGGCCCCGCCCGCCCAGGAGTCACGGCTCAGACGCCTGATGCGTCGCATAGTGTCCGGATCATGACCATCAAGCTCCGTGCCGTCGACGAGGACGACCTGCCCTTCCTCTACAAGCTCACCAGCGACCCCGACCACACCGGCATCCACCAGTGGTACGGCTGGCAGAACCCGCACCGCCTGCGCCGGCGCTGGGAGGACGACGGCCTGGTCGGCGACGAGGGCGGCATGCTGATCATCACGAAGGACGACGACCGGGCCGGCTTCGTCTCGTGGCGCAAGCAGATCACCAGCCGGGCCAGTTTCTCCTGGTCGATGGGGCTGATCGTGGCACCGGAATTCCGCGGCAAGGGCTACGGCACCGAGGCACAGAAGCTGATCGTGCGTTACCTGTTCGATCACTCGACCGTCAACAGAATCGAGGCCGCCACCGAGATCGGCAACCTCTCCGAGCAGCGGGCGCTGGAGAAGGCCGGGTTCACCCGCGAGGGCGTGCTGCGCGGGTCCGGGTTCCGCGCGGGGAGGTGGCACGACGGCGTGCTCTACGGCATCGTCCGCGCCGACCTCGACGGCGAGCTCTGAGTGCTCACTCGCCCACCGGGCTACACCTGGGTGATGGTGTCCAGGACGTCGATGACGTACAGCCGGGGCTGCTCACCCGGGGACGGCACCGCCATGCGGCAGCCGACCCGCTGCCCGACCAGCGCGTTGAGCCAGGACTGAGGCACCGCCCCGTGCCTCAGCGGGTACGCGACCGGTCCGCCCCGCCGGTAGGAGGAGTCCACGACCATGCGGGACGGCCAGGACGCGGCCACGTATTGGACGACCACCTTCGCGCCGGCCACGATCTCCCGCCCGGAGCCGTCGATGAGCATGCGGGGCGGCGCGGCGGGCGTGAGGTCGGCGGGGACGACCGGCAGCGTCCGGCCGACCAGGCGGGCGTCGGGCGGGTATCCGCCCAGGATGTCGAAGACCACCACGAGCGGGTCCGCGGGTGCGACGCCGGTCGCCGGCACGTCGGGCCCCAGTGCCTCGGCGGCCGGGCCGACCAGCATGACCCGGCTGCCCGCCGGGTGGCCGATGAGCGAGCGCCGCCAGGTCTCCGCCACCTGCCTGCCGTCGAAGACCACCGTGGTGGGCTGGTCGGCGTCGTACGTGCTGGAATACGGCTGATTGCCGTACCAGCGCCGGATGTCCACGTCGGCGAGCACCACGTCCCCAGGCAACGTACGCCGCCCACTCCCCACCGACACCACCGTGATCCGCGACGTGCGTCCCGGATCACCCTTGGGGATGGCGACGACCGGCTTGTTGCCGACCGCGCCGGTGACAACGGGCTGTGTGCCCTCCTCGGCCAGACCACACGAGGTGGCGACCATGAGGACGGCAGGCCAGAACAGGCGCACGATAATCCTCCAATCCGGAGGAATTACTAGCCCCGATGCGTAAAAGGAAAGCTTCCGGTCTGGCCATCTCCCGACAAAGGGCGCGGGAGACTAAGGCCGTGAGCGAGCGGAGCGAGCGAACCAATAGACACAGCAGCATGCTCACAGGGCCGACGAAGGAGGCCCTGTGAGCAAGCCCAACTTGGCGCGTAGAGTCGCCGACGCGGCCGAGATCGCGCTGACCACCCGCAAGTACGTGACGTTCATCGACGTGGTCACGGGCCTGCGCTGGCTGCACTCCAGGCACGTGGACACCTGGCGGCAGGGCCGGGTGGCCACGCTGGCCGAGCTGGCGGACGTGGACGAGGACCGCCTGCTCGCCACGGTGGCGCTGCTGAAGGAGTGGGCCCTGGCCAGAGGGCTCAAGCCGGTGGACACCCCGTACGTGGCGGGCACCCGCGACCGTCGCGAGCTGCGGTTCACCGCCCGCCACCCCCAGGAGCCGTTCCGCGTCCACTGGGTCTCCCCCGACCTCGGCGAGGCGAGGCTGCGCCGCCTCACCGAGCGGCAGAGCAAGGCGCCCGACCTGGTGGCGGTGGCCCCGCTGAACGACTGGACGTGCGCGGGTTGCGGCGACACCGGCCCCTACCTGATCATGGAGGAGGCTCAGCCGCACTGCCTGACCTGCGCCGACATGGACCATCTCGTGTTCCTCCCGGCCGGCAACGCGGCGCTCAGCCGCCGCGCCAAGCAGGAGAGCGGCCTTTCGGCCGTGGTGATGCAGTTCAACCGGCGACGCAAGATCTACCAGCGCCTCGGCCTGCTGGTCGAGCAGGCGGCCCTGGACGCGGCCGAGGAACGGTGCCTGGCCGACGAGGAGGTGCGCCTGCGCCGCCGTGAGCGCGATCGGGTCCGCAGGGCCGAGCAGGACGTCGAGTTCCAGGCCCGCATGGCGGCCGAGATCGCCCGGCTGTTCCCCGGCTGCCCGCCGGCGCGGGCGCGCGAGATCGCCGAGCATGCCGGGCAGCGCGGCAGCGGCAGGGTGGGCCGGTCGGCGGCGGCCAAGGCGCTCGACGAGAACGCGATCACGCTGGCCGTGATCGCCTCCATCAGACACCTCGACACCGACTACGACAGCCTGCTGATGTCGGGCGTGCCCCGGATGGAGGCCCGGGACCTGATCAGGGACGCCATCGAAGGGAAGCTGGAGGAGTTCCGCCGCCGCGCTTAGGTGACGGCCAGCCGCTGGGCGTACTTCTCGTCCCGCCAGAGCTCCCGATCCAGCACCTCCCGGAGCGTGACGGCCGCGTCGTAGACGTCGGCGTAGCGGATGTACAGCGGCGCGAAGCCGAACCTGAGCACGTCCGGCGCCCGGAAGTCCCCGTGCACGCCCCGGTCGATCAGCGCCCGCATGATCGGGTAGCCGTCGGCGTGGCGCAGGCTCACCTGGCTGCCCCGCGCGGCGGGGTCGGCAGGCGAGACCAGCTCCAGCGCGTCGCCGACGAGCTCGACGAAGAGCGACGTCAACGCCATGCTCTTGGCGCGAACCTGGTCCATCGGCACGCGCTCCCACACGTCCAGGGCCGCCTCCAGCGCCGCGAACGACAACACATGCGGGGTGCCCACCGCGAACCGCCTGATCCCCTCGGCCGGGCGGTAATCGGGCTCGAACGCGAACGGCTCGGCGTGCCCGTGCCAGCCCGACAACACGTTCTCGGCGGTGGCGTGGTGGCGCGGGTTGACGTAGAGGAACGCGGGCGCGCCGGGACCGGCGTTCAGGTACTTGTACGTGCATCCGAGCGCGAAATCCGCCTCGGACACGTCCACCTCCATGGCGCCCACGCTGTGGCACAGGTCCCAGACCATGAGCGCCCCGGCCTCCTGCACGCGGGCGGTGATCGAGGGCACGTCGTGGCGCGCACCGGTCCGGTAGTCCACCTCCGACAGCAGCACCACGGCCGCGTCGTCGAAACGCCCGGCCGCGAAGTCGCGGATCTCGTAGCCGCCGAGCAGTCCGGCCAGCCCTTGCACCATGTAGTGGTCGGTGGGGAAGTTCTGGACGTCGGAGACGATCACCCGGCGCTCGGGACGCAGCCGCAGCGCGGCCGCCACCGCCTGGTAGATCGCAATCGAGGTCGTGTTGCCCACCACGACCTGGCCGGGGCCCGCGCCGATCAGCGGGGCCAGCCGGTCGCCGACGGTCAGCGGCTGGCCATACCAGCCGGCCTGGTTCCAGCCGCCGACCAGTTGCCCGCCCCACTCGTCCTGGACGGCGCGCCGCACCCGCTCGGCGGCGTGGCGGGGCAACGCGCCGAGCGAGTTGCCCACGAGGTAGACGACGCCTTCCGGAAGCACGAACTCGTCCCGGAACGCACGCAGCGGGTCGCCGGCGTCGAGGGCGAGACAGTGGTCGCGGTCTATCACCCGATTACTCCTGTATCCGATTTACACCATTCTGGTACGTCCGGGCGCACCAGATCTCACCGGGGATCAGTCCTGCGGATGGTAGGCAACCGCCTGCATCTCGATGAGCAGGTGCGGGTGCGGCAGCTGGTGCACCGCGACCGTGGTCCTGCTCGGCCCCTCCTCGTCGAAGAACTCGGCGTAGACCTCGTTGTAGCCCTTGAAGTCGTTCATGTTCACCAGGTAGGCCGTGATCTGCACGAGGTCGCCGAGCGAGCCGCCGGCGGCCTTGAGTATGTCGCCGATGTTCTCGATGACCGCCCTGGTCTGGGCGCGGATGTCCAGGTTCGTGGCTCCGTACTTGTCGACCTCGACGCCCACGAACGTGTCGTCGGGCCTGCGGCAGCTGGTGCCCGAGACGTACAGGAAGTCGCCTGCCCGCTTGACGTGCGGGAACCTGCCACGCGGCGTGGCCTTCCCGGGCACCCGCATGCCCTTGCCCCTCACTTGCCGAACACCGCCCGCACCGATCCCAGCCCGTCGATGTGCGCCTCGAACACGTCCTCGGGCTCGACCGGGACCACCGCGCCGAGCGCGCCGGTCAGCACCACCTCGCCGGCCCGCAGCGGCCGCTCCGTACGGCCCAGCCGCGTCGCCAGCCACGTGGCGGCGTTGAGCGGGCTGCCCAGGCACGCGGCGCCCGACCCGGCCGAGACCTCCTTCCCTGCGCGGGTCATCGTCATCCCGGCCGCGCGCAGGTCGAGCCCCATCAGCGAGACCGGCGTGTTGCCCAGCACGAACACCCCGCTGGAGGCGTTGTCGGACACCGTGTCCGCCAGCGTGATGTCCCAGCCGTCGATGCGCGAGTCCGCGATCTCGATGGCGGGCAGCACGAACTCCACCGCCCTGATCACCTCGGCCACCGTGAAAGGCCCGCCCACCAGGTCCGCGCCGAGCACCAGCGCCACCTCGGCCTCGGCCCGCGGTTGCAGGAGCCGGCCGTACGGAATGGGCAGCCCGTCGAGGTAGGCCATGTCCGCGTAGAGCGGGGCACAGGTCGGCTGGTCGATGCCGAGCTGCCGCTGCACCTCCAGATTCGTGACGCCGATCTTCCTGCCGACGATCCGCCGCCCCTCGCCGAGCGCCCGCCGCGTGTTGATCTCCTGTACGGCGTACGCGTCGGCCGCCGTACCGATCAGGTCCCTGATCGGCGCGCACGGCTTGCCGGATCGCGCGGCTTCGGCCAGCCGTTCGGCGGCCTGGGAACGCGCGTCGACGGCCTGGGACCATTCGTCATGCATCGGGCTGCTCCAGTTTGATCGTGATCGTGGTGGGTTCCGAGTAGAAGTCCAGCGACTGGACGCCGCCTTCCCTGCCGATACCCGACAGCCGCACGCCGCCGAACGGGGTACGCAGGTCGCGGAGATACCAGGTGTTGACCCAGACGAGCCCGGCCTCCAGCCGCTGCGCCACCCGGTGCGCGCGGTCGAGGCTGCCGGTCCAGAGGGTGGCGGCCAGGCCGTACTCACTGCCGTTGGCCAGGTCGATCGCCTCGGCCTCAGTGTCGAAGGGTGCGACGTGACACACGGGACCGAAGATCTCCTCCCTGTTGAAGCGGGACCACTCCGACAAGCCTGTCACCACTGTCGGCTCGACGAAATAACCGGAGTCCCGGTGATCGCCGAACACCGGGACGCCGCCCCCCGCCAGCATCTTGGCTCCCTCCGAGCGGGCCAAGGCGTAGTAGGAGAGCACCTTGTCGCGGTGTTCGGCGGAGATCATGGGCTGGGGCGCCACCTCCAGGGCGCGGACCGCCAGCCGGGCGCAGAACTCCTCGAAGATCGGGCGCTGGACGTAGAGCCGTTCTGTGCACAGGCAGACCTGGCCGCCGTTGGTGAAGACGGACTTCGCCGTCCCCTCGACCGCGCGGTCGAGATCGCAGTCCGCGAAGACCAGCCCGGCGTTCTTGCCGCCCAGCTCGAACGAGACCGGCTTGACCCGGTCCGCCACGGCCCTCATGATCGCCGAGCCCGTCCCGGTGGAGCCGGTGAACGTCACCGCGTCCACGCCGGGGTGCTCGACGAGGAGGCGGCCGGCGGAGCCGTACCCGTAGATGATGTTGACGACGCCGGGCGGCAGCCCCACGGCGGCGCAGATCTCGCCGAACACCGCGGCCGTCCCCGGCGTGTGCTCGGACGGCTTGACCACCACGGCGTTGCCGGCGACGAGAGCGGGGGCGAGCTTCCACGTCATCAGCAGGAACGGCAGGTTCCACGGGACGATCGCCGCGACCACGCCCAGGGGCCGGCGCACGGTGTAGCTGAGCACCCCCGACAGGTGGAAGGCGTCGTCGGGGCGCTGGGCGGCGATCTCGGCGAACGCGCGGAAGTTCGCGATGCCGCGCGGGATGTCCAGCGTGCGGGTCTGGTCGAGCGGCTTGCCGGTGTCGGCGATCTCCGCCGCCACCAGTGCGTCGAAGCGGTCCTCGATGCCCTCGGCCAGGCGCCGCATCCACCCGGCCCGTTCGGCCACGGGCAGTGCCGCCCAGCCGGGCGCCGCCTCCCTGGCCGCGCGGACCGCCCGATCGACGACCTCCGGATCGGCCTCGCAGACCTGCCTGATCACCGTGCCTGTCACCGGGTTGTGCACCGGGAATGCCTTGCCCGCGACCACCGGCTCGCCGCCGATGAAATGGGTCAGCACAACGCCCTCCTCCACTGTCGCTCTCGGTGAGAAGGCTTTCTTGGCATCGTCTCCCTCGACCACGGCGCAAAAGGTGCTGCGAAGACCTGTCCAGAAGGACATCTTCCGGTACCCCTAGAGCGCTGGCCATCATGGTCGGATGACGCGGACGTGGGAATTGTGGGGAAACGTCATTATTGCTGGTACGTTTGCACTCCCCTTGGCCTTGCTAGCAATCTTGCTTCTCTCCCGTCACCGCGCTCGCGCCGGCCATCCGGCGCCTCTGCGTACGTCGATCGCGGACATCGGCATCGTGGTCGGCACCGCGCCGTGGATTTGGATGATCCTCACGCCGTCCGACGGCGCCCGCGGAGTCGGACTCGTCCCGTTCATGGACCTCGCGGACGTCGCCACCGCCTCGTGGGAGACCGTCTTGGTGCAGGTCGGAGGCAATCTGCTGGTGTTCGCCGCCCTGGGGGCGCTGTTGCCGGTACGCACCCCCGCAATGGCCTCTCTCGGCCGGATTGCGGCGGTCTCCGCGGCATTTTCGGTCCTCGTCGAGCTCCTCCAGTACGGGCTGAGGCTGGGTCGTTTCTCCTCCATCGACGACGTCGTCCTCAACACCGCAGGCGCCGTGATCTTCGCACTGGTTACTCGCCGCTGGTGGGCCACCCGAATACCGGCTGGGGCCGTTCCACAGTAACGGTCCGCTATAACCCGGGCGGAATTCACCACATGGGCACGATCCGCTCAAAAGAAGCCCGGGACCAACCTCAGTATCTGTGCGATCGTGGACAAGACGGGGCAAGTTCTCTGGAGACGCCACAACCTGGTTGGTGACAGAGGGTGATCAAAGTTGTCTGAATCCCCGGTACCCCAAGAGCCCCCTATCTATCGCCGCATCGCCGACGGTCTCCGCGCCCGGATCCTCGCCGGCGAGTTGCGCGACGGGGACCGGCTACCGGGCGAGAACGCTCTGATGGCCGAATACGCAATCGCACGAGCCACCGCCAGGCAGGCGCTTGCCGTACTGATCAACGAAGGGCTGGCGGTGCCCAAACGAGGTTCGGGGGTTTACGTGCGGCTGTTCAAACCGATACGCAGGCACGGTTCACGCCGGCTCTCACGGGAGCAGTGGGGTCAGGGCCAGGCCATCTGGGACGCCGACACCCGTGGCCGGCCGTTCACCGTGGATCACGTCGAGGTCGGGCTCGAGCACGCCACAGAGGAGGTGGCGAGCATTCTCGAGAGCCCCGAGGTATGGGTGCGGCGACGCCGCTACTCGGTCGACACCAGGCCGGTGCAACTGGCGACCTCCTACTTTCCCGCGCGCCTGGTCGAGGGCAGCGCGATCACCCTTCCCGACACGGGTCCTGGAGGCGTCTACGCCAGGCTGAGCGATCTGGGCGTCCCCCCGGCCCACTTCACCGAGGAGGTACGCGCCCGCATGCCGCAACCCCGCGAGAGCGCGCTGCTCGACCTGCCGGGCGGCACACCGGTCATCGTCATCGCGCGGACCGCGTACACCTCCGGCGGGTTGCCCGTCGAGGTCAACGAAATGGTGCTGGACTCGGCGGCTTACGTACTCCAGTACGACTTCGACGCCTGAATCAAGCCGATCTGTCAAGCGATAGGTTGACCTGTCCACCACGATCATTGATATCTCTAGAGAGGTCCTTCATCTTTTAGGGAGATGGCAACCTCGCCTGGGGCCCGGGAAGGTGGACAGCGATGTCCTTTGATCGGCACCTCGCCGAGATCGCCCGGGAGTACCCCCAGTGGACCATCTGGCGGAGCGATGCGGGCCGGTGGTGGGCCACGAGACACCATCCGCTGAGTGCTGCACAGCGCGACGCCGGATGTGCGATGACCATCGACGCGGACGACCCGGACGGACTGCGTGACCGGCTCCGGGAGCAGGAGCGACGGGCCGGCGAGCCGCACCGGTGGGGACCCGGTCCAGCGCCCCCTTGACGTCCGCCGTTCCGCGGCGGGCGCACACGAGCAGCCCGGTGCCGGGTCCAGCGTCTCGGCGGCCCCGGCACCGGGCCACCACGAGGAGGGGCCACGAACGCGGAAGCCTCCGACCCTATCGGGGGCGGGGGCTTCCGCTCCGTACAGTCATAGGCATGCTGTTCGAACGGCGGCTGCGTGAAGGCGTGCGGGACGGGCCGATCACCCTGGCCTTCAGGCGCTGGAAGCGCGCCCAGGTCACGGTGGGCGGGCGCTATCGCATGGGATACGGCCTGCTGGCCGAGGTCACCTCGGTGGAGATCGTCGAGGACTGCACGGACGAGGAGGCCAGGGCGGCCGGCTACCCGGACCGGGCCGCGCTCACCGCGCGCCTGACCCGGATGGGGCCGTGGGCCGTGCGCACGCTGCGGCTGATCGCCGAACGGCCCGGGGTGCGGGCCGCCGACCTCGCGCCCGCGGTGGGGCAGGACCTCGCCCGCTTCAAACTCAACGTCCGCAAGCTCAAGGCCCTCGGCCTGACCATCAGCCTGGAGACCGGCTACCGCCTGTCCCCACGAGGCCAGGCATACCTGTCGTCCATCACCTGACGCGTGGCCACCGAGCCCGAGCAGGCATCGCCGTCCGCCCCGGCCACCGGCGCTGCCCTTGGGGGCGCTGGCTGTAGGGGTGGGCCACCGGTGGAGGGCGCCGCCCGCGGCCCACTAGCCCGCGGCCACGGCCGATGGCCGCCTGTGGGCGGAGCCGCCCGTGGGGCGCGCCTCCTGTGGAGGCACCGACCGTGGGCGGCTCCACCGGTGCGAGGCACCCCCGCGGGAGAGCCCTCCTGTGGGCGGAGAGCCACCCGTGGGGAGCCACCCGTGGGGAGCCACCGGTGGGGACGCCGCCAGCGGGAGAGCCGTCCGTGGGCGAGCTGTCGGGTGGGTGGATTGCCAGGCGAGGTCGGAGGGGTGGCGGTGGTGGGTTACTTGTGGGCCTCCGACAGGTGGACGATGGTCACGTCCGTGTCGTCGGAGACGGCCGGGGCCGCGTCCGACGGCGGACGTTCCTCCTCCGCCTCCACGATGACCCGCACATCGTCCTGCCCCGCAGGAAGGGCGTTCTCCTGGGGCGAGGGAGGAAGGGCGTGCTCGGGCACCAGCGGCCCCGCACCCGATTCGCTACGCATGAGATCGCCCAGCACCGAGCTGATCTCCGTCAGCCGCCGCACGACCTCGGTGTGGGTGTTGGTCAGGTATTCGACCCGCCGCCCCGCCTGTTCGTCCAGCGTCGCGGTACGCTGGTGCGCCGCGGCCAGCATCGAGTCGGCCTCGGCACGCGCTCCCGTGACCAGCTGCTCGGCCTGCGCGTTGGCGGACTTCAACAGCTGCTCCGACTCGGCCTGGGCGGCGGCCAGCACGCGCTCCGCCTCGGCACGCGCCTCGCGCAGCGCTTCATCGGCCTCGGCGCGGGCCGCGGTGAGGTGCTCCTCCGCGTCCGCACCCGCCTGGGCCAACATGCCCTCCGCCGCCTGCGTCGCCTCGTGCACGCGACGCTCGGCCTCGGCCTGCGCGGAGGTGAGGATCTTGTCGGCGGTCTCGCGGGACGTCGACAACAGCCGGTCGGCCTCCGACTTGGCCGCGTCACGCACGCTGGCGGCCTCTGCCTCGGCGTCCGACCGCTTGGCCGCGGCCTCCTCTTCGCCGAGCTTGAGGATCTGGGCGAGCCGGGGGCTGAGGTCCTCGTAGCTCTGCGGCGCCTCGACCATGCGCCGCCTGGCCTCGGCCAGCTCGATGCGGCCCTGCTCGGCCTGGTCGATCGCCCGTGCCAGCCGCTCTTCCAGATCCCGTATCTGGTTACGGGTTCGGAGCATGTAGTCGTGGACCTGGCGGCGGTTGTAGCCGCGCATCACGACCTCGAAGGTGTCCTCTTGCATCAGTTCGGGAATGCTCTCGTGCTGGTTCATCATGGGGGTTACCTAAAGGTGGTTTGCGTGAGGCGGGGGGAAAACGCGGGTTGTGAGGGTCTGACGACGAGACGTCAGGAAACGACTTTCCTGCCATCTGCCCACGTCCGCAAGCGGAACGCCATAGCCGGGCGGGGAAATACGATGTGACAGGTGTACATAGCAGCGTTGGACAACGGAGCAGTCCCGGACATACACCCCGAGGCGTACATCGCGCCCGGCGCCACCGTGGTCGGACGAGTCCGGGTCGGCCGGGCGTCCAGCATCTGGTACGGCTCCGTTCTGCGCGGTGACGACGAGCGGATCGAGATCGGCCAGGAGTGCAACGTCCAGGATCTGTGTTGCCTGCACTCCGACCCCGGTGAGCCGGCCATCCTGGAGGACCGGGTGAGCCTGGGCCACAAGGCCATGGTCCATGGCGCCCACGTGGAGTCGGGCGCGCTGATCGGCATCGGCGCGATCGTGCTCGGCGGCGCCCGCGTCGGTGCGGGCACCCTGGTGGCCGCCGGAGCGCTCGTCGGCCCCGGCAAGAAGATCCCGTCCGGCGTGCTGGTCGCCGGCGTGCCCGGGAAGATCGTGCGCGAGCTCACCGACGACGACCGGGCGTCCTTCGCCCGTACGCCGGACAACTACATGGCCAAGGCGCTCAGGCACCGGCAGGCGTCATCGCTTTGATCAGGACCTCGTCCGACACCGACGCGTTGTTGAGCGGGTCGGCGTACTCCGGCAGTTCCGGCCGCAGGAACCGGACGAAGTCGACGGTCAGTTTCAGATCGGGCTGGCCACTGACCTGCTTGGCATTGGCCTTGGCGGCGTCCTTCTTGAGGGTGTTGTAGCTGTCCCAGTCCGTGTAGGCGGTGATGCCCCATTGCAGGGCGTCCGGGAGCGTGGAGGGCCAGCGGTGACCCACCTTCCACTTGCCGCCGTCCTCCTTGTACAGCGCGACGAAGACGCGGCCGACCCTGGCCAGGACGAGATCCACCCAGCCGTCCTTGACCGGCAGCTCCTTCGGCTTGGAGCTGCCGTCCTTGGTGTACTTCACCTCGACCTGCCCGCTCTTCTCCGCGGTGCCGATGGTGATCGACACCCAGTTGGGGGTCTCGTACGAGCCGGGCTGGCGAGCCATCAGGCCGCCGAGCGAGAACTTCCGCTTGGGCTTGCCACCGCTCTTGCCCTCGACCTTGACCCGGGCGTGCATGGCGATGTCGCCGGCGAGATCCTGGTACACGAAAGGACCGCGGAAGCCGTCGAACCAGGCCGAGGTCTTGGGCTCCAGGTACATCGAGCCCTTCACGGTCTTGTTCACGTCCCACTTGGCGATCCTGTCGACGTCCTTCTCGGTCTCGCTCAGCTTCGTCCACACGGACAGATCGCTCGCGTTCGAGAACTCCGTCGAGGCCTGACCCACCTCCCCGCCGGACGCCGGCGGCGTGACCTTGTCCAGGGTGACCAGGCCGGGACCGCTGGGAGTTGGCTGCACCGACGTAGCCGTGCCGCAACCGGCCAGCACGCTCGCGACCGCCAACGTCCCTGCTACCTTCGCCCTCATAGCGGACATTCTGCCGTGAAATGCCGATGGTTGATCCGAGGGCTCCCAGTACCATGACGCCCGTGCCACCCTGGGATGCGTTCACCGCCGCCGAGGCGGAGGTCCGCGCGATGGTCGCGGACCCGCGCTGGCAAGGGCTGTCCGTGCCCGATCGTGCCCACGTCCTGGCCGCCAGAATTCTTGTGACTCCAGATGGCGACCGGTGGCTCTTCGGCGCCCACGCCCGCTGGCACCTGTACGACCCCGCCGACGGCCGCTGGCACCTGGCGCCGCCGCCCAGGAACGCGCGGGTCCGCAAGGGCCAGCACGCCGCCGCCGTGCTGCCGGACGCGGTGATCCCGTACGGCCCCGACTTCCACGCCGAGCCCGGCTCCACACAGGCGTTCATCGGCCCCGACGTGTCGGCCGGCCTGACCGAGCGGCTCAGGGTGCTGGTGCGCGCGAGCGGGCGCAAGTCGGAGCTGGACTATCCGCTGACGGCGTTCGACGAGATCTTCGCCTCCGACGTGCCGAGCACGGTGGCGGCGGTCTGGGGCACGATCATGTGGTGCGCGTACGCACCCGCCTTCGACGGCAACGAGCGGCTGATCACCGTGTTCGGCGAATACCTGTGCCGCCCGCTGCCCGGAGACGAGTGGGTGCGCTGGTTGCCCGCTCCGCCCCTGCTTAATCTCGTCACGCTGGTGGCGGAGCGGGCGCGGGCGGGCCGTGCGCGCGAGGCGCTCAGGCTCGCCGCCGTCATGGCGGACACGGCGCAGATGCTCATGTCCGACACCCGTTTCAGACCGCGGGCGCTCGCGCTGCTCACCATGGTCGAGCCCCTGCTGCGCCGCCCCGGGCTCGACGACGCGCTGCCCGGCGACGAGGCGGTGCGCCGGGCCTGGCTGGGCCGCTGCCCCGCGCGGCTGGGCCGGGCGCTGCTGGTGGAGACCGATCCCGAGGCGCACTTCGCCCACTCCGTCTACGACCTGACCGAGGCGCTGGCCTTCACGCCGGACCCGGCGCGGGCCACGGCGGCGTTCCTGGCCGACCTGTCGGACTCCCGGGGTCTGCTGCCCGCACGGCTGGATCACCGGCTCAGAATGGCATACGAGGAGCTGCAGCGGGCGGGACTCACAGGGACCTCCGCCGGGGAGACGACCGCGCCGGACGGGTTCCCCGTGCAGGGGCGGCCCGGCGGGGTGTCGACCGCGCCGGCGCCGGTGCTGGAGGTGGCGCCGCCGGATCGGGCGAGCGCGGCGGCGGTGCTCGGGGCCGCGTACGCGACGGGGCTCGCGTGGGGCGGGGTGAGCGGGGCCAGGGTGCCCGAGCGCGGGCTGGCGGGGCAGTCGGCACTCGTACGGAAGATCGTCCATGAGCGCGACGATCACCACGAACATGACACAGGACACTTCTAAACCACTTATCCCGCTATTTCACCCTAACCACCGCTATATCGTTCTAACACTCCAGGTAGCAGGAAATTCGCTGAATTGTGATCTCGGGTTCGGGAAATGATCCCAGTGGGGCCCCGTGGTGCGGAAAGGAATGACTCCGATGGGCCATGTCGCCGGAAGGGCCCCGCGCCGTAACCTCGTAGAGGGTGTGGGCTGCGGAAGGAAAGGACGACGCGGTGGGGCACGACGACCTGGACTCTCGGGTCCACGACCGTGTCGCGTTGGACGAGATTGCGCTTTATGCCGAGGTGCTCACGGCCGTGGCTGTCAGCGAGCGGCGGCTGACCTTGGACGAACTCGACGACGCGCTCGGATTGCGGACTTCGGCGAGCCGCTGAAGGACCATACGATCATCACGATTACTGACCCCGGGAACCTAGTTCCCGGGGTTTCGCATAACTAGTCACGTCTCCTCCGCATGAATGAGGCATCCTCATATTTCCTCGGACGTCGAAGACGTTGCAGACTAGGAACGCACGAGGCGCGCGATCGCCGCAGAGGCCTCCTTAACCTTCGCCTCGGCCTCGGGACCGCCAGTGTTGATCGCGTCCGCCACGCAATGTGAAATGTGCTCCTCGAGCAGCCCCAGCGCCACCGCCTGCAGTGCCCGCGTGGCCGCGGAGACCTGGGTGAGCACGTCGATGCAGTATGCGTCGTCATCGACCATTCGCTGCAGACCCCTGATCTGGCCCTCGATTCGCCTGAGCCGCGTCAGATATGCCTGCTTGTCCCCGCTGTACCCATGCATGCTTCTACGGTACCCGGAACCGGTATCGGTCAGCGGAGTTCCGTGATCAGCTTTTCCCACTGCTCGGCCACCTCGTCGGCCGAGTGGCGCTGCGCCGTGTCCAGCGCTCCGGCCGCGAGCGAGCGCCGCCTGCGCTCGTCGTCGATCAGCGCGAGCAGCGCAGCGGCGAACAGGTGCAGGTCGGCCTCGGACTCGGGCACCAGCACCCCGTTGTAGCCCGTGGCCACGAACTCCGTCGGCCCCCTGGCCCCCTCGAACGCCACCACCGGCACCCCGCACCCCATGGCCTCGAGCACCGTCATGGAGTGGTCCTCACCACGCGAGGTGTTGGCCACGATCGACGCCTTGGCGAACTCGCCCGCCAGGTCCGGCGTGGTGCCCATGAAGTAGACGTGGTTGTGCAGGTCCAGCTCGCGCACCAGCGCACGCAGCCGCCGCTCCTCGGGGCCGCCGCCGTACAGCCGCAGCCTCCAGTCGGGCCGCTTGTCGGCCACGACGGCGAACGCCTTGATCAGCCGGTGGTACGCCTTGACCGGGACCCACCGCCCACCGGCGGCCACGATCCTGTTGTCCATCCGCGAGCGCGGCCACGGACCGGCCGGCAGCGCGTCCTGTACGGAGTGCACGGCGGGCCCGCCTTCCAGGAGCCTGGTCCACTCCTCCTGGGCCGACTCCGTGGCCGTCACGACGGCGCTCAGGCGCGGGTAGAAGCGTTTCACCGGCCCCGGCACGGCCGGTCGTGCCCACTCCCTGGCGATCTTCAGCATCTCGCGGGGAGCGTGCCTGGCGGCCTGCACGCCGAGCGCCGGCCGGGTGGTGATCAGCACGTCGCACTTCAGCCCGCGCAGCACCCGCCACAGCGCCACCTCGGTGCGTACCTGACCGCGCGGGAGCAGATGCCTGACCCCGGGCCGGACGTCGACGACGCTGCGCATGGCCACGTCGGAGCCGACGGGGAAGAACGGCTTCTCCTTCTGCCGCCGTACGCTGATCACCTCGACCTCGTGCCGCTTGGCCAGCGCCGAGGCGAGGTTGAGCGTGGCCCGCACGTCGCCCCGCATGCTGTACGCGGAGGGCAGGACCAGGCTGACCTTCATCCGCCCACCTCGATGCGCAGCTCGTCGTCGGCGGTGTAGCAGGGCCTGATCGGCACGCCGTCCACCTTGGCCGAGGGGTAGTGCAGCCGGCGGCGCTTGCCGTCCACGTCGTCGAGCCAGGCGCCCAGCTTCAGCGGTGTGGGCACGCCCTCGACCTGCAGCGCGGGCTCCCAGATGCCGACGGCGTCGGGATCGGCGGCCACCACGTCCACGAGCGAGAAGGCGGCGTGGAAACGCACACCTTGAACGAACGCCGTCGCCGACAGCCGCGCGCTGGTCTGCCTGCGGTCCAGGGTCAGCGTGGCCTCGTGGCGGGAGTCGTCGTCCTCGAGCCCGGTGTAGACCAGCAGGCCCATCACCTCGAAGCGACCCTCCCTGAACCAGATCGCGCGGACCTCTGCCGCCGGCTCCGCATCGGAGATCTTCAAGGCCAGGAACCCGTTGCGGGTCCGGTAGGAGCGGTAGGCGAGAGTGCGCTTGCACAGGGCGTACGCGTCGAGGTGGTCGAGCGAGAAGCCCGGATCGACGCTGCGCAGCCTGCTGCGCTTGCCGTCGCGACGCAGGTACGCGTCCCAGCGCCCGGCGCTGAGATCCAGCGGCGCCAGCGAGACCGCGAGCGTGGCCTCGCGCGAGCGCGCGCCCGGCCTCCCAAGCCGCACGTCACGCTCCACCCCCGTGGTGCGGTGCCTGAGGACGAGCTCTGTGCCGTCCTCCAGTGGTTCGTCGATGGCCAGTCGCAGGGAGAGCACGTCAGCCAGGGTGACCTCGGCGTCGGTGACGACGACGCCCATCACGAGCCCCCTCCCCGTCGAATAGAGCCATGCGACGTTGAGGTTACCGTGATTTTCCCGTTATGTGGATGGCAGATTTCTTGTAACCACACCCGCTGACGTGCGAAACTCCTCCACCGCACGTGTGGAGGAGTCCGACATTTCACAGTCAGGAAGCGCCCTTGACCGATTTGATCAAGAGCTGGGCCACGTCCACGACTTCGAGTGACTCCTTGGCCTCGCCGTTGTTCTTCTTCTCGTTGATCGCGTCACCGAGCATCACCATGCAGAACGGGCAGGCCGTGGAGACGGTGTCCGGGTTGGTGGTCAGCGCCTCGTCCACGCGCTCGGTGTTGATGCGCTTGCCGATGCGCTCCTCCATCCACATGCGCGCGCCGCCCGCGCCACAGCAGAAGCCGCGGTCCTTGTGCCGGTGCATCTCCTGCGTCGTGACGCCGGGCACCTTGGACATGATGTCGCGGGGCTGGGAGTAAACCTTGTTGTGGCGGCCGAGGAAGCACGGGTCGTGGTAGGTGATCTTCTCCTCGATCGGCGTGATCGGGGTGAGCAGGCCCTCGTCCACCAGCTTCGACAGCAGCTGCGTGTGGTGCACGACCTCGTACGTGCCGCCGAGCTGCGGATACTCGTTGGCGAGCGTGTTGAAGCAGTGCGGGCAGGTGGCGACGATCTTCTTGACGCCCGCCTCGTTCAGCGTCTCGATGTTCTGCTGGGCGAGCATGTTGAACAGGTATTCCATGCCCAGGCGGCGGGCCGGGTCGCCGGTGCACGCCTCCATCGGCCCGAGCACCGCGAACTTCACGCCCGCGATGTGCAGCAGCTCCGCCACCGCCTTGGTGGTCTTCTTGGCCCGGTCCTCGAGCGCGCCGGCGCACCCCACCCAGAACAGGTATTCGGCGTCCTCGGGCATCTTCTCGTCGACGACCTCGACCTCGAAGTCCAACTCCTCGATCCAGTCGGCCCGCTTCATCTCGGACATGCCCCACGGGTTGCCCTTGTTCTCCAGGTTCTTGACCATCACCCCCGCCTCGGACGGGAACGACGACTCGACCATCACCTGGTAGCGGCGCATGTCGAGGATGTGGTCGATGTGCTCGATGTCCACGGGGCACTGCTCGACGCACGCGCCGCAGTTGGTGCACGACCACAGCACGTCCGGGTGGATCACACCCTCCTCGCCGACCAGCGGCTTCTCCAGCAGCGCCAGCACGTCCTTGTCGGCGTGCTCCGTGCTCGCGGCCATCAGGTAAGGAGCCACCTTGAACGCGTGGTCACGCTGGTCGAGGATGAGCATCTTCGGCGAGAGCGGCTTGTCGGTGTTCCACGCCGGGCACTGCGACTGGCAACGGCCGCACTCCGTGCAGGAGTAGAAGTCCAGGAAGCCCTTCCATGTGGTGTCGCCGATCTTGCCGCGCCCCAGCCGCTCGGGGTCGAGGTCCTCGTCCTCGAAGTCCACCGGCTTGCCGTCCACCCGCATCTCCGGCGCTCCGCCCAGGCCGTCAGGGCGGCGGGAGAAGAGCACGTTGAGCGGCGCGGTGAAGATGTGCAGGTGCTTGGAGTTCACCACGATCACCAGGAACACCAGCATGAAGCCGATGTGCAGGAGCAGCGCGATGTCCTCCAGCAGCGCGCTCTGCGGCAGCACGTCGCCGAGCGCCAGGGAGACGAACGCGCCCGAGGAGTACGGGAAGTTCCCGTTGGCCGCCGCCGCGCCCCGGGCCAGGAACAGCGTCCAGATGATGTTGAAGATCATGAAGAGCACGAGCCACGCGCCGCCGAGGTGGGACCCGGAGAAGCGGGAGTCGCGGCCGAGCTTCGTGGGCGCGTTCTTGATCCGGATGCCCGCGAAGACCGCCAGGCCGGCCAGGCAGGCCACCGCGATGAAGTCCTGCAGGAAGCCCAGCACGCCCCAGGTCCCGATGAGCGGGATGTGGAAGTTCGGCCGGCCGGTGATCGCACCTTGGATGATCGCGCCGTACGCCTCGATGTAGACGGTCAGCAGGATGAAGAACGCCCACATGACGAAGAAGTGCGCGGTGCCCGACGGCGTCCACTTGAGCAGCTTCTTCTGCCCGAACACCTCCACCAGCTGCGCCTTGACCTCGTCGGCGGCGTGCGTCTTGGCGTACTCGATCCGCTCGGGCGCGGGCGGGCCCACGGTCGCCAGCTTGTACAGGAACAGCGCCCTGCGGCCGGCGACGGCCACCGCCAGGACGGTCATGACGAGTCCGATGATGGCTACCCAGAGCACGGGTTCCTCCCACAGACGACGTTGGCTGCCAGCGTACGGTCACCCGTTCCACGGACCGCTACCCGAATCCTACCCGCCGGTAACATTCGCAAGGTACGCGACATACCCTAAGGTCACCGCGCTGTTCAGAACAATGCTCTACTCGCTGAGACTCTAACCGGCGAAGTACCTCTGGATGGTCGGCCCCAGCAACTCGACCAGCTCCTCGGGATCGGCGCTCGCCAGCGGCTCCAGCTTGAGCACGTAGCGTCCCAAGACCACGCCGAACATCTGGCCGAACGCGGCCTCGATCCGCAGGTGCGGCACCTTCAGCTGGTCGGCCACCTGGTAGAGCAGGGCGTTGGTGATGAACTCCCGCATCATCGTGGCCGCCTGCTCATTGGTCATGGCCGAGCGGATCAGCGCGACCAACGGCTCTCGCGTCTCCGGCGACGCGGTGACACGCAGGATCAGGCGTACCAGCCGCTCGCCGATCTCCTCGCGCGGGCCCTCCAGCAGCAGCGGGATGACCGTCTCGGGGCTGACCGGCAGCTGCATGGCCGCCGCGAACATGCCCTCCTTGGTCTCGAAGTAGTGGTGCACGAGAGCGGGATCGACCTTGGCCTCCCTCGCGATGCCGCGCACCGTGGCCTTGTCGAACCCCTTCTCGGCGAACACCTTCCTGGCCGCCGCCAGGATCTCTCCGCGCGTGTCGGCGGACCCGGGCCGACGCCCCGGACGCCTCTTTGTCGTGCTCACAACGTCACCGGCCCACCGCCAGATAGACCCGCATCGGCACGGACAGCAGGCCCTCCGGGAAGTCCTTGCGCAGCTCCGCCCGCTGCCGTTCGACGAGCGCGTCAGCCGCCTGCGCCGACAACGCCGCCATGTACGAGTGCGAGCGCAGGCCTAGGAGGAAGTCCTCGATGCCGACCAGCCGCGTCCACGGGATCCACCGCTCCTCGATCACCTCGAAGGCCGAGGCGATGGGCGGCACCGACCACTGCTCGACCGCCGGCCCCCAGTAGGAGGGGACCTCCTCGGCCAGGCGCGCCTCATAGGCGGCCAGCCAGTCGGCCTGGGCGGCGTGGTGGAGATTCCAGCAGCCCACGATCGCGCCCCGCGGCCGCAGCACCCGCCTGGCCTCGGCGATCGAAACCACGGGGTCCAGCCAGTGCCACGACTGGCCGTACGCCACCAGGTCGGCCACCCCGTCCGCCAGCGGCAGCGCGTTGCCGTCGCCCTGCACCGCCGCGACCGCCGGCGTGCCGTTCTGTGACCTGGACATGAGCCTGGCCAGCATCTCCGCACCAGGGTCGACGGCGATGACATGCGAGCCGCGCGCCCTGAGCGCCCGCGTCAGAATGCCCGTGCCCGCCCCCACGTCCACCGTCGTGGCGCCATCGAGGTCGACGCCGGTCAGCTCGCTCACGGCTCGATACATCTCGTCGGGGTAGCTGGGCCGGCCCGCGTCGTAGGCGTCGGCGACGCGGTCGAACACCCGGCCAAGATCCCTCATCGGCCCGATGTTCATGTGGACGCCGCCAGGTGCAGCCGCGCGAAGGCCAGCCCCTCCGCCAGGTCGTCGATCCGCTCGGTGCGGCTGGCCGCCTTGCGCGTGTTGATCTCGAGGACGACCAGGCCGGAGTAGCCGGTGTTGGCCAGGCGCTCCAGCATCTGGGCGCACGGCTGGTTGCCCCTGCCCGGCACCAGGTGCTCGTCCTTGTTCGTCACCCCGATGCCGTCGGCCAGGTGCAGGTGGGCCAGCCGGTCGCCGAGCTTGGCTGCCATCTCCATGGCGTCCGAGCCTGACACCGCCGTGTGCGACAGGTCCAGGGTGACCTGGGGGAAGTCGTAGTCGATCGGGTTCCAGCCGGGCGAGTAAGGCACGACGTCGTTGCCCCTGGCACGCAGCGGGAACATGTTCTCGACCGCGAACGTGATGTCGGTCTCGTCGCGCATCCTGGCCAGCCCGGTCTCGAAGTCGCGCGCGTAGTCGCGCTGCCAGCGAAACGGCGGATGCACCACGACCGTGGAGGCGCCCAGGCGCTCGGCCGCCTTCTGCGCCTTGACCAGCTTGGCCCAGGGGTCGCGGCCCCAGACCCGCTGGGTCACCAGGAGGCAGGGGGCGTGGATGGCCAGCACGGGGACTTGATAGTGGTCGGAGAGCCGCTCGATCACGTCGATGTCCTGGCTCACCGGGTCGGCGCCGACCATGATCTCCACGCCGTCGTAGCCCAGGCGGGCGGCCAGCTCGAACGCGTCAGGAGTGCGTTCCGGATATACCGAGGCAGTGGACAATGCGATCTTCGCATTGGGCACGCGGATGACATCAGCCACGCTGCCAGCCTAAGCCGGAGAACCGGATATGGCGCACTAGCCCCCTGTGGTGAGCCGTCTCCAGCGATCCGACGCAGGTAGCCGTGCCTCTACTGTGGGCCGCGTTCAGCGGGCCACAGCAGGGTGCAAACGAAGTTTGCCCCTACCGTTGAGTCATGCCACGGATAGCCAAAGGCGCGATCCCGAGCCCGAACATCTGGAACGCACCCCAGGTCTACGAGTTGGAGAACCGCGCCGTCGACCCCGAGGGCGCGGCCGACGCGGCGATGCGCGCCCTGCGCCCCTGGGACGGCGCCACTGTGCTCGACATCGGCTGCGGCACCGGATACCACCTGCCGGTGCTGGCCGCGTCCGCCGCGCGCGTGATCGGCGTGGAGCCGCACGGCGATCTGGCCGTGCTCGCCCGCCGCCGCTGCGCGGGGCTGGCCACGGTGACCGTGCACGCCGCCGCGGCACAGGACCTGCCGTTGCCGGACGCCAGCGTCGACGTGGCGATGGCGCGGTGGGCGTACTTCTTCGGCCCCGGCTGCGAGCCGGGGCTGCGGGAACTGTCGAGGGTGGTACGCCGCGGCGGCGCGGCCTTCGTCATCGACCTGGACGCGACGCGGGGGTCGTTCGGGCGGTGGTTCTCGCATACCGTGCCGACGTACTCGGCACGCGAGGTCGAGGCGTTCTGGGACCGCCACGGGTGGCAGCGTCAGCCGCTCGACCTGCGCATGGCCTTCGAGCGGCGGGCGGACCTGGAAGCGGTGCTGCGCATCGAGTTCGCACCCGAGGTGGCCGAGCAGGCCATCGCCGAGACGCCCGGCCTGGAGCTCTCCTATCCGAACGTGTTGCGCTGGCGCTACTACTGAGCATCCCCCACGCTTGACCTTGACGTCAGTGTCAACGTTTACCTTTGGGGGTATGCGCATCGGAGAGCTGGCGGAACGTACCGGGGTGAGCACCCGCTCGCTCCGCTACTACGAACAGCACGGGCTGCTCAAAGCCCGGCGCGGATCCAACGGCTACCGGCAGTACACCGAGGACGACGTCAAGCTGGTCTCGGAGATCCGGGCGCTGCTCGCCGTCGGCTTCACCCTGGAGGACACCCGGCCGTTCGTGGACTGCCTGCGCAGCGGGCACAGCACGGGCGGCTCGTGCGCCGAGTCGGTCGAGGTCTACCAGCGCAAGTTGGCCGAGATCGACGAGGAGATCCGTCTCCTGCTCACCCGCCGCGCCGAGGTGGCCGCCCAGCTCGCCCAATCGTGCCCAGGTTGCTTTGTCAGGGGATGACACATGATCACATTGACCACGGCCAACTTCGAGGAGCAGGTGCTCAAGAGCGACCGGCCGGTGCTGGTGGACTTCTGGGCCGAGTGGTGCGGTCCCTGCCGGATGGTGGCGCCCGTGCTGGAGCAGATCGAGGCCGAGCGCGGCCTGACGATCGGCAAGCTCAACACCGACGAGAACCCGGAGATCATGGCCAAGTACGGCGTGATGGGCATCCCCACGCTGATCTTGTTCGAGAACGGCGAACCGGTCAAGCGCGTGGTCGGCGCCAAGCCCAAGCGCCTCCTGGAGGCCGACCTGGGCCTCGTCTAGTCAAGATTGTCGGCCCGGGCCGCTACCCTGCTCGGCATGGCCAAGTCAGCCCAGAAGCCCGGATACCGCTGCGCCGAGTGCGGTTGGCGCACCACCAAATGGGTGGGGCGGTGCGGTGAGTGCCAGGCATGGGGCACGGTCGACGAGGAAGGCGCCCGAGCCGGCGTCACCATCGTGCAGGGCGGCGCCACCACCTCGCCCGCCGTCCCGATCGGCCAGGTCAGGGCCGAGGTCGCGGCCGCGCGCACGACCGGTGTGAGCGAGCTCGACCGGGTGCTCGGCGGCGGCCTGGTGCCCGGCGCGGTCGTGCTGCTCGCGGGCGAGCCCGGCATCGGCAAGTCCACGCTCCTGCTGGAGGCGGCGGCGCGCATCGCCCAGCGCGAGACCGTGCTCTACGTGACGGGCGAGGAGTCGGCCGCCCAGGTGCGGTTGCGGGCCGACCGCATCGGCGCCATCGAGGCCAATCTCTACCTCGCCGCGGAGACCGAGCTGTCGGCCCTGGTGACGCACGTGGAGAAGGTCCAGCCCACGCTCCTCGTCGTCGACTCGGTGCAGACGGTCGGCTCCGCCCAGGCCACCGGCGTGGCCGGCGGGGTGACACAGGTGCGCGAGGTGGCCGCCAATCTCGTGCGCCTGGCCAAGGAGCGCAACATGGCCACGGTGCTCGTCGGCCACGTCACCAAAGAAGGCTCCATCGCCGGCCCCCGCACGCTCGAGCACCTGGTCGACGTGGTGCTCAACTTCGAGGGCGACCGCCACTCCAGGCTCCGGATGGTGCGCGCGATCAAAAACCGGTTCGGCCCCACCGACGAGGTCGGCTGCTTCGACCTGCACGAGCGCGGCATCGAAGGCATCACCGACCCGAGCGGCCTGTTCGTCTCCCGGCGCAGCGAGCCGGTGCCCGGCACGTGCGTCACGGTCACGGTCGAGGGCACCCGCCCGCTGCCCGCCGAGGTCCAGGCCCTGGTCGCCCGCACCGAGGCGCAGCAGCCCCGGCGCACGTCCTCCGGCCTCGACACCTACCGCGTGCAGATGATCCTGGCCGTCCTGGAGCGCCGGCTCAACGCCCGCCTCGGTGGTTGCGACGTGTTCACCGCCACCGTGGGCGGCATCAAGCTGGCCGACCCGGCCGTGGATCTGTCGGTCATGCTCGCGGTGGCCAGCGCCGCCGGTGACAAGCCGCTGCCGCCGGGATTGGTGGCCCTGGGCGAAGTGGGTCTGGCCGGGGAGCTTCGTCCGGTCAAGGACGTACGCCGGAGGTTGACCGAGGCCGCCAGGCTGGGTTTCAAACGCGCGCTCGTACCGGCCGGATCCCTGGAGGACGGCGCTCGCCGGCGCAACGGGCAACGTGCTCTGGTGCCGGTGGGACCTGTGGCTTTCGCGCCCGGGTTCGAGGTCGTCCAGGCGGAGAACGTTTGGGACGCACTCACACACGTCACATAAGCGCGGCTAAGCTGAGCCTGACCGATCGACACGGGGGTCAGGTGGATAGGAGTCTGGACGAACGCCGTCGGGAAGCCCTGGCCGCAGTGGCCCCGGGCACACCGTTGCGCGACGGCCTCGAGCGGATCCTGCGCGGGCAGACCGGCGGGCTGATCGTGCTCGGCTACAACCGGGACGTCGAGGCGGTCTGCAGCGGCGGTTTCGAGCTCGACGTCGAGTTCTCCGCCACCCGGCTGCGCGAGCTGGCCAAGATGGACGGCGCGATCGTGCTGAGCAACGACCACAAGATCGTACGCGCCGCCGTACACCTCGTGCCCGACCCCTCCATCCCCACCGACGAGTCCGGCACCCGCCACCGCACCGCCCAGCGCGTCGCCCGGCAGACCGGCCTGCCCATCATCGCGATCAGCAAGTCGATGCGGATCATCGCGCTCTACCTCGACGGCATCCGCTACGTCCTGGAGGAGTCCGCGGCCATCCTCTCCAAGGCCAACCAGGCCCTGGCCACCCTAGAGCGCTACAAGCACCGTCTCGACGAGGTCTCCGGCACCCTGTCGGCCCTGGAGATCGAGGACCTCGTCACCGTCAGGGACGTGGCCGCCGTGGTGCAGCGCCTCGAAATGGTCCGGCGCATCTCGGACGAGATCAAGGGCTATGTCGTGGAGCTCGGCACGGACGGCCGCCTGCTGTCCCTGCAGCTCGACGAGCTGGTGGCGGGCGTGGACTCCGAGCGTGAGCTGGTGATCCGCGACTACCTCCCCGCCCCCGCCACGCGGCGCCAGAAGCGCCTGGCGGACGCCATGCACGAGCTCGACGCGCTGTCGGGCAGCGAGCTCTTGGACCTCTCGGCCGTCGCCCACGTCCTCGGCCACAACGGCACGGAAAAGCTGGACAGCCCGGTCAGCCCCCGCGGCTTCCGCCTGCTCGCCAAGGTCCCCCGGCTGCCCGCCACGGTGGTGGACCGCCTGGTCAATCACTTCGGCAGCCTGCAGAAGCTGCTGGCGGCCAGCATCGACGACCTGCAGGTGGTGGGCGGCGTCGGCGAGTCCCGCGCCCGCAGCGTCCGCGAGGGCCTCTCCCGCCTGGCCGAGTCCTCCATCCTCGAACGGTACGTGTAACCGCCGGCCGGGATGATCTAGCGCAGGTGGAAGACGCCCTTGGTGCTGCGGAGCTTGCCCAGGCGGGCGGTGACCACATACGTCCCGGGCAAGGCGTAGGCGGGGGTGGAGCGGCAGTCGGTGCTGGAGCGGCGTCGGTCCCAGCTCAACGTATGAACGTAGGGAACCCCCCGCTGCAGTTCCTTGATGTCCGTCCCGTCACCGCTGACGCAGTCGGCGGTGGACCAGATGCGGTCCGCTCCCGAGGTGATGCGGATCTCCATGGCCCGCGGGCCCACGTCGGCCTTGCACATCACCGGGCCGGTGTTCACCAGCGTGACGATGAAGCTGGGCGGGATGCCCCCCGCGTAGACCTTGTCCTTGCCGCCCTGGAGGCTGAGCACGAGGTCCTCCTCGGCGCAAGGCTCGCCGGGACGTTTGGGCCGCGCGGAAGCGGTCGTCTTGGTGGGGCTGGGGGTGGCAGACGGGTTGGCCGTGCCCATCGCGAGGGTACGCAGGCCCGCAAGCAGAGGATCGGGGGCGGGTGTCGCACTCGGTGAGGATTGGGCGCTGGACGCGCGTTCCGGCCCGCTGCCCCCGCTGGAACAGGCCCATGCCACCACGGCCACCACGACGAGCACTGCCACCAGCACACTCATCCGACGCCGCCAGTAGACGTCACCGCCGTCCTCACGCATCGTGTCCGGATCCATACCGCACAGCATGGTGTTCGAGGGCCACTTGGAGTGACGACACGCCGAGACTATTCACGGAGCCATACCCTTGACCGCGTGGTCGATCCGAACATGTTGCACGGCCCTGTGCTGAGTTGGTACGAGGACAACGCGAGGGACCTTCCGTGGCGAGCCGCCGACGCGACACCGTGGGGCGTGCTCGTCAGCGAGATCATGCTCCAGCAGACCCCGGTCGTACGGGTGTTGCCGGTGTGGCACGACTGGATGGCCCGGTGGCCGACCCCCAAGGATCTGGCCGCCGAGCAGCCGGGCGAGGCCGTGCGTCACTGGGGCAGGCTCGGCTACCCGCGCCGGGCGCTGCGCCTGCACGCCTGCGCCAGGGCCATCACCGACGAGCACGGCGGCGAGGTGCCGGCCGACCACGCGACCCTGCTGTCGCTGCCCGGCATCGGGGAGTACACCGCCGCCGCGGTCGCCAGCTTCGCCTACGGCGGCCGGCACGCCGTCCTGGACACGAACGTCCGCCGGGTGTTCGCCAGGGCGGTACGCGCCGAGGAATACCCGCCCACGGCCACGTCGGCGGCCGAGCGGCGGCTGGCGGAGAGCCTCCTGCCCGAGCTGGGCGCGGCCCGCTGGGGCGTGGCGGTGATGGAGCTGGGCGCGCTGGTCTGCACGGCCAGGGCCCCGCGCTGCGCGGACTGCCCGATCGCGCAGGTGTGCGCGTGGCGCCTGGCCGGCAAGCCGCCGCACGCCGGTCCGGCGCGCAAGGGCCAGACGTACGCGGGCACCGATCGCCAGTGCCGGGGCAGGCTGCTGGCGGTGTTGCGCGCCGCCCACGGGCCGGTCCCCAAGGAGGCGCTGGACGTGGTGTGGGACGACGCCGTACAACGTGAGCGCGCCCTGGACGGCCTCATCGCGGACGGCCTGGCCGAGGCACTCGACGACGGCACCTACCGCCTCCCCCACGCCTGACCCACCACGTCCTCGCGTGCCGCCCGCGCTCCCGTCATCACCTCGGCGTCACCCAATCCAGGGTGGAACGCCGAAGTCCGCCCCATCGGGGGACATGGCCCTGGCGCCGGCCGATGCCGTGACGACGGCGGTGTATCCGTCGGCCGGGTCGGCCAGCACCCGCCGCACCGTCCGTGCCGGCATGACGACGGTGTCGCCGGCGGCCACGGAGTAGGTCTCGCCGCCCAGCTCGACGGTCGCCGCCCCGGCAATCCAGGTCCACACCTGCTCGACGTCGAAGTCGTGCACCGGCCCCTCGGCACCGGGCCGGGCGTCCACCCGCCAGAGCGCGCGTTCGGCGCCTCCCTGCGTCGGCGATGCGAATGTCGTCATGACCCCGCCCGGCGTTTCCGATCGCCGGGCGTCGGCGGCGCGGATGACAGTCATCTCGTGAACCTCCTAAAATAGGCAACCATGTTGTCCATCGATATAGTCAACCAGGTTGTCTATAATGTCAAGTGATACCCCGGGCTTCGAACTCCCGCTACGCCTGCTGCTGGCGTTCAGAGCGCTCATCGACGAGCTCCATGCCGAGCTGTCCAGACAGGGGCATCCGGACATACGCCCCATGCATGGATTTGTCATGCAGGCCATCGGCCCGCAGGGCACCACGGCCGTAGAGCTCGGCCGCACGCTCGGCGTCTCCAAGCAGGCGGCCGGCAAGACCATCGACGCCCTGGAGCGCATCGGTTACGTCGAACGCACCACCGACCCGGACGACACGCGGCGCAAGATCGTCCGCCTCACTCCGTACGGGCTGGACGCACTGGGCCGCTCGGCCCGCATCTTCGACACCCTGCGTGCCCGGTGGGCCGTGGAGCTGGGCGAAGACCGCCTGCGGGCGCTCGAGTCCGACCTGCGCAAGCTCACCCCGGCCAACCCGTGGCGCCTGGACATGCCGGGCTGGTTCGGCTCCCTGTGACGAGGTAAGAGCCCGGGGCCGGCTCAGGCGGCGAGCTGGAGACCGAGGCCGGTGAGGTTGGTGCGGGCCCAGGCCAGCTCCTCGGCCAGCATCGACACCAGCGCGCCCGGGCCCTTGGCCCGGCCGGGAACGATCAGGTTGTGCATCTCGACCTCGATGTGCGCACTCCCGCTCACCGCGCCCGACAACATCGCCGTCAACGTGTCGTGCAGCACCGCGCCGGTGTTCGTGGTCTCGCCGGCGTGATTGTGCACGTGTCCCAGCTTGACGACAGGCGCTCCCGCCTCCGCCAGTCCCTTCAGCGCCAACCCCGGCTCCTCGGCCCCGCAGGCGAGATTGCAGGCGTCCAGGCACACGCCCAGGTGTTCGGAGTCGATCCCGCACACCCGCTCGAGCGCCTGCTCCGTGGTCTCCAGCACGCACCCGGGCCACGGCTCGAACCCGACCCTGATCGTCTTGCCGGTGACGCTGTAGATGCCGCGCAGCTCGCGGGCGAGCCGCTCCAGGCGGCGGGTGGCGATCGCGTGCAGATCGGCAGGCCAGTCGCGGCGCCAGCCGATCGGAATCGTCGAGATGCTGCCGAACCGCACGTCGTCGGGCAGCAGGAACGCCAGGATCTTGGCCAGCGCCATGGTGTAGCGGTATCGCTCCGGCTTGGCCCAGTCGGGGCCGGGGACCTCCTGGTTGCGGCCACCGGTGCCGTTGAGGCTCACGACCTCGAGACCGCGCTCCTCCAAGGAGCGGCGCAGCCGTACGAGCTCGATGCGGTCGGCCGTGAGGTGGTCGGCGACGCTCGGCGAGAGCCAGAGCCCGATGCCCATCCGCTCGACACCCAGCCGCTTGCGCACGGGCACCGCGTAGCGGGTCAGGTGCGCGATCAGGTTCTCCAGATCCTCAGCAGGGTGGACACCCGCGTTGTAGGCGAGGTGTACGAGCGTTCCGTCGTCGTGACGCAGGCGCATCGGTTTCCTCCACGGCTTGCTTGTGTGTTCCCGTCGCCCGCCCCAGACGCGCGAACCTTGTCGAGCATGCCTGCTCCCGGGTGGCGCACGCGTCCGCCCTGAGTTGATTTGCGACTACTCCCTGGGGAGCAGCGCCCAACCTAGGAACACGATCTTGTGGCTCACTTGGATGAGACTTGGCGAAGCTCTACGCAGTGTAGTACTACTAGCGGTGGTGGTATAGCCGCTCATCCAACAATTAGGCAACGACCAAATTCCCCACCATTGCCACCTTTGCCCCAATTGGGGCATTTATGCCCATCCAGCACGCACCGCAGACGTCCCCAGAACAACGCGTAGGCCCGCATCCCCCAATCCGGTGGGGCGGGAGCCGCACTGTGGGTTCACAGGCACCTGGCGAAGACCGTGGGCCTGGCAACGCGAGAGCAGGCTGGATGCCGCAGGGCGCGAAGCCTCAGCACGGACCATCGCAGGCTACGCACAGAGCACTCCGCATCCCAGACAGCGCTCACCGTATCGCACCGAGCACAGCGCATCTCACTCCAGCGATCATCGCCCCGCTCTAGCACGGCGCATCTCACGCCAGCGATCAGCACACCACACCGAGTACGGCGCATCTCACCCCCACGCTCAGCACATCGCACCAGCGCTCGGAGCGCATCGCATTCCGCACAGACCACCGCATCGCGCACAGAGCACAGGGCGGCGTGGGGGGCCGGACGCAACGGGCGCAATCCCGGGGCGCAGGACATGCACGCGGCGGCGTGCAGGGCCGCCCGGCGCGTGATCGACAAAGCAACAGCGACGGGTGTTGTCGCCGACAACCCTCTTGCACGGGCCACCAGCGCGCTCCGCTCCCGTGTGCTCGGCGACCGACCCATTCGCCTGGCGCGCTCGGCACCTGATCGGCACGACGACGGCGACGAGCGTCGTCGCCGAGAACCCTCCTGCACGGGCCACCCGCGCCCTGCGCGGGTGCTCGGCGGCCGCCCACCCGCCTGGCGCGCTCTGCGCGGGCGCAGGAACCCCTGTCTGGATTCAGGCCCCAGCATGCCCCCGGACCCGCGAAAGCCCCCGTGTGAGAACCACACGGGGGCTTCGTCGCGCAGAAACGGACGGGCCGTCAGTGCTGGATCGGGGCCGCGATGGCAGCCGCCGAGTCCGGGACCTTCGAGATCGACTCGCCCTTGAAGACGAACTTGGCGTTGTCGCCCTCACCCTCGATCGTCACCTTCACGACCTGCCCCGGACGGAGCTCGCCGTAAAGGATCTTCTCCGACAGGGAGTCCTCCAGCTCGCGCTGGATCGTACGCCGCAGCGGACGGGCGCCCATGACCGGGTCGTAACCACGGTCGGCCAGCAGCTGCTTGGCCTCGGGCGAGACGTCGAGCCCCATGTCGCGGTCCTTGAGCCGGGCGTCCACCTGGGCGAGCATCAGATCCACGATCTTGATGATCTCGGCCGGCGTCAGCTGGTGGAAGACCACGATGTCGTCGACACGGTTGAGGAACTCGGGCCGGAAGTGCTGCTTGAGCTCCTCCTGCACCTTCGACTTCATCCGCTCGTAGTTGGACTCGGTGTCGTTGGACTTCGCGAACCCGACCCCGATGCCCTTGGAGATGTCCCGGGTGCCGAGGTTGGTGGTCATGATGATGACCGTGTTCTTGAAGTCGACCACCCGACCCTGGGCGTCGGTCAGGCGACCGTCCTCCAGGATCTGCAGCAGCGAGTTGAAGATGTCGGGGTGGGCCTTCTCGATCTCGTCGAACAGGACCACGGAGAACGGCTTGCGCCGCACCTTCTCCGTGAGCTGGCCGCCCTCCTCGTAGCCGACGTAGCCGGGAGGCGAGCCGAACAGCCTGGAGACGGTGTGCTTCTCCATGAACTCCGACATGTCCAGGCTGATCAGAGCGTCCTCGTCACC
Source organism: Nonomuraea polychroma (assembly GCF_004011505.1). Classification (NCBI taxonomy): domain Bacteria; kingdom Bacillati; phylum Actinomycetota; class Actinomycetes; order Streptosporangiales; family Streptosporangiaceae; genus Nonomuraea; species Nonomuraea polychroma. The sequence continues at coordinate 9,066,563 of NZ_SAUN01000001.1, forward strand.
GAAGAGGAACTCCGCCAGAGCCTTGGACAGCTCGGTCTTACCGACACCGGAGGGACCCGCGAAGATGAACGAGCCACCGGGACGGCGCGGGTCCTTCAGACCGGCGCGGGTGCGCCGGATGGACCGCGACAGGCCCTTGATGGCGTCGTCCTGGCCGATGATCCGCTTGTGGAGCTCGTCCTCCATGCGGAGCAGGCGCTGCGACTCCTCCTCGGTCAGCTTGAAGACCGGGATGCCGGTGGCCGTCGCCAGGACCTCGGCGATGAGCTCCTGGGTAACCTCGGCCACGACGTCCATGTCGCCGGCCTTCCACTCCTTCTCCCGGCGCTCGCGCTTGAGCTGCAGCTGCTTCTCCTGGTCACGGAGGGCAGCGGCCTTCTCGAAGTCCTGCGCGTCGATCGCGGACTCCTTGTCGCGGCGCACGTTGGCGATCTTCTCGTCGTATTCGCGCAGGTCCGGTGGAGCGGTCATCCTGCGGATGCGCATCCGGGACCCGGCCTCGTCGATGAGGTCGATCGCCTTGTCGGGCAGGTAGCGGTCGCTGATGTAGCGGTCGGCCAGCTGCGCGGCAGCGACCAGCGCGTCGTCGGTGATGGACACGCGGTGGTGCGCCTCGTAGCGGTCGCGCAGACCCTTCAGGATCTCGATCGTGTGGCTGAGCGAGGGCTCGGCCACCTGGATCGGCTGGAAGCGCCGCTCCAGCGCCGCGTCCTTCTCCAAGTACTTGCGGTACTCGTCGAGCGTGGTCGCGCCGATCGTCTGCAGCTCGCCGCGGGCCAGCATCGGCTTGAGGATGCTGGCGGCGTCGATCGCGCCCTCGGCGGCGCCCGCACCCACGAGCGTGTGCAGCTCGTCGATGAACAGGATGATGTCGCCGCGCGTGCGGATCTCCTTGAGCACCTTCTTCAGGCGCTCTTCGAAGTCGCCGCGGTAGCGGGAGCCGGCGACCAGAGCGCCGAGGTCAAGCGTGTAGAGCTGCTTGTCCTTCAGCGTCTCGGGCACCTCGCCCCTGACGATCTTCTGCGACAGGCCCTCGACGACGGCGGTCTTGCCGACGCCGGGCTCGCCGATGAGAACGGGGTTGTTCTTGGTCCTCCGGGAGAGGACCTGCATGACCCGCTCGATCTCCTTCTCGCGGCCGATGACCGGATCCAGCTTGCCCTCGCGGGCGGCCTGGGTCAGGTTGCGGCCGAACTGGTCGAGCACCAGGGAAGTGGACGGCGCAGACTCCTGCGGGCCGCCGGCCGCGGCCGGCTCCTTGCCCTGGTAACCGTGGAGCAACTGGATGACCTGCTGCCTGACACGGTTGAGATCAGCTCCAAGCTTGACCAGCACCTGGGCGGCCACACCTTCACCCTCGCGGATGAGCCCGAGCAGGATGTGCTCGGTGCCGATGTAGTTGTGACCCAGCTGCAAAGCCTCACGGAGCGACAGCTCGAGGACCTTCTTGGCCCGCGGGGTGAAAGGAATGTGCCCCGACGGAGCCGACTGGCCCTGGCCGATGATCTCCTCGACCTGCTGGCGCACACCCTCAAGGCTGATGCCCAGGCTCTCCAGAGCCTTGGCGGCAACGCCCTCACCTTCGTGGATCAAACCAAGAAGAATGTGCTCAGTGCCGATGTAGTTGTGGTTGAGCATCCTGGCCTCTTCCTGGGCCAAGACGACAACACGCCTCGCTCGGTCGGTGAACCTCTCGAACATCTCGTCGCTCCTCACAGAGCGGTCAGTCAGGCCGGTAAATCCGGTCCCGTCCTCCCGCATGCTAGCCCTGGCTCGGCGAACCGTGCCCACTCGCCGCTGACACGCTCTATATCAGAGACGTTCCCCGAGAGCAGGGCGTTCACCCTCCATCCAACTACTGTTCGGGGGTGACGTGTTCCCGATACGCCGCAAGCGAACGATGTTTAGGCCACTTCTCGTGGGCGGCACTAAATTGCCGCCCGCGGCGTACGCAGATCAACACGGATCGGCCACCGGACGCTTCGAGCGCACCGACGCAAGGCCGATCGCACGCCCGCCGCATCTCTGATGCCGCGCCCGTATCTGTTACGCAATCATCCTATGTCCCCATGCAATGGTTGGCCAAGTGCGCGCACTACGCCCCCAGCATGGCAGGCACCTACCGACTCTCATCGAATTCTCATCCGGTCAGCCGGGTTACCGACCTCATCAGGCACTGGCGTCCAAGTGGTCACGGATTCCGCCCTGGGTGCACATGGGGAGCTCGGCATTGTGCGGCACATGCCCGGGGAGCGGGTTTTGCTCTGCGCGCCACCATCGTGAGCCGAGATCTCGGATTAGAGCCGGTCTCAAGTTTTACTCGGCGCTTGGGAGGGCTCCCATACCTCATTCAACGTACGTTGCGGTGCGGAGATCCTCGCATTGCCCGGCACGCCGCCGGCATCGCCGCTCTCCTGGAACGGGCCACTTCGGGGAATCACCATTCGGGGACGCGAAGCCGACACCTTCACATATGCGAGCTCCCGCCGGTGAAACGGTTGCCGGACATCGACCGCACCACACGGCCAAAACGCCCGCATATGGGGAGTTAGAGATCATGCTCTGGATGTTCCAGCATTCGGAACACCCTGGAGACGATCATGCGCTTATGGCGGTCGCCGGGGTCCAAGGCGAACGGCATAAGCGCATGGTCGTGGGTCGGCTCTGTCGTCAGTGAGCCGCCTCGTACTTCTCGACGACGGTGGAGGCGATACGGCCTCGTTCGCTGACCGGGAGCCCGTGGGCCTTGGCCCACTGACGGATCTCGGAGCTCTTCTCCCTGCTCATCGCACGGCTACCGCCCCGCCCACGACGACGCGTGGAGGCGGCACCTGCCCGGCGCGCGTTCTGCACGAAAGGCGTGAGCGCGTCCCTCAGCTTCTTGGCGTTAAGGTCGCTGAGGTCAATCTCATAGGAGGAGCCGTCAATAGCGAAGCTGACCGTCTCATTGGCCTCGCCCCCATCGAGGTCATCGATGAGAATCTCCTGGATCTGCTTGGCCATCTACGCAATCCTTTCGCGGGCATTGTTTCATTCGCCGTGCCAAACATATACCCGGAAAGGCGCTGAGACAATTCAGCGCTGCAGGGATTCGGCTGACTAGCCGATCAGTTCTGCTTCTCGGCCGGATCCTGGCCGTTACGGTGGCGCCTGGGCCCCTCGGCGCGGAGCAACTTCACTACGCCAAAGATGAAGGCTCCGCCGACCACGACCGGAGGGATGAGCGCTGACAATACGTCTGTAAGGGCTTCCATTCGTCCTCGCCTCCACGGCTAGCGGGGTTTCGGGGGCGCTATATGAGCGCGTGCGCGGCCCGGAGGAGCGCGACAGGCCTCATGAGCGCAAGGCGACAACCGCCCGCACCCGACCATAGCTGCACACAGATGCGCTGCGTGCGCCAGGGGCGCCAACATCCGGCAACCCGGACGACCCATAGCCTAATGCCAGTCTCTCCAGGCTCCTTACCGGATCAAGCGAAATTTTTGCGAAAAGGCATCAGCGCAGGTACGGAAGGCTCAGCGAAGATCTTTTACGACGCGCGTTCCGGCCAGCCTGTCATGCGGTCCCCGCTCCAGCGGCTTGTCGATCAGGATGAGCAGGCCGACGCCGAACAGCAGCATTCCAGCCAGCAGATTGACCACTGGAATGCCCATGAGCATGAGCGGCCCCGGATAGACCAGGGTCCGTTTGAGCGCGGCAGACGGCGGAAGCTTCGCCGGGGCCAGACGAATCCGCATGATCGCCTTGCCGAACGTGCGGCCGTACCGGGAATGAGCGCGCCAGTCGTAGGCCGCATAAGCCAGTCCCGCCGCGAACCACGCGCACACGCCGGGCAGTCGGCCGCCGAAGACGTCCAAGACCCCGACAGTTCGAAAGATGGCCCAGAGCGCGATGAACAGAATGTAATAGAAGACCCCGAAGACGAGCGCTTCAATGAGGCGGGCGGCGAGCCGTTCCCACCATTCCGCCGGCCGTGCGTCCGCTCTCGGCGGCGTCCCGGCCATAACCTCCACCTCGCGTCGGGACTACGGGTCTCTCTCATTTTGGTACGGCCCCGCGGGCAAAACATAGGGGCCGGCGGGAAGCCGGCCCCTATGTTTACGCGAGGGAGGACTACTTGATCTTGACCACCACGGTACGCCCGAACTTGTCGGCGAACGTCTGCTGCAGTGGCTTGTCCCACAGCATGGAGGCGCCGTTCAGGGCGCACACGAGGGGGGCGAGCAGAACTCCGAGGGGCAGCCAGTAGAGGATGTAGCCGCCCCACGTCCCGAGCGCGCGCTTGAGCGCCGCGTCGTTGGGGATGCCGCCAGGCGGCACGGGGCCTCCGACCTGGACGACCTTGATGCCCATGATCATCTTGCCGATCGTCTGACCCTTCGTCTTGTGCATGAAGAAGTCGTAGCCGACGTAAACGGCAGTCAGGGCGAGCGCTATCAGGATGCCGAGGACGAACGAACCGACCAAGCCTGAGGTCACTCCGGTGGTCGAGTCATAGCTCGCAGCGAAGATGAGCGTGAAGACGATCGAAATCACGACCATCACGATGCCGAAGAGCACACCGTCGATGAGCCTGGCCACCAACCGCTGCCACCACTCCGCCAGCGGAGCGGGCGCGCCCGGCGGCTGCACGCCGACCGGCTGCCCGTAAGGCTGGCCGTACCCAGGCTGACCGTAGGCGGCCTGCTGCGGCTGCCCGTAGGCCTGACCGTACTGCTGCTGGTCGCCATACTGCTGCTGGCCGTATTGCGGCTGCTGGGCGTAGCCGGGCTGGGACTGCGGCTGCTGACCATAGCCCTGCTGCCCGTAACCCTGCTGCTGGCCGTAGCCAGGCTGGGACTGGGGCTGCTGACCGTAACCCTGCTGGCCATAGTCCGGCTGGGACTGCGGTTGCTGGCCATAGCTCTGCTGCTGGCCATAGCTCTGCTGCTGGCCGTAACCCTGCTGACCGTAGTCCGGCTGCGCCTGCGGCTGCTGACCGTATCCCTGCTGCTGGGCCCCATACTGCCCGGACGACGGCTGCTGACCGTAGCCCGGCTGGGACGGCGGCTGCTGACCATAGCCAGGCTGGGACTGCGGCTGCTGCCCGTAAGCCTGCTGCTGACCGTAGTCCGGCTGGGACTGCGGCTGCTGCCCGTAAGCCTGCTGCTGACCGTAGTCCGGCTGGGACTGCGGCTGCTGCCCGTAAGCCTGCTGCTGACCGTAGTCCGGCTGAGACTGCGCCTGCTGCCCGTAACCGTGCTGCTGACCGTAGTCCGGCTGAGACTGCGCCTGCTGCCCGTAAGCCTGCTGCTGACCGTAGTCCGGCTGAGACTGCGCCTGCTGCCCGTACTGCGGCTGCTGACCGTATTGCTGTTGCTGGCCGTAGCCCTGCTGGTCGTATTGCTGTTGCTGACCATAGCCTTGCTGCTGGCCGTATTGGGGTTGCTGGCCGTAGCCCTGCTGCTGGCCATAGCCCTGCTGGCCATACTGGGGCTGCTGCCCATAGGCGTCGTCCGCCCGGTAGCCGACCACAGTGACGTCGGGATCCGGTTCGCCGGGGTGGCGACCCGCGTTCTGCTGCCCGTACTGAGGCACAGAGTTCTCGCCGGATTCGTCCTGTGGATACGGCGGCTGTCCGGTGCTCACCGTGTCACCTCGCTTCGAGTGCGCATGTGGCACGTGTCAGGACACATGCCTGTGCTGCCCAACGTATCGACATAGGTATCAACAATCACCTTTCCAGCTAGTCAAGGTCTGCGTCATCCGATGTCAGATGGAGCAGCATGCGGGTGTTGCCCAGGGTGTTCGGCTTCACGTGTTCCAGGTCGAGGAACTCCGCGACACCCTCGTCGTACGAGGCCAGCAGTTCGGCGTAGACCTCAGGTGAGACCGGCGTGCCCTGGATCGGCTGGAAGCCGTGCCTGGCGAAGAAGTCCACCTCAAAGGTCAGGCAGAATACACGCCGCAGACCCAGATCGTTTGCCTGCCGTATGAGTGCCGAGACGATCCGGTGGCCGATGCCCATGCCGCGGCACTCCGGATCGACGGCCACCGTGCGGATCTCCGCGAGATCCTCCCACAGGACATGGAGCGCGCCACAGCCGACGACCCGCCCGCTCAGCTCGGCCACCCAGAACTCCTGTACGTCCTCGTACAGGGTCACCGTGGTCTTCTCCAGGATCCGGGGGCCGGCGCCCGCGTAGATGTCGACCAGGCGCCTGATCGAGCGCACGTCGGGCGTGCGGGCACGCCGGACCACCACCGCGGTCTCCGGCGTCGTCAGTTCGGCCACCTGCTCCATGGCTCTCCAGAGTACAGATGTCATTACGGCTCGGCCCTAACTCCGACGTCCGGCCCCATCCGGTGACCACCCGTCAGCCACATGCGCACCAGCCCGGCGTCTTCCGGCGTTCGGCGGAAGTAATGACAAAGAGGACATAAAGTCTCTTCTGTACGGTTGATCACGAGATCACCTTGTGACCCCTCAGTTGTGAAACCTCTACAGATCGAGCAGTTCTGGTTGAGCACGAACCCGGAGTGCATTAGTGTCCAGCGACAACGTTCCCCGCGTGTCGCACGCGGGCGATACGCCCAATTCCCGCATGGGGAGCCGGGGACCCGCCGGTGGCAAGCTCCGCACGCCACCACTGGGGTGAATCCGAGTTCTTCGGTAGGGCTGCTCCGGCCCGAACCCGTCAGCTAACCCGGTAGGCGTCAACGAGAGGAGCTGGTTGGTGAAGCGCACGCACGGCCGTGGGGGGAAGTCGGCGGGCAGGCATGCCCGCCCTCCGGAACGGGCCCGGCTCTCGCGCCTACTCGGTGTGGTGAGTCTCACAGTGGCCGCGCTTCTGTTCGCCATCCCCGCCGGTTCTGCGTCCGCGGACCCGGAGCCCTCGCTCAAGGAGCTTTCCGACCAGGTCGAGAAGCTGCATGTCGAGATCGAGACGCTGACGGAGCAGTACAACGGCCAGCGGGAGAAGTACAAGATCGCCAAGAAGGCCGCCGACGCCGCCCAGAAGACGCTGGCCGACAGCGAGGCCGGTCTCGCCGCCAAGCGGGCCAAGGCCGCCCTGCTCGCCCAGAACGCCTACATCACCGGCGGTCTGAGCCGGGCGCTCGCGTTCACCTCGTCCACCGACCCGAAAAAGTTCCTCGACCAGGCGGCGACGACGTACGCGCTGGAGCAGCAGCAGGGTGAGCAGGTCAACCAGCTCGCCAAGGCCATGGACGCCGCCAACCGCGCCAGGGCCGGCGCCAAGACCCGCATGGAGGAGCTGCAGAAGATCGTCGCGGATCTCGACGGCAAGCGGGACAAGATCACCAAGCTTGTGGCCAAGACAGAGAGCAGCCTGTTCAGGCGGGCCATGGGCGAGGCCGGCCGGCCCGGCACCCGCGCGGTGCGCATCAACCTGCCGATCCCCGGCAACGGCAAGGCGGCCCAGGCCGCCAGGTGGGCGCTGACCCAGCAGCTCAAGCCGTACGTCTGGGGCGCCGAGGGCCCCAGCTCCTACGACTGCTCAGGCCTGGTGATGGCGGCCTTCCAGCGGGTGGGCATCTCGCTGCCGCACTACACCGGCGACCAGTGGACCGCCGGACGGCACATCGACAGGTCCGAGCTGCGCGCGGGCGACCTCGTGTTCTTCTACAGCGACCTGCACCACGTCGGCATCTACCTGGGTGGGGGCATGATGGTGCACGCCCCGCGGACCGGTGATGTCGTGCGCGTCGCGTCCATCGCGAACCGGCCGTACGCGGGCGCGGTGCGCATCGCCGACTAGGCGCCGGCGTCAGATCAGCTGGCGCCGCGCCGCCCAGGCCACGGCCTCGATCCCCGTGGCCACCCCGATGCGGTCGCAGATCCCCCGTAACCGCCTGCGTACGGTCCGTCCGCTGATCTCCAGACGTCTGCCCACGCGATCGACCGTGACCCCCTTGGCCAGCTCCGCCAGCAACGCCAGATCAGCATGGCTCAGCGCGACGCCTTCAGTGAGCACATCCATCGGGAGCCCTCCCCCCCAACAGCAGAACTCGGACCTCACAACGGGCCAAAGCCGCTCGTCTCGCAGACGGTAAACGCATCCAGGAAAGGTCGTCAAGCGCAAGAATCTTCGCACTTGACGGGCACTATTGACATGATCCGTTATATGTGACGTACTCGCGATATGGCGGCCACACCGTCGTCACAATGAGCGATCTCGTTGAACGGTTCCGTGGGTCCCACCCGGGGGCCGATGGGCCCGGCCGAGGTCTTGGGTTTTGACCCCAACGACCTGACTCTCTGCGTGAGCCATACGCCCGCTATCGCGAGATGAGCGCGTGCGGCGCGATCTTCCGCGCCCGTGCCGGGCTGGCCGTCGCCACCACCCGCGAGCTGTGCGGAGCGATGCCCCGCGACCCCCGCCGCGGCCGGGGCTCCGGCCCGCAGACGGAAAAGATCCAGGTCAGCCGGTTGCATCGCCCCTCTCGGCGGACCCGCCCGACCGCTCCATGGTCAGCAAGACATCCACACCGCACATGGTCGAACGGCTCCGCTCCCGCATCGAGGCGATCATCGCTGAGCCGATCGGCGCGTTGCCGGAGGAGGCGGAACTGGTTTCCGGCTTCGCCTGCCCGACTGCCCGTCATGGTCATCACCGAGACGCTGGGGGTGCCTCCAGAGAACCGCGAGCGGTTCCGCGGCTGGAACGAGATCTTGGCTCGCGCCTTGACCGGATGCTTACAGACGAGCTCGTGTCGGACACCGGCCGGGCAGAAGAGAGTTTCACGACTCCTTCCGCGACCTCATCGCGGCAGGCAGGCCGGCACGGCTCGGTGAGGACTTCGTGAGCGCTCTGGCGTGCGTCGAGGGCTCACCGAGACCGAGGTGCCGGGCACGGGACGAGCGTGGGCGGCACGCCGGGGCCAGAGGGCGCCCGGCCGCGCCCTCGTCTCAGCGGGTGGGCTTGACCAGCGGGAACAGGATCGTCTCGCGGATGTTCTTGCCGGTGAAGGCCATGATCATCCGGTCGATGCCGGCGCCCATGCCACCCGTCGGCGGCATCGCGTATTCCAGCGCCTGCAGGAAGTCCTCGTCGAGCTGCATGGCCTCCGGGTCGCCGCCGGCCGCGAGCAGGGACTGCTCCATCAGACGGTGGCGCTGGTCGATCGGGTCGTTGAGCTCCGAGTAGGCCGTGCCCAGCTCGGTGCCGAAGCCGATCAGGTCCCACTTCTCCGTCAGCAGCGGGTTGTCCCGGTGCAGGCGGGCGAGCGGCGAGGTCTCCAGCGGGTAGTCCATGACGAACGTGGGCTGGATGAGCGTGTGCTCGACCAGGGCCTCGAAGAGCTCCTGCACGAGCTTGCCCGAGCCCCACTTCGGGTCCCAGTGGATCTCGCGCCGGTCGGCGATCTTGCGGAGCTCCTCCAGCGTGGTGGAGGTCGTGATCTCCTCGCCCACGGCCTCCGACACCGCGCCGTAGAGCGTGATGCGCGGCCACTCGGCGAGGCCGAGGTCCACCTCGACGCCGTCGTGCACGACCACGGACGTGTCCAGCGCGGCCACGACGGCCTTCTGGTACATCCGCTGCGTCAGGTCCGCCATGTCGTTGTAGTCGAGGTAGGTGCCGTAGGCCTCGACCATGGTGAACTCGGGATTGTGCGTGGAGTCCGCGCCCTCGTTGCGGAAGTTGCGGTTGACCTCGAAAACCTTCTCGATGCCGCCGACCACGAGCCGCTTCAGATAGAGCTCGATCGCGATGCGGAGGTAGAGCTCCATGTCGTAGGCGTTGATGTGGGTCTTGAACGGCCGGGCTGTCGCGCCGCCGTGGATGGGCTGCAACATCGGCGTCTCGACCTCGAGGTAGCCCTCCTCGTGCCAGAAGTCGCGCACCGCGCGCACGGTGGCGCTGCGGATGCGGGCCATCTTCCTGGCCTCGTCGTTGACGATGAGGTCGACGTAGCGCTGGCGGACGCGGGCCTCCGGGTCGGTGAGACCGACGTGCTTCTCCGGAAGCGGACGCAGGCACTTGGCGGTGATCTGCCAGCTTTCCGCGAGGATGGACAGCTCGCCCCGGCGCGAGGTGATGACCTCGCCGATCACGCCGACGTGGTCGCCCAGGTCGACGTCGCGCTTCCAGCGTGCGAGCGACTCCTCGCCGACCTTGTCGAGCGAGATCATGACCTGCAGGTCGGCCTCGCCGTCCCTGAGCGTGGCGAAGCAGAGCTTGCCGCCCACGCGGCTGAGCATGACGCGGCCCGCGACCGCGACCGTGTCACCGGTGGCGGCGTCGGGCTCCAGGGCCTGGTATTTCTCCCTGACCTCGGCGTTGGTCGCCGTACGGGGGAAATTCACCGGGTAAGGGTCGACGCCTTCGCTGCGAAGGCGGTCGAGCTTCTCCCTCCGGATCCGCATCTGCTCGGGAAGTTCGTCGCTCACAACAACAAAGCGTAGGGGATATGGCGAACTGCAAGGACTCGTCGGCCCCCTGCAGGGAGTACGCAGGAACGCTGCAAGAGCCTCCACTTATTAATTACTCACGAGCTCAGGGGGGAGCCGGCAGGGAGCCGGCCCAGGGGAGCTCAAGGAGAGAAGATGTTGAAGAAGATCGCGACCGGCGCCCTCGCCGTCGCCGCCACCACGGCACTCGCCCTGTCGCTCCCGACCGCCGCGTCGGCCACGTCGCCCGACTACGACGACTACTCCCACTCCTGGGGCGCGGTCTACGCCAAGCACGGCCTGGCCAAGGCCCACGGCAAGGTCAGCGTCAACTGGGACCACGACGGGGAGTCGAACGAGGTCCACGTCTGGGGCAAGCTCTACGACCTGGACAACCGGACCTACGACGAGGGTGGCAAGTGCGCGTTCGTGAAGTTCGAGGCCAGCGACTTCGACCACGACTGGTCCCCGGTCTACTACAAGAAGTACTGCGGCTTCCCCGGCTACAAGCCGTTCCACTTCCAGGAGCACGACGTCTACGCCGTGCGGGCGAAGGTGTGCCAGATCGGCGTGCACAGCAACTACCCCAAGAAGTGCGGCCCCTGGCAGTACATCTACACCGCCGAGAGCGAGTAATCCTCTCCTGGTCATATACGCAAGCGGCCCTCTTACCCGAGCGGAGGGCCGCTTGTCCTATGTGGCGTTCCTGTTGTAGATCAGGCGCAGGCCGATGAGGGTCAGCCACGGCTCGTGCACGTCGATCGAGCGCGACTCGCCGACCACGAGCGCGGCGTGCCCGCCGGTGGCCACCACGGTCACCTCGTCGGGGTCGTCGGCCAGCTCGGCCGCCATGCGCTCGACGATGCCGTCCACCTGTCCGGCGAAGCCGTAGATGATGCCGGCCTGCAGGGCCTCCACCGTGTTCTTGGCGATCACGGAGCGCGGCCTGACGAGCTCCACCTTGTGCAGTTGCGCACCGGCCGCGGCCAGCGCGTCCACCGAGATCTCGATGCCGGGAGCGGTGACCGCGCCGACGTATTCGCCCTTGGCCGACACCGCGTCGAACGAGGTGGCGGTGCCGAAGTCGACGATGATGCACGGGCCGCCGTACTGGTCGATGGCCGCCAGCGCGTTGACGATGCGGTCGCTGCCGACCTCCTTGGGGTTGTCCATCCGTACGGGCACCCCGGTGCGGATGCCCGGCTCCACGATCACCGCGTTGACGTCGCCGTAGTAACGGCGGCACATCTCACGCATTTCGTTGAGCACGCTCGGCACCGTGGAGCAGATGGCGATGCCGTCGATGTCGGCGCCCTTGAGCAGCGGTGACTGTGCCAGCAGCCCTTGGAGCACGACCGCGATCTCGTCGGCGGTGCGGCGGGCGTCGGTGGCCAGCCGCCAATGCTCGATGACGTCCTCGCCCTCGAACAACCCCAACACCGTGTGCGTGTTGCCGACGTCGATCGTGAGCAGCATCAATTACCCCCGCAGATCAAGTGCGATGTCCAGGGCCGGCGCCGAGTGCGTCAGCGCTCCCACCGCCAGGTAGTCAACGCCAGTTTCGGCCACCGGGCGGGCCGATTCCAAGGTCAATCCCCCGCTGGCTTCGAGCGCAATCCTGTTTCCCGCCCGATTTTTCACGACTTGTACGGCACGGGCGGTGTCTTCGATCGTGAAGTTGTCGAGCAGGATCTCCTCGGCGCCCTCGTCCAGCACGGCCTCCAGCTGATCCAGCCGGTCGATCTCCACCTCGATGGGCAGATCCGGGTACCGCTCCCTGACCGCCCTGAACGCCTCGGCCACGCCGCCCGCCGCCACCACGTGGTTGTCCTTGATCAGGGCGGCGTCCGACAACGACATCCGGTGGTTGACGCCGCCGCCGCAGCGCACCGCGTACTTCTCCAGTGCCCGCAGCCCCGGCAACGTCTTGCGGCTGTCGCGTACCCGCGCCCCCGTGCCGCTGATCGCCTCGACCCACCTGCCGGTCAGCGTGGCCACCCCGGACAGGTGCGTGAGCAGGTTGAGCGCGGTGCGCTCGGCCGTCAGCAGGGCCCGGGTCGGGCCCTCGACGGTCATCAGCACGTCACCCGCCCGGACCCGCTCACCGTCTTTGGCCCGCCGCTCGGTACGCGCCGCGCCCAGCCGTACGAACACCGCCTCCGCCACGGCCAGCCCCGCCACGACGCCGTCCTTGCGCGCCACCACGTCGGCCGTCGACCGCTGCGCGGCCGGGATGGTGGCCAGGCTCGTCACGTCGCCTGCCTCCTGCAGGTCCTCCTCGAGCGCCCGCTCGATCAGCGCGTCCACCTCGGCCGGGTCCAGCCCGGCGACGCTGAGCTCCTCCTTCAGGCGCGCGGGAATCCCATGGGGCGTGTACGTCATGCGGGGGCCTTCCTCGGTCAGGGTCACGTCCAGGTGCCCCAGCCATTCGTCGTCGTCACGGGTGTCGTGGTCCTCGCGCCAGTGTGAGCCACGCGTCTCCAGCCTGGCCGCCGCCGCGCCGGTGAGCATCGTGGCGACGGTCAGCAGGTTCGTGACCTCCCACGACTCGGTGCAGGCCGGCACCTCGACGGGGGTCCAGCGGGCGTCACGCAGCGCCCTGGCCGTCGCCAGCAGCGACTCGCGGCTGCGCAGCACGCTCGCCCCGGCGCTCATGTGGGCCTGGATCCGCGACCTGATGCGGGGGTCGGCCAGCCCGGGCGCGGCCTGGTTCGCGACCGGCTCGCCGGGCGCCGGGCGTGCCTGGTGGATGTCCTCGGCGATGCGCTCGGCGAAGACGAGCCCTTCCAGCAGCGAGTTGGAGGCCAACCGGTTCGCGCCGTGCACGCCGGTGCAGGCGACCTCGCCGCACGCGTACAGGCCCTTGATGGAGGTACGCCCGCGCAGGTCCGTACGCACGCCACCGCTGGCGTAATGGGCGGCGGGGGCCACCGGGATGGGCTCGGTGGCCGGGTCGATGCCGTGCTCGCGGCAGACGGCGTAAATCGTCGGGAACCGGGTCTCCCACTTCTCCCGGCCGAAGTGACGGCCGTCCAGGTAGACGTGCTCGCGGCCGGTCGCGCGCATCGTCCGCATGATCGCCTTGGCCACGACGTCGCGCGGCGCCAGGTCGGCCAGCTCGTGCACGTTCTCCATGAACCGGTTGCCGTCGTGGTCGATCAGCACCGCGCCCTCGCCCCTGACCGCCTCGGAGATCAGCGGCTGCTGGCCCGTCGATCCTTCCCCGAGCCAGAGGACGGTCGGGTGGAACTGGACGAACTCGATGTCCCGCACCACGGCCCCGGCGCGCAGCGCGAGCGCGACCCCGTCGCCGGTGGAGACCATGGGGTTGGTGGTGGCGGCGTACACCTGGCCCATGCCGCCGGTGGCCAGCACGATCGCCCTGGCCAGCACAGCGCCGACGCCGTCACGCGCACCCTCGCCCATGACGTGCAGCGTCACGCCCCTGGCCTGGCCCTGGGCGTCCTTGAGCAGGTCGAGCACCAGTGCGTGCTCGATCACCTCGATCGAGGCGGCCTGCACCGCCTCGATCAGCGCGCGCTGTACCTCGGCGCCGGTGGCGTCGCCGCCGGCGTGCACGATCCTGCGCCGCCGGTGACCGCCTTCCCTGGTGAGCTGGAGTCTCCCGTCGGGGGTGCGGTCGAAGTTGGCGCCGCGTTCCATCAGCCGCCGCAGCGCGGCGGGGCCCTCGGTCACCAGCGTCCGCACCGCCTTCACGTCGCACAGGCCGACCCCGGCGAGGAGCGTGTCGTTCAGGTGCTCCTCGGGCGTGTCGCGCGGGTCGAGCACGGCCGCGATGCCGCCCTGGGCCCAGCGGGTGGAGCCTGACGACAACACGTCCTTGGTGACGACCATGACCTTGGCGGTGGGGTCCAGCTCGGCATAGTGCAGGGCCGCGGTCAGGCCCGCGATGCCGGAGCCCACCACGACGACGTCGGCCTCGGCGCTCCAGCCGGGCGCGGGAGCGGTCAGCCGCAGGGGAATCGCCGGTGCGCTCATTCGGGGTCTCCTCACTCAGAGACGATTTCGTCACTATGACGATAACGCCTGGCATGGCGTGAAGATGCCCCGGGGTGCTCACCCGCTTTCGACCGGTCCGGTGTCCTCCGGCTTTCCGGTGCCCCGATTTTCCTGCTGAACCTCTCGTACTCGGCGAACGGCTCCAGCCCCACCGCCGCGCGGCGCTCGTGCGAGACCAGCCCGTAACGCCTCGTCGGTCATGATTCCGACGGCAATCCGCCTCAGGTCGGATTCAAGGTCAGGGTGACATTGTCGATCAGCCTGGTCGATCCCACCTTGGCGGCCACGGCGAGGACCGCCTCACCTGTATAGGACTCCTGCACCTCGGTGAACGTCGCCGGGTCCACCAGGACCAGATAGTCCACGTCGAGCTCGGGGCCCGCCGCGTCGAGCACCGCGTGCGCGGCCGCTCGGATCCTGGACGGGACCGGCTCCGCGGCGCCCGCGCGCAGCGCCCGGGAGAGCGCCAGCGCCACCTGCCGGTCCGCGGCCGACAGGTAGCGGTTGCGGCTGGACAGGGCCAGGCCGTCGGGCTCGCGTACGGTCGGCGCGCCGATGATCTCGACCGGTACGTCGAGGTCGGCCACCATGCGCCGGATCAGCGCGAGTTGCTGGGCGTCCTTCTGCCCGAAGATCGCCACGTGCGGCTGGACGAGGTTGAACAGTTTCAGCACGACCGTCAGCACGCCGTCGAAGTGCCCCGGCCGGGAGGCGCCCTCGACGATCTCGCCCATCCGGCCGGAGCGCAGGCTCACCTGGCGGTCGGGGTGGTACATGTCGCCCGCGGAGGGATGGAACACCACGTCCACCCCCTCGGAGCGGCACACCTCAAGGTCCGCGTCAAACGTACGGGGATAGCGGGAAAAATCCTCGCTTGGCCCGAATTGCAGGGGGTTGACGAAGATGCTGACCACGACCCGATCGGCCCGGGCCCGGGCGAGCCTGATCAGCGACCGATGCCCCTCGTGCAGCGCGCCCATGGTCGGCACCAGCGCCACCTCACCACCGGTCCGCGCTTTGACCAGGTCGTCCCGGTTCCTGGCGATGATCAGGTCCATAGCGCCCTCTCTTTTCATGGCCTCATTCTCTGAGACGGCTCGGTCGCCGGACGCCGCCCGTCAGGTCCATATGTTGCCCCCGAGTGCGTCGAGCAGCCGCTCCGCCTCCTCGGGTTTGAGCAGTCCCGCGGCGAGCGCCCGGTCGGCCGTGAGCCTGGCGAGCGCGATGTAGGCGTCGGCCGCCTCCGGAGCCGCCAGGATCAGCGCGTCCACATGCTTGCGCACCGTGCCGGCGTCGCCGCGCACGACGGGTCCGGTCAGGCCGGCGATGCCCAGCCGCAGCACGTTGTCGAGCGCGGCGCTGAGCAGCGGACCCAGCATGCGCCCGGGGTGCTCGACGCCGATGCGGCCCAGGAGCTCTTGCGACTCCGCGATGAGCGTGACCATGTGGTTGGCCGCCCCGGCCAGTGCGGCGTGGTAGAGCGCGCGGTCGGCCTCGGCGATCCAGACCGGCTCGCCGCCCATCTCGATCACCAGGGCCTCGGCGATGGGGCGCAGCGTGTCAGGCGCGGTCACGCCGTAGGAGATGCCCGTGAGCTTGTTGAGATCGTCGTCGCGGCCCGTGAACGTCATCACCGGGTGCAGCGCGAACGGCAGCGCGCCGACCTTGGCCGCCGGCTCGAGCACCGCCAGCCCGTACGCCCCGCTGGTGTGCACCAGCAGCTTGCCCTTCAGGTCGGCCCCGGTCGTGGCCAGACCACTGACGAGGTCGGGCAGCGCGTCGTCGGGGACGGTGAGCAGGATCAGCTGAGCCGCCGCCACCACCTCGTCGGGCCGCGACGGCGTGACGCCGAGCCGGTCCGCCGCCCATCGCTGGGAATTGTCCGAGACCCCGCTCGCGGCCACGATGCGGTGTCCTGCCTGCGCCAACGCGGCGCCGAGAGCCGAGCCGACCTTGCCCGATCCGAGCACGCCGACGGTCAGCCGTGCCGGGCGATCCCCTGCGTCCATGACGTCACACCCCTGTCGAGCAAATGGCACTGCCGACCAGCGTAACGGCCTCTCCGTACTACAGATGTGACCGGTGCTTTGCCGCATGTTGAGTTACCGACAAAAGCGACAAGGGCATACAAAAGGTGCACCCCCTGTCGGAAGAGATGAGGAGAGGGGTTCATCGCATGGCCGCGGGCGCCGAGTCCTGGCCGGACCCGACGCCCGCAATAGTGCGATCCTCGGAGGTGCGCCTGGCCGGTTCATCCGCCGACTGACCGACCAGGATCGAGCCCGGGCCGGACCGCGCCGGTCCGGGCTCCCTTCGGCCGATCAGTAGCCGATCACCTTGGCGCCACCCTTGCAACCGGCGAAGGCGTGGCCGATGACGGCCACCGCGTTGCCGCAGATGTTGATCGGGATGCTGATCGGAAGGTGCACCTGGTTGCCCGACAGCACACCGCCGTCGCCACTCGTCACGTCCGCGTGCGCCGCCGGGGCGACCAGCGACAACGTCGCTACGGCACCGGCCACGGCCAGGATCTTCTTCAGCATGAGAGCTCCTCTCGGTTGCGCGGCGCCAGGCCGCGGATGCTTGCTCGGTCTGGAGGATCGGCTCCGCCACTGAGGGGTTGGCGGAACGCGATCACTCGATGCCGCTCGGTAAAGATAGCGCAAGCTGGCGACAAAGAGTAGTCACATGATGACTGTGCGTATCAGAGGAAAGTCGTGAGATAGTCCAAGCATGTGGCTCTCCTGGCGCGCCGCGACGGAGCGAGCGCTGTACGGCGAGAAGGGTTTCTACCTCCGCGAGCGCCCCTCGGGCCATTTCCGCACCTCGGTCAGCGCGTCGGCCGCGTTCGCCGAGGCAGTGCTGACGCTGCTGAGACAGGTCGACGCCGAGCTCGGCGCGCCGGAGGAGCTCGACCTGGTCGACATCGGCGCGGGCGAGGGCGCTCTGATGACCGGAGTGCTGGCCGCCGCCGAGCCCGCGCTGCGCGACCGGCTGCGTGTCACGGCCGTCGACCTCTCCCCCAGGCCGCACGGGCTTCCCGAGCAGATCGCCTGGCGTAAGGGTCTGCCGGACCGCATCTCGGGCCTGGCCATCGCCAACGAGTGGCTCGACAACATTCCGCTGGACGTGGCCGAGCAGACCCCGGACGGCCCGCGGCTCGTCCTGGTGGACCTCCGGACCGGCGAGGAGCGTCTCGGCGGCCCGCTCCGGCCCGCCGACCGGGAGTGGCTGGATCGGTGGTGGCCGCTGCCCCGGGTGGGCTCACGAGCGGAGATCGGCCGTCCCCGCGACGAAGCCTGGGCGTCGGTCGTGACGCGTCTCACCAGCGGCAGGGCGATCGCCATCGATTATGCACATCCTGTGGACAACCGACCGCTATGCGGCACGCTGACCGGATACCGCGACGGCGCCGTCGTCGCCCCTATTCCGGACGGGACCTGCGATATCACGGCCCACGTCGCGCTCGACGCGTGCGCCGAGGCGGGGCGGCGGGCCGGCGCGATATCCACAACCTTGTCCACACAGCGTGACGCCTTGCGGGCCCTGGGGATCACCGGCGTCCGGCCGCCCATGGAGCTGGCCGGCACCGATCCCCGTGCCTACCTCCGCGCCTTGGCCAGGGCGTCGGAGGAGGGAGAGCTCATCGACCCGTCGGGCCTCGGCAGCTTCGGCTGGCTCGACCAGCGGCGGTGAGGTGCGCTCTCCCGACCGCGTCGCCGCCGTCACGTTGTGGCAAGGCGCGGCCAACGGCGGGCAGGTCGGCGCGGCCAACGGCGGGCGAGCCGGCTCGATCACCAGCGGCGTGCCGGTGCGATCAGCGTCGGCGCGTCATTCCGCGGTGAGGTCCAGGGCGTGCAGGCCGCGGATGATGAAGCCGGGCTTCCAGACAGGCTCCTGGCGCAACTCCAGCTTGGCCGCCCGGTCCAGCAGCGCACCGAACGACTCCATGAGCTCGATCCGGGCCAGCGGCGCGCCCAGGCAGAAGTGGATTCCGGCCCCGAAGGAGATGTGCGGATTGTCGGCCCGCCCCACATCGAGCCGATCCGGCTCCTCGAACACGGCAGGGTCCCGGTTGGCCGAGCCGAACAGCAGCGCCACCTCCGACCCACGCGGAATCGTCACGCCGTGGACCTCGATGTCCTCCAGCACCCACCGCTCGAACATCTGCAGCGGCGTGTCCCAGCGCATCAGCTCCTCGACGGCCGTGGGCAGCAGGGAGCGGTCCGCACGCAGCCGTGCCAGCTCGCCGGGGTTCCTGAACAACGACCACCAGCCGTTGCCCGTCACGTTCACCGTGGCCTCGTGGCCGGCGTTGAGCAGCAGCACGCAGGTGCCGACCAGCTCGTCCTCGGTCAGCTCCTCGATGCCGGCGAGCGCGCTGATCAGGTCGTCGCCGGGACGCTGCCGCCGCTCACGGGCCAGGGCCTTGAGGTAGCCGGCGAAGTCCGCGGCCGCGCGGACCGCGGTGTGCTGGGCCTCGAGGCTGGGGTTGAGCTCGTACATGCCGCAGATGTCGGCGGACCAGGGGCGCAGCAGATGGCGATCACCGTCGGGGATGCCGAGCATCTCCGCGATCACGGTCACCGGGAGCGGCTCGGCGACCTCCGCGATCAGATCCCCGCCGCCCTTCTCCACGTACGTGTCCACCAGGCCCTCGGCGATCGCGCGCACGCGCGGGCGCAGGGACTCGACCATGCGCGGCGTGAACGCCTTGGAGACCAGCCGGCGCAACCGCGTGTGCACCGGCGGCTCGACGTCCAGCATGCCCGCCCTGATCACCCGCCAGAACGGCTCCTGGAAGTCCGGCTCGGGCTGCTTGCCGAACTCCTCGTGCGTGGCCACGTGGAGGTAGGACCTGCCCAGGCGGCGGTCCCTGAGCAGGGTGTTCACGTCGGCGTGGCGCGAGATCAGCCACTGGTTCGTGGGTTGGAAGTAGCTGACGGGCGCATCGCGCCGCAGCTCGTCGTAAACCCGGTAGGGGTAGGCCACGAAATCCGGATTCCAGGGATCAAAGCGCACCACTTCATAGTAGAAGCCTTAGGCTCTGCCTCTTCCCCTTCCTGCCGCTCGGCCCGCTTGGCGTGCCTGCTGCGCATCCTGATGTTCAGCAGCTCCACGACGACCGAGAACGCCATGTGATCGGCCTGGAAAGGCTCGGGAAAGTTCGCCGACTTGCGTTTTGTCGGAGGTAGTGGGTTATAGTGCGGGCGTAGGTCATGAGTGCCAGCGACAAGCCCCGGCTAGCTGGCCGGCAACCCTCGCGTCCGCGGCGGGGTGCCCCGGGTGAAGACCTGGTCCGTCACGAGGTGTGGCGGGCAAGCGCGGGCTCCGTGGCTGCTCCAGGGGTCCGATGACCCCTGAGGGAGATGTGCCGTGTCCACACTGACGATCTTCAGCTCCGTCCCCGCCCAGGCCGCTGAGTCCCCGGCCGCCGAGAGCCGGCCGATCCCCGCCGTGCTCGGCGCGGACCTGCAGGTGCCGGTCAAGGGCGGCAGGCTGGTCGGGTACGCCAACCTGGACTACGCGGCCAGCGCGCCCTGTTTGGAGCCGGTCAGCGCTGCCGTCGCCGCCGCCCTCCCGGCCTACTCCAGCGTGCACCGCGGCGCCGGCTACGCCTCCCAGCTCACCACCTCCAGGTACGAGCAGGCCCGCCAGACGGTCAAGGCGTTCGTCGGCGCCCGCTCGGACGACGCCGTGATCTTCACCCGCAACACCACAGACGCCACGAACCTGCTGGCCGGCTGCCTGCCCGCGGACACGACCACGGTGGTCTTCGACACCGAGCACCACGCCTCCCTGCTGCCCTGGCGGAAGTCCGTACGGCTGGCGCCGCCCGCCTTCCCCGGCGAGGCCGTGCGCGCCGCCGACGAGGCGCTGGCCGGGATCGAAGGGCCGAAGTTGCTCGTGGTCACCGCCGCGTCCAACGTCACCGGTGAGCTCTGGCCCATCGCCGCCCTGGCTCACATCGCGCACCGGCACGGGGCGCGCATCCTGGTGGACGCCGCGCAGCTCGTACCGCATCGGCGGCTCAACCTGACCGCGCTCGACCTGGACTACGTGGCCTTCTCCGGGCACAAGCTGTACGCGCCGTTCGGGGCGGGGGCGCTGGTGGGGCGGCGGGACTGGCTGGCCGAGGGCGAGCCGTACCTCAAGGGCGGGGGCGCGGTGCGCTCGGTCGAAGACGTCGCGGAGTGGCACGAGGACCCCGAGCCGCGCCACGAGGCCGGCACCCCGAACGTGCTGGGCGCGATCGCGCTGGCCGCCGCCTGCGACGCGCTGACCGCCACCGGCTGGACGGCGCTGGTACGCGAGGAGGAGCGGCTGCTGGCCCGGCTGCGGTCGGGGCTGGCCTCGATCGAGGGCGTGCGGGAGCTGTCACTGTGGGGGGACGATCACCCGCGGGTGGGAATCGTGTCGTTCACCGTGGACGGGTACTCGGCTCGTGAGGTGGCCGAGGTGTTGTCCAGCCAGTACGGCATCGGGGTGCGCGACGGGAAGTTCTGCGCGCACCCGTTCGTGCGGCACCTGCTGGGCACCGCCAACGGCGGCTGCCAGGACGGCACGGCCTCCGCGGTACGGGCCTCGATCGGCATCGGGACCACGCAGGAGCACGTTGACCGGCTCGTCGAGGCGCTACGGGACCTCGTCTCCCGCTGAGAGGGCGCTCGCCCGGCTCAGCGGCACGGCCCGCCGCTCACCGGTTCGGCGGCTTGCGGTGTTCCGGCTGGTCGTCGTCGGAGACCAGGGCGTCGATGTCCCGCATCTCCTCGTCGTGGTCGCCCACGCCGGACCGGGGCCCGGTCGGCTGCCTGGGCACGTTCGGCTTCTCCCGCGTGGTGGGCTCCGAGGGCGTCAACGGACCACCTCGGCCGCCCATCGTCTCGGTGCTGCCCATGGCCCCGCCGCGTCGGTGGGCGCCCACGCTGCCCTCCTCGGCCCGGCGCTGTGCCCGGCGCCGGAAGATCATCCCGAACAACGCGTCGAGTCCGATCCGCCCGCCGCCGACCGCCGCGAACAGCAGAACCAGGGCGCCCAGCGCACCCGCCAGCTCCCAGCCGCCCTCGGTCACCATGATCCCTTTTCCCCAGTGCACGAAGGCGATCGCGCCGAGCATATTGATGAACAGCAGCAGGCCGACCGGTCGCACCAGCAGCCCGAGGATCAGGAAAAGGCCGCCCACGGTCTCCACGATGCTGGCGAAGCCGGCCGAGAGTTCGGGCAACGGGATACCCATCTCCCTGAAGTCCTGCGTCGTGGCGCCGAGTCCGTGCTGCCACTTCTGCAGGCCATGCGCCATGAAGACCACGCCGGTCGCCACCCGCGCGATCAAGACCGCTATATCGAACAGAACCTTCTTCATAGTGCATCTCCCCCCGTTCCCCCGATTCCTCCCCAAGTCCTCTGTAGCGATGCGTTTCCGTACCATTCCTTGACCATCCCCCGCCCTGGATCACCACCTGCGACGGTGGCAGCATGGCAATATGACGGAACGCGTGGTCGGAATCGGTGCGGGCGCCAAGGAGCTGGCCACCGAGGACATGATCCTCAACATCGGCCCGCAGCACCCGTCAACGCACGGGGTGCTCAGGCTGCGGCTCACACTGGACGGCGAGCGCATCGCCACGGCCGAGCCGATCATCGGCTACATGCACCGGGGCGCGGAGAAGTTGTTCGAGGTCCGCGACTACCGTCAGATCATCATGCTGGCCAACCGGCACGACTGGCTGGCGGGGTTCGCGAACGAGCTGGGCGTGGTGCTCGCCGCCGAACGGCTGCTCGGCATGGAGCCGCCGGTCCGGGCCGTGTGGGCGCGTACGCTGCTGGCCGAGCTCAACCGCGTGCTCAGCCACCTGATGTTCCTCGGGTCCTATCCGCTGGAGCTCGGGGCGATGACGCCGATCTTCTACTCCTTCAACGAACGTGAGCGCATCCAGGCGGTCATGGAGGAGATCTCCGGCGGGCGCATGCACTACATGTTCAACCGCGTCGGCGGGCTCAAGGAGGACCTGCCGCTCGGCTGGCTGGACCGGGTGTCGGAGGCGGTCGCGGAGACCCGCCGCCGCGTGCCGGTCATCGAGGACCTCATCCTGCACAACGACATCTTCCTGGCCCGTACCAAGGGCGTCGGGGTGCTCACGCAGGAACAGATCATGCAGTACGGGGTCAGCGGCCCCATCGCCCGCGCCTCCGGGGTGGACTTCGACCTGCGCCGCGACGATCCGTACCTGGCCTACCCCGAGTTGCCCGTCAAGGTCGTCACCGGGAGCGGGGGCGACTGCCATGCCCGCTTCGAGGTGCTGTTCGAGCAGCTCAAAGTCTCGCTGGAGCTGGCCGACGCCTGCGTCGAGCGGCTGCGCTCGCTGCCGCCGGGGCCGATCAACCAGCGGCTGCCCAAGGTGCTCAAGGTGCCTGAGGGGCACACGTACGCGTGGACCGAGAACCCGCTCGGCATCAACGGCTACTACCTGGTCTCCAAGGGCGACAAGACGCCGTGGCGGCTCAAGCTGCGCTCCGCCTCGTACAGCAACATCCAGGTGCTGCGGGAGATGTTGCCGGGGCACCTGGTGGCCGACATGGTGGCCATCCTCGGCTCGATGTTCTTCGTCGTGGGTGATATCGACAAGTGACATCCAAGGACGCGGGCAACCAGGAACGCGACAAATACGTCGATTGGCTTCGCGCGCTGAGCCTGGTCGTCGTGGTGGTGTGGCACTGGGCGTTCACGATCCTGGTGTGGAAACCGCACGGCCCTGAGCCGACCAGCCCGCTCGGCTTCACGTCTGGGCTGTGGATCCTCACCTGGCTGCTGCAGGTGCTGCCGCTGTTCTTCTATGTCGGCGGGCACGTGCACCTGCTGTCCTGGCACCGGGCCAAGCAGCGCGGCGTCGGCATCGGGTCGTTCGTCTGGCGGCGGATCCGGGCTCTGGCTTTACCCGCGTTGTTCCTGTCCGGCGTGTGGGTCGCGATCGGGTCGGCGGTCACGTTCACGTTCCAGGTGGACTGGATGTGGCGGGTGGTGCTGCTGGTACTCAGCCCTCTGTGGTTCCTGGGGGTCTACCTCGTGCTGATCGCGCTGCTTCCCGTGGCACTCTGGCTGCACCAGCGCTACGACGTGCTGACCCTGATCTGGCTCGGCGGGGCGGCCCTGGTGGTGGACGTGGTGCGCTTCCGGTACGGCGTGGACTGGGTGGGCTGGCTCAACATGATCATCGTGTGGGGGCTGGCGCACCAGGCCGGATTCTTCTACGACCGGATCGTGGCCCTGCCCAGGCGCTACGACGTCGCCCTGCTGTGGACCGGGCTGTTCGCCCTGTTCGGGCTGGTGTACTCGGGCATCTACCCGGGCTCGATGGTGGGTGTGCCCGGCGACAAATGGTCAAACATGGCGCCGCCGACCTTCGTGATCGTGGCCCTGCTGCTGTTCCAGATCGGGCTGGTCGAGGTGCTCCGGCCGGCGATGGAGCGAGTGCTCGAACGGCCTGGCTGGCGCCGGGTCAACGACTTCATCAACCGGTACGCGCTGCCGTTGTTCCTGTTCCACACCACCGGGATGGCCATCTCACTGGGCCTGTCGTGGTGGCTCCTCGGCACCCTCGGCAGCACGATCCCGCCGGACGGGGAATGGTGGATCGAGCGCCCCATCGCCATCATCGGGCCGCTCATCTGCACCGCCCCGGTCATCTACCTCTTCGGCCGCCGCCGCACGCCGATCACGCGCAGGCGGAACGAGGAGATCGGCGGCTCCGTAGGCTCGGAGCATGGCTGACATCAGCCCTTCGCGCCGCTATGTCGGTGGCTGACTGTCCTGCGGATCCTTCGGGGTGCGGCACGAGTGCTCCAGGTAGAGCGCGGCGCAGACCAGCGCCGTGCAGGCCAGGAACGAGCCCGTCGCGATGAAGAACTCCGAACGCGGCGTCTCGCGGTCCAGGATCTGCACCGTGTAGAGCGCGAACCCGGCGAACAGCCCGCCGAACAGCGTCCCCGCGTACGCCGACGCCTTCGCCAGCGCGGCCAGCCTGGCCACCGCCAGCGGCTCCACCGGCTTGGTCCCCGGTTTCCTGGCGATCCTCGCCTTGGTGACCCAGGCGCTGTAGCCCTCGCCGATGGCCAGCAACAACACGGTCGGGATCGCCGTCCACGGCAGAAGGAACAGGCCGGAGTAGAACTGCCGGACCACCGCCCACGACAGCAGCGAGACGATGACGAGGATGCCGACCAGGTGGCCGGGGTGCGTGGGCCTCAATCCGGCCTCTGCAGCGTGAGATCGGGGCGCAGGCGCACCCCTTGCTTGTCGAGCCCTTCCAGCAAGTCGCGCACCCCGCCGTGGCCGGGCACCGTGCCCTGCGGGTCGGCCTCAGCCCACGGCACGAGCACGAACGCGCGCTCATGGGCCCGCGGATGCGGCAACGTCAGCTCGGGGTCGTCGCAGACGAGGTCGCCCACGACGATCAGATCCACGTCCAGCGTGCGGGGTCCCCAGCGCTCCTCCCGCTCCCGCCCGAAGGCGTTTTCCACGCTCAGCGCCCGCTCCAGCAGCGCGTGCGGCTCCAAGGTGGTCTCGGCGATCACGACGGCGTTGAGATAGGGATCCTGCCCCGGGGGACCGCCGACCGGGTCGGTCTCGTAAACCGGCGACGCCGCGACGAACTCCAGGTCAGGCGCGTCGAACAGGACGTCCACGGCACCCTGCAAGATCTGGAACCTGTTGCCCAGGTTGCTGCCCAGCGCGAGGACGGCCTTCATGAGCGGCTCCGCTCGATCGTCACGATCACATCGTCGAACGGCAGCGGGATCGGCGCCGCCGGCTTGTGCACGCTCACCTCGGCCTTGTGCACCAGCTCGCTGGCCAGGCACACATCGGCCAGCCGCTGCGCCAGAGTCTCGATCAGCTCGACCGGCTCGCCCTCCACGACCGCGACCAGGGCCTCGGCCAGCTCCCCGTAGTGGACGGTCTTCGTCAGGTCGTCGCCGGCCGCGGCGGGCGCGGTGTCGAGGAACAGCGTCGCGTCGATCACGAACTCCTGGCCGAGCTCCCGCTCGGCAGCGAGCACACCGTGCCTCCCCCTGGCCCGCAGGCCCTTGAGAGCGATGCGATCAGCGCTCAAGCTCGCCTTCCTCCTCCTCGTCGTCGTCTCCCTGGAGCACCGGCGACCCGTGGTGCATCCACAGCCGCCAGCCCTGCGGGGTGCGGATGTAGACGTTGCTCGCCACCACCTTGCCCGCGGCGAAGCTCGCCTCACCCTCCTCGCCGGCCGTCAGAATGTTCTCCACGCAGGTGAGCACGGCCACGTCGCCCAGCACGGTCGTGTTGACATCGGTCAGCACGAACTGGATGTAGGTGGTGTTGGCCATGATCAGCGCCCACGACCGCAGCACCTCCGACCGGCCGGCCAGCAGCGTCCAGCCGGGGTGCACGCAGCTCACCTGGTCGTCGGCGGTGTCCTCCGCCCAGATGTCGGTCATCTTGTCGAGATCGCCGCTCTCGATGGCGGCGTAGAACTCCTGGTTGACCGTCTCGATCGCGGCCGTGTCGACGCTCATGTGCCTGCTCCCGCTCTCTTCCATGCGGCGGCCACGCGCACGGCATCGGCGTTGGGGCCGACCTCGTGCACACGTACGCACCAGGCACCCGCGTGTGCGGCCAGCGCGGTCACGGCCAGCGTGGCGTCGTCACTGCGGCTGAACGGACGGGGGGTGCCGTCAGGCGCGGCCAGCAGCCGCCCCAGGAACCGTTTGCGCGACGCCCCGATGAGCAGCGGGTAGCCCAACTCGGCCAACTGCTGGATCCCGGCCAGCACCGCCCAGTTGTGCTCGGCGTTCTTGGCGAAGCCGAGGCCGGGGTCGAGCACGATCTGCTCCCGCGAAACCCCCTCGGCCAGCACCAGGTCCACCCGTTTGCTCAGCTCCTCGCGCACCTCTGTGACCACATCCGTGTAGACGGCCCTGGTCTCCATGTCATGGCTGTGGCCGCGCCAATGCATCACCACGTAGGGAACACCGGTCGCCGCCACCACGCGCGGCATCTCCGGATCGGCAAGGCCGCCGCTCACGTCGTTGACCAGCCGCGCGCCCGCCTCGACCGCGGCCATGGCGACCTCCGCGCGCATCGTGTCGACGCTGACCGGCACCCCCTCCGCGGCCAGCGCGCTGATCACCGGGACGACCCTGGCCAGCTCCTCGTCCAGCGAGACCCTGGCCGCCCCTGGACGCGTGGACTCACCGCCCACGTCGACGATGTCGGCCCCCTCCTCGACCAGCTCCAGGCCGTGGCGGATGGCTGCGGTCTCGTCGAACCACATCCCGCCGTCGGAGAAGGAATCGGGTGTCACATTGACCACGCCCATGACGAGGCACCGCTCCGCACCTCCCGGCACGCTAATGGGCACGCTAGTCATGGGCCAAGCCTAGGCGCTTCCCCATACTTGCCGACATCGCGGGTACCCCGTTCGCTCACTCAGCGCCCGAGGATGAGCGCCATCGCCTCGGATCGGGTCTTGTCGCTGGTACGGAAGTCGCCGCGGACCGCCGACGTGACGGTCTTGGCGCCTGGCTTGCGTACGCCGCGCATGGTCATGCACAGATGCTCGGCCTCGATGACCACGATCACCCCGCGGGGCTCCAGCACCCGCATGAGCGCGTCGGCGATCTGGGAGGTCATGCGCTCCTGGACCTGGGGGCGGCGGGCAAAGACGTCCACGAGGCGGGCCAGCTTCGACAGCCCCGTCACCTGCCCGCTCTCGTTGGGGATGTAGCCCACGTGCGCCAGTCCGTGGAACGGCACCAGATGATGTTCGCAGTTCGAATAGACCTCGATGTCCTTCACGAGGATCATCTCGTCGTGATCGACATCGAAGACCTTGTTGAGCACGTCCTCGGGCGTCAGGCCGAGCCCTGAATACTGCTCGGCCATGGCCCTGGCGACCCGGGCAGGGGTCTCGACAAGGCCGTCGCGGTCGGGATCCTCGCCGATGGCATAGAGGATCTCGCGGACGGCCTTCTCGATCCTGGCCAGGTCAACGTCGTGCTGTGTCACGCAAACATCTTTCCGTACGGGGTCAGGCAGTCTCACCGGAGGGCAAGGCGTCCTGGTGGCCACCGGTGAGCGAGCCGTTGGCCGACTGCTTCTCCTTAGGGGTCAGGATCGGCGGGCGGTCCGACGGGAGCCGCTTGCCGTAACCCGCATAGGACGGGCGGTGCTCCTTGACGACCACCGGCGAGAAGATCTGCAGCACCTGCTCGCGGGAGAGGGTCTCCTTCTCCATGAGCTCGAGCACCAGGTTGTCGAGCACGTCGCGGTATTCGACCAGGATGTCCCACGCCTGGTCGTGCGCCGTCTCGATCATCCGGCGGACCTCCTCGTCGATCGTGGAAGCGATCTTCTCGGAGTAGTCGCGCTCGTGGCCCATCTCGCGGCCCAGGAACACCTCGGCGTTGCCGCTGCCGAACTTACGGGCGCCGAGCTGCTCGCTCATGCCGTACTCGACCACCATGCGGCGGGCGACCGCGGTGGCCTTCTCGATGTCGTTGGAGGCGCCGGTGGTGGGCTCGTGGAAGACGAGCTCCTCCGCCGCGCGGCCGCCGAGCAACATCGCGAGCTGGTCCATCATCTCCGACCTGGTGGCCAGGAACTTGTCCTCCATCGGCAGCGTCATCGTGTAGCCGAGGGCGCGGCCGCGGGACAGGATCGTGATCTTGTGGACCGGGTCGGAGTTGGGCAGCGCGTGCGCCACCAGCGCGTGACCGCCCTCGTGGTAGGCGATCATCTTCTTTTCCTTGTCCGACATGACCCGCGACTTGCGCTCGGGCCCTGCCATGACGCGGTCGATCGACTCCTCGAGGACGTCCATCGTGATCAGCTTGTCGTCCGCCCGCGCGGTGAGCAGGGCGGCCTCGTTGATCACGTTGGCCAGGTCGGCGCCGGTGAACCCGGGGGTGCGGCGCGCGATGACGTCGAGGTCGACGTCGGGCGCGAACGGCTTGCCGCGGCCGTGGACCTTGAGGATGCCCTTGCGGCCCTCCAGGTCGGGGCGGTCGACGGTGACCTGCCGGTCGAAACGGCCCGGGCGCAGCAGCGCCGGGTCCAGGATGTCCGGCCGGTTGGTCGCGGCGATGAGGATCACGCCGCCCTTGACGTCGAAGCCGTCCATCTCGACGAGCAGCTGGTTGAGCGTCTGCTCGCGCTCGTCGTGACCGCCGCCCAGGCCGGCGCCGCGGTGGCGGCCGACGGCGTCGATCTCGTCGATGAAGATGATCGCCGGCGCGTTGGCCTTCGCCTGCTCGAACAGGTCTCGCACACGGGAGGCGCCGACACCGACGAACATCTCGACGAAGTCCGAACCGGAGATCGAGTAGAACGGCACGCCGGCCTCGCCCGCGACGGCTCGGGCCAGCAGGGTCTTGCCGGTGCCGGGCGGGCCGTACAGCAGCACGCCCTTGGGGATCTTGGCGCCGATCGCCTGGAACTTGGCCGGGGCCTGCAGGAACTCCTTGATCTCCTGGAGCTCCTCGATGGCCTCGTCGGCCCCCGCGACGTCGGCGAACGTGGTCTTGGGGGTGTCCTTGGTGATGAGCTTGGCCTTCGACTTGCCGAAGTTCATCACCCGCGAGCCGCCGCCCTGCATCTGGTTCATGATGAACAGGAAGAGCAACACGATGATGACGATCGGCAGGAAGCTCACCAGAAGGCTGACCAGGAAGTTCTCCTGCGGCACCTCGGTTGTGAAGCTCTTGGTCTTCTTGGCGTCGACCTGCGCCTGCAGCTCGTCGGTCAGCTTGCTGCCGTAACCGGTCACCCAGTCGGACTGGATCAGCTTCGTCGGCTGATCGCCCTGCCTGACCGCGACCGCGTTGTGCAGCGTTACCTCGATGCGGTTGTCCTTGTCGACAATCTTCGCGTTGCTAACGTTCCCGGCGCGAATCTGCTGGAGAACCAAGGACGTGTCGGCCTGCTTGAAATTACCGCCGCCACTCCACAGCTGGGTGACGAGCAGGAGCAGCACGACGATGCCCAGGATCCACAGCAGTGGCCCACGTGTAAATCGCTTGAGATCCATCCGATGCGGAACCCCTTGCGGGCCCGTCCCTTCCTGACCATGGCCTGGAACCCCGGGTTGGCCCGGGGCCGCGGCATCCGGCACCGCGACTTCTGACTACCCGAAGGGGACACACGGTCACCC
Organism: Nonomuraea polychroma; assembly: GCF_004011505.1. NCBI lineage: Bacteria > Bacillati > Actinomycetota > Actinomycetes > Streptosporangiales > Streptosporangiaceae > Nonomuraea > Nonomuraea polychroma. The sequence continues at coordinate 9,096,155 of NZ_SAUN01000001.1, forward strand.
TTCCGGAGTCTGAAGGTACACCGGCAGAGCGCGCGGAGGGACCGCCCGCTACACCGGCCTTGCCCTATCAACGTACGTCACGTTGCGCGATGTTCCCGGCCATGGCAAGAGGTGCTACTTATAAACGTGTGGCGCGAGGGTCCCGATGAACGGAAGGTTCCGGTATCTCTCCGCGTAGTCGAGGCCATAACCGATGACGAACTCGTTGGGAATGTCGAACCCGACATATTTCACGTCGATCGGCACCTTCACCGCATCCGGCTTGCGCAGCGCGGTGCAGATCTCCAGGCTCGCCGGGTTGCGGGATTTGAGGTTTTCCAGCAGCCAGTGCAAGGTCAGGCCGGAGTCGATGATGTCCTCCACGATCAGCACGTGGCGGTTCATGATGTCGGTGTCGAGGTCTTTCAGCACGCGTACGACGCCGGACGACTTGGTGCCGGCGCCGTACGACGACACCGCCATCCAGTCCATCTGCACCGGCACGTGCAGGGCCCTGGCCAGGTCGGCCATCACCATGACGGCGCCCTTCAACACGCCCACGAGCAGCAAGTCCTTGCCCGCGTAGTCCTCGTCGATCCGCCCGGCAAGCTCTTTGATCTTGGACTGGAGCTCATCCTGCGGGATGAGGACCTTCTCCAGGTCATTGCCCATGTCGGCAGCGTCCACCTGTGGTTCCTTACGCGTGGGGACTGATGGCGAGTATCAGGTTGCCATACCGCCGGGTGGCGGACAGACCCCCGGGCAGGTCCACGGCCTTCTGCCCACGCCACCGCGTGACCAGCCGATCCACAGCCAGCACGTGCGTGGCCGACAGGGCGCCGGACGGGGACCCGGCGGCGATGGCCGCGCGACGCAGAACCCTCCGCCTGACGGCGTCGGGGAGATTTTCCAGCTTCTTCACAGCGAGCGTGATGGCCCCGTCGATATCGCTAAGAGCGCAATCCTGGTACGCCGATTCGGTCCATTCGTCCAGCGCGTCGGCGTCCTCGCGTGCCATCCGCGCGGTCCTGGCGAGCGCCTCGGCCACCCCGGGGCCCAGTTCCTGCTCCAGAACGGGGAGCACTTTTTGCCGTACGCGGACCCTTGTGTACCGAGGATCCTCATTGTGCGGGTCGTCCCAGGGGGTGAGGCCCAGTGCCCGGCAGGCGGCGACGGTGGTGGCTCTGGAGAGATCGAGGAAGGGGCGTCGGTAACGACCGGCTTGGGCGGCCATCCCCGACAGCGAGCGCAGACCGCTGCCCCTGGCCAGGCCCAGGAGCACCGTCTCCGCCTGGTCGTCCCTGGTGTGGCCGAGGAGGACGGCCGCGGCCCGGAGCCGGTCGGCCGCCGCGGCGAGCGCGGCGTACCTCGCCTCCCTGGCCGCCGCCTCGGGACCGCCCTCGGTGCCGACGGTGACAGTGAGCACTTCCGCGGGGTGCAGGCCCAGGCGTGCGGCCTGGTTGACGACCTGCTGCGCCCGCTCGGCGGATCCGGGCTGGAGCTGGTGATCCACGGTCAGGAGACCGGCCCGCAATCCCATGCGCGGCGCCACGAAGCCGAGTGCCGCGGCCAGCGCCAGGGAGTCGGCGCCGCCGCTGCACGCCGCCAGGACCAGGGCCTCGTGCGGGAGGTCGGCCAGCGCCTCACGCACGGCCCTCCGGACGTCGGCTACCGCTGGATGTGGACCCACGGGAGCCATTGTCGCCGGTCACGACCCGTCACCGCGACGCCCCAACGGCCGGCGGCACCGCAACGGCCATGGCCAGCGCCACGCCCCCACCCAGCCCTTGTCTGAAGCCTGCCGCTGCCGGGCCTTCCGGCTCCCCGTGTCCGGCAGACGCACGCCCGCGTGGACAAGCGACCGCACAGGCGAGCGGGGGCCGCATCCGGGCTAGGCGTCGCGCACCCCGGCTGGGCACCGGGCACCGCTGGGCCACGTCTGCCGACGCGGCGGTCGATGGGCGGGTGTGGGAACGGGGCCCGGCGCCTCGCGGCGCCGTCGTGGGGCTGGGGTCAGGCGGGGAGGGCGGGGGTGCCGATGACGCGGCTGATCCAGGCGTCGGGGTCGGCGATTTCGGGGGTCGTCGGGAGGGTTTCCGGGGACGTCCACACCTTGTTGAAGCCTTCCATGCCCACCCGGCCGACGACCGACCGCACGAACGCCGACCCCTCCGCGTACTGCTTCATCTTGACCTCGATCCCCAGCAGCCGCCGCACCGTCTTGTCCAGGCGGGAGCCGCCCTCGCGGCGGTGGGCGAACTTGGCGCGGATGTCGGCCACCGACGGCACCACGGACGGGCCCACGGCGTCCATCACATAGTCGCCGTGCCCTTCGACCAGCGTCATCACGGCGGTCAGGCGGTCGAGGATCTCCTTCTGGCCCGGCGACTGGATGGCGTCGATCAGGTTGCCCTCGCCGCCGCGCACCACGTCGGCCACCGTGTCGGCGGCGTTGCGCAGGCGTTCGAGCAGGGTGGGCAGGTCCAGGTCGGAGGCGAGCAGGAACTCGGTCATCTGCGAGCGCACGTATTCGCGCAGCCACGGCACGCCCGTGAACTGCACGCGGTGGGTCTCCTCGTGGAGGCAGACCCACAGGCGGAAGTCGTGCGGGTCGACGCTCATCTCGCGTTCGGCGTGCACGATGTTGGGTGCGACGAGCGTCAGGCGGCCCGCCGGCTCCTGCCCGGTGGGGTCGGGCGGCAGGAACAGCTCGTACTGGCCCAGGACCCGTGAGGCGAGGAAGGCCAGGACGGCCCCGACTTCGACGCCCGTGATGCGTGAGCCCACGGCGGTGACGATGGCCGGGGGCGGGTTGGAGCTGTTGCCCATGCGCTGCGTCAGGGGCTCGAGCACCACGCGGAAGCCCTCGACGTTCGCCCTGATCCAGCCAGGCCTGTCCACGATGGTCGCGGGCTGCGGCGCGGTCTCCGTATGGATCTTCGTGAACTCGCGCACGTGGCCCTCGGCCTCACGTGACAGGGTACGGAGCTCGGTGACGGCCTGCCTGGCCTCCTCCCGGCTCACTTGAGGACCGGGGCGCACCAGGCGCGTGCCGGTCGTGACGGCCAGATCCCAGTCGATCACCTGCATACCGTCCACCGTACGTGCTCCGGCCCCAACCCGCGAAGGAGCGTCCCGTTACGAGCGCGCGACGATGGCGGCGAGCCGATCCAGCACGGGTTCGGCGTTGATCGGCACCTGATCCGCCATGAACGCGAACGTGACCAGCCGCCCGTCCTTGGTCGTGGCCAGTCCCGCCAGCGTGTTGACGTGGTTGAGAGTGCCGGTCTTGGCGCGGACCAGGCCCACCTCGCCCTTGCTGTCGCCCGAGGTGAAGCGGCGGCCGTTGCCGAGCGTGCCGGAGAAGCCGGCGATCGGCATGCCGGAGGCGATCGCGTGCAGGTCGGGCCGGCTCGCGCCGCCGGACAGGGCGATGGCCTTGGCCAGGGCGCTGGGGGCGATGCGGTTGCGGATGGACAGGCCGCTGCCGTCCGAGAGCGAGACGCCCTGGGTGATGCCGAGCCGCTGGAGCACCGTGGTCACGGCCTTCGCGCCGCCCGCGAAGGACGCGGGTTGTCCTTCCTTGATGGCGACGTGCCTGAGCAGGGCCTCGGCCAGGTCGTTGTCGCTGCGGGTCAGCGTGTGCTCAACCAGGGAGTAGAGGGGCGCGGAGTCGACCTTGCCGAGCTCGGGGGCGCCCGCGGCGGCCTTGCCTGGGCGGATGGACTTCGACACCGAGATGCCCTGCCTGCCGAGCAGCCTGGCGAAGGCCGAGGCGGTGTAGGCGGGAGGGTCGGTGACGCGAGGGGCTCTGTTGCGCGGGTTCTGGCGGCCCTCGTCCATGGTCAGGGCGTGGACGGGGGCGACTTCACCGTCGGGGATGTAGTTGGGCTTCCAGCCCGGCGCGATCGGGGTGCCGGTGAACAGGGACGAGTCGTAGGTGAGGGTGACTTTCTTGATGTTCTGGGATTTGAGGGTCGCCGCGGTGCGGGCGGCCAGCGTGGCGAGGCTCGCCTGCTTCGGGTACGACGGCTTCGCCGAGGGCCCGGCCAGCAGCGGGTCGCCGCCGCCGACCAGGACGATCGCGCCTGGCTTGGCGCCCTGGACGACCCTGGTGGACAGGCGGGTGTCGGGGCCGAATGAGGCGAGCGCGGCCACGCAAGTGATGACCTTCGTGGTGGAGGCGGGAGTGATTGGGGTGTCGGCGTTGGAGGCGAAGACCTGTTCGCCGGTGGTCGCGTCGAACACGACGGCGCCGACCCGGTCGCCGAGGGCTTTGTCACCCAGGGCGCTGGTGAGCTGCCGCGTCAAAGTACCCTTAGTCGGGAGAGGTCCGTCTCCTGACTTCGCCGAAAGCTGGGCCAGCACTGGTCCCGCGGTGACCACGGGGACGGGCGGAGGAGACCCTTCCTGCGGGGACGCCGTCGGCTCGGTCGGTGAAGTCTGTCTCGTCAGCGCGCCCAGGCTGAAGTCGGTGGTCACCGCGTACACGCCGGTGACGATCGTCAGGGCCTGGAGCACGACGAGAGTGGCCAGCATCACCCACCGGTCGTGCCGCGCCACGTCGCCTGCCCTCTCGCTTGAATTCGCCTACGAGACATTAACGCCCGTCCGGGGATACCGGGGGGCTTGAGTGCGGGAGAGGAAGCCTAACCGGACACCTAGGGATGCGAATGCGCACACCAGGGTGCCAGGTGAGGCGGACTCGACCCATGAGAAAGGACCGCGGTGGAGTTCGACGTTGTCGTTGAGATTCCCAAGGGACAACGGAACAAATACGAAGTGGACCACGAGACCGGGAAGATCAGGCTTGACCGGCTCCTGTTCACCTCCACGCAGTACCCCGCCGACTACGGCTTCATCGAGCACACCCTCGGCGAGGACGGCGACCCGCTCGACGCGCTGGTGTTGCTGCAGGAGCCGACGTTCCCCGGCTGCTACATCACGTGCCGGGCGGTGGGCATGTTCCGGATGACCGACGAGAAGGGCGGCGACGACAAGGTCCTGTGCGTGCCGTCCACCGACCCGCGGATGCACCACATCCAGGACATCCACCACGTGTCGGAGTTCGACCGGCTGGAGATCCAGCACTTCTTCGAGGTCTACAAGGACCTGGAGCCCGGCAAGTCCGTCGAGGGCGCCAACTGGGTGGGCCGCACCGAGGCCGAGGCCGAGATCGAGCGCTCCTTCCAGCGCGCCAAGGACGCCGGCCACCACTGATCCTTCAGCGGGGCCTGGTGGCGCCCACCAGGTCCCCGCGCCAGATCGAGGCCACCCGCACCACGTCGCCGGTCTCCGGCGCGTGCACCATCAGGCCGCGCCCCACGTAGATGCCGACGTGGTGGATCGTGCTGGGGTCGCTGGTGTTGTACGCGAAGAACAGCAGGTCCCCGCGGCGCAGCTGGTCCAGCGGCACGTGCGGCCCCGACGTCCACTGGGTGCCGGTCCAGTGGTCGAGCCGCACTCCCACGCGCTCCCAGGCCCGCATCGTCAGCCCCGAGCAGTCATAGGTGTCCGGTCCGTCGGCCGCCCACACGTACGGCTTGCCGAGCTGGGTGAGCGCCCAATCGGCCGCCACGTCGCCCATGGCCGAACCGCCGGAGACCAGTCCAGCCGCCGACGCGGCCGCGGCCCGGCGTCGGGCCAGCAGCTCGGCGCGGGTGCGTGCCGCGTCGACCCGCTCCTGCAGGCGGTGCTCACGGGTCCGCAACACTCGCGTCTCGCGCCGCTGAGCGGCCACGGCCTCCTCGGCGGCGAGCTTCGCCCGGCTGGCGCTCTCGGCGGCGGCCTGCTGCGCGGCCTGGGCGTTCACGGCCTGGGTACGCAGGATGGCGGCCACCTCTTGCGCGTCGCGCAACCTGGCCAGGATCGCCGCCCGCTCGCCGCTGAGCTGCCCGAGCACGCCTGCCCGGTGCAGCGCCCCGTCGGCGCCGGACTGGTCGACGATCATGCCGATGATCGGCTCCATCGTCCCCCATCCCCCGTACGTCTCCGTCGCCAGCAGCGCGACGTCCTGCCTGGTCTCTTCGACCTGGGCGTCGGCCGCCGCCAGCCGCGCGCGGGCCTGTGAGCTCGCGTGCTCGGCGTTCCGCAGCCGCACCATCTCCCCGTTGTACGCCTCGACCAGCCGTTCCACGTCGGCCGTCAGCCGCGCGAGCCGCGACTGCGCCGTGGCCAGCTTCGCGCTCGTCGCCGCCAGCTCCCTCGACCGTTCGCGTACGGCTTCGCGGGCCTTCGCCACGTCGCGCGGGGACGGCCGGGGTGCGGCGTGAACCGGCGGACACAAGGCGACGAGCAGGCAGCCCACCAGCAACCCTGCCCGGAACGTGCGCATAGGTCCCCCCAATGACAACCGGTCACTCTATGCACACAGTTCCCGCACGTTCACTTACGTAACGTGACGAGGCGAGGTGGAGGGGATCCGCTGCTCTTCATGGCGTGCTCTTGGTGGTAACGGGTGGCCGGTTGGCGACGGGTCAGCCGTTCTTGGTAGGCGGCACCGAGCGCTCCTCGGTTGGCGTGGCGGTGGAGGTTTCCGCCGGAGGAGTGATCGGGGTGGCGGTCCGCGTCGGGGCGGAGCTCTGATGAGTCGCCGTCGGGCTGGAGGTCGGCGTGGAGGTCGGCGTGGAGGTAGGGGTCGGCGTGGGAGTGCCGGTGGGGCATGGGGTGCGCCCGCAGGGGCGGGGCTTGTGCGGGTGCGGGCGGGGACCGGGTCCGCCGGGGTGCGTGCCGGGCGGCGGGTTCGCCGGCGGTCGCCAGGTGGGCTCTCCTGGTTGCTGCTGCGGCGGCTGTCCTGGTTGCTGCTGGGGCGGTGTCCGCACCGGAGGGCCGGCCGACGGCGGCACAGGCGCCGATGCGGTGATGGGAGGCGGGCGCCACACGGTGCCGTGAACGGGTGAGCCGGCCGTCTGGACGGGCTGCGTGCCCGTGTTGTCCAGGGTGGGCTCCACGGTCATCGGCACGTTCTGCGGCTCGCTCTGCCGCGGCACAGGGATGGGGGGCGACTCGCCCGTCGCCGGCAGGGCGGCCGCCCCGCCTCCCGCCAGTCCCGCGCCGTCCCTGCCCATCACCTGGAAGATCACCGCTATCGCCACCACGGCCGCGACCGCCGCCAGTGCGCTCGCCACCGCCTGAGGCCACCTTCGAACGTTCTTCGCCGCGGGGAAGGGAAACCCGGCAGCACCCAGTGCGCCGGTACGCCTGGCGACGTAGCGGCGGTAGGGCAGCAACTCGGGGTCGACGAAGCAGCTCATCACCCTGATGCGCAACGCGTCGGGCAGCGCCGTGCGCGGCAACAACTCGAAGACCTTGGTCGCCGAGACCTGCCGGCCGCGGTGCGGCGCGCAGATGTCGCACTGCGAGAGGTGCCTGACCAGGCGCTCGCGCATGCCCGAGGTGAGCTCGCCGGAGAAGCCGGAGAGGATGGCGGCCCGTCGCGGGCAGTCGTACGGGCCCTTCCTGGCCAGGATCTCCGCGGTGATCGCGTCGCGCAGGTGGTCGCGGGCGGCCGCCATGGCCTCCTCCACCTCGCGTACCGGGACGCCGAGCACCTGACCCAGCTCGGTGTCGGCCAGCCCGTGCCTGATCGACAACTCCAGGATCTCCCGGTCGGCGACGGGCAGGCCCTGGACCGCGTTCCACGCCATGACCCGCAGGTCGGCGTCGGCGGGGTCGTCCAGCGGTGGCGCCTCGGCCAGCGCCTCGGCGGCGCCCGGCGGCGCGGCCGCGCGACGGCGCAGGCACTCGACGCGGGCCAGTGCGTACAGCCACGTACGGAGCTGGTCGGGCTCGGTCAGCGCGCGCGCGTGCGCCTCGGCGGCGATCAGCGTGTCGCGGAGCGCCACCTGGGCACTCTCGGCGCTCAGGAGGAGGGACCAGCAGTAGCGGTAGACGTCCTCCGCGTACGCGTCGTAGAGCGCGGCGGGGGCGCCGGGATGGCGGGCGCGGAGTGCTTCCACCAGGGCGCGGTCGGTCATGTGACCGAATGTAATGGATTCGTAACTACTAGTTCCACCGATTTGGCGTTGTCGGCCGCGAATCTCACGTCATTAATCCACCCGATTTTTCGGGCTTTGGTGCGAAAAATTATTGTTTAGGGACGGATACGACTTGGGTGCTCCGGTCCTCCTGGAACTGGTCGCTCTTGGGTTTGACCGTGTGCACGGGAACGGCGCCGCCGAGCGCCAGATCCTCATAAGGACGGCCGGTCGACCCCCAGGTCCTGGCCGTGATTTCGGTCTTCGCGACGTCCGCGCGGGCCGGCAACCCGGACACGGTGAGGATGAATCTGGGCGGGCTCCCGGCCTTCACGTCGTCCACGAACGTGCTGCCACCACCCAGCAGTTTGCCCGCTTTGTCGCGCAACAACGCATTCACGACGAGGCTGCTGGCCGATGTCTGATACGGATTCCCCACATATCCCGTAATAAGGTATGAGCCGTCTTTCTGGCGCAATGTCTGGGCACGAGTGATGGGGAACGGCTGGAAAGCGGAGGCCATCCGCGCCGCCGGCCGCCACTGCGCGGGACGGTACTGGATCGTCACCTTGGCCGGTTTCTCGGCGGCGCTGGCTTGTCCGGTGAAGGCCAGGGAACCGCCCGGCGGCACGGCGTCGAGCGGCTGGTCCAGCCGGACGACCTCGGTGCCCTTGGCGTCCTGCCCGACGATCGTGGCCACCACGTGCTCGCCGAAGTGCCACGGGTTGGCGTTGCTGAGCACGCCCGCCCAGGTGACGGCGTAGCCGTCCGTGGACTTGGCGATGTTCGAGACCTGTTCCTTGAGCGCGAGGGGCTTGAGCACTGGTGCCGGCCGCTCCTCGCTGCCGCACCCGGAGAGGCAGAACGCCCCGAGTGCCCCTAGTGCGAGTACGTTGATGATTCGACTGTGCGGGATCACTTTGCCGTGATAACCCGAGCATGGGTACGGCTGGCAGAGGACACGCGCCAGCCGTACCAACTCTTTAACGGGGCCGCACGACCCTGGCCTCGTCCCAGATCGGCTCGGCCGACTCGTAGACCGTGCCGTCCGAGCCGAAGATCAGAAATCGGTCGAAGTCGGCGGCGAACCAGCGGTCGTGGGTGACCGCCAGCACGGTCCCGTCGAAGGCGTCGAGCCCGGCCTGGAGCGCCTCGGCGCTGGCCAGGTCGAGGTTGTCGGTCGGCTCGTCGAGCAGCAGCAGCGTGGCCCCGGACAACTCCAGCAGCAGGATCTGCAGCCGGGCCTGCTGCCCGCCGGACAACGTCTCGAACCGCTGCTCGGCGACCCGGCCCGCCAGCTCATAGCGGGCCAGGGCCTTCATCGCCTCGTTCTTGAGCTTGGCGTGCTCGCCCATGACGATCTCGACCGGAGTGCGGCCGATCAGGTCGGGCCTGGCGTGGGTCTGGGCGAAATGCCCGGGCACCACGCGGGCCCCCAGTCTGGCCACGCCCTCGTGGGCGATCGGCTCCCCGGCCAGCAGACGCAGGAAGTGCGACTTGCCCGAGCCGTTGGAGCCGAGCACGGCGACGCGCTCGGCGTACCAGACCTCCAGGTCGAACGGCCGCATCAGGCCGGTGAGCTCCAGCCGCTCGCAGATGACCGCGCGTTTGCCGGTGCGGCCGCCTCTGAGCCGCATCCGGATGTTCTGCTCGCTCGGGGCCACCTCGGGCGGGCCCGCCTCCTCGAACTTACGCAGCCGCGTCTGGGCGGCGTGGTAGGCGGCGGCCATGCCGTCGTTGTACCTGGCCTTGTTCTTCAGCATGTTGACCAGGGCCTTGAGCTTGGCGTGCTCCTCGTCCCAGCGCCTGCGCAGTTCGTCGAGCCGCTCGTTGCGAGCCCTGCGGGCCTCGGCGTACGTGGTGAAGCCGCCGCCGTGAATCCAGACGTTTCCCGACTCGACGGTCACGATCCGGTCGGCGGCGTTGGCGAGCAACTGGCGGTCATGGCTGACCAGCAGCACCGTCTTGGACGTCTCCCTGAGCTGCTGCTCCAGCCACTCCTTGCCGGGCACGTCGAGGTAGTTGTCGGGCTCGTCGAGCAGCAGGGTCTGGTCGGGGCCGCGGAGCAGCGCCTCGAGGACGAGCCGCTTCTGCTCGCCACCCGACAGCGTCGACACTTCGCGATATTTCACCCTTTCGTACGGCACGCCGAGGGCGGCCACCGTACAGGTGTCCCACAACACCTCGATCTCATAGCCGCCCGCGTCGGTGTAGTCCGCGATGGCCTGCGCGTACCGCATCTGCGTCTTCTCGTCGTCGCGCTCCATCATCGCCAGCTCGGCCTCGTCGAGCCGCTCGGCGGCCCGCCGCACCGCGGGCGGCGCGACGCCGAGCAGCAGGTCCCGCAGGCTGCTGCCGTCCCGCACGCTGCCGATGAACTGCCGCATCACGCCCAGACCGCCCGAGCTGGCCACGCTGCCGTCGACCGGCTGCAGATCACCGGCGATCAAGCGCAGGAGCGTGGTCTTGCCCGCGCCGTTGGGCCCGACCAGCGCGGCCTTGACGCCATCACCGATTCTGAAGGAGACGTCGTTGAGCAGGGGCCGACCGTCGGGCAGCACGTATGTCAAATGTCCTACTTCGACGTGGCCCATCCCGGCAGGCTAGCCGGTGTTCTCCCTCCCGGGCATCCAATTTTCCGCCCGGTCAGACGAGGGCGCTCTTGTAGAAGATGCTGACCTTGCGGGCTCCGGCGACGCCCGAGGCGAGGCCGAGGCACAGCCGGGGCCGGCCCGAGACGATCTGGACGGCCAAGCCCTCGGGCTCGCGGTAGTCCAGGGACTTGCCCGCCTGGGTGAGCGAGCGCTGGACCTTGGCGCCCGTCCGCAGGTCGACGCAGGTGAGGTGGGCATTGCCCGGCGCGGGGTTGGAGCCGCTGTAGGCGGTGCCGTCCAGCAGGTAGAGGTAGTTGCCGTAGGCGGTGTACCCCTGGAAGACGCCCAGTCCTGACGGCTGGGCGACGTCGTGCAGCTTCCGCGGCGCCCCCGCCTTGAGCTCCGCCAGCGAGTACACCGCGTAGCGCGGGGCGCCGCTGTTCCGATACCGCATGATCAGCCGGTTGGTGGACGGGTCGATCGCGCAGGTGGTGCTGGTCGCGCCGGAGATCGGGGCGTACTTCGTCAGCCCCGAGGACGACGGCGTGAGCGTCCGGCCGTTGACGAACTTGAACCTCGCCAGCCGCCTCCCCCAGGCGTTCCCCGTACTGTCACGCACCGCGTCGGTCTCGGTCCACAGGTACGCCGAGGTCCCCGCAGGTTCGACGCCGATCTGCACGCCGTGGCCGAAGCCCCTGAGGTACATGTGGCCGAGCACCGTGCCGGTCAGGCTGAGCTTGGTGAGGCACAGGTCGCCCGCCGCCGCCGACCCTGCGCCGTTCTTCAGCTGCACCGCGTAAATATGCCCGTTGACGTTGTCGAAGGCGAACGACTGGAGGACCGTCTCGTCGTAGAGTGCCTTCTTCCAGATCAGCGGGCTGGCAGGCGCGGCCAGGTCGAAGCGGCCCGCTGCGGAGGCTGCCACCGGCTCGGCGCCGGCCAGCGCCGTGACGGCGGCTCCGGCGCCGATTGTGAGCAGGCTGCGGCGGGTCATCGACATTTGGCCTCCTTTGAGGTGTTTGCAGGGGATCATCACCTTAGTACAGGCGGGAATCAGTGACTGTTGATCCTTGGGAAGCCCTGGACAGCAAGTGATCTAATGACTAGAACTGTGGGGGAATCCCCCTCCCCGCAGAGGAAACCAAGTGATGACGCGATTCCGCTCTGCCCTCGCCCCCCTGGCCATCGCGTTGATCGGGCTCACGGCCGTGCCGCAGGAGGCATGGGCCGCCCCGCCCAAGCCGGTGCCGACCGTGGCACAGGAGCAGCAAGCAGCCACCCCCGCCTCTCCCTGCGCCCCAACGGTCAAGAGCACGACCACGAATGCCCGCCTGACCAGCCTGTTCACCGCCTACGGCAACGACAACAGCCGGCTGGACGACTGGACGGGCGCCGACGGCACCTACTCGCTCAGGCTGCCGAGCGGCAAGGAGCTCTGGATCTTCTCCGACACGTTCCTCGGCCAGGTCAACCCCGACGGCTCACGCCCGCCCGTGGTCGAGGAAGGCGGCACGACGGTCTTCCTCAACAACTCCTTCGCCGTCGAGCGCGACGGCAGGCTGTCCACCATTTACGACGGCACCCCCGCGAAGCCCACCGCCGTGATGCCGCCGCGCGACAAGAACCACTGGTACTGGGCCGGCGACGCGACGCTCGCCGGCGGGATCGTGGAGGTCACCTACCAGGAGTACGAGCGGTACGGCCCCGGTGCGTGGGACTGGCGCTGGCACCGGAACGTGGTGGCCAGGTTCGCCCCGGGACGGCTCAACCGGCCGATCAGCGTGCACGATCTGCCGTCCGACCACGGTGTGGCCTGGGCCTCGGCGACGCTCAAGGACGGCCAGTACACCTACATCTATGGCGTGGAGGACTTCGGCTCGCCCAAGTACATGCACATCGCCCGCGTCAAGGGCCAGAGCCTGCTGGGCGCCTGGGAGTATCTCAAGGGCGACGGCACCTGGTCGCCGAACGAGGCCGACTCGGCGCGGATCATGAGCGGCGTGGCGAACGAGTACAGCGTCAGCAAGGTCGGGTCCGGATATGTCCTGATCACGCATGACACGACCGAGGCGCTGAGCGCCAACATCGTGGCCTACGCCTCATGCTCGCCGTTCGGCCCGTTCACCGGCAAGCAGCACGTCTACACGACCCCCGAGACCGGCGGGAACATCTTCACCTACAACGCCCACGCCCATCCCGAGATCGCCGGCAACGGGCTGGTGGTGTCGTACAACGTCAACAGCTTCGTGAACACCGACCACTACCGCGACGTGTCCATCTACCGGCCGCGCTTCCTGGACGTGACCTTCCAGTGAGACGCAACTGGGCGGCCCGCCTGCGGCACGTCGTGATCGACGGGCTGCGGGCGGTCGTGCTGGAGAACGAGCTGCTGCGCGTGACCGTCGTGCCGGACAAGGGCGGGGACGTCGTCGAGTTCCTGCACAAGCCCACCGACACGGACTTCGTCTGGCTCTCCCCGCAGGGCCTGCGCAGCCCGCGCGACCACCTCCAGGGCGCGGCCGACGACGTCGCCCAGTTCGTGGACCACTACGAGGGCGGCTGGCAAGAGGTCTTCCCCAACGGCGGCGCGCCGAGCGAATACCGCGGCGCGCGGCTGGCCCAGCACGGCGAGGTCTCCGGACTGCCATGGTCCTACGAGGTGACCGCGGACTCCGAGGACGAGGTCGCGATCCGGCTCAGCGTCAGGACCAGGCGGCTGCCGTACCGGATGGAGAAGGTCTTCAGGCTGCGGTCGGGCACGGCCGCGCTGGAGATCGAGAGCATGGCCGGCAATGACTCCCCGGTGGCGCTGCACGCCATGTGGGGGCAGCACATCGTCTACGGGCGGCCTTTCCTGCGTCCGGGGGCGAGGATCCGGCTGCCGGACGGTGTTCAGGTGATCCCGCACGCGACGGCGATCAACCCGGCCGGGCGCCGGGTCCGGGCGGGTGGGCCATGGACGTGGCCGATCGTTCCGGCGGACGGCGGCGGTCACACCGACCTCAGCGTGGTGCAGGAGCCGGGGTCGCCGAGCGACATCGTCTACCTGACCGGCTTCAACGAGGGTTGGTACGAAATTTCGGGGGATATCGGTATGCGGGTGGAGTGGGATGCCTCACTCCTGCCGTACCTGTGGATGTGGCAGGAGCTGGGCGCGTCCACAGGCTATCCCTGGTGGGGCCGGGCCTACACGGTCGGGCTCGAGCCGTTCTCCAGCATGCCGACCGACGGCCTGGCCGCCGCCGTGGCCAACGGCACGGCCCTCGTCCTGGATCCCTACGAGACGAAGACGTTGAAGATGCGCGCGGAGGTGATGGCGTGAGCGAGTTCGGCGGCAAGGTGGCGCTGGTCACGGGCGGGTCGACGGGCATCGGGCGGGCGGTGGTGGACCGGCTGGCAGACGGCGGGGCGTCCGTCGTGTTCTGCGGAATGGACAAGGACGCGGAGCTCGACACCGAACACGTCATCGGCCGGATCGCCGACGTGCGCCGGGGCGGCGAGATGCGGGACCTGGTGGACCTTGCCGTGCGCAGGTTCGGCGGCCTCGACATCGTCGTGACGTGCGCGGGCGTGCAACGGTACGGCACCGTCGAGGACACGCCCGAGGACCTCTGGGACGAAGTGCTCGACATCAATCTCAAAGGCGTCTATCTGACGTGCAAGGCGGCCGTCCCGCGGCTGCGGGCCCGCGGCGGCGGCTCGATCGTGCTCATCTCCTCGGTGCAGGCGTTCTCCTCGCAGGCGCGGGTGGCCGCCTACACCGCGAGCAAGGCCGCGCTCAACGGCCTGACCAGAGCCATGGCGCTTGACCACGCCGCCGACGGGATCAGGGTGAATGTGGTGTGCCCCGGCTCGGTCGACACGCCGATGCTGCGCTGGGCGGCGGATCTGTGGCGGGGTGACCTGTCGCAGGAGGAGCAGGTCAGGCAGTGGGGCCGCGCCCATCCTCTGGGCCGGGTGGGCCGGCCGGAGGAGGTCGCGGAGCTGGTGGCGTTCCTGGCGGGCCCGCGCTCGTCGTTCATCACGGGGGCGGAGCACCGGGTGGACGGCGGGCTGTTGGCGCAGAACCCGGCGTCACTCCCCGAATAGCCCCATTTCTGAATGGTCGAACAGGTCGAGCCCGCCCCACCAATTCCCCCGGTCTTTTTGCAAAGCTGGCAACAGTTGCGTCAATAGGAAGAACTTCCAGGTCACCCCCTTGATACGAGTGTGACGGCGTGCCCGGCACGCGACCCGGCACGGGCGCGCAGCCTCCCGTCGGAGCGCGAGCCATAACGGCTCGCATTCGATTCGGCATGCCACGTTACGAGGTCGAATCGACTCACCGATCTAGGAGAGACCTGTGAGGCTATCCAAAAAGGCGGCCGGCTTCGTCGCCGCTGCCGCGATGTTCACCATGGTCGTCCCCGCCACCGCCGCGGTGGCGAGCCCCCGCTCCACCTGCTACGGCGGCCGCGTCTGCCTGTACGCCGGCTTCGACTACAACCGCGGCCAGGTCGACTACTGGCGCGACTTCATGGGCGACGACGCCAACCTCATCGACAACAACTGGCTGAACTGGGACTTCAGCAATTCCTGGCGCACCATGAACAACGACACGACTTCGGTGCGCAACCGGGTCGGCTGCGCTGCCACCCTGTGGCAGCACCCCTACTACACGGGCGCCCACAGCACGTTCACGCATAACTCGAACGACGGGTTCCTGGCGAACAACGCCGTAGGCAACGACCGCGCCAGCTCCCTCGACGTCTGGTGCCGCTGACACATACCGGGAGTGCCGGTTTCCGGGTCTGGCCGCCGGAAACCGGCTGTCGCGTGCTCCTCGCGGCGAGCTCGGCCATGCTGCTGCTGACGGGCGTCGCGGGCTGCTCCGCCGACGAACCGCGGCCGCAGACGTCGGCACCAGCCGTCACGTCAGTGGCGCAGCTGGTGTTGCCGTTCGACGCGTACAAGACCACTCCCGAGCAGCAGGCCATTCTGGGCAACGCGCACAATCTCCTGGTCGTGCGGTGCATGCGCAAAAAGGGCGTCACGATCGAGCCGCCCGCCGAGGACCCGGCGACGATCGCCGCCGTGGAACCCGGCAACTCACGCCGCTACGGCGTCGTGGACACCGAGGCGGCCCGGCGCTACGGCTACCACCTCGCCCGTCCGCCGTCTCCCGACACGACCCGATCCTGGGCGGCCAAACTGCCCAAGCCCGCCCGCCACCGCCTGTACGGGACCGCCGCCGACCGCGGGTGCCTGGACCGGGCGGCGCTGGCGCTGGAGCGGGGTGCTCGGAAGGCGGACTGGCCGTGGCTGGCCCTGCAGGACTCGCTCACGTTGGAGCAGTCCGCCAAGCACTCGTCGGTGACGAGCGCGGTCCAGCGCTGGCAGTCGTGCATGAGCCAGCAGGGCCACTCGTACCCGGCTCCCGAGGCGGCCATTGGCGACAGCCGCTGGGATCTGGAAAAGAGCACTGTGACCGAGGACGAGAAGCAGACGGCGACCGCCGACACGCAGTGCAAGTGGGCGTCGGGTCTGGTGGCCGCCTGGTACGCGGCGGACGCGGCGTTGCAGCGTGCTGTCGTCAGGGACAACGCCGACCGCTTCGCCGCGCTCCGCGCCAACCTGGAGCAGCGCCTCAAGAGGGCGTCAAGCGTGCTCGCCGCGCACGAAGGCGGCGATGTCGGCTGACTGGCGCAGCCTGCTGGGCTCGTGGACGTACATCATGTGCCCGGCTTCGTAGTATTTGACCTCCACGTTGCCCGCCAGCTCGGCGGGCACGGGCAGGTGGGCGAGGGTGTGCTCGGCGGCGTAGTACGGCGTCGCCCCGTCGTGGTAGCCGCAGGCCACGTGCACGCGCAGGTGCGGGTTGGCGCGCATGGCGGCGCCGAGCTTGTCGACCACCGTGACGTGCGCACCCTCGAACTCCTTGTACGACCACGGCTGCACGCGCGAGGTGAGCACCTCGTACGGCAGGTCGTTGGCGTACCCGAGCTCCGCCCGGAGGTAGTGGTTGAGCGCGGCGCTGTAGGGCCCCATGATCGCGCTCATGCTGGGATCGGCGGAGAAGTGCTCGCGCCCCGCGTCGGGGTCCCAGCCGGTGAAGCGGCCGTCGAGGCGCCCGACGGTCAGCCGCCGCGAGCGCAGCAGCTCGGTGAAGAACCTGATGTGCTCGATCCGCAGGTTCACCCGGTCGACGTAGTCCTCGCTCAGCCCGGTGAGCGCGGCGATCCTGGCGACCGTGGCGGCGCGTTCCTCCCGCGTCAGCCGGCTGCCACGGGCCAGTGCCCACAGGTAGTCGCGCTCGGCGAACGCCTCGGCCTCGCGCAGCACGTCCGCCAGCGGCCGGTCCCCGTGCAGTCCGTGATAGTGCGCTATAGCCGCATAAGTCGGCAGATAGAGGGCGTAGGCCAGGTCGTTGCCCTCGTTGAACTCCCCGGTGACGAAGTCGAGCACCGACGAGATGAGGATCACGCCGTTGAGGTAAAGGCCATAACGCGACTGCAGGTGGTCGGCCAGCCCGGCCGCCCTGACCGTCCCGTACGACTCCCCGGCCAGGAACTTCGGCGACATCCACCGCCCGTTCCTGGTGGTCCACAACCGGATGAGCTCGCCCACCGACTCCAGGTCACCGGTGAACCCGTGGTACGGCTCGGCCTTCTCGCCTTCGGCCGCCCGCGAGTAGCCGGTCGAGACCGGGTCGATGAAGACCAGGTCGCTCACGTTCAGCAGGCTCTCCTCGTTGTCGGCCAGCCCGTAGGGCGGCGGCGACAACGCCCCGGCGTCGCCCATGACGACCCGGCGCGGCCCGAACACACCGAGATGCAACCACACGCTCGACGATCCGGGACCGCCGTTGAACGCGAAGGTGACCGGCCTGGTCAGCGGGTCGGCTCCGTCGAGTGTGTACGCCGTGACGAACATCTCGGCCTTCGGCCGCAGGCCGTCGAACGTACCGTCGGTGAACACCTCCTCACGCAACACCATGGTGCCGGTGACGGCGGTGTACGCCTCGCCCGACGGCAGGGTGTGGGCCGTGGTGACGAGGTTGTCGGCAGGGGGAGCAGGCTGGGTTTCAGACATGAGGCCCCATTATGGAGCCACATCCAGGGACACGGCGGGGTCGGCGAAACGCTCGTTCGGGACCGTGGCGTACCAGCCGGGCCGTCCAGGGTCGCGATCATACGGATAGCCGCCTTGTTCCCGATAAAGCTCGGCATAGCGGGCGACCCGCTCCCGGTCCAGCCGCACCCCCAGCCCCGGCCCCTGCGGCACGGCGATGGCCCCGTCCACGTAGGCCAGCTTGCCGCCCTCGATCACGTCGTCACGCAGCTGGTGATAGTGGGCGTCGGCGGCGTAGGTGAGGTTCGGCAACACGGCGCCGAGGTGCAGCATGGTCGCGAGCTGGATCCCGAGCTCCCCCGACGAGTGCACGGCCACGCCGATCTGGAACGTCTCGCACACGCCCGCCGCCTTGACGCACGGCCTGATCCCGCCCCAGAACGTCGTGTCGAGCAGCACCACGTCGGCGGCCCTGCGCAGCACGTTCGAGGCGAGCTGCTCGAAGTTGACGACCACGGTGTTCGTCGCCAGCGGCACCCTGACCTGCTCGCGTATGGCCCTGAGCCCTTCGAGACCCCAGACCGGGTCCTCCAGGTAGTCGTTGTTCAGGTCCTCGATGGCCCGGCCGAAGCGCAGGCCCTCGGCCACCGACAACACGGCGTTCGGGTCGTACCTGAGCCGGTCCCGGGGGAACGCCTCGGCCAGCGCCCGGTAACACTCCAGCTCGTAGTCCGGCGGGAACACGCCGCCCTTGAGCTTGTGCACGGTGAACCCGTGCGCCGCCTTGAGCTGCGCGGTGTGCTCGACGAGCTGCTCGGGTGTGCGGATCTCGCCGTAGCCGGCGTCGGCGTACCGGAAGAACAGGTACGAGGCGAACGGCACGGCGTCGCGGACCCGCCCGCCGAGCAGGTCGGAGGCGGGCACCCCGAGCTGCTGGCCGATGAGGTCGATGCAGGCGAACTCGATGGCGGCCAGGAGCTGCGTGCGGTTGTTGTAGAGGGAGGCCGTCGGGTTGGCGATCTTGAAGCGCAGCGCTTCGAGCTGGAAGGGGTCGTGGTCCTTCAGGTACGGCACCAGCGCGCGGAACGCGGCCTCGGCGCTCTCCCCGCCCCCGCCCATCTCCCCCAGGCCGACGAGCCCGTTGTCGGCCTCGACCTCGACGATCGTGCGGACGAACCGCCCCCAGTGGGCGCCGTTGCTGTGCCGCAGCGGCGCCTCCAGCGGGACCGCGACCGTCGTGGCCCGGATGTCAACGATCTTCACGAGCGCGTACCCCCAATGACGGCGACCCCGCAGGCGGGCAGCCGTACCGCCACGGTCTCATCTCCTGGCATGGTGACCGTCGCCTCGACCGGCTCGGCGGCCAGCGACTGGAGCCTGACACTGTCCTTCCCGATCGAGGTGATGAGCACGTCCGGATGGTCGACCGAGGCGTACGTCTCGGTGACCGCCGGGCTGTCGGTGACCAGCGCGCCGACGAACGGCTCGGTCAGCCCGGCTGCCGCCGCCGCGCCCAGCCGCCTGCCCTGGACGCCTGTTTCCGACGTGACGGCATAGCGGAAAGTGGTCTCGCCCTGTTGCTGCGCCGGGAAGTTGGTGTCCCAGATGTTGTTGAGCGCCCAGGAATAGACCGTGCCGTCCTCCTGGTCGAGGGTCGGCGGGAACGGCGCGTACGGCATGTGGATGGTGCCCAGCTGCACCAGCGGAGCCTCCAGCGTGGCCCAGGCGATGGTCAGCTCGGGGTCCTCGAACGCGATCCAGTGCCTGATCGGCAACATGTACTCGGCCGAGCCCGGCACGCGGGGCACGTCCGGTCCGCCGACGCCGCCGGTGAGCTCCCAGGCGGTGGCCCGTCCGGCCGCGAACGGGAAAGCCAGGAACACCGCCTCCTTGGCCGGGGTGCCCTGCTTGGCGAGCTGGTAAGTGAGGTCCAGCCGGGGCACGCCGTAGTGCAGCTCGATCGTGGTGCGGATCCAGTCCACACCCTTGCCGCGCAGCTCCACGACCAGCTTCTCGCCCACGGCCGTGCGCTGGCACTTGGTGATGGTGGCGTGCTTGCCGATGGCCCGGTCGCCGAGGAGCGTACGATCATGCGCCCCGACGTGCCCCGACAAATGGTTGAAATGCGGGGCGGTGGCGTACTGGTCGTACACGTACTGGCCGAACCCGGCGGCGGCGTCCCCGTTGACCAGCTCGCGGCCCGCCCGCTTGTCGAAGATCGAGCTGATGTGGCCCTCGCGCACGTCGTAGGCCACGCGGTAGAACTCGTTCTCGATCGCCGTGGTGTCGCCGAGCTCCCGGAGCTCCACCGGCTCGGGGGCCTGGGTCTCGCCGGGCACGACGTCAAGCCGTACGTAGCCGAACCCGGGCACCTCACGCACGACCGCGTGGACGTGCCGACCGATCGGCCGGGTCGGCCAGTCGTCCGGGTCCACGAACTCCTCGTGGTGCGGGACCGTCTCCCCGGTCCGCGCGTCCACCAGCGCGATCGGCACGTCCACGCCCACCACGTCACGCGGCAGGAACGCGTGCACGACGTCGGTGCGCGCCCGGGTCGCGGGGTTGAAGACCGCGAAGGACGTCAGAGCGCCGCCCTCGGTCCCCGTCTCCGACAACGCCGCGGCGAACCGTCTGACGGCGGCGTGCAACAGGTCGGCCGCGTCGTCCTGCGCCTGGTAGGCCCCCGAGGACTTGCGGGTCCACTGCAGCCCGCCGGAGTCCCCGGCCTCCTCGGCGTCCTCCCAGGGATTGGCCGCGCCCCACGTGTGCTCGTTGAACAGGGCGACCTTGTCGTAGGCGGCGTCGATCTCCTCGGTCACGTCCGCCCCGGCCAGCGTGTGCAGGGTCTCGGCGGCGCGCAGCGCGGACTGGGCGCGGCGGACGTAGCCCAGCGGACGCGCGCCCGAGCCGAGCCCGTCGGCCCACCAGTCGGTCCAGTCGCCCTCGTGCACCGCCAGCCGGTCGAGGTAACGCTCCTCGACGTGCCGGAAGAAGTCGCTGTTGACCGCCGACCGCAGCCGCGGGTAGGCCCACTCCTCGTTCCACCTGCGGGCGATCGAGGCGGGCACGATCGACGGTCCCGCGTTGTCGGCGTGCGCACCCTGCACCCGCAGGTGCAGCACGTCCAGCTCGTACGGCTCCCGCGGCGCGTCGGGCCCCTGCCATCCGAACGTGCCGGGCCCGTACGGGTAGCCGCGCGTGGCCAGCGCAGACAGGTAGCGCGGCAGCAGATCGTCGGCCAGCTCGTAGGAGTCGGTCAGCCCGACCGTGTTGCCCTCCATGTACGCCATCCCGTGCGGCGTGTCCGTGAACCACACCAGCAGCTCGTTCCCGCTCGGAGCCCGCCACCGGAACGGCCTGGTGAGCTTGTCCCCGCCGTGCAGGTAGGGCACCGACCGGCCGGCCCAGTTGTGCGCCGCCGCCAGGTAGCGCACCCCCGCCTGGCTGAGCGCGTCCACCAGCCCGACGACCGCGCCGGGAACGTCGGTGTGCATGGCCGAGGTGACCGGGAAGCTGAACTGCCGGGTGAAGCGCAGCTGCCGGTGCAGCTCCTCGGTCGAGCACGCCTCCGTGTGCAGCTGGAACGGCAGCGCGGTCACCTCGATCACGCCCTCGCGGCCGCGTCGCGTGAAGGACTCGACCATCTCGGCCGGGCGGGCGGCCAGCCACTTCAGCGCCGGCATCGACGACTCGACCGTCCACCGGAACTTGGCGTCGTCCGGCCAGGACGCGGTCTCCTCCGCCAGCCGCAGCGCCGCGTCCAGGTAGTCGAGGTGATGCCGGAGCACGGTGCCCTGCGGATCGGTGTAGCCGATGTCCAGGTGCGAGTGGTGCACGACGAACACGCTCCACTTACGCTGCGGGGTGACGGTGATCCGGGCGCTGCCGACCACCCCGGCGTCGTCGCGGCACTCCAGGGTGAACTCGCGCGGCGCGTCCACCTCGGGCACCAGCAAGGTCACGTCCTTGCCGGAGGCGCTGTCCACCCCCACCAGCACATGCGTCAGCGGCTCGGTGCTCGACACCCTGACCGCCTGCCGGCCGTCGTGGGTGAACAGCGGCACCACCGCGACCCGCACCTCCAGCCCGCGCACGCTGATGACGGGGGTCGAGGTGTCGTCCCGCAGGGCCTGCCTGATCCCGTCGTAGTCGGGGCTACCCAGGCTGCGCTGGAGCAACCGGCTGGTCATCACACACTCCCTAGAGACAGGCCTCGGGCGAAGAGGCGCTGGGTGGCGAGGAACAACACGACGGTCGGCAACGAGACCACCAGTCCCGCGGCCAGTCCGACGGGCACCGGCGTTCCGGCGTACACGTCGGTCATGAGCCCGGCGATGGCGGTCATCACCGGGCGAACGTTCTCGGTCTGGGTCAGGGTCAGGCCGAAGACGAGGTCGTTCCAGATGAAGGTGAACTCGAGGATGAACACGGCCGTCAGGGCGCTCAGCGACATCGGCAGGTAGATGCGCCAGAAGATGCGCCACGTCGAGGCGCCGTCCATGCGGGCCGCCTCGAAGATCGAGAACGCCACTCCGGAGTAGAAGTTCCGCAACACGAACGCGCCCAGCGGCACGTTGATCGCCGTGTAGATGACGATCAGGCCGAGGTGGGTGTCGTACAGGCCGGCGTCGCTGTAGCTGACGAACAGCGGCACGAGCAACATCTGCGAGGGGAAGACGGTGCCGCCGAAGATCAGCAGGAACCACCAGAACCCATGACGCAGCCGCAGCACCACGATGGTGTATCCCGCCAGCGCCCCGATGATCACAGCGAGCAGCGGCGAGACGATGGCGTAGAGCGCGGTGCTGGCCAGGCTCCCGCCCAGGTTGGCGCCCTCGATGGCGTGGCCGAAGTTCTCCAGCAGCGAGAAGTCGGCGGACGGCACCCAGGCGCGGTCCGGATCGTACGAGGTCGCCGGCCGCGAAGCGTTGACGAGCAGCAGATAGGTCGGCCCGAGCCAGATCAGCCCGAGCACGATGAGCACGGCACGCCGGATCATGACGCCACCTGCCTCCTCAGGTAGAGGTAGGACGCCAGTCCGGTGACCACGGTGAGCAACACCGCCACGGCCGAGCCGTAGCCGTAATCACTGGCCACGAAGGTCTCCTTGTACATGGTGACCGCCAGCGTCTCGGAGTTGCGTCCCGGACCGCCCTGCGTCAGCACCCACACGATGTCGAACGTCTTCAGGCTGGCCACCAGCGCCAGCCCCACCACGACCGCCGTCAGCGGCCGCATCAGCGGCCAGATCACGTGCCTGAACAACCGCCACCCCGACGCCCCGTCCAGCCGCGCCGCCTCGATCGGCTCCTTGGGGATGGACTGCAGGCCCACGACGAACAACAGCGTGTTCACGCCCAGCTGCTGCCAGGTCCACACCAGCAGCATGGCGAGGGTGTTGTGCGGCGCTTCCTGCAAGAACGCGGTGTCCACGCCGAGCAGCAGGTTGGCGATCCCGCCGTGGGACAGGATCGGGCTCCACACCATGGCCAGGCCCGCGCCGCTCAGCGCGTACGGCAACATGAACGGCACGCGGTACCAGGCGCCGCCCTTGATGTCGTACGACAGGACCGCGACCAGCAGCCCGAGCCCGACCGGCAGCACCATCGTGCCGGCCACCCAGATCAGCGTGTTGCGGGTCGAGGTGAGCAACGCCGGGTCGTCCAGCAACTTGCCGAAGTTCGCGAAGCCGACCCAGGCGGGCGGCTCCAACCCGTCGTAGCGGGTGAGGCTCAGGTAGGCGGTCCACACGAACGGCGCGTAGAGCAGCACCGCGACCAGAATGGCCGCCGGCGCCACGTACCCGTGACGGAACCGCCCCAGCATAGGCGCGCGGGTTGTCACTGATGCGTGCTCCAGTACTCGTCGGCGGCCTTCTGGATGGTCTCCAGCACCTCCTTGTAGGCGCCGGGCTCGGTGACGAACTTGCTGAAACCGTCCAGCGCGGCCGTCAGGATGGGTGGCGGCGTGGCCTCGAAGTAGCGGTTGACCAGCCGGTACTTGCCGCTGCCCGCGTCCTTGGTGACGGTGCCGAGCGCCTCGTCCTTGATGGTGACCTTGGGGTTGGCGCTCACGTCGCCCCGGCTGGTGGCCCACTTCTCCTGGGCTTCGGCGGTCGTCCACCACTTGAGGTACTTCATGCTCGCGTCGGGGTCGGCGGCCTTGGCCAGCGAGCAGAGCGGGCCGCTCTCGAAGATCATCGACGTCTTGGGGAGCGAGGCGTTGACGTTGGGGATGACGAAGAAGTCGTAGTCGGTGCCCGGCTTCAAGTCGCGCTGGGTCATGCTGGTGTTGAACCAGGTCCCGAACGACACCATCGCCGCCTTGCCGGTCTTGAGCACGTCCCCGGGATCCGTCTTATCGCCCGGGTTGATGAAATATCCGGCGTCAATGAGCTGCTTCCACCGCTCCATCACCTGCACCACGCCCGGGTCGGTGTACTTCGCCTTGCCTGTGGACAGGCGGTCGTACAGGTCGGGGTCGGTGCCGGCCATGAGCTGCTCGAACCAGACGAACGAGAACAACACGCTGGTGTGATAAAACGCCTTCACCCCGTTCTGCTTCAGGGTGTCGGCCGTCTTGATGAGGTCGTCCCACGTCTGCGGCGGCTGCAGGCCGTACTTGTCGAAGATCTTCTTGTTGTAGAACATGCCCCAGTAGGCGACGTTCATCGGCACGCAATACTGCTTGCCGCCGATCGTGTAGTAGGGGGCGAGGTCCTGCGACAGGTCGCCCGCCTTGATCGCCTCCTGCCAGACGGCGGTGGTGTCGGCCACCTGCTTCTGCTTGACGATCTCCTCGAGCATCCCGCCGGTCTGCCAGGTGAACAGATCGGGCTTGACGTTCGTGCGGAACGACGCCTTGATGAAGGCCTGGTACTGCGCCGAGTCCGTGTATCCCGTCGGCTTCATGCCCAGGCCGATGCTCGGCTTGGACAGCGCGCCCATCTCGTCGAAGAACTTCGTCCAGGCGCCTTTGTCGTTGTACAGGGTTAACTCGGTCTTCTTCTGCGGCGCGGCGGCGTTGCCGCCGCCGCACGCGGTCAGGACGAGCGCCGCCACGCCGAGCGTGGCCATGCGTGACCGGAGCATGGACCGGCCTCCTTGGTTCTCTACTTGGGGGGTTGCAACCGGTGCTCTATAACCGTCTTCACGTCCACCAGGTGGGCCCGCATCCGCTCCTCGGCCTCGGCCGCGTCACGTGCTTCGATGGCCTCCAGGATCGCCAGGTGCTCCTCGTAGTCGCGGCGCCGGTCATCGAAGATCTGCAGGATCTCCCGCTGCTCGGGCCCGTGGACGGTGAGCAGCGAGTCGACGACCTCGTGCAGCACGCTGTTGCCCGCCATCCGCGCGGTCGCCCGGTGGAAGGTCATGTTCGCGTCGTGCAGCTCGGCGTCCTCGCCGCGCAGGTGCCTGCCTGCCTCGTCGAGCACTTGTTGGAGCGCGGCCAGTTCCTCGCGCCCGGCGTGCTCGGCGGCCAGCGCGGCCAGCGGCGGCTCGATGAGGATGCGCGCGTCCAGCAGCTCCAGCAGCCGGGCGGCATGGATCTCGCGCATGTTGGGGTTGGGCAGGACCAGCCGCTCGATGTCGGCACCGACGTAGATGCCGGACCCGTGCCGCATCTCGATGGCCCCGGTGGCCTCGAGCCTGCGCAGCGCCTCGCGCAGCGTCGGGGTGGTGACGGCGAAGCGCTGCGAGAGCTCCCTGGTCGAGGGCAGCCTGTCCCCCGGCCGGTGCCCTCCGGTACGGATGAGCTCCAGCATGCGCTCGGTCAGAGCGTCGGAAAGCGTGGGCCGCGTTACCTCGGACATATCAAGTGATCTAATCACTTAATGCCATTGGCGTCTATGAGCAGAGTGGTTTTCGTGGCGAGCGGGCGTTACGCGATTTCATGGCACGCGTCAGCGCTTGAGCCACTCCGTCATCATGTCGATCTGGCCCTTCCTGGAGGCCTGCACCTGCCGGGCCCACTCCTTGACCGCCGGATTCGCCCCGTTGTAGACCTCCATGCCCGCCATCTGCACAGCGTCGTCCTGATGAGCGATCAGCAGGTTGAGGAGGTCGCGCTCGAAGGACTTGGACTTCTTCAATGCCTGGATCTGCTTGACGTCGGTCTCGGGCATGCCGCCGTGATGATCGTGCCCCGTCGACGGGGCAGTGAGGGGCTGATCCCAGGAGTGCAGCCATCGCAACATCATCTCGACCTCGTTCTGCTGCGTGCTCTCGATGGCCGCGGTGAGCGTCTTGATCTCCGGCGTGGCGGCACGTTCGGTGCCCACCTTGGCGATCTCGATGCCCTGCCGGTGGTGCTGCACCATCATCTGCACGAACATGACATCGTCGGCGTTCACCGGCGCTTCGGGGGCTTCGGATCGCCCGCAGCCGGCGATGATCAGCAGGAGCCCTCCTAATAGGGCAGCCGTCGCGACAAGCTTTGCCCGCACTCGCCTCACCCCTTAAAAAACTAATAGGAAACCTTCCTAAGCGATTTCCCTCTCGGGCACAAGGGCCGCACCGGCGCGTCAGCGGCATCGCAGGCGGCGACTGGCGAGCCCAAGTCGAGCTCCTGGCCGAAACCCGCCACCTGCTCCAGTAGAACCGGGATCGCTCACGGTTCTTCGCCCGCCACGACGGCAAGCAACACGTCCGCGTGACAGGGCTGATCAGCCGGGCACCAGCACCCGAGATCCTTCCCGGCGAGCTCCCGGCGAGCCTGCTCGACGAGCTCAGGATGCTCGCGCAGATGAACCCGGTACAGCTCGATCACCTCGGACCGCTCGTGCACCCGCCCGCCACAAGCCCGGCACCCCTCCCGTCTCACGCTGTGCGGGCTGTTGTACGGACTCGCCTTCAGACCAGGCGCGGCCCGGCCGACGTAGATCGCCCCCTCAGGCACCCGCCCGTGGTACATGTCCCCCTCGACCTTGACTCGGCGTGGCATGCGACATCCTCCCCTCTGACCTGGACCCTTATCCCGGGCCGCCGTCGGGAAACTCGGCAGCGCCGGTGCGGCCCACTGTCCCCGCGAGCACGCGCGAACCACGAGAACCTGTGACAGACGGACTCGCCCGGATGGGCGCTCCGGTTCGCGGGGCTGGCCGCCGAGTTCGACGGCGATACCGTGGTGGCCCAGGACCTGATGCGCGTCGGCGGTGCCGGCCCGGATACCGTCGGGCGAATGACCGTCCGTCTGCGTACCGCGAACGATCTCGATATGCCCGCCGTCGGCGCCCTGCACCACCGGTCCCGGGCCTCGGCTTACGCCGGCCTGGTCGCACCGGAGGCGCTGACCTTCGGCTCGGAGGAGGCGCTCGGCGAGTGGTGGGCCGAGCGCCGGCGCTGGGAGGCCGGCACCCACCGGCTGACCGTCGCCGTCTCGGTTTCCGGCATCGTCGGGTTCAGCTATCTGGGGCCGAGCGAGGACGAGGGCGTGACCGAGTTGTACGCCATCCACGTGCTGCCCGGGCACGTGGGAACCGGCGTGGGCCGGGCGCTGATGGACGACGCGCTGCCGCACCTGGGCCCGCGCGCGGTGCTGTGGGTGCTGGAGGGCAACAAGCGGGCCCGCCCGTTCTACGAGAAGGCCGGCTGGTCGGCGGACGGCGTCACCCGCGACGCCCCGATAGGCGGCGAGCTGACCCACCAGCTGCGGTACGCCCGGACGGCGGCCGGGTGACCGACTTCGCCGAACGTGCCGAGCGGCACCGGGGCGAGCCGCGGGTGCACTGCTACCGCATGCTCGGGTCGTTCGACGAGGCGGAAGACCTGGTCCAGGAGGTGTTCCTGCGGGCGTGGCGCGGGCGGGACGGCTTCGAGGGCCGTTCCTCACTGCGCGCCTGGCCGTACCGGATCGCCACCAACGCCTGCCTGGACTTCCTCGACGGCCGGAGCCGCGGACGCTGCCCGACCAGGCCGATTCGCCGGCCGGCCCGTGGTTGCAGCCGTTCCCCGGCCACCTGTGGGAGCCGGCGGTGCCCAGCGCCGACGACCCGGAGGCCGCGGTGGTCGCCAAGGAGACCCTGGAGCTGGCGTTCCTGGTCGCCATCAGGCACCTGCCGCCGAGGCAGCGCGCCGCGACGATCCTGTGCGACGTGCTGAGCTGGCGGGTCCGCCAGACGGCCGAGGCCCTGGACGGCAGTGTCGCCTCGGTCAACAGCGCCCTGCAGCGGGCCAGAGCCACCCTGCGCACCCACCTGCCGCCCGGCCGGTCGGACTGGGCCCCGTCAGCCCCGTACACCCACGAGGACCGCAGGATCCTGCGCCGCTACATGTCCGCGGTGGAGCGCGGCGACCTGACCGAGGTCGCGGAGCTGCTGGCGCGGGACGTGCGGGCGACGATGCCGCCGTACCGGCAGTGGTTCGCCGACCGCGACGGCGTGCGAGGCAATCGTGTCAGATCAGCGAAGAGATCGTGCGCAGGTCAGCCCAGCAGGCGCTCGCGCAGGGCGGCGTCCTTCTCCGCCACCAGGGGCTGCCAGGTAGCGATAGCCCATCCGGGTTGCCGTGCTCACGCGATGGCTTCCTTGCCGTCACGCACGACGAACTCACCGGTGCCGGTGGTGCCGAACCCGGCCTGGCGCAGGGTGAGCGAGACCGCGCCGGCACCCCCGCTCAGCACCTCCGACTCGGTGATCCGGTAGGTCGCTGGTGTGGCGCCGTCGGCGAACAGCCGCTTGCCGTCCCCGACGACGACGGGGAATTGGAG
This sequence comes from Nonomuraea polychroma, assembly GCF_004011505.1. Taxonomy (NCBI): domain Bacteria; kingdom Bacillati; phylum Actinomycetota; class Actinomycetes; order Streptosporangiales; family Streptosporangiaceae; genus Nonomuraea; species Nonomuraea polychroma. The sequence goes on from NZ_SAUN01000001.1 coordinate 9,124,458, forward strand.
CAGTCGGTAGGTGTCGACGAGCCCGGCGTCGTGCAGGGTGCGCACCAGTTGCCAACTGCCGTGCACTTGCAGCTCACCGCCCGGCTGTTCCTTGAGCCGGCGCACCTGATCGACGATGTCGCCGCGCAGCACTGTGGTCTTCCCCCAGGCCGTGTCCGCGTCGGACAGGGTGTCGCTGACGACGTACTTCTGCCACGTGTTCAGGGCGGTGGCCACGATGTTCTCAGGATCGGTCACCTGCGACCAGTACGTGCGCATCATCTCGAAGGTGGTCCGCCCCAGGAGGAAGGCGTCGGCCCGCCGGAACCACCCGTCGACGGGGCTGAGTTGGCCGGCGTGGGTGTGGGGCACGAGCCAGCCTCCGCGCTCGAAGCCGTTGCTGGGGTCCTCCTGGACTCCGCCCGGGCCCTGCATGATGCCGTCGAGGCTCACGAAGGTGTGGACGCTGAGCTCCATGATCTTCACTTCCTTTGTGTACGATGTCCACATCTGCGGACAGGCAGAACATTACACAGACAAGTGGATGCTGTCCACATTGGGAGATGTCATGGTCGACACGGCCAAGCGGAGCACCTACCGGCACGGCAATCTGCGCCAGGCCCTGCTGGAAGCAGGGATCGAACTGGCCCGCGAGGGCGGCCCTGACGCGGTGGTGCTGCGCGAGGCCACCCGGCGCGCGGGAGTGGTCCCCAACGCCGCCTATCGCCACTTCGCCGACCGGCACGCTCTCGTGCACGCCGTGTCCTTGGCCGCGATGGCCCAGCTGGCCCGCACCATGGAAGCCGAGCAGGCCGCCCTGTCACCGGTCACCGACCCGGTCCAAGCGGCCTGCGCGCGCTTCCGCGCCCTCGGCACCGGCTACCTGCGCTTCGCCCAGACCGAGCCCGGGCTGTTCCGTGCGGCGTTCTTCGTCCCCGACACCATGGCCGAAGCCAAGGTCGACACCTCCGCAGGAACCGCCGGACTAACCCCTTTCCAACTGCTCGGCGCGGCCTTGGACGATCTCGTCGCATGCGGCCGCATGCCCACCGACCGACGCCCAGGCATGGAGTTCCTCGTCTGGTCGGCCGTGCACGGTCTCGCCATACTCCTCATCGACGGCCCTTTGCGCAGTCTGCAGACCACCCAGGCCGACGAAACCACCCGACTCCTGATCGACATGATCGAAAGAGGCCTGTAATGATGATTCCACCGGGCCTTTCGCCCCTCCTGTGTACTTGGTGACAGCTTCGTCGGCGGGAGAGGCCTCCACCGTCCTCGCGCACGCGCGGACGGTGCCGCGCGTTACGGACCGGCTTGGTCACATCCCACCGTCGCGCTGTGCCGGGATCGAACTGGCGAGCGATGCGGCGGGACCGCTATAGTCTTGATCGCGCCCGATGTCGAGGCCGTTCTTGAAGGAGGTGTGCAGCAGATGCGCAGGACCGTTCAGCAGCGAAGCCACAGCTCTGCTTTCACCAACCTCCTCAAGCCGGAGACATCGTGTCGATTCGCATCACCCCTTTGATTGACCCTCAACTCACGTCGTCCAGTCGCCGCCTGGCGTGGCTGGCCACCCTGCCTGCCGGCGTTCCCGTCGGATCAGCGTTCCTTCGCCTGTTCATCAGGGCGGGCCAGGATCACCTGGCCGAACTCGATCTCCAGGTCCACCCGGCCGAGCAGCGTAGCGGCGTCGGTTCTCTCCTGCTGACCACCGCGCTGGCCGCAGCCCGCGAAGAGGATCGGCGCTGCGTCATCGCCCAGGTGGAGCCCAGTTCGTCGGGAGAGGCCTTCCTGTCGGCGCGGGGCTTTCGCAAGGTGTTGACCTTGACCTATGCAAGGCTGCCGCTGGCCCAGGCTGACCTCGCCGCCCTCGGGAAGATCGTGCACAGCCCACATCCCGGCTACCGGCTGGTCGCGTGGGACGGGGTCGTGCCCGATGAGCTGGCCGAGACGTTCGCCGCGTCCCGCCACGCCTTGGACGACATGCCGATGGACGACACCGACTACGGCACCGTGAGTTGGGACGTCCAGCGCGTACGGGACGCGGCGCTGGCAATCGAGAACCGGGGCGACCTGCTCCATACCGTCGCCGCCATCGCCGAATCCGATGATTCCATCGCGGGATTCACCGAGCTGGTCGTCCCGGGAGACGGCAAGGGCGACGCCCAGCACTACGCCACCGGCGTGCTCCCCGAACATCGCGGACACGGCCTGGCCCGCTGGATGAAAGCCGAGGCCATCCTGCAGGCGCGCAAGCGCTACCCGGACCTCGATGGTCTGCTGACCGACACCGCCGACAGCAACCGCCACATGCGTGTCATCAATGACGCGCTCGGCTACCTGCCGACCCACCAGAGGGTGACACTACAGCTCGACCTGTAGCGGCAAGCCTGCCAGCCGAGGGCTTTCGCCATCGGTTGTGGTGAAGAGGGCGCGCTGGCTTGCGACAATCGATGGTGTGAGCCGGCGCGCGGCGCCGCGCCACCGCCGCTCCCTGGAGAACGACTCTCCGGCTCGCTCCCTGTCGGCCGCCGTTGCCGGTATTTGTCTTCCTGCCGCGCACCCTGGAACTGGTGAGGTCCTTCTATCGATCAACGGATTGTTCCCAGCACGCCCTGAAGATCGCCCGAACTTGGCGTGGTGGCCGAACTGACGGCGATCAGCACTCCAGCAACTACTGTGCCAAGCCCGGCGCTGGCACCGAAGCAGCCAAAGCGAGCATGAACACGTACCCCCACGCCACCTACCTCTCGCAGATCCATCTGAGCGGGCGGGTTCTACGCCTACACAACTCTTGCCGCCTAGTGGTGCGATATGGGCGGATTGGCGTCAGTGGTGTCGCAACGCGGGCGATCCTTACCCGGTGGGGACGCTGTTAGCAGGAGTGTTAGCAAAAGGCCCCTCGCGATCATCGCGAGGGGCCTATGAGCTGGAGCCGCCTTGGGGATTCGAACCCCAGACCCCTTCATTACGAGTGAAGTGCTCTGGCCGACTGAGCTAAGGCGGCGTGCCGTGCAGCGTGAAAGAGTCTACAGGAGCCCGAGGGGTTCTCGCTCCCACCGATCACCCGATGCCCGGACAGATCGCCCGTCCTCCGCCCCCTTCCCGTCGCCCCGCCCCGGGCCTTCCCATGATCTTCGTCGGGTAGTCACCGGCCGGCGCCCCCCGTCGTGCTGTGACCGTACTGCCCGAACTCTCTGGTTACGACGATCCGTCGCCATACATGGCATCGTGTTGTTTACGCGGCGAGCACACGCTGGCTTTGGAGCACGAACACCGCCGCCCCCCGTCGTTGAGCCGCACCACGACCGAGTCGGACGGCACGTTGTGCCCCACCACCGTCCCGGCGCCCTGCGGGGTCTCCACACTCGCCCCCACCCGGGGTGCCGAGGCGCGGAACTCCTGATACAGCGGATGCTCATACTTCAGGCAGCACATGAGCCGCCCACACGCACCCGCGATGCGCAGCGGGTTGACCGGAAGATCCTGATCTTTGGCCATCCGCACCGAGACCGGCTCGAAGTCCTTCAGGAAGGTGGCACAACACAGGTCACGGCCGCAGGGGCCGATGCCGCCCTGCAACCGCGCCTCGTCCCTCGGACCGATCTGGCGCAGCTCGACCCGGGCCCGCAGGTTGCGGGCCAGGTCGCGCACCAGGGCGCGGAAGTCCACCCGGTGCGGCGCCGAGAAATAGACCGTATAGACGTTGTCTTGCTCGAGGTAGTCGATCCCGACCACCTTCATCGGCAGCGTGTGCCGTTTGATCAGTCGTTTGGACACGCTGCGGGCCTCGGCCCTGCGGCGTTTGTTGGACTCGTCGCGGGCGAGGTGCTCTTCGCCCGCCAACCCCGCGCACACCGGCAACCCGTCGATGTCCTCGCTCGTGTATTGCGGCGCCCACACACACTCCGCCACCTCCGGACCCGAGTCGGTCGGCACGAGCACCTTGTCGCCCACTTTCGGGTTGTGCTCACCGGGATCGAGGTAGTAGAGCCTCCCATAACGGGTGAAGCTCACGGCCATGATCATTCCCATGGGCTCGAGCTCGCCTCCTGACGGCCTCGGGGGTCCTTGCGGCCTTCGTTGCCACACTACGTGGGTCCGTACGCGGAAGGTCAGGGGTGCGGAGGTGGATGTTCGCCGGATCACTTGCTGATCGGGCACACCTTGCTGTCATCCAGGAACAAGCCGTAGTCGATCTCCAGCGTGGCCTGATCGGCCAGGCAGGGGGTGTAGTTGGCCGAGGCCACCCCTGGTTGGTGCTTCAGCGTGGCGACCGTCTCGGCCCAGTCGGTGTTCGGCTTCAGCACCAACCGGAAGGATTCGGGCATGTCCTCCACGCGGGTTGCCTCGACCAGCACCTTGTTGCTCTTGTACGCGCGCATGAAGTTCTCATACGCCGCTTTCTTGTCCTCGAAGACGTACGAGTGGACCTCAGGCATGGCCTCGATCAGCTTCCTGATGGCCGCCTTCTGAGCGTTCGTCGCTTCCTTGCCCCGCTTGGCAAAGAGTTTGTCCTTGCCCCGGGACTCGCGCTCGGCACCGCACGCCGGCAGGATGGACCCCTTGCCGCAGAGAAACACGCTGAGCCGCGGCTCCGACAGCCGCTCGGACGACGCCTCGGCAGAGGCGGCTTTCTGGTCCACGACACTCTGTATCCCAGGCAGTCCTCGCAGCGCCTGCTGCACCTCGCGCCGATCAGCCCCCTCCTTGATCTCCAGCCGGAACGACATCGGCAGGTCGGTGACCTTGACCGAGTCAAGCAGCGCCTTGTTGTTCGCGAAGCTGACCCGGAAGCTGTCGTAGGCGCTCGCCTGGTCCACGAAGAACACCGCTTCGACCTGCTTCAGCCCCTTCACCGCCCGCTCGACCGCGCGCACCTCCTCCATGCTCACGCCGCGCCCTCGGCACAGCGTCTCCTTCGGCGTTGACTTCGTGCACAAGAAGACGGCCATATCCGCCTGCTCCGGGTTCGTGGCCACCACCTGGTCCTCGCCTTCGAGACCGCCCAGCCCCGCGGCGGTCGCCACCCCCGCGAGCACTACGGTCACCGCCACGGCCATCAGCCGGAAATCCATCCGGAGCCGCCGCCGCTCCGGTGCCCGCAGCGGCCTGAGGGTGCTGGGGTCGATCGCCGCTCCCGCCTCGGCGAGCGCCTCACGCAGTCTGTCTTCCACCGGGCTGTTCATGATCCCTCCCTGAGTGCTCGGCCGAGGGCGGCCAGCCCTCGCGCGATCGTGGACCTGGCCGTGCTCGCGCTGATCCCCATGGTCTCGGCGGTCTCCTGGTCGGCCAGGTCGAGGTAGTAGCGCAGCGTCAGCGCCTCACGCTGCCTGCGCGGCAGCTCGCGCAGGGCGAGCAGCACCTCGCGCCGCTCCTCGCCCAGGAGCGCGGCGCTCTCCGCCGACCAGACGGGCGGTTCGTACGGCACCGCCCGCCGGAACACCGTCGCCCGTCTTCGCAACACCGACCGGCACCCGTTGAGCACCGCGGAGCGCACGTAGACCAGCGCCTTGTCGGGGTCCCGCAGCCTGCCCCGGCCGGCATGGGTGCGGGCGAACGCCTCCTGCACGACGTCCTCGGCGGTCGCCTGATCGCCGACCATGATGAGGGCCAGCCGTACGAGACCCACGTGATGATCGGCGAAGATCGCCGCCACGTCGACCTGCCGCCGCGCCAGGGGCTCATCTTGGGTGAGCAGTTCCACTTCCACGTAACAGAGACGCCCGGCAACCTCGTCTGCTGCTTCGGTCACCCGGTCATCTTCCGCCGGCCGGCAAGCGCCGCATCCCGGTCCCCGCCTGTCCGCCCAGTGGGCGGCGTCCCCGCCGCGATCCCTCAGGGGCGCAGCGCCAGCATCATCGCCTCGACCGCGATCTGCGGGTTGACATTGGCCGCAAGCCGTTCCCTGCACTGCATGATCGCATCGATGCGCCGCAGCGTTTCCTCGGGCGTCGACCGCTTGGCCAGTTGATCCAGATCGAACCGGATGTCATCGTTCGCCAACTCCACCGCGGCCCCGAACTGCATGGCCAGCACGTCCCGGTAGAACGACACCAGCTCGAGCAACGCCGCGTCCAGCGAGTCCCGCTTGATCCGCGTGGCCCGCGACTTCTGCCGGTCCTCCAGCTCCTTCAGCGCCCCAGCCCCGCCCCGCACCAGCCCTCGGTTGAGCCCCTTGCCCGTGGAACCCTCGCCGTACAGCTTGCGCAGCTCAGTGGTCTCGTTCTCATTGAGCGCGGCCGTGGCCGCGGCCGCCTCCTCCTCCGCCGTCTTCACCAGACGCTCGGCGGCGGAAACGCACTCCCCCACCCCCGTGAGCGAACGTGGAATGCTCAGCACGGCCTCGCGGCGCTGCCTGGCTCCCTCGTCGAGGGCCAGCGCCCGCGCCCTTCTGATGTGCCCCTGAGCGGCCCGGGCGGCGAACGAGGCCGTCTCCCACGGCACGCTGTCACGCGTGGCCAGCACATGGGCGACCGCGTCCGTGCTGGGCGTGGTCAGCGTGACCACTCGGCAGCGCGACCTGATGGTGATCATCAGGTCGTCGAGGGCGGGCGCGCACAGCAGCCACACCGTACGGGGCGGCGGCTCTTCGATGGCCTTGAGGAGGGCGTTCGCGGCCGACTCCGTGGCCCGGTCGGCGTCTTCGAACAGGATGACCCGCCACCGTCCCTGTGTCGGCGCCCCCGCGGCGCGCAGGATGAGCTCGCGGGTCTGCTTGACGCTGTAGGACAGCCCCTCGGGGCGTACGGTCTCCAGGTCGGGGTGGGAGCCGATCAGCACCTGATGGCACTGGTCGCAGTGGCCGCAACCACCGTCGGGGCACAGCAGCGCCGCGGCGAAGGCGCGGGCGGCGTCCTCCCGCCCGGAGCCGGGCGGGCCGGTGAACAACCAGGCATGCGTCATGCCCGCGCCGCGCCCGCCACCGACGACCTCTCCGGCCGCCGCCGCGGCCCGCGACAGCACGGCCACCGCCTTGTCCTGCCCGACGAGGTCATCGAAAACCGTCACGCGCTAAGGCTAGTTGCCCGCCACCCCACGTGGCACAACAACGGGGGCGAGGGCCTCACCCCCAGTCGCGGATCGCCGGCATCGTGCCCGTGACGTCCTCTGTCTCCTCCGGCACCGGGTCGGGCAGGATGTCGCGGATGCGGTCCTGGATCTGCCGGGTGATCACCTCGAGCGGCTGCGTGCCGTCGACGACCAGGTAACGCTCGGGCGCGGCGGCCGCCAGCGCGCGGAACTCCTTGCGCACCCGCTCGTGGAACTCCAGCGGCTCGGCCTCGATCCGGTCGACCGCCCCGCCCAGCCGGGTCAACCCCACCTGGGGCGGCGTGTCGATGAGCACGGTCAGGTGCGGCACGAGGCCACCCGTCGCCCAGGCATTGATCTTGGACACGTCCTCGGGGTCGAGCGCCCGCCCAGCGCCCTGGTAGGCCAGCGACGAGTCCACGTAGCGGTCGGTGATCACCAGCGAGCCCCGATAGAGCGCCGGCCTGATCACCTTCTCCACGTGCTCGGCCCGGTCGGCGGCATAGAGCAGCGCCTCCGCCCGTGCCGTCAGCCCGCGCTCGGCCGCGTCGAGCAGGATGGCCCGCAGCCGCATGCCGACCTTGGTGGAGCCGGGCTCGCGCGTCTGCACGACGTCGTATCCCTGATCGCGCAGCCAGATGGCGATCAGCCGCGACTGGGTCGTCTTGCCCGACCCCTCGCCGCCCTCGAACGCCACGAACAGCCCGGGCACGTGCTCGGCCGCCTCGGCGGGGAACCGCTCGCCGCGCACCGCGGCGATGAGGTCCGCCGCCAGGGAGACGCCCTTCCTGTCGTCCATGTGGCGCAGCGCGAGAAGGCCGACGGTCATCGCGAGCGCCCCGCCGACCACGAGCACCAGGTTGGTCCCGTCGAACCGGTAGCCGAACTCGCCCAACCGCAGCTGGTGCACGCCGAACAGCGCCGCCAGCGGGCTGGCCATGGCGACCACCAGCAGCAGCGTCACCCGCGCGGTCGACTGCAGGAACGCGAACGTACGGCCCCGCAGCCCGTCCTCGACCTCCAGCCCGATCAACGTGTAGCCGATGATCCAGGCAATCCCGGCGCAGGCCCCGAGCAGCACGGTCAGCATGACCACGATCACCAGGTTGTGCACCAGCGCGATCGCGATCAGGACCGGCCCCGCCGCCGTGATGGCCAGCCCGAACAGCCGCCGTCGCGACAGCTCACGCAGCAGCCGGAGCCCGAAGAACATGCCGAGTGCCATGCCGACGAAGACCGCGGCGAACACGACACCGTAGGCGGCGTCGCCGCCGCCGAGCGTCACCACGTAGATCTTGGCCACGCCCACCACGGCCCCGCCGGCGGCGAACGCCCCCAGCATGCCGATGACCAGGCCCCGCACCAGCCGGTTACGGCCGACGAAGCGCCAGCCCTCGACGATCTGCTTGAGCACGGACGGCGTGGAGATCGCGCCGTCCCGCTTGGGGATGTCGCGCAACGTGAAGATCAGGAACGCCGACACCAGGTAGGCGCAGGCGTTGACGATCAGCGCCAGGCCGGTGGCGTCCCGTCCGGCCGGGAACGGCACGATGGTGCTGATCAGGTCGCCCGCCACGGACAGCGCCGCGAACAACATGGCCGCGACCGGCGCGCTGCCGTACGTGACCAGCAGGTTGAGCCGGTTGGCCGACTCCAACTGCTCCTTCGGCACCAGGTTGGGCACCGTGGCGTCCTTGGCCGGGACCCAGAACAGGTTGATGCACTCGACCAGGACGGTCGCGATGATGACCCACTGGTAGCTGTTGACGAAGGGGATGGACAACACCACGGCGAACCTGGCCAGGTCCGCCACGAACATCGTCAGCCGCCGGTCGAACCGGTCGGCGAACACCCCCGCGAGCGGGCCGAGCAGCACGGCCGGCAACATCTTGGCGACGAAGACGCCGCCGACGGCCAGCGACTGCACTCGGTAGTCGTCGCCCTGGGTGAGGTTGGCGGCCAGTGCGGTCAGCGCGAGTATGTTGAGCCAGTCACCCAGGCTGCACACCGACATGGCCGTCCAGAGCCGTCGAAACGGCGCGTTGGCCAGCACGTGAGTAGGGCGGCGTCGGCCGGGGGCAGTCATGATGTCAGCGTATCCAGATGTTGGCCAGAAGCAGGCGGACAAGAGACGAGCGGGATATTCCCGGCGGCTCGTGGCCGAGGGTATTACGTTCGCGGCCCCGTGCGCAGGTTACACAGCTCGAATGGGTCCGCGAAAATGTCATCAATTGATAACTCCGGTCCCATGTCGGGCCTCTTCCACCAATGGCCACCACTCGGCCCGGATATCAGATGGTAGATCCAGCTCATCCCAGAGCTCCGCGAGCAGCACGCCGTCCACGTGATCGAGCAACTCCTGGGGACTGCCCTCGCACAACAACAACATGTACGCCGCCCGCCGCTCCGCACGGTCGGCCAGGTCGTAGGCCCGCCCGTGCAGCCGCGCCACCCCCAGCGCCGCGGCGACCGGCAGCCGCCACAACCGGCTCGGCACAGGAAAAGGCCGAGCGGCGAACTCCACCTTCGGCTCCAACGCCAGCCGGAACCCGGCCGCGTCGAGAATGCGCCCGGCCGTCTCGAGCGTCGGCGACTTCCTGCCGTGCTCATAGGCCGACAACGTGGTCCGCGACGTGCCGCTGACACTGGCCAGCGCCTTCTGGTTCATGCTCGCGGCGTGCCTGGCCTGCTTGAACAGCAGCCCGCCGCGCTTGGCCCAGCCGGCGACACCGGACGCCAGCGCCGCCTCCATCGGCGAGGACACCATGGATCTCCCCCTCCCGGATGTATCCGGAGGGATACTACGGCATGATGGCGTGCCGTGGCCACTCGACTACACTAAGCCAGCTCCAGCATCGTGACCTCGGGCGGAGCGCCGACGCGGACCGGCGGCCCCCAGAATCCGGCGCCCCTGGTGACGTAGACCTGCACCCCGTCCACCGTGGCCAGGCCGGACACCACCGGCTGCTGCAACCCCACGACAAGGCTGAACGGCGCCATCTGGCCGCCGTGCGTGTGCCCGGACAACTGCAGGTCCACGCCGTGGCGGGCGGCCTCGCCCACCTGGACCGGCTGATGCGCGAGCAGCACCGTGGACCGGCTGGTGTCGCGGTTGCCGAGCGCCTTGCCGAAGTCCGGGCCGTCGCCCTGGGACGTGCCGTTGAGGTCGTTCACGCCGGCCAGGTCCAGGACGGCGCCCTGGTGCCTGATCTCCACGCGTTCGTTTCGCAGCGGGCGTACGCCGAGCTGCCCGAGCTCCTCGATCCACTCGGCGAACCCGCCTGGGGAGAAGTACTCGTGATTGCCGGTGACGAAATATGCCCCATAGCGGGACTCGAGGTTCTTCAGCGGCCGTGCCAGCGCGCCGAGCTCGGCCACCGACCCGTCCACCAGGTCGCCCACGATCGCGACGACGTCGGCCTCAAGACCGTTGATCATGCGGACGATGCGCTCGGTGTGGGCCTTGCCCGTGAGCGGACCCAGGTGGATGTCGCTGACCACGGCGAACCTCAGGCCGCCGAGGCGCGGGTCCAGTTTCGGCAGCGTGACCTTGACCCGTTCGATCACGGGATCGCCCAGCGCGCTCGTGATGCCGTACCCGACCGTGCTCAGCGCACCGAGCCCGGCCACGGCGGCGGTGGCCCGCCCGAGGAACAACCGCCTGCTCAACGGAGCAGGCGGCGCAATCTTCTCGGCAACCTGCTCAACCGGCGCAGCGCCCTCAGCAGGCGGGACCGTCTCCACCGGCGCGGTCTCCTCGACGACCGGCGCGGCTGTGCTCGCCAGGACCGCGACGGGCTCGGGCGTGAGCTCGGGTTCCGGTGCCCGCTTCCGCTTGGGCGTGAGCTCGGGTGCCGCCGCCCGCTTCCGCTCCGCCCGGCGCAGGAACACCCCCGCCACGGCCCGCGGAACCTCCAGCACCACGAAGAACAGGACCAGGTAGAACAGCAACGCCAGCCAGACATATCCCGGCCAGGCCAGCCCACTTCCAAGCTCCATCCGCGTGCCGACGAACGTGCCCACGACCAGCACGAACAGCCCCACCATGCCCCAGGTCAGCGCCTTGCGCAGCCGCCCGGGGCCCGTGGTCGAGCGCACCATCCGGTGCCAGAGGTAATAGTGCGCCAGCAGGATGAGGCCGACGAAGACCAGGACCACCACGTATTCGATGCTACTTACGATTTGCTGGCAGGCTTCTTGGCGGGAGCCTTTTTCGCCGGCGCCTTCCTGGTGGTGGTCTTCTTCGGCGCGGGCGCCCGCTCACGGCGCTCGGCCAGCAGCTCCGCCGCCCGCTCGATCGTGATGTCCTCGACCGTGTCGCCCTTGCGCAGGGAGGCGTTGGTCTCGCCATCCGTCACGTACGGGCCGAAGCGCCCCTCCTTCACCACGACCGGCTTCTTGGAGTGGGGATCGGCGCCCAGCTCGCGCAGCGGCGCCGCGGCCGCGGCGCGCCGCCCGCGCTGCTTGGGCTGCGCGAACAGCTCCTTCGCCTGGTCGATGGTGACCGTGAGCAGGTCGTCCTCGGAGGCCAGCGAACGCGAGTCCGTCCCCTTCTTCAGGTAGGGGCCGAACTTCCCGTTGTACGCCACGACCTCCTCGCCCTCCAGCTCGCCCACGAGCCTGGGGATCGACAGCAGCTTGAGCGCGTCCTCGAGCGTGATCGTGTCCAGCGACATCGTCTTGAACAGCGAGCTCGTACGGGGCTTCGGCACGTCGGCCTTCTTCGTGCGCCGCTTGGGAGCCTCCTCGTCCACGGCCGGCTCGGGCAGGACCTCCGTCACATAAGGCCCGTACCGGCCGTCCTTGGCCACGATCATGTGCCCGGTCACCGGGTCGTGCCCCAGCTCCCGGTCACCCGTCGGCCGCGAGAACAGCTCCTCGGCCTTCTCCGCGGTCAGCTCGTCGGGCGTCATGTCCTCGGGCACGTTGACCCGGGCGCCGCTCCTGTCCAGGTAGGGGCCGTACCGCCCGACCCGCAGGACGATGTCCGTCCCCTTGATCGGGAAGGAGCTGATCTCCTTGGCGTCGATGTCGCCCAGGTCGGTGACCATCTCCTTCAGACCCTCGTCGCCGTCGGAGCCGTAGTAGAAGCGCTGCAGCTCCGGCACCCGCTCCGCCCGGTCGTTGGCGATGTCGTCGAGCACCTTCTCCATCTCGGCCGTGAAGTCGTAGTCGACCAGGTTGCCGAAATGCTGCTCCAGCAGGTTGACCACGGCGAACGCCAGGAACGACGGCACCAGGGCCGTGCCCTTCTTGAACACGTAGCCACGGTCGAGGATGGTCCCGATGATCGAGGCGTACGTCGACGGCCGCCCGATCTCCCGATCCTCCAGCTCCTTGACCAGCGACGCCTCGGTGTAGCGCGCGGGCGGCTTGGTCGAGTGCCCGGCCACGTCGAGCCTGGTCACGCTGAGCGGGTCGCCCTCCGCCAGGTTGGGCAGCCGCTTCTCGGCGTCGTCGCGGTCGCCCGACGGGTCGTCGGTCGCCTCCACGTAGGCCTTGAGGAACCCGTAGAACGTGATCGTCCGGCCGGAGGCGCTGAACTCGACGTCCTCGCCGGTGGCCGACCTGCCGCCCACCTTCACGGTGACCGACTCGCCGACCGCGTCCTTCATCTGGGAGGACACGGTCCGCTGCCAGATCAGCTCGTACAGGCGGAACTGGTCGCCCGTCAGCCCGGTCTCGCCCGGCGTGCGGAACTCCTCGCCAGAGGGCCGGATCGCCTCGTGCGCCTCCTGGGCGCTTTTGACCTTGCTGCTGTAGACGCGCGGCTTGTCCGGGACGTACTCGCGGCCGTACAGCTTGATCGCCTGCGACCGCGCGGCCGCGATCGCCGTCTCCGACAGCGTGATGCTGTCGGTACGCATGTACGTGATGTAGCCGTTCTCGTAGAGCCGCTGGGCGACCTGCATCGTGTACTTGGCGGAGAATCCCAGCTTCCGGCTGGCCTCCTGCTGCAATGTGGTCGTCCGGAACGGCGCGTACGGCTTGCGCGTATACGGCTTGCGCTCGACCGACTTGACCGCGAACGACGCCCCCTGGAGCCGGCCGGCGAGCTCGCCCGCGGCCGCCTCGGACAGGTGCAGCACGTCGGCGTTCTTGAGCTGCCCGGTGCTGGCGAAGTCGCGACCCTGCGCCACGCGCTTGCCGTTGACCACGGTCAGCGTGGCGGTGAAGTCGCGCGGGCGCTCCTCCGGCTTGTTGGTGTCGAACAGCGCCTGCAGGTCCCAGTAGTGGGCAGACGTGAACGCCATGCGCTCCCGCTCACGCTCCACCACCAGCCTCGTCGCCACCGACTGCACCCGGCCGGCCGACAGGCGAGGCTTGACCTTCTTCCACAGCACGGGGCTGACCTCGTAGCCGTAGAGCCGGTCGAGGATGCGCCTGGTCTCCTGGGCGTCCACGAGGCGGAGGTTGAGGTCACGCGGGTTGGCCACGGCGTCCTGGATGGCCTGAGGGGTGATCTCGTGGAACACCATGCGGTGCACCGGCACCTTGGGCTTGAGCACCTCGCGCAGGTGCCAGGCGATGGCCTCGCCCTCGCGGTCCTCGTCAGTGGCCAGATAGAGCTCGTCGGCGTCCTTCAGCAGCTGCCGCAACTTGGCGACTTGGGACCTCTTGTCGGGGTTGACGACGTACAGCGGCTCGAAGTCGTGCTCGACATTCACCCCGAGGCGGGCCCATGGGGCGCCTTTGAACTTCTCGGGGATGTCGTCGGCTTTCTCCGGCAGGTCGCGGATGTGGCCGATGCTCGATTCGACGATGTAGCCGCGCCCCAGGTACCCCGCGATCGTCTTCGCCTTGGCCGGCGACTCGACGATCACCAGGCGTGTTCCGCCGGCGCTGCCGTTCTTGGCTGGCACGCTGCTTCCTACCTCGCTGTTCGCTTGCAAAATCCCCCTGCCGGGAGTCGGCACAGACTGAAAGGTAACCCGACTCGCGGAAATTTCCTTCCCCCGGGCTACCCACAACCTTCCGGGTCCACCCACAAGGACGCAGAATAAGGCCCATCGAGCGGTATGGCGCCCTGACTCACCCTGGAGACTAATCGTTGTGCTCGACTACTCCTACATGGATATCTTCATTCCACGCGACCTCACTCGCGAAGCAGCACGTCAGCTGCTGACCGAACACGCGGAGTACGGTCGATGGGAGCTAGCGCGCGTACGCGTCCACCCCGACGGAAGTCGTCACGTACGGCTACGCCGCAAGGTCATGCGGGTACGCCGCACGCTCTGAACGTGGACATAGCTTTGCCCGTCCCGGGCCGCGCCCCCGGAACGGGCAAAGCATCTATCGCTGACTGCTCACGGGCGGTGAGCAGCAGCCGTACCTGTTTACGTACTCGCCGATTCCCTCACTTCCGGCCGGGTCGAAGCCGGAAGACGGATGGGACTTACTGACGGCCGAGCCGGAAGCGGCGAGCCGAGGCGAACAGCGTCGCCGAGGCGGCGAACATGGCGCCGAGCGCGAGGGCGAGCAGCGAGCTCGGGTTCATCCCGGTCAGGCCGGCGGGCTGCTGGGCGCTCATCAGGCCGATGTCGCCGACCGGCAGGCCCCGGGTGACGGAAGTCACCGCGCCGCCGACGGGGGTGGAGGAGACCAGGTCGGTCGCCGAGCCGAGCGGGGAGGACGAGCGGGCCGGCGCGCGGCGGTCGGCGGGACCGGCGTGCGCGGCCTTCGACGCCTTGGCCGGGGCCTGCGCCTGGGCGGGCAGGCCGGGCAGCTCGGGCAGCTGCGGCAGGCCGAACGTCCTGGCGGCGTCCTCGACCAGCGGCACCGCGGTCACCTGACCGAAAACGGCGTCGAGCTGCGCGGCGTCGGCAACGTCCTGCAGCCCAGCGCCATTCGCCAGACCGTGCACCTGCTCGGTAGCGGCGGAGACGCCACCCACGGTCTCGTTCAGCGCCCCCGCGGCGGGAACGCTCTCCAGTGCCTCGACCGCCGGAACGCTCTCCAGAGCCCCCACGGCCGGGACACCCTGGAGGCCGCCCAGCGCCGGGACGCCGGCCAGCATGGGCAGCAGACCGCTCTTCGCGGCCGCGCTCTTGCCGGCGGCGTGGACCCCGGTGGTGTGGGCGAAGCGGTACGGGCCGTGCTTGTCGTGCCCGGGCTTGCCGACGTGCGCCCCGCCCAGGCATCCGGCCGCGGCGTCGCCGAGGACGGCCACGGCGTTGCCGCAGACGTTCACCGGCGCGGCGATCGGCGCCACGATCTGGTTGCCGGCCAGCACGCCGCCCCTGCCGGACGTCCAGTTGCCGCCGCCGTTACGCGGCGAGACGCCCGCTCCGCCCTTGCAGTGGGCCTCGGAGGCCCCGAGGACCGCGGCCGCGTTGCCGCAGATGTTGACCGGTGCGGCGATCGGCGCGACGGCCTGGTTGCCGCTCAGCACACCGCCCCGCCCCGACGTACCGTTGCCGCCCGCGCCGGAGTGACGGACCTTCGCGCCGCCCTTGCAGCCGGCGAAGGCGTTCCCGAGCAGGGCGGCGGCGTTGCCGCAGATGTTGACGGGTGCGGCGATCGGCGCGACGGCCTGGTTGCCGCTCAGCACACCGCCCCGCCCCGACGTACGGTTGCCGCCCGCACCCGCGTTCCGGACCTCGGCGCCGCCCTTGCAGCCCGCGGTCGCGTTGCCCGCGGCGTTGCCGCAGACCTCGACCGGCAGGCTGACCGGGGCCACGACCTGGTTGCCGCTGCCCACCGCGAAGCGCCCGTCGGTGTCGTTGCCGGCGCTCCTGTGGTGCTTGCGGTAGCCCGAACCGCCGCTGCTCACCGAAGAGCCGCCCTTGCAGCCCGAGAACGCCCGCCCGAACACGGCCACCGAGTTCCCGCAGATGTTGACCGGCGCGCTGATCGGCGCGACGACCTGGTTGCCGCCCAGCACGCTCCCGTCCCCAGAAGTACGGTTGCCGCCGGCGCCGCCGCCGTAGACGTTCGCGCCGCCCGTGCAGCCCGCCGTGGCGTCGCCGAAGATCGCCACCGCGTTGCCGCAGGCGTTCAGCGGGGCGGAGATGGGCGCGACGACCTGGTTGCCGCCGAGCACGCTCCCGTCCCCGGAGGTACGGTTGCCGCCGGCGCCGCCCTTCCCCTGGTTGCGAACGCTCGCGCCGCCCTTGCAGCCGGCGTCGGACTTGCCGAACAGCGACACCGCGTTGCCGCAGGCGTTGACCGGGGCGCTGATCGGAACGTTGACCTGGTTGCCGCCGCCGACAGAACCGTCACCCGAGGTCCTGCTGGAGATGCCGCCCTTGCCGTTGTTCACGACCTCGGCGCCGCCCTGCGAGGAGGCCTCCGCCGAGCCGGCCGCCGCGACGGAGTTGCCGCTGATGTCGATGGGGAGAGAGATCGGCAGGTCGACCTGGTTGCCGCCGCCGAAGGAACCGTCGCCTGAGGTGTCGGCGAGGGCGGTGCCGCCGCCGAACGACATGACCGCCACCGCGAGAAGGGCGGCAGGAGTCGATGCCTTGGCCCACGTACGCATGATGAATGCTCCTAGTGGTTCTTGGGGGGATACCTGAACGGATCACGGGCAGCCCGAGACCGGATGAGGTTCACGCACAGCGGGACCTCGGGTCCGCGAACCGGTTTGACTGACGTGTCACCCGCCGGCGGAGGGGATCAAGCCGCGCTCCGCCGCTGTCGCATGGAAAGACCGGTGGCGACGATGGATTGCCGACCGGCGCGCAGGCGGGGATCAGTCAGGTGAGAAAGAAGGGTCGTCCGCCGCTGTGCGGACGACGGGGGGCGGCACGTACGCCGGGAGAGCGCGCCGCGCCTGGAGTCGCGGGTCGAAGACGGACCTCGCGATGTCCCCCGTGGCTGACCCGAACGGGCCGCTGCCACCGCCGTTGGGCACCAAGCCATTGGTGTCCAGGATCTGTCCGGCGGTGGAGGGTGATGGAAGGCCAGGATCCCGCTGGCTGTTGAGCCCGTCGACCGTGCGCCCGGCCATGGCCGCGGCGTTGTCCGACGCCGAGCCCTGATCCGTGCCCACGAGGGCTTGGAGTGCGTCGCCACTCGCCTGGGATGAGTCGCCGAACGCCTGGAACGAGCCGGCACCCGGGACCGTTTCCGCGCCCGCTTCCACGACGGCGGAACCCGCCGTCGCCGTGACGTCCGCAGCCGCCGGAGCGGCGGTGAGCATGCCGAACAGAACGGCGAGCAGCCACCCGGCGACCGCGAGGGCGCCGATCGTGACTGCCCGCACGACGACCCGACGGGCACCGGCCGCGAACCGCGCCATCCGGAGAACCCGATAGTCAGTCGTGTCCTGCTCCGGAACGGCCACGGGCAGACGGCACACAGCGAGGGGCATCGCCCTCGACTGCCGCACCGCCGCGCGCACCACGTGACCTCCCGGACTCCGGAACCGACCCCACATCGTGAGGTCGTTCCGTGGACTCACCCCTCAACGGTCCGTAACCGTAGCAGCACCCAAGGTGGCCGCAAGGGCTTTTCACCTGAGCCCCGCGAATTCCCCAAGTGCACAACTCTCAAATCCGCCCCAACCACCACATCGCCCGGGACCCACACCAAGAGATCGCCATCGCAGCCCCGCACCCGCGCCATCCGGCCCTGCAGAGAGGTCTTCGAAGACTGACCGGATTCTTGGTATGACGCACTCCGCAGAGTTTGCTAACCTTACTGAGCCGACGCGGGATGACGGTCCCGCGTGCAGGCACCAAAGTCCGGGTGGCGGAATAGGCAGACGCGCTAGCTTGAGGTGCTAGTGCCCAGTGATGGGCATGGGGGTTCAAGTCCCCCCTCGGACACCATGGAGGCCCTGAGAATGTGCAGGTCACAGGCTCGGGGCTTTTTCATTTCCGCCTCCAGAACGAGCCGTGATACTCCGCTGATACTTGTGGGCCTGAGCACGAGGGTTACGCGCTCTCGACCAGGGCCGCGAACCAGTCGGCGGCCTCTCGCTGATTGCCGGGCATGACATGAGCGTAGACCCGGAGAGTGATGGCGGGGTCGGCGTGGCCGAGGCGCTCGGTGACCATCTTCAGCGGCTTGCCGCCCGCGATGAGGATCGTGGCGTGGGTGTGGCGGAGGTCGTGAACGCGGATGCGCGGCAGCGCCTCGCGGCCGGCCTTCTCGAACGCCCTCGCGCAGCGCCCGAGCTGGTCCTGGAAACCGCGCGAGAACCGCTCGGGATGCCGGTGGTTGCCCTCCTGGTCTCCGAAGACGAGCGCGTCGTCCCGGGCGAGTTGTAGGGCCATCCCGCCCCGTTCGCGCTTGTACGCCTTGAGTAACGCCACGGTGGCGGCGTCGAGATCGACCACGCGGGGTTTGGCGGTCTTGGTGTCGCCCTCCTTCACGATGGCCTTCTCCCCCTTGACCCGCACGACTCCCACGGACCGGCGGACGCTGACCGTTCCGGCCTCCAGGTCGATGTGCCGCCAGCGCAGGGCGAGCAGTTCGCCGCGGCGCATGCCGGTGTGCGCCAGGAGGTGCCAGGCGACGTGCAGGTGGCTGTGGTCGCGCGACCAGGCCAGGAAATCCTTGAGCTGGGCCGCCGTCCATGGGTGCATCTCGGGCGCCTTGGCCTGCTTGGCGGTCGGCGGCTTGGCCTTGTCCGCCGGGTTGCGGGCCAGCAGGCCGGCGTCCACGGCCTCCGACAGCGCGGCGCTCAGGATGGTGTGCACGTACCGCACGGTGCGGGCCGACAGCCCTTCGCCAACCCTGTGGTCCTTCCGGCCGCTCTCCTCCAGGTACCGGTAGTGGGCGGTCAGCTTCGGCCCGGTCAAAGCCGCGAGGGTCGCCTTGCCGATGTCGTACGGCTTGAGGTGGAGCCGGATGTTCTTCTTGTAGCTGGCCAGCGTGGACGATTCGAGCCTGAGCCCGGCGACCCACTCGTCGAGGTACACCCCGAGGGTCTGCTTGCTGGCCTGGACGAACTCCCCCTTGTCCACCTTGCCGAGGGCCTCGCGCAGGGCCTTCTGCGCGTCCGTCTGGGTCAGCCACGGCTGGTTGTTCTCGTCGCGGCGCCGCAGGACCTGCTTGGCCGACCCGTCCGGCAGCGTGGCCATGAACTTGATGCCGTACCGGACCTGCCCCTTGGACAGCTTGTAGCTGAAGACCGACCCTTCCCCGGGGGATCGTCTCCGCTTGGTCGAACTGCTCACTCAATCTCCTCTGGTTCGTCTTGCATCAACACGTCGATGTGGTCCAGTTCGTCGGGCAACGGCGGGATCGCCGTCCACCCGAGATGCCGCATCTCCTTGCGGGTCCTAGCGATCTCGTACTCCAGTTGATGTGCAATCTGCGCATGGGTCTCCGCTGCTTCACGGCGCCAGCGACGAACCTCCTCGTCCTCCGCTTCTTCCACGGCACAGCGCTGATGAGCAGTGATCTCGGTCTCGTGTCGCCACTGCCGGATGTAGCGCTGGTTCTCGCGCAGTAGGTCGAGCGGGCGCACCTCCTCACGCCATACGTTGATGTCCTTGCCGGTGGTTGTGGCCGGCGAGGATGGTTTGCCGTCTTTGCGCCAGTGCAGAGGTGCGCTGCCCACGAACCAGTCGAAGGCGTCCCACACCGTCGCATGGACGCCCGGGACGATCTCGATCATCTCTGCCTGCCCCAGCGGGAACAGCAGCAGGATCGGTGGGACCCTCAGCACTCGCGCCAGAACCACGACCTCGGCCACGCTGACGGTGGGCCGCCGGCCGTTCTCGAAGTTGGCGAGCACCGACCGGGCGATGGGAAACCCCGCCCCTTCACATGCATCGGCGAGCTGCTGCGCACTCAGCCCCCGACGCTGCCGATGTCGGCGTACTTCCCCGGCGATTATGCGGGCCAGGTCGCCCGCCCACTCGTCTTGTGACACACAAGCACAATATGGCCCAAGTTGACATCCTGCAAGCAGCTCTGCATCATCATGATCGTGCATGACAACTTCTCCAAAATCTGTCACCTCGGAGCACAACGCTCGGAGGACTGGCTTACCTCGGCCGAACTGGCCTGTCTCGCCCGCGTCTCCCTCAGCACGGTCCGCCGATGGGCACGCAACGGCATCGGTCCCCGACCTCACCGCATTGGGCCGCGCCTGGTCCGATACCACCGGCCGGACGTGGAGACGTGGCTGACCGGCACAAGCAAGAAGGGAGAGGGCGCATGACGATCGAGAAACTCGGCGACAAGCTGTTCGCCACCGTGCCCGAAGTCAGCCGCATCCTGCGTGCCGACGAGCGCACCATCCGGAAGGCCATCGGGGAGGGGCAGATCCCCGCCACCAAGGTCGGGGCGATTCACCGCGTTCCGGTTGCCTGGCTACGCGGTCAGGCCCTGCTCAACGCCCCTGACATCGAAGTCGAGGTCATCAGCAGTGCAGCGTGACATAGAGAGAGGCGCCCCTCTCCACAAGGAGCGCCTCCAGAATTCGGCAGCCTTCAGCAGCACCGATCACCCCAGCGTACCCGCCGACGAGCTTCGCCGCCTGCTCCGCGACTTGGAGGGACAGCACCAGCGGGAGCGAGACGCCTTCCGGCAGGGCTACCTCCTGGGGTTCAGCGCAGGCGAAGAGATCGGGTACGGCCGCGCCGAGAACGACATGGCCGCCCACTGGGCTGCCGTCGCCCGCAAGGTTCGAGCGGTGGCCGACATGCCGTCTTACCGCGAACTCGAACTCGTCCGATGGGGTGGTCCGCGAGACCAGTTCCACCAGGACCGACAAGGTGACCGCCCGCACCGTCACAAGCGAGGTGTGGCATGAACATGACTCCGGCAGAACTCGGCGCGGGGGACGCCGTCCGGGCTGCCCTCCTCGGAGAGCCCGAACCGGCCAAGCACCGACGGCTCCGCCTCACTCGCGCCTCCGAGATCGAGCCCGAGCCCGTGGAGTGGGCGTGGAGCGAGGGGGAGCTTGGTCGCATCCCGGCCGGCGCCCTGACCATTGCCGCTGGTCGTGAGGGAACCGGCAAAAGCTCGTTCGGCATCTGGCTCGCGACAGGGATCACCCGGGGAACCCTTCCAGGTATGTTTTTCGGCACGCGTCGATCAGTGCTCTACGTCGCGGTCGAAGACTCGTGGGCGCACACACTGGTCCCGCGTCTGATGGCGGCGGGGGCTGACCTCGATCTGGTGTACCGGGTCGAGGCGGTCGAGGTCGAGGGCACGCACGGAACCGTCACGCTGCCCCGCGACATCGAGGAGTTGGCCGACGTCATCGCCGAGAATGGCGTTGCGCTCGTCGTCCTGGACCCCCTCATGTCCATGATCGGCGCAGGCATCGACACCCACAAAGAACGCGACGCCCGCCGAGCACTGGATCCGCTCGCGAAACTCGCCGATCGGACCGGAGCGATCATCCTCGGCATCGCCCACTTCAACAAGGGCAGCGGGACCGACGCCTCGTCGCTCATCACGGGTTCAGGCGCCTTCAAGAACGTCGCCCGCGCGGTGTTCGGGTTCGCTCGGGACCCCGATGACGGCACGCGGGTGATGACCCAGACCAAGAACTCTCTGGGCAGCCAGGATCTGCCCTCCCTGGCTTACACCATCGAGCAGGCGGAGATCGAGACCCGCAAGGGCATCGCCAACGTCGGCCGCCTCGTCTTCGCAGGCGAGGCCGATCGCAGCGTCTCGGAGATCCTCGGCCAATCGCTCAACAGCGAAGAGCGCCAGGAAAAGATGACGGCGGTCGAGTTCTTGAAGGCTCGCCTGGAAGGCGGTCGGAAGGTCCTCACACGGGAGATCGAGGAGGAGGCCGCCCAGGCGCACGGCATCAGCCAGCGGACCCTCCACCGAGCGCGTAAGGCCCTCGGTGTCGTCCCCGACCAGATGCCCACCGGCCGCAATGGCAAGAGTGAATGGTGGCTGTCCCTACCCCAGGCTGCCAACGGCTCAGGCGGCTGACCTCGGCAGACTGCCAGATTGCCATTTCCTCCTACGTCTACGACGGTGGCAGCCTGGCAGTCTGCCTCCCTGCTCTTCCCGGCCCACCCAGCACGGAGGTTCTTCCCTTGACCACTGCGATGGCCGCCACGATCACAGGCGCCCAACGCGCTCTCGCCCTACTCCTCAACGAGTGGGGCCTGCCCGACCCGGAGCGCAAGGCTGCCGACGCCGTAACCCTCCTGATGCGGTACGGACTGCGCCCCACCGCTGCGCGACCAGTTCTGCCCGTCCCCCGTACGCGAGGCGTGACAGACCCTGACATCGCGCATCGGGGTGCAGCTCATGCCCGTCGGCTACTGGCCGCTCACCGTCAGGAGTGCAGGTGATGGGGCGGCCTTCCAAGCTCACCCCCGAGCTGCGCGACCAGCTCTGCCGCCACCTGGAGGCGGGTCACTTCCTCGGCACCGCTGCCGACCTGTGCGGTGTGGGGCGCTCGACCGTCCACAGATGGATGGCCCGTGGGGAGGAAGAGGACGCACCACCCGAGTACCGGGAGTTTTGCGAGGCTCTTACGCGAGCACGCGCACGCGCGACAGACGTGCTGGTGTCAGCCGCGTTCGCCGATGCGGGGGGCGGCGTCCTGATCCGCGATGTTCAACGGCCGGACGGCACTCGGGAACGGGCTTGGACCCCGCCGAACGGACGCGTCGCCCTGGAACTGCTCGCGCGAATGTGTCCCGACGATTGGCGGCCGGTTAGGGCGGTCGAGGTGTCTGGTCCACAGGGCGGCCCCGTGAATGTGACCGACGACCAGGCCGTCATCGAGAACATCATGGCCAGGATCGCCAAGGCCAAGGCTCGGCGGCAGGCGGAGGAACCCGGAAAGAACTGATCACACTTTCGGGAGTTTCGGGAGTCCTACGCGCGCACGCGCGCGAGAGGAGAGGTCTCGGGTGTGACGTGCGGCGCTCTTTGGCAGGGTTCCAGCGGCGCTCTTTGTCCACTCTGTGTGGATGCGGCAGCGCCGACTGCGGTACGTGGCATCCGACCGCTTCTGCAGCCCTGCCCACCAGGTCCGCCCGCACACCGGGCACGTCGCCTTCTCCCGTCGGGCCCGCACCTCACGACGCGTCGGACCCCGCCCGACGCCGAATGCGACCAACTCGCCCACTGCCGCCGCGTACTCCTCACCCGACCGCTTGCGCGGGCGCCACTGCTCCGACCAGCACGCGGGCGAACAGTACTTCCGCGACGACCGCGAGCCCTGCGGCAGCGCAAACCCATTTCACGCATCTGCGGCCGTTCACGCACCCCCACCGCCGCGAGCCGGTCGATCACTCACCGGCCTGCTCCCTTCAGCTCCCGACGCCGGATCGGCTGAAGGGCGCTGGGTCAGCTGCTCGGCCCGACGGCGGGCCGCCATTGCCTGCTCGCGCGCCTGTCTGGCCCGGTTGACGGTGGCCCGCGCGCGCTCGCAGGCGTCCTGCACGCTCTCCAGGAACTGATCCTGCCAGGCCGTCCCGCCGACGTCGCCGGCCGTGTCCAGCCAGGGCGGCCTCAGCATCTGGCGCTCGATCTCGGCCTGCTCCCGATCGGCCAGGGCCGCGTCCCGATCGCTCTCGGCCGCGGTCCTATCCGCCGCAGCGGTCCGACGGTCCTCGCGCGCCCGCCGCCGATCCTGCCGAGCGGCCTGCTCATCGGCTTGGGCCGCCGCCCGCTGCCGGCGCACGGCCCCTTCCCAGTACTCACGCAACACCGTGCGATCCTTGCGGCCGTGCTCGCGGGCATCGCGCCATCGCTGCCGCATCGCGGTGCTGTCCCGGCCCTCGCCCGGCTCGCCGGCGTCGTCACGCCGGTCGACGGCGTGATCACGTTGTTCGGCTTCCCACAGCACGTCGTGGAAGGCCCGGTCGGCCGCGTCGGCCGCCCCCTGGCCGCGATGCGTCTGGCGGCCCCGTTCGGCGGCGGTGCTATCACGCTGCTCGGCTATCGCGCCGACGAGCGGCAAGGTCGCGCTGCCCGGCCGCCTGGTCCCGGCCGACGGCCCGGCCCTGGCATGCCTCGGCGTATCCACTGGGCGTCACACCGCTCCGGCCGACGCCGGCCAGGCGCTCGTGCAGCGCTTCGGCCATCCGCCGCGCATCGGCGCACAACCGGTCATCCCCGACCGGTCTGCCAGCTCCTGCAGCAGCGCGGCGAGCGCCGCCGCCTCCCGCTCATCCAGCATCTTCGGACCTCCCATCAAGGGAGAAAACGCCGCCTACTGGATCCTATGTCCCGAGCTCCGGGTGGTCAGTGAGCAGGCCAAGAGGCATGCTCGGCGAGCGGCCCGCGCTGTCCCTGCAGAAGGCCTTCGCGCTGCTTGGCGTCAGCACGCCCGCAGTAGCCACCTGCACCTGACGGAGCTGGCCCAGGCGGTGGTGGCGCGCACCATCGAACCGCCGCCGGACGGGTGACAGCCCCCGGCGCCCGCATCCGGCACGGCCTGCCCGCCTTCCCCGACAGCGGCGACCTGGACGAGGAAGGGGCGTAAGACCTCCCGCCCTCGCGGGGAGGGTGGCCCCCGCGAGCGTGCCCCACATGAGCGAGTTGATCGCGGTGGTGTGTAGCCGCGGTATGCGTGGGAAGGCGAATTGACTTATGGCAACGCGTGACTGCGCGCTGCGACGGGACAGGGAGGCAATGCTGGCATGGCTTCAACGGGCACAGGTGTCGTTGATCGTGAGCGGGTCGGCGTGGCGCCGATCATCGATGGGCGTAAACCGGTCGCGGCGGTGGTCGCGTTGTGGGTGTTCGTGCTGGTTCCGTTCGCGGCGCTGGCCGCCGCGGTGCCGGTGGCCTGGGGGTGGGGGCTGAGCTGGACCGACGTGGCGATCGCCGCCACGGCTTACGTCCTGACCGGGCTCGGCGTCACGGTGGGTTTCCACCGCTATCTCACGCACGGCGCGTTCAAAGCGAGCCGGTGGCTGCGGATCGGCCTGGCCGTGGCCGGGTCTCTGGCGGTGCAGGGCTCGGTCATCCAGTGGGTGGCCGACCACCGCCGCCATCATGCCTTCGCCGATCGTGACGGTGACCCGCACTCGCCCTGGCGCTACGGCCGCAGCGTACGCGGCCTGGCCAAGGGACTGGTCTTCGCGCATGTCGGCTGGATGTTCGGGCGTGATGTCACCAATCGGGAGCGGTTCGCCAAGGACCTGCTCGCCGACGCCGACATGGGCCGGGTGGACCGGTTGTTCGGGCCGCTGGTGGCGGCCTCGCTGCTGCTGCCGCCCGCCGTCGGCCTACTGGCCACCGGCACCTGGCGCGGCGCGCTGACCGCGTTCTTCTGGGGAGCCCTGGTACGGATCGCGCTGCTGCACCACGTCACCTGGTCGATCAACTCCGTCTGCCATGTCTTCGGCGAGCGGCCGCTGAAAACCCGTGCCGGGGACCGGGCCGCGAACTTCTGGCCGCTGGCGATCCTGTCGTTCGGCGAGAGCTGGCACAATGGCCACCACGCCGACCCCACCTGCGCCCGCCACGGCGTGCTGCCCGGCCAGATCGACATCTCCGCCCGGCTGATCCGGCTGCTGGAACGGTTCGGCTGGGCCCGTGACGTGCGCTGGCCGACCCCGGCGCGCCTGGCCGCACGCCTGGTCGCACAACGCCGCGAGCCTTCCTCATGACCGGCCCTGAGAAGGTGCGGCTCAGCCTGGATCCCGACCTCGCGCGCCGGGGTGCGGTGGACGGGGCGTGGTGGCCCGCCAGCTACGACGCCGGCGCGGAACTGCCCGCCCTGATCGCCGCCATTGACCAGCGGCTGGAGCGGCGGGTTCTGCGCGTGGGCCTGCATGTGGACACCTGGGACAACATCCCGCGCCGCATCGTCGCCCCCGGCCGCCAGATCAGAGTGGGCTGGTTCCGCACCATCGATCCCCACGTGGTCAATTTGATCATCCCGGGGATCGAACACCTCAACCTGCTGGTCATCCCGCCCGGCACCGCGCCTGCCGCCGCCGACAAGGCGCTCGGCCTGGCCACCGGGTGCCGGGGCCGTACCCGCCCCGGCGACATCCTCACCGCCGCAGCTCCAGACAACCCCACCACCTCCGCCCCCGCCGGCCTCGACACTGCCGGCCTCGACACTGCCGCGAACGCGCTCGGCCTGGCCGGTTGGGATAACGAAGGCGGACAGCCTCGACAGCCCGCCCGCCGTCCCGCGCCCTGACCGGCGCTCCAGAGCAGGAGAGCCGACACGCGGGCCCCACCATGTGACAGGGAGGATCACACTGTGCACTGGCTGCGCGACATCGACAGGCCCCTCTACCGGGCGGTGCCCGTCACGGCAACGGGCACCTGCTTCATCGCCGGAGCGCTGTGCGAGATCGACAGCGACGGCGAGGTCCTGCGCGAATGGTGGCTGGATCTGTCCTGCGGCCCTCAGGTACCTGAGCGCGAACGCCGGCAGGCCCATCGCCTCTGGCAGCAGGGCAGCGTCCACACCACGCCGGACGACCACCGCCTCCTGCTCCCTCAGCAGACCCTCGACCTCGACCTCGCACACCACGCCGTGCAACGTTGGTACGCGCGCCGCATCGACGCCACCCCACGCCCCTTGAGCTTCCAGTTCATGAACCCTGCCGGCGAGACCACGCTCAGCCGAACAGGAGACAGTCCGGCACCGGCCACCACCCATAGGTCGCGCCTGTAGAACGTGTCGTCTGCTGGCCCGGGTGCGGGGCATGGCCGACGCCGGGGCCGCCACGCGATGTCGCCCCTCGTAACAGCGCCTAAGCCCGCGCCGCCGGCACAGCGCCACGCCGCCCTGCCGGAGGCCAGACGAGGCGGCCTGACCACCGCCTCGGCTGAGTGACGTGAACATCACCCGAGTCCGCGCCACGAGATCAGGCCTGCCACGAAGATTCGGCGGGTACAAGTTGCTTACCTGACGGCCGCGCGGGCAAAGTCACGACATTACGGGGTAGGGGCACCCGCGAATGTCCGATATCGCCGTTCTGCGCTGCGGGGGCGGGTAGGACGACATCCACCGACAACCGACGGCCGATCATGACAGAACTTGCCATCACCGTACGCCAACGCCCCGGCTTCCACCTGGTCCAGCTGGAAGGCGAACTTGACAGCACCACACAACTGCCCTTGAGGCAGGCCTTCAACGAGCTGCTCACCGAGGCCCCACCGAAGATCGTCGTGGATGCCGCACGGCTGGCCTTCTGCGATTCCTCCGGGCTGTGGACTCTGATCACCGGCCAGCGCGAGGCCGAAGGCCGCGGCGGCGGGCTGCGCTTGATCGGGGTGCACGGGCCGCTGGCGCGGCTGCTGTCCGTCACCCGGCTCGTGGACATGTTCCCGTCCTATGCCAGCCTCGACCAGGCTGCCCACTGGCCCGGACCGCGCTGACCGGCCACCGTCCCCGGCAGCCGGTCCCCTCGTCGGTCACTGCGTCCGGGCCGCCGGTTTGTCCAGCACCTGGTCGGCCGCGGCGCTGAGCAATCGTGCGGCGGCGGCTACCTCAACGAGCTGACCAGGCGTCATCGCCTCCAGACACGCGGCGAGCCGCTGCCGGTCGCTGTGGCAGGCCATGCTCATCGCGTTCTGAAGGGCGAGAGTGCGCGAGGCTGTGCTGAGCGCCTTCAAGACACCGGCCAGGGCCTGATCCACGCCACTGCCAGGACCTGGTCGCTGCGGAGGTCGGGCGTTGGTCATCACTCACCTGCCATCCTGGCTCCGGGTAGGGGCGTTCAGTCGGGAATTGTCCCTGACGGCCGGGCCCCGGAGCCGGGTCGGCGGCCATCAGTGAGGCATGCGCCGCGGTGGCCGCCGGTGGTGGAGGCGCCGCCGAAGTGGTGCATGGTGGTGCGCAGTGTGTGTTTGCCGGCCACCATGCGACGGTGTTGGAGGCCGTCGGCGGGGTGCCAGCGCACGTTGGTGGCCCAGCCGAGCCGTTCCAGCAGCCGGATCAGCCGGGCGGAGGGGTCGATCTGGCGAGGGCCGCGGCCGTGCCGGGCGCAGCCGGGCTGGCTGTGGTGGCCGTTGTGCCAGCTTTCGCCGAAGGACAGCAGGGCCAGCGGCCACAGGTCGGTGGAGCGGTCATGGCGGCGAGTCTTGTGCGGCTGGTCACCGATCATGTGGCACAGGGAGTTGACGCTCCAGGTGACGTGCTGCAGCAGGGCGATGCGGACCAGGCCGGCCCAGATGAACGCGGTCAGCCCGCCGTACAGGCTGCCGCTGATCGCCCAGCCCGCCGCGAACGGCAGGAGCAGGGAGGCGGCGCACCAGGCGGGGAAGGCGCGCGAGATGCGCAGCATGGCCGGATCGTTGCGCAGCAGGTCGGCGGCATACCGTGTGGCCGAGGTGGACTCGCTGGAAAACAGCCAGCCCAGATGGGCGTGGGCCAGGCCGCGCAGTTGCCCGCCGAGGCCGGTGCCGTAGCGGTAGGGGGAGTGCGGGTCGCCGGGCCGGTCGGTGAAGGCGTGGTGGCGTCGGTGGACGGCCACCCAGTCGATGAGGTTGCCCTGGAAGCTCATCGATCCGGCCACGGCCAGGACGACGCGCAGCCACGGGCGGGCGGTGAAGGAGCGGTGGGTCAGCAGCCGGTGGAAGCCGACCGTCACCCCCAGCCCGGTCACCATGTAGAAGGTGGCGGCCAGCAGCAGGTCGGTGAGGCTTACCCCGCTTCCCCACGCCAGCCAGATGCCGGCGCCCAGCGCGATGAACGGCGCGACCACGATCGCGGCTGTCAGGGTCACCGGGGCGATGCCGGTCCGCGCGGGCGTTGCGGACCGGGGGAACGGCGAGCTGCCGTCATAACCCGCCGCGGCGGTGTTGCGGGTGGTGGGCGTGTCGGTCATGCCATGATCGGGAAGCGGTGGTCCAGGCCGGCGCTGCGCAGCAGCCGGGCCATGAACGGGGGAAGGCCGGTCAGGGCCAGCGTGATGCCCTGGGCCCGGGCACGGCCTTGCACGCCGACCAGCACACCCAGCCCGCCGGCCCCGCAGAAGGTGACCCGGGACAGGTCCAGGACGAGCAGGCCGCTGCTGTGGGTGAGGGTGTTGATCAGTCGCTGGCGCAGCCGAGCTGTGCTGAAGATGCCGATGTTCCCGGACAGATGCACGAGGGTCGGTACCGAGGCGGTCGCGCCGCCGAGTGGGGCGGTGTCGATGACGGTCATGGAAGTTTCCTCACTGAAGAAGCTGAAAGGGGATGGGATGCCTGCCGGCCGGAGATCGGGCCGCCGCCGGTAAGGGCGGTGCCTGGACCGCTCGATCCGGCCGGCAGGCGGCACGTGGGTCACGCCGCTGCCGACGGCCGGTTGGTTGAGGTGGTCGTCTCCTGGCCGATGATCGACCCGACCTCGTTGTCTCAGTTGGCCGAGCTGCCGGCGATCGCCGCACGGCGGGTCGGGCGCGCCGCGGGCTGGGATGGCAGATTCGCCAGGGTGAGGATGTCGTCGGGCATCAGGCCGGCGGTGTCCTGGGCGGTGAGTTTGAGCGTGGCCTCGGCGGCGCCGGCGGCGGCGCCCGAGGGGATGATCAGCAAGATCACTGGCTCTCCGGTGGCGAATCTGAGAGTGATCACGCGCGGATCGGTGTGGCGGGACCAGCTGATGCGGATCTGCCGGCCGCGGGCCGGGATGCGGCGTGGGAGGCTCTGCCACGTATCGCCATGGACGCTGACGCGGAGCGTGACTCGATCAAGCAGCCGGTCGACGGCGGCGATGAGGCCGGGCAGTTCGGCGGCCGCATTGCGGGAGTAGGGCCACCAGGCCCCGTCCACCATGGCTCGCCGATTCGGCACCGGGTGGAGGCTGAGCCGTAGCGCGGAATCGGCCAGGGGGATCGCCGATGAGGCGGCGCTGAGCGGTGCACGCTGAGAAAGAAGTGTCAGCGTCATGTCGCCTAACCTGTCCGGGCCCCAAGAGGCCGGTGGTGGTTCGCCGCGGGTGACGCAGACCTGAATGCCAACGCTCGAAAAGTCCTCGGTATCTTTATTCTACCTCATAACTTCCGGAATCGCTCAATTCCGGAAGTAGACTGTGGGAGTGACTACCGGAAACAGGCCCGCAGAGATCGCGGAACCGGTCGGATCAGCTTCCGGAAACACACGCCGGCCGCGGGCCCTTCCGCTTTCCGCTCCGCACGCCGCCGTCCTGGCCGGCTACACCGCCGCGCTCGCGCACGCCCCGCTGGCCGACTCCACCAAGACCAAGTACGCCTCCCGGCTGCGCGGCTACCTGGCCTGGCTCGCCGACCAAGCCGACGCCGGCGCCCTGGACGGCGACCCGCTCACCGACCCCATCGCCGCCACCGGCGCGGTACGCGACTTCCGCCGGCATCTGAAGAACGGTCGCCGCGCCCCCAACACCATCGACACCTACCTGTCGGCCATCGACGACTTCTACGCCCGCCGCGGCCTCGGCAAACCCCAAGCCCGCCGCGAACGCGACACCCGCCGCACCGCACCCCGCGCCCTGGACGCCCGGCGCACCCGCCGCTACATCCGCCACGTCCAGCTCACCGCGCCGCCGCGCGACAAGGCCATCGCCCTGCTGCCCTACTACGCCGGCCTGCGCATCTCCGAAGTCGTCGGCCTCGACCTGGCCGACGTGCGCCTATCGGCCCGCAAGGGCGAACTCCGCATCCGCGGCAAGGGCCGCGACGGCGGCAAGATCCGCCTGCTGCCCGTCCACCCCGACCTGCGCCAGGCCCTGACCGACTGGCTGCAGGCCCGCGCCGATTGGAAGGGGGCCGGCACCCACGCCGCGCTGTTCCTCAACCACCGCGGCGGCCGCCTGAGCGACCGCGCCGCCCGCGACATCATCACCGGCCTCGGCGACGCCGTCGGCCTGGGTGACGACCCCACCGAACCCTTCAGCCCGCACGTCCTGCGCCACACCTTCGCCACCCAGCTCATCCGCGACGGCAAAGACCCCATCCTGGTCGCCGAACTCCTCGGCCACGGCTCGCTGGACACCACCCGCCGCTACGCCCTGCCCACCGAAGCCGACAAAGCCGCCGCCCTGGACGCCCTCATCACCGACCACTAGCAGGGCGAAGAAGCTTCTACGGCACATTGACCAGCGTGCACGTGCAGTTGGCCGCAACTAGGCTCGCGGGGTGACGGCGCGCACAGAACGACCCGCCGAAGCGTCCAGCTAAGTTACTCGCGGGTACCGCCAACGGCTGTCCGCAGGTTCCTCAACCCCGGACTTGGTACCCGGCCCTGCACAGGTCGTCGGAGTACCGGGCGAGCTCCTGCGCGGACGTGTCATTGGCGCACGCGACCTGGACCGGCCTTCCATATGACCTCAGCATCCCTGCCTCGCACCGTCCACAACGGGCGACCGCCCGCGCCGTATCCGAACTACGGCTTGTCGTCGCTCATGGTCAACGCCGTAAGCGAATCGAGACCTTAGCCATAGGGGTCCGTATCAATCCAGGTCAGAGGCTACTTCGTTGGAATTTCTTCATTGCAGTCCCGGGTTGTCGGAGCGGCTGCGAATCGGGGATCCGGAGAGATGCCTGCCGGCAGGAGATCGGTCCACCGCTGGATAGGGGGCGACTGGCGCGCCCTGTCGACTCTGTTCTGGTCCCATCTGAACCTGTACGGCAGGTTCGAGCTCGACCTGAGTGAACAGCTCGACCTCGGGCCGGGGCCGGGCGCCGAGGGCATGCAGTCAGATGGCCCGCTCTGAGCGACGAACGATCTTGGGGGTGGACCTGTGCCGGGCGAGGGCAGGCCACCTCCCTTGGTGTTTACGGCCCGTTCTGGGTGAGCGCGACGATGACGTGGAGCAGCACCGCCAGCTACTCTTGCGGTTTGATCAGAAGGCGGCCGCCGGATTACAGGCGTAGCCTGGCCTCAGGTGTGCTTCGAGCCACAGGCAGGCGGTCCGGTCGAATGGTCGACGAGGGAGCGCTGCCGGTCTGGGTGCTCATCATGGAAGCCGCCCGGCGACGGCACGCACCCATGGCGGCCCAGGACGTGTGTACCGCGTGCGCGATCTCGGTCCGGGTGGGCGGCGTGGGCCTGTCGGTGCTCGTCGGCAACCGCAGTGGCCGACTCGGTGGCCGGCTGGAGCCCCTGTGCGCGGTGGGTGAACCGGCCCAGCAGCTGCTGGAGCCGAACTGACCAGCGGTGACGGGCCGTGCATCGAGGCGGCCGGGACACGTCTGCCGGTGCTGACGGCTGATCTGCGGCAGGCGGATCAGCAGGCGCGCTGGCCGGTGCTGACCGCGATGCCCCAAGCGGCCCGGGTGCGGGCGGTCTTCGCCTTCCCGATGCTGACCGGCTCACTGGTGGCCGGTTCGCCGACCGACTCGGTTGCCGTCGGGGTGCTGGTGTTATGCCCAGTCGGTCCGCGCACCTTGAGCCCGGCCGAACAGCGGCGGGCGCAGCTGTTCGCGGATGCGGCTCTTATCCTGCTGCTCGGCCTGGTGACCCACGACGGCGGCGGCGGTGCGGTGGTGCCGTTCGACGCCCTGACATTGACCGCGCACATCCACCAGGCCAGCGGCGTCGTCGCCGTTCAGCTCGGCTGCTCACCTGATCAGGCACTGCTGCGGCTGCGCGCCTACGCCTTCGCCGGCAACGAGCCACTGTCGCAGGTCGCCGACCGGGTACTGGCTCACACCTTGCGGTTCTCCCGCGACCGGCCCGCGTGATAGGCCGGGCCCTCGGCAGGGACACGCGAGATATTCACCCTCCATCAGACGGAGACGAAGGGCGGGACGGGCCATGCCGCTATCGATACGGCTGGTTCCCGTCGGCGACACCACCCTGGTGATCGCCTTGACGGGAGAACTCGACACGACGACCAGACCCATCCTGGCCGCCTTCCTCGACCCGCTCGCTCAGTCCGCGGTGACCTGCGTGGTCGTGGCCGCCGCCGACCTGGGGTTTTGTGACCTGAACGGATTCCGCCAGCTTGCCTCCGCGCACCAGGCCATGCTGGCCAGGGGCGGGCATCTGTCCATCGCCGAAGCTCAGCCGCCCCTGCGCCGGCTGATCGCGCTGGCAGCCGAGCATGGCTTACCGGACATACCGGTCTACGCCAGCATGGCCGAGGCCATGTCCGCCACCGATGTCGAGTCCTACCAGATCGACACCCCCCTCACCCCCGCGTCAGCTCTCGTGTCACCTCCCGTGCTCCGGCATCCGCCGCTGCGTACCCTGCACAATGTCCCTCACACGCCACGCGTCCGCCGCTCAGGCAGCCACCTGCGATCCCAGCCCCGCCCTCAGCGGGTTGACCCGCCACTGAATGACATCATCCGCCGGTCCGGGGCTCTGCGGGAGCAGGCCGCGCACCACCACCAGGCCGTCCTGCGTCAGCTCGACAAGGCGCAGCAGACCCGCATACTGCTGCACGACGCCCTGAGCCGTTGCGGCGAGAGCCTGGTGATCATGCGCGCCAGTCTCGCTGAGGCTCACTCGATCGTGAGCATGGTGCCATGGGCACCACCACGCCCCATCCCTTCCGCCGACTGACACCCTTGGCAATTCCCCCGGGCCCTCCGCTCGGAGGGGCGGGTTCAGAATCAGCGGACCATCCGTCGCTGACCGTGACGTACACGGCCAGATAATGTTGCAGATTCCCGGTCAAGCTGCGTTGCAGGTCACACGGGTGTCGCGTCCGACCCAACGCCGGGCGCATTCTCAGGGCGGGCCGCAATGGCGGGCCCCGGAGGGTATTCGACGACGACGTGATCGCTTATGCCCGCAGCCTGCGCGGGCCCGGGGTGCCGGTGCCGAAGATCGCAGCCAAGCTTGGTCATCCCCACCGGCAAGAACAAGGGCAGCAACCCCTCCCTGGTCAGCGTCTACCGCGTCCTGACGCCGACGGCGAGGACTGACCACGGAGCCTTGAGCCTTCGGGCAACGGCGACCTGCCGAACGCGGGGGGTCGGATCAGCCCCGAGGGGAACATTTCTTGTTGTGGAGATCGCCTTGCGCGCGCAGCGGGCCGGGCAGTCGCTGTCGCGCTGGCTGGCACCGCTGGCCTTCACCGACTGGTCTGCGGCCCGGGTCACTTCCGAGTTGACGCGGGCCATCGTCGCCTGGGGTGTCAATCACCGATGGCGGGTGCGTTGCGAGGTACCTAGCCTGGCCGGGCTGCCCGGCGCGCACCCGGACCGGCCGGGGTATCTGGACGTCGTCTGCGAGCGCCTGGACGGCCCGCCGATCGCCATCGAAATCGACCAGCAGGACAAGCCGTGGTCGCTGCGCAAGTTACTGGCCGAGGCCGGAGCCGGCGTGGTGCCCGTCTGGGTGCGCTGGGGTGAGCCCGGCACCCGCCCCGTTCCGGCGCCGGTGGCCCTGGTCGAGATCGTCACCCCCTACCGGCTGGCAGGACCGACCGGACGGCGGCTGTACTCCAAAATGGCCGTGGCTCTGCAACCGCCCCCGGCGCCCGAGAACGCGGTCGCGGCAGTTCAGGAGGTTGCTCCTGCCGCTCGGTGTCGGGCCACGACCAAGGAAGGCCAGCCGTGCTCCATCGACGCGCGCCCTCAGGGCTGTGTCATGTTCACGACCCCGAGGTGCAGTGCGGCGGCACGACGAGAAAGGGGAAGGTCTGCGTCGTGCCCACGGGCGGCGGCAGATGTAAATACCATCTCGACCAGCCCCAGGATGCCCCTGCCCCCGTCCCTTTGTGGCTTCCCGATCTCGACGTGTCATAGCGGGGCATCGGGCCCCTTGGAGGTCAGGAGCGCTTCCAGGGCTAGGTGATGCCGCGGTACTCCTCCACGGGGATGGGCGCTGCGTACGACGGTGGATGCCCACAACAAGTGGCGAGGCAACCCGATGCGCGGTGTGGGGCTCTGAGACCGTCAATCAGGGGAGCGAACGCCGGACTGGACCCTGATCACCTAAGGTGGCTTCTCGCGCCTCTGCCGAGCCTCCAGAAGCCGGAGAAGACGAGCCGAGGACCTCAACACGGGTGCAGGTCGGTCAGCGCCCGGTGGCGCCATCGTGACTCGCCTGATGGTTGGAGTTGACTCCCCGTATAGCAATGCATGACGCCCTAGAGCAATCACGTCGGATGGGTTGACGCCTACGCCGAGCCGTAGTCCCCTCGTGGTGAATGTTCTCGAATTCTTCTCCACCGGAGGCAGGTATGAGGGTTACGTTCCTCGGTTCGACCTCGCAGAACGGCGGCTCGCCCACACTTTGGGCCACCGATCGGGGCAGCCTCGTGGTGCGCGGCTACCGCGTCACCGACTCGCAGGCACTCGCCGACCTGGGCGAGGTGCCTTCCGGTGAGGCCGACATCGAAATCCCGCTGGAACTGCTGAGGTTCTACCAGGCCCCTACCATCGTCGCCGACGCCGCCACGACGGCGGCGGCCAGCGAAAGCGCCGAGGAGGGGCGTTGACCCTGGTTTCCGGCGACGCGTTCGGGGATCTGTTCAGGTCGTTCGAGCACACCGCGTTCCGGCTGGAGCCGAGGGAGCGCTACAACTCCCCGGGCGAGGACGAGCCGCTCCGCCGATTCCTCGCCGGCGAGCCCGACGACCTGGCGTGGAATCGGCCGTGGCTCGATCTCATGGCCGAACATGCGGCCAAGGGGAAGTTCGTCCATCGTGTGCGGGTCGTCTCCGTCCCGCTGTCGGATTACTCCCGCTTCGGACTGTGGTGTGCGGAGTTCGCTATCCAGGCCGGGGAGGACATCCGCTACCTGGACCGGGCGCAGGCGGCCGGTCTGCCGGAGCTGGACTACTGGCTGTTCGACTCCAAGTGGGCCGCTCGGCTGAAGTTCGACGAGGATGACGTGCTGCTCGGCGCCGAGATCGTCACCGACCCGGCCACCGTGGTCGAGTTGGCGGCGGCTCGGGACGACGCCTGGCATCGGGCGATCACCCGCGAACAGTTCCTCGCCGACCTGGCACGGGAGTCGGACGGCTGAGTAGAAAAGGGGGCGTGACCAGCGTCCAGCAAGCCCGAGAGGCGCTCGGCAACAAGCTGCGCACCCTGCGTGCGTCCGCCGGCCTGACCGGCCGTGAGCTTGCCGACCGCCTCTCCTGGCCTGCCTCCAAGATTTCCAAGTTGGAGACGGGGAAGCAGACCCCCACCGAGGCCGACGTCACCGGCTGGGTCGGCGCGACGACCAGCGACGAGCAAGACAGCGCCTCGGTGCTAGCCATGCTGCGCACGATGGAGTCGGCGCACGCGGAGTGGCAGCGCCTTCTGAGCGGGGGCACCCGGCATCATCAGGGCACCTGGGCCGACATGGAACGGCGCGCCACCCGTCTGCGGGTCTTCGAGCCCGCCTTCGTTCCCGGGCTGCTCCAGACGGCAGGGTACGCCCGTCACCGGCTGGCTCAGGCCATCACGGTGTTCGGCATCACGAACGACATCGACGACGCCGTCCGCGCCCGGCTGGCCCGGCAGGAGATCCTCTACGACCCTCGGAAGCGCTTCCACTTCGTGATCACCGAGGCCGTCCTCCGGTACCGGCTGTGCCCGCCGGAGCTAATGTTGCCTCAGCTCGATCGGCTGGTGGCCGCCTCGACGCTGCCTAACGTACGGCTCGGCGTCATCCCGTTCGGTACGCCGTTCGTCATCGCCCCCGGATGCGGCTTCTGGATCTTCGATGACCGCCAGGTGCTCGTGGAGATCTTCTCGGCCGAGCTGACGTTGACCCAGGCCCAGGAGATCGACCTGCACGAGAAGGTCTTCGGGGCGATGGCCTCCGTCGCGGCCTACGGCGCCAGCGCCCGCGCAGTCATCACCCAGGTGATGGAGGAACTCCGATCGGCGCTGCCCGACGATGATGACGAAAGCGCCGCGACGGCGTAGCTCGATGTTTCTCCCCGTCTCCGCCTGCTGGCAAGATTCGAGAAATCTCTAGAACATTCCTCGCCGTTCTCCTCGCGCCCGTGCCACGCTGACAACGCCATCGACGGTCCTGACCTGGAGATTGTCGTGAGTTCAGCGTTCGTTCCCCTGCTGCCCAGGGCAGCCGTGGCCGCGCTTCCGGAGCGGGCCCGCGAGGTCGTCGAGTACCGGAAGTCGGGGTTGTCCCTCAATCACGTGCAGGGCTGCCCACTCGGCTGCGCGTACTGCATCCGGCACACCTACGGGTTGTGGAACGCGGACCGGCCGCGAGCATTGCTGAGCGACGGTGAGGCGGTCGAGCAGCTCGTCAGCATCCGGCGCCGCCGCGTGTGCTCCGGCGGGTCGAACTCGATCAGACTCTCGGCCCGCTCGTCCTGGCGCGGCATGTTCGGGAGGATCGCGGCAAGTGCCGGAAATGATCGGTGGTTCTCCGTACATAGGCAAGGTTGTCCGAGTATTTCAGCCGATAGGAGACCTGCCATGGGAATCGCCCGTGGATGAGGAACGCGTGGCGAGATTCGAGGCTGCCTACCATCGGGCCTACAGCCCGATCACCGCCTACGCCACGCGCCGTTGCGACTCTCCGCAGGACGCCGCCGACGTGGTGGCGGAGACCTTCACCGTCGCCTGGCGGCGGGTGGATGAGCTGCCCGAGGGCGAGGATGCCGTGTTGTGGCTGTACGGGGTGGCGCGCAAGGTGCTGGCCAACCATTTCCGGGGGGACAACCGGCGGCGGGCGCGTACCGCCGAGCTCGACACCGAGATGGCCGACCTGTACGGGCACTCGCCCGACACCGAGGTGGAGCTGGCGGCCATCGCCACGGTGTTCCGGGCGCTGCCGGACGACGATCGGGAACTGTTGTCGCTGCTGGCCTGGGAACAGCTGAGCCGGGAGGAGATCGCCAAGGCGCTGGGGCTGTCCCGCAACGCTGTGCGCATCCGGCTGTATCGCGCCCGCAGGCGCTTGTCTCGGACGCTCGCCGAGGCGGGCGTCCATTTCACGCCGGAAAGCCGGCTGGTGCCGGCGGAGGAGTCGCTGTGAGGAACATCGAGGAGATCGAGGCGATCAAGCCGCTGGCCCGGATCGAGCCCGGAGGCAGCGGCGGCGATCCGATGGGGGAAGGCGCGCGGGCGTTGCTGGCCGCGATCAAGACGCAGGAGGCTGGCACAGCGCGGGTGGACACGGTGAGCAGGCCCCGACGGTGGGCGCGCGGGCGGCTGGCGTTCGGGCTGGCGGCGGCGGTCGTGCTGGCCGCGGGCGTGGTGACGGTCCCGGTGCTGCTGCAGGACGGGGTGTCCAGCTCGTACGCCGTCACGATGGAC
The DNA here is from genome assembly GCF_004011505.1 of Nonomuraea polychroma. Taxonomy (NCBI): domain Bacteria; kingdom Bacillati; phylum Actinomycetota; class Actinomycetes; order Streptosporangiales; family Streptosporangiaceae; genus Nonomuraea; species Nonomuraea polychroma. The sequence goes on from NZ_SAUN01000001.1 coordinate 9,162,467, forward strand.
GACGGCATGGTCACCATCGAGGTACGGGTGCGCGACTTCCGCGACGCGGCCGGGATGGAGCAGCGGTTGCGGGAGCTCGGTGTGCCCGCGAAGGTGGACTACGTGCCGTACGGCATGCAGTGCCGCCCGCGCGGCCAGAGGGTCGAGGACAAGGACATCCCGTACGGCATGTTCAGCGAGCCGGAGAACATCCCCGGCGAGGAACGGGGCTGGCAGATGCGCGTCAACACCAAGCTGTTCCGGCCCGGCCAGACCTGGGTCTGGACGATCAGCACGTTCAACGACGGACGCGGCACCTTCACCAGCAGCGAACTCCTGCAGGGGCCGGTGTCACCGTGCGAGCCGGTGCCGGCGCCGACTCCGAGTTTCACGAGGTCGGAGTTCCGGTCGGCGACCCGTGAGGGCCGTTCGCTGGAAGGGCTGCAGGTGGACGGCAAGACGGTCGCCGAAGTCCTGCCGGAGCTGGACAAGCGGCACAAGAAGGTGCTCTTCACCCTCATCGACGTCCCGCCGGGAAACCGCGGAGGATACGGCGAGGTACGCACCCAGGAGGAACCCGTCGGCGGCCACTGGATCGTCTGGGAGGCCGAGGAGAACGCCGAAGGCGTGATCCGCCTGCTCGTGACCGAGGAACGACTCGACCGCGACCCGGTGGAGGGCGGCCCCTGACACCATCTGGGCGGTGGCCGAGGAAACATGTGGATGTCTTCCTCGGCCGCGCCCTACACGAGCCGTCACCGTTCAGCCCACATCCGTGACAAGGACGAGATGAAGTCTGACGCGTGTGGTGTTCGACTCGTGAACAAGCCCCGATGCGCCGAACAAGCGATAGCCAGCTACCGCCCGACATCACTGACTTTGTCGGCACTTCAACATGTGCCTGGGCGAGGACCGGCTGTGTGTACTGATCGTCGTCGGAGTCCCCCTGACGGCAGCAAGGGACTGGTCGCGCCCGCCGATGGCAACCGCGAATCCACCGAGTCTTGGTCCGACCTGCTGCGTGACTGCCGCCGTCGCGGGCGCGCCCTGGGCGGTGTTCGAACGGCTCGGCCACTGCCTGGCCTATCCGGCGAGGCGACGCATCATCCATGTGGATGAGGAGCGTCTAAAACGTCACCACCTGATGGATGAGGAGTGAGCCCAACTGGAGCTGTTGCTACGGGTGAACACGGGCTGGGGCGCACGGTGGAATGACCACCGCACGGTCATCAACGGGATCTTCTGACGCATCCGTACCGGCTCGCCATTGCGAGCCGGTACGGAGTGTTACGGCAAGTGGAAGGCGGTCTACAACCGGCATCGCCTCTGGTCGCTGGACGGGATGCGGGAGAAGAACCTCGATGGACTGCGCGCGGGAGCGACCAGGCCGAAGGCGAGGACTGGACGGTCAGCGCGGGCTCCACCGTGGCGCGCGCCAGCACGCGGCCGAGGCCAGGCACGCCTCGGCCGCTGACATCCTGTCGAAAGGGGCCGCAGGAGATCACACAAACCGGTGACAGCGGGCCGGGAGGCGCTTGGCCGGTCGCGCGGTGGCCTGTCCACCAAGATCCGCCCGGTCTCCGATCGGCGGTGTCGTCCGATCGCCCGGCTCACCTCCCCGGGCCAGCATTCCAACTGCCACGACTCATCCCGCTGCTGGAGTCCATCCAGATCCCGCGCAGGGGACTGGGCCTGCCGCGTACGCGCCCGGTGCGGGTGCTGGCCGACAAGGCGTACTCCACTCACGCCAACCGCCGCTGCCTGCGCCAGCGCGGCATCAAGGCGGTCATCCCGGCAAGCAGGGCCAGCAGGCCAACCGCAGCAGGTCCGCAAGCTGCTGCACCTGCTGGGCTGGCGGCTCGGCCCTGATCAGAACCTGTACGTCCCCGTCAACGGGGAGGACCCGCCCTGCTCTGATCTGTAGGCGGGCAGCCGATCGACCCCAGCGCCCCGGCCACCTCGTTAGCTTGAACTCTTGGTCTCTTCTCACAGGTCAGGGCGAGATGATCTTTTCAGGTGCGTAAGGCACGTCGGCTGGCGTTGAAGGCATCTTGCCTCGCGGGCGTGTCTTGGTGTTTGGCTGAGCTCGCAATCCGGTACGCCGCCGTTCGGCTGGCCGATCAGGGGCGGGTGGCGGCTGCCATCGGATAACCGCTGGGAATGTGAGGCGACGCGCTTCGGGTCGGTGCACGGCGTCCCTCGATGGCCTCGCGCCGGCCGTAGTGCACTCGAAGGAAGACGATCTCGGCTTGCGGCGAAGGATGAGTGAGAGTAATCACCGCCCTGGAAGGCAGGCTTATGTCGGAGACAAGAATTTGATCGTCGAAGCGGGCGAACAGGTGACCGAGGCTGGCCTAGCCGCCCGGTTGCGGCGGAACCCTGACCTGTTCACCGTCGTGCACGACCGTTACTACCGCGACATTTTCCTGTACGTGGCCGGTCGGCTGGACACGCAGATCGCCGAGGACATCACGGCTGAGACGTTCCTGCTGGCCTTCGATCGGCGCAACCGGTTCGACCCGGAACGCGGGAGCCTGCGGCCCTGGCTGTTCGGCTTCGCCACCAACCTGATCGCCAGGCACCGGCGCAAGGAGATCCGCCACTACAGGGCGCTGGCCCGGCTTGATCCGGATCCCGTCATGGAAGGCCACGAGGACCGGGTCGTCTCCTCTGTCGCCGCTCAGCGCATGCAGCCGCACCTGGCCAAGGCGCTTGCCGCGCTGTCCAGCGGCGAGCGCGACGCTCTGCTGCTGGTTGCCCTGGGCCAGCTCAGCTACGACGAAGTGGCCCTGGCGCTCGGCATCTCCACCGGCACGGTGGGCTCCAGGCTCAGCCGGGCCCGCGCGAAGATCCACGCCCTCATCAACAAGGAGAACGTCCATGGATGACCTGGACAACACGCTCGCCACTCTGCTGGCCAAGCCGGAGCCGCCCGCCGAGGCGATCAATCGCAGCAGGGGCCGGCTCCAGGACAGGATGCGAGGTCGTCGGGCTCGGCGGCGGATCGGATGGCTGGCGCCAGGACTCAGTCTGGCCACTGCCGCCGCGGCAGTGGCCGTGATCACCACGGGCGTGACCACGCCCGCCGGCGCACCGGCCTCGGGCAGGGAGGTTCTGCTCATGGCCGCTGTCAGTGCGGCACGTACGCCTGAAGGTTCCGGAGCCTATTGGCACGTCACACGTCAGTGGAGCAACCCGGACATGCCGCGAGAGGAGAGCTGGACCGGCCGCGACGGTCGGCGCTGGTCAAAGGGTGAGCCGGGCGACTCTCCCGACGCCGCCGTCACAGACCCGGCCCCGCTCATGCTCAAGGGCGCTGAGGTGGACTTCGAAGACCTTGACAAGCTGCCGGCGGATCCGGAGGCGTTGAAAGCGCGGATCGCCGAGCTTCCGGGGCGTGACAGCGACATGGCCGCATCCGAGCAGCGAAGTGACGACGTCCTCTCTCTGATCGCGCTGATCACGGAGCTGCCGGCGCCTTCGCAGGTCCGTTCCGCGGCGTTCCGGGCCCTGGCCACGATGCCGGAAGTCAAGAGGACGGGCACGGTCGACGACGGGGAGGAGCTGCTGATCGCTGATGCTGACGGCGAGCCGGAGATCAAACTGGTCGTCGATCCCGACACCTCTCGCGTGATGCGCACCAACTATCTCCTCGCCGACGACGGGAGCCTGGCGGGGGACCCCAACGGATTCATCTCGGTGACCACCGGTTGGACGGACCAGCCGCCCCAGTAGGGGCCGGGGGCGGCTCCCCGCCACCCCGCAGGAAGAGACCACGTCCCTTCGCACACAAGGTAGATCATGATTTTAGGTAAGTCGCTTCTTGCCGCTGTCCTGGCGGGAACGATCGTGGGCAACACGCCGACGCCGGCACCGGAAGCACAGGCTCCCGCCCAACGGGCGAACGGGGTGACTCTGATCACCGGTGACCGTGTCGTCGTCGCCGACCGCGGGCACCGGGTGGATCCCGGACCCGGCCGGCAGGACGTCGGCTTCACGAGCCAGGTACGTGACGGGCACCTGTACGTGATTCCGTCCGACGCCCAGACCTTGGTCACTCAGGGGGTGCTCGACGGACGGCTGTTCGACGTCACCCAGCTGCTGCAGTGGCGATACGGCGACGCCGACACCCGCGACATCCCGCTGATCATGCAGTCGGCATCGGGCCCGGCCCCTGCGCTCCGGGGCGCGCAGGGTACCCGGCAGCTCGCCGGCCTCGGCATGACCACGCTTCGCCTGCCCAAGGGCAGCGCGGCTCAGACGTGGAAGGAGGTGGCGGGCGGCGCCCGCGCCCTGGCGGCGGGGCGTACCAAGCTGTGGCTGGACGGCCGCAGGTCGTTCTCGCTGGACCAGAGCGTCAAGCAGATCGGCGCCCCGCAGGCGTGGCCGCAGGGCATGACAGGCAAGGGCGTTACCGTCGCGGTCCTCGACTCCGGCTACGACCCCGATCATCCGGACCTGAAGGACGCGGTGGCGCAGGAGCGCAATTTCAGCGACGATCCCGACATTCGCGACACTCTCGGCCACGGCACCCATGTCGCCTCGATCGTGGCGGGCAGGGATGGGAAGTACCGGGGTGTGGCGCCGGAGGCGAAGCTGGCCATCGGGAAGGTGGGCGGCGCCGCAGGCCCGACCGAATCGGCCATCCTCGCCGGCATGGAGTGGGCGGCCGTCGAGATCAAGGCCAAGGTCGTCAACATGAGCTTCGGCGACACGGACGGCCCCGATCTGGACCCGCTGGAGCAGGCGGTCAACACGCTGTCGGAGCGTACCGGCACGCTGTTCGTCGCGGCGGCGGGAAACGACGGAGCCGGCGGCAGGGTGTCGAGCCCCGGTAGCGCTGAGGCGGCGCTGACCGTGGGCGCGGTGGACAAGCAGGGCCGGCTGGCCGACTTCTCCAGCCCGGGGCCGCGAGTGAGCGACCACGCGATCAAACCCGAGGTGACCGCGCCGGGCGTGGACATCGTGGCCGCGGCCGCCGCGGGCACCGCCGACGGCCCTCACCAGTCGTTGAGCGGCACCTCGATGGCCAGCCCGCACGTGGCGGGGGCGGCGGCGATCCTGGCCCAGCGCCATCCGGAGTGGACGGGCGCGCAGCTCAAGGCCGCGCTGATCGGCAGCGCCGCGCCCGCTGAGGGCGCGACGCTCTATCAGCAGGGAGCCGGGCTGATCGACCTGGTACGCGCGCTGAAGCAGCAGGTCGTGGCCGTGCAGGGCAACGCCTGGGCGGCCTTTCCCTGGAACGCCACCGGCGAGCGGGTGACGACCAAAACGATCACGTACGCCAACGCGAGCGACGCTCCGGTCATCCTGGACCTGTCGGCTCAGGGCGAGGTGCTGAACCTGCCGGCCGATCAGGTCACGGTCCCGGCCAAGGGCGAGGCCTCGATCACGCTCACCATCGACGCCGGCGGCAAGGCGCCGGGCGACTACCCGGGAACGGTCACCGCCAGATCGGGCGAGATGGTGGTCCGCACGCTGGCCGGCGCCTACGTCGAGCTGGAGTCGTATGACGTCACCCTCACCGTCCTCGGGAGGCAGGGCCTTCCGGTCACCCCCAGGATCGGCCAGATTTATGATGCGAAGACCGGGACTGTCCATTCGCCGGTCTTCCGCGACGGCGTGGCGCGAGTCCGGCTGCCCAAGGGCGACTGGAGCCTCTACAGCGACATTGTGGAGAAAATCGACGGGAAATTCCCCAGGACGATCGCTGTTTCCACGCTGACGATCGACGGCGGCGACCAGCGGCTCACGGTGGATGCGCGGCAGGGCAAGGCGACCACGGTCACGCTTGACGACCCCAGCGCCCTGTTGGAGAACGGATACCAGACCGGGCTTGTCCATGGCGCATGGAACACCTGGACCATGGCATTCCGCGCGGACGTCAACTCCGAATTCTTCGTCATTCCCGCCCGCGTGCCGGGTCTTACCTACAGTCTCGGGACCAAGTGGCTCAGCAAGGACGTGTCCCCCAGCCCGTACATCTACGACCTCGTCGACCAACGCAGGGACGGCCTCCCCGAGGATCCTGCCTACAACGCCAGGCAGAAGGATCTGGCGAAGGTCACCGCGACCTACCGGGCCTCAGGAGTGGCGGCCACGGGCACTCCGCTGGCCGGACTGCACGACCCTGATTTCCCCGGCTCGACCCTGGGGCCGCTGGTCGGCGACATCACTTTGCCCGGCACGCTCATCCACTACCGCACCCCGGGGCTGACCTACGAGAGCGGGTTCGAGGCCGGCACCTCGCTGATGTTCGACGGCGGCAGGCTCATGAAGCGCGGCCAGACCCGCGAGGTCTGGAACACCGCGGTCACCGGGCCGTCGTTCCTGCTGCCGGGCGGCAACCGTACCGGCGACAAGCTGACCTTCTCCGGAGTGGGGCTGTTCGCCGACGGGGGCGCGGGCAGGACGGGGTCGGACACCGCCGCCACCGGCACCGCCACCCTCGCCAAGGACGGGCAGGTGCTGGCCACCGCCGACCTCGCCGGCTGCTCGGTCTACGAGCCGCGAGGGTGCGAGCTGCGCGCCGACCTTCCCTCCGGGCGCAGCTCGTACACGCTGACCGCGTCGATGCGCAGGCAGGTCCCGCACTCGGCGCTGTCCACCGGCGTGGAGTCCGTGTGGACGTTCCCGTCCGCAACCACCGCCAAGGCGCAGCCGCTGCCGCTGACCGCGGTCCGTTACAGCCCCGAGGGCCTGGACGACTCGAACCGCGCCAAGCCGGGCAGCGTGACCCGCCTGCCCGTCCGGATCGAGCGCAACCCCGGGTCCGCGCCGGTGCAGGCGACGTCGGTCCGGCTGGAGATGTCCGTGGACGACGGCGCGAACTGGCGCAAGATCCCGGTCGCCCGCACCGGTTCGGGCTGGTCCGCCATGGTGCCCAACCCGGGTACGGCCGGGTTCGTCTCGCTCCGCGCGGTGGTGACCGACGCGGCGGGCCTCGGACTGACCCAGACGATCACCCGCGCCTACGCCGTCGGCTGACAGTGATGCGGCATGGCGCCTTGAACGTGGGTCTAGCGTGTTTAGACCAAAACACGCTAGACCCAGGCAGGAACGTTTCGGTCGAAACGTTCTCTGGACATCCATTCGAGGACCGGGTACGACCGTGACGATCGCTGGGGGTGGCTGGGCTTCGGGACGGGCTGAGCGATCGCCGCCGCAGGCCTCCTTCGTCGCCCCCCGGCATCGAGCCCGATGGGCGTCTGAGGCTGGCTGGTGACCTCCTCGATCCGGTCCAGCTTGGTTTCGGCGTCAACGAGCCGTAAGTAGTCGATGCTGGTCAGCGGTGCCGGCGGTGAGGTGTCGGTGTCGCCGCGCAGCTCGGGGCGTGCCTTGGGATGGGCGTGCCGCCCGATCGTGAACGCTCTGGCCGCCGCGACCGGCTTGCCGTTCACCCGTACTTCGATCCGGGTCAGGTCGAAGGGGTCGAAGGCCGGCTCGACGTAGCGGCCGGCCAGCTCGTGGCCGACTTCGTAGGCGTTGTGGTGCAGGGTGACGGTGCCGACCTTGGACGCTTTGCGGCGTTCGGTCCACAAGAATGCTTCGGCCGGTTGGGCCGGGGAGGGAACCACCAGCGGCCCGGGGAGTCCTTGCTGCCAGCGGGCCAGGGGCTTGGCGCCGGTCTCGGAGTGGATCTGCTGGCGGTAGGAGGTCTCCACCCACGCAACGAACAGCTTGCTCAGCTCGGCCAGGTCGGCCAGGTCGGCCAGGTCGGCCACGGCCGTGCCGCCCGTGCTGGAGGTGCGTCGATCTCGACCAGGAACTGAGCGCGCATCGAGCGCCAAAACCTCTCGATCTTGCCCTTGTCTCTGGCCGGTGTGGGGTGGAGTGGATCAGCTTGATGCCCAGGCAGGCGCATGCCCGCAACACTCAGGCATCGACGTAGGCGGCGCCGTTGTCGATGTAGATCGCCGATGGGATGCCGCGGGCTTGCAGGGCCGGGCGCAGCGCGGCGGTCATCCGCACCACATCTTCCCGATATCGCCAGCGCCCGCCCATGACCGTACCCTCCTGTGCCACACCGACCGCAACGCCGACCTGGAGCTGCACCGCGAGCTTGCGGCACGCGGCGCCTACCTGGTCGATCACATCTGCCTCGGCACGGATGCCGGCCGCCGCTCCATGCTCCGCGCGTACGGCGAAGGACCGGTGAATGGACGTCCTCGGTCGGGTCTTCCTGCCCCGCCTCGAACGCCGGCTCGGCCGCGACACCGTCGATGTGATCGTGAGGGATGCGCCCGCCGCCCTGTTCTCGGGCGCGATATCCCTTTGACCGAGTCCAGTGCCCGATCAGTCGTCGATGGTGGAGGGCGGCGTTCCCAGCGCCTCCAATGCGGGCCAGAAGTCGTCGGGAATCGTGGTCCGGTGCAGCTCCTCGAGCTGCGTGATCCGTTCCGGCCGGCCTACGCCGACCACCGTGGAGTGGATCAGCGGGCTGCGCAGTGAGAAGTGCAGCGCCGCGGCGGCCAGCTCGATCGAGTACGCGTGGCACAGCTCGCGGGCACGGCCGACCCAGTCCAGCAGCTCCGGCGACGCCTCGCGGTAGGCGTAGCGGGTGCCGCGGCCGGCCAGCAGCCCGCCGCCGAAGGGAGCGGCGTTGAAGATGCCCATACCGCGCGCCGCCGCCTCGGTCATCAGCTCCTCGGCGCGCCGGTCGACCAAGGTGTAGCGGTTGTGCGTGAGCAGGACGTCGAACGCGCCGCTGGTCACGTACCGGGTCATCAGCTGGATCTCGCCGGCGGCGATGCCGATGGCGCCGGCCAGCCCTTGCTCGCGAAGCTCGATCATGCCCTGCACCGCCCCGCCACGTGCGAAGGCCTCCTCGACGGTGATCGTGTACGGGTCGTGCAGGTGCAGCAGAGGCAACCTCTCCAGTCCGAGCCGCGCCGCCGTCTCCTCGAAGGATCGCCAGACGCGATCCCGGTCGAAGCGTCCGGTCTCGGGGTCGGCGTCGGTTTTGGAGACGATGGTGCGCCCGGCCGGCAGCCCGTACGCCGCGAGGGCCTGCCCGAGGGCGGTCTCGCTGCGGCCTTGGGCGTAGTTGTTCGAGGTGTCGATGACCGCGTACGGCGCCGAGAGCAACGTCCGCGCCAGCTTCACCGACTCCGGCGCGGGAGAGCCGTCCGGCTGGGCGGGATCACCGAGCGTCGAGGTGCCCAGGCTGATCGCGCTCACAAGAAGACCGGTAGCGCCGAGCGGACGCACGTGGTCAAGGGTCATGGTCGGTTCGTCCTTGCTACTTCAGACCCGTGGTGGCGACCCCCTTGACGAGGTAACGCTGACCGACGAGAAACACGATGAAGACAGGTATCAACGTAACGATGGACATGGCGAACATCGACCCCCACGACGCCCCGCTCGTGGCATCGACGTAGTTGCGCAGCGCGACAGGAGCGGTCTGAACCTCAGGCTTGGTCAAATAGATCAGCTGGCTGAAGAAGTCGTTCCAGGTCCAGATGAACGTGAAGATCGCCGTTGTGGCCAGAGCCGGCACCGAGATCGGCAACAGGATGCGCAAGTAGATCCGCCAGTAACCGGCCCCGTCGAGCTTGGCCGCCTCGTCGTCGCCGCTCTCAGGGCCTTTTTTTCTACCGCGGGGCGGGGGCGGGGCCGGTGGAGTCGCGGATGACGAGGTGGGTGGCGAGTTCGATGTGGAGGGCTTCGACGGTGTGACCGGCGATGAGACGCATGAGGAGGGTGACGGCCATGCGGCCCATCTCTTCGAGGGGCTGGCGGACGGTGGTGAGCCTGGGAAGGGTGCTGAGGCTGAGGTAGAGGTCGTCGAACCCGGTGATGGAGAGGTCTTCGGGGACGCGGAGGCCGTGTTCGAAGGCGGCGCGCAGAGCGCCGACGGCGGACTTGTCGTTGAAGGCGACGATGGCGGTGGGGCGTTCGGGAAGGTCGAGAAGGCGGCGGGCGGAGTCGTAGCCCCAGTCGGTGACCGGTTCGCGGTTGCGGACGATGAGCTCGGGGGAGGTGAGGAGTCCGGCATCGGCGAGGGCTGAGGCATGGCCGGCGAGGCGGTATTCGCTGGCCAGCCACTCCTGAGGGCCGCCGATGACGCCGATGCGGCGGTGCCCGAGTTCGATGAGGTGGGCGGTGAGGTTCCGGGCGCCGGCGAAATGGGAGGCCGCCACCGAGGCGATGTCGCGCGGCGGCTGGAGACGCGGATCGATCACGACGAACGGGAATCCCTGGGCACGTAGCTCCTCCAGTTCCTCGTTGGTCTCCGAGGGGACGATGAAGATCGCTCCGGCGATGTCCGGGTCGTCGGGGAGCCCGGAGATGACGCTCGCTTCGCGGGCCGCGTCGCCTGCGCTGAGGATGAGGCGGCGGCCGTGCAGGTCGAGGGTCTCGGCGACCGAGGAGACGATCATCCCGAAGTAGTCGGTCAGCAGGTAGGGGCAGCGTACGTAGACGGCGCCTGCGGGGCGGTCCTCCGAAGCAGAGCCGGGGATCACGGCGGTGCTTCCGAGCCTGTCCAGAGCCTCCTGTACCAGAGCACGGGTTTCTGGCGCGACGTAATCATGGCCGTTCATGACCCGCGAAACGGTCGCGATCGACACGCCCGCCTCGGTGGCGATGGCTCGGACGGTGACCTTGCCGCTGCGCCGCCTAGCCATAAGTTACATCACTTCGTTTCACAGACACAGCATACCGTTATTCGATCTCCAGGGCTGTGTGCAGGGAACTCTTGACAAGGCGGAGCCGTCCGAGTACTCATGTGACACGAAAAATTTTACAGGAACGTTTCATTTTGTTTCATCGATGTTCTCCCCCACCCCCCATCGAAGGAGGAGCATCATGCATCTCCGCCGAAGCCTCGCCACGGCCACGGCCCTCGGCTGTGTGCTAGCAGGCACCCTCACCCTCCACACCACGTCGGCTCAGGCGGCGCCGTCCGTCCAAATCTGGCTGACCACGGCCGACGGGTCCGCCAAACTGGTCCGACAGCCCGACACCGCGTTCGGCGCCACCACTTTGGCGCGCAACGTGACTGTGTCCCCCGCCGAGACCCACCAGACCATGACGGGCTTTGGCGCCTCCATCACCGGCGCCTCCGCCTCACTGATCGCGGCCATGCCGAAGGCCCGACGTAACGCGTTGATGGCCGATCTGTTTCAGACGGCTGGCCTCAACTACCTGCGCCAGCCGATCGGCGCGACCGACTTCAACCGAACCGCCGACTTCTACACCTATGATGACGGCGCCGCCGACCCGACCCTGTCGCGGTTCAGCGTCCAGCGGGACGAGACCGAGAACATCCTGCCGCTCGTCCGCCAGGCCAGGCAGCTCAACCCGGCGCTCAAGGTGATGGGCTCCGCATGGAGCGCACCGGCCTGGATGAAGGACTCGAACAACCTCAACGGCGGCTCGCTCAAGAGCGAATATGTCGCCACCTACGCCGACTACCTGGTGAAGTTCGTGCAGGCGTACGGGGCCGCGGGCGTCCCGGTCGACGACCTGACGGTCCAGAACGAGCCGCTGTTCCCCACCAGCTACCCGTCGATGGTCATGTCGTCCGAGCAGCAGGCCGATCTGATCAAGCAGCTCGATGCCAAGCTCACCGCAGCGGGGCTCAACACCCGGATCTGGGCCTACGACCACAACTGGGACCGCCCCGACTACCCCCTCGACGTGTTCTCGAGGGCCGGAGACGTCTCCCGCCTGGTCGGTGCCGCCTTCCACTGCTACGGCGGACAGGTCTCCGCCCAGCAGCAGGTCGTCAACGCCGGCAAGCGGGTCATGTTCACCGAGTGCAGCGGCACTGACAGCGCCGACAGTGCCGCCACGTTCGCCGACACGCTGATGTGGCATGCGGAGAACCTGTTCATCCAGAACGCCCGCAACGGCGGGGAGTCCACCATCACCTGGAACCTGGCCCTGAACCCGTCGGGCGGCCCGCACCAGGGTCATTGCTCCAACCGCTGCAACGGCGTCGTCGAGATCAACGGCTCAAGGTACACCCGCAACGCCGAGTACTACGTCCTCTCCCACGCCGCGAGGTTCGTGAAGCCGGGCGCGGTCAGGGTCGGCTCCACCAGCTCCGCCGAGGTCCAGAACGTCGCCTTCGTCAACCCGGACGGTTTCCGTGTCCTCGTCGCCCTCAACACCACCACTTCGGCGCAGCCCTTCTCCGTCACGGAGAACGACCGTACCTTCGCCTCCAGCCTCCCGGCGCGCTCTATGGCCACCTACACCTGGCCCGCTCCGTCCGGTACCCCCGGCGGCGTGCTCAGCCGGACCGGCTGGACGGCCACCGCTTCGGTGTCGGCGGCCGGGGAGGCTCCCGCTCGTGCGCTGGACGGCGACGAGTCGACCCGCTGGTCGACGGGCCAGGCCCAGGCGAACGGTCAGTGGTTCCAGGTCGACCTCGGCCAGGCCCGCACTTTCTCCACCCTGCGCATCACCTCCGCGGGCGGCGATGAGCCCCGCGGCTTCCAGGTCTACGCCTCCGACAACCCCCGATCGTGGGGTACGGCGATCGCCTCCGGCACCGGAACCGCCACGACCACGGTGTCCTTCCCCACGCAGACCAAGCGCTACCTGCGGATCGTCCAGACCGGCTCGGCCGGCAACTGGTGGTCCATCCACGAGCTCAACCTGTACTCCTGATCCGCCCCCGAACCACAGGAATCCAGATGAGAACACCGATGAGAATGGCCGCAGCCCTGTTCGCGGTCGCCCTTGCGGCGACTGCCTGTGGAGGCGAAGGCGCCCAGGAGGCCACAGCGACGCGGACGGTCGACTTCTGGTACTACCAGCCGACGCCCGACCAGGCCGTCAAGGTCAAGCAACTGGCCAAGGACTTCGAGTCCGCCAACCCCGGCATCAAGATCAAGCTGACCGAGATCCCCAAGGACGACTACAACACCAAGCTCGCCACCGCGCTCAACGGCAGCGGCGCCCCCGACGCCGGCTACCTCGACCAGCCCCAGATGGCCAGGTTCGCGGGCGGCGGACAGCTCGCCGAGGTCCCGGCCGGGACGATCGAGGAGGCCGATTACTACCCCGGTGCCCTCGGCACCAACAAGGTCGCGGGCAAGCTGATGGGCATCCCCCTCCAGCAGACCACGGTCGTGCTGTTCTACAACAAGAAGTACATCCAGACCCCGCCGACCACCTGGGCCGAGCTGATCGCCGCGTCCGAGAAGGTTCACCGCGAGCACCCGAACGTCGCCGGGGTCTCCCTGCCCAAGGGTGACGGCTTCGGCGCTTGGATCTTCCCCGCCTTCGTCGCCTCGGCCGGCGGAACGATGGTCGACGAGGCCGCCAAGAAGATCACTTTCAACGGTCCTCAAGGCCAGGAGGCGCTGGGCCTGTGGCGCACCCTGCTGACGAGCTCCCCGAGGAAGATCACCAACACCGACCAGGCGTTCCAGAAGGGCCTGGCCGCCATGACCTTCTCCGGCCCCTGGGACGTCCTGGGCATCCGCGAGCAGTTCCCCCAGCTGAAGTTCGGCGTCTCCCTGCTGCCGAAGAAGCTGGAGGAGGCCTCCACGATCGGCGGCGACAACGGCGTCGTCTTCAGCAAGGCCGACAACCCCGACGCCGCCTGGAAGTGGCTGAAGTTCCTGTCCAGCGCTGAGCACAACGCGCAGTACGCCGACATCACCGGCAACTTCCCCGTCAACAAGAAGGCCGCCGCCACCTCGGCGCTGGCCGGCGACCCCGACATGAAGATCGTCATCCAGCAACTGGAGTCGGCACGTCCCCGTCCCGCGCTCACCGAGTGGATCAAGGTCAACGACGACGTCTTGGCCAAGGCCATCGAAGAGGGCGTGGACGGTGACACATCGCCGGCTGAGGCATTGAACGCCGCCGCCACCCGGGCCACCAAGGTCCTCGGATGGAGCTGATACGGCAGGCGGGCGCCCGAAAAGGCGCCCGCCCCGACACGTTCGTAGGCTGGCTGTTCGTCACCCCGGCCATCCTGCACACGATCGTCTTCATGGCGGTTCCCGCCGCGGGCGCGCTGTTCCTCAGCTTCACCGAATGGGACATGACCTCCGCACCCCGCTGGACCGGCCTGCGGAATTACCAGGAGATCCTCTTCGACCGCGACCTCTACCCCGACTTTTGGATCTCGGTCCGGGTGACCCTTCTCTACGCGGTCCTGGCCGTCCCGGCAGCGCTGTTCACCGGATTCGTCCAGGCCTACCTGATCGACACGGTCCGGCGCGGGCAGGGCTTCTTCCGGCTCGCGTTCTACCTGCCGGTCGTGACGGCCGAAGCCGCCGTCGCCGCGATCTGGCGATGGTTGTACGACCCGCAGTTCGGCCTCATCAACGAGGCTCTCGGCCTGATCGGGATTGAGGGGCCCGACTGGCTCGGCATCCCGGAAATGGTCGTCCCGGCGCTCGTGCTGATCGCCGCCTGGCAATCGGGCACCGCGATGCTGATCTTCCTGGCCGGGATGAAAGGCATCCCGCGGAACCTGTACGAGGCCGCCGAGATCGACGGCGCGAACCGGCGCGCGCAACTGTTCAGCCTGACGCTCCCGCTGCTGCGCCCCACCACCTTCTACCTGACGGTCACCGGGGTCATCTTCGCGCTGCAGATGTTCGGCGTCGTCTACGTGCTCTTCGGCAGAGACATCGGCGGACCGGAGTCGGCGGGCCTCACCTACGTGCTGCAGCTGTACGTGTCGGGGTTCCGGGACGGCGAGATGGGCGTGGCCAGCGCCATGTCGTTCCTGCTGTTCATAGCGACCCTGCTCATCACCGCGCTGCAGTTCCGCCTCAGCCGAAGGGACGCCGCCTCATGACCCTGCTCGCCGAACGGACCCGGCCTCCGGTGGGTCACCGACGCGCGGGGAGCCGGTCGGGACGGCGCGCCCCGGCCCCGCTGCGCGTCGTGGCCTTCCTGCTCCTGGCTGCCGGCTCACTCGTCGCACTCGCCCCGTTCGCCTGGATGGTGGCCACCTCGTTCAAGCAGCCGCAGGACGTGTTCACCTCCACGCCGCACCTGCTGCCGACCACCGAGGAAGGCGACTGGGCGGGCACCCTCGCCAACTACACCGAGGTCTTCGAGCTGGGCGGGTTCGGCGGGGCGTTCCTCAACAGTGTCCTGGTCGTCGCCGTGCTGATCCCGCTCAAGGTGTTCTGCTCGGCACTGGCCGCCTACGCCTTCGCCCGCATCCCCTTTCCCGGACGGGACCGGCTGTTCGCCGCGTTGCTGGCAACGATCATGCTGCCGAGCGTTGCCCTGCTCGTGCCGAAGGTCTACGTCACCCAGTGGCTCGGCATGGCCGACAGCCTGACCGGCCTGATCGTGCCGAGCCTGGTCTCGGCGTTCGACATCTTCCTGCTCCGCCAGTTCTTCCTGACCCACCCCAAGGAGGTGGAGGAGGCCGCCATGATGGACGGCGCGAGCCGGCTGCGGATCTTCTGGAGCATCGCGCTGCCCATGGCCCGGCCGGCCCTCGCGGTCGTGACGATCACCGCGTTCATCTTTCACTGGAACGACCTGCTCTGGCCCCTGGTCATCCTCAGCGACCAGGACAACTACACGCTGCCGCTGGCCCTTCAAGCGCTCGCCTCGGGGCGGGTCGCCCAGCCGCACCTCGTCATGGCCGGAGCGGTCGTCGCCGTCATGCCCGTGATCCTCATCTTCCTCATCTTCCAGCGCCGCATCCTCGACGGCATCCAGTTCACCGGACTCAAGTAATCGGAGCCTCCCTTTGCTCATCACCGCCGAGTACCCGTTTTTCCGCGACCGCCCCGAGGTATGGCGCGACCGGCTGACCACCCTCGTCGCCGCAACCGGCGTCAAAGCGGTCACCACCTATATCCCGTGGCGGCACCACCAGCCCGACGCCGCCGCACCGCCCGACCTGACCGACGCGGTCGCCTTCGTCCGGCTCTGCGGCGAGCTCGGGCTGCAAGTCATCGTCAAACCCGGCCCGTTCGTCCACGCCGAGCTCAACTACGGCGGCCTGCCTGACTGGGTGTGCCCCCTCGCCGATCCCGGGATCGAGCCGCAGCTGGGCGCCGACGGAGCTCCCGTCACATGGTCGGGATCCGAACTCGACGCCGACGGCAGCGCCGTCCCCTGGCCACTTCCCGCCCCCCTCGGTTCACGCTTCGCAGCGCTCGCCGAGCGGTGGCTGCGCGAGGCGGGCCGGGCCCTGTTCACCCCCGACCTGGTGACGCCCGCAGGGCCGATCATCGGGAGCCAGATCGGGAACGAAGGCCTGTTCACCAACGGCGCCCGCCCACTGTCGGCATACGACTACAGCGCGTCCGGGCTGGAGTTCTTCCGCACCGTCCTGGCCCGCGAGTACGGAGACGTCGCCGGCTACAACGCACGGCACGGCACCGCCTACACCGCCTTCGCCGAGGTCGAGCCACCGCGCGGCCCGGCGACCCCGCTCCAGCACGTCGACTGGGGTCGCTTCCACGCCGCCTACCTGACCGAGGTGCTGCGCCGCTGGACCGACGCGTTCGCCCCGCCTGTCCCGGTCGTGCTCAACCTCAACCCGCCCGCGGGCGACGACGGCGACCTGGACGCCTGGCTCGCCCGCGTCCGGCCGGAGACCTGGGACGGCCTGCAGTACGGCTTCACCAACTGGATGGGCGTGGTCTCCGCCGACCGGTCGGCCCACGCCCGCTACGTGATCGCCGCCAAACGCGCCGCCGGACCGAACATGGAGGAGAACTGGGGCTTCTCCAAGCTGTACGACACCGCCTACGCCTCAGGCGCCACCAGCTTCCACCAGACCCTCCTCGCCCTGGCGGCCGGTGCAACGGGATTCAACATCTACACCGCGATCGCCACCACCGACTGGACACCCGCGCTCGACGCCGTCCTGTCCGCCCCCTACCCGGACTGCCCGCCGATCGACGGCGACGGCCGCCCCACGGGCAAGGCCGCGGCCGTGAAGATGCTCGCCGACTACTTCACGCTCCACGGCACGGAGTACCTCGAATGCGCTCCCGTCACCTACGCCACCTGGGGCCTATACACCCCCTACGCCGCGATCGGCGCCTGGTCGCCCGGCGCCGCCGAGCAGTGCGGACGGCCGCTGCTGGACTTCCACCACCGGATGCGCGCCGCAGGCCGCGACTACCGGATCGTCGATCTGGAGCACGCCGATCTGGCCGGGCACGACCGGATCGCTCTGCACGGCGGGCAGTTCATGCACCGTGCAGTCCAAGACAAGCTCGCCGCCCATCTGGCCGCCGGTGGACACGTCTACCTCGAGGGCACGGAACCCGTGCACGACGAGCACGGCGAACCCTGCAGTATCCTCGCCGACGCGCTGCACCGCACCGCGCCCCGCGACCTCACCGCGGAGGACGGGGTCACCGTCTTGTCCGGCGCGGCTGACGCCTACCTCCGGATCCACCCGGACCATGACGTCTGCTATGCGACCGTCCTGGTCCAAAGCGACTCGGATCCGGTGATCGAACTGGAACTCCGCCACAGGGGCCGCACCCATCAGATCGAGATCGTCGCGGCCAGGGGCGGCGCGGCCGTCCTGCGCGTCGTCGCGGGCCGGCTCGACGACCACCTCGTCAAGGCCACCAACAGCCATCTCGGATCGGCCGTCTCGGCCTCGATCCGCTTCGACGGCGAGCAGATCGCCGCCCCTCCGTCCGCCGATCTGCGCCGGATCGGCGGGTCCCCCATCGAGAAGACCGTAGCCTGAAGGAAGCGCCATAACGCCAGGGGCGTCGCCCCTGGCCGGGCACCACGATCGCCGTACCCCGGCCAACGCCAACCCCATGCCCGTCGCCCAAGTCTGGCTGACCACCGGTGATGAGCGGAACTGGGTACGGCCCGCCGGCCCCGCCGCACCGACCATCACCGTGAACCCTCGAGAGACCTACCAGAAGATCAACGGCTTCGGCGCGTCCCCCACCGACTCCGTCGCCCACGGCGCCACCCACGACGTCGCCGTGCAGATCGTCGAGCGGAACCCCGCCGAGGCCGGGTTCGTCCCTCAGCCCAAGCGATGGGGGGTGGAGCAGACCTACGGCACGATGTCCCTGCACCGGCGCCTGGTACGAGTCACGGGTGTACTGGGCGATGACCGACGTGATGTCCCGCCGGCTGACCGGCCCTTCCACCCCCGCCTGGCGCGACACGTGAGCACCCCGGACCCCCGGCGCGTGGCTGCTGGACCGGATCGACGCCCGCGAGAAGGCGCTGACCGGCCACATCGAACAGATCCACGCTCAGATCGAGGAGTTGACCGCCCGCCTGCGGGACCTCGACCAGGACCTCGATCATCTGCGGATCACCCGCAAGACCTTGCTCGTCCTCGCCGGCGAGCCCCGTCCGGCCTCCCCGCCACCACCGGCTCCCGCAGTGCCCGACCATCCCGCCTACCAGCAGATTCTCACCCTCATGGCCGACACCGGCCAGCCCTCACGAGCGCGTGACCTCTGCTTGGCCCTGGACCTGCCCCTGGCGCGTAAGAACATCGAGAACACCCGCGCCAGCTCAAGCGCCTGGTCAGCCTGGGCATTCTCGTGGAGATCGAGCCGGGATTGTTCGCTGAGCCGCGTCCATAGCCTGGCAACGAGCCCGTGACCAGCCCTCCTCATGCAGCGCAAGCGATCAGAGGGACATCAACTCGCGAACCGGCCTTTGATAATCATCGGCGTCGTTTTTGCGGGCGTCGGCCTGGTCGCCCTGACCGTCGCGGCCTTCCCGCTCTCGTTCCCGGCGTCCCGGGGCTGATCTTCTCGGGCATCGCCGCCGCCCGCTTCGTTCACCTGCGCCGGCAGTCGTCGCGTACGCATCTGCAGATGGCATCCGAATCCGGCACCATTGCACCCGGCCTATGAGGAACTCGCTGTTCCGATAACGTCATAGAGCGGTCGGCCATATTCGGCGATAGCGGCGCCATCGAGGGTTCGCTGCTTGCCTATTTCTCAACTTGGTGCTCCCAGTCGGCTTGACGCACGATGAAGCCGGGGGCTGCTTCTAGCTCGGTCCGCGCGGCGTCATCGCCGACGGCAGCGTGCGGCCGGCCGGATGAGGCGGGCGCGGCAGGCGCCGACGGATGTCCGACCAGGTCAGCGACGGCCTTTCGGGGCGCGGAGACTCTGCGGTGGTGTGAACGCCGAGAGGGGTCGCGCACGCACGGCGAGTAATGGTAGCCGATGCGAGGCTTGTTGACAATTTCTTGAATAGGGGAGATGTGTGGCTTATGTTCGCTTCAGGTGCCGAATTGCGGTCAGGGGGATCGTGAGTCAAGTTCTCGTTGTTCCGGTGCGGGTCGACGCTTTATGTCTTGACAAAGAGACCGAAGTCGTGCGGGGGGCAATGGATTTCAGCCGCCTGCCGTACGTGGAGCAAACAACAGGAAAAGACCATAATTCTGATACTTCATACCTAAGTGACAAACTTGTCCCGATTCCATTCCGGGACCGGACACTGCGCCTGAAGCCGGGCGTGCACCTGCATTGGACGTTGCCCGACGCGCTGACCCGGCTGGAGCAGCAAGGCGGCGTGACGCAGGTTCCGGCGGCGCCCGACCGGTGGCTGGTGACCCGGAGCCGTGACGGCGTGGTCGACGCCCAGTGGGTGGTGGAGAGCGACTTCCTGGCCCCGCCCGGCGATCGCGGAGGCGGGATCACCTACCCGGTGGAGCGGGACGTGCCATTCCGGCGGCTCGGCCGCCGGGTGCCGCTCAACGCCTGGACGGAGAGCGCCGCCGACGACCGGCTGCCGGAGATCACGGCGATCGGCTATGGGGACGCCACGTTCGCCGCCTTCTATCCGAACTGCCACAGCGTCTTCGGCCTGCACGATCCCTCTCACTCGGGGACTCCGCCGCGTGGCGTCGCCTACGACGTCGTTGGCTGGTACGCCGACCGGGCCAAGGACGCCCTCGCACGAGCCGACGCGGGAGGGGCGGAACGGTCCGTGTGCTACGCGCGGGTGGTCTTCGAGCCGGAGAGCGATGCCGAGAGGCGGCCTGCCGCGGATGGGGAGTCCGGGGTCTTCGTGGGCAGTACCGCGACCGAGGCGCTGGCGGCCCACCTGGGGACCGTGCTCGGCGGACACGAGCCCGACGAGGTGGAGAACCTCCTGGAGGCCCTTGCGTTCGCCGACCGCTTGGAGGCGAAACCGCTGGACGTCGGCGCGAAGCTCACCGAGGCGCGCCACGCGCGGACCTTCCACCCGTTGCCCGCGGGCATGGTGTGGACCATCCAGCGCAAGGACCATCCGGACGCCACCACGGACCAGCGGCAGCGCAGGGAGCGCCGGCCTCTCCCGCACTGGCTGGGTGACCTGCTGAACCGGCTGAACACTGCGCAGGAGACCCATGATCGGGCCGTCCGGGAACTGGCCGGCATGCGCGAGCGGCTGTTCGCCGACTGGCACAGGTACCAGCACTGCGCCTACCCCACGACAAGCGCGACGGGCACCCGGCACGACCTCCCCGAACCAGATGAGGTCCGGCAGTACTTGGAACGCAGCATCGTCCGGGTCGACGAGGCGATCGCACTGGCGGGCGAGGACGGCCTGCGGCAGGTGAAAGCCCGGGTGGAGAAGGCGCTCACGAATTACAACGCCCAGAACGCGCAGGAGATCGCCGCCGAGCTGGTCCTCGAGAGCCTCGCCGCCCCGCAGTACTACGAGCCCGGCGAACCCGTCGTGCTCCTCACCGGGGACATCGCGACGCCCTCCCACAGGTACGGGCGGGACGACACCGCGGCGTCCGGCAAGCCGCAGGCCCGCCAAGTGGTCGATGTCCCGGAGCCGATCGAACCGGCCGTGCTCCGCGAGCGAGTAGCGGCGCTCGGTGTCGGCGGCCACGTCTGGCGGCGAGCGCCATGGCATCCGCTGCTGGCGCAGTGGGAGGTCGAGTTCTTTCCCACGGGACCGGGCGGCAATCTCCAACCGGCCGACCGCAACTACGACGCCACGTACATCACCGGCAACTACACCCTGGTCGCCGACGACGTGGAGCTGCGGCCACGGCCGGACACCGGCGTCGGCGTCAAGGGCGCCAACGTCTACGCCGGCACCAGCGTGGTGACCTCCGCCACGCGTCCGATCCTCTCCGCAAGGCTCCTGAGCTACCTGGCCGGGCACATCCTGGAGCCGTACGCCGAGGCGACCAACCAGGAGATGGACGCCGAGCGGTTCCGCCAGGACCCCGGCCCGGTCCTTCGCTGGTACGGCGAGAACGGGACCGACCAGCGCCTGCGGACGATCGTCAAGATCTGCCGTCACCTGCGCGAGCACGAGCACGGCAACCTCGCCCAGGCCCTGACCGGCCTGAACGACGCGCTCGTCATGCGCCGTCTGGGCCGCCAGCTCCCTATCGGCGATCCGCTCGGCTTTCCCGATCACCAGGAGTTCGCCGGCAGGGTCGCGCGGGCGGTGGGCCCCGAGACCCGGTACACGCCGCAGCCCCATCACGACTTCCACCCGGTCAGGGCCGGCACGCTGCTGCTCAGGCGGCTGCGCCTGATCGACAACTTCGGGATCACCCACGATGTGGACACGAGCGATCAGGTGACCACGACTCAGTTGCGCGTGCCCGGCCACCCGGGCTGGGTGGCGATGCCGCCCCGGCTCACCCAGCCGGCCCGCCTGACGTTCCGCTGGCTCGACTCCGACCACGACTCCCGGCAGGCGAACGACGTGCCGGAAACGTCGCCGGTCTGTGGCTGGATCGTTCCCGACGACATCGACACGGCCGTGGAGTTCTACGACGAGCAGGGGCGCGCGCTCGGCCAGCTGGAGGCGCGGGCGCAGCCCGGCGACCCGCGGCTCGCCCGCTGGACGGACGGCTCCCTGGCCCGGGTCGGCAACCCGCACCTGCGGTCGGTGGCGAGGAGGATGCAGGCCCTGGGACCGGACCACCTCGCCCGGCTCATTCGGTCGCTGTTCGGGGTGCTCGACGGGATCGAGCCGGAGCAGCACGGCGACCTCCTGGCCGGGCGACCGCTGACCGTGGTGCGGGCCGAACTCGACCTGCAGCTGATGGGGTTGCCCGCGATCCACCAGGACTGGAACGCCTTCCGCCGCGACCTCGGGCGACGGGGCCGCGACTCCAACCGCTTCACCCAGGTGCGTTTCCCCGTACGCATCGGCGCGCACGGCCAGCTCAACGACGGGCTCGTGGGCCTGTGGCCCGACGAATCGGCCCCGCTCTTCCTCGTGACCGAGGACCCTGGGTTGACCTTCTCCATCGGCATGCCGCCGCGCCGACTCACCCTGCTCGTGGACCCCAGGGCACCCGTCCACGTCACCTCCGGCATCCTGCCGACGAAGTCGATCAGTATCCCGCCGGAGCACTACCGGCCGGTCATGGACAACCTCCGGCTGTCCTTCTTCGCCGCGCCGGTCCTGGCCGACGGCGACCGGCTGGACCTGCCCCTGCCGCAGAAGCCGGGCGAGCGGTGGTTCTGGCGGGACGGCGCCGGCACGCCAGGCCGCCCGCTCACCGAGGCGCCGGCCGACACGAGCTTTCCCGCCCTGCCCACCCTGCGGGAGGGGTGGCTGACCCGCAGACCCGTCCCCTCAGAATCCGAACGAGGTCCCGCCTGATGGAGAAGATCACGCTCTCCTTGTCGATACCAGAGATCAATCTGATCCTGGAGGCGCTCGGCCGCCTGCCGTACGCCCAGGTGTACGAGCTGATCGGGAACGTGCAGGAGCAGGCCCGCGGGCAGCTCTGCTCGCACCCGGCGGTCGCGGAGGGTCTGGCATGAGCCTGGTCCTGCACTGGCCGCTGCACACGGTCAGCCCGGAGAAGCGGGTGCTGGACTCCTCGCCTGCCCGCCTGCACGGAACGATTTACGGCGACGAGCCCGCCACCGTCCTCGATCCACGCTTCGGAAGCTGCCTGGAGTTCAACGGGACCACGGGAACGCCCACCTACGTGCTGCTGGAGCGCACCCCGGCCCTGGGCTTCGCCGCGTACACGGTCGAGGCGTGGGTCAAGCCTCTTCCGCGTTCCGGCACGGACGCCGTCGGCCTGCTCACCGCGGACAATCTCCATGTACTGGTCAACTCTGACGGCTCGATCGAGCACCGTTTCGCCCCGCTCTCCAACGACGAGTCCGAGCACACGAGCGCGGCGGGCGTCCTGCCCGCGGGTGCCTGGCGGCACGTGGCCGTCACATATCAAGACAAGGTCGCGCGAATATACCTGGACGGCACACTGAGCGCGGAGTACACGGCGCGCGCGGACCGGGCGCCCGCGGAATCAAGCCTGATGCTGGCGACGTACCGCAACCGGTTCTTCCCCGGACGCATTGCCCATTTCCGCATTTATAACAGTGAACTCTCTGAAGTAGAGATAAAACGGGATATGGCGGAGGACGAGGCGGCGCTGCAGGCGTACGTCGGCACCCGCCCGCTCGAGTTCGAGTTCGTCAACACCGACGAGCAGCCCGTGCTGTACGTCGAGCACGCGACGGCCGGCCAGACCATGACGCTGCGGCTGACCAACACCTCCAGGCACGGCATCGAGGCCATGCCCACGCAGGGCGAGCACCTGACGCTGCGGTTCAGGCGCGGTACGCTCGCGGCCGGGCTGCGGCCCGCCCTGGACAAGCCCGGCTGGACCATGACCGCCGATCCGGACACCGGCGAGCTGCGCCTGCGATGGCCGGAATCAACGCCGCTGGCCTCCGGCGCGTCGCTGGAACTCCCGATCGCGGGCCTGCGCGCCGGCGGCGGACAGGGGGCGCACCTCACCCGGATCGAGCTGGCCTACCGCAAGCTCAAGTACACCGGGGAGAGCGACGAGCTCACCGGGTCCCGGACGCGCCACCTGGAGATCCTGCGGCACCCGGGACGCGACGAGGTCCCGCTGGACCTGCGGATCGCGGGCGGCGACCGGGTGCTCTCCGACGGGGCGACGCCGGCCACCCTGCGGCTGAACCTGGCGAACGCGCTCGGCGCCGGAGGTGATCTGCAGCTCGGCGGCGCGTCCTTCACCGTCGGCTTCGTCGTACAGAACGACGGTGAGAGCCAGCCGTGGGCTCTCACCTCGGCGGCGAGCGCGCCCCAGGCCACGCTGAAGGTGGCGGCTCCGGGTTGGACCGTCGGCGACGGGAGCCTGCGAGACGGGCGGATGCGGTGGACGATCACTCCGGCCCAGGGCACCGTGCTGCTGTCGGGCGGGTCCGTGGAGCTGGTGCTGCAGAACGTGCTCGGGCTGCCGGTGCTCGGCCATGCGCAGGTCACCGTCGAGTACGAGCACGTGCCCGGCTACGTGAACGGCGCCCTGACCGCCCGGGTGGAGCGAAGCCCACTGTTGTTCACCGCGCACACAGCGCAGCTGACCGGCCTGCGCGTCGGCGCGATCCGAGACGCGGCGACGTGGGACCACGCCCTGGCCACCGTCAGCCGCGATGGATATCACATGCAGCTGCGGCGGGACACCGGCTCCGGCGGCGGCAGCATCGTCTTCCTGGAACTGTTCCAGGACAGGACCGAGGGCGACGAACTCACGTTCCCGAACATCCGCTTCCATCACACGGAGAAGTTCTGGCATCGGATCGAGGCCAGGAAAACCGGGTTCTTCCTCAAGGACGGCAACGAGACGCAGGACGTACTGGTCGATCTGCACGCGGCGACGGCGGTACTCACCGGGCTGCAGATCGGCGGGGTGACGATCGGTGAAAAGGAACTGCAGGCACTCAAACGGCTCGCCGCCGACGGATGAGGTGACCAGATGCCCAAGACGCGGAAGCGCAAGCGGGACGATGACGATGACGATTTGGATTTCGGCCTCCTCACGGACAGGACCACCCCAGAGGAACTGGAGCAGCCCCGCAAGAAGATGCGCGTCTACCGGGCCAAGCAGAAAGCCGATGCGGCGGACCGGTCGCGGCGGGACGCCGAGGCCTTGCGCGCCAGACTCGCGGCCATTCCGGTGCCGGTGCCGCCGGGCGGCGGGCGCGGCGACGGCAACTTCTACCTCGCCTTCGTCAAGGTCGGACAGGGCGACTGCACAGTGATGACCACGCCGGGGGGCAAGGTTGTCCTCATCGACTGCGGCACCCTCGCCGCCGACCGCGAGAGCGACGAGGCGTACGTCAAGAGGGTCAAGGGGATACTCACCGACCGCATGTTCCTCGGCAACACCACCAAGCTCGACATCCTCATCCTGACCCACCCCGACAGGGACCACTTCAACCAGCTCAAGCGGGTCGTGCCGAACAACGTGGAAGCGCACACGGTGTACCACAGCCTGAAGTTCGACAAATACCATCGCGCCCAGGCTTGGGTCAGGCGCACTGTTATCCGCGAGTCGCTGATCAAGCGGGTGGATCTGGGTCCCGACAAGTCGGGCAAGCACAAGGCGCTGCTGGCCGGGGTAGCGATCCCGAAGGCCGACGCGACGAACAAGATCGAACGGCTCGACACCGATGGCGGGCTCACCGTTGTCGCGGAGAACGACTGCACGGTGACCCTGGTGGCGGCGGGCGTCGATAACGATTTCGCGGAAACAGAAGGAGAGATCGCCAACGAGCTGCAAACGAACGCGGCGTCCATCGTCACCCTCGTGGAGGTGCACGGCAAGAAGATCCTGCTGTGCGGCGACGCGACGTTCGACACCGAGGACTACATGATCGGCAGCGGCATGAAAAACCGCATAAGCGGGGTGGACTACATCAACGCGCCCCACCACGGCAGCGTGGAAACCTCTTCGAGCCAGTCGTTCGTCGACCACGTCCGCCCCAGGGAGAGGGTCGTCGTGAGCGCTGCCTTCTTCGGAAACTCCCGGCACCACCTGCCGAGCCGGACGATCGTCCAGCGGTGGGTGGATCGCTTCGCCCGGAACGGCCGCACGGCGGACACAACGCCTCACGAGGTGTCGGTCTGGGACCTCACCGTGACGCGTTCCTTTCCCACCCCTCTCGAGATCGCGCAGCCGGTGTACTCGACCGGCTCGCATGACACGCAGTACGTCGTCATCCGCAAGCCGGCTGCGGGCGGTGGTGCCTCATGACACTCACCCCCGCACAACTCCAGGACGCGGTATGGCTCGACGGCAATCGACTGAACCTGGCCCTGGACACCCTCGGCTCGCCTGACCTGACCGGGCGGCTCGGCGCCTTCCTGCCCACCGGCCGGCTCGTGCTGCGCGACGTGACCGCGCGCACGCTGACCGCCCAAGGCGTCACGGTGACCGGCACCGGCGAGGACGGCCCTTTCAAAGGACTCGCCGTCACGGCGGAGTTCACCGCGGGCGCGGCAGGCGTCACCGCGCAGGTGACCGCGACCGGGACCGGACCCTGGTCGTTCGTCACCGCGTTCCCGCGGCTCGCCGGCACTCTGTGGGAGGAGGCCAGATTCTCCCGCCCGGAGCTGCGCTTCGACGGCGGCGCGCCGGAGCCGACGCTCACCTTCTCCGGAACCCTGGACGTCACGACCCGGATGGCCGCGCTGGACCTGTTGTTCCACGGGGTGGAGCACCGGCTCACCGGCGACGTCACGCTCCTGCGGCAGCCCGCCGAGGTCAAGGTACCGATGACCACCGTGCCGTCCATTCTGCTGGACGGGCCGGACGCCCCCGAGCTGCGCATCGGGGCGCTGCGGCTGACCGAGCGGTGCTACGGCCTGCTCGCGCTCACCACCTTCAGGCAGGCCACCGCCGACTTCGACGTCACCGGCCGGCTGATCATGTCCGCCACCGTCCCGTTCACGGCCGGTGGGGTCACCAAGGAGATGTATCTGTACGCCGAACTGGCCGATTGGTCCGGCGGCGTGGTGCTGCGCGGGCGGTTCGGCAGGAGCGGCGCGGTCAGCCTGTCCGACGTCCTCACCCTCACCGGTCTGCCCGAGGGCACGCTGAAGGTGCCCTTCTTCGACATCACCAAGGCGGTCGTGCTCACGGACATCTCCGCGTCCGTCACCCCGGACCGGGGCATCGGCCACTTCGCCCTGAAGGTGGAGACCGCGGAGGCGTGGCACATCAGCGACCGGTTCAAGGTCCAGGCGATCGACGTCGTGTTCCGCGTGGAGAACCCGGCCGATTCCGCCACGCGGAGGCTGAGCGGCGTGGTGAGTGGGCTGGTCGCCTTCGGCGAGCACGGCACCCTGGAGCTCGCCGCCGACTTCGGCGAGCGCGGGGTGAGCGCGACGCTGCGCGACGACGACGGTCCGCTCAAGATCGGTGAGGTCTACCACGACCTCACGGGCCAGGACGCCACCGACTTCCCCGACCTGCGGGTCACACGGTTCGAGCTGTTCGGCGCCCTGCCCCACGAGCAGCGGCCGTTCACCTTCTCGGCCGCGCTCGACCTGGAAGGAACGTGGGACGTCCTGCCGAAGGTGACGCTCACCGGCGTGGGCTTCGCGGTGAACCACGGCTCGGCCACGTCCTTCACCGCCTCGGCGACGCTCGTCGTCGCCAAGGTGCCGGTGTCGGTGAGCGCGGGCTACGCCTCGGGCACCAAGGGCTGGCATTTCACCGGCGACACCGCGCCCGACGCGCGCATCACCCTGGGCCGGTTCATCGACGACCTCGCGCGTGACTACGCAGGCCTCACCGCGCCCGCCCCCATCAAGGAGCTGACGGTCCAGAACCTGGGCGTCGACGTCTCCACCGGCGAGGGGAGGCTCTTCCTCCAGGGCAAGACCCTGATGAAGATCGACGGTAAGGACATCGCCCTGGCGGTCGCGATCGACACGAAGGCGGTGAGCGTCCGCGGGCAGCTCACGGTCGCCGTCGAGAAAGACGAGAACCTGTCCTTCGCCGTGTACTTCGCCAGGAAGGCAGAGACGACGAGGTTCGCCGCCGTCTGCAGTCACCAGGGCACTGCGCCCACGCCGTCGGTGAAGGCGCTGGTCGGCGCGCTGTCGCCGTCGGCCGCGGCGTACATCGACGACAGCATCAAGGTCGGCCTCAAACAGGCGCTGTTCACCGCGGACCGCGGGACGTACCTGTTCGGGATCGACCTGACCGCGACCATCGACCTGGCCGGGCTCCCCGTGGTCGGGCCGAGGCTCACCGACGGGAAGCGGATCGTGGGCTTCGACCCGCTCCGGATCATCGCCGCGTCCGCGCCGATCACCAAGGATCAGGTCGATCACGTCAACGACATGCTCCCCGACGGGGCCGCCAAGCTACCGGCGCAGGATCTTTCCGCGGGCTTCACGCTGGGCGGGACACTCAAGCTGGGCCCGCTGGAGGCGCCGGTGACGCTGCCCACCACGCCCGGCGAGCAGGCGCAGCCCACCGTCAAGGAGACGCAGACCGGCGACAACGTGATCTGGCGCAAGGTGCAGGCTGACTACGGTCCGGTGCACGTGGAGCGGATCGGGGTGTCCTACCTGCGCAAGGCGGGCGAGCCCGCGCGGCTCGCCGTACTGGTCGATGCGGCGGTCAAGGCCGGTGGGCTGACGCTGTCGTGCACCGGGCTGTCCGCCGGGCTGACGCTGGCGGAGTCGGGGGCCAAGCCCACCTTCGCCCTGCAAGGGCTGGGGCTGTCCTACACCGGCGGGCCGGCGCGGATCAGCGGGGCCTTCCTCGCGGGGAAGGTCCTTTACAAGAACGTCGAGCGCGACGCTTACAGCGGCAAGGTCGTCATCGGCGCCGGCACGTTCACGATCAGCGCCGTCGGCTCCTACATTCAGCTGGAGGAGGGCCCGTCGCTGTTCGTGCACGCTTACCTCGACTACCCGATCGGCGGCCCTCCGTTCTTCTTCGTCTGCGGACTGGCCGCCGCCTTCGGCTACAACCGCCGGCTGATCGCGCCGCCGGTCGAGAGGGTCGCGGAGTTCCCCCTGGTGGCCGAGGCCACGGGGACCAAGCCGCCGGGCGGGCTCACCGAGGAGTTGCGGAAGCTGGAGGGGCACATCCGGGTATCGCCAGGCGACCACTTCCTGGCCTTCGGGGTCCGCTTCACCTCCTTCCAGATGATCGACACGTTCGTGCTCGTCACCGCGGGGTTCGGGCACAAGTTCGAGGTGAACGTGCTCGGTGTCGCCACGATGGTGCTGCCCGCCAGGAACCGGAAGATCCCGGCGGGCAAGAAGCCGACTCCTATCGCCGAGCTCCAGCTGATGTTGAAGGCGACCTTCGTCCCGGCCGACGGCTATTTCGAGCTGCGCGCGCTGCTCGCCCCCAACTCCTACCTGCTGAACCCCGCGTGCCGGCTGACCGGCGGGTTCGCCTTCGTCACGTGGTTCGGCAAGCAGAACCACGGGGACTTCGTCCTCACGGCGGGCGGCTACCACCCCCGGTTCAACAAACCGTCGCACTACCCGGCGGTGCCCCGCCTCGGGTTCAACTGGCGGCAGTCGCCGCAGCTCACCCTGAAGGGCTCGGCGTACTTCGCGTTGACGCCCGGCGCGCTCATGGCGGGCGGCAGCCTCGACATCATCTGGGACGACGGCGCGCTGCGCGCGTGGTTCAGCGCCTCGCTCGACTTCCTGATGGCTTGGCAGCCCTACCACTACGAGGCGGCGCTCCACGTGAGCGTCGGTGCGACCTATACGATCTCGAAGTTCGGCTTCAGCTACCCCATAAAAATCGACGTCGGCACGGACGTACGGATCTGGGGCCCGGAGTTCAGCGGCGAGGCGAGGATCAAGGTCAGCTTCGTGTCGATCGACATCGGCTTCGGCCCGACAAAGCACGCCAGGCCCAGCCCGCTGGACTGGGACGCGTTCCGCGCCACGCAGCTTCCCGACAAGGACGTCGTGACGATCGCGCTGCGCGGCGGGGCGCCGAACTCCGGATCGGGCACCGACCTCGGCGTGGTCAACCCCTTGACGCTGTGCCTGGTCACGGACGCGGCGATGCCCAGCAGCACCGGCCGCGCCGGTGCCACGACGCTGGCGGGCACCGGCGCGGCGTTCGGGGTGGCACCGATGGACCGGCGTGACGTCGTCTCGACCCACGAGATCACCATCCTGCGGGACGGCGTCGCCGCCGAGACGCACTTCCGGTACAAGCCGGTCGGCAAGGACCTGCCCGCCGCGCTGTGGGGAGACGAGCTCACACCGTCGCTGAAGAAACCCGCACTGGTCAAGAACGTGCTCACCGGGTACGAGATCACGCCACTCCCACCGGAGGAGCCGGCCACCTCCGCCGGCCTGCCGCTGACCGCGCTGACATCCGGTGCGGCGACCACCAAGCAGGGAGCCTTCTCCTGGCGGACGCAGCGGCCGTTCCAGGCTGCGACCCAGCCGGACATCGATCTGAGCGGCACCCAGGAGATCCGGGCCGCCATCGCCGGTAAGGTGCTACGCGGCGCCGACCTCGACCTGAAGGGCTTCACCGGCGAACATTTCCTGGAGACGCCCGAGGTGGCCGCCCGTGTCTGAAAACCTCACCTTCCTCGCGTACCGCAGGCCCAGCCTGGCCCGCGGGGCGTACCGGATCAGCGTCACCCAGACGACCGGGCTGAACGCCGAGCGGTTCACCACCGCGCGCACGTTCACCGTGGCAGGCGAGCGGTTCACACTGGCGCCCGAGGCGGTCGAATCAATGTTCCCGCCCCCGGGCAGCCTCGGCGATCACGCGAACGTGCTCCCGCACATCGTGCTGCGCCGGGCCACGCTGCCCTGGGAACGCGAGGCGGGCGGCCCCACGGGGACCGTACCGCCTTGGCTCGTGCTTCTGCTGTTCTGCGGGGAGGAGAACCCGGAGCCCAAGGTCGTCGCGCTGTCCGCGCTGGCGGGCGGAACTCCGTACATGCCTGCACCCGTGCTGGACCAGCATGAGGCGGCCGGGGACAAGGCGACCGTCATCGACGTGCCGCGCGCGCTGCTCGCCCAGATCATGCCGACGATCGAGGATCTGCCCTACCTCGCCCACGTACGCCGCCGCGCCACGCAGGACGACACCGCGGTGGTGATCGGCTGCCGGCTTCCGGCACGGAAGACCACGTGCACCGCGCATCTGGTCTCGGTCGAGGGACGCTACACCGCGGCCGGGTTCGACCTGGGGCCGGACCGGCCGGGCGCGCTGGTGCGGCTGGTCAGCCTGGCGAGCTGGCGTTTCGCGTGCGTGGACGGCGGGCAGACCTTCACCTCGCTCGCCTCCGGGCTGGCCGGCCGCGCCCAGCCGACGCTGCCCGAATCCGGCGATCCGCGCGCCGACGTGTTCCTCCGGGAGGGACAGGTGCCGGTACGCCACGTCCTGCGACAGGGCGGCCGGACGGTGTCCTGGTACCGCGGGCCGCTGGTCAACGGGCCCGTGCCTGTGGGGACGCCCGCCGCGGTGCGCACGTCCGACGCGCTGCTCCGTTACCACCCGGACGCCGGAATGCTGGAGACCGGCTACGCCGCTGCCTGGCAGCTGGGCCGTCTGATCGCCCTGCACCACCAGAGCACCGCCTCGGCCATGCACGCCTGGAAACGACGGCGCGCCCAGCGCAGCAAGCGTTTCCTGGACGAGGACCATCCGCTCGCCGTGGCGGACATCGAGACCGCCCCGCCGGACGACGTGACCAAGCTCTTCCGGGACCTGACCGAGCTGCGCGGAGTCCCGCTGCGGTATCTCGTCCCCGACGAACGGCTGCTGCCGGTGGAGAGCGTCCGCTTCTTCCAGCTCGATCCACGGTGGATGTCCCTGCTGGTCGACGGGGCCTACAGCATCGGGCGCGTCACCCCGGAGGACGCCGAACAGGACCTGGCGCATTCCCCGCCGGTGCCGATCCCCGCAGCGTCCGGCGCGATCATCCGCTCGGACCTGGTGAGCGGCTACCCGGGGCTCCTCGTCTCCGCGTACGACGGGGCCGGAACAAAGCTGGACCCGCTCCGCGTGGAGCGGCTCTCCGGCACCATCATGCTCTGCCTGTTCAAGGACGTGCTCGCCCGCCTGGACCTGCACCTGCCGCCCGAGGCGTTGCACTTCGCCGTCGAGCTCTTTCCGGCCGACAGAGTCGGCAGGACCCTGCGCAACGCGGCGGGAGACACCGGACCCGCACTCAGCCCGCTTCCTCTCGGCCCACGCGCCAAGATCCCCATCAGCGCACTGGCGAACGCGATGGCCACCGCTGTCGGCACTGCCTTAGGCCCCGCCGAGTTCGCCAGGCAGATGATCGAGTCCACCGCCCGCGTCTCCTTCCTCGCCACGGGCACCTCCGAAGCGGTCAGGTGATGTCCCGGCGGAGCGGAACCACGACGGCGATCGCGGTATCTGCCCTGACGGTGTCCCTCAGCCATCAGGGCCAGGAGCTACGAGCCGTCGATGGCCAGTCGCGCCCTGACGGCGCGCTGCCATGTGGAGGCGCGGTGGAGCAGATCATGAGCCGTGACCGCAGTTCGCCTCCTGTCGTATCGTCCTGGGATGGCGAGGACATTGCGGCTGGCGGTCGCGCAAAGCACGGTGCCTGAGGATCCGACCGATCCGAGGACGCTGCGGGCGAGTGGGGCGGAAGTGCGCAGCCTGATGCGGGAGGCCGCCGCGGCCGGTGCGCGACTGGTGCAGTTCCCAGAAGGGGCGATCACATATCCGAGAAGCACGTGATGTCTTCCGGCCCGCCTGGAACGCTGGCAGCGGCGGACTGGAGCCGCGTCCCTTGGGACGTGCTGCGCGAGGAGGCCGAGTCGATCGCGAGCCTGGCCGGAGAGCTTAGCCTCTGGGTGGCCTTCGGCTCGATCCACCCACTGACCTCGCCGAACCGACCGACGGGATCCGGTTCGGGTGCGCTCTGTGCATCGAAGCGGAGTTCCCCGAGGTGTTCGCTGAGTACGAGCGACTGAACGTGCACTGCGTGCTGTTGTCCGTGATGGTCGACGACGCGGCCCGAGCGGTTGTCGCACAGGCATACGGCACGCTGTACGGCTACTGGCTCGGGTACTCCATCCCGGCCCAGTTCAGCGCAACTGTGCCCTCAGGGATCGTCGCACCCGGCGGTCGCTGGCTGGCGCGCTGCCCGAGGAACGGCCGGCCGGCGCTGGCCATGGCCGATCTCGACCTTGACGCGACAGACGAGGATATTGATGTGTCCGTTCGCCTCGCCCGGCCATGGCGTCTCCTGGCACGCGCGGGGCTCTATGACGACCGGATGGTGCTGGGGGATCCTCGGAGCGAGACACGCACGGCGTTCTGATCGGGCGACCGTGGCGCTCGGCGAAAGGCTTCGGCGCAACCGCCGGTCGGCGATGGCATCGGGGTCGCCTTCGCACCTCCGCCGGGGACGATCGGGACGCCCACGTGGGCGACGTAGGCGCCCTCGGCGGCCAGGCCGCCCTGGATGGGGGTCGCGCCGGCGCCCTGCTGCGCTGATGGTGAGCGTTCAGGCGATGTCGGTGTCGTACTCCTCGCGATTGACGAGGACCTCATCCATGTGCGCCTCGGCCCACTCCTTGATGCCGCGCATCACGTGGTTGAGCGAGAGACCGAGGTCGGTCAGCTCGTACGTGACCGTGACCGGCACCGTCGGCCTCACGGTGCGGGTGACCAGCCCATCGCGCTCAAGGGAGCGCAGCGTCTGGGTGAGCATCTTCTGGCTGATCCCGGCCAGCCGGCGGGACAGCTCGGAGTAGCGCATCGACCGCGGCCCACCGCCGCAGTCGTCTCCGGATTGGTGCGGGCCGTCGCTGCCGAGCGCGGCCAGGATCAGCGCGACCCACTTGTCGGAGATCCGGTCGAGCAACTGGCGGCTCGGGCACTTCGCCAGGAACGCGTCGTAGTCCCCCTTCGCTTGTGCCCGCTTCTGGGCCGCCGTCCTCGTCGGCATCGGCCGCTCCTTCCTACCGGGGGGTGAGCTACGCACTTCGAAGTGCGTACTTCCCATTGGAGAGTTACTACCCCATCGTGATGCAGGCAACCATTGGACACAAGCCACGAGGACCGAATCCATGAGCATCTCTACTTTCCGCACGGCCGTCGTCCGCACCCCGAGCGGACCCGACTCGATTGAGATCATCGACGTTCCCGTCGTCGAGCCTGGGCCCGGCGAGGTCCGGGTTGAGATCGCCGCCGCGCCGGTCAACCCTGTCGACCTCGGGGTCGCCCGCGGCCTCTTCCACGCCATGGGGCTGGTCAATCAGCCCGAGCGCACCGGCCTGGGCTGGGACTTCGCCGGGACCGTCGTCGCCGTCGGCCCTGGTGTGGATCTGGCGGCCGGCACTCGGGTCGCCGGTCTGGTGGACGGCTTCGACCGTGACTTCGGCACCTACGCCGAACAGCTCATCGTGCGGGCCGCCGATCTCGCCGTCGTTCCCGACGGCCTGGACCTGGTCGCGGCATCGACGGTACCGCTCAACGGGCTGGCCGCCGCCCAGATCGTCGATCTCCTCGGTGACGCGCCCGCCGAGGGCAACCGGCTGCTGGTCACGGGGGCGGCCGGCGCGGTCGGGGGGTACGTCGTCTCGCTCGCGCAGGACCGCGGCTGGCAGGTGACCGGTCTGGCCAGAGCCGAGGACGAGGAGTTCGTCCGCGGTCTCGGCGCCGAGTTCACCACGCACGCGGAGCCGGGCTGGGACGCGGTCGCCGACGGTGCGGTACTGCAGGAGCGGGGCCTCGCCTTGGTCCGCGACCACGGGGACTTCGTCGGCGTCCAGCCGAGCGCCAAGCCGGCCGCGGAGCGCGGGATCACCGTACAGGTCGTGGTTACGCATCCCGACGGCGCTCGACTGGGCGACCTGCTCGCCCGCGCCGCGTCCGGTGAGCTGCCGACGCGAGTGCACGCGGTCATGCCGCTGGACCAGGTCGCCGAGGCCCACCGGGCAGTGGCCAAGGGCGGGGTGCGCGGTCGCTACGTGCTCAAACCCTGACCAGCTCGCCCAGCCGAGCGCTCACGCCAAGAGCTGGGCCCCATGTCGATCACCTCCCCGACGCCACGCCGACCGGCTGGAGCGTCTATACACGACGAACTGCGGCATGCTACGTCTGTAGATGACGAACGGCGCGGTCCCCTCGAATCGACGTCGGGGTGGATCACGCGGCGTATACCGATCAAGCCGAGCCTGCAGCGGCCTGACCCGGATATCCACTCGAGGTGCTGAGCAAGATGCGACCCGGTCGCCACTGTGGTGGACTGAAGCATGCCCAAGAGCCGCGGCCGCCGCAAGACCACCAGCAGCAGATCGGTCCGTCGTTCGCCCCTCCCGCCGCGCCGATCAGACCTGCTGCTGCGTGATGCCCGGCAACTCACCGGCCTGGCCGACCCGCTGATGGCCGAGACCTGGGCCAGCGGTTGGCTCGGTCAGGCATGGTTGACCGCGGAACTGGGCGAACGCGAGGCTGAGCATCGATTGTGCATGGAGGTGACCGGCCGAGCATGCACCACACCCTCACCACACGGCTTGGCCGCGATCGCAGCGCTGGCGCGGGTCGCACCCCCCACCGACATCACCATGCTGGCCGAGACGATCGACATCCTGGCCGAGACCCAGCCGCTGCCGCCCTGGCACACCGCCATGTCCGCGGACACGGCATGGACCGCGGTCGCGGCATGGCGAGCGGTAGATGTATGGGACAGCGAACAGGTTCTGTTCATCGACTACGACGGCCCACACCCGCACACGCTGATGGCCTAGGTCATCAAGCCCGGCGGGCTGATGATCGACAAGATCGCGATCCTGGAAATCGGCGCCGCCGCGCAGTGGAACCAACTACGCGAGGCCGACGAGGTTCCCATGCCGATCAGCCAGGCTCCGGTGGCCGACGTGCTCGCTGACCTGGCCGGTGCGCTGCGCACCACCGATATCACCTGGCCGCGCAACGACGATGAGAACTTCGTCGACAACCGGGCGCTGGCCTGGTCCCGCTGCCGCGGCCATCTGCCCGACTGGCCCGAACGGGAAAGTCTGCCCGAGTCCGAGCGCCACCACCTGATCCACCAGTTCACCACCACCGCCACCAACCTGGACGACGAGGTGAGCAGGTCATTGGCCGAGCTGTTCCTGGACTATGGCGAGGGCTACATCGTCTCCGGCCCGCTGGCCTGGAGCCCGACCGAGGTCATGCTGCTGCTCACCGACTGGCTGCCCCGCAAAGCCATCCTCGATGCCGCCCAGCGCACAGCCCTCCCCAACGTCCTGCGCAAGTGGTTGGCCTACGCCCTTGATAGGCGCGGCGTCGATCCCCGATGGATCACCCCGGTTGTCGACGCCGTCGACGCCCACCTGCCCGAGTTCCGCCAGGCGTTCGATGACCGCACCTCCTGGGGTCCCGCTAAACAGATCGCCGACGCCCTTACCGACCGCGGCATCGACCTCACTGACCGGCAAGCCGTCGACGATGCCATCCGCGCACTCAACGCCGAACGACTCGCCCACCGCCTGCTCCCATGATCGGGTATAGATCAAGCGCCGAGGGGCGATCTTCAGCGAACGGCGTTCCTGAAAGCGGCCACCGGAGCGCTCTCCCCACGCAGTAGCTTTGGTTCCGCGACAGAAAAGGGGATTCCGTGCCCGGCATGGCCCGTGAACGGCTGGCCGAGTTGCTTGATGCGTCGGCGGAGCCGGCCGCGTCCAGCGTCTATCGGAAGCTTCCCAAGACCGATCTGTCGGTGGTGGTCGATGGGGTCGGTCCGCTGCGGTTCCCCGTCTCCGACGAGCAGGCATCCCAACTACAAGAGCTCGGCCGCCGTGCGCGGTTCGGGCGCGGCGAGCATACGCTGACCGACCCGGAGGTCCGCGACACTTGGGAGATCCCCAAGGAGCTGGTGCGCGTCGAATGGGCGGATGCGTTCGCGGCCGCCCTCGACGAGATGCGCGCGGAACTGGGACTGCCGCCGCACTGCGAGCTCACGCCGGAGCTGCACTCCATGCTCCTGTACGAGACCGGGCAGTTCTTCGTCGCCCACCAGGATTCCGAGAAGGACGACGCGATGGTCGCGACCTTGGTCGTGACGCTGCCGTCCGCGTACACCGGCGGCGAGCTCGTCGTCGAGCATCAGAGCCAGACCAAAAAATACCGAGGGCTGAAGACCGCGGTCTCGCTGGTGGCCTTCTACGCCGACTGCCGGCACCAGGTTCTTCCCGTGAAGACGGGCAACCGCGTCACCCTCACCTACAACCTGCTCCTGACGGGCGACAGCCAGGCTGTGGCGGCCGAGCATCCGCTGGTCACTGATCTCGCGGCCTGCCTTCACACGCACTTCACCACCCCGGTCGTCCTTCCGTACAGCCATCGCAGGGGCGATCCGCCGGCGCGGCTGGCGTACCTCC
Organism: Nonomuraea polychroma; assembly: GCF_004011505.1. NCBI lineage: Bacteria > Bacillati > Actinomycetota > Actinomycetes > Streptosporangiales > Streptosporangiaceae > Nonomuraea > Nonomuraea polychroma. Next base: position 9,199,520 of record NZ_SAUN01000001.1, read on the forward strand.
TCGACCATGAGTACACCGCCCGCGGGCTGAGCTGGTCCCGGTTGAAGGGCTCCGACGCCGCGCGGGGCGCCCTGCTGCGAGCTGCGGCGGAGCAGGCGGGTTGCGAGATCACCCTGGCCCTGGCGGAGATCCAGGAGACCTGGGACGCCTACGATCCCGACGAGGACGAGGATGCGTGGTACGGCGACTATGAGGACGAGGACCCCGACGACTACGAGGACTCGCGCAGCGCGGACGACAAGCAGTACGTCCTTCAGGATCTGAGCCGTGGCGTCGCCGCGGTCGCCGAGGACGGCGACGCGCCGAGACTGACCAAGGAGGTGTCCAAGCGGCCCGGCGTGCGTGACGTGCGGGCGAAGCCCTCGAGTCCGTCGCTCACCTGCCCCGACCTGCTCGTCCTGCCGGGCAGGCGGAACTGGGCGAAGTCGTCCGTGGCGTACGGCGCCACGGACGCGAGCAGGTGATCGGCCATGGCCTCCCAATGCGCGCGGGTCCAGCCGGTGTAGCGGGACAGTCGGTCATCGGGCGTTGGGAGGCGCATTGACATAGACAAAGGAGCTTAGCTTCCTGCGTAGGTGATGTTCGGCCGAGGCGGCTTCGCCATGCCGGCCCCGAGGAAGTAGTCGACGTGGTGGGACTGCATGTACCCCTTGAGGGTCATGGCGTTGCGGTAGGCGGGGTTGTGGGCCAGGGTGTACAGCCTGGTGCTCGACGGCACGTTCGTGGTGAAGATGATCAGCTCGTTGTAGGCCGCGTTGGTGTACACGACCTCCTCGCGCCAGTCGCCGAGAATGTCGCCGACGAAGGCGGGGTTCGGGCCGCTCGCGTTGACCGCGCCGTAGTTCCAGGTCGTGGATCGGGTTAGGGAGCGGTCGAGGAAACGAGCATCGTCCTCGGCGACGCCGGAGTCCTCAGCGAGCATGGAGCGTCTGGCCGACCGGTCCCCGCAGCCCCTTTCTGGAGCCGCTGTGACAGGTCAAAGTGGTGGTGACACGTGAAGGTTCATGGCAGACGAATGTGGTGGCCCTGCCAGCGGGTGCGCAACCACCGGTCGTGGCTGGCGATCACGATCGCGCCGGGCCCATCGGTGCCCAGGGCCTCTTCCAGCTCGTCGGAGAGGCGGGGCGAGAGGTGGTTGGTGGGCTCGTCGAGCAGGAGTACTTCGGGTGGATCGGCCACCAGCAGCGCCAGCGCGAGCCGACGGCGCTGACCGACGGACAGCTCCCTCACTCGCAGGTCCACGTCGCGGGAGCCGATCAGGCCGAGCGAGCGCAACGGCACGGACTCGGCGCGCTCCGGACCGAGCGCCCGCTCGTACGTCTCCCGCACCGTCCGGTCCGGCCGCTCGAACACGGTGTCCTGGGCCAGCAGCGCGACGGTCAGGCCGGGCCGCCGCCGCACCTCGCCCTCCGCGTCCAGCAGCCCGGCCAGCACGGCCAGGAGCGTTGACTTGCCCGCTCCGTTGGGCCCGGTGACCAGCAGCCGCTCCCCGAGCGGCACGTCGAGCCGGTCGATCGAGAGCCGTCCCGGTACCCGCACGTCCCGCAGTGACAGCAAGGCGTCGTCGTGGGGATCGCGGGATTCGGCGGCGTTCGTGGTGGCGTGGGCGTCCTCCGCGGCATCGACGACCAGGGTACGGGGGCTGAAGCGGAGCGGGGGCGGTGGGGCGGGAACCTGCTCGCGTTGAAGCTGGGCGAGCCGGCGGGCGGCATTGCGCACCCGCCGCGCGATCTGGTGCTGCACACGGCCCCCGGCGTGCCCGTACCCCATCTTCTCGTTGTCGCGCTTCGGCCGGTCGTGCGCCACCCGCCGGGCCGTCACGGCGACGGCCGCGCGCAGTTCGCCGAGCTCCGCCTGCTCCTCCGCGTGCCGCCGCTCCCAGCGCTCTCGCTCCGCGCGCTTCTCGGCCAGGTATGCGCCGTACCCGCCCCCATACCGAACGGGCCCGTCCACCGCCGGATCGAGGTCGATCAGGTCGGTGCAGACCGCGTCCAGGAACGCCCGGTCGTGGCTGGCCACGACCACGACGCCGGTCATGCCGCGCAGCTGCTCCTCCACGAACACCGCGGCGTCGTCGTCCAGGTGGTTGGTGGGCTCGTCGAGCAGCAGCGCCGCGGGCCGTCTGATGAGCAGTGCCGACAGGGCCAGCCGCCCGCGCTGCCCTCCCGACAGCGACGCGAGCGCGCGGGAGTGTGGCACACCACCGAGGCCGAGCCGGTCGAGGACGATCCCGGCGCGCCGGTCGGCGTCCCAGGACTCGCGCTCCTGAGCCTGCTCCAGCCGCGCCCCGTACGCGCCGAGCAGAGCGGCGTCGTCCGGAGCGGCGGCGAGCGCGCGGGCGAGCCGATCCAGCTCGGCCAGGTCCGCGCGCGCCTCGCGCAGGGCGTCGTCGAGCACGTCGGCGACTGTGGCCCGGCTGTCGAAGGGCAGCTCCTGGCGCAGGAAGCCGAGGTCGGCGGGGTGTACGACGGTGCCGGAGTCGGGCCGGTCCAGCCCGGCCAGCAGCCGCAGGAGCGTGGTCTTGCCGGCGCCGTTCTCGCCGATCAGGCCGATCCTGTCGCCGGGCGCAGCGGTGAGCGAGACGCCGTCGAGCACGCGCCGCGCGCCCAGCGTCCGTACGAGATCGCGGGCAAGCAGCGCGTCACTCACCGGCGGGGCCCCCGGTTTCCAGGAGGCGACCGTCCGACAGCTCCAGCCACCGTTGTACACCGATCTCAGCGAGGAATCGCTCGTCGTGGCTGACCACCACGAACGCCCCCTGGTACGCGCCGAGCGCACCCTCCAGCTGGGCCACGCTGACCAGGTCGAGGTTGTTGGTCGGCTCGTCGAGCAGCAGGAGCTGAGGCGCGGGCTCGGCGCACAACACGCAGGCCAGGGTGGCGCGCAGCCGTTCGCCGCCGGACAGCACTCCCACCGGCAGGTGTGCACGCGCGCCGCGGAACAGAAAGCGGGCCAGCAGGTTCATCCGCTCCGCCTCCGCCCTGCCGGGGGCGAACGCGGCCAGGTTCTCCGCCACGGTGCGCTCGACGTCGAGCAGGTCGAGCCGCTGCGACAAGTAGGCGACCCGCCCGTCGGCCCGCCTGGTCGTGCCGGCGTCCGGCTCCAGCTCGCCGCTGATCAGGCGCAGCAGGGTGGACTTGCCCGCACCGTTGGGGCCGGTCAGCGCGATGCGCTCGGGGCCGCGTACGGTCAGGTCGACGCCTGGCTCGGCGAACAGGCCGCGGGCCCGCAGGCGTTCGCCGAGGAAGACCGTGCGTCCTGCGGGCACGTTCGTCCCCGGCAGCTCCAGCGTGATCCTCTGATCGTCACGCAGCGCCCGCCCGGCCTCGTCGAGCCGGGCCTGGGCGTCGCTGACACGGGAGGCGTGCATCTGGCCCGCCCGCCCGGCCGACTCCTGGGCACCGCGTTTCATGTTCCCGGCGAAGATGCGCGGCAGCCCGGCGTTCTTGAGGTTGCGGGCGGCGTTGCTCGCCCGGCGCTCGGCCCGCTCACGGGCCTGCTGCATCTCCCGTTTCTCGCGCTTGAGCTCCTGCTCGGCGCTGCGCACGTTCCGTTCGGCAGCCTCCTGCTCGGCGCGTACGGCCTCCTCGTACGCGGTGAAGTCGCCGCCGTAGAAGCGGATCTCGCCCCGGTCGAGCTCGGCGATGCGGTCCATCCGGTCGAGCAGGCCCCGGTCGTGGCTGACCACGAGCAGGCAGTCGGTCCAGTCGCCGAGCACGTCGTAGAGCCTGCGGCGCGCACCGAGGTCCAGGTTGTTCGTCGGCTCGTCCAGCAGCAGCACGTCGGGCCTTTTGAGCAGCTGCGCGGCCAGGCCGAGCGAGATGACCTGGCCACCGCTGAGCGTGCCCAGGCGCCGGTCGAAGCCGATGTCCGCGAGGCCGAGCCGGTCGAGCTGGGCGCGGGTGCGCTCTTCGATGTCCCAGTCGTTGCCGATCGTGGTGAAGTGCTCCTCGCTCGGGTCACCCGACTCGATGGCGTCCAGCGCGGCGATCACCGGGGCGATGCCGAGCACCTCGGCCACGGTCGGCTCGCCAACGAGGGGCAGGTTCTGCGGCAGGTAGCCGAGCAGCCCCTCGACGGCGACGCCGCCGCCCGAGGGCCGCAGCTCGCCGGCGATCAGCTTGAGCAGCGTGCTCTTGCCCGCGCCGTTCGGGGCGACGAGGCCCGTACGGCCGCCGCCCACGGTGAAGGACAGGTCGTTGAAGACGGGGGTGTCGTCAGGCCAGGAGAAGGACAGGCCGGAACAAATGATGAACGCATCGGACATGCGACAGACCTCGGTACGAAACCCGGGCGCGCGAATGGGGCCCGGCAAGGGAACAGGACTGGGGGAACGACGACGAGGGCCACATCGGCGGCGGTCATGCGCGCCTGCCGGGGCCGATCAACCTCCGGTATCACCCGGAGATGTCGTCGTCACCTGCCACGTCTGGTCTCCTAAGTCCGAACACGAACGTCTACCATAGCAGCCGTCCGGATCAGGTCGCGCCGGTCGTCTGCGCCTCTTTCTTGCGAGCCCGGTAAGCAGCCGCCTTGATCTTGTTGCCGCATGACTCCATGCCGCACCACTCCCGGCGCCCGCCCCGGGACCGGTCGATGAAGATCTTCGTGCACTCCGGGTTGGCGCACTCCTTCATCAGCGGCACCTCCGGCCCACTGAGCAGCTCGATGGCATGCCGGGCCACCGTGGACAGCGCCTGCTCCGGGGTCGCCTCGACCCACCGGCCTTCGGCCGTGAGCTGGGGGGCCGCCGGCGGCTTGCGTGCCGTCTCGTTCACCAGCGCGAGCGCCTCGCCGTCGTATCCGTCACCGGCGAGCCGGGCGGTGACCAGCGCATAGATGGCCTCCCGCACCACCACCGCCTGGACCAGATCCGCTTCCCGGCAGGGAGAGAGGGCGTCGACGATGCCGGACTCCACGTACCACGCGTCGAGCCGGTCCGGGGCGTCGAGCGTCTCAAAGGGCGCCGTGCGGCGCGCGCGGAGCGTGCAGGCTAGGTCGAGCGCGGGATTGCCGCAGAGAAACACATGCTTCACATCACCAGTTTGACAGGTGACTCCTAGTCATTCAATCGTCGTCACCATTTGAACAGGTGACAGAAGGCGCAAGGACGACTATCCGGTCATTACCGCCGCCTCCCCTGGCGCCTCACCGTGAGGTATGACGAGTCGGCTCATCGTTGAGCTATCTCTTCCACCCATTGGGGATGGTTCTTCCTGGCCCACGCGCGCGTCACCGAGCCCGAACGCATCCCGCGCCGCGCCTCACGGTCCCGGTACGCCAGCCGGATGTGCCCGAGCACGACGAGTGCGATCGCCAGGGCCGTCACGTCGTGCACGAAGATCGCGCTCGTCCGGGAGATCGCCGGCAGGATCTCGGTGAACCACATCAGCAGGCCGGTGAACGTCATCACCGGCACGGCCCCGGCAATCCACCCCGCCCAGATCTTCTGCCCGGCGTTGAACTTGCCGGCCGGGCGCGGACCCGGCGCGTTCCGGCGTGCCGCGCGCAACCACTCCCGGTCGTACGGCGCCAGCCGGTTGAGCCTGCGCAGGTCGGCGCGGAACGACCGGGAAGCGAGCCCGAGCAGGAACGGCACGGGCAGCAGGAGCCCGGACCACTCGTGGACGACGACCACCAGGTGGCGGCGGCCCACCAATTGCGCCAACGGCGCGAAGTACAGGCAGGCCGCCGCCGCCATGCACAGCAGCATGAGTCCGGCGGTGGCCCGGTGGACCAGGCGCTCGGCCCGGCTGAAGCGCGGCAGCAGGCGCTCAGGCCGCCTGGTCGAGCCAGCCGTCGATGTCATAGCCATACTCCTCCCAGTAGCCCGGGACGACCTTGTCGGTGATCGAGATGCCGGACAACCACTTGGCGGACTTGTAGAAGTACATCGGGGCGACGTAGAGCCGCACGGGGCCGCCGTGGTCGTGGGTGAGCGGCGCGTCCAGCATGTCCAGCGCCACCAGCACGTCAGGGCGGCGGGCCTGGTCGAGCGTCAAGCTCTCGGTGTAGACACCGTCGAAGCAGGTGAAGCGGACGGCCTTGCCTTCGGGACGCACCCCTGCCAAGTCGAGGAGATGCGAGAGCGGAACCCCGGCGAACGGCGTGTCCGGCACCCGCCAGCCGTCGGTGCACTGGACGTCGCCGACGACCCGGGCCTGGGGCAGCGCACGCAGTTCGTCCAGCGTGTACGTCCCAGGGCGCTCGACCAGGCCACCGATCTCCAGCCGGTAGTCGGCCGCGGTCTTCCTCGGCACCGACGCCGCGACGCTGTAGTAGCGGAAGCCGCCCGGGTTGGGCAGCAGTCCGGTGAGGCCGGTGGGGTCGTTGCGGGAGGCGGCTCCGAGGAATCGTTCCCAGCCGCTCTGCAGGAGCGGCGCCGCGGCGAGGCCGACGGCGCCCGCGCCGAGCATGGAAAGCATCACCCGGCGCGCGATGGGCGGGCCGCTCTCCTCCGGGTGTCGTTGGTCGGTCATATCTGCCGAACCTGTCGTTTGTTCATTGCGTCACTCCTCAGACATTGGTGCGTCGTCCTGGCGGAGGAACAGGTTCGGGTGCGATTCCGCCCACAGCTCCTCGTCCAGGTGGTGGTTTCGCCATTCCTCCGGCGGGTCGGCCAGCCAGTCGTGGCCGAAGATCGCGTACGGATACTCCGCGCCCACGCACTCCAGCTCGTACTGGCCCAGATAGTCCATCAAGGGTCGCCACAACTGCCCGTTCGCGACGACGAGGTATGAGGCCGCCAACCCGGGTTCGTGCAACCAGCCGCGCATCATCCACGCCTGGAACACGTCCGTGATGGGAGACGGCTTGGCCTCGAAGGACGGGCAGATCAGATGCCGCGCGATCGCGATGTGCGCCCCTGGGGGCACCGCCATGCGCCGGCTCACGTCGTGCCAGATGTCCCCCACGACGGGGTCGGCCTCCAGATCTTCCCGCTCCGGCAGCCGCAGGGTCAGCCAGCTCATGAAAGCACGCAGGCGGTTGCTCGTGCGGCACCGGAGCAGGGAGAACGCCCCTGGCTGGCGGCCCAGCCAGAACCGGACGGACGCGGCCGTGAACTCGCCATGGGTCTCGCGCGCCATGGTGACGAGTTCGTCGTGGTCGGCGGGGGTCGCCCCAGACGCCCGCACGTCCGCCTCGCCCACACTCGAGACGTACCGGCGCATGACCCCGCCGCGCCGGCGCAGATGGCCGATCGTCCGCATGACCGCCACGCACGCGTGCGGGTCGCGCACGTCGCGCAGGAGTTCGTCCATGACGTAATGGCGGATCCTCCGGTGCATCCGCTCATAGCCGACGGGGTCCCGCCACCGCAGGTGGTGATCGAGGGCTTCGCGCAGCACACCGTTGACGTCCAGGCCATGGGCGGCGGTTTCCACATACGGTTGCGCGCGGAGCCAGTCGAACAGCTCCGCCGCCCGGTCGCCCGGCACTACCGCGCCGAGGAGGTCTTCAGTGGTGTGGCGTGCATGCGCGCACACGTACAGCGCCCACCAGTGCAAATTCGTCGGCACGTCACCGGCCACGAGAGCCAGCACGTTGTCGACCACGTACCGTACGGCCTCACGCCGCGACGGCTGTCCCGTGGCCGACATGCTCCTGCCGACCTCGGCGGCGAGCGACAGGGCGAAGGGGTTGCCGACGGCGAAGTCCACGATGGACCTCCGGAGGCCGGGGTCGACGCCGCGGGCTTCGAGCAGCGCGGCGGCCTCCCGGGCGGTGAGGGCTTCGAGGTGCCGGATCACGATCGCCCCGGACCAGGCCGGATCGGTGAGCCAGGCGGCGCTCGGCCCGGTCCGGCCCGCCACCACGATGATCGCGTTGCCGGGCAGCTTGCGGAGGTATTCGTGGCGAAACCACGGTTCGAGGTCTCCCAGCTTCTCGAAGGAGTCGATGAGGAGAACCGGGCCGGAGACGCCGGCGAGCTCTTCCGCGAATCGCTCGAGGCGTTCGCGCGCGTCCGCGATCGCCGAGCCGTGGAGGTGCCATACCTGCCGGCCGGCGGCGGTCGCGTCGTCGGCGAGCTTACGCAGCAGCGTCGACTTGCCGATGCCGGCAGGTCCGCGGACGAAGACAAGACCCAGACGTTCGCCACGGCTCCTCAGCAGGTCCTGGAAGGCGGCGCGTTCCGTGCCCCTGCCGACGAACTGCCCATCGGGAGGCCGCTCCGGCTTCGTGCCCACTGGCAAAGTGGACCCCTGTGGGGAGCGTGCGGCGGGCCGCTCGGCCCATGGGGCGGGGGCGAATTCGTCATCGTGGTCTGCGTCGGCCCGGAGGATCTTGTCGTGGATCACCCGTAGCCGCGGTCCCGGGCTGACGCCCAGTTCCTTGCCCAGCAGGTCGTAGACCGCCCGGTAGATCTCGAGCGCCTCTGCCCGCCTCCCGCTGCGGTACAGGGCGAGCAGATAGATTTCGTACAACGGCTCTTCGAGTCGGTTCTGCTCGATGAGGAGCGGGATCTCGGCAACCACCTCGGCGTGCTCGCCCAGGTCCAGGCGGAGCTGCAGCAACTCCTGGGTGGCGATCAGCTTCAGTCGTTCCAGCCGGAACCGCTCACGTTCGGCGGCCTCGCCCGGGACCCCCGCCAGCGCCGTGCCCGTCCAGAGGCCGAGCGCCTGCTCCATACGATTCGCGGCCACCGAGATCTGCCCACTCGCGCGCTCCTGCCTGGCGGTTTCGAGCAGATCGGCGAACTCGGTGGCGTCCAGCGCGAACAGCGACGGATCGAGCATGTAGCCCCCGGACCGGGAGCTGATCGCCCAGCCCAGTCCGTGCTCGGACAGCAGCCGCCGGATACGGGAGATGTAGGTCCGTATGACGGCTTCGCCGGTGGCCGGTGCCCGCTCGCCCCACAGGCCGTCGACCAGCTCACCGATCCGCACGAAGCTGCCGCTGTTGGCCAGTAGCAACATGAGGACGGCCTGTTGTTGCGGTGCGCCAAGATCCAGCCGTGTCTCACCGCAGTGGAGACCGGGCGGTCCTAGAACGGTGAACCTGCAGGGAGCCGAGACGACGTTCGGCTGTCCGATCACGATTGAAGGCGCTTTCCTTGCGAGAGTGCACGGCGGCCGACCCCTACGTACGGCCTGCGGTAGGACATCCCAAGAAGGTAGGTTCGCCCGGACCGCCTTCGCGAGCGTCACGTGACGCTGTGCGTGTACGTCATTCCGGGGCCAGCATGGCCGGCGTCCCGGGGCAGAGATGCCGGAAAACGTACCGACCACCGACAAGCCCGACAATGCGTCAACAATGCCGACGCGGCGTCAGTAGGGTCGGTCAGACGCCCGGGCACTGCTTGGGGCATCGGTGACGGGTCGCGGCGCTACGCGAGAGGGTGGGGGAACCTCGATGGCCGGGGTGAGCTTTGGGTTGTTGGGTCCGATCAGGGTCTGGAGCGGTGGGGAAGATCTGGAGGCCGGGTCTCCGCAACAGCGGGGAGTGCTGGCCCTGCTGCTCCTGAGCGAGGGGCGTCAGGTCACGCTTGAGGAGATCGTGAGCGCGTTGTGGGGCCGGGAGGCGCCGCGCAGCGCCGTCGTGAGCACCCGCACCTACGTCTCCCGTCTGCGCCGGGTGCTGACCGCCGGCGGTGCCGCCGGGCTGGGCACCGAGGCGGAGATCAGGTCGGCGGGCGGCGGCTACCAGTTGGTCGTGGACCCCGGCGCGGTCGACGTGACGGTGTTCCGGCAGACCACCGCCGCCGCGCGGGAGGCCCGCGAGCGGGGGGAGGTCGCAGAGGCCTCCCGGCTGCTGCGCGGCGCGCTGGCACTGTGGCGCGGACCGGCGTTCGAGGGGCTGAGCGGAGCCTTCTTCGAGGGCCGCCGCGCCTGGCTGGAGCAGCTGCGCGCGTCAGCCATGGAGGAGCGCTGGGCGCTCGACATCGCGCAGGGCGACTGTGGCGAGGCGATCGCCGAGCTCATGCTTGCGACGGCGGCGGAGCCTTATCGCGAGCGGTTGTGGGAGTTGCTGATGTGGGCCCTCGACCGCGACGGCCGCCGCGTTGAAGCTCTGTCGGCCTATCACCGGATCGCCCGGTTGCTGGACGATGATCTGGGACTGGAGCCCGGTCCTGGCCTGCGGAGGATGTACGCCCGGATCAGGACGGCGGCCGACGCCTCACTCGTCTGAGCCACTCCACGGGCCGCACCCGTCCGCCAGCGACACCGTAGGCAGGATCAGGCCCCCCGTCTGGCGGTGTGATCGCCGACAGACGACCCTTGTCGGGACGACCTTTCCTCGAGGGTCGTGAGCATCCGCGCGAGATCGGCCCGAGAGCTCACCCCGAGCTTGGGGAAGATCCGGTGCAGGTGGGTGCTGACGGTCCGGTGAGAAAGGTACAGCCGTTGTCCGATCTCCCGGTTCGTCAGCCCCTCGGCGGCCAGCTGCGCGATGTTCAGCTCGTGCGGGGTGAGCTTCTCCCGCGCGTCCGGGTCCCGGTTCGGGCTCGACTCCCCCGCACTGCGCAGCTCCTGTCGTGCGCGCTCGCCCCATGCGGCCATACCGAGCGCGTCGAAGGTCTCCCTGGCCGTGCGCAGGTGCGACCGGGATTCCGCGGCCCGGCGCTGCCGCCGCAACCATTCGCCGAACGCCAGATGGAGGCGTCCGCGCTCGGCGGGCCACCCGGTCAGGTCTGCCCGTAGCGCGGCCGTGAACAGCTTTTCCGCCTCCTCGTTCGGGGCGAGCACGGCGCGCGCGTAGCGCAGCCCGATGTGCAGCGCCGGTGACGGCGTCGATGCGGCCAGCGGCTCCAGGTCGTGCAGGATGTCCCGCATGGTGTCGGTCCGCCCGGCACGTACGGCGGCCTCGGTGAGCTCCGGGAGGCAGTAAGCGCGCAGGGCCAGCTGGTAGGCGGGGTCGGCGGGATCGAGGATCCGGCTCAGGGCCGCGAACGCGTCGTCGAAGCGCCCCTCGCTCAAGGCCGCGAGCCCGCGCGCGAGCTGGACGGTGGCCAGGACGGGCCGGGCACCGGCGGGAAGTGCGACCCGTTCGGCCTCATCGGCGAGTGTTCTGGCCCGCCCGTGGTCGCCCCTCAGCGCGGCGATCTCGGCCTGGACGGCCGTGGCCAGCCCGTACATGAACGGCTGACCGGTCTCCTGGGCGAGCTTGGCCGCCTCCGCCGCAACCGGCACGGCCGCGGCCAGGTCGCCGAGCCGGACCCGGCTCCACGCCTGAACGGCCAGCGCCCGGGGCAACAGTCCGAGCCGCCCCTGGGCGCGCAGGCCGGGCGCGGCCGCCGCGGAGAATTGGGCAGCCAGGTCGAACGCCCCGACCTGCAGGGCCGCGCTGCCCAGGTAACGATCGGTCTCCGGGGCGGCGCCGGTCGCGCCGGCCAGTTTGCGCAGCAGGTCGAGCGCGATGCCGCCCCGCTCGAACGGCGCGACGTACGCGGCGACCGCGACCATGCGCGGATCGTCGGCAGGAACGGGCAGCCGGTCGGCCACGGCCAGCAGCGAGCGGCGTGCGGCCGGACCCGGTTCGGACCAGAAGCAGCGCATAGCGGCGCCCCACAGGATCCGGGCAGCCGGCTCCACCTCCCCGTCGGCGGCCACCGACGCGGCCAGCTCGGCCAGCTCTGACACGCGGGAGACGTCCTCGCGCACCCCGTCCTCGAAGCCGCTGAGCAGCCAGGCGGCAGTGGCACGCCGGCGCGGCGAGAGTTCGAGGGCCTGTGCGTCGCGCACCAGACGCTCGGCCGTGGCGCGGCTGCCGGATTCGACCGCGAGCTCGGCCGCTGTCAGCAACCTGAGCGCCTTCCTGGCCTGTCCCTCACTCAGCCGGGCCGCCTGCTCCAGTGCCGCGATCGCGGCGGCGATCCCGCCCCGGTGCCGGGCCCGGTCGGCCGCGCAGTCCAGCTCGGCCGCCACGCCCTCGTCGGCTCCGGCCGTCGCGGCGGCCCGGTGCCAGGCCCGCCGGTCCGGCTGTTCGTGCAGCATCTCGGCGAGAGCCAGGTGGGCCTGCCGGCGTTCGGCGAGCGTCGAAGCCGCCGCGATGGCCGACCGCATCAGGGGATGCCGGAACGTCACCGTGCCGATGGCGAGCTCGATCAACCGGACCTCGGCGGCCGGTGCGAGGATCTCCGGCTCGGCCGTCGATCCCCGGATCAAGCCCGTGGCCGCGAGCGTTTCGGAGACCGAATCGCTCTGGTTGAGCGCCGCGACCAGCAGGGCGGTGCGGGCCGGAGCCGGCAGCGCGGCCACCCGGGCGGTGAACGCGCGTTCAAGACGCTCGCTCAGCGGAAGCACCGGCCCCAGCCCGCCCAGGCGATCGCTCAGCGACAGCAGCGGGCCTGTGCCGCCGTGGCGTCCCATGGCCGCCGGCAGCTCGGTCAGCGCCAGCGGGTTCCCGGCGGCCTCCGCCAGCAGCCGCGCCCGCACCGCTGGGGTGAGGCCGGGGGCGATCGAATCCAGGAGCTCGGCGGCGACCTCGTCGGAGAGCCGGTCAACGGGCATCGGGGACAGCCCGGCGTCCTGCATGTGCGGGCGCTCGCCTTCCCGGAGCGTCGCGACCATGACGATGGGCTCGGACTCGATCCGGCGCGCCACGAAGGCGAGGACGTCGGCGCTGGCGCGATCGAGCCAGTGCACGTCCTCGGCGACGACCAGCAGCGGCCGGACGGCGGCCGCATCGGCCAGCAGGGTCAGCGTGGCAAGGCCGGCAAGGTAGGCGCTGGGTTCGGCCGATTCGGCGAGGCCCAGCGCGCTGCGCAGGGCGTCACGCTGCGGGGCCGGCAGCGCGTCCACGCCTGCTCGGACCGGGTACAGCAGTTGGTGCAACCCGGCGTAAGCGAGATTCTGCTCGGCCTCCACGCCGATCGTCGTCAGCACGTGCAGGCCCGCGGCCGACGCCGCGGAGGCGGCCTCCGCCACGAGCGCGGACTTCCCGATGCCGGCCTCTCCCCGAATGAGAACGCCGCTGCGGTCTCCGGGGTCGTCGATGAGCTCGGCCAGTGCCTTCAGCTCGGCTTCCCGTCCGAAAAGCGGCATGGTGCGGCACTCCTACCTCGGTGTCCTCGGCTGTCTCCCCCAGCCGCGCGAGTCCTGCCGCGACCCTACCCAACGCGCCCGGATGCGACGTTTCACCGCGTGTGCGGAACGTATATCGCGCACTACCTCAGACGCCAACCGTTCGTCAACGAAATCTCTTCCCGCTGCTTCTACGCTCCCCGGCATGTCGACCAACGCTGAGGCCGTGGCCGTCACTGAGACCCGCCTCATTCACGCATTCCACCGGCGCGCCACGACGTTGTTGTCCGAGGCCGCCCTCCGGCCCTCAGTCCCCCTCGCGGCCCTGGCCGAGCTGCGCGAGTTTCTCGTCCAGAACCTGCGCCACCATCACGCGACCGAAGACCACCAGCTGTGGCCGATGATCGCGGCGGTGGCGCCGGAGGCGGCGGCACAGTTGGCCGCGCTGAGTGAGGAGCACGACGCGCTCGACGCCGCACTCGACGCCCTCGAGGCCGCGCCGAGCCGCGAGGACGGTGACCGCCCGGGGCTGCAGCGGGCAGCCGAAGCGGTCCGGGCCCTGGTTCACCGGCATCTCGAGCATGAAGAGCCGATCCTGTTCCCGGCGTTGCGCGAGCACATCTCGCCGGACGAGTGGACCGCGTTCTCTCGAGAAGTCGTCGCCACCTCGCCGTCCGCGGCGGCGCACCTGATCGTGGGATTCCTTGACCAGGTCGGCACGCCGGAGGAGGTCGCGCTCGTTCTGTCCGGCCTGCCGGAGCCCGCGCAGCGGTTCGTGCCCGTGATGCGCGACCAGGCGCACGCCGCCCTCGCGGTCCTGTCCGGCGCCACGGAAGGCTGAGCGCACATGACACTCGGACTCGCTGTGCCCTTCGTCGATCCTGCCGCGCTGGTCGCGTGGGCGCGGCGCGCGGACGCCGGTCCGTACGCCAGGATCGGCGTGCCGGACCGGATCGTGTACGACAATCCCGAGACCATGGTCATGCTGGCCGCCATGACGGCAGTGACAGAGCGGATCCGGGTGCAGTCGGAAGTGCTGCTCGCGCCCCTGCGCGATCCGGTGCTGCTGGCCAAGCAGAGCGCCACGCTCGACCGGTTGTCCGGCGGCCGGTTCACCCTCGGTCTCGGGATCGGTGCGAGGGAGGACGACTTCCGGGCCGTGGGCGCCGATCATGCCGGACGGGGGCGGCGGATGGACGAGCAACTGGCGACCATGCGCCGAATCTGGGCCGGCGAACCGGTCGCCCCGGGTCTCGGGCCGGTCGGTCCGGCCCCGGTGAGCGCGAGCGGCCCTGAGCTCCTCTTCGGCGGGTTCGCACGGTCGGCGCTGGCCCGGATCGCCCGCTGGGGCACCGGCTACATATGCCCGCTCCCGCCTGAATACGCGGTGGCGCTGTTCGAACTCGTCAGACAGCAGTGGAAGGACGCGGGCCGGGCGGGCGAACCGCTGCTCGTCGGCCAGATCAACGTCGCGCTGGGCCCCGAGTCCACCGTGGCGGAGGCGCGGGCGTCACTGCTGAACTATTACGCGTTCGCACCGGAGCTCGGCGCCCAGTCGCTGCAGGCGATGGCGACCACCGCCACGGAAATCCGGGAAACCGTCGATGCCTATCGGGACCTCGGAGCGCACGAGGTGATGCTCAGCTGCTGGTCCGATGACATCGAGCAGATCGACCGGCTTGCGGACCTGCTGGCGTGACCTTCTCAGTCAGCGTGGCCGCTGCTGTTCGCCGCTCGCCGATGAGCGCCCCGCTTGATGCGCACCCCAGCTACCATGGACTGGCAAGTCCAGTCTGGAGGGCGGTCATGCGGACTCTTACCCGCAAGGGGGCCGCGACGCGGCAGCGCATTCTCGAGGGCGCCGCAGCGCACATCCGCGAGCACGGCGTGGCCGAAATGACGCTCGACGACGTGCTGGCCAGGACGGCGACGAGCAAGAGCCAGCTCTTCCACTACTTCCCGGACGGACGGGAGGAGCTGCTGCTGGCCGTGGCCCGCTTCGAGGCCGACCGGGTGCTGGAGGACCAGCGGCCCCAGCTCGGCGACCTCACCTCCTGGCCCGCCTGGCAATCGTGGCGCGACAAGGTCGTCGACCGGTACCGCAGGCAGGGCCGCCTGTGCCCGCTCAACTCCGTCATGTCCCAGCTGGGCAGCCGCACGCCAGGTGCTCAGGCCGTGGTCACCGAGCTGATGCACCGCTGGCAGGCCGAGATCGCCACCGGTGTGCGCCACATGCAGGGCGCCGGCGAGATCGACCCGGGCCTGGACCCCGACCGCGCGGCGGCCGCCCTGCTCGCCGGCATCCAGGGCGGCGTACTGATCCAGATGTCCACCGGCCAGACCGACCATCTGGAAGCCGCCCTGGACATGGGCATCGCCCACCTGCGCGCCGCCGGCAAGCTTGCGTCGCCTTGACCGAGGGCTAACCTTCCGGGGGCGACGGACGCGACCTGTCGCCACCCTTCCGTGGCGAAGCCCGCCGAGGCAGGACGACGCCGGCGGGCGGCGGGTCAGGCGACGGCGGTCGCGCGGATGGTGACGGGGATGTTGCCGCGAGTGGCCTTGGAGTAGGGGCAGAGCTGGTGGGCGCCATTTTTTTGGACTTGACAGTCCATTTTTGGCTGCGCATGCTGACGAGTGTTCGTCCCAGCCTCATCGAATCTGCTTGCGAACGGGGTGACACCCTCATGTCCCTGGATCACTACTACCTGCTCGGACGTTCCGGACTGCGCGTCAGCCGGCTGGCACTGGGCACGATGAATTTCGGCACCGGCGGTTTCCACGCCGCGTACGGCAAGACCGAGGAGGAAGCCCGCCCGATCTTCCGCCGCTACCTCGAAGCGGGCGGGAACTTCATCGACACCGCGGACTTCTACACCGCCGGCGAGAGCGAGACCATCCTCGGCAACCTCATCGCGGAAGCCAAGGTGCGCGACAGGGTGGTGCTCACCACCAAGTTCACCAACAGCGTCGACCCCGGAGATCCGAACGCCGGGGGCAACGGACGCAAGCACATGATCAGAGCAGTCGAGGCGTCACTGCGCCGCCTTCGCACCGACTACATTGACCTGTTCCTGCTGCACACCTGGGACCGGATCACTCCCGTCGAGGAGGTCATGCGGACCTTCGACGACCTCACCAGGGCCGGAAAGATCCGCTACGCGGGGCTGTCCGACGTGCCCAGCTGGTACGCCGCGCGGGCCCAGACCCACGCCGAGGCCAACTCCCTCGTACCGGTGGTCAGCCTGCAACTGCCCTACTCCCTCATCGACCGGACGATCGAGCTGGAGCACGTCGCCATGGGACAGAGCCTGGGACTCGGCATCACCGCATGGAGCCCGCTCGGCGGCGGCTTCCTCACCGGCAAGTACCGGAGTGCCGACCAGGGCTTGGCCGGAGACGGCCGGCTCAGCGGCGCGGGCTTCGCCGGACGCTCGTGGACGGAGCGGGACTGGCGGCTGCTGGCGGCGGTCGAGAGCGTCGCCGACAAGCTCGGCGTGACGATGGCTCAGGTCGCGCTCAACTGGGTCGCCACCCAGCCCGGTGTCGCCTCGGCGATCGTGGGGGCGAGCAGCGCGGACCAGCTCGACGCCAACATGGTGGCCCTCGACTTCGAGCTGCCGGCCGAGCTGCGCGCCGAGCTCGACGAGGCGAGTTCCGTGCCGCCCCTGTCGGTCTACCAGATGTTCACGCCGGACTATCAGAGCTGGCTGGTCAGTCCGGGCGTCAAGGTCGGGGACAAGCCGGCCGGGTACGCCCCCGCCGTACGGAACTGGGCACCCGAACGCAGCGCTTGACGGACTTCGCCTGCTGTGCGCGGTGCGGCGGACTGGCGCAGCAGAACACTGCATAACACCGTACGCAAGGGAGACACATGAACACCGCCGTCGCGACCCCGCTGTCGCCGGGCACGCACACTGTCAACGTCGGACGCGTCGCCCAGCGCTACCACGTCGCGGGGACCGGGCCCGTCTGCCTGGCCCACCCGGGCGGCCCGGGGCTGTCGTGGGAGTACCTGCGGATGCCGGCGGCAGAGGAGCACCTGACCATGGTGTACGTCGAGCCGATCGGGACGGGCGCCTCCGGCCGGCTGCCGGCGCATCCGCACGGCTACACGCGCGAGCGCTACGCGCAGGCCCTGGACGGGCTGATCCGGCACCTCGGCGTGGCCCGCGTCCACCTGCTCGGCCACTCCCACGGCGGCTTCGTCGCGCAGCACTACGCCCTGACGCGCCCCAACCGGCTCGCCGGCGTCGTCCTGTACGACAGCGCCCCGGTGACCGGCCCCGAGCACTTCGCCGAGTCGGCGCGCAACATGGAGGCGTTCGCGCGGCGCAACGCGGGCAGGCCCGGGTTACGGGACGTCCTCGACGCGTGGGAGTCGCTGGGCGGGCTCGCGGACGACGAGGCGGTCACTCGGGCCGCCCGCGGGCTGCTGCCCGCCTACCTCGCCGACTACTGGGACCACCAGGAAGAGTACGCGCCGCTGTTGTCGGTGACAGGCACCTATATCTCCGGCCTGGACGACCGACTCGTCCCGGATGCCATCGACGACCGAGCGATGCTCGGCTCGTTCCACGTACCGGCGCTGGTCATCGCCGGCCGCCACGACGTCATCTGCGGTCCGCGCTGGGCAGGGGAGCTGGCCGACGGGATTCCCCGCGCCGAGCTGGTCCTGTTGGAGAACAGTGGCCATCTCGGTCACGTCGAAGAGCCTGACGCCTTCGCCCGTGCCGTGACGGCCTTCGTGGCAGCCACGGTCGAGTGACGGACCAGCCGGCGGCCGGGGGGCGGATGGTCGGGCTGCTCGCGCCACAGAAGCGGATATGCGGCTTGTATAGACGGGCCCTGCCATCCGGATCGTCCCCTGAACGAAGGGGCCGGCGGGAAGTGCTGCCTGAGCGGCCCTGCCATGGCATGTATACGCGTCGTCAACCGTTCGCATGCACGCGGTGCCTAGGGTCGCATCGGGGCTGGCTTGCCTGAGGCCGACCCTGCCCGGCCGCATCGTACGCGAGGAAACCCATGACCACTGCCGTAGAGACCGCCTGTCGCGGGCCCTGCACGCCCGCCACCGTGCAGGGTCAGCGCGCCTGCGGGGTGCCGACGCCGCGCAGCAGCGTGTCGGCCACGACGTCGGCGGCCTGTGCGGCGCTCAGCTCGGGCAGGTCCTCGGCGGCGTGTTCCATCAGCGGCGGCAGGACCGTGGCCACCCAGCCGGGTGGCAGGTCGGAGCGCAGCAGACCCTCGTCGGTGGCGCGCTGCAGGAAGGTGTCGACCTCGTCGATCAGGCGTTGGCGGCGCTCGCGGATCGTCGCCTCGCGGAGCATGCGGCTCGTCTCCACGGGCCATTTGCGGTTGACGGCGATGATGCCCTCGACGTAACGATGCAGCGCGACCGCGACCGGGGCCTCGCGTGGCCTGGCGGCCTCGATGGCCTCCTCGACCGCGTCGTAGCGTGCTCCGTAGACGGCGGCCATGAGGTCTTCGCGGGAGGCGAAGCGGCGGTAGACCGTGCGGCGATCCACTCCTGCCTCGGCGGCGATGGCGGCGATGGTCGCGCTTCGCGGCCAAGGACTCTGGCCTGATCGGCCATACCTGAAGGAGTGAGGGAAGCGTGGAGTCGCTCGTCTCGACAATGGTGGGCCGGGATGGCGTCCAAGGGGAGCTGTCCGCGTTCATGGCGGCCGCCGGAGGGCAGGCCCTCATCCTCAGGGGCGAGACCGGGGTCGGCAAGAGCGCCCTGCTCGACCATGTGGCCGGCCTCGCGGCCCCGGAGACCCACCGGGTGATCCGCGCCGCCGGGGTCGAGGCGGAGGCGGAGCTGCCCTTCGCCGGCCTGCACCAGCTGCTGTACTCGCTGCTGCCTCACTCGGCCGGCCTCGACGAAGGCCGCCGCGCCGTCTTCGACGTCGTCTTCGGGCTGCGCGAGGGCAAGGCGCCGTCGGTCATGTCCCTCGGCATCGCCGTCCTCGACCTGCTGTCTTTGGCGGCGTCGGAGAAACCGCTGCTGCTGTTGCTCGACGACGGTCAGTGGATGGACCCCTCCAGCGTCGAGGTGTGCGGGTTCGTGGGGCGCCGGCTCAGCGGCAGCTCTGTGAAGATGCTCATCGCCGTACGGTCCGACGTCGGCTCGCGGTTCGACACGGCCGCGCTTCCCGAACTCCCCGTGGCGGCCCTGCCGGAGGAGGCGGCCGGGCACCTGCTGGACATGCGCCATCCGCAGCTCGACGCGCAGACCCGGCGCATCGTCCTGGAGCACGCCATGGGCAACCCTCTGGCGCTGTTGGAGCTGCCCGCCTACCTGAACGGCGGCCACACCGGCCGCACGGCGGAGGCACTCCTCGGATTCGGCAACATCCCGCTGTCGCGCCGTCTGCAGCACGTCTACGGCCTCCGCGTCGAACGCCTGCCCGGCCCCGTACGCGAGGAATTACTGCGCGGCGCCCTCGACGGCGTCGGGGCGGGACCGGGCGCCAACCGCGCCCCCGGCGCCCGCTACCGCATGCGCGAGGCCGACGAAGCGGTCGCGGCCGGCCTCCTGGACATCGACCCCGCCACCGGCGACCTCATCTTCCGGCACCCGCTGATCCGCACCACCGTCGTTCAGCTGGCGACCCCCAACCAGCGCCGCGCGGCACATGCCGAGCTCGCGCGGGTGCACCGCGACGACGTCGAGCGGCGCGCCCGCCACCTGGCGGCCTCGATCGTGGATCCCGACGAGGAGGTGGCAGCCGCGCTGGAGGCCGCGGCCGACTCGGCGACCCGGCGCGGCGGCGCGGTCGCGGCCGTGGCCTGGCTGACCCGCGCGGCGGAGTTGAGCGAGACGCCCGCCGACCGCTCCAGGCGGGTCGGTGACGCCGCCTTCATCGCCGGGCATGCGGCGCTCCTGGACCAGGCGCAGAAGCTCGTCCGCTCGGACCTGCTGCCGGGCGCGAGCGGGTCTCCCGCCGCGGTCGTCACCTCGGCCTACGTGGCCCTGTACGAAGACGGCGACGTACGCTCCGCGCATCGTCACGTCGCGGCGGCGATCGAGAGCCTGCGGAAAGACAGCGCGCACGAGCCCGCCGAAGTGCTCACCCGGCTGGTGAACGTGCTGCTGGCCATCAGCCAGTACGCCGGCGACGCCGCGCTGTGGGACCGCACCAAGCAGCTCATGGACTCTCTGGGAGACCGAGTCGACACCCGCTCGGCGATCTACCGCGACGCGTGGAGCGACGTCGTCCGTCACGGCTCGGGCGTGCACGAGCGCGTCGAGCGCGCGTTCGCCGGCGCCTCGGAGCTGGAACCGTGGGACGTCTCGCGCCTGGCCGTGGCCGCCTACCACGTCGACACGCTGAGCCAGTACCGCCCCTACCTGCAGCGCGCCGTCGACCGTGAAGTGGATACCGGCGCCGTGGCCACCGGCATGACCATGCTGCACCTCATCATGCTCGACCAGCTGGCCGCCGGCGAGTGGGACGACGCCGAACGGACGGGACAACGCGCGCTGGAGCTGACCACGTCCCGCGGAAACGCGCTGTTCACCCACCACACCCACGCCTACCTGGGGCTCCTGGCCGCCATGCGCGGCCAGGTCGAACGGGCCCGGGAGCTGCAGGCCCTCCTGGACGCCTGGGCCCGCCCGCGCGGCGTGGGATTCCTGGCCCAGATCGCCGACGCCATCGGCACGACGGCGGCCCTGAGCGAGGGCGACTACGAAGCCGCCTACCTGTACGCCATCGGCATCACGCCGCCGGGATCGTTCGCCCGCTGCGTCCACCAGGCCTCACGCACGCTGCTCGACCTGGTCGAGGCCGCCGTGCACACCGGGCGTCTGGAGCAGGCCCGCCGGCACGCCCAGGCCGCCTCCGACGCCGGCCTGCCCGGCATCTCCCCCCGGCTGGCCCTCATCACGTACGGCGCTCTGGCCATGACGACCGACGACGAGAAGGAGGCCGAGGACATGTACGCCCGGGCCGAGGCCCAGCCGGCCGCAGCCGGCTTCCCGTTCGAGCTGGCACGCATCCGCCTGGTCCACGGCGTCCGGCTCAGGCACACCCAGGGACCCAAGGCCGCACGGCCCGTCCTGGTGCGCGCCGCCGAGTCCTTCGAACGGCTCGGCGCCACAGGCTGGGCCGAACGTGCCCAGGCCGAGCTGCGCGCATCAGGGGCGCCCGCCCGGGCCTCGCTGTCGTACCTGTCCACGCTGACCTGGCAGGAACGCCGCATCGCCGAGCTGGCCGCAAGCGGGCTGACGAACAAGGAGATCGGCGAACGCATGCATCTGTCCCCGCGCACCGTCAGCTCCCATCTCTACCGCGTCTTCCCGAAATTGGGCATTACCTCGCGTGCCGCGCTGCGCGACGCTCTGGACAAGGTCGGCGACGGCGGCGACGCGTGAGCCCCCTTCACCACTTCGACGGGTCGGCGCGCACCCCTCGCTCGGCGAGCCAGACCAGCACGTAGTCGGCGACCGCCCGCCAGCCGCTGTCGATGACCAGCGAATGGGCCCGATCCGGGAACTGCTTGAGGCTGCTGGTGGCCGTCGAGTCGCTGTACAACTTGTACACGGCCCGGGTGACGTGATCCGGCACGAGCCGGTCCTCCTGCCCCGAGATCAGCAGCAGCGGGCCGCGGCCGGTGTTGCCGTGGTCCACGACCGCCCGCGGGTGCCGTACGGCGCCGCCGTGTCCCAGCTCGGCCAGCAGCCGGCGCGGCCCGGGAACGACGTGGCGCTCGAACAGCTCGGCCGACTCCTGCTCGGTGACCGCGCTGGCGAACAGCCGCCGGAACCTCCCGGCGTCCATGGACACCGGCCACGGCTCCCCAGGCGCCGGGGAGCTCGCGTGGTCCACCGGGGCGGGGGCGATGGCGACCGCGGCACGGCCCGCGTTCGTGCCGAGGAGGTGCTGCGCGATGAGCCCGCCCACCGAGTGGCCGACGATCACGGGCGGGGTGTCGAAGGAACGGACGATGCGCGCGTAGTGATCCGTGAGCGCGTCGAGCCCCAGCTCGTGGAGCGTCTCGGGATGCCGGCGTGCCTCGCCCACCGTGGCGGGCTCCCCCGGCCAACCCGGCGCGCAGACGGCGAAGCCGAAACTGGAGAAGCGCTCGTTCCATGACTCCCACGACGACGCGTGGAGCCACGCGCCATGGATGAAGACGACGGGAGTCGGGTTCACGGATCCTCCGGAAAGGCTCAGGACCAGGTCGTATGGGATGTGACCAAGGATCGTCCAGATGCGCCTGGGGCGGGAACAGTCGAATGACTTAATGTTCGTGTCCGCCTTGCGTCGCTGGTCCGGCGCGGTCTGCCGGGACGCCGGGCTCCGGGGGTGGGTTTCGCGTGGGCGGCACGGCTGCCGTTCGCCGTGTCTCACCGTCATGTGACTGATGTGCCGGATCCCTCGTGCCCGAAACAGTGAGAGATGTCGCATTCCCTGCGACACGACACGGAGGATTTCACATGATCAACAGGCGCACCTTCGGCAAGGCCCTCGGTTTGGCCACCGGCGCGACAGTCGCCTCGCTGGCGGGCGTGCAGGCGTTCCCGGCCGCCTCAGCCACCACGCGCGGGGCGGCCCCGACGTTGCCGGCGGTCACGCCCGGCACGCACACGTCCTTCGCCTCGCTGAAGCAGGTCAAGGCCGGGCTGCTGGACATCGGTTACGCCGAGGCGGGCCCGGCCCGCGGGCCCGTGGTCATCTGCCTGCACGGCTGGCCGTACGACATCCACAGCTTCGTCGACGTCGCTCCCCTGCTGGCGGCGCAGGGCTACCGGGTGATCGTTCCCTACCTGCGCGGTCACGGCACGACGCGGTTCCTGTCCTCGAAGACGTTCCGCAACGCCCAGCAGTCGGCGATCGCGCTCGACATCATCGCCCTGATGGACGCTCTCAAGATCGACAAGGCCGTGCTTGCCGGCTTCGACTGGGGATCGAGGACCGCCGACATCATCGCCGCCCTGTGGCCGCAGCGGTGCAAGGCCCTGGTGTCGGTGAGCGGCTACCTCATCACGAACCTCGAGGCCAACCTCGAGCCGCTGCCGCCGAAGGCCGAATACGCCTGGTGGTACCAGTACTACTTCGCCACGGAGCGGGGCCGGAAGGCCATGGAGGACCCGAAGAAGCGCCACGACCTGAACCGGCTCGTCTGGGACACCGTCTCCCCGACGTGGGACTTCGACGACGCCACCTTCGAGCGCACGGCCGCGGCCTTCGAGAACCCCGACTACGCCGCCATCGTGATCCACAACTACCGGTGGCGGCTCAGCCTGGCCGACGGTGAGCGCCGTTACGACGGTCTGGAGAAGCGGCTCGCCGCACGGCCGACCCTCAAGGTGCCGACCATCACCCTGGACGCCGAGCGCGACCCCTTCACGGCGCCGCCGGGCGACGGCTCGTCGTACCGGAACATGTTCACCGGCGCCTACGAACACCGCACCCTGGAGGGCATCGGCCACAACGTGCCGCAGGAAGCACCCACGGCCTTCGCCCAGGCCGTCGTCGACGTGGACCACTTCTGACGAACGCGACAGCCAGCCCACTTCCTGCGATACCACGACAGCCTGCCGGATACGATCCGGCAGGCTGTCGGTGTCTTCGTGGCCGTGTCGCACCCGCGCCCTCCGCGAGCCGCCACGAAAGCCGTCAGACGGTCTGCGTGTGCCGCTGGCGGGCACGCCAGGCCAGCAGCCCGGCCTGGATGATGAAGAACACGCCGCCACCGGTGGCATAGACCGACAGCACGTCGAGGGAGGCGTCGTCCCCCAGGGCCTGGATGTTGTAGAAGATGCCCACGAGGAACGACAGACCGCCCGCGATCAGCATCGGCCACTGCTTGCCCAGCTCCGGGCCGCGCCGCCGCAGCCCGACCAGCACCTGCGCCGCACCGGAGACGACGGCCCAGGCACCGAACACGTGCAGCACCGCCGCCACCCCGCCCATCCCCGCCAGGCCGACGCCGACGGCGGCCAGAGTGCTGAGCACCCCGTTGAACAGCGTCAGGCGACGCTCCGATCCGTCCGGGAGCGCACGCAGGTCGATCAGCGACGACACCGCGTCGATCAGCGGATAGACGACCAGCAGGGTGATCGCGAGGCCGTCGATGGGGTCATGCGCGGAGGCGAACGCCGCGGCCCACGCCACGGCCAGGACTCCACGGACCAGGTACAGCTTGAGCAGGGATGACGTTCCGGATGACGTCGTGTTCATGGTGGGTGCGCCTTTCCAGACGAGTGGATGGTTGTCAGTGCCGGGCGCAGTAGTAGCTGCCGGCGTCGGCCGGGTCGCCGTGGCCGGTGTAGCGGGAGACGGACGGGTACCGGCACAACTCGCGCGTCACCGTCTTGCCGGAGGAGTCCGTGATGGCGGCGCTCAGCGTCTGCGGGGCCTTGCCTTGTTCGACCCAGGCCGTCAGGGCGCCGAGGGCGTCGGTAGGTGCGGGGCCGGTGCTCGTGGGGCCGGCGCAGTGGGCGACGCCCGGCGCCAGGAACAGCCGGTAGAAGTCGTCGACCCGGGCCGCACCGCCCATGGCCAGCTCCACCCGCCGGCGGTAGTCCACGGTGCCCTGAGCGGGAATCAGCTGGTCGGCCTGGCCGTGCCAGGTGAGGAGCTTGCCGCCGGACCTGCGGAACGCCGACAGGTCGGGGTCGTCGGTGCCGATGATGGTGTCGTACTCGGCCTGGGACTGCTCGAACAGCTCGGCGAACTCGGCGTAGGTGATCGTCGAGAGGTCATAGGAGGGCTGCCGCTTCAGGAACGTCGAGACCCAGCTGGCCGGTACGGGGAACGGCATGCCCACGCGGTTCCCGTCCGCGTCGATGTCGGTGCCGGCGAGGTCGAAGCCGGCACCGATCGGGATGCCGGACCACAACTTCTTACCGGACGGGGTGCGCGGGCCGTCCCAGATCTTACGTACGACGGCGGCGTCGGCCGCGGTGATGGTCTCCTGCTCGCCGTCGCATTCGACGCTCTTGCCGATGAGCTGCCGCGGGTCGAAGGTGCACCTGGCGGGGTCGCCGATCAGCCCGTCGGGAGCGCCGTCGAGCGGGTCACAGGCCTTGACGGCGGCCTCGTTGAAGGCGTTGAACTCACAAGGGGAGGGGAAGGTGTTCTCCTCGTTCATCACCACCTGCGGCCACAGGGTCGCGACCTCGAACTCGTCCCAGCTGATCGCCGGAGCGGTGGCCAGGATGCCGTCGAAGTCGCCAGGGTGGCGCTGGGCCTCCATGTAGCCCTGGCGGCCGCCGGTCGAGCAGCCGGTCCAGTACGAGTAGGAGACGGACCTGCCGTAGACCTCCTTGACCACATGCTTGCCGACGACCGCCATCTCGTGCTGGGACCGGTCGGCGAAGTTCTTCAGCAGCGCCGTGTTGACCTCGCCGTCACTGTTCAGGGCCCAGCTGGTGTCCAGGTATGTCCCGACGCCGGCGTCGGTGGTCGCGGCGGCGTAGCCGCTCTTGATCGCGCCGGCCAGGCCCGCGCCGTAGTCACCGGCGGCGAAGGCGCTGCCGCCCAACGCCTGGAAACGGCCGGTCCAGCCGGTCTCGGGCAGCCAGATCCGCACCTTGGCGTGGTCGCCGACGCCCGGGTGGGTGAGCGTGACCGTGACATCGCAGTAGGCCGGCACGTCCGGGATCTCGACCACGTCGGTGAACGGCGGCACCGGAGGGACGGTCACGGTGCCCGCCTCCCGGCTCACCGCCGTCACGGACTCCACCGTGGTGCCCGCCGGAGCATTCACGGAGATGGACGAGCACGTGAACGGGACGGCGGCGGAGCGCGCGGTGCCGGCCGAAGCCGCGGCCGGCAGGCACGCCGCCGCCGCCAGCGGCACTCCGGCCGCGAAGATGAACAGAAGGCGTTTCATGACATTCCTCTCAATGAAGTGCCGGGTCGTCGGCTGTTGCGGTGCGTCTCACTGTCGTTCGCGGCCGGCACCCGGCACATCAGTCAGTTGACGGTCAGCACCGGCGAGCCGCTCCCCGAGCACGTCACACACGTCGCGGCGCAGGTCAGCGGGCACACAAGGGGACATGTGCGCAGGTCGCGGCCCACGGCTTGGCGGTGCCGCCCGTGCTCACGTCACCGACTGAAGAGTTGAATGGCTTAACGCGCTGAGGCGCGAACAGGCGCGCACACGGCCGCCACGCAAGGCCGGACAGCCCGCCGACCAGCGCCGTTGTGGCACTGAACGACGGCCGCGGCCGGCTCGTCGTGACTGACCGTCAAGTGACCGATGTGACCGCGGTCCTTCCCGGACGACAGTGATGGCACCTCGTCCGAATGCCTTCTGAAAGGGAAATACCGTGGTCAGCATCAAGGGTGTACGCAGCCGGCGGCTCATGTCGGGCGCCCTGTCAGCGGTCGCGATCGGTCTCCTCGCCACCGCCGTCGCCACGCCCGCCCACGCGGCGGACAAGCCCGCCAAGCCGACCATCGTGCTGGAGCACGGCGCCTTCGCCGACGCCTCCAGCTGGAACGCGGTGATCGAAGAGCTGCGCGCGGACGGCTACCCCGTCGTCGCCGCGGCCAACCCGCTGCGCGGACCGGCCAACGACGCGGCCGCACTCCGCAGCGTCCTCGACCACGTCGCCGGGCCCAAGATCCTCGTCGGGCACTCCTACGGCGGCTCGGTCATCAGCGTCGCCGGCGCGAACGACCCCCAGGTCAAGGCCCTCGTGTACGTTGCCGCCTTCCTGCCCGCCCCCGGTGAGACCGCCCTGGAGCTGACGAACAAATTCCCCGGCTCCACCCTCCCCGGCGCCCTCGACCCCACCCCCTTCACTCTCCCCGGCGGCACCACCGGAACCGACCTGTACATCAAGCCCGGCAAGTTCCACCACCAGTTCGCCGCCGACGTACCGGCCGGCACCGCGGCTCTCATGGCCGCCACCCAGCGGCCCATCGCCCAGTCCGCCCTGGAGGAGAAGACCCAGGCCGCCGCCTGGAAGGACAAGCCCACCTGGGCCGTCATCACGACCCAGGACCTCAACATCCCCGCCGAAGTCCAGCGCTACATGGCCAAGCGCGCCCACGCGCACTCCATCGAAGTACGCGCCTCCCACTCCGTCGCCGTCTCCCAGCCGAAGACCGTGGCCGACGTCATCGAGAAGGCCGCACGCGCCACCCGATAGCGCCAACCCGAAAGAGAGATCACGACCATGGACATGAAGCTCGAAGTCGTCGTCCTGCCCGTATCCGACGTCGACCGCGCCAAGGACTTCTACACCCGGCAGCTGGGCTTCCGCCTCCACGCGGACTTCCCCATCAAGGACGGTTACCGGATCATTCAGGTCACTCCCCCCGGCTCCGCCTGCTCGATCATCTTCGGCGACGGCCTCACCGACGCCGAACCCGGCACGGTCCAGGGACTGCACCTGATCGTGTCCGACATCGAGCAGGCCCAGAAGGAACTGGCCGGCCGCGGCGTCGACGTCACCGGCCCGTTCCACGACGCCACCGGGGCCTTCCACCAGGCCGGCGAGACCGGCCGCGTCATGGGCCCGCACCCGCAGCGTGCCAGCTACGGCTCCTTCGCCTCGTTCGCCGACCCCGACGGCAACCGCTGGTTCCTGCAGGAGATCACCGAACGGCTGCCCGGCCGCTGACCAACGGCATCCCCGAGACACGGCCACACATGGAGGACCAATGACCACCGAAGACACCCGTACCTATGACGTGGTCGTGATCGGGGCCGGTCCGGTCGGCGAGAACGTCGCCGACCGGACCACCGCCGCCGGCCTGAGCACCGTCATCGTGGAAAGCGAACTCGTCGGCGGCGAATGCTCATACTGGGCGTGCGAACCGAGCAAGGCCCTGCTGCGGCCCGCACTCCTGCGTGCCGACGCCGGCCGGGTACCAGGCCTGGGCCCGGCCGCCGCCGGACCACTGGACACCGCCGCGGTGCTGGCGCATCGCGACCGCATGGCCGCCCATTGGAACGACGACGGCCAGGTCGAATGGCTCAAGACGGCCGGCATCGACCTTCAACGCGGCCACGGCCGCCTCGACGGGCCACGACGCGTGGCCGTGACCACCCCCGACGGCGGTACCGTCCACCTGCGTGCCCGGCACGCCGTGGCCGTGTGCACCGGCAGCGGCGCCGCCCTCCCCGACCTTCCCGGGCTCGCCGCCCTGCGCCCCTGGACCAGCCGCGAAGCCACCAGCGCGCCGCAGCCGCCCGGACGACTCATCATTGTCGGCGCAGGCGTCGTGGCCACCGAGATGGCCACCGCCTGGCAGGCCCTCGGCACCGAGGTCACCCTCCTCGCCCGCGGCACCCGCCTGCTGCCCCAGATGGAACCCTTCGCCGGCGAACTCGTCGCCGACCGCCTGCGCGAAGCGGGCACCGGCCTCCGGTTCGGCGTGACCGTCGCCACCGCTGCCCGGACGAGCGGCGAGGTCCACATCATCCTTTCCGACGGCAGCCGGCTCACCGCTGACGAGATCCTCTTCGCCACCGGCCGCGCACCCCGCACCGGCGACATCGGCCTCGAGACCATCGGCCTGATCCCCGGGGACTGGCTCACCACCGACGACACCCTCACCGTCACCGCCACCCCCGGCGAGTGGCTCTACGCCGCGGGCGACGTCAACCGGCGGGCGCTGCTCACCCACCAGGGCAAGTATCAGGCCCGCATCGCCGGCGCCGTCATCGCCGCCCGAGCCTGCGGCACCCCGCTCGACACCGGACGCTGGAGCCCTCACGCCGGCACCGCCGACACCGCAGCCGTACCTCAGGTCGTCTTCACCGACCCCGAGGTCGCCGGCGTCGGCCTCACCACCGTCGAAGCCGGGCGCACCGGCCGCCGCGTCGACGTGGTCGATTACGACCTCGGCCATGTCGCCGGCGCCCTCCAGCACGACCCGCACTACCGCGGCAGAGCCCGCCTCCTCATCGACCCTGATCGCCGCACCGTCGTCGGCTGTCACCTTGCCGGACCAGGCGTCGCCGAGCTCCTCCACTCCGCCACCGTGGCGATCATCGGTGAAATCCCCATCGAACGCCTCTGGCACGCCGTACCGCCCTTCCCCACCATCAGCGAGGTGTGGCTGCGGCTGCTCGAGACGTACCGGGACCAGCACAGCCGAGGGAACGGAAGCGCTGACGGGCTTCTCGTGTAGCGCATGAAGAGATGTATGTCACCTCAGCGCGAAACCGCGGACCCGGTGGCGGTAGCGCAGCGGTGACTCGCCCACCTCGCGTTTGAATGCGGTGCTGAACGCGCTTTCGGAGGAGTATCCCAGGTCAGAGGCCAGCGATCCAATGCGGACATCGCCGTCGCGCAGCGCGCGTTGCGCCAGCAGCATCCGCCAGCGGTTGAGATAGGTCAGCGGGGGCATGCCCGCCACCGTCCGGAAATGTTCGGCGAACGAGGTCCGCGACATCGCCGCGGCACGCGCCAGCTCCTCCAACCGCCAGGGCCTTCCCGGCTCGGTGTGCATCAAGGTCAGCGCCGGACGCAGCCGCTCGTCGGTCAGCGCCCGCAGCCATCCCGCCGGTAGCTGGGCCTGCTCGACGAAGGCCCGCAGCACCTCCAGCAGCAGAAGCTGGCCGTACTGCCGGATCGCGAACGCCGAGCCGATCCGGTTACCGACCACCTCATCGAACAGCCGGTCGAGACTGCCGCGCAGGTTGGTCGCCGTGGCAGCAGACGCCCGGACGTGTCCCACCGGCGGAAGCGCCTGCAGCAGCAGCGCCCGGCCTGCCGGATTGAGGTCGACACGGCAGCCGATGACGACGTCATCGGCACCGATGAGGCGAGTGGAGGGATCGCCCTCCTCAGGAATGATCTCGCGGGGCGGCCCGTCTCCGGTGCCGCCCTGTACTTCCAGCCACGACCGGCCGTTCAGGATCGCGACGTCGCCCGGCTCGAGCTCGATCGAATCGTCGATGCCGTCGGTGGACAGCCGGGCCCGGCCGCACACCATCGCGATGAGCTTCAACGGGTCCTGAACGACGGCCCGCGACACCCATGGTCCCCGCACCGCGAACCAGCCGGTCAGCAGTCCGCGGATCTCGACGAGGTCGAAGACCTCAGAGAGCTGATCACCAGCCATGTTCGTACTTTCGCGCAAGAAATGCGGACTCACAACTATTCAGCGTACGGACGAATGGGCGCAGGCTGGTGGCATGACGCACAAGCAACGCCCCATCGGATCCGGATTCACCGCGGCATCGACGGCCGACGAGGTGCTCAAGGGCATCGACCTGTCGGGCAAGAACGTCGTCGTCACCGGCGGCCACCGCGGGATCGGCCTGGAGACCACCCGTGCGCTCAGCAAGGCCGGCGCGTCGGTCACCGTGGCCGCACGCAACCCGGACCGCGCCGCCTCCGCGCTGACCGGGATCGAGCGCGTCGAGGCCAGTGAGCTGGACCTCCTCGACCCGGCATCGATCGACGCCTTCGTCACCCGGTACCTCGACTCGGGCCGCCCGCTCCACATCCTCATCAACAACGCCGGCATCATGGCCGGCCCGCTGGTGCGAGATGCCCGCGGCTACGAATCGCAGTTCGCGACCAACCATCTCGGCCACTTCCAGCTGACTCTGGGCTTGCTGCCCGCACTGCGCGCCGCTCACGGCGCCCGAGTGGTCAACGTGACCTCCGGCGGCCACCGCCTGTCCGACATCCGCTGGGACGACCCGCACTTCACCACCGGCTACGACGACATGGGCATGCTCGCCTACGGCCAGTCCAAGACCGCCAACGTCCTGTTCGCCGTCGAGCTGGATCATCGATGGGCCGGAGACGGGATCCGCGGCTACGCCGTGCACCCAGGCATCGTCATCGGCACGAACCTCGGCCCCCACCTGGCCGAGGGCGAAGAGCGGACACCCTGGCTGAGCGACGACGCACTGCGGGCCATGGGCCTGATCGACGATTCCGGACAGCCGATCAACGACCCCGACCGTGAGATGAAGACGCCGCAACAGGGCGCCGGCACCACCGTGTTCGCCGCGACCAGCCCCCTGCTCGACGACATCGGCGGTGTCTACCTGAAGGACAACGACATCTCACCGCTGGACACCCCGAGGCCCATCAACTTCGGTACTGAGGAGGACATCCCGTCCGACGTCGTGCCGCACGCCGTCGACCCGGACTCGGCACGGCGGCTGTGGGAGCTGAGCGAGCGGCTGCTCAAGGGGTAGGGCGCCAACCGCAGTCAAGCCCCAGAACCCACGTCCGGCGGCCGCTCACGTCACCGCCGGCTCACACGGTCTCGGCACGTGTCAGGTCGCTGATCGCGGCGAGGCCTTCGCGTTGCAGGTCGACCAGATCGCGGGTCTCATCGGGAGCGATCCACCGGTCGAAGGCCGTTTTGAACACCAGAACGACCAGTTCACCGGCCAGGCAAGCGGTCACATCGGCGACGCCACGGGCGACGAGCGCGGCGGCCACGGCGTGGGAGAGCTTCGCCAGCTTGAGCAGCTCGCGCTCCCGCAACTGCTCGTTCGCCGTGATGATCTCGTTCCGCAGGCGGGCGAAATCGCGTCCCCGTACGTCCTGGAGGGCCCGGCCGCCGGCATCAAGCGCCGCGACCAGCAGGCCGGCCAGGGACGCGTCCGCCGGCGCGTCGGCGATCGCGTCCACGAAGACCGCCTCGAGCTGCTCCTCGCCGGCGAACAGCACCTCGCGCTTGTCCGCGAAATGCCGGAAGAACGTCCGCTCCGTCACCCCGGCCCGCCCGGCGATCCCGGCCACGGTCGTCGCCTCGAAACCGTCCTCGGCGAACAGCTCCATCGCCGCCCGCTGCAGACGATCTGACGCCCCAGGTGCCCAACGTGCCATGTCCGGATCGTAACCGGAATCAAGGTGATGACAGAGCCTGACATCATCGCTATGCTGATTGATGTCAGTCGATGACATCAGTAGTGGAAGCGAGCACACCATGCATGTCTTCGTCACCGGAGCGTCCGGATTCATCGGCCGCGCCGTCGTCGCCGAGCTCATCGCCGCCGGTCACGAGGTGACCGGCCTGGCCCGCTCCGAGGCATCGGCAACCGTCATCAAGGAGCTCGGGGCTGAGGTCAACCGCGGCGACCTCGACGACCTCGACCAGATCCGCCAGGGCGCGGACGCAGCCGACGGAGTGATCCACCTCGCGAACAAGCACGACTGGGCCCACCCCGAGATCTCCAACCGCGCCGAACGGGCCGCGGTCCAGACCATCAGCGACACGCTGGCGGGGTCCCGTCGGCCGTTCGTGTTCGCGGCCGGCCTCGCTCTCCCCGGCCTCGGACGCCCGTCGACAGAGCGGGATCCCAATCCCGCCGCCGGCCCGGACTCACCGCGCGGCGGCGCCGAGAACCTCGCCCTGACCTACGCCGGCCGTGGCGTACGCGTCATCCCCGTCCGCTTTGCCCCGACCGTCCATGGCGAAGGCGACCACGGCTTCGTCTCCATCGTCGCCCAGGCCGCCCGACGCCGCGGAGCCTCCCTCTACCCCGGCGAGGGACGCAATCGCTGGCCCGCCGTCCACCGGTCCGACGCCGCACGCCTGGTCCGGCTCGGGCTCGAGAACGCCCCCGCCGGCACGATCCTGCACGCCGCCGCCGAAGAGGGCGTGCCCGTCCGGCGGATCGCCGAAGCACTCGCCGGCCGCCTCGGGGTGCCGGCGAAGTCCGCCCCGGCAGAGCAGGTCGCCGATGAGATCCCGTTCATCGGCCGGTTCCTGGCCGTCGACATCCCCGCCACGAGCAAGATCACGCGCGACCTGCTCGGCTGGCGACCAACCGGCCCCACCCTCCTGGAGGACATCGCCGCGGGCCACTACGACCGACCCTGAACCATGCGCCCTTCGGCACACCCGACCTCGTTCCGCCTACGCGCTCCAAGCAGTCAGGCGTCGAAGCGGCGGCGGGCGGTCTCGATGTGACCGAAGTACTGGTAGGTCCAGCCGCAGATCAGATCGACCGTTGCTCGCAGGGCTCGGCCCGGCTCGGTGAGGGTGTACTCCACCCGCGGCGGCACGGTGGGGTGCACCTTTCGCTCGGCCAGGCCGTTGCGCTCCAGCATGCGCAGGTTCTGGGTGAGCATCTTGTGGCTGATGCCTTCGACCTCGTTCCGCAGCTCGCTGAAGCGCAGGGTGCGCTCACCGAGAGCCTCGATGATCAGCAACGCCCACTTGTTGGCGACATCCGAGAAGATCTCCCGCGCCAGGGAGTCCGCGCGCCTCAGGTCCGCTTCGTCGGACGAGCCTCTGAACTGCTTGGTCACCATCAGGTTCCCCAGTCACTGAAAAGTGCGTTCTTCCACGTCAGCGAACACTCTCCTATGGTTTCTGAGTAACTGCAAGAGAGCACGGTGTCTTGGGTTCGGCGGACGCGTGCCCACGGGCTCTCCGACAAGGAGGCATGCGACATGGCCATCACCCTGGTGAACCCCAAAGGATTGCCCGAAATCGATGTCTACCGGCAGGTGTCGATCGCGTCGGGGTCGAGGCTGGTCTTCATCGCCGGGCAGGTCGCCTGGGACGCCGAGGGGATCACGGTCGGCGAAGGCGATCTCGCCGCGCAGGTCGAGCAGTGCTACCTCAACATCGCCACCGCCCTGGCCGAGGTCGGCGGCTCCTTCGACGACGTGGCGAAACTGACCGTCCACGTCGTCGACTGGACCCCCGACAAGATGCCCTCGCTCCTGGAGGGAATCTCGCGGGCGGCCGCGAAGCTGGAGGTCACTCCGGTCCCACCGGCCACGCTGCTGGGCGTTGCAGCACTGGACGTTCCCGACCATCTTGTCGAGATCGAAGCCATCGCGATCCTCGACTGAATCAATGCTCAGTGGCCGACCGGCGGCGAGAGGACAGCTCGTCCGTTGCCGTTGCGCTCGCCCACCCAGATGAAAGGCGGCTGAGGAGACCTCATGGCTGTTGCGCTCATCAACCCTGACAGGCATGTCCGAGTCCCGATCTACCACCACGTCGCGGTGGCGACGGGTAGCAGGCAGGTCCACATCGCGGGACAGGTCGCCTGGGACGAGAACGGCGAGCTCGTGGCACCGGGCGACCTCGCCGGACAGGTTGCCCAGGTCTACCGCAACGTCGCCAAGGCGCTCGACGCGGCAGGGGCGACGTTCCACGACGTCGTCCGCTTTACGTGGTACGCCGCAGGCTGGAAGAGAGACATGTACGACGCCTTCAACGCGGGTATTGAACAGGCGGCCCGCGAATTCGACATCACTACGCCGCCGCTCGCGCTGATCGGGGTCGACATCCTCTTTGAGCCCGGCATTCTCATTGAGGCCGAGGTCACCGCGATCATCGATCAGGGACGGTCGACGGGTGCGTCGGTCGCGGCTTTGGCGTAGCGGCGGGCCAGGTGCGCGAAGGCGCGCTTGAGCTCGGACGGCCCGACCACCTCGATGTCGGTGTCGAACCTGCCGATGGCGGCGGCCAGGCCAGGCCATGACCAGGAGCCCAGGAGGAGTCGGCAGCGCTTCGGCCCGAGTTCCTCGACGACTCCGTCGCGGGTGTAGCGGGACACGGTGGCCGCGGGGAGGCCGAGGATCACCTCGCCGCGGCAGGGCCAGTCGCCAGAGCCGTTGGAGCCCCGGAACCTGCCGGCCAGGAAGGCGGCCACGTCGCCTCCGGGCAGCTCGCGCAGGGCGAAGCGGGGCCCGTTGGGGGTGCGCGGGATGATCCGGTCGGCGCGGAAGGTGCGCCAGTCCTCGCGGTCGAGGTCCCAGGCAATGAGGTACCAGCGCCCGCCCCAGGTAACGAGGTGGTGGGGCTGCGCCCGGCGAGGCGGGGTCTGCACGCCGGCGTCGTCCGCCTCTGGTGGGGAGGCGGGGGTGTAGTCGAAGCGCAGCACTTCGCGGGCGTGTACGGCGGCGCTGAGTGCCATCAGCACGCTGCTGTCGACCTGTGGGTTCGGTCGGGTCGCGGGCTGATCGACGGCGGTGACCTGGAGGGTGTCGATGCGGCGGCGCAGCCGTGCCGGCATGACCTGCCGGACGGTGGCCAGCGCACGCGCCGCGGCCTCCTCGATGCCGGCGCCGGTGGTGGTGGCGCTCTGGAGGGCGACGGCCAGCGCGACGGCCTGCTCATCGTCGAACAGCAACGGGGGCAGCTGCGTGCCGGCGTCCAGCCGGTACCCGCCGTCGGGCCCTTTGAATGCCACGATGGGGTAGCCGAGCTCGCGCAGGCGGTCGACATCGCGGCGCACGGTGCGCGGGCTGACCTCCAGCCGCTCGGCCAGTAGCGCCCCGGGCCAGTCCCGTCGCGCCTGGAGCAGCGAGAGCAGCGCCAGCAGTCGCGCTGATGTCTTCGGCATGACTCCATAGTGCCGTTGAGAAGAGGACACGTCCTGGCCGCTTCAGCTGCGATCGTCCTGCCGTACCCAAGAGCTACCGGAAGGACCTGAAGGCGATGACCATCAGCACTGGCACCGCGGCATCCTCGACCCTCGACGCCGAGCGGGCCGACCTGCTCGACCAGCTCGCGGCCGCGCGGTCCGCCCTGCTCACCACCGTACGCGGGCTCAGCGACGAGCAGGCGGGCGAACGCCCGACGGTCAGCGCGCTGTGTCTGGGCGGTCTGGTCAAGCACGTCGCGTCGATGGAGGAGGCCTGGCTGAGGTTCGTGGTCGAGGGCCCGTCGGCCATGCGCTACGACCTGCCCGAGGGAGTGAGCTGGGCGGACATCGCGGCGGGCACCGCCCGTGAGTACCCCCAGTGGGCGATCGACCACCAGAACGGCTTCCAGGTGCTGCCCGGCGAGACGCTGACCGGCATCCTCGAGCACTACGAGCGGGTCGCCGCCCGGACCGCGGAGATCATCGCGGCCGTCCC
The DNA here is from genome assembly GCF_004011505.1 of Nonomuraea polychroma. Taxonomy (NCBI): domain Bacteria; kingdom Bacillati; phylum Actinomycetota; class Actinomycetes; order Streptosporangiales; family Streptosporangiaceae; genus Nonomuraea; species Nonomuraea polychroma. The sequence goes on from NZ_SAUN01000001.1 coordinate 9,235,262, forward strand.
CGACCTTTCAGCCACCCGCCCCCTGCCGGAGGCGCCGTGGCACGAGCCGGGAGCGGTGCGCAGCGTACGACGCGTGCTGACGCACCTCATCGCCGAGACCGCCCAGCACGCCGGGCACGCCGACATCCTGCGGGAGACGCTCGACGGGCAGAAGTCGAGCTGACCGGCGGATGACGCCGGATCGGATTCGCCCTGGCACCAGAGGCGACCGTGGGATCGGCCGGAGCCTGGTGGCCAAGCCGCAGCGCCGGGAGTGGCTGCCGGGTCAAGCCCAGGCGATCTCACCGGTCCGGTCGACGAAGCCTCCGGAGCCGGCGCCGGGCTTTTCGGTTGCGGGGGACCGACACCCGCCGGTGCCTGAGGGTAGGAGTTTCTCGGCCACCCTAAGCGACCCTGCCCTCGGCTGACCTGCCCTAGCCTCGAAGACACGGACAGGGAGAACCCGCTCGGCCCACCAGATCGTTCCGACGGGCGCGATCTACTGCGCCACGAAGTACGCCGCCTGGGAGATCATGGAGGCCTGCGCCTTGAGCTCGACCCGAGCATCCGGGTCACCATCATCTCGCCCGGCGTAGTGGAGTCCGAACTGGCCGACTCCCTCACCGACCCGGCCGCGAAGGCGGCCATGCGGACGAACCGGGCGGATTCGATCCCGCCGCAGAGCATCGCAGAGGCCGTCTCGTACGCGGGCCGTCCGGTGTGGACGTCAACGAGATCGTCATCCGTCCGGCCCGGCAGCGGTGACCGCGTTCTCGCGCCCTGGCCTGAAGTGAAGGCGCTCGCGGTGCCGGCCATCGAAACGAGCTCCTTCAAGGTCGCTGCCGGCACCCGGAAGGACTGGTCAGCGGGTCAGACCCCGTCCTCGTCCGCGGAGGTGGCGGGCCGGCCTTCGGGCGGCGGCAGCGGCCGAAGCGGGCGCAGGCCGCGCTCCGGCGCCGACGAGGCGATGGGGTAACGGCTCCACCGCTGGACTGACATTGGCTGCTCACGCTCTCGAAAAAGCGGCATGCCGACGTTATCCCGGCCTCTTCAGCAGACGAGCCCGCTGATGGATCCTCTCCACAAGCTCTGCGGCCCGGGCCTTGATGAACGCGACCCCCTCGGTGCCCCATTCGTGGGGCTTGGTGTCCACGACGCAGATGGTGCCCAGAGTCTCCGTCCCGTCGATCAACGGAGCGCCCAGGTAGGCGCGAATCCCGATCTCGTCCACCACCGGATTGTTGGCGAAGAGGTGATAGTCCATCACTTCGTCCAACGCCATCGCATGTTTCCTGGTCACCACGTACATGCAGTAGCCGTGGTCGCAGGCCATTGTCCGGAACGGATCCCGCTCGGCGTCGACGCCCCGGTCGCGCGAGGAAGGATACAAGCCGGCAAAATACTGCCGTTCCGGGCCGATGATGTTGACCATGGCGAACGGCGCCTCTAGCTCGTGGGCCAAGGAGCGGGCGAACTCGTCGAACTCCGGGTCAGGCTCCTCCCTGATGCCCAACTCCTGGAGCCGGGCAGCCCGGCGGGGCGCTTCCTCATCTATGGGAGTCACTAGGCGGAAGGCGGAGGGAAGGCTCATCACAAGCTCCTGTCTGCTTACCTGGCCGTTCCTGTCGGACTGCGGCCATCCGCTCGGAGGATAGCAAGGTGATCGCGGAACGGCGGCGGCGGCGAACGGACCAGTCCGGCCACTGCCGCCTGCCCAGAGGCCGAGCAATCTTCGAGTCACTAGCGGTGGCGACGCCCGTCCGTGCCTGGGGCTCGCCGTGGGCTGCGGTCCGGCCGCGGACTCCCGCGTCAATCGCAAGAGCCGTCCCCCGGCTGACCGAGCGCCGCATCACCTCAAATCCCGTATAGATCGATATTGTGCTGATTGACTCAGTATGGTGACCCCTGTTGACCGATCACCTTTGTACCAAGGACGCCCGATGTCTGCGCCTCCCCCGCCTACCACCGCCCCCGAACGTCAAGACGCCGGAAGCCGTGGTAGGTCACGCGGCCGCGGTAAACGTCGTCCGAACAACGTTCATGCCTTCCATCTGTACATTTCCATCCTTCCAGCAGCCCTTATGGCGTGCCTGGGGCTGATCGCGGTGACGGTGCTGATCGTGGCGGGACCCTCGTCGCCGCAGGCTTGGCCGACACTGGCCGTCATTGCGGGGGGAGCGGTGGCCATCATGTTGGTCGGGATCGTGGTGGCGGACAAGGCGACTCAGCGGGAGCGTCGGATATCCGATCGTTCGGCATCCCGCCTCAGGGACTTGGAGTCGCGGCTCGGCGACCTGGGGTCCTTGGTGTCCCGTGACCGGCAAGAACTGCAAGGCCTGGCAGAGCGGATCGCGGCCGGCGAGGTTCCCGCACGACGCGACGTCGACTTCCGGCCTATAGCGACCGGCGACCCCATCACGCACCTTGCGCATGAATTCCAGAAAGCTCAGAACGAGGCCCGGAACGCTGTGATCAACGCGGCGAGCCGGAAACCCAGTGACCGCCCCGCGCAGCGAGTCGAGGTCTTCGTCAACCTTGCCCTGCGAATGCAGTCACTGTCTCATCGGGCGATGAGGGGACTCGACGAGCTGGAGAACCAGGTCGAGGATCCGGAACTGCTCAAGGGCCTGTTCAGGGTCGATCACCTCACTACCCGCCTGCGCCGACAGGCCGAGAGCCTCGCTGTGGTCGGTGGAGCCGTCTCTCGGCGCCAGTGGAGCAGGCCGGTATCCGCGTACGAGATTCTGCGCTCTGCCATCGCCGAGGTCGAGCACTTCAGCCGGGTCAAAGTGGTGCCGCCGGTCGAGGGGGCACTGGACGGCGGCGCGGCCGCGGACATCATCCATCTGCTCGCCGAGCTTGTCGAGAACGCCACCAAGTTCTCGCCGCCGCACACGCAGGTGCTCCTCCGCGCAGAAGCCGTAACAGCCGGCTTGGCCATCGAGATCGAGGACCGCGGCCTCGGCATTCCCCGAGAAACCCAGCGTCGGCTGAACGACCTTCTCACCGCTCCGGAACGAGTCAACGTCGACGAACTGGTGCAGGACGGCCGTATCGGACTGCTCGTGGTATCCGCGCTCTCACGTCGGCACAAAGTCGTTGTCAGGCTGCAGAGCAACATCTACGGCGGCACCCAGACCATCGTCGTGATCCCGAATGAGTTGATCAGTTCAGAATCGCGGGAGACCGGCGTACGACAGGCGACATCACCCGAGCCCGCCGAACCCACGCCTGCCCCGTCGGCCAGTGAGCCAGGCTCGCTTTTCACGCCGATGCCCTCCTCCGGTTCCAGACAGGACACCCCAGTGGTGAGCCACCACGATGCCGGTTCCCGCCCTGCTGACCCGTCCGAGGCTTGGAGGAAGCAGACCGCCGGCGCGCCGGCCCGGCAAACGGAGAAGCGGACCGACCTCAGTCCTCCAAGAGGTACCGGCCGACGTCCGGAACTGCCGAAACGTCGCCCTCAGGCGAACATGGCGCCCGAGCTTCTCAACACTCCCGCGACACTGGATGACGACACGGACCTCGACCTCGATCACGGGCTGATGGCGTCATTCATGAAGGGGATGCGCAGTGGCCAGGACGAAGACACGAAAGACGGGACTGGTAACACCGGTCTGTAGAACATTACAAACCTAGAAGGAGCGTCCCATTGAGCGCCGTCTCGTCAAACAAGACTCAGGATCTTGCCTGGCTGTTGAAGGGTCTGTCCCAGGAGGTCCCTGCCATTCGTGGCAGTGTGCTGCTGTCCTCCGACGGACTGATGAAAGCCGCCCACGGTCTGGACCGCGACAGCTCGGAATATCTCGCGGCACTCGCCTCCGGGCTTTTTTCCATGGCACGGAGCGCCTGTGCCAAATTCGACGGCGGCAACGAAGTACGCCAGGTCGTGACTGAACTCAAGTCCAGCCGGCTGTTCATCTCGTGGGCCGGCCACAACTCGGTTATCGCGGTGCTGGCGGGGGGAGACGCCGACCCGGCTGTCGTCGGTCTCGAGATGGCTCGGCTGATCAAGGCCGTCCGTCCCTTCCTGGACACGGCGATCCGCCCGCCGACAACCGGTTCTGGTGGCAGGAACCGATGAACATGGCCGGTGACGACGAAGTATGGCTCGATGACGACGCCGGCCCCCTGATTCGCCCATACACAGTGAACGAGGGCCGCACCCGCCCGACCGTGGAACTGGATCTGCTCTCATTGGTGGTCACCACGGGCCGGCCCGGCCCGGACGTGGATCCGGAACATGTCAAGGTTCTCGAACTGTGTCACACGCCGGTCTCGGTCGCCGAGGTGGCGGCGAACATACGACTTCCTGTGATGGTCACCAAGGTCCTCATCGCGGATCTAGTGGACTGCGGAGCCATAGTTACCTGGGCATCGTCTTCGTCGTCCAGCCACGTCACCGACCGAGTTCTCCTGGAGAAGCTGCTCGATGGTTTACAACGAATCTGAGGTGTTCCCCACCCAGGTCAAGATTCTGATCGCTGGTGGATTCGGCGTCGGAAAGACGACCTTCGTCGGCGCGACGAGCGAGATCGAGCCCCTGAACACAGAAGAACTCATCACTGCGGCCAGCATGGGCATCGACAATCTCAGCAGGACGCAGGACAAGTCCACAACCACAGTTGCATTTGACTTCGGCCGCATCACCATTCACCAGCACAATATCGTGCTCTACCTGTTTGGAACGCCCGGCCAGGAGCGCTTCTGGTTCATGTGGGACGAGCTGTCCGCGGGAGCCCTCGGCGCCATTGTACTGGCCGATACCCGTCGGCTGCAGGAATGTTTCGCGGCCGTCGACTTCTTCGAGAATCGGGACATCCCGTTCCTCGTCGCGGTCAACGTATTCGATGATGCGTTCCCCTATGAACCGGATGAGGTGCGCGCCGCACTCGAACTCGACTCGCGCGTGCCGATCATGTTGTGCGACGCACGGGACACCGCTTCCGCGAGGTCGGTACTCCGGTCACTGATCCAGCATCTCCTCGCCGCCGCGCCTGCCCCTTCCGTCTAATTGATTTCTCCAGAATTCATCGCAGACCTGTCCACGCACGGAGCCTTTCCTGTGTGCTCGACCCGGTTTGATGGATATCTGAGCGTGTTTGAAGGAGCTTCAGGCCAAGACCCCGGGTGACCTCGACCTGTGCGCCGCCCGAACTTCGGGCGGCGCGCAAGACCGTCACCCGCCACGTCCACGACTGCGTCACCTAGGCTCGACTTCCCTGGGCGTCGTGAAACTTGACACAAACCTGTAGAACCCCGCGAACACAGATCGCTAGGCGAGGGAGTCTCATGACCGCGGAGGCAAACCGGGGCCGACCGCGTGAGGCGATTCCAGTGGACGCGCTGCGTATCCGTGGAACGGAGATGATCAGTGCGCGCTCCGTGCGCTCTGATCACGATGGGGTCATGGGGTCGGTGCCACCAACAGGGGCGGGGACAGGTAAGGGAAACTTGTGCGGAGCGTCCCTGTGGCGGAACCGGGGTCGAGGCCCATCGCGATCGGCGTGTTGAGCACCAACCCGAACATGACTTCCGGCGTGCAATCCGTCAGGCCGCGGCCGTTTCGCCTGTGGGGAGTGAACTCCGCCGTGGTTCCGATCTCGTATCGCAGAATGTCAGGAAAGATCAGGTCGCGAACGTGGCGGCCATAGTCAGAGGGGTTCTGGTGGGTGCCCATGGCTCTGACCACGTCCGCGACCAGCTTTTCTACGAGCGCCCCGTAGATGACGCGATCCTCGCGCGGCTGGGTGGTGTTGTATTCGCTGGAGCGTTCGGTGTCGTCCGGATTGAAGATGGTGTTGACCAGTGGCTGCGCGCATCGGTTGATCTGCCGCCAGCCGCCCGCGTCGGTCGGCAGGACGCTCGTCCCCCAGAAGCCGATGGAGGTCGTCTCGAACGCGGTGTCCGGGACCTCGAGCACGATGGCGCTGACGTTGGTGCCGCCGAAGACGTTCTGCGGGTTGTCGCGGTCCCAGCCGTCGAGGTTGAGCGGGGTCCCCGTGGCGACGGCCTTCACGACGCCCGTGACGACCGAGCCTTCGATGAAGAAGGGATCCCCGGCCGGCCCCGCCCAGACGCGTACTCCAGCCTCGCCGGTGATCTCCTCTTCAGTCCGTCCCGTGGCCACGGTCACCCCAGTGGCGTCGCGGTTCCGCGCGTCCGGTCCGTCGAGCCGGCGAAGCTCGATCGACTGCCTGCCATCGGCTTCGCGGGCCCCGAAGGTGGCCCGGTAGGTGATGTCCTCGACCGCGTCGCCATCTACATCAATCTTGAACTCGTAGAGCGCTTCAGGATGGAAGCCGTCAGACCCGGAGAGCGGATTCACATTGATGACGAAGACGGTTCCCGACGTCCCGCGGAAAAGATAGACATCGCTGATGTCAAGGCGCTTGTCCTGGCGGGCAAGTGGTGAGTCAAGATGGTGAGACATGGAGCTCCTTGGAAGCTGATGATGGGTATCACGGGTGGGAGATGGTCTGTGTCCACCAAACGACCTTGCCGGTGCCCGATGAGGCCACCTCGAAGCCCCAATCCTTTGCAAGGGCGTCCACAATGGTCAGCCCGCGATATTGCTCATCGTCGTGTGCAGCTCGGATCAACAGGGGCGGGCGAGGGTCGGGATCAGAGATCTCGAAGCGCAGCGTGTCCCCGGACAGGTCGATGCGAAAGTGGATGACGCCCGCTTTTCGCAGCTCGCGGCGTACGTGCTCGGCGGCGTTGGTGGCTACTTCGGAGGTGATCAACTTCGCGTCGTCGATGGTTTCCGCATGCACTCCCCAGAGCGACAGGATGTTTTCCACCATTCGACGTGCGACGATCGGCTCGAAGCCGTCCAGGCGCCATTCGCAGGACGTCGTCCACTCCTTTGTTCCCGGGATCATCGCCACCACTGAATTCGGGACAGGCAATCGTTGGATATGGCGAATTCGATGTTATGGCGATAGTGGGCGGTTCTTCCGGTTTCGATCTGCACAGTGATGCGGTCAGCCGGTTTCAGGCTGCTGGGTCAGCTTGTGGAGGCTTCTGTCAGGGGAGAGGCCGCGGCTGGGGCGGTGTCCTGCTGCGGTCGCCGGGGCGCATCCAATATGCGGAAGGCGAGCACAATGTCGTGCCGCGCGGAAGGCGCATTCAGCAAAGACCGGGAAAGAATGCCTTCAACGCGGACCAGGCGCTTGCGCACGGCCGGCACGGTCAGTCCCAGCATCGACGCGGTCGTGTCCAGCCGGGCATTGCTCTTGAGCCAGGTCTGTAAGGTCTCGAGAAGACGCGGGTCGCCCTGGTGAAGCGGCGTGAGATACGACTCCGCCCAGTGGAACACCGCAGGAGTGCCGAGGAGCGCGTCCAGCGTCACTTCGCCGGGTTCGTCGCTGTCGGGCCGTGACGGCTGAGCGAGGAGGCGCAGCGCGAGCTGCGTTTCCGCCTGCATTGCGAGATCGTGCAAATCGCAGGCCAGGAGTCGTTCGATGTGGCGCAGCCGGGCGGACAGCGTGTTGCGGTGGATCTTCAGCTGACGCGTCGCTGCGCTGGAGAAGGTGAGCCAGGACGTGAGGGTCTCCTTCAACTCCTCCGCGTCGGGATCCTGGCGGCGTTCGGGCCGATGATCCAGCAGGCGGCGCAGTGATCCAGTCGCCCATCGGCGGCCTCCCGCGCCCACGAGCGTTGCTATGTCCTCGCGCGAACTCGCTGTCGCGCACCGCGCGTCGATTCCCCTGGCGACCGCGAGCGCATGAAACGCCTGTTGGTAGCCTGCCGCCAAGTCGCGGAGGTTCACGAGTCGCCCGGCTCCGACGTAGCATCCCGGGTTGCTCGCCACCAAGGCACGCAACGCCTGGTCCAGCGGGTTGTCCGCCTCTTCTGAGTCGGCCGGGGCCAGGATGATGAGCTGGCGGGTATAGACGGGACAGGGCACGATCCACGCGCGGCCCTCGGTGACCTCGGCGCACCTCCTGGCGTAATCACCTCTGCGGTTCGCCGGGCACTCCACGATGTAGACGCGCGTGAGATCGGGAAGCCGCGCCCCCAAAGCCCCGGCAACGCGTCTTGCCGCCTGGACGTGGCCGAGCATGAGCAGATGCAGGGCCGCCTCGCGGCTGTGTGACTCCGCCAGCTCGACCTGCCGCGAGTGTCGGCCGAGCTCGTCCATCCGCCACCGAAGCCACAGCAGGCCCGCGACGTCGGACACCAGGCTCCGCATCTCCGAGGGGAACGGTTCGTCCCTGGCGACGATGAGAACCGGGTTCGGCTCCTGACTGCCGATGGACATGATGTGGGCGACCTGCGTGCCCAGGCTGATGGCGGCGGATCGGGTCTGCTTGGTGACGACGCGGCGGATGTCCTTCTCCGCCCGGGAGAAGAGCTCCCCTGGGGGCCCGGGGAAGGCGTACAACGGAGAACCAGAGGGGTCGACCAGCATCGCGTGCCCGGATATCTGCCGGGCGAGCCATTGCAGAAGACGGCTCAGGCCATCCGGCTGCAGCGCAATGCGTTGCATTGCCTTCAGCTGATCGGTGTGCTCGTGGAGCTCGCGCCGCTGTTCCTGGCGGATGACGGGGTGGATTCGGGCACAGATGTGTGGCGCGTCATCCGACACGGCGAGCAACGGAACGCCGTGTCTTCTGGCGGCCAGCAACGATTCCGACAGAGTGTCATCTTCGATGGCTCCCGCAAGGATCACTCCGGCGGCGTTGCCTACGGCCGGCCAATCGATGCGCGGCCCGGCCGGCAGGACGAGCAGCACATCGTTCAGCGCGAGCATCGGCGCCCTGACTCCCCCGCTCGCCGCCCACATCCCCTCGGCGACCGCCGCCACCGGCCTCTCACCGAACTGAACCACGTCCTCAGGGTCCACGAACCGCAGGCCCAAATCGGGCTGGCGCACCAAACCGCTGAGAGTTGGCATATGTGCTCCTCTCCAGCGCCGGCAAAGCACCGGCTCGTGTGGTGGCAGCCCATACCGGGCAAGCCGCACCCAAGTGATCAGTCACACAAAAGTAGCGCCTGATTACAGCCAGCGGATACAGCTGAAGCGCACCACCGCTGATCTTGGTGTGGCCGAAGCCCGCGACCGCCGCAGCGCTCGGCTCCGGCGTGGCAGCGCTGGGCCTGCTGGAGCAGGCAAGGGCGAGCACCTGCTGCGGCGGGATGTGCTCGACGGCTACCGCCAGGCTGCTCGTACGCGGAAATCAGGGGCGCGATCACCTCCCCGTTGACACCGGTGTGAGTTTCCGATCACACTTGGTTTCGGACCTTCGATTAAAACGATTCAATCGCGCCGAAACACCCCCACGCCCCCGCACCACCCGAATGGACGCCCCATGCGCAAGACCGCGGCCATTGCCCTCGTTCTGGGCTTGTTAGCGCTAACGCCGACTCAGGCCCAGGCCGGGGAGGCTGACCGTGCCTTCGACTTCGGCACCTCCGACAGCGCCCTCCAGGAGGGCTACACCCGCGTCACCGAGGCCACCGGCTACAGCTCCGCCCAGGGATACGGCTTCGCCGACACCTCCGGCCTGACCTCGGCCGACAGAGCCACGGCTGACGCGCTCCGATCCGACTTCGTCGCCACCGGCGGCGCCACCTTCAGCGTCGACCTGCCCAACGGCGACTACACCGTCTCACTCATCGCCGGTGACGCCACCGAGGCGACCGACCTCGCCATCACGGTCGAGTCGATGGCCAAGGTGCAGCAGACCGCCAAGGCAGCAGGCCAGTACCTGGAGATGTCCTTCGGCATCGCCCTGGTGGACGGGAAGATGGATTTCGTCTTCTCCGGCACCGCACCCAAGATCAACTCTTTGGTGATCACACGGCAGGCCGACCGCACCCCCGGCACGATCCCGACCGCGTACATCGCGGGCGACTCGACCGTCCAGACCTATGACCCGTACTGGGCGCCCGAGGCCGGGTGGGGTCAGATGATCGAGCAGTTCTTCACCACGGGCGTCGCCTTCGACAACCACGCCATCGGCGGCCGCAGCTCCAAGAACTTCATCTCTCAGGGCCGCCTCGACACGGTCCTGCGCGCCATCAGGCCCGGCGACTACTTCTTCGTCCAGTTCGGGCACAACGACGCGACCGTCGGCATCCCCGACCGGTACGCCTCCCCCGCGGACTACAAGGAGTACCTGAAGGTCTACGTCAACGGCGCCAGGCAGCGGGGCGCGACCCCGGTCCTGGTCACGCCCGTCTCCCGGCTCGACTACAACGCCACGACCGGCAAGTTCAACGTCTCCTTCCCGGACTACGTGGCGAAGATGAAGGAGCTGGCCCAGGAGGAGAACGTCGCCCTGATCGACCTCTCCACCCTGAGCAGGGAATACCTGGACGGCATCGGGCCGGAGGCGGCCAAGTCGGTGTTCCTGCACGTCCCCGCGGGCGTCTACGGCGCCTGGCCGAACGGCGCCACGGACAACACCCACTTCCAGGAGTACGGCGCCATCCAGATGGCCCGCCTGGTCGCGGGCGGCGTGAAGGCGCTGGGACTGCCGCTGTCGGGACTGGTGCGGGAGATCGAGCCGCCCGCCGCCGTCCCCGCCAAGCCCACCGGACTGGTGGCGGGCGGCATCTCGAACGCGGGCGCCGTGCTGAAGTGGGACGCCGCGGAGTCCGCCGACGTCTACAAGGTGCTCCGCGACGGCGCACTGGCCACCACCTCGGCAATCCCGCAGGCTTCGGTCTCGGGCCTGGCGGAGGGCAAGACGTACGAGTTCCGCGTGGTGGCGGTGAACGGTCGCGGCGACTCCGAGCCGTCCGACCCCGTGACGATCACCACCAAGCGGGCCCTGTACAAGTACGACTTCGGTCCCGCCACCGGGCCGGTCGCCGCCGGGTACACCCAGGTCACGCGGGCGACGATCTACACGTCTGAGAAGGGCTTCGGCCTCACGAGCTCCGCGAACATGATCGACCGGGACCGCGGCAGCGCGCTGGACGACCTCGGCCGGGACTTCGTGGCCTACTTCGGCGGCTCCTACGAGTTCAAGGTGGACGTGCCGAACGGCCTGTACGGCCTGAAGGCGTACGTGGGCGACCTGCTGGGCACCGCGCGGACGAACATCTCCGCGGAGGGCGGCACCGCCGTCGCCGTCTCCAGCAGCAGAAGCGTCGCCACGACCGCCATCTCCGGGATCAAGGTCACCGACGGGCAGCTGAACGTCGTGGTGTCCGGCACCACCGCCCACCTCAACGGCCTGGAGATCACCCCGATCCTGACGGCTCCCGAGGGACTGCGCGCCGGATCCGTCTCCTTCGACGGGATCTCCGCCAGTGTCCCGCTGAGCTGGACCGCGACGGACGGGGCGGCCGGCTACCGGATCTTCCGGGCCGAGGAGGGCGACGCCAAGCCCACCCTGCTCGGCAAGGTGGCGGACACGTCCTACACCGACAAGACCGCCCAGATCGGCTCCCGCTACGACTACACGGTGACCGCTCTCGACCCCGCCGGAGACGAGTCGGTGCCCTCGGTCGCGGTCAAGGTCGCCACCGTGGACGACTCGGTGACGCCGCCGGCCGTGCCGCAGGCGCCGCGCCTCGGGCAGGTGGAGAAGGACAGCGTGGAACTGCGCTGGAGCGGAGTCGACGGCGCGCTGCTGTACCGGGTCCAGCGAGCCGAGAAGGCTGAGGGGCCGTACAAGCTGATCGGGAGCACGCAGAACCCGTCGTTCACCGACGACAAGGTCCTCACGACGGTGCCCTTCCACTACCGGATCGTGGCCGTCAACAGGGGCGGCGCCTCCGAGCCCTCGCCGTCGACCGCCTCGCGGGCGGCCGCCAAGCTGAAGCGGCAGATGGAGCGCCTCAACCGGGCGCCGGTCGCCGTCGCCACCGGCTCGGGCGTCTACCTCGGCTGGCGGCTGCTCGGGCTGGACGACTCCGGCCAGGCGTTCGAGATCTGGCGCGACGGCAAGAAGATCAAGGAGATCACGGGCGCCACGAACCACCTCGACCCTGACGGAACCGCACAATCGGTCTATCGAGTGGCCCCCGTGGGCGGTGACCCGACAGCCGAGTTCGGCGTGTGGAGTCAGCCGTACACGGAGATCGCGCTGGACAAGCCGGCTGACGACTACACCAAGGACGGCCAGCCGTACACCTACAGCGCGGGCGACGCCTCGGTCGGGGACCTGGACGGCGACGGCGAGCTCGACCTGGTCCTCGTCTGGAACCCGAGCAACGCCAAGGACAACTCCCAGGCCGGCTACACCGGGCTCGTCTACGTGGACGCGTACACGATGGCGGGCAAGCGGAAGTGGCGCATCTCGCTCGGCAAGAACATCCGCGCGGGAGCCCACTACACCCAGCTGATGGTCTACGACCTCGACGGCGACGGCAGGTCGGAGGTGGTCATGAAGACCGCCGACGGCACCGTCGACGGCGCGGGCACCGTCCTGGGCAACCCCAGCAGGGACTACCGCAACTCCAGCGGGTACGTGCTGTCGGGTCCCGAGTACCTGACGGTGTTCGAAGGGACCACGGGCAAGGCGATCGACACCGTCGACTACACCCCGCCGCGCGGCGACGTGGCGGCGTGGGGCGACGCGTACGGCAACCGCGTGGACCGGTTCCTCGCGGCCGTCTCCTACCTCGACGGCGAGCACCCGTCGGTCGTCTTCAGCCGCGGTTACTACACGCGTACGGTCCTGGCCGCCTACGACTTCGACGGCAAGGACCTGAAGCAGCGGTGGGTCTTCGACTCCAGCACCCCCGGCAACGGCGCCTTCGCGGGACAGGGCAACCACAACCTGTCCGTCGCGGATCTCGACGGTGACCAGAAGGATGAGATCGTGTTCGGCTCGATGGCCATCGACGACGACGGCGAGGGCCTGTACAACACCCGGCTGGGTCACGGTGACGCGTTGCACGTCACCGACCTGGACCCGAGCCGGCCCGGCTACGAGGTGTTCGCGGCCCACGAGGACATGGGCTCGAGCGGCAACCGCGGCGCCACCTTCAGGGACGCCGACACGGGCGAGGTGCTCTGGTCGATGCCCGCCACGAAGGACACCGGCCGCGCCGCCGCCGCCGACATCGACCCCAAGCACCCGGGCGCCGAGGCGTGGGCGGTCACGGCGACGGGCGAGTGGAACTCCACGCAGGGTGAGCTGCGCTCCGCCTCCGGCGAGCTGCTCGGGCAGTCGATCCCGGCGGCGAACTTCCTCGCCTGGTGGGACGGCGACCCGCTGCGCGAGATCGTCGACCACGCCCACGACCAGGCCAAGGGCGTCGGCGTCGGCACGATCTCCAAGTGGGACGGCACCGCGAGCAAGGAGATCCTCCGCGCGGAGGGCACCTACTCCAACAACTCCACCAAGGGGACGCCGACGCTCCAGGCCGACCTGGTCGGAGACTGGCGGGAGGAGATCATCTGGCGGTCCCAGGACAGCACCAAGCTGCGTCTCTACACGACCGTTGACGTGACCGACCTCAGGATCCCCACGCTGATGCACGACCCCGTGTACCGGCTCTCGGTGGCCTGGCAGAACGTCGGTTACAACCAGCCGCCGCAGGCGGGCTTCTTCATCGGGAACGGCATGACCGCCCCTGAGGCTCCGCGCATCGTCTACACGCGGGCGCGCTAGCCATATCCACAGGAGGACCTCCGATGTGATGTGGTGCCGGACCCCCGGTCCCGCACCACACGGAGGTCCTTCTGGTCGCTTGCCACCGCCGGCTTGACGCACGGGCAGCCCCGCGAGGCTGGTGCTTCGCGGGGCTGCGGTTGTTTCGTCGAGGTCAACCGCCGATGCGGCTACCTGCAGTACTGGCGCTCCCAGCGTCCGTTCTCGTAGCACCAGTAGCAGTTCCGTCGCCACTCACACTGCTGGGCCGTGCTGGAGGCGTGGGCGGCGTGCCGGGCCTGCGCGCAGACAGTCGCGTCGGAGGCCTGCGCGGCGCCGGTGATGGTTGCGGAGGTGAGGAGCGTGGGCGCCGCCAGCGCGACGGCGAGAAGCAAACGCTTGAGCATCAGAGATCACTCCCTGAAGTGAGACCGAACCTCGGATTGATGGGATCGGATGATGAGCGTCGGTTCCGGGCTCCCGGGATGCGCCGATACAGCGCTGAACACCATTCAGACTAATCGCGATGTCAGGCGGAATCTCCCGGCCACAGGTAGATTCTCATTTCTGGCACGTCACCACATACGCGTAATCAGCCGCGCGCCTAGAGAAAATACGGCATCACACCCAGGAAGCCACTCCGAGCCTTCCAGCGCACATTTACCCCGCCGGCGGAATTCTGGACAGCGCTTCCCCTGACTCTTTCAGGCGGCGACATGGGGACGGCAAATTACCCGTAAGGGGATCAGCGTCATGATTTCACGTTGTCCAGTTGTTCGAGGATGCGATTGGAGATCCGCGCCAGCGTGGCGAGTTCGTCCGGAGTCAGGGCGTCGATGACCAGGCGGCGGACCATGGCCACATGCTGAGGGGCGGCGGCTTCGATGACTTTCCGGCCGGTGGGTGTCAGGACGACAAAGGCCGCACGCCCGTCCTCGGCACATTCCTCCCGGGCCACCAGACCGCGTTTGATCATTCTCGCGATCTGGTGGGACAGGCGGCTCTGCTCCCACTCCACCGTCTTGGCCAGGTCCTGGAATCGCTGGCGGCCGTCGGGGGTGTCGGTGAGCGCGACGAGGATCTCATAGTCCGCACCGGACAGCTTGGAGTGCGCCTGCAGGTCACGGCCCAGCCGGGCAGTGAGCCTCAGGTGCAGGCGGATGTAGCTGCGCCAGGCGTCCTGCTCGGCCGGGCTCAGCCACTGGGGCGTGTCGTTCATACGGCTGGAGTCTACCCAGGCCCTTGACATGTCATGCATCTTTTTCGCTAAGGTACATGACATATCAACTGATGCGTCATGTACGCTCAGGCTCTCATGCAACGGAGGGGCAAATGCCGTGGCGGACAAGAAAGTGATCGCAGTGGTCGGTGCGACCGGTGCCCAAGGCGGCGGCCGGCGCATTCACCGCCGCGTAGGCCGGATCATGGAAGCGTGCAGTCCCGTTGGTAGTTGAAGAGAGAACAGATTGGGTGGGGTGGTTTCGGTGAGCAATGTGGAAGCCCAGCCTGTCGAGATGAGGTGTGGAGAGCCGGCGGACGACAGGCGGCCGACTGCGGCGCCCGAGGTCGACGTGCTCTCTGCGCGGAACGTACCTCTCGGCGGGCCGCGGGCGATGTCCGTGCGGCGCACCCTGCCACAGCGGGCCCGGACGTTGATCGGGGCCTGGTGCTTCGCCGATCACTACGGCCCCGATGACGTGGCCCGGACGGGTGGCATGGAGGTGGCGCCGCATCCGCACACCGGCCTGCAGACGGTGAGCTGGCTGTTCAGCGGGGAGGTCGAACACCGCGACAGTCTCGGCAGTCACGCCTTCATCCGGCCCGGTGAGATGAACCTCATGACCGGCGGGTACGGCATCGCCCACTCGGAGGTCTCCACTCCGCGCACCACCATCCTCCACGGCGTCCAGTTGTGGGTGGCGCTGCCCGAAGAGCACCGCAACGCCGAACGGGATTTTCAGCACCACGTACCCGAACCCATGCGCATCGACGGGGCCGAGATCAGGGTGTTCCTGGGCTCGCTCGCCGGAGACGTCTCCCCGGTGCGGACTTTCACACCCCTGCTCGGCACCGAGATCACCCTTGAACCGCGCGCGGCGATCACACTCACCGTGGACACCGCTTTCGAGCACGGCGTTCTGGTGGACAGCGGGGACGTCCGCGTG
This sequence comes from Nonomuraea polychroma, assembly GCF_004011505.1. Taxonomy (NCBI): domain Bacteria; kingdom Bacillati; phylum Actinomycetota; class Actinomycetes; order Streptosporangiales; family Streptosporangiaceae; genus Nonomuraea; species Nonomuraea polychroma. Next base: position 9,250,965 of record NZ_SAUN01000001.1, read on the forward strand.
GCCGGCACCGTGCTGCGCCCGGCGGAGCTCGGTTATGTCCGCCCCGGCGTCGACGCCCTTGTGCTGGAGAACGTGTCGGACGGCCCGGCGCGGACGATCCTGCTCGGCGGCACTCCGTTCGAGGAGGAGATCGTCATGTGGTGGAACTTCATCGGCCGCACGCATGAGGACATCGTGCGGGCCCGAGAAGACTGGGAGGCTTCCTCCGACCGCTTCGGCGTCGTCGCGGGATATCCGGGGGACCGCCTTCCGGCGCCTGCTCTGCCCAACGCCACCATCAAGCCGCGGGGGAACCCCCCACGTCACTAGGCCGTGTCACACCGCGGTGGTACGTGACGTGGACGCGGTTCAGGCATTCTCACATCCTGGGCGTGTCGGGAGATGACCTGCTGTCCCGCTGCGACGCGGTCCTGCGCATCGGCGGTCCCTCCGAAGGAGCCGACCAGATGGTCGGCCAAGCCCGCGCCCAGGGCAAGGACGTCTACGCGAGCCTGGCCGATGTCCCCACCGCACGCCGAGCACCCACGCAGACGAGATCCCGCACCTCACGTGAGACATCCGTGAAGTGTTCATCATCCCTTTAGCCATCTTTGTCTTTATTGACCGCGATCAGCGGTGATCATGACGGTGTCCGTCGCATCCCCGCAAGGAGGCTTCGTGCACACTTCGCAACGGTCTGGCCCTTCCTGGACGGTAAGGCTCACCGTCATCCTCGCCGCCATCACCTCCCTGATCGCCCTGGTCCACATCACCCCCGCCAACGCCGCCGTCTACGGCTCCTGCACGATCTCGCGCTGCGCCGACGCGCGCACGGCCAAATCGATCTGGGCTTCCAAGGGCTACCCCACCACCAGAGGCTGGTACTCCTGGCCGGACGGCAAGTACAACTTCGCCGGCGGACGCTTCTACAACCGCGAGGGCCAGCTGCCCAGCGGCGCCACCTACTATGAGTACGACGTGTACTCCCGGCCGTACGGTGCCGCGCGTGACGCCTACCGGATCGTGGTCAACCGCAGCACCGGCGTGGCGTGGTTCTCGCCCAACCACTACACCGACTTCTACCGACTCTAGGAACACCCATGACCTCCGCCGCACGTCCGCTGCCGTACTGGCTGACGGTGTCCACCGGCCCGGCGCCGGCGGTGATCGATGGGCGGGCTTGCCGGACCCGCGCCGCCTTCTTCGAGGAGGTGGCGCGGGTTCTGCACTTCCCCGACTACTTCGGCCGCAATTGGGACGCCCTCACCGATTGCCTGCGCGACACGGGCGCCATCGCCCTGATCGTGGAGCACGCCGAGGAACTGCTCGGCGCCGAACCTCCCGAGCAGTTCGCTACCTTGCTGGCCGTCCTCGCCGACGCTGCAGAGGCCGGGCTGACCGTGACTCTGTGCACCGACCCAGGCCATGAGGCCCTGCTCCGGCAACGGACCACCGCCGCCCTGACCTGACTGTCATCCGGGTGCCCCACTCTCGTGAGCGGCACCCTGCGTACTCCGCGTGCCTGACGGTGTGGAGCTTGGTCGAGAACTCGAATCCCGACTTCGGGTGAAAGAGGATGACCACACCGAGGAACGGAGCACAGGCTTTGAGAGCCGATGTGAGCCTGGAGGACGCGACGCTGATCCAGCGGTCCAGGCGTGATCCCGACGCCTTCGCGGCGTTATTCGACCGGCATGCGCCCGCCCTGCACCGCTATGTGACGCGGCGGCTGGGCGACTCGCTGGCCGACGATGTCGTGGCGGAGACGTTCCTGGCCGCCTTCAAGCGCCGTGACCGCTACGACGTCAGCCATCCCGACGCCCGCCCTTGGCTGTACGGCATCGCGGCCAACGTGATCGGCAAGCATCGCCGTACCGAAGTGCGTTTCTACCTCGCCTTGGCGAGGACTGGAGTCGACGAAGTGGCGGAGAGCTACGCCGACCGGGTCGAGGCCCGCGTCTCCGCGTCGGCGGCACACCGTGATCTCGCGGGGGCGCTCGCGGTGCTGTCGCCGGAAGACCGCGAGGTCCTCTTGTTGATCGCCTGGGCGGATCTGAGCTACGAGGAAGTGGCGCTCGCCCTCGGCATACCCATTGGCACGGTCCGCTCGCGGCTGCATCGCGCCAGGAAGAAGACGCGCGCGGCGCTGGGCGGCGTCGATCCGTCCGCCGTCGTCACGGACGAGGAGGAGACAGAGCGTGGATGACCTGACGATCCTCGGTGAGATGCGTGCCGACGCGCCACAGCCGGACGCCGTCCGGCTGCGCAGGGTCCGCCGTCGGGTGATGCGGCGCAGGCGGAGGTTCGTGATCATGCCGTCGGTTCTGGTCGCGGCCGTGGCGGTCGTCGTGATCGCCGTCTCGATGGCCCACAGGCCACCGGAAGAACGGACCCTTCCTGCCGCGGAGACGGTCCTGCTCAACTCGAAGACCGTGCTGGAAGAGGCGGCGAAGACCGTCGAGAAGCGTGCCGACGCGCCGGAGCCCAGACCCGATCAGTGGCAGTACACCAAGACCCTCAACGTGCAGCCTGCCGACGGCCGGACCAGGACGTACGAGAGCTGGCTGCGCTATGACGGCAAGCAGAGTGCCGGACGGGACCCGGAGGGGAACTTCCAGGTGCAGGATCTTCCGCCCGATCCCGGGGATGATGATCTCTCGCCTCAGCAGTACCGGCAGAAGCTGCTCAAGCTCCCGACGGATCCGGACGCACTGCTCGCGCACGTCCAAGGCGATCGGCACTGGATCGACTACCCCAAGGAGGAGGGGGTGCCGAAGGGCGTCGAGGATCCGGACTCGCGGGCCTACCGCATCCTCTCGGTGTACCTGAACCAGCAGGCGGTCATGCCGCCCGACCTCGAGGCGGCCATCTTCCGCGCGATGGCGAAGATCCCGGGGGTGAAGATCGAGCAGGGTGTCAGGGACGCGACCGGGCGTACCGGGCTCGGGATGTTCCGATCCACCCCCGGTGAGGAGGGGCAACGCCGCTACCTCATTCTCGATCCTCGTACCTACCGCGTGCTGGCGGATCAGTCGATCTGGCTGCAAGACGAGCTGATCGGGGGAGAGGTGGCCTACAAGAAGGGTGCCGTCTTCGCCGCTGTGTTGCTCGCGTCCGGCATCGTGGACCGGCCCGGCGACGTCCCCTAGCCCCGTTTCCGCACGTCACCGCGACTGAGCTGCGCTCCCTCCGTCACCCCGCCGCAGTTCGGTGGCGGTCCCTCGGGGGAGGGAGGTGGCGGAGGGGAGGGGCCTCCAGGCGGGACAGGAAGCGGTCGCCACTTCTCGATCACGCCCGTTCGGTGAGGAAGTCGCGCTCGGGGCCGGCGGGCGCCAGGGCGTCGGCGTGCACGGCGTTGATGGCGGCCTGCAACTGGTACGGTCCCGGCCAAGCGGTGTGGCAGTTCGCCACCACCGACCCGATCGTGGTCCACCACCGTAGCGGCCGGTTCGCCGACCCGGTGCCCGTCCTGCCCACGGCCTCGCTGCCCGTCCGGCTCCTCGCCCACCTGGCCCGGCACCTGCAGCCCTGACGTCCGGCCCTGCCCGCCGGTCCGCCGGGACTGGCGGGGACGTCGGGGTACGGCGCCGGAAGCCGTTTCTCCAGCGCACTCTCACCGCGCAGCTAAATCATGAAATATCAACTCTTGTCCTGATTTGAGATCGCGGAGACACTGCGAGCGGAGCCGGGGTGGGGACAGGGGGATTCGCCATGAGATGGCGTGCCGTGATCGTCGCGTTTCTGATGACCTTCGCTGTCGGGGCGGGCGAAGCCCCCAGGGACTCCTACGAGATATGGCTGGTCGACCAGTCCGACACGAACGGCCTCGCCCACGGCGGCACCGTGTACGTCTACGACGGCGACGACGTCACCAGACGCCTGTCCACCGCCCGGCCGACCGGAGCGATCGACCTCGGCGGCGCCACCTCCGCCCTGTGCCTGGCGAACACCGGCCGGAACCCGGTCCGGCCCCACATGATCGTGTTCAACAAGGCCGACACCCACGCGGCGCTCGCGTTCGTCGCCAGCGGCCACGTGGTGATCTTCGACGCCCCTTCCCGGCGCCCGCTCGCCTGCCTGTCCACCGAGGCCGGAGCGGGCGGCGCCCGGCAGGCGCACGCCCTGTGGCCGACCGAGGACGACCGCTACCTCATCATCGCCAACCAGAACGGCAAGAAGCTGGAGCGGATCCGCACCGATTACGCCGCCGGCGCGTTCACGCAGGAGCCCGCGGCCACGCTGGACCTGGCCGGCTGCACCACCCCCAGCGGTGCGCCCTGTCAGTCGCCGGACACCCGCCCCGACAACGCGCCGATCTGCCCCTTCATCGCCTCGGACAACGGCCCGGTCTTCGTCAGCCTCCGGGGCGGCGGCATGTTCGTCGTGGACTGGCGCGCCACGCCGATGACCATCGTGGCAGAGTACGACGGGGCTCACGTGCCGGCGAACGGCTGCGGCTTCATCGAAGCGAAGGGCGCCGTCTTCGGCGACGGGGGCGGCGGCACCCCTGCCAACCTCGACCAGTTCAGCGTTTTCCGGATGCCGCGTAGCGGCTACTCCGCCTCCGACCCGCCGAACACGCCTCCGGTGGAGCGGCTCTTCGACGACGACGCGCCGGACCGGGACGCGCACGGCACCGCCGTCAGCGCCTGGGAACGCCACGTCTGGGCGGGCGACCGCGACGGCAACGTGGCGGAGGTCTTCGACGGGCGCACCGGCGCCCGTGTCAACACGGTGCCGCTGACCTCGCCGTTCAGCGCCGACCCGACGGTGGACCTGTTCGCCGGCTCCCCCGACCGAGCGTGGTTGTTCGCGTCGACACGCGGACCGAATCCGCTCTCCGGCGACCCGCACTCCTCGCACGGCACCGACCCCGGTATGTTGATCATCCGCATGACGGACGAGGGCCGCACCGGTGAGATCCGCGGGCTGATCCCCATCACCAACGTCGACGCGGCCGGCGCCGAACGCGCCGACGCGCATGGCATCCGGGTACGGCGCGTGCGCTGACATCTGGCATCATGCCCTGCCACCACGCGGTCACCGGCAGGGCTGGCCCGGCTTGAGGACCCACGCCCACAGCCGGGACGCCGGTCTCCGGGTAAGGGCGGGCGCCTCACCGGGAGGGCGTTGTGTGGCCGACACCGCGGGCAGGCGGCGTCGGCCGCTGGGCGGAAGGGGCTTCGGTGGGCTGCGCTGATCGATCAGACGTCGCCGTGTTTGATCCTGTCGAGCAGGTGACGGTAGGCGGACGCCGATATCACGAGCGGCTGGAGACTGACGTCTTTGGAGTCCCTGATGGCAACGTCGCCACTCTCGAGCAGGCGGACCTCGAGGCAGTTGCCGTTATGACCACAGAAGCTGGAGCGCTTCCACCCATGTTCCATGTGTGGAAAGCGTAGTGGACTCCGCATCAAGAACGAGCCAGGTTGGCGACAAATTCACGTGAAACGGCGGGCGCGAGCGCGGAACCCGCGAGCTGCTCGAACGTCTTTTCATAATAGACAGACTGCTGCTCGTCCAGCAAAAATTGGGTGGCGACATTACCGTCGATATAGACCAGGCACTGTTCCAGCGGGTCGCCTTCATCCAGATTCAGCAGGGTAAAGGACTCTCCGATTATGCTGCGAGACTGCGCCAAGGGAACGACCTGAAGCGTTACGTTAGGCAACTCGGAAAAGTCTACCAGCTTCCTCATTTGTTCGGACATGATAGCCGGACTACCGACCGTCCGCAACAATACGGCTTCGTCCAATATCATCCATATTCGAGATGATTCAGGCGGAAAAAAACGTTTTTGGCGTTTCATCCGAATGGAGACGCGCTCTTCGATCTGGCGCGGCGTCAGCGTCGGATCGACCGCCCGCCAGCTCGTGATGAGATGCCGCGCGTACGCCTCCGTCTGCGCGACGCCGGGCACGACGTTGATCTCCCACTGCCGGATGGACTCGGCTATCGCCTCCACGCTCATGAACGTCAGGAACTCCCGCGTCCCATCGGTATAAGCCCGCCAGGAGTGCGGCGTCTGGGTCTGCCTGGCCAGCGAGAGGAGGCGCTCCCGTCGGCCAGGCGTGGCATCGTAGAGATCAAGCAGGAGTTCGATGTCGCCTTCGGACACGCTGATCCGGGCATTCTCTATCCGGCTGATCTTGGACGGTGACCAGCCCAGACGATCTTTGATGTCGTCACCCGTGAGGGACGCTCGCTCCCTCAAGTAGCGAAGCTCCCGCGCCAGGATGCGACGTTGCACAGGAGGAGGAGATGCATCGCTCACGGCATATATCCCAAATGTCTCTGATGCCCCGCTCTTGCCTTGATCACTCCAGCTATTGAGCCACAGAAGTAAGGCTGCATGCAAGATTGCATGCAGCCTTACCATACTCCACTATGGTCATTGGGGAGGCGTCGAATGGTCGAGCGGGCAACGCACACCCAGGGCTTGATGGAGAAGCCCACGGGCCGATCATCGCCAGGAGCGGGCCTCCTTCGGGCTTGTGCAACGTCGATGGGAGCCTCTCATGTGCTTGATCAGCACGAGCAAGCCGACGCCAGCGCGCACCCATGCCCTTCCCGGCTCATGGGATGGAGTAGCCGGCCGATGGGCTCGGATGTGGTGACCTCCGGCGGCATCTGGCGCGTGGACTGGCAGGAACTGCACGTCGGCTACCTGCACGACGTCTACCTCGCACTGGTTCGCCGGGAGATCCAGCCGAGCACGCACTGGATCACGGAGTTCATCCCGCGCTCTGCCACGATCGTGCTCGAGGAGCCCGGCCTCGCCGAGGACTCCGTTCTCGCCCTGGCGTGGGACGAGGAGACCGGCTGGAGGTTCGGGATGTTCGCGCAGGGCGATGCGCACTGCCCGACCCTGCTCAGGCAGCAGCGCTACATCTGCGGCGACGTGCTGCCCGACCCCGCAGAGGTGGGCGACACGGTGCTGGCCGTCGTCGGGGAGCTGCGCCGTCCGCGGCGGTGGTGGCAGGCACGAGGGTCCGAGCGCCGCTGGGGCTGGCCGTATCCGCCCTCCTATCGTTCCTATCGCGACGTGCGCGACGGCTTCGACGATCGCCTGCGGGCCCACCTGCCGCCGGACGACCCGACCCGGGCGCCGGCCGCCTAGTCTTCACATCCTCGCGGCCGCCACGATCACTCCAGGAACAGCGTTGGCGCAGGCCGAGCCCCATCCACGGACCCTTGGCACCAGGTGCCACACATCCTGCGGAGGATCCGGCCTCCTCGATTCCCGCGACGCGGTGGGATGTCACCGCTTTCGCGGGCCCCCAGCGGCCAGCGGCCAGCGGCCAGCGGCGAGCGGGACTGGGTCCGGGACGCGGCCGAGGCCGCCAAGTACTACGACCGTATCTCCAAAGGCTGGGACCGCTACGGCGGCATCGCTGTCCCCCCGCCCCTGAAATTGAGTAGGGCATACTCATGCGTTTCCGGCGGGCCCGTATGACGGTGGCGGCATGCTCGCGTTACGTGCTCGCCGCCTCTTCGACGGCCGGGAAATGCACCACGACCGCGTGGTGCTCGTCGAGAACGGGCGCGTCGCCGACGTCACCGGCGACGGGCCCGAGGCGATCGACCTGGGTGATGCCACGCTGCTGCCCGGGCTGATCGACTGCCACGTCCACCTGGCCTTCGACGCCGGCCTCGACGTTGTGGGAACGCTGGAGCAGCCGGGTCTCGCCGAGCGTATGCGGTCGGCGGCCCGGCAGCACCTGGCGGCCGGCGTGACCACGGTGCGCGACCTGGGCGACCGGGACTACCTGGCGTTGGGACTCGGGCTGGGGCTCGACGGGCCGGAGATCCTGTCCGCGGGGCCGCCGATCACCACGCCCAAGGGGCATTGCTGGTTCCTGGGCGGCGAGGCGGCGGGCGAACAAGGGGTGCGCGAGGCTGTGCGGCAGCGGGCGTCGCATGGCGTACACGTGATCAAGATGATGGTGACCGGCGGCGAGATGACCGCCGGTTCCCACTCGCACGTGCTCCAGTACGGCCCCGCCGAGCTGAAGGCGGCGGCCGACGAGGCGCACGCGCATGGTCTGCCGATCACCGGACACGCGCACTGCGCGGAAGGGGTGGCGCAGGCGCTGGAGGCCGGGTTCGACTCGATCGAGCACTGCGGGTTCTTCACCGAGGACTCCTTCGAGGTGGACTACGGGCTGATCGCCCGGCTGGCCGCCGCCGACGTCGTCGTGTCCCTCACGGCCGGGATGGCGCCGAGCCCCGTGCCGCCACCACCGCGCATCCAGCAACGGATGGCCGGCATGGCCGAGGCGCTGCGCGCCTTCTATGCCGCCGGGGTGGATTTCGTCATCGGGACGGACGCGGGGATCGGGCCGCCCAAACCGCACGGGGTGCTGCCGTACGGGGCTGAGATGCTGGTCGAGCAGGGGTACGCGGCCATCGACGTGCTGCGGTCGATCACGTCGGTCGCGGCGCGGGCCTGCCGGGTGAACGAGCGCAAGGGCATGATCGCGCCCGGGTTCGACGCCGACCTGCTGGCCGTGGCGGGCGACCCGCTGGCCGACATCACCGCGCTGCGGCGTCCGCAGGCGGTCTACCGGATGGGGCGTCTCGTCACCCAGGCCGTCTAGCAGGCCGGGCGCGCAGGCCACGAGCCTGGTGCGCTCAGGGTGGCGGGCATCGCATGGTCGCCGCGCAGCGGCCTGCCACCCCTTCGGCCCCCGAACTGCCGCGGCCTCATGTCCTCCAGGAGCGGATGGCCGCCGGCTCCGCGATGCGGGCGACCGTGACCCAGGCGGGCGGGAGAGCAGGTCGTGCTCGGGCGGCTCGGTCCCGGTGTCACGCAGCAGCGCCAGGTATGCGGGCAGCTCCCGGCGCTGCGCGTCCTCGTATGCGCTCAGCAGCGTCACGACAGCAGTGGCGTCCTCCGGCGTCTATCGCCGCGCGAACCGTGTCCCCGACGTTCGTCATGTCCCCCGGCACAGGGCCGCCCACCGACAATCCGTCGCCAAGTGAGCTGGATTTGCCCTTTGTGTACGGGAAAGCCCATGACACCGTCGAAAACGACCGAGACGCACCCTCAGGAGGAGCCTTGTGCGCGTTCCACATCATCGACCTGCGCGCCACGCAGATCCTGGACTCGCGCGGCCGCCCCACCCTGTCGGTCACGCTCACCCTGGCGGGCGGCGCGACCGGCTGGGCCGGGGTGCCCTCCGGCGCTTCCACCGGCTCGAAGGAGGCGGTCGAGCTACGTGACGGCGACATGAGCCGGTACGGCGGCGCGGGCGTGACCAAGGCGGCGGCCGGCATCACCGGCTCCATCTTCCACCGGCTGAAGGGCCGGCCGTGGCATTCGCTGGCCGACGTCGACCAGGCTCTGATCGAGCTGGACGGCACCGCCGCCAAGAGCCGGCTCGGCGGCAACGCCACCGTAGGGGTGTCGATGGCCACCGCGCGGGCCGTGGCCGCCTCCCAGGGGCAGCAGTTGTGGGAGTTCCTCACCCCGTACACCGTCCGCCCGCGGCTGCCGGTGCCGCACTTCAACCTGGTCAGCGGCGGCCTGCACGCCTCCAATCAGCTCGACTTCCAGGAATTCATGATCGCCCCGATCGGTGCCCCCTCCATGGCCGAGGCCGTACGGGCCGGGGCGGAGATCTACGCCGTCCTGCACGGGAACCTGGCGGCGGCCGGACGGCCGACCGGGCAGGGCGACGACGGCGGTCTCGCGCCCGACTTCACGCACCCGCGCGAGGTGCTGGCCGCGCTGGTGGAGGCCATTGACGGCGCCGGCTACACGCCCGGCCTCGACCAGGTGGCCATCGCGCTGGACCCGGCCGCCTCCCGGTTTCGCCGCGGCGACGGCGCGTACCAGGTGGCGGACGAGCGCCTGTCCACTCTGGAGCTGATCGAGCTCTACGAGGAGCTCGCCGCTGACTACCCGATCTGGAGCATCGAGGACGGCCTGGCCGAGGACGACACCGAGGGCTGGCGGCAGCTGACCGACCGGCTCGGCGAGCGGCTGCAGCTGGTCGGCGACGACGTGTTCGTCACGAACCCCACCGTCATCGAGCAGGGCATCGCCGCGCGGATCGCCAACGCCGCGCTCATCAAGGTCGACCAGGTCGGCACCGTGACGGAGACGTTGCAGGCGATGGAGGTGTGCCGCAAGCACGACTACGCGCGGATGGTCTCGCACCGCGCCGGCGAGACCGTGGACGACTTCATCGCCGAGCTGGCGGTGGCCAGCGGATGCGGGCAGTTCAAGTCGGGCGCGCCGGCGCGCGGGGAACGGGTGATCAAGTACAACCGGCTCATGCACATCGCCGCCCAGCGGCCCGATCTGCCGTACGGGCTGGGCGAAGGGTGAGGGCGGGTGGCCGATGATCGTTCACCGGCCACCCCGCGCGGGTCAGCCCGCGGCGGCCTTCTCCAGGGCCTGGACGTCGATCTTCTGCATGCCCAGCATGGCCTGCATGGCACGCTGCGCCCTGGCCGGGTCGGGGTCGCTCAGCAGCTCGCTGAGGCGGCGCGGGATGATCTGCCAGGACAGGCCCCACCTGTCCTTCAGCCAGCCGCACCGCGACTCCTCGCCGCGGTCGGTGAGCTTGGCCCACAGCTCGTCGACCTCCTCCTGCGACTCGCAGTCGACGTACAGCGAGACGGCCTCGTTGAACGTGAACTGCGGGCCGCCGTTCAGCGCGATGAACCGCTGGCCGGCCAGCTCGAAGGTGACGATCATCGCCGTGCCCGCCGGGCCCGGCGCGCCCTCCGGGTAGCGCTGGACCTCCAGGATGCGGGAGTCGGCGAAGAGCGAGGTGTAGAACTGCGCGGCCTCCTCGGCCTGGTTGTCGAACCAGAGGTACGTGGTGATCTTCTGCATGACGCGATCCCTTCGACTAGCGTGAATCTGCTCTCTCATCAATCGCGTCGAACGTGTCCCCGCCGGATCGACACGGCCGCGGGGAAATTTTTTGGAGGATCGATGGCCAAGCGGGCGCTGGTATTAGGGGGCGGCGGGGTCGCCGGGATCGCCTGGACCACGGGCGTGCTGGCCGCTCTCGCCGACGGCGGTGTGGATGTCACGACGGCCGACCGGATCGTCGGCACGTCGGCGGGCGCGGCGGTGGGCGCCCAGATCACCAGCGGCGTGCCGCTCCCCGAGTTGCTCGCGCGGCAGACGGATCCGGCGCTGCAGACGCCCGAGTTGCCGAGCGGGGTGGACATGGACGAGCTGTGGGCGGCGTTCCAGACGATCTACGAGAGCACGCCCGATCCGGCCGAGCAGCGGCGCAGGCTCGGGGAGCTGGCGCTGGGCGCGTCCACGGTCAGCGAGGCCAGGCGGCGGGCGGTCATCGAGGCCAGGCTGCCCGAGCACCGGTGGCCCGAGCGCGATCTGATGATCGTGGCGGTGGACGCGCGCACCGGCGAGCCGCGCCTCTTCACGCCCGGCTCCGGGGTGGAGCTGGTGGACGCGGTGGCGGCCAGTTGCGCGGTGCCGGGGGTGTGGCCGTGCGTGCGCATCGACGGGGTGCCGTACACGGACGGCGGCGTGCGCTCCATCACCAACGCCGACCTCGCCACCGGGTTCGAGCGGGTGCTGGTGCTGGCGCCGATGCCCGACCTGGGCGAGCCTTCCTGGGCCGGGCTCGGCGGCGCGGTCGAGGTGATCGAGCCCGACGAGGCCTCGCTGGCCGCCTTCGGGGCCGACCCGCTCGCCCCCGAAGTACGCACGCCCAGCGCCCAGGCCGGCTACGCCCAGGGGCGCGCCGCCACCGATCGGGTGGCGGCGCTCTGGGCGTGAGCTAGGCCTTCTTCACCCCCAGCAGGGCGTGGTAGGCCGGCTTCGGCGCCAGGTTCTCGTCGAACAGGCAGGCCGCGCCCTCGCCTTCGAACCAGCCGGGCACCCACGAGTGCCGGTCGGTGAAGCCCCAGACGGTGAACTCGCGGCAGGCCTTGACGCCGAGGCAGTCGGTGAGCGCCCGGCGGTAGTAGTCGGCCTGGGTGGCCAGCTTCTCGGAGGTCACCGGAAGCTCCATGCGCACGTCCAGCTCGGTGACCGCGACCTCCAGGCCCAGGTCGGCGAAGCGGCTCATGACGTTCGCCCAGTCGCCGGGGTAGCCGTACTGGATGCCGAGGTGGCCTTGGAAGCCGATGCCGTGGATCGGGACGCCCTGCGCCTGGAGGTCCTTGACGATCGAGAACGTGGTCTCGATCTTGGGGGCGTTCCATTCCAGGTTGTAGTCGTTGATGTAGAGCCTGGCGTGCGGGTCCGCGCGGTGGGCCCAGCGGAAGGCGTCGGCAATGTAGCCGGGGCCGAGGTGAGTGAGCCAGATGCTCTGCCGCATCGTGCCGTCGTCGTTGACGACCTCGTTGACGACGTCCCAGGCCCTGATCTTGCCCTTGTAGCGGCGTACCTGGGTGGTGATGTGGTCGCGCAGGATCTCCCTGAGCTCGGCCGCGTCGATGGTGCCGTTCTCGACGCCGCTGGTCAGCCACGCCGGCAGCTGGTTGTGCCAGACCAGGGTGTGGCCGCGCACCTTCTGGTTGTTGCGGCGGGCGTTGTCGACCAGCGCGTCGGCGTCGGACCACGTGAAGACGCCTCGCTCCGGCTCGACCGACTCCCACTTCATCGCGTTCTCCGCGGTGACGTGGGAGAACTCGCGGTTCAGCACCTTGCGGTAGTCGGCCTCGTCGCGCAGGGCGGCGATGTTGACGGCACTGCCGATCCTGATGCCGTTCTGGTACGCGAGTTCGCGCAGGTCACGCGGCGTGCGGTGCTCGGCGTGGGCGGGGAGCGGGACGGCGGCGACGAGCGCCAGGGCGATGATCAGGGACTTCACCGAAGACCTCCGAAAGTTTCGGGGGCGTAACGATATGTTTCGCCGTGGCCGGGAACTTAGGCGCTGCGGGCTCCTTCGTCAAGGCCTTGAACCTCCGGTGGCGGGAGGTCCTCGTCGTGCTGCCGGGGGGCGGCACACCGGACGAGCGGCCTAAAGGCTGAGCCGCACGGTGACCGTGATGGAGGCGCCCTCCCGCTCGGCGAGTCCCCTGAACGTGAAGGTGGAGCCGGTCAGGAGGGCGTCCCCGCTGACCAACGAGGCCACCGGGCGGGACCAGGTCACGGCCAGCTCGTCCAGGCCGCACCGGGGATCCGCCACGGTGAGCGTGGCCGTGCCGTCGCCGTGCTCGCGGGCCAGGACCGCGCAGGGTGCGGAGGCGGCCAGGTCGCCGGCGACTCCGGCGGTCCAGAAGTTCGCCGCCGTGAGCCCCAGCGACGGGACGTGGACGGCCTGCAGCCCGGCAGAGTTGGCCATCACCCGCAGCCAGCCGGTGTCGGCGGCCCTGGCGCGCGTCTCCGCCCGGCTCGCACCGGGCAGCAGCATGTAGACGTAGCCGGCCGAGCGGGGGTCCACACCATGGTCCAGCCAGAGCGTCACATAGTCGCGTGCCACGCCGCCGCCGGTACGGCGTTCGCGCACCGTGCGCAATGCCCCCTGGACCACGTAGCCGCCGTGGCCGTCGAGGTGGGCCCAGCCCGGCTCGACGGCGAGCGGGGCGCCGGTGCGGCGATTGTCGACGATCGTCTCGACCCGCGCCCCGTCCTCGCAGGTGATGCCCGCGCCCAGGCAGACGACGGCGTCGTCGAGGAAGAACCACGACTTGAACGCCTCCATCGTGCTCTCCAGCCCGGTGAGGTGCTGGCCGACGGCGGCATGGAGGCCGTCCGTGGCCCCGCCCACCCACCGCCACGGCGTGCACGTGTCGCCCCATCCCTCACCGGCGCCGTCCGGCAGCCGCTGCGTGGAGACGGTCGTGCCCGGCAGGCGATAGGGGTCCACGGTGGGCCAGAAGGAGTCGGAGTACTGGTCGCCGTGCCCGTCCGCCCACCAGTAGAGCATTCCCGAGCCGGTGTGCCAGCCGCGCAGGTTCTCGCCGTTGCCGTGCTCGTAGTGACCGATCCGGTGGGAGGCCATGCTCAGCGCCGCGCACCAGCCCGGCCGCCGGTGCACGGCCCTGGCGCTCATCGGCAGCAGCCGGTGCCCGACCGGCTCGGGCGCGGCGGGGACGGCGTCGTCCGCCATGATCGCCGCCAGGCGGGCGTGGAAGGCGGGCTCGCGGTGCTCCAGCATCGGCCGGTACGTGTTCCGGACCGCCCAGCCTTTGACCATGGCGTGCCAGCGGGCACGGTAGGCGACCGGGGCCACGTCGCCGAGCAGCAGGATCGCGGCGGCTGTCTCGCGGCCCTTCTCGTGGTCGCCGAAGGGCCGTCGGCCGACACCGCGCCCGCGTACCAGGTCCATGCAGGCCCCGTCGCGTACGAACGGCGCGAACGACCGCTCCACCGCGTCGAACACGATCTCGTGGGTCACCTCCCACGGGGAGCCGCGCAGCACCGCGAACATCGTGGCCAGCCCCGAGAGCAACGTCACCCCGTAGGCGCCCTGGTAGGGGACGTACGTGTGCTGGATGAACGACCCGTCCCGGTAGAACCCGTCACCCTCGCCGACGTAGCGGAACACCGGATCGAGCCCCGCGACCGCCAGGTCCGCCTTGCCCGGGTCTGACCTGAGCATGGCCCGCAGCAGCATCACCAGGCACAGGTCCACGCGGTTGGCGCCGGTGCTGGTGCCGCCGTAACGGGCGAGGCGGCTGTCGGGGACGAAGTGGTCCACCGCGTCCCGCAGGGCCACGCTTCGCTCTTCGTCGAGGCCGACCAGCACGGCGGCGTCCAGCAGCGCCCTGGGCACGCCGATCTGCCAGTGCCACCAGTTGCCCACGGGGTCGGCTCCGGCGGCGTACACGTGGCGCCGGTAGTGGTCGATCCCGCTGGCGACGGCCGCGGCCAGAGCCGGGTCGCCGGTCAGGCCGGTGCCCTCCAGCACGTACGCGTGCGCCATGCCCCGCAGCCGCCGCGGCGTCGCCATGAAGGACGGGAACGCCTGGTCGGGCCAGAGCCAGGTGCGGGCGGGGGCCATCGTGTCGCGGTACCGCGTGGCCGCCCGGCCCAGCCCGGCCAGCCACGTCACGTACGGCTTCGCGGCCGGGTCGTAGCCGGAGCCCGCGCTGACCTCCCGCCACCGGCGGCGTAATCGCACGAAGGAGTCGTCGGGCGTGTGCGCGGCCTCCGCCTGGGCCAACGCCCCGATGACCCCGGCTGCGGCCACGCCGCCGAGCCGGAGGAACGATCGCCGGTGCACGTCATCGATTATCGGCATGGACCGCCTGCCCTGCACGGGTGCTCCATGCAGCGCTTGGCCGTGGCACGGTCGCGTCCG
The DNA here is from genome assembly GCF_004011505.1 of Nonomuraea polychroma. Classification (NCBI taxonomy): domain Bacteria; kingdom Bacillati; phylum Actinomycetota; class Actinomycetes; order Streptosporangiales; family Streptosporangiaceae; genus Nonomuraea; species Nonomuraea polychroma. Next base: position 9,266,189 of record NZ_SAUN01000001.1, read on the forward strand.
GCGAGCGGCCGTGGCGGCGCGCGGCCGAGGGGTGGCGGGCGGGGGCGGTGGTTGGAGTTACTTGTTGAATTCGTAGGCGCCCGCGTCTGGTGGGCCGTCGGTGGTGTCGATGGTGCGGCCCGTCACGTCCACGCGGCCGAACGACGTCACGCCGAGGTCGATGGCCGGGCTGCCGGCGCGCGGGCGCAGCGGGTGGGTGGCGTCGCCGAGGGCGAACAGCGGATCGGCCGTGACGTTGTCCGTGCCGCCCATCTGGTGTTGCCGGGCCGCGAAGAACACGTTGTGGTGGCTGTCGGTGACGTCGGGGCCGTAGGCGGTTTTGACCACGGCATGGACGATGTTCTGCGACATCGACAGGTGAGCATTGGTGCAGCCCGCGTCGCAGACGACGCCCTGGGACTCGGGGTGCGTCAGGTACACGGTGTTGTTGCGGAAGGCGGTCGCCAGCACGGGGCCGTTCGGGTCCGGAGGCGACCCGGGTTGCCGCGGACCCCTGGTCACCAGCCCGGTATGGGTCTGCGGTCCGGTGATCAGGTTGTACTCGAAGACGTTGCCCGAGGTCCCGTCCGGGTCCGCCGGGCGGCCGTTGTCCTTGATCTCCTTGCTGGTGCCGAGCTCGGTGAAGGTCTCGTTGTCCACCGCGATGTTGTGATGCACCCGGTTGCGCGAGCCGAGGAAGATCTCCACGGCCGCGCCGTCCATGCCGTAGTCGTAGCTGAAGGCCATCGAGCCGCGGATCTTGTTCCAGCCGATGTCGGACTCGTCACCCTGGATCAGGATCGCGAACGCGCCCGAGTCGTCGTTGGGGTTCACCTCCCTCGGGGTGAGCTGGCTCATGTGGTTGTTGTCCACGAACTCGTTGGCCGTCACCGCCGTGTGGCGCACCTTCGGCGCGATGTAGACGCCGGCGGCGGCGCCGGTGATGAGGTTGCGCGCGATGACGTTGTGGTTGCCCGTCACCTCGAACCCGGCCCACGAGCAGCGGACGCCGTCACCGGTCAGGCCGACCTGCAGGTTGCGGACCTCGATGTGGGCGCCTTCCAGGCTGACGCAGGCCTCGGCGTGCCCGGCGATCACGGGACGGGCGGCGGCGGCGCGGCCGTAGGAGCCGACGACGATGGGCGCGGCGGCGGTGCCCGACCGGGCGAGTCTGAGCTGCTCTCCCCGCCACGTGCTGCCGCGGCGCAGCAGCAGCTTGCCGCCGGGGGCGAGCGGCGCCGCTGAGGCCTTGGCGAGGCTCTTCCACGCGGTGGCGGGCGAGGTGCCCGCCGCAGCGTCGTCGCCGTTGACGGCGTCCACGTAGTAGACGGTCCCGGCGGCGGCGCTCGCGGATCCCGTCGCAAGCGTGGTGGCGGAGAGGGCGATCGTCGCGAGCGCGGCACCGGCACGCAGGTTCCAGCCAGACATTCAGCCTCCAGAACGGCCGGGTCCCCGTCACGCGACGAAGATCATCCCCGGACTCGGCGGCTGAAACGCTAGCCGGTGATCTTTATGGAACTCCCGACGTCAAAGTCAACCCGGAGTCAAGTTCCTGGCCTGATCGGCACCACGTTGGTCTGGACACCCTGGCGGGGCAGGGCGAACCAGGTGGCCTTGCCGACGAGGCCGGGGTGGGTGGCGTAGCGCTGGGGGTGACAGCCGTAGAAGCCGTCGGAGAGCCGGGCGATGATCCGCAGGCCGCGCCCGTGTTCGGCGCCAAGGTCGTGGGGCGACGGGACGGGCAGGATCGGGCTGCTGTCCACGACGACGCACATGATCTCTTTGGCGTCCACGTGAAGCATCAGTTCGTAGGGAGCGTCGCCGTACATGAAGGCATTTGTCACCAATTCGCTCACCATGAGCGCGGCGTCATCGACGACATCGGCGGAAAGGGTAAGGGCTGACAATTCCGTACGAATGATCGCTCTTGCGTGACCGACAGTCCGGGCATCCTCGCGCAGCGGCCATACGTACTGGATCCCGCTCCGAGGAGCTGATCGCAGCGTGGTCATGGCGTCTCTTTCCGGTGCGGGGCAGCTAATGCGCGTCTCGTTCAACAAGAGTGCCTGCCTCTCGGTTGGCGTACGCGGCTGTCGAAACTTGTACGCACGAGAAAGCCGTTCGGGTCGAATCTTCGGCAAGAAAATCGCCATTCTTTCTATGCGGCCCCGCGGCACGGTGTCATGAAGGACCGGCGATGCCCGCGCCCATCTCCTCGATGACCTCGTCCACCCTGGTCGCCAGCTCCACGTCCAGCGCGGTCACGGCATCCGCGGACGTCGTGCACACCACGATTTCCAACCCGTCGGCGGTGTCCTCAAGGTGCGGCGCCCGGCCGTAGGTGAGCTTGAGCTTCTCCAGGGCGTGGCGGATGGCACGCAGGTTCTCCACGGGCAGGGAGACGACCCGGCGCAGCGCGTGCCGGTCGCCGCTCCACTGCGGCAGCACGCGCAGCGCGGACCTGATCTCCTCCGCGGTCAGCGGCGCGCTGTGGCCCTTGGGCCCGGTGATGCCGCCGCCGCTCTCCGGCGGCCGGAACAGGCCGCGGACCTGCTCGGGGATGTGCAGCCTGGCCACCAGCTCGGGGTCCTGCTCGGCCACCGCGGCGAGCACGGCCTGCGCTCTGAGCCTGGCCTGCTCGGGCGGGCGGTGGCCGAGGAGGGCGGCCTGGCGGACGAAGCCCTCCTCAGTGCCGTCGCTACGCGGGTGATCCATCGGGAAGTCGTCGGTGAGCTCGGGTGGCAGCGCCTCGATGAGCCGTTGCCGGTCTTCGTCCTCCAGCGTGCGTGCCAGCGTGGTCAGCGTGGCCTCGGCGGCGGCTCTGGCCGGGCCCGCGTCAAGCCCCGTCATGCGGCCGATGGCAGCAAGAAGCTCCCGATATTCCATGATTTCCCCCGATTACTGCCGCTCAGGCGTTCCGTGCCCAGCTTTGGGCCTTCGATACCTCCAGCAGGGACCACAGCCAGGACGGGGTCAGCGGCACGTCGGTGATCTTGTCGGCAATCTCGGGGAGGGCGTCGGCGACCGCATTGGCGATGGCGGCGGGCGGGCCGATCGTGCCGGCCTCGCCGACGCCTTTCATGCCGCCCGGTGTGATCGGCGAGGGTGTCTCCAGCATCACGACCTGGATGTCCGGGATCTCCTTCGTGGTGGGCAGGAAGTAGTCGGTGATCGGCTGGCCGTCCTCCGTGTAGACGATCTCCTCGGTCAGCGCCTCGCCGATGCCCTGGGCCACGCCGCCATGGATCTGGCCCTCCACCACCGCCGGGTTCACCAGCACGCCGGCGTCGTTGACCACCCAATAGCGCTCCACCTCGACCGCCCCGGTCTCCGGGTCGACGGCCACGGCGGCCGCGTGCGCTCCGTACGCGTAGGTGTAGGCGGCCGGGTCGTAGCTGGCCCGCTCCTCCAGCCCGGGCGAGACCCCTTCCGGCAGGTCCCAGCCGCGCCACGCGGACGTGGCCAGCTCGCGTAGCGTCACGGACGCCTGCGGGTCGCCCTTCACGCGCACGGCGCCGTCGGCGATCTCCAGGTCGGCGGGCGCGGCCTCCAGCCGGTGGGCGGCGATGGCCACGAGCTTGTCCCGCAGCAGAGCGGCGGCCTGGATGACGGCCCCGCCGCCGACCGCCAGCGCCCGGCTGGCGATCGACCCGATCCCCGAGTACGGCGTCGTGTCCGTGTCCCCCATCACCACCCGCACCCGTTCGATGGGCACCCCCACGCGGTCGGCGGTGAGCTGGGCCAGCGCCGTCTCGATGCCCTGACCGATCGGCACCACCCCGGCCGAGACGACCACGGATCCGTCCTGCTCCATGCGCAGGACCGCCGTCTCGTATCCGCCGGCCAGGAAACCGGTGGCCTTGAGGTCCATCGAGGGACCCATGCCGGTGCTCTCCACGTGGCAGGAGTAACCGATCCCGCGCCTGCGCCCGTCGTCCTTCTCCACCGGCATGGCGAGGTGGTGCAGCGTACGCAGGGCACGGGGGTAGTCGCCCGAGTCGTAGGGCGTGTGGACGCGCGTCGTGTACGGCAGGTCCTCAGGCCCGAGCATGTTACGCAGCCGCAGCTCGACCCGGTCGATGCCCAGCCTGCGTGCCGCCTCGTCGATCAGCCGCTCCCTGGTCAGCGTGCCCTCGGGCTGGCCGAAGCCCCGGTAGGAGCCGGTCGGCGTGGTGGTGGTGACGACGCCGCGCACGCGTACCGCGACCCGGTCGAACCGGTACGGTCCCGGCAACAACGTGGCCGTCACCGCCGCGGTCGAGACGCCGACGTTCGACGGGTGGGCGCCGATGTCGCCGAGCACGTCCACCTGCAGCGCCACGAACCGCCCGTCGCCGTCGAGCGCCAGCCGCCCCCGGTGCACGGCGGCCCGCGCGGGCAGCGTCGCCAGCAGGCGGTCGCCGGGCGACTCCATCCAGGACACGGGGCGGCCGAGGCGCATGGCGGCCAGGCAGATGAGCGCCTCGTCGGGGTAGACGTGCTCCTTGCCGCCGAACCCGCCTCCGATGTCGCCGCCGATCACGCGTACCCGGTCGTGGGCCAGCCCGAGCGCGTCCGCCAGTTGCTCGCGGGCGTGGTGCGGCGCCTGGGTGGAGGTGTGGACGGTCAGCTCGTCGTCGGCGTAGGAGGCCACCACGCCGCGCGGCTCCATCGGGTACGGCGAGACCCGGCCCATCCGGAACGTCATCTCCACCACGTGCTCGGCCTCCTCGATGGCCGCCCAGCAGTCGGCGTCGCCGAGCGTGAAGTCGGTGAGCACGTTGGTGCCCCAGTCCGGATAGAGCAGCGGGGCGTCGCCCTCCAGCGCCCGCTCCATCCCGGCCACGGCAGGCAGCTCGTCGAGCTCCAGCTCTACCAGGTCGGCGGCGTCCCTGGCGGCCTCGGGCGTGCGGGCGACGACGACGGCGAGGGGCTGGCCGGCGTACCTGATCGCCTCGTCCAGCACCGGATACTCCGTGATCTGCTGGCCTGGCGCCACGCTGACACAGGGCAGGCGCATGCCGGCCGCGTCGGCCGGGACGATCACGTCGAGCACGCCCTCGGCCGCCCAGGCCGCCTTGGTGTCACAGCCGAGCAGCCGGCCGTGGGCGATGGGGCTGCGGACCACGTACGCGTGGGCAGCGCCCGGCAGGCGGACGTTGCCGACGTACCTGCCGCGGCCGGTCAGCAGTCTGGCGTCTTCCCTGCGCGGCGTCCTGGCGCCGACGTACGCGTCTCCCATGGCCCCGATTGTGAGCGCCGTCCGGTGAACGGTCCATACGGGTCACACTGTGCGGGTGATCGAGTCGACCCGGCGGACGCGCCCGTCGGGGGCGTACCGGGCGAACAGATAGATCTCCATCGTGATCGTCTTGCCTTGGCGCAGACCCGCCTGCAACGTGTAGCGCGCCGCGGCCACGTCCTCGCCCACGAGGCTTTCGTGCACGTCTATCCGCAGGCTCTTCCCGTTCTTGCGCGCCGGCTTCACGTGGTCGATCAGGCGCTGGCGGTCGAGGCAGATGCCGTCGTTCCAGTACTCGATCTCGGGCACGTAGTAGCGGTCGATGATGGCGGCGGCATCCTCGTTCCCTAACCCCAGTTCCTGAGGCATCTCGGTGAGGAAGGCGTGGAAACGCTCCGCCAGGTCGATGGGCATACTGATCCCCTTCATACGACTTCGAAACTCGCCATCATCGCCATGTCCTCGTGCTCGAGGTTGTGGCAGTGCAGTACGTAGCGCCCCCGGTAGCCGGTGAACCTGGTGACGATCTCGACGGTCTGCGCGTCGCGCAGCTCGACGGTGTCCTTCCACTCCGGCGGCCCGGCCGGTCGCTCGCCGTTGACCGACAACACCTGGAAGTGGTCGAGATGCAGGTGCACCGGATGCGCCACATCGCTGGTCAGCCGCCAGATCTCGACGTCGCCGAGCTTGGGCCTGGCCTCCATGCGCTTCGGGTCGAACGGCCGCCCGTTGATCAGCCAGCCGGTGCCGCCGTGCATGCTGCCGCTGCTGAACTCGAAGTCCCGCGTCACCGTGGCCTTGCCCGGGTCGAGCGCCTCGACGGTGGACAGCCGCTGCGGCACGGCCGAGTCGTCGGACTCGTCCCGGTCCACCGCGAACCGCATCACCCTCGCCTGCGGACCCTCCCCTGCCAGATTCCGCAGCTCGACGTGCTGGCCGAGCTTGTAAGCGGAGAAATCCACGATCACGTCCGCGCGCTCTCCCGGGGCGAGGCGGAACTGCCGCACCGTGCGCGGGGCGCTCAGGAGCCCGCCGTCGCTGCCGATCTGGATCATCGGGCCGCCGGTGGCCAGCTCGTACGCGCGCGCGTTGGAGCCGTTGCACAACCGCAGCCGGTAGCGGGCTCTGGCCACCCGCAGCTCCGGCCACGGCGCCCCGTTCACCAGGATCACGTCGCCGAGCACGCCGCCCATGTACCCTTCCTGCACCCCGGGCCGGTCGCCCAGCGCCGGGTAGAGCAGGTTGCCGTCGGCGGCGAACGACCGGTCGCAGATCAGCAGCGGCAGGTCACGTTCCCCGGCGGGCAGCGGCAGCGCCTCCTCCTCGGCGTCGCGTACCAGGAACATGCCGGCCAGCCCGCGCCAGACCTGCGGCCCGGTGTAGTCCATGCGGTGGTCGTGGTACCAGAGCGTGGCGGCCCGCTGCTCCAGCGGGAACACGTACTCGCGCGCGGCCCCCGGCGCCACCAGGTCCGTCGGGAAGCCGTCGGACTCGGGTGGCGTGTGCCCGCCGTGCAGGTGGAGGACGGTCGGCACGCCGAGCTGGTTGACCAGCTTCACGACGGTCTTGCGACCGCTGCGGGCCACGATGGTCGGCCCGGGGAACTGCCCGCCATATCCCCAGATCTGGGTACGCAGCCCGGGCAACGCCTCCACGTCGGCCGCCTGCTCGGCCAGCTCGTAGAAGTCGGCCCCGCCGGCGCTCCGGACCGGCTTGGCCACCTCGGGGACCGGCAGCGGCACCGCGTACGGCTTGGGCAGCGGCGCCGCACTGGCCAGGAGCTGCGGCTGCGGGGTGCCGGCGAGCAGCGAGCAGCCGGGCACCGCGGCCACCGCCACCGCGCCCAGGCCGAGCAGGCGCAGCGCGTCCCGTCTGGACGGGTTCATGCCGGGCCCGGTCTGCCCAGCACCCTGCTGAGCTGCATGACGCCGCCGCCGAACAGCAGCACCCCGAGCGGCAGGTGAACGGTCTTCACGTGCGCGACACCGAGGATCGCCGCCACGATCGTGAAGACGAGCAACAACGCGGCCGGGGCGATGAACCGCGGCGACCCCCCGCCCGGCCGCCACACCAGGATCGCCACGACCAGGTGCAGCAGGCCGATGATGACCAGGGCGACGCCCGAGGTCATGTGCAGGGCCCGGCCGCCGGGCGAGGACAGCAGCAGCCCCGCCGTCACCGCCTGGAACAGCAGGGCGACGACGTGCAGGGCCGCCACGGCCCGGAGCGCCTGGGTGGTCCAGGAAACGGGGGCGACGGTCTGGACGGTCATGTCGGTTCTCCTGCGGGTGCGCTGGTGATGAGGGTTTCGGTGTCCATATCCGCACATGGTGGTGTTCCGGCCGGTCAGCGGTCGTCATGCGGGAGAAGGCTTCTGCCCGTACGACGTCGGGATCACGATCTACGGGACTACTTCGCCGGGAGTAGCGACGGAATACGCCCTCCAACGGAGGATCATCGCGGGAGAAGACCCTAATCTGCAGAGATGAGCTATCTGGACCGGTGGCCGCCGCTCGTCAAGGACGGCCTGCTCGCCGTGGTGGTGGCCGCCGCGCTGTCGGTCACCGTGGCAGACACGCCGGGCGCGGGAGCGCTCGACCTCGCGGCCGTCGTCACCGGGTCGCTCGTGCTCGTCGCCTGGCGCCGGGCGCCCCTGGTGTCCCTGGTCGTCAGCACGGCCTGCATGCTCGTGTACGCGGCGCACGCCCAGCCGGGCCCGCCGTCCGCCTTTCCCGTACTGGTGTCGGTGTTCGCCGCGGTCAGGGCCGGCCACCGGTTGCCCGCAGCGCTGGCGAGCGTGGCGTTCCTGGGCGGCAGCCTGGCGTTGAACCTGCCCAACGCCGACGTGTCCGGGCGGAATCTCCAGACCACCACACTGCTCGTGGGCTGGTTCCTCACGGCAGGCGTGGGGGCGACGGTGACCCGGCACCGGCAGGCGTACCTGGAGCAGGCCGAGCAGCGGGCCGCCGATGCCGAGCGCACCCGCGAGGAGGTCGCGCGGCGCCGGGCCGGCGAGGAGCGGCTGCGCATCGCCAGGGAGCTGCACGACTCGCTCACCCACAGCATCTCCATCATCAAGGTGCAGGCAGGGGTCGCCGTCCACCTGGCGCGCAAGCGCGGCGAGGAGGTGCCCGCGGCGCTGCTGGCCATCCAGGAGGCCGGCAGCGACGCCATGCGGGAGCTGCGCGCCACTCTTGAGGTGCTGCGCGACTCCGACGGCGAGCCCGCGGCCAGCGGCCTTGACCGGCTCGACGATCTGGTGGAGCGGGCCCGCTCGACCGGCCTGCCGGCCACGGTGACGATCTCCGGCGTACGTCGCCGGCTGCCCGCCGAGGTGGACAACGCCGCGTACCGGATCGTCCAGGAGGCCCTCACCAACGTCTCCAGGCACGCGGGCGGCGCCACGGCGTCGGTGCGCGTCGACTACGCAGGCGACGAGCTGGTCGTGCAGGTGGACGACGACGGGCAAGCCAGCGCGGACGCACCGCCCGTGCCCGGCGTCGGCCTGCTCGGCATGCGCGAGCGCGTCGCGGCGCTCGGCGGCCGGCTGCGGGCCGAGCCCCGCCCCGAGGGCGGCTTCACCGTACGCGCCGAGCTTCCGCTGAAGGAGACACCGTGATCCGCGTGCTGCTCGTGGACGACCAGGCGCTCATCCGGGGCGGCTTCCGCGCCCTGCTGGAGGTCGAGGACGACATCGAGGTGGTGGCCGAGGCGGCGAACGGCGAGCAGGCCGTCGCCCTCGCCCTGGAGCACCGGCCTGACGTGGCTCTCGTCGACATCCAGATGCCGGTGATGGACGGCATCGAGGCCACCCGGCGCATCGCCGCCGACGAGCGGCTGGCCGGTGTCCACGTCGTGATTCTCACCAACTTCGGTCTCGACGAATACGTCTTCAACGCGCTGCGCGCCGGGGCCTGCGGCTTCCTGGTCAAGGACACCGAGCCTGCCGACCTGCTGCAGGGCGTCCGGGTCGCGGCCCGCGGCGACGCGCTGCTCTCCCCCGCGATCACCCGCAAGCTGATCGGCGAGTACGTCTCCCGCCGCCCAGAGCCCGCGCCCGAGGGGCTCGACGTGCTCACCAACCGTGAGCGCGAGGTGACCGCTCTGGTGGCCCGGGGCCTGTCCAACGACGAGATCGCCGCCCACATGGTGATCAGCCCGACCACCGCGAAGACGCACGTCAGCAGGGCAATGACCAAGCTGCACGCCCGTGACCGCGCGCAACTCGTGGTGTTCGCGTACGAGTCCGGCCTCGTCACTCCCCGTCGCAGCTGATCGCGTGATGGAATGAGGCGTGAGCATCGTTTCGCGCGGCTTCCGCGGAAGGCGCAGAGAGGGCGGCGACCTACCGCCCGGCCAATACCTGGTCGAGGACTTCCCGGTGTTGTCAGCCGGGCCGACGCCGCGGGTCCCGCTCGACCGGTGGGAGTTCGCCATCGACACCGAGGCCGAGCAGACACACCGCTGGTCGTGGGAAGAGTTCATGGCGCTGCCCATGCAGACGCCGACGGTGGACATCCACTGCGTCACCAAGTGGTCCAAGCTCGGCACCACCTGGGAGGGCGTCTCCCTGGACGTGTTCTTCGAGGACGTCGAGACAGCCGCCGAATACGCACTGGTCTACTCCTACGGCGGCTACACCACGAACCTGCCGCTGGAGGACCTGCTCGACGGCAAGGCGTGGATCGTGCACAGCTTCGACGGCGAGGAGCTGGCGCCACAGCACGGCGGCCCGGCCCGGTTGATCGTGCCGCACCTGTACTTCTGGAAGTCCGCCAAGTGGGTGCGCGGCATCCGGCTGCTCAACGAGGACTGGCCCGGCTTCTGGGAGACCGCCGGATACCACAACTACGGCGACCCGTGGCGCGAGCAGCGTTACGAGGGCGACTAGGTGCGCCGCCGCCTGGCCTGGCAGGCCGCCCGCCTGCACGAGATCCGCGCCGAGACCGCCACCGCCCGCACACTGGTGCTCGACGTGCCCGGCTGGCCCGGGCACCTGGCGGGGCAACACGTGGACGTGCGGTTGACGGCCGACGACGGCTACACCGCGCAACGCAGTTACTCGCTGGCCGCACCCGCGGACGGCGACCGCATCGAGGTGACCGTGGAGACCGTGCCCGACGGTGAGGTCTCGCCCTACTTGACCGAGGTGATCGAGCCCGGCGACCAGGTCGAGATCCGCGGCCCGGTCGGCGGCTGGTTCGTGTGGCGTCCGGAGAGCAAGGCGCCGGTGCTGCTGGTCGGCGGCGGATCCGGGATCGTGCCGTTGATGGCGATGATCAGAGTGCGCCGGCAGGCGGACAGCCGCGTGCCGTTCCGCCTCCTCTACTCGCTACGAGACGAGGACCACCGCTACTACGCCGCCGAGCTGCGCCGGCCCGAGCCCGGCCTGGACATCACCTACCTCTACAGCAGGACCTCCCCGCCCGGCTCGGCCCGCCCCGCCGGGCGGCTCACCGTGGCCGACCTGGCTGAGGGCGGCTGGCCGGCCGACTTCGCGCCGGACTGCTACGTGTGCGGGCCGACCGGCTTCGTGGAGGCCGCCGCCGACCTGCTGCTGACGCTCGGGCACGCGCCGGAGCGGATCAGAACCGAACGATTCGGCCCGACCGGAGACTGACATGACGCATTTGGATGGCAATGCCCTGGGCGGGCCGCTCGGCGAGATCTTCGCCGTGGACGTCACCGCCGCCACCGGCCGCTGCGCGAGTTGCGGGCTGGCGGGACCCCTCGCCGCCCTGCACGTGTACGGCCCCGAGCCCGGCCTGGTCGCCCGCTGCCCGGGCTGCGAGGAGGTGGTGCTGAGGCTGGTACGCGGTCCCGGCACGGCCTGGCTGGACCTGCGTGGCGCCGTGTCACTCCGCATGACCGTGCCTGACTGAGTACACTCAGGCACGTTCCACGGCCGAGATCTGTACGGCGAGGCTCTTGGTCAGGGGCGGCGGCCCTTCCGGCCCTCGCCCCTGGGGAGTCACGTGAGCAGCGGGCTTGTCGACGTGCCAGCTTCCGATCCTTCCGATCCCGACGCGCCGCCACGGCGCCGGAGAAGGACCTGGCTGCGCTGGGTGATCGCGGTCACGGTGACCGTCGTCCTCCTGGTCGCGGGTGTCGCGGTCGGCATCTTCGCCAAGCTGAGCGGCAACATCAAGCACGAGGACGTCACCGCCGACGATCTCGGGGCCACCCGCCCGCCCAAGGTCGCCGGCACCGCCATGAACATCCTGGTCGTCGGCTCCGACCAGCGCACCGGCAAGAACGCCAAGTACGGCCGCCGCGTCACGGGCGAGCGCACCGACACGATCATGCTGGTGCACGTGTCGTCCGAGCGCGACAACGCGATGGTGATCAGCTTCCCCCGCGACTCGCTGGTCCAGCTGCCCGCCTGCCGGGCCACCGGCGGCCACCCGGGGCAGCGGCCGCACCTCGGCATGATCAATGAGTCGTTCAACTTCGGCGGCATCGCCTGCACCTGGAAGACGATCGAGACGCTGACCCACATCCACATCGACCACTTCGTCAAGGTGGACTTCACCGGCTTCAAGAGCATGGTGAACGCCGTGGGCGGCGTGCAGGTCTGCCTGCCGCAGCGGGTGGACGACGACAAGGCGCTGCTGCACCTGCCGGCGGGGCGGCAGACGCTCAACGGCGAGCAGGCTCTCGGGTACGTACGCGCCCGGTACAGCTTGGGTGACGGCTCCGACATCGGGCGCATCCAGCGGCAGCAGATGTTCATCGCCTCGATGGTCAAGAAGGTGATGAGCGGCGAGACGCTCACCGACCCGGCCAAGCTCTTCGCCATCCTCGACGCCGCCACCAAGGCGGTGACCACCGATCGAGGCCTGTCCGCGGGCGTCATGAAGGACCTGGCCACCAGCCTCCAGGGCCTGGACGCCGGGAAGATCCGTTTCATCACCACCCCGTGGCATTACTCGCTCACCCAGCCCGGCCGGGTCGAGTGGGTGCAGCCGCAGGCCGGGCAGCTGTTCCGGATCGTGGCCAGGGACCAGAGCGTCGACGGCATCAAGGGCGGCCAGACCAAGGTGGCCCGCTCCAAGATCAATATCGAGCTACGCAACGGCACCTGGCGCAGCGGCCTCGGCACCCAGGTGGCGGCCTTCCTGGAGCAGCGCGGCTACCACATCACGAAGATCGGCGACTCGGCACGCAAGCCGCAGGCGAAGACCACGATCCTGTACGGGCCGAACGGCGAGACCCGCGTGCCCACGCTCACGAACGACCTCCTCGGCCCCGCCGCCGCCAGGAAGATCGACGCCGCGCGTACGAACCGGCTGGTGCTCGTGATCGGCGACGACTGGAAGGGCGTGAAACCGCTGCGCGCGGACGACACGGAGTCGATCAAGGGCTTCGACGCCACCCACGATTCCTGCGCCACCTGACGGCGTCATAGCCAGTAGGACTAGTCAACGACCCAGCGCTGAAGCTCTGGGCTTGCGCCTCTCGATCCGGTCTGGCTGACCGGCTCGGGGCGCACTGAGCCCGCTTTCCACGGCGGGCTCGTTGGGCATGTTGACGAATGCCCACACCGCGCTCGCCCGCCTTTCGACGTTGAGTGCGGCGATATGGTCGGCTGGTCCAGCGAACCCGCACGACGCGCAGCCAAAGGTGTCCCTGGTGGGGCGGTTGCCTCGCCCGGTGTGCCCACACCAGCGGTTCGGGCACATCTGCGAGGTGTAGGCCGGATCCACCTCCACGAAGGCGACACCAGCCCGGCGCGCCTTGTAGGCGAGGAACTCGCCCAGCTGGTGGAACGGCATAGCCCACAAAGGGGCATGCGTAACCCTCCAGAGCAGACTTGAGCCATGCAAACGAACATGATCAACATTGACGGCGTGGAACTCTGGACCGAGGAGTTCGGAGATGCCACGCACCCGCCGATCCTGCTGGTGATGGGGTCGATGACGCAGGGGATCCTGTGGCCGGACGAGTTCGTCGGGCGGCTGGCCGCGGCCGGTCGCCGGGTCATCAGGTACGACCACCGCGACACCGGCAGGTCGGCCACCTTCGACTTCGAGAAGCAGCGGTACACGTGGCTCGACATCAGGGACGACGTGCTGCGCGTGCTGGACGCGTACGGGCTGGACAGCGCGCACCTCGTCTGCCACTCGGCAGGCGGGCTGCTCGGCCAGCTGATCGCCGTCGAGCAGCCGGAGCGGGTGCGCACGCTCACCGTGATCGGTTCCTCGCCACTGGGCGAGCACGAGGGCGAGGTGCTCATGCGGGCGCTCACCGGGCAGCCGCAGCCCGAGGGAAGCCTGCCGCCGCCGAGGCCCGAGTTCGTGGAGTTCTACACGAAGATGATCGCCGCCCCTCCGCCGGCCGACCGGCGCGAGCAGGTGGCGCGCATGATCGAGGAGGCGCGGGTGCTGCACGGCACCGCACTGCCGTTCGACGAGGACGCGGAGCGGCACCTGCAGGAACGGGTGCTGGAGCGGGCCCGCGATCTGTCGGCCCTGGTCAATCACCGCCTGGCGTACGCGGCCGGCCCGGACTTCGAGCCGACGGACGCACTGGGCGGGGTGAAGGCGCCGACGCTGGTCATCGAGGGCACGCACGAGCCGGCCAAGCCCGGCCACAGCGCGATCATCGCCGAGCGGATCCCGGGCGCCGAGCTGCTGATGATCGACGGGATGGGGCACATGCTGCCGCCCCAGGCGTACGAGGAACTGGCCACGGCCATCGTCCGCCACACCGCACGGTAGGCCGGGCTAGGCGATGAACTGCGAGAGGGCGGCGAGCGCGTCCACGACCTGGCGGGCGTCGGGCGTGCTCGCCGGGTCGAGCAGCCACTGCAGCATGAGCCCGTCCGCGATCGCCACCAGCACCGACACCAGGATCTCGGGCGACATCGGCGGCTCGACGCCGAGCTGCGCGGCAGCCCGCCTCATCATGTCGGCGCCTGTCTGCCGCGCCCGGGCGTAGGCCTCGGCCATCTTCTCCCGCAGCACGGGCTCGCGCAGCGCCGCCGGGTAACCCTCGACGCACAGGATGAGCTGGGGCCGCAGCTCCTCGAACACGTCGACCAGCGCGATCATCGCGCGCTCCAGCATCTCCCTGGGGCTGCCGAGCACGGCGCCGAACAACGACCGCTCGACGTGCGCGGTCCACTGGTCGAAGAAGCCGGCTATGGCCTCGTTGAGCAGCGCGTCCTTGCCCCCGAAGTGATAGCCGATGGAGGCCAGGTTGGTGCCGGAGGCGGCGACCAGGTCTCGTGCGGTGGTGCGGGCATAGCCCTTCTCCTGCAGGCATGCCACCGCGCCCGCCAGCAACTTGTCCCGGTATCCACCGGCCTCTGTTCTCGCCACGGAATCCATGGTACAGATGTATACGAGCGTCTATGACACACGTACATCTACTTAGGAGGCGCAAGCCATGCTCCCTCCAGGACCGAGGCTTCCGTCGCTGGTGCAGACCGCGTGGTTCATGCGGGACTCGCCCGGCATGATGGAAAACCTGCACCGCAGGTACGGGCCCGTCTTCGCGGTGCGCTTCACGGGTTATCCGCCGGAGGTCTACGTGGCCACCGGAGAGTTGGCGGCGCAAGTCTACCAGACCGACCAGGGTGGTGGGCGCGCCGGTGCGGCGCGGCGCGACTTCCTGGAGCACATGGTCGGCGCGCACTCGGTGCTGACGCTGGACGGCGACGACTGGTGGCGGCACCGCAAGCTGCTCAACCCGCCGCTGCGGGCCAAGCAGGTCGCCGGTTACCGCGACGAGATCGCCGCGATCGCGGCGGAGAAGATCGCGACCTGGCCGCTGGGCAGGCCGTTGGCGCTGCGCGAACGCATGCAGGACATCACGCTGGAGATCATCATCAGACTGATCTTCGGCATCAGGGACGCCGGGCGAGTGAGCAGGCTGCAAACGCTGCTGCCCGAGCTGATCGAGACCGGCGGGTCAATGCAGACGATCATGCTGCCGGAGCGGCTGCGGGCATTCGCGGCGCGGGCGCCGTTCCTGGCCTACGGGCGGTTCGTCCGGATCCGGGCAGAGGTCGACACGATCCTGTTCGACGAGATCCGCCGTCGGCGCTCGGCCACGGGAGCCGGCGACACGGACGTGCTCAGCCGGCTGCTCGAGACCGGCCTGGGCGACCAGGAGATCCGCGACGAGCTGATCACCATGCTGATCGCCGGTCACGAGACCACCGCGACCGGCCTGGCCTGGGCCTTCGAGCGGCTCCTACGCATGCCCGAGGTCATGGAACGACTGCCGGACGACGAACCCTACCTCGACGCGGTGGTCAAGGAGGTGCTACGCGTCCGGCCCGCCGTCTATGAGGCGCCGCGGCTGCTCGACGCCCCGCTCCCGCTGTGCGAATACGAGATCCCGGCCGGCTGGTATGCCGGGCCGTACATCCCTCTCGTGCACCGCGACCCCGAAGCGTTCCCCTCTCCTGAGGAGTTCCGCCCGGAACGCTTCATGGAGGGGCACCAGAACAGGGCCTGGATGCCCTTCGGCGGCGGCCGGCGCTTCTGCGTCGGCGCGCAGCTCGCGCTTCTGGAGATGCGGGTCATCATTCGCGAGGTGCTGCACCGCCTGGAGCTCTCGGCGCCCGATCAGGCGCCGGAGGCCAGGCGGCTGAAGAACGTCACCCTTGCCCCCGCGAAGCTGACCCGCGTCATTGCGCGCGCTCGGACTCCTGCTCCGATGCCGTAGACGGGTAGCTCTCCTCGCGCCGCGTATCGGCACCGAGCTCCTCGCGGAGCCGGTCGTAGTCGATGTTGTGGTTGGCGTACTTCAGCTGGCGAGCGACCTTCGTCTGCTTCGCCTTGGCTCTTCCTCGGCCCATGGCTACTCCCTAGTCCCCGCAGTCATGCTATCCAACAACATGGTGACTTGAAGAATTATGCAACTCCGCTGGATTAGTCTGGGCTATATGCACGTGGAGGTCTATCAGGCCAAGGCCGACTTCTTCCGGACGCTCGGCCACCCCGCTCGCATCAGAGTGTTGGAGCTACTCCAGGAAGGGCCGCTGCCCGTCAGGGATCTACTGGCCCAGATCGACATCGAGCCGTCCAGCCTCTCGCAGCAGCTCGCGGTCCTGCGCAGGGCGGGGATCGTGAGCGCGATCCGCGAGGGCAGCACAGTGGTCTACACGCTGGCCACACCGGAGCTGGCCGATCTGCTCGGCGCCGCCCGCCGCATCCTCACCGACATGCTCGCCGACCAAGGGGAGCTGCTCGCCGAGTTGCGCGCGGAGGTCACCTAGCGAACGTCCGCCGCGGGACACCAGGCCCTGGGCCGAAGAGCAGATCTACTAGGCTCTCCTGCATGGTCTCCGAGCTGTTCGATCCCAAGGCATGGCAGGTGGTCGAGGGATTCGACTTCACCGACATCACTTACCACCGGGCTGTGGACCAGGGCACGGTGCGGATCGCCTTCAACCGCCCCGACGTGCGCAACGCCTTCCGTCCCCAGACCGTGGACGAGCTCTATCGCGCGCTCGACCACGCCCGGCAGACCACCGACGTCGGCTGCGTGCTGCTCACCGGCAACGGCCCGTCGCCGAAGGACGGCGGCTGGGCCTTCTGCTCCGGCGGCGACCAGCGCATCAGGGGCAAGGACGGCTATCAGTACGCCGACGGCTCGGCCTCGACCGGACGCCTGCACATCCTGGAGGTGCAGCGCCTGATCCGCTTCATGCCCAAGGTCGTGATCTGCGTCGTGCCCGGGTGGGCGGCGGGCGGCGGCCACAGCCTGCACGTCGTGGCGGACCTCACGCTGGCCAGCGCGGAGCACGCCCGGTTCAAGCAGACCGACGCCGACGTGGCCAGCTTCGACGGCGGCTTCGGCTCGGCCTACCTCGCGCGGCAGGTCGGGCAGAAGTTCGCCCGCGAGATCTTCTTCCTCGGCGACACCTACACCGCGGCCGACGCCCACCGCATGGGCATGGTCAACGCCGTGGTGCCGCATGCGGAGCTGGAGGCCACGGCCCTGGAGTGGGCCCGCAAGATCAACGGCAAGTCGCCCACGGCGCAGCGCATGCTGAAGTTCGCCTTCAACATGATCGACGACGGGCTGGTGGGGCAGCAGGTTTTCGCGGGCGAGGCGACGCGGCTGGCGTACATGACGGACGAGGCGGCCGAAGGGCGCGACTCGTTCCTGGAGAAGCGTTCCCCCGACTGGTCGCCCTTCCCCTGGCACTACTGATGCGGATCGAGGTACCGGCGGCCCTGACCGCATCCCACGTCAAGTACGACGGAGAGGCGGGGCGCGCCTGGTCCGCCGGGCTGCCCGCGCTGGCCGAGCGCTACCTGGAGGAATGGGAGCTGCGGCTCGACGGCGAGCCCGGCCACGGCGTGGTGTCGCTGGTGTTGCCGGTGATCCGCGCGGACGGCACGCGGGCCGCTCTGAAGCTGCAGCCGGTCACCGACGAGAACGCCACCGAGGCGATGGGGCTGCGCGCCTGGGACGGCGACGCGTCGGTGCGGCTGCTCGACTCCGACCCGGACACCGGCACCCTGCTGCTGGAACGGCTGCACGCCGACCGCCCGCTGTCGGCCCTGCCCGACGACATCGAGGCGCTGAAGATCCTGACCGAGCTGCTCGCCCGGCTCGTCGCCCACCCCGCGCCCGAGGGCATGCGCCGCCTCGGTGACATCGCGCAGGCCATGCTCGACGACGTGGACGAGGCCCTCACGAAACTGCCGCGCGAGCAGGACCGCCGCTGGCTGCGGTGGTGCGCGGACGCGGTCGCCGAGCTCGTCCTCGAGCCCGGCGACCGGCTGCTGCACTGGGACCTGCACTACGACAACGTGCTGGCCGCCGACCGGGAGCCGTGGCTGGCCATCGACCCCAAGCCGCTGGCCGGCGACCCGGGGTTCGACCTCTGTCCCGCCCTGTGGAACCGGTGGGACGACGTGGTCGCCACCGGCGACGTGACGCGGGCGGTGCTGCGCCGCTTCGACCTCATGGTGGACGGGCTCGGCCTCGACCCGCGGCGGGCGGCACGCTGGACGCTCGGCCGGGTCCTGCAGAACGCCCTGTGGGACGTCGAGGACGGCGAGCGCGAGCTCGACGAGATCGGCCTGGCCGTCGCCGAGGCCGTACGCGTCAGATCGTGAGAACGATCTTGCCCTGGCCGTGCCCGGTCTCGATCTCCCGGTGCGCGTCCGCGGCCTCCTCCAGCCGGTACGCCCGCCGCACCGGGAAGCTGAAGCGACCCTCGGCGTACAACGCGGCGTAGCGCCCGAGCCGCTCGGCCGTACGCTCGCCCTGGACGAGCTTGACCCCCAGCTCGGCGGCCTTGCCGTGCTCGACCAGAGTGACGATGCGCCCGCGGTCGGGCACCAGCTCCAGGGAGACGTCCAAGGCGTGGCCCCCGGCCCCGTCCAGGGCGGCGTCGATCCCGCCCGGCGCGAGCGCGCGGACCCGGTCGGCCAGCCCGTCCCCGTAGACGACCGGGACGGCGCCGAGCTCGCGTAGGTAGTCGTGGTTCACCTCACGGGCGGTGCCGATCACGGTCGCTCCCCGCATCCTGGCGATCTGCACGGCGGCCGTCCCCACCGATCCGGCCGCGCCGTGCACGAGCAGCGTCTCGCCCTCCTTGACGCCGAGCCCGTCCAGAGCCAGCTCGGCCGTCTGCACACCGGAGGTCAGCCCGCCGGCCACCTCCCACGGCACGCCGGCCGGCTTGTGGGCCACGTCCGTGCCGTCGACAACGATGTACTCGGCGTAGGAGAACAGCCGGGAGAACCCGAGCACCTCGTCCCCCGCCGACACCCCGGTCACGCCCTCGCCCACCTGGTCCACAACGCCCGCGAACTCGTTGCCCGGAATCCGCGGGAAGCCGACCTCGCTCATGTACGGCGGCAGCCATCCGGCCCGTACGGCCGCGTCGAACGGCTGCACGCCGGCCGCCCGCACCCGAACGCGTACCTGCCCAGGACCTGCCTGCGGCGCCGGCAGCTCCATCACCTTCAACACTTCGGGACCGCCGGGCACGGCGAAGGCCGCCGCCCTCATCACTTCGTTCATGGGCCTTAGCCTGCTACCTCAACCATGGTTGAGGTCAACTGCTCATACTGTTCGGGAACTTTTACCTTTACTCGCTCTTTATCTCGATATAGTCCGACACGGACATCACACGGGGGATGGGCACCGAGGCGGGATGGGCGAGTTCTTAGGCACCGCACTGAGCTTTCCGACGGTCATTTTCAGTTTTCTGCTCGTGGTGGTCGCCGGTTATTGGCTGGTCGTCATCACCGGCCTCTTCGAGCTGGACGACGACGCGCCCTGGCTGGGCCTTGGGGGAGTCCCGGCCGGGATCACGATCTCGCTGCTGATCGCGCTGGCCTGGCTGCTGAGCCTGATCGGCAGCCAATTCGTGAGCGGCGGCCTGCTGATCGCCGTCCCCTTCGCCGCCGCGGGTGGAGCCTGGCTCGCCACCCGTGGCCTGGTGGTTCCGCTGCGCAGGCTCTTCCCCGAGGGGGACAAGCACTCGCGCGGTGACTTCGTCGGCCAGATGTGCGTCATCCGCACCGGCTCTGCCACGCACGACTTCGGCCAGGCCGAGGTCACCGCCGCCGACGGCTCCTCCGCGGTCGTGCAGGTACGCACGACCGGACAGGACCGCCTCAGCCGCGGCGACAAAGCACTCATCTTCGAATACGACGCAGACGGCGAATTCTTCTGGGTCATGCCCTACGAAAGCGAGCTCTGATGGACGTCATCTCAACCGGCTTCGGTGTTTTCCTCGCCGTCATCCTGATCATTGTGATCGGCCTCCTCGTCCTCATCGCCCGGCTTTTCCGCAAGGTCGAGCAGGGCAAGGCGCTGATCGTGTCGAAGGTCAACAAGGTCGACGTGACGTTCACCGGCGCCGTGGTGCTGCCCGTCGTCCACAAGGCCGAGATCATGGACATCTCGGTGAAGACGATCGAGATCGAGCGCACCGGCCGCGAGGGCCTGATCTGCCGGGACAACATCAGGGCCGACATCAAGATCACGTTCTTCGTCCGCGTGAACAAGACCGCCGAGGACGTCATCAAGGTCGCCCAGGCCATCGGCACCGCCAGGGCCAGCGACGAGGCCACGCTGCAGGCGCTGTTCAACGCCAAGTTCTCCGAGGCGCTCAAGACCGCGGGCAAGCACCTCGACTTCGTCGACCTCTACACCAAGCGTGACGAGTTCCGCGACGAGATCGTCCGGCTCATCGGCACCGACCTCAACGGCTACAGCCTGGAAGACGCCGCCATCGACTACCTGGAGCAGACGGCGCTGCTCCAGCTCGACAAGAACAACATCCTCGACGCACAGGGCATCCGCAAGATCACCGAGCTGACGGCCATCGAGCACGTCCGCACGAACGAGTTCCAGCGCCACGAGGAAAAAGAGATCACCCGCCAGAACGTGGACGCCCGCGAGGCCATCCTCGAGCTGCAGCGCCGCCAGGCCGACGCCGAGATGAAGCAGAGGCGCGAGATCGAGACGGTCAAGGCCCGCGAGGAGGCGGAGATCGCCCGCGTGGCGGCCGAGGAGCGGCTGCGTGC
This sequence comes from Nonomuraea polychroma, assembly GCF_004011505.1. Lineage (NCBI taxonomy): Bacteria > Bacillati > Actinomycetota > Actinomycetes > Streptosporangiales > Streptosporangiaceae > Nonomuraea > Nonomuraea polychroma. The sequence goes on from NZ_SAUN01000001.1 coordinate 9,286,901, forward strand.
CCAGGCCGCGCACATCAAGACCGACGAGCAGCTCGGCGTGCAGCACGAGAACAAGGACCGCGAGATCGCGGTCGCCATGAAGAACCGCGAGCGCGTGATCGCCATCGAGAGCGAGCGCATCGAGAAGGACCGCGTCCTGGAGGTCATCGCCCGCGAGCGGGAGACCGAGCTGTCGCGCATCGCCAAGGACAAGGAAGTCGAGACCGAGAAGCGCACGATCGCCGAGGTCATCCGCGAGCGCATCGTGGTCGACAAGACCGTGGCCGAGCAGGAGGAGGCCATCAAGCGGCTGCGCGTCGTCGAGGAGGCCGAGCGCACCCGTCAGCAGGTCATCATCGCCGCCGAGGCGGAGGCCCAGGAGAACCTGGTCAAGGACATCAAGGCGGCCGAGGCCGCCGAGGCCGCGTCGAAGTTCAAGGCACGCGAGGAGCTCGTGCTCGCCGAGGCCAGGCAGCAGGCCGCGGAGCTGGAGACCCGGGCCAAGATCCGGCTGGCCGAAGGCGTCCAGGCCGAGTCCGCCGCGGCCGGCCTGGCGCAGGTCCAGGTCAAGGAGCGCGACGCCGAGGCCATCGAGAAGGTCGGCCGCGCCGAGGCCGTGGCGCTGAAGGAGAAGCTCACCGCCGAGGCCGAGGGCGCCAAGGCCATGGCGGTCGTGGAGGGCGAGCGGCTCAAGGCGAAGGCCGAAGGCGAGCAGGCGATGGCGCTGGCCGGCGCGGCCGCGGTGGGCGAGAAGCTGAAGGCCGAGGCCGAGGGTCTCACCGAGAAGGCGGCCGCGCTGGCCGCGCTGGACGACGCCAGCAGAGGGCACGAGGAGTACCGCCTGCGCCTGGAGGCCGACAAGGAGATCCGGCTCAAGCACATCGACGTGTCGCGGCAGGTGGCCGAGTCGCAGGCGAGCGTGCTGGCCGCCGGGCTGGCCAAGGCCAACATCGACATCGTCGGCGGCGACACGATGTTCTTCGACAGGGTGGTCGGCTCGATCACCGCGGGCAAGGTGGTCGACGGGTTCGTGGACCACTCTCAGGTCGCCGGGGCGCTCGTCGGCCCGTACGTCAACGGGCAGGCCAGCCTGGCGGCCGACCTCGCGAACGTCATCAGCGGCGTCCGTACCGAGGACATCAAGAACCTGACCGTGTCCGCCCTGCTCATGAGGCTCATCCAGGACGGCGGACCGCAGTCGTCGGCGCTCGGCGAGCTGCTTGAGACGGCCCGCCGCCTCGGCGTGGCCGACTCGCCGGTCGCCGCGCTGGCCGGGACGAAATGAGCCTTAGCGAAATGAGCGTGGTCGCTGAGGCGCAGCTGGAGGCGGGAACCTATGAGGTACTCAGGAACCGCCTCCAGGCCCAGGCCAAGAGCCTCGCGGCGGCGGCCGAGACGCTCAACGGAGAGCGGCTGAAGGTCTTCGGCGGCGCCGAGCTGCGCCTGCTGGGCACCGAGCGCATCCGCACCGAGAACAACTGCGTGCCCCGGGACATCGTCTCCCTGGGTGACGTGATGTTGTTCGGCTACAACGTCTTCATCGGGCTCAAACCCGAGACGGCGGTGTCCGACGTGTTCGCGGTGCACCGGTTCTCCAGGGACGGCGACGCCTTCAGGTTCGACGCCGACAAGCTGGAGACGCTGGACGACCCGGCGTTCAAGAAGGACTTCGCCGAGCTCTACCGGTACTACAAGGAGACCAGGCTCCAGCAGCTCAGGCGGGTGGAGGGCAAGCTGCTCGCCGTGTTCCAGACCGGCCCTGGCGACATGCGGGTGCTGCGCTGGACGGTCGGGAACGACGGGATCCCGAAATATCTGGACAGCCGAGGCGAGCGCGACCATGTCTTCCCGCCGTCGCACGACTTCGAGTGGACGGTCACCACCCGGGACGATCACGTGCTCGGCCGGCACCCGCACATCTCGATCCAGGGCGAGGTGTTCGTCGAGACCGTCGGCGGCGACCTCACCATCAAGATCGAGGACAACACGGAGACCGGCGCCGGCATCTACGCCGAACCGGTCACCGAGGCGCTGCAGAGCCTGGCCGACGCCGACGTCGAGTACGCCAGGGTGGGGCCGTTGATCCTCATGCGGATCAGGCCGTACAAGGAGACCGAGTGGCGTCACCTGGTCTTCAACACCCGCACCAAGGCCGTGATCAGGCTGGACGGCATCGGCCAGGCCTGCCAGCGCCTTCCCGAGGACCAGGGCCTGATCTTCCCTGGCGGCTACTACCTGACGACCGGGGTCAGCAAGACGTTCGACACGGACGTGACGGACCTGGAGTTCGAGCGGGTGGTCCGCTCCCCCAACGGCGAGGACGTCCTGTACGTCTTCCACGCCAGGGGCGACGGGCGGTCGTTGCTGCTCCCGTACAACGTGATCAGGAAGGAGGTGGCCAACCCCATCGTCTGCCATGGGTACTCGCTGTTCGACGACGGCACGATGGTGGTCTTCCGCGCCACCTCCGAGGAGCCCACCCGGGTCCACCCGATGCAGGTCTGGCAGACGCCGTACGTCTCCGACACCTACGCCGCCGCCCAGCCCGCCGGGACCGGCCCGCTGGAACGCATCGGCAACGCCGATCTGGTGCGCGGGATCTCCGACTGCCTGTCCGTGGCACGCATGGTCGAGGAGATGGCGCCGTCGGCGGGCACGTTCGAAGGACTGATCGCCGCCTGCACGCGGGCCTTCGACTCCTACCACTGGCTCGGCGAGCACGGCCTGCGCGCGCCGCTCGCCGACGTCCGCGCCACCGCCGAACAGGTCCTCGACGAGTACGAGAACGTCGAGCACCTCACCCGCCAGGCCGCCGACACGCTGGCCAAGGCCACGGAGGAGACCACCCAGCTGGTACGCCAGGCGCGTGCCGACAGCCCCGCCACCGCCGACGCCTGGGTGACCATGCTGGCCACGCTCCGCCGCGCCCAGGGCCACCTGGTGACGCTGCGCGAGGTCCGCTACATCGACCTGGCCGCGCTGGACAGGCTGTCCGCCTCCGTGGCCGAGGAGGTGACCGCGACCGGCCGTCGTGCGGTCACGTTCCTCTCCGGTGAGGACGCGTTCACCTCCTACCACGCGGCCGTCGAGCAGCTTGCCGCCGACGCCGCCGCCATCGCCACGGTCGCCGAGGCCGCGCCCGTAGCCGAGCGGCTGGCGGAGCAGACGGAGGGCCTGGAGGTGGTCACGGAGGTCGTCGGCTCGCTGGACATCGCCGACGCCACCGTACGCACGTCCATCCTGGGGCGGATCGCGGAGGTGCTCGGCGGCGTGAACCGGGCCCGCGCCCTGCTCGACGGGCGCCGGCGCGAGCTGCTCGGCACGGAGGGCCGGGCCGCGTTCGCCGCCGAGTTCGCGCTGCTCGGGCAGGCCATCACCGGTGCGCTGGCGGTGGCCGACACGCCGGAGAAGTGCGACGAGCAGCTCGGGCGGCTCATGCTCCAGCTGGAGAACCTGGAGTCGCGCTTCGGCGAGTTCGACGACTTCGCCGCGCAGCTGTCGGCCAAGCGGGACGACGTCTACGAGGCGTTCTCGGCGCGCAAGCAGACCCAGCTGGATGAGCTGGCCCGGCGCGCGGACCGGCTCTTCGGCTCGGCCGAACGCGTTCTCGGCAGCATCACCCGCCGGCTCGGCTCCCTGGACTCGCTGGACGAGGTCAACACCTATTTCGCGACGGACCCGATGGTGGCCAAGGTCCGCTCGGCAGCCGGGGAGCTGCGTTCGCTCGGGGACGCCGTACGGGCGGAAGAACTGGACGGCCGGATCAAGTCCGCGCAGCAGGAAGCGGCACGGGCGCTCCGGGACCGCCTGGACCTGTTCTCCGACGGCGGCGAGACCCTCCGGCTCGGCCACCACCGCTTCGCGGTCAACACCCAGCCCATCGATCTGACGCTGGTGCCGCACGACGGGTCTTTGTACTTCGCGATCACGGGCACCGACTACCGCTCGCCCGTTCCGGCTTCGTTCGAGCACACCCGGCCCTTCTGGGACCAGCTCCTGGTGTCGGAGACGCCCGACGTCTACCGCGCCGAACACCTGGCCGCCTCCCTCCTGGACTCCGTCACTCCGGGCGCACCCCTGTCCGATCTGGTCCGTCAGGCCGCCGAGTCCCGGTACGACGAGGGCTACGAACGCGGGGTCCACGACCACGACGCGACGATGATCCTCGACACGCTGGTGCGGCTGCGTGAGGGCGCAGGGCTCCTGCGCTATCCAGCCCAGGTCCGGGCCATGGCCCAGCTGTTCTGGGCCTTCGGCGTGGACGAGGTTTCACGTAAAACATTCACCACGCGAGCGGTGTCGCTGATCCGTGCACGGACGGTCTTCGGCATCGCGCCCGCCCTGGGCTCCCTCGCTACTGAGCTGGGGGCCCGGATCGACGCCTTCATGGCCGGCCTCGCGGCCCATGCGCCGCTCACCACCGGCTTCAGCATGGCGGGTGAGTATCTCGTCGAGGAGCTCGCCGGCAGCCCCATCGGTTTCGTGACCAGTAAGGCGGCACGCGACCTCCTGGACGGTTTCCGCCAGGCCCTGGGCCCGGTCAAGCTGCGCGGGTTCGAGGAGGACCTCAAGGCACTCCCCCTCCCCGAACGCCTCCAACTCGCCCACGCCTGGCTGAGCTCCTACCGTCAAGGCCTGGAGACCGCCGAGGCCGTCGCCGTCCAGCTGTGCGGCGACCTCCCCCGCCACGACTCCAGCGCCACCACCGCCGAAACCGTGGACGGCCTCCTCGGCACCCACCCCCGGATCAAAGACCGCAAACTGCACATCCAGCTGGACGAGATCCTCGCCAGAACCCGCCACTTCCGAGAGGATCGTGTCCCCGCCTACCGTGCCTACCAGCGCAGCAGGAACGAGCTGGTCGAGGCGGAACGAAACCGCCTGCGCCTGGACGAGTACAAGCCCAAGGTCATGAGCGCCTTCGTCCGCAACCGCCTCCTCGACGAGGTGTACCTGCCGCTGATCGGCGACAACCTGGCCAAGCAGCTGGGCGCCGCGGGCGCGGGCAAACGCACCGACCAGATGGGCCTCCTCCTGCTCATCTCACCCCCCGGCTACGGCAAGACGACCTTGATGGAGTACGTGGCCAGCCGCCTCGGCCTGGTCTTCGTCAAGGTGAACGGCCCGGCGCTGGGCCACGAGGTGACCTCGCTCGACCCGGCGGACGCCCCCGACGCGACGGCCAGGCAGGAGGTGGAGAAGATCTCGTTCGCCCTCGAAACGGGCAACAACACCTTGCTCTACCTGGACGACATCCAGCACACCTCGCCCGAGCTCCTGCAGAAGTTCATCTCGCTCTGCGACGCCCAGCGCCGCATCGAGGGTGTGTGGAACGGCCGTACCCGCACCTATGACCTGCGCGGAAAGCGGTTCGCGGTGTGCATGGCGGGCAACCCGTACACCGAGTCCGGCCAGCGCTTCCGCATCCCCGACATGCTCGCCAACCGGGCCGACGTGTGGAACCTGGGCGACGTGCTGTCGGGCAAGGACGAGCTGTTCGCGCTGAGCTACATCGACAACGCGCTCACCTCCAACCCGGTGCTGGCCCCGCTGTCCGGCCGCGACCGCGGGGATGTCGAGCTGCTCGTCCGCCTCGCGAAGGGTGACACGACAGTCCAGCCGGACCAGCTCAAGCACCCGTACACGAAGCCGGAGCTGGACCAGATCCTCAGCGTCCTGGCGAAGCTGGTCCGGGTGCAGGAGGTCGTGCTGGCCAACAACCAGGCGTACATCGCCTCGGCCGCCCAGTCCGACGCCGCCCGCACGGAGCCGCCGTACCGGCTGCAGGGCTCGTACCGGAACATGAACAAGCTGGCCGAGCGCATCGTGCCCGCGATGAACGACGCCGAGCTGGAAGTGGTGATCGACGACCACTACGTGGGCGAGGCACAGACGCTGACCACGGACGCCGAGGCCAACCTGCTCAAGCTGGCCGAGCTGCGCGGCCGCCTGACCCCTGACCAGGCCGCGCGCTGGGCGGAGATCAAGCGGGCCTACCTCAGGGCCAAGGCGCTGGGCGGCGCGGACGATGACCCGATGGCCAGGGCGGTGGGCGCGATCGGTCTGCTCGCCGATCGGGTGGGGGAGGTCGGCACGGCCATCAGAGAGACCGACCGCTAAGCGCCGTCGGCCAGCCCTGCGGTGGCCTCGCGCTGCAGGGCGGTCGACCGGGTGAGGTAGTCGAGGATGACTTCGAGCTGCTCGTCCGTGTAGCGCTCGTAGAGCTCGGCGAGCGCGGCCACGAATGGCTCGAACAGCTCGCCGAAGCCGGCCAGCCGCTCCTGGTTGATCTCGACGATGACCCGGCGCCGGTCCTTGGTGTCGCGGATCCGCCGCACCAGCCACTTGCCCTCCAGCCGGTCGATCAGGCCGCTGACCGACGCCGGCGCCAGCCCGGTGTGCTGCGCGATCTCGCCCGCCGTCATCGGGCCGAGGCGTTGCAGCAGGTCGAGGGTCTTCTCCTCGGTCATGCCGAGGCCCAGGCGCTCGCCCATGGCGGTGTGGTACATCACGGCGGCGTTGCTGCTGTCCCGCCCCGCCATGGCGAGCTCCTCGAACAATTTCTTTCGATGCTCCGAAATACCTCTCGACACGGGCCCTGCCTTCGTCATATATTTCGTTCGACCGAACGAAAGGTTATCATAATGAAGGCTCTTGTCATAGGTTGCGGCATTGCAGGACCGGTCACCGCCATGGCCCTGCGCGAGGTGGGCATCGAGGCCGAGATCTTCGAGGCGTACGGGCAGGGCGCGGAGAACGTGGGCTCCTTTCTCAACATCGCCTCGAACGGCCTGGCCGCCCTGCGCGTGCTGGGCGCGCACCGCCAGGTGCTGGACACGGCCATACCCACCCCGCGGATGGTCATGTGGAGCGGCTCGGGCAAGCGCCTCGGCGAGGTGGCCAACGGCCTGCGGCTCGACGACGGCACGGTCAGCCACACCGTCCAGCGCTCCGACCTCTACCGCACCATCCGCGACGAGGCCGTCGAGCGCGGGATCCACGTGCACCACGGCAAGCGCCTGACCGCCTTCGAAGACCACGGCAGCGAGGTCACAGCGAGATTCGAGGACGGCTCGGAGGCCACCGGCGACCTGCTGATCGCCTGCGACGGCGTGCACTCACGCACCCGCGCGATCCTCGACCCGCAAGCCCCCGCGCCCCGCTACAGCGGCCTGTACAGCTTCGGCGGCATCGTCAAGGGCGGCACCCTCGCCGGCGAGCCCGGCGAGTACCACATGGTGTTCGGCAAGCACGCGTTCTTCGGCTACTCCGTGGCCGAGTCCGGCGAGACCTGGTGGTTCGCGAACCTGCCCAGGCGGCTCGGCGACGTTCCAGAGAGCTGGCGGCCGGAGCTGGTCAAGGCGTTCGAGGACGACGCCAACGCCTCCGCCGAGCTCATCGGGCGCAGCGAGGTCGGGATGGGCCTGCCGATCCACGACCTGCCGCCGGTGCCCGTGTGGCACCGCGGCCGGGTCCTGCTCCTCGGCGACGCCGCGCACGCCACCTCGCCCAGCGCGGGCCAGGGCGCCTCTCTGGCCATCGAGGACGCGATCGTCCTCGCCAGGTGCCTGCGCGACAGCCGGGATCATCGCGAGGCGTTCGAGCGGTACGAGGCCGAGCGGCGGCCCAGGGTGGAGCGGGTCGTGGCGTACTCCAGGACGATCAGCAACAGCAAGGCCGCGGGCCCGGTCGCCCGGGTCTTCCGCGACCTGATGCTGCCGATCTTCCTCAAGAAGAGCGCGAGCCAGGAGTCACTGTCCTGGATGTACCGCTACCAGGCGAGCCTGTGACACCGCCTCCGCCCCGGCGGGCACCAGTGGCAACCGCACGTCCGGCGTCGGGATCAGGCCTTGGGCGTGCAGCACGCCCTTGATCACGGTCGGGTTGGGCTCGGCGAAGAGCGCCGCCGAGAGCCGGGCCAGCCGGTGCCCGAGCGCCCGCGCCCGGGGCGTGTCCCCCGCCTGCCAGGCGTCCGCCAGCTCGACGAACTCCCTGGTACGCAGGTGCGCCGAGGCCAGGATCCCACCCGAGGCGCCCAGCGCGAGCAGCGGCGAGACGAACGCGTCGTCGCCGCCGACCACCTCGAACCCGTCGGGCAGGTCCGCCAGCAGATCGATCGCATCCTGATCGATCCCGCCTGCCGCGTACTTCACACCGGCGACCATCGGATGGGCCCCCAGCCGGCGCAGCGTCGCGGCGCCCACGGCCTGCCCCGTCCGGTAGGGGATGTGGTAGATCACCAGCGGCACCGGCGTCTCCTCGGCCAGCGCCTCGAAGTACGCGACGACGCCGCGTTCGCCGGGCCGCAGGAAATACGGGACGGTCACCAGGGCGGCACCGACGCCTTCAGGCAGGCTCCGCAACGCCCGCGCCGTCGAACGCAGGTCGTTCCCCGTCACCCCGACCGTCAGCAGCGCCTGCCGCTGCCCGCAGACCCGTACGCACACCTCGATCACCCGGGCCCGCTCCTCGGGTTCGAGCGCCGCCACCTCGCCGGTGGTGCCCAGCGCGACCAGCCCGGCCGCGCCCTCGTCGAGCATCTGGTGAGCGAGCTTCTCGATCGTGTCGACCGCCACGTCCCCGTCCGAGGTGAACGGGGTGACCAGCGGCACGTGGATTCCTCTCAACATGCTTCGAGCCTGACCTGCCACAACCCGTTAGGTCCAGTTCGGATTTCTACGTTGGAGCGTAAGCTCAACTTATGCTGGATCCACGCAAGCTCGTCTTGCTCCGCGAACTGGCCAGGCGCGGCACGATCGCCGCGGTGGCGGAGGCGGTCACGTTCACGCCGTCGGCCGTCTCCCAGCAGCTCAGCGCGCTGGAGCGGGAGGCCGGCGTGCCCTTGCTGGAGCGCACCGGCCGCACCGTGACACTCACCCCGGCGGGCCGGCTCCTCGTCGAGCACGCGCAGGCGGTGCTCGAACAACTGGAGCGTGCCTCCGCCGCGCTCGCCGCCGTGCGCGGCGGGCCGACGGGACCTCTGCGGATCGGCGCGTTCCCGACTGCGGCTCGCGTGCTCCTGCCCGGCGCCCTCGCCACCCTGACGGCGGCACACCCGGGGTTGGAGCCGATGGTCGCCGAGATCGACCCCGCCGACGTCTCGGCCGCGTTGCGGGCCGGCGAGCTGGACGTGGCGCTCGTGCACGAGTACGACTTCGTCCCGCCGGTCACCGACGACGCCATCGAGACCGAGCCGCTGTTCAGCGAGCCGATGTACCTGACCGACCGGCCCTCGATCGCCGACGCCCGCGACGACCCGTGGATCGTGAACAAGCCGGGCACCCTCTGCCACACCATGGCCATCAGGGCGTGCCAGGCGGCGGGCTTCGAACCACGCGTCCGCCATCACATCGACGACTTCGACACCATCCTCGCCTTCGCGGCGGCGGGTCAGGGAGTGGCGCTCGTGCCACGCCTGGCCGCGACCTCGCCGCCGCCCGGGGTCACGCTCACCCGCCTGCCGCTGAGCCGCCGCACGCTGGCGGCCTTCAGAAGGGGGTACGGCGAGCACCCGGCGATCAGAGCGGCGGTGGCCGCCCTTCGCCCATCAGCCCTTTGACAAGATCGGGCCGGATCCTGCTCATTCCGTGAGCACGGCCTCGAGCACGGCCCTGGAACTGGTCGTGTCACCGTCGTACTCGCCCGCCGTCACCGCCACGACCAACTCTTCCCCGGTGAAGACGAGCAGCTCCTGCCCGCCGTTCCCGATGCCTTTGACGTGGGGACGGTCGCCGGTGACCAGATACCACTGGTAGCCGTACTCGAACCCCTCGGCGATGTTCACCCGCGGCCGGAGCATCTCCTGGAGCCATTCACCCGGCACGATCCCGCGGCCGCCGTCGAGCACGAGCTGCCCGATGGCGGCCAGGTCGACCGGCCGCAGCCGTATCCCGGCCGCAGCCGACACCGCCCCGTGCATCCCCTTGGACCAGTCGAAGTCGGTGATCCCGAGCGGCCGGAAGAGCGCCGTGGCGGCGTACTCCTCCAAGGGCCGCCCCGTCCCGCGCGCGATGATCCCACCGAGCAGCGCGGTCGCGCCCCCGCAATAGCGCCAGAGCTTTCCCGCCTCCTCGACGACCGGCCGCTCCAGCACGTAGCGGTAGCGGTCGGGGGCGAACTCCATCGCGATCTCGCTGTTGGCCGTGCTCGTGTAGGGGGCGTCCTCGTTCCATTCGAGTCCGAGCGTCATGGTGAGCGCATGCTCGACGGTGAGATGAGCCTTCTCCGGATCCCCCACTAAATCCCGATATTCCGGAAACTGCGCCACCAGCCCCGCCCCCGGCTCCGGTACCAGCCCATCGCCCAGCGCGATGCCGTACAGCAGCGCCACGATGCTCTTGGAGACGGACCGCATGTCGTGCAACGTGTCCCGATCGAACACGACATGCCCCAGAGAATCACCCAGCCGGTAATCGACCCCCGCCCCGTAACGCTCGAGCACGACCTCCCCGCCCCGCATCACCACGAGCCCGTGGAAGCCAGGCGCCGCACCTGCCCGCAGGACGGCGTCGACCCGCTCCGCCATTGCCACGATATTCCTCCTCAAAGTAGGTACATCTGGCATACCGCCTCACACGGTGTCAGGCTCAACCCCTCCTTGGTCCTGCGAGCCGAACTCCGCCAGGGCCCGTTTCCAGTCCAATCCAGACAGCACACGCACGCCGTCCGCCCTCAGTTCCTCAACGCTGCGCCGGTACGGGATCCGGGCGGCCAGGGCCTCGTTGACGCAAGGCAGGACGACGACGGGAATGCCGAGGCCGGGAGCCTCGGCCAGCACACCCAGCGCGTAGGTGTCGGCGATGCCCTGAGCGAACTTGTTGATCGTGTTGTACGTGGCCGGCGCCACGATGATCGCGTCGGCCCGGGGCGGTTTGGGCTCGGACGGCTTGCGGTAGCGGCTGCGGACCGGGCGGCCGGTCTGCCGTTCCAGTGCCGGCACGTCGATGAAGTCCAGGGCCGACGGGGTGGCGACGATCTGGACGATCCAGCCCTCCTCCTGCGCCATGGCGACGAGGCGGCCGACCTCCGCGGCCGGCTCTGCCGCGCACACGATGACGTACAGCTCCTTGCCCCGCGATTCGGTCACGGTGGCCAGCGTACTGAGAGGGCCCTCAGGGTTTCTCAGCCGTCGCACAGCGCTCGCGACGCAGGCTGGAGGTATGGATCAACTTCTGAGCAGTCCTGCCATCGTCCAAGGTCTACGGAAGGTCGAGGCCAGGGTCCGGCGACTCGGCGGGTCCTCCACACTGCCCGGCATCAACGCCGGGGCCGAGCGCATCGTCGCCGCCGGCGGGAAGCGGTTGCGGCCGGCCCTGACGCTCGCCACCTCGATCGCGCTCGGCAAGGCGCCCGACCGGCGGGTGATCACGGCGGCGGCCTGCGTGGAGCTCGTTCACGCCGGGTCGCTCGTGCACGACGACCTCATGGACCGGGCAACCCAGCGCCGCGGCATGCCGACGCTCAACGCCGAGCTGGGCGACGGCAAGGCGCTGGTGATCGGCGACTTCATGCTGGCCAGGGCTGGGCTGGCGGCGATCACGGCGGTGTCCAGACCGGTCGCCGAGGTGCTGGCCGCGACCGTCGTCGAGCTGGCCGAGGGGCAGTTCCTGGAGACCACCGACCTGTTCAACGTGGACCGGACGCAGGAGAGCGCCCTGCGCTCCATCACCGGCAAGACCGCCGCCTTGTTCCGGGCCGGGTGCCTGGTGGCGGCGGTGTGCGCGCAGGCCTCGCCGGAGGACCGGGCGCGGATGGCGGCGTACGGGGAGAAGTTCGGGCTGATCTTCCAGATCCTCGACGACCTGCTCGACCTGACCGCCACCAGCGAGCAGCTCGGCAAGCCGGCCGGGAACGATCTGCGCCAGGGCGTCTACAGCCTGCCCCTGCTCATGGCATGCGCCGACGCCGACGTCAGGGATCTGCTCGGCAAGCCGGAAATGACCGAGGAAGTGCTGCGCAGGCTGCGGGCGAGCCGCATGGCGGACAACACGATCGCGTACTGCCGCGGCCTGGCCGCCGACGCGGTGGCAGCCCTGCCGGTGATCCACGACCCGGAGATGGCGTCCCTCTTGTACGGCCTCCCGACCGCGTACATCGACCGGGTGGCCGGCATCGCTCATCTGACCGCAATCAGTTGAGATGTGTTGGGATCAGGAACGGCACGCTCGTCATGACCGCGACGTTCCGCTCCCAGAACGCCTGCACGAGCTACCTCGACTACGTGCCGCTCGCCGACGTGCACGCGCGGATGGCGCGCACGCTGCGCCTGGAGCGGGGCCCGCTGCGGCCGGCGCGCCGATGGTGAACGCGAGCGCGGTGTTTCTCTCAGGAAGGTTTACGGGCTTCGAGGATGTCCGTGCTGAACCATGGGCCGCCGTACCAGAAGCGCCAGCCGGCGTCGCGCCGCCGTACGTCGACGACGCCGAGCTCGCGCAACACGTCCTCATACGCGGGCGTGTGCCGGAAATCGGCGATCAGCATCAGACCACCGGGCCGCAGCACCCGGTGCGCCTCGCGGATGGCCTGCCCGCGCCCCTCCGCGTCGGAGATGTTGTGAATGGCCAGGCTGGACACGACCACGTCGAAGGCGTCGTCGCCGAACGGCAGGTCGCGCAGGTCACCCGTGACCAGTTCGACGCGGTCCTCGACGCCTTCCGCCGCGGCGTTGGCCCTGGTCGTCGCCTCGCCGTTGCCGGACTGGCGCTGAACGCGCCACAGGTCGACGCCGGTCGCCCGGCCTTTGTCCAGCCGCTCGGCCGCCATGAGCAGCACCGCGCCGCGTCCGCAACCGAGGTCGAGCAGCCTCTCGTCGCCTTCCAGCCGCTGGAGCTCCTCGGCCCAGACGGAGAACTTGCCGCGTCGCGTCGTGTAAAGATAGCTGGCCGCACTGGCCAAGGTGTAGAGCCCGCCGAACAGGAACACGACCCCTGCCGGCAGGACGTCCAAGGCGAACGAGAGCACACTCAGGGCCACCAGCACGATTGCCCCGAAAAGCAAACCGGCCATGGCCCACGGTGCGTCGAACCCATAGCTACCGTGTCGTTTGCGAACACTCACGTCATATCTCAATGAGGTCTTGGAGGTGACTTGACCGACACCTTCCCCTTCACACCGTCAATCACGCACATCCCATTACTACGGTTGCATGAATGCGCACGCAATGGGGGTTTGACCAGGCATGACGGAGAAAGATCGAGGATTCGGCCTGGGGGCGAGCATGGCGTTGACGCTGGCGTCGGCCATGTTGTGGGGAGTCGCGCACCTCGCCGCCGAACGCCGCAAGACCGGCCTGGCGCTCATGGCCGCCCATGTCCTGTTGCTGGCCGGGATCCTCACCGTGTTCACCGCCTTCAGCACGAACCTCCTGTCGCTCGCCGTCCAGCCCCACTGGCTTGCCTGGCTCACCGCGGTCCTGGTCGCGATGGCGCTGGCCTGGACCGGCGTGATCGTCTGGTCCTTCCTCCTGGTACGCCCCCCGCGCCCGGACACCATCGGCCGCTTCCTGACCACGGCGCTGACCATCGCGCTCTGCGCGCTCGTGCTGGCGCCGACCGTCTACGCCACCCGGGTGGCCTACCTGTCCCGCGACGTCGTGACCAGCCTGTTCTCCCCCACGGGCAACTCCCCCGTCGTGGCCGACGACCCGTGGAACGGCGCGGAGCGCGTCAACTTCCTGCTGCTCGGCGCGGACTCGGCACCCAGCAGGCCGGGGGTGCGTACCGACAGCATGACGGTGGCCAGCGTTGACGTGGAGACCGGCGCGACCACCCTGTTCGGCCTGCCGCGCAACCTCCAGCGCGTGCGAATGCCCGCGGGCCCGGCCAGGAACCGCTTCCCCTGGGGCTTCACCGGCAGCGACTCCCAAACCCCAGGCCTCCTCAACGAGATCTACCAGTACGCCGAAGACAACCCGGACATAGTCCCCCATGTGGGACGCGGCAAACGCGGCCCGGCCCTGATCAAGGAGACGATCGGCAACATCCTCGGCATCCCCGTGGACTACTACGCCATGATCGACATGAAGGGCTTCGCGGAGATCGTCGACGCCATGGGCGGCGTGCAGGTCACGATCAAGGAACCCATCGTGTACGGCCGCTACCGCGAGGGCCTCATCCCCGCCGGCACCCGCAAACTCTCCGGCGAGCAGGCGTTGTGGTACGGCCGCTCGCGTACCGACAGCGACGACTACGTCCGCATGGGCCGGCAGAAGTGCCTGCTCAACGCCGTGGCCAAGCAGGCCGACCCGATAACCGTGCTCAACAGCTTCGAGCGCCTGGCCGCCGCCACCAAGCGCGCCATCTCCACCGACATCCCCCAGGACCTGCTGCCGGCCATCGTGGACCTGGCACAGAAGGTGAAGGCCGCCAAGATCCGCAGCCTCAACTTCGTGCCGCCGCTGATCAACACGGCCTACCCCGACTGGTCCTTCATCCGCCGCAAGGTCTCCGAAACCCTGGACGACCGCCGCTCCACGAAGGCGGCCACCGCGGCGCGGACCCCGTCACCCGAGCGGCAGACGGACGACCCGGTCAATCTGGATGCCATCTGCCGCTAGCCGGCTACTGGTACGGAAACGGATCAGACCGTCTCGTCCAGGTTGTCCGCGTAGTACTCGATGGCTCGCCGGTAGCCGCCGCTCTTGTCCGACTCGGCGACGACCTTGAGCAATGTGGAGACCGCCTCCGCGGACCGTCCGGCATTGTGCAGCGCCATTGCCATGAAGGTGCGCAACGCCGGATCCCCGGGGAACTCCGCCAGCCCGCGCCCGAACACCTCCAGCGCCTCCTCGAACCGCCCGAGCACCCGCAACGTGCTCCCGTACCCCGTCAGGGCCCCGCGCCGGTCCTCGGCGCTCAACCCCGCCCCAGCCAGCGCCCGCTCGTAATAGGGGACCGCCTCGGCCTCCAGCCCCAGTGTGTCGTGGACCCACGCCGTCTGATAGGCCACGTTGACGTCGTCGGGATGCCGCCGCGCCAATTCGACCAACAATTGCCGAGCTTCGCCCCTTTTGCCCTCCTCGCGCAGCCGCACTGCCTGGGCCAATTCCTCGTTCAACATGATCCGAGTGTGGCATGATGGTGATCGACCGACCCGGAAACGATTTTCATCATCACCTGGAGTCCCTGTGAGAGTGGCCTTCGTCGGCAAGGGCGGCAGCGGCAAGACCACGATGTCAGCGCTGTTCGCCAGGCATGTGGCAGAAAGCGGCGCGCCGGTGGTCGCCATGGACGCCGACATCAACCAGCATCTGGCCCTGGTCCTCGGCCTCGACCGGCAGCCCGAGCCGCTCGGCGCCCATCTCACCGAGATCAAGGACCGCCTCCGCGGCGCCAATCCGCGCATCCCCTCCGCCGAGGCCATGGTCAAGACCACCCCGCCGGGGCGCGGGTCCACGCTGCTGAGCTTCGAGGACCTGGCCGCCGACCCCTACGGCCTCACCGCCCCCGACGGCGTGCGCCTGCTGGCCACCGGCCCGTTCAGCGAGGACGACCTCGGCGTGGCCTGCTACCACTCGAAGGTCGGCGCAGTGGAGCTGCTGCTCAACCACCTGATCGACGGCCCCGGCGAGTACGTCGTGGTGGACATGACGGCCGGGGCCGACTCCTTCGCCTCGGGCCTGTTCACCCGCTTCGACCTGACCTTCCTCGTCGCCGAGCCCACCCGGCAGGGCGTGAGCGTCTACCGGCAGTACCGCGAATACGCCGCCAAGTACGACGTCGCGCTCGCCGTGGTCGGCAACAAGGTCCACGGCCCGTCCGACGTCGACTTCCTGCGCGAGCAGGTGGGCGACGACCTGCTCACCTGGATGGAGCACTCGGCTGCCGTGCGCGCCATGGAGCAGGGCCGCCACTTCACGCTCGACGACCTGGAGCCGGTCAACGCCGACGCGCTGGCGCTGCTCCGCAAGACGCTCGACGAGCAGGAAAAGGACTGGGAGCGCTTCGGCCGGCAGACGGTCGAGTTCCACCTGCGCAACGCCCGCGCGTGGGCCAACGAGCGGACCGGGACCGACCTCGCCGAGCAGGTGGACCCGGATTTCGTCTACGGCCCCTGACCACACGACTGTGCCCGTCAGGCATCTGGAGATTTCCCCTCGCTCACCTAGCGTCAGTTCCGACCCTTTCGAGAGGAGACAGCATGTCGCTGACCGTTCCGAACGATCTGCTCGACCAGGCCAGAACCGGTGACGTCGACGACGCGGCGTTTCTCGCGTGCGTGCGCGACTCACTTCCCTACGCGTGGTCGCTGATCAGCGAGCTGGTCAAGCAGCGTGAGCACACCGGGGCCGAGTTCGCCGACAACCAGGTGCCGCCACCGTCCGAGGAGGCCCGCGGCGAGCTCCTGCGCTGCCTGGCGAGCGACTCGATGCGCGGCGCGCTGGAGCGTCACTTCGGGGTGCGGCTGGCCTTCCAGAACTGCCACCGGGTCGCGGTCTTCGACCCGGCGGCGACCAAGGCCCTGGCCGACTTCGTCACCCCGAGAGCCCAGATCCTCAACCAGAAACCGGAGCTGGTGGACTGCTGAGCCCGCCCGGCGGGCCGGCCCGGCCGGCCCGCCGCACCAGCGGCAGCACCTCACGCCCGAGCCGCCGCACGTTCTCCAGCGTGCGCCGGTGCTCTCCGAGGCCCTCGACCATCAGGATGACGTGCTCGATCCCGGTGTTCTTCGCGGTACGCAGAATGGTCTCGGCGCAGTGCTCGGCCGACCCGACCGGGTGGATGCGGGTCAGCAGATCCACGTATTCGCCGACGTCACGCGGCGGCCGCGACCGGCCGTCCACCGGCACGTAACCCGCCAGCCCGGGCCCCAGCCACCGCGGCATCGACTCCTTGAGCTCGCGCACCGCCTGCGCCGTGGAGTCGGCCACGTACCCGACGGCCGCCGCGATGTGCCCGCCGGCGGATCCGTGCCGCGCCACCATTGACGCCTTCTCGGCGTCTCCGATGTGCATCCCCAGCAACATGGGCAGCCCGCGCTGCGCCGCCAGCGCGACGGTCGGCCCCGAGGTGCACGCGACCACCGGCCGCATCCGCGCGTCCGGCACCATCCGCACCTCCCTGAAGCGGAAGAACTCGCCGTCGGCCGCGATCCGATCCCCGGACAGCGCGTCGAGCAGGAGGTCGAGGGACTCCCCGAACCCGCGCTCGAACCGCTCCAGACCGGTCCCGAACACCTCCAGGTCCACCCACGGCCCGCCCCTGCCGACGCCGAGCGTGAACCGCCCGCTGGACAGGTGGTGCACCATGGCCGCCTGCTCGGCCAGCGCCACGGGATGGTGTGTGGACAACACGCTGACGGCGGTGCCGAGCCCGATCCGCGTCGTCCGGCCGGCCGCGGCGGCCGCCAGCGTGATCGCGGACGGGCAGACGCCGTAGGACATGAAGTGGTGCTCGGCGATCCACGCGTCGTCGAACCCCGCCTCCTCGGCCGCCACGATCAGCTCCACGGCGTCCGAGAGCACTCGCCCGGGCTCCTGGCCGGGGAACTGCGCCGCAATGACAAAGACCCCGATGCGCACCCACCCGATGATGCCAGGCCCATCGCCTCGTTTGCGCTCGTCGCCACTCCTGCCCGCGGTCTCCGTCCGCCGCACTTCGGCAGAGGTCCCCTGGAGGGGGCTAGGAAGTGTGGCAGGGGGCTGCCCTCCGTCCGCCGCCGCACTCCGGTGCGGGTCCCTTCGGCAAAGAGCCGGCACCTCACCACGATCAGCCGCCCGTCACCTGCCACCCACCGCACTTCGGCGCGGTCCTGTGACAGGAGGGCCGGAAGATGCTAGACAGCGCGCTGTCCGGCACGAGGGCCGAGTGGCACGAGAAGACCCGCCGTCCGGGAGAGCCCGGGCGGTTCGACAGCCGGAGCCCGTCAGCCGAAGAGGGTGACCTGGCCCTCGCAGGCGAGCGGGTCCCGGTGCAGCTTCAGATGCCGCCACTGCGGGAGATCGTCCAAGTAGGACCACGAGAGCCGGTGGTGCGGGGTGGGCCCCAGCCGGGCCAGGGCCTCCTGGTGGACGGGTGAGGGATAGCCGGCATTGTCGGCGAAGCCGTATTCCTCGCACCCGATCGTGCCCATGTAGGCGTCGCGCCGCACCTTGGCCAGGACGGACGCGGCGGCGACAGAGACGCTGGCGGCATCCCCCTTGACCTCCAGGCGCACCGGCCACGGGGCGCCTATGTAGTCGTGCTTGCCGTCCAGGATCACCACGTCCGGGCGGGCGGGGAGCGCCTCCAGGGCTCGTCTGGCGGCCCGGCGCAGGGCCTCCGTCATGCCGAGCGTGTCGATCTCCGTGTGCGTCGCCTCGCCGTAGCCGATGCCCGCCGCCCACGCGGCCAGCTCGGCCGCCAGCGGCTCGCGCCGGGCGGCGGTGAGCTGCTTGGAGTCCGTCAGCCCCGGCGGCGGCTCGGACAGGTCGGTGACGACCGCGCACACCGAGACGGGGCCGGCCCAGGCGCCCCGGCCCACCTCGTCGACGCCCGCGACCGTGCGGACGCTCGGCTGGGAGAGCAGCAACTGCTCGATCTCGTACGTCGGCGCCATGACAGCAGACGCTACAGCGCTTATGGTCGCGCTCGCACGGGGCTCCGCTGGTCACGCAAGCTGCCGCTCTCCGCCCCAGGCTCGCCGCTGTGTGTATGGCCTACTCGTCGTATGGCCTACTCGTCGTATGGCCTACTCGTCGTATGGCCTACTCGTCGTATGGCCTACTCGTCGTATGGCCTACTCGTCGTATGGCCTACTCGTCGTATGGCCTACTCGTCGTATGGCCTACTCGTCGTCGGTCCTGTGCCGGTCCGCCAGCCGCAACGGCTCCAGGTCGGCGGCGATGTAGCGGGCGGCCACGTGAATCGCCCGCAACGTGACGGACACCGACGGCCGGTGCACGCTGGAGCCTCGAGCCACGGCGTGCACGTCCCGCCCGACGGGGTTGCCGGGGAAATGGCGTACGGCGAGCCCGCGGATCCCCGCCGACAGCGCGAGCGCGGGTACGGCGGCGATGCCGATGCCCTTGGCGACGAGCGAGAGTATCGTCCCGAGCCCCTCGAACTCCCACGGCGTGGGCCGGGTGCCGCCCACGTCCACCAGCAGCCGGTCCACCGCCAGCCGGGACGGCTCGCCGTCGGGCGTGGCCATCCACGGCTCGTCACGCAGCTCACGCAGGTCGAGCGGCACGTCGGGATCGGCCAGGCGATGTTTGCGCGGCACGACCAGCACCAGGGGATCGCGCAGCAGCGGGAAGACCCGCAGGCTCTCGCTGTCGCGCACCCGCCCGTACCAGTCGTCGACCAGCGCGATGTCCACCTCCGCCGACTGCACCTCCCGCATGCCCCGCCCCGACCTGCTCTGCCTCAGCCGCAGCGTCAGATCGGTGTGCCGGCGCAGCGTGCGGGCCAGCGCGGGCGCGAAGGCCACCGCCGCCGTGGGGAACGCGGTGAGCACGACCCGCCCCGCCGGGGTGCTCGCGTGCGCCGACAGGTCGGACTCGGCCTCCTCGACCATGGACAGGATGCGCTCGGCGTGCGCGACCAGCCGGCGGCCCGCGTCGGTGAGCTCAGCGCTGCGCGCGGTGCGGTCGATCAGGGCCGTGCCGGTCTCCCGTTCGAGCGCCACGAGTTGTTGTGAAACCGCCGACGGACTGTAGCCGAGCGACGCGGCCGTCGCGGCGATGCTGCCGCGACGGGCGAATTCGCAGATGAGGACCAAACGCCGCAATTCGAGCATCGGACTTCCTTATGCCTACCCACAAAAAGCCTCGCTTGTGCTGATGCCTTCATCCTTCCACCCTGGGAACGTGACAACTATGAGCGTGACTCTCTCCGCCACTTTGGCGGCGAACGAGGACATCGAACGAAGACGACGCGCCGGGGAACGTGTGCTGCACCTGGCCTTCGGTGAGGCGGGGCTGCCCGTCCACCCGGCGCTGCGCGACAAGCTGGCCGCCGCGTCAGAACGCAACGGCTACGGGCCGGTCGCGGGGGTGCCCGGGTTGCGGGCCGCGGCAGCGGGCTACTGGGAACGACGGGGGCTCGCCACCGACCCCGAGCTGGTCGTCTGCGGACCGGGCAGCAAGTCGCTGCTGTACGGCCTGCTCCTGGCGATCGGCGGAGACATCGTCTTGCCCACGCCCAGCTGGGTCAGCTACGCCGCACAGGCCGATCTGGTGGGCTCGCGCCCGATCCTGGTGCCCGCACCACCAGGAGAGGGCGGAGTGCCGGATCCCGACCTGGTGGCCGCCGAGGTGCATCTCGCCAGGGCCCAGGGCAGGACCGTGAAGTCCGTACTGGTCACGCTGCCTGACAACCCGACAGGACGGCTGGCCACGCCGGAGAGCATCCGCAGGCTGGTGGAGGTCGCCCGCGAACTCGATCTGATGATCATCTCGGACGAGATCTACCGGGACCTGATGCACGACCCGGCCCTGCCGTACACCTCGCCTGCCGAGCTCGCGCCGGAGCGCACGATCATCACCACCGGGCTCAGCAAGAGCCTGGCGCTGGGCGGCTGGCGGATCGGCGTGGCCAGGCTGCCCGCGGGCGCGCCCACCCTGCGCAGGCAACTGCTGGCGGTGGCCAGTGAGATCTGGTCGGCGCCTGCCGCTCCCGTACAGGAAGCCGCCGCCTACGCCTTCAGCGAGCCTATGGAGCTGACCGCGCGTATCGCGCTCAGCCGCCGGCTGCACGGCACGATGGCACGGGCGGTGTACGAGAGATTCGCCGAGATCGAGGCTCGCACGCCGGTGCCGCAGGGCGGCTTCTATCTCTATCCCGACCTGAGCCACCTGAGACTCGGCGGCTCCGCCGAGATCACCAAGATCCTTCTGGAGGAGCACGGCATCGGCGTCCTGCCCGGACACGCCTTCGGTGACGACCCCGCCGCGGCCAGGATGCGGGTGGCGGTCAGCCTCCTCTACGGCGAGACGACCGAGCAGCGCATGGTCGCGCTGACCAGCCACGACCCGCTCCAGCTGCCCTGGATCGCGGACAGTCTCGACCATCTGTCGACGGGGCTGAAGGAGCTCGCGCTGGTACGGCACTGAACGGCACATGGAGCCCTGCCCGACGTCATGTCACAGTTAGGCGAATCTTTCCCCAAGAGCGGGTTTACCCTCCCCCAAAAGGGGGCTCTGACCTGCGGAAACACCCTATCTGCAGAAACCTGCAAAAGATCTTCCTAACTGCATGGTTACGTGCACGGTGCGCACCCCTCATCATGTGCTCATGCCCGCTCTTGTCACCCTGTCCGGGCGCTCCGTGCGCCTGGAACCTCTCAGCCTTGCGGCGGTCGATGACCTGGTCGCCGCGGCGAGTGAAGACCGTTCCACATACGCCTTCACTCGCGTCCCGAACGGTCGGGACGAGATGGCCTCCTACGTGGAGGCCGCTATGGCTGAGCAGGCGGAGGGCCGCACGTTGCCCTTCGCCATCCGGTGGCTGAACACCGACCGCGTGGTCGGTGCCACCCGTCTCATGCACCTGGAGTACTGGCAGGGCCCCATGCCCTGGCCTCCGGGTACACGCGGCGCGGTGGGCGAGATCCCGTCCGTGGCCGATATCGGTTACACCTGGCTGGGCGCCTGCGCCCAGGGCACGGGGGTCAACCGGGAGAGCAAGTTCCTCATGCTCTCGCACGCCTTCGAGACATGGAACGTCCACCGCATCACCCTGAAAGCAGACGTACGCAACATCAGATCCCGGGCCGCCATCGAGGCCCTCGGCGCACACTTCGACGGGGTGCGGCGAGCGGATAGCCGAGGCGCCGACAACACGGTCCGAGATACCGCGTTCTACTCGATCCTGAACTCCGAATGGCCGCTCGTCCGGGAGCGACTGGCCATGAGGATGGGACTGGTCGAGGCAGCCTGAGAACCCGTCCGCCACGGCCCCGCCCCAGTTTTCTGGGCGGGGCCGGTATTTTTTCCTGCCTGCATTCGCTCTGCATGACACGCCCCCGCGATGCGTCACGCCCTAGCCGACACCCATCAGCATCCGGGGGCATGCTCAACACCTGATTGAAGACGGATCAACAGCACGGTTAACGATCAACCTGGATCTAGGTGACGAGCAAGGATAGACCTATCATTTGGTAACAAAATGATCCATTGGCTGGGAGACTGACGGCATGGCTGGTCAGAGCGTTGAGGGCGGGCTGCGGTTCGCCGTGCTCGGTCCTGTCCGCGCGTGGCGTGATGGCCGGGAACTCGACCTGGGCACCCCACTGCAGCGTTCCATTCTCGGCATGCTGCTCCTGCGGGAGGGCCGCGCGGTCACTCCCAACGAGATGATCGACGCGGTCTGGGGTGAGGACGCGCCGCCGCGTGCCCTGGGCGCGCTGCGTACCTACGTCTCCAGGCTGCGTACGGTGCTCGAGCCGGAGCGGCCCGCGCGTTCCCGCCCGGAGCTGCTGACCTCCATCGGCCGGGGCTACGCGCTGCGGCTGCCCGCGGACGCGCTGGACCTGACCAGGTTCGAGCGCGGCATCGCCGGCGCCGAGTCCGCACGCAAGGGCGGCCGGCTGCGCGAGGCCGCCGAGGGGCTGCGGGCCGCTCTGGCGTTGTTCGAGGGCGAGCCGCTGGCCGGCGCCGTGGGGCCGTACGCCGAGCACCAGCGGGACCGGCTGATCGAACGGCGCATCAGCGTCGTCGAGACCCTGATGGACGTGGACCTGGAGCTCGGCAACCACGCGCGGATCGTCTCCGAGCTGATCGCGCTGACCGCCGACCACCCGCTGCGCGAGCGGCTGCGTGCCCAGCTCATGCTGGCCCTCTATCGCTGCGGGCGGCAGGGCGACGCGCTCAACGTGTTCACCGAGACCCGTGAGGCGCTGATCGACGAGCTCGGCATCGAGCCCGGGCCCGAGCTGACCGCGCTGCACCAGCGCATCCTGGCCGCCGACCCGGCGCTGGCCGCCGCACCGCTCCCCGCCGAGGCACCCGCCGGCGAGTCCGCCGCCGAGGAGGAGCCGCCGCACACGCACGAGCTGCCCCGCCCCGCTCAGCTGCCCGCCGCCGTCAACGATTTCACCGGCCGCAAGGAGCTGGCCGGCCGCCTGCGCACGCTGCTGTCGGCCCAATCGGCTGCCGAAGGCGTGCCGGTCGCGGCGATCTCCGGCATCGGCGGCGTCGGCAAGACGACGCTGGCCGTGCACGTGGCGCACGCGGCGGACGACCTGTTCCCCGACGGCCAGCTCTATGCCGACCTGCGCGGCTACGGCGACGAGGCGACCGCGCCCGAGTCGGCGCTGGGCGGGTTCCTGCGCGCGCTCGGCATCCCGGCGGACGTCATCCCCGACGGGCTCGCCGAGCGGTCGGCGCTCTACCGGTCGATCCTGGCCGACCGCCGCATCCTCGTGCTGCTGGACAACGCCCGCGACGCCCGTCAGGTCAGCCCGCTGCTGCCGGGCTCGCCCGGCTGCGCGGCCATCGTGACCAGCCGGGTCAAGCTGGCCGACCTGCCGTCGGCCAGGCTCATCGACCTGGACGTGATGGAGCCGGACGAGGCGTTGTCGTTGTTCGCGGCGGTGGCCGGGCCCGAGCGAGTGGCGGCCGAGCACGGCGCGGCCATGGACGTGGTGGCCGCGTGCGGGTTCCTGCCGCTGGCGGTGCGGATCGTGGCGGCCAGGCTGGCCGCGCGCCCCTCGTGGACGGTCGCCTCGCTGGTGTCCAGGCTGGCCGACGAGCAGCGCCGCCTGGACGAGATGCGGGTGGGCAACCTGGCCGTGGAGGCCACCTTCGCGCTCGGCTACGGTCAGCTCGATCCCGTCGCCGCGCGCGCGTTCCGGCTGCTGTCGCTGCCGAACGGGCCCGACATCTCCTCAGAGGCCGCCACGGCCGTGTTGTCGATGAGCGAGTTCGAGGCCGAGGAGGTGCTGGAGTCGCTCGTGGACGCGAGCCTGTTGGAGGCGCCCGCGCCCGGCCGCTACCGCTTCCACGGCCTGCTCAAGCTGTTCGCCCGCCGCGAGCTGAACAAGACCGAGCGGCCCCAGGCCCGTGCGCTGACCCTGCGCCGGCTCATCGGCTTCTACCTGGCCTCGGCGCAGTCCGCGCACCGGCTGGCCTACGAGGGCAGCATGATCCCGGCCAACCTGGTGGTGGTCGGGAGCGGGCGGACGTTCGGCTCGGCCGACGAGGCCGTGGCGTGGCTGATCTCCGAGGGCGACTCGTTGTTCGCGGTCATCAACCAGGCCGCCGCGGGCTCGCGTACCGGCGAGCAGCTGCTGCCCGCCGCGGATCTGCTGGTCGCGATGGAGCCGCTGCTCGAGTCCGGCACCCACACGCGCGAGTTCGACCAGGGCACCCGTGCCGTGCTGGCCACCGCGCAGAGCATCGGCGACGAAGCGAGCGAACTGCGGGCCCGCTACGTGCTGGGCCGGGTCCTGTTCGCCGGCAGCCGGTTGCGGGAGGCCGAGGAGCAGTTCAGGCGCGTGCACGAGCTGTCGGTCGAACGCGGCGAGAAGATCGTCATGGGCGAGGTGCTCAACGCCCTGGCCGTCGTCGTCGGCAGCCAGCGCCGCCACACCGAGGCGCTGGCGCTGTTCGACTCGGCGATGGGCTTCTACCGCGAGAACGGCGTGCCGGCCGGCGAGGCCTTGGTCCTCAGCTACTCGGCCCGCGACCACCTGGGCCTGAGGCGGCCCGAGGACGCCATCGCGGCGGCGGAGAAGGGCCTGGCCATCTTCACCGAGATCGGCAGCGGCGCGGGCACCGCCCGGGCCCGTTACCACCTCGGCATCGTGTTGTCCCGGGTCGGCCGGCTCACCGAGGCCGTGCACCACCACGCCGAGTGCCTGGCCTTCTTCCGGGCCAGCAAGCAGCGCGTCTGGGAGCAGCGCGTGTGCTCCCGGCTGGCCGAGACGTTCATCGCGGCCGAACGCTATCCCGACGCCGTACGCCACGCGGAGCAGGCCCTCGTGGTCTCGCGGGAGATCGGCCACCCCTACGGCGAGGCGCTCTCGCTGACCGTGCTGGGCAAGGCGCTGCGCGGCCTCGGCAGCGTGACGAGGAGCTCGGACTGCCTACGGCAGGCCTTCGAGATCTTCTCCCGGCTCGGCGCTCCGGAGGCCGGGGACCTCAAGGTCCTGCTCGACACCATCCCCGACCCCGCCGGGAAGGTCGTCGAGTCCTGAGTACAGCTCGTCGTCCAGACGTGTCATCCACACATGGTTGATCAAGGCTGTCCTTTTGGGTGTCACGATGGCGCTCGCGATTGGCGGTCAATCGGAAGCCCATTCGATCTAGCCCGGCCGGTCATCCTCACCACCACGCGTCGCTAGGGGGCCCGGTAATCCGGATGCTCCGCGTGGCGGCTAGCCGCCTCACACAGACGACCGGCCGGACCTGACACGGCCCTCGAACCCCCCAGGTCCGTGTCCTGACTAAAGCCTTCACCCGGGGAGTCAACGTCCAATCAACGGCGAATCAAAGCACGAAGTAGCCCTCGGCGATGAGCGGCCTGACCGCGTC
This sequence comes from Nonomuraea polychroma, assembly GCF_004011505.1. NCBI lineage: Bacteria > Bacillati > Actinomycetota > Actinomycetes > Streptosporangiales > Streptosporangiaceae > Nonomuraea > Nonomuraea polychroma. The sequence continues at coordinate 9,312,333 of NZ_SAUN01000001.1, forward strand.
GGAGTCGGGGATCTCGCCGTCTCCCACCAGCTCGGCGATCACGTTGAGCAGCGGCCCGAGTGCCAGCTCGCCGTCGCACACGCCGGCCAGCGCGGCCTCCACCGTGCCGACCTCTCTGCTGCGCCGCAGCCCCTGCGTCTGGCGCAGCACGATGCGCATCGGGTCCTCCGCGCCCGGCAGCCCGATACGCTCGTCGAGCAGCCCGTCGACGGTACGCAGCCGGGCGGCGTCGAGTCCCTGCGCCCGGTGCGCGGTCGCGATCGAGTCGAGCACAGAGTCCACGTAGTCGCCCACCGGGAGCACCACCTGGTGGGCGAGGTGCTCGACGCGGACGACCGGATCGAGCGTGCCGGAGTTGCGCATGGTGATCCAGCCGAAGCCGATGCCCTCGACCTTGCGCTCGTCGAACCAGGCCAGCCACTGGTCGTACAGCTCCACGTAGCGTGCCGTGCCCTGCTCGGCGGCATCCCTGAGCCACAGCTCGACGTATTCGGCCGGGTCCTGCACGTCCCGCTGGACCACCCAGGCGTCGCAGCCGGTCTCACGCAACCAGCCGCCCACCCGGTCGTGCCAGTCCTCGCCCTCGACGTGCAGCCAGTTGGCCAGGAAGTGGGCCTGGCCGCCCGGGTTGAGGTGGCGGGGCGTCCTGCGTACGAGGTCGCGGCAGAAGCCGTCGCCATCCTCGCCCGACTCGCGATAGGTCAGCTTCCGGTCCCGCGCGGGGGCGATGACGAACGGTGGATTGCTCACGATCAGGTCGAACCGCTCGTCCTCCACCGGTTCGTACATCGAGCCCGCCCGCGCCCGGACCCCCTCGATCCCGGACAACGCCCAGCTCAGCCTGGCCAGCTCCAGGGCACGAGGGTTGAGGTCGGTGGCCACGATCTCCTCCGCCCTCCCGGCCAGATGCAGCACCTGCACGCCGCAGCCGGTGCCCAGATCGAGCGCGCGCTGGACCGGGCGGCGGGTGACCAGTTGCGCGAGATTCGCCGACGCGCCGCCCGCTCCCACCACATGGTCGGGGCGCAGCGCCGGGTCGCCCGGCCGGACCTTGCGGTCGGAGACCAGGTAGCCGCCGGTCTCCCAAGGCTGGAGGTGGACGTCCGCACGGATCTGGTCGCCGTCGGCCGTGACCAGCCCGGAATCGAGCACCTCGGGCGCCACGTCCGCGGCCGGGACGGGCACTCCCAGCCACCACAACCTGATCAACGTCGCCAGCGGGTCGCCGTCCGCGGTCGCCCGTAGCGCCGGAACCAGCTCCTCGCGGGCCAGGGCCGACGCGGCCATGCTCCCTAGTCGATCGCGTACGCCGTCGATGGTGTATCCGGTTTCGAGGAGGTGATGGCGCAGTCGTTCCACAAGTCCATCCTTTCACCGCGGACGCCCACGCATGATCCGATACTGATCCGATGGTGGCGCTCGCACTGGGCTACGCCGGTTACGCAAGCTCCCGCTCTCCACCCCGGCTCGCCGCTTCGCACAGTGCTCATACTGTTACTTATGTAGCCAAGCATTCTGCAAGCGCGGGACAAGTGGGGCACGGTATCTCTAGGGATGCCAGCACGTCATCCCGAGGAGTGGGCCCATGCTGATCCCTTGCTTGGCTTGCGAGTCCCGGTTCGGGCCCGATGAGTACTTCAGCGCCTGCTCGGACTACAACCGCGGCATGGATCTGGTCTCGTGGACGTGTCCGCGCTGCGGGAACCGTGATGACCTTCGCGTGCTGCCCGGAGAGCTCGGGTTCGGCTACCCGTACCGGGGCAGGTTCGACGTGCACGCCCGGGTCCGGGTGCCCGGCCTGCGCAGGCAGCGCGGCGATCTGCGCCTGGACATCTCTCTCGACCGGGCGAGCTGGCACGTTCCCACGCGCCTGCGCCAACCGGCCTGACCGGCGCGTTCCGCCCTGACGGGCACGCGGGCTACGCAGGCGCGGCGGCCGGCTCCGGGTTCTCGCCGCGCAGCAGCCGGGCGATGTCCGCCACCAAGGCCTCCGCCAGCTCCTCCCTGGTCTCCCCCGTCGCCTCGTCCAAGCGTGGTGTCAGGACCACATTCGGCAGTCTGATCAGCGGATGTGACGGGTCGAGCCACTCGCCTTCGAAGTGATCGAGCCCGGCACCGCCCACCTGTCCCCTGCGCAACGCGTCGACCAGTGCGGTCAGGTCGTGCAGCGCGCCGCGTGACGTGTTGAGGTAGATCGCCCCCGGACGCATCGCGCCGAACTCGGCGTACCCGAACAGGCCCCTGGTCTGGCGGTGAGCGGCACGTGCAGTGACACGACGTCTGCCTCCCTCAGCAGCGCGGGCAGCATCTCGGCCCTGGCCTGAGCTGTCCATGCCGGCGGAGCAATGGAGCGCCACCGGCTCCATCCTGCCCACCTGAACCCTGCCTCGCGTCGCGCCCCAGCAGCTGACCCGCTCGCCGGCACTTCCGCAACCCCCACAGATTCGCTTGATATACCGCATCTATACCGGCCCCTGGTCGGATACGCCTATGGCATTTGATGGTGATCGGGCGAGGGATGTCCAGATCTTCATGCATAGCAAGGGGTCGCTCCGGCTCGGCTACGTCACCGCGTGGCGCCAACTGCCCCACCTGATCGCGCCGATCGTTCTGCTGTCCCTACCTGTGACCGTGATCGGGTGGCTCACTCTGCCTCTCGCCGCGGGAAGCGATCTCGCCGTGATCAGCGGCGAGATCATGCCGGTCGGCCGGCCTGGAACCTCGATGCTCGTCTGGACCGCGATCACCCTCTCGTACCTGCTGGCTGCCGGTGCCGTGGCCGGACCTGCCATGGTGATCCTCGCGGTGGGCCGGTTGCTGGGGTGCGTTGTCCCCCCCGGTGCCGCGATGCGGATGGCTGCCAGGAGGTGGCGCACCTGGCTCGTGCTGATGGGGGTCGCGATCCTCATGGCGGGCGTGATCGGAGGCGCCGGTCTCGGCTTGGTGGTGCTGACAGAGCAGGCATGGCCGGCCATCGGTGTCATGGTGCTTCTTTCGCTGGCCTTGCTGCCGATGCTGCTCGCGGTGCCTGCTGCCGTGCTGGAGGATTGGGGCGCCTTCCGCGCGATCGGTCGTGCCTACTGGCTGACGCGGGGGTACTGGCTCAAGTGCGTGCCCCCGCTGCTGATCGGCGTCTTCGTCGTGCCGGGGCTGATGTCGCAGATCCCGCTGGCGATGTTCTTCGGCATGGTGCTCGCCCCGTTCCAGGCCTCCATGATCGCCGTGATCTACCTCCGCCTGCTCACGCTCCAGTGGCCACAGCAGTACATTCGCGAACTGATCGACATCGCCACGCGCCTGCCCGACTCCCCGCAACGGCCGCCTCGCGTGCTCGTCGTCGCCGGGTTGCTGCTCCCGGCCCTGGTGTACGGCGGAGCCGTACTGATCAATCCGCTCGACTGGCCAGACGTCACCCAGACCCGCCTAGACATGGCAAGCCTCGAATCCCTCCACCTCCGCAAGGACGGCAGGCTGCTGCTGGTGGGAGCGGGCAGCAGGCCGGAGGTCCGCTCATGCGGCGACGCTGGATGCGTGGACTCACGCGCGGTGAGATCTGAACTGACCACCGATCGAGGGGACATCGTTATCGCCGATAACGTGCTCCCCGATGGGCGGCTCGTCATGGCCTCACGGACACCGCAGGCCGGCCAAGCCAGGCTCGCGCTGACGATCTGCGACGACCGTGCCTGCTCACCGGTGACCGAAGGCCCGGAGCTGTGGATCGACAAATTCGGCGAAGGGGGCGCACTCGCTGTGGCCCCTCGCCCCGATGGTGGCCTAGTGGTGGCGATGCTCGACTTCGATCGTCAAGGATGGGCCGAGTTGTCCTTCATCTTCTGTCACGATCTGGCGTGCTCGCGGTCCGACCGGAAGTCTGTCGCCAAGCTCAGCCATTTCGAGACACCGCGCTACCAGCGTCGCCCGCTGGCGCTCGCGATCGCGCCGGACGGCACACCCATCGCCGCCCACGCCAATGACGCCACCGGCGGCGTCGATATCATCACCTGCGACGTTCCGACGTGCAACCGGGCCCGTGTGACGCAGCCCGCCGCGCAAGTGCAGTTCCGCGCCAGCGAGGACGGTTCCGCGTGGGCGTCGCTCTCCCTCGCCGTGCGGCGTGACGGGCGTCCGCTGATCGCCTACCGCGACATCCGCACCACCGCGAGCGTGCTACTGAACTGCCGGACCAAGGAATGCGCACAGGCCGACCGCATCCCGCTCACCGGGCCGAGCGAGGAACGTCTGACGCCGACGCCGACGCCGGCGCTGGCAGTGGACGGGGCAGGACGTGCCCGCCTGGCTGTCTGGGACATGCAGAATCGGCGATTGCTGCTCGTCACCTGCGTGGAAAGCACCTGCTCGACCAGTGCCGTCGGAGAGTTCGAGGACGACCCCGGCGCGACTGAGCTCACCGTCGACGGGCGCGGCCGACCCGTGATCGCCTGGTCGGACATCGAGAGCGAATTCCGGGAGCGCGAGATCCGGTTCCACACGACTGTGGTCCTCAACCGCTGACGTCCGAACACCTCCAGGTGATCGGACCCCGAGGCGTGGGCCTGGCGGTCCTGGTGGGCGGGGTCGGCGTGGGGCGCTGCGGCAGCCGGCGTAGGCGGCATCCGGTCCCTGAGCGGGGGTCACTCCGGGCGCTGGCGGAGGCTGTGCCAGGCGGCCTCGCCCAGGCCCTTGATCTCCTCCTCCGTCGGCGTGTGCGCACCGGCGAACCACAACCGGCACATCTCCTGTGCGGGCCCCAGCCACAACACGTAACACATGGTCGGATGCACAGGCTGGAGCAGGCCGTTCTTCATGTGCGGCCGCCACCAGTCGGAAACCTGGCGGAAGAACGACCGCCGCTGCTCGGCCACCTCGGCCCCGCCGGGCTCGTGCTTGCGCGGCGGCCGCTCGCTGATCAGCAGCCGCGCCCGTTCGGGGTGCTCTCCCGCCCACCGCATGTGGAAGGCCACGACGGCCTCGATGCCGTCGCGCGCCTCCTGGTGGCTGACCAGCTCCGCGAGGAAGGCGCTCTGGTAGGCGGTGAGGATCTCGCCGTACAGCACGCCGAAGACATGTTCTTTGCTGGCGAAGTGGTGGTAGAAGCTGCCGACGCTTACGCCGCTCTCCTCACGGAGGCTGGCCAGCGTGGTGGCCGACACCCCGTCCTGGCTGAAACGGCGGAGGGCGCCCTCGATGATGCGGGTCCGGCCGTCGCGTCCGTTCTTGGCACTCTTCACACTGTCAATGGTGTGGCACCAGAACGTTGTTCCGCAAATAGCGTGGCGTGATCGATCATAGCGGTCACCTCAACCGATCCGGAAGTGACCTTCATCTCAGCGTCCGGCCACATCCTGCGGATGAGCCTGAGCACCCGCCGGTTCTCCCCCATGACGTCCATGCCCACGGTCCTCGCACCCCGTACGGCGGCCCTGAGCAGCAGTGTCTGGATCAGCCTCGGTCCGAGCCCGAACCCCTGCCATTGATCGGTCACCACCACCGCTATCTCCACGTCGGCGCCGTCGCCCTTGTAGCTCATGGCGTGACCGACGATCTCACCCCCCTCAATGGTGGCCACGAGCGCGTCCCTGCGCTCGTCCACCGCGATCAGCCTGCGCACGAGACCGGCGGCCGGCGTGGTGACGCCGGTGAAGAACCGCAGCGTCTGGGTGTGCAGCGACAGCCCGGCCAGGAAGCGTCTGATCCGTTCCTCGTCCTCTGGACGTGCCGGCCGGATCTGAGTTCCATGCATAGACCCAGGGTGCCCGTCAGACCTGGGTCTGTCAATTGAACTCAGATATACTGCAAAAATGAACGTTCCCTTCCGGGTGAACAATTGCTCGATCGAGCGCACCCTGGACATCGTCGGGGAGAAGTGGACCTTCCTGGTGCTGCGCGAGGCGTTCAGCGGCGTGCGCAGGTTCGCCGACATGCAAGCGATCACCGGCGCCCCCCGTCAGGTGCTCAGCGCGCGCCTGGCCCGGCTGGTCGACGAGGGACTGCTGCGCAAAGTGCCCTACCGCGAGCCCGGGCAGCGGCAGCGCGACGAATACCGGCTCACCGACAAGGGCCGGGACCTCTATCCGCTGCTGGTCGCGCTCATGCACTGGGGCGACAAATACCTGTCCGGTGAGGAGGGCCCGCCCGTGCTTCTCACCCATCGCGACTGTGGCGCCCCCATCGAGCAGCACTTCCGCTGCGCCGAGGGCCACGAGGTCGCCGGGCCTCGCGAGGTGACCGCGCTGCCGGGCTCCGGCGCGCAGGTCAGGAGCGCCTGACCAGGCGCGTACGGGGGCACCGGTCCCGCGCCTGCGGCGGGCCCCGTTCAGCGGCCCGCCGCAGGTGGCAAAGCCCTTTGCACCTACCCTTGAAGCGTGTACCGGTTCCTCCTGACGCCCCGATGGGTGGCACTGCACCTGGTGGTGCTGCTGGTCATCCCCGCCTTCGTGTTCCTCGGGCGGTGGCAGTTCGGGCGTTTCGAGGAGCGGTCGGCCAACAGTGAGCGTGTCACCGCCAACATCGAGGCCGCGCCGGTGCCGCTGGAGCAGCTCGCGGCGCCAGGCCGGCAGGTGAGGGAAGCCGACCGGTTCAGGTCCGTGACGGCCGCCGGCACGTACGACCCGTCCCACGCCCTCGTCGTACGCCGCCGCCCCCAGGAGGGCCGCAACGGCTTCTACGTCCTGGCCCCGCTCGTCACGGGCACCGGAACGGCCGTCCTGGTGAACCGGGGCTGGGTGCCCGCGGGCGCCACCGCCGACACCCCGCCCGACGTGCCGCCTCCGCCCACCGGTCAGGTAACTGTCACCGGGCGGCTACGGCTCAGCGAGACCGAGGAGTCCAGCGGGATCCGCGATCTCCCCGGGCTGCCGCCCGGTCAGGTGCTGCTGATCAACGCCGACAAGATCGGGAAGGGGCTGCCGTACCGGCTGGTGGGCGGATATGTGGAGCTCACCGCCCAGCAACCCGCGACCTCCCCGGCGCCCGCGCCGGTGCCCGCGCCCGACGTGGGCTCGGGAGGCGGGCTGAACCTGGCGTACGGGGTGCAGTGGTGGTTGTTCATCGGAATCGCGGTCGGCGGGTGGATCATGCTCATCCGGCGCGAGCTGGCCGAGCGCCGGGCAAAAGAGCAGTCCGGCGAGGGATCTGTGGCCCCGAAGGCTGAAACGCCTGCCACGTAAGGTGGTGGGATGATCCGCCACATTGAGTTCAGCAATCTCTGCAATTTCCGTGACGTGGGTGGATATGCCACCGGGGACGGCCGCACCGTCCAGTGGCAGCGGCTCTACCGGGCCGACTCCCTCGGCTGGCTGGCCGGAGACGATCTGACGGCCTTCCGCGCGTTACGCGTGCGTACCGTCATCGATTTGCGGCACCCGTTCGAGGTGGAGAAGTCCGGACGGGTGCCCGAGACCGAAGGGCAGAGCTACCACAACCTGCCCATCGAGGGCCGCCGATGGGACACGACCCCCTACCGCGAGGAGCTCGACGTCGCCCGGTACCTGGCAGATCGTTACCTCGAGATCACCGAGGACGGCGTCGACAACCTCAGGACGGCCCTGGAGACGATCGCGAGGGCGGACAACGCGCCCGTGGTGATCCATTGCGCGGCGGGCAAGGACCGTACCGGCGTGCTGGCCGCGCTGGTCCTGTCGCTGGCCGGCGTGGGTGAGGACGACATCGTGGCGGATTACGCGCTCACCGGCCTGGCCACCGAACGTTTCATCGCCGACTGGCTCAGGCGGCATCCCGGCGCGCCCATGTGGCCGGGCTTCGGGCTGGCGCCCGCGGAGACCATGCGCTTGTTCCTGTCCGACCTGGCGAGCCGGCACGGCTCCGTGGAGACGTACGTCACACAGGTCCTCCAGATCTCCCCCGCCACGATCGGCCTGCTACGCGAGCATCTGCTGACTGAAGGAACGTCGGAGGGGTAGAGGGTGCCGCGGGGTTCGCAGGAGCAGCACCCTCTTCTCAAGCGAACCCTCAAACGCCCGGGATCGTCCGCATCCCCCTCCCGGCGATCCCGGGTGCCAGACCCCGCACGGAGACCCAACGGATACGTCGCAGCTTGTTCGACGTTATCCCGTCGTCGTACGGTTACCTGCGTGACTACGCCGCTGCTCCCCGACCCTGACCCGAGGCGGCGCGACTATGTGATCATCTCCGCCGACGATCACCTGATCGAGCCCCCCGACCTCTTCGAAGGCCGGCTGCCCGAGAAATATGCCGAGGTCGCGCCCAAGGTCGTGGAGACGGAGGCGGGTCACCAGGTCTGGCGCTACGGCGGGGCCACCTACCCGTGCGCCGGCATCGACGTCGGCGCCGGCCTGCCCCGCGAGCAGTGGACGCTGGACCCGGTGAGGTTCGAGCAGATGCGCCCCGGCTGCCATGACATCGAGGCCCGCATCAAGGACATGGACGTGGCGGGCATCTGGGCGGCGCTGTGCTTCCCCGGCATGCTGGGCGGGCAGGCGGGCATGCCGTTCGCCAGGACCCGCGACCAGGAGCTCGGCCTGGCCCTGGTCAGGGCGTGGAACGACTGGCACATCGACGTCTGGGCGGGCACCTACCCCGAGCGGATCATCGGCCTGCAACTGCCGTGGCTGCCCGATCCGGACGTGGCGGCCAAGGAGATCCGGGCCAACGCGGCGCGGGGTTTCAAGGCCGTCGTCTTCCCCGAGTTCCCGACCCGCCTGCGGTTGCCGTCGATCCACACCGGCCACTGGGACCCGTTCTTCGCCGCGTGCGAGGAGACCGGCACCGTCGTGTGCCTGCACACCGGCGACTCCTCCTGGTCGCCCGTGCCCTCCCCGGACACGCCCATCGAGGCGATCACCACGCTGATGCCCACCAGCGCCATGTTCGCCTGCGCCGACTGGCTCTGGTCCGGCCTGCCGCTGCGTTTCCCCTCACTGCGCATCCTCATCGTCGAGGGCGGCGTGGGCTGGCTGCCGATGCTGGCCGAGCGCGCCGACTACGCCCTCGACCACCCGGTGGCGGGCGAGGCGGCCTGGGACGGCGGGCTCAAGCCCAGCGAGGTGCTGCGCCGCAACTTCTTCTTCGGCACGCTCGACGACCACGCGCTGTCCGGGGTGCGCCTCGCCGTCGGCCTCGACCACGTCCTGCAGGAGAGCGGTTACCCGCACTCCGACTCGACCTGGCCCGACACGCAGAAGTCCGTAGCCCGCAATCTCGGCTCGCTCCCGCCCGCCGACATCGCCAGGGTCGCGTACGGCAACGCGGCCCGTCTGTTCGGGCACCCGCTGCCGTCGCGCGCCTGGTTGCGTATGGAGGAGATCTAACCTTCCTGCTCGGCGAGCCTGCCCTGGATGACGCGCCGCTCGTGCTCGACGTAGCGCCCGCTCTCGCCGAGCATCGAGGCCAGCAGCCACAGGAACACGCCGAAGTCGTCGGCGACGCCGATCACCATGAGGAACTCGGGCAGGACGTCGACCGGCGACAGGATGTAGACCACACCCATCGCCATCAGCGCGAGCCTGCTCTTGCCCATGCCCGCGTACTGCCCGCGCATCACCGCGCCGATCATGCGCGGGATCGCCCGTACCCTGGTCATCAGGCCGGGCGAGCCAGGCTTGGTCACCTCGCGGTACGTCCGCCACGCCGCCGCTGCCCGTGCCGCTTTCGCCATCATGTCGAACCCCCTACCCCCGGCTTTTCACGTAATAACGTGTCGCTCAGGCGAGAGGTTCCATCGCCGGATGCTCGAACGGCCGGGCCTGCTCGATCTGCGCCGCCACCCTGATCAGCAGGTCCTCCCGGCCCGTCGCCGCGACGAGCTGCACGCCCACCGGCAGTCCTGCCTCGGTCCTGTGCAGCGGCAACGAGATGGCGGGCTGGCCGGTCGCGTTGACCGGCGAGGTGTACGACACGGCGTGCCCCGTCCTGCCGAAGGCGAGGCTGAGGTCATCCGGCGTGATCCAGCCGAGCGGGAACGGCGCGACGCCGAGCGACGGCATCAGCAGCAGGTCGTGGCCGGCTCGCCACCACGTGGCCATGCGGCGGCGGAAGGCGTCCATCCACTGCGTGGCCCGGATGTGGTCGACCGCGCTGTGCGTGCGCGCGACGCTGACCATGGCGGCGTTGCGCGGCTCCAGCTCCTCCAGCTCGATCGGCTTGCCGCGTAGCTCCCCCAGGCCGGCGACCTGGGCGGCGAGGTTGTTGGCCACGATCGCACCGAAGTGCACGGGAAACTCCAGATCGCCGAGCGCCTCGGGACCGCCCGGCTCCACGTCGTGGCCGAGCGACTCCAGCAGTGCCGCCGCCCCGGTGACGGCCTCGGTCAGCTCGGGCACCTCGGGCACGTCGCCTCTCGGGTGCGTGGTGAGGTACCCGATCCGCAACCGTCCTGGATCCCGGCCGACCTCGGCGGTCAGCGGCCCCGGCAGGGCGGGCGCATCGTACGGATCGCCGGGGTGGAAGCCGGAGACGACGTCGAGCGCGGCGGCCGTGTCGCGGACGGTCCTGGTGACGAACCCGGGGCAGGAGAAGCCGCTCCAGCCCTCGCCCAGGGCCGGACCCAGGCTCACCCGCCCGCGCGACGGCTTGAGCCCCACCAGCCCGCACAGCGACGCGGGCACACGAATCGACCCGCCGCCGTCGCTGGCCGTGGCCAGCGCCACCATCCCCGCCGCCACCGCCGCGGCCGAGCCGCCGCTGGACCCGCCCGCCGAGTACGCCGGATCGTACGGGTTCCGCGTCGGCCCGAACGCCACCGGCTCCGTGGTGATCGTGGTGCCGAACTCGGGCGTGTTCGTCCGCCCGAGCACCACGAACCCGGCCTCGCGCAACCGCGCGACGCCGTAGCCGTCCTCGGCGACCTCCAGCCCGTCCCGTATGGCGGAGCCCGCCGCGTACGGCTCGCCGACCTGCCGCCACCCGAGGTCCTTCAGGAGGATCGGCACCCCCGCGAAAGGTGCGTCCGCCGGAATGGAGTCGATCTCGGCCAGTGCGCGCTCGAAGCGGCGGAAGACGACCGCGTTGAGCTCGCCGTCGCGGGCCTCGATGGCGGCGATCGCGGCTTCGACCAGCTCTCGCGCCGACATCTGGCCGTTCTTGATCGCCAGTGCCTGCCCGACCGCGTCCAGCCTCAGTACGTCACGCATCTGCTTACTCCTTAGGCGCCAGGTCCCGTACGGCCTGCTCGATGGAGATCTCCCCGCCGGGGATGGGGGCGAGGACGGGGGTGTCGAGGCCGTTGTCCACGTACTGCTGGATCCTGGCCCGGCAGGTGGCCGCGTCGCCGTGCACGATCAACGCGTCCACCACGTCGTCGGGGATGGCCTTGAGCGCCGCCTGGCGATCGCCGGCCGCCCACGCCTCGTGCAAGGGCCGCAGCACCTCACCCCGGCCCAGCCAGTCGTGGAACGCGGCGTACACGGGGACGGTCAGGTAACTGGCCAGCATCCACCTGGCCATCTCCCGCACCTTGTCGGTGTCCTCGCTCACGCACACGAACAAGCGGGCGATCAGCTCGGTGTCCGGGCCGATCTCGGCGCGTACCTTGCGCACGTCCTCGGGAGAGAGCCAGTTGGTGATCGCGCCGTCGGCCTCCTCGGCGGCCAGGCGCAACATCCGGGGGCGCAGCGCGGCCAGCACGATCTTCGGTGGGATCTTCGGGGCGCGCTCCAGCTTGAACCCCTTGATCTCGAACGTCTCGTACGCCTCCGAGACCTTCTCCCCGGCCAGCGCCTTCTTCAGGAAACGCAGGGTGTCGCGGGTGCGCGCGTACGGCTTGGTGAACTCGCCGGCGTTCCAGCGCTCGACGATCGCCGGCGAGGACGCGCCGATGCCGAGCACGAACCGCCCGGGGGCCAGATCGGCCAGCGTGGCCGCGGACATGGCCAGCAGCCCAGGGCCGCGCGTGGAGACGGGCACGATGGCGCTGCCGAGCCTGAGCCCCGGCGCCCACTGGGCGGCCAGGGCCAGCGGCGTGAACCCGTCGGTCCCGTTGACCTCGGCCGACCACACGTCGGTGTAGCCGAGCCCGGGCAGCTCCGCGATGAGTTCCTGGGACCTCGACAGGGAGCGGTCGTAGAAGGGGATCGTCATGCCCCAGTTCTGCGTCATTCGGCCTCCAGACCTTTAAGGCCGACCATACCAACCGCTCGGTATGTTGCCCTATGCCCGCAGCTCGTGCACGGCCGCGATGAAGTCCTTCGTGATGCCTCGCAGCCCGGGCAGATGCGACAGCCCGACCAGCCGGTCCACCAGCGGCACCGTGACCTCGATCAGCCGGTACGTGCGCGCGCAGCCCGGCGAGGTGTCATGCACCCAGAACAGGACCATGCCCATGGACAGCAGCCACAGCAGCTCGGGCAGTTCCTCCCGTAGCTCGGCGTTCATGCGGTCGCGCGACCCCTCGACGACCTGGCGGTAGATGGCGATGGAGGCTTCGCGGGCCGGGGACGACTGCTTGCTGAAGGGGCTCAGCGGGTTCGTGGGCTCGGCCGCGTGCTTGAAGAACTTCACGGCGAACTCGTGGTAGGGCTCGGACACGCGTACCCACTCGCGCAGCACCCCGCTCAACCGGGCCGCGAACGACGTCTCGGTGGCCAGGAACTCCCTGCAGGCCTCCTCGTGCTCGGCCTGGGCGCGGTCGTAGTACGCCTGGATCAACGCCTCTTTGCTGTCGAAGTAGTAATAGGCGTTGCCCACGGACACTCCGGCCTCGGCGGCGATGGCGCGCATCGTGGTCTTGTCGAAGCCCCGCTCTCTGAACAGTCGCAAGGCCGTCTCGACGATGACCTCTCGGGTGCTCTCCGATCCTCGGTTTCGGGCTTCGGACACGTTCGTCACTTTACGTCGTGAAACTCGGTTAAGTCATGAAGGCGCACGGTGATCGCCGACACAAGGCAAAGTTGCTCCCGCAGCAGGAGTTATCTCCTGTGAATGGTGGGATTGTCGTTTGTGGCGGAAGGGCTAATTCCGCGAGAAGGCATCAACATGTGGATACGTGGACCAATGCGACTCACTGCAGTCGCGCTCCTCGGCATAGAGATCACCATAATCGCGCAGGCCTCGGCCGCCTCCGCGGCCACCCACCCCGAAGGGAGCACCGTGCAGAACGGCCCGTACGAGGCCGAGCCGTACCACGGGCCGCCGCAGCCCGGGCACAACGCCATGTTGGATGAGCTGGCGGACGTGCTGGGCGCGCACACGGCCAGAACCTGGAGACACAAGCACCTCACGATGACGACGGACCTCCAGGCCATGCATGACCTGCCGGTGTCCGGCGATCGCCCCGTACGACCGCCGGAGGTGAGTGGCCCTCAGGAGAGCCTGGAACAGCCTTATGCGGCTCAGGAGCGCCCTGAGGCCTATGGGACCCAGGAGACGACGCCGCGCCGCTCTCAGGCCGACACAGCGGCCCACGCGGGCGAGACCACCAAGGCGCAAGAGGACGTGGCACGGCCCCGACCGCGCCCGGCCGTAGGCAAGCGCGGGGGGGCCAAGAGCCTGAGCAGCCCCGTACGTACCGGTGTGGTGCGCACGCCGGCGGGCCGCAAGCGCCTGCACCTGCACGTCGACCTGAACCGTGTCCTCCCCAGGCAGGCGGCCGTGCGCATGTCCCACTCCACCGCGGCCGACTGGCTGAAGAGCGCGGGAATGCGGACGAGGTCCACCGGCAACTGCACGAGCAAGCACATGCACCACTGCACGTCGCTCGACAACGTGCGGACCGGCACGATCGCTCGCGCCATCGAGCTGAAGCAGCAGAGCGGCTGCCCCATCATGGTCACGGGCGGCACGGAGGCAGGCCACGCGCCGGGCACCTTCAGCCACGGCAACGGCTACAAGCTGGACATCGGCCACAATTCCTGCATCGACCGCTACATCACCCAGCACCATGCCAGGGCAGGAGTCCGCGGCGACGGCGCGCCGCTCTACCGCTCCAGCTCAGGCACGACGTTCGCCGACGAGGGCGACCACTGGGACATCCTCTTCAAGTGACGAGTTCACGTGACGAGCGCCCGCAAATGACGTGGACGCCGCACTGAACGCACGGCGTCCACCATCGCAAGAGGACTACAGCTCGCTCGCGACCAGCTCGGCGATCTCCGCCGCGTTGAGCGCCGCGCCCTTGCGCAGGTTGTCACCGCACACGAAGAGGTCGAGCGTGTTGGGGAAGTCGATCGCCTGGCGAATGCGCCCAACATAGGTCGGGTCAGTGCCCACCACGTCGAGAGGCGTCGGGTAGACCCCGCTCGCCGGGTCGTCCATGAGGACCACCGTCGGCGCCGCCTCCAGGACGCGGTGCGCGTCGGCGACCGTGATCTCGCGCTCGAAACGCGCGTGCACGGCCAGCGAGTGCGTCGTGATGACCGGCACGCGTACACAGGTCGCGGAGACCTTCAGGTCCGGGATGCCGAGGATCTTGCGTGACTCGTTGCGGAGCTTGAGCTCCTCGGAGGCCCAGCCGTCGTCCTTGAGCGAGCCGGCCCACGGCACCACGTTGTACGCGATCGGCGCCGGGAAGGGCGAGTCGTCAGGCAACTTGTTGGCCAGCACCTTGCGCACGTCACCGGCCGCCTGGCCGACCGTGCGATCGCCGGCCAGCGCCTCGACCTCGTCGTAGAGCCGGGCGGTGCCCGCCACGCCGGCACCGGACACCGCCTGGTAGGACGCCACGACCAGCTCCGTGAGCGTGAACTCGGCGTGCAGCGCGCCCATGGCCGCCATCATCGACAACGTCGTGCAGTTGGGCGTGGAGATGATGTTGCGTGGGCGGCTGCGCGCGTCGAGCGGGTTGACCTCGGGCACGACCAGCGGAACGTCCGGGTCCATCCGGAACGTGCCGGACTTGTCGATCGCGATCGCGCCACGCTCGGCCGCGATCGGCACCCACACCGCCGATACCTCGTCGGGCACGTCGAAGATGGCGATGTCGATGCCGTCGAACACCTCAGGCGCCAGGGCCTGGACCACGACGTCCTCGCCGCGCACTCGCAGCACCTTGCCTGCCGAGCGCGGCGAGGCGACGAGGCGGATCTCGCCCCAGATGTCCTCACGCGACGACACGATGTCCCGCATGACGGTGCCCACGGCGCCGGTGGCGCCGATCAAAGCCAGACTGGGCCTGCTCATCGTCCTGTACCTCCATACACCACGGCTTCGACCTGGTCGGCGTCGAGATCGAAGGCGCGGTGCGCGGCCGCCACGGCCGCGTCGATCGCGTCCTGCTCGACGATCACAGAGATGCGGATCTCCGAGGTGGAGATCATCTCGATGTTGACCCCCGCGTCGGCGAGGGCCGCGAAGAACGTCGCGGTGACGCCGGGGTGCGAGCGCATGCCCGCGCCGATCAGCGACACCTTCCCGATCTGGTCGTCGAACAGCAGCGACTCATAACCGATCTGGGCCTGGACCTTCTTGAGCGCTCCCAGGGCCGTCTGGGCGTCGGCCGTGGGGAGCGTGAAGGAGATGTCCGTGCGGCCGGTGGCCGCGGCCGAGACGTTCTGCACGATCATGTCAATGTTGATCTCGGCGTCGGCCAGCGTTTTGAAGATCGAGGCAGCCTCGCCGACCTTGTCGGGAACCCCGACAACGGTGATCTTGGCCTCGCTCCGGTCGTGTGCGACGCCGGAGATGATCGGCTGCTCCATCTCGGTTCCTTCGTCGGTGTAAGGGTCGGAGACGACCCAGGTGCCTTCCTTGGTGCTGAACGAGCTGCGTACGTGAATCGGCAGGTTGAACCGGCGCGCGTACTCGACGCAGCGGAGATGCAGGATCTTGGCGCCGCAGGCGGCCATCTCCATCATCTCGTCGTAGGAGATCCTGGGGATCTTCCTGGCCGGCGGCACGATGCGCGGGTCGGCGGTGAAGATGCCGTCCACGTCGGTGTAGATCTCGCACACGTCGGCCTCCAGGGCCGCCGCCAGCGCCACCGCCGTCGTGTCGGAGCCACCACGGCCCAGCGTCGTGATGTCCTTCGTGTCTTGCGAGACGCCCTGGAACCCGGCCACGATCGCGATGTGACCCTGGTCGATCGCCTCACGGATGCGGCTCGGCGTCACGTCGATGATGCGTGCCTTGCCGTGCGTGGAGTCGGTGATCACACCGGCCTGCGAGCCGGTGAACGAACGGGCCTCGTGGCCGAGGTTGGCGATCGCCATCGCCAGCAGGGCCATCGAGATGCGCTCGCCGGAGGTCAGCAGCATGTCGAGCTCGCGTGCCGGCGGCAGCGGCGACACCTGCTCGGCCAGGTCGAGCAGCTCGTCCGTCGTGTCACCCATGGCGGAGACGATCACGACCACGTCGTTGCCGGCTTTTTTCGTCGCGACGATCCGCTGCGCGACCCGCTTGATGCAGGACGCGTCGGCGACGGACGAACCACCGTACTTTTGCACAACGAGCGCCACGAGAGTCTCCCGGTCTGGACTGTGAGGTGCCAGTCTACTTGGGGCTCTCTCATGGGCCGGAGGGTCATACCACCATATGGGACGGATCAGACCGTGGTAGCCTCCTCGGCCACGTCGAGGCGCGAGTGCGCGGCCAGAGCCTGCAGCGCGCGCATCGCGGCGCCCGCGTGGTTGCCCCAGGTGTTGAAGTAGGAGTATTGCCACCACCACAACGCCTCATGGGGACGGCCGGCGTGGTAGTGACGCAGGCCGTGGATGAGGTCGGCGGCGACCGCGGTCAGGTCGTCGGACAGCCGGTACGGCGTGACGCCGGTGTCCTTGTACGGGTCGAACACCTCGGCGTAGTCGTCGACGGGCCCGAGCCGCTCGGCCAGCGCCGTACGCACGCCGTCGATGTCAGGGTCCTCGCTCATCGGCGGCTCGTAGTTGCCGGCGAGGATCACGTCCCTGTTCGCGCCGAGCTTGGCACCGGCCAGGCTCACCTGGGCGACCTCGACCAGCAGCAACGACCAGATGGCGTCGCCGCCCTCGCCGCCGGCGACCCTGGTCAGGCCGTCCACGTAGTCCTGCGCGTGCCTCGAGATCTCCTCCGCCAGCGTGCTCCACTCGTCAGACATCCAGCAGCCTCCGTCCTTCGAACGCGCGGCCCAAGGTCACCTCGTCGGCGTATTCGAGGTCACCGCCGACAGGCAGACCGCTGGCCAGTCGTGTCACTTTGATGCCCATCGGTTTGACCAGACGGGCTAGGTAGGTAGCCGTCGCCTCACCCTCGAGATTGGGGTCCGTGGCGAGGATGAGCTCGGTGACCCGGCCATCGGCCAGGCGCGTCATGAGCTCGCGAATGCGCAGGTCGTCGGGGCCGATGCCGTCGATCGGGCTGATCGCGCCACCGAGCACGTGATAGGTGCCGCGGAACTCGCGGGTCTTCTCGATCGCCACGACGTCCTTCGGCTCCTCGACCACGCAGATCACGTGCGTGTCGCGGCGGGTGTCGCGGCAGATGCGGCACTCCTCCTCCGAGGCCACGTTGCCGCACACCCGGCAGAAGCGGACTTTCTCCTTGACCTCCAGCAATGCGTGCGCCAGCCGTTTGACGTCGGCCGGGTCGGCCGCCAGCAGGTGGAACGCGATCCGCTGCGCGCTCTTGGGACCGACGCCGGGCAGCAGGCCGAGCTCGTCGATCAGGTTCTGGACGACCCCTTCGTACATGCCTAGAATCCTGGCAATTGTCCGAGGCCGCCGCCACCCAACCCCTGGGCCAGCGGGCCGAGTTTCTCCTGCTGCAGGTCGGCGGCCGCGCGTACGGCATCGCGGACGGCCGCGATCACCAGGTCGGCGATCGTGTCCGCCGTGTCCTGCGGATCGCCGGCGTCGATGACGCTCGGATCGATCTTGAGCTCGAGCAGCTCACCCGAACCGTTGACGACGGCCGTGACCAGGCCGCCGCCTGATGAGCCCTCGATCTGCGCGTCGTTGAGCTCCTGCTGGGCGCTCACAAGCTGCTGCTGCATGAGCTGTGCCTGCTCCAGCAGCTGCTGCAGGTTGACATCCCCTGGGTTCACCGTCGTGCGCTCCTCGTGGCTCCGCGTTCTTGACTGCCACGAGCCTACGGTGTTTGGGCGGCGACATGCACTGGGACGTCCCCATGTTTCGTCACCGACCGCCGTCCTGCGTGGACATTTACACCTGATGTGCCGCGTGGGGCTGATGTTCCGCGTCGCTTCGCGGCCCAGTGTCGTGTTTTGGCCGGGTCCCGGCCCCCCTCCAGTGTCCGAGACCCGGCCATTGCGCCGGCGGAGCGGCCGCACCGCGCCGACGCTCGGGAGTGCACGCTAGCGAGGGCAACGTTGCATACGCGTTGCGTTCATTCAACCACCCTGCGCAATCACTAGAACCGGTTGCAAAGATGGACGGTAAGGCGGATGCTACTAGTTGACTACTTGGAGTGACCGATGAGTTACGCCCATCTCGACGCGTATTCCCGCCTACTACGCGGAGCGTACGAAGCCGCGGTGACGAAGCACGCGTGGCCGGAGGCGCCGCGCCGCCAAATCGAGGCGTCCTGGCATCGTTCGCTCGCGGCGGGAATCGATCCGGAGGGCACGAGCGCGCCTCTGGTCTTCGACCTGGACTACATCGACGACATCCGCCAGGCCCACCCCCTGCAGCCCTTGCTGCCCCTCATGTCCCAGACGCTCGCCGGCCTGGCCGACGAGATCGGCCACGTCATGATCGTCACGGATGCCCACGGCCGGGTGCTGTGGCGCGAGGGCAACACCGCGATCCTGCGGCGCGCCGACCAGATCGGCCTGGCCGACGGCCACCAGTGGGAGGAACGCAAGGTCGGCACCAACGGCATCGGCACCGCGCTCGCGATGGGCCGCCCGATGCACGTCTACTCGGAGGAGCACCTGATGCGGGTGCTGCACGTCTGGTCGTGCAGCGGCGCGCCGATCGTCGACCCGGACTCCGGCCGGATCATCGGATGCGTCGACATCAGCGGCACCGCACGCACCCTGCACCCCGCCACCGTCGCCCTGGTAACGGCCGCGGCCAAGCTCGCCGAGAGCGAGCTCGCCCTGCGCATGCACGAACGCGACGAGCGCCTGCGCCGCCGCTACGAGTCCCTGCGCGGCCGGCCCGGCATCCTGCTCTCCCCGACCGGCCGCGTCATCTCCGGCGACCCAGGCGGCCGGCTCGGCGACCGTGTTCCACTCATGGACGGCACGCACGCGGACGACCCGGATCCGCCACTCGTGTTTCCCGCCCACCCCGGCGAG
The DNA here is from genome assembly GCF_004011505.1 of Nonomuraea polychroma. Lineage (NCBI taxonomy): Bacteria > Bacillati > Actinomycetota > Actinomycetes > Streptosporangiales > Streptosporangiaceae > Nonomuraea > Nonomuraea polychroma. The sequence goes on from NZ_SAUN01000001.1 coordinate 9,331,480, forward strand.
CGCCTGCGCGCGTCCGGGCAGCGCATGATCCTGCGCGACGGCACGGTGGGGCTGCTGGAGTCGTTCGACGACGGCTACCTGCTGCGTACCGTTCCCACCGCTACGCCGCCGGCGCTCGCCCTGTCGTTCCTCGGGGACAGACCGCCCTCTGTCACTCTGGGAGACCGCGAGCAGCCACTGTCGCTCCGGCACGCCGAGATCCTCGCCCTCCTGGCGCTGCACCCCCACGGGCTGACGGCCGAGCAGCTCTCGTTCCACATGTACGGCGACTACGGCAACCCCGTGACGATCAGGGCCGAGATCCACCGGCTGCGGGCGCAGCTGGGGAACGCGATCGCGGCTAAACCGTACCGGCTGGCATGCCCGGTCGAGGCCGACTTCCTTGCCGTGCGGCGCCATCTCGCGGCGAAGGACCCGGCCGCGCTGGCGCGCTCGTACACGGGGCCGCTGCTGCAACGTTCGGAGTCGCCGGAGATCCGGCGGGAGCGGGACGAGCTGGAGGCCCAGGTCAGGGCTTGTCTGCTGCGGTACGGCTCTCCCGAGCACCTGTGGGCGTACGCCCAGACCACCAATGGGCGCGACGACTACGAGATCCTCGAACGCCTCGCCGCCCTTCCCCCCACCGACGCCCGCTCCGCCGCCGCCCGCACGCGGCTGGCCTGATGGTGTTCGTTCGTTTCCTCTCTTTGTGCTCCCTGATGCCTGCGTCTTGATCGCGCCCGGGCGCGAGAGTCGGCGTTCCTGGTTTCTTTACGGCGGGGCCGAGGGAGCCGCCGCCCGCCGCCGTCGCGACCGCCCGTCCGTTCAACGCTCCTCGGGCCGTTCGGGTGCGGACCGTTACGTCGCGCGCTTGCCCCCGCTGAGCGGCCGCCTGGGACCCACCGGCTTGGTCAGGTGTGGTCGATTTCGCCGATCACTCGGGCGCCGAGCTCACGTTCCAGGAGCGCCATGCCGGAGACCGCGTCCACGTCGGCGTCGGCGTCGTTCAGGGGGTCGACATCATCTTCCGGCCCCTTGTTGCGACCGGGAACGGTCTCCGGCCACGCCGCGCCGCCACTGCGACCTGACGACGGAGAACGGGGACCTGCCTGGGCCGCCGCCTTCGCCGCCGACCTCGCGGCGGCGAGGCCCGCGCCGGGAGAGGAAGCGGCGGCAGGCACGGTCCGGGTCGGATCCGGGCCCGGGGGCATGCCCGGGCCGGGATCGTCGGGGGCGTCGGGCCAGGACTCGTCCGTGGTCTGCCGGCCCGAAGGCTGAGCGGAGCCGCCCTGCGTGCCCTGGTCGTCGTGAGAGGAGCCGGATGAGGCCGTATGTCCTGGGGAGTCAGGCACGCTTGGAGAAGCGGGTGCGCCCTGGGCACCCGAGGAGTTCTGGGAGCCTGCTGACGCCGCCGGGGTGCCGCTGTGCGTGTTTTGAGTGCCTTGAGTGCCTTGAGTGCCGGTCGCCAGCCCGGTGCTCTGGGCGGGACCCGGTCCGCCTGGTGAGGCGGGAGCGCCGTGGGAGGGCGGCTGCGGGGGACGGCCTCGGGACGGCTGCGGGCCCGGGGCGTTGCCCACGACGGCCTCGACGCGCCAGGCGCCACCGAGCACGTCGCTGAGCGCGCTGGCCACGACGGCGTCCTTGCCACCGCCCGTGAAGTTCTTCATCGCGCCGACCTGGCTGAACCCGAGCGTGACCAGGTTGCCTTCCACGCCCACCACCTGGGCGTTGGTGCTCACGTTGGCCCAGACCACGATGCTGCGCTGCTTGAGCGCGGCCAGCACGGAAGGCCACTGCTGCTGCATGACCCCCAGACCGGTACCGCCCTGCCCGCCACCGGAAGCCGGAGCGCCACCGGCGGGCGCCTGCGTACCCCCGGAGGAACCCTGGGGGGAGGAAACCTGCGCGCCGCCGCCACTGCTGCCGCTGCCGGACGCCTGCATGCCGCCACCGGCCGCTGTCGGGGACGCCGGCCCCCCGCCACCCGCAACGGAAGCACCGGGGCGGGCAGGCTCGGGCCAGTCGTCCGCCGCACCCGCCGATGCGGCGGCAGGAGCCTGAGCCGGCTGAGCACCCGCAGGCGGTTGAGCGGGGGCCGCAGCGCCGACGTGAGACTGGGCACCAGTGTGCTGCTGCTGCACTGGGACGCCATGGGCGGCGACGGACTGCTCGGCCGCCGTGCCCGGAGAAGCCGGCGTACCCGAAGAAGCCCGGGCGGCCATCTGGGCGACCGCGCCGCCACGTTCGAGGCGTTCGAGGCGGGCGAGCAGGGCCTCCTCACCGTCCGAGGCGGCGGGAAGCAGGACCCGGGCGCACATCAGCTCCAGCAACAGCCGCGGTGACGTGGCACCGCGCATCTCGGTGAGACCGGCGTTGAAGACCTCGGCCGCCCGGGTCAGCTCGGCGCGCCCCATCGAGGCCGCCTGCTGGACGAGCCGCTCCAGCTCATCGGCGGGCCGGTCGAGCAGGCCGCTGGAGGCCGCCTCGGGGACGTTGGCGAGGATCACCAGGTCGCGGAAGCGCTCGAGCAGGTCAGAAGCGAAGCGGCGGGGGTCGTGGCCGCCCTCGATCACCCGGTTGACCGTGTGGAACACCTGGCCGCCGTCGCGGGCGGCGAACGCGTTGACGACCTCGTCGAGCAGGTCGCCGTCGGTGTAACCGAGCAGGGATACGGCCTTGGCGTAGGTGATGCCGTCTTCCTCGGCCCCGGCCAGCAACTGGTCCAGGATCGACAGCGAGTCACGCGCGGAGCCGGCGCCCGCACGTACGACGAGGGGCAGCGCGTTCGGCTCGAAGGGCACGTTCTCGGAGGTGAGGATCTCCTCCAGCAACCCGCGGAGGGTCGCGGGCGGCATCAGCCTGAACGGGTAGTGGTGCGTACGCGACTTGATCGTGCCGATGACCTTTTCCGGCTCGGTCGTCGCGAAGATGAACTTCAGGTGCGGCGGGGGCTCCTCGACGAGCTTGAGCAGCGCGTTGAAACCCTCGCGGGTCACCATGTGCGCCTCGTCGATGATGTAGATCTTGTAGCGCGCCGACACGGGGGCGAAGAACGCCCGCTCACGCAGGTCGCGCGCGTCGTCCACACCACCGTGCGAGGCGGCGTCGATCTCGATGACGTCAAGGTGGCCGGGCCCGGTCGGCCCGAGCGCGACACACGACTCGCAGATGCCGCAGGGGTCGGGCGTCGGGCCCTGCTCGCAGTTGAGGGAACGCGCCAGGATGCGCCCGCTGGAGGTCTTGCCACACCCGCGGGGGCCGCTGAAGAGGTAGGCGTGGTTGATGCGGCCCGTACGCAGCGCCTGCCGGAGCGGGTCTGTGACGTGCTCCTGACCCTTGACCTCGGCGAAGGTCCCGGGTCGGTACTTGCGGTAAAGCGCAAGGCTCATGCGACCATCCCGCCTGCGAGGGGGCTCCCAACGAAGAGACCCCCCGCACACCCGCCAGAGCCCGCTTATCCTTGCTGCCTTCCGGCCCTGGGGAGGTTCACAGGATGACGCCGCGCGAGGGGTCCTTTGACAGTCTAGCCGGACGCGGCAGTGCTCGCTCCACGCTCGCGCTACGGGTGAACGCGAAAAAACGTGGTCTGCGTACGCCCGTGAGTCCGGTAAGCTCGACGGCGGAGGATTCGCCTAGTGGCCGAGGGCGCACGCTTGGAAAGCGTGTATAGGGCAACCTATCGGGGGTTCAAATCCCCCATCCTCCGCCAGCTCAGAGGGGTTGTGCCGTGATCATCGGTACAACCCCTCTTGCTTTGGGTCTCAGTGTGGGTCTCAGTTGGCCTCTTCGGGGCTCCTTTCCGCCTCCCACATGAGACCCCCGACCTGCCTGGCCACGGTCTGCCGGATGCCGTCTGTCACGTGCTGGTACCGCGCCGCCATGCCCGAGCCTGACCACCCCATGATGGACATGACGGTTCGCTCGGGCACGCCGAGGATGAGCAGCACCGTGGCGGCGGTGTGGCGGGCGTCGTGAAGACGGCCGTCCCATAGGCCAGCGGCCTTCAGCAGGACAGGGGGCGGCGTCCTCAGTGTTACAGCAGGCGTGCTCGTGCGATCTTCTACACCAAGATCTGCGTACTCGGCGGAAACCGAGAACAACATCATGAACGCGTACTGCGCGCGGCCCGCGATCATAACCCTTGCCGGAGACGTGGCCGGCCGCCGGATCCTGGACGCCGGCTGCGGCTCAGGCCCCTGTCCGCCGCACTACGCGACCACGGTGCCGTCGTCACCGACATCGACGCCAGCGCCGGGATGCCGGCATTGGCCAGGCGGCGGCTCGTGTCGGTGAACCACCCTCTCGTGGAGCACCTGAGCCGGAATCCTCGACCCAACTATTTCGCGACCATCGGCTATACCGACGAATGGACGTTCAACGGACAGTCCTTCCCGATGAGCTTCTGGCGCAGGCCGCCCTCCACGGCCGGCTCGGGGACGTACTGGGCGGGATAGAGCACTTCCGAGCCGCCGCTCTGCGCCTTTGAGGCGGCCTGCTGATGATCGTGAGGAGCGCCATTACTCCGGCAGCCGCCCTAGATCGGATACCGGCCCGATGTGAGCAAGCTTGTCGGGGTTGCCCACCGCGTGGATCGCGCGGACCACACCGTCGGCGATGTCGAGCTCGACCACACCGATCACGCGGCCTTCGGAGTCGTACTTGACAGCGCCCGGACGGCCGTTGATCCAGGCCGGCCGGAGGGAGACGCCCAGGGTCCCGCCTCGGCGGAACACCCCGAGGAGCAGCCGTATGACAGCCAGCCGCCCGGCCAGCCGACTTCCGAAGGCCCGCACCTTGCCGCCCCCGTCCCCGTGGAGCACCACGTCAGGTGCGAGCATGCCGAGCAGCGCCTCCATATCGCCGCCCTCGGCGGCCACGAAGAACCTACGCGCAAGTTCCTCACCTTCCGCCCGCCGCTCGCGGGACAGCGCGCTGCCGACGACCTGCCCTCCAGCGGCGATGCGCTGCCGGGCACGGGCGAAGATCTGCCGGCAGTTCACCTCTGTCTTGCCGGTGATTCCCGCCACCTCGGGATAGCCGTACCCGAACACCTCACGCAGCATGAACACGGCCCGCTCCACCGGCGAGAGCGACTCCAGCAGCACCAAGAAGGCCATCGACAGCGAGTCGGACAGCTCAGCGTGCTCGGCCGGTCCGGGCATGTCGGCGAGCACGACGACCGGCTCCGGCAGCCACTCGCCGACATAGGTCTCCCGGGATACCCGCGCCGAACTCAGGTAGTTGAGGCCCAGTCGCGTCACGGCCGTGGTCAGGTACGCCTTCAGATTGTCGATCACGGTCCCCGCCTGGTACGCCCGGGTCAGACCGAGGAACGCGTCCTGCACGATGTCCTCGGCATCGCCCACGGACCCGGTCATCCCGTAGGCGATGGAAAACAGCAGCGGCCGGTAGCCGACAGCCTCTCTCTGAGCCGTTGATCCAAGCACGGGATTCCTCCCCAACTCGCGTACGGCCGTGCCCGGCCGCGCCCTTCTGCCGGCCCCCCTCGTCGAGGACGCTTGCGCATGACGTACCGCAGGGTAGCCGAGGAGCGTTGCCGTGGATCAGCCGCGTGGCGCCCGCACGGGAAGGGAGACGCACGTCACATTCGTCGCCGTCACAGGCTGGCGGACTTCCCTGTCCTAGAGGGGCGACAACGAAACAACGACAAGGAGAGCACGATGGATGCTCGGTTGAACCTCTTCGCCACCCGGTCGCGGGCAAGTCTCTGAAGCACATCGTGGCCGCGGGCAAGGTGGCCGCGGATTCGACGCTGCCGCCCGTGACGCGCGAGCTGGTGTTGCTGCGCGCCAGTCAGATCAATGGGTGCGCGGTCTGCGTGAACATGCACAGCAAGGACGCCGCGCACGCGGGGGAGACCTCCACCCGTCTCAACCTGGTCGCGGCCTGGCGGGAAGCCACGGTGTTCACCGAGGCCGAGCGCGCCGCCCTGGAGCTGGCCGAGCAGGGTACCCGCATCGCTGATGCGGCCGGTGGCGTCAGCGACGAGGTCTGGGCGAATGCCGCCAAGCACTACGACGAGGACCAGCTCGCCGCCCTGGTGTCCCTCATCGCCCTCATCAACGCCGTCAACCGCGTGAATGTCATCACCCGGCAGCCCGCCGGCGACTACCAGCCCGGCCAGCACGGGTAACGAGCAGGACCGGCCCGGGTCCTACCTGGCATCAGTACAGCCTAGAGACCGCTTGCAGTGGGCCATGGCGTGCCTGGGCACCCCCGCACAGGCCCCCTTTCACCGCTTCCGATGCCAAAGATCGGATACGCCTACAACCCGTATCAGGAGAAATCTCATGAACCTCGCTCTGTGGATCTGCGCTGGATTGTTGGCCGTTGTCCTCCTCACCGGTGGCGTCGGCAAGCTGGTCGTGCCCCAGGAGAAGATGGCCGCCATGCGCGGCGCGGGATGGACCGCGGACTTCAGCGTCGGGTTCCTGAAGATCCTCGGGACCATCGAGGTCCTGGGAGCGGTGGGACTCATCCTGCCCGCCGTGACCGGCATCGCGCCAGTTCTGGTGCCGGTGGCGGCAGTCGGTGTGGTGGTGCTGATGGTCGGTGCGATGATCACGCACCTGCGCCGTGGTGAGGTCATGTCTGCCGCGGGAAACCTGATCTACCTTGCCCTGGCCGCCTTCGTGGCGTGGGGCCGCTTCGGCCCCGAGTCCTTCGTCGGCTGAACCGCAATGATCAATTCGGTGAAGGGCCGGCCGCCGTGCCTCCGCTCGCCCCGCATGGCACTGAGCACTTCCGCCACCGAGAGATGAGAAATCGTATGTTTAAAAGGCAACCTCGGACAGTCGCGTCCATCGCCGCTCTGGCTCTCGGCGCGGTGTTGACCCTCGCGGCCTCGCCGTCGCTCCCGGTGACGGCCGAGACCGGCCCCGCTCCAGCGGCACGATCAAGCCGTCGGCGGCCACGGCGGCACCCGCCTTCCCGACGTTCGTGCGTCTGCCGGCCGATCAGGCGGCGCATCCGGACGCGCGCCAGGAATGGTGGTACGTGGTCGGCCATGTCAACGCCTCTGGCCACCGGTTCCGCTACCAGGTCACGATCGGCGGCGGCAACAACCCGCAGGCCATGATCGCGATCGCTGACAAGACGACCGGCGCCTTCTACACCGAGAGCAAGAGCTACGCGCTCGACCAGACCAGGTTCTCCGCAACCGAGCTGGACATCCGCACGCCGACGGCGACGCTGTCCGGGCCCATGGAGGCGATGCGCCTGCGCGCCACGCTGCCGGTGGGCGAGATCGACCTGACGCTCAGGGCGCAGGGGGCCCGTGCTGTACAACAACGGGACCGGGCTGATCCCCTTCCTCGGCGGCACGAGCTACTACTACTACTCCCTGCCCAGCCTGGCGACGCAGGGAACGCTCAGAGTGGACAACCACACCTATCCGGTGACCGGCGAGTCGTGGCTGGACCGCCTGTGGGGCACCTGGAACTGGAGCACCATGCGGAAGTGGACCTGGATGGCCGTGCAACTGTCCAACGGTGACCGGATCAACCTCTGGGACCTGTTCGCCGAGGGGAGCGATTCCCCTACGCGACCCTGCTGCGCGGGGACGGAACCCACGAGGTCGTCGCGGTGAATCCGCTCGCCGACACCACCTCCGGCTTCTGGACCAGCCCCACCAGCGGACAGCGGTACGGCACGCGGTGGATCGTGAACATCCCCGCGCTGGATACCAGCCTCACCGTCACCTCCAAGCCGGGACACGAACTCCAGAGCGCCTTCGGCGGCCTCTACGAGGGCGCGGCCACCGTCACCGGACGGTACCGGGGCAACCCGATCACCGGGCAGGCGTTCGTCGAACAGAACGGCAACTGGCGATAGCGCCGCAGACAGATACCTGGCCCCGAACGGCCCCGAACGGCCAGTTCCGCCCCATCGCCACACCACACCTCAAACCCTCCTAGGCGCTCCGCGTCGGCGCCTCCACCGGCCCAGGCCGATCCACCGTGCTCCGGCTCCACCCGGGACGATCGAAAGGATCCTCAATGTCCGTCCGTCTCCTGCTCGCCACACCCGAGGCCGTGCAGCTCTCCGTCGCCGCCGCTGGTTACGACATCGGCTCCGGGCGCACGCTGCCCAGCGTGGCCGTCGTGGTGGGACTGATCAGCGTGGTCATCGGTGGGCTGGCCCGAGCCCGCTCCGCGGGTCGTATCGGCGTCGGCAACCGGCGCGCCGGCGCCGTCACGGCCCTGGCGCTCGGGCTGACCAGCCTGATCATCGGCGGACTGCATGCGGCCAACTCCGCCGGCGGCTTCGGCACCGGCAACGGGCTGGCCGGGGCCATCTTCGCCCTGCTGCTCGGGCTGATCGGCATGGTCCTGGGTGGGCTGGCCCTGCCCCGCTCCCGCCGCACCACCTGACCCGGCCAAGGCTCGGCTTCACCGTCGCCTTCGACGCCGGATCCACCCTCAGAGCTCGGGCCGCTGTGGTCCGGGTCAGCAGGTGGCGTGCAGCACGCGAGCAGCCCGGCGCGCACTCGCGCCGCTGAGGCTCGACATGGGCGACATTGAGGGCCGGCCAGCTTGCTGGGCCTCAGTCCAGCACCTTGAACCACATCGACAGCAGGGTGTACTTGTGCTTGGTCTCTACGGCCTCCCTGCGGCCAAATCACACACAAAAGGTTGTAACACCCGGAAGCCCTCCTAGTGTTACAGCCCAATCCGCCTCCGGCGGGGTCTCATTCAGGGTCTCAGTTCACCCCTGTGCAGGGGTGTTCACTGGGGTCCCCGCCTGGCTCTTCGCCCCAGGTGAAGACCGTTGTGACCAGCGGTGAACGAAGGTCCGCAGACTTGGAAAGCGTGTATAGGGCAACCTATCGGGGGTCCAAATCCCCCATCCTCCGCCAGCTCAGAAGGCGTGAGCGACCAAACACAGCACCCCTGGCTCTCGTAACCGAACTCCAGCAGGCCATCGGCGTTGGTGGACAGCTCCTTTGCGGGACGGATTAAGTTCTGGACGCCGAGAACTTGTGGCCGCCCCTGAGCGAGCCGATAGAACACGGCCAGGGCCTCAGGGACGCGGACCGATGGCGTGGCCGACACCGCATCGACGCGCTCGTCCGTCCTCCACTCGCTCCGACCGGGCCGGACCGTGCCGAGGCAGAGGAAACCTACCTCCAGCCGGACGAATAGATAGATCGACCTGATAGCCATAGAGCTTTGTCAGAGGACCCCATTTCTGCCGGTTAGACCGCAGAGCCACGGTCCTGCACCAGCATGCTCGGGCACGTTCACGGCCGGGCCCTACGATCGACGGATGGGGCTTGACTACAGCTACGAGCTTTACCTGCATCGCCGCAATGCGGTCGGCGTGTTGCGCGACCTGGCCACCGACAGAACGGCCGGTCATGACTCCAATGGGCATACCGTAGTTGAGCTACCGGAGGCGCAGCACCTCGTGATGCCGTTCACCAGCGGATTCACCAGCGGGCGAATCCAGCCCCTGGGCCCCGAACTGGCGCTGGATCTGACGATCCGCTTCGCCGAAGACCAGCATGTCCTCGACTATGCCAAAGGCCGCTCGATCCTCGCAGAGGACACCGACTTCCGGTGGTCCACCGACGCAGACAGCCGACGGCACTATGACGTCGGCTACATCTACCTCACCGTGCACGAGGCATCATGGCTGCGCCCTGATTACCTGGAACTATGCTTCACGGCAGCCACGAGCAGCATGAGTTGTCTGTTCCGGGACTCGGTGTCAACCCGGAACTTCTTCGCCACCTTGACGATCCGCAACTCAGGGCTGCTCTGCGTGCTCGATGTGGAAGACGACGGGAAGATCGTGGTGTCGGTGGGGAACCGGCGACTGTTCGAGCCCGTGCCCGGGGCACGGTGGGCCTCGCTTCCTGACCTGCTGTGCGCGTACAACCTCATCCCCTGATCAACCCCACTGTCGCACCCCTGCAGCAGGGAGCCGCACCCACATCAGATTAGGCACTTTCGTCCTGAGCTGCGGCCGTCTTCGACTGTGACCTTCGGCGGTGGATGGCGTGGCATCTTGCTGCTACGTGGAGCCCATAACGAGGGCATTCGGGCCGGGTCAACCTCGGGCGTATTCCCCGCGTCGTATCCTCTGTGGATCTTGCCAGGCTCCGGAGGCTGCGCGTCGCGGCCGCGGCCGTCACCCTGATGTTCACCCTCGGCGGCGTGTCAGCCAAACTGCACCGGCTGCGGGACCAGCGCGAGCACCTGGCCACCAAGAAACAGCATCAGGAACGGCTGCTGGCCGGCCTGGCGCCCGCCGACCCCCGCGTCGCCGAACTGGCCCCGGCGTATGAGGTCATCGCGGTGGAGCATGAGCGGGTCTGCGCGCGCATCCGCAACCTGAACAGGGCGCTGGCCTGGTCGGCGGCCCGCTGGGCAGTCGACCACGCCCTCGCCGCCGGGGCGACGGTCATCTATCTGGAGGACCTGGCCACCCTGGAAGCGCGCGGGCGCCGGGGACGGGCGAACGCGCGCCTGTCGGGACAGGTATGCGGGCAGGTCGTGGCGGCGATCCGGCATCTGGCGGCCAAGCGCGCGATCGCCGTGGTCACCGTCCCGGCCCGCGGCACCTCCCGATACTGCCCCCGCTGCGGTGACGGCACCTCGATCCTGCGGCATTGCCCGGCCCCGGACCGGCTCACCGAACGGGGCTGGGCGTGGGCGCACTGCCCAGCCTGCGGCCTGTCATGTGATCGGGACTGGGCGGCGGCCGAACGCATCCTCGCGCGCGGCCTGCTCGGCCAGCAGGCCACCCGCACCGAACGCACCACCGGCACCCGTGCCATCCGGCAGGTGGTGGAGGGTAACGTGGCCCGCGCCCGCCGCCCCCGCAAGACGACCCGGGCCGCCCGCCGAGCCCGCCGCACCCGAACCGACCTACACCCCCGCCCAGAGACGCGGGACAGATCCAAGAACCGGCCCACCCCGAAACGCCACACCCGCACCCCGAAGAACCCTTCGATGGCCTCCAGCCGTGTGCCGGACCGGCGCACGGTGCCCGCCCCACCCCCCAACAGGGGTGGACAGCGTCCGGCGGGCCAAGCACCCCAGGCGACCCGCCCACCCGCGGGACGTACAGGGCTTGCACGCGATCCTCACCACCGGACCGGCTTCCACCACGTCGCGGCCACCCCCGTACTCCCCCTGGGAGACTACGCAGACGGCCCGCCAGGCCACGCCCACCCGATTTGCCAGAAATACTCAGGTAAACACAGAGAATCGCAGACGCTCGAATGTCCGAGCCTTACAGCATCGAGGCGATGCCGCAGTCGGTCTCCGTCGCCCGGATCTGCATGTGGATCCAGGCGGGCTTGGGGCTGGTCGGTCTGTTCCTGCTGTTCATACTGCTGGGGAGCGCGCCTGCGGGTGCCATTGGAGGCGCCCTGCTGCTCGCTCTCTCCATTCCGCTCGCCACGATCCTGCTGATCGGGCTCCTGGCGAGCAGGATCGGCTCGCGCCGCGGCTGGGTGCGCACTGCCGGGCTGGTCGTCGAGTTCCTGCTGATCCTGCTGGGGATCTGGGAGGTGCTCGGCGGGGCCGGCTTCGGAAACGTGCTGGGCGTGTTGCTGGCCGCAGTGGTGTTCGGGCAGTTGTGCAGGTCTTCGTCGGCGATGTGGTTCGACCGGTGAGGGGCGGGCCCCTGGCTTCCCTCCGGAGGCCAGGGGTCTGCTCAGGCGCTCACGAGGGCCTTGGAACGGTCGGTCGCCATGTGGATCGCGAAGCCGCCGAGCACCGTGCCCATGACGTAGCGCTGGATCCGCAGCCAGAGCGGGCGGCCGAGCAGGAACGCCGCCAGGCTTCCCGCCGAGATCGCGATCAGGCCGTTGACCGTGGTGGCGACGACGATCTGCACCGATCCGAGCGCCAGGCTCTGCAACAGCACGTGGCCCATGGCCGGGTCGATGAACTGCGGGAGCAGCGACAGGTACAGGATCGCGATCTTGGGGTTCAGCAGGCAGGTCAGCAGGCCCATCGCGAACAGCTTGGGCGGGCGCTCGGCAGGGAGGTCGCGTGTCTGGAAGGCCGACGTGCCGCCCGGCTTGACGGCGTTCCAGGCCAGCCAGAGCAGGTAGGCGGCGCCGGCCAGCTTGAGCGCCGTGTACGCGGCCGGCACGTAGGCGAAGACGGCCGTCAGGCCCAGGCAGGTCGCGGTGAGGTAGACGGTGAAGCCCAGGAAGACGCCGGTGAGGGAGATCAAGCCTGCCTTGCGGCCCTGGGCGATCGAGCGTGAGATCAGATAGATCATGTTCGGGCCGGGCGTGAGCACCATTCCCAGCGAAACCAGCGCAATTCCTATCAAGGCACCCGTCATGGCGGCAGATTAGCTGACACGTATGACGTGGCCTTGGACTGCCCCCTCGGCCCGCCCGCTGGAATGGCCTTCGAAGGGCCCTTTGTCCCGTACCGTGCGTATTGGATCCACTACGGGGGAGAAGTGCCTCGGGGGGGAGACATGCAGTTCGACGACGATGCGCAACTCGACCCGTCGCAGGTCGAGGACGTGCGGGCCGGTGGCCCGCAGCGAGGCGGGGGCGGCGGCGGCATGCCGGGCGGCTGCATGGTGCCGATCGGCGGCCGGGGCGGTGGCTGCCTGCTGTTGATCCTGGCGGTGGCGGGGCTGTTCCTGTTCGGGGTCGTCCCTTCGCCGTTCACCGGGGACGAGGGCGGTCAGCAGGGCGGCGGCCGGCTGCCCAGCCCACCGCCGCAGGCGACCCCGAGCGGCAACCTGGCCGAGCGCTGCCGCACCGGCGCCGACGCCGACCAGTCGGAGGACTGCCGGATCGTGGGCACGGTCAACAGCATCCAGGCCTACTGGCGGCAGGCGTTCGAGGAACGCGGGCGCAGAGCGTATTCACCGGCCAAGACCGTGCTGTTCTCACAGGCGGTCAACACCGCCTGCGGCATGGCGGACTCCGCCGTCGGGCCCTTCTACTGTCCCGGCGATCGCAAGGTCTACCTCGACCTGACCTTCTTCGGCACGCTCCAGCGCGACTTCGGCGCCGAGGGCGGCCCGTTCGCCCAGGCGTACGTGGTCGCCCACGAGTACGGGCACCACGTCCAGAACCTGCTCGGCACCATGGACAAGGTCGGCAGGAACAACCGGCCCGGCGCCGACAGCCCGTCCGTACGCCTGGAACTGCAGGCCGACTGCTACGCCGGCGTCTGGGCGCACAACGCCGTCAAGACCGGCTTCTACCGGGCCCCGTTCTCCCAGCGCGACATCGACGAGGCGCTCAGCGCGGCCGCGGCGGTCGGCGACGACAGCATCCAGCGCCGTTCCCAGGGCCGCGTCACCCCGGACGCCTTCACGCACGGCACCTCTCGCCAGCGCGAGAAGTGGTTCAGCACTGGCTACGAGTCCGGCGATCCGACGCGGTGCGACACGTTCTCCGGAAGCATCTAGGCGTCCCTTTGGGGCAGTGGTCCGTGCGGGCACCCCCGGAAGGAACGTCAGCGATGGACTTCAGAGACCAGGTCGACCTCGATCCCTCGCAGGTGGAGGACGCCGGTGGCGGCGGCCGGCTCTCTGGCGGCGGCTTCCCGGGCGGCATGGTCATCGGTGGCGGCGGCATCGTCAGCCTGATCCTGCTCGTGCTGGTCTTCGTGCTGAACAACGTGGGCGGCGGCACCGAGCCCGCGCAGCATCAACCTCCGTCGAACCTGTCCGACCAGTGCCAGACGGGCAAGGACGCCGACCAGTCGGAACGGTGCCGCGTGGTCGGAGTGGTCAACAGCATCCAGGACTACTGGAAGCGCGAGATCGCGGAGTATCGCCCGTCCAAGACCGTGCTGTACTCGGGCAGCTTACGTACCGGCTGCGGCGCGGCCAGCTCGGCCGTCGGCCCCTTCTACTGTCCGGGCGACCAGCGCGTCTACCTCGACCTGAGCTTCTTCGACGAGCTCCACAGCAAGTTCGGCGCCAAGGGCGGCCCGTTCGCCCAGGCTTACGTCATCGCCCATGAGTACGGGCACCACGTACAGGACCTTCTCGGCCAGCTCGAGTCGGGCAGCTCGGTCCCCGTCGAGCTCCAGGCCGACTGCTACGCCGGAGTCTGGGCCCGCAACGCGGTCACCACCGGCTTCTACGAAAAGCCCTTCACCGAAGCGGAAATCTCCGAAGCCCTCGACGCCGCCGCCGCGGTGGGCGACGACAGAATCCAGCAGCGCACCCGCGGCAGAATCGATCCTGAATCGTTCACCCACGGCTCTTCTGAGCAACGCGTCGCCGCCTTCCAGCGCGGCTACGAAAGCGGCGCGCCCGGCGACTGCGCGCAAGCCGACCTGGGCTGACTCCGGGGCTGACTGCGGGGCTGTTTCCAAGGGCTGACTCGTGGGCTGACGAGGCCGGATAGCGCAAGGATTCGGATTCTCTCCTAAAATCGGTGGGGTGATCTTCAAGCTTGTCGGCGACGGACGCCCTTATCCCGAACACGGTCTGACGAACCGAGAGTGGGCGCAGATTCCTCCACGGCAGGTCCGGCTCGACTCTTTGATCACGACGAAGGCCATGCTGGACCTGCACTCGCTGCTCGCCGCCGACTCCACCTTCTACGGGGATCTTTTCCCGCACGTGGTCCAGTGGCAGGGCGAGCTCTATCTGGAGGACGGTCTGCACCGCGCGTTGCGCGCGGCCCTGCACCAACGATCGATCCTGCACGCCAGGGTCCTCGAACTACCCAACTGAGAAAGGAAAAGGGAGCCGCGATTCGCGGCTCCCTTTTGTTGTGTCAACCCTCAGGAGTGCTCGGGCGTCACAGCAGCATCTTTCAACATCGTTTTGGAGAATGCCGTGTCCTACCCGCAGCAACCGCCTGGGCAGCAGCCACCTCATGGACACGGATACGGATACGGCTACCAGCCGCCGCATCCTGAGAAGGGCAATCTCGGCGTGATCCTGCTGCTGGCCATCGGCCTGCCGCTGCTGCTGCTCGGCGGCTGCGGCGCGGTGTTCTTCGTACTCACGGCCGACCAGAGCAGCGTCGCCGCACGCGAAGCACTCGAGACGGAGGCCGACGAGGATCCGCCGGACATACAGCTCGATCCGGGCACCGCGCCACCGCCGAGCACCGCGCCACCGCCGAGCGCCGCGCCTGAGCAGACCACGGCACCCGAGCAGACCACCGTCCAGGAGCAGCAGGCGGCCAAGATCGGTGACGCCATCACCCTGGAAGGCAACGACCCGGGGCTCAAGGTCGCCGTGACCGTCAACCAGGTCTTCTCCCCCGCGACCCCGGCCGACACCTTCACCAAGCCCCAGACCGGCAAGCGCTTCGTGGCCGTCGAGGTGACGCTCACGAACCAAGGCCAGGCCGTCTACAGCGACTCACCGACGAACGGGGCCATGCTGATCGACGCCGAGGGCCAGCAGTACCGGGCGGCGATCATCGCCGACGTGCGGGAGGGCCAGTCGTTCGGCGGCTCGGCCACGATCAACACCGGTGACAGCAGGAAGGGCGTGATCGTGTTCGAAGTGCCGGAGGCGGCCAGGCCGGCCAAGTTCCAGTTCGCGCTCAACAGCGGCTTCGCGGACCAGAAGGGCGAGTGGCAGCTGGGCTGAGCGCAACGTGAAAGGGCCCCCGAACTTCGGGAGCCCCTTCGCGACGAGCGGTGGTGGGATTTGAACCCGTCCACCTACCCCTTCGGGCCTGTGATCATGCGCAGACTACCCGGTAGGGGCGGACGTATCCAGACTCTCCCGGACGGATGCGGACTGGCCCGGACGCCTCGTTCCCCCAAGTGGGGAGCAAAAGGATCTTGTACGGCCTCACCGCCGAGACTCCCCCAGTGGGCGGCCAAAGTGAAAGCCAACCGTATGGCGTCTCCGTGAACAAGGGGCCACCGATCACAGAGCCGTGGGTTCTTGGGATCTTCCCGCCAACGCGGCACCGATGACGATCGCTGCCAGGCCCACAACGGTCGAGAACGTCAACCGTTCCTGCGATAAGACGACTCCAAGCACCACAGCGAAGGCCGGAGACAGATAAAACGCGAGAGCCGCGTGGGCCGGTCCTACATGGCTGATCAAGGTGTAGAACAGGACGAGGGTTCCGCCGGTGCGCACCACGCCCAGCACTAGCAAGGCAGCGGGCACACGGTCAGCCCGGCCGGGAGCGTGGTGGCAGGGCTCAGTCTGGTCCGGATCCGTTCCATCTCCTCCCGGCTGCCTCCGAGGTTGGCGCCCGTGGCGACCACGTACCGGACCGGGAAGGTCACACCGTCCAGGACCGGGCCGATGGCGGCGCAGATCTCGATGAGCTCGATGTTGCTCTGGGCATGCTCCTCGACGGACATCTTCGCGTACAAGTGCAGGGGACGCAGCACCGGAAACAGCCAGCCCACCGGCGAAACAGCCCCCTGATCCGTTCCGGGGTGACGGTGTCGGCCCACCCCCACGGGTAGGCGCCGTCCACGGACACCACCCCCAGGACGCGGTCCGGATTCCGGCCGGCCCAGTGCAGCGCGACCGGCGCGCCGTAGGACCAGCCGACCAGAAGCGGCCGGTCCACGCCCCTGGCCGCAAGGACGGCGTCGATGTCACGGAAGTGCGCCTCGAACGAAGCGGCTGCGGCCGAACGCTTGATCGGCCGCGGGCCCGCATGTCGTAGGTGATGTGCTGGTAGTCGCTGCCGAGTTCGGCGATGACGCGCCGCCAGTACGACTGAGTGGCGAACTGGCCATTGAGGTAGACCACGCAACGACCGGGCCCACCGGTGTCGGTCACGGCCGGCGCGGTGTTGTCGACCGGCACCATGCCGGTCCAGGAGGCGTTGAAATTGGTCACCCGTTCAGCGTGCACCCTGACCTGAGGTCAAGGTCAAACCCCAATTAGCTCAGGGATGGAGACGCCCTTCCAGGGAAACGGCGGCGCTTATCGTGGTGCCTTCTCCCCGTACGCCATTGACCGTGAGGCGGCCGCCTAGTCCGGCGACTTCGGCTCGCCGGCCGCGTAGACGGGCCTGGAACACGTCCGCCGACATCCCGGAGTCGTCATAGCTGACGGTCAAGCGCAGCCCGCTGGGGACCGCGGTGAGGGCGATGGAGACGGTACGGGCCTGTGCCTGCCGTTCCACCTCCTGCAGGACATCACGGATCGTGCCATGGACGATCTCGGTAATCACGGTGGGAAGCGGCTGTTTCGGCAGAGCCCATATCTCCACCGTGATCCCGGTCTGCAGCGACCATTCCGCCAAGTAGTCCGCCAAAGCCTGAGAGGCTGTGCGGCTGCCTGATTCGAGTTCTCCATGTGAGCTGTTGATCATCTACTTCTTCCCTTGCTCGTCACCGGTCAAGTGCGCCTGAGCAGGCCGTACGGAGTAGTTGCGCGGGAACGGTCATCGCTCGAGCCATGCCTGCTCGGAGGTGAACTTGCAGGGCCACTGGATCGCCTTCTTGCCCTTGCGCTTCTCGCCGCTCCCGATGGCGAGGCACATGCCTGTGGCCCTGTTCTGGAGCCGCTCCAGATGGTCATCGTTGTAGATCCACTGCTGCGCCAGTCCGCCGTCCGTGCACGGCCACTGGATCGCGACCTTCCCCTTCTTCTTCTCACCGCGCCCGATCGCCAGGCACAGCCCGGTCTTGACGTTCACGAGCCGGCGGTCGGGCCGGTGGATCCAGCGCTGCTCCTTGCCCCCGGTGCAGGGCCACTGGATCACCGGTTTCGCCGCTTTCACCTCTCCCCGGCCCACGGCCAGACACATGCCGGTCGCGCCGTTGACGTATGCCCGGCCGGGTCCGGCGGAGGCCACGGCGGCTTGTGCGGACGCGGTGGGCGGCAGGGACAGCACGGTCAGGGCGGTCACCACCACGGCGGCGGTCGTGGAGCTCGTGCGCATGGATGTCCTTTCGCAGGTGGTCGATCGACAGGGGGACGGGATCACGAGACTGGTCGCGATCATCAGCAGTCGCTGATCTCGATCGGTGGGCAGGCCGGGACAGGTCACACGTCTGTGTGCCGGCTCCCGGCAGTCTCGGCGGGCAAGCGGTCCCGTGACCGCTTGCCCGCCGAGGCCTGTGGCACCAGGATCGTGGCGACAAGATTGTTCGGCACCCCCGATCAGGCAGGCAAACAATGCTTTTCCCGGCAGAACGGTTCCGCTCCGCGCCTCCTCAGCCGGTGGCAGCGGCTCCTGATACCGACCGACCTTCCGGCGGGCTCTTGTCACTGGCCATGTGCGTGTCGCTCACGCGCGCAGGCATTCGGGTCTGCAACGCAGGCGATCGGCGAGCCGGGGTCAACAGGTGATGTGATCAGCGAGCGCGTCTGAACCGTCTTCGTCGTCCAGTGAATGGAGTCCCGTAACGGTGGCAGGCCGTCGTGAAGGTCCGGTGGATCCGGCAGCGGGACCGGTTCAACGCTTTGCTTCGGAGTTACGCAAGCTGCGCCAGGAAGCGGGCGGCCTCACCTATCGGGCCATGGCCAAGCGTGCGGGTTATTCGGTCACCACGCTGTCGCAGGCGGCGGCGGGTGAGCGTCTGGCTTCGCTGCCGGTCGTCCTCGCCTTTGTGGAGGCCTGCGGCGCAGACGTCTCCGCATGGGAGCGCCGCTGGCAGCAGGTCGCGCATGAAGTGGCCCGCGAGAGGGCGGATGATGACGGTGCCGCCGGGCCGTACCTTGGCCTGGCCCCGTACGACACGGACGATTCCGGTCGTTTCTTCGGGCGGGAGCGGCTCGTCGAGGAAGTGCACGTGCTGCTTCGACGGCATCGTTTCGCCGCGGTGTTCGGCCCTTCGGGCAGCGGCAAGTCGTCCCTGTTGCGCGCGGGGCTTGTGGCTGCCGCATGTGGGGAGACGACATCCACGGGCGAATCCTTCGGGCAGAGCTGGATCCTCACACCGGGTGAGCACCCGATGCGGCACGCCGACCGGCTCCTCGCGGGCGGGGGCGACTCCGACATGCTGATCGTGGTCGACCAGTTCGAGGAGGTGTTCACGCTCTGCCGGGACCAGCGTGAGCGGGGGCAGTTCATCGACCTGCTGCTCAACGCGCGAGATCCGCAGAGCCGGATGAGAGTGGTCATAGCGGTGCGCGCCGACTTCTACGGGCGATGCGCCGAGCACCGCGAGCTCACCGGCGCCCTGCGCGAGGCCAATGTGCTGGTGGGGCCGATGCACCAGGTAGAGCTCAGGGAAGCGATCATCCGGCCGGCCATGGCCGAGGGCTTGACCGTGGAGCGGGCGCTGACGGCCGCGATCGTCGCCGACGTCGCCGAGGAGCCGGGGGCGCTGCCGCTGATGTCGCACGCGCTGCGGGAGGTCTGGCGCCGCCGTACGGGGAAGATGCTGACGTTGGACGCCTACGAGGGCGTGGGCAGAGTCCATGGGGCGATCAGCCATACCGCGGAGGAGCTCTATGCCCGGCTGTCGCCGGCACAGGCGAGGATCGCCCGGCGGATCCTGCTCAGGCTGATCAATCCGGGCGAGCAGGCTCAGGACACCCGCCGTCCCGCCGCCCGGGCGGAGCTGGACCCGTATGGGGAGGCGGACACGGCGCTGGTCATCGAGCAGCTGGCCGGGGCCAGGCTGCTCACGCTGCACCAGGACACCGTGGAGCTCGCGCACGAGGCCTTGATCGAGTCGTGGCCGCGACTGCGTGGCTGGGTGGACGAAGGCCGGGATCGCCTGCGAGCCCATCGGCAGTTGACCGAGACGGCCAAGGCGTGGGAGGCGCATGGCCGGGATGCCGGGCTCCTCTACCGGGGCACCCGCCTGGCCGTCGTCGACAAGCTGTTCATCGAGCCGGAGAACCGTGGCGACCTCACGCCCCTGGAACGGGACTTCGTTGAGGCGAGCGCGGCACTGGCCCGGCGCACCTCCCTGGTGCGGGTCGCTGTCTCGGCCGTTCTGGTGGTCTTGCTGGTCGCCTCCATGGTCGCGGCGGGAGTCGCCATCCGGCAGGCCGGTCTGGCCGACGATCGGCTGGCGGAGGCGACGGCCCGGCTGGCCGCCAGGCGTGCGGCCGCCCTGCGGATGAGCGACCCGAAGCTGGCCCGCCGGTTGAGCGCCGCGGCCTGGCGGATCGCCCAGGTCCCCGAGGCCAAGGGCGAGCTGATCGACTCGATGGCGCTGCCCTTGGTGGACGTCGTCACCGCCCCGTACGACGCGACGGGCTTGGTGCATGGGCTCAGCGTGGATGGCACCAGGCTGGCCGTCTACACACCCGGTACGGCGGCCGAGCCGGGCGCACTGCGCGTGCTTGACCTGGCCACGAAGAAGGAGGTCGCGAGCGCGATATGGAGGGAGCCAGATGTATTGGAATTGGTGTGGAGTCCTGACGGCCGTACGGTGGCGGTGGGCGACGCGGCCGGCACACGGCTGTGGACCGTCGGCGGCGAACGCCTGACGGACCTCAACGCGTCGTTCCCCGACCTCGACCCCACAAGGTTCAGCCCGGACGGGCGCTTTCTCATCGGGGTCCGCGATGGCAGGTACGAAGCCTGGAGCGTCGCGGACCGGACACGCGTGCTCGCCGAGCCGATCAGGGCCATCAGCCCGGACGGCCGGCTGGCCCTGGTCATCCCGGCGAAAGCCAACGAACTGTCGAGCATCGTGCTGTCCCCCGACAACGGGACGAGCTCGGGGCGGAGGGCGGAACTCTGGGACATCGAGAAGCGCAAGCCGCTCAGGGCCCCCTGGCTACCGGAAACCGCCACGGAAGGCGTGTTCAGCCCAGATGGGAAGCACCTGGCCGTCCCCACCAACGACGGTATCCGGCTGTGGGAAATCTCCTCGGGCAAGGAGGTCCTAAGCCCGCTGCTTCCGCCTTCGGAACGTGTGGAGTTCAGCGCCGACGGCCGATTCCTGGCCGGGACGCGGGGTGGGGGGTCGGCGGCCCTGTGGCGGGTGGACGACGGCATGCTGCTGATGAACTCCTCGCTTCACTCCGACGTTGTGGCAGCCGAGCCCCGTTTCTCGCCGGATGCCCGGTATCTCCGGATGATCGGCCAGCACGGCACGGTGAACGTCCTGGACATCTCCCCCTACACCCGCCCCGAGGTGCTCGCGCCGGGAAGCGGCAAGCGACTGTTCAGCCCCGACGGCCGCCTCCTGGTGACGGCGCATCGCCGAAAAGGCAGGGCCGAGGTGCGCATATGGGATGTCGCCGCGCGGACACCCGTGAGCGGCCCGCTACCCGTCGACGATCTCCCTGAAGAGGACCCTGCGGAGACGGCGTACGCCCCGGTGTTCAGCCCCGATGGGCGCACGCTTGCGCTCACCCACCCCGCGTCCCCCGTGGTGACCTTGTGGGACGCCACGAACGGCCGCAACATCGGCGCACTGCGCGTCCGGAGACAGGGAGCCGTCGGAGTCTTGCCTGTGGCCTTCTCACCCGACGGCAGAACCGTCGCGGTCGTCCCCCTTCTCCCGAGCCCAGACAACGAAGCGGGGTTCGATGACCTGACTTTCGACGACCTCGAGCTGTGGGACGTGAGAGCTCGAAGATGGATCCGCACCGTCTCCGGTGCGGGATCAGGGGTTCTGATCTTCGAGCCGGACGGGCGCCGGTTGCTCGTGGACGGATCCGACAAGGGGCGAATCCTGGTCGATACGGCCACCGGAGCGATACGCCAGCACTCATCCGACGCCCGCGCCGAGGGAGAGATCCTCTTCATCGAGAACAGAGCCGCGATCGGCGGCGATGACGGGCGTTTGACGTTCTGGGACAGGGAGTTGCGCAGGCCTTTGGCCCCGCCGCAGATCGCGGACACGAAATCGATCATGGCTCTTGTCCCTTACCGGCAGGGCGGGCTACTCGCCACGGTCGGCAACGGGGGCGATTCAGGCATCCAGCTGTGGGACTGGCGGGGATATCAGCGGATCGCCGCACCGATCAGCTACACCACCCAGTCCGTGCCGGCCGTGGCATTCAACCGGACGGCTCTCCTCGTCTCATCCGCCGACGGGGCCTTACGTGAGATCACCGTCGATCCCGGCACTGCCACCGCCGTGATCTGCCGCCGGGACGGCGGCCTGTCCCCGTCCGAGTGGCAACAACACATCCCAGAACTGGCCTATCAAAAGACCTGCCACTGACGACACCCCGCGAGAAACGGGGCGACGCATCATCTACCCGGACGTCCTTGATCCTGCAGGATGGATTGGGGATCGGGACAGGCCCAGGGTGATGACGTCGCGCAGGCGTGGCCGCCGGGCGGGCCGGAGGCATGCAGATCCACGAAGAGCTGGCCTTGGGGAACCGGCGGCGCAGCCTATGGGCCAGCCGCAGCGCGAATGCCGTCTTACCGACCCGGGCCATGCCGGAGACGACGATGGTCGCGATCCAGCCCGGCTCCTCGCCTGCCACAGCGCCTCGTGCGCCCCCGCGAGTTGTTCCTGCCGGCCGACGGAAACAAGCCGGATCCGGCGGCAACCGGGCGGGCCGAACGACGACCGGCCTGCAGACTTTCGGGGCGCGCGCCAGCGTCCTCACCCGGCTTGCGTTGGCGAGGATGTGGCTGTGCAGTCGCCGCAGCTCGGTGCCGGGCTCGACGCCGATCTCGCTGTTCAGCAGCGTGCGGTTCGCAAAGCCCGGGCGATACCGGTGGGCAGGCCCACGCCGGAAGGCGGGATGCGCACCACTGTCGCCTTCCCGCCGCGCACCTAGCGTTGGTGGGTGGCCGCCTCTCGCGACGGTGTCGTGGTTCTCGACGAGCAGGCGGAGGCGTACTACGGGTTCGGCCAGGACGGGAACCAGATGTGGCGAGACCGAGCGGCTCCAGTTACCGGAACCGCATTCCAAGATCGCCCGGAGGTTCGTTCCCCCATGATCTTGTTATGCGAAGGGCCTCCGACCTGTTGATGCAGGTCGGAGGCCCAACTTAGCGGCGGTGGTGGTGGGATTTGAACCCACGGATGAGTTGCCCCATCACACGCTTTCGAGGCGTGCGCCCTCGGCCACTAGGCGACACCACCGCGAATGAGCTTACCGGATCCGCCGAGTGGCAAAGAACTGCTTTAGGAGCGCCGAGCACTGCTCCGCCAGCACCCCCATGACGACCTCCGGCCGATGATTGAGCCGGCGATCGCGTACGACGTCCCAGAGCGAGCCCACGGCCCCACCCTTCTCGTCGACGGCCCCGTACACGATCCGATCGACCCTGGCCTGCACCGCGGCCCCGGCGCACATCGTGCACGGCTCCAGCGTCACCACCAGCGTGCAGCCGCCGAGCCGCCATTGCCCGCGCGCCGCGGCCGCCTGCCGGAGTGCGAGGACCTCGGCGTGGGCGGTCGGGTCGGCGGTGGACTCGCGGTCGTTGCCCGCCGCGGACAGGACCTCGCCGTCCGGCCCGAGCACCACCGCGCCCACGGGGACCTCCTCCCTGGCGGCCGCCGCGACGGCCTCCTCCAGGGCCAGGCGCATGGCCTCCTCGTGGGTCACGGGTCCGGCGGGGTCACCGCAGCCGGTCGAGCTCGTCGGCGAACGACAGCCGCTCGGCGATCACCGACAGGATGTCGGCCGGCAACATGCCCTCTTCCATACTGAGCTCCAGCAGCTCTTCCGAGCTCACACCCAGGTCGCTGAGCAGCTCGAAGTCGCCGGCCGGGCGTATGCCGAGGCCGTTGCCCTCCTTGTCCGGCGCCACCCCGGCGAACTCGGCGAACAGCTCGCCCAGGCTGTCGGAGACCACGGCGTGCACGTCGGACAGAAACACGCGTGGTTCTTCCTCGCCCCGGTAGCGGACGATCGCGAACCATTCGTCCTCGACCTCGACGCACAGCAGGGCCAGCTCGTCGCCGGTCAGCCCCAGCGCCTCCATGACGGTGTCGCCGAAGTCGTCGATGATCTCAGCATCACTCAGATCGACCTCTGCACCGCTCCAGCCGTTGGAGGTCCTGACGAAGGCCGCAGAGAAGGTGTTGGACGCCATGTCCGCGCTCCAGGGGGTCAGCCGAAGACCGATTCGATGGCACGCTCGAACGGCTCGGAGAAACCGAGCCGCGCGGCGATGCTGGACAACACATCTTCGGGAAGCAGATCGATGTCGCCGGAAAGGATGCCCAGCTCCATCTCGTCCAACCCGAGATCGGCGAAGATCGACAGATCTCCGGCCGGGAGCACGGTCTCCTCGTCCTGAAGGATCTCGTCGAGCTCCTCCTCGTCCGGCACGGGCACGTCGAGGTAGTCGAGCACCTGGCGGGCCAGGGGAAAGTCCCATGAGGCGGCGATGTCGGACAGGAAGACGCTGACCCGATCGCCCAGCACCCTCAGCGCCACGAAGAACTCGTCCCCCACGGCGACCAGGCCGATCGTGCCACTCTCGCTGGGCTGCTGCCGCAGTGCGTGGATCAGCCCCTTCAGGTCGGAGGTGAGTATGACGGGCAACAGCTCGGCATCCCAGCGCTCGTCCTCGCGATAGACCACGATGGCGAAGTCGAGCGCGTCTTCGTCTGTCATCGTCATTCCCACCCGACCTCTGACCCGACAGATATCACCAGCACCTAATCGTTCCAGACCCGGCCACTAGGCGTGTGCCTCTCCGACCAAATTGTGATCAAAACCAAAACCGCGAGGTGCTGCCACGTGCCCCACAAGATAGCGTTGTCCTCTATGGAGACCCTCGTCGTTGATCATCCGCTCGTGGCGCACAAGCTCACCACGCTGCGTGATGCCCGCACCGACTCGCCGACCTTCCGCAGGCTGGCGGACGAGCTGGTGACGCTGCTGGCGTACGAGGCCACCCGGGACGTGCGGGTCACCGACATCACCGTCGAGACGCCGGTCGCGCCCGCCACGGGCGTGCATCTGGCCAGGCCCTACCCGCTGGTCGTGCCGATCCTGCGGGCCGGGCTCGGCATGCTCGACGGCATGACGAGGCTGCTGCCCACGGCCGAGGTCGGGTTCCTGGGCATGATCCGCAACGAGTCCACGCTCCAGGCGGAGACGTACGCCACACGCCTGCCCGACGACCTGTCCGGTCGGCAGTGCTTCGTGGTCGACCCCATGCTGGCCACCGGCGGGACGCTGGCGGCCGCCGTGCAGTTCCTGTTCGACCGGGGAGCCGTGGACGTAACGGCCATCTGCCTGCTGGCCGCCCCCGAGGGACTGGCGTATATGGACAAGGTGTTCGCCAACTCCGGCAAGCCGATCCGCGTCGTGACCGCCGCCCTCGACGAGCGGCTCAACGAGCACGGCTACATCGTGCCCGGGCTCGGCGACGCCGGCGACCGCCTCTACGGCGTCGTCTGACCACTACGGAGCGGAATTCCCTCACTCTCCGTCGCCACTTCGTTACATAATGTGGTTGAGTGGGTACGAAGAGACAGGAAGGCAACTTCCGCATGCGCGTGGGGGAGCATGATGAGCTACATGCCCGGTGCCGAGGTGTCCTCGTGAACGAGCACATCGAGGCGGATCCGACTCCGTACGCGGAGATCGAGGCATTGCTGCGCGAGGAGTTCGCCGGTGTCCACTCCACGACCACCGTAACGCGCTGCGTGGAGGCAGCGCACTAC
The DNA here is from genome assembly GCF_004011505.1 of Nonomuraea polychroma. Taxonomy (NCBI): domain Bacteria; kingdom Bacillati; phylum Actinomycetota; class Actinomycetes; order Streptosporangiales; family Streptosporangiaceae; genus Nonomuraea; species Nonomuraea polychroma. Next base: position 9,356,928 of record NZ_SAUN01000001.1, read on the forward strand.
GGCGCGCTGGAGGTCACCGGCTACGCGCATCCCAGCCTTGTCGAACGCATCGCTCGCAAGCACCTCCACGTCCTGGCCCTGGTGGCCAGCGAACGCGGCTAACAAGATCAGAACCAACCCGCTAAGACACCTTTACCCCGGCATCGGGGTGGGTAATGTATAGGTCGGGTGGAGTGGGTAAGTGGCACGGAGGCGACAGTGCAGGTCAAAAAAGTCCTCACCTACGGTGGTATCGCATTTGTGGCGTACTACCTCTTGGCCCGACCAGCTGACGCCGCTGACGCGGTGAAGGGGGCGTTCGACACGGTGTTCAACGCGGCCGACTCCCTGGCCCAATTCGTGAACAATCTCTCATGAGACTTGTGACCCACGGGGACTCCGCCCCGGCGTCGGTCAGTCGCTACCTTCTCCCCACCGAACAACAACACCTCATGGTGCGGCGCCACCCTGCCGTCCTACTCCGCCCTGTCGCCGAGGTGTTCGCCGGTCTGATCATCGCCGGCCTCCTCAGCAAGTTCTTCGGCGACAACCAAGGAGGCGGCACGGCGCTGGTCGTCGTGTGGTGGTTGTGGCTTCTGCTGTTGATCCGTTTTGTATGGAAAGTCGCGGAGTGGTCAGTCGATTACTTTGTGGTGACCTCAAAACGGATGTTGCTCACCACGGGCCTCATTACTCGCAAGGTCGCGATGATGCCCTTGACCAAGGTCACTGACATGAGCTTCCAGAGAACTCTCCTTGGGCGCATGCTCGGTTACGGTGAGTTCATCCTGGAATCGGCCGGCCAGGACCAGGCTCTGTCAACGGTCGAGTACATTCCGTATCCGGAGACCCTGTACCTCGAGGTCTGCCAGATGCTTTTCCCCAGCAAGGACGACGGCGACGATTAATCTCTAGGTGGAGAATTCTTCACGCGGGGATACCAGATTCGGCTACTTCATGCAATCATTGCGTGTTGTTGACCCTTCCCCGCCTTGAGAGATGAGATGCCGAGTCAGGGAACCATCGGTGACCGCGTCCGAGGATTGCGGCTTAACAGGCGGATGTCGCAGGCCCAGCTGGCCGGACCCGACCTGTCTGACAGTTATGTCTCGCTCATTGAGTCGGGCAAGCGCACGCCGACTCCTGTCGTGGCTCGGCTGCTGGCCGAGCGGCTCGGATGCACGACCGAGTTCCTCCTTCACGGGATCGAGCCTCGGCAGCGCATCGACACCGAGCTCGGGCTGCGCCACGCCGAGCTCGAGCTCCAGCACGGTGACGCCGCCGTGGCCGCCGACCGCTTCACGGAGATCGTGAAGGCGGCCGACGAGGAAAACGCCATGCTGACCGCGCAGGCCCGGTTCGGCCGGGCACGCGCTCTCGAGGCCCAGGGTCGGCTCGGCCAGGCGGTAGAGGCCTTCGAGCGCCTGCGCAGGGAGGCCGCGGCCCACCCCGAGCGGCTGGCCGACCTCCCACTCACGATCGCGCTGAGCCGCTGCTACCAGCGGGCCGGTGACCGGCTGCGCGCTCGCGACCTGGCGTCGTACGCGCTGGAGCAGGCCGAGCGGCTGTCCATCACCGAGGGCGAGATCGCCGTCGACCTGGCCACCGCGCTCATCGAGGCACGTGGCGAGCGTGAGAGCGACTCCCCCGAGCTTGCCTACGTCAAGCGCGTGCTGGACACGACCGGCGTTCCTCAGGTTATGGACCGTTCCGGAGAGATTCGCGCGTTGTGGCACGCGAGTGCCGCGGCGGCGGCAGGCGAGGATTCTGCGCTGGCCGTGCGCCTGGCCGACGACGCGATCATGGCGGGTCGCGAGTCCCGGCTCGCGCTGCAGCTCGCCCGGGCCGCCATGCACTGGTCCAGGATGCTGACCGCGCCGATCGAGGAGGCCGAGGGGCTCGTTTCGGCCGCCTCCCGCGTCTTCGCCGGCTTCCCCGCCGCCACGCGCGAATACGGCGAGAGCCTGATCGTGCACGCGCGGGTCCGGCTGCGGGCCGGCGACCCCGCACGGGCCGCTGAGCTGGCCGGTGCGGCGTTGGAGCAGTCACCCGACCACGCGGGCACCACGCCTGCCGAGGCGCATCTCGTGCTCGCCACCGTGGCGCTCGACGAGGGCCGGGAGGCTGCGGCAGACCTCGCCACGGCTCACCGGATGCTGAGCGCGCTGGACCGGCCGGTGTTCGGCTCGGATCGGCAGGTGGCCCGCTGCTGGCGCGAGCTGGGCGACCTCTACGGCAGGGTCGGGTCCGTGGCGCAGCAGACGGCGGCATATCGTAAGGCCCTCGAAGCTGCCGGAGTTCGCTCTGCCATGGCGGGAGTGACGGCTGACGCCATAGTTTCTCGCTGATCCTCCGGAGAGCTCCAGATTTGGCTTTTGAGTCTGGAATAATTAGGGTCTACCAGTCATTGACTCATAGGATGATTGGTTTCCCGGAGGAGGCGGACTGTGAGTCTGCGTACGGCGCAGCGAGCTTCGCTCGTCGACCAGGTGATCGACCAGCTCAAAGAGCAGATCACCTCAGGGTCGTGGCAGATGAACGGCAAGATCCCGACCGAGACCGTGCTCGCCGAGCAACTCGGAGTGGGTCGTAACACCGTTCGGGAGGCCGTACGCGCGCTCACGCACGCCGGGCTGCTTGAGTGCCGTCAGGGGGACGGCACTTACGTCCGGGCGACCAGTGAGCTGTCCGGCGCCATGCTGCGGCGGCTGAAGCAGGCCGAGCAGCTGGAGATCCTGGAGGTACGCCGGGCGCTCGAGGTCGAGTCGGCGCGCCTGGCCGCCACCCGGCGCACGGACGAGGACATCGTCCGCATCGAGGCGGCGCTGGCCGAGCGGGACCGCGCATGGGAGCTGGACGACCCCGACTCCTTCGTCGAGGCCGACCTGGCCTTCCACATGGCGGTCGCGCACGCCACGCACAACCTCGTGCTGATCGACCTGTACGAGGACTTCTCCGCGGCCCTGCGCGCCAGCATCACTGCCGCGGGCACGTCGCTCAACAAGAGCTACATCCCGCACGACGCGATCGCCCGCGCCATCGCGGCCGGCGACGCGGCGGCGGCGGAGCGGGCGGGTCACGCCTGCATGGAGCACATCCTCATCGCCCTCACGGAGTCCTGAGGCGATCTGCGTAGTCACGCGCGAAGTCGGTGAACGACCTGCCGGGGCGGCCCATCACGTCGGCGAACGTCGGGGTGGTGTAGTCGCCCCAGCCCTGTGCGTACGCCGTCAGGTATTCCTTGGTGACCGCGGCCACCCACTCCGGCAGCCCGGCCGCCAGCATCGAATGTCGTGCCTCGTCCGGCGTGACCGGCTGGTAGGCGATCGGCCCGCCGTACACCTCCCCCAGCGCCGTCGCCGCGTCCCGCAGCGAGATGCTGGCCGGGCCCGTGAGAGTGTAGGTCTTGCCCTTGTGCGGCGCCGGATCGCGCAGGACCGCGGCGGCGAAGTCGCCGATGTCGCGTACGTCGATCGGGCTCAGCCTGCCCTCGCCCGTCGCACCGTAGAGCGTGTCGCCGTTCACCGAGCCGAAAAGGTTCTGCATGAAGAACGCCGGGCGGATGACGGTCCAGTCGAGGCCAGAGGCCGCGAGCTCGACGTCGGACAGGGCGTGCAGCCGGCCGTTACGGGTCGGGGCGTCGTGGGCGGCGCCGATGGCCGACATGCGCACGACGTGCCCCACTCCGGCCTTTCTTGCGGCCCATACGGCGTTCATGCTGGCGTGGGGTGCCTGGGGGCCCATCGCGGTCAGCAACCACAACGTGTCAACGCCCTTGAACGCCTGGTCGAGCGTGGTGGGGTCGTCCAAGTCGCCGACCGCCACCTCCACGCCGGACGGCGCCTTCGCCGCATCACGCACCAGGACCCGCACGTCCTCCGTGCCTGCCAAGGACTGCAGCACAGCGCTGGAAACGGTGCCGGTGGCACCGGTGATCAAGATGGTCATCGTATGGTCCCCTCTTCCATGGACACGAGCTCGTCGATCAGGTCGAAAAAGGCCCGGATGCCGGGCAGGTTGGCGCCCTTGGCGCGGGAGTCGGCGAAGTCCTCCGGCGTGCGCCACTCCACGATGTCCAGCCACTCGTCGTCGGACACGTGGACCAGCTTGGCGCCCAGGAATCCCGCCCGATCGGCCTGGAAATCCGCGATCATCGCCGGGCGGGCCGCCAGGAGCTGGTCGGCACGGTCCGGCGCGACGCGGAACCTGGCGAGTTCCACCGTTGTCGTCATGACATGGAGAATATAGTAAGAATTAGTGACGGTCAAGATTAGTGACTAAAGGGAGGGTGTGAGGTGCGCAGGAGCCAGCGCAAGCAGGAGGAGCCCGATCTCGGCATCCTGTCCAGCCGGGCCCTTTTCAGCCTGCAGCGGGAGCTCTTCACCAGGCTGAGCGAGCAGGGACATCCGCGGCTACGGCCGCGGCACGGTGCGGTGATGGCGTACTTGGACGAGGAAGGCAGCAGGGCCACCGACCTGGCGGCTCAGTCGGGCCAGCACAAGCAGGTGATCGGCACCCTGCTCGACGAGCTGGTCGAGCTCGGATACGTCGAGCGCCGGCCGGACCCGGCCGACCGGCGCGCCAAGCTGATCGTGCCCACCGAGAAGGGGCGCGACCACATGGTCAAGTCGGACGCGATCATCGCCGCGATGGAGGCTGAACATGCGCGGGCGGTGGGTGAGCAGGCGTACGCGGACTTCAAGCGGGTCTTCAAGAAGGTCGCCGACCGCCAGACCGGCAAGGGCCACGACGACACACCGCACCCAGATTGACCCCCGAGGACCTGGCCACCTCGCCCGCGCCTCCCAACGCCGACCTTCCAACGGGCCGCCGCTCCCGCCATGTGTGCCGCTGCCCTCCCCCTGTGCGTGCCGCAGCGACGGGCGCAGGCGTCGCAGCCGCCGACGGTGACCGCGGACACCGGACACAGAGCGTCGCGCGACTCAGGGCCGCAGGCGTGGGCCGGGGACGCGGGCGCGGGAGGTGCCGGAGCACGGGTGCGCGACCCGGGAATGCCACGATCCGAGGCGGTCGGCCGACGCTTGTAGGGAGGCACCGGTGCCCGTGCGCCGTTGCGGCGGCCGACCCCGTGCGGGTCAGAGGGCGTCTCCCTGGAGGCCCTCAGCCCCGCACGACGGGTGGCGCCCACTTGGCCCCGCCGTAAAAAAAGAAAAAAGAAAGATCACTGCTGGCGGAGGGACATCACCAGATAGCGGAAAGATGGGGCGCCGTCGCCAGGGACGTCCTGGATGAGAGCGGGCCTGGTCGGCGACTCCATGTTGATGCGGGCCAGGTCGCTCTCGATCCCCACCAGCCCGTCCAGCAGGAACTGCGACTGGAAGGCGATCTGGATGTCCTCACCACGCAACTCGCACTCGACCACCTCGGTCCCGCGCCCGATGTCGCCGCCACCCGCCTGGATGAGCACCTGTCCCTGCGTGAACGACAGCCGGATGGCGGTGTTGCGCTCGGCCACCAGCGCAACCCGCTTGATCGCGTTGACGAACGCCGTCACCGGCACGTCGGCCCTGATCGACCAGTCGCTGGTCAGCCTGGCACGGTAGTCGATGAACTGCTCGTCGAGCAGCCGCACCGTCGTGCTGCGTCCCACGCTCTCGAACCCGGCCACCCCGTCGCCCATCGCGATCGACACCTCGCCGCCGCGCAGCGACTTGGCCACCTCGACCAACACCCGCGCCGGCACCATCGCGGAGACGGCAAGGTCAGGACCGGCCGGGCGCCAGGCGAAGTCGCGCGCGGCGATGCGGTAGCGGTCGGTCGCCGCCATCGCCACGGACTCGCCCTCGATGTCGACCCTGATGCCGGTGAGCATCGGCAGCGTGTCGTCGCGGCTGGCGGCGGGCGCGACCTGGCCCACGGCCGAGGCGAACACACCGCCGCCGACGGCGCCGATGGCGGGCGGCATCGTGGGCATGGTCGGGAAGTCCTCGACCGGCATCGTGACGAGCCCGAACTCCGCGCTGCCGCAGGTCAGAACCGCCTCGGGACCTTCGGTGACGATCTCCACGTCGTCGGCGGGCAGGCTCCGGCTGATCTCGGCCAGCAGCCGGCCGGGAATGAGCACGCGGCCTTCCTCGGCCACGTCGGCGTCGATCACGGCCCGGGCGGAGACGTCATAGTCGAACGCGGACAGGCTCAGGTCCTCGCCTGCCTCCAGCAGGAGCCCGGACAGGACGGGCACCACAGGGCGGCTGGGCAGGACTCGGGCAGCCCACGCCACCGCCTCTGCCAGTACATCGCGGTTAACCCGGATTTTCACCTGTTACACCCCTTCGTCGCGCCGTGCCTCTATGAAAATAGCCCAGAGGACCGACAACCCAAGGCGAGTCCAGCGAGGCCCGTTCAACCGCTGCTGCTGAGGTCCAGGCGCGGTCCGTTCAACTGTGGCTGCTGAGGTCCAGGCGCGGTCCGTTCAGCTGCGGCTGTTGAGGTACGCGAGCACGGCCAGCACCCGCCGGTTGTCGTCGTCCGACGGCGCGAGCCCCAGCTTGGCGAAGATGTTGGCGGTGTGCTTGGCCACGGCGCTCTCGCTGAGGTAGAGCCGCTGGGAGATCGCCGCGTTGGAGCGGCCCTCCGCCATGGCCTCGAGCACCTCCCGCTCGCGAGGCGTGAGCGCGGCCAGCGGCTCGTGCCTGGCGTTGCTGGCCAGCAGCTTGGCGATGACCTCCGGGTCCATGGCGGTGCCGCCCGCGGCGACCCTGCGTACCGCGTCGATGAACTGCTCGGCGTTGAAGACCCGGTCCTTGAGCAGGTAGCCGATGCCGCCCGAGCCGTCGGCGAGCAGCTCGCGGGCGTACAGCTGCTCGACGTGCTGGGACAGCACGAGAATCGGCAGGCCGGGCACCGACGTCCTGGCCGCGAGCGACGCCTGCAGGCCCTCGTCGGTGAACGTCGGCGGCAGCCGCACGTCGACGATCGAGACGTCCGGGCGCAGCTCCAGCAGTCCCTTGAGCAGCTCCGGGCCGGACTCCACCGCGGCGACGACGTCGAAGCCGTGGGCCTGCAGCAGGTGCACCAGGCCGTCTCTGAGCAGGTAAAGGTCCTCGGCGATGAGCACCCGGTTCATGAGCACCAGGGCCTGGTCGGGGTCGCCTCCGCCATCCAGCGCTCCCGGTTGTGCGTGGCGGGGATACGAATGGCCATGGTGTGCATGGTAAGCCCGAGCGCGATCATGCCGATGATCGTCGGCCACTGCCAGACCTCGGGAAGATGCAGCGCCAGGAACCAGGACTTCTCGTCGAAGCCGATGATCTTGAAGATGGCCGGCACGAAGCCCTGCGGGAACGTCGGGCACCAGGCCGTCGCCCACAGGAAGCCGAGCAGGAGCGCCTTCCGCCTAGGGAGCCTGCCCAGGTCGCCCGACCAATGTTGGGGCAGCGCCTTGGGCAGCTCCATCGTCACCGTGGTGGGACCGCCGGGCGGGCTGTTCAGTGCGAGCACCCCGTCGAAGGCGGCCAGCCGCCGCTCGATGCCGGACAGGCCGCTGCCCTTGGCCGGGTCGGCGCCGCCCATGCCGTCGTCGGTGACCGTGATGCGCAGGTCGGGGCCGTTGGAGCTGATGTCCACCGTCGCCGACGCGGCATCGCCGTGCCGGGCGGCGTTGGACAGCAGCTCGCTGACGGCGAAGTACGCCGCCGCCTCGACCGGCGCCTCCGGCCGGTGCGGCAGGTCGACGTCCACGGTGACCCGCATCGGGCTGTCCAGGGCCAGGGCGCGGACGGCGTCGCCGAGCCCGCGTTCGGCCAGCACAGGAGGATGGATGCCGCGGATGACCCTGCGCAGCTCGGTCAGCGTGTCCGAGGAGGTGTCCCTGGCCTTGGCCACCAGCGCCTTGGCGGCCGCCGGGTCCTTGTCCATCAGCTCCTCGATCGCGCCGAGCGTCATCCCGATCGCGACCAGCCTGGCCTGGGTGCCGTCGTGCAGGTCGCGTTCGATCCTGCGCATCTCGGCCGCCTGCGAGTCGGTCGCCAGGTTGCGCGTGCGCTGGAGGTGGCTCACCTGGCCGGCCAGGCGGCTCGCCGCGGTCGCGCCGAGCAGCAGGTTGCTCCAGAGCGCGTAGAATCGCAGGCCCAGCTCGGGGACCAGGACGAACAGCGGCAGCAGCACCGCCTTGACCAGGGGGTCCAGCAGCAGCCAGAGACCGTCGCGCCAGGTCGCCGGGTCGGTGAGCAGCCACTTCCAGCGGTCGTTCCACGCGGGGATGCGTGGCGTCCTGTAGAGGGTGCGGTCCGAGCGGTACAGCCCGTCCGGTCCGGGCACGGGCGGCGGCGGCTTGGGCAGGTACGGGGCCTCGATCGGACTGCCTGTCCACGCGCGCATGAGCCGCCTGTTGAGCTCGGCCATCCGCCTGACCATCCGGACCTGCGGCGGGAACAGGAACACCATGCCCATCGCCACCGACAGGATCAGCATGACGCCGGCCAGGAGGATCAGCGGCACCTCGACGACGAGCAGCGCCAGCAGTGCCGTGACCTGACCTAACCTCCGCACGAGCATGCCTTCAGTCTGCGCCGGCAGGGGCGGCCCGGTCACTGCACTTAGGTACACCCTTGCCGGGCATCTAACGAGATTCCGCGACGGATTACGCGTTCCTAGCGTCGATGACATGAAAATCATCGAGGTCAGGAACCTTCGGAAGCAGTATCCGAACCACCTGGCGGTCGAGGACGTGTCGTTCGAGGTCGCCGAGGGCGAGATCTTCGGCATCCTGGGCCCGAACGGCGCCGGCAAGACCACCACGGTGGAATGCGTCGCGGGCCTGCGGCGGGCGGACGCCGGCACCGTACGGGTGACCGGTCTGGACCCGCGCCGGAACAGGGACGAGCTGCGCCAGGTGCTGGGCATGCAGCTGCAGAGCGCCGCCCTGCCAGAGAAGATCAAGGTGTGGGAGGCCTTGGACCTCTACGCCTCCTTCTACCCCGGCCCGGCCGACTGGACCGAGCTCATGGAGAAGGTCGGGCTCGGCGACAAGCGCGACACCGCGTTCAAGAAGTTGTCCGGCGGGCAGCGTCAGCGGCTGTCCGTGGCGCTGGCGCTGATCGGCCGCCCCCGTGTGGCGGTGCTCGACGAGCTGACGACCGGGCTCGACCCGCAGGCCCGCAGGGACACCTGGGAGCTGGTCCAGCAGGTACGCGAATCCGGGGTGACGATCGTCCTGGTCACCCACTTCATGGAGGAGGCCGAGCGGCTCTGCGACCGGCTCGCGCTCATCGACGCCGGCAAGGTGATCGCCACCGACACGCCTGCCGGGCTGGTGGCACAGGTGGGCGGGGAGCAGCGGGTGCGGTTCCGGCCCTCGGCGCCCGTGGCGGACGGCGTGCTGCTGGCCGTGCCGGAGGTACGCGAGGTGAGCAGGAACGGCAACCAGATCGTGGTCAGCGGCTCCGGCAACCTCGCCCCCGCGGTCACCCTCGCCCTCGCCCGGCACGAGATCGTTCCCGCAGACCTGCGTATCGAGCAGGCCACGCTCGACGACGCGTTCCTCGCGCTCACAGGAAGGAAGTTGGCATGAGGAAGATCCTCATCGTGGAGGCCAAGCTGCACCTGCGTGACTGGCCGTACATGCTCTTCACCATTGGCCTGCCGGTCGGCCTGCTGGTCGTCCTGGGGCTCACCATCCCGACGATGAGCAAGATCGGCGCGGGCGGGCTGCGGGCGGTGGACACGCAGTTGCCGAGCATGATGACGCTGCTCTCCCTGCTGGTGCTGGCCTGCAACGTGGTGCCGGCGGTGTTGTCGACGTACCGCGAGCAGGGCGTGCTCAGGCGGATGTCGACGACACCCGTGCATCCGGCGCGGCTGCTGGCCGTGCAGTTGCTGATCAACCTGGCGGCCGGGGTGGTCTCCACGACCATCCTGATCGTGTCGGCCCGGCTGGTGTTCGGCGCGGCGATGCCGCGGCAATGGGCCTGGTTCGTGCTGGTCTTCCTGCTCGGCACCGCCGCGTTGCTGGCGATCGGGCTGGTGATCGCCGCGCTCGCGCCCAACGGCAAGGCCGCGCCCGGGATCGGGTCGGTGGTGATGTTCCCGCTGATGTTCCTCGGAGGGATGTGGGTGCCGCGCGAGGTGATGCCGGACGCGCTCCGTACGGTCAGCGACTTCTCCGTGGCGGGGCCGGTCGCGCAGGCGCTCAGGGACACGTGGGCCGGCCAGGCCCCGCAGCCGCTGCACCTGGCGGTGATCCTCGGCGGGCTGGTGTTGTTCGGAGGCCTGGCCGCGCGCGTGTTCCGATGGGAGTGACCGGTGGGACTAGCGCCCGGCCCAGACCGGGCGCGCGCCGGTGACGTTGGTCATCAGCGAGTAGAGCGAGGTCGAGGCGGCGATGAACAGGCGGTTGCGCTTGGGACCGCCGAACACCAGGTTCGCGGTGGCCTCGGGCAGTTTGAGCCGGCCGATCAACGTGCCGTCGGGGTCGTAGCAGAGCAGCGCCTTGCCGGCCGCGACCCAGATCCGGCCGGTGTCGTCCAGCCGCATGCCGTCGAAGACGTCGTCGCCGCCGCCCTCGGCGAAGACTTTCCCGCCCGCCAGGGTGCCGTCCTCCCGCACGTCGAACACGCGCAGGTGCCGCTCCCTGGTGTCGGCCACGTAGAGCAGGCTCTCGTCCAGCGAGAACGCCAGGCCGTTCGGGCGGACGAAGTCGTCGGCCACGACGCGTACCTCGCCCGTCACCGGATCGGTCCGGTAGACGTGGCAGCCGTCGATCTCCTGCTCGGCGGCGTGCCCCTCGTAATTGCTGAGGATGCCGTACGGCGGGTCGGTGAACCAGACGGAGCCGTCGGAGCGGACCACCACGTCGTTGGGGCTGTTGAGCCGCTTGCCCTCCCACCGGTCGGCGATCACCGTGATCGAGCCGTCGTGCTCGGTGCGGGTGACGCGGCGGTTGCCGTGCTCGCAGGAGATCAGCCGGCCCTCGCGGTCGAGCGTGTTGCCATTGACGTAGCCGGACGGCTGGCGGAACGGCCCGACCGCGCCCGTCATCTCGTCCCAGCGCAACATCCGCTCGTTGGGGATGTCGCTCCACACCAGGAAACGGCCTGCGGGAAAGTACACAGGACCCTCTGACCAGCGGGTGCCGGTGTAGAGCACCTCGATCACATCGTCGCCGGCGACCGCGGCGAACCGCTCGTCGAGCACCTCGAACTCGGTGGGGATCGTTTTCGTCATGGCACCCACCATACGCCGTTCGGTTTGCGAGAGAAATGACGAGATATCATCCTGTGGTGGACGATATCGACAGGATGCTGATCGACCTGCTCCAGGAGGACGCGACGCAGTCGTACGCCGTCCTCGGCCGGGCGGTGGGCCTGTCCAGCGGCGCGGCCCACGAGCGGGTGCGCAAGCTGCGCGAGCGAGGCGTGATCAGGCGGACCACGATCGAGGTCGACCAGGCCGCGCTGGGGCGCGCCGTGACGGCGTACGTGCTGGTCGAGGGGAGCACGTGGATGGGCGACAGCGCCGACCGGCTGGCGGCGATCCGCGAGATCGAGGAGGCGCACGTCATCGCCGGGCCCGCGTCTGTGCTGCTCAAGGTCCGTACGGCGGGCACGAGGGAGCTGCAGGACGTGCTGCGGCGGGTGTTCGAGGTGGACGGCGTGACAGGGACGCAGACGGTCGTCGTCCTGGAGACGTTCTTCGAACGAACCCTCAAGTAAGCTCCAGGTATGACCAAGGTCGCCTGGAACGCCAAGGAGCTCACTGTCGGGCAGCTGGCCGAGCGCAGCGGCGTCGCTGTCTCCGCCCTGCACTTCTATGAGGCCAAGGGGCTCATCAAGAGCCGTCGTACGGCCGGCAACCAGCGCCGTTACGGGCGCGACAGCCTGCGCAGAGTCGCCTTCATCAGGCTGGCGCAGCGCATCGGGATCCCGCTCAAGACCATCAAGGACGCATTGGCGGAGCTACCGGACCAACGCACACCCACGCGCGACGACTGGGCGAGGCTGTCGGCCGCGTGGCGGAGCGAGCTGGACGATCGCATCCTGCAGCTGCAGCGGCTGCGGGACGACCTGACGGACTGCATCGGCTGCGGCTGCCTGTCGCTCGACCGGTGCCCCGTGGCCAACCCGTACGACCGGCTTGGAGACGAGGGGCCGGGCGCGCGACGCATCGACACCAAGCTGTGCCCGCCGGAGCTCGCGCAGGTCTGCTGCTCGGCGGAGCCGGCCGCCGTGGGCGGGCAGTGATCGTCAAGCCTTGATCGGCCGGGCCTGGCGGGGTGTCTCGGCCGGCGGGACGATCAAGGTGGGCCGGTGCGCGTGGTGCAGCACGTGGTTGGAGACGCTGCCGAGCAGCACCGACCTCGCCCCCGCCAGGCCGCGGGAGCCCGTCACGATCAGCGAGGCGTCGACCTCGTCGGCGACGTCCACGATGGTCTTCCAGATCGACTCGTTGCCGGCGACCGCCCGATAGCTCACGTCGGCGAGCCCAGACGCGATCGCCAGCTCGGCGCCCTCCCTCGCGTGCTGCTCCGCCTGGGCTTCCGCCTCGTCCCCGGTGTCAGGGTCGATCGCGGCCGCGGCCAGCGGGTACCGGCGCAGTTGGACGAGCAATGGCTCCCACACCGTCAGAACGACGGTCGGCTCGGCCGAGAGATGCTTGGCGGCGAACTCGATCGCGGTCCGCGCGTCAGCCGAGCCATCGTAGGCGACAAGGACGGTCATGGCGTGCTCCTCTTCCCTTCAGTCATCCGCTAGAGCACCGACGTGATCACTCCCATTCCGTAGGTCCTTGTCTGGTTCGTCACATCGACTCGGACCAGTGGTGTCCCGAGGTGTCGCCCCTGGGAACCTCCCGGGCTCGAGTCAGCATCCAATGGACGCTCGCCTGCTCTGCAGTGCGCTCCGGCGGCACCGTTGCTGTACGCGGCAGTGACCCTGATCATGCTCCAGATCGCCGCCCATCCGACGAGGCTTGATTGGTACGGAGATCCTGGGATTGTGGTCCTTGGCCGATCTGGACAGGGCTAGCTCCTGTAGTGGCTACGTGTGAAGCGGTGAGCCCGAATGCCGGGATCTCGCCTTACGCCGGCGCTCGACGAGGAAGCCCCACACTGATGCGGCAGCGATGGCGACAACGAGCAACACGGCGCTTCCGGCAACGTCGAGCACGTAGTGGTTCCCCGTGGTGAGCACGACTGCCGTCATGCCTAGGGGGAACACCCACGACAACAGCGCCAATCGTGGATGGGAGGCCCGCAACGCGTACCAAACGGCGTACGCGCACCACAGCGACCATCCCACGTGCATGCTGGGCATGGCCGAATAGAGGTTCTGGCCGCTTCCGATCTGTCGTGAGGCATGGCCGCCCAGGATGTCGTGCTCGGCAATGATGTCGACGACGCCCGGCAGAGCGAACCGTGGCGGCGACATGGGCAGCGCCCAGAAGACGGGCAGCACGAGGACGGCCATCGCGACGAGGGTCCGGCGGACCTTGACGTAGACATCGGCGTGCCGGACGAAGACCCACACCAGCACACCGATGATCGCGACGTAGTACAGGCGGTAGTAGTACACCGCCGGCTGGATCAGGGCCGAATGCTCGGTCAGCCACTGGTTGGCCCTCAGCGCGATGTCCAGGTGGAGGGCGTGCTCTATGGATTGCAGGGTCAGCGCGTTGGCGGTGGCGGCCGCGACGTCCTTCCCGGCAGCGGCATGAAGCCGCGAGAAGAGCAGGATCACGAGCAGCAGACCGACCACTTCAACGAGCGCGGCGGGGCGCCCACGTACGCTCTCGTCGAGCGCGCCCGACCGGACCCGCTCGATCAGGCGCGAGGATCGGCCGGTGGCAACCTCACGCCACCAGCGGACCCTATTCATTCGCCCCGCGCTCCATATCTAGAGATCCGCTCGCGACCTCCCCACATTACGGACGGTCGGATCGCCCGTACCGGGCGACCACTTCATGGGAAACAGGTCAGAAGAAGTGTGCACCGATCTCGGCCTGTAACCGCTCGGCCTCAGACGGATCGTCTTCCCCCGGCAGGGGTGCCGCTGGCTGGCCCATGTCGTCACCCTTCTGGTGAAGGTCGGTCCGGCTGCGTACGGGTCCACAGCCGTCCCTGGCACGGTAGTCCAGCCGCTTGGGACCGCTCCCGGTTGCGTCCGAGGCCGTACTCTCGACGAGGAGCGCCGCTGGTTTGACCTTGACGCTGCGTCAACTTCTAGCATCGGGGCCATGTCGATCACCGTTCTTGACACCTACTCCGCCATGAGGCAGATCCTGCTGGCCCCGGTCGCGGACCGCGTTGACCTGCTGCGTTCGATGCTGGAGGCCAACAGGGGCATGTACCGCTACAACCCCGGCGAGGTCGACCTGGTGGCCATGCACCTCGAAACATCCGGTTTCCCCATCGACCGCGACGAGGAGCGTTGCCTCGACGCGCTCGAAACCCTGGCGGCGGCCGGAGCCTGGGAGCGGATGCAACGCGCGCTCGACGACGCTCTCGCCGTACTGCTGGAGGCGACGCCGGGGCTGGAGGCCCCGGACATCACCGTGCTGTTCGTCCTCGGCGATCCGGCTGACAAGCATTTCATGGGTCCCTGCAAAGGATTGACCGGTTTCGGCGGCATCTCGGGCAACATCGCCATCACGTTCTGGCCCTTTCCCGAGAACGTGGAGCGGCTGGAGGCCACCGCCGTGCACGAACTGCACCACAACCTGCGGTGGGGCCCGGGCGGGGTCGTGTGGGACCCGATGACCGTCACGGTCGGCGATCACATCGTCGGCGAGGGCCTGGCCGACGCCTTCGCCCGCCAGCTCTACGGCGACGAGCTCGGCCCCGCCCGCATCGGCGTGCCGCACCTGCACGACGACGAGGTCTTCAGCAAGGTGCTCACCGGGCTCGACGTGACCGGCATGCACAACTTCACTGCCTGGGTGCACGGCGACCCCAGCGCCGAGCGCTTCGGCCTCACCCCGGTGGGACTGCCGATGGGTGCCGGGTACGCCGCGGGCAACAGGCTGGTCGACACCTACCTGGCGGCGACCGGGCAGACGGCGGCGCAGGCCCTGCACGCCGACAGCTCGGAGATCATCGCAGCCACGCTCCGCCGCGAGTAACACTGGAACGATGGAGTGGACGATCCAGGAACTCGCGACGAGGGCCGGCATCACCAGCCGCACCCTGCGTCACTACGACCGCGTCGGGCTCTTGGCCCCGTCCCGGGTCGGCGCGAACGGGTACCGCTACTACGACCCGGGCGCGGTCGCCCGGCTACAGCGGATCCTGCTCATGCGCCGGCTCGGCATGAGCTTGCCGGACATCGCCAAGGTCCTGGCAGACGAGGTGGACACGTGCGAGGGGCTCCGCGTCCACATCGCCGCACTGGAGGAGGAACGGGACCGCATCGAAAGGCAGATCCGCTCTGTGCGTCACACGCTCGAGGCCCTGCAGGCGGGGGCGGAACCGCGGATGGACGTCATGCTGGCGGGGTTCAACGACCGTTACAAGGACGAGGTGATCTCACTCTGGGGCGAGCGCGCGTTCCAAGTGAGCAACGACTGGTGGCACGGCAAGACCCTTGACCAGCAGCTGGCCTGGAAGCAGGCCACCGAAGACCTCGTCGCCGCATGGGTCGCCGCGGCGAGGGCCGGGATCTCTCCGACCTCGGCGCGTGCCCAGACGCTGGCCGCCCGGCACGTCCGGTGGCTGAGCGAGATCCCCGGTACGCCCACGGCGGACGGCAATCGGGAACAGTCGATCGCGATGGTGAAGGGCCTGGGGGACATGTACGTCGACGACCCCCGCTTCGCCGGCATGTACGACGACGCCGCGGGGGCGGCGTTCGTCCGCGACGCACTGCACGCGTACGCGCGGACCCAGATGTAGCTGTCTTGGCGGCTCCGCGCTCCGTGTCACCTTGATGGTTCCGCGCTTGGTGTGAGGTAACCACCTTTGGCCTGTCAGGGGATGCCGCGCGCCGGGTCGGCGTCGACGGCCAGCAGCGTCACATCGACGCGAAGCCGACGCCCGAACCGCGTCGGCGAGTGACGCGACACCGCAACGACGCGCCGCCGGACAGCCCGCCGCCAGCGTCAAGTTCCACAGCCGGAAACTGTACGAGGTAGGTCACGGGGTGGCGTTCAGCAGGTCCAACGCACTGTGCTGCCGGGCCGCGTCCATGCGGTCGAACGGTCCGGCCCAGCTCAGTCCGTACGCGTCGATGCTGTTGCGGTCGCTGGCGTACGCCCGGTCGGCCTGCCGTCGAAGGTAGGTGGTGTAGGCCCCGCCGGTCACCGTGTTGAGCTCACCGATCCCGCGGATGAACGCGCCCTTGAACGACGGTCCGTCACTGCCGCAGCCGTTACTCTCGCATGGTTCGCGCAGGATGCCGCCCGGATTGAGCGATGGACTGGTGGTGGCCGCATCGGCGATGCGGCGGGCCACGGCGAGTGCGTTGGTGTCGCCGGTGAGTTTGTTGAGCTGGACCAGTCCGTTGACGAGCACGCCCTGGTTGTAGGTCCAGGCCACGTCGCCATTGTTGCGGCAGGTGCTCATGTTGATGCCGTCGTTCACCAGGTTCGAGCTGTTGATCATTCCGGTGCTCTGGAACCAGCTCCAGCCGGCCTGCGCGCGTTGGCGATATGTCTGGTCACCGGGGATCCGGTAGGACAACGCAGCGTTGAGCTGAATGTAGAGGCTGTTGGCGATGGCGTTCTTGGTCAGCCGATCGGTCTTCCAGTAGACACCGCCCCCGCACCTGGTATCCCAGAAGCTGAACATGTGGTCCGCGTCGGCCCGGGCGGTGTTGAGGTAACGGACGTCCTTTGTGAGGTCGTACGCGGCGACCCAGGCCAGACCCCACCAGCCGGTGTCGTCGATGAATTCGTTGCGAAATTCGCCCTGGTGGGAGCCGCGCTGCTTGTCGTACGTGTTGGCGATCGTGTACTGGTAGCTGGCCATCCCGCTGACCCGGATGTTGTCGATGATCGCGGTGAGGGCATTGGCGCTGTTCCACCAGCCGGTGGTGTCGAACAGGCCAGTGCCCTGGTTGTAGGCCGTCATGAGCGCGGTCGCCGCGGCGGTGCGCCGGTCCCAGGCGTTCCAGGTGCTGCGGGCCCACGCGGTGCAGGCGATCTCGGGCCGGTCGCCCGCCTTGCCGCAGGCGCGTAGCACGCCGACGCCGCGGGTCGCCCAGTCATCCACATTGAACATCGCGGTACGCCAGCCGCCGGCGCCGGCCGGGATCGTGATGTTGCCGAGCCGGCTACCCGAACCCCAACTGCGCCCGCCGTCGAAGGACCGGTCGAGCCATGCCTCGTCGCCTGGCCGACCAGACTGGATCGACGCCCATGCCATCGCATCGACGTCGTTGACGTGCAAGGTAAGCCGGCGCCCGTAGAGGGTGGCGGTGACGGGCTGCCGTTCGGACGGCGCCAGGGCCGGGTCCCGCCCGTCGCAGAACCTGTTGCAGATGGCGGCGTTCGCCGCTGCGCCGGCCGCGAAGCCCGGTCCGGTGAGCGCCATGGCGGCACCGATCGCTGCGGCTTTGAGCCAGGAAAGCGACACAGGATCCTCCAGACAGACGTGCTCATGATGATGGGATCGCGGCCAGCAGCGCCCCGAGGCCACCGGCCTCGATGCTCATGGGTAGACCTTCGTGGAGGCACTAACAGACCAGGCGGGCGTCCGCCCAGTTGGCGTGGTCGTAGTTGACGCCGTCGCCGCCGTCGCCGGCCACCAGGTGCAGCGTCGTGCGACCCGAGATGCCGACGTCCACCTGCACCGGCGACGTCGTGGTCACCGACGGACTGGTGTACACCGTCACCCCGTCGGCGACGAGGGAGAATACGACGCTTCCCTGGCCGGCGGTCTCCGCGTCGATGCCGAGCACCGCGGTGAACCGGCTGCAGCCGCTCACCCCGAGTGCGACGTCTGCCGTGGCGTGCACGCCGACACCCTTCGGATAGAACACGCCGTTGACTGTCTGCACGCTGCCGTCAGATGTGAGCTGCTCACCGTTGGACTGGTCGCGCTCGGCCGCTCCCCAGCCGTTCGTGGACGATGTCCAGGCGCGGTCGGAGGCGAACGAGCCGGTGCCGGTGCCGCCGCAGACGAGAGTCGCGTCGCCCCAGTCGGCGTGGTCGTAGTTGGTGTCGTTGCGTGCGTTGGTCACCCGCAGTTCCAGGGCCAGGTAGCCGCCGGTCGACACCGCCAGCCTGGTGGGAGCCTGTCCACCGCTCTTCACCGCGGTGTAGCCGAGCAGCCGCCCGTCGCCATAGACCGCGAAGCGTGCGGAGCCGTTGCCGCCGCTCTCGGCGTCGATGCCGACCTGCGCGCTGAAGGTACGGCAGGCGCGGCCCAGATAGACGTGGACGGAGGAGTCGGCGTGGACGCCGATTCCCTTCGCGAACGTGGTGCCGCCGATGCTGATCGTGCGGCCGTCGCCGGCGCCCTGTTCGCCGTTGGACCGGTCGCGTTCGGCCGGGCCCCATCCGTTGGACGACGCGAGCCAGGTCAGGTCGCTGACCTGCAGCGTGCCCGATGCGGGTGCCGCGGCGAGCGTGCCGGCGCGGGTCACGCGGTACATCGCCACGCCGTGCGACGGGACGGTCGCGGAGACGCTGCCGGTCGAGGTTGTGGTCGCCTTCGACCAGAGGTCTTTTAAGGTGTACTGGCTGGAGCCGCCGATGCCCAGTGCGGCCGCCGTGGTCGCCACCGTCGCTGCGGCGCCGGTCCGGTTGAGCAGCACCACGGCGACCGAGCCGTCGCTCATCGGCTTCGCCCACACCTCGGTCTCGCCGAAATCGGCCACCCGGCGCCCCTGCGAGCCGCCCCAGTCCTGGTTGACCGCGATCACGTCCGCGTTCTTCACAATGGACAGTGTGCTGGCGGAGACCGAGCGCAGGTCGTTGCCGAGCAGCAGCGGCGAGGACAGCAGCGCCCACAGCGAGAAGTGCGTCGTGTATTCCGCCTGGGTCATGCCGCCGTTGCCGACCTCCAGCATGTCGGGGTCGTTGTAGAAACCCTTGCGGGCGAACGGTTCGAGGCCGGCCTGCTGGTCGAGGATCGAGGCCATGCTGGCCCACGAGTCGTTGATGTCGTCGGTGGTGCGCCAGACGACCCCGCCGACCGTGGGGGCGAACAGCCACGGCTCGGCGAGGCCCCAGTTGCAGATGCTGTACACGATGGCGCGGCCGGTGGCCCGCAACGCCTCACCCATGGCCCGGTAGCGGTCGGCGTCGGGACGGTTCTGGTGGTTGCAGTTGTCGTATTTGAGGTAGTCGACCTCCCAGGCGGCGAAGGTCTGCGCGTCGATGGTCTCGTGGTCGAGGCTTCCTGGCAGTCCCTGGCAGGTGGCGGTGCCGGCGGACTCGTAGATGCCGAGCTTGAGTCCGCGGGCGTGAACGTAGTCGGCGAGGGCCTTGATGCCGCCCGGGAAGCGGGTCGGGTGCGGCTGGAGGCGGCCCTGCGCGTCACGCGTGCCGGCCATCCAGCAGTCGTCGATATTGACGTACCTGTAGCCGGCATCGCGCAGTCCGGTGCTGACCAGCGCGTCGGCCGTGCTCCTGATCAGGTTTTCGTCGATGTTGCAACCGAAGCGGTTCCAGCTGTTCCAGCCCATCGGGGGTGCGGTGAGCGGGCCGGGCGGGGGCGTGGCCGAGGCAGCGGCCGGGGTGGCGGTCGGCCCGGCGACAACGATGAGGGTTGCGGCGGCCAGGACGGTGGCGAGCACGGCGGTGCGGAGGATGCGGACGAGGGAATGCATTCCGACTCCCTGGATGCGACGCGCCGTGAGAGCGCTCTCAGGAAAGAACCTTTACCATCAGCTTCATTGCTGTCAATGTCTACATGAGTCGATGCGTTCACCGGCCCGCCGCAACCCTCGGGCGTTTACGCAGGTGTTTCGTATATGTGAATCCGGATTACCTAAAAGTAACAGTTTGCTAACGTGACGGATCGCGATGGAATGCACGGGAGGACATTCGGATGAGACCTCGCCCGCCCGGATTAGCCGGTTATTACCGCATGGCTGCCGTCGCAGCGACGCTGCTTGTCACGGTCGCAATGACGGCGTTGGTGATGCCGCATGCCGCGAAGGCGGCGCCCGCCGCGCTGCAGGTGTATCCCGTTGCGTCGATCTACCCGGCCTCGGTGGACTACCGTCTGATGGTGAACGGGCAGACCGTGCCGGTGATGCGGTATGCCGGATACGACATCGCGCAGTTCGCCATGGGTGCCGGCACGGCCACCATTGCCGTCACCAAGATCAACAATACCGCCATCGGCTCCTACAGCATCAGTCCGGCGAAGCTGAACCTCGCCGCCTCGGTCAGTGGTCCCACGCTCACGTTCACGGTGCCGAACGACGAGTACCTGATCGTCAAGGTCGACGGCCGTCCCCGACTGGTCATCGCGATCGATCCCGCGGAGACCGACCGGCCGCCGTCCAACGGCACCGGCATCTTCAACGTCCGCAGCGCCCCGTACTCCGCGCAGCCCGGCACCGCGTACTCGACCGTCGCCTTCCAGAACGCGCTCAACGACGCCGCTGCGTGGGGTACGGCCAACGGCAGGCAGGGCACCGTGTACGTGCCCGCGGGCGTCTACACCGTCGGCAACCTCTACCTGCGCAGCGACCTGGCGTTCTACCTCGAGCCGGGCGCGGTGCTGCGCTATACCGGCGAGCGCGCCCACTACGCCGCACACTCGCACAAGGACTCGCAGCAGCGCGACCTCACCTGGTTCATTTCGACCCGCTACTCCACGCGAAACATCTCCATCTACGGCCGGGGCGTCATCGACGGCAACGGCATGGCGTCTCTAGCGCCGGGCAACCTGGGCGTCAACCTGCTTGTCCCGATCTACACCGACCGCTTCACGCTGGACGGCATCACGCTCCGCGAGTCGAGCAGTTGGGCCCTCATGCCCACCAGGTCGTCCAATATGACGTTCCGGAACCTGAAGATGTTCAACCGGTTCGACATGGGCGAGAACGACGGCATCGACGTTATCGAGTCCACCGACGTCACCGTCACGCACGCGATCGGCATCGGGCTGGACGACCCGTTCACCACCAAGACCTGGGGCAGCGACGTCGACCTGTTCCGCAACGTCCCCGGCGATCCGCGTCCGCTCGACGGCGTCGTGTTCGACGACCTGGTCAGCTGGACCTACTGCTATGGGATCAAGGTCGGCCAAGGGGTGGTCCAACCGCAGAGCAACGTCACCTTCCGACGCGTCGTCGTCTACGACGCCGCCGTGGGCATCGGCGTCCATCACAAGTACGGCGCCGCGAGCGCCACGAACATCCGGTTCGAGGACGTGGACATCGAGCGGCTCAGCTTCACCAACGACAGCAACCGGACCTGGCTGGCCCTGTGGATCGGGGCCAACCTCGGCGTCGGCCCTATCGACCAGGTCAGGGTGGCGGACGTGCGGGTCCGCGACGCGGGCACCACACCCGCGCGTATCAACGGGCAGCCCGGCGCGCCGATCACCGGCGTGACCCTCGACCACGTCGTGATGCCCGGTAGCACCAGCCCGGCGACCACGCTGCAGCAGATGAACCTTACCAACCTGTCCCACCACGGACCTATCACGATCATCTCGTAGCGGCTCGTGCAAGGGCCGCGAATCCCGCTGAGCAGGGCCCGCCACCAGGCCAGCACCCCGTACCAGGCGAAAACGACACCGGTTCTCGGCGCATGCCCCCTCCTGGAAGGTGATGGTCGTACGCCCGCGCGGGGACGCCCCACCGGCGGTGGCCGCGTTGCTGCGGCACATCAGGTAGCTTTCCGCCCTCAACTGGGCAAGAGCCAGCCGCGGTTCTGCCCCGTGACCGGGCGTGCGTTATCAAAGCTCATGATCACGCGGATCTGTCGGTCAGGTACGGTTCCAGCCGGACAAGCCGTGTCCGTAAATCTTGTTACCAGGGTGTTCGACCGGTGAGAAGATCGGGCGTGCTCCGAATAGCAGACGCAGTACTCGCCAGATTGCCGGAACCGCTGCACGCACTTGCGCTGAAGCACCGTGAACTGCTGAAGTTCGCGGTGGTGGGTGGAACAGCGTTCTTAGTGGACAACACGGTGTTCTATGGGCTGAAGCTGACCATTTTGGAACCGAAGCCGGTGACCGCGAAGATCATCGCGGTGCTCGTGGCGACGATCGTGTCCTACGTGTTGAACCGCGAATGGTCGTTCCGGACCAGGGGCGGCCGCGAGCGCCGTCACGAGGCGGCGCTGTTCTTCCTTGTCAGTGGCGTCGGTCTAGTGCTCAGCTCCGCGCCGCTATGGATCTCCCGGTACGTATTTCGTCTGGAGACCCCGGATGTGAGCCTGGTGACCCAGGAGATCGCCGACTTCATGAGCGCGCAGATCATCGGCACGCTGATCGCCATGGTCTTCCGCTTCTGGGCGCTCCGGAAGTGGGTCTTCCCCGACGAGAAGACCCAGTCCGGCAGCGTGCGACTGGCTCCCACTCCCGATTCCACGGACGAGGCGGCTTGATGGCAGCGAATCCAGAAGCCGTTTCGGCGGTTGGACTGCTTCATGCCGCTGCTGCGCCCCATGAGCCCGGCCTCGCGGACGACCGCCGAATAGATAGCAAACAAAGTCCAGTAAGTCCGACATCACGGAGCGTTATCGAAGCTCATGATCACGCGGACTTGCTCACGGAATCGCGGATTCTACACGTGCCAATTGTAGGTTCCGTGTTTCGGTGTCACATGCTGGTCCTGTGAGCTGGGCGTTTTGGCGGTTCCGCGCTCCGTGTCACCTTGATCATTCCGCGCTTGATGTCATTTCCTCGGCGTCCGGCGGAAACAGCACACCGTGCAACGCCCGAAACCCTGGGTCTCCTGGCCTGAAAGCCTTGGACCGTGGAGGAAACGGGCGGGCTGCCCATCCGGCTACTGTTGCTCCGCATGACGCATACCGAGATGGAGATCACCGCGGAGTTGGTGCGGGGTCTGCTGCGCGATCAGCACCCCGACCTGGCCGATTACCCTGTGAGGCTCGGCGCGCGGGGCTGGGACAACCAGCTCTGGCGGCTCGGCGACGACCTCGCCGTCCGGTTGCCCTGGGCGACGCAGGACGCGGACGAGCTGCTGCGCAAGGAGCACACCTGGCTGCCGCCCTCGCCCCGCGCTTCCCGCTGCCGGTTCCCGTCCCGCAGCGCCTCGGCGAGCCCTCCGCTCTGTTTCCGCGACCCTGGATCGTCACCACCTGGGTGCCGGGCGAGCCCGCCGACCGCGCCCCCGTCACGCGCGCCGCGGAGGCCGCCGACGCCCTGGCCGCCTTCCTGACGGCGCTGCACCAACCCGCACCCGATGAGGCGCCCGCCGGCCGCTTTGGCCGCGGAGGGTCGCTGGCCGACTGCTCTGCGGGGTTCGCCAAGCAGCTCGCCGAGGCCATCGAGATGGGGCTCGGGGCTCGACGAGCAACGGAACGAAAAGTCTCGGTTTCCAAGGTCTCCGAGCACCAAAACCGAGACTGGTCGTTCCAATGCTCGTCAGCCACATGGAGGCGCTGGTCAGAAGGGGCGCACGTGTGGTAACGGTTTGATCGCTTACCCGACCGCGAAGCGGTGCGGTGTCCTAATTTGCCGCCTATGCGGTGGAGTTCCTGACCGATGCCGGCCTGAGTTAAAGATGAGTTAAGCAAATCTGGTTAGCTTCTTTTAAACCCTTGTCCAGCATGCTGCGGGGCATGGCGAACATAAAGATTGCCCTGAAGGGAGCAGCCTTCCTCGCTACCTCAGTGGTCCTCGTGTCATGCGGCGGTGGCCCCGGGGCGCAGGGAGACTCCGGTGATCAGGCGAAGTACGCGGCGTGCCTGCGGGATCAGGGTCTCACCGTCACGGAGCGGAGCGACGGGCTGGACATCAAGGCGGACTCCCCGGAGAAGAGCAACGCGGCCAAGTCGGCCTGTAAGCAGTACGCCCCGGCCGGTGAGGAGGTGTCGCCCGAGGACAAGAAGCAGGCGATGGACACCGCGCTCCAGTACGTCGCGTGCATGCGCAAGGCGGGAGTCGACATGCCGGACCCGAAGCAGGATCCTGACGGCGGTGTCGCTGTAAAGCTGCCGGACGGGATGACCGAGGACACGCCGGTGGTTCAGCAGGCGCAGAAGGCGTGCAAGGAGCAGGCTCCTGGGAACTCCGAGTGAGGCGCACGGCGGTGCTGCTGAGCGGCGTAGCGGTGATCGGAAGCGGGGCTGTGGTGGGGTTCATGAACCTCCCCGGTCGTACGGCAGCGCCGGCGTCGAGCCCCAACGGTGCGCAGACGTCGTCCGTGCCGATCACGCGTTCCGACATGGTGGACACCAAACAGGTCAGCGGCACCCTCGGGTACGCGGGCCGCCGCATCCAGCCGAACCGCGCCAGCGGGGTGGTCACGGCCACCCGCGCCGAGGGAACGGTGGTGCGTCGGGGCGGCTGGCTGTACAAGGTGGAGGGCAAACCGGTGTTCCTGATGTATGGCGCCGTCCCGATGTATCGGCGCCTTGGTGTCGGCACCACAGGCCCGGATGTCCAGCAGCTGGAGCTGAACCTGGTCAAGCTGGGATACAAGTCCGGCACGGTCGACAAGACCTTTACCGCTGTGACCGCCCAGGCGGTGTGGGCCTGGCAGCGCGATAAGGGGCTGGTGGCGACGGGCAGGGCGGAGGTGAGCCAAGTGATCTTCTCGAGGGGCGCGCTTCGGATCGCGGAAAACACCAAGGAGGCGGGGGATGCCGCTGAAGGTTCGGTGGTGACAACAACCAGGACCGAACGGGCTATCACCATCAAACTGGAGACCTCCAACCAGCAATTCGCTCGAAAGGGCGCCAGGGTGAGGGTGCAACTGCCGGACGGCAAGAAGGTCGCTGGAACGATCTCCTCTGTCGGGACCATCGCACGGCCCGGGAAGGATGCGGACAGTCCGGCAACGATCGATGTCAGTGTCAAGGTCGGCGGCGAACTGGGCAGGCTGGATCAGGCGCCGGTCACGGTCGAGCTACGAACCGGGCGCCGCAAGGACGTGCTGTCGGTGCCGGTCGAGGCACTGATCGCGCGAGAAGGCGGCCAGTACGGTGTGCGGGTGGTGCAGGGCGGGACCCGGCAGGTGGTGCCGGTCGAGACGGGCCTGTTCACGGGGAGCCGTGTCGAGATCTCTGGTGCCGGCCTGTCGGAGGGCGTGAGAGTCGAGGTTCCCAAGCTATGACCGCCGTCGTCGAGCTGACCAAGGTGACCAAGGAGTTTCCCGGTGGCGTTCTGGCGCTGCGAGGAGTGGATTTGCGCGTGGATACCGGAGAGCTGGTCGCCATGGTCGGCCCTTCCGGGTCGGGCAAATCGACCCTGCTCAACATGATCGGTACCTTGGACCGGCCAACGCAGGGCCAGGTGCGCATCGCCAGCTACGACGTGGCGCAGCTGAGCGATCACGAGCTGTCGGCGCTGCGTGCCCAGCACATCGGGTTCATCTTCCAGCAGTTCCACCTCGCGGACGGAGTTTCCGCTCTCGACAACGTCGCTGACGGTTTGCTATATGCCGGGGTGGCGCGGCGTGAACGCCGGCGACGGGCGGGTGAGGCATTGGAGCGTGTCGGCCTGGCGGATCGGCTGGAGCACCGATCGAATCAGATGTCGGGCGGGGAGCGGCAGCGGGTCGCCGTGGCCCGCGCCGTGGTCGGGGAGCCGTCGCTGGTGTTGGCCGATGAGCCGACCGGCAACCTTGACACCGCATCAGGGGCAGAGGTTCTTGCGACGTTGCGGAATCTGAACGCCGCCGGCGCCACCGTGGTGATCATCACGCACGACCTGGAGGTCGCGGCCGCCGCGCCACGCCGGATCCACATCCGTGACGGCCTGGTCGTCGCGGATGAGGCCTCCGAGGCCGGCGAGATTGGAGCTCTCCGATGACGGATCGGATCGGCAAAGCACGGCTGACCCCGGCCCGGATGAACCTGGAGGATGTGGCGCGGGTGGGTGTGGCGGGGCTACGGGCCCGGCCCACGCGGGCCGTGCTGTCCGCGTTGGGGATCGCCATCGGCATCGCGACCATGGTGGCGGTGCTGGGCATCTCCTCCTCCAGCCAGGCTCGCGTCATGGAGACCCTGGATGAGCTGGGGACGAACATGTTGACCGTCGCCCCCGGCAAGCAGTTCTCCGAGAAGAAAGCCAGGCTGCCGAAGAACGCGGGCCGGATGATCCGGGGCGTGGAGCATGTCGCCATGGCCGGTCAGACCGGTGATACCGGCAAGGCCATCTACCGCAACGATCGCATCCCTTCGACGCGCACCGGTGGCCTTCAGGTCCGCGCCACATCCCTGGATCTGCTGGAGGTCCTGCAGACCCCTGTCCACAGCGGAAGGTGGCACGATGCGGCCACCGCGGCGCAACGCACCGTGGTGCTGGGATCCACGGCCGCCACACGGCTCGCCGCCACCGCCGGAGACTCGGTGTGGATCAACGGTCAGTGGTGGACGGTGATCGGGGTCCTGGCCGAATCGCCACTGGCGGAGGACGTCGACGTGGCCGCGCTGGTCGGCTTCGCCGCGGCGGATGCCTTCCTCGGTTTCGATGGACACCCGACCTTGGTCTACACGAAGATCGCTGAGGAGAAGGTCACGGAGGTCAGGGCGTTGCTGAATCACGCGGCGAACCCGGAGCATCCAGAAGAGGTCACGGTCAGCCGCCCCTCCGACGCTCTGGAGGCGAGGGCCGCGGTGGCGGGGGCATTCACCAGCCTGTTGCTTGGTGTCGGCGGCGTGGCCCTGCTGGTGGGCGGGGTCGGCATCGCCAACACGATGATCATCTCGGTACTGGAGCGGCGTCGTGAGATCGGCCTGCGTCGCGCGCTCGGGGCCACCACCGCCCAGGTTCGCATCCAGTTTCTCGCCGAATCCCTGATTTTGGCCGGGGCGGGCGGGCTCACCGGCTCGCTGTTGGGAGTGGTCGGCACCATCGGGTTCGCGCTGACACAAGGGTTGCCGCCGGTCGTGCCCACGTGGGTGATCGGCGGCGGACTCGGCGCCACACTCGCCGTCGGCGCCATCGCCGGACTCTACCCGGCGATGCGGGCCGCTCGGATGTCGCCGACGCTGGCCCTGTCCGCCTGAGACGTACCATGACGACCGACATCCAGGAGCATCGAACATGCGCGTGCTGGTTGCCGAAGATGAGAAAGGCCTGGCCGACATCATCGGCACCGGGCTGCGCAAGGCCCGGATGGCCGTGGACGTCGTCTATGACGGGGACGCGGCCCTGGAACGGGCGATGACCAATGAATACGACGTGATCGTGCTCGATCGGGACTTACCCGAGATCCACGGTGACGATGTCTGCCGGAGGCTGATGGAGGCGCAGGTCCCCGCACGGATCATCATGCTCACCGCCGCGGGTGACCTGTGGTCGAAGGTGGAGGGGCTGAGCCTGGGTTCTGACGATTACCTCGCCAAGCCCTTCGACTTTCCCGAGCTCGTCGCCCGGATCCGAGCCCTGGCACGGCGGGTGCCGACCCGGCTCCAGCCGGTTCTGCAGATGGCGGGCATCACCCTGGACCCCGCCTACCACGAAGTGCATCGCAACGGGCGCTACGTGGCTCTGAGCCCCAAGGAGTTCACGGTGCTGGAGGTCTTCATGCGGTCGGGCGGAAGCGTCGTCAGTGTCGAGGATCTGCTGGAGAAGGCATGGGACGAGAACGTCGACTACTTCACCAACTCCGTGCGGGTAACGGTGGCGACGCTGCGCAAGAAGCTGGGACCGCCACCGGTAATTCAAACCGTGATCGGAGCGGGCTACCGTCTCGTCGCCCCTGGCCACGGAGCACCGTCAGGGTCCGGCTGACCGCGCTCTATGCCAGCCCCTTCCTCATCATGGCCGTGGTCATGCTGCTCGCGGTGAACCTGCTGCTCAGCAGCGCGCTTGGGGTGAGCGTCTCCGTCTCGGGCCGAGCACCTCAGCCCTCGGCCGCCGGGGCGCCGACCCGGGGCGAAGTCGACCAGGAAGCGGTGTTCCAAGGCCACCTTCAGCTGCAGTATGAACTCCTGAGGTACCAATGGGCCGCCACCGCGATCATCATCGCTGTCCTGACGGTGGTCTCCGTAATCCTGGGCTGGTGGCTGGCCGGACGCGTCCTGCGCCCGATTCGCAGCGTCACCTCCACGGCCCGCCGACTGTCCCTGTCCAACCTCCATCAGCGGATCGCGATGCAGGGCCCCGACGATGAGCTCAAGGAGCTCGCCGACACCTTCGATGACATGCTCGACCGGCTCGAGCGCTCGACCGATGCTCAGCGCCGGTTCGCCGCCAACGCCTCCCATGAGCTCAAGACACCCCTGGCGCTGGACCGGGCGCTGCTGCAGGTGGCGTTCGGCGAACTTCCCGAGGAGATGCTGGAGGCCCGGGATGAACTCCTCGCCTCCAACAGCCGCCAGCATCGGCTCATCGACGGACTCCTGATGCTGGCCGCGGCAGAACACACGCTGACCAACGCAGAGCCCGTCGATCTGGCCGACCTGGCCCGGCGTGTCCTCTGCGAGCACCCCGGCGCGACGGTGGACCTGTCACCGGCCCTCACCTCCGGCGATCCCGTTCTGGTGGAGCGGTTGATCGCGAATCTCGTGGAGAACGCCGAGAAGTACAACGACCAGCGTAGGTTCATCGCCGTCCGGACCGGAACGGGCAATGGAGGCGCGGTCCTCACCGTGGAGAACACCGGGCAGGAGATTGCCCACGAGGTGGTGTCATCGCTGTTCGAGCCGTTCCGGCGCCTCACCAGCGACCGTACCGAGTCGGTGTCCGGCGCGGGCCTCGGCCTGTCGATCGTGGCCGCCATCACACGCGTCCACGGAGGCACGATCGATGCCGTCCCCCGCACCGGCGGCGGCCTCGCCGTGACGGTACGACTCCCGGACATGGGGTCAGTGTTGAAAGCGCAGCTAAGGTTCTCAACGGGCGGCCGGGGGTAAAGCAACGCAGCGACTCCACCCATGTGATCAGTTGCCGTGCGGGACCTGAATCGGCTCGAGCTGGCCGGAAACCGAGACTTTTCGTTCCGTTGCTCGTCGCGCCCCGGCTCATCCCCGACCCGGACGCCGTCCGCGCTGTCTGGGACGACGCCGCCGCCGCGCCCAACTGGTCCGGCCCGGCGCTCTGGCTCCACGGCGACCTGCATCCGGCCAACGTCCTCACCGCGGACGGCACCATCTGCGGCGTGATCGACTTCGGCGACCTGTTCGCCGGCGATCCTGCCTGCGACCTCGCCGCCGCGTGGATTCTGCTGCCGGA
Source organism: Nonomuraea polychroma (assembly GCF_004011505.1). Classification (NCBI taxonomy): domain Bacteria; kingdom Bacillati; phylum Actinomycetota; class Actinomycetes; order Streptosporangiales; family Streptosporangiaceae; genus Nonomuraea; species Nonomuraea polychroma. The sequence goes on from NZ_SAUN01000001.1 coordinate 9,386,134, forward strand.
CGACACCGCCGACCTCTTCCACGCCGCCTACCAGCCGGCCCCGGACGCCGCGACCCTGCGCCGCGCCCGCGGGTGGGCAGTGCTCCGTGCCCTCAGCGGCCTCCTCATCGGCGAAGCCGGCGTCCGCGGCCGCCCAGGCGGCAAGCCCGCCTGGGGCCTACCCGCCCACGCCGCGTTGCGGCGCCTCATCGCAACGGCCCATCGCTGATCGATCGCCTCTCCACACGCTCGAATACCTTCGCGCCGGACCCCACCATGCTCGGCATGCTGGGGTCTACTTGCCTGATGTACCTGACAGACCTCCAAGCGGCTGACCAGCCAGTTCACTTGACAACCCCAGATAGCCTGCGAAGTCGGCCTTGGAGTCCATGGCTTTGCGGGTGCTGGCGCCACCGCTTGGGCGGAGCGGGATGCCCAGGTCATGGGCTCGGCGGGTGATGTAGTTGGTGCTGGTGCCCTTCTCACGTGCGATATCCGCTAGTGTCCTGCGGCGTGTGACGTACTGCTCGTATAGCCAGTCTGGGTCGATGGCGTTGTGGTGTTTGAAGTAGCGGCCGACCTTGCGTAGCTCGATGCCGTACTCCGCTGCGAGTCTGGTTACGGTGGCTTTCGATACGCCGATGTCGAGCGCGATGGTGCGCGCAGACTGATGTTCGTCGAGGTAGCGGCGGCGAAATTCCTCCTCCGTAAGTACTTGGCGGGCGGCGTGGCGCACTTGCCCAAGGGCACGGGCCTGGGCCGCGGTGAGCGGCGCAGCCGGAATCGGGTGTTCCTCCAGAACGAGACGCACGGCCTCGATGCTGACGCCGAGAGTCTGGGCGGCCGATCCGGCTGGGTAACGGCGTCCCCCGGTCAACTCGTGCAGGCGATCGATGTCGATGGTGGACGGGTCAGTGCCGGGCAGTTCGAGACCGTCGAGTAGGCCGAGCGGTGGCCACCAGACCACCGGTTCGCTCCGCAGCCCGCATCCGCTGACGAAGTCGCGTGCGACTTGTTTGAGGGCGTCCGCGAGCTGCGGAGACCACACCTCAGTGAAGCGCTCTGCTTCTGAGCGGAAGGAGTACACGTCAGCGGTGGGAAAGTCGGGCGCATGGTTGACAGGCATGCCGCTGATCTGGCTGAACAGAACACATCGCGCGATACGGGCCCGTCGCCCGCCTCCTGGGGAATGGCCGGTTTGGCGGCAGATCTCCACCCATTGCTTGGCCGGTAGCAGGTTCGAGTAGTCCAGGGTGCGGCGGCGCTGGTAGTCGATGGGAATGTCGTTCTCGTCCAAGTAATGTGCGAGGCGAATCAGGGCTGTGGCGACCGGTTCCCAACACTGCCGATCGTGCAGCATCTGCAGTACGCGCGATAGTGACTTGCCGTCGCTGGCCGATCCGAGCATTGATGCAGCCGCGTCGAGTTCGAGTTTGGTTCCAACCAGAAGCACCCCCGCAGCCAGCACGGGTGCCAGGATGCGCTGGTAAGCGCCGCTGGAGGGGCTCAGCCGCACGGCCCATGACGGCCACAGCGCGGCGGGGAGTTTGTTTGAGCGCCGACTGACCTGCCGGGCGGTGACAGACGGAGGGGAGGGAAGCGCGACGGTTTGGTACCGCAGTTGGTCACTCGGGCGAAGCAATGGTCCGAGCGCGGCCAGTTGTATCGTCCGTAGAACCGTGCCGGTGCCTCGGCCCCAGCCTCGGATGGTGGTGGTCGTGGTCTTCTCAGATCCGTTGCGGGACTTACCGATCACCGTGCGTAGGGCGTGGGCGGCTGAGCTCAGCTGCGCCACGCCGAGCACCTGCATCGCGGCGATGACCGCGGCTGCCGTCATCGCCGATGTGGGCGGTGCCATGAACCCTGGGCGGCTCGCCTCCCGTCGCTCTGGCTCGTTGCTCGGCTGGGAGGTGATGTGGGCGTTGAGGATGTCGGCGGGAACCCTTGCCGCCAAGTCGTCAGCGCCCAGGTGGGTCAGCATCCGACTAGCAACTGCGCGCAGTTCGGAAAGCGCCACGGCGGAGGGCTGAGGATGCCGGTAATACTGGCCGAATTCTGCACGGTCGGTCTCGATCATGTTCGTGATCAGGCGTTGGGCCTCAATCGCGGGATGGCCCGTGGGCAGGCGGAGAGCCTCAGCCTGGGTGAGGTCCTGGTCGCATTCGCGCGGGGCGTCGGGGTCAGCGGTTCGGGGCGGGCGGGTGCCGCAGTGTCCCGGGATCGGCAGGCTGCGGCGAGAGAAGGGGCGTCTTCGTGTCAGGCGTCCACATCCTTGGCAGGTGTCCACGAGTAGGAGGGAGTGGTGGGTGCAGGCGAACGACCAGCCCAGGCGCCACTCCAGCTTCCATCGTCCGGCGCTCTCGGCCAGGCAGTCGGGGCAGTATCGCGACCCGGTGCCCCGCCCCCATAGCCGGTGCCGGTTGACCTGCCGCTTCGCGCGATCGATCAACAGTGCTCGACCGTCGAAGTGCGCCAGAGTCATGGCATGCACACGCTGGTCGTCCAGGCCGGTGGCGAAGGCGATGCCGGCGGCTTCGCGCTCGCTCAGGGCGATGGTCCAGTCGCGGGGACGGGTCCAGCCGGGCGCCTCGTCCCCGGCCCTGGTTAACAGGCCGAGGCTGGAGAGCACATCGCCGTAGCTGGTTTGCGTCCGGTGCGCGAGTGCCTCCAGCCAGGAGTCCAGGGACTCTCCGGGAAGCGGTGCCATCCGGATCGGTAGCGTCCGCAAGGTGGTCACGCTCGCCGCCGCGCAGATCGTTTCGGCTTGCTGGTGTTCTTGCCGCCGGCCAGCAGAGCCTCCCACCGCGCCTGCTGATCTTGCGCGGCCCGGTCGAGTTTGATCGTGGTCATCAGCTCCAGGGTCAAGCGCTCCTCCCCGGTTCGGATCGCCCGCAGGCACGCTCGTTTGATCAGGGTCATCAGGGAGCCGATGTGCCCGTTGCAGCGGGCGTAGAGGTGATCGGACAGGTCGTCGGCGAGCATGCCGGGATGCTTATCGGCCAGCACCAAGCGCTGTTCCAGGGAGAGCAGGAAGCTGCGCCACTGCGTGCGCCCGGCCTCGTCATCGATCGTGAACGGATCCAGATCAAGCGGGGTGACGCGGCGTTCGAGCTGCGGATCGTCGTAAAGGCCCTTGTCCTTCAAGCCGTGCCCGATGAAAAGGATCATCAGTGGGAACTCATTGGCGATCGTCTTGAACTGGTTGGCCAGTTCGGTCCCGCGAATCGACCGGAATCGGAGGAACTGCAGGTCGTCGACCAGCAGGAGCCGTGACTCGCAGGACAGGGCGCAGTCTAGGGCGCGGGATAGGAACGAGTTCGCGGTCCCGCTGTTGCGCCCGGAGTGGGCGAAGAACTCCAGCATCGCCCAGTTGAAGTCCTTGACCGTGGTGTCGCCCATCATCCCGACCCGGATCACCGGCCACCGCTCGTGCCCGGCTGCGGTGAACCGGCCGTGCTCGCGGATCAGGTCGTTGTGGACGCGCTTGGCGAACGACAGTCCGACCGTGGTCTTGCCCAGGCCGGGGAACGCGTCGACGGCGGCCATCCCCTTGGCCTCCCAGTTCGGCTGGTCCAAGCCGGCCTGGAGGATGTCGGTCAAATCCGCGACGAGCTGGCTTGCCTGTGCGGTCTTGATCGGACGCAGGTTGGCGAGGAACCTGCGGCGCCACAGATCGTGCTCGGCCTTCGCCTCTGGGCTCAAAGCCTTGAGGCCGGACCTGGTCATGTCTGGAGGGCGGGGGAAATCCGGCGCCTCGGCGAACGTCGCAAAGCCTTCCTTCCTGGTCAGGGTCAAATCGTCGAGTGCAAGGGTCCTCCACGCTGGATCCTCCCGTGGCACCTGGACCTCAGACAGGATCACAGGTCCTCCAGGGCATCGGCGTAGAAGGACTCCTCGTCGAGTTCGGCATCCTCGCCAAGCACCCCGCCCTCGAAGTCTTCGGCGTCCGCGGCGTCATCGTCCCCGCCGATGTCGGCGGGCTCTCGCACGAGCTCGCGCGGGGGCTGCTTGTCCCACTCAACGGCGAACGCGATCTGTTCCCTGGCCGCACGCAGCGCGATCCGCCGCTCGGCCAGCGTCATGCCCAGCCCCAACTGCCAGCGCTCGAGCAGTTCGGACACCGCCAGGCGGTCGTTGGAGTACGGGTGCTTCGTCGCGGCGAGCTTGCGACCGTACTCCAGAGCGTCCTCGCTCAGCGGGAAACTGCGGCTGGCCGCGTGCTCCCAATCCAGCTGGTGCCAGGTCCGGTCCAGGTCACGGAAGTAGGCGTGGTCGATGTCGTCCGGGTTGACCTGGATCGGCCACTTGCCGCCCAGATACGGGCTCGGGCGCCCGTCGAGGTAGAGACCAGGGCCGTTGTAGCGCCGACCGTCGATCTCGACCCCGTAGGGCTGGATGGTGCGCCACTTGGTCTCCAAGAACTCCAGCGCCAGGAATCTGTCCCGGGGAACCTCGATGTAACCGGCCCTGGCCATCCCGTGCTCGAACATCTGCGCTGGCGACATGCGCAGCCCCGGGACCGCCGGGTCGATCAGACTCGAGTGGGGTGTGAGGTGATAGGTCGCCGCGATCCATTGCCGGATCCGGTCGAACAATTCGTCGATGTAGTAGAACGCCTCCCGTTCAGGCGCCTCGCCCCGGGAGAAGAGATCCAGGCCCTTGTAGCCGGGCAGGGTGTGCAGCAGCCCTTCCCTCAACGTCTTGAAGAACCGTTCGACCGGCCCCTTGTCCCGGCCCGTCCGGAGCCGGACCGGCTGGATGGAGATGCCCATCCGGGCGCAGACGCTGCGCAGATGCTCTGAGACGTAGATCTTCCCGTGGTCGATCACCACGGTCTCGGGCACTAACGCGGGTCCTGCCGCCTTCGCCATCGGCCCATCGATCGCCGTCGGGTCGATCAGCACCGAACGGGGGATGCCGTGCTCGGGCCAGACCGCCTCGCGTGGCCAGTGCGCCGCGACCGGTAACGGCCGGTATGCCTGGAAGAGGGCCGCGGCCGCGTCCACCGCCTTCGTGGACACCGGCGTCAGCCGGATCCCCACGATGCAGCGGGTGTACCAATCCATCACGACGGTCAGCTCGCAGTTGATCCACCGCAGAGTCACCGGATCCAGCGCGAACACGTCCAGCCGGGTGGTGTCCATCAGCAGGTACTCACCCGGCCGGGTCGGGCGCAGACGCCCGAACACCTCCCGGGGCCGTCCGGCGATGTCCCGGTTCCGCTTCGTACTCAACCGGAACGTCGGGTGCTGCCGCTCCAGCGCTTCCAACGCCTCATATGCCTTGGACTGGCCGGGCATGTCCACCGCGCCCTCACCGAATCGTGCGACCAGGCGTGCCCGCGTGCGTTCGATCACCTCGATGCGCTGCGGTTTGGACTGGTCGGTGTACTCGACCATCACCTCCAGCGCCGTCTCAACCCACCTCGGGTCGAGACGGTCGAGGATCGTCGTTCCACGGGCGCGGGGCGCGAGCCCGGCCGCTCCTCGTTCCTCAACCGCGGCCACCCACCGCTTGATGGTGCGTACTGAGACGTCCAACTCCCGCGCCTTGGCCGCATATCTGGTCATCTTCGGCAAACCGGGGTCGTACTCAGGTCTCGGCTCACCGGGCGCCGCCAGCTCGGAACTGCCCGACCGGTAGCCGCACCGCACCTCTCGAACATGTCCCACCAGGCCTGCTACACGTTCCTGTTCAGCACGGTCGAGCCGCGAGAGCACCACCGAGGCGACATCGTCGACATCCCCCGAGCAGGCTCCGGCTTCCTCGGGAACGATCGTGGCCCGGTCGGAGAACAGCAGCTCTTTGACCGAGACCCGCAGCATCCGCCCTCTGCCGTCCTTGAGCACCACCTCGTTGCCCGCACCGGTCGCTGCGAATTCGACGACTTCGACGGCCTCCCCGTCGTAGACGAGCCGCGCCCCAATGCCAAGCCGCACTGTGCCATGGCTCATGACGATCTCCTCAGAACGGTGCCTGGGCATAGCCGGATGCTCAGATCAGCCCTGAACCGTCCGGTCCAGAGCAGGTGGAGGACAGCCGCCCGTACCAGCCTCGGGTCGAAGCTCGACACCGTTGCGAAGGCCTCCCGCAACGTCACCCCGTCCGTCACGCTTGCCTCCAACGCGGCCACGAGACCGGGTGAGAACAACCAAGGCCTGCGATACCCGGCGAGAAACCGGATGTTCTCGGTCTCGACCGGATCCGGCTCGCTCCACACTTCAAAACCCCAGCCGCGCGACTCGATTACCCGCCTGCTCCAGGCGAAGGTGAACGCGACCTCTGGACGCGCCAGCCGCCGTGCCGGCTTCACATCTACCACCAGCGGACCAGACTCGGTCATCAGCAGGAAATCGGGGATGTGCCGACGCTCAGCGCCCTCCACCTGGGCCGTCATCAGAAACGGCTGAGCCACGATCCGAGAGACCGACCGGTCGAAGTCGGCAAATAGAAGCCGCGCCAGCTCAAGCCGGGACTCATAGATCACATGTGAGCCCTCGGTAGCAGACCAGAATGCACCCGAATAGTGCTTCTGACCATGGTGCCAGCGGAACGTCCGCCACGGCCCGGCCGCAAGCATCTCCTGCACCGGCGCATCCATGAACCGGCACGACACCGCCGCGGTCCCGTTCGGCGACTTTGCGCGGACCTCGGCCGAACCTACGACATCAGCATCCGACAAGAGCACCTCGACCCCTCAGGGAGACCTGGCAGGTGCCCTCATCATGGGCTCCAATGACCCCACCGTCACCAAAAACGCCAACAACATCACTAGATAGTGCGACCCTGTAGACCTGCGAGTCCGCGAATGGTGTCCTAAGGGCCATCTATGGGACACGGTGACGCGGAAAGGGACATCAAAGAGCGGACCCTACAATTCAGACAGTACTAGTGGGCAGCCATGTCAACAAAGCGAGAGTAATGTCCCTGGAAGGCGACAGTGACAGTGGCAGTTGGACCATTTCGATGCTTAGCAACTATAAGGTCCGCCTCACCCGCCCTGGGCGACTCGCGCTCGTAGGCATCCTCGCGATGGAGCAAGATAACCATATCCGCATCTTGTTCAATACTTCCGGATTCACGCAGATCGCTAACTTGGGGACGTTTGTCGGTTCGCTGCTCGGGACCACGGTTGAGCTGGGAGATCGCGATGACCGGCACCTCGAGCTCCTTGGCCAGCAGCTTGATGGCACGCGAAATCTCGGAGACCTCGTTCTGGCGGCTCTCAGTCTTCTTCGGCGAGCTCATCAGCTGGAGGTAGTCGATGACCACGAAGCGCAGGTCGTTGCGCTGCTTGAGCCGCCGGCACTTGGCCCTGATCTCCATCATCGACATGTTGGGCGAGTCGTCGATGAACAGCGGCGCCTCGGCCACTTCACTCATCCGCCGGGCCAGCCGCGTCCAGTCGTCGTCGCCCATCATCCCCGACCGCATGGCATGCAGCGCGACCCTGGCCTCGGCGGACAACAAGCGCATGGTGATCTCATTGCGGGACATCTCCAGCGAGAAGATCACCGTGGTCATCCCATGCTTGATCGCCGCCGAACGAGCGAAGTCCAGACCTAGGGTACTTTTCCCGATTGCGGGTCGTGCGGCCACGACGATCATCTGGCCCGGGTGCAGGCCGTTCGTGAGCTGGTCGAGGTCCTGGAAGCCGGTCGGCACGCCGACCATCTGACCGCCCCGGCTGCCGATGGCCTCCAGCTCGTCCAGGGCGCCGGGCATGATGTCGGCCAGGGGTGCGTAGTCCTCGGAGGTGCGGCGCTCGGTGACCTTGTAGATCTCCGCCTGGGCGCGGTCAACGAGGTCGTCGACCTCTTCGTTCTGGCCGCCGTAGCCGTAGGAGACGATGCGGGTGCCGGCCTCGATGAGGCGGCGGAGGATGGCCTGCTCTCGGACGATCTTTGCGTAGTAGCCGGCGTTGGCCGCGGTGGGGACGACGGCCGTGAGCGTGTGGAGGTAGGCGGCGCCGCCCACCCTGGCCATCTCGCCGCGCTTTTGCAGCTCGTCGAAGACGGTGACCGCGTCGGCGGGCTCGCCCCGGCCGTAGAGGTCGGTGATGACGTCATAGATCATCTGGTGGGCGGGCCGGTAAAAGTCGTCAGCCCGAATGATCTCCACGACGTCGGCGATCGCGTCCTTCGACAGCAGCATGCCGCCCAGCACCGACTGCTCCGCCTCGATGTTGTGCGGCGGTGTGCGCTCGAAACCTGGACCTGCGTCGGTCTCTTCGTCAATGCTCACCGCGCCCCCTCGAACAACCTTGCAGGCGGTCGCACCACCCCCACTTGTAGTCGACCGGTGTGACAGTTTCGCGGAGTCCAGGCTCATCGGCAACGCGGCCTGTGGACAACCCTGTGGTCAAGCTGTGCACTATCGCCCCCAGGGTGTGAACTGCCTGTGGACGGAGGCTGGGGATAACTCTTTCTGCCATCCACCAATGAGCCTCTGAGCTGGGCTAACAGTGTCCACCGGCTGTGGAGGAAAGAAAGTTGGCCAGACACGCCGCGTAAGGCTCATAATAGGCAAATGCTCATTACATCCAGAGATAGGGAGATTCTGCGGCTGGCCGTGCCGGCGTTCGGTGCGCTGGTGGCCGAGCCGCTCTTCCTGCTCGCCGATTACGCCATCGTCGGGCACGGGCTCGGCACCACGGCGGTGGGCGCCCTGGGTGTGGCGGGCACGGTCCTGGCAGCGCTGATGAACCTGTGTGTTTTCCTCGCCTACGGCACGACGGCGTCTGTGGCGCGGCAGACGGGCGCGGGCGAGCACGTACGAGCGATGCGCAGCGGTGTGGACGGCATCTGGCTGGCATTAGGCATCGGGGCCGCGCTGATCGCGGTGTTCTGGCCCCTGGCCCCCGCGGTCGTGGAGGTGTTCGGGGCGAGCGCGGAACAGAGCGCCCAGGCCGTGACGTACCTGCGGATCAGCCTGCTGGGCGCGCCCGGCATGCTGGTCGTGCTGGCGGGCACGGGCGTGTTGCGCGGGCTGCAGGACACGGTCACGCCGCTGGTCGTGGCCGTCGGCTCGTTCGCGCTCAACGCGGCGCTCAACGCCTGGTTCGTGCTGGGGCTGGAGTGGGGCATCGCCGGGTCGGCATGGGGCACCGTGCTGGCTCAGACGCTGGGCGCGGCCGTCTATCTGGTCGTGGTGGCCAGGGGTGCGCTACAGCTCGGCACACCGCTCACGCCCGGCCTGGCCGGGCTCAAGCAGGCGGGCACGGCAGGGATCGCGCTGTTCATCCGCACCCTCTGCCTGCGGATCGTGGTGACCGCCGCCACGGTGATCGCCACCAGGATGGGCGAGGCCTCACTGGCCGCCTACGCCCTCGCCACCCAGGTGTGGACATTGCTCGTCTTCGCGCTGGACGCCATCGCCATCGCCGGCCAGGCCATCACGGGACGTGCGCTCGGCGCCGGGGACGTGGCCGCCACCAGGGCGGCGACCAAGCGCATGGTGCAGTGGGGCGTGTGGTCGGGGATCGTGCTCGGCCTGCTCGTGCTCGCCGCCAGGCCGGCGTTGCCGGGGTTGTTCGACGCCGATCCGCGGGTCGCCGAGCTGCTGCTGGCTCTGTTGTGGCCGGTGGCGCTGTTCCAGCCGGTGTGCGGGGTGGTGTTCGTGCTGGACGGCGTGCTGATCGGCGCGGGCGACCAGCGTTACCTGGCGTGGGCGGGGGTGTGGACGACGCTGGCGTACCTGCCTGCCGCCTTTCTCGCCTCCGGGTTCGGCGTGGTCGCCCTGTGGTGCGCGCTGGGCGTGTGGATGATCGCGCGGCTGATCACTCTCGTGCGCCGCGCCGCCGGCACCGCCTGGCTGGTGACCGGGGCATAGGCATACACAGCGGACCGCTGAACGCGGTCCACTGTAATCGTCTCGTGCTTGCTGTTGTCCAAGTGGTGAGACATTGTGGGCGATGTCCCTGAGCGGGGTGTTCCTTGTCCACAATTCTTCGACGACTGCCGCCTTCGGAAGCGACCGGCCTACGCACCGGCGCCAGGCACAGCCTGGCCGAGCTCTACCGCCCGGCGGACCTGGTGGTGCTCGGGCTCGGTGTGACGATCGGCGCGGGCATCTTCTCCATTGCCGGCCAGCAGGCGGCCACCACGGCCGGCCCCGGCGTGATCCTCTCCTTCATGATCGCGGGGATCGCCTGCCTGCTGGCCTGCCTGTGCTACGCCGAGCTGTCATCCACGATGCCGACCTCGGGCAGCGCCTACACCTTCACGTACGTCATCTTCGGCGAGGTCTGGGCCTGGATCATCGGCTGGGCGCTGATCCTGGAACTGCAGTTCGCCGCCGCCGTCGTGGCCAGGGCATGGGGCCTGATCGCGGTCGGCGCGATCACGAACCTCGGCGTCCGCGTGCCCAACCCCGACCTCGTCGCCGACGTCCTCGTGCTCGTGATTCTGGTGCTGCTCACCGCCATCGTTGCGCTGGGCGCCCGGGTCGGGTTGCGCGCCCTGTGGATCATGGTGTCGGCCAAGCTGCTGGCCATCGGCGCGGTCATCGTCGTGGGCCTCTTCCACCTCGACGCCGCCAACTTCGGCGAACTCTATGTGCCGTCCAAGACGTTGACGACCTCGCCGGCCACCGTGCTTGAGGTGCTCGTCGGCGAGAGCAGCGCGTTCGGCTGGTTCGGGATCTTCTCGGCGGCCTCCGCCATCGCGTTCGCGTACATCGGGTTCGACGTGGTGGCCACGGCGGCCGAGGAGACCGTCAACGCGCCGCGTGCGGTGCCCAAGGGCATGATCCGCAGCCTGGTGATCGCCACCGTCATCTACATCGCGGTGGCGCTGGTCATGGTGGGCATGGTCTCGTACACGAAGATCTCGGTGGAGGCACCGCTGACCAGCGCGTTCCGCGCGGCGGGTGTGGACTGGATGGCCCACGTCATCGACGTGGGCGCGCTGCTCGGGCTGACGACCGTGATCCTGGTGCTGATCGTGGGCCAGACGCGGGTGTTGTTCTCGATGGCACGTGACGGGCTGATCCCCCGCGGCCTGGCGGCGGTCAGCCGCCGCTATCACACGCCGTCGCGGGTGACGCTGGTGATCGGGCTGGTCGCGATCGTGCTGGCCGAGTTCGTTCCGGTGCTCACGCTGCAGGAGCTCGTGGTGATCGGAGCGCTGTTCGCCTTCGCGTTCGTGGCCGCCGGGGTGATCGTGATGCGGCGCCGCATGCCGCACCTGGAGCGGGGGTTCCGGGTGCCGCTGTCTCCGCTGGTGCCGGCGCTCTCGCTGCTGGCCACGCTCTGGCTCATGGTGAACCTGCGTGTGCTGACCTGGGCGTACTTCGTCCTGTGGATGGCCTTCGGCCTGCTGGTCTACCTTGTGTACGGCCGCCGCCACAGCCTCCTGGCCCGCCCTGCGCGCCCGGTCGACCCCGTACGCGGCCGCCACCGCCGCTAGAACCGCCTGGTCTCCAGCACGCTTCGCAGGAACTCCCTGGTCCTGGCGTTCTCCGGGTCCGTGAAGACCTTCTCCGCGGGCCCTTTCTCCAGCAGCACGCCGCCGTCGAGAAAGCACACCGTGTCCGAGATCTCGCGGCAGAAACCCATCTCGTGAGTCGCCAGGATCATGGTCATGCCGGACTCCTTGAGCTCCCTGATGATCCCCAGCACCTCGACCACCAGCTCGGGGTCGAGCGCCGAGGTCACCTCGTCGAGCAACATGAGCCTGGGCTGCGTGGCCAGCGCCCGGATGATGGCCACCCGCTGCTGCTGCCCGCCCGACAGCTGGTCGGGGTACGCCCGCGCCTTGTCCGCCAGCCCGAACTTGGCGAGCAGCTCGTGCGCCTGCTCCTCCGCCTGCTCCCTGGCCGCCTTGTGCACCCGGCGCGGCGCGAGGGTGATGTTGTCCAGCACGGTCATGTGCGGGAACAGGTTGAACGCCTGGAACACGATGCCCAGCCGCTTGCGCACGTCGTCGACGTTCACCCGGGGATCGGTGATCTCGTCGCCGTCCAGGAAGATCGTGCCGTCGTCCACCGTCTCCAGCAGGTTCACGCAGCGCAGCAGTGTGGACTTGCCCGACCCGGAGGCCCCGATCAGGCTCACCACCTCGTGCGGCTGCACCTCCAGGTCGATGCCGCGCAACACGTCGTGGCCGTGGAAGTTCTTCCACACCCCGTCGATCGTCAGAAGGCTCATGCGCCACGCCTCCGGCGGGTGCGGGCGGCCAGGTGGTCGGTGAGCCTGGCCATGGGGATGGTGAGCAGGATGAACAGCAGCGCCGCCGCCAGGTAGGGCGTGTAGTTGAAGGTCTTGGTCACGTGGATCTGCGCCTGCCTGAGGGCCTCCAGCGGGCCGATGGTGGCCACCAGCGCCGTGTCCTTCTGCAGCGAGACGAAGTCGTTCAGCAGCGGCACCACGACCCTGCGCGTGGCCTGCGGCAGCACCACGAATCGCATGGTTTTGCCGTGGCTCAGCCCGAGCGAGCGGGCCGCCGCCACCTGGCTCGGGTGGATGGACTCGATGCCGGAGCGGAAGACCTCGGCCACGTACGCGCCGTAGGACAGCGTCAACGCAATGATGCCCAGCGTCACCAGATCGGACGGGATGCCCTGGAGCCGGAGGGCGGGCAGCCCGAACCCGATCAGATAGATCACCAGAATCGTCGGCACGCCGCGGAAGATGTCGGTGTAAAGCGTGGCCAGCGCCCGGATCGGGAAGAACGCGGGCGTCCTGATCCCTCTGGCGAGCGCCACCAAGAGCCCCACGACCAGGATCAGCACCTCCGCGATCAGAAAGATCTTGACGTTGAGCATGAACCCGCTCAGCACGTCGGGCATCGCGTTGGCGAAATGCTTCCAGCTGAAGAACTTCTCCTGCACCCGCGGCCAGCCAGGCGAGTTCGTGACCCCCCACACGACCAGGACGATGAACACCACCGTCGAGGTCGTCGCGATCGAGGCCGAGCGGCGAGCGTGCGACCTGCGGATCCGCTCCCGCTCAGCCTGCCGCTCGGATTTGACCCACTCGCTCATTTCAACTCGGGAGCGCCCGCGGCCGAGCCGAGCCACTGCTGCTCGATCTTGGCCAGCTCACCCTTGGACTTCAGCGCATCCACGGCCTGGTCGACGCACGGCTTGAGCGGGCTGCCCTTCTCCATGACCAGTCCGAACTCCTCCGGCGCGCCACCAGTCGAGCTGAACTGCCCTATGATCTTCGAGTTCTCGACCTGCGCGGCGGTCACATAGAACGCCGTCGGCAGGTCCACGACCAGCGCGTCCACCTGCTTGTTCTTCAACGCGTTCACGGCGTCGATCTGCTCGTTGTACACGTTGGGGTCGTCCGCGGGCTGGATGATCTCCTGGACGGCGGCCAGCGAGGTTGTGCCCACCTGCACGCCGATCTTCGCGTCCTTCAGCTCGGCCAGGCTCTTGGCCCCGGCGTACTTACCGCCCTCAATGGCCACGACAGCCTGCTTGACCGTGTAGTAGCCCTTGCTGAAGTCGACCGCCTGAGCCCGCTCAGGCGTGATCGACACCTGGTTGATGTCGAAGTCGAACTGTTTCTCACCGGGCGCGAACGCGGAATCGAACTTGACAGTGCTCCACTGCACCTCACTCCGATCGAAGCCCAGCTCCCCTGCCACGGCAAAGGCGACCGCGCTCTCGAACCCCTGCCCGTTGCTCGGGTCGTCGTCCTTGAACCACGGCTCGAACGCCGGTTTGTCGGTCCCGATCGTCAACTTTCCGGGATTGATGAGCGCGAGCTGCTCCTTGGTACAGGCAGTGGACGTCGCCGGACTGGCTGACGTCGTGCTCGTCGTGTTGTCCACAGGCGCACAACCAACGACCGCCACGGCCAGCGCAAGCAGCATGAAGGAACGGGCCATGGCCTTGCCTCCAGGGGGAAACGTGCTAAGAACTACGGCATTCTACGCTGCCCGGACCACGGCAATCGGCCCAGGATGGGCTCGCGTAACGGCGCTCAGCCGGTGAAGGGTCAGCGGCCGTTTCCTGGAGGGCCATCAGCCGGCTACGGCGAGTGGGAAGCCACGGCACCGCGTAACAAAAAGAAAAGAGCCCCACTCCTGAAGGAGGGGGCTCTGATCAGCGAGATCAGCCCGCGACAACCTCAACATCCACAGAGGCAGACACCTCGGGGTGGAGCTTGACGGTGACGCGGTGGGCGCCGACGCTCTTGATCGGGTTGGGGATCTCGATGCGGCGGCGGTCGAGCGCGGGCCCGCCGGCGGCCTTGACCGCGTCGGCGATGTCGCCCGTGGTGATCGAGCCGAACAGGCGGCCGGACTCACCCGCGCGGGTGGCCAGGCGCACCCGCAGGGCGCCCAGTTGGCCGGCGACCTCCTTGGCGGTGCCAAGGTCGCGGATCTCGCGGGCGTCGCGAGCCTTCTTGAGCGTCTCGATCTGCTTCTCGGCCCCGCGGGTCCAGCGCATGGCGAAGCCGCGCGGGATCAGGTAGTTACGGCCGTAGCCGTCCTTGACCTCGACGACGTCGCCAGGGGCGCCGAGGCCGGAGACCTCGTTGGTGAGGATGAGCTTCATATCGACAAGTCCTCCTTAGCGCGCGGTGCTCGTGTAGGGCAGCAGGGCCACCTCACGGGCGTTCTTGATCGCGGTCGCCACGTCACGCTGGTGCTGGGTGCAGTTGCCCGTCACCCGGCGCGCACGGATCTTGCCGCGGTCGGAGATGAACTTCCGCAGCAGCGCCGTGTCCTTGTAGTCGACGTAGGAGATCTTGTCGTGGCAGAACAGGCAAACCTTCTTCTTGGGCTTGCGCAGTGCCGGCTTAGCCATCGTGGTGCTCCTTTCAGAGCCCCGCCTTTGGGGCGGGAATGGACTCGGACTTGTGGATGTGGACTAGAAGGGAGGCTCGTCGCTGAAGTCGTTGCCGCCGCCGAAGCCGCCGCCGCCCTGCTGGCCGCCACCGTAGTTGCCGCCGCCGCCACCCTGGAAGCCGCCGGGGCTCGCGCCCTGGGGCGGGGCGGGTGACGCGGAGGCCCACGGGTCGTCGGCCGGGCCGCCGCCGAAGCCGCCGCCACCGCCCTGACGGGAGGTGCGGTTGACCTTGGCGGTGGCGTTACGCAGGGACGGGCCGACCTCGTCGACCTCGACCTCGTAGACGGTGCGCTTCTCGCCTTCCTTGGTCTCGTAAGACCGCTGTTTGAGCCGCCCCTGCACGATGACCCGCATGCCGCGCTGGAGGCTCTCGGCGGCGTTCTCCGCCGCCTGCCGCCACACGTTGCAGGTCAGGAAGAGGCTCTCGCCATCTTTCCACTCGTTGGTCTGGCGATCCATGAACCGCGGAGTGGACGCGATGCGGAATCGAGCCACCGCTTGCCCCGTCGGGGTGAAGCGCAGCTCCGGGTCGTCGACGAGGTTGCCGACGATGGTGATTACGGTGTCGCCTGCTGCCATGGCTTGCGCTCGCCTTCCTGCACGCCTTCGCTTGGGTTACGGCTCAGACTACGGGTGTCCCCCGACAAAAGCCGGGGGTTAGTGCACGTCGGGCCGCAGGACCTTGGTGCGCAGGATGCCCTCGTTGAGGTTCATCTGGCGGTCGAGCTCCTTGACCGTCGCGGGCTCCGCGGACAGGTCGATGACGGCGTAAATGCCCTCGGACTTCTTGTTGATGTCGTACGCGAGCCGGCGACGGCCCCAGACGTCGACCTTCTCCACGGTGCCGCCGTCGTTGCGGACCACGGTGAGGAACTGGTCGAGGGACGGCGCGACGGTGCGCTCATCGAGCGAAGGGTCCAGGATGACCATTACTTCGTAACGACGCATGCGGGACTCCAACCTCCTCTGGACTCTTGCGGTCACGACACTCTGCCGTGACAGGAGGACGCTGGCGTTGGAACCCGGGGCGCCCACTTCGGCACCGCCGGGCGACGGATCACCCATCACAACGCAGCGTGCCCCAGGTTACCAGCCACAAGTACGTGGGAAGGCCTTTAGGAAACCTAAGGGGGTGGTGGCTGTGCCACATGTGCTTCAACCCTCGGAGAGGGAACGGTTCAGGCTCACGCTCAACACGGACGGACGTGCACATCCTGTCGAGAACGTTCTGGCCGTCGCGACGCTCCTGTGCGGCATCGTGGCATTCGTCTCGACGTTCTGGACCTCCGCGCACGCCATCTCGGCCTGGTTCGGCACACTCGGCTTCGGCGTGGGTCTCTACTCTCAGTACGTCTCCGCGACCACGCCGCAACGTTCGCTCAACATCGTCGGGCTGGTGGGATCGTTCGTCGGGGCCGCGCTCGGCATCGCCCACGGCGGGTTCCTCCCCCACTGACGAGCGACGGCCCCGGATTCCACAGGAACCGGGGCCGTTCGTTTATGTCGTTCATCCGATGTGCAGATCTATGCCGAGCAGGACCAGGAACCAGAGGAACACCGCGAGCAACGCCTCCGCGAGGTCCCGCAGCAGCCCCGGGGTGATGTAGTCGTACAGCCAGGCCACGTAGATCCCGATCACCACGTAAATCAATAAGATCAGCGCCCGCCAGCGCCACCTTGTCATAGCGTTTCTCCTCGGGTAGGGGGTGCTCTGCGACTGCCCGAACGCCCTGCCCGCAAACGCGCTCATGGTCGCGCTCGCCTGGGGCTTGCGCTGGTTACGCAAGCCCCAGGCGCGCCGCTCTGGATAAGCTCGGTGGCATGGTGCGCATCGGAGCTCATGTCGATCAGGACGACCCCGCCGCTCACGCCGAGGAGGTCGGGGCCGAGGTGGTGCAGTTCTTCCTCGGGGACCCCCAGGGATATGACAAGCCCGTGCTGCCCGCCAAGCCGGTCCAGGGCGTGGACATCTACATCCACGCGCCTTACCTGATCAACGTGGCGACGACCAACAACCGCATCAGGATCCCCAGTCGCAAGCTGCTGGAGCAGCACCTGAAGGCGGCCGCGGGGCTCGGCGCGAAGGCGCTGATCGTGCACGGCGGCCACGTCAACAAGAACGACGACCCGCAGAAGGGGTTCGACAACTGGCGCAAGGTGTTCGAGCGCATGGAGTGCCCGATCCCCGTGCTGATCGAGAACACCGCGGGCGGCGGCAACGCGATGGCGCGCAAGCTGGAGCGCATCGCCCGCCTCTGGGATGCGCTCGACGGCTTCGACGTGGGCTTCTGCCTCGACACCTGCCACGCCCACGCGGGCGGCGAAGAGCTGATCGACCTGGTCGACCGGGTCAAGGCCATCACCGGCCGCATCGATCTCGTCCACTGCAACGACTCGCGCGACGACTTCGACTCCGGCGCCGACCGCCACGCCAACCTGGGCCAGGGGAAGATCGACTCTGAGCTGATCCTGGCGGTCTGCCGGGCGGCCGGGGCCCCGATCGTGGTGGAGACGCCTGCCGCCGGTCAGGCGGACGACATCGCGTTCCTGAGGAAAAACCTCTAGCGAATACACACAGCCTGTGGATAACTTCCCTGGATTACCGAGACCAAGAAGCGGGTATACATATCAGCCAGCCCACGCCCCGCTGAGAAACCGGGCGGTGTTCACCAGCATGAGCGGCCCCGAGATCAGGCCGTAGAGCACGAGCACCCACGCCTTCCTGGTCGCGACCTTGGCGACCAGGACCCACAGCGGGAACCACAACACCAGCGAGCGCGGGATCGACAGGTAGTAAGCCGAGGTCATCAGAGCGGCCGCCTGCGCCCCGGTGTAGGTCAGCTCGCTCCACCTGCGCAGCAGGAGCAGCCACACCAGCACCGCGACCGCCACCACGGCCCCGGCGATCTCCATGCGGAAGGCCACCGCGAAGTCGTCGGTTCCCATGGCCGAGCGCCAGGTCGTCTTCCACGCCTCCCACGGCCACTCGAACTCGCGCCCCCAGCCTGCCTCCTGCGCGTGCTTCCACGCCAGCCAGTCGCCCGACCTGCTGTAGTGGTAATAGGAGTACGCCACCAGCGGCAGGAACGGCACGACCAGCCACCCGGCCCGCCGCGGCGAGTCCCGGCTCGCGACGAACTCCACGACGAGCGCGACCGCCAGGAACAACCCCGTGATCCGCACGCATGACGCCCCCGCCGCGAGTAACACGGCCTGCGCCCAGTGTCCCTGCCTGGCGGCCAGCCACGCGGGAATGGCGAAGGCCAGGAAGAGCGTCTCGCTGTAGCCCGCGACCAGGAACACGGCCATCGGGAAGGCCAGCAGCGCCAGCACGGCCATCCACCCGTTGGCGCCCTCGAACTCGGCCAGCCTGGCCAGCGCCACCATGGCCACCGCACCCGCCACCAGCGAGACGAGCAGCCCGGCCGCCGCCCAGTCCGGCACGACGAAGTGCACCAGCCGCAGCACGGCGGGCAGGCCGGGGAAGAACGCGGGCAACCCCGCGTCCGGCGGTCTGCCGGGCTCGCCGTCGTAGCCGTACTGGGCGATCGTGATGAACAGCCCGGCATCCCACTTGCGCCACTTATCCAGGTATTCGCCCAGCGTCACGCCGAGTAACGTCGCGATCAGCAACCCAGCCCGCGAGCCGAACCAGAGCAGCAGCGCGTCCCGGCTCGCCGAGCGAGTGATCATCGTACGGCGGACGCCAGCGTGAACCGGTCAGGCGTATCGTCGAAGACGCCGCCCGCCTGGTCATCGATGTCGGCCTGCCGTACGACGTCCTTGTCCGGCCGCAGGATGTCCCGCACCACGAACGCCATCATGATCCCGATCGTGATGATGCGCCCCCAGACGGCGGTGAAGTATGTGTCGTCACCGATGCCCAGGTCGTCCCGCTCCAGCGGCGGCTGGGACAGCAGGTAGAGCCAGATGGCCGCGAAATACCAGACCTCGGCCAGCTGCCAGAGCGCGAGCGGCTTCCAGTTGGGCCGGGCAAGCACCGCGAACGGCACCAGCCAGAGCACGAACTGCGGCGACCACACCTTGTTCGTCATCATGAAGGCGGCCAGCGCCAGGAAGCAGATCTGCGCCAGCCGCGGCCGGCGCGGCGCGGCCAGCGTCAGCACGGCGATGCCCAGGCACAGGGCGCCGAGCGACAACATGCCGAGCGTGCTGACGTCCCACTCGCCGAGGATGGGCCAGCCCTTGTTCTGGAAGAACAGCCACGGCGACCCCCAGTCCACCCCGCGCTCCTGGGAGAAGACGTAGAACCTGCGCCATCCCTCCCAAGCGAAGATCATGAACGGCGCGTTGACCACGATCCACGCGCCCGCCGCCGAAGCGATCGTGATCAGAAACGGCCGCCATCGCCCGGTACGCCACGTGAGCAGGAACAACGCGCCCACGAACATGAGCGGGTAGAACTTCGTCGCGATCGCCAGCCCGAGCAGCACCCCGGCGAGCACCTGCCGGCGCCGCGCCCAGGCCAGCAGCATGCCCATCGACAGCGCGCCCGCGACCAGGTCCCAGTTGATGTACGCGGCCAGCACCACGGCCGGCGAGATCGCGTACCAGAGCGCGTCCCACCTCCGCGCCGGCCCGGCCACCGCCGCCATCAGCAGCACGCCGGCCACGAGGCACATGCCGAGCAGGATCACCGTCAGGTCGTAGAACCTGACCGCCTGGGCGACCCTGTCGAGCTCCAGCGCCCTGGCGATCCAGCTGATCACCTGCATGACCTCGCCCAGCACCACCGGGTACTCGACCTGTTTGTCGAAGTCCACGTGGGCGAAGTACGGGTTCTCGGTGGCCAGCTGCCGGTCGAAGTAGAGCGGGTAGATGTCGGTGTAACAGAAGTTCGTGTACGTCGAGACCTGGTCGTTCCAGCCGCCGGTGCGGCACGGCAGCCGCACCACGTACGCGAGCGTCGCCCCCAGGGCCGCGATCAGCCCCAGGGGAAGGTACGGCACGGCACGCGCCATCAGCGGGACGCGTGCCTCCGTGCTCGTCACTGACCCTCGATCCGGCCAGAGGGCCGTGGAGCCGGCGCCATGCCGCCGCCGAACCCTCCGTCGTCGCCCCCCTGCGGGAACCCGTCGTTTACGGCGCCGCCGTCGTCCGTCGTGACGTTGTCGTCGCCGGTGGTGGTGTCGTCACCACACGGCGCGATGAGGCAGTCCTGGTTGTCCGTGCCCGGGTCGCCGAACGGGTCCTCATCGGTGAACGGATTGTCGTCGGCGCTGGGCGTCGGCGTGGGCGTCGGGCTCGGCACGATGTTCTCGGGTGTGCCGATCTCGGCCTTCTGCGGGAACTGCTCGATCGGCTTGCCCTCGTGGGCGGCCAGCATGAACCTCTGCCAGGCGATCGTGGGCGGGCCCGCGCCCTCGAAGCCCAGGGACACCTCGTAGGGCAGGGTGTACGGGTTGTTGATGTCGTACTTCTTGCTCGGCTTGCCGCCGGGCGTGATGGGGCAGTTGGAGTGCAGCGGCGGGACGACCTTGCCGGACTTCGTCCTGCACTCCTCGCGGTAGAACCCGACAGCGGTGGAGAGCTGCGGCGTGTAGCCGACGAACCAGGCCTCTTTCTCGTCGTTGTTGGTGCCGGTCTTGCCGGCCGCCGGACGGGAGCCCAGGCCCTTGCCCTGCGCGGTGCCGCTCCGCAGCACCTCCTGCATGGCCACCGTCGCGTCCGCGGCGACCCCGGCGTCGACGACGCTCTTGGCGGTCCTCTGCTCCGGGTAGACGACCTTCTTGTCCTGCCGGACTTCGATGACCACGTGGTAGCGGGTGTACTTGCCGCCGTTGGCGAAGATGGAGTAGCCCGCGGCCTGCTCGACGGGGGTCACCGGGGCGCTGCCGATCGCGAACTGGTAGCTGTGCTCGTTGACGTCGGCTTCCATGGTCTCCTGGTTGAACCCGGCCGCTTCGACGAGGTTCTTCACATCGTCGAGCTTGTTGGGCAGGGCGTAGGCCATCGAGACGAACGCGGTGTTGACCGACTCCGAGGTGGCCTTGACCACGTCAACGGCGCGGCCGACGTTGTGGCTGTTCCTGATGCCTTCCTTCTGCACGCCGGGAAGCTCTTTCGGCACGGTCTCGTTTCCTGGCACGAAGCTCTTGAGCGAGTAGCCGGCCTGCAACCACGCGGCCAGGACGTAGGGCTTGAACGCGGACGCGGCCTGCTTCTTGGACTGGAAGGGCTCGTTCCACGGGTCCGTCAGGTAGTTGGTGCCGCCGTAGAACGCGACGACGCGGCCGTTCTTCGGGTTCACCGCGGCCAGGCCGGCGTGGTACTCCTTGTTCATCCCCCTCATGGTGCTGGTCACCGCCTCCTTCGCGGCGATCATGAGCTTCCTGTCGAAGGTGGAGACGATCTCGTAGCCGCCGCTCCTGACCTCGTCGCCGGTGAGCCCGCGGCCCTCCAGCTCCTTCAGGACCTGCGTGACCATGTAGCCCTTCATGCCGCCCAGTTCGTTGACGTTGTCGTCCTTGGCCGTCTTGGGGAACTTGGCGGTCTGCGGGAGGTTGCCGTACTTGTCGGGCCAGACCTTGGCCATGTTGTTGATGACGTCCTTGAACCGGCTCTGCAGCGCCGGCTCGTCGGCCTTCCAGTTGGGCTGCTGGATCCGCGCGGCGAGGTAGGCGCCCTGCTCCGGGGTCAGCTTCGCGGCGGTGACCTTGTCGCCGAAGTACGCCTTCGCGGCGGCCTGGACCCCGTAGGCCCGGCCGAAGTTGACCGTGTTGAGGTATCTCTCCAGGATCTCGTCCTTGGTCAGCGTGTCGTCGAGCTTGACCGCGACGAAGATCTCGTTGATCTTACGCTTGATCGAGACTTCCTGGCTGAGGCCGTCGTAGTAGTTGCGGGCCATCTGCTGGGTGATCGTCGAGGCGCCCTGGAGCTGCTGCCCGGTCGCGGTCATCCACAGCGACCGGATCATGCCGGGGATGGAGATGCCGGAGTCCTCGTAGAAAGTCTGGTTCTCGATGGCGATCGTGGCTTCCCTGACCGTCTCGTCCATCTGCGACAGCTTGACGATCTCCCGCTTCATGCCGAGATGGGCGATCGGGGTCTTGCCGTCGTTGTAGTAGATCGTGCTCTGCTGCGCGATCGCCTCTTCCTGGGTGCCCGTGGGCACCTCGGTGTTGGCGTACGCCACCATGATCATGCCGAAGATCCCGGCGGTGATCACCACGAACCCGGCCATGACGATCTTCCAGCTGGGCACGAACCTGCGCCACCCGCCGCGGGTCTTCTTCGGCGGCCTCGGCGGCTCTGGCGGCCCACCCTGCCCCGACCTCCGGCGCGAGCGCGGCGGGCCGCCGGAGACCATGGT
Organism: Nonomuraea polychroma; assembly: GCF_004011505.1. Lineage (NCBI taxonomy): Bacteria > Bacillati > Actinomycetota > Actinomycetes > Streptosporangiales > Streptosporangiaceae > Nonomuraea > Nonomuraea polychroma. The sequence goes on from NZ_SAUN01000001.1 coordinate 9,408,251, forward strand.
CTCCTGGTTACTCACCGTGTGCGTGTCCTGGCGCGCACGTGAGCGCGAGCGCGGCGGCGGCTGGTCGCCGCGCCGGGAGACCGGCTCGTCGCGCTGAGGCTGGGGCGGGCCTTCGTACGGCTGCGCGGCCATCGCGCCCGTCTGCTCGTAGGCGGCTTCCGGACGACGCGGCGGCTGGCCGGGACCCCAGGACGGCTCGCCGGTTTGCGGTGGAGAACCCTGGGGCACAGAACGGGATGAGCTGGAGCGACGGCGCCTTCCCGGGCGTGGCGTCCCCTCATTCATGCTGTTACTCACACGTCCTCGCACTGTCGTCGGAACATAAACGGCGGTTGGGCGTGAGGTTCCTCGCCGCCCTCGGTCTTCACGCTTGGCCGATGAGGTCAGGTGGTCCGTTGCCGAGGACGTACGAAACCGTCAGGTGGTTCCAGGAACAACCTTGGCAGACCTCGACGACGTACACCCGGAACTCATCGTAATCATGAGCCATGGCGGCGAGTTCCGTTGCGACCTTTGCCTGTCCGGCATGCCGTCCGAGTGCATCTCCGTAGACATAGGTCACGTTGGTGACGTTCTCCCTCTCGCAGACCGGGCAGAGGCGTTCGGTCGGCTCGCCGAAGAGGCGGGCCGCGCGAAGGAGGTACGGCTGTGCGTCACAAAGCTCGCCACGCGACGTGCGCCCGGCGCGGAAGGAGCGGACCACCGCCTTTTTCGCGAGGCCGTAATCCACCACCCTTCGCTGTGACCACATGAGCGCCAGACTACGGCGTTTCTGTCGATCGTCCCAACGACTTGGCAAATCCGCCGATTGCAGCGATATAGCGGCCAGACGTATCCTGGGGATGTATCGGCTCGATACATCGACGCGAGAGGAGGGTGGTTCCTCATGGCCGGCGGACAGGGCAGGGTCTTGGAACTGGCCGTGCTCGGGTCGCTGCACGAGACCCCGCTACACGGCTACGAGCTGCGCAAACGGCTCAACGCCCTGCTGGGGATGTTCCGCGCGTTCTCCTATGGGTCGCTGTACCCCTGTCTTCGATCACTTCTCGCCCAAGGGCTCATCGCAGAGGAGCAACCCGCTCCCACCACGATCGTCGGCGGCAGATCAAAGATCGTTTACAAGCTGACCGCGGAAGGGAAGGAGCGGCTGCAGGAGATGCTGACGCAGGCCGGGCCTTCCGCCTGGGAGGACGAGAGCTTCGGTGTGCACTTCGCGTTCTTCAGGCACACCGAGGCCGAGGTGCGTTTGCGCATACTCGAAGGCCGCCGTAGCCGGCTTGAGGAGCGGCTCGACGCCGTGCGGACGGCGCTGGCGCGCACCAGGGAGCGCCTCGACAGTTACACGCTCGAGCTGCAGCGTCATGGGCTCGAGTCGGTCGAGCGCGAGGTGCGCTGGCTGAACGAGCTGATCGCAACGGAGCGTCGGGCCTCCTCAGAGGAGAGGCCCGAAAGAGATACCACGTCAACTGATGAGTAAGGGAGCGAGTGCGATGGGTTCGGTTCGCGTGGCCATTGTCGGTGTCGGCAACTGCGCGTCGTCGCTGGTCCAGGGCGTTCACTACTACAGGGACGCCGACCCGGAGATACGGGTCCCGGGCCTGATGCACGTGAAGTTCGGCGACTACCACGTCGGCGACGTCGAGTTCGTCGCGGCGTTCGACGTGGACGCCAAGAAGGTCGGCCGGGATCTGTCCGAGGCGATAGTCGCCAGCGAGAACAACACGATCAAGATCTGTGACGTGCCGCCCACGGGGGTGACGGTCCAGCGCGGTCATACCTTCGACGGCCTGGGTGAGTACTACCGGGAGATCATCGAGGAGTCCGACGAGGCGCCCGTCGACGTGGTCCAGGTGCTCCGGGACAACGAGGTCGACGTCCTGGTCTCCTACCTTCCCGTGGGCTCCGAGGAGGCCGACCGCTTCTACGCGCAGTGCGCCATCGACGCGGGTGTGGCCTTCGTGAACGCGCTGCCGGTCTTCATCGCCTCCGACCCGGAGTGGGCTGAGAAGTTCACCGTGGCGGGCGTGCCGATCGTCGGCGACGACATCAAGTCGCAGGTCGGCGCCACGATCACGCACCGGGTGCTGGCCAAGCTGTTCGAGGACCGTGGCGTTGAGCTGCTGCGCACGTACCAGCTCAACTTCGGCGGCAACATGGACTTCATGAACATGCTGGAGCGCAAGCGGCTCCAGTCCAAGAAGATCTCCAAGACGCAGTCGGTCACCTCGCAGATCCCGCACGAGATGGGCAAGGCCGACGTGCACATCGGGCCGTCGGACCACGTGCCGTGGCTGGACGACCGGAAGTGGGCGTACGTGCGGCTCGAGGGCCGGTCGTTCGGCGACACTCCGCTCAACCTCGAGTACAAGCTCGAGGTTTGGGACTCGCCCAATTCGGCCGGCATCATCATCGACGCCGTCCGGGCCGCCAAGATCGCCCTCGACCGGGGCATCGGCGGGCCGATCCTGTCGGCGTCGTCGTACTTCATGAAGTCGCCGCCGAAGCAGTTCTCGGACGACGAGGCTCGGGACTACGTCGAGAAGTTCATCCGGGGTGAGGTCGAGCGGTGACCCGCTGACCACCGGTCCTACGGCGCCGCGCCCGCCCTGGGTGCGGCGCCTTTTCCTGCGCCCGGATGCGCACCGCCCTGACACGGCCGTCGCGCCGACGTGGGCGGCGCGCGGTCTCGTGTGGCGGGGTGGTCAGAGGCGGGCCGCCGGGGGGAGGGCGGACGGGGAGGCGGGTCGCCATTTCAGCGGGTCGGAGCCGAGCTTGATCAGCAGCGGCACCTGCTCACGGCACCACGGCGAGATCGCCAGCAGCCCGCTCTGCACACCCTCCGCGAACTCCATCCACGGCATCCACCGCGTCTCCCCCACCTCTTCAGGGTTGGGCGCGACGGGCCCGTTGACCATGACGCGGTAGACCGGGCACAACTCGTGCTCGACGATGCCGTTGGCCATGACGGCCCGGTACGAGAAATCGGGCAGCAGCAGATCGACCCGCTCGACGGCGAGCCCGAGCCCGAGCTCATAGGACAGCCGGCGCACGACGGCCCGGTCCAGCGCCTCCCCGGGCAGGGGATGACCACAGCAGCTGTTGGTCCAGACCCCCGGCCAAGTGATCTTGTGCTCCGCCCGCTTGGTGAGCAGCACGCGACCGGCGCGATCGAAGACATAGCTGGAGAACGCCAGATGGAGCGGCGTCTCGCGACCGTGCACCGACGTCTTGGGCGCGGTCCCCAGCGCGCGACCCTCCGGATCGACCAGCACAACGTGCTCCGCAATCGTCACGCTATGAAGCGTACGAGATCATGACGACCGCGCGAAACCCGGGACCCACCTGCTACGCCAACCTCTCCCGCATGCTGCAGGACCGGCGCTTGGCTAGGCTGGCGGCGTGTCATTCGTCGCCGATCTCCGCGTGGTCCTTCGTGGCAGGGACTTCAGGAGGCTCTTCGGCACCCGGCTGGTCTCCCAGTTCTCCGACGGGATCTTCCAGTTCGGCGTCGCCGGATTCGCCTTCTTCAGCCCTGAGAGCCAGACGACCGCGCTGCAGGTCGCGGCAGGCCTTGCCGTGCTGCTGTTGCCGTACAGCGTGCTCGGCCCGTTCGTGGGCGTGTTCATCGACCGCTGGTCGCGGCGGCAGATCCTGGTGGTCGCGCCCTTCGTGCGCGGCGCGCTGCTGCTGATCGCCGCCGGTCTGGTGGCCGCCGACGTGCCCGACCCCGCGTTCTACGGGGCGGCGCTGGCGGTGCTCGGCGTCAACAGGTTCTTCCTGGCCTCGCTCGGCGCCTCGCTGCCGCACGTGGTGCCCGCCGACCGGCTCATGGCGGCCAACGCGGTCGTGCCCACGTCGGGCACTGTGGTGACGTTCGTGGGCGCGGGGGTCGGGTTCCTGCTGCGCGAGGTGTTCGGCGGCGACGACTTCGGCGTGGCACTGCTTCTGGCCACCTCAGGGGTGGTGTTCGGGCTGAGCTCGCTGGTCGCCCGGACGATGGACCGGGGGCTGCTCGGCCCTTGGTCCGACCCCAACCGCCCGCAGGCCCGCCAGGCCTTGCGCAACGTGCTCGTCGGCCTCGCCGACGGCGCCAAGCACCTGGTGGGGCACCGGGTGGCGGCCGCCACCATGGGCGCCATGGCCGCGCACCGCTTCTTCTACGGCATGGCGACGGCCCTCGGCATCATCCTCTACCGCTACTACTTCTACGACGGCGACACCGACGCCGCGCTGGGTGGAGTAACCCTGGTCGTGGCCACCTCCGGCGTCGGCTACTTCCTGGCCGTGATCATCACCCCGTACGCGACCGAGCGGTTCACCATCGAGCGCTGGGTGCCGATCGCGCTGTCGGCGGCCGGCGTGCTGACGGCCGCGCTGGTGCTGCCGTTCCAGGAGTGGGGGCTGCCGGTCGCGGGGTTCGTGCTGGGCGTGGCCGGGCAGAGCGTCAAGATCTGCGCCGACACCACGGTTCAGCGTGATGTCGAGGACATCTATCTGGGCCGCGCGTTCTCGATCTACGACATGCTGTTCAACGGCATGTACGTCCTCGCCGCGGCCCTGTCGGCGATGATCCTGCCCGCGAACGGCAAGTCCTACATGGCCGTAGCGATCGTCGCCATCGGCTACCAGGTCGCGGCGATCGCGTACCGGATGATCACGCGCCCGCGTCGTTCGCCCGCGCCCACTCCAGCAGCGCCTCGGTAGCCGCCTCCTTGCCGATCATGCCCTTGTCGAGCCTCAGGTCGAGCAGGAACTTGTAAGCCCGCCCCACCACCGGCCCGGGCCCGATGCCCAGGACACGCTGGATCTCGTTGCCGTCGAGCTCCGGCCTGATCTTGGCCAGCTCCTCCTCCTCGGCGAGCCTGGCGATGCGCTCCTCGAGGTGGTCGTACGTACGCGACAGCGCGGCGGCCTTGCGCTTGTTGCGCGTGGTGCAGTCGGCCCTGGTCAGCTTGTGCAGCCGGTCCAGCAGGTGCCCGGCGTCGCGCACGTAGCGACGCACGGCGCTGTCGGTCCACTCGCCCGTGCCGTAGCCGTGGAAGCGCAGGTGCAGCTCGACCAGCCGGGCGACATCGGCCACCACGTCCTTGGGGAACTTCAGCTCGCTCATCCGCTTCTTGGTCAGCTGGGCGCCGACCACCTCGTGGTGGTGGAACGACACCCGCCCGCCGGGCTCGTGGCGGCGTGTCTTCGGCTTGCCGATGTCGTGCAGGAGTGCCGCCCAGCGCAGGATCCGGTCCGGCTTGCCGTCATCCTCCTGCGCGATGGCCTGGTCGAGCACGGTCAGCGAGTGCTCGTAGACGTCCTTGTGCCGGTGGTGCTCGTCGATCTCCAGGCGCAACTTCGGCAGCTCGGGCAGCACGTGAGCGGCCAGCCCCGTCTCGACCAGCAGCCGCAGCCCCTCGCGCGGGTAGGCGCCGCAGACGAGCTTGTCGAGCTCGTCGCGAATGCGCTCCGCCGAGACGATCTCGATGCGCTCGGCCATCGCCGTCATGGCCGCCAAGGCCTTGGCGTCCACGGAGAACCCGAGCTGCGAGGCGAACCTGGCGGCCCGCAACATACGCAGCGGGTCGTCGTCGAAGGACCGCTCGGGCGTGCCGGGCGTGCGCAGCCGCTTGGCGGCCAAGTCCTCCAGGCCGCCGTACGGGTCGACGAACTCGTGTCCCGGCAGGCGCACCGCCATGGCGTTGACCGCGAAGTCACGCCGCTCCAGATCGGCCTGCAGCGTCTCGCCGTACATGACCTCGGGCTTGCGCGACTTCGGGTCGTACGCCTCGCTGCGATACGTGGTGATCTCGATCAGCCAGCTGCCCTTGCGCAGGCCGACCGTGCCGAAGTCGATGCCGATGGTCCACACCGCGTCGGCCCAGTCCCTGACGATCTCTAGCACCCGCTCGGGGCGGGCGTCGGTGGTCACGTCGAGATCGTTGCCGATGCGGCCGAGCAGGAGGTCCCGCACAGGACCGCCGACGAGGGCGAGCTCGTGGCCCTTGGCAGCGAAACGGCGGCCGAGCTCGTCGGCCACCGGGGCGATCTTGCGGAACAGGTCGGTCATGGCCCGCTGCTGGCTTTCGGTCAAAGTTGAGTCGGACAAACCGGGTCGGGTCCTTCGTCGGTCGGAACATCCGGAACATATCCCCCGAGCCACACCGGGTCCGGGTTACCGTCGGTCAAGGGACCGTCGGGGGCCATGGCAACGAGGCTGAGGCTAGGAGGTCTATATGAAGGACGCCCTCGCGATCCACCGCTGGCTCCTCGCACACCAGGTCCATCATGAGATCGTACGCCTTCCGCGCCCTATGACATGCGCGGACGAATTGCCCGAGACGCTCTCAGCGGCGCCCGAGAGGTGCCTGATGGTCACGGTTTTCGAGGTCGCCACGAGGGTCGGCAACGAGGCCGTCGTCGCGGTCGCCTCTTCGGTGGCGACTCCCCCACGTCCAGGAGCCGTAGGCGGCCTGCTCGGCATGCGCCAGGCACGACCGGCCCCGGCCCACGTCGTCAACGCGGCCACCGACTACGCATACGGCCTGATCTGCCCGTTGCTGCTGCCGGAGTCGCTGCCGATGCTCATCGACGACCGGCTGCGCGCCGACACCGAGCCGGTCTTCACCGCCACCGGCGAACGCCACACGGCACTTGCCATCCGCGCGCTCGACCTGCTGACACTTCTGCCAGGAAAGATGGTCGACCTGTGCAGCACACGCCCCAGAGGATCACGTGAGGCGGTCGCGCGGCGGCACTGAACCCGTACCATTGCGGGCGTGCGTCGTCGTACTCCCGCTCGGGCATCCGCGTGATCCGTAAGGCCACGCTGCTCGCCGTGCTGTCCGCCGTGTTGCTCGCCCCCATGGCGGCCGCGGCGCCGAGCACGGCTGCCGCGATCGTGAGCAGGCAATCGTTCGCCGTGACGATCACGTCGATCACTCCCGACATCCCGAAGAACCTGACCGATGTGATCAAGTTCACCGGCACGGTGCGCAACGACACGGGCGTGCCGCAGTCGGGATTGCGTGTGCGGCTGCGCTACACGCCCCAGAGGTTCACCGACCGCGCCTTGATGGCCGCGTACCAGACCGATCAGAACGTCGCGACACTGCCGAGGACGCCCTCCAGCAACTCGGCCATGGACATCGAGCCGCTCGCGCCAGGCCAGACCGCGCGCTGGGAGTTCACGGCCACGCCCGTGCAGATGGGCCTGCGCGAGTTCGGCGTCTACCCGATCGCGGTGGACGTGTCCCAGCACCTCGTCTCGCTGGCGGCCCAGCGGACCTACCTCACCTACGCGCCGGCCACGGTGCCCAAGCCGCCGCGCAACAAGCTGGCCATCGCGCTGCCCGTCATCGACCAGCCGCACCGGGCCACCGATGTCGACCCGGCGCCGGGGGCGAACGGCGAGGCCCTGTTCGTGGACGACAAGCTGAGCCAGTCGATCACCGGCAAGGGCCGGCTGGCCGACGTGGCGGCCATCGCCCGCTCCGCGCCCACCAGCGTCACGTGGTTCATCGAGCCGTCGCTGCTCGACGACCTCGATGCGATGACCAGGAACTACCGGGTCAGGAAGAAGGACGGCGCGGAGCGCAAGCCCGCCAACGCCGAGGCCGGGCAGTGGCTGACGACCATGCGGACCTCGCTGGCCTCCTCCCCCGTGGTCGCGGTCCCGTACGCCGATCCCGACGTGGCCGCGCTCGCGCACCAAGGGCTGGACGACCTGACCAACAGGGCGATCCAGCTGGGCGGGCAGAAGGCCAAGGCGTTGCTGGGCCGCGACGTGAAGACCACCGTCAACTGGCCGGCCTCGGGACTGCTCGATCCCGACGCGCTCGACCTGCTCTCGGTGAGCGACGACAAGGTCGACAGGGTGCTGCTCAACTCGACCAACCTGCCGCCCGAGCCGCCGGTCACGTTCACGCCGGACGCCGCCACAACGCTCGACTCGGTGAACGGCCCGGTCACCGCGCTGGTCGCCGACCCCGAGCTGAGCCGCCTGTTCGAGCCGGCGGGGTCCACCTCCGTGCTGCTCAGCACGCAGCGCTTCATCGCCGAGACCGCGATGATCGCCGCGGAGCCCGGGCAGACCCGCCCGAGGTCGCTGGTCGTCGCCCCGTCGCGGCGCTGGGACCCCAACCCGACGCTCGTCACCAGCCTGATGAAGACCGCGAACCGGCTGCCGTGGTTGGAGCTGACCACGCTGGAGTCCATCAAGCCGAGCAAGGCGTCGGTCCCGCGCGCCGGGCTGACCTACACCGACGAGGACCGCAAGGAAGAGCTGAGCGCCAAATACCTGGAGCCGGTCAAGGACGTCGCGTTGAATGCGCAGCTCACGGCACTGATCACAACAACCAGGACGCAGTCGAGCTTCGAGGCGGCGGTGCTCAGGCTGACCTCGTCGGCCTGGCGCAACAGCACGCGCATGGGCCGCTCGGTGACCAACCGGGTGAGCACGGCCGTCACCGAGCGGATGGCCAAGGTCGAGATCGTCGAGGCGCGGCCCGACCGGCCGAAGACGCTGGCCGGCAGCAACGGCGTCGTCCCCATCAGCGTGCGCAACTCGTTGGGCGCCCCCATCGCCCTGTACATCGACGTCAAGTCCAACAACCCCAACCTGCTGCGGGTCGACTTCGAGCAGGAAGAGCCCTTGTCCATCGGCGTCGGACAGAGCGGCACGGTTCAGGTGCCCATGACCGCCATGAGCGGCACCAGCGGCGACACGACCGTGACCGTCCAGCTCAGGACCGCCGACGGCAAGGCATACGGCAAACCGCAACGCTTGACCATCCGCACCACCGGCTACACCGGCGTCGCCTCCGTGATCGTGGGGGCGGCGCTCACCGTGATGCTCGCCGCCGTGGTGACGCGCGTGGTGCGGCGCAGGTCGGAGCGGAAGAGCGCGCGAGCCGCCAGGAACCGGGAGAGTGAGACCGTATGAGCCGCATGCTGCGTGCGGGCGCCATCATGGCGGCGGGCACGATGGTGTCCAGGGTCACCGGGTTCGTGCGGACCATGGTGCTCGCGTACGCCATCGGCACGGCGGCGCTGGGCGACTCCTACAACGCGGCGTACGCGATCCCGTACAGCATCCTCGACCTGCTGCTCCTGGGTGTGCTGAGCAGCGTCATCGTGCCGATGATCGTGCGGGCGCAGCAGAACGACCCGGACGGCGGCCAGGCCTACGAGCAGCGGCTGCTGACCGTGGCCACGGTCACGCTCGTGGGCGTCGCGGTGCTCGCGGTGTTCGCCGCGCCGCTGCTCATCGACCTCTACACCGACTGGGCGCCGGGCAGCAGGAGGTTCGAGGTCGGGGTCACGCTCGCCCGGTTCATCCTGCCGCAGCTGGCCTTCTTCGGCGTGGGCGCGGTGGCGGGCGCCATACTCAACACCCGCGACCGCTACGGCGCTCCCATGTGGGCGCCCGTGCTCAACAACCTGGTCGTCATCTGCGTGTTCGTGGCCTACGCCGTGATGAGCCCGGCCAAGGACGACATCGAGCGGGTCAGCAACGGGGAGCTGGCGCTGCTCGGCCTGGGCACCACGGCCGGCATCGTGGCGCAGGCGGCCGTGCTGATCGTCGCGTTGCGGCGGGCCGGCTTCTCGTTCGTGCCGCGTTTCGACCTGTGGAACGCCCGGCTGGGCGAGATGGCCAAGGCGGGTGTCTGGACGATCGGTTATGTGATCGTGACCCAGCTGGGCTTCGTGCTGACGACCAACCTGTCAAGCGCGGCGGGCAACGAGGTGCTGGGCCACGGCATCAGTCCCTACACGCTGGCGTTCCAGCTCTTCCAGCTGCCGTACGGCATCATCGGCGTCTCGGTGATCACGGCCATGTTGCCGCGGATGAGCCGGGCGGTCGGTGAGGGGCGCCTCCACGACGTGCGCAGCGAGTTCGGCTCCAGCGTGAAGCTCGTCTGCGCGTTGATGGTGCCGGTGTCGCTGCTGCTCATGGTGCTCGGCCCGGCGATCACCGTGCCGATCTACGGTCACGGGGCCAACAGCGTGGCCGACGCCGTGTACATCGGCAACGTGCTGCAGGTCTACGGCCTCGCGCTGGTGCCGTTCTCGGTGTTCCAGCTGCTGTTGCGGGTCTTCTACAGCTTCGGCGACACCCGTACGCCGGTCTTCGTGGGGGCGGGCACGACGGCGGTCAACGCGGCGCTGATGGTGGTGTTCTACGTACTGCTGCCGGCCGCGTACGCGGTGATGGGGCTGGCTCTGGCGTACGCGATCGCGTATGGGCTGGGCGCGGTCCTGGCCTGGTGGCTGGCCGCCCGCAGGGTGCAGGGGCTGGGCGGGTGGAGCGTCGGCATGGCGCTGACCAGGATGTACCTCGCCTCGCTGCCCACGGCGGTGCTGGCGCTGGCCGCCGTCTGGGTGGTCACGCAGGTGTTCGGCGGGCTCGGATTCGTCAATTCGCTGATCGTCCTGTCCGTCGGCGGAGGACTCGGTTTGCTGCTATACCTTGGCGTCGCGCACAGAATGCGCATACCGGAGGTCAACTCGATCGTTGGGATGGTCGCGAGACGGGTAGGTCGGTAAAGAAACTCGGCACTACGATGGAGGCCGACATGCGCGAATGGAAGCAGGAGGGGCGTGGGCGGATCCACCCGGCATAGCGTGCCTTCGTGGGACACGACCACGCAGGTGAGTCGAGTCATGAGCACGCCCGATCGGCCAAGTGGAGTGAGCCTGTGAGCACGTCGGCCGTCGAACCCGGCACCCGTCTCGCCGAGCGCTTCCGGCTCGAGGACCGCGTCAGCGAGTCGGACGGAACCACGTTGTGGAAGGCCATTGACGAGATCTTGGCTCGTCCGGTGGCCGTGCACACCTTCGCGCCGGACTTCCCCCGCGTGCACGAGGTCGTCACAGCCGCCCGCTCCGCGAGCCGGCTCACCGACCCCCGCCTGACCCAGGTGTTCGACGCGGCCGAAGACGACAAGAGCGCATATGTCGTCAGCGAGTGGGTCACCGGCGAGACGCTCACCGATCTGCTGGCCTCGGGCCCACTGGAGCCCGAGCGTGCCGCCGGGCTGGTCGCCGAGGCCGCGGAGGCCCTCGCGCACGCCCACGAGGCCCAGCTCTACCACCTGTGCCTGCGTCCCTCGCACCTGGTGTGGACGAGCGGAAACACGGTCAAGGTGCTGGGCGTCGCGATCGACGCGGCGATGTGGGGTCTGACGACCGACCAGCCGGCGCTCGACGACGCCGAAGGGCTGGGCCGGCTGCTCTACGCCGGGCTCACCGGTCACTGGCCGGGCGACGAGGAAGAGGGCGGGCTGCCTGCCGCTCCCATGAGCGACGGCCACTTCTGCACGCCCCGCCAGGTCACCGCCGGCGTGCCCGGCTATCTCGACGCGGTCACGGTGCGGGCGTGCCTGCCCGAGTCCCGCAAGGGCCAGGGCGCGCTGGCCAGCCCCGCCGAGGTCGCCGAGGCGCTGGCCGACGTGGCCAGGCCCATGCCGATCCCGATCGCCTATCCCTCGACGCCCGCGGTGGCGTCCGCCTCGCACACCGAGGGCCTGGACATCGCCCACCGCCAGCAGCTCACCATTCCCCCGATGCGCCCTGCCCCGCGGGGGCCTTCAGGTGGCGGCAGCACTGTCAACAGGGTGTTGATGACGCTGGTGGTGCTGCTCGTCATCGCCGCGGTCGGCGTCGGCGCGTGGACGATCGGCCGCAGCCTGGGCAGCCCGACCGACCCCGAGGCCAGGAGCGCCACCCCGACCGTCACGGCCACGGCCTCGACGCCCGTCCAGGCCGTCAAGCCGCAGAAGGCCCAGGGCTTCGACCCGCTCGGCGACAAGGACGAGAAGTCGGAGAAGGCCGGGCTGGCCATTGACGGCAAGCCCAGCACCTTCTGGGAGACCGAGGGCTACACCAGCGCCGAGCTGGGCAACCTCAAGAAGGGCGTAGGACTGCTGCTCGACATGGGCAAGTCCGTTCAGATCAGCGACGTGGTCGCTACGCTGGCCGATACGCCGGGCGCGACCGTCGAGCTCAAGGTGGGCGACTCGCCCGACCTCGACTCGTTGAAGACCGTGGCGACCGAGAAGGACGCGGCAGGCAAGACCACACTTACCCCTGATCAGGCGGCAAGCGGGCAGTACGTTTTGATCTGGTTTACGCGTGTTCCGGCGGATGCAGGCAAGTTTCATGGCACCATCTATGAAGTAGTGGTGCACTCTCCCGGATCGGCATAATCAGGAATCTCTCTTGTGAACTCCCCACCCGAGACACCCTCAGCAGCGGAGCGGCCGGCGGTCACTGACGCCGAGCTGCTGACCGCGCACATCAACGGGGATCCTCACGCCTTCAGCGAAATCGTCAAGAGGCACCGCGACCGCATGTGGGCGGTCGCCCTGCGGACGCTCGGTGACCCTGACGAGGCCGCCGACGCCGTACAGGATGCCTTCGTCTCCGCCTACCGCAAGGCCGCCACGTTTCGCGGCGAGGCGGCCGTCACCACCTGGCTGCATCGCATCGTGGTCAACGCCTGCCTCGACAGGATGCGCCGCAAGTCCGTCCGGCCGGTCGCCGACGACGAGCTCATCGAGGCCGCCGAGCGCGAGACGCCGCTGCCCGACCAGACCGTCGAGCGCGAGGTCTCGATGGAGGTTTCGGCCGCGCTGAAACTCCTGCCCGCCGACCAGCGTGCGGCGTTGGTGCTCGTGGACATGATGGGCTACTCGGTCGAAGACGCAGCTCAGGTGCTCCAGGTGCCCAGTGGCACCGTGAAGAGCCGGTGTGCTCGAGGGCGCGCGAAACTTGCCCCAATTCTTTCGCATCTGCGGAACCGATCGGACCTCAATCGCGTCTCATCCGCGAAGGGAGCAGAACTTCGTGACGGGTGATACGCACTACGATCTGGACGCCCTGGCCGATTTGGCCGAGGGTCTCCTGGACGCCGCCTCGGCGAGCCGGATCCGCGAGCATCTCGCGGTCTGCGACCCCTGCGGGGAGCTACTGGCAGACCTGGCGGCGGTTCGCGAGGTGCTCGCGGCGACCCCCACCCCGGCCATGCCGATGGGCGTCGCACTGCGCATCGACAAGGCCCTGGCGGCCGAGGCGGAGTCTCGGCGCGGAGGCGTCGGCCTCGTGGAAGCACCTGACTGGGACGAGCTCATGCGGGACGCCCCGTGGGAGCGGCCGAGGCAGGTCCCTGAGCCCGTGCGCTTGGGAATGGCCTCCGAGCCGGAGCCCGAGCCCGTGCGTTTGGGAGTGGTCTCCGACGACGGCACCGTTGTCCCGGCCAAGGTGAGATCCGCCAGGCGGCGCCGGTGGGCGATGCCGGCGGTCGCGGCCGCGGCGGCAGCCGCCGTGGTCGGCACGGCCGCGGTCTCGACCGGCCTGCTGGCCTCCGGCGGAGGCGGCGGTGGCACCAGCGCGCGCCCGCCCGTCGCACTGCCGTCCGCGACGGGCGCGACCAAGAGCCCTCAGAAGGCCAGGGGCTACACGATGACGGACAGCGGCTACAACTACAGCAACAGCGTGTTGCGGCAGCCGCTGGAGACCCTCTTCGGCCCGATGCCGGCGCTGGGCGGCGAGGACGCCAGTGCCGACAAGGTCGCCAAGTGCGCCGACAAGGTCAGCGATCGCAGCGGCCTCGACGTCTTCGCGGTCGACCAGGGGCAGTACAACGGCCAAGAGGCCCTCGTCTTCGCCTCGTGGAAGAACAAGGCGGCCAAGAAGATCCGCATCGACATCGTCGATCCCTTCTACTGCAAGAACCTGCGTAAGCCCACCCTGGGCCGCTGGTAGTCAACGCTCGCGTCAGAGCCCGCTTCGGCGGGCTCTTTCGTTTGCGGGTAGAGTGCCGCCTTGTGCCGTAACCCCAGGTCGTGTGCCGTACGCGAGCCGGCGTCGGTGAAGGTCATCCGTTTCGCCCGGGCGTCGTGGGTAGGGCTGGGAATCACGGCGGCCTAGGATCTGTTGACGCCGGTGCAACAGCAGACGAGGAAGGCGTGGAGCGTTGAGCGACGTTCGTAACGTGATCATCATTGGGTCCGGTCCAGCTGGCTACACCGCGGCCGTCTACTCCGCGCGCGCCGAGCTCAAGCCGTTGGTCTTCGAGGGCTCCGTCACCGCGGGCGGCGCACTCATGAACACCACCGACGTGGAGAACTTCCCTGGGTTCCCCGACGGCATCATGGGCCCCGACCTGATGGACAACCTGCGTAAGCAGGCGGAGCGCTTCGGCGCCGAGCTGGTCGCCGACGACGTCGTCGAGGTCGACCTCGAGGCGAACCCGAAGGTCGTCAAGACCCACTCCGAGACCTACTACGCCAAGTCCGTCATCCTCGCCATGGGCTCCGGCTACCGCGAGCTCGGCCTGGACAACGAGAAGCGCCTGTCCGGCCACGGCGTGTCCTGGTGTGCGACCTGTGACGGCTTCTTCTTCCGCAACAAGGACATCGTGGTCGTCGGCGGCGGCGACACGGCGATGGAGGAGGCCACGTTCCTGACCCGGTTCGGGCGCATGGTCACCGTGGTCCACCGCCGTGACACGCTGCGGGCCAGCAAGATCATGCAGGACCGTGCGTTCGCGAACGAGAAGATCCGCTTCGTCTGGGACTCCGAGGTCGTGGACGTGCTCGGCGACGGCAAGGTCGAGGCCGTGAAGCTGCGCAACCTCAAGTCCGGCGAGGAATGCGAGCTGGCCACCGACGCGTTGTTCATCGCCATCGGGCACGACCCGCGTACCGACCTCGTCAAGGGTCAGATCGACCTCGACGAGAACGGATACATCAAGGTCGCCTCACCCACCACCGCGACCAACATCCCGGGCGTCTTCGCCGCGGGTGACGTCGTCGACCACACCTACCGCCAGGCCATCACCGCGGCCGGCACCGGCTGTGCGGCCTCGCTCGACTCCGAGCGCTGGCTCGCTGAGAACGAAGAGTAAGGAGCGCACCGTGAAGGCTGTCACCGACGCCACTTTCGAAGCTGAGGTCCTCAAGAGCGACAAGCCCGTGCTGGTCGACTTCTGGGCCGAGTGGTGCGGCCCGTGCCGTCAGGTCGCGCCCATCCTGCAGGAGATCGCCAACGAGCACGGCGACAAGCTGGAGATCGTCAAGCTCAACATCGACGAGAACCCCGAGGTTCCGCGCCAGTACGGCGTACTCCAGATTCCCACGATGAACGTCTACAAGGGTGGGGAGGTCGTGAAGCAGATCATCGGCGCCAAGCCGAAGGCCATGCTGCTTCGCGAACTCGACGGCATCATCTAGCTCGCCTCGCTGCGGCATTGCCTCGTGCGGCGCGCTTCGCCCGGCAGAGCCCCTCGCGGTCATCCCGCGGGGGGCTCTCGCATACGGGTGGCGCGGGGGCTGTCGCCTACAGCTTGGGGCCGGGCGCTGTCGCGTACGGCGTGGGGCCGGGGCTGTCGCGCACGGCGTGGGACGGCTCGGGCGGCAGTGTACGGGGCTGAGTGCCGCTCAGACAGGGCGCAGCGCGCGTTCCGGGCTCATGGAGCCCAGGAGCCGCTCCAAGGCCACCTCGACGTCCTCACGCCACGAGACGGCGGTCTTGAGCTCCAGCCGGAGCCGGGGGAATCGCAAATGCGGACGGACCGTCTTAAACCCCACAGAAAGCAAGTAATCCGCAGGAACTACACAACTAGGCTCTTCCCACTTGAGGTCGCCGAAAGCTTCAATGGCTTTCACCCCGCGCCGCGTCAGGTCTTTGGCCACGCCCTGGATCAGCATCCGCCCCAGCCCACCGCCCGAGAACTCGGGAATGATGTGGGCCGTCATCAGCAACACGGCGTCGGCGCTGACAGGCGAGGTGGGGAAGGCCACCGAACGCGGGCTGTAGAGCGGCGGGCTGTACAGGACGAACCCCGCGGGCACCCCGTCGACATAGGCGATTTTCCCGCAGCTCCCCCACTCCAGCAGCGTGGCGGAGATCCAGGCTTCTTTCTCCAGTCCCGGGTCGCCCGAGTTCACCGCACGCTCCCCGCTGACGGGGTCGAGCTCCCAGAACACGCACCGCCGGCAGCGGCGCGGCAAATCTTCAAGATTGTCCAGGGTTATGTTGACCAGTCGGCGCGACAACTACGGCCCCTATCGTTGACCCGGAAAAGCGCGCGAAAACCGCGTCCACAACTGGCATCGTAGCCGAGTGAAGATGCCGCCAGCGGACACCACGACGGTCGAGCCCGGTCACGTGCGACATGTCCGTCTGGCGTAATCTGGTATTTCCGCCCCATATGACACCTAGGAGGTGGGCCGTGACTGAAGAGCGGGATCACGGTCAGACACCCGCGACCCAAGGGTCGCGCATCGACGCCTACGTCGATCGGTACGCAGCGCGAGCTGCCGGGATGGTCGCCTCCGAGATCCGAGCTCTTTTCGCCGTCGCGTCGAGGCCCGAGGTGGTCTCGCTCGCGGGCGGCATGCCGTACGTCACGGCCCTCCCCCTCGACATGGTCGGCGAGCTGGTCTCCGACCTCGTCACCAGGCGCGGCCCGGTCGCGCTGCAATATGGCTCCGGCCAGGGCGACCCGCACCTGCGCGAGCAGATCTGCGAGGTCATGCGGCTGGAGGGGATCCAGGCCGGCGCGAACGACGTGGTCGTCACCGTGGGATCGCAGCAAGCGCTTGATCTGCTCACCCGCATCTTCATCGACCCGGGCGACGTGGTGCTCGCCGAGGGTCCCTCGTACGTCGGTGCCCTGGGCACCTTTGCCGCCTATCAGGCCAAAGTGGTCCACGTCGCCATGGACGATCAGGGCATCGTGCCCGAATCGCTGGCCCAGACCATTTACGCGCTGGAGACGGCCGGAGCGCCCATCAAGTTCCTCTACACGATCCCGACCTTCCAAAACCCCGCCGGCGTCACGCTGAACCACGCCCGGCGGCAGCAGGTGCTGGACATCTGCCAACGGGCCGGGGTGCTGATCATCGAGGACAACCCGTACGGACTGCTTGGCTTCGACGGGGAGCCCATGCGTGCCCTGCGGGCCGACAATCCCGACGGCGTGGTCTATCTCGGGTCGTTCTCCAAGACCCTCGCCCCCGGCTTCCGCGTCGGCTGGGCGCTGGCCCCGCACGCCATCCGCGACAAGCTCGTGCTGGCCATGGAGTCGGCTGTGCTGTCGCACTCCTCGTTCACGCAGCTGGCCGTGGGCCAATACCTGGCCACGCAGCCGTGGCGGGAGCAGATCAAGTCCTTCAAGGAGCTCTACCGCGAGCGCCGCGACGCGCTCCTGGACGCTCTGGAAGCCCTGATGCCGCCCGAGGTCACGTGGACCCGCCCCGCCGGCGGCTTCTTCGTCTGGGCCACCCTGCCGGAAGGTCTCGACTCGAAGGCCATCCTGCCGCGGGCGGTGGCCGAGCGAGTGGCGTTCGTCCCCGGGACCGGGTTCTTCTCGGACGGCAGCGGGGCTCGGCACATGCGGCTGTCGTACTGCTTCCCTGAGCCGGACCGTATCCGGGAAGGGGTGCGGAGGCTCGCTGGGGTGATCGAGCAGGAGATGCAACTGCGGGACACGTTCGGGACCGGCTCGGTGCGCGAGCATCCCGGCGTGGACACCCCCGGCCCGGACCTGGCCTAACGGATTCCACCGCCTGCGCCCTGCCGCTAGCTCCCCGCCGCCTGCGCCCTGCAGACGGCGGGTTGCCCCCCGGACGGGACGCCCCCGGACGGGACGCCTCCGGCGCGGGCGGCGGGGCGACTGGCGGTCGGTTTCTCGGGCACTCGAGCTCGTCCCGCGTCCCTGGCCCACGCGCCTGCTGGGTACTGCCGTGTCTGACGGCCGTCGCGCCTGGTGCGGCGGTGCGGCTCTATAGCGGCGCTGATGCGAGTGAGGGCTGCCCTGCACTGGCGGTGGCCGCACGTTGCCGTGGCCGCACGTTGCTGCCGTGTGGCCGCACGTTGCCGTGACCGCACGTTGCCGTGGCTGGCGCTGGCATGGCGCGCTGGCAGACACGTTGCCGTGGCTGGCACGAAGCCGTGGCCACCCGTCGGTGCCAGTGCCACGCCCCGCCGCCATTCACCCACACGCGGCTTCCGTAGCAAGGTCGGCCGGTCGGTCGGTTGGGTGACCCGCGAATCGCCGTGTCATACGGATGGCGAGCAGCGACGGCGTGGGCAGTTACATGCGCGGAATCCCAGGAGCATGCGCAGAATCGCGGGAGAAGCACCTCACGTACACCATTCGCCCCGGACGCGGGTACGGTTGGACAGCGTTCGATCAGTAGAGGAGATGTGATGAGCGATCTGGGCCACGTGCTGGTGCTGGCCGGAGGCCTCTCCTATGAGCGAGAGGTGTCCCTGCGCTCGGGTCGCCGAGTCAGCGAGGTGCTGCGCGCCGCAGGCATCGACGTGGAAGCCCGAGACACCGACGCATCGCTCGTACCGTCGATCCTCGCCGACCCTCCGGACGCGGTGTTCGTGACCCTGCACGGCGGCGCGGGCGAGGACGGCGCGATCCGCTCCGTCCTGGAGCTCCTCAACGTGCCGTACGTCGGCGCGGATCCGGACGCCTGCCGCGTCGCCTTCGACAAGCCCACCGCCAAGGCCGTCGTCCGCTCCGTCGGCCTGCGTACACCGGAGTCCGTCACCCTTCCCAAGGAGACCTTCCACGACCTCGGCGCCACGGCGGTGTTGGGCCGCATCGTCGAGCGACTCGGCCTGCCCTTGTTCGTCAAGCCTGCCCGGGGCGGCTCCGCGCTGGGCGCGTCTATCGTGCGTACGGCAGAGGAGCTTCCCGCCGCCATGGTCGGCTGCTTCGCCTACGGCGACACTGCTCTCATAGAGCGCTACGTCGAGGGCGTGGAGGTGGCGGTCTCGGTCGTGGACCTCGGCAACGGCCCGGTGGCGCTGCCCGCCGTGGAGATCGTCCCCGACGAGGGCGTGTACGACTACGCGGCGCGCTACACGGCCGGTCACACCGAGTTCTTCGCCCCGGCCCGTCTGTCCGCCTCAGCGGCTGAGGCGTGCGCCGAAACCGCCGTGACCGCGCACACCGCTCTCGGCCTCCGCGACATCTCCCGCACGGACCTGATCGTCGACGCCGCCGGCGTTCCCCACTTCCTTGAGGTCAACGTGGCACCCGGCATGACGGAGACGTCGCTCCTGCCCATGGCCGCAGAAGCGGCCGGCCAGGATCTGGGCGAGCTCTGCCGCACTCTCCTCCAGAACGCCGCCTCTCGCTCCCGCACCTGACTTCACAGCCCACCCGAGGATGGCCGCACACGTTCCCGGCCCTCTACGTCCTCGCGCCGGGGCTTCCCATCGCCACTGACGTCGCCAGGTGTCTGGACACCCCCTCGGTGGCTCAAAATGTCAGGCCTCGGTCGGGCATTGCTGAGGGCGTCGGCAGGGCGCCTCCGGTGAGGCTGCGCCCCCACGCCGGCGCAGTCACACGCGCGGCATGCACGCCCGCGCACGCCCGGCACGCACGCAGGCTCAGGCACGACCGCACGCAGACTCGACACGCACGCCCGGCGCACACCCGGCGCACTCACACGCCCGGCGCGCAGCTTCCGCCGCAGTCGCACGCAGACATGCACGCGGACCCGACACGCACGTCCGGCTGACGTGCACGCCTGGCGTTGGCACGCCCGCACGGACGCGGACATTCGCGCAGTCGCACGCCCGGCAGGCACGACCTGCACGCGGACCCGGCACACACGCACGCCGGCGCAGTCACATGCCCGGCACGCACGACAGGCTCACATGCGCTCCTAGCCGTCACACGCCCGGCAGGACGCGAACCCCGGCGCAGTCACACGCCTGGCACGCACGACAGGCACGCGGACCGGCACACGTGCACACTCGCCACGCCCGGCAGACGTGCACGCGCCCGGCAGACGTGCACGCGCCCGGCAGACGTGCACGCGCGGGGCAGTCGCACACCTGGGGCAGTCGCACACCGGGGCAGTCGCACACCGGGGCAGTCGCACACCCGGCACGGACGCGGGCCTCGCGCGGAGGGCTACCTGGCCACCCGTGCGCTACGTCGAACTCTCGAGGGCCCCACGTGCAGGCGCTGCGTGGCTCAGGAGGCGAGGGGCCGGACGACCGGCAACATCGACGGTCGTAGCCTTGCGGTGTGCTGATCGATTCGATGTACCCGAAGAGTTTCGCCAGCGACAACCACGCCGGCGTGCACCCCGACATCATGGAAGCCATAGCGGCGGCGAACCACGGCGATGCGCCCGCCTACGGGGGCGACCGATGGACGTCGGACTTCGAAGACAAGATCAAAGAGGTGTTCGGCCCAGGCGCGGAAGGCTTCGCGGTGTTCAACGGAGCAGGCGCCAACATGGTCGGGCTAGCGCTCATGCTCGGCCGCTTCGACGCCATCATCTGTCCCGACAGCGCCCACATCGCCACCCATGAAGCGGGAGCGGCGGAGCGCCTTCTCGGCGTGAAGCTGATGACGGTCCCCACCGAACAGGGCAAGCTGAGCCCCGCCGACATCAGGTCCCGTCTGGGCGGCATCGGGAACCCGCACGTATCACAGCCGACGGTGGTCTCCATTTCCCAAGCGACGGAGCTCGGCACGTGCTACTCCCCTGAAGAGATCGCCGACCTCGCCGAGGCGGCGCATGCGGCGGGCCTACGCCTCCATGTGGACGGCGCCAGACTCGCCAATGCCGCGGCCTACTTCGACTGCGAACTGAGAACCATCACAACGGACGTCGGAGTGGATGTGTTCAGCTTCGGCGGCACCAAGAACGGCGCGCTCGCCGCCGAGGCCGTCGTGGTGCTCGATCCGTCTTTGACCGACGCCGTGCCCTTCCTACGGCGGCAATCCCTTCAGCTCGCCTCGAAGATGCGCTTCGTCTCAGCACAGCTTTCCGCTCTCCTGACGAACGACCTATGGCGCCGGAACGCCGCACACGCCAACCGAATGGCCATGCGCTTGGCTGACGGCATCGCGGACGTGCCCGGCGTGTCCCTGGCTCAGCCCGTCCAGTCAAATGCCGTCTTCGCCGCCCTTCCACCCGCCATCACGGAGGCTCTCCGCCGCCGCTATCTCTTCCATCCCTGGGACGAGGCGGCGACCGTCGTCCGCTGGATGACCGCCTTCGACACGACCCCTGAACACGTAGATGACTTCCTCGACGACATCCGCAAGGCTGCCGCATCCGCGTAAGTTCCAGGCGATGCCTCGATGTGGTTTCACGTGAAACACGTCGCCTCGACTCCACGCCGGCCCAAGCCTCGCCTCCAACCCCCGCTCCCCTGCTCCTCTGTTTCACGTGAAACAGAGGAGCACTCGGAGGCGGCGACTTCCGACCACGCGGCGCGGTCGATGTTTCACGTGAAACAGGCGATCCTGAGTCCGAGCGATTCCCGCCCGCGCCAGCGCCACGATGGCGCTGGCGGTCGGCAAACCGCCCCCGCCGATAAGGCCGACGCCAAAGCGCCCGACAATGCAGGCGTGACTGTTGGTCAGCGGACGAGGCCACCTGCCGATCCCCTACCACCTGTCAGTGTCCCGCCGTCGGCCGGTGTCCCCCGCCATCTGCCGGTGACCCACCGCCATCCGGGCCGGGCCACCGCGAGCCCGAGACCAGCCACGAGCACACCGCCGCCCGCCTATCGCCCAGACCGGCCGCGGTCGTTGCCCATCGGACGCATCCGGCCGCGTGGCGGCGGCCGCCCCGCGCAAAGCGCCAGTCGGCCGCGCCCGCTGCCCACCCCGCAAAACGCCGACCGAGCGAACACCCGTTGGCGGCCCTACGCAAAGCGTCGACCGCGCGCCCACCGGCGACCCGCTGGGAGTCCGCCGCCCGCTGCCCACCCCGCCAAAGCGGAGTCGGCCACGCCCGCTGGCCACCCGCCAAAGCGCCGACCGCCGGACGCCTGCTGGCCTCATACAAAGCATCGACCGCGCGCCCATCGGCGACCCGCCGGGAGTCCGCCGCCCGCTGGCGGCCCTGCCCAAAGCGCTGGCCAGGCATGCCTGACATTGTGCGCCGAGAAGCCGCGACGTCGCGACGGACGCGGGCTTCGCCGTGCGCGTGACCGGAGGGCTGAACGCGGCGCGCCGGGCAGACACGATCACCGTCCCCGGATACGCGCTGGATGCGCGACCGGCGCCAGCAGTGCGGGAGTTGCTTGCCTGGGCGCATGATCAGGGATGGGCCACCCCGCGCAAGGCGCTGGTCGGACCCGCGCCTGCTGGCTGCCCTTTGCAAAGCGCTGGCGGCCGCGTGCGCCCGCCAGCGACCCTACGCAAAGCACTGACCGCCCGCTAGCGGCCCTACGCAAGCAGGCGGAGCGGGCTTTGTCGATCGAGCCAACCGACCGCGGCGGCAGTCGGCCACCCCGCCCCCCAGGAGGCCGACGCCAAGGCGCCCGACAATGCCGGTCGCTACTGTGATCATGAGCCGACGAATTGGAGAGTACGGCCAAAGGCGCCGCAGGCGATGGCGCGGCATGACCCTGGGCCTTCGGGTGCTGGCGGCGGAAACGAAGGGTGGCATGGCGGGCGGCACCGGCATCAGCCACCACGCCTTGAAGGGCCTTTTGGTGAGACCACGGTGGACATGCAAGCCAGCGCGCGGGTGGGTGCTGCTGTGGCCGTGTGATCGGAGGCCAACGCCGTGCGATCGCTGTTTCACGTGAAACCGTGAAACAGGTCAGCCCTCCGACTCCCGCATGGCCCGGACCGCCTCGGGTGCCATGGTGCCGATGATGCGCTCCAGATCGTCGATCGTGGCGAACTCCACGACGATCCGGCCCTTGCGACGCCCCAAGTCGACCTTGACCTTGGTTTCGAAGTGGTCCGAGAGACGGTCGGCGAGATGGGTCAGACCGGGTGCCGTGGGCTTGGCCGACTGCCGCTCGCGCGGCGCATTCTTGGCGGCCTTGGCGCTGCCCATGGAGACGATCTCCTCCACCGCCCGTACCGAAAGGAGCTCCGCCTTGATGCGCTTGGCCAGCTGGATCTGCTCCTCGGCGGAGTCGAGGCCGAGGAGGGCTCGGGCATGGCCGGCGCTGATGACGCCGGAGGCCACAGCGCGCTGGACTTCCGGCGGGAGGTTCAGGAGCCGCAAGGTGTTGGTGATGTGAGAGCGGGACCGCCCGACCTTCTGTGCCAACTGCTCATGCGTCGCCTGGAAATCGTCAAGGAGTTGCTGATAAGCGGCTGCCTCTTCCAACGCATTCAGCTGCTCGCGCTGAAGGTTCTCAATGAGGGCGTCCCGGAGGAGGTCGGTGTCCTGCGTGTTGCGGACAATGGCAGGGATCGGATCCAGGCCGGCCTGCTGGCAGGCACGCCAGCGCCGCTCCCCCATGATCAGCTCGTACTGACCACCGCCGACCGACCGAACCACAATGGGCTGCAGCAGACCGACTTCGCGGATGGACGCGGTCAGTTCGTCGAGTCGCTCCTCATCAAAGATCTCACGCGGCTGGCGAGGGTTCGGGACGATCGCCTTGAGGGCGACCTCCTTGAAGTAGGCTCCGGCAATCGGCCTGGGACCGTTCTCCGCCGGCGATCCGCCGGACGGGGCCGCCACCGCCCCCGTGCCGTCAACAATGGGACCGGTCGGGATGAGCGCCCCGAGCCCCTTGCCCAATCCCCGCCGCTGCTGACTCACTACGTCTCCTCATCCACCCGGCCGTTTCCGGTCACTCCAGGAGAGGTTACCGTTGTGCGCCCGGCGGAGCGCCCCCTCGCCACACACCGTCCTATTGGATTTACACCGACACGGTCACAAACCTGCCCAACTCGTGACCGTCCCCGGGTCAGCGGCGGCATAGGGGCCCAGACGGTACGGGCGTCATGTGCGCGCGCGAAGTGTGCACGGTCGGACGCTGTCGGACACATGCATGGCCAGTTGGCACCAGTGCTCGCCCTACAGGCGTTCGGTGTCCTGGATTCCGCGCCCCGATCAAGGCGCAGCGGAACCCATCCGCCCCGCACCACCCCGTGCGGCAGTGGGATGAAAGGAAAACGATCCTGCGACCATCGTCAGGACACGATGGCGCGGTGAGCTATCTCGCGAGCGGCGTCCATGTATGCCATCGCCCCGCTCGACCCCGGATCGTACGTCATGACCGACTGCCCATAGCTGGGCGCCTCCGACAGCCGGACGCTTCGCGGGATGACCGTGTTGAGCACCGTGTCGCCGAAGTGCGCCCGCACCTCATCCGCCACCTGGGAGGCCAGCCGGGTACGCCCGTCGTACATCGTCAGGACGATGGTCGACAGCTGCAGGGTCGGGTTCAGGTGGGCCTTGATGAGGTCCACGTTCCTGAGCAGTTGCCCGAGGCCCTCCAGCGCGTAGTACTCACACTGGATGGGGATCATGACCTCGTCCGCGGCGACCAACGCGTTGACCGTCAGCAGGCCGAGTGACGGCGGGCAGTCGATGACGATGTAGTCGAGGTCGATCGCGTCGTACGCGGCCAGCGCCCGGCGGAGGCGGGCCTCCCGCGCCACCAAGGACACCAGCTCGATCTCCGCCCCCGCCAGATCGATGGTGGCCGGCGCGCAATAGAGGTTCGGCATGTCAGGGACCTGCTTGACGATGTCCGCCATGGGGAGGTCGTCCACCAGGACCTGGTACACGTCCGGAACGTCACCCCGGTGCTCGGTCGCCAGCGCCGTGGAGGCGTTGCCCTGCGGGTCCAGGTCGACCACGAGGACGCGCTGCCCGTGCATGGACAGGGCGGCGGCGATGTTCACCGACGTGGTGGTCTTGCCGACGCCCCCCTTCTGGTTGGCGACCGCGATCACCCGGCACTTGGACGGGCGCGGCCAGGTGCCGTCGCCGTCGCCGGCGGCCTCGCCGGTCTGGGCAGCGGACATCGGGGCTGCGGATGTTTCACGTGAAACCACTGAGCTGAGCGCCTCTCGTACCAACGGCGAATCGCCGGGGTTCAGGGGGGTCTGGGTCACGATCGCCATCCTTTCAACCAATGGTGTGCCGGTGCCGGGAATTGGCTGTCGCGACACGCCCATTTCGGGCCAGCCAACCCCGGTTGCACTCTCAGACGGACGGTTGCCCGGCCATCCAAGGCCGCTTGACGCGACTGGCACAACCGTCACCTCCTTCGTCGCCGCCTCGATTGCTCTGGCGTACGACCCGCTACCACCCGAACCAATGTTGCAGGCGGCTCGACCTTACCGCGCCCGACGGTGACAAGCTCAGCCGTTCGTGCTCCGCTGGCCCGCAATTGCTCCTCCGCCTCGGCCAACTCGCCGGCGGCCCGCTCCCCCTTCATGGCGATCAGCTCGCCGCCCTCGTGCAGCAGCGGCATCGCCCACTTCAGGAGACGGTCGAGCGGCGCCACCGCACGCGCGCTCGCGACGTCGAACACCCGCTTGCCCGCCAGCTCTTCCGCCCGCCCCCGCACCACCTCGACGTTGCCGAGCTTGAGCGCCCCGACACACTCCTCCAGGAACACGGTACGGCGCAGCAGCGGCTCCAGCAGCGTGACCGTGATGTCCGGCCGGACGATCGCCAGCACCAGCCCCGGCAATCCGGCGCCCGACCCGATGTCCACCAGGTGCACGTCCGGACGTACGACCTCGGCGACCACCGCGCAGTTGAGCAGGTGGCGATCCCAGATCCGCGGCACCTCCCGCGGGCCCAGCAACCCGCGGACCACGCCGGGACCCGCCAGCAGCTCGGCGAACGCGTTGGCGCGATCCCAAGCCTCCCCGGCGAAGACGTCCCGCGCTATGTCCGGCGGCGCCGGAAGCTCATCGCTCACTGGTTGATGGCCCTTTCTTGGTGCTAGGTCGTAGCCCGGAGTGAACGCACCGACGAGGAGAGGCGAGGCGAGGACAGGTCCGCACGCCGGTCCTGCCCCTGAAGTTCGGAGTCGGTCCCTACCCAAGGCTAGTTGGGCGATCACAAAGGAAGACTAGCGGGCCGGGTCCCGGGTGACCCTCGAGCACGCCGCCATCATGGCGAGACACCGGACACCGGATAGTGCTTTACAGGGATATAGGTGCATATATCGGCAGATACCATCCGAACGCACCACGTACAAGGATAAAGAAAACGGCCGCCTGCCCCGCGTGAACGACGGGCAGACGGCCGCATTGACGGACCTTCAGGCCGGCAGAACCACCACGTACCGATGCGGCTCCTCGCCCTCGGACTCGCTGCGGAGCCCGGCGGCCGCCACCGCATCGTGGACGATCTTGCGCTCGAACGGCGTCATCGGCTGCAGCGACTTCGGCTCGCCACGGTCCCTGACCTGGCTGGCGACCTCCGTGCCCAGCTTGGTCAGCTCAGCGCGCCGGCGCTCACGATAACCGGCCACGTCGAGCATCAGCCTCGAACGTTCCCCCGTCTGACGGTGCACGGCCAGGCGGGTCAGCTCCTGCAGGGCTTCCAGGACCTCTCCCCCAGGCCCCACCAGCTCCGTGCTCTTGAGCCCGACCACGGAGACCAGGGCGCGGTCGCCCTCGACGTCCATGTCGATGTCGCCGTCGATGTCGGCGATGTCGAGAAGTCCCTCGACGTAGTCGGCAGCGATCTCGCCTTCCTGCTCGAGCGCGGCGAGATCAGGAGCCTTCTTCTGCTCGGCCTCGGTCATGGCCGGCCCCTCCTTCGTGTTCAAGACTTCTTGCTGCCGGTGCGCTTGCTGCGGGGCTGGCGGCTCGGCTGCTGCCTGATGATCTTAGGCTCCGGCGGGGGCGGAGGCGCCTGCTCTTCCGGCGGGGTCTTGCGGAGCTTGGCGATCAGGCCCTGCTTCGGCGGCACGGGGATCACGTTGCCCTTGGCGTCGAACTCGGGCATCGGGTGCCGGCTGTAGAACCAGTGCTGCTGACCGAGCGTCCACACGTTGGTGGTGACCCAGTACATGATCAGACCGAGCGGGAAGTTCAGGCTGAAGAAGGCGAACAGCGGCGAGATGTACATCAGGATCTTCTGCTGCTGCGCCATGGGGTTGTCCGGCATCTGCGCCATGGAGCGGGTGACGCTCTGCCGGACGGTGAGGAACGTCGTCAGCGAGCTGATCGCGACGAAGATCCCCAGGACTACCTTGGTCTGTACGACGCCCGCGTCGAAGCCCTCGATGTCCGCCGAGGACATGAAGAAGTTGGCCGGCAGCGGCGCGCCGAAGATGTGCGCCGACCGTGCGCTGTCGACCAGTTGCTGCGACATGCCGTAGTCGGCGTCACCGTTGGCCATCTTCTGGAGCACGGTGAACATCGAGATGAAGATGGGGAACTGCGCCAGGATGGGCAGGCAGCCGCCCAGCGGGTTCGCGCCCGCTCCCTGGTAGAGGGCCATGACCTCCTGGTTCATGCGCTGCTTGTCGTTCTTGTAACGCTTTCGCAGCTCTTGAACCTTGGGGGCGAGCTCCTGCATCTTCCGCGACGAGCGCATCTGCTTCAGGAAGAGCGGGAAGATCAGGATCCGCATGAACACGGTCAGCGTGATGATCGTCAGCGCCCAGGTCAGCCCGCTGTCCGGGTTGAGGACCGTGCTAAATCCAGTATGGATCCAGATGATGACTTGGGCTACGGCTTGATACAGCCAGCTCAGCCAGGACAGCTCCACCGAGCTATCTCCCTTGCGTTTCGTGAGACCGGACCGGGCGTGGGGGCACCGGGTCTATACCTCCGGGATGGAATGGGTGGCACCGCCCGATACGCCGGACTGTCAGCCAAATGCCGCGCACCGCTCCGTGCACGGCAATAGCCTCGAGCCCGTACGCACTGCATGACGGGTAGAAACGGCAGCGCGGACCGAGCATCGGGCTGATGAACGCCCGATAGAACCGGATCGGGATGATCAGCACCCGCGCTGCGAGGCTCGGCGCCTCGCTCGACGCCTCTTGCGCCTGCTCCGTCATCTCTGTCCACCCGTCGAGGACTCGCGCCGCCTGAGCAAACGATCCAGCGCGGAATCGAGCTCGGCGGCCAGTTGCTCGAATCGCGCGGACGCGGCCGGTGGATTGGCGCGTACCACAAGCAGGCTACCTCGCGGCAGCCGGTGCAGACGGTCCCGCATCAGGTGTCGGAGTCGCCGTTTGACCTTGTTTCGGGTAACGGCACCACCGACGGCCTTGCTCACCACGAAACCCACCAGAGGCGACTCTTCCCCGGTAGTGCCGAGATGCACCACCAGGGTCGGGCGACCCGCGCGCTTGCCACGCCGGACCGCCGCCTCGAAATCCTCTCCGCGCCGCATGCGGGATTGCCGGGACAACACCGTATACGCCTATCGCCCGCCGGCGAGATCCACCGGCGGGCTTCCTATCGGTACGAGAAATCTGCTCGTGGGACTGCCTCCCTACTGTCGTGCCCGGTCAGGGCCGCGGCGGTAGTCCACGTGACAGATCTCTCGTCAATCGGGCGCAGGGCGATCAGGCCGACAGCTTCTCGCGGCCCTTGCGGCGGCGAGCGGCGAGGATGGCACGACCGGCCCGGGTGCGCATCCGCAGCCGGAAGCCGTGGGTCTTCGCGCGGCGACGGTTGTTCGGCTGGAAAGTACGCTTGCTCACGGGTGGGCTCCAGGTCAATGGTGCGCCCAGCGGGCGCGGAAACACTCATGAATGGCCTGCCAGGGAAGCGAGGGCACGCGAAATAGCCGTCGCGTGACAAGCCGACCGTCGTACGTTACGGGTGAAGGGCGCCCCAGGTCAAACCGGAACGCTTATCCACGGATCCACAGGCGGGTTTTCCACCGCCCGGCGGCGTCCACAGTATGTGCACCCAGGTGCCACTACGCTGTGGACAACGTCTTGAACACAGCTGTGCACAGGGCTACTGTCGGCCCTTCTGGACCCGCCGAAACACTGTGCACAACTTGTGGAGATCCTGTGGAGGACCTGGGCATGACGCCCGGCCCCCACGCTGTGGACGAAGGGCCGCTGAGCGACCGGGCGGCGCGCACCATGTGGATAAACGATCGCGGGGGGCCGCGAGAGGGAGGAGGGGGAACCGCACTGTGAACAGTGTCGACCTCGGCACGGTATGGGCGAGGGCCCTGGGCAACTTCCTCAACGAGAACGTGCCGATCCAGCAGCGCACCTGGCTCGCCATGGTGCGGCCGATCGCCCTGGCCAACGACACGATCGTGCTCGGCGTCCCCAACGACTTCCTCAAGGACCTCATCGAGGGCAAGTTGCGCCCACTCGTGGCGCACGCACTCTCCCAGGAGCTCGGCCGGACCATGCGGCTGGCCGTGATGATCGACACGACGGCGCCCGAGCAGCCGTCGGGCGACTCTCATCAACAGCCTGTGGCTCACAGTTATCCCCACGGTGTGGAGAGCCAGCCGCGTTTTACACAGCCCCCGCAACCCCAGCACCAGCAGGCATCCGAGCCTCCGCAGTTCTATTCTCCACAGCCGGAGTCGGCGCACATATCCACCGAGTATCCACAGCCCGGGTTCACTTTTGAACAGGCACAACAGCCTGTGGAGAAAGCGCCGGAACCGGCGCCGAACCGGTGGGAAGCCAAGAGCAACAAGCCCAGCGAACCCGCCCGGCTCAATCAAAAGTACACATTCGAGACATTTGTTATCGGGGCCAGCAACAGGTTCGCCCACGCGGCGGCCGTGGCTGTCGCCGAATCGCCGGCGAAGGCGTACAACCCGCTCTTCATTTACGGCGACTCCGGCCTGGGAAAGACCCACCTGCTCCACGCGATCGGGCATTACGCCCAAAGCCTGTACGACGGCGCGCGGGTCAGATACGTGAGCTCCGAGGAGTTCACCAACGACTTCATCAACAGCATCCGCGACCACAAGGCCGACGGCTTCCGCGGCCGCTACCGGGCGATCGACATCCTGCTCGTGGACGACATCCAGTTCCTGGAGGGCAAGGAGCAGACGCAGGAGGAGTTCTTCCACACCTTCAACACGCTGCACAACGCCAACAAGCAGATCGTCATCTCCAGCGACCGCGCGCCCAAGCAACTGATCACGCTGGAGGACCGGCTGCGCAACCGGTTCGAGTGGGGACTGATCACCGACGTCCAGCCGCCCGAGCTGGAGACCCGGATCGCCATCCTCAGGAAGAAGGCGATCCAGGAGGGCCTGGCCGCGCCGCCCGAGGTGCTGGAATACATCGCCAGCCGCATCTCCACCAACATCCGCGAGCTCGAGGGCGCGCTGATCAGGGTGACCGCGTTCGCCAGCCTCAACAGGCAGGGTGTGGACCTGCAGCTCGCCGAGGTGGTGCTGAAGGATCTGATCACCTCGGAGTCGGACACCGAGATCACGATCGCGGCGATCATGGCCGAGACCGCCGACTACTTCGGCATCAGCATCGACGACCTGTGCGGCACCTCGCGCAGCCGGGCGCTCGTGACCGCCCGGCAGATCGCTATGTACCTGGCGCGCGAGCTGACCGAGCTGTCGCTGCCGAAGATCGGCCAGCAGTTCGGCGGCCGCGACCACACCACCGTGATGCACGCCGAACGCAAGATCCGGTCGCTCATCGCCGAGCGGCGGTCGATGTACAACCAGGTCAACGAGCTGACAATGCGTATTAAGCAGACACAGCGTGGATCTTGATAGTCATGCACAGCCTGTGGAAAACACTGTGGAGCAGCGGAAACGCCGAAAGGTCGCGGCCGTACGCCCGGCAATGGCGTGAAAAATCCACCCACAGGGGCTGGGGACAACAGTGGGGACATCCCCAGCAGATCTGGGGACGACTCGTGGATAACGTGTGGACAGCGTGTGAACAATCGATCTGGGACTCCAGAAGGGCGCCGCGTACCCCGTGGATAAGCTGTGGAAACCTCGTGGATAACCCGGCTTCCCCCGTGGATGAACGGACCATGATCTGGGGAAGAGCTGTGGGCGAAAATTCGCCGTCCCCAGGCGCCGAAGTTTCCCCCAGGCTCCACCCACAACCGCAGTGGATGAAAAAAGTGCCGCTGACCAGCCACAACGCTGGTTGTCCACAGTTCCCACAGCCCCTAGTGTGATGACCTCTTCTATCTCTAACTAAGAACTCAAAGACCCATAGTTGGGCTTCTCCCGGAGCGCGAGCGCGGGAGGGTGGATCCTTGAGATCCTTGAATCAACGACGAACCAGGAGGCTGATCACCGTGATGTTCCGAATCGAGCGAGACGTCCTCGCTGAGGCGGTGGCATGGACGGCACGCAGCCTCCCGGCGCGCCCGTCGGTGCCCGTGCTCGCCGGCATGCGCCTGGAGGTCACTGACGAGCAGCGGCTGAAGCTGTCCGGATTCGACTACGAGGTCTCCGCTGAGGTGACGCTCGAACTCCACACCGGTGAGCCGGGAGTGGTCCTGGTCTCCGGCAAGCTGCTCGCCGAGATCACCCGCGCTCTTCCCGCACAGCCTGTGGACTTCGTGGTGGACGGCGCCAAGGCGGTCGTCACGTGCGGCAGCGCGCGATTCACATTGCTCACCATGCCTGTGGAGGACTACCCGTCGCTCCCGGCCATGCCGCCGGCCGCCGGCCGGGTCGGCAGCGACGTGTTCGCCTCCGCCGTCGCCCAGGTCGCCGTTGCCGCCGGTCGGGACGACACGCTGCCGATGCTCACCGGCGTGCGCATGGAGATCGAGGGCGACACCGTGACCCTCGCCGCGACCGACCGCTACCGGCTGGCCGTACGCGAGCTGAAGTGGCAGCCGGGACAGCCCGACTTCTCGGCCATCGCGATGATCCCCGGCAAGACGCTCGCCGACACGGCCAAGGCACTCGGCACGACCGGTGCGGAGGTCGAGATCGCGCTCAGCTCCGCCGGCGGCACCGGCGAGGGCATGATCGGTTTCTCCAGCGCGGGCCGGCGGACCACCACGCGGCTGCTCGACCCTGAGTTCCCCAAATACCGGTCGCTGCTGCCGACCGAGTTCTCCGCACGCGCCGACTTGTCCACAGGGCCGTTCGTGGAGGCGGTCAAGCGCGTGGCGCTGGTGGCCGAGCGCAACACGCCGGTACGCCTGGCGTTCAAGAGCGGTGAGGTCGTGCTCGAGGCGGGCAGCGGCGACGAGGCGCAGGCCGTCGAGGCTCTGCCTGTGGATTACGAGGGCGAGGACATGAACATCGCCTTCAACCACCAGTTCCTGCTGGAAGGCCTGGGCGCCATCGACTCGGACGTGGCCAGGCTCCAGATGACCACGTCCACGAAGCCCGCTATCCTCACCGGAGGCAAGCCCGTGGAGGACGGCGCCGTCACGGACTACCGTTATCTGATCATGCCCATCCGCCTGTCAGGCTGAACCTGTCATCGGGGATGATGGAAGCCTGACAAGGGGGTAGGACAACATGCAGATCGGCATGGTCGGACTGGGCAAAATGGGCGGCAACATGGCCGAACGGCTGCGCCGCGGTGGTCACGAGGTCGTCGGCTACGACCGCGATCCGTCGATCAGCGACGTGGCCAGCCTGAAAGACCTGATCGAACGCTTGGCTGCGCCGCGGGTGGTCTGGGTCATGGTCCCCGCGGGCAAGCCCACCCAGTCCACGATCGACGACCTCGGAGAGCTGCTCAGCGAGGGCGACATCGTCATCGACGGCGGAAACTCCCACTATGCGGACGATCAGAAGCACGCCGCCGAGCTCGCCGAGAAGGCCATCGGCTTCGTCGACTGCGGCGTCAGCGGCGGCGTCTGGGGCCTGACGAACGGCTACGCGCTCATGTGCGGCGGCGACCAGGCCAACGTCCAGCGGCTGATGCCGATCTTCGAGACGCTCAAGCCCGAGGGCGAGGACGGCTTCGTCCACGCCGGCGACGTCGGCGCCGGACACTTCGCGAAGATGGTCCACAACGGCATCGAATACGGCATGATGCAGGCCTTCGCGGAGGGCTGGGAGCTGCTGGAGGCCTCCGACGTCGTCAAGGACGTCAAGGGCTCCTTCAAGAGCTGGCGCACCGGCACCGTGATCCGCTCATGGCTGCTCGACCTGCTGGTGCGGGCGCTGGACGACGACGAGCACCTCGACCAGCTCCGCGGTTATGCACAGGACTCCGGCGAGGGCCGCTGGACGGTGCAGGCGGCTGTGGACCACGCGGTCCCGCTGCCGGTCATCACCGCCGCGCTCTACGCCAGGTTCGCCTCGCGCCAGGACGACTCCCCCGCGATGAAGGTGGTCGCGGCGCTGCGCAACCAGTTCGGCGGCCACGCGATCACCTCGACCGAGGGCAGCACGGGCAAGGGCGCCGACGCGCCCGGCGCGGACGTGACGCCCCCGCGCGAGACGGAGCGATAGCAAGCGTGCCGTGACCCGGTGATGGGCGAGGCGCACTAACCTTCTTGGGGTGCACGTCGCCCACCTGTCGCTGACCGACTTCCGGTCCTACGCATCCGTGGAGCTCGGCCTGGAGCCGGGCGTCACGGCCTTCGTGGGGCCCAACGGCCAGGGCAAGACCAACCTGGTCGAGGCCCTCGGCTATGTCGCGACGCATTCGAGTCACCGGGTGGCGAGCGACGCCCCGCTCGTACGCCAAGGGGCCGCGCGGGCGATCATTCGCTGCGCCGTCCACAGGGACGACCGGCGGGCGCTCATCGAGCTGGAGATCAACCCGGGCCGGGCCAACCGCGCGCGGCTCAACCGCTCCCCCGTGTCCAGGGCCCGCGACGTCGTCGGCCTGCTGCGCACGGTGTTGTTCGCCCCGGAGGACCTGGCGTTGTCCAAGGGCGACCCCTCCGAGCGCCGCCGGTTCCTCGACGACCTGCTGGTGGCCAGGACCCCCCGATTCGCGGGCGTGCGCGCCGACTACGACCGGGTGCTGAAGCAGCGCGGCGCCCTGCTGCGCACGGCCGCACAGGCCCGCAGGGGCAGCAGGAGCGCCCGTCGCCAGGAGAGCGACACCGCGTTCGCCTCAGCGGGCGCAGGGGACGCGCTGAGCACTCTGGAGGTGTGGGACGCCCACCTCGCCAGGCACGGCGCCGAGCTGCTGCGGGCGCGACTGGAGCTCATCGAGGCGCTGCGGCCGCTGGTGGCGGGCGCGTACGCCGCACTGGCGCCGGCGAGCGCCCCGGCGACGCTCGCGTACCGGAGCACGTTGTCCACAGGTGGGGATGCCGATGAGGGGGGTCCGGGGGGCGAAATCGCCGGTGAGCGCGGATCTTTCGATACACAGACGTTATCCACAGACTTGGGGAAAACCCTTGAAGAACGGCTGCGGGAGCGGCTATTGGAGGTCCGCCAGTCGGAGCTGGAACGCGGCGTCACCCTCGTCGGCCCGCACCGCGACGACCTGATCCTCGGCCTGGGGGACCTGCCCGCGCGGGGGTATGCCAGCCACGGCGAGTCCTGGTCGTTCGCGCTGGCGTTGCGGCTGGCCGCCTACGACCTGCTGCGGGCCGACGGCGACGATCCCGTGCTGATACTCGACGACGTGTTCGCCGAGCTCGACAGCCAGCGCAGGCGGCGGCTCGCCGAGATCGTCGCGCCGGCCGAGCAGGTGCTCATCACGGCCGCCGTACCGGATGACGTGCCGCGTGAGCTGACAGGAGCCAGATTCGACGTCGCGGAGGGGAGCGTGACCCGTGTCCGATGAGGACAACCCCACGGCCAGGGGCGCTGCCATGGCCAGGGAGAAGCTCGCCCAGGCCAAGGCGGACGCCGCCAAGCGCGGCCAGTTGCCCCGGCGTGAGCCGAGGCGGAAAGGGCCCCGCAGGGAGGGCGGCGATCCACAACTTTTCGGGCGCGCGATCGCGGACCTGCTGGCCGATCGCGGCTGGGAGCGGTCGGCGGCGGTCGGCGGGGTGTTCGGTCGCTGGGCCGACATCGTGGGCCCTGACCTGGCCGCCCACACCAAACCCGAGTCCTTCGAGGACGGCGAGGTGGTCATCGCGGCGGACTCGACCGCCTGGGCCACGCAGGTGCGACTGCTCGCCCGCACCCTCGTACGCAGGCTCAACGAGGAGCTGGGCGACGGCACCGTGACGAAGGTCAAGGTCAGGGCGCCGCAGAACGCGCCGCGACCTTCAGGTGGATTGCGGGTGACCGGAAGCAGAGGGCCAAGGGACACCTACGGGTAGCGGCCGGCCGCGATCCGCAGGAGGCGCTTTGCATGGCAACGGTTGGGCGCCGGGAGCGATCAGACAGCCGCAGAGGCGATAGGCCCCCTTTCCGGAGGGGGGATGCTGGACCGGGGGCAAAACGAGCTAGCGGGCATCACAGGCGCGTTCAATGCCACCTTGAGTCTCCGGAAGCGGTAGAATGAAAAAGGATTCCGGACACGTCCGCTTGCGTGTCACCCCGGCAGCAAGCCGACTCCCCTGGGTGACCGCGCATCGGGGCACTCACGACGGTGACGGGCACGGCAGGGGCAGCTTCGCAGTTTGATGGCCTCCCCAGCCGCGTGTCCGCGGCAGGAGGATTTCGCAGTTGTCCTACGACGCTAGCTCAATCACCGTACTCGAAGGACTTGAGGCGGTTCGCAAGCGACCAGGTATGTATATCGGCTCCACCGGGGAGCGTGGCCTCCACCACCTCGTCCAAGAGATCGTGGACAACGCGGTGGACGAGGCCCTGGCCGGCTACGCCGACCGCATCGACATCACGCTCATGGCCGACAACGGCGTGCGCGTGGTCGACAACGGGCGCGGCATCCCCACGGGCATCCACCCGGTGGAGAAGCGCTCCGCCGTCGAGGTCGTGCTGACCACGCTGCACGCGGGCGGCAAGTTCGACAGCCAGTCCTACGCGGTCTCCGGCGGCCTGCACGGCGTCGGCTCGGCCGTCGTCAACGCGCTGTCCACCGCCATGGACGTCGAGGTCAAGCAGAACGGCCACTACTGGCGCCAGCGCTACGAGCACTCCAAGCCCGTCGCGCCACTGGCCAAGGGCGAGGGGACCGACGAGACCGGCACCACGATCACGTTCTGGCCGGACCCGGAGATCTTCGAGACCACGACGTGGAACTACGAGACGCTCTCGCGGCGCTTCCAGGAGATGGCCTTCCTCAACAAGGGCCTGACGATCACGCTGACCGATGAGCGTCCCGACCACGTCAACGGCGAGCCGAAGACCGTCACCTACTGCTACGAGGGCGGCCTTGCCGACTTCGTGCAGCACCTCAACGCCAAGAAGGAGCCGGCGCACGCGTCGATCATCTCCTTCGAGGAGGAGAGCGACGGGCTCGCGGTCGACATCGCCATGCAGTGGAACAACTCCTACTCGGAGTCCGTCTACAGCTTCGCCAACGTCATCAACACCGCGGAGGGCGGCACCCACGAGGAGGGCTTCCGCGCGGCGCTGACGACGATCGTCAACCGCTACGCGCGCGAGCAGAAGTTCCTCAAGGAGGGCAAGGACGACAACCTCACCGGTGAGGACGTCCGCGAGGGGCTGACCGCGATCATCTCGGTCAAGCTGTCGGACCCGCAGTTCGAGGGCCAGACCAAGACCAAGCTGGGCAACACCGAGGCCAAGTCGTTCGTGCAGAAGGCCTGCAACGACCACCTGCGCGACTGGTTCGAGCGCAACCCCGGCGAGGCCAAGGACATCATCAACAAGTCGCTGCAGGCCTCGCGCGCCCGCATCGCCGCCCGCCAGGCCCGCGACCTGACCAGGCGCAAGTCGCTGCTGGAGTCCGGCAGCGGTTTGCCGGGCAAGCTGGCCGACTGCCAGTGGAACGACCCGGAGAAGTGCGAGCTGTTCATCGTCGAGGGCGACTCGGCCGGCGGCTCCGCCAAGGGCGGCCGCGACTCGCGCTTCCAGGCGATCCTCCCGATCCGCGGCAAGATCCTCAACGTGGAGAAGGCCAGGATCGACAAGGTCCTGAAGAACAACGAGGTTCAGGCGCTGATCACCGCCCTGGGCACCGGCGTGCACGACGAGTTCGACATCGCCAAGCTGCGTTACCACAAGGTCATCCTCATGGCCGACGCCGACGTCGACGGCCAGCACATCAACACGCTGCTGCTGACGCTGCTGTTCAGGTTCATGAGGCCGCTGATCGAGGCCGGTCACGTCTACCTGTCGTGCCCGCCGCTCTACAAGATCAAGTGGGACCGTAAGGGCGAGGACGCCTCATACGCCTACTCCGACCCCGAGCGCGACGCGGTCATCGCCGACGGCATCGCCAACGGCAAGCCGGACCCTCGGCCGCGCGACAACGTACAACGCTTCAAGGGTCTGGGCGAGATGAACGCGAGCCAGCTCTGGGAGACCACGATGAACCCGGAGACCCGGCTGCTGCGCCAGGTCACGCTCGACGACGCGGCGCAGGCCGACGACCTGTTCAGCGTGCTCATGGGCGAGGACGTGGAAGCCCGGCGCGACTTCATCATCCGCAACGCCCGTGACGTGCGCTTCCTCGACGTTTAAGAAGGACCTTTACCTGTGACCGACGTGAACACCACTCCCCCGGCTGACCGCATCGAGCCGGTGGACATCCAGTCCGAGATGCAGCGCAGTTACATGGACTACGCGATGTCCGTCATCGTGTCCAGGGCGCTGCCGGACGTGCGCGACGGTTTGAAGCCGGTGCACCGGCGGGTGCTCTACGCCATGTACGACGGCGGCTACCGTCCCGACCGCGGCTACTTCAAGTGCGCCCGCGTCGTCGGCGACGTGATGGGCACCTATCACCCACATGGCGACACCTCGATCTACGACGCGCTGGTCCGCCTGGCCCAGCCGTGGTCGCTGCGTTACCCGCTGGTCGACGGGCAGGGCAACTTCGGCTCGCCCGGCAACGACCCCGCGGCGGCGATGCGGTACACGGAGTGCAAGCTCGCGCCCATCGCCATGGAGATGTTGCGGGACATCGACAAGGAGACCGTCGACTTCCGTCCCAACTACGACGGCAAGTCGCAGGAGCCGGACGTCCTGCCGGCGCGCTTCCCGCAGCTGCTGGTCAACGGCTCGGGCGGCATCGCCGTCGGCATGGCGACCAACATCCCGCCGCACAACCTGCGCGAGGTCGCCGCGGCGGTCAAGTGGTACCTCGAAAACCCCGAGGCCAGTGACGAGGAGCTGCTCGAAGCGTCGATCAAGCTGGTCAAGGGGCCGGACTTCCCGACCAAGGCTCTGATCGTCGGCCGGCGCGGGATCGAGGACGCCTACCGCACCGGGCGCGGCTCGATCACCATGCGCGCCGTGGTCGAGGTCGAGGAGGACAAGGGGCGGCAGGCGCTGGTCGTCACCGAGCTGCCGTACCAGGTCAACCCTGACAACCTCGCCCTGAAGATCGCCGAGCTCGTACGCGAGGGCAAGCTCACGGGCATCGCTGACGTACGCGACGAGAGCTCCTCGCGCGTCGGTCAGCGCCTCGTCATCGTCCTCAAGCGCGACGCGGTCGCCAAGGTCGTCCTCAACAACCTCTACAAGCACACCCAGCTGCAGGACACCTTCGGCGCCAACATGCTGGCGCTGGTCGACGGTGTGCCGCGCACGCTGCGCCTCGACCAGTTCATCCGCCACTACGTGGCGCACCAGGTCGAGGTCATCGTCCGCAGGACCCGCTACCTGCTGCGCAAGGCCGAGGAGCGCGCGCACATCCTGCGCGGGCTGCTGAAGGCTCTGGAGCGGCTCGACGAGGTCATCGCCTTGATCCGGGCCTCGGAGTCCGCCTCGCACGCCCAGCAGGGCCTCATGGGGCTGCTGGAGATCGACGAGGTGCAGGCGCAGGCCATCCTCGACATGCAGCTGCGCAAGCTCGCCGCCCTGGAGCGGCAGGCGATCCAGGACGAGTTCGACTCGCTGATGACGCAGATCGCCGAGTACAACGCGATCCTCGCCAGCGAGGCCCGCCAGCGCGAGATCATCAACGACGAGCTGGCCGAGGTCGTCGGCCGCTACGGCGACGAGCGCAAGACCGAGATCATCGCCTACGACGGCGACATGTCGATCGAGGACCTCATCGCCGAGGACGAGATCGTCGTCACCATCACCCGCGGTGGCTACGCCAAGCGCACGAGGACCGACCTTTACCGCGCCCAGAAGCGGGGCGGCAAGGGCGTACGCGGAGCGCAGCTACGCCAGGACGACATCGTCGACCACTTCTTCGTCACCACGACGCATCACTGGTTGCTGTTCTTCACGAACAAGGGCCGGGTTTACCGCGTCAAGGCTTACGAGCTTCCTGAAGGCGCGCGTGACGCTCGCGGCATGCATTTGGCGAACCTTCTTGCCATGCAGCCCGACGAAACAGTCATGGAGGTTCTCGACCTACGCGACTACGACGTCGCCCCCTACCTCGTCCTGGCCACCCGCAGCGGCCTGGTCAAGAAGACCCGCCTGTCCGAGTACGACTCCCCCAGGTCCGGCGGTCTGATCGCGATCAACCTGCGGGAGGACGACGAGGTCATCGGAGCCCGACTGGTCTCCGAGACCGACGACCTGCTGCTGGTCTCCAGGGGAGCCCAGTCGATCAGGTTCACCGCCTCCGACGAGGCGCTTCGCCCCATGGGCCGGGCGACCAGCGGTGTCATCGGAATGAGGTTCCTCGAAGGTGACGAACTTCTTTCCATGAATCGGATGGCCGACGGTCAAGATGTGCTTATCGCCACCGAGGGTGGGTACGCAAAACGGACGCCAGTCGAGCAGTATCCAGTTCAGGGCCGTGGCGGTAGAGGGGTGCTCACGGCAAAAATCGTGAGCTCCCGTGGCAAGCTGGTCGGAGCCGTCATGGTCAACCCAGAGGACGAGGTCTTCGCGATCACGTCCGCCGGCGGGGTGATCCGGACGAGTGCCGGCGAGATCAAGCAGTCCGGCCGCCAGACCATGGGAGTGCGATTGATGAATCTCGCTGAAGGCGACAGCGTGGTGGCCCTCGCCCGAAACGCGGAGTCGATGGAGACTTCGGTGGAAATTGAGGAAGACGGGGGAGGAGAGTAGTCCATGAGCGCCCAGGGTGGTCCCGCAAGGACGAAGGCGACTTCGGGTAACGGACAGCAACCGAACAAGCCCGCAGAAACCGAGATTTTCAACCCGGTCGACGAAGAACAGGAAACCACCTCGCCCGCGCAGGGCAAGCCTGTCCCGCCCAAGCCCAAGCCCAAGGAAGACGGGCAGCAGCAGCGGTCGCAGGCCCCCGCCTCCGGGCCCGCTCCTGCTCCCGGGCCCCCTGCCCCTGCCCCTGCGCCCGCGCCTGGGCAGCAGGCAGAGGGCAACGACACCGTCCGCATCCGTTCGCTGGCCACCGAGGCCCCGCCCGCGGTCGAGCTGACGAAGAAGAAGTCGTCGAGCGGCGGCGCCGGCCGGCTGCCCCGCAAGGCCCACCTGGTCCTGCGCCGCATCGAGCCGTGGTCGGCCATGAAGTTCAGCTTCGTGGTCTCCCTGGTGTGCTTCGTGGTGCTGTTCGTGGCCGTGGCCGTCCTGTACGGGGTGTTGTCCGCCCTGGGGGTGTTCGACTCGATCGTGGACCTGGTCAACCAGCTCGGGCAGGGTGAGCAGGGGCAGAGCTCGATCCCCATCGACATCGCCTCTTGGTTCGAGCCGGTGCGGATCCTGGGGTACACCGCGCTGATCGGTGCCGTGAACGTGGTTCTGATCACGGCACTCTCCACGCTCGGGGCGGTCATCTACAACATCTCCTCCGACCTGGTCGGAGGCGTTGAGGTGACCTTCAGCGAGGCCGAGTAACGCGTGTCAGGCGGGCTGCTCGGGGCGTGCTCGGGGGCGAGTACGGCGCGAGCAGCCTGCCGGAGGCGGTAAGCTTTTCTCGTTCCGAACAACCGGTTCGCCTCCGATCTGCGGATGCGGTACCGTTCGGTGCGCGGGGCTATAGCTCAGACGGTTAGAGCGCTTCCCTGATAAGGAAGAGGTCCCAGGTTCAAGTCCTGGTAGCCCCACCAGCGAAAACGCCCCGAAGCGATCAAGCTTCGGGGCGTTTTACTGCAACTGGTACTGCAACAGGCTTACTCGAACAGCCCGTTGACCATCTTGATCGCATTTTCCCGGCTCTCTCCGTCACCGTGGGTGTAGATCTCCATCGTGACCGAGATGCGGCTGTGGCCGAGGATCTCCATCGCATCACGCGGTGCGACCCCCAGTTTCTTGAGCAGCGAGGCAGCGGTGTGCCTCAGATCGTGAACGCGAATGGTGCGGAGTTTCGCCGTCTTGACGATCCGGGCGAACGAGCGCGCGAGGTTACGAGGTTCGATCGGGAGCCCTGATCTCGTGGTGAAGACCAGCCCCGTATCCATCCAGTCCTCCTTCGCCTGCTCTTGCATGATCTCTTGCCCGCGTCGCTGGACCTCCAAGGCTTCCCGGACCATGCCAAGGAGGGGAAGCGATCTCTTGCCGGCGTTCGTCTTCACCGGCCCATGGTGCAGTTCCTTGCCCACCCGGACGAGCTGCCGGCGGATGTGTACGTGCCCCTCGTCGAAGTCCACATCCACCCAACGGAGTCCCAGAGCTTCACCGCGGCGAAGGCCGTACACCAGGAGTAGCACGAAGGCCGGGTAGAGCTGATCGGCGCGGGCGGCCTGGAGAAAGGCCCGTGCCTCATCAGCCGTCCACGGCCGGTTGCGCTGTGGGTCGAGCGCGGGGAGTGTGGCCAGCCGAGCGACGTTGCGCGTAAGGATCTCCTCGCGCATCGCGCGCGTGAGCGCAGCGCTGAGGACGTTCCGCATGACGTGTATCGTCCCGATCGCGTGATCTCCGTTGAGCATGCCGTTCAGGAACGTCTGGACATCGGCGACCGTGAGCCTATTCAGCTTCTTACGGCCGAGCCGCGGCTTGAGGTACAGACGAACGATCGTCTCGTACTTGGCATAGGTCGTCTTGCGAACGGAGTGACGGGCAACCTCGTTCAGCCAGTAGTCGAGGTACTCCCCCACCTTCCAAGACCGGTTGGCGACGGGAACGCCCTGGCGTGACTTGGACTTCAAGTCGTCGATCTTTGCCCGCGCCTCGTCAGCGGTCTTGCCGTAGACCGTCTTGCGCTTCTCGGTGCCGTCCGTAGTGAGGACATAGACCTGTCCACACCATGTGCCGTCAGCGCGCTGGTACACCGTGCCCTCGTTGTTCGCACGCTTGCGACGGATCTTCTTCCGTGGCTGCTCGTCGGCAGCCCCGACCAGGGTCTTGGCGGTCATCATGCAGCCTCTTCCATGAGGAGATCCACGAGATCGTTGAGTGCCGAAGCCGGTATCAGACGACGCCGTCCGGCCTTGAAGGACTTGAGCTGGCCCGAGCGAATGAACTTGTAGAGCGTCCAGCGGCTCACACGGAGCTGGGCCGCCGCTTCTTCGACCGAAAGAGCGAGACTGGTCATCACGCCCCCTACGCCGCTTGCGGAACTGCCGAAAGATCTTGGCCGTCTGCTTGGGCCTGGAGTTCGGCCATGTGGGCGCGCCAGCGTTGGCGTTCGGCCACCGTGCGCAGGAGCCGGACGGCCAGCGGGGGCACGTTGGCGTCTCCGGCCGGGACGGGCTTCCAGACATAGCGGTGGGGGTCGGTGGGCTGGTCGCGCTGGCCGAGGGCTTCCAGGACCCAGGTACGGCGGTCTTGCTTGTGTTCGGCCAGGGTCTTGTTTGACCACTTGCGGGAGACCAGGACGCGCCGGCCGGCGTAGCCGAGGTGATCGGGTTTGTGTGCTTTGCCCCGGCACCGGCCGGGCGTCATGCCGGGTTTGGCGTTCTTGGGCTGGATGCCGTAGCGCAGCCAGTTCGCGCAGGTGGGGGAGCAGGGCTCGAATTGGAGCGCTTTCGCCAGCCGTCCGGCATGCTCCCGTTGCGCCGGGTCGTCGGGATCGAGGCTGTCGCCGAGGGACTTGGTCAGGTACTTGGACAGGTAGCGGATGCACTGGTCAGCATCCGAGGTGCCCGCCAAGACGCCCTGCACGTTCACCTGGTCGCCGAAGCGCACCACGTGCAGCGGTTCGGCCGCCGGGTCGCCGTCAAGCTGGTCGAGCGCCTCGTCCCAGGTCGGCAGTACTTCACCGGTGTCCGGGTCGAGGTAGCCGACGCCGTCCTCCCAGACCGGCAGGTGATCACCCTCGAAGGCGATCCGATCGGCCGATGGCCACCACACTTGGTGGTAGGTGGCTGCTGCTATCTGCTTGATCTCCGCTCGTGGGAGAGTGCCCCGGACGGCCATGTGCAGGTGCGGGGCAAGCCGCTTCTGGGGTTCGACACTGGCGAAGTACTGCACGTCGTAGCCCGCCACGCGGCGAAGGTTCTGCACGAACCGGTCCACCAGCTTGGAGAAGTGCAGCGCATCCCGAGCGGCCTGCGTGTAGTCGTAGGCGTCGGGATCGACGGGCACCCCATCGCGGATCTTGCCGTAGGACGGCAGGGTCAGCGTGACGAACAGCGAGGGCCGGTAGACCTTGCCGTCCGAGCTGGTGAACGTCCGCCCCAGCGTCGTTGCCGTCATCTTCCGCTTGGGCAGGTCAGGGGCATCTTGCCGCCGCCGGGTCGAGCGGTTGCGCTTGGGGGCTGCAGCACCGAGCACGTTGCCCCGCATGCCAGCGGCGTTGATCTCTTCATCCAGACCCGCGAGGACCGCGTCCAGATCGGTCGTGTCCTGCCCCGCCTGCTCGGCCTGATCACGCTGGGCCTGCATATCGGCACGGAACTCGACCAGCCAGCGCTGCTCATCGGTCGGCTCATCTGGCGTGATGATCGGTTCGGTCTCCAGGTGCCAGCCCTCCCGGCACTGGGCCATCCGCAGGTGCCGGTTCCGCTTGGCACACGGCGGACATGCCGTCTCCAGGGTTGCGCCGCAGGGTACATCGACGATCTCCCAGACGCCCGTGTGGGTGTCGAGCCGCTTCAAGGCCACCGGGCGGACGCAGACCCCGTGTTGGATGGCGACCTGTTCGGCCACCTCCCGCGCCAGGGGCTGAGCCATCCGCATGGCCCGGGGCGTGGCACGGTCGGTCACTTCGGCCACCGGCCCAACCGCTTCACGGCCCCTTTGAGGTCCTTCGGATTGCGCCGGCCGCTCCGCTCCCCTCATCGAGCCTCCTCCTGTCCTTCGCCGATCTCGGGGAAGACGAGCGCCGACTGTCCACACTCGCGGCACTCGACCGTCGCCCGTGTCTGGTCGAGCCACAGAGCGTTGAGCGTCTTGCAGGCCGCGCAGCGCAGCCCGTCCAGGAAGTGCGCCAGACCGTTCATCGAGCCTCACCGCCCGCCGGGGTGAACTCCGTGACCATGGCGCGGATGTCGGCGTCGGAGACATAGGCCGCGCGCACCCGGATCGGATCCGGTGAGGTCTCCAGTCGGACGTAGCCGACGCCCGCGCCAAGCTCGGGGACGGGGGAGATGTGGTCGGCCAGCGCGCCACGGTCGCGTGCGCCATCGCCGAGCACCATGTCCACCTGTTCGGACTCATCCAGCCGGAGGGCGATCTTGTCGGGGAACAGGTTACGAATCGTCATGACCTCCTTGCGGGGGTCCTGGAGCGCCGCCATGACGCCGACGCCGACCGCACGCCCTTGCGTGGTCAGCGTGGCCAGCGCAGCCGAGACGCGCCGCTTCAGGTCTCTGTCGGCCTGGTACGCGGTCAGGAACGCGACCTCATCGACGATGACCAGGACGAACGGATCCTCGACCGTGGGCGTGTGGGAGCGCTGGTGTCCGCCGAACCGTGCGGCCCGCTCCTGCATGACCTTGACCGCCTGCTCTAACAGCTCCGCGCATTCTTCCGGGGTGGCGGCGTAGCGGGGGCCGAACAGGGTACGGCCGAACGACAGCTCCATCAGTTTCGGG
Organism: Nonomuraea polychroma; assembly: GCF_004011505.1. NCBI lineage: Bacteria > Bacillati > Actinomycetota > Actinomycetes > Streptosporangiales > Streptosporangiaceae > Nonomuraea > Nonomuraea polychroma. The sequence continues at coordinate 9,452,781 of NZ_SAUN01000001.1, forward strand.
TCGAGCGCCCACAGCTCGACCAGGCCCGCCCGCACGGCCGGAAGCAGCCCTCGAATCGTGGACCAGATGATCGAGCCCTTGCCCGCTCCGGTGGCGCCGGCCACCAGCTTGTGCGTGCCGTGCACGTTGAGCAGCCAGGGCGAGCCGTCCTCTTGGATGCCGATCTCGACTGGCCCCACCGTTGGCACATCTGGTATCGGGATCGCTGGCAGGGGAACAGCCAGCGGATCACGCCGAGGGAAGGTCAGCACCAGCCGACCGGCCTTGACGACCGAGACACGGCACGACGGCGCGCCGAACCCGTGCGCCAGGGCCTCGATGCGGTCAGCCCAATCCTTGACCGCCTGCCCGTCCAACATCCGGACCGTGACCCGATCGGCCCACGCCGTGCAGGTGACCTTGCCGAGCCGGGGCAGGTAGTCACGGCCGCGCAGGTGCTTGCCGAGCCCGGAGACGATCATCACCGGTTGCCAGTGACGTCGGTAGATCCAGATGAGCCGCCACCAGGCCAGCAGCCGCCAGCCGATGAGCCGGGCGAAGGAGGCGCGATCGATCAGCGCCCAGGCGACGATGCCCGTAGGCGCGGGGGCGGACAGCAGCAGGGCGACACGCCAGCCGTACAGCCAGCACAGCGTAGACGGAACGGCGAGCACGGTCACGGCGATGGGGTGCCGCCAGAGGGTGCGCACCAGACCGGCGATCAGCCGCGAGACCAGGATGATGACAGTGATGATGGCCGGGGTGGTGACGACTGCCGGGCGGAACACCACGGCCGTATCCGGGGTGGTGGTGACCAGGTTGCGCGCCTCGTCACCGGGAAGCTTGCGGAACATATGCTTGATGCCTCTCGTGATGTGGTGTCAGGGGAGAACCGAAGGGGCCGCCGGAAGTTGGCGCTTCTGGCGGCCCCGCCCTATCTGCGTCAGGCCGCCGTGTCCGTGGTCGTCGCGGTGGTGGCCTGGCCGGGGGCCGACCGGTCAGCGTGCAGTCGCTCGCAGTCGGCCAGGTAGCGCGTGGCGGCCTCGACGATCTGTCGGGCGAGGTTGACGTCCTGGTCGGTGACCCGGTCGCCGCCCGTGGTCGAGATCATCACGCAAGCTTCGCTGGTCTCCAGGCACAGCACCGGGCGAACCTGCTTGACCAGCAGCGTGCCGACCCGCATGGCCGGGGTGTGGAAGGACACGTGAAGCTGCGGCTTGTCCTGCCCGTACATGGACAGCGAAATATGGGTGTACGGCCCGAGGTTCATCGCTCCACCCCCGTCGCCGCCGCCACGCCCCGGTACATCCGCTCCACGCAAGTGGCGAAGCCAGCGGCCTGTTCAGCGAGCTGCCGGGCGAACTCCACGTCAGCCGCCGTGATCCGGGTGGCGGTCGCGGTGGTCACCAGCACCGAGGTGGCCCCGAAGTCGAGCATGAGCACCGGAGTGCGCAGCCGGTAGGGACGGTTCTCGGCCCGGGCACCGGCCGAGGTGTTGAGGTTGATCACGCTCGTGGGTCGCTTGTGTCGGGTGCTCATCACGCGGCGTCCTCTCGGCTGGTGGTGGCGTGCCGGGTAGCCGGCCGGGGAGCGCGCATCTCACGCGCCTTGATCGAGTACGCCAACCGTCCCTGCTGGTTGACGTACGGCTGTACGGTCATGCCGTCGAACTCCACCGGCGTGAACGGCAGCCCGGACATCGCCGCCGGGGGTACCGGCCGCAAGGCGGAGATGACCTTGACCGCCACCGTCTTCTGTGACGCCTTGGCGGTCGGGTCGGCGTCCATGACCGCGATCTGCCAGACCAGCTCACCGGACTGCTTGTCGCGCGCCTGAACCTCGCGCCCGCTGCTGGAGGCGTCGAAGTCGCGTACCGGCTCGACCTCGCCCACGGCGTAGCAGCCAGCCGGGAAGACCTGGTTGAAGGTGACGGGGATGGGACCTTGCAGAGCCATGACGGGCTCTCCTTTCTTGGAGATGGTCACTTAACCTATCAAGTGATGCTCTGAGAATAGGCTGTTGTAACTTGCTAGGTCAAGTGACTATGTGTAGGTGACAACGATGTAGCTGATCCGCTAGACAGTCACACGCCGACCTAGGAGAGGAATCTCATGCGGATCTTGGTGGGATGCTTAGCGGCCGTGGTGATCGTTCCTTTGGCCGGGCTGCTCTTGCTGTTTTTGTGGCCCATCTGGGAGGGCAATGGCCGGCTCGACGAGTTCCATGCCCGCGTGACGGCGTATCCGCTCCCACCGAAGGCGCAGCTCCGAGACAGCGACACAGCGATCAGCAGAGCGCCCACCAATGGCAACTACTGCGAGTGGTTGGTCCGCCTGACGCTTCAGACCGATCTGTCTCCGGCGGCTGTTCAGCATTATTACGGCAAGGCCGCCATCGTCGGGGTTAACGACGCAGCGCAGGTCGCCGCGCGGCCCGGCGCCAGCGGTTCTGTCGTCGTGGAGTTGTCTGATCTCGCTGAAAATCCAATGGACATACGTTGCACCTAGGCAGCTAACCGATCGGATAGGCGTCTTCCAGTTCATGCCGATCGGCTGGAAGTAGCACCTCGATCACCGCCAGCGGACGCCCGGACGCCTCGCGGACGGCGCCGAAGACGACCAGCAACGGAACACCCTTGGGTATGCCGAGTTGCTTGGCCTCACCGGCGGTCGGCATGCGCGCGATGATCTGCTCTACGACATGATCGAACCGAACACCCTTGCGCGCCTGGAGGTGCTCACGCAGGCCCACGGGAAGGGGGGCCGCACTGGTCAAGTCGGTGCCTTGGGACAGCTCCGAGGCGAGCCACAGCGACACGAGCTCTGTCGGTTCGCCATCGCGTGTGATCAGACGTCGGCGCAGGAACGCCTTGCTCTTAGCGGGCAGTTTCAGCAGCGCCGCCACCCGATTGGGCATCGTGACCGCACCGGCCTCGATCACTTCGCCATCGGTGTCGGTCTCGGCAGCGACAAGGTACGCCTGGCCCGGCCGGGTACGTTCGGCAGAGGCTAGCGCCGGACGGCCGCGGACGAACCGGCCCTTGCCTTGCTGGGAGTCGATCCAGCCCTGTTCGCGCAGCACCCGCAACGCGGCCACCACGGTCGGCCGGGACACGCCGAACTCTTGGATCAGTTGGTTCTCGCTGGGAAGAAGCGAGCCCGGAGGGTAGGTTCCCGACTCGATCCGCCGTTGAAGAGTCTGCACAAGCTGTGCATACTTCGGCGGCACGGACTCTAGCGACATCATGACCGTCCTGCACCCGACAGGTTGATTTACCAAGTGGAGCCTAGACCGGCCCACGGCCCGATGTCCATGGGTGGCCTGACAGTGGAGCACGGAACAAGCAGAAACCCCGGCAGACAGAGCGCGGGCGGTGGGCGCGTTGGACCTGGGGATCCGCCCGGGAATGGAGGCACTGTCTGCCGGGGAAACAGAGGCGCGGCAAGGCGGGGGCAGCGCTCTGAAACCCCTCTCAGAGGTTCACCGCCTTACCGCGCCCGCCTAGCGGGGACGTTCTACCAACTTGGCCAGCGCCAGCGCCGCGCCTTGAGGATCGTGCGCCGGATGCCGTTGCTGGCCGGCGTCCCAGGAATAGAAGGTGCCGCCGTGCTCGATGACCACCCAGATCGGCAACCCCGGCTCTGGTCGCGGCACCATCAACGTGCTGTCGTTCTCTCGCGTTTCAGCCGCGATGCCCAGCCCCACGAGCTGATCACGCAACTGCACCAGCTTTCGCGCCGCGTCCCGATGCCTGAGAACCTCCGGTGTCAGCATCATCAAAGGGTTCATTGCTCGCTCCCTCCGGCCTGGCCGTCTCCGAGGCAGTCGAGACACTCCCGCTCCCCACCCATCACCGAATCGATGTCCTCATCAGCCACGAACAGCGCACGACGTGAGGTGCTTAACTTCACTCCGCGCCCCCGACATGCCGGGCACGGTCGTGTCTCGCTGGTCTCGTCTGGCCGGATCACCGTCGCCATCTCCTTGTCCATCCGGCGCATTCCCTGAATCGGGAAGCCGCCTGACGTACCTTGTTGGTTGATGGCAAGTCCACCGGCAAAACGGCTTAACGAGGTCCCCCAAGAAGGCCCCCTCTCAGCCCCTTTTCGATCCCCCATCGGAAAGCGGACCGAATATGACAAAGCCGACACCGAATGCTCAACTCCGCACTTGGCGCGAGGAGGCAGATCTAACACGCGCCGAAATGGCGAAAATGATCAACCTGAGCGAAAATGGTGTCAAGTACGGTCTGGCCTGCGACGAAGAGCGCATTCGACGATGGGAAGCAGGAGAAGTCAGGTGGCCGCACGAGCCGTACAGGCTCGCGATCAAGGAAGTCACGCACCAGGATCTCGAAGACTTGGGGTTCGTGCCCATCCGGCGAGCCCGCGCCAGCAGCGCACCACCACCCGCGCAAATCCCCAGCCAGGTTGCTAACCTCGCAAACAGGACACACCCCGTAGATCTCGCTGCGCTGGGGGAGGACGAGAACGACGTGCGACGCCGGGAATTCGTCGGACTCACCGGAGCTGCATTGTTCAATGCCGTTCTCGGGCCATCGGAAAGCGTGACGGACACGAGCCGTCCTATCGAGAGCCTCGCCGCCGTCCTTGTCGATTACTCGCCGCCGACAGACAGCTCTGTGGATCTCGCGTCGCTCGCTGCCGCAGTGACGACGGCCAAGCAGGATTACCAAGCCTGCCGATATTCCCAGGTGATCATCGGACTACCGACGCTCTTGGGTGCGTTGCGCACCGCGTGCACGGTCTTGGATGGGGACGCCCGACTACGAGCACACGCCCTCTCGGCAGAGGCCCATCACGTTGCCGCCTCAATCCTGCTCAAGCAGGAGGACAAGGGCTTGGCTTGGCTCGCCGCCGATCGCAGCGTCCAAGCCGCCCACGCCAGCCAGAGCCCGCTCGTGATCGGCTCAAGCGCCCGCATCATCACCCATGCCCTCATGGACGGAAGCCACCATCGAGCCGCCACAGATACGGCTCGGACGGCCGCCCTTCGGATGGATGCCGACTTGAGCACCCCGTCCCCCAACGACCTATCCATCTATGGATCACTCCTCCTCCGAGGAGCGATTGCCGCGGCCCACAGCGGCAATCGTCACACCATCGCTGAACTGCTGGACGAAGCCGCAGAGGCAGGCGCACGACTAGGGCACGACGGCAACCACATGTGGACTGCATTCGGTCCGAACAACGTCCTGTGTCACCGTGTGAACATCGCCCTCCGACTCGGAGACGCGGGCATGGCGATCGACTACGCCCGGCAAGTCGAGATCGACAAGCTACCGATCAATGAGCGGAAAGCCACACTGCTGCTCGACACTTCCCGCGCGTTCCTCATGCGAGGTCAGCACGACAAGGCACTGCACATCCTGCGAGCTGCCGGCGACCTGGCGCCCGAGGAAATCTCCGGCCGCCCCGCAGCGCTTCGCTTGGTCCGTGACATCCTGGCAACCGCACCGATCAGCGTGCGTCGCGAAGCCCGCGAATACGCCGAATCTTTGGGAGCCAACGCGTGACCCAACCCGGCAAGGTCCTCTACATCATCGTGTGCGCAGCCGGACCAGCCGGCGACGTCGGCCGCCTTGTCACCATGGCCCAAGACAAGGGATGGACCGTCCAAATCATCGCCACCCCACCGGCGTTGAACTTCATCGACGTCCCCCAACTCGAACAGCAGACCGGCCGCCCTGTCCGCAGCCAGTACCGCAAACCGGCCGAACCGAAGTCGCCCCGCGCAGACGCGATCATTGTTGCCCCCGCCACTTACAACACGATCAACAAGTTCGCCCAAGGAATCGCTGACACCTATGCCCTAGGGGTCCTATCCGAGGCGCCGGGATTGGGGATCCCGGTTGTCGTCTTGCCCTTCGTCAACAGCGCCCTTGCCTGTCGCACTCCCTTTCAGCGGAGTGTTAAGTATCTACGCGCCGAAGGCGTCCAGGTCCTTCTAGGCCCTGGCCAGTTCGAGCCCCACGCGCCTAGCACGGGAGCTGATCGGGCAGATACCTACCCTTGGCAACTCACATTGGCATACCTGGACTCTTGATCAACCTCTGTCCAGGATGACGGCAGCGATTGCGGCGAATCCTGAGAAGGTTGAGCCGATGCACGCCATGGTGGCCACACGTTCCTTGGGGCTGATCCACAACCCCCGATTGAACTCTCGCCATCGGTCGCGCCCCAGCTTGCGTGCGAAATTCTGCCGCTTGTGTTCGCGTATCGTGCAGCCGAAGAGAAGGCCACGAGCGTTGTTTCGGCATGGCCCTTGCCGTCCACGTGCTCCGCACGTACGTGGAACACGAAACAGAAAGTAGATGACTGCGAGGAGTGATCCCGCGATCAAGAAGGGAGCGACTTTTCCTTTATCGTCCACAACCCACCAAGCGCCTGCGACGCCGGCAAGCAGGACGTAACCCCAGTACTGGCCTATGAATCCTTTTTTCCCTCGCGCCATGGACGGAAGGTACAAAGCCGCAGCGTCCGCGAACAGTCAGAGGTCACTCGCTTGAGGTAACAACGGTCTGCATTGACAAGCTGCGATGCGACCCGAGATGGCGAAGTACATCTATGTAACTTGCCGAATTGTTCTTATAGGTATCAAGCGGCGGCGCGGCGCGCCGCCGTACGCCCCGCGCCGGCGTCCCGCGCTGCGCGTGCGGCCTGGGGGCCGTTCTCGCGCGAGCGCCGCGCGGGGCATCGCCGCACGCGTTGCCCGCCGTGCGTCCCGAAGCCGCCGACCGAGCGCCGCACCGCCGAACGAGTGGCCCAACACATACGCCTGCTCCGAGGAGTTCACCAACGACTTCATCAACAGCATCCGCGTCCACAAGGCGGCGGGTCGCGCGGCCAATGACTACACCACCCTCATGCATGCCGAACGGAAGATCTGAGCCATCTGGAATCGGAGGGGCAACCTGTGGATAGTCGGAGAAACGAGGGACGACCTGTGGATAACGTGTGGTTACCCATGGATGAGTGCTTGGGCAAGGATTCGCTGTCCCCAGGCGCCGAAGTTTCCCCCAGGCTCCGCCCACACCCGCAGTGGATGAATAAAGGGCCGCTGACCAGCCATAACGCTGGTTGTCCACAGTTCCCACAGGCCCTAGTGTGATGACCGGTTATCTCTCTAACTAAGAAACTCAAAGACCCATAGAGGGCTACTCGCTGTCCTGGCATGCGTCATGCTTCATGCTTGTAATGGCCCGCCACGGACTTCGGCTGGACATCCAGTCACGCCCCTGAATCCTCGCTAGGAAGGTGGAACCGCATCGAAGCTCTTGGATCCCCGTTGCCTCTCCGATCCAACTCACGTGAGAACCGGCATGGCTTGATCGCAAAGCGAACGGCCCCCTGCTGCAACAGGGAGCCGTTCTCACGTCCACTTAGCTGATGCTCTGCACGAAGGGACGCTTCATCATGAGCCTATTCCAAAGATCTTCGCGGGTTAATGTCGAAACGGATAAGGAGCCCCCACGACTACCACAACGTTGGGTGATCATCCTTGGATTCTCGACCGCTGTTGGCCTGGCTGTTGGCTTGCCGACGGGCTACGCCCTCACAGGAGGCGCGGGGATTGGTGCTGGTCTCGGGATCGCCTTGACCTTCGCCGCATGGCTCCACAAAGTCATGGACTGAGGTTCTACCGTCCCCCTGCCCCCGCTGCCCGATCATCCGGGGCAGGCGGAACCTGTCAAGGATGGCTGTGCACGTAGGACAACAGACCAAGGTGGAAGCCCACCGGCTGAGGGGACACGTGAAGCCATCCTTGACAGAACCCGCCTGACAGTCCCGGAGAGGGGCAGCTAGCGGGGGCAGGGAGAATGTGGTGCAGTGGTGCCAGGTTGCCGTGGACTATGCCGCCGGACTGTTGCGCATGTAAAGATGACCACATGGGTGGAACGATCGTGGTGGAAGGGTCTGCGTTACGCAGAGTCGCGTACATGGGAGCGGCGCTGTTGGCCGCTATTCTCGTGCTCGTCGTGGTCGTAACTATGGCTCCCACCGTGGATGAGCGCTTCACCAGCTCGGCCAGGAGCATGGAAGCCGTCGCTCGCTCGCTGGGAGAGGGCGACGAGCTTGAGGAACAGACCATCGGCAATCTCACGTTCGAGAAGGTTTATCGGGAGGACGGTCTGGTCTATTTCCAGCAGGGCCGAGGGTGGTTGGGAGACCGCGCCTATGGCTATGTCTGGAGCCCTCAGATACAGCCACGCGATGTTGAGCACGTGGAAGGCCCGTGGTACATGTACACGGGTCTTGAGGACTGACCTTTCGGGTTACTGCAACACGTACTGCAACAGAGGCACACGACGCCTTACATCGGCAGCCGTCCACCCCAGGTCTGGGCGACCGAGCAGCGCACCGACCTTGGCCCAGATAGTCCTGATAAGGAAGAGGTCCCAGGTTCAAGTCCTGGTAGCCCCACCATTCCGCCCCAGCTCAGAGGCCAGATTCCGTGATCACGGGACTGGTCTCTTGATCATTTGTGCGCGATTTATGGGCAACCCCAATTGTTGATCAGTATCAACGACTGGCTCCACATGGCTGTACGCGGCTGCCTCTGCCATGTGCTCACGTTCAAGTCGATCTTGCTGTCCCATGCCTCTCAACTTGGTGCAGTTGACTTTCAGCTCTTGAATCGGACTCGGTTTCAGCTCTTAGGGCGGCCCCAGCGAAGAGATCAAAGCGCGGCGCGGTGGCCCCGACTCTTCAAGCAAGCAGCGAAGAGGCTGGTCAGGGGGTGGGGCCAGTTCGGATGCTCACGTTGGCAGCGCACATCAAGGTGGGGTCGGTCCAAGTGCCGACCGGGGGGTCGCTGCAAGAGCTGGCAATCAGTGCAGTCCCATCGGGATTGCTGCTGCTACTGGCCCGAATTTTGTGGATAGTTGATCAAGGTCATCGGCTGAGCGTCTTGATCGAGCCCAAGGGCAGGGTCACACCGCTCACCCCCTTCAGGTTGTCGGTCGAATGGCATGATGTAGATCATCCCTCGTGCGACTTCTTCTCGACAGCCCGCCGCAGTTCGGCGTTCTCGGCCTTCAGTCGCTTGATCTCCTCGGCTTCGGCCGTCGTGGTCCCGGGCCGCTGTCGGGCATCGATCTGCGCCCGGCGCACCCAGTTGCGCACCGTCTCGGCCGTTCCGATGCCGAGCTTGGCTGCGATCGCTTTCATCGCAGCCCGCTCGGTCGGGTAGTTCGGCCGGATCTCCGCGACCATGCGCACCCGGGCGCTCACGAAGTTCGGGTGGGTAAGGGGACGGACGCGCCATGACTCCATCAAACCCGGGGCACTCCTGAGCCTCCATCAGACCCGGTGCGGTTCATACGGGGCCGGTCCCGTAGACCTGGTACCGCTGGACAAGGCCGGCCACGAGGTGTGTGGGTGCCCGGGGCGAGGGGATCGGCGTGTGTCGACGATGAGTTCATTTGGGTGGGTACGTCGATGAGTCCGGTCAGAGGTCCGGAGAGGCGTAGCGGAGGAAGAACCCGTGGTCGGGATCGCGGTCACCGTGGGGATTGGGCGGAGGGCCTGCGGGGTGGATGGCGATCGTGTCGTTCAGGCGGACCGGCTCGGGGAGATGGGCGAAGCGGTCGAAGCTGTTGAATGCGGCCATGTGGTAGGCGTACCAAAGGGGCCAGGCGGAACCGAGGTCTGGGCCGGAGTCGGAGGCGTGGGCTTCGGCGGCACGGCGGAGCGCGTTGGCCAGGTCATGGACGGATTTGAAGATCACTTTCACGGGGACTCCAACTAGGCGCGGATGAGAGGGTTGGTGTGGAGACCATCCTGGGTGCGGGAGACGTCGGCCCGGTGGCGGTGGCGCGCACTGCCCCGGCAGCGGGTGGTGACCCGGACGGGCCAGGCGCCTGCTCGGAGACGGGGGGAGTCCAGGGGGGCACCGCATCTCTTGCAGCGGGTTTCGGCGGCGACCATCTCATAGACGATCTCGATCAGCCATTTGTCCGCGGGTCCAGGAGGCTCGTACCGGTTCCGCTCGATCCCCTGCCAGCCGGTCTGATCGAAGGTTCCGGTCAGATAGGCCGTGAAAGTCCATGGCAGGAAGAACCACTCCATGTTCGGCTCTCTTCTCTCATGTGGTCTCAGCGCCCACTGCGCTGGGGCGCGGCGGTGTCCCGGTAGGTTTCGAGGAGACGGAGCCAGACCTCGCTGAGTGTGGGGAAGGCCGGGACGGCGTGCCAGAGGCGGTCCAGCGTGATCTCGCCGGCGATGGCGAATGTCGCGGACTGGAGGAGTTCGGCGACGCCACGGCCGACGAAGGTCGCGCCCAGGATCGTGCCGCGGGCGGGGTCGAGGAGGATGCGGGCGCGGCCCCGATAACCGGGGCTGTGCTGGTGGGCGCCGGCGACAAGGCCGAGGTCGTAGTCGACAATGTCGACATCCCTGCCCAGACGTGCAGCCTCGGCGGTGGTGAGGCCGACGGAGGCGACCTCAGGGTCGGTGAAGAGGACCTGCGGGACGGCGGCATGGTCGGCGGTTCCGGTGTGGCGGCTCCACGGACCGCGGTCAAGGGAATGGTTACGGGCGCGGTCGGCGATGACCGTGCCGGCGATCCTCGCTTGGTACTTGCCTTGATGGGTGAGGAGGGCGCGCCGATTGACGTCACCGACGGCATACAGCCAACCGCCGGTGACGCCGGGCACGGTGTAGGTGTCGTCGCTCGGCAGCCAGATACCAGGGCGCAGGCCGATGGTCTCCAAGCCGAGGTCATCGGTGCGGGGGGCGCGGCCGGTCGCCAACAGGAGTTCGTCGGCGTGAAGCACCTCCCCGTCGGACAGGACGAGGCGGATATCCGTGGCCCGGGTCGCGGCGGTAACGGTCGTGTCGAACCGCAGGTCGACGCCTGAGGCGCGGAGGGCGTCAGTGACCAGGCCGGCGGCGAAACGTTCCATCCGGAGAAGCAGCCCGGATTCCCGGACGATGAGGGTGACCTGCGAGCCGAGGGCTTGCCAGGCGGTGGCCATCTCAACGGCGACGACGCCCCCGCCGACGATGGCCAGTCGTGGCGGGACCTGGGTGGCACTGGTGGCTTCGCGGCTGGTCCAGGGCCGCAGGGCGGCAAGGTCGGGCAGCGGTGGAAGCGCGGCGCGGGTCCCGGTGCAGACGGCCACGGCGTGCCGGGCCGACAGCCGCAGGACGGCACCGTCGGCACCGGTCACGTCCACAGTCCGCGCCCCGGACAGCCGTCCTTGCCCGCGGATCAGGGTGATGCCCGCCTGTTCCAGCCATTGCACCTGCGACTGGTCGTTCCAGTCGCCGGACATTCGGTCGCGATGCCGCAGGACGGCCTCGACGTCCAGTGCGCCAGGCTCGATGCCAGGCATGCCGCGGGCCTCGGCGTGCAGCAGTACCGGCCGTAGCAGTGCTTTGCTGGGTTCGCACGCCCAGTAAGAGCATTCTCCGCCGACCAGTTCGGATTCCACGATGACGGTGTCCAGTCCGGCGGCGGCCGTCCGGTCGGCGACGTTCTCGCCGACCGGGCCGGCGCCAATGACGACGACGTCGAAAATGCGCACAAGATCTCCAAGAGTGGACAGGGAGGGCGGTGGTTCCGCCCTCCCGTGAGGGCAGCGGTTCAGCGGCCGGGAGCGCGCTGGGTGACCTCCTGGAGGAACCACAGGTTCCCGTCGGGGTCGTGGAAGGAGGCGAACGAGCCGTAACTGGCCCGCTCGGGATGGAACCCGGGCACCCGTCCGGCTTCGCCGGGGGATGGAAGGGGCCCGTCGATGTGCGCGATCAGGCCGCGCAGCGTGGCGGCGTCGGAGGCGACGCCACGCAGCGGGTTCGCTGCGGCGAGCACCGGATAACCGTCGCGGCGCAGGCCGGCGATGACGCGGTTCCAGCTGGAGCCGTCGGCGAAAGCGCCGTGCTCCAGGATGATGGTCGGCTTCGGCATCCGGTCAGTCGCCTCTGCCATGGCCGCGACGGGGAAGACGCAGACGGCGGCGGCGACCGTCGCGGCGGCTGTGGCGAGGAGCCGCTTGTACCGGTTGCTCATGGAATTCACCTTCCGAGTTGGCGGTGCGGACGCACCCACCTTCGGCGGCGCTCCGGTCGCGCACATCGGTCATCTGACGGTGAGTCAGACGACGCCGGAACGACCGAGCGTCAGGTGACCGATGTGAGGTGCACGGGGTGACGACGACAGTGAAGCCGCTAGCCCTACTCCCTGAGGAGAGATCATGGAACGAACGTTCCTGTTGATCGCGACGGCTGCCGCGGCGGTCGCGACCGGCGTCTACGCACCGGCCAGCGCCGCGAGCCCGAACCTGTCCGCCGTTTCCGTCCCGTCTGGATGCTCCCCCGTGTCCGTCGCCGCCCCGGCCGGCGCCAAGGTGGTGACCGCGGTGAGCCGCCCGGCGGGGACGTTCCAGGTGCCCGGGGTACCGCCACTCGGTGGTTTCCCGGTGCCGGATGTTCCGGCGCGCTGCGAAGTGACTGTCACCCTCACCCACGGGGGCGACCACGCCAAGGTAAGGGTCTGGCTGCCCGACACTGGCTGGCAACGCGCGACCGGAGGTGACGTCGATGACTTCTTCCGGCTGTTCCTGGCGCCGGGCACCGAGCACTGCGGCCTGAGCGGGGGCCAGGCCGACGATCTCACCGCGCTGATCGCCTGGGTCGAGGAAGGTCGGCCCCCGGTCACTCTCTTCGCCACCCTGACGACCGCGTCCGGTGAGCGAGTCAACCGTGACCTGTGCCGCTACCCGCTGGTCTCTCGCTACATCGGCCAGACCAAGGGCTTCCGCTGCGTTCCGGCCGGGCGGGGCGCCCACCCGGCCTGACCCCACGTGCGCCGGGCCCGTGCCGTGCCCGGCGCACCCCCGTGCTCCCCAGGGGCTAGGCCAGGGATGCCCCCTGGGGCCCCGGGCCTCCGGCCGAGCAAAGCTGGTCACCAGGCAGGCCATGAAGGAGTACGGGGAGTCAGCGATAGTGATCATCGGTAGGGATCGTGAGCGGGCGGAGATCTCCGGCATGGTGGAGTCCACCACCGGCCGGGTGCTCGTCGTCCGAGGCGAGGCGGGAGTGGGCAAGAGCGCTCTGCTTGAGGAGGCGGCGGAGCTGGCTATCCGGGACGGTCACCTCGTGAGCAGAATCACCGGGGTCGAGGCCGAGTCCGAATTGCCCTATTCCGGACTGCACCAGTTGATTTGCCAGTTGCTTCCGCTGAGCGACGACAGCCGTACGGTGCTCGACGCGGTCACCGGGCGGCGAGCCGAAGATCCTCCCTCGTTGATGACGCTCGGCATCGCGGTGCTCGGACTGCTGTCTGGCATCGCCACGCGACGTCCTCTGCTGGTGATCCTTGATGACGGCCAGTGGCTCGATGATTCCAGCGCCGACGTCTTCGGCTTCGTCGGGCGCCGGGTCGGGGGCATCCCGGTGAAGCTGCTGGTCGCCGTCCGGGACGAGGTCGTCTCCCGGTTCGACAAGGCGGTGCTGCCCGAAATATCGGTCGGCCCGCTCACCGACGAGGACGCGGCGCGTCTGCTCGACCGGCACCACCCGTCCCTGGAGGAGCGGGTGCGCCAATGGGTGCTGGAGCAGGCTCTCGGCAACCCTCTCGCGCTGTTGGAACTATCGTCCCAGGCCGGCGATGCGGGCTTGCCGCGGAGGCTGCATCACCTGTACGGCTCCCGCATCGCTCCGCTGGTCCGGTCGAGTGTCGTGCAGATGGCAACCTCCGAGCAATGCAGAGCTGCGCACCGTGCGCTCGCGGACGTCCACCGAGACGACCTCGAACGGCGTGCGATGCATCTGGCTGCGGCCCATGTCGCACCCGACGAGGAGGTCACCTGGGCGCTGGAGGCCGCGGCCAATTCGGCGATCCGCCGTGGTGGCGCCATCGCCGCCGTTGGTCGGCTGACCCGTGCAGCCGAGCTGAGCGAGGACGCTGTGGAACGGGCCCGGCGGCTCAGCTACGCGACGTTCCTCTCCGGATACTCGGCTCGCCTCGATGGCGAGCCTCCCCCTAGTCATCTCACCTCCGGGCCGGACGCAGCCGTCAATGCCATCCACCAGGCATTCTTCGAGGACGGTGACGTGCGTTTCGCCCACCGACAGGTGATGGCGGCGATCGAGGGTCGAGATGGCGAGCCCACTGAAACCCTCGATCGCATGCAAGCCCTGCTGCTCGCGGTCACCCAGTACGCTGCCGACCCCGCCCTGTGGAATGAGGCTCATGAGACGCTCGCGTCCCTTGGCGACCTCGTCACCGAGCAGACACAGATCTATAGCAACACCTGGAGCGACGTGGTCCTGCACGGGCGTGGCTGGGCCGGGCCCCTGGAGCGGGCTGCGGCAAACCTGCGCGACCGAGAACCCTGGGATGTCACCCGCCTGGCCATCGCGGCATACCACCTCGATATCGTCAGCCAGTACCGACCTCATCTGGAACGCGTGGTGGACCGTGAACTGGAGACCGGCGCCATGTTCAGCGGCATGCTCATGCTGACGGTGATCATGCTGGATCAGATGGGGTCCGGCGACTGGGACGCCGCTGTGCGGACTGGAGGGCGCGTCCTCGCTCTGGAGATCAAGCACGGTCGCCATCTGCTCACTTACCAGACACGCGCGTACCTGGCACAGCTCGCGGCAATGCGCGGCGAGATCGCTCGAGCCCTCGAACTGAGAGCTGAGGTCGAAGCCTGGGCCCGTCCGCGTGGAATCGGCCTTCTCACCGACCTCTCCGACTCCGTTGCCGTGACGGTCTCATTGAGCGCGGGCGACTATGAGGCCGCGTACCGCCATGCCGTCGGCATCACGTCACCGGGGACGTTCCGGGCCTACTGCGCCCCGGCGCCACGGACGCTCCTCGACCTCATCGAGGCGGCGCTGAACACCGGCCGTACCGAACAGGCCCGCCGCCACGCCCTCGCCGCCCGCGACGCGGGCTTCGCCGACATCTCCCCGCGCCTCGCCCTGACCAGTTACGGCGCGCTCGCGATGACCGCGGGATCCGCGCGGGAGGCCGCCGAAATGTTCGCGCGTGCCACATCCCATCCGGCTGCCGCGCGGTTCCCGTTCGAAACGGCACGGATCCAATTGGCCCATGGGATCCGCTTGCGTCACGCCCGCGAACGTACCGCCGCTCGGCCACTGCTCACGCACGCCGCCGAGACCTTCGAACGGCTCGGCGCCGCCGCATGGGCCGAGCGAGCCGGCACCGAACTGCGGATCATGGGAGCAACACCGCTTGTCTCCACACCGCACACGTCGCTGACCTGGCAAGAGCAGCGGATCGCCGACCTGGCAGCCAGCGGCCTGACCAACAAGGAGATCGGAGCACGGCTGCGCCTGTCACCGCGTACCGTCAGCTCCCATCTATACCGGATCTTCCCCAAACTGGGCGTCACCACCCGCGCCGCCCTCCGGGACGCCATGAACCGCCCTGACCGTGTCGCGGCGTCGAATGGCTGATGCATCGACCCGCACCCTCGGCCAGGGCGGCATGGCATTCACCGCCGCACGGACGTTCAGCTCTTCACGAACTCCAGCAATTCTCCGTTGAACGTCTGCTCGTACGCCGACCAGGCCGTGCGGTGCTCCCGGGACGACCTTCGACGTCGCCTGCGGCAGAAGCTCGACCATCTTGAGAGCCGACGCCGCAATGGACACGATCTGGTCGTCCTCACCGTGCACGACCAGCACCGGGATGTCGATCTTCGGCAGTTCGGCGGTGAAGTCCGTCTCCGAAAACTGCTTGACGCAGGCCAGCGCCGCCGACAGCCCGGCGGCCATGCCCTGCAGTCAGAACTCTCGTCGCTTTCCCGCCGACACGGTCGCGCCGGGACTGTTGAACCCGTAGAACGCTTCGCGCAGGTCGTAGCACAACTGCGACCGATCCGCCGCCACACCAGCGCGGATCCCGTCGAACACTTCCAGCGGTGTGCCTTCGGGGTTGTCGGCCGTCTGGAGCATCAGCGGCGGCACAGCACCGAGCAGGACTTCTTGGCCACCCGCCCGGCGCCGTGACGGCTCAGATAGCGCACCACCTCGCCGCCTCCGGTCGAGTGGCCGACCAGAACGGCGTCGCGAACATCCAGCTGCTCCAGCAACTGGGCGAGGTCGTCAGCGAACTGATCCATCGTGTTCCCGCTCCACGTCTGGGTGGGCTACAAGCAGCTCTTGGAGGTCGAGCGGGGCGGCCAGATGAGCGCCGTCAAAAAATTGCTGAGTCCTTTGCGTTCGTGGCATTATCCGCGCTGGTGAAAGGATGTGCTGGTGATGCCGAGCCTGGAAGACGCGCCCGTCGAGTTGATCAACCGGGCCAGCGAACGGGAGACGCTCACCGGATTCCTCCAGGCCATTCGCGCGGGTGAGGGGCGGGCCCTCGTCCTGAGCGGGGATGCGGGACTCGGCAAGACAGCGCTGCTCAACGACATGGCCGCCAAAGCGCGCGGATTCAGGGTGCTGCGGGTGTCGGGCATGCAGTCGGAGATGGAGCTGGCCTTCGCCGGACTTCACCAGCTGTGCAGCCCGTTGTCGGAGCAGGTGGAGGCGCTGCCCAAACCTCAGCAGTTGGCCTTGCGGACCGCGTTTGGTTTGGCGGAAGGTCCGCCTCCGGCACGGTTCATGGTGGGGATGGCCGTACTCAGCCTCCTGGCGGAGGTTTCCAGGGAACGGCCGCTGCTCTGCTTGGCAGATGACCTGCATTGGCTGGACCGGGCATCGGCGCAGGCCCTTGGCTTCGTCGCGCGGAGGCTCGGGGCCGACCCGATCGGCATCGTTTTCGGTACTCGAACTCCGACCGACGAGGTGGCCGGCGTTCGTGAGCTGCGTCTCGACGGGCTGGCCGCTCAGCACGCGCACGAACTGCTCGCCGCCGCGCTGACAGGGCCGCTCGACACGCGAGTAAGGGATCAGATCGTTGCCGAGACTCGGGGCAATCCGCTGGCACTGTTGGAGCTGCCGCGGACGATGTCCCGGGAGGAACTGGCCGGCGGGTTCGGTTTTCCGGGAACGGCGCCGTTGTCGGGACGGATCGAGGAGAGTTTCGCCCGGCAACTGGATGCGCTGCCCGGCGACACCAGGCTGCTGATCTGCCTGGCTTCAGCCGAGCCCTCGGGCGACGCGAAGCTGATCTGGCAGGCCGCGGGCCTCTTGGGGATTTCGCACGTGGCGGCCCGGCCCGCGATGGAGTCGGGTCTCGCCGACTTCGGGCAGCGGATCAGCTTCCGGCATCCGCTCCTCCGAAGGGCCGCCTACCGATCGGCGACGGTCGAGCAGCGGCGCGCTGTGCATCGCGCACTGGCGGAGTCGACCGATCCGGTCACCGATCCGGATCGCCGGGCATGGCATCGAGCGCAGTCGACCGACGGGCCGGACGAAGAGGCTGCGGCAGACCTCGAACGCTCCGCGAGCAGGGCTCAAGCCCGCGGCGGACCCAACGCGGCGGCGGCGTTTCTGGAACAAGCCGCTGCCCTGACCGTGGACTCAGCGCGCCGGGCCGATCACATGCTCGCAGCCGCTCAGGCCAACCTGCAGGCCGGCTCCTACGACCGTGCCCTCGAGTTGCTCGCGATCGTCCGAGCGGAACCGCTGACAGAACTGCAGAGCGCCCGCGCGGACCTGCTGCAGGGGAATATCGCCTTCGCCTCCGGGCTGGGCAACGACGGTCCGCCGCTGCTGCTGAAGGCGGCCAAGCGACTCGAACCACTCGACCTTGACCTGGCTCGCGAGACCTACCTCAACGCGTGGATGGCCTCAATGTTCGCCGGTGACCTCGCGATCGGCGGAAGCCTGGCCGATGTCTCCCAGGCTGCCCGCGGGCTACCGGTGTCGGCACACCCGGATGAGGCCGAACTCGTCCTCGACGCGCTGGCGCGAGTTATTGTCGACGGCCCGGCCGCCGCGGCACCGGTCCTGCGGAGAGCGGTCGCTGCGATCGTCGACGCATCCCTCACCCCGGACGAGGTACTGCGCTGGGGCTGGTTCGCGCACGCCGCCGCCGTCGGCAGCTGGGACTTTGCCAACTGGCGATTCCTGCTCGAACGGGAACTCAAGGTGCTCAGGACGGTGGGTGCCTTCGACCTGATGCCGATCGTGCTGGCCGCGCTGGGAACCGTGACCACCTGGTCGGGCGAGTTCGCGGCGTCCGCAGCCATGTTCGCCGAGGCCGAGACGGTCTGTGAGGTGACCGGGGCACCCGCGGCCATCTTCGGCCCGACGATGCTCGCCTGTCTGCGCGGCGATGAGGAGAAGGCTGTCCCGCTGATCCACTCGATGATCGCCGACGCGGAGGTGACCGGCCAGGGCATGAGCATTACGTACGCGAACTGGGTGGCCGCGGTCCTCTACAACGGGCTCGGCCGCTACGGCGAGGCATTGACCGCCGCCGTCGCGTCGAGCGAGAGCTCCTCCGACTTATTCATCGCCCTATGGTCGCTGCCCGAGCTGGTCGAAGCCGCCACTCGTACCGGGGCCGTCGGGCTCGCCGAGGAAGCCCTCGCCCGACTAGCGGAGTCGACGTCGGCCGGCGGCACCGATGTGGGGCTCGGCCTGGAGGCTCGCTCGCGCGCGCTACTCAGCGGCGGCGACGTCGCCGAGCAGCACTATCTGGAGGCCATCGATCGGCTCGGCCGAACTACGCTGCGTCCCGAACTGGGCCGGGCGCACCTGCTCTACGGCGAGTGGCTTCGTCGAGACAACCGCCGTGTGGACGCCCGCCACCAGTTGAAGATCGCTCACGCGATGTTCGCCGATCTGGGGATGAGGGCGTTCGCCGAACGCGCCCGCCGCGAACTGCTGGCGACCGGCGAACGGGTCCGGCAAAGCGCGGTTAAGAGCGAGAGCACCTTCACCGCACAGGAGACGTTGATCGTCCGCCTCGCGTCCGACGGCCTCACGAATTCGGAGATCGGCGCCCAGCTGTTTCTCAGCGCTCGCACCGTCGAGTGGCATCTGCGCAACGTCTTCGGGAAGCTCGGCATCACCTCCCGCCGTCAACTTGCCACTGCCCTGCACCAGAACGGCGATCTGCTGGACCGCTAGATCCGGGACTCACCGCTGCCAGTCCGCACCCAGGCTCGCGGGTGTGGCACCGGGCGGGCCGAGGATGACATCCCCGAACTCCTCGGTCACGGCCTGGAACAGCTCGAGGTCCCCTTCGGTCTCGGCTGTGGCCAGATGAGCGGGCGTTCCGGTGCGGCGGATGAGCTCGGCGAAGCGGGCGGGAGAGGTGATCGTCAGGGTACGCGCCCCCTGCGCACCCGCCTTGATGGTGTGCGGTGTATTCAGTGGAACGCGGTAAAAGTCGCCCGGGCGCAAGGTGTAGGTGTCGGTTCCCGACCACACTGTCAGCGCGCCCTCGACGATCCAGAGACGTTCCTCGTAGCCGGTGTGCAGGTGCAGTGGTGTGCCCGCGCCGGGCGGCAGGGTGACGTCGGAGATGTCGTGACGCCCGCCGGTCTCCTCCCCGGACGTGAGGATGGTGAGACTCAGGTGCTGTCCGAGGACGAACCGGCGGTCTTGGGAAACGGGCGGCGGGGAGGGGAAGTCGCTCATGAGGTGGCTCCTATCGGTTGGGTGCGGTCAGATCCGGGTCTCGGGCTGAAACATCCAGCGCTGCTTCTCCGGTTCGGCGTCAGGTCCTCGGTGACGGTGCCCGCCGAGGAGATCTGGTCGACGCGTGCCGGACACGCTCGATCACTGAGGAGAACGTCAGCACCGGGGCCTCGACGACGTTTGTGTCCCTCATCCAGCCCGATGAGGGTCGGACGCGCGCCGTACAGGATTTGGTGCGCCGGCTTGGCCGTTAGGAACAGGTCGAGGACGGTCGTCCGCCAGCGCGGTTCCGCGATCTGGCCGTTCTGATCTGGCTGCGGGCTGACGGTCGCGGTGTTAGACCTGCGCCGTTGCGGTCAGGTTGGTGGTGAAGAAGTCGGTGAGCTTGTCGACGACGGAGTCGAAGTACTCCTTCTTGTCGTAGAGGTCAACGTGGCTGGCCTCTTTGATCCAGTGGATCTCCTTGGGGCCGGTGGCCCGCTGGTGTGCCTCAATGGCCATCCAGGCGGTGACGGCGCGCTCGCCGATGATCTGGAGAAGGGGTCGGGTGCCGATCAGGGGAATGGCGTGGAAGGCGTCGCTGGAGGCCCTCCTGTCGATGCTCTCCCAGGCCAGGGTTTTGGCGGAACGCTCGTGTTCGCCGCGGGGAGTGCAGTAGTACTCGAAGCCCTCGACGCCGTGTGCACCGCCAAGCGCGCCGGCCTGTTCCGCGGTGTCCGGGAACATGGTCATCGTGCCGGGGTCCTCCCCGCGTGCGGCGGCACTGCGCGCCTGAGCGGCGGCGGCGAGCAGGGACTGAAAGACGGCCGGGTCCTGAGTGCCGTCGGCCCCAAACCGGAACTGGCGGGCGGGTTCGGCGGTGGAGACAGTGGCCACGGCCCTGACGCGGTGGTCGCCGCCGGTGGCGGCCAGCGAGTAGCTGCCGGAGGCGCAGATGCCGAGCAGACCGATCCGATCCGATGCGACCTCGTCGAGGGTGGTGAGGTGGGAGACGGCCGCTTTGAAGTCCTCCACCCGTTGTGCGGGATCCTCCAGGCCACGGGGCACTCCGTAGGATTCGCCTTGGTAGGCAGCGTCGAAGGCGAGGGCGACGAATCCACGCTCGGCCATCAGCTGTGCATAGGTGCCGGAGGTCTGTTCCTTCACTCCGGTGCCGGGTGGCCGACGACGAGCGCCGGCCACGGGCGGGTTGCCGAGGCGTCCGGTGTGTACAGATGCGCGGCGATTCGGATGCCGGCGCTGAGGAAATGGACGTTGGTCCTGGCCATGAGACCTCTCTGCTGCTTCAGGTCGCGTCTGTCCGGAATTGCCGAGCTTCGTCCACAGCCCAGGGCCGAACTGTGGATGGAGTTGGTGAGGTCAGCGTGGTCAGGCGTGCTCCGGGTCAATCAAATGGGGCCGTCCGTCGCATATTTCAGGCTTAGCCGCCTCCCTGCTAGCTAGTGCAGCACCGCGTTGATTCTGCGAGGTCCATGCTTGCTGGGTGGCGGGCAATCAGCCCTTGATCAGGACGGTTGCCAGGCTCGACAGCGCGGTGTTGGTCTGGGCTAGGTTGAAAGCGGTGGGGTCGAACTGATCGGCCGAGTCGAGGCCGAGCCATTCCAGGCGATCCTCGTGCTCTTCATGCTTGGGGTCGGCGAGGATCTCCAGAAGGTAGTCGTAGCCCCAGATGCCGCCGCAGTCTTCAGGCGGGCATGCTCGCCGGCCGGCCAGGCAGCGTGGGTAGGCGATGCCAGGCTCGGCTTGGGTGACGGCCTCGACGAGGATGGCGTGCTCCCAGTCATCGCCGAAGTCGTAGGTGTAGCTGAAACGGTCTTCCGGTGCGGGGGCTACCTGGTTTAGTCGTTTGGCGGCGGCGCTGGCGATGTGCAGTTCCCGGTCGGCGACGCCGTAGCGGCCCAGCGGGCTTTCGAAGACCCACATGTGATAGTCCTCCCAGCCGAAAGCCGCTTGGAGAACGTCGTGCAGCGTGCACAGCGTGATCGTGGACGCGACTTCCAGACGCCGCCAGATCGGCGGCCGTGACCCGGCCAGCGTGACCTTGATCCGGTGAACGGTGGGCACGGTACGGGCGCTGGAGGAAGGGCGTCGGGAGGCCATGACGGCATCTTGCCGTACCCGTGCTGATCACGTCCCCGACACGAGAATGACCAATGATCAACTAACCAGACGGCGCGGTCAGTTGTGGGGTAAGCGTCCGGGTTGCTTGGTGGGGCGGGGGCTCGCGTTCAGGTTGATGTGTACCTGCGGGCCACTTCGTGGAAAGCCTCCTTGGGCTCCCACGTCCATATGTCGGCGGCGGGGACCTTCACCACGCCGAAGCCCGCCATGTCCAGGTCGTGGCGTGGGTCGGGGTGGTGGGGGAAGTCCGGCATGGCGAAGGTGAACACGAAGCACCCGTGGACGCCGTGCGCGGTGTACAGGTCGATGAGCTCGCCGAGGTACGCGGCCTGGGTGTGCTCGTCGCGTACATGGCCGTCCTTGACGTGGGGTTCCTCTGCGAACCATTGGACGATGCGGAAGGAGCCGGGTCCCCGCTGGTCGGCCCCGATGTGGGCGCCGCAGCCGAATTCGGTGATGACGACTGGCTTGTCGGCGCCGTCGAGGAGGGCCCGGAGCCTTTTCTCGTAGGTGGCAGGGTCGGTGCCGAAACGGTACAAGTTCACGCCGATGAAATCGAAGCCGGACCAGTCCACCTTCTCCCAGCCGCCCGCGGCATAGCTGACCGGGCCGTGGAAACAGCGGCGGGCCGTACTGAGCGCGTCGTCGAGCAGGTCGTTAAGCCTCCGTGTGATCCGGCGGTCGAACAGCTGCCGCAGCCGCGGCCGCACCAGCACCTGCAGGCGAACGACGACACGCGGCCCCGGGATCATCCCGGGGGCAGTGAGCGAGAACTCGCTGCCGACAAGCAGTGTGACCCGGCCGGGGTGTCCTGCCCGCAGCTCCTCGGCGGCGGCTGCCGTCGCCGCCAGGTGCGCCAGCTGCGCAGAACGCGGCCGGTCGGCAAGATACGGCCGGATGTAGACGTCGAGACCCGCCTCCAGCGCATGCCGCGCAGCCGCGATATGCGACTCGGTCTCGGTGCCGATGAGCATCACCGCCGTGCAGTGCAACTCCTCGGCGATGACGCGCAGGTTGCGGCGCACAACATCGGTCGGTGCGTCTTCGATGGCGTACGAGATCCCCTTGACTTCCAATGCCACGATCCCGGTCCCCCAATCGGTCACCTCGACTGGCCACCCACCCGACACGACGGCCGGTCAACAGCAGCTGTTGGGCCAGATGCTAGACAGACCGAAAGTGTCGGGCATCCGCCCTCCGGCCACACCGCATGGACCAAAGTCGGTAAGCGCTGCCGATTGCGGCGAAATCCAGATGGCGTCGCCTAGAGTCGGCAGTACTGGCACGTCCCGGCTTTGTCGGGCTGCCCCACCCTCCCCGGCATCAGGCGGATCAGGCTGCCCTTACACAAGGACATCTCTTGGCGGGCGGGTGAACTACTGGTGGATTGCCCCGTCCAGGCCCACCAGCCACGCATGGACACGCTCTGGCTGAGAGATCCTTTGCTGGTCCATCATGGGTCGATGAGCATGCGGTATGACGATGTGATCGCCTCTCTCCGAGCTGCTTACGACGGCGGTGCCGAGCGTCGTGACGGCAGTGTGAAGGCGCCGTGGAAGATCGCAGAGAGGGCGGCGTTTCTGAACCGTCTGCAGGACGGCGGCCATATGCGCCTGCTGGAGATCGGTGCCGGGACGGGGCAGGACAGTGCCTACTTCCAGGACAACGGCTTGGAGGTGGTGGCCGTTGATCTGTCGCCCGCCATGGTGGCCCTGTGCCGGGACAAGGGCATCGAGGCCCATGCCATGGACTTCCTGCATCTCGACTTTGCGCCCGAGTCGTTTGACGCGGTGTATGCCCTGAACTGTCTGCTGCACGTGCCCAACCGTGATCTGCCTGCGGTGCTGGACGCCATCCACATGCTGATCAGGCCTGGTGGGCTGTTCTATCTCGGCGTTTACGGTGGCGGCACCTTGAGCGGAGAGGGTTCCTTCGACGATGACAGCCACCAGCCTCCACGGTTCTTTTCCTTCCGCAGTGATGCGCAGCTTCAAGAATTCGTCGGACAGTTCTTTGAGATCGTGGACTTTCACGTTGTCGGGTCGGATGACACGCGGTTTCAGTCTTTGACGTTGCGCCGATCCAAGTGAGTCAAAGGACACTGCGGCTGGTGGAGCAGTGCCGCCTGGAGGCCCTGGTCGGCGACCACTACCCGGCTTAATTCTGAATCCATGCCGCTCGCAGGCCGGCCAGTGCCTCGTGGAAACCGGGGAACGTCTTCTTGACGCATCCCGGCTCGTTCACCGATGGGCAAGCGAGACCACCCCACGGGCGGCCGATCGCCTCGTCACGCTTCTCGATGAGAACTTCGATATCAACGGTCCGCTTGAATTCGGCTGAGAGCATCAGGCCCTCCGCCAACAGCCATCGCAGGCGCGACTCTTTGCTTCCGTCGGTTTCGCGCGCGGACTGCTCAACCACGGTCGGAGCCGGACTGCATTCTGGTGAAGCGCCAAGAGTGCGATCGCACTGGTGTCGGCTTCGGCGTGGTGGGGTCGCATTGGCGATAGTGCGGTGACACACGCCGTTCGGTGGCGTCGATGTAGTCGTGGAGGGCCTGGCGGGAGCGGGTGAGCGTGTCGATGCGCTCGTCGAGCCCCTGCAGGCGTGCCCGCAGCGTGTCCAGGAGTTCGGGGCACGGCTCGAGCTCGGGGGCGGTGCCGGTGGCGCAGGGCAGCATGAATCCGATCTCCTCCGTCGAGAGTCCGGCTTCGAGCAGCCTCCTGATCTGGGTCACGGTCAGGATGGCGTCGTCGCTGTATTCGCGGTAGCCGTTGGCGCCGCGGCCCGGCTCCAGCAAGCCCTGGTCCTCGTAGTAGCGCAGCAGATGCGTACCGACTCCGGTCCGCCGGCTCAGCTCCCCGATCAGCACGGCATTCCTCCTTGACCCTCATATCGATGTGAACGTTCATGATTCTGCCATGACCGCCGCCAACCCCACTTTGAAGGACCAGATCATGCAGAATCCCGATACCGGCCGCGCTCCCGTGACAGTCATTGGTCTGGGGCTGATGGGGCAGGCGCTGGCCGGAGCGTTCCTGCGCGAGGGGCACCCCACGACGGTGTGGAACCGTACGGCAGCGAAGGCTGAACACCTCGTCGCCCGAGGCGCGACGTTCACCGACTCGGTGGGCGACGCCGTCGCGGCCAGCCCGCTCGTGGTCGTCTGCGTCTCGGACTACGACGCGGTGCACGAACTCCTTGATCCGCTGGGCGAGGTCCTCGACGGCCGAGTCGTGGTGAACCTGACCTCGGGCACGTCGCGGGTGGCCCGTGAGACCGCCGAGTGGGCGGCGAAGCGGGGCGCCGATTACCTCGACGGCGCGATCCTGGCCGTGCCTCAGGCCATCGGCACGGCGGACGCCATCATCCTCTACAGCGGCCCGCGGTCGGCCTTCGACCTGCACGAGCCGGCCCTGAGGAGCCTCGCCGCGGGTACGACGTACCTCGGTGAAGATCACGGCTTGTCGTCGCTGTACGACGTGGCCGTGCTGAGCCTGATGTGGAACATTCTGAACGGCTTCCTGCAGGCTGCCGCCTTGCTCGGCGCGGCGGGTGTGGATGCCGCGACGTTCGCCCCAATGGCGAAAACGGGGATCGGGATCGTGGCCGACTGGGTGGCCGCCTACGCGCAGCAGATCGACGACGGCACGTACGCAGCGCTTGATTCCACCATCGACACGCACGTGGCCGCGATGGAGCACCTCGTTCACGAGAGCGAGGCCCTCGGTGTCAATGCCGAGCTTCCAAGGTTCATCAAGGCCCTGACCGACCGGGCCGTGGCCGGTGGGCACGGCGGCAGCGGGTACGCAGCGATGATCGAGCAGTTCCGCACGCCTTCAGAGGTGCGTTCATGACCGCCACCCGCTTCGACCCCCGCGAACTACTCGCGGAGAGCCGACTGGGCGTCCTCGCAACGATCAAGTCGGACGGCCGCCCGCAGCTTTCGCCTGTCATGCCCTTCTACGACCAGGAGGCCGACGTCATCTACGTTTCCATGAGCGAGGGACGAGCCAAGACGGCAAATCTCCGCCGGGACCCACGGGCCACACTGGAGGTCACCAGCCCTGACAGCTGGGCGTGGGCCACCGCCGAGGGCACGGCCACACTCACCGGGCCGGGAACCGACCCCAATGGTCAGGAGGTCGAGGCGCTGGTGGACTACTATCGCCTCGCCGCCGGAGAGCACCCGGACTGGGACGAATACCGGTCGGTGATGGTGTCCGACCGTAGGGTGCTCATGGCGATGACGGTCGACCACGTGTACGGCGACAAGCTCCGCTGACAGTTCGGTGGACACGCTCAGCGCGCGCTGAAGGACGCCACGAATATCGTGACCGCGTGGACACCATCGAGACTCCTCTCCTTGTTCTTCTCCCACTGCGTCCCGAGCACGCCGACGAGATGGCCGTCGTACTGTCCGACCCTGATCTTCACCTGTTCACCGGGGGAGCCCCACTCACCGTGCGGGAACTGCGTGCTCGCTACGAGCGGCTTGTCGCCGGGCCGTCCGGCTGGCGCAACTGGGTGGTCTGGTCGCGCGAGGAAAGGTGTCTGGTCGGCTATGTGCAGGCCACGATCGACGACGGGACCGCCGAAGTCGCCTGGGTGATCGGGACGCCGTGGCAGGGGCGTGGCCTGGCCCGCGCGGCCGCCGAGGCCCTGGTCGGTCGGCTCGTGCGACAGGGGATCGGGACGATTGTCGCGCACATTCATCCCGACCATGCGGCCTCGGCCGCCGTCGCCGCCTCGGCCGGCCTGCGGCCCACCGATCGATGGAACGACGGTGAGGTCCGATGGGAACGGACCGAACAGACCCCTTGAGGTCGTTTTCTTCGGCCGGTCTCAGGGACGGGTGGCGGCGTCCTTGCCCGGCCTCTTTCATGGCTTCCGAGAGGGCGTTGAGCGGTAGCATTTCTCCTCCCGGATATTTGACCGCCACCAGGAGTCGTCGGTGAGACTGTCGTCGGCATCAACAGGCCTTTTTGTCGTGCTCGCACTCCTGCTCGCGGGATGTGGGAGTGGTGACGGTGCAAAGGGGGCGGCCATCCCGGACAGCCCGGCCGGCAAGCAACTGCGGTGGTACATGGATGCCGTCAACCGGGCTCCGCTTCCAGAAAGCGAGCTGAAAGAGCACCTTGGCCAGGATTTCCTCAAGGGCGTGCCGCCGGAGAAGTTCAACGAGATCGCCCAGAGTCTGGCGGGGCTGAAGCTGGACGAGCTGAGCAGCACAAAGCCGACGGAGTTGACGGGGCTGACCTCCATCCCGCTGGGGCAGGCGTACGACATGAAGATCTCCGTGGGCGATGACGGCAAGATAGACTATTTGCTTTTCGAGCCGAAGTAGGGTGCCGGGATGATTGAAGTGCTCTACCGGCCTTTACCGCTCGCCCTTGGTGGAGTCTTTTTCGTGGCGTTGTTCCTGGGCCTGCGCCGCACCCGGCTGCGTTCCCACTACCTGCTGCTGCCGGCGACGGCCTGGTTTCTCGCTGCGCTCGACGAGTGGTACATGACGACCTATCAACCGCACATGAACATTCGCATCGATGCGCTGTTCTTTCTGGCACTCGTGGTGGCCATGACCCCGGCGGGCATTCTGCTGCTGCTTCTGCATCGCCGCCCTGCGGACTGGCGAAGGGAGCGCGCCTGAGCGGGTGGGCTCGGGGGACCGTGGGTCGTCCGGCAGAGCACCGGCGCGCGGGTGCTGGCGCACGTGGCCGGGCGGGCGGCCGCCCCGGTCGTCCACAGGTTGTGCATCGTCGGCTTCGGTCAGGTGGAGGATGGGTCGACCTCCCCGAAAGACTCACCCCCGGTGCCCTCGTTATGCTATGAGGCCCGGTGGGGCAGGGGCTTTGCGGCGTGGACGCCTGCGTGGCCGGCGTCCGGAGGCGCGGGCCGAGCGGTCGGTCGATGTGATGCTCGACACGGTTATCCACAGACGTTGCGGGTTATCCACAGATGTGGATCGCGATGTGGTGGTGGGGTGGACTCGCTGACGTCTACGCGGACCGACTCGCCGTCGTGGCGGGGGAGCTGGAGGCGGAGGCCCCCGGGGAGCACGTGGTCGCGGTGAACGTGGGCGGCGTGGTCAACCGGCTACAGGGCCTTCGTGCCACGGTTGCTTGCGAACCAGCGACCTGGCCTGGTCGAGCACCTGGGTCAGGGCGGCGACGGAGGCTCGGGCCGAGCGGATGCGCCTGGTCTGCGCCTCGTCGGTCCAGCCCAGCTCCAGGCCTTCGGCGACCAGCCCGTCGAACGTGGCGAACGCGGCTAGCTTGCGCCTGATGACCTTGGACCAGGCGTCGTCCTCGATCTGGTAGTAGACGTTCCGCTCCCCGGACTTGCGCATTCTCCGGACGAGCTTGAGGGACGTCAGGAGCTGTATGTTCGTGGTCAGCGACGCGCGGCTGGCACCGATCGCCTCGGCGATGTCGCCGGCGGTCTGCTCCGGCGGGTCGCAGACCATGAGCCAGCCCAGGATGCGGCCGGTGATGGGCGCGAGCCCCCATTCCTCGGAGAGGAACGTCGCCACCCGCTCGACCCAGGCGCGCACCTGCTCGCGGTCGGGGACGTCCTGCGCATTCACGCTACCCAGCGTAATCAGATGCGGACTGGAGCCGGGCGGCCATCCGCCTGAGCTGCTGCGCCCGCGCCCCCGCATCCCCCGGCAGGTCCCGCTCGGCCAGCTCCTTCGCGATGCGCTCGCGGAACTCGACCGGCCGATGATCGTCGTACTTGAACTTGGCCCGCACCCCCACGACGTCCAGCCGCAGCCCGCGGAGCGCCGACAACAACTTGCGGTACGGCCCCTCGTCGGCGGCCATCACCCCGTGCCCGCCGTCGGGCTGGTGATGCGCCAGCTGGCGGCGCAGGATCTCCGCCTTGCCCTCCCTGTCGTCCACGATCCGCGCCGCGCACGTGAGCTGGACCGAGGCGTAATAGCTGGTCGGCACGCCGTTCTCGG
Source organism: Nonomuraea polychroma (assembly GCF_004011505.1). Classification (NCBI taxonomy): domain Bacteria; kingdom Bacillati; phylum Actinomycetota; class Actinomycetes; order Streptosporangiales; family Streptosporangiaceae; genus Nonomuraea; species Nonomuraea polychroma. Next base: position 9,481,386 of record NZ_SAUN01000001.1, read on the forward strand.
GGGAGTCGGAGCGCCACGTGGACGGGATGTAGGCGAAGTCGTCGTGCACGCTCACCAGCACGGTCGGGTTCGCCTCCAGCGCGGCCCAGATCGGGTTCGGCCTGGCCAGGTGGAGCACGATCTCCTTGTCGCCGTCGAACAGGAAGTGCGTCGGCACCACCACCGGAGGGCCGCCGTCCATGCCGTTCGCCGCCAGTTGCCCGAAGTCACGCGTGCACAGCCAGCTCCGCCACTCGTCCCCGTCGTGAGCCGAGTCCCATGGATGAATGAGCACTTTTGAAAACCTCTTTGTATTAGTACATAATATGTTTTGTGCTAGAAACATATCGAATCGCGGGCGGAACGGCCAGCGAGATAGCGGCCGGTGTCGAGGCCGCCGTGTCCGAGGGACGGCTGGCGCCGGGCGCGTCGCTCCCCCCGGTACGCGAGATGGCCGCGCTGGCCCAGGTCAGCCCCAATACCGCGGCGGCCGCGTACCGGCTGCTGCGCGAGCGCGGCATCGTGGAGACCGCCGGGCGGCGCGGCACCAGGGTCAGGCCCCGGCCCGCCAGCACGGCCCGCGAGGACATCCGCATCGAGGCGCCGCCGGGCGTCCGCGACCTGTCCAAGGGCAACCCCGACCCCGCGCTGCTGCCACCCCTGCACGAGGCACTCGCCGCCGCGGCCCGCGCCCATCAGGAACGCCCCGCCATGTACGGCACGGACGATGACGAGGAACTCCTCGCCCTGGCCGGGGCCCGCCTACGCGGGGACGGCGTGCCGGCCGCGCCGCTGGCGATCAGCTCGGGCACCCTCGACGCGGTCGAACGGGTGCTGAACGCCTACCTGCGTCCCGGCGACGCGATCGCGGTGGAGGACCCCGGCTGGTCGGCCCTGCTGGACCTGGTCGCGGCCCTCGGCCTGCGTCCCGTGCCGATGCGGCTCGACGACGACGGCCCGCTGCCTGACGAGCTCGGCAATGCGCTGCGGGCCGGGGCGCGGGCCGTGGTGATCACCGCCCGCGCGCAGAACCCGACCGGTGCCGCCGTCACCGCCGAACGCGCCGCCGCCCTGCGTGCCGAGCTGGCCGCGCACCCGGGCGTGCTGCTCGTCGAGGACGACCACGGCGACGGATTCGTGGACGTGCCGCTGCATCCGCTCGCCGGCGCCACGAGCCGGTGGATACTCGTCCGCTCCACGGCCAAGGCCTTCGGTCCCGACCTGCGGCTCGCTCTGATCACCGGCGACCCGGTCACGCTGGACCGGCTGCGCGGGCGGCAGCGGCTGGCTCAGGGCTGGGTCAGCCACCTGTTGCAGCGGGCCGTGGCCCACCTGTGGCGACACGAAGGAGTGGACACCGCCGCGGTGGCGGCCTCGTACGCCGAGCGCCGGGACGGGCTGGTCACGGCACTGGCCGCACGCGGCGTCGCGGCGCACGGCCGGACCGGGCTCAACGTGTGGGTGCCCGTGCCTGACGAGGCCGCTGCGATCAGCCATCTGCTGGCCCGCGGCTGGGCCGCCGCGCCGGGCGCGCGGAACCGCGTGGCCACGCCGCCCGCGCTCCGCCTCACCGTCTCCCCGCTGCGGCCCGAGGACATCCCGGCGTTGGCCGACGACCTCGCGGCCGCCGTGCACCCGCCGTCCCGCGGCCGGTACGGCTGAGCGTCAACGTTCCTGATTCACGTGAATCATCGCCCCAGCCGCCGGACAGGGCTTCGACGGTACGAGGCAGTGGGCCAGCACGCCGAGGGCTCCGGCCACCAGCACAGTGAGCCCGGCCATCGTGGCGGCCACCCATCCGCCGTCCAGCGCGCCGAAGAACGCGGCCCCGGTCACCGTGCCGCCGAGCACACCCCCGGTTTCCTGCACGGTGCCGAGCACCCCGGCCGCGGCGCCGGCGCGCTCCCGCCGTACCCGTGACAGGACGGTGGAGATCAGCGGCGACATCAACAGCCCCATCCCGCCTCCCGTCACGAGCAACGCCCCCGCAACCAGGTACGGCCCCGCCCCGCGCCCCACCACGTAGCCCAGCATTGCCAGCCCCGCCACCACCACCAGCGCGGCCACCGCGGGCGGCACGCGACCGGCCCGCAGCGACGTGAGAAAGAAGCCGGCGTTCAACGCGGTGCACACGGCTCCGGCCGCCAGTGGGCTCAGCCCGAGCCCTGACTGCAGGTACAGGGCGAGCACGAACGACAGCCCCGCCGACGTGCCGAACAACAACGCCACCGCCACCAGCCCGCCCGCGAATCCCTTCTCCGCGAACACCGCCACGTCGAGCAGCGGCGCCCGTCCAGATGCCATCAGCCGCTGTTGCCGCCGTACGAAGACGGCAAGGAGCGGCGCCGCGGCGGACAGGCAGAGCCACGTCCACGGCGGCCATCCCTCCTCCCGCCCCTCGATCAGGGGCAACACCACGGCCACGAGCCCGGCCGCGACGAGCGCGGCCCCGGTCAGGTCGAGATCGCGCCGATCGCCGGCGCCCGGGGTACGGGGGAGCACCCGGCTGGTCAACGCCAGCGCCGCGGCGCCGATCGGCACATTGACCAGGAAGCACGCCCGCCAGCCCATCCCCAGGGGATCGGCCGCCACGAGCAGCCCGCCGATGGCCTGACCGCTCACGCCCGCCAGGCCGACGGCGGTGCCGTACCAGCCGAACGCCCTGGCCAGGGCCGCGCCCTCGAACAGGACACGGAGCAACGTGAGCACCTGCGGCGCGAGCAGCGCGGCCGCGGCGCCCTGCGCGATTCTGGCCAGGACCAGCGACATGGCGTCGGGGGAGAGGCCGCAGGCCGCCGACGCCACCGTGAACAGCGCGAGACCGGCCGCGAACACGCGACGGTGGCCGTACAGGTCGCCGAGCCGGCCGGAGACGATCAGGCCGGCGGCGTAGGCGAGCCCGTACCCGGCGATCACGAACTGCACGGCGGCGTCGCCCGCGCCCAAGCCGGCCCGGATCGACGGCACGGCCAGGTTGGCGACGAAGAAGTCGAGGGTGGTCATGTACACGGCGATCAGCACGACAGGCAACGCGATCATGGGACTCCAGGGGATACGTCCAGGCGATGGGAGAACACCGGCGGACGCTGAACGGTTGACCTCACCCTGGAGCCATCGGGTTACGATCCCCTGCCGATCCGCTACGGACGCGGCGTATGCCCACCCTCATCAACCGATCGGTGGATATCTCCGGCCGCGTTCAGGGGCGAATCTCGGATCATGACAGCGATCATCGAGATCAACGAACTGCGCAAGAGCTACAAGTCGAGCCCCGCGCTGGACGGCGTCACCCTGCGGGTGGAGCGCGGCGAGATCTTCGGCATCGCCGGGCCCAACGGTGCGGGGAAGACCACGCTCGTCGAATGCGTGTCGGGGCTGCGGCAGGCGGACGGCGGCACGCTGCGTGTCCTCGGGCTGGACCCGCGTACCGATCGGCGCGTGCTTCTCCAGCTCATCGGCGCCCAGCTGCAGGAGGCGGCCCTGCCCGATGCGATCAAGGTCGCCGAGGCGTTGCGGATGTACGCCTCCTTCTACGACAAGCCGGCCGATTGGCGGGCGGTCATGGACGAATGGGGACTGGCGGACCGGAAGAACGTGCGGTTCGCCAACCTGTCCGGCGGCTGGAAGCAGCGGCTGTTCATCGCGCTGGCCCTGGTCGGCAATCCGAAGCTGGTCATGCTTGACGAGCTCACCACAGGCCTCGACCCGGCCGCCCGGCGTACGACCTGGGGTCTGATCCGCGAGATGCGCGAGCGCGGCGTCACGGTCGTGCTGGTCACCCACTTCATGGACGAGGCCGAGGCGCTGTGCGACCGCCTCGCCGTCATCGACCGGGGCCACGTCATCGCCGAAGGCACGCCCCGGGCCCTGATCGACAAGGCGGGCTCCGACTCGCTGGAGAACGCGTACTTCACCCTGACCGAGAGGACGGAAGCGGTATGAAAGGCATCACGCAGGTCGTCTCCGTCGAGCTGAAGCTCATCGTCCGGGATCCCATGTCGGGGTTCTTCGCGCTGGTCTTCCCCGCGATCATGCTCTGGGTCAAGCTGCGCGGCGGGAACAAACCGCTGCCGGGCGGCACGCCGTTGATCGACGCCACGGTGCCGATGTTGCTCGTCTTCGTCATCGGTCTGGCCGCTCTGGTCGTCCTCCCCGCCACGCTGGCCCACTACCGGGAGCGCCGGGTGCTGAAACGCCTCCGTGTCACTCCCGCCTCGCCGACGATGTTGTTCGGTGCGCAGTGGGTCGCCCACATGTTGCTGGCCGTCCTGGGGTCGGCGCTGCTGATCGCCGTCGGCGCGGTCGCGTACGGGCTGAGCGCACCCGCTCAGCTCCTGGGCGTCCTGGTGGCGTGGCTGCTGAGCGCCCTCAGCCTCGGCGCCATCGGCCTGCTCCTCGGCGCCCTCGTCCCCACCGGGCGGGCTGCGACGGTGATCGGCTTGAGCCTCTTCTTCCCCATGGTCTTCCTGTCCGGCGCCGTGATCCCGCGCGAGAGCATGTCCGGCTCCATGCGTGCCATCGGCGATCTCTTGCCCATGGCCCCTGCGGTCCAGGCGGTCCGCGACGGCTGGGCCGGCGGCGCGGCGTCGCCGATTACGCTGGGCGTCATGGTCGCGATCTCGGTCGTCGCGGGTGGCGCCGCTCTGCGGGCGTTCCGGTGGTAGGGCCCGGCGACGGCGTGGAGATCACGCGCTGGGATCGTGTGCAGCCGGCGCTGCCGTACCTGTTCATCCTCTTGCCTGGGGTCTTCGCCCTGCTGGGGGAGTGGCGGTGGGAAGTGCTGGCACTGACGGTGTTCGCGGCCGCTTGGCACTGGTTGATGGTGACCAAGTGGGCCGCGCGCCCGCTGCCGCTGATCGCCTACTTCGTCGTGCTGCTGGCCGTGCTCGCCGTCCTGGTCAGGATCGACACGGTGTTCACGGTGACCGGGGTGGGGGTGTTCGTCCAGTGCTTCGCTCTCCTGCCCGGGTGGTGGGCGTACGGAGGGGTGGCCGTCACGGTCGGTGTGCTGGTCGCCGCCCGCCTCCAGCCCGGCAGGCCCCTGGCCGAGCTGCTCTCCTCCTTCGTCGTCGGCGTGCTGATCGCTTCCGCCACCGGCCTGATCATCAGGACGATCGTCGACCAGAACGACCGGTACAAGGCGATGATCGGGGAGCTGAAGGACAAGAGCGCCAAACTGGCGGCGCTTGCCGAGGACAATGCGCACCTTCACGCGCAGCTCCTGAGCCAGGCTCGCGAGGCCGGCGTGCTGGAGGAACGGCAGCGCATGGCCAGGGAGATCCACGACACCGTCGCCCAAGGCCTGACCGCCATCCTCACCCAGGTCGAGGCGGCCGAGGCGGCGGTCGGGGAGGACGTGTCGGCGGCGCGCTCGCGCCTGGACACGGTACGGACCGTGGCCAGGGAAAGCCTGACCGAAGCCCGACGCTCCGTTCAGGCGCTGCGGCCGGGACCGTTGCAACACGAAGCCGAACTGGCGATCGTGATCCGGGACTTCGCGGAGAAGTGGGCGCGGAGCACGGGCGTGGCGGCGGCCGTGCGGGTCACCGGCGAGCCCCGTCCGCTGCACGTGGAGGTGGAGACGTCGCTCCTGCGGGTGGCGCAGGAGGCACTGCACAACGTCGCCAAGCACGCCTCGGCCGATCGGGTGCAGGTCACGTTGTCGTACATGGAGGATGTGGTGGCGCTGGACGTACGGGACAACGGTCGCGGGTTCGCGGCGGAGGCGACGCATGGGGGAGGCTTCGGCCTCACGGCGATGCGCCAGAGGGTGACCCGTTTAGCCGGAAATTTCGTGATTGAGACCGCCCCTGGCGAGGGCACCGGAATCTGCACCACCATCCCGGCCATCCCCGCCGGCCTTTCCACCTCCGCCGGCCCTTCCACCTCCGCCCTCCCCGACCCCGACCCGGGACTGTGACCATGTCGCCGATCCGTTTGATCATCGTGGACGACCACCCGATCGTCCGCGACGGCCTGCGCGGCATCTTCGACGCCGACGAGGCCTTCGAGGTCGTGGGCGAGGCCGCCGACGGCCCCGAGGCACTCGCGGTGGCCCTGCGCACCAATCCCGACGTCGTGCTCTTGGACCTCCGCATGCCGAAGATGACCGGCGCGGAGGTCATCCGCCGCCTCCGCGAGCAGACCCCCGACATCCGTGTCCTGGTGCTGACGACGTTCGACGACGACGGCGACGTCCTGCCCGCGATCGAGCAGGGCGCCACCGGCTACCTCCTCAAGGACACACCCCGCGCCGAGCTCCGTCGTGCCGTCCAGGCGGCGGCCCGCGGCGAAACCGTGTTGTCCCCGGCCGTGGCCGGCGTTCTGCGGCAGAAGGCGCGGGAGCCGGAACAACGCACGCTCAGCCCGCGGGAGCTCGAAGTGCTCACGCTCATCGCCCGTGGGGCGACCAACCGTGACATCGCCGGGCGGTTGTTCATCACGGAGGCGACCGTGAAGACGCATTTGCTGCATGTCTTCGCCAAGCTCGAGGTGAAGGATCGGGCGGCCGCGGTGGCGGTGGCGTACGAAAGGGGTCTGCTCAAGCCGGCAGCCGACGGCTGAGCCCACTCCACGGTCGTCTTGACAAGCCTCCACGTCCACCATGCGAGACGAGACACTAATCGCCTCCGGCGTACCTCCAGGCAACCAGAGGCTTCGAGCTGGATTAACAGTCAGTGACGGTGAGGCGACGCCCTTGCCGGCTTGCTACGGACGGCGGCCGTACCCTGTGACGTGGCAAAACATGAACACCCCTCTAGTGATGTCCGTCTTGCCCCGAAACCTGAGGTTTTCTGACACAGAAAAGTGTCGATCATGGTGACCGTTGGTCAACTCGCCCTCATTCTCTGTTATGGTCCCTTCTTGTCCAAAAATTGGGACAACCTATACCTCTAGGAGGATCATGAGGCGCACACAGAGGATGGTCGCCCTTACTACGGCGCTGGCGGCGGTCTCCGCTCCCCTGCTGGCCATCGCCTCTCCGGCGGCTGCAGCGCCCGCCAAGACCACCGCCACCCAGACGGTGCAGAACCTGCCGCTGGACTGGCTCACCCTCGACGGGCTCACCGGCACCCAGCTGACGCAGCGTGTCAAGCAGCTGCTGGGCAAGGGTTACGTCCCCGAGGCGTTGAGCGTGTCGAACGCGGCGAACCCGCAGTACACGTCCGTGTGGATCAAGGACACCACCCGCAAGGTGAACGTCCTGCAGGGCCTGTCGGCCACCAACCTGCAGAAGACCATCAGCGACCAGGTGAAGGCCGGCTTCCAGCCCGCCATGATCACCGGTACTGGTGTGGGCGCGGGAGCCGTCTTCGCGGCGGTCTTCGAGAAGACCACGGCGCAGGCCAAGTCCCAGCTGAGCATGACCGCGGAGGCCTTCGCCAAGGTCAACGCCGAGTTCAGCGCCGCCGGCTACGCCATCGCCTCGCTGGACGTGTACGGCACGGTCGAGAGGCCGCTGTACGCGGCCGTCTGGGTCGCCGGCGCAGCCACGGGCAGCGTTCAGGTGACCTTGGGCCAGACCGTGCAGCAGCGCGGTCAGGAGCTCCTGGCGAAGGCGAAGCAGGGGCTGCGTCCCGTGGTCATGGCCGTCGAGCCCGGCAAGCTCTACACCACCGTGTGGAGCAAGGGCAGCGTGACGGGGCTGAAGGAGCACCTGAACCTGTCCCGTCTGACCTACACGCTCCAGGACACGAAGATGAAGGCGCTGGGATACCGGCCGACCATCCTGGACACCGAGGGTGGCGTCTTCGCAGCGGTCTGGGCCAAGGCCAGCAGTTAAGACCCGTCGGTCCCGCCCGGTGATCGATATCAGCGGCGTCAGGCCGGCGATCGTGGGCTGAGTCCGGCACAGGAAGAGTGTGCCGGACTCAGCTCTACGATAATGCAGGTCAGCCACGATTGCGGCCGCCCGGCCGATGAGGGTGCACATCGTGGGCTTGGAAGGTGGTTCCGTACGGAGGGTCCTGGCCGTGAAGCCGGGGGGACCGTGGCTGGCGACCGTCGATCGCCCTCGGGCGAGGTTCCCAAGCCAGTCAGCACGCCGCGAAGCGGCTCTTGAAACAGAACGGGCTCTGGCGCGGTGTCAGCGGGCAAGAGGGGCGTTGACAGACGATTGGCGATAGTACGCACGGGGCCGCACTCTTCGTGTCCGACTTCAGCGCGCAACCGCTGATGAACGCAGCCGGGCTGATCCAAGTGAACGGCCAGCCCTCTACAAGCAGGCGCGCATAACTTTCTCGACATGAGAAAGCGATCTCCCGTCCTCGCCCTCCTGACGGTCGCTGCCGTGCTGGCCACGCCCGCGGCCGCGTCGGCCGCGTCGGTGGCGTCGGTCGCGTCGGTCGCGTCCGACTCGTCTGATTCGTCCGCCGGTCAGGCCAAGATCTTGTCCTTCCGCGGGATGAACCTGAAGATACCCGCCGACTGGCGGGTCTACCGCGACGGGGACAGCGTCGTGGTGGTGACCGGCTTGTTGTGCAAAAGGCCGGAGCCCTTCGCCCCGGACTGCGAAGGCTTCTGGATCTTCGGTCCGAGGGCGTACATGAATGTCCCGGTCGGGGGTGGTTCCATCACCTACACGGGCAAGACGCAGTTCCATCCGTTCAGCGGCGTGATCCCCTGCCCGTTCAATTCCAAGCTCAGCTGGTATCCGGGCGAGAAGGCAAGCTACCGAGGCCTGCGCCAGGTCGGCCCGGGACACAAGGCGAAGTACACGACCTGGCCGAACAGGTGCGTGACCAAAGACACCGGCCGTACGACGGCGAAATGGACGCAGCGGGAGTGGTTCCTGCCCACATCCAAGATCCTGGTGGTGGACGTCTGGAACACGTACGGGCTGTCGGGCGTGCTCAAGCGTGCCACCTGGAGCTGATCACTCCCTCCGCGTGACAGCGTCCGTACGGGAGTCGTGGGGTGTGCTGAGCGTGGGCTCAGACCGTTAATTCTTGTCGTGAGGTCCCGTAGCGTGACGCCTGCTCCTGTCGAGCTGTCGAGCTGTCGAACCCTCGTACTGGGATGGATCAGTTGAGCCGTATGCAAGAGAGTTGGCGCCTCCTCTGCGGACACGAGTTGCGCGGCGAGATCACTGCCGACGATGCCGATATGCCATGGCTGCACGGTTCCTTCGTCGCAGGACCCGCGTTCTCCAAGGTGAAGTCGCTGTTCGATCGTGAGCTGGAGCTGCTGGAAGATCTCGAGGCCGACCCTGAGGCTTCATATCCAGGACGATCGAGCCTGGTTCCGCTGGAGCGATGAGCCCTTCTCCAGGGATTAATCGTTCCAATAGGAAATCAGAGTGATCGCTGGTGCCAGGGCTCGGGATGCAGGCACTGCGGTCATCCGGTCGGCCGCAGATAAAAGAAGACCAAATTCGTCATTTTGGGCGCGCATAAAGAACGCGCTTTCGGCTGCTGCCTGTATGAGAAGCCATCTGGACCTTGGGTTGCGACGCGATCACGGCGGCTCGGCCGGTTCGAACTCGACGTCGGCTCCAATGAGCCGCAAAATTTCATGTCACAGAGATTGATGAAAAGAACTTTCAGAGCTATCTTCCTGATCAACACGTCCTTCCCCATAGGTCGTGCGATGTCGAAATGCTCCGTGACGGCGGCCCTCCCTTCCATCGAAGCCTGATCAGCATGCCGCCTATGTAGTTCTGTCGCCACGGGGCTCATCGACATCAAGGAGCTGGACGCCGACCCGTATCCCCCCATACGCACCTGTCCAGAGAGGTGAGCATGCCCACGATCGGCAGGCCGACCTGGCCCAAGCCCCTCAGATCAGCGATCATCGCCCTGTTAGTCGCTCTCGCGGCGGCGTTGATTCCCCGGCCCGCCTCAGCGGAGGGCGTCAGCGCCCTGGCTGTCGCTCACAAGAGCCCGTTCAACTGCGGGAAGACCTTCTACGCCAACAACTGGTACCCCGGCCACAACCCATCGGGCTCCCTCGACTGGCAGGACTACGGGGGCGACGACATCAACGGTGAAACGGTACGTGCCACCGCCTCGGGCACCGCGTACTTCTACGACGCCGGCAGCACGAGCTACGGCAAATGGATAGAAGTCCGTCACAGTGACGGCACCAGAACCCGCTATGCCCACCTCGCCACCATGGTGAGGTCGGCCGGCGGCTCCATGAGCGTCAGCCAGGGCACCACGATCGGGACCGTCGGCTCGACGGGCGGCTCCAACGCTCCGCACCTGCACTACGAACAGCGGACCTCCACCGGTACGGTCGACACCAGCCCGACCGTAGACGGCGTGACCGTGTCCTTGGGTGAGAAGAAGGCCATTTCGAGCACCAACGCCTGCGGCAGCAACCCTTACACCCCTGAGGAGGTCTGCGGCAGCGGTTACGCGGTCATCGACTCGGCCGGCCTCACTGGCGGTCGCACCTACCTGCTCTACAACTCGGGTAACGGCGACAACTGCGTCGTGACGTTGAAGACGACGAACCTCGGCTCACCGACGTCGATGTCGGCGTTCCTGGAGCCACAGGGGGAAAGCCGGACAACCGACTCGGGCAGCTACAGCTACTACGCGGGGCCTGTCAAGCGCAACGCACCCGGACAATGCGTCAGGTGGGGCGGCTCGATCGGCAGCAGCTCATACACCAGCCCCTTCGAGCACTGCGGTTAAGAACGTGACTCAAGCGGCACCATAGGTCAGGGCTACTACCCGATCACGGGAGTGGCCTTGACCTGCGGTGGAGCCCGTCGAGCCCGCACTCGGCGATGGCGCCCGTGCACGCACGCGGACGACGCCGCCGACCGGGGCGGTTACCCGCAGAACGTGGCGTGTGCGGCGACCACGTGGCCAGAAACCCAGGGACTCAGCCTCGGACGGTCGCGTCGCGGAAGATGAAGTAGTTCGAGTGGTCCGTGTGCAGGTAGTGGTGGAATCGCGTGGCCTTTGCCTGAGCTGTCTTGTCGGCGGTGACGACCGTGAGGAGGACGTACCTCTTGGTCGCGCTCGACCGGATCTTGCCGTAGACGTACTTGTCGAGAACCTTGTCTCGGCGCCACTTCACGGCCCGGGAGGAGTTCGCCAGGTGCTTGGCCGCGGCCTTGGCGGCCTTCTCGGTGGGGAAGGACATGATGACCTGGACCGCCGTGAGATGCCCCCGGTAGGCCGAGTAGGCCAGCTGGACCGCGCGCTCGCACTTGTTCTTGGCCAGCACGCCTTGCCTGTCGACCGGGGCGCAGGAGTCGTACGTCCAGCCGGCCACCTTCTCAGCCTTGAACGCGACGCTGCCCAGGCGGAAGTTCCAGTCGCCGAACTCGTCGTTGTCGATCGGTGAGCCCGGGCGTCCGCTCTCGCTGGGGCTCGGCTGGGCGGGCTCGGGTGTGGGGTCCGTGGTCGGCAGGGCCACGGCGGTGTTCGGGTCGGGGGCGTTCAGGTGCTTGTACACGCTGAACGTGAAGCCGCCCGGCAGCAGCACCGCCAGGATCGCGACCAGGGTGGTGACCACACCGGGGTACTCCCGCGGGCCGGGTTGCCGAGGGTATCCCATGCATTGATTGTGCTGTAGTTCATCACCTTCTGCCCCATCCGCACCAAGAGTGGTGCTGAATGATGTTCGCCTTCCGAAAGCCGGCTTAAGACGTCGTCTCATTTGGTGAGTCGGAGGTAGCAAATGAGTGCTGCCGCGACGGCGACGAAGGACAGGAAGCGGTCTGCGCGGCGTTCGTAGCGGCGGTGTGAACGGCGGCACCAGACCGGCCAGGAGGACGGTCAACATGGTAGGTACTCTCGGCATGGAGTTCTTCTGTTATCACCGCGATCGGCCTGACTCCGCGGCGCTGCGCGACGAGCTGCTGGAAGAGCACTGGTCTTACATGGACCGGTACGCGACGGAAATGATCGCCCGTGGCCCGACCTTCCGCCGCGGCAGCGACACGGCCACCGGCAGCGTGCACATCGTCGACCTGCCAGATCTCGCCACTGCGCGTGCGTTCGTCTTCGAAGAGCCCAACTACCAAGCCGGTGTGTACCGGGACGTGGTGTTGCGCCGATGGCGCAACGTGCTTGGGCGCACCATGTGGGATTTCCCTGGCGGCCGAGACGGCGGCAACCGGTATCTGGTGCTGGGCCTCGGCTCCGGGCAGGCTGCCGACCTTGTCCCGCCGGCCGACCGGGACGAACTGATCGCGTACGGGCCGCTGCTGTCCGACGACGGCACCACCTGGCTGGGTACGGCGCTGCTGGTCCGGGCGCCGGACCCGGATGCGGCACGCGCCGTCCTGACCCTGGACCGGTACGCCGACATCGAGGTCCACGACTGGGAGTTCGGCGGGCGGCGGTAATGAGCACTTGACCGTCGCCGAGGTGAGGCGGACCTTCCAACGTGTAAAAGGGGATGAACCTCTCCAGGTTCGGTGCAAGGCTGGGCTCGTGAGCGACATGCAAACCGTGGTCCTGGTCGAGGGAGCCAGTGATAAGTCGGCCATCGAAGCGTTGGCGGAGCGCCGTGGCCGGAACCTAGCGGTCGAGGGCATCTCGCTTGTGGCGATGGGCGGTGCCACGAACATCGGTACGTATATCGGCAGGTTCGGCCCTTCCGGTCCCAACCTCCGGCTGGCCGGGCTGTGCGACGTCGGGGAGGAAGGCGACTTCCAGAGGGCTCTCGAGCGCGCCGGCCTTGGATCCAACCTCGGCCGAAGCGATCTGGAGGCACTCGGATTCTTCGTGTGCGTCGCTGACCTGGAGGACGAGCTGATCCGCGCCCTCGGCACCGCCACGGTAGAGCGCGTTGTCGACGCCGAGGGCGAACTCAGCTCATTTCGTACGCTCCAGAAGCAACCCACATGGCGCGGGCGCACCACTCACGACCAACTACGCCGGTTCATGGGATCAGGCGGCGGCCGCAAGATCCGCTACTCTGGCCTGCTCGTCGCGGCACTCGATCTCGATCGCGTGCCGCGGCCGCTGGACATGCTGCTGGCCCACCTATGAAGCAGTCGGAGATGGTGCCCGAGAGTTTCTACTCCTCCTCGGCGAACACGATCTCGCGGCGCTTGCGAATCGTCGGAAGGACGGCGACGACGAGCGCTGCCACCGCCAGGGCCAGGAGCACCGCGGAGATCGGTCGGGTCACGAAGACCGACGCGTCGCCGCGCGAGATGATGAGCGCCCGCCGCAGGTTCTCCTCAAGCAAGGGTCCGAGGACGAAGCCGAGCAGCAGCGGCGCCGGCTCGCAGCCGCACTTGATCAGGATGTAGCCCAGGATCCCGAAGAACACGATCGCGTAGACGTCGTACGCGTTGAACCCCAGGGAATATGTGCCGATCGCGGCGAACAGGATGATCATCGGGAACAGCACCTGGTACGGGATGCGCAGCATGCGCACCCAGACGCCGATCAGCGGCAGGTTCAGCAGCACGAGCAGCACGTTGCCGATCCACATCGACGCGATCAGGCCCCAGAACAGCGCCGGTTCGTCGATGATGACGTTCGGGCCGGGGGTTATGCCGTGGACGATGAAGGCGCCGACCATCAGCGCCATGACCGGGTGGGCGGGCAGACCCAGGGTGAGCAGCGGGATGAACGACGTCTGCGCGGCCGCGTTGTTCGCCGACTCGGGGCCGGCGACGCCCTCGATCGCGCCGTGCCCGAACTCCTGCTGCCGCTTCGAGATCCGCTTCTCGACGGCGTACGAGGTGAACGAGGCCAGCACGTGGCCACCGCCGGGCAGGACGCCGAGCGCGGCGCCGAGACCAGTACCTCGCAGGATCGGGCCGACGATCCGGCGCCGGTCCTCGCGGGTCGGCCAGAGGTTCTTCACCTTGCTGACGATCGCCGTGCGGGTCTGCTCGTTCTCCAGGTTGCGCAGGATCTCGGCCACCCCGAACATGCCGACGGCGACCGACACGAAGTCGATGCCGCCGTACAGTTCGCGCTGGTCGAACGCGAACCGGGGCGTGCCGGTGTAGGTGTCCTGGCCGACCGTGCCGAACAGGACGCCGAGGAAGATCATCGCCAGTGCCTTGAGCGTCGAGCCGCGCGCCAGCGCGATCGACACGATCAGGCCGAGCAGCACCAGCGAGAAGTATTCGGCCGCGCCGAACCGCAACGCGACGCGGGCCAGCGGTGGGGCCGCCACGGCCAGGGCGACGGTGGCCACCGTACCCGCGATGAAGGACCCGACCGCGGCGGCGGCCAGCGCCGCGCCGGCCCGGCCTTGCCGGGCCATCTCGTGCCCGTCCAGCGCGGTGACCGCCGCCGACGACTCACCGGGCAGGTTGATCAGGATGGCGGTCGTCGAGCCGCCGTACTGTGCGCCGTAATAGATGCCGGCCAGCATGATCAGCGCTGTCACGGGCTCGAAGCTGAACGTGATCGGCAGCAGCATCGCCACCGTCGCTGTCGGCCCGATGCCGGGCAGCACGCCGACCGCCGTTCCGAGAAGCACTCCCACGAAGCAGTAGAGGACGTTCTGGACCAGGAGGGCCGTGGAGAAGCCCAGCGCGAGGTTGTCGAAAAGATCCATGCCTCAATCCGATGCCGCGTCAGAACCCCAGCCACGGGCCCCATAGCGGGATCCGCAGCTGAAGTCCGACGACGAAGATGAGCGTGCTGGCCGCGGTCAGCCCGGCGGCCACGGCCACGGCCGTGAGCGGCCGTACGCGCGAACTGGCCAGTGTGGTGAGCAGGGCGGTCACCGCCGACGTCGGTACGAATCCGAGGCCCCGGACGGTGAATCCGAAGAACAGGACGGCGAGCACGATGACGGCGACCGCACGCCAGGGGATCGGCCCGAACGAGATCACCTCGCCGGCGATGAGTCCCTTGATGACGATCGCCAGGCCCAGGGCCGCGACGACCGCGCCGACCAGCAGCGGGAAGGCGCCGGGGCCCATCCGCAGCGGGGTGCCCAGCTCGTAGCCGAGCGACCCCACCACGAATGCGCCACCGATCAGGACGAAGATTCCCCCGGCGAAGACGTCCGGGAAGGACCGGCGGCGTTCCACCTCAGGAGGCCTTGACGCCGGCGTCGGCGATGACCTTCGCCCAGGTGCCGAGCTGCTCTTCGAGCTTGGCCCGATGCGCCTGCGGGGTCGCGTCCTCGGCCGGGACCGGCGCGGTGCCGAGCTTGGCCATCTGGTCGATGACCTTCTGGTCGGCCAGGGCCACCTTCAGCGCCTCGGTCAGCTTCTGGACGACGTCCTGCGGCGTGCCCTTCGGGACGTAGAGACCGTGCCACACGCTGACCTGGAGCTGGGGGAGCCCGGCCTCGGTCGTGGTGGGCACGTCGGGCAGGCTCTTCACCCGCTCCGGCGTGGTGACCGCGTACGCCTTCACCTCGCCCGCGGAGATCTGGCCGCTGGTGTTGGTCGTCTGGTCGCACATGAAGTCGACCTGGCCGCCGACGAGGTCGGTCAGCGCGGGGCCGGTGCCTTCGTACGGGACCTCCTGGACCTTGACACCGGCGGCGCTCTGGAACAGCAGGCCGCACAGGTGGGATGCGGCGCCGATGCCGGCGTTGGCCAGCGTGACCTTGTTGGCGTTCGCCTTCACGTGAGTCACGAGGTCCTGGAGCGTCGCGGGCGCGAAGTCCTTGCGGGCGACGACCGTCATCGGCACCTCGGTGACGAGCCCGACCATCTCGAAGCTCTCGAGCGGCTTGTAGCCCAGGTCCTTGTACAGGGCGGGCGCCGTTGACATGCCGATGTGGTGCATGAGCACGGTGTAGCCGTCGGGCTCGGCGCGCGCGACCTCACCGGCGCCGACCGTGCCGCCCGCGCCTTCGACGTTCTGGACGACGATCTTGGTGCCGAGCTTGGCGGCCATCGGCTCGGCGATCATGCGCGTGACGGTGTCCGTCGGGCCGCCCGCGCTGAACGGCACGACGAACGTGATGTTCTGGTCCGGGTAGCCTCCGCTGGTGGCGCCTCCACCGGCGGTGCCTCCGTTGCCGGAACAGGCCGCGACGAGCGAAACGACGCCGATCGCGGCGATCATCCGAGCGGCGACCCGGTACCTGCTGGTCGTTCTCATTTCGCGGCCTCCTCGTCAGCGCATGCGCATTTGTCGGTGAGTGCGCCGACTCAGTCTCGGCTGGCAGGGACGCGGATGGTGTCAGAGGAATCCCAAGGTATGCGCCGGATGTCAGAGAAATCCCAAGAACTGAAGGGCTAACACGAGCGTCGGTCCCGGTCGTACAATCCGGTATGCGGATCACCATCATCGAAGATGACGACCGCGTTGCGCGGGGCCTGGTGACCGTCCTGGCCCAAGCGGGCTTCGAGGTCCACCGCATCGCCACCGCCGCAGAGGCCGTGCGTGCCGCCCCGTCCGATGTGGTCCTCGTCGACCTGGGTTTACCCGACGGCGACGGACTCGACGTGATCCGCAAGCTGCGTGACCGCCCGGAGACCGCCGTCATCGCCGTGACAGCACGATCGGAGGAGCACGAGCGGGTCCGTGGCTTGCGCGCCGGTGCCGACGACTACATCGTGAAGCCGTTCGGCATCCCGGAGTTGCTGGCCCGGATCGACGCCGTCCTGCGGCGCACCCGGGTGGCCCGTGCTCTGAGCCACCCGGACGAGCCGCTCATCCTCGGCCCGATGCAGATCGGCGTCGGCACCCGCGAGGTCACCGTCGACGGCACGCCCCTGACGCTGACCCGCAAGGAGTTCGAGCTGCTCCTCCTGCTGGCCCGGCGCGCTCCGAACGTGGTGAGCCGCGACGTCATCCTCGACCAGATCTGGGGTGCGACCTGGGAGTCCTCGAGTCGCACCCTGGACACCCACATCGCGGCGTTACGGCACAAGCTCGGGCCGGCCGTGCCCATCCGCACGATCCACGGGGTCGGCTATCGGCTCCTGGCCGACCGGCCGGAGCTGATCGGCTGACGCGCCGTGCACCGTCGCCTGCTCGTCGTCCTGGTGCCCCTCGCAGTGCTGCTCGTCGCCGCGCTCGGGGTGCCGCTCAGCGTCACCGTGGCCGAGCGGGAGATGCAGGAGACGTACGTCGACCGGCTGAACGACGTCGGCCGGTTCGCGTCGCTGGCCGAGACCGCGCTGTCCACCGGGCGGACGGAGGCGCTCCAGCAGGAGCTGGCGCGCTACCACGAGCTGTACGGCATCCCGGTCGCCGTGATCGACACATCGGGCACGGTGCTGCTCGGGCCAGCCGGTGCGTACCAGGCGGCGGCGCGGGCCGAGCCGGCGTTGCCCCGGATCGTGACCGCGGCGCTGGCCGGGGCGAGGCCCGAACCTTCCGGGAAATGGGCGCCGTGGGACGACTCCGCACTCGTGGTCGCGGAGCCGGTGGGCCGGGACAGCGAGGTCGTCGGCGCCGTCGTGACGATCTCCGACCTGTCGAAGACGCGCCATCGCATCCTCGTCAGATGGGCCCAGCTCGCCGGGCTCGGACTGCTGCCACTGATCGCGCTGGTGGCCGTCGCCTGGCCGGTATCGGTGTGGGTGCTGCGGCCGGTGCGGGAGCTGGACGCGGCGAGCTCCCGGATCTCGCTGGGCGACCTCACCATCCGGGCGGACGCCGAGGCCGGCCCGGTCGAGCTGCGGCGCCTGGCGGAGTCGTTCAACACCATGATGGACGCGGTCGAGAACGCCGTGGAGCGGCAGCGCGCGTTCGTGTCCGACGCGTCGCATCAGTTGCGCAATCCGCTGACCAGCCTCCGGCTCGCCGTGGAGAGTCTCGAACCGCACCTGCGCGCGTCCGGCAACGGGCGGCAGGTGTACGACGTCGCCGTCGACGAGCTGAAGGCGATGCAGCGGCTGCTGAACTCGCTGCAGGCCAGTGCGCGGATGGAGAGCATACGGACGGCGTCGCCGGTGGATCTCGACGCGGTGCTGGCGACCCGGGTGGACCGGTGGCGGGCGCTGACGGCGACGGCGGGGCAGACACTGGCGGTCGACGTACCGCCGGGGCTGCGGTTGCTGGAGCCGCCGGGCGGACTGGGCAGCATCCTGGACGAGCTGATCAGCAACGCGTTACGGCTGTCGGACGCGAAGGTGGTGGAGGTGACCGCCCGCGTCGTCCGCGATGGCGTGGACGCCGTCCCCGATGGCGTGGACGCCGTCCCCGATGATGCGGGCGCCGGAGGCCTGGTCACGATCGCCGTCCGTGACGACGGTCAGGGGATCGACGCGTCCGAGCGGGCCCAGGCGCTACGGCGATTCTGGCGGTCACCGCGGCACCAGAACGTGCCCGGGACCGGCCTGGGACTGGCGATCTGCGCCGACCTGGTCGGGGCGGCCGGGGGCGAACTGCGGCTGGAGGATGGCCTGCCGCGTTCGGACGGGTCTGGGCACGGGTTGGCCGCGGTGGTCGCGCTGCCGGTAGTTCCGCAGATGGAGTCGTCGTCCGGCGCCCCGGCTCCGTCGCCTGCCTGAGTGGTCTCCGTCGCCGGCCAGTCGCTGTCGCTGTCGCTGTCGCTGCCGCGGGTCAGCGCTTGTGGTCGCGGAACCAGGCGGCCGCGCCCGGATGCAGCGGGATCGACGCGGTGGAGATCCCCGTACGCACGTTGATCTGCCACGCTTCGGGAACGGCTTCGGCGTCGTCGCGACTGGCGGAGGTGATCGTGCCGGTGTGCGTGAAGATGGTGTCGGTGATGGCGTAGACCAGATCATCGAGCAGGTCGTTGCGGACGAGAAGCACGTTCGGCACAGCGACGGTACGGGTGGCCGGGACGCCGGCATAGGCAGTCGCGGGGATCATGGCCGGAGTGTAGGGACCTGGGAACGCCGTGAAGAGCGCGTCTGCCTGTGCGTCCAACGGGATCAGCCGGATCGGGTGGCGCTGCGCCAGCTCTGTGATCGCGGGTGTCGGGACGCCGGTCAGGGAGAACATCGCGTCGATCTCGCCGTCGCGCAATGCGGCCGCGGATTCGGCCTGGCTGAGGTACAGACCGTCGGCGTTCACCGGGCCGAGCTCCAGAACCCGCAGCGACGTGAACTCCGTGCCCGAGTCGCGGGCACCGAGGGATATGCGCTTGCCCTTGAGGTCCCCGAACTCGTCGATCGCTGAACCGGCCATGACCACGAGATGCAGGTGACTGTCGTAGAGCCGGCATATCGCCGAAAGCCCCTCAGGCGCGCTGCCGTCGGCCGTGATCAGCGCATCCAGGCTCGTCAGCCCAAGGTGCACCTCGCCGGCCCGCAACATCCGGATGTTGTCGGTGGACGCCCCGCTCGGCACGGTGACCATGGTGGCCCCCGGCACGTGCTCGGAGATGTGCTCGGCCAGCGCACCGCCGATGCGCCGGTACACCGCCCCCGCCGGCCCGGTGGCCAGTCGCAGGTGCACCTTGTCGGCCTCGGGCTGCTGGGAGCAACCGACGAGCAGCCCTCCGGCGGCCAGCAGCACCGCCCGCCGGCTGAGCCGTAACTCCCGGTTCAGCACCATGCCGAGATGATACGGACGGTGGCCGTCGGTCGCCGATGACATCGGCGACGTCTCATCAAGCCACCGCGGACCCAAGCCGCCGACTGCACGAAGGCAACCAGCGCACGAGGAAGCTCACCAGGACACATGTACCCGCGAACGGCGGCTTGACCTGGCACATCTGGCTCCCGTCGGCAGATGCGAGTCCGAGGAAGATGAGGAACGAACGCTCAAGGGTTGCTCCACACCAGAAGCCTCATCCTGCATGCGCGCCCCGGTGCTGGCCGTCGGCGACGGGGCGTTGGGGTTCTGGGGCGCGCTGTATCTGCGCACCACCAACCCGATCGGGTCCACCTTCGCCACGGTCCGGCACCGCACCAAGGTCACCAAAGGGCCCGGGTCCCGAGCCGCCGGCCTGGCCATGGCCCTCAAACTCATCGAGTCCGCCCAGGCCCGCTGGCGCGCGGTCGAACGGGAGCCGGCGACCGCAGCCTGACATGCGGTGCTAAAACAGAGACACCGTGAGAGAGGCAGCAATGGACCAAGGCACCCGCGGCGAGCTCATCAGTCGGCTGGCCGAGGCGATCAGATCCGTCACGACCGCGCACCCGCTGCGGATCGCCATCGACGGGCCGCCCGCCGCCGGCAAGACCACGCTGGCCGACGAACTCGCCGTCGTCCTGCGCGCGCAGGACCGCGACGTCATCCGCGCGACCATCGACGACTTCCTCTTCCCCCGTGCACAGCGCTACCGACGCGGCCAGTACTCGGCCGAAGGCTGCTACTTCGACGCCCACGACCACGCCGCGCTGTGCCGGGTCCTGCTCGATCCGCTGGGGCCAGGCGGAGACCGAAGGTTCCAACACGCGGTCTACGACAGAGACACCGACACCCCATCGTCCCCGCCGGCCACGACCGCCCCCGCAGACGCCGTACTGCTCTTCGACGGCGTCTTCCTCTTGCGCCCAGAGCTCATCGACCGGTGGGACCTGCGCATCTTCGTGTCCGTCCCCTTCGAGCAGACGGTAGATCGCGCCCGGGACCGAGGCACAGCGCTGGCGGGATCCACCGCCGACACCGCCGAAATCGAAAGGTCCTGGCGCAACCGCTATATCCCCTCCCAACAGCTCTACTTCGCCACAGCCCGCCCAACCGACCACGCCGACATCATCGTGTACAACGATCAACTCCAACGGCCGACCTGGGAAGTCCGACCGCACTCATCGATACACAGGATTGACAATTGCGCCGCGGCTCACCGACACTCCCGCACTCCATCCCACACATATCCCGGATCTTGAATCTCGGTCTTGTCCTGGTGTCCCAGGGGCCTGTTGAACCGTTCGGCTACCTCGTTGAGCAGGGAGAATCGTGGTTTGAGCTGTTCTGACCGGCCCGCTCGCTCATGAATTCATTGATCTGGTGGCTCTGGTGTGCGACCTGAGAGGACTGACATATCGCATCCTCATGCTCTTAGGCTGCTCGTCATGGACAACGGTGGAACATTTCTCCGAGTGGCGGACATCACTGCGACGCTGGACACGGTGCTCACTACCATGCGAGCTGTAGATGCCGACATCACTTACCGCCTGGGGGGCACGAGCGCAGCTCTTCTCCAGGGTGTTCAACTTCCTGTCGGGGACATCGACCTCCTGGTGGCGCGGCGAGAGGATGTGGACAAGTTCGGTGCCGCGCTCGCCTCATTTCCCTGCCTTCATGCTGCCTCGTGGCTTCCAGAGTCCTCGCAATACTTCGCCAGGTACGAGGTGCACGGGGTCAAGGTGGAGATAAGCACCGTTGAGAGGCAGGTTGACTCTGACGGGATGGAATGCGTTGGTCGCGGCCCATGGCAGCACTACGTGTGGATCGCATGTGGCTCGCACCAGGTTCCTGCCGTTCGTCTGGAACTACGGTTGGCCACGGAACTCTTACGAGACAGAGCCGACCGTTACGAGCCCCTCCTCGACCACATGAGCGCGCAGGGGTGCGATTTTGACCTGTTGCATCGGGCCATGAGGGACCAGGGCCTGTCAGCGGAACACCAGCGCTTGGTCTGGGATCGCCTCGGCCACTCTGCTCCCACCTCCTGATAGCTGCCAAAGATCGTTGCTCGGTAACCAGGCAACTCAGAACACGGAACCTGCGGATTAAAGATCCAGTTCGAGTCGTTCCAGGCGGACCAATGCAGGTCAACGCCTATGCGCGGTCCATCCTGAACGCCTCACCCTCGTATCACAACCCAAACTGCAACCCACTGCACTCCTCGACCGTCGAAGGGAATGTCAGGGACAGATGGCAAGATCATCGCCATGACGAACATGGATGATCTTCTTCGACGGGTGCGGGCGAAGGCGAACGCGACCGCAGAGCGGTTACCTCCTCCCGCCACGGCGGAGGAAGTGGCTCAGGCCGAGAGCATCTTGGGTTTCCGCCTTCCTCCTGTGTTCGTCAGGCTCTACCGTGAGGTGGCCAACGGCGGCTTCGGCCCCGACTACCAGCTCTTTCCACTCTTGGGCGAAGGACGTACCGCGGTCAACGTCTACCGCGAGGAGCGCGCGACGGCAAAGTCTGATGATGAGGCCACGCACTGGCCGGCGGATGTCCTGCCGGTCCTGGATTGGGGGTGCGGCATGTTCGCCGCAGTGGACTGCCGTAGCCCCGAGGGTGCCGTACTGCTCTTTGAGCCGAACGGCATCGACGATGAGTGGCACCACGCGTGGTACGTCGACTCCGAAAGTCTGGCCGGCTGGTTGGAGACGTGGCTCTCGGCAACGGGCTGGTACGAAGAGGACGCCGACGAAGACGGCGAGATGCGGCCATGGGAGGCGGCCCGGCAACGTCTGTCAGCGGGTAGCTGACTTGGTCAGCTCCATCTCGCCCTCACGGATTAAGGTGGATGTTGCTTTCCTCTGCGGCAGGCGTCGTGACCTGTGGTGGTGCAGCGGCGTGATCAAGCGCTCCCCCTCCCGTTCCGCGTATGTTCTGGATCTTGTGGGAGGAGCATGGTGCGGTTGGGGGTCGCAGTAGGGCGGTACGATCAGGTCAGTTCCAGTAGGTGAGCGGTGGGACTGTAGTCGATCTTCCAGTCTGCGTATACGCCTAGGCTTCCGTCCCTCAGGCAGCGCAAGCCAATGCTGACCCAACGCACTTCACCGTCACTGCGGAAGGCGAACCCGACTGCTACAGCGAACTCCTCGCCTCCACATGGGCAAGCACATTCTCCGAGGTCAGCCCCATCCACGCAGTCGGCACTGTCGGCAATATAAGAGGCGTCCCCGCAGGCGACACAGATACGTTGTACGCAACCTTCAACGTCATCGGCCATGACGTTGAAGCGCTTGCCAGTGCATCCGGCGCACACTGCCTCACTCACTTGCTGGACGGCGTAGCCACCCGGCTGGTGCTCGCGGAGAAGGTCGGCGAGATCCTCGAAGTCCTCGCCTCGCCAGAGATCGCCCGACGTGTCGATCGCCACAGCACACGAGTGTATGGCCGTAGGGTACGGCTTTACAGCGGGTGACCGTTCCTGCCCGTTTGCCGCTCTTCACCTGCGGCGCTGCCCCAGCAGTACGGCACCGTCTACGCAGCTGGCGGCCGAGGGTGGGGGACGCCTGCTGCTGCCGACCGGGGCCCACCTCGCCGCCGCTCTGGGAGACGACTACCGGGCCATCGGCGTGACATCGAGCCACGGCCGTACCGCCATCGTGGGCGAACCAACGCGGGAGCGCCCGGAGGGCACCTGGTACGACGCGCCGCTCCCGCCGCCTACCGGCAGCAGCATCGAAGCGGCATTCGCCACTGGCTCACTCTGGACCCTCGCGAACCTCCGCGCGGCCCGTCCCCACATCGACGATGCGGAATCCTTCCAGCAGTCCCGCATGGCCGACTACTTCCTCGACATGCCGGTGTTCGCGGCGTTCGACGCCATTGCTCACGTATCCCATACGACCGGCACCGACTACGTGATTCAGCCTTGACAAAACTCCGGAGCTGCCGTGCTTGACGATGCGGTGATCAACGAGGCCGCTATACCTGCGGCTTCAGGCCAATTACGTCGGCCGGTTGCGGGTCGAGGTTGGTATCAACGTCGCCGTTGACCACCTGTGGTGCAAGAACTTGCTCACGTCGGAGGAGGAAGAACTCTACTTCGACATCGACGACCGGTTTCGCGAGCACCTACCCGAGCCGCCGTTCTATGCTGACGGGGACACCATCGGCGCGATCACATGGTTCAAACGCGCCACCACAGGCGCGACGCTCGCTCGTTTCAAGCCGTTGCAGACCTACTGTCGGTGCACGACGTGCGATGTGACCTCGTACGGGCGAGAGATCCAAGGAAACTCATCTACGAGGACGAGTACCAGGCCGGCGTGATTCCCAGGATCCGAAAGCCCGATCGCCGCTGCCGCCTGGTGTCACACTTGGACCGACCACCTTGGATTCCAAGCGGCATCTCGCCCGTTGACCATCGGAAATCAGATGACGCGATGGGCTGGCCTGCGCGCTCACGTGAAGAACTTCGCCCAGGACGGACGGGAAGGCCTGATCTTCGCCGGACCGGACAACGGGGCGCTGCGCAACACCAACTTCAACCGCCGCGTCTGGGCCAAGGCACTCCAGGACGCGGGCGTGCCGAAGATTCACTTCCACGATCTCCGACACACCGGCAACACCCTGGCCGCCAGCACGGGCGCGTCCACCCGAGAGTTGGTGATCCGCATGGGGCACTCCAGCACCCGGGCCGCTCTCATCTACCAGCACTCCACCGACGAGCGTCAGCGCGAAGTGGCGCGCAGGCTTGACGCCCTCGCACGCGGCGCGCTCACCAGGAAGCCATCGGGCACGTACGGGCACGATCCCAAAACCAGGCCTACAAAGATCGAAAGCCCAAGCCATTGACCTGGGCTTTCGTGTGAGTGGAGCCTAGGAGACGCCTGTGACCTGCGGAGACAGCGTGAGAACGTCCGCTGACGTTCGTGATCATCTCTGCCGATTGTCACGCAGAACGTCACGCAGGGTCGGGCTGCCAGCTTCTGCGGCTTGGTTCGGACAAGAGCTGCCGTGACGTTCATTTGCTGGCTATGCGGCTGCCGAGCACGAACCGCTCACGAGTTCTTCATTTCCGGTGAGACCCGGAAAATCCTCGTCGTCCCCTGGCGGTCGAACACTGTACTCCGCTGATGTACAGCAGTTCCACAGCTGAGAAGTCCACGTGACGGGGCCGTTGGAATCTGATCGCCTGAGAAGAGCAAAATTCGCCGGAGCTATCAGAAATATCATTATGGAGAGAACGCAGACCATCGGCGCCGGTGGCCCTGACAACAATAGGGCCTCCTATCCGAGCTGTCCTACCTAGCGATCTCCCAGTTCCTGGCGAGCAGCCCTGAATGCCCAAAGATCCTGGTAGCGGATCAAGCGTGAACGTCGCGTTTTCTTGTGGACGGATGACCAACGGCTGCCGGAAAACACCTTGAGGGACATCCACGCGGAGGATCCAATAATCGTCTCAACCGTCTGCCACGGCGGTGCTGGTGACCACGAAAGAAGAAGGCTCCTGACCTTATGTTTGCGCTGGTCAGGAGCTCCTTCCTGCTGGTGATGGCCCTTCAGAATTCAATCTGGAGGGCAGAAAGCGCCCAGCTCAGGACCGCGTCACCCGCCGGTGACCGGGCGGCTCAGATACGGGAAGTGGTCGAGCAGGGCCCCGGTTGCGTCCTTGTAGGTCAACCCCATGGTGAGTCCTTCGTTCAGCACCAGGGCATACATGGAATCCGGGGCGCATTCGGTGAGGCCCTTGCCGTTCTGAATCTCCTTGGTCCAGGGGTCCCAGAGCGCGGAGGTGCCCACGTTGAATTGCAGGACGTCGGGCAGGACCGTGTCCGCGACGTACGCGCCGTACGCCTTCGGGGTGCCCTTGCCGTGCGGTGGGTCGGCGAAGGTCTTTCGTGCCGCGACGACGGCGGCCGTGGTGTCCCGTACCTGACCCCAGAACCCCGAGGCGGGATCGCTGCCAGGGTTCTTGGGCCTGCCCTTCAGGTGGTCCTTGGGGTGACTGGCGTTGAAATCCATGCCGGCGGAGCCGCCGGAGAAGTCCCATATGAAGCCGACAAGGGGGCCTGCGGCGTGCTGAAGTTGATGCCACACGCCATGCTCCTTGACCGAGGTGTTTCCCCAGTATCCAATGGTTCCCGAGCCGGTGATCGAGCTGGGCACCTCAAGGACGATAGCGCTGACGTTGGTGTTCTGGAAGGCGTTCTGGGCGGGATAAAGCGCGGTGTAATTGGGATTCGTGCCTGTTGACAACGCGGCCCGCGTTGCCACGGTGAAACGCGGGTCGTTGAAGAACGGCTCACCGCGCTCACCGGCGAAGAGCTTGATTCCGTCCGTACAGGTGACAACCTGCCCCAGTCTCGCTTCGGCCGGTGTAATGACCTTGCCCGTGGCGTCGCGGTCACGGGCAGCGCGACCGGTTAGCTGTTCAACCTTTACAGCCTCGCCGCCTGGAAAAGTAACGCGCCAGGTGATGTCTTCGAGGTAATCAAGCGGACTGCTCGTGTCGACCTTGAACTCATAGTAGACTTCGGGATCGAATCCCGAGCTCTGCAGCGGCGAGACGTTGATCACGAACACCGTGCCGTTGTTGCCGGCGAAGCAATAGACATCAGTGATATCCCGCTGCGACTCCGGGATGTCAGCGTGGTGAGACATTATGCAGCTCCTCTAGCGGATGGGGGTATGCGGGAAGACGGGGTTGCGGGAGAACGGTTCGAGAGCAAGAGTGAAGAACTTGCCCATGAAGCCGACATCCTTGGTGGCGCCAAACTCGCCGACGAACAGCAGGTAGGGGAACTCGCGGTGATCCCACGCGACGCGAGTGGCCTTCCCTTCCCGACTGATGAGTTCGTACCAGCCGTTGTCAAAGCCGCTGAGGACCGCGACACGCGACGGTGCTCCATGTTCCGGAATGATCGACGCGTCGACCATCGAGCCATCCAGGGCTTGCATCTGAGGCCAGACATACGCCATTCGCGTGAGGCGTGGACTGGTGAAGTAATCCTCGACGGGTGCGGCTTTGACCCCCGCTGGCAGCAGCAGTCGGGCGCCGGGGCCGAGAAATGGGCCGTGCCACCGCCGCGCGCCGCCGCGCACAATCGTTTCGGCAGCTGTGCCTGCGCCCGACGATCGGGCGCGAGTGGCGGCTGAAGCGGTGCCGGCGGGAGCGCCCAGAGCCACGATGAAGGGGGAGGCGGCGAGTCCGGCGAGAATGCCACGCCGGTTCAACATGCGCCCGCCGACGCTGTCCGTGACTCCGTCATAAACGTTGAGTTCCGGGTTCATTGATTTACGTCCGACCATGGTTCGTCACACCTTTACTGGGAAATTCGGATCAGCAAGGCTGGACCCTGAACAGGGACTTCCCGAGCTTTATGTAGTACGGCGATGGTGTTGCCCGGGCGGAAATGACTCAGCGATGGGCCGTGCACTGGTTTCATGAGGCGTGGGCAACACGTCCATCGTGGGCCTCAAATGCACGCGACCATGCCGCCCACGAGGTTCCACGGAGTCCTCCACAAAGGGGATTCCTGACGCCCGCCGGAATGATGATCACTTGATGACCAGGCAACGGGTCAGGCCGGAGGGGTTGGGCGGGGCATGATCTACACTCCGTGCTCTTTAGTCGCTTTCAGTAGCCTCTCCGTCGGAGAATGATCTCTAGTAAATGATGGCGAATTCGTAACGGATGTATGTCGATTCCACATCGGTGAGTGCGGACAGAGCTTGGTGTGGACCGTCCGGCTCCGGAGCCCTTCGCGACCAAGACCGACGCGGAGGTCTGGCTGACGAAGATCGAAGCACAGATCCTCGATGACGAGTGGATCGACCCGGATGCCGGGAAGATCGCTTTCGGCAAGTACGCGCGCGACTGGATCGACGAGCGGCCCAAGCTCCGGCCGCGCACGGTGGAGTTGTACGGCTACCTGCTGCGCAGCCACATCGCGCCGACCTTCGGAGAGAAGCCGCTCAATGCGATCAAGGAACCGCACGTCAGGCGCTGGCGGAAGGCTCTGCTTGAGCAGGGGGTCAGCGAGGTCACCGTGGCCAAGGCCTACCGGCTGCTGAAGGCTGTTCTGTCCACAGCTGTGGATGACCTGCTCATCAAGCGCAACCCGTGCCGCATCAAGGGGGCCGGCCAGGAGCAGTCTCCCGAACGGCCGGTCCTGACGGTGGAAGAGGTCTACCGCATCGTCGATGTCATCGAACACCGCTACCGGGCGCTCGTCCTGCTGGCGACGTTCGCGAGCCTGCGCTGGGGAGAGCTGACCGGACTCCAGCGGCGGGACCTCGACCTCGACGCCAGGACGGTCCGCATCGAACGTCAGCTGATCCAGATCACCGGCAAGGGCCTGGTCTTCACCGAACCGAAGTCACAAGCGGGCAGGCGCACCGTCGTCATCCCGGTCCTGATCATTGACGAGCTCCGCGCTCACGTGAAGGACTTCGCCCAGGACGGCCCGGAAGGCCTGATCTTCGCCGGACCGGACAACGGGGCGCTGCGCAACACCAACTTCAACCGTCGTGTCTGGGCCAAGGCGCTCGAAGACGCGGGCGTGTCGAAGATCCATTTCCACGATCTACGGCACACCGGCAACACGCTGGCCGCCAGCACGGGCGCGTCCACCCGAGAGCTGATGACCCGCATGGGGCACTCCAGCACCCGGGCCGCGCTCATCTACCAGCACTCCACCGACGAGCGTCAGCGCGAAGTGGCGCGCAGGCTTGACGCCCTCGCCCGCGGCGCGCTGACCAAGAAGCCATCGGGCACGTAACGGGCACGACCCCAAAACCAAGCCCTATAAAGAGCGAAAGCCCAGGCCGTTGACCTGGGCTTTCATGTGAGTGGAGCCTAGGAGATTCGAACTCCTGACTTCCTGCTTGCAAACGGGAGCCTGGTACCACCTGAAGCCGGCGTTGCCCAGTTCAGAGAGCAGTTCCCGAGTGGCAGGGTGTGATCGTGTAAGACCTCGTTGCTGTACTTCTCTGCTGTACAGCGCTGAGCACACGGCAGGACGCCGACAACTGAGATCCGTAGCATGGTTAGCGGCGTGGCGTATTACCGGCTGCGCCCCCACTTGAATCAGGATCAATGCGTGTGCATCGCGAGACGGTCGGATCAGATGCTTGCGGTGTGGATATGTGCAACGCGAGTGCCTTACTCGCCCCCGAAGGACGGCTTGCCGAGCGGGTGGTCGCGCCGCAGTGACGATCATGATTGCATCGAGTCGTCAGGCGTGGCGGCAGACCCGAGATGCACTTCGAATTCAAAGCAAGTAGGATCATGGGGTGAGTGACCCGGCACCTGGCCTGAATTCGGAGCAACTCGGTGCGTACTTCGCTCTGATGGAGGTCAGCAGCCTTCTTCAGTACGCGGTGGACGAGCACCTGCGCGCCGACGGTGACCTCAGTTACGTGCAGTTCCAGATCCTGGCGCGGCTGGTGGACGCTCCAGAGGGCAGGCTGCGGATGACGGATCTGGCCGACGGTGTCGTGTACAGCCGCAGCGGGCTCACCTACCAGGCGGGATTGCTGGACAAACGCGGCCTGATCACCCGCTCACCGTCGCCGGACGACGAGCGCAGTGTCATGGTGACTGTCACCGACGCCGGCCGGGGCCTGATCGCCCATGTGCTTCCCGGGCATGTCGACCGCGTCCGGCAGTTGCTGTTCGAACCGATGACCGGCGAGGACCTCACCGCCCTCAGCACCGTTCTCGGTCGTGTCCGCGACCACATGCGCGCCACCCCGCCACGGTCCGCCAAACCCCGCGCCGGACGCAACCGAACCGACTGAAGGGCGGAGAGGGATGGACCGAGCACTGCTGGCGGACTTTCTCCGGGCACGGCGGGAGAGGCTGCAGCCGGAGGACGTCGGGCTTCCCCGTGGCTCACGGCGTCGTACGGGTGGACTGCGGCGCGAGGAGATCGCGGTGCTGGCCGGCATGTCGGCCGATTACTACAGTCGGCTCGAGCAGCAGCGCGGTCCGATGCCGTCCGAGCAGATGCTCGCCGCCCTGGCGCGGGCGCTGAACCTCAGCCCGAGTGAGCGGGAGCACTTGTTCGCCCTCGGCGGGCACTCGGCTCCGCGGCGCTCCTTGCGCGACGAGCAGGTCAGTCCGGCCATGAGGCGCATCGTCGAGCGTCTCTCAGACACGCCTGCGATCGTGTTGTCCCGGTTCGGCGAGACGCTGTTGCAGAACCAGTCGGCGGTTGCCCTGCTCGGCGACTACACCCGGTTCAACGGCATGTCCCGCTACCTGGTCTACCGCTGGTTCACCGACCCGGCGCAGCGCGCCCTCTATCCCTCCGAGGACCATGCCCTCCGCGGCCGGGTCTTCACCGCGGAGATCCGGGCGGCGTACACGGCCGACCCTACGGGCACAGCCGGCGAGATCGTCGACGCGCTGCTGGCGGTCAGCCCCGAGTTCGCCGAGGTCTGGCGGCGGCACGAGGTGGATGTCACCCACCACCACGATCTGAAGCGCTACCGCCATCCGGAACTGGGCGAGCTGGAGCTTTTCGGCCAGCGGCTGGTGGATCCCGACGAGGGCCAGGAGTTGCTGGTCTTCCTGGCGCAGCCCGGCTCACCGAGCGATGAGAAGCTCCAGCGCCTGATCGCGATGAGCTGAGCCCGCCTCGTTATCCACGGACTGTTTGTCCGTGGATAACGGTGACATTCACCCGGCTTCCGGTTCGCGCCATGCTTGATGGGTCGGAGCGGGAAGGTGGTGAGTAACGTGGACCGGGAACTTCTGGAGCACTTTCTCCGGGCGCGCCACAATGAGGTTGGGGGCGATCATGTCGGCCCGGTCATGACGCGCATCGTCGAGCGTCTGCCGGACTATCCGGCGATGGTGTTCTCCCGGTGCGGCGAGGTGCTGTTGCAGACTCGTCCGGCGATTGTTCTGTTCGGCGATTACACCCGGTTCGGCGGAGCGTCGCGCTCTTTGGTCTACCGCTGGTTCGCTGACCCGGCGGCGCGCGAGCGCTACCTCGTCGAGGTGGGCGTCACCGGTCACTGGCACCTCCGACGCTACCGGCATGCCGACCTGGGAGAGCTGGAGCTATGCCGACAGCTTCTGGTGGAGCCCGTGGAGCACCAGATGCTGGTGGTCTTCATGGCCGTCCCGGGCTCTCCAAGCGACGAGAAGCTCCGCCGCCTGACAGTCGCGGGCGACTAGACCCCGGCGGCTGTGAGCCGGCTCACACCGTACAAAAGTTGCTTCGAATTCGAAGCGTGCTATGGTCACGAAGTGCTTCGAAAACGAAGCACCTCACGATGAAAGAGACGAGGGCTTGTGATGAAGGCAGTGCGTTTCCACGAGTACGGCGACCCGAGCGTCCTGCGTTACGAGGACGTCGAGCAGCCCGTCCCCGGCGCCGGGCAGGTGTTGATCCAGGTCGCCGCGACGTCGTTCAATGGGGTCGACGGCAACATCCGCGCCGGATTCATGCAGGGTCCGATCCCGGTGACGCTGCCGCACACGCCGGGCATCGACGTGTCCGGCACGATCGCGGCGCTGGGCGAGGGCGTGACCGGCATCCAGTTCGGTGACCAGGTCGTAGGGTTCCTGCCGATGGTGGCCGATGGCGCGGCCGCGGAGTACGTCGTCGCTCCGGCCGAGATTCTCGCTCCGGCGCCGACCAGCATCTCCTTGGCCGACGCCGCCGCGCTACCCATCGTCGGTCTCACCGCGTGGCAGGCGCTGTTCGACCACGCGAAGCTGGCGGCCGGCCAGCGCGTGCTGATCAACGGCGCGGGCGGCGCCGTCGGGGGCCACGCCGTTCAGCTGGCCAAGAACGCCGGCGCGTACGTGATCGCCACGGCCAGCCCCCGCAGCATCGAGCAGGTCAAGGCCACAGGTGCCGATGAGGTCATCGACCACACCACCACCGAGGTGGCCGCGGCGGTGAGCGAGCCGGTCGACGTTGTGCTCAACCTCGCCCCGATCAACCCGGCGCAGTTGGCCGCACTGCTCACCCTGATCCGTCCCGGCGGAGTGCTGGTGAACACCACGGTGTGGATGCCCGCCCCCAGCGACGAGCAGCGCGGCGTACGCGGCATCGACCTGTTCGTCCGCAGCGACGCCACCCAGCTGTCCCACCTGGTCGCGCTAATCGACTCCGGCGAACTGCACGTCGACGTCGCCCAGCAGGTCCCCCTCCCGGAGCTGCCGGCCGTGCACGCCCAGGCCGCCGCGGGTGCGCTGCCCGGCAAGACCGTCATCGTCGCCCCCACCGCCTGACGCCGCCCCATGAGGCCGACCCGGCCACCTTCGAAGCACCACCCATGACAGGAGAAACCTCGATGTCTCACGACAATGTGATCACGGTGCTCGGCGCGACCGGCACGCAAGGCGGCGCGGTCGCGCGGGCGCTGCTGACCGACGGCGAATTCACCGTACGGGCGGTGACGCGCAACGCCGCGTCGCCCAAGGCGCAGACTCTGGCCGGGCTCGGCGCCCACGTGGTGGAGGCGACCCTCACCGACGAGGGCAGCCTTCGCCGGGCATTCGACGGGGCATACGGCGCGTTCCTGGTTACGCCGTACTGGGAGCACCGTTCGCCCACCCGGGAACTGGCCGAGGTGGAGAACCTCATCAGCGCGGCCCAGGCCGCCGCCCTGCGGCACGTCGTGTGGTCGACGCTCGAGGACACCCGCGAGGCGATCGCGGCCGACGACACCCGGATGCCGTTCATCGGCGACGGCTACCGGGTGCCGCACTTCGACGTGAAGGGAGGGGCCGCCGACGCCCTGTTCGCCAAGTCCGGCCTGCCCACGACGTACATGCTGATGTCCTTCTACTGGGACAACCTGCTCGGCCTGGCCAAGCCACAACGCGACCCGGACGGGACGCTGGCCTTCCATCTCCCGCTCGGCGACACGGCCATCGCGGGCGTCGCCTCCGACGACATCGGCCGGCTGGCGCTGCGCGTGCTGCGCCAGCCGTCGCAGACGATCGGCGCCACGGTTCCCGTGGTCGGCGAGTACCTGACCGGCGAGCAGATGGCGGCGGCGCTCAGCACGGTCCTCGGTGAGCCGGTGGCCTACCGCCCACCCACCCACGACCAGTTCCGCAGCGTCGGCTTCCCCGGCGCGGACGAGCTGGGAAACATGTTCCAGTACTACACCGAGTTTCCCAGGTCCTATCTCGGCCGCCGCGACCTCGACATCGCACGCGCGTTCAACCCCGATCCGCTCACCCTGACCGACTTCCTGGCCGCGCATCGTGCCGAACTCGCGGCCTGACCGACTTCCTGGCGACTCGGACGAGCCCCGATGACCAGCACCCGACCTCACCCCGTTCAGCCCGCCCGGAACCGCCAACTATGCGCAGGCGGGCGCCTCCTTCCAGCTCGCGGCGCCGGTCGACCCGGCCGGGGCGTTCACCGCCCGCTCGATCGACGACGTCGTCCGCGCCGTCGCCACCGCGCGGTCCGCGCGACCCCGGCAGCCTCATCCTCGTCGTGACGAGCGCAGCGCATACGGCACAAATGATTAATCATGCATCGCGACACCAAGGATATCGACATGAGGACGCCAATACTTATCAGCTCAACGGACGACACCGTCTCGATCACGGTCCAACAGCGAAGCTCGGTGGCCCCCAGCAAAGCTTTCCGAATCATCGTCCCAATCGATCTCACGTCCGTCTTCCACCGGGTGGCACCATTCCCCGGTGTCAAGAGCGTGGCGAACCAGACCGAAGAATGGGATCACGTCGGTCCGACCAGGAACCCTCAGTTCGACGACGGATCGCAAGTCGACGAACAGTTGACCGAATACACCGAAGGTTCAAGTTTCGCATATCAGCTGACGGGGTTCACTAATGTCCTTTCCCGCCTCGCCGCCGGCGTCAGAGGTGAATGGAACTTCAATCCCGACGGCGATGGCACGCTCCTCCGATGGACTTACGAGTTCAAGCCGCTTCCGGGACGTCGCTGGATTCTCGCCGGCCCGTTCGCGCCCCTGTGGCGCCGATACATGGTCGCCGCCCTTGCGCGCTGCGTGCGAGCGGTCGAAGCGGCACAAGGCAACTCGTAGGTGACCCCAGGATCCCGCTTCGCCGACCGGCGAATGCCGGTTCCCGAAGTCCTTGGCGTCAGCGCCGCCGCATCCGTGCTCGCCGCGGTGGCCGGCCACCCCGCCGCATCAGGGACCGCGGGAGCAGCAATCCTAACTTCGCCAACCGGCTGTACCGTCCCGCGACGGACGGGCAGCTGGTGGCGAAGGGGCCACGAGTCCCACACAGGATCATGCTGGACGTTGACGGCCGCCAGGTGGTGCGCCGCGGTAGGCAGACGATACAGGCACTGGAGGACCGGGCGGCGGAAGTGTGGCTACCGGTCGTCTAGGGCCTGACGCCCCATGACCTGAAAGAAAGCAGCGCACGCACGCACTTGCACAAGGTGTGGATGGACGAGGACCTGATCCCGGACGTGGCGCAGGCGGAGCGACTTGCCCACTCCATCGCGTCGATCAAGGGCAGGGCCACGCACATCTCGGACCGCTACTCGCACGTGTCGGAGCCGATGCGCCAGCAGCTCGTGGCGGCGCTGCAAAAGCGGTGGGAGGGCTCGCTGGGGCCGGAGGGCCAAAACCGGCCCTTCGAGGCTTCCGATATTGCAGGAGCTTCTGCGGCCGTACCTGCGCCCCTGGGTGGTGTCCTCCCAAATTCCTCCCATCGTCGGCGCGAAGATCATAGAAATGAGAAATGACCAGGCCGTTTAGCCTGGTCATCGCCCTTCTGATCTTGTGGAGCCTAGGAGATTCGAACTCCTGACTTCCTGCTTGCAAAACGGTCTGATCTTCAGGCACAACGGCCTCGACCTGCGCGGAGGACGGTCCGCGAGTGACCGTGATTGACCGCTGCTGACCGCCCTTAATGGCACGCTAATGGCACGGCGATCACGTCGCGGCCCGGCCGGTCGCTCTGGAACGGCATGGGCAACGAGAACTGCAGCTAGGAAGCAGACACCATCGACGGCACAACTTCGATGATGCGTGCGATTCCGACGGGTGGCTGCATCTCGTGCATGGTGATCAGGTCGCCCGGCTTGAGGTGCCGCCATTGCTAAGGGGCCAGGGGACGAGCCTCACCGATGGGCACCTGCCCGGTCCCCGCGGATCAGGACCCTAAATCAAGAGGGAGGTGGGCTGAGCAGGGGTTTGGCCCTCGCCCGTGCGTCGGTCAATGTCCCACATGGGTTGGAGCGATCCGCGAAGAGGTACCGGCAGGCACGTCCCCCCGTCCTCGGCGCGCCAGACAGAGTTCCGAGAACTCCCCTGGGGGCCTCCACAGCAACCGACAAAGAGGCATAGAAAGCGCGTGACAGCTGAAAGCGCCATCAAGTAGAACACCTCCCGAACTAACACTCGAAGTGGCTACACTAAGGTCCTTATGAACTTTTAAGCAAAAGCGGACTTTAAGTCAAGAGTAGGACGCTCCAGCCGGAAAGGTGACAAATTGCTCAGCACGGCAGAGTCGCTACTAGGCATCTCACGCCACATGGCCGCCTACGGAATGAGTCCAGAGAAGGCCGCCTTGGGGAACATCGAGTTCTCTGGCCACGTACTCGAGATGGTCGTTCGCCTACGCGGAAGCGGCAGCTCTTCCCTAGATAGAGTATGCGCGATTGCGCTGGACGCTAACATATCTAAGAGAGCCCTCGTTAAGGAAATCCTGCCCACCCTAGAGGCGCTCAGTCTTGTAGAGATAATCAAGAAAGATGGGGAAATAATAGCGATTAACGATCGCATCCCTCCATTTTCAGCGCTACCTGATATCGCGCAATCTATCATGTCTGCGGTTGCTCTCGACCCAGAAGAGCGCGCAGTTCTGAAGGTCTTTCAAGAAACCACGCTTATGCCAATTACGATGCAGCAGGCGGTAGAGTACGGCGTAAGTGTGGCCAACGAGGAAGCGGCCAACCATGCGATCTCCTACCTGAAGGCACTTCACCTATGCACCAGCCAGCAGAGTGATGAAGGGGCTGTTGTCCTGTACAACCCCAACGTTTGGTCGTCGGATGTAGACTACACGTATGCTGCACTTCAGGCAGAAGACGGACGCGCCCGCACTGCATTGACTGCACTCTTGGAGGAGGTATCCACTACTGCTGGCTTGCCTCAGGACGAGGTGACTTCTGTGGATTCGAAATGGATAAACTTCGCCGTCGCACACGGCTTGGTGCATCGATCTGTCGTTCAGACCAGCACGGGCGAGCAGCGAGCTTTTCTCTTTACCCCTCACATGGGAAGGAACGCTTTCGATAAGCCCCTCGGGGTGGACCCAAGCGGTCATGTACGTCAACTGATCGGCTCAATGGTGTTTGCACACAAGTATGCAACTAACCAATTGTGGTCCCCCACCAGATTCCTCAACAGGCTTATCGAAGATGGAGAGGCAGGCGACGCGTCAAATATCGGCACAGACTACCCAATGCTTGAAACCGCGGGAATCGTTCGAGTAGAGCCAGGAAGCAGGTTCTTCAAGTTCGTTCTTTTGCAAGGAGATGTCGCGCAAGAGGCTCTCTCTTATCTAGAGGACTCTGGAGGCTCTTCGTCGCAAGGGGCTCTGCTGCGTGATCAGCGAAGATACTTTTCTCCCGAGAAAGAAAGAGCGGTTCACAGTATTCAACTCGCAAAGACGGCTGCCACTGAGCCCAGCGAAACTGCGAAGCTGATGGCAGCCTTGCGGCAGGAGATCGGCAATAGGCGATATGGTAAAAGATAATTTCGATAAGGGTGCTGACCTTGAGAGGCGTGTAGGGCGGGTCGAGTTTGGGGACGGGTCGCTTGTTCGTCTTCGATGGCCTGTCGTTCAGCATACAAATCGTCGGAGACTAATCACGGACGTTGATGTCTTCACTCTAGATTTCGATTCACGGCTACGGCCGTCCATCGGCATAATCGAATGCAAGTCAACTCGCGGTCGCGCAGGTGAACACGACAGGCTGTTGTGGCTTGCCGGTCTGAGAGTGCTTGTGAGGGCATCAAGTGCTCGTCTCGTTCGTGATGCAGTCAGCCCAGAGGGCCGCGACTTGGCACGACAGCTAGGCGTGGAGGTGATGGCGTCCAGAGAGCTGCAAAGGCGAGAGGAAAGCCATGGATGGCTTCCCTATAGTTTCGCAACTGTTGGCAACGAGTCATACGTAAGTGCTACGCGTGAAGCGGATGCCCAGTTCAAGACCGTTGGGAGCATTCCGGCCGATCTAGTATCCTATATCCGCCACGATTCCCTGATCTCCCCCCCTCATCGTATCCTTGGATCTATTCTCACACTCGCTGAAATATTGCGCGAAGGAGTAGTGCTTCCGCAGCCGGCCGGAATGATCCTCGCTGCCGACACGCTCGTCGCTCTGCTTGTTTCTGCACTCCGCAGTGCACGCCGACTGGATCAACTGGGACCAGACGGCATGAGAAGAGAGATTGAAGACGGACTAGCGACTGGCAATCCTCACGATAGAAGTATCATCAGGATAGTTGATCTAGCTGATCGTCTGCTACGCGAGCAGATAGCCACTCTTCAGAAGAAGTATGCTTCCGCCGGAGCGCAGCCAGTAGAGCATTACACCCCTTCGCTACGTGAACATGTCACGTTCACCCCTGACTGGCTTACCAGGTTTTATGACTTGAGTGAGCGGCTGTGGCATCGTCCAGATCTAGCTCGAGAACTTCCCCAAACGGTAGATCTTATTTGTTACGATGCGCTGCTTGGCAACTCGAATTGGAAATCTCAAGCGTTTAGCCATTTGTTCTCGCTAGAACACAGGCAGCTTTTGGTAGTGGCCGTTGATACGCTAAGGGCGGCCGCACCGGAACTGGCGTCCTACCTGAGTGGCATTCTAGACATCTCATTCAATATGGCTCCCGTTCCTCCTCGTAATGTTGTCCGCAGAAATCCTTTAATCAAAGACTCTAATGAGGGTGACGATGGCGATGGAACTCAACAAGAGCTGCCCGTTTGAGGTGGTTTAGACTCCGATTTATAGGATCGGCACCCGTTTGAGCGCCTCGCTTCAGAACCGGCAACTAGATTGGGGGATCGCCGGGACGTTCACGCCTCGTTCGTTCCGGAGTTCCGCATGGTGTCCCTTGACGGCCAGACGGTCATCGAGACCACTGCGTGGGGAAATGGCACCGTCAGCACCATCGCCATCCGGCCCTCTGCTACCGCTCCTGCCCGCGGTACTGAGGAGACTGCCTGAGGTTAGGCGCAAGATCTTGGTAGCTGTTCGGTTCGCCACCATCCGAGCTGCCTACGGCTTTACAGCGCGTGGCCGTTCCGGCTGGGAGATGGCCTCTGACCTGCGTCGTGACGTGGTCCCGGAGCAACAAGACCAGCGATCATTGCACGTATATTGCACGGCTTCCAAGCGGATCACCTGCGACTCGCACCGACCGCTAACCACCGAAGCTCCAGCAATAGAGCAACTGATCTTCGCTACGCGCACGGCGGGCCAGGTCTCGCAGCTCCGCGATCAGTCTGGATAACGGCCAGGGATCAGAGCCGTCATCCGCTGCCCATTGCTCGCCAAGCTCGATGAGCCGTTCGTCGGGGACATCGGCGAGAGTGTCGCGGACATCCGCCGGCAACTCTTCGATGCCTGGCCCCACCAAGTACGGCGAACCCTCAGCAAGCGCATCCCACTCCGCATCGGTCTTAGGTGCACCTTCCGGAGGCGGATAGAGGTCAACCGTTTGTACGAGGTCATCGGTGCAGGGCACATTCCTGATCAGCGCAATCAGTTGTGGCAGCGAGTCCCATGGAGTGAGCCACTTGGTCTCGACGGCGTCGAAGGCCGGGATGCCAGGAAGGGGCTTCTCGACCGCGCGGGGGTAATCCGGCTTCTCCACGGCGGCCTGCCTGTTCGCCGCCCGGTAGTAGTCGTAGAAGACCCCCATCGGACCCTCCGGCCTTGATCGCTTGGCTTCTATGCCTGCGACACATTAGGGGATCGTACGTGCACGCGAAAGACGCCCGGGCACCGCTAGCAACTGTCCTGCCTGAGCATCCCGTCGCCGTCGTCCCACCCGTCAGGGAAGCGGGCCAAGGGCCTGGGGTGAAGGTGGAGCCCCCAACCGGAGGAACGACCTTCGCCCCAGGCCCTTGGTCTGCTTGGCTTGCCCTGGAGCGATGGCGACGGGATGCTCAGGCTTCCACCTCAACCACCCACAGTCCTGACACCCGGCACGGCGAGCATCCCGGAGCCGGAGTGCCCCTGCCGGAGGCCTGGTTTGCTTTGGGCTACCGGGGCCTGGAGGTCACGCTCTAGGCATGCGATCATCATGCACATGACTTCGATCAGAAAGGGCCATGCCGCGTAGGCGCCCTTCGGCGGTCCGCACGCGACGATTCATGTGCGTGACCCACAGAGCCTCGATTCATCAGGTTCCCGGTCTCGGGCCGCGCCCTATGGCTGCGGTGATTGCGCTGGAGCACACTCGGCTGGGGCCAGGTTATGTGGCTGCGGTGTTGCTGGCTTGGACGCGGGAAGTGATTCCCGGCACCTCCACTCGGCTCTTGCCCACCTGCACATGCCCTGGCTGCTGGGAAGACGATCCGCGCGGGGAACTGGAGCAGGTGCTCATCGCGTTGCCTCGCTGGGCGCGACCGTATCTCTACAGCCTGGTGCTTCCCGTCGACAGGAGCTTTCTCGCCCGTACGTCGCCGGATCCGCTCGCGTCACCGGATTGGCCATGGTGGCGACAGCGGCGGCGCCCGAACTTCTGGGAGGAGGCCGACTGACTATGGGCGTTCGTCCGAGGGGCCGGAGTACGGCCGGAGGGGTTATCTGCGTCGGCGCAGCATCGTCATGGCAAGCCAGATGACCGTGGGCAGGAGGAGCAGCAGCACCACGAGGCCAGTCGCGACGGCGAGCTCGGCGTCGCTCCATAGTCGGATTGCGGGATCATCGTTGTCCACCCTGTGACGCTATCGGCTACGAGCGTGGGCCGGAATATCCGTGCCCAGCGCGGCCCGAGCACGGCCGCGCGCGAGAACGGCCCTCAGGCCGCACGCGCAGCGTGCGGCCGAGCGCAGGGCCGCGTCGGCGGCGCGAAGCGCCGCCGCCTTGATCTCCTATGAGAACAATTCGGCAATGCTCGGCGTGGCCTGGTGGTAGAACGCTCGGTGTGGCAGAGCGACGGGATCGGCTGAGGGCGCTGGGCGAGTTGCTGCGGCGGCTGCGCAAGGACGTGGGTCTGACCGGTAAGGATCTCGCGCAGCGGGCACAGGTGGCGCAACCTACGATCTCTCGGATCGAGACAGGCCAGCTCCTCCCTACGCCCGAGACCGTTGAGCGGCTGGTCTCCGCGCTAGGTCTCGATGAGGCGGGTCGGGCCGAGTTGGACGCGCTCCTCGTACGGCTCCGCGATGAGGTGTCTCGCTTGAAGGGCGGCCTTGCCGGCCGGGAAGCAGCCAACGCCGCTCGGGTCCGGGCGGGGCGACGATTGGTGTCCTTCCAGTCCGCCATGATCCCAGCCCTCTTGCAGACCGCCGAATACGCGCGGCTGGCGCTTGCGGTTGGTCGTAATGTCGACGAGGGCGATGCGGCCAAGGCTGCGGCAGTGCGCGTGGAGTCGCAATCGGTGCTGTTCGACTCGGCCCGAGAGTTCTCGTTCCTGTTGACCGAGGGTGCGGTGCGCACATGGCCGGGGCCACCGTTGTTGATGTTGGCTCAGCTTGACCGGCTGGCCATGGTGGCCACACTGTCGCACGTGACCCTTGGTGTCGTGCCTTGGTCTGTTCAGGTGCCGGCGTTCCCGCTGCATGGGTTCACGATCTACGACGGCTCGGTAAGCGTGGTCGAAGGCTTCACGGGTGATCTCAGCCTCAGCGAGGACGAGGAACTGGCCACGCACATGGAGACCTTCGAGGCGTTCGCGACTGTGGCGGTGTACGGCGATGCGCTGCGCCGCCTGCTCGGGTCGGTGGCCGACGACTATCGGGAGCTGTCGAGTCGTCTGAAGCAGTGAGTGGCGCATTTATGCGTCGAATAACTTGAGGTGTGTCCAGGCTCGTGCATACGCTGGCGCTATCCGATGTATAGCCCCCTAGACGACGGAGCCCGCTATGTCGGCCTGGCGCTTCTCCCGCTACTTCCTCGGTTCCGCTCCCTCCATCACCGAGGCGCGACGCTTCGTGGCTGCGCTCCTGCGGGATTGGCCCACAGCCGATGAGGCGGAGCTCATCGTCAGCGAGCTGGCCACCAACGCGATCCGCCACTCCGCCAGTGGTCGCTTTGGGGGACGGTTCCTGGTGAGCGTCCAAGCCCATACGGATCGCCTCTGGCTCGGCGTTCTCGATGAGGGCGGACCTTCCTCACCCAGAGTTTTCCGGCCATGCCCGGAGGGCGAAGGCGGGCGTGGCCTGCTGCTCGTCGCCAGCCTGGCGATCGACTGGGGTGTATGGGGCGACGAACACGGTCGGACGGTGTGGGCCGTGCTGAACGCAGGATCGCAGGCGGCGTCATGCATATGACCCGTTGCCTGTCTCCTCATGTTCCTCCGCCGCAGCCATCATGTGTGAAGCTCGACTGGTGCCCCGCGCGTACGGGCGAACGGCGTCGGACGGTCGCCTGGACGTGCGACTGCCGGGACGTCTACTACGAACTGTGCGAATCTGGTGGCCTGGGCTTCATTCGGCGCGTCGCCAAGGAACGGCGGCGAATCGTCGTCGAGACTCATCGGGTACGGGTCGGCGAAGCGCAGGCCTTGTGGGCTGCGCTACTTTCGGGCATGGCTCGATGAGTCCGCGAGGCGTCCCCAATCGGCGGTCTTCGATTCGTGCAGTTAGCTCAAAAAGCGGCGAACCGATCGAAATCGTACTGTCAAGGGGGATAGACGGCATACTGTCTAGGGGCCTAGACTCGCCCTCAGTGATCAGAGGGGGATCCATGCCGCCGGGTAACGTCGAGCGCATTGCCGCGATAGAAGACCCGTTCCAACTGCTGCGGGTCGCCACGGAGCGTCTCAACGCTGCTCAGCAGGAGGTCGGCGAGCTCTCACGGCTACGGCGAAGGGTGATCCAAGAACTGCATGCCCAAGGGCTCTCATACGCACAGATCGCTAAGGAAGCCGGCCTCACGAGGGGGCGGATTCACCAGATTCGGCACACCGGTCCGGCCCCCGAAGGCGCCTTCCTTGGCACAGGCACGATCACCCTGGTTACGCCGCTCAAGCGTGAAGCCACCAACGCCCGGCCTGTGGTCGCGATGGAGGACGTCACCGCGGCCAAGCGGCTGGAGGACCTTGCCCGCGGGTTCGACCTGCCGGTGGAGTTGGAGCACGTCCCGCTCGGCGGAGAGATCGACATCAACCGGTCGAACCTCATTGTGATCTGCGGTCCCAGACTCTCGACCGTCATGGGCGCGTTGTACGAGTCGGATCCTGTTCTGGAGTGGGTCAAGGACGACGTGTGGACGTTGCGTGACAGCCGTACTGGCATGGTCTACCGCTCCGGCTCGGACAGCGAACCGCCTCGGGCCGTGGATTACGCCTACCTCGGACGGCTCGGGCGTCCGGACGGCAACGGCAATCTCCTGGTGTTCACCGGCATCCATCCTCAAGGCACGCTCGGCGTGGTGCAGCTCCTCCAGACCGAGATCGCGACGCTGTGGGGGCAGGTAGGCGACAAGCGCTTCTCGACCGTCGTCGGAGTCGAATACGACCCAGCCACTGGGGAACCGGTGAAGGCGGAGCTTGCCGGTCCGCTGTACCGGCACGAGGAGGACTGAGACGTGCGGGTTACCTTCGCCACGGAGGCTGCACCCGGTCGGCCGAACGAGGATTTCGTTGCTGCGGCTCCTGATGTGGCCGTCCTCCTCGACGGCGCCGGCACACCGCCAGGCTCGGACTCCGGGTGCTCGCACGGCGTGGCCTGGTACTCCCGCACTCTCGGCTCCACCCTCCTGACCGCCATGTCGCAGAGCGCCGGCACCTTGGCCGAATTGCTGTCCGTAGGGATCAAGTCGGTCTCGTCGCTCCATGACGGGACCTGCGATCTGGCGCACCCCGGATCACCCTCGGCCACGGTGATCATGCTGCGCCGTGTCAACGACACCCTGGAGTGGCTGGTCCTGGCCGACTCCGTGCTCCTCTTGGACGTCGTTGAGGCGGCAGAACCCGTGGTCGTCTACGATGATCGCGAGGCCCAGGTCGGGGCGCTACATCGCGCCGAAATGGACTCTTTCGCCTCCGGTAGTGACGAACATGTCTCTGCTCACCGGCGCTATGTCGAGACGTTGCGCTCGTACCGGAACCGTGACGGGGGCTTCTGGGTGGCTGCCACCGATCCTTTCGCGGCCGACCAGGCATTGATCGGCAGCATGCCCGCCGACCAGATCCGAGCTGCTGCGCTCCTCAGCGACGGCGCGTCTCGCCTCGTCGACCGCTTCCACCTGAGTACCTGGCGCCACGTCCTCGACACCCTTGATGAGTCCGGCCCGGACGATGTCCTCCGTCAGGTCCGTGCAGCCGAGCAGTCGGATCCGCAGGGCACCCGCTGGCCGCGGGGCAAGACCTTCGACGACGCCACCGCGCTCTACTTCCAGCTCTGAGGCTTACTCCACCCACCACCAGCCATTCCCCAGGTCGCGGATCGCTCTGCCCGCGTCTCCCTCGGCGGTCTGGATCAGGAAGTCGTTGTTGGGCGGGCTCGGAAAGTAGGCGATGCCTGATCCGTTCTCTGATCTCCATTCATCCAGGTAGATCGGCAAATACAGTCCGTGCTCCTGCGCCTGGACGTCTCCGTCGACCGATAGGTACTTCATCCACCAGGGCGGGTCGAGAGGTCTCCCCTCCCGATAGGCGGCAGCAAGCTCGGCGAAGCTTGCCTGGTGGAGCTGCAGCGTGCTGTCGATGAACGTGGTTCGCCAATCGACTCTCCAGATGACCGCCCCAAGGGTCACGGCGATGAGCAACGCGATGGCTGCTCGCGCGTATGCCTGGAGCGAGAGGTACGAGATGACCGTGGTGAAGGTCCAGAGACCTGCCCACAGCCAGGCAAAAGTGATGACAAGCGGCGTGAACAACCAGAACTGCCTGTAGAGCGGGATCTGCAGATAGCTGGCGGCGACCAGGACGATCCATCCACACGTTGCCATCAGGACAGTCCACTTGGACCAACGGGCGGACCTCAGGGGAGACACCTGCACAGGGGGAGTGTCCTGGCTAATGCTCTTGAGCCGCTACAGAGCAAGCAGGAGTTTTACGAGCTTTGCACCACTTCTCCATAT
Source organism: Nonomuraea polychroma (assembly GCF_004011505.1). Lineage (NCBI taxonomy): Bacteria > Bacillati > Actinomycetota > Actinomycetes > Streptosporangiales > Streptosporangiaceae > Nonomuraea > Nonomuraea polychroma. Next base: position 9,525,013 of record NZ_SAUN01000001.1, read on the forward strand.
CCGACCGACGACTCCCATACACAAATCGACGTCGATGTTTACCCCCCTAGACGGTTGGGGCAGGCTCCGGTTATCGTCCTCCGTATAGCCCCCTAGACAGCACTTAAGGCGAAACGGTCGCAACTGTCTAGGGGGATAGACAAGGGAGGTGGTGGACGATGGCACTTCAGGGACCGATCCCTGTGACGTTCGAGATGGTCTTCCCGCACGGCTGCTACATCGTCGGGGAGGTCGAGCCGGTCAAAGACTTCGACGCCTCGACCAATGGGCGGTTCGTGCAGGCGCGGGACAAGCAGGCCGGTGAGCTGGTCTGGCAGGTCACCGTCATGGACGCGGACCCGACGCTCAAGGCCGCGCAGAAGACCGTTGCGGTGAAGATCCTCAGCCCGGTGCAGCCTGTTTCCCCGGCGCCCATGCCGGGGCTGCCGTTCACGCCGGTTGAGTTCGACCAGATGACGGTCACGCCGTACGTGAACGGCAACGGCAGGCTCGCTTACTCCATCCGCGTTCGAGAAATGCGGGCTCCTCGGCCGATCGGCAAGCCCAGCCCTGCCAAGGACGCGGCGTGATGGGGCGGCGCGGGCAAGCTCGGCCGACCGGCGTGATCACTCTCAACACCGGTTCCGGGGCGGTCGCCGAGAACCACGCCTACCAGCTCCGCACTCCGGTTCTGGCGCTGGTGTTCGGTCTGGTTCGGGTGCAAGTCACTACAGCTGCGTCGGACCGGGTCACGGCGGCTGAGGTGGAGTTCGCGCGGCAGCTCGCCAAGCAGACGCAGGACTTCGCGCGGTGTGTCGAGCGGATCCATCGGCGAGGGGTGACGGCGGCATGAGTGATCCACGCCCCTATACCTACGTGACGCTGTCGATGGAGCCGCAGGCCACTCCTCGTCTCAACGTCGCCTTCTACACGGCCGACCTCCGGGTGCGCGCCGGCCTGCTGGGCAACCCGCGGCCGTACCTGGAGATCTCCTCCGACGAGGGGACTGTGTCGATCTCGACCACTGGCGGCGGCCACGTGACTGACGCGGATCTGAACACCGCGCGGCAGTTCTTCAACGCCGCCGCTCGCTACCTCGCCGACTGCGAGCGGCTGCACAACGAACAGTCGGCCAAGGCCGCCACGGATGCGGCCTGACATGCAAGCGGGGCCGCAGGAAGCGGCAACTTCCGGCGGCCCCTCGGTCTTCCACACACACCAGATGCTTGGAAGGACTCCAGCCTAATGTTCAAGAAGATGCCCGGCGAAGAGCCGCATCGCATCGTCTCCACCACGCCGGACACTGCCGTCGTGTTCAGACCGGCCGTCGTCAGGACGCCCGCGATCGTCACGCTCGTCATCTTCGGATCGCGGGCCGTCGCGAGCCTGATCCGCTCGGTGTGGCGGCATCCGGTCGCCGTGCTGGTCGCGGCTGTCCCCTGCGTGCTGTCCGTTCTGTACGGATGGCGCGTCGCTCTGCTCCTCGTTCTGCCCGTACTCGCAGGGCTCGTCTCCTGGGCCATGGTCGACCGGTCCAGCTTCGCCCGGTGGATGGGCTGGCGATTGCTGGCCTGGTGGCGGCTGGTGTGGGTCTACCGGCGGCACTGGCAACCGGTGATGGTCATCTCCGGTCTCGGCAAGCACGTCCACGGGCGCGACTACCTGCCCAAGCTGGGCAAGGTCTCCTGTACCTCGTGGGCGGACCTGGTCACCGTTCGCATGCTCAACGGGCAGGCGGTCAAGGACTGGGCCGATCGGACCGACAATCTCGCTCGGGGCTTCGGCGCGAGTTCGTGCCGGGTGTCGGTCCTCAAGGGTGGGCGGCTGCGCCTCACCTTCCCTCGGTGTGATCCGCTCGCAGTTCCTCTGCCCGCCGTACCGATCCCGGAGACACCCACGGTCGGTCCTATCGAGGTCGGTAAGCAGGAGGACGGGCGGCCGTGGCTCCTCAAGGTGCACGGCACTCACGTCCTGGTCGCGGGCGCCACCGGGGCTGGTAAGGGCTCGATCATCTGGTCCACGATCCGCGGGCTCCTCCCGGCTGTCAGGGCGGGGCTTGTCGCGATCTGGGCGCTCGATCCCAAGTTGATGGAGCTGTCCTTCGGACGGGCTCTCTTCGGGGCACGCTACGCCGCTGATCCGGCCGACTGCGCCGACCTGCTGGACGACGCGGTCAAGGTCATGCAGGCCCGCGCCGCGCGCTTCGCCGGCCACCAGCGATCCCACACGCCGACCGTCGACGATCCCTTCGTCCTGGTGCTCGTCGACGAGGTGGCCTTCCTCACCGCGTACCAATCCGACAAGGAGCTGCGGCGCCGCATCTCCGCTGCTCTGGCAACGCTCACCACTCAAGGGCGTGCCGTCGGGGTCGGGGTCATGGCGGCGCTGCAGGACCCGCGCAAGGAGGTCATGAACATCCGGAACCTGTTCCCGGACAAGATTGCGCTTCGCCTCGACGAGTCTGAACAGGTGGACATGGTCCTCGGTGATGGTGCGCGGGACCGTGGGGCGCTGGCCGACCAGATCTCCCCTCGGCCGGAGCTGGGCGCTGGGGTCGGCTACGTCCGGCTGGAGACCTCGCCCGACCCGATTCGGGTCCGCGCGACCTACGTCTCCGACGACGACATCCGCGACATGGTCGGCGACTTCGCCGGTGAGGTCGCATGACGCTCGCTCACTTCCTCGACGGCCTGCGCTGCGCCGACTGCGGTGCCCTCAATGTCCTGCGGCTCGACCCGGTCCGCGCCCTGGTCGAGTGCACCGAGTGCAGCAGCTTTGCGCTCGTTGTCCCCGAGATCGGAAAGGAGGTCCGTTGAACAGTCCACACCGGCCAACGGAGATCCGGGGAGAAGCGGTGGTCTCGATCTCCCACCGCTCCACTCCTCGCGCGCTCCGCATGGCTCAACCGCTCGCGCGTGAAGTCGCCGAAGAAGTCGCCAAGCTCAACGGTGTCTGCGTCAGGCCGGTCGCGCTTCGGCGGCTAGACGTGATCACCGGCAAGGAAGAAATCATCGATGTCCCGTGCGGAGCGCCGCTGGAGAGCAAGTGTCCTTCTTGCGCCAAGCGCAACAGGCAGCTCCGGATGGCGCAGTGCCGGGAAGGCTGGCATCTCGCCGAAGAGCCTGTCATAACTCCGGATGCTGCCACCGAGGAACAGCGCTGGCTTATCGCGTTCCGCGCGGACATGCAGGCCCGGCGCGATGCGGCGGCTGGTGCCGGCGAGGAGGCCTCCGACTGGGACGCGCTTCTCGCCGGCCTCGATGAGGAGATCAACGCCGCGGGAATGCGTGGTCACGTGCTCGGCCGGACGGCGTCCAAGCGGGTCCGCTCGACCAGACGGCGGCAGGATGCACCTGACCTTCCCAAGCGCAAGATGGCCAACACGACGCTCGGGCGGACCTTCGAGTCTTCGGATGGAAGGGTCTACCGGCCCTCCCTCTTCGTCACGCTCACTCTTCCCTCGTACGGCAGGATTCGTGACGGCGTGCCGGTCGATCCCGAGAGCTACGACTACGCACGCGCGGCCCGTGACGCGCTGCACTTCTCCAAGATCGTGGATCGGTTCGTGCAGAATCTTCGCCGCGTGGCCGGGTACGACGTGCAGTACTTCGCCACTGTGGAACCACAGAAGCGGCTTGCGCCCCATCTTCACATGGCGATCCGGGGGACCCTGCCACGTGCAGAGGTCAAGCAGATCGTGGCGGCGACTTATCACCAGGTGTGGTGGCCGTCCTGCGATCGAGTCCGCTTCGAGGGGCGAGCAACTGCCCATTTGGCAAGAAGGCGTCGGCTACGTCGCTCCCGACACCGGCGAGGTGTTGCCGACCTGGGACCAGGCCCTCGACAAGCTCGACCAGGACGACACGGCCGAACCACTGCATGTGGTCCGCTTCGGTGACCAGGTCGACGTCAAGGGCATCCTCGCCGGGACTCCAGACGCCGACCAGTGCATCCGCTACCTGTCCAAGTACCTGACCAAGAGCCTCGGCGAAAACCTCGACGGCCGTGCTCAGCGCGAACATGCGGCCCGCTTCGTGGATGCCCTGCGTTACGAACCCTGCTCGCCGACCTGCCCGAACTGGCTGCGGTACGGAGTGCAGCCCAAGAGCGCCAAGGCTGGCATGGCTCCTGGCCGATGCCGCGCCAAGGCACACAAGCCCGAACACCTCGGCTACGCGGGCCGCCGTGTCCTCGTGTCTCGGAAGTGGTCCAACAAGACCCTCGCCGAACACAAGCAGGACCGCCGCACCTGGGTCCTGGAAGCGCTCGGGCAGACCGACGAGCCGACGGACCCGCACCGTTACGTCTGGCGGCCAGTCAAGCCTGGTGATCCGGAACTCGCCCCGATCGGCGTCCGGCTGCTGCGGAGCGTCGCCGAACGCCAGCGCTGGCGTGCTCACCTGCGGGAGCTGGAAGCCAGAGCCAACGGACAAGATCTTTCGGCAACTGGAGAGGAGGCAGCGTAGTGGACAAGCTTCTGAACGTGGAGGAGGCGGCGGAACTCCTAAACACCTCCCCTCGCTTCGTCCGGCGACTGATCGCCGAACGTCGCATCGAGTTCGTCAAGCTCGGCCGACCGGTGCGCATCCGCGAGTCCGCCCTGATCGCGTACGTCGTCGCCGGCACCGTCGCACCCATGCACGCGACCGACGCCGTCCCAGCACCGGGGAGGGCCGCCTGATGCCAAACAAGGACGGCCATCGGCGTTTCGGCAATATCCGCAAGCTTCCCTCGGGCCGGTTCCAGATCCGCTATCCCGGGCCGGACGGACGACTGCACACCGGAGCGACGACGTACGCCACCAAGACGGACGCTGACCGAGCTCTCACGCTCATCGAGGCTCAGATGATCTCGGGGGAGTGGACGGACCCGGATCGCGGCAAGATCCAGCTCGCCGACTACGCCCGTGCCTGGATCAAAGAACGTCCAGGCCTGCGGCCGAAGACGGTGGAGCTCTACACCTGGCTGCTCGAACGCCATATCGTTCCGACGCTCGGCGAGGTCGCGGTCGGCAAGCTGTCTGCCCAGATGATCCGCACCTGGCGCTCAGATCTTCTCGGCAACGGCGTGTCGGTCTCGACTGCGGCCAAGGCTTATCGCCTGCTGCGGGCGGTGCTAATGACGGCCGTTGAAGAGGACAAGCTGATTGCCCGGAACCCATGCCGGATCAAGGGCGCCGACAACGAGCACACACCCGAGCGGCCTGTCCTCACCGTCGCCCAAGTCTTCGAGCTGGCGGACCGGATGGCCGACCGACGATTCAAAGCTCTGGTGCTGCTGGCGACCTTCGCAAGCCTGCGTTGGGGAGAGGTGATCGCGCTGCGCCGTAGCAGCATCGACCTCGACGCGCCGACGGTGCAGGTTCGCGAACAGCTCGTCGAGCTCGACGGCGGCGAGATGCGTCTGAGCCCGCCCAAGTCCCGGGCCGGCAAGCGCACAATCAGCATCCCCTCGGCCATCATCCCAGCTCTGACCGAACATCTCGCCGCCTACGTCGACCAGGCCGATGACGCCTTCGTCTTCCTCGGCAAGCGCGGGGCGTTCCTACGGGGCGGCAACTTCCGGCGCGAGGCGAAGTGGGCGGACGCGCTCAAGGAGATGGGGCTTCAGGGCCTGCACTTCCACGATCTCCGGCACACTGGCAACACGCTTGCGGCTCAGTCCGGCGCGAGTCTGGCGGACCTCAAGGCCCGGATGGGGCATGACAGCGATCGAGCGGCGCTGATCTACCAGCACGCCACGCGCGACGCGGACCAGCGAATCGCCGACGCCCTGAGCGCCCGCGTGGCGGCCGAACAACAGAAGAGCGCCAAAGGCTAATGGCACGTTAATGGCACGAACGCCCCGCACCGAGATCGGTTGCGGGGCGTTTCACGAGGTGGAGCCTAGGAGATTCGAACTCCTGACTTCCTGCTTGCAAAGCAGGCGCTCTGCCAACTGAGCTAAGGCCCCTTCGACGAAGATAGCTTACCGGGCCGACGAAGCTATGTGCGTCGTGCCGAGGTCGTCGCTGAGCACCAAACTCGGGAAGTCGATGATCGAGTCCAGGATGTGGGTGGCGCCGCCCTTGAGGAGGCGTTCGCGGCTGTGGACGCCGGTCATCAGGCCGGCCACGATCGAGGCGCCGGCTCGTCGGCCGCACAGCATGTCGCTCTCCGAGTCGCCCACCACGGCCACGTTGCGAACGTCCTCCACGCCCAGGCGGAGCACGGCGTGCAGCACCATGTCGGGCCAGGGGCGGCCGCGGTCGCCGGCGTCTTCGGGGGAGATGGCCAGGTCGATCTTGTCGTGCCAGCCGAGCACGCCCAGGATGCGGCTCAGGGTGGTGCGGCTGAAGCCGGTGATCAAGGCGAGCTTGATGCCGGTGCCGCGGAGTTTGTCGAGGACCTCCATGACTCCGGGCATGGGAACGAGGCCTGCCCGCTCCAGTGCGCCCTCGTAGGAGCGCTCGAACGTCAGGTTCGCCGCTTGCGCCTGGGCCTCGTTACCGGGGAAGATCCCGCGGAAGACGTCGATCTTGGGACAGCCCCGGGACCGGTGCACGTGAACCATGGCACGTGCGTACGCACCGGTCCCGGGCACTATGCCCTGGGTCGCGATCGCCTCGGCGAAGGCGCGCTCGACCATGGCGATGTCACCGACCGTGGTGCCCGCAAGGTCCAGGCACACCAACTTGATGGGGACGATGTCACTCATCGCCTCGCCGGTCGGTTAGTTCTCGCTGCCGGTCGCCTCGGTCCAGAGATCGAGCTCTGCGCGGTCGGCCTGCACCTTGCGCCAGATCAGCAACCCCCCGAGGGCGATCAGCGCCAGAACGAGCAGCTTCTTCACGGTGTGACCCCACTTCTTCGACGGCCTCACCTGCCGGGGTGAGACCCAACGGTTGAAAGCAGCCTAGCAAGGGATGGCTGCGGTCCCTGTGTTGCGCACGGCCCAGATGTGCGGAATGTGCGAAGAGCAAATGTTCAAGCCCTCACCCACCATACCTGCCCGATCCTGCGTGACGTCCTGGTGGTAATTACTCCAAGTGACGATGTGTTCGGCCTCGCAATTCCGTATCGGACATAAAGGCATATATCGGACTAAAGTTGATGTATTGCCTATGGGCAGGGTGAGTGCTGCTCAAGAAGCTCTGAGCGAACAAGCAGCCGGAGCTGGATGTGGATCCGTACGTCAATACGAGTCGGGAAACATCTTGTGTACGGCATGGGGGTATCTGTGGAGGGTGATCTGACCAGCCGTCTGCTGACGGTCAACAGTGACGAGCCGATCGATGCGGCGCGGATTGTCGCTGCGGTGAAAGAAGCCGGGTACGAGCTGGCGGGCCGCCCATGAACACGGCCTCCAAACTCGGCGCCTACGTCTTGGGGTTGGCCGTTGTGTTCGGTGGCGCCCTGGGCGCGGGCAGCGCGGTCGGCCCCACGCCCGCGGAGGTCCCGGCGCACGTCGCGAACCATCCCGCCGTCACGCTGGCGAAGTCGCTGGCGGAAGGCGGCGGCGGCGAGAGCGGTGCCGGGCATGGTGGCCATCACGGCGGCACCACGCAGCAGGCCAAGGGCGATACCCCGGCAGGACTGCAGGTGTCGCAGAACGGCTACACCCTCAATCCGCTCACCACGCCCGTGACCGGGCAGCCGATGGACTTCACGTTCACCGTGATCGGTCCCGACTACAAGCCGGTCACCACCTACGAGGTCGAGCACGACAAGAAGATGCACTTCATCGTCGCCTCACGCGACCTGACGAGCTTCCAGCACGTGCACCCGGAGATGGCTCCCGACGGCACCTGGTCGGTCACGCTGACGCTCCCCAAGGCGGGCGCGTACCGGGCGTTCGCCGACTTCGTCCCCCAGGGCGGCGAGAAGCTCACGCTCGGCGTGGACCTGCAGGCCGCGGGCGACTTCCAGCCCGAGCCGCTCCCGCACGTCAGCAGGACGGCCATGGTCGACGACTACACCGTCAACCTCGCTGTGAACCTGGTCCCCGGTCAGTCCAGCAAGCTCACGCTCACGGTCAACAAGGACGGCAAGCCGGTCACGGATCTGCAGCCCTACCTCGGCGCGTACGGCCACCTGGTCGCGCTCCGCGCCGGCGACCTCGCCTACCTTCACGTGCATCCCGAGGACAGCGAAAAGGCCGGACCGGAGATCGTCTTCTACGCCGAGGTTCCCAGCACCGGCGACTACCGGTTGTTCCTCGACTTCCAGCACGACGACAAAGTGCGTACGGCGAGCTTCACGGCCACGGCGACCCTCGCGGACGGGCACATCCCGTCGGCCGACCACGGCCACATTCACTGACACGGCCACACTGACTGTGCGGACAGGGTGCGGAGAGGAGGGAGGTGATGCCCTCCCTCTGAGGAGTGAGCCGTGGAGCTCTCGATCGGCGGTATGAGATCGCGGGAGCCGCGATGGCTTACTCCAGCGTCTTCGTCGTCAGCAAAAGCCTGCGGTTGCGCCGCTTCGCGTGAGCGCCCATCTGACGGCCGGTGCCATCGCCGTGCCGGCCGTCACGAACATCGCGCCGAGCACCAGCCACCCGAGCGTCCCCCCGCCGAGTACGAGAGCGGTGAGCGCCACCGGCCCGAGCATCCTGGCCACGGCCACGCCGGTGCTGAAGAAGCCCTGGTACTGTCCCTGCCGATCGTCCGGAGCGAGCCCGAAGCTGATCTCCCAGGCGCCGGCGGCGAGCAGCATCTCGCCCACGACCAGCAGGGCAGCCGCCACCAGCAGGAACATCCACCCGTACGGGCTGAGCGCGAACACCACGCAGGCCGCGAGCATCACCAGCCCGGCCTGCCGCACCGATGAGGACGCGCTCCGCAGCCCCGTGACGCGGCGGGCCATCCGCACCTGGAAGAGCAGCACGCTGCCGGTGTTGATGAGGAGCAGAGCCGACACCACCCAGGAGGGCGCGGCGGTACGCTCGGCGATCCAGAGCGGTACGACGACGCTCAGCAGCGGCATGTAGAAGAGCAGCACCGCGTTGATCAGCGTGATGACGGCATAGGGACGGTCCCCGAGCACGGCCAGCTTCGGCCCTGTGGCGGGCATCGGCACGGGCCGCACGGCAGGCAGTCTGAGCAGCAGCGCCGCGGCCACGAGGAAGGTCACGGCATCCATCGCGAACAACGTCAGATACGCGGCCGGCGTGTCGAGCCACAACGCGAGCCCGCCGAGACCGGCTCCGACAGCCAGGCCGCCGTTCAGCGTGGCCTGCAGGGCCGCCCGCACCACGGTACGCTCCGCGGGCTCCACCAGTCCGGCGAGCAGGGCCTGGCGGGCGGCGGACAGGCCCGTCTGCGCCGTCCCGTACAAGCAGGCCACCAGCACGAACGGCGCGAACGACCGGACGAACATGAACGAGACCACCGCCACGGCCGTCGCGATCGCCAGCAGCACGGCGACGCCGCGCGGGCCGCGCCGGTCGGCCAGGTGGCCGAGCGGGACGCCGGCCAAGGTGCCGACGGCCCAGCCCAGCGTGAGCCCGAGGCCGATCTCGGCGGCCGGCAGCCCGACGATCCTGGCGAAGTAGAACGCGGAGGCGACGAGGTAGGCGCCGTCGCCGACGGAGTTAGCGAACTGGGCCTGAGCCAGGATGCGCGGCCCGTCCACAGTCTTCGGTCGCCGCCTGTGCACGGCCTTTCCCTCCCGCTCATGCACATTGACCGCCGACGCCGACGCCGACGCCGACGCCCGCGGCAGCGCCAAGCGCCTGATCACTTGTACGACTCCGGCGTCATCCGCGTGGCGACGCCCATCCGGTTCCAGGCGTTGATGGTGGCCACCGCCACCACGAGCGCGGCCAGTTCCGGCTCGGTGAAGTGCGCCGCCGCCCGCTCCCAGACCTCGTCCGTGACGTCGGAAGTGGAGAGCCTGGTGGCCGCCTCGGTGAAGGCCAGCGCGGCCCGTTCCTGGTCGGTGAAGAAGGGCGCTTCCCGCCACACCGCGACCGCGTGCAGGCGTGCGTCGCTCTCCCCGGCCTTCTTGGCGTCCGAGCTGTGCATGTCCACGCAGTAGACGCAGCCGTTGATCTGGCTGGCGCGCAGCCGCACCAGCTCCAGGAGGGGCTGGGGAAGGGTGCTGCCGGCGACGAACCTGTCCAGCCCGCCCATCGCCTTGTACGCCTCGCCGGCCAGCGATCCGAGATCCATTCGCTCTGTCATGCACCAATCTTCAAACGCAACTTGTCCCGAGATAAGCTCCAATCTTCAGCAAATTGATTGGGCCAAGATGGACTTCCACGTCACCCTCCGAGGCCGCGGTGACCTGGCCGCACAGGTCTACCGCCAGCTGCTGGACGCCATACTCGACGGCCGGTTGCGCTCGGGCGAGCGGCTGCCCCCGACCAGGGAGCTGGCCCGCCGGCTGGAGATCTCCAGGAACACGGTCGCCCTCGCCTACGACCGCCTCGTCGCCGACGGGTTCCTGGAGGGGAGGGCAGGCGCGGGCACGTTCGTGTCCGCCGAGCCGGTCCGCGGAAGGGCCGCGCCCAAGGGCGTCATCCGCCCCCGCGCGGTCTGGCAGGAGCTCGCCACACCTGCCTCCACGCCGGACGCCCCGTACGACTTCCGCGTCGGCGCGCCCGACCCCCGCCTGTTCCCGATGGAGACGTGGCGCCGGCTGGTGGCCCGCGAGTTGCGGGTCGGCGCCGCCACCTACGGCGATCCTTCAGGCTACGAGCCCCTAAGAGACGCTATTTCGCGGCATATCGGCATCAGCCGCTCCGTGCACGCCGCCGCCGGAGACGTGCTGATCACGAACGGCGCCCAGCAGGCGCTCGACCTCATCGGCCGCGTCCTGATCGAGCCGGGCGCCTGCGTGGCCGTCGAAGAGCCCGGTTACCCACCTGCCCGCCTGCTGTTCCGCTCGCTCGGCGCCCGCGTGGCCGGCGTCCCGGTCGACGCCGAGGGCATCGACGTCCAGGCCATCCCGAACGCCGCCCGCATCGTCTACGTCACCCCGTCCCACCAGTTCCCCCTGGGCACGCCCATGTCGATGGCCCGCCGCGCCGCCCTCCTGGCCTGGGCCGAGCGCCGCCGGGCGGTGGTGATCGAGGACGACTACGACAGCGAGTTCCGCTTCGGGGAGCGGCCCCTCGGACCCCTCCAAAGCCTCGACCGGGCCGGCCGCGTGATCTACGTGGGCTCGTTCTCCAAGACCCTGCTCCCCATGCTCAGACTCGGCTTCCTCGTCGCCCCCGCCTCCCTCGCCCCGGCACTGCGGACGGCGAGGCAGCTGAGCGACTGGCACGGCGAGCTCCCCACCCAGGCGGCGCTGGCCCGGTTAATCGACGAAGGGCTTCTGGCCAGGCACATCAGGAAGGCCACCCGCGAGTACGCCGCCAGACACGCCGTGATCGCGGAAATGCTCGCCGAGGACGACCGCCTGCACCCGGTCCCGTCCACCGCGGGCCTGCACCTGTGCGCCCGCCTCGCGCCCGGCGTGTCCGTACGCCCCGCGCCCGGCCTCGCGCTGGAGCGGCTGGAGTCGTACTGCGGCGAGACCCCGGCGCAGCCGGGCCTGGTCCTCGGCTACGGCGCGATCGGCAAGGACCGCATCCCGGAAGGGCTGCGCCTGCTGAAGAGATCGCTACGGATGTCGGCGGCTCCAGAAGCGGCGCGTTCGCTCTCCTGACACGTCCGGGTCGTCGGGCGCCGACGGCTGCTGCACGATCACGACCGTCGTCCGCGCGTGCCGGGCGCAGTACATGCTGGTGGACGGCAGGAAGATCCGGCTGAGCAGCCCGCGCCGCCCCCGGCCGAGCACCAGCAGATCGCCCTCCCGCGCCAGGTCCACGAGGTGATAGCCGGGATCGCCGACCCGGGCGACCACGGCCGTCCTGAGATCGTCGGGCACCCCGCCCGCCACGTCGTCGAAGGCCGCCCCGACCACCTCGGCGCAGCGTGCCTCCTCACCCACCCTGACGGCGTGCTGCACGGGCAGCGCCTCGGGGAAGGGATGGACGGGCGCGCGGCTGACGTGCACGGCGACCAGGGCCATCCGGTGCAGCCTGGCTACTCCGATGGCCCAGGCCAGCGCCCAACGCGAGGCCGGGGACTCGTCCACCCCCACGATCAGCCTCGCACCGCCGGGCAGATCCTGTTCCACGGTGCCTCCTGTTAAGAAGTACGACCATAGTGCGCCTTCCGGCTGGTTACCGGGAGGTGGCACTTTGCGAACTGTGGAGCCGCTCGTACGATGCGGGGGTGGACCGAGGGTGGGTGCAACCCCGTCCCGCCCTCGACCGGCGGTTGGACGGGGCGCTGACGCACAGGCTCACCACGCTCGTGGCAACTACAGGCTACGGGAAATCCACCGCGCTGGCCGGGTGGGGCCAGGCCGTCGGGGCGGTGCTGCACCGGCTCGGGCCTGGCGATCGCGACCTGCCCACGCTGGCCGGAGCCGTGGCCAAGGCCCTCTCGGAGGCGGTGCCGGGGCTGCCCGCTGACCTCGTCACGGCTGCGCAGGTGCCGCTCGGTCCCGACGCCGACGAGCTGTCCAGGGCGGCGGCGCTGGCGGGCGCGCTGGCCGAGGCCCTGGCGAGGCGGCTGCGGCGGGCTCTCGCCGTGGTCTTCGACGGCGTCGACGCGATCGCGGGCGCGCCGGGCTCCGTGCGCTACATAGAGACGCTGGTCCGCGCCGCACCCCGGCACCTGCACGTGGTCACCGCGTCGCGGGCGCCGCTGCCGTTCCCGACCGCCCGGCTGCGCCAGGACCACGAGGTGCTCGACTTCGACGCGACCGACCTGGCGCTCACTCCTGAGGAGACCCTCGCCTGGGCCCGCGACCGGCTGGGCGAGGCGGGGGCCGCCGTCGCCGCGACGCTGCACGAGGCCTGCGGCGGCTGGCCCGCCGCCGTCCAGGCCGCACTCGACGCGCTCGCCCGTGAGGATCCCGCCGTCTGGCCGCGCACCGCCGCGAGCCTGGCCGCGACCTCCGCGTCCCTTGAACGCCTCATCCTCGAGGCGTTCAAGGACCTGCCCGTGGCCATGCGAGAGCTGCTGCGCGCGGCCACCGTCCTGCCCGTGCTGACCGGCAGCCTGGCCGCGATCCTCGGCGCGCCGCCCGACACGCTCGATTCGCTGACCAGCCGCGGCCTGTTCCTCGAAGCCGTTCATGACGGCCACCGGCTGACCCAGACCAGCGCGCACGTCCTGGCCAGGCACGCCCCGCTCGACCGGCACGAGGCCCACGACGTGGCCGCGGTCGCCGCCCGTTGGTACGTCGAGCACGACCAGCCCGAGCTGGCCCTGCGCGCGGCCGTCGCGACCACGCACGCCGGCCTCGTGGCCTCCCTCCTCGACGCGTACGGCCTGCGCCTGGCCGAACGCGGGGACGTGATCGCCGCGCTCGACCTGTTACCCGAGGCAGCCCGGCGCTCTCCCCCGATGGTGAAGCTGGCGGGCATCGCCGAGCAGAACCGCGGCCGGTGGAACGAGGCCCGCGACCTGCTGGCCCAGGCCGCCGAGGGACCGGCGTTCGACGCGTTCGTGGCCAGGCGGCTGGCCTTCATCGACCACCTGCGCGGCGACTACGACGCGGCGATCGCCATGTACCGCAGGGGTCACGACCACGGCTTCCCGCCTGCCGACGCCGCCATGTGCGCGGCCTCTGCCGCTTCTGTGCTCTGGCTGAAGGGCGACCGGGCAGGTTGCGCCGAGCTGGCCGACAAGTCCTTGGACGAGGCCGGTGACCTGGGCCACCCGGGTGCCCTGGCGATGGCCAACACCGTGCTGGCCATGCTCGCCGCACTCGACGGCGACCGCCGTGCCAACGACGCCCACTACCTGCGAGCCCTCGAATACGCCGAGCGCGCCGGCGACGTCGTCCAGCTCATCCGCATCCACGCCAACCGGGCCTCCCGTTATCTGGACGAGGGCGCCTACGCCGAGGCCCTGGCCGAGACGGACCTCGCGGTCAGGCTGTCGGACCTGGTGTCGTTCGCGCCCTTCGCCGCGCTCAACGCCGCCAACCGGGCCAAGGCGCTGATCGGGCTCGGCCGCCTGGAGGAGGCCGCCACCGAGGCCGCCGCAGCGGTGGCCGGGTGGGAGGCGATGGGCTCAAAGCTGATCGGCTACGGATTGGACCGGCTGGCCGAGGTACAGGCGCTGCGCGGCGACCGTAGGGCGGCGATCGCGATCTACCGGCGGGTCGTCGCCGAGGCGCCGGCCGGCGACGTGCAGAAGCTGTCCAACGCGCTCAACGCGCTGGCCGAGCTGCTCGCCGCGGACGATCCCGAGGAGGCCGGCCGAGTCGCCCGCCAGGCGCTGGAGCATGCCGAGGGCATCGCGGGAGTCAGTGCCCGGGTCGTGGCCGCGCGCGTGGCACTGGCCGCAGGGCAGCCCGCCCGCGCCAGGGAGTTGCTGGAGGAGACCGAGCCTGTCGCGGTCCGGCGCAGGGACCACGCCGCCCTGGCCGCCATCGTGGAGCTGCGCGCCGTGCTCGACGGCGATGCCAAGCTCGCCGACGAGGCGGTACGCAAGTGGGCGACGCTCGGCGACCCGATCGGCCAGGCCAGGGCCGAGCTGGTCAGTGCTGAGCTGGCCGACCCGGCGACCGGCCGGGACACCGCCGCGCGGGTACGCGAGCGCATGCACGCCATCGGCTGCCGGGCGCTGGACGACCGGATCGACGCGCTGATCGCCCGTACCGTGCCGGAGCCGCAGGCCAGGGTCGTCGTCGAGACCTTGGGAACGTTCCGGGTCCTGCTGGGCGGCGTGCCCGTCGCGCGCACCGCCTGGCAGTCGCGTAAGGCCCGCGACCTGCTGAAGATCCTGGCCGCCCGCCGGGGGAGCGGGATCAGCAGGGAACGCCTGGCGGAGATCCTCTGGCCGGAGCAGGAGGACGAGGCGGTGGGGCTGCGGCGGCTGAACGTCATGGTCTCGACGTTGCGGGCGGTGCTGGACCCGGAGCGGGAACGCCCTCCCGACGACATCGTGGTGTCCGAAGAGGGCGCCCTCCACCTGGATCTGTCGCACGTCGACCTCGATGTCGAGAAATTTCTGGACCTGGTGGCCGCGGCCACCAAACTCGACCAGGCCGGCCGCACGGCCGAGGCCCTGGAGCGGTGGGCAGCCGCCGAGAGCGCGTACGGCGGCGAGTTCTGCGAGGAGGACCCGTACGCGGACTGGGCGGTCGGCCTGCGCGAGCAGGCGAGGCTCGGGTACGTGCAGGCCGCGGCCAGGATCGCCGCCGCCCGCGCGAGTGAGCGCCGCTACGAGGAGTCCGCGCGTTACTGGCTGCGGCTGCTGGAGCGCGACCGCTACGACGAGCGCGCCCACCTGGGCCTGGTACGGGTGCTCGACCTGGCGGGCCGCCGCGGCGACGCCCGCAGGCGCTACCACCTCTACGCGGAACGTATGCGCGAGCTGGAGGTCGAACCAGCCCCGTACCCCACCTGAACCAGACCTGAACCGGCCGGGGAGATGGTGCTCCATGTGAGAACGGTCATCGTCCGGCTGGTCGAGCCCGAGCAATCAGGCGGCCGGCTCCTTGGGCTGCTCGAAGAGGTCGGACGCGAGCCGGTGCCGTTCAACGGGCCCGAGGCGCTGCTGGACCTCCTTCGGGAAGCCGCCGGACTGGATCACGACCACGAGTGAGTCCATGGCAGCGGCCGTCCGCCGGACGCCTGGAGACGCCTGAACCTCGCGCGAACGTCCGCCCACCACCATGGGCGGCGGAGAGGAGGCGCGATGAGCGAGCAGCTGGGGAGCGGATGGCCGTTCGTCGGGCGACGGGGGCCGCTCGCGATCGTACGGGAGGCATTGCGGTCGGGAGCAGGCGTGATGATCGCCGGTGAGGCAGGAGTCGGCAAGAGCAGGCTGGCGGCGCAGGCGCTGGCCGGGCTGAGGCAGTACACGGTCGTGCGCGCGCTGGGCACGGTGACCGCGTCGATGATCCCGTTCGGCGCGTTCGCGCAGGTGCTGACGGGGCCGCCGGAGAGCGGGGAGAACCTGCTGCGCTGGGCCGCCCGCCACCTGCGCGCCGGGGCTCGCACCGGGGAGCTGGTGGTCAGCGTGGACGACGCGCACCTGCTCGACCCGGCCTCGGCGGCGCTGGTGCACTACCTCGCCGAGAACGGCGAGGCGAGGTTGCTGGTCACGGTACGCAGTGGCGAGCCGCAGCCGGCGCCCGTGGCCGCGTTGTGGAAGGACGAGCTGATCGCCAGGATCGAGCTGCCGCCCCTGACCGAGGACGAGGTCGGGCAGGTGCTGGCGGGGGCGCTCGGCGGCGAGGTGGCCGCGGCGACCGTACGGCACCTGGCCAGGGTCAGCGGAGGCAATGTGCTCTACCTGCGCGAGGTCGTGCACGCGGGCCGCACCTCGGGATGCCTGGCCGAGCGGGACGGGCAGTGGCGCTGGCGGGGCGAGCTGTCGGTGACCACGCGGCTGCGTGAGCTGGTGAGCGACCGGATCGGCCACCTCGACGAGGACGAACGCGAGGTGCTCGAGCTGGTGGCGTTCGGCGAGCCGCTGGGCGCCGAACTGCTGGCGACGCTGACCTCGGCCCGGGCGGTCGAGAGGGTGGAGGACCGCGGCCTGGTCATGACGGAGGGCGAGGGGCGCCGGGAGCTCCTGCGGCTCGGCCACCCTCTCTACGGCGAGGTCGTACGCATGAGCTGCGGAACCTTACGGGCCCGGCGCCGGCGGCGGATGCTGGCCGAGGCGCTCGAGGCCACGGGGCTGCGCCGGCGCGAGGACCAGCTGCGGGCGGCCGTGTGGCGGCTGGACAGCGGCTCGGCCGCCGCACCGGAGACGCTGGTGGCGGCCGCACGGCTGGCCTGGGCTCGCCAGGACCCCCGGCTCGCGGCACGGCTGGCCAGGGCGGCGATCGACGCCGGGGCGGGGGTGGAAGCGCTGGCGCTGCTCGGCGAGGTCCTCATGGTGCAGGGCGACACGGACGCGGCGGTGGAGTCGCTGCGGCTGGCGGCGCGGGACGTGGTCACCGAGGGCGAGCGCGCCCAGCACGCCGCCAGCTTGGGGATCAACCTGGCGTGGGCGGGCGCGGACGCCGAGGCGTGCCGGGTGCTGGACCGGGCGGCGGAGACGCTGACCGACCCGGCCTGGCGGCAGGAGGTCTGCACCTACCGCGGAGTGGCCGATTTCCTCGCCGGTCGCCTGACCGGGGCCGCGGGGTGGCTGGCGCGGGCACACGGGTGCACGCCGGGGACCGTGCGCGGCGCGGCACACGCGGCCTGCCTGGAGGCATGGGTGGACGCGTACTCGGGGCGCTACGAGCACGGCCTCGCGGTGGCCGAGGAGTTGCTGGCGGACATGGCCGGCTGGGGGGACGAAGCGCCGCACGCGCTGCCGACCCTGCTGGACGCGCGGTGCGCCGCGCAGGTGTTCAGCGGGCGGCTGGAGGCGGCCGCACGGAGCGCCGAGGAGGCCATGGGGCTGGCTGCCGGCGAGCTGTCGGTGACCGGGTTCGGGGCATACCGTGCGCAGGTCAGCAGGCTGAGCGGGGACGCGGCGGGGGCGGCCAGGTGGTGCCGCGACGACGCCGCCCGGCTGCCGACGCGCACGCCGTACCTGGGCAGGTGCCTGGGCGAGCTGGCTCACGCCCTGGCGTTGCTCGGCCGGACGGAGCAGGCTCGCGCCACGCTCATGGAGGCGGAGGCGATGGCGGCACGCTGGCCGTTCACCCGGCAGCCCGTGCTGCAGGCCGCGGTCTGGGTGACGGCGGCGGAGGGCGATCTGGACGAGGCGGTGCGCCTTTCCATCGTGGCGGCCGATCTGGCGGAGCGGCACGAGCAGGCCGGACCGTTGATGTTCGCGCTGCACGACCTGGTGCGGCTCGGCGTGCCGGGATCGGCGGCGGAGCGGCTGTCGGCACTGGCCCGACGTGTGGACGGGCCGCTCGCCGGCCTCCTCGCCAGGCACGCGCGGGCCGTGGGCGACCCGGCCGAGCTGGGGGCCGTGGCGGGCGAGTTCGAGCGGCTCGGCCTGGTGTTGTACGCGGCCGAGGCCACGGCGCAGCAGGCCGCCGCGTACCGGGACGCCGGCCGCGGCGCGCAGGCCAAAGGCGCCCAGACCAGGGCCTGGGCGCTGGCCAAACGGTGCCCGGGCATCACGACGCCGGCGCTGGTGGAGCTGGCCACGCCGGAGCTGACGCCGCGGCAGCGGGAGATCGTGCAGCTCGCCGCCGCCGGGCTCACGAACCGGCAGATCGCCGCCCGGCTGACGTTGTCCACCCGGACGGCGGCCAACCACCTCCAGGCCGCCTACGACAAGCTCGGTGTCAACGACCGTACCCAGGTCGGGCGCCTGTTCGCGGCGCTCTAGACGAGCTTCAGCAGGCCGTCGTACAGGGTGTCCCGCTCATCGGCGGACAGCACCTCGTACGCCGCCCCCGCCCGCAGGTTGGTGTCAGTCTCGATCCCGGCACGCAGCGGCCCGTCCCTCAGACCGACGATCTCGGCCACGGACAGGCCCGCTGCCTGCCAGGCGGCGGCGTGCGCGTCCGCCCGGTGGTAGCGGAGGACGGCGAGCCGGTTGAACAGCAGCAGGCCCGGCGCCGCCCCTTCCGGTTCGTACGGCGGCGCCACCGCCTCCAACGCGCCTCCTGGCATCCGTCCGGCCTGGTCGAGCACCCTGCCGGCCAGCCCCGCCAGCCCCGCCAGCCCGGGCAGGTCGTGCCCGCCCCAGACCCGCTCGGTCGCGGCGGCGTGCAGCTCGTAGAGCCGGTGGATGAACTCCAGCCCTTCGGCCGTCGGCCGGAGGACGCCGTCGTCCTCCACCAGCGTGCCCTTGCGCACCTGCTCCTGGACGTCTGCCTCGCCGTATCGGTAGATGCTGCCGAGCTGGGCTCTTGTCACCGGCCGCAGGGGGAACACGAACCGCAGGTCGGACAGGAGTCCCGGCGTCACGCCGGACGTCTCGGCCAGCTCAGTGACCGCCTTGAGTGCCGAGGCATGCACGTTGACATGGGCCGCGTCGATGACGGGCGCGATCGCCGCGGCGTACTCCGCCAGGTCGGGAAATTTCGGCATCGGGCGTCATTATGCCGCCGGGGTGGCGCGCCGTCCGGCAACTCCAGGATCATCGTGCCCGTGGCGATCATTCGGTGCCTGGCCCTCGGTCTTTTGGGCGGCGCAGTGGTGGCAGCGATGATGGTGATCCTCTTCGGATTGTCACCACGCGGCGACGGCTTCGAGCACGCACGTCTCGCAGCTCTCATGCTGCTGGTCATGGGACAGATTCTCACCGTCCCGATCGGGCTGGCGACAGGCATCGTGCTCGGGGTGACGCAGCCGGCCCGCACTCCCGGCTACGTCCTCGGCGGGATCACGATGGTGTTCGGCATCCTCGTCATGATGCAGGGCTGGGCCACGTCCGACTGGGCAGATGGACGGCCGTCCGGGATCGGCGATCCGGACGGTGAGTCGGGTCTGGGGGCGCTGGCCGCCCTCTCCGGCGCCTTCACGGTCGCCATCGCGTTGATCATCTTCATCGTCCGATCGATCCCGGAGTTGTCACAGTCCCCGACGGTTCGCAGCCGGAACGCCCCTCCGAGGCCATGAGCCGTCGCTGCCGAATCAAGCGATCTGCTATCCATGGCCAAGGATCAATCACCACAATTGTCCCTTGTGAGCGCCGACCCCCAGCGAATTGGCCCGTACACCATCATCCGCCGACTGGGTGAGGGCGGGATGGGCATCGTCTACCTGGCCCGCCGGGACGCCGAGTCCCGGCTGGTCGCCGTCAAGACCCTCCGCCCGGGGCTGGTCGCCGACGCCGACTTCCAACGGCGCTTCACCAGGGAGATCGAGGCGGCCCGCAGCGTGGCCCGCTTCTGCACGGCTCCGGTGCTGGACGCGGGCATCGACGGGGACACCGCGTTCCTCGTCACCGAATACGTCGACGGCCCAGACCTCGCCGCCGCCATCAAGAACGGCGGGCCGATGGCAGGGGCGGACCTGGAGGCGCTGGCGGTCGGGGTGGCGACCGCGCTCACCGCCATCCACCAGGCCGGCGTGGTGCACCGCGATCTGAAGCCCGCCAACATCCTGCTCAGCGCCGTCGGGCCACGCGTGATCGACTTCGGCATCGCACGCATCGTGGAGCCGGACTCGACCAGGTCGGTGGAGATCGTGGGCACGCCCGCGTTCATGTCGCCGGAGCAGGCCCACGGAGATCCGGTCACGGCGGCGAGCGACGTGTTCGCCTGGGGTGGTGTGGTGACGTACGCGGCCACCGGGCGGGCGCCGTTCGGCACGGGAGGCGCGCCGGAGGTGCTGTTCCGCGTCGTTCACTACGTGCCCGATCTGACCGGTCTGGACGAGCGGCTCCGGCCGCTGGTGGAGCAGGCGCTGGCCAAGGAGCCCGGACGGCGGCCGACGGCCCAGCAAATCCTCGACCGCCTGCTCGGCCGCGAGTCGATCACCATGTCGGTCGCGTCGCACGCGGTCAGCGACTCCTGGATGGCCCGGCGATTACGCGCCGACCGGGACACCGTGCCCAGCCGGCAACCGGGCAACGGCCGCCAGTGGACCCGCCCGGCGGCCATGATCGGCGCCGCGCTAGCGGTGGCGCTGGCCGGCACCGGCACTGCCCTGTGGCGCCCCTGGGAGGCGGCCCCTTCGACGACTCCGACCGTGACGAGTCCCGTCCCGACGACGCCGGTCCCGACCACGCCCGCCCCGACGGCCCCCGTCCTCGCCAAGGCGGACGCGGTCACCACGAACATCGACGGGGTGCGTGTGCCGATCCACATCACCATCGACGCCCTGAAACGCACGCCGGACGACACAGTGCGGCTCGAGTGGACGGTCAGGAACGACAGCAAGGACGGCGCGCAGGCCCACCTGTGGACACTCATCAGGCCGCAGGCGGAGGGCGTCCAGGACATCGTGCTGACGTACGACCGTTCGAAGAAGTCCTTGCACCCGCTGGTGCTGGACGACTGGTGCTACTGCTCGACCTGGTTCGGCGCCGGGCGGAACTCCATTGACGCGGGGGAATCACTCCTCTTCGTCGCGGAATTCAGCGGCGTGCCACGGGGTGCCCGCAAGGCCGACGTCGACCTGCAGTTGCTCGGCCACTTCACCGAGATCCCCATCACCTAGGAGCAGCAGATCGTGCCGACGGTCAGCCCGGCGGCGGCAATGGTCAGCTCGCGTGACCGGCCACGGCCTCCGGCTGCCTGGTCGGCCGGGCTGCGGTGTCCCCCGGTGCCCGGGCGCTCAAGGTCAATCCGAGCGCCAGGCAGATCAGCGGGATCGCCGGAACCACATACCGCACGTCGTAGGCCGCCAGGAAGGGCGGGGCCGCAATGAGCGCGAGCGCCGCCAGTGACGGCAGCAGGGCGTCCCACCGCCGCCGGGCCACGGTCAGCGCCAGCGCGGCCAGCAGCCCCAGCGTCAGCAGCGGGAACGGCACGTACCCGAACCGCTGGTAGGCACGCAACCATCCGGCGTACGGCTCGACGACGCGGGTGGCGGCCGGTCCGTCCTCGTAGGACTCCGCGACACCCCGCACCGACTCGCTGATCGGCCGTTCGGCCGCCGGCAACTTGTACGGCGTCTTCTCGTCCACCGCCGTACGTTCCCAGCGCAGCAACTGCTTGAAGTCGGTCGCGACCGCGCCCAGATAACCCCCCGGCTGGGCGAGGATGGCCTGCCTGGCGAACTCCCCGGCGAGCTGGTTACGGTTGGCCGTCCCCGGCACCTTGAGCAGCGGCGAGAAGCTCTCCCACAACCAGTGCGGCGGATAGGGACGTTGCTCGACGGGCATCCGCGGGCAGAGCACGGCCAGCCGTTCCGGCGGCTTGATCACGTCGCAGTCGGCGAAACTCATCGTCCTGGACCACAGGAAGTTGCCGTCCGCCTCGGTGAGCGCGAACTTGCCCTTCTCGATCTTCGTCCAGGTGGCGTACGCGCCCAGCGGGATCGCCCCGGCCACGACCAGCGCCAGCAGCGGACGCCAGCCGTACCGCCTGACCAGGAGGTAGGCCGCCGTCAGCAGGAGCAGTGGCAGGCCGATCGTCCGGGTGATGCCGGCCAGGCCGAGCAGCATCCCGGCGGTGGCGGCCGTGGCCGGCGTGACGCGCCACACGATGAGCGCGACGGCGGCTGTGATGAGCACGATGAAGATCGCGTCGGCCATGATCATGTGCTCGAGGAGCACGAGGAACTCGTCGTACAGCAGCGGAGTCACCAGCAGCGTGGCGCCCCAGCCGGGCAGGCCGCGCCGCCTGAGCAGCGCGTACACCCCGACCGCGAGCGCCAGCCCCAGCACATGCTGCAGGACCGTGACCAGCGTCAGGCTGTGCGCGGGGCGCAGCAGCGCCAGCAGCAGGGAGTATCCGGACGGCCTGGTCGTCCCCGGCGTCAGCTCCTCACGCAGGAACGCGAACGAGTCGCCGTAGAAGAGCAGCGCGGGCGGGAACCCGAGCACGGCGAGCACCCGGAGCCCGATGGCGGGCAGCATGGCGATGACCAGTGCGCGGTGAGCCAAGGTGGTTCTGCTTCCTCGTGTGCCGGGGTTAATCACCATAGTCCGGGTGGCCGGTGCTCCGGGCACCGAGCGCCATCAGGGTTGTCGGCGGCTATTTCCGAATGTCATTCTGGAATTATCCCGCCATCGAGGCGCTCCCGGAGGCTGCATGACCCGCCCCGTTCTCGACAAAGAAGCCCTTCGCCGCAAATACCGCCAGGAGCGCGACAAGCGGCTGCGCCCGGACGGCAACGACCAGTACCTGCGCCTCACGGGCCGCTTCGCGCACTACCTCGACGACCCGTACACGCCGTGGACCGAGCGCGAGCCGAAGACCGACCACGTGACGGTCGCGGTCGTCGGCGGCGGCTTCGCCGGCCTGGTCACCGGCGCGCGGCTGAAGGAGGCCGGCGTCGACGACGTGCGCATCATCGACAAGGCGGGGGACTTCGGCGGCACCTGGTACTGGAACCGCTACCCGGGCGCGCAGTGCGACACGGCCTCGTACGTGTACATGCCGCTGCTGGAAGAGACCGGCCACATGCCGACCGAGAAGTACGCGCACGCGCCCGAGATCCTCGAGCACTGCCGCCGCATCGGCAAACACTACGGCCTGTACGATCACGCGTTGTTCCACACCGAGGTCGTGGACCTGGAATGGCTCGGCGGCCGCTGGCTCGTCCGCACGAACCGGGGCGACGCGTTCACCACCCAGTTCGTCGCCATGGGCATCGGCCCGCTCCACGTGCCGAAACTGCCCGGCATCCCGGGCATCGACGATTTCCGCGGACATTCGTTCCACACGAGCCGCTGGGACTACGCCTACACCGGCGGCGACCCCTCCGGCGCGCCCATGGACCGGCTGGCGGACAAGCGGGTGGCCGTCATCGGCACCGGCGCCACGGCCGTGCAGTGCGTCCCCCACCTGGCCCGGGCGTGCAAGGTGCTGTACGTGTTCCAGCGCACCCCGTCGTCCGTGGACGTCCGCGGCAACTGCCCGACCGACCCCGACTGGTTCGCGAGCATCGCCACGCCCGGCTGGCAGCAGCGCTGGCTGGAGAACTTCACGGCCATGCAGACCGGCGCGGCGGCCGAGGAGGACCTGGTGATGGACGGCTGGACCGACATCGCCCGCCGGGTCCGCGCCAAGCTCAACGAGCTGGACGAGCTCACGCCGGAGACGATGCGGGCCGCTTTTGAGGACTCCGACTTCGAGAAGATGGAGGAGATCCGCGCCCGCGTCGACGCCGTCGTCGCGGACCCGGAGACCGCCGGCAAGCTCAAGGCGTGGTACCGCCAGCTCTGCAAACGCCCCTGTTTCCACGACGAATACCTGCAGGCCTTCAACCTCCCCGGCACCCACCTCGTCGACACCGACGGCAAGGGAGTCGAGCGGATCACCCAGACCGGCGTCGTCGCCGCGGGTCGGGAGCACGAGGTCGACTGCGTCATCTACGCCTCCGGCTTCGAGGTCGGCACGGACTTCACCCGCCGCGCCGGGTACGACCTGACCGGCCGCGACGGAGTCCGGCTGTCGGAACGATGGGCGGACGGCATGCGCACGATGCACGGCATCCACGTGCACGGCTTCCCGAACGCCTTCCTCGTCCAGCACAGCCAGGGCGCGAACCTGCTGTCCAACATCCCGCACAACCTCGTCGAGGCCGGCCGGACCATCGCGATGATCGTCGGGCACGCCCTCGACCACGGCTTCGCGGAGGTCGAGGTCACCAAGGAGGCCGAGGACGCGTGGATCGAGCTGCTGCTGTCCGGGCCGGGCACGTTGCTCGGCGGGCCGGACTGCACGCCCGGCTACTACAACAACGAGGGCCAGGACCTCGGACTGCGCGGCTGGCTCAACGTGGGATATCCCCAGGGTGCGTCGGCGTACTTCGCCTATATCGACCGATGGCGGTCCTCGAACACGTTTGACGGACTCGAATTCCGCTGAAAGGTACATCCAGCACTACTGCTGGTCGCCCAGATCGCCGGATACGGTCGCAGAGTGCTGAACAGGACAGCGTTGGAGGCGCTCACCCTGAGGCCGGTGCCGTTCCTCAGGTCCGCGTGGCCGTGGCGGTGCGCGGCGTACCTGATGGCCAGTGTCGTTCCCGGCGCGGTCATCGGCGTCGCCGCCGCGGTCACGCAGGCCCTCCCTGAGCCGCTTCTCTACGTTGCCGGGCCGGTCGTCCTGGTGGTGTCCCTCCTGCCCGTCGCCCGCTTCGAGCGGCTGCGGCTGCTGCTCGTCGACGGCGTGCCCCTGCCCGAAGTGCCGGACCGGCGCAGGCGGGAGGCCGGTCTGGCTCTCATGACGTTGCTTGCGCTGTGGTGGATCGACCTGCTCATGGTCGGGTTCACCGTCGTGGGGCCGGTGCTGCTCATTCTGACGCCGCTCGTGCAGCCGGAGGTGACGCCCGAGGTCGGTGGCGCGGCGAGCGTGGCGGGGGTGTTGCTGCTGCCGGTGGCGGCGTACACGGTCACGGCCTGGGGCGGCGCCAGGGGCGCCGTGGTCAGGACGATACTGGCGCCCCAGGGCTCGGAGCTGAGCGAGGTGCTGCGGTCGCGGGCGCGGCTGGTGGACGCGTTCGAGATGGAGCGGCGCAGGATCGAGCGGGATCTGCACGACGGCGCCCAGCAGCGGCTGGTGGCGCTGTCCATGACGCTCGGCATGGCCCGGCTCGACCTGGCCGAGGACTCCGAGGCGGGCCGGCTGGTCGGCCTGGCGCACGACGAGGCCAAGCAGGCGCTGGCCGAGCTGCGCGAGCTCATCCGCGGGGTGCACTCGCCGATCCTCACCGACCGCGGGCTGGCGGCCGCGGTACGCGACGTGGCCGGGCGTTCCCCCGTGCCCATCGGCGTCGACGTCGAGGTGGGCCGCCTGCCAGCACCCGTGGAGGTCACCGCGTACTACGTGGTCAGCGAGGCCCTGGCGAACCTCGCCAAGCACAGCCGGGCCACCAAGGGCTCCGTCACCGGCCGGGTCCGGCGTGGCACCCTGGTCGTCGAGGTCAGCGACGACGGGGTCGGCGGCGCCGACCCGGCCAAGGGCAGCGGGCTGACCGGTCTGGCCGACCGGCTGGCCGTCGTCGAGGGCAGATTGTCGCTGTCCAGCCCGATCGGCGGGCCGACCCTGCTGCGAGTGGAGATCCCGTGCGCGTAGTGATCGCTGAAGACGCCGTCCTGCTCAGGGAGGGCCTGGTCGGGCTGCTCGAACGTTTCGGCCACACCGTGGTCGCCTCGGTCGGCGACGCGCCCGGCCTGCTCGCCGCCGTCGCCGAGCACCGGCCTGAGGCCGTGGTGACCGACGTGCGGATGCCACCGGGATTCACCGACGAGGGGCTGCGGGCGGCGCTCGAGCTACGAGGCCGCCACCCAGAGCTGGCTGTCCTGGTGCTCAGCCAGTACGTCGAGCAGACGTACGCCGCCGAACTGCTCGACTCCGGTGCCGGCGCGGGCGTCGGTTACCTGCTGAAGGACCGCATCGGCGACGTGCGGGAGTTCGTCGACGCGCTGGATCGGGTGGCGGCGGGCGGCACGGTCGTGGACCCCGAGGTGGTGCGGCAGCTGCTGAGGCGGCGGCGCGACCCCCTGGACCGGCTCACCCCGCGTGAGCAGGAGGTGCTGGGGCTGATCGCGGAGGGCCGCACGAACGCCTCGATCGCCAAGGAGTTGTTCGTCACCGAGGCGGCCGTGGCCAAGCACATCGCCAACATCTTCGCCAAGCTCGACCTCCCGCCGGCCGCGGACGGGCACCGGAGGGTGCTGGCGGTGCTGGCGTACCTGAGGCAGGGCTGATCAGGAGATGCAGAGCTCGTTGCCCTCGGGATCGGCGATGGTGATCCACCAGTTGGGCCCCTGACGGCCGCGGTGCAGCACCGTCGCGCCCTTGGCGGTCAGCTTCTCGACCACGGACTCGATGTTGTCGGCGCCCACCCGGATGTCGAGGTGCACCCGGTTCTTGATCGTCTTGGGCTCGGGCACCTGCTGGAACAGCACGCGCGGAGCGCGTTCGAGTCCGTCGGGGTGCCGGATGGCGGCTCCGGCCTTCCACACCACCGCGCCGCGGTGCGTGGTCGTGTCGTCGTCAGTGGCATAGCCCTTCTCGATCATCGCGCGGATGAACGACTCGTCCTGAGGCTCCACCCGCCATCCGAGCGCGTCGGCCCACCAGTCGGCCAGCGTGTGCGGGTCGTTCGTGTCGATGACGACTTGGAAGTCATATGCCATGGACTGATCCTAAAAGTAGGGTTCGATGGCATGAACGAGCAGTGGCAGGAGATCGGCGACCGGGTCTATGTCCGGCGTCACCGGTCTTTCGACATGAACACGGGTCTGATCGTCGGTGACGAGGGGCACTGTCTGGTGCTCGACACACGTACCTCGCATCGGGAGGCGGCGGACCTGATCGAGGCGGTCAGGAGGATCACCCCGGGACCGTGGACGGTCGTCAACAGCCACTCCCACTTCGATCACTACTTCGGCAACGCGCTGTTCCGGCCCGCCGAGATCTGGGGGCACGCCAGGTGTGCCGAGGAGATCGAGCGGGACGGCGAGCAACAACGCGCCAACGTGATCGCGCAGCTGCCCGACCGGCGGGAGGAGCTGGAGGAGATCACGATCGTGCCGCCTGACCACACGTTCACGGTCGCGGCGAGCCTGGACATCGGTGGGCGTGTCGTGCATTTGCGGCACTTCGGGCTCGGGCACAGCAGCAACGACGTCGTGCTCCACGTTCCCGACGCCGGTGTCGTGTTTGCCGGGGACCTGATCGAGGAGGGCGCGCCGCCGGCGTTCAGCGACTCGTACCCGCTGGACTGGCCGGCCACCGTCGCCGCGATGCTGGACGAGATGCCCGAGCCGGTGATCGTGCCAGGGCACGGCGCGGTGGTGGACCGGCCGTACGCGCAGGCCCAGCAGGCCGAGCTGGCGCTCGTGGCCGAGCTCGCCCGGCGGGCGCACGTGGAGGGCCTGCGCGACCTGATCAAGCACTTCCCCTATCCCGAGGACGTGGCCAGGCAGGCCCTCGACCGCGCCTTCATGCAACTCGACGTCTGAGCTCTTGCCGAGTTATATTGCATTTTGCAATATAGAGGGAGGCATCATGGCGCGACGCCATGACCTGGTCGGCCTGACCGTGCTGGCCCTGCTCACCGTGCGCGCCGCCCACCCCTACGAGTTGCACCGGTTCATCATCGAGACGCACAAGGACTACATCACCGGCCTGCCGCGCAGCCTCTACCACGCGGTCGAGCGGCTGGCCAAGGACGAGCTGATCGTGCCCGCCAAGACCGATCGCGAGGGCCGCAGGCCGGAGCGGACGGTCTACGAGATCACCGAGGAGGGCCGGGAGGAGCTGGCCGCCCGGCTGAAGCAGCTGCTGGAGCGGCCCGACCCCGACCGGCGCACGTTCGTGGCGGCCGTCTCGCTCATCGGCTGCCTGCCGCTGCCCGACGTCCAGCGGGCGCTCCGCGGCCGGGCGGCCACGATCGAGGGCGTCCTGGCCGGGATGGACGCCCACCGGCGGGCCATGGCCGACAGCGGCCTGCCCGCGGTGCTCATGCTCGAGGTCGAGTACGAGCAAGCGCTGCACCAGGCCGAGCTGGACTGGATCAAGGACCTGCTCGGCCGGCTCGACAAGGGGGAGCTCGACTGGGCGACCCGACCTGACATGTAAGAGGCCGCCGGAGTGCGCCAACACCCCGGCGGCCGGACATCCGAACAAGGCGCCTGCCCTGCCCGAACGCGCATTCACAGGATAGGCGCCGCGACCAAGGGAGCTGTGCCATGTCCGCAGAGATCGTCCGCCTGCTCGGGCGGATGGGAGAGACCTGGAACGCCGGGGACGCCGCCGGATACGCGGGCCTGTTCACGCCGGACGCCGACTACATCACGTTCTTCGGCCTGCACCTGGAGGGCAGGCAGGCCATCGAGGACGTGCACCGCGAGCTTTTCAAGACCCCGATCAAGCTGGAGCAGGGCGGCGCGGAGCCCCACATCAGGTGGCTCGCCGACGACGTCGCCCTCGTGATCGTCGGCGGCGGCTCGACGGTGGACAGCCGGCCCGATCCGAGCCGCGCGTCCATCGTCACGCTGACCGCGGTACGCACTCCCGAGGGCTGGCGCTTCGCCTCCTTCCAGAACACCCGGGTGAGCAAGCCATGACGAAACGGCTCATCACCGAGGTCGCCGGGGTGGTGACCGCGCCCGTCGAGCAGGTGTGGCAGATCCTGGTCGGTGACCGGCCCGCCCACGTGATGAAGACCGAGATCGGCGAGCACACGGTCGCCTACCAGGGCGGCTGGTGGTATCGCGGCGAATGGTCGGTCACCCGCCACCCCGAGGGCACGCGCGTGGACCACCGCGTCTACAGCGTGGCCGGCCCGTACTGGGCCGTGGCGCTGGCCAACCACCTGTTCATCGGCTTCGCCGAGCGTACGCGCCGGTCGTTCGCCGAGGGCATCTCCCGCATCGCCGACCAGTTGGGGTGCTCGGCGCGGCTCACCTAGTCACCGGGACCGCTGACTCCGGCGACCAGGTTTCCTCTCCACCTGGTCGCCGGAGCCGATCAAGCCAGGCTGATCTTCCCCTTCGCGACCTTGATCTTCTTACGCGCGAGCGGCCGCTTCGCAGGACCCTGCACCACCGCCCCGGTCGAGGCGCTGAACTTGCTGCCGTGGCACGGGCAGTTGATCGTGCCCCGGCTCACGCTCGCCACCGCGCAGCCCTGGTGGGTGCACTTGGCGCTGAAGCACCGGTAAACGCCCTTCTTCGGCTGGGTGATCACGTACTTGCCCTTGATGATCCGGCCGCCACCGAGCGGGATGCTCTTGGTCGTGGCGAGCACGGGGCCGGCCGCCGCCTCGGCCCGGCCGGGCCACAGGAACACGACTCCGGCGCCCGCGGCGCCACCTCGGACGATCAATGCACGGCGTGTGAGCATGTTGCCTCCTTCAACCGTCCTGACGTCCGCCGGCCACTGGTGGTTCACGTGTGACAGAAGGGAAACCTGGCGACGAACCCGCCGCCGGCGTACACGAGCGTGCCTTGGTGCAGGGTCGCGATGTCGCGTGCGATCGGCAGCCCGAGCCCGGCGCCTCCCGCGTCCCTGGCCCGTGCCTCGTCCAGCCTGGTGAAGCGGTCGAACACCGCCTCGCGCTGCTCGAACGGGATCCCCGGCCCGTCGTCGAGCACCTCGAGCACGGCCTCGTCCGCCTCGGCGTGCACGCGTACGCGGACCGTCGAGGCGGCGTGACGTACCGCGTTGTCGGTCAGGTTCGTCACCAGGCGGTCGAGATGCGCCCTGGAGCCCTTCATCACCACGTCGGGCTCGATGTCCAGCTCCACCTGTACCTCCGGCCGCCGGCGGGCCCGCAGCGACGCCTCTGCCGCCACCTGTCCGAGATCCAGCTCAGTGGTCCGCAGCGGCTCGCCCGCGTCCAGCTTGGCCAGCATGAGCAGGTCGGCGGCCAGGGACTGCAGGCGCTCGATGTCGGCCAGCGCCTCCCTGGTCAGCTCGCTCGGCTCGGCGAGCTCCAGCCGGGCGCGGAGGGTGGCGATGGGGCTGCGCAGCTCGTGGGCCGCGTCGGCGACGAACCGCTTGTGCGTCCCCACGGCCGTCTCCAGGCGGTCGAGTGTGCCGTTCACGGTGGTCGCGAGCGCCGCGATCTCGTCCTTCGACCGCGGTACGGGGACGCGCTGGTGCAGGTCACGGGCGGTGATATGGGCGACCTTGGCCCTGATCGCGGCCACGGGGGCAAGCGCGCGGCTCACCGCGAACCACGTCATGGCGGCCACCACGAGCAGCACCGCGGGCACGCCGGGCAACAACGCGCCGTACAGCGTCTGCACGGCCTCCTCGGCGCCGGCCAGCGACGCCCTTGACCACAACATGGCGGGGCCGGTCTGAGTGGTGACCTCCATCCCGGCGACGGCGTACTCGGTGGGCTCGGCCCACTCCTTGATCACGCCACCCTTGTCCGCGGTCAGCACGACATCGGGGTCGGCCACCGCGGCTGCCGTGCCGTCCTTGAGGTGCACCAGGCCTGCCTTGTCCGCCGTCTCGGCGGGCACCTGGACCGGGGTGCCGGGCACTATCGCGATCGTCTGGGCGAGCGGCGCCGCGGCCTCGGCCTTCCTGATCGCCTCGGCGTCCGCGCTGCTCACCAGGCTGCCGCGCAAGGCGATCACCAAAACCAGGGCCACGATCCCGAGGACGAGCGCCACGACCAGCGTCGCTGCCGCGGTCGCCCGCACCCGCACGGACGAAAGCCCCACGGCCGGCCGCCACCTGAACCCGAGGGCCGGCCGCCACCCGATCATGCGGCCTCCAACCGGTAGCCGGCCCCGCGGACCGTCATGAGCGTCGTCCGGCCGAACGGCACGTCGATCTTCCTGCGCAGGGCGCTGATGTAGACCTCGACGATGTTCGGATCGCCGTCGTAGGAGAAGTCCCAGGCCTGGGCCAGCAGCTCGCTCTTGGAGACCACCTCGCCAGGGCGCCGCGCGAGCGCGTGCAGCACCGCGAACTCCTTCGGTGTCAGCCCGATCTCCACCTCGCCTCTGCGGCATCGCAACCCGGCCGGATCAATGACCAGGTCCCCGACGGTGATCGACACCGGGCGCTCATGCCCGCCCCGCCGCACCAGCGCGCGCAGCCGGGCCAGCAGCACCACGTACGAGAACGGCTTGGCCAGGTAGTCGTCGGCCCCGTTGTCGAGCGCCTCGGCCTCGTCGTAGATGCCGTCCTTGGCCGTGAGCATCATGATCGGCGTCCAGTCGCCCGCCTCGCGCAGCCGGGAGCAGATCGTGTACCCGTTCATCCTGGGCACCATCACATCCAGGACGATCACGTCGTACGTGTTCTCGGTGGCCATCCACAGCCCGTCGCGCCCGTCGTGGGCCACGTCCACGGCGAAGCCCTCACCCGCCAGCCCGCCCTTGATCAGGTCGGCCAGCCGTTCCTCGTCCTCCACCAGTAAGACTCGCACGCCATACAGAGTCTCTCAGTCGACCTAAAGCCAACCTGAAGATCGTTTATGGCCTCTTCAGGATCGTTTCAGGTACGGCGGGCCAGTGTCGGGGGCGTTCGACCGACCCTAGTGAGGAGAATCCATGTTCAAGCGACGTCTCGCGGTGCTCGGCGCGGTCTGCGCGCTCGCGCTCACCGGCCTGGCCGGTTCCGCCCTGGCCGACGAGCCGCACTCGACCGCGGGCGCCAAGGTGACGTGCACGACCAGCGACGGCAAGACCATCGAGCTGCCCGCGGTCCAGCCGGGCGAGCCGATGGGTGTCCTGGTCACCCCGGACGGGGAGGTGAAGAAGGTCGATCCCGACGAGACGGTGAGGCTGCACGCCGTTCCCGCGGAGGAGCTGCCGGACGGGGTCGAGCCGCCCGCCCTGGTGGAGAGGGTCGAGCAGGACGGCGCGGTGCCCGCCCGTCCCGCCGTGCCGGGTGACGGCCCGGCCGTCCCCTCGAAGGTCGGCACGGCCCCCGAAGGTGGCCCCGCCATGGCCGTCTCGATCGTCTGCAAGAAGCCCGAGTAGTCACTGAGCGAACGACGGGTGCGGCCCCAGAGCCCAGTACTCGAAGAGGCCGTGGCCGACGAGCCCGTCGTACTCGAAGCGCCCGACGGCGTCCACCAGGCCCCACATCCTGGCGGCGTCGTCGGGCAGCCGGTACGTCACGCCCTGCACCACGGGCCCGGGACCCTGGTACATGCCGTGCCGCCAGTCCGGTTCCAGCCCGTAGCCGGTGCCCACCATGAGATGCACCGGCAGGAGGGGCGTGCAGTGCACGTCGAACGGCTTGCCGCCGGGCGGTGAGAAGGTGATCACGGCCTCGACGACGTCCCGGGTGCCGGGGGCGTACACGGGGCGGTAGTCGGGCCGGCCGAGATACTCCTCCTCCCGCCCGTCCGGCCAGACGCGCACGGCCTCCTCCAGCAGCCGCCGACCGCGCTCGTCCTCCTGGACGATGCAGAGGATGGCGTGGTCGTCGAACTGCATCGGCGCGTAGAGCCAGTAGAACGTGCCGGGGTTCTTGGCCTGGATGCCGGGCGGCTCCGGCTCGCCGACCGGCCTGATGCCCCAGGACCGGTCCCTGGTGCCCTGCCAGCGGTCGGGGGTGACCGGGATGTCCTCCTCGCCGATCCTGATATTTCCGGACCAGCGCCCGGTCTGCGCCAGGCGTACCGAGTCGAACATGACGCGCTCCTGCCACCGCAGGAAATGCCGGGGTTCGAGGGTCGCCGGAATCGTGCCTTCCCAGAGCAGGTCGAAGGACAGGCCATGCTCGTTCGGCTCCAGGACCACCCTGAGGCGCTTGAGCCCTTCGACGACCTCGACGCGGAAGGGGCCGATCCCGGCGTCCATCCGGTCGGCGCCCAGCTCGCGCGAGGCCCGCACGACACGGTGCAGGTCGTGGTGGCGTACGCAGGCGAAGGCGTCGGTGACGCCCAGGTTGGGGTACTGGCCGAGGCCGACGATCAGCATGAGCTCATCGGTGCCGGCGTGGCAGTTGAAGTAGTAGCGGTCGTAGAAGTTGCGGTCGGAGGTGGCCACGTGCCGCATGACCTGGGCAGCCTGGTGGACGGGGTAGTCGTCGAGCGGTGACAGCGTCATGACCGGCTTTGTAGCAAGCGCTTGGTAAGCCGTCAACGGAGGCGTGGCCGGACACAGGAGAAGCGCGCCCCCTTGCCGGGGGCGCGCTTCTCTGGCGAGATCAAGGCATCTTGCGCGATGTCTCATCCGCCTTGTTCGACACGTTGGCCGCGATCCGGTCCGCGGACTCGGCGGTCCTTTCCGCCTTCTCGTTGACCCATCGTGAGGCATCGGAGGCGGATTCCTTCATGTGCTCGGTCCACTGCTGGGCATTGCGGCGGTAGGCCATGTAGCCCATCGCTCCTATGGCAACGCCGGTCATGAGAACGAGCATCGGCCACCGCCGCGCCCGCGTGGGCGTCGGGTCGATCTTCCTGGCCGCCGTGGTCAGCATGTGGCTGACCCGGGGGGCGAACTGATCTTCGAACCCGTGCGCCGCGGACTCCAGCCGAGGCGCCGCCCAGTAGCGGGCGTCTTCGATCCGATGAGCGGCGGCCATCTTGGCCTGGTCCGCCATCGGTGCCATGCGGTGACCGGTTCGCACGGCCTGGGCCTTCATTCGACCCATCCACGTGGCCGGTACATCTATGACCACGCGGCGTCTTCTCAGTGTCAGGGACACGACAACCTCCCCTGTCGTTGGGGCCCCGAGCCTGACCTTCCCTGGGCAAGGCGGCTCAATCATGGCCGTCCGTGGGAGGATGGCTCTGAAGGCCGTACGGCCATAGTCCTCAAAACACCACAAAACCAACCCTGTGCATAGAGGGGGGCAGCTGTCTCGTGGCTGAGAAGCTGATCGCAAACCTGCAGACCAATCGCGGAAATATCAAGGTAGAACTCTTCCCTACCAAGGCCCCGAAAACGGTACGCAACTTCGTGGAGCTGGCGGAAGGCTCCCGCGAATGGACGCACCCGGGCACCGGTGAGAAGAGCACCGCCCGCTACTACGACGGCACGATCTTCCACCGGGTGATCCCCGGCTTCATGATCCAGGGCGGTGACCCCCTGGGGCAGGGCATCGGCGGACCCGGCTACGAGTTCGACGACGAGATCCACCCCGAGCTGTGGTTCAACCGGCCGTACCTGCTGGCCATGGCCAACGCCGGGATCCGCTTCGGCAAGGGCACCAACGGCTCGCAATTCTTCATCACCGTCGTGCCGACGCCGCACCTCAACGGCAAGCACACCATCTTCGGCGAGGTGATCGAGGGCCAGGAGGTCGTCGACGCCATCGCTAAGACCCGCACCGACGGCCGGGACCGGCCGGTGGAGGATGTGGTCCTGGAATCGGTCACCATCGACCGCATCCAGTCCTAACGGCCCCCTGAGGGCCCGGCCCTCCCACGCACCCGCTCCACCGCGGGCGTATGCCTCCCGCCCTATGGCGGCGAGGCACCAAAGGTGCCACGACCCGCCCAGGCCGCTGTCATGCGGCGGTGCGTGGCGCCTACGGCGGTTGGAGGCGCCTACGGCGGTGCGTGGCGCCTACGAGCGGCCGGTTGCTCACGGGACGAGGCGCCCATCGGTCGCGCCGCCGGCTAATGCGGCATCTTGCGCGTGAAACGGCGTCATGCGCCTGCGGGCGCCACTCGCCTACTGCTGTGTCATGTGCCTGCGACTGTGATACGCGCCTGCGGTGCGTGGCGTCTGCGGCAGTGCCGACGGCTCATCGCGGCGTTGAGGTGTCACGGTGGTGCGCTCGCGGCCGTGCCCGCGGGTCGCCTGTGGCGAGGACGAGCGCTTACGGCGCGGTGCCGAGCGCTCCCGCGCGGTGCCGCGCGGTGCCGCGGTGCCGCGGTGCCGCGCGGCACCGACGGACCCATGCCAGGACGTCCCCATGCCAAGCGGCAAGGCGCAAGGGGCGCCGTCGGACAGAGGTGCGGTTGGCAGACGAATGGCGCGGACGGCCGCCTGAGGGCTCTCAGGCGGCCGGAGCGGGGACGAGGGCACGCGGCGGCCCCGCGCAAGCCATAGGCTTTCGTCATGACCAGCCAGCCGCCCAGCCCGCCCCCTCAGCCCGAGCAGCCGGCTGAGGCAGTGCCCACGTGCTACCGGCATCCCGACAAGGAGACCTGGGTCCGCTGCCAGCGCTGCGAGCGTCCCATCTGCCCTGACTGCATGCGCGACGCGGCGGTCGGCTTCCAGTGCCCGGAATGCGTGGCAGAGGGCAACCGCGGGATCCGCCAGGCCAAGTCCGCCTTCGGCGGCAACCTCGTGCGCACCACCTACGTCACCTGGGCCATCCTGGGCCTCACCGGGCTGGTCTACGCCGCCCAGTGGCTGACGGGTGGCGCGCTCACCGTGGATCTGGGGATGTGGCCGGCCGGGGTCGCCGTGGGCCAGTTCTATCGGCTGGTCACCTCGGCTTTCGTGCACAGCACCGGCAGCTTCCTCCTCCACATCCTCTTCAACGCCTGGGCTATCTACGCGATCGGCCCTTACCTCGAGCGAGCCTTCGGGCATCTCCGCTTCCTGGCCCTCTACCTGCTCAGCGCGCTGGGTGGCTCGGTGCTCAGCCTCTGGCTGGACCCGGTCAACACGCTGACCGTCGGCGCCTCAGGAGCGGTCTTCGGGATGTTCGGCGCCGTGTTCGTCGTGGGCCGCAAGCTCAACCTGGACGTGCGGGGTATCACCCTGATCATCGCCCTCAACCTGGCTATCACGTTCGTGCTGCCCGCGATCTCCGGTTTGCGCATCAGTTGGACCGGACACGTCGGCGGCCTGGTGACAGGCACGCTGCTGGCCGCGGCGTTGGCCTATGCCCCGAAGAACGGCAGAACCGTGTGGCACGTGCTGGCGATCGCTGGAGCGCTGGCCCTGTTCGTGGCGCTCGTGCTGGTTCGCGTCCCAGCGATTGTCAGCATGTTGAGCTGAGCTTCCCCAGGCTGTGGAAAAGACTGTGGAAGGAACTACCTCCAGCGGGTGGAAAGAACCACACCGAAGATGATGAAAACAAACCCGATCAGCAGGTTCCAGTTCTGGAGGTCGCCGATGAAGGGTGTCTGCGGCGCGACGTAGTACACCGCGATCCAGAGGATGCCGATGATCCACGCGACGACCATCGTGGGGGCCAGCCAGCGGGGGCTGACCTTGACCTGCTGGGACCTCTGCGGCGGGGTGTAGACCGCCTTCTTGCGAGCCTTGGACTTGGGCACTGGGTTAACTCCTGCTGAGGGCCTGGGGCATCCGGATCGTCCGCAGGCTCTTCGTTTAGCGTAATTGAAGTGGGGTCCCAGAATAGTCGTCACGCGCACGTCATGGCGATCCCTGGCCGTCCTGATCCCCCAAATCGCCTGATAGAAGGCAGGGCGGGAAGCCCCGCGTACTCGGGTGCCGACCGCTGCCGCGCTGGTCGCGGCCACGCTGACCGTAGTCTGGAACCCATGGTGACACTCGACGAGGCGACCGTAAGGAAATGAGCCGCGTGCTGGTTGTGGACAACCACGACAGCTTCGTCCACACGATCGTCCAGTACCTGCACGTGCTGGGCGCGGACTGTGACGTGCGGCCACGCGACCACGTGCGCGTGAGCGACGCCGACGGCTTCGACGGCGTGCTCATCAGCCCGGGACCCGGTACTCCCGAGGCGGCCGGCGTCAGCGTCCCCCTCGTCCGCCATGCCGCCGCGCGCGAGCAACCGCTGCTCGGCGTCTGCCTGGGCCACCAGGCCATCGCCATCGCCTTCGGCGCCACCGTCTCCCGCGCGCCTGAGCTCTTCCACGGCCAGACCAGCGACATCGTCCACGACGGCAAGGGCGTGTTCGAGACGCTGCCGTCGCCGGTGCGCATGACTCGCTACCACTCGCTCGCCGTGTTGCCGGAAACGGTGCCCGACGTGCTCGACGTGACCGCGCACACGGTGGACGGCGTCGTCATGGGCCTGCGCCACCGCCGGGCGCCCATCGAGGGCATCCAGTTCCACCCCGAGTCCGTCCTGTCGGAACACGGCTACACACTGCTCGAGAATTGGCTCCGGGGAACCGTGTAACAAACGGCGGGTGTCCGGCGACTACCTAGTGAGCGTCCCCGCCGTTGCCCCCGAGCGGCGGGGGCGTTTTTTCATGCCACGAGCCATCCAGCTCACGAGCAAGCGGAGGGCCGCCCGTCCACGAAGGGACGGGCGGCCCTTTCCGCCTGTATGACGCGACCTCAGCCGCCGAAGGGGTCGTCGTCGATCGGGTTGTCAGACGGCGGGTCCTCCGGGAAGTCCGTCTGGCCGTCGCTGGGCTCCTCGGTGGGGAACGGATCGCTCGGCTGCTCCGTCGGCTGCTGCTCCGGACCCGTGGACACCACGATCGTCACCGTCGTGTTCGGCGGCAACTTGGTGCCTTCGCCCGGGTTCTGCTGCACGACCGTGCCCTCGGGCTGGTCGCTGGCCTGCGGGACCACCTTGGCCTTGAAGCCGGCCGCCTTCAGTTGCGCGGTGGCGTCCTCCACGGTGAGCCCGATGAGGCTGGGGACCTCGCCCAGCTCCTTGGGCACCCAGAGCGTGACGGTGCCGCCCTCCTGGATCTGCTCACCGGACTTGGGGCTGGTGGCGACGACCGTGCCCTGCGGCTTGCTGGAGACTCTGGTCTTGACCGTGGCCTGCAGGCCGGCGTCCTCCAGGACCTTGGTGGCCTCCGCCTGCGTCATGCCGATGAGGCCGTCCGGCACCTTGACCTTCTTCGGGCCCGTGGACACGTACAGCTTGACGGTCGAGCCCTTCGGCGCCTTGGTGCCCTCGGCGGGATCCGTCTTGATGACGGTGTCCTTGTCGATCTCGGAGCTGGGCTCCTTCACCACCTCGACCTTGAACCCCAGGTTGGTGAGCTGGCTCTCGGCGTACTTCTGCTCCTGCGAGACAAGGGACGGGATCGCGACCGTCGTCTCCGCCGGCGTGTTGCCGGTGCCGAACATCAGGTAGCCGACCGTGACGAAGCCACCGATGATCAGCAGCGGGATGATGATCCACAACGCGGTCTTGACGCCGTTGCCGCCACCGCCGCTCGGGGCCCTGCGCCGCCCGCCACGACCGCCGCCGTCGCCGTCGCCGTAGTCGTACGGCGGGATGGAGCTGGTGCGCTGCGTGGCCGGGCCGGTGGCGGCCTGTGTGGCCGTCATCATGCGCGTGCCCTGGCCGTAGTTGCTCGTCATCGCCATCGTCTGGGCGTCGGTCGGCATGCCGGACATCGCACGCTGGATGTCGGCCCGCATATCGGCCGCGCTCTGGTAACGCTGGGCCGGGTCCTTGGCCATGGCCTTGAGCACGATCGCGTCGGCCCACTGCGGGATGTCGCGGTCGATCTGCGACGGCGGGATGGGCTCCTCGCGGACGTGCTGGTAGGCGATCGCCACCGGCGAGTCGCCGGTGAACGGCGGCTGCCCGGTCAGCAACTCGTAGAGCAAGCATCCGGTGGAGTAGATGTCGCTGCGGGCGTCCACCCGCTCGCCCCGCGCCTGCTCGGGCGACAGGTATTGCGCGGTGCCGATCACCTGAGCCGTCTGCGTCATCGTGGCCGCGGAGTCGGCCATGGCTCGCGCGATGCCGAAGTCCATCACCTTGACGTCGCCCGCCCGCGTGATCATCACGTTGGCCGGCTTGATGTCGCGGTGCACGATGCCGCCGCGGTGGCTGTAATCCAGCGCCCGCAGGATGCCGTCGACCAGCTCGGCCGCCCGCTCGGGCATCAGCCGCCTGTCCTGGCGCAGCAGGTCGCGCAGCGTCCTGCCGTCGACATACTCCATCACGATGTACGGCACCGGGGTGCCGTCGGTGACGTCCTCGCCGGTGTCGTAGACCGCGACGACGGCCGGGTGGTTCAGTGAGGCCGCCGACTGCGCCTCACGGCGGAACCGGGCCTGGAAGGTGTGGTCGCGCGCCAGGTCGGACCGGAGGGTTTTGATCGCGACTATGCGGTCCAGCCGGATGTCTCGGGCGCGATAAACCTCGGCCATGCCGCCGCGCCCGACGACACCGTCGAGCTCGTAACGACCTCCGAGTAGCCGAGGCTGAGTCATTTCCTGCACTGTCCCTTACCGTTCATCTTGGGTGCCGGCCTGCTCGGGGGGCCGCCGGTGTCCATCATCGACCCCCTGGCGCGTCACGTCTCCTCCTTGGGTGGGTTCGTTTCACCCGGGTCTGGCGAAGCGGTCGGTGTCGAAGCCGTCGGTGTCCTGGTGGGCGTTGGGGTGGCGGTGGGTGTCGGGGTCCGGGTGGTCGGTGTCGGTTTGGGTGTCGGCTTCTTGGTGGGAGTTGCCGACTTGCTTACCGTAGCCGACCGCGAGGGTGTAGGCCTCGGCGACTTGACCGGAACCACCGCAGGGCGCCGGGTCCGCGTCTTGGTCTTGCTCGGACGCACCTGCTCCGGCGGTGTCGTCAGCGCCGACTCTGTGGGATCCGCCACGTCAGGGGGCGTCGCCATCGGCGTCCGGCCGGCGAGGGAGATGGCGCTGAGACCCACTGCGGCCACACACCCTGCCGTGGCCACCGCGGCCAGTGTCTTGGCGCCCTTACGCCGTTTGCCCTGCCCGCCCGTCCGCCCTTCTTCCAGCGCCGTCGCCGGGGCGAGGTCAGCCGGGGTGAGGTCATCGGTGTCCCGCTCGTCCTCGGGCGACGACTCGCGTACCTGGAAGCCGGACGGGTCGGTGAGCATGCTCAGGTCGGTGCCCTGCTCGGCGCCGACCAGCGACTCGCGCAGCACGTAGGCCCGGTCGGCCACCTCCAGCGCCCCGGCCGGACGTTGCGCGGGCTCCTTGGCCAACAGCGCCAGGACCAGCTCACGCACCGGCGCGGGCACGTCCACGCCGAGCGGCGGCGGCGCCTCGTTGAGGTGCAGCAGCGCGATCGCCACCTGGGTGTCCCCGCGGAACGGCGTGCGTCCCGCCAGACACTCGTACGCCACCACGCCCAGCGAGTAGAGGTCGGTCGCGGGCGTGAGCGGGAAACCCTGCGCCTGCTCGGGGCTGACGTATTGGGCGGTGCCCAGCACCGTGCCGGCCTGCGTCACGGGCGCCGCCTCCAGAGCCCGCGCGATGCCGAAGTCCGTCACCTTGATGACGCCCTCCGGGGTGACGAGCAGGTTGCCCGGCTTGATGTCGCGGTGGATGATCCCGGCCGAGTGCGCCGCGTGCAGGGCCTTGGCGGTCTGGTGCACCACGTCCAGCGCCACCTCGGCGCCCAGGGCGCCGTTGCGCGCCAGGATGGCCGACAGCGGCTCCCCGTGGACCAGCTCCATCACCAGGTAGGCGAGGTCGCTCTGCTCGCCATAGTCGAAGACCTGCGCGATCCCTGGGTCGGCCAGGGCCGCCGTGAGCCGCGCCTCGTTGCGGAAACGCTCGCGGAAGGTCGGGTCGGTGTGGATGTCGCTACGCAGGATCTTGACCGCCACCTCGCGCCCGAGGAGCTCGTCGCGGGCGCGCCAGACCTCACCCATACCGCCCGTGGCGATGCGGGAGACCAGCAGGTAGCGGTTACGGAGCCGCATGATCCAGCAGGTTACCGTCACTCACTTGTTCAGCACCGCCTCCAGCACGGCTTTTGCGATCGGCGCGGCGGTGTGACCGCCTGTCGCCTCCGCGCCGACGTTAGCGGCGCCGGACTCGACGATGACCGCCAGCGCCACCTTCGGGTCCTCCGCGGGCGCGAAGGAGATGAACCAGGCGTGCGGCGGCTGGCCGTCGGCCGTCTCCGCGGTGCCCGTCTTACCCGCTACTTGGACGCCCGGCACCTGTGCCAGGTTGGCCGTGCCGTTGTTGACGACGCTCACCATCATGTCGCGCAGCTTGCCGGCGGTCTCGGAGCTCACGGCCTCCGACAGCTCCTCGGGCTTGGCCTCGTCGACCGTGTCGCCCTTGGCGTCGGTGATCTTGTTGACGAGGTACGGCTTCATCACCGCGCCATCGTTGGCGATGCCAGCCGCGATCATCGCCATCTGGAGCGGCGTCATCCGGTTGCTGCGCTGCCCGATCGAGGCCATCGCCACGGCCGCCTGATCCTCCTTGGGGCCGAAGTCGCTCTCGGCCACCGACATCGGCACGGCGATCTGCTGACCCATGCCGAACTTCTCCGTCTGCTCCTTCATCTTGTCGTAGCCGAGCTCCATGCCCATCTTGCCGAAGGGCGTGTTGCAGGACTTCTCCAGAGCGAATGTCAGCGTGACCGAGCCGGAGCCGCAGGCCGCGCCGCCGTAGTTGGGCAGGCTGATGGTCGTGTTGGGCAGCGGCAGCCGCTGCGGCGCGTCCACGTTGGTGTCCGGGCCGCGCGAGGAATCGTCCTCCAGATACGCCGCCATCGTCACCACCTTGAACGTCGACCCCGGCGGGTACGTCTGGCCGATGGTGCGGTTGAGCAGCGGCTGGCTCTTCTCCTTGGCCAGCTCGTCGTAGCGCGTGAAGACCTTGCCCTTTTCGGTGCCCGACAGCTCGGTGGGGTCGTACGTGGGCAGCGAGACCATCGCCAGGATCGCGCCGGTCTTCGGGTCGAGCGCGATCACCGCGCCGCGCTTGCCGCTGTTGCGCAGCGCGTCGTAGGCCGCCTTCTGCGCTTTGGGGTTGATCGTGACCTCGACGTTGGCGCCCTTGGTCGGCTCGCCGGTGAACAGGTCGATGCCACGCCGCAGCAGCAGGTCCGCGCTGGAGCCGTCGAGCAGGTCGTTCTCGGACTTCTCGACCGCGCTCTCGCTCTCGGGCGAGAAGAAGCCGGTGACGTGCGCGTACAGCTTGGCGTCCGGGTATTCCCTGACGAACCTGAACCTCTTGCTCTCGGTCTCGACGGACTGCGCGATCACCTTGCCGCCCGCGACGATGCGTCCCCGCTCGATGGCGTAACGCGCGTAGTAGTTGCGGGTGTTGCGGGAGTCGCCGCTCAGCTCTTCCGCGCGGACCGCTTGCAGGATGTTCACATTGATCATCAGGAGCGCGAACATGACCAGGCAGGCCACGGCCGCGCGCTTCAGGGTCTTGTTCATCGCTGGAACACCTGCGTCAGTCCTTCGTTCTGGATCGCCTGAGGCGGGGGCTTTCGCGCCGAATCAGACATTCTTACCAAAAGCGCAATAAGGATCCAGTTAGCCAGCAATGCGGAGCCACCCTGGGACATGAACGGGGTGACCAGACCGGTCAGGGGGATGAGGTTCGTCACGCCGCCGACGATGATGAACACCTGCCAGGCCAGGATGAAGGACAGGCCGCCCGCCAGCAGCTTCGAGAACGGCTCGCGCGCCGCCAGCGAGGTGCGCAGCCCCCTCTCGACCAGCAGCGCGTAGAGCATGAGCAGCGCCATCAGGCCGGTCAGGCCCAGCTCCTCGCCCACTGCGGCGAAGATGAAGTCGGAGAAGGACAGCGGGATCAGGTCGGGGTTGCCCTGCCCGAGCCCGGTGCCCAGGATGCCGCCCGCGCCCAGCCCGAACAGGCTCTGCATGATCTGGAAGCTGCCGCCGACCTCCCGGTTGTAGAACTCGTCGGAGCTCGGGTTGAGCCAGATCTGGAACCGGTCGCCGACGTGGTCGAACACCGAGCCCGCCAGGAAGGCGCCGCCGGCGAAGAGCAGCACGCCGATCAGCACCCACGACGTGCGCTGGGTGGCGATGTAGAGCATCGCGATGAAGCTGCCGAACAGCAGCAGCGATGTGCCCAGGTCCTTTTCGAAGACCAGCACGAGCAGGCTGAGCCCCCAGGTGACGAGGACGGGACCGAGGTCCCTGGCCCGCGGCAGGTCGATGAAGAGCAGCCGCCGCCCGGCCAGCGCCAGCACGTCGCGCTTGGCCACGAGGTAACCGGCGAAGAAGACCACCAGCGCCAGCTTGGCGAACTCGCCCGGCTGGATGGAGAATCCGCCGATGCGGATCCAGATCTTGGCGCCCTGCACCTCGCTGAGTGAGCTGGGGAGCACCGCGGGGATCGCGAGCAGGACCAGGCCGACGGCGCCGGCGGTGTAGGTGAGGCGCTGCAGAATCCTGTGATCGCGGATCACGATCAGCGTGGCCGTGAACATGACGACGCCGACCGCCGTCCACATGATCTGGTTGGCGGCGGACGCTCCCGGCATTTTCGCGGACTCGAGCCGATAGATCATCACCAGGCCGAGACCATTGATCACGGTCACCAGCGGCAGGATCAGCGGATCCGCCCAGGGGGCGAACTTGGCCAGCACAATGTAGGCGACCAGCATCAGGCCACCCAGCCCCAGACCGTACGTCAGCATGCCCGCCGGGATCTGACCGTCGATCGCCAGGCCGACGTTGGCGTAGGCGCCCATGACGATGACCACCGCGAGCGCCAGCATGACGAGCTGGGCCACGCGGCGCTTGGCCGGCATCGGGATGGGGGAATCGGCGACTTCGCTCATTTACTGCTGTTTCGTCTTGGTCGCGGTCGCGGATGGCGTGGGTGACGCACTCGTGGTCGCGGTCGTGTCGCTCTGCTGATCTCCGGAGAACTTGAACGCGTTGATCTTCGTTATGCCTTCGTCGACGGAAATGACGGGTATGCCGCTCTTGATCAGCGCCTGATCGGCCTCGGACAGCTGGGAGAGCTTCCGTCCCGTGGGCTTGGAGACGCTGAACAGCTGGAAGGGGC
This sequence comes from Nonomuraea polychroma, assembly GCF_004011505.1. Lineage (NCBI taxonomy): Bacteria > Bacillati > Actinomycetota > Actinomycetes > Streptosporangiales > Streptosporangiaceae > Nonomuraea > Nonomuraea polychroma. The sequence goes on from NZ_SAUN01000001.1 coordinate 9,568,589, forward strand.
CCAATTCCTTCTGGACCCCCTGGAACACGACCACCTCGTCGCCCCTAGCACCGACGAAGAACTGGTCCTGGGTCCACTGATATCCAAAGTAGCCGCCGACGCCGACGGCCGCGATGCCAATGGTGAGCACGGTGACGAGCGCAGGCCACACGCGACGACGTCTGCCCGACCGCCGGGACGCCTGCGCGACCGGCTCGTCGAAATCGTCGTCGGCGATCGCCGGCTGGGGCGCCGTCACCGCGCTAGGTCGCCCCGGCGAGGTGTCCTGCGGATTCCCGCGCAGCCGGTTCATGCCCGCGGCGCCCACGACGGCGGCCTCGGCGGGCACCTGCTGCCCATCGGTGATCTCCAGGACGTCGGCCAGCACACATGTGATGTTGTCCGGCCCGCCACCCCTGTTCGCCAGGTCGATGAGCTGGCGGACGACCTCTTCCGGGTCGTCGATGTTGGTGAGCGTGGCGTGCAGCGTCTCCGCGCTCACCACGCCGGACAACCCGTCCGAGCACAGCAGGTAGCGGTCGCCCACCTGCGCCTCCCGGAGCGTGAGGTCGGGATCGACCTCGCCGCTGCCGTCGAGCGCGCGCAGCAGGATCGAGCGCTGCGGATGCGTGGCGGCCTCTTCCGGCGTGATGCGCCCGTCGTCGACGAGCTGCTGCACCAGCGTGTGGTCGTGGGTGATCTGGTAGAGCTCCCCGCGCCTGAGCAGGTAGGCGCGCGAATCGCCGACGTGCACGAGGGCGACCTGGGTGCCGTTCCACAACATGGCCGTGAGAGTCGTGCCCATGCCCTTGAGGCTGGGATCCCGCCCCACCATTTCGTGCAGCCTGCGGTTGGCGTCGCGTACCGCTGCCTCGATGGCGTTGAGCAGGTCACCCCCCTGTTGGACCTCCTCGAGAGAGGCCATGGCGGCGATGGCGACTGAGCTTGCCACCTCGCCGTGTGCGTGCCCGCCCATGCCGTCGGCGACGGCGAGCAGGCGGCCGCTAGCGTACGCCGAGTCCTCGTTTCCTTCGCGGAGGAGGCCGACGTCCGAGCGGGCGGCGTAGCGGAGTGCGATGGTCATTTGCGCAATTCAATGACTGTCTTGCCGACGCGGATCGGAACACCGAGCGGCACCGGGGTCGGGCGGGTGACTTTCGAGCGGTCGAGATACGTGCCGTTGGTCGACCCGAGGTCTTCCACGATCCACTGACCGTCCTGAGGAAAGAGCCGGGCATGCCGGCTGGATGCGTAGTCGTCCGTGACTACCAGCGTGGCGTCGTTCGCCCGGCCAATGGTGATGGGCGTCTCCGTGAGATTGATGGTGGTGCCTTGCAGCGGGCCACCAGTGACGATGAGCTGGCGTGGCTCGCCCTTCTTGCTCTTGGGCTTCGCCACGGCCTTGGCGGGTTTGGCGGACTTGCGTGGACCCGCGGGAGCCGTGCGTGAACCGAACAAGTCAGTCCGGATCACGCCGACTGCGGCAATGACGAAGAACCACAGCACCGCCAGGAAGGCGAGCCGGATCAGCAGCAGCGTGAGCTCGGACATGGACCGTTTGTCTACCTCTAATCGCGCCGGAACACCAGAGTCGTGCGCCCCAGGGTCACTCGCGTGCCGTTCTGGAGCTCGATCCTGCGTACCGGCTGGCCGTTGACGAAAGTGCCGTTCGTCGATCCCAGGTCGACGAGAACCACATTCTGGCCCTCGACGCGCAACTCCGCGTGGTGCCGCGAAACGCCGGGATCGACTAGACGAAGATCGCAGTCGGTGCCCCTGCCGAGCAAGGTCACCGGAGTGGTGAGCTCGTAGGAGCGGTCGCCCTGCGGATCGTCCTGGGTGGAGACGAGCAGCCTAGGCCGCCCGTTGAACGCGTGCGGCCGGGACGGAGGCAGGTCGCTCGCCGGCTGGCGAATCTCGTCCTGCTCCACCGTCGCGCCGCGGATGACGCCGGACCTGATGCGGAACAAACCCACAGCCAGGTCGGCGGCGGTCTCGAAGCGAACCCGGACCGGTCCCACGAAAGAGTAGCCCTGCTCTTTGGCGTACTCCCTGGCGAGGTTGGCCAGCTCGTGACTGATGCTGTCGGCGTAGACCTCAAGCCGTTCGCTGTCGGTCGTGGACAGCTCAACCACGAAATCGTTGGGCACGAGCGTGCGACCCTGAGCGACGATCGCCGCACGCTCATCCATCTCCCGCTGAACCGCGCTGGCGACCTCGACCGGCTGAAGGTCAGATTTGAACGCCCGCGCAAAGGCCCCCTCAACCAAGCCTTCGAGCCTTCGCTCGAAGCGCTGAAGGACTCCCACCGGGTACCTCCCTTCCTCCGTGCATATGATCGCGTTCCCCAGACGCGTACGGCGCCCGGTTTCCGCTAGTCCCACGTCGCGGCGTTTCCCGGCGCCCGTCGGCTGTCGCGCCCAGCTCCTCCGCTCCCGTGTCTTATGCGATCGTATCCGGGTTCAGTACCAGTGGCTGTTCCGTGCTACTGTTTCTCCGCACCCAAAAAAGGGCGGGTGGCGGAACGGCAGACGCGCACGGTTCAGGTCCGTGTGTCCGAAAGGACGTGAGGGTTCAAATCCCTCCTCGCCCACTCGGTGACAGGGGACCCATGGTCGGAAGCATTTGCTTCCTTCCGCGGGTCCCCTTCGTCGTGTCTCCCGGGGGATGACCCCCGGACCCCCAGCGTCTTCTGGAGGGCTTCGCCCCCCAGACCCCCCTTGATCTGCTGTGGTTGCTCGCCGGTCCCACCCTGACGAAGTCATCGGCGGATCGCAAGGGTTGTGGGGTCTCTTTTTCTCCGGGTGGGCCGCTCTTGGACCGTACGTCAGGGTGGTTGCAAGGTGCTTTCGGGCGGCTTGCTGATGTGTTTTACGTCACAATCTGGTGTCCAGGAGCTCGCCCAGCAGGTCTGTGAGGCTCACCATCCCGATGACGGATCCTGATTGGTTCGTTACCAGGGCCAGGTGGGATCTTGCCTCCTGTAGTGCCGTTACCGCCTCTGGGACCTGGGTGACGCAGGGGAGGTGGGGGAGGTCCCTCGTCAGGTCTCTTGCTCTGCTCTTCGGGTTCAGCAGGGCGTCTCTGGCATGTAGGGCGCCTTCCACCGATGTTGGTGTTCCTACCAGCAGTCTCAGGTGGGCGCTTTGTGCGGCTGTTGTTCTGATCTCGGCCGCTGTTGCCGTTGCGGGGACCATGACTGCCTGGGCTATCGGGACCATCAGGCGTTCTATGCCTTCTGCCTGGAGGCGGAGAGCTCTGGTCAGGAGGTCGTGTTCTTCTCTGTCCAGGAGGCCCATTCTTCCTGACTCGCCTACGAGCATGGCCAGTTGTCTTGGGGTGCGGGTTGTGGCCAGCTCGTTTCTTGGCTGGACGCCGAAGAGGCGGAGGATGGCGTTGGTCAGGGCGTTCAGGGCCGTGAGCAGGGGGCGCATCAGGTTGGTGAAGGCGCGGAACGGCAGGGTCAGGAGGAGGGCCGCTCGTTCCGGGTGGGTCAGGGCCCAGGACTTGGGGGCCATTTCGCCGATCACCATGTGGAGGAAGGTCACCAGGGCCAGGGCCAGGGTGAGGGATATGGGGAGGCGGAGGGACTCCGGGATTCCCACGGCGGCGAAGGCCGGCTCCAGTGCGTGTTCCAGCGCCGGTTCCGAGACCAGGCCCAGGCCCAGGGTGCAGAGGGTGATGCCTAGCTGGGCGCCGGCCAGCATGAGGGAGAGCTGCCTTCCGCCGGCCACGGCCGATTTCGCGGCGAATCTCACCAGGCGGTTGCTGCCTGTGGCCATCTCCTCCAGCCGATGGCGTCTGGCGGAGACGAAGGCGAACTCCGCGGCCACGAACAGCGCGTTGAAGACCAGGAGGGCGAGGCTGATGAGGAGCATCGTCATCGCGTCGCCTCCGCCGGTGCGGTCTGCTTTGCGGGGACCAGGCGGACCCATTCAGGCACGCGGCGGTTCAGGGACATGACCGTCACGTGGGCCACGTCGTCGTCGTCGGTCTCCGCGAACGGGTCGTCAGTGGGCCGGCTGATGGGGACCGTCAGCTCGTCGCCTGGGTCCGGCATGCGGCCCAGCCTGGCCAAAATCAGGCCGGCGAGGGTGTCGTAGTCGTCGCTCTCCGGCAATGAGATGCCGGTGGCGCGCTCCACCTCGTCCAGCCTCAGCCAGCCGGGCACCTCCCAGACGCCGGGGCGGCGTTCCACGGCGCCCAGCGGCTCGGGGTCGTTCTCGTCCAGGAGCTCGCCGACCAGTTCCTCGGCGAGGTCCTCGATGGTGATCACTCCCGCCAGGCCGCCGTACTCGTCCATGACCAGGGCGATGTCGTCCTTGGCCGTGCGCATCTTCTCCAGGACGGATGGCAGGGGGAGGGAGTCGGGGACCAGCAGGGCGGGGCGTGTGATCGTTCTGATGGCGCCCTCGTTCAGATCCGCGGCGAGGAGCTCGCGGACGCCGGTCACTCCCAGCACGTCGCCGTCGGCGCCGAGCACCGGATAGCGGGAGTGGCCGCGCTGGCGCACGACCTCGAGCAGGTCGGAAATCGGCTGCGTGTCGCGGAGTACGACGACTCGGGGGCGGGGGACCATGATTTCCTCCGCTGTGCGGTCGCCGAACTCCAGGGCTCGTTCCAGGAGTTCTGAAAGCCTTGGGGGTAGCTCGCCGGCTCTCGTCGACTCTTCGATGATGCGGGAGAGCTCCTCCGGGGTCGCGCCGTGCTCCACCTCCTCCACGGGCTCGACGCCGACGCGCCTGAGCAGGCCCGTGGCGGCCGAGTCGAACAGGCGCACCACGGGGCCGACCACGGACAGGTAGGCCAGGGTCGCGCTCGCCAGGAACTTGGCCACCGGCTCCGGGCGGGCGATGCCGAGGTTTTTCGGCGCCAGCTCGCCCAGGACCATTTGCACCACCGTGGCCACGAACACTCCGGTGGCTACAGAGACACCGGAGATCATGGTGGTGGACATTCCGGTGTTCTCCAGCCAGGGGCGGACGATCACGGAGATCGCCGGCTCGGCGAGGAAACCGACGAGCAGCGCCGTCACCGTGATGCCCAGCTGGGCGCCGGAGAGCATGAAGGACAGTCGCGAGGTCACCTGGAGCGCCTTCTCGGCGGACTTGTCGCCGGCGGCGGCCTGCTCACGGAGTATGCCGCGGTCCGCGGCGACGAATGCGAACTCCTGGGCGACGAAGAAGCCCGTTGCCGCGGTCAGGAGGAACAGGGCCAACAGCCCCAGATAAGCGCTCACCGCAGTGAACTCTCAGAAGAACCCGTGCCCCAGCACGGGCGAAGACTCCACGGGTCCGGAGCGGACACGATCATCCCTTCGATAGAGGTTGTCCCTAACCTAACGACACAAGTGGCGACTATGTTTCCATGGTCACTGTGTGTGACGGCTCCTTGCGGATCCGCTGGTTCTCGGTAGTTTTCCCTAGACAAAGCTTGGGCGGAGGTCTGCACTTGCCGGAGGTTCGACGTACCGTCTAGGCAAAGCGAAGGGAAGAAGGCGACGTGACTGAGGACGACCGGACGAGAGCAATGCGCTCGCCAGGCGACGGCCGCCCCCTGCCTCCGAGACCCTCTGACGGCCTGCGTTCCGGCGGTGCACCCGCCTATCAGGTGCCGCCCGGCGGGCCGGGAGCGCCCACGCACAAACTTCCCGTCGCTTCCCAGGCCCCTGACGCGCCCGCCCCGCCTTCCGCCGGACGTCCTGGGGACGAGCCGCCCAGGGCCGGCTCCCGGGTGTACGGCAGGGAGCGGTCGGGCAGCAGCCCGGTGAAGCCCCTGCGGCCCAGCCGCGAGGGAGCCGACGGAGCCGACGGAGCTCGGCTCCGTCGGCCTTCGGAGAAGGGCCCCAGAGGGCCGCGCAGGCGGCCGTCGGGCAGGACGATCCTGAAGATCGTCGCCGGGGCGCTGGTGGTGCTGCTGGTGGCGGCCGTGGGGATGTTCTTCTGGATCGACTCCCGGTTGAGCGGGATCGACGGGGTCCTCGACGACTACGAGGGCCGTCCGGCCGACACCCCGGGCAGCAACTGGCTGCTGGTGGGCTCGGACAGCCGCAAGGGCCTGTCGGCGGCCGAGCGTAAGAAGCTCCGCACCGGGCGCGCCGTGGGGCAGCGCACGGACTCGATGATGTTGTTGCACATCCCCGAGGGCAGCGACAGGCCGACGCTGGTCAGCCTGCCGCGCGACTCCGCGGTCACCATCCCCGGCAAGGGACGCGACAAGCTCAACTCCGCCTACTCGATCGGCGGGCCGAAGCTGCTGGCCCGCACCGTGGAGACGGTCACGGGGATACACGTCGACCACTACATGGAGATCGGGTTCGCCGGATTCGTGGACATCGTGGACGCCATCGGCGGCGTCGAGATCAATGTCCGGGCCGACGTGGACGACCCCCTGGCGGGGCTCAAACTGAAGAAGGGCACGCAAGTGCTCAACGGCGCTCAGGCCCTCGGGTACGTACGCACCCGCAAGGGCGGCGCGCTGCCCGACTTCGAACGGACCAAACGGCAGCGGCAGTTCCTCGGCGCGGTCGTGAAGAAGGCGGCCAGCCCCGGGGTGCTCATCAACCCGTTCACCTCGATCCCGCTGGCCATGAGCGCCACGGACGCGGTCCAGGTCGACACCAGCACGGGGGCGTTCGACATGCTCTCGCTCGGGCTGGCCATGGGTGACAGCCCGGTGACGACGGTGGTGCCGTTCGGCGGCGAGGAGGCCGTGCCGAGCGGCGGCACGGCGATCAAGTGGGACCGGACCAAGGCACTGGCGCTCTTCGACGCGTTGAAGAACGACAAGCCGGTCCCGAAGAACATCTTGGACGCCGGCTGACCCGTTCATCACACTAACCTCCCAGCCATGACTATCTCGGAGACGTTGCACGTCATCGGCCGGCCGTTGCTCCAGGCGCAGCTGGAGCATCCCACCGTGGCCGGGATCGCGCGGGGCGACCTGGCCGAGCCGGTGTTCAGGTCGTGGCTGGAGCAGGACTACCTGTTCCTGCTGGACTACGTGCGGGTGTTCGCCCGGCTGGCCTGGCAGGCGCCCGACGCGCATCTGGGTGATCTGGTGGATCTGGCGCACACGACGTACCACGACGAGTTGAGCTTGCATCGGTCGTTGTCGGCGGAGTTCGGGGCGGATCTGGACGGGGCGGTGAAAGGGCCGGCGTGTGCCGCGTACACGGCGTTCCTGCTGGAGTCGGCGGCGTCGTACGGGGAGGGGTTGGCGGCGCTCTATCCGTGCATGTGGGGGTATTCCAGTCTCGGGCGGATCCTGGCGGAGAACCCGCCTGCCGAGCCGCGGTACCGGGCCTGGGTGGACACGTACGCCGATCCGGGATTCGCGGCGCTGACGGTGCGGATCGCGCAGATGATCGATGAGGCCGGCCCGGATCCGGTGCGGGCGCAGGCGCTGTTCACGGAGGGGATGGCGCACGAGCTGGCCTTCTGGGACGTTCCGTAGTTTCCACAGGCTGTGGACGGCGCAGTGTGTACCGAGGCCGTGCACCGTACCCTGGTGGCATGCCGGAACTTCCTGAAGTGGAGTCTCTGGTCCACTTCCTGCGCGAACGCGCGGTGGGCCGCACCATCCTGGGCGTCGACGTGGTCGCCTTCCAGGCGCTCAAGACGTTCGACCCGCCGGTCACCGCGCTCGGCGGGCTGACCGTGACCGGCGTGACAAGGCACGGCAAGTTCCTCGACCTCGACTGCGACGGGCTGCACCTGGTCATTCACCTGGCCCGGGCGGGGTGGTTGCGCTGGCGTGAGGATCTGTCCGGGGCGAAGCCGGTTCGTCCGGGAAAGGGGCCGCTCGCAGTGCGGGTGCGGCTGGCGCCTGACGACGAGGGCTTGGCACCCGGGTTCGAGCTCACCGAGGCGGGGACGCAGAAGCGCCTCGCCGTCTATGTCACGAAAAATCCGGACGATGTCCCCGGCGTCGCCGCCCTCGGCCCCGATCCCCTCGACGAGTCCTTCACCGTGGACGCGCTCAAGCGGATCGTGGGCGGCAACCGTACCCAGATCAAGGGGCTGCTGCGCGATCAGAAGATCATCGCGGGCATCGGGAACGCTTACTCCGATGAGGTGCTGCACGCGGCCAAGATGTCGCCGTTCAAGATCGCGGCGACGTTGACGGACGCGCAGATCGCCGACCTCCACGAGGCCATCGTCGCCACGCTGAGGGAGGCGGTGGAGCGGGCGCACGGGCTGGCGGCCAAGGATCTCAAGGCCGAGAAGAAGTCCGGGCTTCGCGTGCATAATCGGGCGGGGCAGCCGTGTGATGTGTGCGGCGACACGATCCGCGAGGTGTCGTTCGCCGACTCCGCGCTCCAGTACTGCCCCACCTGCCAAACCGGCGGCAAGCCGCTCGCCGATAGGCGTCTTTCCCGTCTTCTTAAGTGATCCTTTTTTCTTTTGTTTACGGTCGCCCAGCGTCACCGCACGCGCCGATGTCCCTTTCCTTCTGTCATGGCCGGTCGTGAAGGCTCACGGGTTGCTCGCCGTGACGGAGCGCATACTTGGCCGGGTTCCGTGGTTACGGGCGGGGCGCCGTGCACATTGCGCCGGGCCCCGCCGTGCCCCGGACCGCCGACGCGGCGCCCATCCTGCACGTGGCTGTTCGGACGGTTCTGCTCGTGGTGGGTGCCGCTCGCGTGGCCGTCGGCGTTGTGTCCACGGCCCACAGGCTCTCGGTGGCATGGCCCCGACTGATGGGGCGCTGACGCGGGGTGTGTCAGGCCTTGACTGGTACGCGGTCTCTTTCCCGGGTGTGGGTGCGTAGGCCGATGGTGGCGATGACGGCGGCCAGCAGGGTTGCGGTCACCGGGGCGAGCAGGGCTGTGCGGAGGGCGGACAGGCCGGCTTCTGGGGTGGTTTGGGTGCCTAGGACGGCTACGTTGAGGGCGGTGACGGCCGAGAGGCCCAGGGCGGCGCCGAACTGGAAGGAAGAGTTGATGAGGCCGCCGGCCAGGCCCTGTTCGTGCTCGGCGATGCCGTCCGTGGCGACGATCGTGAGCGGGCCGTACACGAAGGCGAACATCAGGCCGATGAGCAGCATCGACGGCAGCATGGCCGCGTACGTCCAGTCCAGGCCGACGCCCAGGAACAGCGCGTACGCCAGGAGGCCCGACAGCAGGCCGCCCAGGACGACCTTGGCGTTGCCGTACCGGTTGACGAGCCACGGGGTGAGCGTCGGGGCGAGGACCACGTCGGCGGCGGCTGCCAGCAGGGCCAGGCCCGTCTGGATGGTGGACCAGCCGCGCAGCTCCTGCAGGTAGAGCGTGACCAGGAACTGGAACCCGAAGAACGAGGCGGTCAGCAGGGCGGCCATGAGGTTGGCCCGGACCAGCGAGCCCGACGCGAGGATGCCGAGGCGGACCAGTGGGTTGGCGGAGCGGCGCTCGATGGCGGCGAAGGCCGCCAGCAGGGCCAGGCCGCCGGCGAAGGCCGCGACGGTCAGCGGCCATCCGTCGGCCGGGTGCTCCAGGCGCACGACGCCGTAGACGAGCAGCATCATCGAGCCTGTGATGGTCGCGGCGCCAGCCAGGTCGAACCCGGTGGCCTGGGGCCGGTCCGCGGTGGCAGGCTCCTTGATCAGGGGGATCGCGACGGCCAGGATCACCGCTGACATCAGGACCGGCGCGAAGAAGACCCAGCGCCAGCCGAGCGCCGTCAGCAGGCCGCCGATCACCAGGCCGAGCGCGAAGCCGCCCGCGGCCGTCCCCGCGTAGATCAGCAGTGCCCGGTTGCGCAGCCGCCCCTCGGGGAACGTCGTGGTGATCAAGGAGAGGCCGGCCGGGGTCATGAAGGCGGCGGCCACGCCCGTGACGAAGCGGGCGATCAGCAGGACCCAGCCTTCCTCTGCGAAGCCGCCCAGCCCTGAGAACAGCAGGAACACCCCGAGCCAGAGCAGGAACATGCGGCGGCGGCCCAGCAGGTCGGCCGCCCGGCCGCCGAGCAGCATGAAGCCGCCGTAGCCGAGCACGTACGCGCTCACGACCCCGCTCAGCATGCCCGTGGACAACCCCAGGTCGGCCCGGATGGACGGGAGGGCGACGTTCAGCATGGCCACGTCGATGCCCTCGAGGAAGATGGCGCCGCACAGGACGGCGAGGATGCCCCAGGAACGGGCAGGCATGACAAACCCCCGGTTACGTATAGGCAGTCGGTTATCTCTTGTAACCGTCCACATCTTGGGCCAGCATGAGATGCCATGGAAGACGGCACTTTCAGATCACTTAGTTACTGCGACAGCACCGTGGACGACGACTACGACGTGCGGCAGTGGGACACCCGCGAGGACTGCGAGGTCCGCCAGATACTCGACCGCATCGCGGACAAGTGGTCGCTCCTGGTCATCGCGCTGCTCGACTGCCAGAGCCTGCGTTTCTCGCAGCTTCGCCGCGAGATCGACGGCGTCAGCCAGCGCATGCTCAGCGTGACCCTGCGCCACCTGGAGCGCGACGGGCTGGTGTCCCGTACGGTCCACCCCGTGGTGCCGCCCAGGGTCGACTACGCGCTGACGCCGCTCGGCCGGACCCTGCACCAGACGATCAAATCCCTGGTCACCTGGACCGAGGAGCACCAGGCGGAGATCGCGGCGGCCCGTGCCGACTACGACGCACGGCAAGAGATGATGGAGGCATGACCGTTCCTGAAATCGAGGCCAGCGCGCTTCCCGACGACGCCTACCTGCTGGACGTGCGTGAGCAGGAGGAATGGGTGGCCGGCCACGCCCCTGCCGCCGTGCACATCCCCATGACACAGATCCAGCAGCGCGTCGACGAGGTGCCCGGAGACCGGACGGTCTACGTCGTCTGCCGGGTGGGCGGCCGGTCGCTGCAGGTCGCGGCCTGGCTCAACCAGCTCGGGCGGGACGCGGTCAACGTCGGTGGCGGCATGCAGTCGTGGGAGGCCGCGCGCCGCCCGATGGTGAGTGAGACCGGACAGCAACCTTTCGTGGCCTAACGCGCAGTTCGCCCTTTATGGCATGATGAGGGCGCTAATTTCAGATCGTCGCGGGAGCTCGGGGTGCCGGGCTGAGAGGGCAGCTATCCATCCGCTGCCGACCGCCTGAACCTGTCCGGGTAATGCCGGCGTAGGGAGTGTGCGATGACGCATGTCGCCGACGAAGTTCCGCTGACCCTTGAGGGCGCGCCCCCGAAGACCCTCGGTGTCCTCGACCAGGGCGCGCTCTGGGCGAACCTCGGCGTCAGCCTCCTGGGCTTCTCCGGAGCCCTCTACCTGCTCGACCCCCTTGGCAACGCACCGCTCAGCCTGATCGCCGCGCTCACCGCCGCTCTGGTCGGCAGCCTCATCGGCACGGCCATGGTGGGCCTGTCCGCCATCCCCGGCACCCAGACGGGCCAGCCGTCGATGGTGCTGTTGCGCGGGCTCTTCGGGGCCAAGGCGTCCTACGTGCCAACGGTGCTGAACATCGTCCAGATGCTCGGTTGGGGCGCGTTCGAGCTCTGGGTGATCGCCAAGGCCGCCAGCGCGATCTTCAGTGGCGTCCCGTACCAGGTGTGGGTGATCGTGGCCGGGGTGCTGACCACGGCGCTCACGATCTGGCCGCTCGGGGCGGTCCGCCTGATCCGGCGGTACGTCACCATCGGCGTGATCGTGTCCATGATCTGGTTCACCTGGTTCCTCGTGTCCGAGGCGCCCGCGCACACCGGCGGGAGCTGGACCGCCTTCCCCGCCGCCGTCGACTACGTGATCGCGCTCTCGGTGTCGTGGGTGCCCATGGCCGCAGACTTCGCCCGCCACTCCAGGTCCAGCAAGGCCGCGTTCACCGGCGTGGTGGGCGGCTACACACTGGCCCAGGTCGCCTGTCTGGGACTGGGCGTGTACGCGGTGGCCATCGCGGGCGCGGACGCCGTGGTTGCGGACGGAACGGCCGTTTTCGGACCGTTCGTGGCGGCGCCGGTGGGCGCGTTGTTCTTCGCGATCCTGGTGCTGCGCGAGACCGATCAGTCGTTCGCCAACGTCTACTCGACCACCGTGTCGCTGCAGAACCTGATGCCGCGGGTGGACCGTCGCGTCTTCTCCACCGCCATCGGGGTGCTCACCATCGCGATCGCGCTGGTCGTGGACGTCACGTCCTACGGGGCGTTCCTCGGCGTGATCGGCGCGGTGTTCGTGCCGATGTTCGCCGTCCTCGCCGTGGACTACTTCGTCTTCGCCCGTGGCGACCGCTGGAACACCGCGGAGAACGCCCCCGCGCGCTGGTCGATGCTGGTGCCGTGGGTGCTGGGCTTCGTCGCCTACTGGCTGACGACCTCGACCCCCACCGTGCCGGCGTGGGACGACTTCTGGACGCGGACGCGTGAGCTGATCGGCTTCACCAGGGAGCCGTGGATGAACGGCGCGCTCGGCGGGGCCTTAGTGGCCGCGCTCGTGACGCTGCTCATCGGCCTGCTGCTGCGGCGCGCTGCTCGACGTTGAGCAGGTGCTGCTTGGCGGCCGGGCCGCCCGCGTAGTCGCCGAGGCCGCCGTCCTCGCGCACCACACGGTGGCACGGCACGATCACGCAGACGGGGTTGGAGGCCAGCGCGTTGCCGATCGCCCGCAACGCGCGCGGCCTGCCGATGCTCGCGCCGATCTCCTCCAGCGTGGTGGTCGTGCCGTACGGCACCGCCATGGTCTTCTGCAGCACGGTACGCGCGAACGACGTGGCCAGCGTCAGGTCGACCGGCGTGGCGAACGCCCGCAGGCGGCCGGAGAAGTAGGCGTCCAGCTCTCTGCGCACCGGGTCGAGCCGTCGCGCGTCCGGGCCGATGAACCTGCCCACATGCCTGGTGAGCAGCTCGAAGACGGCGTTCTCCGACTCGAAGGAGCAGGCGGCGATGCCTTTGCCGGTCACCGCCAGCACCAGCCGGCCGAGCGCGCCGTCGTACGTGCCGAAGGCGATGTCCGGTGGCGTCTCGCCCCGATAGGTGGTGGAGGTCACCCGCAGCAGGGCATCCAGATCGCCGCTCGCCATGCCCCCACCCCTTCCCCGCGACAGAGAAATCGCCGTGACCGCAGCGTATCGGACGGATCGCCCGACGTACCTCCCGTGCCACGGGCACTATGGAGGTGTGGGTGACCAATGGGCCGGTAGTGACGATGAGATCGCCCGCGCGGTGCTCGCCAGCTCACCCAACGCCGTCGTGGCGCTCGACAGGGACCAGAGTGTGCTGGTCTGGAACGAGGCCGCCGAGCGGCTCTTCGGGTGGACGGCCGAGGAGATGATCGGGCGCAGGGCCCCGATCGTGCCCGCGGAGCTGATCGCCGAGCTCAACGCCGTGCTCGAACGGGTGCGCACCGGTGGCCAGGTGTCGTTGCGCACCAAACGCCTGCACAGCGACGGCAGCGTGCTCGACATGCGCGTCGACATCAGCGCGTTGCGGCTGGGCAGCGCCGTGGCCGGGTACGTGTGCGTGCACCACCTGGCCAGGACCGACGAGGTCGCCAAGAACCGCATGGCGCGCCGGGCCAGGCTCGTGCGCAAGCTGACCGACGTGGTCGGCGACATCAACTCCGAGCTGGAGCTGTCGGCCGTGCTCGACCGGATCTCGGCCAGCCTCACCGAGCTGACCGGGGCGGACGCGGGCGGGTTCGTGCTGATCGAGGGGGAACGGCTGCGGCTGGTCAGCACGTACCAGCTGCCGGAGTCGATCAGGGGGACCACCAGCGACCTGCGGACGAGCCTCGTGGATCGGCTCTTACGAACGGGCAAGACCGTCCTGCTGCAGTCGAACGAGCTCGACGACCTGGTGTGGGCGAAGCTGAACGGCCTGCACACGATCGCGCTGGGCCTCGCCGCCGTCGGCGGGCGGCCGTACGGCGCGCTCTACGCGCTCTTCGCCCGGCGCACGCCAGGGCACCTCGAACTGGAACTGCTGGAACTGCTGGCCGGGCATGCCGGCATCGCCGTCGGCAACGCGGTCGCCTACCAGGAGGCGGTGCGGCAGCGGGCGCACGAGCAGGCCGTGTTCGACGCCAGCGCCGACGGGATCGCCGTGCTCGACGAGGCCGGGCGTGTCGTGCGGTGGAACCCGGCCGCCGCCGAGATCACCGCGTTCCCCGCCGACGCCGTCATCGGCGGGCCGCCGCCGTTCCCGCTGCCCAAGAGCGGGGAGAAGCTCACGTACCAGATGGGGAGCGGGCGGTGGCTGGACGTGGTGAGCGCGCAGGTCGAGGAGACCGGCGAGGTCGTCGTCGACTTCCGCGACGTGACCACGGCCAAGGAGCTGGAGGAGGCCAAGGACCTGTTCCTGGCCACGACCAGCCACGAGCTGCGGACGCCGATCACGATCGTGCGGGGGTTCGCGAGCACGCTGGACTCGCGCTGGGACAAGATGAGCGACCCCGAGCGGCGCTCGGCCGTGCACACGATCGCCGAGCGGGCCAGGTCGCTCGGGCAGCTCATGGATCACCTGCTGCTCGGCGCCAGGGCGGGCGCGGACGAGCTCAAGGTGCGGATCGAGAGGTTCGACCTGGCCGAGCGCATCCACGCGGCCACGCTGGGACTGCCCTCGTTGTCGGACAAGCACCGGGTGGAGGTCGTGCTCCCCGACGAGCTCCCGAACGTGCTCGGCGACGCCCTCGCCACGGACATCGTGCTGGGGCAGCTGCTGGAGAACGCGTTCAAGTACTCCCCGAAGGGCGGGTTGATCAGCGTCGAGGCCTGGCTGGAGGACGACAACGTCGTCGTGGTGGTCGACGACGAAGGCGTCGGCATCGCCCCGCCCGACCGCGAGCGGATCTTTGAGAGGTTCGTCCAAGTGGACAGCGGCGACCGGAGAAGGTTTGGTGGAGTAGGGCTCGGGCTCTACATCGTCCGCAGCCTCGCCAGAGCACAAGGAGGGGACGTGAGCGCTCATCCGAGGCCGGGAGGGGGCACCAGGATGCGACTTGTCCTGCGATGCGCTTCCACTATCCGATCCGACACACCGGTGCGGTAACGAGGTGGTCACGGTTGAGCTGACCTATCGTCCAATGTGTACAAGCTGTGATCGAGATGCGGTTTCTGGGATCGAGTAACGGGGCATTTCGGTCGTACCGGGGAGTGTTCCCGCGGGGGGCACAGGGAACGGGGAGGTGGGTGTGTCAAGCGTGGTGCTGCTGCCGTACGCGCCGTCCAGCGTTGCCGTTGCCCGCCAGCGTCTGAGCACTGACCTGCAGGAATGCGGGGTCTTTTCCACGGCGATCGACGATGCGGTGCTGGTGGTGAGCGAGTTGCTGAGCAACGCGCTGCGGCACGCGCATCCGCTGCCGTCGGGGATGGTGAGGGTCGCCTGGCTGCGCAGCGACGATCACATCGAGGTGGCGGTCAGCGACGGGGGTGCGGCGACCGAGCCGCGCGCCGGCCGCCCGACCCTTTCCTCGCTGGGGGGCCGGGGGCTCGGCATCGTGGAATATGTGGCGGAGAGCTGGGGCGTGCGTCACGACGGGGACACCACGACGGTGTGGGCCATCCTGCCCGCCCCCAAAGGAGCGATGAACGGGCAGGTCGCAGCGCTCAAAGAGGCCGGCTAGCCAGCACGGCCCGCTCCCCTGTCGCCCACGCCGTGGACACCAGCAGATAGAGACCCGCCGCCAGCGGGAGCACGAGCGCGGCCAGCACAGAGCCGTACGGCAGCAGCCGCATGATCCTCCTCATCAGCTCGGGCTGCTCCTCCGGAACCTTGATTTGCCTCGCCGACAGCCATGCCACCGCTGTGATCAGCACGATGACCAGAACAAAGACCAAAAACGGGCCGCTGACCAGACCGTAATTAGCCACCACGCCGGCCACTTGATGCCCCAGCGGCGCCCCGAACAGATCGTGACCGGCCAGCGCGGTCGGATGCGTGGCCACCCGGTACATCAGCCACATGAACGGCAACTGCGTCAGCATCGGCAGGAACCCGGCGAACGGCGAGCTGCCTTCCTTGGCGTAAAGCGCCCGCGTCTCCCGCATCAATCGCTCGGGATTACGCGCGAAGCGTTTCTGCAGGTCGCGAAGTTTGGGCGCGAGGCGCTCGCGGATCTTCACCGTACGGGCCTGGCGCACGTTGAGCGGCAGCAGCAAGAGCCGCACGGCCACGGTGAACAACACGATCGCGAGCGCGGCATTGCCCCCGGCCATGCCGATGACGAACGTGACAAGAGAATCGATCATGAGCCCTTCCCTCAATGGGAGATCGGATCAGGGCTCACGTGTCGGCGAGCCCCGCTTGCGTGTGGAAGCGGGGCATGCCTATGGGGCTCGTGGACGCGGGCGTCCGGCCGCGTCCGGGTCGCGCTGGCGCTGGAACGCCGTACGGCGCGCGTAGGACAGCGGAAAGCTCGGCGGCTCCCCGCTGAGGACGGGCAGCAACGCGGCCGCCCACGCGGCCAGCAGCAGGATCGCCATCATGGTGATCCCGACCAGCCACGGATCAAGCAGGAACAGTGTCAACGTGACCGGGTCAATGCGACCGGGAGGACTTGCCGACGACGGTGACCGCGATGAACGCGACCAGGCCGACCACACCGATGATCAGAGCGATCTTGAACAGGAACGCCAGCATCGGCAGCAGGAAGTTGAACACCACGAAGAGACCTAGCAGGGTCCCTATGACGAGCATCACGACTTTACCCATGGAGCCACCGTACGTCCTCCGGGCATGATCCGCGAGGCTTACGAACCGATGACGTCCATGCCACTTCCGCGGGGCGTGGCCGTACCGTGAAGACGTGAACACGCGCATCCTGGTGGTCGATGACGATCCGACGGTCTCCGAGGTCGTCGCCCGCTATTTGGAGCGCGACGGGCACGAGGTCGAGTGTGTGGGCGACGGCGCGGAGGCGCTGCGCAGGGCGCTGGCGCACCCGCCGGATCTCATGGTGCTCGATCTCATGCTGCCCAAGATCGACGGGCTGCAGGTGTGCAGGAAGCTGAGGGAGCGCTGGCCGGTGCCGGTGATCATGCTGACCGCGCTCGGTGAGGAGATCGACCGCGTGGTGGGCCTCGAGACCGGGGCCGACGATTACGTGACCAAGCCGTTCAGCCCGCGCGAGCTGGCGCTGCGCGTGCAGTCCGTGTTGCGGCGGGCCAGAGGCGCCTCCGTGACCGGCGGGACCGGGGTGTTGCGTGACGGTGACCTCATGGTGGACGTGGGAGCCCACGAGGTGCGGTTGCGCGAGGACGAGATCATGCTGACGGCCCGGGAGTTCGACCTGCTGGCGTACCTCATGCGCAACCCCCGCCAGGCCTTCAGCCGCTCGGCGCTGCTCAACCAGGTGTGGGGGTGGTCGTTCGGCGACTCCTCCACGGTGACCGTGCACGTACGGCGGCTGCGGGAGAAGATCGAGCCGGATCCGACCGCGCCGCGCAGGATCGTCACGGTGTGGGGGGTCGGGTACCGGTACGAGCCCTTGGAAGACGGCGGCTGATGGGTACGGAGCTGTGGATGGTCGTGGCCGTGGCCGCCGGGCTCGGGCTGCTGGTGGCGCTCGCCGGCGTCTGGGTGATGGGCCGGCTGCGTACCAAGTCCATCGGGGTGATGCTGGCCGTGGTCGTGGTGGTCGCCGTGGCCGCCACCCTGGCGGGCGTCGTGGCGATCATCATGAAGATGATCATCGAGGGGCCGGTCAAGGACTTCGTGCTGAGCGTGGTGGCCGTCGGCGGGCTGGTGGGGCTAGGGGTCGCGTTCGTGCTGGCCAAGCGGGTGGTGCGGGAGAGCAGGCGGCTGGTGGACGCCGTACGGGACATGCCCTTCGTGGCCCCGCAGGGACTGCCCGCCGAGCTGCAGACGATCGCGAACACGCTGGAGGAGGCGTACGCGCGGGAACGGGCCCTGGAGGGGGCGCGGCGCGAGCTCGTGGCCTGGGTGAGTCACGACCTGCGGACGCCGCTGGCCGGCATGCGGGCCATGGCGGAGGCGCTGGAGGACGGGGTGGTGTCGGACCCCGAGACCGTCGCGCGCTATCACGGCCAGATCAAACTGGAGGTCGAGCGGTTGTCCGCCATGGTGGACGACCTGTTCGAGTTGTCGCGCATCCACGCCGGGGCCCTGCGGCTCTCCAGGGCCCGGATCGGGCTCGCCGACCTCGTCGCCGACACTCTGGCCGGTGCCGAGCCGCTCGCCAGGGCCAAGGGCGTGATGCTCACGGCCGAGGCGGCGGAGACCGTGCCGGTGGAGGCCGACGCCGGGGCGCTGGGACGGGCCCTCGGCAACCTCGTGGTCAACGCCATCCGGCACACGCCGTCGGATCGGACCGTGGTGTTGCGGGCCGGGGTGGACGAGGGGATGGCATGCCTGTCCGTGACGGACTGCTGCGGAGGGATCCCTGATGACGATCTGCCTCGGGTGTTCGAGGTGGCCTTCCGCGGGGAGGCGGCTCGGACTCCTACCGCCGACGGCGGCGCGGGGCTCGGGCTGGCGATCGCGCAGGGCATCGTGGAAGCGCACAACGGGGTGATCGGGGTGGTCAACGACGGGCCGGGGTGCCGGTTCGAGATCCGGCTTCCCCTGGTCAGCGGCTGACACCATTGATCGTTTCCGGAGGCCCGGCGCCGTCCGCGAGCGCGGCTTCGGTGTTGGGCTGGGCGCCGAACGACTCCCACATCGCCCGGAACGTCGGGCAGGGCCAGCGCCACATGCAGCTTCGGCACCGGAGGATGGGGTGCGCGGCGTCGCTCGTGATGCCGCCCGCGTCCCTCGGCTGATGGAGATCCAGCAGCCTGAGCCCGAGCTCGGCGAAGCTGAGCAGATCGCTACGGGCGCCGGCGAGGAACTCGAGGTCCTCGGTCGCCAGCCGGGTGCGAATGGGGACGTAGCCCTCGTGGTTGACCAGGCCACGGAGGCGTCCTGCTTCGTCATGCCATGATGTGGCCTTCTCTGTGCGGATGAGGATGGACTCCAGGTGTTCTCGGAGCCCCTGACGCTGATGATCTTCGGGATTCTCGGCCTTCATCGATGCGGGGCCCGTCCCTCCTCTTCGACGTGACGTCGGCTGATTTGGTGTCACACTGTCAAGCTTCGCGTACTCTCCGTTTCCATGGAGCACAAACAGAGGACAAAAACCTGTGGTTGCCCTCTCGGCGTGACAACGTGACCGGAAGGCTTCGCACCGCTAGCCTGCCCATGTGGAGCTCAAGGTCTCGACCAGATCACATGCCGGGTGCGCGGTAGTCGCGGTCACCGGGGAAATCGACCTCTATACGGCGCCTCACCTGCAGTCCGAGTTCACTCGGCTGCTGCAGGAGGGGCCCAGCAGAGTTGTCATCGACATGTCCGCCGTGGATTTCTGTGACTCCACGGGGATGAACGTGCTGCTTTCGGCGCTCAAGCGGATGAAGGAGCAGGGCGGGACACTGGAGGTGGCCGCGCCGCGTCCCGCCGTACGCAAGATTCTGCAGGTCACCGGGCTCGACTCGGTGTTCACCGTGCATGACAAGGTGCCGGAGGAGTTCCTCATCGCCGAGGGCTCATGACGGGAGCCGGACGCGGGGGCGTCGGTCGCCGGCGCGATGCCGCATCCGGCGACATGGCCGGGCGTCGCCGCCGACGGCGGCGAGGACGTACCGTTCGGGTGATGCCGTCTTCCTGAGACGACTACCTTGGGGGACGATGTTGTCCTGTTCATGGAAGGTAACGCCCAGTGATCGGTGACACCGCGGTCATCATCCCGGCCGCCAACGAAGCCGACCGCATCGCGGCCACCGTCAAGGCCGCTGCGGCCCTGCCCGGCGTGGACCTCGTCGTGGTCGTGGACGACGGGTCGCGCGACCAGACCGGCCGGGTGGCGCGCGCGGCGGGAGCCCGGGTGGTGCGGCACAGCCGCAACAGGGGCAAGGCCGCGGCGATGGAGACCGGAGCGGAGGCCGTACGCCTTCTGGACGAGGATGCCACCCCCCGTCACCTGCTGTTCCTCGACGCCGACCTGGGGGAGACCGCGGCTGCCGCGGCCCCGCTCATCGAGCCCGTACGCGCGGGTCAGGCCGACATGACCATCGCCGTCTTCGCGACCAGGGTGAAGCTCGGCGGCCATGGCCTGGTCGTACGCCTTTCCAGGGAGGGCATCCGCCGGGCCGTCGGCTTGGAGCTCGCCCAGCCGCTCAACGGCCAGCGCTGCCTGACCAGAGCCGCCTTCGAAGCGGCCCGGCCGCTGGCGCACGGGTTCGGCGTGGAGACCGCGCTGACGATTGACCTGGTGCGCAAGGGATATCGGGTGACGGAGGTCGAGGTGGACATGGCACATCGGGCTACCGGGACGGATTGGCGTGCGCAGCTCCACCGCGCGGTCCAACTCCGTGACGTGGCCCGCGCCCTGGCGATCCGGGACCCGCTGGTCACCCAAAACCTCCACAAACTTCGCACCAACCGCTGACCACCTCCGGCTGCATCGGTGCTTTGAGCACGTTGCCGCCCGGAGTGCGACGCCTGGCCCTCCGGATCTGATGCCGTTGCCTTGGACCGCCGGCCCGGAGCACGGCCCCCGGTCCTCCGGACCCGGGGCCGTTGCCTTGACCGCCGGCTCGGCGTGCCTGGCCGGTCGGGCGCGTGGCTTCGGCGAGCCTGGCGGTTCCTGACCCAGCGGAGAGGCCGTGCCGTCGTTGTGCGCGGGGCCTGCCGCATCTCGCGCGCTGCCTCACTGCCAGTCGGTTGTCCACAGGGAGCGGCCGTCCGGCCGAAGCCGGTCGGAGTGTGTGCTGGAATTTGCGGGTGACTTCGGAGACGCGGCACGACACGGCACGAGTCCGGCCGGCCTGGGCGGCCACTGGGGCGATCGGTGCCTCGATCCTGCTGACGATCACCATCGGCCTCCTCGGCCCGTCACCCATGGTTCCGGCGCTGAGCGGCCCGTCCTGGCAACCGCCGTACTCTCTCGACGTCCACCCCGCCCCGCACCTGACGGTCGCCCTCGCCGCCGTCGCGCTCCTCCTGGGCGGCCTCGGCCTCCTGGCCGCCCTCTCCGCCATCCGCACCCCACCCACGGCCAACGCCGAAGTGCCGATGCCGGTCGGATCCGGCTCTCCCACGAGCCGCTCTCGACCCGCATCCGGCCAAGAAACCCAGCCGATGGCAGGGCGGGCCGGAGCAGGCCGGGGCCTGCCGAGCGCACGCCTGCTGGTGCTCATCGGCTGCCTTTCCGCCGGGATCCTGGCGTTCCTGCCTCCCTCGGGCTCCGCCGACCACCTCAACTACGCCGCGTACGGCCGCATGGCGACGCTGGGCCTCAGCCCGTACACCCATGGCGCCGCCGGCCTGCCCGGCGACCCCATCGCCGACGCCGTAGAGGAGCCGTGGCGTGAGGAGCCGAGCGTTTACGGCCCGGTCGCGACGGCTCTGCAGGCGGCCGCGAGCTGGGCCGGCGGGGACTCGCTCCGGTTGACGATCTTCGTTCTGGCGCTGTTCAACGCCGCTGCCTTCATCGCGACCGGCCTCCTCATAGACCGTTTCACCAGGGACGACCCGGACCGGCGCCGGCGCGCGGCCCTGTTGTGGACGGCCAATCCACTCCTGCTTTATCACCTGGTGGCGGGCATGCACGTGGACACCCTGGCCATCGCCTGCATGGTCGCGGCGCTCGTGGCCAGGAGCCGTCCCGTGGGTTCGGGCGCTCTCCTCGGACTGGGGGTGGCGATCAAGCTCAACGCCGGTCTGGTGGCCCTCGGCCCTGCCTGGGAGCTACGCCGGCGCCCCGCCCGGCTGGCCCTCATGGCGGCCTGCGCCCTGGCGCTGGTGGTGATCGGGTACGTGATCGTCGGGGCGGAAGCGATCACGCCGGTGACACGCACCAGCAAGTCGATCTCGCATGCCTCCTACTGGAAGCTCGTCCAGGGCTGGCTCCAGTCGATCGTGGGCACGGGAAGCGCATACCGGGGGGAGATCCAGGTCGGCTCGTTGCTGGTGCTCGCGCTCGTCGCCTGGTGCCTGCTCCGCTGGGCTTCCCGTACGCACTGGACCAGCCGACTGCACGGCACCCCCCGGACCGACACGCTGAGCGGCGCCGGCGGGTTGGAGGCGCCGGTGGTGGCTGCCGGGCTGGTGGTGGCGTACCTGTTCGCCACGCCGTACATCCTGCCCTGGTACGACGGGCTGGCATTCGGGATGTTGGCGCTCGTGACGGCGTCGGCGGTGGACGGGTTCATGGTCGCCCACCTGTTGGCCCTGTCCCTCGCCTACCTGCCTGCCCGGGTCGAGGCGCAGCCCGCCGATCTGGAGTGGCTCAGGACGGTGGTCCGGCCTCAGATCGGGTGGGTGCTGCTCGCCCTGACCGTGGCCCTGGCGGTGTGGGCGTGGAGAGCTGCAGGGCGCGAACGCACGCGGCCAGCGTCAGGGGGACCGCCACCGTCAGTGCCATAGCCGGGATGGCGATGCCCGAGTCGTTTATCAGGAAGCCGACGAAGGCACACGTCAAGGCGCCGAACAGGCCTGCCCTGAGCGTCGGGGCCAGCGCGTACGCCTGGCCGAGCGCCGGCGCACCCCAACGCGAGGGCCGGGCGAGGACGAAGAACAGGAACGCGAGCGCGACCACCGTGAGGAGGGTCAGCGACCAGTTTCCCACCGTCACGCCGATCATGGCGCTGAACTTGCGTCCGACGACGGTCCAGGCCTGACCATCGATCACCTGCTGCACGAACGTGCCCAGGTGGGTCCGCTCCGTCTCGGGTCGCAGCCAGTCGACCACGGACAGAGTGCCGACCAGCACGCCCCCCGCCAGGCCGACCAGCAAGAGGCGCAGCACCGACACGCGGCGGCCCGAGAGCAGGATGAGGAAGACGGCCAGTCCGGTCACGAACGCCGGCACCCCGCCGAAGTCCGCGCCCCACGACGGCCACCCATCCGCGAACACCGCGAAACCCCCGTACAACGTGCACGCCCCTACCACGACGAGCCTGGACACGCCCCTGCGCAGCAACCATTGCGCCACTCCGGCCAACCCCAGGATGGTGCCCGTGGCGTAGACGGCGAAGGCGATGTTGCTGAAGCCGTAGAACCGCCCGCCGGTCACGGGCTCGTAGCCGGTCACGGCGTTCACCTGGAGTCTCGAGCCCGTCATGACGTCCAGGAGGAGGGCAAGCGAGGTGATCCCCGCTACGGCGGTGAGCGGGCCGAGCACGTGAGCCCGCCAGGGGCCGCCGAAGGCGACGGCGGTGATCAACCCGGCGATGGCCAGGATCGTCACGATGACGGACAGCATCGGCACCGGCAGTGCCCACCAGGGCACCAACTGCGCCAGGAACGTGGAGACGGCGATGGCCCCGCTGACGACTGCCACGACCTGGACGGCGCGGAGCAGCCTGGAGGTGCTCGCGAGCGGGTCGGCGGCGGCGGAGGTGGTCCTCCCGGAAGCGGAGGCACCGGAGGCGATGGTGCCCGAGTTGGGCTCCGAGATTGAGCCCTCCGATGCAACGGCGTCCGACGTGGAGGCGCCGGACATGGAGGCGTCTGACGTGGTGGCTTCCGAGGTGGTGGTGGCGGAAGCGCTGGGACCTGGGTGGGTGGGGGTGTGGCGGCGGCGGAGGGCGAGGGCGGCCCAGGCGTAGAAGAGGAGCTGGACCGTCACCAGGACGGTGAAGAACGGGCCCCGGACCTCGCGGAGGACCTGGCTGGCCAGGTCTCCGTCCGCCAGTTCCGTCACCGTGCCCGCCGGGGTGGCGGGTGCCGCACCGCCCGGTTGCCAGGGGCGGCCCACCACTTCGCGGGGGGCGGTCAGGCCCAGGAGCTGGATGGCGGTGGCGGTGAGGTCGGTGATCGTGACCAGGGCGTCCTGACGGGTGGACCTGGCAGTGAGGTGGCCGTGCGGGTACGGCTCCCCGCTCGGGGACGGCCCTGCGGCGATCGCCACGTGCAGATGCGCGTTCGGGGTCACGTCCGAAAGACCGGCCACCAGGATCGTCGTGCCGGGCGGCAGCTTGCCGACGAGGGCGCCGACCTGCTGGTCGGCGGCGGCCACGGCGGCCTGGCGGGTCGCGGCGGGCAGCGGGGTGGGGACTCCGTACTCGTCGAGGGGCCGGTCGGCCCAGGCGTCCGCGAGCTCGGCGGCTTCGAGCACGATCAGGTTGTACGGGGCAGGGTCGCCAAGGGCATCGAGGCTAGGGGCGTATTTGGCGATATTTCCAGACCTGTCCGCCCCCGCGATCGCCGCCCCCGGCCCGATGGCAGCGACCTTGCCGCCCCCGTCCGCGACCAGCTGCCCCAGGGTTCCGAGCCGCGCGTCGAAGCCGGTTTCGGCCTGGTACGCGGTCAACGCCTGCCAGTTGGGGATGCTCGCGCCCGTGCCCGCCGGCTGGGGAGCGGCGGGTGAAGGGCAGCCTTTGCCCGTCGTACCGGCCCGCTGACCGGCGGAGACCGTCAGCCAGCCGGCGATGGGGCAGGTGATGCCACGGTCGGGCGGCGGCACGGCCCGGGTCGAGAGTGAGGCCGAGGCGCCCTGGCCGACCAGGCGCCACAGGTTCGGCGTGCGCGCTTGGTCGAGATCGCTCCATTCGAGCCCCGGCACACCGATGAGCGCCACACGTCCCTTGACCGCAGCCGCCCATGCCGCAGCGCTTGCCGGGCCAAGAGGTCCCGCGATCATCATGCCGAGCAGGAGCACCGCGACGAACCAGCGGAAGCGGGAGCCGTGACCTCCTTGTGAGCGCCGTTCGTGGCGTGCTCCATACCAGCCGCTGGTCGGGTTTGGCATGGCGTCGTTCGGCATGGACGGAACCGTTCCTCAAGACTGAGCGGGTGTAAGGCTGATCCCAGAGCTTATGCTCACCCACGCGCGAACCGCGGGCTCCGGGTAACGTGCCACCTCGTGACAGATGGCGAGGTGCGGGTGATCCGGCGGCAGTGGTGGGCGTGGGCGTGGGCGGTCGCGGCGCTCGTCGTCATGGCGGCCGTGGCGCCGCTGGTGTACACGTGGCTCACCAACCCGGACGATCAACGGCTGGTCGACCTGGACGTTTACCGCACCGGCGGGCAGATGCTGCTCGAGGGGCGACGGGTCTACGACTACTTCACGCCCGCGCCGCAGCTGCTGCCGTTCACGTACCCGCCCATCGCCGCGATGCTGGCCGCGGTGCTGGCGAAGATGTCCTGGGAGACGGCCCAATGGGTGTGGACGGCCGGGATCTTCGTGGCGCTGGCCGTCACGGTGTGGTTGTCGTTCAGGGAGGCGCTGAACGGACCGGTGGTGCGGAAGTACGTGCCGTGGGCGTTCGCGGCGCTGATGATCGCCGGAACGTACCTGATGCCGATCAGGGACCAGGTGCGGTTCGGGCAGGTGGACATCATGCTCGTCGCGCTGTGCCTGGCCGACTGCGTGGCGAGGCGGCCGTGGTGGCCTCGGGGGTTCTTGATCGGGCTGGCCACGGCGGTGAAGCTGACACCCGGCGTCTTCCTGATCTATCTGCTGATCACCAAGCAGTGGCGCACGTTCTTCATGGCGTCGTTCGTGGCGGGCGTGCTCACGTTGTTGCCGTTCGCGGTGATCCCGCAGGACGCGTCCGACTTCTGGTTCTCGGCGCTGCTCGATCCCGAACGCCTCGGCTCGAACGCGGCCACCACCAACCAGTCGATCCGCGGCATGCTGATCCGCCTCTACATGCCGGAGCTGGTGACGACCGCGATGTGGCTCGGGATCGTGGCGGTGGTCGGCTGGTACGGCTTCCGCGGCGCCCGCGACGCGTACCGGGCGGGTGACCAGCTCACGGCGGTCGCGCTCGTCGGCCTGATGGCCGTGCTGCTCTCGCCCGTCGCCTGGATCCACCACCTGGCCTGGGTGGTCGTGGTGCTCGGTGCGATCGTCGGCGACGGGCGGGATCCGGTCAGGCTGCGGGTGGCGGCGGGGGTGTGGTTGTACTACGTGGTGCCGATTCCCTGGTGGGGGGTTTCGCTGAAGGCCGCCGAAATACCGGTGGTGAGCCTCGTGCTGGGGAAGATCGTCCAGAATGGGTTCGGGCTTGGGGCGTTGGCTCTGGTGTGGATGTTGGTGTCCTGGTTGCCGAAACGGCGCGAGATCGCTTGACCAAAGCATTACCCTCTGTGCCGTGCTCGTTACCGCATGGGTCATCGTGGGCGTGGTCGCCGGGGTCAGCGGCGTCGTGATCGGTCATCTGGCGCTCCGGCAGGCCAGAGCCGCCGTGGAGGACTGCCAGCGGATGCTGGCCAGACAGACCAGCGAGGGCAGAGGCGATCTCAAGGCCATCAGAGACGTGGCCGTCTGCCGGTACGACGCGCTCTCCGAGATGACGGGGCGGCTGTCGTTCTCCATAGCGATGATCAATGGGC
Organism: Nonomuraea polychroma; assembly: GCF_004011505.1. NCBI lineage: Bacteria > Bacillati > Actinomycetota > Actinomycetes > Streptosporangiales > Streptosporangiaceae > Nonomuraea > Nonomuraea polychroma. The sequence goes on from NZ_SAUN01000001.1 coordinate 9,594,798, forward strand.
TGGGTGACGGGATCGTCCTGACCTCGATCAACGGCCGGAGCGAGACGCGCACATACGTGCGGCCGGTGGTGGGCGGGAAGGGGCAGCAGCCGCTGTCGCCGGAGGAGGAAGAGGCGGTGCGCGCGGCCCGGCTGGGGCTCGGCCCGTTGATCCCGTCCCGGGCGTCAGGCCCCCTCTGACAGCCGGGACGGACGCCCGCCGCAAGGCTTCACCTGTGCCCGAGCCAGGGCGCGGGAGGGTGCCGGCCGTGGGCGATAGGGCGCGCGCGCCTGTCGACCTGCGGATACTCTAGATGCATGCCCAGACTCGCCTATCTCGGACCGGAAGGGACTTTCACCGAAGAGGCCCTGCGGCTCCTCGACCCCACCGCCGAGCGGCTGCCCTGCGCCACGGTCAGTGCCGCGCTCAACGCCGCCCGCGCGGGCGAGGCCGACGGGGCCGTGGTCCCGCTGGAAAACTCGATCGAGGGCGCGATCACCACGACGCTCGACGAGTTCGCCTGGGGCGAGCCGTTGCTGATCACGGCCGAGCTGCTGCTGCCCGTGCAGTTCTCGCTGCTGGCCCGGCCCGACACCGAGATCCCGCACATCAAGCGGGTCTACACGCATCCTGCGGCCATCACCCAGTGCCGCGCCTTCCTCGCCCGCGAGCTGCCCGACGCGGTCGTGGTGGCCGCGCCTTCGACGGCGGCCGCGGCGCAGGAGGTGTCGCTGCCGGGCTCCCCGTACGACGCCGCCATCGCCGCCCGCATCGCCGGCGAGCACTATGGGCTGGTCGAGCTGGCCACCGACATCGGCGACAGGTCGGACACCGTGACGAGGTTCGTCAGGGTGAGCCGTCCGGGACGGTTGCCCGAGCCGACCGGCTCCGACCGCACCACGCTCGTCGTTTTCCTGGCCGACGACCACCCCGGCGCGCTGCTGGAGATGCTGACCGAGTTCTCCGTGCGCGGGGTCAACCTGACGCGCATCGAGTCGCGGCCCACCGGCGACGGCATCGGGCGTTACTTCTTCCACTTCGACTTCGAGGGACACGTGGCCGATGCCCGGGTCGGCGAGGCGATCTCGGGGCTGCACCGCATTTGCGGCGAGGTGCGCTTCCTGGGCAGCTACCCGCGGGCCGACGGCATCGCGCCGCAGATCAAGCGGGGCACGGCCGACGCCGAGTTCGCCGAGGCAGGCGAGTGGCTCGCACGCATCCGCGCCGGGCAGGTCTGAGCGTCCCAGCGACCCCTCGCCTCTGAGTGGACGCCTGCGTGGCCAGGTCCGGCCACTGCGGGCTCGCCCGGTTCCCCTTAAGCGATCGGAGAGTGCGAGGCGGCGGATGGCGCGGCAGGCACGACCGCGTCGGGCAGAGGAGCGGCAGGTCGTGGGACCGTCATGGCGGGCAGAGGTAATCCGGGGGCGAGGCGCAGCCGGGCGCCGGTAGCCTTTTCCTTGTGATTGACCTGCGTACTGTTCGTGAGGATCCCGACCGGCTACGGGCGTCGCAGCGTGCCCGCGGTGAGGACGACTCCGTCGTCGACACGCTGCTCGACCTCGACGAGCGCCGCCGCGCCGCGCTGACCTCGTTCGAGTCTCTGCGCGCAGAGCAGAAGAGCATGGGCAAGTCGGTCTCCAAGGCACAGGGCGAGGAGAAGGCGGCGCTGCTCCAGCGCGCCAAGGATCTCGCGAGCCAGGTCAAGGCGGCCGAGGCGGAGGCGGAGAAGCTCGGGTCCGAGCTCGACGAGCTCGTCCAGGCGGTGCCCAACATCGTCGAGGAGGGCGCGCCGCCCGGTGGCGAGGACGACTACGTGGTGCTGGAGACGGTCGGCAAGCCGCGGGAGTTCGACTTCGAGCCCAAGGACCACCTGGAGCTCGGCGAGGCGCTCGGCGCCATCGACATGGAGCGGGGCGCCAAGGTTTCCGGCTCGCGGTTCTTCTTCCTCAAGGGCGTGGGTGCGCGCCTGCAGCTCGGCCTGCTCAACATGGCCATGCAGCAGGCGATCGAGGCCGGGTTCACGCCGATGATCACGCCGGTGCTCGTCAAGCCGGAGACCATGCAGGGCACGGGTTTCCACGTGGCCCACGACAAGGAGATCTACCGGCTGCCGGAGGACGACCTCTACCTGGTCGGCACCTCGGAGGTCTCGCTGGCCGGCTACCACGCCCAGGAGATCATCGACGCGGGCGAGCTGCCGCTGCGTTACGCGGGCTGGTCGTCGTGCTTCCGCCGCGAGGCGGGCTCGTACGGCAAGGACACCAGGGGCATCATCCGGGTCCACCAGTTCGACAAGGTCGAGATGTTCTCGTACGTGCGGCCGGAGGACGCCCACGAGGAGCACCAGCGCCTGCTCGCCTGGGAGAAGGAGATGCTGGCCAAGATCGAGGTGCCCTACCGGATCATCGACACGGCGGCGGGTGACCTCGGCATGTCGGCCGCCCGCAAGTTCGACTGCGAGGCCTGGATCCCCACCCAGGGCCGCTACCGGGAGCTGACCTCGACCTCCAACTGCACCGAGTTCCAGGCTCGCAGGCTCGGGGCTCGTTACCGCGACAAGGACGGCAAGCCGCGCCACCTGGCCACGCTCAACGGCACGCTCGCCACGACCCGCTGGATCGTGGCGATCCTCGAGAACCACCAGCAGGCCGACGGCTCCGTGGTGGTTCCCGAGGCGCTGCGTCCTTACGTGGGCCTCGACGTGCTCACTCCGGCCAAGTAGGGCGCACGTCGCCCAGGCCGGCCGAGTAGGGCGCACGTCGCCCAGGCCGGCCGAGTAGGGCGCACGTCGCCCAGGCCGGCCGAGTAGGGCGCACGTCGCCCAGGCCGGCCGAGTAGGGCGCACGTCGCCCAGGCCGGCCGAGTAGGGCGCACGTCGCCCAGGCCGGCCGAGTAGGGCGCACGTCGCCCAGGCCGGCCGAGTAGGGCGCACGTCGCCCAGGCCGGCCGAGTAGGGCGCACGTCGCCCAGGCCGGCCAAGTAGGGCTCACGTCGCTCAGGGAGGACCGTCCGCCGGCGAGCTCGCCTGGCGGGCGTCCTTCCTGATAAGGGCCAGGGCGGTCATCAGCACCAGCCCGGTCAGCAGCACGGCCAGCACGACGGCCGCCCAGTAGGGCCCGGGCGTGCCCGCCGCCCACCCGTGGAAGGGCGTGTAGACGCTCAGGTAGACCAGCGGCGCGCCCAGCAGACCGACGGCCACGGGCGCCGGCCGAGCCCGCCCTGCGATCAGCAGCGCGATGCACACCACGAAGCCCACCGGGATTGTGATCACGCCGAGGATCCGCACCACCGCATCCAGATCGCTGGGGAGGTCCGGCACGTTCACCACCGCCAGGTAACTCAGGCAGGCGGCCGCCGCGAAGCCCAGATAGAGGCGGTGGTATCGGCGCAGCCCGGCCCCTGCGGCGCCGAACAACAAGCACGCGGCCAGGAAGATCGCCACGTTGATCTCGGGAAAGAGGTCTACCGACGGGCTCTCCGCGTCCTGGCCCGGCCAGCCGAGGCGCTGCCAGGTGCCCGACTCGTCGCGGACCACGATGCCGTCCAGGCCGTTCGCGACGACCACGATGTGCCCGCCGCGCCAGGCCTGTACGGCAAGCCCCATCGAGCGCAGCCCGGACGCGTCGTCGTACCGCCTGACGAGGCGCTCCCGCTCGTCGCCGTCGGCCAGGGACCACGAGGTTCGCCAGGTCTTGCCGCCGTCGTCGGACTGCTCCACGGCCATCTGGCCCGGCACCACCTGGTAGCAGCGCGTCGCCTGGTAGTGCACACACGCGGCGGCCTGAGGCGTCTGGACCTCCTGGAGCCGGCTGCGGACGTCTGGGGGGATGTCGTCGAAGGGGACGCTGCTCGACGACCAGGTGGCCCCATGGTCCTCGGACTCCCAGATGGTGAAATCGTCGGTGTACACGAGGATCCGGTCGTTCTTCACCTCGACCGCGGCGGCCGCGGACGGGCCGGGAGCGGCGCCGCTGGCCGTGACCGCCAGCACGGCCAGCGGCATCGCCACGATGATCCGCCAGCGCGGGGAGGAACCCGCGGTGAGGCTGCGCCGGCGTACCCACCAGGCCAGCGCGAGCGCCGGAAGGGCGAGAAGGTCCGTGGGATCGGCCAGGACGCGCGATGGGCCCGCCAGGAAGGTCCAGGCCTGGGAGGCGGCCTCAGCGCCCGTCTCCGTCGTTTTCACGAGCGCGAACAGCACTCCCGTCAGCACGGTGGCGGCCAGATCGGCCCGCCGCCAGAGAAGCAGGGCCAGCAGGGCGGGCGCCACGACGAGCCCGGCCACGTCGCTGAGCTTGCCCGTCACGAATCCGGGCCAGGCCTGCTTGAGCAGGTGGTCGTTGACCAAGAGCATGATCACCCCGGCAACGGTCACGGGATGACACAACCACGCGTACCTCATATAGGTGTGGACGGTGGCGACGGGACGCCGGTTGGGGGCTGGTCCCACCCGTGACCAATCCGACACAAGCAAAAGACCGAGGCCCGCTGGAAGCGAACCCCGGTCTTGCTTGCCGACTACAGGTCAGACGGCGCGAACCTGTGAGGCCTGCGGCCCCTTCTGGCCCTGCGTGATCTCGAACTCGACCCGCTGCCCGTCTTCAAGGCTGCGGTAGCCACTGCCGACGATCTCGGAGAAGTGCACGAACACGTCCGGCGCACCGCCGTCCGGGGCGATGAAGCCGAAGCCCTTCTCGGCGTTGAACCACTTGACGGTTCCCTGAGCCATAAAAGCTCTCCCTCAGGATGTGAATCTATGGGACCCACACCTCGTGGGTCCCGGTGTGTCGTACAGCAAGCACCCGGGGTGGCTCAGACAAAGTCATGCTGGTTTTCACTACGGGATCAGCTAATACAACGCCATCACATCTAACACCATTCTGGCGCGTTGGTGTTCCCGTCCCATGGAAGATTTCTGTCACGCGGCATCACGGGGCAAACTGGAACCTGTTATGCAGAGCCTTCGCACGCCCCGGCTAGTGGCCACCGACCTCGACGGCACCGCGTTGCGTCCGGACGGAACCGTCTCTCCTCGCACGGTCGCGGCCTTCGCGAAGGTCGAGGAAGCGGGCGCTGTGCTGGTTTTCGTGACGGGTCGGCCGCCCCGGTGGATGGCCGGGGTGGCGAATGCGGTACGTCACCGCGGGCTCGCAATCTGTGCGAATGGGGCACTGATCTACGACCTGCATACCGAACGGATAGTGGAATCTCACCTCATCACGGTCGACGTACTCGAGGAAGTCGTCGCTCAGCTAAGAGCGAACGTGTCCGATCTCGTATTTTCGGTCGAGTATGAAGCCGGTTTTGCGCATGAGTCCGATTTCCTCCTCGGCGGTCTAGACCGCAAGAGCGCAGGAGCGGTGTGTGTCGATTCGGTGACGTCCCAGCCTTGCGCCAAGTTGCTGGCCATGCACCCGCACATGGGCCCGGACGAGCTGCAGGCGGTCGTTCAGGAGTTGGTCGGCCACCTGGTGACCGCCACGCACTCCAGCGTCAGGGGCCTGATCGAGATGAGCGCGCAGGGCGTGACGAAGGCGACGGCCCTGGCGGCGTTCGCCGCGCAGCACGAGATCAAGTCGTCGCAGGTCATCGCGTTCGGTGACATGCCGAACGACCTGCCCATGCTGAGCTGGGCAGGCACGTCGTACGCGGTCGCGAACGCGCACCCCGACGTGCTCGCGGCGGTCGATCATGTGACCGCCGCCAACGACGACGACGGGGTCGCGCAAGTCCTGGAGACGCTGTTCTGAAGGGCCGGGCCCCCGAATCTGAAGGGCCGGGCCCCCGAGGCTCTACAGGTAGGGGCCCGAGCCGCCGGGCGGCCGATGCCCCTGCTCGTCCGTGTGCGGCACGCCGGGGAGCGCCCTGCGCATCTGCTCCAACTGGGCACGGGCGGCCATCTGCTGCGCGAACAGCGTGGTCTGGATGCCGTGGAACAACCCTTCGAGCCAGCCGACCAACTGGGCGTGCGCGATGCGCAACTCGGCCTCGCTCGGCGGCGTGCCGTTGTCGTCGGTGAACGGGAGCGACAGCCGCTCCAGCTCGTCGACCAGCTCCGGCGCCAGGCCGTCCTCGAGCTCCTTGATGGAGGACGCGTGGATCTCCTTCAGCCGCTTGCGGCTGGCCTCGTCGAGGGGAGCCGCGCGGACCTCCTCCAGGAGCTGCCTGATCATGCTGCCGATACGCATCACCTTGGCGGGCTGCTCGACCAGCTGCGTGACCGAGCGGTCCTCTTCGCCGCTATCGCCCTGACCTTGGAAGTCGGGGCCCACCACCACTATGTGGGGGGTGTTGTTGTCCTCAGCATTCATATGACTCACCGTACTAGCAGGATCTTGCCGACGTGCTGTCCGGAATCCAACATACGGTGTGCTTCGGCTGCCTCGGACATGGGAACTTCGGCGTATACCACCGGACGCACCGCGCCGGCCGCGACCAGCGGCCAGACGTTGTCCACGACGCTCCTTACGATGACGCCCTTCTCCTCCACCGGCCGCGCGCGCAGCGTGGTGCCGTGGACGGCGGCGCGCTTGGCGAGCAGGGCGCCGATGTCGAGCTCGGCCTTGCGCCCGCCCTGCATCCCGATGATCACCAGCCGGCCGCCGGTGAGCAGCGCCCGGACGTTGCCCGCGAGATACCTGGCGCCCATGATGTCGAGGATCACGTCGGCCTTGACCTTTTCGGCGAAGTCCTCCTCGCGGTAGTTGACGACCTCGTCGGCGCCCAGCCGCCTGACCTGCTCGGCCTTCTCCGCCGTGCCGACGGTCGCGACCACGTGCGAGCCGAGCGCCTTGGCCAGCTGCACGGCGAACGTCCCCACCCCGCTGGCACCGCCGTGCACCAGCAGCGTCTCGCCGCGGCGCAGCCGCCCGACCATGAACACGTTGGACCAGACGGTGCACGCCGCCTCCGGCAGCCCCGCGGCGACCTTCAGCGGCACGCCGTCCGGCACCGGCAGCACCTGCTGCCAGGGCACGGCTACGCGCTCGGCGTAACCGCCGCCGGCGAGCAGCGCGCACACCTCGTCCCCGACCTTGAACTGCTCGACGTCCGCGCCCACCTCGGCCACCACTCCGGAGACCTCGAGCCCCGGATACGGGGGCGTGCCGGGCGGAGGATCGTAGAATCCGTTGCGTTGCAGGACGTCGGCGCGGTTCACCGCTGAGGCCGCCACGTCGATGAGCACGTCTCCGCGCTCGACGCGTGGCTCCGGCACCTCGTGCCACGCCAGCACCTCCGGCCCACCGGGCTCGGTGATCTCAATGGCTCGCATGCGAACCACGGTAGTCGGGCAAAGAAGTTGTGGGTTGCCGGGCTGCGCGGTAACCCGTGGCGTTACCCTGCAAGGTATTTGCTGCCCCTTTAGACCCACCCGAGGGGGAACACGGTGGCAAGACACGATCGAGAAGAATCGCTCGAGGAACAGCTCGCCTGGCTGGACGCGATCAAGGAGACGGAAGAAGCTCCGGTCGCGGTCAGCGCCTCGACTGCTTCTGCCGACGAGCCCGTCGCCTCCCCGTACCCCAAGGACCCGTGGCTGCTCGTCCCGACGCAGCACGAGACGCCGACACCGCCGCTGTTCAGGGCCGCCGTCGACTCGGTGTACGGCCCCGCGGCGGCCGATGAGCTCCCCGAGGCTGAGAGCGAGGCAGGGGAGTGGCTCGGCAAGGCGACCATCGGGGAGGAGCCCAAGAGCGCGCCCGGCCCGAGCGCGCCGGGCCAGAGCGCGCCCGGCCCGAGTGCGGACGATCCTTTCCACGCCCCGCTCAAGCCGCTGCCGCGCCCGGATGACACCGACACGTTCAGGTTGTCGTTCACGCCGCCGGTTGAGCCCGTCGAGCCCGTCACGTCCGAGCAGGACGAGGAGACCGTGGACACCTCGTGGCCGACTGCCGACTGGTCGCGTCCGGACGAAAGGCAGCCGTCCCAGCTCGAGCCGCTCGAGGCTGAGCAGCCCCGCTCTCCGGAGGTGGACGACGAACCGGGGGACACCCTCCCCAGGAACGAGCGCCCGCAGTGGACGGTTTCGCTCCCCAAGGACGAGCCTCCCCAGCACGCCGAGCCGGTCCAGCAGCGAGCCGAGCCGGTGGAGCGGCACTCGGAGCCGATAGAGCGGCGTCATGAGCCGATAGAGCGGCGTCCCGAGCCGCCGTCTCCGCAGCAGGAGCGCCCTCAATGGACCGAGCAGCAGGAATGGCGGCCCGCGGAGCGCGAGATCCCCACGCCGCCTCCTCAGCCGCGCCGCCGCCCGGCGCCGGTCCCGGTGTTCACCGCCCCGCCCAGGCCTCCGGTCACCGGCCGGCCGACCGCCGAGAGCCTCGACCCGGAGTCCCTGCTACGCGGACGGCGTAACGCCCCCTCCAAGGGCTGGCGCCGCATGGTCTACAAGGCGTCCGGTGGCTGGATCAAGCCGGGCGAGCCGCCGGAGGTGCGCCGCCGCCGCGACCTCATCGCCCGTGCCCGTACTCCGGTGACGACAGGACACCACCGGGTGGCCGTGCTGAGCCTGAAGGGCGGCGTGGGCAAGACCACGACCACGGTCGGCCTGGGCGCCACGCTGGCCCAGATGCGCGGCGACCGCGTCATCGCCGTGGACGCCAACCCCGACCGCGGCACGCTCTCCGACAAGCTGGTCCTGGAGACCTCGGCCACCGTGCGTGACCTGCTCAACGAGCGCGACCAGGTCAAGCGGTACGTCGACATCAGGGCGTTCACCTCGCAGGCGCCCTCGCGGCTGGAGGTGCTGGCCTCCGATCGCGACCCGTCGGTCTCCGAGGCGTTCAGCGGGGGCGACTATCAGGCCGTCTCCCAGGTGCTGGAGAACTTCTACTCGATCTGCATCACCGACTGCGGCACCGGCCTGCTCCACTCCGCCATGGGCGGAGTGCTCGGACTGGCCGACCAGATCGTGCTGGTCAGCTCCCCGTCGGTGGACGGCGCCAGAGCGGCCTCGGCCACGCTCGACTGGCTGGAGGCCCACCACTACGCCGACCTCGTGAAGAACGCGACCGTGGTGTTGTGCAGCGTCCGGCCCCGGTCGAAGTCGGCGGTCGACATCAAAAAGCTGGAGGCGCACTTCGCCGCCAGGTGCCGCGCCGTGATCCGGGTCCCGTACGACCCGCACCTGGAGGAGGGCGCGGAGATCGACCTGGACCGGCTGCAGGAGTCGACCAGAGACGCCTACCTCCAGCTTGCCGCCTCCGTGGGCGACGGGTTCGCAGCCCAATAAGATCTGCCAAGTGGACTGCCGCTACGGGCCTCCACCAGGCACGGCGATGGAGCGGCAGTCCAACGAGCAGGTTTCTTGTGGGCCACGCTTGAGAGCGGAGGGTATGGGATTCGAACCCATGAGGCCATCGCTGACCTGGCCGCTTTCAAGGCGGCTGCACTCGTCCACTATGCGAACCCTCCTGTGCGCAAACCACGATAGCGGCTGCGGTGGCGGGGGTGTACGTTCAGGAGGTGGCGGATCTCGACGTCGAGGTGTCGCGTGCCGGCTCGGGCACGCTCGTGCGCTTGATCGGAGATCTCGACAAGCTGACCGCGCCGTTGCTCAAGGAACGCCTGCTGAAGCTGTTCGCGGACGGCCGGGTGGAGATCGTCGTGGATGCCGGGCGGCTGGAGTTCTGCGACTCGAGCGGCCTGTGGGTGCTCGTCGAGCACCAGCGCAGGGTGGCCGCGCAGGCAGGCTGCTTACGGCTGGTCGGCGTGCACGGCGTGCTGCAACGGGTGCTGGAGGTGACCGGCCTCAAGGCCGCCTTCGACAGCGTGGCCTCGGTCGACCTGTGAGCGTTACCGGTCGCCCAGCTGGGACAGCAGCCACCGGGGGCCCACGACCTCCGCTCCGAGCTCGCTGACCCGCTCCCGTAGTCCCCGATCCGCCGTGACCACGACGACCCGCTCCCACGGCCGTGCCTTGCGCACCACTTCCACGATCGCGTCGTCTCCGCTGCCGGCGGCCATGACCACCTCGATCCCGGGAACCGGGGGCACGTGCTTGGCCGCTCCCTCCACGACCGCGACCACCCTGGGATACCACTGCGCCAGCACAGGATGCTCCAGCCTGAGCCCGGCCACGTCCTCCAGCAGCCGCGTCGCCGCTCCCGCCCGGTCGCGCCACCAGCCGTGCTCGGCCCGCGCGCCCACGATGTTGGCCACGTCCAGCACGATCGTGTCCGGCCTGAGCGCGCCCTGGATCTCGCCCCACGTCGCCGCGAAGCCCGGATGCAGCTTCCGGCCCGGCACCTCGTCCAGCGCCACCCAGCGGAGTTCGGTGCTCTCGCGGTTGGCCGGGGCCGCGGCCAGCAGCTCGGCCGAGGCGGCGATCACCGTCTCGAACGTCCACCCGCCGTGATCGTCGAGGTAGACACCCTGCACCCGCAGCCCTTCGCCGCCGAGCGCCGCCTCCTCGCGAGCCTCGCGCAATGCGCTGGTGACGGCGTCCTCGTGGCTGTCCCGAGCCCCGCCGGGCAGCCCCCACGTGCCGCCGTGGTGGCTCCACCAGGAACGTTTCTGCATGAGCACGTACGGCACACCGCGGTCGTCATGGTGCACGACGAGCAACCCCGAAGCCCCATGCACTCCCCAATGCCTGTGGCCTTGGGAGCACTCGGTCCAACCGTCGCCGTCCTTAGCCGCCATGGTGTGATTGTCTCAGCCGCCGCCCTTGGAGAAGTGCTGATAGTCCTTGGCGCCTGACCAGTAGCCGCCCCACTCCCAGCCCACCTGGGCGAAGGCCTTGACCACCTTGTCGCCGGGGTTAATCACACCTTTACCCCTCATTGGGCGTTCGGTGTATTTTTCGGCATTTTTGTGTGCTGTGCTGCCACTTGCGGTGACATATGGGTTTTGCTGAGGATTGATGTCTATCGCTTCCCCGTAGGCGTGATTGGACCAATTGCTGGAACCGGTCGCCCTGCGGCAGTTGAAGGCGGAGGTGTTGTTCGCCTCGATCGAAGCGAAGTCGTCGGCCTTGTACGCGTCCACCAGCTTCATCTGGTAGACCGGCCAGCGCCACCCGTACAGCTTCTTGAAGACCGTCACGATGTCGTCGGTCACCGTCTTACGCACGACCAGCTCGCCCGTGTGCGGCTTGTTGTCGAACCCCCAGTAGGACAGGGTCACCAGCCGCAGGTCCCGGTAGTGGACGGGACACCCGGGCCGCCACGAGTACGGCAGGCGGTCGCGCGAGATGCCGGACACCTTGGCGGTGAACGCGGGCGGCGAGGCCGGCTTGGTCGGCGTGGCCGTCGGCGAGCCGGGTGTTTCGTATGCGGGAGTGGACGCCGTGGGCTCAGGAGCGACCGACGCGGTCGGCTCGGCTGCGCCGCACGAAACGGACGCGAGCGCCACGAACGCCATGGCTGCAGCACGTTTCATCCATCCACCATATGCGACGTCTCACCAGGTCAGGGAGCTATCAGCGCAGTACGGCGAGCCCCTTCGCGAATGCTGAACGCAGCGGTCAGTCGTCGGCGTGCGCACCGCGCCGCGCCAGCTCCCGCAGGGCGTCGGCCGCGTAGATCACGAGGGACACGAACGAGAGCGCGGCGAGCGCGCCGCCGAGCCACAGGTCGTTGACGGTGGCGGCGACGTACGCGGCGCCCCTCGGCTGGTAGCCGACCGCGAACGGAGCGGCGATCAGCCACAGGCCGCCGAGGAACAGCAGCACCAGGGCGGCGACGCCCAGCTTGGCCTTCATCGGTTGTCCTCCATTCCGACCAGGGGAGCCTTGCCGTTCCTGCGGTGCTCACCCGTGTTGTCCAAGTCCTCACGCAGTGCCTCGACGAGCGGGGCGAGCAGGACCGCCAGCTCGGCGGACGACGCCTGGGGCCCGCTCGGCACAGGCTCGGGCTCGGGCTCCGGCTCGGTCACCCGCGGGCGCACCACCACCAGGCCCCGCGCCACCAGCTCCTCACGCAGGGCCAAGGCGAAGCAGATCACGCCCACGAGCCCCACGACCGCCACACCGAGCCCGGTGAAGAACTCCGACAAGGTCGGGCCGGTCCAGTCGGCGTTCTCCGGCTGGGTGCCGAGGGCGAAGGGCGCGATCATCAACCACAGCCCGGCCGGCACCGCCAGGAACGCCGCGACGGCGCCCACGAACTTGCGAATCATTGGGGGATTCCTCCAGAGACGAGGTCTTTCTGCGGGGGTGCGGCCTGCGCGATCAAGGCACGCGAGGTCGGCCGCAGCACGGTGCGCGCCACCGCCCTGGCACGCTCGAGCTCGGAGCGGTCGTCGTCCGGCGGGGCCATCCTGGCGACCGCGGTGAGCAGCGCGGACGGCTCACCGCCGGCCCGCTCGACGCGCTGGGCCACGAGCTCCAGCAGCAGCCCGGCCAGGACCAGGTCGTCCTTGCTGGGTGGCTTGGGGGCCGCGGGCGCCGGCGCGGGGCCGCGTAGCGGGAGCTCCTTGAGGAAGATCGTGGCGACGAAGCCGAGCAGCGCGATGGGCACGCCCACCAGGAACACGGTCTCCAGGCCGAGAGTGAACGACTCCAGCACGATGTGCTTGATCGGCCCTGGTAGCTGCTGGATGGCGGCGGGGCTGCCGAGCTGGATGTCCGGGCCGCCGGGCACCGAAATGCCCGCCGCGCTGAGCATCTGGGCCATCTCGTCCTTGAGCCGGGTGGTCAGGATCGCGCCGAACGCGGCCACGCCGACGGCGCCGCCCAGGGAGCGGAAGAACGACACGCCCGACGTGGTGGAGGCCATGTCGCGCAGGTCGGCGCCGTTCTGGGCGGCCAGGATGAGCATCTGCATGGACAAGCCCAGGCCGACGCCGAGAACGCCCACGTCGAAGCCGATGAGCCACTCGCTGGAGTCCACGTGCAGCCGGGAGAGCAGGAAGAGCCCGACGGCCACGATGAACAAGCCGGCCACCGGGAAGATCTTCCACTTGCCGGTCTTGGTTACGATCTTGCCGGAGACCACGCCGGACACGAAGAGCGCTCCCACCATGGGCAGCGTCATCAGACCCGACTTGGCCGGGCTGAGGCCCTTGACGATCTGCAGGTACTGCGGCAGGTAGATCATCGCGCCGAACAGCGCCATGCCGACGAACATCGAGGCCACACTGGTCAGCACGAACGTACGGTTGCGGAACAGCCGCGGCGGCAGGATCGGGTTGCCCGCCGTCCGCTCGGCCAGCACCGCCAGTGCCAGCATGAGCAGGCTGATCGCGGCCAGGAAGTACGTCCAGCCCGAGTTCCACTCGAACTCCGTGCCGCCGAGCGTCAGCAGCAGCATGAGCCCGCTCGCGCTGGCCGTGATCGTCGTCGCGCCCCAGATGTCGATCGAGGTGCTCCGCTTGACCTTGGGCAGCCGCAGCACCTTCTGGATCACCAGGAACGCCACCAGCGCGAACGGCACCACGACGTAGAAGCACCAACGCCAGCCGAGCCATTCGGTGTCCACGATGAACCCGCCGAGCAGCGGCCCCGCGACCGTGGAGATCCCGAAGACGGCGCCCATGTAGCCGGAGTACCGGCCCCGCTCCCGGGGCGAGACGATGTCCCCCAGGATCACCTGGGAGAGTGCCGACAAACCGCCCACACCCAGGCCTTGCACGGCCCGCGCCGCGATCAGCTGCCCCATGTCCTGCGACAGGCCGGCCACCATCGAGGAGGCGACGAACAACGCCAGCGCCGACTGGAAGAGCAGCTTGCGCCCGAAGAGGTCGGACAGCTTTCCCCACAACGGCGTGGACACCGTCATCGTCAGCATGGTGGCGGATGCGACCCATGAGTATTGGTCCTGACCGCCGAGCTCCCCCACGATCGTCGGCAGAGCCGTGCCCACAACCGAGGTCGAGATCATCGATGTGAGCATCGCGAGCATCAGCCCGGACATGACCTCGAGGATCTCGCGGTGGGTGTACGCCCGCTTCGTGGGGGAGACGGTCCGCGCCTGGGCTACCACGACACCACATCCCCTTCATGCATATTTATCCGGCTTGAGTATACGCCTGTTTACTAGCCGCGCGGCAAGGAGGGGACGCTCTTCAGTAGAGTCGGGGGCATGAACGCCGAGGTGACCCGGCCCCGCGGCCGGGAGGCCACCCGTGAACGCATCCTGCAGGCCGCCCGCACGCTGTTCGGCGAGCACGGCTACGAGCAGGTGACCATCCGCATGATCGCCGCCGCTGCGGACGCCAACATCGCGCTGGTCGGCCGCTATTTCGGCTCAAAGGCGGGACTGTTCGGTGCGGTGCTGGAGGGCGAGCCGACCATCAGCGCGCTGTTCAAGGGCCCTGCGGAGGAGCTCGCGAGGCGGCTGGCGGTCTACGCCGCCGAGCGCATGCAGCACCCGCCGGACAGCCCGATCCTGCGCGCGCTCGAACGCTCCGCCCGCCATCCCGAGGTCGAGGAGGTGGCCCGCGAGCGTCTGATCGCCGCCGTGCTGAATCCGTTGCAAGCCCAGCTCGGGGGCGGCCCGGACGCTCTGGCCAGGGCCCGCATGGTGGCGGCGGTCTTCCTGGGCATCGGCGCCCTGCGTCGCCGGGTCGGACCGGAGACGCCGACGCCGGCCGACGTGGACCGGCTGACCGCGATCTTCCAGGCGTGCCTGGCCAAGTGAAACTTTCATCCCCTAGGCGCCTCCTGGCCAGGGGAGATGCGGTGAGCAGCGATCCGATGTCTTTGAGCGGCCCGCAACGCCTCCCTACCATCCGAGGTGCCAGTGGGAGCGCTCCCACATGACCGACGGAGTGATTTCATGTCTCGCAGAAGGCCCATGTTGGCGGTGCTCCTGACGGCGGCCGCCATGGCCGCGGCAGGGGCGGTCGTGTTCGCGTCGTCCACCGCCCAGGCCGCCGACTCCGCTTTCTATGTGGATCCCCAGACCAACGCGGCCAAGTGGGTGGCCGCGAACCCCAACGACAGCCGTACCCCCGTGATCAGGGACAGGATCGCCGCCGTGCCGCAGGGCCGGTGGTTCGCCACGTACAACCCGTCGACCGTGCGCGGCCAGGTCGATTCCTACGTCGGCGCCGCCGCAGCGGCCGGCAAGAACCCGATCATGGTCGTGTACGCCATGCCGAACCGTGACTGCGGCGGCCCCAGCGCCGGCGGCGCCCCCGACCACGCGTCCTACCGCGCCTGGATCGACCAGATCGCGGCCGGGCTGGCCGGCCGCCCCGCCACGATCATCCTGGAGCCCGACGCCCTGGCGATCATGTCCAACTGCATGAACGCCTCCGAGCAGGCTGCGGTCAAGGCCTCCATGGCGTACGCGGGCAAGAAGCTCAGAGGCCAGGCCAAGGTGTACTTCGACATCGGCCACGACGCCTGGTTGGGCGCCTCGGAGGCCGCCTCCCGGCTGACCGGTGCTGACGTGGCCAACAGCGCCGACGGCATCGCGGTCAACACCTCCAACTACCGGGCCACGCCCGGGCTGGTCTCGTACGCGAAGAGCGTGATCGCGGCGACCGGCGTGTCCAGGCTGAAGGCCGTCATCGACACCAGCCGCAACGGCAACGGCCCGTCCGGCAGCGAGTGGTGCGACCCGCCCGGCCGCGCGACCGGCACCTGGAGCACCACGAACACCGGCGACGCGGCCATCGACGCCTTCCTCTGGGTCAAGCCCCCGGGTGAGGCCGACGGGTGCATCGCGGGTGCCGGGCAGTTCGTGCCGCAGCGCGCGTACGACCTGGCCATCGCCGCCCCGTCACCCACCGCCACCCCGACCGTGACCCCCACGGTCACGCCCACCGTGACGCCGACCACCGGCCCCGGCGGCTGCACCGCCACCTACAAGGTCACGAGCCAGTGGCAGGGCGGCTTCCAGGGTGAGGTCACCGTGAAGGCCGGCTCGTCCGTCATCTCCGGATGGAAGGTCGGCTGGTCCTTCCCGAACGGGCAGACGATCACGCAGCTCTGGAACGGCAACCTCTCCGGCAGCGGCACGGTCTCGGTCACGAACCTGAACTGGAACGGCGCCCTGGCCGCGGGCGCGTCCACCACGTTCGGCTTCACCGGCAACTGGAGCGGCCAGAACGGCACCCCGTCCCCGGTGACCTGCACCGCGTCGTGACGCCTTCGCCGGGTCCCCGACAGCGGGGGCCCGGCGAAATATCCGCGCCTTCATTGCTGTTGCAACGAGCCAGGTCCCCTATGCCGGCTCTGCGAAAGGCGCGTACCCATGGCTTTGCCGCTGTCCATCCTTGATCTGGCGCACATCGGTGAGGGCGAGACGGCGAGCGACAGCTTCACCGCGAGCGTGGCCCTGGCCCAGCGTGCGGAGGAGCTCGGATACCAGCGGATCTGGTACGCCGAGCACCACAACATGGACAGCATCGCCTCCTCGGCGACCAGCGTGCTCATCGCCCACGTGGCCGCGCACACCCGGACGATCCGCCTTGGAGCGGGCGGGGTCATGCTCCCGAACCACTCCCCGCTGACGATCGCCGAGCAGTTCGGCACGCTCGAAACCCTGCATCCCGGCCGCATCGACCTCGGGCTCGGCCGGGCGCCCGGCAGTGACCAGCAGACGATGCGGGCCCTGCGCCGCAGTCCGGCCGCCGCGGACACGTTCCCCGAGGACGTGCTGGAGCTGCAGGGGTACCTGACCGGCCAGTCACGCATTCCCGGCGTCGACGCGACCCCCGGCAAGGGCACCGACGTGCCGCTGTACATCCTCGGATCTTCACTGTTCGGCGCCCAACTGGCCGCCATGCTCGGGCTGCCGTACGCGTTCGCCTCGCATTTCGCCCCGACCGCGCTGGAGGAGGCCGTGGCGTTGTACCGGCGGGAGTTCAAGCCGTCCGCGCAGCTGGCGCAGCCGTACGTGATGGCGGCGCTCAACGTGATCGCGGCGGACACGGCCGAGGAGGCGCAGGAGCAGTTCCTGGCGGCCAAGCGGCTGCGGGTGAGCAGGTTCCTCGGGCGGGGGCGCACGTTCACTCCGGAGGAGGCCGACCTGATCCTCGAGTCGCCGGCCGGGCAGCAGCTCCTGCAGATGGCGAAGTACTCCGCGGTCGGGGACCCCGGCGAGGTGAAGGACTACGTCGACCGGTTCGCCGAGCACGCCCAGGCCGACGAGCTCATCGTCGTCTTCTCCGCGCCCGACAGGAAGGTGTGGCTGCGCTCGGCAGAGCTGCTGGCCCGGGCGTACGGACTCTAGGCGGCTGGTCGTTCTGGGGGCCGATCACGCGGCCGGCGGGCGTCAGCCGGAGCGCCGGATGACCGGCACGTACCCACCCCGGGCCTGCCCGCTCCCGGCCAGGCTCGCCCAGCTGTACGTCTCGCTGTGCGAGCCGACCACCGCCACCACCGCCCCACCGGCCCGCTCCACGGCGCCCAGCCACGAGAAACGTGCATCGGCTTCGTCCTCATGAGTGATCCCTTCCACCATGAGCCGAAACCGCCCCGGTCCTTCGATCATCGAGAAGGTCACACCGGGGATGAACTCCCACCCCGGGCAGGTGGCCGGCCTGCCCGAAACGAGCCGGAACCTGGGAAGCTGCACGATCGGTTCGGCCGAACAGACGACCAGCGTCGGTAGCGCACCGCCGAAATAACGGGCATCCTCACGGGGGACACAGGATGGCACGCGGGGGAGTATGCCACTGTCACCACATGATCACCGGAGAGAAGGGACATGATCATGGAGCGCAGGCACCCCGCACTCGCCCGGCTCGACGCGCTGGTCGGCCGCTGGACCGTCCAACCCAAGGTCCCCGGCGTGGGCACCGCATGGACGGAGTTCACCTGGCAGGACGAGGGCGCCTATCTGCACCAGGTGTCCGACATCGACGCGATGCCGGACACGGCCCCGCAGGCGTGGCGCGAGAACGCCCCATTCCCGACCACCGCCCTGATCGGGCTGGACGACTCCACCGAGCAGTTCACGATGTTGTACGCCGACGCCCGTGGCGTGCACCGGGTGTACCAGATGACGTTCGCCGACGGCGAGTGGCGGATCTGGCGTGACGCCCCCGGCTTCAACCAGCGTTTCATCGGCACGCTGAGCCCGGACGGCGACACCGTGGAGGCGCGCTGGGAGATGTCGAAGGACGGCGTGACCTGGGACGTCGACTTCGAGCTCACATACACGCGCATCGTACCCACCTCTCCATGACCAGGTCGTGCCGACGACGTCGGACCGTGCACCCGTTCAGGCGTCGGCGCGCTTCAGCCGCCAGGCGGCGGCGATGACGGTCGCCACGATGTAGGAGGCGAACACGGCGAGCCCGCCCCACGGCCCGAGCGCTCCGTCGCCGGTTGCGACCGCCGTGAACGTGCCGGCGGCGTCGGCAGGCAGATACTGGATGACGTCGGCCCAGCTCGCCGGCAGCAGCAGCGAGGCGAACCCGCTGAGCAGGAACATGACACCGAACATTGTGGTGATCGCCGCGGGGGTGGAGCGCAGGAGCCCGCCGAGCGCGACACCGAGCACGCCCGAACCGGCGAGCACGACCGCCGAGCCGACGACCGCGCGGGCGACGCCCGGATCGGACGCGTCGAGCGATGGACCGCATCGTTCTACGATGTGGCTGCTTCCCCTACAGTTGGTCGCCGGGCTTGTCGACGACCTTGGCGGTCATACGTGCGGTCCACACCAGAGGGGTGCCCGCCTTGACCGTGCGTGTCGCGCCACCAGGGAGGTCGAAGGTGCGCTCGGCGACGCTCTCGCCATACGTCCCCAGGAACCGGTAGTCCTGCGGGCTCACAATGATCTCGTAGCGCCCCAAGGCTCCCGTGTAGACGAATGCGTCCCCGTGGCGGCCTGCCGCGTCGATCGCGTCCTGCTTGACCGAAACCCCCTGGATCATGGGCAGCGCCCGGAACAAGGCGGCCCGCACGTCGGCGACCAGCGGCTGGTCGCTCAGCAACTGGGAGATCGTCCGGAAGATCCGCTCCTGCCTGGTCGCGCCGGCGTCGTCGAACTCCGTGGCTGGGGTCGCATCGACGCTCGCCCCGATCCTGGCGATCATTTCCTCGGGGGTGACCGGTGCCCTGGCTAGGTCCGCGCCCGTCATGCCGGGGCCGACCTCGTGGATGACGAGCTTGCCCCGTCCGTCGTCCAACGCGGTCTGCTTGCCATCCAAGCTGTGCCACGTCTCAAGAGTCATGCGCTTGTCGCGATCCACCTCGGACTCCGGCTCCTTGCGGAGCGGAGCGATCGTCTGCTTCACGTACAGCCAGCGGCCCGGCGACGGCGTGATCTTGTACGGGTCGATCTCGGCGCTCCTCGCCGCCTTGTCGCCGAGCTCCTGCACGCTGGCGACCGGGGTGGTGACAGGTTGTTCATCGCCGCGTACCGCGAGGACGCCCGCGCCGACGGCCAGCGCGACTGACGCGGCGAGCGCCAGCCGCCAGGCCAGGCGCGGCCTGCGCCGACTCGGCGCGGGCACCGACGGCATGGGGACCGGCTCGCGGACGGCCTGCAGCAACCGGGTGCGGGCCGCCTCCTTCGCCTCGCGGGTGATCGCCGGGGTGGCCTCGAGGAACCGTCCGAACTCATCCATCATGCATCCTTTCTCGTCTGATAGCCGGTGCCGAGGGCGGCCCGCGCCTGTTTGCGGGCCCGGTGCAGGCGCGAGCGCACGGTCCCGATCGGAATGTCGAGCGCCTGCGCCACCTCCTCGTAGGCCAGTTCTCCCACCGCCACCAGCAGCAGCACGTCGCGATCACCGCTGGCCAAACCCGTCAGCGCCCCTGCCAGCCGGCGATCCTCGGCCTGCGCGGCCACGCGCCCGATCACCACGTCGGCCATCGGCTCCGGCGGCGGCTCCGCACCGGTACGCGCCAGCGCCCGCAGGAACCGCTCCTCATCGCGCCGCTGCCTGGCGATGAGGTTGGTCGCGATGCCGTACAGCCACGGCCTGGCCAGCGGCTGCGCGTGATCGTAGGAAGCGCGGCAGCGGAAGGCGGTCAGGAACGTCTCCGCCACGATGTCGTCGGCGGCCTGCACACCCAGCCGCCGCGCGACATAGCGGTGGATCTGCTCGACATAGCGGTCGAACACTCCGGCGAACTGCTCCGGATCGTCGATTGACCGGCGGATGAGCTCGGCGTCGTCCGCCTCGACCATCTCCTCCGGTGTGGTTCGTGTCATGCCTGCTGTTTCCCGATGGGACGAATCGAGTTCTCGACGATCCCGAGCCCGGTGCGTGAACCCGTCCAGGGCCTGCGGGCAACAACAGGCCAGACGATCTTCCCCGCGCCCGAGAGGCTCACGATGACCTTGCCTCCGGCAGCGCCCTTACCCAGACGATCATCCGAGCCTACGCCGTCGGCCCAGGCTGATCTTGCAGCGTCGCTCCGTTCGCGCCGATGGCCTGCTCGCCCTGCACAGCTTTGCCCTGGGCCTGGAGAAGGATAGACAGACCGTCGTCGCCGGGCTGACCCTGCCCTACGGCAACGGCCCGATGGAGGGCACAAATACCAAGGTCAAGCTGCTGAAACGTCAGATGTACGTCGCGCCGGCCTCGCCCTACTCCGGCAGCGCATTCTGCTCTCCTGACTGAATTGGCCACGTACCGTCACCACCGAACGCGTGCCAGAGCCACTATCCGTACAGTCCCCGACCTGGCCGCCTGACGACCTGCCGCTGTCGCGCCGCTGCGGTCCGAGTCGCGGCCGGTGAACAGGCGGAGGAGCAGGGCGACGGCCTCGCCGACGGCCGGTGTTGAAGCCGACCAGGGCCGCCAAGGCGCCGAAGGGAAGAGGCGCATGGTCGCGGGTGCAGGACGCGAATTCTGGACATGTATGATCCAGGATATGCGGATGAGTGAGGGTGTGGAGTGGGCGCTGCACACGTGCCTGAACCTGGCATGGGTGGAGGAGGATCGCTCGGTGCCCACCTCGACGCTGGCCGCCTTCTACGAACTGCCGCCCGCCTACCTCAACAAGCAGTTGCAGGCGCTGGTGCGAGCGGGGATCCTCGCCTCCACGTCCGGGCCGCGGGGCGGCTTTCGGCTGGCGCGCGACCCCGGAAAGATCACGGTGCTGGACGTGGTGGCGGCGATCGAAGGCCCGCAGGAGGCGTTCGAGTGCGCCGAGATCCTCCGGCAAGGCCCCGGCGGCGTACCCGGGGTCGATTACCGGAAGATCTGCGTGATCTCCCAGACCATGCGCCAGGCGGAGCTGAACTGGCGGCGGGAGCTGGCCGGGCGGACCCTCGCCGATCTCAAATCGACGGTGGAGGAACGCTTCCCCGCCGTTCCCGGGCAGACTCGCCACGGGCTGACCAACACGCGCACCTGAAGACCGCCCTCTCCCGGGAGAGGGCTTTTCACGGAAGAAATTCTGGATGTTTCCTAGTCAGGTTAAGCATAGGCCGCGGTCGCTCGACGCAACGTGGCCGGCGGTCCTGGCGGTGGCGCTCGGCATCTTCGCGCTGATGACGTCCGAACTGCTGCCCGTCGGCCTGCTCACACCGATCGGTTCCGACCTCGCAGTCTCCGACGGGATGGCGGGGCTGATGCTGACCGTGCCCGGCCTGGTCGCCGCCGCTGCCGTCCCAGGGCACGCTCTCCTTCCGGGAACTGCCGGGGCTGCTGCGGCGCAACACCGGCGTGCGGATCGGTGTGCTCGTCACGTTCCTGCTGATCGCCGGGCACTTCGCCGCGTACACCTTCGTCCGTCCGGTGCTGCGCGAGGCGGCCGGGGTGGACCACGCCCTCATCGGCGGCCTGCTGATGGCGTACGGCATCGCGGGCATCGCGGGCAACTTCGCGGCCGGCTCGCGGGTGGCGGCGCACCTGCGCGGCACCCTCCTGGCGATCTGCGCCGGCCTCGCGGCCGTGACGGCGCTGTTCGCCCTGCTCGGCACCGATCCCGTGACCGCGTCCGCGCTGCTGGTGGCCTGGGGGCTGGTCTACGGCGGGGTGTCGGTGAGTCTGCAGACCTGGATGCTGAAGGCCGCCCCTGGCGCGGGCGAAGCCGCCTCGTCCCTGTTGGTCGCCGCTTTCAACCTGTCCATCGCCCTGGGCGCCCTCGTCGGCGGCGCCACGGTCGACGGACTCGCCGCCACCGGCGTCCTGTGGGTCGCCGGTTCCCTCGCGCTGGTCGCCGCCGCGACCGTCGCCACGTCCCGCAAGTCCCTCTGATCACCCGACGAGAGAGGTATCACCATGACGCACCGCATCGTCAACCCCGCCGGACTGCACGACCCGGTCGCCTTCGGCTACAGCCACGTCGTCCGCGCACCGGGAGGCCTGGTGTTCATCGCCGGCCAGTACGCCTCCGACGAGCAGGGGCACCTCACCTCCCCCGACTTCGGCGAGCAGGTCGAACGGTCCCTGGCCAACCTGGGCACCGCCCTGGCCGCCATAGACCTCGGTTTCGCCGACGTCGTCCAGATCCGCACCCACATTGTCGACCACGACGCGGACAAGCTGGCCGTGCTCGTGGAGCACATCGGCCGCATCTGGGGCTCCCATCCGCCCGCGCAGACCCTCACCGGCGTGGCCGCGCTCGCCCTCCCCGGCATGCTCTTCGAGATCGACGCCATCGCGGTCGCCCCGCCCCTCCAGCCGTGACACGACGAACCCGCCCCGTCGCCCCGGGGATCCCCCGGGGCGGCGCGAGCCCCTCACCGCCTCAAGTCGGCACCGCAGGCCGCCCCCGCATCGCGTCCGCCTTCGTCGCGCCCAGTTCCCTACGGACGCGAACTCCATCGCCAAACGCTATCCGGACGCCGGGCCGCTGCTGGGCGCGCGGTGGGACGAGGACCTGGTGGCCGTCTGGACGACCGAATATTATTCTGGAGCGGTGCTGAAGCTACGTTCCCAGAGCCGTGAGGTGAGCGACGAGATCCTGCCGCACATCTCGTCCGGCCACAGCGACAACATCAACTTCTTCGGTCATCAACGTGGACGTGGAGGCGGAGCTGGCCAAGCTCGACCAGCACCGGCGGGGGTGGACGCTGCACCAGCTTCGCCATAGCGCGCCGCAGCATTTCGCTCAAGCCGGCCGTACCGCGCCCGGACTCCAGGCCAAGAGCCGCCACCAGCAGCTGGCCAGTCCCGGCCACTGTCTGCCGGACGACTACGAGCCTCATCAAGGGAACCAAACGTTCGTCGGTGGTCGGCTGTCGGTGGTCAGTTGTCGCGCAGGGGCTTAAGAGCGCGGCCCCAGGCGATGACGTCTTCCAGCATGGCGCTTACCGCGTCGTCCTGGTGGGCTTGTGGCTTGAGCTCGGTGAAGTCGATGAAGTCGTGGTGCATCAGCAACGCCACGTGGTGGCGGACGTCGGCGATTCCGAGCGCGGCCATGGTGCTGCGCAGGTGTTGAATGGCCCGGCCCGCGCCTTCCATGCCGTATCCGACGAAGCCCGCCGCCTTGTTGCCCCACTCGTGATAGATGAAGTCGAGCGCGTTCTTCAGAACACCGGGGAAGCTGTGGTTGTACTCGGGGGTGACGAAGACGAAGGCGTCCAGCGAGGCGACCTTCTCGGCCCAGCGGTGGGTATGCGGTCGGCTGTAACCTGCTGTCATCAGCGCGGGTACCGGCTCGTCGAGCTGCGGCAGGTCGTAGTCCTTGAGGTCCACCAGCTCGAACTGCGCACTGCCTTGCCTCGTCGCGCGGTCCAGGACCCAGCGGCCCACCGAATCGCCGACGCGGCCGGGTCGGGTGCTCGCGACGATGATGCCAACCTTGATCATGAGATCGCCCTTCGTTCAATGTGTGTGACCGGCTGGCTGACGCCGGCGGCAGCCAGCGTATGGAGAGTCACCGAGATGATCCATGTGTGAGAATCCTTCATGGATACGTCATCGTCCTCATTGATCGCCTGGCGAAGGACTCCGGTAGCCTGCGCTGGTGGACGTGCTGAGTCAAGTGATCGATTCCATGCGCTCGGGTCGACCGCGGTTCGCCCGCATCGCAGGGCATGGTGTGTGGGGAGGCCGGCTCCAGCCCGTCGCAGGCGTGGCGTTCCATGTGATGCTGCGCGGGGCCTGCACGCTGATTCCCAGCGCAGGCGATCCCGTCGCGCTGGGTGTGGGCGACGTCGTGCTGCTTCCCAACGGCCACGGCCACGGGGTGGCCGAAAGTGCCGGCGCGGAGCTGGAAGACGTCCCTCTCATGCGGGGGGACGAATTCCGGCTCGAACCGCAGACGATCTCGCTGGGATCCTCCGGCCGGCCGGTCTCCGCCATGGTGCTGAGCGGAATGTTCCCCGTTGACGACAAGCGCTGCCATCCGATCATCAACGACCTGCCCGACATCATTCACCTTCCGGCCCAACTGGGCCACGAGCCACCATTGCGCAACGTGATCGACCTTCTGGGCGGGGAGCTGGACAAGCCAGGCATCGGCACGGAGTCGGCGATCGGCTCGCTGCTCGACGCCCTGCTGCTGTTCGCCCTACGCGCCTGGTACGGGTCACATGGGGCCTGGGTCGGCTGGGGACCGGCCTTGAACGATCGGGCGATCAGCCACGTGCTGTGCCGCATCAACAACGACCCCGGCCAGCCATGGACGGTCCACGGCCTCGGCGCGGAAGCGGGGCTGTCGCGATCCGCCTTCGCCCGCCGCTTCACCACGCTCGTCGGCCGGCCGCCGCTCGGCTATCTCACCTGGGTGCGGATGAACGCGGCGGCTCAGACGCTCCGCGAGTCCGACGAGCCGCTGGAGACGGTGGCACGGAAGGTCGGCTATGGCTCGGAGTATGCGTTCGCGGCCGCCTTCAAACGGCACTTCGGCACCGCTCCCGGCAATTACCGCCGACAGAACTCGACGGTCTCGAAAGGGGCGTGACGCCAGCCCTCCGGTCAGGAGCCGTGACGCCTCCATCCCCGGCACCGGAGCTGTGGTGCTTTTTGCCGAAAGAATCAGCGGCCGCGCCGCCGGCGCTGCTGGTGCTCCCACTTGTCGACAACCGACCGCATGCGCCAGGCGAACTCATCGACCCCAGCACCCCTCGGGGTCGCCATCTGCGGATCCGGCAAGCTCCGCAACAGCCGCAGCAGCGTCGAGCGGCCCACCGCACAGGCCGGGCGCGCGGTATGACGGGCACCGGGACGCCCGCCCAGAGCCAGCGCCACCTCCGCAGCACCGCCGGCAGCCCCGCCGCGCACCGGCCGTGCCTGCTGGTAAGGCCGGACACCTGCTCGGCGAGGGTCCGCTTGTCACAGGCGGTGTTGTCGCAGAAGAAGCGCGCACCCGCACCTGGAGCAGCACCTCCTGCCCGGCCACCGACAGATCCGACAGGCACCGCTCATAGCGGCTATGAACCCGCATCGACTCGTATCCGCAGGCGGGACATTCGCCCTTCGGCTCCGTCGTCGCAGCCTTCACCCGCACGGTCGCCCCCATCCGATGCACCCGCTCGACACGAACGGCGGCAAGATGCGGGAACACGACCGCCTACAGCTCCATGATCGACACAGAGCAGCGTCCCGACATCGGCACCGGTCCGCATCCGGCTCAAATATGATCGTGATCTCAGAAGTGCGGCCGATCACGGAAAGTGGGCCAGACCCAGTTTTCAGCCGTCGTCGTCACGCCTGACCGGTCCTTTCGTCGGCCCCGCGCGGCGCGATCGCGGTTCCCCGGACCACTGCGTCGAATGCGGTATCGGCCCTCTGCTCCCGAAGCTGTCCGCAGCTGCCAGGTAGGGGTTGCCCCTTGGTCAACAACTGAACGGCCGACGGTGTTGGCGAGTCGACATTTGCCCGGCTTTGATCACATGGCATGGATCATTCGGTGCGACAGCCGGATGACGCTTTGCCGTACCCGTAGGAGTTCCAGGCCGTCAGGCCGTCATGCGTTCTCGAGGGGGCCAGTCGCTACTGCTCGCCACCTGCGCACGAGCCGGCGGCAGGCTCGTCTCAGCTCGACGGGCGTCACGTGATCCAGATCGGCGTCGAAGGTGGCGAGAAGCCCGGCGACACCTGCCCAGGACCACGCCCCGATCGTGAGGCGGCAGTGATCGGGACCGAGGTGCTCAACAACCGATCCGCCGGGTGCCCAGCGTGCGACGGTTTCAGCGGGCAGATTCAGGCGTGCCGTACCGGTGCACTGCCAGGTGGCGGGGGTATCGCCGCGGTCGTGGCTGGTCATGACGAAGCGTGCGACGTCACCGCCGGGCAGGTCTCTGGGCGTGAAGGGGAGGCCGGTGGGCGGGTGCAGGTGGAGGCGGTCGAGGCGGCGTACCCGCCAGTTGCCGTCGGCGACGTCCCAGGAGACGAGGTACCACCGTCCAGCCCAGATCACCAGGTGATGAGGTTCGATCCGGCGAGCGGGGGCGAAGTCGTCATCGCCCGGAGCCGGGCGGGTGCCGTCGGCCCTCACCGTGTCGACGATCAGGAGGTGGCGGTGGCGCACCGCGCTTCCGGCGGCTTTGAGTCTTTCGGAACCGATGGGGGGCGCCGGGAACTCCCAGTAGTTCTGCAGGCTGGTCACGTGCAGCGACTCCATGGCCGTCCGAAGCCTGGCCGGCATGACCCGTTCGATGGTGTTCAGAGCGCGTCTCGCGTCCTCGCCGAGTCCGAAGATGCTGCTGGGCGCGGTCTGCAGAGCCACCGTGATCGCGAGCGCCTGCTCGTCGTCGAACAGCAGGGGTGGCAGGGTGCGCCCGGCGCCCAGCCGGTACCCGCCGGCTGGGCCGTGGATGGTGACGACGGGGTAGTCGAGGGCCCGCAGGGTCTCGATATCACGGCGGACGGTGCGCTCGCTGACTTCCAGCCGCAAGGCGAGCTCGCTCAGCGACCAGCATCGGGGGGTCGCGAGCAACGACAGCAAGCGCAGTGCGCGTCGTGAAGTGTCGGCCACCTGCCCATCATGCATCTGATGGTGGCCATCCCGTGTCCACTACCGGTGGCACTGTGTCCAGTAAGGCCTTGTCAGCGAGCTAAGGGAGTCGTGCTCAGGATGCGTATCGTCGTCGTCGGGGGCGGAATCGGCGGTTTGGCGCTGGCCGCGGGGCTGCGCCGGCATGGGTTCAACGTGGCGGTCCTCGAGCGTGACACCGATGTCACGGCAACCGGGGGCTACCACATCACCCTCGACGGGCGGGCCCAAGAAGCCCTGCGCCAGCTCGTCCCGCCGAAGCTCGTCGAACAGCTGCTGGCCTCCTCATCGGCGCTCCGGCTACGCGACCCGGACGCGTTCTGGGACCGGCACGGCCGTCTCCTGGGCTACGGGCCGCAGCTGGCCGACAGCCCGAGCGTGGACATCGACCGCATCACGTTGCGGACCCTCCTTGCCGACGCGGTCGGCGAGGATCTCCACCTAGGGCAGACGGTCACCGGCCTCGGGTACGCCGACGACGGCACACCGCAGGTCGTTCTCGCCGACGGGTCGATCCGTGAGTGTGACCTGCTGGTGGGGGCGGACGGTACCCACTCGCTGGTCGCCCGGCACCTCGCCGGCGGCCCGACGAGCGCACCCGCCGGGATCGTCGGCTTTTCCGGCAGGACGGCGGCCGAGAACCTGAGCCCGCTGGAGCAGCAGCGACTCGGAACGCGATCGGGAATGGTCATCGCTCCTCGGGGCGCGGCACTCTACGTCGGCTTCCTCGACCCCGTGGGCAATGCCGTACTCGATGCCCCTGACCAACGTGCCGCGATCACGAGCGGCCCCACCTACATCTGGGGCGCCATGTTTCCCGAGTCCGCCGAGACCGACTCTATACGCGGACTTCGCGGGGAGGAGTTGCGTGATGCGCTCCTGGCCAGGTTCCGCCGTCAAGGATGGGGAGAACGCCCGCTCGAGGTCATCGTCAAGGCCGATCCCGGCAGCATCGCCGCGTTCCGCTTCAACGCCGCCTCCTCACGCGTGAGGGACCTCGCTCCCTGGCCCGCCGGTCGCATCACCGCTTTGGGTGATGCCGTGCATGCCACCCCGCCGACCGCCGGCATGGGAGCGGGCGCTGCCATCCGCGATGCCGCCAGCCTGCTGACGCACCTGCGTGAGGTCACCGACGGCTCCTGCACCCTCCCCGTGGCCGTCAGCCAGTTCGAGGCGGGCATGCGGGTGCGTGGCAGCGAGATTCTCATTTTGGCTATGCGGACTGTCCGCTGGATTCTGGCCACCGACACTCCGTTGGGTGCGGCGGTCACCGCTGCGGCAGCCCCTGTGATCGCGGCAGTCAGGCAGCTCAGGCGTCAGCGCTGAACCCGATCCCTTCCTGGCCCGTATGGCGGGCCGCGTCTCCGGATCTGCGGGACGGGGCCCTGTGGGGGGTGATCCGTACGGCCAGGCCCGGCGCTCGGGTCCGTGTCACCCGGGGCAAAGGAGACCGTTCCAGCAGGTTATGACGGTTGCAAACGCGCCTCTCAGAACATCGGAGTCGGCCCCTCCGCTCCCTAATTGCTCCAGCCCCAAGGTGGGTCTTGATGCGCCGTGAGGCCTCACAGAGGTGTCGGGATTAGACGGTGTCCCGACAGGGGGCCGCCAGACCCCGAGAAGCGGACATCGGCGGATGAAACACCCCGCCAGCAGGCTGGGTTCGATCTCTGATTGACGACAGTATTTTCCGACGGGATCACGCTTGCCCGCACCGGCCTCCGGCTGTTCCACCACTGAGCGTGATTCCTGGCGGGGCCGGCAAGCCCGCTCTTGCCCGTACGTGAAAGCGATGGCCTGAGGTCGGTCAACCAGGCGGGTGCCGCGAGATCAGCGACGTCGTGGCCGAGGCACCACGTCGTACGCCGGGGCTCCTACGGCGCCCCACGGCTCGCCCCCTGCTTTCGTCGAGTGGCTGGGGCCTCGGCGCTACTCCGCCAGCGGTAATGGAGTCGATCGAGATTCAGGCTCGGGTCGCCGCCAGCACGTGGTCACCCAGCAACGAGAAAGGCCGACTGCGGGGCCGTGTCGGTCCTTGCGCCGGCGGGCTACCTTCAGACGGTGGATGAGCAGACAACTCCGACGGCTGGTATGACGATCAGTGTCCGCACCCGCCGGGACGTCGTGATTGTGGATCCAGAGCGGTTTCTGGCGTCAGCTCGCGCGGCGTACTGTGATCTCCATCCAGGGGCCAGCGAGGAAAGCGCAGGTGAAAATATCCGCGACGTCTACGACGCCGTACACATTCTGCTGGACCGGTTCGGTCGGCTCGTGGCCGACGCGCCAGAGACGTTGATCGGCCGCGGTGGACCACGACCGGGCGAACGTGTTCTGGACCGTCCAGACGGCCTCTCCCCAGCGGGCGAACTCCAGCAGATCGTGCTCCATGACCCGATGCCGTTGCAGGATTACGGCTGCTTCCTCCCCGAGGACCCCTTCGCCTTGCCACCCGACTCCCAACCCTGAATTGGCACCTGTGTAAGCAAGACCGGCCCCGCGGCACACATGCTCCAAGCGAACTCCGACAGCACAGTAAGGCGTTTCCGCCAGTCTGATCAGCCGATGTCGACCACCCGAGCCCATTCGGGCGGCACGTCCGGCACGTACTCAGGATCGTCCTCGTCCCACGACCGGGCCGCTCTCCTCCGCGAGAACAGCCCCACCACCGTCCGGCACGGTGGCCGCGCCTCCGGCCAGGGGGTCTGCCCGTCGGTCAGGATCACGATGACGTCTGGCCGCGGGCTTGCCCGCAGCGCCGTGGCGAAGCCCGTACGCAGGTCCGTCCCGCCACCGCCCACCAGCGTGATCCCCTCGGCACGGCACAGCGGTTGCACGGCCTGGGCCGCCGCATCGCACGACAGCACGCTGACCAGGTCGCGCCGGCCCCCTACGGCGCGGACGATCGCGGCGACCTCGAGAAGCGCGCTCCCCAGTTCGGCGTCGCCGACCGACCCCGACGTGTCGATGACCACGGAGACCCGGGGCGGCCTGCGCCTCAGGCTCGGCAGGATGACACCGGGCAGGCCGGCGGAGCGCCGCGACGGCCGGCCGTAGGTGTAGTCCTCACCCGCACCCGGGCCGGACGCCGCCGGGCGAACCGCCGCGCCGAGCAGTTCCCGCCACGGCTGTGGCGGGTGGAACGCCTCCTCGGCCCACCGCCGCCACCCCTGCGGTACGTCACCCGGGCGGGCGGTGATGCCCTGCGCCACCCGGAACCGGACCGCGTCTCGTTCCTGCGCGGTGAGCCCGTTCGCGCCTTCCGGCCCGAGGTCCCACTCCCGCTCCAGTCCGTCGGCGCCGCTGCCGCAGTCCAGCCAGGCCAGCCCCTGCGTGTACGGCCCGAGCCGGAACTGACGCAGGTAGTCCTCCATGAGCTCCCCCTCGGGCAGCCCCAGCATCCCCGGTTCGGCGGCGCCCTCGGGCGGGGTCAGCCCGTCCCCGAACACGTCGTCGTTGATCTCGAAGTCCGCGGCGATGTTCATCCGCAGCCGGTCTCCCGGTCCGGTCAGTCCCCGCTCCGACGCGACCCGGTCGCTCCGGCCGTGATGGTCGCGCAGCAGGTGAGAAACCTCGTGCACCCACACCCCTGCCAGCTCCTCCACAGGGGTCCGGGCGACGAAGGCCGGCGAGACGTAGCACCGCCAGTGCCGGTCCACGGCCATCGTCGGCACGAGCCGCGACTCCACCGTGTGCAGCGCGAACAGCGCCGTAGCCAGATAGGGCCGGACCCGGGCGGCGTGCAGCCGGGCGGCGAAGAGCTTCTCGAGGTCCAGTGTCCCCGCTACGCCGGGCGTCATCGGCCTGTCCCCGCGACGGCCGCGACTCGCACCGCGGCCTCGTCCGCCCGCCTGCTCAAGGACACGGCCCCGGCGAGCTGCTCGATCGACGCCGGTACGTCCCAGTCCGCGCGGCGCAGCGCGGCAAGCGTGGACGCGGGTACGACCACCAGATCCGGGGCCCCGGTCTCCAACGCCCGTACCAGCAGTGCCCACGCCGCGTCCCAGCGGGACTTCTCCGGCCGCCTCCGGACCGCCTCGACCACGCCGTCGAGCACGGCCTGGCGCAGGTCGCCCCGCTCGGGCAGGTCGGCCGCCGCCGGGTCGGCCAGCAGCGCCTCAGGGTCCGGGAGGTCCATCCGGTCCATGGCGGCCAGCAGCTCCAGCCCCGGGCCGTCCCCAACCGTGCCCCGGACCAGCAGGGACAGCACGTCCCTGGACGTGTTGGCCGCGGTCGCGAAGGCGACCAGACGCAGTGCCATCTCCCAGCTGCGGGGTGAGGGCCATGGACCGCCCCGGCGGGCTTCGTTGCTCGGCAGCCGATGCACGAGGGCGGGGCGGGCGGCGAGGAGCCCGCACACCGCGCGTCGGGCGAACGTCACGGCCTCTGACAACCGCTCCGGGTCGAGCCGCGGCAGCGACGCCCGCGGCCAGGTCCCGCCGAGGCCGCGTACCACGACCTCGTGGTCATGCACCCACTGCAGATGAACGAACCGGTTCGCCAGGGGCGCACTCAGCTCCCAGCCGTCGGCCGCGGAGGACCGCGGATTGGCGGCCGCCACGATCCGGAC
This sequence comes from Nonomuraea polychroma, assembly GCF_004011505.1. Lineage (NCBI taxonomy): Bacteria > Bacillati > Actinomycetota > Actinomycetes > Streptosporangiales > Streptosporangiaceae > Nonomuraea > Nonomuraea polychroma. The sequence continues at coordinate 9,626,084 of NZ_SAUN01000001.1, forward strand.
ACCGGCCGGTAGCCGCAGCGCGCCGACCCGCCGCTCCAGCACGAGGCGGAGTAATGCGGCCTGGACGGCCGGCGGCGCCGTGGACAACTCGTCCAGGAAGAGCAGCCCCCGGCCCGACTGGGCCAGGCGCACGGCCCAGTCCGGCGGAGCCATCGGGACTCCCTGCACCGCGGGGTCGTCACCGACCACGGGCAGGCCGGAGAAGTCGGACGGCTCGTGCACGCTGGCGATCACCGTTGTCAGCGGCAGGTCAAGGGCTGCGGCGAGCTGCTGCAGAGCCGCGGTCTTGCCGATCCCCGGCTCTCCCCACAGCAGCACCGGCAGGTCGGCCGCCACGGCCAGGGTCAGCGCCTCCAACTGCGTATCGATGCGCGGCTCTGTGGCCGTGTCGTGGAGCAGGGCGAGCAGATCGGCGGCGACGTCCAGCCGGGAGGCGTGAGCCGGACCGGAGGACGCGCCGGTGGTGACAGATGAAGATGTGGGCATGCTGGATCACCTCTGAAGTCTGGTTGGCCGGGAACAGTCGAGCGGTGGGACAACGCAAGGAAGATGAGGCCCGCGGCGTCAGCGGGATGTCGCGTGGCGCGGGCGTGCCCGGTCGCCGCGGGAGCGCCGGCCTGGCCGGGCGGCCGGGCCCTGCCCGAGCCCGGCCAGGCCGGCCCGGAACAGTCCGTGGTCGATGCGCCGTTGCGCTTCCGTCTCCAACGCGTCGCGCAGGGCGCCCTCGGGCAGGGCCGCATCGGGTCCGAGGAGACCTTCGACGGCGGCCAGAGCGCCGGCGGTGTCGCCGTGGTCCAGGCGTGCGCGGACGTCTATGAGACACGCCGGGTTGCGGTGTGCCTGGTCGATCACCTGCAGGCAGGGGAGCGGGGTGCCGGTCAGCGCGGCCAGCAACTTCTCGCGGCGGACCTCGGCCGGGTCGTGGTCCAGCGGGACGAGCACACCGTTCACGAGATCGATTCGGTGCTGGGCGCCACGGCACTCGACCAAGCGTGGACGGGCTCCATCGTCAGGGAGCCGTGGAGCCACGGCCGGGGCATGGCCTGGTATGAGCGCCGACGCGACGAGCGGGTGCAGCCGGTCCGCCTCGATCAGCCCGGCGCGAAGCAACGCCAGGTCGGGCAGCACCCACGTGGCCGCGTCGGGCAGCACCGGCAGTGCGGACCCGCCATCCCTCGCAAGGGCCGTCGTCATCTGCAGCGCCAGCGGTCCGGAGGCAGCCCCGTCCGCGGCCGGCTCCAGTACCAGCTGACGCCGCCCCCCGAGCCGCACGGCGACCGCACCACCGGCCCGCCCTTCCTCGCGGAGCAGCATCCACGCCTCGTCCGCCCACCGGTCCACGGCGCAGCCGCGCTCCAGCGGCACCTCCAGGTTCGGAGCGGGACGTGCATTGTCGGGCGGCCGGTCCGCTCCCGAACGGGTCCGGAGCTCATCGACCCTGCGGACATCCCACAGGTGGCGGTGCAGATCGAGGCGGAAGCGCCGGTGAGGACGGGGATGCGGATGCGGACCGGCCCCGAATCGGGACCCATCCCACAGAGCCAGGCTGATCCGCTGACCGGCAGCCGCCCAAGCCGGCGGCGTCCGGGCCACGAGGTGCACCGTGCCGCCGCCGCCATGCCCCGCCGGGTCGTACTGGGCTAGCGAGACGGTCAGGCCCGGACGCAACAGCCCGTCCGGCGCGATCCTCGGCATGTGCCAGCGCAGCAGGTCAGGAGCCAGATGGCGGAGATCGGTCCGGAGGTGGGCGGCGAACTCCTGGCCGTGGGCGTGTGCCGCTTGGCGCAGATTCAGATCGACGTCGACGTGTGCCGCGGCACACGCTCCCGCCCAATCTCCGGTGGTACGGCGGGCGGTCGCAGCCTCGATCATGGAGGGCGGCACGGCGAACTCGCGCACGCGCAGCCAGAAGGAAAGGCGGGAATCCGCATTCGCAGTCGAGTGGTGCATCAGCACTCACCTTGTGCGAACAGGACCCCCAATCTTCTGAAGGAGGTATTCATCTTGATCAGCGTACAACGTTAGGCAGTGGATCCGCCAAGCAGTTTCGTTGTCGGACGCCCCACCGCCTGAGGTGAGCGATCTTCGGCCCGCCCTGCCTTTGGTAGGTGTCGATGCGTCACACTGGGGCCGTGTCGGATCGGGACCCCGCGTTCGCTCGCGATGCTGCGACCGCCGCCTATTACGAGCAGCGCGCCAAGGAGTACGACGAGTGGTACCTGGCGCAGGGTCGCTTCGCATCGCTCAACCCACCCGCATGGCACCTGCAGGTTTCGCACCTGGTGGACTTGGTGGGCGGGCTGCCAACGGGACAGAGTTTCGTCGCGGCTCGCGTGACGTGGTCAAACCGGTCGTGACGCCGCACGGCTCCACGCACCTGCACCCGCGCCAAGACCGTCATCGCCGATGTCAGGCGTGGATGAGATGGTCATCTCCCTGTCGGCCAAAGGGCTGACCACCGGCGAGATCTCCGCGCACCCGGCCGAGGTCTACGGCGCCGAGGTGTCCAAGCAGACCTGTTGATCGAGCGAAGCGACAGGCGGCCGTCGGAACGGCGGGCGGTGATGAGGCTGCGGACGATTCCGCGGTCGCGTAGCGGTCGGGCATGCCGGCGGAGTGCGGCGGGGCGGCCGCGGTGGCGGCGGCCGGGCGGCCAGAACAGCAGCGATGACCCCTCTCCGCAGTGACAGCGTCGTGCTGGACCTGCGCGGCAACGGCGGCGGCAGAGTCACGGAGGCGACCCGGCTGGTCAGCGCGTTCGCCCACGGCAAGGTCACCGCCTACCTGTGCACCGTGGACGGCAAGTGCGAGACCTTGCGCACCGACGACACCGTCGAACTGATCGACCTGCCGCTGACGGTGCTTATCGACCGCAGCTGCGCCTCAGCCTGCGAGCACGTCAGCTCCGCGATCAAGGACCTGCGTCTCGGCCAGTTGGTCGGCACCAGAACCGCCGGCGTCATCTCCGGCCCGTCGCAGTCGTACCTGCTCAGCAACAACACCACGCTGGGCTTCCCCACCAGGCACCACCTCGGGCCCAATCGCGAGGTGATCGACCGGATCGGGGTGGCAAGCACGCTCACGTCCCTGGCCGAAGACCTGGCCAGCCGCGGGTACGCCGGGATCGACCACACCTACGAAAGCTACGCCACGACCTTGGCCGACGGGCGGGTCGCCGAATGCCTGGCCTGCGACAGCGACGCCGACCCGGGCTTCGGCACGGGGGTGGTCGCCGGCCGGGCGGCCGACGTCTCCTTCGTGCTCGACCAGCTGCCATCGAAGTGGGACGGTTCCGACCGGATCGACCGCTCCAGGATCGCGATGGCCGGCCAGTCGATCGGCGGAGCCAGCGCCATGGCGGCCATGGTGAAGGACTCCCGAGTGCGCGCCGGGATCGACATGGACGGCACCACCTACGCCCGCATCCCCAAGACCGGGTTCTCCCGGCCGTTCATGTTCCTGGGCTCGGCGCAGCACGTCCCCGGCGGCCGCGACACCTCCTGGGACCGCGACTGGAAACTGCTGACCGGCTGGAAACGCTGGATCGTGCTGCCGGGCGCGGAACACCAGTCCTTCACCGACGGCCCGCTCATGGCGGACGCCCTCGGCATCAAGCCCGCCTACGGCGTCCTGCCCGCGGCGCGCTCCGCCGAGCTCACCCGCACCTATGTGGCAGCCTTCCTCGACCAGCACCTGAAGTCCCAGCCCCAGCCCCTCCTGGACAAACCGTCATCGCGCTACCCCGAGGCCAAGATCTGCCCTGCGACCTGCGGCCAATCCTGAGGCCCTGTCGTGGCAGAGGAACCGCTCTGCCGGCCGATGGGAAGATGCGCGGTGAAAGGTCGTACCCGCTCAACGGAAGAGAATCCTCGGCATGGCCGTCATCCACCACACCGCCCTCAATCCGACCAAGCTGGAACTGCTCACCTCCTGGCTCCCCTCCCGGCCGTGGTACGTCGGCGGCGCGGGCGAACCAGAATTGGCCAAGGCCGGCGGCTTCCGGCTGGACGACCCGGAGGGTGAGGTCGGGATCGAGTTCATGGTGGTCACCGACACCTCCGGCACTCACCCGACCAGCTACCTGGTGCCGCTCACCTATCGCGGTGCCCCGCTCGACGGGGCGGAGCACGCCCTCGTGGGCACCATGGAGCACGGGGTGCTGGGGCGGCGCTGGGCCTACGACGGCTGCCACGACCCGGTGCTGGTCGCCCAGTTGCTGGCCCTGATCGAGGGCCGGGTCCAGGCCCAGGACCAAAACACCAGCGACACCCCCGACCGGGAGGTCACCCGCTCCTACATCGGTGACGGCCTCGCCCTCACGGACTTCACCGCCACTGCCACCGACGACCAGGAGGGCACTGAGCTGCCTGGACCGCAGGGGACGACCCTTCGCTTGCACCGGGTCCTGCGTCCCGCCCCGGACAACGCGCCTCTCCTTCCACCGGACGCGATTGGCCACGTCGCCGGCTCCTGGCACGTACCGGATGGCACCCGCGCACGGGGGCTGTTCGTTGCCTTGAACACCGGCGCTCGTGCCTAGATCTCAGCGAGGGACCAGATGACGGACGACCTCGTCGAGACCCTCCAAGGCGACCGCCGGGACTGAGCGTGCCCCACCAGAGTCCCGATCCCCTGCAGGCCGGCGACCACGACGAGGGCAACACGCGCGGTATCGCTCGCCAAGAAGGCGGGCCTCGCCGGCCAGCGGGTCACCGGTGCCGGTCCGCAGGGGCATCGGCGGCAGGCCGGACAGGTCCGCGGCGAGCGGGCAGCTGCTGCTGCTCCTTGAGCGCCGTCAGCATGGCGAGGACCAGCCGGCCGCCGGCGGAGTCACCTGCAGACCGCGAGCGCACCGGCCAGCGGGCGGAACTCGAAGGCCGACCCGGCCACGTACGCGCCGCCGTGCAGGTGCAGCAGGGGCGGCGGGCGGCCCGCCACCTCGACCACCGCCAGGACCGGCACCCCTCCGGCATTGACCGGCCGTACACCGATCCCTTCCGGCAGCGCGAACGGCGTGGAGGCCCTCCACCCGTGTTGGCGGCCTCGGGGGTTGCGGGCGACCTCGATCGACCGGAGCGCATGAAGTTCGGGTGAGATCGGTCTGGGTCAGAGGGCCGCGCCTGGGCCTGCCAGCGGGTCGACGTCGGCGGCGTGCATCGGCTCGCCGCAGTGGGCGCAGCGCAGGTCGACGTGGCTGATCTCGCCACACGCGTGGTGGCGGTAGAGCACTGGCGGCCCGGCTTCGCCGGCGAGCCACCTGTCCCCCCAGCCGGTCATGACCATGAGCAGGTCAACCAGCTCGGCTCCCTTGGCCGTCAGGTGGTACTCGTAGCGCGGTCGATTGTCGTAGGGGCGGCGCTCGAGCACGCCGTGGTCGACGAGGTGGTTGAGCCGCTCGGTCAGCACCTTGCGGGAGATCCCGAGGTCGGCCTGGAGCTGGTCGAAGCGGCTCATGCCAACCCATACGTCGCGCAGGATCAGCGGCGACCATGGCTCCCCGATCACGTCCAGGGTGCGCGCGATGGAGCAGGCCATCTCCCCGAATTTCGTGCGTTGCATGGGATCAGTCTAGCAATTGGGGTTCCCTAAAGAAACTCCGGGTGGTACGGTCGTGGAGTCTCTTAAAGGAACTCAAGAAGGAGTCGCCAAGATGAGCAAGGTCATCAGCGCCCACGCGGTGTCGGTCGACGGTTACATCACCGGGCGCGGTCCGGGCGCCGGGCGCGGGCTGGGCGATGGAACGATGCTGTTCGACTGGTACTTCAATGGCGACACACCCAGCCAGGTGTTCGACGGGTTCCGGCTGAGCGAGCCCAGCGCCCGGGTCTTCGACGCCCTCGCCGGCCGCGTGGGTGCGGTCGTGGCGGGGCGCAACACCTATGAGGACTCCGACCATTTCGGAGGCGGCAGCCCGCACCCGGCGGCCCGGCTGTTCGTCCTCAGCCATCGGGCGGCGCCGGAGATGACCGAGCGGCAGACCCTGGTCACCACCGGCATCGAGGACGCGGTCGCGGCGGCTCGCCAGGCCGCCGATGGCAAGGACGTCGGCCTCATGGGCGGCGGCGTGCTGGCCGCCGCGCTGGAAGCGGACCTCGTCGATGAGGTGATTCTCCACCAGGTGCCCGTCCTGCTGGGCGCCGGTCGCAGTTTCTTCCAGGAGCTCCCGAAGCACGTACACCTCCGTCTGCTGGAGGCCGTCCCGGCCGCCGGCGTGACCCACCTCCACTACGAGGTGGCCCGATGATCCTGGTCACCGGAGGGTTGGGCATGATCGGTGCCCACACCGCCCGCGCGCTCGTGGACCTCGGACACGAGGTCGTCGTCACGACGCACCGCCGGACCGAGGTTCCGTCGTTCCTCGCCGGCCGGGTCACCGTGGAACCCCTCGACGTCACAGACCGGGACGCCTTCCTCGCGCTCGCCGGTCGCCACGACATCAGTGACATCGTCCATCTCGCCGGCAGCATCCCCGGCGATGACCCGCTCGGCTTCTTCCGTACGGACACGACCGGCCTGCTCAACGCACTGGACGCCGCCCGCACCTGGGGCGTCCGCAGGTTCGCCGTCGCCAGCAGTCTCGGCGTGTACATCGGCCGGACCGAGAGCCGCTGGCACGAGGAGCTCGCGCTGCCCGCCGCGGACCTGCCGCACCTGATCATCGCCTTCAAGAAGGCGGTCGAGCCACTGACCACGCACAGCCTCCAGGGCAGCGGGGTCCAGCCGGTCGTACTCCGGATCGGGAGCATCTGGGGACCGCTGATGGACCCGGAATCACCGTTCAACCACATCCCGCCGTACATCAGCGCTGCACTCCGCGGTGAGGAGCCGCAGCCGCTGTACGCCGACGACGGCGGCGACAGCTGCTACGCACCCGACGCCGGGCGCGCGATCGCCCTGCTGACGACCGCGGAAACCCTGCGGCACAACACCTACAACGTCTCCAGCGGCCGACCGTTCACCAATCGCGCGCTCGCGGAGGCCCTGAAGGCGATCACCCCCGGCCTGCGGCTCGACCTCCTGCCCGGACGGCAGACCGGCCCCGGCGACAACCCCTACCTCGACATCACCAGGCTCACCCACGACACCGGCTTCGCGCCGGCCTTCGACATCGCCAAGGCGGTCGCCGACTACGTCGCGTGGCGCGCCGAAAACCCCCGCTGAAGGAGTACACCCATGCTTGACCCCGACGTGCGCCGCGTACTCGATGGCACTTCGATCGCGCACCTCGCCACCGTCCTGCCGGACGGCTCGCCCCACACCACTCCCGTCTACGTCGGCGCCCTGGGCGACCGAATCGTCTTCTTCACCGGTCCGAGCATGCGCAAAGCACGCAACCTGCGCCGCGACCCCCGGCTGGCGCTGTCCATCGCGCCCGTCGACAACCCCTTCGAGCCCGTTGTCGTCCGCGGGAAGGCCGTCGAATGGCTCGAGGGCGACGCGGCGTGGGAGATCATCGACCAGCTGGCCACGAAGTACACCGGTGAGCCCTATCCCCGAGGGCAGGAGCGCATCGTGGTCCTGATCGAGCCCGAGCGACAGACCGTCGGTATCGGCTGAGCAGCCTCGAGTCCATCCCGAGGAGAGCGTACCCGCCGCCGAGCCAGCCGAAGGGCTCACCTGGAGCGCTCACCTGAAGCCGACATTCACAACGACACGTCGCATCATGGCTGGTAACCCGTCGGTGTCGTCGTTCGGCCAGTTCCTCCGCGCTGACCACGGTGAGAATCGGGGTACCCGGCGGCGCGAACATGGTCACCACCAGCTGCGACTGCACGTCCGGAAGGTTGTTGGCGCCCTGGAGGTGGATCACGTCGCCCCCGGGCTCGAACAGGGCGTCACCGGCCTTGAGCACCCGCGGCGGCTGCCCCTCCAGTTCGAAGAGGATCTCGCCCTGGGTCACGTAGCCGAAGATCGGCCCGGGGTGCCGGTGCGGCGGCGCGCCGGGGTCGCCGGGCGGCAGGGTGACCCGGATGGTCCGGGCCTCGGCGCCGGCCGGGATCCTGGCCGCCGCCTCCGGCAGGGTCGTGATCACCTCAACGCCTGGGGGCAGGTGGGCGTGCTCGGCGCTCATGTATTCCTCCATCCAAACAGGGGCTGTCCACAGTAAGGACAAGACGGCCTCCCCGTTTGTGACAGCCCAATGCAGCGAACCTGCCCAGGGCCGCGCTGGAGATCCAATCCGGTCGCCCGCGCGTGGCCAGCTGCTGACCGGCAACTTGGAGGAGGCCGTGGCCAGGCGCAAGGAGAAGCACCCGCCGCAGTTCCGCGACTGACGCGTACGACGACCTGGCGGCCCGCCCGTGCATCGGCGATGCTGTGACGCGTGGAGTACGTGTCCAGAGTGCCGCGACCGCCGCTGGCCGGGCTGATCGACGACCTTTACTACCTGGAGGGTGCGCCGCCGTACGCCCGGCTGACGCTGCCGCCGATGCCGTCGGCGTTGCTCATCGTCAACCTCGGGGCGCCGTTCCGCATCCGCGCCGGCACCGACATCGAGACGGCCGAGTACGCCGACGGCTGCGTGGTCACCACCCCCACCCGCGCCTTCGAGTTCGGCTACCCGCCGGGGACCCGGTCAGTCGGCGTGCACTTCAAGCCGTGGGGGCTGGCGCCGTTCCTGCCGATGCCTGCGGCCGAGCTGTGCGACCGGCCGGTGACGGTGGAGCAGGTCTGGGGTCGCCCCACCATCGCTGAGCTGCGAGACCGGCTGGCCACGGCGGACGGACCGCACGAGATGCTGACGCTGCTCGAGGAGGAGCTGATGCGACGGCTGTGCGAGACCGCCGGCCTGGGGCTGGTCCGCCATACGAGCAGCGTCATCGCGGCGACCAGCGGGGCGGTGGCGATCGGCGACCTGAGCGTGGCAGCCGGTGTCAGCAGCACTCATCTGGCACAGCGGTTCAAGGAGCTCATCGGCGTCACGCCGAAGCGGCTGGCCCGCACCTACCGCTTCGCCGCCACCGTGTTCGCGATCAACCCCGCCGGACCGATCGACTGGGGCGACCTCGCCGGTGGCGCAGGCTACTTCGACCAGGCCCACTTCGGCCACGAGTTCCGGGCGTTCACCGGGCTCACGCCGACCCGGTACGTCGAAGTCCGGCGGCGGTTCCTGCGCGAACATCCCGGCCACGCGCTGGACGGCTGGCCGCTGCCGGCCGATTGATTTCTTACAAGAGCGACAGCTCACGACACGCTAATTTGGGGCACCCCAAAGCAGAGGAGAGCCCCGTGGGCAAGGTGGTCATGTACAGCTCGGTGTCGGTGGACGGCTTCGTCGCGGACGAGAATGACCAGCCAGGACCGCTGTTCGACTGGTTGTCCAGCGGTGACGTCCCGTTGGACGAGAGCGGCGAGCTGAAGGTGTCGCAGACGTCCTACGACTACACCCGGGCGTACTGGGACCAGATCGGAGTCACGATCGTCGGCCGCCACGTCTTCGACCTGACGGACGGCTGGGGCGGCAAGCCGCCGGGCGGGATCGACCACGTGGTCGTCGTGTCGCACCGGCCGATGCCCGAGGGCTGGGACCCCGAGGCGCCGTTTCACTTCGTCGACGGCGTCGAGGCAGCCGTGGCCAAGGCGCAGGAGCTTGCGGGTGACCGCATGGTCGAGGTCGCCGCCGGCGACGTCGGCGGCCAGGTGCTGGCCGCAGGGCTCGTCGACGAGGTCGCCATGGACGTCGCGCCCGTGGTGTTCGGGTCCGGCAAGCGCTACTTCGGGTCGGTCGACGCACAGCACCTGTTGGAGGATCCTGACGTGGTGATCCAGGGCAACCGGGTACTCCACCTGCGCTATCGGGTGCGCCGATGACCGTCCTCGCCGTCCTGATCTGTCCGGCACCCGAGGATCACAAAGCCGTCCGGGACGGCGCTCTTCTTCCCTCGGCGAAGGAGGGGTTGCTGAAGATCAGCAGAGAGCGGCTTGAGCAGGTCTTCCCCGCGGTTGGGCTCATCGCCTCCGGAAGGGCCTCGGCGGTGCCTGAGTGAGGTCGTCGGCGTCGGTGCATGCCAGGGCACCAGGCTGCCGGTGTCCGTAGGAGTGCGTCTGTGTGTGGGGTCGCGTTGCTGTACAACGCTGCTGTACGGCCACGAAAGAGGCCCTCCGGGATCTTCCCAGAGGGCCTGTGAGCTGGAGCGCGGCCGAGAGGACTCGAACCTCTAACCTTCTGACCCGTAGCCAGTTCGAGCTGTCCACTAGCGTCTACGGGCGCAGAAACGCTGTTCGGAAGGGACACTGCTGTACACCACTCCCGTGGACGCAACCCTCCTGCGTGACGTGGCGGGCATGCTGCGCTCGTTCGACTACGCGCCCAAACACTTCTGCTGTGCGCCTGTCCGAATGGGACGAGTGCAACAAGGAGTCCTTCCTGGAGGGCTACGTCAAGGGCGGCGGCTCACTGGATGAGATCCTCCTGCGTGGCTTCGAGCTGTCCCATGCAGCCAACGAGGTCGGCTACGAGGCGCGCAATCGGCCCACCTGGCCACCCATTCCGCTGAAAACCCTCACATCCCTCCCTTGATCATTTATCGGTTTAAGTGATCTGCAAGTGGCACACCGCAGGCTCTCCTCATCAGTACAACGCTGCCGTCCGCTTGGATGGCACGAAGGGGAAACACCATGCAGTTAGGCAAGAAGCTCACTGCCATCGCCGCTTGCGCCTTCATGGCGAGCGGCGTGCTGGCCACAGCGTCCCCCGCAGCAGCTACTGCCGCTACGGCGGGGGAAAGTGCAGCACGCTACTATTACGGCGCGATCGCCGTGTCGCGGGACGGCCGTGTCGGCAGGTCCTGGGACTACAGAACAGCGGCTGCCGCCAGACAGCGGGCACTGAGGGAATGCGGCCGCTCCAGCTGCAAAGTCCTCACCACCTTCGTCAACGGTTGTGGCGCTGTCGCCTACAACTCCAGGAGAAACGTCTACTGGGGTGGCAGAGGGAGTACACCCGCCAGAGCGAAAAGGAACGCCATAGCCAACGCGGGCGGCGGCCGCTGGATCGCCTATCAATGCACCAAACGATACCGCTAGCCCCGATGAGCCAGCCGTGGCGATCATTGATCGTTTAACAGGTGCCGAGTTGCTGGAGATCAACGACTAGTTTCTGGCTCTCGAGTGCGCGTGGGCAGCTACAAATACGTGACCCCCGCTCAAGAGCGCGTGCTTGTGGAGACAGATCAAGTGGGGCCGTCCTTCGCGGGTGGCCCCACTGCCACGTCAGGAACTGCGGAACGCCCGACGCCCTCTGTGCCAAGCTCAGGTGAGACATATGGGACTAAAGTTCCTTAACTGACATGAGTAGGGCGAGAACGGGTATCCACCGCAGTGACCACCCTGAGTGGACGCGGTACGGGCGACTACGTGTTCACCACCGGATGGGGCGAGCCCATCCACCCCGACACCGTCAGCTCGCTCTTCCCCGATCCTGATCAAGCGATTCAACCAAGCGACCCACGCACGCCACTACCGCACGAACGCCTCCATGACCTGCACCATATCCACGCCACGACCCTGCTGCCGGCTGGCGTTCCGGTGCACGTCGTAGCAGCTGGCCTCGGCCACGCCGACCCTTCCATAACGCTCCGGACTACGCCCATGTGATCCGCGCCGCAGAAGCCTCCGCAGCTGACACCTTCGCCCAGGTGATCGGCGAGCAGAAGAGACCGTGTTAGCAAGGGTGTTAGCAAGATCTCGGCATTGCCCTGACAAACACTAAGGCCCACTCCCAGGTTCTCCCTGGTAGCGGGCCTTTCGCATGTGCGCGGCCGAGAGGACTCGAACCCCTAACCTTCTGATCCGTAGGCCCCAAACGATCTTCATCGAGATTCGCCGGCGTTCGCGACCTCGCATGCTTAGATTCTCGCCGTTCATCTCCGTTCACACGAGTCCTTGACCGTTCGCTCGGGTGGCTCCCAAGATGGCTCCCAGAGGCCGTACCTCGACGTGGTCTTGTCCGGCGCGACGCGCGCACGCCGCCTGCCTGATCACCTTGCCCGCCCTCGACCCAGAACAAGCCGAGGTGAAGCTCCTCGTCGGCTTATGGCGGTTGACAAGTTCAGCGTGTGAGTACGCTCAGGCGAGGATCGAGCGACACGAACAGAAAGACCACCACATCCAGCAGCCCGCCGGCTGCGGCAACCAACCTGCCGTACTACCAGCAACCACGTGAACCCTTGAATAACTTACGAATGGGACCACTTAGTCGTGGCCGCAGATGACCTCACCGCCGTACCAACCCCATATGTAATGCAGTATCGCGACGCCGACCCCCGCCGCGGCGATCCCGACGGCGGGCCCGTACAGCGCGAAGGAGCCGATGCCCACCGTCGCCGCCATCGCCGCGATGAGCCCTCCGCCGGGCCGAGGGCGTCGCCTGCCGTACGACGGCCGGGGCTCCTCGTTCCATCTCCACGGGCGCCGGCGCCGTAGTCTCCCGGCAGGCCACACGCGGGTGCCGTCGTCCAGGACCACCACCGCCCGGCGGAACGGCCACCCGCCGACGTGGGCCTGCACTTGCTCGCCATACTGGCGCTGCTTGCGGGGGCGCATCCGGTCCAGCGCTGGGTCCCAGTAGACGCGCTGAAGGTATCGTCGCGCCGGCCCGCCGCCAGCGGGTACCTCGGTGAGCCGCAGGTAGCCGGCGTACCAGGTGGCGTTGCTGTTGCGGTGCGTCAGCAGCAGCGGCGCGGCCCGCCAGGCGGCCGCGGGCGCCCTCGCGGCGCGGAGGTTGAGCAGCAGCCGCGCGCCCAGAAGCAGCAGCAGGGCGGGGAGGGCCACCAGCAGGCCGAGCACGGTGCGTAACACCCAGTCTCCCGGCGGCGGGAACTCGTCGTCCGCGCCGGGGAAGACCAGTCCATCCGGGTTGTCCGGGGCGTAGCGGATGGCCAGGCCCGCCCCCGGGACCACCTCGCGATCGTTGCCGACCTGGACCAGCGTGACGTGGCGCACGCCGCCCGCGTCGAACCACTCGAGGTCGGCCGCCACGTGGCCGCCCGCGTCGTCGTAGTACAGGTAGACCACCGTCGCGCTGGTACGCGCCGTCGCGCGCGCCTGCTGCGCCGACACGTCCAGCGTCAAGACGCCGAGGACAACGATGGCCACGGACATGCCGAGCAGGAATCCTCCGATGGACACGACGTGCGTCCGCATCAGTGGACGCTCCGTTAACCCCATTCATCCACCCCGTTCCGCTCTCCGGCACAATGACAACGATCGCCAGCTCGGGAGAGTGCCGGCGGGAGGGGGAGGGCTAAGCGGTCCCATTCGTAAGTTAGTCAAGGTTTCCGTGGTTGCTGGTAGTGCGGCAGGCTGGTTGCCGCAGCCGGCGGGCTGCTGGAAGTGGTGCTCTTTCTGTTCGTGTCGCTCGATCCGGCCATCAGGTCCTCGAGGTCAGCTGGGGTGAACTTCCATCTGAAGGGCCGGGCGGTCTCGTTGTAACGACGCTCGAAGGCGATCAATCGGTCTTCGACCTGGTCAAGACCGGTGAAGTCGTTGGGTGTGACCACTTTGCGCTGCACGATGGAGAAGAAGATCTCGTCGGGTAACCCCGGCGCGTTGCCGCGCCGGGGTCCCCTCAGAACCGGCCGTGCGGGTCCCTCCGGGAACGGCGTATGACACCCCCGCCCGGTGATCCCCTCCAGGAGCCAGGCGGGGGTGGGTGTAGGTGTCGGCGGAGTCGCCAGAGTTCTTGTGCTGCTGCCAGAACTCGACGGCCCGCTTCCGCGACACGTACTTTTGGCTGGGCCGCTTGTCAACGCCGAAGGGAAGAGCGGACATCAGGTGTCCATCAAACCGGTCAACTCAAGATCTTCGATGTCCGTCAAACCGGATTAAGCCAGGTGCGACGCGGAGGACGATCCGCCGTCTCTTCGGCCCGGGCCCGCACCGGGCAGCGTCCTACTGGCAGGTTTTCGTCTCGACCGAGCAGTGCTTGACCTCTGGGTAGCGGGTCGAGGGCCTGTCCAGCAGGGGTTGGGGCTTCTTGTGCAGGTGCAGGTCGAAGAAGGCCGCGACGTGCCTGCGGGTGATCTCCATGGCGCGGGCGCCGGATATGTCGGCGCCGTCGTCGATGCCGATCTGGTCGACCAGCACGCCGAGGTCGGTGAAGGACATGTGCTCCGCCCCGGTCACCAGGAGCCAGCGCTTCCACCCCTTCAGCTGCTTCCAGTCGCGTTCCCAAGTGGCGGCCGCATCTCCCTGTCCAGGAGTGTAAGTGGACTGTTTGCCCAGGAACAGGAACGGCCGCACCAGCCCGCTGCCCGGAATCCTGACCTCCGTGGTGCCGTCTATGTCTATGCCGGCGCGTATCCGGGAGTCCTTGAGCATGGCCGCGATGGTGCTCGCTCCTCCGGCGGAGTGGCCGGCCATCGCTATACGAGACGGGTCGATCAGCCGGGTGCCCTTCCATTTCGAGTGCGACCCGGTCAGCTGGTCGAGCACGAAGGAGACGTCGGCCGCCCGGCCCTTCGCCAGCTTCTCCCACCACGCCGGATTCTTATTGATCTCGCATGTGACGCAGGTGGTGACCCGTCCGTCGGGGAAGGCGGTGGCGACATTCTCGTAGGTGTGGTCGATCGCGGCCACCACGTAGCCTCGGCTCGCCAGATCCTCGGCCAGCGCCGTGAGTTCGGTCCGGGGCTTGGTGTGGCCGGGGGAGAGCACGATGAGGGGTAGACCGTGCTTGCGACCTGCCGGGTTGGCGTCGGTGAAGGCGTTGGTCCGCGTTTTGCTCAGCGTGTCGGCCGGCACGCTGGTGATCTCCCCGCTCTTCAGAAGGAGCTCGGACTCCTTGGGTGTCATGTACGGGGCCCGCTTACGGCCCGGCGATTTAGCCGGGTACCACAGCGAGACCATGAGCTCCCGGGCTTTCACCGAAGGGACCCAGGGGTCGGGGCGGGAGGTGTCCTTCAGGTACAGGGACGTGGTGCCGACCGGATGCGAACCGGTCGGTTTGGGCAGGTAGGTCGTGCTGCTTGACGCAGGCACGGATGAGGCGGGCGCGGACTGCGCGGATGCGACCGACGTGGTCGCCATGATGGTGAGCAGCCCGACGGCGACCGCTCCGCCGCGCAGGATTCGGCCCTGCGGCGCAGGCCTCCTGCTCCAGCCGGCGCCCCGCTCGGGGGATGTCCCTTCCCCGGTGATTCCCTTGCCAATGTGCACCGGCGCACCGGCGCCGCCGTACTGGCTGTCCGTTTCCACCGGCTCTGTCACATGACCCATGAACGTGTCCGTCCTCCCGATCGCAACGGCCACCTTGGCGGGAAGTCCCGCGGCGGCCTGGTAGCAGGGCTGAGGCTAGAGGTGGCCGATGTCCACGCGCGTCGGCCGTCGTGCCTATATCGGATACTTCCGGGGAAGGACCCGCCCGCGGCGTCATCCCTGCGATGTACTCCCAACGGACACTGCCGTGGTCACTGAAGACGATGTGCGGCGGGTCACGCG
Organism: Nonomuraea polychroma; assembly: GCF_004011505.1. Taxonomy (NCBI): domain Bacteria; kingdom Bacillati; phylum Actinomycetota; class Actinomycetes; order Streptosporangiales; family Streptosporangiaceae; genus Nonomuraea; species Nonomuraea polychroma. The sequence goes on from NZ_SAUN01000001.1 coordinate 9,641,522, forward strand.
AACGCGACAATGTGCCGGTGGCAGCAGACGAACGACGGCTTTGGCGGCAGTACGTGCAGGACATATTGCGGCCGGAACCGCGAACCGCCCGTCCGTCTCACAAAGCTCTCGCCGCCGACGCGCTACTTGCGATCTTCCTGACCGTCGCCGCGCTGATGGCAGCGGAGGGACTCCCCGGCCCGGCCCATCGCGTCGACGTGCAGTCGCGCCCTCTGATCGACTTGCTGCAACTACGGCCCTCTCCGGTGGCTCCAGCGCCCCCGGTGATCCCGTCCCCTCCAGCGGTTCCAGCTCCCCCGGCGTTATCGGACGCGAGCATCGGCGTCCGGCCGTCCGTCACGGAGTGGATCCAGCCGCCGCCGGACGTCGGTTCCGAGGAGCACGAACCGCCCGTGCTCCTGGTGGTGCTGACCGCCTTGCCGCTGGCGGCCCGGCGCAGGTATCCGCTCGCCACCTTCTGGGTGGTGGTGTTCGCGGTGCTGGTCACGAACGGTGGTGAGACGTGGATCACCGTGCTGACCTGTGCCATCGCCGGCTACAGTGCCATCGCCCACAGCCGCAACCGAGTGCCGGCGGTGGCCGGGCTCCTGCTCGCGGCCGTGCTTGCCGGTGCCGTGGACCGAGATGTCGCGTCTGGCCTCCCCAGTCTCCCCAGTTGGCTGGGGCCCTACGTCGTCCTGCTGAGCGCCGGGGTCTGCGCGAGCATCATCCGGTTCTTGCGGCGGAGCCGGGATCGGCTCACCGAACTTCAGCAAGCCCAGGAGGACGCCATGCGGAAGGCGGTGGAGACCGAACGATCCTGGATCGCCGCCGAACTCCACGATGTGGTGACCCACAATGTGAGCGTGATGGTGATCCAGGCGGGCGCGGCGCGCAAAGTGATGGACGTCGAGCCAGAACTGTCCAAGCAGGCACTGCTCGCGATCGAAAGCAGCGGCCGAGCCGCCATGGCCGAACTGCGCAACGTCATGGGCCTGCTTGCCGGGCCGGAAGGCGGGCGCGCGGACAGCCGAGGCGACGGGCTCGAACCGCAACCCGGACTCGACCAACTCGGTGGCCTCGTCGAGCGGGTACGCGCCGCGGGAGTGTCGGTGGACGTCGCGCTCTCGCCGCCGAACTCCCTGCCCGACGGGGTCGGCCTCACGGTCTACCGCGTCGTGCAGGAGGCCCTGACCAACACGATGAAGCACGCGTCCGGCGCGGCGGCGTCCGTCGCGATCGGCCACAGCGGCGACTGGCTGGAGATCGAGGTCACCGATACCGGCGGCGCGCCGGGCCCCCAGTCGCGGGCGGGCAACGGCCGCGGGCTGATCGGGCTACGTGAGCGGCTGGCCGTCTACGGCGGAACCCTGGTCGCCGGGCCCATCGCCGGAGGCGGGTATCGGATCACGGCCCGCATTCCCCGGACCGCCGCATGAGCGGGCCGCTGCGCGCGGTCATCGCCGACGACCAGGCGCTGGTCCGCACAGGGTTTCGGATGATCCTCGCCACCGACGGCATCAAGGTGACGGCAGAGGCGGCCGACGGAGCCGAAGCGGTCGCCGCCGTGCGGAGCACCAGGCCAGACGTCGTGCTCATGGACATCCGGATGCCGCGGATGGACGGCATCGAAGCCACCCGCCAGATCATGAGCGGTGGAGCGAACGAGACCCGCGTCATCATCCTGACCACTTACGATCTCGACCACTATGTCTACGCCGCTCTCACCGCCGGCGCTAGCGGCTTCCTACTCAAAGACGTCACCCCCGAGCACCTGGTGGCCGCGGTACGTCTGGTGCGCTCCGGCGACGCCCTGCTCGCGCCGACCATCACCCGCCGCCTCATCGAGCGTTTCGCGCCCCGTGACGAGGCGAAGGCCAACCTCCACCGCGATCTGACCGAACTGACGCCACGAGAACTGGAGGTGCTACGCCTGCTCGCCACCGGTCTGAGCAACGCCGAACTGGCCGATCGCCTGACTCTCAGCGCGACGACGGTGAAGACCCACGTCGCCCGCATCCTGTCCAAACTCGGACTCCGCGACCGTGTTCAGGCCGTCGTGCTGGCCTACGAAACCGGACTGATCTCCCCCGGCGGCCCATCCGGCGTCGGCTGATCGGCCTTGCCGTCCGCGGTGTTCGGCATCGCCCCTGAGGGGCTTGAACGTCGGCGAGCCGATTGCGTGGCGCGGTAGTGCTCATCAAACGCGGGATCGAGGTCGGCGTCCCCAGCTTTGTCACCGGATAGCCAGCCAGTAATCGGTTGTCAAAGCAGCGACGCGGTGACGAACCACCCTGACCACAGCTTCCCCTAACCGTCTTCTATTGCGCTCGCGGTAGCTGACGTTGTCATCACTGCTGGCGTCAGACCTCACACCACCTCACTGTGATCATTCGGTGCCAAGGCCTGACGCAGGACGGCTGCGGCAGCCGATCGCCCCAGCCCCGTATGGCGAGCACCGAAGTCGGCGATCGTCACGGCCTGCACGCCATACCTGCGTGCCATACAAACAGCCGGCAAGCGACTGCCTGCCTGCAAACGGGAGCCAGTCACCTCGCGGAGACCCCACATTGTCAACGGTCATGAAGATCCCCAGGTAGGTGGACTTGGGTTCTCTCGGCTGGTGGCCACCAGAAATCCATGCTGATGGCCGGGGTGGTCCTGATGGGTGGTCAGGTCAACGGGGTGACGCCCTTGCCCGCCAGAGCCTCGGCGAGTCGGTGGGAATCGCCCTTGGTCAGGACCAGGTGGGCGTGGTGGAGGAGCCGGTCGACCGAGGCGGTGGCCAGGGTCTTGGGCATGATGGTGTCGAACCCGCTCGGGTGGATGTTGCTGGTGATCGCGATCGAGCGGCGTTCGTAGGCGGCATCGATGATCCGGTAGAACGCCTCGGCGGCGTCGGTTCCGGCCGGGAGCAGGCCGATGTCGTCGATGACGATGAGGTCGGCGCGGCAGATGCGGGCGACGGTGCGCGCGATGGAGCCGTCGACTTTGGCCTTGCCGATCGTGGTGGTGAGGGTTTCCAGGGTGAACCAGGCCACGCGTAGGTCCTTCTCGATGGCCGCGTGGGCCAGGCCCTCGGTGAAGTGCGATTTGCCGGTGCCCGACGGGCCGGCGATCACGAGGTTTTCGGCCCGGCCGATCCATTCCAGCGTGGCCAGGGCGTTCTGGGTGGGTTCGGGGATGGAGGACTCCTCCGGTCGCCAGGACGCGAGGGTCTTGCCGGTGGGGAAGTTGGCCGAGGTGCGGCGCAGCCGCCGGGTGGCCGCGTCGCGGCCGGTGACCTCCTCGTGGATGAGAATCCGCAGGACTTCGGCGGGGTCCCAGCGTTGCGCGCGGGCGGTGGCCAGCACGTCGGGGGCGGCTTTGCGCAGGTAGGGCAGGCGCATCCGGCGTAGCAGCCGGTCCAGTTCGTCGGGCAGAGCCGGTGGGGTGGGCGAGGTCATGGGGTGGGGTTCTCCTCATCGTGGGCGCCCGCCCGGCCGCGCAGGCCGGGCGGGTGGTGGGGTGGTCACTGGCCCAGGGCCTGCCAGGAGGCGGTGCCGGGCTGAGCCGAATGCGTCTCATCGGCGCGCACGAGTTCGCCAACGGCCCGGTGGTCGCTCAGATGGTCGACGATGGCGGGCAGGTCGTCGTCGGCGAAGCGGCCGGCGATCGCGGCCAGGCCGAGTGCCTCATCGACACGCTCAGCGCCGAGCACCGCGGCCAGTTCGACGGCGCGTGCCATCTTGGCGCGGATGCGCACGGCTCCGGCTGGTCCGGCCTCGGTCAGCCACCGCTTGGCGCCCGGCCCGATGCCCAGGAACGCGACCTCCGCCTCGCTGCGCGGCCGCGGTTTCGGCTGGTGGACACTGCGCCCATTGGGATGGTGCGGGTAGTGCTGGGTGAGGATCTGCGGGTTACCCGGGACAGACACTCGATGGCGGGCGATCTCGGCCAGCTCCCCGCCGACGGCCCGGGCGGTGATGACGAGTTCCTCGCCGACCACACGCACCCAGACCTTGGTGTCGATGTGTCCGGGTGGGGTGGAGTAGCGCACCGAGGCGAAGCTGATGGTCTGGTCGTCATAGACGATCCGCTGCTCGCCCAGCGCCAGCGCGAACGGCTCGGCCGGCAGCACGTGCAACGCCTGCTGCTCGATCAACAGCTGCTCGGCGGGGACCTGGCCGCTGCCGCGATGCCGGCGGGCGTTGATCTTCTCGCACCAGGTCCGGCATTGTTCGGCCAGCTCGGCGAAACTGCCGTACTCGCTGCGGAGGTTGGCCTCGGTGGGTACCAGATCCGCCTTGGCCAGGCGGACGGTGGCCTCCACCCCGCCCTTGGATTCAGGATCGTAAGGCACGCAGGTCTCCACCGTGCAGCCGTAATACCGGCCCGCGGCGACGATCTGCGGATGCCGCACCGCGATCCCGGCGACGTGGTCGCTGGTCACCGTCTTGGCGTTGTCGGTGAGGACGTAGGTGGGGGCGCCGCCGATCCGCCGCAGCGTCGAATCAAGGCACGACACCAACGTGCCGAGCGTGCAGTCCCAGACCGGGATCACTACCCGAAACTTCGACCAGGCCAGCCAAGCGCACCACAGCCAGGTGCGTCTCCCGCCGACCCGCGGGCCTTCGCCCCAGTCGAACTGCAGCCACATGCCCGGCTCGGGGATCCACGGCCGGTAGGTGCGCCGCCGCCCGGCCCGCCACGCAGCCTTGGCGGCGTTGACCGCCCGCCGGGTGGAGCGGGGGCTGCCCCGATATCCCATCGCGACCAGCTTGTCGTGGGCGACATCAGCGCGGATCTTCGCCTTCGACGCCTCCACCCATTCTTCGATCTTCTCCAGGAACGGGTCGATCAGCTTCGGCCGGGCCGCCCGCTCATACGGGTTGAGGCCCAGCTGGCGCAGTTCGACGTAGCGTTTGACGGTCTTGGGGTCCGCGCCGGACAGTTGCGCGGCGGAGTGGACGGTCTTGGTCAGGTCGTACGCCTCAAAGATCTTCATGATCTCTCTGTCAGACTTTGTCACGGGACCTCTTCGGTCGGCTTGCGAAATGCGGCAAACATCAGCAAACCGGACTGGAGAGGTCTCCAAGGGGACAGGCGAAGATCAGGACACCCGAGGCCATCCACCGGGAATTCTCGTGGCCATCAGCCGGGACTCAACTGGCCGCCCACCAGGAGTCTTCCATGGCCGTCGGCACCCACATCCCTGGTCAAGCGGTAGATGCGGGTGTGAACAGCTCTGGATCTCACGCCAGCTCACGCGAGTCGGAGGTCAGCTGCTCCACCGGGAGACGACCAGGACAGAGGACTCAACCGCCTCACTGCCGCTCTTCGGCCTCTGTGTCTCAGCGCTCCGGCACCGCCAGCGCGTCCAGGAGGCCCGTAAGGTGGCCGGGGACCAATGGAAGACCTCGGACGTGACGTTCACAACTCGGACGGGTACGCCGATCGAGCCGCGGAACTTCAACCGGGCTTTTGAGAGCCACTACCGGCGCGCGGGCGTCCCACGCATCCGCGTGCACGACACCCGGCACACCTGTGCCTCGCTCCTGGCGGCCCTCGACGTTCACCCGCGTGTGGCTATGCGCATCCTGCGGCACTCGCAGATCTCGATGACCATGGATGTCTACACCCAGATCCCCAGCCCGGAAACCCACGCGCCGGTCACCGGGGTGTCGACGGGGAACGAACCAAGGGAGATCACTATGATCGACTACACGACCAGGTGGTCCCTTCCTCGTGGCAACCAGGTGGTCCCTTCTCCCTGGCAAGCGACGCCCTTTTCTTCCCTTGGCGAGGGAGGGGCTGTTGGTGATCAGCAGAGAGCGGCTTGAGCAGGCCCTCCCCACGGAGTGGGTTCGCCGCCTCCGAGAGGGCCTTGGCGATGCCTGAGCAAGGTGGCTGGCTTCCGTGCCCGTGAACAACCGATCGTTAGGCGCTTCGCCAGGCGTCGGTGATGCAAGACTCCTCGAAGTGCCACCAGCCATCCATTTGGCCTCGCGTCAGTAGCGCCCTTATCTGCCCGAGGTCTGCGTCAGCTGGCACGGTGAAGGCGACCAGGGGGAGCTCCGAGCTGAAGGATTCCCCCGCCCAGGCCGAACGGTGCCAACTGCTCGTGTACGGCCTGTGCGCTTCGCCCCAGCGGTCCATCGGGCACCGGGAGGACCCGGACCGTGCAGTTGCCCGACGCTTCCGCCCGCTCACAGGCCCAGTGAAGACCGTCTTCGTCGGTGATGAAGCGCACCACGTCGCCCTCGGCGACCCCGTCCTGCAGAAATGGGACGTTCGCCACACGGGCTGTGTCCCGGCTCAAGCGCTTGTCAACGGCCAAGTGCGTGTCGCCGCTGGTGGCCACGTAAATGTCCCCAGGGTCGCGGAGTTGACTACTTCTTGGGGAGGCGTTCTGGGCCCCGGCTGCGGGCCTGCCGCATGCGAAACGACTCACCCTCGGTGACCACGACGATGCTGTGGTGCAGCAGCCGATCAAGCAGGCTGACAGCAGTGGTGTGTTCGGGCAGGAAGCGGCCCCACTGGTCGAAGGGCCAGTGCGAGCCGATCCCCAAGGCGCGCCGCTCGTAGGCGGCCGCGACGAACCGGAACAGCAGCTGGGTGCCGGTGTCATCGAGTGGGGCGAACCCCACTTCGTCGATGATGACCAGGTCGGCGCGCAGCAGGTTCTCGATCACGCGGCCGACGGAGTTGTCGGCCAGCCCTCGATAGAGGGTCTCGACGAGTTCGGCGGCGGTGAAGTAGCGGACCTTATGCCCGGCCTGAATGGCGGCAACGCCGAAGGCGATGAGGCTATGGGACTTGCCGGTGCCGGCCGGGCCGACCGCGCAGTAGTTTTCCGCCGCGCGGATCCACTCCAAGCTGGCCAGGTAGTCGAAACTCGCCTGAGGGATCGAGGAAGCGGCGATGTCGAACTCCTCGATCGTTTTGATCACCGGGAAGGCGGCGGCCTTCATCCGCGCCCGGGCGTTGGACTCATCACGGGCGGCCAGCTCGGCATCGATGAGGGTGCGCAGGAACTCTTCGGGATTCCAGCGCTGGGTGCGGGCGGTGACCAGCAGCTCGGGCGCCAGCCTGCGGATCGTGGACAGCTTCAACCGGCGCAGCCCGCTATCGAGATCGGCGGCCAGAGCGGGGACGCTCGCGGCGGTCATGAGGCGTCTCCGATCCGGTCGAGCTTGTCCAGGGTGTAGTCCGCCAGGGAGCGGGTCGGGACGTGCGGCAACTCCAGGACCAGGGCGTCTCCAGGCGGGCGGACCTGCGCCGTGCCGGCTCCGGCGGCCAGGATGGCGCGCACGTCATCGGCGCGCCAGCGGCGAAAGGCGATAGCCCGCTCCAGCGCGGTCAGCAGCGCCGCCTGGCCGTGAGCCGCTTGCAGCGCGGCCAGCTCGACCAGATCAGCGGCCAGGCGGGTGTTGCCGGAGGCGGCTGAGCCGGTCAAGAACGTCTCGGCGATCGGGCCGAGTGCCAGGAACGCCTTCTCGGTCTCGGTGCGGGCGCGGGCGGCCCGGCGCGGCGTGGGCCGAGGGCCGCCGTAATGCTCATCGATGACCGACGCCTCGCCGGGCGGGACCGGGGCGTGATCGGCGACGATCTGTCCGGTGGCCAGGTCCGTGATCAGCAGCCGTCCGGCCGTCTCCACCACGGCGACCCGCGTGCCGATCAGCCGGGTGGGCACCGAGTAGCGGGCCGAGCCGAACCGCACGCACGACAGCCGGTCGACCTTGCGCGTCGCCGGCGGCTTGCCGATCGTCGGACGCAGTGAGGGCAGCGCGGTCAACACCTGCCGCTCGCTGACCAGCCGTTCGGCCGGAACCGCGCAGATCTCCGAATGCACCACGGAGTTGACCTCGGCGCACCATCGGCGGGCCGCGAGGTTGGCCATCGTCAGGTCATCGAACGGCGCCTGCGGCACGACCAGGTCCCGCTTGGCATAGCCGACCAGGTTCTCCACGATGCCCTTCGATTCCGGGTCGGCGGCCTCGCACCAGTCCGGCCGGAAGGCGTAGTGCGTGGCGAAGCGCACGTAGTCGGCGGTCGGGATGACCTTGTTGGCCACCACGCCGCCTTTCAGGCAGCCCATCCGATCGGCGAGCACCACCTTGGGCACGCCACGGAGTTCCTCAAAGCACTCGGCCAGGAAGGCGAGCGTGGTCTCGGCGCGCTCGTTGTCGGCGAAGCGGACGAACCGCACCCGTGACCAGGCCAGCACCGCGCAGAACACGTGCAGCCCGCGCCCGGCATCTCCCCAATCGATGACCAGCATCTCGCCCGGTGTCCAGACTGCCGGCCGCCGGCCGCGCGGGTGCTCGCGCCGCCAGTTCTTCTTCACCTCGGCCACCAGGCGGCGGAAGTTGCGCGCCGACCCGGCATATCCCGCGGCTTGCGCCAGTGGCAGCAGCCGCTTGGCCGAGATCTTCCCCGCGGTGGCCTTCACCTTCTCGACGACCAGATCGGTGACCTCGTCGAAGTTGTGCTCGCGCCGCTTACGGCTCGGCGCCTTGTCCCCGGCCAGCGCCTTGTTGATGATGCGTTTGACGGTCTTGTGCGTGGTGCCGCACATCTCGGCGGCTCCGCGATAGGTGCCTACCTCCCGGTAGGCGGCGATGATGTCCATGACTTCCCCCGCAGACTTCATGGCCGGGCAGACCCCCTGAGCGGTGATCTCGTGACTGGCTGACACCGTCACGATCACCGCTCAGGGCACACCCCTCCTCGCGACACGCGAACAGCACGAAGGAGAAGTGGGGACCTAAACCGGCCGCCAGTGGTGACCTCGAACTGGCCACCTGCGGGGACTTTTACATGGCCACGGACAGCGCTCGGCCCAGAGCCCTTCGGTGTCGTAGGGAAGACAGCCTTCCCGAGGCGTGAACTGGAAACAGACCTTGATCAGGCCTGGCTCTGGAGTGAGGCGTTCCGAGGGGGCTGCAAAGACCATGCCCACATGATCGCGCAGTCTGCTGAGCGTCCCCGTGCTAGCAAGGGTGTTAGCAAGATCTCGAGATTGTCCTGACAAACACTAAGGCCCGCTCCCAGATTCTCCCTGGTAGCGGGCCTTTCGCATATGCGCGGCCGAGAGGACTCGAACCCCTAACCTTCTGATCCGTAGGGAAGGGCAGATGCCTCGTCGACGGCGTCTTGCCCTGCTCAGGTAGTGGATACGGTCCGGTGGCGTGTGATCGTGTGAGACGGTGTTGCTGTACGCAACTGCTGTACACCACTCCCGTGGACACAACCGGCGATTCCTCCACTGGCCAGGGCCTACGTAGGGGCCCGATCCGAGCTTCCGCGTCCTGCCGCCGACTGGCGATCGCCAACCCGGCGATGAGGCGTCGTGGCATGATCGTCCCGTCGGGACGACCTCGAGTTTCTCTCCGGGCCCCTAACACTGCCGCAGGCCGTGCAAGCCCCGCTCATCAGTCCGATCACACGGCCCGCTATCCAGCGTAAGGTGAAGTCTCTGCCGTCACCATCGCTGACCATGTCGACGTGGCAATTCGATCGGATTCACCGATGCAGTTGAGTGAGACTTCCGAAGGCCTCAAGTGGGTTGGCAACTTCCATCCACAAGACCAACCAGCGGCTGCCTTGTTGATCAACAGTATCCGCTATGTTCCTGCCTCCACAATTCGAGCAGGCCTGATGGAGCTGCTGGACACAGGCTTCCGTGAAGGCGTAGTCCAAAGCCCTGCACTGATCCTTCCCCTGAGATCAGGGCGGGAACTCGGGGTGGCTAGAGAGCGAGATGCCGTGGCGTTCGTCAACGCCTTCCCAGGAGCACAACTGCCGATCGCGCCAGGCAGCGAAGCATTCTGCGCTAACGTCATCCGAGAGTTCGTCCGCGCAAATGATGCCGAGTATGAACTTCTTCGGCCTGATGCCAGCATCGACGAGCTACGTCAGAGAAGATGCCGATCCATCGTCTTGCTGAGCGACTACGCTGGGAGTGGCAGGCAGGCCGCAAGTGCATCCGCCCTACTCACCAGGAACGCATCGCTTCGTAGTTGGAGATCATTCCGCTGGCTGCGGATCCACGTTCTGCTGTACGCGGCTTCACCCACAGGGAGCCGTGCCCTGGAGCGCCAACCGAGCATCGACCGTTTGTCTGTCATGACCGTGGCGGACGATTTCGGCAGCGTGGGGTGGACGCAGGAACAGCGTGCTGAGATTGAACGAGTTTGCCGTACCTACGCAGCCGGCAAGTACAAACGGGAAGCCCTCGGCTGGCAACAGAGCGGCGGTCTTCTCGTAATGGAACATACCGTCCCGAACAACCTCCCCGCGGTGCTCTGGCAAACGCGAGGAAACTCTCGCAGGGCCACCACCGAATGGTTTCCGCTGTTCCCTGATCGGACTCTGCCGGGAACACTCCAGCGATACTTCAGCCAGAAGCCCTCACCACAGCAAACGGCTAAGGTGGCGCTGCACACCACTCCAGACGCATCCGCTATCAGTCCCGTCAGTCGCCAGATCGTGCTCATGCTCCAGGCCATCCGGCTGGGTGTCCGCAGCAGGGAGCAACTGGCTAGCCGCGTCGCCATGCCCCTGCCCGGCGTGGACCGGCTGCTCGACCAGATGCGGACTTGGACGCTGGTCGATGATGGTTTTCGACTCACCGACGCAGGTAGGAACGCCCTTCGACTGTCGTACACGGACGAGATGCCTTCATTCGAGTTGATCGGCGACGATAGCGTCTATTACCCTCAACGACTGAGGAGAGCCCGTGAGATCTAGAGTTGTCCGGTGCCGAGAGGGTATCGGCGAGATGGGCGGCTATTTTGCAGCCGCCTGGGCGCACGGCGTAGTCGTGCGCTGCGGACAAGCTCCTGACCGCCTGCCCGGGAAACTCGCCCTGATCCTACGTGAGCCTGGGGTCGAGTTCCCCGCGCTAGCCAGCGGACAAGGGACATCAAAGGTAGATGATCACTGACTCTCCTCATCTCTACCGCGTTCGAGGGCTCTTAGCGGATCACTCCACCGCCCTCATCGAGAACGCAATTGCCCAGGCACATCAGGTCGAAGCAAGGGGCCTGGAAGCGGTCCTGTCCCTGAACCACCTGGCCCGCAGAACTGGCGCTACTCGTAACTATCTGCGTGACATCGTCGAGAGGCGACTGGATCCGTACACAGAGTTTCAGAAGACAAGCAGTACCCGTGCCCGAACGATTTCGGCGCCTAGGCAGCCTCTCATGGAGGTCCAGAGATGGATTCTGCGGAATATCCTCGGTCGAGTTCCGGCAGGCCCGTTCAGTTTCGCGTACGAGCACAACAAGTCGATTACCATGTGTGCGCGTCGGCATCTGGGTTGCAAATGGTTAATAAAAGTCGACCTTCATGACTTCTTCTCCAGCATTGACGAAGTAGCCGTGTACGCTATATTTCACGGGTTAGGTTACCAGGCACTACCTTCCCTTGAGCTCGCGAGAATCTGCACCCGGCAAGGCGTCGGCGCCAGCCACAAGCGCCACTTCCCATCCGCATCAAGAGTGGACAGGTACCAAAGGATCCCCGCGTATTTGAGTCGTGCTCTGGGCTTTCTCCCTCAGGGTTCGCCCACCAGCGGCGCACTGGCGAACCTTGTCATGAAGTCATTGGACGAGCACATCGCCGCGCTTAGCCACCCCTTCGGGTTCGTGTATACCCGCTATGCGGACGATCTCGTTTTCTCTTCCGCCGATCGATTCGATCGAAAGATAGCCATTGGCTTGATTCATCGGGTAACTGATCTCTTGCGCACGCATGAGTTCATCGTCCATCGTGCGAAAACCCGAGTGGTTCCCCCAGGTGCGAAGAAGATCGTGCTCGGCCTGCAAGTTGATGGGGACCGCGTGCGTCTTCCACCCGATGCTCGCCGTCGCATTACCGAGAACATTCGAGGAGTCGAGCGGTTCGGGCTGACCGATCACGTAGCGCATCGCCACTACTCGTCGGTAGTGGGCTTCGTCGAGCGTATGCGTGGTCTCCTCGCATTCTCCTATGACGTTGACAAAGAATGGACCGCACCTGTCTGGATACGATGGGGGGAGGCTCTGGAACGCGCAGGCTATTGGGAGCGCACAGCCTGGTAGGGCGAAGACCTCGAGGAAGGGCGCCTTCGCCGGCGCGCTGACCGGCTTCCGAGAAGCCAGAACGACCGGTGGCATCAAGACCGTGGGTTGCGACCATCCAGCTCTCAGGCGGAGCAATCACCCTGCTCGGCTGATTGAAACCGTGGTCAGGCGCGTGTGTACGGTGGCGCGGATGCGTCGGTGTGTGGGGACGTTCCTGTCAGCGCCGCTGTCACCTCAGCTATGGTCACCCGGTGGCAAGGCCTGACGGAGGAGGGCCTTGCTGGCGATCGCCCCAGCCCGTATGGCGGACACCGAAGTCCGCGATCGTCACGGCCTCAGCCACCGTGCCGCCTTCTATCCGTAGCAGGGGGAGAGACGTCCACCACTGGCCGTCCCGAGCCGAAACGCCTGCTCGGGTAGGACCTCGCCGGGCAAGTTCTCCAGTCCCTTCCGCAGGCGTCCCAAGATCGTTGTTAGCAGCTGTGTTAGCAGGGTCGATTCAACACCCCACGGTCCGCGGCAAAGTGGCTTATGGTCGTCAAACACGCAGTGGCTACCCGCCCCGGCACATCGGATCCGCGAGATTTCGTCGGAGATGGAGCCAGGAAGTGTTCCGAATCCATGGCGAGCAAGGCCCATGCCAAGTGGCCAACCAATAAAGCATGACCTTAGGCCTTTAGGCGAACCGATCAGCCTGTTATGACTGCCTAGCAACTGAAGAGTCTAGCGAAGAGCGAACCTCCAGGTCATCAAATGAAGAGTTCGGGTGAGCAACCGTCAAGGCTCAAGAAGCATTGGCACGGTGAGTGATTCCTATCGATTCTCCAATCGGATCTCGGTCTGGACGAACCTTATGTAATCGGTGATCGCCAAGTTGTTTGCTACCTCCCAAGGCAGACATTCAGTATCGCCATGCTGAGGCAAGGGTACTCTCGGACGATAGCGGGGCCAATCGTTCAAAATCATCTTTTCCGCGATAAGTGCCTGCCATCTCGGCACTTCGATCTTCTGTAATACCTCGCCACCCCGAAGTTCGTGAGCTCGTACGCGATCGAAAATACCAATACCGACCTTCACGAATTGCTCGCCATGCCAATCGGGGAAGGCGATCAGATAAAGGAAGGTGGGGGAGTCGTTACCGAGCGGCAGTTTCCCGAAGTCAATAAACACCCACTTACCGCTATCGGGGTCGATTCCCGCGGCGGTGTAAGGAAGGCTAGGTGCACCGCGAGCCGCCTGCATAACTGGATTTATATAATCCATCTCCAGAAGGATCGGCTCGATCTTGTCGATCAAGAGCATCTCTTTCTTCTGGAATGTCATCTTTTTGTGCTCGCAGTAGCAGCGAGCCGGAGGACCAACAATAGCCGTATTGTACATTCGACGCCTATTGCATATCCTGCATGTGCCGACAACCATTGGGTATGGCAACAAAGGACCGCGGTCGACTAGAATTTTCTCTTCGTGCAGCATTTCCAGTTCTTGTCGCGCTAGGGGAATATGATAAACGCGGGAATAGGCATAGGCGTGCAATATAAAAGGGGTAAGCCTTTGCCTGGTCCCACTGAGGATCGAGAGCGTGGCCATGCGGCATGTGGGGACGTTGATGTTAGCGCTGCTGTCAACTTGCCTCGGCATCCCTCGGGACCGCGGTCTCTTTTACGTGCTTGAGGACGTCCGCGATGACGTGGACATCAGCGATATTGCAAAAGACGACGTCGGGATCCCCGAGGCGCTTGAAGGGTGGTTCATACAGATCGCCGACGTCCAGATAGCCGTTTTTGGTTAGGGAGTCGATGATGAGCTCGATGAAGCTGTACTCGTTCGGAGAGAGGTTGCGGCCCTGCTGGAAGTCGCCGAAGGCGCGAATGGCGGCTTCGCGGCTCAGGCCGGTGATGGAGCGCAGGAAGAGGCCGAATCCTTCATGCTCCTCGGCGATCTGCTCGATGTCGGCCTCGGTGCCGAAGCCCAGGTCGAGGAAGACGCTCTTGAGCTCGTCGAGTTCGGAGCTGGTGATCTGGCGGCCGCGCAGGAGCTTTTGGACGACGAGGTTGTCGTGGTGGCTGCGTAGATAGGTGCGAACTTTCCGTTCGAACTTGGTACGGTCGGTGCCGATTTCCAGGCCTTTGAGCTCGGAGTGGGTGAGCTCGCCGAGCTCGTCTTCGAAGTCCGTGTAGACGACGGCGCGGTGCTTGGTCGGGATGAGCCGAACCAGGCCGCGGATCGTACGGCGCATGGTTTCAAGCATTGACAGGGTGACGTCCTGCCACCAGTCGTCGCCTGCGACGTCGTTGAGGAACTCGGCGTGCCGGGCGACGACAGGGTTGTTGAGCGTGGTGGGGTCGAGCAGGTCCTCGGCGATCCGCTGAACTTGGAGCCTCAGCGCGTCATATCCCGGATCGCCGAGGAGTAGTCCAAGTTGCAGCCGCAGCGCTAGCAGGTCGAACCGTTTGGCCTCCTCGCTGGTGTCGTCGTCCTTGTAGGTCGAGGGCAGGCCGGCCAGCTTCTCCTTGAGATCGTCACGCTTCTCGGCCGTGATCTGCCTCCACGACTCGGTGTCGAGGAACGTATCCACCTCGCGCAGGTGCTGCCGTACCTCGATGTTGTTCCGGTTCATCCCAGCAACTTCGCCTTGCAAGCGAGTGGCCACGTCGTCGCGTACGGCGACATCACCCTCGGTCGAAGGCTGCTCCTGGTCCAGGACGTACAGCAGGTCGGCGCGCTGGGCGAACAACCGCTCGGTCAGCGACTTCTGCGCACGCCCCTGGGTCTCGGGGATATCGGCGTTGAAGTACTCCACGTTGCGGGCCAGGTCGAAGACGAGGAACTGCTCCTTGTTCTGCCCGGGGCCGAACAGGTCCTTACACAGACGCGTACCCCGGCCGATCATCTGCCAGAACTTGGTCTTGGAGCGCACAGCTTTGGCTACGACCAGGTTCACGACCTCGGGGATGTCAATGCCGGTATCGAGCATGTCAACCGAGACCGCCATGCGCAACGCCGAGTCCTTGCGCCGGAACTGGTCGATCAGTTGCTCCGCGCCGCGCGTCTGGTGACTGATCACCCGGGCGAGCTCGCCTCCGTGCTCGGGATAGAGCATGTTGAACCGCTCGACGATGAACTCGGCGTGCCGCTGATTGCGCGCGAACACGATCGTCTTGCCGAGCCGTTCGCCGCCGTCGACGCGGTAGCCATACGTCATGACGGTCTGGAGCATCTTGTCGATGGTGTCCTCGTTGAACAGAAACCGGTTGACCTCGTCGGCGCTGACCTCTGTCGGGGCTCCGCCCTCCTCGTTCCAGTCGAGTTCGTCCCAGCGCGCTTTCTCTTCCTCCGACAGGTCGTCGTAACGAACGCCGCGCTGCGGGAACTTCAGCGGCACGTTGATGGTGAACGGGCCGACCAGGAATCCGTCCTCCTTGGCCTGCTCCAGGTCGTAGACGTCGGTCGGGTTGCCCTCCTCCAGGTTGAAGACCCGGTAGGTGTTGCGGTCGATCTCGTTCTTGGGGGTGGCGGTCAGCCCGACCAACAGCGCGTCGAAGTAGTCGAAGATCGCCCGGTACTTGTTGAAGATCGACCGGTGTGCCTCGTCTACGATCACCAGATCGAAGTAGCCCGGCCCGAACTTGCGTTCGCCGCTGTCGGACACGTTGTTAATCAAGTTGAGCATGGTTGGGTACGTCGAGACGTACACCCGGGCGCTGTCGTTCTTCTCCGTCAGGAGGTTGATCACAGGTGTGCCTGGCAGGTGTTGCTTGAAGGCATTGGTCGCCTGCGTCACCAATTCCTTGCGGTCGGCCAGGAACAGCACCCGCTTGATCCAGCCGGCCTTCTGCAGCAGGTCGACGAGCGCGATAGCGGTCCGGGTCTTGCCGGAGCCGGTCGCCATGACGAGGAGGGCCTGGCGCTGGTTGTTTCGGTCGAAGCGCTCCCCAACGCGACGGATGGCGCGGTTCTGGTAGTAGCGCTCGACGATCTCCTCGTTGATCGGCGTGCTGCTAAGCGCCTGCCGGGATGCGCGCCGAGCAAGCAGCGAATGCAATTCGTCCTTGGTATAGAAGCCCTGGATCGGCCGGGGCGGGTACTTGTTGCCGTCGTCCCAGATCCAGGTCTTGTAACCATTGGTATAGAAGATGACCGGACGCCTACCGAACCTGCGTTCCAGCGCGTCGGCGTACTGCCTGGCCTGCTCCTGTCCTTCTAATGGCGAGTGAGTGGTGGCCTTGGCCTCCACCAGTCCCAGCGGCCTGCCGTCGTCGTCCCACAGGACGTAGTCCACCTTGCCCTTGCCTGACGGGGTCGACGGCAGGCCGTCCACCGGGTACTCCCGGTCTTCCGCCTTGCCCAGCTGCCAGCCAGCCTCCTGGAGCAGCAAATCGATGATGTGGACCCGAGTCTCGGCCTCGTTGTAGTCGTGAGTGTCGCGCCGCTGGGCGTTGAGGAGCTTGGCGGCCTTGATCTGCTCCCGTAGCCGTTGCACTTCGGCGTCCAGGTCCTGGCTGCGTCGCCGCTCCTTGGCCAGCTCCTCCTGCTGCTCGGCGAAACGGGCAGCCATAGCCTGCAACTCGGCCTGCTTCTTCTGTCGTACCGAGGCGGGCTCGGGCACCGGTATTAGCGATACGTCGAAGTCGAGCCCGGACGGCGGAACGTCCGCCTCATGCTGCGCGTAGTTGCGGGCCAGCCAATACAGGACATGAAACAGCTCCGCCGTGGTTCGCGTTGCGTCTCTGCTGTGCACCTGTCTAGCCGAGTGCACCGCCAGGTTTCCCTGCCTGCGAATGACGTCCATCTTCGTCCGCAGGCTCGGACCCGCCAAGCTGACCAACGTCGGCTCGTTGATCATCGCGCTAAGGTCGCGGTGGTAGGGCTCCCGCAGCGTCTCATCGGCCTTGTACAGCCAGTTCAGCGCCAGCTCGATCGTTCGCCGCGCATAGAAGCACGACGTCCGGGGGTCGGCAATCGCTAACCGCTCCGCTCGGATGGCCTCGCGGTACAGCTCCGGCCACTCCGCCTGCAGGAACCCAAAGTTGCTCACGACAACCGCCCTGACCCATCAGTACGGACAGACCTCGCAAGTCTCTCACAGCCTCCCGTGAAATGCGTAAGTCTCCAAGGAGGCACCAAGTTCGGCAATGCGGATAAGTTGCCGTTGCGCCTGCAGCGATCGCTCTTGAATATTTTGCAGGATGGCAACAAATTTTCGCTGTTCCCCAATGGGGATGTCCGGAATGCTGAACTCCCTAATCTGATCGAAGTTGAGGCCAGGCTTTGTTTGCCCGTACTGCATTTGTCTAATCTGGCGCTGCCCTCCGAAAGGGAGGCTTAGATAGAAGGCGAGGAAATGTGGATCGAGCTCATCCAGGCTGGCGCGAAGGATTGCAACATGCTGACTGATATAGCTTCCATCATGCTGTTTCCCAACGGCTGCCACTCTGCCTATGAGAGATCCCGTTATGGTGAGAAGAATGTCTCCGGCAGCAACCCTTGTGCGCCGAGCTTCAGCATTGTCGGGAGCTTTTACATACACCGCATCCCGGTCTGATATTTCGTTCATGCGAACATCTAGCGATCGGATAAATCGCGACCCGGACGGCGCATAATATTTGGCCCAGCCTCGGCCGCCACTTGTAACAAAGTTCAGTCTGGACCCAAGGGGGTGCCGCGATCTTTCATTGTCCGAACCGAACATGTCTAGGAATATCGACCGGGTTAGATCGTCAAGAAGTCCGATTGTCTGTTGTCGCTTGACTTGCAGTTCGTTCGCCCGACGCAGCGTCTCCACGATCCGCTGCTGTTCCTCGATGGGAGGAATTGGAATGCTCAGTTTCTGTAGGTCGCTGATGGGGAAGTTGTCGGCAGTTGTGGCGCGAACCCACGTCAGGATTTGATCTGAACGCTCTTTTATAAAGCGTGCGAGATACTCTGGAAGGATATCCTCTGAGCAGATAAGAGCCTTCATGTCCTGATTAAGAGCGACTGGCACGCTAGCTATTGCGACCGGAACGGTGTGCTTGAGGATCCCGGAGCGCACTACTACTAGGACGCTACCTGCAGGAACCAACTTAGCAGGGCTGTTCTGGAGTCCGGATTCCGTTAGTTTTACTTGAGAATCCGATATGCGCCACGACTTCATATCTTTGGGGGTAACCCACGGAATGCTCCCGCCATAATACTCCCCTTTATCGCGTTTGGGGGTTCCGCCGCCCACGAATTTAGCAATGGAGCCAATCGGAGCTTCTGGCCACTTCGTCATTTCAGGCCCGCCTTCAGGATGGAGAGGCCGGACTGAATTTCGGATTCGATGTTTTCGATATCGGCGATGATATCCAAAGGTGGGCGATGCGTGACCTCCTCGTGGAGG
This sequence comes from Nonomuraea polychroma, assembly GCF_004011505.1. NCBI lineage: Bacteria > Bacillati > Actinomycetota > Actinomycetes > Streptosporangiales > Streptosporangiaceae > Nonomuraea > Nonomuraea polychroma. Next base: position 9,659,912 of record NZ_SAUN01000001.1, read on the forward strand.
ACCTCCTTGTAGCGATTGAGGCTGAGGTCATAGTTCTGGGCAACGATGTCGGCCTTGGGGACAATGAAACTCTGCGCGGTGCGGGGCCGCTCCTGCTCGGAGCCGTCGCGGCGGCCCCAACGGGCAAGAATGTCGGGAAGGTTGTTCATTTCGTGGTCGGCCTCGTTCAGGGCGACCTTGGGGCGTGGCCCTTGCTTCTCCTCGGGGAGTAGCGGCGTTCGCTTGTCGTCGAGACTGTAGCCGTCAGCGGTGAGGTCGTAGAACCACACGTTATCGGTGCCGCCCGCGCTGGTCTTGGTAAAGCAGAGGATGGCGGTAGATACCCCGGCGTATGGCCTGAACACACCCGACGGCAGCTTGACAATGGCGTCGAGTTTGTGGTCCTCGACCAGGATCTTGCGTAGACCTACGTGGGCCTTAGTGGAGCCGAACAGTACCCCGTCCGGGACGATGACGGCAGCCCGACCGCCGGGCTTGAGCAGCCGCAGGAACAGGACCAAAAACAGCAGTTCGGTCTTCTTGGTCTTGACAACCTGGAGCAGGTCCTCGGCTGTGGTTTCGAAGTCGAGGCTACCCGCGAATGGTGGGTTGGCCAGGATCAAGGAGTACCGCTCGGTCTCGTCTGCGACATTCTGGGCCAGAGAGTCGCGGTAACGGATGTCGGGCTGTTCGACCTCGTGCAGCAGCATGTTCATGCTGGCGATCCGGAGCATGGTGGAATCGAAGTCGAACCCGTGGAACATGCTGTTGTGGAAGTGTCGCTGCTGGTTGCGCTCCAGCAGGGTCTCGGAGTGCTCGCGCTGGACGTACTCGGCCCCGGCCACCAAGAACCCTGCGGTCCCGCAGGCCGGGTCACAGATCTCATCTCCGGGGCTCGGGTTCATCATCTCGACCATGAGCTGGATGATGTGCCGAGGGGTACGGAACTGGCCGTTCTGCCCAGCTGTGGCGATCTTACTGAGCATGTATTCGTACAGGTCGCCCTTGACGTCCCCCTGATCGAGGGGCAGTTCGGCCAGTATGTCTACGGCCTTGGTGAGCAGGTTCGGCGTGGGGATGGTGAATCGGGCGTCCTTCATGTGGTGGGAGTAGGTGGACTCCTTGCCACCGAGCTCTCGCAACCATGGAAATACCCGGTCGGCGACGGTCTTGTACATTTGGTCCGGCTGCTTCTCGGTGAACACCGACCAGCGCAGGTCCCTTGTATCGGCCGTGTAGATCGGGTTCTCTATCGGCTCACCGGTAAGGTTGGCCCTACGCTCCTTGCTGGTCTGGATGCCATCCAACCGCTTGATGAACATCAGGTAGGTGATCTGCTCGATCACTTCCATGGGGTTGGAGATCCCGCCGGACCAGAAAGCGTCCCACAACTTGTCGATCTTGCTGCGTAGCTCGCCCGTAATCACGCTGCGGAGCATAGTGCAGGCCAGTCACAACAGACGGGTTGTTCCCGGCCCTGCCGGTCCCGCCTTGCTTGCCGCTCCTCGGTTCAGGCGGGCTTAAGATCCTTTCATTCGCACCAGGCATGGTCGGCATCTCCTCATGTGGCATGAGCAGCCGCGCCGGACCGGACGCCTGGATCAATTCGCGTTCGCGTGCGAGCATTCCGGTGACCTTCCCCCTGCTTGGTTGTCGTATCCGCACTCGCCTTGGCGAGCTTGACCGCTTCGTCCTGATCGCTGTCCTTGCCGCGGTGCTTTCCAACCGTCTAAGCCCCCCTCTTCTGCGGCTGGGAGCGCGCGGGCGGCGCCGGTCGGGACCGGCCGAAGAGCCGCAGCCCGGCCGGCGGACCGACCAGCGCGCGATGCGGGCCGCGAAGCGGGCCGCCTTGATGATGTGTAGAGAAGTTGCTTTCTGATCTTGCTTGATGACAGTTCGTTGCTGGTTCAGCCGTCATGCCGGTAGGGCTGGCTGGTGTCCCATACGCGTTTGAAGCAGGTGAGGTATGTCCTTGCTGGGCCGTGGGCGTCGGTGTGGTGGAGGTGCATGACGGGGGCGTCGGCTGCTGGGGTTGCGTAGGCGTGTGTGTTGACGAGGAGGTCGTCGTCGGCTCGGTAGATCGAGCTGTAGAGCACGGTGTGGTGTAGCCGGATCTCGATGCCTTCGTCGGCCATGAGGGGGCGGTAGAGGGCGAGTGCGTTGCGGATTCGTGCGGACATGACGTCGGGGCCGATGCCTTCGTCGGTTCCTCGGGTGGCCACCTCGGGGCTGGTGGGGTCGCCAAGGAGGATACGGACGTTGACGCCCACGCTGGCGCGGTCGGCGAGGATGTGGAGAAGTCCGGGGTCCTCGGCGATGAACAGAGCGCTATAAGCCAGGATGCCTATGTTCTCGTTGGCGCTCTGGAAGAGGTCGCGCCAGACGGGGTGTGGGACGGCCCAGCGGTGTGGGTAGACGGCTTGGACCTCGGTGGAGAGGGCTCGCTGTCGTGGGGCGACTTGGGGCCAGAGGTCTGCTTCGTCGACGTGGAGGAGGTCGGCGACGGCCCAGCGGTGGCGTGGGTAGGGGATGCGGCCTTTGAGCCAGCGGTGGACGGTTTTGGGGTCGACGGCGAGTGCTGCGGCGAGGTCTGTTGGCTGGAGGCGGGCGGTGGCCAGGGCGTGGCGGAGGTTGTCGTTCATGAGGGTCGCCTGCTCCTCTCGGAAGCCGTCCTTGCCTGGGACGTTAACACGAGACGTCCCTAGACGTCCCTGGGTTGCGGTGTTCCGGCCCCCTGCTGTGGAGCGACGCTCGAACGCGAACAGAGACCGGACGTATCCGCAGTCAGGAGAGTGAGCATGCGGACGAGTCAGAGCGTCAAGGAGCAGCAGAGGGCGTACGCGCAGCGGTTGCTGACCGCGCTGCGCGAGGAACTGGCCCTGCGTGACGTCCCGGCGGTGCTGGTGGTGGCCGAGGACGGGCGGCCGGCTCTCGATGTGACCGACAGCCGGTGCAGGATGCGGCGGGTGTTCGTGCAGCTGCCGTTCTGCTGGTTCTACTGGGGCGACCAGAGCGACGAGCGGGTGTCGTTCCTGAAGATGCCGATAGCGGTGGACCGGATCGAGCAGGCCGCGCGGGAAGGGTGGCACGAGGGCGAGCAGGGCGAGCTCAGCATCGACCTGGACAAGATCGTCGATGCCTACCGCGGCTGATCCGGTGGCCGCCGGAAAGTGGCTGACTGGAGGCCGGGTCTACACCCAGATCGCGGACCGGCTCCGCGAGCAGATCGCCACGGGAGCGTTCCGGCCGGGCGAGGCGCTGCCGTCTGAAGCGGCGCTGTGCGAGAAGTTCGGAGTGGCGCGCAACACCGTACGGCGTGGCCTGGCGCTCCTGGAAGGCGAAGGGCTGGTCAGGACCGTTCCCTCTAAGGGGCGGATCGTGACCGTGGCCGGCGGGCAGGCCGCCCCGTATCGCTATCAGGTGATCGCCGCCGAGCTGCGTGCCCGGATCGAGGACGGGCAGTTGCCGCCCGGCGGGGCGCTGCCGAGCGAGGCTGACCTGCGGCGGCATTACGCCGCCTCGCGTAACACGGTGCGGCAGGCGCTTGCCGTGCTGGAGCGTGACGGCCTGGTCGTGGCCGAGCATGGGCGGGGCCGGTTTGTAAGCCGTTCCGAGTGAGACGTCTTGAGACGTCCCGCCTTGCCCTCTAGATCCGGCCAGGCCCGGCACGCCTATCGTGAGCGATGTGGGACAAGCTGAATGGGCGCGCGACCTGGCCGAAAACCTCCTAGCCGAGACCCTGCCACGACGGTGGGCGCACACACAGGGCGTCGCGCAGAGGGCCGCGTCGTTGGCTCCGATCCTCGGCGAGGAGACCGACACCCTGATCGCGGCCGCGTATCTCCACGACGTCGGCTATGCCCCTGATCTGGTCGACACCGGGTTCCATCCACTGGATGGCGCCCGCTACCTGCGCGATGTCGCCAAGGCCGATGACACGCTGTGCCGCCTGGTCGCGCACCACTCGTGCGCGGTGAACGAGGCGCTGGAACGCAAGCTCTTCGATGCGCTTACGGCCGAGTTCGACGAGGAACGCCCAGAACTGGTGGAGGCGCTGACCTACTGCGACATGACCACCGATCCCGATGGCACCCATCTCGACGTCACCTAGCGCCTTGCCGAGATCCACACACGCTACGGTCCCGAGCATCTCGTCTCGCGGTCGATCACGGCGTCGACGCCGTGCATCCTGGCCGCGGTCCGTGCCGTAGAGGCGGCGTTGAGCGCTCGGACATGATGGCCTGATGCGCCTGCCGATTCCGCCGGATGATCAGATGATGGCGCTCGCCAAGCGCTATGTCAGCCCCGGCATGGGCAATGTCCGCCGCTACCTCAAGCTGCTGCACGGAAACTTCCTCACACTGCCGACGCCGGCGTTCCTCTGGTTCGCCCGGTCGCTGGCCAGGGATGCGCGGAACATCGCGGACGACGATCTGCGGGTCCTGCTGGACAGCGAGTGGCGGGCCCGGCTGACGGCGGCCTGGTTGATCGGCATGGACCGGCGCACACAGTTCCGCGAGGAGCTCGGCGAACTGCTCTTGGAGAGCGAACTCCTCTACGCCGGCCAGGGGTACTGCTTCGCGCTGGCCCGCTTCGGTGAAGAGCGCGACGCGGAGATCCTCACGGCGTACCTGGATCGCTGGCTGCCGGAGACGTCCTGGCCCTACAACCAGGACGATGCGATGGGGGCTCTCCTCTACCTGGACGAGTTGCACTCGGCAGAGCGCTCAGCTCGCTTCCTCATCCCCGGCGGCCTGTGGCAGAGCTCGGCCGTGGCGGACGTAGACCCTGCCGGCCAGAAGGAATACATAGGCCTGATCTGCGAGTTCGCTGCAAGCTGTATGAGCGGTAACCTCGCTCGCTGGCTTCCGAAGAGACGGCACGCCCAATGATCTAGCCGGTCTTGCTGGCCAGCAGGAACACCCTCGGAAAACCGCGCCTTGCATCCTGATCGCCAGAAAACACCAGCCGGGCCGTCTCGATGATGCTCCGCTCACGGAGCATGCCGGAAATCATGTCGGTAGACCATCGGTAGGCCAGCGCAACGACGTGGTCGTACGACTCGGCCACCTGGGGCGACGGCTCGTCAGTCGCCGAGAAGGAAAGCAACACATGCCCGCCCGGTGCAAGCACGCGGCTGAACTCGTCGAACAACTCGTGCACCCGCTCAGGCGGGGTGTGGATGATCGAGTAGTGGCTGAAGACGCCACCGACACTGCCGTCCGCAAGCTCCAGGGCGAACATGGAGCCGACCTCGAACCGGATGCCGGGATGCTCCTGGCGGGCCTGTTCGACCATCCCCGGCGCCAGGTCGATGCCCAACACGGGAAGTCCCCGCGCGTGGAGGTAGGCCGTGTAGTGTCCTGGCCCGCACCCGAGATCAGCGATGGGCCCGGCGTCCGTCGCCTTCACCAGATCGGCGAAGGTGTCGATGAGGGCTCGGTCCAGCGGCTGGTCCGCCAGGGGATCGCGGAAGAGCGCGCTGTACTCCGCCGCCCTCGCGTCGTAGGCGCTGCGAGTCGTTTCAAGGAAGCCGGCTGCGGTCACAGTCGATCAAAGTACCCGACCCGGGCTGGCGTTCAGCCGATGTACGGCAGGCCGGTTCCGGTCAGGTAGTGCTCGATCCGCATCTGCATTGACCGGTCCATCTGAAGCTCTGCCACCTGGTCGCGCGGGATCCAACGCACCTCGCGGGACTCGTCGCTGGGGGTTGGCTCACCGTGGACGGCTCGGGCGGTGAGGAGGATGGAGAACTCTTGGCGGGCCTCGCCGTTGCTGGTGTAGAGGATGACGTGGCGGGGGTCGCTGTAGGTGCCGACGAGACCGGTGATCTCGCAGGTGATGCCGGTCTCTTCGAGGGTTTCGCGGACGGCTGCCGCTGGGATGGACTCGCCCAGGTCGATGGCTCCGCCGGGGACAGCCCAGTTGTCGTTGTCGGTGCGGCGGATCATCAGCAGGTCGCCGACCTGGTTAGTGACGATGACGTTGACGGACGGCACCAGGCTGTTGGGTTCGGGCGCGTCGGGGTCGTCGTAGAAGTCGATCCGCTGGCCCATGGGTCAGGACTCTACCGGGGCAGCGCCGGCCCAGACGCGTTCGAAGCTGTCGATGTAAGTGGCCACGATGTCGCCGCCGTGGACCTTGCGCAGGTGCAGCACCGGGGCGTTGCCGGCGGGCGTGCCGTAGACGTGGGTGTTGACGAGGAGTTGGTCATCCGCGCGGTAGATCGAGTTGTACAGCACGGTGTCGTGGAGCCGGATCTCGACGTTGTCGCGCCCGCGTAGGGGGCGGTAGAGGACGAGGACGTTGCGGATTTTGCGCCCATGCCGTCGTCGATGCCCTCGTCGGCTCCTCGCCGGGCTACCTCGGCGCAGTCGGGGTCGCCGAGGAGGATCCGTACCCGTACGCCTGCGTCGGCTTGTCGCCGAGCAGGCGCACCATGCCCGCGTCGTCGGCGAGGAACAGGCCGCTGTAGACGAGGATGCCGATCTCCTGGGACGCCTCGGCGAACAGACGTCCCCAGGTGTCCCGGGGGACCGCCCAGCGGTGCGGGTACACGTGGACGATCTCGCTCTCGGACGCTGAGGCGACCTGTTCGCGGGTGAGGGCTTCCGGCCACAGGTACGACTCGTCCACACCCAGGTACGAAGCCGTGGCAAAACGGTGCCTTCGGTACGGCTGGCGGCCCTGGGTGATCCAGCGTTCGGCGGTCTTGGGATCGACCTGGATCGCCTCCGCCAGCTCGACGACGGACACGCCTTTTTGGAGAAGCGCCGCGCGTAGCCGTTCGTTGCCCATCTCACCTGCCCAGTGGGACGTCCGGGGACCTGGCCATCGTAGGCCGGACGTCTTGAACATGTCCCGTCGTGTAGTGATCTCGTCCTGACTCTGCGTCGCATCCTCGGTTGCACAACGCCACAACGGCCCTGAACTGAAGGAGGAGATGCCCAATGACCATCGAGATCACATTCCTGGACGAGACGCCCTCGTGCGAGTGCGGCAACGCGCTGGCCGAGGGGCAGCTGCGCTGCTCCAAGTGCCTGGCGCGGGACCGGTGGGCGCGCAAGGAGCGGGCCAGGAACCGGCGTGAGCGGCGGCGGGCCGAGACGCGTCGTCCGCCGCGCGGCCCCCGTACCGCCGCCGTGGCGGGGGTGAGCTGGGCATGAGCTGGCTTCCACTGATCATCGCCGCCCTGCTGGGCGTGACGCTGCTCGTTGGCTACGCCATGGTCCTGGTCGGCATCCGCCGGGAGGACAAGGCGCTGAGCCTGCGGCAGCGGCCGAACGGCGCGTCGGCGTCGCTGGCGCGGAAGGTCACCGGCTGCTACGCCCGGAACGGCGTGTCGTGGACGTAGCGAGCTGCTCTTCGACCTTCGCCAACCGCGCCGAGAGGTCCTGCACGGCGGAGCGCAGGTTGGCTACCTCGCCGGCGATGTCGCCGGCAGCCGGGGTGTCGTCGATGTCGCGGACGAAGACGCCCTTGCCCTGCTGGCCGATCACCAGGCCTTCGTTGCGCAGGATGCCGACGGCCATCTTCACCACCGACAGTGAGGCGTCGTACTGCTCGGCGAGCTGTGTGGTGGACGGCAGGGGAGTGCCGGGCGCGAGGGAGCCGCCGCGGATCTGCGCTCGGAGATCGTCGGCGATCTGGAGATAGCCGGGGCGCCCGGTGTTCTTGACCATCGCTGTCCATCACACCACGAAACGGCAACCAAGCCAACCGAGAGGATGTTGACAACTGAGCCAACTAGGTTAACTATGTTGACTAGGACGAATAAGGAGGTCACCTGCCATGCGAACCATCCCGATCCCTGTGGACACCAGCAAGCTCACCATCACCTGCGTCAAGGCCCCGCGGCCGCGCCTGCTCAACAAGGACACCGGCGAGATCAAGACCGACAAGAACGGCAACACCGTCTACGAGGTCACCGTCTCCGTCGAAGACGACAGCGGCCGCATCGAACTCGTCCGCATCGGCATCACCGGAGAGCCGCCCATCACCGCCGGAGACCAGGTCAACGCCGTCGACCTCGTCGGCTACGTGTGGGAGATGTCCGGCCGGTGGGGCATCTCCTACCGCGCCTCGGCCCTGCTCCCCGCACGGGAGAGCGCCCATGTCTGACCTGTACGCCGGGCTCACCGCCCTCGCCCTCCTCGGGGCGGGGCTGTGGGCCTGGCGGCACTGGCACTATCCATCCTTCTGGTACATCGTCGGCTTCCCGATCATCGCCATCTCGGTCCGCGCCTCCTGGCGACGCGTGGCGCTGGGGTGCGGGCTGACCAAGAAGCGGCAACGCTGGTGGTTCACCACCGTGCCCGGCCTGGTCGCCTCGACCGGCATCGTCAAGGTCAAGCGCCGCTTCCAACGGGTCGCCGTGGACACCAAGCCGTTCATGTGGCTGCCGCTGCCGACCCGGCACGGCTGGTGCGTTACCCTCCACACCCTGGAAGGACAGACGCCCGGCGATTACGCGGAGGCGGCCGAACGCCTAGCCCACTCCTGGGGCGTCCATGCTGTCCGGGTCTCCTCGCCGCGGCCTGGTCGGGTGGTGCTGGCCGCGACCATGCGCGACCCGCTCGTCAGGGTCGATCAGCTGCCGCCCTCGCCGGAACTGCTCAAGGTCACCGTGGGACGGCTGGAGACCGGCAAGCCGTGGATCATCGACTTCCGCACCGTGCCGCACTGGATCAACGCCGGGGCCACCCAGTCCGGCAAGTCCAACCTCGCCAACGCCCTGATCGTCGGCCTGGCACCGCAACCGGTGGCGCTGGTCGGCTTCGACCTCAAGGGCGGCGTGGAGTTCACCCCGTACGCGCCCCGGCTCTCAGCCCTGGCCACCTCTCGCACAGAGTCGCTGACCCTGCTGGAGGACCTGGTCGCATTGATGATCGACCGAATGGGGCTGTGCCGTCAGGCCAGTGCCCGCAACATCTGGCAGCTCCCACCCGCCATCCGCCCTGTCCCGGTCGTGGTCCTGATCGATGAGCTGGCCGAGCTGTACCTGATGGCCGACAAGAGCGAGAAAGACGACATCGCTAAAGCATCCACCGCGCTGCTGCGCGTTGCGCAGCTGGGGCGAGCGTTCGGCATCTACCTGTTCTGCTGCGGCCAGCGCATCGGCTCCGACCTCGGCCCCGGCGTCACCGCCCTCCGCGCCCAATGCTCCGGACGCATCTGCCACCGCGTCAACGACCCGGAGACCGCCACCATGACCCTCGGCGACCTCGACCCCGCCGCCCTCGTCTCGGCCCGCGCCATCGCCGCCGAAACACCCGGTGTGGCGATTGTCGCGGGTCAGGACGGCCAGTGGTACCGCGCCCGCTCCTTCTATGTCACCGAGCACACCGCCGAACAGGCCGCTCACGCTCACGCTCACCTCGCCCCGGCCTGGGACGAGATCACCGCCCACCTGCCCAAGCCTGTCAACGCCTGACCCACGAAGGGAGGAACGATGCGACGCTTCGCCTGCTGGCTGCTGGACACCGGCCCGGTCCTCGTCCTGGCCGCCATCGCGGGTGCCGGATCGTTCACCCACATCCGCGACACGGCCAGCGACCATGGTCAAACCGGCTGGATGTCCTGGGCGGTGGCCGTCTGCATCGACCTGACCTGCGTCATGGCCGCCCGCGAACGGCAACGCGACAAGAAGACCGGCCGCAAGCGCCGTGGCCCGATCTCGTGGCCCGTCCTCGTTCTGGCCGGCGGCATCGTCTTGTCCCTGTCCGCCAACCTCGCCCAAGCCGACCCGACCGGGTGGGGCTGGATCACTGCCGCCACCCCCGCGGGCGCGTTCCTCATCGCCGTCTCCATGCTCGAACGCCGCACAACCGGCACCCGTCCCGAACCGTCCCCGGCCCCGGCCCCGGAGACGGCTTTGGCATCCGTCCCGGCGTCGTCCTGCGCTGCCGTCCTCGTCCCGGCCGAGCAGGACGCCGAGGACACCCAGGACGACTGCCAGGACGGTCCGGCCCCGGCTCTAGTCGACTACGCCCGCCGTGTCGCCGACGAACACCGCGCCAAGCACGGCAAGCCCATCACCCGCGACGCTCTCCGCGCCCGCCTGGGCGTGTCCAACCAGCTCGCCTCCGACCTGCTCCGCACCCTGCGGACCGCCTGACCCAGAAAGGAGACCACCCGATGACCCACACCGACCGCACCGCACTCATCAACGGCCTGCTCCACCTGGCCACTTTCCTGGAGACCCACCCCGAGGTACCCGTCTCCTCGCACGTCGTCGTCCACCACTTCCCCGAGCACGACAACGACGCCGACATGCGCGCCGAGATCGACCAGATCGCCGCCCAGACCGGCTCCCGCATCGAGTTCGAGGACTCCCCGTACGGCCACTACGCCACCTCAGTCTGCTTCGGCCCGGTGGAGTACCGCGCTGTGGCCGTCCTGACGGCCGCCCGCGCCCGCCACGCCGCCGAAAGCAGCTACCGGGGTTGCATCCAGTCCGACCCGGCACCCGCCGTCTAAGGAGGACCCGATCATGCGTATCCGTCTCGACGGAACCCGCGCCGAACTCGTCGATGCCCTGTTCCGCTTGCGCCTGAACTTTGCCGTCTCCGGCGTCTCCCGGGCTTACCCCGACCGCAGCAAGCCCCACCATTGGCGTCTGTACGTCACGACCCACCCAAGGGACAAACGGTGAACGTCCCGGACGAGCAGCTCTCAGTGATTCATTACCGCTGCTGCACCTGCAACGGCACCGGTCTGGACAACGACCGCGACCGCTGTCGCGACTGCGACGGCGCCGGCATCGACAACCACGGCGCATAACGCGCAGCGCCCCCGGCCTGGCCGCACATCCGCCAAGACGACTGCCAGGTCGGGGGCCATCCCCTCACCCGAACGAGTGAAAGGAGGTCTCCATCTTGCCCGCATGCACCACCAACGCGCACGCCCTTACGGGCATGATCGCCCGACTCGACGCCCCGGATTTCGACCGCTGGGCCGCACAGATCCGCTCCACCGGCGGCTGCCGCCAGCCCATCCACCTACGAGGAAAAGTCGAACACTACGACCGCGCCACCGGCCGGCTCCTGCACCGCTACACCACCCGCCACGAACCCGACGGCGTCCTGCGCCTGCCCTGCAAGACCCGCCGCGCATCCCGTTGCCCGGCCTGCGCCGAGATCTACCGCGCCGACACGTACCACCTCATCCGCGCGGGGCTGGTCGGCGGCAAGGGCGTCCCGGAGTCAGTGACCACCCACCCGACCTTGTTCGTCACCCTCACTGCGCCGTCCTTCGGCGCGGTCCACGCCCGCCGAGAGAAGGACGGCAGGGTCCAGCCCTGCCACGCCCGCCGCGACGCCAAGACCTGCCCACACGGACGCGTCATGTCCTGCACGGCCAAGCACCGCCCCGACGATCCCCACCTGGGCGAACCGCTGTGCCCGGACTGCTACGACTACACCGGCTCGGTCCTGTTCAACGCCCTGGCACCGCTCCTATGGAAGCGCTTCGCCGACTCGCTACGCCGCCGCCTGGCCAAACTCGGCGGCCTAACCCTCAAAGACCTACGCGAACACCTCACCGTCTCCTTCGCCAAGGTCGCCGAATACCAGCGCCGCGGCGTCGTCCACTTCCACGCCGTCATCCGCCTCGACGGCCCCGGCGGCCCCATCGCGCCACCACCGCACTGGGCCACCGAAGACGTCCTGACCCAAGCCGTCCATCACGCCGCACACGTCGTCAGCGCGCTCGTCCCCGCCATCGATGATCAACCGGCTCGCCTCTTCAAGTGGGGTCAACAGCTCGACATCCGTCCCATCTCTCTCAACGGCGACCTCAATGAGCAAGCCGTCGCAGGATACGTGGCCAAGTACGCCACCAAGGCAGCCGAATGCGTCGGCACCGTAGACCGTCGCATCAACCCACTCGACAACCTCGACGCCTACAACCTGCGCGACCACGCCGGCCGCCTCATAGCCGAATGCCTTCGCCTGGGATCTATACAGGACCTGGCCGATCTACGGCTCACACAGTGGGCCCACATGCTCGGCTTCCGAGGTCACTTCTCCACCCGATCCCGCCGCTACTCCACCACCCTCGGCGAACTCCGTGCCGCCCGCAAACGCCACGCGCGCGACCACGAGGTCAGCACCGGCCGCCTGCTCCTCTTCGAGGAGGACACCGTCCTCGTGATCAGCGAATGGACCTACGCAGGCAAGGGTTACAGCCTCGGAGACCAAGTCATCGCCGCCGCCCTCACCGGCACTCCACTGGGAGGACCGTATGAGCGCTGAACTCCTCACCGTGCCCGAGGCAATGGCGGCCCTCAAGATCAGTCGATGGACCCTCTACAACCTCATCCGTTCCGGCGAACTCGGCTCCGTCATCGTCGGCGAACGGTGCCGGCGCATCCCCGCCTCGGCCCTCGACGCCTACGTGACCCGACTCTGCGAGGAGGCCGCCTGATGCCTACCAAGACCGCTATCGCCACCCCGGAAGAGCCCAAGCGCCCCCACAAGAGTCGCCGCACCCGCGCCAACAACGAGGGCTCGATCTTCCCGTACAAGAACGGCTGGGCAGGCTACGTCTGGGTCACTACCCCGGAGGGCAATAAGACCCGCAAGTGGGCCTATGGCAAGACTCGCGAGGAGACCTACGAGAAGTGGCTCAAGCTCCATGAGCAGGCTCGCAAGGGACCTGTGGCCACCAAGCATGAGACGGTGGCCGCCTTCGTGAAGCGGTGGCTCGCCGAAGTCATCGAGCCCAACCGCGAGCCCACCACGTACGTGGCGTACGAACCGCTGGTCCGGCTGTACATCATCCCCGGCCTAGGCAAGAAGCGCCTCGACAAGCTCACCGTCCGGGACGTGCAAGCTTGGCTGAACACCTTGCCCACGCTCTGTACCTGCTGCACCCAACGAAAGGATCACAAACGACCGGAGCACAAGCGGCGGTGCTGCTCGATCGGCAAGTGCTGCAAGGGCTATCTCTCCCGCAGCAGCATCGCCGGCGTCCGTAGGGTCCTGAGGTCGGCGCTCGGCCACGCCCTGCGGGAAGAACTGGTCACGAAGAACGTCGCCTCGTTGACCACACTCCCGAGCGCTACCAAGACCAAGAAGAAGCGCCAGCATGGGGTGTGGAGCGTCGATGAGGCACGCAGATTCCTCAAACACCTTCGGGAGGTTGATGACCCGCTCTACGGCGCGTACGTGCTCATTCTCGTCCTGGGCCTTCGTCGTGGGGAGGTTCTCGGGCTCACATGGGACTGCGTGGACCTGGCCGGTGAACAGCTCTGGATCTCACGCCAGCTCACGCGAGTCGGAGGTCGGCTCCTCCACCGGGAGACGACCAAGACCGAGGACTCGACCGCCTCACTGCCGCTGTTCGGCCTCTGCGTCTCAGCGCTCCGGCACCGCCGGCGCGTCCAGGAGGAGGCCCGTAAGGTGGCCGGGGACCAATGGAAGACCTCGGACCTGACGTTCACAACTCGGACGGGGACGCCGATCGAGCCGCGGAACTTCAACCGGGCCTTCGAGAGCCACTGCCGCCGTGCGGGCGTCCCACGCATCCGCGTGCACGACACCCGGCACACCTGTGCGTCGCTCCTGGCCGCCCTCGACGTCCACCCGCGTGTGGCGATGCGCATCCTGCGGCACTCACAGATCTCGATGACCATGGATGTTTACACCCAGGTCCCAAGCCCGGAAACCCGTAGGGCGCTTGACCGGCTCAATAAGAGCCTCGACCGCGCAAGCGAGACGTAACTAATCTTGCGTTCCGCAAAGGCCCTTTGGGATCGCCTCAAAGGGCCTTTGTGCGTGCATGGGCCCTTCTCGTAGCCGAGAAGATATGTCGGACTGGCTACGGTGACCATTTGACTTTTCGTCCTTTGTGATTCAAAGGAATGAGGATTCCGGCGAGTCGCTAGTTCAACTTTCGTGCCGAACGCAGCGGAGGGCGAATGACGCACCCTGTGAATTGTGAGCGCGCTCAGAGGCATCACTGCGGATGTTCCGCATGTGGCGGGGCACAGCACGGCTGGACCTACGGCCTGATGTTGGCTCGAGACCCCTCTCCCGTTGCTCGTCAAGAGGCAAGAGACCGCAGCGACTGCGACTGGGCTGCAACCCAACCTCCCAAGGGGCCGCACGGGCGCAGCGCACGGCCAGGTGCTCCAGGGCGCCGGGCAGCCAACGATCGAGGTAGTCGCATGCGTGGTGATCGGTGCGCTCTTCCCACAATTAGGCGGTGCGCCAGGCGCAATAGAGGCTGCTCACCTCTTCGATCACATCCCAGTGCCGTGGCCAGCAGCGCGGGACCATCCGTGTTCCGCCGCAGGCCAGGCGAACAGCACATCGCGCACCCAATCGGCCAGCTCGGCAAGCCACTCCGCCTTCTGCCGGTGGGTCATCCGGGGTCAGCACCACGGGGGGCGGATCACTTCCCTCCTGTGGTGATCCGCCCCACCCGCGGCTCTGGGCCGTTCGGCTGGCCGGCCCCACGGTGGCTACGGACATGTGAGCAAGGCTCTCTTAATCGCTGCGTCTTCGTCACTACTTGCTCGATGATACACGCGTACGCTTTCTCCAACCCTTTTCCAGCTATCGTCGCTAAGGTTGGACCATTTCGGCCCTCTGATCTCGAGGGAATCGTTTGTCAGCTTGTCGATCTCAAGGACAGACGCGTTGCCCTCGATCAGTGTGGGACCATAAACCCGATACTGAGAATCATCGGAGAGGCATCTCTCGCTGTTCAGATGGATTAGGATATGATACCCGTCCTTTGTAAAGACCTCTGTAGGAGTAATTTCAGGGAACGTCTCTCGACCATCAGAGCAGTCGCTATCTTGGCCTTCGAAACATATTGTTTCTTCGTAGTCGAGCACCCAGTTCCCGACGATAGTCGGAGACTGTGAAGGGATAGGTGGCTGGGCGAAAAGTAGCAGCGAGCCCACAACGCCCAAGAATATGGTGGCCGGGAACATTCTGGCTGACCTTCTCAATGTTGGCGACCCGCGTAAACGTTCGCGACAGTGTGCCAAAGTCCGGTGTCGTCCTCTATGGTTGTGCGAGTTAATGTCTTTTACGGCTATTCCCTTAGGAACTTCGCGCTTTCATCGCTGGGGCTTCTATCTTCTAGGTCAAGATAGAGGGTGTTGTTATCGAGACTTGAATCTCCGTTTCGGTAAATAAATCCGTCGCTACATTTCAACTTGAAGCCGTACATCCCCCCTCCTTCAGAGGAGCTAGTCAAGTATGAGACTAGTCCAGTGCAATCTCGGATTCCCTCATGGATGCTGACACCTTCTTTGCGGATGGACATTTTGTGAGGTGGGCCATCGTCGGCGCGAACTTCGCGCCAGTTTCCCACAATGGGCTGTATTTCATCGTTGGCATGTGTCGTTTGGCATTGATGCAGTTTTGTTGCATGCAGCTTCCTGGACAACTCATTCAAGGTCGACTTGGGCATGCTTTTCTGTGTGTAAGCGAAATCCGGATGAGCATAGATTACTGCATTATCGACCAAAAAATAGACTACACCTTGATACCTGCAACCGTGTTTTTTGGTGGACTCAGAAATGAGATATTGGAAACGGAATGCCGCCATCCATTCTTTTTCGAATGCCGCCACAGATATGTAATAATTGCCGATGTCACACCCTGATCCCGGCCTTGCTTCTGGCTTGCATCCCAGGAGACTGTAATAATACTGTTCTATTTTTTTAGGTTCGGATTCCATGGTCGGTGTAGGCGGGATGGTGGATGATCGCATTTTAGTGCTTTGCCCCGGGCTGCCACATCCACTGATCAGGACCAATGATGTCGCCACTATTGTTAGGTGTTTAGCGAGGATTTTTGTCATAGTCGGCTCGGCTTGATATATCGAACGGAAATTTAAGCAGCTGAGCGTACCGCATAGGCCTTCCCCGGTCGGCTTGCGAAGCGTCTTCGATGTGGATGCACCAGCGTGATAGATGGGTCACCAAGTTCAGTGTGCCTGGATCTATGGCATCGTTTGGTAGATCAAATATGTGCCTGCGTAGTAACACATCCCCTGACATGTTAGAGAGCGTGACGATCAGCAATGAGTGACGGCGTGAGACAGCTGACAGGATCCAACGAATTGCTAAGGTCGATCGCTTTTTATAGACATTTGTGAGAGACGTGAAGCCTTCAGCTCGGGGACCTGGGGTGTGATGCTGATGTCAACCATGCACGCCTGCAGGAGCGCATTCGATTCCTTCAGCCCTTCACTCGCCATCCGCCGGGTAGACGGAACGCATTGCTGCGCCGCCCCGGCCCCCTCAGAACCGGGCATGCAGGCTCATCGGCGGGTGCGCCAGGATTGCCGTGGTGGACGAGGTACAGAGGTTGAAAGTCTGAGGTAACGCGGCGTGGTTACGTGCTTACGGCATGGTTCGGGAGTATGCCGGTGGGATGCGTTATCCGGATGGTGGTGGTCTGACGCCGGCGGCGCGGGACAGGCGTGAGCAGGTTCGCTTGGAGGCTGCCGGGTTATTCGCCGCGGGCATGTCGCCGCCGCAGGTGGCCAGGAAGCTGCGGGTCTCCCGCAAGTCGGCCTATGTCTGGCACAAGGCCTGGCGCACGGCAGGGGCAGAGGCGCTGGAGTCGAAAGGGCCATGCGGGCAGCGCTGCCGGCTCAGCGATGCGCAGGTGGAGCGCTTGGAGGCCGCATTGAACGCCGGTCCGGCCGTCTGGGGGTGGACCGAGGATCAGCGGTGGACCCTGGCGCGGGTCACGGTGCTGGTCGGCAGGTTGTTCCACGTCTCCTACACCCCGCGCGGGATCTCCTATCTGCTGCATCGGCTGGGCTGGAGCCCGCAGGCCCCGCAGCGGCGCGTCGCCGAACGCGACGAAGAGGCGATCGCCACCTGGATCAAGGAGACCTGGCCGCTCGTGGAACAACGGCGCGGGACCAGGAGGCGTGGATCTGCTTCCAAGACGAAGCAGGCCAGTCGCTGAGGCCGCCCAAGGCCCGCACCTGGTCCCGCCGCGGATGCACCCCGGCCGTCACCGTCTCCGGCAGAGGCTCCGGACGCGTCAACCTGGCCGGGCTCAAGCCGGGGCAGCGAACCCGGCTGATCTACCGCATGATGATCTACCGGCGTCGTAAGAACGAACGCAAAGGGTTCAACGAGACCGATTACGCTCGCCTGCTGGACGCCGCCCACCAGCAGCTCGGCGGGCCGATCGTGCTGATTTGGGATAACGTCAACACCCACATCGACACCCTGATGCGCAGCCTGATCGACACGCGCCCGTGGCTGACGGTGTTCTACCTGCCGACCTACGCACCCGAGCTCAACCCGGTGGAGACCTGTGGTCGCACCTCAAACGCGGCTTGGGCAATCTGGCCCCCTGCACGCTCGACGACCTCGCCGCGGTCATCCGCAGCCGGCTCAAGCAGATGCAATACCGCCCCGACCTCCTGGACGCCTTCCTTGCACACACCGGCTTGATCCCGCGCCCAAGATCGACATGACACCCCGAACTTTCATCCTCTGTAGTGAGCGGCGATCGCCTTGCGGACGACCTGTAACCGCGGATGTAGCGCCAGGCCGTGGTGGTGCCGATGGCGAAGCCGGCGGCCAGGCGGGCGTAGGTGTCGCCGTTGCGTAGGTGGGCCAGGACCAGCAGCGCTTGCTGGGCTGGGTCTAACCGCCGCCACCGGCAGCGGCGTCCGGCGCGCCGCGCGTGGATGAGTTCGGCCAGGCGGGCCAGGGTGTGGTTGGACAGCGGAATTGAGGCACGGTAAGACAGCAACGAGGCCCCCGGTTGGGGCATCGGATCTTGGTCGACTGCTGTCTTATCGGGAGCCTCCTCTCATCCGCCACCGTTCCACGCGAACCCGCCGCGACCTGGGCCGTCAGGATGGAAAGAGCTCAGTGGAAGTGCTCCTGGGATACCTATGTATCTTCAAAGGGTCGGGCGACGACCCTTGCGCGCGTCTCAGCTCCGCTCACTTCTTGGGGACAGCGATTGAGGTAACCGCTCCAGTTAACCGGGCGTAGGAGCGAAAACCCTCTGGAGTACCAAATCGCCACCATTGTCGCCAAGTCCAACAAGAGTGAGATAGTTCCCGTCGGAACTTAGGCGTAGCGGAGTTTGTGCTCCTCCACCCCAGTTAATATAGAACGTCTTCGTCTCGAAAGACTGCGTGAGGCGATGCCCTCCCGTCATGGGGCCAACTGAGAAATCTGATTTAATTTCTCCATCAGAATGGACGCTGAGGTTCAACTCACCAGGCCTCTCGGAAGAACTCGTCCAGTCTCCCACATATTCTGTCCAATTATCATCATAGACCCCCTCCGGAGGGGATGTAACCTTACTTATAATGGCACCGAGAAGCACCACCGTAAGAATGCCGCCGAGGAGGCTGAAGCCGAGAACTCTCCTGCCTTTGTCATCCATGCCATTTCCTCAATATCTCTACCTAAGCATCGTGGAGACGAGGCCCTAGAGAGCCCGTCATGTAGTCGTTAGCTAGGAAGGGCATTGCCATACCAATTCGATGCTTGCCGTCCAACTCCCGCTATTATCACCAAAAGTGGCAACTTCGTCGTTTATTCCAAGATATAGCTCGCCTCCCCCATTTAGATAAGCTTCTTGACCAACTGCTAGTGGCGGGCCATCACCTACTCGCCCAATAAGTGACCAGCACGATAGTCCTGGCGCGACCCAAGCACCCTGAGCAGTGCATCCCGGAGCGCCATCCGGCGTCTTCGAAGCGTCATTATATGCGATTCCGACCACCCCAGATGCAGTTATGCGTATTACTTGTCCGGGCTGAATGTACAGGCCCGTATCGGTCCAGGCCTGAGTAGCAGGTACGTTGATTATTGTCCTCTGAGCCCTCTCCGCATCTGCATTATGGATGTCTCTGAGAAATTGCTCGTCATCCGGATTCGATCGCGAAGGCAGGCTAACAACCCCCCACTTGCCTTCGGCCGCCGAGATTGTCATCTCCCTGCCATTCGCCTGCCCGATTGTGTTCGCTTCAACTGGAGCAGCAACAAGGAGGACGGTTGCGAGCACTATTGGCCCCGGGCGTCTAATCATTCGAGGAAGCATTGCATCCGTTCCTCTTGTGCGGTTATATTTATAGGCGGCTAGCCATCGCTCAATAATCTACTCCGCCTTCGCGTTGTAAGACTTTGCCGCCGAATAGGCCATTATGAGCCCGGCAATCCATATGATCGGAGTTGTAAAGAGCCCAATGATGGCCCAGACCAATATCAGGCTTACCAGGAACGCCACAAGCAACCCTATTTCAGCTCCTGTATCCTTTACATACAGGTTTCCGAGGCCGGGAATGAGTACGGAGAGAAATACTGCAACACCTACGGACTTTTTTCATCGCGCCCTCCACAAAACCGCGAAGGAGTTGTGCGGGTAACGGCTTCTAGGGGAGGCTTGGTGAATTAGTTGCTATAAATGCATCTCCCACGAATCCTTAGACTACTACTACTACTAATGAACCCGCTACTCGGCGCAAGGGGAAGACTTTGGGCACGGCCATGGCGGTGATATTACGCACCGTTGAGGCTATATGGGGATGGGGTCTGGAGTCGTCGAGATGTGCTTGCTCTTTGGTTGCGTGCATTGAGGATGATCTACTGAAGCGGGGACGGGTGTCGGTGGCCAGTGCGACCGGTGAGGACGCTGTGAATGGCTCGATTGCGCCGATCCCGTGGCCGTTGGTAGTGACCGGCCTCAAGCTTTCACGATCACGAGGGCCAGCTCTCGCAAGACTGTTGATCTTGGATGTTGGGGGCGGTGCTGGGCGTGGGCATGCGGAAGTGAGCGGGTAGTGCAGGTTCTCCGGGCGTCGCCGTTAGGCACGCTGGGTCAGGTATGGCCAGAGTGGATACCTCGACAACTACCCGCCACGTCGGGGTCCGCATTGAGCCAGGACAGTGTCCGGTACCCACGGCTACGAGTCGCGGTCGTCGTTCCGGGGAGGGCCCCCCAGTTCCCGTCGCCGCTATCGATACGTTCCACACCATATAAGCCGCGAGTTCTTCGCGGCTGCTTCCAGGCCCCGGACCCGACATCCACCGGCAAGCGACGACAAGCTTACGAACGGATGATCCGCCGCTATGTTACAGCTTCACTTCCGTTCTGCCGGGCGCACAAAAGATCGAGACTAGCCCGCTCATCTCTCCAGGATGGCGTCTCCCCACACGACCGAGTACGTGGAGTCCCCCGTCAACCAGGTGTTCACCATTCTCAGCCGGAGCACGCGGGTCACATCGACATCGATCTTCTCTGCCTGGCCGAAGGAGAGATCCTTCCGGTAGAGCCGGTTCCCGTCGCCGTAGACCTCGAAACGCGCTCTGGAATTGGCCGGCGCGTCATCTCGCACCCCCACCGTGGCCTTGAGACGTTGCCAATCACGCGACAGGTCGTATTCGATCTGGTTCGGGCTCGTGAATAGTGAGACCACGACGCTGTTGGCATAAGGTTGGCCGTTCACATTGGCGATCTCAAAAGCAGGATTACCCGCCAGAACGGTGAATTCGCCGAGATACCGGGACTCAGCTCTCTGCGTCGTGGTCGTCGCTGGAGGGGACTGTGAGGGCTCTCCGCACCCGGCGACAACCATAACGAAGAGAGTCGTCAGCAATATTTTGCGACCGCTAAACATAAGGAGACAGACTTATCTGAAGCTGGATGAGAACAAGGAGAAGGCTAAGCCAAAGGAGAAATCCGCCCACGAGCCACGGGAGATACCTCTTCAGGACGCGCTGGACGCCTTCCTTCGACTCCGAAATCCTTTTGTCGCCGACCTCGCTCGCCACTTGGCCCACCAGGGCGACGCCGGCCCATATGACGAGCACCAGCGATCCCGCGCAGTAGAACAACAGGGCGGTACCGAACACGTGATCAGCTTAAGCAGCCGCCCATCCCGCGACAAGACCGCCTGTTCGAGCGTGACGCGGATATGGCCAACTCGTGGAATTTCGGCTCTTCCAGGTCAGGCGTGGGCAAGAGGTTGATCAATCCTGATCTTCTCCGCGCCTGCGAATTTTGGGGCCGTTAGGTTGGCTTCTCGGGCCGCAGGAGTAGATTTAAATGAGTGCCCCGGAAGGGGGAATTATGCTCCGGCGACTGAGTTCCGTCATCACCGCGCTGATATTCTTCCTGGCCTTTTGTATCGGCTGCGGCGGCAACAGCGGGGAACCCGGAAGCGGGGACGCCGTGGACACGGATCTCGCCCTTACGGGCACCGTGGCGCAGGGACCAAGCGAAAACCGTATCGGCTGGGACAAGGTAACGATCCGCTTGGGCGTGCGTAATAATGGATCGACCATGCGGCAAGTCGACCTCCCGACGGACGGCACCCTGAGCATCGCCGAGGGCGACGTCACCTACAACGCGAGAGTGACGGTCGCACCGGCCCAGGGAGCCCCCGCTCCGGACGTGGAACCCGTGAGCATTCCGGATTCGTTCGGCACCCTGCAGTTGCCTCCGGGCATCGCCATGTGTGAACTGGCGGCCGAGAGCGTGCCAGGAAGCTGGTTGTACGCGATAGGCGAGGTCCCGACCGACCTGACCCCGACCAGACTCGATCTGGAGGGCTTCCCATCACTCCACCTTGCCGGCCAGCGCAACCTTGACTGTGCGCCGACTCTCCAGGCGGTGACCACCCAGACCCCCACCAGGACCACCATCACCATTCCGGACGAGGACACGGAAACGGTGAGCGGAGCGCTGGACATCTCCGGCGCGGTAGATCTCCCGAGCGGCGCTCAGAGCGGGCGGACGGTGGTGAAGACGCGGCTCGCCAACACCGGCAGATTCCGAGATCTCGTGCTGGAAGACCTCTCCCTGTGGCTGGTCGACGACGACGGCACCATCCGCACCCACATCACCGGCGATGCCTGCACATACTCGCCGTCCCTGATCGTGGCTCCTCGCTACTCTTCGGAAATCGATGCGTGCTACACGTATCGACCTTCACCGCCGAAGGCAGTCATTCTCCAGTCACAAGCGACCAACACCTTCCACGTATTCAAGCTCACCACGGAGACCAAGGCCGCCGAGAGGCCCGCCGAGAGCCTGCTCTCTCTCGCCCGTCCCGCCACGTCGTCGTCGATCGAGAAGGCGGCGCTGGGGCCGGAAAAGGCGTTCGACGGCGACTTCACCACTCGATGGGGATCCCTCGAGTTCACGGATCCCCAGTGGCTCCAGATCGATCTCGGATCGCCCAAGAACATCTCCCGCGTGAGACTTTTCTGGGAGACGGCGTACGGGAAGACCTACCAGATCCAGGTGTCGAACGACGCCGCCGTCTGGACGACCGTCTATGAAACCACGGCCGGCGATGGCAACGAGGACGATCTGACTGGCCTTTCCGGCACGGGCAGATACGTTCGCATGTACGGGACGGAACGGGGCACCAGGTTCGGGTATTCGCTCTATGAGATGCAGGTCTACGGCACATGACCGGCCGTCGCCCTCGACGTGCGCCGTTCGGCTGTTTGATCGTGATCCTGTCGCTGATCGTCGGCTTCGGTGTCGCGGGCACCGGCGGTGTCGTCACCGTCAGCTCCTCCGAATTGACCCGAGGCTGGTCACTCCGATCAGCGCAGGACGTCACCGACACCGGAGCCGCCATCTCCCAGGTCGGCTACGACACCGCGGGATGGCATCCGATCGCCCTTCCCTCCACTGTGCTGGCAGGCCTGGTAGCAAACGGCGTCCACCAGAACATCTTCTTCGGGACGAACCTCCGAAAAGTCCCCGACCTCACCCAGCAAGAGTGGTGGTTCCGAGGTGAGTTCCCCGCTGTCCGCACCTCAGCGGGACAGGTGTACTGGCTCCGGTTCAAGGGGATCAGCTACCGCGCGCAGATCTGGCTGAATGGACGGCGACTCGATCCCGACGCGGTCGGCACCATGGTGAGCCGCGAGTACAACGTCACCCGGCTCATCCGTCCTGACACAACGAATGCGCTGGCCATCCGGGTCACCCCACCGGCGCGTGACTGCCAGGACCTCTCCTTCTGCACCGTCGACTGGAACCCTGAGGCCCCCGACATGAACGCCGGTCTCTGGGGCAAGACGCTTCTCGACACGACCGGCCCTGTCGCGCTGAGGGATCCGTATGTCAAGACGACCCTCCCCCTGCCCGCGACGAACGCGGCCGACCTGACCGTGTACGTCGACGCGATCAACGCGACAGACACCCCGGTGACCGCGACCATCAGCGGATCCATCTCCAAGACCGGCCGGCCCACGATCTCCTTCAGCAAGGAGGTGACGCTCGACCCTGGCAAACGCAGGAACGTCACCTTCGACACGAACGCCCACCCACAGCTCCACGTCGCCAATCCCGCTCTGTGGTGGCCTCACCACTTCGGCCGGCCGGAGCTCTACAGACTTTCCATGACCGCCGCGGTCTCGGGATCGACGTCCGACCGCAAGTCGATCGACTTCGGCGTCCGGCAGTTCACCGGCCACCGCACCACGGTCAACGGGACATCCTTCGCCGGCTACAAGGTCAACGGCCGTCCCATCCTGTTCCGGGGTGGCGGATACGTCTGGGACCTGCTCCAGCGCTGGGACACCAAAACCAACCAGGCCCACATCGATTACACCAAGAACATGGGCCTCAACACCCTCCGTCTGGAGGGCACTCTCGGCAACGAGGAGCTCTACGACCTGGCCGACAGAGCCGGGATCATGCTCATGTCCGGCTTCGTCTGCTGCAGCGCCTGGGAGAACGACAGGAGCTGGTCTCCGGAGCAAGAACGAGTGGCCTACGCCTCCTTGGACAGCCAGATGAGAGCACTGCGTCATCACGCCAGCAGCTTCCTGTGGACCTACGGGAGCGACCGGCCCCCCACTGAGGCACGGCTGGACGGTTACAAGCGCATCGCCCGCATGCTGCACTGGCAGAATCCCACCCTGGACAGCGTCGCCAGCTGGGCAGATCCCAACGCCGGCATGAAGATGGACGGGCCCTACGT
Organism: Nonomuraea polychroma; assembly: GCF_004011505.1. NCBI lineage: Bacteria > Bacillati > Actinomycetota > Actinomycetes > Streptosporangiales > Streptosporangiaceae > Nonomuraea > Nonomuraea polychroma. Next base: position 9,683,846 of record NZ_SAUN01000001.1, read on the forward strand.
ATGGGAGCCGCCCGTGCTGTGGTGGGACTCCAGCCGATCAGGCAGTGCGTTCGGCACCACCGCGGAGCAAGGCACGCAAGCCCCTCCACCGCTGGAAAGCCTGGAACGGTTCATCCCCCCGGACGACCGGTGGCCGATCGGCACGGTCTGGAACTACCACGCGGGCAAGCCGGGCACCCCCTTCGACCACATCACCCCGTTCACCGACGGAGTCGACAAGAGATACGGCAAAGCCGACGACGCCGACGACTTTTCCCGCAAATCCGAGCTGCAGAACTACGAGACCACTCGATCGTTCTTCGAAGCCTGGAGCGCACGTCAGCACACCCAGACGTTCGGCACCATCTTCTGGATGCTGAACAACGCGTGGCCGTCCCTCCACTGGAACCTCTATGACTACTACTTCAAGCCAGGCGGCGGATACTTCGGCGCCAAGAAGGCCACCGAGCCGATCCATATTAGCTATGACTACTTCACGCGGAACGTGCACGTGGTCAACTCGACCCTCGCGGCTCGCACGGCACTGACCGCGACAGCGCGTGTCTATGACATCCCGTCTCTGACCCGGAAGTACACGGCCACCGCTCAGGTCTCCTCCCCGGCCAATGCCTCGGTGCGGGTGCTGAAAATTCCTCCATTGACCGGCCTGTCGAGGACGTTCTTCCTGCGGCTTCAGCTCCGGGACGCCAACGGCTCGAGTGTCAGTGACAACCTCTACTGGTACTCCACGCGTCCTGACGCGCTCGGCAACGCCGATAACCACTACCAGACGGAGATCGACGGTTTCGCGGACCTGAGCGGCCTCAACAGGCTGGCTTCCAATCGGCACCTTGAGGCCGCGGCAACGCGTTCCCTGTCCGGCGGTCGAGAGACCGTCACCGTCACGCTCACCAATGCCAGCCCAACCAATCTCGCCTTCTTCGTACGGCCCGAAATCACGGCGGGCGACAACGGCAGGGAAGTCCTGCCGGTCATCTACAGCGACAACTACCTCTCGCTCTGGCCCGGCGAATCCACCAGGATCACCGCGACCTACGAGACGGCCGCGCTGCACGGGCAGCTGCCTTACCTGAGGGTACGGGGCTACAACGTAGCTACCACGTCGACTCCGGTACACCGTTAGGGCGCGGTTGATGCGACAAAGCCTTCAAAATGTGACGTCAATCCAAACAGGCAAGGGATAAACATGTTCTCTTGTGTATCAAGAGCTATTGTCGCGGATTTCCTTGCCGTCATCATTCTCGCCTCGTGTGGGGGCGACTTGGAAATGCAGCGAATTGCTGGGGACTGGCAGGAGGTCCGCGATGATGGCGGTTCTCCGCGCAGGATGTCCATAGAGCAGGACGGCGATGTATTGATCAGTTCTGAGACTTACACATGCAGAGGCGAAGCTGAATACACAACCAAGTCGGACCAAGGTGATCGATATTATAATTTCTATCTAGAGTGTGCGCCTCCGCCCGGGTGGAACATCACTCGATATGCACCCCTACTTCCAGATGGCAATACGCTCCATCTGGATCTTGAAGGGAGAGGCCTGAGCGACAAGAGCGCCGCGAAATTCGTTAGGGTAGCTCCGCGTACCACATAATTCTGACCGGATACATCATCCGGCTTAATCGCAACTCTTGCGGCATCTCGTAAAATCCGGCGGACAAGCCAGTGATGGGACCTTCTGCCGAGGCTCCTATCAAGTCACGAGCACCAGCCCGGGGCGCACCGTGCAGACGCTCCCGATGAAGCCGGCAGGGCAAAGACACTCGTTGCCAAGGTCAGGGTTTGATTGAGCCAGGCCCATCAGGAACCTGCCCCTCCAGTCTCACTCGGTTCGGTGGAGACTTGATCTCTTGAGAGGATCGAGTCCATGCCAGGTAAGTCTCCCTACCCTGCCGAGCTGCGCCGTCGAGCGGTTCGGATGGTCGCCGAGGTGCGGCCGGATTATCCGACCGAGTGGGCCACGATCAACGCGGTCGCGACCAAGCTCGGCATCGGCACCGCGGAGACACTGCGCACCTGGGTTCGCCAGGCCCAGATCGACGAGGGGAGCCGGCCCGGCCGCACCTCAGATGAGTCGGCCGAGCTGAAGCGGCTGCGCCGGGAGAACGCCGAACTGCGCCGCGCCAACGAGATCCTGAAGGCCGCGTCGGCTTTCTTCGCGGCCGAGCTCGACCGGCCACACACGCACTCGTGAGCTTCATCGACCAGCACGCCGACGTGTTCGGTGTCGAGCTGATCTGCCGTGTCCTGACCGAGCACGGCTGTCCCATCTCCACCAGCACCTACTACGCCGCCAAGAACCGCCCGCCCTCGGCCCGGGCCCTGCGCGATGCCGAGCTGGATGAGCACATCACTCGCATCCACGCCGACAACTACGGCGTCTACGGCGCCCGCAAGATCTGGCACCAGCTCCAGCGGGAAGGGCGTCGAGTCGCTCGCTGCACCGTCGAGCGGCGCATGCGCGCCCTCGGCCTGCAGGGCGCCCGGCGGGGCAAGAAGGTGCGCACCACCGTGGCCGACCCCGGCCATGAGCGGGCGACAGCCCGGCTGCGCCAGTACTTCCCCAAGGGCACCGACCTGTCACGATGGAATGCCGAGGAGTTGGCGGCCGTAGCATTCGCGCTCAACACCAGGCCGCGAAAGACCCTCGGATGGAAGACGCCTGCAGAAGCCTTCAGCGATCATTTAATCTCGCTGCTGAACAGCAGTGTTGCGACGACCCCTTGAACCCGAGCAATACACGTCTTTCCGGTTCACCACGCATCTGCTGGCGGCCGGGATCGACGCCTCCATCGGCACCGTCGGCGATTCCCTCTTAACCGGCTAATACGTATGTTTCCCCAGGTCAGCGACTCGCCGTGATCTGCTACCTGCTAGCCGGATGAGGTCATTGCGGGTACATCTGTTCTCATGATCGAACAAGGACTCCGGCTGGAAGCACATGAGGGTAGCTGGATGCTGGCCGGACCGTCCGCCGGGCAGTTCGTCCTGGTCGATGAGTATCTGGCGTATCTGGCCGACCGGAACTACTCGCCCAAGACCGTCCGCTCCTACGGCTATGACCTGCTGGCGTTCTGCCGCTGGCTGGCGACCGAGGACGTGTCGCTGGGTGAGGTGACGACCGAGACGCTGCTGAAGTTCTTGCACGCCTGCCGTGAGGCCAAGGTTCCCGGGCGTCGCGCCGGCCCGAACGTGGTCACCTTGTCGGGCCGTCGGATTGATCAGTACGCCGCCACGACGATCAACCGGCGGCTTGCGGCCATCTCGGGGCTGTTCACGTTCGTCACGATGCGCGACCCGGAGTCGATCAACCCGGTCCCGAAAGGACGCGAGGCGCGCTGGCGGGTGGCCGGCGAGCGGTCCGGGATGCTCGCGCACACGATCCGCCGCCCGAAGAATCGCTCCTCGCTACGACTGCGCGAGCCCCGGCGCCTGCCCAAAGCACTGTCCCAGACCCAGGCGGCGGAGCTGCTGGCCAGCTTCCACACCTGGCGCGACCGAGCGATCGCGGGCCTGATGCTGTATTGCGGGCTGCGCTCGGCCGAGGTGCTCGGCTTGAACGTCGCCGACGCCGACATCGGTGGCCGCTGGGCGAGCGTGCTCGGCAAGGGCGATCGACAGCGGCGCGTCCCGTTGGACGCCGACGTCGCCTCGGTCATCCAGGTATATCTGCTGGCCGAGCGGCCCGAGTCGACCGAGCAGCGGCTGTTCCTGGTGGCCAAGGGCCCCAACCGGGGACGACCGCTCACGGCAGCAGGGCTGCGCACGATCTTCCGCTATCACCGCGCCGTCAGCGGGATCACCGCAGGTCATCCCCACGCGCTGCGGCACACCTTCGGCACCGCACTGGCCGAAGCCGGAGTCGACCTGGCGGTGATGCAGGCGTTGCTCGGTCACGCGCACGTCGACACCACCGCCCGCTATATCCATCTGGCACCCGCCCACGTGAAAGCCGAGTTCGATGCCGCACGCAGCCGCATCCGCGCCCAGCAATAGCCTGCACGCCGACTACCTCGACTATCTGCAGCGGACCGGGCGAGGCAACCGTCCCTATCAGCAGGCCGCGCGAGTGTTCTTCGAGCGTTGGCCCGACCCCGGTCGCTGGGCCGCCGAACCGTTGGAGATCCGCTTGTCGGCCGATGCGCACACTCGGCCGATCATCACCTTCCTCATGCTGCACCGCGGACTACGACCCGGCTACGACTACCTGCTGGAACGCAAACTGTCCACGTTCTGGCGAGAGATCGAGGACTCGCCCATCGCTGCGGGAGTGCAGCGCTTCATGACCGCCGCCGAGGACCTCGGCTTCTCCTTGCGCGTGCGTCTGGCCACCGGCTCTCAGGTGCCGGCCCGGCTGCTCATCCAGGCCGGACCCGTCCTTGAACAGCTCACCCTGGCCGACCTGGAAGAGTTCGCCGCCGCCTGCGTCGCCCGCAGCGCCCGCACCGGCAAGGACCACCGCCACTACCTGTCCGCGCTCAGCAACGCCCAGCGAGTCCTGTTCCACCTGGGCATTATCGACACGCTGCCGAGGATGGGCGGGCCGGTCCCCTTCGAACAGCGGCTGGCCGAGGTGGCAGAACCGATCCGCACCACGATGATCGCCTACCTGGAACGCAAGCGCGCCACCTGCCAGCCCAAGACCGTCTCCGCGATCGCCACCCGGCTCAAACACTTCGGCCTCTTCCTCACCCACATCGATCCCGGACTCACCTCGATCGCCAAGCTGGACCGGCAGCATCACATCGAGCCCTACCTCACCGCCCTGGTCGACGCCGTCAACCCCAAGAACGGCGAAGCCATCACCGTCGCCGACCGCTCCCGCCGGGTGATCGCGCTGACCGGCTTCCTCACCGACATCACCGAGTGGGGCTGGGCCGAGGCACCCGCCCGCAAGCTGGTGTTCCGCGATGACAACCCCAAGCTCCCGCAGGTGCTGCCCCGCTACCTGCCCGTCGATGCCGATCGCCGCCTGACCGAAGAGCTCCGCGACCGTCCCGGCAACCAGCTGGCCGCCTGCGCCCTAAGGTTGCAACGCGCCTGCGGGCTACGCATCGGGGAACTCCTGGACCTGGAGCTCGACTGCGTCCATGAAGTTCCCGGCCACGGCAACTGGCTGAAGATCGGCCTCGGGAAGCTGGAGACCGAACGCATGGTCCCCCTCGATGAAGAGATCCTCGACCTGATCGACCGCATCATCGAGCTCCGAACACACGGCAGACCCATGCCACATCCCCGCTACCGGCGTCCGGCTCAGTTCCTGTTCACCCACCACGGACGCCGCCTCGGCCAAGGCGCCGTCCGCGCCGAACTCGATCGCGCCGCTCAGCAAGCCGGACTCGGTCACATCACCTCCCACCAGCTCCGCCACACCTACGCCACCGCTCTGGTGAACGCCGGAGTCTCGTTGCAGGCGCTGATGGCGTTGCTCGGACACGCCTCCGCAGAAATGAGCCTGCGCTACGGACGGTTGTTCGACACCACAGTCCGCGCCGAATACGAACGAGCCCTCGACCTGGCCAAACAACAAGCCCGCACCCCAGCCCCCGGCCGGGTCCACCTGCCCCTGGCCGACATCACCGGCGGCAAGGACTGGAAAGACACCCCGCTGATCAAACCCAGAATGGCCGGCGGCTTCTGCCTACGCGCACCCGCCCAAGGCGCCTGCACCTACGCCAACATCTGCGAACACTGCCCCAGCTTCCACACCGAACCCAGCTCGCTGCCCATCCTCGCCGCCCAGCGTGTCGACGCAGACGCGCTCGCCCAGGACGCCGAGAATCGAGGCTGGATCGCCGAAGCCGAACGACACCGCCGACTCATCACCCGACTCGACCACCTGATCAGCGAGGCCCACGCCGGATGACCAGCAGCGACACCCTCCACCGCGTCGAGAAGGCATGCGCCCAGCTCCACCGCGACGGCCAACCCGTCACCTTCATCGCCGTCGCCAACCTCACCGGGCTAGGCCGCACCACCCTCTACCGCAGTGCCACCCTCCGCGCCATCATCGAGGAAAACCGCCGCCGCGCCGCCACCAACGGCACCCTCACCGGCCTCCTCGACGAAATACGAAACCTCCACACCGCTCTGGAAGCCGTCGCTGCACGCGTCCGTCGCCACGAAGAGCAACTCCGCCGACTTACTACCCGGGTCAGCTGAAAGCGTTACCCGGCCAACGCCCAAAACCAGCGTCATTAGCCGGATAAGCCCTCGACAACACCCTGATGGAATCACAGATCGGCCTCTACAAGACCGAGCTGATCAAGCCCCGAGGCCCGTGGCGCAGCCTGGCCGACGTGGAACTGGCCACTGCCGAATGGGTGGCCTGGTTCAACACCACCCGCCTGCACTCCGCCATCGGGCACCTCCCGGCCGAGGAGTTCGAGGCGATCTACTACGCTCAATACCAGCCCAGCGAACCCGTCGGAATCAACCGTCTCCATCAAAGTCGGGGCGGTTCAGAGAGCGGCTTGAGCAGGTCTTCCCCACGGAGTGGGTTCGCCGCCTCCGAGGGTCTGTCCAGTGATCGGTGTATCTCGATCTTGACTTGATCTATCGGGTGGTCGGGGTCAGGCGGCCTTCGAAGGTGATGGCGAAGGCGTTCAGAGCGGCCTTCCAGCGGGTGATCCAGCGTTTGCGGCCCTTGCCGGTCGGGTCCAGGCTCATGATCGCCATGTAGACGCACTTGAGCGCGGCCTGCTCGTTCGGGAAGTGGCCGCGGGCCTTGACCGCCCTCCTGATACGGGCGTTGACCGACTCGATGGCGTTGGTCGAGCAGATCACCCGGCGGATCTCGGTGTCGAAGTTGAGGAAGGGCACGAACTCGGCCCAGGCGTCCTCCCACAACTTCACGATCGCCGGATACTTACCGCCCCAGACCTCGGCGAACTCATAGAACCGCTCGAGCGCCGCCGCCTCGGTCGGCGCGGTGTAGACCGGCTTGAGCGCCTTGGCGATGGCGTCCCAGTGCTGGCGGGCGGCATACCGGAACGAGGCACGCAGCAGGTGAACGACGCACGTTTGGACGACGGCCTGCGGCCAGACGGTCTCGATGGCCTGCGGCAGCCCCTTGAGCCCGTCGCAGACCACCATCAGCGCATCAGCGACGCCACGGTTCTTAATCTCGGTCAGCACGTGCAGCCAGAACTTGGCGCCCTCGCCGCCGTCGCCGGCCCACAAGCCGAGGATGTCGCGCTCGCCATCGACGGTGACCGCCATCGCCACGTAGACCGGCCGGTTGGCCACCTGGCCGTCCCGCAGCTTCACATGGATGGCATCGATGAAGATCACCGGGTAGACGGCGTCGAGCGGCCGGTTCTGCCACTCGGCCATGCCGTCCAGCACCTTGTCGGTGATGGTGGAGATGGTCTGCTTAGAGACTTCGGCGCCGTAGACCTCGGCCAGGTGCGCGGAGATCTCGCCGGTGGTCAGGCCCTTGGCGGCCAGCGAGATGACCATCTCATCGACGCCGGACAGGCGCCGCTGCCGCTTACGCACGATCTTCGGCTCGAAGCTGCCGTCCCGATCCCGCGGGACGGTGATCTCCACCGGGCCGACGTCGGTGATGACGGTCTTGGACCGGGTCCCGTTGCGCGAGTTGCCTGTCTCGCTGCCAGCGCGCTCGTGCTTGTCGTAGCCGAGATGGTCGGTGATCTCGCCTTCGAGAGCGGACTCCAGCACCAGCTTGGTCAGCCGGCCCAGCAGCCCGTTCTCACCGACCAGCTCCACCCCTTCGGCTCGCGCCTGGTCGACCAGCCTGGCCACCAGCTCCCGATCCGTCGAGCTCTCCGACTTCTTACGCGCCACCGCGGCGTCCTCCAGGTCGATCTCCGTCGATGCCTGGATCACAGTACTCATCAGGTGCGTTCTCCTTGATCAGGAGTTACACCGAAGACCGTACAGTCCCGCCTCCGAGAGGGCCTTGGCGATGCCTGAGCAAGGTAGCTGGCTTCCGTGCCCGTGAACAACCGATCGTTAGGCGCTTCGCCAGGCGTCGGTGATGCAAGACTCCTCGAAGTGCCACCAGCCATCCATTTGGCCTCGCGTCAGCAGTGCCTTAATCTGCCCAAAGTCTGCGTCAGCCGGCACGGTGAAGGCGACCAGGGGAAGCTCCGAGCTGAAGGATTCCCCGCCCAGGCCGAACGGTGCCAACTGCTCGTGTATGGCCTGTGCCTTCGCCCCAGCGGTCCATCGGGCACCGGCAGGACCCGGACGGTGCAATTGCCCGACGCTTCCACCCGTTCACAGGCCCAGTGAAGGCCGTCGTCGTCGGTGATGAAGCGCACGACGTCGCCCTCGGCGACTCCGTCCTGTAGGAATGGGACGTTCGCCACACGAGCGGTGTCCTGGCTCAAGCGCGTGGCCCAGAGCCCTTCGGTGTCGTAGGGGAGCCAGTTTTCCCGGGGCACGAACTGGAACCACACCTTGATCAGGTCTGGCTCCGTGGGAAGGCGTTCGGAGGGGGCTGCAGGAACCATGTCCACATGATCGCGCAGTCTGCCGAGTGTCCACGAACAAGCTGATCGTGGGTATGCCTGACGCGGTTGTGGAGTCTGCCCTGGAGCACCTGCATGAGTGGTACGGGAAGATCACACTGATCTCGGCCGACGGCGGGTTACAGGGTTCGTCATTCGCGTGCTGTCTGTAGAAGACAGGCTGTGTGGGCCCGCGTTGCTGTAAAACGCTGCTGTACGGAGATCAAAAAAGCCCCCTGGGTTGATCCCAGAGGGCCTTTGAGCTGGAGCGCGGCCGAGAGGACTCGAACCCCTAACCTTCTGATCCGTAGTCAGATGCTCTATCCATTGAGCTACGGCCGCTCGCTGCGTAAGCAAGCATAGCGGGTTCTGGGGAGTGCCTCGAACCAGTTACCGCAATCATGCTGCTCCCGCCGGCTGGTCCTGCCGTACCCGTGGATACATCGAAGTGTGTATCCACAGGCAGGTCCCTCGCAGGAGGGCGGCAGGGGGCCGGGGTGATGGGATAGAGGCCATGAAGTGGGTCGTGTTCGGGGCCGGGGTGGCCTTCGCGGCGGGTGTGGTGCTGATCGCGGGTGGCGCCTATCTCGAGCGTGGGGTGCCTGAGTGGGTGCTCGTCATCCCCTTGGCGATCACTTGTGCGGGGGTTCTCGTGCGGCAGCGGGCGCCGCTCTTGTCCCTGGGGCTTGGGGTGGTCGCGGTCACCGTGGACGGGTTCGTGGGGCCGTCCTTGGGGACTGTGCTGGTGTTCACCGACAACCTGTACGCGGCCGTGCTCTACGGGCCGGCCCGGTTGGCTCGGGTGTTGCTCGGGGTCACGTCCACACTGGCGGTGCTGGGTGGGGCGGTGGCGGGGTTCATCGCGGGGGACTGGCGGGCGCTGGCCGTGATGGGGATCCAGGCGGGGCTGGTGCTGGTCACGCCGGTCACGACTGCGCTGGTGCTGCGGGAGCAGCGGGATCGGGCGGCGGCAGAGCGGCTGCGGGCCGAGCAGGTGGCGCATCTGGCGGAGCTGGATCGGCAGGCGGCCATCGCCGCGGAGCGTACGCGGATGGCTCGCGAGCTGCATGACATGATCGCCAATCACTTCAGTGCGATCGCCATCCAGTCCACGGCTGCGCTCTCCCGTAAGGATCTCGATCCGGGGACGGTTCGGAAGGTCATGGAGTCCGTACGGGAGAACAGCGTCAAGGGGATGGCCGAGATGCGGTCCATGATCGGGCTGTTACGGCAGGAAGGGGAGGAGCCTGAGGCCACCCGGCCGCGGCTGGCCGATGCGGAGACCTTGGTGCAGCGGGTCAGGCGGGCGGGGCTGGACGCCGGCCTGCGGGTCGACGGGGATCCTCGTGAGGTGCCTGCCTCCGTTGATCTGGCCGGTTATCGGATTCTGCAGGAGGCGTTGACCAACGCGCTCAAGCACGGCGACTCGCCGGTTGACGTCGTGCTCTCGTACGAGGCGGGGCGGGTCGTGGTGACTGTTGAGAACGCCGTCGGAGCCGCCGGAGGGAGTGGGGTGGCGCGGTTGCCGGGGGCTGGGGCCGGGCTGATCGGCATGCGGGAGCGGGCCGCGTTGGTCGGAGGTTCCCTGGATGCCGGGCCTGGGGGACAGGACGGCATGCGGCGGGGGTGGTGGCGGGTGCGTGCCGTGCTGCCTACCTCTGATGCTCATGTGTCCACGACTTACCACGGGGGTGGGGACCGCTCGAGGCCAGTGGCGGCCGAGCGGGCGGTGGTTGTCGACGTACGGCCGGAAGGTGCGTGACAGGTGGCGGAAACGGCGGGTGAGCCGGTGACGATCAGGGTTTTGGTCGCCGACGACCATGCGGCGGTCCGGGCGGGGATCGCCTTGATCCTCGACGGCGTGCCGGACATCGAGGTGATCGGCGAGGCGGCCGATGGGGAGCAGGCCGTGACCATGGCCAAGCAACTGCGACCCGATGTGGTGCTGATGGACGTACGCATGCCACGCCTCGACGGCATCTCGGCCACCAGGGAGCTGGCTGGCGTCAGTGATGTGCTGATCCTGACGACGTTCGATGTCGACGAGTACGTTTTCGGCGCGCTGCGAGCGGGCGCGGCCGGTTTCCTGTTGAAGAACACGGACGCCGAGTCGCTGGTGGAGGCGGTCCGCCTGGTGGCGCGGGGCGATGGGCTGATCTCGCCGGGCGTCACGCGGAAGTTGATCGCGGCCTTCGCCAAGCAGGCGACGCCGTCGCGGAGGGAGCCGGCGGCCGGCCCAGAGAGCCTGACGCCTCGTGAGCGGGAGGTGCTGGCCTGTATCGGGCGGGGCATGTCCAACGCCGACATCGCCAAAGAGCTGGACATGGCGGAGGCCACGACGAAGACGCATGTCAGCCGGGTGCTCAACAAGCTGGGGCTGAAGAGCCGGGTACAGGCGGCGATCTACTACTCAGGGGGCACTTAGAGCCGTAATGTGTGCGACGTGAGCATGCCACCGCCGCCTGAGCCACCTCAAGGGCCACCTCAAGGGCCACATCAGGAGCCGCATGGGGAGCCGCCTCGCCGGACGGGGCTCGTCGTCGGGCTGGCGTTCGCCGGGTTCTTCGGGTATCTCGTCGTCAACGTGATCACCGGCCTCGTCGCCTTGGCCTTCGAGTCGGAGGTGGCGTTCGGGGTGGCGGCCGGATTCCTGGCGCTCTTCGGCATCGGCCTGGGGCTGGTTTTCGTGCTGCTGCGGAGATCATGGTCCATCGGGCTCGGCCTGGGCTTCATGATCGGATGGGCGCTCACGTCGATCGTCACGGCCGGCTTCTGCACGGGCCTCAACCCCGAGCTGTACGCGTAGGTGGACGTTTTGATCCCATGGCAATCGCCCGTCCCTAGCCTGGCCCCGGTCCGATGACGAACTGGGGGAGACCCGGCCGATGAGCACGCCGCCGCCGCAGGGCCCGAACGGTCCTTGGCAACCCCCGTACGGACCGCCCCCGCAGGACCCCAACCACCCTCGGCAGCCTCCCTACGGACCACCGCCGCCTCCGTCCAGTGGGGCCTCCAGCGGCGTGGTCGTCGCGCTCGCGTTCGCCGGTCTGGCGCTCTACAGCGTGCTCAACGTCATCGTCGGCTTCTTCATCTTCGCCGTCGCCATGGACTCGAGCGGCCCCCACACCGCCTACGTGGCGGCGGGTGCGGCGGTGCTCGCCCTCATCGGCCTGGGCGGCGGCATCGGCCTCGTGCTCATCCGCCAATCCTGGACCCGGGGCCTCGGCCTCGGGCTCATGATCGGGTGGGCGCTGTGGTCCATCCTGTCCGCCGGGATCTGCACCGGCCTCAACCCGAGCCTGTACGGCTGACATGGTCCCCCTTCACGAAATATTCGTCGGCCTGGGCGTCTTCACGGCCTCCGTCGTCTTCGTACGGGAGGCCAGAAGACGCGGCGCCCTCAACGAACAGTCGCTGATAGCCGTCACCGGCGCCCTGGTCGGCGGCGCCATCGGCATGCGCCTGGCGGGCTGGCTCGAGACGCTGAACCTCCAGGACCTCTGGCTGTACGGCTCCCGCAGCATCCTCGGCGGCCTGACCGGCGCGTACGTGGGCGTGCTCGTCGCCAAGAAGATCATCGGCTACAAGGAACGCACCGGCGACCTGTTCGCCCCGGCCGTGGCGCTCGGCATGGCGGTGGGCAGGATCGGCTGCCATCTCACCGAGGCGCCGGGCCGGCCCACCGACCTGCCCTGGGGCGTGCACGCCCCGGCGACGACCCCCGAGTGCCCCGGCTGCCTCGCCGGCCAGGCCATGCACCCGTCGTTCCTCTACGAGATCATCTTCCAGCTCGCCGCATTCGCAGTGCTCATGTGGGCACGCAAGCGGCTCACCCAGCCCGGCGAGCTGTTCACGCTCTACCTCGCCGGGTACGCCGCCTTCCGCTTCGTCGTCGAGTTCACCCGGGCCAACGAGACGCTCTGGCTCGGCCTGACCGGGCCCCAGTGTTTCCTGCTCGTCGGGTTGCCACTGCTCGCGCTCAGGCTCGCGTACGGCTGGCGACGCGGCTACTACGATCCCCTTTTCCAGCGGAAGGTCATGACATGAGTGCAGGGATGGGTCTGCGGGGCGACCGCATCCTCAGGTACGTCAACGCGTTCTGCCCGCACTGCCACGGCCGGGACCTCGACAAGGTCGAGCGCCTGAGCGGCTACTTGGTCGAACGCGACGGCCGGGTATGGCTGGAGCGCGGCTGCCGCGAACACGGCCTGATTCGGACTTTGTACGACGAGGACCCAGAAATCCTCAAATACCTAGAGGAATGGACCGCCCCGACAAAGCAGCACGTACCGGATCTGTCGGGAAACTTCGCTCCGATCCCCCTCGCCTACCTCCACGGCCTCCCCGAGATGCAGACCCAGCACACCTGCATCCTCCTCGAGGACATCGCCGAAACGTGCAACCTGCGCTGCCCCACCTGCTTCGCCGACAGCTCCCCCGACCTGGCCGGCATCGTCCCCGTCCCCGACATCCTCGCGAACGTCGACCAACGCCTCGAAAGGGAGAACGGCAAGCTCGACGTCCTCATGCTGAGCGGTGGCGAGCCCACCCTCCACCCCGAGCTCAAAACCCTCCTGTCCGAGCTCGAACAGCGCCCGATCACCCGCATCCTGATCAACACCAACGGCGTCCTCATCGCCAGGGACGACTCCCTCCTCGACCTCCTCACCGAGCACCGCGAGCGCGTCGAGGTCTACCTCCAGTACGACGGCTCATCGGCCCACGCCTCACAACACCACCGAGGCGGCGACCTGCGCCGGTTCAAGGCCGCGGCCGTCGAACGCCTGTCGGACCGCGAGATCTTCACCACCCTGGTCATGACGGCCGCGCTGGGCGTCAACGACGGCGAGATCGGCGACGTCGTACGCCTCGCGCTCGACACCCCGTACGTCGGAGGCGTCTCCCTGCAGCCCCAGTTCGGATCGGGCAGATCGGGCACCATCGATCCGTCGAACCGGCTCACCCACACCGGCGTGCTCAAACGCCTCGGCCCGCAGACCGGCGGCCTGGTGACCTGGCGCGACCTCACCGCCCTGCCCTGCTCGCACCCGCACTGCTGCTCGGTCGGCTACCTGGTCCGCGACGACGCCCGCCAGTGGCGCTCCCTCACCGCGCTGATCGGCCACGACCGGCTCAAGGAGAACCTGGGCCTGGTCTCCAACCGCATCGCCGACTCCGAGATCCCGCGCGAGTTGCGCCTGGCCGTACAGGAGTCGCTGCTCGGCCTGCTGTCGGAGCAGTCGTCGCTGTCCCACCCGCAGGTCGGCGACCTGTGGCGGAACATCTGCGAGAACTGCGACCTCGGCGTCTCCACCCTCCTCACGCTCGCCTCCTCAGCGCTGCCGGGCCGGCGCAGGAAGCTACGCAGAATGTTGGGGGAGCGGGTGGTGCGCATCACGGTCAAACCGTTCATGGACATCTCGACAATGATCGAGGAGCGCCTCATGCAGTGCTGCGTGCACGTCGGCACGCGGGCCGAGCAGGATCAGTGCGCGCCCTTCTGCGCCGTGCAGGCCTGGCCGCAACTCTCCCGGCAACGCCTGTCGGCGGTGGCGTCATGACGGCGAACGACCCCCGCTCCGGCGCGGCTCCGGCCAAGGATCAGCCGTACGATCCGCTCCGGTTGTGCGTGTACGCGACCGTCGCGCTGCTGGCCTGGCTGCTGGGACCGTGGGCGGTGCTGGGGTTCGCCGCGCTCGGGTTCGCCGGTTACTGGAAGGCGCGGCGAGCCGGGCTGGCCCGCAGCAAGTGCCTGCTCAGGGACACCCGGCTCGTGCTGGCCTACCTGGCTCTGATCGCCCTGGCGGCCCTAGCTGCCATCATTCTGTGACGGGGACGTACAGGCTGAGGGTCTCGGCCACGCAGGCAGGCCGCCTCTCGCCCTCGATCTCGATCGTCATCTTCAGGTTCGACAGGTAACCGGCCGGGGTGCCCTTGACGTCGGTGAGCTCGCCCACGGCCCTGACCCGCGCGCCGACGGGCACGGGCCTGGGGAAGCGGACCTTGTTCAGGCCGTAGTTGACGCCCATCGCGATGCCCTCGACCTTGACCATCTCGAACATGAACGACGGCAGCAACGACAGCGTCAGATAACCGTGCGCGATCGTGCCGCCGAACGGCCCCTCCTTGGCCCGCTCCACGTCCACGTGGATCCACTGGTGGTCGTCGGTGGCGTCGGCGAAGAGGTTGACCTGTTCCTGGGTGACGGTGCGCCACTCGGTCGGGCCGAACGTCTCACCGACGGCCGCCTTGAGCTCCTGAACATTCGCGAAGGTCCGCATGGTGCGAACGCTATTGCGCGGATGGTACGGCTGCCAAGTTGAGCACTCGGAGGGTGTCCCGCCCGCCCTCCCAGTAGACGATCGTGGGCTGCCCGGCGGACAAAGCCGTCCACCTGCCATCAAGGGTGGCCACCCGGCCGGTCGCGATGTCGTAGATACCGTCGTTGCTCAACGCGAACCGGTTGAGGATCGGCGCCATCGCCCGCCGCCCCCAGGAGCCGCGATCGTCGAGGCGTCGCATGTTGCTGCCGTCGATCCGTTGCAGGAAACCGCCCGTCTCGTCGTGTCCCAAGCACCAGAACGGTCCGCAGCGCAGGCCCCGCGTCCCGGGCGGCGTGACGACCTCGATCGTGGACCCGCTCGTCAGGTCGACGATCCTGCTCTGGCTGCGGACGCTGTCGTCAGGCCCAGCGGGCGCGTCACTGGCCCACGGCCATCTCAGCAGGCGCAGGCCGCGACCGGCCGGGATTCGCTCTGAGGCGCCGCCGGAGAGAGGGACGCCCCACACGTCGCCGCGGCGCTCCGACCAGACGATCCGATCCCCGTTGATCGCGAGGGAGTCGATGTCGGCCCGGGGGCCGCTGATCGTGGTGACCAGCCTCGCCTTGCCGCCGGACAGCGGGGCCGTCCAGATCCCTCGCACCGACACGCCGTTCTTCCTGCCGTAGGACATCCAGGCGACGTTCTCGCCGTCGGCGGTCACGGTCGGCGGGACGGCGGTGGGCTTCATGGGGACCTCGGCCACCACACGGGCTCGCTTGGTGGCGGCGTCGTACAGTTCGATCCTCGTTCCCTCCTCCAGGGACGCCGCAAGGAGCAGCACCTCAGTGGCGCTGATGCCGATGATGGGCTCGTAGCGCATGCCGTCGGCGTTGGTGGCGGGGACCGTGAGGACCGCCGTCGGCCAGAGCCGATCCACCGGCACGGCATTCATGCCGAGGGTCGCGGTGGGGCTCGGGGTCGTGGCCACCTCGACCTCGCCCCCGCCAGGCAGGACGACGCTCCTGACCCCCATGCCCAGCACCACCACGGCGGTCGCGGCCGCGAGCACGCGCACGCGCCGCCTGGTCCTGCGGCGTCGGAGCGTGGCAACGCCGGCGAGCAGGTCGCCTTCGTCGGGAGCGCGCTCGGCCGCCGCGCGCAGCGCGCCCGCCAGCTCCTCTTCTGTCCTCATGCCCGTCCCCTTTCGAGCACCGACGGCTTGACGCGCAGTGCGTTGAGCGCGTGGAATGCCTGGCTTCTTACGGTTCCGCGGGAAATGCCGAGGATCTCGGCAATCTCCTTGTCCGACAGGTCCTCGTAGTAGCGCAGCACCAGGACGACCCGCTGCTTGCGGGGCAGTGTGGCCAGTTCCTTCCATAACTCGCCGAAGGCGTGGTCGTCGGTGTAGGAGCCCTCGGGCACCTCGTCCGTCACATGCTCCCTGCGTCGCTTGCGCCACCAGCTGATGTGCTGACGCGCCATCACCGTGCGTACGTAGGACTCCGGGTTGTCCTTGTTGCGGACCCTGCGCCAGGCGCCGCTCAGCTTGAGCAACGCCTCCTGCACCAGATCGGCCGCGTCGTCGGCGTTGCCGGAGAGGACGTAGCCGTACCGCAGCAGGGCCGGGCCCCGCGCGCGGACGAAATCCTCGAACTCCACATCACCGAGACGCACGAGGGGGTCCGGACTGTTGCAAAGATCTTTTACTTGAAACCATCGCATAGGTGTTCGAGTCCGCGCTACAGTCTTAGGTACCGCAATCGAACAAGGGTTCGGCCTGGTGAGAGGGGGTGTGTCCGATGACGGTGCTCGCGCCCGCCCCTGCTCGGACACGCCGTAGCACTTTCTTCCCAAATCTAAGACGGCCGCTATATCCGGCAATAAAGTCCGAGAGCGTGGACCCTGTGCGAAACCCCTACGCCCCCGGAGCCGGACAGCGTCCGCCGGAGCTCGCCGGGCGTGACCGAGAGCTGCAGCAGTTCGAGGTCGTGCTCGAGCGTGTGGCCCGTGGCCGCCCCGAGCGGAGCATGGTCGTCACCGGCCTGCGGGGCGTCGGCAAGACCGTCCTGCTCAACACGTTCAAGTCCATGGCCATGCAGCGGCTGTGGGGCACGGGCAAGATCGAGGCCCGGCCCGACCAGTCGATCAGGCGGCCGGTCGCGGCCGCGCTGCACATGGCGATCAGGGAGCTCGCCCCGCGGCACCGCGCGCCCGAGCGCATCGAGGAGTTCCTCGGCGTGCTCAAGGCGTTCGCGATGCGCGATCCCGCGGCGGCCAAGGGCACCTCGCACTGGTCGCCCGGCATCGAGGTGCCGGCCAGCCGCGGGCGCGCCGACTCGGGCGACCTGGAGATCGACCTCACCGAGCTGTTCGTCGACGCCGCCGGTGTGGCCACCGACCTGGCCGTCGGCATCGCATTGTTCATCGACGAGATGCAGGACGTGCCGGCCGCCGACGTCTCCGCGCTCTGCGCCGCCTGCCACGAGCTGTCGCAGACGGGCGGGCCGCTGATTGTGGTGGGGGCCGGGCTGCCGCACCTGCCGAGCGTGTTGTCGGCCAGCAAGAGCTATTCCGAGCGGCTCTTCCGCTACGCGCGCATCGACAAGCTCGACCGTGACGCGGCCGACCTCGCGTTGATCCTCCCGGCACGCGAGGAGGAGGTGGAGTTCACCCCGGACGCCCTGGACGCGCTGTATGAGGCGGCCGACGGCTACCCCTACTTCGTGCAGGCGTACGGCAAGGTGGCCTGGGACCTCGCGCCGCGCAGCCCGATCACGCTCGAAGACGTCAAGGTCTCGGCGCCCGAGGCCGAGGAGGAGCTCGCGGTCGGCTTCTTCGGCAGCCGCTACGAGCGGGCGACCCCGGCCGAGCGCGACTACATGCATGCCATGGCGCAGATCGGCGACGAGCCGGTCGCGACCGCCGACGTGGCCGACGCCCTCGGGCGCAAGCCGTCCAGCCTCTCACCCGCCCGTGACAGCCTCATCAAGAAAGGGCTCATCTACAGCGCCGAACGCGGGTTGATCGCGTTCACGGTGCCGCACTTCGGGAAGTTCCTGCGCGCTCAACCGGTCTGAGTGGCGCCCCTAGACCTCTATTGGGCTGTCTAGTGGGGAAGCTAGACAGCCCAATAGAGCCATATGACCGTGCCCGTCGAGGGAAATCTACGGCTCTCTAGCGTCAGGCCGATACTGTCGTATATTCCGGCAGACTGCCGCTGTCCTCAGCGCTCACCACGGCCATCCGCACCCCCGGGCGCCGCCCGCTGAGATAGACCGCGAACACGACATCGTCCTGCTCGTGGTTGCGGAAGACGAAGAATCGCCAGCACAGCTCACGCCAGCTGTCGTACGGGTCGGCCGCGGTCAGCTCGTCCCGGTGGGCCCGCCACGTGCCGCTCTCCTTGAGCCTGGCCAGCGTGACCGACTCGGCGGGGGCGCGGCGCTGCTCGCAGGGCGCGCGGTACCGTACCCGGTCGATCAGCTCCTCGATCTCCGGCGAGAGCGCGAGCAGGGCGATCACCCCCGCGATCATGAGCCACGACGGTCGGGTCACCGCGTCCCAGCCGGTCACGGGCGCCCACACCGAGAGCACGGCCATCCCGGTCAGCAGCACCGTCCGGCCGATCGAGCGCAGCCCGACCGGCGCCGAGCTCACCTCGCCGAAGCAGCCGCAGCCCGCGTCGGGCCGTCGCCTGCGCAGCTCCAGCAGCACGTACGTGGACAACGCGAAGAACGTGACCGTGCCCCAGCGGAAGATCGCATGCGTGCTCAGCAGCAGCCCGGCGGCCAGCACCATCTCACCGGCCGCGCAGACCAGCAGCGCGGGCGCCTGCATACGGCCCGGCACCAGCACCGCCGGCCCCAGCCTGGACAGTGCCCCTGGCTCGCCTCCGGATCGTACTGTGCTCACCTTGGCCACCGTGCCGAGGACGAGCAGCACGATCAAAATCGGCATCTGCGATTCCAGCACGCGGGTCACCCCAATCCGATCTGAGCGTTGAAGCAGCCTTTCACCAAATCGCCGCCGAGCTCCACATAGGAGAACGGCGACAACTCGACGATCCGGCCGCGCGGTGAGGTGTCACACTCGACACAGCGGTCGCAGAATCGCCCCGCCACGCACCCGCACGCGACCACCGGAACGTTGGCGGAGCGCTTGGAGCAGTGGTTCCTGACCTGCAGCAGAGAGCCGATGGCGAGGTACGGCAGGCCGGCGCACGACGCGCCGACGTCCGGGCAGCCGGTGTCGGTCCGCTCCAGCATGGGATAGGCCGCGCCCCGCTCTTCCTGGTCGAACGTGTCCGACCATGTCGCCGTGCCCGAGATCCGCGGCTGCAGCCCGGCGTACGCGGGCGGCGGGGCCGGCACGGCGCGCGCCAGGTATGGCGGTTGCGAGGTCGCCGGCAGCAGGGCGAGACCGGCGCCGTCGCGTCGGATGCCGATCGCGTCGAACAGGTAGCCGGGCTCGAACTTGGGGTGGCGCACCTGCAGCCGCCCCGACACCCGGTAGGGGATGACGATCGTGCGGTGCCCGCGATGCGGCCCGCAGTCGAGCTCCACCGTCAGGTCCTTGCGCCCGCTGATCGACAGGATCGTCCCGGTGATGCGCGTGGTGTCCGCCCAGATCCGCTCGACCACCCGCCCGTCGCGCAGGGCCCGCATCAGGACCATGGAGCCCACGGGCAGGTCGGCGGGAGGGACGTCACCGCCGTGCCAGGCCGTGGCCCACGGCGCGATCACGAGCCGCTCTTCCGCACCGTCCGGGGTCTCGATGATGAGGAGATGCGGGCTGACGTCAAGGATCTCGCCGGCGACCGCGCTGATGGGTTGTCCATCGCTTGGGTCAGGACCTGGTATGCCCGGATCACGGCCGAGCGCGGCCGCTGCGAGCGCCCGGCGGCGCTCAACGCTCGGATGGCCCATCCGCCCCTCCCTCGCTCGGATACTAGGTTCACACGACTCGGAGGCCGCTCACGCCGGGTGGCCCAGAGGAGAGCAAAATACGCATCCCTGGGAGAAGGAGTTGACATCCCTCGGCGGAGAATCCGCCACCGACCTTGACTGACCTTTATCGTCGGTGGACCGAAACCTGAATTCGGGTTCAGGCCTAATAGGGCATCAGGCTGCGATTCTGGCCACGATGCAGACCACCGGATGGGAAGAAGAGTTCCGCGAGTACGTCAGGACCCGCGGTCCGGCGCTGCTGCGCGCCGCTCACCAGCTCACCGGACACCCGCTGGACGCGGAGGATCTGCTGCAGAACGCGCTGACCAAGACGTACCTGGCGTGGGATCGCATCGAGGACCGAGGGGCGCTGGACGGGTACGTACGGCGGGCGATGGTGAACATCAACATCTCGCAGTGGCGGCGGCGCAAACTGGAGGAGTACCCCTCCGATGACCTGCCGGAGATCGTCACCGACTCCGTGGCCTGGGGGGATGTGCACGAACGGCTGGAGCAGGCGCTGGAGGAACTGCCGGAGCGGATGCGGGCGGCGATCGTGCTGCGGTATTACGAGGACATGACCGAGCCGGAGATCGCCAGGAAGCTCGGGATCAGTGTCGGCACGGTCAAGAGCACGGTGTCGCGGGGGATGGCCAAGCTACGGACCGCCTTGGGGCTGGGAGGCTGATCCGCTCCGAGCTCAGGAGCGATCAGACGGAGGAGGAAGAAGCCGAGTCGACCGTGACCTCGAGCTCGGCGGGGGCTGGGGCGGGGATGCGGGCTCGTTCCTCCGGCCGAGCCGCCTTCAGCGCCTCCACGCAGGTTTCCACTCCGGCCTCTCCCGCTCCGGCGGTGGCGCAGGGCCGCACCACATCCCGGATCTTCCGCAGAGTCGCCAGAAACGCCTCCAACTCCTCCGGGTCGAGCAGGCTCGTATAAGTGTCGTCAATGTCCTGCAGGTGCTGCGGCAGTATGGACTCCAGCCGCTCGCGCCCGGCATCGGTCAGCACGGTGTAGGACGCTCGCCGATCAGTGGGACACGCCTGCCTCGTCACCACGCCCTCGCGCTCGAGCCGGTCGACAACGCGAGTCACGCCGCTGGTGGACAGCCCGGTCTGCGCCGCGAGGTCGCTCATCCGCAACCGCTCTCCTGGGGATCGGGCCAGCCGGAGAACGGTCTCGAAGTCGATCTCCGACAACCTCGCCGCCGCGAGCGCCGGCTGGAACCTGCCCATGAGACCGGCATGCACCTCGGCGAGCAGCCCGACGGCCGTCAGCCTGGGGTCGTCAAAGTTCTTCACGCTCATACCTTAGCCGACGATAGTTGACGTGAGGAATATTCCTCGTGTAGACATTTGTTGCCGCAGACATCCGCAGAGCAACCTTCCTAAGGAGAACCCCAATGACCACCCGCACCTGGGAGTCCCTGGCCATCCCCGCCGCCGGCACCTACAACCTGGACGCGGCGCACACCACCATCGGTTTCTCGGTCAAGCACATGATGGTCAGCAAGGTCCGCGGTACCTTCGGCACCTTCAAGGGCTCGGTCACGATCGCTGACAACCCCCTTGAGTCCAGCGCCGAGCTGACGATCCAGACGGACAGCATCAACACCGGTGTCGCCGACCGTGACGGCCACCTGCGCAGCGACGACTTCCTGGCCGTCGAGAAGTTCCCGGAGATCACCTTCAAGAGCACCCGCGTGGTCGGCCACTCCGGCGACGAGTTCACCGTGGTCGGCGACCTCACCATCCGTGACGTCACGAAGGAGGTCGAGCTCACCGTCGAGTACGGCGGCGCGGGCACGAACCCGTGGGGTGCCGAGGTGTGGGGCTACTCGATCAGCGCCGAGATCGACCGCGAGGAGTTCGGCCTGACCTGGAACCAGGCCCTGGAGACCGGCGGCGTGCTGGTGGGCAAGAAGATCAAGATCGAGATCGAGGGCGAGGCCAACCCGGCCGCCTGAGGCCGGCGTGCTTCCGGCTAGGGTTATCCACAGCCCATGAAGCCCGCCCACGCTCTGGGCGGGCTTCATCCACAGCCAGTTACCCACAGCCTGTTGATAACTCTTGGTGAAGGCTGTGGATACGTGGGGAGCGGAATCGCTTTGCCGCCTCGCCAGAAGGCCGGTACGCTGTGCTGAGCCAGAACGGCTTCCGGGAGGATTCGCCTAGTCAGGTCTATGGCGCCGCACTGCTAATGCGGTTTGGTGGCAACACCATCCGGGGTTCAAATCCCCGATCCTCCGCACGTGAAAGGCCCTCTCCCTTGGTTGGGGAGAGGGCCTTTTTGATCTCTGAGGGCATCAGGGTTGCAGTTGCCCATCAGGGCCGGCCCCAGAGGGCTTGGTCCATGCGCTCGCTGGCGTCCTTCATCTGGAGCGTGGCCACGTGGGTGTAGCGCTCTGTGGTGGTCACGCGGGTGTGGCCGAGGATCTCCTGTACGACGCGGATGTGGACGCCTTGCTCGATCAGCAGGGTTGCCGCGGTGTGCCGGACGTCGTGGACTCGGGCGTCTCGTACGCCGGCCTGCTTGAGGATGGACGTCCACTGCTTCCAGTCCTCTGTACGCTCGATCGGACCGCCGAGCGGCGTCGTGAAGACCAGATCATGGTCGGTCCACTTATCCCCAGCCTTGAGCCTGTCGTTGCGATGAGAGCCAATTGCGGCAGATTGGCTCTTGGGGCGAGTTCTGTGACGGGCCAGCATGGCCATCATGGAGATGATCGTTCACAACCCGGTAGAGGGTATCTACGCCGCCACCGATGACTTCGTGCACGCGATTGAGGTGCGGAATCCGTCTCGGTTTCTGTTCGTCGCGGGAACCATGGGCTTGGATCGCAATGGCATCCCGGGAACGACGCTCGAAGAACAGCTCGAGCTCATCTGGACGAATCTTCGGGTGATTCTCACAGAGGCGGGGATGAGCGTGGACAACATCGTGAGGCTTACGAGTTACCTGCGTGATCCCTCCTACGCCGAGGCGAATGCCAAGGCCAGGGTGGCTGCCTTGGGCGGACGGCGGGTGCCCACGACGGCGATCGTGGCGCAGACGCTCGCCAGCGGTTGGTTGGTGGAGATCGAGGTGGTGGCGGCGGGCTAGGCGCTGCGAACAACCGAGCGTTAGCCGATCATCCGGCTCTCCAGTGACTACTGCGTGAGCGGTGGAGCAGGTTGCCCGTGGATGTGGCCGTGGCAGGCGGCGCAGACCACGAGGGTCTTTCGTCGCCGGTTGGCCATGGCTTTGGCCCACTGGGGCTGGAGCGGCCCGGGTGCTTTGTTAGTTTCTCCCGAGAACTGAGGGATGCAGGACGAGCTGTCCTGGCCGCGATGTCCGCCAGGCGCCGCTCCGACGGTCGGCTCTCGACCCGCTCGACCGACACCATCGTCGGCGAGGCCCTCCGCATCCACGACCTGGAGACTGGGTGCCGCTAGCGCCAACTTGGCGTGCTGCGCCCCGCGACGCCGTCCGTACGGCGAGCTGCGGAATATGAGGACCGTCGCCTCAACGTTGCATGGACCTCCCGCCTTGTCCGGCTGGCTCACGTAGTTGGGGCCGATCGCGGTGATCGCGGTGATCGCGCGCGAAAACTTCTGCGCCAGGTCGCAAAGATTGCCCCACCCTGGCGCGTCCTTACGACAACAAAACGCGAGGAACGTGCACCTATCTGATCACTGACCCGGTGCGTGTTTTGTCATCGATTGTCAAGAAGAGCGGAGTTCTGGCGGCCGTGAAACCCCCATACTTGATCACCATGCTCCTCGTGGTCACCGGGCTGGTGACGGCGGGCTGTGCGGCCACCGGTTCGACACCGACGCAGGAAATCCGGCGTACCGCAGCGGTCCACGCGGCGTCACACCACGCCGATGAGATCGCGACCGTCTCGCCGACCTGGATCGACGGCCTGCGGGTGGTCCGTCCCAGCGGTAACGACCCGACCTGTCCCTGGTCGATCGCCTATCCGCAGGTGCCGGGCGCCGAAGCGTTCACTGCGGCGCTGCGCCGCATGGTGGAGGCCAGACGCACCGATTTCCTCGCCCAGGCGTGCGACCAGGCCGACCCGGAGCTGAACCTGGACTTCGCATTCCTGGTCGCCTCGGGGGACGTCATCGGGGTGCGCTACACCGAGTGGTGGCTCGGCGGCGCCGGCGACGGCCTGTCCACCACCACCCGCTGGTACGACGCCAAGACCGGTACGGTCCTGCCCGCGACCGCGCTCGTCGAGCCGA
The DNA here is from genome assembly GCF_004011505.1 of Nonomuraea polychroma. NCBI lineage: Bacteria > Bacillati > Actinomycetota > Actinomycetes > Streptosporangiales > Streptosporangiaceae > Nonomuraea > Nonomuraea polychroma. The sequence continues at coordinate 9,707,758 of NZ_SAUN01000001.1, forward strand.
GCTCGATCGGAAGGCTCACCGCCGACCTGGACAAGGCCCTGTCAAGGAAGGAGGGCTTCGACGCGCAGGCGTTGCGCGCCGCCATGGCCGACAGCGCCTCCCGAGCCCGCTACCTGGACGATCTGGGGTTCACCGCAGGCGGGGACCTGGTGGTGACCTTCGATCAGAGCGTGGCAGGAGTGGCGCCCGCCGGGCAACTCCAGGCCGTGCTGCCGGCGGCGGTCGCACGGCCGCTGCTGTCGGATCTCGGCCGGCGGGTGCAGCGGCAGGTCTTCGAGCCCACGCGGCGCCTCGACCTGGACGGCCGCGTCTCCCCAACGCCCACCCGTCCCCCGGCAGGCCCGGAGGAGATCGCTGACTGTCACCGGGTGAAATGCGTGGCCCTGACGTTCGACGACGGCCCTGGGCCCTACACTCAGACGCTGCTGGCCGATCTGGCCGCATTCCGTGCCCGCGCCACGTTCTACGTCGTCGGGCAGAACGTCGCGATGAGCCCGGACGTGGTGCGCCAGACCGCCGAGGCGGGGCACGAGCTCGGCAACCACAGCTGGTCCCACCGCGACCTGACCAGGCTGACGGCGGCCCAGGTGCGCGATGATCTGCGCCGTACCGACGAGGCCATCAGAAAGGCAGCGGGTGTGACGCCGAACACCGTCCGTCCTCCGTACGGGGCCGTCAGTGACGTCGTGCGGGCGCAGACGCCGCACCCCCTCGTCCTGTGGAGCGTGGACACCCTGGACTGGAAGCACCGCGACGCCGCACAGGTGACCCGCGCGGCCGTGTCGGGGGCCAGGCCGGGCGCGATCATCCTGTTCCACGACATCCACCCGACCACGGTGGCGGCCATACCGCGGGTGCTGCGCACGCTCTCCGCCCGCGGCTACCACTTCGTAACGGTCACCCAATTGCGCGGCGAGGTCTCCCGGTGATCGGGGATTGCGCGGGCCGGCGCGCGTTCGACGAGTTCGTGGCGGCGCGCTCGCCCGCGTTCATCCGCCTGGCCTATCTGCTGACGGCCGGGGACCAGCACGCGGCCGAGGACCTGCTGCAGACCAGCCTGGCCAATACGGCGCTCAAATGGCACAAGATCGAAGACCCGGAGGCATACCTCCGGCAGGTGATGTATCGCCAGCAGATCTCGTGGTGGCGGCGAAGGAGGGAGTACGCCGTCGCCGAGCTCCCCGAGCGGCCGGCCGCCGACACGACGCACGACGTCGAGCTCAAGATCATGATGCAGGACGCGCTCGGCAGGTTGACCTCCAAGCAACGGGCCGTGCTCGTGCTCCGCTACTTCGAAGACCTGTCGGAGTCGACCGTGGCCGCCACACTCGGCTGCAGCATCGGCACGGTACGCAGCACCGCCCACCGGGCCCTGGCCCGGCTCTTGCGGCTCTGCCCCGAGCTCCACGACCTATACGCCCGCTCCACGGCCACCCACGGGAAGGAACGCTGACATGAGCACTGAGGAGCTGGTGAAAGACGCGCTCGGTGCGGTGGCCGACCAGGCCAGGCTGCCGACCGGCGTAGCGCAGGCCGCGTGGCGGCAGCGCACGCGCATGCGGATCAGGCGGGCGGCGACCACCGCGGCCGCCTTGGTCGCCGCCGTCACCGTCGGCGTGATCACGGTGCCCTCCCTCGTCGCACGGGAGGATCCCGAGGTCGCCACCAGCCGCATCGGGGGAGACACCGCGGCCGATCCCGGCCGGTCCACGCCGGTGGAACGCGTCGCCGCCGGGCGCGTCACGCTCACCGCGTACGCCTCCTGCGAGCACAGTTGCTCCTGGTACCTGCTCACCCACGCAGGCACGGGCGGCTACACGCACGGGCGATGGGGATGGATCGACGTGGCGCCCTCGGGCCGCACGGCCGCGGTGCTGGAAGAGACACTGCCCGCCCGCCGGATCGGCCTGGTGGACACCACCGCCGCCAGACTGCGGCGCTGGATCGACCTCGGCCGTGCGGTGGCGGGGAGGGTCGCCTGGTCTCCGGACGGAAAGCGGCTCCTGGTAACCACATACGACCACGTCCCCGGCCTGCTCGCCGATCCCGCCGGGGAACCGGACACACGACAGGTCAGGACCGGCTTCGCCATCGTCGACGTGAACAGCGGCAAGGCCACCTTCCACGACCTGCCCGGCGACCCGGACTCCGCCGGCCTGCGCAATGATCTCTTGTGGAGTCGCGACGGCTCGCTGATCTGGGAGAACACCGGCGCCCGACAGGAACCCCGCAAGTACTACGACCTCACCGGGCGCTCTCGCCCCGGCCCCGCCCAGGAGTCCTCGAGCGACCAGCCCGCCGGGCTGTCCCCCAACGGCAGCCGCCTGGCCATGGGCGGCAGGAGCGGCTCGGCCCCCTTTGTCGTGGACGTCGATTCCGGCGACACCACCCTCCTGGAGCCACCGGGTGATCACGTCATCGTGCAGTCGCTGGCCTGGGCCGACGACACGCACCTGATCGCCTGGGCCCAGGACCGCGCGACCGCGGACAGCAGCAAGTCGCGCTACCGCCTGGTGCTGGTCGACGTGACGGGCAAGCAGGAGGTCACCCCGCTCACCGGCTGGACCGGCACCCTCAGCCGTCCGAACTGGATGCCCGTCCTGACCACCGAACCATGATCCGCGGCGGGCGTCGGCCCACGCCCATTGCCGGTCGCTACCGGCGCATCGGGTCGGTGATTCCTGAGCAGTTGGTGCGTGAGGTCACTGAGGCGGGTACTGAACGGCTCCCGCCACCCGCGACAGGCCTGGGTCGGGCTCAGATGTCCATGTCGCGAAGCCACTGTTCGACTTCGACGCGTAGCGGGCGGGCACCGGCAGCGGCAGATGGTTGGCGTGGAGTCGCATCGCCTGGTCCAGGGCAACGGTCACGACGGCAGCGAGAGGTACGCAAGATCTCCTTCTCCTCGCGCAGGATCTTGTTCTCGCGACGCAGTCGGGCCAGCTCGTCCTTCTCGGCGCTGGTCAGGCCGTCTTGGCGACGGCCGTCATCCAGATCAGCCTGGCGCACCCAAGTACGGATCGACGGCGCGGAGGGCTGGAATTCCTGGGCCAGTTCCTCCGGCGACCGTTCCGCGCGCACCAGCTCCACCATCTGCCGGCGAAACGCCGCGCCGCCGTACGCCCCGCGCCGCCGTACGCCCCGCCCTGCGCCGCGCTGCGCCTGGCCGGTCACGGCGCGGGCGCCACGCGGGGCATCGCTGTAAAACGCCCCGCCGTACCAACACACCCCTCGCCGACCGCCGGCGCGCCGCCTCATCAGATCAGCAAGTCCATAACGCCCTGAGCCGCCACCAAGGCCGTAGGTTCCACGAAAAGACTGCGATCACCAACAGCAGTGCGCCGTACCCCAGGCCGAGAAACACCCGGACAGGCTTCCACCACAAAGAGCACCCCCTTACCGCCTTCGCCCAGGATGAGCGGGCTCGGTCTCCAGTCGATCACTTGAGCGTTGCGAAACCGTGCCTCCGGCGGGGGCCTCAAGCTCCGGGATGATCGTGAGGCACAGGGGCTGAGGTGGAAGCCTGCTCATCCCGCCCGCCATCGACCCAGGACAAGCCCGGTGATGACGACGCAGGGCCAGGGCGTTGACGCGGTCTGCGCCGGACACCCACAAAGACCTTGCCAAGACCTCGGCCGCATCGCCTGTTCTGACCCGGGACCTGGGTACACCACGGGCGTGAGCAGGCAATCGCCAACGGACGAGGAAGTAGCCGCACGCAGCCGGCCGGCCGCGGCCGACAACTCCTGTACGGAGCCCACTGCGTGATGGCTGACACGTCCTATGAGATCAGCCGGACCGGTGTCCTCCTGGTCGATCCCTACAACGACTTCTTGTCCGAGGGCGGGAAGATCTGGCCTCGGTTGCAGGAGGTCGCCCAGCGCGTGGGGCTCCTCGACCATCTACGCGCGGTGGTCACCGCCGCGCGGGATGCGGCGATCCAGGTGTTCATCGTCCCGCATCGGCAGTGGCGGCCCGGGGACTACGACGACTGGAGCCATCCCAATCCCACCCAGCGTGGGATCCAGGAGCGGCATTCCTTCGCGAAGGGCAGTTGGGGTGGCGAATGGCACCCGGATCTCGTCTCCCAGGACGGTGACGTGGTCGTCAAGGAGCACTGGGCTCAGAGCGGGTTCGCCAACACCGACCTCGACCTGCTGCTCCGGCAGCACGGCATCACGCATGTCATCGTCATCGGCGTGCTCGCCAACACCTGCATCGAGTCGACCGGCAGGTACGCCATGGAGCTCGGATACCACGTGACCCTGGTCCGGGACGCGACCGCGGCCTTCACCGCCGAGATGCTGTACGCGGCCCATGAGCTGAACGGGCCGACCTACGCACACGCCATCGTGACGACGGCGGACCTCCTCGCAGCGATTCGGTCCGCGCGGTGAAGAGATCTGCGACGCTGAGTCCGCGACGGCCGTCGTAGCCGCGCGGCGGCGCGAGTTGCACGACCATCGCGGCGTTGGAGCCGACCACCACGGCGTAGGGGCTGCCGGGCGACAGCGCCGCCGGGTCGACCAGCTCGTCCAGGCGAAGGGCGTACATGCGCTGCGCGTGGCACCTCAAACGGGCTGACGTGATCACAATGCGTGCTACGCAGCCGCCCGCCGGAAGCCTCAGTGATGCTTAAGGCCAGGCGCCCGCCCTCGCCCGATGAACCGGTCGAAAGTACGATCCCGGACGCCGCGAACCCTGCTTTCGACCCGTGCCGTCCCCGGGCAGGTTCCGCAGGATGAGGCCCCATGCCACGCGAAGATCTCCCCCAGGAACCGCACTCCGAGGGCCCGGCCGGCCACCCCGGCCACCGTCTCCCGCACGACGGACCCGCCGCCTCCCCCGATCGGCCCCAGACCGCCTCGCCCGATCGGCCCCAGACCGCCTCGCCCGCGTCCGGCCAGCCCGCGACCGCTGCGCTCTCCTCCGGTCGGCCCCGCATCATCGCGCTCGACGTGCTGCGCGGGTTCACGCTGTGCGAGATCCTGCTCGCCAACATCCAGCTGATAGCCAACGACGGCACCGCCGTTGTGACGCAGCCCATGGGCGACTGGGACCCCTGGCTCGGGCTCCCGACCTTCTCTCTGCTGTTCGGTATCGGGTTCTCACTTCTGCTGGACTCCGCCGCGAACCGCGTCCCCCGCCCACGGCTGGTCCTGCTGCGCCGGCTTCTGGCGCTGCTCGCGATCGGCCTCGTGCATATGCTGCTGTGGCCGGGCGAGATCCTGACCTCCTACGCCATCGTCGGCATGCTGGTGCTGCTGCCCTCGACCTGGCTGCCGCGGTGGGCCGTGGCCGGCCTCGCCGCCACGCTCGTCCCGGCGGCGCTGATCGGCGGCGGGGGCGGCGCTCTGCTGATTGCCGGGCTCTTCCTGCTGGGCTCGGCACTGGTCCGATACGGGGTGATCGAGCAGATCGAGCGGTCCATCCGAGGGCCGCTCCTGCTGGGCCTGGTCTTCGCGGCGGGGGCGGCCTCTGCCCGGTGGGTACAGGCCAACGTGCAAACCGGGGCGGGCACGACGCAGCCGTCCTTTACGTCCACCCTGGCCGATCTGCTGCTCACCGGTGTGTACGTGTGTGCCCTGCTGGTCCTGCTCAGAACGCCGCTGCGATCGGCGCTGCGGGCCGTCTTCGCGCCACTGGGCCGGATGGCACTGACCAATTATCTGACCGCCACACTCCTCGTCCTGGCGGCCAGTCACATCCTCGGCCTGCCGATCGGCCAATCCTTGACGGCGGCGTACCTGACCGCGGGAGCCATCCTCACGGCCCAGTGGCTGTTCTCCATCCTCTGGCTGCGCCGCTTCCGTCAGGGCCCGCTCGAGTGGCTCTGGCGCTGGGCCACCTGGGCCCACCGCCCGCCCCTCAGCCGGGCCAGGAAGTGATGAGCTCGGGGCCGGAATCGATGTTCCCGGCGAGCAGCCCGAGCACCCAGGCGGCCATCTGTTGTTCGGCGGCGGGGTCGTCGGGAGCGTGTAGGCAGCGGGCGGCGCGCCAGCAGTACTCCAGGACGTGGATCAGCTCGCAGACAATGTGGATGGTCACCTTGCGGCGGGCGGTCTCGGCCTGGAGCTGGTGGATCGGGTGTGGGGGCGCCGTCGACCAGCACCACCCAGGTTCGGGCGTGCGCGGTGTCGCGGGCCTGGGCCTGGTCGAACGCCCTGCTGATCACCTGCTGGGCCGGATCTGTCACCGATCCATGGATCCATTTGCCGGTGGCGTGCGGTCCGGCCCGCACCGGCCGCTGGCCGCCGCGCGTGGTCAGACTGATCACATCGTGCGGGCCGCGCGGAGCGGGGACGGCGTCGTGGACCACCGCCAGGGTCGCCATCCGCTTGCGATACGGATTCTCCCCAGAAGTCAGCCGCGTGCGAAACAGGCCGCGGTGTCGAGCGGCGGCCTTGCGGGGTGGACGGACGCAACGCCTCGAACTGCATCACGATGCCCTCACCGTCGGTCGAGATGATCAGCAGTTCCTCAGCGGTGCGCGCGGCTTGGGAGTGCGGGCGGCGTAGAAGTCGTCGATATCGGTCGCGGCGACGAGTGACGACGGCGGACCTCCTCACGGCGATCCGGTCCGCGCCATAAAGAGATCTGCGGTGATGAGTCGGCGACGGCCGTGGTAGCCGCGCGCGGCATCGGATTCGCCGAGAGGCGGCCGGTCCGGCGGGGGTTCAGGGCCCGAGCATCGGCAGCAGGGCCAGGTGGTCGCTGGTCACCAGGTTGAACTTCAGGGCGAGGGAGACCAGAGCGTGGCGCTGCCAGTCGGCCTTGCCCTCGCCGCCCTGCGGCCCTTTGACATGTAGCTTGTTCTCCGCCAGGTAACCGATGTGGAAGCCGATGGCGGTGCGGCTCAACCCCAGGTCCGGGAGTCTTTCGATGATCTCGGGGATCGTCGGTATGCGTGAGGTCGACGGGTCGCGCAGGCGCGGCTCACACAGCGCCACAAGGATGCGGAAATACTTGGCGTTCTGGTCGAGGGGGTAGGCGACCTGCGTGGCCGCCCCGCCGTCCGCGTGGGATGACGGCACATGCACGTGCTGCGGTGCGAACACCAGGAACGAGACCGTGCCGTCGACTGCGGGCAGGCACACCCGGGAGAACTCGAACGGGATCGGCGCACCCATCCGGCCCGGCGGTACCTTCACGAACTCCCCGCCCCCCTCAGGGTTCTCCACGACGTACGTCTTCGACGTGCTGAGGTTGGAGAGCAGCCAGTAATCGCCCACTGCGACGATCTTGCCGGCCTGGCGGGAGACCGCGGGGTCGTCCAGCATGACGTCCACTGGGGAGCCGGGAGTCCCGCGCCCGAAGAACGCCTGCTCTCCAGGCGCGAGCTCCAGCGAGTACGGCCGGTCGCCGGTCGGTGCCGCCGCCATCTGGATCAAGATCGTGCTGTGCATCGGCGGGACCCTACTCGCGTGCCGGTGAAGGTGTCCAGGTCATTCGGGCAGTGGCTTGCCACCGGGGCGCCGGCATGTGCGCAGGCCGGCGTCGGGCTCGTTGTTGCCGCCGCCGCGGAAGTAGACCTCGCTGACGTATCCCCAATTGTTGTTGTCGGCCATGGTGGAGGCCCACCAGTAGTTGCGGTAGCCGCCCAGCTTGTAACCGGCGCCAGTCTTCTGGCACAGGTACCAGTCGTCGCCTGCCGGATTGATGTAGCCGACGATCCTGCCCTTCGCGGGTGACGCGTAGACCGGGATGCTCCCGCCCGGTGACCAGTCGGGGCAGTTCTGGACCGTATGGCCGTTGTGCTGGTACTGCCGGCCGCACGGCTGTGCGTCTCCCGCGGCGGCCTGCGCGGACGGAGCGGCCGCGGCCAGGCTCGCCAGCGCGAAGGACATGGCGATCGCGGCCTGTCGAATGATCATGATGATTCCCTCCCCGTTTCGGTGTCGCTGCGTCGATCCTGCGGGCGGAGAGCGGATTCCGTAACCTGGTAGCTGCCAGGGCACGTGGACGAAGCCCTGACCATCGGCCAAGATGAGCTGAATGACGGCTCCTTCCCACGCAGGTCGTTACCGGATCGAGCAGCTCATCGGCGTCGGGGGTTTCGCCACCGTCCATCTGGCCCACGACGACGAGTTGCGCTCGCCGGTGGCGGTCAAGATCCTCGCAGAGAACTGGGCCCGGCAGACCGACGTGCGCGAGCGCTTCCTCCAGGAGGCGCGGCTGCTGCGCAGGGCCGACTCCCACCTGCTCGTGCAGGTCTTCGACCTCGGCGAGCTTGACGACGGCAGGCCGTACTTCGTGATGACGTACGCCGACCGCGGCACCCTGGAGGAGCGCCTGGCCGGCCGGTTGTTCGCCATAGACGAGACGCTCGGCCTGGTGCACGACATCTGCCAGGGCGTGGCCGTGCTGCACAGCATCGGCGTCGTGCACCGCGACCTGAAACCGTCGAACGTGCTGTTCTGCTCGCGGCCGGAGGGCGGTGAGCGGGTGATGGTTGCCGACCTCGGCATCGCCAGGTCCACCGACCACCTGAGTGGGCTGACGCTGCCCGCGGGCTCGCCCGGCTACCAGGCCCCCGAGCAGCTCTACTTCGACGGGGCGCCGGACGCGCGCGCCGACGTGCACGGCCTGGGGGCGCTGACGTACCACATGCTCACCGGCCAGGTGCCCGCCAAACCGGAGCAGCGGGTGCCACCGAGCGCGCTGCGGCCCGAGGTGCCGGAGGCGATCGACGCCGTGGTGATGCGTGCCCTGGATCCCGACAGGGAAGCGCGCTGGAGCGACGCCACCGCCTACGCCGTGGCCCTGTCGTCGTCGACCGTCACCCCGCCGGAGAACCCGCCCGGAGCGGTCCCGCCCGGAGCGGTCCCGCCCGAGAATGAGCTGCCGCGCGAGGGTCGCAGGCGGGGGCGGCGGATCGCGATCGCCGGCGGCACGGCGGCAGCCGTCGTGGCCGCAGTGGCCGTCACCGCCGTGGTCGTCAACAGCGCCCAGACCCCCGATTCGCCCGGCGGTACCGATGCGACGGCGAGCCCGCCGCCCGCGACCACCGATACCAGCACCTGGCTGCGCGACGACTCCGACATCCCCCGCCAGTATCGTGGGCCGATCGTGCAGGCGGGCACGTACTGCGAGCTGCCCGGCCTGAGCCCCGCCCTGATCGCCGCGATGCTCAAGGCCGAGTCGGGCTACGACCCCGACCTGTCCGATCCGGAGAATAACGAGTACGGCATCGCCAGGTGGACGCCCGAGGTGCTGTGGCACTGGCAGCAGGGCGGCCTGCAGAGCCCGAAGCCCACGCCGCCGCTCAGCCCCGAGCCGTCGATCGTGTCCATGGGGCGGTTCATGTGCACCCTTGGCCCTCGGGTCCAGGATCTGCCCGGCGAGCCCGCGCTCAAGCTCGCCGCCCTCTACCGCAGCGGCGTCGACCCGCTGAAACGGGCCGGCGGCATCCCCGAGCGGTGGCGCGAATACACCGAAAAGGTCTCTCGCTACATGCGCGACTACCAGCCGGCCTGAACTGGCGCCTTTGGAGAACTGCAGCCGCCCGCCAGTGAGATTCAAGCGCGGCCGCCTAGCCTCGTGCCCATGCGAAGAGTGGGCGTGGCGCTGGCGGCGCTGCTGGTCCTGACGGGGTGCGCGCGAGAGGCCGCCGGCGAACGCCCGCAGGGGGCGCCGTCGCCGACTGCCTCAGGAACGTCCGATGCCCGAAGCGGGCTGCTGGGTGCGCTGGCCGACGTCTCTGGCGGGGGGCCCGCCGCCGCGTACCTCGAATACGGGGAACCGGCCTGGTGGCGCCGCTTCGGCGGCTCCGGCGACGGGCGCCGATGGCTGCCTGCGGTCGGTTCCGGTCTCGGGAGCCTGGCCCATGCCGCGGCGGCACTGCCGAAGGCCACAGGCATGACACCCGAGGCGGGTAAGCGGGCGATCGCGATCGGCGTGCCGCCGAAGCAGGCATTCCGGTTCGACGGCGGTGTCGACGCAGGCGCGGTACGGACGAAGCTGGCCGCGCTCGGAGCCAAGCCCGACCGCCTGGGCGGTCGCGACGGGTTCTCCTTGGCTTCCGATGGCGAGATGGATCTGTCCCGCACGATCGTTCCTGGGGTGACCAACCAGCTCAACAAGGTCGTAGTCACCGACACCATGGTGGCGACGGCCTCGGCCACCGGGCCGCTGGCGGCCGTCATGGGAAGCGGGCCCTCGCTGGCCGACAGCCCGGATCACGCTGCGGTGGCCGCCTGCCTCGGTGATGTCGCCGCCGCCACGATCATGGCCCCGTCAGAGCAGGGCTCCGTCACGCTGTACGGCGTGGGGCTGCGCCGCCCCGCCGGCCTGGCCGACCGGGCGGTCAACATCATCTGTGTCCTGCCCTCCGCGTCCGCCGCCACTGAGGTGGAACAGTCGCTGACGACTCGGCTCACCCCCACGGCGAGTACGCACAACGGCGGGGCGTACGGCGACTACGCAGCGGAGATCACCCACGACCGGGTCCCCGCCGACGGGCGCACGGTGCTGAGGGCCGTCCTGACGCTGAACGACAAGACGGACGTGCTGTTCGTCAACCGGCTGCTGTACCAGGGCGAGTTGGAGGCGCTGAGCGGCCTATCCCGGTGAGGCGCCTGCCGCACCAGCGGTCACCCCGGCCGTCCCAGTCCTGGCAAGCGGGCTGAGGCGACGCTATCGCGGCCCGCGCTCGTGCCAAGGGGCAGTCCGCGCAGTCGTACATGCTGTCACTTTTGGTGGCGGACGCGCGCCGTTCTCGCAACATCGACCTCATAGCCCAGTTCGAAGGGCGTGACGACGGCATGCACAGCGCTCCGGGGCAGACTGCGGACCTCGTTCGCCAGGCGCGAGCCGAACGTGAGGAGCAACTAGCTGAGTCCACCGGAGACTGCCGGTGCTCGTGATCGATGCGTCTGTCGTGATCAACGCGCTGACTGACGACGGAGAAGCCGGTCGCGCTGCCCGTAAGGCGATCATGACCGATCCCACCTGGATCGCACCCGGCCACATGCCGAGCGAAGTCGCCCACGTCATCACCCGCCTCGTCAGGCAAGAACTGATCAGCCAAGCACGTGGGCGGAGCGCCTTCGAAGCGCTTGCCCAGACGGAGATCGAATTGGCCGACATCCGGCCTCTTCTGCCCCGTATCTGGCAACTGCGGGGCAACATCAAGGCCCATGACGCCGCCTACGTGGCCCTGGCCGAAATGGAGGGCTGCACCTTGGTGACCAGCGATGCGAAGCTCGCCGGCCTCCCCGTGGGCATCGGGTGCGACATTCGCCTCGTGTAAGAGGCTCGGGGGCCGCGCGTAGGCGGCGGGACGCTCGGTCCGATGACGTCAGGGCGTCATTCGAGCGGGATCAGGCGGGCCAGCTGGGCGGCGTTGATCTGGGCGTAGTCGCGGTAGCAGTTGTTCATGAGGACGTGGGTCTGCTCGGCGTCCTCGGCCAGGCGCCGTAGTTTGGGCGCCCATTCCTGCAGTTCCTTCTCCTGGTAGAGGTAGCCGAACCGCTCGTGGACGTCCTTGCTGGTCCATTTCTCCGAATGGCCATGGAAGCGCACCACGGCCAGGTCTGCCGTGGCGGCGAGGACGGGCGGCACGGAGTCGGGGTAGCCCTGGGGCATGTCCACGCTCACGTACGGCAGGCCGTAGGAGGTCAGGAAGTCCAGCGTCTCGGCCTGGTTCTCCTTGCTCATCCAGGTGTGGTTGCGGAACTCGACGGAGATGCGCAGCGGATCGCAGCGGGCCTTGCACTCCAGGATGTACTGCTTGTTGCGCTTGCTGATGGGGAACCAGCGCGGAAACTGGAACAGGATCGCGCCCAGCCGGCTCGTTTCGTGCAGCGGGGCCAGGGCCGCGAGGAAGCGGTCCCATACGTGATCGACCATCTGGGGGTCCAGGTCGCGTAGGTAGAGGTTCTGCTTCGGGGCTTCTCCCAGCCGTTCGCGCAGGTCCTTGTACAGCGCTGTCGGCTTGGTCGGGTGCTGGGTCAGCAGGGAGAACGCCTTGATGTCGAAGGTGAAGCCGGCAGGGGTCCGGTCACGCCAGAGCGATACCGTGCTTTCCGCGGGTGGTGAGTAGTAGGACGAGTCCACCTCCACCAGGGGAAACCGGCTCGCGTAGAAGCTCAGTCTCTCCTGGGCGGAGGTGACGTCGTCGGGGTACCACCCCGAGGCCAGCAGGGTCTTGTCGGTCCACGAGGCGGTGCCCACCAGGATGCGACCCATGCCCACACCCGTACCCGACCCTGAATGCGTCAGTCGAGGATGTGGGCGGTGGCGCGGGCGTAGCGGTGGCGGATTTCCGGGACGGCCTCGCCTTCGTAGGTCTCCGTGTCCTCCGACTGCCAGTCCGGGGTGGTGACGAGGGTGGCGGCCTGGTACGCGGCGCCGTTGGCGACGTATTCGGCCGGTGGCGGCACCGTGATGGGGACGCCGAAGATCGTGGGGGCGATGCGGCGGACGGCATCCGAGCGGGCGGCGCCGCCGATCAGGAGCACCCGCTCGGGGCGCATGGCCAGCGCGTCCAGGGCGTCGGCCAGGCCGCACAGCATGCCCTCGATGGCCGCCCGGGCCAGGTGGGCCGGGGTTGAGGTGGACAGGGTCAGACCGTGGATGGAGCCGGTCGCGGTGGGGCGGTTGGGGGTGCGCTCGCCCTCCAGGTAGGGAACCAGCGTCAGACCGTCGGCCCCCGGGGGTGCCTGGAGGGCCAGGTTGCTCAGATCGTCGAGGCCGACGCCGGTGATGCGGGCGGCCGCGTCCATGACTCTGGCGGCGTTGAGGGTGCATACCAGGGGGAGGAAGCGTCCCGTCGCGTCGGCGAAGCCGGCGACCGCGCCCGTGGGGTCGGCGCTGGGTGTCTCCGCGACCGCGAAGACGGTGCCGGAGGTGCCGAGCGACACCACGACGTCACCGGACTTGGCGCCGACGCCGAGGGCCGCGGCCATGTTGTCACCTGTCCCGGGGGCGATCAGAATCCCCTCACCACCGATGACCTCGTCCGCCGGGCCCAGCACCCGGGGCAGTAGTGGCGCCGCTCCGAAGGCGGCCTTCAGCAGGTCCGTACGGTACGCACCGGTAAAAGGCGACCAGTAGCCGGTGCCCGAGGCGTCGCCCCGGTCCGTGGTGAGGTGGGAGAGGGGCGGGGCCGGGGCGTCCTGCCAGGCTTCCCGGGAGAAGGGCACACCAGAGGCGAGCGCGCCCGCGAGCCGCCACGTGAGCCAGTCGTGCGGCAGGCACACCGCCGCCGTACGCCGGGCGCTGGAAGGCTCGTGCTCGGCCAGCCACCGCAGCTTGGTGACCGTGAACGAGGCCACCGGCACCGAACCGACCGCGTCCGCCCACGCCTGTGGACCGCCCAGCTCCGCGATCAGGTCGAGGGCGGCCTGGGCGGAGCGGGTGTCGTTCCAGAGGAGGGCGTCGCGTACGACATTTCCGGACTCGTCCAGGCAGACCATGCCGTGCTGCTGCCCGGCGACGCTGATGGCCGCCACGCCGTCCAGCCCGCCGGCCTCCTCGATGGCCCGCAGCAACGCCGCCCACCAGTGCGACGGGTGCACCTCCGTGCCGTCCGGATGCGGCGCCCGGCCCTGCCGCACCAGCGCGCCCGTCTCCGCGTCACGAATGACGACCTTGCAACTCTGCGTCGAAGAATCGACTCCAGCGACCAGCGTCACCCACGAACTCCTAACAAGTGCTCCAGCGCCAGCTGGTTGAGATGCGTGAAATGGTATCCGCGCTGAGCGGCTGCGTCGGGATCGAAGTCGTCCCCGGCCAGATCGGCCAGCGTCTCACCGCGGTTGAGCGAGGGCAGGGCGAGCTCCTCGACCCGCGAGGCCCGCAGGGCGTCACGGACCTCCGGGTCGGCCCGGAAGGTGCGCGCTTTCTCCCGCAGGATCAGGTAGGTCCGCATGTTGGCCGCCGCCGACACCCACACGTCGGAGGGGTCCTCCGTACGCAGCGGCTTGTAGTCGAAGTGGCGTGGTCCGTCGTAGCCACCGTGCTCCAGCAGGTCCACCAGGAAGAAGGCGCTCATCACGTCGCCGTGCCCGAAGATCAGGTCCTGGTCGAAGCGCGGCCCGTGCTGACCGTTGAGGTCGATGTGGAACAGCTTGCCGTGCCACAACGCCTGCGCTATGCCGTGCACGAAGTTGAGCCCGGCCATCTGCTCGTGGCCGACCTCAGGGTTGAGCCCCACCATGTCGGGATGTTCGAGCTCGCCGATGAACGCCAGCGCGTGCCCGATCGTCGGCAGCAGGATGTCGCCCCGCGGCTCGTTGGGCTTCGGCTCGATGGCGAAGCGGATGTCGTAGCCGCGCTCGCGCACGTACCCGCACAGCAGGTCGAGGGCCTCCTTGTAGCGGGCGAGCGCGGCCCGCACGTCCTTGGCCGCGTCGGACTCGGCGCCCTCGCGCCCGCCCCAGCACACGTATGTGCGGGCGCCCAGCGAGGCGGCCAGGTCGAGGTTGCGCATCACCTTGCGCAGGGCGTATCGCCGCACGTCGCGGTCGTTGCTGGTGAACGCGCCGTCACGGAAGACGGGGTGCGTGAACAGGTTGGTGGTGGCCATGGGCACTTTCAGCCCGGTCTCGGCGAGCGCTTTCCGGAAGGCCGCGATCGCCCGATCGCGATCCGCCTCGACGGCGAGCAGGTCGTCGTCGTGGAAAGTGACGCCATAGGCTCCGAGCTCCGCCAGCCGGTGCACGCTCTCCACGGGATCGAGAGGCGCCCGGGTGGCATCCCCGAACGGGTCGCGTGCCTGCCAGCCGACCGTCCACAGACCGAACGTGAATCGATCATCAGGGGTTGGCTCGTACATGATTCGATGCTCCCCTGGCGATCAGTTGTTCACAAGCCCGAAGGATCCCGTCCCACGCTGATCTCCTCGGCGATCTTGCGTATTTCCGCCACCTCGAGGCCGGGAGCCTTGGGCAGGTCGCGCAGCAGCGCGTCCATCACCACGGGCACGGGCTGGCCGGCGAAGCGGCCCGCAATGCCATGGACCGCCCTGAACAGTGCCTCTTCGGTGTCGTGCATCGGCATCTCCTCGATCGGGTACGCCAGCACGCTACGGCCTTCACCCGACACTTTTCGCGCTATCGCTCCAGCGTGTTCCCTCCGGCCGCGGAAACGTTCCCGTCGGCCGCGGAAACGATGGCCGAACAGATCTCGTCCAGCTCGCGTACCTGCTCGGGCTTGAGCACGTCGAACAGGGTCCGCCGCACCTCCTCCACGTGCCCGGGAGCGGCGGCGGCGAGCGCGGCGTACCCCTCGTCGGTGAGCACGGCCACGTTGCCGCGGCGGTCGGACGGCGACCGCTCGCGGCGCACCCAGCCGCGCTCCTCCAGACGCGCCACCGCGTGCGAGAGGCGGCTCTGGGAGCTCTGCGCGCTGGCGGCCAGCTCGCTCATCCGCATCGCCCGGCCGGGCGCCTCGGACAGGCGTACGAGGATCACGTAGTAGGCGTGCGGCATGTTCGCGTCCCGCTGGAGCTGGCGATCGAGCGCCTCGTTGATCAGCTGCGTCGCCGCCAGCAACCTCCGCCAAGTCTGTTGCTCGTCCTTATCCAGCCATCTCGTCACGCTCTCAATTTACTTGAACTCTCATATACTTACGGTGGATTCTGCGGAAAGGGGATCACCATGCCGGTCCATCGGCTCAACCACGCGGTGCTTTACGTCCGTGACGTGGAGCGCAGCGTCGCCTTCTATCAGGAGGCCCTCGGCTTCCAGGTCGTGATGGGCATGAAGGGCGCCGCCTTCCTGCAGGCTCCCGGCTCGACGAACGATCACGACCTGGGCCTGTTCGAGATCGGCGAGAACGCCGCGGCGTCGCCGGCCGGCCACACCTCCGTGGGTCTCTACCACCTGGCCTGGGAGGTCGACACCCTCGACGAGCTGGAGCGGGTCGCGGCCAAGCTGGCCGAGCTCGGCGCGCTGGTCGGCGCGTCCGACCACAGCACCACCAAGGCGCTGTACGCCAAGGACCCCGACGGGCTGGAGTTCGAGGTGTCATGGCTGGTGCCGGCCGCGCTGCTGACCGACGAGACCCGGGCCGCCCGCGCCACGATCCGCCCGCTCGACCTCAGCGCCGACAAGGAGCGGTACGGCGCCCAGACGCGGGGCGGCGTGGGCGTGTCCATCCCGGCCTGAAGTACCGTGGATATATTCGGCTTCTGCCACGGAGAGCGGTCATGCCAAGCGATCCTGATCACGTGCTCGACGCCATTGACGGCGTCGTCGACGAGTGGGAGACGCTGAGCGCCGACGCCATGCGCTGGGCGCCTCCCGAGAACAAGAGTCCCGACTTCATGACCGAGATGACCGAGATCTTCGGTCCGCTCGTCAACGCGTTCTCCCAGGCGCTGCGGCCCGTCAGCGACGCGTTCGAACGTGTCCTGCACGCCATGGACGAGGACGACGACTAGCCGGTACGCCGCCGCCGCGCCCGCCGGGGGTAGGCCTTGGCCGTCTCGGCCAGCCGCGCCGAGTGCTCGGCCTGCTTGCGCCAATGCCCGTACGCGTCACCGCGCTGCGCCAGCCGGTCGAGCTCCCGCATGGTCGTGAGCGGGATGAACGCCGGCTCGGCGTCCCGCCACGGCGTGCCGGGCAGCGGCATGAACGTGTGAGTGTGGATGCGGGCTCCGAGATCGGCCAGGTCGGCGGCCAGCCTGATTGACGCGGCCTGGTCCGCCTCGTCCTCGCCGGGCATCCCGAAGATGAAGTCGACATTGGGCCGGAATCCGTGCTCGACCGCGATCCTGACCGCGTCGCGCACCGGTGAGGTGTCGTGCCCGCGCCCCGAGGCCGCCAGCACCTTGTCCGATCCCGACTGGGCGCCGATGATCAGGTTGTCGTTGGCCACGTACCGTTTGAGCAGCCGCATCGCCTCCGGCGTGACATGCTCGGGGCGGACCTCCGACGGGAAGCTCCCGAAGAACACCCGCCCGTGCGGCGGCAGCTCCTCCTTGACCCCGGCCAGCAGCTCCTCCACCGCGCCGAGATCGGGGTCGGGGCCGGGGGAGCCGTAGGAGAGCGAGGTCGGTGTGATGAACCGGATGTCGCGCAGGCCCCGGTCCACCATGCCGCGCACGTGCTCGCGCACGCTCGCGACCGACCGGTGCCGGAACTGGCCGCCGAACATGAACGGTGTCTGACAGAAGCGGCACGTGTAACGGCAACCGCGGGTGATCTCGATCGGTCCCTTCCTGCCGAGGAAGGAGGGGAACGTGTCCAGAGGCAATTGCGGCGCCGGCCGGGTACGCAGCGCCACCCCGTCCGCGTCCTTGATCGCCAGCCCGGGGACCGTCGTGAGCGGCTGGTCCTCCTGCAGCGCCCGGACCAGCGCGATGATCGTCGACTCGCCTTCGCCGATCCCCGCGAGGTCCCAGCCGGCGTCGATGACCTGCTGCGGCTCGGCCGTCGCGTGCACGCCGCCCGCGATGTGCAGTCCCCGGCCGCCGCTCAGCGCCTTGACCGTGGCCAGCTCGGCCGCCATGGCCTCGGCGTCCGGCGAGTAGAAGGACCAGAGCACCAGCACCCGGTCGGCCTCGCTGGCGTTGATGTGCTCGGCGGTCTCCTCGGGGGTGGTGCCCAGCCGCAGGTCGTGCTCGACCTTCGCGGTCTCCAGGGCGGCGAGCAGCGCGTGCACACCGTACGTCACCGCCTTGCGGTATCGGACCACCACACTGACGTCAGCCACCATTGGACTTTATGACAGGTCTGAGGAGCGCGGGTCCGCGTCAGGATCGACGCTAGACTCGTGCCATGCACTGGCGACATTGATGACTGACCAGAGGCCGGCGCGGGGCGCGCGGACCTCCGAGGCGACGAGCACTCGGAGTCCCTGCTCGTCCCCGTGGAAGGCCTCATGCTCGTCAAGAAGCTGTACGCCTATACGTTCCTAGGCGAATTCATCCTGCTCTACCCGGTGTATGCGTTGCTGTTCACCGACACCGGGTTGTCCGTCGCCGAGATCTCGTCGTTGTTCGTCATCTGGTCGGTGACGGGCATGGTGCTGGAGGTCCCGTCCGGCGCGTGGGCCGACGCGGTGTCCCGGCGTCTGCTCCTGTGCCTCGGCCCGCTCCTGGCCGGCGCCGGCTTCGCCCTGTGGACTCTCGTCCCCTCCTACTGGGCGTTCGCCGTCGGCTTCGTCTTGTGGGGCGCCGAGGGCGCCCTCGTCTCCGGCGCCTTCGAAGCCCTCTCCTATGAGGAGTTGGAGCGCCTCGGCCAGGAGGACCGGTACGCCACGGTCATGGGCCGGGCCGAATCCGTCGGTCTCGTCGCGGTCGCGGCGGCTATGGGTCTGGCCATGCCGGTCTTCGCGGCCGGCGGCTATGTCGCCGTGGGGGCGGCCAGCGTCCTGGCGTGCGTCCTGTGCGCGGCCACGGCTCTGACGCTCCCCGAGCACCGGACATCCGCCGCCGCCGCGACGGAGATGAGCTATTTCGCGGTGCTCCGAGCGGGGATCACGGAGGCCCGCTCGGACCGGAAGGTGCTCAACGCGCTCCTGCTCCTCTCCTTCGTGACGGCCATCTGGGGAGCCCTGGAGGAGTACATCCCCCTCCTCGGGGCGGAGACGGGGTTGTCCAAGACCGCCATCCAGCTGGTGATCTTCGTGGTCTGGATCGGCGCCACGGCCGGCGGCCTCCTGGCGGGCGCGGCGCAGCGTATGCCCGCCCGTGGGTACGCCCTGACGATCGGGGCGGCGGCCGCCGCCATGGCGGCCGGGGCGCTGAGCGGGCATCCTGCCGGTTTCGCGTTGATCGCCGTGGCGTTCGGGGCGTTCCAGATGACCGGGGTGGTGGCCGACGCGCGCCTCCAGGAGCGGATCAAGGGTCCGGCTCGGGCCACCGTGACGTCGGTCGCCGGTCTGGGGGAGAACCTGGTCACGCTGGCGGCATACACGGCCTACGCGGCCGCTTCGGCGGGGCTGACGCACGGCGCCACGTTCGCCCTCCTGACGGCGCCGTATGTGCTCATCGCCTTACTCGTACTGAAGCCCGATCAGTAGCGAGAGGGGATCCGCTTGGGCAGGGGCGGCGGCTCTGGGGCCGCCGCCTCCTCTTCGGGCGGGGCAGCCGGGGGCTCGTGCCGAGCCGCCGCCTTGCCCCGCCATCGGGACGGGAAGGCCGAAGCGACCAGCAACACGCATCCGACCGGGAGCGACCAGTTGTTCAGCAGGGCCGCATAGAGCAAGTGATATTCGCGCGGCACGAGGTCGAACCACAACGTGTGGTCGCCGCCTAGGCCGATGCGCGCCAGCGACGCCCCGCCGAGCCCGCCGAAGACCAGGCCGGGCAGCAAAGAGGCGAGCGGCGACAACCTCGACCCGACCAGAACACCGATGACGACGAAGGCTCCGACGAACACGGGCATCGCGATCCAGTCGACGGTGATCTTCGGCATTCGGACATAACGCTCGACGGCGCCGTACGACAGACCTGCTGCGATCAGCGGCGTGGCCAGCAGCCCTGCGCCGGCGCCGATCAGATGACGAACACCATTACGCACAGAGAACACCTCCAGCAACGGGACCTTACCGACCCATCGCCGCGCCCACCCTTTAAGTCAGAAATGTCCGGTTCAGGATTATGTCCGAAACCCGGCCATAACACCGAAATAGAGACCCTTTGGTATCTGAACGGCGCTCGTACCCAGCCGTTAACTTGACAACACCCCCACCCGAGGAGTGCACATGTTGAGTAAGCGCTGTGCGCTGGTAGGCGGCGTCATCTTAGCCGTCTCTCTGGCAACCCCCCTCAGCCCCGCGGCAGCCGACCCAGCGCCGCAAACCGCCTCCCCAGCACCCCCCGCCATGGTCGACGCGCTCGAACGCGACCTCGGCCTCTCCGAAGCCCAAGTCGTCACCCGGCTGGCCAACGAGGAACGCGCCGCGGCCGCAGAGTCCACGCTGACCGCCCAGCTCGGCGGGTCGTTCGGCGGCGCCTGGCTGAACGACGACGCCTCCAAGCTCATGGTCGCCACCACCGACCCCAACGCCGCCCCCGCGATCGAGGCGCAGGGCGCCCAGCCGGTCCTCGTCAAGCGCACGCTGGCCGACCTCAACGCGGTCATGCAGAAGCTGGACGCGGCCCCGCGGCGTGCCACGGCCGCCGCCTCGCTCTGGTACGTCGACGTGAAGACCAACGCCGTCTCCGTCCAGGCGCCCACGGTCCAGGCCGCCGACGCCCTCGTCGCGGCCGCCGGCGTCGACCGGAGCCTGGTCACGGTGGCGGCGACGGCCGAGCGGCCGGGGACGTACATCGACATCATCGGCGGCGCGCCGTTCTACATCGGCTCCAGCCGCTGCAGCGTCGGCTTCTCCGTCACCAGGGGCAGCACGCCGGGCTTCGTCACGGCCGGGCACTGCGGCCGGACCGGCGCCACGACCAGGAACCCCACGGGCACCTTCCAGGGCTCCTCCTTCCCCGGCAACGACTACGCCTGGGTCGCCGCTCCCGGCAACAACCCGACGCCGTACGTCCGCGGCTCCGGCGGCTCGCTCGTGACCGTCCGCGGCTCCACCCAGGCCTCGGTCGGCGCGTCCATCTGCCGCTCCGGCTCGACCACCGGCTGGCGCTGCGGCATCATCCAGCAGCACAACGCCACCGTCAGGTACCCGCAGGGCACCGTCACCGGTCTGACCAGGACCAGCGCCTGCGCCCAGCCGGGCGACTCCGGCGGTTCGTTCATCTCCGGCAGCCAGGCCCAGGGCGTGACCTCGGGCGGCTCCGGCAACTGCACCACCGGCGGCACGACGTACCATCAGCCGGTCAATGAGATCTTGAGTGTTTACGGACTCACGCTCAGAACCGGCTGACCGAAACCCCCGCGCAGCGTGCCCACCAGACCCGGGCACGCTGCGCGGCCGTTTCCGCGATGAGTTTTCGCCCGCCGCCAGGTCTGTCCCTCGAACGCGCTTTCAACGCACAGAGGAGACGACCATGAAGCGGTCCACCCTGGGCAGCCTGCTGCTCGCCAGCACCGACCCCGCCCGCCTGCGCGCCTGGTACGTCACCGCCCTCGAACCCGAGAGCGACACCGACGTCAACGGTTATGGGGTTCTCAAGTTCGGGGAATTCTTCCTGTTCATCGACTCGCGTGACGACGTGGCCGACAAGAATCCCGAGCCCGGCCGGGTGATCCTGAACTTCGACGTGGACGACGCCCAGGCCGTGGCGGCCCGGATGGAGCGCGCGGGCGTGACGTGGCTGGCGGAGCTGGAGGACCGCGACGGCAGCTTCTTCGCCACCGCGATCGACCCGGACGGCAACTACGTCCAGATCATCCAGCTCAGCGAGGAGCACAGGAAGGCGATGTGACGATGTTCGGAACGACGAAGGCGTTCAGCGGGTTCTCGGTGAACGACATCGCGGCGGCGAAGAAGTTCTACGGCGAGACGCTGGGGTTGCGGGTCTCCGAGGAGCACGGCCTGCTGACGCTCCACATAGCGGGCGGCACCGAGATCCTGGTCTACCCGAAGGACGACCACACCCCGGCCACGTTCACGATCCTCAACTTCCCGGTGGAGGACATCGACAAGGCCGTGGACGAGCTTGTGGCACGGGGAGTGCGGTTCGAGCGCTATCCGCACCTCAAGGCCGACGAGAAGGGCATCTTCCGCGAGGAGGGGCCGGCGATCGCCTGGTTCACCGACCCGGCGGGAAACGTCCTGTCGGTGCTGCAGCAGTAGCCTGCCCGCCCCGTTGCCTGCGGTCCTGCGCCACCCTCCGCGCCGCCGTACTTCGGTGGAGGTCCTTTGAGAGCCGGGGAAAGGGCTAGCGGAGCGAGAGGAACAGGGCCTCGCCCAGCTTTCGGTAGCCGACGCGGGCGTAGATCTGCGCGGCCCGGTCATCGGCGGGAGTGAGGAACGGCGTCGTGATCCCGGCGCTCGCCGCCGCACGGGTCAGGAACGCCGTGATCGCTCCCCCGATGCCCCGCCGCCGTTGCGAGCTCAGCACCGCGATGCCGGCGACCTCGGCGACCCCTCGATGCGGACTCCCGATCTGCCCGCCGCCGACGACGTCCCCCGTCGTCGTGTCCACGGCGGCGGCCACGAGACCGCCCCGGTCCAAGACCCCGCGAAGCCGGGCGACGTCGTGCTCCGTGGCCTCAGGCGCCTGGAACGCCTCGTTCATGACCCGCGCGACCCGCCAGAGCCCCGGATCGTCGCTGACGAGCGCGACCCGGATCGCGTCGTCCGCCATCACGCTGTCCACCACCTCGTCCGGCGAGCACACCAGGAGCGGAAAACGGCCCTCGGCGGTGAACCCCGCCGCGAGCAGCGCGCTCTCCACCTTCGGCGCGGCCGCAGGCACGTACTCCAGCCGCGGCGTCCTGCCGCGCTCCCGGAACGCCGCGACCAGTTCGGCGACCTCGTCCGCCATGGGCGCGCTGTCGTCGTCGGGGATGGCGTAGTTGAACGGGAGCGCGTCGTCATGCTCGTCGAACCGGACCGTGAAAGGCCCGACCCGGCACGCCGTAGGCCCGGCCATCGATCTGAGGTAGGCATGCACGTCGGCTTCCAGCAAGTGAGGTCCTTTCCGCAGCGAGTCGATCAGTAAAAGCTAGGCCCGGGCGGGGCCATGGACAACCGATTTGTCCGGGGGCGAGGTCAGGGTCGGGTCAGGGGTGGCTCGGGGACAGGGCCGGATGTGGGGGACGGGGGCGTGGCGGGAGAGTTGCGGCATGACGGCAGCAAAGAGGCTCTTACCGCTGATCGCCTGTGGCTCCATCCTGTTCGCCGTGGTCGCGGTGGTGGTCGGGCAGTTCGACCCCGACCCCTACCTCGACCCCATGAACGTGACCGTCAGCGAGTACGCCGTGTCCGACCGCGGGGGCGTCACGGAGGTCGCGATGGCGGTTCTGGGGATCGGGTCGCTGGCGTTGCTGGCGGGCCTCAGGGTGGCGGGGGCGCCTGTCCGGGGGCTGCCGGAACGGTTGCTGATGGTGTGGTCGGGAGCGCTCGTGGTGGCCGCGGTCATCCCGACCACGCCCATCGGCACGGACCTCGACCTGGCGGCCCAGATCCATCGGTACGCGTCCGTAGCGGCCTTCGTGAGCCTTCCGGCCGCCGGGGCGTTGCTGGTGCCCAGGCTGGCCGGCAACGCCGACTGGAAGCCCGTGGCGCGGGCCGTGGAGTGGGTGGCGCTGGCCGGGGGGTTCGGGCTGCTGGCGATCACGTACGTGGCCCTGCCGGGGGAGCGCGTGATGATCGGGCTCGTGGAGAGGTTGTTGCTGGGCGCGGAGGTGGCGTTGCTGGCCGTGCTGGCGGCCTGGCTGGTGCGGCTCACCTGGCGGCGCCGGACGCCCGCAAACCGCGTTGAGGCCCTAAATTTCCCGACATATCACAGATTTATCGCTAGTCGATCTTAAAACCATCTGTTTCGATGCTATTCTCTCCGGCGATCTTCTATCCGGGAGCAGGTGTCATGGCATCGGGCAGATCCATCCGATTCAAGATCTCGACGCTGCTCGTCATCCCCTTGATCTCCCTGATCGCGCTCTGGGGCTTCGCCGCGAGCACGACATCGGGACAGGCGCTCAACCTGCTCAAGGTCGAGACGATCTGGACAGGCGTCATCAACCACGCCGACGGTCTGACCGGCAACCTGCAGACGGAACGGCTGGCCTCGGCTGAGCGGATCGCGGGCACCGTCACGGACCCGGACGCGCTGAGCAAGGCCCGGGCCAAGGTCGACGCGAACAGGAAGTCGCTGACGGAGCAGGCGCTGTCCGAGGACACGCAGGCCGCGCTCTCGCAGGACATGAAGAACCAGCTCCAGGCCGTGTTCGCGGCCGTCGGCCGGATCCCCGACATCAGGCGCAAGGTGGACGAGCGCAGCCTCACCCCCGGCGGCCTCGTGACGGAGTACGCGAAGATCTCCGACGAGATCCACCTGCTCTACTCCCGGCTGACGATGAGTACGGACGTGCAGCTCTCCCTCCAGGCGCAGGGCCTGATCGCCGCCGACGAGGTACGCGAGCTGCTGAGCCGTGAGCACGCCCTGATCATCGCCGCCAACGGCCGGCCGAACATGCGCGACGTCCACATGCTGGCGGGCATCGACGGCACCCGCACCCACCTCTTCCCGAAGGCCCTGGCCAACCTCGACGCCGAGCTGCGGGCCCCGTTCGAGAAGATTTACTACTCCGCCAGGTACGTCACCATGGAGAACCTGGTCGAGAGCTACATCGCCGGGCAGCCGCTGGACGTCCAGCTCTGGCGGGGCGTCGCCGACCAGGTGCAGAAGGAATACCAGGAGGCCATCTGGAGCACCGGCGACAAGCTGCTGGCCAGGATGGAGCCCGCCGGTATCGCCATCGTGGTGCAGGCCGCGGTCGCGGGCGCCCTCGGGCTGATCGCCGTCATCTTCTCGATCTTCATCTCGATCCGGTTCGGCCGCAGGATCACCCGCGAGCTGGCGACGCTCCGCCGTACCGCTCTGGACCTGGCCGAGATCAGGCTGCCTGACGTCGTGGCGAAGCTACGCAAGGGCGAGAGCGTCGACATCGCGTCCGAGGCGCCGCCCATCAAGGTGGGCCGCAACGCCACCAGCGAGGTCAGTGACCTGGCGGCGGCGTTCGACAGCGTGCAGAGCACGGCCGTGGACGCGGCCGTCGAGCAGGCCAAGTTGCGCCAAGGACTGTCCGAGGCGCTGCGCAACCTGGCGCGGCGCAGCCAGTCGCTGCTGCAGCGCCAGCTCAAGCTGCTCGACGAGATGCAGCGTCAGACGGAGGAGCCGGAGGCCCTGGAGCGGCTGTTCAAGCTCGACCACCTGACCACCCGCATGCGCCGCCACGCGGAGGGCCTGGTGCTGCTCTCCGGCGGCTCGGCGGGCCGCAGGTGGCGCGGCGTCATCCCGATCGAGGACGTGCTCAGTGGCGCCGCCGCCCAGGTCGAGGAGTACACGCGGGTCCGCGTCTACCCGATGACCGAATGCGGTGTCTCCGGCGCGGCGGTGGCCGACCTCATGCACCTGTTCGCCGAGCTGATCGAGAACGCCGCCTCCTTCTCCTCGCCCAGCAATGAGGTCTCGGTACGCGGCGAGATGGTCGGCAGGGGCTTCGCCGTCGAGATCGAGGACCGCGGGCTGGGCATGGACGAGGCCACCCGCAGGATCATCAACGAGCGCCTGGCCAGCCCGCCCGAGTTCGACGTCGCCCAGACCGAGCGGCTCGGGTTCGCGGTGGTCGGCATGCTCGCCGCCAGGCACGGCATCAAGGTGACGCTCAAGCCGTCACCGTACGGCGGCACGACCGCGATCGTGCTCGTGCCGGGATCGCTGGTCGAGCCCATGGCGACGCCGGTGCAGCCGCTGGAGTTCGAGTCCGTCTCCGTGTCGGTGGTCCGGCCGGAGACCACGGGGCCCGGGGACCTGCCGCGCCGGGTCCGTACGAGCATGCGGGGAGCGGGGCCCGCGCTGCCGCAGCAGGCGGGCCCGGCGGAGCTCGCCGAGCCGGAGCCGGGACGGCCGCGGGGCGACAGGCCGACGATCCTGCCGGGGACCGACGCACCGGCGAGCCTGCCGCGGCGTGCCCGGCAGACCGGTCTCCCGCAGCGCGATCGCACCACCCGTCAAGAGCGCCCGGACGAGCAGAACGGCCGGCCGCACGAGGAACGGCAGACGAGCCTGCCCCGCCGCCAGCGGCAGACCAACGCTCCTCAGCGGCTCCAGCAGGCGCCGCCGCCCTCAGCCGCTGAGGAGCGCTCGCCCGAGGAGGCCAGGGCGTTGCTCTCCTCTCTCCAGTCCGGCTGGCAGCGCGGGCGGCAGGACAGCGACCAGGATGGGGGATCTCAGCCGTGAGCCGCGAGCACGAGTGGGTCGACGAGGAGGCGGGTCCGGTCGTGCGGCCGTACGCGGTCGCACGCGGGCGCACCCGGCCCGCGTCCTCCGCCCTCGACCTGCTGGCGACCGTCGTGTCGACCGGGTTGCCCGCCCCGTCCAACGCCGAGCTCAGCGCTCAACACCGCAGGGTGATCGGCTACCTGTCCGGCCAGGGCAGACCCGTCGCCGAGGTCGCCTCGGAGGTGGGCCTGCCGGTCGGCGTGGTGCGGGTGCTGCTGGGCGACCTGCTGGAGCACGGCCTGATCTCGGTGCGCCCGCAGCGCGACCGGGCGTCCACACCGACGGAGAGCCTGCTCCGCGAGGTGATCAACGGCCTCCGAGCGCTCTGACGGCGCTCGGTGGAGCGCCCGCGTCGCCTCAGTTCGCCGAGGTGAGCGTGCGCAGGGAGTGCTCGACCAAGGTGATCATGACTTCCTTGGCCGAGGTGCGCCGCCGCACGTCGCACAGCATCACCGGCACGTCGTCGTCCAGGTCGAGCGCGATGCGCACGTCCTCCACGCTGTGCTGCGCGGCCCCGTCGAAGCAGTTGACGGCCACCACGAACGGCGTGCCGCGCTGCTCGAAGTAGTCGAGGGACGGGAAGCAGTCGGTCAGCCGCCGGGTGTCGGCGATCACGACCGCGCCCAGCGCGCCGTAGGACAGCTCGTCCCACATGAACCAGAACCGCTCCTGCCCGGGCGTGCCGAACAGGTAGACCACGAGCCCTTCGCGGATCGTGATGCGCCCGAAGTCCATCGCGACGGTCGTGGTGGTCTTGGCCTCCACGCCGTCGATGTCGTCGACGCCGATCCCGCGGTCGGAGAGCACCTCCTCCGTGCGCAGCGGCTTGATCTCGCTGATCGATCCGACCAGGGTGGTCTTCCCGACGCCGAAACCCCCGGCGATGAGGATCTTCAGCGCGACGGGGTCCTCAGAGAGCACGGAGTCCATTGATCACTTCCTTGAGAATGCGCTCATTCGTCCGCGTCCCTCCGGCCGAGGACGATGACACGGAGATGAGGCCGTGGTCACGCATGTCGCCGAGCAGCACCCGGACGACGCCGATGGGCAGGTCGAGCTCGACGGCCAGGTCGGCCACCGAGATCGGACTGCGAGCAGCCCGCAGGATCAGTTGTTGCTCGGGACCGAGGTCGCCTGGCGGGTCGCCGATGACGCGCACGGTCGCGACGAGGTCGAACGTGTCCCCGGAGGAACGCGTGCGGCCGCGGATGAGGGCGTAGGGCCGGACGACGGGCCCGGCCTCCTCATCGAACCACTGCGGGCTGTCGCTCATGACGCTCCAGCACGTGGGTTGGTGGTGATGTGCTGGCCCACCCGCTTGACCAGCATCGCCATCTCGTAGGCGATGTGGCCGACGTCCACGTTCGCATCGGCGATCACGGCCAGGCAGGTGCCCTGTCCCGCCGCCGTGACGAACAGGAACGCCGACTCCATCTCGACGATGGTCTGGCGTACGTCGCCGCCCCCGAAATGGCGGCCCGTGCCGCGGGCCAGGCTCTGGAAGCCCGCCGCCACGGCCGACAGGTGCTCGGCGTCCTCGCGGATCAACCCCTTGGAGTGGCCGATCGCCAGGCCGTCGGTCGACAGGATGACCGCCTGCCGCACCGCGGCGACCCTGGCGGTCAGGTCGTCAAGCAGCCAGTTCAGCTCACCGGTGTTGGTGGTCGGCACACTCATTTGTCCCCCTCATCCTGGGCTTCTTCTCGGGCGCGTTGGGTTCCCCGCTGGAACGCGGAGAACAGGTCGCGAACCTCGTCGGGAGAGCGTTCGGCCGGCCGCTCGGGCTGCTCGGGCGCCGCGGACGGCTTGTCCTTGAGCCGCGACGACAGGCCGGCCTGGCGCACCCGCCTGGGCAACCCGGCGTGGGTGCCCGAGGTGACCACGGCGAGCGCCTTCTTCCTGGTACGGCTCGGCAGCGCGGCCATTTCCTCCCCGCTGTCGCCGACCGTCAGCGCCGTCTGCTCGGTCACCAAGTCGCGTGGCACGAGCGCGATGGCGGTCGTGCCGCCGAAGGGCGAGCGCCGCAGCAGCACCTTGACCCCGTGGCGCGCGGCCAGCCTGGCCACCACGAACAGGCCGAGCCTGCCGCTGTCGGCCAGGTCGAACTCGGGCGGGTCGGCCAGCAGCGCGTTGAACGCGGCGTACTCGCCGGCCGACAGGCCCGGACCCTTGTCCTCGACCTCGATGGCGTAGCCGTTGCTCACCTGGTCGCCGCCCACACGGACCTGGGTGTCCGGCGGCGAGTAGATGGTGGCGTTCTCGACCAGCTCGGCGAGCAGGTGCGTGAGGTCGGCCGCGGCGGCCCCGTCGAACGCGCTGACCGGCATGACCTCGACGTTGACCCGGGTGTAGTCCTCGACCTCGGCGACCGCGGCCCGGACGATGTCGATCACGGGCACGGGCTTGCGCCACGCCCGCCCGGGCGCCGACCCGGACAGGACGATCAGGCTCTCGGCGTGCCGCCGCATACGGGTGGTGAGGTGGTCCAGCCGGAAGAGCTCCTCCAGCCGGTCCGGGTCGTGCGTACGCCGCTGCATGCCGTCGAGCAGCGCGAGCTGGCGGTGCAGCAGCCCCTGCTTGCGCCGGGCGAGGTTGAGGAAGACCTGGCCGACCCCGCGCCGCAGCGCGGCCTGACCGACCGCCGCCGTCACGGCGGTGCGTTGCACGGAACCGAAGGCCCTGGCCACATCGGTGATCTCAGCGGAACCGCTCACCTTGATCGCCTTGGCCTCCTTCCGCACGTCGACGTCCTCACCCTTGCGCAGCCGCTCCATGATGTCCGGCAGCCGCTGCTCCGACAGCTCGACCGCGGCCGCGCGCAGCCCGGCGAGCTCTCCGGCCAGGCGACGACCGAAGCGTACAGAGATGATGATCGACGCGAGCACCGCGATCAAGCCGAGGCCGCCCGCGATCGCGATCTCGACAACGGTGCCCGTGGCGGCCTCGGACGTACGGCCGGCCAGCACCTCGGACGCGGCCAAGCCGTGTTTGTCCAGCTCGGAGGCCAGCCTGCTGATGGTCTCCGTCCAGCCGGCGGCCTCGGGCGGCGGGGTGCCGGTCCTGACGACCCTGGCTTCCATGGTGACGAAGGTCTGGAACGGCTCGGAGGCGAAGACCTGCTCGTACGGCCGGCGCAGCGTCACGTCGAGGCCCGCGAGCCCGCGCGCGTGCAGGAATCTCCTGGAGGCCGCGTACTCGGTGAACGCCGCGGTCTCCGGCTCGGTGAGCCGCCCGTCGGCCAGGGCCCCGATGGCGAGCGCGTGCTCCCTGGCGATGTACTCCCTGGCCATGCCCATGGCCTGCAGCGAGGCGGCCTGCTGGAGTATGGCCAGGTCGGAGACCGTGACCAGGTGGTCGTAGAGCAGGAAGATCGAGTCGAGGATGCGGTTGTACTCGTTGAGCCCGGCCAGGCGGGAGCTCAGGCCGCTGTCGATGTCGGCCCTGATCGGGCCGAGCCGGTCGAGTGCGCCCAGCAGCGTGCCGAGCGGGCGGCGCAGGTTGTCGGTCGCGTCGCCGGCCTCCGTGACGGCCTGACGGAATTCGCCGACGGACTGGTCGGTGCGGGCGCGCTGGCCGCCGAGCGCATCGGTGAGCTCACGTGTCGTGAGCGCCTCAGCCGAGCGTACGCGTTCGGCCTGGAGCTGTAAGCCCAGGTCGGTGGAGGCGATGCCGATGGTTCGGTACAGCGTGCCGGCCCGCAGCAGTGACTGGGCGTCGCCCATGGTGAGGTTGAGGACGAAACCCCAGAGCGCGCTCAGAGACAGGAGGGGTAACAGCAGTAACAAGAAGATCTTGAACCGAATTGACCGGTTTCGCGAGCCCATGTCCCAACCTCGAGTCGGGGGCATTTCCACACCTTGTGTAAATACACCTCCGGAAGATCGCACAGGAGACTAGCACCGTTTATGGTTCCGGCGCAGTGGGAGGAAGACGTTCATTACCGTGATTATTGGGACACGATCTCGCGTTGGCGACGGCCCGACCGCACGGTCGTCCACAACCAGACCAGTGCGACCAGCGAGATCGTGACGAGGCCCGCCCAGTTCAGCACCGTGAACACGTGCACCTGCCACGGGGTCACCCGCGGCACCCGGCCGATCCGCAGCAGCTCGAACTGCCACGGCCGGCCGGTCAGCACCAGTGTGATCGCGATCGCGATGGCGGTCATCGAGTCCCACAGCGCGTGCAGCAGCGAGACGCCGAGGTAGGTCAGCACCACGGGAACCGTGAACCGGCCGCGGGCGGCGAACAACGCGCCGCCGGCGATGGCGGTCCACAGGCCGTGCCCGACGGGCGCCAGGATGCCGCGCAGCACCTCGGTCTCGACGAGCTGGGAGAGCGACAGGCCTTTGGCGGTGAAGAGGGCGTTGAAGGCGTATCCGGCGCTCTCGAAGGCGGCGAAGCCGAAGCCGACGGTCGCGCCGAGTATGACGCCGTCCATGGTCGTGCGGGTCTTCACGTGCCGGGTGACGAAGATCAGCGCGGCCAGCTTCACGCCCTCCTCGATCAGGCCGACCAGCACGTACATGACGATCGACGGCCTGATGAGCCAGCTCTCCAGCAGCGAGGCGCCGAGCACCCCGAGCACGCCGCCCACGACGAACGCCTTGAACATCATCTCGACCGTGACCCGCGGGGACCGGTCGCGTCCGTACGCCCAGACCACGAACGTCACCGGCACCAGGAAGCTGCCGAACAGCACCACGGTGGGGACGAGGTTGGAGTTCTCCGTCCAGGCGGTCACCACGACGGTGGCCGTCCAGAGCGTGAGCCCGACCAGGAAGATTCGCAGCCAGAGCGTCATGGGGCCAGCTCCTCCACCGCGCGGTAGGCGGCCGTGACGGCGGCGTCGGCCCGGGCGGTGGGCGCCGAGTCCGAGCCCGCGATCGCGATCCTGCCGAAGCGCCTGCGCGCCGTGTCCGCCGGGTACGGCCCGTCCGGGTAGAAGGTGTGCCACGGACGGCAGTACTCGGGCGCGTTCCCGTGCCCCCACCGGTTGACCGTGATCGCCTCGATGTCCCCGGCCGGGTCGAAACCGGCGGGCCCCAGCAGCCGCGCGAGCTGGTCCCTGATCGTGTGCTCCAGATGCTCGTACGGCGTCTTGATCAGCTCGCGCCGGCCGGCCACCGCACCCGCCTCCGGACCCAGCTCCGAGCGGCAGGGCGTGGCCAGCAGGTGCACGGTGGCCGCTCCGCCCGGCCGGCGGGGCGGGTCGAGCTCGGTCAGCGACCAGTACGCGCCGGTCCAGCGCACCCGGCGCACGCCGGCCCGCCGCCACGCGTCCCAGTCACGCACCCGCACTGTGGCGTGCAGCAGCGGCACCCGGACGGCGGCGCTCAACGCCTGCCGCTGTTCGGCGGGCAACTCCGGCACCAGGTACGGGATGACCGCGCTCCAGCAGGCCAGGATCACCGCCCCGGCTGTGACGGTCATGACCTGGTGGCCGTCGAAGTAACCCACGGTCGCCGACGCGGCGCCGTCGCGTACCGACACCACGGGGCTGGACAGCCGGAACCGCACCTGGTTGCCGGGGCGGTCGAGCATCCGCTGCACCATCGTCCGCACCAGGGCCTGGTTGCCCTCAGGAACGAGGTAGACGTCCGGACTCTCCATTCCCCACTGCTTCTTCACCGTGGGGGAGTTGAACCGGGACGGCTTGTTCGCGTCGAGTCCCAGGCCGGCGAACCCCGGATATCCGGTGCCCCAGGCGTCGATCGCGCCGAGCGCCCGGGTGTCGTACCCCCATTCCTGGCACGGCATGCTGCGGCAGAAGCGCTCCACGTCCGGGTGCGCCCCGCAGACCTCGAGGAGGAAGGCCGAGTACGTCAGCTCCGCCAGCCGCTCCTGCTTGCCCTCGGCCGACAGCCCGGGGAACCAGTCGGGCGGCTCCCGATGCAACATGCGCAGGTCATCCCTGGCCCGCTCGTCGATCGGCAGCCTGGCCACCCAGTCGGAGCCGAGCCTGACCAGCGTGTCCGCGCCGAAGGTCTCCGCGTCGCACATCACGCCGTCGGCCAGGCCGGGGTCGGCGGGCGCCGGGCCGTTCTGCCGGTGGAAGCGCGCGCGCCGCGCCTGCCCGCCGATCTCGTCGTGGTTGTCGAGGACGAGCACGCCGGCGCCCGGGTCCCGCCGCAGCCACTCGTAGGCCGCGCTCACCCCGCTGAGCCCGCCGCCGACCACCACGAGGTCGTAGCTTTCTCCGGTGGGCTCCGGCGGATCCGCGTACTGCCAGAAGCGGCCGTCCCGCAGCGCATGGGGCACGCTGAGCGCCTCTGCGGCGCCGCCCTGGAATCCGCGAGCTCCGCTGGCTCCGCTGGCTCCGCGAGCTCCGTAGGGCGCGGGCGGAGCCGCGGCCTCCTGAGTCGTCTCGGCTATCCCCGCGGACGCAAGAGCGCTCACGGCTATTCCGTCGAAGAAGTCGCGGCGGGAAATGGGCCGGTTCATCCCGAGGTCACGCGGACTCAAGCTCATGGCGCGATCATCAGCAGCCCACGCCAAATGCCGCACAGGGGCGCGCAGCGCCTCGAGAAACATTTTGCGTGACCTATTACCGCGAATGCCGGTTTGGAGTAGCGTCCGGAATATCACTGACGGGCGGAGTACGGGGTGGTCCCCTGAGCTCTACATCATCGGCAACCTCACGATCGAGGACCTCATTCTCAACCGCGAGCGCCTGACCAGTGAGACCGCATCGCGCAGGCGCAGCGCGAACAGGAGACCACCGAGGCCGCGAAGGCGCTGGAGGAGCTCCTGGCCAAGGCGCTCACCCTCGGCGGCACCGGACCGGGACTCGCCAAGGCGCTTGCGCTGGGCGGCGCGGGACCGGGACTCGCCAAGGCGCTTGCGCTGGGCGGCGCGGGACCTGGCCTGGCCAGGGCTTTGCTCAATGACGGAAACCTGGACAACGGCGAATCGGAAATCATTCATAAACCCTCTGAATTCCGCGAATAGCGACGTTACGCGGTTGCGTGGCCCGCGATTCCTCTAGCGTTTTCGAAAATGCCGCTGGAGTGAATTGGAGGGCTCATGCGCAAGGCCATTTCCGGCATATGTCTGAGTATGGTGGCGGTTGCCGGATGCTCGGCCGACGAGAGCTCGGCGGCGCCCGCCGCCTCGTCGCCGCCGCCCGCGTCGTCCGCCGACGCGGCCAAGCTCCGCGCCGCGCTGCTGCCCGCGCCCGCGGGCATGCGCATCTCGTACGGCCCGGAGCTGGGCGCCTTCGGCTCGCTCAAGTCCACCCAACAGGGGCTTGCCGCGGTGCGCCAGGCCAAGCTGGAGCGGCCGGAGTGCGCCGGGGCCGCCCAGCTCGACGCCGCCAAGCCGGACGTCGCCAAGGCGCCGGGCGCGGTGATCGCCTTCGCCGCCGAACGCGGCTCGATCACGCAGGCCGTGGTGCGGCTCCCGTCGGCGTCCTTCCCCGCGCCGCTGCCGGAGCAGTGCATGGCGTACACCGCGGACGTCGGCGGCTCGAAGATCTCCTACAAGACGAAGGCCCTGTCCATGCCGACCAAGGGCGACGAGTCGCGGGCATACCTGACCACGGCCTCGGGCGCGGACAAGAACGCCCAGATCGGCTCCGTCATGATCAGACGAGGCACCCTCGTCATGAGCATGCTCGTGGTCGGCAAGCAGGTGAAGCCGTCCGGCCTGTACGAGCTCGCCGACCTCGCCGACAAGAGCCTCGCCAAGGTGACCGGGTAACGGGCTCAGATCAGGACGTGCGCGTCCGGGCGGCCGACGAACGAGAACTGGGCGTTGCGGGTCAGCTTGATGTGGTCCGCCTGCCAGGTGTGCATCGAGGCGTCGGCGCTGCGCCAGTAGACGAAGTTGAAGCGGTCCGCCGAGTAGATCTTGACGGAGTCCGCCTTCAGCCGCCGTACCAGCTCGGTGTCCTCGCCTCGGGTGATGTCCGCGAACCCGTACGAGCGGAACATGTCCGCCTTGCCGAGGAACGTGCCGCCCTGGACGAGGAACGAGTAGCGGTGCTCCAGACCGGGCAGCCGCAACATCGTGGTGTTGCTGCCCTCGAAGTACGCGTAGTGCGCGCCCTTGCCCACCAGCTCCGCGTCGGAGTAGTCGAACGCCCGGACCAGGTCCGACAGGTAGTGGTCGCCGTACAGGTTGTCGTCGTCCATCTTGGCGATCAGGTCGCCCTCGGCGGCCGCGATGCCCAGGTTCATGCAGGCGCCCAGCGAGAGCGAGGCGTCGGCGGGCAGGACCACGACGTCCGTGATGCCCGCCATGCGCGCCTTGTCGGCGACCACGACGGGGTCGATGTCCAGGCCGTGCAGCACCATGATCAGCTGCAGCGGCCGGTGGATCTGCCGGGCCACCGACGAGATCGCGTGCTCGATCTGGGAGGCGCGGTTGGTGGGCAGCACGACCGAGATCGACCGAGTTCTGGGGGTGACCTGGTGTCCGAGGTCCTGGAGGATCTGGTCCACGCGGTGTGAGAAGAGGTGCTTGTCGAACACCTCGCGCATCGCCAGGTGCCCCATCCTGGCCCGCAGCTCCGGGCTGTTGATCAGGTGCAGGACCTGGTTGTACGACTCGATCGGCTCCCGCGCGATGGGGATCAGGTCGCCGAAGGTCTCCTCGATGGCCCGGGACCACCCGGACACGACCGGCGTCGCGCAGGCGGACAGCTCGAAGACCCGCCGCGCGCACATGGTCGGGGAGTCCAGCACCGAGTTGACGTTCAGGAAGACCTTGTACATCCGGTAGGCGGCGAGCATCTGGTCGTACGGCAGCTCGCCCACGATGTGCGGCCGGTACTTCTCCGGCCAGGCGTACTTCTCGTCCACCTCGCCGTTGCGCGCGAAGATGTGCAGGCCGAGCTCCCGGACCGGGTCAAGGACGGTCTCCATCTGCTCGCGGCGCTCGGGGTGCTTGTCGCGGAAGTACATCCCGGCGAAGACCACGTCGTGCAGCCGGCCCTGCTTCTGCTGGATCGGGTTGTGCACACGCGGCTGGGCGGCGAACTGCAGCACGTCCACCCGGTCGTGCCCCAAGATTTCCCGATATTTCGGGACCATGTCACCGTCGCAGGTGAACACGTAGTCGAACAGCTTGGCCGTGTCGATGAAGAAGTCGAAGTTCGGCGGGTCCTCCTTGTTCCAGAAGACCGTCGGAATGCCCTCCTGCTTGCACCAGGCCACCAGGTCGCGCAGCGGCTCCTTGGGGGCGTTGGTGCCGGTCATCTGGTAGCGCCAGCGCCCCTGGTTCCCGTGCCAGGCCGACTCGCAGAACAGCAGATCAGGCCGCTTCTCCGCGAAGATCTCCGGCCAGTCCTTGAGCCCGAACTCGATCTGGTCCCACTCGTAGCGGAAGGCCATCCTGGAGAAGTCGTCCAGGATCACCGCGACCTTCAGGTCCGGCCGGTTCACCGGCCCGTTGGGCCACTTCGCCGGCGGCACCTCGACCAGCGGCGGCCGGTTGTTGGCGATCTCGACGGCCTCGGTGACCGGCATCGGGGGCTTGGGCGCCTTCTCCTTCGACCGGACCGCCTCGACGATCTTCCCTGGGCTCTTCGCGCCCAGGGCCTCGCCCAGCTTGAACGTGCGCTTGGCCTGCGTGGCCTCAAGCTTCCACTGCGCGTACGCGGCCTTGGCCTCGGCGATCTCCAGCCGCCGCCGCAGCTCCCTGACCTCCGCCTCGTGCCGCTCGACGAGCTTGCGCTCCTCGGGTAGCCAGTTGACGGGTCCCAGTCGCTGGTACTCGGGGGTTTCGGCCATGGTGGTACGCCTATCGCTCAGCGGAGGAGGTATGTCATGTTACGTCGGAAGCGAAGGCTATTCGGGGCGTTTGGCCTGGGAAGCGGGCGCCAGGTTGTCACCCTTCAACCAGGCGGCGATCACCGTGGCGATCCGCGGCCCGGCCTTGCCGTCCCAGAGCACCGGCAGCTCCCCGGCCGGCGTGGCGGCGCCGTCGGCCAGCGCCTTCTCCGCGGCCGCGGGCAGGAGGGCGGGCGTGACCAGCCGGTTCGTGCCATGCGTGATGGTGATCGGCCGCTCGGTGTTGGGCCGCAGCGTCAGGCACGGCACGCCGAGCATGGTCGTCTCCTCCTGCACGCCGCCGGAGTCCGTGACCACCAGAGCGGCGCCGCGGACGAGTGAGAGAAACTCCACATAGCCGAGCGGCTCGATGACCTTGATCGTCTCACCGTCGACCAAGCCCGCCTCCGCCAGCCGCGCCTTCCCGCGCGGGTGCACCGGCACCACGATCGGGATCTGCCGCGACACCTCCAGCACGGCGTCGACCAGCTCCTTGGCGGCCTCGGCCGAGTCCACGTTCGCCGGGCGGTGCAACGTCGCCACGGCATACCGATCCGGTATGCCCAGCCGCGCCACCACGGGCGCCGGGTCCAGCGCCGGCAGCGCCGAGAACAGGCTGTCGATCATGGGGTTGCCGACCAGGTGCACCTTGGAAGCCGGCACCCCCTCGGCCGACAGGTAGGCCAGGGCCTCGGGGGAGGTGGCGAAGAGCAGGTCGGCCAGCGCGTCTGTGACGACCCTGTTGACCTCCTCCGGCATGCCCCGGTCGAACGAGCGCAGCCCCGCCTCCACGTGCGCGGTCCGCACGCCCAGCTTGGCGCAGACGAGGATCGCGGCCAGCGTCGAGTTCACGTCGCCGTAGACCACGACGAGGTCGGGATCGTGCTCCTGGACGACCTCCTCCAGCCCGACGAGCAGGGCCGCGGTCTGCTTGGCGTGGCTGCCCGAGCCGACCCCCAGGTTCGCCACCGGCTCCGGCAGACCGAGGTCGGCGAAGAAGACGTCGGACATCAGCGCGTCGTAGTGCTGACCAGTGTGGATGATGCCCTGCCGCACGCCGAGTTCACCGAGTGCACGGACCACCGGGGCCGCTTTCACGAAATTGGGACGAGCACCCAAAACGTGCAGGACCAGGGGGTTCTCCCTCATTGACCTCGCCTTTCATAGCGGAAGGGAAAAAACGTTGCCTATGGTACGGTCACCGCGTGGCATCCGACGCCAGTCGTCAAGACTCCTCTAAGGTTTCCGCGAAGTCCGCCCGTGCCGGCGTCGGTGGACTTCTCAAGGGCTTCGTCCAGCACCCGATCATCGTCTCCCGCGTCGTCGTGACGAAGGTCAAATCCGACCCCGTCCGGGTGGCCCAGGCCGCCGCCGACGCGCTCCCGCCCCGGCTGCGCCCCATCGTGGGCAGCGTGGCCTGGCCGGCCGCCCGGCGGGCCCGGCGCATCGTGCGCAAGCTCGGCATGCGCGTGATCAAGGGGCCGTGGAACGAGGCCAAGCAGCACTGGGACGCCGGCCGGGTCAGCCAGGCCGCCGCCGTGCTCGAGGCCCACACCAAATACCCCTTCGTCAAGCGCAGGGCCGCCTACTACCGGGGCGAGCTGGCCGCCATCAGCCCCGACCCGATCCCGCCGGGGCCCAAGGTGGCCATCCTGGAGCGGGTCAAGGGCCGGGTCCTGCACCTGGTCACCAACGCGCTGCCGTACACGCAGGCCGGCTACACCGTGCGCACGCACCGCATCGTGACCTCGCAGCAGGCCGCCGGGCTCGACCCGCACGTGGTCACCAGCTGGGGCTGGCCCATGATGCAGGGGCACGCGGACGCGCCGCCGTACGAGGAGATCGACGGCATCCCCTACTACCGGCTGCTGCCCGACGGGCACGGCGAGGTGCCGTTCGAGATGCGCGGGCGCATGGTCAGAGGCGCCGACGCGGTCACCAAGCTCGTCACCCAGCTGCGGCCGCAGGTCCTGCACGCCGCCACCGACCACCGCAACGGCTCGGTGGCGCACGCGGTGCGCGACCGCACGGGCACGCCGTTCGTCTACGAGGTACGCGGCTTCCTGGAGGAGACCTGGGCCTCCCGGGACCCGATCAGGGTCGGCAGCGAGCGGCACGTGCTCCAGCGCGAGCGCGAGGCGTTCCTCATGCGCGAGGCCGACGCGGTGGTCACGTTGGCCGAGACCATGGCCGTCGAGATCGTCGAGCGTGGGGTGCCCAGGGAGAAGATCCACCTGGCGCCCAACGCGGTGGACGACTCGCTGCTGACGGCGCACTACGACGGCGCCTCGTTCAGGGAGGCGTACGGCATCCAGCCGAACGAGGTCGTCGTCGGCTCGGTGTCCAGCATCGTGGCCTACGAGGGGTTCGCCACCCTGCTGCGGGCCGCCGCGCTGCTGCGTGACCAGAACACGCCGGTCCGGGTGCTCATCGTCGGCGACGGCACCGAGCGCGACAACCTGCTGGAGCTCGTCGGCGAGCTCGGCCTGAGCGACGCCATCCTGCCCGGCAGGGTCGGGCCCGAGGAGGCGCTGCAGGCGCAGGACGCCATCGACGTCTTCGCCTGCCCGCGCGAGGATCTGCGGGTATGCCGACTTGTCACGCCGTTGAAACCGGTCGAGGCGATGGCGCTCGGGAAGCCGGTCGTGCTCAGCGATCTGCCCGCGCTGTCCGAGCTCGTGGGCTCCGACGGCGCCGGGCTGCTGGTGCCGCCGGGCGATCCCGAGGCGCTCGCCAAGGCCATCGCAGGGCTCAGGGAGGACCCGGCCAGGCGCGCCGAGATGGGTGAGGCGGGCCGGGCGGAAGTCTCCGCGAAGCGCACCTGGAGCCGCGTGGCGGAGACTTATCAAGCCCTTTACCGATCCCTGGCCGAATGATGACCTCCACGTTGGCTGTCTCTTCTGACGGGTTCCGTCGCATTAGGCGTGAGCTAGGTGGACTTGAGATAACCTTTGCCACCATGAAGTGTTGTTTCCGGCTCCCAAAGGCACAGCTGTGACAGAAATAGACTTGGCTGTCATCGGCCTGGGCTACGTCGGCATGCCGCTCGCCAAGGAGGCGGTGGGCGCTGGTCTCCGCGTCGTCGGCGTGGATGTCGACCCCGTCAAGGTGGAGGCGCTCAACGCCGGGAAGTCGTACATCGACGACCTGACCGACGCCGACCTCGAGCACATGCTGGCCCACGGGTTCAGCGCCACACTCGATGAGACCGTGCTGGCCCGGAGCAACACGATCGTCATCTGCGTGCCCACGCCGCTGGACGAGGACCACCGCCCGGACCTGTCCGCCGTGGAGGGCGCGACCAAGGCCGTCGCCCGCAACCTGAGCAAGGGCACGCTCGTCGTCCTGGAGTCCACCACCTGGCCGGGCACCACCGACGAGGTCGCAAGGCCCCTGCTCGAGCAGTCTGGCCTGGTCGCCGGCGAGAGCTTCCACCTGGCCTTCTCGCCCGAGCGGATCGACCCGGGCAACCCCAAGTTCGGCCTGCGCAACACCCCCAAGGTCGTCGGCGGCTACACCGCGACCTGCCGGGACCGCGCCACCGCGTTCTACGGGCAGTTCATCGAGCAGGTGGTGCCGGTCAGCGGCACCCGCGAGGCCGAGATGGCCAAGCTGCTGGAGAACACCTACCGGCACGTCAACATCGCGCTCGTCAACGAGATGGCGATCTTCTGCGACGAGCTCGGGATCGACCTGTGGGAGGCCATCGACGCGGCGGCGACCAAGCCGTTCGGCTTCCAGAAGTTCCTGCCCGGGCCGGGCGTCGGCGGGCACTGCATCCCCGTCGACCCGTCGTACCTGTCGTACACCGTGCGCAAGCTCGGCTACCCGTTCCGGTTCGTGGAGCTGGCGCAGGAGATCAACGAGCGGATGCCGTCCTACGTGGTGGCCCGCGTCCAGCGCTTGCTGAACAGGCATAAGAAGCCCGTGAACGGCGCCAGAGTGGTTATGCTCGGCGTCACTTACAAACCGGATATCGCCGACGAACGGGAAACCCCGGCCCTGCCGGTGGCGCGTGCGCTGCTGGAACTGGGCGCCGAGCTCTCGTTCGCGGACCCGTACGTCAAGGAGTGGTCGGTAGACGGCACCCCGGTGCCGCGTGAGGAGGACCTGGCCGACGCCGTGGTCAACGCTGACGTGACGCTGCTGATGCAGCAGCACGCCGCGTTCGACCTCGACATGGTCGAGGCGAAGGCCAGGCTCGTGCTCGACACCCGCGGCGTGCTCGCCGAGGGTGAGCGCGTCGAGCGGCTGTAGCGACGGAGGGCTGCGCGCAGTGCACGTGCTCGTCATGACGGTGGTGCATAACCCCGAGGATGCGCGGATCTTGCATCGGCAGATCCGTGCCCTCGTGGATGCCGGTCATGAGGTCACGTATGCCGCCGCCTTCACCGCCTTCGGCGTCGTCCCCCGACCCTGGGTCACCGGAGTGGACCTGCCGAGAGCGGCCCAGCGCAACCGGATCTCGGCGACGTGGGCCGCGCGGCGGGTGTTCAAGCGCATGCGCGACAAGGTCGACCTCGTCCTGGTCCACGACCCCGAGCTGTTGTTCGCGGTGTGGGGCGTGCGCAACCGGCCGCCTGTGGTGTGGGACGTGCACGAGGACACCCCGGCCACGCTCTCGCTCAAGCCCTGGCTGCCCTCGGCGCTGCGGCCTCCCGTACGGTTCCTGGCTCGCCTGCTGGAGGGCACGGCCGAGCGGCACCTGCACCTGATGCTGGCCGAGACGGCGTACGCGGGCCGGTTCAAGCACGCCCACCCGATCGTGCCCAACGAGACGTGGGTGCCGGACTCCGTGACGCCGCCCGGCGACGACCGGGTCGTCTACCTCGGCTGGTTGTCCAAGGCCAGGGGTGTGATCGAGGCCGTCGAGGTGGCCAAGCTGCTGCAGCCGTACCGGGTGGCCGTGGAGCTGATCGGGTATGCCGACCCGCAGAGCCGCCCCGTGCTCAACCAGGCCGTCACCGAGGGCCTGCTGGAGTGGCGCGACTTCATGCCCAACGACGAGGCGCTCAAGCGGCTCGACGGAGCGCTGGCCGGGCTGTCGCTGCTGCACGACGAGCCGAACTACCGGCACTCGATGCCCACCAAGATCGTTGAGTACATGGCGCACGGCATCCCGGTCATCACCACTCCGTCGCCGCGTGCCGTGGAGCTCA
Organism: Nonomuraea polychroma; assembly: GCF_004011505.1. NCBI lineage: Bacteria > Bacillati > Actinomycetota > Actinomycetes > Streptosporangiales > Streptosporangiaceae > Nonomuraea > Nonomuraea polychroma. The sequence goes on from NZ_SAUN01000001.1 coordinate 9,748,500, forward strand.
TCGAGCGTTACGACAGCGGCGTCGTGGTGCCCTGGCAGGACCCCAAGGCCGTCGCCCAGGCCGTGCTGACACTCCGGGACGACGTACGCGAGCGGCGGGCGCAGGGTGCGCGCGGCTACGCGGCGGCCCGGGCCAACCACCACTGGCCCAACTCGGCGAAGCGGTTCGTGGCTCAGCTGGAGTCCTGGGCCGGGGTCAAGCGATAACGGGATTGCCACACGTGCGCTGGCTCTTCTTCGTCGTGGGCGCAGCCGTCCTGGCCGTGGTCGCCGCTGTGATCATCGTGCTGCCGCCGTCCTCTGAAGCGCCGGCCCCCACGGCAGGCACGTCGAGCGCGGCCAAACCGCCGTCGAACCAGCCCACCCCGCAGGTGACCGAGTTCACCGACCCCTGCGGAACGTTCGAGACCAAGGAGAAGGCCCCGTACGCCGTCACCGGCTACTGGATCATGCCCAGGTCGAACCCCTGCACCTGGCGCACCCAGCTGAAGGAGATCCACGACGTCGGCGGCGACACGATCATCAGGATCGGGTACGGCCTGCAGTTCCGCACCGTCTCCGGCGACGGCGACATCCTGACCAGGGATGGCGAGCTGGACTCGCTCTACAAGGCCTGCGAGGAGGACGGCCTTTCCTGCCACGACGCCGCCGAGCGGGATCTGAAGCAGGCCAACCCCGGCAACAGGATCGGCCGCACGTACGTCTACCGCACCGACGAGTCCTTCGGCGAGAACGTGTTCCGCTGCCCCCAGATGGAGCACAGCATCAGGGCCGGAAAGCGCACCTACTTCCGCCTCATCACCCAGCCGGACGGCTCCGACGACGCCACCTGTGACTTCTCCCGCAAAGGCGCCTCCTATGACCTGATCCTGGTGGCCGGCGCGGAGCAGGACAGCCTGACCGAGTTGCTCAGGCTGGGCGACCAGTTCGGCATGCGGATCTTCCCCGCGTTACCGCTGGCCCCGCGCGACCCGAACACGCCGATCAGGGCGTACAAGCACCACCTCGGCACACTGACCACGCTGACGCGGCGCGTCCTGCAGGACTACGGCGCCCGCTTCGCCGACCGGGACTCGCTGGGCGGCGTCTACCAGCCCTTCGAGGTCCAGATGTCGGCCACTCTGGCCTCCAACCCGACGCTCGAGGTGTACGCCGAACAGCACACGATCGTCGAGCAGCTGCTTCCCGGCAAACCCATCCTGATCAGCCCCTACATGGACGCGCGCCGCCGGGTGGGCTTCGGCCAGACGCCCAAGCAGGTGGCCGAGGCGTTCAAGGCGCTGGCCAAGACCGGGGTCGGCATCATCGCCCCGCAGGACAGCCGGGGCACGGGCAAGGTGGGCCTGTTCTGGCCCGACGAGCGCGACACCGAGGTGGACGAGCGGCTGCGGCCGGTGGTCGGGGAGTCCACGTACGGGACCGCGTACCACGGGTCCACGCGCGACTATTACCGAGAGATGTCGCTGGCCCGCGAGGAGATGATCCAGGCCGGCTACGAGGTGCAGCTGTGGGCGAACGTGGAGGCGTTCGAGCCGTCGGGCGAGCAGCCCTGCGCCCCCCAGGGCACGCGCGGCAAGACCGACAAGCAGCGCCTGGACCAGGCGGTCACCATGGCCGGCCGCTACGTGCAGAAGGTCGTCTCCTACATGTGGAGCGACTTCATGACCTGCGGACAGCCGTCGCTCGAAGAGGAGATCACCGCCGACTGGCAGCGCCCGATCGCGGTGGACGCCATCCGGCGCTCGCGCGACATCCAGGACGGCGTGGAGGTCCGCGGCTACAACTTCAAGGACAGCACGATCTCCATCCAGTGGTCAGGCGGCGCCAAGGACCTGGTGGTGTCCTCGGTGGGCTGGCTGGACGACAACCCGATCGAGGAACTTCCCGAGGGGATGTCCACGGCGTGGGTGCCGTTCGACTGGACGCAGGTGCCGGCCGGGGAATGGGTCAGGGTCACGGTCAAAGCCCCATCCGGCAAGGTCAGCACCGAGCCCTTACACGTACGCATCGCAACCTAGCTGTCGTTTCGCGGATCGCGCCGGACTGCGTGTAACGTGCGTGCATGGTCCCGAGCGTCCCGGTCAGCGTCGACCTGGTCGTCCTCACCGTGCGTAACCACGCGCTGAGTGCCCTGGTGTGGCGCCGCGACAACCCGCCGTTCCTGCGGCGCTGGTCGTTGTCGGGCGGCTTCATCCAGCTGGACGAGGACCTCCCTGACGCCGCCCGCCGCATCCTGGCGGAACGGGCGGGCCTCCCGGGGGCGCCGGTGCACCTGGAGCAGCTCCAGACCTATGGCTACCCGGACCGTGACCCCCGCCAGCGGGTCCTGAGCGTCGCCTACCTGGGCCTGGCGCCGGACCTGCCGGCCTCGGAGAAGGCCCACATGAGCTGGCAGCCCGTGGACGCGCTCACGGTCATGGCCTTCGACCATCGCCGGATCATGCTGGACGGCGTGGAGCGGGCCCGGGCGAAGCTGGAGTACACGTCGCTGGGGGCGGCGTTCTGCCCGCCCGAGTTCACGGTCGCGGACCTGCGCCGCGTCTACGAGATCGTCTGGGGCCGCCCCCTGGACCCGAGAAACTTCCACAGGAAGGTCACCAAGGCGGAGGGTTTCCTGGTGGAGACCGGCGGCACCACGACGCGCGACGGCGGCCGCCCCGCCAAGCTCTATCGCCGCGGCCCCGCTGAGCTCCTTCACCCCCCGATGCTCCGCTCGCTCAAAGGAGTAGCGGCAGGGCACTTCCCCGCCAGGAATTAAGGTAGGGCCATGCCTCGTTTCCGCCAGATCCTGGACACCATGGCCCCCTACAAGCCGGGTAAGGCCGTCGCGGCTCCCGACGGGCGGTCGTACAAGCTGTCGTCCAACGAGTCCCCCTACGACCCGCTGCCATCCGTGGTGGAGGCGATCGCCGAGGGTGCTCGTCACATCAACCGCTACCCCGACGCCGGCGCGATCAAGCTGACCGAGGCCGTCGCGGAGCGGCACGGGGTGCCGTTCGACCACGTCGCGCTGGGCCCGGGCTCGGTCACGGTGCAGCAGCAGCTCCTGGAGGCGGTGGGCGACCCCGGGGCCGAGATCGTGTACGCGTGGCGGTCGTTCGAGGCATACCCGCTGCTCTGTGACCTGGCCGGGGTCACGTCCGTGCGGGTGCCGCTGGCGGGCGAGGACCACGACCTGGACGCCATGGCGGCGGCGATCACCGACGACACCCGCCTGGTCTTCGTGTGCAACCCGAACAACCCGACGAGCACCGCGATCCGGCGCGCCGAGCTGGAGGCGTTCCTCGACCGGGTGCCCGAGCACGTGCTGGTGGTCCTGGACGAGGCCTACCGGGAGTACGTCCGCGACGAGGACGTCCCCGACGGCCTCACGCTCTACCGCGACCGGCCCAACGTGTGCGTGGTGCGCACGTTCTCGAAGGCCTACGGGCTGGCGGGGCTGCGGGTGGGCTACATGATCGCGCACGAGCCCGTGGCCGCGGCCGTCCGCAAGACGATCGTGCCGTTCGCGATCAACCACCTCGCCCAGGTGGCCGCCATCGCCTCGCTGAAGGCCGAGGACGAGCTGCTGGAGCGGGTCGAGCGGGTGGTCAAGGAGCGCACCCGGGTCCGCGAGGCCCTCATCGCGCAGGGCTGGAACGTGCCGCACAGCGAGGCCAACTTCGTCTGGCTGCGCCTGGGCGAGCGCACCATGGACTTCGCCGCCTTCTGCGCCGCGGAGGGTGTGGCGGTGCGCCCGTTCGCCGGGGAGGGCGCCCGCGTGACCATCGGAGACCCGGAGGCCAACGACACGTTCCTGGCCGCCGCCGGGGAGTTCCCCCGTTAGACCTTGACCTCCTCAGGGACGGGTGTCCTGTTTCTCGAGCGTCGTTCGGTGGACACCACCAGGGCGACGCCGAGCAGGATCACCGCGCCACCGGCCACGATCTGTGCCGTCACGTGCTCGTTCACCACGAGCACGCCCAGGATGACGGCGACGACCGGGTTGACGTAGGCGTACGTCGAGACGAGCGAGATGGGCGCGTTCCCGAGCAACCAGGTGTAGGCGGTGAAGCCCACCAGCGATCCCACCAGCACCAGGTACGCCAGCCCGGCCCACGAACGCCCCGACACCGCCGCGAAGTCGAGCCGCTCGCCGAGCGACAACCCGGCCACGACCAGGCCGGCTCCGCCCACCACCATCTCCACGGTGCTGGCCGCCCACACGTTGCGCGGCATCGGGATGCGCGCCGACAGGAACGACCCGATCGACCACGACAGCGAGGCCAGCAGGATCACCACGGTCCCGGTCGTGCTCGACGCCGCGCCGCCGCCGTTGAGCGACAACGCCGCGACCCCGCCGAACCCGACCAGCACCCCCGCCAGCGTCAGCAGCGCCGGGCGGTCCCTGGCCACGAACCTGAACACCACCAGCCACAGCGGCACCGAGGCCACGAGCAACGCGGCAAGTCCGGTGGAGATGTGCTGCTCGGCCACCGCCACCATGCCGTTGCCGCCGGTGAGCAGCAGCAACCCGACCAGCGCGGCGCCCCCGAACTGGCGCGCCGACATCCGGAACGGCTCCCGGCCCTTCCTGATCAGCAGAAAGCCACCCAGCAACAGCGCGGCCGTGACGAACCGCAACGCGCCGCTGAGCATCGGCGGCATGCTCTCAATGGTGATCTTGATGCCGAGGTACGTCGACCCCCACACCACGTAGACGATCGCCAACGCGCCCCAAACCAGGAGTGCGGCCCGCCTGTCAGGGGTGTTCGCAGTCATGGCTCATGACCCTATCGGGCACCTCCGACAAAAGCCCGCGAGTATCGGACTCTGGACTGTGGCGCGATATTAACGACAGGCGGCATTCGCGCCACTGTCGGCGCGTTCACCCACCTGGGAGGCTCTCTTCAGACCCGAAAGGAGCCACATGTCCGCCGCCGTAGCCCACTTCACCGCCCGCCTGACCTTCGAGACCCACGTCGCCGACGTGGCCGCCGACGTGGCCGCGGCGACCCCAGACTTCGTCGTCGTCGACTCCCGCAGCCGGGAGAGCTGGGACCAGGGCCACATCGAAGGCGCCGTCCATCTCCCCACCGCCGAGATCGCCGCCCGAGCTCCCGCGCTGATCCCGAAGAACAGCCTGGTGGTGACGTACTGCTGGGGCCCCGGTTGCAACGGCGCCACCCGCGCGGCCCTGGAGTTCGCCAAGCTCGGCTACCAGGTCAAGGAGATGATCGGCGGCTTCGAGTACTGGGCCAGAGAGGGCTTCCCGGTGGAGACGGCCTCCGGAATCACGCGCCGCGAGGTGGACGCGCTGACAGCCCCTGTACGCGGAATCACGTGCGGCTGCTAATGCGGGGCAATACACCGGCTCAAGAGCCCGCCGAGCACCACTACAGCCCCGCGCAGCACCATTCTGGCGGGCGCGGGCAGGCCGGAAAAGTTTGGTGCCCCCGTCCGAATCCTGTCGATCGGGGGCGTCCGAGAACATACCCGCATCGACGCGGGTCAACCAACAAGTTCACAAGAGTCAATGAGCAAGTTCCCAGGCTTACAACGCTGGTCAATTCCACCCCTTGACCGGCCCACTGGACGCCGTAACGGCGGCCCGCCGGTGAACGAGTCAGAAGCGTCTCCCTGGACAGGGCCCAGCCCCGTACGGCGGGTGGCGCCGCGGTGGCTTGCCGTAACAAAAGGTAGTAATAGCGGGCCAAAGGCCCGCCGTGGGGACGGCGGGCGAGAAATGGGCCAGGCCCGCCGTGGGGACGGCGGGCGAGAAAGGGGCCAGGCCCGCCGTGGGGACGGCGGGCGAGAAAGGGGCCAGGCCCGCCGCGGGGACGGCGGGCCTGAAAGAAAGAACACCAGCTAAACGCTCACCGCGGACCAAGCTTCTCCACGATGAGCCGATACAGCTGGCGCGGACGGCCCGGCTGTGGGGTGCGGTTGGGCGGTAGCGGCCACGCGAGTCCCTCGTCAACCAACGTGCGCAGCAACCGCCGAGCCGTGCGAGGCGTGACGCCCAGCATCTTCCCGGCACCTTCCGCGTCGACCACCGTGTCACCGCCCTCCAGTTTGGCCGCCAGCCTGGCCAGCACCTCCACGCCCTTCGGCTTGAGCGCGGCGGAGCCCGCGGGCGGCATGCGGGGGGCCGGGATGAGCGCCCGCCCCTCGCGGTCCACCGCGAAGCCCTGTGCCTGCTTGCCGGCCTGTGTACGGGCCAGCGCGGCCCGCGCGTGCGACTCCGCGTCGTGCGTCGTACGCCCCATTCCCACGCCGACCTCGACCGCCAGTCCCAGCTCGTCCCTGATCCTGGCCGCGAACGGCAACACCCTGAACCCGTCCGTCGCCGCCGCGATCGACCCCCTGGTCGCCGTGACCAGGTAGCTGTGATCGTCGATGGGCCAGACGGTGGCGTTGATCCGGTTCGCCTCCTGGACCAGCAGCCGGTGCAGCGACAGCCGCAGCTCGTCGCGCCAGTAGCGGGGCGCGGCGCGGCGCACGGGTTCGCGCAGCGTCGGCACCTCCACCAGCACCACGGTCAGCTGTGACTCCTCGAGCCGGTGGTGCGCGCCGAGCAGCGCCGCCGTGTGCAGCGCCGTACGCACCGCCGCCGAGGTGGGCCTGATCCTGATGACCGGCACGCCGGCCGCCTGCAGGCGCTCGGCCACCGCGGGCAGGCACGTCAGTGCTCCCGTGGTCGCGCCCTGCCGAGCCAGGCGTTCGTGGTAGGCCGCGATCGTGCCGGTGGCGCCCGGCTCTTCGCGGCTGTGCACGTCCGTGGCGGGGATGCCGAGGTCGGTGTACGCCTCCTCGACATCGGCCCGGCTCACCACGTCGATGCTGACCCGCTGGGGGTCCATGCGGGCGTCGAGCGCGGCCTTGGCCAACGCCGCCACCAGTGCTGCTCCGCCGAGTTGTACGTACGTCGCGGGCATCGTCAGCACGCCGGAACGCCTGGCCAGGTCGTAAGGGACCGGGCTGGCGAACAGGCATGCGTCGACGCCGGGACCCAGCCGCGTCACCTTGTCCGGCGCCTCCTGCTCATCGCGGTAGGCGGCCGCCACCAGGCGACACGGCAACGGCGCGGCGGCGTGACCCATCAGCATGACCCGCTCCACCAGATCGTGGGGTCCGACCACGCCAATGGTTAGGTCCGGTGTCAATGCGCCTGGGCGTGACACTCGGGGAGTTTCTTCGGCCCTCTCGACCAATGTTCGTCCCATCCTGCCATCCGTTGCAGTGCTCTCTTTTGGAACGATCGCTCGCGGGGGCCGAAATGTCACGCCCGACTTTTCCGGAAAGCCGTTGGGGTTGACCGCCCGACAAGAGGTCTTAGCAGCTCAACGAGGTTTTACGCGCGCTTTTTAGCGTTCGGAAATCTCTCGTGTAATGTCCGCGCCGAGCGCACGCATTCGCGCGGCGAGATGTGCGTGACCGCGGTCGATGAGGTATCCGGAGTCGATCACCGTCTCGCCCTCGGCGGCGAGCCCGGCGAGCACCAGCGCGATGCCCGAGCGGAGGTCGTGCGCCGTCACCTGCGTGCCGGTCAGCGGCGTGCGGCCGCGTACGACGGCCCGGCTGCCGTCGACCTCGACGTTCGCCCCCATTTTGTTGAGCTCGCCGGCCAGCGCGAACCTGCCGTCGAAGATGCGCTCGTGGATGTAGCTGGTGCCGTCGGCGAGCGCCGCGACCGTCATCATCGGCGACTGCAGGTCCGTGGCGAAGCCCGGGTAAGTGTCGGTGATGATGTTGATCGGCCGCAGCTTGCCCTCGGAGCGCACGTGCAGCACCGCGCCCTGCCGGGCGAACTCGACGCCCATCTGCTCCAGCTTGTAGCGCACGACGCCCAGGTCGAGACCGGTGCCGACCAGGCTCAGCTCGCCGCCGGTGATCGCCGCCGCCATCGCGAACACGCCCGCGTCCAGCCGGTCGGGCATCACCGTGTGCTCGACGGCGTGCAGCTCGTCCACACCCTCCACGGTGATGAACCCGGTGCCGCCGCCGCTGATGCGCGCGCCCATCTTGGTGAGCATGTCGATGACGTCGAGCACCTCGGGCTCCAGGGCCGCGTTCTCGATCACGGTCGTGCCCTTGGCCAGGGCGGCGGCCATGATGAGGTTTTCGGTGCCGGTGTGCGACGGGGTGTCGAGGTAGAGGGTGGCGCCGGTCAGCCCGGACGCCTTGACGTGGATGACGGTCTCCTCCTCGTCCACGATCGCGCCCAGCCGCTTGTAGCCGAGGTAGTGGAAGTCGAGATTGCGGCTGCCGAGATTGCAGCCGCCGACCCCCTCCACGACCGCCTCACCCAGCCGGTGCAGCAGCGCGGGCGTGAACAGCACCGAGCCGCGGAAGCGCCGGGCGATCTCGGCGGGCAGCACGGGGCTGTCCACCCTGGAGGCGTCGATGACCAGCGTGCGCTCCGACTCGTGCAGCTCGACGTACGCGCCGACGGCCTCGGCCAGCTCGACGGCCCGGCGGACGTCCTCGATGATCGGCACGTTGCGCAGGACGGTGCGGCCCTTCGGGGCGAGCAGAGCCGCACCGATCATGGGAAGCACGGCGTTCTTCGCGCCCTGGATGAACGCGGTTCCACGCAGTGCGTTGCCACCGCGCACGCGGTATCGGACCATTCGTGCGGCTCCTTGAAATCAACGGTGAGGCTTGATCGGGCCAACAGTAGTCGCTAACACCACATGACCCAGCCGAATCATCCGCTAAAGGGAGTCCCCGTGAGCCGCTCATACGCTTCTAGGTATCGCCGGCGGGTGCGTTCCACCACGTGGTCAGGGAGACGAGGTGGGGGGTTTCCGGAGGATTTGTCCCATCCAGACTCGGGTGATAGTAGCCAATCACGCACAAATTGCTTGTCAAAAGCCAGCTGCGGACGGCTCGGCTGCCACTGGTCGGCCGGCCAGAACCGCGAGGAGTCGGGTGTGAGCACCTCGTCGCCCAGCGTCAGCACGCCGTCGGCATCCCAGCCCAGCTCGATCTTGGTGTCGGCCACGATGATGCCGCGCTCGCGGGCGATCTCCGCGCCGCGGGTGTAGACGGCCAGCGTGATCCGCCGCAGCTCCGCGGCGGTCTCCGCGCCGACCTCGGCCTCGACCTGCTCGTACGAGATCGGCTCGTCGTGCTGCCCCACCGGCGCTTTCGTGGAGGGCGTGAAGATCGGATCCGGCAACCGGGACCCGTCCTCCAGCCCCTCCGGCAGCGGCACGCCGGAGACCGTGCCGCCGGCGCGGTATTCGTTGAGCCCGCCGCCCGCCAGGTAACCCCGGGCCACGCACTCGACCGGCACCATCCGCAGCGGCCGGCACAACACGCTGCGCGCGTCGTCGCCCGGCGCCACCACGTGGTTGGGCACGACGTCCTTGAGCTGGTCGAACCACCACAACGACATCTGCGTGAGAATGGCCCCCTTGTCGGGGATGTCGGGCTCCAGCATGTAGTCGAACGCCGACAACCGGTCGGAGGCGACCATCAGCAGCAGTCCGTCCGCGGTCTCGTAGAGATCGCGGACCTTGCCGGAGTGCACGAGCTTCATCGGGCGATGTCCGTCCTGTACTGGGAGCCGCGAAGCTTGATCCGGCCGACGAGGTCATAGGCCGCCTGGCGCGCGCTCTCCTGGTCGGGCCCGCTGCCGACCACGTTCAGCACCCGGCCGCCGTCGGAGACGACGTCGTCGTCGTCGGCCCACTTGGTCCCGGCATGCAGCACGTACGCGTGCTCGGTCTCCGGCGGCCCCGTGATCACGTCGCCCTTGACCGGCGCGACCGGGTAGTTCTGTGCCGCGATCACCACGGCCACCGCCGAGCCCTTCTTGAACACCGGGTCCAGCCCGAGCTCGCCCGTCGCGCACGCCATCAGCAGCCCGCCCAGCGGCGTCTCCAGCCGGTCGAGCAGCACCTGCGTCTCAGGGTCCCCGAAGCGGGCGTTGAACTCGACCACCTTCGGCCCCTTCGAGGTCAGGGCGAGACCCACGTAGAGCACCCCCTGGTAGGGCAGCCCGCGCCGCGACAACTCGGCGATCGTCGGATGCACGACCTCCCGCATGACCTGCTCGGTGAGCCCTTCCGGCGCCCACGGGAGCGGCGTGTAGGCCCCCATGCCGCCCGTGTTGGGCCCTCCGTCACCGTCGTGGAGCCGCTTGAAGTCCTGCGCGAGCTGCAGCGGCACGGCCGTGCTCCCGTCGCACAGCGCGAACAGCGACACCTCGGGGCCGTCCAGGTATTCCTCGATCACCACCCGGTCGCAGGTCAGCGCGTGCGCCAGCGCCTGCTCGCGGTCATGGGTGACCACCACGCCCTTGCCGGCCGCCAGGCCGTCGTCCTTGACCACGTATGGTGCCCCGAACTCGTCGAGGGCGGCCGCGGCCTCCTCTTCGGTGGTGCACGCCCTGGCTCGCGCGGTCGGCACGTCGGCCGCCCTCATGATCTCCTTGGCGAACGCCTTGGACCCCTCGATCATGGCCGCCTCGCGGGAGGGCCCGAAGCAGGCGATGCCCGCCTCGCGCACGGCGTCGGACACGCCGGCGACGAGCGGCGCCTCCGGCCCCACCACCACGAGATCGACGCGCAGCCGCGTGGCCAGCTCGGCCACCTGCCCGGGATCGAGGGGATCGACGGGATGGACGGCCGCGTACCGCTCGATGCCCGGGTTGCCCGGGGCGCAAAGGACCTCGCTGACCTGGGGATCGAGCTTGAGCGAACGACACAGGGCGTGCTCACGCCCTCCGGAACCAATGACTAGAACGCGCACACGTTCCATTGTCGCAGGCCCGCGGCCGGGCGGGGGCTCGGGCCTCTAGAACACCAGATGCCGGATCAGGCGACAATCTTTGTCGAGTTCTACCTGAGCGGCGAGCCCTCGGGCAGGTATGGTCAGACAAGTTCACCCGCCTGTGGTAAGTTAGGGCGGCTTTGCGGCGTCTCTTGTGATTGGAGGTGGTCCGGGATGAATCCTGGTGATCCCAGCAGTACGTGCTTCGTCACGTACTCCCCTTGTACCCCCGACCACTCCAATCCGGCAGCCTGATCGTGCCTCCACGCATGTGTGTTGATTGAGGTGACTTTTCATCGCGCGTGGAGCGTGCCATGTCGGGCGGAAAGAGACCGCCATGCGCTCGTCCACTCTTTTCCGTCGTATCAACCGTCACCACGTGCCGTCGCGCGTCACGCACCAGCTCACCAAGCCGGTGCGTGAGATCTGCGTGCCCCCTGTCGACTCCATTGTCGAGTTCGGCGCCTACGTCCAGGGCAGGAAGGTCGCGGCGAACGGCATCGTCGAGGCCCTCGACCTCGTACGCGAGCACAACAAGACCAATGACGGCGCGAAGGCGTTCGTCTGGGTGGGACTGCACGAGCCGGAAGCCCCCGAGGTGGAGTGGCTGTCGGAGGTGTTCGGCCTGCACCCGCTGTCCGTCGAGGACGCCGTCAAGGCGCACCAGCGCCCCAAGGTCGAGCGGTACGGCGATTCGTTGTTCATGGTGCTGAAGACCGTCTCCTACCTCGACCACGACGAGCTGACCGCGAACAGCGAGATCATCGCCACCGGCGAGATCATGGTGTTCCTCGGCGTGGACTTCGTGGTGACGGTGCGGCACGGCGAGCACTGCCCGCTGACCGTGGTGCGCGAGCGCCTCGAGGACAAGCCCAAGTTGATGAACCGGGGCCCGGCCGGTGTCCTGCACGCCATCTCCGACCACGTCGTCGACCAGTACCTCCAGGTCGCCGACCTCATGCAACTGGAGCTCGAAGAGGTCGAGGCGACCGTGTTCGCCGACGTCAGCTCCCGCGACATCAACCGGATCTACCAGCTCAAGCGGGAGATGCTGGAGATGAAGCGGGCCGTCACCCCGCTGCAGGCCCCGTTGTCCGCCCTGCCCCAGCGCCGGGTGATCCCGTCGGAGATGCGTGAATACTTCCGCGACGTCGGCGATCACCTGTCCCGGGTGTGCGAGCAGGTGGAGTCCTCCAACGAGCTGTGCAGCTCGATCCTGCAGGCCGCCCTGGCCCGCTCGAACGCGCTGGCCAACGAGGACATGCGCAAGATCTCCTCGTGGGTGGCCATCCTGGCCGTGCCCACGATGATCGCCGGCATCTACGGCATGAACTTCGACTTCATGCCGGAGACCAAGCAGGTCTGGGGCTACCCGGCGGTCCTGGCCCTCATGGTCACCGCCTGCGTGCTCCTGCACCGCGGCTTCCGCAGGAACGGCTGGCTGTAGCCCGCCGAGGGGCTCACACCCCTACGGGCTTCAGCGGGCCGACCGGCGCGGGCAGCTCAAGCCCGCGCTCCCGCCACACCTCGCGCATCCGGTCGGGGTAGTCGGTCACGATCCCCGCGACCCCGAGATCCAGCATGCGTTCGGCCAATGCCGCCTCGTTGACCGTCCACACCGCCACGTCGAGCTCCGCCGCGGCCGCCTGCGCCATGAGCGCCTCGTCCACCATGACGTGCTCGGGCGAGAGCGTGGTGGCCCCGGCCGCGCGGGCGGCGGCGGGAATGTCGTCCCCGAGGCCGCCCTCGTGCCAGTGCAGGGTGTCCGGCTCGATGAGCGCGAACCGGCGCGTGTCCGGCGCGACCGTCGCGGCGTGCCGCAGGATCCGCCAGTCGAAGCTCAGGATGGCCACGTTGCCCAGCCTGCCGTGCCGCTCGAGCTCGTCGACGACGAGCTCGGTGAACATCTCGGGATCCGCCGTCAGCTCCGGCCTGGTGGGGTCGGACTTGAGCTCGACGTGCAGCCGTACGCCCTCCGCCTCGTAGGCGTTCACCAGCCCCAGCACCGCGCCCAGCGTCGGCATCCTGGTCTCCGGCAGGGCGACCTGCGTCAGCGCGAAGGGGTCGTCGAGATGCCGCGGCCACCGTACGCCCACGTCGAGCATGCGCAGCTGCGCCAGCGTGAGCGCGTTGATCGGCTTGCCGACGTACGGGTAGAGCGGATCGCCGGCACGCAGCGGACGCGTGTCGGCGCTGGTGACCGCGGACACCGTGAGATCGTGCGTGAGCACGAGGCGGCGATCGGCGGTGAGCGCCACGTCGAGCTCGAGCGCGTGAACGCCGAGCTCCATCGTGCGGCTCATACCCGGCAGGGTGTTCTCCGGCCAGAGACCCCGCGCACCTCGGTGACCATGAATCTCAACGCGCACAACCGGGACCCTACCTGCCTGGGGTCACGGCTAGGAGGTGCCACGCCGTGTCCTTTTTATCCTGGTACGCCCAGTCGGGCGTTTTTGGCCGGACAATAGGCTGTTCTCTATGACGGAGGTTCTCAAACAAGCCCATTCCCCAACAGTTCGGGCGTGGGTTGACGGCTGGGTCATCTCCCGTAACGCGCCCAGGCCCGTACGCGAACCCTGGGGCTTGCGCGTGGACGTCGGACTCCCCGGTCACGTGGCCCGCCACATCATCCCCGCCCCCACCCCGGAGATCCTCCACCACCTGACCACGACGCTGACGACGCCGGGCACCTGGCTCAAGCTCTGCGCCCCCGCCGATCACGTGGCGTCCTTGCTGCCTGCGCCCTGGACGGTCATGGACCGGGAGTTCATGATGACCGTCCCCTTGGCCCGCACCCGAACACCACAGGCCCCGCCCGGCTACACCCTGGCGGTCACCACCCGGGCCGGCGTCACCGCGGCCCGGCTCCTGACGGCGGCCGGCGAGGTGGCGGCCCGCGGCCAGTTCGCCGTGGCGGGCTCGGCCGCCGTGGTCGACCAGGTGGAAACGGCCGCCAACCACCGCCGCCGGGGCCTGGGCACGGTCATCATGCGCACGCTGTCGTCGACGGCGGCGTCGCTCGGGGCGCGAACCGGCATCCTGGTGGCCACGGCGGACGGCCAGGCCCTGTACGAAACGCTGGGCTGGACCCTGCACACCCCGATGACGGCCGTGGTGTTGACCTGAAGCGGCGTGGCCGGCGTCGCACCGGCCACGCCAGAGCCGGTCAGACCAGCGAGCGGACCACCACGGTCTGGTCGCGGCCCGGGCCGACGCCGATGGCGGAGACCGGTGCTCCGGCCATCTCCTCCAGCACCCGCACGTAAGCCTGCGCGTTCGGGGGCAGATCATCGAACGACTTCGCGCTCGTGATGTCCTCCTGCCACCCCGGGAACTCCTCGTAGATGGGCTTCGCGTGGTGGAAGTCGGTCTGCGTCATCGGGATCTCGTCGTGCCGCACCCCGTCGACGTCGTACGCCACGCACACCGGGATCCGCTCCAGCCCGGACAGCACGTCCAGCTTGGTGAGGAAGTAGTCGGTGATCCCGTTGATGCGGGTCGCGTAGCGGGCGATCACCGCGTCGAACCAGCCGCAGCGGCGGTTGCGGCCGGTGGTGACGCCGTACTCGCCGCCGGTCTGGCGCAGCCAGTCGCCCATCTCGTCCGTCAGTTCGGTCGGGAAGGGTCCGGAGCCGACACGGGTCGTGTACGCCTTCAGGATGCCGATGATCTTGGTGAGGCGGTTCGGCGGGATCCCGGCCCCGGCGCACGCGCCGCCCGACGTGGGAGACGACGACGTGACGAAGGGGTACGTGCCGTGGTCGATGTCGAGCAGCGTCCCCTGCCCGCCCTCCAGCAGCACGAACTTGCCCTCGTCCAGCGCCTTAGAGAGCACCAGCGACGTGTCGGCGATGTGCGGCTTGAGCCGCTCGGCGTAGTCGAGGTATTCCTGCAGCACCGCCTCGGGGTCGATCCCGCGCCGGTTGTAGACCTTGGTCAGCACCTGGTTCTTCTCGGTCAGCGCGACCTCGATCTTCTTCGCCAGGATGCCGGGGTCGAGCAGGTCCTGCACGCGCACGCCCATGCGGGCGATCTTGTCGCCGTACGCGGGCCCGATCCCGCGCCCGGTGGTGCCGATCTTGGCCTTGCCGAGGTAGCGCTCGGTGACCTTGTCCAGCGCCTTGTGGTGCGGCATGATCAGGTGCGCGTTCGAAGAGATCAACAGCCGCTCGGCGGAGATGCCCCGCGCGGCAAGACCGTCGATCTCGCTCAGCAGTACGCCGGGGTCGATCACCACGCCGTTGCCGATGACCGGCACCACGTCCGGCGAGAGAATTCCGGTGGGAAGCAGGTGGAGGGCGTATTTCTGGTCGCCGATGACGACCGTGTGCCCCGCGTTGTTGCCACCCTGATAGCGGACGACGTAGTCGACGTCGCCACCGAGCAGGTCGGTGGCCTTGCCCTTGCCCTCATCGCCCCACTGGGCACCAACGAGAACGGCAGCCGGCATGGTTCAGTCTCCTGAGCACAAAACGAAACCCCTGGCGCAAGCGCGACAGGGGCTCTTGCGTAGTGAGACTACCCGAACCTGGCTAAACACCCCAAGGGCTAACCCTTGGTCAGCGCGTCGTACCCCGTTTCCGTGCTGTCCCTGAGGAACTGCAGGCACCGCTCGGCCTCGTCCTTCTCGCCGATCGACTGCGCGGCGCGCGCCAGCGCGTACAGGCAACGCAGGAAGCCGCGGTTGGGCTCATGCTCCCACGGAATGGGCCCGTGTCCCTTCCAGCCGCTGCGGCGGAGCTGGTCCAGGCCGCGGTGGTAGCCCGTGCGCGCGAAGGCGTAGGACGTGACGGCATGTCCCTGGGCGAAATACTCCTCCGCGAGCGCGGCCCACGCCGCCGGATGGGCGGGGAAACGGGCGGCCACGTCGGCGGCCTTGGCACCGGACTCCAGCGCCTCTCTGGCCTCGGGCTGGTCCGGCAGGTGAGTCGGGGGAGGCCCGGCGAGAAGGTTATCCATAGGACAAGTCATACCCGCCGGGCCGCCTTAGTGGCTAGGAGATCTTCGTCCCAGCGCTCTTCAGGCTCTCGCACGCCTCCACGACGCGCGCGGCCATCCCGGCCTCCGCCGCCTTGCCGTACGAACGCGGGTCGTAGGTCTTCTTGTTGCCGACGTCGCCGTCCACCTTGAGCACGCCGTCGTAGTTACGGAACATGTGGTCCGCGATCGGCCTGGTGAAGGCGTACTGAGTGTCGGTGTCGACGTTCATCTTGACGACGCCGTACGAGATCGCCTCGTGGATCTCCTCCAGCAGCGAGCCGGAGCCGCCGTGGAAGACCAGGTCGAACGGCTTCTCCTTGCCGTACTTGGCGCCGACCGCGTCCTGGATCTCCTTCAGCACGCTCGGCCGCAGCTTGACGTGCCCCGGCTTGTAGACGCCGTGCACGTTGCCGAACGTGGCGGCCAGCATGTAGCGGCCCTGCTCCCCGACGCCCACGGCCTCGGCGGTGGCCAGGGCGTCCTCGGCGGTCGTGTAGAGCTTCTCGTTGATCTCGCCGACGACGCCGTCCTCCTCGCCGCCGACGACGCCGATCTCCATCTCCATGATGATCCGGGCCCGCGCGCACTTCTCCAGGAGCTCCTTGGCGATCTCCAGGTTCTCCTCCAGCGGCACGGCGGAGCCGTCCCACATGTGCGACTGGAAGAGCGGGTCAAGGCCCTTGGAGACCCGCTCGAGCGAGATGTCGATCAGCGGCCGCATGTAGCCGTCGAGCTTGTCCTTGGGGCAGTGGTCGGTGTGCAGTGCCACCGTGACCGGGTATTTCGCGGCCACGATCCGGGCGTACTCGGCCAGCGCCGTCGCCCCCGTGACCATGTCCTTGACCGTCGTGCCCGAGAGGAACTCGGCGCCGCCGGTGGAGACCTGAACGATGCCATCGCTCTCGGCCTCGGCGAAGCCGCGCAGGGCGGCGTTCAACGTCTGAGACGAGGTCACATTGATCGCCGGGTAGGCGAATCCACCGGCCTTGGCCCGGTCGAGCATCTCAGCGTAGACCTCTGGAGTCGCAATAGGCATGATTCATCTCCCTGAGAAGTTACGGCTTCGCGCCAGGGCCCAGTATCCCGGCTCACTACCCCGTGTGGTAGATACAACGCGGTGTTGAAGGCACGCGCTCGATGGTCACGCCAGACATGGCCGCTACGGGTAGGCTCTCGGCGTGGACTGGCTTTTGAATCTCCTCGACCCGACGTGGTGGCTCACGATTCTCGGCGCTTTCGCCACGGTCGGCGTCCTGGCCATCATCTTCGCTGAAACGGGTCTGCTGCTGGGCTTCTTCCTGCCCGGCGACTCGCTGCTGGTGGCCGCGGGGATTTTCAGCTCGGCGTCGGTGGCCGCGGGAATGGGCATCGAGCCGCTCTCGCTGCCCGTCCTGCTGATCGGCACCCCGCTGTGCGCGATCGCCGGCGCCCAGCTCGGGCATTTCCTGGGCGCGCGATTCGGCCGCAAACTCTTTGAGAAGCCGGATTCGCGGTTGTTCAAGAGGGAGCACGTGCTCAGGGCCGAGGAGTTCTTCGAGAAGTTCGGCCCGGCCAAGGCGGTGATTCTGGCCAGGTTCGTGCCGATCGTCCGCACGTTCATGAATCCCGTCGCCGGCGTGCTGGAGATGCCGCCCAAACGTTTCTTCCTGTGGAACGTCGTCGGCGGCGTCTTCTGGGTCGAGAGCCTGCTCCTGGTCGGCCACTTCCTCGGCGGGCAGGTCGACCCCAAGCAGATCGACAAGTACATCCTGCCGGGCGTCTTCCTCATCGTGCTCATCTCGCTGATCCCGATCATCGTCGAGGTCGTCAAGAAGCGCCGGGAGGCCAAGCGGCTCCCCACGCCCAACGGCAAGCACCACCGCGTGGGCGATCCGTACTGACGGCGTAAGCGACCACCGGAAAGAGTGGCCTACGTCACGGTACGCTGCCCCCTGTGGGACGCCACAGGTCAGATCCGATGGGCCTCGCCCGCCTGGCGCTCGCCGCCCTGGCGGTAGGAGTCGTGGTGACACTCCTGTTCATAGGCGGTCGTGCGCTGCTCGCCTCGCTCAGCACGCCGACCCAGGCCGAACGCGAGCGCGAGCGCGCCACCGCTCTCCCCACCACGGGCACCGCCACGGAGGAGATCACCGTGAAGGTGCCGACGCTGCACATCGAGTGCCTGGCCGAAACCTGCCCCACCGTCACGGTGCGCGTGCCGGGCGGCGACGTGCTGCAGCATCGTGAGATGAGCAAGGGCGAGGAGGTCAGCTTCTTCGAGCCCGAGCTGGACGTGGTGCTCAGTGACTCCGGCACGGTCCGCGTCACCGAGAACGGCAAGCAACGCGAGCAGGGGGAGCTGGGCGCCAAGAAGGCGTTCACCGCCCGCGCCCCCGGCTAGCGTCCGCCTAGAGCCCGAGCTCCTCGGGGGTGTAGGCGGTGCGGTATTCGAGGCCCTCGCGGGCGATCCGCTCCCGAGCCCCGCGGTCCACGATCGTGGCCACGGCCACCACCTCGGCCCCGGCCTCCCGCAACGCCTCCACGGCGGTCAGCACCGACGCGCCGGTCGTGGAGGTGTCCTCGAGCGCGAGCACCCGCCGCCCCTTCACCTCGGGCCCCTCGATCCTGCGCTGCAGGCCGTGCTCCTTCAGCGCCTTGCGCACCACGAACGCGTCCAGCACGCGCCCGCGCGCCGCCGCGGCGTGCAGCATCGCGGCCGCAATGGGATCGGCGCCCAGCGTGAGCCCGCCCACCGCGTCGTAGTCCAGGTCCTCGGTCAGGTCGAGCATCACCTTGCCGACGAGGGGCGCGGCCACGCCATCGAGCGTGATCCGCCGCAGGTCGAGATAGTAATCGGCCTCAATGCCGGAGGAGAGGATGACCTTGCCGTGCACGACGGCCTTCTTCTTGATCTCGGCCAGCAAGTTGTCGCGATCTGTCATGCCCCCAAGCTTAGGGTCCTGACCAGCACGGGCGTCGGCGCCCTGGTGCACCAGGCCGGCCGTCGCCTCGGCAAAGGCGGCATCTCGGTTTAGTCATGACGGGGAATGCGGAATGATTGCGCAGGCAACCCCGCGTCACCGTGAGGTCACTATGAGTGTCGAATCGCCGCATAGCGACGCACAGCTCCTTCAGGCCGTCAGAGAGGGCAAAGCCGACGCCCTTGGGCAGCTCTACGAGCGTCACGTCGCCGCGGCCCGCGCGCTGGCCCGGCAGCTCGTCAAGGGCTCCGAGGTGGAGGACGTCGTGGCCGAGGCGTTCACCAAGATCCTCGATCTGGTCGGCAGGGGCGGGGGTCCCGAGTCCGGGTTCCGCACCTATCTGCTGACCGTGGTGCGGCGTACGGTCCACGACCGTTCCAGGATCGCGGGCGGCCGGTTGAGCACGGACGGGATCGAGGACTACGACCCGGGGCTGCCGTTCGTGGACCCCGCGCTCGTCGGGCTGGAGAAGTCGCTGATCGCCAAGGCGTACCTGTCGTTGCCCGAGCGGTGGCGGGCGGTGCTCTGGCACACCGAGGTGGAGCGGATCAAGCCGGGCGAGGTGGCGGCGCTGCTCGGGTTGTCGCCCAACGGCGTGGCGGCGCTGGCGTACCGGGCCAGGGAGGGGCTGCGGCAGGCGTACCTGCAGCTGCATGCGAGCACGCAGCCGCAGCGCGAGTGCCGTCCCGTGCTCGGAAAGATGAGCGCCTACGTCAGGGGAGGGCTGACCAGGCGGGACACCAAGGCGGTCGACGAGCACGTGACCGGTTGCGAGGAATGTCACGGGGTCCTGCTGGAGTTGGCCGACGTCAACCGGGGCCTGCGCGTCATTGTCGGGCCGCTGATCGCGGGGCCGGTCTTCGGCGGCTACGCGGCCGCCCTCGCCAAGTCGTCGGTCGCCGATGGTGTGGGCAGGCTGCTGCGGGGGGCAGTGTGGCTGCGGCAGGTCCCCAAGCACCAGCAGGCCGCGGTGGCCGGCAGCATGGCCGTCGTGATGGCCGCGGCCGCCGCGCTCCTGCTGGTCTCGGAGGCGCGGCCGATGGACCAGCCCATGCCCGCGCCGATCGCCCAGCCCCCGCCCTCGGCGTTGCCCGCGCACCCTTCGCCGAGCGAGGCGCCCGCACCGGTCCCTCCGCCGGCCAGGGCGGAGAAGCCACCGGGCAAGGCGCGGCTGCGGGCCACGATCGACCCGCTCGGCGCGCTCGTACGCGCCCAGCCCGGCATCGTCGCCATCCGCCTGCGCAACCACGGCGACGCGTCCAGCGAGGAGCTCGCGGCCTTCGTGGACCTGCCGCGGGGCGTGACGCTCATTCCCACGGCACGCCGTCACCAGGCTGCCGCCCTCGTCGGGCCCGCGGGCACAGTGGACGGCTGGGCCTGCCGCCCGGCCGCCGGCGGCGCACGGTGCACGAGGCAGCCGCTCGAGGCCGGGCAGAGCACGGCGGTGTTCCTGCGGGTGATGGTGGCCGAGGCGGCGCCCGCGGGCACGGGGCCCGCCGTGCGTGTCGAGGCGGGCTCGGTGCGGGCGACCGCGCGGGCCGAGGAGGGCGTGCGCACGTCCGGGGCGCCGGCCAGGTTCGCCACCGAGGGCAAGGTGACCGTCAGGGCGATCGGCAACTCGCTGCTGAGCTGTCCCGAGGAGCAGGCCGGCTGCGTACCCGTCCGGCGACGCGAGGGCGACCAGCGCGACAACGACCTGTGGCCGATGATCGCGCTCGACAGTGACGACGCGGCCGACACCGCCGCCTCCAGCGCGGCCGAGTTGTCCCTGCCGAAGGGCAGCAGGGTCGTGTGGGCCGGGCTCTACTGGTCGGCGAGCGGCGACCGCGCCGGGCCCATCAAGTTCCGCCCGCCCGGGCGGCGGACGTACGTGCCGGTCCCGCCTGCCCACGTGGCCGTCCGCGAACTGCCCACGGGACCCGTCTACCAAGCGTTCGCCGACGTCAGCGAGCTGGTCGCCGGGGCACGCAGGAACGGCACGTGGTGGGCAGCCGACGCGCCGCTGGAGGAGGGGGCGGCACGGCACGCCGGCTGGAGCCTGGTGCTGATCGTCACCGACCCGTCGGAGCCGTACAGCCAGGCCGTGGTGCTGGACGCGGCCACCGTGATCGGCGGCCGGTCCCGGCGGGTGCGCGTGCCGCTCGGCGGCCTCACCCCCGCGGCCGCCCCCGCCAGGCTCGAACTGGTGACGTGGGAGGGCGACGCCGACCTCACGGGCGACAAGGTCTCGCTCGGCTCCGGTGCCCTCACCCCCACGGCCGGCGACCGCGATCGGGCGAACGTCTTCGACGGCTCGTCGAGCGGTGCGGCGGAGATGACGTTCGGCGTCGACGTCGACACGGTCGGCGCCGAGCTCGGAGTGGATCCGGGACTGACGATCGCCACGGAAAAAGATGTCGTCCTGTTCGGGGTGGCCGCATTGAGCGTGCGTGCCCGATCGTGACCTGGAACGGGACAAACTGGTACGGTCTGCCTATCTGGTCTGGCGCATCGGCTGGCGGGCGTCGAATCGTCGGGATTAACCCTCGCACGATCACCTGCTTTCATTACCCTGAGAGAGGGCCGCCGAGTCCGGTCTCTGACGGTGCAGAGCCAGCAAGGTCGGACCACCAGGAAAGGGGCGGTGTCAGTGGATCGCTGTGCGCTGTTCGTAGACGCTGGCTATCTGCTGGCCGACGGAGCGATGGCCGTGCACGGCACGCGTCATCGCGAAGCGGTTGCCTGGGACTATCCCGGGCTGCTCCAGCTGATGACCAGCCTGTCACGCGAGCGCACCGGCCTGCCGCTGCTGCGTTGCTACTGGTACGAGGCGACGGTCGAAGGCCGCCGCACGCCTGAGCACGACGCGCTGGCCGACATACCGGGCCTCAAGCTGAGGTTGTCGCGGATCAGGCCGGGCCGGCGCGAAGGCGTCGACGCCCAGGTCCACCGCGACCTGATGACGCTCGCCCGCAACAACGCCATCTGCGACGCGGTGGTCGTGAGCGGGGACGAGGACCTGGCACAGGTCGTGTGCGACGCGCAGGACCTCGGGATCCGGGTGAGCGTCATCCACATCGCGGCCGACGGCGGCTGGGCCGTCTCCCGCTCGCTCCGGCAGGAGTGCGACGACCTGGTCGAGCTGGGCGCCGCCCACCTGCGGCCGTACGTCTCCCTGGTGACCGGCGTCACCGAGGCCGCCTCCAACGGGCACCACCAGCCGCTCAGCAACGGGCAGGGCACGCACTCGCTGCCGGCCTCGCCGCCCCCGTCGTTGCCCCCGGCCACGCCGTCGTCCACCGGCAGCCACGCCGCCGGCTCTTCCTCCTCTTCGACGTCGAGCAGCCAGCCGTCCTCCAACGGGCCGGCGTCGTCGTCGGGACGCGGGCATTCGTCGTCCTCGCCGCCCGCGCTACCCACCTATGCCAGTTACCAGCAGGCGGAGCAGCCGTCGTCCTCGGCCCCGATGACCGGGCCCATGCAGGCCCAGTCGTCGCCCCAGTCGTCGGCCCAGTCGCAGTCGCCCAGCACTGGGCAGTTCGCCGTGCCGTCGAGCGGGGGCACGTACCAGCCGTCGCAGCTCGGGCCGTACACGGGACCGCAGCCCGCGCCCGTCACGCCGCCATCCGCCGCTACCGCGGGCGCCACCACGCTCTCCGACGCCGTCAAGGCCGCCCACCGGGAAGGGCACGACTTCGGCGAGTCCGTCGCGCGGGACGCGCCGGCGTTGTGGCTGGAGGCGGTGCTGGCCCGAAAGCCCCGCATGCCGTCCGACCTGGAGGCTCGACTGCTCCAGGGGTCGTCGTTGCCGATCGATTTCCTGCTGCACGATGAGGTGCGGCACGCGTTGCGGCGCGGCTTCTGGGACGCACTCGAACGCGCCCGCCACTGACCCACTCATCCCCTCTACTTCCCCCGGCACCACCTCCCCGGGCCCCTGCCTTCTCGGCCGCCCTTCTCCGGCCACATCCTCGCTCTCGTCTCTTCCGCAACCTGTGGGCTCCAGCCGCCCGCCCGGCTCGTAGGGACGCTCCGGCGCCGCCCACGTGCCGCCACGCGCTGCGCTGCCGCACTGTGCCTCAGGGCCGGGGCGCAGCGCTGCCGCACTGTGCTGGCCCCGGGACCGGGGCGCAGCGGTGCCGGCACAGCCAGGCCTGGCCGTGCCATGGGCCGGTTTTGTGGGGTGGCGGGTTGGGGGACCGGCCCCCGGGGTGGGGCCGGTGTACAGCGAGATGGTGCGGTCGTGCCGGGTCAGGACAGGGCGTCGAAGCCGGCCCGCAAATGGGTCACCCGGTCGGTGAGGTCCGACAGCGGCGCGGCCAGGGCCGGGTCCTGGGACTTGCGGGCCAGCTCCCGGATCCGGGCCAGCTCGTCCTCCACCGCCGTCAGCCGCCGCGACAACTCCGGCAGCACCGACGCGTGATCGCCGGCCCCCGCCGGCAGCTCGCCGGTGAGCCGCTCCCGCAGCAGGGACGCCTGCTCGGCCAGGCGCTTGTTCATGTTGTAGAGCTCGGTGAACACCGACACCTTGGCCCGCAGCACCCACGGGTCGAACGGCTTGGTCAGGTAGTCCACGGCGCCCGCCGCGTACCCGCGGAAGGCGTAGTCGGGAGCGCTGTCCACCACGGTCAGGAAGATGATCGGGATGTTCCTGGTCCGCTCGCGTCGCTTGATGTGCGCAGCCGTCTCGAACCCGTCCATGCCCGGCATCCGCACGTCGAGCAGGATGAGCGCGAACTCGGTGTTGAGCAGCGCTTTGAGAGCCTCCTCACCCGACCGGGCGCGCACCGGCACCAGGTCGAGTGAGCTGAGGATGGCTTCCAGCGCGATGAGGTTTTCCTCTCGGTCGTCGACCAGGAGGATCTTCGCTCGCTCCGGCATCGATCACGACCCTTCGGCTGATGAGTCGGATGTGGCTCCCCGGCCGCGGCTCAACCAGCCACGCAGGCGTTCGAGCAGGCGGTCCACATCGACCGGCTTGGGCACGTAGTCGGACGCGCCAGAGGCGATGCTCTTCTCCCGATCGCCGCGCATGACCTTGGCCGTCAGCGCGATGATCGGCAGGTCGGCGAACTGCGGCATGCGCCGGATCGCCGAGGTCGTGGCCCAGCCGTCCATCTCCGGCATCATGATGTCCATCAGCACGAGCGCGACGTCCTCGTTCCGTTCGAGCTGCTCGATCCCCTCCCGGCCGTTCTCAGCGTAGACGACCGTGGAGCCGTGCCGCTCCAGGACGCTGGTCAGCGCGAACACGTTGCGGATGTCGTCGTCCACGATGAGGATCTTGGCGCCGTTGAGCGGGTCGTCCCCCTGCCACTGCGTGGGCGTCTCGATCGGCGGCTCGACCAGCTCCGGCATCGGCAGGTCCAGCGGCACCGGCGGCTCGGGCACCGTGACGGTGGCGGGCTCGTCCGCCGGCGTGGCCATCAGCTGCCGGCGCCCGGTGCCGCCGTCGGTGGCGGCCAGCGGCCCGATGTACGACGCCGGCAGATAGAGCGTGAACGTGCTCCCCTTGCCGAGCTCGCTGTCCACGTGGATCTCGCCGCCCAGCAGCCTGGCGATGTCCCGGCAGATCGCCAGGCCCAGGCCCGTGCCGCCGTACTTCCTGCTCGTGGTGCCGTCAGCCTGCCGGAACGCCTCGAAGATCACGTCACGCTTGTCGGGCGCGATGCCGATGCCCGTGTCGATCACCTGGAACGCCAGCAGGTCCCTGGCTTCGTGCAGCGTGTCGTCGTCGAAGTCGACTCCGGGCGGCGCCATCGAGACACGCAGCTTCACCTCGCCCCGCGGCGTGAACTTCACCGCGTTGGACAGCAGGTTACGCAGCACCTGCTGCAGCCGCTGCTCGTCGGCGCGCAGCTCGCTGGGCACGTCGGACTCGACCTCCACGCTGAACGCCAGGCCCTTGTCCTGGGCGAGCGGCGCGAACGCGGCCTCCAGCAGATCGACCATCTTCGGCAGCGACACCTGGATCGGGTGGATGTCCATCCGGCCCGCCTCGACCTTCGACAGGTCGAGCATGTCGTTGATCAGCTGCAGCAGCGCCGAGCCGGCGCTGTGGATCGTCCGGGCGAACTCGACCTGCTGCGAGGTCAGGTTGCCTTCGGCGTTCTCCGTCAGCAGCTTGGCCAGCACCAGCAGGCTGTTGAGCGGCGTGCGGAGCTCGTGCGACATGTTCGCGAGGAACTCGGACTTGTAGCGCGAGGACACCGCGAGCTGCTCCGCGCGCTCCTCCAGCGTGCGGCGCGCCTGCTCGATCTGGAAGTTCTGGATCTCGATGGCGCGGTTCTGCTTGGCGAGCAGCGCCGCCTTGTCCTCCAGCTCGGCGTTGGACCTGCGCAGCTCCTCCTGCTGGCGCTGCAGCTCGTCGGAGCGCTCCTGCAGCTCACGGGTGAGCCGCTGGGACTCGGTCAGCAGGTCTTCGGTGCGGGAGTTGGCGATGATCGTGTTCATCGTGACACCGATGGTCTCGACGAGCTGCCGCAGGAAGTCCAGATGCACCTCGCCGAACGGGGTGAACGAGGCCAGCTCCAGCGTGCCGAGCACGCGGTTCTCGAACAGGATCGGCAGCACCACGATCTGCGCGGGCGTGGACTGGCTGAGCCCGCTGTCGATGGTGATGAACTGCGGCGGCACGTCGTCCAGCACAATGGGCCGGCCCTCGGCCGCCGCCTGGCCGACGATGCCCTCACCGATCGCGAAGCGCTGACGCGGCGCCCGGTCGGGGCGTACGCCGTAGCCGCCGATCAGCACCAGCTCGTGGTCGCCCTCGGGATCGATGCCGTAGAAGGCGCCGTAGCGGGCCGACACCAGCGGCGTCAGCTCGCTCATCGTGAGCTTGGCCACCTCGTAGAGATCGCGGTGGCCCTGCATGAGCCGGGAGATGCGGGCCAGGTTGGACTTGAGCCAGTCCTGCTCCTGGTTGGCCTGGGTGGTCTCGCGGAGGTTGGCCACCATCGAGTTGATGTTGTCCTTCAGCTCCGCCAGCTCGCCCTGGGCCTCGACGGCGATCGAGCGGGTCAGGTCGCCGCGCGCCACCGCGCTGGTCACGGTCGCGATGGCGCGTACCTGCGTGGTGAGGTTGCCGGCCAGCTCGTTGACGCTCTCGGTGAGCCGCTTCCACGTGCCCTCGACGCCCTCGACCCGGGCCTGGCCGCCCAGCTGGCCTTCCGAGCCCACCTCGCGGGCGACTCGGGTGACCTCGGAGGCGAACGACGACAGCTGGTCCACCATCCGGTTGATGGTGGTCTTCAGCGCGAGGATCTCGCCCTGGGCGTCCACGTCGATCTTGCGGGTGAGATCGCCCATGGCGACCGCTGTGGTGACCTCGGCGATGTTCCGCACCTGGTACGTCAGGTTGTTGGCCATGAAGTTGACGTTGTCGGTGAGGTCCTTCCACACACCCGACACGCCCTGCACCCGGGCCTGGCCGCCGAGCTGGCCTTCCGTGCCCACCTCGCGGGCGACTCGGGTGACCTCGGAGGCGAACGACGACAGCTGGTCCACCATCGTGTTGAGGGTGTCCTTGAGCTGCAACATCTCGCCCTGGGCATCGACGGTGATCTTCTTCGACAGGTTGCCCTGCGCCACAGCGGACGAGACGGCCGCGATCTGGCGCACCTGAGAGGTCAGGTTGTTGGCCATCGAGTTGACGTTGTCCGTCAGGTCCTTCCAGACCCCGGACACGCCGCGCACCTGCGCCTGGCCGCCCAGCTGTCCCTCGGTGCCCACCTCGCGGGCGACCCGGGTGACCTCGGAGGCGAACGACGACAGCTGCTCGACCATCGTGTTCATGGTCGACTTGAGCTCCAGGATCTCGCCCTGGGCGTCCACGTCGATCTTGCGGGTGAGGTCGCCGTTGGCCACGGCCGTGGTCACCTGGGCGATGTTCCGCACCTGGTAGGTGAGGTTGTTGGCCATGGAGTTGACGTTGTCGGTGAGGTCCTTCCAGACGCCCGACACGCCCTTCACCTCGGCACGGCCGCCCAGCTTGCCCTCCGTGCCCACCTCGCGGGCGACGCGGGTGACCTCGTCGGCGAAGGAGGACAGCTGGTCCACCATCGTGTTGAGGGTGTCCTTGAGCTGGAGGATCTCGCCCTGGGCATCGACAGTGATCTTCTTGGACAGGTTGCCCTGGGCCACCGCCGTCGCCACGGTCGCGATGCTGCGCACCTGGGACGTCAGGTTGTTGGCCATGAAGTTGACGTTGTCGGTGAGGTCTTTCCAGACCCCGGACACGCCGGTGACCTGTGCCTGGCCGCCGAGCTGGCCCTCGGTGCCGACCTCGCGGGCGACTCGGGTGACCTCCTCGGCGAAGCCGGACAGCTGGTCCACCATCGTGTTGACGGTGTTCTTCAGCTCGAACATCTCGCCCACGGCGTCGACCGTCACCTTGCGGCTCAGGTCGCCCTTGGCCACCGCCGTGGTCACGACCGCGATGTCACGCACCTGCGCGGCCACTCGCGAGGACATGGTGTTGACGGCCTCGGTGAGGTCGCGCCAGCTCCCGGACATGCCGCGCAGATTGGCGCTGCCGCCCAGCCGCCCCTCGGTGCCGGCCTCGCGGGCCACCCTGGTCACCTCGGAGTTGAACAACGCCAGCTGGTCCACCATGCCGTTGATGGCCTTGCCCAGGCGGCGCACCTCGCCGCGGGCCGACCGGTCGAGGTCGATGCGCCGCGACAGATCACCCTTGGCGACCGCGTCGATGACGTCGGCCGCGCCGCTCACCGGGCTCACCAGGGCTTCGATCAACTGGTTGACCGACTCGACGCTCTCCGCCCATGCGCCGACGCCGGGCCCGGGTGTCAGACGCTCGCTGAACCGGCCCTCCTTGACCACTTCCTTACGGACGCGTACCAGCTCGTTAGCCAGATGTTCGCGGCGGTCGGCCACCTCGTTGAGCAGCAGCCGCACCTCGCTCAGTATGCCGGGGGGTGCATGAGGCACCCGGCGCCGGAAGTCGCCGTCGCGCCAAGAGAAAAGGGTCTCCAGAATGGGGACGAGATCCGATTCGGTGTAGGTCCTCTCCTCCGGGCTTGGCGCGGCCTTGGCCGTGGTCATGGGGCCTCCTTCACTCGCTGCCTGCCTCGGCGAGTGATTCAAGTCTGTCACGATGAGTAGCTCGTAGTCCTGTCCTTGGATTTACCCCAAGTCAGTGAGAAGTGTGGTAGGCACGTTGGGATGACTCCTTCTCCCCATGCGGTGCTGGCTGCGACGTTCGCGCCCGGCGAGACCGCTGTGACGGCTGCGATGAGGTTCACGCGCGAAGTGATGACCGCGTGGGCCACCGGTGGCGTGCTCCATACAGCCGAGCAGGTCGCGGGAGACTTGGCCGAGCAAGTTGCTGACGAGCCATTTGAGGTCATTTGGAAGCATTTCGGGGATGCCGTACAGGTCGAATTCCGACAGCGAAGCGTTTCCCAGAGTGATCCAAAAGCTCCTTCCGCTAACGTCGAAGAGTGGGGAGTCACCTTCGCGGGCGATTCCCGTGTCCACTGGGCTAGGCTCACGCTACCTGGCTCCGTGGACAGGGTGGCAGCCGAATGGCTGGAGGAGAGGTCCACCGGGCCTCACTGGTTGGGGTTCCTGGCGGACGCGAGCGACTTGCTCGCAGGCACTCTCGACCCCGACATGGTGCCGGCGATCATCGCCCAGATTGTGGTGCCGAGGTTGTCCCACTGGTGCGCGGTCTACACCTCCGACGGCGCTGCCGGACCGCTGCGGCTCGTCTATCTCTGGCACGCCGACGAGGCCAGGATCGACGGGCTGCGTGAGCAACTGGCGGACATGGACGTCTCCGCCGCCGACACCAGCGTGACCTCCACCATCCACCTGGCCGACTCGCAGGTGCTGGCGGTGCCGCTGACGGCGCGCGGCCGCAGCCTCGGCATGATGTGCCTGGGCCGGCCCGACCGCTTCCCCGACGAGGTCATCCAGTTCGCCGACGACATCGGCAGGCGCGCCGCGCTGGCCATGGACAACGCCAGGCTCTACGCCCAGCAGGCCGCCGCCAACCGGGCGCTCCAGCGCAGCCTGCTCCCGCCCAACGAGCCCGAGGTGCCCGGGCTCGACTACGGCGTCATCTACGAGCCCGCGGGCGAGGCCAATGAGGTCGGTGGCGACTTCTACGACCTGTTCAAGGCGGGGGACGACTCGTGGCGGTTCGCGATCGGCGACGTCTGCGGCACCGGGCCGGAGGCGGCGGCCGTGACCGGCCTCGCGCGGCACACGCTGCGGTTGCTGGCGCGGGAGGGATATGGCGTGGCCGCCGTGCTCGGCCGGCTCAACCAGGCGATCCTGGAGGAGGGGGAGCGGGCCAGGTTCCTCACGTTGTTGCACGGCGACATCACGCCCGTGGCGAGCGGTCTGGAGATCCGGCTGGTGTCGGCCGGCCACCCCGAGGCGCTGCGGCTCAAGCCGAGCGGCAAGGTCGAGGCCGTCACCACGCCCCAGTCGCTGCTCGGGGTCTTCCACGAGGTGGTGTTCGAGGCCGACACCGTTCATCTCGACCACGGTGACGTGCTGCTCGCCGTCACGGACGGGGTGACCGAGCGGCGCTCCGGCGGGCGCCTGCTCGACGACGACGGGGGCCTGGCCAAGCTGCTCGCCGAATGCGCAGGGCTGTCGGCCAGGGCGGTGGCCGAGCGCATCCGCAGGGGCGCGGCCGAGTTCGCCTCCGAGCCGAGCGCCGACGACCTCGCCATCGTGGTGTTGCGCGCCCGCTGACGCATGGGCGGCGTGGTGCTCGATGGGGACCTCCCGGTGTACGGCGGTGCGCGCGATCGTGACAGCGGTCAGGCCCGACGGTCAAGAGCCCCTGGTCAGCAACTCTTTACAGACTGTCAATGTCAGTGTGTCACGTGCTTGCGCGCGAATTCGAGCTGCGCCGCGATCTGCGCGATCCGCTCGGACACCACGAGCGACCCGCGAATGGCGTCGTAGGTGTAGACCTCGTGCTCACGCCCGAGCTCGGCGAGCTTGGCGACGTACTTCTCGATCTGGCGTAGCGGGCAGCGCGTGTCGTTCTCGCCGGCCAGGATCAGCAGCGGGGCCTTCACCTGGTCGACGTACGTGATCGGGGAGCTGGCCGCGTACCGTTCGGGCTGCTCTTCCGGCGAGCCGCCGAGCAGTGCGCGGTGGTAGGCGCGCAGGCTCTCGGCCTCGTCCTCGTAAGAGGTCTGGTGGCAGGCGATCGGCACCGCGGCGATGCCGGCCGCCCACAGGTCGGGCTGGGTGCCGAGGCCGAGCAACGTGAGATAGCCGCCCCATGCCGAGCCGGCCAGCACCAGCCGGCCCGGGTCGGCGATGCCGCGCTCGACCACGTGGCTGCGTACGGCGGCCACGTCCGCGAGCTCGATGCGCCCCACGTCGCCGTGCAGCGCGTCGCGCCAGGCCGAGCCATAACCGGTGGAGCCGCGGTAGTTGATCCGCACCACGGCGAAGCCCGCGTCCACCCAGGCCGCGACCTCGGGTGAGAAGGCGTCGCGGTCGTGCTCCGCCGGCCCGTGGTGCAGCAGGAAGACCGCGGGGTACGGCGCGGTGCCGGTCTCCGGTTTGGAGACCAGCGCATGGATGCGGCCGCCCTCGCCCTCGACGTCAAGGTCCTCGACGGGCACGCTCGGCGGCGCGGGGGGGCCGCCGGGGTTGACCACGACGACCTGGCCGTTGCTGGAGCGGATGACCGGCGGGTGTGAGGCGCTGGACCAGGAGTACTCGACGTGGCCGCCCGGCCGGGGAGCCGCCGCGTCGATCACGCCGTGCGGGGTGTCGATGGGGGTCAGGCCGCCCCCGGCGAGGTCGTAGCGGTGCAGGTAGCTGCGGGCTCGGTCTTCGCGCAGGATCAGCAGGCCGCGGCCGTCGTCGTACCATTCGGCGTCCAGCTCTCCGGGGTCCCTCAGCCAGATCTCGCGCTGCTCGCCGGTCACCGGGTCCCAGACCAGGGGCTCGTGGCGCTGCCGGCGCTCGTGCAGGGCGAGCAGGCGGCGGTCGCCCAGGACCGGGGCGAAGGTGAGCCCGATCACGCCCTTGCCGGGGCCGTCGTAGATCTCGCTGATCGTCTCGCCGCTGGGGCGGACGACGCGCAGCGCAGGGTGACGGAAATCGCCGTACTCACCATGATTTATTGCGATAAGAGAGCCGTCGAGGGACATGTCGCACACCCAGGCGGCCTCGGTGTGCTCGTAGAGCAGCCGGTACGGCTCGCCTTCGCGTACCAGATGGATGCGGAACGTGCCCTCGCCGGCGAGGCTGATCGCCGCGACGCCGGTCGTGGACAGCGCGATGCCGCCGGGCTGGCCCGGTGGCAGGCCGGGGGCCACCGGCTCGTCCGGGCCGCCGGTGAACGGCTGGCGCCACCACATCCCGAACTCGTCACCGTCGGTGTCGGCGAACCAGTAGATCCACTGGCCGGTGGGGTCGATGGCGGAGTACGCGGTGCCCTTGGGCCGGTCGGTGACCTGACGGGTGGTGCCGGCCACGCGATCCCAGGCGTAGACCTCCCACTTTCCCGTGGCGTTGGAGCGGTAGATGGAGCGGTTCGGAGCCTGACGCGCCCAGGAGGGCAGCGTCATGCGCGAGGCCCGGAACCTGGCCTGCCAGCGTTCCTCAGCCTTCATCCGGCGCGCCCCCTCCCGTTGATGTCCCGCGTTCCCAGCCCGGGATGCCGTCCAGTATTGCGCTTGCGCCGGGGAAATACTCACGGAATGTGGGGGAATTTCGGACTAAATGCCCCATCAGTAACACCAGTCGCACATGTCCGTCAAGGAACAGGTCTTGATCGGAGTGCAGGCTCGAAGATAGACAGATGAAACGCCGCGTGCGTTACCGCTTTTGGCGGCCTTTTCGAGACATTTCGGGAGACGTATCTCGATATGCGCTTCTCAAGGTCGGCCGCATCGGTGTGCCAGGCGCTCGGGCCCATCCGGACCACCTGGGCGATGTCGCCGGGATCCAGCTCCATGTCGAACTCGATCGAGCGCCGCCCGGTCTCCGCGAAGCCCTCCATGCTGCGCGCGACCCTGCGCTCCTTCTCCTCGTCCACGGAGAGCAGCCCCAGCTCTTCGACCAGGGGGCTCAGGTGCGTCCGCGCGGGCGTGACGACCACCACGACGCCGTCCGGCCGCAGGATCCTCCTGAACTCGGGCCCGTTCCTGGGCGCGAAAACGTCGATCACCACGTCGGCCACCTCATCCCGAATGGGGAGCGGCCGCCACACGTCGGCCACGAAGGCGCCCGCCCTCGGATGAACCCGCGCTGCCCGGCGTACAGCGTGCTTCGACACATCGAACGCCATCCCGATGCCATCGCTCACGGCATTGAGCGCGGTCGCCAGGTAGTGCCCGGTTCCCGCGCCGGCGTCGACGATCACCGGTGCGGTCCTGCCCTCCGCGCGGCGACCCTCGACGTAGTCCCGATCAGGCACAGGCCCTTTTGCTGGTCCCACGCCGTAACCGGCCTCCATTCCCGCCCCACGGTACGCCCTCGGCTCGCTGCCGTCATTCGTTTCGGTGAACGACTCGCGTTCTAGTGGAACGTTCTGCCCTGATATGTGCGCCCGCACGGTCTCGGCGATGGCGGCGGCCAGCGGGGCGTAGTGGCCGGCGTCGAGGAAATCGGCCCGGGCGGCCACCATTGCCGCGTTGTCCGCGGTGCCCGGCGGTCTGGAGCCGACGAGGAGGCTGACGTATCCCTGCTTGGCCACGTCGAACGCGTGCCCGTTCGCACATCGCACCGCCTGCTCCTCCAGCCGCACGCCGGCGCGGCATACGGGGCAGATGAGATATTCGACGATGTCAGCCAGCATGTGCCCCATTCTGGTCCACCGCCCCGGCCCTGCAGACCTGCACCAACGCTCACCCCGAGCGCGCGACATCGCCACCGGGTTACCTATCGGGTTCAGCGCGTAGCGATTTCAAGTAGGGCATGCCTTCCAGTAACCACCTTGGCCTTCCGGACTGCGATCGGGTCGTTCATGGCTTCCCGGCTGGAGAGGGGTTTCCGTCAGGAATGGTTCGGATGAGCTCCGTGGGCGAACCGCACGGTGATGGACAGGCCGCCTTCCGGGCGTGCGCTGGTGGTGAGGGTGGCGTGGTGGGCTTGGGTGACGGCGTTGACGATGGCGAGGCCGAGGCCGTAGCCGTCGCGGTGGCCGTGACGATTGGGCGCCAGTTTCTGGAAGGGTTGGAAGAGCCGCTGGATCTGGTCGTCGGGGATGACGGGCCCGGTGTTGGCGACCGTAAGGGCCACCTCCGTGCCGGAGGTCTGAGTGGCGATCTTTACGTGCCCGTCCGGGTGGTTGTGGCGGATGGCGTTGTCGATGAGGTTGGCGACGAGGCTTTCGATCAGTCTCGGGTCCCCAGCCGTCACTGCGGGCGTGAGGTGTTCGGCGAGGTCAATGCCTGTCTCCGTGGCTTGATCGCGGCGGGAGGCGAGCACTCCTGCGACGATCTTGGTGAGGTCGAGGGTGTCCCAGCGGGTGACGCCGCGCTCGCTGGTGGCCAGAGCGAGCAGCGCTTGGACGAGTCGCTCCTGGTGTTCGCCCAGAGCGAGGGCTTCCCGGCAGACCGAGCGCAGGGCCTCGGCGTCGGCGTCGGGGTCGGCGAGGGCGACTTCGAGGAGGGTGCGCAGGCCGGCGAGCGGGGTGCGCAGCTCGTGGGAGGCGTTGGCGACGAAGTGGCGTTGGGCGTCGAAGGAGGCTTGAAGGCGGGCGAACAGGTCGTCGATGGTGTGGCCGAGTTCGCTCAGCTCGTCCGTGGGATCGCCGAGGTCGAGGCGCTGGTGGAGGTTTCCGGCGGAGATGATTTTGGCGGTGGCGGTGATGGCGCGCAGCGGGTGCAGGAACCGGCCGGCGACGAACCAGCCGAGACCCAGGGCGACGGGGATCAGGATGACCAGGGCGACGGCGGATCCGGTGAGGAGTTGGGGCAGGCTGATCCCGGGTCCGGTTTCGGTGATCGTGCTCGATGAGGGCCGGCCCTTGGGGATGGCCGCATGGAAGCTGGCGAGCGGGACGGCGATCATGACGAGCACGAACACCCCGGCGGCGTAGATGCCCGCGGCGTATGCGAGCGCGAGTCGCGTCTGCAGGGACCTTCTGGTGAGCGTCTGGGTGGTCATGACGGTCCGATGCGGTAGCCGCCTTCGCGGATGGTCTCGATCACGGGCGGGTCGCCGAGCTTGGCCCGTAGCCGGTGCATGGTGTGCTTGACGGCGCTGCTGAAGGGGTCGGCGGCCTCGTCCCAGACGCGCTCCAGCAGGTCCTCGGCGGAGATGACCAGGCCGGGTACGGCGAGTAGGCATTCGAGCAGGCCGAACTCCCTGGGGCTCAGCTCAAGGCGCCGGCCGGCCCGGAACGCGATACGGCGGGCCGGATCGAGGGTGATGTCCCCGCATGCCAGGGTGGGCGGCAGCGGCGGGGTGGCGCGGCGGGCCAGGGCACGGACGCGGGCGATGAGTTCGGCGAACGCGAACGGCTTGGGCAGGTAGTCGTCGGCGCCGAGGCTGAGCCCGTCGACGCGGTCCTCGATCGTGCCGGAGGCGGTGAGCATCAGTACGCGGGTCTCACAGCGGCCGTGGGCGAGTCGCCGGCAGATCTCGTCCCCGTGGACGCCGGGCAGGTCGCGGTCGAGGATCACCACGTCGTAGCGGGTGGCGGCCAGGCGGTCGAGGGCGGCGGTTCCATCCAGGACGACGTCGACGGCCATGCCCTCGCGGCGCAGCCCGGTTCCGATGGAGCGGGCGAGGACCTCGAAGTCCTCGACGACGAGGACCCTCACCGCCACTCAGCGCCGGCCGTCGTGCGGGCGGGGCGGCCGAACCGGCCGCCGGGTCGGGGTGCCATGGGTCCACGATGCCAGATCCCCGGTCGCAGCCGGGTCGCAGCCGTTGCGACCGGGCTGGAACCGGGTGCCGCGTACAACCGTCGGCATGAGTTCATTCACGCCTTACCGATCCAGCCAGCGGGCCGGGCAGGACGGCTTCTCCCAGATGCTGCGCGGGGAGTGGACCAAGTTCCGTACCGCGCGCGGCTGGGCGCTCGCCATGGCGGCCTCCGTGCTGGTCACCGTGTCGCTCGGACTGCTGGTCGCCGGGGGCGCCCGCAGCGCTTGCGTGACCGGGAAGGGAGAGGGCTCCTGCCCCGCGCCTTTGGTGGGTCCCGATGGCACGGCGGTGAGCGACAAGTACTACTTCGTGCACCAGCCGCTCAAGGGGAACGGCAGCATCACCGCGCGCGTGTCGGACATGACCGGGCAGATCCGGCTGCCGGACGCCGTACCCGGGGTGCGCAACGTCAAGGAGGGGGTGGTGCCGTGGGCGAAGGCCGGGCTGCTCGTCAGGCAGAGCCTCACGCAGGGCACACCGTATGCCGCCGTCATGCTCACCGGAGCTCACGGCGTGCGGATGCAGTACAACTACATCCACGACGTGGCCGGCGGTCCTCACAATGGCCCGCAGTGGCTGCGGCTGACCAGGTCGGGCGACACCATCACCGGCTACGAGTCAGACGACGGCAAGACGTGGACCGAGGTCGGCACGGTCAAGTTGACCGGGCTGCCGGAGACGGTCGAGATCGGGCTGTTCGCCACCTCGCCAGGTGCCTTGTGGGACATGGCGAAAGCCTTCGCCCAGGCCACCGCAACCTTCGACCAGATCACGCTGCAGGGCGCGAACGGTTCGTGGCGCCGCGACGACGTCGGCGTCGTCATGGAGTCCGACGGCAAGACCCCGCATCACCCGGGCGGGGTCGTCGAGTCCGGCGACAAGTTCATCGTGACCGGGGTCGGTGACATCGGGCCCGCCACGGTGGAGGGCGGTCTGCGCGCTGACCTCATGCTGATCGGCGGGGCTCTGGGGCTGATCCCGGTGCTCGTGGCGGCGGTCACGTTCTTCACGGCGGAACACCGGCGCGAGCTGAATAGGACCGGCCTGCCGGCCGCGCCGCATCCAGCGCGGCTGCTGGCGGCCAAGGCCGTGGTGGTCGGCGCGGTCGCGTTCGTGGCGGGGCTGGTGACCTCGGGAGTCGTGGTCCCTGTCGGCCTGGCGATGTTGCGTGCCAACCAGAACCCGATTCAGCCGATCACCCTGGGAACCGAGCTCCGGGTGATCGTCGGCTACGCGGCGCTGACCGCGGTCGCCGCCGTGCTGGCTCTGGGGCTCGCCGCGCTGGTCAAGCGGGCCGTCGTCGCCATCGGGCTGGCCATCGCGCTGGTCGTCGTGCCTCACCTGCTGGCGACCGCGGGTCTGGTGCCATGGCTGCTGATGATCACTCCTGCCGCCGGGTTCGCGATCACGCAGAGCATCCCCACGTTCGCGCATGTGGACGTGGACCAGTCACTGCTCGGGGGCTATTACCCGCTCCCGCCATGGGCGGGTTTGACCGTGGCCTGCGGGTACGCCGCCCTCGCCCTCGGGGCGGCGATAGCCGTACAGCGCAGGAGAACTTCACGTCAGGCTCCGCTCCCCTAAAGGTACAGAAACCCGGGTCCGCACGTACGGCGCGGGATACGGACTCAAGGCAATGGCGCAGATGGCGCGGTGGCCGATGATCGTGCGGGGCCGATGGCGTGGCGCCCGATCGTGCCGGGCGCGGGCCCGATGGCGCCGGGCGCGGTGGCGCGGGACCGATGGGAGGGCCCGATGGGAGGGCCCGATGGGACAGGGGCCCCATGGCGCGGGGCCTTGATGGCCGGGTGCGGTCCGATGGGGTGGGGTGTGGAGCGGCATGGACCGTCGAGAGGGCGGGCAGGCGGGTTGCGGTGTAGTGGGGGATGGGAGGCGGGTCAGGCGGCGGTTGCGGCCTCGAGGAGGAAGGCGGCGTTGGAGGATGTGGAGCGGAGCTTGTCGACGAGGACCTGGAGTCCTTGCTGCTTCTCGAGCCCGGTGAGCATCCGCCGCAATCTCCACACCACCTGCCGCTCCTCCGCGTGCAGCAGGATCTCCTCCCGCCGCGTCCCCGAGCTCTCCAGGTCCACGGCCGGGAACAGCCGCCGCTCGGCCAGTTCGCGGGTGAGGTGCAGCTCCATGTTCCCCGTTCCCTTGAACTCCTCGTACAGGTTGTTGTCCATCCGCGACCCCGTGTCCACGAGCGCGGTGGCGAGGATGGTGAGCGAGCCGCCGTCCTCGACGTTGCGTGCGGCGCCGAAGAAACGCTTGGGCGGGTAGAGCGCACGGGCGTCGATGCCGCCGGTGAGTACGCGCCCACCGGCGGGTGCCAGGTTGTTGTACGCCCGCCCCAGCCGCGTCAGCGAGTCGAGCAGCACCACCACGTCCCGTCCGGCCTCGACGAGCCGCTTGGCGCGTTCGATGGCCAGCTCGGCGACGGCGGTGTGGTCACGGTCGGGGTGGTCGAAGGTCGAGGAGTAGACCTCGCCCGGGATGGTGGCCCGCATCTCGGTGACCTCCTCGGGCCGCTCGCCCACGAGCACGACCATGAGGTGCACCTCGGGGTGGTTGCGGGTGATCCCGGCGGCCAGCGCCTGCAGGACCATGGTCTTGCCGGCCTTGGGCGGCGCGACGATGAGGCCGCGCTGTCCCTTGCCGATGGGTGCGAACAAATCGATGACGCGCGTGCTGAGCGACTCGGTCTCGATGGTGAGCCGCTCGGTCGGGTGTACGGGCGTCAGGTCGGCGAACGTGCGCCGTTCGCGCCACCGGGTGGAGCCGTTGACGGACTCGACGCGGGCCAGCTTGTTGCCGGCGAACGAGGCGACGACGTGGTCGCCCGGCCGCAGGTCGAACTGCTTGATCTTGTCGGGGGGCACGCGCACGTCACCCGGCGCAGGCAGGTGCTCGGCCCGGATGAACGCGGAATTGTCGCGTATGTCCAGGAGACCGCTCACCTGCCGCATGGGCACGTCGGTGCGCTGTTCAGGAATGTGTACAGACATGGTGAACCCCTTGGGGGAGAATGCGCCGGACCGCGAAGGCCGGCGAGTGATGAAAGAAAGCCGTGCCCCTCGACAACCGGGGCGGGGCTGAGATTGAAGATCAGCGGAGCTGAAGCTCAACGCTGGTTGGAACATACCACACGTTCCGACCCATGGAACGCCTAGCCCTCTTGGGCTATTCCCGGGCGATTCTCGAGTCTTGAGGCACGAGCGCAGGACACGCCGCGTGACAATGTTCTTCTCGACGCCCTACTGCGAGGAAAATTACCGCGGCCGGTGTATCGAAGGGCACAGAGTCCTCATCAGCGCAGCGTCATCGTGTCAAGTGACATGCAGGACCCCTGCAACTCGGTGAGGGTTCCATAGGAACGACAGAAACTCCTGGGGGAGCGCATCATGAAGACCGTCAACCACTGCCCGCAGTGCCACCACGAGCTCGACGAGGGCCCGATCGTGTACCGGTGCGCGAACTGCCGCCGCGCCGTCTACGCCGCCGACCTCGAGAACGAGTACGTTCCGCGCCAGCCCGTCGCCGCCTAGTCTTGGGCGCGT
Organism: Nonomuraea polychroma; assembly: GCF_004011505.1. Lineage (NCBI taxonomy): Bacteria > Bacillati > Actinomycetota > Actinomycetes > Streptosporangiales > Streptosporangiaceae > Nonomuraea > Nonomuraea polychroma. The sequence continues at coordinate 9,786,618 of NZ_SAUN01000001.1, forward strand.
GCCGCATCAACCGATAACCGTGTCCGGCGTCGAAGTGACACCGCTCTGCGACGCCGTGGGCCCGATGGGGGCGGCGATCCGCCGCCCGCTCGCCGAGATGTTCCCCGGTTCGGGGCTCCCGGACGAGCCGTGGGTCCTGCACTTCCACTGCTATCTGCTGCGTTCGGCGGCGGGCCGCCTCACCCTGGTCGACACCGGCATCGGCGGCGCGAACTCCCCGGCCTCCAGCTGGGCGCCGGTCCCTGGAACGCTGGCCGGCGAGCTGGCCGCGGCCGGCGTCGCGCCCGCTGACATCGACACCGTCGTCCTCACCCACCTGCACAGCGACCACGCCAGCGGCGTGGTGACCGACGACGGCAGGCCGGCGTTCGAGAACGCGCGCCACGTGGTCCAGCAGGCCGAGCTGGACGCCGCGGCGGGGCCCGTGCTCGACCGGCTGCTCACCCCGATCAAGGGGCAGCTGCACGTCGTCGAGGGCCAGGCCGAGGTCATGCCGGGGGTTCATGTGCATCTTGCGCCCGGGCACACGCCAGGCCATCAGATCGCCCGGGTCGGGGACGTGGCCATGACGGGCGACCTCGTCCTCCATCCCGTTCAGCTCGACGATCCCAGCGTGCGTTACCTCTACGACGACGACCAGGAGGCGGCCGCGCGTACCCGCGCCGAGGTGCTCGACGCCCTCAGGGCCGAGCGGGCGATTCTCGCCACCGCCCACTTCAGCGAGCCCTTCCTGCGCCTTTGAGCACGTCCAGGTCTGCCATAGTGCTTGGTGTGAACGATTTCTGGGCCACGGTCAACCGGGTGATCGCAGGGGCGGCGGCGTACATCACCGACGAGAAAGGGCGGGTCCTGCTGGTCGACCCGAACTACCGCGAGCACTGGAACTTCCCCGGCGGCATCGTCGACGCCGGCGAGCATCCCGCGCAGGCGTGCGCCAGGGAAGTGGCCGAGGAGGTCGGGCTCGAGGTGGAGGTCGGCAGGCTGCTGACCGTGCACTGGGGGGAGCTGCCGCACATCCCGTATCCGCTGGTCAACTTCCTGTTCGACTGCGGCGAGATCGCCTCTGACACGCCCATCACGCTGCAGGCCGAGGAACTGGACGACTACGGGTTCTTCACGGTCGAGGAGGCCGAGCGGCTGCTGGCCGGCCACGCCTACCAACGGCTGATGGCCGCGGCGGCCGCCCGGGAGTCCGGTGGGATGAGCTACCTAACGACCGCTCAGGACGGGCTGGTCGGCCAGTAGCGAGGCGGGCAGGGCCACCATCGCGGTCAGGCCACCGTACGGCGAGGGCGTCAGGGTGACCTTGATGCCGTGTCTGGCCGCCAGCCTGCTGACGACGAACAAGCCGAGCCGGTCGCTCTGCGCCAGGTCGAACTCCGGCGTCGTCGTCAGCCGGTCGTTCAGTTCGTCGAGCTCGACGCGCGGCAGGCCGAGCCCCCGGTCCTCGACCTCGACGACCAGTCCGTGCGGGGTCCCCGTGCTGTGCACGTCCACCTTGGTCTGGGGCGGCGAGAACAGCGTGGCGTTCTCGATCAGCTCGGCCATCAGGTGGGCCACGTCGGTGACCGCCGAACCCAGGAGCGCGACCGGCGGCGTCTGGAGCACCTCGACCCGCTCGTACTCCTCCACCTCGGCCACCGCGGCGCGCAGGACGTCGTGGACCGGCACCGGATTGCGCCAGCCGCGCCCCGGGGCCTGGTCGGACAGGATGATGAGGCTCTCGGCGTGCCGGCGCATGCGGGTCGTGAGGTGGTCCAGCTTGAACAGGTCCGCCAGCAGCTCCGGCTGCTCAGTCGCCCGCTCCATGCTGTCGAGCTGGAGCAGCTGCCGGTGCAGCAGCGACTGGTTGCGCTTGGCCAGGTTGACGAAGACCTGGCTGACGCCGTGCCGCAGCCTGGCCTGGTCGACCGCGGCCTCCACGGCCGTGGACTGCACGCGGTTGAAGGCCTCGACGATGTCGTCCACCTCGGCGCTGTGCGTTTTGACCTCCAGCGGCGCGATCTCGGCGGGCGTGGGCGCGGCCGTGTTCGTCCGCAGCCGCTTGACCAGTCCGGGCAGCCGTACCTCGGCCAGCTCGGTGGCGGCGTCGCGGAGCCCGGCCAGCTCACGCACCAGGCGCTTGCGGAAGCGCAGCGAGAGCATGATCGAGGCGATGACGGCGACGAGACCCACGCCGCCCGCCACGCCGATCTTGACCAGCATGCCGATGGCCGTCGGTGTGACGCGCTGCGTGATGCCGGTCACGGCCGCCGCCTGGTCGCGCTCGACCTCCCGCCACAGGTTCTCGCCGTCCACGGGCCAGGTGGCGGCCGTCGCGGGCAGGCCGTTCGCGGCCGCCTGGCCTCGGATGGCGTCCTCAGCCTTCAGGAACTCCTGGTAGACGGGCGAGGCGGCCAGCGTCTCGTACGGCCCGCGCAGGCCGGTGTCCAGGTACGAGAGCCCTTGCGAGAACAGCAGCCGCCTCGTCGCGACCATCCCCGTGAACGCCTCCCGATCCCTGCGCTCCACCCGGCCTTTGGCCAGGACCACGGCGATCATCGCCCGTTCCCTGGACAGCAGCTCTTTGGCTTCGCCCAGCGTGGTGATGGCCTTCGCCTGCCGGTAGAGCGCCATGTCGGGCACCAGCACCATGGCGTCGTACATGCGGAAGGACGCGTCCACGACCTGGCTGTAGCCGTCGATCACGTCGAGCGGCGCGACGGCCGTGCCGTCCACGTCCTTGCGGATCTGCGTGAGGTGGTCGAGCTTGCCGTTCAGCGCGTTGAGCTGCGCGGTCATCTCGGGCGACAGGTCGCGTACGTTCTTGACCCGATCGCGGAACGTCGCCACCGTCCGGTCGGTGTGGCCGCGCCGCTTGGCGAGCACGTCCGCGCCCCGCCCGCTGACCAGGAACTCCACCGAGGCCAGCCGCTCGTCCTGCAGCGCGATGTTGATCTGCTCGGACGGCTTGGCCAGGTTCGTGGCCAAATCGTTGATCGAGAGCAGGCGGATGCCGTCGCCGCCGGTCAGACCTGCCGCGAACGCCCACAACCCGACGAGGGACAGCAGCGGGACGAGCAGCAGGACGAGGAGCTTCACAGCAATGGGGCGGCCACGCTTGGGGGGCATGCGACCTCCGGGTGCATGATGAGATCGCCTCGCAGATTACACCCCCCTTTGGAAGGATTTCTGTGCGTCTTCCGCGTTCTTTCTCCGGCTGGACCATCGCGGTCTTCGGCTTCCTCGCCTTCGCCCTCGGCCTGCTGGGGCTGATCTCGCCCGGCACGCAGCTGGCCATGATGGGTTTCGAGGTGCTCGACGTGCGTCCGGCCGGTGACTACACGGCGGTCTTCATGGCCGCCGCGTCGATGGCGGCGGTGAACATGGGCGTCTACTACATGTTCGCGGCGTCGGCGGACTACACGCCGTTCTTCCGATGGACCGTGCCGTTCAGGCTCGTGACGTTCACCGTCTTCACCACCCTGGTGGTGACCGGGACGGCGCCGTCCGGCTTCTTCGGCGTCGGGCTCTGGGAGGGGCTTGGGGCGGTGATCACCGGGTTCGCGCTCTGGCGCGAGGGCAAGCTGTTGCCCTCGCGCCAGACAGCGTGATCAGGGATTCTCGGGGCTTCGCGCCACGAGACGGTCGCCGGTCGTGTGCTCGCGCTCCAGCTTCCGTTCCAGATCGCGCTTCTCGTCCTCCAGCCGGGCCACCCGGTCGGTGGCCTCGGCTCTTGCGCTGCGCAGCCGGCGGCGCTGCCTGGCCGTCCGGCGTGAGCCCGTGCCCAGCATCCAGAGGCCCAGCGCCAGCACGGCCATGGTGACCGCCCCCGCCAGGAACATCTCCAGGTGGTTGAGCTCGAAGGTGTATCCGAACAGGATGTACCTGGAACTCTCCTCGGTGAGGACCAGGGCCACGGCGGCGCCGGCGAGCAGAACCAGGAGCAGACCCAGCAGAATCATCCAACTCACCCCTTGTCGTCAGAGCGCGGTTCACCTTCCCCTATGGCGCCGGGGTATGCGCGATCCCCGATGGCGACGGGGTTTTTGGGCGATGATGATGTTCATGAGACCCGCGCCCGGCCAAGTGCTGCACTTCTCCGAGGACCCGACGATCGAGCGGTTCCTGCCGCACGTGGCGCCGACGAGCACGCAGAGCGAGCCGTACGTGTGGGCGGTCGGCCACGACCGCTGCCCCGACTACTGGTTTCCGCGTGCCTGCCCGCGGGCGATGGCCTGGGTGGGGCCGCGCACCACCGAGGAGGACAAGGTGCGGATCATCGGGCCGGGCTGCGGTGAGCGGGTGCACGCGATCGAATACGGCTGGCTCGACGCCCTCAGGGACGTCGAGCTGTACGCCTACCGCCTGCCTGCCGACGACTTCGCGCCCATCGGCGACCCGCCGCACGCGATGGTCTCGAAGGTGCCTGTCGAGCCGCTGGCTCCGCCCGAGCGGGTCGGCGACCTGTTCGCGTTGCACGAGGAGGCGGGGATCCAGTTGCGGGTGCTGCCCAAGCTGTGGCCGTTCTGGCACGAGGTGACCGAGAGCACGCTGGAGTTCAGCGGGATTCGGCTGCGCAACGCTCGTCGATGAGCCCGACCAGTGTCTCCAGCGGCATCGAGGCGGGCGGGAGCTTCTCGCGGGCGTGCCGGTTCGCCTCGCGCCGCAGCACTTCGTTGACCGGGGTGGGGACGCCGTGCAGGCGGCCCTGCAGGACGATCTCACCGTTGAGGTAGTCGGCCTCGATGGAGCCGCTGGCCCTGGCCAGGCTCTGCCAGGACGAGCCGCCGCCACGGTCGACACCCTCGATGGGGCGCACGTCCACCTGGTGGCCGCGTACCTCGCGTTCCTCCTCTGGGGTGGAGTACGCGATGCCGGCCTTGTCCAGCACATCCATGGCCTCGGCCCGGGCCCGGTCCACGACCGCAGCCCTACCATCTACGGGGCCGTCGGGGTGGCCGACGAGGGCCTCCACGGCGTTGGCGAGGTTGCCGAGCAGCTTTCCGTGCTTCCAGCGCATCACGTCGGGAACAGTGCGGGCCACGAGGCCTCGCTTGCCGAGGTCGGTGACGATCCGCGTGGCGAGGTCGTCCACACCGTGTGGATAGTGTCCGACGTGCAGCATGCCCGAGTAGGGATAGGCGTGGGCGGCCACCACGCCGGGCTCGAGGTGCTGGGCGGGCAGCCACACGCACATGCCGTAAACGCGCGAAAACCGCCGCAGGACCATGCGCTCGTTGTCGACGCCGTTCTGGGCGCACACCACGGGCAGGTCGGTCGGCCAGTCGGCCAGCGCGGCGATCGTGTCCTGGGACTTGGTGGCCAGGATCAGCACGTCATCGTCACGGGCGGGCACGGGGCCGTCGGCGGCGGGGATGTCGAGGGTCTCGGTGGTCTCAGGGGTGATCAGGCGCAGGCCGTCGCTCTTCAGCGCCTCGTAGTGCGCGCCTCTCGCGATGAGGAGAACGTCGTGCCCGCCTTGGTGCAGGCGGGCACCTATGGTTCCGCCAACGGCTCCTGCTCCGATCACTATGTAGCGCATTGTCAGAGGATGGCATCCCTCATTTCGCCAGCGCCACTTGGGTCTGCGTCGTCACGGCGGTGCCGCGCGCGCGTTCCCGCAGGATCGTCTTGAGCACGCGCCAGCCATCGCGCACGGCGTTCAGGTTGCTCACGCCGTGGATGCGGGAGCGCTCGTGGCTGGGGACCTCGCAGATGACGAGCCCGGCCTGGGCGGCGCGGACGTTCATCAGCGTCTCGATTTCGAAACCGTCGCAATCGAGGTCAAGGGTCTCCAGGTGGCGCGCCCAGAAGGCGTTGTAGCCGTAGCAGAGGTCGGTGTAGCGGGTGCCGTAGAGCAGGTTGGTCACCCCGGTGAGGACCTTGTTGCCGAGCGAGCGCCACGGGCTGAGGTCGTCGGAGCCGCCGCCGGGCGCGTACCTGGAGCCCTTGGCGAAGTCGGCGCCGGCGAGCAGCGTGTCGACGAAGGAGCGGATCTCGCGGCCGTCGGTCGAGCCGTCGGCGTCGATCATCACGATGATGTCGCCCCGGGCGGCCTGGAAGCCCTCGATGAGGGCGTTGCCCTTGCCGCGCCGGGTCTGCACGACCACTCGCAGGTCGGGGCGGAGCCTCCGCGCCACGGCGATGGTGTCGTCGGTCGAGTTGCCGTCGACCAGGATCACCTCGTCGATCCAGTCGGGCAGCGTGGCGAAGACATGGGGAAGGTTCTCGGCTTCGTTCATCGCGGGAACGATGACACTGACGCTGGCGGCGGAAAGCTGGTTGTTCATGGAACCAAGGTGCTCCTGCACACATGCAGCCGACTTGACACTGTCTTGCATTGGTCCTTTCTATTGAAGATCGTCGTCGACTCGCGCTTCGCCGATCCTTGAAAGGATCTCCTCCACGGTCTCCTCCGGCCTCTGCCGTGAGGTGTCCAGCCACAGGCCCATGCGCGGGGTTTCGCGGCGAAGCACCTGGTCGAGCAGGGTCACCGTCCAGCCGCCGCCGTAGCCGTCCTTGGTCCGGGCCCGCTCCCGAGCCTCCACCGACGCCGGGTCCGGGGCGAGCACGACCACGTGCAACGGGCGGGTTCGGATGAGCTTCGTGAAGCGCTCCAAATCCGCCCCAAGAATGACGTCCTGGACGATCGGCGTGAACCCGGCTTCGAAGTACAGATCCGCAGTGGTCGCCGCGATCCGGTAACGGAGCTGGAGCTGGCGCACCGCCTCGTCGGTGGGCTCGGGCGTCATGTCGGCGCGGCCGGAGACGACCATGCGCCGGAAGGTGTCGCCGCGCACGTGGGCGGCGCGGGGCAGCCGCTCGGCCAAGGCCTCGGCCACGGTGGACTTGCCCGCGGCCGAGATCCCGGTGATGAGCACGGCGCCGTTCACGCGCCGACGAGTTTCCTGACCCGGTCGGCCCCCACGGCGAGCAGGAGCGTGGGGAGCCGCGGGCCTGTGTCGCGGCCGACCAGCAGCCTGTAGAGCAGGGCGAAGAAGGCCCGTTGCGCGGTCTTGAGCTCGGGGGTCGGCTCGGCGTCGGCAGGCAGGCCCACCTGGAGCTTCGGCACGCCGTACACGAGCGTGGTCAGCCCGTCGAGCGACCAGTCGTCGAGGCCGTCGGCCAGCAGCCGCAGTGACTCCCGCTCGCTCGCGCCGAGCGAGTCGAGCAGCTCCTCGTCCGGCGTCTCCCGCACGCGGGTGCGCTGGTCGGCGGCCAGGTGGGCGTCGACCCACCGCTGTGCCCGGTCCAGGCGGGGGCGGGCCGCGTCGAGGTCGCCGATGCCATCGAGGTCGCGCAGGATGCGCAGGGTCTGCTCCGTGTGGCCGGTCGTGATGTCCACGATGGAGGCCAGCGTCCGGTACGGGACGGGGCGGGGGGTGACGGGCAGCGGGCCCTCGGCCGTGTGCACCGCGCGGTCGTACGCGGCCAGTTCGGCGGGCTGGGCCTGGCCCGCGGCCACCTTGCGGCCCAGGGCGTCCCACTCGTCGTAGAGCCGGTGGATCTCCTGGTCGAAGGCGATCTTGAAGGACTGGGCCGGCTTGCGGCGGGCGTACAACCAGCGCAGCACGGGCGCCTCCATGATCTCCAGGGCGTCGGCAGGGGTCGGCACGTCGCCCTTGGAACTGCTCATCTTGGCCATGCCGGTGATCCCGACGAACGCGTACATGGGGCCGATCGGTTGCTGCCCGCCGAACACGTCGGACACGATCTTGCCGCCGACGGTCCACGCCGAGCCCGGGGAGTGATGGTCGACGCCGGACGGCTCGAAGATCACGCCCTCGTACGCCCACCGCATCGGCCAGTCGACCTTCCATACCAGCTTGCCGCGGTCGTGCTCGGCCAGCCGCACGGTCTCGCCGAAGCCGCACTCGCAGGTGTAGGCCAGCTCGGTGGTCGCGTCGTCGTACGCCGTGACGGTCGTGAGGTCGCGCCCGCACAGGTCGCAGTACGGCTTGTACGGGAAGTAGTCCTCCACCTGCTTCGACCGGTGCCGCGACAACACGGCGTCGATCGCGGCCCGCTCGCGCACCGCCAGCAGGATCTGCTCCCGGTAGACCCCGGAGGTGTATTGCTCGGTCTGGCTGATCATCCGGCACCGCACGCCCAGCTCGGCCATGGCCTCGATCATGGGCGCCTTGAAGTGCTCGGCCCAGTTGGCGTGCGTGCTGCCCGGCGGGGCGGGCACCGAGGTCAGCGGCTTGCCGATGTGCTCGGCCCACGACGGGTCGATGCCCGCGGGCACCCGGCGGAACCGGTCGTAGTCGTCCCAGGACAGCAGGTGCGTGCATGCCACCCCGCGCCGCCTGATCTCGTCGGCGACAAGGTGCGGCGTCATGATCTCACGCAGGTTGCCGAGATGGATCGGGCCGGACGGGCTCAGGCCCGAGGCGCAGACGATGGGGGCGCCAGGCGCGCGTTTCTCCGCCTCGGAGATCACCTGGTCCGCGAACCTGGACACCCAATCGTTCTCGCCACTCGTAGCCATCGGGCCATTGTCGCGGGTCCCGGCGGCTCAGGCCAACGAAACCCGCGGATCAGGACAGTGTGGCCGCGTACGGGTCCCATCCGGCCGGGAGCGGCTCCGGTGTGGTCAGCGTCGAGTTGATCGGCCGGAACTCCGAGCGCTCGCCGGAGTCCGCGATGGCGACCATGAGCTCCAGCACGTGATAGGCGAGGTCGCCGGACGCACGATGGGGCGTGCCGGCGCGGATCGACCTGGCCATGTCCAGGACGCCGATGCCGCGCCCCGCCGTCGTGCCGGACAACGGCAGCTCGCGCCAGTCCGTGTCGTGCAGGCCGCGGGCCAGCAGCGGACCTTCGAAGGTGTTCGGGTCGGGGAGCGACAGCGCGCCCTCGGTGCCGATGATCTCGATCACTCTGCGATTGACGGCCGAGTCGAAGCTGAACGTGGCCGCCGCCGTGGCCGTGCCCGGGAAGTCGAGCAGGGCGTTGACGTGGGTCGGCACGTCCACCGGGAAGATCTTCCCGGCCTTCGGCCCGGAGCCCACGACCCGCTGGTCATGGGCCCTGCGGCTGTCCGCCGCCACCCGGGCGACGGGGCCGAGCAGGGACACCAGGGCGGTCAGGTAGTAGGGGCCGAGGTCGAAGAGCGGGCCGCCGCCCGGCTGGTAGAAGAACTCGGGGTTGGGATGCCAGGATTCCGGCCCGAGGCTCTGCGTGGCCGCCGTGACGGCGACCGGCTCGCCGATGAGGCCCGAGCGCAGGGCGTGCAGGGTGGACTGGAGCCCGGCGCCGAGGAACGTGTCGGGGGCGCCGCCGACCCGCAGGCCGAGGTTGGCGGCCTCGGCCGTGATCTTCGTCCCGTCGTCGGTGTTCATGGCGAAGGGCTTCTCGCCGTACACGTGCTTGCCGGCGGCCAGCGACTCCAGCGCGACGGCCGCGTGCGCGGACGGGATGGTGAGGTTGACGACGATCTCGACCTCGGGCACGGCGAGCACCGTCCCGAGGTGGCCCGACACGGGGACGTCGTACTCCCGCGCGACCTCGGCGGCACGCTCGGCGTCGATGTCCGCGACGCCGAGCACGCGCACGTCGGGGAAGGCAGTGAGGTTGCGGAGGTACTGGCCACTGATGTTTCCGGCGCCGACCAGGGCGACGCCGACGGGGCCATGACTCAAGAGCTCTCCAAAGAGGTGAGGTAGGCGTGGCTGTCCGCGAGAGCGGTGAAGAGGTCGGTCGCGCACTCGTCGAGCTCGACGATGCGCCAGGCGTCGGGGGCGGCGGCGAGGATGCCGGGCACGGGCATGACGCCCTGGCCCACCGCGACGTGCGGCTCGCCCTTGACCACCGGCCCGTCCTTGACGTGCAGCGCGAGCGTGCGGTCGGCGAGGCGGCCGAGCAGTGCGGGCACGTCCGCGCCGCCCACGGCCGCCCAGTAGGTGTCGATCTCCAAGAAGACCTCGGGGGCGAGCAGATCGGCCAGCACCTCGATGGCACGCCGGCCCTCGACCCGCGGCTCGATCTCCCACCAGTGGTTGTGGTAGCCGATCCGCATCCCGTGTCCCGCCGCCTGCTCGGCCAGGCCGTTCAGCAGGTCGGCGGTGCGCTGGAGGCCGTCGCGCGTGGTGAACTCCTCCTCCGCGATGCCGCCGGGGAGGATCACCAGGTCGGTGCCGATCGTGGCGATCGCGTCGAAGACCGCCGCGGGCTCCTCGCTGAGCAGCGCGTACGCGTGCGTGCTCGACACGCTGAGCCCCAGGTCGTCGGCCACCTGACGGAAGCCCTTGGGGTCGGCCATCGGGTCGTAGGGCTCCACGGCCCGGTAGCCGATCTCCGCGATGCGCCGTAACACGGCGTCGCGGTCGGCGGCCATCGCGTCCCTGACCGTGTAGAGCTGAACGCTGATGGGTTTGCTCATCCGCGTACCCCCATGAGGTGCTCGAGCGCGAGCTGGTTGAGCCGGGTGAAGTGGAAGCCGCGCGCGGCCGCCGCCTCGACGTCGAAGTCGTCCTTGGCCAGGTCCTGCCAGGTCTCGCCCGCGGCCAAGGTCGGCTGGGCCAGCTCGTCCACGCGCGAGGCGCGGATGGCCTCCTGGACCTCGGGGTCCCGGCGGAACTTGGCGGCCTTGTCCTTGAGGATCAGGTAGGTGCGCATGTTCGCCGCGGCCGAGACCCACACGTCCTCGGGGTCATCGGTACGCAGCGGCTTGTAGTCGAAGACGAGCGGGCCGTCGTAACCGTGGGTCTCCAGCAGGTCCACCAGGAAGAACGCGCTCTTCAGATCGCCGTGTCCGAAGATCAGGTCCTGGTCGTACTTCGGGCCGTGCTGGCCGTTGAGGTCGATGTGGAAGAGCTTGCCGCGCCACAGGGCCTGCGCGATGCCGTGCACGAAGTTGAGCCCGGCCATCTGCTCGTGGCCGACCTCGGGGTTGACGCCGACCATCTCGGGGTGCTCCAGCTCGTTGATCAGGGCCAGGGCGTGGCCGATCGTGGGCAGGAGGATGTCGCCGCGGGGCTCGTTCGGCTTGGGCTCGACGGCGAAGCGGATGTCGTAGCCCTTGTCGATGACGTACTGGCACAGGAGGTCCAGGGCCTCCTTGTAGCGGTCCATCGCGGCCTTGACGTCCTTGGCGGCGTCGGACTCGGCGCCCTCGCGCCCGCCCCAGCACACGTACGTCTTCGCGCCCAGCGAGGCGGCCAGGTCGAGGTTGCGCATGACCTTGCGCAGGGCGTAGCGGCGCACGTCGCGGTCATTGCTGGTGAAGGCGCCGTCCTTGAACACCGGGTGGGTGAACAGGTTCGTGGTGGCCGCGGGGACCTTCATGCCAGTCTCGTCCAGGGCCTTCCTGAAGGCGGCGATGGCCTTGTCCCTGTCGGGCTCGACGGCGAGCAGGTCGTCGTCGTGGAAGCTGACGCCGTGGGCGCCCAGCTCGGCCAGGCGGTGCACGGTCTCCACCGGGTCGAGGGCGGGGCGGGAGGCGTCGCCGAACGGGTCGCGGGCCTGCCAGCCCACGGTCCACAGGCCGAACGTGAAGCGGTCGTCGGGGGTCGGGGCGAATGCGGTCATTTTCCTGCGCTCCTGAATATTAGTCCATAATCTGTATTAATCCTGAGGAGGTGGACGGGGTGTCGTCAAGAGGTGTCCGGCATGATTCCATGCGTGCCCGTAATCTGGCCGTAGTACTCGACGCCATTCACCGGACAGGACCTCACACCCGGGCCGCGCTGGCCGAGCTGACCGGGTTGACCAAGACCACCGTGTCGAGCCTGGTCGCCGACCTGCTGGAGGCGGGGGTGGTGACCGAGAGCGGCGCGGTCCGCGGCGGCGAGCGCGGCCGGCCCGGCGTGGCGGTGAGCCTGAGCGGCCACCGGGTGGCCACGCTGGGGCTGGAGATCAACATCGACTATCTGGCCGCCTGCGTCGTCGACCTCACCCGCACGGTACGGCTGCGCCGCACCCGGCCGGCCGACAACCGCAACTCCAACCCGGCCGACATCCTCTCGCGCCTCCGGGACCTCGTGAAGGAGACCACAGCCGAGGCCGAGGCGGCCGGGCTGCGGACCATCGGCGCCGCCCTGGCCGTGCCGGGAACCGTGGAGGGCGGGGTGTTGCGCAGCGCGCCGCATCTCGGGTGGCGGGACGTGCGTGTGGAGGACGTGATCGACCTGCCGCTGGCGATCGACAACGAGGCCAACCTGGCGGCGCTGGGCGAGTTGTGGTTCGGCTCCCGCACCCCGGACTTCCTCTACGTGTCCGGCGAGATCGGCATCGGCGCCGGCGTCGTCGTCGGCGGCACGGTGTTCCGCGGCACGTTCGGGCTGGCCGGCGAGCTCGGCCACGTCGTCGTCGTGCCCGACGGCCCCGCGTGCCGCTGCGGCGGGCGGGGCTGCCTGGAGGTGTACGCCGGCCAGGACGCCCTGCTCGGCCCGCTGGAGTCGGTGGCTGCGCTGGTGGCTCGGCTGGAGTCGGGCGACGCGCGGGCGCTGGAGGCCTGCGAGCGTGCCGGGCACGCGCTCGGCGTGGCGCTCACCTCGGCGGTGCACCTGCTGGACCCGGGCCGTATCGTGCTCGGCGGGATCTTCGCACGGCTCTTCCCCTGGCTCGAAGGCCCGGTGGCGGACGGGCTCGAGACCCGCCTCGGACAGATGCGCGGCACGCCGCCCGCCCTGATGGTCTCGGGAACCGGCGCGGACGCGGCGGTGCTGGGGGCGGCCGGGCTGATCATCCAGCGCATCCTCGCCGACCCTGCCGAGGTGCTCGGCCTCTAGCATGTCGCCATGCTGGTCATCGAGGAGCGCACCGCCGAGGACGACGAGCTTGCCGCGTTGCTGGACGCCGCGTTCGAGGAGTTGGTGGTCCGCTACGGCCGCGAGGGCCGCTCACAGGTGCAGGCCGGCGCCAGGTATCTGGTGGCGTCCGTGGACGGCCGGGCCGTCGGGTGCGGCGCCGTCCAGCCCGTGGACGCCCGCACCGGGGAGGTCAAGCGGATGTATGTGGTCCCCGGCAGCCGTGGCCAGGGCATCGCCAAGGCGCTGCTGTCGGCGTTGGAGGACCTGGCCTGCGAGCTGGGTTACCGGCGGTTGCGCCTGGCCACCGGTGTTCGGCAACCCGAGGCCATCGCGCTGTACGAGCGGTGCGCGTACACGCTCACCGAGCCGTACGGCAAGTATGTGGACGCGCCGCTGACCCGCTGCTACCAGAAGGCGCTGGCTCAGTAGCAACCCTTCTCATTCCCATGCTCTTGTGACCTGCAACGATGTCTTTATCGTTGCTCTGACCCGGGAAAACAGCGCTCACTGGCGTTGGGTCACGTTCGCCATGGTCGACCGTGCGACGGCCCACAGACGGCCCACGCGGCATCATGACGGTTTCGGGGGCCGACCGCCCTTCCGCGAGCGCCGCTCGGCGAGCTCGGCGTCCCCCTGGGCGAGCGCGCGCAGGTCTTGTTCGTCGCCGTGCTGCTCGATGTCGGCCCGGATGAGGGCGAGCAGGTGCGCGGCCCGGTTAACCCTATGAGCACCCTGGCCCGCCCGGCCACCACCCCGGCCGCCACCCTCACCGCGATGGCCGCGGGCTGCCCGGCGTGGTGCCAGGAGCACGCCCACAGCTACCCGATGGACGTCGAGCACGAGTCCGCCGTGCACCCGGAGGAAGCCCTGCAGGTCGCCTACGGGCTCATCAACAAGGCCATGGCCGCCCGCGCCTCGGGCGGATCCCGATAGCAGAACGGCCCCGGCCCGGTGATTCCACCACCGGGCCGGGGCCTCGATCCATCCTCTCTGCCCTTAACTGGAGGACGAATCATGTCCAACACCGTACCGCCTGCCCATCCCGCCGACTGCCAGATGGGCGTGGTGCGAGGCCGACCACGCCCATCAGCCCGAGCCCGAGCACTGGCAGACGATCGCCGACCCGGCCACCGAAGCGCTCGCCGAACTGCTCGACCTGCTCGACGCCGACACGCTCCCCGACGGCCTGCGCCGCACCGTGGCCGGCCCGCACCAGCGCCGAAAGAGGACCCGGTGGGAACCGCCGGCGGGTGTGCTCGCTTCCTGACCTGTAACACCCTCCCCCAACCCCCGCCCGGGCGCCACGAGGGTGCCACGCGAGTGTGGCTCAGTCGGCCAGTTGCTTGCGGAGCGCCTCGGACTCTGGCGTCGGATCCGGCCGACGCACCCTGACAATGTGGTGCCCGAAGAAGCAGGCCCGCTTCGTCATGGTTAGGTGCTTGGAGTCGAGGGAGAGACCCATCTGGATCAGCATGGCCCGCCACGCGACGTCATTGAGGCCCAGAGTCTCCTTGGTGAGCTTCCGCACCAGGACGGCACCGACCGTCCGGAACTCGACCGGTTCGTCGTTCTCGTCGAGGTAGGGCTGCATGCCCTTGTCGAACAGCTCGGCGACCTGCCACCACACGCCCGGGTCGCCTGGTTCTCGGTACAGCGGATTAATGGGGTCATCTTCGTACATCTCGACTTCATCGCCGAGACGTAGATCCGCTGCGGGGATCCGAAACTCTGACATGCAAGTCACCGTCTGAGCATGTCACTGTGAGTGGAAGGCCTAATCACGCTGGGCGAGGAGGACGCAGCGAATGATTCCCGGTTGCGGTAATTGCGACTGCAATGACGTGATGTACGAGGGGACGCCGTCGCACTGGACGCAGGTTCATGCCGAGTGACAGCTGACGGGTGAGCTCAAGACCTCCGCCCGGAATCTGGAGGGTTTACCGGGCGGGGGTGTCGTTCTAGGACCCCGGCGCGACGAAGGCCTCCCCCGTCTCCCACGAGCACTGGGAGAAGAAGCTGTGCGAAGGGGGGATCGTCCGGGAGGAGGACATCCCAGCCGCCGCGGTGAATGCCGGTCGGCGGAGATGCGGCCGGCGGGCGTCGCCCATGTCGCTGGACAACTGGATCGCCAAGACCCGGGCCGACGGCCCAGAGACGGCCCAGGGGAGCGTCACGTGAGCGTTTCAGCAGCTCTTCTGTGGTGCCTGCTCAGTAGTAACCCTTCCCGCCGTCCAGCAGCTCCCTGATGATGTCGGCGTGGCCGGCGTGCCTGGCGGTCTCCTCGACCATGTGGATGATCATCCAGCGCAGGGTGGCGCCCGCCGAGGTGAAGTCGGGGTGTTTGCCCACGTCGTCCAGCGAGTGCGTGGCGACGATCTCGTTGGAGACGGTGCACTGGCGCTCGTACTCGTCGAGGAGCCGGGCCAGCGGGACACCCTCGACCTTCATGTCGGCGTCCTCGACGGTCTCGTCGAACTGCGGGTTGTCGGACTGGCCGCGGCCCAGGAACAGGACCTCGAACCAGCAGTGCTCGGTCCAGCGCATGTGGGAGACCAGGCCCGCCATCGTCATGAGCGGCGAGTCGGGCAGGACCGGGCGGTGGGCGTCCTCCTCCGACAGGCCTTCGCATTTCCACTGGATGATGGCGCGTTGCACGTCGAGCCAGCCGATGAGCTGGGTCCGCTCGTCGGCTACGAGAGGAGGGCGTACGCGTGGGATGGTCATGAGGCCGGACGGTACTTCAGTGATGGCGGCGTCCGCACCGCGTTTTCCGCGGCTCAGGCGCCGGCCCCGGGCGCGGGCGGCATATGTCGACTCCCATCGCAACCCAAGTGGGTGCCAAGAGAGGACCAAGTGCGGGGGCGCACGCTGGGTTCCCTGACGAAGAAGAGGAGCATCACAATGGCGCCCAACCTGCTCGGACTCCGCCTCACGCATCGCGCCATGCGCGGTGACACGCGCCGCCTGGCCAGGTTGATGGACCAGCTCGCGGGCGGTGACGAGCGGGCCGACGCGGCCCGGCTCAATGCGATCGCCGCGTTCGCCACCAAGCTGTGCGACGGCATCCACCACCATCACCAGGCCGAGGACTACGTGCTGTGGCCGGTCATCGTGCGCTCGGCGGGCGCCGAGGTGGACCTGAGCGACCTGAGCGACGACCACGCCAAGCTCGACCCGCTCCTTGAGGAGATCACCTGGTACGCGACCCGGCTCGGCAAGCTCCCGGTGGCCGCCAAACGTATGGCCGTGGCCCTCGGCACCCTCGCCGACCTGCTGGACGAGCACATCGAGCAGGAGGAACGGCTGCTCTTCCCGATCATCGCCACCTACGTGTCCGAGCCGGACTGGAACACGGTCGAGAACGAAGTAAGCAAGGGCGGCGACCTCGGCTTCGACCTGCCGCGGATCGGCCAGTACGCCCGCCCCGACGAGCTGGCCGAGCTCCGCAGGGCGGCGGGGCCCGCGCTGGCGCTCTTGCTCACCCTGCTGGGCCGCGGGCACCGGCGCCGCCAGCAGCTGATCTTCGGTGCGGCGTGACGCCCTACTGGCGGCGGGCACCCGCCACTGATGAGTCACCCGCACATATTTGGACAAATCCGGCGCCCTGGCCATGGGCCCCGGGTCCCGATGACTCCTGGGACCCGGTCAGGGACTCGTGCACTGGTAGCCGGAGGGCACCTGTGTGTTCCCGTTGGGGCGAGTGGCCTGGAAGCCGAACGTGGTGCTCTGGCTCGCCGCGATCGTGCCGTTGTGCCCGGCGTTCCTGGCCGTGACGGTCTGCCCGCTCACGGACAACGTGGCGTTCCACGAGCCGGTGATGGTGTGGCCGGCAGGCAGGGTGAACGTCACCGTCCAGCCGTTGATCGTGGAGGTCCCGGTGTTGGTGACCGTGACGGGCTGGATCACGTAGCCCGTGCCCCATTGGGACTGGGTGGCCGGCGTCGCCGTGCATCCGCCGGTGGTGGTGCCGCCCGTGGTGGTGACCGTGACCGTGTTGGAGACGGGGGAGAGGTTGCCTGCCGCGTCGCGGGCACGGACCTGGTAGCGGTAGGTGGTGTTCGCGGCCAGCCCCGTGTCGGTGAACGACGTGGTCGCCGACGTGCCGGTCTGGGCGAACGTGCCGCCGGTCGCGCCGGTCGCGCGCAGGATGTCGTAGCCGGTCACGCCGACGTTGTCGGTCGAGGCGGTCCACGCCAGGGTGGTGCCGGTGGCGGTCGTCCCGGACGCGGCGAGGTTGCCCGGGATGGTCGGCGCGGTGGTGTCGGTTCCGCTCGTGGCCGGCGGGATGCGGATGATGCGGTCGTCCTGGGCCACCGGAGTGCCGCGGCCGTCGCGGTTGCTGGTCGCCACCCAGAGCCAGCCGTCCGGTCCGACCGCGACCGCGCGCAGCCGCCCGTAGGCGGACTGGAGCTCGGCCAGCGGGGTGCCCGCCCCGCCGCTGCTGGTCAGCGGCACCGTCCACAGCCGCTGGCCACGCAGCGCCGCCGCGAAGAGCGTGTTGTTGGCGTACGCCAGCCCGCTCGGCGACGCCTCGGCCGTCGTCCAGGTGACGATCGGGTTGCGGAAGGACGAGTTGCCGCAGGAGCCCTCGCACGTGGGCCAGCCGTAGTTGCCGCCGGCGACGATCTGGTTGATCTCGTCCCAGGTGTTCTGGCCGAACTCGGTGGCGTACATCCTGCCTTGGGAGTCCCAGGCCAGCCCTTGCACGTTGCGGTGGCCGTAGCTCCAGACGCGGGAGCCGGAGAACGGGTTGCCCGACGGGATCCCGCCGGTGGGCGTCATGCGCAGGATCTTCCCCGCGGGGCTGTTGAGGTTTTGGGCGTTGGCGGTGTTGCCGGCGTCGCCGGTCGCCACGTACAGCATGCCGTCCGGGCCGAAGGCGATGCGGCCGCCGTCGTGGATGGCGGCGCTCGGGACCCCGGAGAGGATCACGGTCTGCGTCTGCGGGGCGCTCAGCTGGAGCCTGACCAGGCGGTTGTCGCCGCTGGTGCTGGTGAAGTACGCGTACACCCAGCCGTCCTGGGCGTAGGAGGGCGACACGGCGATGCCGAGCAGGCCGCTCTCACCGGAGGCGCTCACCCCGTTGATCGTGGCGACCGGGGTGGGCGTCTGGCCGGGCCGTACCTGGAGGATCCGGCCGGTGTTCCGCTCGGAGACCAGCGCGCTGCCGTCCGGCAGGAAGGCGAGCCCCCACGGAATCTGCAGGCCCGTGACCGAGACCTCCGCCCGGGAGAAGTCGAAGCCGCCCACCACCTGGGCGCGTGCCTCGGGAACGTTGATGAACAGCGCGAGCAGCGCCAAGATCAGGGCCGGAACGACACGGGCACGCATGACGGACTCCTTGACCGGATCGCCGTGTGCGGATGTCAGCACCGTAGGCACGCGGATGGCCCGAACTCAATCATCGTGCCTTGCGTGATTCGGTGATCTGCGACGACGGCTGAAACTTTCAACGACGAGGGATAGCCGTTCTGTCATGAGCCGGGACGGCGTCGAGTGCGCTCTGGGACATTCACGGCATGCGGACCATGGATGGTGGTCAACGGGCGGACCGAGCTGGTCGGCGCGGTCTGGGCGGAGGTCCGCGGGACGGTCATGACGGGAACGACCGGTGATCGCCTGGGAGGACGGCACGGCGACCTGTCCGACGGCGACTGGCAGTTGATGCTTTTCCACTGTCCTTTGCCCCGCTGACGCGTGCCGCCCCGCACGCGGCTCACCTATCAGAAAGGTCTGCCATCCACCATTCGGTGGATTTTCCGATCAACCACATCCGCCGCGAATCCCGGCCGAGCGGGCGATCCCCATCGTGAGCTGGAAAATCATGATTGATCCATGGCAGTCATCGACGTCACCGACCTCACCAAGAGGTACGCGGGCCACACCGTACTGAACGGCATCTCGTTCTCCGTCGAGGAAGGCGAGATCTTCGGCCTCCTCGGCCCTAACGGCACCGGCAAGACCACCACCGTGGAATGTGTGGAGGGCTTGCGGCGCGCCGACAGCGGTTCGATCCGGGTGCTCGGCCTCGACCCGGTCAGGGACGGCCGCCAGCTGCGCGAGCGCATCGGGGTGCAGCTCCAGCACACCCAGCTGCCCGAGAACATCAAGGTCTGGGAGGCCCTCGACCTGTACGCCTCGTTCTACGCCAAGCCGCGGGACTGGCGCGAGCTGCTGGAGGAGTGGGGCCTGGCCGACAAACGCAACGCCCGCTTCGGCAAGCTGTCGGGCGGCCAGAAGCAGCGGCTGTTCATCGCGCTCGCCCTGGTGGGCAGCCCGCGGGTGGCGTTCCTCGACGAGCTCACCACCGGGCTCGACCCGCAGGCCCGCCGTGCCACCTGGGAGCTGATCAAGAAGGTACGGGCGTCCGGCGTGACCGTGGTCCTGGTCAGCCACTTCATGGACGAGGTGGAGGAGCTCTGCGACCGCGTCGCGGTCTTCGACCGGGGCCGCATCGCGGCGACCGGCACCCCGCAGGAGCTGATCGACGCGATCGACGCCGAGCACCGGATGCGGTTCACGCTGATGGCCGGGGACACCAGCGACCCGGCCGCCCTGCTGCGAGACCTGCCCGGCGTGTCGAGCGTGACCCGCGACGGCAACCAGGTGACCGTCACCGGCCGGGGCGACTTCGCCACCGCCGTCACCTCGGCCCTGGCCCGCAACCTCATCCCGGTCGCCGACCTGCGCATCGACAAGCGCACGCTCGACGACGCGTTCCTCGCCCTGACCGGCCGCTCGTTCCACCTCTGAGGAGATCCCGGCATGACCGTCATCGCCAAGCTCACCACTGTCGAGCTCAAGCTGCTGGCACGCGAGCCCGGCTCGATCTTCACGATCCTCATCCCGCTGTTCATCCTGGTCGTCTTCGGCAGCTCGATCTCTCCGGGAGACACGGTGCTCCTGCCGATGACGCTGGCGATCGCCGTGGGCCTCGTGGGCCTCTACCAGTTGCCGACCACTCTGGCCACGTACCGGGAACGGGGTATTCTGCGTCGCCTCTCCACCACTCCGGTACGCCCGGGGAGCATGCTGGTGGTGCAGCTCATCCTCCAACTCGTCCTCGCGTTGACCGCCTGTGCCCTGCTGCTCGCCGTCGCTGGCACCGTCCTGAGCGCGCACGTGCCCACTCAGGTGGCGCCGTTCGCCGCCGTTTTCCTCATGGGCACGGCCGCGATGTTCGCCATCGGCCTGTTGATCGCTGCTCTGGCGGCGAACGGGCGCACGGCCAACGGGGTGGGCGTGATGTTGTACTTCCCGATGGCGTACCTGGCCGGTTTGATCCAGCCCGTCGATCAGATGCCCGTTATCCTGGCGCGTATCGGTGAATTCACCCCCTTGGGCGCTTTTCGGCGGACTCTTCAGGACGTCTGGGCGGGTGTGTCGCCTGACCTCCTGCTGCTGGGTGTCATGGCCGCGTACGCGGTGCTCATCAGCCTCGCCGCAGCCAAGTTCTTCCGCTGGGAGTGAAGGGTGCCGACGGTGGCGGACACGCGCCTGGACCGATGGGAGCCGCTCCTCGAGCGCCTCATGGCCGCTGTCCCGTACTTGCTGCTGGCGATCTCCACGGCGCTCTCCTGGCTCACCGACGACCGCCCGTGGACGTACCATCTGGTCACGCTCGGCCTGGCCGCGCTGGCCGCGGCCTGGATCCGGGTGATGATCCCCCGCCACCCGGCCGTCTACGTCGCCGGCCTGGTGATCCTGATCGCGGTGTTGTGCACGCGGGGGATATGGTTCGCCGGCTTCTTCTCCTTCACCGGCTACCTCCACTCGTGGCAGCTGCTGAACGGGAAGTGGAGGTTCGCCGGGGTGGCGGCCACGGCGGCCATCAGCATCACGACCTACAACGGCGGGCTGCCCGAGCCCACCCCGGCCGGGATCCTCACCCACGTGCTGTTCACGGCCGCGATCGTGGCCGTGGTCAGCCTGTTCAGCTTCTTCGGCGAGGTCACGGCCGAGCGCAGCACCGAGCGTAAGAAAATGGTGGCGCGGCTGGAGGAGGCGATGCGGGAGAACGCCGGCCTGCACGCGCAGCTCCTCGTCCAGGCCCGCGAGGCAGGCGTGCTGGACGAGCGCCAGCGCATGGCGGGGGAGATCCACGACACTCTCGCCCAGGGCCTGACCGGCATCATCACCCAGCTCCAGGCAGCCGTGCGAGCCGAGGCCGATCCCTCTGCCTGGCGGCGGCACATCGACAACGCCGTGCAACTGGCCCGCGAGAGCCTCGCCGAGGCCCGCAGGTCCGTGCACGCCGTGGGACCCGGGCCGCTGGAGGCCGCCCCGCTGCCCGACGCGCTCGCGGAGATCGCCACTGGGTGGTCGGAGTTGAACGGCGTACGTGTGGAAGTCACCACTACCGGCACCGTCCGCGCCCTCCATCCGGAGGTGGAGGCCAGCCTGCTCCGCATCGCGCAGGAGGCCCTCGCCAACATCGCCAAGCACGCAGGGGCGTCGCGCGTCGGGGTCACGCTGTCGTACATGGAAGATGTGATCACCCTGGACGTACGCGACGACGGAGCCGGCTTCGATCCGGCGCGGGCTCTGGACGGCGGCGGCTTCGGCCTGGCGTCGATGCGTAAGCGGGTCACCCGCCTTGCCGGACGATTCGAGATCGAATCCGAGCCGGGCGCGGGCACGGCGATCTCCGCTGCCATCCCCGCCATACTCAAGGAGCCCTCCGAGGAGCGCTCGAAGGAGACATTCAAGGAGACCCCGAGTGCCTGAGGCCCCCATCCGGCTGCTGATCGCCGACGATCACCCCATTGTCCGTGACGGCCTGCGCGGCATGTTCGCCGGCGATCCCGGCTTCGAGGTGCTGGCCGAGGCCGGCGACGGCGCCCAAGCAGTCGAGCTCGCGCGGGCGCTGGACCCCGACGTGATCCTCATGGACCTGCGTATGCCGAGGATGGACGGGGTGAGCGCCATCAGGGAGCTGGCCAGGCTGGGCCTCAGGGCACGCGTGCTCGTCTTGACCACGTACGACACCGACAGCGACGTGCTGCCCGCGATCGAGGCCGGCGCCACGGGCTACCTGCTCAAGGACGTCCTCCGCGACGAACTCGTGCGCGCGGTGGCCGCGGCGGCGCGCGGTGAGGCCGCGCTCGCCCCGTCGGTCGCCACCCGTCTGCTCGGCCAGGTGCGCACCCCCGTCGACCCGCTGAGCGCGCGGGAGCTGGAGATCCTCAACCTGATCGCTCAGGGCACCACCAACCGCGAGGCGGCCGCGCGCCTGTTCATCAGCGAGGCCACGGTCAAGACGCATGTGCTGCACATCTACGCCAAGCTCGGCGTCAACGACCGCGCGGCAGCGGTCGCCGTCGCCTTCCAACGCGGCCTGCTGCCCTTGGAGTAGGGGCCCGCGCTTCCATTCCATCCGGTTATAGATGCAGGTATTGGACGCTCCTCCGGTCCTCCGGCCAGGCTTGAGACGAGCCCAGCAGGAAGGAAGACCCGGGGTGTTCACCGCCTATGTCGTCGTGGTCGTCGCGACCGTCGTGAGCAATATCGCGGCGGCGATCGCCGACTTTGTTCGCGTCCCATGGATTCTCGGCAACATGTCCAAGAACGGGGTGCCGCACTCATGGCTCTACCCCTTGGGCATCGCCAAGGCGGTGGGGGCGCTCGGTGTGCTGGCGGGCCTTGCCGTCCCCGCGATCGGGGTCGCGGCGGCAGCCGGCCTCGTGCTGTACTTCATCGGCGCCGTCGTCACGGTCGCCCGCGCTCGCTGGTATTCGCACCTGCCTTTTCCAGCCGCGTTCCTCCTGCTGGCCATCGGCTGCCTCGTACTGCGCCTCCTCTCACCTTGAGAGCCCGGACTCGGCGCCGCGCGTCGTTGACGACTGGCCTTGACCCTGTCGGGCGTACAGGATGATCACCTGATTGCCCGGAATCGGGCTACATTACGAGTCGTGCTGCGATTGACGCGCTATGCCCAGGGCGGCGGCTGCGCCTGCAAGATCCCGGCCGGCGAGCTCGAGAACGTGCTCGCCGGCTTCGGCCTGACGCCGCCCAAGGATCCGCTGGGGGAGCTCCTGGTCGGAACGGAGACCGGTGACGACGCGGCAGTCGTCCGTATCGAGGGCGACACCGCGATCGTGAGCACTGCCGACTTCTTCACACCGGTCGTCGACGATGCCTACGACTGGGGCCGGATCGCCGCCGCCAACGCGCTCTCCGACGTCTACGCCATGGGAGGCCGGCCTCTCGTCGCGCTCAACTTGCTGTGCTGGCCTCGGGAGAACCTGCCGTACGAGATCGCCAGAGAGGTCCTGAGGGGCGGTGCGGACGTCGCGCGACAGGCCGGGTGCCACCTGGCCGGCGGCCACAGTGTGAACGGTGCGGAGCCCATGTACGGCATGGCCGTCACCGGCCTGGCCGATCCCGCGCGGCTGATGCGCAACAACGCAGGCCGCCCCGGGCTGCCGCTGTCGCTGACCAAGCCCATCGGCTCCGGCGTGCTGAACAACCGGCACAAGGCCACCGGAGAGGTGTTCCCGCAAGCGATCGACATCATGACCCGGCTCAACGCCGACGCCGGCCGGGCGGCTCTCGAGGCCGGTGTGCGGTGCGCCACCGACGTCACCGGCTTCGGCCTCCTGGGTCACCTGTACAAGCTGGCCCGGAGCTCGGATGTCACCGCGGTGCTCGACGCGAGGGTCGTACCCCTGATGGAAGGAGCCCGAGAGGCCGTGCGCGACGGCTACGTGCCGGGAGGCTCCCGCCGCAACCTGGAGTGGGTGGCCCCGCACACCGACATCGGGACGACGGATGAGGAGACGCTGCTCCTGCTCGCGGACGCGCAGACCTCCGGCGGCCTGCTGATCGCCGGAGAGATCCCGGGCGCCCCTGTGATCGGAGAGCTGATCCCCCGCAATCGCCACACCATCATGATCCGCTGAACGCGCAGGATCTCATTCCCTCACTTGGTGTGGATTCCCTTGCGCCTGCGCATCAGGTCTTGAACGCGCATGAAGACGATGAGGCACCAGCCCAGGATGACGACGAGTTGCCCCACCCACCACCACGAGCCCAGGTTCCAGCCGAACAACCACTCGAAGTCGGTGGTGTGCCTTCCCTCGATCAGCCTGCGTGTATGGCCGACGATGACGATCAGGCCGAAGCCGATCACGACCACGTTGATCCAGACGGGAAGTGACCTCGGGCGATGCGGGGGACCGAGGCCACGCGTGTGGTCGAGATCGTCTGCCATGGAACAACTCTGACACGTACGGGATCACCTGAGAATCCGTGAGGCCATGGTGACGCCTTGGAGATATGTTGCAGTTATCGTTTTACGCATTGCCATGCACGTTGTACTTTACCTCCTGTCGCACATCGAACCCAGCAGAGGAGACAACCGCATGATCAAGGTCGCCATCGTCGTCGGCAGCACCCGTCCCAGCCGCAGGACCGAGGTCGCCGCCCGCTGGGTTGCCGAGGTCGCCGCCCGGCACCCGGCCACCACGTCCGGCCAGGCCGCCTTCGAGCTCGTGGACCTGGCCGACTACGAGCTGCCGATGCTCGACGAGCCCGCGCCCGCGCTGTTCGGCGACTACCGCAACGAGCACACCGCCCGATGGGCAGGCACCGTCGGCTCGTTCGACGGATTCGTCTTCGTCACCCCGGAGTACAACCACTCTGCCCCCGCCGCGCTGAAGAACGCGATCGACTTCCTGTACGCCGAGTGGAACAACAGGGCGGCCGGCTTCGTGAGCCACGGCGTGCACGGCGGCACCCGTGCCGTGGAGCACCTCAGGCTCACCATGACCGAACTGCAGGTCGCCAACGTGCGCACGCAGGTCGTGCTGTCGGCGTTCACCGACTTCGAGATCACTGACCCGACGGAGCCCGGCGTCATCGCTCCGGGGCCGCACCAGGAGTTGACGTTGATGGAGTTGCTCGACGAGGTCATCGCCTGGTCGCGGGCGCTCAAGCCGCTGCGCGAGGGAGCCTCGACGGGCGCCCGCGCCTGACTCGTCGAAGAGAAAGGAGCCGATCCCACAGGTCAAGGTGACCGGCCCGGGGGTGGCTGCTCCACAAGGTCCTGAGCGAGCGCTCTTTGGGAGATGGGCTGCTTTCGGGATCTGTGATCGTTATTGTGCCGATCGTGACCGAGATGGGCGGGGGGCTGCTGAGTGAGCGTTACCGGCTGGTCGAGGGGATCGGGGCCGGCGGCATGGGGCGCGTCTGGCGGGGCCGGGACGAGTTCCCAACGTTGCCCCCAAGGTCGGATCGTTAACGGTCGCTGATGGCCGGTACAAGGCAGCCAGGGGACCCTGTTCGCGAGGACGTGGTTCGCTGCTGCCCACGTGTGCGCACTGGCCCGCCGAGATGATGACCGAACGGGGAAAGACCTTGCCTGCCTTGAGGGAAAGCGCTTACCGTTCATGGGTCCGGAAGGAGCCCATGTGGGAATGCTGGTCCGAGTCGTGCAGGACCGATTACGGCTGCTCCAGCTACTGTCGGCCTCGCACGCCGCGGTACTTGGGACGATCAGCGTCTGCCTCGCCGCGCTGCCGACGCTTCTCGCGGTGGTCAGCGGCTGGCTGATCACGCGGATGGCCGCGGGCGAGGCGAGGGCGGCCCTGGGGGCACTCGCCGCACTCCTGGTCGTGGAAGGGATCGCGGTCGCGGCGATGGAGGCCTTCCGTCAGGTGGCCGCCACGCGAGTGGACGGCGCGATACGCCGCCGGCTCCGCGCCACGGCGGCCGCTTCCAGAGGGATCGCGCATCTGGAGGATCCCGCCTATGCGGACGATCTGTCCCGTGCCTCGAACTTGGGCGGATGGCAGCACCTCTCCGCAGGTGCCGCTGCGGTGGCCCAGGTGGTGCTCATGTCCAGGACGACCGGGGCCGTCCTCGCGGCCGGGGTGCTGGCCCTCTATTCGCCCCTCACGGCGGTCGCTCTGCTGGCCGCGGCGCTGACCGTTCGCTCCATCGTTCGGCGCCAGCTTCTCCGCCTCCATGAGGTGGTGTACATCCAGGCGCGGCCCTGGCGGCAGACCGACTATTGGTCGGAGGTGAGCGCGGGCGGCGAGGCAGGCAAGGAGGTCCGCGTCTTCGGCCTCGCGGCCTGGGCGGTGAGGCGGCGTACCGCCCAGGCCAGGCACCTGGCGTCGGTGATCTGGCAGACCCGCCGTGAGATCCTCATCCACCAGCGGATGGCGTTCCTGCTGTCGTTCGGCGCGGTCCTGCTCGCCTTCCTCCTTCTCGGCCTCGCCGTCCAGCAGGGTCGCATGACGCAGGGCGACCTGGTCACCTGCCTGGTGGCCTCCTTCGCCGTGCTCGGCATCACCGCGATCGGTATGGAGGAGTACGAGATCGAGACCGGACTCGGCGCTGTCCGGGCGATGGATTCCCTCGCCGCCCGCACACCCCCGCAGCCGGTCCCCCCGGAACCCGGTGCGGGAGTTCGGCTCGAGAACGTGTCCTTCGCCTACCCGACCACCGGCAAGATCCTGGACGGTTTGAATCTGCGGATCGAGCCCGGTGAGGTCCTGGCCATCGTCGGCGACAACGGCGCGGGCAAGACCACGATGATCAAACTGATGGCCGGCCTGTACGAGCCGGACGAGGGCCGCGTCATTTCCGACCCGAGCCGGATGGCCGTGATGTTTCAGGACTTCAACCGATACCCGCTGACCGTGGCCGACAACGTCGCCATGGGCGCCCCCGAACGCCGCGACGACCGGGAGGGAATCGAAAGGGCCCTGCAACGGGCGGGATGGAACGCCGGCAGCCTGCCGCACGGGATCGAGACCGTGGTCAGCCGCGAGGTGCACGACGGCGTGGACCTGTCCGGCGGCCAGTGGCAGCGTCTCGCGCTGGCCCGCATCTTCTTCGCCGTGGGCCACGGCCGCAACCTGATCATCCTGGACGAGCCCACCGCGCACCTGGACGTCCGTGCGGAGGCCGACTTCAACCGGGATGTCGTCTCCGGAGTGGAGGGCGCCACCATCGTGCTGATTTCGCACCGGCTCTCGACGGTACGGCAGGCAGACCGGATCGTCGTCATGCGTGGCGGTTCGATTCTCGAAGAGGGCGACCACGATGCCTTGATGGCGGCGAACGGCCACTACGCCCGCATGTTCGAGCTCCAGGCGTCCCGATTCGTGGAGAACGGATGAAAGTTCTCAGGCGCACCCTCCGGCTCACGTGGCAGGCAAGCCCGTGGATCACCCTGCTGGTCGCCGCGCTCGTGGCGTTCCAATCGGTGGCCGTTGCCCTCCTCGCGCAGAGTCAACGCTGGCTGGTCGACGCGGCCGGCCTGGGCACCGTCGGTGGTCTGCTGGCGGCGGCCGCTCTCGGCGCGGTGGCCTACACCGCCTCCACCGCGGGCCGGACGGTTCTGCACAGCCTCGCCCTCGAACTGGTCCTTCGGGTCGACATCCTGGTCAACGACGAGATCCTCGGTCTGGTCGCGGGCCTGCCCGGCGTCGAGCACCTCGAACATCCCGAGCATCTGGACCGCATCTTCCTGCTCCGCCGCGGCTCCCGGACCCTGGCCCAGCTGGCGTTCGGCCTGTCGGCGACCGTGGCCGGGGTCATCAGCATCGCACTGTCGGTCTGGCTGCTCGTCGCGGTCGATCCCCGGCTGGCCCTGCTCGCGCCGCTGGCTCTGCTGCCGCTGTGGATCAACTCTCGGACGCTGCGCGGGTTGCGTGACGCGGAGAAGGAGGCAGCCCGGCACGGCCGCCTGGAAGAGATGCTGCACCGGATGTGCACCGACGCGGGCACCGCGAAGGAACTGCGCGTCAGTGGTGCGCACGCGGCGATCGACGAGGAGGCCGCCAAGGCCTGGGACCGGTACGCCACGCTGATCTCCCGGGCGCGGGTGCGGGCCAGTAGCTGGAACGCCCTCGGCTGGATCTGTTTCAGCGCCGGGTATCTCCTGGTCCTGGCCCTCACTGCGGATCTGGCCGCCCGCGGCCTGGCGACCCTCGGTGACGCGGTCCTGGTTCTGGTCCTGGGCGCACGGCTGCGCGGGCAGATCCAGGAGGTGGTCGAGCAGATCGGCCGGGTCATCCACACCGGGCAGGTCACCGAGCACTACACGTGGCTCCACGACTACGCCGCCGCACATGGCCCGAAAGGCGACAAGCAGCCCGTAAGCGGCGGCATCACTTTCGAGAACGTGACCTTCGCCTATCCCGGTTCGAAGGCCCCGGTCCTCCGCGACGTGAGCTTCCACCTGCGTCGGGGCAGTGTCGTCGCTCTGGTCGGCGTGAACGGCGCGGGCAAGACCACACTGGTCAAGCTCCTCACCGGCATGTATGAGCCGGCATCAGGCACGATCAAGGTGGATGGCCAGGACCTGGCCGCGACGGACCTGGCCGCCTGGCGGCAGCGCACCACCGCCGCGTTCCAGGACTTCGTCAAGTTCCAGCTTCCGGTACGGCATGCGGTCGGCATCGGCAGCCTGCCCCGGATGGATCACGTCGAGGAGGCGATCCACGCGGCGGGAGCCGACTTCGTGGAGCGGCTGCCCAACGGCGTGGACACCCAGCTGGGATCCCTCTTCGACGGCGTGGACCTGTCCCAGGGCCAGTGGCAGCGCCTGGCTCTCGCCCGCGCTCTCATGCGGGACAAGCCCGAGGTTCTGATCCTCGACGAGCCCACCGCCGCCCTTGACCCGGCCGCCGAACACGACCTCTACGAGCGCTTCACCACGACGACCGGGACGGTCGGTGAAGGGATCACCGTCCTGGTCTCGCACCGTTTCTCCACCGTGCGCATGGCCGACCACATCATCGTCGTGGCCGACGGCACCATCGCCGAGCAGGGCTCCCACGAGGAACTGATGGCCCGAAACGGCCCGTACGCCCAGCTTTTCCGCATTCAGGCGGCTGCCTACAGCGGAGACAACTGCTGAATGTGATATTGACCTCGGGCCTTCGACGTGCCTGTTGTCGGGCGCGGCAAGGCTGTGCGGGCCGGCCGACGCGAGCCTGGGTGCAGCGCTCCCAGGACGACCGCAGCCTTCTCCCGCATCCCGCCCTCGCGGAGGGTAGGGCGCATGAGAGACGCGCCCACCGTGTTCACCTCCGTATCGAAGTCCGGCCGCGGCTGGTGGATTCTGCTGCCGGCCGCGTTGGCCGTCGGCCTCGCGATCCATTCGGTACGCCCGCTCCCGACCGGCGAGCCCGCAGCCGGCACGGTCTCACGAGGAGCACAGCAGATGACAAGAAGCGATGCCTCCGATGCCGTGGTGGTCATCGACGCCACTGTCCACGTCACACCGTCACAGACCGTACGCGGAGACCTGTGGGCCGAGGACGGAAGGATCACGCACGTCGGTCCACGCGGGAAGGAGTCCCCTCCGTCCCGGGCCCGGGTGATCGAGGCGGACGGCGCGTTCGTCGTTCCGCTGCTTGTGGACACCGCGGTGCACGCACGTCCTGAGGGCCAGCGCGGCGTCTACGACCTGACCCCCGGCAACCCGGCCACCTTCGCCGTCACACGAGAGCGCGTGAGCGAGTCACGGATCAGGCAGATGCTGGTCCTCCAGCCGCACGACCTGCTCGCCGTCGTCGTGTCAGGACATGTCGAGGCATGGCAGGGCGAACCCACCCGTCCCGCTGGGACCCCCACCCCAGGTGAGGAGCTCCAGAGATGGCACGGAGTCTGGGTCGACTACTCGCGGGAGTTGGAACAGCACCTGCTCCCCGACGGCCGGTACACCGAGACACGCCACGGCCGGACCGATGCCTACACGGGCAGATACTGGGTCCACGACGACCGCATCACCTACCTCGACGACACCGGGTTCTGGGCCTTTGGCGAGCTGACCGACGGAGTGCTCCACCACGCCGGGTTCGTCATGCACAAACGACCGACCGCCGGATGACGGGGCTCTCGCGGTCGGCTTCGCCGATCTCAGCATGGGACTGGTGCCTGGATGAGCTCCGCGGACTGGTGCAGGCTCGCTGTCATGCACAACACCATTCCCACCAACGAAGGTCGCCTTCATCACCGGGATCCTCAAGCAGCGAGGTGTTGATTCGGTACAGCGTGAAGGTCCCGTTGCGGGAGCTGTATGGCACCAACGCACCGGCCTGCCTATCCGCCTGAGCCGCCACTTCGTGCCGCGACCGAGGGTGCGTCAGTCGGCCAGCGCGAAGCCGGCCGCCGCCTCCGCGTGCAGCCGGGCGCTCGGCAGCACCGGGATGGCGGTGTCCTTCTCACTGATCAGGAGCTCGATCTCGGTGCAGCCGAGGATGACGCCTTCGGCGCCGTCGTCCGCGAGATCGGCGATGATCTGGGCGTACGCGTCTCTGGACGATTCCCGGATCACCCCGCGCACCAGCTCGTCGAAGATCACGCGATGGACCAGTTCCCGCTGCTCGGGCCGCGGGACGACCACGTCGAAGCCGTGGGCGGCCAGCCGATCCCGGTAGAAGGCCTGCTCCATGGTGAAGCAAGTGCCCAGCAGACCGACCTTGCGCATTCCCCTGGCGCGGGCCTCGGCGCCCACGGCGTCGGCGATGTGCAGCACGGGCACGCTGGCGGCCCGGGCCACGTCGTCGCTCACCCGGCTGAAGGTGTTGCTGCAGATGAGCAGGACCTCGGCGCCGAGCTCCTCCAGTTTCCTGCCCGCACCGGCCAGCAGCGTACTGACCTCGTCCCAGCGGTCGGCGAAGATGAGGTCCTCGACGGTCGTGTAGTCGACCGACCAGATGAGACTGTCGGCGGAATGGCTGCCGCCGAGTCGCTCGCGTACCCGCTGGTTGATGATCTGGTAGTAGATCACCGTCGATTCCCAGCTCAACCCGCCGATGAGACCGATAGTACGCATGGAACTCCGTTTCGCCAGCTTGTGCGGGCAGGCTAGACGGAGTGCCTGCTCATTTCCGAGACCAAAAGCTGTTCAGTCGTCTGGGCTAGCGCTCTTCCGCTCCGCGCGGTGCCGACCCGTAGAGCGCATGGTCGACCAGGCGCTCGACGATCGATTCGTCGAAGGGCACCCTGAGTACGAGCAGCCGGTGGTAGCAGGCGCCCCATAGCTGGTCCACGATGACGTCGAGGTCCGCGTCCTCGCGCAGCTGACCCTGCCGCTGAGCGATGCGCAGACGTTGCCGGGCGAGCTCGCGCCGGGGGAGCGCGTAACTTTCCGACCAAGCGTGAGCGAGGCTCTCGTCCATCTGGGCCGCGCCGACGAGCTCGGACACGGGCTTCTCCGCGCCTTCGTCCTTCAGCCAGCGGACGAACGCGCCGAGCTGAGTGATCAGATCGGCACGCACGTCACCGGTATCGGGAAAGTCCAGCACCCGTCGGCTGTGGGCGAAGTACGCCTCGGCCGCGAGCGCACCCGGCGACGGCCACCACTTGTAGAGGGTCGTCTTGCTCGATCCCGCTTCCATCGCCACGCGGTCGAACGTGACCGCTTGCATGCCGTCTCGGAGCAGGATGCGCCCGGCCGCCGTGAGTACCGCAGCGCGCACCTCTGCGGCCGGCCGGCGACCTCGGCCGCGTCGGTCGGCAATGCTCTCGGACATCGTCACCTCATTTATGGACTATCCGTCCATTTCCGTGTACCGTCATATGTGAACGACTCGTTCATATCCTATCGGAGGCGCTGACATGCTGGACAAGGCTGAGCGTGTCGCGGTGCCCCGCGCCGGGGGGCCGCGCGGCCGGCACAT
This sequence comes from Nonomuraea polychroma, assembly GCF_004011505.1. NCBI lineage: Bacteria > Bacillati > Actinomycetota > Actinomycetes > Streptosporangiales > Streptosporangiaceae > Nonomuraea > Nonomuraea polychroma. Next base: position 9,817,999 of record NZ_SAUN01000001.1, read on the forward strand.
CACGGTCAACGCCGTCGCGCCCGGCCCCACCGCGACGCCCCCGTTCTTGGAGGGCAAGAGCCAGGAGGCGGTCGACCAGATCGCCTCGATGAACCCGATGGGACGGCTCGGCACCCCGGAGGACATCGCCGAGACGCTGGAGCTCAAGCGATGAGCGGCCGGCGAACGAAGCGTACAGTGACCAGGCGCTCACGATCGCGCGCAGCAGTGATCGCGGCATCGATCGCCGTCGCGCTGAGCGGGTGCTCAGGCCCGTCGGACGAGCCGGCGACAACACCCTCACGATCCGCGCCTCTGAGCACCGCACAGGCCGGCGCGGTCGCGTCCCTCGGTGAGCCGGTCGAGCTGACGACGGGACTGGAGGCGCCCTGGGGGCTCACCTTCCTGCCCGACGGGTCGGCGCTCGTCTCCGAGCGGATCTCCGGCGAGATCGTGCGCATCCCCGCAGAGGGCGGTGACCCGCGGACGGTCGGCGTCGTCCCCGACATGCACGTGAGCTCGGAAGGTGGGCTGCTCGGCATCGCCGCCTCCCCCGAGTTCGCGACCGACCGAACCGTCTTCGCCTCCGTCTCCGGGGAGGACCAGAACCGCATCGTCGCGCTCACGATCGCCGGCGACTACCGCTCCCTCACCGTTGACCGCGTGCTGCTCGACGGCATCCAAACCGCTGACCGACACCACGGCGGCCGCATCGTCGTCGGGCCGGACGGGCACCTGTGGATCGGCACGGGTGACGCCTTCGAGCCCGAGAACGCTGCCACCGACGACTCGCTCAACGGCAAGATCCTCCGCATCGCAGTCGACGGTTCCGTCCCCGAGGACAACCCGGGTTCATCGCCGATCTACTCCAGCGGCCACCGCAACGTCCAGGGCATCGCGTTCGGACCCGACGGCACCCCCTACGCGTCGGAGCTCGGTCACCGCACGTGGGACGAGGTCAACGTCCTCCGTGCGGGCGCGGACTACGGGTGGCCGGAGACCGAGGGGATCGCCGGGTCCACGGGCGAGGCTCCGATCGCCACGATCCACCCCGACGAGGCAAGCCCTTCCGGCGTCGCGTACGCCGAGGGGTCGCTGTGGATCGGTGCCCTGGGCGGCCGGAGGCTCTGGCAGCTTCCCGTCGAGGGCGGCACCGCGGTGGCCGACCCGATCGACCACCTCGTCGGCGACCACGGCCGGATCCGCACGGTCGAGGTGGCCCCCGACGGAGCCCTGTGGCTCGTCACGTCGAACACCGACCGCGCCACCTGGGGCGGCACCGACCCGCGCCCGGGCGACGACCGGATCCTCCGCGTCGAGGTGAAGCAGCGCTGACCGTACTTGGAGATCGTGGCGCGGCCGGCCCCGAGCAGCCGGGCGATGGAGGAGACGGTGTTCGATGCGAGCTCGCATGTCGCGTGACCGCCCGTACGGAGAAAGGAGCACGATGATCTACCACGGCAGCCGATTCACCTTCAAGCCCGAGGTCACACCGGAACAGCGGACGGAGGCCCTCGAAAGCCTGCGCGAGCAGGGTCGGGTCGTCCCGTCGGTGAAATCCTTCGCCGTCGGCCGTGACTACAGCGGCGAGTACGAGTGGGGGGCCATCTTCGTGATCGAAGATCTGGATGGCTACCGCGAATATCTGATGCATCCTGCGCGCCGCCGCGCCGACCAGATCGGACTGCCCCTGGTCGAAGAGTCCGTGTCGTTCGACGTGACCGACGACCCAGATCCAGAGACGGGCGTGAAGATCGCCGAATTGCGTCAGCGCCTGCTGGAGGCGTCGGTGGAACACGACCCCCTACCTGAGAGAGCCGCGCACACGCGCCGCACGGTGCTCAAGGCCATTGCGGTGACCGCGGCGGGAACGGCCGCGGCCGGGACGGGCATCGCCGCCGCTCCCGCCGCCGCGGCCCCCCAGGTCGCCGCCGCTCAGGCGTACGCCGTCGCCGCCGGGTCGTCGGTGGAGGTCGCCTTGTCGGTCAACGGGCAACCGCGCAAGGTCGTCCTGGAGCCGAGGGTGACGCTGCTGGACGCGTTGCGTGAGCGGTTGGGCCTGACCGGCACCAAGAAGGGCTGCGACCGGGGTGAGTGCGGGGCGTGCACGGTGCTGGTCGATGGCGAGCGGGTCAAGTCCTGCCTGACTCTGGCGGTGATGCGGCAGGGTGCCGAGGTCACCACGGTGGAGGGGCTGGCGCGGGGCGAGGAGCTGCACCCGGTGCAGGAGGCGTTCATCCGGCACGACGCGTTCCAGTGCGGCGCGTGCACTCCCGGTCAGATCATGTCGGCGGTGGCCTGTATCGACGAGGGGCATACGGGTTCGGAGGCGGAGATCCGTGAGTGGATGAGCGGGAACCTGTGCCGATGCGCGGCCTACCAGAACATCGTCGCCGCGGTCGCCGACGCCGCGAAGGAGGTGCGGCGGTGAGGGCCTTCGGTTACACGGTCGCGGGCAGCCCGGCCGAGGCAGTACGGATCGCCGCCGGAACACCCGATTCGACGTTCGTGGCGGGCGGCACCGACCTGCTGAACCTGATGCGGGACGGCGCGGAGACCCACGACCACCTCGTTGACGTCAACCACCTCGGCATCGACGGTGTCGCCTTCGACTCCAGGAGGCTCCGCGTCGGAGCGTCGGCCAGAATGCGGCAGGTCGCCGAGCACTTCAGGGTGCGGCGGGAGTTCCCGGTGCTGTCGGAGGCGTTGCTGGCCTCGGCGTCACCGCAGGTCCGCAACATGGCCTCGATCGGCGGGAACCTGTTGCAGCGCACCAGGTGCGGGTATTTCCGTGACTCGGGCTCGGCATGCAACAAGCGGGTCCCTGGCAGCGGTTGCCCGGCGATCACCGGGCACAACCGGGGACACGCGATCCTGGGCGGCAGCGACCACTGCATCGCCACCCATCCCTCGGACCTGGCGGTGGCGCTGATCGCCTTGGACGCGACCGCGCACCTGCTCGGTCCCGGCGGCGACCGAGCCGTCCCCATCGCCGACTTCTACCTCCTTCCCGGGTCCACACCGGACCAGGAGACCGCGATGCGCCCAGGCGAGCTGATCACCTGGGTGGACGTGCCGCGCACATCCCTGGCCGCGCATTCGCGATACCTGAAGCTGCGCGACCGGGCCACCTTCGAGTTCGCGGTGGTGTCGGTGGCGGCCGCGCTGCGGACCAGGGGCCGCGTGGTGCAGGACGTGCGGCTGGCATTCGGCGGCGTGGGCACCCGCCCGTGGCGGGACACCCGCGTCGAGACGGCGTTGCGCGGCCGGCCGCTGACCGGACAGGCGATCGCCGAGGCGGGTCGCATCCTGGTCCGGGACGCCGAGCCGCGCGAAGAGAACAGGTTCAAGGTCGAGCTCGTCCAGCGGGCGCTGGTGAGCATCCTCAGCGATTTGGGAGGCGTACGATGACCGGGCTGGTCGGGCAGGGTGTGCCGCGCGTGGAAGGCAGGGCGAAGGTCACCGGCGCCGCCCGCTACGCCGCGGACAACGAGGTGACCGGCGTGCTGCACGGCTTCCTGGTGATGAGCACCATCGCCCGCGGCGAGGTCACGGAGATCGACACCAGGGCGGCGCTGGCGCATCCCGGGGTCGTCGCGGTGTACACCCATGCCGACATGCCGAAGCTGACGGTGCCGGACTTCCCGTACAACAGGCCTTTCATTCCCATGCAGGACACGCGGGTGCACCACAACGGGCAGCCGGTCGCGTACGTCCTGGCCCAGACCCTGGAGCAGGCGCAGGAGGCCGCCAACCTGGTGAAGGTCCGCTACCGGGCGGAGGATCCCGTCACGCGGCTGGCGGACGCGCTCCACGAGGCGTTCCTGCCGGACGCGTTCCGCAACAGGCTCAACGAGACCGCCCGCGGAGACGCCGCCGCGGCGCTCGAACAGGCCGAGGTGCGCATCGACCAGACCTACAGCAGCCCGATGCAGCACCACAACCCGATCGAACCGCACACCACCACCGCCGTCTGGGAGGGCGGCACGCTGACCCTGTACGAGAGCACCCAGGGCGTGATCTTGTCCCGTAAAGCCGTGTCCGACGCGTTCCGTATGAGGCCGGACCAGGTCAGGATCATCTCGCCCTACCTGGGCGGTGGTTTTGGCGCCAAGGGCCCCACCTACCCGCACACGCTGCTCACCGCGGCGGCGGCGCAGCTCGCCGGCCGGCCGGTGAAGCTCGTGCTGTCGCGCGCGCAGATGTACACCTCCAACGGTCACCGCGCCGAGTACCGTCACCACATCCGGCTCGGCGCCACCCGGCAGGGCGTTCTGACCGCGATCGCCGACACCTCGACGGCACAGGTGACGCGCATCGACGAGAACGTCTACAACGGCAGCGACTCCACGCTCCACCTGTACGCCTGCCCGAACGTCCACGTACGGCAGATGGGCGTGCGGCTGGACCTGCCGACGTCGAGCTACATGCGCTCACCGGAGACGACCGCGCACTTCGGCCTGGAGACCGCCATGGACGAGCTGAGCTACGAGCTCGGCATCGACCCGGTGGAGCTGCGGATACGCAACCACAACCCGGTCAACCCGCGGACCGGCAGCCCCTACGCCGACAAGCACCTGCTGGAGTGCTACCGGGCCGCGGCCGAGGCGTTCGGCTGGGCCCGTCGCAACCCCAGACCGGGGACGAGCAGGGACGGCGACGAGTACGTCGGCTGGGGCATGGCCACCGAGACCCACACCTACGGCTGGATCCGGTCCGAGGCCGGCCTCACCATCGGGCTGGACGGGCGGGCGACCCTGCGGGCCGCCACCCAGGAGATCGGCACCGGCACCTACACCGTGCTCACCCAGGTCGCCGCGGACGGGCTCGGCATGCCGCTCGGCCACGTCACGACGCTGCTCGGCGACACCACGTACCCGCCCGCGTCCCTGTCGGCGGGGTCGTCCACGATGCCCAGCGTGGTCGGGCCGGTGTCCCAGGCGGCGCAGAGTGCGCGGGACGCCGTGATCGCGCTCGCCGTCGCCGACCCGCGCTCCCCGCTGCACGGTGTGCCCGCCAAGGACGTCATGGCCGAGGACGGCCGCCTGTTCGCCCGCGGCGACCGCGGCCGCAGGGACAGCTACCGCGACGTCATGGCCCGCCACGGCCGCCCCGTCGAGGTCCGCGGACACGGGGACAACGCGCCCGGGCACTCATTCGGCGCGGTGTTCGTGGAGGTCAGGATCCAGCCGAGGCTGGGCAGGCTGCGCGTGACCCGGGTCGTGACCGCGCACGACCTGGGACGCGTGCTCAACCAGCGGACCGCGCGCGGGCAGGTCATCGGCGGCGTGACCTGGGGCATCGGCTTCGCACTGATGGAGCACACGATGGTGGACCCGACCACGGCGCGGGTCGTCAACCCCAACCTGTCCACCTACCTGGTCCCGGTCTGCGCCGACACGCCGTCGGTGGAGGCGTTGTTCGTGGACCGGTCGGACCCGGACAGCAAGCTGCTCGGGGTCCGCGGCTTCGGCGAGACACCCGGAACCGGAGTACCCGCGGCCATCGGCAACGCGATCTACCACGCCATCGGCCGCCGCCTCCGAGACGTCCCCTTCACCCAGGACAAGTTGCTCTGATCGTCAGCGGACCTCACGAGCCGGCCTCGCCGAGGCGGCTCCACTCATTCGGGCAGGACGCGCGCGGGTCGGCCCGCAGCCGTTCCGGCCGCTGGGCGACCAGCCGGTAGACCTGGCTCTGCGACAGCTGGAAACCCCGTTCGGCCAGGAGCGGTCGCAGGTCGGTAGTGGCGTACATGCCGCGGCTGGCCATCACGGCGCGCAGATGCCAGCGGTAGTCGAACCTCGCGTCACGACGTTCCCTCCGCCGCACGGACGCAGGTCGCGGTCGTCGCGGCGAAGCGATGCCCGACCTGCTCCTGCACGAACGCCAGATCGGCGCCGTCCTGAAGGAGATGAGCCATGTACGCGCTGCGCATGCAGTGCGGCGTCAACGCCTTGTCCAGGCCGAGCGCGTCCCGGTAGACCGCGAACCGATCCTCGATCTCCCTGGTTCCCATGCGGCTGCCCCGCTCGGTCAGCCAGAGCGCGTGCTGGTGGTTGCCGCGGTACCGAGGCCGGACATGGTTGAGGTAGTCCTGGACCGCTTCCACCGCCCACGGCATCAGGCTGACCACCGTTCGCCGCTGTGGCGCAAGGCCCCTGATCAGCCTGCCGGACCTCACGTGCAGACAGCCGAACCGGCGCTCTGCCGGTCAGGCGCCGGCCAGTGCACGGGCGCAGGCACTGAGCCCGATCTCGCTGGAGGCCTTGACGAGCACCACGTCTCCCGGTTCGAGAAGCGCTGTGGCCAGCCTGATGGCCCCGGTCACGTCCTCGACGGTGTGGACGGCCACGCCCTGGTCCGAGGACTGCGCCGCCTGCGCCATCGCGAGGGGATCCCCTGCTCCGACCGCGATCAGCACGTCGAAGCGGAGGTCGGCGACGAGCCGGCCGATCTCCGCGTGCCGGGCGCGGGAGGCCTCCGCCTGCTGCCCCATCGCGCCGAGCACGGCGACGGTACGACGGGCGCCGGCCAGGGCCTTGGCCGCCCGCAACCCGGCCCGCATGGATTCGGGGTTGGCGTTGTAGGCGTCGTTGACGATGGTGATGCCGTCAGAACGTTCGACGATCTCCAGCCGGCCCGTGGAGCGCCGCCGTGCGGCGTTCAGCCCATCGGCGATCTCGGCGACGCCCAGCCCGAGTGCGGTGGCCACAGCGGCAGCGGCCAGGGCGTTGCTCACCTGGTGCTCGCCGATGAGGTCGAGCTCGACCGGGGCGCGGCCCGACGGCGTCACCAGCTCGAACGCCGCTCGCGCGCGCCCGTCCATCCGCACGTCTTCAGCCCGCACCGCCGCCTTGCCTGACCTGCCGTACAACAGGATCCGGGCCCTGGTACGGCCGGCCATGCCCATCACGTACGGATCGTCGGCGTTGAGCAGCGCGAACCCGTCCGCCGCAACCGCCTCGACCAGCTCGCCCTTGGCCTCGGCCACGTCGGCCAGCCCGCCTCCCATCCGCTCCACGTGCGCGGTGCCGACATTGAGCACCAGCCCGACCTGAGGCGGGGCGAGCCCGGTCAGATACCTCAGGTCGCCCTTGCGGCCCGCACCCATCTCCAGCACCAGATATCGGGTGGCGGCATCGGCACGGAGCACCGTGAGCGGCAGCCCCAGCTCGTTGTTGAACGACCGGTCGGTGGCGATGGTCGCCGCCTGCCGCTCCAGCACCTGGGCCAGCAGGTCCTTGGTCGTGGTCTTGCCCACCGAGCCGGTCACGCCGATCACGACCGGGCTGATGTGCCCGAGCACATGCCTGGCCAGCAGGCCGAGCGCGATCTGAACGTCCCCGACCACGAGGGCGGGCACGCCGACGGGCCTTGCGGCCAGCACGGCGACGGCGCCGCCCGCGACGGCAGCGGCCGCATAGTCGTGACCATCGACGCGGGCGCCGGCCGTCGCGGCGAACAGCCCGCCAGGCACCACCTCACGCGAATCGACCGCCGCGGGCGCCGTCACCAGCGCCCGCGCATCGCGCACGTCGTGCAGGCTCGCGCCGACGACCCGCGCGATCTCCTCCAGCGTCATCGGGATCACGAGCCGCTCCTGGCGAAGGCGAGGTCGATGAGGCGGCGCAGCAGATCCGGGTAGGCGACACCGGTTGCGGCCCAGGCCCTGGCATAGACGGAACGGGCGGTGAAGCCGGGCATCGTGTTGATCTCCAGCACATACAGGCGTCCCGTGTCCTCCTCATACAGGAAGTCGACCCGGGACAGGCCGTAGCCGCCGACCGCCCGGAAGGCGCGCAGCGCCAGCTCACGCACGTCCTCGGCCACCCGTTGCGGCAGCACGGCAGGGATGGCGGCGATCTCGGCCTGGCTGAGGTACTTGGCCTCATAGTCCAGCCAGTCGCCGGGCACGATGAGCTCGCCGGGCACCGACGCATCCGGCGTGTCATAGCCGCCGAGCACGCCGCAAATGAGCTCGCGCGCCCTCACGCCCTGCTCCACGACGACCACCCGGTCGTAGGCCAGCGCCAGATCCACGCCCGCGCGCAGCTCCTCCAGGGAGCAGACACGCGAGATGCCGATGGAGGAGCCCATGTTGGCCGGCTTGACGTACATCGGCCACTCGAGCGACTTCACCAGATGCCAGTGGTCGGTGGTGGCGCGCCACTCCTGCTCGGTGAACCACACATACGGGGTGACGGGAATGTCCTCCGCCAGGAACGTGCGCCGCATCGCGACCTTGTCCATGGCCACGGCCGAGGCCAGCACGCCGCAGCCCACGTACGGGATGCCCAGCGTCTGCAGGTGACCCTGAACCACGCCGTCCTCACCGAACGGCCCGTGCAGCACGGGAAAGACCACATCCACCAGATCCCGCCGCAGCTCCACCGGCCACCTGCCCTGCCGGTCGATGATGACGGCGACGGGCTCGTACAGATCCCTCGGCAGAGCATCGAGCACGGCCTGCGCCGACTGCAGCGACACCTCATGCTCGGCGGACGGCCCACCCGCCAGCACAGCCACGCGCACGCGTTCAGTCACGATCGATCAGCCTTCCTCAGTGGCACGGAGACGGCGCCGCCAGCGGCACGGTGTTCGCCGTCGCAGGACCAGCCTGCTGAGTGTCGGCTCTTCGCCTGACCAGTTGCCAGGCCATTCGCTATCCAGTTCCTGGCCAAAAAGCACCCGTTGTCTCGCGGTCTCGGACAGTGGCCGGGTGTCAACTGGCGTCGGCGGAGGAGTTTCCCAGGGGCGTCAGACGGTGGCCTGGGCGTGCCCATGGCCCCCCGTGGGGAACTCCTCGATGCCGAGCACCCGCAGCAGCTCCAGCCGCTCGCGGGTCTCGGCGTCCGCCGGGGTGAGCACGAGCAGCTGCTGACCCTGATCGGGGGTGACCAGGGTCTCGCAGTCCATCAGCAGGCGGCCCACCCGCGGGTGCAGGATGGTCTTGCGGTCGGCGCGCCGGACCGCCACCTCGTGCTCGGCCCAGAGCCGGCGGAAGTCGGCGCTGGCGGCCTGCAAACGGTCGACGAGCCCGGTGACCGTAGGGTCGCCGGACCGGCGGCCGGCGGCCGCGCGCAGGTCGGCCACGAACTGACGGGCCTGATGCTCCTGCTCCTCGGGCGGGCAGGCGGCGCGGGCGGCGGGCTCGGTGAACCAGCGGTAGACGATGTAGCGCCGGTCGCCGGACAAGCCGGTGTGCTCGCCCGTCAGCAGGACGGCCATCCGGTTCTTGGCAAGGATCTCGCCCAGGTCGGACAGCACCAAGGCCGGGGTGTCGCCGAGCAGGTCGAGCATGCGCATCAGGCCGGCACGGGCCAAGCGCGCCACCCCGTCGGCCGGCGGGGGCCGGTGCCCGGCCAGGTGGAACAGGTGGTCGCGCTCGTCATCGGACAGACGCAACGCCCGGGCGAGCGCGCCGAGCAGCTGGGTCGAGGGCTGACTGCTGCGGCCCTGCTCAAGGCGTACGACATAGTCCACCGACATGCCGGCGAGCATCGCCACCTCTTCCCGGCGCAGGCCGATGGTGCGGCGGCGGGGGCTGTCGGCGAGGCCCACCTCGGCCGGGCGGATCGCCTCCCGGCGGCGGCGCAGAAAGTCGGCGAGCTGCTCACGTTCCATGGCTTCATCCTGCATCGCGGCGGCGAGCCGAGCCAGGGAGCGGCTCTCCCATGATGAACGCTCCGCTTCCGCCCGTCCCGGCCCGGGCCAAGAGTTGGGGGAGCGACATCGGCAAGGACATCGACAACGACATCGATCACGAGGGAGAACGTGATGCAGACACGAACCCTGGGCCGCACCGGACCGGCCGTTTCCGCGCTGGGCCTGGGTGCCATGGGCATGTCGGGCGCTTACGGCGCGGCCGACCGCGCGGAGAGCATCGCCACCGTGCACGCCGCCCTGGACGCAGGCGTCACACTGATCGACACCGGCGACTTCTACGCCATGGGCCACAACGAGTTGCTGCTCGCCCAGGCACTGCGCGGCCGGGACCGCGACAGCTACCAGCTGAGCGTCAAGTTCGGCATGCTGCGGGGGCCGGGCCACGAGTTCGGGGGGCAAGACGGCCGTCCCGAGGCGGTGAAGAACTTCTTGGCCTACTCACTGACCCGGCTGGGCACCGACCACATCGACATCTACCGTCCCGCCCGGCTGGACCCCGCGGTACCGATCGAGGAGACGGTGGGCGCGATCAAAGAGATGGTCGACGCTGGACATGTGCGCCACATCGGGCTCTCGGAGGTCGACGCGGCGACGATCCGCCGCGCGCACGCCGTGCACCCGATCACCGACCTGCAGATCGAATACTCGCTCATCTCCCGCGCCGTGGAGGCCGACATTCTGCCCACACTGCGGGAGCTCGGCATCGGCCTGACCGCGTACGGCGTCCTCAGCCGCGGCCTCATCTCCGGACACTGGACCGCCGGCCACACCGCCGGCCCCGGCGACAGCCGCGGCTTCAGCCCCCGGTTCTCCAGCGAGAACGTGGAACACAACCTCGCCCTCGTGGACGCCCTGCGCCGGGTCGCCGAGGCGAAAGGCTGCACCGTCGCCCAGCTGGCCATCGCCTGGGTGGCCACACAGGACGAGCACATCGTGCCGCTGATCGGCGCTCGCACCCGCGAACGGCTGGCCGAGGCGCTGCCCGCGATGGACCTGAACCTCACCACGGACGACCTCACCGACATCGACAAGGCCGTGCCGCCCGGCGCGGCACGCGGCGACCGCTACCCGTCCGCGTTCATGTCCAACCTCGGCGTAGGCAACTGAGCCCGGCTTCCCGACAGCAATATGTAGTGGATCAGCCCGCGGCCCGGCCGGTCGCCGTCATGCGGGCCCCGACCGGCGGTCGCTGCCCGCCCGCCCCTCAGGACGTTCTTTGCAGGTACAAGCGGTCGTGGGCAGTCCTTGGGGGTGAGGCGGGAGGGGCGAAGCAGGGCGGCGGCGGTGAACGCGCGTCCGAAGCCGCGGGACGCGCCGGTGATGAACCACGTCTTGCCCATTTACCGCCCTTCACAGAGTCCGTCAGCGTTGGGCGGACGGGCGGAGGATGATCTCGTTGACGTCGACGTCAGCGGGCTGGTTGAGGGCGTAGGCGATGGCGTTCCCGATGTCCTCGGGGCGGATCAAGGCGGATCGGTACTCGCGCATGGATTCGGCGGCGAACGGGTCGGTGATGTGGTCGGCCAGCTCGGTGTCGACGACGCCCGGTGAAATCGTGGTGACCCGGATGCTTGGCTCCGATTCCAGGCGCAGCCCCTCGGTGAGAGCCCAGGCGGCGTACTTCGTCGCGGAGTAGATCGCCGAGGTCTCCACGACCTGGTGGGCGCCGATCGAGGCGACCGTGACGAAGTGGCCGCCGCCTTGGCGGCGGAAGATCGGCAGAGTGGCGGCGATTCCGTTGAACAGGCCGCGGACGTTGACATCCAGCATCCGATCCCACTCCTCGACCAGGAGCGCGTCCAGCCGGGACAGGAGCATGACCCCCGCGTTGCCGACCAGCACGTCCAGCCGCCCGTGGGAGTTCACCACCTCCTCGGCCACTTCGTGGAATTGGCCGGCGTCGGTGACGTCGAGCGGGCGGGCCTCTGCGGAGTGGCCGTCCGTGGTCAGGTCCGCGGCGAGCGCCTTGATCCGGTCGGTGCGGCGGGCGGTGAGGATCACGTGGTGACCGGCGGTCGCGAGCGTGCGGGCAGTGGCCGCCCCGATGCCGCTGCTGGCGCCGGTCACCAATACGACTTTCCGTTCCAGCGTCTGTGTCATGTTTCGAGACTCGGGCGTACGCTTGCGTCCCGACAGGCCGCCGTGTGCCTAGGAGTCCCGCACCCACCCTTGGCCGCTCGTTCCGGCCTACCCTGGGAGCATGACCGAGCGGCCCTTGGGAGACTTCCTGCGCAGCAGACGGGCGCGCGTGCGCCCCGAAGACGTCGACCTGGCCGCCGGACCACGCCGGCGGGTGACGGGCCTGCGGCGTGAAGAGGTTGCCCTACTGGCAGATGTCAGCGTGGACTACTACGTGCGACTGGAGCAGGGGCGGGAGCGGAATCCGTCACCGCAGGTACTCGACGCGCTGGGGAGCGCACTGCGCCTCGACGACGACGCCCGCTCGCACCTCTTCCGGCTCGCCGGCCTGACCCCACGGCCCGCCCTATCCGCCCCTGAGCGGGTGGACCCCGAGCTGCTGCAACTCCTGGACGGCTGGCCGGACAACCCGGCGCTCGTGCTCGGCAGAGCTTACGACGTCTTGGCCGGCAACCGGCTCGGGTATGCGCTCTTCGAAGGGTTCCGTGGCGGGGCGAACCTGCTGGTCAAGGTGTTCCTCGACCCGGAGGCGCGATCGTTCTACGCGGACTGGGAGGCCGCCGCGGTCAACACGGTGGCCGGCTTCCGGCTGCTGCATGGGCAGGACCCGCACCATCCACGCGTACGAGAGGTGCTCGGTTCGATGCTGGAACGCAGTCCGGAGTTCGCCGCCCTTTGGCAGCGGAACGACGCCCGCGGCAAACGAGCCGAGGTGAAGACCTTCCGCCACCGCGACGTCGGCGAACTCACGCTGCGCATGCAGGCCTTCGACGTACGGGCCGCGCCCGGGCAGCAGCTCGTTGTCTACCAGGCCGAGCCCGGCTCCGCGAGCGCGGACGCGATCGCGCTGCTCGGCACGCTCGCCGCCACCGCCGCCCGGTAGCGCACCCCTGGAGCGCTGTGCGGAGACGGCGCAGCGGATCGCGTAAGACCCGCTGCTTCTCAGCCATGGGCTTTGGCGGATCGACCGGCATCACGGCGAGGGCCGCGAGGTTGGCGTCAAGCCGGTCCGTGCTGCTCGCTCCGATGATCGCGCCGGCACGCGCTGATCCCGGCGGCTGCTAGTCCCCTTTGCCGTGCCACCTGTCCTTCACCGTGGTCGGCGGCCGCACCGGCCTCATCGCCCCGAACGGCCCGGCAAGGGCACGCTGGTTGCGGAGGGAGAGGCACGGCGACGGCTCGGGCTGGCCGTCGGTCTGCCGGCCCAGGACACCGTGTTCGAGCGGCCGGACCGCACGGTGCGGGAGAGGTATGAGGGGGCGCTCGATCGGGAGTGCGCCGAGGCCGTGCCGCTACGCTCGCTCGGCCTCATGGGTCTTGATCGGGTTACGCGCCCGTTGGCAGGGCCGCCGCATCCCCCTTCCGTTAACGCCGTCACCGTCTTGACAGGTGATGCGCAAGCCTGCCAGTATCGTCACCAGTTGAACCGGTGACGCTCGATGTGTTCCCGGCGCACGTCCACCAGTCCAGAAGGGAAAAGCCATGGCTGTCAGCTATACCGGGGTCGTCACCGTCACGGGAGAGGGCCGCAACGGAGGCCGGGTCCAGGCCGACGACGGCCTCCTCGACACCACGCTCGCCTACCCGAAGGAGCTCGGGGGAGCGGGTGGGGCCACGAACCCGGAGCAGTTGTTCGCCGCGGGCTGGGGCTCCTGTTTCCTCGGCGCGGTCAGAAGGGCGGCGGCGCAGCGCAAGGTCACGCTGACGAGCACGGCCATCACCGCGGAGGTGACCCTGCACGGCGACGACGGCGGGTTCAGCCTCAGCGCCGTGCTCAACCTGGAGCTCGGAGGCGTGGACCAGCAGACGGCCGAGGAGCTCGGCGCCGCGGCCCACCAGATCTGCCCCTATTCCAAGGCGACCCGCGGCAACATCCCGGTCACCATCAACGCGAAAGCCGCCTGAGGTGCGACCCGTGCAGGACGCCGCCGAGACCGCGCGGCGTGCCCGCTTCGGCCGGCTGCCCGAGCGGGTCCGGCTCGAGGACACGGTCGAAGAGCGCGCAGCCACCACGCCGGACCCCGCGCAGCGGGCCTACGACGCGGACGAATGGCTCGTGAGGTACTGCCTATGAACCTGGAGGGGCATCGTGATGCGCATCCCCAAAACCGTGAGAGCGCTGGCGGTGGCCACGATCGTGGTGGCCGTCGCCCTGGGGTGCCTGGCCCAGGTGTTCTGATGCGGAAGCCGCCGAGGTGCTGAGCCAGTGATCGGCATGGAAGCGGCGCTCGACAGAGGACCACGAGAAGCCGGGCCGCAGGAGCAGAACGCGTCTTGCGGCCGGCACACCGGAGAGGACCCGGGCCGCGCCTCGCCTACGTGGGTTGGAACGCCGCCGTCAGGTGCTAGCACTAGCACCTGACCCTGCTAGCGCTAGCACCCCGCTAGCACCCGTTTTAGCCCGCGACCAGCAGGCTAGCGGCTAGCAGGTCCAGACATCCGTTCACGAATCAGCCGCTCAAGCGCCGACGCAGCAGGCAGAACTCGTTGCCCTCCGGATCGGCCAGGACGTACCAGGATTCCTCGCCCGTCTGACCCACGTCGGCGGGCTTGGCGCCGACAGCCAGCAGGCGCTCGAGCTCTTCATCCTGGTCACGATCGGTGGGATTCACGTCGATATGCAGCGGCAGCTTGCCGGCCTTGGGCTGGTCGCTCGGACTGAAGACGATCGTCGGCCGGAGTCCGCCGAAGCCTTCGTCCTCAGGACCGATCTCGACGCTGCCCTCGACCCGATCGAGGACGACGTAGCCAAGCACGTCACACCAGAACGCGGCAAGGAGTTCGGGGTCTCGACAGTCGATCACCAGTTCACTGATACGGCATGCCATGCGGTTCCCGGTACCCGCCTCGGGGCTCGCCCATGCGCCAGGACCAGCTTTGGTCCGTACGGCTGGACATCGGGTCAAGCCCATGCGCGCCTCCAATGCCGTCTCAGGGTTTGGATGACCCAGGTCATCGACGCGCTGTGCAAGGAGCGGGGCGGTGAGAAGCACCATCGTGCGGTCGCGGCCGCCTACCTGCGCGGCATGTCCACTCAGGAGTCGGCCGCCGCGCGGCTGGGGCTGCCGTTCACCACGTATCGCAGGCATCTTGCCGGCGGGGTGGAGCGGATCTGCCCGACCTCCCGGGTGGAGTAGCGGCCCGACGCGTACGGGGGCGTCATCGTACGCGGGAGCGGTCATTGAATGGAACGGGCGAGGCGTACATGCACGGTGAGGCCGCCGCCGGGATTGGCGGTCGCGGTGAGCGTGCCACGGTGTGCGGTGGCGACCGCGCGGACGATCGCGAGGCCGAGGCCATGCCCACCGGGCCGCCCCGCGTCGCCCTGGCGGGTCCGGCCCGTGCCGCGTGCGAAGGGCTCGAACAGCACCTCCACCCGCTCTGGGGTGACCCGCGGGCCGGTGTTGGTGACGGTGATGACGGCCTGGCGCTGGTCGGTGCCGACTTCGACCGTGGCCAGGCCGCCGGGGTGGTTGTGCCGGATCGCGTTGGCCACGAGATTGACGGCGAGCTGGCGCAGCAGGGTCGGATCGCCGTCCACCAGTACCGTGTCGAGCCGCGCGGTCACCGACACGCCACGCTCGGCAGCCTCCCTTGCCGTGATGGCGATGGCGTCGCGGGCGAAGCCGGCCAGGTCGGCGGGTGCCGTGGCGGCGACGCCGTTCTCGGCGCGGGCGAGGTCGAGCAGCGCGGTGACGATCCGCTCGCTGCGTTCGTTGACCTCGGTCAGCTCGGCGAGCAGCGTAGACGGGTCACAGGCCGACGGGTCGGCCGCGGCGAGGTCCAGGAGGGCCTGACTGGTGGCCAGCGGGGTGAGCAGTTCGTGCGAGGCGTTGGCGGCGAAGCGCCGGTGCCCCTCGAAGGCGGCCTGGAGGCGGGAGAGCATGCTGTCGAAGGTATTGGCGAGTTCCGTGAGCTCGTCGTACGGCCCTTGCAGCGAGACCCGCTCATCCAGGCTCCCGCCGGCGATCCGCCCCGCGGTGGCGGTGATCCGGCGGATGGGGGCGAGCATGCGGCCGACCACGAGCCAGCCGACGCCCGCGGCGCCCAGCGCGCACACCACCAGCGCTACCCCGGAGGCGAGCAGCAGCGTGTCGAGCACCTGCGTTCCTGCGCCGGTTGGCACCGGAGCTGTCCCGCCTGGAGACAGGGCCGGCGTAGGGGCGACGGCAGGCGTGAGCAGGTGGGACATCAGCAGGTAGACGATGGCCAGCGCGGCGGCCGTACCTGCGGTGAAGGTGGCGCAGTACAGCAGGGTGAGCCGGGCCCGGATGGTCAGGCGAGGGCGCAGGCGCATCACGGCGCCAGCCGGTAGCCGGAGCCGATCTCGGTGTGGATCGCGGGCGGGTCACCGAGCTTGCGCCGCAGCGAGTGCACGGTGATCCGCACCGCATTGGTGAAGGGGTCGGCGTGTTCGTCCCATGCCTTCTCCAGCAGGTGCTCGGAGCTGACCACGCCGCCCTGGGCGACGAGCAGGATCTCCAGCACGGCGAACTCCTTGCGGGTCAGCCGGATCTCACGGCCGTCACGGCTGACGCGCTGGGTGTGCGGGTCGAGCCGTATCCCGGCGCCGGTCAGCACCGGCGGGCGGGTCTGGGCCGGGCGCCGGTGCAGCGCCCGCACCCTCGCGACCAGCTCGGGAAGCCGGAACGGCTTGGTCAGGTAGTCATCGGCGCCCAGGCCGAGCCCGCTGACGGTGTCGTCGAGCGTCCGCGCCGCGGTCAGCATCAGGATGCGGCATGCCGCACCGCTCTCGACCAGTCTCCGGCACACCTCGTCACCGTGCACGAGGGGCAGGTCGCGGTCCAGAATCAGCACGTCGTACGCGGTGACGGCGAGCCGCTCCAGCGCCGCGGCTCCGTCGGGAGCCAGGTCCACCGCCATGGCCTCGCGACGCAGGCCCGCCATCAGGGTCCGCGCCAGCAGTGCTTCGTCCTCGGCAATCAAAACCCGCACCGGCCCACTCCCTTCACCGTGCCCGTCACTTCTGCGGCCCATCCTGGCCGAAGCGGTGTTTGGCCGGCGTTCGCTCGCGGACCGCGTCGATGACCCGGTTTCCAAACCTTGGCCGAATGCCTCTGCTGGCTCAATGGGCGGTGCTCGGACACCGACGAACAGGAGAAGTGAATGAAAGCACGACTCAAGCCGGCGGCAGTGATCGCTGTCCTGGTCCTGGGCGGGCTCACCGCTGCCGGGGTGGCGTACGCCTCGGCGGGCAACGGCAGCACTTGCGGGGCGCCCGGCCCGCTGACGTCGGCGGTCGGGCCGAACCCCGCCCCAGCCGCCGACGACGGAAAGCAGGAGCCTGGCGACGGCCCGCTGTGCGTGCCGGCCGTCCCGGCGGTCCCGGCGAAATGACCGAACGCGCCCGCGCACGGAGGTGCGCGGGCGCGTGCCTGCCCGAGGACACCCGCACCGTCCGACGGACCACCACCCGACCCGTCCGCAGCATCAATGCCGCCCGACCCCGCAAGGTCGGTCATGTTTCCTAGCGCATCCGCCAAACATGTCGTGGGACAGAAACGTCAACTATCTCTCGGGACTACACACCCGTGCTCGACCCCGTGCTCGACTCGGGGGTCTGCGATGCACGAGAACCGGCCAGTTCAGCGAAAAATCCGGTCGACAGGCGAGCCCGAGGTGCACTGTGATGAGTGCCAGCCGCCCGCTGCATGGAGCGAGCCGACCGGAGGAACTGCTCTTGGCAACCACGAGAACCGCGGACACCCGTCCCCCGATCAATACCGCACTGGTCAGGGACCTGGTCGATACGCAGTTCCCGCAGTGGGCCGAGTTGCCCTTGGAACTGCTCGAGCCCGCCGGCTCGGACCATGTGATCTACCGGCTGGGCGAGGAACTGTCCGTCCGGCTGCCCCGCCACGCCGGCGCCATCGGACAGGCTGAGAAGGAATATGAGTGGCTGCCCCGGCTCGCCCCACAACTACCGCTGACCATCCCGGTACCAATGGGAGTGGGTGAGCCCGACTTCGGCTATCCGTGGCGGTGGGCAGTGTCCCGCTGGCTGGAGGGCGAGGTGGCGACAGTCGAGGCGCTCGCCGACTCGTCCGGGGCGGCCGTCGAACTGGCGGAGTTCCTGACCGCCCTTCAGCGGTTCGCGCCCGAAGACATCCCGGCGGAGGAGACCCGCTACGAGCTCACGGCCCCACCGTTGGCGGACCGGGATCAGGCGACGCGGGCCGCCATCGCGGAAGTCGACGGCGCGTTCGACACCGCGGCGATGACCGAGTTGTGGAACGCGGCATTGAGCGCCCCCGCATGGGATCGCCCTCCGGCCTGGTTCCATGGCGACTTCCACACCGGCAATCTGCTGACCGTCGACGGCCGCCTCAGTGCGGTCATCGATTTCGGCGGGCTCGGCATCGGTGACCCAGCCTGCGACCTGACCATCGCCTTCACCCTGATGTCGGCCGAGAGCCGGGCCGCCTTCCGCGCCGCGCTCGGCGTGGACGACGCCACCTGGACCCGGGGCCGCGGCTGGGCCTTGGCCACCGGCCTGAACGCCTACATTTCCTACGCCGCCGTCAATCCCCGGGTCGCCGCGCAGACCACCCGTCAGATCACCGAGGCCCTCATCGGCTAGGCACTCCATCGGCAATCGCACCCTCCATTGCGTCGCAGAGCCGATCCGAACGTCGCAAGGTCTCTCGCAAAGTAAGTCCGGAACTCGCAACGTTCACGCGGACAGGACAAGAAAGCACACGGGGTTTCAGCGCCGTGCCGCCAGCTCGTCCAGCCCGTTGCCTGGGTGAGCCTCGCCCAGCACCACGAGAGCCTCCATCAGAGCGTGGTACAACTTGCGGTGGTCCCAGTGCCGGGGGACGAGCGTGCCGCCCTTACGCAGCTGGTCGGTGAGCGCGGCCGGGTGCTCGACCCAGTCGTGGGCGGTACTCGGCGGCCGCCGCGGCGCTGGGTGACCTCGGCCAGGCCCGCGCGTTCCAGTTCCCGGAGCCTGCGCCGGCCGGTATCGGCCGAGGCGCCCAGCAAGCCGCCCCGGTGGCCGGCGGAGGCCTTCAGCTGGTCAGCCTTGCGCTGGTTGGCCAGCACCAGCGCGTACAACCGCCACGCGGCCGGGGAAATGCGCTGATCGGATGTGAGGGAGGCCGACAGCAGATCCGCCCGGGCCGCTGGCCAACAGCTGGCGGCGTGCGCCATCCAAGGTCTTCTCGTTAACGCCCAGCGCGTCGGCAACCCAGCAGCGCCGCGCGTACGCCGGAGCTCGCCCGCCGCCCAGGGCGTGGGGCATCAGCGTCTCGTACATCGCCCACGCGGCTACCGCCAGGGCACTGGGCGAAGGCGAGCGCAGCAGCGAATCGAGCACCAGAGCCTTCGACGCGCTCACGGAGATCTTCATCGACTCCTACCGGCCGACACCTTTGGCGTCTTTGGCTGGAAAGCCAGGAACACTCCGTGCTGTGGACGGGGCCCGCCGACATCGTCGAGCGCTTCCTGGCCGTCCCGGCCTCCGGCGTCCACGAACGGGAAGAGCAACTGCGCGCCGGTGTCGTCCAGCGGGGCGAAGCCCACCTCGTCTATCACGAGGTCGTCGCGGAGCAGGTTCTCGATCACGCGGCCGACGGAGTTGTCGGCCAGACCCCGATAGAGCGCGTCTCAACCAGGTCGGCCGCGGTGAAGTAGCGCACCTTGTAACGACAACACCGACAGCCAGAAGTGGTTCCACCCCACCGCGGGGTCAGGTCCTGGCGGCACTCTGCCGACCAAGAACGTCGCCACCCTCCGGCACCTTGGGCAGAGCCAGTCGTCCCAAGCCACCGCGCTGTCGCTGTTCGGGCCGATCGGCGTGCACTTCTGGGCCAAGCGCACCGCCTGAGCCACCGGGATGACCACGCGCAGGGCCCGGCACCGCGAAATACGACCTTGATGCGCGACGCATCCGGCGCAAACCGATCCTCGGCGGCCTCATCAACGAGCACACCCGCGCGGCTTGAGTCAGCAGAGAAGCCCAGGCCAGTGCACGATCCTATTTTCGAGGGGGACCGCATGACTTTGTCGAGCGCAGCCACGTCCCCGAGCCGGAGGGGAAAGCCTTGCCCACCGCGTCCTGAGCCGGGCCGGCCGCTGGGTGGGACGGCTACCTGGCTGCGGCGGCCTCGCTCATGATCACCTTCTGTGGGATCCGAGCTGTCGCGAGCGCGACCCAGGCGCTGTCGTCGACGAACACGAGGCCGTCCCGGAGCGCGTCGCGCAGCCACGCCTCGACAGCGGCGGCGCCGACGTCATGGCCCAGCTCCCCCAGGTGGGAGCACAGCCCGTTGACCGTGCGGCGTCGGCGCAGTCCCCGGTAGGCGTTGGCCCGCCAGCCGGTCAACCGGTGCCGGGCCCCCGGCCATCCCGCGCGATGGTCGGTGATCAAGATCTCGGCGCCGTCGTCCTCGGCGACCAGCGAGGAGTGCGGGTAGTCGCGCCGCCACCGGCGGAGCGCGGCCATGAGGTCCGCCACGACGTCCTCGCCGATCCCGGCGTCGTCGCAGTCGAAGAAGTAGACGAGGTCGGCGAGCTCGCTCTCGGGGAGGTCATAGATGTCGCGGTAGAAGGCGGCGGGCTCGCGGCGGGCGAAGCCCAGCTCGGGACGCTCGAAGTAGGGACTGTAGCGTTCGAGGATGATGCGCTGGGAGTACGAGGGCGGCTGCAGGTGGACCAGCGCCGGGATCTGGTCGATCACGTTGAGGTAGTCCTCGGGCCGCTCCCCGGGGAAGCCGTACAGGTAGTTCCACTCGCAGGTGACGTGGTTGTCCTCGCAGTCGCGGAGGAGCCGGACGTTGGTCACGCCGTCCACCCCCTTGTCCATGAGGCCGAGCACCCTGCCGCTCAGGCTCTCGATCCCGGGCTGGAGCAGGACGATCCCGGCCTCGGCGAGCGCCGCGATCTGATCGCCGCGCAGGTTGGACTTGATCTCGTAGAAGACTCGCAGGTCCCAGTCGGCCTCGGCCATGCGGGGGAGCAGGGTCTTCAGGTAACCCATGTCGAGGATGTTGTCGACGGTGATCACGTCGAGGATCTGGTGGCGTTCCACCAGGGTGCTCAGCTCCGTCCAGAACTGTTCGGCGGACTTGCTGCGGAACCGCATGAGCGATCCGTTGAGGCCGCAGAACGTGCAGTGGTGCTTCTCGCCCCACCAGCAGCCGCGCGAGCTCTCGACGACCAGTTCCGGCGTGAGGTACTCGCGCAGCGGCGAGCGTTCGAACGCGTCCTGCCAGGCGGTGTAGTCAGGGATGGGGATCAGGCCGGGAGGCACGCTGTGCGCCGGCTGGACGTTGGCCACGGAGCGGTCGCCGTCCCACCAGCAGACGCCGGGGATGTCGGCGAAGTCTCCGCGCAGGGCGTCCTCGCCGAGCCGGGTGAGCAGGGCCGGGAACACCTGTTCCGCCTCGCCGCGGACGACCAGGTCGACGAACCGGTGGTTGCGGTGCAGGGCGGCGCCCATCGGCCCGTCGCAGTTGGCGCCGCCGAACACGACGGTCACCTCGGGCCGCAGACCCTTGATCCGGCGGGCGAGCGCGAGGCTGGCCGCGTTCTGCATGAAGGTGGTGGAGAACCCGACCACGTCAGGGCCGGACGCCAGGATCTCGGCCGCCACCTCCTCGACGAATCCGGTGGTGAGCTCGTGCATCCGCAGGATGCCTGCGGCGTCGAAGTTGTACGTCGCAGCGACGCGCTCCAGCGCGTCCGCGCCCCGGCCCGGGTCGTCGTACAGGCATCCGGCGAAGATCAGGTCTCCCAGGCCATGGAAGACCCCGGTGTCGGCGATCTCGGTGTAGTACGACGGCGGCGTCGCGTCGGCCGCGAACAGGTGCTCCGCCCAGCGCACGCCGCCGTGGTATTCGGTGACCTCGACTTCCGGGCAGTCCCGCGCGACCAGGCCGTGGAGCAGCCCGAGGGGCAGCGAGGGCCGGTTGATCGCCTGCCAGGGCATCGCCGCGAGTGTCAGCCGCATCTTGCGTCCGCTCCATTCGACACGAAGGTGGTCCGGTGGCGCGCCGGGCGCCGGGCGCCGGGCGCCGGTCAGCCGGGGAGGCCGGTCGAGGGAGCGAGAAGGCCGGTCCGCGCCTCGGTGGCCTTCTCGCCGTCACCTCGTCGTTCAGTCGGTACCGCGCGCCCGACGTTCCGAGACGGCCTCACCCGCGGGGGCCGCGTCCTTCCGGGCCTGACCCATGGTGATCCGCACCGAACGGCAGTACTTGGACGGCCGGATGCGGGTCTTCTTCAGAGTGGTGGCAATCATGTTCTCACCTCCTTCGCCTCGATCACCTTGAAATGGGCCTCGTCCGGCAGCGCCCGCACCGAGGCGGGTTCGAGGCCCGCCGACCGCAGGAGCGCCTCGAACTCCGCTTCGGTGCGCTCCCTGCCGCCCGTGGTCACCAGCAGGTCGAGGTCTCCCACGGCCGTCCAGGAGTCCGGGCGATCGGGCAGCATGAGCTCGACGACGATGAGGGCCGCGTGCTCGGGCATGGCGCGGCGGCAGTTGGCGAGGATCGTCCGGGCGCCGTCGTCGTCCCAGTCGAGCAGGACGTACTTGAGCACGTAGGCGTCGCCCCCCTCGGGGACCTCCTCCATGAAGTCTCCCGCGACGATCTCGCATCGCTCCGCGACGCCCGCCTCGGCCAGGACGCGCGGCGCGGACGCGAGACCGGCGGGGGTGTCGAAGAGGACGCCGCGCACGCCGGGCTCGCGGCGCAGGATCTCGGCGAGTAGCGCGCCCGCCCCGCCGCCCACGTCCACGACCTTCTTGAACCGCGAGAAGTCCACGTGGGTGGCCAGCGCCGGAGCGAGGTCGGCGGTGTCCCGCCGCGCGGCCTCGTGGTAGGCCGCCGCCAGCTCCGGACGGCCGGCCATGTACGCGAAGTTGTTCATTCCGGCGAGGTGGTCGAAGGCGGGCTCACCCGTACGGACGCTGTGCGTGAGCTCCCCCCAGGCTCGCCACGCCATGTCGTCCCCGGCGCTCAGCGTCAGGGCCGTCACCGAGTTCTCCGCCCCGAAGCGCAGGGGCCGTCCGAGCGCGCCGAGCCGGTACGAATCGGCGGCCGTCTCGATGATGATGTCCAAGGCCGCGAGTGCGCGCAGCAGCCGGTGCAGGGTCGGCGGGTGCGTCCCGGTCGCCTGGGCGAGCCGCGCGACCGTCTTCTCGCCGTCCGCGAGGTGGTCGGCGATCCCAAGCCGGACCGCGGTGTGGACCACCTGGGAGAAGCGGAACCCGAAGATCATCTTGAGTAGCTCGGCCCGGGCTCCCGCCTCGGCCGCGCCCTGGGTCTCGTCGTTGGTGCTCATCCGCTCGCCCCTCACAGCCCCATTGCGGGCACCGGCCAGCGCCGCATGCGGTAGGGGAGGACGACCACCTGGTCGCCGGCGCGCAGCAGGAGCCGTTCGTCGAGCAACGCCTCGGCCGCGTCGCGTTCGAGGGCGTCCAGGTCGGTGAGCGCGGTCGGCCGGAGGCACCGGAGGAACGCCCTCAGGACGTGCGGCTCGTCGATGGTGAAGCTCCCCGCCTCCTCCGGGTCCCGCACGTCCTTGACCTGGACGAACCCGGGCCCGCGTCGGTAGTAGCACAGCCCCGGCCGGAAGACCGAGCGCCATTCAGCGAAATCCGGTGCCGCGTTCTCGGGAGGCGGGAGATGCCACAGGAGCGGGACGACGGTCCGCGGCATCGCCTCGGCGCGCCAGTTCAGCACGCGGCCCGTGCCGAACGCGTCGCGCAGCGCGGCGACAGCGCCGAGCGCGACAGGCGCGTCATCCCATCGGACGGCCAGGTTCGAGGGGAGGTCGTCCTCCAGGGAAAGCGGCTGGGCTCTTGTCACGCGACCTCCACGCGGGTGATGCACGAGTCATGAGAAGTCTGACCCGATCATCATTCGAGGTCTATCCGTTAAGTGCGGAGCCTGCCGCGCAAAACGGACATCCCTGCCTTGGTCAACGCGCGCCTTTGAGCGTGGCCGAGGGAGACCGGCCGTACGCCGCGCGGTACACGTTCGAGAACCCGGCCCGTGTGCGTGAACCCTCAGCGCAGCGCGACGTCGGTGACGGTGCCGGGACGCGACCCGAGGCGGCCAGGTCCAGCAGGTCATCGTGCGCCCGTTGCAGGACCACCGCGGGTGAACTTCCGGCCCTCGCCGCGGCCGGTAATTGAGACGCCATCTCCGACCTCCGTCGCACCTGCGTCAACGCGGCGGAACGCGTGGAAGCTCCGCCACGGTGGCGAGTGACCTCACAGACGGCCGTGAAATCACCGGTTGGACGACAAATTGCACGCCCGTGACGCGCGGCCCGTTCCGGAAACGATCGTCCGGTATCCGGATCGCGCCGCAGGCCGCTCACTTACCGGATAGCCCGGCATTCCAGCTCTCCGTACGATCCACCGCAGGAGACCGAGAGACACGAGCATCAGGAGAAAAAGTGCGCAAGACCGTTCTCGCCCTGGCCGCGACCTTAGCGTTCACCGGGGCTGGACTCGCGTTTGCCGCCGCTCCGGCGAGCGCCGAGAACCGCGACTTCTCAGCCGACAACCGCGACTTCTCGGTAGAGAACCGCGATTATTCGATTCTCGCCGCCCCTGACTCCCGCCATTGGGCGAACGGCGGAGGCGTGTCCACGGCATCCATGAAGTTCGGATGAGCCGCAGAAACTGAGGTTCTGCCGTGCCCTGCCTCGTAGCCGGGCTGATTCTGGGTGGCGCTTGACGGCGTCGTCGTCCGGACCGAGGTTTCGCTGGCGAAGCCGGACCTCCATAGTCAAAGGCGCCGGCCAGTCTCGCGTGTCCGGCATTCCATCGACCGGCATCGGGTCGGTGCGGTTCATGGGAGGTCGCGTGCCAGGTTGGCGCCTTTGGGCGCTTATGCTGCTGCCCATTGTCTCGCGCGGGGCGTGGTGACCGTTGCGCACGACCAGGCGGCGGCCGGCCTCGTCACGCTCGTCGGCGAACGCGGCGATGAGGGCCGCGCCATCACCGCGCCTTAACCAGCGCATCGGACGCGTGATTCACCGCGTTCTGTGTCACCGCGCGTCCGATGCGATATCTATCCGGAATCTCGAAAACACGGGTAATTGTGCCCTTCATATCGGGCACCTCCCGCGGCCGGGCGACCAGCTCTACGAACAACGGCTCGCCTGAGTACGCTTCCTGCGCGCGAAGAAGTGGGCCCACAGCAAGACCACGTGCTTGGAGAAAGACATGAGCAAACTGATCGAGCCGTTCCAGATCGACATCCCGCAGTCCGACCTCGACGACCTGATCGCCCGGCTCACCCATACCCGCTGGCCGGACCAAATGCGCGACGCCGACTGGCGCCAAGGCATCCCGCTGGACCGGGTCAAGGACCTAGCCGAGTACTGGCGCACCGAATACGACTGGCGGGCCGCCGAGGAGAGGCTGAACCGGTTCCCGCAGTTCACCACCGAAATCGACGGCCAGCGCATCCACTTCCTGAACGTGAGGTCCAGTCGGCAGGACGCGCTCCCGCTGCTGATCACACACGGCTACCCGAGCTCGTTCGTTGAGTTCGAAAAGCTGATACCAGATCTGCTGGAGCGCGGTTTCCACGTCGTGATCCCGTCCCTGCCGGGTTTCGGCTTCTCCGCGCCGGTCGGGGAGCCCGGCTGGGCGATGGGCCGCACCGCGCGGGCCTGGGTGGAACTGATGGCCAGGCTCGGCTACGAACACTACGGCGTGCACGGCGGCGACGTGGGTTCCGCCATCTCGGGCACGGTCAGCGGGCTGGACGGCGAGCATGTAGCCGGTGTCCACATCGTCACCGACCCGTACACCGCGGCGGCCAGCGCGACCTTCGTACCGTGGCTGGCGGACAAGCTGAACCCGGAGGATGCGATCGACAAGCTAGCCCTGCAGCGGATGGAGGATTTCCGCCGAAACGACTCGGGCTACCTGGCGATTCAGAATACTCGCCCGCAAACCATAGGGTACGGCCTGACCGATTCGCCGGCCATGCAGCTCGCCTGGATCGCGGAGAGCTTCGACAGCTGGACGAGCCTGCCGATTGACACCGACCAGCTGCTCACCAACATCAGTGTGTACTGGTTCACGGGCACGGGCGTGTCTGCTGCCCGGTTCCTGTACGAGCAGGCCCACTCGCAGGACTGGGGAGCCCCGCCTTCGGTGCCGCAGGGATATTCGGTGTTCGGTGCTGACGCGACGGTGCGGCGCCTGATCGACCCTGCCGAGGGCACACACTGGGTGGAGCACGACCGCGGCCGGCACTTCCCGGCGATGGAGGCGCCCGAGCAGCTGGCCGAGGACCTGTCCGTTTTCTTCGACGGTCTAAGGTGACGCAGCTGTTGAGTCGGCGTGGTCTGAACCGGGCCACGCTGGCGCGCCAGTTCCTGCTGGAGCGTGTTGAGCTGCCGGCGCTGGAGGCAATTGAGCACCTGGCGGGGATGCAGTCGCAGGCGCCGCTCGCACCGTACGTCGGCCTGTGGACGCGACTGGCAGGGTTCCGCACGGCCGAGTTGTCCGCGCTGACCGTGCAGCGGGCAGCCGTACGCGCGCAGTTGATGCGCAACACCGTGCACCTGGTCAGCGCCCGCGACTGCCTGAGCTGGCACCGACTCTTCGAGTCGGTGCACTCAAGGGACTTCGCCGCCCACTTCGGTGGCCGTCTCAATGGAGTGGATCAGGCGGAGTTGCTGGGGCACGCCCGGACCATCCTGGATGACAAGCCGCGTACTCGCGCCGAGCTGGGGCAGGCGCTTGCGAAACGCTGGCCGGACATTGATCCGAAGGTTCTGGCGTACGCGGCCACGCACCATCTGGCCGTGGTCCAGGTCCCGCCACGCGGCATGTGGGGCCAGTCAGGTCGGGCGGAGTGGAGCACGATCGAGACCTTTCTCGGTCGACGTCCGAGTCCCGAATCGCAAGCCGAGGATCTGGTGCGCCGCTATCTGAACGGATATGGTCCCGCAAGCGTCGCCGACGCACAGCGCTGGTCCGGGCTGACCCGGCTGCGTGAGATCATCGAGCGGCTCGACCTGGTCCGGTTCCGCGACGAGGAAGGACGTGAACTGTTCGACCTGCCCAACGCACCGAGGCCAGACCCGGACACCCCCGCGCCGCCCCGCTTCCTGCCCGAATACGACAACCTGCTGCTATCGCACGCGGACCGGTCCCGCGTGATCACGGACAACCGCCAGGTACCGTTGCCTCCGGGCAATGGCGCCAGGACCGGCACCCTGCTGGTGGACGGTATTTGGCGTGGTATCTGGAGCCTGCGGGCCGGCGAGATCCACGTCGAGCCGTTCACGCCGCTGTCGTCGGCTGAGCGCGACGCCGTAGAGCCCGAGGCCGAGATGCTGCGCAGATTCCTCGACAGCCGGACTGCGTGAAGGGGAGGTGCCAAGACATCCTGCCCGACACTCCGGCGAACCTCGAAGAGTTCCCCAAGGACAGCGCGGGCGGGTATGAAACCGCCTTTGCGCAGGCCCGGGTCGTGGCCATCAGCGAGTGCGCCAGTCACGTGATCGTCGCGGCGGATGCGTCGGGCTGCTGGGACGGTGAACAGACCCTGGCCTACTCCCTGTACGAGCGGCTGGAGCAGGACATGCTGCTGCTCGCGCCGCCTCTACGCCGGACACCACCTGACCAATAAACGGGCACCCGCCAGGCTCATCCCGGGCCCTTTTAACCACCCGGTTTCGATGTCATCTACGTGTTTCGACGCGTCATCGACGGTTCGCTCGCGCTCGCCTTCGCGGTCCGCATCTGACGCATCACGTGCGCCTTTTCCTCAACGCTCACCACGACGGTCTTCAGCCAACGCAGCTTGAGGGCGGTTTGACGTCTCCCCCGCAGGGCGACGCCGAAGGGCCAGACCTTAATCTCCTGCACTGCACCGCATCCAGCAAGGTCACCTACACAACGACCTCACCTTCCGCGCTCGTGGCGCACTTAAAGCACAAGCTCAGTCGAGCACCCGCACGTGCTGTGCCGGAACATCTGACTGGACAACGATGT
The DNA here is from genome assembly GCF_004011505.1 of Nonomuraea polychroma. Classification (NCBI taxonomy): domain Bacteria; kingdom Bacillati; phylum Actinomycetota; class Actinomycetes; order Streptosporangiales; family Streptosporangiaceae; genus Nonomuraea; species Nonomuraea polychroma. The sequence continues at coordinate 9,845,780 of NZ_SAUN01000001.1, forward strand.
CCTCGGTTTCGGTCTGGTGAACATTGGTGGCGATCACCAGAGCGGCGGCCATCGTCGCTGCCGCCGCGACGGCGGCAGCCCGCCAGCGGCGTCGCGGTCGCGGCCGGTCGGAATCCGGTTCCGGTTCTTGTTCCGGTTCTTGTTCCGGTGGCACGCCCATGTCCAGTCGCTTGCGGGCGGCGCTCCACGCCGCGGCCGCCTGCTCGTCAAGACCGCAGCCGCGGACGAACGCCGTAACCGTCTCCCCGCGGGGCAGCGTCTGGCGCTTGAGCATCCCGGCCGCGGTCGAGTACGGCAGGTGGTGGCCGGCCCGCTGCGCATGGGACTGGATGTCGCGGTAGCTGCGCCCGGACCAGGCCTTGAGCCGTTGGAGCGCGGCCACGAACTCGGCGTCGGTGTGCGTGGCAGCGGGGTCGGGACATCCTGACCGCTCGTCTGATCTGGTGCTCATAACCTGGTAGTACAGCCGAGTCGCACAGATCCGCACAAGCTGGAACAGCACATTCCTTGAGTTCGGGCCCGCGGACCGGCCAGCGTCGAGGGCATGATCTTCACCTGGTTCCGCGCAGCCCTCGCCGGCGTACTTATGTCATCTGCCCCGGTCCATCAACGGATCGAGTCGTTTCTTGATCGAACGTTACCGACGGGGCCGGGCGGCACGGTGGCCGTGGCCAGCCATGGCAAGCTCGTGCACTGCGCCGGGTTCGGTCTGGCCGACCGCGAGACCAAGACCCCGGCTCGATGCGACACGGCCTACGACGTCATGTCGATCACCAAGCAGTTCACCGCAGCCGCGATCATGAAGCTGCAGATGATGGGCAAGCTGCACACCACCGACCGGATCGATGCCCACCTGGGTCCGGTGCCGGCCGACAAGCGTCTGATCACCGTGCGCCATCTGCTGACCCATGCCTCCGGGCTGCGTGACCTCGGCGACGATTACGCCCCCGTCTCCCGCGACGCGATGGTGCAACGCGCCCTCGCGTCACCGCTGCGGTCAAGGCCGGGAGCCGAGTTCCACTACTCCAACGTGGGCTACAGTCTGCTGGCCGCCATCGTCGAGCGCGTGTCCGGCAGCTCGTACGAAAGGTTCCTGGCTGAGCACCTTTTTGCCCCCGCCGGCATGACCAGCACGGGATACGTGCTGCCCCGCTGGGCGCCAGGCCAGATCGCGATCGAATACGACAAGCACGGCAACAGACGAGGGCGGCCCACCGAGCATCCCTGGGCGGCCGATGGCCCCTACTGGTACCTGCGTGGCAACGGCGGCATGCTCTCCACCGCCCGCGACATGTACCGCTGGCATCGGGCTCTGGAGACAGACACGATCTTGTCCCGCCGGGCCAAGGCGGAGTTGTTCACCCCGCGAGTGCTCACCGACCGGAAGGCGAAGGTGTACTACGGCTACGGCTGGGGAGTGCTCCCGCGCACCGAGCACGGCCGCGTCGCCGAACATGACGGCGGCAACGACTGGTCCTTCGGCGAGTTCGCCCGGTTCCCCGACAAGAGGGCGATGGTGTTCTGGATCACCAACCAGGCGTATCGGGCGGGGAAATGGAACCTCGAGGACATCAACAACAAGCTCACGTCGGGTCTGGTCCGAGCTTTGTGACCCCGAGCCCTTGGACGATGGGATCGGTCTTCACCTCGCGCATGCGCTGCCGGATGCTGTTCGCGTTCATCGCCGTTATGGCTCTGCCCGACACCGAGCGGGAAGCCATTCGCGAAGCCCTCCTTGGAGGCCTCGACGCTGCCGCCCGCAAGGGCAATCCCGGCGGCCGCCTCGCCGTGATCACCGACGAGGCCAGCACGGCCGCACAGGCTGATCCAGTAGCTGCGCAACGATGTGGCCGCGCTGTGCCGGGGCCGCTTCCGCACCGAGCACGCCCGCCAGCAACTGCTGCCGGCCGCCGCCCGCGCGGTGCACTGGCCGGGTGGAAAGCCTACGACGCCCCGGCCAGCAGGGCCTGGCCCAGCGCTCCTACGGCAGTCCTACGCGCCGGTCGTCGAATTCGAGAGGGGACGGAAGGGAAAGGCCCCTTGCGCAGATCTGAGGCACGGCCTTAGACATTGCCGGTCAATGACCCGAGAACAAGGAGAAAGCGCGCCTGGGATGGCAGCCGGCAAGTCCGTCGGCTGCCCCTGATTCAGGAGGAAGAAATGCGCCTCCACGCCTTCGGTCTTTTGCGGTCGCTGCGGTCATCGCAGTCGGCGCGGCAGTTCTCGCCGCGCCCGCTGCCAATGCCCTCCCAGGCGGGGATTACTCACCGAGCGCTGCAGGCGGCGGCGCATTCTGGACAACATGCGATTCCATTTGCGGACTTATAACCGGTTATACATAGATTAGATCGAAGCGGAGAATACACAGGCCAGATCGCTTGGCGGGCCTCTGCCCAGCCAATTGGCTAGGTCCAGCTTACTGGAGCGAGGGATCCAGACCATGAATGAAGTGAGATCACGAAGCTTGGGAAGCCTTCCGGGTTCATCCGCGCATGGCTCGATGTTCAAAGGTGACGTAGAGGAAATGCGAGTGCAGGTCTCGCAGAACTTCTCACCGCACGGCCTCAAGGTCATCAACACCCATCCAAACGGTGGCCGGTACAGGCTTCTGCACTCCGGGAACTTCGTCTGGCACACACTGGCGTACGGGGCAGAAATCCGTGTCGAAGTCCTAGAGCTGCCCGACTTCTACAACATTCACGTGCCGTTGATCGGTGGTGGACGACTAACGGTCGGGCGCCAGGATGTCGCTGCACCGCTTACCATCATCGGCCCTCGGCAGCGCATCGACATGAACTGGAGCGTCGATCACGATGTCATGATCATCCAGATTCCTGAGGTGCTCATCTATCGGGTCCTTGAGGATCAGCTCGGTGATGCCCCGAAAAAAGATATGTACTTCGAGCCGCAAGTCACCCACGAGAGCCCCCTGGGGCGAGCACTCACCGCACTTTCCCGCCCGGCTAAGGCAGGCCAACCGTTTCCCTTTGCGGCCTCATCTCTCGCCGAACATCATTTCGAGCAGTTTTTGCTGCACACTCTGCTCTGGTCACAACCCCATACCTACTCTGCCGACCTAGGTGACCCTGGTGCCCCAGCGACCCCCGCAGCACTTCGACGCGCGCGCCGCTTCTGCGAAGAACACGCCGCTGAACCGATCACCCTAGGAGACATCGCCACTGCGGCCAGGGTGAGCGTCCGCACCCTGCAACACGATTTTCGCACTCACCTGCAAACTACGCCTCTCGCCTACTTGCGCCAGGTGCGACTGGCGCACGCCCATGCCGACCTGGTGCGCATCGCCCAGACAGGCGCTCGGACCACTGTCACCGAAGTGGCCATGCGTTGGGGTTTCACGCATCTGGGCCGCTTCGCCTGCCTCTACAGGGAGACATATGGCCGATCGCCCTCCAGCACCCTGTACGGGTCACAGTGAGGCCTCGCGCATTGCCTTGCCGCGCAATCAGGGCTGCAGAGGACAAACGACGACCCCAATGATCGTTGATTGTCTGAGCCAGTCGATCAAGAAGGGGCTGCGTTCGCGTGCCATCATCCCCGATCGACGTGCTCGCCCGCCACCTGGAGCACGTCACCGTCGCCGACCCGCCCGATCTGCCCGCCCTGGCCGAAGTCCTGGACACGGTCCCGGACCCACGCAGCCGCCGGGGACGCCGCTACCGGCTCGGCCCGCTTGGCGTTATCCTTGCTCGCCGTACTCGGCGGAGCAACCTCCCTGGCGAAGATCGCCCGGTTCATCGCCGGATACGACCCAGACCTGCGCGCCCGAGCCGACTACCCGACACCATACGGTCAGCCGCCAGCACCCTGGGACGGCTACTCGTCCCGTCTGGACGGCGACGCCTTGGACACTGCCACCTGCACCCACCTGGCCTCGCTCACTGCCTGCACCCCGCCCCGCCACCACAAGCAGCCCACCCACGGACCGGACCCGGCTCGCTGGCCTGGCCGTGGACGGCAAGACCCCTGCGCACACACCAGCCAAGGCGTGACTCACCTGCCGACCGCCACCCGTCACGACACCCCAGATCGTCGTGACCCAGCGGCAGGTCGAGGCCACCAGCAACAAGATCCCCGTGTTCACACCCCTGCTGCCCGAGCGGACCTGCCGGACCTGCCGGACCTGCCGGACCTGCCGGACCTGCCGGACCTCAAGATCACGGCCCACGCCCAGCACGCCCACGCCCTGTGGATCGTCGCCGCCGGCGGCCATTACCTGTTGGCTCTGGCGCAAAGTGTGTGCCGTGACCACGGACAGTGGCGATGCTCTCGCTCGGCATTGACTGGTGCGACGGATCAAGGCCGCCGGCGCGGCCCGTCGGACCCGTTTTCGCGACCGCCGCCGCGCACCCGGCCGCAAGATGCCCACCACGATGACGTTCTTGGAGGTGTCCATCCCCAGATGGATCGGCCCCGGAGAAAGTGCCAGACTCTTCATGACGGTCGGCTCCCTTCTGTGTGGCTCCGGCCCCCGCTGTCTCCAGCGTGAGCCGATCCACGAAAGCTATGAAGCGACTTCGGGCAGAACCGGAGCCGACCTTTCTCCAACGCTTCGACCGCGTGATCATCCACGTGACGCAGGGCTCCTACGCTGGATCCATCTTCTGGTTCCAGAATCCCAGCGCCCAGATCTCCGCGCACTACATCATCAGGTCGTCCAACGGTGACGCTATGTGGGGCGTGGCCATCGACGTCCTGGTCAGCGCAGCGACGCGGATCTCATCCGGCCGCCCGATACCACCGTCCCTGCTCCTGGCTGCGACAATGTCCACGCAGGGCGGTGATATCGGGCTTGATCGCACGACCTAACTGTCCTGCTGGCTCCCCGCGGTCGGCTGGCCGCCATCGGTCCCGGGCACGCCCGTCGCCGGAGCACCCGGTGCGGGTGGCGGCTCCGGAAGGCAGTTCGGCACGCGCCCCTGCACCGACCCCGCGATGGCCAGAGTCAACATCCCGGCGTCCTTCTTCGCCGCCAGCAGGAGCGTGGTGCCCTCGGGTACGCCGTCTACCAGGACGGTGACCTCACCTTCGCCATCCCCCGTGCTCGAGACGGAGCCCCTGGTCGAGAAGTCGACGCCACCTCCTTGGGGCAAGGCGTTCTCGAGTGTGACTGTGTCCCGGCAGTCGGCCGTCATGGGCACCGCCGCCACTGGTGCACCGAGTTTGCGCAGTTCGGCGTTGGCCGCGTCCACCGCTCCGATGTCCCTGATCGACACGGTCACCGACCCGTCGGCGCCTTGACTCACCGCAAACGCCGGCGCGCCCGCCGACAGCGCCGTCGCAACGACGATCGACGCCGCCAGGCCCAGCGTGCCGCTGCCGATCCACACCGGCCGCGAGGTCACGACCCGCCGCACGGCCGACGGGGCGGGGCGTCGGGCCTGCGCCAGCGTCGCTCCGTGCTGCTGCACCAGCCTGTCCAGCAGCTGCTCTTCGAACCTGCCCATCACTGCTCACCCTTTCCCTGCTCTGTCAGGGCGCGCAGCTTTTTGCGCGCCCGAAACAACCTGATCCGCACCGCTCCTGAGGAGGTGCCGAGCGCTGCCGCCGCTTCTCTGGGCGCCATGCCGACCATGTCCACAAGCTCAATAACCTCCTGGTCCGCAGGCGACAGTCCGGCGAGCCCATCCAGCAGCACGCGTCCCTCGCGGGCCGCGTCGATCCGCTGGATCAGCTCCGCCGTCTCATCGACATCGATGGGCCGGTAGCCGGCCAGCCGGAGCGTGACATCGCCTACCCGGGTGGCCGCCTCGCAGTGGCGGGCGAACACCCGCCGGGCGATGCCCAGCAGCCAGGCCCGCGCGCTGCCCCGCGCCGGATCGAACGACGGGAAGGACATGATCGCCTCGACGAAGGTGTCGGAAGTCAGATCCGCGACGGTCTGCGGATCCACGGCCCGCCGCGCGAAGAACGCGGCCACCACCCCGAAGTTCGCCCGATACACGGCCTCGAACTCGGCCATCGGACCCTCGGCGCGAAGGGGCTCCTTCGATTCGACCGCTGATTCGTTCACACCCAAGAGTTGGAGACGTTCGAACATTCCGTTACGCCTCCTCTGCCTTTGCCGGCCTCGACCAGGCTGCAAAGGACGTGAATCTGTCTCCCGTGTTCCGCAGCTAATGCCGCGTCAGGCCACGTTTGCTCTCTTGACGATCCGAACTTGTCGCGCGGAGTGCATAGAGTTCTACTCTGAGTAATGAAGAGTGCTCTTTGCCTGATTTACTTGATCCTTACCGGGTAGGCGATCTCGAGCTTGTTGAGCGCTTCACGCCAGCCGAAGGTGCGCTGCCCTTCGATGAGGCGGGCGGGTTGGACGTTGCGTTTTCCCTCGGCGGCGCGGTTGGCGAGCCGTTCGCTGGGTGCCATCAAGACCGAAGCGCTCGGCGAGCAGCTCGTAGAAGGCGGGATCGTAGCCGGGCCGATATTCCGCGTCGTAGGGAGCGGTGGAGGCGAGGAGCTCGTCGGGTGCGTAGGTCATAACCTAGCTACTTGCCCCTGAAGAAGTCCCCGAGGTACGTGTTTCTGACCTCGGCAATCACAGTGCTGGGAGGCTCGACCGGTTGAGAATGACGTCGGTGTCATTTCCGCCGAAGGGTGGTAGCCGGTGCTACGGGTCTCGGGACAACAGATTGCGTTGTAGGAGACGCTGCTGCCGGAGGAGGTGACGCGGCTGCCGCAGGAGTTGGCGGCGAGTTCAGCACCTTCCAGCATCGCGAGGTTCGCGCCCACCCCCAATGGGGGCATCAGGTGGGCGGCGTCACCCATAGCGTTACCCCGGGGACGTGGGTCGGTGTGGGACACGGGCGGGACGTAGAGGGGGCGGTGGACGAAAGCGGTGCCGTGGCGCAGGAGGTCGAGGACGGGAGCGGCCCAGCCGTCGAACAGAGCCAGCAGGCTTGATCGCACGGCCTCGACGTCGGACAGGTCCAGGCCCGCGTCCATGCCTGCGTCCCGGCCCGCGCGCCGGTTCAGGCGCATATGCCGGTCCAGGTGCGTGTGTCAGTCCAGCGGCGCGCGGGACTGGGCGTACACCTTGACGTGCCCGCTGCTGTTGCGCTGGGCGACGAGGGCGCGGTTTACGCCGTACACAGCCATGGAACCGTCGCCGATCAGCCGGGCGAGCTCGGGGTGGCGGGTGTCGACGTCGTCCAGGGAGGTCTCGACCAAGGTGACGCCGGTGTAGTGCGGCGTCGCGGACGAGACTGCCGGGCGGACCCGGGACCAGGCGCCGTCCGCGCCGATCACAAGGTCGAACGTCGGCGGCACCCACCGCCGGGTGTTCGTCGACAATGACAAGGACCGCTGGATCTGGACGCAGAAGGACTGCTTCACCGTCCTGTGAGGGGACACGGGCGGTCATTCCGCCATCCCGAATGCGCAGTGGATCAGACGTAATGCGGATATTGCCTGCCGCTGTGCGCGGCTAGGCTCATCGCGAACACTTCCACGTTACTCGAAATGATCTCAACGGCATCTGGCGCGCTGTTAGCTTGACGCCCGTTGTGTCAGCTCATCGGAGGGAATTTAGTAAATGGCCTTGTCATTCGGCCGCATGACCCGCCCCGTCGGCCTCGGCCTCGGCCTGGCGGTGGCGCTGGGCGCGACGCTGTCTCTCGGCGTCGCCACGCAGGCTTCGGCCACCGCCGGGAAGTCCGCCACCAGCGTCGCCGAGCAGCGGGTGAAGGTCTACGAGTTGGTGACGAAGGACGGCGGGTTCTTCTACACCGCCAGTGAGACGGAGAAGCAGAACGCGATCACCAAGCACGGCTGGTCGACGACGCGGACCCCGCTCTACTACGTATCCCGCGCCTCCTTCCCCGGCGGCAAGCCACTCTTCCGGCTTCGCTGGGAGAAGAAGGCGTCCTACATCGTCACCGCCTCCATCGCGGAGCGGGAGAAGCTCGTGACCTCGGGCGAGTTCCGGTATGAGGGCATTCTCGGCTACGCGCCGGGCTCGGCCGACGCCGGAGGCGAGGTGAAGGTGTTCCGCTTGTCCAACAACAACAAGTGGCGCCTCGCGATCGAGTCGCACACCCAGAAGATCCTGGCCAACGAGCCGGGGTGGAAGCTCGACGGCCCCCTCCTCTACCAGTTCGGGCAGGCGGGCTAGACAGTGCCGGGCGCCCCGGGCCTGGCCGAGGCGCCCCATCAGGCGAACCACCGGTTCCCCCGTTCCGGCTGGATCGCCGGGCATGGGACTGACGTCTGGTCCTGGGCAGCGGCCCAGGTGGGCGGCCTCGGGAGGGAGCCGTTCCAGTCGGGGCCGTGGACGTACGCGAGGTCGGCCTCCATGCGGGCGGCGGTGCGCCTGCCGAAACTGCATCTATGCAGTTCAAGCAGTATGTGAGCATTCGTGGACGTCTCCTCCGAGTCGATCTCGTCGACCTGTGTTCAAGTCAACGATCCGCTCGGGATCCGCGATTGGGTCCGGGACAGTGCGCGGCGGAGCCGCTTGGTCCAGGGCTGATATGAGAGAGCGTTGCGCGTGTTGATGTCCGCGATGTCGTAGTGTGATCGGACGGATTTGTAGCGTTACCACCTGTCGGCAGGTGCACATGTGCCGAGATGACCCGGTAAGCCGGCGCCGGAGGGTAGGCAGGCCAGGACACAAAAAGCGGCCTAGCATGATGACTCCATCCATCGGTCCGTCCGGAAGTTCGATACTTGCAGCCACGAGCGGAGATACTGTCAGGCGTTCATCTGCGTAGAAACGAACAACGGTGAGTATGTTGGGATCGGGACCTCGGCCTCTGACGACCACCTGCTTGCTCAGCAGCATGGTCTGGAAGTCGTCTTCGTTTCCTCCCTCCATGGTCACGAGAAAGCTTCCACCCCGCGTTGGCATAATCTGCATCTTGCCAATTCTTCGAGAGCCTCGCACGTTTTCGGAAGCTAATTCGACATTACTGATCGCACCGTAGAACCAGTCCTTCACTCCGCCTTCTACGCGGCCCCCGAAAGTTTGATTGCAGTCACGGCAGGTCCGAGTCATTATTCAGTGTGATCTGCTGTCCGCTCATGGGACCAGCAGCCTCGATTTCCGGGTGCGACAGAGCTCACCGCCGAGGCGGCGTGAAGACCGGATGGTGGCGAGTTCCGCACACGCGGGGTCATCGCGTATTGCCGACTCTGGCCGGCTTATGGAGGAATCCATGGTGAAGAGGTTGCTGGGCGTCGTGCTGGTCGTGGGGGTTGCTGGCGGATGCGGCGTCGTACCAACGGCACAGCCGGCGCCCGCGAGCCCGACGGAGGTCGCTTTGCCGCTGCGGGAATCTGCTTCGGCGATGGAGAGCGCCGCCACACCGTCCGAGGAGCGCGCCGGCTATGAGGTGCCGGACGATCCCTGCCGGGTCCTGTCTGCGGCGACCCGATCGAGGCTCGGAATGAAGAAGGCGGACAGGTTCGACCCGGCGTGCAAGTGGAGCAATGATCCCGGCAGTGCGCCACCGCTGAGGATCAGGGATCTGAAGATCTTCTACGAAGCGGGCCCCGCCCGCATGAACTCCACCGACACGTACGCCAAGATGACCTTCGCGAGGAAGAGCAAGAACGACTACCGGCAGCCCAGCGAGTTCGCCAGCACGCCTTCGGTGAAGCGCGCGATCAAGCAGGTCGGCTCGGCGAAGGCGGGCGAGCACTTCGATGAGGGCTACTACGTGTACTACGTGACCACGATCGCGGGGGCACGGCAAGGCGAGGGCAAGACCGTCCTGCGCAAGGGAAACGTGATCGTCACGATCATCGCCCGCGGCGCCGACATCCCGACACGCACGGTGCGCGACGGCAACCCGATCGGCGACGCCGTCGTTCAGGCCATGATCGATGCCGTGGCGGCGGAAGTGGTCGCAGCTATCCGCTGAGATCGGGGCCGCGCTGTGCAGATGCTGGCACCGTGGCCGACTGTTCGGCTTCGGGCACCCTGGCCGGTCGAAGCGCAGGTGAGACTACGATCTGAGGCGCCACCCTTACATCTTCACGGTCGGAGCGGGTGGCGACGCACGCCATTTGCTTGGGCGACATGCACACTACGCCCCGGCCTCGATCGTGGGCGGATGCGTTGAGGTGGCCAGCGCACGTGGTCGCGGACAGGAGTCGTCTGAGGAGCCGCAGAGCGGGTGTTACACGCGACGCTCACGGCCCAGGACCCGGCCCCGTGAAGACGGGGACCCTGCTCTTTTCTAACAGTCCAATACCGGAGCATGGACAGACTGCTGCTCTTGAGTGAACCTGCCGACGTCCAGACGCACGCCACTCATCGCTTCCATGGTTGCCAGGGCCGTTTCCCAGTCACGGTAGTGATTGGAGGGCCGCTCGCCGGTTTCGTCGTCTGTCCTCTTCTGATCGGCCAGCGCTCGAAGTGCGCCCAGATAGGCATCCAACTCTTGCGGGTTGTGCCCGGTGCACTCCGAAGGCTGGGGATAAAGGATGTTCAACGCCGTGACGAGGACGCCGTCAGCGGCGTAGAACAACTCGTTGGCGTTGTTGACCAGCCACCAAAAGCCCCATGCCTCAGCATTGTTGGTCAGCTGGGCCCACGCCTCCGGAGTCGCAGGTGAGCAGCCGCCTGGCGCTACGATGATCACGCCCTGATCAGTCTGTTCCAATGCCACATACCCGGGATCGGGAAGGCAGAGCGGGTGGCGTGGAACGGCTTGGCCGGGATCGGCGCCCAGCCGAGAGACGACCTCGATGACCGTCAAGGGCGCCTCGCGACCCCGCACCACCATCCACAACATCCCGTCGCTGACGTTCATGTGGTCATTCACGGCGGCAGAGTCATCAAGATCCTTCAAAAGGCGCGTGTAGTAATCGATCATCTCTGGCGTGACCGGGTCCACCGCTTACTCCTCGTTTGACAGGGCACCCAGCGTAGCGATCACGTACGACAGATTGATGCGCATTCCTCTCAACGTTGATACCGAGAGTTGAACCGCCCCGGCTTTGATGGAGACCTCAGCGGTTGATTGCTAGGGCTTCGTTGGGGTGGTGTTGAGCGTAGTAGATCGCCTCGAACTCCTCGGCCGGGAGGTGCCCGATGGCGGAGTGCAGGCGGGTGGTGTTGAACCAGGCCACCCATTCGGCAGTGGCCAGTTCCACGTCGGCCAGGCTGCGCCACGGGCCTCGGGGCTTGATCAGCTCGGTCTTGTAGAGGCCGATCTGTGATTCCATCAGGGTGTTGTCGAGGGCTTATCCGGCTAATGACGCTGGTTTTGGGCGTTGGCCGGGTAACGCTTTCAGCTGACCCGGGTAGTAAGTCGGCGGAGTTGCTCTTCGTGGCGACGGACGCGTGCAGCGACGGCTTCCAGAGCGGTGTGGAGGTTTCGTATTTCGTCGAGGAGGCCGGTGAGGGTGCCGTTGGTGGCGGCGCGGCGGCGGTTTTCCTCGATGATGGCGCGGAGGGTGGCACTGCGGTAGAGGGTGGTGCGGCCTAGCCCGGTGAGGTTGGCGACGGCGATGAAGGTGACGGGTTGGCCGTCGCGGTGGAGCTGGGCGCATGCCTTCTCGACGCGGTGGAGGGTGTCGCTGCTGGTCATCCGGCGTGGGCCTCGCTGATCAGGTGGTCGAGTCGGGTGATGAGTCGGCGGTGTCGTTCGGCTTCGGCGATCCAGCCTCGATTCTCGGCGTCCTGGGCGAGCGCGTCTGCGTCGACACGCTGGGCGGCGAGGATGGGCAGCGAGCTGGGTTCGGTGTGGAAGCTGGGGCAGTGTTCGCAGATGTTGGCGTAGGTGCAGGCGCCTTGGGCGGGTGCGCGTAGGCAGAAGCCGCCGGCCATTCTGGGTTTGATCAGCGGGGTGTCTTTCCAGTCCTTGCCGCCGGTGATGTCGGCCAGGGGCAGGTGGACCCGGCCGGGGGCTGGGGTGCGGGCTTGTTGTTTGGCCAGGTCGAGGGCTCGTTCGTATTCGGCGCGGACTGTGGTGTCGAACAACCGTCCGTAGCGCAGGCTCATTTCTGCGGAGGCGTGTCCGAGCAACGCCATCAGCGCCTGCAACGAGACTCCGGCGTTCACCAGAGCGGTGGCGTAGGTGTGGCGGAGCTGGTGGGAGGTGATGTGACCGAGTCCGGCTTGCTGAGCGGCGCGATCGAGTTCGGCGCGGACGGCGCCTTGGCCGAGGCGGCGTCCGTGGTGGGTGAACAGGAACTGAGCCGGACGCCGGTAGCGGGGATGTGGCATGGGTCTGCCGTGTGTTCGGAGCTCGATGATGCGGTCGATCAGGTCGAGGATCTCTTCATCGAGGGGGACCATGCGTTCGGTCTCCAGCTTCCCGAGGCCGATCTTCAGCCAGTTGCCGTGGCCGGGAACTTCATGGACGCAGTCGAGCTCCAGGTCCAGGAGTTCCCCGATGCGTAGCCCGCAGGCGCGTTGCAACCTTAGGGCGCAGGCGGCCAGCTGGTTGCCGGGACGGTCGCGGAGCTCTTCGGTCAGGCGGCGATCGGCATCGACGGGCAGGTAGCGGGGCAGCACCTGCGGGAGCTTGGGGTTGTCATCGCGGAACACCAGCTTGCGGGCGGGTGCCTCGGCCCAGCCCCACTCGGTGATGTCGGTGAGGAAGCCGGTCAGCGCGATCACCCGGCGGGAGCGGTCGGCGACGGTGATGGCTTCGCCGTTCTTGGGGTTGACGGCGTCGACCAGGGCGGTGAGGTAGGGCTCGATGTGATGCTGCCGGTCCAGCTTGGCGATCGAGGTGAGTCCGGGATCGATGTGGGTGAGGAAGAGGCCGAAGTGTTTGAGCCGGGTGGCGATCGCGGAGACGGTCTTGGGCTGGCAGGTGGCGCGCTTGCGTTCCAGGTAGGCGATCATCGTGGTGCGGATCGGTTCTGCCACCTCGGCCAGCCGCTGTTCGAAGGGGACCGGCCCGCCCATCCTCGGCAGCGTGTCGATAATGCCCAGGTGGAACAGGACTCGCTGGGCGTTGCTGAGCGCGGACAGGTAGTGGCGGTGGTCCTTGCCGGTGCGGGCGCTGCGGGCGACGCAGGCGGCGGCGAACTCTTCCAGGTCGGCCAGGGTGAGCTGTTCAAGGACGGGTCCGGCCTGGATGAGCAGCCGGGCCGGCACCTGAGAGCCGGTGGCCAGACGCACGCGCAAGGAGAAGCCGAGGTCCTCGGCGGCGGTCATGAAGCGCTGCACTCCCGCAGCGATGGGCGAGTCCTCGATCTCTCGCCAGAACGTGGACAGTTTGCGTTCCAGCAGGTAGTCGTAGCCGGGTCGTAGTCCGCGGTGCAGCATGAGGAAGGTGATGATCGGCCGAGTGTGCGCATCGGCCGACAAGCGGATCTCCAACGGTTCGGCGGCCCAGCGACCGGGGTCGGGCCAACGCTCGAAGAACACTCGCGCGGCCTGCTGATAGGGACGGTTGCCTCGCCCGGTCCGCTGCAGATAGTCGAGGTAGTCGGCGTGCAGGCTATTGCTGGGCGCGGATGCGGCTGCGTGCGGCATCGAACTCGGCTTTCACGTGGGCGGGTGCCAGATGGATATAGCGGGCGGTGGTGTCGACGTGCGCGTGACCGAGCAACGCCTGCATCACCGCCAGGTCGACTCCGGCTTCGGCCAGTGCGGTGCCGAAGGTGTGCCGCAGCGCGTGGGGATGACCTGCGGTGATCCCGCTGACGGCGCGGTGATAGCGGAAGATCGTGCGCAGCCCTGCTGCCGTGAGCGGTCGTCCCCGGTTGGGGCCCTTGGCCACCAGGAACAGCCGCTGCTCGGTCGACTCGGGCCGCTCGGCCAGCAGATATACCTGGATGACCGAGGCGACGTCGGCGTCCAACGGGACGCGCCGCTGTCGATCGCCCTTGCCGAGCACGCTCGCCCAGCGGCCACCGATGTCGGCGTCGGCGACGTTCAAGCCGAGCACCTCGGCCGAGCGCAGCCCGCAATACAGCATCAGGCCCGCGATCGCTCGGTCGCGCCAGGTGTGGAAGCTGGCCAGCAGCTCCGCCGCCTGGGTCTGGGACAGTGCTTTGGGCAGGCGCCGGGGCTCGCGCAGTCGTAGCGAGGAGCGATTCTTCGGGCGGCGGATCGTGTGCGCGAGCATCCCGGACCGCTCGCCGGCCACCCGCCAGCGCGCCTCGCGTCCTTTCGGGACCGGGTTGATCGACTCCGGGTCGCGCATCGTGACGAACGTGAACAGCCCCGAGATGGCCGCAAGCCGCCGGTTGATCGTCGTGGCGGCGTACTGATCAATCCGACGGCCCGACAAGGTGACCACGTTCGGGCCGGCGCGACGCCCGGGAACCTTGGCCTCACGGCAGGCGTGCAAGAACTTCAGCAGCGTCTCGGTCGTCACCTCACCCAGCGACACGTCCTCGGTCGCCAGCCAGCGGCAGAACGCCAGCAGGTCATAGCCGTAGGAGCGGACGGTCTTGGGCGAGTAGTTCCGGTCGGCCAGATACGCCAGATACTCATCGACCAGGACGAACTGCCCGGCGGACGGTCCGGCCAGCATCCAGCTACCCTCATGTGCTTCCAGCCGGAGTCCTTGTTCGATCATGAGAACAGATGTACCCGCAATGACCTCATCCGGCTAGCAGGTAGCAGATCACGGCGAGTCGCTGACCTGGGGAAACATACGTATTAGCCGGTTAAGAGGGAGTCGCCGACCGTGCCGATGGAGGCGTCGATGCCGGCCGCCAGCAGGTGGGTGGTGAACCGGAAAGACGTGTATTGCCCGCGTCCGAGTGATGAATCAACCCCGGCCCGACCGGGTGGCCGGTGCGCTCACGCCGCCATAGGGCCATGTCCAGGGCGTCCAGCACGAGGGTGGTGTGCTTGGTCTGCGAAGCGGCCCAGCCGACGATCGCCCGGGAGTAGATGTCGACGACGAACGCGACGTAGACCACCCCGCACCAGGCGGAAACGTGGGTGAAGTCGGCCACCCAGGTGGCGTTCGGCCGGGAGGCGGTGAAGTCGCGCTGCAGCCGGTCGGCCGCTCGCTCGTGTCCTGGACCGGGCGTTGTGGTGCGGATCTTCTTGCCTCGGCGCGCGCCTTGCAGGCCGAGCGCGCGCATGCGTCGTTCAATGGTGCAGCGGGCCACCCGATGCCCTTCGCGCAGCAGTTGCTGCCAGACCTTGCGGGCGCCGTAGACGCCGTAGTTGTCGGCGTGGATGCGAGTGATGTGCTCATCCAGCTCGGCGTCGCGCACCGCCCGCGCCGAGGGCAAACGCCTCTTGGCGGCGTAGTAGGTGCTGGTGGAGATGGGACAGCCGTGCTCGGTCAGGACACGGCAGATCGGCTCGACACCGAACACCTCGGCGTGCTGGTCGATGAAGGTCACGAGTGCGTGTGTGGCCGGTCGAGCTCGGCCGCGAAGAAAGCCGAGGCGGCCTTCAGGATCTCGTTGGCCCGCCGCAGTTCAGCGTTCTCCCGGCGCAGCCGCTTCAGCTCGGCCGACTCGTCCGTGCTGCGGCCGGGCCGGCCGCCCTCGTCAATCTGGGCCTGGCGGACCCAGGCACGCAGTGTCTCCGCGGTGCCGATGCCGAGCTTGGTCGCGACCGCGTTGATCGTGGCCCACTCGGTCGGGTAATCCGGCCGCACCTCGGCGACCATCCGCACCGCACGGCGGCGCAGCTCGGCGGGGTAGGGAGACTTACCTGGCATGGACTCGATCCTCTCAAGAGATCAAGTCTCCACCGAACCCGGGGCGATTCACCGTCAAAGCCGGCCTGCTCTTCCCCACGCGCTCCAAGCCATCCAGATCAAACGCCAGGTCAGGGACCTGAACCAGGACAAGTGGCGGACCGTGACCGTCTACGCCATCACCAGCCTGCCCACCTGGCAGGCCGGCCCGACCGAGCTCGCGACGTGGATTCGCGGCCATTGGAGCATCGAGAACCGGCTCCACTACGTTCGCGACGTCGCCTACGGCGAAGACCACTCCCAAGCCCGCACCGGCAACGCACGCCGCAACATGGCTGTCCTGCGCAACCTCGCCATCGGCGCCCTGCGCCTGACCGGCGCGACCAACCTCGCCCAAGCCATCCGACACCTCTCCCGAGACGCCACCCGCCCTCTGACCCTCCTCGGCCTCACGTGATCACGAGCCGTTCAACCGACTTTGCCGGTGCCCTGGTGTCGTTGGCAGGAGGTGGGCATCCCCTCTCCGGGAGAGATCACCCTAACTCCGATGGGATGGGCATGGGGCCGGAGGCGGGGTGGAGGGGTGTCACGAGGTCGAAGAGCGGGTCGAGGTCCGGTAGTTCGGTGCCTGGCGGGATCGTCCAGCCCCATTCGCGCTCGTTAGCGGTCCACACGTCCTGCAGATGCGGATAGGGGTTGGCTAGGGCGAGTGTGTCGGGCGGCGAGGGCAGCTTCGCCGCGAGTCGTGGCGCGCGGTTCCAGTACACGTCGATGGTGAACACGTTGTAGCCGCCCGGGCGTTGGATGGCGACGTACCCCTTGTTCATGACCGGCTGCCAGGCGAGCCCGCGTTCTTCGATTTCGTTGATGATCGCCTCGAGCAGACGTCGGCCGACCTCCACCCGCTCGAGCGGGACGCGCAGCTCTTCGACGTACGCCTCCCAGGACCAGGCGTTGGCCCGGCGGCGGCTGGTCTGGGTGCTCTTGGTGTAGTCGTTGGGTCTGACCACGACCTTGAAGTTAGGGGCGGGGGCGGACTCTCCGATGCGAAGCACTTCGACCTCGACGCCGAAGAATCCCGTCCCGGTGACAGTGTTGGCGTTGAGCCATTCCAGGGCGGCGGCGTGCTCTTCCGTCAGGGTTTGGGCGATCCAGATCACGACTTCGGCCTGCGTTCCGGCGCAGTACGTGATCAGCTGTCCGAGGTGCCCATGGTCGGTCTGCTCAAGCTGGTTCTCAACCACGACGACGCGCCCTTGGGCGTCTTGGAGCAGGAGGTCGAGAGCGTATCGGCCGACGGCATACTCCCGGTGCCGCAGTTCGAGCGCGAGTCCAACGGCCTGGCCGAGGACGTCAAGGTTGTCGGCGAGCCATGGGGTGAAGTCCTTGGCCTCGTTGGGCCAGATCGTACGTAAGGCCACCGTTTCAAGTCTGCCAAGCTCCGCCATGCTTTCTCCTCTATCACCTGCGGACAATCAGAGCTAGCAGGTATTCCGATGAGCCCGCGTGCCGGGAGGCCCCGCTGCGTTAGCCTCGGCTGCGGCAACTCCCTTGCCGTCGCCGACCTGCGTACCGCGAATCGGCTCTGGATCGCAGCTCCGGCGGCGGGCTAGACGTGCTGCCGTCTGCCCGCCGCGTCGACCCTACGGGCCACGCCTATGGTTTGATGCCAGAGACGACATGCTCGCCCTGGCCGCCGCGCCAACGCCGAGCAGCCGAAGGCGCCCAAGGTTGAGGTCCTGCACGTCCACTGAGGATGTGTCTCCGTCTGGTATGCCTTGAAGGTGGGGACGCGAAATCGCCGCTCGGGACGAGCCGTGAGTGTGAGGCATGGAGCCAAGGCTGCCCTCCGGCGCTTCCTGGTGGGGCTCGCCGGTCCTGCGCTGAACTGGCCCGCCGTTGCGCCGCTGCTCACCCGAGAGTGCCGGCTGCTGGTACTCGACCTTGCTGGGTACGGGCTCGCCTGCACGCAGTACGCGGCGAACTGAATCGCCTCGGCTTCGGTGGAGCATCTCCATCGAAGTCGGGGCGATTCAGTGGCCAAAAGCGTATATGTCGCAGTGGCGCGGGATGGCAACGGGAAGCCCACCAAGTACAACTGCGACGTGCCGCCCGGTGATCCGCCCAGAATGGTGTACGCCTTCGGCGGTACGCCGAACGACCCCGTCGGCCATCTGCTCTATCGGAGCGGGGTGCGCAAGCCCATCTATGGCACCTCCTACGCGACGGCTCTCGTGGCGGCCGCCCTCGCGAGGAGCTGAGCGTCACTCGCGCAGTTGACGCCAAATACTGGTGCCCGAACTCGAAAGGAGGCCTGGATCTCCGCCGATGCGGCCCTGAACGGTCGTGGGTGGGGCGCCGACGACGAACGGAGATCGGGCATCTGTGGCGCCGGGCCCGAAATCTCCACCGGCCATGCATTGCACGTTGAGATAGACGGCGGTAAAGGCTACGAAGGTTGAGAACTTCGACGGGCCGTGATGCGACAGAACCTCCGGTTCCCACAGCATGACGAGGCCCAGGGGCGGCTCAAACCAGGGGCCCTGGGCTCAAGGCGTATCGACGATGGCCTGTCCGGGTCTCGATTTGACCTTGGTGCGGAACGCGATGAGCCTTCGGTCGTCTGACGAGCCGACTCGGGAGCGAGGAGATGGAAAGCGAAGGTCAGCTCCTTTGGATTGATCCAGATGCGTACCCGGACCTCGTACGGGGCGGCGTGCTCTTCGGTGTACCCGCACCAGGGCAGGTGTGCTCCGTGCCCCGCTGCGGGGTAGAGGTCGACCGGCCGTCCTGGGGCCAGTCGTGCCGCCCCACTGTCGGGGTGGTGCGGGGCGCTATCTACGTCTTCCTCAGGTGTCAGGGTCACACCAGTTAATTGGGGAGCAGCGCTTTTCGTAAAATTTCAGATTGGGCGGGCAATGTTATGCCAGCTTCTCTGGACATGCCACGGCGGCAAGACTAAAGATCGAAACGATGACGTATATTCCTTAACGTATATGAGTGGCAACAGCACCTAACGCTCGGACCTGGGGGGTGACTGGCTAATGCAGTGCAAAAGTTGGTTTCCCGCTGCTTATATCATCAGCGGCGATGATAACGCTCGCTTTTAGCGTAAACGTAGGCGCGGCCTCAGCGGCCACCTGGATAGACAACGATGACCCACCGGCACCCTCGGCGCAGCAGGCGGACCAGGATGGCCCGTCGGGCCTTACGAAATCCGGAACCGAACCAGGGCGCTCCGGTCCTTGGCATCCAGACAAGTATCAGACCAGTCCAGAGGTGGAATCGTACAAGCCTGATCCGATCAAGAAAGCGGTCGAGTACGGCGCACAAGAAGCGATCGAGAGCAAGATCGGAAAAATTCCAGGCGTTCCGAACGTATTCAATCCGGCGGTCCAGTTGGGCGAAGAGCTCGTAGGAGGGACCATCATCCCTAAGGACTGCGTGAAGTACGGAACGATCTGCCCTGGTGATGATCCCGTTCAGGCGGTGGAGAGCCCCCATTTCTACGGGGAAGGTCAGCGCTGATAATCGGGCACTTGCAGATGGTCTTGTCCGAAGCGCCTGAAATCAGCGCATAATTTGCTCTTGGCCTGGGCTTCCCGGTGTGCTGGGGGCGTCCAACATCGTTGGCGTCATGATCGTGCGTCGCACGGCCCGAGAACTTCGCAGATTCACCATATCCGCGTCAGATTCGAACAGGTGGTCCTGTCTAAGCCTATGTCTGCTGGTTAGCGTGGCAGAAGGAGCGGAAGCGGACCACTGACGCTGTTATCCGAGGCCTATGGCCCTGGAGTTCCAATGGGTGATATCGATATAGTGCGTCAGCTCAGGCGGTTGGCGCAGCTGCACTCCGACGGTTGCCTCACAGACGAGGAATTTGCTCTTGCCAAGGAGCGGCTTCTGTCGCGAGCCGCCGACTTTGCCGATTCGGCCAAGGCCGCCGAGAGTTTCGAAACCCAGACCACCAGACCCCTATCGCATGGTGGCCGCCCCCAAGAACCGAAGGCCACGAGTACAGGCAGAGGCCTGGCTGCCGTCTCATTTCTCGTCGCAGGAATCCTGACGCTGCTCTTCTTTTTTACGCTACCCATGGGTACTCTGCCCATCCTAGGTTCGTTTACTGCCTCGGATTTGGCTAACATGCCCTCCGAGGAGGCCACGCAGAAAGTCCTTTGGCTGGTTCCAGCAGCCGGCGTTGCTATAGTCTGTGCAGGGTTGCGGCTTTGTGGATCGAACGTAACATCCCACACCCGCCATAATGTATCTGCTGCCGTGCTAGCCCTCACCATTCTGGTTGTGCTCATCTATGTCATTGCCCTCAGCTACGCTCAGTACTTCCTCGATCAATCCGGAATATCGGCGCTGGGATACAGCGCTATGGATCTCACCGGAAGCGGATTCTGGCTCGTTCTCGGTGCCATGGTCATTGCCGGAGGAGTCGCGGTGGCAGAGCTGATTCAGTCCGCTCTTGGGGCTCGGAAGGATGCCCTAGACTCTAAGGGGACGACCGACGCGAATACCGGACCAATAACAGCTCGCCAGGTAGGAGCGGAACTGCTTGCGCTGGTCCGCCGTCCCTTCCCGCCCATCAGGCCGCAAAACTTCACCCCGGCTGTACCGCACGACGACACCGACTCGGACGTGCGGTCCCCCGCAAAAGGGAAAACGCATGGATCACGGAGGCGGCTGTCGAATGTCTTGGTCTTGAGCGTGACGCTCCTTATCCTATTCGCACTGACAAGCATCGTCGTCCTCGTGAATATTAATAGTGATGAATCCACGAACGAAGGCGGGACAGAAACGACTCAAGCTCCGATTGGTAGTCCCGATGCAACATCACAGGCGAATCTCTCATTCGAAGAAACGCGTATAGTCCCGGCCAATCAGTACTGGATTGATTCGGGAATCAATGTTGGGAACGGGCGGCTTGAATTTGTCTCTGACGGAATGGTAAAAACGTCAGAGACGCTCGATCCAAATATCGATATCTACTCCCCGCAAGGTCAATCTTCTTCGATAGCGCCATACGGTCGAAACTTTCCTGGACCAGGACTTCATCCTTACTCGCTCATTGGCAAGGTCGGCGATGGCGACGTATTCGAGGTAGGCCGCGAAGCTTCCGTTCAGACAGCCGGGCCCGGACGCCTCTATCTAGGCATAAATGACGATTTCGTTGAGGACAATTCCGGGGAGTGGAACGTGACGATCAAGTTCTACGAAACCACGGAGACCGAGGCTGCCGAGAGCCTGCTCTCTCTCGCCCGTCCCGCCACGTCGTCGTCGATCGAGAAGGCGGCGCTGGGGCCGGAAAAGGCGTTCGACGGCGACTTCACCACTCGATGGGGATCCCTCGAGTTCACGGATCCCCAGTGGCTCCAGATCGATCTCGGATCGCCCAAGAACATCTCCCGCGTGAGACTTTTCTGGGAGACGGCGTACGGGAAGACCTACCAGATCCAGGTGTCGAACGACGCCGCCGTCTGGACGACCGTCTATGAAACCACGGCCGGCGATGGCAACGAGGACGATCTGACTGGCCTTTCCGGCACGGGCAGATACGTTCGCATGTACGGGACGGAACGGGGCACCAGGTTCGGGTATTCGCTCTATGAGATGCAGGTCTACGGCACATGACCGGCCGTCGCCCTCGACGTGCGCCGTTCGGCTGTTTGATCGTGATCCTGTCGCTGATCGTCGGCTTCGGTGTCGCGGGCACCGGCGGTGTCGTCACCGTCAGCTCCTCCGAATTGACCCGAGGCTGGTCACTCCGATCAGCGCAGGACGTCACCGACACCGGAGCCGCCATCTCCCAGGTCGGCTACGACACCGCGGGATGGCATCCGATCGCCCTTCCCTCCACTGTGCTGGCAGGCCTGGTAGCAAACGGCGTCCACCAGAACATCTTCTTCGGGACGAACCTCCGAAAAGTCCCCGACCTCACCCAGCAAGAGTGGTGGTTCCGAGGTGAGTTCCCCGCTGTCCGCACCTCAGCGGGACAGGTGTACTGGCTCCGGTTCAAGGGGATCAGCTACCGCGCGCAGATCTGGCTGAATGGACGGCGACTCGATCCCGACGCGGTCGGCACCATGGTGAGCCGCGAGTACAACGTCACCCGGCTCATCCGTCCTGACACAACGAATGCGCTGGCCATCCGGGTCACCCCACCGGCGCGTGACTGCCAGGACCTCTCCTTCTGCACCGTCGACTGGAACCCTGAGGCCCCCGACATGAACGCCGGTCTCTGGGGCAAGACGCTTCTCGACACGACCGGCCCTGTCGCGCTGAGGGATCCGTATGTCAAGACGACCCTCCCCCTGCCCGCGACGAACGCGGCCGACCTGACCGTGTACGTCGACGCGATCAACGCGACAGACACCCCGGTGACCGCGACCATCAGCGGATCCATCTCCAAGACCGGCCGGCCCACGATCTCCTTCAGCAAGGAGGTGACGCTCGACCCTGGCAAACGCAGGAACGTCACCTTCGACACGAACGCCCACCCACAGCTCCACGTCGCCAATCCCGCTCTGTGGTGGCCTCACCACTTCGGCCGGCCGGAGCTCTACAGACTTTCCATGACCGCCGCGGTCTCGGGATCGACGTCCGACCGCAAGTCGATCGACTTCGGCGTCCGGCAGTTCACCGGCCACCGCACCACGGTCAACGGGACATCCTTCGCCGGCTACAAGGTCAACGGCCGTCCCATCCTGTTCCGGGGTGGCGGATACGTCTGGGACCTGCTCCAGCGCTGGGACACCAAAACCAACCAGGCCCACATCGATTACACCAAGAACATGGGCCTCAACACCCTCCGTCTGGAGGGCACTCTCGGCAACGAGGAGCTCTACGACCTGGCCGACAGAGCCGGGATCATGCTCATGTCCGGCTTCGTCTGCTGCAGCGCCTGGGAGAACGACAGGAGCTGGTCTCCGGAGCAAGAACGAGTGGCCTACGCCTCCTTGGACAGCCAGATGAGAGCACTGCGTCATCACGCCAGCAGCTTCCTGTGGACCTACGGGAGCGACCGGCCCCCCACTGAGGCACGGCTGGACGGTTACAAGCGCATCGCCCGCATGCTGCACTGGCAGAATCCCACCCTGGACAGCGTCGCCAGCTGGGCAGATCCCAACGCCGGCATGAAGATGGACGGGCCCTATGTATGGGAGCCGCCCGTGCTGT
Organism: Nonomuraea polychroma; assembly: GCF_004011505.1. Classification (NCBI taxonomy): domain Bacteria; kingdom Bacillati; phylum Actinomycetota; class Actinomycetes; order Streptosporangiales; family Streptosporangiaceae; genus Nonomuraea; species Nonomuraea polychroma. Next base: position 9,868,552 of record NZ_SAUN01000001.1, read on the forward strand.
GGTGGGACTCCAGCCGATCAGGCAGTGCGTTCGGCACCACCGCGGAGCAAGGCACGCAAGCCCCTCCACCGCTGGAAAGCCTGGAACGGTTCATCCCCCCGGACGACCGGTGGCCGATCGGCACGGTCTGGGACTACCACGCGGGCAAGCCGGGCACCCCCTTCGACCACATCACCCCGTTCACCGACGGAGTCGACAAGAGATACGGCAAAGCCGACGACGCCGACGACTTTTCCAGGAAATCCGAGCTGCAGAACTACGAGACCACTCGATCGTTCTTCGAAGCCTGGAGCGCACGTCAGCACACCCAGACGTTCGGCACCATCTTCTGGATGCTGAACAACGCGTGGCCGTCGCTCCACTGGAACCTCTATGACTACTACTTCAAGCCAGGCGGCGGATACTTCGGCGCCAAGAAGGCCACCGAGCCGATCCATATTAGCTATGACTACTTCACGCGGAACGTGCACGTGGTCAACTCGACCCTCGCGGCTCGCACGGCACTGACCGCGACGGCGAGTGTCTATGACATCCCGTCTCTGACGCGGAAGTACACGGCCACCGCTCAGGTCTCCTCCCCGGCCAATGCCTCGGTGCGGGTGCTGAAAATTCCTCCATTGACCGGCCTGTCGAGGACGTTTTTCCTGCGGCTTCAGCTCCGGGACGCCAACGGCTCGAGTGTCAGTGACAACCTCTACTGGTACTCCACGCGTCCTGACGCGCTCGGCAACGCAGATAACCACTACCAGACGGAGATCGACGGTTTCGCGGACCTGAGCGGCCTCAACAGGCTGGCTTCCAATCGGCACCTTGAGGCCGCGGCAACGCGTTCCCTGTCCGGCGGTCGAGAGACCGTCACCGTCACGCTCACCAATGCCAGCCCAACCAATCTCGCCTTCTTCGTACGGCCCGAAATCACGGCGGGCGACAACGGCAGGGAAGTCCTGCCGGTCATCTACAGCGACAACTACCTCTCGCTCTGGCCCGGCGAATCCACCAGGATCACCGCGACCTACGAGACGGCCGCGCTGCACGGGCAGCTGCCTTACCTGAGGGTACGGGGCTACAACGTATCTACCACGTCGACTCCGGTACACCGTTAGAGGCTCACTACAGCGGTATTTGACCTGATCAGCCGGGGAGTTGATGACGGCTGGCAGCTCCTGGCCCTGTCGCCGAAGCAGGGGAACGATGGTGCCGCCGCGGGTGCCAGGTCCTCGCGCAGCAGGGTGTTGTTGTGGTGGAGGGCGGCGATATTGGCGGCGGCAGCGCCCAGGGTGCGTGATCGTGCATGCCGATACGACAGTGGAGGACAACCCCGCGAAACTTGTGCAAGTCGTACGGCGGGTCCGTCGAGGGCTGGTTCCAGCTGCGCGAGCCCCTGGGACCGAGGCCTGAGGCCGATCATCGCGCAGGGGTCCATAAAGGTCGTGGAGAACATGGCTGGTGTCGGCAGTCGGATGGACCTGATTACGCTCCAAAGAATCTGCTGTTCACCGCCTTGATGAGGGCTTTGCGAATCGTATGCTACTCTTCGCATCCGAGTAAGCGCTTGTAGTAAAGATGCGAATGGTTGTGCTGAACTGAGGGCGTGTCCTGGCACTCGCGCTCGCGCCGATGGCACTAGCAGCATGCCAAGCCACAACTCCCCCTAGCCTGCCGCCCCGAAAACCGGCCACCGCATCCACCACGGCAGCCCCACCTACGCCTTGCCCGACCAAACCCCACGACCTGGTCGTGGAGACCTACTCGGCCTACTGGTCTGTCCTTGCCGAGGCCGGCAGAACGTCCCCGGAGCGTGCGCGCGAGCTGCTGAAGCCTTACGTGAAGGGCGGCTACCTTGACCATCTCGTCGACGGCCTCCGAGACATGGTCAAGCAGCGGCGCGATCCGAAGCTGCCGTCCAGACCGAGGTCGAAGTCAGCGAGTTCGAGGCAGCCGACCGACCGACGTCGTGCTGGGCAACGTCCAGCCGAAACTGAGCGCGGTGGTGATCGCGCGCCCACCCTTGTGCAGCAGGCGGCGCTTGTGACCGAAGTAGAGGACATAGAGCTCGAAGCTGGTCTCCAGCAGGGCTGCGATCGCAGTTGGGAGCGGCGGCCAGAGCGGCAGCCGTCACGCATCCGCCGGGCATCACGCTCAGTGAGCCTGTCCATGGCCTCTGCCGTCGGCACGATGCTCACCGGCATGCCGGTGAGCCACAGCACGGCGAGCATCTGACCAGCCAAGATCATCACGATGCCGCCCTCGCCTCATGCCGGTGTGTCGCGGCCAGGTCCTTCCACGCCTTGGCCGCGCGAGAGTAAGGGCTCCTGGCGGTCTCCTCATAGGTCCCGTCCGCGGCTTGGCGGCGGACGAAGAACTCGGCGCCTTCCTGGCACAAGATGAATTCCTCGCAGCAGGAGGCTTCAGCCACGCAGAAGAGCCCTTGGGGGACATAAGGCTGCCACTGGTGCATGTCTGATCACTTCCGATGGCGCGGCGGCCGGGCCGCGAAGGATGGGGTTCGGCCGCCGCGCCTGCTCGTGAGCCCAGGTCGCGGAGGTCGCGCCCGCGCCCCGGGGAAGATCGCGGGAGTGCCCAAGATGATTGATTCCAAGGGGTGAAGATCAGCCGTTTGGCTGCGGGCATGCAGCGAGGGTGTCCAAGATCGATTTGTGACGAAAGACCTGAACACCCTCGCGACTGCACTGTACGTGAAGATCGACGATCAGCTGATCGCTTTCCCGGACCTGGCCCCGGAACGCCCCCGCGTGGAGATCAAACCGGTGCTCAGTGACGCCGAATTGGTGACGCTGGCGGTGCTGTCGGCACTGCTCGGCTTCACCTCCGAACGGCGCCGGCTGCGCTGCGCCCACGCCCACCTGGCCGGCATGTTCCCCTGTCTGCCCGGCCAAAGCGGTTACAACAAACGCCTGCGCGCCACCACCGGCCTCGTCCTGCACATGATCCGCGTCCTCGGCCGGGACACCTCGCTGTGGAGCGATGATGTCTGGGTGGCCGACTCCACCCCCGTCGAGTGTGGCCGCTCCCGCCAGACCGCTCAGCGCAGCGACCTGGCCGGCTGGGCCGAGTACGGCTACTGCCCCTCCCACCCGCGCTTCTTCTGGGGCCTGCGCCTGCACCTGCTGTGCACGCTGGGCGGGCTGCCCATCGCCTTCGCGCTGACCGGCGCCGAAGCCGACGAGCGCACCACCCTGCTCGCCATGCTCCAGGCCGATCCCGACCTGCTGGCCCGCCACCAAGGCCAAGACCTCATCGCCGACATGCAGTACTACGGCCGCGACTTCGAAGCCGCCCTGGCCGACGCCGAGGCGCACCTGCTGCGCAAGGCCCGCAAGGGTGAACCGCCACGAGCCGGAGCGCACCTGTTCAAACCGCTGCGCCAGACCATCGAGTCGATCAACCAAACCTTCAAGGGCCAACTCGACCTGGAACGCCACGGCGGACGCACCATCGCCGGAGTGGTGATCCGCGTCATCACCCGCGTCCTGGCCCTCACCGCCGTGATTTGGCACAACGACAAGACCGGCCAGCCCACCGCCCGATCCCTCACCGCCTACGACCACTGACCCGACGGCTTGGAATCAATCATCTAGTCGAAGGGGATGCCGTCGAAGGTGCCGGACAGGGACGGGTGGATTCCGAACGCCGTCCAGGTCAGCGTCACCTCGTGGGTGCGCCCGCCGGTCTCGGCACGGAGCGTGGCGGTGGCGCGGCCGTCTGGGGTGAGCTTGGTGGGTCCGCTGACCCGCAGGTCGCGTACGAACCGCACGTTGTCGAGGGTGATGTCCTGGCCGAAGGTGACCTGGCCGCCGCGCAGCCCCGGCTCGTTCGGCCGCCCGAAGTAGTAGAAGCGTGCGGATTGCGGCGGGCGGTGGCGTCGGCGGCGGTGGCGAAGGTGGCTGCGAGGATTCGCCGCTCGCCGGGGCTCAGCTTGCGGGCCGGGTGCGGCGCCACGTCCCTGAGCTGCCGTGGCCGGGCGCCGGGCCCCGACCCCTCCGCCGCGAGTGGTGGCGGCATCGGTGCTTCCAAGGCTGTGCGCAGGGTCGAGGTCTCGGTGGCGAGGCCGGTGAGTGTTGTGGCGTTGGTGGAGCGGGTGCGGTGTTCTTCGATGACGGCGCGTGCGGCGGTTTGCGGTAGAGCGTCGTGCGGCCGAGGTCGGTGCGGGCGGCGACGGCGGCGAAGGTGACGACCTGGCCGTCGGCTTGGAGAGCGGCGCAGGCCTGTTCGGTTCGGCTCAAGGTGTCGTTGGTCATCCGGCGTGGGCTGCCTCCGACAATGCGCGTGCCAGATGTCTGCCCATGCCCGCGCACCCGCAGTAAAGCGCTCCTATCGCCTCACCATCGACTTCGGCTCCAACAGCCTCGATAGCAGTCAAAGAGTCTGGACAGGCACCCGGCGGCAATCCGACCATTAGGAGTGAAAGCGCAGCCGACATGAAAGGAGCCAGCCCCGTACGGCGGTAGAAAACAGGAGGCCCGGAATGTACCGGAAACCGTCTCAGACGCTGCTCGGTTCAGCACTCCTTGCCACCCTTGCGATGTCACTTCCCGCAACGTCGCAGGCTACCTCGACCACTCCCAGCGCTATGCAGCAGCACTCGGTAACCGCAACAGATAGAGCATCCCAGCCGAGAATACTCGGCGGTGTGGAGCTCGGCGGCTACTGCAAGTCAATCGGATACTGGGGAGTCGTACTCGTACAACACAACGCCTACGGATGGAAGTGCCACAAAGCATCCAAACGCGTGGGCATAGACATGGTTCGAGCGTGCAGGTGGCAGTACAACAACCCGCACGCGCTCGCTGCGCATCGGAGTAGGTCCGACCCGTATTCCTGGTACTGCTTCCTGAACTAGCCCTTCGCGTCGGAGGGCCTTTACGACCGGAGGCGTGAGACAAGGGCCCTCCACAGCAAACCAACGAAAGGCACTGCCGTGCATCGACCTTCGTCGGAGGCGAACCCATGGAGGCCATACCGCGTGTTGCTTTGATCGGCCTAGCACTGCTGGCTGTACTCGTAGTACCGCTGGCACCATCCGGTACGGCATCAGCGTCAGACTTCCCACAGACTTTTCCGGAACCGGGTTGCAAGCGCCCCCTAATGGGCTGCACACATGCACATGGCTACTCGACAGGTATCAATGACGCAAGGGTTAATTGCCAAGAACTTAAAGAATCTACCGAAAAACTCACAGGCGAATGGATTGCTGGATATAATATGGGATTTTCGCAAATTTGCGGATATATTCCCTTTGGCAACGTCGGCCCTTAACTACGGCCGTCGCGGTTTACGCACCGCACGGGAGGGTTCCACGATCGGCGGCGTATTCTGACGTCACCAAGCCCCTCCCACTGCTCCCTGGCCGACGCGCCGCCACGCGCGCAAGGTGGTCACCACGTGGCCGAGCGCCGGGGACATGCACCGGAATTTCGTCGATTGCGTTTTCTCAGTGATTGATCTTGCGAACGCAAGGTAAGGACACAGCGGGATGTTGGGGGGCCACGTATGTATTTCGTACGCGAACGGCCGCGCGTGGTGGTGGCGTCAGTTCAGGGCCGGGGCACCTTGCCGCCGAAGGACGCCCTGCGACTGGAGGCGGTCGCCGACGTCACGTATCTTGCTAGCGATCGTCAGCTGAGCCGCGAAACCGCCCTGAGCGCATTCGCGCGAGCGGAGATCGTGGCTTTCACACCCAAGGTCGCGCCGCCCATCGATGATGACTTGCTCACCGCTTTGCCTGGGCTGCGTGGCATGGCCGTCTACGCCACTGGCTACGACTTCATCGACGTCGATCTGCTGGATCGGCATGGCGTTGTCCTCACCTATCTGCCGCGTTACTCCACCGTTTCGGTGGCCGAACACACCATAGGATTGCTGCTTACCTTGTCGCGCCGGATCCACCTCGCTCACGACCGGTCGCGGGGTCGGGTTCCGCCCAACATCTCGCTCAGGGGCTTCGAGTTGGCTGGGCGCACCCTGGGCGTCGTCGGGCTGGGCCACATCGGCAGCCGGGTCGCCCGGCTGGCGCAGGGGTTCGGTATGCGTGTCGTAGCGACCGACATTCGGAGTCACCTGTGCCCGCCGCCGCATGTGACAGTCACGGATCTTGGTGAGCTGCTCACCCGGGCACATGCCGTGACCCTGCACTGCCCAGCTGCTCGTCATGGCAGGCCCATCGTCGCCGCACCGCAGTTGCGGCTGATGCGTGAAGGATCCGTGCTGGTCAATACCGGTCGTCCGGCGCTCGTTGACAACACGGCCGTCCTCGCCGCAATTCGGGCGGGACGCCTGCGTGGTTATGCCGTCGATGATGTGATCTGCGATCCGGAGGAGCACGCGGACCTGCTCATCCAAGGTCGGGTTGTACAGACTGGCCACTCAGCGTGGTGGTCTGACGAGGTGCTCGAGCGGGGTGGGGCGATGTGGGCAGAGTCGATCCGGCGCATGGCCTTGGGTTCGCCCGTCGACGTCGTACGGCCGGCGAACCCCGTGACCATTGGGGAGGTGGCTGTATGACGAGGAAGGAACGTGTCCGGTGGGCCACGCTGATAGGCGTTCCCTTCTTCGCCGCCATGTGGGTGGTCGTCCTGGGGGCCATGCGCTGGCCCCGGTATTGGGAGTGGCTCGCGCCTGAACAGACGCCGATGACCTGGCTCGAGAGCGTCATGCTCGTGCTATGCGCGGGAGTGGCGCTACTCATGGCAGCGGTCATTTATCTGCGTGACCAACCAGCGGCGCGGCTGTGGCTCTTGCTGGCGGCAGGCTTCGTTTGGCTCGCACTCGACGAGCGGTTCGCCGTGCATGAGCGAGTGCGCGACGGCTATCTGGCGCCCAGCGGTGTGTCCCCCATCCCGTGGGGCGCGCCCGGCGATTTCATCCTGATCCTGTACGGCATCGCGGGTCTCGCGCTGCTGCCTCAAGTGCTACGCCTCTTCCGGCCGGATCGGTTGGCCTTCGTGTTGTTCGGTGCGGGCGTGCTGCTCGCGGTAGTGGCCGTGGCGTCGGACTCCATCGACATACACGCGCACTCCATCGACGTGGAGCGGGTCGAGCAGACTGCGGAGGAGATCGCGGAACTGGCGAGCTTCACATGCTTCCTGCTCGCCATGACGCTCCGGCTACTGGCGATCTTGACCGACGGCACAGTCCGACTACCCCGCGTGGGAGACGTTTCACAAGCGTCCATGACCGGAAAATGATCCACTTCGCAGAGCCTAGCTACCCACCATAAGAGGGCTTTTCTCATGCGACAAAGGCGAATGATCAAGCACGCCATCATGATGGCCATGGCCTCTACAGTCACGGTGATGGGAGCGCTGGCTCCTACCGCAAGCGCCTCGATCAGGCAGGACGAGCCGTATATTGTGATAGAGAAAACAACCGGGCCCACGGGAACGACGCTATTCGTTGCTGGAGGGGGCTTCATCCCAAACCTGGCGATCAGTATCTTCCATCCCGGGCTCAGTGGCCCCGATAGCACCAAAGCCGACGAAAATGGCTTCGTTCCCGCCATTACATTCCGCGTCAGGGAAGGCACGCCGGCCGGAAGATACAATATTCAATATCGGCAGGCCGGGCGCATCGCCCAGGTTGAGTTTCAGGGGCCAGAATGGATAGATTCGCATCCGGCTGGCTACCAGCACTGACTGCCCTCTCACATAATGTCAGGCGGTGAATAGGAGGGATAGCGAGATTAAGTTCACATATCGGCAAGCCGAGAAGGGTCTGTCCAGTGATCGGCTCTGGCCCGTAATCGGTGGTGGCACTGAGTGATCCCTGCCAGGCTGGGCCGTGCTGAAGATCGACGATCTTGCGGGTGTGGTGTTTGCGGGGCTTCTGCCCTGGTCATCGAGGGAGTGGAGGACGAGGACGACCTCATTCGGGTATGGCTCGTACTCGCGACCAGCCGGTGCCGTGCCCGGTGTGCGGGGCGCTGAGCGGTCGGGTGCACGGCTACGTGAGCCGGACGGTCACGGATGTCCCGGTCGACGGGCGGCGGGTGGTGGCGTCGCTACAGGTACGGCGTCTGGTCTGCCTGGAGTGGGGATGCCCTCGGCAGACGTTCCGTGAGCAGGTTCCCGGGCTGCTCGAGCGCTACCAGCGTCGAACCAGCAGGCTCACCGGCCAGCTGGGTGCGGTGGTGAAGGAACTGGCCGGCCGAGCGGGTGCTCGGCTGTCGGCGGTCCTGGCCGTCACGATTTCGAGGTCCACAGCGCTGGGACTGCTGGCGCGGCTGCCGCTGCGGATCCCCCGCGTGCTGGGTGTCGATGACTTCGCTCTCAAGCGCCGGCACCGTTATGCCACCATCCTGATCGACGCCGAGACTGGCGAGCGGATCGATGTCCTGCCCGGCCGCGGTGCCGATGTGCTGGAGACGCGGCTGCGATCCCACCCTGGGGTCGAGATCGTCTGCCGCGACGGGTCGGGCGCGTACGGTGAGGTGGTTCGACGTGCTCTGCCGGATGCAGTGCAGGTCGGGGACCGGTGGCACCTGTGGGCGAATTTCTGCGACAAGACCCTCGCTGAGGTTCGGTCCCACAGCGCCGGCGGGCCACGGTTAACCCGACGCGGCCCGCCGGCGTCCATGAACAGACCAGCCGTGAGCGTTGGCAGCAGATCCACGACCTGCTGGACAAAGGCGTCGGCCTCTTGGAGTGCGCCCGTCGGTTGAACTTGTCCCTCAACACCGTCAAGCGCTACGCCCGCACCCACAAGCCCGAGGCTTTGCGCCGCGCTCCGCGCTATCGGCCCACGCTCGTCGATCCTTACCACGATCACCTGCGCGAACGGCGCGCCGCCGAGCCGGCCGTTGCAGTCCAACAGCTGTTCCGTGAAATCAAAGAGCTCGGCTACACCGGCAGCCTCAACCTGCTCTACCGCTACATCACCCAGGGCCGAGCCGAAGGAGAGCGGCCCGTTACCACCCCGCGCCGCCTGGCTCGGCTCCTGCTGCCCCATCCCGACCGGCTGCGCGATAGCGACACCCAGCTGGTGCGGGAGCTCACGGCCGCCTGACCCGAACCGGCGCCACCACCGATTACGGGCCAGAGCCGAAGACCGTACAGTCCCTGATGGGCTGGAACCGGTGAGTTGTGGCAAGTGGGCCGTCGAAGTAGAAGGAGTCGATGTCTCCGGTCATGGCGGCAAAGAGGAACCGGCTGCAGGACAGGCGGTGACTCTCCCATTCGGGGCCGCGGCCTTCGTTCAGCATGACGGTCCAATCGTCCGGTGCCTGGCCAGGCTGGAGGAGCCAGTAGAGGAAGTGGCCACTCCCTTCGCAGAAGGCCCAGGGCAGGACACGCGCCCCGTCTTCATGGAGTTCTGCGGGCTTGTCCTCGAACTCCCAGAGGTCGGCCAGCACCTCGTCGCGTTCCTTGACTACGGACGCCAAGTTCAGGTCGTAGATCTCGTGGTGGCATCCAGGTTCGAGGAGCCAGATCGTCTCATCGAAGAGTCCGGCGCCGTAAATATCGGCGAGTTGCTTGTAGTCGGTGGGCAGCGGGGTGCCGAGCTCGTTCTCTACAGGCTCCCAGCTTCGGGATCTTGGGGTGGATTGCGGGGGAATGAGCTCGATGATCCAGGAGACAGCGGAAGGCATGTGAACGGTCCTTTGACGAAGAAGGTCGACAGGTACGTACCGCAAGGGAAGCCGGACCGCAACATGTAAAGGGTTGCGTTCACGACCTTCCGCCGCGGATGTTTCTCCGGGCGACCACCGGTGTTCGAACCCGGTGAGGGACCCGATCGTCGACTCCCACTGCGCGTCGGTCAAGCGCGAGGCGTAACGACGAAGCCACGGCACCCGACCACCCTGGCGACATATTGGACCGCCGTCACACTGCCGCATCGAATATGGACGACTCTTCTCAAACACGCTCTAAGCAGTTGCTGGCGGGGCTGCGTGCGCGCGGAGTCAGGATCGGGGTCGCCTCTAGCGTTCGAGCAGCGCAGTGGGTAGCAGCTGAGATTTACCCGAGCGCAAATAACCCGGCACTTTCAGTAACCCCGGAGCAAGCGGACCTATTGCGGCTTTTCGCACTTCGATGAAACTGCCTGACAATACGATCCTGGGTGCCGACCGTCGTAGCCACTACTGCTGGAGCCTAGCCTCAGGCTTTCACGGTGAATTTCGCCAGGCTTGATCGCTCACATAAGAAAAGTGCCTTTGAACTGGGAGGATGGGGCTTGTCGAGAGTCCTGTCCACGCCAGATCAGAAGGCACTTTCCAAGTGAAGAGTAACGCTTCACGCGGCAAGATCACCGCATCCGCTGACGCTGCCGGGGCTCCTCTCCCACGCGGGCGCCCTGATGCTCCTGCAGACGCTGCGCGTCACCGGCCTGGACCGGGCCTTGTCCGCGCAGCTGGAACGCTTTCGGCCCGAGCGCGCGGTGCACGACCCCGGGAAAATCGTGGCCGACCTGGCCGCCAGCCTCGCTCTTGGCGGTGACTGCCTGGCCGACATCGCCCTGCTGCGCGCCCAGCCCGACCTGTTCGGCCCGGTCGCCTCCGACTCGACCGTCTCCCGCCTGATCGACCGGCTCGCCCAAGATGAGGCCAAAGCGCTCAAAGCCCTGCGCGCAGCCCGCGCCCTCGCCCGCGAACGCGCCCGGGAACTTGCAGGGACCATGGCGCCGGGCAGTGACGGCGAGCTAATCCCCCTTGACATCGACGCCACCATCGTCATCGCCCACTCCGACAAACAGCACGCCGCCCCGACCTGGAAACACACCTTCGGCTTCCACCCGATGACGGTCTTCGCCGACCACGGCCCGGACGGGTCCGGCGAACCGCTGGCCATCGTGCTGCGGCCGGGCAACGCCGGCTCCAACACCGCCGCCGATCACATCGAAGCCACCCGCCACGCGCTGGCCCAACTCCCCAGGCATCGCCGGTGCCAGGTGCTGATCCGCACCGACTCCGGCGGCGGCACCCACGAATTCCTGACCTGGCTCACCAAACCTGGCAGGCGGCTGTCGTACTCGATCGGGTTCACCCTCACCGAGGAGATCCGGCAGGCCGTCCTGCGCCTGCCGAAGACTGCGTGGACGCCCGCCTACGATGCCGACTGGCAAGTGCGGCCCGGCGCCTGGGTGGCCGAACTCACCGGCCTGCTGGAGTTGTCCGGCTGGCCCAAGGGCATGCGCGTCATCGCCCGCAAGCGCCTGCGACTGTTCGCGGTGGCCGGACTGCTGGTGCGCGGTGGCCGCCGTCTGCGCCTGCGCCTTGCCGCACGATGGCCCTGGGCCGGCGACATCCTCACCGCCCTTAGCCGCCTGCAAGCCCTGCTGGCCCCGACCTGATCAGCCACAGGCTGTCCCTGCGACCAAGAAAGGGAACACCCGTGGGCCCGTGGAACCCCGCCCACCCGACGCGACAGCCGGGCCAGCATGCTGACCACAGCACGCGAGCAGGTCGTGGACGGCGGCGTGCCGTTCCCGGGTGCGCACCGCGGTGTGGGACTCCGGCAATGCCGTAACGGCAGGGCGAGACTCGACGTCGAGCTCATCATGCTCGCGGGCGTCGGCAGAGGGGGTGGACTCTCGCAGGTCCGAGCGGTGGGCGCGGACCGTGGCCACGATGACGTCGCAAAGGTTCTTCCACAGATGGAAACGATCAGCGACCTGGATCGCTTCAGGAGCGCCAGCCGCGGCGCCTTCGGCGTAGGATCCGGCGCGATCACGGCAGATGACCTCCACTCCGGGATGCTGCCGGAGCCAGGCGGCGAGCGTGTCGCCCTGGCGATCGTCCAGCACGTCGATGGGGTTACCGGCCTCCAGGTCGACCAGGCTTGTGGCGTAGGAGTGACCTCGGCGTTTGGCGAAGTCGTCCACTCCCAGCACGCGGACCTGGTCGATCTCGGGATCGGGTAGAGCACGCAGCAGCCGGATCAGCAGCGAGCGGGACACCGTGATGCCGAGCTTGGCGGCGAGTCTGGCCCCGGCTCGACCGGCTAAGGCAAGCGCTATGTGCTCCAGTGCCAGCTTGAGTGCCGGGGTGCGCCGCGCATGCCGCTGTGTTAAGCCGGGCACCTGTTCGGCGAAGGTCTCGGCGGCGCAGCCGACATTGGGGCAAAACAGCCTGCGAGACTCCAACTCGATCACTACTGGCAAGCCACCGCAGGTCACATCGCTGAGACGGCGTCGATAGCGACTGTGCACCCGCTGGGTCCGCGTGGCGCACGAGGGACACTCCGCCTCACCGTCTCGCGTACGGGCCTGGATGAGAATCTCGCTCCCAGCACGGGAGACGGTCTGGACGTGCACGTTGTCCATGTGCGGGAAGAACTGCCCGAGAAGTTCGAGGCAGCAGGCCTCCACGCCTGCCGGGCGATGCAGCACAATAGCCCTCGCGGCCGCTCGTTGGTGATCGGATTCTTGATCGAACCTGATCTTGGCAATGCGGCCGCATCCATGCCTGGCTGGTTACGGAATCGCGACTCCGATCACGATCGGTCACCTCTTCACGATCTTTGTGCCAGAGCCAGCTTTAGATGGCCGCATACATCGGCGCAGTTATGGGACGTTGAGCAGCGTGGGTCATGCCTGCGGCGCCGGCGCGGCCAGGTATCCAAGGGATCACGGATAACCGGCCCGCGTGGCAGTCGCTGTACGGCACTCCACTGCGGGACCGGTAAGGGGCCGGGATTTCCGGTAGCCCCAGCTCGGCGAGATGGTCTGACATCAGCAGGCCGCCCGGACGCCCTGCGCGGCGGGATACCTTCACGGCGACCTCCTGGCCCTCTGTCGTCGTGGCTCGCAGGACCGAGGCATCAGTGTCCTGCCCGCCGGCGACGAAAGAGGGCACCGAGCAGCGGAAGCCGAAAATCGCTTCGATCTCACCTTGCAGCACTGCGACATCGACAGCAGGCCTGGCCGGGGCCGAGAAGGCGCTCATCCCGTCACCGTCCCAGCGCCCGCGGCAAGCGAAGAAGCGCGCGCGTGCACCCACCAGGCGAGCGGAAGTGCGATCAGCACCACCGCCTGGATCGCGAGCAACGCCGGAACGATGCCCCAACGGTCTGCCACCAGGCCGGCTCCCAGGGCGACGAGCGCGTAGAGCACTCTGCCGAGCAGCGACGCAAGCGAACCCATCGTCGCGCGTTCCCGGTCGGTGAACTCGCGCTGCAGCAACGTCTGCTGGGCGATTGTCGACATGCCGTAGGCCGGTGACCCAAGCAGCACGGGCGAAAATACCGTCGGCTTGACCAGCGCCACGAGGTTCGCCACGTTGTCGAACAGCTCACCGAACAGCAGAGTGCGGGCCGCGCCCACCCGGCCGATCATCCAACCACTGACGCGGAAGCCGACGAAGGCCACGCCATGGCCGAAGGTGCGCCATAGGCCCAGCGCCCAGAGCGGCCACAGCCCTGCCACGAAGACAGGCGACAACTGGGCCGCGCTTTCGCTGCTGTAACGAAGCGCCGACACCAGAGTCATCCGGCGGAGCACCGGATTACGGCGGATGCCGCGCAGGGCCGATCCGAGATGCACCAGCACGTTCGATTCCAGCGCGCCTTGCACCCGCGGTTCCCGGACCCGCAAGGCGATGAGCACGCACAGCACCTGCGGCACGACCGACAGCGCGACCACCACACGCAGCGACCACGCGCCGGCGACCACGCCACCTATGGCTGCCGCCAGTGCGAGCGCGATCTGGAACATCGAGTTCACCCGGCCCGAGTGCCGGGGGAACTCCTCCTCCCGGCCGGCTTCGAGCAACGTGTCGTAGAGCAGAGACTCGTTGTTGCCGCTCCACAGTGAGGTCGCCAATCCCTCCAGCACAACAGCTGCAAGGAGGAGGCCGTAGCCCGAAGCGCCGGCGTACCCGAGATGGGCGGCCACCATGACGACGGCACCGGCGATCATCGTGCCGCGTCGGCCGAGGCGGTCGGAGAGCACCCCGGTAGGGACTTCGAACGCTGCCGAAGACAGCATCTTCACCGCCAGGAGGCTGGCGGCGGCGGTGTACGAGCCGGTGACTTGCGCGAAGTAGATGACCATAATCGGCCCGTACATGCGGAAGTCGCCGAAGAAGTTGAGCCAGCTCAGCAGGCGGACATTCCGGTTGACAGTCTGATCAGCGGAGTTCGGAGCAGGCGGAGCTGACCTCGACCGTTGAGATTTCCTGCCGAACGGGGCAGCGATCAGGCGTCCAACCAGGACACGTACACGGAGCAGTGAAGAATGACGAGCGGACACAGCAGAACTCCCGGAAAGGCGAACGGAGACGCCAAACAGCGCCAAGGGCCGGTGACACGTGTCACCTCGCCCCGGCGACCGGGATGTGTGCTGATTTTGCTGCTACACGCGCGGCGTTACAAGCCTGCGACTGCGGTCACCAAGGGGCGAACGGAAGCTCTTGTCGGCGAAGATGCGGATACAGCCCGCCGTGGTGAGGGCGGCCATCTGGCGGTCCAGGAGTTGGCCGCGGGTGGAGACGCGGGCGTAGCCGACGAGCGCTCTCGAGGGGCCCGCGGGTTCGGCCGCCAGCGGGTCCTCGCCGAGAGATCCCTCCAGCAGCGAACCTTGGGGAAGCGCGAGGTTCTTGGCGGTGGTGTTCACCACGAGCCACCGCCGGGGTCGTGATCTTCGTTGACCCGGAGGAGCTTGGCCAGTGGATGGGTCAGGTTCGCGCTGAGGTGACGGCCCTGAGGCCGTCGACCGAAGCGAGCGCCCCTCAGGGCCCTCCGAACGATGCGCCGCCCCAGGTGGTGTGGGTGCTACAGCGCTGGGATCGTCACGCCGATGAGATCTCGCTGCACAGCGATGAGGCTTGTGGGCTGGCCGAACTGGTCCGGCACGTTCGCACAGGCGTACACGCCGTGTGACACGCGGATGAGTGAGCTCTATGCAGCCCAGGTGACCTTGCCGTCGGCGTTCACCGTCACCAGGCGGCCCGTCTCAGTGAAGCTGGCCGCGACGACGTCCTCGCGCCGCTCGCGGACCTCCCCCTTGACGTCGAGCAATTCCAGCTCACCATCGTGGACCAGGCCGACCGCCGTACCGGACGGATCGGCGATCACACCGGCCCGAGCGGCGACATCGCGCGACCACGTCTGCCGCCCGCTCGGGTCGATGCCGCGAACCTCGGTGTGATGGGTTCCGCGCTGGTCGACGTAGCGGGACACCACCGCGCCCCCTCGCGTACCGGCCACGCATTCCCCGGGCTGGTCGAGATTGACCTGAAGGGGAACGACGGTCCCGTCCTTGAGTATCCCTCCGCGCTCGCCGGTCAGGACCGCCCAGTCTCCGCCGACGCAGCCACCCCAGAACCCCCCAGCGGGCACGCGCTCCCCTGTAGCCCTCCATCCGTGAGCGTCGCGCTGGAAGCGCAGGATCTCACCGCCGGGCAGCGTGGGGTCGGCGTAGAGCAGCAGAGCCGTCGTCCGGTCGGGGCTCTCCCGCCAGAGGACGTTCTCCGCGCCGGCGACCTGATGGCTCTCCTTCTTGCCGTCCGAACGCTGGATCTGGAGCGTGCCTCCCTCGGCGACGACCGTGTCCGCATCGCCCCGCCGGCTCAGCACCTTCCGGGTAGCGGTGGAGAAGGCCGCTTCAGGACACCGGGCCGCGCAGACGGCAGCCTGCTTGTCCGTCCACACGTGCCGCCCGTCCGAGGCGTACCCGAGGTGCGATTCGGTCTGCGGGTCGTACACGATCGCCCCGGTCGAGGAGGCGGCGACGAAGACCGGTGGAATTTCCTGCTCACCGCCGGTGGAACACGACGTGACCGCCACCAGCGCCAGCAGGGACGCGACAAGTGCGCGGTGGTTCATCGGCCGCTAGATCCGCTTGGTCTGGAAGCTGCACGTGGGGTCGAGGCCCGGAAGGTCCCAGCGCACCCAGAATTTCACGTAGACCTTGTCCTTCGCCGGGCTGATGATGTGGACGGTCGTGCTCTTCGTGCCCACCTTGGCGCTGTCGGTGCCCCAACCGCCGTGCCACTTGTCGACCGCGTTGTTCTTGTCCGAATAGACATCGATGGCCACGTCGGTCTTCGATCCAGCGCGACCGCCAATCGTGTACGTGAACTTGGTGAAGACGTCACCCCCTGCGCTGTTGTAGTAGTAGCGCGCCGAGCCGCTGTAACCCTTGGGGTCCGACGAGCAACTGCCGCTGAGAGTCTTGTCAGCCGACGCAGAGGCGGAAGCGCCGCCGGCGCCGACGATCGACAACGTCAGTCCCGCGGTCCCCACGATCGCCGCATGCCGAAGTATGGTGCTCAGTCGCATGATGCCCTTTCCGTTACCTTGACTTGCATCCGTCAAAGGATCGTAGGGAGCGGTGGTATATCGGCGGTATGCTCGGCCGTAGATGATCATGTCTGTACGGATTTCGGGAATGCCCCAACCGTTCATCGCCTCCCGGGCGTCTTGTCTATATGTGGCCTTGCCTGGAAGTCGCGGGCGTGCCGCACGTGCGGGGTTCGGGCGAGTACACGACTGCGACGGGCGCCCCCTGCGACCCGGGATCTGGAGCGTTCGCTTGGTAGGGCGGCTCGTAGTGATCCGCCCTACCAAGCCCGCCCCTACCCGAGAGGCGAGCGTTCGGCCCGGAGTGTCAGCGACCTTTCAATCCCAGGACCACAAGGGGAGCTGGTGGTTAAGCGTCTTCGTCGTCCAGTTCGGCGGTGTAGCCGCAGCCTCGGAACGGCTCGCCCTGGCCTCGGGGCGGGTAGCGGCCGCTGTCGAGCCGGACGCCGTCGCGGACGATGCTCTCACTGGGCCCGGACACGAAGCCCCACGGGTAGGGGCCATCGGCCGCCCCGACGCCCAGAGCGGCCGCGATCCGGTCGGCGCCGTGCTTGCCGAGCACCCAGGCCAGGGTCTGCCACGTCTCAGAGCCGGCGGGGAGTACGTGCAGCGTCCGTACCGAGGAAGCCCGTGCACTGCGCTGGGATCACGTCGTCGCCTGGATCCCCAGCCTCAAGGCATGGCAACCGGTGACCGAGGCAGGGTTCAAGCACACCAGGTTCGCCATCTACGTGTGGCGAGCCGACCGAGCAGGAGGTGACACCAAGACCCGCAAGTCACGTCGCACGCTGGAACTGGCCGAGCTCGCCGCTGAGGCACTCCGGCAACACCACACGCGCCAGGCCGCCCACAAGCTCAAGGCGGGTGAGGCATGACAAGATCACAACCTGGTGTTCTGCACGAACGTCGGCACCCCGCTCGACGCGGCGAACGTTCGACGGGCGTTCCGGCAGATCACGAAGAACGCAGGCATCGGAACCGACCGGACACCTCGCGAACTGCGTCACTCGTTCGTCTCGATCATGAGTGACCAGGGCGTACCCATCGAGACCATCGCCGATCTCGTCGGGCACGCGGGCACCAGCGTCACGGAAGCGGTCTACCGGCACCAGCTCAAGCCGGTGATCACCAAGGGCGCCACACCATGAACACAATCTTCGGCGACAAGCCGACGGGTTGAGTCCGAGTGAGTTGGCTCCCCGATTGGCTCCCATCGACTTCCAGAAACGGAAAAGGGCCCGACCCGCTTAGCAGATCAAGCCCTCTACCCGGTCAAACGGCGTCGGGGTGGCGGGATTTGAACCCACGACCTCTTCGTCCCGAACGAAGCGCGCTGCCAAGCTGCGCTACACCCCGGCGCACGCCGGTCTTGCGCGTGCTTGGAAAAGTCTAGCGGACTCTCAAGGTGCTTGTGACCGCCTTTATCTCCGGGGCACGAGGGTGAGGAGGGAGGCCTCGGGGAAGCAGGCGAAGCGGGCAGGGGCGTAAGGAGAGGTGCCGAGGCCGGCGGACACGTGGAGCCAGGCTGTGTCGTGGCGGCTCAGGCCCTTCACCCGGGCCCGGTCTATGCCGCAGTTGGTCACCAGGGCGCCGTAGAAGGGGATGCAGAGCTGGCCGCCGTGAGTGTGGCCGGCCAGGAGGAACTGGTAGCCGTCGGCGGCGAAGAGGCTCATGTTGCGGGGCTCCGGCGAGTGCATGACGCCCAGGCGGAGGTCGGCGTCCGCAGGGGCGGGACCGGCCACCAGGTCGTAGCGGTCGCGGGAGATGTGGGAGTCGTGGATGCCGGCCACTGCCACGTCCAGGTCGGCCACCTTGATGCGGGCCGTGGTGTTGTTCATGTCCAGCCAGCCCTCGGCTGCCATGCCTGCCCCCAGCTCTTCCCAGGGCAGGTTGGGCACGTGCTGGCGGCGTTCGTTCCTGGAGGTGCGCCACAGGTAGCGGGCCGGATTTTTCGGCTGCGGGGCGTACAGGTCGTTGGAGCCGTAGACGAACAGGCCCGGGCGCGACAGCAGGGGCTCCAGGGCGTGCAGGAGTGAGGGCACGGCGTCCGGGTGTGCGATCGAGTCGCCGGTGTTGACCACCAGGTCCGGCTTGAGCGCGCCGAGCGAGCGAACCCAGTTGATGAGCATCGTACGGCGTGGCGTCAGATGCAGGTCCGACAGGTGGAGGATGCGCACAGGACGCTGGCCGCGCTCCAGCACGGGCACGTCGAAGCGGCGCAGCCGGAACCAGTTGCGCTCGACCACGGAGGCGTAACCCAGCCCGGCCAGGCCGAGACCGAGCATGGACAGAGGTACTGCGACGGCTTTCCTCACCCACCCATGATGCCCGACAACCGGCGCGAGGTGTTGGCGCAGGCGGCAAGATGGACCGCATGAGCGCATTGAAAGACAAGCTGAAGGCCGATCTGACGGCCTCGCTGAAGAGCCGGGACGAGGTACGTCTCCGGACGATTCGCATGGCACTGGCCGCGGTGAACGTCGAGGAGGTCGCTGGCAAGGAGGCCAGGGAGCTGTCCGACGACGAGATCATCAAGGTGCTGACCAAGGAGGCCAAGAAGCGGCGGGAGGCGGCGGAGGCGTTCAGCAACGCCGGGCGCGCCGAGCAGGCCCAGGCGGAGCTGGACGAGCAGGCGGTGCTGGAGGAATACCTGCCGGCGCAGCTGTCCGACGAGGAGCTGGTTCAGCTCGTGGACGCCGCCATCGCCGAGGTCGGCGCCTCCGGGCCGCAGGCCATGGGGCAGGTCATGAAGGCGGTCAATCCGAAGGTCGCGGGCCGGGCTGAGGGGGGTCGGGTGGCCGCCACCGTCCGGGCCCGCCTGGCCGCCGGCTGACGGTCCCACCTGCCTGCCTTTCCCGTCGGCTGACAGCCTCACCCGCCGGCCCCTCCCTGCTGGCGCTCGTCCTACCCAGCACGCTTCGGTGCAGGTCCCTCGGCAGGGGGCCGAGAGTAGAGGTGCGGGAAGCGGCGGCGACGGCGATCGCGATGAGGTGCGGGAAGCGGCGGCGGCGATCAAACGGACGGACGGCGGTCAGACGACGGTGTCGGAGGCCCGTGGCTGGGCTTGCCGCCCGTGGTGGCCCTCGTGCGGGCCTGTAGTGACCTCGTACGGGCCCGCGGCGTCGATCACCTCCTGCGGCGTGGCGACCCTCGTACGGGCCCGCGGCGACTCTTGCGCGGGCCCGTGGTGGGTGGCCGGATCAGTCGCCGGGGGAGATAACCGGGCCGGCGTCGCCGCGGCCGTTGCCGCCCGGGCCGTCGCCGTTGCCCGGGCCGCCGCGGTCACCAGGCGGCCCGTCGCCGTTGTCCGGCGGGTCGAAGATGTCGAACGGGTCCCCGTCTCCGGGCCCCTCCTCGTCCTTCTTCTCCTTCTTGGGCTTGGGCGCGCAGTGCTCCGTGCACCCGCCGAACCGCGACCGGTCCACCGCCGTGAACTCGACCGCCTCGATTCCCTTCAAGGCCGCGATCATGGAGTCCTTCCAGATCCGCCCTGAGATCGTGGCGCCGAAGACCTGCGGGTAGTACGTCCCGCCGATCGTGATGCTCGTCAGCCTGTGGCCGGCCGCGCCGCGCGGGTCGCCCAGGCTGACCGCGGAGGCGAGGTTCGGCGTGTAGCCGGCGAACCAGGCCGACATGTAGTCGTCAGTGGTCCCGGTCTTACCGGCCGCGTCCCGCCCGATGCCGCCGACCCCTTGCATCGTGCCCTTGGTGAAGACCCCGGACAGGATGCCGTTGACCGCGTCGGCGACCTCCTCCTCCAGGACCTGCGAGCACTTGGGCTTGTACTGCTTGGCCTTGCCGTTCCTGTCCTTGATCTCGGTGATGGCCAGCGGCTTGCAGTATTTGCCGCGGGAGGCGAACACCGCGTAGGAGTTGGCGATCGTGATCGGGTCGACCTCGTTGACCCCCAGCGTGAACGTCTCCACCTCCGACAGCTTCTGCCCGTCGGCCCGCTTGACCCCGAGCTTCTTGGCCATCTTGACCACGCTGCAGAGCCCGACCCTCTCCTGCAGCTTCACGAAGAAGGTGTTGACCGAGCCCCAGGTGCCGCTCTCCAGGGTCTTGAAGCCGGCGCTGCTCTCGCTGGAGTTGCGCACGGTGTGCGACGGGTCGCCGACGTTCTGGCCCTTGCAGTTCTTGAACGCGCTGTAGCCGTTGGCCTTGTAGCCCGCTGGGGAGGGGAAGCCGTCGCCGTACTTCATGCCCTCCTCGAGCGCCGTGGCCAGCGTGTAGACCTTCGCGGTCGAGCCTTGCTGGAAGCCCGTGCCGCCACCG
The DNA here is from genome assembly GCF_004011505.1 of Nonomuraea polychroma. NCBI lineage: Bacteria > Bacillati > Actinomycetota > Actinomycetes > Streptosporangiales > Streptosporangiaceae > Nonomuraea > Nonomuraea polychroma. The sequence continues at coordinate 9,889,083 of NZ_SAUN01000001.1, forward strand.
TGTGCCGCGTCGGCCACAATGTTGTAGCTCATCTCGTTCTTCTTCTTGCTCCCGCCGAACGTCCGCGAGGCGGCCATCGCCTTGATCTCGCCGGTGCCGGGGACGACCATGGCCTGCGAGGCCACGGGCTTGTCCTTGCGGGAGACGTACTTCTTGATGGCCTTGTCCGCGGCCGCCTGCATCTTGGGGTCGATCGTGGTCTTGATCGTCAGACCGCCCCGCTGGAGCAGCTTCCTGCGCTCGTCCGGGTTCTTGCCGAACTCCTCGTTGTTGAGGATCTCGTACTGGACGTAGAGGCAGAAGTAGGGATATTTGCTGGCTTCGCAGCCGCCGGGGAACTCGACGTCCTTGTAGCCCAGCTTCTTCGCCCTGGCCTCGGCGGCCTCCTGCGGCGTGATCATCTTGAGCTCGAGCATCCGGTCGAGGACGGTGTTGCGCCGGTCCAGCAGGCGCTGCCGCGACTCGGGGCCGACGTTGGGGTCGGTCCTCGCGGGGTTCTGTACGGCGCCGGCCAGCGTGGCGGCCTCGACGAGGGTGAGCTCGGAGGCGGGCTTGTCGAAGAAGCGCTTGGCCGCGGCCTGGATGCCGTGGGCGCCGGCGCCGAAGTAGGCGATGTTCAGATATTTCTCGAGGATCTGGTCCTTGGTGTATTTCTTTTCGATCGCCATTGCGTAGCGCAGCTCGGCCAGCTTGCGGGAGACCGTGGGGGCGATGGCCGCCGCCTGCTCCTCCGGCGTCTCGGCCTTGTTGACCAGCACCTGTTTGACGTACTGCTGGGTGATCGACGAGCCGCCCTGCGTCACGCCGCCCTGCGTCAAATTCTTGACGAGCGCTCTGGCCGTTCCTTCCACATCGATCGGCCCGTGCTGGTAGAAACGGAAGTCCTCGATCGCGATCAGGGCCGTCCGCATGATCGGGGCGACCTTGTCGAGCGACACGGACTGGCGGTTCTCGTAGTAGAAGCGCCCGATCTCCTTGCCGTTGGAGTCCTGCAGGATCGTGCGCTCGGGAAGAGGAGGCTCGTCGAGCTCTTCGGGCTTGAGGTCCAGGGCCTCGACCGCGCTCTTCGCCGACACTCCTGCGCCGCCGACCGCAGGCAGGGCCACGGCGGCCGCGAGCACCCCCGCGGCCGTCCCCGCGATGATCAGACGCAGGAGGGCCAAGACGGGGTTGGAGCGATCTTTGCGCTGCGCTTGCACGCTACCAAGAGTACGTGGAAAGCCTGACGTTTTCGGTATCCGGGGCCCATTTCGCCTTGACTGGCGGGGGTGACTAGTCATTCCCGGTCAAGATGGCCGCGAGAATTTGGTCCTCTGGGGTCTGTCGGCCCGAACGTCTCGTTGCGTACGTTCTCCTCTGCGGCAACTGAATACGGAGGCTCGGCGCCCGCGCCCGTCGGCCCCAAATGACGACTGACCACCTAAGGGGAGTGGGGTCGAAAATGTGGATCACGGATTGGACCTCCCGTGCCGCCTGTAAAGGTGCGGATCCGGATGCCCTGTTCGTGCAGGGCGCCGCGCAGAACAGGGCGAAGCTCATCTGCCGGGGTTGCCCGGTCCGTACTGAGTGCCTCGCCGATGCGCTGGACAACCGCATCGAGTTCGGGGTGTGGGGCGGTATGACCGAACGGGAACGTCGCGCGCTGCTGCGAAGGCGGCCCGACGTGGACTCGTGGCGAGAGCTGCTCGAGTCGGCGAAGGAAGAGTACGAGCGAACCAATGAGCTGATCGCGGGCTGATCCAAGCCCGGCGAGCCGTGTACGGCCGGCGCCGTCCGCCGGCCGTACTTCTATGAGATTTCTACGTGCTCGCCAGCAGCTCGCCGATCTGCCGCAATCCGGCAAGATCGTGAACGTCCTCGGACATGGCGCGGACCTGCGCCACGGGCACCGTGGGGTGGGCCGAGACGAAGTGTTCCCGCTCGCGGCTCTCGCGGGCGGTGAGCTGCATCCGACCGGCGTGCAGCCGCAGCACGGCGGCGGTCAGCTCGTGTTCGCCCCGGGACTCCAGGTCCTCGGCCGCGGCGGCGCTACGGGCCGCTGAGAGCGCGACGGCGGGGGACATGTGCACCCGGTTGACCACCAGGCCGGCCAGGGGCATACGTTCCTCGGCGAGCCGTTCGACGAAGTAGGACGCCTCGCGCATCGCGTCGCGCTCCGGCGCGGCCACCACGAGGAAGGCCGTGCCGGGGGCCTGCAGCAGCCGGTACGTCATGTCCGCACGCTGCCTGAACCCGCCGAACACGGCGTCGAGCGCGGACACGAACGTCTGCAGATCCTTGATCACCTGCGCGCCGAGCAGTTTGGTCATGGCCCCGGCCATCAGCCCGAACCCGGCGTTGAGCAGCCGGAACGCGCTGCGCCCCCCGGCCTTGGCCGGTGCGGTCAGCAGCCGGATGAACCGGCCGTCCAGGAACCGCCCGAGCCGCTCGGGAGCATCGAGGAAGTCGAGCGCCGAGCGTGACGGCGGCGTGTCCACGATGATCAGGTCCCACTCGTCGGAGCGGCGCAGCTGGCCCAGCTTCTCCATGGCCATGTACTCCTGCGTGCCCGAGAAGCTGGAGGAGAGCGACTGGTAGAAAGGGTTCGACAGGATCTGGCGGGCCCGCTCGGGATCGGCGTGCGCCTCGATGATCTCGTCGAACGTACGCTTCATGTCGAGCATCATGGCGTAGAGCTGGCCGTCGCCATCTGGGGAGCTGATCAGCCGCGGAGTGTTGTCCAGCTCGGTGAGCCCCATCGACTGGGCCAGCCGCCGGGCCGGGTCAACGGTCAGCACGACCGCGCACCTGCCGCGCTCGGCCGCACGCAGCCCGAGCGCCGCCGCGGTGGTGGTCTTGCCCACGCCGCCGGCGCCGCAGCAGACGATGATCCTGGTGCCCTGGTCGTCGAGGATCGCGTCGATGTCCAGTCGGGCGGGCTTCTTCACGCTGCTCCCTGGGTGCGGATGCTCTCTGCCAGCTCGTACAGTCCTGCCAGGTCCACGCCGTCGGCCAGCAGCGGCAGCTCGTACCTCTTCAGGCCGGCCTCGGCCAGCGACTCGCGCTCGGCCTCTTCCAGTTGGGTACGGCGGGCGTGCTCGGCCACCTCGTCGGCGAGCGCCTCGGCCAGCGTCGTGGCCTCCGCGCCGTCGGCCAGCCCTGCCGCCTTGAGCCCGAGCACGAGCTCCCCGACGTCGAACCGGCCCTTGACAGCCGTGTCAAGAGCCGACTGGGGGAGCAGTGATTCGCGGACCATGTTGACGAAGATCCCGCCGGCGGGCAGCCCGGCCGCACGCAATTCCGCGATGCCGTCGAGTGTCTCCTGAACGGGCATCTCCTCCAGCAGCGTCACGAAATGCACCGCCGTCTCAGGAGATTTCACGACACCGCTGACGAGGTCCGAGTGGTTCTTGATCGGCCCCACCTTGGCCAGCCCGGCGACCTCCTTGGTGACGTTCAGGAAGCGCGTGATGCGGCCGGTGGGCGGCGCGTCCAGCACGACCGCGTCGTAGACCCGGCGGCCGTTCTTGGCCCGCCTGCGGACCGCCTCCGTGGTCTTGCCGGTGACCAGCACGTCGCGGAAGCCCGGCGCCACGGTGGTGGCGAAGTCGACGACGCCCATCTTGGTCAGCGCCCGGCCGGCCCTGCGCATCCCGTAGAACATCTCCATGTATTCGAGCATGGCCTCTTCGGGGTCGATCGCCAGCGCGTACACGTCGCCGCCGGACGGCGCGACGGCGATCCTGCGCTCCTCGTAAGGCAGCGGCGGCAGGTCGAAGATCTGTGCGATGCCCTGCCTGCCCTCCACCTCCACCAGGAGCACCTTGCGCCCGCCCGAGGCCAGTGCCAAGGCGAGGCCGGCGGCGACGGTCGTCTTGCCCGTGCCGCCCTTTCCAGTGACGACGTGGAGCCGTACGCCGGCCCAGTCCGTGTCCGGAGAGTCCACGTTTCGAGGCTACCGAACGGTCACTTGTCGAAAGCCGGTGACCACCCTTTGAGATTGCTCACACTAATGTGACCGTCATGAAGAAATGGGAGTACCTCACAGCCCCGGTGCTGATCCACAACACGAAGATGATCCTCGACAACTTCGGGTCGGACGGCTGGGAGCTGGTCCAGATCCTGCAGGGCGCCTCGCCCGAGCAGCTGGTCGCCTACTTCAAGCGGGAGAAGCAGTGACGCCCGAGGAGCGCCTCGAGGCGCTCGGCCTGACGCTGCCCGAGGTGCCGAAGCCGGTGGCGGCCTACGTGCCGGCCGTACGCACGGGCGACCTCGTCTACACCTCCGGCCAGGTGCCCCTGGTCGACGGCAAGCCCGCCAGGACCGGCAAGCTGGGTGCGGAGCTGACCACCGAGGAAGGCGCCGAGATGGCCCGTATCTGCGGGCTCAACGTCCTCGCCGCGCTCAAGTCGGAGGTCGGCGATCTGGGGCGCATCAGGCGCATCGTCAAGGTCGTCGTGTTCGTGGCCAGCGATCCGGCGTTCAGTGAGCAGCCGAAGGTCGGCAACGGCGCGAGCGAGTTGTTCGCCGAGGTGTTCGGGGAGGCGGGCAAGCACGCGCGTAGCGCGGTGGGTGTGTCCGCGCTGCCGCTCGACGTGCCCGTGGAGGTGGAGGTGATCGCCGAAGTCGCCTGAGCGGGGATATGTCACCATGACCGAGTGATGTTCTAGAAGGAGGTCATGTGACCGGATTTCCGCTTCCAGCCGAGCTTGCCGCGCGGGCCAGGGAGATTCTCGCCGGACGGGTGGAGCCGGTGCCCACACGGGACGCCGCCACGGTGGTGATTCTCAGGGATGGGGTCGAGGTCTATCTGCTGCGGCGTAAGTCGACCATGGCCTTCGCGGCGGGTGCGTACGTCTTCCCCGGCGGGTCGGTGGACGCCCGCGACACCGACCAGGCCGTGGCGTGGGCCGGGCCGTCGCCCGCGGAGTGGGGCACGGTGTTCCACGCGAGCGAGCGGGTCGCGCGCGGCCTGGTCTGCGCGGCCGTACGGGAGACGTTCGAGGAATCCGGCGTGCTGCTGGCCGGACCAGGCCCGGACTCCGTGGTCGCGGACACGACGGGGGACGACTGGGAGGCCGACCGGCTGGCGCTGATCGACCGGAGCCTGGCCTTCGCCGACTTCCTGGCCAGGCGCGGCCTGGTGCTCCGGTCGGACCTGCTCAAGCCCTGGGCGCACTGGATCACGCCGGAGATCGAGCAACGGCGCTTCGACACCCGGTTCTTCGTCGCCGTGTTGCCCGAGGGCCAGCGCACCCGCGACGTCGGCGGCGAGGCCGACCAGGTCGCGTGGCGGCGCCCGGCCGAGGCGATCGAGTCGGCGCACCGGGGGGAGATCTTCCTGATGCCGCCGACGTACCACACGCTGTCCGAGTTGTCGGGGTACGACAGCGTGGCCGGCGTCCTGGCCGCGCACCGGGAGATCGTGACCATCATGCCGCGGGCCGTGGAGATCGAGGGCGAGATGCGGCTGGTGACAACATGAGCGGCCTGCATATTCCGCTGGACACGCCCGACGGCTCGCGTACGGAGCACGCCGAGAACCTGCTCGCCCCCAACCCGTCGATCATGACGCTCGACGGCACCAACACGTGGGTGATCGGCGCCGGCGAAGAGGTGATCGTCGTCGACCCCGGGCCGGACGACGACCGGCACCTGCGCCGCGTCCGTGACCACCTGGTAGGCCGCCGCGTCACCCAGATCCTGCTGACCCATGGGCACTTCGACCACAGCGGCGGCGCCAAGAGCTTCGCCGGGATGGTGCACGCCCCCGTACGCGCCCTGGACCCGCGCCACCGGCTCGGCGACGAGGGCCTGGCGGACGGCGACGTGGTGACCGTGGCCGGCCTGGAGATCCACGTGTACGGCACCCCGGGCCACTCGTTCGACTCGCTGTGCTTCTGGCTGCCCGCCGACCGGGCCATGCTGACCGGCGACACGGTGCTCGGCCGGGGCACCACGATCATCGCCCAGGACGGCGGCCTGGCCGACTACCTGCGCAGCCTCGACCGGCTCAGGGCGGCGGCGGAGGGCCTGGAGGCGCAGGCGCTGCTGCCCGGGCACGGCCCCGTGCTCCCGGACCCGATCGGGGCGCTGGACGGCTATATCGCGCACCGGCGCGAGCGGCTCGACCAGATCAGGGCGGCGCAGGCACAGGGCGCGCGCACGCCGCGCGAGATCGTCCGCATCGTGTACGCCGACGTCGACAGGTCACTCTGGGCGGCCGCCGAGATGTCGGTGCGGGCGCAGCTGGACTATCTGGAGCGGTTGTAGAGCCGGTCCATGTCCAGGATGACCACGGCCTTGGCCTCGATGCGCAGCCAGCCGCGCTGGGCGAAGTCGGCAAGGGCCTTGTTGACCGTCTCCCGGGAGGCGCCCACGAGCTGGGCCAGCTCCTCCTGGGTGAGGTCGTGGTGCACCCGCAGGCCGTCCTCGGTCCTGGTGCCGAACCGCTCGGCCAGGTCGAGCAGCTGCTTGGCCACCCGTCCTGGCACATCGGTGAACACCAGGTCGGCCAGCACGTCGTTGGTGCGGCGCAGCCGCTGCGCGAGCGCGCGCAGCAGGTGCAGCGCCACCTCGGGACGGCCGGTCAGCCACGGGCGCAGATCGTCGTGGCCGAGGCCTGCCAGCCGCACCTCGGTCAGCGCCGTCGCCGTGGCCGTGCGCGGCCGCGGGTCGAACAACGACAACTCGCCGAACATCTCGCTCGGCCCGAGCACGCTCAGCAGGTTTTCCCTGCCGTCGGGCGCGGTGCGGGAAAGCTTGATCTTGCCTTCGAGCACGACGTAGAGCCGGTCGCCGGTCTCGTTCTCGTGGAAGAGCGTCTGTCCCTTGGACAGCTGGACTTCGGTGATGCTGGTGCGCAGCGCCGCGGCGCTCTCGCGGTCCAGCGCGGCGAACAGGGGGGCCTTGCCCAGCACATCTTCGGTGTTCACTCTGCCTCCTCTGCTGCCATTGTGACTCACCCCACTCGAAGCGGCACACACAGGCTATGGGAATGCCGGAGTGTTCTGGTTCGTAACGATGAGCCGTATCCAGGGGAAAACTACCGGAAGCCCCTGGTTAGGAGGCGAGCAGGTCGTCGACAGAGGCCACGGCCGCCGCCACGGTGTGGCCGAGGAGGACGCGCAGCAGGTCCGCGGCCCTCGGGCGGGCCGCCGCGTCGGGATGGCGGCATTGCTCGACCGCGATGCGCAACGCGGGAGGCAGGACCGCGCGATCGCCGTCCTGGACGCCGGTCGCGGCGAACACCACGAGGTCGGCCCAGGCCCGTACGTCCTCCGCCACCGAACCGCCCGCGGTCGGATGCCGGCCGATGAGCACCTGACCGCGCGTGCCGAGCGCCACGCTCTCTGGGGTGAGCCGCAGCCCGGACGTGCCGCGTCCGTGCAGCCTGGCCAGGGCGGCGGCGCAGGCGATGGCGAGGCGGTGCAGCGCCTGCCCGCGCAACGGTCCCGAGTGCCGAACGAAGTCCGCAAGCGCCGCGCCCTGACCGCTCATGGCCACCGCCTCCCGTGTCGCCAGGTTGTACGTCATCGAGGCGGTCCAGGGTTCAAACCTTTATGGCTACCCTTGCGGCATGGCGACGAACCCGGCGGGGCGCAAGCCGGAGACCCAGCTGGCACTGGTGCGGCGGGCGCGCAAGATGAACCGCATCCTCGCGGAGACGTACCCGGACGCGCACTGCGAGCTCGACTTCCGCAACCCCCTCGAGCTGCTGGTCGCGACGATCCTCTCCGCGCAGTGCACGGACAAGCGGGTCAACATGGTGACCCCCATCCTCTTCGCGAAATATCCGACGGCCGAGGATTACGCCGCTGCGGACCGGTCCGACGTGGAGGAGATCATCCGCTCGACCGGATTCTTCCGCGCGAAGACCAACAGCATCATCGGCATGGCGCAGGCCATCTGCGAGCGGCACGGCGGCGAGGTGCCGGGCAAGCTGAAGGACCTGGTCAAGCTGCCTGGGGTGGGCCGCAAGACCGCCAATGTGGTGCTGGGCAACGCGTTCGGCGTGCCGGGGCTCACGGTCGACACGCACTTCCAGCGGCTGGTGCGCCGCTTCGGCTGGACCGAGGAGACCGACCCGGTCAAGATCGAGCATGTCGTGGGCGAGTTGCTGCCCAAGCGGGAGTGGACGATCTTCTCGCACCGGGTGATCTGGCACGGCCGCCGCATCTGCCATGCCCGGCGCCCGGCCTGCGGCGTCTGCCCGCTGACCGCCCTCTGCCCCTCGTACGGCACCGGCCCCACCGCGGCCGCCGAGGCCCAGAAGCTCGTCAGACCCGGCCCCTTCTCCTGACCGACGGAGAACCCACCGGCGCAGCGGCGCCCCTGTACGTCCTCAAGGGGACCTCGGCCGAAGTGTGGTGGTGTAGGGGTGGGGAAGTGACGGAAGCCCCGGCGTGTTGGAGGATGCGTGACCCAAGTGCCCGACTGGCTCCACAGACTGGCGGCGCAAGCGCAGCAGACCCAAGTCCCCCGATACATGCGACCCCCCGCCGGGCGCGGGCGGGCCGCGGCGGTGCTGATGTTGTTCGGAGAGGGGCCGCACGGGCCTGACGTGCTGCTCATCCAGCGCAGCACGCGCGGCCGCAGGCACGCGGGCCAGCCCGCCTTCCCCGGCGGCGGCGTGGACCCGGACGACGGCGGCCCGATCGAGGCGGCTCTGCGCGAGGCGGAGGAGGAGACCGGGGTCGACCCGCGCGGGGTCGACGTGTTGTGCACGTTGTCGGAGCTCTACCTCAATCACAGCGACAACCGGGTCACGCCGGTGATCGCATGGTGGCGTGAGCCGTCGGCGGTGCACGCGGCCTCACCCGATGAGGTCGACTCCGTGGAGCGGGTGCCGATCGCCGAGCTGGTCGACCCGGACAACCGGATCATGTTGCGGCACCCCAGCGGCATGGCGGGACCGGCGTTCCGGGTACGGGGCATGCTGGTGTGGGGGTTCACGGCGATGATCCTGGACTCGGTGCTACGCGAGGCGGGGCTCGAAAGGCCGTGGGATTCCTCGCGGATCGAGGAACTGCCTCCTGACGTGGTCAAGCTAGCGCGCTGACCGGAGCGTCACGCCCAGGGAGGCCCAACCCGCCACGTCGGCATCGCTGTCGTCGGCCAGCATGCGCAGCGCGTCCAGGCCCGCCGGGTCCGGCGGGTCGCCGAGCACGTGTTGCAGCGCGTACGCGGCGCCGTACCTGACCCTGGCGTCGTCGTGGCCGGCCAGGTCGATCACGGACGGCAGCGAGCGCGGGTCGCCCAGATGGCCGAACGCGATCAGCACCGAGTAGAGCACCATGGCGTCGTCCTCGCTGGCGGCCAGGTAACGCAGCACCGGCAGCGTACGGTCCACGAACGGCCCCAACATCCCCATGATGTCCACCCCGAGCAGCCGCTCGGGCACGATCTCGGAGGCGCACAACCGCCGCGCCTCGATGAAGGACTCCAGATCGCCGCGCTGACGCAGCACGGAGATGACGTGCCAGCGCAGCGGGCCGTCGGGATCGCTGTCCCGTAGAGCTGCGTCGATCAGATCGCGCACTGTTCCCTCGGCCGGCGGCATACCGCTCAAGGTAGCCAGGGGTGACGCCGTCCTGGCGGAAGACGTGCACGCTTGACCGTATCGCTGGCTACCTTTGAAGCGTGCGCGGTGATCTGCTTGACCTCATCTTGATCGGCCTCATGATCGCCTTCGGCATATCGGGATATCGCCAAGGCTTCATCATCGGGGTCATGAGCTTCGTGGGGTTCGCCGGCGGAGCCGTGCTGGGTGTGTTCATCGCGCCGCCCATCTCCAAGGCCGTCGTGGACGGTGACACGCCGCAGGCACTGCTGGCGATCGTGATCGTGTTCCTGTCCGCCACCATCGGCCAGTTCGCCTCCTCGACCATCGGCGCCGTCGTACGCAGCCACGTCACGTGGGAGCCCGCGAAGATGGCCGACGCGGTCGGCGGCACCTTCGCCAGCGCGCTGTCCGTGCTGGTCTTCGCCTGGCTGATCGGCTCGCTGATCATCTCCACGGCCTTCACCCCGCTCGTCGACCAGGTCAAGAACTCCGCGCTGCTCACCACGGTCGACGACGCGATCCCGCAGGCGGCACGCAACTGGCAGCAGCCGTTCAAGAAGTTCATCGACCGCTCGGAGTTCCCGCCCGTCTTCGACGCCATCGGCGCGGGCACGCTGATCGACGTGCCGCCGCCGGACCAGAGCGTGTTCCAGGGCAACCGGCTCAACCGGGCCCGTCGGGCGATCGTCAAGGTGCAGGGCAACGCGGAGAGCTGCAACAAGCACATCGAGGGCACGGGCTTCGTCTACGCCGCCGGCCGGATCATGACCAACGCGCACGTGGTCGCGGGCGTGACCAGGGACCTGCAGGTGATCGACCACAACAACGTCCGGCACGCGGCCACGGTCGTCCGCTACAACCCGCGCCGCGACATCGCCGTGCTCTACGTACCGGGGCTGGACCTGCCGCAGCTCACCTTCGACGGCGAGGGCAGCCGGGGTGACGGCGCGATCATCGCCGGCTTCCCGAAGGGCAAGGGCTTCACCGCCGTACCGGCCAGGATCGGCGGCCGGCTCGACGCCGAAGGGCCCGACATCTACCGGGAGAACACCGTCACCCGCAAGGTGTACGCGATCCGCGGCGAGGTGCTGCCCGGCAACTCGGGCGGCCCTCTGCTCACCCCTGACGGCCGCGTCTACGGCGTGATCTTCGCCGCGGCGATCAACGAGGCCGAGACCGGCTACGTCCTGACGGCCGAGGAGGTCGCCCCGGACGCCTCCGCCGGCCGCAACGACACCACGCCGGCCAGCACGCAGGAGTGCGACTAGGTCGCCAGACGACGGCACTCCCTCGCCGGTCAGCTGGGGAGCTTCTCCAGGATCAAGGCGATCGCCGCGTCCGCGTCGCTGTCGTGGCTCAGGTGAGAGGCGGCCTTGCCCACCGCGTCGTACGCGCCCCCGTACGCCTGCGCCTTGGCCGCGCCGCGGCTGAAGAGCGTCACGGCGCCGCGCCCGTTCCCGCGCTGCAGGTGCGTCAGCCCGACGCAGATCTGCGCCAGGCCCTGCCACAGGTCGCGCTCCTCGTCGGGGGCACACTTCCAGCGGCCCTCGAACACCTCGTGCGCGTTGAACGGCAGCCCTTCGCTCAGGAACCTGCGGCCGTCGGCCAGAGCCTGCTCGGTCGTGGGCGCGTAGTCGTCGGGAACCCTGGCCACGCCGGGCGAGCCGTAGGGGAGCGGCCTGCCGAACGCGTCACGCGGTCTGGCGTTGCGCGGCCTGCCCTCGGGATCGCGGTCTCTCATCGGTCGGGCTCCGGGTCGGCCAGCCAGCCCAGCAGCTCGGTGTCGAACACGTCAGGGATCTCCTCATGGGGGAAGTGGCCCGCTCCTTCGAGCAGCCGCCACCGGTACGGGGCCGCCACGTAGCGGCTCGAGCCCTGGGCCGTACGCGGCAGGACCCTCGGGTCGAGCGCGCCGTGCAGGTGCAACGTGGGCGCCTCGACCTCGGTGCGCATGGCGCGGGCGTAGCGGCGGCCGTCGGGACGCAGCTGTGAGCGGCCGAACCAGCGGTGGTACTCCAGCGCGCAGTGCGCCACGGCCGGGATCCTGAACGCCTCACGGTAGGTGCGCGCCTCCTCGGGCTCCGGCCAGCCGGGCCGCGACCATTCGTCGAGGAACCGCCCGACCATCGCCCCTTCGCGGCGCCTCAGCCGGTGCTCCGGCAGCAGCGGCAGCTGGAAACCCAGCGCCTGGGCACTGGCCTTGAGCTGGCCGAACGGGTCGGTCAGCAGGGCGCTGCGCAGCCGCAGCGGATGCGGCGAGGACACGATGACCAGCCGTCGCACGCTCTTGGGGTCGAGCGCGGCCATCGTCCAGGCCAGCAGCCCGCCCCAGTCGTGCCCGACCACGATCGCCCCGGTCTCACCCAGGGCCCGGATCAGGCCGGCCGCGTCGGCGGCCAGCGTGGGCAGGTCGTAGCCGCGCGGCGGCTTGTCGCTGCCGCCGTAACCGCGGAGATCGGCCGCGACCGCCCGGTATCCGGCCTGCGCCAGGGAGGCGAGCTGGTGTCGCCAGGTCCACCAGAACTGCGGGAACCCGTGCAGCAGCAGGACCAGCGGTCCCTCGCCGGCCTCGACGACGTGGAAGCGGGTGCCGCCCGCGTGCACCGTGCGGTGCGTCCACGGCCCGGGGATCTGGACGACCGACTCGTCAGGTGCCATCACGGGTCACCGGCTCGGGGCGTACGGCGGGGAGGTGCTCATCGGGAGAGGCGATCTCCTTCAGGTCCTTGATCGACCTGGCGGTGCGCTTCATCCCGGCCAGACCCTTGAGCCGCCGGTACCCGAAGAACGCGGCGGCACCCGCGCCCGCCAGGTAAACCACGGTCACGATGAGGAAGGCCAGCCAGTTGGGCAGCCACTGGGCGAGCACGTAGGCGATGGTGAACGAGGCGAGGATCAGACACAGATGCGCGCTGAACGCGGCCGCGGCGAACAGGGCCCCCGCCATGCCGACCCGCTTGGCGTCGAACCTGAACTCGGCCTTGGCCAGCTCGATCTCCGAGCGGACCAGGTCCGAGATGTGACTGCTCGCCTGGGCGACCAGGGAGCCCAGGGATTCTTCCTCGGGAGTCTGCGGCATGAACGTCTCCTATCGAGGCCTGGTGGCCGTGTCAATCATCATCCAGCGCATTGCGACGCTCGCGTAGCCGAACGTGCTGCCTATCGCCGCGATGTCCCGGCGGTGGAGCCTCCTTAGACTCCCAGATCTACCCGATCGGAGAAGATAACGCCCAGGCCGGGGTCGTGCGGTTCCGCCCCCTCGACGGAGCGCGTTCGCCACCTGGGGCCTTGGCACGACCCCTTCCGCTGCAATGCCTCGCCCTTCCATGCCTCACCACGAGCACGTCCGCGGCAACCCGTCGGTCGGCGAGGCTGGGAGGAGCGCCCCACGAGAAGGCGCATGTCCCGATTTTTCGGGACATGCGCCGTTCTGTGGAGTGACGTCAGTCTTCGGACTTCGCCGAGGGGAGCTTGTCCGCGATCAGGTTCATCACCGTGCTGTCGGCCAGGGTGGTGACGTCACCGATGCTGCGGTTCTCGGCCACGTCGCGCAGGAGGCGGCGCATGATCTTGCCGGAACGGGTCTTGGGCAGCTCGGGCACCACCATGATCTGGCGCGGCTTGGCGATCGGGCCGAGTGTCTTGGCCACATGGTTGCGCAGGTCGGACGCGATGTCCTCGTTCTCCTCCGCGCTGCCGCGCAGGATCACGAACGACACGATGGCCTGTCCGGTCACCGGGTCGGTCGCGCCCACCACGGCCGCCTCGGCCACCTTCGGGTGGCTGACCAGCGCGCTCTCCACCTCGGTGGTGGAGATGTTGTGGCCGGAGACCAGCATGACGTCGTCCACGCGGCCGAGCAGCCACAGGTCGCCGTCCTCGTCCTTCTTGGCGCCGTCGCCGGGGAAGTACATCCCCTCGAACCTGCTCCAGTACGTGTCGATGTACCGCTGGTCGTCGCCCCAGATCGTGCGGAGCATCGACGGCCACGGCTCGCGTACCACGAGGAAGCCGCCACCGCCGTCGGGCACGCTGTTGCCCTGGTCGTCGACCACGTCCGCGGTGATGCCGGGGAGCGGGCGCATCGCGGCGCCCGGCTTGCCCGAGGTCACGCCGGGCAGCGGGCTGATCATGATGGCGCCGGTCTCCGTCTGCCACCAGGTGTCGACGACCGGGCAGCGGTTGTCGCCGATGTGCTCGCGGTACCAGACGTACGCCTCGGGGTTGATCGGCTCGCCGACGGAGCCCAGGATGCGCAGGCTAGACATGTCGTACTTGGCGGGGATGTCGTCGCCCCACTTCATGAACGTCCGGATCGCCGTGGGGGCCGTGTAGAGGATCGTGATCTTGTATTTCTGCACGATCTCCCAGAACCGGCCGCGGTGCGGCGTGTCCGGGGTGCCCTCGTAGATGACGCTGGTGGCGCCGTTGGCGAGGGGGCCGTACACGATGTAGGAGTGGCCGGTCACCCAGCCGATGTCGGCCGTGCACCAGTAGATGTCGGTTTCCGGCTTGAGGTCGAAGACCGCGTGGTGCGTCCAGGCCGTCTGCGTCAGGTAGCCGCCGGTCGTGTGCAGGATGCCCTTGGGCTTACCGGTGGTGCCGCTGGTGTAGAGGATGTACAGCGGGTCCTCTGCGTCGTGGGGCACGGCGGTGTGCTGGTCGCTCTGGCGCTCCACCACGTCGTGCCACCAGACGTCCTTGCCGTTCGTGGGGACGTCCTGGCCGGTGCGCCGTACGACGAGGACGTGCTCCACCTGCGGGCACTCGGCGACGGCCTCGTCCACGGTCGGCTTGAGCGCGCTCGGCTTGCCCCTGCGGTAGCCGCCGTCGGCCGTGATGACCAGTTTGGCGTCGGCGTCGTCGATGCGGCTCTTCAGCGCGCTCGCCGAGAACCCGCCGAACACCACCGAGTGGACCGCGCCGATGCGGGCGCAGGCCAGCATCGCGATGGGCAGCTCGGGGATCATCGGCATATAGATCGCGACCCGGTCGCCCTTGCCCACGCCCAGCTCCTGGAGGGCGTTGGCGGCCTTGCTGACCTCGGTCTTCAGGTCGTTGTAGGTGAGGGTGCGGGTGTCGCCGTCAGGCTCGCCCTCCCAGTAATAGGCGACCTTGTCGCCGCGGCCCTCCTCGACGTGCCGGTCGACGCAGTTGTAGGCGACGTTGAGCTCGCCGCCGATGAACCACTTGGCGAAGGGGGCGTTCCATTCAAGGGTCCTGTCCCACCGTTTGGCCCAGGTCAGCCGCTCGGCCGCACGCTCCCAGAAGGCGAGACGGTCCGCGGCGGCCTCGTCATAAGCGGTTGCGGTCACGTTCGCGGCCGCCGCCAGGTCAGCCGGAGGTGCGAACCGGCGGTTCTCCTGCAGCAGGTTGGACAGCGCCTGGGGTTCGGTGCCAGGGGTCTCCGGGGCCACCTCGTGCTCCTTCTTTGGCCAGGTTGGATAGGTCGTGTCCCACTTCACCAGCTCACGGCATCCGTACACAAGAGGTCTAGACAGGTCTGTACCGTGGAGTTCGAGGGACGGAGCGCGCTTATCGGGTCGCATGACAAATGCTATTGAAATGTTGTCATCCTGAAATCAGGAGAATATGCGACGGGGTCGGCTCGGGTTTATGGACCCCTTGGGATGACCGTTGTTCGGCCGTCGGCCGGTCCGGTCGTCCTTTCCCGCGACTTTCCGCCCGGTCCCTACCAGTTGTGCGGTACGGCGCCGGCGGCGTGCCCGGTGGCGACCGGGACGTCGGCCTTGCGGAGCCATTCAGTCAGCCTCGGGCAGGCCTTGAGTGAGCAGACCGTACCCGCGGGTAAGGTCGGTTTCCGTGAGTGACCCATTGGCCGTCATCGCTCGAATCCCCGGCGTGCCGGAGGCGGTGGAGGAGGCCCGCCAGGCCGTCGACAGGCTCTACCGCCACCGGGTGCTGCGACGGGCGAGCCCTGCCGTGTCCGCGGAGTCGTCGTTGCGCGGCGCGCGCGCATCGGCCGCCGTCGAAGGAGCCGACGTACCTCTCGACGCCCTGCGCAGAGACGAGATCCACGACCCGCTCGTCCAGGGGGCGCTGCGGGCGTCGGCCGAGATGGGCCGCATGGGCCCGACCTGGCGTAAGGCGCCGCGGCAGGTGCTGGCGCGCCTGCACACGGTCGCGGCGGCCGGCCTCGCGCCGCAGGCCGCGCTGGGCCGTCCGCGTGCGGAGGACGAGGCCCCTGACCCGCTTGGGCTGGGCCCGGCGCCGGACGCCAAGGAGACCGCTGTTCGCATGGACGGGCTGATGGATCTGCTGGAACGTCCTACGAAGGCCCCCGCGATCGTGCTGGCCGCCGTCGTGCACGCCGAGCTGGCCGTGTTGCGGCCGTTCGGCTCCGCGGACGGGGTGGTCGCGCGTGCGGCCGAGCGGCTGACCCTGGTCGAGTACGGGCTGGACCCGAAATCCCTGGTGGCCGTGGAGGTGGGGCACGTGGAGCTGCCGTACGCGGAGGGGCTGCGGGCCTACCTGAGCGGCACGCCGGAGGGCGTCGGCCAGTGGGTACAGCAGTGTGCCTCCGCGGTAAGTCTCGGTGTGCGCGAGACGACCGCCATCTGCGAGGCCATGCAAAGGGGCTAGCCAGAGCGGCTGACATAGCTGACGGCGTCTCAGTCAAGAGACGCCGTCTGCCGGTGCATCACACCGGGTTACCAAGCGTGCAACTCTATCCGTCGGAGCGGGTCAAGCCCGTCACGACGCGCCTCCCGCGGCTGGTCGCGCGTGGGTGCCCGGCTGATGCACCCGGACAATTGGTCCGTGACACCTTTCTACGACGGATTCGCCCTGATGGGAACCCCTCGGACCAAGACCTTTACCCCGTCGTGGGACGGGTCTGCGGGCGGCGTGGGCGCTCTTGGGCGTGCCGACCTGGTTACCAACCTGTGACGATCACTCTCCGTGATTGTCTTTACGTGATCGTTATCATTCAGCGAAAAAACTTGGCGAAAATGCGAGATTGCTCCTCGACGAAACTCGATCCGATCGGGCAGCATACGGTGGTATCGCCTCGAAACTAGAGCGACCTTGCACGGGATTGGTTTGCCGGTCCCTTGCCAGGCTCTGGTGAAGTGATGAAAGCTTTCTTCTGAAACGGGACCGGCTCTACCCCCCCGGAGCCGGACCGATCAGGCGACCCCCGCTCTCCCCCCCGGCGGGGGTCGCCCCTTTTCCGGCCCGTGCCGTCCTTCCCCGCCGTCCAGGCAGTCCCAGATGGGCAGGGCGGCCGTTCGGTCGGGCTCCTGGATCCGGTGGTCGTCCACAGCCGCGACACCATTGGCGCCGGCTGTCCCCAGAACGTCGTTCGCCTTCTCGCCGCCGCCGCCACCTGCCACATGCTGTCCCTCCCATCGAAACGGGAGGCCGACACCGACATGCACCGCCCCCTCGTCATCACCGAGGACCACGCCCTACTGGACGACCTGGTCCGCATCGCGGCCGCGGCCGGCGCGCAACTCGACGTGGCCCACGTCCCGGCCCACGCCCGCCCCTACTGGAACCTCGCCCCGCTCATAGCGGTGGGCGCCGACCAGGCGGACGCCGTGGCCGCCTCGTCGCCTCCCGCCCGGGACCAGGTCCTCCTCGTCACCCGCGACGTCGAGGACCCGGACACCTGGCGAAAATGCGTCGCAGTAGGCGCCCAAGCCGTCGTGACCCTCCCCGCCGACGAACGCCACCTGGTGGAGCGATTCGCGGACGCCATGGAGCCGGAGCCGCGCTCCGGAGCGGTGATCTGCATGATCGGCGGCCGAGGGGGAGTGGGCGCGAGTGTCCTGTCAGCCTGCCTCGCTCTTCACGCATCCGGCAGTGGCCACCTCCGTACGCTCCTGGTGGACGCCGACCCCCTGGGTGGCGGCATGGACGCGCTGCTGGGCCACGAGGAGGCGTCGGGCGCGCGCTGGGGAGACCTGGTGGCCCGGGAGGGCCGGATCGGCAGCGTGGCCCTGCAGGCGGCGTTGCCGTCGTTCGGCGACCTGGCAGTCCTGTCCTTCCACAGGGGCGAGGCGGCCGCGATCCCGGCCCAGGCCATGCGATCGGTCCTCGAATCCGGCCAGAGAGGCTTCGACCTGGTGGTCGTGGACCTCCCCCGCCGGCTCGACCCGGCAGCCGTCGAGGCGCTCTCCAGGGCCAATGCCACCCTCCTCGTGGCGGCTGCCGACGTACGCGGCATCCTCTCCGCGGTCCAAGTCCTGTGCGAGGCCCGCAAGCACACCTCGGACCTTCGCGCGATCCTCCGCCCCGGCGTGGTGGACGACGATCTGGCCGTGGCATCGCTGGGCATCCCGTGTGCGGGCACCCTCCCCGACCAGCCAAGACTGACCGCCACCCTCAATCGCGGCGAGCTGCCGAAACTGGGCCCGCGCACCGTCCTGGGCGGCCTGTGCGCATCCCTCCTCCGCGACGTCCTGCCGTCGTGACCTGCTCCCACCGAGCACAACCCCCAAACCGGCAGCAGCCCATCCCCATCAGCCCCTGACCGGCACCCGGCACCAACATTCCGAAGATTCCCGATAGGAGGCGAGCACCCTGACGCCCACCACCACCATGCCTTCGCCGGCCAGGCAACCGGCTGTCTCCTCCTCCCCTTCCGAGCCGACGTGCGCCGTGTCCCCGGAGTTGGTGGAGGCCGTCCGCGTACGCCTGGCCCGCACCGGCGCCGAGCCCAGCGCCGCCCAGGTCGCCGTCGCTCTCAGAGCCGAGAAGGCCGTGTACGGCGACGCGGAGATCCTCGCCGTCGCCCGGGCCCTGTGCGCGGACCTGATAGGCGCGGGCCCTCTGGAGCCGCTCCTGGCTCGGCCCGATGTTACGGACGTCCTGGTCAACGGCCCTCGCGAGGTGTGGATCGACGACGGCGGCGGCCTGAGCCGCACGTCGGTCACCTTCGCCGACGACCCGGCAGTCCGCAGGCTGGCCCAGCGCTTGGCGGCCGCCGCGGGCAGACGACTGGACGACGCCTCCCCCTACGTGGACGCCAGGCTCGCGGGCGGCGTACGCCTCCACGCCGTTCTCCCGCCCGTCGCCCCCGGCGGCACGTGCGTGTCACTACGTCTCCCGCCGCGCCGCACGTTCACCCTGGCGGATCTGGTGTCAGCCGGCACGATCACCCCTTCCGCGATGCCCGTGCTGACCGCCGTGGTGGCCGCCCGGCTGGCCTTCCTCGTGACCGGCGGCACCGGAACAGGCAAGACGACGCTGCTGTCGGCCCTGCTCTCGCTTGCCGACCCCGGCGAACGGCTTCTCCTGGTAGAGGACTCGGCCGAGCTCCGACCGCTGCACCCGCACGTGGTACGCCTGGAGACCCGCCCGGCGAACCTGGAGGGTGCGGGCGGTGTGGGCCTGCGTGACCTGGTACGGCAGGCCTTGCGGATGCGTCCGGACCGTTTGGTGGTCGGTGAGGTGCGTGGCTCCGAGGTGGTGGACCTGCTGGCCGCGCTCAACACCGGCCATGAAGGAGGCTGTGGCACGCTGCACGCGAACACGGCGGCGGACGTCCCACCCCGGCTGGAGGCGCTGGGCTGCGCGGCCGGGTTGAGCAGGGAAGCGGTGCACAGCCAGTTGTCCGCGGCTCTCGACGCCGTCATCCACCTGACCCGCGATCGCCGGGACGGCCGAAGACGCATCGCCGAGATCTGCCTGCTCTCCAGAACGCCGGCAGGTTTCGTCGAGGCGCTCCCCGCGCTGACCTTCGACATGAAGGGCGACTCCCGGATCGGACCGGGTTACGACGCCCTCACCAAGGCCGTGCAGCAGGACACCCGCTCCCGATGACCCGCGCATCGCGCTGGGCGGCCATCCACCGCCGGCCGACGAAGACAAGACCGATGTTGATGACCCGGGCGAAGGCAGGCCCTCGATGGTGACAGACGCCGCCGTGGTGGTCGCCGCGTTGTCCACAGCCAGCGCACTGTGGTTGTGGACAGGCCCGACCACCGCCACGACCCGCCTTGCCAAACTGACCGCAGACCACCGCGAGCCCCGGTGGCGGTCCCTGCCCGGGCTGTTCACCCGGCAGAGTCCGGGACGCCGAGCCCAAGCCTGGCGCCTGGCATCGATCGAGCTGTGCCAGGCGCTCTCCGCCGAGTTGTCCGCAGGCCGCACCCCGGGAGAGGCGCTGACCAGAGCCGTGGCGGCAGTCGACTTCCCCGACCCCGCGGCCCTACGTCCGATCGTCGCGGCCGCCAGAGACGGCGGCGACGTTGCCGCGGCTCTGCTCGCCTCGGCCCCACCGCAGGGCGGCGAGGGCCTGCGCCAGCTCGCCGCGTGCTGGGACGTGAGCGTCACGGTGGGCGCGGGCCTGGCGGCCCTGGTCGAGCGCGTAGCGAGCACGTTACGCGCGGCTCAGGCGCACCGTCAGGACGTCGCGGCACAACTGGCAGGGCCCCGCACCACGGCCAGGATGCTCGCCGCACTTCCCGCCCTCGGCCTCCTCATGGCCGCTGCCCTGAACATGCACCCTCTGGACTTCCTGCTCGGCAGCCTCCCCGGCTTCGCCTGCCTGGTGACGGGAATCATCCTCGACGCCTGTGGCCTGTGGTGGACCAGCCGAATGGCCGCCCGAGCACAAGGCTGAAGGATCTTGCCGATGCTCCTGCTCCTGCTCCTGCTCCTGCTGTCCGCCCTGTGCGCCGGCATGGCCACGTGGTTGTGGCTCTCACCAAGGACACCGCGCGAACGGCTGGCCCGGCTGTGCCCTCCGCAGGAGGACGCTCGTAGCCGTACCGTCCCTCTGTCACCGGCTTCCTCCTCGCACCAAGCCCCCCGCACCCCTCCCGGCCAACCCACCCCTACACCCAACATCGAGCAACCTCACCCGAGCTGGCTCGATCCCACCCATGACCAGGCACGACCGATCACCCGCAAGACGCTCATCACCGCCACCTGCGCTGGGCTGGCGACCGCCGCGCTGATCGGCGGCACGATCGGCATCCTGGCCGGCCTCCTGATCACTCCCGCCACCGGGATTTACCTCCACAGGAGGAAACCTGCGCAGTCCCAGCACGAGCACGAACGAATCGCCGCCGATCTGCCGTTCGCCGCTGACCTGATGACCGCCTGCCTGCTCGCCGGACGCCCGGTGAGCGCCGCCACCGAGATCGCCGCCAACGCGATCGGTGGCCCACTGGGCGAGCGGCTCACCTGGGTGAGCAGCCAGCTACGCCTGGGCGCCGACCCCGAGCCCACCTGGGCCGTCCTTGCCAAGGACCCCGCACTGGGCCGGCTCTCCCGGGCCATGACCCGAGCAGCTCAGAGCGGCGCCCCAGTAGCGGATGTCCTGACCCGCCTGGCCGACGACGCCCGGGAGGCCGCCCGAGCCGCATCCGTCGCCTCGGCCCGGCGCGTCGGCGTCAAGGCGGTAGCGCCCTTGGGCCTGTGCTTTCTGCCGGCGTTCGTCCTCCTCGGCATCATCCCCGTGATAGCCGGCCTCGCCTCCACGATCGTCCTCCCCTAGCGGCTGTTCCTCGTTCATCCACAGAACGCCGCTCGGCCCATCGAACCCGACCTCATCTCGGCGAACCTAGGTCTCCCGCCGGACCAGACTCCGGCTCCACCGAGCACCTGGAGGCACGATGCACAGTCCCGCCACCACGCCAGACACCATCAGCGCCATCCCAGTAGCGCCCCCAACCACAACGTCGCAGCACAGCGCGGCAGCCCGCAAGGCGCATCCCGGCAAGACGGACCCGACCTCGAGCGCTCCCACGCCCACCCTGCACTCGGAGACAACCGCACCCCGCAACGCCGCAAAAGCGGTCCCCACAGCTCATGAGCCCGCAAGTGACATCGAGCCGGAGTCCAAGCGTGATCCCGCGCCTGCCGTTTCCGAGGACCACGGTGCATCCCGAGGCTCGCGACGGCGGCGGCCTAACAGGTGGCTGCACCATGCGGCTGCCAACCGCGAGCGAGGCATGTCCACAGCGGAGTACGCGGTAGGCACCATCGCGGCGTGCGCGTTCGCCGCACTCCTTTTCAAGGTGGTGAGCAGCCCGGAGGTCCAGGAAATGTTGTCGTCCCTCATCGACCGCGCTCTCAACACGAACGGGTGACCCTCCGCCCCGTGCAGGTCATACGCGCGACGCAGGGCCTGGGGCTCGCGCGAACCGCCGTGGCGGACGGTCGGCGGCGGGCATCGCGCGGCTCGGTGACGGCCGAGACCGCTGCGATGTTGCCGGCGCTCATGGTCGTCCTGGCGGCCGCGCTATGGGCCATCCAGGCCGTAGGCGCCCAATTGGAATGCGTGGACGCGGCCCGGGCGGCGGCCCGTGCCGCCGCGCGAGGCGAGCCGCTGGACCAGGTTCGCGACGTCGCTCGCTCAGCCACACGCCCAGACGCTCAAGTAGCCGTGACCCGTGACCCAGAGACCACAAAAGTGCAGATCACAGTACGAGTGCGACCAGCATGGGGATCCTCGCTGCCGGCAGTACGCGTATCCGCCTCGGCCACCGCCGACACCGAACCATGACGACGTCCGCCTTACGGGCACTGACGACCGCCCCGCCCCTGCGAGAGATGACGACCGCCCAGCCTTTGCGAGCCCTGGCGACTGCTGCGCCTTACGGGCCATGACGACCGCCCCGACATATGAGCCGTGACGACCGGCCCGCCTTCCGGGCCATGACGACCGCTCCGACATACGAGCCATGTGAGACCACGAGAGCGGCGGGGCTGTGAGACCCACGAGAGCGGCGGGGCTATGAGACGCACGAGAACAGCGGGGCCGCGCGAGACCTATGAGACATGGACGGGGCTCACGAGACCTACGAGACCACAAGAGACATGACCAGACGTACCAGATGAAGAGATGTGGGATGAGCCATGGAGCCGGGAGACATCGATCCACCGTCCGGCGTCTCCGGCGGGTTCGACTGTCCTATGACGACGTCGCGGCATTTGATCCGTCACGGCTCCATGGCCTCCGCCCTCAGCACCGGCAAGGGGAGGTAGCGATCCGTTCCAGGGAACGAGGGTCAGCGACGCTATGGGGCGTGGCCCTCATGGGACTCCTGATGGCCGTCGCCACAGCGTTCGCCACGGTGGGCGCCGTGCGCGTGGCGCGCCATCGCGTCAACACCGCCGCTGATCTGAGTGCCTTGGCTGCCGCCAGGCTGGCACTGTTCGATCCACAAGGCGCGTGCGCCGAAGCTGCTGCATTGGCCACTCAGAACGGCGTCGAGCTGACCGGATGCGAGATCAACGATGAGGTGGCCGACGTCTGGACCTCGTTGTCGATCTCGTTGCCGATAGTCGGCACACGCACCGTGACCGGCAGATCGCGAGCGGGCCCGGCAGGGGCGGAAGGGGGCAGCGCGGATGCCGCCCTTCGGCATCCGCGCTGAGTCGTCCGCGTGGCCGGACGGCCCGGCCGTACCTGGCCAATCGACATGCGGCGATCCATGTGAGACGGCATGCGGTGGGTCTGCGGGGAGGGATGGGTGTGGAGCGGCCTATGCGGAGTGTGAGGCAATGTCGCAATCGAGTCACGACTTCTTGGACAAGGTGTCCAAGAGTTGGATATCTCGCGTAACGTTCCGCTCACCCTCGGTCCATGCCGTCTGCGACAAAGGGTCTGGGAGAGCCGGAACGAAGTCGCTAAGGTGCGGGTCCCAGGGGCGGTCGGTGACCGTATCGCCGGACGGACTGCACTTCCGGTCGTCGTCCGAACGCTCTCAGCGGGGCGGCCGGGCGGCGCGAGGCTCTCGATGGAGGGAAGCGTCGTGACGGTAGTTGGCAGAGTGGTGACCGCGGGGATCGTCGCGGTCGGATCCATCGTGCTAGGCGGCTCCGCTGAGGCGGCAACGTCGGGCACCATGTCCACGTCGTCCACGTCGTCCGCGACCTCCGCGACCTTCGTGACCTCCGCGACCTTCGCGGGGAGGCAGGCCGGGGCGGCCGGGGAGATCACCTCGCCCTCCGACGGGCAGGTCATCTCGAACTCGTCCGTCACGGTTTCCGCACGTACGGGATTGATCCAGCTCCGCGTGGGGCTGTACGTCGAAGGTCCGTCGACGCCCACGCAGAAGGTGGCCGATGGCGGAGCGAACCAGACGATCTCCGGTACGTTCGACGCCGGGAACGCCCCCAACGGCACCTTCACCGTGACGCTCAAAGGCGAGCTCACCGGCACCAGCTACGCGACCAGCACATTCAAGCTGCGGCGGCCCGCCGAGACGCCGAGCAACGTGGCGGCCCGGCTGCAGGGCACCAAGAAGATCCTCGTGACCTGGAGCAAGGGATCCGAGCCCGACCTGCAGTCGTACGAGCTGGCCAACAGCCGGTCCGGCGTTGTGGGGCGGCTGCCTGTGGACAGCGCGTGCGCCGGCGGCACGTGCGAGGCGGCGGTCGCCGTGCCGGCCAATGCGGCGGGGCAGAAAGTGGGCTTCACCGTCAAGGCGTTCAGGGGTGACGGCGACGGCGGGTCGATCGGGTCGGACGCATCAGGCCCCGCCGTCGTCACGATCCCCGCCCCGCCCGCCGCCCAGCCGAAGAAGAAAACGGCCAAGACCCGGGAGACGCCGAAGGGCACCAGGAATGTCGACCCGCTGCCGACCTTGCCCGCCAAGAAGCAGACCCTGCCCACGAACAAGCCGACCACCCGGAAGCCGACGACCTCCCAACTGCCCGCCATCCCCGATACCGACGCCGACGGCAACCTTCCGATCCCGACCGCCGACGGCCAGAGCGAGACGGGCGGCCTGACCCCGGCGGGCACCAAGGAAGACGGCACGGATGCCGCGCCTGTCCAAGCGGGTGGCGTGAAGGCCCAGTCGGACGAGTCCCCGATCGGCAGTCTCGGCCAATACGGGCTCTACATCGTGGGTGGCCTGCTCCTGCTGCTGCGCGGCGCCCACGCGGGGGCTTGGGCCCGGCGGCGCGCACTCGCCGCAGAGGGAACTCGGCGCCTCCAGTCGCCGGCTGCCATGGCTTCCAGGACGGCCGCGGGTTCGGGGGGAGCAGGCGAGCCGGCGGCTGATGCGGTGCGGGGCGATGACGACGGCGCACCACTCACCTCGACACCTCCTCGGCGCAGACCCGCCGTGATCCTTGCCGTGGCCAAGACCCGTGTTCCCGACCATTCGGCTGCCTCGAAAGTGCCCTCGGCCGATCTCTCAGGGGCCAAGGCCGATCTGCCACGTGGCCGGGCAACGTCATCCGTCGCGAGTACGGGCGCTCAAGATCGGTCCTCGGCCGGTCGGTTCCCGGCTATCAGTGCATCGTCCGTCGATCGGCTGGAGGCTGTGGACGTCGACCGTCTGGAAGCGGTCGAGATCCATCGTCCGGAGGCTGTGGACGTCGACCGTCTGAAGGCTGGGGAGGTCGATCGCCCGGAGACCGGGGAAAGCGATCGTTTGGATGTGGGGCAGGTGGAGGCCTCCTCTTCCGGCAGTCGGCGGGCACAGGGGTCATCCCCTGCCGACCGTGCCGAGGAGCTTCCCCAGGCGGTTCTGCTCCGCAAGGAGTCGCCTGCCGCCGGCGTGCCGTCAGACGGTGGCGAGGTGCTGGCCGGGGAAACCGGCGCTGCCGACGAAGGGCACGTGAGCTGTCAGGAGCCGGTTCGGATCGCCTTGCCCAGTTCGGCCGTTACGGAGGTGCCTGAGGCTTCCGTTTCCGTTCTCCACACCGACATACGAATCGAAGATCGCTGGGACGACTACCTTCCGCCCTCGCCCAGGTCGATGGAGGACAGCGGGTTCTGGGAGCGGCCGCAGCCCGGGGCCGCCGACTTCTGGGCCGCGGACGACGATGATGACGACCACGCCGGCGATGACGGCGATGATGACAAGCGCGTCTATGCGGTGCGCCGGCACAAGGGCAGTCACAGCTAGCACACGGCGAACGGAGCTGTGCCTCCCCGGTCGCTGACGTGTCGGGTTGGTGCGGCTCAGCTGCTCACGGTGGCGGGTCGTGGCCGTTCGGTGCTGGTCATTCGGCGGCCAAGAGAGTGTTCAGGAGACGGATCGCGCCGCGTTTGTGCAAGGGTTCGTTGCCGTTGCCGCATTTGGGGGACTGGATGCAGGAAGGGCAGCCGCGCTCGCATTCGCAGGACGCTATGGCTTCGCGTGTGGCCGTGAGCCAGTCCGTGGCGCGGGCGTAGCCGCGTTCGGCGAAACCGGCGCCGCCTTCGTGGCCGTCGTACACGAACACCGTGAGCAGGCCGGTGTCGGCGTGCAGCTCTGTGGAGACGCCGCCGATGTCCCAGCGGTCGCAGGTGGCGAACAGCGGCAGCAGCCCGATCGAGGCGTGTTCGGCGGCGTGGGCGGCGCCGCCGAGGTCGATGCCGGCTTCCGCGAGAGGGGCCACGGCGGAGGCGGGCAGCGTCCACCAGACCGCGCGGGTACGGAGGGTGCGAGGCGGCAGGTCGAGTGGCTCGTCGCCGAGCATCTCACCTGATTGGATGCGCCTCTTGAGGTACGAGACCACCTGCCTGGTCACCTCCACTTCCCCGAAGTGCAGCGTGCCGGGGCCCAGCGGCTGGGACCGCTCGGTGGTGAGGATGGAGATGTCGGTTATATCCCGGGCGAACGTCGAGTAATCGGGGTTGGCGCTGGAGACCAGGGCCACCCCCGCCTCCAGATCGAGGAGCTCCACCAGGAACGTCTCGCCCTGGTGGATGTAGACCGCGCCGGTGTGGACGGTGGTGTGCGCGGACGGCTCGTCCACGCTGCCCAGGAGCCGGCCCGTGGACGCCTCGACAACCTGGATCGGAGCGCCGCCGCCGCCCCTGATGTCGGCGAGGTCGGTGGCGCGCTCCCGCCTGGTCCAGAACCAGCCCGCCTGCCGTTTCCGCAGCAAGCCCGCGCTGACCAGCTCGTCGAGGACATCGGAGGTGGTGGGCCCGAAGATGGGCACGTCGTCCTCGGTCAGCGGGATCTCTGCGGCCGCCGCGCAGAGGTGCGGGCCCAGCACGTACGGGTTGCCGGGGTCCAGGACGATGGCCTCCACGGGCTGGCCGAACAGGGCCTGCGGGTGGTGCACGAGATAGGTGTCCAGCGGGTCATCTCTGGCGATCAGCACGGCCAGGGCGTCCCGGCCGTCGCGGCCCGCGCGGCCCGCCTGCTGCCACAACGATGCCCGGGTGCCGGGCCAGCCCGCGATCAGCACGGCGTCGAGACCGGAGACGTCGACGCCGAGCTCGAGGGCGTTCGTGGTGGCCAGGCCCATGATGGTGCCCTCGCGGAGCGCCTTCTCCAGGAGGCGGCGGTCTTCCGCGAGGTAGCCGGCGCGATA
Source organism: Nonomuraea polychroma (assembly GCF_004011505.1). Classification (NCBI taxonomy): domain Bacteria; kingdom Bacillati; phylum Actinomycetota; class Actinomycetes; order Streptosporangiales; family Streptosporangiaceae; genus Nonomuraea; species Nonomuraea polychroma. Next base: position 9,915,871 of record NZ_SAUN01000001.1, read on the forward strand.
GGCGGCGATCTTGTCGGGGAGGTCGGCCAGCTCGGAGAGGTCCCGCATCGCCCAAGGGGCAGAGCTCTCCGCGGAGGGCTCGCCTGCCGTGGCATGGGAGTCGCTCGTGGACGCTGTGCCGGTTGTGGCTGACGTCGTGTCGCCGAGGTCGTGGGTTGTGGCTGACGTCGTGTCATCGAGGTCGTCGGTCGTGGCGGACGCGTCCGCTGCCTGGGGCGTGCCCGTATCGGTGAAAGTACCCGTACCGGTGAAGGGGGTGGAGAAGGCGACGTCGGCCAGTTTGGCGCGGGCAGACAGCGCGACCGTCTCGGCGCCGCGCCGGGAACGGACGAAGGCGAGCGTGCGGACGTCCGCCAGAACGAGGTCCGCCAGCAGATCCGCCGCCTCCGCCGTCGCCGTGCGCCGCACAGGAGCCCCTCCCTCGCCCCGTAGCTCCGTCAGGGGCGGCTCCCACAACGCGATGGTGGTAGAACCCTTGGGAGAGGCGTCCATGGTCACCTCGTCCATCTCAAGCCCCGTCAGCCTCATCGCGAACGCTCCCGGCTCGCTGGCCGTCGCCGAGGCGAGGAGGAAGGTCGGCCGCGAGCCGTACCGGGCGCAGACGCGGCGCAGGCGGCGCAGGATCTGGGCGACGTGGGAGCCGAAGACGCCGCGGTAGCCGTGGCATTCGTCAACGACGATCATGCGCAGCCGGCGGAAGAACGCGGACCACTGGGAGTGTCGCGGCAGAATCCCCCGATGGAGCATGTCCGGATTCGTCAGGACGTAGTTGGCGTGTTGGCGTACCCAGGTCCGCTCCTCGAACGGCGTGTCACCGTCGAAGCAGGCCGCGCGCACCTGCGTGATGCGCAGCTCCCGCAGCCCGCGCAGCTGGTCGGCGGCCAGGGCCTTGGTCGGCGTCAGGTACAGCACCGTGCCGCCGTCGAGACATGAGGCGACCGCGGGCGTGAGGTACGCCAGGGACTTCCCGGATGCCGTGCCTGTGGAGATGATCACGTTTCGGCCACGAAACGCCAGGTCGGCGGCCTCGTATTGGTGAGGCCAGAGTCCTGTCACCCCTCGGTTCGCCAAGCGCGTAACAAGCACTTCTGGCGTCCATTTGGGCCATCGGGCTTGACCGGCCTGACGTGCTGGAACATGCTCCACATGGGTGACACGCTCATGACGTGCAGGAACACTGAGCAGGTGGCGGAGGAGTGGACCTGCTCGTTGTGGGGAGGATGCCGTGGAAGTCACTGTTTCCAGTCTTGCATCGATGGGCAAAGTCGTCGGGAATCGTGATTTCGTATAGACACAAGCCAGGCGCGTGGTTGAATGCCCACGCGTCAAGGTCGGACAGTCTGGGGCCAGACTCCAGATTGCCAGGCTGGCAAGAGTACTTTCGCAGGCGAGGCGCTGGAGGATCTGTGGATCTGAAGTTGGATCACCACAACGAGGACCGACTCACCATCGTCGAGGTCGAGGGTGAGATCGATGTCTACACCGCGCCGAGATTGCGTGAGCTTCTCATCGACCTGGTGAACAAGGGTAACTTCCACCTTCTCGTCAACATGGAGAAGGTCGACTTCCTCGACTCCACGGGCCTTGGCGTCCTGGTCGGAGGGCTCAAGCGGGTGCGGGCGCACGACGGCTCCCTGGAGCTGGTCTGCACACAGGAGCGCATTCTCAAGATCTTCCGGATCACCGGACTGACCAAGGTCTTCGGGATCTACGCTTCGGTCGACGAAGCCAAGGAAGCTCACGGCAAAGACAAGTAGCATGGCTACCGTCGAGCTGACGTTCAGTGCTCTCCCCGCGCATGTGCGGACCGCCCGGTTGGTCGCGACGGCGATAGCTCGCCGCACCGGCGTGGAGGAGTCCCTGCTGGACGAGGTCAGGCTCGCCGTGGGTGAGGCCTGTTCCCGGGCGGTGGAGGCGCACCGCGCCCACTGCCCGGGCGAGCCCATTCGCATCGAGCTGCGTGATGACGCCGGGCGATTCGAGGTCACGGTCAGCGATCAGGCCCCCAGTGATGAGATCCAGCAGCAGGAGAAGCCTCTCGATCTGGGGATGCTGTCTGACTCGTTCATGACGGGCTTCGGCCTCGCGGTCATCGCGGGACTCGCCGACGATGTGGAAGTCTTCCCCAGCCCGAAGGGCACCGACATCCGCATGAGCTGGCCCGCCGCGGGCATCCCGTCCCAATAATCCTTCCTGGTTTTCTTTACGGTTGCCCAGCCCGGCCCCAACCGCCGCACGGGGCTGAGGTCTGTCCAGGGAGACGCTTCTGACTCGTTCAGTGGCGGGCCGCCGTTACGGCGCACGGGCACCATTGCCTCAGTTCAGGCGTGGGCCGTGGGCTCCGTCTCGCCACAGACGTGACCGTGGGCTTCGGATCGCCCACGGTCACGTCTCGTTTGCCTGCCCTCTGCATACTGGGTTTCGGACCGGCCGTATCAAGACCTTGTCATGACCGTAAACAGAGGGAAATTACGGTTGTCAGGGTGCAAACCCGGGCACGGGCAGGGGATTACTAGACGCGTGCATAATTAGTGACCTTCGGAGCCTTCATATCCGTTCACTGCCTGCGTAGACTCCCGGCACCGGCCAAGGTGATCCGGCGGAACGCGGATTCAACCGGAAGCGGCACCCACAACCCGGATGGTGCCGCAACACCCGCCGAGGTAGCCGGGAGGCACCGCCCGGGCAGGACGACCGGTCTTGCCGAGGAGAACGATGAGCAGGCACATGCTGGCAGCGGAGCCAGCGTCCAATCTGGCCCTGAGCGCAAACAATCTCACCATCGTGATCGTGGTCGCCGCGGTCGCACTGATCGCGCTAGCCGTCGCCGGCGGCCTGGTGCGCGAAGTGCTGTCCGCCGGCCAGGGCACCGAGCGCATGCAGAACATCGCCCGTGCCGTACAAGAAGGCGCCGCGGCCTATCTCGCGCGCCAGTTCCGCACGTTGGCGATCTTCGTCGTCATAATTCCCTTCCTGTTGTTGCTGCTACCCGGGGAGATGGACGTCCGCATAGGGCGGTCGATCTTCTTCGTGGTCGGGGCGGTGTTCTCCGCGCTGACCGGGTTCATGGGCATGTGGCTGGCCGTGCGCGGCAACGTCCGCGTCGCCGCCGCGGCCAAAGACTCGGGCGAGAAGCGCGCCATGCGCATCGCGTTCCGCACCGGCGGCGTGGCCGGAATGTTCACCGTGGGCCTCGGTCTGCTGGGCGCGGCCGTGGTCGTGTTCATCTACCGGGGCGAGGCGCCCCACGTGCTCGAAGGGTTCGGGTTCGGGGCGGCGCTGCTGGCGATGTTCATGCGTGTCGGCGGCGGCATCTTCACCAAGGCCGCCGACGTCGGCGCCGACCTGGTCGGCAAGGTCGAGCAGGGCATCCCCGAAGACGACCCGCGTAACGCCGCCACCATCGCCGACAACGTGGGCGACAACGTCGGCGACTGCGCGGGCATGGCGGCCGACCTGTTCGAGTCGTACGCGGTCATGCTGGTCGCCAGCCTCATCCTGGGCAGCGCGGCCTTCGGCGAGCAGGGGCTGATCTTCCCCCTGATCGTCCCGATGATCGGCGTCATCACGGCGATCATCGGCATTTTCGTCACCGGGATGCGTGACGGCGACCGCAACGGCATGGCCGCGATCAACCGCAGCTTCTTCATCTCGGCCGCGATCTCCGCGGTGCTGGTCGCCGTGGCGGCGTTCTTGTACCTGCCCGCCGACTTCGCCGGTCTGACCGGCTCGGTCGTCCAGTCCGACGCCGACCCGCGGCTCATCGCCATCGGCGCCGTCCTCATCGGCCTCGTGCTGGCCAGCGCCATCCAGTTGCTGACCGGCTACTTCACCGAGACCACCCGGCGTCCCGTACGCGAGATCGGCGAGAGCTCCCGCACCGGCGCCGCCACCGTCATCCTGGCCGGCATCAGCGTCGGCCTGGAGTCGGCGGTCTACTCCGCCCTGATCATCGGCGGCGCGGTCTACGGCGCGTTCCTGCTTGGCTTCGGCAACGTGACGCTCGCGCTGTTCGCGGTCGCCCTGGCGGGCACCGGCCTGCTGACCACGGTCGGCGTCATCGTGTCCATGGACACCTTCGGCCCGGTCTCCGACAACGCGCAGGGCATCGCCGAGATGTCGGGCGACATCGACGGCGAGGGCGCCCGCGTGCTCACCAGCCTCGACGCCGTCGGCAACACCACCAAGGCGATCACCAAGGGCATCGCGATCGCCACGGCCGTGCTGGCGGCGACCGCGCTGTTCGGCGCCTTCCGTACCGCCGTGGAGGGCGAGCTCGCCAAGGCCGACGCGTCGATCAAGGATGCGCTGGGCATCTTCCAGAACTTCAGCCTGGGCATCGACAACCCGAACGTCCTCGTCGGCCTGATCATCGGGGCCTCGGTCGTGTTCCTGTTCTCCGGACTGGCGATCACGGCGGTCGGGCGGGCCGCGATGCGGGTCGTCTTCGAAGTACGGGAGCAGTTCCGCAGCAAGCCCGGCATCATGGACGGCTCGGAGAAGCCGGACTACGGGCGCGTCGTGGACATCTGCACTCGCGACTCGCTGCGCGAGCTGGCCACGCCCGGCCTGCTGGCGATCATGACGCCGATCGCGGTCGGTTTCGCCCTCGGGTACGCGCCGCTGGGCGCGTTCCTCGCCGGAGCGATCGCCTGCGGCACGCTGATGGCCGTGTTCCTGGCGAACTCCGGTGGCGCCTGGGACAACGCCAAGAAACTGGTCGAGGACGGGCACCACGGTGGCAAGGGGTCGGAGGCGCACGCCGCCACGGTCATCGGCGACACGGTCGGCGACCCGTTCAAGGACACGGCCGGGCCTGCCATCAACCCGCTGATCAAGGTGATGAACCTGGTGGCGCTACTGGTCGCGCCCGCGGTGGTGCTGTACGCGGGCAACCCCGTCCTGCGCATCTCCATCACCCTGGTGGCGGTGGCCGTCGTGGTCGGCGCCATCGTCGTGTCCAAGCGGCGTTCGGCGACCAGCGAGCCGGCCAGCAACAATCGCGAGCAGGAGCCGGTGGCGTCGTAGCACCACCGCCCTCCACAGCCGAGACGCCCGCTCCCCCTCGTGGGGGCGGGTGTTTCGTGTTGTGAGGGGCGGCTCGGGGCGCTGCCGTTCCGCCAGGGTCCGGCGGCTGCGGGAGATCACCGATCCGTGTCTGGAGGGCTGAGCCACCTGCCGTCGATCATGAGGTCGCGCTCGGCGAGCTCGTTCACCTCGCGCCAGGCCTGCACCTGGAGCGGGACGATACGGAAGTACGGGTAGGCGCCGCGCAGCTTGCGCGGGTCGAAGCCCGTCTTGACGGCGAAAGTGTCGCCGACCTCGGCCGGGATCTCCGCGGTGGGTATCACCTCACGCAACTCGGCCTCGATCAGGACGACGTCGCGCGTGGTGCCGAGCGCCACCCTGACCTTGCCGGTGGCCTCCAGGAACCTGGCCGTCGGGTTGGTCCTGGCCGTGGAGATGAGCATGGTCTGGCCGTCCCACAGGAACGACAGCGGCATCAGGTATGGCAGGCCGGCGGCCGGATCGGCGGTGGCGAACCAGGCGTCGACGTCGCGCTCGAGCCGGTCCAGGGTGTCGCGGATGCGCCGGTCCAGGGTGCGGGCGGGAGGTTTCACGGTGGTCAGGGTAGCGGTCATCGGGCACGCTCCAGGCCCTCGGCGATCTGCCGCGTCGACCGCCCTGCGAGGGAGCGCTGAGAGGTGGCGGGTTCTGGGGCCGCCGTCGTGGCGCACAGGGCACAGGGCGTGGAGCGCAGGGCACAGGGCGTGGAGCGCAGGGCACAGGGCGTGGAGCGCAGGGCACAGGGCGTGGAGCGCAGGGCACAGGGCGTGGAGCGCAGGGCACAGGGCGTGGAGCGCAGGGGTGGAGCGCCAGGACTGGGGCTCCGGCCGCACCGGGGGCCCTCGGTGGGAAACTGGGCGCGTGGAAGATGACAAGCAGCCCAACGGCGCAAAGACCCTGGGCCTGATTCTGCTGGCCATGCTCGTCATCCTGGCCGTGCTCGTCGCATTGGCCATCTGGGCCTCGAAGACAGGGTGATCCGGTGCGGACGTTGATCGTGCTGCGGCATGCGAAAGCCGCCCACATCCCCGGACTGGCCGACCGGGAGCGGCCGTTGACCGACCGCGGCGAGCGGGACGCCAAGCGGGCAGGAGACGAGCTGAGAGCGGCCGGGCTGGAACCGGACGCGGTCCTCTGCTCGCCGGCGCTCAGGACCAAGCGCACCGCCGAGATCGCCTTCCCGGAGGCGGAGATCAGCTACGAGCGCGACATTTACGAGGCGTACCCGGAGGAGCTGCTGGAGCTGGTCCGCCGGTCCGATCCCGACCTGGACACCGTGGTGTTGTGCGGCCACAACCCCGGAGTGCACGAGCTGGCCCTGGGCCTGGCCGGAGGCGACTACGTGTTCCGGCCAGGGGCGTTCGCGGTGATCCGGGTGGAGTCGGCGTGGGCGGACCTGTACCCGGGTGAAGGCCGGCTGGTCACGCACTGGGATCCGAAGGAGAGCTAGCCGCGGGCCAGGCCGCGAAGCAGAACCAGCCGCGGACCAGGCCGGCGAAGAGCAGAGCGAGTCGTGAGGTCAGCCGGCCGTGAGGACGCCGTCCTCGGCGTCGGCCGCCTCCACCTCGTCCCGCGAGATCCCCAGCAGGTAGAGGATCGAGTCCAGGTACGGCGTGTTGACCGCGGTGTCCGCGGCCTGCCGGACGACCGGCTTGGCGTTGAAGGCGATCCCGAGCCCGGCCGCCGCGATCATGTCCAGGTCGTTGGCCCCGTCGCCGATGGCCACGGTCTGGGAGATCGGCAGGCGGGCCTCGCGCGCGAAGCGCTCCAGCGCCCGGGCCTTGCCCGGCCGGTCGACGATCTCGCCGACGACGCGGCCGGTCAGCCGCCCGTCCACGACCTCCAGGACGTTGGCGGCGGAGTAGTCGATGCCCAGCTCCTCGACCAGCCCGTCGGTGATCTGGGTGAAGCCGCCGCTGACGATGGCGAAGCGGAAGTCGAGCCGCTTCAAGGTCCGGACCAGCGTACGGGCGCCGGGCGTGAGCACGACCTCCTTGCGCACGTGTTCGAACACCTCGGCGGGCAGCCCTTCGAGCAACGCGACCCGCTTGCGCAGCGACTCGGCGAAGTCCAGCTCGCCGCGCATGGCCTGCTCGGTGACCTTGGCGACCTCATCGAGGCAGCCGGCGTGCGCCGCCAGCAGCTCGATGACCTCGCCCTGGATGAGCGTCGAGTCGACGTCCATGACGATCAGCCGCTTGGCCCGCCGGGACAGGCCCGTACGCTGCACGGCCACGTCGACTTCCTGGGCGGCGGCCTCGGCGGCCAGCTCGATGCGCAGGGCGTCCGGGTCGGCACCGGAGACGGACAGCTCGATGCAGGTGACGGGCCACTGGGCGAGGCGTTCGATGCGGTCGATGTTGGCGCCGGCGGCGGCGATGCGCCCGGCGATGCCCGCGATCGCGGCGGGCTGGAGCGTGGCGCCGAGCACGCTGACCGACAGGCGGCCGCGGCGGCGCTGCTCCTTGGTCTGGGATCCGGTGGAGAGCTCGACCTCCATGCCGAGGTCCTCGGCCACCCGCTCGACGGCGGTCCACATGGCGCCGAGCGTGGTGCCGGTGCCGGTCGAAGGGCCGCCCGCGTACGTGACGAGCACGCCGAGGGTGAGCCGGCCCCGGATGACGACCTGCTCGATGTCCGAGACTGTCACGGGAAAGCCGGAAAGGACGGAGAAAAGACGCGACGTGACACCGGGCCGGTCGGGGCCGGTCAGGGTGATCAGGAGGGTGCGCTGGTCCACATCCAGTCACGGTACTGCGCCCGGCCCGATGGTCGCGCAGCAGGTGCACCATTCGGACCGGGCACGGGTCAGCGAACGACCTTGGTGGTGACGCTCTTCGTGTAGCCGAACTCGGGGATGCCCAGCCGGTCGAGCTCCTCCTTGCTCATGTCCTCCATGCCCTGGTCGACGTTGTACGAGACCACGCCGAGTGTCGCCTTCTGCGTGCCCTTGGCGCTCTTCTTCACCTTCGCGTAGAAGTTCATGACGACCGAGTCACCCACCTCAATGACCTCAGTCGGCGGGCACCAGAACGCGCGGGCCGAGACGAGCTCACACCTCATCTTGGAGTGATTGGTGTCGTAGCGGATGCTGTTCACGTCGACACCCTTGGGGAACTCGCCGCCGAGGAACCAGGCGTCCGCGTAGTGCGGGCCCTTGTTGGTGGCGACGATGGTGTACTTGATCTTCCCGCCGGCCTTGACCGTCTTGGTCGCCTTGACCTTGACGGAGAAGGCCGAGAAGGGGTCGGCAGCCTTGGTCACGGTGGTGGCCGTGGTAGCCGTCGTGGTGGCGGCGGCGGGAACAGCCGGGATGAGCAGGGCACCGGCCAGCAATGCCAGCGAGGCGGCCTTGGGAAGGGAGTTGCGCATTCAACGTCTCCGGTGAGGAATTGGGCACGGGGACGTACATCGCCAAGCCCCCGTAAATGTCGGCTGTTCCTATCACGATGGCAAAATCTATGTAAAGCCTATTTCTTCAGAATCAGGTGTGTGTCGCCGAACTCGTGCCACAGGTACCCCTGCCGTAGCGCCTCTTCATACGCCCGCGCCAGCGCTTCCTCGCCCGCGATCGCCGTGAGCATCAGCAGATGGCTGGAGCGCGGCTCGTGCAGGCCGGTGATCAGCCCCGTGACCGCCCGCACGCCACGCTCCGGAGTGACCACGTGCCTGGTCCAGCCCGCTGCCGCGGTCACCCGCCCGGCCGCGTCCACAGCCGTCTCCAGAGCCCGTACGACCGTCGTGCCCGCCGCCACCACCCGGTTGCCGTTCCGGCGGGCCAGATTGACCAGCCGCGCCGTCGAGGCCGGCACCTCGTACCGCTCCGCGTACGGCGGTTCGTCCTTCTCCGGCGAGGCCACCCCCGTGTGCAGGGTGATCGGCGCGATGCCGACTCCGCGCGCCACCAGCGCGGTCACGAGATCGGTGGTGAACGGCCGCGCCGCGCTCGGCATCTCCGCGCTGCCCGGCACGGTCGCGAACACGGTCTGGTAGGCGTCGATCGGCCAGTCCCGTTCCACGTAGGAATAGCGGATCGGCACCCCGTACGCGCGCAGGTACGCCTCCACGTCACGATCCAGCGCCGCCCGCCACAACCGCGGCGTCTCCCGCTCGATCAGCCGCAGCGTGGCCCGCCCCGGCAGCGGGAGCCACTCCCCGGCCTCGCCCCCGCCGTACGGCTCGGACGCCTTCGCAGTACGCCTGCGCAACTCGACCAGCCACGTGCCGTCCTCCCGCGCCGTGGAGAAGTGCACCGCCAGCCGGTCCAGCCTGACGGCCGCGGGCAGCGTGGCCGAGTTGTTCACCACGATCAGGTCTCCGGGGTCGAGCAGCCCCGGCAGTTCCGCGAACCGGCGATGCTCGGGCTCCAGGTCGCCGCGCGAGACCATCAGGCGAACCGCGTCCCTGGACATCCCCCTGGCCTCCGGTGGCTCCTGGGCCGTCAGGCCGGGCGGCAGCACGAAGTCGAGCGTCGGCGCCGTCATTGCAGGCTCACTTTTCCGCTGGCCGGACGGGAGCTCACCAGGTCGTGCAGGGCCGCGGCCACCTTCGCCGGGTCGGCCGCGCCGGCCGCCTCCTCGGCGCCCACGGCGTCGGCCAGCATGCGGGTGTTCATCTCGCCGGGGTCCACCCACCAGACGCGAACGGAGGGCTCCTCGGCGGCCAGCACGTTCGACAGTTGCTCCAGGGCTGCCTTGCTCGCCCCGTAGCCGCCCCAGCCCTCGTACGCGCCGGTGGCGGCGTCCGAGGTGACGTTCACGACGGCGCCGCGGGAGGAAGCGCGCAGCGCCGGCAGCGTGGCCTGGACGAGGGCGAGGGGAGCGGTCACGTTCGTCTCCAGCAGAGCTCTGAACGTTTCCAGCGGGTAGCCCGCCAGCGGCGGCAGCGGCGTCACGCCCAGGTCGCTGGCGTTGTTGACCAGCAGGTCCAGCTCCGGGGCCGCCCGGGCCAGCCGCTCGACGTGCGCCGGGTCGGTCACGTCGCCTGGGATCGCGGTCGCGCCCAGCTCGGCCGCGACCCTCTCCAGGTCGTCCGCCCCGCGGGCGGTGAGGACGAGGTTCCAGCCGGACGCGGCCAGCGAGCGCGCCAGCGCGAGACCCAGGCCGCGGGAGGCGCCGGTGATGAGTGCGGTGTTCGTCATGCTTCGACGCTAGGAACGCGACGGCTCGCGGACATCGGGCTGAGGACCGGTCCGGGCCTGGGCACATCGTCCTAGGACCCGGGGTGCCGGGGGATCATAGAGTGGTCTCGTGACGGCCGACCGAGACGAGATCCTGCAGGCGGTGAGCTCCGCGGTGCTCGCGGTCACCCGCCATCTGTCGGTCCGCGAGGTGCTGCAGGTCATCGTACGCTCGGCGCAGCGGCTGCTCGACGCCCGCTACGCCGCGCTCGGCGTGCCCGACGACGACGGGTCGTTCGCCGAGTTCGTCGCCGAGGGCATCACCGACAAGCAGTGGGACGCGATCGGGCCGCTGCCCCGGCAGCATGGCATGCTCGGCGCGATGCTCCGCGATGGCGCCCCCGTCCGGCTCCCCGACCTGCGCAAAGACCCCAGGTTCGAGTGGTGGCCGAAGGCGCATCCGGTGATGAAGGACTTCCTGGGCGTCCCCATCCGCGACGGCGAGCAGGTGCTCGGCATCATCTTCCTGGCCAACAAGCGCACGCCCGGCGGCGGCTTCACGCAGGAGGACCAGGAGCTGCTCACGTTGTTCGCCGCGCACGCCGCGATCGCGCTGACCAACGCCAGGCTCTACGAGCGCGGTCGCGAGCTGGCCATGCTGGAGGAACGCAACCGGGTGGCCAGAGAGCTGCACGACGCCGTCACGCAGAAGCTCTTCTCACTCCGGCTCACCGCCCAGGCCGCCGGGGCGATGCTGACGCAGGACCCCGGCAAGGCGGCCGTGGAGCTCGAACGTGTCCAGCGCCTGGCCGGCGAGGCCCTGTCGGAGCTGCGTGCCGTGATCGTGGAGCTCCGCCCGGCCGAGCTCGACCGGCACGGGCTGTCGGAGACGCTGCGCAAGCACGTCCGCATGCTCGACAGGCTCCATCCGTCCCTGGTCGCGTTCGAGTGCGGCGAGCTGCCGCCGCTGGATTCGGCGGTCGAGGTCGCGGTGTTGCGGGTGGCCCAGGAGGCGCTGCACAACGCGCTCAGGCACTCGGGAGCCGCCCGCGTCCTCGTACGGATGGTCTATGAGGACGGCAAGCTGGTGCTGACCGTCAGCGACGACGGCAGCGGGTTCGAGCAGGCGGAGTCACGCGGTCTCGGGCTGGTGTCGATGCGGGACAGGGCCGAGTCGGTCGGCGGCGTGATGACCGTCGAGTCGGCCCCCGGCCACGGGACCACGGTACGCGTGGAGGTGGGCGTTTGATCCGGGTGCTGATCGCCGACGATCATCCGGTGGTGCGGCAGGGGCTGCGGACGTTCCTCGACCTGCAGGACGACATCACGGTCGTCGGTGAGGCCGGCGACGGCGAACAGGCCGTCGAGCTGGTCGGAGAGCTGGCCCCCGACGTGCTGCTGCTGGATCTGAAGATGCCGGTGCTCGATGGCCTCGGCACGCTGGAGCGGCTGGCCGGCACCGCGACCAGGGTGGTCGTGCTGACGTCGGTGAGCGATCGGGGGGACGTGGCGCCGGCGATGCGCGCGGGCGCGTCCGGGTTCCTCTACAAGGACGTCGATCCGTCCGCGCTGGTCCAGGCGGTTCGCGCCGTGCACGGTGGCCAGGTGCTGCTCGCGCCCGAAGCGGCCGAGGCGATGTTGTCCGCGGGCGGCGCCCCGGACGTGCCCGCGCCGGTCCCGCTGACCGACCGGGAGCGCGAGGTGCTCGCACTCATCGCGGCCGGCCGGTCCAACAGGGAGATCGCGAGGAGCCTCGCCGTCGCGGAGAAGACGGTCAAGACCCACGTCTCCAACGTGCTGATGAAGCTGGGCGTGCAGGACCGCACCCAGGCCGCGCTGTACGCGGTACGGCACGGCCTGGGGTGAAGATCAGGTGTCCTTCTTCTTGTTGGACTCGACGTGGCTGGACGGCGGGTTGTACTCCTTGACCGGGGGCGGCGGGGTGTAGCTCCGCCCGGGGCGCGGCGGGCTGACGATCGTCGTCTTGGCCGTCTTGAGCCAGTGGTAGCCCTTGATGCCGAGGCGCTTGAGCTCGGCCTCGCTCATGTTCTCCATGCCCTGGTCCACGTCGAACGAGAGCACGCCGACGCGGGCCTTGGCGGTGCCCGTGGTGCCCTTCTTCAGCGTCACCTGGAAGTTGAGCCAGTCGGTCTTGCCCTTCTCCAGGCGCAGCGGGCCCCAGCACCAGAACCAGCGGCCCTCCCAGGTGCACTTCGTGCCCTTGGGACCGCCCCAGCGCAGGGTCGGCACGACGCCCTTCGGCACCTCGCCGCCCATCCAGTAGTAGTCGGCGTAGTGCGGGCCGAGGTTCTTCGCCTTCACGTAATATGTGATCTTGCCACCGCGCTTGGTGCGCTTGGTGTGCTTGACCGAGATCTTGAAACTCGAGTACGGCGCCGGCCGCGCCGTCGTCTTCGTGGGTGTCACCGCGGTCGTGGTGCTGGTGGTGGCGGCGCTGACCTGGCCGGGCGCGGCCAGGGTGCCGGCGGCGAGACCTCCGGCTAAGAACAGGCTGAAGCTTCTGCGCATGTGACGGCTCCCCGTACGGTGCTGGAAATCCCCGATCATCTCCACGATTATTGCGAAGGGCAAATTTTTCGCAAAGAGCGATGATCTTTCGTGACCTGGGATGGCTTGCGGGGGTTCGCGTGGGCCCATCACGCTTGTGATCGGGGGATTAGCACAAGGGGGAGGGCCAGGTGCCGGAGACGCACCCTTTACAGGCGGGTGATCCGCAGACCCTGGGCAGCTACCGGTTGCTCGGCCGCCTGGGCAAGGGGGCGCAGGGGATCGTCTTCAAGGGGGAGGCGCCCGACGGGCGGCTTGTGGCGATCAAGCTACTGAAAACCCGGCTCGACAAGCCGGGGATCGACGGCGAGCGCTTCTTGCGAGAGGTGGCCGCGGCGCGCCGGGTCGCCCAGTTCTGCACCGCCCAGGTGCTGGACGCCAACATGGACGGCGAGCAGCCGTACATCGTGAGCGAGCTGGTCGACGGCGTGTCACTGCAGATCGTGGTGCAGCGTGACGGGCCGCGTGCCGGTGGCGCGCTGTACCGGCTGGCCGTCGGCACGGTGACCGCGTTGGCCGCCATTCACCGGGCGGGCATCGTGCACCGGGACTTCAAGCCGAGCAACGTGCTGATCGGCAGCGACGGGCCGCGGGTGATCGACTTCGGTATCGCGCGGGCGTTGGACTCGGGGATGACGCTCAGCAGCGGGGTGGTGGGGACGCCGGCGTACATGTCGCCCGAGCAGATCTCCGCCGAACGAGTCGGGCCGGCCAGCGACATGTTCAGCTGGGGCCTGACCATGGTGTTCGCCGCTACGGGACGGCCCGCGTTCGGGGAGGACAGCCTGCCCGCGGTGATCTACCGGGTGATCAACGAGGAGCCGGATCTGTCGGTGTTGCCCGACGATCTGCGGCCGATCGTGCAGGCGTGCCTCAGCAAGCGGGCCGAGGATCGGCCGACGGCGGCCGACGCGCTGTTCGCGCTGCTGGAGAACCAGGGGGAGTCGTCCCGGCTCGACGACGAGGTGGCCCTCACCACCGGCTCCCAGTTCGCCGCCGAACAAAGCACCCCGCCCAACCCCGTCCCGTCGCCGGCGCCCGCTCCCGTTCCGCCGGCTCCTCCTGCGCCCTCCTGGGCCGGTTCAGAAGGACCTCCGCCCCGGCCGCCGCGCGCCGGGGCTGCGCCGCCCCGGGTCGGCTGGGCGAGCCCGGAAGGCCGGGCGCCCGGCCCGGACTCCGCCACCCCACCACCCGCCACCCCCGACTGGCGCGCTTCCACCCCACAGGCCGGTGGAGCAGGTCCTTCGGGCCCGCATGTCGTGGGGCCGCAACGTTCCGGTCAGCAGGCCACCGATCCACAGGCCGGTGGCCCCGGCGTGTCGGGCCCGCAGGTCGCCGGTCCGCAGGGCGGTGGCCCCGGCGTGTCGGGCCCGCGAGCCGCTGGTCCGCAGGCCGGAAGCTCGGGCGTGTCGGGCCCGCAGGTCGCCGGTCCGCAGCGCGGTGGCCCCGGCGTGTCCGGCCCGCGGGCCGCTGGTCCGCAGGCCGGGAGCTCGGGCGTGTCGGGCCCGCAGCCCGCGGGTCCGCAGGCTTCGGGACCGGAGGGTCCTGGGGCGGGTGGAGCGTTCTCGGCCTCGGGGTGGGCAGGTCAGGGAGGACAGCCGGCTGCCGCATCCGGGTGGGTGAGTCCCGATGGGCAGGTGCCCGCTGGCGGGGGTGCGGCCTCGGGGTGGGCCAGCCCTTCAGGGGACGCCTATGCGCGGCCACAGGCGGCGCAACAGCCTTCTGGTGGGCAGCCGCACAACCCACCGCCGCAGGCTCAGCAGTACCTGCCGCCGCCCTATCCGATGGGCGCCGCCCCGCAGGCGCAGTCGCCTGGGCGGGTCCCTGCGGCCGGTCACCTCAGAGAGCCCGGACAGCCGGGCTCGGCCGGGCCGGCGGGTGCCGATGGTCAGGCGGGTGACCGGGGCCGGGACGGAGCCGGCCGGGCCGGTGCGGCGTGGCCGGACAATTCGCGTCCCAGTGCGGACAACGACGCGTTCTTCAGGCACATCCCCGTGGAGGAGCGGCCCGATGAGGCCAACGCCAGGCGGAGGCGCGCCACCCTGGTGGCGGGCACCCTGGTCGTGGCACTCACCCTGGCCGGCGGCGTGCTCTACTTCGGCCCGAAGATGTTCGCGCCCACGTCCGGCCCCGGAGGGGACAACGTCGCCCAGCTGACCACGTCCGCCAGTCCGACGGTCCCCACCCCGACGACGGCGACGACCCAGGCGAGTTCGGCGACCCCGACCCCCACCCCCACAGTGGTGACGCCGACCCCCACGCCCACCCAGGACCAGCCCCAGGAGCAGACGGTCCCGGTGGTGGGCGAACAGGACGGGGAGTCGCTCAAGGGCCACACGAAGGGCGTCCAGACGTTCTCCGCCGTGTCCGTGGGCGGCAAGACGACCTGGCTGGTCACCGGCGGCCAGGACGGCCGGGTTCGCCTGTGGGACCTGGCCACGCACAAGTCCCTGGCTTCCATGAAGGGCCACAGGCAGGAGGTGTACGCCGTGGCCGGCGCGATGATGGGCAAGACCCCCGTCGCGGTCTCCGGCGGCTACGACGGCAGTGTCCGCCTGTGGAATCTCAAGACCCGCAAGGGCAAGATCCTCGGCTGGCACGGCGACGCCGTCTACGCCGTCGCGGTGACCAAGGTCAAGGACAAGTGGGTGGCGGTCACCGGCGACGCCGACGGCTACCTCAGGTTCTGGGACCTGGGCAAACGCAAGGCCACGGGCAAGAGCATCCGGGCCCACCGCAAGCCGGTGAACTGGCTCAGCGCCACCCACATCGGCGACCGCGCGATCGCGGTCTCGGCCAGCGAGGACGAGTCGTTGCGCATGTGGGACATGTCCAGCCGCAAGTCGTACGGGAAGGCGTACAAGGGCCACTCCAAGGGCGTGTACGCCGTCACCGTCGGCAAGGTCGACGACAAGACGGTCGTGGCGTCCGGTGGCAAAGACGGAAAAATCCGGATCTGGGACCCGAAGAACGGCAAGACCATCGGCACCATGTCCGGTCACAAGAAGATCATCTACTCGCTGTCCTTCGGCACCGTGGGCGATCGGACGGTCCTGCTGTCCGGCAGCACCGACGGCACGATCAGGCTCTGGGACCCGGACGCCCGCAAGCCACTGGGCAAGCCCGTGAAGGCCCACAAGAGCGGCGTGTACGCCGTCGGCATCGTCCGCGTCGACGACCGGGTCGCCCTCGTCTCGGCCGGCAAGGACAAACTGGTCCGCTTGTGGAAGGCCGGGGACGCGGCTACTGGCTCCTGATGGGCTCGAAGATCGCGTGGTGGGCGGCGACGAGCGCACGTCGTACCGCGCGGTCGAGCTCGCGCAGCGCGGCGCCGCGGGCGGCGATCTGACCGGAGGTGAGCCCTCGGTCGTCGGCCAGGCGCAGCACCGCGGCCAGTCGCGTGGCCAGCGTGGAGACGCGGTGCGCCCGTGCGGGATAACCGGGCGCCAGCTCGCCGCCCTGCCGCCCCAGTGCGGGACGGCTCTGGAGAGGCCCGTCGACGGAGGCCAGCGCCTCGGTGGCCGAGCGCATCGCGTCCGACAACTCACGCTCGGCCTCGGACAGCGAGGGCAGGTCGTGGCGTATCGGCCCGGACTCATGCACGTCCAGGCGTACCCCGACATAGGACGACCCGCGCAGGTCCGGTGCCGGCACCAGCCCGATGTTGTGGTCGTCGAGCACGGCGATGGCGGCCTGCCCGGCGTCGACCGCGGCCGAGTTGAACGAGGCCGGACCCGACAACCCGAGCGGGTCGCCCGGCGCGGGCAGCGCGAGCCGCAACTCGCGCATGCCGCCCGCGCGGAGGTTTGCGAGGTATTTACGCAACGGGACCTCGCCCGCGACGGCGGGCCCGCCGGCGGATTCCACGTGGTCAGCCGCCTCGTCGAGGCCCACGTGGCCGGCGAGCCACGCGTTGCCCCAGGCGACCAGGGTGGGACAGACAGGCGATTCAGGGCGCACCGATCCACGATAAGCGTTCGCCCTGCAATAGGTTTGTCCCCAGGGTGACTCCAAAGGGAGGTTCGGGGATGGGTGGTCAGGTGCTGCGGCTCCAGGACGTCGCCGTCAGGCGCGACGGAGCGGCCCTGCTGCGCGGCATCGACTGGACGGTCAACGCGGACGAGCGGTGGGCCGTCATCGGCCCCAACGGCGCTGGCAAAACCACGTTGCTGCAGGTCGCCGCCACGTTGCTCTATCCGAGCGAGGGCGTGGTCGAGGTGCTCGGGGAGCGGCTGGGGCAGGCGGACGTGTTCGATCTGCGGCCCCGCATCGGGCTGGCGAGCGCCGCGCTGGCCGAGCGCATCCCGCCGGAGGAGAAGGTCATCGACCTGGTGCTGACCGCCTCCTACGGGATCATGGGCCGCTGGACCGAGGAATACGACTCCAACGACGTGACCAGGGCCGTGGAGCTGATCGACATGATGGGCGCGGCCCATCTGATCAGGCGGCGCTTCGGCACGTTGTCCGAGGGCGAGCGCAAGCGGGTGCAGATCGCCCGCGCCCTCATGCCCGACCCCGAGATGCTTTTGCTCGACGAGCCCGCGGCCGGGCTTGACCTGGGCGGTCGCGAGGACCTGGTGCGCCGCCTGTCGTTGCTGGCCGGCGACTTCCGCTCGCCGACGCTGGTCCTGGTGACGCACCACGTGGAGGAGGTGCCCGCCGGGTTCACGCATGGGCTGCTGCTGCGGCACGGCTCCGTGGTGGCGCAGGGGCCGCTCGAGCATGTGATGACGTCTGACACCCTCTCCCAGACGTTCGGGGTGCCGCTGACGCTGGATCGCAGCTCGGAGGGCCGCTGGTACGCCCGCGCTTACTGATTGATCACCTTTATGCGCATAAAGGCCTCCGCCAGCTGAAACCAAATAGGATCTACGGAGTCGGTTCCCTCGGCTTCGGAGCGTCGCCATGTCCGTCGAGCAGCTCATCGTCGCCCTCGTCGTGGTCGCGGCGGTGGGCTTCGGAATGGTCCGCACCATCCGCATCATCCCGCAGGCCACGGCGGCCATCGTCGAGCGGCTCGGGCGCTACCACAGGACGCTGACTCCGGGGCTGAACTTGGTGGTGCCGTTCATCGACCGCATCAAGGACATGATCGACCTGCGGGAGCAGGTGGTGTCGTTCCCGCCCCAGCCGGTGATCACGTCCGACAACCTGGTGGTCTCCATCGACACCGTGATCTATTTCCAGGTCACCAACCCGAAGAAGGCCACCTACGAGATCGCGAACTTCCTCGTCGGCGTCGAGCAGCTCACGGTCACCACGCTGCGCAACGTGGTCGGCGGCATGGACCTGGAACGTACGCTGACCTCGCGCGAGGACATCAACACCGCGCTGCGCGGCGTGCTCGACGAGGCGACCGGCAAGTGGGGCATCCGCGTCAACCGCGTCGAGCTTAAGGCCATCGACCCGCCTGCCTCCATCCAGGACTCGATGGAGAAGCAGATGCGCGCCGATCGCGACAAGCGTGCCGCCGTGCTGACCGCGGAGGGGCAGCGCCAGGCGGCGATCCTGCAGGCCGAAGGCGAGAAGCAGGCGTCGGTGCTGCGGGCGCGCGGCGAGGCGGAGGCGGCCGTGCTACGGGCCCAGGCCGAGGCCGAGGCGCAGGCCATGCGCGCCAAGGGACAGGCGGATGCGATCGGGATGGTGTTCAAAGCCATCCATGAGGGGAAGCCCGACCAGCAACTGCTCGCTTACCAGTATCTGCAGACCCTGCCGGAGATCGCCAAAGGCGAGGCAAATAAGATCTGGATCGTCCCATCGGAGATGGGCAAGGTCCTAGAGAGCCTTGGCGGTCTGTTCACACCCCCCAAGAGCCCAGATACGTAAAAGGAGGGTTCGTGACGGGGTGGGAACTGGTCGCGGTCTGCGCGGCCGGTGTAGTGGCGGGCGCCATCAACGCGGTCGTGGGGTCGGGCTCGCTGATCACGTTTCCGACGCTGGTGGCCATCGGAATCGATCCCGTCACGGCCAACGTCTCCAACACCATCGGCCTGGTGCCGGGCTCCTTCAGCGGCGCGTACGGCTACCGCCCCGAACTCCTCGGCCAGCGCGACCGTCTGCTGCGCCTGGGCGCGGCCTCGGCGACCGGAGCGTTGATCGGCGGGATCCTCCTGCTGTTCCTGGACCCCGACATCTTCGAGATCATCGTCGTCGCGCTGATCGCGCTGGCCTGCGTGCTGGTCGTGGCGCAGCCGTGGATCAACCGCTGGCTGGCCGATCGGCGCGAGCACGCGCACCCGCACGGGGGCCTGGAGTTGTGGCTGGGCGTGCTGGCCGCGGGCGTTTACGGCGGCTATTTCGGCGCGGCCCAAGGCGTCCTGCTGATCGGCCTGCTGGGCAGCTTCCTCGACGACCACCTCCAGCGGGTGAACGCCGCCAAGAACGTCCTCGCCCTGATCGTCAACCTGGTGGCCGCCACGTTGTTCGTGCTGGTCGCGGAGGTGGACTGGCAGGCCGTGGCCGGGGTGGGGCTGGGCGCGGTGGCGGGCGGGTTCCTGGGGGCCCGGGTGGGGCGGCGGATCCCGGCGCCCGTGTTGCGCGGAGTCATTGTGTGTGTGGGGATCGCGGCAATTATCGTACTGGTGTACGGATAGGTGTGATGGGTATAACCCGGACATGAAGGGTGACCGGGTGGAGATCGTCATCGACGCCGGCGGCACGCCGCGTACTTACGAGATCAAGGCCACCCGGGCCGGTCGGCGGGTGGAGGTGACCACGGGCCGGGGTGTCGTCGAGGTGAGCGAAGTCACCCGCAGCGGCACCCCCGTACGCACGGCTCGGTTCATGTCCAGCCGCATCCTCGCCCTCGTGGAGCACCCGGCGGACGAGGTCAGCTGAAGTCGGCGGCGTGGTCGCGCGCCCACTGGCGGAACGTCAGCGCCGGCCTGCCGAGCAGCCGCCGCACGGTGTCGGTGACCTGCTCCGGATGCGTCACGAAGCGTTCCCACGTCGTCAGGGCGCCGTCCACGAACGCCGGGTCGCCCCAGGCGGCCATGAGCCGCTCGCGGGCCTCCTCCGCCGGCTGCTCCTCCCAGCGCACCTCGCGCCCGATCACCTCGCCGATCAGGCGGACCTGCTCGGCCTGGGTCAGCTGTTCGGGGCCGGTGAGGACGTATGCGGCACCGTTGTGACCCGCCGACGTGAGCACATGCGCCGCCACGGCAGCGATGTCCTTCTCGTGGATGAGCGACCGTGACGCCTGTCCGAACGGCCACCGCACGACGCCCTGCCTGATCTGCCCGGCCCACCCCAGCGTGTTGGCCGCGAAGCCGCCCGGCCGCAGGAACGTCCAGCCGAGCCCGGAATGGCGGATCAGCCGCTCGATCTCGTGATAATGCGTCTCGGGTTCATCCGCCACGTTCGCCGACAGGAACACCACGCGCCGCGCGTGCTTGGCGATCACCGTCACCATGTCAGCGGCGTTGCCCGTCGTGAAGCCCGGCCAGAGCAGGAACACGCTCTCGACGTCCCGCAGCGCCGGCTCCAGCGTCTCGGCCGCCGTCAGGTCGCCCCGGACCGTCTCGACGGGCAGCCGCGACCGCTCAGGGTCCCTGACGAGCGCACGCACCTCCAGCCCGGCCTCCCCCAACTGGGAGACCACATGCCTGCCTACATTGCCGGTCGCGCCGGTCACCAGAATCTTGCCCATGGACCGACCGTAGAACCTCAATCAAACTTCAGGTCAAGCCCGGCCGGACCTGGATGGTGCCGTCCCGCCTGATCCGTGTCTCGAACGTGGGCGCGGGCGCGGTCGCGGGCCCGTGCCGCACCGAGCCGTCCCCCAGCCGGAACGTGCTGCCGTGCCACGGGCAGACCACGCACGCCTCGCCGTTGTCCATGACGAGCCTGCCCTGGTGCAGCGGGCCGGCCAGATGGGGGCATTGGTCCACCATCACGGTCACGCCGTCGCCCTGGCGCAACACGAAGAGCTGGATGTAACCGAGCCGCCGCGCCACCGGCCGCCCGTCCGGCAGGTCCTTGATCGGGCACAGATCGTGCCAGCCCAGCGGCACCAGGTGCGACACCTGCGGGGCGTGGTTGGCCCCTGCCGCCTGCCGGTAGGCCATGTGGCCGCCCAGGTAGGCGCCGAGCGTGCCGACGCCCAGACCGGCGAAGGAGAGAATCTTCCCGGGGCGCTCATGGCCGCGCAGCCGGGCGATCAGCGACGCGGAGAACAGGCTGAGCGCGGTCAAATTTGACAACATGTGGACGAAGCCGACCCGCTGCTGCTCGCGGTGGAGCGAGGACCAGTCGGTCAGCCCGGCGGCGGCAGTGGGGAACGCATTGGCCACGCCGGTGGCCAGCAGCAGCCTCGCGGCCCGGGGGTCGGCTCCGGCCAGGTCGAGCACGGCCGTCGAGATCCAGCAGCCCAGGCTGACCGAGGCCAACGGCGGGTGCAGGGGCTCGCCGATGGGCACGCCGTGGAGCAGGTCGCGTAGCATGCCTGTGCGGATGCGCCGGCGTATCGCCTTGGCGAGCACCCTGATCGGCCGATCCATGGACTTCGATTTCTCGAGCCGGTCGGCAAGGGCAACCGGTCCGGCGAAACCGCGCAATTGCCGACGCCTCGCTCGTACTTCCTCTTTCACGACAAGTCCCCTACCCCCGCCGTGAGGGGGTCACTCGGACAGGGTCGCCATGAGATCACTCGGACAGGTGTCCCCTGGCCACGGAGAGTTCGACCAGCTCCAGGGCGTACGCGCCGAGCGAGGGCGAGCCCTCCTCGATGATCCGCACCTTCTCCCTGACCTGCGAGGCCTTCACTTTGAACAGCGGCCACGTGCCGCCCTCGGTGTGGTGATTGGCCAGGATCGGGGCGAAGCGGTCGAGCGCCTTGGCGAAGCGTGCCTCCGGCGTCTTCCTGGCCTCGAACTCGTCCCACAGCTCCCGCACCCACACCGCCTGGTCGGCGGGGAGCAGGCCGAAGATGCGGTCGGCGGCGGCCCGCTCGGCCTCGGCCTGGGCGGCGACCTCCACCGGGTCGTAGATGAACGTGTCGCCGGCGTCGATCTCCACCAGGTCGTGCACCAGCAACATGGCCACCACCCGTTGGAGGTCGGTCCCCGGCGGGGCATGCTCGCCGAGGACCATCGCCAGCGTGCCCACGTACCAGGAGTGCTCTGCGGTGTTCTCCCGCCGCGAACCGTCGATGAGATGGTTGCGGCGGATGATCCGCTTCAACTTGTCGATTTCGATGGCGAAGGAGATCTGGGCGTTCAGGCGGTCCTCTTCTGGCGCGATAGTCACGCGCGACACCCTAATGTGCGGTGATCACCCCGGTTGGTGAAATCGTGACCGGAACTCCGTTGAACACTGCGTTACCACTTGGAACGTCAATGGCCGATTCGTCCGTGAGCGTGTTCACGGAGACGCCCGCGTGCTCGGCCGCCACGCTCTGGGCGCTGCCCGCGTGGCCCCAGCCGTGCGGCAGGCTGACCACGCCCGGCATGATGGTGTCGGTGGGCTCCAGCGGCACCGTGAGCTGGCCCTTCGCCGAGCGGACCACGGCCTCGCCGTCGAGCCCGAGCCGGGCCACGTCGGCCGGGTTGATCTGCAGCGTGCAGGTGTTGCTGCCGCCGACCAGCGAGCCCACGTTGTGCAGCCAGCTGTTGTTGGAGCGCAGGTGGCGCCGCCCGATCAGGACGATCTCCGGCGGCTCCTCGTCCAGCTTGCTCCGCAGCCGCTCCACGTCCTCGATGAGCTGCGGCGGCGCCAGCTCGATCAGCCTGGAGGCGGTCTTGAGTACCTCGTCGAGCCGGGGCTCCAGCGGGCCGAGGTCCAGGCCGTGCGGGTGGTCGAGCAGTTTGCGCAGCGACAGGTCACCCTTGCCGGCCCACTCGCCGTACGGGCCGAGCCGCAACATGAGGTCGAGCCTGCGCTCGCCGCCGCTCTCGCCGTCCAGCGCATCACGAAGCTCGGCCACGTCGCGTCCTTCGACGCCGGAGCCGGGTGTCTCCGTGGCCTTGCGCAACATCTCGTCGATGACGAACGCGTCCAGGTCCCCTTCGAGCCCCGAGGCGATCATGGCCAGCCTGGCCAGGATCTGGGCCTCTGAAGGCTGCCCGTCCAGCGGCAGCAGCGGCGGCGAGTACCGCGTGTAGTTGCGTACGGCGAACCCGAGCAGCGCGAAGTCGTAGTGCCCTGACTGCAGCACCCGCGGCGGCGGGAGGATGACGTTGGCGTGTTTGGTGGTCTCGTTCAGGTACGGGTCCACACTCACCATGAAGTCGAGCCGTTCGAAGGCCGCGTCCAGCCTGTCCCCGTGGGGCGCCGACAACACGGGGTTGCCCGCGATCGTGAGCAGGAACCTGACCTGCCCCTCGCCCGGCGTCTCGATCTCGTCGGCGAGCGTGGCCACCGGCAACTCGCCATTGGCCTCGGGCAGGCCGCGGACCCGGCTCGTCCACCGGCCCACCTGGTATGGCCTGCGGCGTGCCGCGAACTCCGTGGCGGGCTTCGGGAACATCGCGCCGCCCGGCCGGTCGAGGTTGCCGGTGAGCACGTTGAGCACGTCCACCAGCCATTGGGCCAGCGTGCCGAACTCGGCGGTGCAGGTGCCGATCCTGGCGTAGACGGCGGCCGTACGCGCCGCCGCCAGCTCCCTGGCCAGCCGCACGATCACCTCGGCCGGCACCCCGGTACGGCGTGCCACCGACTCCGGAGGGAAGTGTTTGGCCGCCTCCCGCACCTGATCCAGGCCGTTGACCTCGTGGGACGGCCTGACCAGATCCTCGGCGAACAGCGTGTGGACGAGGCCGAACAGCAGGTAGGCGTCCGTCCCTGGGCGGACGAAGACGTGCTCGTCGGCCAGTGCGGCGGTCCGCGTCCGGCGCGGATCGATCACGACGAGCCGGCCGCCGCGCCTGCGCAGCGCCTTCAGCCTGCCGGGGAAGTCCGGCGCGGTGCACAGCGAGCCATTGGACTCCAGCGGGTTGGCGCCGAGCATCAACAGGTAGTCGGTGCGGTCCAGGTCGGGGACCGGGATGGCCAGCGGGTGCCCGAACATCAGGCCGCTGGCCACGTGCTTGGGCATCTGGTCGGCGGTGCTGGCGGAGTAGATGTTGCGGGTGCCGAGCGCCTTGATCAGCGGGGCGCCGTAGAGTGCGCCCGCCATGCTGTGGGCGTTCGGGTTACCGAGGTAGACGGCGACGGACTGGCGGTCGCCCACCTGGTCCAGCGCCGCCTTGACGGCGCCGAAGGCCTCGTCCCAGCCGACCTCCCGCCACAGATCGCCCTCCCGGATCAGCGGCTTGCGCAGCCGGTCGGGGTCCTCGTCGAGCCGGCCGAGGCTGGCCCCCTTCGGGCAGATGAAGCCCTTGCTGAACGGATCGTCCTTGTCGCCGCGGACGCTGGTCACGTGCCCGCCCTCGTCAAGGGTCAGCGTCAGGCCGCAGACGGCTTCGCAGAGGGGGCATGTCCGGTGGACGGTCGAGGTCATCACGACTCCTGAGTTCGCCAGATGGACTCATCTTGGCCCGTGCCACGCGCGTGGGGAAGCCCCGGAGCCCCCGCGGTCTCCGGGGCTTCCGCCCCCGGGGAAGGCCCCTTTACCCCGGGGTCCTCAGCCGACCTGCGCCAATCTCACCGGTGTACGCAGATCGGGCGGCTCCTCGAGTTCGGGTCTGAGCGAGACCCAGGCGCGCCTGCCGTAGAGCCGGTCCAGCCCCGGCGAGGCGGCCCCGGGGGCCTCGTCACGCCGGACGACCTCCACGATCAGCAGCTGCGCCCGCGTGCGGTGCCGGTAGACGTTCACGCTCCTGGCCCAGCAGGCCGCCGCGATCTCCTCGCTGTACGCCTCGAACTCCTCGGCGCTGATCCCGGCCCGCGTCAGGATCAGTGCCTTCTCGCCGGTCGTCGTCGGAGTGATCCAGAGCACCAGCGGGATGCGCCCGGCCCTGGTGTGCATCGTCGTCTCCAGGCAAACCCGCTGCAGGCGGTGCCTGGAGAACACGCACCAGAAGTGGGCGGCGATCCAGTTGCGCCCGGTCCGGGTGGCGGCCGGCGCCGAGATCGCGCTCGTCAGCAGGAGGAAGGGCACCCACCGGCCCTCCCGCGTCGCGTCGAGCAAGGTCAGCGTGGCCAGCGTCAGCGTGGCGGCCACCAGCAATTCGGCCCGTGCCCGCCAGAGCCTGACGAGAGGCCCGCCGCCCCGGGCGGCGGGGAGATCCTCGTTGGCGGGGAAAATCTGGTTGCGTGGGTTCCTCGGCACGTCAGGTCACCTCCTCGTGCACCCGGCGCGGCAGGCGGAGCTGGTCGAAACGTGGATCCCGATAACGACGGGCCCCGAACCCCGTCCTGCTCACGGTCCAGCCGACGTGGTGTGCGAATTCGTCGGGCTCCATGCAGATTTCGCGGTCGGCCCATGCGACGAGTTCCCGGATCCGGGACTTGATTCGACTGAGTCCCTTGGTACCTTGTGAGTACATAGAAGACCCCTTTCGCGGCATTTCTAGAGGTGGCTTCTTAGCCGGTCCGAGGGCTCATGACCAGGTCTTTCGCAGGGTGGCAGCCCATATGCGGGGACATTGGTCGTGGGTCTCGGACCGGCTTTTTCTTGCAGGGGTGAGTCAACGTGCGGCGGATTCGTCAGCGCCGGCTGCTTCAGTCGATTGCGAGATCCTTCCGGCAAACGGCCTCCCTGGGCATGAGCTTCATTTCCGGGACGGCGACGTTGCCGGCGATGCGGCCCCGGCAGGGGCGCGCGACCACAGGGGAAAGGCCCGGTGCGTGCGGCGGTGTCGTCATGCCCGGCCTCCCTCACACTCGAGAAACCCTCGTCGCTACCGATCGTCCTCCGAGGTCCGCGTTGCTGCAATACCTTAAGCAAGGAAGATTTCATTTTCTTCGCTTCTTGCCCTATGGCTTGCCCTGCAACTTGCACGAGAAGTGTCGAGGACTCCCTGGCCGGGGGATAGGGGCGGAAACCCTGATCCGACCGAGAAGGCTTCACGGAGCTTGTCTTGCTCCTACGCTCTCTCCGTGACAGCCTTCTGGCAAGGCCGAACGCGACTACTCATGCAACTTGCAGTGTAAGATTGGCCGACTAGTCCCTCAAAAGCTGAGCTTCCAAACGATTCCCTCCGGTTACACCTTCCTTCCCGACAAGCAGGAGAGCGGACGGTGCCAAGGCAGCAAGGCAGCCCGACGGTACGCAGGCTCCGGCTCGGCCAGGAGCTGCGTTTGCTGCGCGAGCGGCGAAAGCTCACCGGGGCCAAGGCGGCCAGTGAGCTCGGCTGGTCGCCGAGCAAGGTCAGCCGCATCGAGGCCGCGAGGACCATGCCCAGCACCGACGACATCAAGGCGCTGGTGAAGCTCTATCGGGTCGATGGGGACAAACTTGATGAACTCATCGGCCTGTTGCGGGATGCGGAGCAGCGAGGGTGGTGGGAAGATTACGAGGACGCTCTGCCCGAGGAATACACCAGATTCCTGGGGCTAGAGGCGGAGGCGGTCTCCCAGCGATCCTGGGAGCCGCAGATCGTGCCGGGCCTCCTGCAGACCGAGGACTACGCGCGGGAAGTCATCCTGGCTTCCCGGGGCATCGCGCGCATCACGCACAGCGGTGTCCGCAGCCGGGTCGAGGCCCGCCTCGACCGCCAGCGGCGCGTGCTGCACCGGCCGGAGCCCTGCCGGCTCACGGTCGTGCTCGACGAGTCGGCGCTGATGCGCCGCTTCGGCGAACCGTCGGTGATGCGTGAGCAGATGGAGCATCTCCTGGAGATTTCCCTGCTCCCGCATGTCGGCGTCCACGTCCTCACCCTGGACTCACTTCATCCGGTGAACACCGGCACCTTTATTCATCTGCAGTTTGCGGAATTCGACGACGTCGTATACCTGGAACAGTTGTATACTGCCAACTTCGTTGAAGACCTCCAACGTGTGGCCGGATACGAAATCGCTTTCGATCACATCAGATCGGAGGCGCTCGACGAGGACGAGTCCCGGGTCCTCATCCAGCGCAAGGCCATGCTGTGGCGGCAATAGCCGCCTTACCTCAACAAGGGGCAATGGAGCCCCTTTAGCCATTTGGGGAGATAATGCACAACCACCCTTTGAAGGCGGCGTGGCGGAAGAGCACCTTCTGCAATGGCGCAGACGCCTGTGTCGAGGTTGCCCCGCTCGCTGACGGCAACGTCGCGCTGCGTGACAGCAAGGAGCAGGACGGTCCCGTCCTCGTGTTCACTCCTGCGGAGTGGGCCGCGTTCACCTCCGGCGTTCGCCAAGGTGAATTCGACCTGACGACACTGGCGACGACGAGCGCCTAAAGAAACGGCCCGGCGACGTTGAGGACGCAACATCGCAGGGCCGCTCCCCGCAAGGCCCGTCAGGGCCATGGCTGAACTCCGGCTCGCCTCGCGAGCGAGCGAGCGTAGAACACGTACACATCATGGCACAGCATCCCCCCGGATGATCAACCTTTGACACGGCGCCCGTCGCAGGGACTTCGGCGGCGGGCGTGTGCCGGGGCTCTGCCGCACCGCGCCGCGACAGGCGGGTGGGACGCGGCGCGAGCGTGCGCACGGTCGCATTTGTGTTGAGCCTTCAGGGACTGCGCGTATCCAGAATCTCGTACGGGCGAGCCGCATAAACGACTGTTTATTTCTGGTCAGTTACCAGGAGCCCCGTAATGACCTTTCTTCCGCGCGAATATCACCATCGGTGGGTCCTCCCCAATCGCGATTGCGTGGTCCGCGCCATGTTCAACGTGGAACAACTTCTCAAGCCGGCCGCAAAGGAGATAGAGATTGAGATCGAGCTCGCGGATGCCGGCCGGATCCACGCCGCGGACCTGCGCAGCGCCTTTGCGCACCCTCATGCCCGCGGTGTGAAAATGAGCGTGTTCGACGCGGGTTACCGGATATGCATCCATGCGGATCTCGAGTCCTCGCCGCTGACCATCGAGGTCACCGGATATGGGAGTGTCCCTCAGGAGGTCCGGGACGCGATCTCCAAGGAGATCCGCCCGTACGCGCTGCCGGATACACGAAAGCCCTGGCCGAAACGCCTGTGGAGGTGGCTTCGAGCTGATCTGCTGCGCGAGATCGTGGCAGGGGTGATCGTCACCGCGATTCTCGGAGCGATCGGCTGGGCGGTCAGCCAGCTGACATGAAAGTGCGGCGCGTCCTTTTCCTGGACGCGCCGCACTGGTTTCAGGTCAGGCGAGACCGAGGCCCTGGCCGAGGTCCTTGTGGACGTGGCGCCAGTAGTCCACGACCTTCTTCTTCATGTCGGCGGTGACCTCGGGAGCCGAGGTGTGGCCGACGATGTTGCTCACCAGGTGGGCGCGGCCCGGACAGCGCGTCCTTCTGGATCAGTTGATCATCTTTGACAGTGCGGGCAGACGCCCCAGAAGGTGACTTCGGCTTCGTCCACGACGTAACCGCCCGTGTCGGCGGGCTCGAGGCAGGGGGCGACCCCCACCACGCAGTCGACGTCGGCCACGGTGCCGCACTCCCGGCAGACAATGTGGTGGTGGTTGTCGCCCACGCGTGCCTCGTAGCGCGCCGGGCTGCCCATGGGCTCGATCTTCCGTACGAGACCGGCCTCGTTGAGCGCGTGCAGCGAGTCGTAGACCGCCTGGAGTGAGACCTGCCCCACGCGCTCGCGTACGCCGTGATAGACGTCGTCCACGTCCGGGTGGTCGGCGTCGCGCACGGTCTGCATGATCGCCAGTCGGGCGGCGGTCACCCGGAGCCCGGCCTGGCGGAGAAGGTCGTCGTCCCCCATGCCAGACACGCTATGCACTCAACCTGAATGATTCGAGTAAAGGATTTCCACAAGTTCAGGCACGTGACGGCACGCGGCCGCGTACGAGGAAGATCGAGCTCAGGCCCGCGAGCACGGCCAGGCCGGCCATCGCGAGCGCGGCGCCCAGGGACGCCGACAGGGTGCCGTGGCCCTGGCTCAGGGCGATGAACAACGTTCCCACCGTGGCGACGCCGATGACCTGGCCGAGCTGCATCACGGTGAGCAGCGCGCCCGACGCGTCGGCCGCGTACGCGCCGTCCACCCGCTCGGTCGCCATGTTGGTCACCGCGACCTGCACGCCGAGCCCGGCGCCGATGAGCGCGCTCATGATCGCATACGCGAGCCCGCCGCCGGCGGCCAGCCCGAGGCCGAGGTAGGCGGGGGCGGCCACCACGTAGCCGAAGGGCACCAGCGGGCGCTGCAACTGGATCGGCAGGCGCGGCCAGAGGAGCCCGACCAGGCCGAAGGCCAGCGCGCAGGGGACCATCATCATGCCGGACGCCAGCGGCGACAGGTGCAGCTCCCCCTGCAGGTGCAGGGCCGAGGTGAACAGGAAGGCGCCCCAGGTGGCCGGGCCGAAGAGCAGGATCACCAGGCCTGGCCGCATGCCGGGCGCGCGCAACACCCGCGCGTCCACGAGAGGGCGGCCGCCGCGCGCGGTCACCCACCGCTCGACCCTGACGAAGGCCCCGAACATCGCCACGCTCAGCCCCATCGAGACCCAGCCCCACAGCGGCCAGCCGAGGTCGCGGCCGAGCACCAGCGGCACCACGAACAGCAGCACCGCCGCCGACAACGTCACCAGACCCCACGGGTCCAGCCCGGTCCGCCCGCCGCCCTCGTCGACGGGCAACACCTTGAGCCCGGCCGCCAGCAGGATCGCGCTGATGGGCACCACCACCAGGAACACGATGCGCCAGCCGGCGCCGAAGCCCAGCAGGATCCCGCCGAGCGCCTGGCCGACCACGATGCCGCCACTGATCGTCAGCGACCACAACCCGATCGCCCGCCCTCGTGCCGCGCCCTGGTAGTTCCGCTGGATCAGCGTCAGGACCTGCGGCATCATCAGCGCCGCGCCGGCGCCCTGGAGCAGGCGGAACGCCACCAGCCAGCCGGTGGAGGGCGCCAGACCCGCGGCCAGCGTGGTGGCGGTGAACACCGCCAGGCCGCCCAAGAAAGCCTTGCGGTAGCCGAGCAGGTCACCGACCCTGGCTCCGGTGATCAACAAGACGGCATAGACAATGGTGTAGCCGGCCACGACCATCTGCAGGCCGGCGCCCGAGGAGTGCAGGTCGGCCTCGATGGTCGGGGTGGCCACGTTGACGATGTTGACGTTCAGGATGGCCAGGAACTGCCCCACGAGGATGATCGCAAGGAGCAGGCCGCTGGCTCTGGTCCCTCTCTGTGGGTTTGTGTCCACGGTAGAGGTGAAAGCAGCAGCTTGTGTCATGCTGCTCAGTCTGCCGGTGTTTCAGTACCAGTAACGAGAGCCCATTTATACTGGTACTGACGGTAACCGGATAACAGGTGGCTATATGGCGGTGGCGACGGCGAAACGTGCGGATCTGTCGGCGTTCCTGCGGACGCGTCGTGAGCGGATCACCCCGGAGATGGTGGATCTGGCGCCCGGCCCGCGCAGGCGCACCCCTGGCCTGCGGCGCGAGGAGGTCGCCCAGCTGGCCGGGGTGGGCGTGACCTGGTACACGTGGCTGGAGCAGGGGCGGCCGATCAACGCCAGCACCCAGGTGCTCGACGCGATCGCGCGTACGCTGCGGCTCGACAGCGCCGAGCGGCAACACCTCTACCGACTGGCGGGCCACGCCGAGGATCCTGTCACCGTGGACTCGGGGCACGTCACGCCCGAGCTCCAGGGCATACTCGACCGGCTCGGCGACATGCCGGCCGTCGTCTCCAACGGCCGCTGCGACGCCCTCGCCTGGAACGACGCCTACGCCGCGCTGTTCCCCGAACTCGTCAACGCGCCCGAGGCGGAGCGCAACTCGCTCTGGCAGACCTGCCTCAACCCCGCGCTGTCCGCCATGCTGCTCAACCGCGACCAGGAGCTGGCGCGAGCGGTCGCCGTCTTCAGAAGCGCCTACAGCCGGCACGCGGACGACCCGTGCTGGCAGGACTTCGTCCGCCGGCTCAGTGCCGAGAGCGCCGAGTTCGCGCGGTTGTGGGCCAGGCAGGACGTGGCCGAGCCCGGGCCGAGGGCGAAGACGTTCAAGCACGCGGAGCTGGGGCAGCTGCGGTTCAGCACGACCAGCCTCACGGCCGTCCCGGAGATCCGGGTGATCGTGTACACGCCGATGGACGACGCGACCAGGTCCGCAATGAGCAAATTGGTGGGGTCTGCCCACTAATCTGCCGTACATGGCATGCTCGATCCCTGAAAGTCAGGATTCGAGCGGAAATGGCGGCAGATGAGATTCCCCCATGCCCTCCCGTTGTTCGCTGTCGCCTTGCTTGCCTCGTGTTCATCGGCGCCTGAGCAGGAGTTGCAGAGCAAGAAGGTCGATCAGCAGGCGGCCGCCTCGCCGACGGAGAAGCCGACGCCGGAGCGGCGGCCGTACACCATCTCCTTCGGTGGGGACGTGCACTTCGAGGGGATTCTGCGGCCCAGGCTGGCGAACCCGCGCACCGCGCTCGGGCCCATCGCGAGCGTGTTGCGCCGGGCCGACTTAGCGATGGTGAACCTGGAGACGGCGATCACCACCGCGGGCACGCCGGCGCCGGGCAAGCAGTACACGTTCCGGGCGCCCGCGAGCACGTTCACCGCGTTGAAGGCCGCCGGGGTGGACGTCGTGTCGATGGCGAACAACCACGGCATGGACTACATGGAGAGCGGGCTGGCCGACTCGCTGGCGGCGATCAAGCGCAGCAAGTATCCCGTGGTGGGGATCGGGAAGAACGCGGCGGAGGCGTACAAGCCGTACAGGAAGGTCGTGAACGGGAACCGGGTGGCGATCATCGGCGCCACTCAGGTGATGGACGCGGAGTTCATCCAGTCGTGGACGGCGACGGCCGACAAGGGCGGGCTGGCCTCGGCCAAGGACGAGGCCAGCCTGCTACGGGCGGTGCGGCAGGCACGTAAGAACTCCGACACCGTGATCGTCCACCTGCACTGGGGCACCGAGATGCAGAAGTGCCCGAACCAGGCCCAGCTCTCGCTGGCCCCCAAGCTGGTCAAAGCCGGCGCGGACGTCATCGTCGGCGGGCACGCGCACATCCTGCTCGGGTCCGGATATCTCGGCAAGGCGTACGTGAACTACGGCATGGGCAACTTCGTCTTCTACAACTCCAATCCGGCGACCACCGGCAGGACCGGGGTGTTGACGTTGACGATCAACGGGCGGAAGGTGCTGAAGGACAGCTGGACGCCGGCCACCATCCAGGGCGGTGTCCCAGTGCCGATGACCGGCTCCGCGAGGACCCAGGCGGTGGCGGACTGGAAGGCGCTGCGTTCCTGCACCGGGCTGGCAGCCCGGCCCTGACCGATCTATATTTTGGACAGCTCGTCCAATAGGAGGTCGCGATGCGGTGGGTCGAGTCCGGTGACGTGCGGCTGGCGGTTTTCGAGGACGGTGATCCGGCCCAGCCGACGGTGCTGTTGCTGCACGGTTATCCGGACACGCATCGGGTCTGGGACGAGGTGGTCGCGCTCCTGCGCGACCGCTTCCATGTGGTGCGGTACGACGTACGCGGGGCCGGGGCGTCCACCGAGCCGCGGGACCGCCGCGACTACGGCTTCGACCGGCTGATGGACGATCTCTCGGCCGTGCTCGACGCCCTGGGAAAGCCCACAGTGCATCTCGTCGGGCACGACTGGGGGTCGCTGCAGGGCTGGGAGGTGCTGGCGCGGCCCGGGATGACGGCGCGGGTGGCCTCGTTCACCAGCGTCGGCGGGCCGGGGTTGCGTCAGGCGGCGCACTTCCTGCGGCACGGCAGGCGGCGCGAGGTCGCCGCGCAGCTGATCAGGTCCTGGTACATCGGCGGGTTCCTGGTCCCCGTGGCGCCGGAACTCGTGTGGAAGACGATCCTGCCCCGGCTGATCGCGCGGGGCTTCGGCGACGGGGTCGTGGCGCGGGCCGGCCATCCCGCCGAGACGCTGGTCAAGGACGGGCACAACGGGCTGTGGCTGTACCGGCGGAACATGCCTGTCACGGTCGCGGACCCTGATCTCAGCCCGGCCGTCGGAGACGTTCCCGTGCAGCTCATCGAGCCCACCAGGGACGACTTCGTCACACCGGCGCTGCTCGCCTCGATCGGTCAGTGGGTGCCCAGGTTGTGGCACCGCGAGATCGCGGCAGGCCACTGGGCGCAGCGCAGCCATCCCGAGCTCGTCGCAGGAATGATCGCCGAGTTCGCCGCCCACGTGGAGGGCGCACCCGCGTCCAGAGAGCTGCGGCGGGCGCGGGCGGGGGCGCGGCGCGGCGCGTTCGAGGACCGGCTGGTGGTGGTCACCGGGGCCGGGTCGGGGATCGGGCTGGCCACGGCGCGGGCGTTCGCCGCCCACGGGGGCGAGGTGATCTGCGCGGACATCGACGCCGACGCCGCCGCACGGGTCGCGCGCGGGATCGTCGAGGACCTTGGGGGCACTGCCTGGGCCAAGCAGGTGGATGTCGCGAATATCGATCAAATGGAAGACTTTTCGCGAAATATCATCGCTGAATATGGGGTGCCGGACATTGTGGTGAACAATGCCGGGATCGCGGTCGCCGGGCCGATCCTCGACCATACGCTTGCCGACTGGCGCAGGACGATCGACGTCAATCTCTGGGGCGTCGTCCATGGTTGCCTGCTGTTCGGGGCCGCCATGGTGGAGCGCGGCCAGGGGGGACACATCGTCAACATCGCCTCCTTGGCCGCGTTCGCGCCGTCCAGGATGTTGCCCGCGTACTCGGTCTCGAAGGCGGCCGTGAAGATGCTCAGCGACTGTCTCAGGGCCGAACTGGCCGGGCACGGGATCGGCGTCAGCGCCGTCTGCCCCGGCTTCGTGTCCACGCCCCTGGCGCGGCACGCCACGTACGTGGGGCGGGACCTGCGTGAAGAGGCCGTACGCGGGCTGGCGCGGCGCCGGTACCCGCCCGAGCGGGTGGCCGCCCACATCCTGCGGGCGGTGCACCGGAATCAGGCGGTCGTACCGGTCAATCTGGAAGGCAAAATAGGCTACGTCCTGTCGAGGATTTCGCCGCGGGCGATGCGCGGGCTGGCCCGGCTGGGCGGGACGGTAAGAAATCCATAAACTTTCAGGTAACGATCGCCCGCGCGGGAGAAGATGAATCCGTGTCTTCGCCGCAAATGGATGACGATTGTGCCCAGCCCCAGACTCTGAGGCGGCAGCCCGCACAGCGCCGCAGCGCGCGGCGGGTCGAGCGCATGCTCGACGCCTGTGCCGAGCTGCTCGACGAGACCGGATACGAGGCCTTGTCCACCACCCGCATTGCAGAGCGCGCGGGCGTGGCGATCGGCTCGGTCTACCAGTTCTTTCCCGACAAGCGGGCCATCACCCAGGAAGTCGCCCGGCGTAACGTCGAGGAGTTCGTCCGCAGGGTCGGCCACAGGTTCCTGGAAGAGGACCATCGCGGCTGGTGGGAGGCGGTGGACGCGATCATCGACGAATACGTCGACATGCACAGGACGGTCGCCGGCTTCAAGAGCCTGCACTTCGGTGATGCCGTCGACCTCAACATGCTCGACTCCGACTCCGACAACAACACGGTGATCGCGGGGCGGCTGCGCGGGCTGTTCCTGAAGGAGTTCGGGCTGGCCGACAGCCCAGAGCTGGACCTCGCCGTGCTGGTGGCGGTCGAGGCCGGGGACGCCGTGCTGAAGCTGGCCTTCCGCCGCGACCCCGACGGTGCTCCGGAGATCATCGACGCCGCCAAGCAGCTGATCCGCAGCTTCCTGTCCCGCCAGCTGAAATCCTGGTCGCCGCCGGCATAGGGCCGTGCAGCCGTCAGAGGGCCGTGAGCGCGAGCTTGCCGGCGTTCGCGTGCACGGCGGGCCGGAGGGTGAGCCGGAGATCAGTGCTCCATGGCGTCCTGGACCTGCTTCAGCAGCCCCGGCAGCCAGGAAGGAACGTCATGGGGCCAGTGCTTGCCGTGACCGAGCGCGGTCGCCGGCACCTGCTGAAGGTGGGGCCCAGGAGGCGTGCGCAGGCAAGGCGCCGGGAACGACACCGGGCGCGCGTCCCGGGCCTCGCGGAGATCCAGCCTCGTTTCGAGGGCCCGCAGGTTGCGTTCGGCGGCCTCGATGGCCTCCAGCCGGGCCGACAGGTAACCGGCCACACCGGGGACGACAGCCGACAGCACGACCAGACAGGCCAGCGCGAAGGTCATCTGCTTGGACATGCCCATCACAGCCCCTTCCGCTCGCAAGGCGCAAAGCAACCGATATATGCCCTATGAGCTGCACAAACACGCGTACTGTGAGCATGGTTGGACGAGTCGTTACCGAATTTCGTACTGACCGGCGATGTGCATTGACCGGGCAAACCGCCGGGTGGCTCGGTAGTCTCGCGGTGTGGCGCATGTGACCCGTGAGCACCTTGATCGTCTGCTTGACCAGGCCCTGTTGGACGACGACCACAGTTCCCTGGCCAGTCGGCTCTACGACGTCGCGCTCGACTACTCGTCCGGCGACGTCTCCAGGGCGTCCATCCTGGTCCTCGCCGCCGAGGAATGGCGAGCGGCGGGCCAGCCCGCACGCGCGATGGAGTGCTTCCAGCGCGCGGTCGAGGACGGTGGCGAGGCGGGTTTCGATCCGCGTGCCGGCATCGCCGACACGCTGTTCGAGCTCAACCGGGCCGATGAGGCAAGGGAGATCATCGAGACGATACGCGCGGAGGGCGGCGTGTCCACGGCGACCGCTCACACGATCGCCGAGACGCTGGTGGCGTACGGGGATCTGCAGGGCGGGCTCGAGTGGGCCACCCAGGCCGCGCTGGGATCCGACGAGAGCGATCCGGAGCATGTGGCAGCGCTGCGTACGCGCTACCGCATCAGGGTCGATCTGGGGCTGCCGGAGGACGAACTGGACGCGCTCGTCCACTGACGAGCGGTTGCGGCCGGTCGGCTTGGACCGACCCTAGGCGTGCGCGATCGTCCATCCGCGCACGTGGTCCATGTCGGCATGCCCCTTCAAGTGACGGCTGCGCCTCAAGAGACCGCTGTGACCACGCGCCCCGTTCTTTCGGACTGACGGGCCTTGGCGAGATGGTGCAGGCCTCTAGGGGCAGCGCATGCGCACGTACACCGGCTCCGTCGCGCCTCCCCGACCCTCTGGCGCCTCCCTGCCCTCCCTGCCCGCCTGGCGTCTCACCGGCCTGCTACGCGCCTCCTCGACCTGCTACGCGCCTCCTCGACCTGCTACGCGCCTCCTCGGCCCGCTGTGCGGCTCGCTGGCCCGCTGAGCGCCTCACCGGGTGGCCGGGAGTCTGGGGCGGGCCATGGGGCGTCTCGCCGGGGCGCTGGGCTTCTCCGCGACACTGCGTGCCTCGCCGGCCCGGTGGGGCTTGCCCAGCGGTGGACCAGGACGTCGGCGGTCCCGGCGCCCAGAGACACCGAAGGCCTCCCACAGCGGTTTCTGTGGGAGGCCGGCGTTCCAAGGCGGGGTTGTCGGGACGGGTCGGGCCGGGGTGCAGGGGGCCGGAGGGGCCGCGGTCTCGGGTTGACGCGGCCCCTCCGGCTAGGGGGCGCCGGGCGCGGCAGGCACGGCCCGCGCCCGGACGAGGCGGCTGGGACGCAGCCTGCTCACCGCAGGCTGACGCCGTTGACCAGGACCGAGAGGCCATCCGTCCCCGCGGCGCCCGGCAGTACGGAGGTGTTCCCGAGGCCCGGCACGGCCTTGGGCAACAGCTCGCCTATGGCCTCCGTCCCGATCGCGTGCGTCGGCTTCTCCGGGCCCCTCGAACCCTCGGTGGCCGGGGCAGTGCCATGCTGCGGCCCGTGGCCGATCGGCATCTCGTTCGAGACCCGTTCCATCAGCGG
The DNA here is from genome assembly GCF_004011505.1 of Nonomuraea polychroma. NCBI lineage: Bacteria > Bacillati > Actinomycetota > Actinomycetes > Streptosporangiales > Streptosporangiaceae > Nonomuraea > Nonomuraea polychroma. Next base: position 9,952,363 of record NZ_SAUN01000001.1, read on the forward strand.
CCTGCCTGGAAGGGATGGCAGCGCCGGGACGTGGGCCGCGGTGGACAGGTCCTCCATCCCGGCCGGGCCCCTCTTCAAGGGGAACAGCTCGGGCGAGGCGGAGGCCGGTGAGGGCATGCCCCAGGTCGCCACCATCCCACCGAGGTCGGCCAGGCCGGGCGCGGGGTTCCCGGCGGCCAGGCCACTCAGGCCGGCCTGCCTGGCCAGCCGCCCGATGGCGGTGCTGAGGGGGACCGTTTCCGGGGAGCGCATGCCGGCGCCTGGAGGGCCATCGTGAAGGTGCAGCCCGCGGCCCTCGCGGCAGTCCCGAGCGGCCGAGTCCGACGTCGCCACGGAAAGCCCGTTGCAGGCCGACGCCTGCGGGGCTGCGACGGCGAGCCAGATGACGCCCGCGGCCAGGGCCGCCGCAGCGGCGACGCTTCGGATCTTCTGGGATGACACCGCACGCCCCCTGATCGATGTCGGTGCTCTGACGAACGCCGAACGTAGTCGCAGCCGAGGCGGCCCGAGTGGGGCTTGTCCGAAGAGTGGGCCGAACCTTACCGAGCAACCGGCCCCGATGACCGTGCCGTGACACGCCGGAGCCCGGAGATCGCAATCAGATCTCCGGGCTCCGGCAGTGTCAGGCGGGCTCAGGCGGCTCGCTGGATGAGCAACTCGTCGTCGCCGAGATCGACGATGACCTTGTCGCCGTCCACGACCTCCCCCGACAGCACGGACCTGGCCAGCTTGTCGCCGATGGCCGACTGGACCAGGCGGCGCAGCGGCCGGGCGCCGTACATCGGGTCGTAGCCGGTCAGGGCCAGCCACTCGCGCGCCGCCGGCGTGACGTCCAGCGTCAGCCTGCGGTCGGACAGGCGCCGCGCCAGGCGCTCGACCTGCAGGTCGACGATCTGCGCCAGCTCCTCCGTCCCCAGCGCGTCGAAGAGGATCACGTCATCGAGGCGGTTGAGGAACTCCGGCTTGAAGGAAGTGCGCACCGCCCCCATGACGGCCTCCCGCTTGGCGCCGTTCTCCAGCTTGGGGTCGATGAGGTATTGAGAGCCGATGTTGGAGGTGAGGATCAGGATCGTGTTGCGGAAGTCGACCGTGTGGCCCTGGCCGTCGGTCAGCCGCCCGTCGTCGAGCACCTGGAGGAGGATGTCGAAGACCTCGGGGTGAGCCTTCTCCACCTCGTCGAGCAGCACGACGGTGTACGGGCGCCGCCGCACGGCCTCGGTGAGCTGGCCGCCCTCCTCGTAGCCGACGTAACCGGGAGGCGCGCCGACGAGCCTGGCCACGCTGTGCTTCTCGGAGTATTCGCTCATGTCGATGCGGGCCATCGCCCGCTCGTCGTCGAACAGGAACTCCGCCAGTGCCTTGGCCAGCTCCGTCTTGCCCACACCGGTCGGGCCGAGGAAGAGGAACGAGCCCGTCGGCCGGTCGGGGTCGGCGATGCCGGCCCGGCTGCGCCGTACGGCGTCGGAGACGGCCTGTACGGCCTGCTGCTGGCCGATGAGCCGCCGGCCCAGCTCCTCCTCCATCCGCAGCAGCTTGGCCGTCTCAGCCTCCAGGAGGCGCCCCGCGGGGATGCCGGTCCACGACGAGATCACCTCGGCGATGTCGTCGGCCCCGACCTCCTCCTTGACCATGGCGTTCTCCGGTGGCGCGGCCTCTGAGGCGGCCTTCAGCGCCTGCTCCAGCCGCGGTACCTCGGCGTACATCAGCCGCGAGGCGGCCTCGAAGTCGCCGTCGCGCTGCGCCCGCTCGGCGGCGCCACGGGCCTCGTCGAGCTGCTTCTTCAGCTCGCCGACCTTGTTGAGTCCGGCCTTCTCGTGCTCCCAGCGGCCGACGAGGGCGTTGAGCTCCTCCTGGCGGTCGGCCAGCTCCTTGCGGAGCCGCTCAAGCCGCTGGACGGAAGCCTCGTCGGTCTCCTTGGACAGGGCCAGCTCTTCCATCTTCATGCGGTCGACGTTGCGCTGGAGCTGGTCGATCTCCACGGGACGGGAGTCGATCTCCATGCGCAGCCGAGAGGCGGCCTCGTCGACCAGGTCGATGGCCTTGTCGGGGAGGAAGCGGCTGGTGATGTAGCGGTCGGACAGCGCGGCGGCGGCCACCAGCGCGCTGTCGGCGATCTGCACCTGGTGGTGGGCCTCGTAGCGGCCCTTGAGCCCGCGCAGGATCGCGATCGTGTCCTCGACCGTGGGCTCGCCCACGTAGACCTGCTGGAAGCGGCGCTCCAGCGCCGGGTCCTTCTCGATGCGCTCGCGGTATTCGTCGAGCGTGGTCGCGCCGATCATGCGCAGCTCGCCGCGGGCCAGCATGGGCTTGAGCATGTTGCCCGCGTCCATCGCGCCCTCGGCCGCCCCTGCGCCGACCACGGTGTGCAGCTCGTCGATGAACGTCACGATCTGCCCGTTGCTCTCCTTGATCTCGGAGAGCACGGCCTTGAGCCGCTCCTCGAACTCGCCGCGGTATTTCGCGCCGGCCACCATCGCGCCCAGGTCGAGCGAGATGAGGCGCTTGTTGCGCAGCGACTCGGGCACGTCGCCGGCCACGATGCGCTGGGCCAGGCCCTCGACGACGGCGGTCTTGCCGACGCCGGGCTCGCCGATCAGCACCGGGTTGTTCTTGGTGCGCCGGCTGAGCACCTGGACGACGCGCCGGATCTCGGAGTCGCGGCCGATGACCGGGTCGAGCTTGCCGGCGCGGGCACGCTCGGTCAGGTCGACGCCGTACTTCTCCAGCGCCTGGTAGGTGTCCTCAGGGGTCTCGCTGGTGACGCGGGCGTGGCCGCGTACTTTCTCGAACGCGTCGAGCAGCGCCTGCGGTGTCGCGCCCTGCGACTTGAGCAGCGCGGCCGCCTGGCCGCCGTCGGCGGCCAGGCCCACGAGCAGGTGCTCGGTCGAGACGTAGAGGTCCTCGAGACGGTTGGCGTGCTGGGCCGCGGTGTTCATCACCATGAGCAGCTGGCGCGAGCTCGACGGTGCCCCGACCGTCGCGCCCTGCGCCTTCGGCAGCGTCGCGAGCAGCTCCTCGGCCCGCGCCCGCAGCGTGCGCCAGTCGGCGCCGACGGCCTCGAGCAGCGGTACGGCGGTGCCGCCCGTCTGCGACAGCAGCGTGGTCAGCAGGTGCGCCGGTGCGATCTCGGGGTTGCCCTCAGCGGCGGCACGCCGCATGGCCCCCGAGAGCGCTTCCTGGCTCTTCTGGGTGAGCTTGTAGTCCATTACTTCTAGGCCCCCGGTGGCAGCTCATAGCGGATCAACGCTCTGACCATCCGCATCTCGGCACGCAGGCGGTGAACCTCCTCACGCAGCCGCAGAGTTTCGTTCTCGAGCTCGAGGATCCGCTTGATGCCCGCGAGGTTGATGCCCTCCTCCTGGGAGAGCCGCTGCACCTCGCGGAGCTGGATGATGTCTCTTGTGGAGTAGAGGCGGCCGCGGCCGGCGGTCCGGCCAGGACTGACCAGGCCCAGCCGGTCGTACTGCCGCAGGGTCTGCGGGTGGAGCCCGGACAGCTGCGCGGCCACCGAGATCACGTAGACGGGTGTGTCGTCGGACAGGTCGAAGTAATTGGCGTCCATCGGCTACTCGCTTCTGGCTCGCTGAATCAGATCAGCGCGCGGGTCCTCCCCCGCGGTCGCGGTGTTGAACTCGGTCAGGAGCTCGCGCGACTTGTCGTCGAGCGTCTTCGGCACGGTCACCTCGACGGTGGCGAGCAGGTCGCCCTTCGTGCCGTCCTTGCGGGTGACGCCCCTGCCGCGCACCCGGAACGTGCGCCCGTTGGGCGTGCCCGCGGGGATGCGCAACGTGACCGGCATGCCCTTGAGGGTCGGCACCTTGATCTCGGCGCCCAGCGCGGCCTCCGTGAACGTCACCGGTACGGTGATGGTCAGGTTGTCACCCGACCTGCCGAACACGGCATGCGGCTTGACGTGGGTCTGGATGTAGAGGTCGCCCGCCGGACCGCCGTTCTCGCCCGGGGCGCCCTTGGCCTTGAGCTTGACCCGCTGGCCGTCGGCCACGCCGGCGGGGATGCGGGCCTGGATGGTGCGGGTGCTCTTGGCCCGGCCGCTGCCCTCGCACACGGGGCAGGGGTCGTCCACGATCAGCCCGCGGCCCTTGCAGTCGCGGCACGGCTCGGAGAAGGCGAAGTTGCCCAGGTTGCGGCTGGCCGCCCCGGTGCCCTCGCAGGTGGGGCAGACCCTGGGGGTCGTGCCCGCCCGGGCGCCGGTGCCGGTGCACGCGGCGCAGGCGGCCGAGCTGGTCAGCCTGAGCGACACCGTGGTGCCCTCGACGGCCTCGGTGAACGACAGCGTGACCTCGGACTCGATGTCCTGGCCGCGACGCGGCCTGGACGTGGTGGTCGTGCGGGTCGAGCCGCCGCGGTTGAACAGCCCGCCGAACAGGTCGCCGAGCCGCTCGCCCGCGCCGCCGTGGCCCTGCTGCGCGGTCCCGCCGAACAGGTCACCGAAGTCGAACGGGAAACCGCCACCGCCGGGCCGCTGGCCGCCCACCCCGGAGCCGAACAGCGTGCGCGCCTCGTCGTACTCCTTGCGGCGCTTGCTGTCCGACAGGACGTCGTAAGCCTCGGAGACCTCCTTGAACTTGGCCTCTTTGGTCGCGTCGCCCTGGTTGCTGTCGGGGTGGTATTGCCTGGCGAGCTTGCGGTACGCCTTTTTGATCTCATCGGCGGTGGCGGTCTTGGGCACACCAAGGACGGCGTAGTAGTCCTTTTCCAAGTAGTCCTTGGTGCTCATCTAGGGCCCTTCGTCCTCGTCAGTTGTCTTCTTCGGATTGTGCGTCACCGTCGGGCGCCGCGGGGGCGGCGTCGTCGGGCTCGGCGGGCTCTGCCACGGCCACGCGCGCCGGGCGGAGCACCCTGTCACCCATCCGGTATCCAGGCTGCAACACCTCGATCGCGGTCGGCTCGGTCACGTCCGGGGAGTAGCTGTGCATCAGCGCCTCGTGGACGGTCGGGTCGAAGGGCTCGCCCTTCTGTCCGAAGGAGCTGAGGCCGAGCTTGGTGACGGCCGCCTCCAGCGACTCCGCCACCTTCGCGAAGCCCCCGGTGAGCTCTCCGTGGTCGCGGGCCCTGCCGATGTCGTCGAGCACGGGCAGGAGCTCCACCAGCGCACCCGCGACCGCCTGCTCCCTGACCGCGGCCCGGTCGCGCTCGACCCGCCTGCGGTAGTTCACGTATTCGGCCTGGAGCCGCTGCAGGTCGGCGGTCCGCTCGGCGAGCTGGGCGGCCAGCTCGCCGTCGGGGGAGACCGCAGCCGGCGCCTCGGCGAACGGCTGCCCGGCCGCCTGGTCGGCGGCCGCGGTCTCCCTGACCTGCCCCGTCTCCGGGTCGATCTTGCGCTTGTCGCGGATCACCGGCTCCTCATGCCCGTTTTCACGCGCCGGCATCACTTGTCCTTCTTCGGCTCGTCGTCGACGATCTCGGCCTCGACCACGTCCTCGTCGGCCTTCTGGCCGTCACCCGAGGACGCGTCCTGCGGGGCGCCCTCGCCGCCGGCCTGCTGCTGGCCCTGGCTCGCGGCGTAGATCGCCGAACCCATCTTCTGGCTGACAGTGGCGAGCTTCTCCGCCGAGGTGCGGATGGCGTCGGTGTCGGTGCCCTCCAGAGCCTTCTTCAGCTCGGCAAGGGCGTCGTTGACCTCGGTCTTGATGTCGCCGGGGACCTTGTCGTCGTTCTCGCGGAGGAACTTCTCCGTCTGGTAGGCCAGCCCGTCCGCGTTGTTGCGGACCTCGGCCTCCTCGCGGCGCTTCTTGTCCTCCTCGGCGTACGACTCGGCCTCGCGCATCATGCGCTCGATGTCGTCCTTCGGCAGCGCCGAGCCGCCGGTGATCGTCATCGTCTGCTCCTTGCCCGTGCCCAGGTCCTTGGCGGAGACGTTGACGATGCCGTTGGCGTCGATGTCGAAGGTGACCTCGATCTGCGGGATGCCACGCGGCGCCGGCGCGATGCCGGTCAGCTCGAAGGTCGCCAGCTTCTTGTTGTACGCGGCGATCTCGCGCTCGCCCTGGAACACCTGGATCTGCACCGACGGCTGGTTGTCCTCGGCCGTGGTGAAGACCTCGGAGCGCTTGGTCGGGATCGTCGTGTTGCGCTCGATGATCTTGGTGAAGATGCCGCCCTTGGTCTCGATGCCGAGGGACAGCGGGGTCACGTCGAGCAGCAGGACGTCCTTGACCTCGCCCTTGAGCACGCCGGCCTGCAGGGCGGCGCCGATGGCGACGACCTCGTCCGGGTTGACGCCCTTGTTGGGCTCCTTGCCGCCGGTGAGCTCCTTGACCAGCTCGGTCACGGCGGGCATGCGGGTCGAGCCGCCGACGAGCACCACGTGCGCGATGTCGGCGACCTTGATGCCGGCGTCCTTGATGACCTGGTGGAACGGGCCCTTGGTCCGCTCGAGCAGGTCGGCCGTCAGCCGCTGGAACTCGCTGCGCGTGAGCTTCTCGTCGAGGTGCAGGGGGCCCTCGGACGACGCCGTGATGTAGGGCAGGTTGATGTTGGTCTCGGACTGGCTGGACAGCTCGATCTTCGCCTTCTCGGCCGCCTCGCGCAGACGCTGGAGCGCCATCTTGTCCTTGGCCAGGTCGACGCCGTGCGCGTTCTGGAAACGCTTGACGAGCTCGTCGACGACGCGCTGGTCCCAGTCGTCACCACCGAGGTGGTTGTCACCGGAGGTGGCCTTGACCTCGACGAAGCCGTGGCCGTCCTCCTGGCCGACGTCGAGCAGCGACACGTCGAAGGTGCCACCGCCGAGGTCGAAGACCAGGATGGTCTGGTCCTGCTCCTTGTCGAGCCCGTAGGCGAGGGCCGCCGCGGTCGGCTCGTTGATGATGCGCAGCACGTTGAGGCCCGCGATCGTGCCGGCCTCCTTGGTGGCCTGGCGCTGGGCGTCGTTGAAGTAGGCCGGGACGGTGATCACCGCGTCGGTGATCTTCTCGCCCAGGTACGCCTCGGCGTCCTGCTTGAGCTTCTGCAGCACGAAGGCGCTGATCTGCTGCGGCGAGAACTTCTTGCCGTCGATCTCCTGGGACCAGTTGGTGCCCATCTCCCGCTTGACCGAGCGGATCGTCCGGTCCACATTGGTGACGGCCTGCCGCTTGGCGACCTCGCCGACCAGGACCTCGCCATTCTTCGCGAAGGCGACCACGGACGGCGTGGTCCGCGAGCCCTGCGCGTTGGCGATGACGGTGGGCTCACCGCCCTCGAGGATCGAGACGACGGAGTTGGTCGTCCCAAGGTCGATACCTACCGCACGTGCCATGAGTACGTCCTTGTAGTCAAAGTTGAGTCGGTCAGACTCAAGCTACGGATGCCTGTTGTCTTTGTCAAACGACTTGAGCCTACTCGACTCAACCCTCGTGAGTGCGGCTGCATTCCCGATTCTGCATGACAAAGCAGACCCCCGATGTGGTGCGCGTACATCGGGGGTCTGCGGGCGGGTTCGCTCAGCTGACGGGCGAGTTCATGTCGGTCTGGATCTCGGTGGTGGTCAGTGCGCGGTTGTAGATGCGGACTTCGTCGATGAGGCCGGTGAAGTATTCGCCCCAGATGCTGTTGCCGCCGATGCGGAGGGCGCCGTTGTCGGTGCGGATGGGTCCGCCTGCGGTGCGTTGGCTGACTTGGGTGCCGTTGACGTGGAGGCGGAGTGTGGTGCCGTCGTAGGTGGCGGCGAGGTGGCTCCAGGTGTTGAGGGGGAGTGAGGCGGTGCCGCCGATGTCGGCTTCGCCGGCGGTGTGGATGACGGTGTGGGGTCGGTCGGTGTCGCTGCCGGCGGACAGGACGTAGGCGAGGCCGCCCGTGTGTTGTTTCATGATGACGGTGCGCCAGCTGTCGACGGTGGTGGGTCTGACCCAGGCTTCGAGGGTCATGCCGGTGGTCAGGCGCAGGCTGGGTGCGTCGTTGACGGTGACCCAGCTGGAGGAGCCGTTGAAGGCCAGGGCGGAGCCGTGTCGTCCGCTCGCCGACCACGAGGTGTTGGTCAGGGTGCCGGTGTTGCCGGTGGCGGAGAGGTCCGCGACGGTGGATCCGGTCCCCTCGTTCATGCCGTACGCGGCCACCAGGCCCGGATTGGCCGGCGGCGCGGTGACGGCGGCGGACACCTCGGCCGACGAGGGGCTGAGGTTGCTGGCGGCGTCGAACGCGCGGACCCGGTAGTAATAGGTCCCCGCGGCGAGCCCCGCGTCGGTGAACGTGGTGGTCTGCGAGGAGCCGACCTGGTTCGCTCCCGACGGCGTGAATCCCGGCGTCGTCGACCGGTGCACCGTGTAGCCCTCCACGCCCACGTTGTCCGTCGAGGCACTCCAGGTGAGCTGCGCGTTGCCGGCGCCGCCGACCGCCGCGAGCGACCCGGGCGCGGTCGGCGCCTGGATGTCGGGCGGCGGTTCCTCGCCGATCGGGGTGTTCATGTCGGTGTGGATCTGGAGGGCGGTGAGTGCGCGGTTGTAGATGCGGACTTCGTCGATGAGGCCGGTGAAGTATTCGCCCCAGATGCTGTTGCCGCCGATGCGGAGGGCGCCGTTGTCGGTGCGGATGGGTCCGCCTGCGGTGCGTTGGCTGACTTGGGTGCCGTTGACGTGGAGGCGGAGTGTGGTGCCGTCGTAGGTGGCGGCGAGGTGGCTCCAGGTGTTGAGGGGGAGTGAGGCGGTGCCGCCGATGTCGGCTTCGCCGGCGGTGTGGATGACGGTGTGGGGTCGGTCGGTGTCGCTGCCGGCGGACAGGACGTAGGCGAGGCCGCCCGTGTGTTGTTTCATGATGACGGTGCGCCAGCTGTCGACGGTGGTGGGTCTGACCCAGGCTTCGAGGGTCATGCCGGTGGTCAGGCGCAGGCTGGGTGCGTCGTTGACGGTGACCCAGCTGGAGAAGCCGTTGAAGGACAAGGCCTTGCCGTACTTGCCGGACGCCGACCATGTGGTGGCCGTGGTCGTGCCGGGGTTGCCGTAGAGAGAGGCGTCGCCGACGGCGGTGCCCGCGCCCTCGTTCATGCCGTAGGCGGCCACCAGTCCGGCCGGGGTCTGCGCGGGCTTGTACGTCGCCGTGTACGTGGTCGCGCTCGCCGGCGCCGCGAAGTTGTGCGTTGCCGCGCCGCCGTCGGACCAGGCGTCGAACACGTAGTCGCTCTGGGGCGAGGGCGCCGTGATCGAGTTGCTGGAGTTGACGATCACCGTCCGGGTGAAGGGCGTGACCGTCTGCTCCTGGTTGAAGCCGAGCTGGAGGCCCGGCGGATTCGTCTGGAAGGTCACGTTCACGGTCTTCGGCTGCAACAGCACGCTCTTGGTGTCGGTCAGCCCGTGCTCGTCCGTGACGATCAGCCGTAATTCCAGATGCGACGGGTGCTCGTGGTCGGGCGCCTGGAAGGAGCCGGACGCGCCGGTGTACCTGGTGATCTCGTGCTCGTGGCAGGCGCCGGGGCAGTGGTGCATGATCAGGGCCCAGGTCATGCGGGATCCGGGGATGGCCCCTTCCTCCGGGTCCGTGCCCGTGCCGGAGAAGCCGATCGTGTCGCCGACTGCCCACGTCGTGGCGGACGACGGGCTGGAGATCGCCGCGGTGGGGGCGCTGTTGCCCACGTTGACGGTGACCGTGGCGTCGCCCTGGCCGCCCTGGTTGTCTCGCACCCGCAGCCTGACCACATAGGAGCCGATCTCCGTGTACGTGCGCGACGGCGTGGCCGAGGTCGAGTCGTCGAGCTCCCCGTCGCCGTCGAGGTCCCAGGCGTAGGTCAGCGGATCGCCGTCGGCGTCGCTCGACCCGGTGCCGGAGAAGGCGACGGTCAGCGGGGCGTGGCCGGAGGTCGGGGTGGCGCTGATCACCGCCGTGGGCGGGGAGTTGTCGTAGATGTAGCGGACGATCGCGCCGTTGTCGAAGTCGACGGCGAACAGGTCGCCGTTCGGGCCGGTCTCCAGCTCGACGGTGCCGATGCCGGTGTCGAACGAGGAGACCGTGGCAGGGTCGGGCAGGCCGTTGGTCCCCTTGGACATCACCCAGACGCAGCGCCGGCTGTAGTCGGAGAAGAACAGGGCCCCGTCGTAGGCGTCGGGGTACGGCCCGCCGTTGTAGAAGGCCACGCCGCTGGAGGAGGACTGGCTGCCCGGCGCGCAGGGGTCGCCGGTGTAGAGGCGCTGGTCGTGGTTCCAGCTGAAGTACGGCTGCTGGTGCGCGGACGGGCCGGCGGCGTAAAGGTTCTCGCAGAGCGTCAGGTTGAGCGCGTCGTAGCCGTCCTCCAGCCCCGGGCCCTCGTAGCAGGGCCAGCCGAAGTTGGCCACGCCGCCGGTCGGGTTCGCGATCCTGTTGAGCTCCTCGTACGCCCCCCAGCCGACCTCGCCGGACCAGATCTCGTCGGTGCCGGGACGGTGGGTGATCCGGAACGGGTTGCGCAGGCCATAGGCGACGACCCTGGCCGTGTTCGGGTCGGAGCTACCGGCGTTCGGGTTGCCGGGGGCGGCAGCCCCGGTGTCCGGATTTATCCGGATGATGGTGCCGTCGAGCCCGGTCGGGTCGCCGTTCGTCCGCAGGTCCTGGGAACGCAGCGTGCCGCCCTCCGCACTGGGCGGGGTGAGCGCGGTGCCCACCGCGCCGGGCGGGTCGCCGCACGGGTTGTCCGGCACGATGTCGGAACTGGTGAGGTTGTCCTGGCCGTAGTCGGGGAACTCGAAGCTGGCGCCGTCACCGGCCGAGGCGTACAGCATGCCGTCGCGGCCGAACTGCAGGTCGCCGATGGAATGGCTGGGGTACTGCTGGCACCAGTCGGTGATCAACGGGGTCTCCGCCCCGGAGGGCGAGATGACGGACAGGCGGCCGGTGATGCGGCAGCCGTCCCCGGTCGGTCCGGGAGGAGAGGGGCACTCGTCGTAGTCCTCGTTCGCCTGGCCCCAGCGTGGCGCGGTGCCGCCGGGTTCGGCGTCGTACGAATAGAGCACGTAGACGCGCGGGTCGGCGGGGAAGTTCGGGTGCAGCGCCATGCCCAGCAGGCCGCGGTCCCAGAAGTCGTGCACCTTGGTACGCAGGTCGGCGTACAGGGTGGGCGTGGTGTCGGAGAGCGAGTCGAAGACCTTGATGTAGCCGCCCTTCTCGGCCACGAAGACCCGGCCGTCGGCGGCGAACTCGATATTGGTCGGGCTGATCAGCCCGCTGAAGATGGTCTGCTTGTGGAAGCGTTGCGGCAGCGCCGCCGCCGGCGACGACAGCGCGGTCAAGCCGGCGAGAAGCAGGGCAGCGGAAACCAGGCAGCGTAAGAGCCGTCTCACGGATCCCCCCATTGGAGCGTGACATAACCGCCGGCGCCCCGTCGCCCGCGCGTACTGATCGATGTATTGCAACAAATCGATCAGTTGTCACTGGGGTTGTCCGTAAATGGACATGTCACAGTTTGACGAGCTATGCCTCAGGCTTTGGCACCGTCCACGATCTTGCGCTTGCCGAGCGCCTTCTTCAGCGTCACCGTCGTGGTCTTCTCCACCGCGATCATGATGCAGGACACGTTCCTGGCCTTGGGCGCGGTGCCCTCGTACAGGGTGATCGTGACCTTCTTGCCGGTCTCCTTGACCTTGACCTTGTGCAGCACGGTGCAGGGGGCGACGCCGGACGACCAGATGAGCTGGATCTTCTTGCCCTTGGCGACCGGCTTGGCCTTGGTCCATCGGACCTTGTGGACGTTGATGGCGTTGCCTGTCGGCTTGACCGGCTCCGGCCCCTTCGTAGGGGCGGTGGTGACCGGGCTCACGGCGACCGGCGCGTCCGGTGTGGAGGACGCGGCCTGCTTCGCGGACGGCGCTGCGGCACAACTCGTCGCGAGCACCACGGATCCGGCCAGAAGAGTCGCTTTCGTCATTGTCCGCATACTCATGTGACGGATACGGCCCGTCCCCGGTTCAGCGTCATACCGGAGTTAGTGTGGGTCCCGTGCTCCGTCAGGCCCTGCTCGCCGTCTCCAAGAGCGAACGCGCCGAGCGCGTGATCTCCACCTTGCCGCTGACCAGGGACGTGGTCAGGCGCTACGTCGCCGACGACGTCGGCGCCGTGATCGACGAGCTGACCCGCAGAGGGCTGCTCGTCACCGTCGACCACCTCGGTGAGGAGGTGACGGACCCGGCGCAGGCCGCGAACACCGTCAGGGAATACCTGTCACTGCTCGACCTGCTGCCCGCGGGCGCCGACGTGTCGGTCAAGCTCACCGCGCTCGGGCTGCGGCTGTCGGAGCAGCTCGCGCTCGACCACGCCGCCGCCATCTGCCGGGCCGCCGCGGACAAGAACGTCACGGTGACGTTCGACGCCGAGGAGCACGACACGATCCCGGGACTGCACTCCGTACACGCCGCGCTGCGCAGGGAACACCCGGACGTGGGCGTGGTGGTGCAGGCGTACCTGCCGGAGTCGCTGGAACGCTGTGAGAAGCTCGGCGGCGCCCGCGTACGCCTGTGCAAGGGCGCCTACACCGCTCCCGGCGCCTACACCAAGGACGCCGACATCGACCGCTCGTTCGTGCGCTGCCTGAAGGTCCTGATGGCCGGCACCGGTTATCCCATGGTCGCCACGCACGACCCCAGGCTGGTGCGCATCGCCTCCACGCTCGCCGTGCTCTCCGGGCGGGACGTGACAGGCTTCGAATACCAGATGTTGTACGGCGTCCGCCCCGACGAGCAGGCCCGCCTCGCCGGCCTGGGCGCCCAGATGCGCGTCTACGTCCCGTACGGCGCCGACTGGTACGCCTACCTCATGCGCCGCCTCGCCGAGCGGCCCCGCAACCTGACCTTCTTCCTCAGATCACTGCTGTCCCGCCGCTGACCCACGGCCAGGACCGGCGGCCGCGTCCGTCCACCCCGCCTGCACCCGGTCCCGCCGGAGGGCGGCACCCGGCACCGGCCCGGGCCGGCGGCACGTTGGGCGGCGCTCCCGAGCCCGGTCGAAGGGACGGCCACCTGGCACCCGCCCGCGACCGAACACCGGTGGGGTGTTAGTAGGCTGCGAGCGTGATTGCGATTCTGGGCACGGGCAAGATGGGCGAGGCTCTGCTGTCCGGTCTGCTGCGGGCCGGATTCAAGCCGGGCGACATCATGGCCACCACCCGCCGACCCGAGCGGGCGCAGGCGCTGCGCGAGACCTACGGCGTGCGCACCGTCTCCAACTCCGAGGCGGCCAAGGCGGCCGACACGCTGATCCTGGCCGTCAAGCCGCAGGACATGGCCACGCTCCTGGCGGAGATCGCCCCCTACGTCCCCGCCGACCGCCTGGTGATCAGCGCGGCGGCCGGCATCACGACGTCGTTCGTCGAGCAGCGGCTCGGCGTGGACGTGCCCGTGGTGAGGGTGATGTCCAACACGCCCATCAGGTTCGACGAGGCGATGAGCGTGATCTCGGCGGGCGCGCACGCGGGGGAGGAGCACCTGAAGCTGACGGAAAACCTGCTCAAGCCCGTCGGCAAGGTGCTGCGCATCCCGGAGTCCCAGCAGGACGCCGCCACGGCGCTGTCGGGCAGCGGCCCCGCCTACTTCTTCTACCTGGTGGAGGCCATGGTGGACGCGGGCATCCTGCTCGGCATGCCGAGGGCCGCCGCGCTCGACATGGTCACCCAGTCCATCGTCGGCGCGGCCGTCATGCTGCGGGACTCGGGCGAGCACCCGGTCATCCTGCGGGAGGCCGTCACCTCGCCGGGCGGCACGACGATCGCGGCGATCGCCGAGCTGGAGCGGCACAGCGTGCGTGCGGCGTTCCTGGCCGCCATCGAGGCCGCCCGCGACCGCGGCCGCCAGCTCGCCTCCGGCTGAGCCCAAGAGCTCGGAGTTCGCTGAGAGCCGGTCGGCGGCCCGACGGCACCGGCTCATACGATGTCTCGGGTGACGTTACGTCGCGGCATCGCGCCGCTGCTCGTCCTCTTAGCACTGACCGGCTGCACTTCCGAGGAGCCGTCGAGCGTCCAGCTCGGCGACGTCAGGCGGGCCCCGGTCACCGAGGTCGTCGAGGCTCCCGCCACGGTGGGCGCGCGGGCCTCGGCCACGCTGCGCTCCCCCGCCCAGGGCACGGTCGCCAAGCTGTACGTCCGCGAGGGCGACCGCGTCCGCAAGGGCGACATCCTGGCCAAGATCCGTTCGCCTCAGGCCCAGAGCCAGCTCGAACAGGCCCGCCAGGCCTCCAAGATGGCCTCCCCGGCCGGGGTCGCCATGCCGAGCGTGCGCCTGCCGTCGTTCGACACCAGGGCCTTCGATCGCAAGGTGGCCGCGCACTTCGCCAAGGCACGCAAAGAGGCGAAGAAGGTGGAGGACGCCAGGGTGCGCGAACAACTGCTCGAGGCCATCGAGCTGGCCCAGCAGCAGCACAAGGCGCAGACCAAGGCCCTGGGCACGATCACCGCCCAGCTCAACCGCTCGATCAACGGCGTCCTGTCCGGCGTGACCAGCGGCCTGTCGAGCTCCATGGCCTCGCTCCAGGCCGCCTCGAAGTCCCAGGCCAAGGCCGCGGTCAAGGCGGCGGAGAGCACGGTCAAGTCGCTCACGATCAAGGCGCCGTTCGGCGGGGTCGTCACGCTGGGCCGCGTGTCCGGCGGTGGCGGAGGCGGCGGCGTCGAGGGCCTGCTCAGCCAGCTCCCCGGCGGAGGCGGGCAGCAGTTGCCGTCCCTGCCCTCGGGCGGCTCCTCGGGCGGGACTCCGGTGGCGACGGGGGTGCCGGTCTCGGCGGGCGACACGATCGTCACCGTCACCGACGTCTCCACGCTCCTGCTGGACGCCGACGTCGACGAGACGGACGTGCTGCTGGTGAAGAAGGGCGTGAAGGCCGCGGTGGAGCTGGACGCGGTCCCCGGGGCCACGTACACGGCCGTGGTCACCGGTATCGGCGTCACCCCCAAGGAAGGCACCACGGGCGGCGTCAGCTATCCCGTGCGGCTCACGCTCGGCGCCGGGGCGTTCGACGACGGCTCCGAAGCGCCCACCCCCAAACCGGGCATGAGCGCGGTGACGCGGCTGACCGTGCGCGAGTCGCCGTCCGCCGTCTCGGCGCCTGCCTCGGCCATCGTCTCCAGCGGGCGCGAGAGCGTCGTCTGGGTGGTCAGGAACGGCGCCGCCGAGCGGCGCGTGGTCAAGCTCGGCGCGCAGGGCGACGCGGTGGTCGAGGTGCTGAGCGGGCTGTCCGTGGGTGACCGGATCGTCGTCAAGGGGGCGGACTCCGTACGGCAAGGGCAGCGCCTGCCATGACGCCGGCCATCGAGGCGGTGGACCTCACCAGGCGTTACCAGCTCGACGGTGTGGCCGTGGAGGCACTGCGCGGCGTCTCGCTGACG
Source organism: Nonomuraea polychroma (assembly GCF_004011505.1). Classification (NCBI taxonomy): domain Bacteria; kingdom Bacillati; phylum Actinomycetota; class Actinomycetes; order Streptosporangiales; family Streptosporangiaceae; genus Nonomuraea; species Nonomuraea polychroma. The sequence continues at coordinate 9,967,631 of NZ_SAUN01000001.1, forward strand.
ATCGTGCAGGGCGAGTTCGCCGCCATCCTGGGGCCGTCGGGCTCCGGCAAGTCCACGCTCATGCACCTGCTCGGCTGCCTCGACCGGCCCACCTCGGGGACGCTCAGGATCAACGGCGTGGAGATGTCGGGCTTGTCGGACACTGCCTTGGCGGACCTGCGCAACAAGACGATCGGCTTCGTCTTCCAGTCCTTCCACCTCTTGGGCCGGACCACCGCGCTGGACAACGTGGCGTTGCCGCTGGTCTACCGGGGTGTCGGCAGGTCCGAACGGCGAGCCAGGGCACGCGCGGCGCTGGAGTCGGTCGGGCTGGGGCACCGCATGGGTCACCGGCCGTCCCAGATGTCCGGTGGCGAGCAGCAGCGGGTCGCCATCGCCAGGGCGCTGGTCGGCGAGCCCAAGGTGCTGCTGGCGGACGAGCCCACCGGCAACCTCGACACCGCCAACGGCACCGAGGTGATGGGCATCCTCGACCGGCTCAACAGCGACAGGGGTGTGGCCGTGGTGCTGGTGACGCACGAGCCCGAGGTCGCCGCCCACGCCCGGCGGCAGATCCACGTACGGGATGGGCTGATCGAGAAGGACACCTCGTGAGACCGCGCGAGGCACTCGCGATGGCGCTCGAGGCGCTGAGGGTCAACCGGCTGCGTAGCGTGCTCACCATGCTCGGGGTCATCATCGGCGTGCTGGCCGTGGTGATCCTGGTGGCCATCGGCACCGGCGCCAAGGACGAGATCGAGAAGCAGATCTCCGGCCTCGGCACCAACATCATCCTGGTCGTCCCCGGCCGCATCAGCCTGGGCGCGGCACCGACGCAGAGCAAGCTCAACCTGGCCGACGTCGCCTACGTGCGGCGTGTGGTCGGCGATCCGGCCAAGGTGACGGTCTCGCTGCAGTCGGGTGAGACCGTGCGGGTGGGCCGGGCCGAGGCGTTCGTCACGGTGGTCGGCACCGACCAGAACCTCGTCAACATCTTCGAGCGGCCGCTCGAGAAGGGCCGCCCGCTGAGCGAGACCGACGTCGACACCCGCCGCAGGGTGGCGGTGCTCGGCTCCGAGGTGGCCGACCGCATGTTCGGCGACCTCGACCCGATCGGGCGGCAGGTGACGATCTCCGGGGCGAGGTTCCGGGTCGTCGGGGTGTACGCCGAGGTCGGGCAGACGTTCGGGCTCTCCCGCGACCAGGAGATCCACATTCCGGTGACCACCGCGCAGCGGTTGTTGGGGCTGGAGCGGATCAACGGGATGGCCGTCGGCGCGTCCGGGCCCGACGAGATCGACCCGCTGTCGGACAAGGTGACGGCCGCGCTGCGGGCCCGTTATCCGGGCGAGCAGTTCTCGGCGGTCACGCAGACCGCGTTGCTCGGCACGATCGGCAGCGTGCTCGGCATGCTCACCGGCGTGCTGGCCGCCATCGCGGGCATCTCGCTGCTGGTCGGCGGGGTCGGCGTGTCGAACATCATGCTCGTCAGCGTGCGCGAGCGCACCCGCGAGATCGGGCTGCGCAAGGCGCTGGGAGCCAGGCAACGCGACATCCTGGCCCAGTTCCTCATCGAGGCGGTGCTGCTGACCACGATCGGCGGGCTCATCGGGATCCTGCTGGGGGTCGGCGGCTCGCTGGCCATCGCCGCGTTCACGGAGGTGCCGGCGTCGATCACGTGGTGGTCGATCGCGCTGGCCTTCGGCGTGTCGGCGGCGGTCGGCGTGTTCTTCGGCGTGGCGCCGGCGCGGAGAGCGGGCAGGCTGGACCCGGTCATCGCACTCCGCGCCGAGTAGGCAAGGAGACGGCCTAGGCGTCACGGCGCTGCATCAGCACACCGCCCAGGACCATGGCCACGGCGATCCACACGAGGTAGACACCAAACCCGCTCCACGGGCCGAGCGAGCTGTCGCCCTGGGCGATCACCACCTGCGCGCCCGCGTTCGTGGTGAAGTAGTCCTGCACGGTCTTGCCCCACTGCTCGGGCAGTACGCCCACCACCTGCGGCAGCACCATCATCAACACGATGGCCGACACTATGGCGCCAGGCGTGTGCCGCACGATCGCGCCCAGTGCCAGCCCGAACAGACCACAGGCGGTGAGGTAGAGGCCGCCCCCGACGACCGCCTGCACGACCATGCCCGTACCGACCGACGGCGGCTGCGTGATCGCCAGGCCGACGAGGAGCGTCACGGCCGACGCGATCGTGCACACGATCAGGGACGTCACGGTGAACACCACGATCTTGCCGGTCAGCAGTTTCATGCGCCTCGGCACGGCCATCAGCGAGGTCCGGATGCCTCCCGTGCGGTATTCGCTGGAGATCACCAGGACACCCAGCGTGGCCATGGAGATCGAGGCGAACATGCTGCCGATCGTGCTGTACGAGATGGCCTCGAAAGCGGGGAAGGGTTGGTTGTAGTCGCTCTTGGCCGCGGCGGTGACAAGGGCGCCGAGTCCCACCATCAGCAGCGCCGTGACGGCCAGCGTCCACATCGTCGAGCGCACCGAGCGGATCTTGGTCCATTCGGACCTGAGGATGTCGATCATGACGTGAACTCCAGGCTGTCCTTGGTGAGCTCCATGTAGGCCGCTTCGAGTGAGGGCTGCACGTACGCCAGCTCCTCCAGCGGGATGCCGGCCCGCGCCGTGAGCGTGCCGATCTCGATCGGACTCATCGCGGTCACCCGCAGGTGGTCGGGATGCAGCTCGCCCACCTTGATCAGCTCGGCCACCTCGGCCAGCCGGGGCGAGCGCACCCGTACGTAGCCCTGCGAGCTGCGCCCGATGAACTCCTCCACGCTCGTGTCGGCGATGAGCTTCCCCTTGCCGATCACGATCAGGTGGTCGGCGGTCTGCGCCATCTCGCTCATGAGGTGGCTGGAGACGAACACCGTCCGCCCCTCGGCCGCCAGCTTGCGCATGAACGTGCGGATCCACAGGATCCCGTCCGGGTCGAGCCCGTTGACGGGCTCGTCGAAGAGCAGGATCTCCGGGTCGCCGAGCAGCGCCGCGGCGATGCCCAGCCGCTGGGACATGCCCAGCGAGAACCCGCCGATCCGCCGCTTGGCCACGTCCGCCAGCCCCACCGTCTCCAGCACCTCGGTCACCCGGCTCGCCGGGATGCCGTTGCTCTGGGCGATGGCGAGCAGGTGGTTGCGTGCGCTGCGCCCGCCGTGCACGGCCTTGGCGTCCAGCAGGGCCCCCACCTTTCGTAAGGGGTGCCGCAGCTCGTGGTACGGCTGCCCGTCCACGAGCACGGAGCCGCCGGAAGGCCGGTCGAGGCCCAGGATCATCCGCATGGTCGTGGACTTGCCTGCCCCGTTGGGCCCGAGGAAGCCGGTCACCTGACCGGGCTCGACGTCGAACGACAGGTCCGCCACCGCGACGGTGCCGCCGTAGCGTTTGCTCAGGTTCGTTGCTCGAATCGCGGTCATGGTCCCAGGGTGCCGTCGTGGGCGGCCGATTTCGTCATGCCCCAGGACTGTTCTCGGCGGCGGTCTCTAGGACCCTGGTCCTACTCTCCAGGGTGGATCAAGGCCGCCTCGTAGGCGACGATCACTGCTTGCGCCCGGTCCCTGACGCCGATCTTGGCGAACAGGCTGGTCACGTGGTTCTTGACGGTCGAAGGGGAGACGGACAGGTCCGCGGCGATCTCCGGGTTCGACCGGCCGCGGGCGATCAGGACGAGGATCTCCCGCTCCCTGTCGGTCAGCCCGGCCAGCCGGGCGGGCACCGTCCGGGGGCGGGAGGCGCGGACGAACGTGCCGATCAGCCTGGTCAGCAGGCGCGGCGCGACGGCCGACTCGCCGCGGTGCACCACGCGCACGCCCTCGATCAGCTCTTCGGGGGAGACATCCTTGGGCAGGAACCCGTCGGCGCCCGCCCTGAGCGCCGCGACCACGTTCTCGTCCAGGTCGAACGTGCTCAGCGCGAGCACCCGCACCTCGGGCAGCTCCGCGGTGATCAGCTCGGTCGCGCGCACGCCGTCCAGGTTCGGCATGTGCAGGTCCATCAGCACCACGTCGGGTGTGAGCCGCCTGCTCAGGTCCACCGCCTCCGCCCCGTCGGCGGCCTCGCCGACCACGCTCAGGTCGGGCTGGGCGTCGAGCATCAGCTTGAAACCCCTGCGCACCAGCTCGTGATCGTCCACCAGCAGGACTCTGATCTTCATGCTCTCTCCAGGGGGATTCGGGCGTGGACGCGGAACCCGCCTTCCGGTCGCGGCCCTGTGGACAGCTGGCCGCCGCATAACGCCACTCGCTCGGCCATGCCGCCGAGCCCGAACCCCGGCGCGCCGTCCTGCGTCGCCAGGCCGTCGTCGATCACCTCGACCTCCACGGCCTCCGGCTCGTACGCCAGCCGCACGCTGGCCCTGGCGCTCACCGTGTGCTTGCGCGTGTTGGTCAGCGCCTCCTGAACGATGCGGTAGACGGCGTGGTCCACCGCCGCGGGCAGCTCGACGGGCTCGCCCGCCACTGTCAGGCTGGCGGGCAGCCCCGCCGACTTCGCCTCCTTGATCAGCGCGGGCAACCGCGCCGCGCCCACCCCCGTCGCGGCGTCGGGGCCGTCACTGCCGTCGGCTCTCAGCACGTCCAGCAGGCGGCGCATCTCCGACATCGCCTGGCGGGCGGTCTGCTCGGCGCTCTCCAGCGCGTTCCTGGTGACCTCCTGCTCGGGCGGGAGCGTGGCCCGCGCGCCGCCGACCAGGGCGTTGATGACGGTGATGTGGTGGGCGACCACGTCGTGCAGCTCCCTGGCGATGCGCCGCCGCTCGGCGCGTACGGCGGCGTCGGCGGCCTCGCGCCTGCTGCGCTCGTTCAGCTCGCTCCTGACCCGGACCAGCTGCCCGATGCTCACGGGCACGCCGACGGAGAACAGGGCCGCCACCCAGCCACCCTCGGTCGCCCGCCAGAACAGCTCATTCGCCGTCGCGTAGACCACGGCGCCGGCCACCGCGCTGATGACGGTCGCCCGCCCAGTGGTGTAGCGGCCCAGGCTGTAGTAGGCGATCGCGGAGGACACGTTGGTGACGGTGATGAGCTGCGTGACGATGCCCACGACGTCCAGGGCGGTCACCAGTGCGGTGGTCAGGATCGGCCGGCGGCGCCGCATGAGGAGGAGCAGGGCGCCTGCCAGGTAGTGCGCTGCGTTGAGCGGCGTCTCCACCTCGCCCCGGGGGACCATGGAGATGATCGCAAGAGCCGCCGGGAGGGAGATCAGGATCACCAGGGTGGTGTCGAAGACCCGCGGTCGGCGGAACCAGCGCACGATCTTCATGAAGGTTCGTGCCACACGCACGTTACGACCCTAAAGCACCCGGGCTACAACGAGGCGTCTGCGCTGCGGTAACGTCGGCGCAAGGCAGGGGACGCGTGGAGGGATTGGGCATGAGCCGGTCGGCACGGGTGATCTGGGACGACGCTCTGACCTCCTACAACTTCGGCCCCAGCCATCCGCTCGCCCCCGTGCGCGTGGAGCTCACCATGGCGCTGGCCCGCTCGCTCGGCGTCCTGGACAAGGTCGAGATGGCGGGCTGCGCTTCCGCGAGCGACGACGAGCTGTCCATGGTCCACGATCGCGGCTACATCGAGTCCGTCAAGCGCGTGTCCGTCTCGGGCCTGCCCGATCTCGGCTGTGGGCTCGGGACACCCGACAACCCCGCCTTCGCGGGCGTGCACGAGGCCTCCGCGCTGATCGCCGGCGCCTCCCTGGCCGCCGCCCGCTCGATCTGGGAAGGCACGGCGGAGCACGCCGTCAACATCGCCGGCGGCCTGCACCACGCCATGCGGGCCGTGGCCAGCGGCTTCTGCGTCTACAACGACCCCGCGCTGGCCATCGCATGGTTGCTGGCCCAGGGGGCGGGCCGGATCGCGTACGTCGACGTGGACGTCCACCACGGTGACGGCGTACAGGCGATGTTCTACGACGACCCCCGGGTTCTGACGATCAGCCTGCACGAGAGCCCGCGCACGTTGTTCCCCGGCACCGGGTTCCCCGACGAGACCGGCGCCGACGGCACGGCCGTCAACGTGGCGCTGCCCGCGGGGTGCGGCGACGCCGGCTGGCTGCGGGCCTTTCACGCCGTGGTGCCGCCGCTGCTGCACGAGTTCAGGCCCGACATCCTGGTGACCCAGCACGGCTGCGACAGCCACGCGCTCGACCCGCTCGCCAACCTGATGCTGAGCGTGGACGGCCAGCGCGCCGCGTACGCCGCCCTGCACCGCCTGGCCCACGAGACGGCCGGCGGACGGTGGATCGCCACAGGTGGCGGTGGATATGAGCTGGTCCAGGTCGTGCCGCGGGCGTGGACGCATCTCATCGCCGAGCTCGCCGGGCACCCCATCGATCCGGCCACGCCGACCAGCGAGGAGTGGCGCAGGTTCGTCAGGGAGCGTACGGGCGAGACCCCGCCGCTGACCATGACGGATGGTCGAAACCCGGAATTTCACCACCTATCTGGTGGTTATGACCCAGCGGACCCCATTGACCGTGCGGTCATGGCGACGCGTAACGCGGTGTTCCCCCTGCACGGCCTCGACCCGATCCCCTAGCGAGGAAAAGCTGTGCTGAGCCGCGACCAACTCCGCGAGCACCTCGTCCAAAGCCGCATCGCCGGCGACGTCGCGACCCCCCGCGAGAACAACCTCGACCACTACAGCTCGCTGGCCAACGGCGACGACTACTACCGGCTGGGCCTGACGTTCGATCAGCCGTGGTCCTACCGCGACATCCTGGCGCTCATGGCCAAGTCCGCCGGCGTGGTCGCCGACCCCGGGCACCGCTGGGGCCAGGACACCATCGATCCCGACCTGACGATCGACGCGATCGACGCCATGGCCGAGCGGATCGCGGCGGTGTTGTCGCGGCCGAGCCCGCGCGTGCTCTTCGCCACCGGACACCCGACCGGGCTGCTCGCCATCCATCTGCCGCTGGCCGCGTTGTGCGCCGAGCGTGGCGCGCTGCTGCTGACGCCGGCCGAAGGATGGGCGTATGCCGGGTCGGCCTTCGGCCGCCCACGCCGCATCCGCTACCTGCAGGATGTCGCGATGCTCGACGACAAGGGCGGCTTCGTGCACACCCACGACGCCACGCCCATGCAGTACATGCTCGGCGAGCTCGACGGGGAGTTGCCCGACCTGGTGATCGCCGACCACGGCTGGGCGGGCGCGGCCGGTGAGGCGGGCGTGTCGACGGTGGCGTTCGCCGACTCCAACGATCCCGGCCTGTTCGTCGGGGAGGCGGAGGGCAAGATTGACGTGGTCGTGCCACTCGATGACAATGTGCTACCACGCTATTACGCTCCGCTGACGGAGCGGCTCGTCACTGGAGTCTCACGAGCCCTTTGAGTCGAATTCGGCCCTCCCGATACCGTCTTTTCGCGCCTGCATTCCAAGAGGCTCGCTGTCCCTTTGCCAACTTTTGATGGTGCTCCGGCGACTCTTATGTGTGGCAACTTGGACAGTTCCAACGTCCAGGCGAGGTGCTCGGCCCGGCTGCTGGCCAGCGATTTTGCTGGTTCGGCTGACAGGTGGCTCCGTCCAGAGAGAAAATAGGGGGTTTGCCGAGTCGGAGTCGCGACTTACGCTGACGGCAGTACACGTGCGTGAGCAATGGCACCAGTGGGGATAACCCGGAAACACGTGCGGAAGAGGCGTCCGATGGGTGCAGGCGAAAGACCTCTCAGCGAGGTGAAGTTCCTGACCGTCGCAGAAGTGGCGACGGTCATGAGGGTGTCCAAGATGACGGTGTACAGGCTCGTACACTCCGGTGAGCTCCCGGCCATCAGGGTAGGCCGGTCGTTCAGAGTGCCCGAGCAGGCCGTACACGATTATCTTCGGGAGGCCTACATCGAGGCAGGTTGACGTAGCGACGTGCATGGTCACGCCGTGAGTGCTGTCGCGGGAGAGGCCTGGCCGCGGCGAGAGACACGGCCGGGCTCTCACCCCCCCAAGGGGCGATCTACCGTGGATCGCCGGTAGTCTGTGAGCCGGTGTGCGCTCGCACTCCGATCAGACTTGCTACCAGCACCAGGGGGTCCCGTGGGCTCTGTTATCAAGAAGCGCCGCAAGCGGATGGCCAAGAAGAAGCACCGCAAGCTGCTCAAGAAGACGCGCATCCAGCGGCGTAACAAGAAGTAACCAACGCAGCTGCGAGGCGCTGATGACCCACACCGTGCTCGTCACCGGGGTCTCGCGCCACATCGGCGCCCGGGTGGCGAGTGTTCTTGCTGCGGACCCGGACATCAGCCGTGTCATAGGAGTCGACACTGTCCCGCCCCCCTCGTTGACGCGGGACGGCGGCATCTCCCTCGGCCGGACGGAGTTTGTCCGAGTGGATCTGCGTAGCCCCGACATCGCTCAGGTGATCGCGGCCGCGGACATCGACACCGTTGTGCACATGAGCCTGGTCAGCGCTCCCTCGCGGAGCGGGGGCAGGGCTGCCATGAAAGAGCACAATGTCATCGGCACCATGCAGCTGCTCGGGGCCTGCCAGCGGTCGGCGACCGTGCGGCGGGTGGTGGTCCGCTCCACCACCGCCGTCTATGGTTCGTCGCCGCGGGATCCCGCGGTGTTCACCGAGGACCTGGAGCCGCACGACGGCCCCAGCCACGGCTATGCCAAGGACGCCTGCGAAGTCGAGGGTTACGTACGCGGCTTCGCGCGGCGCCGTCCCGACGTGACGGTGTCGTTGTTGCGTTTCGCCAACTTCATGGGTCCAGGCGTCGACTCGCCGCTGACGCGTTACTTCACCCAGCCGGTGTTGCCGACCGTGTTCGGCTTCGACCCGCGGCTGCAGTTCGTCCACGAGGACGACGCTGTCGAGGTGTTGCGCCGGATGGCGACCGAGGATCACCCCGGCACGTTCAACGTGGCCGGGGCCGGCGTGCTGCTGCTGTCGCAGTGCGCCAGGCGGGCCGGGCGGCTGCCACTGCCGCTGCTCTCGCCCGCGTTCAAGCTGCTGGGCAACAGCGCACGCCGGATCGGGCTGGTCGAATACTCGCCCGAGCAGCTCAGGCTGATGAGCCACGGTCGCGCAGTCGACACCTCCAGGCTGGAGGCCGAGCTCGGCTGGAAGCCCAAGTTCACGACCGGGGCGGCCTACGAAGACTTCTTGCGTTCGCGTGGCCTGCACCCGTTCGGAGGTGTGCCGAGTTGAGCGTTCCCATTGAAGACGGCGACGCGCGCGTGATCCCGATCAGCGCGGCGCCGTCCTTCGAACAGCAGGATCCCGAGCCACTGGCCAAGCTCCTGGTCTTCCTCCGCAGGCGCGTCAGCGGCGACTACGAGGTCGACGAGTTCGGCTACGATGCCGAGCTGACGGACAAGGTCCTGCTCGAGCTGGTCAGGCCTCTCTACACCCGCTGGTTCAGGGTGGAGACCCTCCAGGTCAAGAACGTGCCCGAGGAGGGCGGCGCGCTGGTCGTCGCCAACCACTCGGGCACGCTGCCGGTCGACGCGCTGATGCTCCAGGTGGCCATGCACGACGACGTACGCAGGCCGCTGCGGCTGCTCGGCGCCGACCTGGTCTACCAGCTCCCGCTGCTCAGTCACCTGGCTCGCAAGACCGGCCACACACTGGCCTGCCGCGAGGACGCCGACCGGCTGCTGCGCAAGGGCGAGGTGGTCGGGGTGTTCCCCGAGGGCTTCAAGGGTGTCGGCAAGCCGTTCTCCGAGCGCTACAAGCTGCAGCGGTTCGGCCGTGGAGGGTTCGTGGCGTCGGCCATCCGCGCCGGCGTGCCGATCGTGCCCACCGCGATCGTGGGCGCCGAGGAGATCTACCCCAAGATCGGCGATCTGAAGTTCCTGGCCAGGACGCTCGGCCTGCCCTACCTGCCGATCACGCCGTTCTTCCCGCTGCTCGGGCCGCTCGGACTGGTGCCGCTGCCGTCGAAGTGGCTGATCGAGTTCGGCGAGCCGATCCGCACCGACGAATACGAGCCGTCGGCGGCCGACGATCCGATGCTGGTGTTCAACCTCACCGACCACGTGCGCGAGGTGATCCAGCAGATGCTCAACGAGCTGCGGCTGCGCAGGGGCCACGCCTTCCCGCCGTTCTTGTGAGCCGCTGCAACCCGTGAGGTCTCCCCGGTGTTCCTTCGAGCGATATGCCGTGACACCGAAGGGACAACCTCATGGATCTCGAGCTTTCCGGCCGCGTCGCCGTCGTGACGGGCGCGTCCAAGGGCATCGGCCTCGCCGTCGCCCGTACGCTGGCCGACGAGGGCGCGTACGTGGTCGCCGCCTCCCGCACGCAGGCCGACGTCAAGGCCGCGCACGTCGCGGTCGACCTCATGGACCCGCAGGCGCCGGAGCAGGTCATCGCGCGTGCGGTCGAGGAGTTCGGGGGCGTGGACATCCTCGTCAACAACGCCGGTGGGCCGCCGCCCGGGGTGACGTTGCCGCGGGTCGGGTTCATGACGCCGGGCGACGCGGACTGGCAGGCGATGTTCGAGTTCAACCTGTTCGCGGTCGTACGCATGATCCGCGCCGCCGTACCCGTCATGATCGAGCGGGGCGGCGGCTCCATCATCAACATCTCCACCGGCTCCGCCCGGCAGCCCGGGGCCATGAACGTCGACTACGGCGCCGCCAAGGCGGCGCTCAACCACGTCAGCAAGGCCGTGTCGGAGGAGTTCGGCGCGCGGGGCATCCGGGTCAACACGATCGCGCCGGGGCCGGTGCTCACCGACTGGTGGACCAAGGACGGCGGGGCCGCCGAGGTCATCGGGGGCATGGCAGGGGCCTCCAAAGAGGCCGTCATCGCCCAGGTCGCGCCTGACATGATGAGGCTCGTCACCGGACGTCTGGTGCACCCGCAGGAAATCGCCGACATGGTCGCACTGCTGGCCTCGCCGCGCTCGGCCAGCACGACCGGCGCCGAGTTCGCCATCGACGGAGGCTTCCGCAAGGAGCTGTAGACGCGGACGACGCTGTCCACGGTGGCCGTTGAACGCGGCCCACCGTAGGCGCAGAGACCGCTGCCTGCGGTGGGCCGCTGAACGCGGCCCACCGTGAACCCTTGTGGCGGGTTGTGGCAAGACATCGGTGACCCATCCCCCTACAGAAGGGCGGAGATGATCCTGCAACCCGCCACCCGGGGTGCGGACTCGGAGCTCGTGTGCGCCTCGTGGAAGGACCCCGAGGTGTTCGCCGAGTTGTTCGACCGCTACTCCGCCATGCTCTACCGCTACGTCTCCAAACGGCTCGGCCCGGAGCCCGCCGAAGACCTCGTCGGAGAGACGTTCCTGGTCGCGTTCTCCCGCAGGAGGAGCTACGACCTGGCGTACGAGGACGCCCGGCCATGGCTGTTCGGCATCCTCACCAAGCTCATCTCCCGGCACCACCGCAAGGAGGCCGCCCGCTACCGGGCACTCCTACGTGCCCCTGTCGACTCCGACATCGAGTCGCCCGCCGACCGGGTGGCCGCCGGCGTGACCGCTCAGGCCGTACGCGCCGAGCTGGCCGGCGCCCTGGCCGCCCTGCCCGCCAAGGACCGCGACGTCCTGCTGCTGATCGCCTGGGGCGATCTCACGTACGAGGAGGTCGCGCAGGCGCTCGGCATCCCCGTCGGAACCGTACGCTCCCGCCTCAACAGGGGCAGGCGGAAGGTACGTGCCGCGCTCGGCGATGCGAACCCTATGGAGGAGGAGTGACGATGGACGACCTGAAGCTGCTCCGCGACCTCGGCGGGGAGCTGGAGCACGAACCGCCCGCGACGCTCGTCCGACAGCGTGATCGCCTGCTTCGGGCCCGCCCGCGACGCCGATGGGCCGGTTGGTGGACCGCCGGGCTCGTGGCCGTCGCCACGGCCGCCGCGGTCGCCGTGCCCACCGTCCTGATCGCCGCCCGCCACACCGCCGCGCCGCCCGCCGGGTCGCAGACCGTGGACGTGAGCGGCACCAGGAACGTGCTGGTGATCGGCTCGGACAGCCGTCAGGGAGAGAACGCCGAATACGGCCCGTACACGGCCAGGATGCCCGGTGGCGGCGGCGCGCGATCCGACACCATCATGATCATTCACGTGCCCGCCGACCGGAGCAGGGCCACGGCCGTCAGCGTGCCGCGCGACTCGATGGTGGCGATTCCCGCCTGCTCTGGGCACCCCGGGCGGACGGACATGATCAATTCGGCGTACAACTCGGGTGGGGCCGCCTGCCTGCGCAAGACGCTGGAGAAGCTGACCGGGCTGTCGATTCAGCACACGGTGGAGGTGGACTTCGCGGGCTTCAAGGGCATGGTGGACGCACTCGGGGGTGTGGAGATCACCGTGGCCAGGGCCGTGGACGATCCGAAGTCGAAACTGAAGCTGCCGGCCGGGAAGGTCATGCTGAACGGGGAGACGGCGCTCGGGTACGCGCGGTTGCGGTATGTAGGAGACGGGTCGGACACCGCGCGGATCAAGCGCCAGCAGCAGCTCGTGCTCGCGATGCTGAAGAAGGCCAAGGGAGCCTTCGCGGACGCGGGCCGGCTCAAGACCTTCCTCGGTGAGATGCGGAAGGCGGTCAAGACCGATCTGAGCGTGGAGGCGATGTACGAGCTGGCCGGGGAGCTGTCGAAGACCAAGATGGAGGTGGTGACGATCCCGTCGGAGTCGTACGCACGCGACGACCGCCGCCTGCTGCGGTGGAAGCAGCCGGAAACCGGTGAGCTGTTCAAGTCGCTGAAGTGACGCGCCTGCCCGCCCGCACCACAGTGGTGGGGTGGGGGCGGGTCAGCGTTGGGTGCGGTAGTGGCGGCGCAGGGCCACGGCGGCGGCGACGCCGCCGGCTACGGCGCCCAGGCCGGCGGCGATCGGCAGGGCGGTCAAAGTCGCCTTGCGCCCGGTACGGAAGTCCTTGATGGGCCAGTCGTGTCTCCTGGCGTGCTCACGCAGCTCGCTGTCCGGGTTGATGGCCACCGCCTGCCCCACCAGCGACAACAGGGGCAGGTCGTTGGCGGAGTCGCTGTAGGCCGTGCAGCGGGTCAGGTCGAGGCCCTCGCGGCGGGCCAGCGCCCGGACCGCCTCGGCTTTCGCCGGCCCGTGGAGGAGGTCGCCGACGAGCCTGCCGGTGTAGATGCCGTTGCTGGTCTCGGCCACCGTCCCAAGCGCCCCCGTCAGCCCGAGGCGTTGCGCGATGACCCTGGCCAGCTCCACGGGTGTGGCGGTGACCAGCCAGACCCGCTGGCCGGCGTCGAGGTGGGCCTGGGCGAGCGCGCGGGTGCCGCCCCAGATGCGGTCGGCCATGACCTCGTCGTAGATCTCCTCGCCGAGGCGTACGACGTCGTCGACCTTGGCGCCGGCCACGAACGCCAGCGCGGTCTCCCGCGCCACCGCGATGTGCTCGGGGTTCTCGTTGCCCCGCAGCCGGAACACCGCCTGGCCCACGGCGAACTTGAACAGGTCGGACGTCGTGAACATGCCGCGGGTGGCCAGCCCTCTGGCGAAGTGGTAGATGGAGGCGCCGCGCATCATCGTGTTGTCGACGTCGAAGAAGGCCGCCGCCTGAAGGTCCGGCTCGACCGGGGCGACGGTGACCGCAGCCTCCGCCGCGGCCTCGCCGGCGGCCTCGGGCGCCACCTCGTGTCGTCGTCGCATTAGCCGCCACATGAGCGCCAGCTTACTAACCTAGCCAGGTGCGGCCAGACCTTCGATGTAGTGGAGATAGTCCTCCGCCTGGGCCTGATGATCCTCGCTGAGCTGCGAAAGCATCGGCCCGACGACCTCTTTCTGGTCCCGCGCGAATTTCTTGATCTTCGGTGAGCGCGGCTCGGCCCGTTCGAGCCTGCTGATGCCCGACCGCGTGGACTTCTCCATCTCTGTGAGCGTCTCGCTGACCAGCGGGCCGTCGTCGGACGAGCCGAGCAGGGTGGCGACCTCCTTGGCGCGGGTCTTGGCCGAGTCCAGCTCCCGCTCGCCGCGTTCGGCGTCGTCGGAGCTGAGACGTACGAGCGTGCTCTCGGCGGCGCGCTTGAGCGGGTAGAGCGAGTCTCCCGGCACCGCCTGGTAGGTGGCGAACGCCGAGACCATCATGGCCGTCGCCAGCCCGAACGTGGCCAGATGGGACAGCAGCGGCCGTCTGCGTGCACGACGTGGGCGCGCGTGCTTGGGGGCTGCCGGGTGTGCCTGGTCCCCCGGTGGGCGCGCCTGCTCCGCGGCGCTGGCGCCGGAGAGCAGCTCCGCGCGCAGGCGGGTACGGAAGGCCGGCTCCGGCGCGCCGCCGATGGGCAGGCGCCGCAGCTCCGTGAGGTGCTCGAGCACGCGTTCCCGCCGCCTGCGCGCCCTACCCATGGCAGCTCCCGTATGGCCGTGACACCTGCCTAACGAGGGGTGGACGGGGGAGGTTACGCCAGGTCGTGCTTGAGCGCTCGGGCGAGCGCGCGCACGGCACGGAACTGCAGCGCTTTGATCGCTCCACTCTTCTTCCCCATGATCAGCGCGGTTTCCGCGAGCGAGAGGCCGTGCAGGAAGCGCAGCACCACGCATTCCTGCTGCTCAGGATTGAGATCTCGGACGGCACGCAGCACCCGGTCGTTGATGATGGCCGTGACCACGGCGTTCTCCGGAATGTGCGAGCCGTCGAGCGGAACGTCGATGATCTCTCCGGTGGGTATCTCGAGCCGGTACCGCCCCGACTTGAAGTGATCGGTCACCAGGTTCCTGGCGATGGTCACGAGCCAAGCGCCGAAATCCCGGCCCTGCCAGGTGAAGTCGGCGATCCTGCGTAATGCCCGGAGGAAGGTCTCGCTGGTCAGGTCCTCGGCGAGCTGGTGTGAGCCGACCCGGAAGTAGATGTAGCGGTAGACCAGGTCCACATAGCGGTCGTAGAGCGTGCCAAAGGACTCCGTGCATCCGTCCTTGGCGTGCATCACGAGCGTGCGCACGTCGTCGGGCGCTCGTCCGTCGCCGGGCGCTGCCGCGCTGGACTCCTCTGAGCGCACGGCGAGCTCGCCCGTCGGGGCAGGTCCAGCGACCGCTGGCGCGAGCAGCCCGGCGAACGGCGGCGAGTCAGGCATCCGGTATCCCTAGGGGTAAGGGGTGCGGCGTGCTCGAACACTCTAGAAATCAACCGGAAATTGCACAATCCGCTGAGTGCGTGCATGACTACGTGTAATCGGCGGATACCGTGTAGGCGCGCAGTTCCCCACCGGCGGTGAACCGTTCAACTCGGCTCATGTCGTCGTACCCGTTCCGTCATCGGCTACCGGCTGGGAGGCATCCTCCGGCAGCATTGGAGTCACCATGGAGATCCTCGTTGCTGTCATAGGTCTTGCCGGTGCGCTCCTCGCCGCCTTCGCGGCCGGTGCGTTGATCAGACGCTTGCGCGACGAGCCAGAGGGGTGGTTGATCGCCTGGACCGTCGCGGCCGTGGCGGTGTGCTTGTCACTGGGCGTGATCGCCGTCGGCTACCTCATGGGGTTCGGGCCGGTCACGTTCCGGCTCTATCAGGTGACGGGGTCGATGCTGGCGCCGCTCTGGCTCGCGGTCGGCATGATCCAGCTGCTGGCGGAGCGGGTGCCGCCGCGCTTCCTCGCGTGGTTGATGGGCATCGCGCTGACCATCGTGGCGGGCACGATCATGATCTTCGACCCGCTCAAGTCCACCGAGATGGGCAAGGTGCTGCCCGCGGGCTCCGCGCTCTGGCAGACGGTCCCCGTCGGCTACCTGCTGATCGGCGTGCATGCGATCGCGGTGCTGATCATGCTGGCCATGGCGGTGGTCGCGGCGCTCAAGTGGCGCAGCGGCGATGAGTACGACACCGACAATCTGCACGCGTCCCTGGTCATCGTCCCGTCGGGGATCGCGCTCGTCGGCGCGATGAGGTTCACGGTGCCGCCGCTGTTCACCACGGTGCTGCTGGCCGTGGCCGGGGCGGCGATCTGGTACGTGGTGCTGCGGCCGCTGGCGCCGTACGAGGACGACGACGAGGACGACTTCGACGAGAGGCAGGAAGCCCCTGTGCGGCAGGAGTCGCCTATGCCGGTCGGCGAGCGGGTCCCGCGCGGGCGCAGAGCCGTGCCCGAGCCTGTGCCGGCCGCGGATCTGCCGCCGGCTCCACCACGCAGGCCGACGGGGCTGGGGGATCTGGTGGCCGAATACCGGGCGGGCGACCAGCAGGTCGACTACGCCGCCCGCATGGTGCCGCCCGCCGACGCGGGCCCCGCGACCGGCTACATCATGAACGGCGCCCCTCCCCAGCAGGCGCCACCACAGCCCCAGGCCCCGCCCCAGCCCCAGGGGGCGCCGCCGCAGCGCGCCGATCGCGGCATGCCCTCCCAGCGTGCCGACTATGCGATGCCGCCCACGCCGCCGCCGCCAGGCCCGGCGACAGGCATGCTCTACAGCGGGTCTGACCTGTTCTCGCCGCCCCAACCCCAGCCCCAGCAGCAGGCAGGCGGCGGCAAGCCGTCGCCGAACATCTACGGCCTGCTGACCGTGTTCACGATCATGGATGGCGCCGGTGAGGCGTTCGACCGGCTCGCCGAGGCGACCGTGGAGGCCGTGCGCAGGGGCGAGCCCGACACGCTCGTGTACGCCTGCCACGCCGTCAAGTCGGCCCCACTACAGCGCATCGTCTACGAGCTCTACCGTGACGAGGTGGCCTACCGCGACCACCAGCGGCAGCCGCACGTCGAAAGGTTCGTCAACGAGCGGCAGTCCATGGTGCTGGCCACCAACGTCATCGAGCTGAACGTCAACGCCGCGAAGGTGGTGCCGCTGCCGACCGTGATGTTCTGACGCCTCAGGCAGTGAGCGCGGCCCGCAGGCGGCTCTCGTCGACCCGCCAGAAGTCGTGCTGCACGCCGTCGATCAGCGTCACCGGGATCATCTCCCAGTATTTCTCCCTGAGCTCCTCGGAGGTCTCGATGCTGACCTCCTCCCAGGGCACGCCGAGCTCGCCGGCCACCCTGGCGATGACCTCGCGCGCGTCGTCACACAAGTGACAGCCGGGTTTGCCGATCAACGTGATGCGATGCATACGGCAACGGTACTCCGGTTACTTTGTGCATCGGTTCACAAAGGGATTAACCTGAAAGACGGTTCGATTCCATTCACGCGGTCCCCAAGCCGCCCGTCCCCTGGAGCTCCCGCACGTGAAGAGCCCGTCCCAGCCCCGTGACCGCGGCATCCCCGAGGCGACAGTCGCCCGGCTCCCGCTGTACCTGCGGGCGTTGAACGGGATGGCCGAGCGGGGTGTCGCCACCGTCAGCTCCGAGGACCTGGCCGTGGCGGCGGGGGTAAACTCCGCCAAGCTTCGGAAGGATCTGTCCCATCTCGGCTCATACGGCACCCGGGGCGTAGGCTATGACGTGGAGTACCTCGTCTACCAGATCTCCCGCGAGCTCGGGCTGACGCAGGACTGGGCGGTCGCGATCGTCGGAGTCGGTAACCTCGGCCGCGCGCTGGCCAACTACGGTGGCTTCGTCTCCAGAGGCTTCCGTGTGGCGGCGTTGGTCGACGCCGACCCCGAAGTCGTGGGCGACACCATCGCGGGGTTGAATGTGGAGCACATCGACGAACTGGAAGCCGTCATCAAACGGCGAGGAGTCTCGATCGTGGTGCTGGCGACACCGGCGGAGGCGGCGCAGGAAGTCTGCGAACGCGTGATCGCCGTAGGCGTCACCAGCATCCTGAACTTCGCCCCAGTTGTGCTTTCCGTCCCGGATAGTGTCGATGTCCGTAAGGTCGACCTGTCAATCGAACTGCAGATTCTCGCGTTCCACGAGCAACGCAAAGCTGGGGGGCCACTCATGGCGGTGGACAGTCAATGAGTGTTCTGGCGATCGGACTCAGCCACCGGACCTCTCCGGTGGCCCTTCTCGAGCGCGTCTCGATCACGGGTGACGCGCTTGTCAAGCTGCTGCACGACGTGCAGGACGACTCATGCGTGGCGGAGGCCATGGTCGTCTCGACCTGCAACAGGGTCGAGGTCTACGTCACCGTCGACCGCTTCCACGCCGCCGTCACCGCCATCACGGGCCTGCTGGGCCGGCACTCGGGCGTCCCTCTCGAGGAGCTGACGCCGCACCTCTACGTGCATTACGAGGAGCAGGCGGTCGAGCACCTGTTCTCCGTCGTGTGCGGGCTCGACTCCATGGTCGTCGGCGAGGGCCAGATCCTCGGCCAGGTCCGCCAGGCGCTCAGGCTGGCGCAGCGTCAGGGCACCGTGGGCGCCACCCTCAACGATCTGGTCCAGCAGGCGCTGCGGGTGGGCAAGCGGGCGCACACCGACACGGGCATCGACCAAGCCGGGGCCTCCCTCGTCACCGCGGGTCTCGCGCTGGCGGGCGAGCTGGCCGGGCGACGGGCGCTGGTGATCGGGGCAGGCTCCATGAGCTCGCTGGCCGCCGCCACGCTCGTACGCGCGGGCGTGACCGACATCGTGGTGGCCAACCGTACCTTCGAGCGCGGCGCCCGGCTGGCCGAGAAGGTCGGCGGGCGCGCGGTCGAGTTCTCCGCCGTGGCGCGCGAGCTGGCCGAGGCCGACATCGTGATCACCTGCACGGGCGCGGGCCGCCACCTCATCACGCCTGACATGCTGAGCCGGCCGGTCTTCCTGCTGGACCTGGCGCTGCCGCACGACATCGACCCCGCCGTGCGCCAGGTGCCCGGCGTCACGCTGGTCGACCTGGAGACGATCCAGGAGTCCGGCATCGGCTCGCGGGAGGGCGACGCGGTCCCGTCCGTCCGGGCTCTCGTCGCGGAGGAGCTGCGGGCCTACCTCGACGCCGAGCGGGCCGCCAAGGTCACCCCGACGGTGGTGGCGCTGCGCAGCAAGGCCGCGGGCGTGGTCGAGTCCGAGCTGGGCCGCCTGCTGATGCGCGTGCCCGACCTCGACGAGCGGGCCAGGGACGAGGTGGCCATGACCGTGCAGCGGGTCGTGGACAAGCTGCTCCACGAGCCGACCGTGCGTGTCAAGCAGCTCGCCACCTGCCCCGGCGGCGATCATTATGCGGAAGCGCTGCGTGAGTTGTTCAATCTGGATCCGAAGATGCCTGAAGCCGTGAGGGAGGTGGAGCTGTGAGGTTGGGGACCCGCAGGAGCCTGATGGCCACCACGCAGTCGCAGATGGTGGCGGACGCCTACACCGAGCGCACAGGTCGCTCGATCGAGTTGGTGGGCGTGACGACCTTCGGTGACGTCACCAAGGCCCACCTCGCCCAGCTCGGCGGCACGGGCGTGTTCGTCAGCGCGCTGCGCGACAAGCTGATCGAGGACGAGATCGACTTCGCCGTGCACTCGCTCAAGGACCTGCCGACCAAGCAGGACCCGCGCTTCACGCTGGCCGCGATCCCGGCCCGGCACGACCACCGCGACGCGCTGGTCGGCCCGCACAAGTTCGCCGATCTGGCGCCCGGCTCACGGGTCGGCACCGGATCGCCGCGCAGGATCGCCATGCTCAGCGCCCTCCGCCCCGACCTCGAATACGTCCCGATCCGCGGCAACGCCGACACCCGCATCGGCAAGGTGGCCTCCGGCGAGCTCGACGCGGTCGTGCTGGCCTCGGCCGGCCTGAACAGGATCGGCCGCGTCGGGGACGTCTCCCAGATCTTCGAGATCGAGGAAGTCCTGCCAGCGCCCGGCCAGGGCGCGCTGGCCGTCGAGTGCCGAGCCGACCGCCCCGACCTCATCGAGTTCCTCAGCGTGCTCGACGACCCGCGCACCCGCTCCGCGGTGACCGCCGAACGTGCCGTGCTGTCCGCCCTTGAGGCCGGCTGCGCTGCTCCAGTGGGTGCTTTCGCGGTCGATGACGGGCACACTCTGAACTTGACCGCCACGGTCGTCGCCATCGACGGCCGTGAGGCGGTCCGCAAGTCCGCCGCCGGCTCTCCTTCGGAGGCTGTTAACCTGGGCCGCCGCCTAGCGGCCGAGATGATCGCCGAAGGGGCCGACAGATTGATGGGGGAGCATTCCCATTGAGCTCCGATAGTCCAACCTCCGGTTTCGTCGCGTTCGTGGGCGCGGGTCCCGGCGATCCCAATTTGCTCACGCTCCGCGCCGCCGAGCTCCTCGCCAAGGCCGACGCCGTGGTGCTCGGCGAGGAAGCGCACCGCCCGCTGCTGCGTCACTGCCGCGAAGGCGTCCAGGTCGTCGAGGACGACGACCTCAAGGGCCACATCGTCAAGCGCTCCAAGAGCGGGCAGGTCGTGGTGCGCCTGTGCGCGGGCGACCCCATGCTGTTCTCCTCGATCACCGAGGAGGTCGCGGGCTGCGCCGCGGCGGAGGTGGACTTCGAGATCGTGCCCGGCGTGCCGCCCGCGACGGCGGTGCTCACGTACGCGGGCATCCCGCCGGCGACGGCCGTGCCCGAGTTCCGGATCGTGGACGCCGCGCAGGAGCAGGACTGGGCTCAGCACGCCGCCTGCCGCGGCACGCTGGTCATCTACAACGGCATCGGCGACGCCGTGGCCATCGGCAAGGCGCTCATCGCCGGCGGCAAGCCGGACACCACGCCGGTCGCGGTCAGCAGCGGCGGCACCACCACCGAGCAATACACCGTCGTGTCGTCGCTCGGCCGGCTCCAGGCCGACCTCAAGCACGCCGGGTTCACCGAGCCCGCGCTGATCGTGGTCGGCGAGGCCGTCGGGCTGCGGGACAAGATGTCGTGGTTCGAGACCAAGCCGCTGTTCGGGTGGCGGGTGCTGGTTCCCCGTACCAAGGAGCAGTCGCGCAGCCTGTCCGAGCAGCTCGTCGCCTACGGCGCGGTGCCGGAGGAGGTGCCGACCATCTCGGTCGAGCCGCCCCGCACGCCGCAGCAGATGGACCGCGCGATCAAGGGCCTGGTCACGGGCCGCTACGAGTGGGTGGCCTTCACCAGCGCCAACGCGGTCAAGGCGGTGCGCGAGAAGTTCGAGGAATACGGGCTCGACGCGCGGGCCTTCGCCGGGCTCAAGGTGGCGGCCGTGGGCGATGCGACCGCGCGGGCCCTGGTGGAGTTCGGCGTCAAGCCGGACCTGCTGCCGTCGGGCGAGCAGTCGTCCGAGGGGCTGGTGGCCGAGTGGCCGCCGTACGACTCGATGCTCGACCCGATCAACCGGGTGTTGCTGCCGCGGGCCGACATCTCGACCGACACGCTGGTGGCCGGGCTCACCGAGCTGGGCTGGGAGTGCGACGACGTCACCGCGTACCGCACCGTCCGGGCCGCCCCGCCGCCCGCGCCCATCCGCGAGGCGATCAAGGGAGGTGGCTTCGACGCCGTGCTCTTCACCTCGTCGTCCACCGTGCGCAACCTGGTCGGCATCGCGGGCAAGCCGCACAACGTCACCGTGATCGCGGTCATCGGGCCGCAGACGGCCAAGACCGCCGAGGAGTTCGGGCTCCGGGTCGACGTCATGTCCGACAAACCATCCGCATCCGCCTTGGCCGCCGCCCTGGCCGAGTACGGAGCCAAGCAGCGCCAGGCGGCGTTGGCCGCGGGAGACACGCCGCGCAAGCCCTCGCAGAACCGGCGCGGCGCCAGGAGAAGGAGACCTTGATGAGCGCGCGATACCCGGTCGCCCGGCCGCGGCGGCTGCGCCGCAGCCCCGCGTTGCGGCGGATGGTGGCGGGCACCCGGCTGCACGCGGCCGACCTGATCCTGCCCGTGTTCGTCAAGGAGAACATCACCGAGCCGCAGCCGGTGGCCTCCATGCCGGGCGTGGTGCAGCACACGCGCGACTCGCTGCGCAAGGCGGCTCACGACGCGGCGGCGGCCGGCGTGGGCGGGCTGATTTTGTTCGGCATCCCCGCGGTGAAGGACGCCCGCGGCTCGGCCGCCGACGACCCCGAGGGCATCCTGCAGGTCGCGCTGCGCGACGTGAACGCCGAGGTCGGCGACTCCATCGTGGTGATGGCCGACACCTGCCTCGACGAGTTCACCGACAACGGGCACTGCGGGATCCTCACCCCGTCCGGTGACGTGGACAACGACGCCACGCTGGAGCGGTACGCCTCGATCGCGGTGGCTCAGGCCGAGGCCGGGTCGCAGATGGTGGCGCCGAGCGGGATGATGGACGGCCAGGTCGGGGCGATTCGTTCGGCGCTCGACGGGGCCGGTTACGGAAATATCCCGATCTTGGCCTATACCGCCAAATACGCCTCCGCCTTCTACGGGCCGTTCCGCGACGCCGCCGAGTGCGCGCCGCAGTTCGGCGACCGCAGCACCCACCAGCAGGATCCCGCCGGGCCGCTGGAGGAGGCGCTGCGCGAGGTCCGGCTCGACCTCGCCGAGGGTGCCGACGCCGTCATGGTCAAGCCCGCGCTGGCCTACCTCGACATCATCGCCCGGTTCCGGGACGAGGTGGACGTCCCGGTGGCCGCCTACCAGGTGAGCGGCGAGTACGCCATGATCGAGGCCGCGGCGGCCAACGGCTGGGTGGACCGCGAGCGGATGATCATGGAGTCGCTGGTCGCGATCAAGCGGGCCGGGGCCGATCTGATCTTGACGTACTGGGCAACCGAAGTGGCACGGCGGCTCTAACCAAGGGGTTTCCCGTCAACTCCTGTGGCGTGTGCGTTAGAGTGCGATAACAAGTGCTGGTGTGTCCCGCGTGTGCCTAAGGCCGCCCGGAGCCGGGACCTCCTCAGGCGCGGGAATCGACGGGAGACACCAATGGTGGGGGTACCACTGGCTCGGCGTACCAAAAAGCGGCCGCGGCCGACGCGCATCAGCGCTGTGCTCGAATACGCGGCCATGGGATGGCCCGTGGTGCCCGGCGCCTATCCGCTTCGGAACGGTCCGCGCGCGTGCTCCTGTGACCGGCTCGGCTGTCCCGACCCGGGTTCGCATCCGTTGTCTCCCGCCTGGTCGCTCCAGGCCACGACGGACCCCGCGCAGCTCACCCGGTGGTGGCAGGCCGAGCCCGAGGCCGGTGTGATTCTGCCCACGGGACGTGTGTTCGACGTCTTCGACGTACCGCTCGCCGTCGGCCTGTCGGCCCTCACCCGGATCGACACCGCCGAAGCGCACCCAGGCCCGGTCGCCGCCAGAGGCGACCGGGTCTTGTTTTATGTCGCCACGCGCGGCAATCCGGAGGACGAGGACGAGTGGTGGTCCTGCCAGCTGGACTGCGATCCGGCGACCATCGAGGACACGCCGGGGCTGCGGTGGCACTGCCGCGACAGCTACGTGCTGGCGCCGCCATCGACACTTCCCAACGGGCAGGTCACGTGGCTGCGGCCCCCGGACGGCCGGCCCTTGCCTGATCCGCTGCGCGTCTTGGAGTGGCTCGCCGACTGAGTCAGAATCGGCGGATGTCGCGCTGCTCGACCTCGGTCATGACCTTCGCGACTGTGGCGAAGTCGTCGTCCACGTGCAGCACTGTGAGGCCGTGATGCACGGCGGTGGCGCACAGCAGTAGGTCGACGACCCCAGCAGAGCGGTGTTGTCCTCTTTGCGTGAGCTTGTATTGGGCGCTCTCCACCCAGCGCCAGGCACTCTTCGGAACCGGCGCCAGTTCGCACAGGGTATTGAGTTCGTCTTCCAGCTCGTCCCGGTGAGCAGGTCCGGTGGCTGAATAGAGGAACTCCGTGCGTGTGGGCTCGCAGATGCGCAGCGGCTGTGTGGTGATCCGGTCGGCCCATGTCTCAAGCACGTCCGCGTTCCGAAGGAGATGCCACAGCGCGGATGTGTCGATGAGGTAGGACATCAAGAAATGGCCTCTTTCCAGGCTGCCCTCGCTGCGTCACGCGCCGCCGAGGCCTCGTCGAACTCGCCTCGTTGCGCGCGCGCGGCGAGCTTCTCCAATGCCTCAATCCGTCTGACCCGCGCGACGTACTCGCGAAGCGCGAGGTTGACGGTCTCCTTCTTCGTTGTAGTGCCCATCATGCGCATGGCCTCTCTGAGGGCGTCATCATCGAGGTCGATCTGGGTGACAGACATATATCCTCTTCATGTTGATGGCAACTAAACATCATGTACATAGCCATCATAGCGTGTGCAGCGCTGGAGGGTGGCAGATGAAGCGGCAGGGGGCGGAGCTAACCTGGGTCGGGTGAGCCGTACACAGAACTCCGAGGACCTGTTCGCCCGCGCCCGCCAGATCGTGCCAGGGGGCGTCAACTCGCCGGTGCGCGCGTTCGGCGCGGTCGGGGGGACGCCGCGCTTCATGGCCTCAGGCCAGGGGCCCTACATCACGGACGTGGACGGCAACCGCTATGTGGACCTGGTGTGCTCCTGGGGGCCGATGATCCTCGGGCACCGGCACCCCGCGGTCGTCGAGGCCGTGTCCGGGGCGGTCGCCCACGGGTTCTCGTTCGGCACCGCCACGCAGGGCGAGGTGGAGCTGGCCGAGGAGATCGTCGCCAGGGTGGCGCCGGTCGAGAAGGTGCGGCTGGTCAGCTCGGGCACCGAGGCGACGATGAGCGCGGTGCGGCTGGCCCGCGGCTTCACCGGGCGGTCCAAGGTGATCAAGTTCGCGGGGTGTTACCACGGGCACGTGGACGCGTTGCTGGCGTCGGCGGGGTCCGGGGTGGTGACGTTCGGGCTGCCGGACACGCCGGGCGTGACCGGGGCGTCGGCGGCGGACACGATCGTGTTGCCGTACAACTCGATCGAGGCCGTCGAGGAGGCCTTCGCGGCGGCCGACGTAGCATGCGTGATCACGGAGGCGTGCCCGGCCAACATGGGGGTCGTCCCGCCGCGCGACGGGTTCAACGCGCGGCTGCGCGAGCTCTGCACGGCCAATGGGGCGCTGCTCATCGTGGACGAGGTGCTGACGGGCTTCCGGGTCTCGTCCGCCGGCTGGTACGGGCTGGACCCGGTCGAGGCGGACCTCATGACGTTCGGGAAGGTCATGGGGGGTGGGCTGCCGGCGGCGGCGTTCGGCGGGCGGGCCGACGTCATGGCCAATCTGGCGCCGGAAGGCCCCGTCTATCAGGCGGGGACGTTGTCGGGCAACCCGCTGGCCTGCGCGGCCGGGCTGGCCACGCTGCGCGCGCTCGATGACGCGGCCTATGAGCGGGTCGACGCCGCGGCGCTCGCCGTGGGGCAGGCGGCTTCGGAGGCCCTCACCGCGGCAGGGGTTCCGCACCGGCTGCAGCGGGCGGGCAGCCTGTTCTCGATCTTCTTCACCGACGCCGAGGTGACCAACTTCGACGAGGCCAAGACGCAGAACACCGCCGCGTTCACCGCGTTCTTCCACGCGATGCTGGACCAGGGTGTCTACCTGCCGCCGTCGGCGTACGAGGCGTGGTTCCTGTCGGCCGCGCACGACGACGAGGCGATCAACCGCGTGGCTGAAGCGCTTCCGGCTGCGGCGAAGGCGGCTGCCGCCGTTCTTTAGCCCGGGTGCCGGCGTAGAGCACGCCGGCGACGATGAGGGCCGCTGCCAGGAGCTTGAGCCAGGTGAGCGGCTCTCCGGTCACCAGTGCGGCCGACGACATGCCGAACACGGGCACGAGCAGCGTGTACGGCGCCACCGTCGAGGCGTCGTAGCGGCGCAGCAGCCATCCCCAGACGCCGAAGCCGCCGAGCGTGGAGATGAACGCGACGTAGAGGAGAGACAGCCAGCCCTCCAGAGGAGAGGCCAGCGTCGGCACGCCTTCCAGCCACAACGACAACAGCAGGAGCGGCGGCGCGGACAGTGCGCTGACCCAGACCATGAAGCGCAGGGAGTCGGGCGGCGCGGCTCGCCGCTGGACGACGTTGCCCAGGCCCCAGGCTGCCGCCGCGGCGACGCACAGGGCGAAGGCGCCGATCGGTCCGGACACGCCGAAGTCGAGCGCGACCAGGGCCAGCCCGCCGAAGGCGACGGCCAGCCCGAGCACGCGGCGGGCGGTGAGCCGCTCACCGAGCAGCGTCACCGCGAACACAACGGTGAAGAGTGCCTGCATCTGCAGGACGAGTGAGGTGAGCCCGGCCGGCATGCCCGCTCGCATGCCCACGAGCAGGAAACCGAACTGGCCCACCCCGATGGTGGCCGCCACCCCGGCGACCCAGCGCCAGGCAACTCCGGGACGCCCCACGATGAGCAGGGCGGGGAAGGCCGCCATGGCGAACCTGATTCCCGCGTACAGCAGGGGCGGGAAGTGTCGCAGGCCCACCTGCATGACGACGAAGTTGAAGCCCCAGACGGCCGCGAGGCCGACGGCGAGGGCGAGGTGGCGGGGGCGCACTCAGCGAGTGGGCTTCTGGTACCGGATGCGCTGCTCGCGAGCCTGCTCGGCGAGGGCCTTCAGATACGAGACGGAGCCCGACTGCTGCTTCTTCGACTTAAGGATTCTCATGCATATATTTTCATCTGCTTCAGATTGAAGGACAAGCGAGACTTTCTACGCTAAACCCTTTAGTCTGGCTTACATGTTGGACTTGAACCGGCTCAAGGCCCTTCACGCCGTGCACGTCTACGGGTCGGTAGGCGCGGCGGCCGACGCGCTCATGGTCACGCCGTCCGCCGTGTCCCAGCAGATCGCCAAGCTGGAGCGGGAGACCGGCGCCAGGCTCGTGGAGCGCAACGGCCGCGGCGTGCGGCTGACGGACGCCGCCGGGCTGCTCGCCGAGCATGCCGAGCGCATCCTCGCCCTGGTCGAGACCGCCGAGGCGGACTTCGAGGCGCTGCGCGGCGAGGTCGTCGGCCGCCTCAACGTCGCCGCCTTCCCCACCGCCACGCGCGGCATCATGCCCAAGGCGCTGTCCGCGCTCCGGGATCGCCACCCCGACCTGTGGATCCAGCTCATGGAGCGCGAGCCCGAGCGGGTCGTGCGCGACGTGGCCAGGGGCGAGCTGGACCTGGGGGTCATCCAGGACTGGCTCAACAGGCCGATGGCGCTGCCCGACGGGTTGTCCAAGGCCACGCTGCTCGACGACATCGCCGACGTGGCGCTGCCCGCCGGCCATCCGCTGGCCGACGCCAAAGAAGTGGAGCTGGCCAAGCTGCACGGCGAGCGCTGGATCAGCTCCTCACCCGGCACCGTCTGCCACGACTGGCTGGTGTTCACCCTGCGCAACGCCTCTCTGGAGCCGGAGATCGCGTGCATGGCCGACGAATACCCGACGCAACTCGCGCTGGTGGCGGCCGGCCTGGGCTGCGCCATCGTGCCGCGGCTCGGCCGCGACTGCGTGCCCCCCGGCGTGCGGCTGGTGCCGATCCGCCCGCGGCAGTCGCGCCGCATCTACGCGGTGTGGCGGGCCGACGCGGCGCGCCGTCCCGCCATCAGGGCGCTGGTCGAGGCGCTCGCGGAGGCGAGCAGGGCACAGGAGAACGCGTGGGCGGTCAGCTGACCGCTTGACCCGATCCAGCGGATAGGCTGTCCCACACCATGGCTGAAACCACCGTCGTCCACCTTCTGCGCCACGGTGAGGTGCACAACCCGAGCGGCATCCTCTACGGCAGGCTGCCCGGATACCACCTGTCCCAGACAGGTCAGCTCATGGCTGAGACGGTCGCCAAGGCGGTCGGCGGCCGTGACATCGTGGCTCTCTACAGCTCGCCGCTCGAGCGCGCCCTGGAGACCGCGGCCCCGCTCGCCGACAAGCTCGGCCTGGAGATCCAGCAGGACATCCGCCTGATCGAGGCCGGCAACCTCCTGCAGGGCCGCCCGGTCGGGCAGGGGATGGCGCTGTTTCGAGACTGGCGCAACTACCGCTATTTCTGGAACCCGCTGCGCCCGTCGTGGGGCGAGGCCTACCCGGCCATCGTCGAGCGCATGAAGTCGATGGTCGACGAGGCCAGGGCGGCGGCACGCGGGCACGAGGCCGTGCTCGTCAGCCACCAGCTCCCGATCTGGGCGATCAGGATGGCCGCCGAGGGCCGCAGGCTCTGGCACGATCCGCGGCGCAGGCAGTGTGCGCTGGCCAGCCTCACCACGCTGACGTTCGACGGCAACCGGCTGATCAGCATCGGCTACAGCGAGCCCGCCGGGACGCTGGACGCCGGGCCGTCCGTGCCCGGCGCATGAGCCCGATGTCACCCGATGTCCGGGGCGTACGACCCCGCCGGTAGAGTTGCAAGCTCTACCGGTTGTAGTACAAGGAGATCTTCCTCCGTGCGCGCCAAGTCCATCTCCCTCGTGCTCCTGGCCGTACTGGCCGGGGGTTGCGCCGGCAACCAGAGCGGGCAGCCGCAGGCGGGTGACACCCGGTTCGTCGCGGGCGACGGGAAGATGCAGGTGTTCGCCGCGGCCGAGCGTGAGCCCGCGCCGGCGGTCCAGGGCCCGACGCTCGACGGGGGCACCGCCTCGCTGGCCGCGCACAAGGGCAAGGTCGTGGTGCTCAACTTCTGGGCGTCGTGGTGCGGCCCGTGCCGGGCGGAGGCGCCGGTGCTCAAGGAGGTCGCGGCCAAGACCAAGGGCAGCGGCGTGGAGTTCCTCGGCATCGACTTCAAGGACCGCCAGGCCGACGCGCTGGCGTTCGAGCGCACCGAGAAGACCGGCTACCCCTCGATCTTCGACCAGCCGGGCAAGGTGGCGCTGGCCTTCCAGGGCACCGTTCCGCCCGCGGCCATCCCGTCCACGCTGATCATCGACAAGCAGGGCAGGATCGCGGCCAGGGCGCTGGGCGCGGTCAAATACACCGACTTGATGGACACGGTGACCAAGGTGCGCGATGAATGACGTCGTGGCCTCCGGGTCGCTGCTGCTGGCCGTGCCGATCGCGGTGCTGGCCGGGGTGGTGTCATTCCTGTCGCCGTGCGTGCTGCCGCTGGTGCCGGGCTACCTGTCGTACGTGACGGGCATGAGCGCCGACCCCAAGCGGGGACGGCTGGTGCTCGGGACGGCGTTGTTCGTGGCCGGGTTCGGTGTGGTGTTCGTGCTCAGCGGCGCGTTGTTCGGCGGGCTCGGGTCGGTGCTGCTGGGCAACGCCGAGATCATCACGCGCGTGCTGGGGGTGCTGACGATCCTGCTCGGGCTGGCGTTCCTGGGTGTCGTGCCCGGGTTGATGCGGGACGTGCGCATTCACCGGCTGCCCACCGCGGGCCTGGCCGGGGCGCCGTTGCTCGGGGTGGTGTTCGGGCTGGGATGGACGCCGTGCATCGGGCCCACGCTGGCCGTGGTGCTGGCGCTCGGGCTCAACGAGGGCAGCGCCGCCCGCGGCGCCCTCCTGGCCATGGCGTACGCGCTGGGTCTCGGGCTGCCGTTCGTGGGGGCGGCGCTGGCGTACAGCAAGGCCCTGCGGACGTTCCGGGCCATCCGCAAGCACTCACGCCTGATCACCAGGATCGGCGGCGGCATGATGGTGGCCGTCGGCGTGCTGCTGGTGACCGGGGTCTGGGGAGAGCTGATCGCCGGCATGCAGGGACTGATCGGCGCGTTCGAGCCGGTGATCTGATGAGCGTTCAGGAGCTGGAGAAGGAGCAGGCGCCCAAGCAGGCCGCCTTCGGGCTGACGGGCTGGCTGCGGTGGGGGTGGCGCACGCTCACCTCGATGCGGACGGCGCTGATCCTGCTGTTCCTGCTGGCGCTCGGCTCGGTGCCCGGCTCGCTGGTGCCCCAGCGCGGCGTCGAGCCGGACAAGGTGGCGCGGCTCTACGAGCAGAACCCGACGCTGGCCGAGTGGTACGACAGGTTCCAGCTGTTCGAGGTGTTCACCTCCACCTGGTTCGCGGCCGTCTACCTGCTGCTGTTCACCTCGCTGATCGGCTGCATCATCCCGCGTACCGCGACCTACCTGCGCGAGCTGCGCCGCAGGCCGCCCGCCGCGCCGAAGAACCTCTCGCGCCTGCCGCACTTCGCCTCGTTCGAGGGCGACCTGGACGTGGAGAAGGCCGCCAGGCGGCTGCGCAAGCTGCGCTTCCGCGTCGAGACCGGGGACGGCTGGGTCTCCGCGGAGAAGGGCTACCTGCGGGAGACGGGAAACCTGTTCTTCCACATCGCCCTGCTCGGCATCCTGCTCGCGATCGGCGCCGGCTCCTTGTACGGCTACCGCGGCAACGTCCTGGTCGTGGAGGGCGACGGTTTCGCCAACACCGTGGCCGCCTACGACCGCTACATCCCGGGCAACCAGGTGTCGGCCGAGTCCCTGGAGCCGTTCTCGTTCCAGCTGACCGACTTCAAGGTCTCCTACCAGGTCACGGGCGACAAGAAGGGGCAGGCTCTCGACTACTCGGCCTATCTCAAGGTCAACGACTCGCCGGACGGGCCAGCCAGGGACTTCGAGCTCAAGGTCAACACGCCGCTCGAGGTCAACGGCACGCAGACCTACCTGATCGGCAACGGCTACGCCCCCGTCTTCAAGGTCACCGACGGCAAGGGACAGGTGGCGTTCGAGGGTGCGGTGCCGTGCCTGATCGAGGACAAGGCCACGATGACGTCGGGATGCGTGGTCAAGGCGCCGGACGCGCAGCCTGAGCAGCTGGGGTTCCTGCTGCGGTTCCTGCCCACGAGCGTGCCGCTGACCGACGGCACGTACGCTTCCGCGTTCCCCGGGGAGCTCAACCCCGAGGTGCAGCTCATCGGGGCCTTCACCGGTGACCTGGGCCTGCGCTCGGGCAAGCCGCAGTCGGTCTACGAGCTCGCGCCGCCCGAGGTCATGAAGAAGCTCACCCCGCTCGTCATGGGCACGAACGTGCCCAAGCCGCTCGCCGTCGGGCAGTCGGTCGACCTGCCCAAGGGGGCGGGCAAGCTGGAGTTCGTGGGGGTGAAGCAGTGGATCACCCTCCAGGTCGCCCATGACCCGGGGCGGGTGCCCGCCCTGGTGTTCGCCGGCACGGCCGTCGTCGCCATCGCGCTCTCGCTCATGATCCGGCGGCGCAGGGTCTTCGTGCGGGCCAGGGAGGGCACGGTCGAGGTGGGCGGCCTGACCCGTACCGAGGGCTCCGCGGCGGGCTTCGCCGAGGAGTTCGCCGACATCGTCAAGGTTCTATCAGCAGGAGAGAAGCATGTCCGCTGAGCAACTCGCCGAGCTGAGCGACTTCTTCGTCGTCGCCGCGGTCCTGCTCTACGTCTTCGCCATGGTCGGCTTCGCGACGGAGCTGGCCTTCGGGCGTTTCCGGCCGGGCAAGGCGGCGGCCGAGGGCGCCGAGCGATCCCTCGTCAGGCAGCCGGCCGCGGTCGGAGCCGGGGGTGCGGGTGACGCCCTCGACGCCGGCGCCGCGGACGCGTCCGACGTCTCCGCCGCGGGCACGCCCGTCGCAGAGGACGGGGCGGTGGATGCGCAGGACGCGGGCGAGCAGCCGCGGGGGGCGGCCAGGGCCGGGACGGTGGCGCTGGTGCTCGCCTGGATCGGCTGGGCCGCCAACCTGGGCGCCATCGTCACGCGCGGGCTGGCCGTCGAACGGTGGCCGTGGGGCAACATGTACGAGTTCGTGGTGGCCATCTCCTTCGCCGCCGTGACCGCGTTCCTCGGCACCCAGATCCGCCACAACGTGCGTTTCCTCGGCGCGTTCGTCATGGTGACGGCCGCGCTCGGGCTCGGGCTCGCCTCCAAGGTCTTCTACACGGCCGCGGGCCCGGTCGTGCCCGCCCTGAACTCCTACTGGATCGCCATCCACGTCACCGCGGCGATCGTCGCCAGCGGCCTGCTGACGATGGCCGGCGTCGCCGGCGTCCTCTACCTGGTGCGCGGGGACGGGATGTCCCGGCTGCCGGCACGCGAGGACCTCGAGCGGGTGGCGCACCGGGCGATCGTGTTCGCCTTCCCCCTGTGGACGTTCGCGGTGATCGCGGGCGCCCTGTGGGCGGACCGCGCTTGGGGCCGCTACTGGGGCTGGGACCCCAAGGAGGTCTGGTCGTTCATCACGTGGGTCGCTTACGCCGCCTATCTGCACGCCAGGGTGACGGCCGGATGGCGGGGACGGTCCGCGACGATCGTGCAGCTGGTGGCGTTCGCCTGCCTGCTGTTCAACCTGATCGGCGTCAACATCTTCATCAGCGGTCTGCACAGCTACGCCGACGTGTGATCTAGCCCAGATCGTCACCCCGCATGCGGCGCTCGAGGTCGCGGAGGAAGTCGGGGTCGTCGTCGGGCCCCTTCGGCATGCCCGGGCCGGGGGGAACCGGCCAGGCCTGCCGCTCGGCCCGCGGGCGGCCGCGCGCCAGCCAGACCAGGCCACCGAGCAGCGGGACCAGCACGACGACCAGGAGCCACAGCGCCTTTGGCACGTTCCTGACTTCGTCTTCAGGGGAAGTGATCACGTCGAAGATGGAAAAGAGCCAGAAGGCCAGCAGCGCCAGGCCGATCAGAACACCTGCCATGCCCGAACTGTAAGCCATTCGCGACGTGATCGTGCTTCCTGATGTCCCATTTCGGGTGACTAGGAGAAGATCCCCGTCGTACCGTGGAGTGTCCGCAGGCTGCCACGGGCGTTGAGGGGTGCGATGGCCTTTTCCAACGACAAGGGCCGCCATCGTCGTGGCCGCTGGTGGCGGCGCGGGTCCTACCTCTTCTCGCGCCGTGCGGAGGCCCCCCGGGGGGCGGAGCGCTCGTTCTGGTCCAACGCCCGTGAGAGGCTCCAGGAGGCCTCCGGCGGTCCCGCCGAGGGTCAAGGGGTCAACGGTGCGAAGCGGCGCCGCTGGCCGGGCGCTGAGCGGCGCGAGCGGGCGGCCTGGCCCGGCGCTGAGCGGCGCGAGTGGCCGTTCAGGCCCGGCGAGGACGCGCGCGGATGGCCGATCAGGCCCGGCGAGGACGCGCGCGGGCGGCCGGCTTGGCCCGGCGAAGCCGCCCGCCCGGACGTCCAGAAGACGACCTGGGATGGTTTCGCGGTGCGAGAACACCGTCACGAGCAGCTGTCCGCGGCCGTGATGGAGCGCCCCCGCTACACCTGGTACGACTTCGAGCTCGACGACCGGCCACTCAGGGCGCAACCGCACCGGCCCGACGTGCCGTCCATGGGCGACGGCCTGCGCCACTGCGGGAAGCTGGAGCGGATCCTGCACCGCCAGTGGGACGCCAGGCAGGGCCCGCCACCACCCGACGTCGTACGCGCCGTCGAGAGCCTCGCCAGGCTGCCCGACCGGCTGAAGGAGAAG
Organism: Nonomuraea polychroma; assembly: GCF_004011505.1. Classification (NCBI taxonomy): domain Bacteria; kingdom Bacillati; phylum Actinomycetota; class Actinomycetes; order Streptosporangiales; family Streptosporangiaceae; genus Nonomuraea; species Nonomuraea polychroma. The sequence goes on from NZ_SAUN01000001.1 coordinate 10,000,474, forward strand.
CTCGCGAACGGCCTGGAGGGCATCTACGTCGGCCCGGGCGGTGTCCCCGACCTCGACGACATGGGCTACTTACGCGGCGCCCCGTTACCGTCGGGCCGCGCGACGTGGGACATCTGCGCCGGTGCGTACGGAGATCGCAAGATCGTCGTCGGCGACCGCCCCTCGCCCACGCCCGACGTGATGATGCACGAGGTCGGCCACGCCATCGACGACATCGACTCGGCCTATGGCGACTGGGTCTCCGACTCACCGGAGTTCGTCGACCTCTACGAGAAGGCCAGGCCCATCCTGGCCTCGGCCTTCCACCGCCAGGGCGGGGGGCTCGGGCGCAAGGAGTTCTTCGCCGACGCCTTCGCCGCCATCGCCGCCCGGCAGCGCCCCGCGCTCGTCGACATGCTCGGGGGTGACACGCGGATGGCGCTCAACGTCATGCTGTTCTTCAACCGGCGCTACGGAATCTAGGTGGTTCGGTCATGTACGTCATCCGGCTCGCGGACGGGACCTTGCGCGTACCGCAGAGCCTGACCAGCGAAGACGGGCGCCTGATCGGCAACGCGTACGTGGAGTTGCAGCCCGGCGACGCGGACTACGAGCAGTGGCTGGCCGAGTCGCTGACGGAGGAGGAGGCGGCGCGGCACCGCCGGCGCTGGGAAGAGGAGAACGACGACCTGGAGCGCGAGTTCCTGGCATTCAAGGCGGAGCAGGGAGAAGACGCCTGATCAAGCAGAGGGACTGGCGCCAGCCACGGTCGGCGGTTGGCGCCGCCCCATGCTTGCCGTACGGAAGTGTGCCGGGAAGCACGCGAACAGTGGCCATCTGCGTCCGCCGGCGGTGACCCTGCCATGATCACAGGATCACCGTCTGCGCGGATCGTCAGACGCGCGGGGACTCACCTGCTGGCCTGTCGGCCGTAAGAACGTCCTCGCCTCGGAGAAGGGCGTGGACTTCCGACTCGCGGAAGCGCCGGTGCCCTCCGGGGGTGCGGATACTGCTGATGCGGCCTGCCGCAGCCCAGCGCGTAACCGTCTTTGGGTCTACCCGGAAGAGGGCGGCAACCTCTCCTGGGGTCAGCAGACGCTCGCTGCTACTCTCCACCAATCTCTCCCCCTCGCATCCCGCTTCCTGCCAGCGGGCGGACAGGTAACCAGTGTGTCGAGCGAAGCCTGATTTATCCGTGGTTTTCTACAAAGATCACGGGTTGTTATCAGCTGACTGCCCGATTGTTATATGATAGAGCCTCTTTGGGGCTCTCGTGGGTGTTTCTTTACGAAACTCCCTAACTGGGAACAGTAGCAGCGCGCGCGTCCGATGCGAAGAGCGACCGCTCCACGAGCCCGAGTAACCTCGAACACGTGCATCCCGTTCTCGTTTACACACTGTCGCGGATCGGCCTGTTTATCGTGGCCCTCCCAGTGGTTTGGCTGCTCCTTGCGCTGTTCCACCTGCCGACGCCTCCGCTGTTGGTGATCGGTGGTGCCGTCCTGGTCAGTGGCATAGCCAGCTACGTCCTGCTGGCCAACCAGCGCGACGCCGTGAGCGCACGGATCAGCGACAAGCTCGACCGGCCGAAGCCGCAGGACGACTAGGGCAGAGGGAACATGCCAATCCGGGCATGGTACTCCCGTCCGAGCCTCGTTGTGTCACTTCCGACAAGTAGTCCGCCGGGGTGCGCTGAAAACGCCTTGACCCCGATGCCACGCTCCCGCGTCGGATTCCAACTGAGGGCCTTTCCGGTACGCGGATGAATGGCGCCGATCCCCGGGCGTGAGACCGCTCCAGGCCCGGCCGAGTCGCGCCCCCGCGGATTGTCCAGCCAGCGCTGGTGCCCACCGACATAGACGGCCGTCCCGGTCACCGCGACCGCGTAGAGGGAGTCGCCACCCGTGGCGTTGACCCAGGTGGGCCGGATGTTCGAGCCCTTCGCGTACGTCTCGAACCGGGCAGTCGTGTCGCACATCCCGCCCTGGGCGCCACCCGTGGTGACGACCGCGAAGTAGCTGCCGTCGGGCGCGAAGTCCAGCCCGCGGACGTAGGAGGGGAACGCGGAGGCGCATTTGCGCGCGTACGCCGCGGTCCGCCATGGTGCGACCTTTGCCACCGGCCCGCTGATGTCGATCAGCCCGAGCTGGGGCCTGGAGTGGCCGTCGAGCGTGGTGAACGTGCCGTCCACGGCGAGCCGTCCACGCGAGACGGCCAGGGAGTAGACCTTGACCGCGGACGTGAGCGGCGCCCCTGGCGTGATGGCGAAGCCCGGGTCGGCGGCGCCCGTGGTCGCGTCCAGTCTCGCCAGCGCCTCGCGCGGGCCGACGAAGTCACCGCCGACGTAGAGCTTGCCGCCCTGCCTGGCCAGCGCGGTCACCGACCCGCCGACGAGGCGCGGACGGAACTCCGGCACCACCGCGCCGTCGGAGAGCCGCAGCTTGGTGAGCGCTCTGGAACGGGTGCCGTTGACGCCGTAGAACTCCCCGCCGACGTAGACGGTGCCGCGATCGCCCGCGGCCAGCCCGTAGACGGTGCCGGTCACGACGGGCGCGAAGTCGGGCAGGATCCCGCCGGTGCGCAGATCGAAGGCGAAGAGGTTGTGCCGAGGCAGGACGGTGGTGCGGGCGGCGTCGGCCACCTCGCTGAACGCGCCGCCGACCACGGCGGTGTGGCCGACGACGGCGATGGCGTTGACAATGCCGTCGAGCACGTGAGGGGTGCTGTCGATCGGGTCGGCCGACACGACGCGGGTGTGGGCGACGGAGGCGGCGGCCACCGGCCGCCCCTCCGCGACGAGGGCCGAGGCGATGATCGCCGCAAGGGCGACACGGGCAAGCATTCCCCAACTTCTAGCAGACGGTCGGTAATGTGGTGGCTACTTTCTGTTGATTGTCCTGGATAGCAATAAGCTTTCAGGCATGACGCGAGCTCAGTTGGACAAACAGCCGGACGAGGTCGCCGCGATGTTCGATCGCACGGCCCGGCGCTACGACCTGGTCAACGACGTGATCTCCCTCGGGCAGGTCAGGCTCTGGCGCAAGGCGGTGGCCGCCGCCGTCGACGTGGGGCCCGGCGAGCTCGTCCTCGACCTGGGCGCCGGCACCGGCACGTCCACTGACGCGTTCACCACGCTCGGCGCACGCGCGATCGCCTCCGATTTCTCGCTCGGCATGCTGCGCACCGGCGTGCGCCGCCATGGGGGCAACGCGCTGAGCGGTGAGGGGGTGCCGTTCATCGCGGGGGACGCGCTGCGGTTGCCGTTCGCCGACGACGTGTTCGACGCGGTGACGATCTCGGTGGCGCTGCGCAACGTCCACGACACCGCGCAGGCGCTCCGGGAGATGCTCCGGGTGACCAAACCGGGCGGGCGGCTGGTGATCCTGGAGTTCTCGCACGTGACCGTGCCCGCGTTCGACCTGGTCTACCGCGAATATCTGATGAAGATGCTGCCGAAAGTGGCCAAGGTCTTCGGATCCAATGACGATTCCTACGAATATCTCGCCGAGTCGATCCGGGATTGGCCCGACCAGGCCACGCTGGCGGGGATCATTCAGCAGGCGGGCTGGGAACGCGTGGCCTGGCGCAATCTCACGATGGGGATCGTCGCCCTGCACAGGGGGTTCAAGCCACTGTGATGTCACGGGCGACACACCGTTCCTCTTGGATCACAGAACAGCACCCCGACTGCCACTATGTACAGGAAAAGCAGTAGACTGCGGGCCGACAAGTTTGTGAAGGGGTTCACAAAGGAACGAAGGCGCGACACCCCACGGCCTTCGCGTTGTAGGACAGGACAGGTCCAGTGACCGTGCCAACAGCCAATCAGGCTGACGCCGACGTCATCGTCGTCGGCGCCGGTCCCGCCGGTTCCGCAGCCGCCTTTTACCTCGCTCAGGCCGGGCTCGACGTGCTGGTCCTGGAGAAGACCACGTTCCCCCGCGAGAAGGTCTGCGGCGACGGTCTGACCCCGCGCGCGGTCAAGCAGCTGCAGAACATGGGCGTCGACATCGACGCGCCCGGCTGGGTCAGGAACAAAGGCCTGCGCGTGGTCGGCGGCGGCCACCGATTCGAGCTCGACTGGCCGCAACTCGAGCGTTTCCCCGACTTCGGGCTGGTCCGCACCCGCCTGGACTTCGACGAGATCGTCGCGGCCAACGCGGTCAAGAACGGCGTGCGGATGATGGAAGGCGTCACCGTCACGGGGCCCGTGCTCGACGACCGCAGCGGCCACATCGTCGGCGTGACGACCAAGGACGGGCGCACCTACCGCAGCCGCCTCGTGGTGGCCGCCGACGGCAACAGCACCCGGCTGGCCGTGGGCATGGGGCTGCACAAGCGCGAGGACCGGCCGATGGGCGTGGCCGTCCGCACCTACTTCCAGAGCCCCCGGCACGACGACGACTACCTGGAGATCTGGCTGGAGCTGTGGGACGGCGACACGCTGCTGCCCGGCTACGGCTGGATCTTCGGCGTCGGCGACGGCACCGCCAACGTCGGGCTCGGGCTGCTCAACACCAGCGCCCAGTTCAAGAACATCGACTACCGGGATCTTCTGCGCCGCTGGTGCAAGGCCATGCCGGCCGACTGGGAGTTCACCGAGGAGAACATGACGGCCCCGATCCGCGGCGCCGCGCTCCCGATGGCCTTCAACCGGCAGCCGCACTACACGCGCGGGCTCGTGCTCGTCGGCGATTCGGGCGGGTCGATCAACCCGTTCAACGGCGAGGGCATCGCGTACGCCATGGAGACCGGTGAGATTGCCGCCGAGGTCATCGCCAAGGCGCTCAAGGGCACCACGCCCGCGCAGCGCGAGCGGACCCTCCGGACCTATCCCAAGACGCTGAAGGACGCCTACGGCGGATATTTCACGCTCGGCAGGTTGTTCGTCGAGGCGATTGGGAAGCCGGGTGTGATGAGCTTCGGCACCAGGCACGGGCTCCCTCACCCGAGGCTGATGCGCTTCGCTCTCAAACTCCTTGGTAATCTCACCGACCGGCGAGGCGATGCGTCAGACAAGATCATCAACGCACTCTCAAAGGTCGCCCCACCAGCATGAATCCCGCAATTAACAGATCCGGCTGCGCGCCCGCGCGCGCGGCGACTCCAGAGGAGGCGTAGCGATGGACCTTTACGTGCCCATCCTGGTGCTCGCCGTTCTCGCGGGGGGCTTCGCGATCTTCTCGGTCGCCATCGCTCCCTTCACCGGCCCCAAGCGCTGGAACCGCGCCAAGCTTGACGCCTATGAATGCGGCATCGAGCCGACGCCCCAGCCCGTCGGTGGCGGACGGTTCCCGCTCAAATACATGGTCACGGCGATGCTCTTCATCGTCTTCGACATCGAGATCATCTTCCTATACCCGTGGGCCGTCACGTTCGCGCCCGAGACGAACGACGCCGGTCAGGTGCTCTTCTCCGGCCTGGGGCTGTTCGGGCTCGTGGAGATGTTGCTGTTCATCGTCACCGTGCTCGTCGCCTACGCGTACGTGTGGCGCCGCAAGGGTCTGGACTGGGACTGAAAATGGGACTTGAAGAGAAACTCCCCAGCGGGTTCATCCTCAGCACGGTCGAGGCGGCCGCGGGATGGGCACGCAAGAACTCCGTATGGCCGGCCACGTTCGGGTTGGCATGTTGCGCCATCGAGCTGATGGCCACCGGCGGCCCCCACTACGACCTGGCGCGCTTCGGCATGGAGCGCGCTTCGGCGTCTCCTCGCCAGGCCGACCTGATGATCGTGGCCGGGCGCGTCTCCCAGAAGATGGCCCCCGTGCTGCGCCAGATCTACGACCAGATGGCCGAGCCCAAGTGGGTCATCTCCATGGGCGTGTGCGCCTCCAGCGGCGGCATGTTCAACAACTACGCCATCGTGCAGGGCGTCGACCACGTCGTGCCGGTCGACATCTACCTGCCGGGCTGCCCGCCGCGGCCGGAGATGCTCATCGACGCCATCGTCAAGCTGCACGACAAGATCCAGAACATGAAGTTCGGCGCGCACCGCGCCAAGCAGATCGAGGAGCTCGAGCTGCAGGCGCTGCGCACGCTCCCGCTGATCGACCAGGGGGCCGTGAAGTGACCTCGCCCGACAACCTCCCCGGCAGCCCGGACAGCGGCGAGACCCCCGAAGTCGCCGAGGTCGCGGTGCCCGAGGCGCCCGTCGCCAGGCACGGCATGTTCGGCGCGCAGGACACCGGCGACACCTCCGGCTACGGCGGCCTCGTCGTGCGCCGGGCGCCGCAGATCTCGACGCCGCGCCCGTACGGGAGCTACTTCGACGAGATCGTCGACACCCTGGCACTCGACGACGCCATCGAGCGCGTGGTCGTGGACCGCGGTGAGCTGACCCTGCACGTCAAGCGCGAGCGCCTCGTCGAGGTGTGCCAGAAGCTGCGTGACGACCCGGCGCTGCGCTTCGAGCTGTCGCTCGGCGTGTCCGGAGTGCACTACCCCCACCTGGTGGGCGAGGAGCTGCACGCCGTCTACCACCTGTGCTCGATCACCCACAACAGGCGCGTGCGCCTGGAGGTGAGCGCACCGGACGCCGACCCGCACATTCCATCGACGGTGAGCGTTTACCCTGGTCACGACTGGCATGAGCGGGAGACGTACGACTTCTTCGGGATCGTCTTCGACGGCCACCCCGCGCTCACCCGGATCATGATGCCGGACGACTGGGACGGCCACCCGCAGCGTAAGGACTACCCGCTCGGCGGCATCCCGGTCGAATACCGCGGCGCCACCATCCCCGCGCCGGACCAGAGGAGAAGCTACTCATGAGCACCGCTTATGACGAGGCGACCGAGGGCAAGGTCTACTCGGTCAACGGCGGCGACTGGGACCAGGTCGTCGCCGGGGCGCGCGACACCGAAGAAGAGCGCCTGGTCGTCAACATGGGCCCCCAGCACCCGTCCACCCACGGCGTGCTCCGCCTCGTCCTGACCCTCGACGGCGAGACGGTGACCGAGGCCCGCGGCGTCATCGGCTACCTGCACACCGGCATCGAGAAGAACATGGAGTTCCGGACGTGGACCCAAGGGACCACGTTCGTGACCCGCATGGACTACCTCTCGCCGATCTTCAACGAGACCGCCTACTGCCTGGGCGTGGAGAAGCTGCTCGGCATCACCGACCGCATCCCCGAGCGGGCGCAGGCCATCCGCGTGATGATGATGGAGCTCAACCGCATCGCCTCGCACCTGGTGGCCATGGGCACGTTCGGCATGGAGCTGGGCGCGACCACGCCGTTCCTCTTCGGGTACCGCGATCGTGAGATGATCATGGACCTGTTCGAGTACATCACCGGCCTGCGCATGAACCACGCCTACGTCCGCCCCGGTGGCGTGAGCGTGGACCTGCCGGCCGGCGCGGTGGACAAGGTCGGCGAGTTCCTCAAGGAGATGCCCAAGCGGATCAAGGACATCCGCAAGCTCCTCGACGCCAACCCCGTCTACGTGCGCCGCACCAAGGACGTGGCCTACCTCGACCTGACCGGCTGCATGGCGCTCGGCGTCACCGGCCCCATCCTGCGTGCCGCCGGCCTGCCGTGGGACCTGCGCAAGTCGCAGCCCTACTGCGGCTACGAGACGTACGAGTTCGAGGTCCCCACCGAGCGCGGTTGCGACGTCTACTCGCGCTACCTCGTGCGGATGAAGGAGATGGAGGAGTCCCTCAAGATCATCGAGCAGGCCCTGGACCGCATCGCCGGTCCGCTCAAGGGCGACCCGGTGATGATCGAGGACAAGAAGATCGGCTGGCCCGCGCAGCTCGCGCTCGGCCCCGACGGGTTCGGCAACTCGCCCGACCACATCGCCCACATCATGGGCACCTCCATGGAGGCCCTCATCCACCACTTCAAGCTGGTGACCGAGGGCTTCAGGGTGCCGGCCGGGCAGGCGTACGCCAGCATCGAGTCCCCCAAGGGCGAGCTCGGCGCGCACGTGGTCAGCGACGGCGGCACCCGGCCGTACCGCGTGCACTTCCGCGAGCCGTCCTTCTGCAACCTGCAGAGCTTCCCCGCGATGGCGGAGGGCGGCCAGGTCGCCGACGTGATCGCCGCGGTGGCTTCAATCGACCCCGTCATGGGAGGTGTGGACAGGTGAGCGAGCTCCGCGAGCGAACAATTGGACACAGCGCTTATCAAGTCATGAGGGCACCGGAGGTGCGCTCATGACTTACTCACCGGAGATCCGTGAGCGTCTGGAGCGGGACGCCAAGGAGATCATCGGGCGCTACCCGAAGACGCGGTCGGCGCTGCTGCCGCTGCTCCATCTCGTGCAGTCCGAGGACGGTTACGTCTCGGACGACGGGCAGGAGTTCTGCGCCGAGATGCTGGGCATCAGCAAGGCCGAGGTCACGGGCGTGGCGACCTTCTACACCATGTACAAGCGCAAGCCCGCCGGCGACTACCACGTCGGCGTGTGCATCAACGCGCTGTGCGCGGTCATGGGCGGCGACCAGATCTGGGAAGAGCTGACGGAGCACGTCGGCGTCGGTCACGACGAGGCGACCCCGGACGGCAAGGTCTCGCTGGAGCGCCTGGAGTGCAACGCGGCCTGCGACTTCGCGCCCGTCATGATGGTCAACTGGGAGTTCTTCGACAACCAGACGCCCGAGTCGGCCAAGCAGCTCGTCGACGACCTGCGTGACGGCAAGGACGTGCGGCCCACGCGCGGCCCGAAGAAGCTGTGCACCTTCAAGGAGGCCTCCCGCGTGCTCGCGGGCCTGCCCGACGACCAGGCCGGCGACGGCCCGTCGGCGGCCGGCCCCTCCCTGGAGGGCCTGAAGGTCGCCAAGGCCAACGGATGGAAGGCCCCCGAGGCATGAGCACGACGTTGACACCGGTCCTGACGGCCAACTGGGACCAGCCCAACTCCTTCACCCTCGACGTCTACGGCGAGTACAAGGCGGCCAAGAAGGCGCTGGGCATGGACCCCGACGCCGTCATCCAGGCCGTCAAGGACTCGGGCCTGCGCGGCCGCGGCGGCGCGGGCTTCCCGACCGGCATGAAGTGGGGTTTCATCCCGCAGGGCGACGGCAAGCCGCACTACCTCGTCGTCAACGCCGACGAGTCGGAGCCGGGCACCTGCAAGGACATCCCGCTGATGATGGCCAACCCGCACGCGCTGGTCGAGGGCATCATCATCACGTCCTACGCCATCCGGGCCAACCACGCCTTCATCTACGTGCGCGGCGAGGTCCTGCACGTGATCAGGCGGCTGCACGCGGCCGTGCGGGAGGCGTACGAGAAGGGTTACCTCGGCAGCGACATCTTCGGCTCGGGCTACGACCTGGAGCTGGTGGTGCACAGCGGGGCGGGCGCGTACATCTGCGGCGAGGAGACGGCGCTGCTCGACTCGCTGGAAGGCTTCAGAGGTCAACCGCGGCTCAAGCCCCCGTTCCCGGCCGTGGCGGGCCTCTACGCCTCGCCTACTGTCGTGAACAACGTCGAGTCGATCGCCAGTGTTCCCTCGATCATCGCCAACGGCGCCGACTGGTTCGCCGGCATGGGCACCGAGAAGTCCAAGGGCTTCGGCATCTTCTCGCTCAGCGGCCACGTCACCCGCCCCGGACAGTACGAGGCGCCGCTCGGCATCACGCTGCGCGAACTGCTCGACATGGCCGGCGGCATCCGCGCCGGGCACCAGATCAAGTTCTGGACCCCCGGTGGCTCGTCCACGCCGATCTTCACCGACGAGCACCTCGACGTGCCGCTCGACTTCGAGGCGGTCGGCGCGAAGGGCTCCATGCTCGGCACCCGCGCGCTGCAGATCTTCGACGAGACCACCTGCGTGGTCCGCACCGTGCTGCGGTGGACGGAGTTCTACGCCCACGAGTCGTGCGGCAAGTGCACACCGTGCCGCGAGGGCACGTACTGGCTCAAGCAGGTGCTCAAGCGCCTTGAGAAGGGCCAGGGCACCGAGGAGGACCTGACCACGATCACCGACATCGCGGACAACATCCTCGGTCGCTCGTTCTGTGCCCTGGGCGACGGCGCGACCAGCCCGATTCACTCCTCCGTGAAGTACTTCCGCGAGGAGTACCTCAAGCACTTCGAGATCGGCGGCTGCCCGTTCGACCCGAAGAAGTCCACTCTCTGGGGTGAGCAGTGACCGTCGTAGAAACAGAAACGAACCTGGTGACCCTGACCATCGACGGGTTCCAGGTCAGTGTCCCCAAGGGCACCCTGATCATCCGGGCCGCCGAGCTGCTGGGCATCCAGATCCCCAGGTTCTGCGACCACCCGCTGCTGGACCCGGCGGCCAACTGCCGCCAGTGTCTGGTCGACATCCCCGACGCGGGCAACGGCCGCGGCTTCCCCAAGCCGCAGCCGTCGTGCGCGATCGAGGTCGCCGAGGGCATGGTCGTGCAGACCCAGCTGACCTCGCCGGTGGCGGAGAAGGCGCAGCGGTCGGCGATGGAGTTCCTGCTGCTCAACCACCCGCTGGACTGCCCGGTCTGCGACAAGGGCGGCGAGTGCCCCCTGCAGAACCAGGCCATGTCCAACGGCCGCGGCGAGTCCAGGTTCCAGGAGCAGAAGCGCACCTTCCCCAAGCCGCTGCCGCTGTCCACGCAGGTGCTGCTGGACCGTGAGCGCTGCGTGCAGTGCGCGCGCTGCATCCGCTTCTCCGACCAGATCGCCGGCGACCCGCTCATCGAGTTCTTCGAGCGCGGGGCCAAAGAGCAGGTGCGTACGGCCGACGGCAAGCCGTTCAACTCCTACTTCTCCGGCAACACGGTGCAGATCTGCCCGGTCGGCGCGCTCACCGGCGCCGCCTACCGGTTCCGCGCCCGGCCGTTCGACCTGGTGTCCACGCCGAGCGCGTGCGAGCACTGCGCCTCGGGTTGCGCGCAGCGCACCGACCACCGGCGCGGCCGTGTGACGCGCCGCCTGGCCGGCAACGACCCGCAGGTCAACGAGGAGTGGAACTGCGACAAGGGCCGCTGGGCGTTCACCTACGCCACGCAGCCCGACCGGCTGAAGACGCCGCTGGTCCGCAACGAGGAGGGCGTGCTGGTGCCGGCCTCCTGGCCGGAGGCGCTGGCCGTCGCCGCCGAGGGCCTGTCCAAGAGCCGCGGCAAGGCGGGCGTGCTGGTCGGCGGCCGGGTGACGGTCGAGGACGCCTACGCCTACGCCAAGTTCGCCAGGCTGGCGCTGGGCACGAACGACATCGACTTCCGCGCGAGGCCGCACTCCGTCGAGGAGGCGCAGTTCCTGGCCCACGCGGTGGCCGGCAAGGGCATCGAGGTCCGCTACAGCGACCTGGAGAACGCCCCGCACGTGCTGCTCGTCGGCTTCGAGCCCGAGGAGGAGTCCCCGATCGTCTTCCTGCGCCTGCGCAAGGCGTGGATGAAGAAGGGGCTCAAGGTCAGCTCGATCGCGCCGTTCGCCTCCCCGGGCCTGGAGAAGGTGGGCGGCACGCTCATCCGCACCGTGCCCGGCGCCGAGGCCGACGCGATCGGCGACCTGGTGGGCACGCTGCCCGAGGGCACGATCGTCCTCGCGGGCGAGCGGCTGGCCACCGTGCCGGGCGCTCTGTCCGCTGTGGTGCGCCTTGCCGCCGCCTCCGGCGGCAAGCTGGCCTGGATCCCGCGCAGGGCCGGCGAGCGCGGCGCGGTCGAGGCCGGCGCGCTGCCCAACCTGCTGCCGATCGGCCGCCCGGTGGACGACGAGACCGCCAGGGCCGAGGTGGCCCGGGCGTGGAACGTGTCCTCGCTGCCCGCGACCCCCGGTCGTGAGACCGCGGACATCCTCACGGCCGCCCGCGACGGGGACATCGAGGCGCTGGTCGTGGCCGGCGTCGACCCATACGACCTGGCCGACCCGGCGGCGGCGCTCGACGCGCTCGAGCACACGCCGTTCATCGTCAGCCTGGAGATCCGCGCCAGCGCCGTCACCGACCGCGCCGACGTGGTCCTGCCCGTCGCCGCCGTCCAGGAGAAGGGCGGTACGTTCGTCAACTGGGAGGGCCGCGGCCGCTCGTTCGAAGCGCCGCTGCGGGTTCCCGGTCTGCAGAGCGACCTGGCCGTGATCGGCAACCTCGCCGACCGGATGGACGTGCACCTGGGCCTGCCGGACGCCAAGAGTGCCCGGCGCGAGCTGTCCGCCCTGGGAGCCTGGCGCGGCAGCCGGGTCAGCGCCCCCAACGCCCTGACCCGCACCCAGGAGGTGCCCGAGCTGGGGCAGGCCCTGCTGGCCACCTGGCACCTGCTGCTCGACGACGGCAGGCTGCAGGACGGCGAGCCTTACCTCGCGGGCACCGCCCGCACCGCCGAAGCGCTGGTCTCCGAGAGCACGGCCGCAGAGCTGGGCGTCGCCGACGGCGACAAGCTCGTCGTCGGCGGTAACGTGACGCTGCCGGTGCGTGTAGCCGACCTGCCCGACCGCGTGGTCTGGGTGCCGGCGAACTCCGGCGGCTGCTCGGTCACGCGCGACCTGCGCGCGGTCGCCGGCGACATCGTCACCATCGGGAGCGCCTCATGATCCACGTCGTTCTCGCGGCCAATCCCACCCTCGCCGACTTCGGCGACGACCCGGTGTGGATCCACATCATCAAGGCCGTGATGCTGTTCGTCGTCCTGATGCTGGGCGTGCTGTTCGGCGTCTGGTTCGAGCGCAAGCTGATCTCGCGGATGCAGAACCGCTACGGCCCCAACCGGGCCGGCAAGTTCGGCCTGCTGCAGTCCGTGGCCGACGGCCTGAAGATGGGTCTGAAGGAGGACCTCTTCCCGCGGACCGTGGACAAGGTGCTCTACCTGCTGGCCCCGGTCATCATGGTGGTCCCGGCGTTCCTGGCCTTCTCCATCGTGCCGTTCGGGCCGGTCGTCAACCTGTTCGGCGAGCAGACGCCGCTGCAGCTGGTCGACCTGCCGGTGGCGGTGCTGTTCATGCTGGCCATGGGCGCGGTGTCCGTCTACGGTGTGGTGCTGGCCGGGTGGTCGTCGCGCTCGCCGTACGCGCTGCTCGGTGGCCTGCGGTCGGCGGCCCAGGTGGTGTCGTACGAGATCGCGATGGGTCTGTCGTTCGTGGCGGTGTTCATCTTCGCCGGGACGCTGTCCACCTCGGAGATCGTCGCGGCGCAGCAGGACACCTGGTTCGTGGTGCTGCTGATCCCGTCGTTCCTGATCTACGTGGTCTGCATGTTCGGCGAGGCCGCCCGTATCCCGTTCGACCTGCCGGAGGGCGAGGGCGAGCTGGTCGGCGGCTTCCAGACCGAATACTCCTCGTCGCTGAAGTTCGCCCTGATCATGATGGGCGAATACCTGCACACGTTCACCGCCTCCGGCATCGCGGTGACGCTGTTCCTCGGCGGGTGGCGGGCGCCGTTCCCGATCTCGCTCTGGGAGGGCGCCAACACGGGCTGGTGGCCGGTCCTGTGGTTCCTCATCAAGTTCGTGCTGACCTTCAGCTTCATCATCTGGGTGCGGGCCTCGCTGCCGCGCGTGCGCTACGACCAGCTGATGTCGCTGGGCTGGAAGGTGCTGATCCCGGTCAACCTGGCGTGGATCCTGCTGGTGGCCGGGGTGCGCAACGTGATGCTCAACCAGGACAACAGGGTGCTCAACGTCGCCCTCGGCCTGCTCATCGTGGTCGCCGCTCTGGCCATCTGGATGCGCTTCGACACCGTCAACCAGCGACGCAAGGAAGAGAAGAAAGCCCAGGTCGACGCCGAGTTCGAGGAACTGTCCAACGAGCCGACGGCCGGTGGCTTCCCGGTGCCGCCGCTCGATCTGCCGCACTACCACGGGGTGCAGCACAAGGAGATTCCCAGTGGGACTAACTGATTGGCTGAACCCCGTCAAAGGCTTCGGGGTCACCTTCCATACGATGTTCAAGAAGCCCGTCACGACGAACTACCCGGAGGAGAAGAAGCCGACGGCTCCTCGCTTCCACGGGCGTCACCAGCTCAACCGCTGGCCGGACGGGCTGGAGAAGTGCGTGGGGTGCGAGCTGTGCGCCTGGGCGTGTCCGGCCGACGCGATCTACGTGGAGGGCGCGGACAACACCGAGGAGGAGCGCTTCTCGCCGGGCGAGCGTTACGGGCGCACCTACCAGATCAACTATCTGCGGTGCATCCTGTGCGGCCTGTGCATCGAGGCCTGCCCGACCCGCGCGCTCACCATGACCAACGAGTACGAGCTCGCCGACAGCACCCGCGAGGGCCTCATCTACACCAAGGAGATGTTGCTCGCGCCGCTGACCCAGGGCATGGAGCAGCCGCCGCACCCCATGCGGCTCGGTGAGACGGAAGAGGACTACTACCGGCTGGGGCGGACCAATGGGTGAGACCGTCACATTCTGGGTGCTCGCCGTCGTGTCCGTCGGCGCCGCGCTCGGCATGGTCTTCAACCGGAAGGCCGTGTACTCGGCGCTGATGCTCGGCACGGTGATGCTCTGCCTCGCGGTCCTGTACGCGGTGCAGGACGCGCCGTTCCTGGCCGCGGTGCAGATCATCGTCTACACCGGCGCCATCATGATGTTGTTCCTGTTCGTGCTCATGCTCGTGGGCGTGGACTCCTCCGACTCCTTCGTCGAGACGATCAGGGGACAGCGTTTCTGGGCAGTGCTCGCCGGCATCGGATTCGCCACGCTGATCATCCTGGCCGTCGGCAACGCGGTCTTCGCTCCCGAGGTCGGGCTGGCGCAGGCCACGGCGTCGGGCGGCTACATCCGCTCGATCGCGTTGCTGCTGTTCACCAAGTACGTGTTCGCGTTCGAGATCACCTCGGCGCTGCTGATCACCGCGGCGCTTGGCGCGATGGTGCTGGCGCACCGCGAGCGACTCACCGACAAGCCCACGCAGAAGGACCTGGCCCGGGCCAGGTTCCTCGGCGACCACCCGTCGCCGCTGCCGGGCCCCGGCACGTACGCCACCGGCAACGCCATCGACATGCCGGCGCTGCTGCCCGACGGGACGGTCGCGGAGTCCTCGGTCAACCGCTACATCGCCCGGTACGACGTCGAGCACGACCACCTGCCCGCCGACCCCCGGCTCGCCGCGGCCATCAGGCACACGGCCGAGGAGGACGCTGAAGAGCGCGACATCCACGCGCGCGACGAGGCGAAGGAGCAGGACGCCGAGCAGCCCACCAACGAGGTGAACAAATGACGACGCACTACCTCGTACTGTCCGGCCTGTTGTTCGCCATCGGCGCCATGGGCGTGCTGATCAGGCGTAACGCGATCGTGGTGTTCATGTGCGTGGAGCTCATGCTCAACGCCTGCAACCTCGCGTTCGTAGCCTTCTCCAGGCAGGTCGGCAACTTGGACGGCCAGATCATCGCGTTCTTCGTGATGGTGGTGGCCGCGGCCGAGGTCGTGGTCGGCCTGGCCATCATCGTGACGATCTTCCGAACCCGCAGGTCCGCGTCCGTCGACGACGCCAACCTGCTGAAGTACTAAGAGGTGACTGGTGGAATCTGAAATCGCTCAGATCGCCCAGCACACCGGCGGCGTGATCGGTAACGCCTGGCTGATGATCGCCTTCCCGCTGCTGGGAGCGTTCATCCTGCTGGTGTTCAACCGGTTCACGAACCGCTGGGGCCATCTGCTGGGCGTGGCCATGTCCCTCGCCTCGTTCGTCGTGGCGGTGCTGGCATTTTTCGAGCTCATCGGGTTCGGGGAGGACGAGCGCCGGCGGGCGGTGCACCTCTATGAGTTCATCCCCAACCTGGACATCAACATGGGGCTGCTGATCGACCCGCTGTCGATCAGCTTCGCGCTGCTGATCACCGGTGTGGGCTCGCTGATCCACATCTACTCGATCGGCTACATGGCGCACGACGAGCACCGGCGCAGGTTCTTCGCCTACCTGAACCTGTTCGTGGCCGCGATGCTCCTGCTGGTGCTGGCCGACAACTACGTGGGCCTGTTCATCGGCTGGGAGGGCGTCGGTCTGGCGTCGTACCTGCTGATCGGGTTCTGGCAGTTCAAGCCGTCGGCGGCGGTCGCGGCCAAGAAGGCGTTCGTCGTCAACCGCGTCGGTGACTTCGGCCTGCTGGTCGGCATGTTCGTCATCTTCACGACGTACCAGACGCTGTCGTTCGCGGAGCTCAAGCCGATCCAGGCCGAGAACGGCACCACGCTCGCCATCGGCCTGCTGCTGCTCCTCGGCGCCTGCGGTAAGTCGGCGCAGCTACCGCTGCAGTCCTGGCTCCTGGACGCCATGGAGGGTCCGACTCCCGTGTCGGCCCTGATCCACGCCGCGACCATGGTGACCGCCGGTGTCTACCTGGTGGTCCGGTCCGGGGCGTACTTCTTCCCCGAGGGGTCGGGCGCCGCGCTCGCGGTGGCGATCGTCGGCGCGGCCACGCTGCTCGCCGGTGCGATCATCGGTTGTGCGAAGGACGACATCAAGAAGGGCCTGGCCGGTTCGACGATGTCGCAGATCGGCTACATGATGCTGGGCGCGGGCCTCGGCCCGGCCGGCTACGCCTTCGCGATCGGTCACCTGATCACGCACGGCTTCTTCAAGGCCGACCTGTTCCTCGGCGCCGGATCCGTGATGCACGGCATGAACGACGAAGTCGACATGCGGAAGTACGGTGGCCTGGCCAAGTACATGAAGGTCACCTTCTTCACGTTCTTCGTCGGCTATCTGGCGATCATCGGGTTCCCGCTGCTGTCCGGTTACTTCACCAAGGACGGCATCATCGAGACCGCGGTGCACCACCAGCCCATCCTGGGCTGGCTTGCCGTGCTCGGCGCCGGTATCACCGGCTTCTACATGTCGCGGATGGTCTTCATGACCTTCTTCGGCGAGAAGCGGTGGGCCGAGGGCGCACACCCGCACGAGTCGCCGGCGGTCATGACCTGGCCGCTGATCATCCTGTCGATCGGCTCGGTCTTCCTGGGCGGCTACCTCATCCTGAGCAACACGCTCATGAAGTTCCTGGGCCCGGCCGTGGGACTGCCCGCGCAGCTGCCGGAGTTCCACTTCACCAGCACGCCGGGTCTCGTCACGCTGGCGCTCGTCGCGGTGGGCGCGGCCTACGCCTGGATGAAGTACGGCCGGGTCGAGGTGCCTGCCGTGCAGCCGCGCGGGTCGTTCCTCACCACGTTCGCCCGGCGCGACCTCTACGGTGACGCGCTCAACGAGTCGCTGTTCATGCGTCCCGGCCAGTGGCTGACCCGGATCGCGGTGTTCTTCGACAACCGCGGCATCGACGGGCTGGTCAACGGTCTGGCCGCGGGCATCGGCGGCAGCTCCGGGCGCCTCCGGCGGATCCAGACGGGCTTCGCCAGAACGTACGCGTTGTCCATCTTCATCGGTGCCGCCCTGCTGACCGGCGCCCTGCTCCTCGTTGGGACCATCTGATGTCACCCTGGCTTCCGATACTCATGGCGGTGCCCGTGGTGGGCGCCATCGTGGTGGCCCTGCTCCCCAAGGGCAGTGACAAGCTGGCCAAGCAGGTCACGCTGCTGGTCTCGCTGCTGGTGCTGGTGCTCACGGGCGTCATGGCCGCCGGGTTCAAGCCGAACGGCGACCGGTTCCAGTTCGTGGCCGAGTACAACTGGATCCCCAGCTTCGGCGTGAAGTTCGGGGTCGGTGTCGACGGCGTGGCCCTCGTGCTCATCGCGCTGTCGGCGGTGCTGGTGCCGATCGTGGTGCTGGCCTCCTGGCACGACGCCGACGGCGTCAAGAGCGCCGACGGCACGGTGATCGCGCCCAAGCGGTCGGTGAAGACGTACTTCTCGCTGCTGCTGGTGCTGGAGACGATGATGATCGGCGTCTTCGCGGCGACCGACATCTTCCTCTTCTACGTCTTCTTCGAAGCGATGCTGATCCCGATGTACTTCATGATCGGCTCGTACGGCGGCGCCCAGCGGTCCTACGCGGCCGTGAAGTTCCTGCTGTACTCGCTGTTCGGCGGCCTGCTCATGCTGGTCGCGGTCATCGGGCTCTACTTCGTGGCCGGCAAGAGCACGTTCATGTTCCCCGAACTGGTCGGGGCCATCCAGGACCCGACCATGCAGAAGTGGCTGTTCGGCGGGTTCTTCATCGCCTTCGCGATCAAGGCGCCGCTGTGGCCGGTGCACACGTGGCTGCCCGACGCGGCCGCGCAGGCGCCGGCCGGGGCCGCCGTGCTGCTGGTGGGCGTGCTCGACAAGGTCGGCACGTTCGGCATGCTGCGCTTCTGCCTGGAGCTGTTCCCGGACGCGGCCAAGGCGTTCACGATGCCGGTCGTCGTGCTGGCGGTCATCAGCATCATCTACGGCGCCATCGTGGCCATCGGGCAGAACGACATGAAGCGGCTCATCGCCTACACGTCGATCTCGCACTTCGGCTTCATCGTGCTCGGCGTGTTCGCCATGTCGGACGTCGCCCAGTCCGGCGCCGCCCTCTACATGGTCAACCACGGCTTCGCCACCGGCGCGCTGTTCCTGGCCGCGGGCTTCCTCATCGCCCGGCGCGGCTCGCCGTTCATCGAGGACTACGGAGGCGTGCAGAAGGTCGCGCCGGTGCTGGCGGGCTTCTTCCTGGTCGCCGGTCTGGCGGGGCTCTCGCTGCCCGGTCTGTCGTCCTTCGTCAGCGAGTTCATGGTCATGATCGGGACGTACTCGACGGAGGCTCACGGCTCCGGGGCACTGACCGCCGCCGCGATCGTGTCGGCGGTGGCCGTGATCCTCGCGGCCGTCTACATCCTGTGGATGGTGCAGCGGGTCATGAACGGGCCGACCGCCGAGCCGGTCAAGGCGTTCAAGGACCTGAACGCCCGCGAGGTCTGGGTGCTGGCCCCGCTGGTCGCCCTGATCATCGGGTTCGGCTTCTTCCCCAAGCCGCTGCTCGACGTGATCAACCCGTCCGTGCACCAGACGCTGACCAACGTGAAGGTGCCGGTCTCCACCATCGCTGAGAAGGGGACAGGTCAGTGAACTCCATTCCAGCGCCGACGATCGAGTACGGCACGCTGGCGCCGCTGCTGGTGGTGTTCGGCGCGGCCGTCATCGGCGTGCTCGTCGAGGCGTTCGCGCCGCGTTACCTGCGTAAGGCGATCCACGTACCGCTCACCCTGCTGAGCCTGCTCGGCGCGTTCGCGCTGGTGCTCGTGCAGGTGCTGCGCGGCCAGGTGTCCACGAAGGCCTCGGCCATGGGCGCGATCGCGGTGGACGGGCCTTCGCTGTTCATCTGGGGCGTCATTCTCGTCCTGTCGTTCGTGTGCGTCCTGCTGATCAACGACGAGGGCCACTTCGTCGCCTCGGCCGCGGCCGTACCGGGCAGCGCCGACGAGGAAGAGGCGGAGGTCGCGAGCGGCGGCGTGGGGCACACCGAGGTGTACCCGCTGGTGCTGTTCGCGGTCGGCGGCATGCTGCTCTTCCCGGCCTCGCACGACCTGCTGATGATGTTCGTGGCCCTCGAGGTCATGTCGCTGCCGCTCTACCTGCTGTGCGGCCTGGCCCGCCGGCGTCGCCTGCTGTCGCAGGAGGCGTCGATGAAGTACTTCCTGCTGGGCGCCTTCTCCTCGGCCTTCTTCCTGTACGGCACCGCGATGGTCTACGGGTACGCCGGCACCGTCACGCTGCCCGGCATCAACCAGGCCCTGTCGGCGGGCGCGGCCCTCGACCCGCTGCTGATGATCGGGCTGGCGCTGCTCGGCGTGGGCCTGATGTTCAAGATCGGCGCGGCGCCGTTCCAGGCATGGAAGCCGGACGTCTACCAGGGCGCGCCGACCCCGATCACCGCGCTCATGGCGTCGGGCACGCTGGTCGCGGCCGTCGGTGCCGTGCTGCGGGTGTTCTGGGTGGGTCTGGGCAACCTCGACTGGAACTGGCGGCCTGTCATCTGGGTCATCGCGGCGCTGACCATGGTCGTCGGCTCGGTGCTGGCGATCACGCAGACCGAGATCAAGCGCATGCTCGCCTACTCCTCCATCGCGCACGCGGGCTTCCTGCTCGTCGGCGTGATGGCCACGTTCGGCTCCGCGCAGCAGAACGCGGTCTCGCTGAAGGCGATCCTGTTCTACCTGGCGGTCTACGGCATCACGACGGTCGGCGCGTTCGCGATCGTCACGCTGGTGCGCGATCCCGGTGGTGAGGCCGGGCACCTGTCGCGCTGGGCCGGACTCGGCAAGCGGGCTCCGATCCTGGCCGGGGTGTTCGCCTTCTTCCTGCTGGCCTTCGCCGGCATCCCGCTGACGAGCGGCTTCTTCGGCAAGTACGCCGTCTTCGCCGCCGCGCTCAACAGCGGGACGCAGCCCGGCGACTCGATGGGCGGCTGGATGGCCGGCCTGGTCGTCGTGGGCGTGGTGGCCTCGGCCATCGCCGCGTTCTTCTACGTGCGCGTGATCGTGCTGATGTTCTTCAGCGAGCCTGCGGCCGACGGCCCGGCGATCGCGGTGCCCAGTATGGGGACCGTGGCGGTGATCGCCGTCGCGCTGCTGGTTACCGTAGGGGTGGGGCTCTACCCGGAGTCCATGCTCGGTGTTGCCAACGACGCTGCTCGCAGCCTGTTCATTAGATAGGGGATCTCGTATGTCTGCGCCACCCGTGGTTGACCTTCCCATTGAGGACGAACGGTTGGCGCAGGACGTGGCCACCGGACTGGCCGCGGTGGAGAAGCTCCTGCGTTCGTCGGTGGAGAGCGAGGACGCCTTCGTCACGGAGGCGTCCAAGCACCTCATCGAGGCCGGTGGCAAGCGGTTCCGCACGCTGATGGTGTTGCTCGCCGCCCAGTTCGGCGACCCTTCGGCGCCGGGCGTCGTGCCCGGCGCGGTGGTCATCGAGCTGACTCATCTGGGCTCGCTCTACCACGACGACGTCATGGACGAGGCCCCGGTACGCCGGGGCTCCCCGTCCGCCAACGCCCGGTGGGACAACACCGTGGCGATCCTGACCGGCGACTATCTGTTCGCCCAGGCCTCCGACATCCTGGCCGACCTCGGCCCGGAGTTGATCCGCATCCAGGCGCAGACGTTCTCCCGCCTGGTCCAGGGCCAGATCCGCGAGACGGTCGGCCCGCGCAACGGCGAGGACCCGATCGCGCACTACCTCAACGTCCTGGCCGACAAGACGGGCTCTCTGATCGCCGCTTCCGGCCGTTTCGGCGCCCTGCTCTCCGGGGCCCCCGCGGACGTCGAGGAGCGGCTCAGCCGCGCCTGCGAGGCCATCGGCGTGGCCTGGCAGCTCGGGGACGACCTGCTGGACGTGGCCTCATCGGGCGCGCAGTCGGGCAAGACGCCGGGCACGGATCTGCGCGAGGGCGTCAAGACTCTCCCGGTCCTGTACGCCCTGGCCGCCGACGACTCGCCCCGGCTGTCCGAGCTGCTGTCCGGCCCGGTGGCCGAGTCGGATGTGGACGAGGCGCTGACCCTGCTCCGTGCTCACCCGGCGATGAACCGGGCGCGGGCGGAGCTGGAGGCATGGGTGGACCGGGCGCGTGGTGACATTTCCGGTCTGCCGGACATCTCGGCGCGGGACGCCTTCTTGGCGCTATGTGACTACGTGGTCCAGCGTTCGGGCTGATCTCCTGATCCGCGCGGCAGCGCGAGCCGCCCTGATGCTGTCGTACGTGAAGATCGCCAAGGCCAGCCAGACGATCGAGAACCCGATCCACCGGCTGGGCGGCATGGTCTCCTTGGCGATCAACACGCCGCACGCGAACTGCAGGATCGGCGCGATGTACTGCAGCAGCCCGATCGTGCTGAGCGGCACCCTGATGGCGGCCGCCCCGAAGCAGATCAGCGGCACCGCCGTGACGATCCCCGCTCCGACCAGCAGCACCGCGTGCCCCACCCCCTGATGCGGGAAGGTCGCCTCCCCGCTCGCCTGCAGGAAGACCAGATATCCGAGGGCCGGCAGCAACAACACCAACGTCTCCACGGCCAGGCCCTCGGTCGCCGCCACGTTGGCCTTCTTCTTGACCAGCCCGTACACGCCGAAGCTCACCGCCAGCGTGAGCGCGATCCACGGCAACCGCCCGTAGTCGAGGGTCAGCACGAGCACCGCGACCGCCCCGAACCCGACCGCCGCCCACTGCAGCGGCCGCAGCCGCTCCCGCAGCAGCACCACGCCGAACAACACGCTGACGAGCGGATTGATGAAGTATCCGAGCGCGCTCTCCACCACGTGTCCGGTGTTGACCGCGTAGATGTAGGTCCCCCAGTTGATCGTCACGACGATGGCCGCCAGGGTCAGCAGCGCCAGCTTGCGCGGCTGCCTGGCGAGCTCGCGGATCCAGGACCAATGCCTGCGGACGACGAGCACGGCGGCGACGGCGACCAGCGACCACACCATCCGGTGCGCCAGGATCTCGACGGCTCCGGAGGGCTTGAGGAGCGGCCAGTAGAGGGGGAACAGGCCCCACATGGTGTAGGCGGCGACCCCGTACAAGACACCGCGCCGAAGGTCAGGCATGTATGCCATCTTCGCCCATTACCACCTTTAACCACAAATTCCGTCCACTATACGGAAATGTGTAGACGTCCTTAAGTGTTGCTGCCTGTGTAGGCTGGCAGAGAGCTATGGAGGTAGTGCGATGGGCTGGCTGTTCGGCGGCAACAAGACATCGATGGTCCGACCCGAGGACGCACTCCCGGGCCGCGCGGAGACCATGCCGGTCCCGGCCCGCCACGCGGTCCTGGATGCCCCGCTGGCCCCGCCGTACGGGGAGGGCCTGGAGGTCGCCGACTTCGGCCTCGGCTGCTTCTGGGGCGCCGAGCGCAAGTTCTGGCAGACCCCGGGGGTCGTGACGACGGCGGTCGGATACCAGGGCGGCTACACGGCGAACCCGACGTACGAGGAGGTCTGCAGCGGCCTCACGGGCCACACGGAGGCCGTGCGGGTCGTCTTCGACCCCGCCAAGGTCTCGTACGAGGAGCTCCTGAAGGTCTTCTGGGAGGCCCACGACCCCACCCAGGGCATGCGCCAGGGCAACGACGTGGGCACCCAATACCGGTCCGCGATCTACTACCACTCGCCGGAGCAGCAGAAGGCGGCGGAGACGTCGCGGGACGCGTACCAGAAGGTGCTGCAGGCGGCGGGCTATGGCGAGATCACCACGGAGATCGCCGAGGCGGGGCCGTTCTACTTCGCGGAGGATTATCACCAGCAATATCTCCACAAAGTTCCCAATGGGTACTGCGGGATCGGTGGCACGGGTGTCGCCTGCCCGGTCGGCCTGACGTCCGGTGAGGCGTGAGCCCGGCCAAGACGCCGGCGTTCCCTGGAGATGTCACACGGCGTCCCAGCTCTGGGACGCCTTGTCTGCACACTCAAATACCATGACCGTGATGCACGAGGAGCTTCGTCACTTGGTGGAGCGGCTCCTCGAGGAAAAGGTCGCGCCTCTACTGCGCTGGCGGCTGAGCCGGTTTTTGCGGAACGTAGTGAGGAGATGAACGCCGAATACGCCTGGGCATCGAAAGTGAGACCCAGGGGGCGGCGCGCATCCAACGTATCCGTCAGCGGCTACAACGCCCAGCCTAACGAGCGCCCAAGAGGTCAGCACAGGTCATCGCTGACACCGGACTGCTGCGGAGATCACCACACCCCTACTGCGGGAGCACGCATGTTTGCTACCGCAGTGCAGCGCCAGATCGAGCGGGATCTCCTGGAGGAAGCGCTTCAGCCATTGAGGCCGTATCCGGGCCGATCCCGCAGTCAATGGGCATGAGGCGGCGGAGCTGTTCCGCAACGTCAATTCGGAACCCGAACTCTAGGAGGGGCGCGGATGGCATGCGCAAGCTGGCTGGGTAGACCGGTCGAATGTCGAGCTGGTCGCCCCATCGGATAGCGGAAGGCCGTCTGTCCGGTACGTGGACGGCTACTTGACCGGCGGTCTGGCGTATAGCGTGGTCGAGTCGATTACATCAGAACGTGTTCTGACATACACTCATGGCGTGAGCACCAGCCATGCCGACGCAGTGACCTTTTCTGACTTGTCGAGAAATCCCCGAGCGGTCGCCGAGCGCGCCGCACGCCTGGGACGCGTGCGTGTCACACATCGGGACGCTCCAGACTTCTACCTGACCGCGGCGGACCGTGAAGAGGAGCGCGAACGGACGCTGGCCACCGCGTCCCGGCTGTTCCTTGCCTTGATCAAGCATGATCCCACCGCGCGTGCGCTGGTCGTAGCCATGCCGGAGGTCTTCCCTTGGGTTCGCCACCTGTCCCCGGACGAACTGCGTGCCTTCACTCTGGAACTGGTTGAAGCGCTCTCCGATGCGGCCGAGTTGGATGTCGATGCGACCGCCCAGGAGGTCATCGCGGGCTGGCGGGCTAGCGCCAGAATCAAGGCCGACCCTGCGCACCATGCCGAGGCTCGCAAGCCCACGAGTGGTGACTTCGGGCCGGTGCAGGTTTCGGCATGAGCCCGAAGCGCGGAGACCGAGTCACGGTGCCACCGCCGGATGACGAGTGGGATGTCCGGTTCGGTACCAGCGACGCGGTCAGGGGCTGGGAAGAGCTGTGCCGTCACGCCTTGGCCAATACGCGCCGATGCTTCGAGGTGCTGCGGGCTGATCCCCGTTCACGCTCCAGCCATGACCGTCAGCATCGCCTGCGCGGCGATCTCGCGACTCATCGCCACAACGGCAGGGACTTGGAGCAGTGGGAATTCGAAGTCACCAGCGGCGGGCGTGTGCGCTATGCCATCGATGACGCCGCCCGTACTGTCTGGGTGATCTATGCATCGCCTCGACATCCCAAGGACACCGAATAGCCGACTATTGATGCGCGAAACGAAGTGCTACCACCAGCAATACCTGTTCAAAGTTCCGAACGGATACTGCGGCATCGGCGGCACGGGGGTGGCCTGTCCGGTGGGCCTCACATCCGGATAGCCGTGGGTCGATGTTCCCTTCGGGATCGCAGGTCTGTATAGAAAGATGTGCAGTCGATGTATGTCTGTTCTGCACGACGCCACTGAGCTGAGCGTCACTGAGGCGGCCCAGCGAGGGGTTGCCCGCCTGGTGGCTGATGCGGAGCAAGGGACAGATCTGGTGGTCACCCGTCGGCATCAGCCGGTGACGGCTGTGGTGAGCATCCGCCGGCTCAATGAGCTGGAGGAGGCCGCGGCTGATCTGCGCGAACTGGCGCTTGTGCTCGCTCGGTCGGTCACGGACACAGGGGGGCGGGTCTCGCTCCATGAGGTGCTCGCCGCCTTCGGGCATACTCGCGAGTCGCTGGCCGCGATCCCGGACGACGAGTGAGTCGTGTCCGACGTAGTCTTCACGGCGTCGGCGGTCGACGACCTCCGACGCATCGGCCCTGACGCGGTGTCCGAGGTACTCAAGAAGATCTTTCTCCAACTGGAGAACCCGGAGGCCGGTTACCCGCTTGGAGGGGAACTGACCGGCTTCCGGAAGCTTGTGGTGGGCCGTAACACCTGGCGTGTTGTCTACCGCATCACCGAGGACAAGTCGGTGGAGATCTGTGAGGTGCGGGCCGTTGGAGAGCGAGCCGACGCGGAAGTGTACGCGGAGACGACGGCGAGGGTTCGCGAGGCGGCCGCCGACCGTCCGGAGATCGTTCGGCTCGGCCAGGTAATCGAGCGTCTTGGCACGCTGGCCGATCGCCTTCGGGTGGGGGAAGCACCCCCTAGAGAACCCGTTCCAGATTGGCTTGCGGACCGATTGATCTACACGGTCGGGATGGCTCGAGAGGACGTTGCCGCTCTTGATCTCCAAGGGGCCGTCGACTGTGGGCTGAGCACCGCTCGAAGCCCCATTAGGTCAGCTGATCCCGAACGGGCTGTCCGGGCGGCCTGGACGTCCGACCAGGCGTAGGCCTGTACAAACTCAGCAGACGGCGGGCAGTGTGCACACCTTCGCCGCCATCTTGGCGGCAGTACGATGCAGGGTCTTGAGGGCTCGCTTCTGCGGGTGGCCGAGGGTTTCCAAATCACCGGTGTAAATCATCAGCGCACGACCCTTGCGTGCCACGATGCCGGACAACAGCGGAGCCCATTTCTTGTTCAGCTTGTCGTACATCATGAGGCGCATCAGCGCAGCCTCGTTCCCGAGCCGCGTGCGATTCACCACCCATCGGGTCTTCCCGTCATCGGACCAGCTGTAGGGCTTGCCATGCGGATGGGCCACGCACCGCTTGGCGTCGGCGAGCAGCTTTCTCATGGCGGTCGTGGCCGCCTTGGCGTTCCGATAGATCACGAGTTGCTCGCCGTAGTACGAGGGCGCGGTTGTGTTGTGGACAACAGTGCGTGCCGCCGACCGGTCTGCCGTCGTGGCGCGCTTGCGCCCGCACGGGTTCAGCGCCAAGGGCTCGTTCAGCTTGTCGCTGATCTGCCACCACTCCTCGGCTTTCTGTATTTCCGACAGGGGCGCACGGGCGGCTTTCTCGCTCAGCAGGAAATCTTTGGGGATCTGGACGGGGGCAAGGGCGAGGGACACTGCAAGGATCATGATCATGTGGGATTGGACGATCGGCGGTCCCATCGAGTTCGTGATCGTTCTGAGGGATTCACCGTGATCCGGAGTCGTCCCTGCTTGCCGCTACGCGGGACTTCGCCGCTCCCTCATGCGGAGGGTGCGCAGGACGAAGTGGCGGCGGCGCGTAGAACAGGGAGGACATCCCTGGCCAAGCGTTCGGCCTGTTCGCGCGGGTTCGGGCCGATGGGCGTGAAGTTCATCGACGTGAAACCCAGGCCGAGGAACCCGGCGAGCCGGTCGGTCACCTCCTGCACCGAGCCCGCCACCACCGCGCCCTCATCCGCGCGGCCACGTTGTCGGCCTGCCGATCGACTCCACCACCGCATCGGCTCCCATCTGATGGGGGATGGAATCTGGCGGGGCATCTACCGGGTGAGGGTCGCCGGCCGGAAGAGAGGAATTCGGATGGTGCATCGCCCGGAAGTCATTCACGTACGTACCAATCTGGGCCTGGTACCCGGTGTCGAACGGCTCGGTACGGCGCTGCCGGATGAGGGGTTGGCCGAGGCCGTCGGCGCGAGCGTCGGGCCGGTGGTGGAGGCGCCACCGTACTCGGGAGACCGCGTGCACCCGAGTCGGCTGCTCAACGCCGAGGCGATGGCCGAGGTGGCGCTGCGCCAGGCCGACGTGGTGGCGGACACGATCGAGGACGGCCGCTTGCCCGTGGTTCTCGGTGGGGACGACAGCGTGATCTTCGGTAGTTTGCTGGCGCTGCGTCGGCGAGGCGCTTACGGCTTGGTGTTTCTCGACGCGCACATCGACTTCTATCCGCCCACCGAGTCGCCGACAGGTCAGGCGTCGGATTCCGAGATGTATCTCGCGTTCGGCCACGGTGCGGACGTGATCGCGAACGTGGCCGTGGCCGGCCGTTGGTAACCCCTCGGGCCGCAGCGTTAATCGGCCACCGTGACTCTGACGAGTGGCAGGACACCGGCGCGGCGCTGTCCGCTACCGATGCCCTGGTCGTCCGCACGTAAGCCAAAAGAAGGGGAATACCGGTAGATAAACGATCTATCGCATGGTGTCCAGAATCTGTACAGTGTCGGCCTGTGATCCGCCACTGGCAACGGCTGGCGCGCCGCGCCCGCAGGGTGCGGTTTCGCGTTACAGCTTTGATCGTTCTCGTTGTCGCGACGATCCTTGTGGGTCACGTCAGAGGGTGGTGGGTGAAGCCCTCATTGCCCACGGCGGTGCCGGTATTGTCCGGCGAGCGCCAAGAGTGCCCCGACCCTGAAGGCACTCGGCCTGTTGGAACGGTCCTGTGTACGGGGTTGAAGCTGCAGCTCAGCTCTGACAGTGGTGTGGTGACCATCGCGCAGGCCGCGACCGAGATCTTCGGGATCGACGGTGACAAGGACAAAGTCGAGTTCGCGATCAGCCGGGACGGTCATCGCGTGGTCTATCTGGATGCGCCGAGCTATCGCTTCGTTGCGATGGACCTGCGTACGAGAAAGACCCGAGCGCTTACTCCCCCGCTGAGCGGCGAGGAACTGGGGAAATGGGTGAACCTCGCCAGTTCCCCTGATAGCCGTTGGTTCACGGTCTCGTTGATGGGAAATGCCAAAACCATCTTGACCGACTTCGATACGGGTCAAGCGCGGGAGATTCCGAACGTCTGCGTGGTTCACGGGCTCACTGCGAAGCTGCTGGTGGGAAATCAGTGGTGCCGTCACGGCGAAGGCGGCATACCGAACCGAGTGGTCGTGCGCGAGGATGGGTCGGTCAAGCCGCTCGACGACCTGCAGAACGAGCATGTGGATATCGGTCTCGCACCCGATGGCGTGACCTTTTCCGCGGGCGGCAACCTCTACGACGTCGAAACCGGCGAACGACTCGGGCCCCTGCTCCTTCCGCCATCGTCGCGCGCCGTCGCGTGGCTGGACGGGAGTCATGTCCTGGCCGAGGAGGGAGAGCGCTTCCACGTGGTGGACATCGTCAACGGGACCCAGGATGAGTTGGACAGTGAGAGTGCTCCCGGGCTGGAGTTCGTGGAAAGGCACCGCTCGGGCAGGCTGCTGTGGTAGAGCCGGTCGACGGTTCCTGGATGGAACCGCTGTGGCGGACCGCCCTCGCGCTCACTGGAGATCCGGCCCAGGCCCACCGCCTGACGGCTCAGGCTCTCGCGCGTCACGGTGACTCGCGCGACGCGTACTTCACCCTCTACAGGCGTTTCCTGTCCCCCTTCCGCCGCTGGCGCCGACCTGTGGTGGCTGGGAGGCGTTCACGGCGTGAGTGGGCTGCCGCGGTTGGCCTGCGTCACGACGAGTGGTCGGCCGAGAATGTGGCTGACCTGCTCGGGTGGCGAGTCGCCAAGGTCGGGCGGCTCGCCGCAGATGCCTCGGCTGCCTCGGCCTCGGTGGTCGAGGAGACGCCACAAGGGCTTGAAACAGGTCCGATTCGCGAGCTCGTGGAGAGCTACCGGAAAAGGCGCTTCGCCGCAGCTTGTGCAGGAGTCGTGGGCACCGTCACAGCGTTGTTCCTTGCCGCGCTTCTGTTGTCGCCGGAGGCACCCCGGAGAGCTGAGTACCCGCCGCCGTCCGAGCCGTACGTGAGACCCACCCTGGCCAGAGACCTCCCGACGGGACCCGGCGTGGCTGTCCGGTACGCTTACCGCCTTGTCGATCGCTATAACGAGACTGGGTACCAGGATTCGTGGGCGGTCGTTACCGCGTCCGGCGAACGCAGGGTTCTGGCCGGCCTGCGTGGAGACCTCCTGAAGGTCAGCCACGACGGTCGCAAGATCGCTCACCATGACAGCGAAAAGAGCGAGCTCACGCTCATGGACGTGACGAGCGGGTGGACCAAGAGGCTGCCCCTCCAAGCGGACAGGTTCGGCGGCCTGACGCTGGACTTCTCCCTGGATGGCCGCTACGTCGCGTTTCAGGCTGACGAAGACCCTATCGCCGTGATGGATCTCCGCCATCCCGAAAAGCTGGTCACGTACCCGGACGAAATGATCACGAGCTGGACCTCGCGCGGCCTGATGACCATGGACGATGACCGGGAGAACGGCTGGCTGAGGCGACCGGACGGCTCCAAGAAACGGATCGACACCTACCTTGCGGACCCTGTGTTGGTGTCGAGCGACGGCTCTATGTACGCCCACGCGGACGATCGGGAACCTGAGGTGTACCTGGGAAGCCTCGACGGTGACGGAATGGATCGCACCATCACGCTCAAGGATGACAATGTGCTTGGCGTGGAGCGGTGGGTCGGGTCATCGGCGGTGATTGTCAGCATGCACCACGGCGGCTATCGGCTGATCGACGTGAGGACGGGCAAGGTTCGGCCCATCGAGATCGATGAGGGCGGCTATCCAGAAGTGGTGTTCGGCAAGCTGTAGTCATCCAGCGGAGCGGGCTTGAGGGCGCTGTGCGGCAGCGGTAACGCCTTGGGCGCTCTTGGTGCGAAGGCGGGAGATCCGCTTCTTGAGGTCCGGAGCTGTTGAGAAGAACAACTCGTTCGTGATGTTGCTCGCCGTCCACCGCACGCGCAGCTCTTCCATGCGGGTCTTTGCGCCCTCGTACTCTGGCTGGGCCGGGTACTTGGGCAGGGGCAGCGGAGGCGGCGAGTCCCGGATGGGCACCGCGGTCGTCGACGAGCTGGAACGGCTGATCGTTGATCGTGCTCATGAACTACTGCGGGATGCGAAGCGCTACCACCAGCAATATTTTTAAAGTGCCGAACGGCTGCTGCGGCATCGGCGGTACCGGTGTCAACATAAGTGACTCGTCCGAGTGGTCCAATGCTTGTCCGACAGGTCTGACGCAGACCGGAGACCGACAAGATCAGTTACTGCTCAAGACCACTTCACCCATCGGTTAGGTGGACAAGGGGCATCGGAACATCCGGCACTGGCCGCTGCGCCCCCTACTCGCCGCCCGCTTCACTCTCGGCGGCGGCTTGGAGCTTCTCTGCAGCTCCCGGAAGTACGTAACTCCCCGTGCCGGGCTCCGTCTCCACGAGGCCCGCCTCGCGGAGCGCCCGGTGCACTTTCTGAGCGACGGTGTTGCTCATCTCGAACTCGGCCATGAGTTCGTGCACGGTCGGCACCCTGTCACCGGCGGCGAGCTCGCCGGTACGGATCCGGTCACAGATGACCGCGTAAGCCTGCCGCCACTTCGATCGACGCGGGTGCATGCGATCAACCATGGCGGGATTTTTGGCGGCCGGCGTAACCGACGGCCATCGCTACGCCGCTCTTTTAGCCGGATAGATGAGAATGAGATCCTCGCCTGGACGCGTATACAGGCGCAGCCGGTAGATGCCAGGACCGCTGCGCGCGAGATTGGGGAAGCGCACCTTGCTCGCCGACAGCATCTGCATCACCAGGTGACCCGAATCGCTGACGATGTCCGCCTCGACCACCTCGTCCCAGCCTTTGCGTCGTAGGGGCGGCGGGGCCGAGCGTAGCGCCTTCGCCGTGACGCAGGTCGCCCAGTCCTGGCTGGGTGTGAAGATCAGGGCCAGCTGACCGCTGGTTCCCAGGGTGTCGAACGATTCCGCATTCCAGATCACCTCGGAATCTTCCTCGGTGTCCGCTTCCGGGTCCCAGATGCCGTAGGGCTGGGCATCCCAGTCGTAATAGGACGCGGTCGCCTGGAATCGAGTACGCAGCGCAGGCCACGGGTCGCGGCACAGGGCGTCCTCCTTGCGCGCCTCGCGCGCCAACTGTTCGCGCTCGATGTTCTCCTTCTCTGCCTGCTGCTGGTCTATCTGAGCGGACGACAGCAACAGATCCGGATATTTCCGTCCGATCACTTCCGGGCAGAGCAGCGCGAGCAGCGCAGGCCGAGCCTTGACCGGCTCCCCGGCTGCGAACCTGGTGCACGCATCTCTGCCCTTGCCCAGCAGTTCCTGGTCCGAGACATACCGATCAGGCTTGCTCACGCTGCACAGGTAGGCCCGATCGCGCTCGTGGGCCGGGATATCCGCGACACGTGGCGGTTCCGACCACGCCCAACAATCCAAAAGCTGATCGCTCTGCCAGGTGTAGGTGAGACGTGGACCGCCCTCGGGTCCGACGACCATCAGCAGGAGGACCGCGCCCACAGCCGCGACCGCTGTGGGCACTCGCAGAGGCGCCTTCTGCCTCGGCTCACGGTTCAGTTCATGCGCCGTGCGCGCCAGCCAGACGACGTAGAGCACATCCATCGCCTCGGCGATCGACTCGATCGTGCTGCCCCTCGTCAGGCCGTCTACGAGCTCTACCAGGAAGGCACTTGCGAATGTGCCCAGACCGACAAGGAGCGTCACCCGGCTCCAGCGTCCGTCGCGCCGCTGAGCGAGCAGGAGCATCACCATCACGACGAACGTGGCCACCCCCACGGCCATGAGAGTCGCTCGGTAAGCCGGACTCACGAAGAGCTGGAGCTTTGAATCGTCCGCCAGGCCGCTCGCGAGCGATATGGCCGGTTCCACCAGTCCGAGCAGGAGCAGAGCCAGTCGGAAGGGCCGACCTGACCCGGTGAGCACCACCGTGAGCAGCACGAGCGCAGGCACCCAGAGTGCCAGCCCGATGACCGTCTCGACCAGGCCTGGGAGGAAGGAGGGGATCAGCAGCCACAGCACGTTGACGTACAGCAGCAGCCGTAGCCCCGTGGCCGCCCGACCCATCGGCACGGCCGTAGGCGCGGGTCCCCGCAAAACCTGCCACAGCATCCACGAGTTCACCAGCCCAAGCAGCAGCAAGCCGCCCAGCACCGGCACCAGAGGAGACTTCCCGACGATCTCGTCGGGCGGGTACCACATGGTGGCCAGCCATGCGGGTGTCGCGGTGCCGATCACCAGGCTGAGGATGATCGAACCGAGGGTGATGGCTAAGGAGGCAGAAGCCGCCAAACGGTATATGCGCACAATGAGGCTTGATCGTAGTACGACCGAGTAATGCTCTCGCTGAGGTCGAGTGGGGTTCCCCGGAGCTGAGTTGCAAGAAGCGGCGGCTGATTTTGCGTGACCTGGCGCTTGTGCTCGCGCGGTCGGTTACGTTGCTGCTCTTGACCTTCAAGAGCCCGTCGACTTGTGGGCCGAATACCGTGTGAAGCCCCGTTGCTATTGCGTGAAGCGAAGCGCTACCACAGCAATATCTTTTTAAGTGCCGAACGGGTACTGCGGGATCGGCGGGACGGGCGTGGCCTGTCCAGTCTGCCTGACGTCGGGTGAGGCATGATCGCCCGGGCCTGAGCCCCGGCGAGGCGACTCCAGTCTGGCTGACATCGGATATTTAGCTGCAGTGGTGGACAAAAGGTTCGCTAACCTCTTCGGGTGATCTCCTACCGTGCGATCGTCCCTGCGGACCTCCACCGCGTGACCGCTTGGGTCGTGACCGAGCCCGTCGGCTGGATCGCCGCCGACCGTTACCTCGCGGAACTGGCCGAGAACATGTACCGGCCGGAATGGACGTGGATCGCCGAGGTGGGCGACCGGGTCGTGGGACGGGCTCTGTGGTGGGGGCCCAGGGACAGCGCGTACCCGGTCGCGCTCGACTGCCTCGACGTGGATCCCGCCGTGGGTGAGCGCACGGCCGTCGCCGCTGAGCTGATCAGGGCCGCGCTGGCCGGGTTCCCGCGGCCGGTGCAGTACGCGATCAAGGCGGCCGGCGGCTGGCGCGACGATCCGGCCACCTCGGCGGCCGTGGAATGGCGGCGAGCGGCAGCACATGCGGCCGGCCTCACCCGGGAGGTGGAGCGGCTGCAGTTCGAGTGGGCGCCGGCCGACGGGGTGCCTCCGGCGACCGGCGCACTGCGGTTCGCCGAGGCGTCCGACGAGGAGTTCCTGGCGGTGTTCACGAGAATCGCCGAGGGCAGCCTGGATGCCCAGACCCGGGCGAGCGTGGCGGCCAAGGGAGTGGAGGCGACCGCGCGCAAAGAGATGGACTTCTATCTCGGGGCGCCGGGCAAGCGGGCGTGGTGGCGGATCGCCTACACGCAGGAGGGCGAGGTGGCGGGCATGGCGATCCCCTCGGCGACGCCGTACAGCGTGAACGTGGGGTATCTCGGGGTGGTCCCGGAGTTCCGGGGGCGCGGGTACGTGGACGAGGTGCTTGCCGAGATCACCCGCCTCCACGCGGCCAACGGAGAGTCGCGCATCACCGCCACCACCGACGTGGGCAACGCGCCGATGGCGGCCGCGTTCCGGCGCGCCGGATACCGCAACACGGAGATCCGGATCAACCTCTCCAACGACTTCCAGTCCTAAGGACTTGTTGCCGGGAGTGAAGCACTGACGCCGGCAGCTCTGGAAGATCCGCGGCGGCCTCAGGGCGGACCCGCGGCGTCCCGACCGGCGGTGTGATCAGTAGGCTCCGGGATTGAGCTCATGCAGGAGGGCCTGCCCCGCTGCGCGGTGTTCGGCGGCCGTGGCCGGGTCCGTCCCGTCGAGCACGATCGCGATCCCCTCGTGGGCCAGGGCCTCCGCGTACCGGTTGCCCAGTTTCGGAGCCACCTCCAGCGCCTGCCGGTGCAGCCGCAGGGCCTCCTCGGGCAGGCCCGCCAGCCGGCAGGTCTCGCCGTAGCTGTTGAGGAAGTGGATCTTCCAATGTTCCTCGAAGAGCTCGTCCAGCAGCGCGAACGCCTGCCGATGGCTGGCCAGCGCCTCTTCGTAGCGGCCCATCTGCCGCAGCGCGACGCCCAGGCAGTTGAGGCACCAGGCCTCGTTGTGCTTGTGCCCGTCCTCGCGGGCCAGCGCCAGCGCCTCCTGGAGGTGCTCCACCGCTTCGCCGGGCTCCTCATGGGCGATCGCCACGCCGAGGGTGATCCGGGCGGTCAGCGGGAGTCCCGACGCCGGGTCGGTGTGCGGGATGTCCAACGCCTGCCGGGCCAGCCGCGCCGCCTCCTCGCGGTGTCCCAGCTGCAGCATCGCCCAGGCCTCGTACGCGGTCGCATGGGCCGCGCCCATCGGGCAATCGGCCTCCGTGTACAGCTTTCCCGCCAGCCGGAAAAGCTCGAGCGGCTCCTCGACGTACCCCTCGTCCCACTTCAGGTAGCCGCGGCGCATGATCAGCTCGGCCTCCAACCGGGTGTCTCCCGCCTGGGACACCAGCGGTGCCGCCGCCTCGTACGCGGCCTCGGCCTCCGCCATCCGGCCCGCGTTGTACCGGGCGAAACCCAGGTCGCTGTGCGCCTCGGCCAGCTGCAGCGGATCGCCCAGGCGCCGCGCGGCGGCCAGTGACCGCTCGAAGAGGACATTGAGGTGCGTGGTGCCGCAGCGCCGCGCGAAGAAGGTCCGCATGAAGCGCGGCAGCTCGCACGCATGGGCGTCGGCTCCGGTGGCGGCGGCCACCTCGAAGGCGGCCATCAGGTTCGAGTATTCGGTGACGAACCAGAAGAGGGCCGCCTTTTTGTCGGTGAACCGCGGCAGCTCGGCGGGGGGCCGGCCCGCGGAGGCCGCCCGGCTGCGCGACAGGAGCGGCATCGCGGCGTCGGCGGCGGCCGCCGCGTGCACGTAGTAGTCGAGCACCCGGCCCAGCGCCTGCTCCCGCTCCGCCGCAGAGTCCTGCTCCTCAGCGGCTCGGCGCGCGTGCTGGTGCACCAGGTCGTGCAACCGGTACCGGCCGGGCGCCGGCTGCTGGACGAGGTGCGCGTCGAGCAGGTCCTCCAGCATCGCCCGGGCGCTGCGCAAAGGCACGTCCGCCAGCGCCGCCGCCACGTACTCGTCGAAGGAGGAACCGAGCAGCAGGCCCAGCAGGCGGAACAAGCGGCGCTGGCCGCGGTCCAGCTGCCGTACGGACATGGCGAACGCGGTGTCGAACTCGTTCGCGCCCTCCCGCATCCGCTCGACGAGGATGCCCACGGTCCAGCCCGGCCGGTGCCGCAGCCGGGCCGCGGCCAGCCGCAAGGCCAGCGGCAGATGGCCGCACAGCCGTAGGACCTCGGCCGCGGACTCCGGGTCGCGGGCCAGCCGGCCGTCCGGGCCGCTGGGGTCGCCGCTGGCGCGGGCCAGCAATTCCGCACTCTCCTGGGGGGTCAGCACGTCCAGCGACACCGGGGGCACCTCGTCCAGGCCCAGCAGCCGGTTGCGGCTGGTGATCAGGGCGACGGAGGCGCCGGCGCCGGGCAGCAGCGGGCGGACCTGGTCGGCGTCGGCGGCGTTGTCGAGGACCACGACGGCCCGCCGGCTCGCCAGTTCTGACCGCCAGCAGGCGGCCAGTGGCTCGATGCCGCCCTCCTGCGGGATCTTTTCTGAGGGGACGTCGAGCGCGGCGAGCAAGGTCCGCAGCGCGGGATCGGGATCGAGCGGTTCCCGCCCCTCGGTGAAGCCGTGCAGGTCCAGATAGAGCTGGGCGTCCGGGTAGTCGGCGGCCAGC
This sequence comes from Nonomuraea polychroma, assembly GCF_004011505.1. Taxonomy (NCBI): domain Bacteria; kingdom Bacillati; phylum Actinomycetota; class Actinomycetes; order Streptosporangiales; family Streptosporangiaceae; genus Nonomuraea; species Nonomuraea polychroma. The sequence goes on from NZ_SAUN01000001.1 coordinate 10,036,136, forward strand.
CGGTGCGCGGCGTGCACCGCCAGGCAGGTCTTGCCGACGCCGGCCATGCCGTCGATGGCGACCACCCGGCTGCTTTCCACCGTGGCGAGCACGGCGGCGAGCTGGGACTGGCGTCCGGTGAAATCGGGCGCGTCGCGCGGCAGATCGTTGCGCGACGGGCGCGGGGCACCGGCGGGCGGCGACGGCGGCTGAACCTGGCGGCTGGTCTTCGGGGGCGCCGGCAGCGGGTTGGAGGCGCGTTCCCAGAGCGGGCGCAGCGGTCGGGGGTCGCGCTTGACGAGGCGGCAGAGCGCGATCACCGCGGACCAGGGCGGCACCGTCTGGCCGCTGAGGTAGCGCGACAGCGACGACGAGCTGAGAGCCGTGTCCCGCGCGAGGGCTCGTACGCCGAGCCCGGACAGCTCCTGGAGCATACGCAGCCGGGCGGCCAGCTCGTCCTGCGGATCGGCCTTCGCCGTTCGCTGCTGCACAACCACAGATCCCCGCCTCCCTGTCCCGTCCCGGCGGAAACTTCCCGGGCCGGGTCGCCGCTGGTCAAGCCTGTTTCGGTTGTCCCACGGTGTCCCACCGCCGTCGTCATCGTAAGCCCGCTCCGCTGTGATGGAGTCACGCCCCGAGAGAACGGGGCGCCGACCCGGAAGACCCGGAAGAGGAGAACACCGAGATGCAGTCCCGTATGCAGAACCCCGCCTTCGTCCTGTCCGGCGCGATGCAGCCCATCCAGGAGATCTTCAAGGCCGTGCACTCCGGTGGGATGGACGGGCAGACGCTGGAGCTGGTGCATCTGCGGGTCAGCCAGATCAACGGCTGCAGCGCCTGCGTCGACGGCGGCGCCAAGACGGCCCGCAAGGCCGGAGTGAGCGACGAGAAGCTGGCCACGGTCGTCGCATGGCGGGAGGCCCCGTACTTCACTGAGGAGGAGCGGGCGGCGCTCGCGCTGGCCGAGGCCGCGACGCGGCTGGCCGATCGTCCCGACGCGGTGAACGACGAGATCTGGGACGCGGCCGCCACCTACTTCGACGAGAAGCAGCTGGCCGCGATCGTCCTGATGATCGGCGTCACCAACATGTTCAACCGGCTCAACGCCACGACCCGCCAGATCGCCGGCGCCTGGGGCTGAGGGGCCGGAGAAGCCGCCGCAGCGGTGCCCTCGCATGACAATCCTCACCATTAAGCCGCATAACGGAAGGAACCCACAGTGATGGACACGAAGAAGGCCAACAGCACGTTCGACGGATTCACCGACGATGAACGAGCCGCGATGAAGGAGCACGCCCAGGAGCTGAAGACGGCCGCGCGCCGCGGCTCGCGCGCGACCAAGGCCGACGGGGAGCATGACGTGCTCGCGAAGATCGCCGAGATGGAAGGAGAGGACCGAATCCTCGCCGAGCGGATCCATGTCATCGTCAAGGCCAGCGCGCCGGCCCTGTCGCCGAAACTCTGGTACGGGATGCCCGCCTACGCCAAGGACGGCAAGGTCGTCTGCTTCTTCCAGAGCGCGACGAAGTTCAAGGCGAGGTACGCGACCCTCGGCTTCAACGACCCGGCGAACCTCGACGACGGCACGATGTGGCCGACCGCCTTCGCGCTGACGGAGTTGACCGACGAGGACGAGGCGAGGATCGGCGCGCTCGTGCAGCGGGCGGCGAGCTGAGGCCCGAGCGCGCCCCGGCCATGGCCCGCTTGGCCGGCCCGGTCGCGCGCGGGGGCCACGCTTTTCCCCTGGAGCCAGGAAGTTCGTTTTCGAGCGGACGAGTAACTGCGAACCGGGGGAAAAGTCATTATTTGTGTCATTGTTCGCGTTGAAGACGTCACGTAAGTTCCGGCTATGCGTCGTCGATAGCAGGGGGGAATCGTGCCCGAACTCGTGGCACCTCAGCTCGTCGTCAACAGCCGGATGATCTACTTCGGGTGGGTGCCGGCCGAACCCGATGCCGTCGCGGCACTCGTGCCCGACGGTTTGAAGCCGATGGCCAATCGGCAGGTCTTCATGAACCAGTACGTCGTCGACCGGCCCGAGCAGACCTCCGGGTTCGGTGCGTACTCGCTGACGTATATCGGACCCGATCTGGAGGATGCCTACGCGCCCGACGGCGTGACCCCCGGCCGCTGGTGGACGCACTATTTCAACTCGAGCGCGGTGGTACGCGAGTACGCGGCCGCACGAGGTGTGCCCGCCACCCCCGGTCGTACGACGATCGAGGTCGAAGGGAAGACACTGGTTGCGACGACCGAGTCCGACGGTGTGCCGGTGATCCGTACAACCGCACGGGTCGGGCACACCGGCACGGAGGTCAGCCGCGGACAACTGCGGTACATCACCGAGGTGGGCGGGCAGAGGATCAGCGGAATCTACCCGTTCGTGGCGGAGCCGGTCGATCCGTTTGAGATCGTCTCGCTGGAGTTCCTGGATCCGAGTCACTCCGTCTACGCGCTGCGCCCCGCCGACCCCCTGCAGATCGTGTGGGGCTTCTACTCGCCCCGATCTTCCTTCACCTACCCCGGCGGGGAGTCGGTGATGGATTGACGTGAGCCACAGCCCTCTCCTCCCGGAGGGGGCTGGTACTCGCAGGGGTGTTGCTTGCGGCGGCTGCCGGCTTGCGTGCCGGCACATGGCCATGGTGAGTCTTCTCGGCGGGCTCGGGGGACCGGTGTCAGATGAGGACGGCAGGCTTTGCCTCGGTCTCGGCGACGAGCCGGCCGGCCAGTGGCAGGAAGCCCGCCAACTGCACCACGCCGCCCAGGATTGTGACGGCCGGGGGGAACTCTCCGCTGGACAGGACGAAACCGCCCACCAGGAGCGCGGCCGTCCAGCGCGGAAGGACGCCGGTACGCAGGATCGCGGCGGCCAGCACGACCAGGCCGATCAGGACTGAGGCCAGCATGGCCAGCATGACGAAGTCGAACCACGGGGAGCTCTGGTACCGCTGGTAGGCCGCGGCGGCCTCGGCGATGACCGGGCCCTCGGGGGCCAGGCCCAGGACGAGCGGCCGCATGCCCGACACGACCAGGCCGAGTGCACCGGCCAGGCCGAACAGCAGACCGGAGATCGTCGCGGCCAGCGGTGCCCGGCCGCGCAGCACCCGCATCACGGCCAGGCCCAAGGGGATGAAGCAGCCGACGAAGACCATGTAGAGCAGCGTGCTGATCGCGAAGTTGCTCCGGTTGGCGGCCACTTGGGCGAGGTAGTCCGCCGCCTCGGTCCTGGGGAGGCCGACCTTTTCGACGAGATGCCACACTGCGCCGGCGAGCGGGCCCCCGATGATCGCCGCGGTGAGCAGGAAGGGCCTTCGGGGGGTGGGGGACGTGCTCATGGTTGGTACTCCTCGGTAGATCGCGGTCCATTCGCCGCATGCCGAGAACAATCGCGCAGTCTTGTCCCGGGCCGCCTGAGCCGGCAGTCTCCCCTTCGAACAAGGACAAAATGTCCCGTGTAGTTGGGACATCGCATAGCGGACAATTCTCCCTATGCGTTCGCGTCTGGTGATGATGGGGGATTCGGTCGCGGGTGCCGCCGCCGCGGCGACGCTGGCCGGATTCGTGCTGCGGCTGCAGTCATCGGCGGGGTTCGCCGACGACTACTGGTTGTGGATCTCCGTCACGGCAATGGTGTACGGCGCGCCCGGCGCGTTCCTCATCCGGCGCGGCCGGACGATTCTGGGCTGGCTCTTCGTCGCAGTGAGCGCGAGCGCCGCCACGAGCGCCTTCACCGGCGAGTACGCCACCGCCGCGGCCGGCCGGGGCTGGCCCGGCCACCTGATCATGCTCTGGCTGTCGGTGTGGAGCTGGTTGCCCGCCTACGTGATCGTGGCCGCCGTCGTCCCCTACTGGCTCCCCTCGGGTGAGCGGCCGACGGGGGTGTTCCGCCCGCTGATGTACCTCGGGTGTGCCTCTGTGGTGGCCGGATCGGCCGCGTGGGCGCTGCTGCCGTGGCAGCACAGCGACGATCCGGCGCTGGCCGACAGCGGGCTGGCCAGCCCCTTGAGCGTCGCGGGAGCGGAGGCGCTGCTGCCCGTCTGCTTGGTCATGGTCGCCGTCGCGGCGCTGGGCGGGCTCGCGTCCCTGGGCGTCCGCCTGCGCCGAGCCGAGAGCGACGAACGCGGCCAGCTGGCCTGGGTGGGCGCGGGCATGGCAGGCACTGTGCTCCTGCTGGTCGCCGCCCAGACGGTCGAGGCCCGCGGTGCGGGGGTCCTGCTGGCGGCCTCCGCCCTGCCGTTGCCGATCTCCGTGGTGCTGGCGATCCAGCGGTACCGGATGTGGGACATGGAGACCGTCCTGCGCCGCGGGCTGGTCTGGGCGCTCATGTCGGCGGAGATCGCGCTCTGCTACGCGGTGGTCGTCGCGCTGCTCGGAGACCTCCTCGGGCGTAGTGTGGGCGCTCCCCTCGTCGCCGCGGCGGTGGTGGCCATCAGCGTGGCTCCCGTCCACAGGCTCCTGCAGAGAGGGGTACGGCGGTTGTTGTACGGCGACGCCGCGGACCCGTACGACGCGCTGGGGCGGTTGGGCGCCACCCTGGAGACGGCCGCGGCCCCGGCGGAGGCGCTCGAACGGCTGGCGGGCGATGTGGCCAGGATCCTCCGTGTTCCGGCCGTGTGGGTTCTGGTGCTGGACGGGCCGGAGTCCCGCCACGGAGAAGAGCTCGGCGCGGACCCGGTACGGGTGCCCTTGGTGCATGCCGGGGAGGCGGTGGGAGAGCTGCTGCTGACCCGGCCGCGCGCCGGGGAGTTCCGTCCCGCCGAGGCGCGGCTGTTGCACGTTCTGGCCCGGCAGGCGGGTGCGGCCGCGCACGCCGCCCGGCTTGCCGCGGACCTGGACCGGTCGCGGCGGGCGCTGGTGACCGCGCGTGCCGAGGAGCGCCGCCGGCTGCGCCGGGACCTGCACGACCAGCTCGGGCCGAGCCTGTCGGCCGTACACCTGCAGCTGGAAACCCTCCGCGACATGGTGGCGACCGATCCGGCCGGTGCCGGCGCCCTTGCCGACCGGTGCGCCACGTGGCTGGCCGGTGCCGTGGGCGACGTTCGGCGCATCGTGGACGGTCTCGGCCCGTCCGCCTTGGACGATCTCGGCTTGGCGGAGGCGCTCCGCGCACAGACGGCGGGCTTCAGCCGGCCCGGACTGGCGGTCCGGTTGCGCCTGCCCGAGGAGGGCCTGCCTCCGCTTCCGGCCGCCACCGAGGCGGCGGTCCTGCGCATCGTCGGCGAGGCGCTGGCCAACACCGCCCGGCACGCGCGTGCCAGCGGCTGCGACGTAGAGGTGGAGCTGGCGCCGGACGCCCTGCATTTCTCGGTACGAGATGACGGCGTGGGCGTAACAGGCACCGGCGCCGGGTGGCGCGTTGGCGTGGGCCTGGAGTCGATGGCCGAGGCCGCCGCCCAGCTTGATGGGAAATGCGAGATTCTTGCTGCAGCCGGCGGCGGCACCGAGGTCCGCGTGCGGTTGCCGAGAGTCGAGGTGTGACATGCGTGTGCTGATCGTGGACGACCATCCCATGTACCGGGAGGGGCTGGTCGCGACGCTCTCTCGCCAGCCCGGCGTCACGGTCGTGGGCGAGGCGGGTGACGGGGCGGAAGCCGTCGAGCTGGCCGTCCGGCTCGCTCCCGACATCGTCCTGATGGATCTGCACATGCCGGTCATGAACGGCGTCGAGGCCACCGGGCGCTTGATGGCCGAGCTGCCGGGCGTCGCCATCGTGGTCCTGACGATGCTGGAGTCCGACGACTCGCTGGCCGCGGCCGTACGGGCGGGCGCCCGCGGCTACCTCCTCAAGGGGGCAGGCCGGGCCGAGATCGTGCGGGCGCTGGAGGTCTGCCGCGACGGCGGCGCGTACTTCGGCCCGAACGCCGCCCGGGCACTCGCCGGGCTCGTCGGGGCGGAGTCCCGGCGTACCGTCGCGAACCCGGTGCTGCCCGAGCTGACCGAGCGAGAGGTGGAGATCCTCGACCTGATGGCGCGCGGGCTGTCCAACGCCGCCATCGCCTCCCGGCTCTACGTCTCCGACAAGACGGTCCGCAATTACGTCAGCACCGTGTACGGCAAGCTCGGCGTCACCGACCGCGCCGCGGCGGTGGCCCGAGCCCGCGACGCCGGCCTGGGTTCAGGACCGCCCGGCGCACGTTGAGCGTGGCCCTGCGGCGGGCGTGGGTCATGGGCCGGCGGACAGGAGCTCCAGCAGGGATTCCACGTACGGCTGTGCGGGGCCGCGGTGGCGGCGCGTGGTGGCGACGCCGATGTGGCGGGACGGGCTGGGCGGCTGGAGGGAGACGGTGACCAGGTCGGGGGCTTCCATGAGGGCGATCTCCGGGATCAGGGCGACGCCTATCCCCGCCGAGACGAGGGACTGGGCGAACATGTAGTCGGTCGCGCTGCAGGAGATGTGCAGCTCGAATCCAGCCAGAGCGGCGTAGCGCCGCAGCAGGTCGACGGTCTTCAGGCACCCGAGCACCCACCGCTCTCCGGCCAGCTCGGCGAGATGAACGCTTTCCCGGCCGGCGTAAGGATGAGTGCGGGGCAGGACGACCCGGAGCGGGTCGGGTCTGAGCGGGGTCCAGACGAGACCGGACCGGTCACCGGGACTGGCCGGCGGGGGTCCGTCGAAGTGGTAGGCCAGGGCGAGGTCCGCCCGTCCTTCCTTGAGGAGCGGGATGCTGTCCTCCGGCTCCCGCTCCAGGATGGTCAGCTCCACCTCGGGGTGGGCGGCGGCGAACCGCGCGAGCGCGGACGGCAGCAGCTTCCGGCCTCCGCTGGCGAACGTCGCCACCGTGCATCGGGTGCGCTCGCAGGCGAGCCGGTCGATGCGTTCCTGGGCGTCGGTCAGCTCCGCGGCGATGGCCTCCGCCGTCTCCACCAGCAGGAGGCCTGCTTCGGTGAGCGTCACGCCTCGGGTGCTGCGCTCGACGACGGCCAGGCCGAGACCGCGTTCCAGCGCGGCGATCTGCTGCGAGACGGCCGAAGGGGTGAAGCGCAGCTCGGCGGCGGCCCGGTTGAAGCTGCCGTGCCTGGCCACCTCGCGGAGCACGCGGAGGCGCTGGACGTCGATCATTAGTTTTCCTGTCGACTGGATAAGCAGATCGCCACTACCGCTTAGGACTATAGAGCGGCCAGGCTGTGGCCATGAACAGCGTGTGTGTGATCGGCGGCAATCGGTACTTCGGAAGACGGGTGATCGAGCGACTGCGCGACGCGGGAACGGACGTCACCGTGATCAATCGTGGCTCCTCACCGGCGCCGGAAGGGGTGAGGCACCTCATCGCCGACCGCGACGACGAGGACGGCCTGCGTGAAGCCCTCGCAGATCGCTCCTTCGACGTGGTGATCGACCAGGTCTGTTACACGCCGCCGCAGGCCGCCGCAGCGCGGAGGGTCTTCGCGGGACGCACGCGACGGTACGTGATGACCTCCACGATCGAGGTGTACTCCGCGCTGGACACCAATGCGCCGGTCACCGAGGACGTGATCGATCTCGCCACCCTGCCGGTACGGATGGACCTGCCGTGGCACGAACCGGACTTCGTCGAGGAGCACTATGGCGCGGGCAAGGCTCAGGCGGAGGCGGTCTTCGCTCGTGAGCCGGTGTTCGACTTCGTGAGCGTCCGTACGGGACACGTGATGGGCGGTGCGGACTTCACCGGGCGCCTCGACCATTACACGACGCGGATCCGCGACGGCCTCCCCGTCGTCGTGCACCGGGAGCCGCGCCCGTCGTCGTTCATCAACTCCAGGGAGATCGCCGACTTCCTGGTATGGACTGCGGAATCCAGCTTCACGGGGCCGGTGAACGCCTGTTCACACGGGCCGTTCGACGTCACCTACCTGTGCGACACGCTGTCCGCGGCGGCCGGGGCCGGGCCGGTGACGTACACGACGGGCCGTGACACTTCACCCTTCTCCTTCGACCGTGCGTACGCCATGGACAACGGGCGTGCCGTACGGCTCGGTTTCGTGTTCTCACACACCGCGGACTGGCTGCCGCACGTCATCTCGGAGGCGCTGGCATGCGTGTGATCGGCGACGTCCGGGTCGGCGCGATCGGGCTGGGCGCCATGCCGCTGTCCATCGAGGGCAGGCCGGACGAGGCCAGAGCGATCGCCACGGTCCACGCCGCGCTGGACGCGGGAGTCACCTTGATCGACACAGCGGACGCGTACCACTGGCACGCCGGCGAGGTCGGGCACAACGAACTGCTCATCGCGCGTGCGCTGGCGAGTTACGGCGATGACACAGGCGAAGTCCTCGTGGCGACCAAGGGCGGCCGGGGCCGTCCGGGCGACGGCTCCTGGACGGTGAACGGTGATCCCAGGCACCTCAGGCGTGCGTGCGAGGCTTCGCTCAAGCGGCTGGGTGTCGAGTCCATCGGGCTGTACCAGCTGCACAAGCCCGATCCGGCGGTGCCGTTCGCGGAATCGGTGGGCGCGCTGGGCGAGCTGCACGACCAAGGCAAGGTCCGGATGGTCGGGATCTCCAACGTGGACGTGCCGCAGATCCGCCAGGCGCAGCGGGAACTCGGCGGACGGCTGGTCTCCGTGCAGAACCGGTATTCGCCCGCCGTCCGCGACAGCGACCCCGAGCTGCGGCTCTGCGCCGAACTCGGGATCGCGTTCCTGCCGTGGAGCCCGCTCGGCGGGATCTCGCGGAGCGCGCTCGAAGCGGAGGAGGCACGGCCGGCCGGGCACCCCGCGTTCCACGCGATCGCCGGCGAACGGAACGTCAGCCCGCAGCAGGTGTGCCTCGCCTGGTTGCTCGCGGCCGGCCCGCATGTCATCCCGATCCCCGGCGCGAGCCGCCCGGCCTCCATCCGGGACTCCGCCGCCGCGGCTGGTCTGACGCTCACGGATCAGGAGCTCGCCAGGCTCGGAGAAGAAACCAGCAACATTCCGAGCACTTCAGGCATCCAATGACGCATGGGATTTCGGATGACTCTTGGGGCACTCCTTCTGGCCGGCGTCACACTGATCGCGCAGCCTGCGGCGGCTGCCACGCCGGGCTCGATCGCGTACGCGCAGGCAACGCAGACCTGGCAACTGGTGCTGACCAACGGAGACGTGGTCGAGGTGCCGGAGGCGCTCGTCAAGACGCCCAAGGATTGGGCCAATGGCGGTGAAGAGGCGCCGTTCCTGATCAGCGGGGATGGGCGGCATTTCTTCTATTACCGGAAATCGGATGGGTTGTTCGTCACGCGGACCCTGAACGGCAAGGAAAGGGTGGTGTCACGGAAGATCACGGGGGTCGGGATCGACGAGGAGTGGCCGTTGGTGTCGGACGACGGCAGCTACGTGGTCACGACGACCTCGGGTCCGGGCTTGGGGATCTTCGTGGACCTGAGGAACGGCAAGGTGATCCGGCCTCCGGGAAAGATGGATACGTGGGGCTTCCATGGGTTCACCCCGGACAGCAAGCGGCTGCTGCTGTCAGGGGACCGGCTGACGGTGTTCGACCGGGGCCTGCGCGCACGGATGCGGCTGAAGACGCGGTTGTCGCCGTGGGCGCTGGCGAATGACTACGTCACGGCGGCGGAGCCGGTCGGCACCTCGGACAAGTACCGCAAGCTGCGCCTGCTCAACCTGCGTACCGGCCGGGTGGGCAGCACGGTGACCCTTCAGTTGCCGCGCGGGCAGTACATCGACGACCTGGACTTCGACCAGGCGGGACGCCTGATCGTCCGATCGCGGACCAAGACGGGGGTGGCGACCTACCGAGTCTCGAAGGCGACGGGCAAGGTGACGCTGCTGCGGACGGTTGCCAGGCCTGATGCGGACGCTTGGGTGCTGCCGGGGGACGAGTCATTCGAGTGGTGGACGCTCAGGAAGACGCAGAGATGAGGTGAGCCCACTCGCCCCGAATGCTGGAGGCGGCCGCCCGCCGGGCCGAACGGCCGCCCCGACGCCTGGGTCATGCCCGTGCAGCTACGCATGATCTTCCCTCAGGAGCTGCCCTTGCTGCTCGCGGCCAACGGTTTTCGCCTGCTGGGCCGTGACGGTGATCTGACGGGCGGCGACCTGACGGCCACCAGCGTCCGCCAGGTCTGTGTCTGCGAGCCGGTCTGACCTGTTTCACACGTCCGTGAGCTGGGAGATCAAGGTACGGATCGTGGCTACTCGCTCGGAGACCGGTCCGGCGGGAACCTCGACGAGGTGGTACCCGAATGCGCGGTAGGTCTCCTCGTGGAGGCGTTCGAACGTCAGCGAGTCTTCGAAGCTGATCCGGCGGGCCGCGGTAGGCTCGCAGAAGCCGAGATTGCGGACGAAGAACACGTGCCGGTCGTAGATCTGCTCTCTGGTGATCCTGTCGATCTCGGCGGACAGGGCCGAGGAGATCGGGTGCCCGACATAGGTGCTGAGAGCGTGGGTGCATATGGGGGAGCGATCAAAGAACTGCACGTGCTGCGCGGTCGTGATCGACTGCAGTTGTCGCCGTCGTTGCAGGGCCACGATCTTGTCGATGAAGGACGGCCGGGTCCACGGCTCGACGTCGCCGCGCGCGTGCTGGTCCGCGATGACCGCCGTGGCTGCCTCCTCGACCGTCGCGTATCCGAGAGCCGCCAGGCGGCGCAGGATCGTGGTCTTGCCGGCGCCTGGGGTGCCGGTGAGAATGTAGCGCTTCATCGTCGTCCGGTCGCCTTTCTGATCACGCCGGAATCTGCGCGCAGGCGCGCGCGCCAGGGATGTGGGGTGTGCTGAACCGTCAGCCCGCTCAGTAATGCGACCACCTCGCCGAGCGGCGGCGCCTCCCAGGTTCCCCACGCCGTCTCGATCGCCATCATTCGGACATCATGCATGATCGCGGGCTCCACCGACGCGGTCGCCGCCGCGCATCCACACTCCAGCGGGCCTGCAGTCCTGGCGATCAGCCGGATGACGGCAGGGCAGAAACCCCCGCGCGCCGGGCGCGGCAGCGAAGGGTAAAGGCGCGGCGAAGTCGTCACCAAGGAATGCGTCGGCCCGGTCGGCTCGCATGCCGGACTGGCAGGCTTGATGTGGTCTTTCGGAGACAAAACCAGGCGGAGGGCTCATGCGCCTTGTCGGAGATGACCAGAAATTCGATCGCTTGCTGGACGCGGCGCGCGCCTATTGGGCGGGTAGTCGATCCTTTCGGGCGGGCGGCGATCAATGTGTCGTCACCGAGGCGCTGCATCAGGACATCCGGGTCGTCGTACGCAACCTGCTGATGGCGAATGCGCTGTGCGACCTGCTGTCGGCCCGGCTGGTCGTGCTCACGGGCACGGATCAGGAGTGGAGCAAGGCGCTCTGGGAGCAGTACGACATCGAGCGGGCCCGGCAACTGGCCGAGGCGTTCGGGGCGGCCGAGGTCGTCAACGTGCACGATCTCGTGGACCGTCACCTGGCGGGTGAGGGCGAAAGCGCAGCTCCGGAGGGTCTCGATGCCGTGGAGCGGGCGACGCTCGTCCGGTTGGCCCGCGTGCCGCGCCTGCCGGAGACCGAGGACCAGCGGTATCGAGCGCGCCGCGCCCGCACCAGGGCCTTTTCCGCCGTCTACGAACGATTGTTCGCCGACCTGCCCGCTGCCGCCCTCGTCACCAGCCACGTCGACTACGACCAGTGGGGGTTGGCGGTCGATGCGGCCATGCGCCGGGAGATACCGGTCGTCCATGTTCAGAGCACCGGGTGCATGAAGGCATATGCGCTCTTTCCAGAGCGGCGCAAGGGGTTGCGTACGTTCAGAGAGGAGCTCACCGGTCTCATCGCCGAGCATTTCCACGACCATGTATGGCCGCACAGGAGTGCCATCAAGGCGAACGCCGAATTGGTGGCCTCCCGCGCGAAAGGCAATCTCGGCCGGCCGAGTTGGTGGCGGGCCGGCGGCACCAGCCAGTTCGAGCTGCAGTCAGAAACGGAGCGGCGGCAGCTACGCCGACTGGGGTGTCAACGTTTCGGGCTGGATCCGGACCGCCCGGTGTTCGCGGTCTTCAACCACGCCATTTCCGACGCCCTGGGCACCAACAGAGAGGTGTTCGACGATCTGGCCCAGTGGTTCGAGGAGACCGCGGACTTCGCCGCGCGACAGGACTCGGTCAACTGGCTTTTCCTGGACCATCCCAGCCAGGCGCTCTATGACACGACCGGTCATTTCGACGCGGTGACGGCACGCCATGCCGGGCGCCGGCACATGGCCTTCATGCCCAGCCTCGCGTTGTCGAAGAACATGTTGTGGAGCATGACGGACCTGGGCGTGACCGTGCGCGGGAGCGTCTCCAACGAGCTTCCCGCCTTCGGCATTCCGGTCATCCAGGCCGGCTGGTCGGAATGGAGCGGATGCGGCCTGTCGTACGTCGCCGAGGACCGGGACGACTACTGGCGATTGCTCGGCGAGGCCATCGCCCTGCATGCCAAAGGCGCGTCCATGGTGACGGAGGCACAACGGGAGCGGGCCCGTCTCTGGTTGTGGCTCTACCGCAGCGGCGCCGACGTGCCGTCACCGTTGCTGCCGCACTGGGAAATGGGCGAGGGAGACACGTACGCGCATGCGCTCACCATTGCCATGCGGCACGTGGAACGCGATGGCGATCCCTTCCACTGCGCGGTACGCCGCATGTGGGAAAGGCGTGAGCCGGTCCTCACCCGGCTGGACTTCCGACATACCACCGGAATCGACCGCGCCCTCGGCACTCCCGTACGCGCCGTGACCCACGCTCCACCGGCAATGCGCACCGCTACCGGCTTCGACACGGCCGTCGCGCCCGTCCAGGTGCCCGCGGAGATCTCGAGCGGCCAGGCAGCAGAGCTGCAGGCGGCGGACCATTTCCGGCGTGGAGTGCAGATCGTGGGCCGGTTCGAGCGCTCGGGCCTGGTCGGACTCAAGGTGGCGGAGGCCGGCCACGCCGTGCGCGTCAACGTCACCCTGTCGGTGGACGACCTCTCGGCGCAGGGCTGGCATCTCCAGCAAGAGACGGGCGTGGACGACAAGGCGCTGCCGCGGCTCATCCAGGTCCGTGCCCAGGGGCGGTTGCGCCAGTGCCTGCTTCTCGAGAGCGGTGGCGGAATGAAGAGGGGCACCGTCGTCTTCGACCTGATGCCCGACGAGCTGCCGGCTGATGGCCTGCTCTGCATCGAAGTGCTGGACGTCACGGAAGGCAGCGGCGTCCCGGAGACACTCCGGGGAGCCGTCGCGGGGTCCGTCATGGACGACGGCGTGGCCGGGCTGCGCATCGACCGCGTCAGGCTCCAGGAGATCCCGGACGACGGCGTCTCCGATCCCGCTCCCGCGACCTTGGACGCCTCGCGCTGCGAGCGCGCCTCCCTGATCAGCTCCGGCGGCCTGGTCAACCTCAAGGGACGCGGCAGCCATTCCCTGAGCACCGGCATGTTCGTCGTCAATCCCGTTCCGCAGGGCGTCTTCGGATCCGGCGGCGACCTCACGATCCGGCTCGTCCAGAAAACGGGCACCTCGGCGTGCCGAGAGCCGAGAACGTGGCCGCGTCGGATGGCGTGGCACCGGGGAAGGCGGGAACGCCGCACGGCAGGGGCTCCGAACGTGGGGCAGGTCCTGAGCATCCACAGTGGCGATGAGGTGCCCGTCGCGCACTCGAAGGCGGGCGACAGCACCGAGCTTCGCCTCCGTGCGCCTGCCGAGTCGCCGCTCCTCGTCACCGTCGCGCCGGCACAAGGTGTCCAGCCGACCCTGATCTCCACCGACTGGTATCCCTGATGGGCGCCTAGGGACGTCAACGGTCGAACCGGCGTCCGCTCACGGGCAGGAGCATGGCCGTCCAGACCAGCCGTTTCCGGCGCGTCGGCCGGCGAGCCGGCAGCCAGCCCTACGAGCTGAACGCGACATCGAGCGTCATGATGAATCTGGCCGTTTTCACGACTGCCGGAATGCGGTCCGTCCCATGGATTCCGTCACATCGGTCATGGTGCCGGGCCGTACGCGGAAACGGGCGACGCAGCAGGTCATTGCCGCGAACTCCGCGTTAACCGGCCGTTTCGCGGAGGCGGCGATTGGCAGGCGGATGCAATCACTGGTGGACAGGTGGATTTGTGCGGCAGATATTGGAGAGATAGGAGGTTCTCCATGGACGCACGCCTCGACCATCTCGTCTGCTGGGTCGCCGATCAGCTCGCCTCGCTACGTTTCTACGAGCAGGTGGTAGGGCTCCCCGGGGTACGGGCCGAGGAGTTTCGCGAGGGAAAGGCGGGCTTCCCGAGCGTGCGGGTCTCGCCCGAGACCATTCTCGATCTGATGGCGTACGAAAGCGCCAGGGGGGTCGACGAGGGCACCGGCGTGAAGGGCAGCGGCGGGCACCCGATCAACCATTTCTGCCTGGCCGTGAGCAGGGAGGATTTCGACGCGCTCCAGGTCCGGCTGAAGCAGCACGGAGTGGAGGTCACGGGGTCAGGGACCAACTCCTTCGGTGCCCAGGGCATCGCTCCCGAGGCCATTTATTTCCCGGACCCGGATGGCAACGTGCTGGAAGTCCGCTATTACGAGTGACGCCGGCGCAGCCGGGTCCGCACGGCCCGGCGGACGAGCGGACCCATGTCTTCCATGGCGGTGACGAGCACCGCCAGCTCTTCGAGCGCGTTCAGCGCCTGGGTCGCGCCCTCGGCGTCCACGCCTTCGTACAGCTCCAGGCCGACGAACGCGGCCGCCACGGCCTTGGCCAGGCCGGGCACGTCCACGAACTCGGCCAGCGGGGAGCGGGCCAGCACCCGCCCGAGCGCCTGCTCCACCTCCCCGATCCACAGGTTGAGGCCGGCGGTGGTGGCGGGGGCGAGCTCGGCGTCGGTCTGGCTGCCGGCGAGGAGCTGGGCGAGGGCCGCGACGCTGCCTTCCGCGCGTTCCTCGGCATGCAGCGCGCGACCCAGGTCCAGGAGCTCGCGCAGCGACGTCACGGCGGCGAAGCGGGCGCGATAGAGCGCGATGCGCTGCTGGGAGCCGTGTTCACAGGCGGCGGCGAGGAGTTGGCCGACGCTGCCGAAGTGGTAGAAGACGAGGGCCTGGTTGACGCCGGCCGCCGCCGCGATGGTACGCGCGGAGACGCCGGCGATGCCCTGCTTCTTCAGCGTTTCGAGCGCGGCGTCGAGCAGCTTGGTACGGGTGTCGGGCACCGAAATTCCTCACGGGTCAGCAGCGGGCGTCCTCGCGCCTCGGCTTCACGTTAGCGGGAACGCCATGGTCCGCGACGTCCACGTACTCCACCGTGAAGCTGCCCCAGTAGCCGAAGATCCGGCCCAGCCAGGGGTTGGAGACGGTGACGGCGATGGCGAAGCGCCCTGTCCGGTCGTCGAAGTGCTCGCTGACCGTCGCCGTGCCCGTGGCGGCCGGCGGGATGGGGAAGGCGAGCGGGCCTTCGAGGAAGCGCTGACGGCCCGAACGGATGATCAGGCCGCCCTGGTCGTCCACGGAGAGCGCGAGCGGGGTCGCGATGTGCTGGTGGTCGCCCAAGTAGTCGACCACCAGGGCTCGGGCGTCGTTGTAGATCATGGTCGCGTCGAAGCGGCCGCCGGGGAAGGTGCGGACGAAGGTGACGGTCTCGCGGCCGTAGGAGTCGACGTACGGATAGTTCTCGATCTGGAAGGGGATGTCCCTGCCCGCGTCCTTGACCAGGATGTTCCTGCGGCTGCCGAGGGACAGGAACGGGCGGACCAGCAGGCCGGCGTTCCAGACGCGGCTCATGACGCCCTTGCCTATGCAGGCTTCGCCGCTGTCGAGCCCGACTCCGAAACGGCGCTGGAGCTGGGGATGGAGGCGGGCGAACGCGGCGTCGCCGAGGGCACGCTGGAAGATCGAGGGCATGGCTTCTCCAAGGGTCGAGGGGGACGGCGCAGGCATCGGCGGGCCGCGGGGGTGCCGGGGAGGGGCGGCAGGGCCAGCGCGGCCGCGGACACGGCGACGGCGGCGAGAGGCGGCAGGGTCGAGGCCGCGAGCAGGGTCGCGGCGGCCCTGACGAAGACTTCGGCGAGGGCCTGGCACAGCGACCGCCGGGGTGTCCTGCCGGTCTCCAGCCACAACCGCAACCTGTCGAACGACCACGCGGTGGCCCACCACATCAGCCGGGTGGGAAGCACGTGCGGGCGGTAGCCGTACGAGGTGAGGAAGCGGACACCATCGGCCGTCGGGATGTAGCGCCAATAGCCGGAGCCGGAGCGAATGGGGGAGAGCGGATGGCGCGAGCCGAAGCGGAGCGCCGACGTGCTGCTCCCATCGGCAGCGTGCCGGGTTCCCGTGCTCACGCCGGTGCCGCTGATGCCGAACGTGGCATAGCGGAACAGCCCGCCGTCGAGGTGGTCGATGCGGCCGAACCTGAGGTCCCACCGCTGGTGCTGGGACGTGTCATGGGTGGCCTGCCACAGGTCCTCCAGATCGGCCCTGATCCGGGTCTCCACGTAAACGTGCATGACATCCCGCCTTTTAAGCGACTGCTCAACTACACGATAGAACGATTTGAGCGAGCGCTCAAGCGCTCGGAATCGTCGGTCCGGTCTGGTACACAGGGCTGCATGGGTGTGAGCGTCGATGAGTTCCTGGGGATGCTGGACGAGCTGCCCGAGGTCAAGATGAGCCACGGCGGCGAGTGGATCGGCCTCAAGGTGCGGGACAAGGGGTTCGGCTACCTGTGGGAGGCGACCGAGACCGTCGGGCTCAAGGCCACGATCGAGGAGCAGATCGCGCTCGTGGCCGAGCGGCCCGAGGTGTTCGAGGTGCAGTTCACGGCCGGGCGGTTCGGGTGGGTGGTGGTCCATCTCGACAAGATCGACGCCGACGAGCTGTTCGAGCTCGTGGCGGAGGCCTGGTGCCTGACGGCGCCCAAGCAGATGGTGGCCGACTTCGAGGCCGCGCACGAGATCGGCCAGATCAGGCAGCAGGTGCATCCCGGGTGATCTCGGGCAGCGTGGCGCTTATGGACCTACGACTGCGGGAGTGGCGCCAGAGCGACGCGCCCGCCGTCCTCCAAGCTTTCCAGGCCGTCGATCTGCGCCGGCAGGCAGCCTTTCCGATCGTGACGCTCAAGGACGCCCAGGGGTGGATCGCCTCCTGGGAGGGGGTCGGACACGCCTTCGCCGTCACCGTCGGCGAGCAGGTGGTCGGCAACGTGGCGGTGGCCGGGATCGACACCCACGACAACGGATGGGTGTCCTACTGGGTCGTGCCGGAGGCCAGGGGCCGGGGGATCGCGGCGGCGGCCACGGAAAAGCTGGCCAGGTGGGCGTTCGACGAGCTCGGGCTCTACCGGCTGGAGCTGGGGCACCGGACCGACAATCCGGCCTCGTGCCGGGTCGCCACCAAGGCCGGATTCCGCCCCGAAGGCATCGAACGGGGCAAACTCTCCTACGACGGCGTCCGTTATGACGTGGAACGCCACGCTCGCCTGGCCAGTAGGACGTGGAACGCCACGCTCGCCTGGTCAGCGACTGAGTGCTGATCTACCCTTTCTTGGGTGGACAGCGAGAGTCTGGCCGCGGCCAGGGTGCTGGAGGCCCTGAGCCGGGCGTCGGAGATTCTCGCGGGTTTGCGTCATCCCTTCGTAAGAAGCGAGCTCTTCTCCTATTTCCTGCCGGACGCGGGCGCCCGCGTCGGCACCACGTTCACGCTGCCCGATGGCCGCGAGGTGCGTTTCGAGGTCTCCATCACCGCCTCCGCCGCCGCCTTCCTGGTCGAGGGGGCGATCACCGCGGAGAGCGACGTGCTGCTCGAACTCCCGCGCAAGAGCATGCCGAGCGTCCACGACGGCCTGGCCGTGTTCAACGACTACGTGGCGGAGGTGGCGGCCCCGGCGGTGCGGCTGATCGACCAGCTACTGGACGAAATTGTCTAATTGTCAGACAATGCCTCCATGAGGAATGGACCCTTGGCTGTCGTCGGCGCGTCCGTGCTCTGGGGCACGGCCGGCACGGCGGGACTGCTTGTCTCCGCCGACTCCGTGGCCCTGGCCGCCGCACGGCTGGTCATCGGGGGTGCGGTGCTCGCGCTGCTCGCCGGCGCCGGCATCAGGCAGGCGATCAGGCCCGGGCTGTTGCTCGGCGCCGTGGCGGTGGCCGCCTACCAGCTGTGTTTCTTTGCCGCCGTCGGGCGCACCGGCGTCGCGATCGGCACTGTGGTGGCCATCGGCAGCGGGCCGGTCTTCACGGGCATGTTGTCCTGGATCCTCCACGGGCGGCGGCCGAGCGGCCGGTGGACGGTCGCGACCACAGCGGCCGTCTGCGGGTGCGCGGCGCTGATCGTGGGCGGCGGGGCGCAGGCCGGCGGGCAGGTCGTGTCGGGGGTGCTCTTCGCGCTGCTCGGGGGGTTGCTCTACGCGTTCTACGCCGTCACGGCGGCTCGGGCGATCGAGGACGGCGGAGAGTCCACGGCGGTCATGGGGACGATGTTCGGCGGGGCGGCCCTGATCATGCTACCCGTTCTCCTGCTCGGTGGCGTGGGCTGGCTGGGGGAGCCGCGCGGCCTGATCGCCGTGCTCTACCTCGGACTCGGGACCACAGCCCTGTCCTACTTCCTGTACGGGCGCGGCCTGCGGACCACCCCCGTGGCCACGGCCGCCACGCTGGCGCTGGCCGAGCCGGCCGTCGCCGCGCTGCTCGGCCTGGTGGTGCTCGGTGAGCGGCTGGCCCCGATCTCGGTCGCCGGTCTCGTGATGCTCGCGCTCAGCCTGGTCGCCGTGGCCGTACCGGAGCGGGAAAGAGCGTTAGAGTCGCAGGCGTGACGTTGCCGCTCAGACCTGTTTCCACCGTCGGGGCGCTGGCCGACGCCCTGCGCAGCAGGGTGCTCTCGGGCGAGATCAAGCCCGGCACCCCGCTGCCCGAGCAGGAGATCGCCGCGTCGTACCAGGTGGCAAGGCCGACCGTGCGCGAGGCGCTGGCGATCCTGGTCCACGAAGGACTGCTCAGGCGCGAGCGCAACCGCAGCGCCTATGTCCCCGAGGTGACGATCTCAGACCTCAACGACCTCATGTACGTGCGCCGGCCCCTGGAGGACCTCATGGCGCAGGCCATGGCCGGGCGGCGGGCGCCCCAGGCGGAGGCCGCGCTGCACCGGATGGCCGCGCTGCCCGCCGACGCGCCGTGGTCGGAGACCGTGGCCGAGCACATGGCGCTGCACGAGGCGCTGATCGAGGCCGTCGGCAGCCCGCGGCTCGAACGCCTCTACGGCGTGCTCGCGGCAGAGACCAGGCTGGGCCTGGTGCGGCTGCGGGAGGTCTACCAGGACAGGGACGTGCTGGTGCGTGAGCATCGCGAGCTGCTCGACGCGATCGCGGACGGGCCGGAGGACGCGGCCAGGGCGGCGGTGGCGGCGCATCTGAGCCACTCGTGGGGCCCCGAGGATCCCGCACATACGCACCATTGAGCGCGAACCCTTGCGGGACAGGCCCGGAACTCGCAAGAATCGCGGCCATGCACGGCAATCCGATGCCGGACTCCTACGTATATGTCACGGAAGAGGGCGTCACCCGTCACTACGCGGACGGTAGCGTCGAAGCCCTTGCGTGGGAGGACGTGGTGGAGGTCCGTGTCGTCACCGCATCCGGGGAAGACGTTCTCTTCATCCTGCTCGACCGCGACGGCGAGGGCTGCGTCGTGCCGCGATCGGCCACGGACGCCACGTTCCTCGCCCGCCTGCGTTATTTGCCGGACTTCGACCTCGACCGGCTGGCCCTGGCCGCGGACTCCACGCACGACGGAGTGGTCGTGGTCTGGCGTAGCCCGGATCCGCCTTCCGCGCTGCCCGACCTGGAGTATGACTAAACAGTTCACGGAGCGGCAACCAGCTGAAATATCGCCGTAAACCCCACATTTCCCTCTGCGCGACGCTGCACCGATGGACCGTTCCGTCAAGCCCTGAGCTTACTCATCACACGTCCGATTGTGGACGTTTCACGTTATTCCCCCCGCTGGAATCGATCTTTACTCTTTAGTGGGGGCCGCCGCCCTTTAAGTGCGTGGGACTTGTCAACCCATGTGGTTCAAGGAACGTCAAGTTATCGCGGTGCACGGGAGTGGTCACAGGGTGGTGCTATGAGGGTGGGGACTGGGGAGTCCATTGTTGTGCTCCTCGAGGCCGTGCCGCGCCGTCCGTCCAGCATCTGGACGAGGGCGTACCTACGGCTTCTGTTATACGGGGACACCATGTGCGCGCTGCTCGCATGCGTGTGCGTGCTGGGCATCCGGCTGATCGCCGGCGTGTACATTCCCTGGGTCGAATACCTGCTGGGATTCGGCCTGGTCATCGCCTGGCCCATCGCGCTCATGATGGGTGGCGCGTACCGCCAGCGCGCCAACGGCGAGGGAACGGAAGAGTTCAAGGCGGTGTTCAACGGCGGCGTCGGCCTGATGGCCACCGTCGCCATCCTGGCTTATGCCACGCAAACCGCGGTCGCGCGGAGTTTCGTGATGGCGATGTTGCCGCTGGCATTGCTCGCCACGCTCTACTACCGCTACCGAATGCGTAAACGTCTTCACCGAAAGAGAGCGGTCGGGGACTATCTGCGCCAGGTGATCGCGGTCGGGCACCGGGAGTCGATTCTCGACCTGGTGATGCAGTTCAGGCGCCAGCCCTATCACGGAATGCAGGTGGTGGGAGCCTGCCTTCCCGAGCACGCGATGGACGTGGACCTGGACGGCATTCCCGTGCTGGGCTCCTTCGGGGACGTGGCCGGCGTGGTCGAGCGGGCCCAGGCCGACGCCGTGGCGGTGCTGGCCTGCCCCGAACTGGACGGCGCGGCGCTGCGGCGGCTGGCGTGGAGCCTGGAGCACGCCCGTACCGACCTCTTCGTGGCGCCGGCGCTGCTCGACGTGGCCGGGCCGCGCATCAGCATCCGGCCGGTCGCGGGGATGCCGCTCCTCCACGTGGAGCATCCCGAGTTCGACGGCGCCAAAGGGGCGGTCAAGAACGTTTTCGACCGGCTGGTGGCGGCGTGCGCGCTGCTGCTCCTGGCCCTGCCGCTGCTGGCGATCGCGCTGGTGATCCGCCTCACCAGCCGGGGGCCCGCGCTCTTCTACCAGACGAGAGTCGGCAAAAGCGGCAAAGAGTTCCGTGTCGTGAAATTTCGTACGATGGTGGCTGATGCGGAACAGCTCAAGGGCGCCCTCCTCGAGGAGAACGAGTTCAACGGGGTGCTCTTCAAGATTAGGAACGATCCAAGAATCACCCGGGTAGGCGCTTTCCTGCGCAAATACTCGCTCGACGAGCTGCCCCAGCTGCTGAATGTCCTGCGCGGCGAGATGTCGCTCGTCGGCCCCCGACCGCCGCTGCCGGAGGAGGTCGCCGCCTACGGCACCGACGTCCGCCGCCGCCTGGTGGTCAAGCCGGGGATGACCGGGCTCTGGCAGGTCAGCGGGCGTTCCGACCTGACGTGGGAGGAGTCCGTACGGCTCGACCTGCGTTACGTCGAGAACTGGTCGCTCATCCTGGACCTCCAGATTCTCTGGAAGACCTGGGCCGTCGTCACCCGTGGAGAAGGGGCTTACTAGCGGTGAAAGCACTCGTGCTCGCCGGGGGATCGGGCACACGGCTTCGGCCGATCACCCACACCTCGGCCAAGCAGTTGGTGCCCGTGGCCAACAAACCGGTGTTGTTCTACGGCTTGGAGGCGATCGCGGCGACCGGGATCCAGGAGCTCGGCCTGGTCGTCGGGGACACGCACGCGGAGATCGAGGCAGCCGTGGGCGACGGGTCGGCGTTCGGGCTCCAGGTGACGTACCTGCGGCAGGAGGCGCCGCTCGGGCTGGCGCACGGCGTGTTGATCGCCCGCGACTTCCTGGGCGATGACGACTTCGTCATGTATCTGGGCGACAACTTCATCGTGGGCGGCATAGGCGACCTGGTGGACAGGTTCGCCAAGGAGCAGCCCGCTGCCCAGATCATGCTGACCAAGGTCGGCGACCCCCGCCAGTTCGGCGTGGCCGAGCTGGACACCGCAGGGCGGATCGTCGGGCTGGAGGAGAAGCCCGAGCGGCCCAAGAGCGATCTGGCGCTCGTCGGGGTCTACCTGTTCAGCCCGGCCGTGCATGCGGCGGTGGCGGAGCTGAAACCCTCGTGGCGGGGCGAGCTGGAGATCACCGACGCCATCCAGTGGCTGATCGAGGAAGGCATGCGGGTCGAGTCCTCGGTGATCTCCGGCTACTGGAAGGACACCGGCAACGTCACCGACATGCTGGAGGTCAACCGGCTGGTCCTGGAGTCGGTCGAGCCATGCGTACGAGGTCGCGTCGACGCGGCCAGCGAGCTGGTGGGCCGGGTCGTCGTCGAGCCGGGCGCGGTGGTCGAGCGCTCCCGCATCGTCGGCCCGGCGATCATCGGCGACGGCGCCAGGATCAGCGACAGCTACGTCGGTCCCTACACCTCCATCGGCGCCGGCTGCGCCATCACCGCCAGCGAGATCGAGTACTCGATCGTGCTGCCCAGAGCCTCCATCGCCGGGGTAGGCCGCATCGAGTCGTCGCTGATCGGCCACGACGTCGAGGTCACGCCGGCGCCCAACACGCCCAGAGCCCACCGCCTCGTGCTGGGCGATCACAGCAAGGTACAGATCTCTACATGACAAAAGTCCTGGTGACGGGCGGTGCCGGCTTCATCGGCTCGCACTTCGCCCGAAGCCTTCACGACATGTACGTGACCGTCCTGGACAAGCTCACGTACGCCGGCAACCGGGCCAACCTCGAAGGGGTGCGCCACGAGTTCGTGCACGGAGACATCTGCGACGCCGAGCTGCTCAGGAAGGTCGTCCCCGGGCACGACGTCGTGGTCAACTTCGCCGCCGAGTCGCACGTCGACCGGTCGATCGAGGGCGCGGCCGAGTTCGTGCGCACCAACGTGCTCGGGGTCCAGACGCTGCTGCAGGCGTGCCTGGAGGCCGAGGTCCCCAAAGTGGTCCAGGTGTCCACCGACGAGGTCTACGGCACGATCGACATCGGCTCGTGGGACGAGTCCGCACCCGTGCGGCCACGCTCGCCGTACGCGGCGTCGAAGGCGGGCGGTGACCTGATCGCCCAGGCGTACGCGACGACGTACGGGCTGGACGTCTCCATCACCCGCTGCGGCAACAACTACGGCCCGCGGCAGTACCCGGAGAAGATCATCCCGCTGTTCGTCACGCGCCTGCTACGGGGCGAGAAGGTGCCCCTGTACGGGGACGGCGGCAACGTACGGGACTGGATCCACGTCGAGGACCACTGCGCAGGCATCCGACTGGTGGCGGAGAAGGGCGCGCCGGGCGAGGTCTACCACATCGCGGGGACGGCGGAACTGACCAACAAGGAGCTCACCAGGCACCTGCTGGACGCCTGTGGCCGCGACTGGGACCTCGTCGCGCACGTCCAGGACCGCAAGGGACACGACCGCAGGTATTCGCTGGACGACTCCAAGCTGCGGGCACTCGGCTACCGGGCGGAGATCCCGTTCGACGAGGGGCTCAAGAGCACCGTCCGCTGGTACGCCGAGCACCGGGACTGGTGGAGCCGATGAGGTGGTTGATCACGGGGGCCGGCGGCATGCTGGCCGCCGACGTCCTGGACAGGACGGCGCTGACCGGCGAGCCCGTGCTCGCGCTCGGCCGGTCGGAGCTGGACTTATGCGACAAACGAGCGGTACGCGACTTCGTGTCCGCCTACCGCCCCCGAGTCGTGATCAACTGCGCCGGCTGGACCAGGGTCGACGACGCGGAGACCCATGAGGCGGAGGCGCTGGCGGTCAACGGGCACGCCGTGCACTGGCTGGCCGAGGCCTGCGAACTGGCCGGCGCGCGGCTCGTACACGTGTCCACCGACTACGTCTTCGACGGCGCCGGCGGCGTGGCGTACCCGGAGGACGCCCCGACCGGGCCGGTGAACGCGTACGGCAGGACCAAGCTCGCGGGCGAGCGTGCGGCGCTGGAGCACGGCCACTACGTGGTGCGCACGGCCTGGTTGTACGGCGCGCACGGCGCGAACTTCCTGCGGACCATGATCAGGCTGGCCGGGGAGCGGCCGACGCTGGACGTGGTCGACGACCAGCGCGGGCAGCCGACGTGGACGGCGGATCTGGCCGACTTCCTGGTCAGGCTGGCGCAGTCGGACCTGCGGCCGGGCGTCTACCACGGCACCAGCGCGGGCGAGACGACCTGGTGCGGGTTCGCCAAGGAGATCTTCACGTTGCTGGGCGAGGACCCGGGGCGCGTTCGCCCAGTGCCGACCTCGGCCTTTCCCCGCCCGGCACGGCGGCCGGCCAACAGCGTGCTGGCCCACACCAGGTGGGAGCCCATCCGGCACTGGCGCACGGCCCTGCACGCCGCATGGCCGATCCTGAACAGGAGCCCTCAGTGCAGCGTGGCGTAGAACTCCTGGCAGCGCTGGTAGTCCGGCAGCAACCCGGCCGCGAGCGCCTCCTCCAGCGAGGGGCTCTTGGCGTCCCGCTCCGACAGCAGCGGCTCCACCCCGGCCGGCCACTCGATGCCGAGGGCCGGGTCGAGCGGGTGGATCCCGTGCTCGCGGCCCGGACTGTACGGCTCCGAGCACAGGTACACGACCGTCGCCTGCTCGCTCAGCGCCATGAACGCGTGCCCGAGGCCCTCGGCGACGAACACGCCGCGGCGGGTCTCGTCATCCAGGGTGACCGCCTCCCAGCGGCCGAAGGTGGGCGAGCCCACCCGGATGTCCACGACGACGTCCAGGATGGCGCCGGACACGCACATCACGTATTTGGCCTGGCTGGGCGGCACGTCCGCGAAGTGCACCCCACGCAGCACACCGGCGTGGGAGACGGAGCAGTTGACCTGGGCGAGGCCGAACGGCCGCGGCAGTTCGGCCGCCCGATAGGCCTCCAGGAACGAGCCACGGGGGTCGGCGTGGATACGTGGCGTGTGGCACCAGGCACCGTCGATGCCGAGGGGATCCATGAGCCGCACAGTAACGAGATCACCGGCCCCGGCGAAATACCCATCTTCGCGTTTGGAGCGTGCGAATGACCGTCTGCCGTTTATGCGGCTCCGCCGATCTGACCGGCGTCGTGGACCTGGGAGCGACACCGCCGTGCGAGCGGTTCCTCAGCGCCGAGCAGCTCGACGAGCCCGAGCCCACCTACCCGCTGCACCTGCGGGTCTGCACCTCGTGCTGGCTGGCGCAGATCCCCCCGCTGATCACCCCTGAGGACACCTTCACCGACTACGCCTACTTCTCCTCCTACTCCACCTCGTGGGTGGAGCACGCCCGGTCCTTCGTGGCCGAGCTCGAGCTGGCTCCCGACTCCTTCGTGGTCGAGGTGGCCAGCAACGACGGCTACCTGCTGCGGCACGTGGTGGAGCAGGGCGTGCGCTGCCTGGGCATCGAGCCGTCGGTGAACGTGGGGGCGGCGGCCAGGTTGCACGGGGTGCCGACGGTGACGGCGTTCCTCACCCCGGAGAGCGCGCGGGCCGTGGTGCGCGAGCACGGGCCGGCGGACTACGTCGTGGCCAACAACGTCTACGCGCACATCCCCGACGTCGTGGGCTTCACCCAAGGGCTGCGCACGCTGGTGGCCGCCGACGGGCTGGTCTCCATCGAGGTGCAGCACCTGCTCACGCTGATCGAGGGCAATCAGTACGACACCATCTACCACGAGCACTTCCAGTACTACACCGTCGCCTCGGCGCAGCAGGCGCTGGCCGGCGGCGGACTGAGGCTGGTGGACGTCGAGCAGCTGCCCACACACGGCGGCTCCATCCGGCTGTGGGCCCAGCCGGCGGAGACCGCGGGCAGGCCCTCGCGGCGGGTGTCCGACGTGCTGGCGCTGGAGAAGGCGGCGGGACTGCACGAGCTCTCGGGTTACGCCGGCTTCGCCGCCCGGGTCGCCCAGGTCCGCCGCGACCTGCTGCGGTTCCTGATCGACGCCGCCGAGCAGGGCAAGACCGTGGTCGGGTACGGCGCGCCGGGCAAGGGCAACACGCTGCTCAACCACTGCGGTGTCCGGCCCGACCTGCTCGCGTACACGGTGGACCGCAACCCGTACAAGCACGGCAGGTTCACGCCCGGCGCCCGGATCCCGATCTTCGCGCCGGAACGGATCGCCGCCGACCGGCCCGACTACGTCCTCGTCCTGCCCTGGAACCTGCGTGACGAGCTGGTCAAGCAGCTCTCCTACGTCCGCGAGTGGGGAGGCCGGCTGGTCTTCCCGATCCCGAGCCTGGAGGTCGTGTCATGAAGGTCGTGCTGTTCTGCGGCGGTCGTGGCACCAGGATGCGCAGCGACCTGCCCGGTGGCGACCTGCCCAAGCCGATGCAATTCGTCGGCCCGCGCCCGCTGGTCTGGCATGTGATGCGGTACTACGCGCACTTCGGTCACAACGAGTTCATCCTGTGCCTGGGGTACGGAGCGCAGCACATCAAGGACTTCTTCCTGACGTACCAGGAGGCGGCGTCGAACGACTTCATCCTGCGTAACGGCCAGATCGAACTGTTATCCACAGATATTTCGGATTGGTCGGTGTCGTTGATCGACACCGGGCTCGACTCGTCGATCGGCGAGCGCCTGCGCAGGGTACGCCCGTACCTGGACGGCGAGGCGATGTTCCTGGCCAACTACGCCGACGTGCTCACCGACGCCCCGCTGCCCGACATCATCGAGCGTTTCGCCGCCTCGGACGCCGGCGCTTCGATGATGGTGGTCCCGCCCACCAACACCTTCCACGTCATCGACGTCAGCGAGGGCGGCCTGGTCGGCGGCATCACCCCGGTCAGCGAGATGCCGCTCTGGGTCAACGGCGGCTTCTTCGTGCTGCGCCAGGAGGTCTTCGACCACATACCGGAGAACGGCGACCTGGTCGCGGACGGCTGCGCCGAGCTGGCCAAACGCGGCAGGCTGATGGCCTACCCGCACCGCGGCTACTGGCGGCCCAGCGACACCGTCAACCAGCGCCTGGAGCTGGACCGCTCGTGGGCCCGCGGCGAGCGCCCGTGGGCGTTGTGGGAAACATGATCGGCCTGCGGCCCGCCCGCGCGAACGCCGTCGTGGCGCTGGGCGCGCACTGCGACGACATCGCGATCGGCGCCGGCGCCAGCCTGCTCACGCTCTGCGCGGCCCGCCCCGGGCTGCGCGTGGACGCGCTGGTCCTGTCGGGCGGGGGCACCGGGCGCGAGCAGGAGGAACGCGCCGCGCTCGGCGCGTTCTGCCCGGGCGCCGACCTCCGCGTCACCGTGCTCAAGATCCCCGACGGCCGCCTGCCGGCGCACTGGGACGAGGCCAAGAACGCCCTGGAAGACCTGCGCGCCACCCAGCCCGCACCCGACCTGATCCTCGCCCCGTGGCGCGGCGACGCGCACCAGGACCACCGCGGCCTGGCGAAGCTGGTGCCCACCGTCTACCGCGATCACCTCGCGCTCGGCTACGAGATCGTCAAGTGGGACGGCGACCTCGGCCGCCCCGCGGTCTACCACCCGCTCGCCGAGGAGGTGGCCGAGGCCAAGGTGCGGCTGCTGCAGGAGCACTACCCCTCACAGAGGCATCGCCCCTGGTACGACCGGGAGGCCTTCCTCGGGCTCGCCCGCATTCGCGGCATCGAGTGCGGCGCGTGCTACGCCGAGGCCTTCCACACGACCAAGCTGACCATCGATCTGGCTGGAGAATGACCTTGCGGATCTTACTGACCGGGCACCAGGGCTACCTGGGCAGCGTGATGGCCCCCGTGCTGTCGGCGGCCGGGCACGAGGTGATCGGCCTCGACTCGGGGCTGTTCGCCGACTGCGTGCTCGGCCCCGCGCCCGCCGACCCGCCCGGCCACGCTGTGGACCTGCGGGACGTGACCCCCGACCTGCTGGCGGGCATCGACGCGGTCGCCCACCTGGCGGCGCTGTCGAACGATCCGCTCGGCTCGCTCGCGCCGGAGCTCACCTACGACATCAACCACCACGCCTCGGTGCGGCTGGCCCGGCTGGCCAAGGAGGCGGGGGTGCGCAGGTTCCTGTACGCCTCGACCTGCTCGGTCTACGGCGCCTCCGGCGGTGACGGCCTGGTGAACGAGGACGCGCCGCTCAAGCCCGTCACCCCGTACGCGGAGTCGAAGGTCCGCGTCGAGGACGACCTGGTGAAGCTGGCCGACGACGACTTCACCCCCGTCTTCATGCGCAACGCCACGGCCTTCGGCTTCTCGCCCAGGCTCCGGGCCGACATCGTGCTGAACAACCTGGTCGGGCACGCCGTGCTGACCGGCGAGGTGCGGGTGCTCTCCGACGGCACGCCGTGGCGGCCGCTGGTGCACGCCCGCGACATCGCCGAGGCGTTCCTGCTGGCCCTGGAGGCGCCGCGGGAGGCCGTGCACGCGCAGGCCTTCAACATCGGCACCGAGCGGAACAACGTGACCGTGGCCGAGATCGCCGGCGAGGTGGCCGAGGCCGTGCCGGGCGCGAAGCTGCTGATCACCGGTGAGGCCGGCAACGATCCGCGCTCCTACCGGGTGGACTTCGCCCGCGTACGCCGGGCGCTGCCCGGTTACGAGGCCCGTTGGACGGTCAAGGCGGGCGCGGCCGAGCTGGTCGACGCCTACCGCGCACACGGGCTGACCAAGCACGACTTCGAGCGCCGCTTCACCCGGCTGGCCCGGCTCTCGGACCGCAAGGACCAGGGGACGATCAGCGAAGATCTGCGCCCATGACGAGCCCTATGACGAGCCCTATGACGGGGCCGGAGCTGCACGCCCTGGTCGAGCGGCTCTACCCCATCTGCAGGAGCATCACCGGCGACGGCGTGCGCGCCACGCTGGAGATCATCGGTGAGCACGTGCCGCTGAAGATCACCGAGGTGCCCACCGGCACCCAGGTGCTCGACTGGACGGTGCCCACGGAGTGGAACATCCGCGACGCCTACGTCAGGGACGCCACCGGGCGCCGGGTCATCGACTTCCGCGAGTCGAACCTGCACGTGGTGGGCTACAGCGTGCCGGTGTCCGGGACGTACACGCTGGAGGAGTTGCGTCCGCGCCTGCACACGCTGCCCGAGCAGCCGGACCTGATCCCGTACCGGACCAGCTACTACGCGGAGACCTGGGGTTTCTGCCTGCGCCAGGAAACGCTCGACGCGATGGACGACGGCCCGTACGAGGTGCTGATCGACTCGACGCTCCGGCACGGCTCGCTCACCATTGCCGAGCACGTCGTCCCTGGCCAGATCGAGGACGAGATCGTCATCTCCTGCCACACCTGCCATCCGTCGCTGGCCAACGACAACCTGGCCGGGATCGCGGTGGCGGTGGGCCTGGCGCGGCGGCTGGAGCGGCCCCGCCACACCTGCCGGTTCCTCTTCATGCCCGGCACGATCGGTGCGATCACCTGGCTGGCGCTGAACCGGGATCGTGTCGACCGCATCGCGCACGGCCTCACGCTGGCCTGCGCGGGCGACCCGGGGCGGCTCACGTACAAGCGCAGCAGGCGCGGCGACGCCGGCATCGACCGGGCCGTGACGCATGTGCTCAAGGACCGGCCGCACGACGTGGTGCCGTTCTCGCCGTACGGCTACGACGAGCGGCAGTTCTGCTCACCCGGCTTCAACCTGCCCTTCGGCAGCCTGACGAGGACGCCGTACGCCGGATATCCGGAATACCACACCTCGGGAGACAACCCGGAGTTCGTCACCCCGGCCGCCCTGGCCGACACGCTGGAGACGCTCTGGCAGGTCACCAGGGTGCTGGAGGGCGATCGCACCTTGCTCAACCTGAGCCCTTACGGGGAACCGCAACTCGGCCGGCGCGGCCTGTACGGCTCACTCGGCGGTCGGAGTGACACGAAACAGGCGCAGCTGGCGATGTTATGGGTGTTGAACCTGTCCGACGGGGAGCACAGCCTGCTCGACATCGCCCGACGCGCGGACCTCCCGTTCATGGCCGTGGAGGAGGCGGCCAGGGCACTGCAGGATGCCGGACTGGTGAAGGAGCTGGCGTGATGGACCTCAAGGTCGGGGACGTGGTGGAAGTACGTACGGAAGCCGAGATCCTGGCCACGCTCGACGAGCGGGGCGAGCTCGACGGTCTGCCGTTCATGCCGGAAATGCTGGCCTACAGCGGCCGGCGGCTCACCGTTCACAAAGTGGCGCACAAACTCTGCGACACCCAGACCCGCTCCGGGCTGCGCAAGATGGACAGCGCCGTGCATCTGACGGGCGCCCGCTGCGATGGGTCGGCCCACGGAGGTTGCCAGACGGCGTGCTCCCTGTACTGGAAGGAAGCGTGGATCAAACGCGTCGAGCCGGGACCCGAGCCCGCCGGAGCTCGGCCCGCCGCCCCGGACCGCCGGCTGCTGCCGCTGCTGGAGGCCAACACGCGCAAGCCGCCCACTGACGGCGACGAGGTGCGCTACTCCTGCCAGGCCACCGAACTGCTGCGGGCCGCGCCGACGCGCCTCTCCTTCAGGGACGTCGGCCAGTACGTCATCGACGTGCGCTCCGGCAACGCCGATCTGCGGCGAACCGTGAAAAGCATCGCGATCGGGCTGTTCGACCGGCTGCAGAACCGGACCAGGCGGCTGTTACCCCGGCGCCTGTGGCTCAAGGACGGGCTGCCCTGGGGCTTTCTCAAGGGTCACGCGCCGGGACCGACCCCTTCGCAGAAGCTCGACCTGCGCCCCGGCGAGCTCGTCAGGGTCAAGCCGAAAGAGGAGATCCTCCGGACGCTCAACAGCGACCTGCTCAACCGCGGCATGGGATTCGAGCAGGAGATGTCCCGCTACTGCGGGAGCACCGCCCGGGTCCGGGCGCGGGTGGAGAAGTGCATCGACGAGAAGACGGGGCGGATGCTGCACATGAAGAACCCGTGCATCGTGCTGGACGAGGTCGTCTGCCAGGGGGTGCACAGCCTCAACTGTCCACGTGAGTTCGTCCCGTTCTGGCGAGAGATCTGGCTGGAGCGTGCTGGGTGAAAAGGCGGGAATGAACGAAAAAGTGGAATCCATCGGCCGCAAGGCGGGCCGGGGACTGCGCTGGAGCCTCCTGGGCAACACGGTGACCAAGGCGGCTTCCTTCGTGATGAGCCTGGTTCTCGCCCGTGTGCTCGCGCCGGAGGATTTCGGTATATACGCGGTCGCGCTGGCGGCCACGCAGTTCGTCATGGTCGTCAAGGACGCGGGCGTCATGGCCGCCGTCATCCAGTGGCGGGGCAGGCTCGACGACATCGCGCCGACGGCGACCGTGCTCGCCTTCGTCTTCGCCACCGGCCTGTACGGGATCTTCTGGGTGGGCGCGCCCTCCTTCTCCGCCCTGGCCGGCAGCGAGGAGGCGACGGGCGTCGTACGGCTGCTCACCGCGGTCATCCTGGTCGAGGCCGTGACCGCGGTCCGCAGCGCCGCGCTGATGCGCGAGTTCGCGCAGGACAAGCTGGCCGTGGCCAACCTGTCGGGCTTCGCGGTCAACGCCGCCCTGGCCATCTCGCTGGCCGTGGGCGGCGCCGGCGCCTACAGCTTCGCCTGGGGCCAGCTCGCCGCCGCCGTCGTCACGGGCGTCATCGTCCTGGCGCTGGCGAAGATGCCGTGGAAGCTCGGCTACGACAGGGCCGTCGCCGGACAACTGCTGCGCTTCGGCCTGCCCTCGGCCGCCGGCTTCGGGCTGGAGGCGGTGCTGATGAACTCCAGCTTCATCGTGGTCGGCGCGATACTCGGCAAGGTACAGCTCGGGTATTACCTGCTCGCCTTCAACGTCTCGAGCTGGGTGCCCGGGCTGATCGGCACCGCGCTGCGGTACGTCTCCATCCCCGGCTTCTCCCGCCTGGCCGAGGATCCGGACGCGGACGCGCTGACCGAGGGCTTACGCAGGACCCTGCGGCCCCTGGTGTCCTTCGTGCTGCCGGTGGCGCTGGTCATGGCCACGCTCGCGCACCCGCTCGTCGCGTTGCTCTACGGCGCGGAGTGGGACCAGGCTGCCGGCGTGCTGCGTTTCCTGGCCGTGCTCATGGTGGTCCGCATGATCACGTCGTTCCTGACCGTGGACATCCTCACCTCGGTCGGCGCCACCAAGAGCACGATCTGGCTCAACCTCGGCTGGGCGGCCGCGCTGCTGCCCGCGCTGGTGGCCGGGGCGTACGCCGGCGGCATCCGGGGCGCGGCGATGGGCAACGCCGCCGCGGCGCTGTTCGTCGCGCTCCCGCTGGGCCTGCTGCTGCTGCGCCGCCACGGCGTACGGCTGGCGCCGGTGCTTCCTGGGCTCGTGCGGCCGGGACTGGCCACGCTCGCGGCCGGCGTGACCATGGTGGCGCTCACCACGGCATTCGACTTCGACCCGCTGGTCGAGCTCATCGTCGTGGGCGGCACAGGCATGATCGTCTTCACCCTGCTCGCGGTGCCCGGGGCGGTGCTCAAGCAGCTCACCAGAAGGAAGGTCTCCCCATGACGCTGGTGTCCTTCGGCCTGCCCGTCTACAACGGCGTGGCACGGCTTGAGCCGACCGTGCGATCGGTGCTGGCCCAGGACCACGCCGATCTGGAGCTGGTGATCTGCGACAACGCCTCCACGGACGGCACCGAGGAGCTGGCCCGCTCGCTGGCCGCCGCCGACAGCCGGATCCGCTACCACCGCCATCCGCACAACATCGGGCTGGTGAACAACTTCACGTACGCGCTCAGGCTGGCGTCCGGCACGTACTTCCGCTGGGTGGGGGACGACAACTGGCTGCTGCCGTCGTACACCTCGCGCTGCCTGGAGCTGTTCGACCGCGACGAGCGGCTGGTGCTGGTCACGAGCCAGATGGAGTACACCGGTCCGGACGGGAGCAGGCAGCGCGACGGTTACGACGGCGACGCGCTGGGCTCGGACGACCCGATCGTGCGCTTCGAGGAGCTGCTCCGCCTGCTCAACGAGAGTCACCTGCTCATCGACCCGCTCTACGGGCTGCTGCGCCGCGAGCCCGCGGCCGCCATGGACCGGCGCGTGGTGCTGCACGAGGACCAGATCCTGGCCGCCAAGCTGGCCCTGGCCGGACCCTGGGGGCACATTCCCGAGGTGCTGAGCGGCAGGGGCTGGGAGAGCCAGTCGCTCTCCAGCGTCGCCAGGAAGATCGGGATAGGGCCGTGGGGCGCGAGGTTCGCCACTCTGGTGGAGTGCCGGGAGATCCTGCGCGGGCTGGGCGACTTCCCGCTGACGGCGGAGCAGCGCAGGCGGGCGCGCCGCGCGGTGCTCGGGCTGTACGTCACCCGGCACAAGCGGACCGTGCGGCACCGCAGTCGCAAGCTCTTGAGGATGGCCCTCAATCGGTAACGAGAACTGGGATTTTTCCGATTATCAGAGGCTGAACAGCAGCCGTTCGATGTGCGCGCCACGCGGTCAAGGGGGACGAAACGTGGATTTTTGGAGGTCGATTCTTGACCTTGCACGGCGCAGGCTGATCGGACCACCGATAATCGTGCTGGCGCTGGCCGTCGCGGCTGCCGCCTACCTGCTCACGCCCACGCGTTACGTGGTCACCACGTCCATGCTGCTCACGACGCCGGCGGCCGGCGGCACGCTCAACGCCGACCCCGACGTCCCCGTGGGCCTGACCAACCCGCTCCTGCAGTTCAGCGACGGGCTGCGGACCACGTCCGGCATGCTCATCCTGGCCATGAACGGGCCTGAGGTGCAACGGGACTTAGGCGTGGTGGAGGGCGGTCCCGCCGAGGTCACGATCGACGACGGCCGCTCCAACCCGGACCTGCTCGGCATCAGCGGCAACGGGCCGTTCATCTACGTGAAGGTCGACAGCGACTCCGCCACCACGGCTCGGATGATTCTGGAACGTGCCCGGCAGCGCATCAGCGCCGAGTTGGTGGAGCGGCAGCGGATGTTGCGGGCGCCCACGTCCACGCACATCTCGATCCTGGACGTGGTGCCGCCGACCGCGCCCAAGGCGGAGATCGAGGGCAAGGTGCAGATGGCCGGGGTCGGGCTCGTGCTGACGGTGGTGCTGGGATTCGGCATCGCGTACCTGGCGCAGCGGCGCGGGCTGTTCGAACGGCGCCGCGCCGCGGCGGCTGCGGCCTCAGGGGAGCCGCAGGAGGAGCCGCCCGTGGTGGACCTGAGCTCCTCCGAGCCCGAGGAGGACGGCCCGTCGGCCGAGGAGGATCCGGAGCCGAGTCAGAACGGCGCAGCGCCCGCTCCGGACCCGGGCCAGAACGGCGCAGCGCCCGCTCGGGACCCGGGCCAGAACGGCGCAGCGCCCGCTGTAGACCCGAGCCAGAACGGTGCGGCGGAGATGGAGGATTCCGGCGCGTTGCTGGTCAGCGACGACGGAATGCCGACCGGGCCCATCGAGGTCATCCGGGTCGGCGCTCCCCGGTCGTCGACCGACTAGCCCGCCTCCTGCCGTTGAACGATCTCCGAGCAGCGCTCCAGCGCCGCCTGACGCACGTCGGGCGGCGTCTTCGACTTGGCCGAGATCATCATGCCGATGGCCTCGGGGCCGAGGCCGTCGGCGAAGGCCAGCGCGGTTTCGCGGTCCATCGGGACGTCGTCCCAGCTGTTGTGGCAGATCGTGGTGTCGGAGTGCGGGTGGGT
Organism: Nonomuraea polychroma; assembly: GCF_004011505.1. Taxonomy (NCBI): domain Bacteria; kingdom Bacillati; phylum Actinomycetota; class Actinomycetes; order Streptosporangiales; family Streptosporangiaceae; genus Nonomuraea; species Nonomuraea polychroma. Next base: position 10,070,535 of record NZ_SAUN01000001.1, read on the forward strand.
GGCCAGCACCTCGTCGACGAAGACGCCGTACAGGATGAACTCCGAGACGTGCAGTCGCGCGGTGAAGGCGTCGAACCAGGACCGGCCCGTGGTCTCGGTGATGCGCTGCTGCATGGCGCGCACGATCACGGGGTCCCAGAAGTTCAGCGAGGTCACGTAGTCGTGCAGGGGCGGCTCCGGCGCGAGCGGCAGGCCGAGCAGCTCACGGGCCACCTGGTGCCAGCGCACGTGCCTCGGCATGCCCGCGTGCACGCCGTCGTTCACCCGGTGCAGGCGCAGCTCTCCGTCGGTGGTGAAGCGCGTGGCCGTGGTGGGCCGGACGAGCACGATGTCGGAGTCGGCGATCAGCACCACGTCGGCGTCGACGGAGCCGGCTACGGCGATCTTGATCGCCTGCTGGATCACCCAGCCCCGCACCGGGGGCCAGGGCCGCCGCAGGTTGCCCCACAGGCCGCGGGGCAGGCGCACGTAGTGCCGGGGCACCACTTCCGGCTCGGTCAGCACCCGGCAGCGCGGGCCCTCGTACGCGGCGAAGGCGGCGCGGTCGGCGCGCGGGACGATCACGTGATGCACGGTGTCGTCCGGGGTGAACTCCAGCACCGACCGGTGCAACTCGGCGAACAGGCCGGCGTCGGGCGCGTAACTGGGCGTGATGACCGCCAAGGTGCTCACGAAGATCTATCGCGGGACCGGTCCAATCGTTACCGCCGCAGGGTAACGCGCCACACGGTTCGTCACGATTGCCTAGCGAGTTCAGGGGAGGAAGGTCGTGGATTTCTGGGGGGCAGTCCTCGTTCTGTTCCGGCGCTGGTATGTCACGTTCCCGATGTTCCTGCTGACGCTGGCGGCGACGTACGGCATCTACGCATCCGTGCCGACCCTGTACGTCTCCAACGCGGTGCTGGTGCTGACCATGCCCACGACCGGCGGCACGCAGCCCGCCGAGCCCGGCAAGAGGCTGGCCCAGACCAACCCCCTGCTCAACTTCGACTGGGGGCTCAACATGACGGCCACCATCCTCATCCAGGCGCTGAACACGCCGGAGACCACGGCCAGGCTGGGCGTGGTTCCAGGGGGTGAGGTGACCTACGTGGTCAGCAACGGCAACACCAACCCCGAGACGCTGGCGACCGGGCCGTTCGTGTTCATCGAGGGCAAGGGGTCCACCCCGCAGGAAGCCGAGTCGGTCGTGCGGCGGGTCATCGCGCAGGCGGACGTGGAGCTGCTCGAGCGGCAACGCTGGCTGAACGCGCCGGTCTCCACCTACATCCGCGCCAACGAGATGGTCCGGCCCACGGTCGCCGAGGCGCAGCGGACCAGCAAGCTGCGGGCGGCGGCCGGAGCCGGGCTGCTGGGCGGGATGTGCGCCCTGGCCTCGGCGTTCGCGACCGAGAGCGCCGCACAGGCGCTCCGCAGGCGCCGACGGCGCCACGCCGAAGAGCACCACGCCACAGTGGAGCAGTCCGGTGAACCCGCGGCGGCGCCGGACGCCGAGTCCGGCGGGCGCCTGGTGTCGCGCTCATGAGCGGCGTCACGCTCCAGCGGGCCGTGCCGGTGGCAGAGCCGCACCGGGCCGACGGCGCCACGATCGCCGCCATCTTCGCGGTGATCCTCATGATGATCCCGGCCAGGCTGGTCTTCCGCGGCCTGCCGTTCTCCCTCACACCGGCCGACGCGATCGGGCTGCTCGGCGCCCTGCTGTGGCTCTTCACGCACTTCACCACCACGCTCGGCGCGGCAAAGGGCCCCACCCCCATGCGGACCGCGCTGTTCGCCTACACGATCGCCCTGGTCGCCACCTACTTCTACGCCGCGTCGACGTACCTGCCCGGCGACGAGATGAACCTGGCCGACCGGAGCATGGTGCTGGTGGTCGCGTCGGTCGGCATCGCGCTGGTGGTGTGCGACGGCGTGCGCTCGTACGAGCGGCTGGATCTGGTGCTGAAGACGGTCGCGGTCACCGGGGCGCTGATCGGGATCGTCGGCGCGTTCCAGTTCGTGCTCCACTTCGACCTGGCCAACTACCTCACCCTGCCCGGGTTGCGGTTCACCCAGGAGGCGCCCGCCATCCTGGAGCGGGGCGGGCTGAACCGGGTGGCGGCCACCACCGGGCACCCGATCGAGTACGGCGTCGTCTGCTCGATGGTGCTGCCCCTGGCGCTGCACTACGCCTTCCGCGAGCGGCTGCTGCGCTGGTGGCTGTGCTGCGGGCTGATCGCCGCCGGGCTGCTGTTCTCCGTGTCGCGCTCAGCGGTGCTCAGCCTGGCGGCGGTCGGGCTGGTGCTGTTCATCGGCTGGTCGAAGCAGCGCAGGCTCATAGGGCTGGGGGCGGTGGCCGGGTTCCTGGTCGCCGTCAAGATCGCCGCGCCCGGGGTGCTCGGCACCATCGTCGACCTGTTCGCCAACCTCAACAGCGACAGCAGCATCAGCTACCGCACCCACGACTACACGGTGGCGGCCCACGAGATCGCCAAGAGCCCGTGGCTCGGCCGCGGTCTGGGCACGTGGTACGCGCCCAAACACCTGATCTTCGACAACCAGTACATCTCCTCGCTGGTCGAGACCGGTGTCCTCGGCCTGCTGGTCTTCGTCGGCCTGTTCGAGGCGGCCCTGTGGTCGGTGCTGCGGTCCCGGTACCTGTCCGCCGATCCGGAGATCCGCGACCTCTGCCTGGCGCTGACCGCCTGCCTGGTGGTCCCGCTGCTCGGCTCTGCAACGTTCGACCTGCGCTCGTTCGCCACGGTGACCGGGCTGTCGTTCCTGCTGATGGGCGTGTCCGGCGCCGTGCTCAGGGTGACGCGAGAAGCCGCCGCCGCACCTCGGCCCACGACCGCGCCGCCAGGTCCCGCTCGCTGATCGCGGTGACCGGCAGCGGCCAGGCGATGGCCAGGTCCGGGTCGTCGTAGCGGACCGCGATGTCCTCCGCCGGGTCGTGCTCCCTGTCGATGCGGTAGCAGACGTCGGCCTGGTCGGTCAGCGCCTGGTAGCCGTGGAGCAGGCCCGGCGGGACGTACAGGTGGGCGAAGAGTTCGTCGTCGAGCACCGTGGTCATCTGCCGGCCGAACGTCGGCGACGACGGCCGGGCGTCCACCAGCACGTCGTGCACGGCTCCGCGGGCGCAGCGCACGAGCTTGGCCTCGCCCTTGCCCGAGCGGCCGTGCAGCGCCCTGATGGTGCCCTTGCGCGAACGCGACTGGCTGTCCTGGATGAAGGCCGCCGGGTTCAGCCCGTGCTTCTCGGCCACCGCGGCGTCGAAGGTGCGGGTGAAGAACCCCCGGTCGTCGTGGTGCTGGGCGGGGATGAACAGCAGCACTCCATCGAGCGCACCGCGTTCTACTCTCATGGCCATATATTCCTTGAATTTCCGGCAATTAGCGGCTTCTCGCTCTTTTTTCAAAGCTGATCCGCTTGCGTAACAAGGTCCCCAAATATCCCGATTACCCGATGGAACGGGGTATCCGGGTGAGGCGAGCTCGTGGGGGGCGGTCATATTTCCGCAGATCACTCCATGACGGCGGCATGCACGCGAGTTCGGGTCGGTGGGATCGACGTATCCACGATCACCGAGACCGGACTGGCCGACCGGATGGCGGCAGGCTGGCGGACGGGGCAGGGCGGCTGGATCGTCACGGCCAACGTGGACATCGTCAGGGCCGCCTCCCGCGACCCCGAACTGGCCGCCCTGGTGGCGAAGGCCGAGGTGGTCGTGGCGGACGGCATGCCCGTCGTGTGGGCGGGCCGGCTGGCGGGCGGCGCCATCGGCGAGCGCGTGACCGGCGCCTCCCTCGTGTTCACCCTCTCGGCCAGGGCCGCTGCGGAGGATCGTTCGGTGTATCTGCTCGGCGGTGACGAGGGTGTGCCCGAGGCCGCGGGGCGGGTGCTTATGGAACGTTACGAAGGTTTGCGGGTGGCGGGCGCGTACTCGCCGCCGTACGGGTTCGACACCGACCCGGGCCAGGTGCGGGACGTCGTCGAGCGGGTCGTGGCCGTTCGCCCTGATCTCGTGCTCGTGGGGCTCGGCTTCCCCAAGCAGGAACGCATGATCGTCGAGCTGCGCCCGCACCTGCCACAGGCCTGGTACCTGGGCTGCGGCGCGGGCATCCCGATGGCGGCCGGGCAGTTCAGCCGCGCCCCGGCACTGCTGCAGCGCAGCGGCGGCGAATGGCTGCACCGGCTCGCGCTGGAGCCGCGCCGCCTGGCCCGCCGCTACCTGCTGCACGACGCGCCCTACGCCCTGCGCCTGCTGGCCCAGGCGTTACGCATCCGCCTGCAGGAGAGGTGAACGATGCTCGCCGTAGTGATCGTCACGTACCACAGCAGTGCCGTGATCATGGACTGCCTCAAGTCCGTACGCGTGGCCCTGCAGGGCGAGGGGCCCGCGAAGGTCGTCGTGGCCGACAACGCCTCCGGCGACGACACGGTGGAGCTGGTCCGCCGGACCGACCCCGAGGCCGAGGTCGTACAGATGGGCCGCAACGCCGGGTTCGCGGCCGGGGTGAACGCCGGCGTCGCGGCGGCCCCCGGCTGCGACGTGCTGGTCCTCAACCCCGACATCCGGCTCGAACCCGACGCCATCGCCAGGCTCCGCGAGACCCTGGCCACGCCGGGAACCGGCATCGCCGTGCCCGAACTCACCGGCGAGGACGGCGCCTTGCACTACTCGCTGCGCCGGCGCCCCACCGTGCTGCGGGCGATCGGCGAAGCGCTGCTCGGCGGCCACCGCGCCGGTCTGCTGGCGCCGCTCGGCGAGCTGGTCGTCAACCCCGGCCAGTACGCCGCCGAGCGGACGGTCGACTGGGCCACGGGCGCCGCCTGGCTGATCTCCCGCGCCTGCCTGGACGTGCTCGGCCCGCTGGACGAGCGTTATTTCCTGTACTCGGAGGAGACCGAGTACATGCTGCGGGCCGGCGACCACGGGTTCGCCGTCCGCTACCAGCCGCGTGCCCGCGCCGTGCACCTGGGCGGCGAGCAGTCGACCTCCAGCACGCTCTGGGCGCTGTCGGCGGCCAACCGGGTGCGGCTGCACCGCGAGCGCCACGGCGCGCTCAGAGGGCTCGCCATGCGCGGCGCCGTCATGCTCAACGAGGGCCTGCGCGCGCTCGCCAAGGGCCGCACGGCCGGGCAGCGGCACAGGGCCGCGCTGTCCGCCGTGCTCGCCCTGCCCGACTGGCCGGGACAGGCCGACGGGCCCGGCTACGTCTGCTTCTCCGCCCAGGACTGGTGGTACCACAACCGGGCGCACTCCGACTTCCAGCTCATGCGCTCGGTGGCCGCACACAGGAAGGTGCTGGTGGTCAACAGCATCGGCATGCGGATGCCCATGCCGGGCAGATCGACTCAGGTGCTCAGGCGGATCAGCCGGAAGCTACGCAGCGTGGCCAAGTTCGTCCGCAGGCCGATGCCCGGCTTCTACGTCATGTCACCGCTGCCGTTGCCCTTCTACGGCTCGTCCCTGATGCGCCGCCTCAACGCCGTGCTGGTCCGCACCCAGGTACGTGTCGTGTGCCGGCTCATCGGCCTGACCGAACCCGTCATCATGACCACGATCCCCACCGCCTGGGACGTGGTCCGCCCGATGCGCCGGCGCTCGCTGCTGTTCAACCGCTCCGACCGGCACTCCGCCTTCCCCGAGTCCGACACGGCCACCATCGAGGAACTGGAGCAGGCGCTGCTGCGCCGGGCCGACCACGTGCTCTACGTCAGCAGGGCGCTGATGGACGAGGAACGCGCGCTCACCGGCGATCGCGCGCACTACCTCGACCACGGCGTGGACATCGAGCACTTCACCAGGACCGACCGGCTGCCTGCCGACCTGGCGGGCATCCCGGGCCCGCGGGTGGGCTTCTTCGGCGCGCTCGACGACTACCTGGTGGATTTCGACCTGCTGGAACGGCTGGCCGCGGAGCTGCCAGACGTCTCGCTCGTGCTCATCGGCGACGCCGACGTGCCCATGGACCGGCTCACCAAGTATCCGAACGTCCACTGGCTGGGCTTCCGCCCCTACGACGACATCCCCGCCTACGGCTCGGGATTCGACGTCGCCATCATGCCGTGGCTGGACAACCCGTGGATCCGGCACGCGAATCCGATCAAGCTCAAGGAGTACCTGGCGCTCGGGCTCCCGGTGGTGAGCACCGACTTCGCCGAGCTCGCCGCGTACTCCGAAAGGGTGCGGATCGCCGCGGACCCGGCGGCGTTCGTCGCGGCCGTACGCGCGACGCTGGACGACGGCGGCCCGCAGCCTCCTGAAGTGTTACGCGCATCCGTGCTCGGCGCGTCGTGGGCCTCCCGCGCTGCCACACTGATGGCCATGGCGGAAGCGCCGCCAGGCGCGGGTGAGGGGAAACGATGAGGAGAAGGCGTTCCCGGGTTGCCGTCTTCGGCGTCGGGTTCCTCGCTCTGTTGCTGGTCCTGATCTCCTGCTATCCGAGTGACATATGGCGCGGGAGCCCGTCGGCGAGCGGCACGTCCCGGCCGAGCCCGTCACGGGGCGAGTCGTCCGGGCTGAACCTGCAACGAGTGCCGTGGGAAGGCGGGCCGTCCTACTACGCCCGTTTCGGCGCTGCCGCCACCGCCGGCTGGTCCGACCCGTCGTTCTTCCCCATCGGCGTCTGGCTGGAGTCCGTCGTGGAGCCGCAGGACGCCCCCGACGACAAGGCCATGGGCTTCAACACGTACATCGGCCTGACCGGCACGAGCAGCGCCCAGATGGTGCGGGACAACGGCATGGCCGCGCTCACCCACAAGCCGCTGGCCGGATACGGGCAGGAGACGGTCGGCTGGGTGATCGATGACGAGCCCGACATGTGGGCGGGCGCGGGCGACGCCAAATGGACCGGCAACCACCCGGGCGAGGGTCCGCTGTGCGACCCCGAGGACCAGGGTTGCGGCTACACCGTGATGGCCGAGCAGAAGGGCAAGCTGCCCAAGGACGACCGCCCCCACTACGCCAACTACGGCAAGGGCGTCATGATCTGGCAGACCGAGCCGGAGGCAGGCAAGTTCGTCAACGGCTACACCGACATCATCTCGGCCGACGTCTACTGGTACACCTCCAACGGCATCTGCGAGGAGGCCAAGACCTACCTCAACCTGCCGGTCGAGCAGTGCCGCCTGTCGGCCAACTACGGCGCGCTCATCGACAAGCTGCGCAGGCTGGACGCCCAGGACGGGCGCCTGCAGCCCATCTACGGGATCGTGGAAGTGGGCTGGCCGGGCGCTGACGACAAGCGTGAGATCGAGCCCCAGCAGCTCGCGGGCGCGGTGATGAACTCGCTCATCCACGAGGCCCGCGGCATCATCTACTTCAACCACAACTTCGGCGGTCCCTGCCAGTCGCAGCACGTGCTGAGAGACGAGTGCGGCGACCGGATCAGGCCGACGGTGGTCGAGCTCAACAAGCGCATCCGCCAGCTCGCCCCGGTGCTCAACAGCCAGTCCTACAAGCACACGTTCAACCAGCGGCTCGACACCATGCTCAAGTACCACCAGGGTTCCTACTACGTCTTCGCCATGCTGGGCCGCGGTGCGCAGCCCGGCGCCCACACGCTGGAGTTGCCGCCCGGCATCCGCGCCGACAAGGCGGAGGTGCTCTTCGAGGGCCGTACCGTCCCGATCGACGCCTCGGGCGAGTTCGCCGACACCTTCCAGGCCGAGCACTCCTACCACGTGTACCGGATCCCGGCCGGCTGATCAGGGTCGGCTCACCCGCTGGGGGCGCAGCAGCGCGGCGAAGCAGGCGCGGGCGACGGGCCGGCCGGCCAGCGCGCGCACGCCCTGGCCGAGCAGCAGCACCGCGTGGTAGACGGCGCCGGGCAGCCGGCCGTGCCGCCGCCTGAACAGCCTGGCCCTGTTCACGGTGAGGAGGGCGGTCAGGGCGGGGTCGGTGCCGGATTCGCCGCCGATGTGCTCGGCCACCGCGCGCGGCTCGTACCAGGTCGTCCAGCCGAGGTCGGCGGCGCGCAGGCAGTACTCGGTCTCCTCGCTGTAGAGGAAGTACGACTCGTCCCACCGGCCCGCCGCGCGCAGCGCGGGCACGGAGATCAGCATCGCCGCGCCCGTGGCCCAGGCATGCGCTCCGGGCCGCTCGTACACGCGCGGGTCGGTGATCAGCTCGCCCAGCCGCCACAGCCGGCCCGCCAGCGTGCCGCCGAGCACGGCTTCGGCGAACGCCCTGCCGACGGTCGGCATCCGGCGCAGCGACGGCTGCAGCGAGCCGTCGGGGTTGACCAGGTGCGGCACCGCGATGCCGCGCCCAGGCGTCCGCAGCGCCTCGGCCAGGGGCGCGATCGAGCCCGGTCGTAGCCGGCAGTCCGGATTGAGCACGTAGACGGCGTCGAGCGTGTCGAGGTCGAGCACGTCGAGTCCGGCGTTGACGGCCGCGGCGTAGCCGGCGTTCCTGCCCAGGCTGACCGTGATGGCCCCGCGCCGCCGGGCGACGGCCAGGCTGTCGTCGGCCGAGTCGTTGTCGGCGACCACGACCGCCGCCGGCTCCACTCCGGCCGCGGCCGCAGGCAGCGACGCCAGGCAGTCTTCCAGCACGCCGACGCTGTTGTAGGTGACGATCACCACGGCCACGCGCATGACGCCCGCTAGATCGCCCGCTGGGCGTACCAGGCGATCGTGCGCCGCAGGCCGTCGCCCAGCGCGACTTCGGGACGCCAGCCGATCAGGTCGAGCGCGGGCCCGGGATCGGCCAGCTGGGTGATGTCCAGCGGCCGGTCGGCGACGGCGCCGAAACCGGGTTTCGAGGTCGAGCCGGCGATGTCGAAGAGCAGCTCGACCACCTCCCGCACCGACGTCGCCACGCCCGTGCCCACGTCGAAGGCCTGGCCGACGGCCCTGTCGCTGAGCGCGGCGGCGAGGAACGCCGACACCACGTCGTCCACGTACACCCAGTCGGCCACCTTGGCGCCGCTGGTCAGTTGCGGCTCGTCGCCGTGCAGCAGCGCGAGCGTCACGTACGGCACCAGCTTGGTGGTGTCACGCTGCCCCGGCCCGTACACCATCGAAGGACGCACGATCGTGTACGGCACCCCCCACAGCCGGTGATACAGGTCGGCGTAGCGCGCGGCCGCGCTCTTGGCCATCGCGTACGGCGACGGCGCGGCGGCGTGCCCGTTGCCGGGCCGCGGCTCCTCGATCGACCCGGCCAGCACCACCCTGCACTCCCGCGACGCCACGGCCGTCAGCACGTTGACCGTGCTCTGGAGGTTGCCGGCCAGCGTGGGCGCCACCATTCCCGGGTCCCTGGCGCCGTTGACCTCGCCGGCCAGATGGAAGATCACCTCCGGCGACACCTCGGCGAGCAGCCGCGCCGTGGCGTCAGGCTCGCGCAAGTCGGCCCGATGCCAGCGCATCCCAGGGTCGGCGGCCGGACCGCGGCTCACCGCGTGGACGTCGGCGCCCAGCTCGGCCAGCCGCCTGGCCAGGTGCCCGCCGATGAAGCCCGATGCCCCGGTCACCAGGGCCCGCCTGCCTTCCCAGCCCAACGAGCGCCCCTCTCCGACCGGATGTGGATCAGCTCTTGTGTATCCCTCTCCGGGTGGCGGCCGTTACGACGACGGCGCCGCCGCCCCATGGGGACGGCGGCGCCGGATGCTCAGCCGGGCGCGGCTCAGCCGATGCGCCAGGTGTCGCCGCCCAGCAGCAGCTCGCTCAGGTCGCCAGGACCCTTCTGCTGCGCGGCCTCCTCCATCTGCTCGGCCATGGCCACCTCGTACGACGGCCGGTCCACGCTGCGGAAGACGCCGATCGGCACGTGCTCGAACGCCGGCTCGTCCAGCCTGCTCAGCGCGAAGGCGATGGACGGGTCCGGGTTGTGCGCGTCGTGCACGAGGATCTCGTCCTCGCTCACACCCTCGCGGGCCACCACCTCGATACCGCCGGACGAAGCGCGGACGACGGCCTTGGAGGCGCTGACGATCGGCTGCCCGTGCTCCAGCCGCAGCGTGATGTCGTCACGGACCTCGGGGTCCTTGAGCGGCTCGAAGGCGTTGTCGTTGAAGATGTTGCAGTTCTGGTAGATCTCCACCAGCGACGTGCCGCGGTGCGCGGTGGCCTCGCGCAACACCGACTGCAGGTGCTTGCGGTCGGAGTCGATGGTGCGGGCCACGAACGACGCCTCGGCGCCGATGGCCAGCGAGATCGGGTTGAACGGCTTGTCCAGTGACCCCATCGGCGTCGACTTGGTGATCTTGCCGACCTCGGACGTGGGTGAGTACTGGCCCTTGGTCAGGCCGTAGATCCTGTTGTTGAACAGCAGGATGTTGAGGTTGACGTTGCGGCGCAGCGCGTGGATGAGGTGGTTGCCGCCGATGGACAGCGCGTCACCGTCACCCGTGATCACCCACACCGACAGGTCGGGCCTGGAGGCGGCGAGCCCGGTCGCGATCGCCGGCGCGCGGCCGTGGATCGAGTGGAACCCGTAGGTGTTGAGGTAGTACGGGAACCGCGACGAGCAGCCGATGCCCGACACGAACACGATGTTCTCGCGCTTGAGCCCCAGCTCGGGCAGGAAGCTCTGCACCGCGGCGAGGATCGCGTAGTCACCGCAGCCGGGGCACCAGCGGACCTCCTGGTCGGACTTGAAGTCCTTCAGGTTCTGCTTGACGTCGGTCTTGGGAACGAGCGACAGGCCCTTTCCATTTACTAGCTCAGTCACTGTCGATCACGTCCTGGATGACTCCGGCCAGCTCCTCGGCCTTGAACGGGAGCCCGCGCACACGGTTGTAGCTGATCACGTCGACGAGGTAGCGGGCCCGCAGCAGCAGGGCCAGCTGGCCCAGGTTGATCTCGGGCAGCAGCACCTTGTCGTAGCGCTTGAGCACCTCGCCGGTGTTGGCCGGCAGCGGGTTGAGGTGGCGGAAGTGCGCCTGGGCGACCTTGCCGCCGTTCCTCCTGATCCGCCGGATGGCCGCGGCGATCGGCCCGTACGTCGAGCCCCATCCGATGGCCAGCACCTTCGCGTCGCCGTCGGGGTCGTCGACCTCGAGGTCGGGCACGTCGATGCCGGCGATCTTGGCAGCCCGGCTGCGGACCATCAGGTCGTGGTTGTCGGGGTCGTAGGAGATGTTGCCGGTGCCGTCGGCCTTCTCGATGCCGCCGATGCGGTGCTCCAGCCCGGCGGTGCCGGGGATGGCCCACGGGCGGGCGAGGGTCTCGGCGTCCCGCTTGTAGGGCAGGAACTGGCCGTCGTCACCGTTCGGAGTCGTCGTAAATTCTTGTGAAATATCCGGCAAGTCGGAAACTTCGGGCAGGCGCCACGGCTCCGAGCCGTTGGCCAGGTAACCGTCCGAGAGCAGCATGACCGGGGTGCGGTATTTGACCGCGATCCTGGCCGCCTCGATGGCCGCGTCGAAGCAGTCGCTCGGCGACATCGGCGCCACGATCGGCACGGGGGACTCGCCGTTGCGGCCGTACATGGCCATCAGCAGGTCGGTCTGCTCGGTCTTGGTCGGCATGCCGGTGCTCGGCCCGGCCCGCTGCACGTCCACGATGATCAGCGGCAGCTCGGTGGTGACCGCCAGGCCGACCGTCTCGGCCTTCAGCGCCACACCGGGACCCGACGTGGTGGTCACGCCCAGCGCGCCGCCGAACGCGGCCCCGAGCGCCGCGCCGACGCCCGCGATCTCGTCCTCCGCCTGGAAGGTGCGGATGCCGAACTTCTTGTGCCTGCTGAGCTCGTGCAGGATGTCGCTGGCCGGGGTGATCGGGTAGGAGCCCAGGAACAGCGGCAGCTTGGACTGCACGCTGGCGGCGATCAGTCCGTAGGCGAGCGCCTGGTTGCCGGAGATGTTGCGGTAAACACCCGGCGCCAGCTGCGCCGGCTTGACCTCGTACGACACCGAGAACGACTCGGTGGTCTCCCCGTAGTTCCAGCCCGCCTGGAAGGCCGCGATGTTGGCCTTGGCGATCTCCGGCTTCTTTGCGAACTTTTGCTCGAGGAACTTGATCGTGTGGTCGGTCGGCCGGTGGTAGAGCCAGCTGAGCAGGCCGAGGGCGAACATGTTCTTGGACCGCTCGGCGTCCTTTTTGGACAGGTCGAAGCCTTCGAGCGCCTTGACGGTGAGCGAGGTCAGCGGCACCGCGTGGACGCGCCACTCGTTGAGCGAGTCGTCCTCCAGCGGGTTGGCGGCGTAGCCGACCTTCTGCAGGTTGCGCTTGGTGAACTCGTCCGTGTTCACGATGATGTCGGAACCCCGGGGCAGGTCGCCCAGGTTGGCCTTGAGGGCCGCGGGGTTCATGGCCACGAGCACGTTCGGCGCGTCGCCGGGCGTGAGAATGTCGTGGTCGGCGAAGTGGAGCTGGAAGCTCGACACGCCCGGCAGGGTGCCTGCAGGCGCGCGGATCTCAGCCGGGAAGTTGGGCAACGTCGACAGGTCGTTGCCGAACTCCGCCGTGCCCGCCGTGAAGCGGTCGCCGGTGAGCTGCATGCCGTCGCCGGAGTCGCCGGCGAACCGGATGATCACGCGGTCGAGCTGCTGGACCTGCTTCGTCACAGCTCAGTCCTCCTCGACGCGCCAAGGCGCGGTTGCATTAGGCGCGTTCTCTGTTTCCATGCTAGATCCTCGGAAGGTCGCGCGTTTGCAGCCCGCGTAAAGCGGGTAAACGCGGTCGGTCTCAGGGTGAGGTCGGAGAACAACGACGACACAGCCCGGACGCGAGCCTGCAGAGGTCTACATGCAGGCGGGCGAACAGGACGGTTCGGGTCACGATCGCCAACTATACGTCCCCCCAACACGTGCGCTACGTCAGGGGCTGCTTACGGGACGGCTCGCTCCCTGACCTGTACAGGCGTCCGGCCTGCATTCCAGCAGACCCGTACAACTCTGGAACGGTGACGAATCTGTAACCCTTCCCGCGCAACCTTTTGAGGATGTCCAGAACGGCGTCAACGGTCCCCCGATGAATGTCGTGCATCAGAATGATCGCACCTGGGTGGGCCGCGCGCACGACACGATCGGTGATGTCGGCCGGCTTGCCGCCTTCCTGATCGCCCGCGTCCACGTCCCAGGTGACCACCGCGAAGCCCTTCTGGAGCGCGATGTCGCGCAGTTCCCCGCTCACCGCGCCGTACGGCGGACGCACCAGCGTCGGCGCCTGCCCGATGGCCGCCGCGATCATGTCCTCGGTACGCCCGAGCGAGTCGGCGACCTTGCTGCTCGCCTGCTTCGACAGGTCCCTGTGCACCCAGCTGTGGTTCCCGATCAGATGACCTTCCGAGCTCATCCTGCGCAGCAGCCCGGTCTGCACGGCGGCGCTGCTGCCGACCGGGAAGAACGTGGCCCGCGCCTGCGCCTCCCGCAGCACGTCCAGCAGCCTGCCGGTGAACGGTCCTGGCCCGTCGTCGAACGTCAGCGCAACACACCTGGCCTTGGCGCAGTCCACCGTGCCGGCTCGGTTGCTGGCCGCCGGCGGGCTGCTCGCGGACACGTCGTGCGGCGTGCTCCTCACGTAGTAGGGCGGACCGCTCTCTTCATCGTGGTCCCGCACGCCCCGGCCCGTCGCGCCGCGGACGCTTTCCTGGGCCTGCCTGCCCAGATCGGACAGCAGCGGCGTCGCCTCGTCCGCCGGCACCGCCACGGCCAGCCGCCCCAGCGAGCACGGCCCGATCTGGCAGTCGTCGAACTCGACCACCAGGTCGCCGCTCCGGTTGAAGGCCATCGAGTCGAGCTGACCGCCGTCGGCCGTCACCTCGTCGCGCTCGACCTGCTCGCCGCGCCCTTTGAGCTGCTCCCTGACCAGTTCGGCGAGCCGCCGCAGCGCGTCCTGCCCGGCAAGCAGCCCGGTGGAGCCGACCGCCTTGCCCTTGCGGGGATCGAACCAGAGCGTCCGAGTGGAATTGCCCCAGCTCGCGCCGAGGTACTCGCCGGTGCGCAGCCGTACTCCGATCGCCTGGGATGAGGCGGCCGCGAGTTGCCAGGTGACGTTGAGCTCGGGGCGCGGGTAGACGCCGCCGTCTTGGGTGCGCCGGCGGAAGTCCTGCAGCTGCCGCTGGATCTGTGCCCGCAGCGCCCGGTTGAGCGCGGGCGCGGTGGCGAGCTCGGGGTAGTTGATGTGCACGTAGCGGGCCCCGCCGGGGGAGTCGCCTTCACTCATCGTCCTGGTGGACAAGGCGGGAACGGTCGCCGGGTCGACAAAGTCGATCAGTGTCGGCTCTGCCGGGATCATGACGTCCCGCCCCTGAGGAGAGCCGGTTAGACCGCACCCCGCGGCTGAGAGGGCCAGCAGAGCGATTCCGGAAAAGAATCGCGGTTTATGCATGTCTGTCAGGTTATGGGGTTGATCTTCTTGTTTACCCCGATTTTGGGGGATGGGGGAAGAGGCTTTGACCCATCCTTGGTTTATGACCCCGCTGACGGGCCTTTGGTTCGAGATCGAGTTACGATCGATTCCATGGACGGCTATTTCGGGTCCTACGTGCTGGTCGCCGCGCTGCTCGCCATCGGCGTCGCCATCGTGGCCGGGGCCCTGACGGCCAACCGCCTCCTCCGGCCGAGCCGTCCCACGCCCGACAAACTGACCACGTACGAATGCGGGGTCGACCCGGTAGGGGAAGGCTGGGCCCAGTCGCAGGTCCGCTACTACGTCTTCACGTACCTCTACGTCGTGTTCGCGGTGGACGCCGTCTTCCTGTTCCCCTGGGCCACCGTCTTCGACGCGCCGGGCTACGGGCTGACGACGCTGGTGGAGATGTTCGTGTTCCTGGGCTTCATCGCCCTGGGCATCGTGTACGCCTGGCGCAAACGGGTCCTTACCTGGACATAGGCCGGCGTTCTTTGCCTGACCTGCGATCCGCGCAAGAATGGAATCATGGCAGCAACGGATCTCCCGATGCCCACGGTGGGGCCGGTCTCCCGGTTGGCACCCAAGCCGATGCGCTTCGTGCTCAACTGGGGTCGCCGCTATTCCCTGTGGGTGTTCAACTTCGGGCTGGCCTGCTGCGCGATCGAGTTCATCGCGACGTCGATGAGCAGGCACGACTTCATCCGGTTCGGCGTGATCCCGTTCGCGAACGGCCCGCGCCAGGCCGACCTCATGATCGTGTCCGGCACGGTCACCGACAAGATGGCCCCGGCCGTGAAACGGCTCTACGAGCAGATGCCCGACCCGAAATACGTGATCTCGTTCGGCGCCTGCTCCAACACCGGCGGTCCTTACTGGGACTCCTACTGCGTGACCAACGGCGTGGACCAGATCATCCCCGTCGACGTCTACGTGCCCGGCTGCCCGCCCAGACCCGAGGCCCTCCTCTACGGCATCATGAAGCTCCAGGAGAAGATCGCCCAGGAGAAGCTCAGCGACCGCTACGGATTGTCCCGCTCCCACTCGGAGGAGGCGTGAACACCGCCGAGCTCTCCGCACGTTTCGGCGACCGCGCCGAGGTCTCCGAGTCGTACGGCGACACCACGATCGATGTCGCCCCCTCCGACTGGATCGAACTGCTGACGTTCGTCCGCGACGACCTCGGTTACGCCTTCTTCGACTGGCTGACCGGCGTCGACGAACCGCCGGACGCCTTCCTCGTCGTGGCCCACGTCTACAACCCGGCCGCCGGCGAGCGGCTGCTGCTCCGCACCCGCGTGCCGCGCGCCGACCCGCACCTGCCGACCGCCGTCGGGGTCTACCGGGGTGCCAA
This sequence comes from Nonomuraea polychroma, assembly GCF_004011505.1. NCBI lineage: Bacteria > Bacillati > Actinomycetota > Actinomycetes > Streptosporangiales > Streptosporangiaceae > Nonomuraea > Nonomuraea polychroma. The sequence goes on from NZ_SAUN01000001.1 coordinate 10,086,175, forward strand.
CTGGCACGAGCGAGAGACGTACGAGATGTTCGGCGTGATCTTCGACGGCCACCCCTACCTGGTGCCGCTGCTGCTGCCCGACGGCTTCGAGGGCCACCCGCTACGCAAGGACTTCATCCTGGCCGCCCGCGTGGCCAAGCCCTGGCCCGGCGCCAAGGAGCCCGGCGAGTCCGGTCACGGCGCCCCGAGCCGCCGCAAAACCCTTCCCCCTGGCGTGCCCGCCGACTGGGGGACCCCAGATGCCTGAGGCGCCTGCGCCCGAGCCAGCGCCTGCGGCGCCCTGACCGCCGAATGAACGCCGACCGATGGGAGCCGCCCGATGCTTGACGTGGTGCTCAGCTTCGCCGTCATCCTCATCGTGTTCCTGGTACTACCCCTGATCATCGGTCAGACCGAGCACAAGGTCATGGCCCACATGCAGTCTCGGCTCGGCCCCATGTACGCCGGCGGCTTCCACGGCTGGGCGCAGCTCATCGCCGACGGGGTGAAGTTCGCGCAGAAGGAGGACGTCATCCCGGCCGCGGCCGACCGCCGCATCTTCATGATCGCCCCCGGGGTGGCGCTGGTCCCGTACCTGGTCGTGCTGATCGCCATCCCCATCGACCGCGGCCTCGTGGCCGTCGACCTCGACCTGGGCCTCTTCTTCGTCCTCGCCGTCATGGGCATCGGCGTGCTCGGCTCGATCATGGCCGGGTGGGCCTCGGCCAACAAATACTCGGTGCTCGGGGGCATGCGCTCGGCCGCCCAGCTCATGTCGTACGAGCTGCCGCTGGTGCTGGCGGCCTCCTCGGTGGCGATGGCCGCCGGCACACTGTCGATCCCGGGGATCGTCGAGGCGTGGCAGTGGTGGTGGCTGCCGTGGCAGGCGATCGGCGGCGTGGTCTTCTTCCTGGCCGGCCTGGCCGAGCTGCGGCGGCCGCCGTTCGACATGCCGATCGCCGAGTCCGAGATCATCATGGGCCCGATGACCGAATACACCGGCATGCGTTTCGCGCTGTTCATGCTCGCGGAGTACGCCGGGATCGTGGTGCTGTCCTTCCTGACCACCGTCCTGTTCCTGGGCGGCTGGCACGGCCCGTTCCTGCCCGGCTGGTTGTGGACGCTGGTCAAGGTGTTCGTGCTGGCGTTCGTCGTGATCTGGTTGCGGGTGACGTATCCGCGGCTGCGCGAGGACCAGCTCCAGAAGCTCGCCTGGGCCGGGCTCGTCCCCCTGGCGCTCCTTCAACTGGCCCTCACCGGCGTCGTCAAAGTTCTCATCTGAGTTTCGGGGCGGAAACTTTACACCTGCTTTATTCGTCGTACCCGGACAGGGGCCAATGGGGGATGACGAATGAAGAAGCTTCTTCCGGTGGCAGGCGCGACAAAGGGCAGTCGCTGTCCCAAAACCATCCTGACCACCGACGGGGATTCGCTGACGGTCACCGATAATGCTTCAGGCCATTCGGTACGTCTGAGGCCGGCCCAGCTCTACCACTACAGATATGACCAGGGGGACTCCTCCGTACAGGGCCTGGCCGCATTGGACGCCGACGGCCTGGTCATGCTCGACCTGCCGGGCGACTGGCATACGCCCCACCTGCGGTCCTTCGCGGGGCGGGCCGGAATCCCGCTGGTGGAGGCCCGCGGCAGGCCCGAGCGCCAGGTGCGCAGGGTGCTCGCCGGCCGCGCCCCCGGCTGGACACGCCTACACGGCCTCTTACGCCCGTCATTCAGTAAATGGCGCAAAACCGTGGCGATCTGCGGGGGAGTCGTCGGCCTGGGCGTCATGGCATATCTGGCCTACGCCGGACTGTGGGTCGCCTGGCGTGGCGTCGCCTCAATCGGCCGGCTGATCCTGGACTTCGTCGATGCGAAATGGCTGGTCGTAGCCGTCAGTCCCGCATTGCTGGTCATTCGCCCGGTCGCAGCGAGACTCCACCGATGGCGCGTCAATCAGGGCAGTATCGTAGGCCCGCCCAACGGCCCGTACCTGGTCGGAAAGCGTCCGCGGAAGCTCCAGATCATCCAGAGGAACGTCGTCGTCGCCGATCTCCGCCTGGGCATGGACATCAACGAGGCGTTCAGCCTGCTCCTCTACCGTTACGAGGACCTGACAGGTCTGGCCGTCCTCGACAGGATGGAGCACCTCCTCCACCACCTCCCTGGCCGCTGGCCCCCGAACGACGTGGACCGCTTCGCCAAGCGCCACGACTTGCTTCTGGTCGTGGAACGGTTGTCGCGCGAGGAGTATCTGGACTTGGTCACGCGGGCGAGAACGGCTACCCCGTAGCGTCCGCCGAACCCCAACTCGCCCGTACCAAGGTCGATCGCCGTCCAGAAGCCGTACTCGCCACTTGTTTACATCGTTCGGCTCATCGGCTCCGCAGCAATGCCCCCTCTTGCCGCCATCAGTGACCCTGACCCGCCACCAATGACGTCACCCTCGCCACATACGGCACTCGTCACTGAACACCAGGCCGGCCACAACCCGATGACCCTCGTCGGTTACGCGCTGCTCGGCGGGGTGGGCGCGGCCAGGTCAGCTTTTGCGGCGAGGTCGTCTCCTCCTGGTGCCCAGAGCGGCCCGCCGCCCGAGCCGGGGCGCTCCCGCTTTGGACGGTGACGGCGCTCACGGCAGCGAGGCCAACCAGTGACGATGGCCGTGACACGCGAGGGTCAGTGGATGATCGCCAGCATCACATCGGAGGCCGACGGCCGCTCCTCAGGCCGCTTGTTGAGGCAAGTCCCCACAATCCCGCGCAACGCAGGCGGCAACGGCGACAGATCAGGATGAACCGTGAGCACTCGGTTGAAGACCGCAGGCACGGAGTCCTCCCCGAACGCCGGCCGCCCCGTGGCCGCGAACATGATCGTCACTGCCCAGCTGAACACGTCGGAGGCCGGCCCCACCGTCTCCCCGGACAACTGCTCGGGCGACATGTAAGGCGGCGTCCCCACCATTTTCCCGGACGTCATGGTCATCTGGTCGAGCGCCCGCGCGATCCCGAAGTCGATCACCCGTGGCCCGTCGTGCCCGATCAGCACGTTGCTCGGCTTGAAGTCGCGGTGAACGATGCCCGCCTTGTGGATGGCCGCCAGCGCCCCTGCTGTGGATAACGCCAGCCGAGTGAGGCCGTCCTCGTCGCGCGGCCCGTACTTCCTGACGAGTTGCTCCAGCGACGGTCCTTCCACGTATTCGCTGACGATGTAGGGGTATTGGCCGGTGATGTTCACATCGAGCACCCGGGCTGTGGAAAACGTCGCCACTCGCCGGGCCGCCTCCACCTCCCGTGCGAACCTCGCCCGCGCCGTCTCGTCGACCAGATCGTGCAGCACCTTCACGGCGACCCGCGCCCCGTTGGGCGCCGCGGCCAGGTAGACAGCCCCCTGCCCACCACGTCCGAGCGGCTTGAGCACCCGATAGTGCCCGATCCACTCAGGCTCCCCGGGCCGCCGCTGGTAGGTGGGCGCGGTGGTCCGCTGCCGCAGATCCACGTGCGGCATGGGCCGCTGGTGCTGTCCATGCTGTCCGTGCTGTCTGTGCTGTATGTGCTGCATGTGCACAGGTGGCTTGAACCGCGCCCGCACCATCATCGGCACGAGGATCCCGGAGTGGATGACACCGCCCATCCAGCTGACGAACAGCCCAACGGTCGCCACCGCATCCAGCGGCTGAGGAATGCTGTCGACGTCGTCGTACGAGATCACCGGGATGACGAACGAGCCGATGGCCACCAGGTAGGCGCAGGCGGCGACGGCCTGGACCACGCTGCGCAGCCAGAACGCCGCGAACCCGATGGTGAACGGGGTCGCCAGCCCGCACGTGAACAGGGGCAGGCAGGCCCACGCGACGGCGGCCGCCCACGCCCCGCCACCGGGACGGAGCGGATGGCTGTGCTGCATGGCCGAGAGACTATCGCCCTACCGCGGTTCATACCGGGCATGTCCTCAGCTTGTGGATAACCTCGCGCTAACCTGTGGATGGCTGTGGAAAAACTGGGGACAGTGCGCTTGCGCATTCACGTGCGCGGCCAAGTGCGACATGATGTTGATTATGGGGCGGATACCGGGAGTCGGACTGGCAAAGGGGTTGTCCATCACCCTTCGCCACATGCTGCGCCGATCGGTGACGCAGCAATATCCCGAGGTCAAGCCTGCCCTGCCGCCCCGCAGCCGAGGCGTCATCGCCCTGGTCGAGGAAAACTGCACCTCCTGCATGCTCTGTGCCCGGGAGTGCCCCGACTGGTGCATCTACATCGATTCCCACAAGGAGACCATCCCGGCGCCTGAGGGCGGCCGCCCCCGCCAGCGCAACGTCCTCGACCGTTTCGCCATCGACTTCTCCCTGTGCATGTACTGCGGCATCTGCATCGAGGTGTGCCCGTTCGACGCGCTCTTCTGGTCACCGGAGTTCGAGTACGCCGAGGGCGACATCCGTAACCTCGTGCACGAAAAGGACAAACTGGCGGCCTGGACCCAGACCGTCCCCGCGCCCCCGGCTCACGACCCCGGCGCCGAGCCGCCCAAGGAGCTCACCGCCGCCCCCCGCCGCCCGGCGCCCGACCGTTCACCCCGCCCGCCCGGGGATCGCGGACCCCGCACATCCACCGACCAGGGCACGGACCGCCCATCCCGCCCCGCCACCGACCGCCCAGCGCGTCAGGCCGCGGACCGCCCATCGCGTCAGGGCGCGGACCGCCCATCGCGTCAGGGCGCCGAACGTCCCTCACCCCCGCCCTCCGATCGCGCGGCCGGCCAGTCCACCGATCACCCAGCCCGCCTGGAGCCCGGCCACCCCTCTCACCCGGCCACCGAAACCTCCGCTGTCCCTGCAGCCGACCAGCCCACCAGTCCGGACGCCGAACAGCGCACCAGCCTGCGCGGCGAACCGACTGGCCCGGCAGGTGCCGAACCGACAGGGCGGGGTACCGAACCGACTGGCCCAGGTGCCGAACCGCTCGCCTCGGGCCGAGCCGCCGACCGCGCCGTCCGCCCAGCGGACTCGCCGGCCTCCCAGACACCAGACACCGCCGCCCGCGAAGGCGCTCCGACGCAGACCGGCGCAGGCGCACCAATCGCCCCCACAGGAACGGAAGCGGCCGACCACGTCGAAGAGGCGGAACCCGCGGCTCGCACGCAGGACGCGCAACCGACGACGCAGACGCCCGGCGAAGGCCCCGCAGCGGCATCAGACGCCGCAGCCAGACCCCAGCGCCAACGCCGACCGATGTCGAACGTACGCGGAATCCGCCCACCCGGGATCCTCCCCACCGACTCCGAGGGCCAGGCCGTCCCGCCGCAAGCCGAAGACGCCACCCCCTCCCCAGACAGAGCCGCCCCCAGCAGTTCCGCAGCCGAACCGGCTTCCAGGCCGGCAGAGGGCGCAACCGAGGATGGCGAGCACTCGCAGGGAGCAGCTTCATCCACAGGCGGCCCAACCTCAGAAGAGTTGTCCACAGCCTCGGCCGATCCGCAACCGCGACCCGAGCCGGAGGAGCAGACTTCTGCCGCGAGCCCCCGCAGGCGCAAGATGGCCGACCCACGGTCCATCCGCCCGCCCGGACGGCTCGACCCTGACAAGACAAGGGAGTCCGAGGAGGAGTCGTGACCGAGGCGGTGCCCTCCTACCTGTCACCCACAGGGCAAGAAATCGTCTTCTTGCTGCTGGGCGCGGTAGTGGTTGGATCGGCGCTGCTTGTCGTCACGACGAAACAGCTGGTCCACGCCGCTCTCTGGCTGGTGGTCTGCTTCGGCGCCCTGGCGGGGTGCTACCTGGTGCTGACGGCCGAGTTCGTGGCCTGGGTCCAGGTGCTGATCTACGTGGGCGCTGTGGTCGTGCTGCTGTTGTTCGGCATCATGCTCACCCGCGCCCCCATTGGGCGTTCTGCGGACCTCGACAGCGGCAATCGGCTCGTCTCGGCCCTGGTGGCCCTGGCGACGGCGGCCATCCTGGTCACGGTGGTCATCGACGGATTCCGCACGGCCTACACACCGCTCACCCCAGGCCCGGGCGCCGCCAAGGAGTTGGGCGCAAGCGTGTTCGCCACCTGGGTGCTGCCCTTCGAGGCCCTGTCCGTGCTGCTGCTCGCCGCACTGATCGGCGCCATAGTCCTGTCCCGTACGGACATCCCGGGCGGCTCACCATCTGACCGGACAGCCGATCCCTCACCACCCGACCAGACGCCAAGTCCCGCGTCACCCAACCAGACCGTGGACCCACTCCATCAGACCGGCGGCAGCTCGGCACCCGATAAAACCGGGGGTCATTAGTGCATATCGTCTACCCGGCAGTCGTCTCCGCGCTCCTCTTCTCGATCGGCGTCTACGGCGTGCTCGCCCGCCGCAACACGATCCTCGTGCTGATGTCGGTCGAGCTGATGCTCAACGCCGTCAACCTCAACCTGGTGGCATTCGACGTGTGGCTCCGCGACCGTCTGCACAGCGGCCAGGTGCTCACCCTCTTCGTCATCGTCATCGCGGCGGCCGAAGTGGGGCTGGGTCTCGCGATCGTCCTCGCTCTCTACCGCAACCGCCGCACGGTCGACATCGACCACCTCCGCGACCTCGCCGAACCCACCGACGACCCCCCGGTCGCCCTCCCCGCTGACGCCGGCAACCGGACAGCCTCTGTACGAGCCCAGTCGGGCCTCACGGTGGACCACCCCGCTGCCACGGCCACCCCGTCAGCACCTGACGCCGGTCCAGGCAGCATCACTGATCCCGACGTCGTTCCCGCGTCCGGCGCCGCGCTGGATCCGGGCCAGTCGTCCCACGACGGGCCTGCCTCCGATGAGGACCGCACAGGTGTCACGTCAGACCCGCACGAAAACCGTCGAGCCCAGGAAGACGCCAAGAGCGGCCACGAAGGCCGAGACGACACCAAGGGCGAGCAGCCGGTGAAGCGAGGTGGCAGGCGATGACGACCTTCCCGCTGCTGGCCGTCCTCCTGCCCTTCGCGGCCGCCTTCGCCGGCCTACTGCTCTCACGCTGGCCCCATCAGCGACCACCCGCAGCCGTCCAACCCCCCACAGCACCCCGATCACCCCAAACGCCACCACGAGCAGCGGGTGAGCGGGCGAACGCAAGAGCGGCCTGGCTGGCCATTCTCCCCACCGCCGCCTCAGCACTGCTGGCGGCCTGGCTGGCCTGGGATCCGGGCTTCGCCTTCCTCGCAGGCGAAACCACATCACCCCAGCCCACAGGCCAGACCTACGGCACGGTGACCACCGGCGCCATCCCGATCTCGCTCACTCTCCAGGCCGACACCCTGTCCGCCCTCATCGGCGTTCTGGTGACCCTCGTCGCCCTCGCCGTACAGGTCTATTCGGTCGGATACCTCAAAGACGACCCTCGCTACCCGTCCTACAGCGCGTTCATCAGCCTGTTCACCAGCGCGATGCTCCTGGTTGTATACGCAGGCGACCTCCTGGTCCTCTACGTCGGCTGGGAGATCATGGGCCTCTGCTCATACCTGCTCATCGGCCACTGGTGGGAGGACAGAGGCAATTCGCGCGCCGCGGTGAAGGCGTTCCTCGTGACCCGCCTCGGCGACGTCGGCTTCCTCTTCGGCATCTTCGCGCTGGGCCAGGCGGCGGGCAGTTTCCGCATTGCCGACGTCCTGGCGAAGGCGCCGGAGATGTCCACGGCCACTGTCGTGACCGCCACCATGCTTCTCCTGGCCGGTGTGGCAGGTAAGAGCGCCCAGGTCCCGCTGCACACCTGGCTCCCCGACGCCATGGCGGGCCCGACGCCGATCAGCGCGCTGATCCACGCCGCCACCATGGTCGCCGCCGGGATCTTCATCGTCGCCAGGCTCTTCGACGTGTTCCGCGCCGCCCCTCCCACGCTGGACGTGCTGGCCGTGATGGCGGCACTGGGCATGCTCGGCGCGGCCCTGGCCGCGCTGGCGCAGGACGACCTGAAACGGGTGCTCGCCTACTCCACGGTCAGCCAGCTCGCCTACATGGCCGGCGGCCTGGCCGCGAGCTCCGACACCTCGGCCATCTTCCACCTGCTGACGCACGGCGCGTTCAAGGCGCTGCTGTTCCTCTGCGCCGGCGTGGTGATCCACCACGTCGGCTCCAACCTGATGACGCAGATGGGCGGCCTGCGCAGGGAGCTGCCGATCACGTTCGTGACGATGACGATCGGCTTCGCCGCCCTGATGGGCATCCCTCCCGCCAGCGGCTTCTTCAGCAAAGACTCCATCCTGGCGGCCATGGACGACGCCCTGGCGACCGGCACGCTGACGGACGCGGCGGCCCTGCTCCTGTACGGCTGCGCGCTCGCCACCGTGGCCGTCACCGGCGCGTACGCCACTCGAGCCTGGCTCCGCACGTTCTTCGGCGAGACGCGGGCAGTGGCGCTGCCCGAGCCCCAACCCGGCACGGCCCACGTCGTGGACGTCACCGAGGCCCCGCGGACGATGCTCGTGCCCGTCATCCTCCTCGCCGTCCCCGCACTCCTCCTCGGCTTCGCCGGCGAGCTCCACGTGGATCTCGGCGTGGCCGTCATCAGCGTCGTGCTCGCACTGCTCGGCGCAGGGGTGGTCTACGCGTTCTGGCGCAGCGACCCCATCGCCGACCCCGCCCGCCTGCTGGGCCCGCTACGGGTGCCGTGTGAGCAGGCGTTCTATGCGGACCAGCTCTACGCCGCCCTGTTCGTCCGCCCCGTCCTGGCCCTGGCCAGGCTCGTCGTCAGGACCGACGACGTGGTCGTGGACGGCGCGGTACGCGGCTCCGGCAGGTCGGCCCGCGGATTGTCCGGAGTGCTGCGCCTGGCCCAGAACGGCAACGTCCAGCTCTACGTCAGCGGCCTCCTGGCCGGTGTGCTCTTGATCGCGGTGGGGGCGGTGATGTTCGCATGATGGGCTGGATTCCTGTCGCGTTGCTGGCCGTGCCGCTGCTCGGTGCGCTGGCGCTCGTCGTCGCCCCGAACGCTCTGCGCCCGGCGCTGCGGACGTACGGATTGATCCTTTCGGGCATCACGCTGGTCCTGGCCGCCCTACTGGTGGCGGCGTTCGACTACGGGCAGGCCGCGCGGCAGCAGTTCGAGGTGGACATCCCGTGGATCCCGGGACTCGGGCTGCGCTTCCACCTCGGCGTAGACGGGATCTCGCTGCCGCTGATCGCGCTGACGGCCCTGCTGACGTTCCTGTGCTTCGTCTACCTGTGCTGGGGCAGCGCCCGCGCCCCGGGCCAGTTGATGGGGACGAGGCCGAGGGCGCTGGTGTTCACGCTGCTCGTGCTCGAAGTCGGGATGACCGGCACGTTCCTCGCCCTCGACCTGCTGCTCTTCTTCGTGTTCTTCGAGATCGTCCTGATCCCGATGTACTTCCTGATCGGCATCTGGGGCGGCGAGGGCCGGCGGGCGGCGTCGATCAAGTTCATCCTCTACACGCTGCTCGGCTCAGTGGTGATGCTGCTCGGCCTGCTGCTCGTGTGGGCGCAGACCGGCACGCTCGACATCGAGGCGCTGACCGCGGCCCACGGCAGCGGCATGGCCAGATCGGTGCAGATCCTGGCGTTCGTGGCGATCGGCATCGGCCTGGCGGTCAAGACCCCCATGTGGCCGCTGCACACCTGGCTGCCCGACGCCCACACGGAGGCCCCCACCGTGGGGTCGGTGCTGCTGGCCGGGGTGCTGCTGAAGATGGGCACGTACGGCTTCGCCAGGATCGCCATCCCCGTCCTCCCCGAAGGCGCGACGGCGGTGGCGCCGTGGCTGGGCGCGTTCGCGGTGGTCGGGATCGTGTACGGGGCTCTGGCGTGCCTGGCCCAGCGTGACCTCAAACGCATGATCGCCTACTCCTCCGTCGGCCACATGGGCTTCGTGCTGCTCGGCTTCGCCACGCTGACCCCGGCCGGCATCAACGGCGCACTCTTCGCGAACGTCGCCCACGGCCTGATCACCGGCCTGCTGTTCTTCTTGGCCGGGGCGGTCAAGGAGCGCTATCACACCGCTGACATGCCATCGCTCGGCGGCGGCATGCTGACCACACTGCCGCATCTGGGTTCGGTGCTCACGTACGCGTCGATCGCCTCGCTCGGGTTGCCGGGGCTGGCCGGGTTCTGGGGCGAGATGCTGGCGCTCTACGGTTCGTACCAGCCGGCGAGCGGCCTGCCCCGCGGCCTGTTCCTCACCTACATGGTGATCGGCGGCCTGGGCGCGGTCCTGACGGCCGCGTACTTCCTGGTCATGCTCTCCCGCGTCACCCACGGCCGCCCCCCTCAGCCGGCCACGGACCTCCCGCCCGAGGCCGCGGACGGCGATCGCACGCCCTCCGAAGCCACCGACGGCCGTACGCCGTCCGAAGCCACCGACGGCCGTATGCCGCCAGAAGCCGCCGACGACCGTTTGGTCCGTGAAACCCCGGACGAACGCCCCGTCGTCCCGCTCGGCGCGCCACCCGAGAGACAGGCGGCAACGGCGACCGCCGTCCTGGAGCAGCCACTGGCGCCGGCAGGAGACATCAGGACCTACGAGTTGCTGGCATGGACGCCACTCATAGTCCTGATCCTCCTCTTCGGCCTCTGGCCCGGCCTCCTGCTCTCTCTCACCACGCCGGCCGTCCAGACCCTGCTGGGAGCCATCTCATGATCCAGCAGATCGACTACTTCGTCATCGCACCCCCGTTGGCGCTGGCCGTCGTCGCCGGCCTGGTGCTGCTGCTCGACGCGTTCCTGCCCGCCCGCCCGAGCACGAAGACCACCCTGGGCGCGGTCACGCTCGCCGGCGTCCTGATCTCCCTCGGCTTCGTCATCGCCCAAACGGTCAGGGGCGGCGGCCAGACCTTCTGCGTCCCTCCCAACCTCGCCACTGATGGGGCGCTGTGCTCGTTCGTCGCGGACGGGTTCACGCTGGTCTTCGCGGGCCTGATGCTGGTGGCCGCCGTGGTCGTCATCCTGATGTCGATGACCGAGTTGGCAGGTGGCGGCATCCCGATCGGCGAGTGGTACTTCCTCCTGCTCTGCACCCTCGTAGGCGCGGTGACCCTGCCCGCCTCCCGAGACCTGATCATGCTGGTGGTGGCACTGGAGCTGGTCTCGCTCCCGGTGTTCGCCCTGACCGCGCTGAAGCGTTACGACGGCCGCTCCTCCGAGGCCGCCGTGAAGTTGTTCGTGGTGTCCGTTGTGTCCACCGCGATCATGCTGTTCGGCGTCTCCCTCCTCTACGGCATCGCCGGCACGGTCTTCCTGTCCCGGCTGGCCGCCGTCTTCAGCGGCCAGATCCCGGCACCGGGTACGGCACTGCCCGCCGACCAGGGAATGCCCGCCGTCGTCACGGTCGGCGTCGTCCTCGTCGTCGCCGGGTTCGCCTTCAAGGTCGCCGCCGTGCCGTTCCACTC